>NZ_JAZHRQ010000001.1:0-4800000 GCF_036924575.1 Bradyrhizobium sp. AZCC 1577
TATCTGGCGGCAGCCCGGCTGCCTTCCGACCCCTGCATGACGGCCTGGCCCTCGGTCGTGCAGAGATGCCAGCGACATGCCCGGCCGCGTTTTCTCAGGCAGATCTCAAAAAGCGGGAGTTGGTCTGGCATCGCTATGGTCTGTCTGTGCTTCGCAGCGCGAGCTCAAGTGTTCATGAAAAAGGTTTTGAAACTACCAACAATTGGGAATAGCCCCCTCGTCGGAGCTCGGATTTTTGAGCGTTCCAAAGAATGCTAGTTAGCGGCACCAACTAAGGCCGCCCCAACCTTAACTTCAAATGCTTCGTCAACAGAGCCCATGCGGCGCATGCCCCGCATCGGAGCCAATTCGGGCCGCGCCAGAATGTCGTCCGCGTCCACCAAGATTGCGCTCTTCATCGATGGGCCGAATCTTTATGCCAGCGCCAAGACGCTCGGGTTCGATATTGACTACAAGCGCCTGTTGAAGGAATTCCAGGGTCGCGGCACGCTGCTCCGCGCCTTCTACTACACGGCCATCATCGAGGATCAGGAATTCTCCTCCATCCGGCCGCTGGTCGATTGGCTCGGCTACAACGGCTACACGGTCGTCACCAAGGCGACAAAGGAATACGTCGACGCTTCCGGACGCCGCAAGGTGAAGGGCGACATGCACATCGAGCTCGCAGTTCATGCCATGGAGCTTGCCGGACAGATCGACGAGATGATCCTGTTTTCGGGCGACGGCGATTTCCGCACGCTGATCGAGGCGGTGCAGCGCCGCGGCGTCCGCGTCACGGTGGTCTCCAGCATCGCCAGCCAGCCGCCGATGATCGCCGACGAACTCCGCCGCCAGGCGGATATCTTCACCGACCTGACGGAGCTGCGCGCCAAAGTGGGCCGGGACCCGTCCGAACGCCCGCCACCGCGTGAGCGCGGCGAGATGCGCGCGCCGCAATTCGTGCAGCGCGAGCCCGCCACTCGACCGCGCGGGGACGCCGACGAATTCAATGGCTGATTGCCGTTTCCTCCGTCTGCGCGACCCCTGGGACCAGGCCGCGATTGAATCCTCAATACGTTCGCCCCCACGATGCGATCGCGCGCTCGATGTTTGGCCGCATAGAGAGCGAGCCTGATCGGCCATGCATGACATTAGCCGGCTCCGTTTCACCGTGGACATTCGGCCGATGCTGATCGTTACGCAAGCCGAACTCTCTTTGTTTGAGATTTCCTTGGCAGGGCCTGCCGAGCTCTTCCGCATATTGGACGGAGCGCAGCTTGGCTAACCCGGTCATCAGAATCGCAAACTCCTCCCCCCGAGCCTTGCCACGAGCATCCGTCTTCGCTCGGCAAGGAGCGCAGTACCTCCGAGATCGCGATCAGCACTTTTCTCCGAACATGCCCGAACCGGTCATTGATCGCCTTAAAGCAGTCGATGTCGCACGTCAGCACGGAGGTCCGCATCGCGCACCTTGGACAAGGCCGATTCGGTGGCCTGATCAAGGCCCGTCGGTTGAGTAACCCGGTCAACTGATCGTGCGGGAAATTCGCTGCACTTCGGCCCGCGTCAGCGCCAGCGTCCGCGCACCCGCCGCAAGGCGACGAAGTTCTACCGGTCTTCGTCGAGTCGTCTCCTGCGCTCCGCCTCGAAGTCCAGGATCACCTCCAGGCCGGCACGCCCGCGCGTGAGATCCATTCCCTCTCTGACGTGACCGTGCAGAAGCGGGTGCCTGTTCACGCACACGCCGGTCAGCATTCCCTCGGCTGCGAAGTCGGCTATGAGAGAGCAGATGTGCGTTTCTGTTTCCCGAAACGCTCGCCGACCATTCACATCAGTGAATGGCGCTTGAATCAAATGGCCGCAGATCGCTCTGCGGCCCTCCGGAAGAAATATACTCTGCGTACTGAAATTTTCAGCCCCGGTGCTGCTCGAGCATTACCACCAAAGCGGGTCCTCTTTCCTCACCGTGAAACTACGGGCACCTCGTAGCATCCATAGGCTGTTCGGGCCGCGCGCCGCAGCCATCGGTGATCTTAGAAAGCCGCGGGGGGACCTGCTCAACCAGACCACGACATGCAATTTCTGAAGTTTCGCGTCCCGATCGAGCAGATAGTTCGCATCTCTTCGAAGCGACTGGTGCCAGCGCCCGGTCCGCATGTTCGCCGAGCATCTTCCCGCAATACGGCTCTCCTTGCCAGTCACCGGGTCAGACATGGTGCAAGAATGCCGTGAGGCCGATTCGTGGAGCGGAGGATCGAACGTTCGCAAATGACCAAACTCTATCAACCTACCGTCACCGAAAGTAAGTTAAAAAAGCCATCTTCTCGCGCCAGCACGATATCTCACTTGAACAAGCCTGTGAACTGAAGTCGAAGATTTGCCGTGCTCCGCGACACACTCTACGAAGCCGCTGCCAGGCTTTTGCCGCTCTTGATCGAGCTGCCATCGAAGACAACACCCCGGCGGCTCCAGTCGCCAGGGCCAGGTCTCATCTTGCAGATTTCGCGCTTAGGCCACCCGCTGGTTCTTAGGGGACGGTGTCTTGCAAATAGAGGGGCAAGGTCGCCGCGGCCAAAGATTCGAAAGCCGACTGTTCTTCGGTAAGACGCCTTTCAATGAACTGGCGCTCAAAATCCGTTAGCTTGGTTTCCAGCAACTGCCGGTAACGTTGCACATTGTTGCGATGCGTTCGCAATCGAGCAAAATCTTCCTCAGCTCCAACCCTTCAAAGCGCGTATTTCTAACTGGATATGCCCAGACGCAATGAACAACCAACCCATATCGATTTCAAAGGCCAAGAAGGCGATTGCGGAGTACAAGAAAGCGATTGGGCGCCCGGATGGGATGGCGGAGCTGTCGACATTTTATTGCGAAGAGGCATTCGGCTTCCTGGAATCCTGCAGCATGGAAGATGAAAGCTACTTTGTTGCTCTGATCCGCATGTATGGACGGTCCCTCGAATTCGTATCAAGCCTACCCCTTGCCGAACGCGCCAACTACCTTGAGCGTCTCGACAAGCTTAGATCACGCGCGAGGAACGTCGGCTGGGGGGTCGAGGAAGAACTCAATGGCCTTTGGTACGCTGCCGCCCTGGACGAACCCCACCAGGGTGAATGACGGCTAGTTCTGTCTGTCCGCAGTTGATGAGGGACCTCTTTTTCTGCCGTTATCGGGGGAAAACCGGACGTGGCGCGGACTTCGCGGCGACGACGCGGATGACGCGGAGCGGACGTGACCGGGCCCATGGAGCTGGTGCCGGACATCGCCGTCATCTTCGGCTTGGTCTGATCGGGGCTGATGTTCATTTCCGCTGCGCTGAACGTGATCGTCGCCCTTAACTTCAACGTGGGGACCTGGCATCGTTCATGTCTATGCTATTGTCAGCAATCGCATACGCCACCAGGGCGAGACTGCCAACATCGAGCAGAACACGAGCAACAAGGGCTTTTTTCAAGGGCGCCGGGTCAGGAGATCCGGCGACACCTGAAATCAAGTAGATCGAAGATCAGCCCCGCTTGGCATTAGGCGACCTTTGCTTTCTTGACCGTGATCGTCTTGGCCGTTTTCGCCGGGCTCTTTGCATTCACCAGAGCGGCGTGATCGAGGATCGTCTGGTTGGCATAGGCCATCGCGAACGATGCGATCGCATCGTCGAGTACCTCGCTCTTGCCCGCGTAGCCGGCGATTGCGGCCGGATCGCCCGACCGCGCGTGGGCGCGTGCGAGGGTGCGAGCGCATAGCTGGGCGTAATCCGAGAGCGCTTCCCCTTCGCTGATTTCGCTAACGCCGCCCAGTCTGCGGTTCTTCAGCGTGCGGACGTAGAACTGGTGACCGGAGTCTTCGTCCTGTGTATAGCCGAGGAAGATATCGCTGGCCGCCTGCATCATCTGCTGGCCCTCCACAACCCGGCGGCCCTGGTTTCCCTTATAGGCAAGCTTGCCGCCTAACCGTTCCAAAACCGAGCGCTGCGCTTGTTTGACCTGCAGGAACAACGGCTCGTTGTCGTCGGTCATGAACAATGCCACGCAGCAGAACGTGCCGACAGATCCGACGCCCACCGCCTTGAAAGCGAGATCCTTCATGGTGAAGCGTTCGAGCAGCCGCAGTCGATCCGGATTGAGCCCCTTGCGATACGCGGCGAACACACGTTCTACGCCGAGCTTGTGTCGCGCGTCGGCTTTGGGATCTAAATGGAAGATGGTCGGCGGCTTATCGACAATCCTCGGATTGTCGCCTCTGACGAGATGCGGGAAATTGTCGTCCTTTGACAGGCCCTCACCGCGCACCTTAGCGATCACGCCGGCGAGCTTGCGGCGCAGGCCCCCGTTGCCGATCCGGTCGATCGCTTGTTCGAGGTCGATCCGGCTGTGCCAGATTTCGAGCGGCGACAGCTCGGCGATTGCGGAAATGTGCGTCCGATAGGCCTTGACGGTCGCAGCCGCGATCGCGCGGGCCTGCTTCTTGTTTGTGCCTGCGGCCGATGCTGCTACCGCTACGCTCGCTGCGAGACGCTTCAGATCGACGGTGAAATCGACGCCAGGCAGCGTCTCATCAAAATCGTTCACGTCGAACAGGATATTGTCCTCGGGAGTAACGAAGGCGCCGAAGTTCATCAGGTGGCTGTCGCCGCCTGCCTGCACCGGTATTCCGGCCACTGGCTGGGCGGCCAAGTCCGTCGCCATCACCGCCGCGGCGCCGCGCAGGAAGGCGAACGGGTTAAGCGTCATGCGCGCGTAACGCTCCGGCACAAGCTCCGGAACGCGATCCGGATCGCTCTCGGCGAGAATTGCAACGGCATTGCGCGACATCGATCCTTTAAGGTCGGCATGTGCTTCTCGCGGCGTCTTGCGTCGGAGCGCTTTGCCCGCTTTGAACCGTTCGGTACGCGAACCCAAAGTGACCGTCATCTGGAAGTCCGTCGATGAAAGCCTCACGCTACGCGCCGCCGGTCCACATGATCAAGCTGACCGAAACGCGAGAGATCACGCCTTAAAATAAGGAGACCGTCAAGCGCTCAAGGTCAGTCATCTCATCTCTCGCAGAGGGCTATTTCGATATTTCGTTCCAGTTAGGAACATTCCCCAATGCGAATAGTAATCCATTCATCACGATCACTCATGTCATCGGCTCCTTGCGTGGCATTCATGATTTCGGCCCAACACTGGGGCTGTTCTCTAGGGTTTGCGAAGCTGATGTAGGTTAGCAATCCGCCGACAACCATTAAATTGAATTTTAGATTTCGGTGCCCCGGCGCCATGCACGAAGTTAAGGTCGGGGACCAGACCACGAACGTGCTTGCCATCTACGTCGTGGAACAGACAAACCGCTGGCAACGGCGTGGCCGCCAAAATTCATATTGAGACAAAACTGGGTCCAATCTCCGTTTTGGGTTCAACTGAGAAACACTCAGAACAAGCGGATCTTCCGCTCATCTCCTAGAAACGGACGTTGGTTTAGCCGCCCCAAACATTACGCGGATCGAATGTTATGGAAAATTCGACGAACGACCGCTTGGCGCCAATAGCGGCGGCGCGCGCGCCATCATGCTGGATTGACCGAGCGCTTGGTGGCTTAGTCGATACGCGCAATCAGTCGAAGAGCGGCGCGAGCGGACTCGTTCGAGGCTTGGAGGTTCCTCGACGAGTCCGCAACCGCCGCCGCTGCATTGCCCCCACACACGCGAAGCCTACCCTTCATTCCGGTTGCGTCTGTACGATACTGACCACAAAGGAACGGAATCCGCGTCGATGTGGCATTGCGGTTACGCCTCCTCTCCGGTCCCTGTGAAGAACGGATGCCGCAACGCCCTCCGCCCACTGAGCCCGAAGTTCAATTTCGGCAAGCAACTGCGGCTCAATTGCAGATGCCGCGATGAGCTATTTGCGATATAGGTGTTCACCCATTTAGCGGATGCGTCGTTTTTACCACGCACCGGTCGAAGCCCTAAACCGCTATCAAACGTCCCCGGGGGTATCGGCTAATTTACGTCACGACCTAGCTCAGGCCGTTCTTCCGCGTGATTACGTATCGTCTTCGTTGTGACCATATCGTCGTAATTGTTCGCGAGACGCAAAAGCCGTTGCTTAATCAACGGGTCTGCCTCATCTGCAAGATCCCGCAGGACGCGCGGTCTATCCCTATAAAATCGGTCATCCATGCAGGAATGTCCCCTCGAAACGCGAGTCATGCCCGTTTTTTCCGGCCAAAACAGTGATCTAGTTCACACATTTGAATTTCACGTGGCGAAGTCGCATTCACATTCTCGCAATGTAGTCTTGTTCATTATCGCCAACGTTGACGGTCATGATAGAAGCCCGGCTCCGCCCCCGTACGATTCGGAGAAAGAATGGCAAAAGCTAAGAAAGTAGTTCGCCGCGCGTGGACAAAGGACGATGTTCGAACAATGAAGACGATGGCAAACGCAAAGTCAGGTGTCGCCAAGATCGCAAAAGCGTTGAAGCGGACTCCGGGTGCGACGACTGTTATGGCAGCAAAGCTTGGGATATCCCTATCGATGCGCGACTAAGAACTTGCCGCTTTCAGAAACTATTTTCTGACCTAACATCCTGCCCCCGATAGCGCTTCACGTTGGCGCAGGATATACTACGGTGTTGGGACCTCGGGTGGATGATCCCCCTCGTCCTTCTGCCGGTAAGCAGACCAAGCCCAAAAGATAGCGCACACGAGTACAATCGCGCTTCCTGCGACCACTAAGATGGCACCCAGGATAGCCATTGCGGTCTCCCTTTGGTTTCTATCCTAGCTTCATCGTCTGAGCGCGCCACAGTGAGCCAACGTCCGTCATGGCACCTAGCTGACTTCACGGGTTTGGCGGATGTCCGCTTTGCGCCGATTGTGTTGAAACATCGTGGCGCGTAGCTTCAATCCAGTTTCCACACCGATCGCGCGCTGCGATTTGCGTCTCTTGCTACAGCTTGGGAGGATTTCGCATGAAACAATGGCTGCTCGCGGTGATTGCCATTGTTCTCTCCCGTTCTAGAGTACGAAGTCCGCTGCTGAAAGTGTGAAACGGCCGACCAAGTCGATCTGGAATTCCGCGGCCGCATCGGCATCGATGCTACCCTCCACGATTGTGTGCTCGATGCCGTTAGCATCCATCTCGTAGTGGTAGCCGAGTTGGCCGCGCCCGAGCTGGCCCACGCCACCGACGACGTTGGCGATTTCGCCAACGAACACGAACTCGGGGTTGCCGGCCTGGCCGCCGTTGGCGTCAATTCCACTCAGACCGATGCGATCGGCCGCAGCCGTAAAATCGGTGATCAGATCCCGATTGGCGCCAATGCCAGCGGCCGCGGTGCTTGCGAATACGAAGGTGTCGTTGCCTGCTCCGCCGGTAAACGCGTTGCGCGCAGTGCTGGCCGTGATCGTATCTTGGCCGGAGCCTCCCGCCACGTTCTCGATGGTAGTCAAAGTATCGATGCCGATCTCGCTGCTGGTCGCCGTACCCGCTGCCAGGTTGATGATAGCGTCAGCAGCGAGCCCGGCGAGGCTGTAGGTGTCGCTCCCGCCATTGCCAGCGTAGCTGTCGTTGCCATCGGCCGTCGTGGCAACGAACGTATCGTCGCCCGCTCCTCCGCCCAGGGTGTCATTTCCACTGAGGCCAATGAGCGTGTCGTTACCGCCGGCGCCCGACAGCGTGTCAGTGTTGCTGCCGCCGGTAATTACGTTGGCCAAACCGTTGCCAGCACCATTGAAGCTGCCAGGGCCGACGTAGGTCAGGTTCTCGGTATTCGCCGACAAAGTATAGGCCGCGCTCGCCGCCATCACGGCGTCCGTACCTGCGTTCGCGGCTTCGATCACGACATCGGACGAGTTGTCGACATAATAGGTGTCGTTGCCGTCCAGGCCGACCAGCCGGTCGGCGCCTTCCGCGCCATCGAGCACGTCATTGCCGGCGCCACCCGTAATGGTATTGGCAAGCGCGTTGCCGGTGCCCGTGAAATCTCCGGTACCGACGAATGTGAGATTTTCGACATTGGCGATCTCGGCAAGCGCAAACGCCGCGAGCGCCGTTCGGATCGTGTCGGTCCCTTCTCCAGCATTCTCGACGATGACGTCCTCAGAGCTGTCCACCACGTAAGCGTCGTTACCTGCCCCGCCGGCCATGCTGTCTTGGCCTGCTCCGCCGTCGAGCAGGTCGCTGCCAGCAGCGCCATCGAGCACGTCATTACCCGCGAGTCCGAACAGCGTATCGCTGCCGCCTAATCCGAAGATCGAGTCTTTTTCAGCCGTTCCCGTCAAAGTCTGGCCCGCGTTATTTCCGGTAATGCTGACGCCGATAACATTTTGAGCTGCCACCGCGATCGCTTGCGTGTCGGTGCCGCCGCTACCGTCCGAAACCTCGACGGTGACCTCATAAACGTTATTGCCGTCCGCATCGCTCGGCGCTTCGAAGTCTGGTGCCGCAGCAAAAGCCAACGCTCCCGTCGTCGCATCAATCGTGAACCGGGACGCGTCCGCGCCACCGATTATTGCATAGCTCAGTGTCTGCCCGGCGTCTGGATCAGTTGCCGTTATTGTCGTGACCGCGGTGGTGTTCTCAGCGACCGGAACGGACGCACTGTCGCCGCTACCATTGGAGGTGATGACGGGAGGATCATTCGCGATTTCGCTGACCGAAATCGTCCCATCGGCAAACTGGAAAATCTCCACGTTCAGTACGGTATCGCTGCCGTCTGCGGAGCCGGAGCGAACGCCAGTGACCGAATAGCTCCCGTTCGCGTTCAGGGCAATGCTGTAGTCCGCCCGGTTGCCGGAATAGACTGCCGTATCAGTATCAGCACCGCCGTCGATCAGATCGTTGCCGGCGCCACCGGTGATTACGTCGTTGCCGGCTCCGCCATCGATCACGTCGCTATCGGTCGACGCCCCGACGAACCAGTCCTGATGGTTGGTCGTGTCAAAGTGGATGGTGCGGACGTACAGATCGAAGGTGCCGGGGGCGCTGGCATTGGTGCCATCGCTCGGAGTGAGCGCGACCCCATTGATCGAAAAGTCCTTCACGTGCAGCGCCCGTCCTGGGGTCGCATTGACGAGATTGATATCGATGCTGGTGACCGGTCCGGTCGCCGTATTGTCAAAGGTGACGGTGTAAGTCTGATAGCCCGAGGGGTCCGTCGCCGGATGGAACTCGATAATGCCAGACACGGCCTTGCCGTTGACCAGAATCTGCGCCTGCGCGCCGATGCCGCTCACGACCGAGCCCCAGCCGGTCAATGTGACGGCCGTGGTCGAGAGCCTTGCGGTTGTAGCAGGGCCACCAACGATCACATCGTCACCGGCCCCGCTGCGAATGACGTCGTCACCGAGCCCGCCATTGATGACGTTATTGCCAGAACCGAGATCGATCACATCAGCGACAGGGGATCCGTTGACGGTGAGGCCGGGCACGGTTCCTTGGCCATTGAAATATTGTGAAACCAGCGCCTCGGCAGACTTTCCCATCACCGAATAGCCGGTGCTGTTGTACTGGTTATTGAGATCCCACTGCCAGAGTTCGACACCCTTGAACCAGCTGCCGCCGTTTGCGGTCCAGACCTGGAAAAACGCATTGTAGGCATCGGCCTGCGCGCGCTCATTGGTGGTGCCGCTCGTGGTCCATGAGCCCGGCGAAATCGCAGTACCGTCGATGCTGCGGTAGCCGACTTCTGTCATCAGGACCGGCTTGTTATACTGCAGGGACAGCGAATGCAGGAAATCGACTGGCGACTTGTACTCGAATGCAGCCGCGTAGTACGGGTTGAACGGCACCTCGCTCCAGGCGTGAATGAGATCCTGGACTGTCGGTGTAGTGCTCGACGTCAGCGGCGGATAGGTGTTGACGCCGACCGTGTCGAGCTGATCCCAGAAGCTTACCTTCGAAGCCTCATCCGTTGCCGCCGCATAGGTCAGTTCGCCCTGATAGACCTGGCGCACGGCGCTGATGATGTCGGTCCAGTAGGCGCGATACTGGGAGCCGGTCAGGCTGCCCATCTCGTTGCCGATGACAAACGTCTCGACACCCCCCTGCTGGGCGATCGTCGCAAGATGCACGATCTCGGTCTTGTAGGAGGCAAAGAAGCTCGCAGCATCTGATGGCGCCAAGGCATGGGTCGGCGTTCCATCGAGCGGCGAAATCGCCGCCTTGAAGACAACCGACAATCCCGCAGCGTGAGCCGCCTGAAAGCCTGCGAGCAGGCTCGTGTCGCTCTCGGTCTTGGCGGGATCGGCAAAGACGGACGTGCTGGTCTTGCTCTGGGTCCAGATCCGCGCGGTCAGCGCGATCGAGTTCGAGCCAAGCGAGGCAATTGTCTGGAAGGCCTGAGCTGCTGATAGACTGGAGAATTGTCCGTTCCACTCGGATAATGCGCCGAAGCCCTGTACGTCAAAAATATTCGCCATGCATCCCCCGTCCCCGGCCTGCAATTACGTCATATGAAAACCGCGCGATAATTACACACGAGAGCAATGAACGAATCGAGCCAGAAACTAGATTGCCGTAGTACTACGGCCCAGCAGCCCTCCTTTCCGCACGCGAACCCTGCTGTTGTCCACCGCTGCGGTTACCACAACGCTATTGCATGTCCTAAAGATGTAAGCTGGCGCCAGCGGCCAAGCCGTGAAACGCCCGAACGAGCCAATCGGCTCTCATTCGACCTCGATTCGGGGCCTGGCTCAGCGGTTGGCCGGCGTTCGCATGCAGCCTCGATCTCTACGAGCCACTCAGGGATGATGGGCGAGCTCGGCGACAACGAGAGTGCTTGCTGGCGCGCTGCAGTCTGCGACAAAAGGTGCTCTGCCCTGAAGGACGCGCGCAACATCACTGATAGAGCGAGATGGATCGAGATTCGCGCCTACTACGACGCCTGCACCTCCGGTGAGTTAGCCCCGCGGGGGTGTTAAACCTCCACGGGTTCATAATTCGTGAATTGAGTTTGCCGCTGACCGGATCATGCTTTTCTCGTTGAGCAGGTCCAGCTTAAGGATGCCATGGTTGTGCATCTCGGCGCTACGCTACTCGCCGCAATGCAAGGATGCGCAACGTTTCGAGCCGAGCTGACACGGTCCCAAAGGCATTAGTCAGCCCCACCTTCATCTTTTTGCGACACGGCAGTGCCGCTACCCGAATGCTCTTGCCGCTGGTGCGACCGCCCGCGATGAGCTGCTTATCGAAGTTTCGGGATCCAGCACGCGGCGGAGCGCAGCTACTGGCTTGTTCGCGAAGTACTTTCATTCGTCAGGTTTCTGCGGCCTCGCGATGCCGTGCGTGGCCCCCCATGTCTCAAACTCCGGGAGGGAGAGACGTGCTGAAGCGCTCACTTATGTCGTTCATGGCGACTGCTGCGAGCTTCGTCTTCATATGGTCGACTGTCTGGTTTGTTCTGGATGCTGATTTGCATTCGAAAAAGGCGAATGCCACTCCATCAACCGGCGTGCGATCCAGGGCGATAGCTCCCGAGCCTTTCAAAATGCCCCACGCCGCCAACCAAATGACGACGAGGATACTTGCGCTGGAGCAGAAGAAGCATCTCGCTTTCTGGATCTCCGTTCTGAAAAGCAAAAAGCAGGCTTGTGATGTTGTCGTTCGAACCTTGTATCAAGGCGGCACCGAATCCGGCGTCGATAATTGGAGCATCGGCTGTCAGAACGGTCACGAATATTCGATAAGTATTAGCCCGGACGCGCAGGACTCAGTTTGCACCCGAAACGCTTTCGCCCGAAGTACTGAATAGCGCCTGGTAGAGGAGGAGAGCGTTTCAGCGCAGCGACATCACCTCTACATGCCAGCGGCCATCCGCTTGTGTGCGAGAATTATCACGACGATGACCCATTCCGGTAAATGTCGAACGCTTTTACCGGCGGACTTGATCAAGGTGATGGCATAACGCGCGGTCACTGCCGCAGGGTAAGCGCGTTCATGTGGGACAGGAAAACACAATCCGCGCCTCCTCCCTGACTGCGAGGGCCGGTGGCCCTCGATTTTTTCAGAATGGGCTCTTATCTTCACGACAGTAGGAGCATGAGAAGACGGGTGTACTCTTTGTTGTCTTGAGAGAACGCACAGGTGAGGTCCGCTATTGGCGGATACTGTTGAAAAACTCGGGAACTGAACAAGCCCGAAAATCTCGCAGGGTCGTGGCGGTCGCTATCTTTGGCCCTCAGAGCCGCTTCAGAGGCAATACGAGCCGTCAGCTGCAATTGCATGAATCGACGCCGTTTCCCCACGTCTCTGCTCGACGGACTCCTCGCAAACAGTGTTTTTCAACAATATCGGCACCTTTCGGAAGTAGCTGGTCGACCTGACGATGTCAGTTCATTGAAGGTGAACGGCCCTAGCTGGGGCGCGCCGCGAGATCTCCTGATGGACCCAAACCGGACTCTCGGCGCTTCTCAGTGCAACTTCTTAAAGGCGCATTGCCAAGTAGTCGGCACCCAACGACGCGACGCGACCGTCGTGATCGAAATGGCGACACTGCTCCGCGAAGAGGGCGAAGAGCTTTCAGTTTGTCAGGCGCGCCCTATCGAGGAAGAGTTGCACCTCATGGAAAAGTTGGATCCGATTCTTCTCCAGCATAAGCAAATGGGTCCCCTCGCCAAGCATGACAAGCCGCTTGTCGGGGCCGCTCGGCAGTTTGCGGAAAACGGCTTGCGCGCCCTCGGGAGGGGCAAGCCCATCCCACTCCGCGACGATCACCAGCGTAGGGACCTTGATCTGCGCCGGATCATAATATGGCTTGCCTGCCTGCCAGTAATTCCTGTTGTCCTGAAATACGCCGGCCGGGCTGCGCAGCACCGGAGGGGTCTGTTTGGAGCCGACGGGATCAGAGGCGATGGCGGCCGCCGCCCACGCCTCGAACCCCGGTATCAAGTCGCGCTTTCGATCATCGGGTGCGCCGGCTTGCAGGCGCTCCCGCGTGGGCGGGGCCGCAACGTAGGCGCCCAACGGAGGGAGCGCAGTTTGCGCGGGCGGCGGGGCTTGCAGCCATACAGGCGCATAGAGCACGAGGTTGTCGACCTTGTCGTTGTGGTCGGCGGTGTAGGCGCCGGTGATGACTGCGCCCCATGACCAGCCCACGAGACTGAGCTTGGCGACGCCTCGCCGCTGCAGGATGAAAGCAATGGCGGAGCCGACATCCCTCACCGCGACATCGGTCGTGACGATGGGAGGATTACTGGCGGCCGGTTGGTCCATTTCCGGCGGCCGCGTCGATCGACCGTAGCCGCGCACATCCACCAGATACACATCCCAGCCGCGCTGGGCGATGTGGTCCATCCAGGATAGTCCTTCGAGCGGAAAATCGAATGTCGCCTCGCCCGGCGAGGTCGCACCATGGACAAACAGCAGCGTTTTCTGTGCTGTAAATTGCGTCATGTCCTCCGGGCGCTTGTTTCTGACGTACAACTTTATCCAAGGATCGACAGCGTCGATCATGAGGTGCTCGGTCAAGAGTTTCGGAGTCTGATCGGCCGCTCTGCCGGATGAGAACGCTGCGAACGTGGTCAAAGCCGCGGCCGTCAGCAACGTGACGATTTGTGCTCTGTAAGACATCGCTCTGAGCCTCTAACAACGGTGAAGTTTGGCGGTCGATGTTCGTTCGCGAAGTCGCGGCTCATATGGCCGCAAGTGCAGGCGATTTACCTTCACTCTGCCGCGCGATCACGCGCAGACCGTCGAGTCATATCGGAACCGATTAACCCTCCGTCAGGTCTGGGTCCGTTACAAGGCAGTATGTCTGCCCAAACCTCGCGATGGCATTTCTCGACCGGCAGCAAACAGCGCTAAGTCGGCTCTTGGCACTTTTGAGACTTGCCGACCGGCCCTGACGATGTCCGTTCACCGGGGTACACCGGAAGTCTTCGTCGGACGGTGAAAACGACGCTTTTGACCCGAAGCGGACGTGGACGGCGGGGGCCGCTACGTCCGCTGCTGGGAGTAAAGCGGCCGCTGCGGGAGAAAAGCGATCGGAGCGCCAAGACTGCACCGGCAGCGTGACGCTCGGTCATACGACTGCGGCATTGTGATTGCTGCAATAAGGAGAGCAACGGCTGCGATTGCAGACAAGATCAGATGCGCTCCGGAACCATTTCAGCGAGTGTCCGGTTAGTCCCTGGGGCCGATGGAGGAACCATCGCCATGAGGATCGAATATCTTGCTGCAATTGCGATAGTTGCCGCTGGTGCAGGACTGGCGGTCGGCTCGCTGCCGCCCGAAAAGCAGTCCACGCCTGCCGCCGCCCAATTGGCGGCCCTGTTAGCTGAGTCCGTGGATCCGTTTTTGCATCGGTCCGGTGGCTAATACCCGCCGCCGGGTCCCCGTCCCTTGCGCGCTCCGCAACCTTTCGGGGACCGACCCTCAACCGCACCACGCCGCGCGAGCGGAACGGAGTGGCGGGACGCCAATGCGATATCTCAAGCGGGCAATCCTAGTTTTGGCATATGCGCTGATAGCACTGCCCGCGTTTGCTCAAACCTGTTGCCCCGCCGGCTGCACGCCAGAGGCCAATCGGTGCGTGACCACGGGTCCGCTGTGGACCAGATGCATTCCCATCGCCTGCGCTGAGGATTCTCGAAGGCCGTCCGCCGGGTCCCCCGACCCGACGCGCGAGCACCAAAAAAGCGCGGTGCTCGCCCGCCCGCTGCGCACAGCGCGTACTTACGTAGCCCCACGTCAGATCCCCCCGCATTGCCCATTGATGACTCCAACCAAAGCACAGGTCGACGAGGCGACCAATCAATGCGTGAACGCGTTGACCCGAAGTGCGCAGTTGCGGGATTGCTTTTTCGAGGACGATGCCGGCAGGGCCGAAGACAAAAGAACTGGCCTGAGCTGCCCGGATCGTCAAGCTGCGCTTGCTAAACAGTGTCTCAAACGCTGCGCCAACTACGCATCAGATACGACCCATTTGGTGTGCACCGGCAGCTATCCGAACACCGTCTGGCATATCTCCTTTGGAGATATCTTGGCCGACACTGGCAATTCCGCGCGCGTAGACCTTTGCGGGCCTCCGCTGAGAAGCACCTTCGCGAAAAAGCCGCCACCGGGTTGAGAGTGATGTAAGGCGCAAGAGCAACGGCCTAGTCTATGCCGTGGCAAGGTCGACCACGGCTTCAACAAGAAGTCCGCCGCCGATTTGCCGAGCGAGTTGGTGTCGGGGAAGACGTGGCAGCCGTGATTGAGGTCGATAGTACCTAGATGACCGCGGACATATTGCGGCCGCCGCGTGTACCAAGCGGGATATTGTTGTATCGCAGCTTCGACGCGGTGCCGCACGTGGCGTGAATTCAGCACCTCTTCCAGCGTGGCACGAAACGCCGCAACTAGTTGCGTCGGCAGGTTGGAAATAAATCCGACGGTGTCTGACAGCATGGCCTTGCCGCCATGTGGCAGGCTCAGCACGCGTAAGGTTAGGATCCAGCGTTGCAAACAGCATGTCGGCTGCCTGGACGTCGGGTCGCGTGAGCCGGTTAAACAGCGTCGACTTGCCGGCGTTGGTGTAGCCGACCAGTGCGAGACCCATAAGAGACATGGTGGAGACTGCTATCGAAGGATGACGCACCCGCGGCTCATCTCCTGATACTTTGTCTCTCCATTCTTGCTGCGAGACACTTCCCCTAGCAGACTTATAGTACCTCAGCGCGAACCTGGGCCACGCCGCGGTCCGTAATTCCCAAACTGCGCGCAGCGCCGAGCGAAAGGTCGAGGACGCGGCCGCGAACCCAGGGTCCCCGGTCGGTGATGCGAACTACTACGGACTTGCTCCTCGCAAGATCAGTTACACGAACTTGTGTGCCGAACGGCAGGTTGCGGTGGGCAGCGGTCAGTGAATCCCGAATGAACCGGGAACCACTCGCTGTTTTTCCCGTCGGATATGAATAGTAAGATGCTTTTCCGGAAAAGACCCGGTTTGATCGAGGGGCTGAACGATCTTCCGCACGACGGGTCGTCTCTCCTCCAGTCGGAGGTAGCTCTAGCGGATTTTGCCTGGTCTGGTCGAGTGCCTCGGGAGCCGGTTCTGCGTGCGCTTTTGGAATGATAGACCATCTGTCATTGAAGGTCTGTGCTGCAGCAAAATCTACGTGTACGAACAACCAAGCCGGGACTGTCGCAATTGCGACTATTCCAAAAATAAGACGCATGGGCGGCCTCACAAACAAATGGAAAAACAAATGAACAATGCAAACTCTTGAGGCTCCGTTCCTGCACATGCAGAAATTCTCGTGGCGGTAAAAGGTGAATGGATACCGATGCTTTCCGACTATCATATGGTTTGATGCTTAGGCGCACCGCAGCAAGAAACGCCTATTTCACTCGGTATTGCCTAGTTGAGAGTTTGTTGCTCCTGATCCGACACGGTGACAGCTGTCTCGATGCAGCGCATGCGCTCACAAAGGGAAGGGCAGATTTAGATAAGCCACGACAAGGCGCAGCGCGACACCCTAAATGGCGCCCCATCTATTACGCATTGCTCCTGGCCTCACTGCACGCGCGACATCTGTTGTTGGCACTTTTCGGACCTGTCGCGCCCCCGGTCCGCGATGTCCGCTGATCGGTGAAGAGCAGAAGTTCGCCGCGCGCTGTCAAAGAGCCGCGATTGGGTGGAGTCGAGATGTGGCGCGGTGGCTTTAGGCTGCACATATCTGTTGCCGCCTCTTTCGTCTGGCGGTGCCTTAGTGGTGCAGCCGTGACTCCGTTTCCACATCCCGCTCGTCGAACCGGACAGGCAGATCTCCCGCATCCGGCTCTCGGACAAGACCTCACGCCTTCGCCCACGGCCGGTCGCGGCCAAGCGCGGTTAGACGTACGAGCCCAAAGTGCCCGTAAAGGTGCGAGAGTGGATAGGTGCCGCCCTTGCGTCGTCTGACCTTGTGCTTGATGCGCAACCACCGGCGCAACCGCACAGCAGTGTAGTTGTCGATCGCGCGATACGCCTTAGTGACGGTGCCTACATTGAAGTAGTTCGCCCATCCGCGCAGCGTGCGGTTCAACTTCGCCACCAGCTCTGTGGTGTCTTGCCCTAACCCGGTTCGAGCCGTCAACGCATGAATGGTTTCCACCATGCGCTTGATGCTTTTCTTCGATGGCCGGTACCCCAGGCGCGCCTGGCCGGTTCTCGCTGAGTACATCCGTCCGAACGAGTATCCCAGGAAGTCGAACTCTCCTTCCGGGACCTGGCAGATTCGTGTCTTGTCCTCGTTGACCGTCAGCTTCAGCTTTCCCATGATCTCGCGCAGTCGCGACAAGGCTTCTTCGGCTTTGCCCCGCCGGCATAGGATCACGAGATCGTCGGCATAGGTCACGATGCGAGTGCCGAGGCTTCGCTCGAGACCGAGCATCTTCCATCCCAGCACAAACCGGCGCATGTACAGGTTTGCCAGCAGTGGCGAGATCGGTGAGCCTTGCGGGATGCCGCGCCGGTTGTCCCGGGCTTCGGTCGTGCGTGTCTTCCGTCCTCGATCGTCGGTTTCTTCCACAGGACTTTCCAGCCACATCTTGATCAGATGCAGCACGCGTCGATCCACGATCCGGCGCGCCACCGACTTGAGAAGGTCGGCATGCGGAATGCTCCCGAAGTAGTCCGCGAGGTCGGCGTCGACGACTTCCGGGTGACCACGGAACAGCAGCGCTTCCACCTCGACCACCGCCTGTTGGGCATTACGCCCGGGACGGTATGCATACTGCTCCGGTGGAAGATCGGCCTCAAAGATCGGTTCCAGCACCAGCATCGCTGCCGTCATGCAGACCCGATCGCGCAAGGTTGAGATGCCCAATGGTCTGAGTTTGCCATTGGCCTTCGGTATGTACACTCTTCTGATAGGGTCCGGTCGATACGTCTCCTGCCTGAGCGCAAGCGCCAGTTCGCCAAGCCACCGCTGCACTCCGTACGCCTCGATGTCCGCAAAGTCCTGACCGTCCACGCCCGGTGCGCCCTTGTTGGAGCGGCATTGAGCATAGGCATGGGCCAAGATGTCTTCCCGGCTGATCTTGTCGTACAGGGCGTAGAAGCGGTAGCCGGCTTCTGCCTTCGCTTTCGCGTGCAACGCCGTCTGCAGTTTCTGAACACTCTTCGGAGTTGATAGGTTGCCCAATCCCCAGGTCCCTCACTACGTCTTGCGTTCGTCTTGAACTGAGGTCCCTTCCCTCCCCCGGCGTTACCCGGCTTCACCAGTACTACGAACCCCTCCGCATCCCCACGGCGCCCGGCCTGTCCCTCGCGGGCGTCCGGTTGATCATCCCTGACCACGTCGTGGGGCCTCCCGTGTTGCGTACGCTTTCCTTGTGTACATGCTGTCGCCACTACCCCGGCACAGCGGCTGGGCGTACTTCGCTCATTCCCCCAGCCGTATCAGCCTTCCCCGAAAGGGTCGTCGGGTCGGCCTGCGCATCGTCCTTTTCGAGGCTTGCTCGGCGTTCACTCGCGTTACGGCCTGCACACTCGCGCTGTCACCAATGCGTGACACGCTAATCGAAGGCTTCAGCCATTTCGTTACCTCCATGACTGCTCCGATTGCTTCCGGCTGGAGCGTTTGCCAGGTGGGGCTTGCACCCACTGGAAAGCGCCGCCTTTACACGGCGCACACCCGAAGCGGACGTCCCGGCAGGGCGGAAATCGTTCCCGTTATCAGGAAAATCGGCTTTGTCATTGAGCGCGGCGGTACGCACAATCAGTGTCCTCATGCGCCACGACAGACAAAGCCTCCTCAATTACCAACTTTTCTGAATTGGACTAAGCTGAACGGGCCGATATCAGTCGTCCCTACGAAAGCGAAGCCGGCCAAGACGGCCAGCCTGCGATACTCAGCTTCCGTGCGCTCGCAGCCGCCGGGTCCGCGCAGCATGTTGATGTCGCTCATGACGCAGGAGCGGTCCTCGGGGTCCGTCGTGGCAAGCTCCGGCATGATCCGCTCGATGACGATCAGCGTCCCGCTGGACGGCAGCGCGTCCCGGCAATTCTTCAGGATGATCTCGCAACGATCGTCCTTCCAATTGTGGAGGATGCTCTTCATCAGGATGGTGTCGGCGCCGCTTGGGACCACTTCGAAGAAACTGCCGGCGACGAACCGGCAGCGGCCGGCGATGCCGAGCCGATCGAAATGCGAGCGCGCGTCTGCCTCGCAGCGCGCAAGGTCGAAGGCGATGCCCTCGAGATGCGGGCTGCGCTGGAGCACGCCGCCGATCAATTCGCCGGTGCCGCCGCCGAGATCCATGACGACGCGCGCGGCCGCGAAGTCGTGGGCCGCAACGATCTTTGGGACGATGGTCCGCGTGAGGCTGACCATCGCAGCGTTGAACCGGCGGGTCCATTCCGTCGCATGGCCTGTCACCGCATAGCGATCGTCACCGTCACCGCGCAGCTGCGTCGCGGTCTTGCCGGTGCGAACCGAATCGGCCAGTCCGCTCCAGGATTGCGCGAGCATCTCGCCCTCAAAGAGAACCCAGTCCTTGAAGGATGGGTCGGCGGTCTCGTCGAGCTGCCGGCCGAGATCAGTCATAGCAAAACGGTCCCCGTCGGCCTGCCTGCAGAGGCCAAGTGTCGTCAGGCCGACCAGCAGTCTGCGCAGCGCACTTTCGTCGGCGGACACCAGCCTGGCGAGTTCGGTCGCCGATTTCGCCTCATCGCCGATGGCCTCGGCGAGATTGAGCTTCGCCGCCGCATAGATCACCGCGGTGATGCGATGCGACTGCACGAGATCATGCACGGATGCTGGCCGGCTCATGTGTTGCCTCCTGTCAATGCCGGGCTCAATCGGGCGGGACGAACCCCGTTGCCTGCACGATCGCCTTCCACCGGTCGGATTCGGATGCGATCAGCCGGGCGAAGTCTCCCATGGCGATCGCGTCGGGCTCGACGGCCAGCTTTGCCATGCCGGCCCTGACCTCGTCGGTGCGCAAGGCCGCCTGGATCGCGGCATTGAGCTTGTCGACGATCGATGCCGGCGTATTCGCCGGAACGAAGAACGCGAACCATGTGAGGTCCTCGAGCGACGGATATCCAGCTTCCCGCACCGTCGGTACCGCAGGAACAAACGGGCAGCGGCGCGGCCCGGTGGTGGCCAGCGCACGAATATCTCCAGACTGGACGAGTCCGAGCGAGCTACCGATCGGCATGACGGTCGCTGCAATCACGCCCTTGACCAGATCCTGAATCGCGCCACCGCCCTGATAGGGCACGTGAAGAAAATCGAAGCCCGCGCTGCGGCCCAGCATCGCACCGAGAAAATGCAGCGGGGTTCCGGCGCCCGGCGTGCCATAGGTGGCGAGCTTCGGATTGGCGCTGCACCAGGCCACAAAATCTGCCAGCGTCTTGACGTCAGCCGGTACCTTAGGACCGACCGTCAGCAATGTCGGGGTCGAGGCGACAGTCGACACCGGCGTGAAATCCCGCGGCTGGTATCTCAGCGTCTTGTAGACGTGCGGAAAGAACATCATGAAGCCGAGCGGCGCGAACAGTATGACCGACCCGTCGGCGTCGGCCCTCTTCACCGCCTCCACCGCGATGCGACCGCCCGCGCCTGGCCGGTTCTCGACCACGATGGTTTCCGCATAGCCGCTCATCTGGCCGGCCATGAGCCGCGCCAGCCCGTCCTGCAGCCCGGGCGTGAAGCCGGTCAGGATATGCACGGTTTTCGCGATCGGCTGTGCAAGCGCCCGCGGCACAAGGTGCGCGGCGGAGAACGCAGCAGCGGCCGCCGACACCGTCAAGACATCACGACGCGTGATCATCACCTGTCTCCTATCCTGATCTGTCCGGCGTTCTACCGTTGGGTGTATCACACCAGGGATGGACAGGCTTGGTCGCCGGCTTACTTTTTCCTTACCGGCAGCTTATTCTTGCGCCGAAGCAACGGAACGCCCGGCGATGGACGGCGGCTGCGGGGAAGTGGCTTGCGCTATTTCTTTGACAATTTTTCACTCGATACCGACCGACGCGAGCTTTGTCGCGGGCCGGAGGTCATCGCGATCGCGCCGCAGGTATTCGACCTGCTCGGCTATCTGATCTGCAACCGCGAGCGCGTCGTCAGCAAGGACGACCTGATCAGCGCGATCTGGCAGGGCCGCACCGTCTCGGACGTCGCTCTGACCACCCGCCTCAATGCGGTGCGGAAGGCGATCGGCGATTCCGGAGACGAGCAGCGCCTGATCAAGACCTTTCCGCGCAAGGGCGTCCGCTTCGTCGCGGCGGTGCGCGAAGCGCCGACGACAGCAACCGTCACCAGCTCGCCGAGCCCCGCGGCAGGCAAGCCGTCGCTCGTGGTTCTGCCCTTTGCCAATCTGAGCCCCGATCCCGCGCAGGATTATTTCGTCGACGGCGTGACCGAGAGCCTGACCACGGATCTGTCGCGGATGGCCGGCATCTTCGTGATTGGCCGCAACACCGCCTTCACCTACAAGGGAAAGCGTGTCGATCTGAAGCAAGTCGGCCGCGAACTCGGCGTTCGCTACGTGCTCGAGGGCTCGGTGCAGCGGGCTGGAAGCCGTATGCGCATCAACGTTCAGCTCATCGATGCCGAGAGCGGCAACCATTTGTGGGGCGAACGTTTTGACAAACAGGTCGCCGACCTCTTCGACATGCAGGACGAGATCGGTGCCCGTCTTGCCAATCAACTGGGAACCGAGCTGGTCACGGTGGAGGCACGGCGCGCGGCGCGGGCGCCGCATCCGGATTCGATGGACCGGTATTTCCAGGGCGTGGCGTATCTGAATCGCGGAACGGATCCCGCAAGCCTGTCGCAGGCGCGCCCGTTCTTCGAACAAGCCCTCCGCCTGGACGCCGCGAACGTCGAAGCCATGGTGGGCATGGCCGACGTCGATACCATGTGGGCTGCCTCCATGCTGATTGACCGGAGGGCGCCTATGCGGGTGGTCGAAGCGTCCTTGGGCAGGATACTTGCTAACACGCCCAATCACGCGAGGGCGCATTGCCTAATGGGCGTCGTTCAGATTTTCACAAAACGCGCCGCCCAGGGCATTGCCGAATGTGAGCGGGCGTTGGCGCTGGATCGAAATCTGGCCACCGCCCATGCATGGATCGGACTTGGCAAGTGCAATCTGGGTCGGGCCGAGGAGACTGAAGCCCACATCATGGAAGCATTCCGGCTCTCTCCCCGCGACAACAAAGCCTCTTCCTGGATGAATACGGCAGGCGTCGCGCAGTCATATCTCGGGGCCGATGAGGCTGCCGTTCACTGGTTCAAGCGATCAATCGAGACCAACCGGAACATTGCCCCGTTCGTGCATTTCTATCTCGCTGCGGCGCTGGCTCATCTCGGGCGGGGCGAGGAAGCACGGGCTTTTGTGCAGGCGGGGCTCATCCTCGCTCCTGATTTCAGCATCGCCCAATTCCACGCAAGTTCCCCAACTGACAATCCGACCTGTCTCGCGCAGCGAGCTCGTATCGCCAAGGGTCTACTCAAGGCAGGACTTCCCGAGGCGTGAATGGCGAGCAGGTAGTCGAGGCTGAGGGATCGATCTTGCGAACTTCTGCTGTTGGCACTTTTGAGACTTGCCGACCGGCCCTGACGATGTCCGTTCACCGGGGTACACCGGAAGTCTTCGTCGGACGGTGAACACGACGCTTTTGACCCAACTGTATGGACCGGCCGTGCGTTGCAAGCTGAATCTTGAGAGTGGCAGTGATTGGTCTTGCGCTTCTGTATCCGGCCCTTGGGTGGAGCAGATCGTTCCTGGCCATTATGGATATCCGCGCGCGTCCGATCTCATTCTCGGATAGGCCCTCGGAGGCCAGTTGGGTCACCAGATCACGAACGCGACGGCGAGACCGTTCTCCATCTCCTCAAATCCAACTCGCAGACCTCGGCGGGTGTCCTCTACTACCAAGCGGCTCGGGGATTAACTGAAGCCATCCCTTCGGAGCCACCGTCGCTCGCTCGCCTTGATAGGCGAGCGACGGGGGCGGAGAAGGGTGGCGGTCATCCCTTTGGTGAGCCAGAGCGAGCTCATATCGCTGCTCCGCTGAGACGTGCCTCGTATACACGATCTTGTACAAGCACGCTCCATGCGATGCGCGCCAGCTTGTTGGCTAGAGCTGTAGCCAGCACGTTGTGGTGCAACCGTTGAGCCGCGGCGGCAAGCCAAGGTCCAAAGCTGTGTTGCATCCAGTTCTTTGGCCGCAGCAGAACGACACGGGCGGCCTGCAGGAAAAGCATGCGAAGATAGCGATTGCCACGTTTGGTGATGCGCCCGAGGATGGTTCGATCGCCGGTGGATATCTGCTTTGGGATTAGGCCGAGCCAAGCAGCAAAATCGCGGCCGCGTGTGAAGGCAGTTCCGTTGCCGATCGCAGCGACCACCGCGCTTGAGATGATCGGGCCTATGCCCGGTATTGTCATCAAATGCCGACAGGGCTCCGTGTTCTTGGAGAGTGCTTCGATTTCGTCAGTCACAGCCTCGATGCGATCGTCGAGGCGGCGCCAGTCTTGAGCTAGATCCTCTAGGATGCGAACCATCCGCGGTGACAGGACGTCTGTGCGTTGGGCTAGGATGTCCGGCAATGCATGGCGCAACCAGTAGAGCCGTTGCCTCACCGTGATGCCGTGCTCCAGGAGAAAGCAACGGATCTGATTGATGATCGCGGTCCGCTGCCCCACTAGGCGGTAGCGCACACGATGCAACGCCTGAAGATCGAGCTGTTCGTCCGTTTTCGGCGGTACGCACCGCGTCGTGGGGCGTTGCACGGCTTCAGCGACCGCATGCGCATCGCGAAAATCATTCTTGTGGGTCTGCCGGAAACGCTTGGCGTAGACCGGCGGCACTTGTCTGACGTCGTGGTCGAGGGCAAGCAGTTCGCGGGTCACATAGTGCGTTCCCATGCCCACCTCTATCCCGATGAGACATGGCGGCTCATTCGCAAGCCGAGACACAATTTTGCTCCGTGCCACTTTCTCGCGCAGCACGATCGCTCCTCGTGCATCGAGGCCAACTAGGTGCAGTGTATTCTTGCCGGGATCGATACCAATGGAGACGACTGCGGTGTTGGATTTACGCGGCATGGCTCGGTTCCTTCTGCTATCGCCCCCAGCAAGCATGCTCGCTGGTTGGGCGGGAGCACGGCCGGTCCATCCCATTCTCGGACATGAGAAAGTTTCGTAGCGCCACGAACTTGCCGGACTGAACTGAACAGATACTTGTTCGAGTTTACCAACAGCGCAATATCTTTCGCCGCCGGTAGGAGTTCATCCATCAACTCTAAGCGCTTCGGTCCAATCTGACGTTCAAAGAGGTCACGCTGGTGACGTTTCCGGCCGGCTGAGGCTCGGCCCAGACCAATCTGCACCGGATTGCCGATGGAGAGAGCGCAACCTCTCAGAGATCTACTCAACGCTATCAGCACAGAATGGATTGCTCGACAAACTACATCGCTAACTTATGGGAGTTGCGGTGGGCGCGCGTCATCATTGAAGTCAACGCTCAAACTTGATTAGTGCAAGCGATGTAACCCGACAGCTAAGCTGTCCCAACGCATCCGGATGACGGCCAGCGCCTCGCAGAACGTCGGCGCACTTTCTGGCCGGCCGCCCTAAATTCAGCTCGCCCGCTCCCCCTGGTGCGTGTTAACCTTTTCGGGCTCGCTTGCGAGGCCCCGATGGCCGGAAGACTTGCCGATCCGCAGCGTGTCGAGCGCCGGCTGGTGACGGTCCTGGCGGCTGGGTGCCCCCGTCTCATGGGCTCGGACAAGGAAGGGCTCGTCCTCCTCAAGGCGCACCTGCGGAAACTGATCGATCTCAAGATCAAGGAGCACCACGACCGCATCGTGAAGGTCACGGGCAGCGGGATCCCGATCGAGTTCGCAAGCCCAGTGGAGGCGGTGCGCTGCGCCGTCCAGGTTCAGCGAGGCATGGTCGATCGCAATGCCGGCACCCCGGCGGACAAGCGCATCACCTTCCGCGTCGGCATCAATCTCGGCGACGTCCTGGTCGCGGCGAAGGGCATCTACGGCGATGGCGTCGATGTCGCGGCGCGCCTGGAAGGCTTGGCCGAGCCGGGCGGCCTCTGCATCTCGCGGACGGTGCGTGATCAGGTGCACGACAAGCTGCCGTATTTGGAGAATCGCGGCGAACAAAGCGTCAATAGCATCGCCCAGCTGGTGCGTGTCTTCGCCCTCTCTCTTAAAGCCATCGCGACGCCATCGGCGATAGAGTGGAGACACGAGCTGATAAAGTGTCGGCGCCGGGTGATTGGCCGACCGCTCGCGTTGGCCGAGGCGGCGAGAAAGCCATTAAGCAACGAGGCGGTGAAGAATCTGCGGTTGAACCGGCGTCAGTTCCTCAAGCCTGCGACCGCCGCGATAACCTTCTTCGTGGCAAACGCGCCTTGCAGATTGGTGTTCAGCCTCGGTGCGCTGGCGCGGGCCAGCACTGCTATGGCCCAAAAAAAAGAGCCTGGAGGTATCCGTGACCGTCAGACTCTGGTTCACGCCTTGCAAAGCGGCGGTCAGGTCATCTATTTCCGTCATGCGGAAACTGATCAATCGCAGTCAGATTCCGACCGTCTTAACCTCGCAAATTGCGCGACGCAGCGCAACCTATCCGACAAAGGAAGGGCACAGGCGCGAGCAATCAACGAGGCTTTCTCGGAGCTCGGCATCAATGTGTCGAAGGTTCTCTCAAGTCCCTACTGCAGGTGCGTCGAGACGGCAAAGCTCGCTTTTGGCCGCGTCACCATAGTCCAGGACCTCGAGTTTGCCATTGCAAAGAACGAGGCGGAAGCAAAACGTTTGGGAGCGGTACTCCGCAAACTGCTTGAGACGCCTCCCTTGTCAGGAACCAATAATATAGTGGTCGCGCACTCGGCGAATTTGAAGGAAGCTGCTGGTATCTGGCCTCAACCGGAGGGCGTCGCATACATCTTTCAGCCGCGACAGAACGGTGGATTCACCGTAGTTGCGAGGGTGGGGCCGGAAGAATGGAGCGAGCTTGCCAGATTGAAATGAATTCGGGTGCAACGATGTTTCGCTGGAGACCCGGCGTTGGATTCCTTAGGAATCTGACAATCACGTTCAAGTTCCTCTTGGTTCCACTCGTCGCGGCGGGCGGTATGTTGCTCCTGGGAGCAATTTTCGCAAACAGCCTCAACGACCAGAAGATCCTGCTGTCACGTATTGCCGACTACCACTTAGTTAAGA
Organism: Bradyrhizobium sp. AZCC 1577; assembly: GCF_036924575.1. Classification (NCBI taxonomy): domain Bacteria; kingdom Pseudomonadati; phylum Pseudomonadota; class Alphaproteobacteria; order Hyphomicrobiales; family Nitrobacteraceae; genus Bradyrhizobium; species Bradyrhizobium sp. AZCC 1577. The sequence continues at coordinate 26,121 of NZ_JAZHRQ010000001.1, forward strand.
TCGACAAGATGTCGCGTCTTTTTTCCGAACTAGCTGCGAATCACCTCGGGATCTTCAATCTTCTTGCCTCAGCAGATTCCGGAGCTAGTGAGGAACAGCTCTACGAAAGCGGTAAACACAACCTCTATCAAATTCACGAGATCACGGCTCAGATCGACGGGATCGGACAGGATCTCACGCTGAACGAGCAAGAAGCGCAGCTTCAGCAACAACTGACGGAAGAGGTGGCTCGCTATCGCGAGGTCGCGATCAGTGCCATCGAGACAGCCACAGTGAACCTCGCGCTGGCTACCCAGCAGATGATCAAAGCAAATAAGAGTTACAATGAGGCTAACAAGATCTTCTTGTCATTACTAAACCAAGTACATCAGGAAAGCACCGCATCGATTGAGACTATGCGGCACGAGGCGAATATTCGTGCAACATATTTCGGATTTATAGTTCTACTTGGTGTTATTTTCATAGCGCTTATCACCGTCTGGCTTGCAGCTTCCCTGTCCGGTGAGATCAAATCCATAGCGGCTGTGATGGCCAAGTTGGCAGAGGGTGATACGAGCATAGAGATCCCTTCTGAAGTCAGGAAAGACGAAATCGGGACTATGGTACGGGCAGTCCAGATCTTTAAGGGGGGCCTCATACAGCTGTCGCGATCCCAGGCTGCTGCGATGGATCTGAACAGCAAACTGGAAGAGGAGATACGAAAGCGGACCCAAGCTCAGGAGGCGTTGCGGCGAGCCAATGAGGAGCTTGAAGTCCGAATCGCGGCGCGTACTGCTGAGCTGGCTAAGTCGGTTGAGGAGCTCCGGGTACTAGGCGAGGTCAGCCATGCAGTCAATTCAGTCCTAGATCTGGAGACCGTGCTCTCGACGATAGTCGCTAAGGCTGTCCAGCTTTCTGCCACCGACGCGGGGGCAATCTACGTGTTTAGCAAGTCGAGTCAGAAGTTCCGTCTTCGCGCCACATACGGCATGAGCAAAGAACTGATCGACGCAATAAACCGACAAGAAATCTGCATTGATGACAACACCGCCATCGGCCGGGCGGCTGCGTCGCGGCAACCGGTGCAGGTCCCTGACCTACGGGATAGGCCACTGCCACCATTTGAGGACATCATCCTGCGCTCGGGGTACCGAGCGCTCCTCATCGTCCCCTTGCTCCGTGTTGAACGGATTGTAGGAGCCTTGGTGGTTCGGCGCAAAGAGCCAGGTCGGTTTCCTGACGGCACCGTCGATCGTCTTCAGACCTTCGCCGCGCAGTCGGTGCTTGCGATCCAGAACGCACGCCTGTTCAGCGAGATTGAGGAGAAGAGCCGAGCACTCGAAGCCGCCAGTCATCACAAATCCCAGTTCCTCGCGAACATGAGTCACGAGCTGCGAACACCCCTCAACGCCATCATCGGCTTCACCCGGCTCGTGATACGCCGCGCGGGGGACACGTTGCCGCCCAAGCAGCAAGAGAACCTCGAGAAGATCCTGGTGAGCTCCGAGCACCTCCTCTCGCTCATCAACGCCGTCCTCGACCTGTCGAAGATCGAGGCCGGCCGTATGGAGCTGAGGCCGGCTGAGTGCCCGCTCGCCCCGCTACTCGATCTCTGCCTCGCGACCGTTGAGCCTATGGTCAAGAGCGGCAGCGTGCGGCTGATTAAGGACGTCGAAGGCCCGTTGACCCTCTTCACCGACCGGGAGAAGCTCAAGCAGATCCTCATCAATCTCCTGAGCAACGCCGCCAAGTTCACGGAAACGGGCTCGATCACGCTGCGCGGGCGCCGCCTCGGAGAACGGGTCGAGCTGGCTGTAGCGGACACCGGCATCGGAATTCCTAGTGCCGCGCTGGAGCTGATCTTCGAGGAGTTTCGCCAGGTGGGCGACGGTGGCGGGCGGGGGGCACGCGGAGGGACCGGCCTCGGGCTCTCGATCAGCCGCCGGCTCGCCCGGATGCTGGGCGGCGACATCACCGTCACGAGCGAGGAAGACAAAGGCTCGACGTTCACGGTGACCATCCCCGTGCGGCTCGCTCCGAGCGCGCCGGAGCTACCGCCGATACCGGCGGCGGGGGCGCCGGCCACCGGAGAGGTCCCCGCCCGGCCGAGGGACACGCTGGTGCTCGTCATCGACGACGATCCCAATGTCATCTATCTACTGAAGGAGAACCTCGCCGACGCCGGCTACCACGTGATCGGCGCCGCGAGCGGGGAGGAAGGACTGCAGAAGGCGCGCGAGCTTCGCCCCCGCGCCATCACCCTCGACATCGTGATGCCGGGCACGGACGGCTGGCAGGTGCTGCACGCGCTAAAGACCGATCCCGTGACACGAGACATTCCCGTCATCCTGGTCTCGATCGTCGACCAAAAGGATCTCGGCTTTCGGCTGGGCGCCGCCGACTACGTCATCAAGCCGTTCGACCGCGAGGCCCTGATCGGCGCCTTGGCTCGCGTTGCCCCGCGTTGCCGACGCATCCTCGTGGTCGACGACGATTCGAACGTGGCGGACTTGGTGCGCCAGTGGCTCGAGGGCGAACGCTGTGCAATCGACTGGGCCGCGGACGGTGTCGCCGGGCTCGAGCGCATCGTGCAAGCACGGCCGGATGTGATCCTCCTCGACCTGATGATGCCGCGCATGGACGGCCTCGCCTTCCTCGACGCGCTCCAGGCGGACGCTGCGCATAGCGACATCCCGGTCATCGTGCTCACCGCCAAGTCCTTGACCGATGCCGATCGCCAGGCGCTGCAGGAGCGTGTGTTGGGGCTGATAGAGAAACATGGCCTGGACCAAGAGTCGCTGATCCGGCAGATCCGGCGGGGTCTGCTGTCGACTGAGCCGGCGGATGCGGACAGAGCGGATTGACGACCAAGGATGGACGCGGCGTGGAGGACGGCACGAGGAACCAAGATTGCTGTGATGCGGTTCGGAGCGGCTATGATCCTCAGCGGCATCTCGGCTTGCAATGGTAAGGTCCTAGATTTTCGCCCGACGCGGAACGAGGCACGTCATGAAAAAGATTCTTGTCATCGAGGACGTGGAGCTCAATCGCGATTTACTGATCCAGCTTCTCGAAGAGGACTATGCGCTTGCGATCGCCATCGATGGCGCTTCCGGCGTCGAGAAGGCCGCGATCGAACAGCCGGATCTCATCCTCATGGACCTCTCGCTGCCGGTCATCGACGGCTGGGAGGCGACGCGGCGGATTAAGGCCGCCCCCGCCACCGCGCGCATCCCCGTCATCGCCCTCACCGCGCACGCCATGAGGGACGACGAGGCCAAGGCGCGGGCGGCGGGTTGCGACGACTTCCTGACCAAGCCGATCGACGAGGACCTGCTGTTCGCGAAGTTGCGCCGCTGGTTGGGTGACATGAATTAACGGCCGCTCATTGCCCAGCGCCTCGCCGGGAGGGACGCCATGGATCCAGCCCGTATCCTCATCGTCGACGACGAAGCTTTCAACCTCGATGTCCTCGAGCAGGAGCTCGAGCTTCTGGGACACACGAGTAGGCGGGCCGCGAACGGCGCAGAGGCGGTGGAGAGGATCGGGGCCGAGCCGTTCGATCTCGTTCTCCTCGATGTCATGATGCCCCGGCTTGACGGCTACGGCGTGCTAGAGCGCATGAAGTCGCATGAGGCATGGCGGCACATCCCAGTGATCATGATCTCGGCTCTGACGGACATGTCCAGCGTGGTGCGCTGTATCGCGCGCGGCGCAGAGGACTACCTGCCTAAGCCGTTCGAGCCGGTGCTCCTCGAGGCGAGGATCGGCGCCTGCCTCGAGAGGAAACGGCTGCACGACCGGGAAGTGGCGCACCTCGACGCGATCGAGCGGGAGCGACGGCGGAGCGAGGAGCTACTCCATGCCATCCTGCCGGCGCCTGCCGTGGCCGAGCTCAAGACGACCGGCCGCGTGCGACCCCGTCATTTCGACGATGTCGCGGTCCTGTTCGTCGATCTGGTGGGCTTCACGGCGTGGTGCCACGCGCATCCGCCGGAGGAGGTGGTCGCCTGCGTTCAGCGCTTGGCCGAGGACTTCGAGACCCTCGCCCATCAGCACAGCATGGAGAAAATCAAGACGGTCGGTGATGCCTTCATGGCGACCGCGAACCTGCTGCAGCCGCATACCGATCCGGTCATGGCCGCTCTCCGCTGCTCCAACGACATGAGTGTCGCGGCGCGCGCCAGCCCGAGCAGTTGGCGCGTCCGCGCCGGCATTCACGTTGGCCCAGTGGTCGCCGGGGTTGTGGGCCGGACCAAGTTCAGCTTCGACCTGTGGGGCGACACCGTGAACGTGGCGGCGCGCTTGTCCGCGCTGAGCGATGAGGCGGCTGTCTACCTGTCGGGGGAGGCCTTCGCGCGGGTGCGCGATCGTTGTCGGGTTCTGGGGGTGGGGCCGGTGCAGCTCAAGGGCAAGGGCGAACTGGAAGTGTACCGGTGCGAAGCGCTGTCGGGAGAACGTTAGCGGCGCTTTGCTACCCGGCTCCTTCAGGCTTGACGGGTGGGTAGTGACGACGCGATTTTGACGCTCTTTGGTGGCGCGCGGGGAAAGGATATTCCCATGTCCTGCTCCATGAAATCTTCATCTGTTGCTCGCCGTGATCCCTGTAACCCCTGCTGCGCAAATACTGAGCTGCGCAGCCAATGAACCTGATATCGCGTGTACGCAGCAAGGGGCGGTGCGCGGGGTCGTTGAGGGCGACATGCTTGCGTTCAAAGGCATCCCCTAAGCTCGGGCCCCGGTCGGACCACTGCGTTGGAAACCGACAGAGGCCGCGGAGCCCTGGTCAGGCGTGCGCGACGGCAGCCGCCTCGGCTCGATCTGTCCGCAGATCAGCGGAAAGAAGGTCAAAGGCGATGAATCGATGTTGCATGGAGCAAGTGGTATACTGCGTAATCCCTTGTAAATGCACGGAGCCCGCGGAGCCCACGGAATCAGTGATGCAACGCGAATCCTCGGCGACGAACAAATTGAGGACGCATCAGAAGTCGTTGATCTTATTACGCTAAGCGCCGCGCGAGTGCTGGCGATCCCGGGAAGACTCGAACTTCCGACCTACGGTTTAGGAAACCGTTTTCAGGACAATGATGTCAATACCTTAGCAGGCTCGTGTTGCATATATGTTGCATGAACGATTACGGAAGAACTCTATCGGCGATGGCTACACCCGGTTCGGGGAAGGGGCAGGCATTTAGGTCAATAGCGAACCCTAGCCTTCGCGCAGCATTTACCGTCGCCTACGCATTCGTTCGATCACCACGAACGAAAGCCGCGAGCCCGATAGCGAGATGGTCGAACAATAGTCGAACCCTGCGCGTGGTCTTGAGGTCCTTCAATCCAGATTTCCACGCGAAATCGATAGCTTTTGGAAGGACACGCACAAGCTCTGGCAAAGCCCCGCAAATCGTGACCCATTCCGCCTGACCTGTTCGGCGGAGCCAAACCCGGCTCTTCGGAAAGGCCCTATTTTGCTGGAGTCTCTTGATTTCTTCGGCAACGGTCTCCGTTGAGCTTGTCATGGTTTGGAAACACAGCCAGCCAAGATGGATAGAGACGCTCGGACCGGCTGTCGGGTCTCCTACTCCTGACTTGAACGCCCCATCGAGTGACCCTCGACACGACTCTGGCGCCATCGCTGATCTTGTCGCTTGGATGCAGGATTACCTGCGTCTCAGGAGCCACGCCTGAGAGCACCTCCGCCAAACGGTTATTGCGATGTCCGATCTTCACCGAGGTCGAGTAAGGCGGATGAACCTTTGGCGCTGAAGGACAGACTGACATGTATCCGGGATTTTGTTAGACCCTCTCGGGCGAGAGATTCAGCGCCGCCAGCGATCGTTTCAACGCTCGGCGGCGCTGTGTTGTCCAGGTGTCCTAATTGACCCCCGCATGAGGCGGATCGGATCCAAGAAGCGGGGCTTGCTATCACTGACGTAACGGCCGACCTAAAGCGGAAGTCGCCCGAACACTGTTCAAAACAGAAAAAAGCTCCCGATCAGCAGGCCCGCAGAAAAGGACCAAAGCCCCAAAGTGCAAGCTGACACGAGGCGCACGAGGTTGCGAACCTGCACCTCGAACTCCGCTTCTGTTGTCTCATGGAACTGAGCTGTCATTGGCGCGGCCCTGTCCATTAGGCGCGGTGGATCTACGCACAAATCATGGTGAAGGTGGGGCATTTGCGCCCCGCCTGAGCACCATCGCCGTCACTCCGGCTTGAGCGCAAGCGGACATGCGGCATCATTCCTCCAATGTCTGCTATCGAGGGGATTGTGTTGAAAAACTCGAAAATCGCGGGACTCCGAAAATCTCGCAAATGTAGCGCATTGGCGATTTCAGCCGCTGCAAGGCTCTCTAGAATCGATACGAGGGCCAGCGATCGCTTTTGCGGTAATTGATGTGGTCCATCACCTCGCAGCGAGAGAGACGTACCAGCGGTCCTGAGAATTTTCAGTCATCGGCGAAAAAGGACTTTTCAACACAATCGAGGGTAGAACGGACATGCTGTTCAGTTGGCCCAACTTCCGCTTTTGGGCACAAAGCCGACATGGCCGCCGGCGCTGCCGATGTTCGCTTCCAGGAGCAAGGCGGACTTGGCGCTGCCGCCATTGCTAGGCTGGCGTATCAATTGCGATCACGCTGATCGCCGGAATATTCTTTTTTGCACGCATCAAGGGCTAACCGGCAGGCAACCCCGGCGACCCGGCAGCATCTCTGACGATCGGAGTCCACCGCGCGCCGGTCGCTGTGGGCTTTTACTGCACCTCGCGCTCGAAAATTTCCTCGGGTACCGCCGCGAGTTTCTGCCAGCGCGGGGATTGATCGTAAGATATGTCCACATCGGAAAACCCCGTGTCCGTCGAGGCGTTTTTTGGCCGCCCGTCGCGTTGGGCAGCGGTCTGTTCGCAGCCGACGCAACCCGGGCAGCGGCGTTTGGTGCTTGATAGATCAAACACTCGACTAATCTGTTAAAAACGACCACGCATGTTCACCGCCGTTCCGCTTCCAGGTCACATCCACAGCGTTCCCGAGGAGCGTTGCGCCAGGCAATTCTTGCTTGCGCGCCCCGACGAGATACATGCCCTTGGCTGCGGTACAGGGGGCTGGATTGAGCCAACGCGGTTTTCTCGCCGGAGCGCGCACACAAGAGAGCTCCTCTGGTTTGCGATGTTATGAAAACTGAACCGTTCGGAAAGCCGGCAGTCCGCATGTACCAATTTGGGTAGTACTGGGTAGCTGTCAGAACCGATCCGGTTCAGGTTCGTGGCTAGGGAGCAATGCCGATCCCGATGCCGATCCCGATAATCGCCAGCGATATGACGATCACCAGCACGTCAATCGTCAGCCATGTGGGTATGCGCTTTGCAGGTTGGGTCATAGCGTGTGCCCTCCGCAGCCACGTTATGTACCCGGAAGAGCGCAAGTGGCTGTGAACGAGCTCACATGTTTGAACAACCGCGGCCAGCATCATCGCCCTTGGCACATTGAGACATGCCGACGCACGGTAACGATGTCTGCTTATAGGTGTAGAGCGGAAGTCGGCGGTACGCGGCCAAACCGCGGTTGCCCCGAAATGCAGCGCGACGCAGCCAGCTCCTGCCGAAGGCGACCGCGTCGGCGTTACCGATCAGGTCTCGCCGCCGGCGAAGATATCCTTCTTGATGACCGCGTGAACGCCCCAATTTCCATCTACCACTTGGGTGATGCCGAAGTCGACGCCAATCGTAATCAAAGAGATCGCCTCATCCTCGGTCAGCTTCTTGGTTGTCATCAGAAATTTGCGCATCTTGCGGAACGCATCGCGCAAAGCAAGGTCAACCGACGATTTCGAGTAAATGTCCGACTGTGCCTTGTCCCCTAATTCGGTAAGATAATTGGCGAAGCTGAAGCCGTGCACCAGCCACTCGTCCTTGGTTTCCAGCATCGGATAGTCCAGAGCTTCGAGAGCCGTACCGACGAGATCGGGCTTCTTGTGCAGGATGATCTGGAAGGTGCCGTTCAGCGAGCATTCGATTGCCGTACCGCACAACTCGGAATCTCCCTGGGAAGCGTGCGAGTCGCCAACCGATAACAGGCCACCTTCGACCGCCACCGGATAATACATCGTCGCGCCCTTGCCGATCCGCCAGTTATCGATGTTGCCACCGGTATAGCTCGGCGGAATCGAGTCGACGATATCAGCCTCCTTGGGCGCCAAGCCTATCACGCCGAAATGTGGGCGTATCGGGATGCGCACATTCTTCAAGATGCCGTGGTTCTCCTTGATCGTAGAGTGATCGACTGGAACGCCAGGATAGTCGATGGTTTTGTGAACTACGCCGGAGGGATCCGTCTGTGGAGTCCATCGGAAATTATACACGGCTTTCGCCCAGTTGCGTTCGCCGGTCGCGTCGACTTCGTAGATCGTAACCACTTCGCGCGGTTTTGGCTCGGTGAGCAGGTCCTTATAGTGAAAGCCCCACCATGCGGCCGCGTTGCTGCCGAAAGCCTTTCCGGGATATTGCGGATTGGCGCAAGGCCGGGGTGTGACGTCGATAATGCGCAACTCGATCACGTCACCCTCCTGGGCACCGCGTACGTAGACCGGGCCGGTGCAGATGTGCACGCCAAGGCCCTCGCCGGCGCCACGCCCGAACAGCGAGGCATCCATCGGTCCGGCGCCGCGTCGGTTTACGCCCTTCTTCTCCTTGGTCCACAGGAACACGCTTTCGGCGCCGGGATCGCCCTTCACCATGCGCTCGGCGTCGTCGTTGGCATGGTGGGTTAATGCCTCAATGGTGATGAAGTCGCCGGAATCGATCTCGACCTGCGGTTTCAACTTCTTGCTGAAATAGCCCCAATGCACTGTGTCGGCATTCGCCGGCAAATGGTGATAGGACCGCTTAGCTGGTTGGTTCCGCTCGGCGGCAGCCGCCATCTGCGGCGTCACCAGAGAAATGCCGCCCGCGGTGATCGCCGCCGCGCCCCCGGCCGCGGCGAAGCTGGACCTCAGGAACGACCGGCGTTCCCGATCGAGCGTTTCCTTGAACTTGCGGTGGTGCAATTCGAATTCCGGACAGTTCTTGTCGTCACCCGCGCACATCGGATCTCTCCTGGTTTGAACGTGCATTTTACGCGCACCTTCATCCCATCGCAGTTCATCGGAACAGTCAAACTTGTGCGTCATGTCAGTTTGACTGTTGGACGGCGAAGGCCGCGCCGCCGCATAACGAAGCCAAGAGATAAATAGACGCTCGCCTATTACTTAAGCATTGCGTGCTCAAACTTTGAGAAACAGGACATTGCTTGAGCGCTATGAGTGTCCACCGCTGTCATGCAGTAGTTTCTTAGCAATAGTGACTCTGAAGAGCGCGAAAATGATAGGTATTGAAGTTCTGACAATACTATTGCGCGCTGATGACGTGGTCGACGAATGATGGGCGACGTCTGTCATTAGCACTTGGCGTACATCGCCATTTGCCGGATGTACGCATTGCGCCAACAGCGGTCGTTCCGACAAGGACGCGATTGACCCGATGCAGACCTTCTAGACAGAGCCGCTTCTATGTTCGCAGTGTCGGCTCAAGTGGACCAAGTGCTTCTGGATCTTACTCAACCGGCATTCTCAATTGGCCGATTCTGCATTGGTAAGCCCAGCTGACCGATGATTCATTCCAATCCGAACCACAGCTAGAGCGGGGTCCTCCTTGCATCATTCGATCTGCTTGCGAACCTTTGGTTGTAGGTCTAGCGTTACGGGCCGTAAGGCGGATCTTTACGCTGGGTGATGTGCCCTCTCGTGCGATCGCGTGTCGCAGAAAGAAGGTGATCATGCTGCAATCTTGAAAGGGACCGTGCGATGCGGCTTCTTGCGGTTGGGATCGTCTATCCTGAACCGGGGCGTTACATTGTCTCGACACGACCTGCAAAATACGAAGTGGCGCTGGATAACAATCGTGCTCGGGCTTGGCGGCTCAAGCTAAGTCCAGGTGAAAGCGCTCCCACAATTCAGCAAACGGCTCTAGGCGCAAGGATCGTCGTTACTGGCGGCACGGTGACAGAAAAAAGACCTGGGAAGCCGGATCAGCCACTGGTGCTGAATAATCATGACTTCATGGTGATGCCTGTCGAAGAGCGCGGCATTGAAAACAATGGAAATAGCGCAGTCGAGCTGGTGGAGATCGAGCTCAAATAACACTCTAGCTTGCTTGCGGGCTGCTCTAAGCCGACAACGGTCATCTCAGGGAAGTCGGCTTGTGGCCCGACTGTGATCTAGCCAGATGTCCGCATTTGTGCTGCTGTTGGGGGCGAAGCGGTCTACGCGTCCATATAGAGTTCTAGGACGAATGAATGCGGCAGATTCCGTTGGGAGCCAGAGGAACGTCGACATTGCGGGTGCAACCCGAACATCTTGCCGACCGATTCAAGGACGCCATATTGCCGCAAGTGCTTGCGACACCCGTGATGATCTTGATCATGGAAAACGCCGCGCTCAATGCCATAAGACCGTTTTTGGATCCAGGTGAAAGCGCGGTCGGTACGGCAGTAGATGTACAGCACTTCGCCGCCACGCCTGTAGGCCACGAGGTGTGCGCGACGGCCGAGGTAATCAATGTCGAGGGAAAGCGAGTTGACTTCAAGGTGTCGGCAAGCGATGGCATAGAGGAGATCGGCAGCGGAACCCACCAGCGAATCGTGATCGATCTTCGTTCGTTCAACGAGCGCCTTGCCAAAAAGAAGAGCTACTAACGAAACGGTCGGCCTGACATTGCGGCCAGCTCTTGATACGCGTGCCGGACCTGCTCGTGAGGAAGCGGTAGCGCCTTGCGATCGGAAAGGGACAAATCGGGTGCGACAGAATGCGAGACTAGCGTGACTTCTCAGTGGCAGTATCAGGTTAGGTTCGATGTAAACGATTCCGCTACGGCGGAATCGGTACGCCGAAAACTCCGTGTTCCGGCACTGGCGCCGCTGTTCGATATCATCGCCGAGCATCGCGCTGCGCTGAAATGCCAGTTTGACGCCTTTGCGGAGTATGTCGCCGCAGCAGAAGAGCACGGCGTCGAAAATTATCCGCTCTACCAGTGGACGAAGGCGACGATCGAGAATCCGGCGAAGAAGGAAAAGTATTTGAGATCATTTACAGTCTACGTGGACGACCGGGAGGTCTATGCCGAGGAGATTGCTGACGCGCTGGAGGCGGACTTGCAACCGCTCGCCACTAGCGGGCTCATCACGCGAATATCCAAGTACGATACCAATCCCGCCAACAATCCTCAGCCGCCGCAGCGCCCCCGCGAGCGGAGCTAGTCCATACGCGAGAGCGAGCTGAATGCCCGCTCCTGGCCCAAAAGCGAAGTAGCGACCCGCCTCGTTGAGGTCCGCTCAGTGAAGCATGGCGGACTAAATTGGCTCACGGTGAGTTCTTCGCATTTTGGTGGAGTCGAGATGTGGCGCGGTGGCTTTAGGCTGCACATATCTGTTGCCGCCTCTTTCGTCTGGCGGTGCCTTAGTGGTGCAGCCGTGACTCCGTTTCCACATCCCGCTCGTCGAACCGGACAGGCAGATCTCCCGCATCCGGCTCTCGGACAAGACCTCACGCCTTCGCCCACGGCCGGTCGCGGCCAAGCGCGGTTAGACGTACGAGCCCAAAGTGCCCGTAAAGGTGCGAGAGTGGATAGGTGCCGCCCTTGCGTCGTCTGACCTTGTGCTTGATGCGCAACCACCGGCGCAACCGCACAGCAGTGTAGTTGTCGATCGCGCGATACGCCTTAGTGACGGTGCCTACATTGAAGTAGTTCGCCCATCCGCGCAGCGTGCGGTTCAACTTCGCCACCAGCTCTGTGGTGTCTTGCCCTAACCCGGTTCGAGCCGTCAACGCATGAATGGTTTCCACCATGCGCTTGATGCTTTTCTTCGATGGCCGGTACCCCAGGCGCGCCTGGCCGGTTCTCGCTGAGTACATCCGTCCGAACGAGTATCCCAGGAAGTCGAACTCTCCTTCCGGGACCTGGCAGATTCGTGTCTTGTCCTCGTTGACCGTCAGCTTCAGCTTTCCCATGATCTCGCGCAGTCGCGACAAGGCTTCTTCGGCTTTGCCCCGCCGGCATAGGATCACGAGATCGTCGGCATAGGTCACGATGCGAGTGCCGAGGCTTCGCTCGAGACCGAGCATCTTCCATCCCAGCACAAACCGGCGCATGTACAGGTTTGCCAGCAGTGGCGAGATCGGTGAGCCTTGCGGGATGCCGCGCCGGTTGTCCCGGGCTTCGGTCGTGCGTGTCTTCCGTCCTCGATCGTCGGTTTCTTCCACAGGACTTTCCAGCCACATCTTGATCAGATGCAGCACGCGTCGATCCACGATCCGGCGCGCCACCGACTTGAGAAGGTCGGCATGCGGAATGCTCCCGAAGTAGTCCGCGAGGTCGGCGTCGACGACTTCCGGGTGACCACGGAACAGCAGCGCTTCCACCTCGACCACCGCCTGTTGGGCATTACGCCCGGGACGGTATGCATACTGCTCCGGTGGAAGATCGGCCTCAAAGATCGGTTCCAGCACCAGCATCGCTGCCGTCATGCAGACCCGATCGCGCAAGGTTGAGATGCCCAATGGTCTGAGTTTGCCATTGGCCTTCGGTATGTACACTCTTCTGATAGGGTCCGGTCGATACGTCTCCTGCCTGAGCGCAAGCGCCAGTTCGCCAAGCCACCGCTGCACTCCGTACGCCTCGATGTCCGCAAAGTCCTGACCGTCCACGCCCGGTGCGCCCTTGTTGGAGCGGCATTGAGCATAGGCATGGGCCAAGATGTCTTCCCGGCTGATCTTGTCGTACAGGGCGTAGAAGCGGTAGCCGGCTTCTGCCTTCGCTTTCGCGTGCAACGCCGTCTGCAGTTTCTGAACACTCTTCGGAGTTGATAGGTTGCCCAATCCCCAGGTCCCTCACTACGTCTTGCGTTCGTCTTGAACTGAGGTCCCTTCCCTCCCCCGGCGTTACCCGGCTTCACCAGTACTACGAACCCCTCCGCATCCCCACGGCGCCCGGCCTGTCCCTCGCGGGCGTCCGGTTGATCATCCCTGACCACGTCGTGGGGCCTCCCGTGTTGCGTACGCTTTCCTTGTGTACATGCTGTCGCCACTACCCCGGCACAGCGGCTGGGCGTACTTCGCTCATTCCCCCAGCCGTATCAGCCTTCCCCGAAAGGGTCGTCGGGTCGGCCTGCGCATCGTCCTTTTCGAGGCTTGCTCGGCGTTCACTCGCGTTACGGCCTGCACACTCGCGCTGTCACCAATGCGTGACACGCTAATCGAAGGCTTCAGCCATTTCGTTACCTCCATGACTGCTCCGATTGCTTCCGGCTGGAGCGTTTGCCAGGTGGGGCTTGCACCCACTGGAAAGCGCCGCCTTTACACGGCGCACACCCAACTCGGACATCACGCAGGGTCCAATTGGATATACAGGTAGCTGTTAAGCGGCTAAAACAGGCACCGGAAACCACGTTGGGCTTCGGGCAATTAAATGAATAGCCGCGCTTCATTGCTCTCAGGGACAAGGATGAAACGGCGTGAATTTCTCTTAAGCCTCGGCGGAGCCGTAATATGTCCCTTTGCTGCGTTTGGGCAGCAAATCAAAGTTCCGACAATCGGCGTACTCGTTTTGGGGAATCCTAATGCCGGTCCCTTTTTGAAAGCTCTTCGAGAAGCGCTGGGAAAAATTGGCTACATCGAAGGCCAGAGTTTTCGCCTAGAGCTGCGATCCGCGGGTGGCGATGCGGCAGCCCTTGGAGGTTTGGCTAGTGAATTGGTTCGCCTCAAAGCCGACGTTATTGTCGCTTGGCAAACGCCATCTGCCATGGCGGCGAAGCAAGCCACGAACAGCATTCCCATCATCATGGCGGCAGTCGGCGATGCGGTTGCTACCGGACTTGTGAAGAACCTGGCACGGCCTGAAGGTAACATCACCGGAAATACGGCTATCGCTGCAGAAGTCATGGCTAAGAACGTCGAACTCATTCGTGAGACGTTGCCGGCCGCTCGCCGCGTTGCAGTTCTGGCGAACACGGTGGACCCCTTCAGCAAGCCCTTTCTCAGTCAGATCGAGCTCGCAGCACCGGCCCTTGGCATCGAGATCAATCGGGTAATGATGCATCCAACGGAGAATGCCGAGGGTCATTTTGAGGGAATGAGCCAAAGCAAGGTGGATGCAGTTATTATTCAACCAACCTTGGTACGGAGGGATGTCATCGAACTCACGCTGAAGCATCAGATGCCTTCGTTCTCGATGGTTGGTTCGTTTCCTTCTTCGGGCGGTCTGATGTCGTACGGCGCCTCTGATCCCGACCAGTGGCGGGAAGTGGCCATATACGTGGACAAGATACTGAAGGGCTTACGCCCGGCCGATTTGCCAGTCGCGCAACCGACCCGGTTTGAGCTAATCGTGAATCTCAAGACCGCCAAAACGCTTGGCATCACCATTCCTCCGTCGCTGCTTACGCGCGCGGATGAGGTGATCGAATAGCGTTTTCTTGCTGTGGCGCATGAGTCCGGTTTTGGCACTTTTGAGACATGCCGACCGGCCCTGACGATGTCCGTTCACCGGGGTACACCGGAAGTCTTCGTCGGACGGTATAAACGACGCTTTTGACCCAATGCAGACCTTCTGCCCCTCGATTTTGCTATCTACCTGAGATTGAATGTAATAGGTTAGGTAGTATTCTGTCGGCGAACGATCCGAGCTAGGGAGACCATGTCCCACCGTCTCGAATCACACGTCGATGGCCCGATCCGCGCAGCGCAATGTTTGCGCATGTCGTCGGAAAATCAACGATACTCGACTGAAAATCAGCAGAATGCGATTGCAGAGTATGCCGAGCAGCACGGTTACGCTGTCGTCGCATCATACATTGACGCCGGGAAGAGCGGGCTCTCGCTTAAAGGCAGAGACGCGCTTAAGCAACTGCTCAGCGACGCGCTTGCCACGCCCCGCGCCTTTGATGCCATCTTGGTTCTTGATGTTAGCCGATGGGGGCGGTTTCAGAACCCGGACCAAGCCGCTCACTATGAGTTTCTGTGCGGGCGAGTTCGGTCACCGATTTCGCCTCACCGCCGATGGCCACGGCGAGATTGAGCTTCGCCGCCGCATAGATCACCGCGGTGATGCGATGCGACTGCACGAGATCATGCACGGATGCTGGCCGGCTCATGTGTTTCCTCCTGTCAATGCCGGGGTTCAATCGGTCGGGACGAACCCCGTTGCCTGCACGATCGCCTTCCACCGCTCCGTCTCGGATGCGATCAGCCGGGCTAAGTCTCCCATCGCGATCGCGTCAGGCTCGACAGCCAGCTTTGCCATGCCGGCCCTCACCTCGTCGGTGCGCAAGGCCGCCTGGATAGCGGCATTGAGCTTGTCGATGATCGACGCCGGCGTCTTCGCCGGAACGAAGAACGCAAACCATGTGAGGTCCTCGAGCGACGGATATCCGGCTTCCCGCACCGTCGGTACCGCCGGAACGAACGTGCTGCGGCGCGGCCCGGTGGTCGCCAGCGCACGAAGATCTCCAGATTGGATCAGTCCGAGCGAGCTGCTGATCGGCATGACGGCCGCTGCAATCACGCCCTTGACCACATCCTGAATCGCGCCAATGCCCTGATAGGGCACGTGAAGAAGATCGAAGCCCACGCTGCGGCCCAGCATCGTACCGAGGAAATGCAGCGTAGTTCCGGTGCCCGGCGTGCCATAGGTGGCGAGCTTCGGATTGGCGCGGCACCAGACGACAAACTCTGCCAGCGTCGTGACGTCAGAGGGCACCTTCGGACCGACCGTCAGAAATGCGGGGGCCGAGGCAACGGTCGACACCGGCGCGAAATCGCGCGGCTGGTATCTCAGCGTCTTGTAGACGTGCGGAAACAACATCATGAAGCCAAGCGGCGCGAACAGTATGACCGATCCGTCGGCATGGGCGTTCTTCACCGCCTCCACCGCGATGCGACCGGCTGCGCCCGGCCGGTTCTCGACCACGATGGTTTCCGCATAGTCGCTCATCTGGCCGGCCACGAGCCGCGCCAAGGCGTCCTGCAGCCCCGGCGAGAAGCCCGTCAGGATATGCACGGTTCTTGCGAGCGGCTGCGCGAGCGCCCGCGGCGCGCGATATGCGGCGGAGATCGCGATACCGGCCGACGCGGTCAACATATCACGACGCGTGATCATCACCTGTCTCCCTGACCTGGTTTAAACGTTCCCGCTTATGCTATTTCAAACAGCAATTCTTTAGCGGCTTCTTCGACGTCATATTCGAAGATCCACCTTCCCGCCGACATCCAGCTCGCCAGTTGCTGTTCTCTCTCTGAGCTGTTCCCGTGTTCGGAGTGAAAGAACCTGCCCGCTTCGCGTGAGACTGCCTGCACCCGGCTCGTACGCGCGAGTCGCAATCGTTCATAGGCCTTCAGCCGCTCTGGAATTTGAGCCTTGCAGGCATTTTCCAGCAAGACGGCAAGGGCAAAGCCATCTTCGATCGCTTGACCGGCGCCTTGCCCAAAATGCGGCAGCATTGGATGGGCAGCATCGCCGAGCAGCGTCATCCGAGCCGTCGACCAGTACGGCAACGGTGCTCGGTCAAGCCGAATGTCGGTTGGTCCGCTGAGGGCCAAAATGCGACGTCGCTCGGACTTGCTGGCACTTCTGCTTTGCGCCCGACGGCGGACATCTGCCGACTAGCTCGGCATGTCGGTTAAGGGCCGCCACAAGCGGACATACGAGGATAGGCGGGCTAGTCCTTCAATGCGCCAGGATGCCTCCCTTCCGGAAGTCATCTAGAATGTCGTCGACTCAACGACGATACTCAGATTGCTTGAGAATGCTCGGGAAACCCGGCGATAAAGCTGCAATGTAAAATTAGGATGCGTCTTTGCAGCAGGGCCAGTGCCTTCGCTGCCTTTTTCATTTGTCCGTCGACCATAAGCCGAGATTAGCTCATGTAAGCTTGAAAGTTCGCGCCGATCATATTCAACGAGCGGCTACACTGTTCGATGGCTTCTTTATATTGACGGAGGTGCAGGTATGCAACGCAGAGAAGCCGCGCTGTGATGTTATCTTGCAAGACGCTCAGATTTGTACGGTCGCCATCGAACCGGTCTGACCAGATGTCGCGGGCGGTCTGAAGATCTGTTAGCCATACGTTGACCCGCACTTGGTCTCCGTTGCGTCTTACCGCGCCCTGTACGGCCCAGCGGATGCCGAGATCCGCCCCGAACTGCTTCAGATCGATCGACTTGTTCTTGTAGGTAAAGGCGGCCTCGCGTCCAATGACGAAAGTGGCGGGCGTTCGTGCGAGATCGGTCGTCAAATCTGTCGTGATGGCGTCGGCTAAGTAGTCCTGCTCTGGATCGTTGTTAAGGTTGGCAAATGGCAACACGACGAGAGAGAGACGAGCCGCCATCTCGGACCCGATTGTCGGTTGTTCTTGGATCTTTTGAGCTTCCCGAACTACGCCGGTACCGACCGTCTTCCAGACATTCCAATAACCGGTAAGGCCACCGGCAATTGCGCCGATGGCGGCAACCGACACCAGCGCCCCGCCGACGAGCGTCAAACGACCTCTGAGGTGACCCCGCCAGCCATCGGATCGTGGTTTGCTAACCACTTTTTCAGAGGGATCTGGGACCGAAGCCGCTGCCTTTCCGGCCGCGCGGGCAAGCTTTGACACTTCTGCGAGGGCGTCTGAGACCACCGCGGTTCCTGGGCATCGATCCTCATCGTGTACAGGGCCTACGAAACGAAAGCCCCTTCGTGGAAATGTCTTGATAAGACGTTGTTGCTCGCCGGAGTCGCCGATCGCGCGTCGGACGGCGTTCAGTCGGGTTGTCAGCGCCGCATCAGATACAATCCGACCATTCCAAATCGCGTCTACGAGATCGTCTTTGCTGACGACCCGATCCCTGCTGCGGATCAAATATTCCAGCAGATCGAGAACCTGTGGTGTCGTAGGCACAACATCGGGCCCGCGCCGCAACTCGCGCCGGTCGGTGTCCAACGTACAGTCCTCGAAGAAATAGCGCATGGCAACCATTCCCCAAGCTTGCCCTCTGTCCCCCGAGAGCGCGGCAGCAATTGTCCGGCGAGAATAAGCCTTCGGTAAGGGAAATGTAAGCCTCCAGTTAAGCGCGCTGGCGCATCTTGCGGCACCTTCTGCGTAGTGAAACAGTCAGACAGGACACCGCCATGAGCACGCTCCACGGGATTACCGAGCTGGGACCGGCAACGGCAAAGCGGCAGGTTTACAGTCCTTTCGAAAAATATTGGATTGCATTTCTGGAGTGGCGCAAACGTGATAGGCTGCGTACTTAATTGTGTCACCTGACGGACAGCGAGCTTGCGGACATTGGTATCACGCGCGGGGAGATCGACTACGTTGCCTGCAACCGATCTGTCGACCCACGAGCCATTCGACCCGCCGAATTGGTCTGACTCTCCTACGGCAGATTGTAAGGCACGACAATGGCTGTCTCCGGGTCTCTGCCACCTACCGTTTAGCCCTGGCAGCCACATGCGGATACAAATGTGAACACGTTCACATGGCGCATCCGTCAGCAGGGCTAAATTTGAGTATATGAGCATAGGCGACCCTTCCCGCGGAGTGCTCAATGAGGAACGAACGTTGGCCGTACTTCGCTGCCATCGCATCAATCATGTTAGCGATATCCGTTGCGTATCTCCTTGAGCGCAAGTGCCAAAGGGAGCTTGCGCTTCAGCGTTCGTTTCCATCGGATTTGTCCGAGCTAATTGTAGGAAGTGAGCCGATCAAGTGTTGGTTCCGTAATTAACGTATGCCGTGTAGCACCAATTTCCCTCTGCTGCCGGGGTGCCGGAAGAATGATGTCCGCTCAGAACCTGACATCGGCCAACTCCTCGGCCCGTGTCTGCTAGGGGGCCAATAACGGAAGTAGTTGTTGCACTCGTTGGACGCGCACCGCCCATCCGCTGGATGTCGATAGTTTTTGGCAGCTTTGCGACAGCATCTCGTTTCGCAGGATGCATCTTCGTCCTACACTTCCACTCCTGCGTCATTCCAAGGTGTCCAATGCTTTCAATCCCCCGCGAACAGCATTCCCAGGTGCTCGCTGCCGCGTTGCCACGCGCCGAGACCGAAGCGTTTCTGATCACCCGTAACCACGCTGTCGCAACCCTCGCTGCCGCCGATTTGCGCGCCGCGATCCGCAGCGGCCGCGCGCTGTTGGCGCGATTGCCGCTACGCTCGCAGCGGACCCCGGTGCAAAAGGCGGGCGGCGAGGCGATCGTCCATCTGACGGCCGATGCTGTGTGGCGATTTTTCCGCCGCCATGCCGTGCCGATGTACCGCGACCTGACCCAGGAGGGCGCGCGGTCGATGCGCGTCGATGCGATTCTGTGGGAGGCCGCCGCGCGCTGGCCTGACATTCTGCCTACCCAGGCAGAGATCACCGCCGAGGGCAACCACATGCAGGCAGATAAGGACGGCCTCGAGATTCACCAGGGCCTGTTCGTCAGCCAGATCCTGGCCGACCGGCAGGCGGGGCATCACCTGATACGCTCCATGCTGCGCCCCCGAGCAGAATCCCTTGAGCTGCTGCCGCAGTTCATCGCGACAGGCCGCGCCGATTTGGGTACCGCGCGCGTCGAGGTGCAGGGCAGCGCGAGTCACGTGACCATCCATAACGAACGGTACCTCAACTCCGAAGACGACACCGTAGTGGGTCCGCTCGAGATCGCGACAGATCTGACTCTGCTGCATCCTGAAGTGAAAATCGGCGTCCTGCGCGGCAGCGTGGTAGATCATCCGAAGTACCGGGGCCAGCGCGTGTTTTCATCGGGAATGAATCTGACGCGCATCTACCAGGGAAAGCTGAGCTATCTCTCGTTCCTTTTCCGCAGTATGGGGTTGCACAGCAAGCTCTACCGTGGCGTGCTCGTCGAACATGAGCCCGACCGCCTGGATGCGCCGCTCGAAGAGCCGGAGCGCACGCTGGAGAAGCTATGGGTTGCGGCCGTCGATAAATTCGCGATCGGCGGAGGCTGCCAGCTTCTGCTCGTCGTCGACTATGTCATCGCCGAGGCTGGCTCTTACTTCAATCTGCCCGCGCGCAAGGAAGGCTTCCTGCCCGGCACCGCAAATATGCGATTGCCACGCTTTGTCGGCGAGCGGCTGGCGCGCGAGGCGATCTTGTTCGACCGCGTGTTTCACGCCGACACGCCGGAGGGGCGCCTGATCGCCAATGAAGTGGTGCCATCGGACAAAATGGACCTCGCGGTCTCACGCTGCGTGGAAAATGCGATCGGATCGGGTGTCGTCAGCCCTGGTGCCAACCGCAAGGCGATCCGCCAGCAAACCGAGCCGCTGGAAGCATTCCGCAGATACCTGACGACATACGCATTTCGAGCAAGCGTTCTGTCACCTCAGCGATCAGCTCATAATCAATCTCGAAAAGCACTGGAACGCCAGGCAACGCAAACTGTGAGCCTCGTTGTCCGTTCCGGGGTCAGAAGCTGACTCGCTGACATCGCGCTTTTGAACGGATACACACATCACAGTCAGCCCCGGTTAACGTTGGGAGCACATTTATGTCCAGTCTGTACTTCGACGAGGCCGAGATCGGCCAACTGCGTACGGCTGGCCCCTACCTCGTCTCGAGCGAGGAAATCGTTGAGTTTGCCAGAAAGTATGATCCCCAGCCCTTCCACACAGACGAGGAAGCTGCCGCACGATCCGTCTTCGCGGGGTTGACGGCCTCGGGCGCCCACACCTTCGCGATACTTATATCCTTGTTGAGCAAGACGCAGCCATACTCGCTTCGTATCATTGCTGGGCTCGGTTGGGATGAACTCAGGCTGCCCATCCCCGTGCGCCCGGGAGACGAACTCAATCTCGAAGTAGCCATCCTGGAGAAGCGCGAGTCGAAGTCGAACCCTGACAGAGGTATTGTCAGAAATCAGATGCATCTGCGCAATCAAAAGCGTGAAACGGTATTGCAATGCATCAATAACGTGCTCGTCGCGCGCCGAGGGGTTGCGAACGGCTAAACACTCAGCCCCACATTCGGTTGGACGCGTCGCGCACCCATAAGTGATTCGAGTCCGCTGCGGGTCAATCGCGTCATTTTGGTCGTCGGCCGACTACTTCCGGTTTTCCCTTGGAAACGGACATCGTCAGGATAGGCGGGCATGTCTCAAAGGTGCCAATAGGCGACATGCGCGCTTGCATTTCTTACGACGAGGCGAGCGCCACTGAGAAGGCTATAAGCAAATGCCCCGGACAATGCCGAGGCTTTGAAGATTCGATTTTCTGTTGTCGATTAGGCGACTGCGACAAACGGGTTGTTCTCCTTCGTTCGAGGATAGTTGCGTACTCAATCTCCTCGAATAGGTCGGCGCTGATGAGGATGACCGGCTCGGACGAGGCAGGCATCGCAATCGAAAAACGACGCGCCTGTCTATTATATTACATGGTTTTGTTACATCTCGTTACGGCAGTTGCGGCCTTCTTAGGCACGATCATAAAGAGATGGCATCACAAACAGATGGCGCACGTTTTATGGCAGCCGCGCTGTCTTGTAGTCGCCTCGCGACTGCACCATGTTGGGGTCGTCGATAAGACGCGTAGGACTTATCGACATCACGGTAGGCAACGCGACGCGCCTCGGCGCATCGTAACGTTCCGCCACGCGACGCTGCGCGTCGCAACACATCGCTACGCAACGCTTGAGCCGCTGGGGAAGCCCGGCCGCTCGCGCGCGTTTAGCGCGGACGCTTCCCCCAATCGCCTGTGGCTCCGAGACGCCTACCGCAGCCAGCCGGAGGCTGAAACCGAGGAGATCTGACAACGAGGGCGCGAGCTAGTCCCGCGCCGCCCGATCCGCCGGTTCACGCCGGCGGGCCTTACTTCGGTGAGTGCAAATCACCTTGAAGCCAGCGTCCAAGGCCCTTGGACTTCGTGGGGTCTTCAAACGCGGCAAAGCTCGTAAGTACCTGGTTGCAGACAGCGCATTCAAACGTTTGCAAGTCGACGCCCCGGGTGCGTGCTGGCTCGATGCTAACGAGCATCATCTGGGCCTTGCACTTCGGACAGGCGGGGCGCTCAATTGCAGCGAATGGAATGACGGACGAGAGGCGTTGAGATTGGGGCATGATGCTTCCCTCGAACAGGCGGGAGCGCAACACTCTCTGTCACCGGTAATGCCCAGGAGGCGGAGCGGTGATTGTCAGAGTATACGCTCCAGGGATCTCAAACGCGAGCTAATTCGGCCGACGCGCGCGGGCGTGGCCATAACCCAAACCCTTATCGCGTCGGTCTATGGAAGATGGGCGCTGGCAGATTAATGCGCTCCTGCAGTCCTCGCTTGTAGGGGGCCGGACAAACCACCATATGTTAGTCTCACCCCCGTCTGAGGACCATTCTCATGGTTGTTGCTGGCGGCGATTACGTCCATTTCGTTGTGGAGTACGGCGGCAAAATCGAAAAGTGCCGGGTAACGGAGACTGCCCTTCTGAACAGAGAGCGTATGAGCAGAAAGGACGCAGGCTATGCACAGCTCATCGCTATCTTTGTAAGGCACCGAGCCGAGATCGAACATCTCGCTCTCGCGAAGTTGCAGCGGGAGGGGCACTCTGACCGCGGTGTTGTAGTGACCACTGAGGATCTGAACCCTTGATGCAGGTTGGCTGTTCGACGCCCTCACTTGCGCAAGCGACAACGTGGCCATTAGCTGTTGAGCGGCGACGCCTCAACAGCGCGTGTGATGGTCGTAACACATGACCAGCCCTGCTGCGCAACAGACACGTCGTTCTCCTCGCTAGTTAGCGTCGACGCGTTGCATCCGGTCAAGTCGATAGGCCGAGGAAAGTCCGTTCCGAGTCAATCGCGTTGCTTTGATGAGGTCCGAGCCACTTCTGGTCCAGCTCGATAATCGGACATCTTTAGAACCAGTCGGCATGTCTCAAACGTGCCACAAGCGGAAATCCGCACTCGGCCGATGGCCGAAATAGCCACTCGACAAATCAAAGCAGGCCATTGCAACGATCGTTGGAACTTAGCGACTTGAGTCCCGTTCAGCTTTGTTACTCTTTCGAAAGGAATGCCTAATGGCCAACAACAAAAACCCGAATGAGAAGCAGCCCGGCGAGAACCCAGAAGGTAAGTACCACTTCAATCCTGGCAATATGGCGGGAAAAGAGCCCGGAGATGCTGAGCAGACTGCGGAAAACCGTGGCGAGCCGCATTACAAAGAAAAACCCGCCGATTAGACTGACATCGCCAGGCCGCTTCGGCAGGTCCGAAAAGTGCCAATTGCAGCCTTAAAGCTCACAGATTATCGCCTGGATTGCCTGGGCTGGCGCAGGAAATCAGCGCCGTTTACATACGCGTGGACTCGATCGAGGTGGCCCTGAAAAACAGTAGCTTGCAGATCCATCCGGCCGAGGATGCCGGATATCTTGCGGCCGTTGCCGTCGCGGAAGACAACCTGGTGCACGCCTCGAAGTCTTTGCAGACACAGCGGACGGAAGCGCGGCCCGTGGCGGACCGGTCGACGTGCGCGACTCCAAATCGGGTTCTGCAAGAAGTACCGGGCTCGTTCCGGCAGGGGCACCAAGAAGCGTCGCTACCCGTTCAGTCCCTTGACAGCGGGCCTGCTGCAACGCTCGGACATAGCTGGAAAGCATCAATCTTCAACAGCCGCGGCAGATACCCTTTAGCTTAGCAGTGGTTCGGGCGTCTTCCGCGATGAAGGGGTCCTTGTAGGGCGGCCGCGACGCGTCGCTTTCGACCGCAGCAGGCTTTTGTATTCTCGGAGGAGACGCCGCATCGTAGCAGGCAAGTCGCCCACTCGTGCTTTCGATCGTGCGGCATTCCGGTCCAGCGGCGAGAGCGCCTTGCGCGCATGCGCAGAGCGTCAATACGGCGAGCGTTATTTTCATCCGATTTCCTTGTGGTATCACCCAGCCTATAGCCGCCATTAGAACAGGCCGTATCCGCGAAGCGCAGGCCGCGCCAGCAATTGGCCAATCAGCGCCACCGAATCGTGCAGCCCTGCGGGAGCGCGCTTTTGCGCACGCTCGAACGCGTCAGTCCAACGTATCGCCCTACGTCGACGCTTTCGTTGCTATTTCTTCTTGCCGGACGAGAAACCCGGTTGCCCTCCCGCGGCCTTTTGGCTTGGGGCCGCAGCTATCGTCTTGATCTTCTCTTTCTTGGGCTTCTTGGCTTCCCGATTTCCTTTTTGCTCGCCCTTGGCCATGTCGATCTCCTTTGGGATGATGATGACGCCGTCATTGCACGCCGAATTTCACAATGTCGCGTAGCGTGTCGCAACTCTTATCGCGCCGTCGATTTCTTCGGCCAGTTCGACTTCCCCGATCTCATGCAGACGGGAAACCATGATCGATGCCTGGGTCGCAGCCATGGAGAACGGTTCGCCCGTTTCATAGCTGAATTTGATGCGCCAGATTCCCCCGTGGTTGCGATGCGGCTCGATCAGCAACACCGGAAGATTGGGTAACCCATTCTCAAGCAGGAGTTTCGATAGCGTAGGCATCACCTCGCCCTTTCAAAGTCTAGCCGACGCCCGAAAGGACATGGCGCCAAGCCTGCATTCATCTCGCGCTGTGGGATCCAGGGCTTGAACCGGGAAGTTCGTTCAGCGCGACCTGAAGACTCGCATTGCGCAACTGTGCGCCCATTGTCCACAAATAGCCATGCATTAGTTGATGCAGCGCCTCGCTGCCGCCGCTCAGCCTCTTGGCGAAATGACTTCCTCTCCACGGATGGCGCGATCCAGCGCATCGACCAGCGTCTGAATCTCGATGAACTGTTGCGTGCCCGCTCGGCTTTATCCCGGTCGAAAGGAGCGGCCAGCACCTTCGCATGCGCGTCCCTGTCCTCGATCATGCGCTCACGGGCTTTCTTCAGCGTTTCAAGTCGCTCGCTCATTCAGGCTCCCTGACCTTTCAACGGACGAATTGGCGCCGGGCAGGCGGCGGTCAACTTTTCATCGCCTGCATCAGCGCCGAAATCTTGATGGTCGCGAAATTGGAGAAGGTGTCCGACACCGCGTATGGCAGAATGATCTGGTCGTTGTGCCGCATCGCTCCGCAGGTATAGACGACGTTGGGGACGTATCCCTCGCGCTCCGATGGCTCGGGCCGCAGCAACGGCTCGCGCGAGCGGGTCAACACCTTCGAGGGGTCGTTCTTGTCGAGCAACGCCGCCCCGATCGAGTATTTGCGCACCGGGCCGACGCCATGCGTCAGCAGCAGCCAGCCTTCATCGAGCTCGATAGGCGATCCGCAATTGCCGATCTGAACGAACTCCCAGGGAAATTCCGGTTTCAGAATGGCCTGACCGCCGCCCCATGTGTACAGGTCGTCGGAATAGATCAGGTAGAGGTTCTCATTGTCCTGTCTCGCGATCATGGCGTATCTGCCGCCGATCTTGCGCGGAAACAGCGCCATGCCCTTGTTGCGTGCCGCGGCGCCCCTCAAGGGCGCCAACCGGAACGACATGAAATCGCGGGTCTCAATCAATTCGGAACGGATCGCTCGCCCGCTATAGGCGGTATAGGTCGCGTAGTAGGTTTTTCGGCCGCCATCGCTGAATTCGACAAAGCGGGCGTCCTCAATCCCGTTCGATTGGGAGGCGGTGACCGGAAAGATGACGCGCTCGCTGAGGTCTTCCTCGGGCTTGAAGACCAATTCGACATGGTCGCCGTCCGGTCCGGATACGCGATGGCAAATCCGGGGACTCGAGGCAAGGCGCGCCGTCGGATCAACGGTCACGCTGCCGTCGGCTGCGAATGTGCCGGATCGAAACGTCAGTGACGATACATGCCCTTCGCCGATGGCGCGGAGGCTGAGGATGAAGCGCAGGCCGCCTTTCGGCGCGTCCGATTGGTCGGGGTGCGGCACTATGCTGGGGTTGAACAAGGCAGAGGCTTCGAACGAATACTCATTGAGAAAATAGGCGCCAATGAGCTGGCGCTGGATCTTCGAGAAGATTCCATGCGTGGCGAAAGCGTCCTCCATTTCTTCTGCGCGGGCCTCAAACCTCTCCAGCAGGTTCCGGTGTCGGCCCAGGAAATTTTCAAGAACGTCCGCGAGCTGGGAGGCAACGGCTTCGGAGTCGAGGGCAAGAACCCGGTCGACGATATGATTTGCACGCGTCTTGTCGGTCGGGTTGAGATCGCGAGGTTCAGTCGCCGGCTTGAACGGGCGCACGATCACCCGCGCGGGATCGGGACGCAAATAAAGCGCCTGCCGGTTCAGGAAGATGGCCTGTGACACGGTGTCCTCGATCGCTTGAGCAGGAGGCAAAATTCAGGCACCCACGGCGCGGAGTGCCGTGGGTTTGGTCAGGCCGGCGTTGACGCGCGCAAGCTGGCGAATCTCCGCAAGCCCAAGCAGATAGCACACCACCGACTCGCCGCCGCGATTTTCATTGGCGCGATCGGGGTGCAGTCCATCGCGGCAACTGCCGGTGTGCAGATCGACCAGCGCCACCGACAGGTCGTTGCTGCCGAGAAACCAGGTGAACGCGCGGGTCGCAACCGCTTTCCACTCAGCATCGCCGTCCGCCCGCCATGCCGTGAGGCAGGCAGCGATCGTCGCCGTCGCTTCCACGGGCTGCTGATCGAAGGCGCGGGGGAATTGCCGCAATTCGCCGAAGCCGGCGGTGCCGACGGGGCGGAAATGCCCTGCCGGCGTCGTTTGTCGCGTCATCAGCCAGCGCAGAGACCTCAATCCGGCCTCCATATATTCAGGCGTTTGCGTCGCCGCGCCTGTTATCAGCAGAGCCTGCGGCAGGCGGGCGTTGTCGTAAGCCAACCCTTCCTCGAACCACACCCAGTCCGGTGTTTCGACCGACGCCAAACAAGACATCAACCTGTCGGCAAGAGAATGCCGGATCTCCTGGGCGTGGAGATCATCCGGAGCCACGGCGCAATAAGCGTCCAAACCCAGCAGGGTGAACGCCCACGCCCGGGGTGAGCGAAAGGTCTCCACGGTCGACAGAGCCTCGGCGAACAAGGCGGCAGCCCACTGGCGCCGCGACGGGCTTGCGTCGCTGCGCGCGGTTTCGCCCAGAGCCCAAAGCGTTCGCGCGTGACTGTCTTCGGACCCGCTGGCTTCGAGCCAGGTTCGATTGAAGCCCATGAAGTTGCGAAACCGCCGGGAATCAGGATTCCATGCATGCTGCACGAAAGCAGCGAAGCGGGCCGTCAACGCTTCCGAGAGGGGTTGCTCGCCCGGATTATTGAGAGCGCAGGCCAAAAGCATCGCGCGGGCGTTGTCATCGACGCAGTAACCGTGCGAGCGATCGGGCACCGAATGCACGGCGTGCTGGAACAGGCCGGTATCGTCGCACATCGACAGAAAATGGCCGATTTGCATATCAGGCGCCGCAGGGCTGCGCGGCTCCGGCGATGCCGCATTTGAGGACGCGATGACCTTGAGCCAGTGACCCTGAGACGCACTCTCGAAAACCGACATGTAGTGCTCGGCGGTGCGTTCCCACGTCATGGTCCGGCTGACCGCATAGGCGCGCCGGCACATCGCCTGCCGGCGAACGTCATCGGTGAGTAATTCCGCGATTTCCAGGCCGATCGTGTCCGCATCGCCGAACGGCACCAGGACGCCGCGTCCATTGGCCAACAGTTCGCGCGCGTGCCAGTAAGGCGTCGAGACGACGGGCTTCCCCAGCCCGAAGCTGTAGGCCAACGTCCCCGACGTCATCTGCGCCTCGTTGAGGTAGGGCGTGACATAGACGTCGCACATCGAGATGAATTCGAGCAGCGTGGGCAGATCGACGAACCGGTCGAGGAACACAACATGGTCTTCGACGCCAAGTTCGCGCACCCGCCTTATCAGTCTGTTGCGATACGCCTCGCCCTGGTCTCGAACCAGATTTGGATGCGTTGCGCCGAGCACGACATACACCGCATCAGCGCGACGCTTCAGAATCGATGGCATGGCATCGATCATGACTTCGATGCCCTTGTTGGGCGACAGCAGGCCGAATGTCAGGATGACCGGCTTGCCGTCAAATCCGAGCCTGACCTTCGCCGCATCGGGCTCGACAAAGGCGGCGTCGGGAATGCCGTGGGCTATGACCTCGATCTTGTCGTCCGGCACCTGATAGACGCTGCGCAGCAGTTCGCGGCCCTTGTTGGCCATCACCACTACCTTCGACGACGCATCGACGATGCGTTCCATGACCGCGCGTTGGGTGGCGGTCGGATTGGCCAGCACGGTGTGGAACGTCGTCACGACCGGCGCGGTGAGGCGCGACATCAGTTCGAGAATGTGGCCGCCGGCCTCGCCGCCGAAAATTCCGAATTCGTGCTGCAGACACACCGCGTCGAACCGGCCGGCATTCAGGAAGTCTGCTGCATGGATGTATTCCTCGATCTTGTCGGCCTGGATCTGAAAAGCGACTGCCTTGGGATAATCATAGGTTTGGCCATTATCGGTCATCGCCACGATGCAGGTCTCCAGATTCGGGCGTGACGTCGATATCGCCTGCTGCAGGTCGGTCGTGAAGGTTGCGATGCCGCAGCGGCGGGGTAGCGAATTGCCGATTACGGCGATGCGGCGAAGCGGTGTCATGCTTGTACCTCGACAGTCTCGCCTGATTTCTGCGAATGGCCGGCGGACATGCTGGCAGATTTGTTCAGCTCTCCGGCGTCCTCCAGTAGGGCGGCAACGGGATCAGGTCCCGGATAAGCCATCAGGCCGCTCATGCCGTCCGCGCCAACCTCGATGCCGGTTCGATCGCCCTCGATGAAGACGGCGTCACCAACCGACATGCTCGTCAACCCGATCCGCGCCCGACCCTCGATCACAAGGATCCAGGTTTCCCGATCGGCATTGAGCGCCCAATTCGAATTCGCCGGCAGGTCGATCCGCTCAATGACGAAATGACGGCTTGTGATCAAAGCTGTTCGAGCCGCGGTGAGGCGTCGTGAACCGGATTGGCTCCGAACCGGCCCGGCGTCGGAAACAGCGACGGCGCGTTCTTCATGCAGTTCGCGCTGCCTGCCATAGTCAAACAGACGGAATGTCGTGTCGCTGCGCTGCTGAATCTCGGCGAGCACGATACCGGCGCCAATGGCGTGGATCGTGCCGGCGGGGACGAAGATGATGTCGCCTTTCGCGACGGGACGCCATTGCGTGAGATGGGCAATCGAGCCGTCCCTGATCGCTGCGCGCAATGCCTGTGGCGCGAGCCGCCGCTTCAGTCCCAGCGCAACCCGCGCACCTGGAACTGCTGCGAGAATGTACCAGGCTTCAGTCTTGCCGTTCGGCAAGCCTATTGAGCGGGCAAATCCATCGTCCGGATGAACCTGAATCGACAAGGGCTCGCTGGTGAACAGTAGCTTGAGCAGCAGGGCCGGGATAGGTGCATGCTTATGCGTGCGCTGAAACCACAACTCTCCAACCGGGTCACCGGCAACGTCGATGCTGCTCCATGGATGGAGATCGCCAACCCCCCACGGTTTGCGCGCAACCTGCACGGCGGCATGCTCAATGGCCATAGATATTTCCTCACCCGTAACGGCATGTCGAGGCGACATGCCGTTGGTCGATACCGTCCATATGATTGGCGTGGCTAAGACGTCGCGACGGGATGTGCGCCGTTATCGCGGTCCCATCGGGCTAAATGATCACATGGGCACTCCGGCGTCAGATAGCAACCTTGCCAGGTCGATTAGTGTTTGGTGGCCCAGGACGGACGAACGCCAGTCCAGGCGGGAAGCGAATTCCATTCGGCCCACCGCATCCGGCGCTCCTCATCGCCGACCCTGATAAAGACAAAGGCGGCATCATCCTTGCCGGTTTTCGAATCAACAAACATTGCCGGAACGCCGTACGCGTCTCTGATGATCGCCGTATTTGCCATTCCGACTCCTGCTTTCTGTTAAGCGCTCGGATTCCCATTGCCGGCATGTCACTTGAGGCGAACTACCACTGAAGAATCACGGCGGCAGCGATCAGCAGCGCAAAAAAGATCGGCAACAGCACCGGAGGCACCAGCCAATCACGAAGGTCGAACTTGAGGGTATCTGACATGTGACCGCCTTTTTGGTTGAGGCGGGAGCGCAACGCTCTCAGTCACCGATAATAGCCCGGGGCGCGCGGTGATATTTCAGATATAGCGACTATCTGCCGAATAGCGAGGAGAATCGCAATTTGTTTTGGGGCAGGACCTGCCGTGCGGTTTTGGGGGCACGACAGCGCGCTGGAAGCGTCATTCTTCACTGACGAGGGCGCACTGAGGCGAATTCAACCAGAAGCCCGCCCCAACGAGCCCGGTATCCTGAACGCGTTCGATTGCAACCGTGATGTGATATGCAGCGGCGGCTGCGAAGTTTACTGACTGGAGACAAGAACGTGCTGTACAGCATCCGACCAACAGTCTACCGTTCAGCTACCGGGTGGCCGTTGCTCCACCTTGAAGCTGTCCATGAAGCGGCGACGTCCGACGTCGCTGCTGGTCGTCGTAGCGGCAGCTAGAGTGCCATCGGAAGGCGCAATCTCTTAAGCTAGATGCTTTTCCAAGCGCGGATGCAAGCGGCGTCTGTGGCTGCGAACGCGCGTTTGTGCGCAAAGGAGACCATCATGAGAATACCCGCAATCTTGCAGGGTGAGGCCCGGACGCGCTTCCTCCAAGGTATCGCTTTCGGCGCTGTCGCGGCGATGACGATCGGATTTATCTGGGGCGGCTGGGTCACCGGCGGCACTGCCAGAACTATGAGCGCAATGGCAGAAAGCAGCGGTCGGATGTCTATCTTGGTGCCGATGTGCGTCGCGCAGTTCACTGCGGCTGACGGCGCCGTCGCCAAGTTTAAGGCGGCGGGCTCATATTCAAGGGACAACGTTATCGGCGAATTCGTGAAGACCGTTGCCTCCACGAGTATGGACTATTCCTTCGCCAAAGCGTGCGCAGCCGGCGTGGAAGCCGAACTCTCAAGGACGGCCACAAAGAGCTGAGCGGTCGGTCGCCAAGATTAGGGATCCAGCGAATGAGCGGTCACAGGTTCGGACGGCCTTCCTATTCTGTATATTGCTTGTTAGCAGTCATCCTGTTTGGCTGTTATGTGGTGCTTAATGGCTTTCAGGACGACAACTCCGCAACGATGGCACCGAATCTGACATTCAATCGCTGACGCCTCAACACACCGAGAGGCGCCTCGATCGTTCCACTGACCGTTGTTCGCCACCAGAGAAAGCCTACCGTACTCGGAGAAGGCTAAGGACAACCCATTTCCTTAACTTCCTTGCCATTCTTTCTACCTGTCCATGCGATCCATCCGGCAAACGCAGGTCCTTCAATTGGAGGTCATCATGGATGACGCATTCTCGTTCTTAATCTCGGTAGGTATCATTGCCTTTGGAATTTGGATTGCCGCTGGCACGATCGGCACTGGCTCCCCTTTGGTTTGGACGCTCCTGGGACTACTAACCGTAATTGTGGGTTCGATCAGCCTTTATCTGGCAACTCGAGATGTCAGAATCGCGTAGCTGAAATGAAGATTCTGAAATGCGATGAGACCAACCGACGCATAAGCGAGCTGAGGCGGCTTGCTCCTGACCCCGACGGTCAGGTCTCGTTCAATCCCGCTTTCCGCATGCCCTACAGGAATCGCTCCATCAACTCCGGAGTCCGGTAGGGCACGCTTTCCCTGATCCAATCGATCGAGAGCTGCGGCTGCTGGCTTGCGAGCCCTGCTGCCCGCTCCGGGGCACTAAGGGAATGGAATTAGCAGTCAAACATCGTGGGCTGAGCCCTTGCGCCACAGTGTTACAAGCCTATGTGGAGAGCGGCTGCACTCGCTCATTGCGACTGCCAATCCAGAAACAATCACAAAGCCATGGAGGATCGCATGAAGTTCCGTCCGCTCCACGATCGCGTTGTGGTCAAGCGCATCGACGCCGAAGACAAAACCGCAGGTGGCATCATCATTCCGGACAGTGCCAAGGAAAAGCCCTCGCAGGGCGAAGTCACCGCCGTCGGCCCGGGCGGCCGCGACGAAGCCGGCAAGCTGATCCCGATCGACCTCAAAGCGGGTGACCGCGTGCTGTTCGGCAAATGGTCGGGCACCGAGGTCAAGATCGACGGTGAAGAGCTCCTGATCATGAAAGAGTCCGACATCATGGGCGTTCTCACTGACGTTCCCGCCGCCAAAAAGAAGGCCGCTTAAGCGCTTTAGTCCATTCCCTCGTCCTGAGGAGCCGGCGCAGCCGGCGTCTCGAAGGAAGGGGCCTGCAATCCAAATCTCATCCCTCAGGAATCCGCCCAGGTGCGCGGACCTTGGGATATGGGAATACGGAGATCATTATGTCAGCCAAGGAAGTCAAATTCGGCGTTGATGCCCGCGACCGCATGCTGCGCGGCGTCGAAATTCTCAACAACGCGGTGAAGGTCACGCTCGGCCCGAAGGGCCGCAACGTCGTGCTCGACAAGTCGTTCGGCGCTCCCCGCATCACCAAGGACGGCGTCACCGTCGCCAAGGAAATCGAGCTCGACGACAAGTTCGAGAACATGGGCGCGCAGATGGTGCGCGAAGTCGCCTCCAAGGCGGCAGACGCTGCCGGCGACGGCACCACCACCGCGACCGTGCTGGCCGCGGCCATAGTGCGCGAAGGCGCCAAGGCGGTTGCCGCCGGCATGAACCCGATGGATCTGAAGCGCGGTATCGATCTCGCGGTGGAAGCCGTGGTCGCCGACCTAGAGAAGAACTCCAAGAAGGTCACCTCGAACGACGAGATCTCGCAGGTTGGCACCATCTCCGCCAACGGTGACGCCGAGATCGGCAAGTTTCTGGCCGATGCCATGAAGAAGGTTGGCAACGAGGGCGTCATCACGGTTGAGGAAGCCAAGTCGCTTGAGACCGAACTTGAAGTCGTCGAAGGCATGCAGTTCGACCGCGGCTATATCTCGCCCTACTTCGTCACCAACGGCGACAAGATGCGCGTTGAAATGGATGATGTCTATCTTCTCGTCTACGAGAAGAAGCTCTCCAGCCTGAACGAACTGCTTCCGCTTCTGGAAGCTATCGTGCAGACCGGTAAGCCGCTGGTCATCATCGCCGAAGACGTCGAAGGCGAAGCGCTTGCCACCTTGGTCGTCAACCGTCTGCGTGGCGGTCTGAAGGTCGCGGCCGTCAAGGCTCCGGGCTTCGGCGATCGCCGCAAGGCCATGCTGCAGGACATCGCGGTTCTGACCGGTGGTCAGGCGATCTCGGAAGATCTCGGCATCAAGCTCGAGAACGTCACGCTGCAGATGCTCGGCCGCGCCAAGAAGGTGATGATCGACAAGGAAAACACCACGATCGTCAACGGCGCCGGCAAGAAGGCCGACATCGAGGCGCGCGTGCAGCAGATCAAGGCGCAGATCGAGGAAACCACCTCGGACTACGACCGCGAAAAGCTGCAGGAGCGTCTGGCCAAGCTCGCGGGCGGCGTCGCCGTGATCCGCGTCGGCGGCGCGACCGAAGTCGAGGTGAGGGAGCGTAAGGATCGCGTGGATGACGCGATGCATGCGACCCGTGCGGCGGTTGAAGAAGGCATCGTGCCGGGCGGCGGCGTCGCCTTGCTGCGTGCCTCCCTGCATCTCAAGGGGCTGCGCACCAAGAACGACGACCAGAAGACCGGCGTCGAGATCGTGCGCAAGGCGCTATCGGCGCCAGCACGCCAGATCGCGGTCAACGCGGGCGAAGACGGCTCCGTGATCGTCGGTAAGATCCTGGAGAAGGACCAGTACTCCTACGGTTTCGACTCGCAGACCGGCGAATATGTCAACCTGATCTCCAAGGGCATCATCGACCCGACCAAGGTGGTTCGCGTGGCGATCCAGAACGCGGCTTCCGTTGCGGCGCTGCTGATCACCACCGAAGCCATGGTGGCCGAAGTGCCGAAGAAGAACGCAGGCGCCGGCATGACTGCGGGTGGCGGCGGCATGGGCGGCATGGGTGGTATGGATTTCTAAGTCCAACGTTCGGCGCGTGCTTTTCATGAGAGAATTCTCACCTGGTGCGGCAGGGTTTGGCTGATGCTCTTTTTTGGAGATGAGAGAGGCCGATCTTAATTTCATGTCTCCTAACTTTGGATGGTGAGGAGCCAATTAGGTTTGGACGACTATCGTCCCACTTGGAGGACTCAGTTGTGCGTAAAGATAAATCAATGTCGCTTTGGACGCCTGAGACACTAGACGAAAAAGCCAAGGAAGACGCTGAGAACGACAACTACAATCCACCGCATGGATGGTGGCCCGGCCGATACAGCGTGGGTACCGAAGCCCGCGACAGGTACGATCGAGCTTTCAACCTCCATCATAGCGACAAGGACGAGTACTAGGCCGGCTCAGTTGGCGGCCCTTTCATTTGATAACGTCTGGCGGAGGCGCAGGCCCTGAGCGTTTCGAATATTCGGTCCTATCCTGGTTAGGACACTTAATATTTTCAAATAGCAGGAACGATTGATCTTGGGAGTTCTTGGTCCTCAGCAATCGGTGATCCTATCCCCGAGAGCCAAGCCCACTGACCGGTCGACATTTTGCCCCAATGCCCGGCGGAAGGCTTCAAGCGGCCTCAGATGCCACCCGCACAGAGGCCGCTTGCCTTGGTCGAGGCGAAGGTGTTCACGGGCGCGAAAATGACTTGACGAACCGTCTGAGGAAGATCGCCAGCAGCCTATCCCATGACTAGCGGATCAGGTTGTGCTGGAGCCGTCACCGGCTTGTCCTTGCTGGTCCCAGCGAATGAAGGACCAGGCCCTTTCGTGAAGATAGTAGAGGATCATTTTCGTGATCGCCTCCGCGCCGGCGATCGAGCCTCCCACCTTGATGCTACCGGTGAAGACGAAACTCAACACGAAGGTGTCGACGCTACCGGTGACCCTCCAACTGACAGCCTTGACGATCGAGCGGGAATGGGAATCTCGCACCAGAATGAACATCAGTTCCTCTCGCTTCCCTTGCGCCCGCAATGCTCGTGCTCGCGCGATGCGGTGTCGTCGATGCTGAAAAGCTTGCGCCCAAGGACGACAAGGTGGTGGTGAACTGCGAGTTCTGCTCCTCGGTCTACGAATTCACGCCGCAGGAAGCGGGCGTAGAATAGGGGGCGCAACGCCAGGCGTGAAGGTGATCGCCGCACCGGGCCGGAGGTTAGCTCAACGACGCGTGGACCTTGTTGGCGGCATCATAGATTTCGATCTGCAGCATCGGATAAGCCGACTTCAATTTCCGCGCCGATGCTTCGGCAGCCTCGACGGTGTCAAACTCTGACTTGAAATGGCCGTCGACAACCGTCACGAAGCCCTCGGTCGGAGGCCGGTCGGCGCGCATTGCCCTTTTCGGCTTCGCTTCGTCAAGCGAGAGAACTCGTTCTTTCATCGTCATCGTTGGTCCTTTCGAAATTGTCGCGATAGTTTGGTTTGATCTGGCCTGGATCACGCGAAGCGGCTGACGATCCTGCCAGATACCGTCACTGCCTCGCTTGGCCGATCCGGCTCAGCCTGATAAACTCCGGCGGCAAGGGCAGGCGTACAAGGCCGCCTAGGTCCAGTGCCTCGCCGCTTTCCGTGATATCCGAGAACAGCACCTCGACATAGGGATGCTGGCGGTTGAGTGCGGCGCCGCGTTGGTATTTCGCGTTAACGATCCGCTCGATCGCCGCAAGATTGCGCTTGCCCAACGCGTTGTACTGATCGCGGAACAGACTCTGTCGTCCTCCCCGGTGCTCGACGGATTCGACCCAGACGTCCATCACCTTGCGGCCTATGAACGCTTCGACCCGTTCAGTTCCGTGCCATGCGAGAAGCCGTAGCCCGTCCATGTTGTGCGGGCCGTCATCGATGCCGAATTTTGTAAGTGACAAGTTTTTACGTGACATGGGGGATCCTCCTGTTGCCGACGTTGGTTCACCTCGGCAGTCCGTCGGGGACTGCGCCTCCCTCATCGTCCCATCGCGACAGAGCCGCTGCGCGCGATTTCGCGTCGCGATGCGCATCCTCCGTCGAAGCCCTTTCGCGGTCGGCATGATTCTTATGCTTGTGCAGAAAGCGGGCGATCTGCCCGCGAAGCGCCGCCGTCTCCAATAATTCTCCGACCGATGCGGCGGTGTCGAAGATCTCACGTTGCATGGTCTTCGGCAGCGCGCTCCATTGCATGATGATGGCTGCGCCGAGACATCGCAAGACGTGCTCCTCTTCGGCCGCAAGGGCCAGGCCGCGAGCGGGATTCTGTTCCGCTGCGTTCACGGCGCTGTCGTAGTTATCAGATAGTCCCTGCTCGCTATCGGCGAGCGCTGAGTGGCGATCCCTTAGTTTCTGAAATTTGTCGCTTTCGCCCTGACCGCTCGAACGCTTGATCAGTTCGCCGTATGCGGCTGCCTTTTCGCGGTGCTGTTGAGATCTAAACATGCCGCGTCCTTTCGTTGGAAGTCTCCGCGCGTTCCGACCAATCCCGATGGTTGACGAGGACGGAATTACATGTGGGGATCAAAGGGTCGAATAACGAGCTCCAGTGACAAATCACCACGTCATCAATCGCTGGGTAAAATAGCCATTCCTGACAGATCGTAGCAGTTCAAACGAATGCAGGTTACGATTTGGCTTCCGCAATGCCCGAATAGGGGCTTATGCCGCCGCCGAAGTCAGTGAAGCCATCGGCACGTCGAATGTGTAGACGAACCCGGTTCGCTCATACGTGAGCTGCACGTCGCCCCGGAGTTTCCCGCCGAGCGTGTCGATCAGCCGTGTCCCGAAGCTGCGCTTTTCGGGCGGACGAACTGCGGCACCATTCCTCTCGGTCCATGTGAGGTGCAGGCGCTGCGCCTGTTGATCCAGCGCCCGGCAGATGTCGACGCGCCCTTCCGGGACCGACAGGGCGCCAAACTTCGTGGTGTTGGTGCAAAGCTCGT
Source organism: Bradyrhizobium sp. AZCC 1577 (assembly GCF_036924575.1). Taxonomy (NCBI): domain Bacteria; kingdom Pseudomonadati; phylum Pseudomonadota; class Alphaproteobacteria; order Hyphomicrobiales; family Nitrobacteraceae; genus Bradyrhizobium; species Bradyrhizobium sp. AZCC 1577. The sequence continues at coordinate 63,013 of NZ_JAZHRQ010000001.1, forward strand.
TGAGCGTCATTGCGATGGCGATGACGGCACCCGACGTCATCCGGATATCGGGCCCCGAAATCGAGAATTTCGGCTCGGCGGGATTGTCGAAGGCTTCGGTGGCGCTGCGAACGATCGTGGCAAGGTTCGCGCTGCTCCATCTTGCCTGCAGAAGAAGATCGTGCGCCCGCGCGAGCAGCCGGCCCTCGATGGCGTGCTGCGCGTGCTTGGCGTCGGGCAACTCGCGCAGGCTCTGCGAGACGATGGCGCCGACGGTTGCGAGCGTATTCTTGATGCAGTGATGCAGCTCCTCGAGGATCAGCTTCTGTAGCTTGTCGGCCGCCTTGCGCTCCCTGGCGTCGATGCCGGCCGTAGCCAGCAAACTCTGTGCATTGATCTCGGGCTGCGCGAGCAGAAGCCGCAGGCTGACATTTTCTGCCGCCAGTTCGTCCTGGTATGGGGATGCGCTGCTTGCGGGACGCGGTTCCGTCCGGCGATCGCCTTCAGACATCGTTGATCGTATCATCATGAGTTGTGGTACCGCACTGATCTTCAGTGGCTGATTGGTGCGCAATCACGCGATTTGAGCCGTATTCGGCGTGGGGAGGAAGATCTGGTGCGGCAGGTTCAATTGCCCCGATACCACGATGATCCTGATGGTCGGCCAACGCTCATGCACGGCATGCGCAAGTCCCACACCGTCCATTTGCCAGGCATCTGGATATCGGTGCAGATCAGCGCGACGTCGGATCGGGAATCCAGAATGGCGACGGCTTCGGCGGCATCCAGTGCCTCGAGTGGCGTGTAAGGACGCTCGCGGGGAATGACGGTCGACTTGGATAGTTGTTCATCTGGGTCAAGTATCTTGCGGTCCGTATGATCCCCGCTGGCTCAACAATGACACCAAAAGCTCGCCGCCAACGGACTAGGCCTCCGTCATACGTCCGGTGCGTCGCGCTTGCCCGCAGAGCAGTTCGTGAAGCTCGGTGGCATTTCGAAGGACGAGTGCTTTGTGAAGCGCCTCGGTGCGCTCTTCCCCCGGGGACATCTCGCGAGCCTCATCCAGGGCGATCACCGCCTTGGCGTCCAGATCGTGGGCAAGTGCCGATTGGGATTGTTTAATCGCAGATAGCCCGTCCTGCGGTGAAACCGCGTTACGCTCGATCACCATTGAATAACCATCGCAGCGGCGACGAGCAGCACAAGAAAGATCGGCATCAATACCGGGGGTACCAGCCACTCACGCAGATTGAATGCGGGGAATTTTGGCATATGACCGCCTTTGGGTTTAGGCGGGAGCGCAAAGCTCTCAGTCACCGATAATAGCCGGGGGCCGCGTGATGATATCGATCATATAGTGATCATCGGCCGAATAGCGAGAAGAATCGCAGTTTGTTTTCTGCGCAGGACCTGACAAGCCTTGTAATGCGACACGACGTAGCCACTTCAGAGAGAGCGCAATCGTATTGCTTCTGCATTTCCTTTGCGGCAGCGCGAAGCTTAGCCACGCCAAATCTTGTCAACGACATTGACCAACCGCACATCGCTTCGATGTGCGTCAGCGGTCGGGACAAGCCATGGCCTTGAGTATGCTTCGGTGCAGCTTGTGCGAAAGCCGGCACGCGCGTGGTTCGCCGGCAAGACCTTGATCGGTGCAAATCAATGATTGAGTTTCCAAATCATAGCCGTTCATATGATCAAACCCGGCGAGCCGTGCGGTTCTGGGGGCATGACAGCGCGCTGGAAGCGTCATTCTTCATAGACGAGGGCGCATTGAGGCGAATTCAACCAAATGCCCGCCCCGATGAGTCCGGTATGCTGAATGCATTCCATTGCAACCGTGATGTGATATGCGCGGTGGCTGCGAAGGTTTACGTCCGTGGAAGCCGGGGGTCTTACGATCTGATCGCCGCAAATTTTTGAAACGAACACTTTTGATCTTAGCTACCACCTAAGGATGCGCCCTGGGCGATGGTACAGCCTTTGTGGGTAAGGGACCTTGGCGAGCGTCTCTGGAGGTGGGCTACGGAATTGAGCGGCCTTGCGTCGGAGAGCCCGACATTTGCGATCGCCCGGCACAATCGCGGGCTTTCGCATGAGAGAGCGCCGCCAACTGAGGCGGCCTCAAGGGCTTTGTTCTACTTCCCTAACCGGACCAGCAACCAACCGATAGGTTGGCACCCATGCCGTGTTCCAGCTTTCCATGGTCACACTGCACACGGAGCATTCAAAACTGCTGATTTGGCGGGCCGGAGCCACCCTCTCTCAGCGCTCATAAACCGCTCCGCACTGACAGGATCGGTGGTGTGCTTCTGACATGCCACTTTATGCGCCACTAATCCAAGACAGGTCACTCACGTTTTCAAACTAGGCCATTGAGGTCGGAAACAGGCCAGTTCGATCTTACGGTGAATCACATCTATCACCCACTCGGCGAGAGCAACAGCAAACTTCCAACGGCGCTGAGGGCCAAGGGCGGCGATCAGCTGAGTCGTTGCCGGATAGGCAAGCACATGAGCGCAAGGATCGTGGAGCGCTTCGGAGGACAAAAAGAATTCGAGTTCATCATTCCGCCAGCTAATCCGCCGGAGGGGACAAAGTCTTCTCCTGCGCCCTACAAACCACTTCACTCAACGAATGAGGCCGCCAACTGAGGCGGCCTGACAACGTCTTACGTGGGCGACCTAAGGCCGGGCGATGTGAGCCAGTCATTCATGTGGGAAGCGGCCTCAAGATACCTGATCTTTCGCTCTAGTTTGGATCGGAGCAAACCAGGTGGCAAACGCGATCCTGCGACTTCTAGGCGCTTCTTCGCGGCCTCAATTTGCTCTTTCAATGTATGGGGCTGGCAGCGGCGTCGCTGCATGCGCAACTCCCTTATGGCGGGAGCGCAACTGTCTCTCAGTCACCGATAGCTACAGTGAACGGAGCGGTGATGAAGAAAAGGTAACCGTTCTATCGGCGAGTGTAAGCGCACTAATCTACAAAACGAGGAATAATTAAGATACTCCCGGCCGGGGAGTTCCCTCAGTCCCAAGGGCGGGACACGGAAAGGGTTTGCCCGGGTCCCTGACGACCCGGAACAGCATCCATCCCTCTAGCCCCGCTCGGGATGCTGCCCGACCTCTAATCACTCAGCGGCTCAACGGCACATGAACTTCGTCAATTTTCAAAGCAGGCCACTAGTACTTTCAAACTAGGCCACTGAGGCAGGCCAGTGCCGCCCGACCTATGGGAACGCATCGGAAGCTTAGGCCATTCAGGAACGTGATGCGGCTGGTCCGGGCGGAGTCCGCTCCGGGTCTTGGACGTGTAAAAACACCCTTCCTAGGGAAGTTGGTGAGAAGCCAGGACCGGTACGGTCTCAGGCCACGATCGCAGCCATCAGCGGCTTGGCTCCGACGATGTTCATGACCCGTGTCAGGTTATAGGCCAGGACCGAGAGAGCCATCTCGGCGGCTACTTTTGGAAGCGTTTTGGTGAGGAAGTGTGTCGCTCCCATGCGGGCCTTCATCGTGCCGAACGGATGCTCGACCGTCTCGCGACGCACGCGCATGGCATGCGGGTTTGCATCAAGGCGCCGCTGCACAGCTTCGAGCAGATGCTCATGCTCCCATCGTGGAATCCGCCGCTCCGGTCCTGTCGTGCATTGCGATTTAAGAGAACAATCTTGACAGGCTGTGGTCCAGTAGCGCCGTAGCCGCTTGCCGTCCTCCTCGCTCGTAAAGCGATATGGCAGTTGCTCCCCGGCTGGACAGCGATAGGCGTCCTCCTCTGGCAAATAGACAAAGTCCTGCTTGCCGAAGCGGCCATCTGACTTGGCGCCCGAGGTCTGCGGCTTGGGCAGAGTTACCGTGATGCCGGCCTCGTGGCACGCGAGGATCTCCAGGCTGCTGAAGTAGCCGCGATCGGCAACGGCCTCGAGCGTCTCGGTTTCGAGGACAGCCTTGGCCTGCTTGGCCATATTGGCCAGTTGAGCCCGATCTGAGCCGCTGTTCGTGACCTCATGCGTCACAATCAGATGGTGCTCGGTATCCACGGCGACCTGCACATTGTAGCCGACGACGCCGGAACCACGGCCGCTCGTCGCCATCGATCGGCTGTCGGGATCGGTCAGAGAGATTTGCTGGTCGGGCGACGCGAGCATCTGCTTCTCGTAAACGGCAAGCTTGCCCATTTCTTCCTTCAGCTTCGTCAGTTTCTCGGTAAGCCTCGTCACCTTCGCGGCCAGGGCCTCCGTCGGCTCCTGCCGGTCGGCCGTATCATGGCTCAAATAGCGCGCGACGCTCTCCTCCAGCTGGGCACGCCGCCGCTCCACTTTCGCCCGTGTGAAGTTCTTGTCCCGGTTGTTCACGGCTTTGAACTTGCTGCCATCGATGGCGACGCTCGCCGTCGCGAGAAGGCCCATCTCACGGCAGAGTTCGACGAAGCGCGCACATACCTTGCGCAGCGCCAGGCCACTATCTTTGCGGAAGTCCGCGATCGTCTTGTGATCAGGTGCGAGCCGACCCAGCAACCACATGACCTCGATATTGCGTCCGGCTTCTCGTTCGAGCCGCCGGCTCGACTGAACCCGGTTCAGATAGCCGTAAATGTAAAGCTTGAGCAGAACCGAGGGGTGGTACGATGGCCGACCAGTCGCCGCCGGCTCTACCCCCTCAAAGTTCATCTCAGCCAAATCGAGCGCATCGACAAACACGTCGATCACGCGAACTGGGTTGCTCTCGTCAATGAAATCATCGAGGCATTCCGGCAATAGCGTCCACTGTCCTCGATCCGCCTGCTCAACGAAGCGCCTCATCAGCTTCCCCCGCAGAATCACGAGAGAATCATAGCAAAGCAGTGGCGTTTTCACACAGCCAGGGTCAAAAGGCGACTTCGCGGACCTATCGGCGTGGTCAGTTCTACCTTTGAAAGCCGACATGGGCGACAAAACGGGGCACGGCGGCTATGGGCCAACAGCTGACGGAAGGCAGCTGCCAACTGAGGCGGCCTTACTCCTCCTCTTTGAAGGGTTGGAGACCACGAAAAAGGATGCCGTCTGGTTCGCGCTGAACGACGACAGGCGGCTGGCCGCCTTCGCCGGGAAACTGAAGATGAACAATGAAAGAGGCCGCCAACTGGGCGGCCTTAATCCCTCCAAGTGCGCTCTCCGCACCGCCGGCATTCAAACATATGGGTGACAACTCCGCTTTCAGATTCCACGATCGTTTTGAGGAGAGTGAGCTTTCCTCCGCAGAAGCGGCAGTCATGGTTTGAATGGTATCGGATCCAGGCCACTCATCAGAGGCCTCCTTGCGGTACGAAGAAGCACAGCTCCTGTCCCGTCGATCTGTTGATGAACAGGACGGGGGTACGATCAGGCGTATCACTTTCCTTTATTATGTCGGGTGGAATGATTTTCCACTCGCCATCTTTCAGGTATTGCCACTGGTCTGAGCGATCTTCACCAACCCGGAAGCGGGTCTTGAATACGTCGCCGTTGTTGCAGCAAGACTTGTAGGGAAGACCGAGCCGACGCTGTGCAGCCGGGTTCATTTCCTGCTTGTTGAACCATTCGTGATGCGGCATCGACGGATCGTGCGCATCAGCACGAATGGAAAGCAGAAGAAGAATACCGAACGTCGTCAGTACGCGATCGAATGCTTTCATGGCAGCCTCCGCTAGACTGTTTCCGGCGATCAATCAGGCCACATTCTGAAGAAAATGGAATCCCATTCCTGAGCAGCCTTCTGCTTTGAGCAAGACTGTTGTTTTTTGGTCGTTTCTTATGCCTCACAAGGTGCATTGTCCGGCGTCTCCGGAACGTCCGCTAGGGGGCCATCAGCGGAAGTCGAATAGCTCCCTGCCCTCGCGCTTTTCCCTCAACAGCGGACATTGCTGCAGCCGCTCGTGACTTCGGAAAAGTGCCATCAACGGAAGTCACCGAAGAACTTCGATTCTATGAGGGTTGTAGATCGCGCTCGAATATCCGGGCCGTAAGTAATAAGCGGCGCTCGGGTGCGGATATGCCCGCGCGCTTGCGCGCTGAACACGCGTTCATGAACCTAACAACGGGTTCTCGCGTTTGCTTCCAGGGCAACAAACAAGGAATCAAAAAACGGAGCAACGTCCATGCGTAAAGCGCTCTTGGGTGCGGCAGGTGCACTAGCTCTTGCCTCGCCGGCAATGGCCAACGGAGTAACGCCCTATAGCGAAGTTCCGAGCTATGGGCGGGAGACTCACATGTACGAGTACCGGACGCCGCCACCTGTCGTTGTCGAGGAGACGGCTCCCGTTGTCGTGGTTCGCCGGCCCGTCATCGTAGCGCCGCCGCCAGCGGTGATTGATGAATATCCGGTCTATGCGGCACCGCGCGTCTATGTGGCACCTCCTGTATATGCGTATGCTGGTCCGGGTTGGCGTGGCGGATGGGGCTATCGACGTCACTTCCGTGGCGGTTGGCAAAGTCTCGAATATGTAGGGGAGTAGGCGTCCAGCGCTTCGGCTGTTTCGGGGAGCGTCTCGGGCCACAGCTCGCTGCCAATGCCGGTTCACGGACTGGCGCTGCCCTCTCTGTCCGAGTTGGGCCATTCGCGACAATCGGCAATGTCCGAGCGACTTCCGCTTTCGCCCTGAAAGCCGACATCCATACCAAGCTTCGGCATGTCTCAAAAGGGCCAATTGCTGACTCATGCACCGCAGCAAAAAGGGGGTCCGATTGGCCATACCGTGGGGGTGAAAACTCTGGCGGCTCTGGGTTGCGGACCGGGCCCGGTGCTGGAGTCGACCGACTGCTGAGGCAGAGATCTGTCAGACGCTTCCAATGATACCGAGATTCCAGGGCCGACACGAAACCGAATACCCCCGCCCTCCCTGCGGAATTGATCCGGCAGCCACATCGCATAAGGGCGCAGTTGCCAACGTTCCCACGGGATTGGAGCCCGGTGGTGTGAAGTGAAGTTGGACCAACGCAGCCTTCCCATGTTGCGACCGGCCGCCTTGATATCCTGTTCGCGAATAGCCAATTTAGAAACATGTTGGAATGGGAGGACCCTACTGCACGATCACATGAACTGACCAAGGCCGGTACCGAGCGGTAACCCGACTCGGTTCACCAGTGCGGCGGGTCATACCTTGGAGGGGATCATGTATAGCGATTTGCTGTTCAACGCTGTCGCTCGGTCCTTCGAGGCTCGAAGTCAGACCGACCTGTCGATGGCGGAATATCTGGAATCGTGTCGAACAGATCCGATGCGATACGCTAATGCGGCCGAGCGATTACTAGCTGCGATCGGTGAACCTCAGATGATCGACACGGCCAAGGACCGTCGCCTTGGCCGCATCTTTTCCAATCGGACAATACGCAGCTATCCGGCCTTCGCCGACTTCCATGGCATGGAAGACACGATCGAGCGCATCGTTGGTTTCTTCCGCCATGCCGCGCAGGGGCTCGAGGAGCGCAAGCAGATCCTCTATCTGCTGGGTCCCGTTGGCGGCGGCAAGTCATCGCTCGCCGAGCGGTTGAAGTCGCTGATGGAAGTTCACCCGATCTATGTGCTTAAAGCCGGCGACGAGCTTAGTCCGGTGTTCGAGTCCCCGCTCGGCCTGTTCGATCCCGAAAACCTCGGACCGATGATCGAGGAGAAGTATGGCATTCCTCGCCGCCGCCTCAACGGGTTGATGAGCCCGTGGTGCTACAAGCGGCTCGAAGCTTTCGGCGGTGACATCTCGCAGTTCCGCGTGGCAAGGATTCAGCCCTCACGGCTGCGGCAGATCGCGGTAGCCAAGACGGAGCCGGGCGACGAGAACAACCAGGATATCTCTTCGCTGGTCGGCAAGGTCGATATCCGCAAGCTTGAGACCTACGCCCAGAACGACCCAGACGCCTACAGCTACTCGGGCGGGCTCAATCGCGCCAATCAGGGCATTCTCGAATTCGTCGAGATGTTCAAGGCGCCGATCAAGATGCTGCATCCGCTGTTAACGGCGACGCAGGAAGGCAATTACATCGGCACCGAAAATATCGGCGCGATTCCCTTCGGCGGCATCATCCTGGCGCACTCGAATGAGGCGGAATGGCAGGGCTTCAAGGCCAACAAGAAAAACGAGGCGTTCATCGACCGCGTCTGTGTCATCAAGGTCCCGTACTGCCTGCGCGTGACCGAGGAGCAGAAGATCTACGAGAAGCTGATCTCCGGCTCCGAGCTTGCGGCCGCGCCCTGCGCGCCGGCGACGCTGGAGACGCTCGCCCGCTTCTCGGTAATGTCGCGCCTGCGCAAGCACGAGAACTCGACGCTGTTTGCCAAGATGCGGGTCTATGACGGCGAAAGTCTTAAAGAGAGCGACCCCAAGGCGCGAAGCGTCCAGGAATACAAGGATGCGGCCGGCGTCGACGAAGGCATGGACGGTGCCTCGACCCGCTTTGCCTTCAAGGTGCTGGCGGCAACCTTCAACCACGACACCGCCGAGATTGGTGCCGATCCCGTCCATCTGATGTATGTGCTCGAGCACGCGATTCGGCGCGAGCAGTTGTCTGAGGAGGTCGAGAAGCGTTATCTCGAATTCATCAAGGCCGAGCTCGTGCCGCGCTATGCTGAGTTCATCGGCAACGAGATCCAGAAGGCGTATCTTGAATCCTATTCCGATTACGGCCAGAACCTGTTCGACCGTTACGTCGACTATGCAGATGCCTGGATCGAGGACCAGGACTTCAAGGACCCCGACACCGGTCAGATGCTCAGCCGCGAGTTGCTCAACCAGGAACTGACCAAAATCGAGAAGCCCGCGGGCATCACCAATCCCAAGGATTTCCGCAACGAGGTGGTGAAGTTCTCGCTGCGGTCGCGCGTTCGTAACGGGGGCAAGAATCCGTCCTGGACCTCATACGAAAAAATCCGCGAAGTGATGGAAAAGCGGATATTCTCGCAGGTCGAGGACCTGTTGCCGGTGATTTCGTTCGGCACGAAGAAGGACAGCGAGACCGAAAAGAAACACGACGATTTCGTCGCTCGGATGGTGCAGCACGGCTATACCGAACGGCAGGTCCGGCGGCTGGTCGACTGGTACATGCGCGTGAAACGGGCCGGGTGAGGCGGCTGCAACAGTGGCGATGTTCATTGTCGATCGGCGTCTGAATCCGGGCAGCAAGAGCACTGGAGAACCGCCAGCATTTTCATGCTTGCTTGGGAAGATGGTCGTCAAGCGTGACGATTTTTGTCAGGCATCTTTTGAGTCGCGACCGCGCGGCAAGCTTGATCGCTATGAGAACCACACTACGTCCGAAGGTCCGGTTTGGGTCAAAAACGCCGTTTCGGCAATCGGCCGGACACTTCCGGTCTTCCCCACTAACCGGACATATTCAGTGCCAGTTGGCATGTCTCAAACGTGCCAATAGCTGCCGATCGTGCCGATCAAAAATGGCCAGCGCGCCTCGCCCACCGGGCAGCACAATTCACGCTTGAAAAGCTGCCCATGGTTCTCCTTCGCGAACACGCTTTTGCCGCTATCGGTGGCTCCATGCTGGGGTCGGGAACCGGGGCTTGGCAGACGCGAGTTCATCAGGCCAGACCACAACCTTCTGACCGTCCTGCCATTGGATGAAGAGGCCCTTGTTGGCAGTCTGATATCCCCGCTCATCCACGGCATAGTCGCTGAAGATGGTCTTGATCTTGAGCGTCAGCAATTCCTCGCGGAGCTTGTCGGAATCCAAGCTGCTTGCCCGTCGGGCCGCTTCCATAAAAATCTGGCAGCCGCCATAGGCACCTGCAGCGTGATAGCTCGGTGGCTTGTTGAACTCCTTTTGATACGTTTCCATGAATTCCTCGATGCCTGGGTTGGGGAGGCTCGGCTCCCACGCCGAAAGTCCATAGACGAACTCGGCCGTCTTCCCGAGCGCCTCCTGGAACTCGGCGACCGCCTGCGCGATCCCGAACATCTTGACGTTGATGTCCTGCTCTTTCATTTGACGGCCGACAACGATCTGATCCCCTAGCGATGAGGCAGCCATTCCCAATACATCAGCGTTCGCTGCCTTGACCTTCGCCAAAATGGCTGAAAAGTCTTTGGTACCCTTCGCGTAAGTCTCGTGGAGGACAACCTGCATGTCCTTTTTCTTGGCCAGTTCAACGGCCCCTTTGCCCGCAGCTTTGGGAAATAAAGCATCTTCCTCGATGATTGCGACGGTCTTAAGCCCGTTGCGGGACGCCATGTCGATCAATCCCCCCAGGAAAAGTTCTGCGGGTGGAAGCACCATAAAGATATAGCGCCGCCCCTTCTCCCAGATCGAGGTGGTCGCGGCCAGCGGCGAGACGTGCACCATCCGATGCTTCTCGGTGACTGCGGCCACCGCCTCGGTGTGGGTCGAGCCGTAGGGGCCCATAACGGCATCGACCTTGTCTTCCGTGATCAGCTTCTCGTAGACCTCAGTCGCTACTTTGGGGTCGGATTTGTCGTCGTAGATCAGAAACTCGATCTTCCGGCCGAGGATGCCGCCCTTTTCGTTGACGTGCTTCTGGCAGAGCAGGTAGCCGTTGCTCGCCGGAACGCCTTGGGTGGCCAGGGTGCCGGTCTTTGACATGGTTGCGCCGATTCGGATCGTCTGCTGGGTGTGGCCCGACGATGCCGCCCCAATGGCAAAGGCGACCGAAAATCCGAGCAATGACGAAAGATTTTTGATGCTACTCATGGTCAGTCTCCCTTTGATAACCTGATCCCTGGTCGTTCATTGCACGGCCCCGTTTTTCAGACCGGACCTTCCCGAGCGGTCAATGATCTTCCGCATGAGGCCAGAAGCGATGGACTGCTTCACGAAGTCCTCCGGTAGGCCCTTAAGGACGAACAGCGGCTCTTGCTTGGCGAAGCGACCACCAAGAATCGGCGAGCCGGCAATTGCTTCGCGTTCGTCTGCAGAGTGACACGGTTGCCGGCGACCGCATCAATCTGAAAAGTCGGAGTCGGTGTGACCTCTGGCATCGATTCATCCCTGCCGAGGGGGCAAACAACGCGCGAGCAGTACTTGGATCCTAAAGCTTCATGACGAGGTCCGTAAAGCTGTGCGCGCCATGCAATCTCCCCGTAGAGAGAAATGTCAATCCGCGGCCACGACGTTGACCCTGATCAGCGTAGGGCCGGTCAGTCACGCTGACTTGCTATATCCGTTGGTCGGAGTGAAGCTGCCGACGCCGGGTCCGGTCTTCAGTCTCTGGCTTTAACCAGTTTGAGACATTGTGCATTTTGGATGCTGTTTCTCAGGCGCGTCAGGTCGCGTATAATCTAGTTGCCCTTGAAACGGGACAGCCGAAATCGCCGTCCGGGCGAACGAGCAGTACACTGATGCCATCGGCACGCACGCTCTCTTAAGAGACCGACGCTTTTTTCGGTTCGCACGACCATTCACATTCCACGAAATGCGCGCGCCGCTTCTGCGGCGGCTCGTTGCTCTAACCTCAGGAGAAAAGCGATGAATAAGATCGATCGAAGGTCAGCATTGGGAATCGGGTTGGCAGCGGCTTCGGCGGCCATGATAAAGCCAGCCGCCGCTCAAACCACGGGCTACAAGGATACAACGCCGTGGCCAGGTGTCGTGGTGCGCGCTTACGATGGCGAGACACCATCCATCATCCCCGGTTTTAAGACTGTCTCAATGCGCGATGTCATTATGCAGCCGGGATCGAAGACTATGGGTCCCCCGATGATGAATGCCATGATCTGCCATATCCCCGAGGGCGAGCTTCGGCTCGAGCAGGAGGGAAAGACCTTTACGGCCAAGAAGAACTTTGTCTGGACCTGCAACAAGGACACAAAAGAGCAGGCGTTCAATGATGGGAACGTGGTCGCAATTATGAGGATCACGGACCTGAAGGCTTAAGGCTCGTTTCTTCGAAAGAGACCGATTGCAGGTGCGGATGGCGTACTCGACGAGGCGCCAGCCGCGCGGCAACCATCGGCGCTCGACATTCCGCGGAGCACACGGGCTGCTCTGATGGATGCGAGAAGGCGGCGCCGAGAGTCTTGTTTGGGTCAATCGCGTCATTCTGAGTTATGCGCCGATTACTTCCGGTCTTCACCAGCAAGCAGACAATCGCAGGGCTCGGCACCATGTCTCAAAGGTGCCAGATTCAGCCATTCGGTATCGAACTAGCGGATCGGCGCTTCCTACCCTTGGTCGCCATCAGTCGGCACCCAATCCTGGTGGAGCCTGTGCCATGGCTGATCAGGAAAACGTCTCGCTGTTTCCTCCTTGACCTTCCGCTCGCGCCAGATTGGTCCGCCGATTTGCCATTCAGCTTCTTCTTCTCCGAAGTCGGCAGTGAGGCGCGGTGGAATGTGATACTCCGCGTCCCAGACAGCCATAATCTCCATGTTCTGGATCGCGGGATCTTCGACGCACGTATCATGGCTCGGCTTGCCGCCTGCCCATACCGTTACGTTCAAAGCTGCTGCCGGCCACTGAACTGAATAGCGTATCTTTTGTAGCTCTTTGTGCAGCGGGAAACGGCCCAGCTTCTTCCATCGGCCGGACCTCAATGCTCGGCCTATGGATGGATAGGCAACGACGACTGTCGTCATCACGTTCGACGATAAGACCCCTTCTGGTCCCACCAAATTGTGCGCTCGACGCCGGAAGAAGCCGATGGCTTTGTCCAGCGTCACCTGGCCGTAGTAAATCCAGGCGGATTCGCCCGCTATCGCATAAAGGGTTCCCACCCTTAGATCGGCGCTGGCTTTAGGGTCAGCATCGAACATGGTGCAACCGAAGGCAGGTCATCGCGGCAAGGGTCAGCAGCAGCAAACATATCTATAACAGCGTCAGGCGTAACGTCGCTATGTCGCAAATGGGTCCAAAAGCTGACCTCACGGGAATGACCGCTGTTGGCGCAAACCGGACATTCTGCACGTTGGCGTCATTCGAGCAGCCGCGTGGCGTCTCGTCCATCCGGATGCGATAGGGCGCGACGCCCGTGGTCCGGTCGGGCGGATCAGCCCTAACCGGATCTCGGCTTTCACCTAGTCGTGAGTTGGGTCCGCTGCCTGCGCGGGTCTACATCAAGGGCGGGTTGATCGAGACGGTCTCTCGCGCCACGAGCGCCATCGGACCTGAGTCGACAGTGCCAGTGCCCGACGGGGCCAGCGCCGACAGTGCCAGCGTCCTAGCGGCCAGAGAAAGCGAGCATCAACCTCCGCGCCCCACGCGGCGCAAGCGCTTGCGCCGCGAGTTGGGCGCGGTTGGTTAGTTATAGGCCGTTTTCGTCTGATGATCCTGTAAGCCTTCGCGAGCCTCTTGCGCGGTGGTGCGACGTGAATGTCATCGCCACGCGCTCGCCTGCGGTGGGTTTACTTGTCATGAGCGAAAGCATCTCATCGGTATTGCTCGATGCGCACCGCGCAAGAAGGCAAGGTCTCAACGCCATCGCGCAGCGACGACGCGCTCGGCTTAGCGAGGCCGTCGCCTTCGCTCGCGCCAACTCGCCCTATTATCGCGAACTCTATCAGGGTCTACCGGAGCGGATTGAGAGTTCGTCCGTGCTACCGGTGGCTAATAAGCAAGAGCTAATGCGTCATTTTGACGACTGGGTCACCGACCGCGAGGTTAGTTTCGCGGCAGTGCGAGGGTTCGTCGATAACCCTGAGCTGATCGGGCAACGTCTCCTTGGCAAGTATTCCGTGGCAACCACTTCGGGCAGCACCGGGACACCTGGAATATTTCTGTTGGACACACTCAATTGGACGGTCACTCTCGCTTTTTCGCTGCGCATGATGATGGGCTGGCTTAACGCCAGCGACATGTTTCGTCTCCTCGTCCGCGGCGGCCGCGCGGCGTCGGTGCTGGCGATGGGCGGCCATTACATCGGCGCAACCAGCTTTGCTGCAATCCGCACAAAACGGTCGGCCCGACGATTCCGGGCGCTTCCGGCGCAGGCGCCGTTGCGCAATCTGGTCGCCGAACTCAATCGGTACCGCCCGGCTCTGCTCATCGGATACGCCAGCGTCATGGCACTATTGGCCGCCGAGCAGGATGCCGGTCGCCTGCATATTCAGCCGGTGCTGGTTCTTCCGACTTCGGAAGGGCTTTCGCAGGACGGATACGACCGGATCGCAAGGGCATTCCACGCCAAGGTCCGGACCGTTTACGTCGCGACGGAATGCCTGTTCATGGCCATCGGCTGTGCACACGGTTGGTATCATGTCAACAGCGATTGGGTGATTCTCGAGCCCGTCGATGCGAGCTATCGGCCGGTTCCGCAAGGCGAGGCGTCGCATACGGTCCTCGTGAGCAACCTCGCCAATCGCGTGCAGCCGATCCTCCGCTACGATCTAGGCGACCGCATCCTGCGACGACCTGATCCTTGTCCTTGCGGCAACCCGCTTCCGGCGATCCGCGTGCGGGGCCGCACTGCCGACATCCTCACCTTCCCAGCCGAACGCGGAGAGAAAGTCGCAGTGCCACCGCTCGCGCTTGAGATCGATCATGTACCCGGTGTGGAGTTGTTTCAGATAGTGCAGACTGCGCCAACACAATTGCGCGTTCGCCTACATCCCGCAGCCGACGCAGACCCAAACCGGGTTTGGCGGGCGGTGCATTCCGAATTGACCAAGCTGTTGAATGAGCATGGGCTTGGTCACGTGTCTGTTGAGTTGGCGGCCGAACCGCCAGTTCCATCTTCCGCCGGAAAGTGCCGCACCGTCATCCCATTGGTTTCGAGCGCTTGAAGACTGATGAGAGCTTAGGCGGATCGCGCTGCTGCTAAGTGGCCCTAACGAGAGCCAAGGTTATGAAACTAACCTATACGGATTCACGGGATGGAAGGGTGATTATTGGGTTCACCGATGAGCGCGGTGAACACGAAATCGCTCTAAGCACAGTAGAGACGGCAGACCTTATCGGTGCGTTGAGGACCTCGTTAGAGGAGGCGATTGGAAGTCCGGCCGCAGACAGCATGGCCCTTCCCAGCATTGAACGAGTGCGGATCGTTGAGACTGCGGAAGAAGTGGTTTTCCGCGTTTATATGAATGATCGCATTTCCCATGATTATCCGGTTCCGAGAGGGACCGTTCTTGCGGATGAGCTTCGGATGCTGGCAGACCGGATGGAGGCGCGCAATTCGGCAAAGGCCACGCATTCATCCTCCGACGCCCAAAAGGGCAAACTGAATTAGCGGATGGCGCGTACTCACAATCGCGACCGTTCTGCAATCTCTAAGTGATGTCTGCTTAGCTTCCAGTTCCGGACTCGTGCACCGCAAAGTAGACCTTATCAGATCACCTCGTCAGCATGGGGCGTGCGCACCCGTCACTCGGGCAACCCCGCTTTGCGGAGACCCTCAATGATTAGCTTTGAGTTTGATTGCCCGCCCCGAGCGATAAACACCGATATTGTAAAGGCGGGATCGGTCTCAAGCACACGCGCCGCTGCCTCACGCGCCTCCGTATCCCGTCCGAGATGAGCGAAAGCGGACGCGAGACAACGGTAAGCTACCGGGAAGGAGGGGTTCTGACGTTGGGCCTTCTTCCCTGCGACGATGGCTTCGTTAAAGCGGCCAAGCTCAATAAAGGCATACCCTAGCCCAACAAACGATACGTGTAGCAGCGGGTCCACCGGGCTCATGCGAATGGCGCGTTCAAAGCTCCGGACCGCTTCCCCGGCCTGCCCCGCAATGTGATAAACCCATCCTCTGCGGCTCCATGCGGAATATGAATTTGGGTTGAGCGCGACGGCCCGGTCAGCCATTTCGATCGCACTTTCGCAATCGCCGTCCATGTACGCCGGGATTAGGCAAGCCCATGCTAACGTGTCCGGATCACCATCGTCCATGCTCAATGCCACGCGATAAAGCCGAATCGCTTCCTTGCGGTCGAATTGCGGATCGACAGCATAGCCCCAAAGGACGTTTTGCATGTGGCAGGTACCTGCCAGAGCAGCGGCAAGGCCGAAGCGAGGGTCGAACTCCAAGGCACAACGAGCCAGCCTGATCGCCTCGGCCAATCCTTCGCGGGTCAACAGGTAAACCTGTTGCATGGCTCGGAGATAAGAATCGTAGGCAGTGAGGTTCTCCGGTCGCCTCCGCGTCGCCGCTGCAATTTCTGTTTGAAGCAATTTGGGCTGAATGGCCGAGACGACGGCGACTGCGACTTCGTCCTGAAGCGCGAAAACGTCGGTCAGGTCGCGCTCGAATCTGTCCGCCCAGATGTGCGCGCCGGTCACCGCATCAATCAACTGCCCTGTGATGCGGACCTTGCCTGACGCCTTGCGCACCGACCCCTCAAGGACATAGCGCACGCCCAGCCTGCGTCCGACTTCCTTGATATCGACCGCTTTGCCCTTGAAGGTGAAGCTCGAATTGCGGGCGATCACGAACAGCCATTTGAACCGCGACAGCGCGGTGATGATCTCCTCGACCATTCCGTCGGCAAAATATTCCTGCTCGGGATCGCCGCTCATGTTCTCGAACGGCAGCACGGCGATGGACGGTTTGTCGGGAAGTGGAGGGGCTGCACTTAGCCTCTCGATCAGCGCACTATGCGCGCCCGCGCATACGGCATACGCGCGGACCGGCTTGGCGATGTTCTTGAGCTGCTGCTCGCCCCGATCCTCGAAGCCGACGTCCAGCTTGCCTTCGACCTCGCTGTACACCTTCTCGGACGTCAGGATGCCGCCCGGATCGGCGATCCCCTCCAGCCGGACAGCAATGTTGATCCCGTCTCCAAAAAGGTCGCCGTCCGCCCCGACGATGACCTCCCCGAGATTGACCCCAATGCGTAAGCTAAGGGAGCTTCGGCCTGACGCGATGCTTTCCTGTATTTCCACCGCGCATCGCACGGCAGCCGACGGACTCGCGAACTCGGCCAACGCGCCGTCACCCGTAGTCTTGATAAGTCGCCCTTCGTGGCGGGAGAGGCTCGGCTCGATCACGTCGCGCTTGAGCCGCTCGAACTCCACGTAGGTGGCTTCCTCCGCCCGCTCCATCAGCGCGGAATAGCCGACCACGTCCGCCGCCAAGATGGCCGCTAACCGACGTTGAACCCGCTGCTCTGTCACAGCGCCCTCCGAACGACCCGTCTAACCACGCCGGTGGGACTGAAAGCAGTTTAGCACTTTGTTGCGCAGCTGTGAGCGGCAATCGCGGGAGCACCTATCTGTCACACGCTGCATTTGGCGCCCCCCAGAGACGGGCAAAGGCTTTGGGCTTGGGTTCGAGGTTCGTACGCAGTGGGACGGAATCCGCGACCAGGATCTCGCGTTTCGGGATGTCGGCTTGGGGTCAAAAGTGTCACTTTGGCGGTCTGGCGATCACTTCCGAGCTGGCGCTATAAGCGGACCATTTCGGAGCTTATTCGCATGTCGTAAAGGGGCCACAAGCGGCCGAACGATCGCTGATGCGAAGTCCGGACTGCTCTTAATACCAGACCAGCCGCAGGCACCTTGGTCGGCTTAGGGCCAACAACGGAAGTCGCGCTTATTCGATCATCTCGTCCCAACGGGAGCGCATCTTTCTGCGATGGTCATTCGGGCAGCCCGGCTTGCCGCAATCCTTCTTCGTATCGCAAAAAGTCTTCGGCCCGCCAAAAAGGGCCCAACACGTCTTTGAGAGTGGAAACACGTAGCGCGGGGTTCAGTTGCCGCAGCCGAGCCAATGCCTTGTGTGCTTGCTCCGGCCGCCCGGCCATTGCATTGCTTGCGGCGGCGATCCGTAATCCAGGTTGATAGTCCGGATTGTCCTGCAATGCCATTGCCGCCCACGATTCCGCTTCGTCATAGCGGCCCAGGAAGAAATGTGCATGCGCGTTCCCGCTTGGCGTTCTTAGCGACGGATCAAGTGGGCTCAGGCGCATGGCACGCGCGAAGCGCTCGAGCGCCGGTTCCGGCTCGCCGAGCCAGATTTTTGCCCAGCCGCCGAAACTCCATGCCTCGGCCGAATTGGAATTGAGCACGAGCGCGCGATCGATTAAGGCGGCGCCTACCCCGAGATCGCGAACGACATACGCTAACGCCCACCCGCTGGTGGCGAGCGCGACCGCGTCATCCTTGCCCAACTCAGCCGCTCGTTGAGCGAGCCTCGTTGCTTCGGCAATCTCGTTCGCTGTGTTTGAAAACCAGCCCATGGCCTTGGCAATGACGTAGCAATGGGCGGCACGACCGTAGGCGGACGCAAAATCGGGGTCAAGCTCGATTGCGCTTTTGAACAGGCGCGATGCCTCGTCGTTCGCTTGCCGGTTAGCAAACTGATATAGCCTGGCCAAACCGCGTAAATAGAGGTCATAGGCGTCGAGACTCTCGGTCGGCTTGCGCTTGGCACGCTCGATCTCGGCTTTTTCCACCACCGGCGCGATCGCCCCGACAACGCTCTCCGTCACCTGGTCCTGCAGATCGAAGATGTCGCCGAGCCCACCATCAAACCGTTCTGCCCAAAGATGTGCCCCAGTGGCGGTATCGATGAGCTGTCCCGTGATGCGCACTCGGTTTGCCGCCTTGCGAACGCTCCCTTCCAACACGTAGCGCACTCCAAGCTCGCGCCCCACCTGCTTCACGTCGACGGCGCGCCCCTTGTATGTGAAGCTCGAGTTGCGAGCGATGACGAACAGCGCCTTGAAATGAGATAGCGCTGTGATGATGTCATCGACCATCCCGTCCGCGAAATATTCCTGTTCCGGATCGGAGCTCAGGTTGGTGAAGGGGAGAACGGCGATCGAGGGCTTATTGGGCAGAGCAAGGGTCTCATCAACAGGCCAGCGGTTCGGCACGGCTGGCACGGCGCGACCGTATCGGACGCGCCAGACCCGCATCGGTTCGGCGATATTCTTCAAGGATTGCGAACCCAAATCCTCAAACGTTACATCTACCTTGCCACGAATTTGCCGACGAGCGTCGTCCGAGATGCTGATACCGCCCGGCTCTGCAATCCCTTCGAGACGCACTGCAATATTGACCCCGTCACCAAAGATATCGTTCTCTTCGATAATGATGTCACCGACGTGAATGCCGATGCGGAGCTCGATCCGCTTGTCCTGCGGCACGTCGATATTTTGTTCGGCCATGCCGCGTTGAATTTCGTCGGCACATCGGACCGCGTCGACCACGCTGCCGAACTCAGCGATAGCGCCGTCCCCGGTACTCTTGACGACACGACCGTGATGCTGCGCGATTTTGGGATCGAAAATCGTTCTTCTAAGCGCTTTCAGTCGCGCCAGCGTGCCTTCTTCGTCGATCCCTATCAAGCGGCAAGAGCCCGCGACATCCGCCGCCAGAATAGCTGCTAGTCGTCGCTCTACGTGCTCGCTGCTCAAGATGGTCCCCCGTGCTGGGGAAATCGAATGGTTATATAGCACGATTGTGGGTCGATGTCCGGCTACGCCCAAGGTCCGAAATGGGTCAAAAGCGCCGTTCTGACCGTACGCCGATGACTTCCGGTCTCCCCCATAAGCAGACCAATTCCGGGTCGCTCGGCATGTCTTAAAGGGTAGAGTCGAGATGTGGCGCGGTGGCGGTAGGCGGAACATATCTGTTGGCCGCCTCTTTCGTCTGGCGGTGCCTTAGTGGTTCACCCTTGGCTCCGTTTCCACATCCCGCTCATCGAACCGGACAGGCAGATTTCCCGCATCCGGCTCTCGGACAAGACTTCAAGCCTTCGCCCACGGCACGTCGCGCCCAAGCGCGGTTAGGCGTACGAGCCCGAAGTACCCGTATAGGTGCGAGAGTGGATAGGTCCCGCCCCTGCGTCGCCTGACCTTGTGCTTGAAGCGCAACCACCGGCGCAACCGCGCAGCCGCGTAGTTGTCGAGCGCCCGATACGCTTTGGTGACGGTGCCTACATTGAAGTAGTTCGCCCATCCGCGCAGCGTGCGGTTCAACTGGCCTACGAGCTCCGTGGTCTCTTGCCAAGTTCCTGATCGGGCGGTGAGCGCGTGAATGCTTTCGATCACGCGTTTGATGCTCTTGCGCGATGGCCGGTATCCCAGGCGCGCCTGGCCGGTTTTCGCTGAGTACATCCGCCCGAACGTGTAACCCAGGAAGTCGAACTCTCCTTCCGGTACCTTGCAGATTCGTGTCTTCTCCTCGTTGACCATCAGCTTCAGCCTTCCCATGATCATGCGCAGTTGTCGCAAGGCCTCTTCAGCTTTGCCCCGCCTGCACAGGATTACGAGATCGTCGGCATAGGTCACGATGCGAGAGCCGAGGCTTCGCTCCAGCCCGAGCATCTTCCATCCCAGCACAAACCGGCGCATATACAGGTTTGCCAGCAGTGGTGAGATGGGTGAGCCTTGCGGGATGCCTCGCCGCTTGTCCCGTGCCTCGGTCGTCCGTTTCTTCCTTCCTCGATCGTCGGTTTCTTCCACGGGACACTCCAGCCACATCCTGATCAGATGCAGCACGCGCCGATCTACGATCCGGCGCGCTACCGATTTCAATAGCTCGGCATGTGGAATGCTCCCGAAGTAGTCCGCGAGGTCGGCGTCAACGACTTCCGGGTGGCCGCGGAACAGCTGCGCTTCCACCTCGACCACCGCCTGCTGGGCGTTTCGCCCGGTGCGGTAGGCATATTGCTCTGGTGGAAGATCGGCTTCAAAGATCGGCTGAAGCACCAGCATCGCTGCTGTCATGCAGACCCGATCACGCACGGTCGAGATGCCCAATGGCCTGAGTTTGCCATTGGCCTTCGGTATGTACACTCTCCTGATAGGGTCCGGTCGATACGTCTCCTGCCTGAGCGCAAGCGCCAGTTCGCCAAGCCACCGCTGCACCCCGTACGCCTCGAGGTCCGCGAAGTCCTGCCCATCTACACCCGGTGCGCCCTTGTTGGAGCGGCATTGAGCATAGGCATGGGCCAAGATGTCTTCCCGGCTGATCTTGTCGTACAGAGCGTAAAAGCGGTAGCCGGCTTCTGCCTTCGCTTTCGCGTGTAACGCCGTCTGCAGTTTCTGAACACTCTTCGGAGTTGTTAGGTTGCCCAATCCCCAGGTCCCTCACTACGTCTTGCGTTCGTCTTGAACTGAGGTCCCTTCCCTCCGCCGGCGTTACCCGGCTTCAGCGGTACTACAAACCTCTCCGCCACCCCAGGGCGCCCGGCCTGTCCCTCGCGGGCGTCCGGTTGATCATCCCTGACCACGCCTTGGGGCCTCCCGTGTTGCGTACGCTTTCCTTGTGTACATGCCGTCGCCACTACCCCGGCACAGCGACTGGAGGTATTGCTTCGCTCACGTCGCCCCAGTCGTGTCAGCCTTCCCTGATATGGCCGTCAGGTCGGCCTGTGCATCGTCCTTTTCGAGGCTTGCTCAGCGTTCACTCGCGTTACGGCCTGCACACTCGCGCTGTCACCGTATATCGTGACAGCTATCCGAAGGCTTCAGCCACTTCGTCACCTCCATAGCTGCTCCGGTTGCTTCCGGCTGGAGCGTTTCGCCGGGTGGGACTTGCACCCACTGGAAAGCGCCGCCTTCTCACGGCGCACGCCAGAAGCGGACGTCGCTATGAGTTGGCGCCGGTGGCTTCATGCGTTCACACTCGACCAGAGGCGCCGGGCGCCCCCGCCCTCGAACTGCTCAGTCGCGGTCTTCTGGCGGCCATCGGCGCATGGCTGCTCTTTCGCGCAATCCGTGGTGAGCCACACCGTCACGATGCTTGTCCGTGGGACTTGTGGCGGGTCTCGTACCGTGCCCGCCTCACGTTGTTCGCGATGGTCTACGCCCTGGCAAACGGTGTCCCCGCGGCCGGCGTTGCTTTCGCCGCCGCGATGCTGCTGGGCGTCGCCCTGACGCCCTGCGTCGTTGCGTTGCTGACAATCTTCGCACGCGAATGGCGCGTGCGCAGCTGGACCCGGCTTGGCGCAACCCCAGCCCATCTGTCCCGTCTCCTGGAAGGTGCCACGGGCGTCGCCCTGTTGCTGATCGGTCTCGCGCCGTTCGTTTCGGTGATCTGACCGCGAAGGATATGTCCGTCGTATCAGCGCCGACACTGAAAACGCTGCACTTTGAGGACAAGGAAATGCTGGACCGACAAAAACGCCATGGCGGTGAAGAGGCCGTTGTTTTTCCGCCCTTTCGACCCATGGTGGTTGGCACTTACCCCAAAGGGGAGTAGCTTCGCCGGACGGTCGTCAGGACGAGATCTTGATCTCCTCATCGTGCCGCCGGGCGCCCAAGGCGTTGCCGATCGTCGTCCCGACCAGAATAGGGTCACGATTCTGCTGAGGGAGGAGCGAATGATGCAATCCGGGCAATTCTGGATCATCACTGCGGCCGCGACATTGCTGCTCAGCGCAACCGCAGCGCATGCGGATACGACGTCCGTTAAGGCGTGGCAGATTGTGCGCGTCGCGAAGACTGGTGCGCACTGCGTCGACGACAAGAACTGCATGAACCGCATGCACCCGGCCATCAAGCCGGTGAGTCGCGCCAACCCCAGTCAGCATATCGTCTTTGAAACGCGCGACGCCTTCTCCGACTTCAACCTCGGCTCCAAGCCCGAGGATGTGTCGGCGGCCGATCTCAATCTCGTCCATCCGCTGACCGGCCCGGTCTTCATCGAGGGTGCCCAGCGCGGCGACGTACTGGCGGTGACACTCCTCGACGTACAGCCGGACGACTACGGTTACACCGTGATCGTCCCGGGCTTCGGTTTCCTGCGCGATCGCTTCACCAAGCCTTTCATCGCCAATTGGAAACTCAACCGCAAGGAGGCGGTCTCCGACCAGATCCCGGGCGTCGTCATCCCCTTTAACGGATTTATGGGCACGGTCGGGGTGCTGCCGGGCCAGCCCGAGGTGGCCACGATCCTCACGCGCGAGGCGGCGCTGCAGAGCGCGGGCGGCGTCGTGCTGACTCCGCAGCCGCTCGGTGCGCTGCCGAGCGATGTCTGCGGTCAGAACGGAAGCAGCAAGAATGAGTGCCTGCGCACCATTCCGCCGCGCGAGAACGGTGGCAACATGGACATCAAGCAGATGGTGGTGGGCACGACGCTGCTGCTGCCCTGCTTCGTGGACGGGTGCGGGTTGTTCGTCGGCGACGTCCATTTCGCGCAAGGCGATGGCGAGGTCTCCGGCACGGCGATCGAGATGGGGGCGACGGTCACGCTGGTCACCGAGATCCGCAAAGCGCAAGCCGCGAAGGTCAAAGTCCCGCACTTCGAAGGCGGCGATCAGCTCATCCGGTTGGCGCCGACCGAGTTCTACGCCACCACCGGCTTCCCGCTGAAAGCCAAGGGCCAGATCCCGCCTTACCATACCTACCTCGACAGCCAGAAAATCGGCCCGCTCGAGAACCTCTCGGAGGATCTGATGCTGGCGGCGCGCAACGCCCTGATCGAGCTGATCGACTGGATGGTTAGCGAGAAGGGCCTCACGCCGGAGCAGGCATATGTCGTGGCGAGCGTGGCCGCCGACCTGCGTATCGGCAATGTCGTCGACGTGCCGAACTACGCAGTCTCCGCCATCCTGCCGACCACCATATTCCGCAAGTAGTAGCGTGTGGCATAAGACCGAAGGTCCTGAGGTTGGCGGGAGGCCGAGCCGCCGGGAATTCCTCCGAACGGCGGGGGCCGGCGCCGCAGCCATGTTCCTTTGTGGCCACGCACCCTATGGCCAGTGGGGCGCCTACCGCCGGCGTCACCTGCTGATCCTGACTTCGCGCGCCGATCCTCCCTCGTTCGAGCTCGGCAAGCGGGTAGCTGAGGTCCTCGCGGATCGCTTGCCGAGCAGCAAGGCCCAGGTGAGCAGGGCGCCGCACAAGGAGCGCATCGCCAGTCTGATCAGCTCGCAGCAGTTGGACGTCGCGCTGATGCGGCGCGACGATGCGGCAGCCCTTCGACAAGGGAGGCCCCCCTTCGCCGAGCACGGACCAGTCAAGCTGTTCACCGTCGTCGGCATCGGAGAGTATTTGTTCGTCTGCCGCGACGACTTTGCAGCACGCCATGCCTGGTTGATCGCCGAAGCGTTGGACAAGAGCCGCAGCGCCCTTCCCGAATTGCTGCTGCCGAGCGGTTCGTCCGCCGAGCCACCCGACTCGCGCATCCCGCTGCATCCTGGCGCTCTAGGTTATTTCACGGGCGCGCCCATGCCGGGCCTCGAGCCACATGCCCATGAAGATCACACCCACGAGGTTGATGTCCCGCAATGAGCCGCGGCCCTAAGCTGGAGGCCGCCCAGACCTCTGCTTCTTCATCAATTGCGAGCCTCGTCGCGCCCTCGCAGCACTTCAGAAAAGGGTCAGAACCAGAAGTGATCCAGCCAGGATGGCCTGTCCGTACTACCCTCAAGAGCGGACATCGTCGGACCGCCCAGGCATGTCAGTTTCGTGCCAACTCCGGACTCATGCGCCGCAGCAGAGTGCCGCTATTCGATCACCTCGTGGACATTGGAGAGCTACTCGGGCAACCCCGCTTTGCGAAAACCCTCAATCATCAGCTTCGCATTTTTTGATACCTGGCTCCGAGCGATCCACGCCGATATTGTGAAAGCGGGGTCGATCTCAAGCACACGAGCCGCCGCCTCACGGGCCTCAGCATTGTGTCCGAGATGGGCGAAAGCGGACGCGAGGCAACGGTGTGGTCCTGGATAGGAAGGGTTCTGACGCAGGGCTTTCTTCCCTGCAACGATGGCCTCGTCAAAGCGACGAAGCTCAATAAAGGCAAGTCCCATCCCAGTAAACGTTGAGTATAGTTGCGGGTCTACCGGACTCATGCGCATGGCACGTTCAAAGCTCCGGATCGCTTCCTCCGGCTGCCCCGCAATCTTATAGACCCAGCCTCTGCGGTTCCATGCGTGATATGAATTTGGGTTGAGCGCGACCGCCCGATCGGCCATCTCAATCTCAGCCTCACAATCGCCGACCAACAAAGCCGAGATTGATGCAGCAGTTGCTAACGTGTCTGGATCATGATCGTCGAGGCTCAATGCCAAGCGCATAAGCCGAACGGCTTCCTTGCGTTCGAATTGTGGGTCGATCGCATAGCTCCTAAACACGTTTTCCATATGACAGTCACCTGCCAAAGCTGCCGCACCAGCAAACCCAGGGTCAAGCTCCAAGGCGCGCCGGACCAGTCGGAGTGCCTCGGCCAAACTTTCGCGGGTCGATCGGACGGCTTGCTGTATAGCCCGGAGAAAAAGATCATACGCGGTGAGGTCTTCCGGTCGCCGCCGCGACGCCAGTGCAATTTCGGCTTGAAACAACTTTGGCTGAATAGCTGAGACAACGGCGAGCGTGACTTCGTCCTGCAACGCGAAAATATCTGTCATGTCACGCTCGAACTTGTCCGCCCAAATGTGTGCGCCCGTAGCCGCCTCAATCAACTGGCCCGTGATGCGAACTTTCCCCGACGCCTTGCGCACCGCCCCCTGAAGGACATAGCGCACGCCAAGCCTGCGCCCAACTTCCTTGATGTCGACGGCTTTGCCCTTGAAGGTGAAACTCGAATTTCGAGCGATCACAAACAACCATTTGAACCGCGAAAGCGCGGTAGTGATCTCCTCAACCATCCCGTCCGCAAAGTACTCCTGCTCGGGATCGCCAGACATGTTCGCGAACGGCAGCACGGCGATGGAGGGCCTGTCGGGAACCGCAAGAGCGCTCTCGGGCGCATCGCCCGGATTTGGGCCCGTAACTTCTCGCGCCTCCCGGACCTGTCCGACGAAGCGGAAGCCCTTGCGCGGTAGTGTTTTGATGAAGCGCTGTTCCTCGCCGGAATCGCCGATTGCACCCCGGGCGGCATTCAGGCGGGTTGTCAGCGCCGCGTCAGAGACGCTGCGCCCATTCCAAATGGCTTTGATGAGGTCGTCCTTGCTGACAACCCGCTCCCTGTTGCGGATCAGGTAATCGAGCAGGTCAAAAACCTGTGGTGTGATCGACACCGCATCGGTCCCCCGATGCAGCTCGCGCCGGTCGGTGTCAAATGCGTATTCCTCGAAAAGATAGCGCAAGCTGCCATTCCTTCTCGGGGTCGCCTCTGTACTAGCGCAGCGCATGAAGAATAAGCCGCCGGTAAGAGAAATGTAAGCCACCAGTTAAGCGCGCCCGCGCATCTTGCGGCAACTTCTGCCTAGTGAACAGTCCAGACAGGACACACCCTAATGAGCACGATCCGCGGGACCACTGAGCTGGGACCGGTAACCGCAAGGCGGCAGGTCTACAGCCCTCTCGAAACATATTGGAATGCATTTCAGGAGTGGCGCAAACGCCGGAGATTACTGGCCCACTTGTGCGACCTAAGTGACAGGGAGCTAAAGGATATCGGTATTACGCGCGGCGAAATCGACTACCTCGCTTCGCATCGAGGTTTGCGATCCGCGAGGTATCAGGAGCGGGATGATCCCCTAATCCAGCGGCGACCGAGCGGCGGAAATTGGTGACGACCAGATGCACCCCTCCGAGCGGAGTTCGACTTCCAGTATCGGTCAGAACCCGACTTTCCGGGACTAGAATTGTCACTATTAAAGCGCCGAGATTGTTAACCAGCTCACAACCTCCGGCGAGCTGATCGGATTATCTTACCTGAGACTGACCGATCGTGAGGTGAAGCATGAATGCGCCCGATTGGTTTGCCGTCCCAGCAGGTATCATCTGCATGGGGGCCCTCATCCTTATCGCTTTGATTGTGGTTGGCGCCTGGTGACATGCGGGTCATGATCCTGCATGCGGAGCGCGACGCTGGGAGGCGACGATGGCGTCAACTCGGATCGGCAAGCAAGCGCTCGTGATCGGCGCTGGAATGGCTGGGCTTACCGCCGCCGGGGCGCTCGCTCACCACTTCGATCACGTCGTTGTTCTGGAGCGCGATACCCTGCTCTCAGAGCCCGCCCATAGGGCCGGCACACCCCAGGCCCGGCATGTCCATGGGCTGCTGCTTAGCGGCCAGCGTGCGCTCAGCGAGCTGTTCCCGGGGTTCGAGCAGGACCTTGCGCGGGCGGGAGCGGTCCCGCTCAGGGCGGGTCTGGATGTTCGCGTCGAACGCCCGGGTTACGATCCCTTCCCGCAACGCGATCTCGGCTGGTCCGGTTATGCGGTGTCACGGCCTACGATTGAGCGCACCGTGCGACGGCGGGTGGAAGGCCACGCAAACATCACGCTGCGCCAGCGCTGCCGGGTCAAGGAAGTTTTGGCGTCGCCGGATGGAGCGATGGTTACCGGTGTGCGTTACGAGAACGATGACGGCACTAGCGAGACGATGGCGGCGGACCTCGTCGTCGATGCCTCCGGACGCGGTGCCCTTACTCTCGCGCTGCTGCAGTCGGTCGGGCGACCACTGCCCGAGGAGACCACAATCGGGATTAATCTCGGCTACGCCACGTGCATATTTGCCATCCCGAACGACGCTTCGACCGACTGGAAAGGCGTCATGACCTTCGGCGAGGCACCCCGGGATAGCCGTGGTGCCCTGATGTTGCCGCTCGAGGGCAATCGGTGGATGGTGACCGTTGGGCACCGCGGTGACGTGCTGCCGGGCGATGCGGAGGGATTTTTGGCTTTCGCCCAGTCACTGCGCACGCCCACGATTTACAATGCGATCAGGCACAGCAAGCGCTTGGACGGGGTTGCGCGCTACGGCTTCCCGGAGAGCGTGCGGCGCCATTTCGAGCGGCTCGACGGCTTCCCCCGCGGGCTTCTTCCCATTGGCGACGCCATCTGCCGCTTTAATCCGGTCTACGGTCAAGGCATGAGCGTGGCCGCGCTGGAGGCGTGTTTGCTCAAGCGGCTGCTGGAGAGAGCGGAGGAAGACAGCGATCCCATCGCTGGGCTGGCACCGAGCTTCTTCTCCGAGATGCAGGCATTGATCGAGACGCCGTGGTCGGTGGCCATGCTTGACTTCGCGTTTCCCGAGACGCGCGGGGAGCGTCCGGCTGATTTTGAGACCACGCTCAAATTCGGCATCGCCCTGACCCGGCTCGCTGCCGAAGATCCGGCCGTTCACCGGCTGACCATCGAAGTCCAACATCTATTGAAGCCACGGAGCGTTTATCGCGACCCCAATCTAATGCGGCGCGTGTTCGCGAGGATGGCCGAGGTGTGAGCGCCGCAGCCCGATTGGCGGCCCGGCGGCGTGCATGGAGATGCCGATGGTGCGATGAGAGATGTCCATTGGCGTCCTTCGTACGGCTTATTGTCGAGGCCGCGCCTGTCGTCAAATTTGTCGTCAATAACGACATGGACTTATCCCTACTTCATTAGGCCTGAGCGCGACCGACAGCATCACCTGATGTGCTACAGTCGCCGATGCGCCGCATTGGCGGAATGTCGGCTTTGGGTCAAAAGCGTCGTTTTCACCGTCTGACGAAGACTTCCGGTGTACCCCGGTGAACGGACATCGCCAGGGCCGGTCGGCATGTCTCAAAAGGGCCAACACCGGAAGTCCTACACGCTCGCGAGCAGACTATCTCGGTGTCGACGTATCGAGAATGGCTTGGTTTAGCCATTCCCTACTCATTTGCCATCACAAAAATCGTTGCCAGCGTGTTACTCTTAGATAAGAGCCATACAGTTCAACGACTTCAGAAGGAATAAATGGATGGCGGAAGGTGCAGACCATGTTGACGCCGCAGTCGTAAGCGGCTCGGACAGAGCCCGCCGCAGACAGCCAAGCATTCTCGGCTACGTGCCGGGGTTCCTCTATATCCTGATCTTGTACGTCATCGGGAAGTTTGTCTTCTCCGATCCGAGGGCAAATCTCTTCGATGTCTTGGGTTACCGGCTCTCGTGGGTCGAAGTCCTCTTGCTCGCCGCCGCCATCGTCGCGATGGCCGAGCAGATCAAGGTCGCCAAACCCGGCATCAACAATACTACCGAGGTCCTTCTCATGGGAGCGATCGCAATCATTCAGGTATTGCTGTTTGCTCTCGGCGCCGCCAAGGTCCAGGTTCTCGGCATTTTTGACAATACCGAGTTCTTGCTACTCACACTGATCAACCTCGCGCAAACCGCGGTGGCGTATCAGATCAACTCCGCGACTTTGATGCGGACAATTTCTTCGTCGTAGGTTTCCTGCATGCCGACGGCTGTTCCGGGTTCGGTTACCGGTCAGTGGCGCACTCGATACCGCGAGAGCGGTCTGGTGCAATATATGCTTTGCGACCTCGGAATGTTTTTTGCGATACGACGCCGACCACTCCTCAGTGGGGTGCGAGAGCGGGGTGGAGTTCTGCTCTGGGTCAGACGCGTCATTTCGACTGTGAGCCGACAACTTCCGATCTACCCCAATGAGCAGACATTTTCAGCGTCCGTCGGCATGTCTCAAAGGTGCCAATAAGAGACATGACCTTACGTGTAGAACGATTTTGCGCTTTGATACTAGCAGCCGAGATCAGACCTTCGGGACCGCGCGGATATCATACGCCCATGGCATTGCGGAGGTGCAAAATCCCTGCCGTTTCGGCGGCAGCTGCGCGCGCTGGGTTACTCCACCGAGACGCAAGTACACAAACTTCGGATTGTCGGCTGCACACGAATAGATCGGTGTACCGCATGTTCCGCAAAATGTCGTCGCGATCCTGGCGCCGCTTATTCAACGCCTGAGATGCGCTCATCATCAGCCAGAATCGCCCGACGAGATCGGGCCGTATTCTTCGAGAAGATCTCCTCAACTTCGAGACGCATGGTGCCGTGGCATTCGCACGCTGCCGCGGCGAGCCGCGACCGGTCGATCTCGATCTTGCCTCGTTGCTCAGACCTGATCGCTCCGCGCGCTCGCAGATTGCGCATCAGGAGCGTCACTGTCGTTCGTCGCACGCCGAGTATTTGCGACAGCGCCTCTTGGGTGAGCGGGAGGACGTCGTCGTCAGTGCGGTCGCGAATGTGGAGCAGCCAGCGCGCCATCCGGGCTTGCACCTGATGCAGCGCATTGCAGGCTCCGCTGCGCTGAAGCTGTACCTGCATCGCCCTGACGTGACACTGGATCATGTGCCGGATCGCGGGGCTCCGGTTAAATGCGGCGTGAAATCGCGGCGCCGGGATTCGCGAGGCAGTGCCCGCCGCACGGACGATGGCGGTAAGGGCCGAAGCTGACGGTCCAAACACGGAAAGAGTACCTAATGCTCCCTCGCGCCCGACTACCGACGTAGCTACCGTGTGACCGTCTGCCATGTCGATCATCAGCGAGATGGCACCGCTATGAGGGAACAAGACATAGTCGACCTGGTCACCCTCTCGCGAGATCACCGCGTCTTGATGGAGCGCCACCGCCTCTAGTTCGGGCGCGAGCAGATCCAGGTCAACTTGCGGTAGCGCTGCCAGAAGGCGGTTACCAATTCCGCCGCGAGGCGTCACTGCGACGAACCCGCGGTGAGGCATCCGCGGCTCTCTCCCTCTGGAGCGCCGTGAAACGGCGGTCTTAACAAATGTCTAGCTCTGCTTGCTTTCTCTACGCGCACCGAGACCCAAACTCACTTAGAGACGCTTTTATTCTTAAAAACGAAATTCCAAAAACCTCCCCGCGAGAAGGGTTCCTGCTCGCGGCGTCGTGGGGTTAGACGCAAATAGCTGCCGGACACAACTGTACAATACGCATGGGTAACGCCGTAGATGTGCGGAAACGCAGAGGTTCCAATTCCCGGCGCACGGCAAACAAGCGACATCGAACGCGCCAATCCAACGTCCCGATTTATGAGTATCCCTTGGAAGCAGACGTTGGGGCCGCCTACCGAGATGTCCGGGTTGGGCCAAAATGAGAAGTCACTGCAACGCGTTTCGTCCCGTCTGCACGCAACTCGTCGGAAGTCCAGCGGCACGAAGGGCTGCGGCATCGGCTTCCAGTTGTGCCGTATCCCGGCGGAATTGAGTTCTCGCCCATGATTCGATCGTGAAATTCCGGCGGAGGGCCAAGAGACGCTCTGCCGTTCTCCTCGCCAGTTCGAACTGGCCGTTTTGCTGATAGATGATCACCAGATCGGCAAGGCCAAATCCCGGGCTTCGCGCGTCATATGCTGTAAAGGCGGCGATGGCCTCTGGGATCCGTCCCGACAAACGATAGGCGTTGCCGGCGTGGCCCAGATAGTAGCCGGGATAGCTTGGGCTGAGGGTCATTGCCCGTTCGATCTGCGCTACTGCTTCTTCGGGATATCCGGATGACGCGAGAACGAAGCAGGAAAACGTCGCCGCGTCGGCGGAACCGGCCGCCACTTGGACTGCACGCCTGGCGTCAGTCGCAGCTTCCTCATAGCGCCCTTCCAGCAGCAACACGAGACTTGATGTGGAGCAAGCGTCGGGACTTCCAGGATCGAGCTCCAACGCACGGTCAGCGTATGCACGCGCTTTGGCAATGGCTGTTTCGCGATCGTCCCACCAACCGAAGCGCGCGTCGACGTAGTGCATAATTCCGAGCATCGCGTTGAGCACCGCCGAATTCGGGTCAAGCGCGAGCGCCTTCTCCCAATAGAAGCGCGCGGGCCCCAGTGTCTCCTTCGTGACCGCTTGGCGATAGTGGAACAATCCGCGGACCCAGTAGGTCCAGGACTCGACATTGCTTGTCGTCCGGTAACGGAGCCGTGCCTGTTCGCCTTCCGTGAGTTTGACCTGCATCTCAGTTGCCAAGACCAACGTGATTTCGTCCTGGACCGCAAAAATGTCGTCCATTGCACGGTCATAGCGTTCGGCCCACAGGTGCGAGCCGCTCTCGGCGTCGATAAGCTGAGCCGTGATGCGGATGCGGTTGCCTGCCTTGCGGACGCTGCCCTCCAGGACATATCGCACACCAAGTTGTCTCGCTACTTCACGAACATCCACTGCGCGCCTCTTGTAGACGAAGCTCGAATTGCGCGCGACGACTCGCAGCCCGGCCAGCTTTGACAGCGTCGTGATGATGTCCTCGGCGAGGCCGTCGGCGAAGAATTCCTGGTCCACATCGCTGCTGATATTGTCGAATGGCAGCACTGCGATCGAAGGCCTGTCGGGCAATGACAAGGCGGGCGGAGCCGGTCGCAACCAACTGGCCTCGCCAAGCTCGACGCGATAGACGCGCACAGGCCTCGCCATGTTCTTCAGTTTCTGCTCGCCTATGTCGACGAAGCTCACCGCCACCTTGCCGTACACCTGCCGCCATGCATCCTCGGAAATCGAGATGCCGCCAGGTTCGGCGATGCCTTCGAGCCGCGCCGCGATATTGACGCCATCGCCGTAGATATCGTCACCTTCGATAATGATGTCACCCAGATTGATGCCGATGCGGAAAACGACCCGTTGGTCCTCCGCGTGACCAGCGTTAATCTCGTGCATGGCCTGTTGAATGGCGATGGCACATTCGACGGCATCCACGACGCTTGCGAATTCGACCAGTGTCCCGTCGCCCATAAGCTTCACGATCCGGCCGCTATGCTCCGTGATCTTGGGATCGATGAGCTCGCATCGATGGGCTTGGAGACGTGCCAGCGTGCCGGCCTCGTCCCGCGCCATGAGACGGCTGTAGCCAACCACATCGGCGGCCAGAATGGCTGCCAGCTTACGCTTCGGCAACGCGCTCTCCACGCACCCGGGGCCCCAGCCCCTACTCTACAGAAAATGCCAATTTCCGTACAGCTGCGGGTCAGTTGATGCCTGCTTCGGGGTCAAAAGCGCCGCTTTGGCCCTGTGACCGTCACTTCCGGTCTTCCTCGACAACTGGACGGTTTCGGCGTGCGGTGACATGTCTCAAAGGTGCCAATAGCCGACGTGATAACCAACGAGGCGATCTATCGCAGGGCGATGGTGATTGCTACGGCGAGGACGATCAGCCAAGAAAGTGCGCCTATCCATCCGGCCGAATCCGCGTCGCACAGCAATGCGCCGTTGGGCAAGCGTTTAAAGCCCAACCAGTTGAAGCCGACTTCGTCAGAAGAAAGAACGTCAACTTTGACTTTCTGAAAGGTCAAGGTTGGAAGCAATAATCGCGCTGTCATGTATCCTACGACGTCAAGAATGAAATCTAAGAAAATCACCTACGCCTCCAGCCAATCCGCAACCGCATATCGGGTGACCTCTCGTCCCCAGCAAGCGCAACCAGCGCCTAGACTAACACATCGATGGAAGCGCCGCGTCAAAGGCCGGGCAAATTAGAAAGCCCAAACTCACAGCATAAACGTCAGCTTAACGCCGTCATTGCTGTTATGGGTCATGAGCCGAAAGGCTCGGCCAGAGCACGAGCAGTCCGCTGTCCTCCCAAGATCGGACATAACGGCCGATGCCGTGCTTCGCCGGCTAGGGGTCCATGAGCCGACATCGTTAGCGGCCGTAGGGGAAGCAGCGGTCGCGATCGAGTGTGAGACCGAAATGCGCTCCCAGCGCAGCGATGGCCGCGTCCTGCTGAGGATAAGGATCGGCATTGGATGCGGCAACGATGATGATGCGGAACCCGCCGCGATCCTTGCCACCCGGCGGCAGCATCGCTGTAGTCAGTGCATTGCCCTCCCTGTCGCGCAACGTGAGGAAAAGCGGCATCTCTCGCTGTACATGGGCCTTGAGGCCGATGTCGCGCTCGATCGCGTTGGGTCGCTCCGGACGCCAGGACTGGACTGCCTTCTCCCGCTCGCGGCGAAAATATTTCTCGACCGTATGGCCCATCAGGCGCGACTCATGCGCCGCTTCACCTTCCGTCTCGATACGGAACCAGGCCTTACCGTTCGGCGCGTCGCAAACATACTGCATTTCGCTCGTCCTGCGATCCCCGCAATTCTAGGGCGGCGAGCCTGCAAAACCAATATGAGATTCGCTTCCGCGTATAACGCTGCACGATCGTATAATCGGAAGTTCGGCTGCAAGATCGCGCGACTATTGCTCGACAGGCGATGGTAGAGCTCCGATCTGATGAAGCTTCACAAAGCGGTCGGATACGCCCAGCCTAGTAAATCTGTTCACCGAACGTCCGCTTTGGGTCCAATTCGCGTCATTCTGACCGACGGCGGATCACTTCCGGTCTACCCCGGTAAACAGACATTCTGGTCGTTCGTCGGCATGTCTCAAGGGTGCCAACAACGGAAGTGCCCGCCTCATTCGTTCACCTCGTCGGCCAGCGCAAACGGCACCGGCGGCGCGGTGATGTTCGGCTGTAATGCTTCCGAGCGCTGAGGTCGTTCGGGATTGTATTCAGCCGTCCACAATGGCCCGTTCACCGCGGATGTAGTGTTCGAGCTGATCAATCATGAACTTCTGATCACCGATTGTGCTTTTGACAAGATCGCCGATTGAAACAATGCCAATTGGCGTTTTTCCCTCAAACACCGGCAGATGGCGCACGCGCTTCTCACTCATGAGGGCCATACATTGGTCAACGGATTGTTCCGGCCGTGCAATGACGACGTGTCTTTCCATGATGTCCCGCACGTGCGTTGCGGGAGACGTTTTACCTTTGAGAATAACATTCCGCGCATAGTGCCTTTCGGTGATGATGCCAACGAACTCGTCGCCTTCCATCACTACCAACGATCCAATGTCTTTTTCAGCCATTTTCGCGATGGCATCGAAGACGGTAGCATCTGGGTGAATAGACCAAATGTTTCTGCCCTTCTGATCAAGCAGCTGTCGCACCGTAGTCATTTGGATCCTCCCTCGGACACAAGCCCCGGCAAGATTCTATTTTGGTTTCATGGCGCCCCCTCGTTGCGGTCAAAGTAAGCATTTCGCGTGCCCGTGCGCACGACGAGTGCTCGGTTGAGAGACCGGCACAAAAGGACTGTCGGTTTTTATTGAGAGTGCGAAGCCCGCCGACGGCATTCCCCGCTGCCCCTTCGCCTCGAACGGAGACGTCGGCACGTCCCGTCTCGAAGAGCAGCTCTAAAGAAGACTACACGATCCAACGCCCATCCAAAAGACCTCATATTGGCCGGGGCGCCGGCACAAACAATTCGGCCAAAACCAGTGACCCCAATGTCCGAGTCGGGGTCAAACTGAGAAGAACTCAATGTGAGCAAATGTGTTCCGGGTTACCCCTGAAAGCGGACATTGCTCAATACGGTCGGCATGTCTCAAACGTGCCAGAAGCGGCCTTTCGCTGATCAAACGCTATCGAACTTCGATACCCAAGCTACTTAAGCTTGGTATAAAACGATTATCAGGCGGGCGCCCCCACGCGCGTGGCCATCGCAAGATCGACACGCTGATCCGAATAGCCTAGTTCATCAAAAGAAAACACCGCCACTGCCACAGGGGTTTTCGATTACGTCACGACGAAGATCGGCGCGATGAGGAAGCCGCCGGAAAGGCGGGAACGCTGACACCGGAAATGTTCAAGGATCGGGGCGAGGCGTCGGTCCTTCAGGCCTTCCGGATCTCTTTCCTAGATGCCGTCCACGTTCTCCTTCAGCGCACGCAGCGTGCGGTCGACGACACTCATGTCGTTTCCGACATGCAGACCCTCGCTATCGTCCTGTGCATAGTAACCCGGCAGGTCCACAGTGATGCTCTGCCCCTTGTAGGTGGCCTTAAATGGGCGCACGCCACGGGTCAGCGTCTCGCCCGTCTCGGGCGATGGCATCGTCTTCGGAAGAATTCCTACCTTCGTCGCCATGGCTACTTCTCCTTGAACGACATGACCGTGAATTCCGCCAAAGCAGCATTCGCGATGGCCGGCACGAATCATGACTGACGCGGGCCCTTCTCCGCCGAAACTTGGGGGCAACTACGGCGGCCCGATGTCCGCTCTCCGACTCCGCGCCGTCCGATAAATAGCGTGCGCGCACCCGTCATCCGTTCGATCGAGCAACCATTCGCTATCGATGAAGTCTTTCACAGGCAGTTCTGCGGTGCGCCGCTCGCCTTTAGCTATTGCTTCTTTGCTGGTGCGCCCGGAAGCACGGCTGCCACACCTTCCGGATTGATGTTGAAGGTCAAGAATATCAACGGCTCGTTGCCTGGGTTTCCCCATTGGTGCACGAGGGCGTACGGTTCATAGATCAAGGAACCCGGCCCCCTTGCTTCTGTCTTACCGTCGACCGTGTTGGCCCCGGTGCCGGAGATGATAAAGTATAGAGCCGCGCCTGACCTATGGTGCGGCGGGTTCGAGGGCATCTGTGCCGGAAATGTGACTCGCGTGAGATTGAGATCATAACCACCTGGCTTGAGGTCGGGGATCGGATTTGCTGTGCGATACAATTCTCTCACGACGGCAGGCGCCGCCGTCTCGGCAGGCTGACCCAAGTCCACAGCGGCAGCAAGGAAGAAGTGGAGGAAAGTCGACGGTCCTCCACTGCCCGCCGTTAGCGCCGCAGTCTTTCCGCCAGCGATGAACAGTCCCTCTCCGGCGTTGAGCATTTTGGCCTCGCCATCGAGCGCGACCTCGGTCGATCCTGACATCTGGTAGAGGATGCCGTTGGCCGCCGAGACGCTGCTCCGCTCGTCCGGCTGAAGAGTGATACTCACCGCTTTGAAATGGAGCGGCACGTCTGTAACGGTCGGCAGTTTGGTTGCGGCGATCACCGTTCGTGTAATTGCCGATGGAGCAGGAGTGGTTTGTGCGGTCCCGGAGGCGGGAAGCGCCATCGCGCCGAGCAACAGTAGTCCGGTTGTCCTGAACTGCATGATTGCCTCCCAGGTTGAGCGTATAATCGGAGCACCATACGCTCTCCCAACGCCTCTTGGAATGACAGGCCGCTTCGAGCTGCTATTGGCCGGAAGCCGGGAGCAAAGGTCGAGCAAAACTGAGTTCGTGGCCATCGGGGTCAATTAGGTGGAAGAAGCGCTCACCCCATTTGGCATCGCGGGGCACGGTAGCTGGCTGGTATCCCGCTGCGAGTGCACGGTCGTAAAGTGCGTCAACATCGGCAACGTAGAAGATGACCCGCCCCCACCAGGACCAGCGCCGCTCGTTAGGCTGGGTGATGAGGTTGAGATAGCTCGTTCCTGCTCGAAAGCTGGTGAATGACGAATCTTCGCCGCCGTGCAGGACCTCAAACCCGAGCGTGCAGTAGAATCGGACGGCTCGTGGCATTTCGTGGGTGCCGAGTGTAACCGCGCTGATCCCCTCGATCATGGACAGAACTCTCCCGTTTCATTTCCCCGCGCCGTTGCCACAGGCCCCAGACCGGCAGCTGGCGGCGGACGCTCGCCGCATCGGGCGGGAGCTTCCGGTTTCGCAACTTCCGCGGGGCGCTTACCTTCCTTCCAAATATCTGCGAATTAACTCGCGTTTGCGATCCCTCAGGCGCATACTCAGGCAATCACCGCTCCGCCTCCTAGGCATTACCGGTGACAGAGAGTGTTGCGCTCCCGCCTGTTCGAGGGAAGCATCATGCCCCAATCTCAACGCCTCTCGTCCGTCATTCCATTCGCTGCAATTGAGCGCCCCGCCTGTCCGAAGTGCAAGGCCCAGATGATGCTCGTTAGCATCGAGCCAGCACGCGCCCGGGGCGTCGACTTGCAAACGTTTGAATGCGCTGTCTGCAATCAGGTACTTACGGCCTTTGCCGCGTTTGAAGACCCCATGAAGTCCAAGGGCCTTGGACGCTGGCTTCAAGGCGATTTGCACTCACCAAAGTAAGGCCCGCCGGCGTGAACCGGCGGATCGGACGGCGCGGGACTAGCTCGCGCCCTCGTTGTCAGATCTCCTCGGTTTCAGCCTCCGGCTGGCTGCGGTAGGCGT
Organism: Bradyrhizobium sp. AZCC 1577; assembly: GCF_036924575.1. Taxonomy (NCBI): domain Bacteria; kingdom Pseudomonadati; phylum Pseudomonadota; class Alphaproteobacteria; order Hyphomicrobiales; family Nitrobacteraceae; genus Bradyrhizobium; species Bradyrhizobium sp. AZCC 1577. The sequence goes on from NZ_JAZHRQ010000001.1 coordinate 100,490, forward strand.
CTCGGAGCCACAGGCGATTGAGGGGAGCGTCCGTGCTAAACGCGCGCGAGCGGCCGGGCTTCCCCAGCGGCACAAGCGTTGCGTAGCGATGTGTTGCGACGCGCGGCGTCGCGGATCGTTACGATGCGCGAGGCGCGTCCGTTGCGTACCGTGATGTCGATAAGTCCTACGGGGCTCATCGACCCCAACATGGTGCAGTCGCGAGGCGACTTCAAGACAGCGCTGGTGCCATAAAACGTGCGCCATCTGTTTGTGATGCCATCTCTTTATGATCGTGCTTAAGAAGGCCGCAACCGCGGTAACGAGATGTAACGAAACTATGCAATAGACACGCGCGTCGTTTTTCGATTGCGAGCCTGCCTCGTCCGAGCCGGTCATCCTCATCAGCGCCGACCTATTCGAGGGGTGAAGAGCTTTCGCGGCCATTGAGCACGCAACTATCCTCGAACGAAGGAGAATAACCCGTTTGTCGCAGTCGCCTAATCGACAACAGAAAAATCGAAATCTTCGAAGCCTCGGCATTGTCCGGGGCATTTGCTTACGGCCATCTCAGTGGCGCTCTCCTCGTCGTAAGAAATGCAAGCGCGATGTCGCCTATTGGCGCAATGCGGTCGTTCGTCGCATTTTTTTCATAACCTTCGATGGGCGAAGTTCCCCGATGTCGGGGGTCATGGCGAACTAAATGCCTCGCATCCTATGATCGGCCCAGTTCTTGAGATCACGAACCGTTAGTACCTCGAGGAATGGATTAGCCCTGACAAGTTTCTGGCGGGTGGTTCGACCTGTCGTATCGGCAGCGGCCATAAGGGAGGCGGCGTCGGCATGTTCAGTAGCTGATAGCAGGGCCACTGCGCCAGCTGGTCCGGCGAAATAGGCCAAATATAGAGAGCCGGGCGTGAGGGGCAGACCCCGTTTCCGCAATGTCTTAGCGTATTGCTCAACCAGGCGCGTAATGATCTCGCGAGTAAGTTCTGTGTCTCGCCGTAGCTTTAAGAGGTCTTTATCGCTGCGGCCCTTGATCAGATCACGGCGATACTTTCGGACTGCTTCAAGCCATGTGTCATCAAGAAATTGACCAGCCCCAGTGGCGCTGGAAAGCTTGTTCCTTTTATTCGCAATTCCCGTCGATTCGACTTTGACGATGCGCTCCACGAGAGCCTTGACGTCAATTGCCTCGATTGCCGCCCGGTTCGACGGAGTACTGCGAGATAGGTAGAAACATAAGATAACAGCCGCCGCAATCGCCGCCGTTAGAGCGATCGCCGCGATGGCCACGCAAAGCGAATCTCCCGATTTATCAGAGGCCATCCTCTCATCTGGGAGAGGTGGCCTGATTTCGTCCGTGCTCCCTACTTGGCTTGGGATATGAGCGAAGTGAGTTGGTTTGGCGCCGGCTAACTCGACATTGCACGAGAACCGTTGAGCTAGGTCTGGCATCGGGAGGACAGGTTCAATGCTTGAAGCAGGCTATCAAAAGCATTTGGACGACACGGCTTGACCTCGACCATCGCCTTCGATCGTTCCGTCTTTGGAGCTTTATTGGAGTTTGTGAGCTTAGGCTGAGGCTTGTTAGGAGACGTGTACTTCGGCTTAGGTTTTAGTTTTCTGACAACTTCTTTCTTGTCGTTTGTACCGCGGCCAGCAATGTTCGAATCTTCTTCTGGGATGATGGCCGTCACATCCGGTGGTGGTGCTGGTTCGACAGGGGAAATCGGCTGAACCGGTACTTCATGTTGCAAATAGTGGGTTTCGAGCCGATCAGCCTTCTCTAAGGTGTCGCGTGATACGCTTACGTCGACCGCTAGTTGCTCGAACGGATCTGGCGCACTTGTTTTCGTGCGCGATGGTGTCCCCATCTCCATGACAGTTAGTGTGCCCAAGCCGACGACGATGAGACCTATCCTCATCATGATCTTACTCCTCCGGAACGGAGATGCTTGACCAGTCGAGCGAATACCCTAGCCTAACCTTCGCGGAATGATCTTTGGGATTCAATGCGGCGGGTTAGCGGCAGAACTGTTCTACCCGCAGCAGCGATGAGGCAAAGTTTGGTAGTAGGGTTAATCCACCGAGCAAGCACCGGTGAGGCCTACGTCTCGCTTAATCGTGGAAGTCGTTAGCAGCGCCTGCTTCGCGAAGGACACCGTCCACTATTCCATAACAGCGGACTTGCGAATGTCAGCTGTTGGCGGGAAGCGACCACCACTCGTGTTGCCGGTGGTCGACAATCAGAGCTCGATTTGCTCAGCAATATTTAGAGCGTCATCCACCTCAACTCCTAGATATCGGACGGTGCTCTCCAGCTTCGTATGGCCGAGGAGGAGTTGAATGGCGCGAAGGTTGCCTGTCTTGCGGTAGATCTGAGTGGCCTTCGTACGCCGCATCGAATGGGTACCATAGGAGATTGATTCCAAACCGATGCTATCAACCCAGCGGTGCACCAGTCGAGAATATTGTCGGGTGGATAGGTGAGGGTTTGCATGCAGTCTGCTGGGGAAGAGATATCGAGAGCCGGTCGTCCGGATCGATCGTAACCAGATCTCTAAGGAAGTCCTTGTCTGCTCCGTAATCTCGAATTGTACGGGTCGGCCTGTCTTCTTTTGAACGACCGTCGCTCGAACTCGGACCCTAGCGCCAGAACATATTTCGTCGACACGCAGTTTGACCAAATCACACGCGCGAAGTTTGCTATCGATCGCCAGATTGAACAGGGAAAGATCTCGCCACATCTGGGCGACCTCCAATCGAACGCGTTTCGACCAAACGTGCTTGGGCTGAAGAGGCTTTTTCTGACCGACGAGCAACCCCTTATTCCATGGTATTGGACGGCTTTTGCAAACAGGACGAACATGCATGGCGGGTTCTCCGCCAACCCGCCCGGCCGCGTCGCTCAATAGCGAGCACGGTATTATAGCGACGAGTGCGTCTTGATATCACCCAGCTACGATTTCAGGACGACAGGTTTTGGCGCAAAAGCGGCCGTTCGTACGCAAACAGCCGCCCCCGACCTGCTCAATAGCGAAGCCGCTTACTTCAGTTCAAGTTCTCGCGTCGGGTCGCCTTGGCCGGATGTAGTAATCCATTCCCCGAAAACGGACCTCGATGTCGGGCATGCCTTTTGCTTTCCTCACAAGGAACAGTCCTTGTCGAGGGTCGCATGTTCAGAATCCCGCGCCGCTACAGCCACTTCGTCTATGGATTTATTCAGTCGGGATTGACCTGTGGGATCGCGGCGGCGATCGCCAGTTTTCCGCTCATGGCGTCTGGTAATTTCGTTCTGCATTGGCTGCAAGCATGGCTGTTCTCTTGGCTTCTGATGCTACTGGTCGTGCTGTTGGCAGCGCCCGCCATCCGACGCTTGGCCCATGCCGTGACTACGGAAGAGTAGCAGGCTCGCTTCATACGGCCGAGCCTGCCTCTCTCTAACTACTGCGCCTACTTCTTCATGCTGTCCTTCGACATGGAGTCGTGCTTTTTCATGCCGTCCTTGGACATGCATCGTCCGTTTTCATGCCATCCGGCCGAAATAGGGGTTCGATTCCCTGCGGAGCGCCACTTTTTCCATATGCCCGCGGCACAACCTCCGCGTCCCTCAAGCTGATTTGTGCAGACGGCGATGCTCGGGGAAATACCACCGCATGACGTGTCGCAGATTGTCGGAATCTCCGCGCGCCCAGTTGCGCATGATCTCGCAGCCGAAGGAGATCGCAGTGATGGGTTTTGCCCCCGCCTGAATCATTCGGTCAAACGCGCGCTCGTGTGCGGTGGGCGAGATGCCGCCCACGGCGTCGGCAACCGGATAGACCTCGTAGCCTTCGGCCAGCATGTCGAGGGTCGGAAAGGCCAGGCAGACCTCGGTCCAAAGCGCGGCGATGACCACCTTGCGCCGCCCCGTGCCTTGGACGGCCTTGCGGAAGTCCTCGTCCTCCCAGGCATTGACGCCCGTGCGGTCGATCTCTTCCACTCCCGGCAGAGCCTCGCGGATCGCCGGAATCGTGCCTTCGTTCACGCCCATGTCCACTGCGACCGTCGAGAGCACCACGGGGATATTGTAGGCTTGAGCGAGTTTGCACAGCGCAACCACATTGAGGGTGATCTTCTCACGGGAGGATGAGGTCACGGTCGAATATTGCTCGGGCTGGTAGTCGATCAGGACCAGAACGCAGTTTTGCGGGGTCAGTAGATGATCGGCCTTGGGGTCGCGGACGGGCTCGGGCTGGGTCTTTGCCACGTTGTTCTCCTTCGAGTCGAAGTGAAGCGGTCGTCATTGATGATTTAAACCTATATCAGACACAATCACATAGCGGTTCCAGTTTCATCCTATCCAGCGCACCCGACACGATTCGAACCTAACCTCCACCTTCGGAGGGATGGCGCTCTATCCAGCTGAGCTACGTGCATCTTTTTGCTTACGCGGTGCTTACGCAGATTTCTTGCGGGTGTGAAGCGACGAACAACGTGTGGCAAGCAGCGGTGCGTCGTTCAGTGGGCAACGGGGTCCCCATATCGGCGTCGGTTGGACATCTCAGCCATCGATTTTCCTAGCCGGACGCCGCAACAGGCTTTTCAGGATCACGCCGGACCGAGAAGTGCCGTAGACCTTGTACCCATGCCTTTGCCAGGGTGAGATCAGCCTGCGAAAGCTGATGTCCGACTGGCAGCGTACGGTGCTGCACCTCGGCGCCGGCCTGCTGCAGCATTGTGGCGAGACGTGCCGAGTTGTCGCGCGGAATGATCGGATCCGATTTCCCCGACACGATCAGTACAGGCTTGCCGGCGAGATCGGTCGTCGGCGCTTGGCGCAAGGGCACCATTGCCCGGAGCAGGATGGCGCCCGCGAGCACGTCCGGGCGCAGCAGCAGGATCGCGGCGGCGATGTTGGCACCGTTGGAGTAGCCGAGTGCGATTGGCGCCGCGAGGCCGTAGCGACTACCCGCGGCGACAACGAAATCCGCCAGTTCGTTGGCGCGGCGGCGCACGTCGTCTTCGTCGAACACGCCTTCGGCCAGCCGGCGGAAGAAGCGCGGCATGCCGTGCTCCAGAACCTGACCGCGCACTGACAGCAGCGGCGCACCGGGCGCGATGGCCTCGCCAAGCGGGAGCAGATCGTTCTCATCGCCGCCGGTTCCGTGCAGCAGAAGGAGAGGGGGTGCTTCGAGCCGGTTGCCCGGCTCGACGCGATGAATGAAGGAGAGGTCCTTGCTCATTACGCAGCCCTTTCCAATGGCGGTAATACTCCTTCGATGTCGTTGCGGTGCGGCTCGAGGAACGCCGGCAGCTTGAGATGTTCGCCGAGCGACTCGACAGGCTCGTCGACGGCAAAGCCGGGGATGTCGGTGGCAATTTCGAGCAGAATGCCGCCGGGTTCGCGGAAATAGACCGAACGGAAGTAGGTGCGGTCCTTCTGTTCAGTCGGATGCTGGCCGTGGGTCTCCACGAGCTTGCGCGACATCTCGGCCTGGTCGGCGTCGTCGGCGGCGCGGAAGGCGACGTGATGCACGGAGCCGGCGCCTTGGCGTCCGGGCAGGAAACCCTTGGCCTCATAGATGTCAACGATGCCACCGGCGGCATTGTCCGCCGTGAGACGGATGATTGAGCCTTCGCGGGCGGTTTCCTTGAAGCCGAACACGTCGGTCAGGATCGAACTGGTCTTGGCGGCATTCTCAAGCAGCAGCGTGACTCCATGAAAACCGCGGATCGCATGTTCCCCCGGCACGTCACCGTTGCTCCAGCCGGCCTCGTTCTCGGCGCCGGGGACGCCGACCAGTGCGAGGCTCATGCCGTCCGGATCGGTGAAGGGCAGCACGGCTTCGCCAAAGCGCTTCTCCAGTGCCTCGTGGGCGATGCCCTTTTCAATGAAACGGTGCGTCCAATAGCCGAGCGAGCGAGCCGGCACGCGGAACGCGGTCTGCTGGGTCTGGCCGACACCGCCGCTGCCTGCCGCTGCGCCTTCCCACGGGAAGAAGGTGAGGATTGTGCCGGGATGGCCGGTCTCGTCGCCGTAATAGAAGTGATAGGTACCGGGGTCGTCGAAATTGACGGTCTTCTTGACGAAGCGGAGACCGAGCGACCGGGTGTAAAAGTCGAAGTTTCGCAGGGCGTTACCTGCGATGGCGGTGACATGATGGATGCCTGACAAGGTCTTTCTCCTGGATTAGGAGGCGCCCGGCCTCCGTTACAGGGATAATTGGCGTGGGCTAATTCAAAGACAATCTGGTCTTTCATGACATGACTGTCTATGATTTGATGACAATCATGGATAAGCTCAACAGCCTCCGCGCCTTCGTCAAAGTGGTCGAATTCGGTAGTTTCTCACAAGCCGGTCGGCAACTCAGGCTCTCGCGCTCAGCGATCAGCAAGTATGTCAGCGATCTTGAGCAGGACCTCGGCGTACAACTCCTGAACCGCACCACCCGGCACGCCAGCCCGAACGAAAACGGCCAGGCCTATTTCGAGCGCGCACTCGTGATTCTTACCGACCTCGACGCGGCCGATCACGCCGTCGCGCAGTTGCAGGCCACGCCGCGCGGCCTGTTGCGCGTCAATGCGCCGATGTCCTTCGGCACGCTCCAGCTTGGCCAGGCCGTCGCGCATTTCATGGCGCTGTATCCAGAGCTCCGTATTCACCTTGTGCTCAGCGACGAGCAGATCGATCCGGTGCAGGGTGGTTATGACGTCACCTTGCGCATCGCTGATCTTGAATCGTCGAGCCTGATTGCGCGCAAGATCCTGGCGATCGATCGGGCAATCTGCGCGGCGCCGGATTATCTTGAGCAGTATGGCACGCCGAAACATCCCAACGAATTGCGGAGTCACGCGCTGCTGACCTATGGCTTTCTGCTGACCGGCAATCAGTGGAAATTGACTGGCCCCGATGGGGACCACTGGGTTCAGCCGGAATGGACGCTGTGCGCCAACAACGCCGAGGTGCTGCGCGACGCCGCGATCGCGGGCAGGGGCGTTGCGTTGCTGCCGACCTTCATCGCCGGCGATGCCCTGCGCGAAGGCGCGCTACAGAGATTCCTCGAAGGATATCAGGCACCGCCACTGCACCTTTACGCGATCTATCCACCGACGCGGCACCTGGCAGTCAAGGTGCGACTTTTCATCGATTTTCTGGTCGAACGCTTCGCGAGCCAGCCACCAGGGGATCTAGTAGAACCATGATCCATCATCCGATCGAACGAGCCTAGGTACGCGACCGCAGCCCTCGACTGGCCCGTCAGCGAGAGGATCTTGAAGTCTTGGAATCTGGCCTTCGGGACGCCTAACACCTTGCACGATCACTGATCAACGTTGGGCACCCATTCCTCCGCGGTTGAGTCCCAATGATGGGTGTCGTCGAAGTGTTTCCAGAGTGGCCGCCTTGGTTTGCTTTCACCCCTCTGTCGTAACGCATTCAGTGCGCTGAGTTGGACGACGAGAGCTCCAGCCATCATCATCCATTCGCGAACGTTGTATCGGGAGTTCCATTTGATTGTCGCGAGCATCGGATGCCTCCTTCAAAGTAAGAAGCCTTACCCAATCTTAGCCTGGGCCGAGAACACAGGGATATAAAGTACTTCACAGTCAGCCACCATCTTCGACATAGCCGCGGGCGCCTTAGCGGCGGCAATTTGAAGCGAAGTACCAGTCGCCCAACAGGATCCGACCTGAACTGTCAAACGCCTCGGTGTGGGTCATAAGCTGCCCTCTGGCGAACGACCTCTTCTGGCGCAAAGCGGACGTAGCTCACTTTGGTGCGCTAGAAATGCAGATCGCAATAGGCGAGCAATGCGACACGCCCACTACGACTTCGCGCATCGGATGAGCCCGCCAAGGCGAAAGAGCGCGCAGTCTACGATCTGCCTCGCCGAAGATCGAAGCATCTGATAACTGACTACAACATGAGATGTGGGTTCGATCTTAGAGGGACCGGGTAATAATAGAGCGACGTCGACGGGCGTTATGGTCGGAGCAGACGTTCCAGCAAAGACACTTGCAAGTTTTCGAAACAGCCAAAACCGCTAGTCCGACGAAGAGGGTCCCACCGATTCCGTTCGCAAGGGGTGTGCTCGAGATAATGGCTTCCGCTCGGAGCGATTGCATACGCGCGCGCGATTCGTTGTTTGGCGGACGTGAAGTGGGCTGCGGCTTTTCGGGAATCTACGACTCCTGTGGTGCCGAAGTCCATGGAACGGCCTTGGTTGGTCGGGTGAGCGTTGCATTCCGAGCGAAACTTCGGCTTCTAATGCCGTTTACCGACGTCCAGACCTAACCGGCTAGTCGAGCGGCCCTAGGAGCCGCCCTACGCCGAATTAGCCTGTCCTAGATCGATTACTGCTCCTTCTTGAACAAATCCTGGAAGATGAGCTGGCCCCAAGTGCGGCCGCGTGCGTGCACCAGCGCGCCACCTTCGTTGAGCTTTCCCAGCTTGACGGGTGCGAACCCGAGTTGTTTGGCCAAGGCCGCCACGGGAGCGGTCGCGTCCTCGTCGTCGCTCGACAGAAAGATGACCCGGTGGCCGCCCTCGACGATCGGATCGGCAGCCAGGGTGGCCGCAATCAGGTGATTGAAACCTTTCACGAATTTGGCGCCGGTGAACGCCTTCGCGACGAAGGCGGAGGACGGGAGACCGTCCAATTCTTCTAGGGGGACTAACGCGTTCGTCGCGTCGATGACCGTCTTGCCTTTCCAGCTCGGCAGGGCCTTCGCAACCTCGCGATGCTCCCCGAACGGGACCGCCAAGATGATTGTGTCGGCCTCGAGTGCATCCCGCAGCGATTTGGCGACGACCGTGGGTCCAATCGCCTGAGCGTGCGGCGCCAACGCCTCGGGCGGCCGGCGGCTTGCGACGGCCACCTTGATGTTCTTACGGGCGAAGGCCCGGGCGAGAGCCTGGCCTACCGCACCGAATCCTACAATCGCATAGCTCATAATACTTCTCCGATCCGCGTTGATATTGATTCCCCGGCCCTTCAGATGGCCGAGAAGCCGCCGTCGACAGACAACTCCACCCCATTCACGAAGCTCGAATCGTCTGAAGCAAGAAACAGCGCGACCGCCGCAATTTCCTCAGGACGACCCATCTTTCCCCGCGGAATCAGGGATTCGAACATCCGCTTCGCCTCCTCGGTGAGAACTTGGTCCTGCATCGGTGTGGCGATCGGCCCCGGGCTCAGCACGTTCACCCGGATATTCCTGCCCTTCAGTTCGTTGAGCCAAGTGCGTGCGAATGAGCGCAACGCCGCCTTGCTCGCCGAATACACGCCGTAACCAGGAAAACCTTTCACCGAAGCAACTGACCCGGTCATGAAGATCGATCCGCCATCGTTGAACAGCGGCAACGCCTTCTGAACCGCAAACAGCGTGCCGCGCGTATTCAGGCCGAAGGTCGCATCGAAATGCTGCTCGGTAATCTCGCCCAGTGGGACGGCTTCGCCCGTGCCGGCGCTCGCGTACAGGACGTCGATCCTGCCCTTTTCCCGCTTGACCGTGTCGAACAGGCGGTCGAGGTCGTCGAGCTTGGCCGCGTCGCCGCGCACGCCGGTCACGTTCCGACCAATCAGCTTGACGGCTGCGTCGAGCGCCTCCTGCCTCCTGCCCGTGATGAAAACATAGGCGCCTTCTTCAACGAACCGCTTGGCGCTCGCCAGCGCCATGCCGCTCGATCCACCCGTGATGACTGCAACTTTACCCTCAAGCTTTCCCATAACTTCTCCTTTCGTGGTGTCGGGACAGCATCTGCCCCCCGAGAACCTCGAGATGGGACTGCCGGCGTCAGGCGTTGAGTGCGGAAGCGCGCACATCGGTGGTGCGAAATCGATCCGGCTGGACGACTGACGCCAGCCGCGACGATCGGTGTCCACCGTTCGGAATTGGGCCGCGCTCATCGACATAAGCTATGATAATCGCCCGTACTGCTGTGCGATGTGTTAGATACGGGCTTTGGAAGGCGCACCGCGCGGTGCCGGAATGCACCATGATCGACTGGGATGACGTTCGCTACTTTCTTGCCGTCGCGCGCGGAGGCTCAGTGCGGGCTGCGGCGGAGCGCCTCGGAGTGAATCACTCGACCGTGCTGCGACGCATAGCCCAGCTCGAGGCACGCCTCGGGGCGCAGATGTTCGAAAAGCTGCCTTCGGGCTACCGCCTGACGGCTGCGGGCGAGGAGGTCCTCGAGCTCGCGAACCAGATGGAAGCGTCGTCGCACCAGCTGGAGACGCGCGTCTTCGGACGCGACCAGAGCGTGCGCGGGCTTCTGCGGGTGACGTTGGCTCCGACCCTCGCGACACACCTGCTCATGCCGGATTTCGCCGACTTCGCGCGTCTGCATCCGGACATCGAGATGGAAATCTTGTCGTCCGGCGAGCTGGCAAATCTGACCAACCGAGAGGCCGATGTCGCGATCCGCGTCGTCTACGACCGCAAAACCCTGCCGCTCAATCTTCACGGCATGAAGGGACCGGAGCTGTTCGGCGGCGTTTACATGTCCTGCGATCGACTAGCCGCATGGCGTGCGGGCGCGCCTGACCCCATCCGGTGGATCGTCATAAGCATGCATGGCATCCCGGACTGGGCCCGCGAGGGCGAGGTTCGTACCACAGGGGTTCCGTTCAGGACCACGGATGGCGAGGCGCAGATCGTTGCAGTACGGCAAGGGCTCGGGATGACGACACTGCCGTGCTTCGTTGGAGATGCCGATCCCCTCCTGGTGAGGGTGCCGCGCACCGACGTGCACATGCATGGAACGCTCTGGCTTCTCACGCAGGGCGAGACACGCAAGACGAAGCGCGTGCGGCTCTTCACGGAGTTCGTATCCCGCAGGCTCGCCGCGTACGCTCCGCTTCTCGCGGGAGTGTCGGCATCGCGCGACTGACGCCCACTGAAGCACGCTGGCTAATAAGCCGACGAGAAGGCTCGAGAATATGCGACCAATGACGGCTTATGGCGCAAACCGGACATTCGGCCGGACCCGAACGTCTCAGAAGGGCCACTTGGAGTCGTTCTCCGCAGCAATCAAGTCCCCTCCTCCGCAACATCGCCTAGTCTGCTTCAAGGCAGTCAGAATTCAGGTCTGGCAATGACGATTACACGGACTTCTATGCGTCTAATTTGTCGAGTAAGGCCTCCGCTTTCTTCAAGTCGGGTGTATCGAAGCCCTCGGTGAACCAACCGTAGACCTGCGCGAGGAGAGCACGCGCTTCATCGCGCTTGTCTAGGTCGCACCAGAGCCGGGCGAGGCTTATGGCGGAGCGGAGTTCCCAGAGCTTCGCCTCCTGCTGCCGCGCGATCGCGATGGCATGGCGAAAGTCGGCCTCCGCCTCGGCCTCGGCGTTTTGGCGGGTGGTCCGCAGCAGTTGGCCTCGACGGCGTCGCAGTTCTGCCTCGAACCATCGCACGCCCGATTTCTCGGTCAGAGACAAAGCCTCAATTAGTCGGCCGAGCCCGTCTTCGGGCGCTCCCATCTTCACGTGCGCCGTGGCAAGCTGCGCGAGGTAGAACGGAAGAGTCCACGCCGCGCCGGATGCTTGGAATCTCTCGATCCCGAGCCGCAGCAGATCGGTCCCGGCGTCTGATTCCCCGGCCTCGACCATGGTCCAGCCGCGATACGCGGTTCCCATCGCGAGAAAGAAGGCAAAGCCCTGCTCGGTAGTAAGCGCGATGAGCTCATCCGCGAGCAGGCGCACAGTCCGTGGATCGTCGAGCACGAAATGCAGCCGGCAGGCGACGCTTAACGCGAACGCAAGGCTGATGGGGTGCGATAGCTCGCGCGCCTCTGCCAGGGCTTCCCTGCTCTGCGCCCGGGCCTGATCGAAGAAACCTAGAAGCCCAAGCGTCAGCGATAGGAAGGAGAGCGTCGCCACGCGGGCATTCTCGGCGAACAGAAGCGTCAGAGATCGATGCTGCGTGGGGTCGTAAAGTGCGAGCCCCTGCTCGAGATGTGCGCGCGCCAAACGCAACTGTCCGCGATGCAGCCAGCTATCGCCGACCGCCCGATGACCGGCGACTAAGGCGGCCCTGTCGTTTTGTCGTCCGGCCAACTCGAGCAGTTCTTCGGCGGCACGGTGCGATAATTGCGTCTCGGCGCGCACATGGTGATGGACGAACTCGCCCCACAATGCTTTGAGCAGATTCGGCGTGTCGCTCAACAGCTCGCAGAGACGACGCGCCCGCGCGTAGGCCTTTCCGGTCTCTTCGGCCGCATGGCCCTTCGCGGCGATCAGCGCGCCGCCGATTGCGAGCTGAAGCTGGAGTTCGGTGCGCTGGCTCTCGGCGGTGTCCGGTAAATGGGACAACAGATCGAGCGCCTTTCGCATTTGTCTGATCGCTTCTGCCGTGGCTGAGCGCGCTTTGGAACGTTCGCCGGCCTCCTGCCAATAGGAAACCGCCTTCTCGATCAGACCGGCATTTCCAAAATGGCGCGCGAGGATCTCGGGTTGCGCTTCGGCGCTCGTCGCGAACTTCTCCTCCAGTGCGCCAGCGATACGGGCATGCAATTCACGACGCTGGCCGCGTAGTAGCGTGCCATATGCCGCATCCTGCACCAATGCGTGTTTAAAGAGGAAATTGGCCTCGGGTGGTTCGCCGCGCCGAAACACCAACCCGGCACGCGTCAGCCGCTCTAGCGCTGATCGCAGCTCGCTCTCGCTTCGGCGCGAGGCGGCGAAGAGCAGATCGTAGGAGAACTCTCGGCCGATGGCCGCGCCGAGTTGCGCGACCTCCTTCGCGACCGGGCCAAGACGGTCGAGCCTCGCCATCAGCGAAGCGTGCAACGTGGGCGGCACCGCGAGCCCCGGGAGTGGCGCAGTGGAGACAGCGCGCTCGGCCCCCGCAGCATCCGCTTCGAGCACAGCCTTGGTCATTTCCTCGACGAACAGCGGCACACCGTCCGTTCGCTCGGCGATCTCAATGACGAGCTCGGGCGGCAGTCCCCGGTCGCCAGTCATGCTCCGTATCAAAGCGGCGCCCGCCTCATGATCAAGGCGGTTCAGAACCATCGTGCTGACATGTGGCTTTCCGGTCCATACGGGCTGAAACTCGGGACGGAACGTGATCAGCGACAGCACCGGCAGGGTCGCCACTCGATCGATGGTCCGGTCCAGCAACTCGCGCGAGCTTGGATCGATCCATTGTGCGTCCTCGAAGACCATCATGATTGGGTGTAGCCGGGCCAAACCTTGAAGCTGCCGAAACAAGGCATCGAAAGTCTTCTCTTTCTTTCGCTGGGGCGTAAGGGCAATCGGCAGATATCGCTCGCTGGTCGGGATCGATAGCAGCTCGGCAAGGATTGCTATGTCCTCGTCGGGCGGCAGTGCCGGGGATAGCACCGCCTGCAGCTTGCTGAACCTATGCTCCGGCGTGTCCTCGCGCTCGAAATCGACGGTTCGCTGCAGCTGAGCAATGAAGGGATACAGCGCGCTATCCTGATGATGCGGCGCGCAGAAATACCGCAAGCGAGTGTGCGGCTCGTCCCCGATGCGCTCCTGGAGAGCCGCGACGAGGCGCGATTTGCCAATCCCCGGCTCCCCCGCCAGCAACACTACCTGGCCAGTGCCCGTCCTGGCACGCTGCCAATGCTGCACCAGCAGCTCAAGCTCCTCCTCGCGCCCAACCAACGGCGTGAGCTCTGCCGCGTGGAACGCCTCGAAGCGGCTTTCCGCCGTTCCCTCACGCAGCACCCGCCAGGCGCGCACCGGGGCGGCGAAGCCCTTCAGCATCACCGCGCCGAGATCCTCGTAATCAAAGAGCCCGCCGATGAGCCGCCGCGTGTCCTCGGCGATTACCACCCCGTCGGGCTCGGCGAGCGCTTGCAGTCGGGCGGCCAGGTTCGGCGTTTCGCCGAGCACCGCCTGCGGCTCGGCGGCCTCACTGCCGATGAGGTCCCCCACGATAACCAGACCAGTCGCGAGCCCGAGACGCACCCGCAGCTCGAGATCCGGTGGGGCGCTCGGCGCGTGCCGGGCCGCGGCGATCTCAAGCGCGGCGCGCACCGCGCTCTCGGGATCATCCTCACGCGCTGAAGGATGACCGAACAGGATCAGCATGCCATCGCCGATGTAGCGGCTGATCGTGCCCCCGTACTTGCGGACGATGGCCGCCACACCATCGCGGTACTCGGCGATGACCTCCCGTAGATCTTCCGGGTCGAGCATGATCGCAAGCGCCGTCGAGCCGACGAGGTCGCAGAACATCACTGTGAGTTGGCGGCGCTCGGCGGAAGAACTTGGCGCGGATGACAAGGTCGAGGGCTCCGTGACCCGCACCACGGTGGACGTCGACGGTCGAGCCGCTGCCGATACTCGCGCGGCTTCCGTCGGCGTAAGCGCTGCGCCGCAGTCGCCGCAGAACCTTTTACCCGACGGGTTGTCGGCTCCGCACGCAGGGCAGCGCACGAATAGCGGCGCGCCGCAGTCGCCGCAGACTTTCTTACTCTCTGGGTTGACTCTGCCGCAGCTCGGGCAATCCATGTCGCACCCGATCCAATTGCTGATCTACATGAGCTCTCATCGGTTTTCCTCTAAGAGCGAACCTTCAGAGCGCGACATTGCTCCTTGGTTCCGGCAATTCCGCGCTAATGCAATTGGGAAGCTTCCTGGCTGTTGCATTTGCCATTTCGAACGCAGCTGCGACCTGCGCGATCAAGGACAGTTTGTTCATGGCAAGCTCCCTAGAAAACAGGGACAATCGCACCACGACTTCCAGCAATAATCTTAGTCCAATCCGCTCGCACCAAATGTGCGCCGTTTCACATCATTCAGTTTGTCCGCTCCTGGCAGCCTTAGGCTTCAACTTGCACGGGCTCCAACCGAGCATCGTGCGCAGTTCAAGTGAGCACATGGACAACGCGCTGTATGGAAGGCATGAACCTCCAAAGGACTGCGCGCCGATAAATGGGCGATCGGCAGACAAACCAGACACTCAACGGTCAAACGGTCAGCAATTCAATCGACGTCGGCGATGAATGATAGGACATGTCGAGCCCAGTCCCTTGCGTGGGTCATATGCGGCGGGGGAGGCCAGCGCGGATCGATGTCCGATCTACCGCAGACAGCCGACGTGACAACGGCCCAAGTGTTGCTCGGCTCAGGGTAGAGTCGAGATGTGGCGCGGTGGCGGTAGGCTGAACATATCTGTTGGCCGCCTCTTTCGTCTGGCGGTGCCTTAGTGGTTCACCCTTGGCTCCGTTTCCACATCCCGCTCATCGAACCGGACAGGCAGATTTCCCGCATCCGGCTCTCGGACAAGACTTCAAGCCTTCGCCCACGGCACGTCGCGCCCAAGCGCGGTTAGGCGTACGAGCCCGAAGTACCCGTATAGGTGCGAGAGTGGATAGGTCCCGCCCCTGCGTCGCCTGACCTTGTGCTTGAAGCGCAACCACCGGCGCAACCGCGCAGCCGCGTAGTTGTCGAGCGCCCGATACGCTTTGGTGACGGTGCCTACATTGAAGTAGTTCGCCCATCCGCGCAGCGTGCGGTTCAACTGGCCTACGAGCTCCGTGGTCTCTTGCCAAGTTCCTGATCGGGCGGTGAGCGCGTGAATGCTTTCGATCACGCGTTTGATGCTCTTGCGCGATGGCCGGTATCCCAGGCGCGCCTGGCCGGTTTTCGCTGAGTACATCCGCCCGAACGTGTAACCCAGGAAGTCGAACTCTCCTTCCGGTACCTTGCAGATTCGTGTCTTCTCCTCGTTGACCATCAGCTTCAGCCTTCCCATGATCATGCGCAGTTGTCGCAAGGCCTCTTCAGCTTTGCCCCGCCTGCACAGGATTACGAGATCGTCGGCATAGGTCACGATGCGAGAGCCGAGGCTTCGCTCCAGCCCGAGCATCTTCCATCCCAGCACAAACCGGCGCATATACAGGTTTGCCAGCAGTGGTGAGATGGGTGAGCCTTGCGGGATGCCTCGCCGCTTGTCCCGTGCCTCGGTCGTCCGTTTCTTCCTTCCTCGATCGTCGGTTTCTTCCACGGGACACTCCAGCCACATCCTGATCAGATGCAGCACGCGCCGATCTACGATCCGGCGCGCTACCGATTTCAATAGCTCGGCATGTGGAATGCTCCCGAAGTAGTCCGCGAGGTCGGCGTCAACGACTTCCGGGTGGCCGCGGAACAGCTGCGCTTCCACCTCGACCACCGCCTGCTGGGCGTTTCGCCCGGTGCGGTAGGCATATTGCTCTGGTGGAAGATCGGCTTCAAAGATCGGCTGAAGCACCAGCATCGCTGCTGTCATGCAGACCCGATCACGCACGGTCGAGATGCCCAATGGCCTGAGTTTGCCATTGGCCTTCGGTATGTACACTCTCCTGATAGGGTCCGGTCGATACGTCTCCTGCCTGAGCGCAAGCGCCAGTTCGCCAAGCCACCGCTGCACCCCGTACGCCTCGAGGTCCGCGAAGTCCTGCCCATCTACACCCGGTGCGCCCTTGTTGGAGCGGCATTGAGCATAGGCATGGGCCAAGATGTCTTCCCGGCTGATCTTGTCGTACAGAGCGTAAAAGCGGTAGCCGGCTTCTGCCTTCGCTTTCGCGTGTAACGCCGTCTGCAGTTTCTGAACACTCTTCGGAGTTGTTAGGTTGCCCAATCCCCAGGTCCCTCACTACGTCTTGCGTTCGTCTTGAACTGAGGTCCCTTCCCTCCGCCGGCGTTACCCGGCTTCAGCGGTACTACAAACCTCTCCGCCACCCCAGGGCGCCCGGCCTGTCCCTCGCGGGCGTCCGGTTGATCATCCCTGACCACGCCTTGGGGCCTCCCGTGTTGCGTACGCTTTCCTTGTGTACATGCCGTCGCCACTACCCCGGCACAGCGACTGGAGGTATTGCTTCGCTCACGTCGCCCCAGTCGTGTCAGCCTTCCCTGATATGGCCGTCAGGTCGGCCTGTGCATCGTCCTTTTCGAGGCTTGCTCAGCGTTCACTCGCGTTACGGCCTGCACACTCGCGCTGTCACCGTATATCGTGACAGCTATCCGAAGGCTTCAGCCACTTCGTCACCTCCATAGCTGCTCCGGTTGCTTCCGGCTGGAGCGTTTCGCCGGGTGGGACTTGCACCCACTGGAAAGCGCCGCCTTCTCACGGCGCACGCCAACAGGTGACATTTGAAATGAAAGAGGCCGCCAACTGAGGCGGCCCCTTTTCGACCAGCAAATCGTGCACTTCTTTGATTCGTGCTTCGACGGCTACTTCTGTGTAGGCGCGGGCGGCGCTCGCGGAGAAACGGAATATGGATACCTCTCTTAGGCGCTCTGCCATAGAGCTTGTCGCTCAGGCGTTGACGCATCCGTACGCGAGAATATGTTGATCTCGCAAAAGGATCATCAATGAATCGCGAGCCCGCGTCAGGAAAAACCTGTCGGATGCGCCATATGCAAATACATCAGTTGTGCTTGTTCAGGCGCTCTTACCGAGTCGCTAGATGGCATTCGCGCATAAGGCGACGGTTCTTGTGGGCCATTTTGTTTATTTTGGTGTTCCCCGCCTACTGCCTAGCCGGGGAAGGGAAACCCATCAGCATCACCGTGGCGGCCGACCACACGAAGGCCAACGGAGAACCCTGGGACGGCATTTCAGGCCTTGGCGGGGGGCGCGGTCCGGCGGCCATTCCCATCCCCCACAAAAATGCGCCGGATCTGGCGGTCTGCGTCGTTCGTTTGGAAACGCCTCCGGAATGCAGCATGCGGTATGTGAACTTGAAGCAATATTCGCTTTGCCAGAACAGCTATGATTGCATTTTCAAGCGGGTGAGCATCCCTGATGGCCCTTTCGGGCTCATCATTCTGGATTTGGACTTGCGGCGGCATGACCTAGTTGGTTTCCTTTTAATGACGGCTGGGAAGGCTCTTACTCCTGACCAGCGAGCCGCTTTGGAAAGTGAGATTCGGAGAAGAGCCGACCAGTTAGCGCCCGCTTTTTCCCAACGAGAGAAGCAACGCAGGTTGAGGGAGATGCTCGTTGTTCCGATGGACCGCTGCGCCGAAGCTAAGGGTTGCAGGCTCGTCCAATCCGAAATCCGCGTGAACTCGGCCGAGTGATCCTTGCCGGGGCAGTTCCGTCCCGTCGCCACGTCAAAGGTGATACGAGCGGCGAGTCGCCCATGACGTGCCGCCGTGACGGCGCAATGGGCCGGCCATCGCCAATGCCCAGGTCTGGGCATTGCCCGTGGCTTGACCCGGAAACCGCGCTAGACCGTATCGAGCTGGCTCAGATAGCGAGCGACGCTCTCCTCGAGTTGCGCGCGCCGCCGCTCCACCTTCGCCCGTGTGAAGTTCCTGTCCCGGTTGTTCACGGCCTTGAACCTGCTGTCATCGATGGCCACGCTCGCCGTCGCAAGAAGACCCGTCTCGCGGCAGAGTTCGACGCGCGCGCATACCTTGCGTAGCGCCAGGCCATTGTCTTCGCGGAAGTCGGCAATCGTCTTGTGATCGGGAGCGAGCCGACCCAGCATTCGGGCAATAGCGTCCATTGCCCACGATCCGCCTCTTCAACGAAGCGCCTCATCAATTCCCCCGCAGAATCACGAGAGAATCATAACAATGGCACAGCGTTTTCACACAGCCAGGGTCATTCGCGTCGGTTTGGCCGGACCATGGCGACTTCCGTCTCCTCGGTGAACGGACATTCTCAGAATAGGCGCGCATGTCTCAAAGGTGCCAGAAGCGGAACTCTAACTTATTCGATCTTGATTCGTTTGGTGAGGACCTGCGCTCGCGCGTACTCGTCGTCGGCGACCCTAATCACGTAGGGCTTCTCAAGTTTGTGCTCTACATCAAACTCGGAGCGGCCCGTATAGTTGATGTGCCGGCCGTAAGTGTGCAGCGACATCGAAATGTCATTTCCAACGTTCCGGACGCTGTGTATGTGTTCAGGATAACAGCGGGCAGTGTCACCAACGGTCATCACTTGTTCACCGCCGCGCTTCAGGTCGGCATAGCCGGGCTTACCACCGTCATCGAGCCGGTCGTAGTTGATCTCTTGTTCTTGGCCTTCGATACCGACCACCACAGCCCAAGTTTTATGGTTGTGCGGGGTAGTGCCGCGGTTAGGCAGCCACGATACCAAGAAAACGGCTAGATCGTGATTGGGCTCTTCATGGAGCATGTGAACGCCGAAGCCTTGCTCGGCATCGCATTCACGATATTCGGGGCGGCGCAATTCCGGCGATTGTGCAAAGTTCTTGGCGAGCGGTGCGACTAGGTCCGTGATTTCGACTGGATCAGAATGCTGAGTAGTAATGTCCCGCAGGTCGCGCACGTACTGGTCGAGGGTCATTGCATCTACCTCCAAGGTTTCAAGGCGTTGCAATTTTGGACGAAGTTTATGACGTTCGCTGCGAAACTCAATGTCCGCTTTGGGTCGATGCTGTCGAAAAAAAGGCCCCGTGGCGATTGGCTTGCTATTGGGAAAAGGGGTTTTGGCGTCTTTCCGGCTGGCGTCACGGCCTGGTCGGCGAACACCTCGCCCGGATTGCCATTCCACTTACGCAATCGACGCGCGCACCTGACCTGTTGGCGGGCCGAGTAGATGGAGCGCCATCGTCTTGAGGTTCTGCACGATGGCGGCGAGGTGAAACTCGTCGCGGGCGCCGGAGAGA
This sequence comes from Bradyrhizobium sp. AZCC 1577, assembly GCF_036924575.1. NCBI lineage: Bacteria > Pseudomonadati > Pseudomonadota > Alphaproteobacteria > Hyphomicrobiales > Nitrobacteraceae > Bradyrhizobium > Bradyrhizobium sp. AZCC 1577. Next base: position 120,057 of record NZ_JAZHRQ010000001.1, read on the forward strand.
CCTCTGAGCCGCATGCGTTCGAACCCGTGGTGGGTCTTGAGATGAGCAAAGCGCATCTCAACGCGCTTGCGTTCATCCCGCGATTTGAGGAAGCGCTTGGTCCCCATCAGCCGTCGCGCCAGATCGCGGGCATCTTCATTAATGTCACGAGGTACCTGTCGGGCAGCCATATTCGGACAGCATCGCATCTTCAGCGCACACGCATCGCAGTCGAGTTTGGAGGCACGGTAGCGGACCATGCTGCCGTCGTGCACGGTGCCGGTGGTGTGCAGCACTTTGTCGTTTGGACAAATGTAGATGCCGCGCCGTTTGTCCCAACGGAAGTCGATGCGTGAAAAGGTGCCGTCATCGCGCTCGCTTGCGTCGCGAACTGGAATATGTGGAGCAATCCCACGGCCAACCAGCCAGCCGAGAAAGCGGCCCGTTCCATAAGCAGTGTCAGCAGCAAGGCGCTTCGGCTTCAAACTAAAGCGACGCTCGGTTCGATCGAGCATTGTCTTTGTGGACTCGACCTCGTCATAGGTGCGCGCGGGCGTTGGTTCGACGTCGACAATGACTGCGTGCTCGACGTCAATAAGATAGTTGAGCCCATACCCGAACTGCACGCGCTTGTTAGCCTTGGCCGTCCAGGCCGAGGACGGATCGGAAGGCGAGATCACCTTCGGCGGCTTGCGATCGGGTTTTGCGGTCGGCGTCCCGTCAGAACCGCCACTACGGTTATCCTTATCTTCCTGGTCCTGGGCCTCCGCCTCAAGTCCAGCTAGATACTCGGCCACGGCACGCTTCTGACGTTGCGCATCGGTCCAGTCCAGCTCGTCCGGCGCTTTGCCGTGATAGCGACTAGCATTGGCCTCCATTACGCTCGCATCCACGGCGAACCCCTCGCCCTTGACAAGGCCCGCCACCATGCACGCCGCAACCACGCGCTCGAAGATATGACGCAGGATCTCGCTCTCACGGAAGCGGCCGAGCCGGTTCACCGAGAACGTCGAATGGTGCGGAACCTTGTCGTCGAGATCGAGCTTGCAGAACCAGCGGTAAGCAAGGTGCAGCGCGACTTCCTGGCACAGCCGGCGCTCATGACGAATGCCATAGCAGTAACCGACCAGGAGCATTCGGATCATCAGCTCGGGATCAACCGAGGGCCGGCCGATGTCGCTGTAAAACGCCTTTAGCTGTTGGTGCAAATCGGTCAGAACGGCGGTCGCAAACACATTGATCCGTCGCAACAGGTGGTCCCTCGGGATCATCTCGTCGAGGCAAAACTCATAAAAGAGCTGCCGCTGATCCCGGTCCTGCCGCCCCATCATCGCCGACTCTCCTGCCGCCTCCTCAGCAGGAATCATTGTTCGCTCGGCTCCTCAAGCCCTTTTTCGACAGCATCGGTCAATCGCGTCATTTTGGCTCTCGGCCGGCTACTTCCGCTCTTCCCCTGGAAGCGGATGTCGTAATGGCCGGTCGTCATGTCTCAAAGGTGCCATAAGCGGGCATCCAAAACACCGAAGCCGAAGTCCGCTTCACCTTGCAATGCGGCCTCACCGCTCCTCATCAGGATGCACCCACTTGTACGGTGTAATCTCTCGCTGCTCGGTCAACTTGATCATGCGAACCGGCGGCTTGTAGCGGCGCGTGCCGCACGACCGGCACCGGAAGGACGGTTCTAGCTTCCAAATAGGTGTCTCACGCGGCCTTCGAATAGCATCTAGTGGCAAGCTCGCCCTTGTCTTGCATCGGCAGCATTCGATCTCCAGCCAGCCGTAACCGCCGTTCAGGCACTCGCCTATCGTTGGAGACGGCTGGGCCGGGCCACCATAGCCTTCCATACGTACCGACCACGCTTCTGCCTCGGCGCGATCCGCTGCACGGGCGGCGTTCTTAGCGTTCTGGCGGGCCGTTCTGGCGCGCATATCTGCGCCCATGATCCGCCCGCCCCAGATAACTTCTCGCTTCTTAGTGCTCATGGCTGGCCATTACAGCGGCTTGGCCGAGAGGAGCAACTTTACTAGTCTTTGGGGCAACGAATGGGCTGGAGACGCTATAGGTACGGGCTGTGTGTAACCTCTATTCCATCACGACAAACCAAGAAGCCATCCGCGCGCTCTTCCGCGTGATGAACCGCTATGTCGGCAACCTGCCGCCCATGCCGGGCGTGTTTCCTGATTATCCCGCGCCGGTCGTTCGCAATCCGGGCGCCGAGCGCGAGTTAGTCATGATGCGCTGGGGCATGCCGCCACCGCCACGTACTGGTGGGCCGCCGGTCACCAATATCCGTAACACCTCTTCGCCACATTGGCGCGGTTGGCTGGAGCCGGAAAATCGATGCCTAGTGCCATTCAACAGCTTCGCTGAATACGCCGGAGCCGAATCCCGAGACCAAAAAAATGGATGTCGTCTGGTTCGCCGTCAATGACGATCGGCCGCTGACCTGCTTCGCGGGTATCTGGACCGAGTTCAAGGGCGATCGCGGTACCAAGTCGAAGCCAATCCCGGGGCCGCATCTGGTCTATGGCTTTCTCACCACGTCGCCGAACGCGATCGTCGAGCCGATCCACTCGAAGGCTATGCCGGTCATCCTGCAGACAGACGAGGAGCGCGACGTTTGGATGCGCGCGCCGTGGGATGAGGCTAAGGCGCTGCAGCGGCCGTTGCCGGATGATGTGCTCAAGATTGTTATGCGCGGTGAGGATAAGGAAGATCGGGCTGTAGCATGACGGATTACGGTGGAAAACACTGGCGCTGCTGATCAATGGAGACGGCGCTCCCAGCACAGCAGCCACTCCGGCATCACGTCTAGCGCATGACACAGCTTTACCAGCTCGATCGGGTGCAGCCGCGCGCGCCCGCGCTCCCAGCTCACGATCTGTGCTTCACTGTAGCCCGTCAGTTGGGCAAGCTCGCGGCGATCCATGTGGGCCTTGGCCATCGCACGCGTCAGGCGCTCGCCGATCCGTTGCTGCTTGGCAGCGTAATTCTCTTTAAGCATCGCCGCGCCTCCCTCTGTCCCACTGAAGCCTACACCAAAATGTTAGGAGACGGCAGACTTTCCCGCGCCAAAGGATGCGCGCCACGGAATGAGGCCAAGGCGCTGCAACGGCCATTGCCCGACGATGCGATCAGGATCGTCGCACGAGGCGTGGATGAGGAAGACAAGGCAACCACAGTCTGAAGTTTGCGGCCGAACGCCCCGAACTTCCGCTTTCGGCCGCATAGCGGACATGACCGAGCTTGCTCGTGGCCCGACCCGGTCGCGAATGACCCAGAAGAGACATCACCCGGACGAGGGACGAGCCGCTGGGAGATCCGCGATCCCTTGTTATCCGACGCCGATCGATCATATCGAGGAGGCTCGCCCTTTTCCGCGAAGAGTTCTCCGATCTCCATCCGGAGGTCCCCTCAACCTCGAGCGGAGCTTGCGCCATCTTTAAACGCTCGGGCTTGCCCGTGGGATATCCGCGAGTGGCCCAATGTATGGACCGGCCGGCGTTGGGCAACGTATAGCGCGGTATATCGTTAGTGGCTGGGCCTTGATTTGGTTGTGAGTTCCACGCTCGCTCTTGATGCGATTCACGATGGGGAGTGGTAGGTCACCGATTGGTAGGCCCAATTTTTTTGACGACTCGTGCGTTTCATGTCGTTGTCATCCGGGAAGCGCAGGAAATGTATGTCCTTGCTCTGGTCACCCAAAAAGGCGGAAGCGGCAAGAGCACGCTGGCTGTCGGACTTGCAGTCGCAGCGATGGGGAACGGGGAGCGCGTCGCAATTGTCGAGGCGGATCCACAAGGCACGATTTCAAAATGGAAAGAGCGGCGCGGCCATCCCTATCCGCGGGTCGTTCGGGTCTCCGATCCCGCCGAAATAGAAGGGGCGCTCGTCAGCCTTGAAGCTGAGGGAATCTGGCTTACGGTCATCGATACCGCCGCCACGAACAATGCACTGGCCATGCGCGCCATCGCGAGGGCCGATCTTTGCCTGATCCCGGTGCGTCCGAGTCCGGCCGACATCGAAGCTGCGATACCGACGCTGATTGCTATTCGTAGGCTCAACCGCCGATTTGCTTTCGTCCTCAATCAGACGCCACCGCGGGGCTGCCGCTTGAGTGAAGCTGCAACGTCGCTCAATTCGCTCGGGGTGCTTGCGCTTCCCTATGCCGGACAGCGCAATGACCACCAGGACGCGCTTGGGGCAGGATTAGGCGTGACCGAGTTTGCACAAGAGGGAAGAGCCTCGGAGGAAGTTCGTGAGCTGTGGCGCTGGGTCTTGAAAAAGCTTGTCGAGGGGTCGTTAGATCATGAGCCACACGCAAAAAAGGCGGCGTGCTAGCCATACACGCTGTGCGCGACGCTCGCTGGTGGAGCTTACCGCGGCGGCGAGCCGAGCCGTTGACGATGGCCTGTTTGTGTTGTCCAGCGGGATTGCTGCTTCCAATCCGCGATCGGAGCACACAGGCGAGAAGACGTCTGATCAAACAATCCTTGCAAGGCAAGCGACGGCTCCAAGTCCCGTTGCGGTGCTTGAATCTCGGAATGCGGCGGCGCCGCGCAGGGACGAACTCCTAGATTCCGACACTACCACCGAGATGATGGTGAAGATTGCCAAGGACTATCAAAACAGAGCTTTTGAAAACATCAAAGCCAGCCTGAATGCTGCGTTGGATCATGCAAAGGACCCAGTAGAGACACGGGTGGGAGGCGAAGCGGCGTCGAAAGACATCGGCGGTTCCAATCTTGAAAGCAATTTTTTGACCGTCAAAGAAGCCGCAACGGAGTTCCGCGCGGATGCGGCCGAGTTGATTGTGCAGAAGGAACCAGCCGACGGCGCGGGGCAGCTGCAACTGCGATACATGCGGCGGCTCACTGACGAGGCGATCAGATTGCTGGACGATCTTCGGAGCGGCAAGCTGGAGAATCAGGCGAACTTCATCCTGAGCGAATGCTTCAGAGAAGCCGCCAGCGCGTTCTCTATGATCAATCAGCAGCTCAAGCGCGACGGCTATGCCGCGAGCATTGATCCATCAATCTTCATCTGGCTTGCCAATATCACCGAACCGGAGACGCGCGACACCGGGACCATGCGGCTTGAGATCGTACCCAACCACAGAGGTCGTCCGAGCACCTACGCGCGCCAGGTCGCTCAATTCATCTGGCACCTTGTCGAGGGGCAGGGCTGCCGGCGACAGGCCGCATATCGGGGGGCGCTCATGAAGTTCACCATAAGCGCGAGCTTCGCCGAGACGGCCTATGCGTTTTGGGAGCCGATCTTCAAACGGGCGGGACCGCACGTGAAGATGCTGACCCGCATTTCAGATCCAGAAATATAAAGCTAAGCAGCGCGGCCATTTGGCGTCCGATTTGACTGAGGCCGAGGCCCCTGCGAGGACCGCCCGGCAACTTCGTCCGAGCTTTGGACGAAGAGGACGCTGACGTTGGGGCCGCTCCTGCATGGCCCATGATTGCGCTGATAAGGGCCGGAGCGAAGCCGTCTGCCGGCATCGATGGAGAAGTAGTCGTAGTTCATGATGGCCGGACCAACTTTTCCGAACTTCAAGCCGAACTTGCCGCGGGCAGACAGGATCGACTAGTCTTCTACGCCTTCGATCTTCTCTGGCGCAATGGCGACCTTCGCAAGCTGCCGCAGATCGAACGCAAGCAACTTCTTCTAGACTTGCTCGGCGAAAACGACGTCGAACTTCCGGTGCTGTTTTCTGAACATCTCATCGGCGACGGTCAGAGGATGTTCGAGCATGCTGTGAAGCTGAATTGGGAAGGCATCATTTCTAAGCGGGCGAACGACCCGTATCGGTCGGAGCGAACTGAGAACTGGCTGAAGATCAAAGCCATACAGAAGGGCAAGTTCCCCGTCGTCGGTTTTGTCAAAGACCCAAGCGGCCTCGCGGCGCTGTATCTAGGCAAGCAGGAAGGCAGAGACCTCGTCTACATGGGCAAGGTTGGGACCGGCTGGTCTCGCACTGTCTCCAGTCAGCTCAGAAAGCAGCTCGACACGGTGGTTAGCCCGAAGTCAAAGCTAACCAGACCCATCAGGAAGCCGAAGGCGACATGGGTCGAGCCTCAGTTCTTCGCCGACGTTGAATACAGAGACACCACGTCGGAAGGCTTGCTGAGGGCTAGTTCGTTTAAGGGGCTCTCTCGGAAATAGGAGTGGAGACTGGACTATCATCAGCCCATTTGTTCGCCGTCGTCACCTCCAAAGGGTCTAGCTTATCGCAGAACAGGCACTTCAACTCCGTGCGTCCGCTCAAATGAGGCATCGGCACCATCCGCTTCCCGCAGTGCAAACAACGCGTCACTCGGTCCATGGTGACCTCCTGGCCTGCCTTCTCAAATCCACTTTAGGAACTTTGGTTCCAACGTTGCCGCCTTTTCGGGAGTGATGTGCAAAAGAAGCTGCGCGCCGAAGCTGACTTTGCCGAACAGATCGCGAGAAGCTCGAAGGATCGGCGGAAGCGCGAGCTTTACGAGCGCCTCGCCGCCCATTTTCGACAACTCGCTGGCGAGATTGAAAAGGTAATGACGGACAGGCCAGAGTAAGGCCGCCTCCGACCAGCAACTCTGGCTCAACCCAGATGCCCTCGCGCGCGATCCGTTTCGTGTAGGGTTTGTCCGGCGGATCGGCGGCGTCAACCGCTTGCGCAGCGATTTGTTCGGCATGATCCATGTCTGCTATGCGCCGATAACGACCAAATTCCGCATCGCAGCGGAATGACGCGATGGCCCATGAGCCGACATGGCCAGCATAGGGCTCGCCGTTTCAGGATTTGTGATAAGCCAGCAGGAACACATTGAGACAACTGACAGGAGAATGCCATGCCCAGGACAAAGCTATCGGTCCCTGATGTAGCCGAGGCCGGCCCTGCTCTGTGGTCAAACGCCATACGGGCAGGCGACATGCTGTTCATCTCCGGCCAGGTGGCACGTCCGTTCGATGGCGGCACCGAGATGGTCGGCAAGGATGAGTACGAACAGAGCAAGCAAATATTTTCACGCATTGACCGCATCATCAAGGCGGTAGGTGGAACGATGGACAATTTGGTGAAGATGACGATCTACGTCGTCGACATCAAGAACAACACCGAGGTCTGGCGAGCACGCCGCGGGTTCTTCACGGGCGATTTTCCCGCTTCCACGCTTGTTGAAGTGCGATCCCTTGCGGGGCCGGAAGTGTTGGTGGAGATAGAAGCCGTTGCCTATCTAGGCAGGAGTTGAGATCCGCTTCGGGTCCAAAAGGCGACTTCGCCGACCCATCCGCACTTGATCAACACTCCCCCGAAGGCCGACATGGGCGGCCAAGATGGCCACGTCGGCTAAGGCCCATTAACGGGGATCCACCTCTGGAGTACGCTGCGGCGCGCGATGTGGCGCAATGTCCAACGCGATGCGATCGTGTTCCAAAACGAACTATGATTCGGTTTAACAGCCCGCCGGCGTGAACCGGCAGGCTGTTCTTGTTGAGTCCTAATTTCCTCAAGCTGTCCTGGCGAAGATCATCAGGACGCCGTTGGCGACGGTGATAGCCACAACGTGTGACGAACTCAGGCCCTTGGCCTTAAGCGCGGATACCGCCTCCGGTGTCGTGTCGATGGAATCCCGAAGCTTTTGCAGGTCGTCTTCACTTGTCGTTGCGACGGCATCCTCGACCTTTGACCGCACCTCGGGCTTGAGGTCCTTGATGTTGATGACCTGTATGCTCCGGATGACGGTGGACTGGTCAGACTCAGCCTGTGGCGGCGCCTTTGGTTGCGCTCCTTGCGCTTGCACCCAAGCAGGCGCTCCGAGGGAGAGCGCTGCAATGATGACGGATGCCGTAAAGATACGCATGAGCATTCCTTTCTTGGTTTGCCCCCAACACCTCGCAGAACGCGTTTTCCTCGCTTGAGGTTCCTTGGTTGCGAGCGGGTTTAATCTCTTCCGCGTTTCGCTTTGCTATCGGTGCTGGCATTGCCAGTCGCCTGCTGAGCCCTGCCTACCCGGAACAGTGTGCCAAGATTGTGTCACTTGCGGAGTACGGTGGCCGCAGGTCTGCAATGGGTCACACCCGGCCGTGGGACGCCGTTTGCGTTAGGTCCGCTGTGCCCTCGGACAGCGGACGTTAGTCCTTGGAGTGCTGAACAGCCGCCTCGGGCCATTAGCTGAAGTGAGCCACCTGAATGTCGATTTTCATTCCGGCAGTCCAGCTTGGCGCAATCCCTCCTCGTATCGGGAAACGTTCTCGGCCTTTTGATAAGGCCCCAACCCGTCTTTCAAATTGGAAAGAACCAGCGTGGGATTTAGCTCTCGCAGCCTGGCCAATAAATGCCGGGCCCGCCCCATATGTCCAGCCATCGCGTTGCTTGCGGCTGCGATGCGCAGCGCGGGTTGGAAGTTTGGATGGTCCTGCAATGCCATCGCAGCCCAGCCTGCCGCTTCTTCGTAGCGGCCGGCAAAGAAACATGCATGCGCGACGCCGCTTCGCATTCCGCCCATCCGTGGATCTAGGGGATCCAGGCGCATAGCACGCGCGAAGCGTTCGATCGCTGCTTCGGGCTCTCCGAGCCAATTTTTCACCCATGCGCCGAAACGCCACGCCTCTGCCAGATTGGAATTCAGCACAAGCGCCCGCTCCATTAAGTCGGCGGCTGCGCCGAGATCGTGAACGACGAACGCTAAGGCCCATCCGCTCGCGGTGAGCGCGATTGCATCGTCTCTACCCAGTTCGATCGCATTCCGAGTGAGCCGCACAACCTCGGCTATCTCGTTCGGAGTGACTACAATCCAACTATCAGCCTTCAGGCGGGCGAAGCAGGAGGCGGCACGCCCGTAGGCACATGCGAAGTCTGGATCAAGCTCGATCGCACGATAGAATAGGCCTAGCGCCTCCTCGTTCGCTCGCTGGCTCGCAAACTGGTAGACCTTGGCCATCCCGCGCAAATAGAAGGCGTAAGCATCCAGGCTCTCTGTCGGTTTACGCTTGGTGTGCTCGATCTCCGCCTTTTCCATGGCCGGTGCAATGGCGGCAACAACGCTCTCGGTCACGCGATCCTGCAAATCAAATATGTCGCCGAGCCCACCATCGATTCGGTTCGCCCAAAGATGTCCGCCGGTTGCAGTATCGAGAAGCTGTGCCGTGATCCGTATGCGGTTTGCTGCTTTGCGGACGCTTCCTTCCAGAACATAGCGCACCCCAAGCTCGCGCCCGACCTGCTTCACATCGACCGCGCGCCCCTTGTAAGTGAAGCTGGAGTTCCGAGCAATGACGACCAATGCCTTGAAGTGAGATAGCGCCGTTATGATGTCATCGACCATTCCGTCAGCAACATATTCCTGCTCCGGATCGGCGCTCAGGTTGACGAAGGGGAGAACCGCGATTGAAGGCTTATCAGGCAGCCTGAGAGCCGGCTGAGGCGGTTCTATCGGGCGACCGGCGATGGTTGGATCTGCGTCCTCCTGTGCCTCCTGCACGCGTCCGATGAAGCGGTAGCCCTTGCGCGGCAGTGTTTTGATGAGGCGCTGCTCATCGCCGGAATCGCCGATCGCGTTCCGAGCTGCATTCAGCCGGGTCGTCAGCGCGGCGTCAGATACGATACGGCCGTTCCAGACAGCCTTGATAATCTCTTCCTTGCTGAGGACGCGTTCCCTGTTGCAAATCAAGTAGTCGAGCAGATCGAATACTCGTGGCGGGACGGAAACTATGTCCGTCCCGCGGTGCAGTTCGCGCCGTTCAGCGTCAAATACGAAATCATCGAAGAAATAGCGCAAGCTGCCATGACCTAGGTTACTTGAGACGGTGCTGGTGCCGAAAGATAAGCTATCGGTGAGCAAATGGTAAGCCGGAGGTTAAGCGCGCACGGACGTGGCCTGGTACGGTCTTCGCGTGAATTCAAATCGTTGAACACAGGTAGCTGAAGGAGGATGCCATGAGCATTTCCAGTCGCTCGGCCGCTGTCATCGGTATCCTTCTGGGCGCCGTCTTTTCCTGGAGTTCTGCTGTCCTTGCCGCCGACTGGCCGCATCGGACTGTCCGTTTAATTCTACCCGTGCCGGCGGGAGCCGCGGCGGACTTCACCGCCCGGCTCTTTGCCGAACGACTCTCCCAACGCTGGGGACAGCCCGTCATCGTGGAAAACCGGCCAGGCGCCGACGGGGTGATCGGAGTCTCTGCCTTTCTCGGCACCGATGACGACCATACCCTCCTGTATGCAATATCGGCCGTTTTTACTGTCCATCCGATTACGCAACAAAAGCTGCCCTATGATCCGGTTCGTGACCTCGTCCCGATCTCCCCGACTTCGGACGTTGTCCTTGCAATCGCGGCCTCCGAAAAGAGTTCAATCCGCTCGCTCGACGACTTGGTTCGAACGGCTCGCGCTCAACCGGGCAAGCTGAACTGGGCCGCTTCGCCTGGTCTTCCGCCCTTCGTTGCAGGCGGGTTCTTCAAGAGTTCGAAACTGGATCTCGCTTTTGTCTCCTATCGCGACGTTGGCCCTGCTCTGCAGGATCTTGGCGAGGGCCGCATAGATGTATTCGTTCACGCGCTGGGTGTGATCATGCCGCAGGTGCAGTCAGGCAGAGCGCGGCTCCTTGCAGTTGCCAGCGACGTTCGCGTGCCGCTTGCTGCTGATGTGCCGACCGTAACCGAAGCCGGATTCCCCGAGCTTCGAATGGACGGCGTGGTGGGATTTTACGGCAAACGCGGAATGCTCGACACACTGCGCGACCGGATTGCATCTGATGTCCGCGTCGTCGCAAGCGATCCCGGCATTCGTGAAAGACTGGCCGCCGTTGGACAGACCGCCCGTCCAGGCACCGCGGCCGAGTTCGCCGCTTTGCTGGATCAATACCGTCGACGCCTTGCCGATCTCGCGAAAACCTTTGATTTCAAAGCGACCCAGTGACGGAGACCCGTCAAGTGACATCCGACCCTCGGCTGGATCTGCTGGGCCTGATCAATGGTTTTCAGATCACGCAGGCGATCCATGTCGCGTCAGCCCTGCGAGTCGCTGATCATCTAAGTGGCGGGGCTCGTTCTGCCGGCGAACTCGCGGCGCTGACAAAAAGCCATCCCGATTCGTTATACCGATTGTTGCGCGCGCTCGCGGCAGTGGGTGTTTTCCTGGAAGAGGAAGGCCGAAGGTTCACCCTCACTCCCATGGGCGATTGTTTGCGTACGGATTCCGTGACGCCGCTCGGGGCGTGGGCGGAAGTCGTCGGAAGCCCCTATTTCTGGCAAACTTGGGGCCACCTGTTGCATAGCGTCCAAACCGGCGAGAACGCATTTCAAGATCTAAATGGCAAGGACGTGTGGCAATTCCGCGCCGAGCACCCCGAATACGGTGCAACGTTCGATCGGGCGATGACTCAACTTTCGCGGGGGAGCGCCGAAGCGGTGATCCGCGCTTATGATTTCTCCTCGTTTCGACATATCGTGGATGTGGGCGGCGGGCAGGGTTTGATGTTGGCCGCGATCCTGCTCGCTCACCCTCACATGCGCGGCACGCTGTTCGATCAGTCGGACGTCGTAGCGGGAGCAACGGCTATATTGATGGAACGCGGCGTAATCGAGCGATGCGATGTCGTCGGCGGACGTTTCTTCGAAACGGTGCCTGAAGGCGCTGATGCTTATCTAATGCGGGTGGTAATTCACGATTGGGAAGACGACGAAGCCATCGCCATATTGAAAGTGTGCCGGCGCGCAATGCGGGAAAGTGCAAAATTGCTTCTCATCGAGCGGCTCGTCGCGCCCCCAAATGAAATGCCGGCAACCAAGTTCAGCGATCTTAATATGCTGGTCTCGCCGGGCGGACGAGAGCGAACGCGCGAGGAATTTTCAGAGCTCTTTGCCAAGTCCGGCTTCGAGTTGACGCTCGTTTTTCCGGCGGGCATCCACAACGTGATTGAGGCTCGACCGCGCTAAGCCTCCCGGATTATCGCCTATCCTGCGTCGGGCGGGAAGAACACACAGAAATTATGGTTTCGCATCCAGCTTTCGAGGACTCAGACGTCCGCTTCGGCTCAAAATGCGACCTCTGGTCGGTCGAATTGGACCCGAGTACGTCTTCAATCGTCTGAAAGCCGACTTTGTTTAAAAACGTTACCGACTTGAGAATGGCTGACCTTCATCACGCGGAAGAGCGCGCGGATCGCTTCTTGGTTGGTGGTGATGCTGTATAGATTGCACATTCATCGAAAGCTGCCGCGAGGGATCATCCTGCGCTAGTCTCTATTACCATGCAGGTCCCTTAGCTTGCGCATGTAGTAGCCCTGCCTCTGGAGCGCGGAGCTTATCTCGTTGCTGACTTTGACGACCCTCTTTTTGCTTTTACGCCATTTTCCCTGCGCTGCAGCGGGCGGCATCGGATATCCCTTCTTCACAACGAGCAGATCACGTTTGGTGTTCAAATACACGTCCATATGCCTCTCTCCCAAAGCGATGAACTTATCGCTTGCGAGCAAAATAATGGGTTACCAAAGTGCAACACCGAGCCCTATTGTGCGCTCGCGATTTACCACCAGCAAGTGCGCACGGCAGAGGCGCGCGGATCAACGACTATTTTAATACCTTCTCGAACCCGACGCCTTCAGGATCGTTTTCGAACCACTTTCCTGCGGCATCCACATTTGCGAGTACCGTGGTCTTTGTCTCCGATCTGTTGCTCGTGTTGACGTAAACGAAAACAGTCATTGGCCTTCAGCTTGCGTCGGCTTCGCCAAAGCCGAAGCTATCTGGTCAGGTGCGCCAACATAGCCTCACAGGCCGTCTCGGCTTCGGCCAACGTCTTGAAGGGTGATCCGCCCACCCTGATCGCAGGCTTGTTGATATGGATGGGGCGCCAAGAAGCTACAAAGCCGGGCTTGCCGTGAAGTCCAGGCCCATCTCTACTCTCGTTACTGATTACGAACGAAAAGCCGCGTTCGCTCGCGCTCCATATCTCTAACTGCTCTGTTGCAGGACCAACGCGGCTGAAATGCAGGGCCATTTCACCCTCAACAGTGGTGGTAAGTCTGACGTGACTCGACGCTTCTCCGTTTCCACGATTCTAAGCTTGACCAAGTGGAAGTGCCACGGAGTCGACATTATCCCTAGCGGTCGTGGATTACGAGTCGGGCACCGGAGCGCTGTAATCGCTGGCCATGAGCACCAAAAATGCCGGCAGGCGATTACTACAACTCAACACGAAAATTCGAATAGCCAGAATAAATGGCCGCTGCCAATCGGCCTGCGACCCACCAGAAATATCGCTTGCTGGCGCGCGACCACGAACACCCGGTACTGACTCGGTGTTGCATTTTGGCAACCCGCGCTTTTGCTCACAGGCGATAAGCTCTGTCGTTTGAGGGGAGGCAGCATATGGTCGACGTGTATTTCAACACCAAGCGCAATCTGCTCGTTGTGAAGAAGGGATTTCCGATGCCACCTATTGGCGAGCAAGGGAAATGGCGCAAGAGCAAGAGGAGGGTCATCAAAGTCAGTGACGAGATTAGGTCAGCGCTTCAGAGCCAGGGCTACTACGTGCGCAAACTAAAGGACCTGCGCAGCAATCGTGACTAGCGCGCATGAATCAGCTCGTTCATTGGACGGCCCTTGATAGATGTGCGATCTCTACAGCATCACGGAACGAAGAAGCGATCGCGCCCTCTTCCGCGTCGTCAACCGCTACGTAGACTGCTGGCAGGGACCAAACATCGGTTCGCCGGTTGAGCCACATACGCCAGTGCGGCGATGACGTGTTGCGGATCGTCTGTGACCGGCAGCGAGCATGACGACACGAACCGTCGCATCGCGTTCGCCCATTCCGCCTCAACGGCGTCGGCCTCGATCCGGTTAGCCGCGCGGCGAGCCTGCCGCGTTCGATGATGGCAGTTTTCAGCGGTGCCGCTTTGGTGAATGTCCTGGTCATCGGCATGCTGCACGCGGGAGCGACCCGGCACGGTCTATTGATCCTGATCAAGGACCGCGGCCGCGTATTGCGTAGCTTGCAGGACGTTTCATCACGAAAATCATGCTTGCGATCGCCCCGGCAGTCGAACCCGGCTGCTGGGCTTTTGCTCGGGAGCGTGACCGCCGGTCCCCATGCTGCTGAAAAATTTTGTAATGAGCGATATGGCGGGGGCGCGACGTTTCCCCGCCTGCCGACCCTGAAGCCAGCATCTGATCGGATCACCGGCCGCGCGTCGGCAACTTCGGCAGTCTGTCGGGGTCGAACCTTGGCGGCGGCGCGCTCGGCTCGTGTGTTGGCGGTTGTTGTTCGCTAAGAATGAGCGTTCCCTCAAGAAGCACGCCCGGAAACTGCTCAGCCATGCCAACGTAACGAGCGATCTTGCCGGAGCACGATCCCTCAAGCTTCAGCTGGAGTTCATCGTTGCTGCCGAAGACCGTGTGCCCCTCGGTATGCCTCTTGGTCGTGATGGCCGCGGTGAATCGATCTCCGTCGACCACGCAAGTGCCGCTATAGGTCATGACGCTGTCGCGACCCCAAATTTTCCCATCAGCGACATGGGCAATACCGGTACCTTGGCCCTGCGGGGTCTTGAACCACGCCGCGTAAGTGCCGTCTTTGAGCACGGGGGATTCCTCTCCCTCGGAGTTTCACAACAGCCCAGATGATCCGCACGCTTAGGGCTAAGACTCGGTTAATGGCGGCGTCCGTGCCATCCCGGGGGTGCAGGCGATCGCTGCGTCGGACTCGTTCGATTGAGCATAGAAGTGCCAACGTTCAGAACGACCGCCAGTGACCTGCACGGTCAGTTTGATGCGAAATGACCAAAGCGGACATCGGCTCTGAGAGGCATTCTCAATTAACGCGATTATCTGAAGTAATTTTTTAATACCTGGCGCTCACATTGATTGGGGGCGGATCAGGTATTGCGTACCGCCCAATTGTTAGTTTGCACTACCTATGAATTTCACGATCCGAGCGGTCAAAGACGGCGACACCACGGTATTAGTCCGAGCAGGACCCACCTTGTCCGTTGCAAAAGCGCGAGCACTTTCAAAAACGGGGTGGGCCGTCGAGATCATCGACGCCGATGGCGTGTCGTACCCACCATCGGAGTTTGATCAGTTGCTCTCATTTGACCGTCCTCGTGCGAGCCAATTGCACAACGTCCTGGATGTGGTCACTGATTTGAAAAGGCCCATCGAATGACCGCAGGTCCTAGCACGGTCGTTTACCTCCATGCCGTTCTTCCGAAGCATGGTGAGGGACGGTCGAGCACAGTCGATGCGGCGAGCTTTCGTACGAGCGAAATGACGAGTTCTGAAGTGAAGGCATTGGTGCCTGCCCGCAATTTCGATCAGTCGGAGCAGTTCTACCAGCACTTAGGATTTGAACTTGGCTGGTCTGATGGGACCCAAACGCATTTCCGGCATGGCAACTCAAGCTTCGTGCTACAAAAACTCAACAATAAAGAGCGCGCTGATAATGTCGTAATCCATCTGTTCGTGGTGGACGTTGAAGCTTGGTGGCAACACGTTCAAGCTCAGGATTTGAAGAACAAGTACGAGATCAAGGTAGATCCCCCAAAAGATAGGCCTTGGGGCATCCGCGAACTTGTGATCGTCGATCCAAGCGGCACTTTGTGGCGCATCGGACAGAGCATGGGTGGGAATCCATAGCTTCGAATGCTGCGAACGCGAAGCTGGGTCCATCAGTGGTCGGAAGAGCGCTCCCAGCGATCGGGTGCCAATCGGGACCAAGCAAGCCGCGGCGTGTACGCTTAGAGAGGTATCGGTTGAGATCTGAACCCGTGGCCCGACATGAGCCAATTGCAGTTTGTGATTCTAGACGATCGATCTGTCAGGTAGTGGCACTTTCTTCCAGCCTCACTGGCCGGTGAGCAAAAAAGTCTGTCGCCTATAGCTCCACCGCCTTCCATGGTAGAATACGGATGATTCCCAACTCACGTTGGGAACAAATCGCGTCCATTGCAGGAACATTTTCTGCTACCTAACGGCGATCCCTGCATGCGGGCTAATTTGCGATCTCAGAACGCCCAGAATGTTGACCCTAGGTATTTGTCGCATCTCGGCGTTGTCCTCCCTTTGACGCCTGGTTCTGGAAGAATCGAACACCCAGTTGATCCGCATTAACCCAAGCCAGTTCGCAGCGCCGAAACGCGAGACCAGGAGAAGAAAGAAGCAAGAAGAATTCCCTTGAGGGGAGTCTTTCGATGGACTCGAGGGCTGTCAATTTTGCCCACCAACTGAAACGTCCCACATTGTACAAGCTCTTCGCCAAGTCCCATCAATTGCCACTATATGGACATCAATGCCTTTCGAAAATTCGACCCGACCGCTCTTTCGTTTTTCCATACCGGACGACATAGCCGCGATGATTCCAAAAGCGCGTCATTGACGATGTTTATTCTGCAGATCTGACCATATCCATTCTGGCTAGTACTTCGTCACTACGATTTTGCTGTCCGGAAACCTATTGATCAGCCACGCGGTCCTGAATGCGAACGTGCTACGGTCGCTACACGGCGAAGTGCCTCCTGCAATGACTTCTCCGCGTCGGACAATTGATCCGACCGCATCACAAGCAAGTCGTTCGTCAACGCGATTTGCTCCTGAAGCACTTGACGTGCCTCACGATCATCGATCGTCCTGCTGACATCCGCGAGTATCTTGAGATTTCGCTGCAGGCTGTCGATGCTTTGGCGCAGCATTTCATATGCGCTTTTCACCCCAGCCAGTTCTAGCCTCGTTTCTCTGAACGGCAACTCAACGACACTGTCCCGTACCCCGTCGGCAGTCGCACGCGCGGTTCCGGTTGATCCTTCGTGCAATCGCACTACAGAACTCATCAATGCATCCTCCATTCCAAATCGAAAGAAAGCACCTTGGAGTGCAAGGGCGCCGTCAGGCCGCGCGCACCGTTGCGAGGAACTGGTCGACTTCGGTCTTGAGTCTTACGCTATCGTTCGACAGCGTTTGGGCCGATACCAGCACCTGACTTGAAGCGGCGCCGGTCTCGCTCGCGCCGCGCTGCACGTCAGCGATGCTCGAAGCTACCTGCTGGGTGCCTTGCGCCGCCTGCGTGATATTGCGGGAAATCTCCTGGGTCGCGGCTCCTTGCTCTTCGACAGCGGAGGCAATGGTCGACGAGATTTCCGATATGCGGTCGATCGTTCCGCTGATCTCCTTGATCGCGGCCACCGACTCTTGCGTCGCGGACTGGATACCGGCAATCTGGTGACTGATTTCGCCAGTCGCTTTCGCTGTTTGCTCGGCGAGCGCCTTGACCTCCGATGCGACCACGGCAAACCCGCGCCCCGCTTCTCCAGCCCGCGCCGCTTCGATGGTGGCATTCAAAGCCAGCAGGTTGGTCTGTCCGGCAATGGTGTTGATCAGATCGACGACATCGCCGATGCGGGCTGCAGCCTGCGACAAGGCGGTGACGCGGTCGTTGGTCTTTTGCGCCTGTTCCACAGCCGCGCCGGCGATTCTCGCCGCTTCCAGCACCTGACGGCCGATCTCGTTGACGGAGGAACTCATTTCCTCGCTGGCTGAGGCGACCGACTGGACGTTCGCCGATGCTTCCTCGGAGGCGGCAGAGACGGTGGTGGAGAGTTCCTGTGTACTTTCGGCGGTCCGGGTCAGCGTATTGGCCGCGGCCTCCAGTTCTGTCGAAGACGAGGACAGCGTCTCGATAATCTCTCCAACCGCGTTCTCGAACCGGTTAGCCAACGCGTGCATTTCCGTCTTACGCTGAGCCGCGGCACGCGCTTCCGACTGCGCCTGCTCGGCTCGCAAGCGGTCTGCCTCGATGATGTGGTCCTTGAAGACCTGGACCGCGCCCGCCATCTCGCCGATCTCGTCGGCGCGTCCGATCGCCGGCACAACAATAGATGTGTCGCCGCCGGCGAGCTTGCCCATGGCGGCGGTCATTCCCTGGATCGGGGTTGCGATCGAACGCGCCGTAAATAGCGCAATCATCGCGCTAACGCCCAGTCCCGCCGCGAGCAACCCCCATAGGACCATCTCCAGGAACGAAATACTCGCGTGAACCTCCTGTTGCTCTTGAACGAGCATCTTCTTCTGGTGCGTCTTGATGCCTCCGGAGCGAGTGCCGTCGAGACCCTTGGGCCCATCGAGCAAGTCAAGGATCTTGAGTGCGCGCGGCGCTGCTTCGGTAACGAGAATTTCGACGGGCGCGTTCCAGTTCGTGGACTCCCGGAGAGAGAATGTCTTTTCGTACAGCGGCGCAAGCTCGCTCCGTGCCCGTGTGATCTTTTCGAAGGACGCCAGCTGCGCGATGGTGAGCTGTCCCTTTTGCGCACCCACGGCGGCGAAGCCTTTTTCGAACAGCTCCCACGGTCTGGCGAACTTGTCCTTGTCGCTCCCCTCACCGGACAACAGGTACAGGCGCAGCTGCGCCATAGCGGCGGCGAAATTGCCGCGCGTATCTGCCATGGCCTTGAGCAGTCTCTTCCGGTCGGCTGTTGCCTCCAGGCCTTCCTCCTCGTTGATCATCCTGGTGATCTCGGAGAATACTACCTCGGCGCGTGGGTTGGCTTCGGCAGTCATGAGCTTCGTCGCCGGATATGCGTCGGCGGTGAAGGCCAGCGCCTCAGCCTTGTCCTGGGCAGCGCGGAACTCCGCGAGCAGTACCTTGGCCTCGGCCCATTTGCGCTTGTTTTCAGGGTTCGTAAATTGCGCCGCCTTGTCATCAAAGGCAGCCACGTTGGTGTCCATCTCCTTCCACATCGCCATGCGGTCGAGCTTGCCCTGAGGATTTCCCGTCAGCAGGTAGCCCCGCAACGTCGCCAGCGTGGAATAAAGATTGCCGACCAGTTCCGCACTTGCCAGCGCCACGGGCGTGCGTTGGTTCACCATGCGATCGACGGTCGAGGAAATACCACCGACCGCGAACACGGTATATCCAGCCGAGAGCGCGGTGATTGCAGATACGGCGATAAAGCCAGTAATCAGACGGCCGCGAATACGAAAATTGAAAGACATGGCAGGGCTCCGCGGGTCGCTGGGACCCGAAATGGATTTGCAGAATGAATTGCGTGAAATGCGCTACGCGGAAGGTCGCGATAGGTTTCGGTCAAGCGCCGGTCTGATCAAGACCGGCTTGGGCACCTCACTGATTGAACTGGGATGCACCGGCGAAATGCCATACCGGCGCTGAATAAAACCAAGAAAGCTCTTCTGTCTTGAATGCGGTAGAGTCCCTGCCTCGAGCTTAGCGGCGCTTTCAGGATCGTCGAGAAGCGGCGCAAATTCGTCGCCGTCTTCCATCGACACCATGAGATCGACGCGGTGCTTGTGTTCTAACTGAATGCGGGCTGCCTTTCGATTATTCCACTTCATGACGATTCCCCGCAGTAAAGGCACTGAATTTGACTAAAGCAATTGCAGAACTCATAGATGAACGGCCTCGCCACGCGCAGCTTCAATGAGCTGATCGATCCTCGCCGACTACGCCAGCAACTGTTCTCTGGCCGCCCCATTCCCGATCTGCCTAACGAGCGATTGGATGCACATGTTTGCGAGGTCAAGAATAAGGATGGCGCGGCGCAAATCCTCCCTTGTGTGAATTTGCAAACCTTCAACGCTCGACAGCAGTGCGGCGAGGTTGGTCAAAACATCAAATGGTCTCTGGCGCGAGCAGTCAGGTCGGGTTGCCCGCTGGTGCAGCCCATGAGAATTTAGGGGCGTAGACATCCGCAATCACCGCACTGCTTCGTTATGTCGGAAGCAAAAAAAGAAAATGAATGACACAAAAACTCGAAAGCCACACACAAACGCACCACTCGGACAGCCCAGCTTTGACTAGCTATGCGGCCGTGACAAACCGGCCTGTGTCGATCCGCCGTTGCATGCTCGTACAAGTGGTGGAATGATCACGCCGTAATGGTTAATCGAGCGTTATATATTCGGCTGTGATTGGTGGCATGGTACCGAGAGTTCACTGAAACAATGTCGAAATTCGGCAGGCCCGAGAAGAAGGCTGGGGGCTGGTCCTTTCCGCCGGCCTAGCTCGATCCGTATTACTCCGGTGGTCAAAAATTGATGGACGTCAAACTCCGTTCTGAGGTCAATGCCATAATGGCGATCCTACCGCGGTTGCCAACGCCAATTACGTGATGAACAGCGACGTTCTGCCAACGCTTGCCCCAAAAGTATTTCGCTTCAGCGACATTGATCAATATCGGACTGCCGTGCGAAATCTGGCCGTGGAGTTCACCCCGCTCGTGCGGAGAATCTCGGCTGCGCAAACCATCCTGCATCTGCCGGGTTGCGATATCAATTTCGCACAGTCCTTCCCACGGATTGCCGAAGGCCAACTTGCCCCAAATTGCACCGCCGTCGGATTTTTGATGGACGAGGGTTCATCCATTCGCTTCAACGGGGTCGAAAAAGATCGGTCGGCTATCGTGATCGGACGCAATGGTGCTACATACACTACGGTCGAACGGACCGAGCTACAATTCACGTCGGTTATCTTCACGCAGGAAATGCAAGATCGTGGGTGGCCCCAAGCAGGTCCGAATTGGAAGGTGTTTGAAACGAGTGCATCTGCGCATTATCGCCTCCGCGAACTGGTGAGGCACATCTTATCAAGCTCTTTGGGATTCGATGCCTCCGAAGTGGGCGAGGTTTCCTCGGCGATGCGGGAGTCCCTGGTTGCCGCCATCGATGGCGCATTCGCCAACGTTATTGATGCAAGGTGGACCTCTCGTGCGAACTCCATCGGGCAGTTCAAACTTTTCCGGGACATCCAGGCAGTATTGTCCGAGAGCATCGGGCGTCCAGTCTACAGCGGAGAACTTGCGCGAAATGTCGGCGTCTCGGTACGAACCCTGCACGATGCGGTTCAGCGACACCAGGGAATGAGCCTCCATCAATATCTACGCTTGAGACGGCTATGGCTCGTGCGCCAGCGACTGCTGGCAGGGATGGGTAGCGTCAAAGCGTGCGCACTCGCCTGCGGTTTTTGGCACCTAGGCGATTTCGCCAGGAGCTATCGTTTGCAATTTGGCGAGTCGCCTTCAGAAACTCTGACCAAACTTCAGCGATAGAGGTCTGCCGCACCGAACTCCTCGATCTCGATAGTGCGTGTCGATTCCAGTACGACGTTCTAGAACTCCTACTTCGTCACCTCGATGAAGAGTGTCGACCTGTGGCCCTTCACCATGTCCTCGCTCCTCGCCGATATCGGCATTGAGCTTGGCGTATTTGGCTGCTTCGCGTTCTGGCCGCCGTGGTCTTTGGCTCTCGACGGCTCATGTAGATCCGATCGTGGATATCTCTGCCCCTCAAAAAATTCACTCCCCTTCCCTTCTTAATTCGAGCGGCGGAAACCCACCTACCTGGGGAGCAACTGACACAGCCCTACGCGCCAGTAGCGGGATGCACTGGCGGTCCAGTCAGCGGCGTCCGACCCAGGACGCAGCAGCATGTTGCGGGGTATACTTGCAAGGACGGCACTTACGTGCGCCCCATTGCGCGCGCAACGCCGCCGAGAGGCAAGCCCCGAACGGCGATCCGGCCGGGCCGTGCACGCGAACAGATGATCACGCTCGGGGAAATTGGTCTGGTCCTTCCCGGCTGCTCGTCTACTGCGGCGCCCACAAATGCTCGCACTCCGTCCTGATCGACGCCAACCGTTGGCCGGACAGCCTTCGACTATCCGATTTGGAATCGCTGCTTTATGGCAAGGTTTGCGGACACCGCGGCGCCGACCTCAGGCCGCTATTTGCAAAGGCGCACGTGAGCACGGGCGCATAAAGCAGAAACCCGCCGGGTTGAGGTCGGCGGGTTTCGTACTCTCGCGGGGGCTTGGGCGGGTTTCCGCGATTGGGCCATGCGTAGCAACCTGAGATTAACGATTATTAAGTTTGCACCGGCCGGCACCCCTCAGCCCTACACGATAAACTCGGCAACCGGCGCATCCCTCCTTTAGGAACGGGCATTGACCGGCACGTTGACATGCCAACGACGGCCCAGCATTCCCCCAGGCTGGGGCCGTTTCTCTTTCAGATGCCGGCGAGACGGCGGAATTGATTTCTATCCGACTCTCAGATTTTCGGCGGACGTTTTGCCACGGTTGCTCATTTCTTCGTAGCTCACTTTGGCACCCTCATTGAGGCTGCTCAGGCCGGCTCTCTCTACGGCCGAGATGTGCACAAAAACATCCTTGCCGCCGTCGTCGGGTTGAATAAATCCATAGCCCTTAGTCGCGTTGAACCACTTAACTGTACCTGTCGCCACGTCCGCACTCCGTTTTTGAATCAATGGCGACAGTCTAAGGGCGCCAGACGGTTCACGGCAAGGAAAACCCGCCGGCGTGAACCGGCGGGCTTTGGTCCCCGCCGCTTCAACGATTTTGGCGGCTCGATGCTGTCTGGCAAGGTCGCTGTTGGGAGACATTGCCTTAGCCAATCCAGCGCCTGCTGCGGCGTGTCGAAGCTTTCATCCTGGTCCGCCGCGCCATCGTCTCTGCCTTAAGAGGTAGAAACCATTGTCTGATTTTAGTACCCAGACCCCCTTACAGGGACAATCTGAACCGCCAAGATTGAATCAGCGCTAACGATGATCATGCCGTCCCCAGTGCATTTGCCCACCGACGTGATGCCGATGCGCATTAGGCTGAGCCTATTCCGGCATGCTTGCCCGTTGAGCGCCTCCTGAAAACAGTCTTGATTATGTGGATACCAGCACGCAGGTTGGCAACGTCAACCATCTCAAAGAGTTCTCAAACCAGGACCTTGCAATGAGTAGTTGGCAGAGAACGATTTTGAAGGCACCACTTTTGAATTCGATGTCATAGACGAGTTGAAGCCGCCGGGAGACTGACGTGAGGCTTTTCGCGACTAGCTAAAAGCAGTATACTACGTGCATTGCACTTTGTTTGTTGCGTTGAGGGCCGATCATGTTGGACGATGAATTTAAGAAACAGCGCGCCCAAGTTGTGCGCGATCTTGCGGAGAAAGCCGACCCATTCATCAAAAAGCGTCTTCTTGATCTCGCAGCCCGATATGAAGACAACGGCCGACTCTCTGAAGTCACTAAGACACCAAACGACCTGCAGTTCGGAAGCCATAACAACGGCGGTTCGGAACGTTAAGGCAGGCCAGGCATCCGGCGGCTTCTAAGGCGAAGGGAAAATGAGCGCAGCGGACAAACTTCACGAATTCGCAGAAATGTTAGCGGCGGCGTCTAGAGGCCGTTCGCAAGCCGCTTCAACCGTGGCCGAACCCTCACAAACCAATACAATTGCCCCAGAGAATACTACCGTCGACGGCGGCCCGGTAAACGACTTAACGACAGCAAATCAACCACTCTCACCACTTGCCGATCTTGATTTGGACACGGCAATCCGCCTCCGCTGGGCGCTGCGCGATATCAAAGCCAAGCGGACGAAATTAACGCCAGTCAATCCAGACGATCTCAAGACCTTGATTGAAGTCGACCTGGTCGAAATGCGCGACGACGTGCCCGTGCTTACCAACGAAGGCCATCGAGCGATTGATTAAAAGCGGTTCTTTCTCGCCTAGCTTCCGACCTGGCGCAGGCGGCTTGGCTGTGCAGCTAAGACAACTCTCAGGAAGGCTGCAGGAAAATCGTCAACTTTGGTGGGATCACCCTTGGCCCGGCGCTACCGTGTCGCCAACAATTCAAGAGATGTTCAACGGCGCCATGTAGCCGTGGAAGCACACACCTCAAGAATCGGAAGCTGGCGCTCCGCCGGCTTTAAGCTGCTCCAGCAATCCTGGCACTTCAGCCGGTGGCACCGGTTTACTGAGCAGGTATCCCTGAACTTCGATACAGCCCTCCCGGCTCAGGCAATGCATTTGCTCTTCCGTCTCGACTCCCTCGGCGGTTGTCGTGATGCCGAAGCTCACACCGAGCCCGGCGATCGCCCGAACGATGGCTAGGCTTCCCTCGTCGACGAGCACGTCCCGGACGAAGGATTGATCGATCTTGATCTTGTCGAAAGGGAAACTGCGCAGATAACCGATGCTGGAATAGCCCGTGCCAAAATCATCCATCGAGATCCGCACGCCCAGCGAGCGCAGATGGTTCAAGATCCCGATGTTTCTGTCGGATTTCTCAAGCAAGACCGATTCCGTGATCTCCAGCTCGAGGCGGCTCGCTGGCAGTCCCGATGAAGCCAGCGCGCTCATGACCGTGGAAACAAGGTTCCCCTTGGCGAACTGCAAGGGAGACAGATTGACCGAGAGGTTGATTTCGTCCGGCCAGCGGATCGCCTCCATGCATGCTTGTCTCAAGGCCCACTCGCCCAGCGGCAGGATCAGGCCCATTTCCTCGGCGACCGGAATGAATTCCGACGGCGCCACCGAGCCCCGCTCGGGATGATGCCAGCGCATCAACGCTTCAAAGGCGGTTACCTTCTTGGTCTGCAGGTTAACCAGCGGTTGATAGAACAGGCTGAAGTCGCCCTGGGCCAACGCGTTGCGCATATCCCGCTCCAGCGACCGCCTGGTCTGGACGATGGCATCCATCTGCGGATCGAACATGCGAAATGTGCCGCGACCGCCGGACTTCGCGCTGTACATCGCGAGATCCGCGCATTTAAGGACGGTTTCCGCATTCATTTCACCAGGATGCACAATCGCAATTCCGACGCTCGCGCCCACAGTCACGTCGTTTCCCTCGATAGTCTGCGGATGAGCCGCGACCTCGATGACTCGCTCCGCAAGAGCGAGCGACGCTGATGGTTGGATACCCGATATCTGCAGGATCGCGAACTCGTCGCCGCCAAGCCGCGCAATGCGGTCCGTTGGCGGCAGCAGATCGCGAAGCTTGGCAGAAAGGGACTTCAGAAGCAGATCGCCGACCGAGTGGCCCCCGGTGTCGTTGACCGCCTTGAATCCATCGAGATCTACGAACAGGACCGCAAGCGGATGCGGTGTCACCGTTTCGTCTGTAAGCGCCTGCTCGAGTTGTTCCTTGAACAGCATCCGATTGCCGAGCCCCGTCAGCGAATCATGATAAGCTAGATATTGGGATCTCGCCTGCAGTTCCTCACGATCCGCGATCTCTTCCTTGAGCCTTTGATTGGCGTCGGCGAGGCGCTTGGTGCGCTCTTCCACGCGCGCCTCCAATGCTTCATTTGTCCTGCGAAGCTGCTCATTCGCAAACTCCACCTGCTGCTCGGCGCGCCTGCGGCTGATCTGCGTATTAACCCGCGCCAATGCGACCGAAAAATCCACCGGCTTCGTGACGTAGTCATTGGCGCCGCACTCGAGGGCGTCGACAATGTTGGTGCTTTCCGACTTGGCGGTAACCATGATGACGGGAAGTGCGGACGCCGATTTTCGATCGCGGATCCGCTTCAAGGTTTCTATGCCGTCAATTCCAGGCATCATGACGTCGAGAAGGACGAGATCGAACGTCTCTCTCTCGATCAGTTCAATGGCGGCAAGCCCGGATTCCGCCTCCGTGACGGCAAAGCCGCGCCGTTCGAAGCGCCGCGAAAGGATCGCGCGATTGTCGCTGATGTCGTCGACGATCAGCAAGTGTGGACGCACCTCAGCATTACTGTCGGTGGTGCTCGGCTCCTGTGACGCAAAGTCCTCGAGACGCGTCACATTCGAGTTCTGGATGGACATCGTTACACCGCCGATGGACTGACAGCCGCAAACGCGGGCATGATGGATGGTTCGTCGGCCGGCCGCTGCTCGGTCATCCAGGCCAGCACGCGTATCGTGAAGCAGGATCCCCGCCCCGGCTCGCTGGTTGCCGAGATGCCTCCGCCCATCAAGGCACAGAGCTTCTGGCTCAGCGCAAGACCGAGGCCCGTTCCGCCATACTTGCTAGATGTCGCCTGGCTGGCCTGACCAAAATTCTGGAAGAGTCGTCCGATTTCGGACTCGGTGATGCCTATCCCGGTATCCTGCACCTGGATCTCGATCCAGTCGCCCGCCTGATGCCTGCGGCGCTGCGCGGACAGGATGATCGTGCCCCCTTCCGTGAACTTCGCCGCATTGCTCAACAGATTGAGCGCAGCTTGCCGCAGCTTGGTCTGGTCCGTGGACACGATGCCCAGGTTGGAGGGGCACCTGACGACGAGCTTGTTCTTCTTTTCGGCCACCGCCGGCTCAACCGTGGCCACAACCTCGTGAACCATGTCATTCAGATCGAACTGTTCGATCTTCAGCTCGACATGGTTGGACTCGATCTTGGACAGATCGAGGACGTCAGTCACCAGCGACAACAGATGCTTTCCTGCCGAGTTGATCCGTTCGAGATCCGGCTTCCTTCGGCTGTTCTTGCCCTCGAATTCCACATCCTCGAGCAAGATCTCGCTGAAGCCGATCACCGCGTTCAGGGGCGTTCGAAGCTCGTGGCTCATCTTGGCCAGGAAGATCGACTTTGCACGGTTCGCCTCGTCGGCCATGTCCTTGGCTTCGCGCAGGCGCACCGCTGTTTCCCGATGGTGCTCGGCTTCTCGCTCGAGCTCGGATCCCACGGTGATCATGTTGGCGTAATAGATTGCCATCCACGACATGTAGATCGTGGCGGACAGGATCGAGATCCACCCGACCATCGAAAGCTGCTCATGCGACAGAAGCGTCGGAAAGCCCCACAGCAGGTAGGCGAGAACGAAGCCAAGAATGTTGAACGTGAACAGGCCGACGACAAGGATCGGCCGTTCCGATAGATAGAAGAAACCAAGCAGCAGGCTGACGATCAACCACGGCAGAAAGGGCGAACTGACGCCGCCGTAGAAATAGGCACCGAACAGCGAGGTGAAGGCAAGCAGCTCAACCGAAATCAGCGCCGATAGCTGCAGGTTGCCACTCGTCTTGTAGACAAACGGAAGTGTCCAGAACAACCAGATGCAAACGATGACGGTCCAGCAGGCAGCGCCCCGATGCGGGTCGCTGAGATAGAGAAACAGACTGATGGACTGCGACAGTGCCGGTCCGAACAGATGCGTGAATATGAAGTTCTGCGCGAGTCCCCGCTTGGAGCGCTCGAGGTTGGCCTCCGCGGGAATAAACCAATCAATAAATCTAACGATTTCTTGCCAAATGGGCATATCCAGCCCCCACTAATTATTATTGAGGGCAAGCTAGAGCGCCACCTTTTAAAAATCAGTTTAGTCATGGGTGCTTGCCGATTAACGCCGTTTTAAGTGAGCTCTGGAACTGTTACTTGCCGGAAAGTGCACCTCTCTACTTGCAAACGCGCAAGCGCGACGGCTCGGAATATCGGAAAGCCAACTCGCAGAAGCGGGCTCAGTTTCATGAAAGAGAAATTTTCAAGGGCAATTGCTGCCCTCGATAAGCTGGTCAACTACTTCATTCCGCCCAGCATCGCCGCCGATCGCGATACGCGAAACCGTGCTCACGTGTTTCTCGTCAGTCACATCCTGGGTCCCTTCATCGGAAACGTCGTTCCGATTTCGATCTATCTGCTTGACCCCGCGCCCGGATATGACGTGGCAGTGCTCGCGGCGTCGATCACGTTGTTCTGGGTATTTCCGTTCATTCTGCGCGCCGGGGCGCCATACGATACGCTCGCGCTGGTCTCGATCGAGAACCTGATCTTCTGTATCCTCTGGAGCTGCTTCCTCTATGGCGGCGTGACGTCGCCTACGCTCGCCTGGGTGCTCGTCATCCCGTTGCTGGCGTTTTTCTATCTCGGCTCATCGAGCAAGCTGCGACTGATCGTCATGATCATGTTCGCGGTCAACGTCGCGATCTTCAGCTTCTTCTATTTCCATGCATTCGAAATTAACAGCAAGCTGCCGGTTGCTGCGATGCAGGGGCTCGGGCTCGTCTCGACGACGGCAGCGTCGATCTATGTGGCGATGATGGCGCTCTACTACGCGAAGATCCAGGCATCGCAGAGCGAGCTTGAAAGCGAGATGCGTCAGCACATGGCAACGGCGTCGGCGCTGCGCGCGGCTACCGAGGAAGCCGAGCGCGCGGGAGCCGCGAAATCGGAATTTCTGGCCAAGATGAGTCACGAGTTGCGCACGCCGCTCAACGCGGTGATCGGTTACAGCCAGATGCTGCTCGAAGACGCCGAACTCGACGGCGATCGCGAGGGCATTGCCGACCTGACCAAGATCCACATGGCTGGGCAACACCTCTTGAAGCTTGTCAACGAGGTGCTCGATCTTTCGAAGATCGAAGCCGGCAAGATGGAGCTGCACCTGGAAGAGACGGATTTCTGCGCCTTGTTCCACGAGATCGCTGAGAAGGCGATGACTTCGGTCGAGGCAAGCGGGAACGAGTTCGCCTGCTCGATCTCCCCCGATCTCGGGACCGCGCTCTGCGATGCCGGCAAGTTTCGTAACGTCGTCGGACAGTTGACCGATAACGCCGCGAAATTCACCCACAACGGGAAGGTGGAGCTTGCCGCAGGACGCCTGAAGAGCGCGGCGGGAGATCAACTCGTCGTTGACGTTGTGGATACGGGGATCGGCATCGCGCCGGATCAAATGGCGAAACTGTTCGAGAAATTCACCGTCGCCGACGACTCCAGCACCAGCAAGTATGGCGGTACGGGGCTTGGGCTGGCGCTCAGCCAAAGGCTCTGCAAGTTGATGGGCGGCGAAGTCACCGTGGAAAGTGAGCCCGGGAAAGGCAGTCGCTTCACGGTCAGCATACCGCTCGTCGAAGGCCGGCGAAAGACCGACCGTTACGCCACGGCGACGCTCGTCCCCGACCTCACCGACACGGCTCTGCCTGCGTCAGCCGGGATTGCCCATGCATAGGATCCTGCTGGTCGAAGACAACGAGATGAACCGGGACATGCTCACGCGCCGTCTCGAGCGCAACGGCTTCTCTGTCTGCTGTGCCTGTGACGGTCCAACGGGCGTAGACATGGCAGCGAGCGAATTGCCCGATCTGATCCTGATGGATGTGGCGCTCGGCGAAATGGACGGTTGGGAAGCAACACAGCGGATCAAGGCCAATCCGGCGACATCCGCCATTCCGATCATTGCGCTGACCGCCCATGCGCTCGCCAGCGATCGCGACAAGAGCGTCGAAGTTGGCTGCTCCGATTTTGATACGAAGCCCGTCGACCTGCAGCGGCTGCTGGGCAAGATGCGGTCGCATCTGCCGTCGGTCGCTCGTGAGAGTCCGGCCGCCTAGGCCCCCGCTCAAAAAGTGTTCTGCCGAGCGGCTTACATTGCCCATAAAGAAAGGCGGGCTGCCTTTCTTTATGCGTCGAACTTCAGCGTCGCTGTCAGTATTTCGCAACCACCGGGCCACCAAACCTGTAGTTCACGCGGGCCGTGACGAGATCAACATCCTGACGGGTGGCAACCGTGCCGGCGTAAGCACCAGCCGGGCTGGTAAAGTCAAACGTGCGGTCCTGCATGAACAGATGATCGTACTCCACACCGACCGACCAGTTCGAAGCGAAGCCGAATTCGAGGCCGACGCCTACCGCGGCTCCCCATCGCGTGTCGTTCGCAGCGCCGAGAACGATGCCGGTCGCATTGTCGGTGTAGCGGAAGCGGCTATCGGTGACGGCGCCGCCGCCCTTGACGTAAAACAGTGTATTTTCGACGGCCCAGCCGATCTGGCCGGTGAACAGGCCGAACGCTTCGATCCGTGACCGGTTGGTCGTGGCAGGGAACGGCGGGCTGATCTTGCTGCCGTTGAGGTCAGCCCAGTTACCCTGCGCTTCCAGACCAAAGACTGCGGCGCCTGCCTGCCAGCGATAGCCGATCTGGCCGCCGGCTACGGCGCCTGTCGCATCGTGGCAGCCTTCGGGGCCGAGCAGCGCAGGGGGTACCGGCGTGGGCGGAACAAGATCCCAGCAGTTGCGACTCGAGCCCCAGCCGCCGTTCGCGCCGATATAAAAGCCGGTCCATGAGAATACCGGAACAGGCGGGATGGGCGGGGCCGCCTTCACAGGCAGTCGCAAATCCGCAGCGAATGCGGGCGCGGAAAGCGCACAGACAACCATCGCTGCCGCCGCGACCCGGCTTGAAATTTTGTGGAATGGCTGGCCTTTCAGGACGCCGATCATGAATTCCTCGCTTGCTCCGGATGGGCCTTGAAACGTGAAAGACACATTGCGCCATCTATGGTTAACGCCGCCTTTACGCGCGCGGGCGCCCAAGACCCCCGCGGCCCTTCCTGGCGTCCGCCATGACTTTCTGTGCAGCTCTTAAGGTACAGAAAACCAAACACAAATTTCGCCGGAAAAGGCCGGAAAACTTCCCAATATCCAACCAGGAATTAATCTCGTCCCGGGCATACAGAATAACCAAAAAATGCGAGTTCGGGATGGCTTCAAACGATTCATACACCGGTATTGCGCCGGCCGCCTTGACGGGCAGCATGAGGGACTTCCGCGTCCCCGGTGGGGCAGACCTCTTGGGACGCACCGAAGGTTTCTTCCGCTGGCAGGATCTGCGCCGGCATCACGGCCTCTGGCCCTTCTCTCGTGCCACGGAGGACGGTCCCAAGACCGTTTGCTCTGCTCAGGACGACCGGGGCAACAGGATGCTCGGCGTAAACTTTGCTTCGCAGGACTATCTCAGCCTGGCATCGCATCCGGCCATCAAGGCAACGGCCATCGAAACCATTGAGCGCTGCGGGGTACATAGCGCAGGCTCTCCGGCGCTCGTGGGCAATACTTCGTATTCAGTGGCGCTCGAACGCAAGATCGCCGAGTTTCTGGCGATGGACCATGTGGTGCTGTACCCGACGGGTTGGGCCGCGGGCTTCGGCGTCGTGAAGGGCCTCGTCAGGTCGGCCGACCATATCGTGATGGACATGCTGGCACACTCCTGCCTGCAGGAGGGCGCTCACGCGGCAACTCAGAACATTCACCTCTTCCGACACCTCGACAACGAGTATTGCCGGAACATTCTCACGAAAATACGGGCCAAAGATAAAGAGAACGGAATCCTTGTAATCACCGAGGGATTGTTCTCGATGGACTCCGACACGCCCGATCTGAGGGCGCTGCAGACCCTCTGCCACGAATTCAACGCGACACTTGTGGTCGATGTCGCACATGACCTTGGCTGTCTCGGCGAAGACGGTCGTGGCCACATCGGGCTGCAGAATATGCTCGGCCAGATCGATATCGTGATGGGGAGCTTTTCCAAGACGTTTGCGTCGAACGGCGGATTCGTCGCCTGCAAGAGCCGAGCGGTGCAGGAGTATCTGCGTTTTTACAGCGCGCCTGCAACTTTCTCCAATGCCCTCTCGCCGGCGCAGGCAGCGACGGTCCTCAAAGCGTTCGAGATCATCGGGTCTGCCGAGGGGCATGCGCTACGGCGCAAGATGTTAGCCAATGTCCTGTCGTTGCGACGCGAGTTGAAGCAGGTGGGCCTCGACTATTACGGCGACCCGTCCGCAATCGTTTGCGTAAAAATGGGCTCGGAAGGCCTGGCGCGTCTCGTTTCTAGACGGCTGATCGAACTCGGATTGGTCGCCAACCTCGTGGAATTTCCCGCCGTTCCCAAGGGGGCGGCCCGAATTCGCATGCAGGTGATGGCCAATCACTCTGAGGAAAACATCGTCACGGCTGTGCAAATGCTGGCCACTGCAAAGACGGAAGCGGGACTGGAACTCGACGAGCTGCGGCGGATCAACCCCGCAAAGAGCGTCGCAGCTTGACACGCAACTCCCGGTCAGGTCGGTCGTCAGGAGCAGATCCGACAGGTTCGCACGGCGCGGAGTAGGCGCTCGTACCCCGACTCGGACCTGCAGCACTACTCCTCTTGCGTCGGGTACACGCGAACTGGCGACGCAGAACCGCCAAAAATGGTTGCCTACGTGTTTGTCGTATCTCAGCGTTGTACTCTCCTGGACGCGCGCCAGTCCCTTTCGCTCGGCGAGCGCCTTGAGCTCGGATGCTTCCACGGCAAACCCGCACCACGCCTCTCCAGCCCGCGCTGCTTGGTGGCATTCAAAGCCAGAAGGTTGGTCTCCTGAGTCTTGCTCGAGGTCCCATAATCTAGTTCTGGATAAAGCAAGTCGGCTGGCGCTAACCACTGCCCACACGTCACACGGAAATCGAGTTTTGGTAACTGTATGTCCCCTTGATCCAGCTCCGCTCCTGTCCCCAGCTAGTAAGAAGTATCGCGCAATCTCCTTCTCGGGAGGTCCTTCGATTCAGTCGTCGCTCCGCGATCCATTTAGGTCCGGCTGACGCGCGAGGCCGGTGATGTCACCGCACCCGATGACCGGTCATCTTGCTAGTCAAGATCGCCAGCAGATGTGCGCTCCCTTGGCCGACAACCCGACGGGACGCTGATGAAACTACTTAGACATGCTGATGGGCTTTGAGAAGGTCGGCTGATCGGGACCGGAAGTGATCGACGCCCGGTCGAATCGACCCGAATGATGGCTATGGACATTCGGTGAAGAGTCCCGGCCAGAGCATTGGAGCCACTCAAGCGGTGCATTCTTCTGCAACCTGGCTGGTGAAAGACCTACCTCATACAGTCCCTGGGGCGGTCAGTCGCGATCTCGTCAATCCGAAAACGGCGAAAATCAACGCGATGCCTGAAGCGATCGTTCGCACTTGATTCCAGAACTGCCAGCGCCCTGAATAGCTTTCCCAAGCCTCCCGAGCCGCATTAAGGTCCGACGGAACAGGCGTCACCGCCAACGCCTCGTTCATGGGAACGTTCACAGCCATCGTGAGGAAAAGGCCGAAAGCCAAATAGACCGCAGCCGCGGCCAGGAACCACAAGGCAGCCACACTTTGACCGGCACCGCGCATTGCGGCCGCCGTGAAAACCAAGACTACCGGTGTCAAGAAAAATGCGGGAAAGAACACCGCATTGCGCACTGAAGCATTCATCGCCTGCATGGCAGCGATTGCGACACGGGGGTCCGCCGGATCGAGCCCCCACATCGTCGAGCAGACCCAAGCATAGAAGAATCCGAAAATTGCACCGCAAAAGACAATTGACGCGATCGATAGCGCCACGAGCACTCTAGACATTGTAGCCTCCCTTAGGCCGATCATTCTGTTCTCACGACCAATGCAGGCCACTAACAAGCAGATCATCCGCTGAGCGCGTGACCTTTGTCAAAATTACAGCGCTCAGAATGTATGGGTGATGGGTAAAAATTGCGAAATTTACGCGCTTGGCACTTTTTCGGACATTCGGACATCGGCACTGAGCGTTTCAGGATGGACGATAGAACGCGTCGATTGCCGCTTGTGCACTTCTTGCGGAAGATCTTCCCGCCCGCGGCGGGACGTTTCAAAACCGCGGTGTTGGCGGTGCCCGGCGTAGATTGAAAGGGCTGCGCAATATTACGGAATTATGAAAGAGCCCCTAAGCAAAAACAAAGAGCCTAAGCAAAACTCCCAGAAGACAAACCATAGTGCCCTTGGTAAGGCGCGACGCCAACCGAATTTCGGTCCAGGCCGTCCTTAAATCCGAAATGAATCATAATCACTGAAGGAATTGCCAGCCACAATGAAGCGCCATACGAGCGTTGGTAATCGACTGTTAGCTGGGCTGCCGTCAGCGGACCTTGGTTTACTCGCCCCTCACTTCGAGCAAATATCGCTCAAACGAGACGCGGTGCTGGTGCGATCGGGAGATCGGAGTGACAAAGTCTATTTTCCGCACAGCGGGACGATTTCGTTCATGCTCGAAATGCCGAACGGAGAAACAGTAGCAACCTCCGTCATCGGGCCTGAGGGAGCGGTGGGCATGCTGTCAGTGCTCGGGCCCTCGCATTCTCCTACCACGGCGGTCGTGCGCGTGCCGGGGATCGCATCGCAGATCTCCGCATCAAGGTTTCATGCAGCCTTCGGTCAGAGCAGCCTCATCAAACAGGCGGTCCAGACCCACACAAGGGCAGTGTTGATGCAGCTTCAGCATGTGGCCGCCTGCAACGCGCTGCATCCTGTCGAAGCCCGCATGGCCCGATGGTTGCTCCACATTCACGATAGGATCGACGCTGATGCTATATTGCTAACGCAGGAAGCGCTTTCAGAGTTGCTTGGAGTACGACGAACGACAGTGACGCTGATTATGCGCAAACCACGGGCGTCGGGTGCTGTACGATCCGGCCGGCGGGGCTTGGTCGAGATTGACAGACCGCGGCTCGAAGGAGCGGCATGTGAGTGTTACAAGGTCATGAGCTGCCAATATCACCAGATTTTTTCCGCTGGATACAGCGAAGCCTCGCAGTCAGGCCGCTCCGGCAACCAAAACTCCGGCGATCTACATTCCGTTTTGGCCGAATAGGAATCCAAGATCGTTCTTCGTAAAACGATGCATCGCCTCCCGAGTAGGCTTCACCTGCCGCGATCCCCAGAAGAGCGACTACCGCCTTGCTCCGCATGGCTTCATTCAGCGGAGTGCCGGATAATTTGGCAATCACCCATTGGCAGGGGCTCCGTCTCCAAGAGAACGACGGAAAACGCATTGATTGTTCGATGTCCGTGTTCTGCCTTATGCCTACTTTGCCGGTCCGGATTACGCGATCACCGAGTCCAGCGGGTAGACAACAGGAGAAATAGTGCCCGATTCCCCCTGTAGTTGGCCGCCGGTCGGGTGCTTTCATAACCGCCCATAATCGTGGCCCCGTAGCGGTCACAGACCCGCCATTCCCACTTGGTCGGGCTTCGCCTGGTAATCAACACTTCCAACACGGTCGCGCCCCGCATCCCCAGTTGCGTACCATCAAGATTACCAATGGGCCTCAAGGTGTCGGTTCGCTTTTGGACTCTCAGCCGTAGTTTGGTGAAAGGAGTGTTTGAAACAGTGTTTGAAACACAGCGTGTCTAGCGATGTCTTAGCGACCCTTCCGGTGGGCAAGCCACAGCTCCTACTTGAGCACCCGCTACACCATGGTGGTATCGATACCCGAGCTGCTGACCGATCCTGAGGATGCCATCACGGCTGGCCTGCAGTTCGACAATTCGCGCCTCCAGCGGGCTTGACCCGATGCGGGCCGAGCTTGGTCCCATGCGTCCTAGCGCGCGTAAATAATAGCGCCTGTTTGATGCGGTGAAGGAGTCCAATGATCGCGCCATGTCGCAAGCAGCCGTCCTGATGGCTTTGCCTCGTTTCGGTGACCGACGGTCAACGCAAGGACTACCTGGCCAGCGCGACGTCCTTGAACGCAGCCACCAGGGCCGTTTCCAACTTTCCCTGCATCCTGGAAAGGATGCCGTATGCCTCCGCCCGGGGCATGGTCGGCTTGTACTGCCGATGCTCAATCAGCGCGGCGAAGATGTCGGAAATGGTCAGCATTCGAACGATGTCGGTGATACTCTCGGCACAGAGCGCATCCGGATATCCGCTGCCATCGAGATACTCGTGATGATGCCGGACAGCATCCAGGACCTCGTCGGAAATACCTGTGTGAGCTTTCAGGAAATCGTATCCTGCCACCGGATGGCTCTCGATAAGTGCGCGCTCCTCGGCGTTCAGCCGTCCGGGCTTGTCCAGGATCGCCAGCGGGATGGTTGCTTTGCCGATATCATGAAACATGGCAGCAGAGCACAGCCGTTCAAGATCGGTTCGCCGCAGTCCCAGGCTAAGTCCAAAGTCGATGGCCACGCCGGTTACGAGGAGGCAATGCTGGTAGGTCCCCTCGTGATGGCGCCGCACGGTCGTGAGCCATTCAGTGAGCCCGTGCTCTGTGATGCGATCGGCGATTTTCCTGCCAGCTTCTTTCGTCCCGATCACATCTATCGGCTCGCCCAGCGACACCGCGGTGAACATCGATCCAATGGCGGCAGCGGCGACGTCAACCGCGTTGTCTTGCTGCGGCGCGCCGGTTGGCGAGGAGCATGCTGGGGCTGCCGCATCGGCCAACGCAGCGAGCAATTTGGACCGGTTGATTGTGCCCGTTAGGGCGAGCGTGGCTCCCAGGGCATAGGCCTGCGAGATGCAGACGTGGGACGGCTCTTCGACAAGGAATATGCGTTTTGGCACCTTGGCCATGCGTGCACTCCTCTTCTTGAGAGCCGCGATGTTTTCGACGACACGTAGATCGGCCCGGACAACCACCGCATGAGACTCCTGGGAGAGCTTTGCGTCGACGTCGAGCCGTTCCGCTGCTACGCGAAATCTGCGGTCAAGAATGCCGCAAAGGTGGGACAACTTGGCGGCATCATCCGCCAGAACATGCACCAACATGCGGGTCGTCTCCGTTGAGCGACTTACTTGCGCGTCTTCATGCCCAAAACGAGCCCCGATCCTCAGGGGGCTCGTTCAACCATATCAGCGCCTCCCGCAACTCCAGGAATACGACTCGCTCTTTTGCGGTTGATGATACCTCTCCGCCGGAGAGATAGAGAAGGAAGCCCTTACCCTCGTCATGAAACAGAGCTTCTTTGGCCTCAAAAACTGCGAGAGAGGGGACATCGATGAAGGAGATCGTTCGCGAAGAGACTAGCTGCATGTGAGATCGCTCGTCATCCTGGTCCTGCAAGATTGACTTTTTGCGCACGAGCGGGATGGTCATTCTTGCCCGGGTGCTTTCTTGTCTTCTCGGTGACGAACCGCACGCCTACCTGTGACCCGTTGACCCAGACCAACTCGCACCGGCGAAATGCCATACCGGTGGAGGATAGAACCAAGAAGAATTCTTCTGTCTTGAGTGCGTCGGTAGAGCCTTCTACCTCAAGCTTGGCGCCGCTCTCAGAAGCGTCGAGAAGGGTGCAAATTCGTCGCCATGTCCCATCGACACCCATGAGGTTGACGAGGTGCTTGTGTTCAAATTGAACGCGGGCTGCCTTTCGATTATTCCACCGCATTGCAATCCCCTGGAGTAAAGGCCCTGACCTTAACTAAATCAATCATTGGAACTCATAGATGCGCGATCTCGCCACGCGCAGCTTCAATGAGCTGATCGATCCTCGCGGACTGCGCCAGCAAATGTTCGCTGGCCGTACCACTCCCGATCTGTCCAACAAGCAATCGGATGCACATGTTTGCGAGATCAAGAGTGAAGATGGCGTCGCGCAAATCCTCCGCTGTTTGAATTTTCAGACCTGCAACGCTCGATACCAGGGCGGCGATTGGTCAAAACGTCACATGGTCTCTGGCGGGAGCGGTCTGGTCGGGCTTTCCGTTGGTGAGGCCGATGAAAATTTAGGAGCGTAGACATTCGCAATCACCGCAGTATCGGCGTTTCGTCCGGAAGCGATCAAGTAAAGAAATGAATGACACAAGAACTCGAAAACCACACAAACTCGCACTACTCGGGCAGCCCAGCTTTGCTAACTATGCGGCCACGACAAACCGGCGTGTGCTGATCCGCTGTTGAATGCCCGTGCAGGTAGTGGAATGATCACGCCATAGTGGTTAATGCAGGGTTATGCACTCGACGGTGATCGGTGGTCTGGTACCGAAATTCGGTGCAAACGATGTCGAAATTCGGCGAGCCCTAAAATGCTGACGATGTTCTTTTCCGCCAACCAGGCTCGATCCGTAATACTACGGGGGCCAGAGTTTGACGGGAGCCAAAATCCATTCTGGGGTGAATGACATACTGCCGACCCCGCCGTGGTCGCCAACACTATTGCCTGATGAACAGCGACGCTCTGCCAGCACGTGCGCCAGAAGTATTTCGCTTCAGCGACATTGATGAGTATCGAACTGCCGTGCGAAATCTCGCCGTGGAGTACATCCCTCTCGTGCGGAATCTCGGCTGCACAAACCATCCTGCGTCTACCAGGTTGCGACGTCAATTTCGGCTCAGTCCTTTCCACGAATTGCCGGAAGGCCAACTTGCCCCAAATTGCACCGCGGTCGGATTTTCGATGGACGACGGTTCACCCATTCGCTTCAACGGGGTCGAAAGGGATCGTCCGGCTATCGTGATCGGACGTAATAGTGCTGCATACACCACGGTTGAGCGGACCGCGCTGCAGTTCACGTCGGTTATCTTCACGCAGGAAATGCAAGATCGGGGGTGGCCCCAGGCGAGTCCGAATTGGAAGGTGTTTGAAACGAGCACATCTGCGCATTATCGGCTCCGCGAGCTGGTGAAGCAGATCTTGTCAAGCGCCTCGAGATTCGATGCCTCCGAAGTGAGCGGCGTTTCCTCTGCGATGCGGGAGTCCCTGGTTGCCGCCATCGATGCCGCATTCGCCAACGTTGTTGATGCAAAGTGGGCCTCTCGTGCGAACTCCATCGGGCAGTTCAAAGTTCTTCGGGACATCCAGGCAGTGCTGTCCGGTAGCATCGGCCGTCCGGTCTACAGCGGAGATCTTGCGCGACATGTCGGCGTCTCGGTACGAACCCTGCACGATACGGTTCAACGATACCAAGGCATGAGCCTCCATCGATATCTGCGCATGAGACGGCTATGGCTCGTGCGCCAGAAGTTGCTGGCAGGGATGGGTAGCGTCAAAGCGTGCGCACTTGCCTGCGGTTTCTGGCACCTCGGCGACTTCGCCAGGGGCTACCGTTTGCAATTTGGCGAGTCGCCCTCAGAAACGCTGAGCAGATCGCTTCAGCGATAAAGCCGGTCCGCTCCGGTGTCGCCCAAGCAGCCTCTTAATGTCTTCATCGGCAGGGTCTTCGACCTGGCCCCCGCCCATCAAGCCGCCCGTATGGGGCCATAAATAAAATGGCCGCAGATCGCTCTGCGGCCCACCGGACTAAAGAATGCTTTATCCTACTGAAATGCGCCTAGCACCGATGTGCCACCAGAATTAGCGCAGAAGCGTGGATCATTCTTGTCCGGGAGTCTACGGACGTTCCCGGTAGGGTACAAGAGCCCCTCCACTGCGCGCCTCAACGACTCCCGGTTCACTTTCGACACCTGCCTCAGTCGTTCTTTAGCGCTCGTGTCCTCGAGAGATTCGACAAGGCTATCGAGGACTTCAAGGCTCCTCGACAGCTCTTTGATCGCCTTGGCGAGTTTCACACTCGCTGCCATGAACGCAACGGCAGCGATGGCTACCGGGCTTTTGGGGTCCGTCGTGCCCTTAAGTTTCTTTTCTGAAATCAGCGGAAATACATTGCTCATTTTTCAATCCTCGGGCTTGGCTAACGATGCGGATTCAGCAGCCGCAATACGGTCGCCGCGGGAGCTGGTCGCGCGCTGCCAAAGCTTCAATAGACCACGCGCTAGAACCCTAGAAAGCTTAGACCCGCCGTAAAGTTTGCGCGCTCGCCTCGCTTGCGGAAGGATGGCTTGGGGGCATCATCATGCGCAGGGCTCAGAAGTTCGTTGAGGCCGGGCAGTGGCCGGATAGGCTACGCGATGACGGAAATCGCGCTGTCTGAAGTCAGCAACGGTGCGAAGTGGAATCCCCTTCATTTAAAGATGCCGATGCTATTCTTGCCGATCCTGAATTTGCTTCAGTACTGAAAACGGTTTTGAAAGTCGGCCATGTATTGCTCCCGGTGCCCGAGGAGATGGAGAAATGAACGAGCTGGAGCCCAGGACCACGACTGCAGAGTGGCTTTGGTAAGGCGCCGCTGTCTTGGCCCTCACAATCATGGCAGGGGTAATGACGCGTTTCCCCGCTGAGCGTCTTTCCCTGCTTGTCACCGGGTTGGATGCGGTGGGAATTGCTTCCATGACTCTTGATCAGGTCGAATTGGCGATTGGTGACCGGTTCAAGATGAGTCCCCTTGGGGCAGTTCGATGCCCGCATCTAGCCGACGGGAGGGAGTGATCGTCGATCGTGTAGGCTTGGTAAATCTGCGTTCACGTTCGCATCGGCCTTATTAAGGCTCAAGAAGTCTTCTTGATCAAGCAGTGCGCGTTCAAATGTTCGACAGCAACCCCGGCCGGTCGTCGCTCCCGCTTTCGCGTGTGACGC
Organism: Bradyrhizobium sp. AZCC 1577; assembly: GCF_036924575.1. Lineage (NCBI taxonomy): Bacteria > Pseudomonadati > Pseudomonadota > Alphaproteobacteria > Hyphomicrobiales > Nitrobacteraceae > Bradyrhizobium > Bradyrhizobium sp. AZCC 1577. The sequence continues at coordinate 159,774 of NZ_JAZHRQ010000001.1, forward strand.
CCGCGTGGCGTCCGTCACAGTGGCAGCCTTGGTGAACTGCCCCAGCAAATAAATCCGCGTCGTGCGCCGCACACTCCCCACCCCGGCTCGTTGCGTTCGTTGGCTTGCTTGCGATGAATGATGTGGTTGAACTCATTTTAAGTACCTACCAGTCAATGCGCCCCCTTGATACCGAGCGAGCTGCCGACTCGCCGGACTGGCGCTTACCCCTCCCGCGAAAGGAATGAGGACATGAACTGGCGGCGATGATCCTCGATGACTTAAGCAAGATTGAAGGTTGCCCCAAGCGCGGAATTAAAGTGACGGTCTACGGCTCTAACCCGTGGAATTCGTTGCTGTCATTTGGCACCGCAGCTGGCCCGGTTCGCAACAAGACCGAACTCCAGACTTTCTGCCAGATCATTACGGATCGACTTAAGCGGCTCTACAACGTTTCGGGCTCTGGTTGAGCGTCTCCCCGGATGGGCTTACCCTTTCTATGACCGGCGCCCGAGCTGTTCGCCTGATGCCCATTGTGTTCCAGAATTAACCTCCAGCGCGGACATCAAAGTTAACCGGCAAGCCTAACCGGCGAGTTTCATTGCCTCCGAACTAAACAAGTCTAGCGTGGTCGCAGTCGCGCAGATTGGACCAACGTGAACCCCACATGGACCAGCGTACTGCGCGATTAGGGGTCGCTTCGTGTGCCCTTGAAGCGGCCCCGCCCAATTATCTCAAGACAGAGCCGATCAATTGAGGCCGCCCCCGGTTTGGCCGCCTTCTTCCATGCAAGGCTAAAACCACCGCGATCAGTTCGACGCCTGCCCCTATATGCGCTCAAACCTCGCAGGCATTCCACCCTACCAAGACGAGCCGCCAGGGCGAAAACCGCTCATACAGCATCGCCCGTTTCACTTACTGTGTCAGCCGGCACAACCAAAAGGCGAGACTGTGACGTATTCATCGAGAAGGTCTCCTCCACTTCGAGACGCATGGTACCGTGGCATTCGCACGCCGCCGCCGTGCGCCGCGATCGGTCGATCTCGATGTGGCCTCGTCGATCAGATCTGATCGCTCCTGACGCGCGCAGATTGCGTATCAGGAGCGTCACCGTCGTTCGTCGCACACCGAGTATTTCCGACAGCGTCTCCTGGGTCAGCGGGAGGACGTCGTGGTCCATGCGGTCGCGAAAATGGAGCAGCCAGCGGGGCTATGCGGGCTTCGACCGGATGCAGCGCATTGCAGGCGGCGCCGAGCTGAAACTGTATCAGCATCGCCCTGACGTGGCTCTGGACCGCGTGCCGGATCGCGGGGCTCCGATTGAAAGCGGCGTGAAATCGCGGTGCGGGGATCCGGGAGGCTGTGCCTGCTGCACGAACGATAGTAGTAGTAGCCGAAGCTGACGGTCCGAGCACCGAAAGAATGCCGACCGCCCCCTCCCGCCCATTTGCGGCGGTGGCAACCGTCTTCCCGTCCGCCATGTCGACCATCAGCGACATGGCGCCGCTGTGAGGGAAGAAGACGTATTCGATTGCGTCACGCGATAGGACCGCGTCCTGATCGAGCGCGATCATCTCAGGTTCGGGCACCAGAAGATCGAAGTCTGCTGGCGGCAGTGCTGCCAGAAGACGGTTACCACTTACGCCGTGACGCCTCACTGCAAGTGCCCTGCTGAGAGGCAGCCACCGCTTCTCCATTCCGAGCGGCGCGGAACCGAGGTCCTAGCATTTGTTTAAATCTTGTTTGAATCTGCCTTCGGTAAGCGCACCGAGATAATCCAATTCACTTGCAGATGCTTTCGCTCTCAACAATCACACTCCACACGTTCGCGATTGCGAGGCGGATTTTCTGCTCAAGTACGTTGCGCGACACAATTGCAAAATGCGTATGGGTAACACCGTATGGGGTTGTCGTGGCCCACGAGTTTCAATTTTCCGCGCTCGCCAAACGCTGCTGCGATCTCGGCGGTGGCCACCTCAAATCGCGGCGGTCGCTTCTCTGCAAAGGCGGCGCTGCTGCCTCCCCGCACTTTGTCACCGTACGGTTGTCGCGGTGGTGGCGGCTTTGTCGAACTCGTTGCGCGCGATCTGGCAACTGCATCCCCCGCCTCTCGAATGCTATCTTCTCCGCGGCGAAATGAACAAACGGTGCCAGATGGGATCCGCTCAGACGCGATCGCTCTCTAATGGGCACGGGATGGCGCACTCGTTTGCGGTGGGCGGGCGGTCCCAGATATCGGGAGCATATCTGGTTTGGATAGCCCACACGATTTCGTCCAGCTTGTTGTGCTTGACTAGCCCGGCTTCAACCAAGGACTTGCCGATTGTTCAAAGGTGGTCGCCTTCCGGCGCGCAACACGTCATGCGGCACGTCGTGCAGGAAGTATGTCGCCACATCGAATTCCGTCGCATAGCAGTGGTACTTCGCAGCTTTTTCCCTCGCTGCGACGGCTCCTCTTGTATCCCCATGCGCCAGCCGTGTCGCCCGCCTTCGGAATCATCGCGTTGACGAACGCGAGCAGCCGCACGGACGCACGGGCGCAAACAAGCGGTGCCGTGAAGCCCGCTAACGACTGTGCTACGAGAATAGCGTCGTTTCGTTCCGCAATCGCTCGGATGACGATGTCGGCATATACCGCGAGACCGGCGCGCCTGTCGTCGCTAGGCAGATCGATTGCAATGACTTCGTGCCCGGCGGCGCGAATGAGTGGCGCCACGCGGTGCCAATACCAAGCCATACCGCCCACCCCAGGAACAAGGACGATGATGCCATCTGCTCCTCCGTTGCTGCCAGACTAGTTACGAAAAGGCGTCGCGATGAAACACTCGCAACGGGAAACCCGCTGCATCAAAATCGTGTCAACACAGGCATTGCTGATCTGGGCTGACCCGCATGCTCCTGCGGGAGCTCGTTACATGAGAACGCGATGCTTGGCCCCTTGTTCATCCAAGAGAAGAAGTTTCGCTTTGAGGTCAACCGGGCGGTTCGGGTCAAAAGCGTCGCTTTGAGGCCCGGCCGATCACATCCGTTCTACCCTTACAAGCAGACCATTTCTGGCCCGGCTCGCACTTCGCATTTGGGCCAAGAACCGAAATATCGCAAAGATTTTTACCCATCACCCCTACATTCTGAACACTGTAATTTTGACAAAGGTCACGCGCTCAGCAGATGATTTTCCTGCTTGGGGGTTTGCATTAGCCTTAGAACGGCATGATCGCCCCGGGGAAGCCGCAATGCCTAGATTGCTCGTAGCGCTGTCGATCGCGTCAATTGTCTTTTGCGGCGCGATTTTCGGATTCTTCTATGCCTGGGTCTGCTCGACGATGTGGGGACTCGATCAGGCGGATCCCCGTGTCGCAATCGCCGCCTTGCAGGCGATGAATGCCTCAGTGCGCAACGCGGTGTTCTTTCCCGCATTCTTCCTGACAGCGGCAGTTCTGGTTCTCACGGCGGCCGCAATGCGCTTTGCCGGTCAAAGTTTGGCTGCGTTTTGGTACTTGGCGGCGGCTGCGGTCTATATGGTTTTCGGCCTTTTCCTCACAATAGCTGTGAACGTACCCATGAACGAGGCGTTGGCGATGACGCCTATTCCGGCAGACATTGAAGCCGCGCGGGAGATTTGGGAAAGCTATTCAGGGCGATGGCAGTTCTGGAATCAAGTGCGAACGATCGCTTCAGGGATCGCTTTGATTTTCGCCGCTTTCGGATTGACGATATCGCGACCGACCGCCCCAGAGACTGTATGACAGCACAGCTCGATCTGGCGCCTTCGCGCAAGTTGCAGAAGAATAGACTGGCTTAGCCAGCGGCAGCCCGCCGGCGTGAGCCAGCGGGCTTGAATTTCACACGGGGAAAGGGGATGCCTTACGGGCCTACGGACGGCTCTGCATGCACTAAAGCGCCTCAAGGATGGAAGTTCATTCCAGGGAAGGCGAAAGTCGTAAATGTCTCAAGCTCGACGGATGTCAACAGTCATGCGATTGTCAGTGAGACACCGGAACAAATTTGCTGGAAAGTTACGGCTCGAACAGGAGCAAAAGGATATCGCCGCTCGATTTCCGCCCAAGCGTCGGCTCGAATCCAGCAGCCCTCAAGCTGATCTCGTTTCCGCCCCCTAGTTCATTCAGCGCACGCGCCGGCCCGGACGAGATCTTCCCGGCCGGCGTCTTGAGCCCGGCTGCAGGTTAGTGAGCACGGCTTGCCTTTCTTGCAGTTCCGAGCCATTTCCAGCTCAGCGGTGGACAGGCCGGTGACTGCACCCGCCTCAATTCGTTGCACCGACTGGACGCGGGTGATGATGTACATGCCCTGTCCGTTGCGCCATCCGTGGGCCTGCACACGACACACGGAGTCTTCCTTGCACTTTTCGTAAACTTGTCCTGCGGGAGTTCCCTCAAAGGTGCAATTGCCGATGACGAGCGTATGAGCGCCAGCGAACTCGCCTTGGCACGTTACGGCCTTCACGGCCTTCGGGGGTGCGGCAACCGCGGGGACGCACGGGGTCAGCAGGGCGACCGCGATCAGGGATAGCTTCTTCATCGTAGATCCTTAGTGCTTAGAAGGCGTCGCGGCACGATCCGAGATAGATCACGCCAATCAGTTCCCTGTTGATTAGCATCCAGCATGCGCATGTAAACGATTAAGTGCTCTCACCAATGGTGATGTGGAACGGCGTATCGCGAACGCGAAACTCGACCCGACATTTCTGATGGCCGACGTGGAAATCGTCGCGACCTACGAACTCTACAACGTCAATCGCTCCAAGCTCGCAAACCTCATCCACAGCATTTTAACGCGGCGCAGCTCCCTCCAGGTTTTCCAGTCTGGATCAGTCGCGGTGGCCAATCCCATGGCTCCTCGTCCCCGGCAAGCCTTGTTCGGAGGTTCGCGGCAATCCGTACAAACGCAGCCACCTCCTAGCCTTGCGACCGAACAAGATTTCAGCGTTGAACCCGCCGTCCACCTGGTGGCCGGGAGAACGATAACCAAAAATATCACCCCCGCAAAAATACGGATAGTAGCAATTTTCTGAACGACAACCCGCTTAGCTTCAGCTAAGAGCGGTGTGCCGGAATTTGCCCGGTGAAGTGGGTTGGGGAACCCTGTTGCATTATTCCATTGCTGACGCGCAACAGCCGTTGCGCGCTGATACTCGCTCCACTGCGACAAGCAAGCATTCAGATGGGCAGGCCTTTAGGCTGGACATCAACGCCCTCCGGGCGCTCTCGGTGCTGGCTGTACTTGGCTATCATCTGAAGATCCCAGGATTTGCCGGTGGATTCGTCGGGGTAGATGTCTTCCTCGTGATTACTGGCTATCTGATGACGGGCAAGGTGTTGGCCGACTTGGCTGCGGGGCGGTTCTCGCTCTGGTCGTTCGGCATGATGCGCATGCGGCGAATCTATCCCGCGCTTGCGGTCGTCGTGATTTCATCTGCCTTTGTCGGGTGGTTCGTCACGCTGCCCGGCGAATATCTGAGACACCTGAGGCAGGCATGCTACGCCTTGGTGGCCCTCTCCAATTTCGCCTTCGATGCTGATAACGGCTATTTCGCAATGGCCGCTCAGACCAAGCCCCTACTGCATACCTGGTCGCTCGCAATTGAGTGGCAATTCTATATCTGGATGCCCTTGGTGGTGGCGCTGATCTGGCGGCGCGCCCTGCCCTCAATATCTCGACCGAACGTGATGCTGGGCGCGTTTTTGGCTGTTGGGTTCATTTCATTGGCGTGGTGCCTCTGGCAAAGCCACAGCGACATGATGGGGTCGGCGTTCTTCTCATTGCGGGCCCGCGCATGGGAACCATTGGCGGGTGGATTGATCGCGGTGTCCGAGTTTCAGCGGCGTGCGAAGCGTACCGCTGACATTCCTTGGCCGACAGCGCCCGCAGCGGCGATCGGGGGCTGGGTCCTTGTTGCGGCCTGCATCATTTATCCTCTCCCTGAGACGCAATGGCCGGGACCGCTCACGCTATTGCCAATTCTCGGGGCTGCATTGATCGTCGCCGCCCGCCAGCAGGCCGATGGACGCGGCTTGCTTGGGCTGCCGTTCATTCAGCGTATCGGCGATTGGTCCTATTCGATCTATCTTTGGCACTGGCCCATCTGGGTCTTTGCGCTGAGCTGGCTCTCCTTCCGCGGCTATGACGTGAATGCCAGGGAAAAGATGCTGATACTGGCCGCGTCAGTGCTGCTCGGCGCAGCCTCTTACTATCTCGTTGAGCAACCCGTCAGAAAGCGCCGGGAATTCTGGACGGAGCGCCGTCTGGTGTCGAGTGCCAGCATCGTGTTCTGCTCGTTGCTCGCATTCACTGCAACGGCTTTCCTGAACAATGGGTATCCGAGCAGGCTGCCCGAATATCTGCTGGCCGCTGAGGAGGCGAGAAGGAACGGTACGCCTCGGGACGAGTGCTTCAGGAACTCGAACGCCGTCAAGCGGGCTGCTGAGACCTACTGCCGCTTTGGAAGTGAAGGCGCCGCCGGACACCCCACCGCAATCCTGTGGGGAGATTCGTTCGCCAATCAGTACCTTGAACCGATCTCGTCGGCCGCGCTTCGAAATGGAGTACATGGGCTGATCGCGACGCAAAGCGCCTGCAGGGCATTCATCGACGATCCTGCACTGAACTCCGGCGATCAACAGCCGTGCCGGGAGTTCAACCGAAGCACGATGGATTTCGTGCTTGGTCACGCAGAACCGAGCATAGTCATGATCGGAAGTAACTGGGGAAGTGCGATCGAGATTTCAGCTTTGGTGGACCGATTGCTCAGTTCAGGCAAGACCGTCATTCTGATCATGCCCCTGTTAAACGTCGGCTTCGATGTCCCGCAGCGGTGGATGGAAAACCAGGCCCGCGCTGGCAGAGCGCTAGACGAATGGAAGGTCGAAGCCGATCCCGTCCTCACGATGAGCAGCCTCCGTGCCGAGATCAGCAAAATCTTGGATAAATATAAGGAAGATTCGCGGCTGATCGCAGCCGATCCATTGCCGCTCGTCTGTGAACAGAGTCATTGCTATCTGGTCAGGAACGGGCAATCCAATTTTCGAGATGCTGCTCACATTTCCAATGTTAACGCGATGCAGTACACGGGCTTGTTCGACGCCGTCTTTAGATTGGCGGTCCAGGCCACGAGTAAGGCAGCGAAAGAGGCCGACTTAGGCGCAGGGATAAGACGCGACCCCGTCCCGCCGGCCACAAGCTTAAACTGAACCAGCTGCGCAAAGAGCTGAAATGTGTAATCTGTACTCGATCACCACGAACCAGGAAGCGATCCGCGCGCTGTTTCGCGTCGTCAACCGCTATGTCGGTAACCTGCCGCCCATGCCCGGTGTGTTTCCGGACTATCCCGCGCCGGTCGTGCGGAACGCTGGCACGGAGCGCGAGCTTGTTCTGATGCGCTGGGGCATGCCGCCGCCACCGCACCGGCGGTCCGCCGGTCACCAACATCCGCAACACCTCGTCGCCGCACTGGCGCGCGGCTGGCTGAAGCCGGAAAACCGCTGCCTGGTGCCCGCGAACAGCTTTGCCGAGTACGCTCCGGAGCCGAGCCCGGAAACCAAGAAGAAGGACGTCGTCTGGTTCGCGCTCGACGACGCCCGGCCGCTCTTCTGCCTCGCCGGCATCTGGACCGAGTTCAAAGGCGACCGCGGTACGAAGTCGAAGCCGGTCCCCGGCCCTCACCTGGTCTACGGCTTCCTGACGACGTCGCCAAACGCCGTCGTCGAACCGATCCACCCGAAAGCGATGCCGGTAATCCTGACGACGGAGGAGGAGCGTGACGTCTGGATGCGCGCGCCTTGGGATGAGGCGAAGGCGCTGCAGCGTCCGCTGCCGGACGACGCGCTCAAGATCGTCATGCGAGGATCCGACAAGGAAGACCGGGCCGCCGCCTAGCGCTCTCGTCGGCAGAGAGACCCGCCTGAGCGCAAACTCCCAAAAATCGCAACCGTGGTGGCCCTGGTGGCCGCCGCCCTAGAGGCCGGCCGTCTATGCCGACGTCGTCCGTATCCGAGTCCGGCGACGCTGGCGGTGCCGGGCGCAGCGGACCATTGGCTTCCGCTGCCGTTATTTCGGCTTTCCGGCATAGCGTGTTGAAATGCGATCGTGCACGACAGGGAAATTTCGGATTACCGTGTTGAGAGTTACCGGGGCAATCGGCAAAAATGGCTGACCGATCGGATGCTAGGTTACATGTAAACCAAGCATGGAGGACCAATGGTGAAGGCATCCAGGCCCAAGCCTGTTCGAATGAAGGTGCGGGAACATCGCGAGAGGCTGCGGGCGCAGGGCTTGCGACCTATCCAGATTTGGGTACCCGATGTGCGGTCTCCATCTTTCCGCAAGCAGGCTCATCGCCAGTCACTTGCTGTTGCGGCCAGCAGCCACGCCCGCGAGGATCAGGCCTTCATCGACGACGTGTCCGATCTGGACGATGAATGAGACGCGGCGAGATCTGGATGCGGCTCAATCAAGCGATGATGGTGTTCCTCGGCATGGCCGTATCACCCAAGAGCGGAAGAAAATGAGGCCATGGCCACTGCCCTGCGCCGACCCGCCCACACGGACGGCCATTCCCAGAGGATAGAAACCTCAACACGAAAATCCGGATAGCCGTTTTTTCAGGGCGGCGGAACAGGTGGAAAAGCCTTCGCCCCGCGATTCCGAATCCCTGGCATGTGTTAGCTGCCGGAACGGGTATGGGCCGCAAGGATTCGTCCCGGGCAGGAGCTATTTCGATGCTGATGACGAAGGAACGGCGGCCCACCATCCGCACGATGCGCGGCTGGGCGATCTCCGTGCTGCATGAGGCCGGCGCAATAAAGGAATGCGACGAACACGGCTGGATGCAGGACCGGGCCGATCCGCACGCCCGCGAGCGGGCCGTTCTCCTCGCTCGCCAAGATCCGCCGCCGGGCGTCTCTCCGGACGAGGCGCTTGCGGAAATTCGGTATGTGCTGGACTCGATCGGCGATAGTTGCCCCGAGTGTCCGGAGCCGGATTAGCTCGTTCGCTCGACGCCTCGCTCCATGGGGCGCGCGTACGGGCGAGTTCGAGCCAAGCCTGCGCGAGGCGGATCCATCGCTGCCGCTCCATGCCGTCCGTCGAGACGGCTTGACGCATGGCCTCCTCGGCTTGATGTCGGGGATCGTGGTCGCTGCCCATTGCGGCCGATACCGTACCGCTGACCGTAAAACGACAGGTGGCAACCCGCTCCGTAGGAATCCCGGGGGCGCGGAGGCGGACCGGTCGCCCATAGCAATTTCGAGAGGTCGGCAGGAAGCCGAGGATAGTTAGCTGCCCGCGACGGCTTTCCGCCGTCCGGAGGCAGGCCATCCGGACTTTGTGGAATGCCGATACTTGCGCTGACGGCGCAATCACATGCCGTTGGTGCGTTCGTTCTTGACGGCCTGAAGGCGTGATCGAGGTCGCACGCCCAGCGTATCGTAGATCTCGTTCAGCGTGATGGATGTTGCCAACGACGGGAAGGGAATAGCGACGTCGAACTCTTCGACCGTTTCCTCGGTCCAAGTGCCTTCTTGCTGCCGTCGGTGAACTTTGACGAGGACCATTTCCGACTCGATCTGCATGACTATGTCGACGCTTCCCACACCCCGATATTCTCGCAGTTTGGCACTGTAGAAGACGGCAGTGCCCGGCGCGGATACCTCCACGACAATCATGGGTTTTGATGCCGTCATCGCCTGCGCATTGCGAGGGCCGCAATCCACCACGACATCCGGATATCGAATCGTATCCGGGCCGGTCTGCACCGCCGTGTTGATCGACGTGGCACGACATCCCCTCTGTTTTCCGGCGGGGACGAAAGCCGCCAAAACGTTGCTGCGGATGACGTTGTGCCCTTCCTTCTCGGGCCATGGCATGGGCGACGCCTTCCACGAGTTCGTAGCGCTCATCACCGTCGGAGATGGCTTCGAAAAATTCGTCGACGGTGAGTTTGCTCCCTTCAGGAATAGCCATTTGTGTCATCCGGAACTGATTTGTTGCAGGCTACACTGCGGGGGCTGCATGGATCAAACGGCAGGCCGACATCACTTGCCGCCTCACGGGAGCTTCTTCGCTACGCCGACTTCCGCTGCGGCCTGGCCGCCGGCTTCTTGGCGGCCGCCTCCTTGGGTTTCTTGCCCTCAATCGGCATCAACATTTCCTTCTGCCCGCTCGCAGCCTTGCGCGGCTTCTTGGCGGGCTTGGCCTGGCTTCGCCGGCGCGGCGGCACCGCTGACGCTCCGGCGAAGCGCCTCCATCAGGTCGACGATGTTGCCGGCGGCGGGCCGCTCTTTCGGCGTGATGGGTTCGCCGGCGCGCTTCTGATTGATGATCTCGATCAGCGCGGTCTCGTATTGATCCTCGAACCTCGAAGGTTCGAACCGTCCGGACTTTTGGTTCACGATGTGCCTGGCGAGATCAAGCATGTCCTTGGTGACTTTGACGTCCTGGATCGTCGAAATACTCCTGCTCAGAACGGACTTCGTTCACGGTCGTTTCACCCAATTCGTTGCGATTTCGTTGCGTGTTCTCGGCGTGGTCGGTTGATCAATTAGCCGTCTTGGAAAGTCCGTCAGGTTCGCGTTGGCTTCCGGGAATGGAATAGCTCCTCGACGGACTGTTTCGGGTCCTTGATCCGGGAGCGATCCTTGCGATCGTTCTTCTGTGCCTCGAGCTTCTGCAGGAAGCGGAAACGCGGCGATCGGGTCGCGTGGCCCGATCGGCCGTGCTTGGTCATGCCGAAGCCCTTTTGGCCGCCGTGCGTCATTTGATCACTAACGAAGCTGTGCACCTAATCTCTCGCACCCGGGAAGCCGCCACGGGCCAAGCTTCATTCGGCTCGCCGAACCCATGATCAAGTGAGAAAGGATAGCCCTGATCGTCAAAAGGTGCGAGATGGAGAAGTTAGTTTGCGAGAACAAAATGCTGCGGTGCGGCGCGCCTGCTACCCAACTGCCGCTGTGAACTATCGGGGGTTCGAGTCACTGGAGCGCTACTGTCTTTCCCCACACCGACCCTACCTACGATACGTTATCCAATCTTCCGCATGACGCAGTTCCTGAGTCCAGAGCGAGTTCAGCTTTTGGCTCTGAGCGCGAATGTAGAAAGCCGCGAACCTCACTGTCAGGTAAAAGAACAAAATCGCGGAATTCGAGAAGGGAGTATCTTGCCGCGTAGAACCTTTGCCCTCCGAAGGCAATGGTCACACGTTCGAATCGTGTCGGGTGCCGAAAAAATCGGCGCGATCGACTCTATGCCGTTTCCCATCACATTCACCAGCGCAGGAGCCAATCGCCTTCGCGGCTGCTCACTCGCGCCCGGGAGGCCGTCCGGAGGCAAGAATGGGCATTCTGCCTCAAGGTGCCCCGATGGCGCAGCGATCCTAAGGCTTCGATGGCTCCTGGGATCTTATGCAGGAGCTGCAGTTCAGGCTTCGGTCGGGAGTCGTCTCGGTTCGGATGAGGCTTCGCCATGGCGTTCATAGCCAAGCTCCAAAGGCGCATTGGAGCTATCGAGGAATTCAACCGTGGTGAACCACAAGTCGGCATCGCCAACGTTTTCGAGATCGTGGATCTTATACTCACCCTTCCCATAGACGAAGTGACGGGTCTCGCCAGCCGAATAGACGGCTTCGACGATCGTCCCATCCTCCGCGTGTGATTGCGCCCGACCTGGCGTTACTGCGGTCCAAAAGTAGTCCAACACGTGACGATGGAATCCAATGCGCTCGCCCGGAGCAAGCCGGATTTCCCAGACGCGCACACGTTCCGTTTCGGACAGGAGCCGCGTGCCGACCCGCCCATTGAACTGATTGGCATCGAACTCTTTGCGAATGAAATCGGGCCACGCGGCCCTACCCTTTTCCGTCACACTAGCGGTCACTGTGGTGCCTCCTTAAGATGAGTTATCCAGGTTGTGTCATTCGAGGCCCAGCCCAGTCTGGGCGCGAACGTGCTGCGCGCTGAACGATGCGCGGACCGAAGCGGCCGCCGCACTGCGGTCCAACACCGACACTGCCCACGATACCGCGAAGGCGAGCGGAACCGAGACCAGGGCCGGATTGTCGTAAGGGAACGGTGCAGGCCCGAGCTTTAACGTGGCGGTCCATACTCCCGGGCTAAGAGCGACCAATCCCACCGAAGCCAGCAAGCCGGCAAGCGATCCGCTCACTGCACCTCGCGTCGTGAGATCAGGCCAGATGATCGACAGAAGTATCACTGGGAAGTTCGCGCTCGCAGCGATCGCGAAGACCAGCCCGACCATGAAAGCGATATTCTGGTTTTCGAACAGGACGCCGAAGCCGATCGAAAGCAGGCTGATTGCGACCGCGGCAACCTTCGAGACAAGCACCTCCTCCTGCTCGCTCGCACGGCCCCTGCGGACCACGCGGGCATAGAGATCGTGGCTCGCCGCCGAAGCGCCCGCGAGCGTCAGCCCGGATACGACGGCGAGGATGGTCGCGAACGCCACTGCGGAGATGAACCCGAGCAGTAGCGACCCGCCAACGGCGTCGGCCAGATGCAGGGCCACCATGTTGACGCCCCCAAGCAGCCCACCCGACGCATCCCGAAACTGGGGGTTCGCCGAAACGATCGCGATGGCGCCGAAGCCGAGCACGAACAGCAGGCTATAGAAGATGGAAATGAACCCCGTCGCGACTAGCACCGACGTGCGAGCCTGACGGGCATCGCTCACGGTGAAGAAGCGCATGAGGATGTGCGGCAGCCCGGCCGTACCGAAGATCAGGGCCAATCCGAGAGAGATCGCCGATATCGGATCCTTGACCAGTCCACCGGGGGCCATGATCGCGTCGGCCTTCGGGTGCAACGTGACCGCCTCTCGGAAGAGAGCCTCCAGACTGAAGCCGAAGTGCCCGAGAATCAAGATCGACATCAGCACCGAGCCTGACATCAACAACACAGCTTTGATGATCTGCACCCAGGTCGTCGCGAGCATGCCTCCGAAAGTCACATAGACCATCATCAGCCCACCTACGATGCCAACCGCGTAGACGTAGGGAAGTCCGAACAACAGCTGGATCAGCTTGCCGGTCCCCACCAGCTGGGCGATCAGATAGAAGACCACAATCACGAGGGTGTTCACACCAGCGACGGCCCTCACCGGGACCTCGGACAGCCGATATGCCGCGACGTCGGCGAACGTGTAGCGACCGAGATTGCGCAACGGCTCGGCAATCAGGAACAGGATCATCGGGAAACCGACGAGGAAGCCGATCGCGTAGATCATGCCGTCGTAACCCGAGGTATAGACGAGCGCCGTGACCCCTAAGAATGTCGCCGCCGAGGTGTAATCACCGGCGATAGCGAACCCGTTCTGAACGCCCGTGAGGCCGGCGCCGGCGGCATAGAAGTCCTTGGCCGTGCTCGTGCCCCGTCTCGCCGCCCACCATGTGATCGCAAGACTGACTGCGACAAAGCCGAGGAACATGGCGATCGCCGTCGCGTTCAACGATTGCCGCGTGCCGGGCGCGGAAGTCAGCGCGTCGGCCGCCGCGGGATCGGAAAGAAGGGTGAAGACCGTTGCGAACAAGGCTCCGCAAGCCGCGCGCGACATCATCGGAGGTCCTCCAGAAGAAGCTGACTAAGCTGATCGAAACGGGAATTGGCTCGCCGGACATAGACGGCCGTGAGAACGAAGCCGAGCGCGATCAGACCGACGCCGATCAACACGCCCCAGCTGATCACGGTGCCATCCCACAGCGGGTGCCCGAGCAACCGGGGCGAGAATGCGATGGTCAGGATGTAAGCGAAGTAGGCGGCAGCCATGACGATCGACATACCCACGCCAAGGCGTGCGCGCTCGCGCGCAAGCTGTCTGAACGCGGGATGGTCCTGGATAGTTTTCAGGTCCATTGGTTTTCTGTCCTCCCTTTTGAAGCCGGTTAGGCGGCGATCCCCGTCGCGACGGCGGTCTCCGCCATCACCGCCTCGGGGCTGCGATGCCGCTCCGCCATCGCCCGCTCTTCGGCAGTGGCGATTTGCGCCTGCATGTATGCGCCGAGATCGCGGGCACGACGGACAACCGCAGCTCCAAACGGAAGCCGGGTCGACTCGAATTTCGCGAGCGCCGCGGGCAATTCGGCCGGATGCGCTCGCAATGCATCAACCAGAGCAGCCGCGTCGGCCGCAGCCTTCGTTACGCCCATTCCGACGTGGGGTCTGGCCACGAAAGCAGCGTCGCCCAGGATCACCGTTCGGGATCCGAGCGCCATCCGTGGCGTCTCGAGATCCAGAATGGCCTGTATGAACGGCTGAGGCGTGAGGCGAACGATCTCGGCAAATTGCGGCGCAAGCAATCGCTCCGCGTCCCGACGCATTGAGGCGATCACCTCGGATCGAATCCTGTTCGGCGGAATCGACAATTCGTGCCGGACGCCATCGGTGTCTGTCAGGAGATCTGCCAACCCATGATCGGCGCCGGCTGGGCGGTACCAAACAAAATTGAAGCGGCGCTCGCCGACATCCATCTCTTCGGTGGCCCCGGCGACGGGATAGCCTAGCATCTGCTCGCCGGGAGGGAGGCTGAAGGCGAACCAGTCGCACAATTCGGCGCGGGTCCGAGGCGATAGGTCCCGCTCATTGACGAGGCCCCGCCAAGCGACGTAGCCGGCGTACGCAGGACGGACGTCGGTCGCAAGCTGTGCCCTGACGCACGAGAATATGCCGTCCGCGCCGATCAGCAGATCTCCCGAGACCTCAGAGCCTCCGGAGAAGCGCGCCACCACGCGATCGCCAAGCTCCGTGACTTCCACCAGGTTCCTGCCGTGATGATAGTGTTCCGCCGGGAGCGCTGCCTTCAAAAGCCCATAGAGGTGTCCCCACGAAGTAAGGACCTGCCGCAGCCCAAGTTCACCCACGATACGGCCGCTCCGGTCCAGCACACGCCGTCCCGGGACGACGACGCCGACGGCGGCGGCTTCGGTATCGATGCCGGCCCTGCCCAGTACCTCGAACAACTCGCGATGGGTGACTATGCCCGCACCACGACCTGCCAGTTCGGCGCCGATGCGCTCGTATACCTCGACGTTCCAGCCTTCTCGCCGCAACAGCAATGCAGCGAACAGTCCGGCCATGGACCCTCCAACCACGAGCGCTCTCGGCTGCGCCTCGCGCCTCCAACGATGGTCACTCACGAGCAGCCTCCCTTCCCTTGCAGACGCCGTTATTTATCGTTTGATCAATTATCGGAAGGTCATTGATGCAAGTCAACATCTATTTATCAACTGATAAACAAAATGTGATGACCTCGTGCTTGATCGGCTGGGGCGGCAAATCGGTGTATGAAGTCGCAGAAGTGCACTCAAACCGACGAATCAGTGTGAAGCAGCCCAGCAGAGCGCGTCCCCGAACGCCGATCCGAGAGCAGCAGAGGCTGGACCCGTCCGAGCGGGAAGCCATTATCGCGCGAGAAGCGGTCTCGTTTTTCGCCGAATACGGGTTCGAGGGGCAGACCCGTGAACTCGCAAAGCGGCTGCGCATTACCCAGCCCCTGCTCTATCGCTACTTTCCGAGCAAGGAAGCTCTCATCGAGCGGGTCTATCAGGAAGTTTTCGTCGGTCGCTGGAGGCCATCTTGGGAGAAAATCATCACCGATCGCTCGGTCCCTCTGAAAGCGAGGCTGATCCACTTCTATCGCGAGTATGCCGAGGTTATTCTCACATACGAGTGGATCCGCCTGTTCATGTTCGCGGGCCTGAAGGATCTCGGATTGAACGCCCGCTATCTCAAAATGCTGCGCGAGCGCGCGTTCGAAAAAATAATCGAGGAGATCAGGATCGAGTATGGACGTCCCTCGACCGGCGAACTCCCGATTTCCGTTCTCGAAATCGAGATGGTATGGGGGCTTCACGCCGCGATCTTCTATCTTGGAGTGCGTCAATTCATCTACTCGATGCCCCTCGAAGCGGATGTCAATTCGATCATCGATGCAAAGATAGCGACGTTCCTCAGTGGCGTTCGCTCCGTTCTGCCGGCGAAAGCAACGGGCTAGTCTAGGTCCGGTAGGTACGTCTGCCGTCTTCTTCGAAAAGCAAATTGGAAGCCGTGGGTGTATTGGTGCGCCGTACATCTACCACGCCTTCAAACCTCCAATCATTCCTTCCGGTCAGATCGCAATGGCTCTCTTGATCCGGGCCGCAGTGAACGGAAGTTCATACATCCGAACCCCGGTCGCATCCCTGATCGCGTTGGCGATCGCGGCTCCTGTCGGCCCTTGGGCGGCCTCTGCCACACCATAGAAGGCATCGCCGGGCCGATCGATCAGATGGACTTCGACCGACTCCGGGACACTGTCAAATCGCATGATCGGGTAGGCTGACCAATCCACCGATGTGACACGGGTGCGATCGAACGTCACTTGTTCGAAAAGCGTCCAGCTGATCGACTGCAAAATGCCGCCTTCGATCTGATTGCGGATACCATCCGGGTTCACAACCTGCCCCGTGTCCACCGCCGCCACGACGCGACGGACGCGAACGACGCCGCTCTGGCGTGGAAGCTCGATCTCGACTGCCACTGCACACCAGGCTTCGAGATTCTTGTAACGTGCAAAGCCAAACCCGAATCCGGTGCTCTCTGAACGCTTGACCCGCGCGGCCCAGCCGAAACGCGATGCTGCCGTTTCGATGACCTCGCACGCACGGGGATCCACGGTGTGCCGAAGCCGAAACGTCACGGAATCCTGGCCCGAGCGAGCCGCCAATTCGTCGAGGACGCTCTCGATCGAGAGGACGTTGAGATAGGCTCCCAGGGAGCGCATGGAGGAGCCGCGCAAGGGCATGTCAGGCAGGAAGTGGCTAATCACCTTGGAGTTCGGGATCGCGTAGAGCGGAATGGCATTCCGATCGCCGCCGCCCTCAGGCTGGGCCAGCGCAATGGGCGGCGTGGGCGGAAAGGCGTCGGATTTCAGTCGAGCAGCTATCAGCGTCCCCGGAGGGCCAGGCCGCATCATATGCGACTGGCTCCAAACCTCGTGGTGCCAATCCGCAATCGTACCGTCTGCTCCGACCGTCGCCCGGAGCTTGACCACCATGCCGGGCCCGAATGGATCCCACGCGTGCTCCTGTTCACGCATCAGCTGAACCTTGACCGGCCGACCGGGCGTCGCCAGGGCAAGCATCGCCGCATCAGCCGCCGCGTCGTCGGCTCCGTTGTGGCCATAGCAGCCAGCGCCCTCTGCGTGGATGCAGCGCACGTTCTCGGCGGGCATCCGCAGCATGCCGGCGATCGCATCGCGAAGGAAAAACACGCCTTGCGTATGAGTCCAAACCGTGAGCTTCCCGTCCCGGAATTGCGCAATCGCGCAGGACGGTCCGATCGAGCCGTGCGTAAGATAGGGTCTGCTGAAGG
Source organism: Bradyrhizobium sp. AZCC 1577 (assembly GCF_036924575.1). Taxonomy (NCBI): domain Bacteria; kingdom Pseudomonadati; phylum Pseudomonadota; class Alphaproteobacteria; order Hyphomicrobiales; family Nitrobacteraceae; genus Bradyrhizobium; species Bradyrhizobium sp. AZCC 1577. Next base: position 177,125 of record NZ_JAZHRQ010000001.1, read on the forward strand.
TCCCTTCGACCAGGATCCCCGGCTTGCCCGGACTTCCCGTCTCGTGAATCGTCGTGTCGCGCGAAGGCAGATTCATCAGAGCGGCTGGCAAGTCCGCGCTGTCCGGAAGCGCTTGCTGTTCGATCCAGGTCGTGGTCGCTGCGAGCGTTCGCAGTCCCTGAACGGCGGCCCACTCCCGGTCTGCAAGCACGCCAAGGAAGTTGCCGTCTTGCACGACCTTGACGATCCCGCTCATCCGCTCGACCTGAGCGATATCACAGTCTCGCATGGTGGCCCCGTAACTTGGAGGGCGAACAACACGGCCGTGCAGCATCCCCTCAGGGCGCATGTCCTGAACGTAGGCGCTTCCCCCTGTCACCTTGGCCGGAATATCGATCCGCGGCATGGGTTGGTTCATCACGGTGAAGTCTGCCGGCGAGGTCAAACGCGAGGTCGGCTTCGCGTCAACCGACAACAGTTGATCGCGAACCAATTCGCCGTAGCCCAGGCGAACGCGGTTAGGGCCGAATATCTCGCCGTTGCGAACCTGCAGCGAGGTGGCTGCCACGCCGAGCCTGAAGGCGGCCTCACCGACGAGTATCTCGCGCGCCTGCGCCGCCGCGTGCCGAATTGCTGTGCCGGAGTCCCGCATCGAGTGGCTTGCAGCCGTGTAGCCTTCATTAGGCGTCCGTGCGGTGTCTGCCGTGACCAGCGATAGCCGATCAAACGACACCTTGAGTTCCTCTGCCGCGACCTGGAGCAGCGCCGTCCTGAGACCCTGGCCAAGCTCGGCTTTTCCGGTGAGGATCGTAACGGCGCCCGATGCGTCGACGCGAATCCAGGCGTCGATGTTTGGCGTGTCGTCGAGACTTCCCGGCAAACCGTGTTTCGAGGGTCCGCTACCCGTTCCCGTTTCGGTTTGTCCATACGCACCGGAAAGCCGGAAGGCGACGATGAGCGCGCCGGCGCCCCCCAATACGCTGCGCCGAGAGACAGCACGCGTCATCGTCCTGTCCTCGCGTCGACAGTCTTCGGCCTCATCTCTTCCGCGGCACGCCGGATCGCACGCAGAATCCGCATATGTGTTCCGCATCGGCAGAGATGAGGCTGAAGTTCGGCCCTGAGCGACTCATCTGTGGCGTGCGGATCGCGACTCAGCAGCGCCTGGGCGCGCATCATCATGCCGGGAATACAATAGCCGCATTGTGCCGCTTGCTCGGCAATGAAGGCGCGCTGCATCGGTCCAGGCGCGTCCAGGCTCCCAAGTCCTTCGAGCGTGGTGATCGTCCGCCCTTCCAACAGCATCACCGGCGTTATGCAGGAGAAAATGGCCTTGCCATCGACGATGACGGTGCAAGCCCCGCATTGACCGAGTCCGCAACCATACTTTGCAGCATTCAGCCCGAGTTCGTCCCTGAGAACGTAGAGCAGCGGAGTGTCCGGGCTCGCCTTGATGGATCGGCTCTCGCCGTTAACCGTCAGCGTTTTCATGGTGTTTCACCGAACCTTCTGCTCTTTGTTGTCGAGCCCGACTCGCCGGTTTCCTCTTGCTTCCGCGACCGCTTTGGCTATCCCATCCCACTGCCTTTTTCCGGCAAATTGGGTCCGCAGATAGTTGGCGAGATCCGATATCTGCCGGTCGCCAAGAACATCGCCAAAGCCGGGCATGATCGGACGCGCAGAGCCGCCGGTGGATGCCGGTATTCCCCGCACCACAAGATTGACCAGGTTGGTGGGCGTCTCGCCTGCAACGGCGGTGGAGAGACCAAGTCTTACGCCGCCCAGCGGCAAGGGTCTGTCGCTTTCGTGGCACGACGCGCAAACGGCGGCGTAGATCGCTCCGCCCGGGTCGGACGAGATAGACGGCGTAGCAGCCTGAGCGCCGGCTACCTGCGGCAGACGTCCTGGACCTGAAGGGTCCGGCATCTTCACATCGTTTCGCCCTTCACCCTTGCCGAGCGAGGCAAGATAGGAGGCCATTGCGCTTACGTCGGTGGGGTCGACCGAGGACAGATTGTCAACCACGTTCGCCATCGGCCCCTGAGCCGTCCCATGCAGGGGATGCGAGCCACGCGCGAGATAATCCGTGAGGGCGGCCTCGTCCCATCGGATGGGCGATTGCGAGCTCCGACCGAGCGCATAGGCGCGCCAACCCTCGGCTTCGCCTCCTTCGAAACTGGCCGATGCCATTTCCGCCCCTAGCAGATTGCGCGGAGAATGGCAGGCGCCGCAATGCCCGAGCCCGTCGACCAGATATTTTCCCCTATTCCACTTCTCATCCTTCGAGGGGTCGGCGACGAAACGCACCTGACGCAGAAACAGCAGCTTCCAGCCGGCCAGCGTCAGGCGCACATTGAGAGGAAACGGAAGTTCATTTGGCGGCGCCGACGATTTGACCGGATCAATCGACATGAAGAAGGCATACAAAGCCTTCGCATCATCATCCGACACGCGCGTGAAATGATCGTATGGGAATGCCGGGTAAAGGTGGCGCCCTTCACGATCCACGCCGGACCGCAGAGCGCGAATGAACGCCTGCTCCGACCATCGCCCGATGCCGGTTTCAGGATCGGGCGTGATGTTGGTGGAGTAGATTTTTCCGAAGGGCGTCGGCATCGCAAGCCCTCCGGCGTATGGGACTCCGCCCGGTGCCGTATGACACGTGGCGCAGTCTCCGAGCAGCGCAAGGCTCGCTCCACGACGCGCCTTAGCGCGATCCGGGGCCCCGACTGACCGTGGATCGATGGGAGGAATTGGCGATTCCCAGGCATAGAGAAGTGCCGCTGTTACGCCGATCGCCCCAACGGAAAGCAGTGCGAGCAGAACGGACTTGAGCTTCATCGCCCTCCCCTCCCGAACGGAAACGCCCATATCAGGTGGGTACAGGCGCCATCTTTTCAGTTTCATGCGGCACTTGCACAATCTCCCGATCACGGCTCGACGCGAACTGCTTCTCGATCGCCTGCCCGACGAGCAATGGGCCGCTGCAATCTTCACTTTCGACCATACTTCCGTCGCCACAACGCGTTGCGCCTTCCCCGCGGCATTGAAATCGAGAAGTAATCCAAAGCGTGCGCATGGAGTCCAATACGCGCGCTGGTCTGCGGCGTAAGGGGTCAGACGAGGAAGCTCACACCTGGAAAACGAACGTGCGGTCAAGGCACTTATTGTTGCGATTCGCTAAGAACAATCACTGCAGCCACGTACCGACGCCGCCACCTGCACAATAGGAGCTCTCCATCTTTAACGACCTCTTGTTATTTATCGATTGATAATTAACTGTCGATCCTGCTTGAGGTCAAGTGTCGGACGCGGCGAACCGAAGCTGCGCGCCGACGAACGAGGATTGCAGCCATGTCTTTGTCGACGTTCACGACGGACCAACAGGCCCCCGAACTCACCCGCGCACGCACATTTGCCATGGCGGTTTGTGCGGGTATCGCGGTCGCAAACATCTACTACAATCAGCCTCTGCTAGGCTTGATCGAGGCAAATTATCCGAACTCCTCGGCCATCGGTCTCATACCCACGGCCACACAATTTGGTTACGCGGTCGGTCTCCTCTTGTTGGTGCCCCTGGGCGATCTCGTCGAGATGCGGCGCCTCATCGCCGTCCAATTCATTGTCTTGGCGGCGGCTCTCGCATTCGCTGCCATCGCTCCGTCCACGCTGGCGTTGATCGCAGCGTCGCTCATGCTGGGCGTAGCGGCCACTGTGGCCCAACAGATCGTCCCATTCGCTGCGACGCTTGCCGATAACCGGACGCGGGGCGCCGCGGTTGGAACGGTGGTGAGCGGAATCCTCGGTGGCATTCTCCTCAGCCGCACGATAGCCGGTTTCGTCGGATCGCACTTCGGATGGCGCGAGATGTTTTGGCTTGGCGTCCCTTTGGCGCTCGGTGCAGCCGCACTGGTCCGTTTGATCCTGCCCCGCCACCATGCGACGCAAAGCATCGGATACGCTGCCGCGCTGCGTTCGCTCGTCCGCCTGCTCATCGAGGAGCCGGCGCTTCGACTGGCCGCAGCGACGCAAGCGATGCTGTTTGCCTCATTCATCGCCTTCTGGACGGTTTTGTCTCTCCATCTGCAGGAACCGGCGTTTGGACTCGGTCCCGAGATCGCTGGCCTGTTTGGCGTCATCGGTGCGTCGGGAATACTCGCTGCGCCGCTTGCAGGTCGAGTAACCGACAAGCAGGGTCCTCACCTGGTGATTGCGATTGCTGCCGCGATCTCGCTTTCCTCCTGGGTTGTTTTCGCGGGCTGGGACGCCGTCGCGGGACTGATCGTCGGCGTGGTGTTGCTCGACGTGGGCGTGAACGCAGCGCTCGTTTCAAATCAACACCTGATTTTCGCCCTCCGTCCGGAGGCACGAAGCAGGCTCAACACCGTGTTTATGACGGCAATGTTCATTGGCGGTTCTCTCGGATCCCTCGGTGCGAGCTGGGCATATGCGCATCTGTCATGGCTCGGCGTTTGTGGCTATGGGGCTGCGCTTGCGACAGCGGGCCTGCTTTTGCAGCTACCGACGCTGTTGTCTCGGACCGGCAAGGCATCACATCACTGAGGCCACTCTCTATGGCCTCGCGCTCGGCAATCGCTGGTCACGCGAAAGAGGCACCGACCAGCTCGGTTAGCTGGCGCCAAATACGAACCTAGAAGGAGTGAGATACATGGCGAGTCTCTTTCATTCGACAGCTTTAGGCGATCTTAATCTTACAAACAGGATAGTCATGGCGCCGATGACGCGTTCGCGCGCCGACGAGCGCGGGGTCATTAATCCTTCCGCGTCGGAATACTACGCAGCGCGCGCGAGCGCCGGCTTAATCTTAAGCGAAGGCATTAACGTAGGACCGATGTCCAACGCCTTTGACCGAACGCCTGGCCTATGGACCGACGAACAGACCCAAGGATGGAAAGCGGTCGTCGATCGAGTCCACGACAAGGGGGGTCGCATCGTCGCGCAGCTCTGGCACGGCGGGCGCGCGAGCGCGCGTGGCCTGCTGTCCGACAAGCAACCGCTGTCGCCGTCGGGTGTGAATGACGATCTGGATCGGCTGCAGGTATGGGCGCTCCTCGCCAACGGCGCTTATGTGCGCATCGCCGCTACGCCGTCGCGCGCCATGACTCTTGGGGAGATCCAGGGCGCCGTGAACGAATTCGGACTGGCGGCCGCCAATGCCGTTCGCGCAGGGTTCGACGGCGTGGAGATTCACGGTGCCAACGGCTATTTGGTTCATCAGTTTCTCTCTCCGACGATCAATCAGCGAACCGATGACTATGGTGGGAGCGTCGAAGGACGCACCAGATTGCTTCTGGAAATCGTTTCGGCGATTTCTGATGTCATGCCGCGATCGCGGATAGGACTGAGGCTGTCGCCCTTCGCCGACTACAACAGCACGCGAGACCCGAAGCCGGAAGACACCTACGGTCGGCTCGCACTCTGGCTGCAAACTGCCGGGCTTGCATACCTGCACCTTGCCGACACCAACGCCTGGACCGGAGCGCCTGACTACCAGAGAATGCTTGCGATATTCCGCGAACACTATTGCGGACCTCTCATTGTCAATGCGGGCATCACCCCTGAGCACGCCGCCAAGATCGTCAATTCTGGCGAGGCGGACGCAGTCGCTTTTGGCCGCCTCTTTCTCGCTAATCCGGACCTTCCGGCGCGGATTCGAGCTGGTGGTCCCTACAGCTCGCCGCAGCCGTTCGGAGTATGTGGTGGTTCGGATTTCGGATATCTCGACTATCCGAGCCTCGAGTCGAACGCGACGGAAGTTGCCCGAAGGACTTAGTTCGGCGACGTACCCGACGATCTGAGCGACCTATGAAAATCGACTGTCGTCGGCAAAAAGGACCCGTAGGACGACGAGCAGCCCGAAAGCGAGAATTGAGGCTGCCTGAATTCGTTCAAGCCCTCCCAACCGCTCATTCTGCCGACGAGGGGCAACTCCACCGTTGGAGTCCTCATCCGGCCAGTCCGTACACGGACATCCGGGCGGAAACGCCCCGCAACTGGTGCTCACCGAGATGCTCGACATCATGAGAAAGATGTCGGGCAACGGCTTCCGTCATGAGGAGATCCCGACCTATCTTCTTGGTGAGGGCTTCCACTCGGCAGGCCTCGTTGACGGCCGCGCCGATGACCGTGAAGTCCAGGCGATCCGGAGCGCCGATGTTCCCGAAAAAGACCTCACCTTCGTGAAGGACGATGCCCGCCCGCAGCAAGTGGCGGCCTTCGGCGTCGGACGCAACGCGGATAGTCCGATTGGAAACCTCGAGTCGCGTGATCGCCTCCCTCGCCGCCGAGACGGCCGCGCGCGACGCTTCGGCGACGCCGACCGTCACCGGGAAGACGGCGAGCATGCCGTCGCCGATGAACTTGAGAATTTCGCCGCCGTGAGCGAGGGCGCTGACCATCGCTTCGAAGTAGGCGTTGAGCAGCACCAGCATGTCGGCCGGAGCCAGAACGTCCGACATCTTCGTGAAATTTCTGAGATCCGAGACCCAAATCACGGCGCGGATCGAGTCACCGCGCCGCGCTTGATTGCACCTTCGAGCACCTTGGTGGCGGCGCCGTAACCAAGGTACGCGCCCAACGCGTTCTCGGAGATCTTCAACTCGCTATGCCGTTGCACATGCAAGGCGAATAGTTTGAAGAGGCGGGTCAAGGAATCTATCTCGGCCTCGGCGAAACCGCCGGCCGCTTTCGTCGCGATGGTGACCACGTTACGTGTATCCAGACCGGACAAGGGAATTGCCACGTAGTCGGTCATGCCGGCGGCCGCGAGCTCGAACATGATGGGAAATTCCGCCTGTGCCCACGACTCTTTCGGCGCTCGCCGGATCGTCTCGCCGGTCTCGACGATACGCTGCAGCGGATTGAGTTTGTAGGCATCGGAATCGATCACAGCGTCAGCGACCCGCACCTCGTCGCACAAGCCATCATCGGCGTTCCAGACCCATGCGAATCCGACAAGCTGGGGGTGGAGCGTGCCGATGTGTAGTGTAAGTCGATCGACCGAAGAGCCGGCGGCCTTCATCCGACGGATCAGCTTAACCAGCAGATCGATCATCTGCCGTTCCGCGGAGGCCTCTTCCAGAAGCCATGTTTCGATCTCGGCGAAGGTGTCCATGCTGCCGGAAGAGACCGCGAGGGGGCCGGCCCGACGCACGAACGAGACCGACGAGGGATAGGATCGCGGCGATGGATCGGGAGTGCTGCCGGTCATCTCAATTTCCTCGCTCATCGACTTCGCGCCCGAAGCGCTCGACGAGAAAATCGATAAAGAGCCGGACCTTCACCGACAGATGTCTGGTCGGCGGATAGATCGCGTACAGCGTAAGCGGCGGCGCCGAAAAGTCTTTCAGAATCGCCTTCAATCGTCCCTTCTGCAGTGCCTCTCTGGCGATGAACTCGGGTATCAACGCTACACCCCTTCCCTTGACGGCGACATCGCGCAGCACCTCCGCGTTGTTGACGCAAAGGGACCAGGCGGGCTGGATCCAGTGCTCCCCATCGGCACCGGTCAGCTTCCACTGATTGCCGGTGAGCAGGAAGCCGTAGGTCAGCGAGACGTGATCGCGGAGGTCTTGCGGGTGATGCGGCGTACCGTGCCGCTTGAGGTAGTCCGGCGAAGCGCAGATCACTCTCGGCATCGGCGTGATCTTCCGCGCGATCAAACTCGACGATTCGAGCTCGGCGATCCGGAGCGTCACATCGAATCCATCCTGAACCGGATCGACGAGGTCGTCGCTCAGCACAAGTTGAAGCTGCATCTCCGGATACTTGATCATGAAGTCGGCGAGCGCCGGCCCCAGTCTGATCGTGCCGAAGGACATCGGCGCATTGATGCGCAGAAGGCCGCGCGGCGTCGACTGCAAATGCGTAACCGCCTGATCGGCGGCATCGAGCTCCGAGAGGATCACCAGCGCCCGCTCGAAATAGAGCTGACCGTTCTCGTTCGGACTCGCGTGCCTGGTCGTCCGGTCGAGCAGCTGCACGCCGAGGCTCTCCTCCAGCTCCGCGACGTATTTGCAGATGGCGGACCTGGACAGGCGCAACTGGCGGCCCGCCTCCGAGAAACTGCCGGTTTCCACCACTTTCGCGAAGGCCTTCAGACTGGCCAGCTTGTCCATGCCAGATTGTCGCCAAATCGTAGACAGAGATGCCATAAAAGCATGGATTGTTCTCGATTCAAAGCCATCCGATATCTCCGGCAGAGCCAAGCGGCTCTTTCGAACCCGGAGGGCAAGATGTCAGGCATTCATCACGTCACCGCCATCGCAGGCGACCCGCACAAGAATTTTGGCTTCTACACGCGGGATCTCGGCCTGCGCTTTGTCAAGAAGACGGTCAATTTCGACGATCCGGCCACCTACCATTTCTATTACGGGGACGAGGCCGGCCGGCCGGGCACGATCCTCACCTTCTTCCCGTGGGAAGGAGCTCCGGAGGGCCGTCGCGGAGTCGGCGAAACCCATCAGACGACTTTCCGCGTCCCGCAGCGCTCGCTCGGTTACTGGACGCAGCGCTTCCTGGAGAAGGGCATCAAGTTCGAGGCGCTCGAAAAGCGCTCCGGCGAATCCGTGCTCGCCTTTTCTGATCCGGACGGCATGGCGCTTGCCCTCGTCGGCGTCGCCGGCGCCGAGGACGAACCGGCATGGCGCAACGGCGACGTGCCGGTGGAGCACGCGATCCGCGGCTTCCAGGGCGTCACGCTCCTGCTCAACGACGCGACCAGTACCGCAAAGGTCCTCACCGACGTGCTCGGGTTTCGCGAGGCTGCTCGCGAAGGCTCCGTAATCCGGTTCAAGGCGCCCGGCAACGCGCAGGGAAACGTGGTCGATATCTATGAGGCGAAAGGCTTCCTGCGCGGCAGACAGGGCCGTGGCTCGGTGCACCACATCGCATTCCGGGCAAAGGACGATGCCGAACAGGGAAGCATGGCCGAGAAGCTCGTCAGCAATCATGGACTGCATCCCACCGAACAGAAGGACCGCAACTATTTCCGATCGATCTACTTCCGGGAGCCGGGCGGCGTTCTTTTCGAGATCGCGACGGACATTCCGGGGTTCGCGGTGGACGAACCCGTGGCAACGCTCGGTCAGGATCTGAAGCTGCCAAAGTTCCTCGAAGCCCATCGCAAGGAAATCGAGGGCGTCCTACCCGAACTTCAAGGAGCTGTGTCATGACCGCGAAGTCTCCGTTCATCTATCGCTTTGAACCAGGCACTCGGACGGGAGCGCCGCCCTTGCTGCTCCTTCACGGCACCGGCGGCGACGAGAACGATCTGCTGCAGCTCGGAGCAATGATCTCGCCGGGATCCCCGCTTCTGTCGCCTCGCGGCCGCGTTGTCGAAAACGGTATGCCTCGCTTCTTTTGTCGCCTCGCGGAGGGCGTGTTTGACGAGGAAGACGTTCGCTATCGCGCGCTCGAACTTGGAGAATTCGTCCAAGGCGCTCGCGACCGTTATGGCATCGACGCACCGGTCGCCGTCGGCTATTCCAACGGCGCCAACATTGCCGCAGCGCTCTTGTTGATGAGGCCTCGGGCGCTGGCCGGCGCGGTTCTGCTCCGCGCTATGGTCCCGCTGACGGATCCTCCAGACGCTGATCTTGGCGGAAAGCCGGTCTTGATTTTGTCCGGAAGGCAAGATCCGATCGTTCCCGCCGACAATGCGGACATGCTGTACACCATGCTTTCGAAGGCGGGAGCCAAGGTAAACCATCGGGTTCTCCCGGCGGGACATCAGCTTTCGCAGACGGACATCGCGTTGGCCCGGAAGTGGACGGCTGAGGCGACGCACGACACAGCAGCCATCTGATCGGCGACGCTTGCCGAAGCATTTATTCGGCGATCCGGTGGATCCCTCATCCTTGCGGGTCGCCGAACGCGAGCGTCTTGGGCGTCGGCTACGCTCGTCCTCTCGTGGATTCATAAAGGAACCAGGTTCTTCGTTCGGCCTCATCGATCCAGTTCTCGATGAGGCTCGTCGATGCCACGTCATTGTGCTCTTGGCAGAGCGCGTGAGCCTCACGCAGCGAGGTCGTCATCCGCTTGTTGTCTTCGAGAAGCTCGGCGAGCATATCCTCCGGAGTCACGTACGGCGCGTCATTGTCAAGGACTCGTTGAAGTCGATGGATATGACCGATCGATCGCAGGGTCGTGCCGCCGAGCTTGCGAACGCGCTCGGCGATAACGTCGGTGGTCGCGAAGATCTGATCTCCCTGCTCGTCGAGCAACAAATGATAATCGCGAAAGTGCGACCCAGACATGTGCCAATGGAAGTTCTTGGTCTTGAGATAGAGCGCGAACATATCGGCCAGCAGCCCGGTGAGCGCAGCGGAGATGTCGGTCGTAGCGTTGTCGCCGAGGTCCGACGGAGTTCGGAGCGGTACCAGTCGAGTGGCTTCGGGAGAACGATCGTGCATCGCAGGGCTCCTTTGTCTGTTGTTGGTCGAAAATGCTCAGGCTCGCATTCGCTATTGGACTTCATTTCGTCTCAGGCGCTGCCAGAAAGACCGCTGGCAACGCGATCAGAGGGGGACAAGACGAAGCACAGTGTCCGAAACTTCACGTTGCGTGAGTTCGCGCAGCCTGAACTTGATCGAATGCCAACGCTTGGACGTTTTCGTCGCGGCTAGAATCGAAACTGAATCTCCGTTCCAAAAAAATGGACAAGCTTGGCTGGTCCCGTTTCCTGAATAAAACGGCCCGGCTCAAACAAACTATAAGAAACCGCCATGGAAGTGTTGCGAGTCGCCTGCCAGCTCAGAACCGTCTCGAATTGCGTGCCGATATACCGAGCCTCGCTCGTCCCCGCGGAGCGCAAGAGATTTCCGGGCGTGCCATAGATGCCGTCGCCCAGCGATTCCCGCCAATAGAACACGGCAGAGGCGTGAAGCTCCCAGCCCGAGCCGAGACTGACGCCGACGGTGGGATGAAGGTTGATGAGATTGTACGGCCCGATGAGACCGATCTCGCCAAAGTATTTTCCTTTCGGAAAAAGGGCGTTGAACGTGCCCAGTGTGTGATCATTCCGGTTTGCGTCGCCGCTGATCACATTCGCTTTTAATTCGACGTAAGGCGTCAACACCGTGTCCTTGAAGGTGTAACGCGTCGACGTCGCGACCGACCACGCCAGAATGCGATCGGTTCCAAAAGTGCCTAACTGCAGGAAGAGTTCATCGTCCCAACTCCAGGGGCCGTGCTGGCCGAAGAAGCGGCTGCCAAGCGTGTGGCGCGTTTCCGCTCCCGTGCCCTGATCGAAACGCGCGGAATCCCGGTGATATCCGATGTAATAGGCGTCAAACCCTGTATGCTTTCCGAGTTCCGGGAGGAGCCGCGTCGCGTAGAGAGACCAGATCTCCCGGCCATCGTCGGGGCGATCATCGAAATTCCCCGGATTAATCAAGGCTGGCTTGAAATAGAAGCCATCGACACGCCAGTTTCCGGCTTCAGCGCGCACGATGCCGCCGTCAAACGGTTGCGGTACGTTCGGTCCAAAGCGCAATCCGATCAGGCGTTCGGACCCGTAAGCCACGAGTTGCCGTCCCGCCTGGACCGTGAACGTCGCCGAGTCCGCAGGCACGCGCAATTGAGCAAAGCCTTGCATCAGATCGACACCCGTCGCGTCGATCGGGCCCCTTGTGAGCGGATCGCGATTGGACCATGCGCCGATCAATTGACCGAATGCTCGAAAATTCGGTCCTAGGTGCAGGTCGGCATAGGGCATGATTCGCGTCCAGCCATACGTCTCGTTCGGTTTAGGCCCGCTGCCCCAGAGATTGTTGGTGTAGCTCTCGAAGCGTTGCCGCAGGTCGCCGCCGAAGGTGACAAAGTTCGTCCCGGTTGCGTCAAGCGGAACGTACTTGAAGGCTTCCCACGGCGCGCCGGTGCGCGCCGCCGGGTTCGCCAGATATTGATAGTTCTCGTCGTAGCGGGTGTTGGTGAACGCGGGCGCGGCAGGCGTGTCTTGGGCGAGCACCGGCTGGCCCACGGCAGCGCAGGACACGACCGGGAGCGCCAAGGCCGCGCCGCGCAGCAGCAGCCTAGCGTCGCGGCGCGCGCGGCGAACATAAATCATGATGTGCGATCGGCACCGCCGGGCGACGGCTTGCCGGTTTGCAAGGTCAGGAAGTGCCGAACTGCGGGAGCATTCGGACCGATGTGAAAGCTGGCTGTTTCCCGTTGCAGGTCCGCATCCGCCTTCGAGACCCGCTTGTGCTGGCGAAGGTGCTCGGCCCATGACTCGACCATGAACCACTCCACGATCCGCTCCGGATCGGCGGCGTCTTCTGTCACGCCCCAGCTATAGGCTCCGTCGCGGCGCCGCTCCTGCGACAGACGATCGAGAGACTGAAGAAACGCCGACTGTCTATCCTTGGCGATGCGATATTCAATCAAGATCAGAACCGGCCCGCGATCATGCTCGACGGGATCGGCAGTGAGCGGCTCCGGCCAGTGATTTGACGGCACGAGATCGGCCTCGCCGGCCGGAAGCTTGATGCGGTGGAAAACAAAGCCCGCAACGAGAAGGGCCGCCGCTGCAAAAAGAAGCGCGGCACGAACGCCGAATTGCTGCGCCACCAGCCCCCAGCCAAGGCTGCCGGCACTCATCGCACCGTTGAATACCATGAGATAGACGGCAAGCGCACGGCCGCGCACCCAGTTCGGAAGAATCGCCTGAGCGACACCGTTCAGCGATGTCAGCGCGACAATCCAGGCCGCGCCGAGCACAAGCATGATCACGATGGCGGCCCATTGCGGGATCGCCAGAGCAAGACCGGCAAGCACGATCGTCGTGACGATCGCGGCACCGAGAAGCAGACCGTCGGCATTGAACCGCTGACGCAGCTCCGGCAGCACGAGCGCGCCGCCGATGGCGCCGGCCCCGACTGCACCCAGCATGATGCCATAGAAGCCGGCATCGCCGCCGAGCAGATTGCGCGCGACCAGCGGCAACAGCGCCCAGACCGCGCTGGCGCAGGCGAAAAAGACGAAGGCGCGCAGCAGCACAACGTGGAGCTCACGGCTCGCGCGCGCGTAGCGTAATCCGGCCCGGAACGCCCCGAAGAAACGTTCCGACAGGACGTCATCGGCCTGCGGCGCGCGCTTCCACCACAATAATGCGGCGATCACGAAGAGATAGCTCAGAACGTCGGCGCCGTAAGTGACCGCTGCGCCCAAGGCCGCGAGCAGAATGCCGCCCAGCGCCGGTCCGATTGCGCGCGCGACGTTGATGCCAAGCGAATTGAGCGCAACCGCGCTTCTGAGATCCTGCCTTGGCACAAGCTCCGGTACGATCGACTGCCATGTCGGACCCATGAGCGCCGCGCCGACGCCGCCGATGAAGGTCAGGCCGATCAGCGAACTCACCGTAAGGAGACCGGCATAGGACAACAGCATCAGCGACGCGCTGACCGATGCAAGCAGCACCTGGATCACTATCAGAAACTTGCGCCGGTCGAGAATATCCGAGAGCACGCCGGCCGGGATCGCCAGAAGAAAGATCGGCAGGGTACCGGCGGCCTGGATCATGGCCACAGCCGCCGGCGAAGCGGACAGATCTGTCACAAGCCACGCGCTCGCGACGTCGCGCATAAAACTGCCGGTGTTGCCGAGAATGGTAGCCGCCCACAGCACCGCAAAGACCGGCTGTCGCAGCGGTGTGAAGCCGCTGGACGGTAACTTCGACCGTGGTACGTCAGCTTCTGTGTTGTGCGTCACGCTTGTCCCGCCTCATGCAATGCTTGCGAGTTCTGCCGGTCATTGAGATCATGCCATGCCACCAGCAGGAAACCACCGACAAGTCCGAGATGTTCGAAGAATGAGTTCGCGGCCAGGAAACGCTCGGGCATCGCAATTTCCCAGAACCGGAGTGCGACGAAAGTCGCAAACGAGGTGAAGCCCGCGAGCGCAAGTGCACCGAGCCAACGATAGAATCCGGTTAGTATCAGCACCGATGCCACAAGCTCCACCGCGATGGTCGCAACCGCCAGCGGCGCGGCCGGCGCCAATCCGAAATGAATCATTTCGGCGATCGCACTCGGAAAGTCGAACATCTTGTTCAGCCCGCCCTGCAGATAGGCTGCGCAAAGGCCCAGCAACGCGATCCAACGGACAACCGGCGCGGTCAGGATAGGACGCGCGATGGCCGCCAGCCTTGTGTTGATAGCGTTGCGCGGTTTCATCCCGCTTCTCCTATCCTTGCCGATATCAGACCGCCCAGCAGGCGCAACCGAGTGCGCCCCAGAACGATTTGAGATCCGAGATCGGCAACTTGCTCGACCACGCCGTCGCGTGGTCGTGGCCGTGAACGCCGCAATTGTTCGCACATCCGCAGAGATTGACGGACATACGTTGCAGCGAGTTCTTTCCGGCACCCTCCGGTTCGCCCCAAGCAGCATAGCCCTTGAAGGTTCGCACCGGCGACCAGTCTGGCATCGCGGGTGGCGGCTCGCTTTCGTCGAGCGCCGAGAATTCGCCACCACCATAGACAACCTTGCCGCCCACCACCGTCAGATCCGAGGTAAGATGCGAAATCTCGTCCTCAGAGCAGGTGAAGAAATCCTTCGACGGCACGATGAGATCGGCGAGTTGGCCCACGGCGATGCGGCCTTTCTTGCCCTCCTCGTTGGAGAACCACGTCACGTTCTCGGTCCACATCCGCAGCGCGGTCTCGCGGTCCAGGCAGTTGCGCTGCGGATAGATCCTCAGGCCGCCAACGGTCTTGCCGGTGACAAGCCACGACAGCGACACCCACGGATTGTACGATGCAACGCGGGTGGCGTCTGTGCCTGCCGACACCTTCACGCCTTTCGCGAGCATCTTCGCCACCGGGGGCGTCGCCTCGGCGGCACCGAAGCCGTAACGCTCGACAAAATACTCACCCTGGTAGGCCATGCGGTGCTGAATGGCGATGCCGCCGCCGAGCGCCGCGATCCGGTCGATGGACTGATCGGAAATCGTTTCGGCATGGTCGAAGAACCAGTTCAGGCCTTGCAGCGAAACATCCTGATTGACCTTCTCGAACACGTCGAGGGACCGGGAGATCGTCTCGTCGTAGGTGGAATGAAGCCGCCATGGCCAACGGTTCTGGGCTAGGATGCGCACGACGCCTTCGAGTTCGCCCTCCATTTCCGGCGGCATATCGGGACGCGGCTGGCGGAAATCCTCGAAGTCAGCAGCCGAGAACACCAGCATTTCGCCAGCCCCGTTGTGACGGAAGTAGTCGTTGCCCTGCTTGTACTTCGACGTCTGCGTCCAGTTCAGGAAATCTTCTTTCTCCTGCTTGGGCTTCTGGGTGAAGAGGTTATACGCAAGGCGGATTGTGAGCTGGCCCTCGTCAGACAGCTTCTGGATCACAGCGTAATCATCGGGATAATTCTGGAATCCGCCGCCGGCATCGATGGCGCCGGTGACCCCGAGCCGGTTCAACTCGCGCATGAAATGGCGCGTGGAATTGACCTGATATTCGAACGGAAGCTTCGGTCCCTTGGAAAGGGTTGAATAGAGGATACCCGCATTCGGCTTGGCCAGCAGCAGGCCGCTGGGGTTACCGTTTGCATCGCGGATAATCTCGCCGCCCGGCGGATTCGGCGTGTCCTTGGTGTAGCCGACGGCGCGCAATGCTGCACCGTTGAGAATCGCGCGATCGTAAAGGTGCAGCAGGAACACGGGCGTGTCCGGCGCGACGGCATTCAGTTCGTCGATAGTCGGCAATCGCTTCTCGGCGAACTGATGCTCGGTGAAGCCGCCGACCACGCGGACCCACTGCGGCGGCGGCGTGATCGCCACCTGCCGCTTCAGCATGTTCATGGCGTCCGCAAGCGAACGCACGCCGTCCCAGCGCAGCTCCATGTTGAAGTTGAGGCCGCCACGGATGATGTGAAGATGATTGTCGATCAGTCCCGGCAGAGCGCGGCGACCCTTGAGGTCGATCACGCGGGTGTTGGGACCGGCGTGCGGCATCACGTCCTCTTCACCGCCGACGGCAAGGAAAACGCCATCCTTGACTGCTACGGCACTTGCCGCAGGCTTGGAGCGGTCGAGAGTGGTGAAGAGGCCATGGTGAAGGATCAGATCGGCACTCACGCGGTTGGCTCCTTTTGAAGACGTGTCGTCTGCGGCAAAAGCTGATGAAAGGCCGGGCAGCACCAGCCCAGAGGCCGCCCCGATGAATGTGCGTCGCGTTGGCATCACGCTGTGTCCTTCGCATCCGGAGAAACGAGCGGCGCCGATGGGCGCGCACCTTTCGGCAGATCACCGAACATGTGCGGCTTGACCTGATGCCGCCACGCGTGCGCGGCAGGCTCCTTGTTCAGCAGGCTCCGCACCAGCGGCGGCAGCTGCTCGCCGACGAGGATGCCCAGAAGGCCAATCAGCGCAACCACCGGCGGTGCCGGCGAACGGACGTTGATCAGGCTGTAGATGACGCCGACCAAAAGGCCGGCGCCAAGCGACAGAAGGTAGATCTTCATCTTTGATCCCCTGGTTGCGAGCACGACGAGCGCTATTCGGCCGCCTTCGCGCCGCCTTCCGAGGCGTGTTCGCCGAGCGCCCACTTCGAGAAGCGGATCTGGATTCCGTAAGGCGAATGCGCGCGTTGAATGTCCATCATTCCTTCGTAGGTCTCGCTGCGCGCCCAGTCCTGCTGAAGCTCGTAGGCGTACTGCGAAGAGGTTATGGGAACCGCGCCTGCCTGGATGGCGCGCTCCATTGCGCGGTTATGGGCCTCGAGCGAAAGGTCGCCGCAGGCGTCGGCCGCGATGTAGATCTCGTAGCCTTCCTTGAGCATGTCCAAGGTCGGAAAGATCACGCACGCCTCGGTCCAAAGACCGGCCAGCACGAATTTCTTGCGACCAGTGGCAGCCACCGCCTTTCGGAAGTTCGCATCGAGCCAGGAATTCATGGACGTGCGGTCGATGACGTCATGTTTCTGAAACAACGAGGTGACTTCCGGAATGAACGGCCCGGAAAACGAATCACGCGCTACCGTAGTCAGCACGGTCGGGATTTTGAAAAGCTTGGCGGCCTTTGCGAGGATCTGGACGTTGTTAATCGTGACCAAGCGGTCATGCGATTGAACACCTTGGAACATGGCCGGCTGATAGTCGATCAGTGCGATGGCGCTGTTGTCGGGGGTGAGCATATCGAGTTTCGACATCGAGAAGTTCTCCTGCGATCGGCATAGGCGATCGAGCGAAAGGGAATGGTGCAAGCGGCTGCATCGTGAACCCTGAACGCCGGCCAACGCTTGGACGATTTCGTCGTGGGTTGGACTCCGGCCCGACGATTCATCCAAGTGCGACGAATTGTCGAGCGCCCGTCGGCGGCCTTTCAGAGATCGCCAGCATGTCCAAAGGACGCGCAGATAGTCCAAGCCAACCCGCGCTCCATCCGCGACCTTGCGTGCAGGAGGGCCGAACCATCTCGCAGGATGACGTCCCGGTCTTCATAATCTCGTCACAGGAGCGAACGATGGCCTTGCTTAAATTGCGGGACGGTACCGAGCTTTATTACAAGGACTGGGGAAGCGGAAAGCCGATCCTGTTCAGCCATGGCTGGCCGCTCAGCGCGGACATGTGGGACGCGCAGATGCTTTTCTTCGCCGAGCGCGGTTTCCGAACGGTGGCATTCGACCGCAGGGGGTTTGGCCGGTCGAGCCAGCCCTGGGCGGGCTACGACTACAACACGTTCGCCGACGACATCGCCGATCTTGTCAAGCACCTCGACCTGACGGATGTGACGCTCGTCGGATTCTCCATGGGAGGCGGAGACATCGCTCGCTACGTGGCGCGACACGGTTCTGCGCGCGTATCGAAGTTCGTGCTGCTTAGCTGCGTCACGCCGCTGTTCGTCAAGACCGCGGACCACGATGGTGTCGACAAGTCGGTGTTCGACGGCATCAAGGCCGGGTTGGTTAAGGACCGTCCGCAGTTCCTCGACGACTTTAGCCCCCTCTTCTACGGAACGAACCACGGCATGAAGGTGTCTCAGGGCGTGTTCAAGCAGACGCTTCAGATCGCGCTTCAGGCGTCGATCAAGGCGACGCTCGATTGCGTGACCGCGTTTTCGGAAACCGACTTCCGGCCCGACATGGCTAAGATCGACGTGCCAACGCTGGTGATCCATGGCGAGGACGACCAGGTCGTACCATTCCCCTATACGGGTAAGCTGGCTGCCGAGATGATCAAAGGCGCCAAGTTGAAGACCTACCCGGGCGCTCCGCACGCGACGGCGACAACGCATGCCGATCAGGTCAACGCTGACCTCCTCGCGTTCCTGAAGGCCTAGCCGGAGAAAGTCGATGGCCCCGAATCCTCTTCGTCTGCTCGAGCCCAAGGAGTGCGCTCTGCTTTTGGTCGACCAACAGGCCGGCCTGGCATTCGGCGTGGGTTCGATCGATCGGCAGGTTCTCATGAACAACGTCGTCGCGCTCGCCAAAACCGCGACGGTGTTCGGTCTCCCTGTGGTCGCCTCCACCTCGGCGACGAAAGTGTACAGTGGGCCGCTGATGCCGGCGGTCAAGTCGGCGCTGCCCGGAATCGAGCCGATCGACCGGCGCAGCATGAACGTGTGGGAGGACGACAAGGCACGCGAAGTCATCCTCGCCACCGGTCGAAACCGCTTGATCGTTTCGGGCCTGCTTACCGAGGCGTGCGTGACGTTCGCGGTGCTTTCGGCACTGTCGGCGGGCTTGGAAGTCTACGTCGTCGGCGATGCCTGCGGAGGGCTGACGACCGCAAGCCACGAACTGGCTCTCGGCCGGATGCAGGCCGCCGGCGCCCGACTGACCTCGTGGATCCAGGTCCTGCTCGAGATGCAGCGCGATTGGACGAGGCACGAAACGTACGATAGCGCACGCGCCATCGTCGAATCCCATGCTGGAGGATACGGGATCGGCCTGGCCTACGCCCGCGACATGATCCGACCCGCCTGAGACGTTGGTTCGAGTCAGCCTCGTGAGCGGGCCCTTCGCCAGGCTCCGGGGCTGGCTCCGACGCTGCGGGAGAACACCCTGGTGAAGTAGCTCTGGTCGCCGAAGCCGCAGATGAGCGCGATGTCGGCGAGCGGAAGCTTCGTGCTCAGCATCAGGCGCTTGGCCTCGTCGATGCGAAGTTGGGATAGAAATTCGTGCGGGGCGACGCCCGTGCTGCGCCGGAACGACCTCGCGAAGTGGCTCGGCGTCAACTTGCATTCCGCGGCGACGTCAGCGATCGTCAGGTTGCTGGCAAGCCGCGTCCGCATGATCTCCTTGGCGCGTCGCTCCTGCCAAGGGGCGAGGCCTCCGCCTGAGGACCCGTCGCGCGGGCGCATGCCGCCGTAGGTCTGCGCGAAATGGGCGAGCAGGCTCAACCCGATCTGGTCGATGAAGAGCTGGTTTGTCGTCGGATCCTGCTCCACCGCGCTGAGCAGAACATTTGACAGCGTCGACAGGAAGGGATCGCGCTGATCCCTGCTCCATTTTAGTGTTGACACCGGCTTGGCGCCGTGCGCGCGAGCGAACTCGTCGAGAGCATCCCTCGGTACATAGTATTGGACGGCGTCGAACGGCCCCTTGAATTCGCATTGTGGGTTATCGCGAAGGTCGATTACGCTAACCGTCCCCGCACTGAAAGCTCCTGAATACTTCGGTTGTCCGGCGAGCCAGCAGGAATGCCTTTCGAGATCGCCGAGCTGGTGAAGGATGCTGAAGGCGGGCTCCGAAGGAATCGCGGCGGTCCGCTCTCGAATGAAGTGGGAACAAGTCACACGTGTTACCGCGAGCGCCAACTGTCCTTCGCGATTGATCCGCAGCAGACAATCGCCCTCCATCCCGAGATGCTGACTGAAACGGCGACCATAAAAGCCTTCAGTCGCAGTATCAGAGCGTTCCTTCATTGAAGCGTCCAAGCTATCCGTCATTCGATAAGGTCTCGATATCGGCCCGAAGCACCAATAGCGTTTATCGAATTCCCCACGGAAAGATAATCGGCATCTTCGTCTTCGTTCAAGTTGCCGACCTCGACAGCTACCTGCGACGGCGTGCTAATCGGAAACGCGATCGGAAAAAAACGATGACTAACAATACGTGATGGATAACGAACTTGATAATCGGCTTGCCTTTCACATCATCTGTGAACTAGTTTCACAGGTAGGTTGAGTGTATATCGGCGAAATCCGGTTCTTCTCTCTGTCCTGGAAGTTGGAAGCATTACCGAGGGGAGTCTGCGGCCCTTGACAGTCTCTACCGCCAGCAAGCCGTTGCAGCGGGTCAAGACATGGAAGAAATCTTTCAGAGCGCCTTCATTTCATCGGCGGAAGTATGCTTTCCAACTCGGAGCGCCGTCCTTCCAGAAACGGCGGAAGCTTTAAGTTGGCCCCAAGGCTTTCTGGAGCCTCGTCGACCGCGAAGCCAGGCCCGTCGGTTGCAATTTCGAAAAGAACGCCACATGGCGCCCGAAAGCCTACCGCGTTCAGATACGTACGTTCGATAGGATCGGTAACAGCGATTCCATAATCCTTCCGAAGCTTTTCAACCATCTCCGAACGATCATCGATATCAGCGGCGCGGAAGGCCACGTGCCGTATCGTTCCGCCACCCAACCGCCCTCGGGACGAGGGACCGATCTCGCGCAAGGAAAGCAATCCACCCGGCCCGTCATGGGCGACGAAGCGCATCAGCCCTCGTTCGTTAGAAACGCATTCGAATCCCAGAACGTCTTGAACGATACCGACGGTGGCGTCTGCCTCCCGCACGTTAAGGGTCACTTCATGCAGCCCACATACCGACCAATGGGAGTTCGAGGCCGCTCCAACGATTTGGTCGACTTTTGGATCCACTAGGGCGAGAGAGGTGCCTTCAGGATCGGCAAAACAAAGCATAGGTTCCCCGGACGGAGATCGATCATGCCGGAAGACAATTTTGGCTTCATTTAGGCGCTCTGCCCACCCATCCAGTGATCCTGCAGCAACGCGGAAGGCCGTCTGTACGACTTCGCCTACCCCTACCATTCCGGGTGGTACGCTTTGCCACGCGAGAGCGCTGATGATGGTGCCCGGACTACCGACCATATCGCCGAAGTAGATGTGGTAACTTCCCGGATCGTCGTAGCAAACGGTCTTTTTGACACGTCTCAGCCCCAGAATGTCGGAATAGAAGGACGCGACACGAGGAGCCTCGCCGATGATCGTCGTGAGATGATGGATTCCTCGCGAGGTCACTTCCTAAATCCGTGTGATCAATGAGGCGGCGACCCGCGGCCAACGGCTCCGGAACAAGCGGACTGAGCGCTCGCAGCGGAGAACCTCGCGATGGCAATGCAACCAAGTCGGCGGCCGACAAAAGCCCCAGTCAAGACATTTCCCCTTCATATTTCTCGGCCGGAATTCGACGGCCGATAGCGCTATAAACGGCCTAAACCATCCATCCGTCTTGGACTTTAGCGCGACAATCTCATGACTAAGGAAGAAATCGCTCAGCGCCGTTCGCAACGAGGCAAGCGAAACCGTCCAACCGGCCGCGAAAATCTGCAATCTTTGCCCATTCAGTCCATGGACAATCCCGATGATCAGAGTAACGGGACGCCGCGACGGTACTGAGCGCGTCGCTCCACCGTGCGACTACTTACCCCTAGGGATGCATGCCGATGGATGGAACGCGACATGGGACGATCCGGGCCAACGGCATCCGGCAGTCCTATCGAGAGGCCGGCTCAGGACCTCCGGTCATCCTGCTGCACGGGTTTCCCGAAACGAGCTACGCGTGGCGTTTCCAGATTCCGGTTCTGGCAAAGAATTACCGCGTCGTCGCTCCGGATCTGCGCGGCTACAGCGAAACCGACAAGCCCTCGAGCGGCTACGACAAGCGGATGATGGCCAACGATATCGTCGAGTTGTCCAAGGCGCTCGGTGTAAAGCGCTTCGCGCTGGTCGGGCACGATCGAGGCGCACGAGTGGCGACTGGGCTTACTAAGGATCATCCTGATCTCGTGGATAGGCTCGTCGTCATCGACAATGTACCGACCCGGATCGTGGCACGCGACATGAACACGAAGATTGCGCGTGAGTACTGGTTCTTCCTCTTCCACCAGATTCCCGATCTGCCGGAAGCCCTGCTCGCAGGACGCGAGGGCGTCTGGCTGCGCCATTTCTTCACCGATTGGTGCCACGATCCAAAAGGCATCTCCGACGAAGCCATCGAGACGTACGTGAGGGCGTCTGCCGCCGAGGGCGGCGTGAGAGGTGCGTTGTCGGACTATCGGGCGCCGCCGAGGACATTGCGCAGGACACCGCCGACGCCGCCAAAAAGATCGCGTGTCCGGTACTCTCAATTTGGGGCGAAGATTTCGGAGCGATCGGCAAACTATTCGACATGAAATCGGTCTGGAGCGAAATGGCCGAAAACCTGCGTGTCGCGCCGATCCCGCGATGCGGTCACCTTCCGCACGAGGAACAGCATCAGACCGTCACCACTCTGCTGCTCGAATTTCTCAATGGTTGGACGGAAGCGGCGTCATCCGGCGATTAACGATCCAACGCACGAAGTGGCGACCGGAGTGGTCGTAGCGGAATTGAACGTGCTCAAGCATTGGCTGGCACAGTCGAACCATTGAACTTTCTGCGTCACACATCGTGCTGAGAGCCGGCGCGGCGCGATTCATTCCTTTTCTTCTCAAATCCTTTGATCCGGTAGGTCATTCCAAAAGTCGGTTCGGCCGCGATATCCTAAAGCGTGACGGCGACAAAATCGCTTCAAGCTCACCGACGAGGGATCCGACCATGGCCAAAGCGGGCACGGAAAAAATTGGTCCAGGCTGCGCCTCATGCGGCTTTCAATCTCGACGCGATCGTCAAGAGCTTCCCCGAGCGTCGGGCACGTTGCTCGTCGATACGCGATTAACCCAGGCGCGCGCGTCTTTCGCGTCTATGACCCCGACCCCCGCTCACTATCACAATACTTGCGTCGCCTGGAACGACCGCAAGAACCGGCTGGCGCAGCCCGTCCACAAAGGCGGATCGGCGGCACCGAAGCGCGTGTCTCTGCGGAATCCGATCCGTGCCGCTTTGCCTGTCAGCACTAGCCACATCGCTTTAAAGGTTGAGTAAAAAGGAGAATAACATGAACGTACGGAGGTATGGCAGCGTCGCCGCCGCCCTGGCGCTCACATTCATCACACCTGCTTTTGCTGCGGATTGGTTTCCGTCCAAATACGGCCTCAAGGATGAGATGGGCGCCGCCAATATCCTGACCCCTGATGTGGTCCTGAACGCAACGAAGCTCGTCAAGACCGGCAAAGCCTATCCGCTCGCTGTACCGATCGATAAGAATCTGCCGGCCTTTCGTCATCGCAGCTTCCGTCTCACCAATACGCAGCCCGGCGAAGCCGGCGGCGCCACCTACGGCCCCAACAAGTTCAGCTTCAACGACGAGTTGGTAGTCGGCTGGACAGGCGTTGGCACCCAGCTCAACGGCATCGGCCATATCGGCATCGACAATGTCTATTACAACGGCAACCGAGCACAGGACTTCGTGACGGTCGAAGGTGTGAGGAAGCTTGGCATCGAGAAGGTCCCGCCGATGGTCACGCGCGGCGTTGTGGTCGACATGGTGGCCCACTACGGCCAGCCGATCGTGCCGGCCGACACTGAATTCACCGTCGCCGACATCAAGGCAGTGCTGAAGAAGGAGGGCATCACGCTCCGCAAGGGCGACGTCGTGCTGTTCAACACCGGCTGGCTGGAACTGATTGGAAAGGACAATCAGAAGTTCCTTGCCGTTGAGCCCGGCATCGGCATGGAGGCCGCCCGCTGGCTCGCCGAACAGGGTATCGTCGCCTTCGGCGGCGACACCTGGGCATCGGAAATTTATCCGGCGAAGGACGGACAGGAGTTCCCGGTTAACCAGTTCATGCTCGCCAAGAACGGTATCTACAATCTCGAACTGATCGACAGCCGCGCGCTCGTCCGCGACAAGGCTTGGGAATTCCTGTTTGTGCTCGGCCAGCCGCTGTATGTCGGCTCAACCCAAGTCAACATCAATCCGGTCGCGATCCGCTGAGCGGATTCCGGTTCTCGACAGGAGACAACAATGGCCAACGCATCCATCAGCACCGGAATTGCTGCACCAACCGAGCCGGTCTGGTCAATTGTCGGAGGGTTCGACAACCTGCCGCTGTGGCTGAAGGTCGTCGCAAGCAGCACCCTTGAGGATGGCGGCCGCGTCCGGCGGCTTGTTACGGGTGACGCTTCGGTCATCGTCGAGCGGTTGCTGAGCTTCGAAGAGGCCGCCAAACGCTTTACCTATACCCACGTGACGGCGCCTGATCAGGTCACCGACTATGTGGCGACGATGATCGTCAATGACGTCGCCGTGGGAAAATCACGCGTCACTTGGTCAAGCAGCTTCACGGGGGCAGGCTGGAGTGCCGCAGAAGCGGTTGCGCATTTTGAGGCGATCTACAGCCGGGGCCTGGCCGATCTTAAAAGCCTTCTCGAGCGGGACTGACCGCGCGCCGGCCGTACTCAATCGCCTGTCATAAACGCCTGCAGATGCGGGACCGTGAAATCGAGGAAGGCCCGCACCCTTTGCGGCATCCTCGGTCCGCCGAGATAGAGTGCATGCACCTCTTCGGCGTCGCTGTAGGCGTCATCCGCTAAGACTTCGACGAGACGGCCGGCAGCGATGTCGGCGGCGACGTGATAGTCGGCGAGGCGCGCCAATCCGCCGCCTCCGATGGCGAGGCGTCGTACGGTTTCGCCATTGTTGGCGAGCAGGCTGCCGTGAACCATCCGATCAACGATGCGGCCGCCTTGCCGTAGCGGCCAGACCGGCGCCGCACGGCGGAAGTTGAAGCCGAGGCAATTGTGATTGTCGAGTTCCTCGAACGACTGTGGCGCACCACGACGTGCGAGATAGGCAGGTGAGCCGACGATCTTGCGTCGGGCCAAGCCGATTTTGCGCGCAACTAGATTGGAGTCCGTCAGCGCACCTACCCGGAACGCGATGTCGGTCCGGTCGAGATAGAGGTCTACGATCTCGTCGGATAACGAGAGATCGACCACAATGTTCGGATACCTTTCCCAAAAGGTTGGCAGCAGAGGCTCGATCCCCAGAACGCCGAACGCCACCGACGCATTGACCCGCACTGTGCCACCGGCATGACTGGCACCGTGGGTCATTTCTCGCTCGATGTCGTCCAATTCGGCGAGCAGAGCGCCGCTACGCTCATAATAAAGTCGACCTTCGTCTGTGAGGGAGAGACGACGCGTCGAGCGCTCGATCAAGCGCGCACCCAATCGTTCCTCGATGCGGCCGATCAGCTTGCTCACCGTAGATGGGGTCATCAGCAAGACCCGCGCTGCCTCCGAGAAGCTGCCCGCCTCCACGACCCTGACGAACACCTGCATCTCGCCAGCTCGATTGTCCATCTAAACCCCACTTGTGAAATTGCATCACAGATTATGTGGACTCCCGACGAATTATCAAGCCGCGGCAATGCCTTCATGTTCCGGGCAACAAACGATTGTCGCTTTGCCGCTGATGGACACGACATGGCCGCCCAACCCTCCGCACTTGACCTTATATGCAGACCCAGCGGCTTGACGCTCGGCATCGAGCTTCCGCTCGACAATGACTGGTCAGTCGCAGGTGAAGCGAAACGGAGCGCCGACGGCCGCCCGCGGGGCGTTCCGGACCTGAGCGGTCATACCGAATATGTGCGCAAGGTGGATGCGGCGGGATTCGCCGCGATCTGGATGCGCGACGTCCCTGTATTCGACAGCGTGCGCATGGGCGATGCGGGCTCGGTCTACGACATCTTCACATATCTCGGTTTTCTTGCGGGAATCACGCAGAACGTCGCCATCGGCACGGCTGCCGTGGTGCTGCCGATCCGTCACCCGCTGATGATCGCCAAGGCCGCCGCCTCGGCGGACGCGCTGTCCAACGGCCGCTTGATCCTGGGTGTCGCGTCAGGCGACCGGCCGATCGAATATCCGCTCCTTGGTCTCGATTTTGAAAGCCGCGGCGCACGCTTCCGCGAGTCTGTCGCTTATCTGCGCGCGGCGTGGCAGCCCGGCGGACTGCCGGTCGGCGACAATCAGCGGGAGCCGACATTCGATCTGCTTCCACGTCCAGCACAGGCCGCAATTCCTCTCGTCGTGGCGGGTCGAGCGCAACAAACCGACGAATGGATCGCCGCGAACATGGATGGACAATTCGTCTATCCCGGCGACATCACCCAGCTCACGGCTCAGGCCGGCGCGTGGCATGCGGCGCGCGGGTCCGATGGCGCATTCATCAGCGCCTTCCATCTCGACCTGGCCGACGATCCCGATGAAGGCGCGACGCCCCATCACTTTGGCGCGCGGATCGGCCGACATCGTTTCCTCGACCATCTTGAGGCCCTGCGGCGCGTCGGCGTCGACCATCTCGCAGTGCTGCTGCGCCGATCATCACGTCCGATCGACGAAGTGCTCGATGAGCTTGCCAGCGAAATCCTTCCCGCCCTAGGCGCGACCGCACCAACGGTCAAAGCCGCCTGACAGAAACTCGAAGGGACAACTCGATGCATCACGTCACAGTTCACGGAGCCTCGATTCCCGCGCTCGGCTTCGGTGTGTTCCGCATGTCGGGCAAGGAAGTCGAAGAGGTTGTGCCTGTAGCACTCGATGTCGGCTTCCGCCATTTCGATACTGCGCAGATCTACCAGAACGAGGCCGATCTTGGTCGCGCGTTGGAGAAGGCCGGCGCGAAACGCGATCAATTGTTCCTCACCACGAAGGTCTGGGTCGACAACTATCCGGCCGAAAAATTCTTGGCCTCCGTCGATGAAAGCCTCGACAAGTTGCGCACCGACTACGTCGACTTGCTGCTGCTCCATTGGCCGAATGACAACGTGCCGCTTGCCGATCAGATCAAGTCGCTGAACGCTG
Organism: Bradyrhizobium sp. AZCC 1577; assembly: GCF_036924575.1. Lineage (NCBI taxonomy): Bacteria > Pseudomonadati > Pseudomonadota > Alphaproteobacteria > Hyphomicrobiales > Nitrobacteraceae > Bradyrhizobium > Bradyrhizobium sp. AZCC 1577. The sequence continues at coordinate 204,026 of NZ_JAZHRQ010000001.1, forward strand.
TACGGGCCGCCGGCAAGGCCCGTCACATCGGTGTCAGCAATCTGCCAACGAAACTGATGACAGAGGCGATCTCGCTGAGCAAGGCGCCGCTCGTGACCAACCAGGTCGAGTACCACCCCTATCTCGATCAGTCAGTATTGTTCGACGCCATACGCAAATCGACCCTCGCTCTTACCGCCTACCACGCCATGGCTGACGGCAAGGTGATCACAGATCCCCTGATCCAGGCGATCGGCGCACAATACGGCAAGAGCGCCGCCCAGGTGGTGTTGCGCTGGCTGGTCCAGCAGGACGGCGTCATCGCCTTGTCCAAGACCGCCAACCCGAAACGCGTGCCTGAGAATTTCACGATCTTCGATTTCAACCTGATCGCCGAGGAAATGGCCGCGCTCCACGCGCTGGCGCAGCCCGATGGGCGAATCGTCAGCCCGCCTGGACTGGCCCCGGTGTGGGACCGCTAAAACCGAATCCACAGCATGAGTACATTCGAAATGAACAAGCTCTTTGAACCATTCACCCTCGGCAGCCGGACGCTTCGCAACCGTATTGCCATGGCGCCAATGACCCGCTCGCGCAATCCGGATGGCGTGCCCAACGACCTGACTGCGCTTTACTACCGGCAGCGCAGCAGCGCCGGCCTGATCGTCACCGAAGGCACGCCGATCTCGCGCACCGCCGAGGGCTTTCTCTTTATTCCCGGCATCTATACGCCGCAGCAGGTCGAAGGCTGGCGCAAGGTGACCAACGCTGTACACGAGGAGGGCGGGACCATCTTCGCCCAGATCTGGCACGTCGGCCGCGTCAGCCACGTGTCGAACCAGCCCGGCAGTATCGCTCCTGTAAGCTCGACCGCGCAGATCGCGCACAACTCGCAGGCCTGGGGCCTGAAGGACGACGGCACCCCCGGTGCGGTCGATGTCTCCAAGCCACGCGCCTTGTCCACGGCGGAAGTACGCGGCGTCATCGCCGATTTTGCCGAGGCCGCGGCTAACGCGATCGATGCCGGATTTGACGGTGTCGAGCTGCATGGCGCGAACGGCTACCTAATCGAGCAGTTCCTTAACCCCCTCGTCAATGACCGCACGGATGCCTATCGCGGCGATACGCTCGAAGGCCGCACGCGCTTCCTACTCGAAGCTGTGGACGCCGTCATTTCACGCGTGGGCGCGAAACGCACGGCCATCCGCCTCTCTCCTTACGGCAGCCTGTTCGACATGGGACACTATCCCGAGATCGAGGAAACCTATCTTCATCTCGCCGACGAATTGACGAAGCGCAACCTCGCATACGTCCATCTGATGGATCAGAAGTCACGCGGCAGTTCCACCATTCCTGTCGACTTCCTCGGGAAATTCCGCGCACACTACAAGAGTGTCCTCATTCTCGCTGGCGGCATGACGCGCGATAAAGCCGAAAAGCTCCTCGACAACGGGCTGATCGACATCGCCGCATTCGGCGAGCCGTTCATCGCAAATCCCGATCTTGTCTCACGGCTACGCAATAACTGGCCGCTCGCCGCGGTCGACCGCGCGCTCCACTATGGCGGCGGCGCAAACGGCTATACCGACTACCCGACCTACAACGACGAAAGGAGCGTAGCATGAAGATCTTCGTGACAGGGGCGAGCGGCTATATCGGCGGCTCGGTGGCAACCCTCCTTGCAACGCAGGGGCATCAGGTGCGTGGCCTCGTCCGCAGCGCGAGCAAAGTGGACGGCGTCCGCACCAAGGGCATCACGCCCGTCGTCGGGACCCTCGACGAGGCGGCCTTGCTGACCGCCGAAGCGAAAGCCGCGGACGCGGTGATCAATGCCGCCGACAGCGACCACAAAGGTGCCGTCGAAGCGACGCTCGCTGGCCTTGTGGGTTCCGGCAAGCCGTTCATCCACACAAGCGGCACAAGCCTCGTCGGCGACGAAGCAATGGGCGAGCCGTCGGACAAGATCTTCACCGAGGACACGCCGGTGAAGCCCGAACCCGACAAGGAGCACCGCGTCGCAGTCAATAAGCTGATCGTTGATGCTGCGCCCGGCGTGCGCACCATCGTGCTATGCAACAGCCTGATCTATGGCCGCACGCTCGGCCCGGCGGCGCAGAGCGTGCAGATCCCTCCGCTTGTGGCGCAAGCCCGGGAAAGCGGCATCTCGCGCTATATCGGACGCGGCCTCAACATCTGGTCGAATGTCCACATTGCCGACATGGCCGATCTCTATATGCGAGCCCTTGAAAAGGCCCCCGCCGGCAGCTTCTACTACGTGGAGAACGGCGAGGCGTCATTTGGCGATCTCGTCCGCGCGATCGGCAAGGCGCTGGGACTGGGACCGGCCCAATCCTGGTCAGCCGAGGACGCCATCGCCAAGTGGGGCCGCGAGCTTGCCGTGTTCGCGCTTGGCTCCAACAGCCGCGTCCGAGGCGAAAAAGCACGCCGCGAACTCGGCTGGAAGCCGACTCATAGCTCCGTGATTCAATGGGTGGAGAAAGAGCTGATCCGTTCATAGGGGCCAAGCGACTTACGTTCTGAGCAATCCTTTTGCCCTAGGACGGCGCGACCACCCTTCTTGAGTCTCAGATAGTCCAAGGCTCAGAGCGCTTTCCAAACGCGCCTAAAATTCGGCCCCGAACCGAGCTTCTCGAGAAAATGTTTGGGATCAATCTATCGACCGCGGCTCCGAAGCTCGATGTGGTCTTGGCCAGTTTAGCGGAGAGGTACGACGCCAAAGTGGCGCGCCGACACGGGCATCGAGAGTGATCGAGTCTGTTAATCAGCGTCCGCGCTGCCAGGAAGGCTAAAACGCACCGTTCCGTAAGGGCGCCGCACCGCTGACCGTCGACTCCGACGGCAGGTACTCGCTCGAATATGTGCCGTTCGAGCATATCAACGTTGAGGCCAGACTTGTGATCGTGGGGATCACGCCAGGCCCGATCCAGCGTGACGAGGCGTGCGAGGAAGCGGGTCGGCTATTGAGGCGGGGTTTGCCGGACGATGAGATCCTTCGCAGGGTCAAGAGGCTTGCAGCGTTCGGCGGACCGACCATGCGCCCCAATCTTGAACGCATGATCGATGCTTTGGGCACCATGAGCTTGCTGGGAGGCGGTCGCGCCTCGGAGCTTTGGCAAGGACGGGCTCATCTCCTTCACGCAACGTCGGTTGTGCCTCATGCAGCGTTTGACAGAGGAAAACTCTTTCGCGGGGTCGTTCGAGGAAGTCCAGCGTGTCGAGGTGCTGCGTCGTAGCTTCGAGCGCAACTTCCTCCCCACGCTGCGTCATCTTCGTCGCGACGCCTATTTCATTGGGCTGGGCCCGACCCCAGCGGCAGCGCTCGCCTTCGCTGCGGACAAGGGGCTCATCGACGGAAGCAGAGTCCTGGGCTGGCTCGCGCACCCGTCGAAGAGCGGCGGTAGCCAGGTTTCGACGAGACTTGCTAAGCTGGAGCGGGCGAAGGGAATCGAACCCTCATATGCAGCTTGGGAAGCTGCTTGACCTCATCGTCTTCGAAGCCGCATGAGCTGCCGCTCTTCGCTCAGCTCACCGCCAGGATCGTTGATTGCTCTAGGATGCTACAGCCTACGGACTTCGATCATGCGCGACGTCGCCAGGACTGAAATTTCGAAATGATCTGTCTGGATAATGTCTGTGATGTTGCGCGGCCGATGCGCAACGACGTTGATTCCGTTCCGCCGTCGCAGGCTGTCGTAGAGCAGTCCTGCGCCACCTGACGCGCGAACCTCCTCGCCGAGCTTCTGCGAGGCGTCATAACGGTCGCTCGCATAAACCTCAGAGTGCGCGGTCTGCTGCCCCCTGATGTCGAGATAGTCGCCTAACAACGTTGCGGCATAGGCCCTGTATGTCCGGGTCATGGTGGCTACGCTGCGGGCGACCGCTTCGCGCCGCAGGTGGTGACCGACTTCCGCAGCCGCGGTCCGGATATCGTCGGCTGCGTACCACGCCCCGAGCTCGGGACCATTGAATCGCATCCCGCCGGGAGCGACGTGCAAGAAAGCTGCCATAACGATGCTGGCATTGGGCACCCCATAGACCCATTCACGCCGCGGCAGCCGGTCGATGCGATCGGCCACGAGCCGATCATTGGTCCAACCGACCAGCTCCATCACCGCTGCAAGATCGGCCGCCGTCGCGACGGTATCGAACAGCCCGATGGGAGGAAATTGCGACGGGATCAGACGATGGGCGGGCCGTGGCGAGGGGGCGAAAGCGTCCGTCACCGGAAGACGATTTCCGCGTCGTCGTAAGGCGTGAACGCCTCGTCAAGGGTGTTCGGCTGCATGTAGAGGCCGCCGCGCGCGCCGTCGAGGAAACGGCGCACCGTAAGCAACCCGTCCTGAGAGCCGCTGGTCACGAGCTCGAGCGGCGGTCGCCCGCCGAAGACGACCGCGCTGTGCGGGTTTCGCAGCCATTCGACACCAAGCCGCTCTGTCGGAAACAGAATCGCGAGACCCTGATGAATCCCGAGTATTGCCGAGATGCGCGTGAGGACATCAACATCGAGGGTGAAGGCGCCATGCTCGCGCGCCAGCTTGCACCAGTTGTGATACGTGGATCGAGAGGGATATCCGAGGACCAGGAGGCGCTGCTCTTCCGTCAACCCCCACAGATCCGCAATGGCGAGGAAAGTCCGCAAAGCAGGGGCGCTGAGCCGCCGCCGGCTGGCGGGCATGAGGCGCGAGTTATCGAGCCGGGGCGGCCCCTTTTTGAGCTCGGCCGGGCTCGACTTACGGGCCTTCAACATGAATCGCTCCTTTGTCGGATATGGATATAGTCCCAATCTGGACAAAATACAACCACCCGTCTACATTCAAGCATGATCCTAATTTATATCGTAAATCAGTAACTTGAATATGAGGATGGGGTTGAGCTGGACAAAACTGAGCCCTCCAGTTGCCGAACCTGTCCCTGAGCGCCTGGGTCACGGTTGAGCGACTTACAAAGCGCTCGAGTCTGGCGCCTTTCTTTGCATGCCGCCCTTCTAAGTGGCTGAAGGAGCGCCGTTGACTGATCGTCCTTAAGAAGAACGCCTACTTAGAAGCTTCTTTGTAACGCCGATTGGAAAGAAGCCGGACCTGCGCGATCTTTCAGAGGGTGACGCTCCGCCTGTCGGGTGGGAAACGTGGCTAGGACGAACACATCTCGCAACTGCTTCGATTGCGTACCCTTACTTGGCTCCGCCAACGATATTGCGATCGGCCTTATTCTCGATCGTCGCGGTGACCGGCTTTATGGCGTTCGGGCGCCCCGGCCCGGGGTTCCCACCTGGGTGAGACCGGAGAAGCTCGGCAACTTCCGCACCGTCGACGCGTCCGCGCTCGAAGAGCACCATCGCGACGGCCTCGAGGGCATCCCGGTTGGCGTCGAGAGTCAGGCGGCACGCTGACGCCGCTTTAGCAAGCTCGCCGTTAACGGCCGTGCGGATTTCCTCGAAGGCGAGGAAAGCCTGCGCCTCGCGCTTCGGACCGCGAAAGGTCAGCGGCGTCGGTCCTGCGAGCCCCAGACTTCCGGCCATGGCCGCCGCGATCCTGGTTGCTTGATCCAGATCGGAGTCCGGTTCGCCGCCGGCACCATGCGAACCGGCACCGAGCAGAAGTTCCTCGCCAACTCGGCCGGCGAGAATGACCTGTAGACGCTTATGGTAGTCGTCGTAGGTGCCAGCCTGCGGGGTCAGGTTCGTGCGGACCGAGATGCCGCCGCGTGAACCCATGTATGCCGACGTCGCAAAGACGTCGTCCGGACCGAAATTCAAGACATCCGCCACGATATGCGCGGCCTCGTGCACGCACACACGCCACCGTAACTCCGGCGGACGCGGGTCCTCCTCGACGAGCGCACCGCGCAGGTCTTCGAGCGTCACCGCGCGGCTCGCTTGCCGCGCGACGCGCCTGGCGTCCTTGACGACGCGCTCGATGTCGGCCCCCGTCATGCCCACCGCGAGTTCGACGATCGGGCGAAGGTCGGCATCCGCGAGTGCGCCGGCCAGCCTGACGCGGAGCATCTTCTCGAGTTCGTCCTGAGTGGGCAGGCCGATCCTCACGACCTTGTCGAGACGCCCGGAGCGGAGCAACGCGGGATCGCAGCGGGAAAGGTCGTTACTCGCCCCGATCACGATCACGCGTTCGCGGCCCGCAATGCCATCGACCTGCTCGAGGAGAGCATTGACCACTTCGATGACGTAGTCCTTATGCGAGTGCGTCAGGCTTGCCCTGTCAGGGAAGCTATCGACCTCGTCGATGAAGAGGACGCACGGCGCCTGCGTACGCGCGGCGTCGAAGTCCTGCCTCATCGCCCGCAACAAATGTCCCAAATGCGCGTCCCCGCTCGATTGCCACTTTGCCAGCGTTGCGGTGATCAGCGCGAGACCGACCTCGGCCGCGAACACCTTGGCGAACGTGGTCTTGCCTGTGCCGGGGGGCCCGGTTAGCGCCACAGCAGAGGAGACCGCGTCCCAGCCGATCTCACCGGCCTTCCAGGCCTTGATGTCGGCGATGGCGGATTCCGCCCACGCCCTTGCCTCACCGAGTCCATGAAGCTGCGCAAGGGTGAGATCGCGCGATTTTTTGTTGGTGTCCTTCGCCGCGGCCAGGCGGCGAAGCTCGGCCAGACATTGGGAGGGGCTCCGGTCGAACCTGACGGCCACGATCAGGTCCGAGACGCTCGTCCTAGCGGCGAGGTCGGGCGCGATATTCTCGCGGCAAGGCTTGCCGGTAATGATGCGGATGACGCGCGCGATCGTCGCCGGGTCCATGGGCGGAAATTCGATGCGCTCACACGCCGCCTTGAGGACGGTTTGCGGCAGATGCGTGGTGCCGAGAGGCGACAACGCGAAGAATGGAAGCGCGAGCGTCAGCGCGGACAGCGCCGCGGTTTCGGCCGCTGGCTTGTCCTTTCCTTTCGGAACTTCCTTGATCAAGAGATAGACCGCGTCGTAGCGGGCGCGGCGGCCCGCGGTATCGCGCTGTACGTCCATCAGGCGGTCCGGGTCCGGATACAGGACACTCTGCCACATCGCGCCGACGCGGCCGAGCATCTCGACATCCGGGATGTCGAGGACAACGGTGGGCGCGGCGCTCCTAACGGCGGCGAGCAGTTGCGGCCTTTTGTCAAACAGTCTCGCGAAGATGAGGCTCGCAGCGACCTCGCCCGCGCTGATGGCGTAGGTTTCTAATTTCGAGTCGGGTTTCTTTGACGGAAGGCGTTCTTCGTCGTCGTCCTCCTGCGATCGACGCGCCGCCTCGCGCAGCTTCGCCAACCCCCGAGTGCCGGCAACTCGGTGCTCCTGCCCCATCGCCCTCTCGGCGGCGGCGAGCGCCTCGTCCTGGAGTTTCTTTCTCATGAGCTCGATCGCGCGTTCGGCGGCGACCTCGGCCACGGCGCTGCGGAAGCGATAGCTCGCACGCCACTCCTTCTTGTACTGCTCGAGTTCGAGCGGTCCCATCCCCGCCGGCGTCCTGCCGACCACGCTGCCCGTCGCGCGATCCGGCGCCTCAGCCGTACGTTCGCGACTGCCGTGCGGCGGGCGCTCCGCCATCATCATCGCGGTGTAGATATCGTCCGTCATTTCCATGGTCCCGTTGCATCGATTTCCGAGGTCGGCGCGGCGGCGCACTAGGGCGGATGCACCTTCTCCAAGACCAGTATGGCGACGAGCCTTCGTAGATCAGTCATTGTCCACCTCGATGGTGTAGGAGGGATCGAACACGGGGTTTTCGTCGGCGTAGCCGCGCGGATTGCTGAGCAGGCGGGTCCGCCCGCGCAGGAAGCTCATCGAGTGATGCGTATGCCCCGACACCCACCACGCCGGCTGGTAGCGATCGATGATCGGAAGGAGTTCCGAGGCGTAGGCGGCGGAGACGATGCTGCGCTGAAACTGGGGATTTACAGCCTCAATCGATGCGGCGTGATGCGTGAGCACCATGACCTTCCGGACGCCGTCCTGCGCCTTGGCGAGCTCTGTCTCGATGAACGCGCGCGACTGCAGGTGAAGCGCCCTCGCCTCTTCGGGCCTGAATCGCATCCACGGGTTTCGCTGCCACTTGATCCTCTTGTGATCGCGCATGACGTCGGCCGCGGTCCGCATCGCGGGAATCCGCAGGGTCTCGCCGAACAGCCCGTAGTCCGTCCACAGGGTAGCCCCTACCACCAACAGCTTGCTGCCGAAGTACGCGATGCTGCTCTCGAGAAGATGGACGCCGAGTTGGCGGGCACGAACGCGGCCGGCCTCCAGTTCGTCACGTAGCGTGTATCCGTAGTATTCGTGGTTGCCCGCCACCATCGCCACGTCGACGTTCGGAAACGCGCGGCGACACGCTTCGATCGCATTCACGAGTCCTTGGCAGGTGTCGCCCGCCACCACCACGAGGTCCGCTCCCGCCGCACACGGCGGGATGCCGCGCGCGCCCGGGAAGTCGACGTGAAGGTCGCTCATGATCTGGACCCTCATCTCGGCCTCTCTAATCGGCTGCAGTCCACTAAGGATCGGAAGGCGCGCACCCTCCACGAGGTGGCGATCCGCGCCTCGGCGTTACCCGCGCTCGGCAAGCGCCTGATTACATTCGCTAGAACGATGCACGCCGCGGCGCTCCCCCCGCACGCGCAAACGACGAGCGCCGTCATGGCCAAGTCGAACTTCTGGCGGGAGGAGTCTTCCGGTCGCATCGAAAGCACGATGCCAATGGCGGCTGCCGCATCGCCAGCAACGGCGTCGCGCCAGCGGGGCTCTCCGAGCAGTTCGACCTTCTCGATCGAGCGGCGCATCTCCCAGAGGGCCATCTTATGGAAGCCCTTCGAGCCGATGGAGCGCCACCACGCCGTCGGCGGTCGCCGCATTGCGCGACGGTGGATAGTCGTCGTCGCGGCGCCCAACACTCCGTCCGGCCGTCGTTCCAGTTCGTTACTCATCATTCCTTCCTTTCGGCAAGCCTCCCCGGTTCGCGCGAAGGGCCGCGCGCCGGACAACCGCCGTCGTCTTGAATTTGACGGAGACGCCGGACTGAGCCGGCGTCTCCTCCCTGGCTCGCCTCGCCACGCCGGACCGTGCCCTGCCTCGCCGGACCACGCCCGCCTGCGAGCCGATTACTCGATCACGGTCACCGAGAACGTTCCGTTCTGCGGGCGCCAATCGCGGCAGCGGCACGAGCGGCAGCTTCATTGGCGGCAGCGGCGGCATCTCCTTCGATGGTTTTCCGCCACTCCGGGATCGTCGACGAGATGCGCGCGACAAAATCCTCGACTTCGGCGATGCGCCTCTCGTCAAAGCTCTCCGCACCGAACTTCCGCCAGCAGGCAAGCGGGTCCGGCGCAGCGTTGTCGACATCCGGGGATTCGTCGTTGCCGCGGTGGCGGTCTTTATCCATGGTCGCACTCCATCGTTCGCGCAGACGGTGCGCGTCTGAACATTCACGGCGGTTTTCGCTATTTCCTTTCGGACCGGCGCATCTCGTGGATAACCACGCCGGGCCATGCCATGCCTCGCCGGGCCACGCCCCAGCACGCCTAGCTCTATTCCAGCTTCACTTCCTCGACGAGGAAGCGGCCGAACTCCGGGGTGTAGTCGCCGAGGCCGAACAAGCCGGCCGTCTGGTAGAAGCCGATGATTTCGTCGCGATCGAGCATGGACGGCAAAAACGTGCCGTGGATCAACGCGCTCCATTCGGGAAACAGCGGGCGGGTGCGGACGGTCAACGAACCGTGCACCCGCACGACGGCACGGTGCCGGAAGCGCTCGGCCGCCCAGAGTTCGTCCGCGGTCTTCGGACCGTCGTATTGCAGCAGCGCGGCTCCCTCCGACCGGAACGCGACCTTCGCGATCTCGCCCATCTTGGTCTTCTTTGCTCCGTCGACGGCCACCGATTTGACGGTCTGCTGCGGCAGGCAGGGCATTCCGTGGTGCAGCCAGAGGGCGCCCCGGTACTCGAGTTCGGCGATCCTCATGTGGTCGGCGTCCGTCTTCTTCCGCTTCGAGGTGACCTTGGCGAGAGCCTTCGCCGTCTTGTCGAGTGGATCGGCGAGCTTCGACGAACGCATCAGCATCGGGCCGACGCCCACCAGCCGCAGTTTGATGTGCTCGACGCTCATCACACGCCCCCCGTCGCATAGGTGGAGTCGAAGAGCGGTGCCGGATCCGCGGAGGGAACGAAGTCCGCCGTCGCCGCCACCGGCTGGTTCGCATACCTCCGCGCGCGGAGTTCGCAGGTGACGACGACATGGCATGGCGCGCAGAGCGTCGTCAGATCGGCCATGCGTTCACGGCCGAGATTTTCGTACGTGCGGTGATGGACCTCAAGGCGGGCCTCTGCCCGGGACGCGTTGCAGATGCGGCAGCGATAACCGGAGGCACGCAGCTCGGCGAGCCGACCTTGATTGGTTTTCCAAGCGTGGCTGCCGATGTAGGTTGGGTAGCCTACCGAATCGCTCGCGCCTGAAGCCGGCGCCGAGTCTTCGACGACGCCGCCAGGAAATCCCGGAATGCTCGCCCAGCCATCGGTCCCGTTCATGCCCTTGGGCGGCTTCTCAAGGAGAGCTTCGAGCTTGGTGTGGTGTGCGGTCATCGGTGATCCATGTCCTCATCTCGTTTCGACGACGAGAACTATAGCGCAGGAATGCACAAGTGCATCAGGAATGCACATTCATGGTTAACGGACGGCAAATCGCAGCCGCGCGCGTATGGCTCGGCATCTCCCAATCCGAACTTGGCCTAGACGCCAGTGTCGCGACCCGTACGATTGCCCATCTCGAAAAAGGCGGTCGCGTTTTGCACAACCGAACGCTCGAAGCGCTCGTGAAATCCCTTCAGGAGATGGGCGTCGAATTTCTGGAGGACGAGAAGGATCCGAAGATCGGAGTTGGCATTCGGGTTCGCGAAGCGAGGATAAGCCAGGCGATTCTCGACGCACGCACGATAGGCGACAAACGCGGAAGGAAGCCGCGAATCTCCAAACAGCGAGACGACTGAGACAAAGACAAAGAGGGTCCAGCGGGCCGACAATCCTCAGAGATCCCGGACTGGACCCACCAACAGCGCGTAGCGGCATCGGAACAGTTGACCGGTCACCGCCGCGGCGGCTTGATGCTGACTTGTCCACCCGCTCCCCCGAGAATGTGACGGCCCGGGGAGGCCGCCCGCGAACGGCGCAGGCAGCGGATTCCCAATCCTATCAGAAGTTGTTGGGGCTCCCGGCCCGGAATCAATTGCGACGTTTCGACGACGCTGTGGACGTGGCTCCGAGTCGCGGCGTTCGCCCCGAAGGGACCGGCCCGGACGCGTCGCCGGCAGCGCCGAATCCTTAGCTTCGTCAGATCGTCCCGGCGGAGCTCCTTCCCTCGGGGCCGGCCGCCTCACGTCTGCGCGGGGCCAACGCCATCGATGCGGCGGCGGCCCGGGTCGCCCTCGATAAAACGGGCGCGGCAGGAAGCGGGGTCGAGGAGTCCCGGCGGTGGTGCCCGCGCCCACCGAATCGCGGGGCCGTCGGGTGCGCGTCACCCAATCAATCCTTAGTACTGTCCGAAGAAGACGTCCTGCGCGGCTTCGCCGCCGGAGGTTCGGGCGGCGGCGGGTCCCGCGCGTCACGGGAACGCTCCGGTTCCGGGAACATTGCGGTTCCGGGAACGCGAGCGGTCTCGGCGTCCATCACCAAGCGACGGGGGACCGGACCGACGATGGCGGGAACGCGAGGGTTCCGCTCCCGGGAAACTCCGGGACTCTAGGTCCCTGACCGTCCCGTCGTATCCCGTTTGTTCCCGATCGGGTCCTTCCGCGTTGCCAAGTGCCACCATTAGGCAAGCCGTTGTTGGAAAAGCCTTATCCGGCGGGGCTCCGCGAGCACGGCGCATGGCCGAATCGCTAGGCCGTTACAGTCCAGCTCCTTTGACGTCTTTTCGGCAAGAAATTGCAATCAAAGGAGATTTTTAGCCAAGCCACCCAACTCCGGGAGAAACTCCGTAACCCCGCCGGGAACGTGCCCGCTCCCGCCATACCGGTACGCGGGGGAGCCAAGTTTAGGCGGTTGCAAACCAATTGCCGTTAGGAAGGATTCGAACCCTCCTTCGAACAGGCCCATCCGCATGGCGAAGCCCAAGGCCGACAGGGCCTCCGTTTCCGACGCGGCCGACCGGCTGCTCGCCGCGCACGGCTCGGTCTCCAAGGTGCTGCTGGCCGACGTGCTGACGATGGTCGCCGGCCGCAAGCTGAACGTCGGCCGTCTGCTGACCGGGTGGCGGGCGGAGCGCCGCGCGCTCGCCACCGGCATGCCGGAATCGGCGCGGCGGATGGCGCAGGAGTTCGCCGAGGACATCTGGATCCTGTCCCGCATCACCCTCGACCCGGCCTCGGCGGCGGCCGCCGCGCCGCCGGCGGCACCGCGATCGACGCGACGCCCCGAGCCGGAGCCGGACGGCGGGCCGCGCCGATCCCGCCCGGAATCCAAAGTCCAAACCGCTCCCGCGCGCGCAACCCCGCTGCCATCGGCCCGCAACCGGGGCGTGCCGGTCCGCCGGACGGAGGTCGCGCACGCTTCGCCGGACATGCCGGGTTTTCTGGAGGCCATCGAGGATGAGGCCGATGCTGCACCGGCGCGATCCCGGGCAGCGCGCCCCGCCTCGGCCGGCAAGCGCATCAGGGTGGCCAAGAAGAAGCCGGCCGCCGCGGGAGCGGTCAAGCAAGCCAAGCCCCTGCCGGAACGGCCGACGTTCGACCGGGAGACCCGACGTGTGCGGGTCCTGCGGCGGCTGGAACAACTGTCGGCGGAGCTCGACCCTCCCGCCCTGGCCGCGGCGACCAAACCCGTCCGCAAGTCCGACTGGGAGAAGGCCGCCAACCCGCTGGTCGCCGAAAAGGCTGCGCACCTGCTGCGGCAGACCGGCTACCCGCTCGGCCCCAAGGAAATCTGCGACGAACTCGGCAAGAGCATGAGCTGGAGGCCGAAGCGCCCCTATCGCGATCTGCCCCCGCTACTCGAAGGTTCGCGGATCGTCAGGGCCGAAACCGGTCAGGCGGGACTGTACTGGTTCGCCGGCGAAGACCCGCCGCCGCGTCCGACACAACCGGACTACATGGCGCGCGATACGCTGGAGGCGCTGGTCGTCCAGTTGGGCAAGCTCGTCTACCGAAAGGCCAAACAGATACTGGAGCGCGCGCCCGGACCGATGGATGTCGCCGAGATCGAAGGGGCGCTCGGCGAGGACATCCTGCTTTTCAAGAAAAATTGGCTGAACCAGAGGCTGAAGCGCGACGCCGCCGATCCCGAGGAGCCCGTCGTCAAGGCCCCTGAAGGATACGGCTGGGGCAAACGCCGCAAATAGCGCGACCCAGCTTCCTTGGCGAAGACATCGCACGCCTACGGCAGGAGGAGTAGGTTGAACCCTTAACCGCCATTAACTAACGGCCGTTAACCCTAAACATACGCTCCTGATGCACACGTGCTCACAACGTGCACAATGCCGGGCTTGCGTCGTCTTCACACCGATGCCGCATCATAGTTTTCACACCGATGCCGCATCATAGTTCAGGAGCCAAGCCGGTGAGCCATACCCAGACGATTGCCCGCGTCCGGATCGATCTCGGCGGTTCTCCGCCTGGCGCCGGAAGCGAAGACCCGGCCGCCGGCGGGACCGACGGCAGAGCACCCGGAGGTCGGCCATGAGTGACATTTCCGAAGCGATCGACGGAGCGATCCGCGAAGCGCTTGCCGCGGCGTTCCACGGCCGCCCGACCTTGCGGTTCGAGGAAACGGCTAAGGTGTTGAGAATGGACCCGAAAACGTTGCGACGGCATGTCGCCGACGGTAGAATTTCCTATCGCGTTACCGGCACCGGTTCCGCACGCAAGAGACGGGAATTCTCCTTGACGGACCTCGAGCGGTTCTACGAAGGGCGGACCGAACGGAACGCCAAGCGCGCTGCCGGCAGCGTGGCGCCGCCCCGAAAGGTAAAGGCAGTGGGCGGCATCATGGGATTCACCGATTTTCTCGCACACGAAGAGAGGATCGGCGCCGTGTCGCTGCCAAGGAACCGGAGCAGCAAACCATGTCACTGATACCGCCGAGCGCCAAGAGCCGGTTCTTTCAGATCGACTTCCAGATGTTCGGCGTCCGCCATTGCTATTCCTCGCGGACCGAAAACGAAACCGAAGCACTGGAAATCGAACGGAGCCACAAGGAAAGGCTTCGGGCCGCCGGCGCAGCCCCCCCGATGGCGGCGGAGGGCGCGAAGGACTGCACCTTCAACCAGGCCGCCTATATGTACTGGCAGACCGACGCCCAGTTCGCCCGCAAGTCGAAGCAGATCAAGGGCATGATGAAGCGACTGGTGCTCCAGGTCGGGCCCGACGAAATGTGCTCCGATCTCGGCTACGACGAGTTCAAGCGGGTCCGCACCGAGCTCAGAACCTGCAATCGGGGCCGGCCGACCAAACGGAAGGGCAAGTACGCACCGAAGACCATCAACAACTACCTCGAGCTGATGCTCACGATCCTCCGAGAGGCGGAGAGAAAGCTGACCACAAGCTTTGCCCGCCGGCCTACCAGAAAGGAAATGGTAAAGCTGAAGGAGAAGGTGGTGCAGCGCTCGCGCCACTTCAGCGAGGCCGAAGAAAAGAAGATGGAGGCGTTCAGCGATCCGGACCTGAAGGACATGTGGAAGTTCGACCTGTTGACCGGGATCCGGGCGGACGAACTCTGCGGCGTCCGTTGGGACAAGATCAACTGGTCGCGAAACCGCGTGTCGGTCGAAGTCAAGGCGACCGGGATGGATCCGTACTGGCGCGAGATCGAGTGCATTCCAGAAGCGATGAAAATCCTGTACCGCCGCAAGCGGCTCGGATACCACGACGAATTCGTCTTCACGCTGCCGCTGGACAGGGACGGTTGGCTCGACGAGAAGCGGCGAAGAAGGGGCGATCAGATTTTGGTGTCGTCGCGGTTGTTCTATACCCGCATGTGCGCGATCTGGAAAAAAGCCAGCATTCCCGACGCCATCGTCCACGATCTGCGGCGCACCGCGGGCCGTCGCATCTACGACGAGCACAAGGACATCGAAGCGGCGCGCGTATTCCTGGGGCACGGCGATTGGCGAGAGACCGCGCGTTACCTCGGACTCAAGCCCCGCGACGTCGTCCCGACGGCAAGGCGTGCAAGCGCGCGCTCGACCGCAAACCTCGCGGAAATCGACGCCGCTATGGGAGAGGTCCCGCGGCAGCCCGTTCCGACATCCAATGCTGCGCGTTCGGCCGCGCTACGCATCGTCGGCCAAGAGATTGCTGCCCAGATCAACGCGGGCCGCAACTAGGTTTCAGCGCATATCGCCTTCGCCGTGAGGACATCCCGCCCGCTTGGCTCCTCGGCCAATGGATAACGCCGCACGGCATGCGCCCCGCCGGAACGATGGTCAGGAAAGCGCCTTCCGCAGCGAGCGAAGCATGGCTTCGGCGTCGTCGATCTTCCTCAGAAGTTCGGCGTCCCCCTTCAACTCCTGCAGTGCGGTCCAGGGCACCGCCTTGACCGCCTCGACGACCGCGTCGAGCTCTCCGGACAGGCTGTCGTCGCCCTTCTTCTTCACCGTTCCGAGGCGAAGCGCCGCCGACTCGAGATCTCCTGCGTCGGCGAGAAAGTGAGCCTTGGCGACGGGGTCCGGCAGGATGGCGCGCAGCTTGCGCAGATCCTTCGAATTGGTGATGCGCTTCTGGTTGACCTTCTTGACGACGGCCTCGACCACGCTCGGCGTCAGAAGCTTCTTGCTGACGCCCATCAGTTCCCGCGCCCACGTGATGGCCGCACCGGGGTCGCGGAGACTGGTGAATTTTTCGGAGAGATCGAACACCTCGACCAGCTTGTCGAGCTCGCGGACCGTGATGCCGAGGATGTTGGCCGCGCTGGCCCGGCCCACAAGATCCACGAGACTGTAGGCGACCATCTCCTTTTCCTTGGCGTCCCACTCCTTGCGCTGCCGGTGAATGTAGATCCATACGCGCAGCCGGTCTTCGTCGCTCAGCGTCCGGTCCGTCACTTCCACCGGAATCTGCCGATATTCTTCCTTGCCTTGCTCGACGAGCACCTTCGAGTTCGACCATCGGCGGTCGCCGTCGATGATGCGGAATTTCCTCGGGAGGTGCGGGTGCGGCTCGACAAGCAACGGCTCGAAAAGACCTCCGTTCGCTTCGATCTGCCGCTGGAGCTCTTCGTCTATCTTCGGACCGAGGCGCGGTTGCTTCTCGTTCGGGACGATGTCCTCGATGTCCGCCCTAGTGCGGTATGTCCGCAACACGGTCCGGTCGAGCCTGCGCTCCTGAAGGTTGACGACGACGTTACGGTCTTCGGCCGCGCTAGTCATCGGCGCGCCCGCCGAAATCGGCGGTGCCGACGATCGCATCGATCTCGGTCGTCAACTCGGCACGAACCCGTTGCACCGAACGGACCAGTTCGCCCTGGCGCTTCCAGGTGGCATCGTGTGCCTTCTTCTCCTTCACCTGCAGTTCGAGAAGATCGTCGGTGTGGGTGTCGATCCTGGCGAGGAATCCGGCGCAGCGTTCCGAGGTGATGAAATCGTACAGCGCCGCCGTCTTTCGCGCGCGCTCCTCGTTGCTGAGACGCAGGGTGTGGGTCTGGACCAGATGCCGGCGGATGACCTGCACCAGCGCCACCACGCGCGCGGGTCCGGCCAGGACGACGCCGTCCTGGACATGAAGGTGTCGCGCGCCTTTCGGGAATTTGCTGGTCGAGAGCACGGCGTGCTCGGCCTTGGCCGCCATCTGATCCGAGGCGAGTTTGGTCACGAAGTCATTGCGCCATGCGTTATGATTCTTGGAATCGTAGATGATCTTCCCGCATTCCTTGCCGTTGTGCATCACGGTGTGCAGGACGTCGGCGCCCGGCTGCCCCTTGTTGATCCGTTCGATCCGGTCACCCTCGAATTCGGCCTTCAGGGCCTCGTAGAGATCGATCTCGGCGCCTTCGCCCAACTCTTCGGCCGTCTTCTGTTCGTAGGCGCGCTTCAGTTCCTCGAACTTGGTCTGGACCTTGAGGCGCTCCTCGAACGAGGCCGCCTTCTCGGCGTTGACGGCGTCGTCGACGGCCTTCTGCCAGACGTCGCGTTGTTCCTGAAGCTGAGCCTGGTGCGCCTGCTGCAGCGCCTCGACCTGCCGCGTCGCCGAGGCGGCGCCGGCTTCCGCCTCCGCCTTGGCCTTTTCGAGGCCTTCGATTCGCTCCCGCGCGGCGTCCGCGGTGGCGACTTCGATCTCGTTGCGAATCTCGGCTTCGCGGTCAGCGGCCGCCGACTTCAGATTTGCCAGCGCAACGGCATGGTCGTCGCGCTGGCTTGCCAACGCGGCCTCAAGGGCGGCGGTGGCGGTCTCGGCTGCGGCCTTGGCGGCGTCCGCGCTCTCGATGCGATGATTGAGCGCGGTCTCGATCTCCTTCAGACGGCGCTCGTTCTCTTCGATCTTTTCGCGCGCTGCAGCTTCCGCCAAGCCGAGAGCTTCCGTGCGGATCGCTTGCTCCCGTTCGGCGGCGGCCTGCTTCATCCGCTCGATTACGACCGTGGCGTAAGCCGTTGCCTCGCGTGCGGCATCGAGTTCGGCGCGGATCGAAGCCTGAGCTTCGATGTTGGCCCGGTCCATGGCGGCGATCTGCTCGGCCCCCTGGGCCTCGGCTGCGCGGCGGGCGGTCTCGCAAGCTTCCGCGATTTTCGCGTCCGCGAGCTTGCGCGCCTCCTCCAACGCCAGCTCCTTGTCGCGCGCGTGCTGCTCCTTGAGTTGCGCGGCGATCTCGTCCGACCGTTCGCGCTCGCGCGACTGGATCCGCGCCTTGATCTCGTCGTAGCGATCGTGGGGAATCGGTTGGTCGCAGGTGGGGCAGGCATCGGCCAATAGCGAAATCCTCGGAGCCGATTGAACTGCTTTCGCCTCGAAAAGCGGTGCACGCGCAGACATGCAATCTATCCTCCATAAAATAGGTCCTAATTTCTCCTATTTGCTCCCAGATTTGTCAAGTCCCACCTTCGGTACTTGGTCTCCCCGCCGGACCACACGCCGAATTATCCGGTAAAAACAAAGCTTACACGCCGTGTACGCAGCATGACGACTATTGCGCCGACCCTTCTCCCGGTGTGACGGGATCGCTCCGTTTGCGAGACTCACGAGATTTCCGGGCATGACGGACCGGGCCGGCATTCGGCAGGATGTCCTCCCAGATTCCGGTTCGTTCCAGCACGAGGCGCCGCGTCAGCGACTGGACGTTGAAGACGTCGAACATCGAAATCGACGTCGTGGCCTTGCCGAACTTGTGGGTCGTGCATCTGCTGCGGAGCCAGCTCGCCGCAAGCAATGCATCCTCGACCGAAACCCCTCGGTCGCGGACCTGGCCCTTCGTCCACGACATGCGTTCGCCCTTCGGGGCCCGCTCCGCCCTATGCACGCGGGTCGGCGTGCCGCGCACGTTCCAGATCACCGGCGCCGCGCTGCGCACTCCGGCCCGGTCGAGACGTTGGCGCAGATCGCGGTAGGATTCCTCGTCCCACACGCCATCCTTCATTACCGGCCGTTTGCCGTGCGGCCGCGGCTCGAGCTGCATCTCCTCGATCGCCGAATAGGCAAGCGTCACGGCGGAGACCATGGTCACGTGGTCGACCCGCGCCTTTGAGATCGCCTTCTCAAATCGGTCGACCAATCGAGTATCAGTCGTGGCGAAGCCGACCGGCAACGTCGATCCTGGTGCGATACCGATCCGGACCGTGAACGCGAGCGTAGCTCCAGCCTTCACGAATTCCATGCTTCTAGGAAGGCTTCGCGAACGCATCGATCGTCCGCGCTCAAACAGATGCCGAAATTTTCGCATGATTTCGTTATCGGTCCCGTGGACGTCCAAGAATGTGGAAGTAACCGTGCTCTCGCCTTCCTCACCACGCATTGAGTTACGCATAGTAGAAACGGCAGGCGGTAGATCGGGCGACGCTCCCCAAGCCGAACCTGCGCCTCTGGCCCAAATAACGTCGAAGGAGCCCTTCTCGGCGGAAGACTTCTGACGTGACGCCAAAAGGGCAATCGCACCTATGTTATCGGAAAGATAGATTGAGCCCACGATGCCGCGAGTGGATTGCGGCGTGCCGGACGGCTGTTCGCGCTCGATCCACCTTTCGATGTCGAAGTACCCGTCTTTCCGAATAAAGCTCGAAAACCGCGCGTCTCCGAATATCGAATCGACGAACTGTAGCGTGAGAAAATCAGGTGCCGGGGAGAATTGCGCGTTTCGGGCCGACGACATGCCTTCGAGAAGCGGCCGAAAACTTACGAACTTTTCGATTCCTACCCCGAAATCGATCTCGACCTTTGGACCCTCCGAGAGATCGAGAAAATCGGAGGTTCGATAGGTCGACCAGCCGTAACCGATCGGTTCGACGTGACCTATCGAGTACAGGTGTGTCGAGTCGGCGTCTCCAGCGCCCTTTTGCGCTCGTACGAAGTCTCGGAAATTCGACGTAAATGCCTCCTCGGCGAACCGACGCGGAACCTCCTTCGATAGGGCGGAGGGCCTCAGCTCGATTAGATGGCGGCTACCGAAAGACCTCTCCGAGGGCAGGATAGTGCTGGCCACCATGTCGAACGAAACGGTCTCGTTCCACGTTTCGACGGAAACGATCCTGGGCATGCCGTCGGGAGACGAAGAAAAGAGCTCATCCGCCGCCGGCTGCAGTGATGCAAACTCTCCCTCCAAGAGAACATGGCCTCGCGCCACCAGATCCGAGAGCACGATCTCCATTTCCCTCACAGAAAATCCAAAAAACGTCCGCATTCTCTGGACGGGTATGCGTTCGAACATCCTCAGCAACCGAAGCACGAATTCGTCGACGACAGGCAGTCGACGGTCACGGGATACGTTGAGGACGAACGAAAATCTTCGGCAAGGTATTCTGCAGCCGACTGCATCGACGAGAATCCGGTCCGCGCTGCCGCCGGAACGTTTCATCATAGCGCCCCTGCCTTGATGATCTCTCCTGCGGGCCTTTCCATGCCGTCGATGTACTCCAGCACGCGACGCATCGGACTCTTCTTTCCAACCCGGCTCCACATTCTCGTGGCGCCGACGATGACGAGACGCTCTTTCGCGCGCGACATGGCACATTGCAACGATTCATGTTCCCGACGTGACCGACCGTACCCTTGGCATTGCACCTCACGAGCGAGACGATAACGATAGCATTCTCCTTGCCTTGGTAGGAGTCCACCGTATCCAGTCGGACCAGGTCTCTGAACGTTGACGGAAGGTCGCTCTGGGCAAGCAAACGTTCCAGAAGGACGCGCTGTTCCTTGTACATGCAAATTATACCGATCGGGTGGTCATCGGCCAGATCAGCCAGGTGGTCCGAGAATTCATGATTCTGCTGTATGCTTTTCAACAAGCTGACGATTGCATTCGCCTCCGCGAGGTTGGCAATGTCCCAAGGGTTTCGTTCGTCCGGCCTTTCGACATGGGACTTCTCGGAGGACGTGTCTATCCAAGTCACGCAGGACGGCAACAGCTTCTTGGCGGCGGCGCTCGTGAAGAAGACGTCTCCGTTGCGTTCCTCCGAAGTTACGAGCACGACGCCACGGGGCTTGTAAAAAACGTCGGAGACGAGATCGCAGATCGGCGGAGCCATTCGGTATTGCTCGTTCAGAACTTGCCCGCCCTTTATGCCGTAGGACGAAACGAATGCGCGCTCGAACTCGCTCCGCTGGATATCGGTGATCTGAGCCTGCGAAAACTCCCTGCACAGTTCCCGTGTGACGACATCGTCGACCATCGGCTTGAGCTGAAAGTGGTCGCCGACCAACAATACCCGGCGGCCCAATTGGAGAGGAACCGCGAGTTCGCCCGGCGTACAGCGTGCCGCCTCATCGACAATGACCCAATCAAAGTCCGCCTGATCTATGCGAACGCGTGTTTGCCCCAAGCCGACGCACGTGCCGGTTACGATAGTTTTCGTCTTTGCGAGAAACTCCTCGAAATTTCTCGAGCTGGAAGACAGTGCCTCCGTCCATTCCTGTGCGAGCGCAAGCAGACGCCCCATGTTCGATGCGTCCGCTTCAGGAACTCCGCGCGCGGCGCGACCTGACGCTTCGCGCCGGAATGCCCGCGGAGAGGCTGTATCGCATCGCGAATGTGCTTGCCGACGCGGCGTTCCTCAGGGCGGTAGGGGTTGCCTCACCATGAGACGAACGGCTTGGATCAAAGACTTCGACAAAACCCATCGCCGGATCGACGAGATCACGAAGCACGAAGAACTCCGGAGAAAAACGGGGATACTGAAATCGCCGGAGGTACCCTACCTGGTCGCATCCTGTTATTTAATCTCACCTAGCATGCGTCCGATGGCGGTGGGCGCGTATGATCGCCCACTACGGCTTGCCGCTCGGCCGGCACCTATCGGGCGAAGCCCGATGTATAAGTGCGCTACTTCCTTCAAACTCTGTTTGCCCTGCTTAACTCGATACATCACGCTCGATGCAATCGAGAATCCCTGTTGCAAAGAGAACGACAGGAAAACTGACCAATACTTGAGGTTGCGCTGGGGCTACACCTCCAGACCCCACCCGAGCCACAACTTACACTTGAACGTCGGTCGGCAACGGGTCAGGATTGAACTGTATTGTACCCATCTTAGCGCTATCGATTTTCACGACTGACGTTTGGCTCGGAGCCATACCATGAAACGTCTCCTCATTGCTTTCTCCCTTTTCGTTCTGGCCTTTCCGTTGACTGCAATCGCTCGCGATCTCGCGACCATGAAGGGAAGCTGGATTTGCCAAGCCGGATGCAATTGCGCGCCTGCTTCCCCTCAAAAGTATGCGTCCATCGCGATTCGAATCGCCCCCGGCGGCAAGCAAGAGGGCGTCCTCCGAAATCAATGTGGCAATGAGTCTGCCGCGGAGTTCACTCCCGGCCGCATTCGTGCCACCCAGTGGAATCTTGGTGGTGGCATTAGCGCCGACAACAACACGATTTCTTGGGACAATGGCTCCGTATGGAAGAGGCAACCGGCCAACGTTTCAGAACTTGAACGCAGAATGGCGTATTGGGAAAGCCGGTACTTCTACTGCCCGTCCCCTTCGGGTGCTTTCCCTTCCAAGGAATCTGATGGAGGCGCTCCGGCTTGTGATGACGGTGATTCCGCCATGTTCAACGCATTGCTTTGTCGATCAGGAGACGCGCGCGGATGCAACACTGTAAAGCTATCCCAAGACAAGGACGGTCGCTTCTGGCGATCACCTGAAAAGCAGCGCTTGCGGCCGGCAGAGCCCTCCGGTCTTAAAGACGGCCAAACTACGTTCAGTGGAGATCATGCGGCCGGTTTATTCGTTTATTTCGGGCACACAGGAGATCGGGATGCGTTTGCGCAGTGGATCAAATGGATAGATTCCAATGAACGCTGCCTGACTTGGTGTGGCGGTTTGCCTCCCGGCACAACACCGCGCTATTGCAAGAACGATCGATGCGCACTGAGGTTCGGTGATTGCCAAACGCTCCTGCTGCTCGGGGCACGAATGAATGTCGGCGTGCCATTTTGCAAAGCCGATCCGTTCAATCCCCTTCCAACCGTAACCAATGCCGCGCAGGCCTTGAAGAACACCTATGACGAAACTGTAGGTAAGCTGCCCGCCAAAGCTCCCGGCCTCGAGCTGCTTCGAAAGAACTTCGACAAGGCGCTTGCGGCCTATCAGAAGGCGGTGGAGCCGCTTGAACAACTGCGCACAAAACTGGAGGCAGAGCTCGTTGAGACCCTTTTGATCTCCCAGTTGGAAAAGACAATTTCCGCCCGCGTCAATGATCGTGGCTATTCGCGCCACAATGCACTGGTTGGAATTATGATGCTCGAAGATTGGGGTCTTGGACGCAAATGGATGAACGCAGAAGCGCGGCGGGTGGCAAAAGACGAGCCGCTCAATCCATTTTTTCAATTTGTGGCATACCGCAAGGAAAGCAGACAGCGGATGCTTGCAGATATCCTCGAAGAGTGTCCCGCTGAATCGTCCGACAAGCGACGACTGCGCCGACAATGGTCATGGGAACGTGACACCAGCAAGCGCGAATGGCTCGACACGATGTATTGGGATTGTTCTTTCGTCGGGCGGATGTATCTGGAGCAAGGTAGCCCCTCAACGAAAGAGAATACCGCAGAGACAGCCTTACGACAGGCCTTTGGCGCAGAACTCAAGAAGGTTGCCGAGTTACATAACAGGGCTGCCGAAGCCTTGGAGAAAATTCGAAAACTGATCAAGGATCCTGGCAAAACGTTAGTCGATGAGGGTAAGAAAGCAATTCAGGATCTCGAGGACAAGGCAAAACAATTGAAAGAGAAGCCGCTCGAAGCTGTTACACCCCAGATTCCAGAAAAGCCTCTCGAAAAGCCTGTAGAGACAATAAAGGAGGTTCTTAAACCGCCCCCTATCCTGCGCCCGCCTCGCCTGCCCTCGCGCTTCTAAAGGACGGTACCGGGTAGGGCTGTGGGAATTGGCTATATTTCAACGCCGGTCGAGCCGGTCGTCCGGCATGATGGTTTGCCCGCTACGCGAGTGATGGCGGCAGAGGCAGGATGGATCGGGTGAGGATGTTCCATGCTTGCGAACTCGATCTGGCGCGGCAGATTCTCATCATTTGACCGCCGCGAACAGCCTATCCGCTTCCCGCTTCACCAAGCGATCCAGCGTCGTCTTCGCTTTGCCGGCATCTCCACCGTGTGCGTCGAGGAGGCGTTCCCAGATATCTCGATTGAGACGCGGCATCTTGCGCGAACGCTCCATTGACTCCGCGCGCTCGGCCCCAACCTCGGCCATAGGGTCTTCGGGATCCTGCAGATTAAGGTCGGACTGCTGCTCCCGAAGTACTTTCAGCACATGGCGTGCCAAAGTCCTCATTTCGTCAAAGTCGACGTCCGCGACGAACGTGATCTGCTCGCCCCAGTCACGATTCCAAATGCGAATACCTGCGAAGCGGCCCTCCTTGTTGATTGGAAGGATGTTAAAATGAGCCAAGCTGTTGCGTAGCAGTCTCGGGAGATTGGACAGTCGGGTGGGGTCCACCATCACTGCTTCGCCTTCCGCACCCGTCATTTCGATCCGCCCGCCACCGTGCCGCGAGTAGACGACGTTAAGAACACGGTCTATTGGCTCATATCCCCTCATGATCTCGCCCAGTGCGCCCGGCGCCTTTTCGTGTGGAAACACCAACACGCCAAGGAGCGACATAAGCAGTTGCGTGTCTGAGAAGGGTGGCTGATCTTGTTCCGGACTGCCCCATTTCGGGGCCAAGGACTCGACGAGATCGAGGTTGTGCAAGATACGATCAGCTAATGCCGCCAAGAGCGGTCCGACAGGGTATCCCATTTCAGTTCTCCCGAATCGCTCCACTCAAACGGATTGCTTGTATCGCAAGATCGCGCTTGCGCCCGGGCTTCGTCGAAGGATCGCCTGTCATCCAGACAGGGTGATGACCATTCAATCCGGATGGATGACTGACGTGAACCCAAACCACGTCTCCGGCGCGATAGCTGATCTCGTTGATGTCTGAAAAACGCGAGCCGTACAGTGAGCGGACTACTCCGCGACAGCCCTTGATGTAGCTGTCCGTGGTGCCGAGCAGCAGAACCAAGCGAACGGAGGACGGAAGGTCGGCGAGGAAGGTCTCAGTGCACGTCCGCACGCTTGTGGAGATTTCTTCGGTGAATGCCTTCGGCATGACCTCGCCGGTGCACGCTAACACTCCCCCCTTGTTGATGCGCGAAAGGCTACAGCGCACCAGCGACCCGAAGCCGATCTCAGTTTCCGAGGCCACCATCTTCTGGTCAACGACTTCCGATCTCTCGATCACGCCGAGCAGCCGCAGTTCTTCGGTTAGGCGACTGCGCATGTCCTTGAAGGGGATATCCTCGAAACGGCCGGACCGAAAGGCGTTCGCCTGGGTAAAGCCCTTTGAGAAACCAAGTATCAATATACGCGGCGCCGCTGATCCCCAAGCTGCGGGATCATTCACCATCTGCCACTTGCCGATCATCTGCGTCGGGCCATCGCCGCTGAAGCAGCGACGACAGGCAATGCGGCCATGCGCAGGTAAGGTCGATAACGTTGCGAGTGCCGTATCCATGTCTGATAGTTCTCCATGATAATGCAAGATCCGTGATTTTAGCGACGGAACCGGCGCGTTCGGTGCGCCGCGGTGACAACTTCGCCATTGTCACCGACGATTGCGTACACGCTTAGCCAACGCTCGAACTGCTTGAGCTCTTGCTGTCCTCCTATCTCACGTTGGAGACGCCGAATTGCCGCCCTATCGAATGTTAGGCGGTCAGCACCGCCGCAGCGAGACACCGAACCGCAATCGAAGAGCATATCAAGCACGAAAGGTGGAATTGCCCGCTGTTGCATTCTCTTACGTGCATGAGTTGACAGCGCAAACTCGCTCATTCCGTTTCTCCTTGACGCCGGAGCGAGACTTCGAGCGCCTTGCCGATAAAGAGAGGAACGTCCACGTTCAGGCACTCTGCGACTGCCCGGGCTTGCGGAAGATCGAAAGTGAAATTGCCGTTCAGCCATCGCTCTGCTTCGTCGATATCCATCCCTGCTTTTTGAGCCAATTTCTCAGCAGGTTCGAAATTAAGGATTCTTTGGACCAACCTGCTAAGTTCAACCGAACTTTCGGCTTCCCGCATCGCGAGCGAAAGAAAGTGATCTTCTTTGGGTACCGATGGACAGGGCACGAATCCTCGTCGTCCAGCCAACCATCGCTTTGTCTCAGCGAAGCTCACGGACACCGGCTTTGATCCTTGGATGGTCTTCAGCCGCGCGTCGGACTTATCAGAGATGGCCATCCTTACGGCGCCCTCCGTCATATTTGCCAGGAGAGCAAGCTCTCGGGTGGTGAAGGTCTGAGTGCCGTCTGCAATCCACTCCAGCTTCCATCGCGCCAAGGCGGTATCCGCGACCATCTGGCAGTAGCCGTCGGGAGTCATGAACCGGTGTGTTTCGCTGGATGCGGCACCCCCAATGCGAGGTGTGCCTTGCAGGAACGTGTGCAGGTCTTGGATTTCGTGATCCTGGAAAGTGTTCAGGAGGCTCGGATTGAACGCATACTGGTAACTACGTTCGAAGGAGCCAGTGATGTCCGCAAACAAAGACAGGTCAACCTTCGTCGTTGGTTCGTGGCAGTACTCGTCCTCCGTTCGGAAGCCGATGAACGCTTCCGCCTTGGCTGGCCCTGATGAGATCAGCACGTGATCGGCTTCGAACAGGAAAATCGTGCGGAGTTCGTCGAGCATTTGAGCTTGGGTAAAACGAGCCATCTCTATTCCCTACATGCGAAATGAAGTGCATGTCCGCATGTATGCCAAATGTTATCGCTCCATGTCAAGCGAATATGCAAATAAGAACGCATAATGCTGTATGTAGTTGTAGAATAAAGATTTTTAGCATTCCCTAGGGATTCTATCCGTTCCTTTGCGGATGCTGTTAGCCTCGTCCGAAAAACCTCACACAGCGGAAAAGGGTAGCCGCGGGGGAGCTAGTGGGAGCGTCTACCCTCGTCTTACTGACGGCCGTGCTTTCAGATCGATCCGCGCGATCCGACACCCAGCCGTGTTGCTCGCACTCGCGGATCGCGTGAGCCTCCTGCAGCACGCAGATCGCCCAGCCGCGCAGCGTCCGGATCGCGTCGACTAGATTCCAAGCCCAGTGACCATGGTTGCGAACGATTGCTTGCCTGGTACGCTACCGTCGGCTGGGGAGCAGAGAATTGAACGCAAGCCGGGACGAGATAGCTGGGAAGCCATGGTCGGAGGACGAGGTCTCCGCTGTGGTCAAGAGCTATTTCCGGATGCTGGCTCTTGAGAAGGCGGGCACTCTCTACAACAAGTCCGAAAATCGACGTCGGTTAATGGAGGTTGTCAGCCGGTCGGAGGGATCGATCGAACGCAAGCTCCAGAATGTGTCTGCTGTCTTGGACGTGCTGGGCGCTCAGTGGATCAACGGGTACAAGCCGCTGGCGCATTACCAGGACGCCCTAGTCGAAGCCGTGGCGCGCACCGTCGCACGGGAGCCTCGTCTTCTCGACCCTGGGAGCGTAGGCACACCGCTGCCGACAGCAGAAAGCGCCATCTTGGTGCCAGCGCCAGCCTTGCGTGATCCGGACGAGACGCTGACACCCGCCATTCAACGGCTTGTCGGCAAATTCGACCCGGCCGAGCGAGACGCTAGAAACCGCGACCTGGGAAAAGCCGGCGAGCATTTCGTCGTGGAGTTCGAGCGAGACCGGTTGCGGAGAGCTGGACGCGACGACCTGGCCGAAGACGTGCGGTGGGTTTCAGACTTGGACGGGGATGGCTTCGGGTATGATGTCAGGTCCTTTGAGCCGGATGGCCAGGAACGCCTATTAGAAATCAAAACAACGTGCGGCCATGAGCGCACAGCGTTCTGGCTCACTAGACGAGAGATCGACGTCGCTTCAGAAAACACTGGCACCTACCGGATCCGGCGAGTGTTCCACTTCCGCAACCGCGCCCAGATGTTCGAAGTCGCCCCTCCCCTGGAGGAACCGCTGTTATTGACGGCTTCGGCCTTTCTTGCTGCGCTGAGATAGCGCTGGCTTCCAGTGCATTGATCTGCAACTCCGTGAAGCCCAGGAGAGCTAACGCTCCGAAGTTGCGGGTCAATGTGGTATAGGCTAGTAGCAGAGGAAGCATCCATGGCCGATATTCCATATGGAACGATTGATTTCGAAGCGGAGGCTTTGCGGCTCTACGACAGCGACGAGCGCGAGCGCCTGTTCTCCGAGGCCTACGAACGGTTTCCAAACTATCAAAACGCGCAGTTGATCGACGCACTCGACCATATCATGGACGGCTTCGAGCAGAGCTTTTCCGCTAGGTACTCTGAAGCGGGATGGCAGGCGATTTCGGAGCAACTCGCCGAACAAGTGCACAACGGACTGACGTGAGAAAGCGCGTCACTGCTCACCCATTGAACGACGGGAGACGGAGCAGGCCGCGCAAGGAGGATTTCGCTCATCGTTCCTGGACGATGGCGCAGGTCAAATCCAAGCACACCACTCCCGAGATGGTGGTCAGGCGAGCGGCGCACGCAATGGGTCTCCGGTTCAGGCTTCACCGCGAGGATCTACCCGGGCGACCTGACATTGTCTTCCCGAGGTGGAAAGTCGCCGTCTTCGTCAATGGCTGCTTTTGGCATTGCCATGAAGGATGCAACCGCGCTCGCGTGCCGCGATCAAATGACGTCTACTGGAGACGCAAGCTCGACAGAAACGTTCAGCGCGACCGTGACAACATCCGGTCGCTGCGAAAGGCTGGCTGGCGCATCATCGTCATATGGGAGTGCGAAAGCAAGAAGGCCGCCCTGCTGACGTCGAAGCTGCGCCGAGTAGCGACGCCCAGGCAATAGCTCACTGCTGCATCGCGGGGGCCGGCTCGCGCTGGTTATCGGGATCAAGGGACCTGAGAGGGCGACGTTCAAGGTTGAAGGTGTCGATCGGCACCGTCGGGACGCCGGCGATGCTCACGCCAGGTTCCTGAGCGTGTTGCAGGTAACCTCCAGAGAGGGTGGATAACGAGCAGTCGCCGAACCCGCGTGCGGTTCGCATCGAATTCGATCAAACACGGAAGCTTCAGGGAAGCGACGGTTTCGACTTCTCAGCAGGACGAGCGCATCACCTGACGTCCTGCGCGATCCCGGTCGTCGTCAACTGGGAATACAAGACGAAGGGCCCAAAAGCACTCGCTGGCATTCTCCGCCGCAACGTCGTCGCCAAGGCGCGCAAATAACCGCCTGAACCGCCCGCGGCTGCGCTTCAGCGCGTCAAGGGCTCGTCTTCGGGGCGGACCGCGGCGAACCTCAACGCATTCAGCGGCCGCCGCTCCAGGTCGAACGTATCGACGAAGCACAACGGATTGCCGTTAGGCTCGATCCCAAACTCCCGGATAGACGCCTGGTCCAGCCTCCACAGGGGATGGACGACCGCGTAGCGCCTTTCCAGGCGGCCATCGACGGTTCGTTCCTCGATGCACGGCAGACGGCCGCCCGCCCCGGCGCGTCCGTACCGCAGCGTCCTGGGCCGCATGGACACGACCGCTTGCGCCAGCGAATGAGCCTTCTCGAGCCAGCCGCGGAGCTCCGGATAGGCGTCAAAATTTCCGTCGAGACCGCATGCGTACCGCGGATCAATCATTCCGCGCAGATAGGAGATCGCCAGCCTCCAGTCGAGGAGCGGATGATATCTGCGATTCTGATACTGCTGGACGCACGCGTAGCACGAGGTCGAGCAGCGCGTGACGTGGCGCTCGTCCAGAAAGTCCCTCAGAGGCCACTGCCCGCGATCTCCCACGACCTCGTCAACCAGCCGGGCGATCTCCGGTCGGCCGTCGCGCCCGACCTCTCCGAGACGCCGGCAGAGGCCGGATCCGTTGAGCAGTGTGTCGGCGATCTGAAGCATCGGGCTGTCGCCTCGGAGCCGGGGCTCCAACGCCTCGAATTCGTCCGGCGCCACGTCGAGCACGAGCGCGGCCTTCTGCACCAGGAGATGCGTTGCGCTGACCGCGGCGGACCGGGTGCCGATCCTGGACCGCGCGCCGCGCCGCGCGACGAGATCCAGGTTCAGGCGCCTGTTGAAGCCGGTTGCCTCGAGGAACAGCGCGTCCGTCTCCTTCCGCGCGAGCAAGCCGAACCTCATCGCGACGGGCGCCGTTACCGTCCACCTCGGATTGCCGGTAATCCTCTCGATGTCCGGATCCACGGCCTGCTCGGCCAACGTGACGTTCTTCTGCCAGCCCAACATGTCGTTGTCGGTGACGACGTCGGCTCCGAAGAACTTGGCCTGGCCGTTCTCGTCCTCGACGCCGCTGTTGAGGTTCATGATCGTCGTTCCAGCGCCGACGTGCACGGTCAGGCTGCCGATCCTGTTCTCCACGCCCTCACGCTGGATCGTCGCGACGGTCCTGATCGCCATCTGACCGGGAGTTTCGACGTCCTTGGCGGTAGGCCGGAAGTCGGTCCGGAACGCGCTGGGCGAGACGTAGTAGTTGAAGGTGTCCTCAGGGACGTCGACGCCGCAGTCCCCACATTGGATGGGAGCGCCGGGGCGATCGGCCCTGTGGCTGGCTGCGCCGCAGGATCCGCACCAGGCGACGTAGGTCGCCTCGCCGAACCAGTCGGACTTCGGCGGGTCGACGACGACGTCCCTGCCGCGGCGCTCCGGCTCGGGGAGCGGCCCGGTGAACCCGATGGCGCGATGCCGCGCCTTATCCTTCACGAGGACCGCACCGGGCGCGAACTCGTAGATCGCCATCTCCAGGTCGCGATCCATGACGCTCCAGTCGTACTCCTCCGGAACGACGCCAGCCTCGCGCCTGGCGCCGAGATAGAGATTCCGCACGCGCGTCGGCATGCCGTACATGGGAAGCAGCCCCTGCTCCGCCAAGAACTGCGCCAGTCCGCCGCGCACGCGCGGCTTCTGCGCGGCGAGCCCCGTGATCTCCGCCATGAGCACCGACGGCTCCGACATGTCTAGCAGCTGCCGACGTTGCTCAGGCTTCAGGATGGCCGTGCGGATGAACCGCTGCCGGACGTCGTCGCTGTCTTCGAGCGCCTTTCTGAGCTTGCCCGGCCAGACCGAGCCCGCGTCATAGAACTCGTCGGTCGGGACGTACTCGCCATGAACGTCCGGCGGCGTGAGGTCGTCGCCGGGATACGGCAGCCCCTGTGAGATGCACTCGTCGCGCACGAGCGCGAACGCCTTCCTCAGCCAGACCTTCCGCAGCAGGCGCAACGGGATCGCATTGTGATCGACGGCCAGGAAAGGCGCCGGCGGCGGGTCGCCGGTGATGGACTCAGGATGGCGGAAGTAAAACGCGTCGTGGCTGCGTCCGCGGCAGAAGGTGGTGACGAACGAGAACGCCTGCCCTCTTCGGCCTGCCCGGCCAACGCGCTGCTGATAGTTGAAGCGCTGGGGCGGCATGTTCGCCTGATAGACGGTCTGCAGCGAGCCGATGTCGATGCCGACCTCCATGGTCGTCGTCACGGACAGCATGTCGATTTCCTGCGCGTGCTGCCCGACTAGGTTGTCCTGACCGACGAATATGTCCTTGAACCGCCTCAGCCGGTCCGAGAAGTCGTCAGTCTGGCCGCTCAGTTCCTCGCACTTTAGCCTGAAGCGCGGAATGTTCTGGTCATGCCCGCGGACGATGCGGCGTCCCAGGAAGTTCGAATTCCAGAGCTCCTCGACCGGGCCCGTCCTCGACGCTTGAAGCGGCGCATAGCAGCGGGTGCATCGACCGACGCCGCGGTGCATGTGAACCCGCTCGCATGCGGTGCAGCGCCAATACGGATCGTCGGCCCGGGCAATCTTCAGATAGAGCTTCCCGACCTGGATGGTGCCGCCAAGCTGATGCTCGGCAGTCAGCCGCCTCAGCACGTCATCGAGGCCGATCTGCCATTGCGCGCCGAAGATATGGTCGGCGAAGCGGCGCACCTTGTTGGACTCCTGCACGTCGTGCGCGGAATGCCATTGCTTGAAGTCATTCGGGTCGAAATACTGTCCTTCTTGGACCCGATTTCCGCTCGCGAAGACGCGCAGCCACGCGTCCATCTCGTCGGCCGCGTTGCCCTCCGCTGCCGAAAGCGACGGATACGCGAGGCCCGTCTCCTCGATCGCGAAGAAGCTGTTCGCGAAGATGACGTCCTCGATGAGCTCGTACTGGCTCTTCATGATCTCTTGCGAGAGATCGCCCCGCAGGACGGGCGTCAGCGCGTTCGAGAACGCCACCTCTTCGGCGGTCTCACTGAACGCCTGCCACCACGGCTGCCGGTTGAACCGCTTCCTTCCGAACTCGTCGAAGGGATGGATGCCCAGGCGGACGAGCTCCGAGGTGATGCGCGAGACGCTCGTGCTGTTGACCGAGAACTGCAGCAGGTGATCGAGTCGAACCTTGCGGGTCGGCACGCTGATCGCGCCGCCGCCAGAGTTCCTCCTCCAGCCGTCGATCATCGCGGCGATGCCGCCAGGATTGCTCTTCGCCATCTCCTGGATCATCGCGTTCTGCTGATCTTCGGTCAGGTACGTGGCTTCCGCCTCGCTCAACGCGGCTCTGGCGACCGAGACGAGGATTTCCCGACGCAGGTCGCGAAGATGGAGGCGCTCGATCTCGAGCGACTGGTTCGCGGCGTCCTGACGGCTGTCGCTGAAGACGATGCTCTTGGGGTCCGCGCCGATAGCGTGAAGGAGCTCGAACATCTCCGTCGCCACCATCTGCGACGCCTTTCCGACGCCGGTCCGGAACGCCCTGATCGGGGAGCGCGACCTGCTCTCCCTGGGTCGAGCCGAATAGTCGGTGGAGCATTTCGGGCAGCAGAAAGGCTGGGCGGTCTTCGGGAACGCCACCCTCTTCTTCACCGTCACCGCGGCGTCGGTCTGGAAATAGAGATGGCCGCCGATGTGACCCGGGGGCACGTCGCTACCGAGCGTCGCGACACCCGTCTTCGGATCGAGGGAAGCCTGCTCCCAGGAATCGAACTTCTTCTCGGACCCGTTCCAGTCATCCCGCCTCGGCCAGAAGACCGCGAACTGGTCGAACAGCATCTTGTCGTAGTATTCGGAGACGCCCTTCTCCGGAATGTTCTCCAGGTCCGCCGCCGACGGCAGCATCTCGACGACGGCGCGGGAATCCTTGTCGCCGCGCTGTCCTCCGATCAGAAGCTCTCCGCAAGCCTCGCAGTACAGAAGCTCGAACAGGCGGCGGCCCCTCGCCTCGTCGCCAAACTTCTCGCCGTGCGAGACGCCTCGCTCCATCGTCAGGTCATCAATCTCGATGCCACCCGGGACGGCACGGACCGATCCGAAGAGCCCTTCCACGTTCCGTATGAATCCATGGAATCGGAAGGAAGGCACGCCATCCGGCAGCTTCGCCTTGAATTCGTCGCTCTTGCTTTCGGGCAGAGCCCGGACCAGCATGAGTCCGCGGACGGCGTCGATCTTCGTCTTTTCTCCGAACAAGCGCTCCGCGATGTCGGCGACCGAAGTCGCGCGCACGCCGTCGCCGCTCGCGCAGGACGCGGTCAGCGCCGCGGCGGCAGTCACGGCCGCCTGCACGACGCGATCCGCGGCGCCGTGCGCGATTCCGAGATCGGTCAGGACGTCGTCGAGCGCGGATCGCACATCGTCCGTCGGTTCGATCGTCGCCACGAACCCGTGCGCGTCCGGATCGCAAGCTCGGAGCAGGCGCTCGAAAGGCCCGGGCGACAGACGCCGCCCGTCCCATCTCAAGACGTTCGCCTCGCCGGGCACGACGCAGCTGCGCCAGAGCTCCGTTTCCGTGCTTCCCGGATCGCTGGCATCTACGCAGGTGCCGAACGGCGCGAACAAGTCCCGCAGATACTTTAGGCTCTGAGGGCCACGCGCCTCGTCCAACGGCAGCGAGGCGCTCGAGGCCAGGATGCGCAGCTTGTACATGTGCGCCGGATCGTCGAGACCGAGACGCTGCAGCAGCGACTTCAGCAGGAACGACACCTCGGTGCCGGCGGAGCCGCGCACGAGATGAAGTTCGTCGATCACGAGGTAAAAATACGCATTATCGTCGCTCAGTAACCAGTCGCGGGTCTGGTCGAACATCCGCTCTTCGACCTCGCGCGATAGCATCGTGCCGAGCATCGAGGCGTTGGTGACGAGGATGTCCGGAGGCGCGGCATGCATGTCCCAGCGGCTGACCATCTCGCCACCGTCGACGCTCCGAAAGATGTAGCGCGTGGGATCTTCGGGCGATCCGATGCCCGCCGCCGCGTCCGCGGCCTTCTTCACGTCGTGCGCTCGCGCCGCGTTCTGGCTCTTCTCGAACGAACGCATCTCGGCTCTGAGCTTGGCGAGGCGCCTCGCGCGGCGTTTCTGCTCCACCTTGTCGGCGAACCGGCGTGGATGACGCTCGTATCCCGTGACCGGCGTGGCGCTGGTGTACTGTCCGAAGAAGATCCGGTTTCCCTTGAACCGGTCGTCCATGACGGCCCGCGCTCCGTCCGAGTCCAGGGTTCGCCGCAGACGCACCATCTGGTCGTCGACGAGCGCGTTCATTGGATAGAGGACGAGCGCCCTAATGGCGGCGGGCCTGGCCTCGCCGCCGCGCTGCGCCCTGTAGCGATCGGTCCCGGTCCACCAGCGGTTCTGCAGATAGCCCGGTCCCGGAGCCGCCCACCGCACCGCCTCGTCGGAAAGCTGCGCCAGCAACGGCAGCATGAAGCTCTCCGTCTTCCCCGAGCCGGTGCCCGACGTCACGATGCCGGGCCTTCCGGGCTGCACGCCCCGCAGCAGCATGTCCTTCTGATGGATGTACGGGGGGAAGGTGGACTTCCGCTTGATCTCCCCGTCTGCAGGCTCGCCGTCGAACAGGCCGGACAGCGCGAGCTCGGCGAAGGCGACCTTGCCAGCCCGCGAAAGGCGCCCCAGCGCCGGATCGTCGATGAGCTTCTCGATCGGCTCATTGGCCGTCCGGTAGCGCAGCACGGGCTCGACGAACGGTACCGTCGCGAGCATTCCCTCGGACTCCAGCAGCGCGCGGCGCGCCGCGGCAGTCCTCTTGTCGGAGATGCGGAACGCCGTCTCGACGTAGGAGATGAAGAAGTCCTTGATGCGCCCGAAGCCGCCGACTGGATCAAGCATTCGACGAGCTTCCGGACTCGATTACCCTTAGCCCCGGCTTCCCGTTGCTCGGCGCGCCACCATGGGAGGCCGGCAGCCTCCTCTTCGCGGCGGTCAGGATGAAGTCGTCGGCCTCTTCCTTCAGAAGGGCCTTGGCCACGGCGACGACGCGGCCGAACCAATCGGCGTCGGCGAAGCCCACGTGCACGTCCTTGAGCATGAGCTTTGCGGCGGATTCGACCGTCGCGGACGCGGAGGCGCGCTCGATCGTGGTGAGGTCGACTTGGCGTTCGAAGCTCTCGTCGGACCGCCCGGAGAATGCCGCGACCGCGGCAGCCTTTTCAATCGAGCCGGATGTGTCTATCGACGGCAGTCGTTTGAGGATCTCTGCCAGCGCCTCGCCCGGCGCGCCGGCGAGCGTCAGGCAGACCAGCATATTGTCGGGAACCTCTCGCCGACGAACCTTGTCCGCCAGAGTGTCGAGCCAAAGATGCGCGGCCGCACGATCGACGTTCCCTATCACGCAGAAACGGACCGTTTCTTTCTCATCGCAATCGGCCAGAGCCTGGCCGAGGGCGGTCGCGGATCCGCTTCCGGGCCGGACCCACAGGTCGTCGAACGTGATGACGGCCGGATCGCAGTCGAAGGACACGTGCCTTCCGCCTCCGAGGGCCGCGGCCAGCACCGCGACGAAGTCGTCGACGCGGTCGCCGCTCAGAACCGGAAGTCCCCCCGCCATCACGTGGGCCAGCGCGCGAACGCACTGCGACTTGCCGCTCGCGGACAGCACGTTGCTGGCTTTCACCCAGGACGCGAGCTCACCGACCGCGATGGGCCTCGCCGGCGGATCGGCCGCCCTGAAGCCGGGGACCCGCGGCCTGCCGTGGTCGGCACGCGCGGGCCCGCGATCCTGCAGCAGCGATTCCATCCGGATGATGCGGTCGATCTCGTCCTTCCGGCTCGCGAGCTCCTTTTCCAGGTCTGTCAAACGCGCCCGGGCTTCGGCGAGACGACTGCCTTCCGCTTCCGACTGCGCGGCGATCTCGGCGCGCCTTCCCGTCAGCGCGCCGATCTCGCTCTCCAACTCCGTCTTCTTCCGGGAAATGTCGGCGAGAGCCGCTTCCTCGGCCGACTTCAGCCGCGCCGTCATCGACGCGAATTCGGTCGCCTCGAGATCCCGAAGCGTCTCCTCGAGCTCCGTCTGTCCGCGCGCGCGCCGCCCCTGCATGTCCGCCTGCAGGGACGCCGTGTGTTCGCCTACCAACGCTTCGATCCGGACCGCGGCAGCTTCGTTCGCAAGCTGCTCGGTGCGCTCGGCCAATTGCGCCTTGACCTCGGGATCGCTGCGCAGGACGCTCATAAAGTCCTTCAGCATGTCGTCCCGCGACTTGAGGAGATCCGCCAATCTGCGGGAGCGCATAATCTCCTGCCCGACGCGCGGGTCGAGGCGTTCCGCCTCGGAGAGCTTGCTTTCGAGGGCTTCGACGCGTCCGGAGAGAAGGACCGCCGCCTGCTTCAAAACGCCGTCGTCAGCGTTCTCATCTGCGAAGCTGCTTATGACGTGACGCACGAAATCGACGTCGGAACACCAGTTGACGACCCCGCTCTGGACGGCGCCGGCGTCTCGTGCGTACAGATCGACGAAGCCCGCCTGGGTCGGTACTCGGACATGTCGTTCGGGCTGGTACGGCCAGACCGGCAGCGCCGTCAGATCGTCGGGCTGACCGATCCGCGATCGGCCGTCGGGCGAGACCACCATCCGCACTTCGATGACGTCGGACGCGCCGATCCGGAACACCTTTTCGCCGGCGAAGCCGTCCTGTCGTCCCGTCTCCACCAGCAGCCTGCGCGCCGCCTCCGGCGCGTAGAGGCCCGACAGGTCTTCGAACGGCAGAAGCCGTCTGCCGGAAGAGGCGACATACCGCTGCCGCTTCGGTGGGCCTTCGAGCGTCGGGCGCGCCAGCACCCAGTCGCCGACCTTGATCGCGGACCGCGCCGATCTGACTTCGATTTCGCCGTTGTTGCCGAACAGGTTGTGCGACGACGAGGATATGTCGGTGATCGCGCCCTCGATCGACTGCGCCCGCACCTCGACGAAGGACGACGGTCCCTGCGTCCTCGTGCATACTCCCACCACGAAATTGCTGCTGTCGCTCGTCACGTCGGCACCCTTATCCAACGGGCGGCAATACGCGCGCCGCCCTTACGCTGTCGTTGATCCAAAGCAGTCGCGCGGCTCCTCCCGACCGGCGGCAGACATTCGCCGCCTCGAACGCCGACTGGGCCCCATCGCCTTGGAGGATTCCCGGAAGAAGCCTCTGGAGCTTCGCCAAATCGGCGGCTCGCGCCGAGTACGCGTAATGTCGTCGTCCCGACGGGCCCGCGTTGCCGAGATTGCGATATCGAAGCCATGCGGCGACGGGGATTGGCAGCGCGCCTTCTCCCGTCGAACGGACGAGCTTGCCGTCGTCGAAATCGAACATCGAGGCGCCGCGCGCGACGTGCGCATGCACGATCGCGGCCTGCCTCGACAGGTGCCTAAACTCCTGCCCGCGGGCCACGACCACGTAGACGTCGTGGTCCCGATTGCTTCTCCACCGCGTGACGCGCACGGACTCCCCGTCGTCGTCGCGCGCCGTGACGAAATGCCGTCGCTTCCACGACCAATGGGACGCCGTCGCGTAGAATTCATGACTGATGGGCGTCAGGACGAAGGACGTCGGCGCGTCGCCGGGCACGCCGACCGTTCCGAGGCCCCAACGCAGCCTCGACGCCAACTCTTGGGGCTCGACGCCGGTCGCTCCGACGAGCGGGGGCGACCACTTCGCGGCGCCGCTCGAGCGGAACGCTTTGCCACCCATCGCGGCGACGGCCACGCGGAAATCCTCGGTCAGGCGAGCCCCGACGCAACCATCGACGACGACAAGCATCGTCTCGGGCGAACCCAGCGGAGCCAGCATAGGACGCCGCAGCATCCAGGTCCGTCCCTTCCAGGCCGGCTTCAGGAAAGGCTCGAGCATCGTGGCTTCCTGGAGGCCGCGCAGCACGTCCCACGGACTCGCCTTCCCCGAAAGAATGTCCGAGAGCATTGGAATGAGCTCACTTTCGTCCCAGCCGGAGGCGCCGCCGGCGTAGACCGCTTCGATCAGATCGCCCAGCTTGGGATCGAGTTCGCTCCAACCGTCTACGGGAGGCGCGACCGTGTCCCGCATGCTCGCGACTTCGGTCCATTCGGTGACCGGAGATCCCTTCACAGCGCTCAAGGCTCGGTGAACGTGCGCGTCCCGCACGAACGTCAAGCTGCGGGACCATGACGGCGACGCGCGGTCCTCGTCTGCGGCAGGCTGAACGAGGTACGGACCGTCCAGCGGCTTCTCGCTCCGGATTGCGTAGGTGCCGGCGATTTCCTCCTCGCATCGTATCATGCCGTCGTTCTCGCCGGCCCGGGGCGCGATGGTGAGGCCCGAAGCGTCGGCCGCCAGTTTTGGCAGGAAACTCGTCCGTCCCAGCCATTCGCCAGCGCTGCGGACGCCGCCGAAGATGCGGACGTTCCGGATTTGCTCTTCGGGCTTCGGCAGTTTCACGATCGCGCCCAGACGGTCCTGCGCGCTGCCCGCCGGGACGATCCGCGAGATCGACCAGTCCCCGCTCCGCTCGAGCGGTCCGAGCTTCGCGCCGATCTTGCCGGCGACGCGCGGCGACAGGCCGACGATGACCCTGCTCAGTCCCTCGGCCAGGATCGGCATCGCCTCCCAGCGCGCGTGTCCGGACTGCCGAAAGAAGATGACGCCCAGGTCGACGGCGCGCATCAGTTCGTGACCTTCCCTGGCAGAGCATACCGCGATCGCCTGCGCGAGCGTGCCGTACGATCCGAGCAATTGTCCGGTCGTCGCGTCCGACACCGCGAAGGACCACAGGTCGTCCTCGTCCCGCAGCATCTCGAGCGAAAGCTCGAACGGCACCGTCGTCTTTCTGCCGAGGCTTATGGCCTGGACCAGGCGCCAGAAGCGATGGTCTGCGAGCGCGCGGTGTCCAGTGAGGTAGCTGCGCAGGAAATCCTGGTAGGCCGACTTCAGATAGGCGGACGACTTCGAGCCGTCCGCGACCCGCCGAAACCTGTTCAGAAACTCCAGTGGGCTGCCGAGAACGCCATCGTTGTCGTCCAGGAAATGCTGGACGACCGATTTGTCCTTTCGCGACGGAAAAGACAGCCGCACCGAATAGCCGATCTGCTTGCGCCACTCCTCCACGGGCGGAAGCTCGAGCGCGCGGAAAGGCAGTCCTTTCCGTGCGCGTACGTTCAGCCACTTCTCGAGCTCCAGCCACATCCGATTGATGCCGGCCAGATTCGAGAAGGTGCGGTCCAACTTGAGGAATGAAGCCAGCTTGGGCCGGAATTCGTGTCCGCTCGCGTCGGGGTCGATCATGCCTTCGACGAGCATCGTCAGCGCGAGATAGGCGAAACAGCCCGGGATCTCGTCGCCAGAATACCTACGATATTCGGCGTGCTGAAGCGCAGCAACCAGGCTGGCCTCTCTCTCGGCGAACATCGCACGAAAGGCCTCGACCACTCGCTCCCTGAAGTCGTACTCGAGCCCGAGCGCATCGGTCAGAGTGAAGTCCGTCACCTCGAATGAGCGGAGCGGCGACGCGTCGCCTTCGCCGATCGACAGAAAATGACGCGTCAACACGGTCTCCCATTCCAGATACGTGGTTGGGAACGTATCCGTCATCTTAGACCCGAAGCTCCGGTCCATCGCGCAAGCTGCGCATCTCGGAAGCGCGTTTGGCGCGCGCCGGCTTTCGCCCGGTCACCGCGCGGGACTTCTTTACCGACCGCAGCAACGGGGTCAGAAGTTTCGCCCGCAAAAACGAAACGACCGGTACGGCTACGCCATCGCCGATCACCCTGAAGGCGTACTCGTACACTTCGGGCAGTTGGTAAGATGGCTTCAGCCCCATCAGGGACGCCGCCTCCCCCGGCGAAAGCAGTCGCGTCCGGACCTCGGAGCCCTTCACCACGATGATACGAGGACGGGATCCACCTCCCTTCGGAGTTCGGAGGCAGCCCGCCAATCCTCGGAAGCAGATCTCAGTGCGCTGCACCGTCTTTCCGTTTTGGGGGCGCATCCGGAGCGACAGCGTACCGACCATCCGCTTTCCGGTCCTTTTCGCCTCGGCCAGCTTTTGCTTGTGCACGTCCGACATCATGCCGATGAGCCGCTTGGTCTCGGCCCCCGTATGCCACTCCACTCCGACGGGCCGATCAGAAACGATCTTGCCCAACGTCTTCTTGAGTTCCGGAGCCGAGCCCAGGTTGAACCACAGCCAATGGTCGCGAGAATGGGGCGACAACTTCTCCACGGCTTTGACCAGTGGATCCGGATGCCAGGTCGGATGCGGCTTGGCCCGTACAAGGTCATCGGACACCTTCGCGGCCTTCGATACCGCGATGATGAACACCCTCGGCCGGGACTGCGGCAGGAAATGTCGCGCATCGAGAACGACCGCGCCGGCGCGCAGGCCCAACCTGTCCAGCGCCGCGATCACAGCCTTGAATTCTTCGCCACCGTTGATTGTCAGGAGACCAAGGACATTCTCAAGAACGATAATCTTGGGCAGGCGGCCGCTCGCTTTGAGCTCCTTCATGAGATCGACGAATGCCCAGAATGTCCCGGACCGCGTCCGGTGGGTGCCGCCAGCCTGGCCGATCCCGAGACCGTTGCCCGCCGTCGAAAGATCCTGACAGGGAAAGGACGCCCAGGCCAAATCTGCCCTGCGAGACAAATCCTCCACCTTGAGCTTGTGGATGTCTTCCTCAAGAATTTCCGTTTCGCCCCAGTTGTCCGCGTAGATCTGGACCTTGAGCGGATCGAAATCGTTCGCAAACAGGCACTTCCACCGGCCGCCCAGACCGGCTCGCACCATTCCACCTCCAGCGAAGAATTCCAGATAGCTAGGCACCTGCATCGACCTCCGAACCGCGGAGATCATGAGTGACGGCGCTGCAAGCCGCCAGAACGCGCGAGCGATACCTAGTGCGAACGCCGGGTACCGGCCATCCGCAGAAAATTCCAACCAACATGAACCCTGCCCTACCCCCTAGAGTCGCTTTGCCTTATGGCTCGCTTCTCCAATCATTCCTGGCGGCTTTAGAAAATCTTGAAGGCGGTGATGTTGTCCTCCAAGGCCACTTGATTACCCGCCGACATCGTCGAAAGGAATTCCGTTTTTCTCCGGTGCGAGTTTCGCCGCCTGGAACTCTGGCTTGGTTTCCCGAACCCTTGCCCCTGAATGCAGCAGAATCGTCTCATGGGTTGAATCTGACGGCAAGCGCAATCGCGCTAACCTTTAGTCGATTCTCCCGTCTTTGCGAGACGGGCTCGCTCGCGCGGCTTTTTGGCGGAGAGGGAGGGACTCTCACCCCCTCATGCTTCACATTGCCGGGGGATCCGAAGGCGGGGCGGCTTCTAACTCCTTGGCATCGACCCATGCCACCAACGCACCTTTGCGGGCCCAAAGAGCCTGGCCGACCTTGAAGGCGGGAAGGCCGTGGGCTTCCCATGCGTGATAGATGCGACGGGTCGCATCGGGATCGCCGAACATGAACATCGCGATGGCTTCGGCGCCGACGAGCAGGTCCAACTTGTCAGGCTGACTGGCGGACATCCCTGTCACGTCTGCTCGAGATGGAGATTTATCCTTTGCCACCGGAAACTCCGAACTCGTTGGCGATCTTGCGGAAGGCCTGTTCATTGCAGCCGCCGCTTTTCCAGGAAGGCCCCTCTCTGTGTGAGGTGCCTTTTCGTCTTCCCATTCGTGGCAGCGAGTAAGTCCAACTCTCCGAAACGACGCCCTCGATCCGCACGGAGATGCTCGCGTAGTACTTCGGGTAGTAAACGATAAATTCGGCCGTCAACTCAACGTCAATGTGAGGCACGTGCTGGGCCCACTTCCTTTTTAAGTCGTCCTCACGAGCGAACAGGTCGAGAAGGGCTGCCATGCCTTCCTGCACGTTATGTCCCGGCTTAAGGCGAAGCAGGCCATCGCGATCAATCAATGGATAGAAGCGCCAAGCGTTGTTTTCTGGAAAGCGAAATGCCTGCCGGACTCCTTTCAGTCCCGCCAAGCCTTTCACGGCCTCACTGCTCTCCTTCACGCGCTTGGCCGCGAGGACGGCGCAAATCAGGTTGGCGCCGTCCGAGAGATTCATCTGGGGGGCCGTAATTCCTCGTCCCCCTTTGGTCATGAGGCCGGCCTCCCGAAGATTTCGGGCGTGGTGGAAAACTTCGGTTCGCTCCCAGTTCAGCGCGGCAGCGACAGTGTCCACCAACTCGACGGACGTCGGCATTAACCAATCCCTCCATCTTACGCCATCAGGGGGCGCTCGCCTGCTAAAGGTATTAAATACCGATAGTGAGGTCAAGAGGCAATGGCGAGCATTCGCAAGCGTCTGCTGAAGGGCGGCAAGGTCGCCTGGCAGGTCGAC
Source organism: Bradyrhizobium sp. AZCC 1577 (assembly GCF_036924575.1). Classification (NCBI taxonomy): domain Bacteria; kingdom Pseudomonadati; phylum Pseudomonadota; class Alphaproteobacteria; order Hyphomicrobiales; family Nitrobacteraceae; genus Bradyrhizobium; species Bradyrhizobium sp. AZCC 1577. The sequence continues at coordinate 246,167 of NZ_JAZHRQ010000001.1, forward strand.
TACAAGGATCTGAAGGGCAAACGGCGTCACAAACAATTCGGCAGGCGTCGCGATGCCGACGAGTGGCTTGTCAATGCGCGGGCCGAAATTGCCGAAGGCACCCATGTCGCCGCCCGCGATACCATTACCTTCAGGGAAGCGGGCGAGGCGTGGATCGCTAACTGCCGCCGCCGACGGCTGGAAGAGACGACGATCATCTCCTACCAGCAGCACCTTGACGATCATCTCTATCCCTTGTGGCAGGACAAGAAGCTGAATGACCTTAACAAGGTAAGCGCGCAGACTCTCTATGAGGATCTGCTTGAGGGCGACCGGACCCTGGACATGGTCCGTCGCGTGCGTATCGACGCCGGCGCAGTGCTCAACTACGCAAAGAGCAAGGGCTGGGTGGGCAAGAACGTCATTTACGAAACGTCTTTCGAGTTCTCGGAACGAAACGCCAAGCGCCCGGAAATGCCCACGATGGAAGAAGGACAGAAGATGATCGCGCGCACGCTGCAGGCCTGGGAGGATTGGCTTGCCTTCATTCTGGTCCTCGTCTTCTGCGGACTGCGCGCATCAGAGGTCCGAGCACTGTCGTGGAGCAACGTTGATTTCATGAACGACGCGATCACCGTCATGCGCCGTGCTGATCGCTGGGGTCGGGTCGGGCATCCGAAATCGAAAGCCGGGACGCGTACGATTCCATTTCCGCAGGTGGTCCGGGACGCTCTCATGGCCTGGAAACCGCGCTGCCCTTCGAGCAGATTGAACCTCGTTTTTCCCTCCGGCCGTGGAACGGTTCAAAACCAAAGCAACATCATGACCCGGTATTTCCGGCTGATGCAGATCGAAGCGGGCATTTACGTTGCGGTCGTGAAGCTGGAAGAGGGAGGAAAAAAGACCATTGGGAAAAGAGCTAAGTATGGCCTCCACGCGATCCGGCACTTCTGCGCCTCGCTGTGGATTGAAGCGAACTACAGTGCGAAACGGGTCCAGACGTATATGGGCCATGCATCGATCGTGCAGACCTATGACACCTACGGGTATCTCTTTGATCTTAGAGACAACGACAAGGAAGCTCTGAAAAGAATCGAAAACCGAGTCATGAGCGGCGTTGACGAGTCGCGCAAAAGCGTTGCTTAGGTCGCGATCCTACCGGGTGGCGGCGGTGGTTTGGCAATCGTTAGAAAACACGCGAAATCTGTAGGCACGACAGGCGCGCTACCCCATCAACTCTCGTGCCGCCATTCGACTTGATCGCAATCTACTATCTTCGGACGAACCGCGAACAAGAGGGTTGGTGCGTGTTGCATCGATGTTGCATGGAGCAAATGGGATGCTGCGTAACCCCTTGTAAATGCACGGAGCCCGCGGAGCCCACGGAATCAGTGATGCAACGCGAATCCTCGGCGACGAACAAATTGAGGACGTATCGGAAGTCGTTGATTTTATTACGCTAAGCGCCGCGTGAGCACTGGCGATCCCGGGAAGACTCGAACTTCCGACCTACGGTTTAGGAAACCGTCGCTCTATCCGGCTGAGCTACGGGACCGCGGACCCGCATGGCAAGGCAGGTGCTTGGGACGCTTCATAGCAAAGCAGGCGTGGCATCGCCAGCCCCTCCGGGCCGCCCCTTTTGCGGGCCAAGAGGGCCTTTGTCGCGTAGCTCTCGCCACGCTCTGCCCACCTTACAGCTTTGCGTTCCCCGGATGCTGCGCAGCGCGCCGCGTGAGCGGCGTGGTGCGCTGCTGATCCGGGGTCCATGATGCGGCTGCCGTAGGTCCCGGCTCTGCGGTGCATCGTCAAGCGACGCTGCACCGCGTCCGGGACACGTTTGTTTTCCCGCTTGCCGCTACGCCTTGATGTTGTTCTCGCGGACCACCTGTCCCCAGATGCTCACCTGCTTGGCGAAGAAGGTGCCGAAATCCTTGCCGTCGGCGAGCAGCAGCGACATGTTCTGCGTATCGCGCAACTGCGCCGCTACCGCCGGTTCGCTCAGAATCTCCTTCACCGATTTCGCCATGCCGGCGACGGCATCTTCCGGCGTTCCCTTCGGCGCGAAAACGCCCCACCAGGCCAGCGTCTCGAAATCGGGAAAGCCCGCTTCGATCGCGGTCTGCGTATCCTTCAGCACGGGCATCCGCTCGCGGCCCATCTGCAGGATCGGCCGCAGCCTGTTGGTGCCGAGTTGCGCCGTAATCAGCGCCGCCGATCCCACGATGAGATCGACATGGCCGCCGAGCACGTCGTTCATCGCCGGGCCGCCGCCGCGGTAGGGCACATGCGTGATCTCGACGCCGGCCTTCTTGCCCAGCACCGTCATCGCCAGATGGCCGAGCGTGCCGATGCCGACGGAGGCATATTTCACCGCGCCAGGATTTGCCTTGCAGGCCGCGACCACGTCGGCAAAGGTCTTGTACGGCCGCTCGGCATTCGCGGCGACGACATAAGGCGCCGTGCCGACCAGAAATACCGGCACCAGATCCTTCTCGACATCCAGCCCCGGCTTTTCGAGGATCGATGGGATAACCGCGTGCGAGTCGAACGTCACCAGGAACGTCGCGCCGTCAGGCGCGCTCTTGGCAACCTGCACGGCGCCGAGTGAGCCGGCCGCGCCGGATTTGTTCTCCACCAGCACGGTGCGGCCGAGCTTCGTCTGCAGATGAGACTGCAATAGCCGCGCCAGCGCGTCGGTCGATCCGCCTGGCGGGAACGGCACTACCAGCGTCATGTTCTTGGCCGGCTGCGCCAGCGCCGGCGTGGCCGCGAACGCGACCGTCGCCGCAAGCAAGTTGCGTCTTGTAATCTTCACCAGAACTCTCCTCCCGTTATCGCCCGCGATTTTTTTGTTTTTGTTCGCAGACTTGTCTTAGATCATGATGCGATTAGGCGGAATCGCATCATGATCTCCTCTCCTTGTTTGAGCATGATCTTTTCGGAAAACCGGTTCCCACTTTTCCGGATCATGCTCTAGGTGCCGAAGCCAGACCCGGCCTTCTTGTATTCGGGGCGCGGCGGGCTGAAGATGTCAAGCACACGCGCGCCTTCCGGTCCAGCCCGCATGGTGTGCGGCACGTTACCGGGCGTGCGCCAGAAATCGCCCTTTTTGACCGGAATTTCCTCATCGCCCTGAACGCGAATCGCCGATCCCTCAAGCAGCACGCCCCATTGTTCTTCGGGGTGATGATGCAGCGTGCCTTGCGAATGCGGCGCCAGCGTCACCACCGACAGCATGGCGTGCTCGCCGGAAAAGATGCGTGAGGTGACGCCGGCGGCGAGTTCGCGAAGCAGGCCGTCGCCAGGGTTATCCAGATTGTGGAATTCGTCCTTCTGACTCATCGTTCCTCCTTGCGTGCTGTCGCGCCCCATCAGGACTTGCCGTAGCTGCCCTGGTAGCGGCCTTCGCGAATTGCGATCAGCGTATCTTCCTCGCGCGCGATCTGGGCGCGGACCGCCTCGAGCAATGTGGCGGCCACAGCAGCGGGGAACGATACCACGCCGTCCTCATCGCCCACCACGACGTCGCCAGGAGAAATCACCGAGCCGCCGATGGAAACCGGCACGTTGATCTCGCCGGGTCCGCTCTTGTACGGGCCGCGGTGGATCGCCGCGCGGGCAAAGCAGGGAAAGTCGGAGGCAGCGAAGGCCGCGACGTCGCGGATGGCGCCGTCGATCACATAGCCCGCGGCACCGCGGTATTCGGCGATGTTCTTCATGATCTCGCCGACCAGCGCCCGCGTCTCGTCGCCGCCGCCATCAACCACGATTACGTCGCCCGGCCCGACCAGTTCAAGCGCCCGGTGAATCGCAAGATTGTCGCCGGGCCGCGTCCGCACCGTGAAAGCAGCTCCGACCAGCCGGCCGGCGCGATGAAACGGCCGCAGGCCTACGGCGCCCGGCAGCCGGGCAAGGTTGTCGCTAATGATCGAGGTCGGCGCGTTCCTGAACGCGTCGATCAGCTCAGGCGCGGGCTTCGGCACGCTCGTCATGGCCGTGGTGATGGTCATAGAGACTGTTTCCTCTTCCTCTTGCGGCTCCGGCCCGCTCGGCGCGAGGGTTCCAGATTGGCCGTCACATGATGGCTTGGGTGGCTGCAAAACAATTAGCATTCCGCTTGAGCAGGTATAATGGATTTGGATGGGTCCGGGGCGGCTCGCTCGGGGGCCCCGCACGTCACGTCGGTGCTTTCGAAATCTTCGCCTCGGCCAAACTTCTTAATGCGGCGTTAACCAGACCGGCCGACGCTGGCTGCGAAGATTCGCGCCGCCCAGTTGTCTTGCAATGCTATTTAAGAACCTTGCCCCCTCGCCGGCTCTTTCGATCATCCGGTTTTCCGACATCGACGCCTTCCGGCCGGTCGAGTTCGTCGCCGATGCGCGCAGCGTCCCGCTGAATCTTGCGAACTTCCATACCGCGCGCGCGGCGGTGCAGTTGCCCTGCTGCCAGATCACGATGCTCCGCTCGTTTCCACGTATCGTCGATGTCAGCTATCGCGCCGCGCATGGCGTCGTCATCTTCCAGATCGAGGACGACTACGACGTAGCCGTCAACGGCATGTCCGTGGATCGTCCGGCTTTTGTCGGCATGCGCGGCAACGTCGATTTGCAGTTCGTCGAACCCCGTGGATCGCTGCACGCGATCGTCACCCTTGGCGCCGGCCTGCGGGATCGGGAATGGTTCGATACGCCGGACCGGCCATGCCCGTTCATGCCGGACCCCGAGGCCCTCGCAACGGTCAGATCCGTCACGACAGGTATTTTGCAGACGGCTTCCGCCAGGCCGGAACTGTTGCAGGAGCGGCGTTCGGCGCTGGTCCTCCAGGAAGGCCTGCTGCTCGCCATCGACGAGATGTTCCGTAGCGGCCGAACGCCGGAAGTGGCAGGCAAGATTGCAAGCAGGGGTTACTGCCGCCTCGTTCGCATGATCGACGAGTATGTCGCGTTTCATTCCGCCGCGCCGATCTACAGCGCCGACCTCGCCGAACAATGCGGCGTGTCGGTGAGGACGCTGGGCACGGCGGTGGCGAGCGTCCGCGGCATGAGCCTGCATCGCTATTTGCGCCTCAAGCAGCTTTGGTCGGCGCGCGCGCAGCTCGTGAAGGGATTCGACGCCATCACCGTGACATCGTGCGCCCGAGCCAACGGCTTCCATCACATGGGCGAGTTCGCAAGACTCTATCGCGCGGTGTTCCATGAAACGGCATCGCGCACGCTGGCTCGCGCGAGAGGCGCTGACTGATTCTTGCCACAATGTGGCATGCTTATCCGCTCGCCCTCAGATAGTGCACCTAGAATCGCTACAGGCATCGTTTGCGGGAACTTGCCTTGCTGTTGAATTTCTTCAAGATTTTTAACGATCTGGCACTGTGTTCCGTCGGTCACATGAACCGGGTAACGTCACAACGCCAGCGGGAACATCGTGCAGTTTCGGCGTGACAGCGCTGCCAAAATGATGACAATCGACTCAATCAAAGTTCCCAAGAATTCGACTGGAGCAAATCGTCCGTGATCGCCTCACGTGCATCGTCATTGGTTTTTGCCGCAATCGGAGGGCTGTTCGTGCTCGCGCCGGTGGCTTCAGATGCGCAGTGGTGGCGTAGCGCGCCGTACGATTTCGAATCCTGCGCCGATGTGGCCGAGAAGGCTGCGACCAAAGAAGAAAAGACGGCGAAACTTGCTGAATGCAACGCGAAATTCGCCGGCCGCCGCAAGCCTGGCGGCGGCTACACCTATTACGACTTCATGCAGGACCGGACGTTCGACATCGCGGGACCCAACCCGACGCCGGAAGAGCAGAAGAAGATCGACGAGCAATATACTGCCTATCTCGAGCGCGAGCGGCGCAACCACATCGCCGCAGCGGCGGCGGCCAAGCAGCAACAGCCGGAGCCGCCGCCAGCACAGGGAATACAAGATATCCAACAGGTCTCGCTGCGCACGGAGCAGGCGCCTGCGCTGGTCGAAACCGAAAGAGTGCCGATACCGGTGGCGAGCCCGGTCAAGCAGGCCGCACGCATCAAGGCGGCCCAATGCGCCAAGAGCCAATTCTCGTGTGAATGGCCGCGGCTCTCGGAGAGCATCAACGAACTGAAGCGGCTGTTCAATCCGCAACAGCAGCAGCCGGCCAAGCAGAAGAAGGGCTAGATCCTTCTGTCGTCCCTGCGAACCGCCGGGACCCATACGCCGCGGCGGATGTTGTCTTGCTGCGATGGTCGACGACTTTCCTTCAACAATTGGCGACGGTGGTTATGGGTCCCTGCGTTCGCAGGGACGACGTGGGGGAGAGGCGTGCTCACGCGGCGACATCGACATCAGTGGGCACGCGGCTTCTTGACCCGACGCGGCTTGACGACCGGCGCGACAACAGCACGCGACGCCGCCCGCTGCTCCTGCAGCCTCGCTTCATAGCCCGGCGATGGCGTCGCCGTTGGCGGCACGGCATAAGCGGGCAGCAATGACGCCCAGAAAACTAGGACGGCAACCGCTACCAGCGCGAGGCGCGTTCGTTTCATGTCGCTTCTCCCATCAGCTCACCTGAACGAAACTCGCGCGGGACCGGCGCCGAGGCAAATTAATATTGGGGGCGAATCTGCTCCGGCGTCAGGCCGGGCGGGCCCTTGCCGCTGCTTTCAGCCTGCCGGATCAATTGCACGATCCGGCGCGAGAGCGGCGCCTCAAGTCCGCGGCGCTCGGCGATTTCGGTGATGACGCCCTGCAGATAATCGATTTCGGTGCGGCGGCCGCGCTGCAGATCTTCCCACATCGACGAGCGCGCCTCGGGATCGATCTTCATCGTCCGCCCCAGCAAGGTTTCGAAGACCCAGTCCGGCAGGCGTAACAAAGCCGGCATCCAGGCGGGCGGGATCGGCGTCGGCGACACCGGCTTGATACCTTCGGCCTTGATCGCCGCGAGAGCTTCGGCGAGCTGATCGGCGAACAATTGCCGCCATGGTCGTTCTGCGAGCTGCCGGCGCAGCGGCAGATCGGCCAGTGCGTTGAGCGCGTTGTTGAGATTGAACAGCAGCTTGCCCCATTGCACGCCGTCGATGTCGCCGGTCGGCCGCATCGTCAATCCCGGCACCGACAATTTCTCCGCGGTGCGCGCTTCGTCCTGCTCGATGACGATGTCACCCGAGGTGGCGCGATGAAACCGCCCGTTGCCGAGCGCCATCACGTTGAACGGCACCATGCCGCCGAGCACGCGCCGCCCCGGCAGGCGGTTGCGCAGCACGGCGGCGTTGCCGACGCCGTTCTGCAGGCTGACGACGACGGCATTGGACGGCGCATGGTGAGCGATGATTTCGGCCATCGCAGCGGTGTCCGCGCTCTTGACCGTGACCAGCACCACGCTGGCGTCAGCAAAAATGGAAGGGTTTTCCGACAATACGAACCGATCGCGCGCGACGGTCTGGTCAAAACCTTCAAAACTGGTCGGCCGCAAGCCGCCTGCTTCGATCTCGGCGATCACGCGCGGACGCGCCAGCAGCGCCACGCGGCAGCCGCCGGCCGCCAGGATGCCGCCGACGAAGCAGCCGATGCTGCCGGCGCCTGCGATACCGATCGTTTGGCGCGAAACCATTTGTCACCTACCGCGTTGCAACCGGCTTCGAATAGCAGAGCGCGCGGACTGTGCCTATCGCAGGTGGCACCGCCCGCGCCTTGTAACCGTCATGTGCTACCGTTATGTTCCACGCGGGGCTACGCAGAGGAGACAACCATGGGTTTACTCGACGTCCTCAACGGCATGATGAATGGGCCGCGCGGCCCGAGCCGCCCCAGTTCACAATCCGAGAGCGGCGGAATGTCGCCCTTGACCATGGCGATCCTGGCGCTGCTGGCCTGGAAAGGCATCAAGCATTTCAGCGGCAACCAGACCGGCTCGGCACAGCAACCGGCGCCCGCGCCGGGCAACGTGAATGCCGGCATGCCCGGCGGCGGCATGGGCGGCGGACTCAGCGACATGCTCAAAGGCGGCTTGGGCGGGCTTCTTGCTGGAGGCGCGGCCGGCACCGTTTTGAGCGGCGGCCTCGGCGACCTCCTGAATCAACTGCAGCAGAAGGGCCTCGGCGATCAGGCGGACTCCTGGGTCAGCAACGGTCCGAACAAACAGGTCTCGCCCGGCGATCTCGCCAATGCGCTCGGCGCCGACCAGATCGATCAGCTCTCGGCGCAAAGCGGACTGTCGCGCGACGATTTGCTGCAAGGCCTCAGCCAGTATCTGCCCGACGTAGTCAATCATCTGACGCCGGACGGACGGCTGCCGAACGAGAACGAGATATCGGAACGGATCTGACGCCGCGAGACGCGCGGCGCCCGAGAGGTGCCGCGCCGCTTCACCATCGACGCATTGGAAAGGGACGGAAATGGGCGGCATTATCTGGATCATCGTCGTCGGCTTCGTCGCCGGTATCATCGCGCGCATCGTTTCGCCGGGCCAAAACAACCCGACCGGCTTCATCCTGACTACGGTGCTCGGCATCGCCGGCGCGTTCCTGGCGACCTTCGTCGGCCAGGCGATCGGCCATTACAGCCCCGATCAGGGCGCTGGCTTCATCACCGCCACCATCGGCGCGCTAGTGGTGCTGTTCATCTGGAACAGGCTGGTAGCGCGCGGCGTGATCTCGGATCCGGGGAACAGGTAAGATCCGGCTCGTATCTCTCCTTCGTCATGCCCGGGCTTGACCCGGGCATCCACGCGCTTTGTCTCCAAAGAGCAAGTAAGACGTGGATGGCCGGATCAAGCCCGGCCATGACGGAGATGAATGCGTCGTCACAACACCAGATGCATCCCCGCATCCATGCGCACGAACTCGCCGGTCATGTTGCTCGACGCGGGCGAAGCGAGGAAGCAGACGAGCTGCGCGATATCCTCGGCCGTGGAGGCGACCTTCAGCGGCACCTTCGCCACGACAGCGTCGCGCACTGCTTTCGCGCCGGCTTCGCCGCGGCCCTTGGTGAACCACGGCGTATCGATATAGCCGGGACATACCGTGTTGACGCGGATCAGCGGCGCCAGCGCGCGCGCCAGCGATTGCGTCATGGTGTTGAGCGCGCCCTTGCTTGCGGCATAGGCGACGGACGAGCCGCCGCCGGAAATGCCGGCGACCGACGACACGTTGACCACGGCGGACGGCTGGCCGGAAACTTTAGCGCCCGCTTCGAGCAGCGCGCGCGCCGCGCGGATCATCTGGAACGGGCCGATCGTGTTGACGGCATAGATGCGCTGAAAGTCCTCGGCCGAAAGCCCGTCGAGATCGTGATGCGGCACGTGCTTGGTGGTGCCGGCATTGTTGACCAGCACGTCGAGGCGTCTCCACGGCACGGCCGCGGCAGCGATCTTCCTGCAGTCTTCATCGCGCGACACGTCGCCTTGCACGACCACGACTTCGGCGCCGGCGCTGCGGCAGAGATCGGCGGTCGCTTCGGCTTCCGCCTTGCTGTTGGAATAGTTGACGACAATGCGCGCGCCGCCGTTTGCCAGAATGGCCGCGGTCGCCGCTCCCAAGCCGGACGCAGAACCGGTGACAATTGCGCACAAACCATCCTTCGACATCCGCATTCCCTTTGTTGTTCTTGAATTAAAGTTTTGACCGCCCGCTGGCGTGGCTGAGCGCTACCATATCGCGCGGCCAACGGCGTGCAAATCCGAAGAAGTCCGTTGCGCGGAATTTATTCTTTGCGCCGCGACCTTCATGCCGCCGCCTCATGCGGCCCTGCGGACAGCGCTTGTCACGGCTATGGCTTTTGCCCATCATAAAGCGCAAGAAAAGACCGCAGCCGACCCGGCCATGTCAGTTGGGATTGGCATGCCAATTTCAAATCGGGGAACGCTGTGGCGGAGAGTGAGAACATTGTTGCCGAGACCGCGGAGAAAATCTTCGCCGATCTGGCCGACGCCCAAGCCATCAATCGCGACAAGAAGGGCGAGTGGAAAGCCCCGCTCTGGCAGGCGCTGAGCGATGCCGGCCTGCCGCTGTCCTGGGTGCCGGAGGATTGCGGCGGCTCGGGCGCCTCTCTCGCCGAAGGCTTTAGCGTGCTAAGCGCCGTGGGGCGCTTTGCGGTCGCGGTGCCGCTGGCCGAAACCATGCTGGCGGGCTGGCTGTTGGCGCAGGCAAAGATCACTTCGCCCGGCGGCGAGATGACGGTAGTGCCCGCGAGCCCGAAAGACCGGATTACCGTCAATGCCGATGGCAGCCTCTCGGGCAGGGCGCGAGGCGTGCCGTTTGCCAAGGTTGCAAAATACTTCGCGGTGCTCGCCAGCAATGCGAAGGGTGATTTCGCCATCGCGCTGGTCGACGCCGGCAAGTGCCGGATCGAGAACGGGCTCAATCTCGGCGGCGATCCTTCTGATGTCGTGACGCTGGACAAGGTGCAGCCGGCCGCGATCAAGCCGGCGCCAGCAGGTTTCGACCAGGCCCGGTTGATGCTGATGGGCGGCGTCGCCCGATCCCTGCAGATCGCCGGCGCGCTGGAATCGATGCTGGATATCTCCGTGCGCTATTCCAATGAGCGTGTCGCCTTCGAGAAGAAGATTTCGAAATTCCAGGCGGTGCAGCACAATCTGGCGCGGCTCGCCGGCGAGTCGGCGGCCGCACTTGCCGCGGCCACTTCGGCCGCGGACGCTATTGCCAACGCGACCTCCTTTAACGACGAAGTGTTTCTCGAAGCGGTGGCGGCGAAAATCCGCTGCGCGGAGGCGGCGGAAAAAGGCGGCGGCATCGCCCATCAGGTGCACGGCGCGATCGGCTTTACCATCGAGCACATCCTGCATCGCTACTCGCTGCGTGCACTGGCATGGCGCGACGATTTCGGCTCCGAGAGTTTTTGGGCGGTCGAGCTCGGCAAGCTCGTGGCGCGAAGAGGCGCCGATGAGTTGTGGCCGCTCGTGGCCTCGCGCTGAGATCATCTCGATTTGCCTGCATAGAGAACAACAATGACTGCAGCCCTACGTTTCGATCCGATCCGCCTGCCGAGCGAATGCGAGCAGTTGCGCAAGGAAGTCCGCGCCTTCCTTGCGGAAGAAATCGCCGCCGGCACCTTCGATCCGCACAAGCCGAACCGCGAAGATACCGACGTGCCGGAATTTTCCCGAAAGGTCGGCGCGCGCGGCTGGCTCGGCATGACCTGGCCGAAGAAATATGGCGGCCATGAGCGCTCGTTCCTCGAGCGTTATGTGGTGACCGAGGAAATGCGGGTGGCGAATGCGCCGACGCGGCGCTTCTTCGTCGCCGACCGCCAGAGCGGCCCGGTGCTTTTGAAATACGCACCCGAGCACATCAAGATGGAAATCCTGCCGCGCATCTGCCGCGGCGAGATCTGCTTTGCGATCGGCATGAGCGAGCCGAACTCAGGCTCCGATCTGTTCGCGGCAAAGACCCGCGCGACCAAGACCGACGGCGGCTATCTGATCAACGGCACCAAGATCTGGACCTCTTCGGCCCATATCGCCGATTACATGATCGCGATTTTTCGAACGTCACCGCCGACCAAAGAAAACCGCCGCCACGGCCTGACGCAGTTTCTGGTCAAGATGAAGCAGCCGGGGATCCAGGTGAATCCGATCGGCCAGATCACCGGGCAGTATGAATTCAACGAGGTCGTGTTCACCGATCACTTCATTCCCGACGATCACGTGCTCGGCGAAATCGACGGCGCCTGGAAACAGGCGACTTCGGAGCTTGCCTATGAGCGGTCCGGCCCCGAACGTTTCCTCGAGACCTATTACGTCCTGACCGAGCTGGTCCGCGCCGTCGGCAATAACCCGGACACCCGCAGCGCCGAAGGCATCGGCCGCCTGGTGGCGCAGGTGCACACGATGCGGCGCATGTCGGTTTCGGTCGCGGGCATGCTGCAGGCCGGCAAGGAGCCGGTGGTCGAGGCCTCTATCGTGAAAGACATCGGTACCATCTGGGAGCAGCAATTGCCGCATCGCGTGCGTGAGCTCGCCGCCTTTGTCGAGGAAACCGCGACCAACCGCGAGACGCTGGAAAAGCAGCTCGACTTCGCCATCAAGACTGCGCCCAAGCTGACGATCCAGGGCGGCACCACCGAAGTGCTGCGCGGCATCATCGCTCGCGGGCTAGGTTTGCGCTAATTCAACGAGGAAACCGCATGAGCAAATACACTGATATCGGCGTCGAGAAGCACGGCCATGTCGGCCTGATCGAGATCCGAAAGCCTCCGCTGAACTTCTTCGACGTCTCGCTGATCAACCAGATTGCAGATGCGCTGGAGGAGTTCGACAACGACATCGAAATCCGCAGCTCCGTGCTCGCAGCCCAAGGCAAGGCGTTCTGCGCCGGCGCGGATTTTTCCGATCCGAGGCGGCAGGAGCAGGAAGCGAGCGCGCAGAATGATCCGGCCGCCAATCTGCCGATCAACCATCTCTACGTCCAGGCCGTGCGAATCTTCCGCAACAAGAAGCCGATCGTCGCCGCCGTCCATGGCGCGGCCATCGGCGGCGGCCTGGGACTAGCCGTCTCGGCCGATTTCCGCGTCACCTGCCCCGAGGCACGCTTCGCCGCCAACTTTACAAAACTCGGCTTTCATCCTGGCTTCGGCCTGACTACGACGCTTCCCGAACTCGTTGGCCGCAACAACGCCGAACTGATCTTCTACACCAGCCGCCGCATCACCGGCGAGGAAGCCACGCGAATGGGCCTTGCCAATGTCTGCGTGCCGCAGGACCGGGTCCGCGCCGAGGCCATGAAGCTTGCCGCCGAAATCGCCGAATGCTCCCCGCTCGGCCTGATCTCGACCCGCGCCACCATGCGCGCCGGCCTCGCCGACCGCGTCATGGCCGCCACCAACCACGAGCTCGCCGAGCAGACCAGACTCCGCGCCACGGAAGATTTCAAGGAAGGCGTCAAAGCCACCGCAGAACGAAGGGCGGCGAACTTCAAGGGACGGTGACCTAGCACAACTCTCTCACCCCGTCGTCTCGGCCTTGAGCCGGGACCCATACGCCGCGGCCCGCGGAAAGGGCACAAGGGGAGACGGCTTCGTTCGCGATGGGCAACGTGGTTATGGGTCCCTGCGTTCGCAGGGACGACGGTGAAGGTTAGCCTCGTCGCTACAAGACCGCCGCATCCACGCTCATGCAAATCAGCCGAAACGTCACTCCGCTCTCTCAACGCGTCGTCCCGGCCTTGAGCCGGGACCCATACGCCGCGGCCCGCGGAAAGGGCATAACGGGAGACGGCTTCCTTCACCATCAGCAATGGTGGTTATGGGTCCCTGCGTTCGCAGGGACGACGTGTTGATGGATTTCGCTACGCCACCAGCCTGAACATCACGCCGCAAAGATCGAACGCATCGCCCGACACCTTGCAGCCCTTCGACTTGGCCGCGTCGCGCACCTTGGCGATATCAGCGACTTTGAACGTCAGCCCGCTCATTAGATCGCTCGCGCCTTTCACAAATCGGAAGCTGGCATTGGGCAGTTTCAACACCGGCTCACCGCCTGCCCCATTGCTGACGGCGAGACCCAAAATCTTCCCCCAATGCTCCGCCAACCCTTGCGGATCCGGGCTCTGCATCTCGACTTCCGTCAGCGCCACCGTCACGTCCTTGCGGATCGCCTTCTGCCAGTTCGGCCCCGCCGGCGGATAGGGTCCCAGCACGTCGTCGCTGCCATCGGTATGATTGAACTCGATGAACGCGGCGCGGCAATCGCGCGGGTGCAGTTGCACGCCGTGATAAGGCGCGTGCGTGATCACGTTCGCCGTGCGCACGCCGATCGCGTTGGCGTGCTGGCCGCGTGCGTCGGGATCGTCGCAGCAGAAGATCGCCATGTAGCCGCCGCGGCCGCCGGTCTTGTCGAGGAAGCGCCCCGCCGCGGTGCCCGGCTGGATCGGCGCCACCACTTCGAGCAGGATCGTGTCAACCGGTAGCAATGCGTTCTCCAGTCCGTACTTGGCGACATTGCCATCGCGGTAACAGACGTTGAGGCCCATGATCTCGGAAATGTCCGAGATCACCGGCTCCAGATGCGGCGCCACCAGGCAGATCTGCCGCAGCCTGAGGTATCCGGCCATCTCAGTGCCCCTGAAATACAGGCTTGCGCTTCTCGACAAACGCCCTTGCCGCCTCCTTGTGATCGGCGGTGTCGCCCGAGCGCGAATGATGGATGGCTTCGGCGTCAAAAGAGGCCTCCAGCGACATCGTCTCGGCATTGTTGATGTTGCGCTTGATGTAGCCCAGCGTCACCGACGGTCCCTGCGCCAGAGACATCGCGAGATCACGCGCTTCCGTATCGATGTCGGCATCCGGCACCACCTTTGTCACCATGCCGAGATTGTAGGCTTCGGTCGCGCTCAGCACCGGCGAGGTCAGATAGAGCTCGCGCGCTTTCGCAGCTCCGAGCATCTGGGTGAGGAAATAGGTGCCGCCGTAATCTCCTGACAATCCGACCTTGGCGAACGCGGTCGTGATCTTGCAGGAGGCGCTGGCGACGCGCAGGTCGCACGATAGTGCGATGGAGAGACCGGCGCCCGCGGCGGCGCCATCGAGCTGCGCCACGACGGGCTTCGGCATCTGGTGCAGGATGCGCGAGACTTCCATGCCGCGGCGCAGATTGGCCATCTTGGCCTCGAAGCCGAGTGGCGCCCTGCCCTCCGCCATCGACTTGACGTCACCTCCGACGCAGAACGTGCCGCCGGCGCCCTTCAAGAGTACCGCGCGCACCTCGTGATCCTCCGCCGCGCGCCGTGCCGCCTCCACCAGCCCGCGCGTCATATCCGGATTGAGCGCATTGCGCCGGTCGGGGCGGTTCATCGTGATGGTGAGTAGCCCAGCGTCGAGCTTCTGGAGGACCATTTCGTTTGCGCTCATGGGTGGTGCTTTCGTTCGTTGGTTGAGATGGAATTCCGGCCTCTCCCCGTCATTGCGAGCGAAGCGAAGCAATCCATACTTTCTTTGCCGCTCTATGGATTGCTTCGTCGCTTACGCTCCTCGCAATGACGCGGAAGCAGCGGTCTTATTTCTTCACCAGCGGACAGCGCGAGGCCTCCAGCGGCTGGAATGCCTCGTTGCCCGGGATGGTCGCCAGCAGCTTGTAATAATCCCAGCGCGTCTTCGACTCGGACGGCTTCTTGACCTCGAACAGATACATGTCGTGCACCATGCGGCCGTCGTCGCGAATTTTGCCGTTCCTGGCGAACATGTCGTTGACCGGCGTCTCCTTCATTACCTTCATCACCGCGGCCGCATCCGTGGTGCCCGCGGCCTTGACCGCTTTCAGGTAATGCAGGACCGACGAATAAACGCTGGCCTGCGCCGCGGTCGGCGGCCGCTTGACGCGCTCCATGAAGCGTTTTGAAAACGCGCGGGTGTCGTCGTTGAGGTCCCAATAGAAGGCTTCGGCAAGCAGCAGGCCCTGCGCCGTCTCCAGCCCGACGCTGTCGATGTCGGTGACGAAGGCGAGCAGCGGCGAGAGCTTTTGTCCGCCGCTCCTGGTCAGCCCGAATTCCGCCGCCTGCTTGATCGCGTTGATGGTGTCGCCGCCGGCATTGGCGAGGCCGACAACCTTGGCCTTCGAGCTCTGCGCCTGCAGCAGGAACGAGGAAAAGTCCGACGTATTGAGCGGATGCTTGACGCTGCCGAGCACCTTGCCGCCGGCCTTCACCACCACATTGCTGGTGTCCTTTTCCAGGTCCTGGCCGAACGCATAGTCGGCGGTGAGGAAGAACCAGGTCTCGAAGCCGCTCTTGACGGTGGCGAGCCCGGTGACGTTGGCCTGCGCGAACGTGTCGTAGGAATAATGCACGGTGTAGGGGCCGCAGGCCTCGTTGCTCAGCCGGATCGAGGCGGGGCCGCTATACATCACGATCTTGTTGCGCGCCTTCGCGATCTCGCCGGCGGCAAGCGCGGTCGCGGAAGCCGCCACGTCGTACAGCATCTCGACGCCCTGATTGTCGAGCATGTCGCGCGCGATGCTGGCGGCAAGATCGGCCTTGTTGAGATGATCGGCCGCGACGATCTCGACCTTGCGCCCGAGCACCTCGCCGCCAAAATCCTCCACCGCCATCTTCGCCGCGGTCTCCGAACCCGAACCGGTGATGTCTGCGTAAAGCCCGGACATATCGAGAATGCCGCCAAGCTTGAGCGGCGGCTTGCTTTGCGCCATTGCCGCGCTCGCCGACATCGCCAGCGCGGCGGCGAAAACGGCTGTGATTGCTCTCTTCATGGAGTTCTCCCTGTGCACGCGCCGCATTGCCTGCGACTTTGAATTTTTGGCTCTGGCAGGATCATGCCGCATGGGGTCAGCAGCGGCAAGGCGAAGAGAAAGACGCCGCCAGGCGCGCGATTTCCGCTAAGCGGAATGAACTTGTAGGATGGGTAGAGTGATAGCGATACCCATCAATCCCAACGCGGAAGCATGATGGATATCGCTTTCGCTCCACCCATCCTACGGCACTTTGGCGCATAAGTCGCTTCGCTCCACCGCATCCTACGTACCGATTATTTTCCAAGCTGCGCGAGCACGCTAAACCACAGCGCGAGCGTCTCTGCATAGGAGGACGGCTCCGATGGCTTCTGGCGAACGGCAGTGTGCACCATGACAAGTTTGGAGACGGGATCGACTAGGATTATTTGCCCCCGGATTCCGAGGAGAGCGAACCGGCGCGCCTCGCCGGGCAGAAGCCAGACCTGGTATCCGTAACCAAAGTACGGTGTTGCAGTGCCGGGAGCGAGATAGGCAACGGCCGGCTGCACCGTCGTGGCGTCCAACATCCACTGCCGCGGAATCACCTGACGTCCCTCCCATGCGCCGTCATGGGCCAAGAGACGGCCGAACCGCGCGTAGTCGCGCAGGACCGCGTTGAAGCAGCAAAAAGTAATTTCTTGTCCGGTGCTATCGATGGCCCACGACGCGTCGGACTCTGCGCCAATCGCCTGCCAGATTTTGTCTTGAAGATAGTCTGCGACCGGTCCGCCCGTGACAGCCCGCAACACCAGACCCAGAATTTCGGTCTCGACACTGGCGTAATGCCATCTGGTGCCGGGAGGAGCGACGCGCGTGTTGAATTGGGCAACGCTGGTGACGGCGTCCTTCCCCGAGCCACCGAACAGATCACGCGAGAGCTGAGCGATGTCATCATTTCCGTCGTAGATTTCCTTAAAGGCGACTCCCGAGGACATATGCAGCAGGTCCCGGATCGAGGTCTTTCCGTATTCCGTCTCCGAGAGGCCGGCGACATAGGTCGAGACGGGATCGTCGATCGATTTGATTTTGCCTTCCGAGACAGCGATGCCGATCAGCATCGCCGTGATCGTCTTCGCCATCGATTGCGAGAGGAATCGGTCACGATCAGTGCGTGCATATTGATAGTGCTCGTACAAAATCGTGTCGCCCCTCGCTATCAACAGCCCGGTGATCGGATTGCGGGCGAGATAATTCTCGATCGAGAGCCGTTCCGATCGAAAGTTGTAGGAAATCGAGGGCCCGGGCGCCCGCTTGAACTGCCAGGGTGTCGTGGCTCGTCGCACCAGACGCGACGGAAACACGTCACCAAAATGGCTGTAAGTCCCGACCAGGTAATGAGGTTGACCCGCAGTCGCGCGGTCGCCAACCGGAAACCCTGCCGCAGCACCGTAGATATCCGCATTCGGTCCGGTGTTTGAAAATACGGGCCCAAGGACGGCATCGCCAGCCGCTCTCGCCGCTTCCTGGCCGATTGCCGATGACAACCCGGCAACGAGCGCAAGTGGCAATGCAAACCAGCACAAGTGACGTTTCATATTTTTCTCCCCGCATGTCTCGTGTCCCGGACGCGGTGCAGCGTCTCTTGACGGTGCACCGCAGAGCCGGGACCTACCGCCACAACATGGACTCCGGATCGGCAGCGCATTACGCCGCTGATGCGGCGCACTGCGCAGCATCCGGGGAACGCCACTCATGCCAACAACCCCTTGCCCGGCACGTGATTGAGCTCGAGCCGGATGCCGTCGGGATCCTCGAACAGGATTGAGTAATAGCCCGGCGCCCATTGGTCTTCGCGCGGCGCACGGATGATCTTGGCGCCGAGCGTCTTCAGGAAGCCGTGCAACTCATCGACATCGGCGCGTTCGCGGGCGCGGAAGCAGAGGTGGTGCAGGCCGACGCGCTGCTGCTCGAACGCGGCGCCCTCGTGCTCTGGCGACGGCGCGCTGATGCCGACCGCGGTGCGGCCGCCGACGCAGTAGTAGGTCGTCTCACTATCGATGACCGGCTTCAAGCCGAGAAACGGCAGCAGCTTGCGATAGAAATCGCGGGAGCGTTCGTAATTCGAGGCGGTGAGAAAAATATGGGCAATGCCGTTGACTTCCATTGTCTCCCCCCACGTGGCAATCTCAGGTAGTATTGCTGTCATTGATCGAGCATACAGGAACGAGCGGGACAGAGAGCAGCGTTATGACCGGTCCGGCATTGCGTTACAGAGCTGCGCTTACGGCATCCGCCGCATTGTTTCTCGCGCTGGCGTCCGCTGGCGAGGCCGACGCCGCCGACTGCGTGCTGGAGCGGCAGGGCGAAGGGCGCGTCGCCGCCGTGGTCGATGCACGTGGCTTTCGCCTCGACGACGGCCGCGAAATTCGCCTCGCCGGCATCGAGCGCGCGGGAACCGAGGCGGCCAGCGGCAGGGCCGCATTGTCGGCTATCATCACCGGCCGCGACGTGACCCTGCATGGCGAGGATGACACGCCGGATCGGTACGGCCGGCAGTCGGCCTTTGTGTTCGTGACCGGTTCGGAACAATCGGTGCAAAGCGAGCTGCTACGCCGCGGCGAGGCCCTGGTTTCGAGCGATATATCCGACAAAAATTGCGCTGCAGCGCTGTCCGCCGCCGAGGGCGTGGCGAGAAATGCCAAATTGGGAATCTGGGCAAGTTCAACTGCCATAAAAAACACGGAAAGTCCGGGCGATATTCTGGCCACGATTGGGCACTTTACGGTGGTCGAGGGCAAAGTGCTGTCCGTTCGGCAGGCGGGGGCAATGACCTACCTGAATTTCGGGCGGAACTGGACACGGGACTTTGCTGCGACTATTTCAAGGCGCATCATACCGGCGTTCGAGAGCGCCGGCCTTGGACCTAAGTCGCTCGAAAACCGACGGATTCGTGTCCGCGGCGTTGTCTCGTCGCGGGGAGGACCGCGAATTGAGTTGCTTCGGGTGGGGCAGATTGAGGTGGTGGGCGGGAAATAGCGTTTGATTCGAGGGCTGGCATCGGTCTTCGCTGGGATCACGCGCAAACAAGAGGGGATGAGATCAAGGATCCTGGTCGGATCGTGATCTTAGTGGCTGATTTGACGCATCGTGCACAACGGCGCGAAGGAAACACGGGCTGCCGCCTTCTGGCTGCGCCGGCGCTGTTGTGCGTGGCGCTGATCCTTTCTTCCTGTGGAAATCTCGGGAAGATCGAGACCGCCGCACCGACGGTGCCCGCGCCGAAGCCGAGCCGCACTGTCGCGCAGACACCGGCGAGCGAGCGCGAGCACGAGCGCATTCTGGCCTCCTATGGCGGCGCCTATGACGATCCGAAACTCGCAACCCTGATCGGCAAGACAGTCGACCGGCTGGTGGCGGCGTCCGACCGTCCGGACCAGGCCTACCGGGTGACCATCCTCAATTCCGGCGCGGTCAACGCCTTCGCGCTGCCGACCGGCCAGCTCTATGTGACGCGCGGGCTGGTGGCGCTCGCCAGCGACACCTCGGAACTGTCCTCGGTGCTGAGCCACGAGATGGCACATGTCATCGCAAAGCACGCCTCGATCCGGGAAGACCAGGCACGGCAGGCGGCGGTGGTGACGCGCGTCGTCACCGACATGAGCAACGATCCGGATCTGACCGCGCTGGCGCTGGCGAAAACCAAGCTGACGATGGCGAGCTTCTCGCGGCAGCAGGAATTCGAGGCCGATGGCATCGGCGTCGGCATTTCGGCCCGCGCCCGCTTCGATCCCTATGGCGCGGCGCGCTTCCTCGCCGCGATGGAGCGCAATGCGGCGCTGAAGGCCGGCAAGACCTCGCTCGATCCGCGCGCGCAGGACTTTCTGTCCTCGCATCCGGCAACGCCCGAGCGCGTGCAGAACGCGCAGGCCAGCGCGCGGCAATACACCTCGCCGCAGAGCGGCGAGCGCGACCGCGAGACCTATCTCGCCGCCATCGACAACATCGTCTATGGCGAGGACCCCAGCGAGGGCTTTGTGCGCGGGCGTCGCTTCCTGCATCCGAAACTCGGCTTCACCTTCCAGGCGCCCGAGACGTTTACGCTCGACAACACTGCGCAGGCCGTGATCGGCGTGCGCGAGGGCGGCACGCAGGCGATGCGCTTCGACGTGGTGCGCGTGCCGGCCGAACAGTCGCTCGCCGATTACCTCAATTCCGGCTGGATGGAAGGTGTCGACAAGGGCTCGACCGAAGCCCTGATGATCAACGGTTTCCCGGTGGCTGCGGCGTCGGCGAATGGCGATCAGTGGCAGTTCAAGGTCTATGCGCTACGTTACGGCAGCGACGTCTACCGCTTCATCTTCGCCGCCAAGCAGCGCAATACCGAAAGCGAGCGCAATGCGCGCGAGACCGTCAACTCGTTCCGCCGCCTGACGCTGGAAGAAATCCAAGCCGCGCGCCCATTGCGTATCAAGGTCATCACCGTGCAGCCTGGCGACACCGTGGAATCGCTGTCCCACCGCATGACCGGCGTCGACCGCCCCACCGAGCGCTTCCGCATCCTCAACGGCCTCGACCAGCACGCCCAGGTCAAGCCGCGCGATCGCGTGAAGATCGTGGTGGATTGAGTGGGGAAGCACGCCGCTGCGTCGTCGTCCCCCGCCTAGTGCGCAATTGCGCACGGGGCGCGGGGACCCATACGCCGCGGTCGCTGTAATAGCGCAATCCGCCAAGCGCCCTAACGCAGCAACATCGCCCTGTGGTTATGGGCCCCTGCTTTCGCGGCGATCTCTCCCGACGCTACTCGATAGTCACGCGCGAACGCCACCGCGACTCAAAACTATTGTCATCGTCAAGCATCCGCGCCTGCGCATCCATGGGCTCGCTGCGCTTCTCAGTGACGATGCTTACCGGCTCGGCCTCGGCCTTCGCTTGCGCGGGTGCAGGCGCCGCGGCAGGCCACCGCAATAACGATTTCGAAATCACGGTCTTGCCGGCGTACCAGCATTTGCGCCCATCGATCAGGCGCCAGGACCAATGCCCTTGCGCGCTTGACGGCACCGCGGCGCTGCATTCCCTGACCTGCGCGGCCGGCGCGCTGATCGGAAGCAGCGCGGCCATGACAATGGCGAGAAAGACTGACTGAACCTGCCCTTTCATCGAATCCCCCTTGCGGTAGATCTGGATGTGGCTGGGAGGTTCTCCCCCGATTCTGGTCACAAAAAGTCGAAAATTGGGCCACTTTCCGCGTAAGTGACTGCAAGGTTTAGCCTATTCTGCCTCTTGTCGTCCCGCACAAGCGACTTGTCGCCGTTGCATCAACAACGCCGCCCTGTGGTTATGGGCCCCTGCTTTCCGCAGTGGCGACACGTTCAGAGGTTCTCGCCTCTGTCCTGTCGTCCCTGCGAACGCATGCGAACGCAGGGACCCATAACCACGGCCTACATTGCTGAGGCGCAGCCGTCGCCCCGAGTGCCCATTCCGCCGACCGCTGCGTATGGGCCCCTGCTTTCGCAGGGGCGACGGCAATCGCTCGCTATAGCAATGCAGCCAAACAAAAAGCCCGGTCTTTCGACCGGGCTTTTCGTTTCAATCCCTGGGATTCTTTCAGGCGGCTTCGTCCGCCACGGCGGCGTCGTCGCCGTCGGCGTCGACATCCGCCTCGTCGGCCTCAGTATCAGCTTCGGTGGCTTCGGCCTTGGCGCCGCGGCGCGGGCTCTTGGCGAGCTGGCTTTCGATTTCCTTGACCGCTTCGGTCTCGGTCGAATGCTGCACGACCGCGATTTCGCGTGACAGCCGATCGAGCGCCGCTTCATAGAGCTGGCGTTCCGAGTAGGACTGCTCAGGCTGCGATTCCGAGCGGTAGAGGTCGCGGACCACTTCGGCGATCGCGACGATGTCGCCCGAATTGATCTTCGCTTCGTATTCCTGCGCCCGGCGCGACCACATCGTGCGTTTTACGCGCGCACGACCTTTCAGGGTTTCGAGGGCCTTCTTGACCAGCGCCGGCTCGGACAGCTTGCGCATGCCGACATTGGCGACCTTGGCGGTCGGCACGCGGAGCGTCATCTTGTCCTTCATGAAATTGATCACGAACAGCTCAAGCTTGGCGCCTGCAATCTCCTGCTCCTCGATGGCCAGGATCTGGCCGACGCCGTGAGCCGGATAGACCACGAATTCATTGGCCTTGAAGCCCTGACGCTGGGTCACGACCTTCTTCGGCTCCTCGACGCGCGGGGCGGCGGCAACCGGCTTGGCAGCAGCCTTCGGCGCGGCGGCTTTCGGGGGAGCAGCCTTCACAGGGGTCTTGACGGGATGCTTGGCAGCAACTTTCGACGCAGTGGTCTTCGAACCCGTCGCTTTCGCGGCGGTCTTGGCAGTCTTTTCTGGCATTGCGCTTCTTTTGTTCTTTGAGGACTTTGTGGCCGAAACCTTCTTGGCGTCCTTCATGGGCGCCTTGGCACGGCCTTTGGTTGCGCTGCGGCTGGCCGGAGCGGCTTTTTTCGTCGTCTTGGAAGCACTCTTTTTACGCGTTTTCTGTGACACAGCCTGCGCGCGGAACTGCCACGCCCCTGTTCGATGTTTTTACGAAAACCCACCGGGGCCACAGGATACGCATGGCCGGGATCGGCTTATATGTGCCGAATATAGCACATTTTCCGCAAAAATCAATGATTTACGCCGGGTTCCGGGCCCTTACGGGGCGGTTTCCGTCATAAGACCGCTAACAGGGTTAAATCCGCTCACCGCGTTCGGTTCAGATTGGGGCTAAAATCAGGCTCGACGAACCCGCAACTTATCCACAGGCTTAATCGCCGCTACCGGGTTCCTTGGAAAAATATTTCTCGAACTTGCCCTCGACACCTTCGAATTCTTTCGCGTCCGTCGGGGCGTCCTTCTTCTGGGTGATGTTGGGCCAGCTCTTGGCGTACTCGGTGTTGACCTCGAGCCACTTCTCGAGGCCCGGCTCGGTGTCGGGCTTGATGGCATCCGCCGGACATTCGGGTTCGCAGACGCCACAGTCGATGCATTCGTCGGGATGGATGACCAGCATGTTCTCGCCCTCGTAGAAGCAGTCGACGGGGCAAACCTCAACGCAGTCGGTATATTTGCACTTGATGCAGGCTTCAGTGACGACGTAAGTCATCCAACGCTCCGAAACGGATCAGTTTTCCGGGGTTTGCGTAGCGCATGCGGTGCGCTGCCGCAAGGGAAGCAGCGGGCCTCTAGCGGCCGTTTTTCAGGCGTCCCTGCGTGCCCTTTCCAGATAGTTATTGTTTGTCGTTCTGCAAATCATCGTAGAGCACGCGCGCCGCCGCAGCATCACCGCGCCGCTCGGAAAATCCTACCACTTTCAGGATGCGCACGGTGCGGTCGAGCCCGATCGTCAAGACGTCGCCGACCTTCACCGAATGTCCCGGCGCCATTTCACGCACGCCGTTGATGCGGACGTGACCGGCCTCGACGAGGGCGGCAGCCGAGGTGCGGGCCTTCACCACCCGCGCGTGCCACAGCCATTTGTCGAGACGCTGCCGCTCCAAATATTTGCTCGACTATTCCTTACGGCCGGCAAGCTGTTCCTTCAGCGCCGCCAATTTTGCGAACGGTGAATTCGGGTCGATCGGCCGGTCGCGGTCGCGTGGGCTCGCGCTCGTCGCCCATTGACGGTGCGAGGGGCCAGAGTCGCGCTTGTCGCGACCGCCCTTGTCGCGTCCGCCGAAATCACGGCCGCCGCGCTCGCCCTTGTCGCGGCCACCCTTGCGCTCGCCCTTGTTGCGATCGAATTTGTCGCGGCGCTCCTCGCGGTCGCGGCCCTTGCCCTCAAAACGCTCGCGCGGCGGACGGTCCGGACGCGCTTCTGCCGCGGGCGCGCCTTCTGCGGGCGGCGCTGCCGTAGCATCGGCCGGTGCGCCCTCGCGCGGCTTTCTGAACTCGTGGCGACGACCACGGCGATGGCGCTGCTCGCGCTGCGCGCCCTCGCCTTCTCCGGCAGCGGCCTGCGCACCTTCGCCCGCGCGATGGCGCTGGCGGCTGCGGTCGTGATGCGGACGGCGCTCGTCGGAACGGCCGCCGGGCCTCCAGACTTCGACGAGTGCAGGCTCTGCCGGTGTCTCGGACTTGGCTTCGGCTGCCGGAGCTTCGACGGGCGCTGCTTCTGCAGGCGCTTCGGCTTCGGCAGGCGCTTCGCTCGCGGTTTCGGGTTCGGCCGCCGCTTCTGCAGCGCTGACCGCTTCCGGCGTCTCCTGTTCCGGAGGCGCATCCGCGATCGCGGCTTCCGCCGGTGTGGTCTCGGCGGGCGCAGCTTCCGCCGCAGCAGCGGGTTGTTCGGCGGCCACCGGGGTCACATCCGGCAGCAGCGAGGCCGACGACGGCGCGGGCGCGTCGCTGACAGGCACTTCGGCCGCGACTTCTTCCGCCGGCGCATCAGCAGTCGTCTCAGCGCTCGCCTCGACCGGCGGCGTTTCGGCGGAGACCGTCTCGACGACGACCTCGGGCGCGGGCTTCGGGGCGAGCTGCGGGCGGCGGTCCATGCGGTAGCCGAGCGCGCGCAGGATCGAGGCGAAATCCTCTCCTGCGGATCCCGTCAGCGAGGTCATCGCCTGCGTCACCACAAAGCCGCGGCCGTCGAACGCGCCGGCGGGCTTTTCGCCCGGCGACGTCTCGCGCCACGCCAAAGCAGGACGAATGAGATCGGCGAGACGCTCCAGGATGTCGACGCGCACTGCACGCTCGCCGCACTGGCGGTAGCCGAGCACGCGATAGGCATCGCGCGGTAACGCCTTGTCGACCGGGAACGAGGTGCGCCCCGAGCTCGCCAGATGCTGCGCGCCCGACAGCGCGGACATATCGACATTGTCCTGCTTCTCGGCCCACAACAGCGAGGCCAGCGCGCGCGCCGCGGGCTTCAGAAGCCCCGGGAAATAGATGTGATAGGCGCCGAACCGCACGCCGTACTTTCGCAACGTCGCGCGCGAAGCCTGGTCGAGATCCTTCATCTCGCTCGCGATCTTGCTCCGCTCCAGCACACCGAGCGCTTCGACGAGCTGGAATGCGATGCCGCGCGCAATACCCGTGATGTCCTCGGCCTTCGACAGCCCGAACAGCGGCCCCAACAGCTTTTCGATATGCGTCTTCAGCCACAGATCGAGCCGCGCTTGCACGGCCTCGCGCGGCGCGCCGGAGAGCCGCTCATCGGAAATGATGCGGATACGCGGATGCAGCGCATCGTCAGCCGCGACGAGTTTTGCGACCGCATCGCCGGTCCAGCGGATGGTGCCGTCGGAAGTCAGCACGAACTGGTCGTCGGGCGCGGCTGAGAGCTTTTCCGCGCGCGCGTTGATCTCGCTCGCCAGCACCTGCTGGGCGGCCGCCTGCAACGCTTTCGCGTCCGAGCCGGCTTCCGCCGCATCGGGTGCAAAGGTGAATCCATCGAGCCGGCCGATCGCGTGGCCTTCCACAATCACTTCGCCGGTCTTGCCAATTTCCGTATTCAAAACTGAGTTCTCCCGCAGGCGGCGCATCAATACACTGGTCCGCCGGTCAACGAAACGCTCCGTAAGGCGTTCATGCAGCGCATCGGATAATTTATTTTCCACCTCACGGGTGATCCCCTGCCAGTGGTCGGGGTCGGACAGCCAGTCCGGCCGGTTGGCGACGAAGGTCCAGGTGCGGATCTGCGCGATCCGGCCCGACAGCGTGTCGATATCGCCGGTAACGCGGTCGGCCTGGTCGACCTGGGCGGCAAACCATGCGTCGGGTATCCGACCTTTCTTCATCAGGAATGCATAAAGCGTGGTCACGAGCTCGGCGTGGGCAGCGGGCGCGATCTTGCGGTAATCCGGGATCTGGCAGGCGTCCCACAGCCGTTCCACGGCCGCCGCACCGTGGGCCATGTCCCTCACCTCGCCATCGCGCGCCGCATGATCGAGCACGCGCAGATCTTCTGTAATCGGCGCGCGGGTCAGCGCGTCATGCCCGGGCGGCAGCGCCAGCGACACCTGCAGCGCGCCGAGCGAGGAGAAATCCAGCCTCGAATTCCGCCACTGCAGCATTTTGACGCTGTCGAAGGTGTGGTTCTGCAGCGCGTTCACCAGTTCCGGCTCGAACGGTGCACAGCGCCCCGTGGTGCCGAAGGTGCCGTTTCGCGTCGCGCGGCCGGCGCGGCCGGCGATCTGCGCGAACTCGGCCGGATTGAGCCTGCGGAACTGATAGCCGTCATACTTGCGATCGGAGGCGAACGCGACGTGGTCGACGTCGAGATTCAGGCCCATGCCGACGGCGTCGGTGGCGACGAGATAATCGACGTCACCGTTCTGGAACATCGCGACTTGCGCGTTTCGTGTACGTGGCGAGAGCGAGCCGAGCACGACGGCCGCGCCGCCATGCTGGCGGCGGACCAATTCGGCGATCGCGTAGACTTCATCGGCCGAGAACGCGACGATCGCGGTGCGGCGCGGCTGGCGCGTGATCTTGCGGTCGCCGGCGAATTCGAGCTGCGACAGCCTCGGACGCGTGACGATGGAAGCGCCCGGCAGCAGCCGCTCGATGATCGGCCGCATGGTGGCGGCCCCTAACAGCAGCGTCTCGTCGCGGCCGCGACGGTGCAGGATGCGGTCAGTGAAGACATGCCCGCGCTCGAGATCGGCCGCGATCTGGATTTCGTCGACGGCGAGAAACGAGACGTCGAGATCCCTGGGCATCGCCTCGACGGTGGAAACCCAGTAGCGCGGGTTCTTCGGCTTGATCTTCTCTTCACCCGTGACGAGCGCAACCGCCTCAGTCCCGGCGCGATCGGCGATCTTGTTGTAGACCTCGCGCGCCAGAAGCCGCAGCGGCAGCCCGATCACGCCGGACGAGTGCCCCAGCATCCGCTCGATGGCCAGATGCGTCTTGCCGGTATTGGTCGGCCCAAGCACGGCGGTAACGCCCGCGCCGGGCGCGCGATCGGATGCGAACGTGGAAGGAGAGAAAGCCATTCTGTGCAGGTGTTTTCTTATTTAGGTGCGAGCGCCCAACCCGTCATTGCGAGCCACCCGGTCGGCGCAAAGCGCCGCCGGATGACAGGCTCCGCGAAGCAATCCATAGCGCCACACGTGTGGAGGTATGGATTGCTTCGTCGCTTCGCTCCTCGCAATGACGGAAAAACGCGGAGTTTCTCTTTCGTTTGCAACCAACTGCGCCGATTCTGTTTCACTTTGCGACGGTGATGCGGTCGCGGCTTAAGCTCTGGAACGAGTCTGGAACGAATCGCGTCCGAATCGCTGACTCCTCCCGAGACCCGATACGTTCACCGCAACATCTCGCGTTGAAGCGCACCCGGTGGCACTAGATCAAGTTTACGACGGCTCCACAAGCGACGGTTTCGGGACTAATTTCTTAAAAAGATCAGGGCGACGGAGTCGAATCAGAAGCGGGGAAGAGTCAAGGCGGATTCAGCTCTCCCGTCGTCCTGCGAACGCAGAGACCCATAACCACAAGCGCTCATGTTCGCGCCGGCTGCAACTCCGAGTCCCTCAATTAACACGGCCGCGGCGTATGGGTCCCTGCGTTTCGCAGGGACGACGGTAAAGCCTCAATTCGTCTTCGCCACCCGTGGCGGCATGGCTGATGTCACGAACGACGTCGCTTCCAGCATCGCCAGGCCAAACGGCGTCGGGATCGTCATTCGGAACGGAACCAACACGCGCGTCCCCGCAATCGGCACGAAGGTGATCTCGATCCGCCGTTCGTTCGCGAGATATTTGATCACGGGGCGATCGGGGATGTAGCCCGCGACGGGGTTGAAATAGATCGCGCAGACCAGCGCCGGCCCGTGATAGCCCTTTTCGGCTTTGACCGTTTCCATGCGCTTGTAATCGAGCTTGAGATCGTAGCGCATGCGTCCGTCGAAAATCCCGGCTCCGGTGCGGCAGGAATCCGGCGCCAGCACTTCGCCATTGCCGGGCACGCGCAGCAGTGAGCCCGTCATGGGATCGAGCACGCTTTTGCGGTGCGCGTCGGTGACGGGAATCCGGCCGGGATCGACCGGCGGCGCCGGGTCGATCGAAAATTCCTTCACGCCGCCATTGGCCAGCGAAATCCGGATAGTCTCGGATTTCTTCTGCGTGGTGGTGGTCGCGGTATAGGCGTTCGCGACCAGCGCGCCGTTCACGATGCGGCCCTGGCTGGCGCCGGAGCCGGTGCCGCCGGAAAACGCCTTCAACAGCCCGGCGGTGCCGCCCTGCGCGGAGGCCGAAAACACATCGTCGCCGATTTCGATGATCCAGCTTCCCTTGCCGACGGGGATACCCGCCAGCGTCGCCTCATAATGGGCATCGAGCCGCCCCTGCGCGGAGGCCTGTTGCGGCGCGAGTAAGCCCCACGCGGCGGCACACAGGCCGACGACGAGGCCGAGCCTGGCGGAAAGAGATTGGCGCGAAACGGCGCATCTGGCAGTCACGAATGAATAATCCCGGGATCGGCGCGAGCTGATGTTCATTTAGGCAAAAATATCCGGCAAACAACGCGGGTTATCGCGAAAACCACGCCTCTACCCGACCTCTCCCTGGCCTCCCACCGCTTGCGGGGGCTTGGGGCCGGTTCTTTTCGAAAGCCATGGTGTCGGCGCGGATTACGCCCTTTATATGATCCCTTAAGTGGCTGGAACCCCTGGTAAACCAGCCGTTACAGCTGACTTTACCAACCCAAGAACCTTGACCCCGTGGCCGTCTCCCCCTATACGTCCGCGGTTCCTGGAAATGGACGCGATTTTGGACCCCCGCGGGCGCCTGCGAGAAGCGGCTCGGCTATGGCGGGGACGGAAGAGGATTTTTCGAAATGTCCCGGCGCTGCGAACTGACGGCCAAGGGCCCCCAGGTGGGCCACAAGGTGAGCCACTCCAACATCAAGACCAAGCGGCGCTTCCTGCCGAACCTGGCCAACGTCACCTTCATCTCGGACGCGCTCGGCCGCAACGTGCGCCTGCGCGTCTCGACCAATGCGCTCAAGAGCGTCGACCACAATGGCGGCCTCGATGCCTATCTCCTGAAGGCCAAGGCCGACGTCCTCTCCCCCCGCGCCCTCGAACTGAAGCGCGCGATCGAGAAGAAGGTCGGCAAGCCCGCGTTCGTGAAGAAGGCGAGCTGAGCGAAGCTTAAATCGGCGGATCGAAGTTTGGAGCGGCCGGGTCGGATGACCCGGCCGTTTTTGTTTGGGAGGGCGCCCTACTGCCTCCCCGCCATGGCCGGGCTCGATCCGGCCATCCACATCTCCTGTCCTGAGAGGTAGGGGCTCTCGCATGGCTTGCGTAGAAGCAAGAGGCTCCTAAAAATCAGGGTTGATCGGGATGACTCGTTGGATCGAGGACACCAATGCGAGAACGCCAATTCTTTGAGCGCCTAAGCGCTGCCAACGTGATCCCTGCTGGAGGTTCACCGACTGAGTGGCTGGTCAACGCGGAACGAGACGGCGTGCACCTACTAACACAAGAGGAGCATGACCACGTGATCCTCTACGCAAGCTTTCAGAGCTTGCTGATTATTTCGGTCTTCGGAATGGCGCGAAACTTGGTCACTCCGGACAAAGACAAGTTGTACAATAGCAGCTTTTACGTTGACGAAGCTTGGTGCATTCAGAAAGCTTGGGGTGGAGGTCGCGGGCATAGGATGTACCTCGAGGCTCCTCTCGATTTTCCTCGCGGGCATCCGCTCCATCGAGCAGAGCCGATAGTGTTTCGACGACACTTTGAAGGAATGTCCAATTACGATCCGCCCATAGAGATAAGTCAGAAGCTGGTACATTCGCTCGGGCTGCATTTCGTCGCTGAACGCAACGCATATTGCCGTCTCGATTCGGATGGAGATTTCGAAGAGGTCATTCGCATATTTCACGACGCCGGCTCCGGCGACTTTGACCGCAGACGAACGCTCATTTTAATCAAGGCTCAGCAACTTGCGGAATTCATGGCGGTAGGCGGCTTCGGACTTTATCGGAAGTTCGATGTCACTAGATTCGTCCCCGGATCGTTCACGCATTGGGAAAGCGCCGAACGGCACTTTGATGCACCAGACCTCTTCTACAATGCGGGACTGTCAGGTGGAAACGCGAGCTACATTCATGGCGGGCAAATTCTTCGGCCGCGCGTTACCGTTAAGGAACTTATCCAAAATTGGAAACGTGAAGAAGACCCGGATGCTCGCCAGTACGAGACTTTTAAAATTCATGACTGGAAAAACAAAAAGCTAGTCGAGTGGTCCTGCGCACCGTCCGCACTAAGCAACTACTTCACGAAATCCGACAAACCGTTTGAGATATCGCCTGCGTTCTTTAGCCCGGACGTCTTGACAAAATATAAAGCCGACCCGGACAAATACGATCTAAGAGACCGCTCCATCACCTGCCGTAATTCCTGGCACCTGAAGACCTTTGATGTCAACGAGGCTGGGCAAGTCCACACCTACATCGGCTACCTGCAAAACCTCCCCTTTAAGGAGCAGCAATACTGGAAGCTTCACAATGAGTGGCCCAAAGCTGGCATCTCGAAGCGCGCCATTGATACTGACTTCAAGGGCGAGTACTCGTCGGAGAGCGACCCTCTTCAATCGTTGCGCAATGCTGTATCAGAACTGGACCGTGCCCCTCCTTCTTGGTGGCGACCGCGCGGATCTCAGGTGCGTGACAGAGTACATTATCCGATAACAACATCATCCAAAGAATGGGCCGACGAATTGTTGGCCTTAGACCAAATGGTCGTAGAGGGTTTTGTGGCGACTGAGCTTCGCAAGCTAGCTGATACTTGCAGCGTAAAGTTTGAAACTTCATGGCAGAGCCTGAAGCTCATTCAGGAAATCCTTCGTACCAAAGATAGTCTTACAGCGGATCAAACCTTAGAACCGCTCAGAGAGCTTCATCACCTAAGAAGCAAAGTTCCAAGCCATCACACCGGAGAAAGAGTAAAGCTCGAAGCGCAGGCTTTGAGAGAGCACGGATCGCTACCCGCGCATTTCCGCGCCCTGTGTGCCAGGTGCGACGATGCGTTTGACCGCATTGTCACCGCGCTAAAGGGGCCGCATTGACCAGGCGTCTATTTCTTCGTCGAAAGAAAGCTCGTTGCCCAAGCCGGTGCCGAGCTCGCCACTACTTGGACGCACTTAATCGGCACCAAGAAAGCCACAACACAGGATACGCGGCCGATGATTGAACCAAGTTCTTGCCTGAGCTGCGTTTAGGTCGGCTTACGCTCGTGCCAAGAGTGCTGCAATCTCTGCATTCAGTGCAGCAAGCGAATCGATGACGCCGTCCATCACGAAGTCCAGGGCGTGTCCGTACCCCCTGTTGACATTTGCGGTGTCAAAGCCAAGATTCTGAAGCGTTTCCAGACATTGCTCAACTTCGTGAGCATCGGCGATCCTAAGGTCATTGTTCAGAAATAGGGCCGCCATCGCCTCGTTTCTGGTCGACCACCCGTCCGGTTCGGCATTGTTCTGGAAAGCGTCACTGGATTCCTCATTAAGGTTCAGCTTTGTGGCGATATTCAGCAGAGCCTGAAGGAGCTTCAGACTCCCTAGTTGCTTGATCGACTCGCGGCGACAGCCGGCCTTCTCAAGCAGAGATTTTAGAAATCCATCGGGTATTCGTTGCCAGATTTCGTGTAGACTTTTGCACCGCGACAGAAACTCTTGCTGACTCATGTCGAGTGGGGCGACTTGCGCTAGCCGACAGAGCCGTGGATATGAAGTCCAACCATTCGCGGTAATTTCTGCTCGGGAAAAGCCAATGAGTTCTGATGCGGCCTTTTGAATCCCTACAGTTTTTGCCAATGCGGAGAGATGGTCACCTAGATCGAGTAGCTGATTTAAAAAGCGGTTTGTCTTCGAGACGATATGTTCTTCCTGCAAGTCGAAGTGCGCGACATCGTGCGCGGAGAGGGCGAAAGCCCGGGCATGAAGAATTTCGCGATCAGGCTTCGCCTTATAGAGCTCTCGCATGGGAACGCTAATTAAGTTTCGACCCACTCGGATGCATTCTGTGAAGCTCCATTGCCCTCTGTAGGATGGGCTGCACTCCCACCTTCCATCAAAGTTGACAGGCGTAGTGTCGTAGAAGCTGCTCTGTTCA
Organism: Bradyrhizobium sp. AZCC 1577; assembly: GCF_036924575.1. Classification (NCBI taxonomy): domain Bacteria; kingdom Pseudomonadati; phylum Pseudomonadota; class Alphaproteobacteria; order Hyphomicrobiales; family Nitrobacteraceae; genus Bradyrhizobium; species Bradyrhizobium sp. AZCC 1577. The sequence continues at coordinate 278,387 of NZ_JAZHRQ010000001.1, forward strand.
TAGCGTTGTAGAAATTTGTCGTCGAGAAGAACTTTCGTGAGGCTGATAAGCGCGTCGGCACGGGCATGGGTCATTGGACCGGTCACATCGGGCCAGTCAATACCATCGGCACTCAACTCTGGACAGAGCTCCGGTGCAATGGCTTTTACGGTCCCCCAGACCTGAATTAAAAGGCCGCCTTTGAACTCGCGCAGGTCAAGTTCATACCAACCGCCTTCTGGCTTGATCTGAACGTGCGCTCTTCCATTCATCAGAACGCGAAGTTCGGCGCCGTCGGGTCGTAGCGCTTGATAATGGAAGACCCGAACTCCATAAGCGCTGCGTAACCATAGATACTTGCGTAGATATTCGTTTGATATTTTCCAACTGACGTCGCGCGAGGCCGTCCAGTAGAACTCGTTCGAAACTTCACCTTCTGCGACTCCAAATTCTGGCAATGATAGATCGTCATAGATCACTCGCTGATTATCATTTCCAACACAGCGAGGTGAGAGTCCCAACACCATCCACACTTTCTCAGCGAGGTTGTAGGTGTAAAAAGACCCATCTCCCCACGATGCGATTACATAATCGAACCCTGAGATGGATGGCGAGGTCTCTCTAGCATTCCCTTTTCTATCGTCCATCGGCTTGGAGAATGAGACGACGCCATCTGCGCACTCGTCGAGCAAGGGCGTTACCTCCGGTCCATCATCTGGAACGACGGCCATAACCATATGAACGTACTCGCGCTGGGGGCCGTGCGAGTCGAAGTCATAACGCGACGTAACTTCAACCATCTGACGAGATGAATTGCCTACAGGCTCAAGAAGAGCCCGGAGTCGTTCGGGCAAAATAGCCACTGGGATCGGAAAATCTGACAGATAGTCAATGGGCATCACAAATTCGACCTTCCCGGTGACAGGACTCGGTGGGTATCATTCGCCAGCAGCCAAGCTCTTTCTTCTTCTAATTCGCGAGGCTTCTTGGCGCGTTCGCCGTCTCCCCTCGGAATTGGTCAGCTCTCAAAAACCCGCTATACTCGCCAAGGTAGCACTACCCTACCCCCGCGAGTCCACCATGCGCAACATCATCATCTGCTGCGACGGCACCGGCAACGAGATTTCCGAGAACATCTCCAATGTGCTCAAGCTCTATCGCTGCCTGCGCAAGACGGAGAAGACCGAGCCGCGGCAGATGGTGTTTTACGATCCCGGCGTCGGCACGCTGGAGCGGCCGGACCCGTGGCACAAGCTGAAGCAGGATTTCAACGCCATCCTGGGGCTCGCCACCGGCTATGGGCTCGATGACAACGTGCTCGCGGCCTATGGCTTCCTGGTCCAGCATTATCGCGAAGGCGATCAGATCAATCTGTTCGGCTTTTCCCGCGGCGCCTACACCGTGCGGGTGCTGGCGGGGCTGGTGCACAAGATTGGATTGATCTCGCCCGAGCAGGTCAATCTCGCAGGTTCGGGGCTGATCGCCTACAAGCAGTTCTCCTCGGATGAAGCGCCGAAGCTGCGCCGCGAGATGAAGCTGCTCAGCGATGCCGGCGACGCGCAAGGGCCGCTGCCGCAGACCGCGTTCGACAATGCAGCCCAATTCGCGCGCATCACCTCGACCCGCTGGCCTGTGATCCGCTTCGTCGGCGTCTGGGATGCGGTCGCGAGCGTGATCGTGCCGCGGGCCGATCGCTTCTATTGGCCGAGCCTGGAGGAGCTGGCGTTCACCACTGCGAACCCGAGCGTGCAGACGTTCCGGCAGGCGATCTCGATCGACGAGAGGCGCCGCATGTTCCGCCTGAAAAAGTGGGACGATCCGCAAACCTATAAACCCGTCCGCTTCAACGACGTCCACGCCACCGCGCAGGATATTTTGCAGGTGTGGTTCTCGGGCGTCCATGCCGATATCGGCGGCGGCTATCGGGAAAAGCAAAGCGGGCTTTCAAAATATCCGCTGCTCTGGATGATCGACGAGGCGGTCAAATGCGGGCTGAAGGTGAACCAGGCCACCGTCAACCAGCTCGCCTGGGGCATCCAGCGCAAGGGCAGCCCGTTCTCCTATGTCGCGCCTGACGTGCGCGGCGAAGCGCACGAGTCGCTGCGCGGGGCGTGGTGGCTGCTCGAATACCTGCCGAAGCGCGCGACATACAAGGAATGGCCGGCACGCGAGAGCCATTTCGGCTACTACATCCCCGACGCCGAGCCGCGGCTGATCCCGGACGGCGCTGTGATCCACGAGTCGGCGCTGCAGCGCATAGACGCGCTGCCGAGCTATCGGCCGGTGAACCTGCCGAAGCAGTACGAGAAATTCCCGATGCCGATACCGCCGGCGCATGCGAGCGCGGAGGACGTCGCGGCGGAAGCGTAGACCGCGGATCATGCGCACACCGTCACCACACGGGCGGTGAGCTCCCTCCCCCCTTGCGGGGTCCGAGACGAGCGAAGCTCGCTCGTGGGCTGGGGAGAGGGGTTCTCTCCACGAGCACAGACAGGCCAGATTGCCGACAGTCTTGCCAGTGCGATTCTAGTCACAACACGCACCGCCGATGCCGCCACCCCTCTCCCTAACCCTCTCCCGCAAGGGGAGAGGGGACGCACCTTTTGTGGGGCGGGCAGCGATGATCGAACCGATAGTCCACCCATCCCGCGCGCATCACTCGGCCACTGGCCTAGCACCGCCGCAACCTTACGGCCGCATTGCTGCCGCCGCGGAACCCAAATGGTTTACGAATCGTTCAACTCTGCTCCCTAATCTCACCTATCTGGCGCCAGAACCGGCTTGAACGCTCAGGACGAGCGATGTTGGAACGATCGATCACCGAGGAGGTCGAGGCGGCCATCCAGGCCGGCTCGGCGGAAAAGCATCTGGATGCGTTGAGGCAGGTCACCGACCTGTTTCTGCTGTCCGCCGACGGCTACTCCGGCGAGCAGATCGAGCTGTTCGGCGACGTGCTGGAACGGCTGATCCGCACCATCGAGCTGCGGGCGCTGGCCGACGTCGCCGCGCGCATTGCGCTCGCCGAATTGAGCACGCAGCTCGCGTCCGCGAAGCAGGCGCCGCCTCGCGTGGTCCGACGGCTCGCGCACAATGACGAGATTACGATCGCGCGTCCGGTGCTGACCGAATCGGCGCGGCTGACGGCCGAGGATCTGGTGGAATTGGCGCAGACCAAGGGCGAACAGCATCTGCTGGCGATCTCCGGGCGCTGGTGGCTGACCGAGATCGTCACCGACGCGCTGTTGAAGCGGCATTATCCTTCCGTCAGCCGGCGCCTCGTCACCAATCCAGGCGCGCGAATGTCGGCGAGCGGTTTTGCGATCGTGCTGAAGCAGGCGGAGAGCGATCCAGATCTGGCGGTCGAGACCGGCATCCGCATCGACCTGCCGGCCGAACAGCGCCGGCAACTGCTGCAGAACGCAACGGAAGCCGTGCGCACGCGGCTGTTGTCGCGCGCGCCGCCGCATCTGTTCGAGGAGATCCGGAACGCGATCGCCGCCGCCTCGACCGGCGCCAGCCGCGAAATGTCGCGCACGCGCGATTTCACCGCCGCCCGCCGCTTCGTCGCCGCGCTCGCCAAACACGGCAAACTGAACGAGCCGGCGCTCTTGGCCTTTGCGAGAGAGCGGAAATACGCCGAGACGGTCGCAGCGCTCGCCGAACTATCGGGCTCGAGCGTCGAGGTGATCCGCCCGGTGATGCAGAGCCTGCGCGACGACGGCGTGCTGATCCCCTGCCGCGTCGCCGGGCTGAACTGGGACACGGTGGCCGCCGTGCTCGATAGCCGCTTCGCCGCCGGCTCGATGGGCCGGCACGAGCTCGCGAAAGCGAGAGAGCAATACGCCAAGCTGACGGTCGAGAGCGCCCGCCGCCTGCTGCGCTTCTGGCAGGTCCGTCCCGTCGACGCGGCGCCGAAGCCGCCGCGTTGAGGAACATGATGACGGCGAGCGCGCGCTACCGCGTCCCGAATGTCGTGGCGCCGAACAGCGCCTTCTGGGTCGAAGGCTGCGAGCGCCAGTATTGCGGCGGGGCGAACACCTCGCCGCCGAGTTCGGCCGCGGCGTGCCAGCCCCAGCGCGGGTCGTAGAGCATGGCGCGGGCGAGCGCGACCATGTCGGCCTTTCCGGAGGCCACGATCTCCTCGGCCTGCTTGGCTTCCGTGATCAGGCCGACGGCAATCGTGGTCAGCCCGGTCGCCTCGCGGATCGCTTGCGCGAACGGCACCTGGTAGCCGGGGCCGAGCGGAATTTTTTGCAGCGGCGACACGCCACCCGAGGACGCGTCGATCCAGTCGACGCCGTGCTTTTTCAGCTCCTGTGCGAACTCGATGGTCTGCGCCAGATCCCAGCCGCCCTCGACCCAGTCGGTGCAGGAGACGCGCAATCCCACCGGCTTGTCATGCGGGAACGCCGCCCGTATCGCGTCGAATACTTCGAGCGGAAAGCGCATGCGATTCTGCAACGAGCCGCCATATTGATCGGTGCGCCGGTTGGCGATTGGCGACAGGAACTGGTGCAGCAGATAGCCGTGCGCCGAGTGCACCTCGATCGCGTCGATGCCGAGGCGCTCGGCGCGCTTCGCGGTCGCCACGAACGCATCGCGCACGCGCGCAAGCCCCGCGGCATCGAAGGCAACGGGCGGCGGCTCGCTCTCCTTGTGCGGGATCGCCGACGGCCCCTCCGCCCGCCAGCCGCCCTCAGTCACCGGGATCAACTGCCCGCCCTCCCACGGCGTGTGGCTCGACGCCTTGCGGCCGGCATGCGCGAGCTGCATCATCACGGCGGCCTTCGAACGCTTGCGCACGGACGCCAGGATCGGTCTCAGCGCGGCTTCGGTGGCGTCATTGTAGAGGCCGAGGCAGCCCGGCGTGATCCGGCCCGTCGGCTCCACCGCCGTCGCCTCGATACAGAAAACGCTCGCCCCCGACAGCGCCAGCGAATTGATATGGGTGAAGTGCCAGTCATTGGCCTCGCCGTCGACGGCCGAATATTGGCACATCGGCGCCACCATGATGCGGTTGGCGAGGTTAAGGCCGCGCAGCTTGATCGGGGTAAACAAAGCGCTCATGGGGACATTATCCGGACTGGAGGACAGCGAGCCTTATGGTGTAACGAGCCGGCCCTGTCGCCTCAACCCGCGCCGGCTGCAACCCACCCCTACTCCACCAGCGCGAATTGCAGCAGCAGATTGCGCTGGATCATCGAGAAATTGTCGTCGGAGACGAGCGTCAGGACCGTTTCGCCCTCCGGCGTGACATGGGCGTCGATGCCTTCCAGATTGTCGATCTCGCTGCCGAGGTCGGCCTCGAAGATCACGGGGCCGTCGATCACCGCGCCGGGGGCGATAGAGGCAAGTGCTATGCGGCGGATGCGTATGCCGACGCCGCCGAGCCAGGAGAATTTGCGTTCGAGCAGCAGCAGCCCGCCGGACGGCAGCAGCACCGCGTCGCTGACATCGAAATTGTCGCTGCGACGGATGCTGAACAGCCCCAGCGTCCTGCCGATCAGGAAGGCCGTGATGTTGCCCTGCGCGTCGAGCCCGCGTTCGGAGATCGCGATCAGCGTTCCCGCCAGCGGCAAGCCCTTCGGCACCACGACAAGCGCCTCGATTCCCTTGTTGTAGGGCAGCTTGCGCACGCCCAGCGGCAACTGAATCAATTCGCCCTGCGCGCGCGTAAATCCCTTGGCGAAGTCGAAGCGCAGGATCTGATTGACGCGCTCGAGGCCGACATAGACCAGCGAGCCGTCAAGCGCGAGCGCCTCGGTGTCGTACCAGCCGCGCGAGGTGATCGGCTTGCCGTCGTGGCCAAGCACCGGTGAGGCCTCGACATCGTCGAGTCCGGTCATCTCGCGGCCCTTGTAGACAATGCGGCCGGTGAACCAGCCCCCCTTGTCGCTGATGGCGATGAAGCGCTCGCCCTTTGGATCCAGCCGCAGGCCGGACAAGCCGCCGAAACCGCGGAACCGCGACGTCAGGATCAGCCCGCTGCGAAATTCGAGTTCGCCGAACCGCACACGCGAGCGGTCGCGGGTATCGAACGACTGCAGCGGCCTTGCATTGACCTCAATCGAGACCGGCGCACTGACCGAGAACTCGTCGGGAACAGTCTGCCTCGGCGGCCGCTGAACGGCGGTCTGCGCCAATGCAGCGCCGGGCACGGCAGCCATGGAAAGCCCCGCCGCTGCATATTTCAAAAGGCGGCGGCGGCCTATGAGCGGGGGCATGCGCTCACGAATGCAGGCGGCGCGGCCGGTGGTGGCTCGTGGCAGGCGCGGCGCCGTGGGTTTCGCTGAACAGCTCGGCGAGCTTTTCGGTGATGGCGCCGCCGAGCTCCTCGGCATCGACGATAGTGACCGCGCGGCGATAATAGCGCGTGACGTCGTGGCCGATGCCGATCGCGATCAGTTCGACCGGCGAACGGGTCTCGATCTCCTCGATGATGTGGCGCAGATGCCGCTCGAGGTAATTGCCGGGATTGACCGACAGCGTGGAATCGTCGACCGGCGCGCCGTCCGAAATCATCATCAGGATCTTGCGCTGCTCGGCGCGACCGAGCAGTCGCTTGTGCGCCCAATCCAGCGCCTCGCCGTCGATGTTTTCCTTCAGCAGGCCCTCACGCATCATCAGGCCCAGATTCTTGCGCGAACGGCGCCAGGGCGCGTCGGCGGACTTGTAGATGATGTGGCGGAGATCGTTGAGCCGGCCGGGATTGGCCGGCTTGCCGGCCGCGAGCCAAGCCTCGCGGGACTGGCCGCCCTTCCAGGCGCGGGTGGTAAAACCCAAAATCTCGACCTTGACGCCGCAACGCTCCAGCGTGCGCGCGAGAATGTCGGCGCAAGTGGCCGCCACCGTGATCGGCCGGCCGCGCATCGAACCGGAATTATCGAGCAGCAGCGTCACCACGGTGTCGCGGAAGGTCGCTTCCTTCTCGTGCATGAAGGACAGCGGGTGATAGGGATCGGTGACCACGCGCGACAGCCGTGCGGGGTCGAGAATGCCTTCCTCGAGATCGAACTCCCAGGCGCGGTTTTGCTGCGCCATCAAGCGGCGCTGCAGCCGGTTGGCGAGCCGCGCCACGATGCCCTGCAGATGCGCGAGCTGCTTGTCGAGGTAGGAGCGCAGCCGCTCCAGTTCGTCATGATCGCAGAGATCTTCGGCGGCGATGACCTCGTCGAATTTCGGGGCAAAGGCGTGATATTCCGGGCCGCGCGGCTCGTTGGCGCCACGCATATTCGGCCGCGTCGCTTCGCCCGGCGTCTCGTCGTCGCCGAGTTCGCCGTCGTCGAACGTATCTGACGTGGAAGCCTGCGCGCTCTCCATCGCGCTTTCCGACATTTCGTCGGTGGAAGCCTGCGCCTGGTCGGCGCTCATTTCCTGCGCGGCATCGGAATCGGGCGAGCCCTCGGCGCCGGACTGATCGCTCTCGCCGTCCGGATTCTCGTCATCGTTTTCGTCGTCATCGGCGTCCGCATCGCGGTCGTCGCCGAGGTCGAGCGCTGACAACAGGTCGTGCACGAGATCGCCAAACTTGGCCTGGTCCTCGGTGACGCGGCTGAGCTTGTCGAGCCGGGTGCCGATCTTGTCTTCCAGCGCCGGACGCCAGAGATCGACCATTTTTTTCGCAGCCGCCGGCGGCGCAAGGCCCGTCAGCCGTTCGCGCACCAGCATCGCCAGTGCATCGGACAGCGGCGCATCGGCGCGGTCGGTGATCTCGTCGTATTTGCCACGATGAAAGTGATCGTCGAGCATCGCGGTAAGGTTCTTCGCCACACCCGCCATTCGCCGCGAGCCGATGGCCTCGACACGGGCCTGCTCCACCGCCTCGAACACGCCGCGCGCCTGCGGATTTCCCGGCATCAGCTTGCGATGCACCTTGGGATCATGACAGGCGAGCTTCAACGCGACCGAATCGGCGTGGCCCCGCACGATCGCAGCATCCCGCTTGGTCATCTTGCGGGCCGGTTCCGGCAACCGCGCCTTGCCCGGTGCAAGACCGGGACGCTCGGCCGCGAACGTCACTTCAAGTTCCGGCGCCTTCGCGATCGCGCGCAGGCACGAGGTCACCGCGCGCTTGAACGGTTCGGTCGGGGCTTCCTTGGATCCGGTGCGGAATTTGATGTTCGACGTCGTCATTACGTTTCTATCACCCGTCGTCCCTGCGAAAGCAGGGACCCATAATCACCAGCGGTCGTCAATTCACCCGACGTTGGCAGCATCCTTCCATCGAAAGTCCTCGGCGTATGGGTTCCGCTTTCGCGGGAACGACAGCTACGAAAGCGCCACGTTCACCGAACTCTCGGGCAGCTCCTGGTTGAAGCAGCGCTGATAGAATTCGGCCACCAGCGGCCGCTCCAGTTCGTCACACTTGTTGAGGAAGGTGACGCGGAACGCGAAGCCGATATCGCCGAAGATGTCGGAGTTCTCGGCCCAGGTGATCACGGTGCGCGGGCTCATCACCGTCGACAAATCGCCATTGGCGAATGCGTTACGGGTGAGATCGGCCAGCCGCACCATCTTGTTGACGATATCGCGACCTTCCTGGGTGCGGTAGTGATGCGCCTTGGCCAGCACGATCTCGACTTCCTCGTCATGCGCCAGATAGTTCAGCGTGGTGACGATCGACCAGCGGTCCATCTGGCCCTGGTTGATCTGCTGGGTGCCGTGATAGAGGCCCGAGGTGTCGCCGAGGCCGACCGTGTTGGCGGTCGAAAACAGGCGGAACGCCGGGTGCGGCTTGATCACTTTGTTCTGGTCCAACAGAGTCAGGCGGCCGGAGACTTCCAGCACGCGCTGGATCACGAACATCACGTCGGGGCGGCCGGCGTCGTATTCGTCGAACACCAGCGCGATGTTGTGCTGCAGCGCCCAGGGCAGGATGCCGTCGCGGAATTCGGTGACCTGCTTGCCGTCCTTGATGACGATCGAGTCCTTGCCGACCAGATCGATACGGCTGATGTGGCTGTCCAGGTTGACGCGCACGCACGGCCAGTTCAGCCTTGCGGCGACCTGCTCGATATGGGTCGATTTGCCGGTGCCGTGGTAGCCGGTGACCATGACGCGGCGGTTCTTGGCGAAACCGGCGAGAATCGCGAGGGTGGTGGCGCGGTCGAAGCGGTAGTCCGAATCCACTTCCGGCACATGCGGGTCGACTTCGGAATAGGCCGGCACTTCGAGGTCGCTGTCGATACCGAAAACCTGCCGGACCGACACCTTCATGTCGGGCAGTCCGACGGGCTCCGAAACTTTGCTCATGGCGGCGGTCGTCATCAATCCTCCGAGGTCCCGGGCGTTCCCGAAACCAGATCTGTCGAATGGCTGCGGATGGGGGCTAACGCGAACCTAGCAGAGAGCAGGGGCCGGCAGAAGCCCGCGGCGCAATCAAAGTTCCATTGCCTTATCATTGAGATAAGCCATCTCTCAGGTTTTTGGAGGGCTGCTCTGCGAATCACGCCGCACTTTTGCCGCCTTGGCCACCCGCCAAGCGCATAACCGGCACTTTCAACCCCTGCCCGGGCTTGGTAGCTCTGAGTTCAGCCCACCTATCGGACAGCAAGGTTGTGACTTCATTCCTCGATCCCGTGATTGCAGTCGTATCGGCCCATCCGTGGCTGGCCTACCTGACGCTATTTCTGGCGGGCCTTTTTGGAAGCGATCCCGGTCGCAGGCGCGCTGGTGCCGGGCTCGACCATCATCCTTGCGCTGAGTGCGCTGGTGCCCGGCGGCGAACTGAAGCTGTGGGGCGTGCTGGCGGCCGCGATCGCCGGCGCCATACTCGGCGACGGCTCGGCGTTCTGGGCCGGCCATCGCTCGCAACGCGAAATTCTGGGCGCCTGGCCGATGTCGAAATATCCAGGCGTGATGGCGCAGAGCGAGACGTTCTTCCACCGCTGGGGAACGCTGGCGGTGTTGTTCGCGCGCTTTGTGCCGCCGATCCGCGCCTTCGTACCGGTCACGGCCGGCGCGCTCGGGATGTCGCCGGCAGTTTTCTTCGGCGTCAATATTCCCGCGGTACTCGCCTGGGCTTTGGCACATGTACTGCCAGGCGTGCTCGCGGTCTCGGCGTTACATGAATATGCCGGTCTGCCGCATCACCAACACACCGGCAAGCATCTGTGGATTCTGGCCGTGTTCGCGGCGGCGATCATCGCGCTCGGCGTCTGGACGCTGCGCCGCCGTCAGGCGCGGACGGGGCTCCGTCCCGGTGCGGGGCCGACATAGCGCGCGCGGGGCCGGATCAGCCGGCCATGACGCAATTGCTCGCAGGCATGCGCGATCCATCCGACCGTTCGCGCCATGGAAAACAACACCAGTTCATGGCCGGTCGGCAGGCCGAGTGTGTGCACCAGCACCGCAAGGGCATAGTCGATATTGACGAACTCGCCGGTCGCTTCGGCGATCCGCTCCGGGATTTCGTGGGTAAACTTGCGGTCCGCGCCCGAGCGTGCCAACGCCTCCAAGAGCGCCCACGCACGGGGATCGCCATGCTTATAGACCCCATGACCAAAGCCCGCGAAGCGTTCGCCGAGCGCGACGCGCTCGCGGATGACGGGGGCGACCTCGCCACTGGCAAGCGTCTTCAGAAGCTGCGCCGCCAGCACGCCGGCGCCGCCGTGCTTCGGGCCTTTCAGCGCGACGAGACCGGCGATCATGGCATCGTAGAGATTTAGCCCGGTCGAGGCCGCGCAGCGCACCGTGAAGGTCGAGGCATTCAGCTCATGATCGGCCAGCAGCACCAGCGCGCGGCGGATCAGATCGGCCGCGTGCTTGTGCTCCGGCGCCCAGGCGCGTGCGATCTGCAAGTGAAGCGGCTTTGCCGAGAATTTGGCGTTCAGCATGGTCGCGACCACGAGGCGCATGATGCGGCCACCCAGCATCGCGCGCTCTTCGTCGGCGCGGGTGAAGGCCCGCGGGTCAGCCCTGGCGGCGAGCGCCAGCACGGCGATGGCGCGATCGATCGCATTAGCCCCACGTGCGGCCTCGGCCACTGCGCGCATTTCGTCCGACACAACGGGACAATTGTTCTGATCGAAGGGATCGACGCCCGTCACATCCCACAACAGCGTCGCGGCATGTTCGAGCGTGTCGCGCTCGGCGAGATCGATGCAGTTGACACCGCGATAGATCGCGCCGTCCTCGGTGATGGTTGCGACGGCTGAGTCCATGACCGGCAGATCGGCGTCGAAGCTGCGCAGGCCGCGCGGCTCCGGCGACGGCGCGCGCCGCTCTTTCAGCGTGCGGACGTCCTCGGCCCGGTAGCGGTGGCTGCGAGAATCCTCCGCTGGTTCCGACCGGATCAAGCCACGGCTCACATAGGCGTAGAGGGTTGCCTGGGAGATCGCGAGTTCGGCGGAGGCCTCGCGGGCCGAGAGGTAAAGGCCGGAGGATTTTTTCATATTGATTTACATAATCAAGATTGATCAAGTTGTCGAGGGACCCGACCTTTGCAGGAGGCAAAGGAGAGCCCTCATGAACATGCAGATTTCCAAGACCCCGATCGGCCTCGACGGCATTCCGGCCGCCGAAACCGTCCTCAGCCATGTCGACGGCGAGCGCGGCGAACTGATCATCGCCGGCGAACGGGTCGGCGACCTCGCGGGCAAGTCGAGTTTCGAAGGCGTCACCGCGCGGCTGTGGAACGCCGCAATGGGAACCTCGCTCAACGAAGCCAATGTGCGCTCAAGGCTCGGCGCGGCACGGGAACGCTCATTCGCTCGGCTACCCGAATTGCTGCCGGCAACGCGTGGCATGTCGATTGTCGACGGCTTTCGCGCAGCCGTTGCCGGCCTGCGCGGCGAAAACGGACTTGAGCACGAGGCGACCATCGTCGGCGCGTTGCCTGTGATTGCCGGCGCGCTGCTGCAGCGGGCCAAAGGCGAGGACCCGATCGCGCCCGACCCGACCATTGGCCATGCCGCCGACACGCTGTCGATGCTGCGCGGCCGCAAAGCCGAACCGCGCGAGATCACCGCGCTGGACACCTACTTCGTCACGGTGTGCGACCACGGCATGAACGCGTCGACCTTCACGACGCGCGTCGTAGCCTCGACGCAAGCGGATTTGTTCGCAGCCGTCACGGCCGGCTATTGCGCCCTGACCGGGCCATTGCATGGCGGCGCCCCTGAGCCGGTGCTGGAGATGCTGGATGCGATCGGCTCGACCGAGCGCATCAAGCCGTGGGTCGACAGCGCACTGGCCCGCGGCGAGCGGTTGATGGGATTCGGCCACCGCGTCTATCGCGTCCGCGACCCGCGCGCAGACGTGCTCAAGCGCGCGATCGAGCGGCTCGCAGGAGGCGGCACCGATCTGCCGTTCGCGGGCGAGGTCGAGGCCTACATCCGCGACGCATTGCGGCGGAAAAACCCCGACCGCCCGCTCGACACCAATGTGGAATTCTTCACCGCAATCCTGCTCGACGCGCTGAAAATTCCGCGACAGGCGTTTACGCCGATCTTTGCGGTGGCGCGCGCCGCAGGCTGGACCGCGCATGCCCGCGAGCAGCAGCGTGGCGGCCGGCTGATCCGGCCGAGTTCGGCGTATGTCGGGCCGATGCCAGGGTGAGCGGGACCAAAACTTCGTACAAGGCAGCAGCGGAGCCAAAATCTCCGCTGTCGTCCCTGCGAACGCACTAGGGCATGCACACTTGTTGCGCCGCAAATACTCATGAAAAGCCAAGGGTTTTTGCACTTCTCAAGTGTTGCGACGTAGTTTTGCTGCGCGCGCTCTCCACCCCACCGAAGCGCTGGATTCCGATCTTGCGCGAAAACGCCAGCCTCGATTCCAAAATTTCGATGAGCTCGCATCTTCGATTCTAAAATTGCATATGAAGCCTGAATCGCACTGCAACATGTGTGCATCCACTAGTGCGAACGCAGGGACCCATACGCCGCGGCCCGTGGATAGGGCATACGGGTAGACAGCTTTCTCTATCGATTAGTGCCGGTGGTTATGGGCCCCTGCGTTCGCAGGGGCGACGATGAATAGCGCGCTACGCCCGTACCACCGTCTTCAAATAATTATACGCCTTGATGATCTCGATCAGGCGGTCCTCGGTGGAGCGGTCGCCGCCATTGGCGTCGGGATGGTGCTGCTTGACCAGCGCCTTGTACTTGGCCTTGACGTCATCGAGCGTTGCCTCGGCGGAAAGCCCCATCACCTGCAGCGCCTTGCGCTCGGCGTTCATCACCTTGCGCGTCTCGGCCTTGGCCTGCGCGCCCGGGCCGGGTCGCCAGCGGCCGCGGCCGTTGAGCTCGGAGAACATGCTGAACGGATCGGCGGCGCCGTCAAAGTCCTCGGCGCTGGGCTGCTTGCCCTTCTTGCCGGCGGTGTTGGCGCCCATCTTCCAGGTCGGGCGATGGCCGGTCAGCGCATCCTTCTGGTAGCGCGCGACGGCATCGGCGTTCATCCCCTGGAAGAAATTGTAGGACTGGTTGTATTCGCGCACATGGTTGAGACAGAAGTGCCAGTACTCGCGGGAATTCTCCCGGCCCTTGGGCGCCCGGTGCGGGCCCTTGTTCTGGCAGCCCGCCCACTCGCACATGGCGGCTTCCTCGCGCGCCTGCGCCTGCTGCTTCGCACTCAGCTTGTTGGGCTTGATGCGAATGGAATCGAAGAACTTGGATGAATCAATCGGCATGGCTGACTTTGACTACGCAATGCGCAAGGCTTCAAGTCTTGACATTGCGAATACCTCTATTCGGATGCGCCATTGACCGGAAGCCGACACAGAATTATCTGCCACCATCATGAGCACCAGGGACATTATCATAAACAAGTTGCGTGAAGCTTTCTTGCCGGAAAGCCTCGACGTCGCGGACGAATCTCATCTGCATGAGGGCCACGCCGGCCACAGGCCTGGAGGCGAGACGCATTTCAGGGTTTATATTGTGTCTCCGGCCTTCGAAGGGAAGAGCCGCGTTGAACGCCACCGCATGGTAAACACGGCGCTTGACGCGGAACTCAAGGGCTCCGTCCATGCACTCGCCATCAAGGCGCAGGCGCCCCGGGAAGGTCAGGGCTGAAGAACCCAACCCGATCTTGAAGTGCGCCGACAGGCCGAAGACCTGTGGCTTTTGCTCAAGATCGCGCAGACGGCACAACCGTTTTGATCTATCTGTTGACTGCCAGGGCGATGGGCGCAGTTCCATCCGAACCGGGCCGTAGCGGCCCCAATCCCATCGCCGCTCGATAGGGTCGTCCGATGCAGCATTGGGTACGCTTCAGATGGGCCGTGGCCGTGATAGTCCTGGTTGCAGTCTCGTCAACCAAGGCACACGCGCTGGACATGCCGAGCCCCTTTGTCCAGGAAGTGCTGATCAAGAGCATTCTCGTGACGCTCAACGACGCGGTGGCATCGGACAATTTCACGGTCCTGCACGCCAAGATTTCAAAGCCGTTCCGCGATCAGTTTCCGCCCGACAAGCTGCGGGCTGTCTTCAAGGACCTGGTCGAGAAGCACGCCGTGTTCGACGCGATCGTCGCCAGCCCGGTCATTCCGGAGGAGGACGCAAAGATCGATGACAAGGGCGTGCTGCGCCTGAAGGGCCGCTTCGACACCACGCCGAAAAAGGTGAAGTACCAGCTCGGCTTCATTCCCTCCGACGGCCAATGGAAGCTCAGCGGCGTCACCATCGATATTGAATAGCTGACGCCGTTATGGCGCCGACGTTCAGAACGCCGTCCCTGCCCGCTTCGGCTTCGGATACTCCGCGTCGGTTTCGCGCGGCAGCGGCGTGATCTTTAGCGCCGTGATACGGTTGCGCTCGCGGCGCAGCACGCGGAAACGGCAGCCGTGGAAGGTAAAATTCTGGCCGCGTTCGGGGATCGAGCGCGCCTCGTGAATCACGAGGCCGGCGACCGTCGTCGCCTCCTCGTAGGGCAGATCCCAGTTCATGGCGCGATTGAGGTCGCGGATCGGCACGGAGCCATCCACCACGACGGAGCCGTCGGCCTGGACGCGGACGCCGGCAACCACGACGTCATGCTCGTCGGAAATGTCGCCGACGATCTCTTCCAGAACGTCTTCCAGCGTCACCATGCCTTCGACCTCGCCATATTCGTCGACGACGAGCGCGAAGTGGGTTTTGCGGCGGCGGAACGCCTTCAACTGTTCGGACAGGGGCCGCATCTCCGGCACGAACCAGGGCGGCAGCATGATCGCCGAAACGTCGATGCGCGAGGTGTCGCCTTCGGACGCACGGATCGCGCGCAGCAGGTCCTTGGCGTGCAGCACGCCGATGATGTTCTCCGGCTTGTCGCGCCACAGGGGGATGCGGGTGTATTCGGTCGCCAGCACCTCGCGCACCAGTTCGTCCGGCGGCAGGTCGGCGTTGATCATCACCATCGCGGTGCGGTGGACCATGACATCAGATACGGCGAGATCGCCGAAGCGGAAGACGTTGTGGATGTACTCGGCCTCGCCGCTTTCGATGCCGCCGTGCACGGCCGATTCCTCCACCAGCCCCTCGATCTCGGAATCGGTGAGGATCTCGTGCTGGGAGGATTCCTTGACGCCGAACATGCGCAGGATCCCGCGGGAGGCGGCGTTGAGCAGCCAGTTCAGCGGGTAGAACACCAGATAGGACAAATAGAGCGGGTACGCGATCCATTGCGAGACCGGCGTCGGCTGGCGGATCGCAAATGTCTTCGGCACCTGCTCGCCGATCACGATGTGCAGCGAGGAGAACACCAAAAAGCCCGCCAGGAACGAGACGAAGTGCAGCGTACGTTCCGACATTCCGAGCGGAACGAGCAGCGGTTCGAGCAGCGCCGAGACGGTGGGCTCGCCGACCCAGCCGAGGCCGAGGGAAGCCATGGTGATGCCGAGCTGGCAGCAGGCGAGATAGGCCTCGATATTGCCCATCATGCCATGCAGCAAGTGCGCGCCGAACCGGTCCTGCTCGACCATCGCCTTGATGCGAAACCCGCGGCTCTTGACCAGCGCGAACTCGGCGGCCACGTAAAACGCGTTGGCGGCGAGCAGCAAGATCGCGAGCAGCAGATTGAACGCGGTCGAACTCATATGTTCCTCGTGACGGCCCCGGCCCCGCGCAACGCTTGCGTCAAGCCGCCCGATAATCCCGTCATCCCGACAACTTCTGTTGCAGGAAATCGCGAACCAGCGCCGGCTCGACGTCGTTTGCAACCACCGCGCGGCCGATCGCCTGCAGCAGGATGAAGGTCAGCTTGCCGCGCTTGACCTTCTTGTCCTGCGCCATCAGCGCCATCAGGGCGTCGGCATCGGCCAGCCCTTCCTGGGCGAAGCCTGCGATGTCCTGCAAATGGGTCGGCAGGCCAACGGAAGCAAGATGGCGTTCGACCCGGGTGACCTCGACCTCGGAGATCATGCCGAGTTTCGCTGAAAACTCCGCCGCCAGCACCATGCCGACGGAGACGCCCTCGCCGTGGAACAGGCGGTCGGAAAAGCCGGTCGCGGCCTCCAGCGCATGGCCGAAGGTGTGGCCGAGATTGAGCAGCGCGCGCTCGCCATTTTCGCGCTCGTCGCGGGAGACGATCGCGGCCTTGGCGCGGCAGGAGGTTGCAATCGCGTGCTCGCGCGCCGCGCCACCGGAGAAGATGTCGGCATGGTTGGCTTCGAGCCAGGTGAAAAAGGCTTCATCGCCGAGCACGCCATATTTGGCGACCTCGGCGTAGCCGGCGCGGAACTGGCGCGGCGACAGCGTGTCGAGCACCGACGTATCGGCGATCACCAGCACCGGCTGATGAAACGCGCCAAGCAAATTCTTGCCCTGCGGCGAATTGATGCCGGTCTTGCCGCCGACCGAGGAATCGACCTGGGCCAAAAGCGAGGTCGGCACCTGCACGAAATCGACACCGCGGCGCAGGATCGCCGCCGCGAAACCGGCGAGATCGCCGACCACGCCGCCGCCGAGCGCGATCACCAGATCGTTGCGCTCGATCTTCGCCGCGATCAGCGCTTCGGAGACCTTTTCGAGACCGGCATAGGTCTTTGACACCTCGCCTTCCTCGACGATCACGCGTGACATCGGGATGCCAGCTTCGGTAAGCGAGCGCTCGGTTTGCTCCAACCAGTGCTTTGCGACGGTGCTGTCGGTGACGATGGCGGTTCGCACGCCAGGACGCAGCGCAGCAACGCGCGCGCCGAGCGTACCCAGCACGCCGCGGCCGATCACGATGTCATAGGCGCGGTCGCCGAGGGCGACGTCGACCGTGATGTCGGCGGAATGTTTCAGCGGCGCAGTCATGGCGTGACGTTCATCCCGTCGGTTGTTGGCTGGGCGGCCGGGGCGCCGGCACACAGCCGGGCGCGCAGGGCCTCGATGCATTCGTCGACGATTCGGTCGTGCGGCACGTCGCGAGACAGAATGGTCACGTCGGCGCTCCGGTAGACCGGCTCGCGCGCTTCGAGCAGACGGCTGACGGTGGCAGTCGGATCCTCGGTCTGCAGCAGCGGCCGGTCGGCGCGGCGCCTCACGCGCTTCATGATGACGTCGACGTCCGCCTTGAGCCAGATCGAGACCGCCTTGTCGCGGATGCGATTGCGGGTGTCCTCGCGCATGAAGGCGCCGCCGCCGGTGGCGATCACGGCGGGGCCGCTGTCGAGCAGCCGCGCAATCACCCGCGCCTCGCCGTCCCGGAAATGTGGCTCGCCGTGGGTTTCGAAAATATCCGGAATCGACATCCCGGCGGCCGCCTCGATCTCGATATCGGCGTCGAGAAATGGCAGCCGCAGCCGCGCCGCCAGCCGGCGGCCGATGGTCGACTTGCCGGCCCCCATCATGCCAACCAGCACAACCGAACGCCGTCCCAGGGCCGACATAATGTCGGCCTCCTGGGGGGCGCTCGCCTGGGCCGGTGCGACGGTCTCGGACATCAAAAAGCTCTGTGGTTTTGCGGATTTCCACCGCTTCGTGACACCTATACTACCCCGACTGACGCAGTTGCCAGAGACTCTTGCCACGGCGAAGGGAACATGTTGGATGATTTCATTGGTTAATTCGCCGCCCTGAGCCCCCTATGCCCAGCTTGTTCCGCTTTCTGACGGTCGTCGGCGTGATAGCCGGGGTGATCTATGGCGTGGTTTTCGCGCTGGCGAATTTCGTCAATCCAAGCCCCCGGGAAATGACGGTTACCATTCCCGCAGACAAGTTCCTCAAGAGATAGCAAGTTAGCGACTCAGCGCTTTGCGCAGTAGACGCAGGAACAGCCGCGTATCTTCGAGCAGATCGTGGCCCGCCACTTGCGCGTCCTTGATACCCTCCATGGCCGCAACAATGATGGCGGCTACATCGGCAGGCGTGGCATGCAGAGCATCCAAGGTGATCGCACCTGTCGCCTGCGCATTGGTTAGCGCTTGGGCAAGGAGGGCCACCAACTCGGCGCGCGCCGCCAGCGTGACGTCTCGGGCCAACGCCATGTTTGTTTCGAACAGTTCCGCCGCGTCGCCGCTGCCGGTGAAAGGCGCGATTAACTCGCGCTGGAAGGCGGCAATTGCCGCCTCAATCCGACTGAAAACATCGCCGTCACCAGCGAGCGCGGCTTCCACCTTTCGCATCGCCCGGGCGTGCGCCCGCGCCGACCCCGCCCGAAACAGTTCTTCTTTGCTGTTGAAGCTTAGATAGAGCGCCGCGCGAGACATGCCCGCGGCGCGCGCGATGTCGGCCATAGACGTCTTGCGAAAACCGTGACGGACAAAGACCGGGAGCGCCGCGTCGAGAATAGCCTCAGATTTTTGGTCGCTCTGATTCATCCGAGACAGATTGACAGCATTTGTCTAATCCGTCAAAAGACGATTAGACAACAACTGTCCACCTGTCTAACGGCCATCGGTAGCCCTAAAGGATCGAATCGACATGCCTAACAAGTTGAATGATCCCGCGGCCGCCGCCACGGTGCTCGTCACCGGCATCGGCGGATTTCTCGGCGGACATATCGCGAGGCAATTGCTGGCGAGCGGCTGTCGCGTTCGCGGCACCGTCCGTAGCCTTACCGCCTGTGACCGGATCAGGAGCCAGCTTGGTGTCGCCGCGCCCGCTCACGCCGAGGCGCTCAGCTTTGTTCAGGCCGATCTTTGCTCCGATGCCAGTTGGGATGCCGCGGTAGATGGGTGCCGCTATGTCATCCACGCCGCCTCGCCGTTCCCGGCGGGCCTGCCAAGGGACGCGGAAGAATTGATCGAGACCGCGCGAGACGGCGCGCTACGAGTGCTGCGCGCGGCCCATCATGCCGGTGTCGCGCGTGTGGTGCTGACATCCTCGATCGCCGCTACCAATCATGGCAACGGTCAGGCTCCCTATACCGAGAGCGACTGGACTAATCCGACCAGCGCGCGGGCCACGCCTTACTACAGGTCGAAAACGCTGGCCGAACAGGCGGCGTGGACCTTTGCCAAGGAGACCGGACTCGATCTGGCCGTCATCAACCCGGGCATGATCTTCGGTCCGCTGCTTAGTCCGCAATACGGCACATCGGTCGGGCTGATCCAGCAAATGATGAGCGGCAAGCTGAAGCGCGTCCCGCGCTTCGGCTTCGCGGTCGTGGACGTGCGTGATGCGGCCGATGCCCATATCCGCGCCATGACCTGTCCGGATGCCTCCGGCCAGCGCTTCATCATCGGCGGAGGATTTTTCTGGTTGAGAGAACTGGCCGCCGTGCTGGCAAAATCGTTCCCAGCCTATGCTCCCGATTTGCCCGGCGGCGAAGTGCCGAACTGGATGGTGAGGGCAATGGCTCCGTTTAGCCCGCGTTCGCGCATGATCATTCATGAACTCGATCGCGACCTCAGCGTAAGCGCGGCCAAGGCGCATCGCGTGCTGAACTGGAGACCGCGGCCCGACGAGGACTGCATTCGCGCCAGCGCACAAAGCCTGATCGACTATGGCCTGATCACCAAGGCGTAGAGCGGCAGCCCCGTTACTCGCGCAATCAGGGTCAACCCGCAGGTTGCGCCGTCGCAACGCATTCTAATCCTCCCCTTACAGAATTGGACAACACCGATGCCAACGCACACCACCGACATGGACGGCTCGCCGGAAGCCGAGCACATCCGCAACGCCGAACGGTCCCGGCTTCGCGCCCTCGTCGCCGGCGACATGGAGGCGGCAGGGCCGCTTCATGCGTCGGAGTTCCAGTTGATTACGCCGATCGGAATGCCGCTATCCAAGGACGAATATCTGGGTGCGATCACGAGCGGCCAGATCAAATATCTCATGTGGGAACCCGGACCTATCGCCGTGCGGCAGCACAAGGGCCATGCCGTGATCCGGTATCGCGCCAGGCTCGAGATCGTGTTCGGTGGCCACCAGGTCGCACCCGGCGAATACTGGCACACCGACACTTACGAATATCGCGACGGGCGGTGGATGGTCGTCTGGTCGCAGGCCACGGCGATCAGTCAAATGTCCTAGAGACTTTCGGTTCTGATTGAATCAGAACCGGGCTGCTTTGACGCATTTTCTTAACGCGAACCGGTGTCCACTTCGCTTGAAAACGGTCTGGCCTTCCGAACGCTGCGTCCAGGCGCGTGTTTGAAAAGCCTCCGTCCTGCCCGGATCATGCGGTATCATAGCGAATGCGCACGACACCCTCCGACGCGAAACTGATCAACCTGTTCCTCGACATGCTCGCGGCGGAACAGGGGGCGGGCGACAATACGCTCGACGCATATCGGCGCGACCTCACAGATTTCTCCGAATTTCTCGGGCAAGCCGGCCAGAACTTTACCCGTGCCGGGACCGACGTGCTGCGCGACTACCTCGCCGATCTCGACACCCGCGGCTTCAAATCCTCCAGCGTGGCGAGGCGGCTGTCGGCGATGCGGCATCTGTTCCGCTTCCTGCTCAACGAGCGCATCCGCACCGATGATCCGGCGGCGATCCTGTCCGGCCCGAAGCGCGGCCGCGGGCTGCCGAAGGTGCTGTCGATATCGGATGTCGACCGCATGCTGACGCGAGCCAAGCAATTGACCGAGGCCGAGAACGCCTCGCCGCAACAGCGGCTGCGCGCGATGCGGCTGTATTGCCTGCTGGAAGTGCTCTACGCCACCGGCTTGCGCGTCTCGGAGCTGGTGGCGCTGCCGCTATCGGCCGCACGGCGCGATGCCCGCATGATCATGGTGCGCGGCAAGGGCAACAAGGAACGGCTGGTGCCGCTCAACGAAGCCTCAAGGCAGGCGATGGCAGATTACCTCGCCGCCATGGAAGCGCTCAGGCCCGAGAAGAAGAAAAACGCCGCCGTATCGAAGTGGCTGTTTCCCTCCTTCGGCGAGAGCGGCCATCTGACGCGCCAGCACTTTGCGCGCGACTTGAAGGAACTGGCAGCGGCGGCAGGCCTGGCGCCGCGGCTGGTCTCGCCGCACGTGCTGCGCCACGCCTTTGCCAGCCATTTGCTGCATAACGGCGCGGACCTGCGCATCGTGCAGACCCTGCTCGGCCACACTGACATCTCGACCACGCAAATCTATACCCATGTGGTCGAGGAACGGCTGAAGAGCCTGGTGCGCGACCTGCATCCGCTGGCGGAGAAGTCGTAGTCGTCCCTGCGAAACACAGGGATGACAGGTAAATGAACTCCCGCCTTGACTTCCGCGGCTTCTCCCCCGAAACAGCCATCCCGCCCGTGGCCTTGTTTGGCGCGCTTTCGGCAAACCGGGTTATCCGGACCGAGATATGCGCTAAATCATTGAAGATGCGTGCTTTCCTGGGGTGAATCGAAAACCGCTTCGCCTCACAGCGCGTTGTTACCTATATTGTCTTGATGCCGGAACAGATGCGCAGCTATCTCGACTTCGAAAAACCAGTCGCCGAACTCGAGTCCAAGATCGACGAATTGCGCGCGCTGGCGGCGTCCGGCAGCGACATCGGCGACGAGATTGCGCGCATCGAGGACAAGGCGTCCCAGGCGCTGGCCGATCTCTACGCCAATTTGACGCCGTGGCAGAAGACGCTGGTGGCACGCCATCCGCAGCGCCCGCACTTCACCGATTTCGTCAATGCGCTGATCACGGACTTCACGCCGATGGCCGGCGACCGCAAATTCGGCGAGGACGAGGCCCTGATGGGTGGCTTCGGCCGCTTCCGCGGCGAGAGCATCTGCGTCGTCGGCCAGGAAAAGGGCGCCTCGACCGAGGGTCGCATCAAGCATAATTTCGGCATGGCCCGGCCTGAAGGCTATCGCAAGGCCGTGCGGCTGATGGAGCTGGCCGATCGTTTCGGCATTCCCGTGCTGTCGATCGTCGATTCCGCCGGCGCCTATCCTGGCATCGGCGCCGAGGAACGCGGCCAGGCGGAAGCCATCGCGCGCTCCACCGACGCCTGCCTGTCGCTCGGCGTACCCAATGTCGCAATCGTCACCGGCGAAGGCATGTCCGGCGGCGCGATCGCCATCACCACCGCGAATAAGGTCTTGATGTTCGAACACGCGATCTACAGCGTGATCTCGCCGGAGGCGGCCTCCTCGATCCTGTGGCGCGACGGCACCAAGGCGCAGGAAGCTGCCACCAGCATGAAGATCACCGCGCAGGACATGCTGCGATTCGGCGTGATCGACCAGATCCTGAAAGAGCCCGCCGGCGGCGCCCATCGCGATTCTGCCGCCATGATCTCGGCCACCGGCGATGCCATCGCGGAGGCCTTCAATGATCTCCGCAATCTCGACGCGGATGCTGTCCGCCGGCATCGGCGGCAGAAATTCCTCGATATCGGCCGCAAGCTCGGCTGATCGCTTCGTCCGTGTCTACGCCGCCTCGGTAAGTTCGCTCGAGCCTACTCGCCCCAATGGATTAACGACCTCTAAACGGCCATTATTTTCGCCAGCGCGCATGATTCGGCCGCAATTAGGCCCCGAGCCCAGTCTTTAGTTTTTGTTGACCATGCCTGCCGCGGCAGCCGCTGGATGGCGTCGTTCGGGTTGCGGCGCAGGGGGGCAATGGGTAGTATTTTAGACAATGGCTTCAGGGCATGTCGCTGTTGATTTGGGGTGCGAGAATGCCCGGTGGGTGTGGAGCTTAGCCTTTGATTAACCGCTCGCTGGTTCGCGCGCTCGTCACGTCGGCTGTCCTCGTGGGCGCAGGCGTGTTGATGGCCGGCTGCAACAGTGACGGCATCTCACTGGCCAACAACGCCAAGGCCAACCAGCCAGTCCCGCCAAAACTGATCGCCGACATGACGGCGAAGGACATGGACCTGCAGTCCCCGATCCTGGTCCGGCTGTTCAAGCAGGAAGCCGAATTGGAGGTCTGGAAGCAGGACCGCTCCGGCCGTTTCGCGCTGTTGAAGACGTATCCGATCTGCCGCTGGTCGGGCGATCTCGGCCCAAAGGTTCGCGAAGGCGACCGCCAGGCGCCGGAAGGCTTCTACTCGATCTCGCCGGCGCAGATGAACCCGCAGTCGGCCTATTACCTCTCCTTCAACACCGGCTATCCCAATGCGTTCGACAAAGCATTGGGACGCACCGGCTCGCAGTTGATGGTGCATGGCGACTGCTCCTCGCGCGGCTGCTACGCGATGACCGACGAGCAGATTGCGGAAATCTATTCGCTGGGCCGCGAATCCTTCTTTGGCGGCCAGAAGTCGTTCCAGTTGCAGGCCTACCCGTTCCGGATGACGCCGGCCAATATGGCCAAGCACCGCAACAACCCGCACATGCCGTTCTGGAAAATGATCAAGGAAGGCAATGATCATTTCGAGGTGACGCGGCAGGAGCCGAAGGTCGATTTCTGCGAAAAGAAATACGTGTTCGATGCGGTCAAGCCGCCGGGCGCCACCAAGGACCCGGTGTTCGAGGCATCCTCCAAGTGTCCCGCCTATGCGATATCAGATGAAATCGCCGACGCCGTGCGCGAGAAGCAGGCGACCGATATTGCCGAGACCGCGCGGCTGATCGCAAAGGGAACGCCGATGGCGCGGATCAACACCGGCATCGACGGCGGCATGCACAAGGTGTTCGCCGCCCGCGTCCCCGAAGGCAGCACCGGGCTTTCGGAGCCCGGCGACGGCTCAAGCCTGTCGCTGATGGCACGCGCGCCAGGCACCGTTCCCTCCCACGTCAATCCGCCCAAAGCTCCGTCCGAAAACTTGCTGATGGGTCCGCCGGAGCAGCCGAAACTGGCCGCAGTACCGGCTGCTGCTCCTGCCTCTGCCCCGACTTCGACGCGGGTCGCCAATGCGGCGCCGCCGACTGAGCAGAATGACGGTTTCTTCTCCAGCCTCGCCCGCAAGGTTGGCCTGGGCGGCGCAGCCGACGCCACCGCCAGCACGCCACCGTCCAAGCCGAAGGCGGCGACCGAGGCCAAGCAGCCGCCGCGTCCTGAAGCCGCTGCGCCGAAGACGACGGCAGCGAAGCCCGACGTCAAACACGCCGCCGCCAGCCGCCCGCCGCTGAAACCGTCAGTGTCGGATGGCCCGGCACCTGCCGCCAAGGACAATCAAGTCGCAGGCTCTGCACCGATCATGTCCACGAACTCGTTCGACAGCCGCTTCGGGGCGGTGAAGTAAGGCGCGGCAACACTTTCATAGCCGGATCAGCCATCGACGCCGATGCGCCTTCGGCGGACGCTACGGTGCGAGATAGCGCAACAATTCCGGATCGTTCCGCACCTCGCCAGCAGCGCCTTGCAGCGCCACCCTGCCGCGATCGAGCACATAGGCATAATCGGCGACGCGCAGCGCGAGATCGAGATGCTGCTCGACGATGACGATCGCGATCTGCTTGGCCAACTCGATGAGCCGCTCGGTGATCTCCTCGATCACACCGACCCACACGCCTTCGGTCGGCTCGTCCAGCAGCAGCAATTTGGGATTGCCAAGCATCGCGCGTCCGATCGCCAGCATCTTGCGCTCGCCGCCCGACAGCGTGCCGGCCGGCTGGTCGAGCCGCCGCCCGAGCTTCGGGAAGATGCTCAGGACCCGATCGACCGCCGTCGGATCAACGTTGAACAGCGAGCCGACTGCGAGATTGTCGCGCACCGAGAGCCGAGCGAACACCGAATGTTCCTGGGGCACGTAGCCGATGCCCGAGCGGACCCGCTCCTCGGTCCGGCGCCGGGTGATGTCACGGCCGTCGAAAAACAATTCGCCATTCGAGCTCGCAAGCTCGCCGACGATCGTCTTCATCAGTGTGGTCTTGCCGGCTCCGTTACGGCCGAGCACCGCGACGCCGCCACGCCAGGGAATGCCGATGTTGACATCGAACAGGACCTGGCTGCGGCCATAACCGGCTTCGAGATGTCGTACGTCGAGAAATGTCTGTTCAGGCACGACGTAGATAAATCTCCTGGACGCTCTTGTTGACCTGGATCTCGGCGACCGTTCCGGACGCGAGCACACGACCCTGGTCGATCACGGTCAGGCGGTCGCAGATATCGCGGATGAAATCCAGATCGTGTTCGACGATCACAAGCGAACAATGCTGCTTGATAGGCTGCAGGAGTTCGCCGGTGACGCGGCGTTCTTCCAGGCTCATGCCGCCGGTCGGCTCGTCCAGCAGCAGCAGCCGCGGCTTGGCTGCGAGCGCCATAGCGATTTCCAGCCATTGCTGCTGCCCGTGCGACAGCGCCGCGGCAGCATCATGCGCGCGATCGGCGAGGCGGAACTGGCTCAGCATCATCATTACCTGATCGTGCAGCACGCCGCGCGTGCGCGAGAACACCAGATCGAACAGCGAGGATTGCGCCTGCAGCGCCAGCAGGATGTTGTCGTACAGCGTCAGTGTCGGCAGCACGCTAGTGATCTGGAATTTCAGGCTCATGCCGGCGCGGGCTCGCTCGGTCGGCGACAACTGGGTGATATCGCGGTTGATGAAGGTGACCTTGCCTTGGGTCGGCACCTCGGCGCCTGCGACGCACTTCATCAGGGTGCTTTTTCCCGAGCCGTTCGGCCCGATCAGGCCGTGAAACTCGTTTTCGCCTATCGTCAGCGCGGCACCATCGAGCGCGGTGAGCTTGCCAAACACCTTGACGATGCCGGTCGCCTCAAGGAGCGGCATTGCGCTTCTCCTTCGGTCCCGCCCCAAAACTGCCGACGCGCTCGCGTTCGCCGAGCACGAAGCTGATCAGCCCGAGCGGGCGGAACAGGATCACCAGCAGCAGCAACACGCCGAGAAGGATAGGCCAGATGTCGCGATAATTGTCCGACAGCCAGAAGCTGACGCCCTCGATGATAACGGCGCCGATAACCGCGCCGATCAATGTGCCCGATCCGCCGAATAAAACGTAAAGCACGACCTGCGTCGAGATTACCACGCCGACCATATTGGGCCAGACGAAGCCCTCGTGAAATGCGTAGAGACTACCTGCAAGGCCTGCGATGGTGCCGCCCACGGCGAAAACAATCGCCTTCAGGTGTTGCGCCTTGTATCCGAAGAAGGCGATGCGCTGCTCGTTCTCGCGAAGCCCCGCCAGTGCCAGGCCGAACTGCGAGCGCACCAGGAAGCGGCACAGCAGATAGACGACAACCAGAGTGCCGAGCGCGAAATAGTAATAGACCGGTCCTTCGGTAACGTCGTAGTTACCGAGCGACATCGACGGAATCGAGGGAATGCCGTTCTGTCCGCCGAGATAGTACCAGCCGCGCGCCAGGCGGTCGGCCGCGTAGGATCCGGTCAGGGTACCGAGTGCAACGAAGATCACGCTGGAAGGATGCCGGCCGAGCAGCAGAAAGCCACCGAGCAGCAGCGAGGTGGTGAGCCCGATCAGCGTTCCCGCCGGCAGTACGAGAAAGATCGAGGTGATGTTGAGGTCGCGCGCCATCAGTGCAACGCCATAACCGGCCGACCCGAAGAACAGCGCCTGACCGAAGCTCATGATGCCGGCATATCCCCACACCAGATCGAACGAGAGCGCGAACAGGGCCAGAATAATGACGCGGGTAGCGAACACCGTGAGGTAGTCCTGCAGAACCAGCGGCAGGATCAGCGCAGCGATCAGCACCGCCCCTTCCACGATCGGGAGCACCTTCCGTCCCGCCGCCAGTCGCGCCGGCAATGCTTGATCCAATCCACCGTCAGCCATCGAAACGTCGGGCCCCCGACTCACGTTGCGCGAAGGGCCTGCTTTGCTGCACCCATGGATCACTCAGCACTCCTTGGGATCGACGAGGCCGTCGCTGCGGCCCACGATCTCATAGTTCCCGCCTTTGGCAACAGCGGTATACATCTTCATCTTGCAGTGCCGCTTGCCCGGCACCATCTCGGCCGGTCCGCCCGGGCCTTCCGCGATCTTGGCATGATCGAGCGCCGCGGCCACCGCATCGCGGTCGATCTTGCCGGCTTCCTTGACCGCCGCTTCCCATAGCTTCAGCCCGCGATAGGTGCCGGTCGCCGCGCTGCCGGCGGCGAACAGGAAATTGCCGGGGAAATCCTTCTCGTAGGCCGCCTGGATCTTGGCGCTGACCGGATCGTCCTTGGTCAGCGCCTTGAAGTAGTCAAGGCAGCTTGCAAGACCCTCGATCTCGCTGGCCTGATTGATGTTGAGCGTATTCTCGTCATAGTACACGCAGGCCAGCCGTCCCCCATTCTTCAGGAAGCCAGCCTCGTAGAGCTGCTTGAAGAACGGACCGACACCGGGAGGGATTACAGTGTTAAAGACGACATCGACCTTGTTGGAGATGATGCGGTTGACGGTGGCTGAGAAGTCGACCTGGTCGAGCGGGTAGTACTCCTCGAACACGACCTCGCCACCGCTGGATTCAATCACCTTGCGTGCATAGACGTTGAGCGTGTGCGGCCAGACATAGTTCGCGCTTGGCAGCGCAAACTTCTTGCCGCCGTTCTTGATCAGCCAGGGTATGAACTCGTCGCATTGCTGCGCCGGAGTCGGGCCGGTGCAGAATAGATTGGCCGTGCATTCCTTGCCCTCGTAAAGCTGCGGATAGATGTACAGCGTCTTGCCGCGCGCCACGATCGGATCCTTAATCGCGTTGCGCATCGAACTGGTGATGCCGCCGAGCACCATGTCGACCTTGTCGCGCTGGATCAGCTTGCGAACGTTGCCGACGGCGACCGATTCGTTGGAGGCGGTGTCCTCGATGTAGAGCTCGAGCGGCCGGCCGAGCAGGCCGCCGGCAGCGTTGATCTGCTTGATGACCATCTTGGCGACATTGGCGTCAGCATTGCCGGCATAAGCGATCGGGCCGGTCAGGTCGGTTGCGATGCCGACCTTGATCGGGCCTTCGGCGGCATTGGCCCAGTCGGGCCTGACCACCCAGCTACCGATCCCGGTCGCAATCGCGCCGGTCGTGAAAGCAAAGCCGCTGAGGAAACGACGGCGCGTCAAATCAAGGCGATCGGCAAACATGCGACTAAACCCCTTTTCCAGCGATGAGGCCTTGCGGCCGGAATTTGATGAAGACGATGGCGAGTACGAAGACGAGAACGTCGGCGACCACGGGCGCCATGACCCAGGGTAGCGCCGCGCTGAGCGTTCCGATCAAGCCGGCTCCGGCGACCGGCCCGATAAACGATCCGACGCCGCCGACCATGACGGCGACAAAGCCCTGAATCAGGAACCGGATACCGAGGTCGGCGAACAAGCTGAACACGGGCACGATCAACGCGCCAGCAAGCCCCGCCAGCGCGGCGCCGAAGGCAAACGTGGCGCCGTAGATCAGGGGCGTCGAGATTCCCGACACCCGCGCCAGCGCCGGATTTTCCAACGTCGCGCGCACGCGAAGGCCGAAGCTGGTCCGCGACAGCAATAGATAGCAGCCGCCCATCACCAGCAGCGTGATGACGATGATCGTGAAGCGCCACGTCGAAATGTGCATCGTGCCGATATCGATCGAGCCGCCGATCGGCTCCGGCACGGTCAGATAGAAACCGCCGATCAGGCCGCGCACGCTTTCGCGGATGATCAGGCCGAGCGCATAGGTGCCAAGCATCGCCACGATGGGCGCGGCATAGAAGCGCCGGATGATGAGCGCCTCCAGCACGAAGCCGAGGCCGCCAACGATGAATGGCGCAGCCGCCATGCCCACCCAGATCGGAATCCCGCGGCTATGCGCCAGATAGGTAACGTAAGCGCCGAGCAGGACAAACTCGCCCTGCGCGAAGTTGAATATCCCCATCATGCTGGCGATGATCCCGAGCCCGAGCACGACCAGCACGATGATCGCGCCAAAACTCAGGATCTCGAACGCCGCAACGAAGGTGCTAGCCATGCCTTGCGATCCAACCGGCCCGCGACAAAACGCCGCTCACATTTTCTTCCAGTCGCCGATTTGCTCGAAGGCGTGCGCGGCGCGATAGATCGTGGATTCCTCGAACAGCCGGCCGACCAGCATCAAGCCCACCGGAAGACCGTCCACCATGCCGCAGGGCAACGACATTGCGGGATGATGGGTGATGTCGAATGGCGCGGTGTTCGAAATCATTTCCAGCGCGCGGGCGACGTAGTCTTCGCGGCTGGCATTGGCCGGCGGCAGCGGCGTCGCCTTCATCGGCGTCGTTGGCAGCAGCAGCAGATCGTAGTCCTTGAAGGCCTTGTCGTAGGCAGCGGTCAGCCGCCTGGAGATATTGAGCGCCTTGCCATAGTAGCGCGGGCCGAAATTGTTGTTGATGTAGGTGCCGAGCAGCAGGAACAGCTTCGTGGTCTCCGACAGCGAGTCGGCTTGCCGGCGCCAGCCTCGATGGAAATCCATCAGCGACGTCGAATAGAGATCGCCACGGCTCAGCCCGTAGCCGTCGCCATACATCATGGTCTGCGTCATGCCTTCGGTGCCGATCGGCGTCCAGATTGCAGGGCCGGTCAAATGCATCGGGATCGAGACCGTCTCGACCGAGGCACCGAGATCGCGGAAGCGCTTGGCCGCTTCGCGCACGCTCTCATTCACCGCAGCTTCCGCCATTGGCTGCTCGAAACCTTCCTTGAGTATGCCGATCCTCATCCCTTTGACGCCGCCGCCGAGTGCCTTGGTATACTCCTCGACCTTCGGCGCCTTGATGCGCGGATCGTAGCCGTCGTCGCCGGCGATCACCTCCAGCAACAACGCGTTGTCGGCCACCGTTGCCGTCATCGGCCCGGTATGGTCGACGAAAATTTCGATCGGCATGATACCGGTGTACGGAACCAGTCCCCAGGTCGGCTTCATCCCGTATGTGCCGCAGAACGAGGACGGCATCCGGATCGAACCGCCCTGGTCACCGCCGATCGCCATGTCGACCTCGCCAAGCGCAACGACGACGCCGCTACCCGACGAAGAGCCGCCGGCCGAATAGCCCATCTTGTGCGGATTGTGCACAGGTCCCACCGCGTTGGTGTGACTGCCGCCGGACATGCAGAAGGATTCGCAGTGAACCTTGCCGGCGATTTCGGCGCCCGCGTCCAGCATCCGCGTGACGATGGTGGCATCGAAATCGGGCACGTAGCCTTCCAGCGTGGCCGATCCGTTCATCATGGGCACGCCGGCCAACATGATGTTGTCCTTCAGCGCGACCGTCTTGCCCTTAAGCTTGCCGGAAGCGGCGCCTTTCACGGTCGACTTGCGGTACCAGGCGTTGCGCGGGTTCTCTTCCGGCAAGGGGCGGTAGCCGGGGGTGCGCGGATACTTCACTTCCGGCAGCTCGTCCGGCATCGCTGCGACGAGATTGTAGGCATCGATCGAACCTTGCATCAGACTGCGGAACGAAGCGACGTCCTCGTCGGTGAGTGACAGGCCGCATTGCTCGGCGACGGCGCGAAGTTGCGTTGGTGTTGGAAGGACGACTGACACGACGCTCTCCTGAAGCTTTTTGATCCCTGGGCGTGCAGCCGGCGGCCCGCTTATCGCGTGCGAACCGTGGCCTTTGCGCAGGTATTCAAAACGGAAATATTTTCCTTTTCAAGCATTATTTCGGATTTCGACTGAATAAGATTGTTCCGTCGTTGCTAGATTGCCTTGATCACCTTGAAATCGAGGCCATCGGCCTCGGCGAGATACATCTGCATCCGAACACGACCATCACGGACGATCACCGGTCCGCGTGCGCCGCTATAAACGACATTGCGCCCCGCCGCGAACAAGGGCGCCATCGCCAGCGTGCCGGCCTGGTTGGCCGCGGCTTCAAGAAATCGCAACCCTTCATAGTTCGATTGACCGAGCGAGCCGATCGGCGGGGCATTCGGACCGAACATCGCGCGATAGCCGCCCATGAATTCGTCATTGGCGCGCGAGCCGACACAGGGGAAGTAGCCGGACGCGCAGAACAGGTTCTCGCTGTTGTCGGCGCCGATGCCGAGCAACACG
Source organism: Bradyrhizobium sp. AZCC 1577 (assembly GCF_036924575.1). NCBI lineage: Bacteria > Pseudomonadati > Pseudomonadota > Alphaproteobacteria > Hyphomicrobiales > Nitrobacteraceae > Bradyrhizobium > Bradyrhizobium sp. AZCC 1577. The sequence goes on from NZ_JAZHRQ010000001.1 coordinate 309,559, forward strand.
GTTTCGTCCATCGCTCCGGCGAACCGCAGCATGGTGGCGGCGAGCCCGGATTCGCCGAAGGCGCGATTGAAGGTGATGCTGTCGGTTCCGATCAGGGAGATCAGCACAACGTCGGGCCGCGCGGCGCGGATGCGCGCCAGATGCGGCTCGTGATTGTCCTCACCGAGCGGGACGAACTCCTCGCCGACAACGTGGCCACCGGCTTCCTTGATGTACCGCTTCACCGCGCGATGCGACTGCCAGGGCCAGACATAGTCGCTGCCTATCAGATACCAGCGCGCGGCCTTCTTGACCTCGCTGAGCCAATGGATCGACGGTCGGATCTGCCAGCGCGGCGTCTCGCCGATCGCCATCACGCCCGGCGTCTGTTCGCCGCCTTCGTAAACGGGGGTGTAGACATAGGGCACGCGGCCACGTGTAATCTTGCGCAGAGCCACGCGGACTGCACTGGTGTGCAAGCCAACGATGAGATCGACTTCGTCGAACCCGATTGCCTGCTCGGCGCGACGCAGGACGTCGTCGAGCGGCCCGCCTGCATCGTAGATCGAAAGCTCGATCTCGCGTCCAAGGATACCGCCGCGCTTGTTGATCTCCGCGACCGCAAGCTGCGCACTGCTCGTGGCGGATGGGCCCCAAACCCCGGGAGAGCCGGTGCAGCATATGAAGCCCCCGATCCGAAGCCTGTTCCCGGCGCCGCGCCGCCTGAAGAAGGCATGATCGTCCGGCGACAAGGCGCGATCATCCGCTGCCGCCGACAGGTTTCGAAACAGCAACTGCGGCGGAAACGTAGGGCCGCCGGAAGCCGGGAAGTTTACCGTCGAACGCACGCCAACTCCTGTCTGGCACCAGACCAAAACACATCCCGCGGGCGGCCGCGGCATCCGCCCTTCTTAGTTGGAGAAATAGCTTATTGGAAAATATTGAATATTCAACAATTGAAGTGCATATAGAAACGGCACTCGTTGCCGGACATTCACTCACATTCGGATCAAGACGAAGTTTCAGCCGTGGCCAAACCGCCGAAAGACAATTCCCCCATCACAGAACACCTCGCCTATTTGCTCGCGCAAGCCAACCGGGAGATCAACCGGCAGCTAGAAATGCGCTTGAGCAAGGAAGGCGTACCTGTCGAGCAATGGCGCATCCTTAAAGTTCTGTCCGACGGCAACGGCCATTCGATGGGCGAGCTTGCGGACGCGGTGCTGCTCAACCATCCCACGCTGACCAAGATGGTCGACCGCATGGTGTCAGACGCGCTGGTCTACCGCGTTCAGGACCCCAAGGACCGCCGCAAGGTCCTGATGTTCGTATCCGACCGCGGCAAGGCGCTGAGCAAGCGGCTGAACTCGCTGGCGGTGAGCCAGGAAGAGCACATCGTCGAGAGCTATGGCGACAAATCGACCAACGAGCTCAAGCGCCTGCTCGAGAGCCTGATCGACAGCTCGAACTAGAGGATGATCCGCGCCTTCGCAGCGGTCAGCTAAATTCGCGTACGCATTTGATCGTCATCGCCCGCGAAGGCGAGGCGTCCGGTACTCCGAGACATTTGCATGTGCGGAAGCCGCGCTGCGTTGCGCTCAAGCGTACTTGCCGTGGCAGTGCTTGTACTTCTTGCCGCTTCCGCAAGGGCAATCCTCGTTACGGCCGACCTTGCCCCAGCTTGCGGGGTTTTTCGGATCGCGATCGGCGGCCGGAGCCTGGGGCACCAGCGAGGCGTTGGCAAAGGCCATCTCGTCTTCGCCGGTATTGGGATCGAACTTGTGCGCTTCCATCGCCGGCAGCACCGGCTGCTGCTCTTCCGGCGGCACGATCTCGACGCGCATCAATTGCGCCGTCACCGCCTCGCGCAGATGCGCGGTCATTGCCTCATACAGGCCGAAGGCTTCCGATTTGTACTCCTGCAAGGGATCGCGCTGGCCATAGCCGCGCAGGCCGATCACCTGACGCAGATGATCGAGCATGATCAGGTGCTCGCGCCAGAGGTGGTCGAGCGTCTGCAAGAGGATAGTTTTCTCGACGTAGCGCATCACGTCGGGGCCCCATTGCGCGACCTTGGCCGCCATATGCTCGTCGACGCGCTGCTCGATCCGCGTCAGCAGTTCCTCGTCGGCAATGCCTTCTTCCTTGGCCCATTCATCGACCGGCAGGTCGATGTCAAGCACGCGCTTCAATTCTTCCTTGAGGCCGGCGACATCCCACTGCTCGGCATAGGCATGCTCGGGCACGTGCTTGGCGACGATGTCGTCGATGAAGTCGTGACGCATGTCCGTGACCATTTCGGCCACGCTGTCGCTCCTCATCAGCTCGACGCGCTGGTCGAAGATCACCTTGCGCTGGTCGTTCTGGACGTTGTCGAACTTGAGCAGATTCTTGCGGATATCGAAGTTGCGCGCCTCGACCTTCTGCTGCGCCTTCTCCAGCGCCTTGTTGATCCAGGGATGGATGATGGCCTCGCCCTCCTTCAGGCCAAGCCGCTGCAGCATGGTGTCGAGCCGGTCGGAGCCGAAGATCCGCATCAGATCGTCTTCCAGCGACAGGAAGAATTTCGAGCGGCCGGGGTCGCCCTGGCGGCCGGAGCGGCCGCGGAGCTGGTTGTCGATGCGCCGGGATTCATGACGCTCCGAGCCCATGATGTAGAGCCCGCCGGGCTTGGTCACGGTCTTGGCCGCCTTTGAGCCCTTGGCAGGCTCGAGCTCCACCACTTCCTCGGCCTTCAGCACGATCTCGCGGAAGCGCTCGATGTCGGCCTTGATCTGTTCGATCTTTTTGGCCTTCTCGGCCTCGTCGGTGATGTCGGCGGTCTCCTGAAGGATCCGCATCTCGAGCGAGCCGCCGAGCTTGATGTCGGTACCGCGGCCGGCCATGTTGGTCGCGATCGTGATCGCGCCGGGCACGCCGGCCTCGGCAACGATATAGGCTTCCTGCTCGTGGAAGCGCGCGTTCAGCACCGCAAACAGTTTTGCCGGCTTGCCGGCGCGCGCGGCGGCATAGAGCTTCTCCAGCGCGACGTCGTTGCCGAAATCGATCTGCTTGTAGCCGTGCTTCTTCAGATAGTCGGCCAGCACTTCCGACTTTTCGATCGAGGCGGTGCCGACCAGCACCGGCTGCAGCCGCGCATTGGCGCGCTCGATCTCGGCCAGGATGGCGGCGTATTTTTCGGTCTGGGTGCGGTAGACCTCGTCGTCCTCGTCGAGACGCGCCACCGGCAGATTGGTCGGGATTTCGACGACCTCGAGCTTGTAGATGTCGAACAATTCGTCGGCTTCGGTCGCAGCCGTACCGGTCATGCCCGCGAGCTTTTCGTACATCCGGAAATAGTTCTGGAACGTGATCGAGGCCAGCGTCTGGTTTTCCGGCTGGACCTGAACGTGCTCCTTGGCTTCCAGCGCCTGGTGCAGGCCTTCCGAGTAGCGCCGTCCCGGCATCATGCGGCCGGTGAACTCGTCGATGATGATGACTTCGCCGTCGCGGACGATGTAGTCCTTGTCGCGGGTGAACAGCGAATGCGCCCGCAGCGCCTGGTTGATGTGGTGCACGACCGAGACGTTCTCCACGTCGTAGAGCGACTCGCCCTTGAGCTGGCCGGCATCGCGCAGCAGCGTCTCGATCTTCTCCATACCGGCTTCGGTCAGCGTCACCGTGCGCTGCTTCTCGTCGACCTCGTAGTCGGTCTTGTCGAGCTTGGGGAAGAAGGTGTCGATGGTGTTGTAGAAATCCGAGCGGTCGTCGAGCGGGCCGGAGATGATCAGCGGCGTGCGCGCCTCGTCGATCAGGATCGAGTCGACTTCGTCGACGATGGCGTAGAAATGGCCGCGCTGGACCATGTCCTCCAGCCGGTACTTCATGTTGTCGCGCAGATAGTCGAAACCGTATTCGTTGTTGGTGCCGTAGGTGATGTCGCGCGAATAGGCTTCCTTGCGCTCGCCATCATCGAGACCATGAACAATGACGCCAACGGTCAAGCCGAGGAAATTGTAGATCTGGCCCATCCATTCGCTGTCGCGGCGGGCGAGATAGTCGTTGACGGTGACGACGTGGACGCCCCGGCCGGCCAGCGCGTTGAGATAGACCGCGAGCGTCGCCACCAGCGTCTTGCCTTCACCGGTCTTCATCTCGGCGATGTCGCCCTCGTGCAGCACCATGCCGCCGATCAACTGGACGTCGAAATGCCGCTGGCCGAGGGTGCGCTTGGCGGCCTCGCGGACGGTCGCGAAGGCTGGAACCAGAATGTCGTCGAGCGTCTTGCCGTCGGCGAGCTGCTGGCGGAATTCGGCGGTGCGGGCTTTCAGCGCCTCATCCGAGAGTTTCGCGAGCTCGGGCTCAAGCGCGTTGATGGCGTTGACGCGGGATTGATATCCCTTCACCCGCCGGTCGTTGGCGGAGCCGAAAAACTTGCGGGCGAGCGCGCCGATCATGCCAATTCCTGCCTTTGCCGTTACTTGCGTTGCAAGCCGTGATGGACCACCAAGTTGCCTATCAACTCACCGTGACGCACGGCGGCAAATACCCCGTTCCGGGGCGTCATCCGCCTAATGAGTGGGAATTAAGCAATCCAAGGTTCAACGGCAAAAAACGCAGCAAAATAAGCGCTATCGCCGCTGTACGATCCGGCACAGATATGGCCGGGTTCGGGCCTTGTCAACGTGGGTCCATATGTCAAGGAATTCATCATTTTGACAGACTTTTCGCGTTGCCAAGGCCGCATGATTGGGCGAGTGTCCCGCCGCCTTTGGCGCCCCTCTTCAAGACAAGGATTTTCCATGACCACCTCGTTCCCGGAAACGAAAACCGGCCTGCGCTTCGGCACGGCCTGCTCACGGGGTTCTTTGGCCGTAATGGCCTGTCTGGCTGCGCTTCTTGCCGCCGGCCTGCCGGTTCGCGCCCAGGACAACCCCGTTCTTGCCAAGGTTAACGGCGCGGAGATCCGCCAGAGCGACGTCGCGCTCGCGGAAGAGGAACTCGGCCCCAGCCTCGCGCAAATGGACCCGGCGACCAAGAAGGACAACGTGCTGGCCTTCCTGATCGACCTGAAGATCGTCGCCAAGGCCGCCGAGGAAAAGAAGGTCGAGAATTCCGAAGACTTCAAGAAGCGCCTGGCGTTCACGCGCAGCCGCCTGCTGATGGACAGCCTGCTCGCCACCGAGGGCAAGGCCGCGACCAGCGAAGCGGCCATGAAGCAGGTCTATGAGGAGGCCGCCAAGCAGATCACGGGGGAAATGGAAGTCCACGCCCGGCACATCCTGGTCGAGACCGAGGATGAGGCCAAGGCGATCGCGGAAGAGCTGAAGAAGGGCGGCGACTTCGCCGAACTGGCAAAGAAGAAGTCCAAGGACCCCGGCGCCTCCGATGGCGGCGATCTCGGCTTCTTCACCAAGGAACAGATGGTGCCGGAATTCTCCGCCGTCGCCTTCACGCTCGAACCCGGCAAGATTTCCGACCCCGTCAAGTCGCAATTCGGCTGGCACCTCATCAAGGTCGAGGAAAAGCGCGCCCGCAAGGCGCCCGAGTTCGAGCAGGTCAAGGCCCAGATCGAAACCTATGTGACGCGCAAGGCGCAGGCCGAATACGTCGCCAAGCTGCGCGAAGCCGCCAAGGTCGAGCGCATGGATAAGCCGGCCGAGGCCACCAAGCCGGATGCAGCAAAGCCCTCGGATTCCAAGATGGCGCCGACGAAGAAGTAAAAAATCGCTGTCACTTCTTCGAGACCGATAGTATCTACCATCGTCATGGCCGGGCCGAAGCGCCCGGCCGTTCCATGTCCGGGGACCGGTTGTCAGGCCCTGAAGACGTCGATGCCGGCGCAGGTCCGGCGATGGTTGATCTGGTTGAAGAAGGTGCTCGCATGTCCGCCGCCGTTTCCCCCCTCGCCCCGACCGATGTTCCCGAGATGCCCGCGATTGCGGGTGTGAAGCTCGCCACCGCCGCCGCCGGCATCCGCTACAAGGGGCGAACCGACGTGCTGCTCGCCGTCATGGACAAGGGCACCACGGTCGCCGGCGTGTTCACCAAATCGAAATGCCCGTCCGCGCCGGTGGAATGGTGCCGCGCCAAGCTCGGCCGGGGACAAGCCCGCGCGCTGGTGGTGAATTCCGGCAATGCCAACGCATTCACCGGCAAGACCGGCAAGCAGTCGACGGCGCTGACCGCGCAAACCGCCGCGAAGGCGGTTGGCTGCACCACCGGCGACGTGTTCCTCGCCTCCACCGGCGTGATCGGCGAGCCGCTCGACGCCACCAAGTTCGACGGTGTGCTGGCGACGTTGGCGGATGCCGCCACGTCCGACCACTGGATGGACGCGGCGAAGGCCATCATGACAACCGATACCTTTCCGAAGGTCGCAACCGCCACGGTGAAGCTCGGCAAGGCCAAGGTCACGATCAACGGCATGGCCAAGGGCGCCGGCATGATCGCGCCCGATATGGCGACCATGCTATCCTTCGTGTTCACCGATGCGCCGCTGTCGTCCGCCGTGCTGCAGTCGCTGCTCAAGAGCGGCGTCGAGGACACTTTCAACGCCATCACCATCGACAGCGACACCTCGACCTCGGATACGCTGCTGGCCTTCGCCACCGGCGCGGCCGCCGACGATGGCGCGCCAAAGATCAGCCGCGCCAGCGATCCGCGCCTGAAGGCGTTTGCCAAGGCCTTCCAAGGTGTGCTGGCCGACCTTGCCGAGCAGGTGGCCCGCGACGGCGAAGGCGCGCGCAAGCTGGTCGAGGTTATCGTCGAAGGCGCGACCACCAAGAACTCCGCGCGCAAGATCGCCATGTCGATCGCGAATTCGCCACTGGTGAAGACGGCGATCGCTGGCGAGGATGCCAATTGGGGCCGTGTGGTGATGGCGGTCGGCAAGGCCGGCGAGCCCGCCAACCGCGACAAGCTTTCGATCTCGTTCAATGGCATTCGCGTCGCCAAGAGCGGCGCGCGCGATCCGTCCTACAACGAGGCAGAGGTTTCCGAGGTGATGAAGAACCCGAAGATCCAGATCAAGGTTGCGCTTGGCCTCGGCAAGGGCCGCGACCGTGTGCTGACCTGCGACCTCACCAAGGAATATGTCGCGATTAACGGTGACTACCGGTCGTAAGCGAGAAAGCGGCGCATGGCTGACATCAAGCTTACTCTCGTGGTCGCCTGCGCCCTCGTCGATGCCGACAAGCGCGTGCTGATCGCGCAGCGCCCGGAAGGAAAGGCGCTCGCGGGCTTGTGGGAATTTCCCGGCGGCAAGGTCGAGCCCGGCGAGCGGCCGGAGCAGACCTTGATCCGCGAACTGCATGAGGAGCTCGGCATCGACGTCAGCGAGCCATGTCTGGCGCCGCTGACGTTTGCGAGCCACGCCTATGACAGCTTTCATCTGTTGATGCCGCTCTATATTTGCCGGCGCTGGGAAGGCATGGTGATGGCGCGCGAAGGCCAGCAACTGGCCTGGGTCCGCGCCAACAAACTGCGCGATTACCCGATGCCGCCCGCGGACATTCCGCTGATCCCGCATCTGATCGATCTGTTGATGTAAGCGGCTGCGTACGCAGAGCCCAGACACAAAATCACAAAATCGCGAAAACAACCCCATGCAAAGTAGAATGGGGCCGGCTCGCCGCACGCGTGCTGCTTGCGTCCGGGGCACGAGAAGAAAAATGGTCCGTCGTCACGGCCCAACCTGATCTCATCCCGCTTTGGGTTGTCTATTTGGGAGCAGTTTTCTTCACCGCCGCTTCCAGGCTTGCTTTCGCCGAGCCGGGCTTCAACGGCTTCTGCTGGCTCTCATGCGGCGCCCAGCCGGACAGCCAGATCACGTCGAAGGTCGCGCGGATGCGGCCGTCAGGATCGGCGAAGCGCTCGCCGTAAATCTGCGCCATCCGCAACATGGTGGTGCGCCGGGTCGGCGTCCGTCGCCGTTCGATCAAAAAATTGGTCGCACCCATCCGCCTGAGATCAACCATCAGCGCGAACGCGCTGTCGTAGCGCACCACGACGCGATCGACGTCGGTGACCGGCAGCGCGAGCCCTGCGCGCTGCAGCAGGCTGCCGATATCCCGCAGATCCGCAAACGGCGCGACGCGCGGCGATACCCCGCCCTCGCATTCGGCTTCCGCCGCGGCAAAGCTCTGCCGGAGCTCCGTCAGCGTATCGCCCCCGATCATCGCCGCCAGCAACAGCCCATCCGGCTTCAACGCGCGGCGGATCTGCGCCAGCACGCCGGGCAGATCATTGACGAACTGAAACGCCAGCGCAGAAACAGCGAGATCGAGCGATTGCGGCGGCAAATGCAGGGTTTCGGATTGATCGACATCGATGCGGGTGATGGATGAGAAGCGATCGGCCAATGGTTTTCGCAAGAGCTCGCCCGGCGTCCAGATATCGGCCACATCGGCAAAACTTCGCGTCACCGCCTGCAGCCGCTCTTCGAAATCTTCCCTGATACGATCGAGCAGGAATGTCGCCGGCCCGCCGCGCCGCGCGCGGTCAAGCCGCGCGCGCAAGAGCGCACGGTCGAACAGGATGGGCGCGCTGGCCGGGTTCGAAGCCATGCCGGTTGGTACGCTGGCTGCCTATCTCTGGCAATGCCGTGCTTGAGCCGCACGCGACACGGCGCTAGCCTCACGCCATGGACGCCGAGGCATCACCATCACGCTCCATTTCCAGCCAGCTTCGCGGCGCGCTCGGCGCCTGCCGCGACGCATTCGCGCATCTGCCGCGGCTCGCGCTCGACATCGCACTGCCGACGCAGTGCGTTTCCTGCCGCGAACCGGTCCATGGCGAGGGCGTTTGCGCGGCATGCTGGGCGAAACTGTCGTTCATCGCACCACCGTTCTGTCCGCGACTCGGCATCCCCTTCGTCTATGATCCCGGCCCCGAACTGCTGTCCATGGAGGCGATCGCCAATCCGCCGGCCTACCAGCGCGCCCGCGCCGCGGTGCGCTATGACGACGTCGCGCGAACCCTGGTTCATGCGCTGAAGTACCAGGATCGCACCGATCTGGCGCCCGCGATGGGCCGCTGGATGGCCCGTGCGGGCAAGGAATTGCTTGATGAGGCCGACGTGCTGGTCCCAGTTCCCCTGCACTGGCGGCGCGGTTGGAGCCGCCGCTACAACCAATCCGGCGCGCTGGCGCGGGTGATTTCGCGCCAAACCGGCGTCAAACTGGCCTCTGAGGCGCTTCGCCGCATTCGCGCGACCGAGCAGCAGATCGGGCTGTCCCGACCACAGCGCGCCAGCAATATGCAGGGCGCCTTCAAGGTCGCCGCCGACCGCGCGGCCGACGTCCAGGGCCGCCGCGTCATCCTGATCGACGACGTGCTGACGTCAGGCGCCACGACCGACGCTTGCGCTCGGGCGCTACTGCGCGCCAAGGCCGCGCAGGTCGACGTGCTGGTATTCGCGCGGGTTGTGGACAGCCACCGGGCTCCCATATAATTCAAAGACTTGTAATTCAAAGACTTGCCAATCAGAGCGCGCCATGACTGCCATTGAAATCTATACCCGCCCCGGCTGCGGCTACTGCACCGCAGCCAAATCGCTGCTGACGCGCAAGAGCGCCGCGTTCACCGAACTGAACGTGGCCACCGACCCGGGCTATCGCGAGCAGATGTACGACCGCGCGGGCCACGGTTCGACCTTCCCTCAGATCTTCATCGGCAAAACCCATGTCGGCGGCTGTGACGAGCTTTATGCACTGGACCGCGCGGGCAAGCTCGACGCTTTGCTGGCGGGAGAAAAGGCCCCCTCATGAGCGCCGGTTCCACCTTCACCGCTGCCATGGTGCAGATGCGCACCGGGCTGCTGCCCGAACCGAGCCTCGAACAGGGCATCAACCTGATCCGCGAGGCCGCAGCGCAAGGCGCCGACTACGTGCTCACGCCCGAGGTGAGCAACATGATGCAACTGAACCGCAAGGCGCTGTTCGAGCATCTTGCATCGGAAGCAGACGACCCCTCGCTGAAAGCCTATCGCGCGCTGGCCGCGGAGCTGAAGATTTATCTTCACATCGGCTCGCTGGCGCTGCGCTTCTCGCCCGAGCGCGCCGTCAACCGCTCGTTTCTGATCGGGCCCGACGGTAATTTGCTCGCCAGCTACGACAAGATCCACATGTTCGATATCGACCTGCCCGGCGGCGAGAGCTATCGCGAATCCGCCAACTACCAGCCGGGCGAAACTGCCGTGATTTCCGATCTGCCGTGGGGGCGGATCGGGCTGACGATCTGCTACGACGTGCGGTTTCCGGCGCTCTATCGCGCGCTGGCCGAGGCCGGCGCGTCGTTCCTCACCGTGCCCTCGGCCTTCACCAGGAAAACCGGCGAGGCACATTGGCACACGCTATTGCGCGCCCGCGCCATCGAGACCGGCTGCTTCGTGTTCGCCGCGGCGCAGGGCGGCATGCATGAGAACAAGCGCGAGACCTACGGGCATTCACTGATCATCGACCCCTGGGGCGAGATCCTCGCCGAGGGCGGCGTCGAGCCTGGCGTATTCCTCGCCAAGATCGACACATCCAGGGTCGAGACGGCTCGGAGAGCCGTGCCGTCGCTGCAGCATGGCAGGCGCTTCGGCATTGCCGATCCCAAGGCCGGCCCCGAGCATCTGCACCTGGTTCGGGGCTCGGCATGATCCGCTACAACCTTCGCTGCGAGAAGGGCCATGCTTTCGAAAGCTGGTTTCAAAGCTCCGCGGCTTACGAGACCCAGGAAAAGCGCAGACTGGTGAGCTGCCCGAATTGCGGCTCGGTCAAGGTCGAACGCGCCATCATGGCTCCGCAGATCGTCAGCAAGAAGGGCCGCGAGCAAGCCGCGCCTGCGCCGACCGCGCCTGCGGAAGCAACCGGATCAGAATCGACGCCGCTGTTGATGGCGCAGGAGCGCGAGCTGCGCGCCAAGCTGAAGGAATTGCGCGATCACATCGTCAAGAATGCCGACAATGTCGGCGAGCGCTTCCCCAACGAAGCGCGCAAGATGCATTACGGCGATATCGAGCACCGCCCGATCTACGGCGAGGCCACGCCGGATGAGGCGCGCGCGCTGATCGACGAAGGCGTCGAGGTCTCCCCGCTGCCGGTGCTGCCGGAAGATAGGAATTGATGCGGAGCGTGCCAAGTCCCTCGTCATTGCGAGGAGCGAAGCGACGAAGCAATCCAGCTTTCAACTTGTTGCGCAATGGATTGCTTCGCTTCGCTCGCAATGACGGTTGGAGCAAAATTCTCACACCGCCACCAGCAGCGCGACGCCCACCACGATCAACACGATTCCCGACAGTTCGCGCGCCGACATCGGCTGCTTGAACGAATAATACGACACGGCCTGCGCGAACAGCACCTCGACCAGCGCCAGCGTGCGCACATTGGCCGCCGCCGTCAGCGCAAGCGCCAGAAACCAGAATTGCGAGGCGAATGCGCCCATGAAGCCCGCGAGCATTGAGGGCCGCCACAGTCCGAGGATCGCCTTGAGCACATCAGGCGCGCGGGCGAGCAGATAGACCGTCAACACCAGCGTCTGCACAAACAGGCTGAACACCAGCGTATAAGACGCTGCAGTGACGAAGGAGACGCCGGGCACCACAATCACGGCGCCGCGAAAGCCGACGGCCGACAGCGCAAAGCAGCCCGCTGCAACCAAGCCGATGATGGTCGGCTTCAACTCCGCAAAGCCCTTTTCGCCGCCCGGCCGCAGCGCGGTGATGACCACGCCGACGGTCGCGATCACGATCGCGACCACTTTCAGCAGCGTCAGATGATCGCCGAGGAAGATGAAGCCGAAGATCGCGGCCTGGATTGCCTCCGTCTTGAGGTAGGCCGTCGTCACGACAAAGGAGCGATCGTTCATCGCGAGCAGCATCAGGCCGGTGGCGACGATCTGGCTGAGCGCGCCGAGCAATAGCCACGGCCAGAACACAGCCGTCGGCCACGGCACGGTATCGCCTGTTACAGCGATCACGATCGCGAAAAAGACCAGCGAGAACGGAAAGCCGAACAGGAAGCGGATATTGGTCGCGCCCCAGGTCCCGAGCGGTCCCGTCAACGACCGCTGCATCGCATTGCGCGCGACCTGGCCCAGCGCAGCGATGATGGTGAAGGGAATCCAGAGCGTGGCGACGGAGAGCATGGGAAATACCGGCGGGATGCTGCTGCACCGTGCCGGGCGCGATGCGTCAGGTCAACAGAACCGGCGTCATGACAGGATTGCGCGATACCACAAAAACACGCCGTCGTCCCTGCGAACGCAGGGACCCATACGCCGCGGCCAGCGTAATGGGCACTCGGGGCGACGGCTGCGCTTCAACAATGTAAGCTGGTGGTTAGGGTCCCTGCGTTCGCAGGGACGACGGGATAGAGGCGAGAACCTCTCAGCATGTCGCCCCTGCGAAAGCAGGGGCCCATACGCCGCGGCCTCGCGGATGGGCACTCGGGGCGACGGCTGCGCTTCGACAATGTAAGCCGGTGGTTATGGGTCCCTGCGTTCGCAGGGACGACACTGGTGATGCGGTAAAAGTGCCGCCGTCAGTCACACCCCTTCCGCCACCACCATGTAGTTCACGTCCATGTCGGACGAGATGCTCCATCGGTCGGCGAGCGGGTTGTAGACCACGCCGGCCTGCTCGGTGATGGTGAGGCGGTTGCTGGCGAGATGCCGGGCGAGTTCGTCCGGCGTGACGAACTTGTCCCATTGATGGGTGCCGCGCGGCAGCCAGCGCAGCACATATTCGGCGCCGACGATCGCGAGCGCAAAGCTCTTCCAGTTGCGGTTCAGCGTCGAGACCACCATCATCCCGCCCGGCTTGACCATCGCCGCGCAGCGGGCGAGGAACGCGCCGACATCGGTGACATGCTCGATCACTTCCATCGCCAGCACGACGTCGAACCGCTCGCGGTGGTCCATCTGCTCGACGGTGGTGCAGCGATAATCGATCGACAGATGCCCCTTGTCGGCGTGCAGCTTGGCAGCCGCAATATTGGTCGCGGACGGATCGATCCCGACCACCTGCGCGCCCAGCCGCGTCAAAGGCTCGCACAACAGGCCAGCGCCGCAACCGATATCGAGGATACGCAGGCCCGAGAGGCAACTCAGGCTCCTGGCGTTACGCTCAAACTTGCGGCAGGCGGCGTCGCGGATATAGGCGAGCCGCAGCGGGTTGATCTTGTGCAGCGGGGCCATCTTGCCCTTGGGGTCCCACCACTCCTCCGACAATTTCGAAAATTTCGCGACCTCTGCCGGGTCGACGGTGGAGCCTGTGGCGGCGGAAGCGTTTTGCTGCATGGCCATGAGTTACGTACCGGCCGGTCGTGCCGTGATGGCATTGCGAAACGCCAGTGGCGAAGCAATGGTGTCGAGGGTCTTGCCACCCTCGCCGACCCCCGAGACCGTTACGTCGCCGTAGTTGAGGATGCGGCCGAGGATGCTCTGGTTGACGTCGACGCTCTCGACCTTGTCCACACTCATCTCGAACGTCTGCCGCTGAACAAAGCCGGTCTTGTGGACGACACGGAAATTGGTGACGTCGGTCTCGGTGGTCCATCGATGGAACCAGGCGGTGGCCGTTTTGTACAACGCAGCGATGGCTGATATCGCCGCCAGCGACAGACAGATCAGTACGGATGAGCCCGCTGGCACCATACCCGAGATCACCAGGAATAGGCCCGCTACAATCCAGCCGATGATCGCCGGCAAAAAGAAGATCCAGTGCGCATTGGTCGAATACAGCACCCTCTCGCCGGGCTGCAGGATATCATCGATATAACGCCCCATACGCTCGCCCTGAATTAACCCGCTACTACAGTAATTTCCGTCACTTTTGGGTCGAAAACGGAACCGGGGGTGCTTGCCCCGGACCGCGTCGCTATGTATACGCCGCTTTCGGCCCGGGCGCTCCACTTTCCGTGCGGGTCACCTAACTTATCCTCACAGGGAATGCACGCGTCGTCATGGGCCGCCTCGTGATGAAATTCGGCGGCACGTCCGTCGCCAACATCGACCGAATCCGCAACGTCGCGCGTCACGTCAAGCGCGAAGTCGACGCCGGGCACGACGTCGCCGTCGTCGTGTCGGCCATGGCCGGCAAGACCAACGAGTTGGTGGAGTGGTGCCGCGACGCCTCGCCGCTGCATGATGCGCGCGAATATGACGCCGTGGTGGCATCCGGCGAACAGGTGACCGCCGGCCTGCTCGCGATCGTGCTGCAGGGCATGGGCATCCAGGCCCGCTCCTGGCAGGGCTGGCAGATCGCAATCAAGACCTCCGACGCTCACGCCTCGGCGCGGATTCTCGAGATCGACGGCAGCGAGATCACCGCTCGCTTCAAGGATCGCCAGGAAGTCGCCGTCATTGCCGGTTTCCAGGGCATCAACCCGCAGACCAACCGGATCACCACGCTCGGGCGCGGCGGTTCGGATACCTCGGCGGTGGCGATCGCCGCCGCCATCCGGGCCGACCGCTGCGACATCTATACCGACGTCGACGGCGTCTACACCACCGATCCGCGGGTGGTTCCCAAGGCGCGCCGGCTCGACAAGATCGCCTTCGAGGACATGTTGGAACTGGCCTCGCTGGGCGCCAAGGTTCTGCAGGTGCGCTCTGTGGAACTCGGCATGGTGCACAACATACCTGTGTTCGTTCGTTCCAGTTTCGACAGGCCCGAGGATATCGACCCGCACGGCACACCGCCGGGCACGCTGATCTGCAGCGAGGAGGAAATCATGATGGAAAGCCACGTCGTCACCGGCATCGCCTTCTCCAAGGACGAAGCCCAGATTTCGCTCCGCCAGATCGAGGACAAGCCGGGCGTTGCCGCCGCGATCTTCGGCCCGCTGGCCGAGGCCAATATCAATGTCGACATGATAGTGCAGAACGTCTCCGAGGACGGCAAGACCACCGATCTCACCTTCACCGTTCCCGCCTCCGACTATAACCGCGCCCGCGACACCATCACCTCGTCGAAAGGCAAGATCGGCTATGCCCGGCTCGATAGCGCCACCGACGTGTCGAAGGTCTCGGTGATCGGCAGCGGCATGCGCAGCCATGCCGGCGTCGCGGCGAAGGCGTTCAAGGCATTGTCCGAGCGCAACATCAATATCCGCGCCATCACCACCTCGGAGATCAAGTTTTCGGTGCTGATCGACGCCGCCTATACCGAACTAGCGGTGCGCACGCTGCACACGCTCTACGGGCTCGATCAGACTTAGAACGATTTTCTCTCAAATTTAGCGCATGGTCTGATCCCAGACCGGCTTGGTTTGGCGGATCATGCGTTTCGCTGGCGCAGCATCGGCCCTGACCCACACGTTATTGCTTCTGGCAGGCGTTTTGCTTGGCAAAGCAAGCCTCGATTGGCTATACGGCCTGTGAGGTGCGTTGCCGCAAACTGCACCACGGGCGATCTCGATTCGGCCTGGATCGGTGGCCAGCGGCGGCGCCGAATGAATATAATCGTAGCGTTTCGTGCGTTTCACGCCAGCGACCGGCCACCCGGCAGGCTGGCTTTGCGGGGGAGGATATTGATACATGCGGAGCACGTCGGGAGGTCCCCGCGTCTTGTTGAGACGGCTCCGCGAAACCATGGCGGAGAAGGTCTCGGCGCAGGAACGCCTGGACAAGATCGTGGTGTTGATCGCGGCCAACATGGTGGCCGAGGTCTGCTCCTGCTACGTGCTGCGCATCGATAACACGCTCGAGCTTTACGCCACCGAGGGTCTGAACCGCGACGCGGTGCATCGCACCGTGCTGAACGCGCATGAGGGTCTCGTCGGCCTCGTCGCCAGCGAGGCCAGCCCGCTCAACCTCTCGGACGCGCAGAGCCATCCGGCGTTCTCGTTCCGCCCGGAAACCGGCGAAGAAATCTACCATTCGTTCCTCGGCGTCCCGATCCTGCGCGCCGGCAACACCCTCGGCGTGCTGGTGGTGCAGAACCGCGCCAAGCGCACCTATGTCGAGGAAGAGGTCGAGGCGCTGCAGACCACCGCCATGGTGCTGGCGGAGATGATCGCCTCTGGCGAACTGGCAGCGCTGGCGCAGCCCGGCGCGGAACCGGCGGCGCGGCATTCCCTGCACAAGACCGGCGCGATCCTCTCCGACGGCATCGCGCTCGGCCATGTCGTGCTGCACGAGCCGCGCGTCGTCATCACCAACTACATCGCCGAAGACCTGCCGAAGGAAATCAAACGACTTGACGCGGCGCTTACCAAGCTGCGCGCCGACCTCGACCGCATGCTGGAGCGCGGCGACGTCGCCGACGGCGGCGAGCACCGCGAGGTGCTGGAAGCCTACCGGATGTTTGCCAACGACCACGGCTGGTCGCACAAGCTGCATGAGGCGGTCGCCACCGGCCTCACCGCGGAAGCCGCGGTCGAGCGCGTGCAGTCCGATACTCGTGCGCGCATGTTGCGCTCGACCGATCCTTATCTGCGCGACCGCCTGCACGACCTGGAAGATCTCGGCCATCGCCTGATGCGGCAACTGGTCGGCCAGGATCACGCGCCCTCGCGCGAGCAGCTTCCCGAAAACGCCATTCTGATCGCGCGCGCGATGGGACCGGCGGCGCTGCTCGACTACGATCGCAAGCGGCTGCGCGGCCTGGTGCTGGAGGAAGGCACCGCGAATTCCCACGTCTCGATCGTGGCGCGCGCGCTCGGAATCCCTGCGGTCGGCGAAGTCCCGAACGCACCCGGCATTGCCGACCCCGGCGATCCCATCATCGTCGACGGCACCTCGGGCTCGATCTATGTCCGCCCCTCGGCCGAGATCGAATCGGCGTATGCCGAGCGGGTGCGGTTCCGCGCGCGGCGGCAGGCGCAGTACGCCGCGCTGCGCGACAAACCCTGTGTGACCAAGGACGGCCAGCCGGTCGAACTGATGATCAACGCGGGCCTCGTCATCGACCTGCCGCATATCGACGACACCGGCAGCGCCGGCATCGGGCTGTTCCGCACCGAGCTGCAGTTCATGGTCGGCCAGAGCCTGCCGCGCGCTTCCGACCAACTCGCGCTCTATCGCACCGTGCTGGACGCCGCCGGTTCCAAGCCGGTCACGTTCCGCACCCTCGACATTGGCGGCGACAAGGCGCTGCCCTATATGGAGACCGTGATCGAGGAAAACCCGGCGCTCGGCTGGCGTGCGATCCGGCTCGGGCTCGACCGTCCCGGACTATTGCGCGGCCAGATTCGCGCGCTGCTGCGGGCCGGCGGCGGCCGGGCGCTGAAGATCATGTTTCCGATGATTTCGGATGTCGCCGAATTCGACCAGGCCAAGGCCATCGTCGAGCGCGAACTGACATACCTGCGCCAGCACGGCCACGCGCTGCCGGAACGTATCGACGTCGGCACCATGGTGGAAGTGCCGGCGCTGCTCTATCAACTCGACGAACTCTTGAAGAAGGTCGATTTCGTTTCGGTCGGTTCGAACGACCTGTTCCAGTTCTTGTTTGCGGTCGACCGCGGCAACGCAAAAGTTTCCGAACGGTTCGACACCATGTCGGTGCCGATCCTGCGCGCGCTGCGCGATATCGTGCGGAAAGCGCAAGCTGCGAAGAAGATGGCCTCGCTATGCGGCGAGATGGCCTCAAAGCCGCTCGGCGCGCTGGCGCTGATCGCGCTCGGCTACCGCTCGCTGTCGCTGTCGGCCACCGCGCACGGCCCGGTCAAGGCGATGATCCTCGACCTCGACGCCAAAAAGGCGGAAACTGTCCTGATGCCGCTGCTCGACGCGCCAGCCGGCAGCGTCTCGATCCGGCAGAAGCTGACGGAATTCGCGGAAGCCGAGGGGCTGTCGTTGTAGCGAGGCTCTGTCCCGACAACGCCACCTTTCCGTATCCGCTGCCTGAGAAATACGCCATGTTGCCCGAAGCTAAACTCGATATCCTGCTCGCCCATCATGCCTCGCTCGAGGCCGAGTTGCTGGACCAGGTGAATTCGGAAAAATACGTCCAGATCACGCGCGAGCTCGCCGAGCTCAATCCGCTGATCGATGCGGTCAAGGCGTATCGGACGGCGCGGGCCGAGATTGCGGGCGCCGAATCGCTCTTGGCTGATGCCGGTACCGATCCCGAAATCCGCAGCATGGCCGAAGCCGAGCTCGAAACGCTGCAGGCGCGCGTTGCTGACCTCGAGCAGAGGATTCGCGTGGCGCTGCTGCCCAAGGACGCCATGGACGACCGCAACGTGATGCTGGAAATCCGCGCCGGCACCGGCGGCGACGAGGCCTCGTTGTTCGCCGGCGACCTGTTCCGCATGTATGAGCGGTTTGCCGCCTTGCAGGGCTGGAAGGTCGAGGTGATCTCGGCCTCGGAAGGTACCGTGGGCGGCTACAAGGAAATCATCGCCGAGGTGCAGGGCCGCGGCGCGTTCGCCAAGCTGAAATTCGAATCCGGCGTGCACCGCGTGCAGCGCGTGCCCGACACGGAAACACAGGGGCGGATTCACACCTCGGCCGCAACGGTGGCGGTACTGCCCGAGGTCGAAGACGTCGATGTCGACATCAAGAATGAAGATCTGCGGATCGAAACCATGCGCGCGCAAGGTGCCGGCGGCCAGCACGTCAACAAGACTGAATCCGCGATCCGTATCACGCACATTCCGACCGGCATCGTGGTGATGATGCAGGACAGCCGCTCGCAGCACAAAAACCGCGCTTCCGCGATGAACATCCTGCGCTCGCGCATCTACGACGCCGAGCGCCAGCGCGCCGATGCCGCGCGCTCCGCAGACCGCAAGGAGAAGGTCGGCTCCGGCGACCGAAGCGAGCGCATCCGCACCTATAATTTCCCGCAGGGCCGCGTCACCGATCACCGCATCAACCTGACGCTCTACAAATTGCCGCAGGTGATTTCGGGCGAAGCGCTAGGCGAACTGATCGACGCGTTGACGACCGAGCACCAGGCCGCCCAGCTCGCCGCACAGGGCGCGGCGGCGTGAGTAACATCCGGCTGTCGTCCCCGCGAAAGCGGGGACCCATACGCCGCGGCCTCGCAATGTGGGCGGTGGGGGTCGAGACCTCTCGCAACAATAAAGGCCGGTGGTTATGGGTCCCTGCGTTCGCAGGGACGACGTCGAGATTGTGGCTCGCCGCATGACGGATTTCGTCGGCCAGACCGTCGAGGCCGCGCGGCGCGCGCTCACAGCGAGACTCAAAACCGCCGCCATCGATTCCGCCGCGCTCGACGCGCGGCTTCTGATCGGTCACGCGCTTGGTCTCGATCTGACCGGCCTGATCGCGGCCGCCCAGCGCCAACTAACGCCGGACGAATCGACACGCCTTGAGGAATTCGCCCGCCGACGTCTCGCAGGCGAGCCGGTCGCCCGCATCATCGGCGAGAAGGAATTTTGGGGTCTGCCCTTACGACTCTCAGCCGCAACGCTGGTGCCGCGACCCGATACCGAGACGGTGGTCGAACTGGCGCTGGAACTGCTACGCGCCGGCGGCGATCTCGCTCGTCCGATGCGTATCGCCGATCTCGGCACCGGCACCGGCGCAATTCTTCTCGCGCTGTTGTCCGAATTGCCGGCGGCCGAGGGATTCGGAACCGACATCTCCGAAGCGGCGCTGCAAACCGCTGCGGCCAATGCCGCCTGCGCCGGCCTCTCGGAGCGCGCGATGTTCATCGCCTGCGATTACGCGCGTGGACTATCCGGTTCATTCGATCTGATCGTCTCGAATCCGCCCTATATCCGGTCGGCGGATATCGACCGGCTGTCGGTAGAGGTGAGAAATCATGACCCGCTCGCCGCGCTCGATGGTGGCGCCGACGGGCTGGACGCCTACCGCGCGTTGATCCCTCAGGCGGCCGGCCTCCTCGCCCCGGGTGCAGCCTTGGTCGTGGAGGCTGGAGAGGGCCAAAGCGGCCCAATCCAGGCCCTGATGACGAGCGCAGGCTTGATGCCTGCAACGGCGCCCAAGGCCGATCTGGCGGGCATTCCGAGGGCGGTCGCGGGCCACAAAATGGCCCGATAAAGTCCTTTTGGAACGCAAAAAAACCCCTTGGAATATTCCCCCGGAGCGACTACGTTCCGCTCATAACATCGGTCCAGGGTTGCTGGCCCCGTAAGATCATGCGGGTGAGGCCAGAGTTTCTCGAAACGAGAGCCCGCCGGGTGAAAGGTTCCAAACGCAGGTCGAATCGAGCGCAATAGCTGGAGCTGTGCTGCTCTCGACCGTAAAGCGAACGAAAGCCTGATATTGCGCTTGAAGACTTACGCAACAGCCAGTCACGCGAAGCCGTCATGCAAGACGGTTAGACTGGTTTTGGCAGGCTGAATGATTTGATCCGGCGGCAAATGTACGCCGCCGACTGGGGAACGCGTCTTTGCTGAACGCGAGGGTTGGCGAAATCGACGACATGAGTTTGAACGGCATCGTGATTCGGTGCGCCTGAGTGCGCGCCGGGTCGGATCAGGCTACGACGGCAACTGCAAAACATCAGGGCTGGAATAAAGGCGAGACATGAGAAACGGTCAAAACAACAAGCGGATGCGTAACCGGAACCAAGGCAGTAACCGGAACGATGGCCGGCGCGGTCAGAACCCGATGACCCGGGTGTTCGAATCCAACGGGCCTGACATCAAGATCCGCGGCACCGCTTCGCACGTTGCCGAAAAGTACGTTCAGCTAGCGCGCGACGCGCGCTCTTCGGGCGACCCAGTCGCGGCCGAGAATTACTACCAGCACGCCGAGCATTATTTCCGCCTGATCGCTGCCGCGCAGGAGCAATTCCGGCAGAACCAGCCGCAGCCGCGCATCGACACCGAAATGCAGCCGACGGAAGACGGTGACGACGACGGCGAGAGTTTTTCGCATTTCGGCCAGGAGCCGGGCTTCGTCCCGCAGCAGCCGCAGCCATACATTCGCGACAACAATCCGCGCGAACGCGAACAGCGCGGCGACAACCAGCCCTACCAGCGCGACCAACAGCCGCGCGAACACCATCGCGAACGCGAGCACCGTCCGCAGCCGCAATATCAGCCGCAAGCCCAGCCGCAGCCGGTGATTGCCGATACCGGCGGCGTCGACCGCCTGCCCTCCTTTATCACCGGCCCGCAGCCGCAGGTGAACGGTGCGCCCGGCGGATATGAAGAGGGCCGCGGCGAGCGTTTCCCGCGCCGGCGTCGCCGGCCGCACGGCCCGCGCCCCGACAGCATGGCCGCGCCCGCCGCGCCAAGCGAAGATTTCAATCCGGGGAATGAATAAGTAGTTCACCCACAATCGTCGTCCCTGCCTCCGTGCGCAATCGCGCACTCGGCGCAGGGACCCCGAGCGTGAGCGCAATTGCGCTCATCGCGTCGCCGCGGCCTTCATTTGAGGCACGTGGCTCGACGATCTTTCAAACAAATACCGCCAGTGGTTATGGGTCCCCGCGTTCGCGGGGACGACCCGCGGAGAGACTACGCCTTATCCCGCGTTGCCGTCGATGACGGCACCAGCGCCGGCTCCAGCGACGGAATCAGCCGCGCACGTTCGCGGCCCGCGGGGATCGCGCGATAGACCTGTTTGGTCGCTTCCACGATATGGACGCCGGCGAACGGCAGCGACAGCGCGGCGCCGACACGCTCCCACGCCATCGCTGAGCGCAGAAACCAACTATTGCCGACCGGCGGCAGAAACAGCGCCTCGCCCCACGCCGCCGGCGTGAACCAAGTCTGCCGCAGCAATTGCGTGATCTGCGCGCGCGAATAGGGCCGGCCGTGACCGAACGGCGTATTGTCGGTGCGCGTCCACACGCCCCGCCGGTTCGGAATCACCGCAATCAGCCGCCCGGACGGCGCCAGCACCCGCCACACCTCGCGCAACAGGCGCTCCGGATCGTCCGACATCTCCAGCGCATGAACCAGCAATATCCGATCCACCGCGGCGTCCGGCAGCGGCATCGAGAATTCATCGATCAGAGATGCCAGCGCCGGCCGCCCCGTCGGCCATTTCAGGACGCCCTGCGCCGCCGGCATGAAAGCGATGCAGCGCTCCGAATCCTCGCGAAACAGCCCGAGATAGGGCGTCGGATAGCCGAGCCCGAGCACCCGCTGCCCCGCCGCGTCGGACCAGCGCGCCCGAATGCCGCGGTTGATCAACTGCCGCGCCACGATGCCGAGGCGCTGCGAATAGAAATCCCGAAGATCGATGACGTCGATGGTCATGGGCACAATCTACCATACCGTGTTTCATTGCGGCGCGCCGAAAATGGCATTGCCGCGCAAGCGTTAACGCCATATTTCTTTCGGATTGACGGGGCTGAAAGCCTTAACCACGGAGCTGTCATGGCCGCGGAAATTCGTACCTTCACCTGCCTCAACGACAATTTCGGCTATTTGATCCATGATCCCGCGACCAAGGCCACCGCATCGATCGACGCGCCGGAAGCCGCCCCGATCATCAAGGCGCTGGAGC
Source organism: Bradyrhizobium sp. AZCC 1577 (assembly GCF_036924575.1). Lineage (NCBI taxonomy): Bacteria > Pseudomonadati > Pseudomonadota > Alphaproteobacteria > Hyphomicrobiales > Nitrobacteraceae > Bradyrhizobium > Bradyrhizobium sp. AZCC 1577. Next base: position 331,906 of record NZ_JAZHRQ010000001.1, read on the forward strand.
GCGAAGGCTGGGCGCTGACGGATATTCTCGTCACTCATCACCATCACGACCATGTCGGCGGCGTTGCCGAGCTGAAGCAGAAATATAATTGCCGCGTCGTTGCACCGCACGACAAGTCCACCAAGATTGCCAATGTCGACCTGCGCGCTGCCCATGGCGACGTACTCAAGGTGGGAAGCCTGCTGGCCCGGGTGCTGGAAACGCCGGGGCACACGCTCGATCATATCTCCTACGTATTCGATACCGAAAAGGCGGTGTTTGCCGCCGACACGCTGTTCTCGATCGGCTGCGGCCGGGTGTTCGAGGGCAACTATCCGATGATGTGGGATTCGCTGTTGAAGCTCCGTGCGCTGCCGGACGATTTCAAGCTCTATTGCGGGCATGAATATACTGCCGCCAACGTCAAGTTCGCTCTCACCGTCGACGGCGACAACCCCGCACTCAAGGCGCGCGCCGAGGAAGTGACGCGGCTGCGCGCGGACAACAAGCCGACGATCCCGGTGCTGTTGGGCGAGGAGAAAAAAGCCAACGTATTCCTGCGCGCCGACGAGCCGTCGGTGGCAGCCAAGCTGCACATGAAGGGCGCCAGCGCCGTCGAAGTGTTCGGCGAACTCCGCGAACGCAAGAACAAGTCCTGATGGCGCTGCCGCGAGAAGCCGCCGAGATCATCGCGCGGCTCGACCTGAAGCCGCATCCCGAAGGCGGGCACTTTCGCGAGACGTTTCGCGATGAAAGCGTGGACGCCGCCGGGCGTTCGCGATCCACCGCGATCTATTTCCTGCTGGCACGCGGCGAACGCTCGCATTGGCATCGCATCGATGCGGTCGAGACCTGGCATTATTACGCGGGCGCGGCGCTGACGCTCTGGATCGCTGATAATGATGGGCAACGCAGCGTGAAGCTCGGCGCGAATCTTGCCGCCGGCGAGGCGCCGCAGGCGATCGTCCCGCCGCACGCCTGGCAGGCCGCCGAGAGCAACGGCGATTGGACTTTGGTTGGCTGCACCGTGGCGCCAGGATTTGAGTTTGCGAAATTCGAGCTGGCGCCGAAGGGCTGGGAGCCGACCTAGTCGTCATTCGTTCCCGCCGCAATGAAAAATCGCGATCGGGAATCGGGTGGGTTCCGCGCATTCGCGTCAATAGTTTCCGCTCGCATCAAGAGGAGCGGACAAATGCACGGCACTTTTGAAATCTCGAACATCCAGATCGAACCGGCGATTCTCTATTTCGGCACGCCGGTGGTTCTGATCGGCTCGACCAATGAGGACGGTTCATTCAACCTCGCGCCGATGTCGTCGGCATGGTGGGTTGGTTGGCGCTGCATGCTGGGGTTAGCGGCCAACTCAAAGACCACCGAGAACATGATCCGGACAGGCGAGTGCGTGCTCATCTGCCGTCGGCCGCACTGGTCGGCGCGGTCGATCGTCTGGCTCGCACGACCGGCTCGGATCCGGTGCCGCCGGGCAAGCGGATGCGCGGCTATCGGCACGCGCGTGACAAGTTTAGCCTGTGCGGCCTGAGCGCGATGCCGGGCGAAACCGTCGCGGCGCCGCGCGCGCTGGAATGCCCGGTGCAGATCGAAGCCAAGGTCGCACGCGTCCACGGGATGGCCGAGGAGGATGCGGTCTGGCGCGGCATCTTGCCGCGATCGAGGTGCGCATCACGCGCGTGCATGCGCATCCGGGAATCATGATGGATGACGAGCCCAACCGTATCGATCCCGACAAATGGCGGCCGCTGATCATGAGCTTCCAGCAGTTCTACGGGCTGATGCCGGAGAAGCTGCAACGCTCCGAGCTTGGGCAGATTCCGGAGGCGATGTACAAGCCGCCGGGCTGGAAGCCGGCGGCCTAAGATTTCCGCCACACCATATCCTTCGCCGCGATCAGCCCGCCGCCCGCAATCAGGATTGCGGCGACGGCGATCGTGGCCGTCGGTTGCGCGAAACCGGCGAGGATCAGAAACAAGGTCGATAGTAGCGGCGTCGCGTAGGATGCCGCTCCGAGCACGCGGATATCGCCGCGCTTCATGCCGATATCCCAGACGAAGAACGCAGCACCGACAGGGCCGACGCCGAGCGCGATGACGGCAAGCCACTGCCCGATCGTTTCCGGCCAGACCGTCTTCTCCACCATGGCGTGGACGAGCGCGGCGAGCAGCGCGGTGGCGAGGCAGAAGCCGGCCACCGCATCGGTCGGCACCGCCTTGAGCTTGCGCGACATCACCGAATAGGCGGCCCACACAAAGGCGGCGACGAAGGCCGCAGCCAGCCCTGGGATCTGGCCTGGCGCAAAGCTGGCGCCGTTGCCGGCGAACAGCAGCACCGTGCCGACAAGCCCGAGCAGCGCACCGATGATGTGGTGTGGCGCCAGCCGCTCGCCCGGCAGCAGCGACGAGAACAGCACGATCAGCAGCGGCCAGAGATAGTTCAGCAGGCCGGCCTCGGCCGGCGGCGCGTAGCGCAGCGCGAGGAAATACAACGCGTGATAGCCGAACAATCCGCCGACGCCGACGACCCAGGCGACCGCTGGCTGCTTTAAGGCTGCAAACGCAGAAGGCCGGAACAGAAAACTTGCGAAGGCGACCAAAGCTCCGATCGCAAACGTCATGGCGGCGAGCTGGAACGCCGGAATTTTTCCGGTCGCGACCGTCAACACCGACAGCAGCGACCACATCAGGATCGCGGTCAGTCCGATCAGGGTAGCGGTGCGGGAGGTCATGCGTTGAAAAGTGTTCAGCTTCTTCCGTCATGGCCGGGTTTATCCCGGCCATCCACGTCTTTCTTGCCGCCAGTTGTAAAGACATGGATGCCCGGGACAAGCCCGGGCATGACGACTTTTTACTGGTCGCTGCTGCACGCAACGGCTTCGCGCGATGACGCGACGATCATCACACCAAGTACTGGCCGCCGTTGATCGTCATGGTCGAGCCGGTGATGCCGCTGGCCTCGTCGGCAGCCAGGAACACCACCGCGCGGGCAATCTCTTCGGGCTCGCCGAGACGATTGATCGGGATCAGCGGCAGAATGCTCTTCTCAAGCACGTCCTTCGGCACCGCCTGCACCATCTCGGTGTTGATGTAGCCGGGGCAGATCGCGTTCACGGTCACGCCTCCCTTGGCATTCTCCAGCGCCAGCGCCTTGGTGAAGCCGATGTCGCCGGCCTTGGCGGCGGAATAGTTGACTTGGCCGAACTGTCCCTTCTGGCCATTGATCGAGGAGATGTTGATGATGCGGCCGAACTTGCGGGCGCGCATGCCCTCGATCACCGGACGTGTCATGTTGAACAGCGAGCCGAGATTGGTGTTGATGACCGCGTTCCATTGCTCGAGCGTCATCTTGTGGAAGGCGCCGTCCTTGGTGATGCCGGCATTGTTGACCAGCACGTCGATCGGCCCGAGATCGGCCTCGACCTTCTTGATGCCCTCGGCGCAAGCATCGAAGGAGCTGACGTCCCATTTGTAGACGGGGATGCCGGTCTCGGATTTGAACTTCTCGGCGGCGGCATCATTGCCGGCGTAGCTCGCCGCGACCTTGTAGCCCGCAGCCTTCAGCGCCTTGCTGATCGCAGCGCCGATGCCCCGCGTACCACCCGTAACCAATGCAACACGTGCCATGTCGTAGTCCTCCTTGGTAATCGCTTAGTACGCCGGAATTGTCCCGGTCTTTTGACGAGTCTCAATCTTTTTGAAAGCGTTCTTGGAAACGCACCCACAAGATGAAAATGCCCGGCACGAAGACCGGGCATTTCATCTTTACCAATTCGAGCCGCGGTTGCGAGATGATCTTTTCATCATTCAACCGCTCACTCTGCCTTTAGTTCAGTCGCGTGCAACGCACATCGCGATGCCCATGCCGCCGCCGATGCACAGCGTGGCGAGGCCCTTCTTGGCGTCGCGCTTCTGCATCTCGTGCAACAGCGTCACCAGCACGCGCGCGCCCGATGCGCCGATCGGGTGGCCGATCGCGATCGCGCCGCCATTGACGTTCACCTTGCTGGTGTCCCAGCCGAGATCCTTGTTCACCGCACAGGCCTGCGCCGCGAACGCCTCGTTGGCCTCGATCAGGTCGAGGTCGCCGACGTTCCAGCCGGCCTTCTTCAGCGCAGTGCGCGACGCGGGGATCGGGCCGGTGCCCATGATCTTGGGATCGACGCCGGCCTGGCCCCAGGAGACGATGCGGGCGATCGGCTTCTTGCCCTGCCTGGCTGCTTCCTTGGCGGTCATCAGCACCACGGCGGCGGCGCCGTCATTGATGCCCGAGGCGTTGCCGGCGGTCACGGTGCCGTCCTTCTCGAAGGCCGCGCGGAGCTTGCCCATCGCATCGAGGGTAGCACCATGGCGCGGATATTCGTCGGTGTCGACCACGACGTCGCCCTTGCGGGTCTTGATGGTGACCGGCGTGATCTCGTCCTTGAACTTACCGGTTTTCTGCGCGGCCTCGGCCTTGTTCTGCGAGGCAACGGCGAACTCGTCCTGCTGGGCGCGGGTGATCTGGTACTGCTTGGCAACGTTCTCGGCGGTGTTACCCATGTGATAGCCGTTGAAGGCGTCCCACAGGCCGTCCTTGATCATGGTGTCGACCAGCTCCAGGCCGCCCATCTTCACGCCGCCACGCAGATATTGCGCATGCGGCGCCATGCTCATCGATTCCTGGCCGCCCGCGACCACGATCGAGGAATCGCCGTTCAGCAGTGCCTGGTAGCCGAGCGCGACCGAGCGCAGGCCCGAGCCGCAGAGCTGGTTGACGCCCCAGGCCGGGCTCTCCACCGGAATGCCGGCGTTGATCGAGGCCTGGCGGGCCGGGTTCTGGCCCTGCGCCGCGGTCAGGATCTGGCCCATGATGACTTCGGAGACCTGGCCCGGCTCGACACCCGCCCGCTCCAGCGCAGCCTTGATGGCGATGGCGCCGAGGTCATGGGCCGGGGTGGTGGCGAACGCGCCGTTGAAGCTGCCGACCGGAGTGCGGGCGGCGCTGACGATGACGACATCGTCTGACATGGACATCTCCTTATGGGGTTTCTTGGGCTTGAGTTGGTTGGACGGCGGGCGGCCGGGGTGGCGTGCCTGTCTCTCACCTTATGTTGTTAACCTCGTTGACCCATGTCAATCGGCCGGCGCCCAAAATCCTACCGCGGCGCATTCAAATTGATCCCCCGGGGGTTTCCATAGCAGCGTCTATGCCTTGGAATTAACCGTGCCGCACAAAACGGTAGCCGAACCGCATTGAAAATGCTTACTTTGCTGCGTTTGCGTTGCTCGTCTGCCCGTCGGCGAAGCCGCCGGGTTCCCTGCTCTCGGTGTCGATGTGTGAGCTTATGGCAAAGTCAGACCAACCTACGACCATCAAGAAATATGCTAACCGGCGGCTCTATAATACCGGCACCAGCACCTATGTGACGCTCGAGGATCTCGCAGCGATGGTGAAGGAAGGCGAGGATTTTCTCGTCTATGACGCCAAGACCGGCGACGACATCACCCGTCAGGTGCTGGCGCAGATCATCTTCGAACAGGAAAACAAGGCCGGACAAAATCTGTTGCCCACCACTTTCCTGCGGCAGTTGATCCGCTTCTACGGCGACAGCATGCAGTTGGTGGTGCCGAAATATCTGGAGCAGTCGATCGATACGCTGACGCGCGAGCAGGAAAAATTCCGCAAGCAGCTCACCAATACCTTCAGCGGCACGCCGTTCGCGCCGCTCGAGGAACATGTCCGCCGCAACATGGAATTGTTTCAGCAGACGTTCTCGATGTTCAAGCCGTTCGTGCCGCCGCGCGCCGGATCGACTTCGCCGGAGCCGGAGAAGGTGCCGGAGCCCTCGACCGACGGAGACAATATCGACGATCTTCGCCGCCAGATGAAGGACATGCAGGAACGCCTCGAGCGCATGTCGAAAGAGCCGAAGAAGGAAGAGTAGAACTCTCCTTCGTTTCACTATCTCTACTGTCGTCCCTGCGAACGCAGGGACCCATAACCACCAGCGTTGATTGTTTAGTGAAGCCGTCTACCCGATTGCCCCGCTGATGGGCCGCGGCGTATGGGTCCCTGCGTTCGCAGGGACGACTGGCGGAGAGAGCTAGCCCGCTGCCGGCAATATCGTCTCAGTTTGCGTAGCCCACGGCCGCTGCGGCGATGCCAGTCCGATCAGGCGGCCCTGGATGTAATCGCAGCCCCATTCGCGCAGCATCACGGCGGCTTCCTCGTCCTGCACCCATTCGGCTACCGTCTTGATCTGCAGGCGGTTGGCCAGATCGATCAGCGTATGCACGAAGGCGCGATCGTCGGCGGAGCGTGCGATGTTCTGCACGAAGGCGCCGTCGATCTTCACGATATCGACGCCGAGCTTGCGCAAGTTGCGGAACGAGGTGTAGCCGGCGCCGAAATCGTCGATCGCAATCTGGCTGCCGAAATTCTTCAAGCGGGTCACGAACCCGCGAACGTCGTCGATGTCCTGGATCGCAACCGTTTCGGTGATCTCGACGATCAGCCGCTCGCCGGCACCGGGATGCGCCTGCATCAGCGATTCGATTCCGGTCCACCAGTCCGGGTCCATGGTGGTGTCGGGCGAGATGTTGAGGCTGAGCCGCACGTTCGGCGACGCCGCGAGTTCGACGACCGCGAGTTCGAGCACGCGATGATCGACCAGCCGGATCAGGCCCAATCGTTCGGCGACAGGAACGATATCGGGCGCCAGCAGCGCCTGCCCGTCCTCCTGCTCCATCCGTACCAGGCATTCATAGAACGCCGGCTGCCGCGAGCGCGCTTCGACCACGGGCTCAAAGGCGGTGACGATCCGCCGCTCGTTCAATGCAGTGACGATCTCGTCGGTGACGCGGATGTTGACGCGGCGCTGGGCGTCGCGCTCGACGTTCGGCTTCCACAGCGCGAATGATCCGGCGCGGCGGCGCTTGGCGCCATCGAGCGTTTCCTGGGCGCGGTTGACGGCCTCATCGGCATTGCGGGCGTAACGGGGGATGCTGATCGCGCCGATCGAGGCAGTCACCGAAACGGGACCGGATTTGGTCGGGATTACCTCGTCTCGGACCCCCGCCAGAAAGCGCTCGGCCGCGATACTGGTGTCGTCGACGCTGCAGTTCCTCAAGATCAGCCCGAACTTGTTGCCGGAGAAGCGCCCAAGCACGTCGCCGCCGCGCAGCTTGGCACGGATGCGCTTTCCGACTTCGGCAATCACGGCGTCCGCGACATCGAAGCCGAAGGCGTCGTTGACGCGCGCCAAATGATCGATGCCGATCAGCATGAAGGCGCAGGTCGACCGGAGACGCTTGGCTTCCTCGATCGCTTCCGCCAGCGAGGCGATGAGATGCGTGCGATTGAGTTCACCGGTCAGCGGATCGTGCATGGAGAGCTTCAGCAATTGCTGGTCGCGGGCACGGCGCTCATTGTTGATGCGGACAATGCCTTGCGCGCGCACCGGCTTGCCGTCGGGCCCTGCGAACCAGCAACCGGTTTCCTCGATCCAGAGTACCGGCGCGGAGCTTGAGGCTCGCACGCCATATTCGACCCGGTAGGCGACGCCTTCGCCGCCCTGCGGCGGTGGCGATCGAGTGAGGGCGTCCGTCCGGATCGAACGGGAGGGCTCGATCAACCCGGCGAACCCGGCGCCACTCGCCAGCGCGTCCGCCGGAATGTCGGTGAAAACCGCGCCGGCATTGTCGCTCCAGGCGATGGTGTCCGCTATCAGGTCCCAAACGAAAGCTGCCTGGCCTAGCGAGGCAAGAATGCTGGAGGCTTGCGGGACAGGGGGCATTAGATCGCCTCGATTCGGGACACCGCCGGGTGATTCCCTGGTGATTCCCTTGGGCCTTGAGGATAGTGGCTGTTTCGAACGAGAGGCTAGGCTAAGTTGATAAATAATCCGGAAACCATGTTTCACGGACTTTCCGGGTTAGCCGGGAACGAAGCGGAAGGGAGCGGCATAGGCCTTGCGAGGTCAGATCACAGTGGGGCGTTTCGTCCCGAAACGTGACAGTTTTAGCCGGTTGCGGTGCGCGATGGTGGATATCGATCGACCAGAGGAAATTTTGGACGGCGAGTTCGTCAACCTCGACGAGCCGGTCTGCGTCGAGCTGGTGCCGGTCGCCCAGTCCGTACACTGGTCACAGAGAGGGGCGATGCCGCGGCCCGATCCGACCTTCCTCGCGCAGTTGATCGCGACCGCCGATCAGACACCGCAAACCCGCGGCCTGAGGCGGGCATCGCTGGCGGATGCGCAGACGGCCTATGGCGCCAGCCAGATCCGGTGTAGCAGCACCGGCTTCCGGACGCGGCAATCCATCTAGAGGATCAGCGCTGAGGCGTATCGGGCTTATCCGAGGGCGGAGGGCCTGAGCCCGGCTGCAGTCCTGGCGACGAGACTTGGGGCGTAGGGCCTTGCGTAGGGCCTTGGGGCGTGGGGCCCTGGGGTGTAGGGCCTTGGGGTGCAGGGCTTTGGGGTGCAGGGCTTTGGGGTGCAGGGTTTTGGGGTGCAGGGTTTTGGGGTGCAGGGTTTTGGGGTGCAGGGGCTTCTGGCGCAGGAACTTCCGATGACGACACTGCGGGCGACGGGGTTGCCGTTGAAGCCGCCTCGGGCGCGGCGGCGGGCTGCACCGGTTTCGGCTCGGCGCGATCCTTCAACACGGATTCAGCAACAGAGGCTGCCGCTGGTGTAGCAGGGGCAGGCGAAGGTGCTGCTGCTGCCGGTGCAGGCTCAATTTTGGGCTCGGCTGCCGGGGCCTCGGCCTTTTCGGCGTCTTTTGCTGGAGGCGTAGGCGCAGGCGCCGCCGCTGCGACGACGGCACGGCGTCGTGTCCGCAATGCGAGGCCGGAGAGGAAATCCACCAGCGACAGGGCTGTCATCAGGAAATAGGTCGAGGTGCCGAACTTCGGCCACAGCATGAATTCAGCCGCCGCCGCTCCGAACACGATCAGCGACAGCAGATGGTCGGTGAGATATTTCGCGCCGGGCCGCGCGCCTTTGATGACTTCGGCGAGTAGCAGCAAGATGCTGAGCGTGAGCAGCACGTCGCTCAGCGTCACGGTCCATTCCGCACCCGACATCAAGGTCAGCTTCACCAGCGGATCGGTGAACGATACCTCCGGCATCAGGAAGACGATGATGTTGTAGATCGCGAGCGGAATCAGAAGCAGCGGAAAACCGACCATGGGTATCGCGCCTTGCTAGGAAAACCGGAAACGTCCCCGGGCAAAGCATCGCTTCGCCCTGTGGAACCGTTGGCCCACTCGTTGGCCAAATTCGGGCAGGCGCCACTGGAAGCGGTGCCTTAATCCCCTATCCGGTCAGGATTCCTTCTTCTTCAGCACCTGCCGGCCCTTGTACATGCCGGTCTTCAGGTCGAGGTGGTGCGGACGGCGCAGCTCGCCCGAATCCTTGTCCTCGGCATAGGTCGGCTTCTTCAGTGCATCCGCCGAGCGGCGCATGCCACGCCGCGAGGGCGATGTTTTTCTTCTGGGAACGGCCATAACAGTCCTCTAGGGGTGTTTTGTCGGAGGCATCCGTCCGAAACCAGACCGCCCAGCGCTTCGCGCACGGGCTGCGATGCCGATAAGGCCGCGCTTATAGAGGATGGGCCGGCGTAAAGCTAGGGCAGGTTGCGGTAAAAGCGGCCGAAAATTGGCTCAAAAAGCGCGATTCTCGCTCCAGCAGCGCTGTAGCGCCGCGGCATTGGCCCGCGCCATGTAGGTGGCGGCCAGACGGCGCACCCCGGGGCCGGGGTTGCGGGCGCTGCGCCTGACAGGGTTGGGCAGGATCGCCGCCAGCAAGGCGGCCTCGCGCGGCGACAGGGTCGAGGCCGAACGGCCAAAGGCGTAGAGGGAACCGGCTTCCGCCCCGAACTGCCCGGACGGGCCGAGTTCAGCGATGTTGAGATAGATTTCCAGGATCCGCTGCTTGGGCAGCACCAGATCGATCCACATCGCAAGCGGTAGTTCCAGCACCTTGCGGACCACGCTGCGGCCCGGCCACAGGAACAGGTTTTTCGCCACCTGCTGGGTAATTGTCGACCCGCCGCGGGTGGGTTCGCCGTCCTCGGCGTCGTCGATTGCGTCCTGCAGCGCGCCCCAATCGACCCCGCGATGGCTGCAGAATCTGGCGTCTTCGGAGCCGACCACCGAGCGCGGCAGGTAGGGCGAAATCGCCTTGAAATCGATCCATTGCCGCGACACCGGCGCGCCCTTGAGCCAGCGCCAGGCCATCAGGGCCGAGACCGGATGCCCGGTGCGGTAGAACGGCGTCACCAGATAGGGCAGCAACAGCACCGCCAGCAGGATCAGCACGAAAATTCGGACAATGCGCAAATTGGATGCTTCCGGTTCAGCTTAGGCCCGCCGGGACCGCTGAACAGGCCCCACCCATGTGACATCTCCATGATATTTCGGGCGTTTTCCAGCGCTTTTGTGACGGGGGTCATGGAATTGACGAAGCGCCCGCCATCAAACATTGTCCGGGCCAAATTGATCTGGAGCTATTCTTAATGACCACCGCCACTGCCGATTTTGCCAAACGACTGGACCAAACCGCGGAGGACACCGAAGCGCTGCTGGCGAAGCTGTTGTCCGATACGCTGCTGCCCGACGAGATCGCGCGGCCGAAGCGGCTCATGGACGCGATGCGCTATTCCAGCCTCGGCGGCGGAAAGCGGCTGCGGCCCTTTCTGGTGGTCGAAAGCTCGGCGGTGTTCGGCGTCCCGCGCGAGGCCGCACTGCTGGTCGGCGCGGCTCTCGAATGCATCCATTGCTATTCCCTGATCCATGACGATTTGCCGGCGATGGACAACAGCGATTTGCGCCGCGGCCGGCCCACGCTGCACAAGAAGACCGACGACGCCACCGCGATCCTCGCCGGCGACGGGCTATTGACGTTGGCGTTCGACATCGTCACCCGCGACGAGATCCACAAGGACGCCAATGTGCGCCTCTTGTTGACGCGGGCACTGGCGCGCGGTTCCGGCATCGGCGGCATGGTCGGCGGCCAGATCCTCGACCTCGCCGGCGAAGGCCGCTTCGGCGACCGCGAGCCGGTCGACGTGGCGCGGCTGCAGCAGATGAAGACCGGCGCGCTGTTGCGCTATGGCTGCATCGCCGGCGCGATCCTCGGCCAGTCCACGCCGAAGGAATACCAGGCGCTCGACGACTACGGCCGCGCGCTCGGCGAGGCGTTCCAGATCGCCGACGACCTGCTCGACGTCGAGGGCGACGCCGCAGCGCTCGGCAAGCAGACCGGCCAGGATGCGGCGCTGGGCAAGACGACCTTCGTCACCCAGCTCGGCATCGACGGCGCCAAGCAGCGCGTGCGCGATCTGTTGGCGCGCGCCGATTCCGCACTGTCGATCTTCGGCGCGAAGGGCGACATATTGCGGGCAGCCGCGCGCTTTGTCGCGGAGCGCAGGAACTAGAGCTTCGGCTCTGATTGAAATCAGAACCGAAGCTCTGGATTCATGTTTTGACGCGTTTTCTTCACGCGAACCGGTATCCACTTCGCTCGAAAACGCTATAGCGCGTATCGAAGGCCAGCGGATGGACAAGGAATTCGAGAAACACCTTGTTCGCTTCCAGAACCTGCCGATGCCGGTCCGCGTCGTCTACGGAAGGCCGCGGACCTTTATCGCGCTCGCGGTTGGCGTGACCGTCTTCTTCCTGGTGCCTGATACGTTTCGGCTGGCGACACGTCTCATCGTCGGCTGGGATGTCTTTGCCGCACTGTATCTCGTGCTTGCCTATATCATGATGCTGCGCTGCGACGTCGGCCACATAAGGCGCAGCGCGGTGTTGCAGGATGACGGGCGTTTCCTGATCCTGTTAGTGACCGCGTTCGGCGCCCTCGCAAGCCTTGGCGCGATCGTGCTCGAGCTCGGCGCCTCGAAAGGCAATCCGGCCGGGCTCATCCTGGCGACGGCGACGATCGCATTGTCATGGGCGCTTGTGCATACCGCCTTTGCGCTGCACTACGCCCATGATTTCTATCGCGGCAAAAAGCCCGGCGGCCTGCAGTTTCCAAGCGGCGCCCCACACGACGATGCGGATTACTGGGATTTCGTCTACTTCTCGTTCGTGATCGGCATGACCGCGCAGGTTTCCGACGTCGGCATTACCGACAGGATTATCCGTCGCACCGCGACCGTGCACGGCATCATTTCGTTCGTGTTCAACACCGCGCTGCTGGCCTTGATGGTGAATATCGCGGCGAGCGTGATCTGAAAAGCAATTGGCCCCGCTGTCGCGGCGCCAATGTGGACTTGATCTGATGCCGGCCGCCGTTACGGGCACACGCCCGACATGATGGCCTGGTAGCCATTGCAGCCCTGCTGGCGTTCGAGGCCGGTGAGCGGGCGGCCACTGGCCCCGATGCTCGGATCCCGTCCCTGATAACGCCCGGCGGTGGCCTGCCTGCCCCGCGGCACCTGATACGGCCTGGCTTCCAGCGCCTGCCGCGGTTCGGGCTTCTCGCGCTTGGCCACCGGCTTCCTGGCGCCACGCTTCTCACATTCGTTGTCGTCGTTGAGGTACGAGCCCTCCGCGCAGGTGATCTTGGTGCAGCGCTCGCCCTCGGCCTTGAAGCCGTGCTCGCAGACCAGCGGGCACACGCGCGCCGATTTCAGCTTGATCGTATCGAGCGTATCGACGCTGGCGACCTTGGTGTCGAGCTTGGTTCCGGCGTAGCGGTTGAACAGGGTCAGCGACCGCTGCGAGGCGCGATTCCAGTTGCCATCGGCGTTGCCGGTCAGGCAGCCGACGCGTTGCAGTTCGGCCTGTACCGACTTGGTGACGTCGGCCTGCGGCGGCCCTGACGTGAGGGCAGCAACGTTCACGGTCTTGTCCTTGTCAGCGGATGCCGGGGCGGGCGCCTTGTCGGCGGCAGCGCTTTCGGCGGCGACGCGCTTCTGCTCGGCCGCGGCCGCCTGCTCCTGCGCCACCTGCTTGGCCTTTTCAGCCGCGATGCGCGCCTGCTCGGCGGCCTTGGCTTCCGCTTCGGCCTTTGCCTGCTGCGACTTCTGGGCGCCCTCGGCGGCGAGCCGGGCCCGTTCCTGCTCGGCGAGCCGCGCCTTCTCGGTCGCCGCGACGCGCGCCTCCTCGGCCGCGATCTTGTCGAGCTGAAGTTTTGCAAGGCTCGAATAGAAGCCGTCGGGATATTGCCCAAGGAAGGCGTTGAGCGCGCTCTTGTTGCCGATCTGCAGCGCGAGTTCGTAATCGCGGCGGGCTTCGGCCTGCGCACTGAGGGCTGGCGCAGGAGCTGCCGCCGCAGGCGCCGGACGCGCCGGCACCAGCGGCACGTCTTCACCGCCGAGCGAACCATACACAAAGGGTTCCTGCCGATTATTGGTGGTCTTGAGCACCTCGTCGCGGACAAAGCCGAACGCGCGGCGGACGTCGAGCCCGGGCTTCGTCAAATGATTCGACAACGCCGACGTGAACGGGCTGTTCTTGCCGTCACCGTCGGCCGCAGTCGAACCGGCCTTGGCCGAATAGGCGATCAGGACGTTGGGGCTGGTCGGCTCGACCTTGGCCAGGCCTTGCCCGATCGCGCGCGAAGCGATGGTACGCTTCATGGTGCGGGCAAACGGATTGTCGCGGCAGGCGTCGAGTATCACGAGCCGCAGCTTCTTGGCCGGCTCGATTGCGATCAGGATGCGATCGAGCGAGAGGCCCTCGTCATAAATGTCGGTATCGCGTTCCAGCCTCGCATCGACGGGAATCAGGTAATTCGCGCCGTCAACTTCGATCCCGTGGCCGGCGTAATAGACCACGGCGATATCGGCATCGCGCGCACGATCGGCGAAGTCGCGCAGCGCGCGACGGGTCTCGGCCGCCGGCAAGTCACGGCGGGAATCGACGACGTCAAAACCGGCGTCCTTCAGCGTTGCCGCGATTTTGGAACTGTCGTTAACCGGGTTGGTGAGGGGTGCGACATTCTGGTAGGCGGAATTGCCGAGGATCAGCGCGACGCGCTTCTCGGCAAAGGCCGGCTCGCTCACCAGCAGGAAGGCGGCGGCTGCAAGTACCCATCGGCACAATTTTAGCGATCCAGACATCATCATGACTCCTCCGGAGCCTCGTACTTTTTTACCACACCGGTCTGCCTATCAGAAGGATCAGGCGGGCTTTGTGAGTTAGGTCACGAACCACGGAGACGTGAATCGCGCCCCTCGCTATATTCTTAGTCAGGCGAACAGGCCCGCAGGTTCGGCCACCGCTATTGCCCGTTTCCACCGGGGTTCCCGGCGCAGCCCGCGGGACAGGTGCATTCCTCGGCAACGATGCGAGCGTTCGCCTTTTCTCAATAGCGCAATCCGCCGGTCCATGACTAAATTCACCCCGAATGATTTCTGTCTTGTCCGGGAGGAATAGCCGTGAGCTCAGACCGATCGACCGTCGAAGCCGTGGTGCAGACCTATTTCGATGGCCTTTATGAGGGCGATGCCGACAAGCTCGGCGCGATCTTCGACGCAAGCGCCGATTTGCGCTGGCTGGAGAAGGGCGAGTTGCAGGTGCTGACCGTACCGGACTGGCTCGACCGGGTACGCAAGCGGCCCTCCGCCAAGGCTGAAGGAAAGCCGCGCGAGGATTTCATCGTGACGATCGATCGCTCGGATGATCAGACCGCCTTCATCAAAGTGCGCTGCCAGTTGCCGCCGCGCTATTTCACCGACTATCTGGTGGCGATGAAGCTGCGGGACGGCTGGAAAATCGTCTCGAAATCCTACCGCTACGATCTGCGCGAGTAATATTTGCTCAGGCCTGCCCCTACTCTGCCGCCGCGTTCCTGCCGGGACCGCCAACATAGCCGGCCGCATCGCCGAACCGCTCGATCATGACAGCGGTGAGGTCCTTGGTTTTGCTGGTGACGCAGGCGCCCGAGCGCACGGCGTAGCGGTCCTGATGCTTCAGGTGCGGCGGCGCCTCGCCCTTCTGCAGCGCCCGGGCGGCGTCCATTACGAGCTTGCGGAAATGCATGATGCCGAGGTCGGTCGGGCCGAGATGTTCGCGCGTGCGGTCGGCGATCGGGCCCTGGCTGTCCTGCACGGCGGCGTCCTGCTCGGACACGCCCTTGATGCCGGTGTAGCTTTGGGTCTTCTGCAGCTTGCGATCGATCAGGTAGTCGTTCGACTTGTTGCGCAGCGGCACATAGTTCTCGTCGACTTCCGCAATGACGCCGTTGCCGCGATCGTAGGCCTCACGCTCGGCATCCGTAATCGGCCGTTCCGGATTCCAGGCATAAGTATAGATCCAGCAATTGGTATCGGTGACCGGCACAAAGCTCTGACCAAAGATGTTCTCGCCCGGCATCGCGCTCGGCGCATAGGCATGCACCGGCATCAGGAACTGGGCGATACGCCAGTAGATACTATCGCTGCCGGTGAGACGCCCGCCGGCAATCGTCAGCCCGGCGTCATGCGGGTTGATCTTGATGACGGGGCGCGGATCTTCCGCGATCCAGCGCATGTGATCGGTGGCCACGCGCACAAGCGGATTCACAAAGTGCTTCTTGATATCGAGGATCTCGTTCTCTTCCTTTTCGAAGGAGAGATGCGCGAAGGTAAAATGCGCGGTGTCGATCGAGCCTTCCAGTGCCTGCACCCAGTTGCAGTCCTGCCATTTCTTCGAAACGTAGCGATGCGAGGGCGGCACCAGCGCCATTTCCAGATCGGGCAGCTCGGGCACCTCTTCGGCGGGACCCATATAGGCCCAGATCATGTCGCCCCACTCGCGCACCGGATAGGACTTGATGCGGATCATGTCCTTGGCGTTGAGGTCGGGATAGGAGGTCGGCATATCGACGCAAGCGCCCGAGGTGTCGAACTTCCAGCCGTGATAGACGCAGCGGATGCCGCACTCCTCGTTGCGGCCAAGCCAGAGATTGGCGCCGCGATGCGGGCAATATTGATCGATGACGCCGACCACGCCGCTTGTATCGCGGAAGGCGAGCAGCTCCTCGCCCATGACGACGATCTTCTTCGGCGGGCCGTCGGCCTCAGGTAACTCTTCCGACAGCAGCACCGGAATCCAGAAGCGGCGCAGCAATTCACCCATGCCGGTGCCGGCGCCGCTCTCGGTGAGGAATTTGTTGTCTTCGGCGCGGAGCATGGGGCGTCCTCCCGGCTTGTTTTTCCGGAAGATTGACGCGAGAGCGGAAAGACGTCAACCAGAGCGCCCTCACGTCCCACTGGACACCGGCTATGCTTGTCGGCTTCTTCGCCTAGCGGAGCCCAGCCAATTTTCTCTGCCTGGTTGTTTTCGGGGCAGATCTCGGTGCATAGTAGAATTCTATCCCTGCGGGAAGCATTGCAATAACAGGTCGTCGAGAAATGGCTTTCGCACCAATTGACCGAGTTGTTTCTCGTGCCGAACGAAACAGTGATTCGGATTTTACACTATTTATGGAGTTGCTCTATGTTGGAGAACTAATCGTAAAGATTACCACGGCCGCCTTTGTCGCTTGTATCGAAAACGACCGCGAAGGGCATCGATATCAGCTTCTCCACGCACTCGTGCGCGCCGACGGCATTGGAGAGTGGGCAAGTAAACTGGAAGAAGCCTTGGTAGGTCCGGCGACGCAGCACTTAGCAAGCGAGTTGGTCTCGGATAGGCGCATATTTACGGAGCGTCTTGGTGAAGACTCATGGCAATATCAAGCCGTACGTCAGCTAAGCACTGTTTTGATTGGAATACATCCTACGGCCCAACCAATCGGCGACAAGGTAAGCTTACGCACATGGTTTTCGACGTTTGCCGAGCTAAGAAACAAAACGCGCGGCCATGGAGCTATTACCCCTGCCACCTGCGCAAAAGTCGTGGCTGCGTTTCGATCTTCGATCGACCTAGTGATAAGCAACAATCCAATCTTCCAACGATCTTGGGCTTATCTTCACCGAAATCTGTCGGGAAAATATAATGTTGTCATGATCGGCGGCGACACTGTGGCCTTTCGCGGGCTAACAACGAATGCCGCTTTGGGGGAGAATCTGGCAAACGGCGTATATATTTCCGCGAACCGACTGCGTCCTGTCGAGCTAATTCAAAGCGACGTAAGCCTGTCGGACTTCTTCCTTCCAAACGGCGCCTTCAATGGGAAGTCCTATGAGCTCCACTCACTTATTACTGATAGCCGTCTGACTGGCGATGCACGACCCTACCTCGCCGTGGCGAACAATCGACCCCCGAGCGAAACAGAAGGCACGCGCGAACTGGACGTCTTAGGCGAAGTATTCACGAACTTGCCATCTGTGCCTAGCGGCTACGTAAGACGACCACGATTGGAGGCGGAAGCGAGCTCAATAATCGCCAATGATCGTCATGCGATAGTCACGCTGGTTGGCCGAGGCGGCACAGGCAAAACTTCGCTGGTCCTCGCAATTCTTCACGAAATGGCCTCTACTGGCCGATATCAGGCAATTGTTTGGTTCAGCGCGCGCGACATCGATTTGACTTCAGAAGGGCCCAAGGTAGTCCAGCCAAGAGTGATGGCCGAGAAGGATATTGCTGCCGAATACGTTTCTCTTGTCGGTGGCTTGGATAGCGATCTGTCCGCGAAGAAATCCGCAGTTACCATAATGGCGGAGCACATGCGATCGTGCCCCATTGGCCCAACCCTTTTCGTATTTGACAATTTTGAAACTGTTCGAAATCCGGTTGATCTTTTCCAGTGGATCGACGCAAACATTCGACTGCCAAACAAGGTTCTCATCACTAGCCGTTTTCGCGAATTTAAGGCGGACTTCCCGATTGAGGTTTCTGGCATGGAGCCTCAGGAAGCTGAAAATCTAATCGCTCAAACCGCTCAGAAGCTTGGTATTAGCCATTTGATCTCTTCGAAACACCGTGACCAGATTATAGAAGAGTCCAACGGACATCCGTACATTATCAAAATAATTCTAGGAGAAGTTGCCAACACTCATTCGTTTAGCAAACCCAGTTCTATGATGGTTCGCAAAGACGAGATACTCGAAGCTCTCTTTGAGCGAACATATGCCAATCTCTCTCCCTTAGCGGTTCACACATTCTTGACGCTCAGCGGATGGCGTTCGCTAGTGCCGCAGTTGGCGGTCGAAGCCGTGCTATTGCGACATCATGGAGGCGGCACAGATCCGGAACATGCAATCGACGAACTTGTTCGGATGTCTCTCGTGGATAGAACACGAGCTTCAGACAATACTATTTTTTTGGTCGTTCCTCTTGCTGCTGCACTCTTCGGAACAAAGAAACTCAATGTTCATCCTCATCGGCAGTTGATCGAGAGCGACGTTCGCTTTCTACAAGACATTGGCGCCACGGCCTCAACGGGTCTCAAGGAGGGTATCGCCCCACGAATGGATGCACTCTTCAAGAAAGTTGCAAGACGAATCAGTGAAGGCACCGCATCTTTCGGAGAAATGCGCCCAATCCTCGAATATGTAGCACGAAGTTATCATCCAGCTTGGCTGTTGCTTGCTCAGATCAATCGAGAGTGCGAGGGCGAAGACGGCATCGAAAGTACAGCTGGCTATCTCCGTCGTTTCCTCGAGAAAAATCCTTTCGCGGAAGAATCGCAGCAAGCCTGGCAGCAGCTTATCGCGATCTACCGGGCGACGGGCAACGTAATCGGTGGCTGTAGCGCATTTCTAAGAGCCGCTGAAATCAGAGACCCGCCACTTCACCAAATTGCTAGCATGGCTCATTGGCTCAATAGTGAACGCGAGATAATCGATAGGATGTCGGTTGTGGAACGCGGCGACCTATTTAAGCCGATCGCAAGATTGCTCGAAAGCCATTTGCCTGTCGCGTCAGCAACTGACCTATCGCGGCTGGCATGGCTATGGCTGCACGCTGGCGACAATGAGCGCGCATTGAGGGTGGCAGAGATCGGCTTAGAACGCGAGCCCGACAATCGATTCTGTCAAAGTTTGGTCGATAAGTTGAAGTGACCTGCCTTTAAGTCGAAGGCATGGTGACGGTCTCCTTTCCATTGATGCATCATCAACGGATACATTGGGATCGGAGGGACATGCTCGTCCCAAGCGTCGCCGAATATCTAAGCTAGCCCATACGAGTTGGCCTGTTGGTGGTTAGTTCGAGCCCCGCTCGATCAGCTATCGCGAATTGCGCCGGCTAAAACACACCGCGAGTTACCGTTTACACCGGCCGCTCGCCCTTCACCGTCACCCGCGTGCCTGACCGCGTGTGCGGCCAGTAGTCCCACATCGCGCGGTGCTGGGCGCAGCGGTTGTCCCAGAACGCGATGGCGTTTTCCGTCCAGCGGAAGCGGCATTGGAACAGCGGGTTCTCCGCGTGCTGGTAGAGATAGGCGAGCATGGCATCGCTCTCATCGCGGGGAATACCCACAATATAGCGGGTGAAGCCGCGATTGACGTAGAGCGCCTTCTTGCCGGTGACGGGATGCGTGCGCACCACGGGGTGTTCGGCACGCGGATATTCCACCCGGTCGGCGACGCCATAGTTGGCGTAGAGCCCGCGATAGGTCTGCTCGCCGTCGTGCAATGCGGTCAGCCCGTCGAGATAGGTTTTCATTCGGTCCGACAGCGCGTCATAGGCGGCGTACATGTTGGCAAACAGCGTATCGCCGCCGCGCGGCGGGCATTGCTTGATGTAGAGGATCGACCCCATCGGCGGCTCGACGTCGCAGGACACGTCGGTGTGCCAGCCCTCGCCATTGGCGCGCGGCGAATCCTTGTCGGCATAGATCTTCATCAGCGCCGGGTCGCCCTCGTTGGGCGCCGCCGGATGCACATGCAGTTCACCGAACTTGCGCCCGAAAGCGAGATGTTGCTGCGGAGTGATATGTTGGTCGCGAAAGAAGATGACGAGGTTTTCGGCGAGCGCGCGATGGATTTCGTCCATCTGCCGGTTGGAGCGCGCGTCGTCCGAGACGAGCTTGCCGATATCGACGCCGGAAATTTCCGCGCCGATGATGGGCGTGAGTTTCTCGACCGCAATGGTCTCGTAAGGTTCGGCTTCGTCGGCGACGTGCCGGTAGCGCGGTCCCTGCTTGCCGGACAGCGATGACATGGGCGTTTCTCCCGATCGTTCTTGATTGGGACGCATCGTAGCGCAGGCGATGCGGAGCGCAATGCAGTAGCTCATCGTCCCTGCGAACGCAGGGACCCATAATCACAAGAGATTGTTGTTGTAGGGGCTGGAGCTACAGCGCGGCATAAACCACAAAAACCTGTGGTTATGGTCCCCGCGTTCGCGGGGACGACGGAATAGAGGCGAGAACCCCTCAACATGTCGCCCCTGCGAACGCAGGGGCCCATACGCCGCGGCCGGCGGAATGGTACGCGGGGCGACGGCTGCGTTTCAACAATGCAGGCTGGTGGTTATGGGTCCCTGCGTTCGCAGGGACGACAGGCAGAGAAAGCTTACTCCGCCGCGGTCACCGCGTTCTCGGGCGTCTTGTTGCCCTTGCCGTAGCGCTGATCGATGTAATCGATCACCAGCGCCTTGAAATCGGCGGCAATGGTCGGCCCGCGCAGGGTGCGGAACTTCTTGCCGTCGACGAACACGGGCGCGGCCGGCGCTTCGCCGGTGCCGGGCAGGGAGATGCCGATATTGGCGTGCTTGGATTCGCCCGGGCCGTTGACGATGCAGCCCATCACCGCGACGTTAAGCTGCTCGACGCCGGGATATTGCGTTTTCCAGGCCGGCATTTCTTCGCGGATGAAATCCTGTATCGAGCGCGCCAGCTCCTGGAATGTCGTCGAGGTGGTGCGGCCGCAGCCCGGGCATGCCGCGACCAGCGGCACAAAGGTGCGGAAGCCCATGGTCTGCAGCAATTCCTGCGCGACCTGAACTTCCAGCGTGCGGTCGCCGCCGGGCTCAGGCGTGAGCGAAATGCGGATGGTGTCGCCGATGCCGTCCTGCAGCAGAATGCCGAGCGCGGCGGATGAAGCCACGATGCCCTTCGATCCCATGCCGGCTTCGGTGAGGCCGAGGTGGATGGCATAATCCGAGCGGCGCGCCAGCTCCTGATAGACCGCAATCAGATCCTGCACGGCGGAAACTTTTGCCGACAAAATCATGCGGTTCTTGGGCATGCCGAGCTCTTGCGCGCGGGCGGCCGACAGCAGCGCCGACTGCACCATGGCCTCGCGCGTCACCGCGCGCGCATCGCGCGGGTTGGCCGAGGCCGTGTTCTCGTCCATCAGCTTGGTCAGCAGCTCCTGATCGAGCGAACCCCAATTGGCGCCGATGCGCACCGGCTTGTTGTTCTTGTTGGCGATCTCGATGATGTCGGCGAACTGCGTGTCGCGCTTGTTCTTGAAGCCGACATTGCCGGGATTGATGCGATACTTGTCGAGCGCTTCGGCACATGCCGGATATTCGGCGAGCAGCTTGTGGCCGATATAATGGAAATCACCGATCAGGGGCGTGGTGATGCCGCGCTTGCGCAGGCCATCGCGGATGTGCGGAACAGCGGCAGCAGCTTCCTCGCGGTCGACCGTGATGCGCACCATCTCCGATCCGGCGCGCGACAGCGCAGCGACCTGCGCGATTGTGCCTTCGACATCGGCGGTGTCGGTATTGGTCATCGACTGCACGACGATCGGCGCCCCTCCGCCGACGGCAACATTGCCGACCATGACCTGGGTGGTTTTGTGCCGGGCCTTCGGGCCGGCGACGTCGTCTTGTGGGATTATTTCGGGCTTGTTCATGGGGCCTCGAATATCAGGTTTTGGTGACATGTACCAAGGGGGCGGCGAAGGCAGTGTGCGCCTTGTCACATAGCGGATTTTTATCTTGTGTGTTCAACAGCTTAGGCCAGCCGCAGCGGCCGAAAGCAGGGCAAAAGACCTCAGTCTTCGTTAACCGCTATATTGGACAGGAATCGCCGAATTGAAAGGGCGAGCATGCGTCTGGCGGCCTTTTCATGGCCCGATGCGAGCCCTAGCATCGCCGAAACATAAATAATGGGAGGCGGGTATGCCGGCGCGAAACGAGCTGATCACGACGGCGGAACTCACTGACCTTCTCAGTCAGCCCGATCTGCGCCTGTTCGATTGCACCACCTACCTCGAACCCGCCCCTGAGGGCTCCAGCCTACCTTATCTCACCGTGCCGGGCCGGCACAGCTTCGAGGCCGGACATATTCCGGGCGCGGACTTTCTCGATCTGCCGAGCGAGTTCTCCGATCCCGATACCGAACTTCGCTTCATGATGCCGGATGTGGCGCGGCTCGAACGGGCGTTCGGCCGCCATGGCGTTTCAAATCAAAGCCGGGTCGTGCTGTACAGCATCGGCACGCCGATGTGGGCGACGCGGTTCTGGTGGATGCTCAGATCGCTCGGTTTCGAGAATGCTTCAGTGCTCGACGGTGGTCTCGACAAATGGAAGCTCGATGGCCGCCCGCTCGAAACCGGGCCGGCGAAGGGATACGAGCCGGCAACATTCACGGCCAATCCGAGGCGAGGTTTCTTCGTCGACAAGCACGAAACGCTTGCCGCTACGTCCGAGCGAGGCACCGTCATCGTCAACGCGCTCGGCCCGCAATTTCACAAAGGCCTCGAGCCCAGCCGCTATGGCCGGCCCGGCCGCGTTCCCGGCAGTTGCAACGTATCGGCGGCCACACTGCTCGACCCGAAAACCAAGGCGTTCGTCCCGCTTGGCGAGGCGGAAGCAAAATTCAAGGCGCAGGGCATCACCAAGGACAAGCGGGTCGTCGCCTATTGCGGCGGCGGCATTTCGGCGACGATCGACCTGTTCCTGCTCTACCAGCTCGGTTACGACAACCTCACGCTTTACGATGGCTCGATGAGCGAATGGGCCAAGGATGCGTCGCTGCCGGTCGAGACGGGGTAGAACATAGACCCGCGCTCCTTCCACGTCATTGCGAGGAGCGGCAGCGACGAAGCAATCCATCTTTCAACGCGCGGAAGGATGGATTGCTTCGCTTCGCTCGCAATGAAGGCTTGTGCTTTGCGTACCTGTGGAATGACGGAAAGAATCACGCCGGCACGTTCGGATCCGGCACCACCTTCGGATCCGGCTTGTTGACGAGATAGAGCCCGGCGATGACAAGCAGCGCTGCAACGCCGAAGGCAATGGTCAGCGTGTCGTGCAGGATGAAATAGGCGGCGACGACGCCGAACAATGGCGTGACGAAGGTGAACGACGATAGTTTGCTGGCTGAATAGGTCTTCACTAGCGCGAACCACAGCACGAAGGTGCAGCCCACCACCCAGATCGCCTGATAAGCCAACAGCGAGATCGACAGCGCGCTCGGCATGTGGGTGATCTTCTCGCCGAACAGCAGGGATGCGCAGCCCAGGATCGGGATCGATACGGCCACCTGATATCCGAGCGCCTTTTCCGGAGCCGCGTTACGAAGTTTCGTGCCCTTGGCGATAAGCGTGGTCGCGCCCCACAGCGCGCCGCCGCCGACCACCAGCAGGTCGCCCAGCAACACTTTTGCGTCAACATTTGCCTGCGGCACACCGATTGCCAGCGCGACACCGGCGAAGCTGAGGCCCAGCCCACTCCATTGCATCATGCTCAGGCGCTCGCCGAGAAACTGGTAGGAGCCGAGCGCGACGAAAAACGGTGCAGTGTACAGGAACACGGCGGCGCGCGACGCCGATGTGAACACCAGCCCGCTGAAGATCAGCACGAATTCGATACCGAACAGCGTGCCCGCCAGCAGGCCGGGACCGAGCGAGCCGTCACGCTCGAAGAATTTTACGCCGCGCAGCCAACCGGCCAGCAGCATCACCGGCAACGCGCCGGCCGAGCGGATCAAGGCCTGCAGCATCGGCGGCACATCGGGCAGCGTTAGCTTCACCGCAATCTGGTTGAAGCCCCAGCTCAGGCACAACATCAGCATCAAGGCGATGGCGCCCGGGGTGAGCGCACGCCCGGCGGAAGGTTCTAATGGCTTGGACGACATTAATCCTCGTGGCCGGCTTGGCGCCGTGTTCTCGTTATTTCTGGCAATGCGCGCAGATGCCGGCAATCTCGACGACGGAGAGTTTTGGCGCAAATCCGGAGGCCCGCGCCGCCGCATTGAGGCTTTGTGCCACAGGGGCTGCGGGGATTTCGCCGACCGAGCCGCAGAGCTCGCAGATCAAAAACGCCACCATCGAGGTCTCGTCATGGTCATGCGCGCAGGCAAGGAACGCATTGCGGCTCTCGATGCGGTGGACCAGGCCGTTTTCCATCAGGAAATCGAGCGCGCGGTAGACCGTGATCGGCGCCGGCCGCGGCATCGATTTGGCGAGCTCGTCGATCACCTCATAGGCCCCGAGGGGGCGGTGGCTCGACAGTAGCGCCTGCAGCACCTGACGCCGGATCGGGGTAAATTTTTGCGCCCGCCGCGCGCAAACCTGTTCGGCATGCGCGATCGCTTCCGCAGTGCAGCGGCCGTGATCGTGGCCGGGCGCAGGAAATGTCGGCTTTGTCAGGCTCATGTCAGACCTTGTACCAGTTTGAGGGCCAATCCTAAAGCCCGCGCACGCATTGGCTCCCAGCCATGTGCTGGAAGCGGATCAGGCCATTATTAACTCGCCGTGCAGAATTCATAAGCAAGCTTATTGTATTGCAGGCTTATGGAGGCTTGGGCATGCGCGGTTCCGTGGACATGAACTTTCTGTTTACGCTTGGCGAGGTGCAACGGATGGTGCGCGCCTATGCCGACCGGCAGGCCGCGCGCTACGGCATCACCCGTGCGCAATGGGCGGTGCTGGCCAAGGTCGAGCGCACCGAGGGCCTCAAGCAGTCGGAACTTGCCGAACAGATGGAGATGCAGCCGATCACGCTGACGCGGCTGATCGACAAGCTCTGCGACAATGGCTGGATCGAACGCCGCGGCGACGAGAATGACCGGCGCGTCAACCGCCTCTATCTGCGCAAGGCCGCGCGGCCGCTGCTCGGCAAGCTCGCCGGGCTTCGCTCCGAACTGACGGCGACCGCGCTCGACGGCATCAATCCCACTGATGCCCACCGCCTGCTCGACCAACTCGATCTGATCAAGGAAAACGTTCGCAACGCGATCCAGAATCCGGCCGGCGAACCTCCCAGAAAGGAGCAGCGCTATGGCTGATCCGGTCCTCAAATTCCCGCCCGAGCAGAAGGGCGCACCCGGGGCGCCGTCACGGCCGAAACTCGCGGCCGAGCCGCGCCGCCGGCTGATGGCCGGCATGCGGCGCTACCGGCGCTTCCTGCTGTTGGTGGTGTTGCCGTTGGTTGCGCTGGTCGCCGGCGTGACGTTCTATCTCAACGGTGGCCGCTACGTGACCACCGACGACGCCTATGTCGGCGCGCAGAAGGTTTTGATCACGCCCGACATCTCCGGCAAGATCGAGAAGGTCGTGGTGAAGGAAGGCCAGCAGGTCAATCCAGGCGACATCCTGTTTGAGATCGATCCGGTGCCATTCCGCCTCGCCGTGGCGCAGGCCAAGGCCAACCTCGCGCAAGCCAAGGTCACCTATGACAATCTGATCGCCGACCTGAAAATCTATGGCCAGATGAGCGAACTCTCGCAGCAGGGCATGGACCTGAAGCGGCGAGACGTGGAGCGCAAGTCGGCGCTGGT
Source organism: Bradyrhizobium sp. AZCC 1577 (assembly GCF_036924575.1). NCBI lineage: Bacteria > Pseudomonadati > Pseudomonadota > Alphaproteobacteria > Hyphomicrobiales > Nitrobacteraceae > Bradyrhizobium > Bradyrhizobium sp. AZCC 1577. Next base: position 357,437 of record NZ_JAZHRQ010000001.1, read on the forward strand.
GAAGAACAATTTCGGCTCGCAGCTCGATCTAGACAACGCGTCGACCGCCCTCGTCACCGCGAGCGCGCAGTATCAGTTGCTGCAGCAGAAGATTGCGACCGCAAAGGCCCAACTGCTCGGCAATCCCGATCTGCCGCTCGAGGAATTCCCGCCCTATGCCCAGGCCAAGGCGGCGCTCGACCAGGCCCAGCGCAATCTCGACCACACCGTGATGCGCGCGCCGATGGCCGGCATCGCCACGCAGGTCGAGCAGATCCAGCTCGGCCGCTTCGTCACGGCTGGTACGCCGGTGTTCAGTATCATCGACACCTCGAACCCGTGGGTCGACGCCAACCCGAAGGAATCAGATTTCACCTATGTCGCGGTCGGCCAGTCGGTCACGCTCGAGGTCGATGCGTTCCCCAATCACCCCTTCAAGGGTACGGTCGGCTCGCTCTCGCCCGGCACCGGTGCGCAGTTTGCGATCCTGCCGCCTCAGAACGCGTCGGGCAATTTCGTCAAGGTGGTGCAGCGCGTGCCGGTGCGGATCTATTTCGACAAGAACGACAAATTCGTCCGCAAGCTGAAGGCCGGCATGAGCGTCTACGCCACCATCGACACCAACCATCGGCGCTCGCTCTCAGCCCTGCTCGGCCTGTCGCCGGCGACGGCGAACCAGGACCACGATTAGCGCCATGGCGACGCCGGGCCAGCCATCGGCATCCGTTCCGGGCCTGCGCCGGAACATGGTGACGATCTGCGCCATGACGGCGACGATCATGCAGGCACTGGATACGACGATCGCCAACGTCGCGCTGCCCTACATGCAGGGCACACTGTCCGCGTCGCAGGACCAGATCAACTGGGTGCTGACGTCCTATATCGTCGCCGCTGCGATCATGACCGCGCCGGTCGGCTGGATCGCCAACCGCTTCGGCAGCAAGCGCATCTTCATCATCTGTTCGGCCGGCTTCACCATCGCCTCGGTGATGTGCGGGCTGGCGCAGGACATCGGCCAGATGGTGGTGTTTCGTCTGTTGCAAGGCGTGTTCGGCGCGGCGCTGGTGCCACTGTCGCAGGCCGTGATGCTCGATTCCTACGCACTGCACGAACGCGCGAAGGCGATGGCGATCTGGGGCATGGGGGTGATGATGGGGCCGATCATGGGCCCGTCGCTCGGCGCCTGGCTGACGGAAACCTATTCCTGGCACTGGGTGTTCTTCGTCAACCTGCCGTTCGGCATTATCACCGTGCTTGGCCTCGTCATCTTCATGGACGAGACCAAGAAGGACCTCGAGCTGCGGTTTGACTGGTTCGGCTTCACCGCGCTCGCAATCGCGATCGGCGCGCTGCAGCTTGCGCTCGACCGCGGCGAGCAGCTCGGCTGGCTGGAATCCAACGAGATCATCGCCGAGTTCATTATATCAGCCGTCGGCTTCTATTATTTCCTGGCGCATTCGCTAACGACGCAACATCCGTTCATCCAGTTCGCACTGTTCAAGGACAAGAATTTCGTCGGCGGCTGCGTGTTCATGGCCGTGATGGGGCTGGTGCTGTTCTCGACCATGGCGCTGTCATCACCGTTCCTGCAGAACGTGATCGGCTATCCCATCATCACCGCCGGGCTTCTGCTGGCAACCCGCGGCTGCGGCACGTTCGTGGCGATGATGCTGGTCGGCCGCATGATGCGCCATATCGAAGCGCGGACGCTGATTGTCTCGGGGCTCGGCATTACCTGCCTGTCGCTGTTCTACATGACTGCCTGGACCGACCAGACCGGCGTGACCGAGATCGTGATCATCAGCGTGGTCCAGGGCTTTGGCTTCGGGTTGGTATTCGTGCCGCTCTCCACGGTGGCGTTCCTGACGCTACCCAATCATCTGCGCACCGACGGCACCTCGATGCTGACCTTGATGCGCAATGTCGCCAGCTCGATCGGGATATCGCTCGTGATCTCGCAACTGACGCAAGGCACGCGCTACACCTACGCGGTCCTGTCGGAGCATATCAACCCCTTCAATCACGCCCTGCAGATGCCCGCCGTGAGCGGCATGATCGATCTCGCCACCGACAAGGGCCGCGCCATGGCGGATATGATGGTGAAAATACAGGCGCAGATCATCGCGTTCTCGTACGACTACCAGCTCGTGATGATCTTCACCGCCTGCGCCATCCCGCTTGCCATCATGATCGGCTCGTCCAAGGCAACCCTGCGCGAGCAATCGACTGCGCCGGATCATGCGGTGATGGAGTAGGATCTGGAGCCTTTTCGGCTCTGATCGAAACAGAACCGGGCTCTAGATTCTCGTTTTGACGCGTTTTCTTGACGCGAACCGGTGTCCACTTCGCTTGAAAACGCTCTAGGACGCCAGCAATTCCTTGCTGAGCACCGTCCGCCACGCAGAGGGATCAGCGCTCATGTCCGGGCCAACCGCATAGGACTCGTAAAGGCCGTCTGCAGTCTTGTGTCCTGCGGCCTTGATGGCGCCGAGGAATTCGCCCCAGGCGCTGCCGAGCCCTTCATAGCCGCCATGATAGGTGGTTTGGGCGATATTCATGGCGGGCCATTGCCCTGGCTTCATGCGATTGACCGGCGCCACGGGCGTGGCGACCGGAAGGCATATCTCGAAATCGAAGACTTCGCCGGGGTTGCGGATATGGTGTGTGAACCATGGCCCGATGACTGCGACGTTCTGTGCGGCGACGGCAGCCTTCAATTCGGCGAGCCCGGGTCCCATCACCTTGCGAACGTCCTCGCGCGGCACCTTGATCGGGATGGAGGCCGTGAGCTGCGGGGTGGTTTGAAGAATACGAAGTGGTTCGATCACGGCGTGCCCTCATTGAAATGTTGCTGGGATGAGCGTCGCTGCTGATGCGTCGGCAGCTAGGCGCGAGGGAGCGAATTAATGAAGCTCTCGAGCCGGACGTAGCTCGCTTCCATTCCCTGCTCCATGCCGCTCGACAGCATCATGGTCCGCGTCGCAGCATCTGGCAGCGTCATTCGCATGGTCATCAAGGTGCCGGCTCCGTCCGGCGCGAAGTTGGTTTCGACGTGATTGTCAGGTGTCGGGTCCGGCAGATGCATCCGTTCGACATGTACGAGGCGGCTAAACGGCACCACCTCGATAAATTCGCCGGTCAGGTGGAAGCCGCCGCCCTTGCCGTCACTCCATTCGTACCGGATCTTGCCGCCCGGGCGTGCCTCGTTGACGCAGACCGGCATCGTCCAGCCTTCCGGACCAAGCAGCCACTTCTGGATCAGCGCCGGCTCGGTGTGCGCGCGAAACACCGCCTCCGGCGTGGCGGTAAACCGCCTGGTAACCACGACGTGGGTGTCGCCTTCGGTCTTTAGCGTCAACTTACTCATGGGATTGCCTTTCACTCTTTGGTTTTCATTTCGGCCAGCACGTCGTCCAACCGGTTGTAGTTTGCCGCGAGCGTCTGCCGCAGCATCGCAAGCCATTGGTCGATCTCGGCGACGGCCGCAGGCGCTAGCCGGCATGGCCGTTTCGTGCCTTCGACGCGGCGCAGAATAAGGCCGGCGCCTTCGAGGACCTTGAGGTGACGGGAGATGGCGGGCTGCGTCATCTCGAACGGCTCAGCCAATTCCATGACGGTGGCCTCGCCTAGCGCAAGGCGCGCCAGGATCGCCCGGCGAGTCGGGTCGGCCAGCGCGGAAAAGGCAGCATCAAGGTTCGACATCGTGGATCTCAAGTTAGTTATATAACTGATATATTATATAATTCTTCTGTTATGTCAATGATGAAATCTGGAAACCGGGCAGCCATGGCTCACCGCCCGCGTTGGACACGCGGCGGTTCTTGATCTTTGTTCCGGCCGGCTACTTAGGTTGATATCAGCAAGACCGAGGCGCTCGAGTTCTTCAGAACGGCAGATGCAACGCCTCCAAAGCTGAGAGTCTCGCCTTGTATGCGGTCGACTCCCAGGACAACCAGATCAGCGCCGCTGCTTTCGATTTCGCGAAGGATTGCGTGCTCGGGTGATACGCCGGCGCGGATCGCCGTCGTTGCCTCGATGCCGTAATGTGCAGCAAGCGAGCCGGCGGCTTTCAGGATCGCCTCCCGTTGCGGCAATGAAATATTGGCACCGCCACGTCCTCCCCGATCCCTGGTCGTAGCGACATGGATGAACCGGACCGATGTCGAACCCGGACGGGCCAGCGCAATTGCCACTTCGGCACCCCGGCGCGAGATGCCGCTACCCGACACGGGGACCAGAATCCTGAATGAAGAGCTTGCCGCGGGCTGCTTGAGATGGCTGCCCCTCGCGGCGACGATGGCGAGCGGGCCATCGAAGCCCGATGTAGCGTTCTCGATTCTTTCATCAAACCCGTTCCTGGTCCCGATCACCTTTTCCATTCCGACAATCAGCAGATCGAACCCCTTCCGGGCCTCGTCGATGACGGCATCCGCCGGCCTTTTGCTCTTGGCGCGCGTCGTGACGTCGATCTCACGCGCGGCCTCGTCCGGGCCGGAATCGACGATGCTCCTTGCCGCGCTCCTCACCGCGCTTTCAGGGCTTTCTTCCTCGTCGCGCTTTCCTTCCTGACGCTTCGCACGGGCGCCGATATGCAGCACGGTGATCGGAATACCCCGCGCGCCCGCGAGGAGGCCGGCGAGATGGGATGCAAACTTCGCGTTGGCACTCTCGTCCACCGCGAGCAGCAAACGCTCCAGATTTGCGGTAAATCCTTTCTCTTCCAGTTCCTCTCGTTCAAGCCTCTCCTTCTCGTCCGCCTTCATGGGAAGCCGCGACAGCGCGGCGCGCAGCATCGGCGGCATGGCGATGGTGGTCAGGATCGCCATGGTGACGATCATCGAGAACAGGTTCTGGCTCAGCACGCCCATGGAAAGGCCGATGCTGGCGATGATGACCTCCGTCGACCCTCGCGCATTCATGCCGCTTGCCAGCGCAAAGCACTCGTAGCGGTTCATTCCGCTGAGACTGCCGCCGACGTAGGCGCCGCCGAATTTTCCAATGCTTGCAATCAGCACCAGCAGCGCCGTGAGCGATAGCAAATTCGGATCCTTCAGAACCGTCAGGTCCGCGTTCAATCCCGCCAGACCGAAGAATACCGGCATGAACAGGCTGGTGATCAGCCCACGCAATCGCTCGTCGATCTGCCGGGTCAGGATCGGCGATTCGCCGACCAGCACGCCGGCGACAAACGCGCCGAGCACTGTGTGCACGCCGATCGCATGGGTGATCAGGGCCATGCCGCCCATCAGCAGGAGGATCACCGTGATCACGGCGGAGGCGCTGACCAGCGTATCGTTGGCCCAGCGAATCAACCGAAATGCCAGCCGCCGCCCGATCGTGAAACTGACGGCCAGGAAGATCAGCGTCCCCAGCACCGCCTGCCCCACCGAGACCAGGTCGAACGTGCCCTGCGCGGCAAGGCTGAAGATCACCGCAATGATGATCCAGCCGATCGTGTCATCGATGATCGCCGTCGCGATGATGATCTGGCCGACATTGCGGCGCATGAAATTCATCTCGCGAACGACGACGGCGACAATCTTCACCGAGGAAATCGATAGCGCCGTGCCCAGGAACACCGAGGCGACCAGGCGTGCCTCCGGATGCGGAAGCAGGCTATCGGGCAGGATTTGCCCGAGCAAAAAGCCGCACAGGAAGGGAACGACGATGCCGGCGATGGAAACGATGATCGCGGCCCTGCCGACTTTCCTGACCAGTTTCAGATCGGTTTCCATTCCCGTCAGCAGCAGCAACAACAGAATGCCGAACTGGGCGAGACCTTCGATCAGGGCCTTCTGCTCAGCGGAGGGCGGAAAAATCGCCGCGTGCGCCGAGGGCCAGACCCATCCGAACAGCGACGGGCCGAGCAGCAGCCCTGCGAGCAGTTCGCCGATCACCGACGGCTGGCCGATCCGCTGCATGATCTCGCCGAGCCCGCGGCCGATCGTGATCAACAGCACGATCTGAAGGATGAGGATGAATTCGGAGGGACGCGTGGCGTCTTCGGCCGCCTCGGCCAACGTGGCCGTCAGCACCACGACGAGCATAACCCACAGTGCCAGCCGGGCCGACCCCCGCTTCATCGGTCATGATCCTCCGGAACGGCGTCGACAGCCTTCCCAGAGGTGAACTTTCCGAAGCCGCGCGCGTTCCCGCGGGTTTCTTGTGGCCGCAGAATTCGCGGCCGCTCAAGCCCGTGGCATGGTGAACGGCCGGGATTCCCGGGTCTGGGCGGCGAGCCTGATCGCGGCGTTGGCAGCGCCGAAGCCATGATAGTCGCGCCGCTCGACGATCTCGAAGAAAAACCGCTCGTCGAAAGCATGGGTATAGGCCTGGAAGAATTCGCCCTCGCCTTCGCGATCGTAGAGAATCTGATTGTCGCGCAGCGCCGCCATCGTCGTGGCGTCGAGGCCGTATTTGGCCTCGATATCGTCGTAGTAATTGTCGGGAATCTTCAGGAAATCTGCACCCCGCGCGCGCATGTCGGCCACGGCTGCAAAGATATCGCGGCAGGAGAACGCGACGTGCTGGACGCCGGAGCCGAAGAATTCGTGGATGAAGCGGGCCGACAGCGTGCGTGTCGCCGATGAACCGTTCAGAACCACCCGCAGGTTTTCGTTGGCGTTGATCAGCGCCTGGCTCTGCACCAGGCCGACCGGATCGGCGATCTCGAACTGAGGCAGACGCTTCAGATCGAGAATGCCGGTATAGAATAATAGCCACGACAGCATCTCATCGTAGGGCATCGATTGCGAGATGTGGTCGACGGCGTCGAGACGATCGGTAGCCGCATCGCTGCGCAGCGGCTCGAAATCGAGCTCCCAGTTCTTGCCGGCTTGCTCCCGAAAATACAGCAGACTGCCGCCGACGCCGCGGATCGCCGGGATTTCAAGCTCGCCCGGCCCTACCGGCTGATAGAAGGTGCGCGCCTGCAGCGCTTCGGCGCGCGCCATGGTGCTGCCGGCGTCGTCGACATCAACAGCGATAGCGCACACCCCGGGACCGTGCGCGACAAAATGCGAATGGGCGAAGCCGTCCGGCTCGCAATTGATCACGAGATCGATTTGGCCCTGCGACCAACGCTCGACGTCCTTGCTGCGATGCGCACCCGTCTTGCGAAAGCCGAGCTGGCCGAACAGCGCCGCGAGGTCGCTGGCTTTCTGTTCGCTGACGGCGAATTCGATGAAGCCGACGCCGCGGCTGCGCGCCTTCGGCGGCAGTGGCTTTGCCGGAGCGCTCGAGGCGGCGCTACGGACGTCATCCTCGAGCAGGATCAGCGAGCGCAGCCCGTCGGTCGCAGTGCGCACCGCCGAGCCGGCGCGAAACTGATCGTTGAATATTTCCAGCGACAGCGGGCCGGCATAGCCGGTAGCGAGCACGTCTTCCACGAAGCGCGCGACCGGCAGGTCACCCTGCCCCGGGAAGCAGCGGAAGTGCCGGCTCCAGGACAGTACGTCGAGGCCGAGTTTCGGCGCGTCGGCGAGCTGCACCAGAAAGATCTTGTTGGCCGGGATCGATTGAATCGGCAGCGTCGGGAACGACGGCGCCAGCGCATGAAAGCTATCGAGGATGATGCCGATCGATTTGTGGTCGGCGCGCCGCACGATCTCCCAAGCGTCACGATAATCGTTGACGTGAAGTCCCCAGGCGAGCGCCTCATAGCCGACGCGCAAGCCTCGCGCGGCGGCCCGTTCACCCAGTTCGCGAAAATCGGCCGCCGCGCGGTCGATGCCACCGATCGAGGCCGGCGAGATGTTGCTGCAGATCAGCATCAAGTCGGTCTGCAGTTCCTGCATCAGGTCGAACTTGCGCTCGACGCGGGCGAAATTGCGCCCTCGCTGCGGCTCCGGCATGCCCTCGAAGTCGCGAAATGGCTGGAAGGCGCAGATCGACAGCCCGAGATCCCGGCACATCTGGCCGACGTCGCGCGGGCTGCCTGCGAACGACAAGAGGTCGTTCTCGAAGATCTCGACGGCGTCGAATCCGGACGCAGCGATCGCGCGAAGCTTTTCGTCTAGTGCGCCGCTGAGCGAAACGGTAGCGATCGAGCGCTTGTTCATGCTGCAGTTTCCGTCATGGCGCCACCCAGGAACAATTGCCCGATGCGGGGATCGTTCAGCACCCGCTCCGCTTTATCGACGAGCCGGGTCTGGCCAAGTTCGAGCACGATACCGTAATCAGAAATCTCCAGCGCCGAGCGCGCATTCTGCTCGATCATCAGGATCGACACGCCGCGGTCGCGCAATTCCTTCAGGATGTTGAAGGTCTGCTGCACCATCAGCGGCGATAGCCCGATCGAGGGCTCGTCGATCAGCACCAGTTGCGGATTGAGCAGCAGCCCGCGGACGATTTCGAGCTGCTTCTGCTCGCCGCCAGACAGCGTGGACGCCTGCTGCGTTGCCCTTTTGCGCAGCGCAGGAAACTTGTCGAGCGCCGCCTCGATCCGCGCGGGCAGATCGGTGATGTCCCGCCCGGCGACGACGGCGCCGAGTTGGATGTTGTCGCGCACCGACAATTCGGGGAAGATGTTGCGTCCCTGTGGCACGTAGCAGATGCCCGACGTCAGCAATTCGCGCTGCCTCAGCCCGGTAACGTCCCGCCCTTTGAATACGATCCTGCCTTCACGCAGCTTCAACAGGCCGAAGATCGCCTTGAACACGGTGGATTTTCCAGCGCCATTCGGGCCGATTACGGTGGTGATGGAGCCCGCCGGCACCGAAAAACTGGTGCCGTTGAGAATCGTCATCTTGCCATACCCGCCGATGAGGCCTTGAACATCCAGGATAGCATCGCTCATGGATCGATCCCTTTAGTGGCCGAGATAGGCTTCGATGACGGCAGGATCGGCGCGGACTTCGCCAGGCGTGCCCATCGCCAGCAGCCTGCCTTCCGCCATCACCATGACGCGGGTGCAAAGCGACATCACGAATTCCATGTTGTGCTCGATCACGACGAAGGTGGCGCGCTTCTCGCGGTTGATCGCGGCCAGCCGTTCCTTGAGATCCCCGAGCATGGTGAGGTTGACGCCGCCGGCCGGTTCATCGAGCAGCACCAGCCGCGGGCCACCCATGAACGCCATCGCGGCGTCGAGCAGCTTTTGCTGGCCGTACGACAGCCCGCCTGCGGCTTCGGTGGCGAGATGGTCGAGCTTGAAGAAGCCGATGATCTGGTCGGCCGCCGCGCTCAGCCCGGCATCGGAGGGGCCGAACAGCCGCGACACCATGTTGCCCTGATGCTCCTGGCCAGCAAGGATCAGGTTTTCGCGCACCGAGAGTTTCGGGAATACCTGCAGAAGCTGGAAGGTGCGGCTGACGCCCAGACGATTCAGTTCGGACGGCCGCAATCCCGTGACGGTTTTGCCGTCGACCTTTACCTCGCCATCGGTCGGCGTGAGTTGCCCGAGGATGCAGTTGAACAGCGTGGACTTGCCGCAGCCGTTCGGGCCGATCAGCCCGAGGATCTCACCCTCCTGCACGTCGAAGCTGACGCCGTCGACCGCCTTGATGCCCCCAAAACTCTTCTTGATGTTGCTGACTTCGAGGACTGCGGTCATGGCGCCGTCTCCAGCCGGGATTTAGCCACTGCCCGCAAGGCGGAGGCCGCCTTGGTGCGACGTTCGGTCAGATAGCGATCGAGGATGCCGAGAATGCCGGTCGGCGAGTAGATCAGAAGCAGCATCACGGCGACCGCATAGAGCATCAAATAGTAGCCTTGCGTGAAGCGCAGCCATTCCGGCAGCAGCACCGCAATCATTGCGCCGAGGAACGGCCCGAAGAAGAATCCGGAGCCGCCGACGATCACCATCATCAATAGATCGAGCGAGAGCGAGAGGTTGAACGGAACCGGATCGATATATTGCGTCAGCGGCGCATAAAGCGTGCCGGCGACGCCGCCCAGCGCCGACCCGATTGCGAACGCCATCAGCGTATAGCGGCGCGTGTCGATGCCGAGCGATAGCGCCCGCACTGGATTTTCGCGCAGCGCCACGAACGCGCGGCCCCAGGGCGAGCGGATCAGCCACCACATCGCCAGCGAGACGATGCCGAGCGAGCCGAGGCAGAAGTAATAGAACGGCAGCGGCCGGTTGGTCGCGAAGCCAAGGACATTCGGCCGCGGAATATTGGAGATGCCGTAGATGCCCTTGGTGAGCCAGTCCTCGTTGCGGAACACCAGGAAGGCCAGCGTCGAGAACGCCAGCGTCACGAAGGCAAGGTAATGGTGCTGCACGCGTAACGCGGGATAGCCCAGGATCCATCCGATCGCAAAACACAGTACGATCGCGACGCCGAGCGCCGCAATCAGCGGCATGCCCTGCGTGGTCATGATCGCTGCCGCGTAGGCGCCGATGCCGACGAAGGCGCCCTGCGCCAGCGAAACCTGGCCGGCATATCCCAGCGTCAGATTGAGTCCCATTGCGGCAATCGTCATCACCGCCCATTGGCTCAGGATGTAGAGGCCATAGCGGTTGAAATTCATCGGCACGATAATCAGCGCGGCGATGACGGCAACGCCGAGGGCAATGCGCCAATATTTCCCTGCCGCGGTCATACCGTGCGCTCCTCGGGCCGGCCGAGCAGCCCCTGCGGACGAAACAGGATGATGACGATCAACAGGATCAACGGCACCGCGGCACGGTATTGCGTCGATACATAGGCCGCCGCCAGATTGTCGACGACGCCGATCAACAGCCCGCCGGCAATGGCGCCGCGCACCTGGTTGAAGCCGCCGACGATCGCCGCGATGAACGCCGCCTGTCCCAGCACTTCGCCGGAGGAGAATTTCGCCAGATAAATCGGCGTAATCAGCAGCGACGCCAAGGCCACCAGAAACGCGTTGATCAGGAACGTCAGCAGGATCATGCGTTCGACCGGCACGCCGACAATGCGGGCAACCGTCGGATTCTGTGCGGTCGCTTGCATCTGGTGACCGATCGACGTGCGGTTCAACAGCGCAGTCAGGCCGATCACCACGGCGATCGCAAGCGCGAGCACGCCGAGGCTCTGCAACGAGACCACGCGGCCGAGGATCCAGACATCACCGACCGGCACGATAGAGGGGAATGGCGAGGCTTCCGCGCTGAAGAACTGCTTCACCGCCTCTTTCATGCCGATCGCGAGCGCCATGGTTGCGATCGCGAGTGGCAGCACGCCGTGCCGCAGCATCGGGTCGACCAGCAGCAGCTTAAAGCCGAGCCCCAACAGCAGCAGCGACAGCAGGATGCCAAGGATGATGGCGAGCCAGAACGGCGCGCCCGCATGCATTACCGCCAGCATCAGGAACGCCGGCAGCATCACGAATTCGCCTTGCGCGAAATTGATGGTTTGCGACGTCTGCCACAGCAGCGTGAAACCGACGGCGACAAGGGCATAGATCGCCCCGGTCGCAAGGCCGGCCACGAGCAGATCGAGCAGATTGGACATACTTTTCCCTCACCCGTCAGACGCGGACGATATCAATGCTGTTTCGAAATTTCTGATCGCGGCGGTGACGCGCCCCTCCGCGCGCCACCGTCGCCGTAGCTCAATTCAGCTTCGGCAGCACCTGCTTGACGACCTGCTTGCCCTCGACGATCTCGACCAGGAATCCCTGGCGATCGATGTCGCCTTTCTCATCGAAGGTCACATCCATCAGGATGCCAGGCTCGCTCGCGGCCTTGATGGTGAGGCCGTGAAGCGTATCAGCGAACTTTTTGGGATCGACCTTGCCCATCTTCTCGGTGGTCGCCTTGACCATGTAGATCGCGAGATAGCCCTTGAGTCCGTTGTGATCAGGCACGTAGTTGTACTTCTTGACGAACTTTTCCCTGAAGGCCTTGACCAGATCGACGGGTGCGTCGGTGGTGAGCCCGACGTGACCGCGGGCACCGTTGGCGGCGTCTCCAGCCAGCTCGACGACCTTCTGACCAACCAGGGTAGTCTCGCCCACCAGCGGCGCCGCGACTGCCTGGCGCTTCAGCTCTTTCAGGATGCGCGCGCTTTCTTCCTCGTTAAGGTAGACGAAGACCGCATCGGGCGCCGCGGCCTTGATCTTGCTGACGTCGGCGGCGAAATCGGCCTGCCCCGCTTCGGTGGAAAGGTCTGCCGCGACCTTGATGTTGTATTTGGCGAATTCCTTAGTGATGACGTCGCGTCCGCCTTTGCCGAAGTCGTTGTTGACCCAGACGATCGCGACCGATTTGGCCTTCAGCTCATCGTTGATGTACTTCGCGACTTTTGGCATCGAGGATTGCTGGCCGAACGAGGTGCGGAACAGAAACTTGTTGCCGCCCTGTGTCAGTTCAGCCGCCTCGCCCCCCATGATCTGGGTGATGCCGGCTTCCGCGGCGAGCGGCGAGGTAACCTTGACCGAGCCCGAGTAGCCGGGCCCGAGCAGGACGTAGGGCTCATTGTCGAGCGCCTTCTGCACCTGCGCGCGCGCAACGCCGGGATTCGATTGCGAATCCGCATGCGTGACTTCGAGCTTGCGGCCGAGCACGCCGCCCTTGGCGTTGATCTCCTCGATCGCGAGATCGATGCCGTTTTTCCAGTTGTTGCCGACGGTGGCGCCGCCGCCCGACAGTTCGGCGACATCGGCGAGCTTGATCGGTGCTCCCTGCGCAAATGCGGTTGCGGCCGATACGGTAGCGAGCAATAGCCCGGCAAAGATTCCAGATCTCATTTCCATCCCCTCTTGTTGTTTCAAAAAGACGGCCTTGTAAGCGGCCGTGCTGTTACGCCGCATTCACTTTAGCGTAGCGTTTGGCCATCACGGCGTCGAATGCATTTCCCATCTCGACGGCCGATGGCTTCAGTCCCGTGAACAGTTCGAAGGCGTCCGCCGCCTGGTAGATCGCGAGCTCGCGTCCGGTCATGACCTCGGCGCCCTTCGCTTTGGCGGCATTCAACAGCGGCGTCCAGAGCGGCGTGTAGACCGCGTCCGCCACCCAAATATCCCTGTGCAGCAGCGCATCCGGCACAGGCGTGCGACGGTTCGGCAGCATGCCGACCGGCGAGCCATTGACCACGCCGCTGACGCCGCGCATGGCTTCCTCGACGCTATCGGCAACCTTTGTGCTGCCACGGCTCTCGATCAGGCCGGCAAGTTGCGTTGCCTTGGCTGCATCAGTGTCGAAGATTCTGATTTCCGCCACGCCAATTCCGGCAAGCGCAAAGGCAATCGCCTTGCCAACACCGCCCGCGCCGATCACGGCGACAACGCTCTGCGCGGGATCGCGGACGAGTTCGGTGATCGCCCGGGCAAATCCCGTTGTGTCGGTGTTGTGCCCGATCAGCCGGTCATCCCGGACCACGACGGTGTTGACGGCGCCGATCGCGCGCGCACCGGGCGACAATTCGTCGAGCAGGGAAACCACCGTTTCCTTGTACGGGAAGGTGACGTTGACGCCCGCAAAGCCGAGGCGCCGCACGCCGTCGAGCAGCAACCGCAACTCTTCGCGGCCTGCACCGGCAACTTCGATAAGCTGGTAGTGGCAATGAGCGCCGAGCGCTTCGGCGGCCCGCTCATGCATCGCAGGCGATGCTGAATGCGCAATCGGCGCGCCGATCAGGCCGGTGAGGAAACGGCGATCGGCCGGAGCAATCGGGCGGGCGGCAGGGCTCATGATCTCGTCGTCGGGCGCAAATGCGCGTAAGGGCCAGCGGACGGCTCGGGAACGTCCCGATCCGGCCGAACGATAGCGCTTTGCCGACCTAACACAATTACCCATTTATGCCAGATAGATAACATCATGTTATTTCTTGCGCGGCTTGGAATCGGGCTTTCGCAGCGCCGCCTTGCCCGGCCCCACCGCCCGCATTTCCGAGCGCAGGCAGCCGATAAAATGCTCGATGTGCAGCGACAGCGGCGCGCCGCGCTTTACCGCGATGTAGGTGTCGAACCTGGTCGGCTCGACGATCTTCAATAGTTCGACGCCGGGATAGCCGCCATGCGCGACGGTAAACTGGTCGATCACGGCGATACCGAGGCCGGCTTTCACCAGCGCGCACACCGTGGTGCCGAAGCGCGCGCGGATGGTGATGTCGTAGTCGAGTTTGTTGCGCGCAAATATCTCCGCCATGATCCGTCCATAGGGATCGTTGGGATCGATGCCGATCAGCGGATAGCGGATGATTTCCTTGGCCGAGACCTGCTTGCATCCCGCAAGCTCATGTCCCGCCGGCACGATGCAGAACAACTCGCCCGAGGCCAGCGGCAGGAAGTCGAGGCCGGGATGCTCGAGCCGGTAGCTCATGGCGACGCAATCGCCGCGGCCGAGCAACAGGTAGTCGACGGCTTCTTCGATCTTGAGGATGTTGATGTCGATCCGCAATTCGGGATAGCGGCGCCGCACCCGCTCGATCGCGCGCGGCACCATCACCTGCGAGATGCTCGGCACCGAGCCAATGCGCAGCTCCGACAGGTCGCCGCGTCCAATCTTGGAGATGATCTCGGAGAGATCATCCATCTTCTCGTAGACGCCGTTGATCTGCTCGAAGATGTTGCGGGCTTCCGCTGTCGGGAAATAGCGCCCGTTCTGGCGCTGGAAGAACCGGACGCCCAGCGACTTCTCGGTATATTTTACCAGCCGGCTGATGCCCGGCGCGGATACGTTCAGAAGTCTCGCAGCTCCGCCGATCGTGCCGGTCACCATCACGGCGCGGATCACCTCGACCTGGCGAAGCGTCATCATGTGCGAAGTCTTGCCTGTCGCGCCGCTCCTGCGATGCAGTCGCGGCTACACGTCGAAGAACACCGTCTCGTTATCGCCCTGCAGATGGATGTCGAAACGATAGATCGCATTGCCGCTGCCCGGTTGGCGCGTCGCGATCAGCGTGGAGCGGCGCTCGGCCGGGACCAGCGCCAGCACCGGATCGGCGGCATTGGCCGCCTCGCCGTCGAAATAAATTCGCGAGTAATTATGCAGGAGCATGCCACGTGCGAACACCGCAAGCACGATATGTGGCGCCTGCGGCTTGCCGTCGGGATCGGGCACCACGCCCGGCTTGATCGTGTCGAACGCATAGCCGCCTTTGGCATCGGTGCCGATGCGGCCGAATCCCTTGAATGACGTATTCGGCAATGCCCGCTTGTCCTGCGGATCGGAGAACCGGCCCTGCGCGTCCGCCTGCCAGATCTCCAGCATGCAGTCCGGCACCGGCACGCCGTCGCCGTCGAACACTGTGCCCTCGACGCGAATGCGCTCGCCCGAGGTGTCCGGCGTCACCAGATTGTTGTTGAACGCATCGTTCCAGTCGTATTTGCCATTCGGCGTCAGGCCATAGGCGAAATACGGACCGACGGTCTGCGACGGGGTAATGCCGTCCGGTTTGGTCTGAGGCACTTAACTGTTCTCCATCGGCGTGGCGTTGCGCCCGCGCAGCACAATGTTGAAGCGGTAGCACAGCGCCCAATCCGGCTTGGTGTTCTCCAGATCGAATGACGAGATCATCCGGTTGCGCGCCTTCTCGTCGGTGACCGAGTTGAAGATCGGATCGAACGGGAATAGCGGATCGCCGGGGAAATACATCTGCGTCACCAGGCGCGAGACGAAGGAGTGGCCGAACACCGAGAAGTGGATATGGGCCGGCCGCCAGGCGTTGTGGTGATTGCCCCAGGGATAGGCGCCGGGCTTGATGGTGACGAAGCGATAGTAGCCTTGCGCGTCGGACAGCGCGCGGCCGGCGCCGGTGAAATTCGGATCGAGCGGCGCGGGATGCTGGTCGACGACGTGGACATAGCGGCCGCAGGAATTGGCCTGCCAGAGTTCGACCAGCGTGTTCGGCACGCCGCGGCCGTCTTCATCGAGCACATGGCCGTGCACGATGATGCGCTCGCCGATCGGTTCGCCCTTGCCGTGAACGGTGAGGTCATGATCGTTCGCGCGCACGGTCTCGTGGCCATAGACCGGCCCGGTCAATTCCGACAGCGTATGACGCATCGGAATCAGCGGCTTGGAGGGCGAACGCTTGACCGTGCTTTTGTAGGCGGGAGACAGCCGCGGCGGATGCGCCGCGAGACTTTGCACTGGATAGACCAATGTCATGACGAATTCCTCCCTCGCATCGCAGTCGCCGCGCAAAATGCTTTGCGATTTTGTCGCTGAGCCGCGCCGCCGGATCATTATATGACATAACTAATTTGGGAAAGAGCGATTTTTCACCTTCCCAAGCCATTGTCTTAATTGACCTTTTCGATCGCGACCGCGACGCCTTGGCCGACGCCAACGCACATGGTTGCCAAGGCAAGCTTTCCGCCCCGCTTCTCCATGCCGTGCACCGCCGTCAGCGCCAGCCGCGCGCCGCTCATGCCGAGCGGATGGCCGAGCGCGATCGCGCCGCCATGCGGGTTGACGAAGTCGGCATCGTCCTTGACGCCCAGTTGGCGCAGGCAGGCTATGCCCTGGGAAGCGAAGGCTTCATTGAGCTCGATCAAATCGAAGTCAGAGATCTTGATGCCAAGCCGCTCCATCAGCTTCTTCGTCGCCGGCACCGGACCGATGCCCATGATGCGCGGCGGCACCGCGGCCGAAGCAAGCCCGAGGATGCGCGCCCGCGGCGTCAGCCCGTGCTTCTTCACAGCTAGCTCAGAGGCAAGGATCATCGCCGCCGCGCCGTCATTGACGCCGGATGCATTGCCCGCCGTCACCGTGCCGGGATTGCGCACGATCGGCTTCAACTTTGCCAATCCTTCGAGCGTCGTTTCGGGACGCGGATGCTCATCCTTGTCGACGGTGATGGGACCTGCCTTGCCACCGGGCACCTGGATCGGCGTGATTTCCTCGGCGAAATAGCCCGAGGCGATCGCAGCACCGGCGCGCTGCTGTGAGCGGATCGCCATCGCATCCTGGTCGGCGCGAGATACCTGGAATTCTTCGGCGACGTTCTCGCCGGTCTCCGGCATCGCATCGACGCCATACTGCGCCTTCAACAGGGGATTGATGAAGCGCCAGCCGATCGTGGTGTCGTAAATCTCGGCCGAGCGCGCAAACGCTTCCGGCGCCTTGCCCATCACGAACGGCGCCCGCGTCATCGATTCAACGCCGCCGGCAATCGCGAAATCGATTTCCCCGGCGCGGATCGCGCGGCCCCCGGCGCCGACCGCATCGAGACCCGACGCGCAGAGGCGGTTCAGCGTCTGACCGGGAACCGATTCCGGCATGCCCGCGAGCAACAGCGCCATCCGCGCGACGTTGCGGTTGTCCTCGCCGGCCTGGTTGGCGCAGCCGAAAAATACTTCGTCGACCTGCGACCAGTCGAGATCGGGATGCTTCGCCATCAGCGCCTTGATCGGGGCTGCGGCCAGATCGTCGGCACGCACCTTGGCGAGCGATCCGCCGAAACGGCCGATCGGGGTCCGGACGGCATCGCAAATGAATACATCACGCATAGAATCTCTCCCTGAATGCCGTGCTTTAGGCGTTGACCCAGATTTAATGGCGAGTTTTAGGAGCGCACCCGCGGCAGGTCAATTGAGGCATGGCTGCCCCGCGGCGCTTTCGCGGAGGGGCCGTCATGCTCCGGGCGTATAATCGGTCGAGCGGCCCAGGCGTGGAAAACTCTGACAACGCAGGTAAGGGAATAGGACCGAGCGACGAAATTCTGTAGTTTGCCGCCCGCATGACCATCCAGCAATCCATCCCCGCCCCCGCAGCTCCCGAGGCCACGCCGGCGACCGATGCACCTTCGCGCGTCACGCCGATGATGGAACAGTACCTTGAGATCAAGGCTGCCCACCCCGGGCTGCTCTTGTTCTACCGGATGGGCGATTTTTACGAGCTGTTCTTCGAGGACGCCGAGATCGCCTCGAAGGCGCTCGGCATTGTGCTGACCAAGCGCGGCAAGCATCAGGGCTCGGATATCCCGATGTGCGGCGTGCCGGTGGAACGCTCCGAGGATTATCTGCATCGCCTGATCAATGCCGGCCATCGCGTTGCCGTATGCGAGCAGACCGAGAATCCGGCCGCCGCGCGCGCCCGCGGCAACAAGAGCGTGGTGGCGCGCGGCGTGGTGCGGCTGGTGACGCCGGGCACGCTGACCGAAGACACCCTGCTCGATGCCCGCACCAACAATTATCTGCTGGCAATCGCGCGCGCCCGCGCCTCCTCCGGCGGCGACCGCATTGGCCTCGCCTGGATCGATATCTCGACCTCCGAGTTCATGGTCACGGAATGTTCGACCGCGGAACTGGCGGCGACGCTGGCGCGGATCAATCCGAACGAGGCCATCGTCACCGACGCGCTCTATGGCGATCCTGATTTAGGGCCGCTGCTGCGCGAACTGCCGTCAGTGACGCCCTTGACCCGCGACGTCTTCGACGGCGCCACCGCCGAGCGGCGCCTCTGTGACTATTTCGCAGTCGCGACCATGGATGGTCTTTCCGCGATGACGCGGCTGGAGGCGACCGCTGCAGCCGCCGCCGTCACCTATATCGACCGCACCCAGGTCGGCAAGCGTCCGCCGCTGTCGCCACCATCGCGAGAGGCTGCGGGCACGACGATGGCGATCGATCCCGCCACCCGCGCCAATCTCGAACTGACCCGGACGCTCGCTGGCGAGCGGCGCGGATCGCTGCTGGATGCGATTGACTGCACGGTTACCGCCGCAGGCTCCCGGCTACTGGCGCAACGGCTCGCCGCGCCTCTCACCGACAGCGCCGCGATTGCACGGCGGCTGGATGCGATCGCGACATTTGTTACCGATGGCGCCGCACGTGACGATATCAGGACCACGCTGCGCGCTGCACCCGACATGTCGCGTGCATTGGCGCGGCTGTCGGTCGGTCGCGGCGGCCCGCGCGACCTCGCCGCTTTGCGCGACGGCATTCTCGCGGCAGACCAGGCGCTGGCGCGCCTCGCGCAGCTCGAAGCCGCACCGGCTGAAATCATCGCCGTGATGGAGGCGCTGCGCCGCCCCTCGCGCGATCTCGCGCGCGAATTCGAACGCGCACTCGCCGAGCAACTGCCGCTGGTCAAGCGCGACGGCGGCTTCATCCGCGAGGGCTATGAGCCCGCGCTCGACGAGAGCCGAAACCTGCGCGATGCCTCCCGCCTCGTGGTCGCCGCGATGCAGGCGCGCTACGCAGACGATACCGGCATCAAGGCGCTCAAGATCCGGCACAACAACGTCCTCGGCTATTTCGTCGAGGTCACGGCGCAGCACGGCGACAGACTGATGGCGCCGCCGCTGAACGCGACCTTCATCCACCGCCAGACGCTCGCGGGGCAGGTTCGCTTCACCACGTCCGAGCTCGGCGAGATCGAGGCCAAGATCGCCAATGCCGGCGACCGCGCCCTCAATCTGGAGCTGGAAATTTTTGAGCGGCTTTGCGCCATGGCGCTGGCCGCCAGCGACGATCTGCGCGCCGCGGCGCATGCGTTCGCGCTGCTCGATGTCGCGACCGCGCTGGCGAAGCTTGCGACAGACGACAATTACGTGCGGCCAGAGGTCGACGGCTCGCTCGGCTTCGCCGTTGAGGGCGGCCGGCATCCGGTGGTCGAACAGGCGCTGAAGCGCGACGGCCAGCCGTTCATTGCCAATGCCTGCGACCTCTCGCCGGGGCCTGGCCAGAAGTCGGGTCAGATCTGGTTGATCACCGGCCCGAACATGGCCGGTAAGTCGACGTTCCTGCGCCAGAACGCCTTGATCGCGCTGATGGCGCAGATTGGCTCCTACGTGCCGGCATCGCGCGCCCGGATCGGCGTCGTCGACCGCCTGTTCTCACGCGTCGGCGCGGCCGACGATCTCGCGCGGGGACGATCGACCTTCATGGTCGAGATGGTCGAGACCGCCGTGATTTTGAACCAGGCCAGCGAGCGCTCGCTGGTGATCCTGGATGAAATCGGCCGCGGCACCGCCACCTTCGACGGCCTCTCGATCGCGTGGGCCGCGATCGAGCGTCTGCACGAGGCCAATCGCTGCCGCGCGCTGTTCGCCACGCATTATCACGAATTGACCGCGCTCTCCGCCAAGCTGCCGCGGATGTTCAACGCCACCGTGCGGGTGAAGGAGTGGCAGGGCGATGTCGTATTCCTGCATGAGGTGCTGCCGGGCTCGGCCGATCGCTCCTACGGCATCCAGGTGGCGAAGCTCGCGGGCCTGCCTCCGGCCGTGATCGCGCGCGCCAAGTCGGTGCTGGCCAAGCTCGAGGCGCAGGACCGCGGCCAGACCGCCCGCGCCCTTGCCGACGACCTTCCGCTGTTCGCCGTCCCCTCCCGCGCCGCCGCCGAAGCCGTAGCCCCGAGCGAGGCGGAGCAACTGGTGGAAGCGGTGAAGGCCTTGCATCCCGATGAGATGTCGCCGCGCGAGGCGCTGGAGGCGCTGTATGCGCTGAAGGCGACGCTGCCGAAGTAGGCTAGCGCGGCTTCCAACAACCGGAGAATGCTGCCAAGCTGCGGTATGTCATCGCCTGCCCGCCCCATCCTCTCGCCATCGCTTTCGGCCAAGCTTGCCGCTCTTGCCACGCGACCGCCGACCAATCGCGAATTGGACGACATCCTTACCGAACTCGCAGCGCTGCCGGCACATCTTGTCGTACGAGCCAGCCGGGAAATCGCGACCCACGCAGGTCTTGGCTGGTGGCAGCCGGATAAGCGGCCACGGCAAGTCATCCCAACTCACCGAGCAATCCTCTTTTTCCAACAGGTCAGAGACCGGTTTTGGCCGAAATCGTCTCTCCCGTTTCCATCTGACCGAGAATTGCTGGCCGCAAATGCGGATCTTGCGTGGTTATTCCTGTTCCACCCAAGTGGTTACCTCAGGGAGGCGGCGCTCAACCACATAACCACACCACCGACCTCGCCATTCTTCCTTGCGGCTTTGGCGTGGCGACTGAACGACTGGGCTGAACCAGTTCGTCAGGCCGCGAAGCGGTGCGTCAAGCGTATCGCGCTTGATCTCGCAGCAGCCGTTGCGGCGGATGCGGCCGTATACCTGCTCGAGCGGCGCTTTGTCTGGGGCCGGTGGCGTGATGAGGCAAATATCCTCGATCTGGTGCTTACGCGCGATGACGTCCTTGCCGCCTTGGCGACACGCCTGCAGAAGCAGTCAACCGGTCCTCTCGCAGCCTGTCTTCGCCATGCCTTGCGATATCCCGGCATGGATCAGCACCTCCCCGCGGCTGGCAAAGGCGGCCGCGCAACCATCCGTCAGAGCGACCGCCTACCGCTGTCTAATTTCCGGTAAGGCTATCTGGCCCGTCGGCTTCGAATGGACCTGGGTCGACAAGGTATACGGCTTGCGACGACGTACGCCGGTGTTGCGCACGCGGACCATTCAGAGAGATCGTCCTCCTGCCGACTTCGTCGAAACAGGCATCCGTGACAAATCACCCTTCGTGAGGAAGGTCGCCGCAGACGCGATGATCGCTGTGCGATCAGAGATACCTGACGAGGGACCGCTCATTGCCCATCTGGTGACAGATCGGAGTTCGCTGGTGCGATCGAGAGCAGACTTCCTGTTGAGACATCCGAGGACATCGAACTCCCAGGCGGAGCACAGTTAAGTTCGCAATGCCTTCCTCCGCCCCAGCCACCACAAACTGAGATTCCACCCCACGCATGTCGCCAGCGCGAGACTCAGCCCAACCGCCGAATCGAACCGCAGTGCCGCGACATGCAGCACCGCAATCGCAATCCCGAGCCCGATCAAGCCCCAGGCGCTGTTGGCGAGTACCGCCGCGGTCGGCGGGCCGCCGATGCGCGGATGCAGGATCAGCATCATCGAGGTGAACACGATCGGGAATAGCGCGATCATGCCGCTGATCTTGGGACCGACCCAGCTAGATGTCGTGACCACCGTCGCCACCAAGGTTGCGACCAGCGAGGCGCGCAGCGGAATGTCGTACCAGCGCCGCCGGATCGGCGGCATTTTGGCGTGGCGGTAGCGGGCAAGCAGCGGGACGCAGATGGCAAACGCAATGGCGTTCACGATCAGACCGCCGGCGAGCGACCATTGCACCGAGCGGATGATCGCGGCGAACGCGAGCCATACGGCGACCGCCGCAAGGCAACTGAGCAGCGCGCCGTGGCGTTGCACCAGCACGACGTAGGTCAGCCCGAGGAAGATCGTCGCGGCATTGATCGGCAGGCTCGCCAGCGCGCCCTCGGCGATGAAGGCCGCGTCATGATCGAGCGCGAGGAATACGTAGGACGGCCCCGCCGAGATCGGCAGCGTCGCGATCAGCGCGCCGATGACGGGGCCCGAGCGTTCGGTGACGATGGAAGCCGTCACCACGAATGCCGCGGTGATCGCCATGCGCAGGCCGAGCGTCAGGAGGAAGGCGAGTTCGGGGGACATTTACCTGTCGTCCCTGCGAACGCAGGGACCCATACGCCGCGGCGTTTCGATTATGGGCGGTGCGGCTCTTCTACTTCCTCACCAATGGACTTCGGTGGTTATGGGTCCCTGCGTTCGCAGGGACGACGTCGAGCAATGTGCCTCACACCCGCTTCATCGACACCGAGACTTTCGGGCCGTTCTTGATGGTCTGGTAGACCACGCAATAGCGCTCCGTCAGCTTGAGCAGCAGATCGAGCTTGTCCTGCGGTGCGTCGGTTGCGACCTCGAAGCGCAGGCGGATCTCCTCGAAGCCGACCGGGGCCTCCTTGTCGACGCCGAGCGTGCCGCGGAAATCCAGGTCGCCTTCGGCGATGACGTTGCCGGTCTTCAGGGGAATATCGGTGGCGGTGGCAACCGACTTCAGCGTCACGCCGGCACAAGCGACCAGGGCTTCGAGCAGCATGTCGCCGGAGCAGAGTTCCAGGCCGGAGCCGCCGGTGGCGGGGTGCAGCCCCGCAACTGCCAGCGCGCGGCCGGTCTCGACCTTGCAGGCGATGCCTTCTTGGTCGATCGAGCCTTTGGCTTTGAGGGTAATGACCGCGGCCGAGGGATCGGACTTGTAGCGTTCCTTGATCGGGGCCTGCATCGCTCGGAGTTCGGCGGCGTCCATTTTCTACTCCCGGATTTTTTTGTGCATCGGATATACTGGGCTATCGACGCGCTGTCATCACACACCCTCGTGGCTGCCCGCATGCTCCATCGGAAATCCCCACTTTTCCAACGGGTTATGGCTGGCATTCGCCGAGGCGGCGGCATAGCTTTGCGTTGACCGTACAATCGCCCGTGACAGCCCCTGCGCCGTCCGATATCGGGGAGATCATGGACAGCATCGTGACAGAGGACCGCGCCGGTGCGGATGACCGTTTCGATACCGCGCGGATCACCGCAGCGGTCGATGCGCTGGCCGAAAAACATGCCGGCCGCGAGGACGTGTTCCGCTCGGCGCTGGCGCAATTGCTCAAGGCCGAGATGATCGCGGCGCGCGCCACCGCGCAGGCCGTGCTCTTGAAGGATCGCCATGGCCGCCGCTGCGCGGAGCGGCTCTGCTTCATGCAGGACGAAATCATCCGCATTCTCTATGCGGCCGCGACGCGGCATCTCTATCGCTCGCACGTGCCATCCGGCGCGGAGCGCATGGCTGTCGTCGCCACCGGCGGCTACGGCCGCGGCCTGATGGCGCCGGAATCCGACATCGATCTGTTGTTCATCCTGCCCTACAAGCAGACCGCCTGGGGCGAGCAGGTCGCCGAAGCCATTCTCTATTGCCTGTGGGACATGGGATTGAAGGTCGGCCACGCCACGCGCTCGGTCGATGAGTGTATCCGCCAGGCGCGCGGCGACATGACGATCCGCACCGCGATCCTGGAGACGCGGTTCTTGACCGGCGACCGGCCGCTCTATGACGAACTCGTCGCCCGGTTCGACAAGGACGTCGTGCAGGGCACGGCTGCCGAATTCGTCACCGCCAAACTCGCCGAGCGCGAGGAGCGGCACCGCCGCGCCGGGCAATCGCGCTATCTGGTCGAGCCCAACGTCAAGGACGGCAAGGGCGGCTTGCGCGACCTGCACACGCTGTTCTGGATCGCCAAATACGTCTACCGCGTGCGCGAGACCGGGGAGTTGGTCGAGCGCGGCGTGTTCGACGCGCAGGAATACCGCACCTTCCGCCGCTGCGCCGATTTCCTGTGGTCGGTGCGCTGCAATTTGCATTTCGTCTCGGGGCGCGCCGAGGAGCGGCTGTCGTTCGACATGCAGCGCGAGATCGCAGTCCGCCTCGGCTACACTTCGCACCCCGGCATGCAGGATGTCGAACGCTTCATGAAGCACTACTTCCTGGTGGCGAAGGACGTCGGCGACCTCACGGCGATCCTGTGCGCCAAGCTGGAAGAGGAGCAGGCCAAGCCCGCGCCGGTCCTGAGCCGAATGGTGGCGCGGCTGCGGCCGGCCCCCAAGCGCCGGCGGGTGCCCGACAGCGACGACTTCATCATCGACAACAACCGCATCAACCTCGCCGCGCCCGACGTCTTCAAGCACGACCCGGTCAACCTGATCCGGATCTTCCATCTGGCGCAGAAGAACAACCTCGCTTTCCACCCCGACGCAATGCGGACGGTGACGCGCTCGCTGAAACTGGTGAACAGCCAGCTCCGCGAAAATCCGGAAGCCAACCGGCTGTTCATGGAGATCCTGACGTCGAACGACGCCGAGACCGTGCTGCGGCGGATGAACGAGACCGGCGTGCTCGGTCACTTCATCCGCGCCTTCGGCAAGATCGTGTCGATGATGCAGTTCAACATGTACCACCATTATACGGTGGACGAGCATCTGATCCGCTGCACCGGCTTCCTGCAGGAGATCGAACGCGGCGGCAATGACGAGTTCACGGTCGCCAGCGACCTGTTCCGCAAGATTCAGCCCGAACATCGCGCGGTGATCTATGTCGCGACCCTGCTGCACGACGTCGCCAAGGGCCGCCCGGAGGATCATTCGATCGCGGGCGCCAGGGTGGCGCGGCGACTGTGCCCGCGGCTCGGCTTCAACACCGCCGACACCGAGCTGGTGGCCTGGCTGATCGAAGAGCATCTGACGATGTCGACGGTGGCGCAGTCGCGCGACCTCTCCGACCGCAAGACGATCGAGAATTTTGCCGCCGTCGTGCAATCCGTCGAACAGATGAAGCTGCTGACCATCCTGACCACCGCAGATATCCGGGGCGTCGGCCCCGGCGTGTGGAACGGCTGGAAGGCGCAATTGCTGCGCACGCTTTATTACGAAACCGAGCCGGTCCTGACCGGCGGCTTCTCGGAAGTGAACCGCGCCCAGCGCATCGCGGTGGCGCAGGCCGAATTCCGCGCCGCCTTCACCGAATGGCCGGAGGAGGAGCTCAATGCCTACATTGCGCGGCATTATCCCGCCTACTGGCTCAAGGTCGATCTGCAGCGAAAAATCCGCCAGGCGCGCTTTATCCGCGCCAGCGAACAGGCCGGACATCAGCTCGCGATCAATGTCGGCTTCGATGAGGCGCGCGGCGTCACCGAATTGACGATACTGGCCACCGACCATCCTTGGCTGCTGTCGATCATCGCCGGCGCCTGTGCGTCCGCCGGCGCCAACATCGTCGACGCGCAAATCTACACCACCACCGACGGCCGCGCGCTCGACACCATCGCGATATCAAGGGAATACGACCGAGACGAGGACGAGGGACGGCGCGCGACCCGCATCGGTGAGATGATCGAGCACGTGCTCGAAGGCAAATTGCGGCTGCCCGAAGTGGTGGCGCGCAAGGCCGCCAACCGCGGCAAGGTGCGTGCATTCGCGGTCGAGCCCGAGGTCATCATCAACAACCAGTGGTCGGATCGCTACACCGTGATCGAGGTCTCCGGCCTCGATCGCCCGGGCCTGCTGTATCAGCTCACCACCGCAATCTCGAAGCTCAACCTCAACATCGCCTCCGCCCATGTCGCGACCTTCGGCGAACGCGCCCGCGACGTGTTCTACGTCACTGATTTGCTCGGCGCCCAGATCAACGCGCCGACCCGGCAGGCCGCGATCAAGAGCGCGCTGCTTCATCTGCTCTCTGCCGAAGACAACGTGGCCAAGCCGGCGGCGTGATATGTCGTTGCTCTCGCGGCGGTCCAGCCGTCATTGCGAGCCAACGGGTCGCAATGACGCGGAACTAGCAACGCAATACTCGACTGTCGTCCCTGCGAACGTAGGGACCCATACGCCGCGGCCCGCGGAAATGGCACACGGCGAGACGGCTTTGCTTCAACAACGAAGTACGGTGGTTATGGGTCCCTGCGTTCGCAGGGACGACGCGCATCAGAGAAGTGCGATCGTCGAGAGATGGTGGGCACGGCGCATGCGCGCCTTTGCCCACCCTGCGCTGCTAAGTAGTCCGTTCTGCCGCAGCCCGAGCGTGAGACTCGAGTGCGGCCAAGCTCGCCGCGACGAAGGTAAGATAGCCTGCCTGCGCAATCAGGATGCCCAGATCGAACAGGTCAAATAGGCGTTCCCACGGGTTCTCTACCGGGACGACGTTTGCTCGCCGGCCTCCATCGATAACGATAGGCTGAAACCTACGGTCGCGGCGATTTGTTGCGGGTTCGATGTCGTCAGAGCAACGGATCAAATGCAAATGTGCTTTCGGCATATCAATCCCCTGAGTTCGGTCGGTGATCCCCAACGAAGCGGGTTTGACCACGGCGACAGGCCGGCAAGGGGTCAGGTCGTTGGGCCTTTCCGTAACACTCTTCCCGCATGGCAAAACCTGCGCTCTGCCGCCATCCGGATAGCCAATCAGCGTAATCGTCGAGGGGGAGCGGACCATTGAACGGAGGTTGATCCAAACATTCCATTCGGTTGGGCGGATCATACCGAGGTTTAGGATCGCAATCTGGCCCTCGCCCACGAAAGATCGCGCGCCCGAACGTTAAAGAGCCGCGGATAATCAGCCGATTTTACCCGCCGGAAATCCGAAAAGCTGCTAGTATCCAGCCCGTTAGGAGGGCGACGTTGTCGCCGCTGATGGTCGCGAACACCTGGCGACGCAGCGCCGCTCGCGATGGCCGAGTGTCGGTGCTGATGATGCGTAAGCCGACGACAAAGTCCCGGAGCTCGGCCGAGCAATGGCTGCTCGGCAGCATGGCGCTGGCGTTGGGAGCGGTGGCCGGAATCTGGCTGCTGCTCGGCCCAGTACCGATGGCCGCGCCTCATTTCATTGCGTTCGTGCTGCTGATTGCTTCGCTTGCCGCCTCATTGGTCATGATGGGCCTGGTGGGGCGTAATCGACGGCAGATGGAAGCCGTGCTTGAGGGCCGACTGAGCGCCGAAACGCGCGCGATCGAGGCGCTGCGCCACAGCGAGGCGCAATGGAAGGAGGTGTTCGAGCATAACCCGGTGATGTACTTCATGGTCGATGCGACCGGAACCGTGCTGTCCGTCAACACATTCGGCGCCGCACAACTTGGCTACTCCGTCAGCGAGTTGCTCGGGAAATCCGTGCTGAAAGTCTTTCCGGCCGAAGAGCAACCTGCCGCCCAGAGCAACGTCGCCATATGCCTGGAGAATATCGGCCAGACCCACAATTGGGAGATATGCAAGGTTCGCAAGGACGGCTCAACCCTCTGGGTTCGCGAGAACGCCAAGGCCGTGCGGCGGCTGGACGGCCGTTTGATCGTCCTGATCGCGTGCGAGGACATCACGGAGCGCAAGCAGGCTGAAAATGCGCTGCGGCAGAGCGAAATGTATTTGGCCGAAGCCCAGCGATTGAGCCACACCGGCAGCTTCGGCTTGCGCGTCGCCAGCGGCGAAATCATCTGGTCGGAAGAGACGTTCAGAATATTTGGATTCAGAAAGGCCCCCTCCGTCAAGCTCGCCACCGTCATTCAACGCATTCATCCGGACGATCGCGGACGCGTGCAACGGACCATCGACCGCGCGTCCAGCGAGGGCAAGGGCTTCGCGCATAGCTATAGATTGCTGATGCCCGATGGCTCGATCAAGCATGTCCACGCCACCGCGCATGTGGTGAAGGATGCATCTGGCAGCATCGAATTCGTTGGGGCGGTAACCGATATCACGGCGCGCAAGCGAGCCGAGATCGAATTGCATGAAGCGCAGGCGACGCTTGCGCATGTCACGCGGGTGACTGCGCTTGGCGAACTTGCCGCCTCGATCGCGCACGAGGTGAACCAGCCGCTCGCTGCCGTGGTCACCAATGCCGCCGCATGCCGGCGTTGGCTCGACCGCGAGCCTCCCGATCTGAAGGAAGCGCGCGGGACCGTGGAGGCGATCATCAAGGACGGCAATCGTGCCGGCGAAGTGATCCAGCGGGTCCGCGCGCTCGTGAGCAAGGCGACCGATCAGAAGACAGCGCTTCACATTAACGATGTCATCAACGAGGTCATCAGCCTGGTGCAGCATGAGCTACTCAGCCACCAGGTATCGTTGCGGCTGGAGCTCTCGCCCGACCTGCCGCTGGTCATCGCCGATCGGGTCCAGTTGCAGCAGGTCATTCTCAACCTGGTCATCAACGGCATCGAGGCGATGCAGCCGGTCACGGACCGGCCGCGGGAACTGGTGATCCGGACAGGCCAGGACGAAGACGGGCAGATCGTGGTGACGGTGAAGGATTGCGGCGTTGGCCTCGCAGCCGAGAACGCTGGCCGGCTGTTCGACGCCTTCTTCACCACCAAATCCAGCGGCATGGGAATGGGCCTGTCGATCTGCCGCTCCATCATCGGCGCTCATGGTGGGCGGCTGTCCGCGTCCGGAAATGCCGGCCCTGGCGCGACATTCCAGTTCACCTTGCCGTTAACTCAGGAGGATGCAGCGTGAACGCGCGGCCGGCATCGCCTTCCAGCCTCGCAAGCGTCGAGGAACCGGTCGTGTTCGTCATCGACGACGACGCATCGGTACGTGAGTCACTGAGCAATCTCTTTCGCTCCGTGGGATTGCGCGTCGAGGTGTTCGGTTCGGCTCACGAGTTTCTGCAGTACAAGCTTCCGAATGCCCCCAGTTGCCTGATTCTTGACATCAGGCTGCCCCGGCTGAGCGGCCTCGACTTTCAGGCCGAACTGGCCAAGGCCGACATTCACATCCCGATCATCTTCATGACCGGTCATGGCGATATTCCGATGACGGTTCGCGCAATGAAGGCCGGCGCCGTCGATTTTCTGACCAAGCCATTCCGCGATCAGGACATGCTGGATGCCGTAACCGCGGCAATCGAGCGCGACCGCAACAGCCGCGGCGAAGCGATGGTTCTCTCGGAGCTGCAAGCGCTTTTCGCGACACTAACTCCCCGCGAGCGGCAGGTGATGGCGCTGGTGACGTCGGGGCTCATGAACAAGCAGATCGCAGCCGAAATCGGCCTGGCGGAGATCACCGTGAAGATACATCGCGGGCATATCATGCGGAAAATGGGAGCGAAGTCGCTGCCCGATCTGGTACGGATGGCCGAGCTACTCGGGACCGGGCCTGCATCCGGCCGGTCGCAAACCTAAGTATGATTTTCCCTCGCTGATTTGCAGCGCACTCTCCCAAGACGCGGCGGCACAGCAAAAGACATCCTCTGGTCGTCTCCAGATAAAGGATCGCCTTGTCCAATCGGGCCATATCAATCATCGACGACGACGGGTCGGTTCGCGCCGCGACCCATAATCTCGTCAGGTCGCTTGGTTACGTCGTCCATTCATTTGCATCGGCCGAGGAGTTCCTGCAATCGCCGCATCTGAATGACACTTCGTGCGTGATAACGGATGTCAGAATGCCCGCCATGAGCGGGCTGGAGCTGCAAGCTCATCTACTCGCCACCGGCCATCGCTTTCCCTTCATATTCGTCACGGCCTTTTCGGTCGAAAGCGACCGCGCCCGGGCCATGAAGGCGGGAGCGACCTGCTTCTTGAGCAAGCCGTGCGATGGGGAAGCGCTGATCAAGTGCCTCGAAGCCGCGCTGGCGCCAAATGGCGCGGCGGCAACCAAATGAACCGATCCGGCCCTAGAGCCTCTCGGTTCTGATTGAATCAGAACCGGGCTCTAGATTCTTGTCTTGACGCGTTTTCTTGACGCGAACCGGTGTCCACTTCGCTGGAAAACGCTCCAGGGCGAGCCAGCATACGTAAGGATGATCTCGCCAAACATCTGGACGAATTGCAGACAAGCCCCGACCACGCCAGACTTCGCATCACCCTTCGAGAAACGAAGGGCGCAAAGCATCACACATTTTGATCGGAAAATGGCAATTCCCCGGAAGGAGGTCGCCATGCGTACAGAACCGCGTTGCTCCGAGTGTGACAGCGAAGGCCCCAAAATCATCTCTCTGCGAAATCCAGCGCGCGAGCGCTACTGCGGGCGCTTCTGTCTCGACAAGGGCCACGAGAGTTTCATTCGCTGGTTACGGCGTGCCGATGCGGAGATTGCGTCATGAAAAATTGTTGCGGAAATCCGGAATGCAAGCGACCCTTCGGGCTGGTCCGGCGTAGCTGGTACTTCCAGCAGTTTTGTTCGTCGAAGTGCCGAGAGATCTACAAGCGTCAACTGGAGCGCAACCGGACCTATTGGAAGTGGCTCTACCAGGTGCCGGAATCTGCGGCGCACAGAGACCATCTATCGTGCCGGTGATCGCGGAGGAGCCAGCATGGCAACAGTAAATGCGATGCTGGTGGGCGCGTTACTGGCGTGGGGGCCTCTGCTGATTGTATTCATCTATATCCTTCGCGACATGCGAAACGCGCCCCGTGACCCCGATTGACTTGAAACGGGTGACGACGCCGAGCGCAACGCGCCCAGCCGATCCGCCTTTCCTGTTCCCGAGCACGCAATCTCCACGCCCTCGTGCTTGAGCAGCCAGCGCTTGCGCTCCAGCCCGCCGCCGTACTTCACCAGCGAACCATTGGCGCCGATCAGGCGGTGGCAGGGCAGGACCACGCTGATCGGATTCGAACCGTTGGCATGGCCGACGGCGCGGACGGCGCGCGACATCCGAAGTTTTGCGGCGAGCGCGCCATAGCTCATCGTCGTCCCTGCCGCGATCTTCGGCAGCGCGTTCCAGACCTTCTGCTGGAACGGCGTGCCGGCGACGCGCCATTCGATTGCCGCGAGGCGGTCGAGGTCGCCCTTGAAATAGCCGGTCAAGGCGGCGCGCAAACCACGCGGCGCCCGCCCGTTGTTCAAATTCACCTCGCCATAATGCAGACGCAGCAACTGCTTCATGCGCGGCTCATAGTCTTCCCAGTCCAGCGCGCGGAGCAGGCCGTCCGCATCGGTGACCAATAGCGCCGTGCCGATCGGCGTTGGCAGGCGGTCGAGGTTGAAATTCTCTGGCATCGTCATCCCTACAAAGATATCGGCAAGCGATCCGCACTTTTCCCCTGCGGCGTATTAGTGTCCACCCGAATTCCGCTGCCGGTTGGCCGGATCCTCAGCGTGCAGGCGGCGCCCGTGGCGCTCGCCTTGGTGCTGCTCTGGCCGGCGTAACGGCCTCTCCCGTACTGCCTTGCATTGACAAAACCGTTCCGCCACACTCGCTCCCAACGATGACGTCCGGCCTTCCGAACGGATGACCGGAACAGGATCATCGGTCGAGATCAAGGGAAGGGAGCAACTATATGAGAAGTGGCGTTCTTCATCTGATCGCAGGCACGGCGGTCGCGATCGCACTGGCGTCACCCGCCAACGCGCAGAAGAAATACGATACCGGCGCGAGCGATACCGAGATCAAGATCGGCCAGACCGTTCCGTTCTCGGGCCCGGCCTCGGCCTATGCCGGCATCGGCAAGACGCAGGCCGCCTATTTCAGGATGATCAACGAAAAAGGCGGCATCAACGGCCGCAAGATCAACCTGATCCAGTATGACGACGCCTACTCGCCGCCGAAAGCCGTCGAGCAGGTGCGCAAGCTGGTCGAGAGCGACGAGGTGCTGTTCACCTTCCAGATCATCGGCACGCCCTCGAACGCCGCCGTGCAGAAATATCTCAACGCCAAAAAAGTGCCGCAGCTCCTCGCCGCGACCGGCGCCTCGAAATTCACCGACCCCAAGAACTTTCCCTGGACGATGGGATACAATCCCAATTACCAGTCGGAAGGGCGCATCTACGCCAAATACATTCTACAAAATCATCCCAACGCCAAGATCGGCATTCTGTATCAGAACGACGATCTCGGCCGCGACTACGTCACGGGCCTGAAAGAAGGGCTCGGCTCCAAGGCCGCGTCAATGATCGTCGCCGAAGTCTCCTACGAGCTGACCGATCCGACCATCGACTCGCAGATCGTCAAGCTGAAGGCCGCCGGCGCCGACCTGCTCTACGACGCCTCGACTCCGAAATTTGCGGCGCAAGCGATCAAGAAGGTCGCCGACCTCGGCTGGAAGCCGGTCCATATCCTCGACATCAATGCGAGCCCGGTTTCGGCGACGCTGAAGCCGGCGGGTCTCGACATCTCCAAGGACATCATCTCGACCAACTACGGCAAGGATCCGGGCGATCCGCAGTGGAAAGACGATCCCGGCATCCAGGCCTATTTCGCCTTCATGGACAAATATTACCCGGAGGGCGACAAGCTCAATACCGTCAACGTCTACGGTTATGGAACCGCGGAATTGCTGGTGAAGATCCTGCAGCAATGCGGCGACAACCTCACGCGCGAAAACATCATGAAGCAGGCCGCCAATCTGAAGAACGTCACCGGCAGCCTGTCGCTACCTGGCATGGTCACCAACACCTCGCCGACCGACTACCGCATCAACAAGCAGATGCAGATGATGAAGTTCAACGGCGAGCGCTGGGAACTGTTCGGCCCGATCATCGAGGATACCGGACCCAGCGGTTAGCGCCTGCCCCGATTCAAGACAGCAGCCGTCGGCATCACACGATGCCGGCGGCCTTTGCTTGTTTGGGCCACGCAACGGCCGCGCGGCCGTGCATCATTTTGCGGCTGACACAAGCAATGGATTCTTTTTGAGCAGACGGAACCTGACGCCCGAAACCCGGCTTTTGGATGCCTTGCATTGCAACATGGCTTCCGCCACTATTGTGGCAGCGACGACATCCGTGCGGCCGGACCGGCCGGCGGACAGATCAGCGCCAATCATAAAACACACGAGGAATGCAGCATTATGAGGAAGGGTATTTTCCATCTGGCCACCGGCACGGCGCTCGCACTTGCGCTGTCGGTCTCGACGGCGTCGGCGCAGAAAAAATACGACACCGGCGCAAGCGACACCGAGATCAAGATCGGCCAGACCAATCCATTCAGCGGACCGGCCTCCTCCTATGCCACGATCGGCAAGACCCAGGCGGCCTACATCAAGATGATCAACGATCAGGGCGGCGTGAACGGCCGCAAGATCAATCTGATTCAGTATGACGACGCCTATTCGCCGCCGAAAGCGGTCGAGCAGGTACGCAAGCTGGTCGAGAGCGACGAGGTGCTGCTCACCTTCCAGGTTCTCGGTACGCCCTCGAACGCAGCGGTTCAAAAGTATCTGAACGCGAAGAAGGTGCCGCAGCTATTCGCGGCCACCGGCGCGTCGAAGTTCACCGATCCGAAGAATTTTCCGTGGACGATGGGCTTCAACCCCAACTACTTCGTCGAGGGGCGCATCTATGGCCAGTACATCCTGAAAGAACATCCGAACGCCAAGATCGGCGTGCTCTACCAGAACGACGACCTTGGCAAGGACTATCTGAACGGCATCAAGGCCGGCCTCGGCGACAAGGCGGCGAAGATGATCGTGGCGGAAGCTTCCTACGAAGTCTCCGATCCGACCATCGATTCGCAGATCCTCAAGATCAAGGACGCCGGCGCGGACTTGTTCTTCTCGGCGTCGACACCGAAGCAGGCGGCGCAGGCGATCAAGAAGATCGCCGAGCTCAACTGGAAGCCGGTGCACATCCTCGACATCAACGCCACCTCGGTCGGCGCGGTGATGAAGCCGGCAGGCCTCGAGGCTTCCAAGGGCGTGATCAGTGTCAACTACGGTAAGGATCCGCTCGATCCGACCTGGAAGGACGACGCCGGCATGAAGAAGTATTTCGAGTTCATGGCGAAGTACTATCCTGAAGGCGACAAGGATTCGAGCTTCAACTCCTATGGCTACATGACCACGCAATTGCTGATCCATGTGCTCAAGGCATGCGGCGACAATCTGACCCGCGAGAACGTGTTGAAACAGGCCACCAACCTGAAGAACGTTCAGCTCGACCTGCTGCTGCCAGGCATCTCGGTCAGCACCACGCCGACCGACTACCGCGTCAACAAGCAGTTGCAGATGATGAAGTTCAACGGCGAGCGTTGGGAAATGTTCGGCCCGATCCTCGAGGACAAGGGCGCGGCGGGTTAGGCGGCCCGTTGAGCGAAGAGAACGATCGGCGGAAGAGCGATCGGCGGTCCTTCGGGGACCGCCGATTTTTTGTAGGGTGGGCACTCACTTCGGAATCTCCCCGAACGTCTTGCCGGCCGGCAGCACAGCGTGGCGGATCAGGCGGGAATCCTCGACTGCGGCCTGGCGGTGCTTCACCGCCTCGCGGTAGACGGGATCGCGGATCATTTCCGCGAACGCTGCGACATCAGGGTATTCGGCGATGAAGCAATGGTCCCAGCGCTCGTCTTGCGGCCCGATCAGCATCAGTTCGAACCTGCCCTGCCATACGATCCGTCCGCCGACCCGTTCGAACACCGGGCCGCTTTCGCGCCCATAGGCAGCATAGGCTTCCGCGCCGGTCGCCTTGCGGCCGTCGGGATAGGCCGCCTCGACGCGCAGCCGGACGAGGTTGAGCATGTGGATCGGACCCGGCCGGTCATTGGCTTTGAATTGCGCGAACACTTCCTTGGTGGGATCGATGTGGCCCATGCCGCTTTCTCCTTAGAACGCTGCCGTTTGCGTCAATCCTAATACGGCCCCGCCGCACCTCCTAATCCCGCATTAACCTTTCCGTAACCGACCCTTAAACAGCGACCGCTAGCGTGCGGCGAGACGGGTGTGAACGGCGTTTGGCATGGCGTGGGGACGGAAAAGGAGCGGCGGACGCAAGGAGCCGCTGTTCGGGCTTCCGGCAGCGCTCGCGGAGCTGCGTCTCTCGCCCGAGGATCGCATTCCGGCTGCCACCGACGACGACGAACCGAAAAAGCCAGTGCCGAAGCGCAAGCACGAAGACGACGAGGACGAGCCGCCGCGCGAGCGCAAGCCGCGTGGCGCCAAAAGCGGCGCGAAGCGGCGCTCGAAACGCCGCTTCAGGTTCGGCCGTCTCGTTTATTGGGGCGCGGTGCTCGGCCTGTGGGCGGCGATCGCGATCATCGGCGTCGTGGTCTGGGTCGGCGCGCATCTGCCGGCAATCCAGTCGCTGGAAATTCCAAAGCGCCCGCCGACCATCCAGATTGTCGGCATCGACGGCAGCGTGCTGGCCTCGCGCGGCGAAGCGCCGGGCGCCAATGTCGCGCTGAAGGATCTGCCGCCCTATCTGCCGAAGGCGTTCATCGCCATCGAGGACCGCCGCTTCTATTCGCATTACGGCATCGATCCCGTGGGTATTGCACGCGCGGCGGTCGCCAACATCCTGCATCGCGGCGTTTCGCAGGGCGGCTCGACGCTGACGCAGCAGCTCGCGAAAAACCTGTTCCTGACCCAGGAACGGACGATTGCGCGCAAGCTGCAGGAAGTGGAGCTCGCGCTATGGCTGGAGCGCAAGCATTCCAAGAACCAAATTCTCGAGCTTTACCTGAACCGCGTCTATTTCGGCTCCGGCGCCTATGGCGTCGAGGCCGCGGCGCAGCGCTATTTCGGCAAGTCGGCGAAGAACGTCACCGTCGCGGAAGCCGCGATGCTGGCCGGCCTCGTCAAGTCGCCGTCGCGGCTGGCGCCGAACCGCAACCCCGAAGGCGCGGAAGCGCGCGCCGGAATCGTGCTCGCGGCGATGGCGGAAGCCAAGTTCATCAGCGACGCCCAGGCCAAGGCCTCGATCGGACATCCCTCCTACAACGTGAAGCCGGCCGGCGCCGGCACCATCAACTACGTCGCCGACTGGATCGGCGAAGTGCTCGACGATCTCGTCGGCCAGATCGACCAGAGCATCGTGGTCGAGACCACGATCGATCCGAAGCTGCAGAGCGTGGCGGAAGCCGCGATCATCGACGAGCTGGCGGCCAAGAGCGTGAAGTTCCATGTCACGCAAGGCGCGCTGGTGGCGATGACGCCCGACGGCGCGGTGCGCGCCATGGTGGGGGGGCGGAACTACGCCGAGAGCCAGTATAACCGCGCAGTCACCGCCAAACGCCAGCCCGGCTCGGCGTTCAAGCCGTTCATCTACCTGACCGCGATCGAGGGCGGGCTTTCGCCGGAAACGATCCGACAGGACGCGCCGCTCGACCTGAAAGGTTGGCGGCCGGAGAACTATACGCATGAATATTTCGGCTCGGTGACGCTGACGCAGGCGCTGGCAATGTCGCTCAACACGGTCGCGGTGCGGCTCGGCCTGGAAGTGGGGCCGAAGAACGTGGTGCGGACCGCACACCGGCTCGGGATTTCATCAAAACTCGAGGCCAATCCCTCGATTGCGCTCGGCACCTCTGAAGTCTCGGTCGTTGAGCTGGTCGGCGCCTACGCGCCGTTTGCCAATGGCGGGCTCGGCGTGTCCCCGTATGTGGTGACGAAGATTCGCACCAACGAGGGCAAAGTGCTGTACAGGCGCACGGCCGACCCGCTCGGGCAGGTGATCGAGCCGCGCCATGTCGCGATGATGAACGCGATGATGCAGGAGACGTTGCTCTCGGGCACCGCGCGGAAAGCGGAGATTCCGGGCTGGATGGCCGCCGGCAAAACCGGCACCAGCCAGGATTTCCGCGACGCCTGGTTCATCGGCTACACGGCCAATCTCGTCACCGGCGTCTGGCTCGGCAATGACGACAACTCGCCGACCAAGAAGGCGACCGGCGGCGGCCTGCCGGTGGAAGTGTGGACCCGCTTCATGCGCTCCGCGCATCAGGGCGTGCCGGTGGCAGGCCTGCCGAACGCGCAGCGGGGCGGATTTTTGTCGAACATGTTCCAGACCGCGTCGCAGGTCAGTGCACAGCCGCCGCAGTCCGCGCCGGTCCCATCAGGCGGCGGATATCGGCCTGCGCCGGCACGAACCTCCGCGCCGCCCCCCAATCCAAATGCGCGCCCCGAGGCGGCTGCAGGACTCGATGGCTGGCTGGTGGACCGGCTGTTTGGAAGGTAGCGAGCCGCAAACCAATCCGTCGTCCCTGCGAACGCAGGGATCCAGCAGGGATCCATACGCCGCGGCCTGTCGGGTAGGCGATGGGGTAGACGCCTTTACGCG
This sequence comes from Bradyrhizobium sp. AZCC 1577, assembly GCF_036924575.1. NCBI lineage: Bacteria > Pseudomonadati > Pseudomonadota > Alphaproteobacteria > Hyphomicrobiales > Nitrobacteraceae > Bradyrhizobium > Bradyrhizobium sp. AZCC 1577. The sequence continues at coordinate 394,552 of NZ_JAZHRQ010000001.1, forward strand.
CAACGAACTGCTGTGGTTATGGGCCCCTGCGTTCGCAGGGGCGACGGGACCTAATCCTCTACCCCATAGCGATGCAAATCGTTGCCGTGGGTGTCGAGCCAGCGCTTGGCGCGTTCGACATGAATGCAGATGCGGTCGACGACCCTCCAGAACCTGGCTGAATGGTTCATCTCGACGAGATGCGCGACCTCATGGGCGGCGAGATAGTCCAGCACATAGGGCGGCGCGAGGATCAATCGCCAGGAATACGACAACGACCCGGCCGAGGTGCACGAACCCCAGCGGCTCGACTGGTCGCGGATCGACACGCGCCTGACCCTCACGCCAAGTTCCGCGGCATAGGCGAGCGATGCCTTGTGCAGATCCTTGCGCGCTTCGCGCTTGAGGAAGTCGTGGACGCGCCGGTCCATGTGATCGTAGCCGCCGGCCACGCACAGAATCCTCTCGCCGCTGTCGCGGGTTTCAGTCCACACCGTGCCGCGTTCGCCGGCGCGATGCACCAGGCGATGCGGCACGCCGCGCAACGGTACGATCGTGCCGGGTTGAAAGGGCGCAGCCTTCGGCAAACGGCCGAGACGGGCGGCGATCCAGCCGCCGTGAAGCTGCGCAAAGTCCTTGGCTTCCGCGAGCGTGCCGCGCGGCGGCATCGTCAGGATGGCTTCGCGATCGGTTGGGTGAATGCGTAAGGTGTAACGCCGCGCCCGCCGATGTCGGCGCAGCCTGATCGCAAAGACTTGCGAGCAGTGTTTGACCAAAAGAGTCGCGGGTTCGGCGGGCCGCCGATAAAGGAGGGCGCGAGTAGCCATTTCTTGGAGTCCGGGGAGCAGGAGTTCGCCCGGATTCTGCCATATCCGCCGCCAGGGAAATCGCATCTAAATTGCTCGGCACAAAAAACAAATCATTTGCCCAATATACAGGGGCTTGGCGACGAATCGCCCCTAGGGGATGGGCCTGGAACTCAAAATTTCGGTTGGAACCGGACGTCAAAAGCGGTCTCAAGGAGTGAGTCTGAACTCACCCCTTGATTCGACCGAAATCCGGATTGTTTGAATCTTCCCAGCAACTTATGGGCGACACGGAATCGGTGCCGCCGGCGCACTATTCGGCCGCACGGACCAATGTTGGCTTGATCTTAGCCGCTGACTCATTGGTATTCGTCGCCGACATCATGAAATCGGAGATGCGCGGCACGATTTCGGAACGGAATCGCGATCCGTTGAACACGCCGTAATGTCCGACGCCCTTTTGCACGTAATGGACGCGGCGATGATCGGGAATATGGGGGCATAAAGCGTGCGTCGCTTCGGTCTGGCCGAGCCCGGAGATGTCGTCGTTTTCGCCTTCCACCGTCATCAGCGCCACGCGCCGGATCTTTGATGGATCGACCGGCGTGCCACGATGAGTCATCTCGCCCTTGGGCAGCGCGTGCTTGACGAACACGAGATCGACGGTCTGCAGGTAATACTCCGCCGTCAGATCCATGACCGCGAGGTACTCGTCATAGAACTCGCGGTGCTTGTCGACCATGTCGCCGTCGCCCTTCACCAGATTGTTGAACAGCGCCTTGTGCGCGTCGGTGTGGCGGTCGAGGTTCATACTGATGAAGCCCGAGAGCTGCAAAAAGCCCGGATAGACGTCGCGCATCACGCCGGGATGCGGGAACGGCACTTTGGTGATGACATGGTTGCGGAACCAGTCGATGCCGCGTTCGGCCGCAAGGTTGTTCACCGAGGTCGGGTTGCGGCGGGTATCGATTGGGCCGCCCATCAAGGTCATCGACAGCGGCACGAAGGGATCGCGCACGGCTTCCATCACGGAGACCGCCGCCACCACGGGCACCGAAGGCTGACACACCGCGATCACATGCATGTTGCCACCGAGCACATGCAGCATCTCGATGACGTAATCGACGTAGTCATCGAGATCGAAGCGGCCCTCGGTGAGGGGAACCATGCGCGCGTCGGACCAGTCGGTGATGTAGACTTCATGCGTCGGCAGGAACGCCTCGACCGTGCCGCGCAGCAGCGTCGCGTAATGGCCGGACATCGGCGCCACGATCAAAACGCGCGGATGGGGCGCGCGCAGCGGCCGGGTCAGCTTGCGATCGAAGTGCAGCAAACGGCAGAACGGCTTTTCCCAGATCGTGCGGACCTCGACGGGCGTATGGATGCCGTTAACCTCGGTGAAGTCGAGCCCCCATTCGGGCTTGCCGTAGCGGCGCGTGGTGCGCTCGAACAATTCGCAGGCCGCCGCGATCGATTTGCCGAATTGCGTGTGCGACCACGGATTGAGCGGGTTTTGAAACAGGATCTTGGTGGCGTCGGTCACGGCCCGTGCCGGATTGAGCGACGCGTGGCCCATTTCGTACATCCAGTACATCGGCGTCGTGAGCGCCGGACTGCCTTCGGCCACCAGCGGCGGTGCGCCGCCAAACTCACCAATCGGCATTTTATTTCTGACCTTCTGTTTGCGCCGCAGCATAGTGCAGAATGCAAAATAATGCGTCAATGCGCCGAAGGGGCCTGTCCACGCGCCAAAAGGCGTAGAAACCCCGGAAAACCACGGGAAACTGTGACTTATTCGCCACCCCCGAGCAAAGATCCGTGATGTTTGGCACTGCGCAAAAGAGCGAGGAAGATCGCAAAGGAAGCGGTAAACAGCACCGCGTTGATGGCCAGTGACCAGACCATCAGGTCGATCCTGAGCACGTGATCGATCAGAAGCGTACGCATGCCTTCGAACACATAGGTCGGCGGCAGCATCCACGCGATCCATTGCAGCCAGGCCGGCAGCACCGCGACCGGATAGTAGACGCAGGCGAGCGGCATCAGGCCGAACATCACCGTCCAGACGATGCTCTCGGCGCCCAGCCCGTTGCGCAGCACGAGGCCGGAAACAAAGATCCCGATCGACCAGCTGGTGAAGATCAGGTTGCAGAAGAACGCGATCAGCGGCAGGCCGATCGCGAAGAAATTAAAATCGAAGAAGAACAGCGCCAGCAGCGTCATCGGAATCACGCCGATCGCGAGCCGGATCAGGCTCATGATCATCAGCGAGATCAGGAATTCGATCGGCTTCAGCGGGCTCATCATGAGGTTGCCGAGGTTGCGCGCCCACATCTCCTCGAGAAATGAGATCGAAAAGCCAAGCTGGCCGCGGAACAGGATGTCCCACAGGATCACGGCGCCGATCAGCGTGCCGCCGGCGCGCGCGAAGAAATTGTCGTTCTGCGCGATGTAGTTCTGCAGAAAGCCCCAGGTGATGATCTGCAGCGCCGGCCAGTAGATCAGCTCCAACAGCCGCGGCCACGACGACATCAGGAGATACCAGTAGCGCAGCACCATCGCCTGGATGCGGTGCGCGGAAATCCCGTGATGGGTGGCGGTAGCGCTCATGGCGCGGTCTCCGCCACCCGGCCGCGCGCGACGTCGAGGAACACGTCTTCCAGCGTGGTGCGGTTGTAGCGCGCCATGATCTGGTCGGGACTGTCGTCATCTTCGATGCGGCCGCGCTTCATGATGATGACGCGGTCGCACAGCCGCTCCACTTCCAGCATGTTGTGCGAGGCCAGCAGGATGGTCGCGTCATGGGTCCTGCGATAGTTCTGCAAATGCTGCCGCACCCAGTCGGCGGTATCCGGATCGAGCGAGGCCGTCGGCTCGTCGAGCAACAGCAGCTCCGGCTGGTTGATCAGCGCCTTTGCCAGCGCGACGCGGGTCTTCTGCCCGGCCGAGAGCTTGCCATTGGCGCGATCGAGAAAATCTTTCAGGTCAAGGTCCGAGGCGAGCTGCTCGATGCGCTCGGCGAGATTCTCCACGGCATAGAGCCGGCCGAAAATGGTGAGATTCTGCCGCACCGTGAGCCGCATCGGCATGTCGACATACGGGCTCTCGAAATTCATCCGCCCGAGCACCTCGGCGCTCTGCTCCGGCATCGCGTGTCCCAGCACCTGGACGCGGCCCGAGGTCGGCAGCACCAGCCCCATGATCATGGCAATGGTCGTGGTCTTGCCGGCGCCATTGCCGCCGAGCAGCCCGGTGACGCTGCCACGCGCGATCCGGAACGAGATATCGTCGACCGCTCGGGTGGTCCTGTAGAGCTTTATCAGATGCGCAACCTCGATCGCGGCGGGACCTTGCGGCCCGGCCGCGGGCGATTGCGCTGGCGTGGCGTCACCTGTCGTCATGCAATCCGTTCATTGGGCCATCGCGGGGATGAGCGCAAGGCTTTGAACTTTGTGGCCATGAGGCCCTCCCCCACGCGATCCAACGAATTTGTGATCGCGCGCCGCGACAGCTAAACTCCAGCAATGTCCGACGTCGCAGCCTCCGATTTCCGCCATCCGCACCGCTATGTCCGTCTCGATACGATCCTCCGGCTGCGCTGGCTGGCGGCGCTCGGCCAGCTCACCGCGATCTTCATCGTGGCGCATGGACTGGAGTTCGACTTTCCAGTTGTTGCCTGCGTGGCCGTCGTCGGGATCTCGGCGCTGCTCAATCTTGCGCTGCAGGTTGCCTTCAACCCGATGCAACGGCTGGAACCGGTCTATGCGGCGACGCTGCTCGCGCTCAACATCGTCGAATTGGCCGCGCTGTTGTTCCTGACCGGCGGCTTGCAGAACCCGTTTTCATTTCTGTTCCTCGGCCCCGTCCTGATCTCGGCGACGGTGCTGCCGATCCGGATGACGGCTGGCCTCGGGCTGTTGGCGGTCGCCTGCGCCTCGGCGCTGGTGTTCTTCCATCTGCCGCTCCCTTGGGACAGCGAAGACCCGCTGGTGCTGCCGCCGATCTATCTGTTCGGCGTCTGGCTCTCGATCGTGCTCGCGATCGGCGTCACCAGTCTCTATGCATTCCAGGCGACCGAGGAGGCGCGCAAACTTTCCGACGCGCTGGCCGCAACCGAGCTGGTGCTGACGCGCGAGCAGCATCTGACCCAGCTCGACGGGCTGGCCGCGGCTGCCGCGCATGAACTCGGCACGCCGCTGTCGACGATCTTCCTGATTTCGCGGGAGCTGGAAAAGACTGTCGAGAGCAATGACCAGTTGGCCTCCGATCTGAAGACCCTGCGCGAGCAGGCGCAGCGCTGCCGCGACATCCTCGCCAAGATCACCCAGCTATCCTCGTCCGGGGCGCCGTTCGACCTCATGCCGCTGTCTACGCTGATCGAGGAAGTGGTGGCGCCACACCGCGATTTTGGCGTCACGATCAGGGTGCGGCTTGCTGTCGCAGCCACCCGGGAACCTGTCGGTGCCCGGAACCCGGCGATTCTGTATGGCGTCGGCAACATCCTGGAGAACGCCGTCGATTTCGCGCGGACGACGGTAGAGGTTAACGCCTGGTGGAACGCGGATACGGTCGAAATCGTCATCTCCGATGACGGCCCCGGCATCGCCCCCGACATGCTGAAACGGATCGGCGAGCCCTATTTATCAAGGCGCCGCAGCGCCGATGAACCCCACCGCGAACGCGCCGGCCTCGGCCTTGGCGTGTTCATCGCCCGGACGCTCCTGGAACGCACCGGCGCGAAAGTTTCGTTCTCCAACCGGACCTTTCCCGATCACGGCGCCGTGGTGCGGATCGCGTGGCCGCGCGTCAGCTTCGAGGCCGAGGAAAGTGCTGCCGGGCCAGTAGATTAAAAGGCGTTAAGATTCAGGAAACCGGGGCTGCTCGACGCTGGGGCCCTTGGCAGTGCAAAATTACCGCGCCATATGGTCTATAAGTGCTCCGCATCCGCAACCGGGATACCTTGCCTTGAACGACATCGCCGAACTGAACGATCTCGCCGACCGCTCGCTGCTGATCGTCGAGGACGACAAGCCGTTTCTGGAGCGCCTGTCGCGAGCGATGGAAACCCGCGGTTTCGCGGTGACATCCTGTGACACCGTGTCTGACGGGCTGGCGCAGATCAACAAGTCAGCACCGGCCTTTGCGGTCGTGGATCTGCGGCTCGGCGACGGCAACGGGCTCGATGTGGTGTCGGCGCTCAAGCGCAAGCGCCCCGACGCGCGCACCATCGTGCTGACCGGCTACGGCAACATCGCAACCGCCGTCACGGCGGTGAAGATGGGCGCGGTGGACTATCTCTCGAAGCCTGCCGACGCCGACGACGTGGTCGCGGCGCTGCTCGCCAGCGGCACCGAGAAATCCGAGCTGCCGTCCAATCCGATGTCGGCGGATCGCGTGCGCTGGGAACACATCCAGCGCATCTATGAAATGTGCAACCGCAACGTCTCCGAAACCGCGCGGCGTCTGAACATGCACCGCCGGACCCTGCAGCGCATTCTCGCCAAGCGCGCGCCGCGGTAGTCCCCCGCTGTCAATCCCCGATCATCTCGGAGCCCCTCCAGGTTTGCCGAAGGCGGCCGTCGTCCTGCGCCGCAGGCATCGGCTATAATCAGCCCGGATCAACGGAAAATCTCGCACGGCAGGGTATGCGTGAAGACCGGTCGCAACGGCGCCGAGCCCAAGCGCGCCCGGCTAGGCTTGGGAGTGACCGGCAATGAAGCACTGGATTCGCTGGCTGCCAGGTCTCGACACCCTCCGTCGATATGAAGCGGGGTGGCTCAGGCACGATATCCTCGCCGGGCTCGCGCTGTCGGCCATGCTGGTCCCGGTTGGCATTGCCTACGCGGAGGCGTCGGGCTTGCCCGGCATCTACGGTCTGTACGCAACCATCATTCCGCTCTTTGCCTACGCATTGTTCGGCCCAAGCCGCATCCTCGTGCTGGGACCGGACTCGGCGCTTGTAGCTATCATCCTTGGCGTTGTCGTTCCGTTGTCTGGCGGGGATCCGGTCCGCGCGGCAGCCTTGGCCGGCATGATGGCAATCGTTTCCGGGGCGGTACTCATTCTGGCAGGCATCGCGCGCCTGGGCTTTGTGACCGAGCTGCTCTCCAAGCCGATACGCTACGGCTACATGAACGGAATTGCATTGACCGCATTGATCAGCCAGCTGCCAAAGCTGTTCGGCTTCTCGATCGAGAGCGAAGGATCTTTGCGGAGCTTGTGGGCGATCGCCGGTGCCGTCCTTGAAGGAAAGACCAACTGGGTGGCCTTCGGGATCGGGCTCGGCACGTTGGCGGTTATCCTGCTGCTCCAGAAATACAAGCGGCTGCCGGGCATTCTGATTGCAGTCGTCGGGGCAACCGCCGCTGTCGCTGCGCTGGACCTTACGACGCGTTACAGCGTGGCGGTTCTGGGTCCCCTTGCGCAGGGTCTGCCGGGTTTCGCCGTTCCCTGGATCGGTCCTGGCGATATAGTTCCGGTGCTGATCGGCGGTTGCGCGATCGCCATGGTATCTTTTGCAGATACCAGCGTGCTTTCGCGCGCCTATGCCGCACGATTGGGCGATCACGTTGATCCCAACCAGGAGATGGTGGCGCTCGGCGCCGCCAATCTGGCAACCGGTCTTTTTCAAGGTTTTCCGATCAGCAGCAGCAGTTCGCGTACGCCTGTTGCGGAAGCCGCCGGCGCCCACACTCAACTGACCTGCATCGTTGGTGCGCTTGCCATCGCTTTCCTTCTGCTGGCGGCACCCAATCTCCTTCAGTATTTGCCTAACGCTGCGTTGGCCGCTGTCGTCATCGCCGCTGCGATCAGCTTGATTGAGGTCACCGATCTCAAACGGATCTTTCGCATTCAGCCGTGGGAGTTCTGGCTATCGATCGTCTGCTTTGCCGGCGTGGTAGCGCTCGGAGTGATCCCGGGAATAGGCCTGGCAATCGCTATCGCCATTGCCGAATTTCTATGGGACGCCTGGCGCCCGCACTCCGCCGTACTGGGCCGCGCCGACGGCGTCAAAGGTTATCATGACATCACAAGATATCCGGATGCACGCCAGATCCCCGGGCTGGTTCTGTTCCGATGGGATGCGCCTCTGTTCTTCGCCAATGCTGAATTTTTCAAGGAGCGCGCTCTGGACGCGGTTGCGAAATCCCCGACGCCCGTCCGTGTGGCTGGTCGTTGCGGCGGAGCCGGTCACCAGCGTTGACGTCACCGCCGGCGACACGCTCGCCGTGTTGGACGAGACGTTGCACGCACAGGGTATCGAGCTTTGTTTTGCCGAACTCAAGGATCCCGTAAAGGACAAGCTGAAAAAATTCGGACTGTTGGCGCAGCTTGGCGAGAATTGCTTTTTCCCAACCGTCGGCGCAGCCGTTTCCGGCTACCTGGAAGTCCATGACGTAGAGTGGGTCGACTGGGAAGACCGAGCCAAACGTTAGGGGGTGACATGCCGGGCACACGCTGATCGACTTCCGCCCTTGGCACTTGGTGGCCGTGATCGACGTCCCGACAAATGTCCGCTGGTCAGGGAAGAGCGGACCTCGAGGGTCTAGCCGCGATGTCCGAGAATGACCCCTTTTCAGACTTCGCGGGGCAAAGGCTTACTGCCAGCTGCGCGTTCTGCTACCTCTGGGTAGTTTTCTCAACGAACCCGAATTGCGATTATGCAGGGCAATTGCGGTGGCCGCCGGGGTGGGTCAGTCAGGCAGACGATCCAACTGCCTAGTCCAGGCGTCAACGATGTCCGATCCACGATCACTAACGCCGGAGATAAAGTTCCGCCGAGGCATTAGCTATGCCGGCGGTCTGGTCGCAATTGGACTGATCTATTTCGCCCTGGCAAAAGGCGGCCTTGCTCTCGCCTCTATTCATCCCAGTGCAACACCAATTTGGCCACCGACGGGTGTCGCGCTGGGGGCGGTGCTATTGTGGGGATATCGGACTTGGCCCGCAATTTTCACGGCGGCGGTGATCGCCAATGCGACGACCGCCGGCTCGGTTGCCACCGCAATTGCGATTGCGACCGGTAACTCTCTTGAAGCGATTGTTGGCGCTTACCTGATCAATCGATGGTCGGGCGGATGTAATACGTTTTCGATGCCAAATTCTGTCGCGAAGTTTGCTCTGATTTGCTTCGTGATCGCGACACCAATCAGCGCCAGCATTGGACTGATCAGCCTTGCAACCGCCGGGTACATCGAACCGACGAATTTCGTGGACGCCTGGGTCACATGGTGGCTGGGAGATGTGACCGGTGCGCTGGTCATTGCCCCTGTTATTGTGCTTTGGGCATCAAGCCACTATCACGCTTTCAACCGCAATGAATTTTTGGAGACGGTCGGCGTCCTCGCGACCGCAGCGACTGTTGGACTCATTGCTTTCAGTCCCCTGATCGAGCAAACGCCAAGCCGAGATCCATTGGGTTTTCTTGCGATCTTGCCAATGTTGTGGGCGGCGCTGCGCCGCGGTCCACGCGACACCGCAACGGTTGCGCTGGTGCTTGCGGGCATCACGATTTGGGGGACGCTAATGGGCGGCGGTCCCTTCACGACTGCGGATCTCAACGCTTCATTCCTGCTGGTGTTGATGTTCTTGATCAGTATTACCGTTCCAAGCTTGTTACTGAGTGCTGATGTCGAGGTGCGCAAGAAAGCGGAGGAAAGTCTGCGCCGCGCGCAGATCGAACTCGAACGGAAGGTCGCAGAGCGAACGCAAGAGCTGGAACTCGCCAATGCAGCAAAATCGCGCTTTCTTGCCATGGCAAGCCATGATTTGCGGCAACCCTTACATGCACTAGGCCTGTTCGTTGCACAGTTGCGCACGCCTCTCAAATCGCGGGAAAGAACAAAGACGATCGAGCGGGTCGATGCAACGCGTAAAGAAATGGACGATATGTTCAATTCGCTTCTGGATATCTCCAGGCTCGATGCTGGGATGCTTACCCCCAAAATTACCGAGTTCCCGATCGCGCGCCTGTTGGAAACGCTAGAGACGAGGTTTGATCAGGCAACGCGAGAAAAAGGCCTGCGTCTACGTGTTAGGCGAAGTGACGCCTGGGTGCGCAGCGACGCCATGCTGCTCGAACGCATACTGCTCAATCTGGTATCCAATGCTGTGCGCTATACCTTGCAGGGCGGGATCATTGTTGGATGTCGTCGCCGCGGTGAAATGTTGCGTATCGAAGTATGGGATAGCGGTCCCGGCATTCCTGAGGATCAGAAGCAGAATATCTTCGGCGAGTTTTTCCAAGTTCCTGCCCCCGGACGGAACCAGTACAGCGGCCTGGGGCTTGGCTTAGCCATTGTCGACAGGCTTCGCCTGCTTCTCAACCATCAAATCGAGTTAGCTTCGACTGTGGGCCGAGGTTCGCGATTCGCGATCCTGGTTCCGATGGCAGATCAATGCGTCACGTCCACCGAGCCGGTCGACCCACCTCAACCCGCAGCATTCGCTGTCGAAGGCAAGGTAATTCTTGTTATTGCAGATGCTCCAATTGTGCAGGAGGGAACGGGCGGATTGCTTGGCAAATGGGGATACTCCGTCCTTACCGCCGGGTCCGACGAAGCTGCACTTTACCGACTTGCTGAGCGCGAACAACGCCCCGATCTTATAATCTCGGACTATCATCTTGCGAGCGGCAAGACCGGGATTCGAGCAATTGAACAAATCAATGCGGCGTTTGGTTCATCAATTCCAGCTATTCTCATCAGCGGCGATACGGCACCTGAACCATTACGTGACGCTAAGGATAGAGGATACATTTTGCTGCACAAGCCTGTCGACCCAATGCGGCTCCGCGCTGTTATGCGCGAGCTCTTTATGGATCATGACGATAGGAGAGACACCGGGACGGCTTTATGACTCAGATTTCGGCGACAATTCGCAGCCCATTTTTCCTACTTTAATTACTGCCTCGGTGCGGCTTGTTACGCCGAGTGCCTTGAGAACGACCGTGACGTGGTTCTTCACTGTCGGCACCGCCATATTGAGGGTCTTGGCAATGACCTTGTTGCTTTTTCCCTTCATCAGGAGCGCAAGCACTTCAATCTGCCGATCAGTCAACCCGAGATCCTTAAGAGAGTCGTGCGTTGCTAGCTTATTTGTAAGCCGCGGAGACGTTGTTTCCTCCAGAATCTCCGAGGGAATGTAAATACCACCGGAGAACACTAACTTAATGGCGTTGAGCATGACCTCACGTTCGGTAGTCTTCGGGATGAAACCCAGAGCGCCAAGTTTGAAAGCGCGCTTGACTGTATCTTGATCATCCGAGGATGAGAGAATGATGATAGCAATGGTCGCATAGCGGTCTCGCAGTTCGCGGAGGACAGAGAAGCCATCTCGATCAGGCAAATTGATATCAAGCAAAATGAGGCTGATGTCGGGATGTTCCTCGACTATGTGCATTGCCTGACGGCTGTTCGAAGCTTCAAATATGACGGCGTCTCGCTTCAGTTGTTTCAGGACACCGCGCAACGCCTCGCGAATCAATGCATGATCGTCGACAATAAGAACTTTCATAAAAGCTCTCCGTCATCCCATTGCACGGAGATCCAATTGAAAAGAATATCATATACCCACCTTCGGGTCTTTGGCGAGGAAGAGGCTGGCGGAAGACTGGCTCCCGAATCCGTCCATCAATTGATGCCGAGATCTCTACGGTACCTTAATCATAGGACCTAGGAACCTGTCTGTGTGGACCTCCGGCTGATTTACGCGCGCCGTGCCGCTGAACGATAATCGTCAACGGATAGCCTCACGCGCTAGGAGATTCTACCAAGCGCATATGGTCGTTATCGCAATAGCTTTTCGTGGCCGAGTTCGGCGTGAAGCAGCTCTAGACTGCGGCGTTGTCACGATCCGGCAGTGCGGCGGCGATGTTTTTTATCAAATTCGGTCCCTCTTGAAGCGCGCTCGCACGCCGGATGGGGCAACCAGATGGATGATCGAACCGCCACCCCGAAGCCATTGGTAGGCGCGCTGCCGGAGCTGAAAGGCCAGGGTCGTGACCTGCGAATAGATGCCTGCCGGGGCATCGCGCTCTGGTGCATCTTTCTTGACCATGTCCCCAACAACATCGGGAGCTGGCTGACGCTGCGGAACTACGGCTTCAGCGATGCCGCGGAAGTGTTCATGTTCGTCTCGGGCGTAACCTGCGCGCTGGCCTACGGCAAAGCATGGCGCTGCGAGGGCTGGACCGGAGTGATCAGCCGAACGCTGCGGCGAAGCTGGGACATTTATGTCGCATTTCTGCTGCTCACGCTCGCCTGCGCCATCCTGGTTCACCTCGCAGGCACGGGCCGCCTTGCTGACGAGAGCAATACGCGCATCTTGCTGGACCATCCGGGCGCAACGCTCGCGCGCGCGGCGGTCCTGCAATACCGTCCCGTCAACACCGACGTGTTGCCGGTCTTCGTGCTTCTTCACCTCTTGTTTGCGCCGCTGCTGTGGCTGCTGCTGCGAGCGCCGAACGTGACGCTTGGCGCCTCGCTGGCGCTTTATGCGCTGGTGCATGTCTTTGGCTGGACCGTCCCGGCCTGGCCAAACGGCCACTGGGCCTTCAATCCGCTGGCCTGGCAGCTGCTGATCGTGCTTGGCGCGTGGTGGATGATCGAAGGCGAGAGAGCCCGGCCGTGGGGGACCTCGCGCGCCGCGCTTGTGGCTGCCGTTCTCTATCTGGTGTTCAGCCTCATCATCGCGTTGAGCTGGCGCATCAAACCGCTGGAAGTGCTGGTCCCGCAGGCGCTGCTGACGGTGCTTTTCCCGATGGACAAATCGAATCTCGATCCATTGCGACTGCTGCATTTTTTGGCCCTTGCGGTTTTGGCGTCATGGCTCGTGCCCCGCAAGTGGCGAGGGTTGATGACACCGGTGATGCGCGGCGCGATCCTCTGTGGCCAGAACTCGCTGCCAATCTATTGCGTCGGCGTTCTCTTGACGTTCGCCAGCCACCTGGCGCTGCTCGACATCTCGGACGGACTTGCGCTGCAGATCACGCTCAGCGTTGGTGGCGTGTTGGTGATGATCGTGGCGGCGACGATGCTGAACTTGATCAAGATCAAACCCAGGCAGCCGCACGCGAAGCCCGCCGACCTGGCCGTCGAGCAGCCAACCAAGTTTGAGCTGGTCGTCGATCTCAGGACAGCCAAGGCGCTCGGCGTTGACATTCCGCCCACGCTGCTCGCCGCGTGCCGGCGAGGTGATCGAATAAAGATGCTGTTTGCCCCGGTGCGCGAATTCGGCTGCGGCGCTGATCCAGTGCCAGCAATCGCGCACGCCGTGGGGCCATTAGCGAAAAATGTGGACCAGGATGTGAGTTAGATCACCAAGGACTGTGGAGCCTGCCCCTTATTCTTCCGGCCATCGTACAGGAGCCAAGGCCATGATTTCCCACCCAAGGACCCACAAGGGAGCGGTGCTGATCGCGGCGTGGATGGTGTTTGCCTGCGTAGTGGCATTACTGTCGGTCAACCTGACATCACCCACCAGCGCCGCGCTCGGCGCTGACTGGCAGTGCAGCAGGTTTGCGCTCGTAGTCACGACCTGCACCCCGGTGCGTGCACACGAGACCGTTTCCACTGGCGTGCGCAAGCGGACTTAGTACACGACGTCACGCCGGCCGCAGTGCTTTCGAATTCACGGTCGGGCCATCAGCCGAGGCGCCTCAACACCCCGGCCTTGTGCAAGGCGATGTGATCGGTCTTGTCGCTCTTGATTTCATACTGCGGATCCTCCCGTGTAGCACGGTGGATGTGGCCTTTATAGTTGACTGCTCGTTTGTGCACTTTGATGATTTTTCCGCGCACACGTCCGGCTTCCGAATTCCAGCTCACGTGATCGCCAACCTTAAACGCTTTGGCCATGGCTCACTCCTGGTCCGCTCCCTATCGTAGGGCTACGCACGATGAGAAGAGCGCGTCTGTATAACCTTGATCGCAAATTTTGTGTTCCTGCCTGCTAGCGAATAGCCATGTCGCGCCGCACAGGCGAGAGCGAAGATCGATCAGTCGAGATGTGGCGTGACGTTGAGTCCGGCGATGTCCGGAAGTGGCCCATTTCGAACCTCGCGCAATCTCCGATCCGAGTCCGCTGTGCGCTCAAAAGCTGACATCATCGATTATGAATTCGGGGCAGAGCGCCGCTAGCGCGGCGGGCTCTGAACCGGCCCGCCTGTTTCGCCGGCTGATTTGGCAGGCGCGCTCTCGAACTGCGGATTTGAGCCGGCGAGCCGCTTCGCGGTCTAAAACTCGCCGTGTCCCTGCGGATCTACCAGCCGGTTGATCCGCTGGGCTGCCGCCATCGCAAAGCGCACCGTCATCGATTTGCGCGTGGCCGCCGGCAGGCGATGCTCGGGCGCTTCGCAATGCAGATGGGCGCCATAGGCGTCGGCGATAATCAGGCCGGTGTCTTGCGGGAAGATATCGCAAGGAAGATCCTGCGTGAAGGCGAAGAACAGCCGGTCGCAATGCATCCGGTAATCCTGCCATTTCTGGTCGGCGCGCAGATCCTCCACGGATGACTTGATCTCGATGATCCAGATCTCGCCCTTCTCGTTCAGCGCCACCAGGTCGGCACGCCGGCCCGACGGTAGCGGCAATTCGCTGACGCACGAAAAGCCCAGCGACCGCAGCAGCCGCGCGGTGCCGCGCGCGATCGCCAGCGCCGTCTCCGACTGACGACGGTCGGGCGGAGGCACGAGGCTGATGTGGCGGGCGGGTGATTCCATGGCGCTCGAACCTTAGCCGATTCCGGGCCGTCCAACAGGCGGTCCCTCGCCGCGTCGGCCGCAAATTTGTTCCCCGGCCCCCGGCTCGGCGCTCGCGGAGCCTGTCATCGGGCGCGCGTTCGCGCGACCCGTTGGCTCGCTTGGCCGGGACGACAAAGCTCAGGGGTGCCGACCCATGGCGAGTTGATAGATCGTCACCAGAACCTCGAACAGGATCAGGAGCACGATGATCACTTCGAGCCGAAGCGAGCGACGCGTGTCGATGATATCGGTCAACACCTGCGCGCTCTCGGCAATCACGGCGAGCTTGTGGTTCAGCGATTCCGCACGCTCATTGAGCTCGTACTCGTCCTCCAGCCGGGCATACAGCCGCTCCAAATGCGGCTTGTCCCAGAGCACGTCGGGTTTCTCTGCCACCTCGACCGGCCCCGACACCCGATGCCGCACCAGTAGCGCGCTGCCGATATTTTTCAGGATCGAGCGACGGCTGCCGCGCATACGCCCGCTCAGCGCCAGTTCCCGCGCGAACGGTTCGGTCGTGTCGAAGACGCTGGCAACCTCGCGTTCATGCCGAGCCAGAACGACGCTCTTCGCCAGCGCCTCGCCGATCAGGATCAGCCGCTCGGGCGAAAGGCTTTGCAGACAGATCGGCCCGCCCGGTGGAATCTGGTCCTCCCTTTCCGGGGCCAGCTCGACGATTGCGATTTCCTCGTCACGCCGCGCAAACTTGCCCGTCATGCGCTTGTCAAGGCCGCGAAGGAATTCCTCTTCTTCCAGCGCGTTCAGTCCGATCAGGACCACCACGCCATAGCGGAAGAGAATCGCGACACCATTCTCGTTGACGCGAAACGCAAGCGGTGTGGTGGCAAGGACATCGCCGCGCTCAAGGCCCGACGTGTTCAGGCGATCGCTGACAAAGAAGGCGCGAGCCGTGGTGCGAGGCCCGACCAGCGACGATGTCGAAGCCTTATTCGATGCAGAATCCTGGCTCATGGAAATCCCAACTGCCGAACCCCGATGAAATCCGAAACTGGCCGGCGAAGGCGATACAAGACGTCGCACTCCAACCCGTCACACGACGCGCAACGCTATCACGGAGCCGTGTGGATCGCACGCCGGATACAAAATGATCGCAAACCCCGTGTTGACGACCTTCCGGGGATGAATATGTTCCCCAGATGGAAAACAGAACCGATACCCAGGCCGAGAACCAGGCGAAGGCCGGCGCGATGATCGTGCCGGTGACGCTGTTCGAGCAGAACTGCACCATCATCTGGCACGAGCCTTCCAAGAAGGCCGTGGTGATCGATCCCGGCGGTGACGTTCCCAAAATTCTGGAGGCGATCAAGCAGACCGGCGTCACGGTCGAGAAGATATGGCTGACGCACGGCCATATCGATCATGTCGGCGGCGCCGCCGATTTGCGTGACGCGCTGCAGGTCAAGATCGAGGGTCCGCATATCGCCGATAAATTCCTGCTCGACAACGTCGTCTCGAGCGGCGAGCGCTTCGGCATCACCGGGGTGCGCAATTTCGGGCCCGACCGCTGGCTCGACGAAGGCGATCAGGTCTCGATCGGCGAACTCACCTTCGACATCCTGCACTGCCCCGGCCACTCACCCGGCAGCGTCGTGTTCTTCAACAAGGAATTGCGCTTCGCCCATGTCGGCGACGTGCTGTTCAACGGATCGGTCGGGCGCACCGACCTGCCCGGCGGCAGCCACGCCATGCTGATCAATTCGATCAGGGAAAAGCTATTGCCGCTCGGCGACGACGTCGGCTTCATCTGCGGCCATGGCGCCGGCTCCAGCCTCGGTCAGGAGCGGCTGACCAATCCGTTCCTTACCGACGCGATGTGAGCTGAAATTGTCCGGCTGACGCTGTGGTGTCCGGCTACTTCATCAAGCCTGCGGCCGTCAGCGCGCGGGTGATGACGCTGCCGACATCGATGCCGCGGCGCTTCGGTTCGCGCGGCGCCGGCTTGTGTTCGCGAACCGGCTTGTGGGTCCTCGACCAGAGTCTTGCGGCGATATCGGACGACTGCAGGGATTCCGTGGCAGCCGACCGAACGATCTTTGGCGCCTGCGCTGGCCTCGCCGCTTCGCTGGCCGGACTGACGCGCTCGGTCAAGCCGAAAAAATTTGCGATGTGATACGACGAGGAAATTCCCGCCTCGATCAGGAACGCGCCTTCCGCGCCGTAGCGCTCGTCATTGCCGGCAAGCCCCAGCGGCGTACCGTGGGCCATATCGGTGATGGTATAGGACTCCACGACGGTCTCGCCGTCTTCATTCCACCAGACCTCGCGCGGATGGCCGTCGACGTCTCCCATCGACATCGGCGCCGCCGGCAGGCCGTGGACGTCGAGCCACTGCTTGACGATCTCATTGGCGTTGCCCGGGTTGACGGTGCGGTCGGCGCTGCCGTGCCATACCGATACTTTCGGCCATGGCCCCCTGTGCTTGGAGGCCTTGCGCACGAGATCGCCCAGCTTGCCAGCGGGGCGTGATGTCGACTGCATCATGCCGCCGAGCGCTTCGCGGACATTGCTGGCGATACCGTAGGGCAGACCGGCGATGATGGCGCCGCCCGCAAACACGTCCGGATAGGTCGCCAACATCACCGAGGTCATCGCGCCGCCGGCGGAAAGCCCGGTGATGAAGATGCGGCGCGAATCGAGTTTGTGATCGGCGACCATCCGCGCAACCATCTGACGGATCGAAGCGGCCTCGCCGCGGCCGCGCGCGATGTCGCCCGGATTGAACCAGTTGAAGCAGGTGTTGGCGTTGTTCGACGCCTGCTGCTCGGGCATGAGCAACGCAAACCCGTAGCGTTTGGCGAGCGTCGACCAGCCGGTGCCGAAATCGTAACCGGCCGCGGTCTGGCCGCAGCCATGCAGCACGACGACAAGGGCGCGTGCGGGCAGCAATTGCTCCGGCACGAACGCGAACATTTTGAGCGCGCCTGGATTGGTGCCGAATCCGCTGATTTCGACGAGCGGACTGCCGGCCCCGGGCAACGTGCTTCGGCCATAGATTCCCAGGCCATTGAACCCGTTCAGCTTCGGGAAATGGCGCAAGAATTCGACGTTCTTGGCGAGAGACAACGACAGGCTCCTGGGGCGATTGTTCTTAAATCACGCTACCCAGAACAGATAGTTGTTGCACTGCAAAATAGAAAGGCCGTGCACTGTCATTCCCCACAATCAAATTTTGGCAGTTGACGTTAATTTGTCATCCTGTGATCCGACGCATCCATGTCAGGAATGCGGCGCAGACGATGATCGACAACGCAAACAGCGCGCACGCGACGAGCAGCGCCGGCCGCGCCGACTGGGCGGCTTCGATCGCGAAGAAGGCCGCGCCGATTGCGGCCACGCCGGCCGCGTTGGCGATTTGCGCGGTCGTGCCGTACATGCCGGAGCCCGCACCGGCGCTTGCCGGTTTCACAGTCGAGAGCACGGCGCTCGACAACGGTGCCATCACGAGCCCCTGGCCATAACCGAAAATCGTCAGCACCAGCGCAAGTACGATCGCGGACGGCGCCTCGATCCATTCGACCGCTGCCACCAGGACCGCAAGGCCCGCAATCTGCACCGCACAGCCCTCGATCAACACCAGCGTGCCCCGACGTTTGGCCCGTATTCCACTATGCCGCGAGGCGATCACGAAGGTCAGCGCCAGCGGCAGGAAGACGAGGCCAGCCTGCAGCGGCGGAATGTGCAGTCCCTTCTGCATGTAAATTGTCATAACGAGATAGAACGACAGGTTGGCGAAGAAGAAAGAGAACACCGCAGCCAATCCGCGCATGAACGCGGCATCCGACAGCAACGAGAGATCGATCAGCGGCATGCCGCCGCGGCAGGCGACCGCACGCTCCAGCCGCAGGAAGGCGGCGATGATGGCAAGACCCACCGCCATCGCCAGCCAGACCGCTAGCGACCAGTGCAGGTCATGGCCGAATAGCAGCGGGCCGATCAGGCACAACAGCCCGAGAAACAGGACGATGGCGCCTGATATATCGAGCCGCGTCCCGGCCCGGCGCGGCGCCATCGGCATGATCCTGAAAGCCGCGGCCATGACGACAGCGCCAAAGGGCACGTTGACGAAGAACACTGCGCGCCAGCCGAGGCCTGCGAGATCGAGCGCCACCAGAACGCCGCCGAGCAGAAAGCCGGCGGCACCGGCCAAACCGAGCACGATGCCGTAGATTGCGAAGGCGCGGGCGCGCGAGGCGTCCGCGAACAAGAGGTGAATGGTGGCGAGCACCTGCGGCACCATCAATGCCGCGGTCGCGCCCTGCGCCAAGCGCGCGGCGATCAGTTCGGAACCGGATTGCGCCAGCGCGCACCACAGCGAGGTAATTGTGAAGCCCGCGACGCCTGCGATGAACACGTTGCGCGTGCCGTAGATATCGCCGAGCCTTCCGCCGGTGATGACGAGGGTGGCATAGGCGATCAGGTATATCGCGATGACCGCCTCGATCTGCGCCGCGCTCGCGTGCAGCTCGGCCGCAATGGTCGGGATCGCGACATTGACGATGAAGGCATCGACCCCGAACATGAACTGTGCCGCAACGACGGTCGCGAGCACGAGCCAGCGACGCGAAGTATCGACGGGATTGGAGACGATCTGATGCATGAGAACGGCCTTGTCCGGGGTCCTTGCGCCCGATGATCTCAAGCCCTGATCATCCCGGCGATTACCTGGCGGGTAACTTTCCTCAAATTCAGCCGGGAAGGCCCGCGTAATTCCGGGCGGCGGCAAGTCAGCCAGCTACGCGCGACAACCATGCGCTGCCGGCGGGCTGACGAGGTTGCCTTGCTACGGCCCACCCCGTAGGCTTCCTGCCAAGCAATTCCAAAGAACAATAGACCCGGAGAGAACCACCCATGGCACGCCTGAAATTCGGAGCCTTTCTCGCCCCGCATCATCCGATTGGCGAGCATCCGTTGCTGCAATTTCGTCGCGACCTCGACTTTGTCGAACAGATCGACACGCTCGGCTTCGACGAATTCTGGTGCGGCGAGCACCATTCCTCGGGCTGGGAAATGATCGCTTCGCCGGAAATGTTTCTGGCCGCTGCCGGCGAGCGCACCAAGCGCATCAAGCTCGGCACCGGCGTGGTCTCGCTGCCCTATCACCACCCTTACAATGTCGCGCAGCGCATGGTGCAGCTCGACTGGATGACCGGCGGCCGCGCCATTTTCGGCTCAGGTCCGGGCGCGCTCGCCTCCGACGCGCACACGCTCGGCATCGATCCGATGACGCAGCGCGACCGCCAGGACGAGGCGATCGCGATCATCCGCCGGCTGTTTAGGGGCGAGCGCGTCACCGCCAAGAGCGACTGGTTCACCATGCAGGACGCGGCGCTGCAATTGCTGCCGCTGCAGGAAGACATGCCGTTCGCGGTGGCGTCGCAGATTTCACCGTCAGGCATGACGCTTGCCGGCAAATACGGCATCGGCATCATCTCGCTCGGCTCGATGTCGACGCAGGGCCTGATGGCGCTGCCGACGCAATGGGGCTTTGCCGAGGATGCCGCCAGAAAGGCCGGCACCACCGTAAGCCGTTCGGACTGGCGCGTGCTGCTAAGCTGGCACATCGCCGAGACGCGCGAACAGGCGCAGCGCGAGGCCGGTGCCGGCCTGATGCGCTGGCACAACGAATATAATGTGCGCACGCTGCAGCGGCCGGGGCTGGAGCCGTTCACCTCGCCCGAGGACGCGATCGAGAAAACCGCCGGCGGCGAAAATGCCGCCTCCACCATCGGCACGCCGGATGATCTGGTCAAAACCATCAAGAACCTGATGCAGGTCTCGGGCGGCGTCGGGGCCATCATCGGCTTCGTGCACGACTGGGCCAATCCGGAAAACACAAGGCGTAGCTGGGACATGGTCGCGCGCTACGTGATCCCCGAAATCAACGGCTATGTCGCAAAACTGCGCGAATCGCAGAAATTCCTGGTCGAGAACCGCGCGGTGTTCGAGCGCGCGGGCCAGGCCGTGATGGCCAAGATCATGGAAAACGAAAAGGCCGCCGCCGCCTTGCAGCACACCGGCCCCGGCCGCGTCGCGATTCCCGCCGTGAATGCGCCCGACCTGCAGAAGGAAGCGGCGAAGCGCAAGGCGTAATGGGCTTTGTGAGGGGCAACGAGATCTGTCCCCGTCATTGCGAGCGAAGCGAAGCAATCCATAGCGCCACAAGCGGGGGACATGGATTGCTTCGCTACGCTCGCAATGACGGGGTTGGCAGCTTTGCCCTATTGCCATACCGGGAGACAATTTAAGGCCGCGACAAAGCCGCTGACACGGGCGATAATACTCGCAATCCGAAGCTCAACCGGAGCAATTGCCATGTCGATGCAGAGTGTGGCTTCCCCCGTCAATATCCCGGTGCCGCCGAACCCCAAGGCGTTGCGGCACATTCCCGGTAACGAAGGGTGGCCGTTCATCGGCAACACGCTGGCGGTGCTGGCCGACCCCAAGGGACAGATTGAGAAGTCGGCCGCCAAATACGGTCTGATCTACCGTACCCATCTGTTCGGCGAGACCAGCGTGACGATGCTCGGGCCCGAGGCCAACGAGCTCGTGCTATTCGACCAGGCGCGCCTGTTCTCCTCCACCCATGGCTGGGGGCCGATCCTCGGCCTGTTGTTTCCGCGCGGGCTGATGCTGCTGGATTTTGAAGAGCACCGCCTGCACCGCCGCGCGCTGTCGGTCGCGTTCAAGTCGGGACCGATGAAGTCCTACCTCGTCGATCTCGACCGCGGCATTGCCGCGCGGGTCAAGCAGTGGAAGGCGCAGCCAGGCGAGATGCTGGTGTATCCGGCGATGAAGCAGCTCACGCTCGATCTGGCGGCGACGTCGTTCCTCGGCGCCGATATCGGGCCTGAGGTCGACGAGATCACCCGCGCCTTCATCGACATGGTGGCCGCCGCCGTGGCGCCGATCCGGCGGCCGCTGCCGTTCACGCAGATGGGTCGCGGCGTTGCGGGCCGCAAGCGGATCGTTGCCTACTTCTCCGAGCAGATTCCGATCCGCCGCGCGCGTGGCGGCGGCGATGACCTATTCTCGCAGCTATGCCAGGCGACGCACGAGGACGGTGCGCTGCTGTCGACCCAGGACATCATCGACCACATGAGTTTTCTGATGATGGCGGCGCATGACACGCTGACATCGTCGCTGACATCCTTTGTCGGCGAGCTTGCCGCCCACCCCGAATGGCAGCAGCAGTTGCGCGAGGAAGTCAAAGGCCTCGGCATCGAGGCCAACGATCCCTCCAGCATCGACAATCTCGAAAAGATGCCGCTGTCGGAAATGGCGTTCAAGGAGGCGCTGCGGCTGAAGCCGCCGGTGCCGTCGATGCCGCGCCGCGCGGTGCGCGACTTTTCGTTTAAGGGGTACGACATTCCCGCCGGCACGCTGGTCGGCGTCAATCCGCTGTTCACGCACCATATGCCGGAGATCTGGCCCGAGCCGGACAAGTTCGATCCGAGGCGTTTCTCCGACGAGGCGCAGCGCACCCGCCACCGCTTCGCCTGGGTGCCGTTCGGCGGCGGGGCGCATATGTGCCTCGGCCTGCACTTCGCCTACATGCAGGCGAAGACCTTTGCACGGCATTTCCTGCAGAATCTCGAAGTGTCGCTGGAGCCCGGTTACAAGGCGGACTGGCAGATGTGGCCAATCCCGAAGCCGCGGGACGGGCTGCGGGTGGTGGTGAAGGCGATCTAGCCGTCATTGCCGGGCTTGACCCGGCAATCCATCGCGCTTCGCTTGATTCTTTTCGATGGATGCGCGGGGCATAGGCGAGCGGAAGCGACGCCGTTCTTCGAACGGCTATGCCCGCGCATGACGAGTTGGGATCGGGGTGCGCTCTTACTTCACCAGCGTCGTGAGCTGCGCGCCTTCATCGGCCACGAACACCGCGATCAATTCCGCCGGCTCCGTAGTGCTGGCATTGGCCGAGACCAGGTGGGTTGAGCCAGGCGGCTCGAAGAACGACTGACCTATCCCAAACGTCTCGATCGGGCCGCCGGCAAGCTGCGAGCGGATCTCGCCCTTGGTGACGTAGGCGGTGACGGAGCCGGCATGCTGATGCGCAGGCGTAAAGCCGCCCGGGCCGTAGAATACGCGCACGATGGTGACGCGCTTGCCCGGCACGTTCGGCAGTGCATGCGAGCTGATCGGCTCGACGACATCCTGCGTGGAGCCGGTCACACTGTTGGCGCAGAGCGGCTCGATGATCGCTGACACCGCGTCCATGGTCGACGGCAGCGTCTTGCTGATGACGAAGGCACAGGCGAGCCCGGCGATGATGGCGAGATAGAACGGGCGAGAGTTGGCTGGTTGTGACAGCCGAAATGTTGCAGACATTTGCGTCTCCGCTTGCAATTTGTAGCCGTGACCCTACCCCTGATCGAACGCCTTCCTCAGCGTGACATAGCCCTGCTGCTGCTGGCTCCAATTGCGGCCGCCGGTCATGGCGCCGTCGACCACCAGATCGTGGCCGTTGATGAAGGAGGATTCGTCGCTGGCCAGAAACACCGCGGCGTGCGCGATATCCTCTGGCAGACCGGCGCGCGGAATCGGCTGCGCGGCCTTGTAGACCTCGCGCATCACGGCCGAGGTCTTTTCGGCGGCTTCCACCGACAGGCCGAGCGCTTTACCGAAAATGCCGGTCGCGATCGCGCCGGGCGAAATCGAATTGACGCGGATGTTGGCTTCGCCGAGCTCCATCGCCACGCATTTGGTGAGATGAATGACGGCGGCCTTTGCCGCACTATAGACCATCGATGACGAAAAGCCGGCGAGGCGGCCGGCAATGCTGCCGTTGTTGATGATGCTGCCGGAACCCTGCTTGCGCATATGCGGCGCCGCATGTTTCATGCCGAGCATCACGCTGCGCACCAGCGTCGCCATCGCGGCGTCAAACCGCTCGACCTCGAGGCCTTCGATGCCGCCGGTCTGCGCCGGGCCGCCGGCATTGTTGAACAGGCAATCGATGCGGCCGAACTTTTCCACCCCAAGCCCGATCAGCGCGCTCATCTGTTCTTCCACCGTGACGTCGGTCTGGCGGAAGATGCAGTTGGCGCCGAGCTTCGTGGCCAGCGCCTCGCCCTCCGGCGCGCGGCGCCCGGCGATGACGATTTTTGCGCCCTCGGCGACGAATAGCTCCGCGGTGTGCAATCCGATGCCGCTGGTCGCGCCGGTGATCACTGCGACCTTGCCGTCCAGCCGTCCCATGTTGTTACCCCCGTCGAAATTCGTTGATGCCAATATTCCCGCCTCTCAAGGACAAGGCAAGCGAGCTTGTTCCATCGCAATCGCCCGGCGCTCGGCTGGCCTTGCTGCCTTCCGCGCCACGAAATCCCCGATTTTCGGTATGATCGGCCATATTTTGGATGCGCTGATCACGTGAAGTGACAACCCCGATGAAGAAATTGATCGACGAGCTCAGGCACGGCTGGCAGGGGATCTCCCAGCCCTCCCTGCTTTCCAGCACCGTGTTCGCGGCCGGCTGTCTTGCCTTGTCGACGATCGCCCGGTGGGGCATTGCCCAGATTCGTCCGGACGTATTCTTCACGCCTTATTTTCCAGCCGTGTTCCTGGCCGCCGCCGTCGGCGGCGCCCGGGTCGGGATCGCGACGGCAATCGCGGGAGGCGCGCTCGGCGTCTTCGTCAATTTCAGCAGTGCCACGGCCGATTCCGCACGGTTTGCGCTGCTCGTGATGTTCTGGGCAGTTTGCGGCTTTGCCATTTGGGGCGTCGACCATTACCGGAGGATCGTCGCGCAACAGCGGGAAGACGCCAAACGCCTGGTCCAGGAAGAGGAATATCGCAAGCTCCTGGTCGAGGAGTTGCAGCACCGGCTCAAGAACAAGACATCGACGATCCACGCCGTGCTGCACCAGGTCCTGCAGGACCAGCCGCAGATCTGGGGCAGTATCGATCGCCGCCTCCGCGCATTGTCGGCGACCGACGATTTGATCGCGCGGCTGGACGGCAGCGGCTGTGACATCAAGGATATGCTGCGTTCCGAGCTCGGACCCTACGGCCATGTCCGGTTCAATTTGAACGGCGATGCGCTGTTTCTGCCGGCCAAACTCGCGGTCAGCCTGGCGCTGATCTTCCACGAGCTGGCCACCAATGCAGGCAAGTACGGCGCGTTTTCTTCGGCCCGCGGACTGCTGCAGGTGTCGTGGTCGGTGTCGGACGATCGCCTCAATCTCACCTGGGATGAAACCGAAGGCCCCGTGATCGAAGGCGTCGGCCCGCCGGGCTTCGGCACCAAACTGTTGCAATCGGCACTGCGCTCGTTCGACGGCAAGACCGAGATCAGCTTCCTGAAGACCGGCGTGCATTGCACGATGCAATGCAAGATCCCGGCGAGCTAGGCGATTGCCGCCGGCACGCGCGAACTCTCTCGCATTGCGTTGACACTCTGTTAATGACGATCGAGCCCGGTGCGGTTCGAAATCGCCGACTCCTACGGTTGTTGCGGCTTTTCGGAAGTGCGCTTAACCAATACTACAACCGACTTTGCCAAGCTCCGCGGCATGCAAAGTCCCTACAAGAACGACTTTCAGACGGCGGCTACGCAGGCCGGCAACGAAAGCGCATTCGAATCCGAACTGAATATCCTAAAGGATATCTTCAGGCTGCTTCCGACCGGCGTGACGGTTCAGGACGAGAACGGCGAGTTCGTGCTGGTGAACGACGCCGCGGCAGCCGCGCTGCAGATGGCCACCGCCGCGCCGGAGGCCTCGCACCTGAACGATCGCCGCGAAACCTGCCTCGAATTGCTGCGTTCCGGCCGCCCGGCGGTGCTGGAAGAATCCATTGCCGGTGGCAAAGCCAAGCAGGTATTCCTGACATCCCACCGGCCGGTTCGGATCGCCGAGCGCAATCTACTGATCTCGAGCTCGACCGACATTTCCGAACAGAAGGCGTTCGAGGAGCATCTGTTCCGCTCCGCCTACTACGACGAGTTGACCGGGCTGCCGACGCGGCGCGTGATCGAACATCGCGTCAACAGTCTCTTGAAGTACGACAACGGACAGGGCCTTTTCGCGTTGGCCTTCCTCGACGTCGATAATTTCAAGCACATCAACGACTACTACGGACATTCGGTCGGCGACGGGCTGCTGGCGGAGATCGCCAAGCGGGTGGGACTTGATTTGCGCGACACCGACATTCTGTCGCGGATCAGCGGCGACGAGTTCGTGCTGCTGCTCAACCCGGTCCAGAGCGAGAGCGAGGTCGCCGAATTCATCCGCTTCATTCTGCAGCGACTGAAGGCGCCGTTCTTCATCGACCAGTCTGAAATCTTCGCCTCCACCTCGATCGGCGTCAGCCTCTACCCCGAGCACGGACGCAGCTATGAAGAGTTGCGTCAAAACGCCGATATCGCGATGTACCGCGTCAAGAACGGCAGCAAGGGCGCCGCCGCGTTCTTCGACGCCAGCATGGAACGCGAAGCGCTGGCGCGGATGAAGGTCGAGCAGGCGCTGCGGGTGGCGATCCTGGAAAAGCGCTTCTGCTGTGCGTTCCAGCCCAAGGTCGATATCCGGACCCAGGAGCTCATGGGCGTCGAGGCGCTGGTGCGACTGCGCGACGACGAGGGGGTGATTCAAGCCCCCAGCACCTTCATCAATCTTGCCACCGAACTCGGCCTGATCGACGAATTGACTCACCTGGTGCTGGCCGAGATCGTCAAATCGATCGACCTGATCAACGAAAACTTCGGCCCGGACACCACGATCAGCATGAACGTCGCGGCCAAACAGGCCGGCAATCTCGAATTCATGCGCCCGTTCGCCCAGGCGATCGAAGCCACCGGATTTCCAAAGCGCTTCATGATCGAGGTGACGGAAGACGCCTT
This sequence comes from Bradyrhizobium sp. AZCC 1577, assembly GCF_036924575.1. Taxonomy (NCBI): domain Bacteria; kingdom Pseudomonadati; phylum Pseudomonadota; class Alphaproteobacteria; order Hyphomicrobiales; family Nitrobacteraceae; genus Bradyrhizobium; species Bradyrhizobium sp. AZCC 1577. The sequence goes on from NZ_JAZHRQ010000001.1 coordinate 420,938, forward strand.
CGTCACCAAGACGCATTTCCAGGACGAGATCCTGCCGATCTTCCGCAAGCTCGGCGTCAAGATCTCGATCGACGATTTCGGCATCGGCTATTCGTCGCTGTCGGCGTTGGCCGACATTACCGCCGACGAGATCAAGATCGACCGCTCCTTCATCACCGATATCCATAAGCGTCCGCGCAGCCAGGGCATCTTGCGGGCAATCGAATCCCTGAGCGAAGCGCTCGGGATGACCGTGATCGCCGAAGGCATCGAAACTTTCGAGGAACTGGCCTACCTGCAAGCAGCGACCAAGATCCGCTACGCCCAAGGTTACTATTTTTCAAAGCCGATCTTCCTGGAAGACCTCAAACTGACGACCCCGCGCGCCAGCGAGGCGCGCGCCAGCCAGACTAGCCGGCCGGCACAGGCAAACCGCCCCACCTATTCACGAGCCGGTGGCTATCGCCGTTAGACTTGGCGATTGCCCCGAAGGACCCTCGATTAAGGCTTAGGTAACCGGATTTCCTAACGGCTTATGACATGCGCGCATCGTATGCATATTCCCGGGGAGAAGGGAGAATGCGCGACCTGTTTCACCACCTGCGAGGCATGAAGGCCCGGACCGCGGCCGCCGGACGGCACCTTGCCGCAACGATCCGGGGCCCGGTGTTGTGGCTGACCCTTTGCGGCGGCTTGCTGGTCGCAGCGATTTTCGTCGGTACCATCATGATGGCCGGCGATTTCCGTGAGCGCGCGCTCGTCAACAGCGAGCGCGAGCTGGAGAACACCGTTCTTCTGCTCACCCGCCATTTCGACCAGCAGTTCGAGGACTCCGACACGCTCGCCGACGACGTGATCTCCCGGCTGCAGATTTCCGGCATCGGCTCGGAGAAGGAATTCCGGCAACGCGTCGCGAGCGCAGAAGCGCACGAAGTCCTGAGATCGAAGGCGGGCGTCTTGTCCTATCTCGGCGACATCTCGATCTTCGATTCCAATGGAGACATGATCAACTGGTCGCGGCCGCTGCCGGCGCCCAAGCTCAACATTTCCGAGCGGGCCTACTTCAAGAGCTTCAAGTTCGATTCGCGATCACCTTCCATTCTAGCCGAGTCGGTTCGCGGCTATCTGACGGGCAACCTGAATTCCGTCATTGCTCATCGATTGAAGGGCGAAGACGGCATCTTCCTCGGCGTGATGACGCGGCGCATCAACCCTGCCAACTACGAAAAATTCTTCGCTTCCGTCGCGCTCGGAACCGGCGCCGCTATTTCGATGTTTCATGCCGACGGCACCTTGCTGGCCCGCTATCCGCGTGTTGACGCACTGATCGGTCAGAATTTTTCGAACGCGCCGCTGCTGCAGCGCGTGCGGGAAAGCGGCAGCGCGCAGACGCTGCGCGTGCAAAGTCCGATCGACCAGACTGCCAGGCTGGGATCTGCGGCTCCACTCGCGCACTACTCGGGCGTGGTGGTCGCGACCAACACGGTTGCCGCCGCACTCGCCGACTGGCAGGAGCAAACCAGATTCCTGCTCATCGCGGCAACGCTGTCCGCTGTGGTGATCGCCCTGATCCTGTTCCTGATCATCCGCCAGATCACCCGGCAGAGCCGCGAAGCGCAGCAGCGGCTGGAAACGGAGCGGGGCCGGCTCGATACCGCCCTGAACAACATGATTCAGGGTCTGGCGACGTTCGACGCCTCGGCTCGCCTCGTCACCTTCAACCAGCGCTACATCGACATGCACAATCTGTCGGCCGACGTGGTCAAGCCCGGTTGTCATCTTCGCGACCTGATGCAGCATCGCAAGGATCGCGGCTCGTTCGATGGCGACGTCGATGAATTCTGCGATTCGGTCGTGCAGAACATCGCGCGCGGCCAGGCGGGTCACAGCGTCATCCAATGCGCCGACGGGCGCACATTCTTGACGGTGAGAAAGCCGCTGGCGGATGGCGGGTGGATCGCCACCATGGAAGACATCACCGAGCGGCGCAACCTCGAGCAGGAGCGCGACCGCAACTACGCCTTCCTGAGCCAGATCATCGATCACATCCCCTCCCAGATCACCGTGAAGGACGTGCACGACCGGCGCTATCTGCTGGTCAACCGCGTGGCGGAAGCCCAGTTCGGCATCTCGCGCGACCTGATCATCGGCAGGACGGCCTCCGACATCTTTCCGCAGGCCGCCGCCGAGATCATCGCGGCCGACGAAGAGAAAACGCTGCAATCTCCCGACGGCCTGTTCAAGGACGAGCATGTCTGGGAAACCCAGGGGATGGGCCCGCGCTACGTCACCTCCAAACGGCTCGGAATCCGCAACTCGGCGGGCCAGGCGCATTACATCATCAACGTTGTCGACGACGTTACCGAGCGCCGGCTTGCCAACGAGAAGATCGCGCATCTGGCGCATTACGACGCGCTGACCGACCTTCCGAACCGGGTGCTGTTCCGCGAGCAGATCGAGCGTGAGCTTCGCAAGGCCGCAGGCGGAGACCGATTCGCACTGCTCTATATCGACATCGACGAGTTCAAGGGCATCAACGACTCGCTCGGACACCATGTCGGCGACGAACTACTGAAGGCGATCGCAGCCTGCCTCAAGGATTGCATCAAGCCCGGCGATCTAATTGCCCGTCTCGGCGGCGACGAATTCGCAGTGATCCAGACCGCGATCGGCGGCCGCACGGAGGTTGAGGAATTCGTGGCCCGCGTTTACGAGGCAATACGGCAGCCCTATCGGTGCCTCGGCCATCATCTCTCGACTGATGCGAGCATCGGCATCGCGCTCGCGCCGGAGGACGGCATCGAACTCGACCAGTTGATCAAGCACGCCGACCTTGCCATGTACGCCGCCAAGGCCGAGGGACGCCGCACCCATCGCTTCTTCGAGCCAGCGATGGATGCGCGCGCCCAGGCACGGCTCACCATGGAGCAGGATCTGCGACAGGCATTGGCCGACGGCGGCTTCGAAATTCACTACCAGCCGCTGCTGGATCTCACGAGCGGTGAGGTGACGGGCTGCGAGGCACTGTTGCGTTGGCGGCATCCCGAACGCGGCATGGTCTCTCCGGCCGAATTCATTCCGATTGCCGAAGACACCGGCCTGATTAACGAACTCGGCGATTGGGTCATGCAGACCGCCTGCACCGAGGCGGCTAGCTGGCCGTCTCGGGTTCGGCTCGCCGTCAACGTTTCTCCGATCCAGTTGAAGTCGCCGACGCTGGCGCTGCGGATCACCGGCGCGCTGGCCGCCTCCGGCCTGCCGCCCGACCGGCTCGAGATCGAAATCACCGAGGCGGTGCTGATCCATGACGACGAATCGGCTCTCGCCATCCTGCATCAGCTTCGCGCCATCGGCGTGCGCATCGCGCTCGACGATTTCGGCACCGGCTTCTCCTCGCTGAGCTATCTGAAACGATTCCCGTTCGACAAGATCAAGATCGACCGCTGCTTCGTCAGCGACATCGAGGTCGACGGCTCGGCGGCGATCGTGCAGGCAGTGGTGAACATTGCAGCCGCCCGCAACATGAGCACGACGGCGGAAGGTGTCGAGACCGAACAGCAGCGCGAGCTGCTGCGCCAGCTCGGCTGCACCCAGATGCAGGGCTATCTGTTCAGCGCGCCGAAGCCGGCGGCCGAGGCGAGACGATTGCTGGGTGGGCGATTGGAGGCCGCGACAGCCGTCGCCTGACGCCGCTCCAGCGCGCCGGCGTCGAGAATGGCTGAGATGGCCGAACTGCCTCCCGCTTCCAGCGCCGCGATGGCCCCCTTGGCCCAGAGGTAGGAAGCTTCGAAGATTTCCGTGTGGCGATCGAAATCCGTCACATCGATATCGAGCGGAAGCGGCGGCCGCATCACCGTATCGAACGGCCCGACCGGCAACGTATCGTAGCGCTGGTGCGCCACCAGGCTTCGCCACAAAACGTTCACCGCGCTCGGCGCCGCCGGAAGCAGTTTTTTACGGAACGGCGTCAGCATCGCGGCGATCAATTCCAGCCGTCCCGGTAGCGAGGCATAATCGACATCGAACATCTCCGCCGCCGGTTCGCCGAAATGCACGACCAGGTTGGGGCCACTCTTGAGCTGGTGCATCGATGCCACCGGCACATTGTCGATCAGACATCCATCGACCAGCATCGCGCCCTCAGCCGTGTAGAACGGCGGCAACAGCCCGGGTATCGCGCTCGATGCGCGGACCGCCTGCCAAAGCGGCCCGGTGCGGATCAGTTCGAGATTGTGCGTCGAAAGATTGGTAGCGATGGCCGCGAACGGCCGCCAGCAATCCTCGATCCGGCAGTCAGCGCCGTATTGATTGGCGAGCGCCCGATCGAACGCCTTGTGATCCAACAGCGCGTAGCGCGGCCAGGTCGGCCGCCGAAAGCTTCGGCTCCTGACGAAGATTTCATGCGTGCCGCGCTCGAGATGCTCGGCTTCGAGATTTTTGGCAAAACCGGCGACCATGGCCGAGCCGACGCTGGTGCCGACGAAGATGTCGAACATCGCGCCGCGCTCGCGAAAGGCCTTGTAGATTCCGACATGCGCGGTTCCAAAACTGCCGCCGCCGGCAGCGACGAAGCCGACGGCGCGGCCGCATAGAAAACGAATCAGGCTGTCGATATCGATTTGGTCTTCGAGCGCGACATGATGGTGCATGAAGGCCGGCAGCCGGGCGAGCCATGCCGCGGTGCCGGAGACCTCGCCGCTTCGCCGGTCATGGATGCGGACGAGACGGCGGGCCGAAATCGAATGAACCTCGCAGGCGAAAGCCTCGATTTCCGTCAATGGGGCCGCGGGCGCATCGCCGCGACAGGCGAACACGACCATGTCGGCCTGACGGATCGCCTTGCGCGCCCAGGGCTGAGCCTCGCGGCCGCCGAGATAGACCACCAGCGGCGCGGCGTGTTCGAGCCTGTTGAGCCATTCGGTGACTTCATGCGCATCGAGCGCGCGCCCGGGAAACATCGCATGCAAACGCGCAGCATCGACGATCTCGGCATGGGTCGCAGCCAGCCCCTCGCGCATCCGGCGATCGAAGGTTTCCGGCAGAGGCTCCAATCCGCCGTCGATCAGCGCCACCGTTCGCGCTTTCGGCGAAGTGGGGAACGGCGTGATGCGCGCGGTCTCCTTGGCGAACCGCCGCGCCAGCGCCGCGAGCAGCGCCTCCACGATGGCGGGGGCTTCTTCGACGAGCTTCTGATAGGCCGGACGCGTCAACGCCAGCACGCTGGTGTCGCGGATGGCGATCACATCAGCGGTGCGCGGGACATCGGCGAAGAAGCCGATTTCGCCGACCAGTTCGCCAGCGCGCAGCTCGGCAATCGGTTCGAGATAGCCGGTCTTGCGCACCGCCAGCGCGCCGTGCAGCACCAGGAAGAGCGAGTCCGACGGCCCGCCTTGCGCGACCAGCATTTGCCCGCGCACCAGATCCTGGCGGACCATGGCGTTGAGGGCTTTTAGCCGCTGTTCGGAACTGAGTGTTCGAAACAGCGCGAATTCCTCCAACGCGGAGTTCCACGCAAGTACCGAGCTCGATCCACTCATTTGGCGGTACCCAGTTGAATTCGCGGCCCGACTTTAGCGCCGCCCACACACCACCGCGAGCGATATAGCGATATAAAGAGTGTGCCTCGGCGCAGCGCAGCAATGCGCCCGGCGTCATCGGGCATTCGGCTGCACTGCAGCATGACGGCCGGCATCCGCCGTCCGCGCTACGCCACCCACCGGCCGCGATTGTTCTCAGCGAGAATGGGCCGGATCAGCCGGCCAAAACGCTCGGCTTCCTCGTCATGCAGATAGCCGGACAGGCAGAACGAGTGGCAGCCGGCGTCGATGAATTGCTGCAGCGTGTCGGCGCACTGGACGGGATTGCCGACTACGGCAATGCCGGCGCCGGGGCGGACTTTTGTGATGCCGGTCCACAGATGCGGCAGCAGGAGATCGCCATGCTCACGGGCGAGCTGCTGTACGCGCTGGTTCGCTTCCGATTTGTTGTAAAGCGTTTTCATTTCCTGCTTCTGCCGCTCGGTCGCATGCCGTACCAGATGATCGGCGGCCCCCCAGGCGTCCGCCTCGTTCTCGCGGCAGATCACTTGAAGGCGCATGCCGAAGCCGATGTCGTTCTCGCGGCCATGCGCGCGCGCCATCTCCCTGATCTCGGCGATATTCGAGGCGATCTTTTCCGGCAGATCGCCCCAGAACAAATGCACGTCGGAATGTTTGGCCGACAATTCCCAGGCCTGGCGCGAGCCGCCGCCGAGATAGAACTTTGGAAACGGCTGCTGGTGCGGGCGCGGGCGGATGTGCGCGCCAGACAGTTTGTGAAACTTGCCTTCGAAATTCACCGGCCCGCGCGTCGTCCAAAGTGCCTTCAGGATCGAGACTTCCTCTTCCATCAATTCGTAGCGCGCTTCCTTCGGATAACGGACGCCCTCGCCCTCGACCTCGCTTCGTTCTGACCGGCGATCAGATTGATGCAGATCCGCCCGCCCGACATTTGGTCGAAGGTCGAGATCATCTTCGCCAGCAGCACCGGATTGATGTACCTAGGCCGCGCCGCGATCAGCGGCTTGATCGACGACGAACGCGCCGCCATGAACGCACCTGTGATCCAGGCTTCCCAGCACACGGAACCGACCGGGATCAGGAGATATTCGAAGCCAGCCGTCTCCGCCGCCCGCACCACGCGGTCGCACAGTTCAGGAGACCCCGGAATCTGCGCTTCCATCAGGCCATAGGCCGTGGTGTCGCCATGCGTGGGCAGATACCAGCCGAATTCGAGCGGACGCATGAACGCTTCTCCCTTGACGTGCTCTTTGGCGCGCTTGTTGCTTGATCGTCGTGGGAATCAGTCTAGCGTCTGCCGGGCCTGGGGCAATCGGGTTCGCCCGCAGCGCGGTTTCGTCAGCATTGCGTCAACACAGGGATAGCAGCCATGTCACCGGTCTCACTGCTCCTCAATGTGATCTGGGTCGTGCTCGGCGGCGCGTGGATGGCGTTCGGCTGGCTGGTCGCGTCCGTCGTCATGGCGATCACGCTCATTGGCATTCCCTGGGCGCGGGCCGCGTTCAATATCGCGGCCTACACCTTGTTCCCGTTCGGCTTCACGGCGGTCTCGCGCGACGCCTATACGGGCCAGGAAGATATCGGCACCGGCCCGCTCGGGGTGATCGGCAACATCATCTGGCTGGTGCTGGCGGGATGGTGGCTGGCGCTCGGCCATGTCGTCACGGCCGTGCTGCTGGCCGTAACCATCATCGGCGTTCCCTTTGCCTGGGCACACTTAAAACTTGCCGGGATCGCGCTGTGGCCGATCGGCAAGATCATCGTTCCCGCGAACTAAGTTCGGCGCAGCCTTACGGCTATCCCGAGGCCACCGTTTCCGCCGGTTTCAACCGCTCGAATTCGGCGTCGCTGATCTCGGTCTGGGCCACCAGCACACTGCAGCGCAGGCGCTTGACCAGATAGCTGCCGATCGAGCCGAACCAGCGTGCCAGCGTCCCCTGCGGGCGATGCCCGACCACGACGAGATGCGCGCCGATTTCTTCGGCGACCTCGGCAATTTTCTGCCCGGCATCGCCGACCTCGAGCCGCACGGTCGGCGAAAATCCCAGCGCCTTCAGCCGCTCGGCGCCTTCGTTCAGGATGGCCTTGTAATCCTCGGTCTGCAGCTCGATCGGGATCGTAAGCCCGGCCTCGGGCGTCATGATCGAGGAGACCTCGACGACGGCGAGCAAAAAGACCTCGGAACGGCAGAGTTGTGCGAGCTTTGCGCCCTCCCGCAACGCGCGCCGCCCCTCGACCGAACCGTCATAGGCGAGAAGAACCTTCTTATACATCGGACGTCCCCATCCATGGTAGAAGATCAACGCGTCAAGACTAGCACCAATTCGCCGGAACGGATCAGAATTTTGGCGGAAGGCGCGAACCGTGTCCCTGCCCATTGGGGGGCGCTCCGGCCGGCCTGCCGGCTGAATGACCATTGTTGCGGGCACATCGGTCGTCTCAGGGACAGATATAGCCCGCACCGCTCGGATTCTTGAAGCAGCCGACCGATTCCGGAAGCAGGTGCTTGGGCAGCCACAGCACGACTTCGGGAAAGAAGATGCAGAACGCGATCGCGGCGAGGAACACGATGTAGATGGGGAGCGACGCCAGCATCGCCCGGCCGAAGCGCACCCCGACGAATTTCGATGCCATCAGCAGCGCAAGCCCGTAAGGCGGCGTGATCAACCCGAACGCCAGCGTAACGATGATGACGACGCCCATGTGCACCGGATTGATATCGGCGTTCTTGGTCAGATCGTCGATGATGGGCATGAAAATGATGATCGCAGGGATCGCGTCGATGAAGTCCCCGACCACGACGAACAAGAGGACCAGCAACAGCATGATCAGGAAGGGATCGCCGCCAGCCGCCGACGATATCCAGCCTGACACCACGGCAGGCCCCCGTAGATAGGCCAGCATCCAGCCGAATACCGATGCGGCGCCGATGGTGATGAGTGGGATCGAATAAAGCAGTCCGGTCAGCGCCATGTCGCGCGGCAAGTGCCGGTAATGCCGGCGATTGAGCAACGGGATCGCCACGAATACGATATAGGCCACGGCAATGATGCCCGCCTCGGTCGGCGTGAATTGGCCGGTGAGGATGCCGCCCATGATGATGAACGGGATCATCAGCGGCACGGCCGCCTCCTTCGTGGCAGTCGCGACCATGCCAAATGTCGCGCGCTCGCGCTTGATGCCGACGGGCCCGAAGAAGTGACTGTAGATCATCAGTCCGATGCCGACGAATACGCCAGGCGCCACGCCAGCGAGGAACAAGCCGCCGATCGAGACATTGCCGGTCGCGCCATACACCACGGCCATGATGCTGGGCGGGATGAGATTGGCCATCGTCGAGGCGGAGGCGATCAGCGCCGCCGTGAAGGCGAGATCATAGCCTTCCCGCTTCATTTCGGGCGCCAGCGTTCGCGACAGGATGGCGACGTCGGCGGCGGACGAGCCGGAGATGCCCGCGAAGAACATGCTGAAGATCGTCACCACCTGCGCCAGACCGCCGCGCAAATGTCCGACCAGTGTTTGCGACAGCGCAATCATGCGGGCGGTGACGTTTGCCGAGGTCATGAGGTCGCCGACGAGCAGGAAGAAAGGCACCGCGAGCAGGGCCTCGGTGTCCATTCCGTTGAAGAGCTGCGCCATCATCGAGGCGAGGCTGACCGGCGTGAACGCCGTCACCACCAGCACAGACGCAATCAAGGCAAAGGCCACCGGCACGCCCATGTAGCCGAGAAACAGAAAGAGAAATCCCATCAGGAAGATGAGCCCGCCACTGGTCGTCACAGCGCTTTCCTCTTCTCGTCGGCATCCGATGAGCCGCCGAAGCCGTTCTTCCAGCCGTTGGCGATCTGCTCGATGGTGAAAAGGGCGATCAGCACACCGCAGAGCGGAATGGCTGCGTACAGGCTGGCCAATGGCGTCATTGACGGCATGCGCAAGCTTTTGAAGCCGTCCAGAAAATTCAAATAGCCGAAATAGACCATGCAGAGCGCGACGCCGAGCACCACCAGCCGGTTGAACGTCTCGAAGAACAGCCGCGTGTTGCCGGTGAGCGATTCCGCCAGCACGGCAAGATAGAGATGATCGTTGCGCCGCGTCGCCGCGCCCACGCCGATGAAGATGCCATAGATGAAGAATGTCATCGTCGCCTCCTGGAGCCAGAGCCAGGGATGACCGATGGTGCGGGTAACGATGTCGCACATCACCAGGACGGAGAACCCGGTGATGGCGACGCCGCAGAGAATCATCAGAACCTGCTCGAGCCAGTCGAGCGCGCGCCACTTCAGGTGACGCTGCTCCTCCAGGACGAGGCTATTGAATCCGGGCATGTCGAGTCTCTGATCCGCAAGGCACTGGCGCTGCGGGCAACCGCCGGGCTGCCCGCCCATCAACCGCCAGCTATTGGACGTTGCGCACCATGCCGAGGACCTTGACGGCGTTCGGTCCGAGATCGGCCGCCAGCTTGTCCTGGATCGGCTTGCTGATCGCCATGAAGCCGCTCTTGTCGACGCTCTTGACGACCTTGACGCCGATTTTTTCGAGCTTCGCCTGCGCCTCGTGTTCGAGCTTGAAGGCCTGGGCCGGCTCGTTCTTGCTGACCTCGTCGGCGGCCGCCTGCACCCATTTCTTCTGCTCGTCGGTGAGACTGCTCCATACCTTGTCGCTGACGAACAGAGCGGCATTGTTCGCTTCGTGCTCGGTGAGCGAGAGCACCGGGGCGGGTTCGTAGTGCTTGTTGACGAGATAGTTGTTGATGCCGTTTTCGGCCATGTCGACGACGCCGGTCTGCAGCGAGGTGTAGACTTCGCCGAACGGCATGTGCACGACCTGGGCGCCATAGGCCGGGAAAAGCGTATCTTCGGTCACGGTCGCCTGCACCCGAACCTTGACGCCCTTGAGGTCGGCGACCGCCTGCACCGGCTTCTTGCCGTACATGTGCCGCAGGCCCTGCGAGCCGAGCCCCAGCATGTGGGCACCCTTCATCTTGGCCGCGTATAATTCCTTCATCGCCGCGATGACGGCGGGATCGCCGAGCACCTTGATGGCGTGCGCTTCATCGCGGAAGATATAGTGAAGCGAGAACACGCCCGACTCCGGCTGCGCGGTCGAGGCATTGGCGGTCGACAGCATCACGAAATCGATGTCGCCGGTTTGGACTTTTTGCAGGGTCTGCGCCTCGGTACCGAGCTGGGCGCCGGGATATTGATTGATCGAGAGCGTGCCCTTGCTGAGCTCCATCAGCTTCCTGTTGAACATTTCGGCGCCGATGCCGTAGCCGCTGTTCTTCGGCTGGTCGTAGGCGAACGAGAATTCGCGCTTTTGCGCCGACGCTGGCGACGACACCATCGCAATGGCAACGCCCAGCAGAATGCCGCGAACGAACGGCAGATACCGTGAAACGGACATTGAATTCCTCCCCTGCTTCGCCGCTTTTGCGGGCTGATTGCCGCCGCTCGCCCTGACAGGCCGCGGCAGGTCATTATGACCGAAGCCACTCTGTTAACAAGATAGTATTTTAGATTGTATACTGTTTCGGCCGATGGCACATTGGCGCCATGGCCACTGCCAAAACCTTCAAAAGGCCGCCCCCTCGCGGCGACATTGCGAAAACTTCCGGGGCTGTCTTGCCGCCGGCGGCGACGCATGAGCGCGAGCCGATCGCGCATCTGATCGCCAGAAAGCTCGAGGAAGATGTCGTGCTTGGCAGGCGGCATCCGCGCGAGCGTCTGGTTGAGCAGGATCTGTGCGCGGCCTTCGACACCCATCGCGGCGACATCCGCCTGGCACTGTTCGAGCTGGAAAAGCGGGGCATCGTCGAGCGCATTCCGAACCGCGGCGCGATCGTGCGCGATCTGAAGCCGCGTGAGGTGAGCGACATCTACAATGTTCGCGAGGAACTCGAGGTGATGGCGGTGCGGATTCTACCGTTTCCCGTCGCGCCCGCCGATATCGTCCGGCTGGAAGCCGTGCAGCGCGAGCACGGCAAGGCCGTGGATGCCGGCGACCTCCTGGCGGTGTTCCACAGCAATGTGCAATTCCACCGCGCCCTGTTCGGGCTATGCGGCAACAACTGCTTGATCGAGACTATCGAAAATCTGGCGCAAAAGGTTTCGGGCATCCGCTCCTATGCCTACGCCAACCCGGGCGCGCTGAATGAGGCCCGCCAGGATCACATTGCCATGATCGAGGCCCTTCGGCATTCCCGCCGCGACGAGTTGATCATGCTGACAAGGCGTCACCTCAAGCCGGCGGAGCAGGCCTATGTCCGCGCCTACCGGCAACGTTTCGGGGACGGCGCAGGTGCCTGACACACTCCAAAAACGAATCCCGCAGGGCCGTTGCCCCTGCCCGGCCAATCGGCTAAATGAAGCCCTGTTGCACCCGTAGCTCAGCTGGATAGAGCGTTGCCCTCCGAAGGCAAAGGTCACACGTTCGAATCGTGTCGGGTGCGCCATCTTTCCTTTATTTTACAACGCGATATGCGCGCGCGAACCGAAACTCCAGTTCTGTCTCATTCGAGGGAGTAGGCAATTCCGAGGGAAATCGTCACCGAGTGCAGATAGCATGGCAACTGACGATGTTGGTCGGAAGCTCGAAGAACAATTGCTTCCATGAGTGGTATTGCTGAAGGAAAGTCGCGGGGAGCGGGAGACAGTGCTCCCCGCGGACGTTGGCTCAGAACGAAGACACCTTGGCGAGTGCTTGGGCATAGACGGGTACCGAAAGGTTCTCGATCGCGGACTGCTGCTGTGCGCCGAACACATCACGTTCGTCGGGCGAGGCCGAAATATTGAGCCGGTCGATCGAGATCTTGATCGCGTTGCACGTATCGACGAAGAAGGTGCCGACGACGCGATCCAACGGCAGGTCGAGGATGCGCGCCACGCTCTCGCGCGTGAACATGTTCGAGCTCAACGCGATCTCGTAGTTCTCGCCGGAGGTGAAGATCACATCGAAGGTAAGCCGATTGATGCCGGCGTCCTTGGAGCGGATGACCACCGCCATGTCGAGCAGCCGATGCTCACCGACCCGGAGGCCGGAGACGGGCACTTCCTGAATGAGGCAGAGGGTGCGGTCGTCCAGGCTTCGCGAGTATCCGGTCTCGCCAACGTCGAAATAGGCAGGCCGCGCTTCTCCGGTCTTCGTCCAGCTCGCTCCTTTCGCGTCGTAGTAGGTGATCGGGAACATGGCGTTCTTGATCACATCCTCGTTCTGAAGGAGGTGGTAGAGCGTCCACTCGTAAGCGTCGGGTGCATCGAGCCCGATCAAAGAGCCTGGCTTGGGCGTGACAAGATTGGTGATCCGTGCGACCTCGGCAGCGTGTCGCGCCGCGAGCGATGCGGCATCGCGATCGATGGTGCGTACGAGGATCGCGGGGGCAGTCTCGTCGGCATCGATGATCCGGTAGCTCGCATCTTTAAGTGCCGTAGGAAATTCGGCTTCGATCAGGTTGATCACCGCCTTCTTGATCTTGTCATAGTTGGCAAAGAACACCGGATCGCGGGTGCCGCTAGGAACGATCGCACCGAACGAGCCGTTAGATCGGCGGAAGCTGACGAGGTTGGGCGAGAGCGGATAAGCAATGTTGCCGGCGGTTGCCTTTCGTCCTGGATAGCCGTAGTGGATGAGGTAATGGGTGAGCAGGCTAGCCAGCAGCACGGCAGCCTCTTCGGACTTTGCGGTGGTCTCGATGATGATGCCAAGCTCACGATGGCCGGAAGCCGTGGGTCGGGCCTGCACGCCGTTGCGGCCGTAGACCAGCACATCCGCCGGCACTTTCGGCAGGTCGGCGGGGTCGATATGGAGCAGCGACACTTTGCGGGCGCCGAGGCGGCGGGCTCCTTCCAGCTTGATGCTCCACGGCCAGGGCTTACCCGATCGGACAAAGCGGCTGTTGCGTATGCCGGCGACCCGCGAATCTTTTGAGAAGAACTCCGTCTTCTCCATCGCCAGGATACCTTCGGGGTAGAACTGGAGCTGCGGATGGCTCTCTTCGTAGAGCGAGTGCGCGGCGATCGAGTACGAAGTGCAGCGGCGTGTGGGATTGGGGGCGACGAACAGCGCCGAGTTGTCGTCGTAGACTTCGGCGACGAGACAATCCGACGGCGAACCTGGATCGCAGGCTAGCGCGCCGCATTCAAGTACATGCCCGACATGGTAGGCGAGGCCGGCATCGATGCCGCGGCGGATCATATCCGAGGCGAAGAGCGCGATGTCACAAGAGCGGCCGGCAAAGATATATTGCGCGCCACTCTCCAGCGCTGTGATCAGCGGGTGGATTCCCATCTGTCCGACGATCGTGCTCTCACGCAGCGCTTCCTCGTCGAGCTCCGGACCGAGCCCGGTGCAGCGCAGCGCGCCCGCTTTGAGCTCGTTGATGACGACTTCGGGGTCCAGCTCGGCGCTGATCACGGCGACTTTGGCGTTGGCGATCCCCAGTTCGGCGAAGACTTCCTTGGCGATATCCAGCATGTAGTCGAGATTGCGGTCGCCGCCGGCCATGCCGCAGCTTCCCAGAATGACGGGAACGCCGAGCCTGCTGCCAGCTTCGACCATGTGCCGATAGTCGAGTTTGACGGCATCACGCTCGAAATATTCCGTGCCCGTCCCGAGATAGTAGGGACCGGCATCCATCGAGCCGGCGTCGGAAATGATGGCGTCGATGCGACCCTTCAGCGCTTCGTCGAGGCATTCCTTCGGATAGCCGTAGCCCAGCGCGCCACAGGCAGACACCACGCGGTAAATCAGATTTGCCATTGCTTCGATCCTTCAATGCCGGCCGCCAGTATTGGCGCGACTTCATTGGACCGCAGACAAACCCGATCTCCATAAGGCGCACAAATACCGTCTTCGTATGCGCCTATATTGACCGCCGATAGCTAACTTTGACCAAGAAGCTCGAGCCCTGGATAGACATGCTCGCGCGTAAGCGCGATGACGTAGTCCGCTAGCGCGAGGCGTACGGCCTCCGCCGCACGGCTGAGCGCAGTGTCGCTCGACCACATCACGGAGGCTGTCAGGAAGAGAGGCGGCTCAATCAGTGACGGGACCCCGAGATCGCCGGCTCCTTCGCCATGTTCGAAGCCGCGCGGCAACACTGTCCCGCCCAGCCCCTGTCGGACAAGAGACATGATCGAGCTGAGCTGATCTCCCTCGCTGACGATATTCGGCGACACGCCGATCCCGGCGAACTCGCGATCGAGAACGGAGCGCAGGATGTTCGGTGCAGTCGGAAGAACAAGCGGAAGCTTTGCGAGCTTTTCCATCGAGATCGTCCCGGTGGACCGCGATATCCGCTTGTCTCCGATATAATAGAGACGCTGTCGGAAAAGAGGCGCTCGAGAGTAGCCGGCGGCAAACTGATCCTCGAAAAGAAGCGCTAGGTCGAGCGCATGGGTCGAGATTTCACGTTTCAGCGTCTCGCTGTCCGAGATGTAAAACTTCACCATCACCTTTGGAAGCCGCTCGCGGCACGTCTGGATAAAGGGCCCGCCCACCGTCGCCGCCAGAGTGGACGACATGCCGAGAGCCACGACGCCGTCAGGCTCGCCGCCGGTCGAACGCACAATTCCCGGCAATTGCTCGATCCGCCGCAATATGACCACTGCTTCGCGGTAAAGCACCTCGCCAGCGGGCGTAGGGCTTATGCCCCGCGCATGGCGCTGCAACACCGGCACGCCGAGTTCTTCTTCGAGTTCCGCAATCTGTTGGCTGAGCGCGGGCTGCGCCACATGGATCGTCGCGGCGGCCCGGGAGAAGCTTCCCGCTTCGACGATCTTGACGAAGTATCGCAGGTGCCGCAGTTGCAAGCTGCCCCCTTTTCGCACCCGCGTGCGCTCTCGGCTTACCTCGTCAAGGTTGTAGCACAGTCGCGGCCTGCAACGTGAGCAACACGGTCAGCGCTCCGCCGAGGCGCGTCACCAGAAGCGCGAAGGGTAGCAGGTTCACGCGATCTCCTGCGCTGAGGATCGCAATGGCGCCAGTTCCGCCCATGGCTACCCTTGAAAGCGTGATCGTTGCGCCGTCGGCCGGGTTCAGCCCCATCCATCTCGAGACGAGATAACCGGTAACGGAAAGAGCCAGGACCGCTGCGAACGCCATGCTCAGGAGGGGCGCTGCAAAGCCCGCCACGAGGTATTCCCAAGGCACGAGCATCAGGCCGACCAGCCACAACACGGGAAAGAGCAGATAGGACGTGAAGTAGTTCTGGACGGCTTTCATTCCGCGCACAACGGGTGCCGGTATACCATCCAGCGCGCTGGCCGTCATGCCCACGAGGATGACGACCAAGGGGGCGGAGACTCCGAACCAATACGAAACCACGGCGCCGCAGAGATACAGCGCGATGACGGCACCGATCGCCATGCCGATATCGCCGGACGGACGGACTCCGCGGCGGCCGATGTAGCGGCGCCGCCCCGGACCCCATCGGCCGGATGGATCATGCCGATTATCCCCGCGACGGCAATCGCTAGGAGATTGGCGACGAGCAGCGAAGGAAGCATCTGAGCCAGCAGCGCGCCCTGCATCTGCCCCCATTGGTTGGCGTAACCCGTCGCAAGCGGCAGCGCTCCAGCAGTCAACCCACCGGCCATCATCGGTGCCACCTGCAGGAAAAGCGCACTGGAGAAATCCGTCGCCCATAGGGCCGCCCAACCCCATGTCGCCGCCAATGCCGCGAGGCTTCCGCAGAAGACCGGGACGCCAAGCTTCATGGCCATGCTCCGCATGATTTTCCAGTCGACCTGCACGCAGCCGCCGAGAACAAGAACGCTGATAACCCATCCCACGACGTCCAAACGCTCCATGGCGGCGCCCAGCGACCCGATCGTGTTTCGGGGCACCCATGAAAGGTCTGCAAGCAGCGATGGGACGACTAGGCAGAGCGCGGTGTCAATGCCGATCAAGCGTAGCCACGAAACGCGGCGGAACTCCGCGCAGACGAAGGCGCCGAGAACTACAATCGCGAGAGCGGCGCCAAGGCTGCCCACAGACACAGCCGAATCCGCGACAGCCGCAACGACGCCAACAACGAGCGCTAATACAACAGCGCTTAGGAGACGCGTACTTAGCGCCATCCACCGATGCGAACTTGCCGTGCTGGATATCGCACTTTTTTTGAACTCGGGCATCGGGGCCACCTGCGCTCTTGGCCATCATAAGGCACAAGCGCCACAGCCTGCACAAGCCGCGTAAGCAGTGCGTAAGCACGCGGGAGAAAAATCAGTGCGGGTTTTCGGATAGGAACGCCGCTCGTGTTGTTGAGAATATCCAGTTGCTTCAGATGGATAGTAGCATAGCGTGCCCTATCGCATTTTTCGGATGGGCACGTTATCTTGCTCCGAAGGCAAAGGTCACACGTTCGAATCGTGTCGGGTGCGCCACGCCGAAGCAGACCTGGATCACCACCACGACTGGAGCACCTGTTCGATCCCGCTGTTTCGCTAGCTGGCTGCCGGGTACGTCGACGTCCGTCTGATGTCTGATATACGTCCCGGTCAAGCGTTTCCCCCGCAATCGCGGCTGCCTTGCGAATGCCGTGGTGAGCGCCACCGGCACGCTTCTGTGCGAACCGCCGCTTGCGCGAAAACGTATCAAAGGCGCCATCGACACCTGACGAGAGAGGCGCGCCTCCTCTATAACACGTGACCACGCGGGACCCAGGCCGGGGATTGCCCCTCGATGGACATTCAGTTTCTCACTCTGATCGCGATCGGCTTTGTCGCGCAAATGGTCGACGGGGCCCTCGGCATGGCGTTTGGAGTGCGGGGTAACGCAGGAATGCTGAAAGCCGGCCGCACCTTTTTGAAAGAGGACACAGGATGGGCATGAGCTTCGAGCTAATGGTGCTGGCAACCGCAACTCTTTGGGGCTTCCTTCAGCTCGTCGCTGCGGCGCAGGCCGCAAACGCACAGTACGGCCTCAAATGGGCCGCGAGCCCGCGCGACGTCGAGATGCCGCCGCTCACGCCCATCCCCGGGCGCATCAACCGTAACTTCCGCAACTACATGGAGACGTTTCCGTTCTTTGCCGCGGCGGTTCTCACTGTTCAGGCGGCGGGCGTTCACAATGAGCTGACCCATTGGGGATCGATTGCCTATATCTGCGGGCGCATCGCTTACACCGCGCTTTATATATCCGGAATACCGCTCATCCGCTCGCTGTTCTGGAACATCGCCGCCTTTGGCATGCTCGCGGTCCTGGCAGCGCCTTTCGTGCCGCGCTGAAGCGCCCGACGGCACCGGATGCGGGCTTCTTTTGCGTAGGCACCCTGCGCATCGCCGCGCGCAACAGCGTACACCATCAGCGAATTTGCTGCGCCATCATAGCGCCACGGCGAAGCAATAGTGCCCTCTCCATCGACCGTGGCGCGCGCACTGTTGCCGGGCGCACGCGTGCGACGAGATAGTCGCGGCTCTACCGGCCAAGTTCACGCTGCGCCTCCGCTAAAAGCGTGCGGCTCGACCAGCAGGCCTTGTCGTTCATGATGCCGCGTCAACCGGCGAGCCCGCCCAAGGTCAGCTCTCCGACGATGGAGTCGATCTGGCATTGGCTTGCATGGGCGCGCGCGCATAGGCCTCCGGGATAATAATCGAGGGATCGGCCGGGTCCAGCGCATCGTGCGTGACAACCGTGCCCACGAGTGCTGTCGCGGCAAGATCGAAGTCGGTCTTCTGTGGCGAAGCCAGCGAGACCTGCACCTGCGTGCGATACAAAACGTAGGCCGCAAGCAACGCCTGGACCATCGCGGTGAACAGGAACAAGGCGCGTGGCCCTTCCGCCGACATGAAGGCAGCGGCAATGAGCGGTCCGACCACTGAACCGAGGCCGTTGGTGAGCAGGATCGTGGCGGCGATCGGTACGACATCACTCGCTGGGGTCTTGTCATAGGCATGAGCCGCAGCGAGCGAATAGCCGGGCAGCGCGAGCGCCCCGAAGAGGATACCGAACAGCAGCAGCATCATTCCGGATGCGGAGATCAGCCACGAGGCAATGCCCGCGGCGGCGGCTCCGATCAAGAGAACGAGCAGCACCAGGCGGCGATCGACGCGGTCGGACAGACGGCCTACCGGCCACTGGACGATCGCTCCTGCCAGCACCGCCGTACTCATGAACAGCGCCACCTGATCGATGCTGAGGCCGCTGCCGGCGGCCGACAGCGGCGCAAGGCCCCAGAATGCACCGTTAGCCGCGCCAATCATGAAACTTGCGACCAGCGCGACGGGTGCCGCGCGGTATAGCTGTCCGACGCGAAAGCTGACTGTGGTAATCGGTGCTGGTTGCGCCGCACGGGTCAGGGCCACCGGAACGATGGCCAACGAGGAAAGCATGGCGGCCACCATGAAGTTCCCAGCCTCAGCGATCGGATAAAGCGTTACCAGGGCCTGACCAAATGTGATGGCGCCGTAGTTGACCACCACGTAAGCCGACAGCACGAGACCGCGAGTCTCGTTGGAGGCGCGATCGTTGAGCCAGCTCTCGACCACCAGGTAGAGACCGGCGAGGCAGAGGCCGGTTACGCCGCGGAAAACTATCCAGGCCGCGACCACCGGCGCGAGCGCGTGGGCAAGCGCCACGGCCGCCGCCACCGCCACCATCGCTGTAAAAGCGCGAATGTGTCCCGCGCGCTGGATCAGATAGGGCGCGAGCAGACAGCCGCTGACGAAGCCGACGTAATAGGCCGAGCTGATGACACCGAGCGCAAGATCGTCAAAGCCTTCCGCGCTGCCGCGCAACGGCAGCAACGTGAATTGCAGGCCGCTGCCTGCCAGCAGGAACGCGAGCCCCAGCAGCAACGACACGATCGGGCGCAAGGTCTTCGGCATCCGGATCGACCCAACAGTCATCAGAGTCCAGATTCACTGAATCCGCAATGTGTTGATAAGGCAGCAGACCATAAGAAGTTTCGCGCCCGGCGTGCCGAACGCGCCCCGCGCGGACCATAGCCGGCCATCGAGCGCGACCCCGAAGGCATGCGGCGGAAACTTTGCTTGAAGTCAGGCTACGGAAAGCACATTTGACAACCGCCCGCTAAACATCGTCAGAGGTGACATGGCCGTGTCCGACCCGCGCGACTTTCACGCTCCGCAACCGTCCTACACAAGGGAAGATCTGCTCAAGTCGAGCGAAGGCGGCTATTTCGGCCCGGGCAATGCTCAGCTCCCGGCACCGCCGATGCTGATGATGGACCGCATCATCGAGATCAGCGTAGACGGCGGCGAATTCGGCAAAGGCCATGTCATCGGCGAGCTCGATATCACGCCGGACCTCTGGTTTTTTGACTGCTACTTTGCCGGTGATCCGGTAATGCCGGGCTGCCTCGGTCTCGACGCCATGTGGCAGGTCATTGGCTATTGGCTTGGCTGGTCGGGCTCCCCAGGCAAAGGACGCGCGGTCGGCGTTGGCGAGGTCAAGTTACAAGGCGGTGTCAAGCCGGACACAAGGCGCGTGCGATACGAGGTCAGCATGCGCCACGTCAGGCGCGGCAAACTGGCGGTTGCAATTGCGAACGGCCGTGTGTTTGCCGACGATACATGCGTCTATGTCGCCAGGGACATGCGGGTCGGACTGATAGCGTCGGCGAGCTGATATGCAACCCACGAAAGAAGCCCCAAGCGGGCCACCGTAAATTTCGATCGTATCACTGTCGAGGATGGCAGTTGGATCGATCGAGTTACCCATCTGGGACGGCGAAGGTAAATGGATCTTACCCACGCCGCCTGAATTCGTTAACTCCCGGAGCGCACCGCCGTCAGTTCACCGCGCAGCTTGCGGAGTGGGTTGGCGTATTGCCGGAAGCGGCCTGACAGAAAGCCTCATAATAGGCTTCCAGCTCCGCTACGGCGCGATGCTCCCATTCCCTGGCTTGCGCCAGCAGGGAACCGCTATGAAGCGGCCGGAAGGCCGCGGTCTGGCGGTACAACGATGCGATTGTGCGGTAGCGGCGAACGTTTTCCATGATGGCCAGCCCGTTCATTGTTTGGATCTCCCCATTCCCTTTCCCGGGCACGAATTTGCGGCAGAACGATTTTCGATTAGTTAGCGGGACTGGAAGAGAGCGCGTGTGGTTTCCGAACTGTTGACGGCGGATGCAGGTGATGGCCGCGGCTTGTCACGGCAATGCCGCCAGCATCGTCGCCTGCGGACATGCGCACGGCGGCGCCGCGATACCGCGCAAACTATCTCGATGCCGGACAAGTTGGGCCAAGCTCGACCGGTTCACTCATTGGCGCGAGCTGCCTGCAGCGAATTGCTGCTTAAGCAGATCACACCTTGCGAACGATCGTTGGCCGAAGAGAAGGACGCGCTGTTCCCATGCCCTGCGGCCGGGATCAGCAATATGCAGGCAGAGTAGGCCAGTCCGATACCGAGAAGTGATGCGGACAAGACCGTGGCGGCGGAACGCCAGGCAGCCTGCGTTCTCTGCGGTGACGACGGTGGCCTGCCGATGGTGACGAGCGACATTTGGCTTGAGCTGGACACGGCCCGAGATCCTGGCAGAGCGCGACCGCACTAATGGTGCTTGTGCGCGACACCATTGACACCACTGACGGCGGCTCCGACGTTCTCCTCGACGTTGTAGATAATATCGACAGGCCCGGCCTTCTCGAACACAAGCGTGCCCTTCACCTTCTGGCCAATCAGGAACGGCTCCTTGAGGCCCATCAGCAGGATGCGATAGGCGCCGGGCTTGAGCTCCACGGTCTTGCCGGGCTTGATCTCGAGACCGTTCGCGAGCGGCCGCGTCTTCGCCATACCGTCCACATCGACCACCTCGTGCACCTCGATCTGGCCTGCCACGGGCGACGTGCCGCCGATCAGACGATCCGCAGTCTTTCCCTTGTTGGTGATGGTGAGATAGCCGCCCGCGATATTGGCATCCTTCGGAGTCGGGCGCGACCAGGGATGGCCGATGTCGAGCGCGCCGACCTTGTACTCATGCGCGCCGACGCTGGTCGCAATGAGCAAACTCGCTGCGACAAAAATAGCCGCGGTGACAAACACAAAGATATCTCTAACGATACTTGTCATAATTGTCCTACTCCGATACGCGCGCTGGACAGTGAAGCGTGTAGAGAATCAATCGGACGCGATTACGGCTGGCGCTCGCCGTGATTACGGCCACTGCCGGACGTGATTGCGGCCACTGCGCTGTGACGCGTGCGACCCCGGACATACAACCAAGCAAACGATTGCGCCTCTCTCGCCATTCGCCCAACACGCGTCAGCCACACGGACGTCACGCCGGCGACGGCGCGTCCGCTTTTCCGCTTCCCTTCCGTCGCGGGCAAGCCGCGCTTCTCGCAAGATCCAGTCAATCTCGCGCCCGATTGCGATGGCTAATCGCCAGACAGTGAGTACAGGGGGCGTATGTGTGTGCGTATCTTAGACGGCCGGCGGCCGGCATCTTTTCATCCATGATGCTTTTTTTCACCGCTCCCGCAGAAGCGCATCATCCGGGCGGTGGGGGCAATACCGGCAGCGGCGGTCCCATCAACACCATCTCGGCCGACACGCTTTCCGAAGGACTGATCGCCGCATCGGTCCGCTACGAGTTCATCCGATTGGGCCAGCTCAGCGACGCCGACCTGCTTGCCGCCGCGAGCCGCGGCACGCACGCGCATTCGATCCGCTCGATCGATGCCGTCTCGCTTTCGGTGGCCTACGGCATCACCAATGACCTGACCGTTGCCGTTCGCGCCGCCGGCGTCCGCCGCTCGGGTATCAGCGAGCCCGCCGAGGACATGCTGAGCGGCGGCCATATGGGCATGATGAATATGAGCGACATGAGCAGCCTGATGAGCCCCGACGGCATCAACAGGCGCGGCAATTCGGCAGGGTTCGGCGACGTGACCATGCTCGGGCAATATCGCTTCCACAACAACGCGCAGACGGGAACGTCGGCCGCCGTGCTGTTCGGCTTCAAGGCACCGACCGGTGTCACCAACCGGCGTGACGCCGCCGGTCAACTTTTTCAGGCCGAATTTCAGCCGGGCTCGGGGTCCTGGGACGGCCTGTTCGGCGCCGCCTTGACCAAACGCGCTGGCCGCTGGTCGTTCGACGTGAGCGGCCTCTATTACCTGATCAGCACGGGCACGCAGGACACCAATCTCGGCGACCGCTTTTTGTTCGGCACCGCCGTGTCGTATCGCCTGGTCGGGCCAACCGGATCCGCGAAAGAGGTGGAGCTGCACGAATACTGCATGCAGCCGCGCAATCAATTGCAGGAGCATTGCCTCTATCACGCCAACCACGACCACAGCGACATGAAGAAGACGCCCTATACGCTCGACCTCGTTCTCGAGCTCAATGGCGAGTGGCACGACAAGCAGCGCATCGCCGGAATTCCCGACCCCAATTCGGGCGGCACCACGGTCTATCTCTCGCCCGGCGTGCGGGTGGGCTTCGATCGCTTCTCCGGCTTTGTCTCCGTCGGCGTGCCGGTCATCAACCAGCACAACGGCGTTCAATCCAAGCCGGATTATCGCGTGCTCACGGGGATCGGCGCGCGGCTGAACTGAACGCTGACGCCGCTGGCCGATCGAGGCGAGTGGCTCGGGCGCGAGCTCAATTTGCGGCTCGGCGACTGATCATCGCAAGTCCCTTTCAAACGCGGAAGGGCTGACGCGAGATGTCACGCGGCCCGGACGTTGCCGAGGAATTTGCCGGTTTCAGTTTTGAGCTGCTCGGATTGCGACGTCAGTTGACCGGCGGCATTAAGCACGAGGCTCGCGGCAGCGTCGACCTTGCTCGAAGCTTCGCGCACGCCCGTGATGTTCTGCATCACCTCTTGGGCGCCTTGCGCCGCCTGCTGGACGCTGCGGGCGATCTCGTTGGTCGCAGCGCCCTGCTCTTCGACGGCGGCCGCAATGGAGCCTGCGATCTCGTTCATTTGCCCGATCGTGGTGCCGATCTCGCGGATTGCATTGACCGTCGAACCGGTCGCATCGCGGATTTCCTGGATCTGGCTGGTGATTTCGTCGGTAGCCTTGGCGGTCTGCGCCGACAGCGCCTTCACCTCGTTGGCGACGACGGCGAAGCCTCTGCCGGCCTCGCCGGCCCGCGCAGCTTCGATGGTCGCGTTCAACGCCAGCAAGTTCGTCTGTCCCGCGATGGTCTGGATCAGCGCCATGACCTCGCCGATCTTTTGCGAGGCCTCGACCAGGCGGCCGACCATGGCCTCGGTCCGGTTGGCCTGCCCGACCGCATTCTGGGCAATTGACGAAGATTGGGTAACCTGCCGCGCGATCTCCTGGATCGAGGACGACAGCTCCTCCGCTGACGCAGCAACGGTCTGGACATTCGACGCCGTCTGCTCGGCGGCGGCCGCGACCTTCGCGCTCTGATCCGTCGTTCCCACCGCAATCGTGGACATCGACGAAGCCGAATTCTGCAATTCGTCGGCGGCCGTTGCGGTGCCCTGGATCACCCCGCCGATGCTACGCTCGAATTCGTCGGCGATGCGGGACAGAACCGCTTGCCGCTCCTCGGCGGAACGCGTCTTCATCGCTTCCTGTTCGGTGCGCAGCCGCGTGGTTTCCACCAGATGATCCTTGAAGACCTGGAGGCTTCGCGCAATCCGGCCGATCTCGTTGGTCCGGTCGACGAACGGAATCTCGGCAGCAAGGTTGCCCTTGACCAGTTCGTCCATCGCCGAGCAGGTTCTGTTGAGCGGGACGACCATGCCGCGGCCGAGCCAGAATGCAGAGAAGGCCGCGATTGCCAGGCCGGCCAGCCCGGCGATTCCAGCCCAGATCATCCGACTGAAGACCACCGCGTCGATGTCGTCGACATAAACGCCGGCCTGGATGGCGAGAAGCTTGTCGCCTGTGCCAAACGCCCCGACATAGGCGAGCTTACGAAGTTCGGCTCCGCCGGCGGAGCGGGGCGCCAGATACTCGACAAAGCCACCGCCGGCGCGCGCGGTCCGCACGATATCCTGGATCAACAGCTTGCCGCTCTTGTCCTTGAACTCCCAGCGGTTGACGTTGATGTATTTCGGATTGACGTGCACATAGGTGACGCCGGCATCGGCGCTTCCCGTGCCGTACACGCCGATGTAGTCGGCGTGTTCACCCCAGCGCATGGCGCCGATCGAAGCAAAGGCCATCTGACGCGCCCGGTCAGGCTCGATCTTGCCGGCCTTGGCCTCACCCTCGTACTGGGCGAGGATCTTCGTCGCGGCCTCGACAAGATTGCGGACCGTGGTGCGCCGCTCGGCCAGGACCGCATCGCGCAGCACCAGGATCTGCAAGGCGGAGACGGCCAGCAGCACGATCGTCAGCGCCGCAATGACCATCGCAAAGCGCTGATAGACGGTGAGGTTTCGCATCCGCTTGCCTTTCCTGTCGGTTGCGAATGCGTAGCAACACAACGTTAACCGACGGTTATCGGCGGATCCTTCCGGCATGACGCCCGGCTTTGTGCGTCAGCTTCAAGGTTGAGCAAGCCGTCACGCCGCACCGCTGCCAAATCGCGCTTGAAATCATCACGCCGGGGCGACACAATGCTGCCTGTTCCTTCATCAACCGTAATGCGCCAATGCATCAGCGCACCCTGACCGGTGGCATGGTGCGGCAAGAGTGACTCATAATGGCTGAAGCCGATCTCGACGTCGTCATCCGGCAAATCGCAAAAGCGCAGAACAAGAGCCTGATGGCAGCCGTGAAGAAGCGGCGCGACCAGATCATGGCCCGCGCGGCCAAGGCAAAGGACAAGGAGGCGCGAGACCAATTCCGGCTGATCGCCAAGAGCACGATGGAGCTCGGTACGGCCGCGGCCAAGCGGCTGCAAAACTCGGCGCAAAACACCGCCGATAGTTACGCGCGGGCGATCAGGAACGCGGCCGAGGAAGCAGCGACGGCGAAGGCGGCGAAAAAGCCGGCCAAGAAGAAAGAGGCCTAGCCGCGATCGGTGCCAAGCATCGCCTTCTGATGCGGCTTGTCGCAGCGGTTACAATAGCGATCCTGCCAGCAAAGTGCTCAAGAACCTGCTCTCTATTCGAGCACGCCGCAGTGACTGTCTAACTGACCGCGCGGTAGGTGCTCGGCGTTGTACCGATCAGTCGGCGGAATCGCCGGTTAAAAGTGGCCAGATCCTCGAAGCCAGCCTTGAAAGCGATCCTGGAAATCGGATCCGAGCTCTCGCGGAGCCGCCTTGCAGCACGGTGGAGCCGCGTATGCAGAATGTACTGATGCGGCGTCATTCCGGCTACTTGCCGGAACGTGCGCAGAAAATGATAGGGACTCATTGCAGCTTCGCGGGTAAGCGCGTTGAGCCCTAGCCTTCCATCTGGTTGTGCATCGATACGGCGGATCGCCCGGGTAATCCGCCGCTCATCGTGCGCGCTTGGAGTGCGGATAGGCGCAACTTTGTCGGCGGTCATCATCAAAACGGCGCCGGCAAGTCGGGTCGCGATTTCCTCAAGAGCTGCTCCGTCGCGCTGATCGCGGGCGACTTCAGCATCGGCGAGTAGCCCAATGAGTTCGTTTGTCGGAGGCAAGCCGGCATGGACGAATGTAGTCCTGCGTGCGCCCGGCACGCCTGCGGCAATGCTCTCGAAGAATGCTGGCGCGAAATGAAACGCGAGACACCGGTCGCCCTGCGCATGCTCATGCCCGCACTCGAAGCAACTGCCGGCATTGCCGAGCAGAAGCGATCCCGGCACGAGCGTCGCGGCTCCAACCTGCGTCCGGTACTGAAAGCTTCCTTGCGCCACTGGCGAGATTGCCGTTTCGGCATGCTGCTCGACGAAAGAGTGGTCGTGCGGCCCGAAGTCGCAGACCACGTCGCGCACGCTCCAACCGGGGCCAGACGCCAATACCTGAATCTTGAGTGCCATAACGCCAGAACGCACAATTCGGTCTCGGGTTCTCCAACAGAGCGGGCAACGGGCTGTTCCGGCCAGCCCCACCATATTTAGCAATTTTTCCCAAGCGAAAACCGGCGCCGCGCCACATCTGCAGGGCCAACCGGTCGATCCGGATCCCGCCTCAGGCTTGCGCTTCAGTTTCGCGGCACGGCCCGTGACAGTCAGCAAGTTCCATGCGGCGACCTTTGATTTATCCCGATGGATTATCGGATCGAGGCCCACTGTGAGGCCAATCGTTAGAGTCAGAGGAGGCTACGATGACATCTGCGCACACCAGAAATGCGCAAGCGCCAAGCTCGCTTACCACATCATTTCCTCGCGTGCTCCACGCCGATGGCCCGGATCCAGAGCGCAAGGCCAAGCTAGAACTGTATTCGTGGCTCGTCGGTCAGTGGGAGATGGACGTCACCACAATACTTGAGGACGGGTCCACCCATGCCGGTCGCGGCGAGATTCACGCAGGCTGGATATTGCAGGGCCGCGCCATACAGGACGTTTGGATGATCCCGCGCCTCGAGCAACGGCGCCCGGGTATTGAACAGCTCCCCGGGGCAGGAAATTGGTACGGAACGACGCTGCGCATCTACGATCCGAATCTCGATGCTTGGCGCATTCTATGGAATGACCCTGCGACCGACGTTTTCACGCAACAGATCGGCCGCGCACGAGACCGAGATATTGTGCAGGAAGGTCCGGATCCACGAGGCGGCTCGATGCGCTGGACCTTTTCCGAAATTGAACCGGCGTCTTTTCATTGGACGGCGGAGCGGAGTTTGGACCACGAAAACTGGCGGAAGGAAGTCGATATTCGTGCGCGCCGCATGTGAGCGGCTGCCGGCGTGTCCAGCGACCACATCCGGAGCTTACGTGAGGTCGTGTGCGCAGAACCAAAATCCACCGCAGCTCTTGCATTCGGCTACTTCGTTGTGGGGATCGGCGCTTTCGCGGTGACTGGTCTGCTCAACGAAATCGCGCGGGAGCTTGGGACGTCAGTCGCAGGGTGCGGGACAGTTGATGTCCGCCTACTCGCTTGCGCTCGCGGTCGGGGCGCCGCTGCTGATACCTCTCACGAGGCGATTTGGTCGGCGGGACTTGATTGCGGCGGGACTTGGCTTGTTTGGAGTCCTGCAGTTTGCCGCGGCGGTGGCGCCGACCTACAGCACGCTTGCAGCGGCGCGCATATTTGCAGGCCTTGCTGCCGCGGTCGCCACTCCGCACTCGATCGCTGCCGCGGGTCTTGCAGCTCCGCCCGGACGGAGCGGAAGAGCCATCGCCACGATGTTTCTCGGGTTCACGCTCTCGATCGTGATCGGGATACCTGCAGGAAACGCACTCGGAGCGGTTCTTGGCTGGCGCGTAACGCTCGGCCTTGTCGGCGCAATGTCGTTCGCGAGCGCGGCGTGGGTCGCGCTCACGGTTTCAGCCAAACTGCCGAATACACCGGTAGACTGGAACGCATGGCGGTCTTTGGCGGGCAACGCTGTCATTCTATGTTTGTTGCTGACCACGGCTCTCCAGTGTGCAGGTCAATTTACACTCTATACCTACCTGGCTCCCATCCTCAGGGACAGCCTGGGCATCGATGCGACGGGAATTGGCCTTCTGTTCGGCTGGTTCGGAGTAGCGGGGCTTGCCGGCAATTACTTCGCGAGCCGCGTGATTGATCGCATTGGCGCCGGACGTGTGGTTGGCGTTTGCCTTGCCCTTATGATTGCAGCGTTTGCGATGTGGCCCATCGCATACGGCTCGCTGGCGACTACGATGCTGGCGATCTCGATCTGGGGGCTTGGCGGTTTCGCTATTCATCCGTCTCAGCAGGCACGGCTGGTGCTCCTGGCGCCGGAACTGGCTTCAGCCTCGGCGGCATTGAACCTGTCCGCCACGTATTTCGGGCAAATGCTCGGCAGCGCCTTCGGTGGCGGCCTGATCACTTGGTTCGGTGCGGATGCGCTCGCTTGGGGAGGAGCCGCTCTGCTTGTTGCTGCGATTGGAGCAGCATTTGCCGCTGGCCAGCGGCCCGCGGCAAGAGATGACGTTGAGCAAGCCTAGCCGAAAAGACGCCAAACGAGGAAGAAGCCTAGGTTCGGTCCACGCCGAGCATCTTCATAAGTTTCTGCACCGCGCTGTCGGGCGTGGTCAGCACCGGCCGTCCCGTCGCCTCGGCGACCGCGTCTGCCGCTGGCGCCAGGCTGTACTGGGCGAGCGCGATCAGGTCGCAGTCGCCCAAGCTCCTCGATGCTTCCACCACCAGGCGGTCATGGGTCGCGCGATCCCCGCGATCGAGCGCGGCTAACGCGCCTTCCGCCAGTATCGGCACCAGCTCGACCTGCGACGGAAACTCCGGCGGCATCGAGGCGAGCGTCGGCGGAAACGTCGACAACAGCCCGATCCTGCGGCCACGCGCGACGGCCTGCTCGATCATCGCTTCATTGGGCTTGAGCACCGGCATCGGGGCGTGGGCCCGTGCGACGGCTTCGATGCAGGGACCGAACGCCGAGCAGGTGAACAGGATCGCATCCGATCCGGTACCGACGGCGTAGCGTCCAAGCTGGAGGAAACGCGCGGTCATCGCGTCGGTGAGCCCGCCGTCACGCGCCAGATCGGCCGACAGGCTGTCGTCGAGCAGATTCATCAGGCGGGCCTCCGGCCAAAGCCTGGCGAAGGAAGCCTCGATCGGCGCAATCGAGTGTTTCAGGGCGTGGATCAGGGTAATGCGCATATGGGTCAGTCTGGCTGCGGCGCGACTTGTGTCAACCCGCCGCGCCGCAACGTGTCACTACTTGAACGGCAGAGCGTACATCAGGCCGCCCTTGGTCCAGGTCGCGTTGAGGCCGCGATCGAGTTTTAGCGGACTCGCCTTGCCGACATTGCGCTCAAAGATCTCGCCGTAATTGCCGCCCGCCTTAATCGCCTGCAGCATCCATTTGTTGTCGAGGCCAAATCGCGAGCCGAGCTCGCCCGAAGTACCGAGCAGCCGCTGGATGGCCGGCACATTGGATTTTGCCATTTGTTCGGCGTTGGCAGCGGTGACACCAAGCTCTTCCGCCTCGATCAAGCCATAGTGAAGCCAGGCGATGATGTCGGTCCACACGTCGTCGCCGTTGCGGGTGAACGGCCCGAGCGGCTCCTTGCTGATGGTCTGCGGCAGCACGGTGTAGTCGGCCGGATTGGAAGCCGCGGTGGTGATCGCGCCGGCGAGCGCGGAAGCGTCCTGGGTCATGGCATCGCAGCGCCCGCCAAAGAACGTCTGGTACATGGTATCGGTGCGGTCGAACACGAGCGGTTTCCATTCGATGCCGTTGGCGCGGCCGTAGTCGCCGAGCGTCACTTCATGGGTCGTGCCCTGCGCGACGCAGACGGTGGCGCCATTGAGGCCCTTGAGGTCCTTTACGCCGGCGTCGGCCCTTACGACAAAACCCTGGCCGTCGTAGAAATTGACCGGCCCCTGCCGCAGCCCCAGTGTTGCGCCGCGCAGATAGGTCTGCGTCGAATTGCGGTAGAGCACGTCGATCTCGCCCGACTGCAAAGCCGTGAAGCGGTTCTGCGCCGTGAGCGCGACATAGCGCACCTTGCTGGCGTCGCCGAGCACACCGGCCGCCAAGGCGCGGCAATAGTCAACGTCGAGCCCCTTGTAATTGCCCTGCGAGTCCGGGGTGGAGAACCCGGCGAAGCCGATGCTGACGCCGCACACCAGCGTGCCGCGCTGTTTGACCGTATCGAGCGTTGCGGCTTGCGCCATCAAGCCCGACGCGGCGAGCAAGCCTGTAGCGATGATGATTCTCTTCATTCTGCTCCTCCTAATGACCAACACTCTTCAAGGCCCAGTCGACGGCGTGACCCAGCCGGTCGACGATCATGTCGATATCGTCTGATGTCGCGATATAGGGCGGCGCCAGCAGGACGTGGTCGCCGCTGCGGCCATCCGCCGTTCCACCCGAGGGATAGCAGGCAAGGCCGCCTTCGAACGCGGCGGCCTTGATCCGCTGGTGGAGCTTGAGCGCAGGATCGAACGGCGCGCGGGCGGCACGATCGGCGACGAGCTCAATGGCCTGGAACAGGCCCCGCCCCCTGATATCGCCGACGTGGCGGTGATTGCCGAAACGCTCGGTCAGGCGCCGTTCGAGCTGGCGGCCAAGATCCTTGACCCTGTCGAGCAGTTGCTCGTCATCGATCACCTGCTGCACCTCGAGCGCCGCGGCACAGGCGAGCGGATGCGCCAGATAGGTGTGGCCGTGCTTGAATGCGCCCGAGCCATCCCGGATCGTATCGACGATGCGCCCGCCGGCGAGCATGGCGCCGATCGGTTGATAGCCGCCGCCAAGCCCCTTAGCGATGGTCTGGATATCGGGCGCGATGCCCTCCTGCTCCCAGGCGTGGCGCGTGCCGGTGCGGCCCATGCCGCACATCACCTCGTCTAGGATCAAGAGCGCGCCATGCCGGTCGCAGATCTCGCGGACGGCGCGGAAATATCCCTCCGGCGCCGGCACGCATCCGGCGGTGGCGCCCACCACCGGCTCGGCAATGAATGCCGCCACTGTATCCGGACCAAGGCGCTGGAATTCGGCTTCGAGCTCGGCCGCCAGTCGCGCCACGAAATCCGCCTCGGATTCGCTGTCACGTTTTTCGTGATAGGCGAACGCCGGCGTCACGTGGCTGAAGGCCGACGACAATAGCGGCGCGTAGGGCTCGCGCCGCCAGGCGTTGCCGCCGGCGGCGAGCGCGCCCAGCGTATTGCCGTGATAGCTCTGGCGGCGCGCGATGAAGCGCTGGCGTTGCGGCTGGCCGCTTTCGACAAAGTATTGCCGCGCCAGCTTGATGCTGGCCTCGATCGCTTCCGACCCGCCGCTGACGAGATAGGCGTAGGCCAGGCCGCCGGGCTCGTCGCCAACGAGCGCCTCAGCCAGCGCTTCGGCGGGCTCCGACGAGAAGAACCCGGTATGGGCAAAGGCCAGCTTCGATGCCTGCCGCGTCATGGCCTCGAGCACGCGAGGGTGCTGGTGGCCGAGGCAGGAGACGGCCGCGCCACCGGAAGCATCCAGAATCCGTCTGCCATCCTCGGCGACCAGCCAGACGCCATCGCCGCCGATGGCCTTCGGCGGCGTTTCACGCAGGCTTCGGTGCAGCAACCGGCTTTTGCTGGCTCCCATGGCGATCAACCTTTCTCCGCGACATATTGCGACAGCGCGGCCAACCGGCCTTCGGTCTCTTCGAGGCGCCGCTTGGCGCCGGCGCCGCCCAGCACGAAGGTCACGGCGGCCAGCGACTGTGCGATGGCGATGGCGCCGGTGAGGCTCGGAAAGAATCCCGGCGACGCGGCGGCCTCGTACAGCAACAGATGGTCAGCCCCCTCCGCCATAGGCGCCGTAATCGTATCGGCAATCGCAACCAGCGTGGCGCCGGAATCATGGGCCGCCCGCGCCGACAAAACGCTTGCCCTCGAATAGGGCGCAAACCCGATAACGACGACGGCATCGCCGCTATGGAACGCGCCCAGATCGAGATCTTCGGGACCCGAGCCGCCGACCAGATGCACCGCGTCCGGCCGGAACAGGCGGAGCTGATAATTGAGCAATTCCGCAACGCTGCGGCAGCTCCGAAAGCCGGCGATCCAGATGCGCCGCGCGGCGTGCAGAGCCTTGGCCGCATTGGCCACCGAGCCGGCCGAAATGCGCGCAAGACCTGCCGCCTCGGCTTCCAGCTTGTCGGAGACCAGCGACATCTCGGCGTTGGGCCCTTTCCCGCCGCCTTTGGCGCGACCCGAAAACGGCGAAGATTGCGCGGGCCGGCGGGCCTCGGTCAGCGCGGCGCGCAATTCGTCCCATCCGGAATAGCCGAGCGCTTTTGCAAGCCGGGTGAAAGCGGCGGGATCGGCGCCGGCCTCGGCGGCGAGATCACGCATCGAGCGCGTGGTGGCGTCATAGTCATTGGCGGCAACGAACCGGCCGACTTGCTGCAGCCGCATCGGCAACGATGGCAGCGCACTGCACAAATCGTTCAGCGGCGAGGATTTCGGCCGGAGCTGCGCCATGAAACATATGTTGCACAGAATTCATTTTGGTGCAACATTTGAAATGCGCCTTGCGGGCCCATCGCCGAAGATCGCTACTGGAAGGTCGCTGCTGCAATACATCGTTGCTCAAAGTCATCGCCGCTTAAGTCGAGGATCCTTGTGCTGTGACGACATCCACGCCCGAATTCCCTCGCCGCCGGCGGATGCGCCTCCGCCTGAATCGCCAGCAGATCAACGGCCTCGTCTGGCAGATCGTGGTGGTCGCCATCGCGGTCGCGATCGTTGGCTGGCTCTGGTCCAACGCCCTGCACAATTTGTCGGTGCGCCGGATTTCGACCGGCTTCGCCTTTCTCGGCCGCGAGGCCGGAATGCCGATCGCGGATAGCTGGCTTGCCTATAGCCCCAGGGATCCTTACGCCCGCGCCTTCATCGTCGGCATCGTCAATACGCTCCGCGTCGCGGTCATCGGCATCGTGCTCGCGACCGTGCTTGGCACGCTGATCGGCATCGCGCGGCTGTCGTCGAACTGGCTGTTGTCGCGGCTGGCTGCGGTCTACGTCGAAGTGCTGCGCGACGTTCCGCTGCTGCTGCAGTTGTTGTTCTGGTACGTGCTGATGCAGGGACTTCCGGCGGCACGCGCGGCCTGGAAGCCGATCGAAGGCGTCTTTCTGTCGAACAGAGGCCTGGTCTTGCCAGCGATTCCGATCGAGGAAGCAAATCTGTGGGTCATCGCTGCGGCCGCTGCCGGCCTGGGCGCCCTGTATCTATTGCGACGGCAGTTAGTGGCGCGGCAGATGGCGGACGGCAAGGCGCGTCCGTTCTGGCCCTATGCGATGGCCCTGCTCGTCGGCCTGCCGGCGCTGGTGTCGTTTGGCCTCGGCGCGTCATGGACCATCACGTTGCCCGAACTGCGCGGCTTCAATTTTGTCGGCGGACTGACACTCGCACCGGAATATTTTGCGCTGCTGATCGCGCTCGTCACCTACACCTCGGCGTTCATCGCCGAAATCGTGCGCAGCGGCATTCAGGCTGTTCCACGGGGCCAATGGGACGCCGCGAATGCGCTCGGCCTGCGCCGTAGCTTTGTGCTTCAGCGCATCGTGCTGCCGCAGGCGCTCCGCGTCATCATTCCGCCGATGACCAGCCAATACCTGAACCTGACCAAGAATTCCTCGCTTGCGGTTGCGGTCGGGTATCAGGACGTGGTGTCGATCGCGAATACCACGCTGAACCAGACCGGACAGGCGATCGAAGCCATCGCGCTCATCATGGCCGTGTTCCTCACCATCAGCCTCGGCATCAGCCTGTTCATGAACTGGTACAATGCGCGCATCGCGCTGGTGGAGCGCTGATGCCATGACGTCGATCACGGACGCTCCGAAAAATCCGCTACCCTTCGACGCGCGACCCCGCAGGACACCGGCCGGTCGCGCCATCCGGTGGCTGCGCGCGAACCTGTTCGCCTCGGTCACGTCAAGCATCATTTCCGTGCTCCTGATCGCGCTGCTCGCCAAGGCGTTCGTCAGCCTGGTGCAGTGGGGCTACTGGAATGCAATCTGGATCGTTTCCGGCAACCAGACCGGCCCCTGCCGGTCGATCCGTGGGCTCGGCGCCTGCTGGGCTGTGATCCCTGAAAAATATCGCTTCATCCTGTTCGGCACTTACCCCTTCAATGAGCAGTGGCGGCCGGCGCTGGTGTGCCTCACCTTCATTGCGCTGTTCTGGGTGTCGAGCCGGCGCAATTGGTGGCGCAAGGAACTGGTATTGGTGTGGGCGGCGGCGCTGGTCCTGATTGGCGTCTTGATGTGGGGCGGCGTCTTCGGGCTGTCCTACGTTTCACAGGATCGCTGGGGCGGGCTGCCGGTGACGCTGATCCTGGCGACGTTCGGGCTGGCGTTCGGCTTCCCGCTCGGGATCGTGGTGGCGCTGGGCCGCCGTTCAAAATTGCCTGCGATCCGGTCGCTCTGCGTGCTCTATGTCGAGTTGATCCGCGGCGTTCCCCTGATCAGCCTGTTGTTCATGGCGAGCGTGATGTTTCCGCTGTTCCTGCCCGACGGCGTCAACATCGACAAACTGCTCCGGGCGCAGATCGCGTTCATACTGTACGCCGGCGCCTATCTTGCCGAAGTCATCCGCGGCGGCCTTCAGGCCATTCCGAGAGGACAGCACGACGCCGCCGACGCGCTCGGACTCACCTACTGGAAGAAGAACGGCCTGATCATCCTGCCGCAGGCGATTCGGCATGTGATCCCGCCACTGGTGAATACGTTCATCGCCTTCTTCAAGGACACCAGCCTGGTGCTGATCATCGGTATCTTCGACCTGCTGACGACGGCGAAGACCTCCATCATCGATCCCGCCTGGCAGCAGTTCAGCGTTGAAGTCTACGTGTTCGTCGGGCTGATCTATTTCGTGTTCTGCTTTGCAATGTCGCGCTACAGCCGGCAATTGGAAGCGCAGTCCCGGCCGGGCTGACGGCCGATCGCGGCGTGCCCGGCCTTACCCGGCGTTATCGGTCGGTCCATTCGATTGCGGCGCGGTCCTGCAACGAAAACAGCGGTCCATCGTAAAGGAACGAGCATTGGTGAATCACCACCTGCCCGGCGCTGACGGTCACGTGCGAATAGTCCGGCAGTTCGTGCGACCCGGGAATGTGATCCGCCGTATCGAGGTCGAACGCCACCTGATGCGATAGCGCGCGCTGGATGTGGAAGGGGATGCCGCGCCAGACGCCCGAGATCGGCCGGTGCAGATGGCCCATGAACAGATAGTCCGGCTTTCGCGTGCGTGCGATCACGTCCCATTCGGCCTCGGGATTGGCGAGCTTGATGTCGTCCATGTAGCGCAACCCGGCATCGAACGGCGGATGGTGCTGAAACAGCAGAAGCGGGCGATCGGCTGGTGCCGAGCCGAGCGCGTGTTCGAGGAACGCGAGCCGCGCCTCGCACAGCCATCCGGCATGATCAGGGGCGGCCTCGTTCAGCGTATCCAGCGTGACGATCGTGGCAGCATCGAACAAATGAATGGACTGCACAAAGCCGGATTCGTCGCGGGGCACGCCGGGGAAGAAATGGCCAAACGGACCGCGCTTATCGTGATTGCCCATCAAGAGGATGGTCGGCGCCTTCAGCCGCGCCAGGACCGAGGCGAGATTTTCGTAAGCGGCGTCCTCGCCCCAATGGGCAAGGTCACCGGTCACGATCACAAAGGAAATATCCGGATGATCGCGGTTGATCCGCTCGACCGCCGCGCCAAGCCGCTCGGTGGGATCCAGCCCGTAAAGCCTACGGCCACGGGCGACGAAATGAGTGTCGGTGAGAATGACGAATTTCATCGAACCATGTCTCCCTGCTAGCGACCGCCGCGGCGTGGCGTGGTAGCCGCAGCGGTTCCTGGTAAGGCAGTTGTCGTCAACGCACCGAACCCACCGTCTTCGGCAGCAGCTTCTGCACGTCGCTCGACATGTCGGCGAGCACGGCTTCCGGCTCCTTGGTGCGAGCACCCGTCACGATGGAGTTGAGATGATCCTTGATCACGTCGGTGATCTTGAGACCGTTGTCGCCGGGGAAGGCGTACCATTTGGTCAGCAGCGCGAGCTGGCTGACCGCTGTGTAATTGTTCGGATTCTTGACGTAGAAATCCTTCAGGTGGATGTCGTTGGCGACCTTGTTCGGCGGCATGTAGCCGGTGGTCTCCGCCATGATCGCAGCGCCCTTCGGGCCGGTCCAGAATTTCACGACCTCCCAGGCTGCGTCACGCTTGGCCTTGTCCTTGGCCAAGATCATCACGACATTCCCGCCGGCCGGCAACCGGCCGTTCGGCGATGCCACGTCCGGGAACGTGTGGGTCTTCAGCTCGAACTTGCCGCCGATCATCTGCGTGGTCTTGTTGAGGTCGGAGGTCGAGGTGACGTGAATGCCGGTCTTGCCGGCGGCAAAGGTCGCGCGCATCGCCGGCTGGTCGAGATTGGGCATGCCGGCTTCACTGACAAGGCGCGCCAGGGTCCTGATCGCGAACTGGCCTTCCGGCCCGTTGAACGCCACCTTGTTTTCCTCGGCGTTCAACATGGTGCCGCCGCGCGAAAACACCGGCGCCTGCCACAGCCAGTTGCCGGTGATGTCCCAGGCGTAGGTGATGCCGTTGATATCAGGGCCCAATGTCTTGATCTTCTTGGCGAGATCGATCAGCCCGTCCCAGGTCTTCGGCAGATTGGCCGGGTCGGCGCCGGCCTTCCTCGCCAGATCGAGATTGACGTAGACGATCGGCAGCGAAATCGCGAACGGCAGCGCATAGACCTTGCCGCTCGCCGTGCCGATATCGAACATCGCCTGATGGAAGCCCTGCTTGTCGAAATCCTTCTCGGCCGCGATATAGCCGTCGAGTTCGGCCGGAATGTTCTTGTCGACCAGCACGCGGATGCGATTGAGACCCTGGAAGCTCACGTCAGGCATCTGGTTGGTCACCGCCTCGCGCAGCACTTTCTGGGTGCCTTCCTCGTAGGAATCATAGGGCGCACGCAGCGTGACCTTGATGTCCGGCCGCACCTTGGCGAACTCCTCGATGATGCGCTTGTGCGTGCCTTCGAACAATTCGGCATAGGGGTATTGAACGACGACTTCGGTCTGCGCATGCGCGAGGCCGGCGGCGAGCGAAAGGGCGGCTGCGGCAATCCATGTTCTGAACATTGTCGTCTCCTGAGGTTTGAAAAAACTCGGTTACTTGATGCCGGTGAGCGTGATGCCTTCGATGAAGCGCCGCTGGGCGAACAGGAAGGCGATGACGAGCGGGGCGATGATGACCATCGCCGCCGCCATCAGCGGGCCGTAATTGGTGCCGGCCTCATTGTTGCGGAAGTGCGCGACCGCAAGCGGCGGCGTCTGCAAATGCTCGCTGTTCAGCACGATCAGCGGCCAGAAATAATCGTTCCAGTGCGCGACCACCGAGAAGATGCCGAACGCGGTCACCGCCGGAATCGCAGTCGGAAGCATCACGCGCCAGACGATGCCGAACTCGGAAATCCCGTCCATTCGCGCGGCGTCGATCAGGTCGTCGGGCACGGTCTTGAAAAACTGGCGCATCAGGAAAATCCCGAACACCGAGATCGTGAACGGCAGAACCAGCGCCGCATAACTATCGAGAACACCCAGTTTATGCAGCAGCAGGAAGACCGGGATCGCGGTCG
Organism: Bradyrhizobium sp. AZCC 1577; assembly: GCF_036924575.1. NCBI lineage: Bacteria > Pseudomonadati > Pseudomonadota > Alphaproteobacteria > Hyphomicrobiales > Nitrobacteraceae > Bradyrhizobium > Bradyrhizobium sp. AZCC 1577. The sequence continues at coordinate 458,536 of NZ_JAZHRQ010000001.1, forward strand.
CCTGCGGCGGAATAAGGATGCAAAACACTACGAGCGCGAACAGCACGTCACGGCCGAGAAAGCGCAATTTGGCGAGGGCGTAGGCGGCCGGCAGGGCGACCAGCACCTGAAGGCCGAAGATCGAGGCCGTGACGATCAAGCCGTTGAGCAGATAGCGCCATAGATCGGCCTTGGCGAAAGCTATCAGCAGATTGTCCCACAGCGCGAAGTGGTAGGGGATCAGGTGCAGATCGGATGAAAAAATCTCGGTTTGAGGTTTTGACGCGGTCGACACCATCCAGATGAACGGCGTCAGCATCACCAGCGCTCCCGCCAGCAGCACGATGTGCCGGATCGCAGACCACAGAAGCATGCGAGCCCGCGGCGTCATGCGTAGTGCACTTCCCGGTTGCCGAGCGCCGATTTGAGCAGGGTGAGCAGCAGCACGAAGGCCGGGAACACGACGGTAACGGCCGCGCCGTAACCGGAGCGAAAGAACTCGAACCCTTCGGTATACATCGTGTAGATAAGTACTTCCGACGATTTCGAGGGGCCGCCCTTGGTCAAGACCTGAACGGTGTCGAACACCTGGAACGAGCGGATGGCCGAGATCGCCACCACGAACAGGGTGACCGGCCCGAGCATCGGCCACGTCACCAGGCGGAAACGCGACCACGCGCCTTCGGCGCCGTCGATCTCGGCCGCGTCGTAGAGATGCTTCGGGATCGAGACGAGGCCGGCGAGAAACAGCACCATGTTGAAGCCAGTGGCCTGCCAGATACCGATCACGCACAGCGAATAAAGCGCGGTGCCGCGATCCTGCAGCCAGCTATGGCCCTGCAGGCCGGCGACGCGCAAAAGTCCATTCACCAGGCCGAACTGCGGATGCAGCATGAATTCCCAGACGATCGCCATCGCAATCAACGTCGCCATGACAGGAAGGAAGTAGACGGTGCGATACCAGCTCTTGAGCCCGGCGCCGCTCTGGATCAGGAGGGCAACGCCGAGCCCGAGCGCCACCGCGCCGGGCACTACGATCGCGACATAGGTCAGCGTGTTCTTCAGCGAAATCCAGAACACCCGGTCGGCGAACATCTCCCGGTAGTTCGAGAGGCCGATCCAGGAGAACGCCGGCGCGCCGAGCTGATAGTCGGTAAACGAGAGCGCGATCACGCCGGCGAGCGGGCCGATCAGCATCAGCAGCATCAGCACGAAGGCTGGCGCGGCCAGCGCATAGGCTGCCTGCGATCGCCCTGTCCGGCGGAAACTGGCAATCACCCGCGCTGGGACGCGTGGCGCCATCGCCACTCCCTGCAGCGCGGTGGCGGCGTCAGACAACGGCCATCTCCCGCGGCCGCTCGACGCGCGACGGGACCGAAGTCACGATGCGCTTGCCATCAGCGTCGAAGGCGCGAACCGCCTCCGGCGCAAAACCGTAGCCGACGGTGGCCCCGATCGCGGGCAACTGACTGGGGTCGTTGACGCGCGCCACCACAGGCGCATCCGTGCCCGCGCTGCCGATATGGACGAAGGCTTCCGATCCCAGATTTTCCAGATGCACGACCGTGCCGGAAAGCAATCCGTGCGAAGCCAGCTCGATCCGCTCCGGCCGGACGCAGATGCGGCACTCTCCTTCCGGCGCCGCGGTCGCCATATGGAGAACATGTCCGAGCATCTCCAACCGGCCATCGCTGCGGATACGACCGGGAAATGCATTTATCTTCGGCGTTCCGACGAATTCGGCGACGCGGATATCGCAGGGGTCGTCATAGACAGCGGCGGGCGTGCCGACCTGAATGAGCTCGCCGCCGATCATGACGGCAATCCGGCCCGACATGGTCATGGCCTCGGCCTGGTCATGGGTGACATAGATGAAGGTCGTCTTGAGCTGGCGGTGCAACTGGGCAATCTCGGCGCGCATGTGCACGCGAAGCTTGGCGTCGAGATTGGATAGCGGCTCGTCGAACAGAAACGCGCGCGGTTGACGCACGATGGCGCGGCCGACGGCAACGCGCTGGCGCTGACCGCCGGACAATTGCCCGGGCTTGCGCTTCAGCAGCGGCGAAATTTCGAGCTGCTCGGCCACCCTTTCGACATCGTCGCGAATGATGCGTTCGGCGCGGCGGCGGCTCGGCATCAGCCGGCCCACGAACGGCGCCCGCTCCAGCGCAGACAGGCGCTTCATCCGCAGCGGAACGGCGATATTGTCAAACACGCTCAGGTGCGGATAAAGCGCGTAGGACTGGAACACCATTGCCAGATTGCGCGCGCTCGGCCTGATGCCGTCGGCACTGACACCATCAATCCGGACTTCGCCGGAGGACTGCGGTTCGAGACCGGCGATAGCGCGCAGAAGCGTGGATTTGCCGCACCCGGATGGGCCGACGAGGGAGATGAACTCCCCGTCTTGAATCGTGAGATCGACGCCTTTCAGAACCTCGGCGCCGTCAAAAGCCTTGCGAAGCGCCCGAATCTCGATCTCGGCCATTTCAATCCGGTATCCGTGGCTGCGGTACCGGATGTCCTAAAGGGCTTGTTTGACAGTTGTATCACAATGGAACGAACCGCCGGGCTTGGCCCCAGCTTTCCACCGGCCGCCCCCCGAAACATGGCTGATGCACCGGCGAAGCTCCGCCTACACCTTCACCAGGCTCTCGAATCCGCCATAGATCATCCGCTTCCCGTCGAACGGCGGCTTCGATTTCGGATCCATCATTTCGCTAAGCCGCGGGTCCGCCATCACTTTGGCGTTGATCTTGTCGCGCTGGGCGCGCGACTTGTAGGTGATCCAGGCGAACACGACGGTTTCGCCCGGCTTGAGCTTCACGGCGCGCGGAAACGACGTGACCTTGCCGACCTTGACGTCCTCAGCAACCCATTCGCGATAGTCGAGCGCGCCATATTCGCGCCAGATCTTGCCGGCCTTCTTCGACAAGCGGGTGTAGGCCTCGAGATTTTTCTTCGGCACGGCGACGATGAAGCCATCGACGTAAGGCATTGCATTACTCTCCGGTATTTCTGTCGATACGACGTCATCTCGGGAGATGCGCAGCATCGAACTGTGGTGCGCAATTGCGCACCTGAGAATATCGAGATTCCCCGATGTGCAATTGCACATCTGAGGTCTGGTGCTTGCGCACCATCCCGGAATGACGACTGGGAATGTGGGGCTAGCGACGACTAACCATGACAACAGGATGCCTGAACCTGTGACGGCTGGTATTGGTCACGTAGTCGCACCCAGTCCATCGGATACGGCAGGCCCTCCTCGTGACGCCCGAGCGGGGTGAGGTCGAGATAGTGATAGGCGGCATTCATCATGTCGAGGCCGCGCGAGAAACAGGAATAGGTGTGGAAGACGTTCCCGGCCTCGTCGCGGTAGAACACGCTGATGCCCGGCGCCTCTTCGCCGCCGAAGGGAGTCGTGCCGAAATTGTAGAGCGTGGCGCCTGACTTGAGCTGCTCGGGTGTGAACGAGACACCGTAATCGTAATTGAACTCATTTGCACCCGACGACAGCCAATCGAAGGTCCAGCCCATCCGCTGCTTGAATGCGGTAAGCTTTTGCAGCGGTGCGCGCGAGATCGCGACCATCGTGGTGTCGCGGGCGGCCAGATGCGGGATCATGCGCTCGAACCGTCTGCCCAGAACGAGCAGCTCTTGCAGGCCTCGCTCCAGTCGGGCGCGAACATCAGGTGCTGCACCACGAGCTGGCTCCGCCCCTTGAACAGGTCGCCGAGCGAGACCCTTCCGCCGGGCCCATCGAATACGTAGTTCTTTTCGACCCTGACCCAGGGCAGCGCGCGCCGTTCTTCGCTCAGACGCTCGCGCGCTCGGGTGTATTCCTTCTCACGCGCAAGGTGCGCCTTGCGGGCGACGATCCATTCCTCGCGGGAAACAACGGCGTTCGATGGCATGGCAGGCTCCTCGTTCAGGCCATATAGTTTTCGAGTTTGACGAGGAATTCGGTCCAGCCGCGCTGGTGATTGTCGCGCGCTTTCTCGTCGACGAACTGCGCGTGATTGAAGACGAGCAGCGAACCGCTTCCTTCCGGCCTGATCGAGATGGTAACCAGCGATTCCCGCTCCGGCGTGGAATGCCATGCCCAGCTAAACACCAACCGCTCGTTCGGAACGACCTCCCGATAGACGCCGCCGACCTCGTTGTAATCGCCATTGGCGCGGAAGCTGATGCGGTAGCGCCCGCCGACGCGCAGATCGATGTCGGCCTTGACCGAGCCCTCCTCGACGGAGGTCGGCCCGAACCATTGCACTAGCTTTTGCGGGTCGGCCCACGCGGCGTAGACTTTTTCGGGCGCCGCGCTGAACCGGCGCGTGAGCGTGAGGCCGGGCCGCGCGGCGAGTTCGGCGTCGCGGGCAGTATCGTGCTTGGCAAGGCTTGACTGGGTGGCCATGGGTCTTCCTCCACAAAAGCGGCAAGGCGGTCGAGCGCGTCGGACCAGAAGCGCCGGTAGCGGTTGAGCCAGTCCATCGCCTGCTCCATCGGCTCGGCGGTCAACCGGCACGCGACCGTGCGTCCGGTCTTTTCGCGCGCGATCAGGCCGGCATCGGACAGCACATCGAGATGCTTGATGATCGCGGGCAGCGACATCGAAAACGGCTTGGCCAGTTCGCTGACCGACAGGCTTTCGCGATCGCCAAGCCGCGCCAGCAGCGCGCGCCGGGTTGGGTCGGACAGTGCGGCAAAGGTGCGGTCGAGAACGTCTTCCTGATACTTAACCATGTGGTTTAGTATAGATGCAAACAAAACGCCGTCAAGCCGGCGTGTGCATCACGAAGTCGGGAGTGGCGGAAGAGAGAGACACCGATGGCCGGATCGTTCAGCGCGAACAGCGCTCTCGCCCGGCCATCATGCGGAAGGCTTGCGAGGCGCGATCAATAATCCCGATAAACCCGCATCCGCCGCTGCTGTTGCCCATAGGCGAAGCGTGGATTGACGTTGCAGTAGAGCCCGCGCCCCGACGCCGATGCCATGCACTGACCATAGCTGCTGTAGGAGCAGTCGCCAGGAATGCCGATCGTGCGACCCTGGAGGCAATAGGGATAGTCATACGCCGCCGCGGGTGAACTGCCCGCGACGGTGGCGACTGTCGCCACCGTCAGCGCCAATGTCGCTAGTATTGCACTGCGCATCTTCGATCTCCTTCACAGGACGCAAGGCCGCGTCGCCTTTGCCATAAAACACCGCGGCTGCGCCTATGTTCCGTGACGTAGATCACTGCACCTTTTCAACCTTGGCTTCCTCGATCACCTTCTTCCACTTTTCGGTTTCGGCCACGATCATCTTGCCGAATGCCTCCGGCGGTCCGATCAGCGGCTCGCCGCCAAGCTCGGTCAGGCGGGCCTTGATCGCCGGCTCGGCGAGGATCTCGTTGATCTCCTTGTTCAGCTTGGCGATGACTTCCTTCGGCGTGTTCTTCGGTGCACCGACGCCGAACAGCGCGCTCGCCTCATAGCCGGGGATGGTGTCGGCGAGCACCGGCACATCAGGCAACAGCGGCGACTTTGTCGTGCTGGTGACGGCCAGCGCCCGCACCGAACCGGCGCGGACATGCTGGAGGATGGAAGGCATGTTGTCGAAGATCAGTTGGACCTGGCCACCGAGCAGATCGGTGATCGCGGGCGCGGCACCGCGATAGGGCACGTGCTGCATCTTGGCGCCGGACATCGCCATGAACATTTCGCCCGATAGATGCACGGACGTGCCGTTGCCGGACGAAGCCAGGTTCACCTTGCCCGGATTGGCCTTCACATAGGCGATGAACTCGGCGGCCGTCTTGGCCGGCACGTCCTTGTTCACCGTCATCACGTTCGGCACGCGATTGAACGCCGCGATCGGCGCAAGATCGCGGACCACGTTGAACTTCAGATTGGAGTAGAGCGTGGCGTTGATGTAGTTCGCGGGATTGACCAGCAGCAATGTGTAGCCGTCCGGCTCGGCGTTGATGACGGATTCGGTCGCGATATTGTTGCCGGCGCCGGGCTTGTTCTCGATCACGAATTGCTGGCCGAGCCGCTCGGAGAGCCGCTGCCCGATCAGCCGCGCAATGATATCGGTCGCGCCACCCGGCGGATATCCAACGACCCATCTCACCGGCCGGGTCGGATAATCCGCCGCCGAAACGCTGCCGATCGAAGCGGCAGTGGAAAGGCCGATGACGGCCAGGCAAATCGCGGTACGGCGTGAAATCATAAAACTTCTCCTTGGAGGCCGGGGTTCAGGCCCGGTCCGTTTCTATTGAGGCGCGGTTCCATTGAACCGAACGCGGCGCGCGTTGTAACAAACAAACCCGGGTGCGGCCAGTGGGGCGCAGCGTCTCCGACCGCGACGAAAGGATAAGGCATGTCTGTCAGGGTTAACGCTCTCGACCATCTCGTCATCAATGTGTCGGACGTGGCGCGTTCCGCCGAGTGGTACCGGAAGATCCTCGGCATGGAGGTCAAGGTGTTCGATCCCGGTCCGGGCAAAACGCCGCGGACTTCGCTGGTGTTTGGTGACCAGAAGATCAACGTGCGGCCGCGCGACGCCGACAAGGTCGAGTGGTTCACGGCCGACCACGAAACCGCCGGCAGCGACGATCTGTGCTTCCTGACGTCGAGCACGCCGGACGAAGTCGTGGCGCACCTGCAGGCCAACGGCGTCGCGATCGAGGAAGGCCCAGTCGCGAAGCAAGGCGCCCGCGGCACGCTGCGCTCGGTCTACTGCCGTGATCCGGACGGGAGCTTGATCGAGATTTCGTCGTACGAGGACAGGACGGGCTAAAGCGTAGGAATCCCGATTTGCGCCCCGCGCCGTCCGATGGCAGAACTACTCCCAAGCAAAAATCAAGGCGGCCGTAGAGCCGCGCGGGAGGAATCATGCCACTTTCGCAGGCCGCACCGGGCATTGTCGGACCGTTCGCAGGGCTCGACGTGCCGTGGCTGCTGCGGATGCGCGCCGAAAGCCGCCGCAACCATCCATTCCTGATCTGGGCGCCGTTCGAGGGGCCGGCGCGGAGTTGGTCTTACGGGGAATTCCACGAGCGCGTCGGCGCGCTTTCCGCTGGCGGCGTCAAGCCCGGCGAATACGTCCTGATCCATCTCGACAATTGCATCGAGGCCATGCTGGCCTGGTTCGCCTGCGTCGAACTCGGCGCGATCGCCGTCACCACCAACACCCGCTCGGCGGCAGCCGAGATGGAGTATTTCGCCGGCCATTGCGGCGCGGTCGCCGCCATCACCCAGCCGGCCTATGCCGAGTTGATCTCGGCCAATTGCCGCGACCTGCGCTGGATCGCCGTGATCTCGCACGACGCTGGCAGTACGCCGGCGCAAGTCGCGCCGCGCGGCGACAGTTTTGAGAAGCTCTTCGCCGACAGCGCCGACCGGCCGCGCCGCGCCACCGATCCGTTCGCGCCGTGCAGCGTGCAATATACCTCCGGCACCACGTCGCGGCCAAAGGCGGTGCTATGGACGCATGCCAACGCATTGTGGGGCGCCAAGATCAACGCCGCGCATGAGGACCTGCATGCGGGCGACGTGCACCAGACCTATCTGCCGCTGTTTCACACCAACGCGCTGGCCTATTCGATGCTGGCGTCATTGTGGGTCGGCGCGACCTGCGTGATCCAGCCGCGGTTTTCGGCGAGCCGCTTCTGGGGCGTGGCGCTTGAGCACAACTGCACATGGACCTCGACGATTCCCTTCTGCATGAAAGCGCTGCTGGAACACGAGATTCCGAAGAGCCACAAATTCCGGCTCTGGGGCACCGCGGTATCCGAGCCGCCGCCGTTCGCCGCCTTCGGCGTCAAGACGATCGGCTGGTGGGGCATGACGGAGACCATCACCCACGGCATCGTCGGCGAAGTCGACCAGCCCAATAGGCCGATGTCGATCGGCCGCGCGGCGCCGGAATATCAGATCCGCATCGTCGAGGACGACGGCACGCCGACTGAAGTCGGCGACACCGGCAATCTTCTGATCAAGGGCATTCCCGGCTTGTCGCTGTTTTCAGAGTACCTCCACAACGAAAAAGCCACGCGCGAAAGTTTCGACGAGCACGGCTATTTCATCACCGGCGACCGCGTCTCGCTGCTCGAGAACGGTTTCATCCAGTTCGGCGATCGCACCAAGGACATGCTGAAGGTCGGCGGCGAAAACGTCGCGGCCTCCGAGATCGAACAGGTGATCGCTGTGGTGCCCGGCGTGCGCGAGGCCGCGGTGGTGGCAAAGAAGCACCCGATGCTGGATGAAGTGCCCGTGGTCTTCATCATTCCGCAAGCCGGCGTCGCGGGCGCCCCTCGCGATCTGCACGACACCGTGATGGCCGCCTGCAGGACCGCCCTCGCCGACTTCAAGGTACCGCGCGAAATTCACTTCGTCGACGACATGCCGCGCTCGACGCTGGAGAAGGTCGCAAAGGCGGAACTGCGGAAGATGCTGGATAGCAGCACGTAGAGCGAGAGATCAATAATACCCAAACGCCACCGGGCGAAAGGCGTGCAGCAGATGCTGGTCGAGCTTGTCGCCCATTTCTTCCATCATGCCATAGGCCCGGGCGTGGGTGAACTGCAGCCGGTAGGCGCGCTTCTCGACGAGGGCCGCGTAGATATCCACGATCGTGGTCAGCCTCACGATGTCGCTGATCTCCTTGCCGCTCAGGCCGCTGGGATAGCCCGTGCCGTCGAGGAATTCGTGGTGGTGCAGCACCACGTCGAGCATTTCGGGCGGGAAGCCGCCTTGCGCGGACAGCGCGTCGTAGCCGCGGCGCGGATGCTGGCGCATCTCTTCCATCTCTTCCAACGTCAACGGGCCCGGCTTGTCCAGGATCGCCACCGGAATGAACGCCTTGCCGACGTCGTGCAGCAGGGCAGCGCGGGCGAGACGGCGCTGGTCGTCGTCGCGCATGCCGAGATGCTGCGCATACGCCACCGCAAAGCCGGTGACGAAGAGACAATGGCGATAGCTGCCGGTGTGGTGGCAGCCGACCGCAGTCAACCATTCCCGCAAGGAGGAGTGCTTGATCGCCTTGAGAATCTTGCTTTCGGCCTCGACGATGTCGCTGAACTTTAGGGGAACGCCGGCCGGAAGCTTTTCGAAGATCTTGACCATCACGGCATGCGCCGCCTCGACGCCCCTGTTGAGGGCCTTGCCGCGATCGGTCTCGTCGTAGCCGTCGCTGTCCGGAAACGCGGCGCGGATCCGCTGCAGGATGCCTTGTGCATCGAACGGCCGCGCGATCGTGTCGGTGGCACCGAGCGCCCAGGCCTGCATCGATCCGTGGTGAAGCGCGTCCGCCAGCACGAACAGCCGCGGCATCTCGCGATAGGCCTCGGCCCGCAGCTTGTTGCGCACCAGTTGCACGCTCTCGGCGGAACGCAGATTGATGTCGACCACGATGCCCGCCAGGTCCCGTTCCGGGCTGTCGGGAATGTCAGAAGTTGCGATGGTGTCGACCTGACCGACGGACCGCAAAATGCTGGCGAGTTCGCTGCTCTGATCGCTCCGATCCGAAGCGAGCAACAGCCGGCGCCTGGTCGCAGTCTTGTTGGTTGCGGATGTCATGAAACCCCAGACCCCTAGCGATGATGACTTGCAACCGAGGCTAGCGGATAAGGGGTTCCCCGAGGCTTAAGAGGCATCGTGAATTTAGGCTACTGTGAACGCTAAAATTTTAGCGATCTGGTTCGCGATGCGCCGCACCCGCGACGTCATCATCCGCGAGAGCGGATGTCTTGTCGGGCATTGGCATGCGATTGCCCACGTCGTTGCGCATGAGCCGCACCGTTGGTCTGAAGATGGCGCGTGAAAACGACTATGCCGGCAGCCCCATTTGCTTACGAAGGCTCTTGTCGAACATGCTCTCGGGAACAAAGCGGCGCAGCACGCTCACCCGGCCAGCCATCTTACCGCACGTGTATCGGTGACGAGGCGATGCTGTAGTCGCGGCCTCAACCACTCTCGTGGCGACGACTTCGGGCCTATCTGCCGTCTTCATCACGTCCTGCAGAACCGTGACCGCTCGCATTCGCGCCGAGCGGTATGCATCCAGTGCCTGATCCGGAAGCACCATGTTCTGTTCGAAGGAAGTGCTGGTATACGCCGGCTCCAGCAAGCAAACGCGGATGCCGAAGCTCCGTACCTCGTGATCGAGAGATTCCGAATAGCCTTCGAGCGCATGCTTTGTGGAGGCGTAGAGCGCCGAGAACGGCGCCGGTATCAGGCCAAGCACCGAACTTATATTGATGATCCTTCCACCCTGCCGAGCTCGCATGTGCGGCAGCACCGCATTGCTCATGCGCATGACTCCGAACAGGTTTACGTCGAACAGCGCCTGGGCTTGACCGATTGACGATTCCTCAGCTCCGCCCATCAGGCCGGTCCCGGCGTTGTTGACGAGAACGTCGATCCTGCCCGCCGTATCGAGCACCTTGTCGACGGCAAGCTTCACCGAACCGTCATCGGTCACATCGCAGGCGACCATCGTAATGCCGTCGGGGCCGCTTGCGGCCATCCGTCGGCTGGTGCCGAACACGCGAAATCCGGCCTCGCGCAAGGCCTTTGCTGAAGCCAACCCAATGCCCGTGGAAGCCCCGGTCACAATCGCCACTTTACCGTCTTGCCGCATGAGGACCTCCGTCGACGCGTTGAACAACAGCTTAGATTAAGGTATAAATATCACATGATGATCGTAATGCAATAGGCGTTCGGCCGGAGGACCCCGCGATGCGCTACGCCAAGCGACAAAAAGATATCTCGCACGAGCGAATCGTGAAGGCTGCAGCGAAAAGGTTCAGACGGGACGGCATTGCTGCCGCCGGAATGACCGGGATCATGGCGGAGGCAGGACTGACGAACGGCGGGTTCTACTCGCACTTCCGCTCGAAGAGTGACCTGGTCAGGGAAGGCCTAGAGCGAGCGCTCGCCGACCAACTGCAAAGCCTGGCCGAGCCCGACCCCAGGCCGGGCGCATTAGCTCACCTGATCCGTTCTTATTTGTCTCAGCATCATCGTGACCGGCCCGGCACCGGGTGTGCCTCCGCGGCGCTACTGCCCGAAATTGCCCGCCAGCCCCTCTCCGTCCGGAAGGCTTACACCGCTCGGTTACGCACGCTCATCGAGCAGATAGCGCGACGGTTGCCGCAGGAGAACTCCATCCCTGAAGCGCAGAATACAGCGATCGCGATCCTTGCCGTCTTCATCGGGGCGCTTCAGCTTTCGCGCGCCGTCGATGACCCGGAGTTGTCAGACGCCATGCTTGCTGCGGGCATTCGCGCTGCAACTGCGCTTGCCGGCTTGGCTGACGGTTCGGCCGAACATGAAGGGGTACAAGGATGAAATATTAAAGCGGCGGAGATCGCGAGCCGATGCTGGTCGCTGTTTTGCTCATCGTTCGCTGGAGTAATTCGGGCTGTCGTCAACAAGCGGTCATGGCCTTGTCAAAGCGCTGATATGCCCCTCGCTTTCCGCATTTCCCATTCGCGATCAGATCGCGCTAGGATGCGGCCGACAATTGCATGGGAATTCCCAGGGAGCCGCAATGCCGACGATCGATCGCGACGGGGTCCGCATCTATTACGAGGTTCACGGCTCCGGCCCACCGCTGCTCTTGACCCACGGCTATTCATCGACCAGTGGGATGTGGCAGGGCCAAATCGCGGCCTTGTCGAAGCATCACAAGCTCGTGTTGTGGGACATGCGCGGCCACGGCCAGTTCGATTATCCCAGTGATCCCGCAGCCTATAGCGAAGCGCTGACGGTTGCCGACATGGCGGCGCTGCTTGACGCCGTCGGCACCGACAAGGCGATCGTCGGCGGGCTCTCGCTGGGCGGCTACATGTCGCTGGCGTTCTACCGTGCCCATCCAAACCGCGTCCGCGCGCTGCTGATCATCGATACCGGCCCGGGCTTCAAAAAGGACGAGGCCCGCGAGGCCTGGAACAAGCGCGCGAACGATACTGGCGATCGCTTCGAGCGCGAGGGCCTGGAGGTTTTGAAATCGGCCAGCCGCGAACGCTCCAGCGTCACCCATCGCGATGCGTCGGGACTGGCGCGCGCCGCGCGCGGCATGCTGACCCAGCGCGATGCCCGCGTGATCGAATCGCTACCCGATATCAAGGTGCCGTCGCTGATCGTGGTCGGCGCCGACGACACCTCGTTCCTCGCCGCTTCCGACTACATGGCGGCCAAGATTCCGGGCGCGCAGAAGGTGGTGATCCCGGCTGCCGGCCACGCCGTCAACATCGACCAGCCGCAGGCCTTCATCGATGCCGTGCTGCCGTTCCTCGATAGCCTTGATGCCAAGACACCAAAGAGGGCCGCGTCATGAAGACAGCCGCGGCGGCCCTCGCCCTTATCGCAGGCAGCTTCACGCAAGCGACCGCGCAGCACTTGCCGCCGCTCCACGGCCCCTACCCGCCACCGTTCACTGAGACGCTGTCGAACAACATCCCGCTGGCGTTCGGCATGGAGACCGATGAAGCCGCACGCGCGCTCGGCGTCCCGCTCAATTACATAAGGGGCCGTCCCGGCGATGAAATCTTTCTCGCGTTCCGCAACGTCGGCGGCAGCGGGCTGTTCTACAAGAAGGACCGGCTCTATCTGCAATTTCGCAAGGGCAGGCTGGCCGGCTGGAAGGGCGACTGGGGTCACAACTGGATGTGGCAGTAGCCGACCCCAGAACATCAATCTCGTGCAACTCAAACGCAAATGGATGACCCGTGGGACAAGATATCGAACTGACGGCTTCGGACGGTTTCAAACTGGGCGGCTATCGCGCCGATCCTGCAGGTCGGCCGAAAGCGGCGATCATCGTGATCCAGGAGATTTTTGGCGTCAACCACCACATCCGCTCGGTGTGCGACCGATTGGCGGGCGAAGGCTATGTCGCGATTGCGCCGTCGATCTTCGATCGCACGCAACCGAACTTCCAGTGCGGCTATTCGCCTGACGAGATTGCAAACGCACGAAAGTTCATCGCCAATCCGGATTGGGCCGCGATGCTGCGCGATACCCAGGCCGCGATCGACGCCGTGAAGGATGTCGGCCCGGTCGGCATCATCGGCTTCTGCCTCGGCGGCAGCATCGCCTATGCGGCAGCGACCAAGCTGTCGGGCTTGTCTGCCGCGGTCGGCTATTACGGCGGCGCCGTTGTCCGCTTTGCCGACGACAAGCCGCAAGTGCCGACGCAATTGCATTTCGGCGAAAAGGACGCGGGCATTCCGCTAACCGACGTCGAAACCATCAAGGCCAAGCGGCCGGACGTCGAAGTCCATCTCTATCCCGGCGCGCAGCATGGCTTTCACTGCGACGAACGCGCCAGCTACGACAAGGCCAGCGCCGATATCGCCTGGCCGCGCAGTCTGGCGTTCTTTGAGAAGCATTTGAAGAAGTAGGACGCGCACTCTCTCCGCCGTCATTCCGGGGCGTGCTTTAGCGCGAACTATGGCGCGCAATTGCGCACCTGAGAATCTCGAGGTTCCGGGTTCGCGTCTTCGACGCGCCCCGGAACGACGACACAAGTACTAGTGCCCCCTGCTCACTCGCCCTTGACGCCGGTAGCCTTCACGACATCGGCCCATTTCGCGTGGTCGCGGAGCAGGACTTTCTCGAACGTTTCCGCCGATCCGCCCACCGGTATGAGGCTGAGCGTCTCGATCCCGGCGACGCCCTCGGGCGAGGCGATGATGCGGGCGAGTTCGTCCGAAAGCTTCTTCACGATCTCCTTGGGCGTTGCGGCAGGCACGAACACGCCGAGCCAGCCTTCGATTTCAAAGCCGGGGTAACCGAGTTCGCCCATCGTCGGCACGTCGGGCAACGCTTTCCTGCGCTTCTCGCCGCCAACCGCCAGCGCCCTGAGCTTGCCCGCCTTGATTTGCGAGCTCGCCGTGGTCAGATCCTGGAACGCCGAGGTAACCGTGTTGGCGAGCAGGTCGTTCGTCAGCGGAGCCGAGCCGCGATAGGGGACATGGGTCATGTCGATATTGGCGGTCTTCTTGAGCAATTCGCCGTAGAGGTGGGACGTCGTGGCGTTGCCGAAGGTGCCGTAAGGCTTGCCGGGATTCGCCTTGGCATATTCGATCAGTTCCTTGACGGACTTGATCGGCTGCTGCTCGGGGACCACCAGAACGATGGTCGACAAGGCGATCTGGGTAACGGGCGCGAGATCCTTGAAGACATCGTAGGGCAGCTTCGTAACGAGGCTCGGCGCCTGAATGATCTGCGTGATGCCGACCAGCACGGTGTAACCATCGGGCTGTGCCTTGGCCACGTAGTCGTTGCCGACCACGCCGCCGCCGCCGGACTTGTTCTCCACGAGGACGGTCTGCTTCCACGACTCCGACAGCTTGTTGGCAAGCAGACGGGCGAGGACGTCGGTGGCGCCGCCCGCGGGATACGGCACGACGAAGGTGATGCGCCGGCTCGGATAGGGATCCGCCGCCGACACCGGATGCGAAGAGGCGCACAGGGCCGTCACGGCGATGGAAGCGAGCAACGCTGCCGCAGTCGCCGCGCGCACCACGCGGACCGGCAAGTGATAGTTCATGGTCATACTCCGGATTGCAGGCACTCAACCGACAAACCGGAGCGCCTCGATTCAATGACGCGGGTTTCTACATCGCTGCAGCGCAAGATGGAACATGCTTTCGAACGCATTCGGCGCATAGCGCCAATTCATCGCACCGAAGCGGCTCGAGGTGATGCAGAACGCAGCGTTCGCGCTCACGCACAACGGATGGTGAATTTTCTTGGTCAAATGCGAGGCATTTGCCTGACACAAATGCTCAGGAAACAAGCCCGGTCGAGATGACAATTCGATGATGGCGTGGCGCTTTAGAACCAGCGCTCGCTGACCAGCACGGTATCGCCGGGGCTGATCGGGCTGCCGGGCGGAACGACGAAGCGCGACGTGCCGGACGCATCGGCGTGGGTGACCGTGACACTGTCGCGGCGGGCGCGCGGCGAAAAGCCGCCGGCGATCGCCACCGCGCGCTCGACCGTCATGTTGGGGACGTAGGGATATTGCCCGGGTGCTGCGACCTCGCCGAGGATGAAGAATGGCCGATAGGCTTCGATCTCGACGGCGACCGATGGTTCCCTGATAAAGCCGGCGCGCAGTTTCGCTGAAATCGCCGCCGCCAGCCCCGCGGTCGTGCGGCCGCGCGCCCGCACCGAGCCGATCAGCGGCATCGTGATCGCGCCGCCGGCGTCGATCGCGTAGGTGTTGGTCAGGCCCTCCTGACCATAGACGACGACGCGCAGCTTGTCGCCGGCATCGAGATGATAGGCCGCGTCGTATCGCGCGGGCGCGGGTTCGGGATAGGCGACAGGCGCGGCAACGACGGCGGGTGCCGACGCCGTGCGTGGCGCCGCGGCAAAGGCGGCGCGAAGCGCGCCAATGGCGCCACCACCGGAATCGACCGCGACCGTCCGCGGCGGCGGACTGTTGGGCTGGCCATAGGCCATCTGGTCGAGATCGCCTTGTGGTGCGACCGCAACCGGCCCGGTCGTGCGCATGCAGCCCGACAGCGCGAGCGCGGTGATGATCGCAGTGATCGGTATTCGAAACGCGCGCACAACCCGCACCTAGGCCATCCCTCAAAGCGAGACAGCTCTAGTCTTGCATCGGGTATGGTTAATAAACGGTTTTTTGGAAGGTCGAGTGCGACGACGGCGCTCAAAGCTCCCTCTCCCCGTTCTTCACGGGGAGAGGGAGAGAGAAGCAAGAATCAAGCACTCACGCCGACGCCGATCGGGCAGGACACGCCGGTGCCGCCTAGCCCGCAGTAGCCCGCCGGATTCTTGGCGAGATATTGCTGATGATAGTCCTCGGCGAAATAGAATTCGCCCGCCGGCGTGATCTCGGTGGTGATGGCGCCAAGGCCTTTCGCCGCCAGCGCCTTCTGGTACGTAGTCTTCGATGCGTCGGCGGCTTGGCGCTGCGCGTCCCCAAACGTGTAGATCGCCGAGCGATACTGGGTACCGACATCGTTGCCCTGGCGCATGCCCTGCGTCGGGTCGTGATTTTCCCAGAACGTCTTTAGGAGCTGCTCGTAGGTGATCATCTTCGGATCGAACACGACCAGCACCACTTCGGTGTGACCGGTGCGGCCCGAGCAAACCTCTTCATAGGTCGGGTTGGGCGTATGCCCGCCGGCATAACCGACGGCGGTCGCATAGATGCCGTCGCCGAGCTCCCAGAACTTGCGCTCTGCGCCCCAGAAGCAACCCAATCCAAAAACTGCCTGTTCGAGGCCCGCAGGATAGGGTGGCTGAAGCTTGCGGCCGTTGACGAAATGCGTGGTTGCGGTCGGTATCGGGGTGGCACGGCCCGGCAGCGCTTCGGCTGCGCTCGGCAACGCGGTGGTCTTGCGCATGAACAACATGGAGTACCTCCAGGCGGGAGATCGGCGGACGTGACGACGGCATCGTCCGGTCGGACTTCTATATATGTCTTTACGCTTGTTGCCGCAGCCCTGTTACCTGGCCCGAGGCCGGCGGCCGGCCAGGTTAGTCCCGCGAATAGCCGATCAACGGCTTGCGGGGCCGGAACAGGATCATCAGCAGAATGCCGACCACGCCCAGGACGGCGAAAACCGGCTGGTCCAGCAGGACCTTCATAATACTGTCCCAGAGCCAGGGTGCGTTAGCCTCGATCCAGGTCCGGAACGCAAGTTGGCTGGACTGATGGACATCGTTCCAGAACTGGCCGAACCGGGTAAACCGCAGGGTCTGGTCGGCAACGAAACGGGCCCCGTCATAGACCATGAAGATGAATCCGCCGGCCAGAAGGAGCAGGCCGATAAGCCGGAAAAAACCGCGGATCATGGGTCACCTTATATCTGTCGCCCCCAAAAGGCCGTCAGCCAATACCGGGGGCACCCCGGAAATTCAACCTCGTCAGCACCTTACGTGCCCCGTTCCGCCGCCTTTTCCGGCCTTTCGGGGAGGCCGGAAAGCGTTGACGGTGCAGGATGCGCCCTCTATAAGACCCCCAATGGCGGCGGGCGCAATCCCGCCGCCGCTGTTCTTTGAGCAGCGCCGCTTGCGGGAGCATTTTGGCTTCCGTCCATGGCATCCTCAAGAACGGCTTACGTTACGAACACCCTGGAAAATACAACCAGCGATCACGCAATTTGAACGGCCGGCGCGCTCAAGGGCCGACCACCCGAGCGATGACAGCCGAAGGATAGTTGAGAACATGGCCAATACGACTTCCGCCAAAAAGGCGACCCGCAAGATTGCCCGCCGCACCATCGTCAACAAGTCGCGTCGCACCCAGATGCGCGGCGCGGTCCGGACCGTCGAGGAAGCGATCAAGAGCGGCGACCGCAATGCGGCGCTGGAAGCAATGAAGCGCGCGGAACCAGAACTGATGCAGGCGGCGCAGCGCAACATCATTCACAAGAACAATGCGAGCCGGAAGGTGTCGCGCCTGACGCATGCGATCGCCAAGCTCGCGAAGTGAACTGACAGAAATAGATATTCGTCAAAAGCCCGGCGCCGCCGGGCTTTTCTTTTTCTGCCATACCGGCGCATGAGCACGAGCACGAAATTCATTTTCGTCACGGACGTGCACCCTGTTGGATTTCGGACACACACCAAAGGCCGCGCGCCGGATCAACCGTGACAATTCAATTGTCTCGTTGCTGAGCGCCGGCTTGCGTGTCATATTTCGGGCACCCGTAGTTTTACGAGGTGCAACTTATTGCACCATCGTTGCCGTGCGCATTTGCGCGAAGTGCGATCGCGGCGGCTGACCTGATCAGACAACACCCGCCTCTCCGCCGGCATCGCCGCGCGAGTTACCCTGCAAAAACAATTCCGAAAAGCTTCGTCTCGCTAGTCACTTATCCACATAGCGAGGACAAGCGTTTTGAAAATTGGTCCCGGTAACCAAGATTGTAACGGTTTCTTAAAAAATTTTGCGCGTGCGGCGAAAATTGTCACGATCGTTCGCGCCGCGGGATTCTCTGCGCTGATTCAAAAACTTGGTGTGGAGTGTCGCATTTGCAGTGTTGCAACACAGCCGAAGAGTCACGCGACATCGTCGAATCACGGATTGTCAGAAATCACGCTTGGTGTATTTGTTACTCGTTCGCGACGCTCAAGGCTCTCCTGACCAGCGCGGTATGAGACCCAAGAGCGGACGTGCAAATCGGCGGCGGTGTGCGCGTTAGCGACGCTTTCCAAGCGAAGCTGAGTTGGTAACTCATAGCAATATGAGGACGGTTGTTCTGTGTCTAAATTTCCCGACGTGGCGCTCACGTTTGAAGCGCGCTCCGGACAAGGGGAATAAGATGCTTGCCGACCATGCAGCGATTGGGAACGCGGAGCTCGTGAACGTGTTGAAGACGACAGACTGAGGTACGCGGCGGACGCAGCGGTCGGACAAGCGGATGTTCGGTAGCGGCAGACTGGCTTTGAAACACTGGTGATTTGGTTACTCGCCGCGCGCTCTCGCGGCGAGAGGGGGAGGTACTATGCTTTACGAAATCAACGCGACATTCGGCACGCTTATTTCCATCGAGACCGCTTCAGAATTCCTGAACAACGTTTTTGGCCGTCCCCCTACGCGAGCTCCACACCGAGCGTCGAGTACGCGCTGACCTCGCGGCAGCCTTCCACTCCATCCAGCCTTTGATCTGTGCAACGGCGATTCCGCCGAACGTTAGATCTGTGTCTGGTGGTTGAAGCGCCGCGCCGAGGTCAGGTCTGGCAGGAAACCTGCAAAGGTACCGCCAGCCGATTTCACAAGACACCATTACTCATTCAGAAAAGTTCTCAGGCAATGACAAATACGGAACAGGATCGCTGGTCGCGCGTGAAGGGGCGGTTGCGGACGAGTGTGGGCGAGGACGTCTACACGAGCTGGTTTGCGCGCATGGACCTCGAAGGCGTGCAGGACGAAAGCGTCCGTCTGTCGGTGCCGACCCGCTTTCTCAAGAGCTGGATCCAGGCGCATTACGCCGACCGTGTCCTGACCTGCTGGCAGGCCGAGATGCCGGAAGTACACCGGATCGACCTCACCGTGCGCACGGCGATGCGATCCGCCGCGCCCGTCAAGGAACCGACCGCGCCGGCCGATCAACGCCGTATCGAGCAGATCAATGGCCGGCCCGCGCCTGAACTGCGCGCCACCGCCACTGCGCCGGTGTCCGCCAGCCATGATGCGCTCGGCGGCTCTCCGCTCGACCCGCGCCTGACCTTTGCAAGTTTTGTCATCGGTCGCTCGAATACCCTCGCCCACGCGGCGGCTCGCCAGGTTGCAGAAGGCCGCCGCGGCGATCCCGTGATGTTCAACCCACTCTACATTCACGCCGGCGTCGGCCTCGGCAAAACCCATTTGCTGCAGGCCGTGACATGGGCCGGCAATTCGGGGAACGAGCGCAAGGTGCTCTATCTCACCGCCGAGAAATTCATGTACGGCTTTGTCGCTGCGCTGAAGACACAGACGGCGCTGGCGTTCAAGGAGGCGCTACGCGGCATCGACGTGCTCGTGATCGACGACCTGCAGTTCCTGCAGGGCAAGTCGACCCAGGCCGAGTTCTGCCACACGCTGAACGCGCTGATCGATGCCGGACGTCAGGTGGTGATCGCCGCCGACCGCCCGCCGTCCGATCTCGAGAGCCTGGACGACCGCGTGCGCTCGCGGTTGGCTGGCGGTCTCGTTGTCGAGATGGGCTCGCTCGGCGAGGAGCTGCGGCTCGGCATCCTGAAATCGCGCGTCGCAGCAGCCCGCGCGCATCATGCGAGCTTCGATGTGCCGGAGGCAGTGCTGGATTATCTGGCGCGCACCATTACCCACAACGGCCGCGACCTCGAAGGCGCCATCAACCGCCTGCTCGCCCATTCCAAGCTCAACGCCCAGCCGGTGACGCTGGAAATGGCCGAGCGCGAAGTGCGTGACCTGATCCGTCCGCAGGAACCGAAGCGGATCAAGATCGAGGACATCCAGCGGGTTGTCGCCCGGCAATACAATGTCAGCCGTTCGGATCTCTTGTCATCGCGGCGGACCGCGAACGTGGTTCGCCCGCGCCAGGTGGCGATGTATCTGGCAAAGACGCTGACACTGCGCTCGCTGCCCGAAATCGGCCGACGGTTCGGCGGACGCGACCACACGACGGTGCTGCACGCCGTGCGCAAGATAGAGGCACTGGTGGCCCGGGATATCGCGCTGTCCGAAGAGGTCGACTCTCTGAAGCGGCAATTGCAGGAATAGCGCCTATGGCGTTTTCGAGCGAAGCATGTCCTCGGACTTGATCCGTGGATGGTTACCGGTTCGCGTGAAGAAAACGCGTCAAAACACGAATCTAGAGCATCGGTTCTAATTCAGTCAGAGCCGATGCTCCAGCAGGGAACAGGATCTGGCTCCTCCCCAGCCTCTCCCGCCCACCCAACTCGGGTAAACCCGAGTTGGGTGGGCGGGAGAATTTTTTTCTGGCGCCAATTTTCGCCGCAAAAGTGGGGGAACGGCGGCCTGCCTCCCTTGCACCGGCGCCCCATCCGCGCCACCTTGCGGTCCCCCCGGGGGTTTGATCAAATCCGGTCCTGATCCGGCTTTTCGGGTTTCCTAATGCCGCGGCGCTGCCTTGACGGGCCGCCCGGCTTTTCCATCTCTGGCGGATATTGCAATGAAGGTCACCGTCGAACGCGCGCAACTGCTGAAATCGCTGGGTCACGTCCATCGCGTGGTCGAGCGCCGCAACACCATTCCGATCCTCGGCAATGTGCTGGTCCGCGCCGAAAACGCCAGGCTGTCGCTGAAGGCTACGGACCTTGATCTCGAGGTGACCGAAACGCTGGCGGCGGAGACCGGAACCGCCGGCTCCACCACCGTGCCGGCGCATATGTTCTATGACATCGTCCGCAAACTGCCCGACGGCGCGCAGATCGTGCTGGAGGCCGACGGCGACCGCTCGGTGATGGCCATCCGCGCCGGCCGCTCGCGCTTCACCCTTCAGACCCTGCCTGAAAGCGATTTCCCCGATCTCGCCGCCGGCGACATGACGCATTCGTTCTCGCTCGCGGCTGCCGACGTCAAGCGCCTGATCGACCGTACGCAGTTTGCGATCTCGACGGAAGAGACCCGCTATTACCTCAACGGCATCTACCTGCACACGGCCGGCAGCGCCAAGGCCGCGACGCTGCGCGGGGTTGCGACCGACGGACATCGGCTGGCGCAGATCGATCTGGCGCTGCCCTCCGGCGCCACCGGCATGCCCGGCGTGATCGTGCCGCGCAAAACGGTGGGCGAGGTGCTGCGGCTGATCGAGGACAATGAAGCCGAGGTCAAAATCGAGCTGTCGCAGGGCAAAATCCGCTTCACCCTCGGCAATGTCGTGCTGACCTCAAAGCTGATCGATGGAACCTTCCCGGATTATGGCCGCGTCATCCCGCAGAACAACGACAAGGAACTGATCGTCGACAAGAAGGATTTCGAGGCGGCGGTAGATCGCGTCTCGACCATTTCGAGCGAGCGCGGCCGTGCCGTAAAGCTGGCGCTGTCCGCCGGCAAGCTCGTGCTGTCGGTGACCAATCCGGATTCCGGCAGCGCCACCGAAGAGCTCGAAGTCGAATACGCCTCCGACGCGCTCGATATCGGCTTCAACTCGCGCTACCTGCTCGACATCGCCGCCCAGATCGAAGGCGAAGTCGCCGTGCTCCTCCTCGCCGACCCCGGCTCGCCGACCCTGGTACAGGACAAGGACAACAAGGGCGCACTCTACGTGCTGATGCCGATGCGGGTGTGACCCCTTCTGGTGACACGCGCACTGATCGTCCCGCTCCTCTTGGAGGAGAGGGTGGCACACGACAAGAATCCAACTGTCATACCCGCGAAGGCGGGTATCCAGTAATCGCCAGCCTCAGTGGAAAAATCGAGCAGCTCGGCGTACTGGATCATCCGCCTTCGCGGATGATGACGACAGAGGTTGCCGCCATTTTTCTGAATCTTGGCAATGACGAGTGGCTATGACGCCGTCCCGTATCCATCGGCTCTCGCTCACGCATTTCCGCAATTATCGCGCGGCGAGCGTGCAGGTGCGCGGCGATATGGTGGTGCTGGTAGGGCCAAACGGCGCCGGCAAGACCAATTGCCTGGAGGCGATCTCGTTTCTGTCGCCGGGACGCGGCCTGCGGCGCGCGAGGCTGGAGGATGTCGCCGACAATCAGGGCGACGGCTCCTGGGCGGTGTCGGCCGAGGTCGAGGGCGCGCTGGGGCTTGCCACGCTCGGCACCGGCATCGACGCGCCGGGAACAGAGGCCTCGTCCAGCCGTCGCTGCCGGATCGACCGCGAGCCGGTGGGTTCGGCGGCCGCGTTTGGCGATCATTTGCGCATGGTGTGGCTGACGCCGGCGATGGACGGCCTGTTCCTTGGTGCGGCCTCGGAGCGGCGGCGCTTCTTCGACCGCCTGGTGCTGGCGATCGACAGCGAGCATTCCAGTCGCGTTTCCGCGCTGGAGCGCTCGCTGCGTTCGCGCAACCGTCTGCTCGAAGTGCGCAATTATGACGACCATTGGTGTGACGCGATCGAGCGCGAAACTGCCGAGCTGGCGGTTGCGGTTGCCGCCACGCGCGGCCAGACGGTGACTAGACTGGCGGCGATGCTCCGTGAACGTGGCGCGGCTTCGGCCTTTCCGTCGGCGCAGATCATGCTCGACGGCTGGATGGAGAATGCGCTGGTCAATGAATCCGCAACCGCCGTGGAGGATCGCTACCGCGATATCCTGCGCGCCAGCCGCGCCCGCGACGCCGCCGCCGGCCGCACGCTGGACGGGCCCCATCTCACGGACTTGCAGGTGATCTACGCACCAAAAAACATGCCGGCCCGCGACGCCTCCACCGGAGAGCAAAAGGCGCTGCTGATCGGGCTGGTGCTGGCCCATGCCACGCTGGTCGCCGAGATGACCGGGATCGTGCCGCTGCTGCTGCTCGACGAAGTCGTCGCGCATCTTGATCCCGTCAGGCGCAAGGCGCTGTTCGATGAACTCGCAAAGCTCGGCGCGCAGGTCTGGATGACCGGCGCCGATCCGGCAGCGTTCGTCGACATCGGCGAGACCCGCGAGATTTTTGACGTCGAGTCTGGCCAGGTGAGCCGCCGCAGCTAGAAGCTATTCAACGCCTCTTACCCTCTGATGCCTGCCCGTGGTGAAGGCGAGGTCAATTGGAGGGCTAACCCGGGATCGCTGTGGACGGCGGACAACGACTACGAGCTGCCGCACCGCCTTCTCTAGCAGGTCCGCAGCAGACTGCCATTTCCCATCGCGCGGCGTCCAAAAATCCGACGATCGGGGGCGCTGAGTCTGCCCCCGAATCGCGCTTTTCGGGGCCTCCAGAATCGGCCCTTGGAGACCTTGAAAAAGGGTAAAAAACCACCATTTATTCAATAACTTGCGTACAGAGAGATTGCGCTAGGCGCGGTGCCTGTTTCATGGCACAAATAGACTAATCAGCGCCTCATATTGCGCAGCTGATTCGGGACACCCTCGAAGGCCTCACATGACAGAACCTGCCCGGCGGACCCCTGCCGACACTGAGCATCCCATTCCCGTTGAATATGGTGCGGAATCGATCCGGGTGTTGAAGGGCCTCGATGCCGTTCGCAAGCGGCCGGGCATGTATATCGGCGACACCGATGACGGTTCCGGCCTGCATCACATGGTCTACGAGGTCGTCGACAACGCCATTGACGAAGCGCTCGCGGGCCATGCCACGCGCGTCGACGTGATCCTCAACGCAGACAATTCGGTGACCGTGCGCGACGACGGCCGCGGCATTCCCGTCGACATCCACAAGGGTGAAGGCATTTCCGCCGCCGAGGTCATCATGACCCAGCTCCACGCCGGCGGTAAGTTCGACCAGAATTCCTACAAGGTATCGGGCGGGCTGCACGGCGTCGGCGTTTCCGTCGTCAACGCGCTGTCGAGCTCGCTGAAGCTCAGGGTCTGGCGCGACGGCAAGGAGCATTTCGTCGAGTTCGCCCACGGCGACGCGCTGGCACCTTTGAAGGTGGTCGGCGAGGCCGAAGGCAAGCGCGGCACCGAGGTCACCTTCCTCGCCTCGGGCGAGACCTTCAAGAACATCGAGTATGATTTCGCGACGCTGGAGCACAGGCTGCGCGAGCTCGCGTTCCTCAATTCCGGCGTTCACATCATCCTCTCCGACATGCGTCACGCGGTCGAGAAGCGCGAGGAGATGCGCTACGACGGTGGCGTTGAGGAGTTCGTCAAATATCTCGACCGCAACAAGAAGGCGATTGTGCCTGTCCCGATCATGGTGCGGTCGGAATCCAACGGCATCGGCGTCGAGGCGGCGCTGTGGTGGAACGACAGCTACCATGAGAACGTGCTGTGCTTCACCAACAACATCCCGCAGCGTGACGGTGGCACCCATCTCGCCGGTTTCCGCGGCGCGCTAACACGCCAGGTCAACGGCTATGCTGACGCCAACGCGAAGAAGGAAAAGATCGCGCTGACCGGCGACGATTGCCGCGAAGGCCTCACCGCCGTGCTGTCGGTCAAGGTGCCGGACCCGAAGTTTTCGTCGCAAACCAAGGACAAGCTGGTGTCCTCGGAAGTGCGCCCGGTGGTCGAGAACGTCATCAACGAGGCGCTGGCGGCGTGGTTCGAGGAGCACCCGGCCGAGGCCAAGGTCATCGTCGGCAAGGTGATCCAGGCGGCGGCCGCGCGCGAAGCCGCCCGCAAGGCGCGCGAACTGACGCGCAAGAGCCCGCTCAGCGTTTCCTCGCTGCCCGGCAAGCTCGCCGACTGCCAGGAGAAGGATCCAGCCAAGTCCGAACTGTTCATCGTCGAGGGCGACTCGGCCGGCGGCAGCGCCAAGCAGGGCCGCAACCGCGAATTCCAGGCGGTGCTGCCGCTGCGCGGCAAGATCCTCAATGTCGAGCGCGTCCGCACCGACAAGATGCTGTCGAGCGAGCAGATCGGCACGCTGATCACCGCGCTCGGCACCGGCATCAGCGACGACTTCTCCGCCGACAAGCTGCGCTATCACAAGATCATCGTGATGACGGACGCCGACGTCGACGGCGCCCACATCCGCACGCTGCTCTTGACATTCTTCTACCGGCAGATGCGCGAATTGATCGACCGCGGCCACCTCTATATCGCGCAGCCGCCGCTCTACAAGGTGACGCGCGGCAAGTCCGAGCAGTACCTGAAGGACGAGCGGGCGCTGGAGGATTACCTGATCGCGACCGGCCTCGATGACTGCGTGTTCAAGCCGGCGTCGGGCTCGGAACGCGGCGGGCGCGACCTGCTGTCGCTGGTGGAGGACGCGCGCGTGATCCGCGGCATCCTGAACAATCTGCACAGCCGCTATAACCGCAAGGTGGTCGAGCAAGCCGCTATCGCGGGCGTGCTCAACCCGAGGATCACCGGCGACATCGCCACCGCCAATGCCGCCGCCGATTACATCGCCAGGCGTCTCGATGCGCTGGCCGACGAGGTCGAGCGCGGCTGGATCGGCCGTTTCACCGAAGGCGAAGGCTTCTTCTTCGAGCGCACCATCCGCGGCGTCAAGGATGTCGCCATCATCGACGACGCCCTGCTCGGCTCCGCCGACGCCCGCAAGCTCGACGACTATGCCGTGAGACTTCAGGAGGCCTATCCGAACCCGACCGGGGTGTTGCGCCGTAAGGATACGGAAACCGCCGTTTATGGACCGGTCAGCCTATTCGAGGCGATAACCGACGCCGGCCGCAAGGGCGTGGCGCTGCAGCGCTACAAAGGCCTCGGCGAAATGAACCCGGAACAGCTCTGGACAACCACGCTCGATACCAACGAACGTTCGCTGCTGCAGGTGAAGATCAAGGAGGTCGACGAGGCCGACGACATCTTCACCAAGCTGATGGGTGACGTCGTCGAACCGCGCCGCGAATTCATCCAGGATAATTCGCTCAGCGCCAATGTCGACGTGTGAGGCAGGACGCGCCCATGCCGCCCATTCAGTATATCGTTGAAGGCGGCCACCGGCTGGCGGGAACAATCGAGCCATCCGGCAACAAGAATTCTGCGCTGCCGATTATCGCGGCCGCCCTGCTCACCGAAGATCCGGTCACGCTGGAAAACGTGCCGCGCATCCGCGACACCGAGACGCTGGTTGAATTGATCCGCTCGGTCGGCGCTTCCGCCGAATGGCAGGCGCGCAATACGCTTGCGATCCACGCCAAGGAGGTCCGCGCCGCCGATCTCGATCCTGAACTTTGCGCGCGGATCCGTGCCTCGATCCTGCTGGCCGGGCCGCTATTGGCGCGCTGCGGCGAGGTGGCGCTGCCGCCGCCCGGCGGCGACGTCATTGGACGCCGTCGTCTCGATACGCATTTTCTCGCCTTTGAGCAGTTAGGTGCCACCGTCACCGCCACCCACCGGCTGGAATTCCGCGCCTCCCGCCTCGAGGGTGCCGACGTCTTTCTCGACGAGCCGAGCGTTACGGCCACCGAGAACGCGCTAGTCGCGGCGGTCGCCGCTCACGGCACCACATTCTTGCGCAACGCGGCCTCCGAGCCGCATGTACAGGACCTCGCGCATTTCCTCGTAGCGCTCGGCGCCAAGATCGAGGGCATCGGCACCAACACCATCATCGTGCACGGCCCGGCGACGCTTTGCGGCGCAAGCTATTCGATCCAGCCCGACCATATCGAAGTCGGCTCGCTGATCGGACTTGCCGCGGTGACGCGCTCGCCGCTGCGCATCGCCAAGGCCGGCGTCGAGCATCTGCGCTCCATCCGGATGGGATTTGAACGGCTCGGCATCGTCTGCGGCGTCGAGGGCGACGATCTCGTGGTGCCCTCGGGCCAGACCATGAAGATCCATGATGATTTCGGCGGCCATGTGCCGAAGCTCGAGGACCAGCCGTGGCCGGCCTTCCCGGCCGACCTGATGTCGATTGCGATCGTGACCGCGACGCAATGCGACGGCGTCATCCTGATGTTTGAAAAAATGTTCGAGTCGCGGATGTTCTTCGTCGACAAGCTGATCTCTATGGGCGCCCGTATCGTGCTGTGCGACCCGCACCGCGCGATCGTGGCCGGCCCGAGCCGGCTGCGCGGCGCGCCGATGACTTCGCCCGACATCCGCGCCGGCATGGCGATGCTGCTGGCGGCGGTCGCCGCCGAAGGCACGTCAACGATCAACAACGCCGACCAGATCGAGCGCGGCTACGAGCGCATCGAGCAGCGGCTCAATGCGCTGGGCGCGCGAATTACCCGAGTTCCGGCACGCGACGGCCACTAGAGCCTTTCGGTTCTGATTGCATCAGAACCGGGCTCTAGATTCTTGTTTTGACGCGTTTTCTTGACGCGAACCGGTTTCCACCCCGGACCAAGTCCGGGGCGGCTTTCGCTGGAAAACGCTCCAGGCCGCGAACGCCGGCGTCACTTTTTTGACCTTCGCCGGTGTTAGTCTGTTGCAATGACCTCGCTTGATAAAATTGAACGCGCAGCGATGGCGCCGCCCGTCTCTGCGGCCGTGCCCGGCCGTCACCTCGCGATCGAGCTTGCCGAGACGCTCAAACTCGCGGTGCCGATCGCGCTGACCCAACTCGGGCAGATCGCGATGATGACGACCGACATTGCCCTGATCGGCCGGCTCGGCAGCGAGGCCATGGCTGCGGCCGCGCTGGCGCATACCGTCTTCTTTGTCAGCTTCACCTTCGGCATGGGACTGGTATCCGCCGTAGCACCCTTGGCGGCGCAGGCATTTGGCGCACGCAATCCGCATTTGATCCGGCGGTCGCTCCGCGTCGGCATGTGGGCTGCATTCCTGATGTCGCTGCCGATGATGGCGCTGTCGTTCTACGGCGAGCCGATCCTGTTGATGCTGGGCCAGGCGCCGACGGCTGCACGCCTTGCGCAAGAATATCTGCTCGGCCTGACCTGGAGCGTCTTGCCCGCACTGTGGTTCATGGCGATTCGCGGCTTCATGAGCGCGGTCAACCGGCCCGAGCCGATCCTGTGGATCACGCTCGCCGCGATCCCGGCCAATGCGCTACTGGTCTATCTCTTGCTGTATGGCGCCTTCGGCCTGCCGCAGCTTGGCCTGTTCGGCGCGGGATTGGCGACCTCGATCGTCAATCTCGGCACATTCTTGGCGGGCCTGTGGTTTGCCGCACGGCGCCGCCCATTCCGAAAATTTCAGATACTCGGCCATTTCTGGCACGTCGACTGGAAGCTGATGCGGCAGCTCGTTGTGATCGGTGCGCCGATCTCGCTCTCCTTCCTGCTCGAATACGGCCTGTTCGGCGCCGCGGGTCTGCTGATGGGCATCATCAGCACCACCGCGCTGGCGGCAC
Organism: Bradyrhizobium sp. AZCC 1577; assembly: GCF_036924575.1. NCBI lineage: Bacteria > Pseudomonadati > Pseudomonadota > Alphaproteobacteria > Hyphomicrobiales > Nitrobacteraceae > Bradyrhizobium > Bradyrhizobium sp. AZCC 1577. The sequence goes on from NZ_JAZHRQ010000001.1 coordinate 486,823, forward strand.
ATCAGATCGCGCTGCAGGTCGCGGCCATCCTGTTCATGGTGCCGTTCGGCATCGGCATGGCCGCCACCGTGCGGGTCGGTCATGCCATCGGCCGCGGCGACGCCGGCGCGGTGCGGCGTGCAGGTTACGTTGCAACCTGGCTTGGCATCGTACTGGCGGCGATTCTGACACTCGCGGTGGTGATCAGCCGCTTTGGCATTGCGGAGATTTTTCTTGGTGAGAACACCGACGCGACGGCCGAACTGTCGGCAACGTTGCTGCTGGTCGGATCGACCTTCTTCATCGCTGACGCCATCCAGACGATTGCCGCCGGCTCGTTGCGCGGCATGAACGACACGCGCGTGCCGCTGTTGTTCGCGATCCTCAGTTACTGGCTGATCGGGTTCGCTTGCGCATGGTGGCTTGGCTTCTGGACCTCGCTGGGCGCCGTCGGCGTGTGGAGCGGGCTCTCGGTCGGGACCGCTGTCTATGCCGTGCTTCTGCTGTTGCGCTTCCGGCTGCTGGCGAGCAGGCCGCGACGATGGCGAGCCTGACCGCTAGCGCCAGTTGCGTCTTGCGGCTGCGAAGCGATCCAAGCATGCGTTTTGCGAAGGCCATCATGCGCCGCGCTCCGGAATCTGCGCGCCGCGTCTGTGCTAGACGACGTCAAGCACGGCTGGCGCCTGCGACGGGAGGCGGCTTGAAAGGTCAACTTGGCCCGCCTACCCTTATCAGGCAGAACGAGGAAACACGATGGCCTACGAAACCGCAACGCTCGCAGCCTATGTCGCCGACCTGAAATTTAGAGATATTCCGCCCGAAGTGCTGGAGCGCGCCAAGGTGCTGACGCTGGATTTCCTCGGCAGCACGATCCGGGCGCGGCGCGATGCGGAATCCACGCCCTCGCTGCTGAAGATGCTGGAAGCGCTGGCGCTGGACGGCAAGGGCGAGGCCACTGTGTTCGGCGATGCGAAGACCTGGACGCCCGCGGTCGCCGCGCTGCTTAACGGCGCGCTCGGCCATTCCCTCGATTTCGACGACACGCATGCCGACTCCTCGCTGCATCCGAGCGCACCCGTGGTGCCAGCGGCGTTTGCGGTCGGCGAAATGTTCGGCGCATCCGGGCGCGACGTGCTGACTGCGATCGTGGCCGGCTATGAAGTGTGCTGTCGGCTCGGCAACGCGCTCGATCCGACCTCGCACTATGCGCGCGGCTTTCATCCGACCGCGACGGCGGGAACCTATGGCGCGGCAGCCGCGGCGGGGAAGCTGTTCGGCCTCTCGAAGGACCAGATCATCTCAGCCTTCGGCGTTTCCGGCAGCCAGGCCGCCGGCTCGCTGCAGTTCCTCGTCAACGGCGCGTGGAACAAGCGCTACCAGGTCGGTGCCGCCGCCATGAACGGCGTCATCGCCGCCACGCTGGCACGCAACAATTTTGTCGGCTCGACCGAGTCGGTCGAGGGCAAGCATGGCCTCCTCGTCGGCTACAGCGACGACGCTCATCCCGACAAGGCGACAGCCGGCCTCGGCAAGACCTACGAGACGCTGCGGATCGGCGTGAAGCCGTATCCAAGCTGCCGCTATACTCATGCGGCGCTCGATGCGCTGATCGCGATGCGCAGGGAGCACAATCTGACGCCGGATCAGATCAAGCGGGTCGAGATTGGCCTGCACCGCAACGGCATCACACTGACTGGCGATGCCGCCACAAAGCGGCATCCGACCTCGATCGTCGGCGGACAATTCTCGATGTTCTTCACCGGCGCGCTGGCGCTCGACCAGGGCCGTTTTGGCTGGGACGATTACGAGCGGCTCGGCGATGCCGCCGTCAATGCGCTCGCGGATAAATTCGACGTGGTGCAGGACGATCGCCTGGAAATCGGCCGCACCCATCCCTTCGGTGCGCGCGTCTCGATCACCACCGACGACGGCGTGCATGAGAGGCTCTATGCCGATCCCTCCGGCGAGCCGGATACGTTTCCCGACGCGCAGGCGATGCAGCAAAAATTCCTCACGCTCGCCCGCCCCGTGCTGAACGGCCGCGCCGATCAGCTCGCCGACGCGATCCTGTCGCTGGAGCGGTTCGACCGCGTCGAGAAGGCCACGCAATTGGGGCGGCAGTAGACCGAAACTATCAACATCGGCGGCGTTTACCCTACCCTGGAGGGGGAGGGTCGGCTCGCGTGAGCGTAGTGAATGCGAGACGGGGTGGGGTGATCTCTCCACTCGGGCTTTGTTGGAGGTGGAGAGACCGTCACCCCACCCCGCCGCTTATTTCATGAGCGGCGACCCACGAGCGAGCTTTGCTCGTCTCGGACCCCTCCAGGGGAGGGTATGCGCGCCTTAATTCGTCCCTGCCACCTTCCCCTTATTGCCCGTCGCGGCGACCACATTTCGCACGAGCTCGAACACGCCGTCGGCTTCCGGTGGCCAATTCGGCGAGCGCCCGAGCCGGACGATCACCAGCCGTTCGGAGGGCACGACGATCACGTATTGCCCGAGCGTGCCCTTCGCGTAGAACGCGTCGCGCGGCCAGCCGCGCTCGGTGCGGTAGGTTGCGCCAAAACTGTCGCCGAGATTGGTCCAGAAGCCGGCGCCCTGGCCGACCCAGGCGTTCGGTGTCGGCGTCGCCGTATATTTCACCCAGCCTTCGGGGAGGATGCGCTTTCCACCGGCAACGCCATCGTTGAGATAGACCTGGCCGAAGCGCGCCCAGTCGCGCGCGCTGGCGAGTAACTGGCTTGATCCTTCCGCATTGCCCGAGGTGTCGAATTCGAGCGTCACACTGCGCATGCCGAGCGGCTCGAACAGCTCCTGCCGCGCGAAGTCGATCATATCGGCCGCGCTGCCGCCGGTGGCCTGGCGGATCAGATGCGCGAGGATGACCGTGTTGCCGTCGTGGTAGTTCCATGCCGCGCCCGGCGCCGACTCCAGCGGCATGCTCACGGCATAGGCCGCCATATCAGGCTCCATGAACTTCATGCGATTGACCGGCTCGAGCGCTGACGCCAGCGAGGCCTGCAGCGAACTGCCGAGCTTTAGCCCCGCGGTGTGCCGCAGCAGATGATCGAGCGTGATGGCGCGCCTTGGATCACCAGGCTGTTGCCACGCGGCGATCGGCACGGGCTCATGCAGCTTCAGCGCGCGCTTGCGCACGAGGACGCCGGCCAGCGCCGAGATGACCGATTTGGTGGCGGAGAAGCCAAGCAGCGGCGTGTCGACGCCGATGCCCTCGGCATAGCGTTCGGCCACGATGCGCCCGTCCTTCAGGACCACCACAGCGCGGGTATTTGGCGGCGTCGACCTGTCCGGCTCGGCGAAGGCGCGGTCGAGTGCGAGAGCCAGTTGCGGCGCCTGCGGTTCGACAATGGCACGGCCAGCGATGTCGGGCAGCAGCGCCGGTTTGGTCTCCGACGGCGGCAACACAATCTCGGCCACGGCACCACCATGATCGAGATAACAGCCCAGACCTTCGCCGCGGTAGACGGCGTGGCTCCCGCCCAGGCCGAACAGTGTCACGGTGACGTCCTTGCGCGCGCGGTCGAGGCGATAGTCGAGCGCCCAGGCGATCAGGCCGGCGCCCGGCATCGCGGACGTGGTCTCGGCGAATACCCGCGCCGGGTCGAGGCCGGAGACGAAGGTCTCGGTGCAGAGCACGCTGGCGACGAAGCCGGTCGCGACCTTCGGCACGTCGCGGGCGCGGGCAACTGAGAGCGCGAGCGCACTGATCGCCGTGGTGGCGGCGAGGATGAGGATGAGATTTTCGTCTGGTCACGCAGGCCTCCGGTATGACGCATCAGCGCGTGCCGGAGATGTTGATGAGGCCGCCGCCGGCCGCTCGCCGGATTTGGAACTCGCGCTGGCCGAATGCTCGACACGCCTCGACGATTCTAAAATTATGCAGCAACAACAATATGATGCGGACTAGGCCGCGCTCGTCTTCAGCCGGCGATATCCGGTCGGCGTGACGCCTGTGATGGCCTTGAAGGCGCGGTTGAACGGGCCGAGCGACTGGAAGCCGGCATCCATCGCGATCGTAATCACGGGGACCTCGGCCTGGCTTGGATCAGCCAGCGCCGCCTTGGCTTCGGCGATCCGGTGCTCGTTGAGGAAGACATTGAAATTGCGGTAGCCGAGCCGCTGGTTGATCAGCCGCCGCAGCCGGTATTCGGGAATGGCAAGTTTGGTTGCGAGTGTGCCGATGGTGACGTTGTCGTGGCGATAGATGCGCTCGTCGGCCATCAGGCGCGTCAGTGCATCGATGAGTTTTCGATCGGCGGCGCTGGACTCGGCGACGATCGCTGCTTCGATTGGATCGGCCTTGCCGACCGCGGCGGCCGGGAACAAATCGGCCCCATCGACACGCATCATCGCAATCGCGATTGCCGCCACCACCGCGGCAAGCACCGCCGAATTCAGCGTGTTGGCAAGGTCCGCGGCGCCGCCGCCGGACAGTGATATCTGCAGCACCGCATTCAGCCCGCCGTACAGTGCCGCCGCGCTGACGATGAAGACGCGGATGCGGCGTCGGCCCTCGACCAGATCGGCCGACCATGACGCGACGGTCTGCACGACGGCCAGCACGATGAAGCCGAGCGCGAGAATGTTGACCGTGATGATGGAGAACTGCACGCCGGATGCGGGCGCCAGCCACATGCAGTTGACGAAGCTGAAAGCTGCGACCGCCGCCCAGACCAGCGCGTGCCACCAGCGCAGTTTGAACGTCTCCTCGAACAGCGCGCGCGTAAACAGCCAGAACACCACGGCATTGCCGGTCGACAGCGCGATCACGGGCGCGACCGCCGGGGCTACCTTCGATGTCACACCGATCGAAGAGGTCACGGCATGCGCCGCTGATCCCACTGCAACGGCCACTGCGAGCCGCCCGGCGAGCACCGTTCCAAAACTGCGAAACAGCGACGCCGCCAGCACCAGGAGCAGCGCCACGGTGGCGCCGCGCAGGGCGATGTCGAAGGTGGATAGCAGCATCACATGGTCCGTTCGCGCGGCTTATCTTCGCGCCGTCAATCTAGTGTGAATCGTACCGTGGTTCAATTTCTGCCGATTAACCCTTCCAGTTACGTCGTCCCTGCGAACGCAGGGACCCATAACCACCATTGTCGATTGTTGGAGACGATATCTGCCATAGCTGCCAAACAATAGGACACGGGGCATGGGTCCCTGCGTTCGCAGGGACGACATGCTGAGGCATTTGAACGCAATCCCGCGATTCCTGTTATAGTCGTCGCAAACATCAAGGAGCTCCCCATGAGCTGGCAACCGTCCAACGATCCCGTGCTCGGCGACCCCAAAAGCTGCGACGCGCTCGACCTCATCATCGTGCCGCGCACCCGCGATCTCGGCGATGGATTTGCGGTGCGGCGCGCGCTGCCGCATGGCAAGCGGCAGATGGTCGGGCCGTTCATCTTCTTCGACCATTTCGGCCCGGTGCAGTTCATGGCCGGCCGCGGCATGGACGTGCGGCCGCATCCGCATATCGGACTTGCCACCGTCACCTACCTGTTCGACGGCTCGATCATGCACCGCGACAGCGAGGGCAACATTCAGGAGATCCAGCCCGGCGCGATGAACCTGATGACGGCAGGCCGCGGCATCGCTCATTCCGAGCGCACGCCCGATGTGCAGCGCCGCGATGGCCAGAAGATGCTCGGCCTGCAAAGCTGGATCGCGCTGCCGGCGGGCTCCGAAGAGATCGCGCCGTCGTTCCAGCATTACGCGGCCGAAGCGCTGCCGACCGTGAAGGAGAGCGGGTTCACCGCGCGCATTATCGCGGGAAGCGGCTTTGGCGTGAAATCGCCGGTCGGCATGGTCTCGCCCTGGTTCTACGCTGAAGTGACGGCGCAGGCCGGGACCAGCGTGCCGCTCGACCCTGACCATGAAGAGCGCGCGATCTACCTCGTCGAAGGCGAAGTCGAGATCGCGAACGAGCGCTACGAGGGGCCGCGGCTCCTGATCTTCCGGCCCGGCGACCGCATCACGGTGAAGGCGGTCACGCCGGTGCGGATGATGTTTCTCGGCGGCGACGCGCTGGAAGGCCCGCGGCACATCTGGTGGAATTTCGTTTCCTCAAGCAAGGAGCGGATCGAGCAGGCCAAACAGGATTGGAAAACCGGCCGGTTTGCAGCCGTTCCGCAAGAACATGAGTTCATTCCGCTGCCGGAGTGAGCTATTGCTCCGCTTTCTCATTTGCCGCCTCGCGCTTGCACGAGGCCGCCTGTTCGAAAGCCTGACCAGATGAACGCGATGCTCGCCAGCGACTTGCCCCTGCCCCGGATCGGCCGCGGCAAGGTGCGCGATATCTACGCCGTCGGCAGCGACTGCGTGCTGCTGCTGACCACCGACCGCATCAGCGCGTTTGACGTGGTGATGGCGGAAACCATCCCGATGAAGGGCGCGGTGCTGACGCAGATCAGCGCGTGGTGGTTCCGCCAGCTCGAAGGCGTGGTCCCGCATCACATGATCAGCGCCGACGCCGACGAGATCATCCGCAAGGTGCCTGGCCTCAAGGACCACCGCGCCGACATTCTCGGGCGCGCGATGCTGTGCCGGCGCACCACCGTGTTTCCGGTCGAATGCGTGATCCGCGGCTATATCTCCGGCTCCGCCTGGAAGGAGTATGCGGCCTCCGGCACGCTTGCGGGCGAGGAGCTGGCGGAAGGCCTGCTCGAAAGCGGAAAGCTCGAGCCGCCGATCTTCAGCCCGGCGACCAAGGCCGAGACCGGCCATGACGAGAACATCACCATCGCGCGCATGCGCGAGATCGTCGGCAGCGATGTCGCCGAGAAGCTCGAGAGCATGGCGCGCACGGTCTATAATTTCGGCGAGCGGATCGCCCGCCACCAGGGCATCATCATCGCCGACACCAAGTTCGAGTTCGGCCGCGCGGCGGACGGCCGCATCATCCTGATCGACGAGGTGATGACGCCGGATAGTTCGCGGTTCTGGGCGGCCGACGTCTACAGGCCCGGCCGGCCGCAGCCGAGTTTCGACAAGCAGCCGCTGCGCGACTATCTCGACGCCGAGCGCCATGCCGGCCGCTGGAACGGCGACGCCCCGCCGCCTCCGCTGCCCGACAGCGTGGTGGAGGCGACGAGCAAGCGCTATCTCGAAGCGTACCAGCGCGTAACGGGGGATGAGTTGAGTATTTAACCGCGTCATTGCGAGGAGCGCAGCGACGAAGCAATCCATCCCGCCGCACGGAAAGTGTGGATTGCTTCGCGTAGCCTCTCGTCGGGCGCGCATTCGCGCGACCGGTTGGCTCGCGATGATGGCGTTGGGATTGCGTCACCCTCGCGTCTAATGCCAAGCTTCCGGGAAATAACATTCAGGGAGCGCCTCAATGACCGAAGTCGATTCCGTGCTCGTCGAGCGTGATGGTCCGGTGACCATCGTTTCCATCAACCGTCCGCATTGCCGCAACGCCGTGGATGGCGCGACCGCGCGGAAACTCTACGACGCGTTTCTTGCTTTCGATGCCGACGAGAGCGCGTCGGTTGCGGTGTTCACCGGCACCGGCGGCTATTTCTGCGCCGGCGCCGATCTCAAGGCGGTGGCGGCGGGTGATCCCAATAAGCGGCGCGAGCTAGGCGGCCACGATTCGATCGCGCCGATGGGACCGAGCCGGCTGCGGCTGTCGAAGCCCGTGATTGCCGCGGTCGAAGGCTTTGCGGTGGCCGGCGGCATGGAGCTCGCGCTATGGGCGGACATGCGCGTGGTTGCGGAAGACGCGACTTTCGGCATCTTCTGTCGCCGGTTCGGCGTGCCATTGATCGATCTCGGCACCATCCGGCTGCCGCGGCTGATCGGCCATTCGCAGGCGATCGATCTGATCCTCACCGGCCGGCCGGTCGGCGCGCAGGAAGCGCTGCGGATGGGGCTGGCTAATCGCGTCGTTGGCCGCGGCGAGGCTGCCGCCCAGGCGATTGCGCTGGCGCGGGAGATCGCGCGCTTTCCGCAAAAATGCCTGCGCGCCGACCGGCTGTCGGCGCTGCGGCAATGGGATCTTGCGGAAGAGGAAGCGATCGACAACGAGATGCGCGGCGGGCTCGCGGTGATTGCCTCAGGCGAAACGCTGTCGGGCGCGACGCGGTTTGCTTCCGGCGTGGGACGTCACGGCGCGTTTGCGAGTGACGCCAGCGATTGACTGTCGTCCCTGCGAACGCAGGGACCTATAACCACTGATGTCTGTTGTTAAGGTCGCTGTGGCTCCATCTTCTTTCGAAGCTGAAGCCGGTGGTTATGGGTCCCCGCGTTCGCGGGGACCACGATGGATAGGGGCTACACCCCGGCCATCATCACGTATTTGATCTCGACATATTCTTCCATGCCGTGATGCGAGCCTTCGCGGCCCAAGCCTGACTCCTTGACGCCGCCGAACGGCGCTACTTCGGTCGTGATCAGGCCGGTGTTGACGCCGACCATGCCTGATTCCAGCGCTTCGGCGACGCGCCAGACGCGGCCGAGATCGCGGGAATAGAAATAGGAGGCGAGGCCGAACGGCGAGGCGTTGCACATCGCGATCACGTCGGCCTCGTCCTTGAAGCGGAACACCGGCGCCAGCGGCCCAAACGTTTCTTCGTGCGCGACCAGCGCGTCCGGCTTCACATTCGAAAGCACCGTCGGCTCGAAGAAGCTGCCGCCGAGCGCATGGCGCTTGCCGCCGGTGACGATCTTGGCGCCGCCCTTCACCGCATTCTCGATGTGCTTCTCGACCTTGAGCACCGCGTCCATGTTGATCAGTGGACCCTGCACCACGCCTTGCTCCGTGCCGTCGCCGATCTTCATCGCAGCGACCTTCTTGGAAAGCTTCTCGACGAACGCGTCGTAGATCTTGTCCTGGGCGTAGATGCGGTTGGCGCAGACGCAGGTCTGGCCCATGTTGCGGTATTTCGAGATCATCGCGCCCTCGACCGCGGCATCGATATCGGCGTCGTCGAACACCACGAACGGCGCGTTGCCGCCGAGCTCGAGGCCGAGCTTCTTTACGCCGACGGCGGCCTGCTGATAGAGAATCTTTCCGACCTCGGTCGAGCCGGTGAAGCCGACGAACCGCACCGCGGGATGCTCGCACAGCACCTTGCCGATCGCGGACGAATTGCCGGTGAGGATGTTGAACACGCCCTTGGGCACGCCGGCCTTTTCGGCGAGCGCGACCAGCGCCAGCGCGGTCAGCGGCGTTTCATTGGCGGGCTTGAGCACCACGGTGCAGCCGGCGGCGAGCGCCGGCGAAACTTTCCGCGTGATCATCGAGCACGGGAAATTCCACGGCGTGATCGCGCCGCAGACGCCGATCGGCTGCTTGATGGCGAGCAGACGTGCATCCGGCCGCTGGGTCGGAATGGTTTCGCCATAGACGCGGCGGGCTTCCTCGGCGAAGAATTCGACATAGGCGCCGCCGATATCGACTTCACCGAGCGCTTCCGCCAGCGGCTTGCCTTGTTCCGACGTGAGGATCAGCGCGAGATCCTCGCGGTTGGCCGCGATCAGCTCGAACCACTTTCGCAAAATGTTGGAGCGCTGTTTGGCGGTGAGCTTGGCCCAGGCGGGGAATGCGCGCTCGGCGGCTTCGACGGCTTGCGTCGCTTCGGCCGTGCTGAACGCCGGGACTTTTGCGAGTTCGACACCGTTGACCGGATTGGTGACCGGGCGCGACGGCGTGCCGACCCAGGCGCCGTCGATGTAGCAGCGGTCGCGCAGCAGCGAGGGGTCTTTCAGGCGATCGTGCAGCGAGGGGGTGGAGGTTTTTGAAGCGCGTGCGGCGACGGGCGGGTTCATGGCGTACTCCTCGGATTTTATTGAAGGATTGGTCCGAGTATAGGCCCAAACCAGCGCCGATGCACCGGCGGCAGACGCGGGTCTGCTTCAAGCAATTTTGAGGGTGACGGTGTCGCGTTACGCCGCCCCGCTCAAATACGCCTCGCGGCGGCCGATCATGCGCTGCGCGGCGGCCTTGGCGTCGGCTTTGGTGGAGGTCGCGCAGGTGCGGTATTCGAGATCGGGCAGTTTGGCGGGGTCGCGGCGGCTGAACCAGGACTTGGAACCACCGACCGGCAAAAGCGCCAGCGCCTGGGCGACGTTATCGACCGCCTCGAACGAGTGCAGCGCGCCGGTGCCCGCGTAGCGCACCTCATAAATGCCGGGCGAGATCGGCGCCTCGATATTTTCGCTACGCCCGGGACGGGGATAGCGCTTCCATTCACTCCAAGTCGAAATCATTGCGTACCTATGCACAGCAGAGAAATGACAACCATTTTGGTTAATTTGACCCAGCCAACGCTCTGGCGTTTGTGCTGGAATCTGAACGCCTTACTGAAAAAGATCGGCGAAGGGAATCGCAGGCCTAATCACGTTATCGTGGATGGTTAAACCGGTCACTGCCATTGCCCTGCGTCCCCCGCAGAATGCGGCGAGGTGTTGCCGTTTTGTGCCGCCAGCCCGGTGCGCCTGCTGCCCACCGTCCTTGCTTATCACGAGATCGCGACATTGGCGGCAGCGTCCGCCGAGCGCTTGCGGGATCACGCGGCCGGGAGGAAGATCGCGCCACTCCATAAAAAACAGCGGGAGGAGACCGATGCAAAGCAAGGCCGCGATCGATCAGATTCTGCGTCAGAAATGCGAGGCGAAGGAAATTCCCGGCGTGGTCGCGATGGCGGCCACCGGGAGTGAGGTGATCTACCAGGGCGCGTTCGGCCAGCGCGACCTTTCCAAGGACGATGCCATGACCGCAGACAGCGTGTTCTGGATCGCCTCGATGACCAAGGCGATCACGGCCGCGGCCGGCATGCAGCTCGTGGAGCAAGGCAAGCTCTCGCTCGACGAGCCGATCGGAAAAGTGCTGCCTGACCTCGCCAGCCCGCAAGTGCTGGAGGGTTTCGACGCCAATGGCGAGCCGAAGCTGCGTCCCGCGACGAAGCCGATCACGCTGCGTCATCTGATGACCCACACCGCCGGCTTTGCCTACAACATGTGGAGCGTCGAGTGCGCGCAGTATCTCGACAAGACCGGAACCCCGGCGATCACCACCTGCCAGCTCGCCGCGCTGAAGACGCCGATCATGACCGAGCCCGGCACGCGCTGGGAATACGGCACCAGTATCGATTTCGTCGGCAGGGCAGTGGAAGCCGTCAGCGGCAAGCGGCTCGATGCGTATTTGCGCGACCACATGTTCACGCCGCTCGGCATGAACGACACCGCCTTCAAGATCACTGACTCGATGCGCCAGCGGCTGGTCGGCATGCATGCCCGCGGCGCGGACGGCTCGCTGGCGCCGATCCCGTTCGAACTCGAGCAGGAGCCGGAATTCCACATGGGCGGTGGCGGCCTCTACGGCACGGCGGCCGACTACATCAAGTTCACCCAGATGATCCTCAACAAGGGCCGCGGCAACGGCAACGAGGTGCTGAAGCCCGAGACGGTCGCGCTGATGAGCCAGAACCACATCGGCGATCTCACGATGGGCAAGATGGTGACGGTGGCGCCGATCTACACCAACGATGTCGATCTCTATCCCGACATCGTCAAGAAGTGGGGGCTCTCGTTCCTCATCAACACCGCCCAGACGGCCGAGGGGCGCAGCGCCGGAAGCCTGGCCTGGGCCGGTCTCGCCAACACCTATTTCTGGATCGACCCGGCGCGCGACGTCAGCGGTGTGATCCTGATGCAGTTGTTGCCGTTCGCCGACGCAAAATGCCTGGAGGCCTTTGCAGGGTTTGAGCGCGGGGTTTATGCCGGGCTCGATGCCGGCAGCGGTCAGCGCGCGGCGTGATCGCAAGAGGCGACGCGATCGCCTTTGCTCTTCGTGCGTCACAGCACGCTCCCTCCGTTCCCTCTCCCCTTGCGGGAGAGGATCAGGGAGAGGGGTCGCCACGAGCGCCGGTGTGCGTGGCTTACCCCTCTCTCCAACTCTCCCCCGCAAGGGGGGAGAGGGCCCAGCGGAGTTCGTGGCGAGCATCTGGAAAATGAACAACGAGGGCGGCGACGCTTCGTCGCGTGGTACGCCCTCACCTCATCCAAGCGTGTCATGCCCCGCGAAGGCGGGGCATCCAGCACGCTGCGGCCTATCGATTCAATCATCGCTGTCTCCCCAGCGTCATTGCGAGCCACCGGGTCGCGCGAACGCGCGCCCGATGACAGGCTCCGCGAAGCAATCCATCGTGCCGCATATGCGGAAAGGTGGATTGCTTCGTCGCTGTCGCTCCTCGCAATGACGGCTGAGATAGATTCGCATTGATCTACTAACATGCTTTCGCGATCTCGCGGCGCGTTCCGCCCGAGCTTTGCCCTTATCTTTCGCGCCCCTTGAGAAAGAGGGCGCAGGGAAGACCGGGTGCGCGCTGCACCCGCGGTCTCGTGTGCAATTGCGCAAAAAGAACGCGCACACGAGCATACAGCTCCAGCGGAGAGCATCCGGCCTTCCCTGCGCAATGGTTTTACGGCGTACTTCGTGATCTTGTGTCTGCAAAATCTGCCAGAATGTGCGAACGGGCGCTGCGTTCGTTCGGTCGACGCGGCGCGCGCACGAAATGGTCTCCGGTGGGATTTGGCGAGATCGGCGCACCGAATATCCACATCCGCCACGGTGTTGGATTTGGGTCACCGGCAACGTTGGGGCGACGCAGGGAACTATTTTAGCAACAGCCGATTGAATTAGGTGCCAGACGCGCACGAGGAGGTGCTGCTGCCATGCGCCTTCAGACATATCGGGACGAAAATCACTCCAGACACCTCGATTTGGTCGGCCATCACTGGTCAATTGACCTAGTCACAATTGCAGCCTCAGGCCTCCTAGTGGTGGGCTTCGCCTGTGCCTTCGTAGCCCTGTGGGTCCACTAGCCGAGCCGGGCGAAGATCGTGGGGCGCCGTCATTGAGCTTGTCTGTCCAAAATAAGCTTTGGTAGCCGTGATGCGGCGACGATGCGAGTCGTTGTTCTGTGCCTGTCTCGCTCCCGTGCGGGATGCCGTCCGTCATCGAACCCTGACAACAAGGTCGATGCGGTGCGAGCGCTAGCGCGCGACGCCATGCATGATTTCGGTGGTCTCGCCCCCCAACAACAGTCCCACAACTGGCGGCAGCTACGGGACCGTTGCCGAGGGCATATCGGGCTGGGTGATACGCCCGCCCATAAAAGACGACAAAACCGAAGCGTGCAATTGTCCATAGGGACAATTGTTGGTCAGGCGTGCCGCCTGGCGAAACAGATCACCTGCCGCTGCCGTCGTGACGCTGCCGCTGTGGTCGTGGTCGAGGTCGAGGTCGACGTGATGCGCGCGCCACGGCTGGCGATGGTGAGGGCGAGGTGTGCGCCCATTCATTGCTTGCAGGTACTACCGATAGGGAGGGGTTAGTGCCGGGACCGCGCGATGGCCCACTGGAAACGTATTTGAAGTTCTTTGCATCGCCCTAAATTTATGCAGATCGGTACACAATGGCGTTGCGCCGATGGGCCATAAGTAGACCTCACGGCAAATGCTTGATGTCTTCAGCCCCGTGGCTGCCGCCTTCATTTCGGAAGGCATTCCACATGATAGGCAATGATAATCTGCGCCGGGTCAGCTTTGCCAATGGTCTTCAAGTCTTCTAGGCCGCTTCTCAGCTTGTCTCCGGCGTCCCTTAAACTTCCTTCAAGCGCCGACTTAGCCGCCCTGCATCGTTCTTCGTTCGAGAACTCTTGAAACACCACGGTCGGAAGGAGCCGCCATTCCGCCCTGTCGTTGGTGGCGGCCGGGCTAACTGAGTAGGAGAAGACGTACATCAGGACCCACATCGGCATGCTCCGTTGTAATACGATGACTTGCGTGGAACGGCCGCGGACTTCCGAACGATTTGGCCTTTCTTGATTGTGGGGATCGAGACCAAGGTCGTCCGAGGGGAGCGTGTGCCGGGGCTAGGTGACGCGCCGCGATTTCAGTTAGCGTCCGGCCGCCGCGGGTAAACGTTGATCTACATCAACGTCGCCTGCAGGCGGCGCAGCAGTCTCGCTCGCGAACTCCAAGGTCGGGAGGAGCATGATGCTCAAATATATTCTCGCCGGTCTAGCGGCATTTGTCCTGCTCACTGCAACTCTCATTCCCGATGATGCGTATGCGCGCCGTGGCGGAGGCGGCGGCTTCCGTGGCGGTGGAGGCGGCTTTCACGGCGGCGGCATGCATGCCGGTGGCATACACGCCGGACGCATTGCGCGGCCAGCGCATCCGATAGCGGGGCGTCCGATCGCGGGTCGTCCCGGCCGTCCGATCGCGGGTTACCCCGGTTATGGCCGCGGCTACTATCGCCCGGGTTGGGGGCTATGGCGCTGCCGCAGTGGGCGCAGCCGCTGCGGCGGGCGCCTACGGCTACTACAACTCCGGCTGCTACTATGACAGCTACGGACAGTACATTTGTCCGGGGCAATATCCTTATCGGTATTGATGCAACCGAAGTTCAGGACGGCGGTTCGTGGCCGCCGTCCTCCCTGCGCTTCGGCCAAGGAGAGCCAACTCGTCAGCGGCCCTGTGAGATGGCCAGAACGCCAACCGCGCGGCGGCTTCTGCGATCTCAGACTGCGAACTGATTTGCAGTTTCTGCAACAGGCGCTTCCGCTGTTCGCCAACCTGATCTTCTCTTCCTCCAATCTGAACCGCAATAGCATGGTCAGACCGGCCTCGGGCTAGACGCCGCAAGAGGCGCTTCTCACGCGGGCTGAGTATCGGGTTGTCCATCAAGCGAAGACTGCGATTGCGACCAACACGACGGGGATCAAGCCACCTACGGTCACGCATATGCGATACGTAAGGTCGTCTGCCATGGCCCGTACCCCAACTTTACTGCGCGTCGGAAACCATACACCCTAGGGCGGCTGATGGCATGTGCAGTTTTGTGCCAGTCGGCAACTCAAAGGTTATGGGCTTCCTCGTTTCGCGGGTCCTTTGACGAGGGGGGTATTGGTGCCGGGACCGCGCGACCGCGCCGTTTGAGGATATTTGCAGTCGCGCAATGTCGGCTATATTTTATGCCGATCGGCACACAAAGGCGTGCACACGAGCGCCTTGGCGGTCGGGCGGCCTCACTGCGGCAAATCCTTGCAGAGCTTGATTACGATCATGACCGTCGAGCCGACTGCTACGACCACCGGGCAGATAAAAGGCAACTCTTCGAGTAGGCCCACAAGGGCCGCCCGGACGCGGATAGTTCTCTTCACATGCGCAAAGCGCCAGCCTACCACACCCATCGGATATCTCCGTTGGCCCCCAGCAGCGGCAGTCTGATTTTTCACGCGAAGCGAGCCCCGGCTATTGCCAATTCGGGTGTTCCCTAGATCAAGGTGAAGGAACCCTTGCAAGGTCGGTGGTCATAGGGACGTGTGTTGCCAAGGGAGGCTCAGGAGGGAATGAGCGAGCAGATTGTGCCCGTCATGACAGCCACGCGGCTTTGATTGGACGTCGTGCACACCGTGGTCGTCGATGTGATTCCTAACGGCGTGCCGCCGTGCAAATCAACGCCTTGGCTAGGAATCACAGCATGTGGAACTGGATGATGCTGGGGCTAGAAAGCAATCGCGTGATCGGACTGCGCATAGCGAAGTTGATGCGCGGCGGCTACTTTGCCGCTTCGATCAGTTCGATGCCCTTCTTGCACAGCGCGTTTACCAGCGAACTCAACGAGACTCCCCCAGCCAAGGCCCGCTCGGAGAGATAGTCAAGCACCTCGGGGTCCAGGTGGATCGGCGGCACCAGGCGCGCGCCTTCCCGAAAGAACTTCCCGCGCTTTGCGGTCAAGAAATCATAATTATCCTTCATCAAATCACTCGTCGAAGAAGACGCACGGGTCCGGCTCAGCCGGCGGTTCGTCGGGGATACCTTCTGGCAAGAAATCGCGTCCACCAAGCCCATCGAGACGCGCGAACCACGCCTTCGCATCGAACGGCTTCTTCTTCAGCGGCTCAGGGATCGGCTTGTCGCGGACCTTGCTGACGGCCTTGTCCTCCGGGTGCAACGCGGCTTCGTTCACGATCAACTTCTAAGCGAAATTGCGCCTGATCGGAAGCCTGTAGACCGCTCATTGGAGCGACATCGGTGCATCCATGCTCTTGAGATGCAGCAAGGAAGGAAGACGTGGATGACCGGGTCAAGCCCGGCCATGACGAGTGGAAAGACCTTCGCCGCCTACACCGGCAGCCCGTTCTGCCCCGCCAATTCCTTCAGCGACACCTGCGGCCTTGCGCCGATGTGCTGGATCACCTCCGCTGCCGCCAGCGCGCCCAGCCGGCCGCACGTCTCATGGCTCGCATTGCGCACCAGGCCGAACAGGAAGCCGGCGGCGAACAGGTCGCCGGCACCTGTCGTGTCGACGAGCTTTTCGATCGGGAATGCGGGCGCCGCGACAACGCCATCGGACGACACCACGACGCAGCCCTTCTCGCTGCGGGTGACGACGGCGAGTTTGGTATCCTCGCGGAGCTGCTTCAGCGCGCCCTCGAAATCCGAGGTCTGGTACAGCGAGTGCAGTTCGGCCTCGTTGGCGAACACCAGATCGACGGTGCGCTTGCGCATCAAATCGAGAAACTCGTCGCGATAGCGATCGACGCAGAAGGAGTCCGACAGCGTCAGCGCCACCTGTCGGCCGGCGCCATGGGCGATGCCCGCTGCCTTGACGAAGGCTTCCTTGGCGTTTTGGGGATCCCAGAGATAGCCTTCGAGATAGACGATGCGCGATGCCGCAATCTGCGCCTCGTCGATGTCGGCCGGCCTCAGGTCCTGCGCCGCGCCGAGATAGGTGTTCATGGTGCGCTCGCCGTCCGGCGTCACCAGAATGTAGGAGCAGCCGGTGGCCGGGCCGGCTTCAGCCGCCCTGGTCTCATAGGTGACCCCGGCGGCACGGATGTCGTGGGTGTAGAGGCCGCCGATCTGGTCGCTCTTGACCTTGCCGACATAGGCGGCACGGGCGCCGAAATTGGCGATGCCGACGATGGTGTTGGCGGCCGATCCGCCCGACACCTCCGTCGCCGGCCCCATGTCGCGGTAGATCGAGGTGGCGCGGGCCTCGTCGATCAGCGCCATGCCGCCTTTGGTCATGCCGTGATCGGCCAGAAATTTCTCATCGGTTTGCGCGAAGACGTCGAAAATCGCATTGCCGATAGCGAGAACGTCGTATTTTGCGTCAGTCATCCACCCGTCCTGTTTACGGCGTTGCGCGAAGAAGCCGAGCACGGCTAAGAAGGCTGCGGCCTACCAGATCGGCGTAGCGCCAGCAAGGGAAGCTGCTGCTATACAGCCCGCCATGATCCGCCCTTTCCTCACGGTATCCTCGGGAACGCTGGCCTCGCGGCTGCTCGGCTTCGTGCGCGATTCCGTGCTCGCCGCGCTGCTTGGCGCCGGGCCCGTGGCGGATGCGTTCCTGGCGGCGTTTCAGCTAGTCAATGTGGCGCGAAGGCTGCTGACCGAGGGCGGGCTGAACGCTGCGCTGGTGCCGGCCTGGCTGCGGGTGCGCGAGAGCGGCGGCGTGGCGGCTGCGGCGGCCTATGCGGGCCGGGTGCTCGGCACGATCATGGCTGCTCTGATCGCAGCCACGGCATTGATGGCGCTCGTCATGCCTCTGATCATCACCGTGCTGGCGCCGGGATTTGCCGGCCGCGAGACGCTGCAGCTCGCGACAGACAATGCGCGGCTGATGCTGCCCTACCTCGCCTTTGCCGGTCCGGTGACGGTGATGATGGCGCTCTTGAACGCACAGGGGCGATTTGCGCTGACGGCGTTTTCGCCGCTGCTGTTCAACATCGCGCTGATCGCGGTGATGGCCGTGCTGCTGGCCGTGCAGCCGGATGCCACACGGGCCGCGCAGATCATCGCCGCGACCGTCGGCATCGCCGGGCTGTTGCAACTCTCCGTGCTGGTGCTGCGCCGTGGCGAGACCATCGCGACACCTTTGCGCGTCTCGTTCGACAAGGAGATCCGCGGCTTTCTCGGCAAGGCTGTGCCGGGCATGATGGCATCGAGCGCGCCGCAATTGCTTGTCGTGGCCGGCGCGATCATCGCGTCTTCCTCGCCGTCGGCGGTATCGTGGCTCTATTTCGCCAACCGCCTGGTCGAACTGCCGCTCGGCATTGTCGGTGTCGCCATGGGCACGGTATTGATTCCGGAACTGACGCGCGCGGTGCGGGCTGAGGACCGCGCTGCCGTTGCTCACGCCGAATCGCGCGGCCTCGAACTCGCGGTTGGCCTCGCACTGCCGGCAACGCTCGGCCTGATCGTGTTAGCTGCGCCGATCGTGCGGCTGTTGTTCGAGCATGGCGCGTTCACCGCCGATGACACCAAAGCCACCGCCCGCGCGCTGATGTGGCTGACGCTGGCGCTGCCGGCGCATGTGCTGGTGAAGGCGCTGTCGCCGGCGTTCTTTGCGCGCGAGGATACGATGACGCCGCTGACCGCCGCGCTGAAAGGCGTGGTGCTGGCGATCGCTTCTGCCTTCCTGCTCAGCCATTGGTACGGCACTGAGGGCATCGCGGCGGCCATTGCTGTCGGCGCCTGGAGCATGGCGTTCAGCCTGATCCGCCGCGGCGCGAAAACCTTCGGGTTTTCGATCGACAGGGAAGCAAAACGGCGGCTGCCGCGCATCGCGCTATCCGCGCTCGCCATGGGCGCGTTGCTGTGGCTTGCGACGCGGTCGCTGCCTTCCCTCACCTCGGGCGCACACGGCCTTGTGCAGGCCATCCTGCTGCTGGTCGTGATCTCGGCAGGAATTGCGATTTACGGCCTGCTCTTAAGGCTTTTCGGCGTCATCGGCTGGCGCGACGCGGTTAACGCCGTCAGGCAAACAAAGGGGTAGAGCACGATGACTTTGTCATCCTGCTCTATCTCTTTGATTTGGGCATGATCTCCGGGCAAACGCTTCGCGTTTGTCCCGAGGGAAAACCGGTACCCACTTTTCCGGATCATGCCTGACTTGCGCTGATAGCCCCTGCGTGGCAAACGACGGCGCGAAACAGGCATCCGAAACAGGATCCTTGGGGAAGCTGACAATGGCTTTTGTTGAACGGGTTTTTTCGGGCGTCCAGCCGACCGGTAATCTGCATCTCGGCAATTACCTCGGCGCGATCGTCAACTTCGTGAAGATGCAGGAAACCCATAACTGCATCTATTGCGTCGTCGACATGCACGCGATCACGATGGGCATGGACGTCTGGGGCGGCCCGGCGGAACTGGCCCGCAACACCCGCGAGGTCACGGCGGCCTTCATCGCTGCCGGCATCGATCCGAACAAGCATATCGTGTTCAACCAGAGCCAGGTCGCCGGCCACGCCGAGCTGACCTGGATCTTCAATTGCGTGGCGCGGATCGGCTGGCTCAGCCGCATGACGCAGTTCAAGGAGAAGGCCGGCAAGGACCGCGAGAACGCCTCCGTCGGGCTCTATGACTATCCCGTGCTGATGGCGGCCGACATTCTGCTGTACCGCGCCACCCATGTGCCGGTCGGCGAGGACCAGAAGCAGCATCTGGAGCTGTCGCGGGACATCGCGCAGAAGTTCAACAACGATTTCGGCGATTCTATACGCGGCCACGGTTTCAACGACGGCCTGTTCTTCCCGCAGCCGGAGCCCTTTATCACCGGCCCGGCGACGCGGGTGATGTCGCTTCGCGACGGCACCAAGAAAATGTCGAAGTCGGACGCCTCGGACAATTCGCGCATCAACCTGACCGACGATGCGGATTTGATCGCGCAGAAGATCCGGAAGGCCAAGACCGATCCGGAACCGTTGCCGTCGGAGGAAAAGGGCCTGGAGAACCGGCCCGAGGCCGACAATCTCGTCGGAATCTATGCGGCGCTGGCCGAGCGCAGCAAATCCGACGTGCTGCGCGAATTCGGCGGCGGGCAGTTCTCCAGCTTCAAGAATGCACTGGTGGAACTCTGCGTGGCAAAACTCGCGCCGATCGCCTCCGAGATGAAGCGGCTGGTCGCCGATCCCGGCCATGTCGACAAGATCCTGGTCGATGGCGCCGACCGCGCGCGCGTCCTCGCCGACGAAACCATGCGGGCGACGCGGGACATCGTCGGTTTCATCCGAAAGAGCTAGCGCTCGCCACTGCGTTGCAACAGCGTCGCCGCTTGTCGAAAGCGGCTGCGCCGTGGCAGCATGCGGCGGTTTGGCGCAGCACCGGGACATGCATGACCACCCAGCGACGAAGCTACGAGACGGGTCACAAACCGAAATGCCTTGTCATCGTTGACGACACCGCGGAATGGGACCGCGCGGTGTATTACGCCAGCCGCTGGGCCGTGCGCGTCGGCGGCGGCGTGGTGATGCTGCGAATCATCGCGATCGAAGACCAGAACCAGCAATGGCTTGGTGTCGCCGACCTGATGCGCGCCGAGGCCGAGGACGCCGCCAATGAGGCGCTCGACCGCGCCTCCGGCCGCGCCAACGGCATCGCCGCGATCACGCCCGAACGGGTGATTCGCGAGGGCGATCCCACCACCCAGATTCTCGACGTGATCGACCAGGACGTCGATATTTCGATGCTGGTGCTGGCGGCCAATCCGGGTCCCGAGGGGCCGGGGCCGCTGATCAGCATGATGGCCCAGGCCGCCGGCTCGTTCCCGATTCCGGTCGTCATCGTCCCCGGCGATCTCAGCGATGCGGAGATTGACGGGCTGTCTTAGGGCTTGATCTGGTTAGAGAATTTCTGATTTCCCCCTTGACCGTGCGCCGGCGGTCGCCATCTGCTATGGGACACCCCACGCGCCGGCCTTGAACCGGCGACGCCGGAGAAAACCAATGTTCATTCAGACCGAAGCCACGCCCAATCCCGCCACCCTGAAATTCATACCTGGCCGCACCGTGCTCGACACCGGCACGATGGAATTTTCAAGCCGCGAAGCCGCCGCCCGTTCGCCGCTTGCGGAGCGACTGTTCGGCGTCCCCGGCGTGTCCGGCGTGTTTTACGGCTACGATTTCGTCACCGTGACCAAGGCGGACGGCGATTGGCAGCACCTCAAGCCCGCGATCCTCGGCGCCATCATGGAGTATTACATGTCCGGCGCGCCGCTGCTGGCGGACGGCACGGTCGGCAATGACGAGGCGGCGGACGAGGAAGGCGAGTTCTTCAACGAGGCCGACGCCGACACGGTGGCGACCATCAAGGACCTGATCGAGACGCGGGTGCGGCCGGCAGTGGCCAATGACGGCGGCGACATCACCTTCCGCGGCTTCAAGGACGGCGTCGTCTATCTCAACATGAAGGGCGCCTGTTCCGGCTGCCCGTCCTCGACGGCGACGTTGCAGCACGGCATCCAGAATCTGTTGCGGCATTTCGTGCCCGACGTGGTCGAAGTCCGGCCGATGTAAGGGGACGCGAATGGCGAGTAGCGAGTGGCGAATAGAGACGGATATCGATAATCTATTCGTCACTCACCATTCGCTATTCGCCCCCTCATGCTGATCCTTTCCATCGATACCGCGCTCGATGCCTGCGCCGCCGCCGTGCTCGACACCGCGGGCGGCGTCATCGCACGGGAATCGCTGGCGATGAAGCGCGGTCATGCCGAGGCGCTGATGCCGCTGATCGCGCGCGTCATGAAGGCGTCCGGCGTTGCCTTTGCCGCGCTCGACCGCGTCGCCGCGACGACCGGTCCGGGCAGCTTCACCGGATTGCGTGTCGGCCTGTCCGCCGCCCGTGGTATTGCACTCGCCGCCGGCAAGCCCGTGGTGGGCGTGACGACACTGACCGTGTTTGCCGCTCCCATCGTCAGCGAGAGCAGCGAACACCCCGTCATCGCCGCGATCGATGCGCGGCATGATCACGTCTATTTCCAGGTGCTCGGCGGCGACGGCAGTTCGCTGGTCAAGCCGAAGGTAGCGCCGATCGCCGAAGCGCTCGACGCGGCGCGCTTCGGCGCGCCGCATCTGGTCGGCAATGCAGCGAAAATGATGGCCGAGCGCTGGCCGGCCGATGCGCCGCCGCCTTTCAAAATCAATCAGCAGGCCGCGCCAGACATCGCCTGGGTGGCGTGGCTGGGCGCCGCGGTCAATCCCGAGAGCTCACCGGCACGGCCCTATTATCTGCGCGCCCCCGACGCCAAGCCGCCAAAGAGTCCGTTATCCGACGCATCGCAACCGCCGGCATCATGATGACATGGTTCACCGAATGGTGGGGCGGCGGCACTTCGGTGATCGAACCGGCCATTCCACGCGATGCGCGACGTCTGGCGCAACTGCATAGCGCATCGTTTCACCGCGGCTGGGGCGAAGGCGAATTCGAGGTGATGCTGACCGAGCGCAACACGCTCGTTCACCGTCTCAGGCTCGGGCGCAAGATCATCGGCTTTGCGGTGTCGCGCATGGCGGCCGACGAGGCGGAGCTATTGTCGATCGCCATCGACGCGACTGAGCGTGGCCGTGGCCTGTCACGCAACCTGTTGCTGACGCACCTCGGCCATCTCGCCGGCCGCGGCGTGCGCAAGGTGTTCCTCGAGGTTGAAGAAAATAATCAGCCGGCGCGGCGGCTGTATGAATGGGCCGGCTTCGAGGTCGTCGGCCGCCGGGAACGCTATTATCAGCAGCCCGGCGGGGAGCAATTGAATGCACTTCTGATGCGGCGTGACTTGTCGTAATATGCGCAGGGTGGCACAACAGCCCCGACGTGTTCCTCAAGGCCCCAAGGTCATGCCCGTACTGAAATCCCCGTCTGCGCAAAAAAATACCGGCATCGAGGCTCGCTGCGCCGCCACCGGCATGCGCATGACCGAACAGCGCCGGGTGATAGCGCGTGTGCTCGCGGAATCGGCCGACCATCCGGATGTCGAGGAGCTGTACCGGCGCTGTGTCGCGGTCGACGACAAGATCTCGATCTCGACGGTATATCGCACCGTCAAGCTGTTCGAGGATGCCGGCATCATCGAGCGGCACGATTTCCGCGAGGGCCGCGCGCGCTACGAGCAGATGCCCGACAGCCACCACGACCATCTGATCAATCTGCGCGACGGCAAAGTGATCGAGTTCACCTCCGAGGAGATCGAGAAATTGCAAGCCGAGATCGCCCGCAAGCTCGGCTACAAACTGGTCGACCACCGGCTGGAGCTTTATTGCGTGCCGCTCGACGACGACAAATCCTGATCGCGTGCCAACTTGAACCCGAACTTCGATCTGGTCATCTTCGACTGCGACGGCGTGCTGGTCGACAGCGAAGTCATTTCGTGCCGCGCGCATGCGGAGACACTGACGCGCCACGGTTATCCAATCACGGCAGAACAGGTGCTCGAAAGGTTTCTCGGCCGCTCGATGCGTCAGGCCACGATCGAAGTTGAAACCGAGCTCGGCCGCAGTCTGCCGGACGACTTCGCCTCCCAAACATACGCCGAGATTTTCCGGTTGTTTGCGGCTTCACTGGAAGCCATGCCTCACATTGGCGAAGCCCTTGCGCAGATTGTGCAACCCGTCTGCGTCGCATCGAGCGGGCCGCCGGAGAAAATCAGCGCCAGCCTCAATCGCACGGGTTTGTACGATCGGTTCGCGCCGCATATTTTTTCCGCCGTGCAAGTGCGCCATGGCAAACCCGCACCGGACCTGTTTCTGTTCGCGGCCGAACAGATGAACGTCGCACCGGAACGCTGCGTCGTGATTGAGGACAGCGTCGCCGGCATCACCGGCGGCCGCGCCGCTGGCATGACCGTGCTCGGTTTTCACGGCGGCAGCCATTGCCGCCCCGGCTATGGGGACAGGCTGCGCGATGCCGGAGCCGTCGCTGTTTTCGACGATATGCGGCAATTGCCCGGGCTCATCAGGAAGATCGGGGCTGAGCCGCTTAGCACATCAGTCCGTCGCCAGATTTGAAGGAACCACTGAATATCGGTGGACGTTTTCTCGTATCCCTCATTTCGAGCGAGAGACAACCTCAAGCAGGAGGTTCAGATGTCTACACGCATAGTGACCGCAACAGCATTCGCCCTTATCCTCGCGTCGCCAGCGTTTGCTGATTGTAACCAGGAACTGAAGGCGCTCGAGCCGAATATCGTTGCCGCGGGGACGGGCGCGAGCGAAACGGGAATGCCGGGGACCAAGCACCAGGAGGAGGTTCTGGCCGGTAAGCAAAAGAGCGCTGAGCCTGAAACCACCGGATCAACGGCAGCGGCCGTGCAGCCCACTTCACCGCATCAGGAACAAGTCACGAGCAAGAGCAGCACCCAGAAGGGCGCCGAGCAAGCCAACCAACTGATGGCCGAAGCCCGCAAGATGTCTGAGGCTGGCGACGAGCCAGGGTGCATGAAGAAAGCGGCAGAACTCAAGGACGTCCTGGGAGTCAAGTGAGCGTCAGTTTGTCGGCTTTCACGGCGGCAGCCATTGCCGGGCAGGCTATGGCAGGCAACTGCCTGACGCCGGCGCCGCCATGATCTTTGACGATATGCGACGGCTGCCTGATCTGATCGCGGATATCGGTCGAGAGGTCGGCTAGAAGCAACGCTGTCGGTCCGCGTTCCCCGGATGCTGCGCAGCGCGCCGCACTTGCGGCGTGGTGCGCTGCTGATCCGGGGTCCATATGCAGCGATGATGGGTCCTGGCTCTGCGGTGCAGCGCTCCATGCTGCACGGCGTCCGGGACACGGGATGCCAATAACTCGGCGCCAGCTCAAGCAACCTTGCCGCGAGTTAACTGGGCGCGGGCGCCGCAGGTGATAATTTTAGATCGACCTGCGCGAGGGGAGCGGCGCATTCTGAAATTACCCGAGAGCCAGATATTGAAGACGGCCTTGCCGCTCTCGCTCGTCGTAGCGCTGGCTGCGCTTGCGCGAACCTGGCAGCTTTCGCAGAACGATTTTGGAAGACAGTATTATGCTGCCGGCGTGCGCAGCATGCTGGATAGCTGGCACAATTTCATCTTCAACGCGTTCGACCCTGCCGGCTTTGTCTCCATCGACAAGCCGCCGGTGGCGATCTGGCTGCAGGTCGCAAGCGCTAAACTGTTCGGCTTTGGCGCGCTTTCGATCCTGCTCGCGCAAGTGATGGCGGGATTGGCCGCGATCCTCTTCGTTTACGTCCTCGTGCAGAAATATTGGGGGAGGACGGCCGGAGCCATGGCCGCACTGGCGCTCGCGCTCAGCCCGGTCAATGTTGCCGTCGACCGCTCCAACAATACCGAGAGCTGTCTCATCCTGGTGCTGCTGGCCGGCGCATGGCTTGCGATACGGGCCGCCGAAACCGGCCGGCTCGTGATGCTCTGCGCCGCAATGGCCGCGATCGGCGTCGGCTTCAACGTGAAGATGGGCGCGGCGCTGGTGCTGGCGCCGGTCGTGGCCCTGACGTTCAGCCTCGCCCGGCCGGCCGCGCCTATCACCTGGCATATCGGACGACAGGCCATCGCGGGCGTCGTCCTTGTTGCCGTCTCGCTGTCTTGGGCGATCTTCTTCGATCTGGCGCCGGCCCGGGACCGGCCCTATGCGGGCAGCACCAAGCACAATTCGATGCTGGAGCTCGCCTTGGTGCATAATGGCGCGGCCCGCTTCCTCGCCACGAGTTCGGCAAACCCCTCCCCCGCCGTCTCGGGCGAGACGGCACCTGCAGGCGCGGAAGTCCGGTCGCAACCCGTTATGACGGATGACTCGCCGACAGGTATTCTCCGCCTGTTCCGGCCGAAGGCTGCAACACAATTCGCCTGGCTGCTTCCGCTTGCGCTCGCAGGCCTCGTTTTCGCCTGGTCGGATGCATCGGCTCCGGCCTCGCCGGCGTCACGCCGCATCGCCGCTGCCGTCTGGACCGGTTGGCTCTTGATGTACTGTATCGTGCTCAGCTTTGCGAGCGGGCTGATCCACACCTACTATGTCGCCGTGCTCGGTCCACCGCTTGCGGTACTTTCCGGCATCGCCGTCGTCGAGCTTTGGTCAAGATGGAAGATGGGTACACCAGCGCGGATATTCCTGCCGCTGATCATCGCGGTCACGGCCGCGTGGCAGGTTTATCTGTGCACCGCGCAATCCGAGACGATCGGATCTGACTGGCTCAGCCTGACATGGCTGACATCGGTCGGAATCGCCACGATGTGCGCGGCCGCCCTCTACGTATTTCCGCTGCAGAACACATTATCGAAACTCTTCGCGGTCACAGCGATCGGCGCACTGCTGGTTCCGCCGGCATTGACCGCCGCGAGCGTCGTTCTGCGGCGCCCGAACTTAGCGGCGCCGGTCGCCAACATGAGCGCGCTGCTCGCACCGCCAGATACTGAAAGTGTGGCATTGCGGACATGGCGGCTGGAAGCCTTCCGCAAGAAACTCACCGGCTACCTGATCGCCAATCGCGAGGCCGCAAACTTTCTCGTCGCGGTTCCCAACGCAAACGTCGCCGCGCCACTCATTATCTCGACCGGCCTGCCTGTCATGGCAATGGGCGGATATCTCGGCGACGATCCGATCCTGAAACCTTCCGACATCGAACGGCTGGTCTCCGACAGGCAACTGCGCTTCGTGATGCTTGGCGGATTTACCCTGGCGCCCGCGAAGCAGGCGGCGGCGCTCGAGCCGATCGCTCGATGGGTGCGTGCCAACGGTCGCCTCGTCGATCCAGGATTGTGGCGTCCATCGGGGCCTTCGAGCAGCACCCCCTACCGCATTAACCTCGGCAACCAGTGGGTGGAGGTTCCACCGCCCGAACTGTTCGATCTCTGGGGTGCTGCAAACTGAACATGCCTGTCATTCCGGGATGGTCCGAAGGACCAGACCCGGAATCTCGACATTCTCAGGGCGCAGGGGGCGCCCCATAGTTCGATGCTGCCGCATCGCCCCGGAATGACGTCCCACACGCTGGATTTTCAACGGGTTAGCCTATAAGTAAGCCCCGCGCGCCGGATTGGCGCCACTCAAGCCCGATATCCAAGGTCCCATGAAGCCGCCGCGCAAGCTGCACATCAAGTCCTATGGCTGCCAGATGAACGTCTACGATGCACAGCGCATGGTGGATACGCTGGCGGGCGAGGGCTTTGTCGAGACTGAAAACGCTGACGATGCGGATCTGGTGATCCTCAACACCTGCCATATCAGGGAAAAGGCGTCCGAAAAGGTCTACTCCGAACTCGGCCGGCTGCGCGTCGCCAAGGACGAGGCGGCACGCAACGGGCGCGAGATGCGCATTGCGGTTGCCGGCTGCGTCGCGCAAGCCGAGGGCGAAGAGATCATCCGCCGCGCGCCGACGGTTGACGTCGTGGTCGGGCCGCAAAGCTATCACCATTTGCCGCAGCTATTGGCGCGCGCGAAGAGCGAAGGTCGCGCGCTGGAAACCGAATTTCCAGTCGAAGACAAGTTCGGTTTTCTCCCCGCCCCCAAGCCGGATGCGATCCGCGCGCGCGGCATCTCCGCTTTCGTCACCGTGCAGGAAGGTTGCGACAAGTTCTGCACCTTCTGCGTGGTGCCCTATACGCGCGGCGCGGAAGTCTCGCGCCCGGTCGCAAAAATCGTCGATGACGTGAAGCGGCTGGCCGACAACGGGGTGCGCGAGATCACCCTGATCGGGCAGAACGTCAACGCCTATCATGGCGGCGGCCCCGATGGACGGACCTGGCCGCTTGGCAGACTGCTGCATCGCCTGGCGGAAATCGAGGGCATCGTGCGACTGCGCTATTCGACCAGCCACCCCCGCGACGTCGACGATTCGCTCATTGCAGCGCATCGCGATCTCGCGGGCCTGATGCCGTTCGTCCATCTTCCGGTGCAGTCCGGCTCCGACCGCGTTCTTGCCGCCATGAACCGCAGGCATACCGCCGATGACTACCGCCGCGTCATCGACCGTTTTCGCTCGGCGCGCCAAGATATTGCATTTTCATCGGATTTTATCGTCGGTTTTCCGGGCGAAACCGAGGGAGAATTTGCCGCGACCCTCGCGCTTGTCACGCAAATCGGGTACGCTGCGGCTTATTCGTTTAAGTATTCGCCGCGGCCCGGCACGCCGGCGGCGGACATGCGGGAGACGGTGTCAGCGGCTGAAATGGACGAGCGATTGGTGCGGCTCCAGGAATTGATTGACAGTCAGCAATCGGCCTTCAACACGGCCATGATTGGCAATACCGTCGATGTGCTGTTCGAACGCGCGGCCCGCAATCCCGGCCAGATCGTCGGCCGCACCGCCTATCTTCAGCCCGCGCATGTGTTTGCCTCGCCCGACATCATCGGACAGGTGCTGCCGGTCAGGATCGAGAGCCTGGAGCGTTACAGCCTGCTCGGCGAACTCGCTGGCCACTCAACGCGGGCCGGATCCTCAGTGCTTTCATACATGACCAGATCTTCTCAAGAAACTTGGGGAGCCTGAACCCTTGCCAAAAAGCGCATCGGATTCATCTTCGCTCGCTCCCAGCCGCAAATTTGATCGCGACATGCAAATTCCGCCCGAGACCCAAGTCGTCATCGATTTCGACGACAACCGCGCCGCTTCCGCCCTCGTCGGCCCTTACGGCCAGAACCTGGCGCTGGTCGAACGGCGGCTCGGCGTTGTGGTCGATTCCCGCGGCAACCACATCACCATCGCCGGCTCGCGTGACGGCTGCGACGCCGCGCGGCGCGTGCTGGAGACGCTCTATTCACAGGCCGTGCAAGGCCACGACCTCTCGCAGGGCGAAGTCGAAGGCGCGATCCGCGCCGTCCTCGCGCAGGGCTCGCTGTTCGAGTTCGACGCCAAGACCGCAAAACCCTCGTTCGAGACCATCAACCTGCGCAAGCGTCCGGTGCGCGCCCGCACGGCGGCGCAGGATTCCTACATCCGCGCGCTGAAACGCCACGAGTTGGTGTTCGGCATCGGCCCGGCCGGCACCGGCAAGACCTGGCTTGCGGTGGCGCATGCCGCGCAATTGTTCGAACGCAAGGAAGTCGATCGCATCATCCTGTCGCGGCCTGCGGTCGAGGCCGGCGAGCGGCTCGGCTTCCTGCCGGGAGACTTGCGCGAAAAAGTCGATCCTTACTTGAGGCCGATCTACGACGCGCTGTACGACCTGATGGACGCGCGGGTGGTGGAACGTGCATTGCAGGGCGGAGAAATCGAGATCGCGCCGCTGGCCTTCATGCGCGGCCGCACCCTGACCAATGCCGTGATCATCCTCGACGAAGCGCAGAACACCACATCGATGCAGATGAAGATGTTCTTGACCCGGCTCGGCGAGAACAGCCGCATGATCGTCACCGGCGATCCATCGCAGGTCGACCTGCCGAACGGACAGGCTTCGGGGCTTGCCGAGGCCTGCAAGCTGCTCGACAACGTCGAAGGCATTGCGCAGGTGAAATTCACCGCGGAAGACGTCATCCGCCATGAACTGGTGGCGCGGATCGTCGCCGCCTATGAGGGATTGCCGCAGAAACCGGCAACCGGAAAATCTTGACCGCAAACTCTTCGCGCCCGGACCTGCCGCCGGCAGGCCGGGGCCGCAACCCCAACATTGCAACCGCTGGAACGCTCGTGTCGTCCGTCCTTCCCCTCACCGAAGTTCTCGTCGTCGCCGATTGCTGGCAGACCGAGCCGGAGGCCGAGGCGGTGATCCATCGCGCCATCAATGCGGCGGCCGAAATCGCCGATGCTGACGTCGGCGACACGGAACTCGCGGTCATGCTGACCGACGATGCTGGAATCCGCACGCTGAACAGCAACTGGCGCGGCATCGACAAGCCCACCAACGTGCTGTCGTTTCCGGCGCTGCAGCCGGCCGCGGGCGCGCCTGCGGACGCGCCGCGTATGCTCGGCGATATCGCCATCGCCTATGAGACCACCCGGAAAGAGGCCGATGAGGAAGAAAAGCCGTTCGACCATCACCTCAGCCATCTTGCGGTTCACGGGTTCCTGCATTTGATCGGGCACGACCACGAAAAGGACGACGACGCCGAGGCCATGGAGGATCTCGAACGGGAGATACTCGCGCAGCTCGGCATTCCCGATCCGTATGCGGACCGGGGGCGGATGGACTGAAATGCCGGACTCCGACCCGATACAGGACAACCCGCGCAACACGCGCAACTTGCCGGTGGTGGTGCAGGAAGGCGAGGTGCTGCGTCCGGCCGCCGAGAGCTGGCTGATACGGGCGATCCGCACACTGTTCGGCTGGAGGGCGGGATCGGTGCGCGCCGACCTTCAGGTCGTGCTCGATACGTCCACCCCTGACGATGCCGGCTTTTCCGCCATCGAGCGCACCATGCTGCGCAACATCCTCGGCCTCAACGAGCGGCGGATCGTTGACGTGATGGTGCATCGCGCCGACATCGTCGCCGTCAAGCGAGATATTCCGCTCGGCGAATTAATGAGCCTGTTCGAGAGCGCGGCGCATTCGCGGCTCGTGGTCTACAACGAAACCCTCGACGACCCCGAAGGCATCGTTCACATCCGTGACCTGCTGGCGTTCATGACCGCGAAGGCGCGCGTCGGCGATACCACCAAGCCCAAGCGCAAGAAGCCGTTCCCGGCGGGGCTCGACCTGCGCGCGGTCGACCTCGCGATGCCTCTGGCCGAGACCAACATCATCCGCAAGCTCCTGTACGTGCCGCCGTCGATGCGGGCGATCGATCTGCTGGCGCAGATGCAGGCCTCGCGCATCCACCTGGCGCTGGTGGTGGACGAATATGGCGGCACCGACGGGCTGGTCTCGATCGAGGACATCGTCGAGCAGATCGTCGGCGAAATCGACGACGAGCACGACAGCGACGAGCCGCCATCGATCGTCCGCCAGGGAGATAACGCCTTCATCGCGGATGCCCGCGCCAGCCTCGAGGATGCACGCAAGATGATCGGCGAGGAGTTCGTGACCGGCGAGGGGAGCGAGGAAGTCGCCACCCTCGGTGGCTATCTGGTGTCCCAGGTCGGCCGGCTGCCCGTGCGCGGCGAGGTCATTGCCGGTCCGGGCAATTTCGAGATCGAGGTGCTCGATGCCGATCCGCGGCGGGTCAAGCGGCTGCGGATCGGGATCCGGAAAGAACGCCCCGCGCCGCGCGCGACGCGCGAGCGAAGCCGCCGCGAGGCCACGCCCGACACCAGCACGCCGCCGACCAATGACAATACGCCGCCGGCTTCCGGCGATGGAGCCGGCTCGCAGTGATCCCAACCAGCAAATTCCGCGCCGCGGGACTTTCGATCATCCTGGCCTGGGGCTGGAAGCGCGCAGCGATTGCGCTCGTCGCCGGCGCAATGTCGGCTCTTTCGATGGCGCCGTTCAACGCCTGGCCGGTGCTGTTTGTGACGTTTCCGGTCGTGGTCTGGCTGATCGACGGCGCGGCGGCGGGAAAATGGCGGGGGTTGCCGGCGGCGGCGATGGCGGGCTTCTGGTTCGGGCTCGGCTATTTCGTGCCCGGGCTCTACTGGATCGGCAACGCTTTCCTGGTCGACGCGCCGACCTTTGCCTGGCTGATGCCGTTCGCGGTGCTCGGCCTGCCGGCCTATCTCGCCTTGTTTCCGGCGCTCGGCTTCGCACTGGCGCGGCTGATCTGGACGCGGGATGCATCGCGCGTTCTGGCGCTCGCGATCGGGCTCACGGTCAGCGAATGGCTGCGCGGCTATGTGCTATCGGGATTTCCCTGGAATGCCTTCGGCTACGCGCTGTCGGAGCCCTTGGCGCTGGCGCAGGCGGCGTCGCTGATCGGGCTGTGGGGCATGACCTTCCTCAGCGTTGCGATCTTTGCCAGCCCGGCGGCGCTGATCGACGGTTCATCGCGCGGCCGCAAGCCCTGGATCGCGCCGGTGGCGGCACTCTTGCTGCTCGTGGCGATGGGAATTTACGGCGCTGTGCGGCTGTCGCTGCAGCCGACGGCCCTGGCCAAGGTCAAGCTACGTATCATGCAGCCGAACCTGCAGCAGGACGTCAAATTCAACTATGGCGCCAAAGCGGAGGTGATGCAGAAATACCTTGCTCTGTCCGACCGCGCTTCAGGCCCGCAGTCCACCGGCGTGCGCGACGTGCAAATCCTGATTTGGCCGGAATCGGCTTTCCCATTTTTCCTGACGCGCGAAGCCGATGCGATGGCACAGATCGCCGAGCTTCTGCCCAAGGGCACGGTGCTGATGACCGGCTCGGTGCGCGCTCCGGACACCCCGCCCGGCGTGCGTGTCTCGCGCGCCTACAATTCGATCTATGTGATCGACCATGACGGCAGCGTGCTGTCGGTCTACGACAAGCTGCATCTGGTGCCGTTCGGCGAGTATCTGCCGTTTCAGGAATGGATGGAAAAGCTCGGGTTCGTGCAGCTTACAAAAGTCCACGGCGGCTTCATTCCGGGCACGCGGCTCCGCGCGATGGAGATACCGAATGCGCCGCGCGCGCTACCGCTGATCTGTTATGAGGCGATTTTTCCCGGAAATCTTGCAGCGCGTGACGACCGCCCCGGCTGGATCGTCAACCTGACCAATGACGGCTGGTTTGGAAATTCAACAGGCCCCTACCAGCACCTGCAGCAGGCGCGGCTGCGTGCGATCGAGGAGGGTCTGCCGATGGTGCGCGCCGCCAACACCGGCATCTCGGCGGTGATCGATCCCTCGGGGCGAATTGTGGCACAGCTCGGCCTCGGCATCGAAGGCGTGCTGGATGCCAGCCTGCCGTTCGCGCTGTCGCCAACGGTTTATGCTCGCCTTGGAGATATCCCGGCGGCCGTGATTGTGGCCGCAGCCTTGTTGGTCGTCGTCAGACGCCGCGTTGCGAAGCACGCTGCCTGAGATTTGCACATGACCGAGTTGTCACTGGTTTACTAAAAAAGCTGCGTGCGCGGTTCCGCCAGTTGACAGACAGCCTGCGATTCGCTTTCTGCGCTTGCAAGCCAAAAACGACAACCAGTCACTTCCGTTGCTCAGATCGTCCGCAATTCTACCCGATCCTCCGAGCAGGATATGACGGTACCGGCGCGCCTGAGGCATAGAATTTCCACTGCGAATTTCCACTGCCTCATTCCCGGCGCGCAATCCTAGGAGTGATGCAGATGTCCACCAAAGCGCCCAATCCGGTCGACAAATATGTCGGCAGCCGCGTCCGGATGCGCCGCATCATGCTGGGCATGAGTCAGGAAAAGCTGGGCGAAGCGCTCGGCCTCACGTTCCAGCAGGTCCAGAAGTACGAAAAAGGCACCAACCGGGTCGGCGCCAGCCGCCTGCAGCAGATTTCCGAGATTTTGCAGGTGCCGGTATCGTTTCTGTTCGATGGCGGGCCGAGCGGCATAGCGAATGCGGACGGGTTTGGCGACGGTGCCTCTCCGGCCTACGTGTCCGATTTCCTCGCGACGTCAGAGGGTCTGGCGCTGACGCGCGCGTTCACGCGCATCACCGATTCCAAAATGCGCCGCTCCATCGTCGAATTGGTCGAGCAGATCGCGTCGCGCGACGGCCCGGACCCGCGCTGACTTTCATCCCGCACGGTTTGAGAATTTCGTATTCCGGAATATGCCGTCATTTCGCGCCTGCATTGGCGCGGGCCTACGATGTGCAATTGCGCATTGGGGCATGACGCCGTATCGGATACGACATGACGACAGACAATCCCTTCGACCCCGCGCCGATCCTCGAGGGCATCCGCCGCTGGGTTGAGATCGAGAGCCCAACCGAAGCGCCCGAGCAGGTCAATAAGCTCGTCGACCTCGTCGCTGAAGGCTATCGCGGCCTGCCCGCGACGCTAGAGCGGATCGCCGGGCATTTCGGCTGCGGCGATCATCTGGTGGCGCGCTCGTCATGGGGACAGGACGAACCAGGCATCCTGGTGCTGAGCCATCTCGATACGGTGCATCAGCTTGGATTCATCGAGCGGCTGCCATTCCGGATCGAGGGCGACAGCGCATTCGGCCCGGGCATCTACGACATGAAGGGCGGCGCCTATCTCGCCTATCACGCGTTTCGGCAAGTCTGCGCCGACAGTGCGCGGCCGTCGCTCGGCATCACGCAGCTCTATGTCTCCGATGAAGAGATCGGCAGTCCGACCTCGCGCGCGCTGATCGAGGCCGAGGGACGCAAGGCCAAATATGTGCTGGTCACCGAACCGGCGCGCGACGGCGGCAAGATCGTCACCGGACGCAAGGGTGTCGGGCGGTTCGAGGTTTTCATCAGGGGCGTGCCCTCGCATGCCGGTACCAGGCCGGAGGACGGCCGCAGCGCCATCCGCGAACTCGGCAATGTCATCCAGACGCTCGAGGCGATGAACGATCTTGCGCGCGGTATCACCGTCAATGTCGGCGTTGTCCGCGGCGGCACCAGGCCGAACGTGATCGCGGAAGAAGCCTACGCCGAGGTCGATTTGCGCGTGCCGACGATGTCGGATGCCGACGAGCTCGCGTCAAGAATCCTCAATCTGAAATCGCGCACCGAGGGCGTCAGCGTCAGAGTGATCGGCGAGTTGAATCGACCGCCATACGAAAAAAGCAATGCCGGTGCCGCGCTCTACGAGCACGCCAGGACGATTGCGGCGGAGATCGGCTTCGATCTGGTCGACACCTCGACCGGCGGCGGCTCCGACGGCAATTTCACCGCGCCGCATACCGCGACCCTCGACGGCCTCGGCGTCGACGGCCAGGGCGCGCATACCCATTACGAGCAGATGTACATCTCCTCGATCGAACCGAGGGCGCGGCTGTTGTACCGTCTCTATCAGACGCTGCGATGATGACCGCCCCGCGCGACACCGGCGACCGCGACGCACCGCCCGATGACGGCGCGTCGGCACATGCGCACGGTTCGTTCTTCGGCCGCCGCAAGGGCCACAAGCTCCGCATCCACCAGGCCGACCTGATCGACAAACTGCTGCCGCAACTCGCGCTCGACATTGCGACGCCTGTGCCGGGGCGGCTTACCGATCTGTTCGATGGCCGAGCTACGGATGTCAGGCTCGAGATCGGATTCGGCGGCGGCGAACATCTGATCGCGGAAGCGCAGGCCTATCCGAACATCGGATTCATCGGCTGCGAGCCGTATGTCAACGGCATGGCCAAGATCCTGACGCAGATCGAGGTACACGACATCGGCAATATCAGGCTCTATGCCGGCGACGCCGCGGAACTGCTCGCCTGGCTGCCGCCGCGTTCGCTGGCGCGGATCGACCTGATCCATCCCGATCCCTGGCCGAAGCGGCGGCACTGGAAGCGGCGCTTCGTGCAGGACGCAACGGTGAAGGCGATGGCGCGTATCCTTAAAGACGGCGGCGAGTTTCGTTTCGTCAGCGACATTGACGATTACTGTGCCTGGACGCTGACGCATCTGATGCGCTCGCCGGATTTTGTCTGGACCGCCGAGCGTGCCGCCGACTGGCAAAAGCCCTGGGACCGCTACACGATGACGCGCTACGGCCGCAAAGCTGAACGCGAGGGAAGAGTGGCGGCCTATCTGCGGTTTCGGCGGGTCGGCCAGACGTCACCCATGTCGGACAAAGCGACCTGCTGAATTACAGCGCCTGGCCGGAACGTTTTGGAGCCCGGATACTTGAGTCCACGCCATATTGTGCGGGGCAGCGACGAATTGAGAGGCGGTAATGTTCCTGATGGGACTTGGCGCGCTCCTCGTTATCGGCGGACTCCTGTATATGGCGCGCACCACTATTTGGCGGGGACCGCTTAGCGGCCGGGATTCCGCCGGACCGGTTCGCCAGACGTTGGAGCCGCCACAGCGCAGCGTGCGATTCTTGGGGCTTGGCGCGAATTGGCCGGGCATTCTCCTTATGGCACTCGGAGGAGTTCTGTTGGTGTCGGGGGCCAATTTCTAGAGCCTGATAAAGCAAGCTTCAATCAATGTGCTCCGTCACCCCGGGATGAACGCGATCGCGTTCATCCCGGGGTGGCCGCGCAAAGCGCGGCCCTCGAAGGGCGACGGCCACTCGATGGCGCCATCCCCCGTTCTATTTCACCGCCACACGCTAACGCTCACGGCTCCACGGGAAGAGATTGGCCGGGAAATCCGCGGCGTAGCGGTGTCCTTTCCGCAGGCGGGGTTCTTGCTGCGGAGGGTTGGGATCCGGCTCCACCACTTTCCGGTACAGATGCCAGGTGGCATGACCGAGCACGGGCAGAACGACGGCGAGACCGACGAAGACCGGCAGCGAGCCGGCAACCAGCAGCGCCGCGACGATCAGCCCCCACCCGGCCATGGCAACCGGATTCATCATGACAGCCCGCAGCGACGTCCGGATGGCGTCGATTGCAGTCGCATGGCGATCGAGCATCAATGGAAACGACACAACGCTGACGCACAGCGCCACGACCGCGAACAGAAAACCAACGCCGCAACCGACGATGATGAGCGACCATCCTTCCGGCGTCGTCAGCACGCGCGTTGCGAAATCGGGAATGCTCGCAGCCGGAGCGTGGCCGAAGATCGAGACGTAGATAGCGTTCGCAGCGCCGATCCAGGCCCCGAACAGAACGAGCAGGAGCACGCCGAGCTCGATCATGGCCCCGAAAGCCGGAGCGCGCAGCACGGAAAGCGCATCCCATGCGCCGACCTCCTCGCCGCGCTCGCGGCGGCGGCTGAGTTCGTAGAGACCAATCGCGGCAAAGGGGCCAATCAAGGCAAACCCGGCTGCCAGCGGAAACAGCAGCGGCAATACCGAATAGCCAAGGACCAACCTGAACAGAAAAATACCGAGAACGGGATAAATCACGCACAGGACGACCGCGTGACTTGGCATCGCACTGAAGTCTTCCCAGCCCAGGCGCAGCGCCTCGCCCAGGTCGGATAGTTTGATCTTGCGAACGGGATATGTGGCGGCGTCGCCGAATACGTGCCGTGCAACTTTTGAGATGTTGTCGGAATAGACAGTGGCCATGGACGCACCCTCCCGTGCTCACAGTTGCGGCGGTCGAAACGACGCGCCGCAACATGCGCGTCTCCGCCCTGGTGTGCGAGAGTCGCGGTCGAGCCGAGTACGGCAAACCCAAATGCATCGAAAGGAGCTTAGCCGGACGAAACTTGTCGCGACCTCCCTCACAGCTTAGCGCTAAGCGAACCGAACAGCGCTCACGGTTCGGTGAACAGTGCACGTTCACGGTCATTTGGTGCGTTGCGTCATCTCAAACGATTGTGCCGGCTGACGCTCGGCCGGCTTGCGGCATCCGCGCAGACGCTGAAGTGATCTATTGACGCCAGCCCCGACGCGTACCATCCTCACTCCTGACGCCCCAGATTTGATGGTAATCGGTCGTAACGTGTGCTCGGCGCCACGTTTGGATGTCGCGACCGGTCAAAGTGGGCGAGGCAAGACGCACTGCGATGGCGCAGTCGGCCATCAAGACAGATGCGAGCTCCGCCCTCTGATTTGTCTCCATTGCCTTAGGTGGCAAGGAGGAATGAGGGATGATTGTCGCCATTGTCCTGCTTCTGGTCGCAGTCGGCTCGGTGCTGTTTCACATCTACAGCCCGTGGTGGTGGACGCCGATCGCCACCAATTGGCGCTACATTGACGACACCATCAACATAACCTTCTGGATCACTGGGGCGGTTTTCTTCGCGGTGATCGCTTTCATGGCCTATTGCGTCTTCCGCTTCCATCACAAGGAAGGAAGACAGGCGCACTACAATCCGGAGAACAAGAAGCTCGAGTGGTGGCTCAGCATCGGTACCGCCGTCGGCGTCGCAGCCATGTTGGCGCCTGGCCTGTTCGTCTGGCACCAGTTCGTCACGGTTCCGGCGAACGCTACCGAGATCGAGGTCATGGGCCAGCAGTGGCAATGGAGCTTCCGCCTGCCGGGGAAGGATGGCCGGATGGGCACGACCGATGTCCGCCACGTGAGTGCCGAGAACCCTATGGGCTTGAATCGCGACGACCCGCACGGGCAGGACGACGTCGTGATCGAAAGTGGCGAGATGCACCTCCCGGTTGGAAAGCCGGTCAAGGTTTTGCTCCGCTCAGTCGACGTCCTGCACGATTTCTATGTGCCTGAATTCCGGGCCAAGATGGATATGGTGCCCGGCATGGTCACCTATTTCTGGATGACTCCGATCCGAACCGGAACGTTCGACGTGCTGTGCGCCGAGTTGTGCGGCGCAGCGCACGCGCAGATGCGGGCGAAAGTCGTCGTCGAGGAAGAAAGCGAATATCACGCCTGGCTAGAGCAACAGAAGACGTTTGCGGAATTGTCAGGCCGAAGCGCCGTTACGAAGGCGACATACAGATCAGGCGGCAAGTAGGTGCCGCTGCGAAGATAGATCGGGCGCGTGAGACCGGGTCTTCACCCCCGACGGAAACGACCGAGGAGGTATTTCTATGGTCGATGTTCCATATGAAGCAACCGTCGACGTTCCGCCTGCCGAAGTGGCAGAGGTCGAACTCTATCACCCCAAAAGCTGGTGGACGCAGTACGTCTTTTCGCAGGACGCCAAAGTCATCGCGATCCAATACTCGCTGACGGCGACGGCAATCGGCCTGGTAGCGCTGGTGCTGTCGTGGATGATGCGCCTGCAACTGGGATTTCCGGGCACATTCTCCTTCATCGATGCAAGCCAGTATCTCCAGTTCATCACCATGCACGGCATGATCATGGTGATCTACCTGCTGACAGCCTTGTTCCTGGGAGGCTTCGGCAACTACCTGATCCCGCTGATGGTCGGCGCCCGGGACATGGTTTTCCCCTACGTGAACATGCTGAGCTACTGGGTCTACCTGCTCGCCGTCATCGTGTTGGCTTCGACCTTCTTCGTACCCGGCGGGCCCACCGGCGCCGGCTGGACGCTATACCCACCGCAGGCGATTCTGTCCGGCACCCCCGGGCAGGACTGGGGCATCATTCTCATGCTGTCCTCGCTGATCCTGTTCATCATCGGCTTCACCATGGGTGGATTGAATTACGTGGTGACGGTGCTGCAGGCGCGCACCCGCGGCATGACGCTGATGCGGTTGCCCTTGACAGTATGGGGCATCTTCACGGCCACCATCATGGCGCTATTGGCCTTCCCGGCGCTGTTCGTCGCCTCCGTCATGATGCTGTTCGACCGCCTCCTCGGAACCAGCTTCTTCATGCCCGCACTCGTCGAGATGGGGCAGCAGATGAAGTATGGCGGCGGCAGCCCGATCCTGTTCCAGCACCTGTTCTGGTTCTTCGGTCATCCCGAAGTCTATATCGTCGCCCTGCCCGCCTTCGGCATCGTTTCCGATCTGATCAGCACGCATGCGCGAAAGAACATCTTCGGCTATCGCATGATGGTTTGGGCCATTGTGGCGATCGGCGCACTCAGCTTTATCGTGTGGGCGCACCACATGTATGTGAGCGGCATGCACCCGCACTTCGGGTTCTTCTTCGCCACAACGACGCTCATCATCGCCATCCCGACCGCCATCAAGGTCTACAACTGGGTGCTAACCCTGTGGCGCGGCGACATTCATCTCACGGTGCCGATGCTGTTCGCCCTCGGCTTTATCATAACGTTCGTGAACGGCGGGCTCACCGGTCTCTTCCTCGGCAACGTCGTCGTGGATGTCCCGCTTTCGGATACCATGTTCGTTGTCGCGCATTTCCACATGGTGATGGGCGTGGCGCCGATCATGGTCGTGCTGGGCGCGATCTATCATTGGTACCCCAAGGTCACCGGCCGGATGCTGGATGACTGGATGGGCAAGTTCCATTTCTGGGTCACGTTCCTCGGCGCCTACCTGATCTTCTTTCCCATGCACTACCTTGGACTGCTCGGGGTGCCGCGCCGGTATCACGAGATCGGCGAAGCGGCGTTCATCACGCCATCCGTGCATACACTGAATGCCTTCATGAGCGTGGTGGCGCTGATCGTGGGCCTCGCCCAGATCGTGTTCCTGTTCAACCTCGTCTGGAGCTATTTCAAGGGCAGGCCTTCCGGCGGCAATCCGTGGCGGGCGACAACACTGGAATGGCAGACGCCGGAGACGCCGCCTGGACATGGCAACTGGGGCAAGGAGCTCCCGGTGGTCTATCGCTGGGCGTATGACTATAGCGTGCCAGGCGCCAAGGAAGATTTCATTCCGCAGAACCAGCCGCCGGCGACACGGGCCCTCCAGGGAGCCACGCCGTGAGCGCCATCGTCCTGTTCATGGCGGTGATTGCGGTCATCGTGGGATGGTGGCTGTCACAGCAACGGCTGACAGCCAAGCCCTGGCTGGAAGAAGGTTCGATCGATGACTTCCCGGGCACGGGAGCGATGACCGTGCCGGCGGCGAAGCTCGGATTGGGAGTGTTTCTCGCTGTCGCCACCTCGTTGTTCGCGCTCTTCATCAGCGCCTACTCCATGCGCATGGACATGGTGGACTGGCGGGCACTGCCTGTCCCGGCACTGCTCTGGTTCAACACCGGCGTCCTGGTTTTGAGCAGTGTCACGATGCAATGGGCATACGTATCCGTGCAACGGAACAACATGGATGGTGTAATCGTCGGCATCTGCGCGGGAGGAGCATCCGCCATCATATTCCTGATCGGGCAGTTGCTGGCGTGGCGACAGCTAAGCGTCGCGGGGTATTTCGTGGCCTCCAATCCAGCCAATTCCTTCTTCTACCTGATCACCGCGGCGCACGGGCTGCATCTGATGGGCGGTCTGGCGGCCCTGGGGAGAACGACCGCCAAGGTGTGGCGTGGCGCTGAGATGCCCCAGCTACGCCTGAGCGTGGAGCTCTGTGTCATCTACTGGCATTTCCTGCTGTTGGTATGGCTCGTCGTGCTTGGCCTGCTGACGGGCTGGACGGACGATTTCGTCAACATCTGTCGCCGGTTGCTCAGCTAGGGAGGACCCAGATGGCAGAGACTGCGCTGACAACCCATGGACAGTCGCCTGCGCGGACTGCCGGCTTGAAGGGTGTCGCCGCCGACTGGTCCTCGGATCAGCGCGCGTTCAAGAACGTGTCCTGGGGGAAGGCCATGATGTGGATCTTCCTCCTGAGCGACACCTTCATCTTCAGTTGCTTCCTGCTCTCGTACATGACGGCGCGAATGTCCACGACCGTGCCGTGGCCCAATCCGAGTGAGGTGTTCGCTCTCGAGATTGGGGGGCATCACATCCCGCTCATCCTGATCGCCATCATGACCTTCATCCTGATCAGCAGCAGCGGGACGATGGCGATGGCCGTTAATTTCGGCTACCGCCGCGATCGCGTCAAAACTGCAGTCCTGATGCTGGTTACGGCAGCACTTGGCGCAACGTTCGTCGGGATGCAGGCCTTCGAGTGGACCAAGCTGATCATGGAGGGAGTGCGGCCTTGGGAGAACCCCTGGGGTGCGGCGCAGTTCGGCTCCAGCTTTTTCATGATCACCGGCTTCCACGGCACGCACGTGACCTTCGGCGTGATTTTCCTGATCGCTATCGCGCGAAAGGTCTGGCGCGGAGATTTTGATTACGGACGACGCGGATTCTTCACGAGTCGGAAGGGGAACTACGAGATCGTCGAAATAATGGGCCTGTACTGGCACTTCGTCGATCTTGTGTGGGTGTTCATCTTTGCGTTTTTCTATCTTTGGTGAGGTCAGCGCATGACAAACGTGGCGGTAGATTTGGGAACCCAACAACCTTCGCTGCACACTCGCACGCATGAGGCAGTCGCAGTCGCTGCTGGAGCCGCGCACGCAGAAGGGCAGCAGCACCCGATCAAGCTCTATCTCGTGGTCTGGGGATGGTTGTTCGTTCTCAGCACCTGCTCCTATCTTGTCGACTATTTCGGCTTGCACGGCTATCTCAGATGGTCGCTGATCCTGCTGTTCATGGTGCTGAAGGCCGGCCTGATCGTCGCCGTATTCATGCACATGGCCTGGGAGCGGCTGGCCCTGGCCTATGCGATCCTGCTGCCGCCGGTGCTGGTGCTGGTGTTCGTGGCCATCATGGTGTTCGAATCCGAGTACACGCACCTCATCCGGGTTCTGTTCTTCGCGTCACCGACATAGTTATTTTTGCTTCGCGCGGAGGTGCTTCAAGGCGTCGCCGATCCGCTTGCAACAGGGGGCATCAGTCTCATGCAAATCAATCGCTCGATTCTCCTTCGCGGCAGGTATGCCAACGTCGGGGATTATGTCGCGCTGACAAAGCCGCGCGTTATGTCGCTGGTCGTCTTTACGGCACTCGTCGGTCTCATGGTCGCGCCAGGCGACATCGATCCATTCGCCGGTATCGTCGCCCTTCTTTGCATAGCTGCCGGAGCCGGCGCTGCAGGTGCTCTCAATATGTGGTACGACGCCGACATCGATGCGGTGATGGCGCGCACCGCCATGCGTCCCATTCCCAGCGGCCGCGTATCTCGCTCGGAAGCATTGGTTTTTGGACTGATGCTCGGCGTGTGCGCCGTTCTGGCTCTCGGCACTTTACTGAACTTGGCTGCGGCTGCGCTGCTTGCTTTCACAATTTTCTTTTATGTCGTCGTCTACACGATGTGGCTCAAGCGCCGCACACCGCAGAACATTGTCATTGGCGGTGCTGCTGGCGCACTTCCTCCGGTGATCGGCTGGGTTGCTGCCGCAGGAAATGCCGGGATCGAGCCGCTTATCTTGTTCCTGATCATCTTCCTTTGGACGCCACCCCACTTCTGGGCACTGTCGCTCAATCTTGCTGGAGAATATACAAGGGCCGGCGTGCCGATGCTGCCGGTCGTAGCCGGCGAGGCCGAAACAAAACGCCAGATTCTTCTCTACAGCGTTTTTCTCGCTCTGATCTCACTGCTACCTTGGGCGCTGGGGTTCGCCGGAGCGATCTATGGCGCGGCTGCGGCGATCCTTGGGGCGATCATGGTTTTTCTTTCATGGCAAGTACATCGCAGCGACGATAAGCAACGGCGGCCTGCTCGTCGCCTGTTTGCGTTTTCCATACTCTATCTGGTTCTTCTGTTTGGTGTGCTGCTGATGAATGCTACACCCTACGCTCAACTCCGCTAGAACGAAGTCCGCCGCTACGCGCAATGACGCCGGCGGCCGGCGAGACTGCTACCGCGTCTTCCAGAACTCGACGACGCGCTGGGCGGTCATAGGCATCAGGCGCACGTAGTTCACACGCGCGCTTTCGATGTCGGCAGGTGATGCCGTCCGGTTCGGACCGAGCCGAAGGATGATTAGTGCGCGCACCGTCGCCCATTCGAGATCGATGGCTTTGCCGGCGATCAGGATCGGATCGTGGCGATCGCCGCTGATCAGGCGATCGAGGGTTTCGATCTTGACGCCGGTCATCGCCGACAGCGCGGCGATGGATTCCTCGTATTTGAAGGCCCTGGCAAAGTTGAGCAGCGCGCCTTCGCCGAGCGCGCCCTCACGGTGGAGTTTCAGCACCGTGCGCTGCGCCGGCACGAAGTCGCGTCGCTCCTCGCGTTCGGACGGGCCGGCGATAGCAGTCATTGCCTGCTTGATATCGGCCTGCCGCTCGGGCTTGACGACCTGGAACAGGCGGCGACGGATGATGTCGATGGAGCCGGAGAGCAACTCCTTCAATTGCGTAGGTGACAGGTCGTCGCGCTGGCCGAGCCTGATCGTCAGCACGCCGTCCTGGCCGGCGCGCTTGATCAGCGTCGAATAGCCCTCCGATGAAAAGGCCGCGCCCGCATTGCCGGCGGCGCGCCTGACCACCGCGCGGTCGCCGCGGGCGATCATGACGTCGGTGAGATCGGCCGAAAGCGTCGGCCGCTCCGCCATCGCCAGCAGATGACCCTGGCCCTTCATGGACGCAATTTCGAGCAACATCTTTTCGTCGATGACCGGCGAGCGGCGCAGCAACGGGCCTGCAATGGCGATTTCATCCTCATGGGCGAGTTGGCCGACCAGGCCACTCGGCGCATTCGCCAGCGTCGACAAGCGCTCGGCCAACTCGGCGCGCGCCTCGATCTCGGCATGCGGAACGAGGCTGGTCAGGACGCCGTCGAAAAAATCGACGTGATCGGGGCGGAAGCTTGCTGCACCCTGCAGGAAAAGCTCGCTGATACGACGCGCGGCATCGGCGCGGCGCTTGGGGTCGCCACGACTGACAATGTCGTCGAGTTCAGGGATCAGCGATGGTGAAACAATCATAAACCCACCTAAACCGGCCAAAATTGGCTGGTTTTTCGGGAAATCTAGGCAGCGTTCATGAATGAAGGGTTAGGCTTTACCCCGCTCTCAAAGCTTGGCAAAATCGGCCTTAACGGGATTGTGGGCCTTGTCGGATTGCGGAAAAACCGCTATATCCGCGGCAACTTATGGTTCTCATACGATCGCGTATTGAGAGTGGGCCCCCCGGGACCCGCTCTTTTTTATTACCTGAACCCGCCTTGCCCAGAACGGGCCTCAAGGGCGGTTCGGGGAACCGGCCGGACCTCCGGTTAGGCCCGGCCTAAACCCATGCAAGTAAGACGCTTTTGACCCTGG
The DNA here is from genome assembly GCF_036924575.1 of Bradyrhizobium sp. AZCC 1577. Taxonomy (NCBI): domain Bacteria; kingdom Pseudomonadati; phylum Pseudomonadota; class Alphaproteobacteria; order Hyphomicrobiales; family Nitrobacteraceae; genus Bradyrhizobium; species Bradyrhizobium sp. AZCC 1577. The sequence goes on from NZ_JAZHRQ010000001.1 coordinate 531,025, forward strand.
ACATGACCGATCCAACTGCTGTTCCCGAGGATGCCGACCTCTTGGCCGAGCCCCGTCTCGTCGTCGAGCCGGGCGTGGCGGCGCGGGTGTCGGCTGTGGCCGGCCCGGTTTTGCAGGGAATGGGCTACCGGCTGGTTCGGATCAAGATTTCCGGCGATGCCGGATGCACCGTCCAGATCATGGCCGAGCGGCCCGACGGCTCGATGCAGATCGAGGATTGCGAGGCGATCTCGCGGGCGCTGTCGCCGGTGCTCGACGTCGCCGATCCGATCGACCGCGCCTACCGTCTGGAGATTTCGTCGCCTGGCATCGACCGCCCGCTGGTACGCCGTTCCGATTTCGAGCGCTACGCCGGTCATCTCGTGAAGATCGAAATGGCGGTCGCCCATCAGGGCCGCAAGCGCTTCCGCGGGCTCCTGGCAGGTGTCGAAGGCAATGCCGTGCGGCTACATCGGGATGACACACGCGCGGACGAAGATGCCGACGTGCTCCTGGTGATGGAAGACATCTCCGACGCCCGGCTGGTTCTGACCGACGAGTTGATCGCTGAATCGATGCGGCGCGGCAAGCAAGCCGAGCGCGAGTTGAAGCAGAATCTCGGGCTGGTGCCGCCGCCTCCGCCGCACGCAAAAAAGAGCGATCCGGCGAAGGGCAAGAAACCGAAGATCGGCAAGAAGCCGGAGCCGACGAATACAAAGAAACACCGCCTCGCTGCAGAGAGACTCCGCAGGGGCGAGATCGATCCTACCGAAGGAGACTAGACCATGGCAGTCAGTGCCAACAAACTCGAGTTGCTGCAGATCGCAGACGCGGTTGCCCGCGAAAAGTCGATCGACCGCGGCATCGTGATCGCCGCGATGGAAGACGCCATCGCCAAGGCGGCCCGCGCCCGTTACGGCAGCGAGACCGATGTTCACGCCGAGATCGACGCCAAGAAGGGCGAACTGCGGCTGTCCCGCCACATGCTGGTGGTCGATCACGTCGAGAACTCGGCGAACCAGATTTCGCTGGCGGACGCGCAGCGCGCCAATCCGGGCGCCCAGGTCGGCGACACCATCGCCGATACCCTGCCGCCGCTGGAATATGGCCGCATCGCCGCGCAATCCGCCAAGCAGGTGATCGTGCAGAAGGTGCGCGAGGCCGAACGCGACCGGCAATACCAGGAATTCAAGGACCGCATCGGCGACATCGTCAACGGCGTCGTCAAGCGCGTCGAATATGGCAGCGTGATCGTCGATCTCGGCCGCGGCGAAGCCATCATCCGCCGCGACGAAATGCTGCCACGCGAGGTGTTCCGCAACGGCGACCGCGTCCGCGCCTACATCTTCGACGTCCGCCGCGAAACCCGCGGACCGCAGATCTTCCTCTCCCGCACCCATCCGCAGTTCATGGCCAAACTGTTCGCGCAGGAAGTGCCGGAAATCTACGACGGCATCGTCGAGATCAAGGCGGTGGCCCGCGATCCCGGCTCGCGCGCGAAAATCGGCGTGATTTCCCGGGATTCTTCGGTGGATCCGGTCGGCGCCTGCGTCGGCATGCGTGGCTCGCGCGTGCAGGCGGTGGTGAACGAACTGCAGGGCGAAAAGATTGACATCATTCCGTGGTCGCCCGACATCGCAACCTTCGTCGTCAACGCGCTGGCGCCCGCCGAAGTCGCCAAGGTCGTCATCGACGAGGACCGCGAGCGGATCGAGGTCGTGGTTCCCGACACCAACAACCAGCTCTCGCTGGCGATCGGCCGTCGCGGCCAGAACGTGCGCCTCGCCTCGCAATTGACCGGCTGGGATATCGACATCCTCACCGAGCAGGAAGAATCTGAGCGCCGTCAGGCCGATTTCGAGAACTCGACCCGCGTTTTCATGGAAGCGCTGAACGTCGACGAAGTGGTGGGTCAGTTGCTGGCATCCGAAGGCTTCACGTCGGTCGAGGAACTGGCGCTGGTCGATGCCAAGGAATTGGCCGGCATCGAAGGGTTCGACGAGGAAACCGCCAACGAGCTGCAGAGCCGGGCGAGAGAATATCTGGAGCAGCTCGAAACCGAGCTGGAAAACAAGCGCAAGGAACTCGGCGTGGAAGATGCAATGAAGAAGGTCCCCGGCGTGACCTCGAAGATGCTGGTGAAGTTCGGCGAAAACGACATCAAGACGGTCGAGGATCTGGCGGGCTGCGCCACCGACGATCTGGTCGGCTGGACCGAGCGCAAGGAAGGCGGCGAGCCGACCAAGCATCCCGGCATTCTCGACGCCAACGAGATCTCGCGCGAAGATGCGGAAGCCATGATCATGCAGGCTCGCGTCATTGCCGGCTGGATCACCGAGGCCGAACTCGCCAAGCAATCCGAGACGGCTGAAGCCACCGAAGACCAGACGGCGTAATGCGGGTGTTCCGCAAAACCGAAACTCTTTTCTGCGCGCAGACCGTGCGCAGATGACTGGAGCTACAAAACACGCATGCTTGCTTTGGCTGACCCCGATCTCGACCATGGGCCGCGGACCGACAAGTCCGCGACCATGCGGATGTGCGCGGTCAGTCGCGAGGTGCGTCCGGTCGACGAGCTGATCCGGTTCGTTGTCGCCCCCTCGGGCGAGGTGATCCCCGATTTGAAACGCAAGCTGCCCGGCCGCGGCCTCTGGGTATCGGCCTCGCGCCGGACGGTTGCGGAAGCGGTGCGGCGTCACCAATTTACCAGAGGGTTCAAGCGCGACGTCCGGGTCGCGGCGACCCTTCCCGCCGATACCGAGGCCCTGCTGGAGCGAAGCTGCACCGAGGCACTGGCCATGGCGGCCAAGGCCGGTCAGGTGATTTCCGGCTTTGCCAAGGTCGAGGGCCTGCTCGAGCAGGGCAGGGCCGAAGTCCTGGTCCACGCTTCCGACGGCGCGGCCGACGGAATCCGCAAATTGGACGCGATCGCCGGGCAAAGGGGCCGAAATACCGGTGAATCGCGGGATTTGCCGATTGTTAGTGCTTTAACCTCGGCACAATTGGATTTGGCACTGGGCCGGTCAAATGTGATACATGCTGCGCTGCTCGCGGGCCCGGCGAGCAAGACGTTCCTGTCGCGCTGCCAGATCCTGGTTCGATACCGGACGGACGATGACGACAAGACCGGGATGGCGGCCAGAAATTCTGACTGACGAAGATTGGTTCCGAAGACCTGCTTCAATGACGGTGCGGAAAACGCACAACGCTAACGAGATTAGGACTGCTGAATGGTTGATACCAAAACGCCTGGCGACAAGACTTTGAGTGTTCCGACCAAGACCTTGACGCTGAAGCCGCGGGTCGAGACGGGCACCGTGCGCCAGAGCTTCAGCCATGGCCGGACCAAGCAGGTCGTGGTCGAAAAGCGTGGCAAGCGCCGCGTCGGCGGCGACGCGCCCGCCACTGAGACGCATGCGCCCGAGCCGACCGCCGCCAAGGCGGCGCCCGCCGCAAAGGCCCCCCTCTCCCGCCCGGCAGCAACGCCGGGTGCCGGGCCGCGCGGCGGTTCGGGCGTGGTGCTGCGAACATTGACGGAAGACGAGCGTTCCGCCCGCGCTAGCGCGCTGGCCGACGCCAAGATGCGCGAAATCGAGGAACGCCGTCTGGCCGAGGAAGAGGCCAAGCGCCGCGCCAGCCGTGAAGGCATCGAACAGGCCGAACGTGAGGCCGCCGAAGCCCGCCGCAAAGCCGAGGAAGAACGGCACCGCCTGGAAGAGGAAGCCAAGCGCAAGGCCGAAGTCGAGGCGAAGAAGCGATTTGGCGAGACCGAGGCCAAGCCCGCGGCGACGCCGGCACCCGCCGCAGCGCGACCCGCCGCGGCCCGCCCGGCCGGCGCCCGGCCGGCGGCAGCCGTGCCGCCCGCGCGTGCCCCGGGCGTTGCCGCCGACGGTTCCGATGAAGACGAAGGTCCGCGTCAGATTCGGCGAGGCCCCGGCGGCGCCATGCGCCCCGTAGCCGCTCCCAAGACCACCCACAAGCCCGGCCCGCAAAAGGAGCGCGGCCGCCTGACCGTGGTCACCGCGCTCAATGATGACGTGCGCGAGCGTTCAATCGCCTCGTTCCGCCGCCGCACCCAGCGCCTGAAGGGCCATGCCGCTAACGAGCCGAAGGAAAAGCTGGTCCGCGAGGTCACGATTCCGGAAGCGATCACGATCCAGGAACTCGCCAACCGCATGTCGGAGCGCGCGGTCGATGTCATCCGCCTGCTGATGAAGCAGGGCGCGATGCACAAGATCACCGACGTGATCGATGCCGATACCGCGCAGCTAATCGCCGAGGAACTGGGCCACACCGTCAAGCGCGTCGCCGCGTCCGACGTTGAAGAAGGCCTGTTCGACGTCGTCGACGATTCCACCGATACCGAGCCGCGCTCGCCGGTCGTCACCGTGATGGGCCATGTCGATCACGGCAAGACCTCGCTGCTTGACGCACTGCGCCACGCCAACGTGGTGTCGGGCGAAGCCGGCGGCATCACCCAGCATATCGGTGCCTATCAGGTGACCTCGCCCGAAAGCGGCAAGAAGATCACCTTCATCGATACGCCCGGCCACGCCGCGTTCACCGCGATGCGTGCGCGCGGCGCCAAGGTCACCGATATCGTGATCCTGGTGGTGGCGGCCGATGACGGCGTCATGCCGCAGACGGTGGAGGCGATCAACCACGCCAAGGCGGCGAAGGTGCCGATGATCGTGGCGATCAACAAGATCGACAAGCCGGACGCGAAGCCGGAACGCGTGCGCACCGAACTGCTGCAGCACGAGGTTCAGGTCGAATCGTTCGGCGGCGAAGTCGTCGACGTCGAGGTCTCCGCCAAGAACAAGACCAATCTCGACAAGCTGCTCGAAATGATCGCGCTGCAGGCCGAGCTGCTCGACCTCAAGACCAATTCGGAACGGCCTGCCGAAGGCACCGTGATCGAAGCCAAGCTCGATCGCGGCCGCGGCCCGGTTGCGACCGTGCTGGTCCAGCGCGGCACGCTCAGGGTTGGCGACATCATCGTGGCCGGCGCCGAAATGGGCCGTGTCCGCGCGCTGATCTCGGATCAGGGCGAGAACATCGACGAAGCCGGACCTTCGGTGCCGGTCGAGGTGCTCGGCTTCAACGGCCCGCCGGAAGCCGGCGACCGCCTTGCGGTGGTCGAGAACGAAGCCCGGGCCCGCCAGGTGACGAGCTATCGCGCCCACCAGAAGCGCGAGAACGCCGCTGCCTCGATTTCCGGCATGCGCGGCTCGCTCGAGCAGATGATGTCGCAGCTCAAGACCGCGGGCCGCAAGGAATTCCCGCTGATCGTCAAAGCCGACGTGCAGGGCTCGCTCGAAGCCATTTTGGGTTCGCTGGAAAAGCTCGGCACCGACGAAGTCGCCGCGCGCATCCTGCACGCGGGCGTCGGCGGCATCTCCGAATCCGACGTCACGCTGGCGGAAGGCTTTAATGCCGCGATCATCGGCTTTTCGGTGCGCGCCAACAAGGAAGCTGCCGCGGCCGCCAAGCGCAACGGCATCGAGATCCGCTACTACAACATCATCTATGATCTCGTCGACGACATCAAAAAGGCGATGTCCGGCCTGCTCGCGCCGACGCTGCGCGAAACCATGCTGGGCAATGCGCAGATCCTGGAAGTGTTCAACATTTCCAAGGTCGGCAAGGTCGCCGGCTGCCGCGTCACCGACGGCACCGTGGAGCGCGGCGCCAATGTTCGCCTGATCCGCGACAACGTCGTCGTGCACGAAGGCAAGCTTTCGACGCTGAAACGCTTCAAGGACGAAGTGAAGGAAGTGCAGTCCGGCCAGGAATGCGGCATGGCGTTCGAGAATTACGGCGACATGCGTGTCGGCGACGTGATCGAGTGTTATCGCGTGGAGACGATCCAGCGCTCTCTGTAAGTCCAAGTCTTCTGTAAGTCCAAGTCTTACGAAGAGCTTGGAATTTTTGAACTAAACCGTCATGCCCCGCCTTGTGCGCAATTGCGCACTGGGGTGGGGCATCCAGTAGCCATCGCAATTAACTTGAGCACGGAATACTGGATCACCCGCTGTCGCGGGTGATGACGACAATTGGGATTTCGACAATGCCCCGCCACCACAACAAGGGTTCCGCTCCCGGCGGCTCGCAACGACAATTGCGCGTCGGCGAAACGGTGCGCCATGCGGTCGCCGATATTCTGTCGCACGGTAACGTGCACGACCCCGACCTCGAAGGCCACATCATCACCGTTCCCGAGGTGCGAATGTCGCCGGACCTGAAGCTCGCGACGATTTACGTGATGCCGCTCGGTGGACGCGACACCGACGTCGTGATTGCGGCGCTCGAACGCAACAAGAAGTTCCTGCGCGGCGAGATCGCGCATCGCGTTAACTTAAAATTTGCTCCCGACCTTCGCTTTCGCGTCGACGAACGATTCGACGAAGCGGAACGGATCGAGAAATTACTGCGAACACCTGCGGTGCAAAGAGACCTCGCACCCGATTCGGACGACAAGTGATGGTTACGACCGCTGCCAACCGCGCGATCGAGCAGCAAACTGCCGATTCGCACGACCCTGAAAAAAATAATTTTTCCGATTCACGCAACGATGGTGAACGCCGCGTCGACAACGGCGAACGCCGCGCGGACGATAGTAATCGCCGCGACAACAACGATCCGCGCCACACCAAACAGCCGCGCCAGAACAACCAGCCGCGGCGCGACAAGCGCGATGTTCATGGCTGGGTGATTCTCGACAAGCCGATCGGCATGACCTCGACGCACGCGGTTGCCATTCTCAAGCGCCTGTTCCAGGCCAAGCGCGCCGGCCATGCCGGCACGCTCGATCCGCTAGCGTCCGGCGGCCTGCCGATCGCGCTCGGCGAGGCCACCAAGACGGTTCCGTTCGTGATGGACGGCCGCAAGCGCTACCGCTTCACGGTCGCCTGGGGCGAGGAGCGCGACACCGACGATACCGAGGGGCGGGTGACCCAGCGCAGCGAACTCCACCCGTCAGCGGACGCGATCCGGGCCCTGCTGCCCCAGTTCACCGGGCTGATCGAGCAGATCCCGCCGCAATATTCGGCGATCAAGGTCCAGGGCGAGCGCGCCTATGACCTGGCGCGGGACGGCGAAACCGTCGAATTGAAGCCACGGCCGGTCGAAATTCACGAATTAACCCTTGTAGAACATGGAGATAACGGCCAATCCGTGTTCGAGGCGGAGTGTGGCAAGGGCACCTATGTCCGGGCCCTGGCCCGCGATATCGGCCGGATTCTGGGCTGTTTCGGCCATATCTGCGCGTTGCGGCGGACGTTGGTCGGCCCGTTCCGCGAGACGGACATGATTCCGCTGGAAGAGTTGGAGGCTTTATGCAATAGAGCCGCGTCTGGCGAGGGAAGCCTCGCCGACGCGCTTTTGCCCGTTGAGACCGCGCTGGACGACATCCCGGCACTGGCCGTCACACGGGCTGATGCGGCAAGGCTCCACAGGGGCCAGGCCGTTTTGTTGCGCGGACGGGATGCGCCCAATAGTAGCGGCACAGTCTATGTCACGGTGGCAGGCCGCCTGTTGGCGCTTGCTGAAATTGGCAATGGCGAACTCATCCCCAAGCGCGTGTTCAACCTGACCGGGCTGACTGCCAGTCCCGGTCGCAGCAATGAGAGAGTTTGACGATGTCGATTACCGCCGAACGCAAAGCGGAAGTCATCAAGACGAATGCCACCAAAGCCGGCGACACCGGCTCGCCCGAGGTCCAGGTTGCGATCCTGTCGGAACGCATCAACAATCTCACGGGCCACTTCAAGACCCACGTGAAGGACAATCATTCACGCCGCGGCCTCCTGAAGCTCGTGTCGACGCGCCGCTCGCTTCTCGACTACATCAAGAAGAAGGACGAGGCGCGTTACAAGGCGTTGCTCGAAAAGCATAACATTCGCCGTTGATTTGAGTGTGCGCGCGCGCAGTTTGCGCGCGTTTTCGCATGATTTTCCGAAGAAGCGGACTCCAGTTTTTGGAGACGATCATGCGCAAGGAGCATCATCCGACAAGGATCGTGCTCGACAAACGTCCAGCAGCAATCCGGCCGCTGGACAGGGCAAGGTGCCCATGACTGCCGGGAGGATGGACGCCATCCGAAAGATAAAGACCATGGCAGGATCGCCGGGTGCTGATCTCATGTTGCGATCAGCGTCCCGCCATCTTGCGCATGGTCTTTGTGTTTTTGGGCTCCGCTCTCTCGTGAACCCATGAAAGAAGACCACTATGTTTAATACGCATTCCGTCGAGATCGACTGGGGTGGACGTCCCCTCAAGCTGGAAACCGGCAAGATCGCCCGTCAGGCCGACGGCGCCGTGATGGCGACCTATGGCGAGACCGTGGTGCTTGCCACCGTCGTTGCCGCCAAAGCGCCGCGCGAAGGCGTCGACTTCCTGCCGCTGACCGTGGACTACCAGGAAAAGACCTACGCCGCGGGCCGCATTCCCGGCGGCTACTTCAAGCGCGAGGGACGTCCGACCGAAAAGGAGACGCTGGTCTCCCGCCTGATCGACCGCCCGATCCGTCCGCTGTTCGCCGACGGCTGGCGCAATGAAACCCAAGTAATCGTCACCGTGCTCTCGCATGACATGGAGAACGATCCCGACGTGCTGTCGATGGTCGCCGCCTCGGCCGCGCTGACACTGTCGGGCGCTCCGTTCAAGGGACCGATCGGCGCCGCGCGCGTTGCCTTCAGCAACGACGAATACATCCTCAACCCGACGCTCGATGAAATGACCGACACGCAGCTCGACCTCGTCGTCGCCGGCACGTCGGACGCGGTGCTGATGGTCGAATCCGAAGCCAAGGAGCTCTCGGAAGAGATCATGCTCGGCGCGGTCATGTTCGGTCACCGCCACTTCCAGCCGGTGATCAAGGCGATCATCGAGCTGGCCGAAAAGGCCGCCAAGGACCCGCGCGAAGTCACCATCATCGACAACAGCGAGATCGAGAAGGAAATGCTCGGCCTGGTCGAGCAGGACCTGCGCTCGGCCTACGCGATTCCGGTCAAGCAGGAGCGCTATGCAGCGGTCGGCAAGGCCAAGGAAAAGGTGATTGCGCACTATTTCCCGGAAGGCCAGGAGCCGAAATACGACAAGCTGCGCATCGCCGGCGTGTTCAAGGAGCTCGAAGCCAAGATCGTTCGCTGGAACATTCTCGATACCGGCAAGCGCATCGACGGCCGCGACGTCAAGACCGTGCGCAACATCATCGCCGAAGTCGGCGTCCTGCCGCGCGCCCATGGTTCGGCGCTGTTCACCCGCGGCGAGACCCAGGCGATGGTCGTGACCACGCTCGGCACCGGCGAGGACGAGCAGTACATCGACGCGCTGTCGGGAACGTATAAGGAAACGTTCCTGCTGCACTACAACTTCCCGCCCTACTCGGTCGGTGAAACCGGACGCCTCGGCGGCACCAAGCGCCGCGAGATCGGCCACGGCAAGCTCGCCTGGCGCGCGATCCACCCGGTCCTGCCGCTGCACCACGAATTCCCCTACACGGTGCGCGTGGTCTCCGAGATCACCGAATCCAACGGCTCCTCGTCGATGGCATCGGTGTGCGGCGCTTCGCTGGCGCTGATGGATGCCGGCGTTCCGTTGAAGCGGCCGACCGCTGGTATCGCGATGGGCCTGATCCTGGAAGACCAGCGCTTTGCGGTTCTGTCCGACATTCTCGGCGACGAGGATCATCTCGGCGACATGGACTTCAAGGTCGCCGGCACCGACCAGGGCATCACCTCGCTGCAGATGGACATCAAGATCGAGGGCATCACCGAGGAGATCATGAAGGTCGCGCTCGGTCAGGCGAGGGAAGGGCGTGTCCACATCCTCGGCGAAATGGCCAAGGCGCTGACCAACGCCCGCGCCGAGCTCGGCGAATACGCGCCGCGCATCGAGACCTTCAAGATCGCGACCGACAAGATCCGTGAAGTGATCGGCACCGGCGGCAAGGTGATCCGCGAGATCGTCGAAAAGACCGGCGCCAAGGTCAACATCGAGGACGACGGCACCGTCAAGGTCGCCTCCAACGACGGCGAGGCGATGAAGGCCGCGATCAAGTGGATCAAGTCGATCGCCTCCGATCCGGAGATCGGCCAGATCTATGAGGGCACCGTGGTCAAGGTGATGGAGTTCGGCGCCTTCGTGAACTTCTTCGGCGCCAAGGACGGCCTGGTCCACATCAGCCAGCTCGCCGCCAGCCGCGTGCAGAAGACCTCCGACGTCGTTAAGGAAGGCGACAAGGTCAAGGTCAAGCTGCTGGGCTTCGACGACCGCGGCAAGACACGGCTGTCGATGAAGGTGGTCGATCAGGTGACCGGCGAGGACCTCGAGGCCAAACAGAAGGCGGAAGGCCAGGCGCCGCGTGAAGCCGCCGGCGAGTAAGGCATCGCTAAAATGTGAACAAAAGGGCGGCCAAACGGTCGCCCTTTTTTGTTGGCGGCCCGAGTTACACTGCCAGGACCGCGCACACCTGTGCGATTCCGTCGCAGGGCTATGAGGAAAGAAAACGAAACCCGATCGCGCCCCTCGCCGGTAACTTGCCGCGTGCAGCGGCCTGCGGCGTCCCGTCCACACATACTCACCAAGCTCACCTACATAAGGAGAAGTCGATGTCATCCATGTCCCGGCGCCACTTGATGTTTGCTGCAACCGGTATCGCGGCCGTGGCTACAGCCCCACGTCTCGTCTTCGCGCAGGCCGCCGCTCCCGCCCCGGCCGCCGCCCCAACCGGGCCGTTCACGCTGCCGCCGCTGACCTATCCGACCAACGCGTTCGAACCCCACATCGACGCCAAGACGATGGAAATCCACCATGGCAAGCACCATGCAGCCTATGTCGCCAACCTCAACAACGTCGCCAAGACCAATGCGCAATTGGGGACGGCGAAGATCGAGGACGTGCTCGGCAACCTGAATGCGCTCGACGACAGCATCAAATTCACCGTCCGCAACAATCTCGGCGGCCATGCCAACCACACCATGTTCTGGGAGATCATGGGCCCGAACGGCGGCAAGCCGGAAGGCGAGGTGCTGGCGGCGATCGACCGCGATCTCGGCGGCATGGAAAAATTCCAGAACGATTTTAATGCTGCCGGCGGACGCCAGTTCGGCTCGGGCTGGGTGTTCGTGACGGTGGGCAAGGACGGCAAGCTTGCGATCGAGACCCGTCCGAACCAGGACAATCCGATGATGGACGGCAAGCGCGCCCTGATGGGCAACGACGTCTGGGAGCACGCTTATTACCTGAACTACCAGAACCGCCGCGCGGATTATCTGAAAGCGTGGTGGAATACGGTGAACTGGGCCAAGATCGCCGAGCGTTATGCCGCGGCGAAGGCCGGTACACTCGGCGTTTGAGCGCATCCCAAGTGAAAAGGGCGGCCTCTCGGCCGCCCTTTTTTATTTTCCGGATGGCTCTTGCCAGGATCAGGCGATGTCGAATCGATCGAGGTTCATCACCTTGGTCCACGCCGCCACGAAATCCTTCGCAAACTTCTCCTTCGAGTCCGTGCACGCATAGACTTCCGCGAAGGCGCGGAGCTGCGAGTGCGAACCGAAGATCAGGTCGACGCGGGTGCCGGTCCACTTGACGGCATTCGTCTTGCGGTCTCGGCTCTCGTATACGCCGTCGGAGCCGGCGGGCTGCCATTGCGTGCCCATGTCGAGCAGGTTGACGAAGAAGTCGTTCGTCAGCGTGCCGGGCTTTTGGGTGAACACGCCGTGCTTCGACCCGCCGAAATTGGCGCCGAGGACACGCAGGCCGCCGACGAGAACTGTCATCTCGGGCCCCGTCAGCCGCAGCAACTGCGCCCGGTCCACCAATGCTTCCTCAGGCTTCATGAACTGGTGCTTCTTGGCGCTGACGAAGTTGCGGAAGCCGTCGGCACGCGGTTCGAGCGGGGCGAAGGATTCGACGTCGGTCTGCTCCTGCGAGGCGTCCATGCGACCCGGCGAGAACGGAACCTTGACGTCCAGTCCGGCGTCCTTGGCGGCTTTTTCGACCGCCGCGCAGCCGGCGAGAACGATCAGGTCGGCAAGCGAAACCTTCTTGCCGAACTCCTTCTGGATCGACTCTAACTTCTGCAGCACGGTCTTGAGCTCGGCCGGCTGGTTGACCTCCCAGTCCTTCTGCGGGCTGAGGCGAATCCGCGCGCCGTTCGCGCCACCACGCTTGTCGGAGCCGCGGAACGTCGAGGCCGATGCCCATGCAGTCGAGACGAGCTGGGACACCGACAGGCCGGAGGCGAGAATCTTCGCCTTCAGCGCGGCGATGTCCTGCTCGCCGATCAGCGGATGATCGACCGCCGGAATCGGGTCCTGCCAGATCAGCGTTTCCTTCGGCACCAGCGGGCCGAGGTAACGCGCGATCGGGCCCATATCGCGGTGCGTGAGCTTGAACCAGGCACGCGCGAACGCATCCGCGAACTGATCCGGATGCTCATAGAAGCGCCGCGAGATCTTCTCGTAGGCCGGGTCGAGGCGCAGCGACAGGTCGGTGGTCAGCATGGTCGGCACATGCTTCTCCGACTTGTCGTAGGCGTCCGGGATCGTGGCTTCCGTCCCTTTTGCCTTCCACTGCTTCGCGCCAGCCGGGCTCTGCGTCAGTTCCCATTCGTTTTCGAACAGGTTCTTGAAGAACAGATTGCTCCACTTGGTCGGCGTCTGCGTCCAGGTGACTTCAGGGCCGCCGGTGATGGCGTCGGCGCCGACGCCCGTGCCATGCTTGCTCTTCCAGCCGAGGCCCTGATCCTCGAGCGCACCGCTTTCCGGGTCCGCTCCGACCAGCGACGGGTCGCCGGCGCCGTGGGTCTTGCCGAACGAGTGGCCGCCCGCAATCAGGGCGACGGTTTCCTCGTCGTTCATCGCCATGCGGAAGAAGGTCTCGCGGATATCCTTGGCCGCCGCGATCGGGTCCGGATTGCCGTTCGGCCCTTCCGGGTTGACGTAGATGAGGCCCATCTGCACGGCGCCGAGCGGCTCGGCGAGCTGGCGTTCGCCGCTATAGCGTTCGTCGCCAAGCCAGGTGCCCTCAGGCCCCCAGAACAGCTCCTCGGGCTCCCAGACGTCGGGGCGGCCGCCGGCGAAGCCGAACGTCTTGAAGCCCATCGATTCCAGCGCGACGTTGCCGGCCAGAATCATCAGGTCGGCCCATGAGATTTTCCGGCCGTATTTCTGCTTGATCGGCCACAACAGCCGGCGCGCCTTGTCGAGGTTGGCGTTGTCAGGCCAGCTATTCAGCGGCGCGAAGCGCTGCTGACCGGCGCCGGCGCCGCCGCGGCCATCCGTGATGCGGTAGGTGCCTGCGCTGTGCCACGCCATGCGGATCATCAGGCCGCCGTAGTGACCGAAGTCGGCCGGCCACCATTCCTGCGAGTCCGTCATCAACGCGTGCAGGTCCTTGATCACGGCATTGAGGTCGAGCGTCTTGAATTCCTTGGCGTAGTCGAACGCCTCGCCCATCGGATCGGAGAGCGTGGAATTGCGGTGAAGAACCGACACGTCGAGCGCGTCCGGCCACCAGTCGCGGTTCGTGCGTGCGCGATTGCCGCCCGAGAACGGGCATTTGGTCTTGTCATCCATGATTGTCTCCTGAGGTCGCTTCCTGTTCGGATTGGAAGCACTCTAAGCAGAGCCTTCCATCAGGTGAAGTTGATTTTAATGATCGAGCTGATAAGATATTCTGATGATCCAGATGACACTCAGACAGCTTCGCTATTTCGATGCGCTGGCACGTCACGGCCATTTCGGACGCGCAGCGGAGGCATGTTCGATCTCGCAGCCGGCGCTGTCGATGCAAATCAAGGAAATGGAAGAGGTCCTGGGCGGCGTGCTGCTGGAGCGAAGTGCGCGACAGGTGACGCTGACGAAATTCGGCGAAGAGATCGTCCAGCGTGTCCGCGACATCCTGCGCTCGGTCGATGAACTCGGAGATTTTGCCCGTGCCTCGCGTGACCGGCTCGCAGGGCGCTTACGCATCGGCATGATTCCTACGATTGCGCCCTATCTTTTGCCGAAGGTAATCGAGAATCTCGCGCGCCTGCATCCGGAGCTCGACATTCACGTGCGCGAGACGCTAACGCCGAAGCTGATCAAGGAAGTTGTCGAGGGCCGGCTCGATACCGCGATCGTTGCGCTGCCGGTGTCGGAGCCTTCACTGACCGAGGTCGCGTGCTTTTCTGAGAATTTCCTGCTGGTGCGGCCGGGCGAGGATGAAGGAACGCCGGTACCGAGCCACGACACGCTGCGCGAAATGCGGCTCTTGCTGCTCGAGGAGGGCCACTGCTTCCGCGATCAGGCGCTGTCGTTCTGCAACATGCAGTCCTCGCCGCCGCGGGAAGTTCTGGACGCGAGCTCGCTGTCGACGCTCGTGCAAATGGTCGGCGCCGGTATCGGCGTCACCCTGATCCCGGAAATGGCGGTCGCGGTGGAAACCCGCTCGGCGCCGGTCTCCGTTGCCCGCTTCAGGAATCCGCAGCCGTCGCGAACCATCGGCATGGTCTGGCGCAAGACGAGCCCGCTCGCCGGACAGCTCCAGCAAATCTCCGAAGTGGTTTGCCTCGCAGCCGACGCATTGCGCGAACAGCGCAAGACGGGATCGTCATCACGGAAATCACGGACCTGACGCATCAGGCGCCTCGGGAGATATCACCGTGTCACAAATCATCATCCGCCTCGCCCGACCAGACGAGTATGACCGTATCGCCCGGGTCTGGATGGACAGTTGGGTCTCGACCGGATTGGAAGATGCCAGCGACGCCCTGCTGGCAAAGTTGCGCGCGCGTGTCCCGGTGGAGGTGGAGAAGGGTTGGAGCCTTTACGTCGCCGACGACAACGGGAAACTGGCGGCGATGCTCGCGTTGCATCTTTCAGATCGCTATCTCGACCAGTTGTTCGTCGCGCCGGAATATCAGGGCAACAGCGTCGGACGCCAACTACTCGCCTTTACGCGCAGACATCTGCCGGACGAAATCTGGCTGCGCTGCGTGCGCGAGAACGAAAAGGTCTGGCGCTGGTACGAGCGCGAGGGCTTTGTGTTCGAGAAGGAAGAGCCGATGACCGGCCGCTTCATGAAATATTATCGCTGGCGAAAATCGGCGTGAAGGCCATCGCTCGGCTTGCGAACGGAGCCCGCATCCTCTAGTTTATTTGCTCACTGTCATCAACTCTCGTTCTTCAGGCCATGTTCCGTAGCTTCGCTGCCGCCATCCTCGTGTCATGCTTCGCGGTAGACGGGTGGGCCCAGTCCCCTTCAGCAACCAGTGCCCCGGCGGCATCGACACCCGCAAGAGCCGCCGCAAAGAAGGCGGCGCCCAAGGCCAAGGCGGCCGCGAAGCAACCACTTGCTGCGGAAAAGGGTCCCTGCCGACTTGGCGTCATTTCGGCGCTCGGGGACCGCTTTGCCGTACAAAGATTTGGCCTCACGATATTTGAGACCGAGGAGAGCGCGGTCACGGTCGAGGGGTGGGGACTCGATGATCTCGTAGTCGCGCGGGTACGCGCGGCAACCGGCACTGATCCAGCCGTACGGAGGATCACCTATCCGAAGGGCGCGTTTGAGCCCTTCTATAATCCGACGTCACGATTCTTACCCGATCCCCGCGAGGGCCTGCCGGCGATCGTCAGAAGCATCACGCCGGCTGCGAACTGCGAGCGTTACCTTGTTATAACCCGATTCAAGGGGCAGGTGCCGGGCACCAATCTGATGCTTGACGGCATCGGCGCATATAGTCGCGGACTAGGATCAGTCGTCAGGCACTCGCACCTGTTCGCCAATGTTGGCGTGACTCTGCTCGACGGCGGCAACTACGAGACTATTGGTCGTCCGTTCGCTGGCTTAGGCACGCGACTGGCCGAAGGCTTGCGACTGACCGAGGATCCGCTCACCAAACTCGACAACTCGCTGTTTCCCGAGCCGGCGACAGCCGTTCCGGGTAATGCGATGCTTCGCGAAAGAACCCGTGCGCTGGTTGCGGCAAGGCTCGATCAGACGCTGCCTGACTATCTCAAGAACGATTGAGCACTCCTGCATGGCGGGGCCCCGGTGGTTAGAGTCTCTGGAAATCGCCAACCGATCTGCTGCGCGAAGTGAAGTTGACCAACATATCGTTGGAGCACGGCTCGTTAGTTCCAGGCGTAGTGCGTTGCCAATTCGCGGCAGACGCGCAATGAACAAGCGCTGTTCGTCCACGCCGAAGAAAGGTTCGTCCCATGATCCAACTCTACTGGTCGCCGCGCTCCCGCTCCTTCTCCGCGATCTGGCTGCTGGAAGAAGCCGGGCTGCCTTATGAACGCGTGCTCACCGACATCACTACGGGCGCGCAGAAGGCGCCGGAATATCTAGCGATCAATCCGATGGGCAAGGTGCCGGGATTGAAGGACGGCGACGCCGCGCTCGGGGAGGCGGCAGCGATCTGCGCCTACATCGCCGACCGCTATCCCGAAACCCACCTTGCGCCGGCCGCCACCGATCCGCTGCGCGCAAGATATCTGCAGTGGCTGTTCTTCTCGCCGAGCTGCATCGAACCGGCGCTGATCCAGCTCTTCACGAAGCTGGAGGTGCCGTCGAGTACAGCGTCATGGGGCAGTGCGACCCAAACGTTCGACGTGCTCGATGCCGCCCTGCAGAAGGGCCCCTGGATTCTCGGCGAGAAGTTTTCGGCCGCCGACATCATGCTCGGCTCGGGGCTGAATTTTGCGGTGCGGATGTTCAAGATGGTGCCGCCACGGCCGTCATTCGACGCTTATATCGACCGCTGCGCGGCGCGTCCGGCCTTTCAGCGCGCGGAGAAGATCGCGGCGGGGTGAACCTCGCCGTCATCACCGCCTTGTGCGCAATTGCGCACTGGGGCGGGTGATCCAGTATCCCAGAGACGTTGGTGATTGAAACGAGAGGCCGCGGCGTATTGGATGCCCCGCATACGCGGGGCATGACGAGAAATGGGCTATTCGGCCGTTCCCTTCAGCTCTTCGGGTCGCGGCATCGAGATCACGTTGTAACCGGAATCGACGTAGTGGATTTCCCCGGTGACACCGCCTGACAGGTCGGACAACAGATAGAGCGCGGAGCCGCCGAGTTCTTCCAGCGTCACGCCGCGACCGAGCGGCGAGTGTTTCTGCTGGAAGGCGAACATCGCGCGCGCATCGCCGATGCCGGAGCCCGCCAGCGTGCGCACTGGGCCGGCCGAGATCGAATTGATGCGGATCTTGCGCGGGCCGAAGTCGGCGGCGAGATAGCGTACTGACGCTTCCAGCGCCGCTTTCGCCACACCCATCACGTTGTAATTCGGCATCACGCGCACCGACCCTCCGAAGGTCAGCGTGATCATCGAGCCACCGGTCTCGGGCATCAGCTCGGCGGCGCGCTTGGCGATTTCGGTGAACGAAAAGCAGGAGATCAGCATGGTGCGCGAAAAGTTCTCGCGCGTGGTATCGGCATAGCGCCCCTTCAACTCATTCTTGTCGGAGAACGCAATCGCGTGGACGACGAAGTCGAGCCCGCCCCATTTGGCCTTCAGCGCCGCGAAAACCGAATCGACGCTGGCAAGGTCTTCGACGTCGCACGACAGCACCGTATCGACGCCGAGCGATTGCGCCAGCGGCTTGACGCGCTTGCCGAGCGCCTCGCCCTGATAGGTGAAGGCGAGTTCGGCGCCCTGCGCGTGAAGCGTCTTGGCGATGCCCCAGGCGATCGAATGATCATTGGCGACGCCCATGATCAGCCCGCGCTTGCCTTTCATCAGGTCTTGCATCGTACGCTCGCTCCCATTGTCTTCGACGTCATCACCCGCGAATGCGGGTGATCCAGTATTCCAGAGGCGTCAGTGATTTAGCCGAGAGGCCGCGGCGCACTGGATGCCCCGACGGAGCCTGTCATCGGGCTCGCCGAAGGCGAGACCCGGGTGGCGGGGCATGACGAGTACATCACGCATCCAGCCGCTTGAACACCAGCGTGGCGTTCGTGCCGCCGAAGCCGAAGGAGTTCGACAGCACGGTGCCGAGCTTGGCGTTGTCGATGCGCTTGCGCACGATCGGCATGTCGGCAAACACCGGATCGAGTTCGGTGATATGGGCGCTCTCGCAGACGAAGCCGTTGTTCAGCATCAGAAGCGAGTAGATCGCCTCCTGCACGCCGGTAGCGCCGAGCGAATGGCCGGTCAACGCCTTGGTCGCCGAGATCGGCGGGCACTTGTCGCCGGTGCCGAACACCTTTCGGATCGCCTCGATCTCCGGCGGATCGCCGGCCGGCGTCGAGGTGGCGTGCGGATTAATGTAGTCGATCGGCGTCTTCACCGTCGAAATCGCCATGCGCATGCAGCGCTCGGCGCCTTCGCCCGACGGCGCCACCATGTCGTAACCGTCCGACGTCGCGCCATAGCCGACCAGTTCGCCGTAAATGCGTGCGCCGCGCGCCTTGGCACGTTCGAGCTCTTCCAGCACCACCACGCCGGCTCCGCCCGCGATCACAAAGCCGTCGCGGCTGATGTCGTAGGGGCGCGAGGCCGTCGCCGGCGTGTCGTTGTATTTGGACGACATCGCGCCCATGGCGTCGAACAGCACCGACAGGGTCCAGTCGAGCTCCTCGCAACCGCCGGCGAAGATCACATCCTGCTTGCCGATCTGGATCGTCTCATAGGCGTTGCCGATGCAATGGTTCGAGGTCGCGCAGGCCGACGAGATCGAATAGTTCACGCCCTTGATCTTGAACCAGGTCGCCAATGTCGCCGAGGCCGTTGATGACATGCCCTTCGGCACCGCGAACGGGCCGATCCGCTTCGGACCCTTGGTGCGCGCGATGTCGGCCGCTTCCACCAGCGTCCGCGTCGACGGGCCGCCCGACCCCATGATGATGCCGGTGCGCTCATTGGAGACTTCGTTGGGTTCAAGGCCGGAATCGCGGATCGCCTGCTCCATCGCGACGTGATTCCAAGCCGCTCCTTCGGCAAGGAATCGCATGGCGCGACGATCGATGACGTCAGCGGGATTGAGCGTTGGCGCGCCGTGCACCTGCGAGCGAAAACCGAGCTCGGCGTGCTTTTCCGCACGCGTGATGCCGGATTTTGCCTCGCGAAGGCTCGCAAGCACTTCCTGGGTGTTGTTTCCGATGGATGAGACGATACCCATCCCCGTGATGACAACCCGCCTCATGATCGCCTCGCCTCGCCGTTTACGTGTTCTGTGAAGGTTTGTTGCTGCGTGATCGTGTTGCTCAGCCGCCCGGCGCGGAGCCCTGCTTGAACAGCCCGACCTTCAGATCCTTGGCGCGATAGATAATCTCGCCATCCATGGAAAGCCAGCCGTCGCCGACGCCGAGCACCAGCTTTGAACGCATCACGCGTTTCATGTCGATGTTGTACACAACCTTGCGGGCGTTCGGCAGCACCTGGCCGGAGAACTTCAATTCCCCGAGCCCCAGCGCCCGGCCGCGTCCCTCGCCGCCGATCCAGCCGAGGTAAAATCCGACCATCTGCCACATCGCGTCCAGGCCAAGGCAGCCCGGCATGACCGGGTCATTCTTGAAGTGGCAGCCGAAAAACCACAGGTCCGGCTTCACATCGAGTTCGGCGCGGATCAGACCCTTGCCGAACTCGCCGCCCTTGTCGGTGATCTCGGTGATGCGGTCGAACATCAGCATCGGCGGCAGCGGTAGCTGCGCATTTCCGGGGCCGAACATCTCGCCGCGGCCGCAGGCAAGCAAATCCTCGTATTCATAACCGCTGCGCCGATCCAGCATCGTATTCAGCCTCACCTTAAGATGTCCCGATGGAGCGCTTTTGAGCGAACCGGACCCGTTTCCCCACGGGAGAACGTTGTCTCCCGCAATTTGGCGCTACTTAGGGTGCTATCGGCACTAGTCTCTGCCGAAATCGCATATGTGGTCCGCGCGCTCTGTAACATAGGCATTACGGCCCGGCAAAGCACTGGAACGGGCTAAAACGCCCCATAGTCACGCTGGTTCCTCTTAACCTTGGGCCGGTTCTAGTTGCGAAAAACTTGCATCTACCTGATTTCCTTTTATATTGGGCAAGAATATTGCCCAAGTTAGCGCGTGTGGTACCGAAGTGGACAGAAACGACCAGACCTCGCCCCTGAACGACGACGGTATCGATCCGGCTGCCCGCGCCTCCGGACACCAGCCGGCGTTGACCGGTTGTCCATGGCACGACGTCAACGAAATGCTGCAGGCCGCGGGTCTTCGGCCCACCCGCCAGCGCATGGCGCTGGGCTGGCTGCTGTTCGGTAAGGGTGCCCGCCATCTGACCGCGGAAATGCTCTACGAAGAAGCGACGCTCGCCAAGGTTCCGGTGTCGCTGGCCACCGTCTACAACACGCTTAATCAGCTCACCGACGCCGGCCTGTTGCGCCAGGTCTCGGTCGACGGCACCAAGACCTATTTCGACACCAACGTCACCGCGCATCACCACTTCTATCTCGAGAACAATCATGAGCTGGTCGACATTCCCGATCCGCATCTAGTGTTGTCGAAGATGCCCGACGTGCCCGAGGGCTACGAGATCGCACGCGTCGACATGGTCGTGCGACTGCGCAAGAAGCGCTAGCTGTCGTCCCTGCGAACGCAGGACCCATAACCACAAATCTATGTTGTGAGGAAAGGCGTCTACCCGCGCGCCCTATTGAGAAGCCGCGGCGTATGGGTCCCTGCGTTCGCAGGGACGACCAAGATCCTCAATCCACCCTCTCGTCTGCATACACGCCCCATAGGCGCTGCTGCTCGATCCAGCCGTCAAAGCCGTTGCCGACGACGCGGCACCAGCCATTGGCGCATTTCTTGACTTGCGCGACGACGCCGGCTTGCAGGCGGGCCGCAACCGCGCTGGTCGGATCGGGACTATCGTACAGCGACGCCAACTCGTCCTTGCTCTTCATGGTGACGACCGCAGTGCGGCGGCCGGACAGCAGCGAATGATAGACCCAGCCCTCGGCGCCTTCGGAATCGCGCACGCGCCGCCAGTTCTCGAACTCGGCGGTGATTTCGACCGGCAGGCCCGAGCGGGTATAGACCCAGGCGACGTCGTTGTCCTTGGTCGGACCGGCCCGCACATTCACATGATCGGATTTGAGGCTGACATATCGTGGCACCGGCAGGCCGCTCGTGGTGGTGGCCGAATCCTTGGCCGAAAACCCTGTGCTGACGGAAGCGACAAGCCAGCACGCCGCCAGCACCGCTACCGAACAGAAACGCCCCAACGCCATCAACCCGTCTCCTGCCGAGCCACGCCCAACTCGAATTCTCCGAGTTGAAACCGCCCGCTAACGCCCGAAACCCCAGACCCCGTGCCCCGCTTTGGCCGCATCCGGCTTGCGACGGCCGAGGGTTCTTGTCTTGGCCCGGTCTTCTGATAGAGAGGACGGAACGCCTAGAACCAGAACGCCTGGATTTTCCGCCGAAAATCCGAGGCAAGTATTGGGGAACCCAAGGGACTTAACCTCAGCAAACAGCCGGATACCGAGACCGCGTGGCCATCGCAGTGTCGAACAACCGGGTTAATGAGGTCTGAACGGCGCGCGTCTGCGCACCTCCCTCATGAGAGCAGGACATGTCGATCAAGAAAAAACCTCTCGTCGTCGTCACTCGCAAATTGCCGGACTCAATCGAGACCCGGATGCGCGAGCTGTTCGACGCGACGTTGAATCTCGACGACACGCCGATGACGCCGCAGCAGATTGCCGAAGCCAGCCGCTCGGCTGACGTGTTGGTGCCGACCGTCACCGACACGATCAGCGAGGAGATGCTCAAGCACCCTGACTGCAAGCTGCGCATGATCGCCAATTTCGGCAACGGCGTCGACAATATCGACGTCGCGGCAGCACATGCGCGCGGCATCACCGTGACCAACACGCCGAAGGTTTTGACCGAAGATACCGCCGACATGACCATGGCGCTGATTCTCGCGGTGCCGCGGCGGCTGATCGAAGGCGCAACGATCCTCCCCGACGGCAAGAACTGGCCGGGCTGGTCGCCGACCTGGATGCTCGGCCACCGCATCGGCGGCAAACGCCTCGGCATCATCGGCATGGGCCGCATCGGCCAGGCGGTGGCTCGCCGCGCGCGCGCCTTCGGCCTGCAGATCCACTATCACAACCGCCGTCCGGTGGCGCCTGTTATTGCCGAGGAACTCGGCGCGACCTATTGGGAAAGCCTCGACCAGATGCTGGCGCGGATGGACATCATCTCGGTGAACTGTCCGCACACGCCGGCAACCTATCACCTGTTGTCGGCCCGGCGGCTCAAGCTGATCCGCAAAGACGCCTACATCGTCAACACCGCGCGCGGCGGCGTGATCGACGAGGACACGCTGATCAAGCTGCTCGAAGCCGGTGACGTCGGCGGCGCCGGCCTCGACGTCTACGAGCATGAGCCCGCGGTCAATCCGAAACTGGTTCGGCTGGCGAAAGCCGGCAAGGTGACGCTGTTGCCGCATATGGGCTCGGCCACCATCGAAGGCCGCGTCGAGATGGGCGAGAAGGTGATCATCAACATCCGGACCTTCCTCGACAACCACAAGCCGCCAGATCGCGTGCTGCCCAGCATGCTGTGAGCGGGAGGCTTCAACGAAGTCGTCCCTGCGAAAGCAGGGACCCATAACCACAGGCCTTTGTGGTTACGACACGCTAGGGCCTAAGGTCTTCCTGACAAGCAACATCGGTGGTTATGGGTCCCGGCTCGCGCTTCGCTTGGCCGGGACGACGATAGATTTTTCGCTCTTCCGCCTCTCCCGCTTCCGCCAATCCGCAATAAACGCCACGAACGCGGCAAGCGCCGGCGGCGGCTGGCGACGGCTCGGATAATACAAAAACGGTCCCGGAAACGGCGGGCACCAGTCGTCGAGCACGCTGACCAGCGCGCCCGACTTGATGCCGTACCGAACATAACCTTCGAACGTCAACCAGAAGCCCACCCCGTCATGGACGGCGCGCAACGCCAGCCCCAGATGGGTCGCGACCAGCTTGGCCGGCGGTGAAACCTTCACGACACGGCCCGCTTTCTCAAACTCCCAATCCAGCATCGCGCCGCTGCCGAAGCGGGTGCGGATACAGGCATGGTCGAGCAGATCCTTCGGCACTTCCGGTCGACCATGCTGAGCAACATATTCCTTCGACGCCACCACTGCGTAACGCTGTGGCGCCCCGAGCGAGACCGCGATCATGTCCTGCGCCAGATGTTCGCCATAGCGCACGCCGGCGTCGAACCCGCCGGCGACGATATCGACAAACGAACTCTCGCCGACGATCTCCAGCTCGATCTTGGGATGCTTCTCGAGAAACGGCGCGACCATCGGCGCCATCACCAGGTCGATTGCCGGTGGCGGAGCGTTGATGCGCAAACGCCCCGACGGCACGGCCCGCAGGCCGCGCACCTGATCGAGCGCCGCGCCGACATCCGAGAGCGCCGGGCCGACGCGCCCCAGCAACAACTCGCCGGCTTCGGTGAGGGCTACGCTGCGCGTGGTACGATTCATCAGGCGCACACCGAGCAGCTCTTCCATGTCGCGCAGCCGCTGGCTGATGCTTGAGACGGAGACGCCCTGCTCGATCGCGGCACGGCGGAAATTCCGGGTGCGCGCCACGGCAACAAAAACGTCGAGGTCGCGGAGGTCGAGATCTTTCATTGTTCGACATAGTGAACAAGCTGTTTGGAATTGTCCATCTTACCGGCTCAGTCGAAAAGGTCCATATCCGCCTCGTCATCACGGCGCAGATCCGGCGCCGACTACGAGGAGAACCGCCATGGAACGACGCAAACTCGGCTCTACCGGCCCAACCGTTTCTGCCATCGGCCTCGGTTGCATGGGCATGTCAGACTTCTACGGCCCGGCCGACCGCAGCGAGAGCATCGCCACCATCCACGCCGCGCTCGATGCCGGCATCACCCTGCTCGACACCGGCGATTTCTACGGCATGGGTCACAATGAAATGCTGATCGGCGAAGCGCTCGCTGCGCGCGGCCGCGACAATATCCAGATCAGCGTCAAGTTTGGCGCGCTGCGCGACCCCGCAAAGAACTGGTCCGGCTATGACAGCCGTCCGGCGGCGATCAAGAATTTCCTCGCTTATTCGCTGCAGCGGCTCCGCGTCGAGACCATCGACATCTATCGGCCGGCGCGGCTCGATCCGGCCGTGCCGATCGAGGAGACGGTCGGTGCGATGGCCGACATGGTGAAGGCCGGCTGGATCAGGCATATCGGCCTGTCGGAAGTCGGCGCGGAGACCATTCGACGCGCCCATGCGGTGCACCCGATCACCGACCTGCAGATCGAATACTCGCTGATCTCGCGCGGCATCGAGGATGACATCCTGCCGACCTGCCGCGAACTCGGCATCGGCATCACGGCCTATGGCGTGCTGTCGCGCGGGCTGATCAGCGGACACTGGACGGCCGATCGCGGGACCAAGGATTTTCGTGCCATGAGCCCGCGTTTCCAGGGAGGCAATCTCGACGCCAATCTGGCGCTGGTGGATTCATTGCGTGCGATTGCAAGCGAGCTCGGCGCCTCCCCCGCACAGGTCGCGATTGCATGGGTCGCGGCGCAGGGCAACGACATCGTGCCGCTGGTCGGCGCCCGCCGCCGTGACCGTCTCGCTGAGGCGCTCGGCGCGCTCGATGTAAAACTGACGCGGGCTCACTTGTCCGCGCTGGCCGAGGCGTTTCCGCCCGGCGTGGCGGCCGGGGCGCGCTATCCGGAGTCGCAGCTTGCGCATATGGACAGCGAGAAGCGGTGAATACTACGCCGCGTGCCCGCTCAAATCAGTGATCGTAGGCGCATCGCCGTTGAGCGGGTTTTGCGGATCGCGTGCGTAGCGCAATGTTTCAAACCGCATCGCGCGTGCATCGACCATCACCAGTCGGCCGACCAGGCTCTCGCCGAAGCCGACGATCTCGCGGATCGCTTCCAACGCCATCATCGAGCCGAGCATGCCCGCCAGCGCGCCCATGACGCCGGCCTCGGCGCAGGCCGGTATGGTGCCGGGCGGCGGCGGTTCGGGAAACAGGCAGCGATAGGTCGGATTGAAGTGGCCGCCGGTGTCTCGTTCATGCGCCCGGATCGTGGTCAGCGATCCGTCGAACATCCCGAGCGCCGCCGTGATCAGCGGCTTGCCGGCAAAGAAGCAGGCATCGGAAACCAGATAGCGGGTCTCGAAATTGTCGGAGCCGTCGAGCACGAGATCGTAGTCGTCGATCAGCGACATCACGTTCCCCGCATCGAGACGCACGCCATGCGCCTCGAAACGAACGTGGGGATTGAGCGCGTGAACGGTCTCCGCGGCGCTGTCGACCTTGGGCCGCCCGATGTCCGGCGTGGCGTGGATGATCTGCCGCTGCAGATTGGACAGCGAGACCACGTCGTCATCGACAGCGCCGAGCCTGCCGACACCGGCCGCCGCCAGATACATCAGGACGGGCGCGCCAAGTCCGCCGGCGCCGATCACCAGCACGGATGCCGCTTTCAGGGCGGCCTGCCCGGGACCGCCGACTTCGCGCAGCACGATATGGCGGGCGTAGCGTTCGAGTTCGTCGGCGCTCAACATGGTCGTGTGCTGTCCTTCCTTCGCTGGCAAACCCTCATGGTGAGGAGCGCGGAACGCGCGTCTACCGGACGATGCTTCGCATCGCCGGGATACCATGCGGCCCCAGCCGGGCCTTCATCCTTCGAGACGCGCTTCGCGGCTCCTCAGGATGAGGCGATAATCCCCCTGAACCGGGGCGCGGTTGTTGCCGACTAAGCAGATGTGCTTAATTGGCCGGGCGTCAATGATCGCACTCTCGTTATTCTGCCGGGATTTGTCATGAGATTGGTGCTTTCAGCAACATTGATGATCGCAGCCTCGGCTTTTGTGATCTCCGGGACCGCCGCGCAGGCGCAAATGATGCCCCCTTCCACGGCGGGCGCCAAGCCGAAGCAA
The DNA here is from genome assembly GCF_036924575.1 of Bradyrhizobium sp. AZCC 1577. NCBI lineage: Bacteria > Pseudomonadati > Pseudomonadota > Alphaproteobacteria > Hyphomicrobiales > Nitrobacteraceae > Bradyrhizobium > Bradyrhizobium sp. AZCC 1577. The sequence goes on from NZ_JAZHRQ010000001.1 coordinate 556,929, forward strand.
GTCACGACGGTGCCGATCCGTCCCGCGCTGCAGAAGCCGGAGGACACGGCGAAGGCCTTAGGCCAGGCCGAGCGGCTGGCGCTGCAGTCGGACCTCGCGTGGGTCGGGCAATATAACGGCGCCATCACCGGCGACGTCAGCGAGCGCATGGTCAATGCGATCAAGGAATTCCAGAAGTCGCGCGGGGCTAAATCAACCGGCGTGCTCAATCCGCAGGAGCGCGGCCTCCTCGCCGATACTGCCAGAAAAAAGCAGGAAAGCGTCGGTTGGAAAATCGTCATCGATCCCGGCACTAGCGCGCGGCTCGGCATTCCCACCAAGCTGGTGCCGCAGCAGGCCAGCGACGCCAACGGCACCAAATGGACGTCACCAACCGGCACGATCCAGATCCAGCTTTCGCGGCGCAAGGAAGCCAATCCGACCACGGCAAAACTCGCCGAGCGCGAGAAGAAAGAGCCGGGCCGCACCATCGATTACACCGTGGTCAAGCCGGATTTCTTCGTCCTGTCCGGCCTGCAGGGCCTGAAGAAGTTTTATATGCGCGGCACCTTCAAAGGCGACGAGGTCCGCATCCTCACCATCATGTACGACCAGGCAACCGAAAACACCGTCGAGCCCGTGGTGATCGCGATGTCGAGCGCGTTCAACGCATTTCCGGCGGCCGTGCAGACGGCGGGGCCTCCCCCGCGCAAGAGCGTGGAGTACGGCACCGGTGTCGTCGTCGGCGACGATGGCGCGATTCTGGCCGACCGCCAGATCACCGACGGCTGCCTCACGGTCGCGATCGCAGGGTTCGGCAATGCCGACCGTGTCGCCGAGGACAAGGAGCACGATCTGGCGCTCTTGCGCATCTATGGCGCGCGCGGGCTGAAGGCGCTCAATCTCGCCAATGCCGCCACCAAGCCGGCGCTCGACCTCACCGGCATTGCCGATCCGCAGAACCAGGGCGGCGGCGTGGCGGTGACCAGCACCAAGGCCACGGTGGCCCAGCTAGGCGGCAGCAGCGATATCGCGCTGACGCCCGCGCCGGCGCTTGGCTTCTCCGGCGCGCCCGCGCAGGACGGCGACGGCAAATTCGCCGGCATCGCGCTGTTGAAGCCGGTTCAAGTGGCGGGACCTACCAATGGCGTGCCGGCAGCGCAAGCGATGCTGGTGACCGCCGAAACGGTACGCGACTTCCTCAAGGCCAACGGCATCAACGCGGCTGACGGATCGACGGACGCCAAGGCGTCGGTGGTCCGCGTGATCTGCGTCAGGAAGTAGGAGTTCGTGTCCCGGACGCGGTGCAGCGCGTCAGCGGTGCACCGCAGAGCCGGGACCTATACCGCCGGGTGTGCCGTCCGCACGCCAGCAGGCCGCATGACGTCGGCGAGTGGCATGGTGGCGGCCATCGGCCCGCCGGATATGGGCCATGCCGTCGATGATCGGGCGCCGATGCCCCACACGGCAGTATTTGCCCGGATGACCACACTTCCATAATCGGGCATCATTGCAAGCTGACTGATTCGGACTACCGCGATCCCCTGACCTTTGGATCGGGCTGGGCACGTCTGAGCGAGCGCGTAACTCGGCGTCGCAGAATGCGGCGCGGCTCGTGTGCCGTAACCAAAATGCCTGAAAGCCATCCAAAGGATCTGAAATGCAGACGATCGTATTGGCCACCCAGAAGGGTGGCTCCGGCAAAAGCACGCTCGCCATCAGCCTTGCGCTTGCCGCCATCCGGGCCGGGCACAATGTCCGCCTGATCGAGACGGACTCGCAGGGCACCCTTTCCAATTGGAAGCGCCGCCGCCCCTATGCCGCGCCGGTCGTCGAGCCGGTCTATGCCGCCAGGGAGGTCGAGCAACGCCTGCAATCGCTCGACCGCGAGGGCGTGACGGTAGCGATCGTGGATACCGCCGGCGGCGTCAGCGCCGCGACCAATTCAGCGATTCGTTATGCGGATTTCTGCCTGATCCCGACGCGCCCGAGCATCGCGGACATTGAGGCGACCGCCCCGACGCTCAGCGTCGTCAGGGCCTGGCGCAAGCCGTTCGCCTATGTCCTGAACCAGACGCCGATCCGGGGCACGCGCCTCACCAGCGCGGAGACCGCGCTGAGCGACGAGGCCGCGCTCGACATCGGCGATATCCTTGCCAAACCCTTCATCGTGATGCGCAACGATCATCAGGATGCGCTCAGCGCCGGACTTGCGGTCTGCGAATACGCGCCGTGCGGCAAATCTGCCGAGGAAATCCGCGCTCTGTGGCAGTGGATCGAAGTGCAGCTCGGCAATATGGCAGCGGCCGGCGACGAGCCGATTATCGAGGAGTTGGTGGAAACGCCTGCGATACTTCCGGCTATGGCTGCGCTGCCGGTCATCGCGAACGACAGCGCTCTCTTCCTGAGAGCGCCGGCTCGAGTCTGACATTCCCGCTTCGCGGGAAGACGGACGCAATCCAGCCGACCAGCCCCGCTGGATTGCTTCGCTCCGCCTACCTGTTCCGGCGCAGCCATTGTTCCCGCGTCACACGCCATCGTTCCGCTAGCGTCTGACCGTTGTGATGGGCAAGCTCGGTGTAGCCGACCAATTCGGCACCGGTCTTTTGCTTGACCCGGCGCGATGCCTCATTGGTTACCGCGTTACAGACGTAGAAAACCTCGAGGCCGAGTACGCCGAAGACGAAATTGTTCACCTCCGCGACGGCTTCGCTCATCAGGCCTTGATTCCAATAGCGCTCCGCGAGCCAGAAGCCCCGGTTGCCCTTCGCATTATCCGCCCTCGGGCGAAAGCGAATATTCCCGATCGCCTCGCCATCACCGCCGCGCAACACCAGCATCCAATTATAGATCTCTTCCCCTGCGGCGACCCTCTCCAACTCCCTCGTAATGAAAGTGGTCGCGCCGTCCTCCGGATATGGCCAGGGGACAACCGATGCGAGATGCTGGATGATATTCCAGTTGTTGAAATGACGTTGGATCGCCGGCGCATCGGATAGCGCCAGCGGCCGCAAGATCAGTCGCCTCGTTTCGAGCGTCGGCGTGATGGTCATTTCTGACATTTCGGACACCAGAAGGTTGAACGGCCGTTCTGTACGAAGCGTCGCACGACACCGCCGCAGCCTTTAGTTTGGCACTTCTCGCCCTCGCGATCATAGACCTGGAACGAGTGCTGGAAATAGCCGAGTTCGCCCGAGGTCAGCCGATGATCGTTGATCGAGGAGCCGCCGGCCTTGATGGCCTGATTGAGCACTGTGTGAATTGCATTCACCAGCCGCCCGGCATGGTCGGTCGGCTCGCCCGTCTTCGTTGCCAGCGTCGCCGCCAACCGGCGCGGCGAAAGATGCGAGCGGTACAGCGCCTCGCAGACGTAGATATTGCCGAGGCCGGCAACCACGCGCTGGTCGAGCAGCGCGGCCTTCAGGCTGGTCTTCTTGTTGAAGCAGGACCGCGCCAGCATCGCGGCGTCGAATTCGTTGCCGAGCGGCTCGGGCCCGAGACCCTTCAATAGCGGTTCATCCTCCAGCACGTTGCGGGCAATAATCTTCATGTAACCGAAGCGGCGCGGATCGTTGAACACGACGGACCTGCCCGACGACATGTGAAACACCACGTGATCATGCGCGCGGTCCTCGCTGCGCGGATGGTGGAATTGGCCGGGCGCATTGTTAGCGCCGCCATCGAGCACCCGGAACGAGCCGGACATGCCCAGATGCATCAGCAGCACGTCGCCGGAGGTAAGGTCCGCCATCAGATATTTGGCGCGGCGGCCAAGGCCGGTCACCGTCTGGCCCTCCAGCCGAGCGATAAAGTCTTTTTGAAAGGGAAACCGCAAATCCTTGCGCCGGGCTTCCGCCTTGAGGATTTTCGACCCCTCCATGGCGGGTTGCAGGCCGCGGCGGACGGTCTCAACTTCGGGCAATTCAGGCATGCAGGCATTCACCTTATGGAGGTGACGTGATAGCGCCATTGCGACGGGCGCGCTATGGTCCGGTAGTGGAGTACATCTAATGGATCGGCCGGATCAAACCACCCATTTTGGCTTCAGGGACGTGCCCTTAGGGGACAAGCAGTCGCTGGTGAACGACGTGTTTCACAGCGTGGCAAGGCGCTATGACCTGATGAACGACCTGATGTCGGCGGGCCTGCACCGGGTCTGGAAAGACATCATGATCACGGCGCTCAACCCGCCGAAAAGTGATGCGCCGTTTGCGCTGCTTGATGTCGCCGGCGGCACCGGCGACATCGCCTTCCGCGCGGCCAAGGCCGCAGGCTTTGGCTTCCGCGCCACCGTCTGCGACATCAATACGGATATGCTGGAAGTGGGTCACAACCGCGCGCTGGCGCAGCATCTCGACCATCAGGTGTCCTTCGTCGAAGGCAATGCCGAGACGCTGGCTTTCCCGGATCGTTCGTTCGACGCCTACACGATCGCCTTCGGCATTCGCAACGTGCCGCGGATCGATGTTGCGCTGCGCGAAGCCTATCGCGTGCTGCGGCCGGGCAGCCGATTCCTCTGTCTGGAATTCTCCACCGTCGACGTTCCCGGACTGGACTGGCTGTACGACCAGTTCTCGTTCAAGGTGATCCCACCGCTCGGCCGCGCCGTGACCGGCGATGCCGAATCCTATCAGTATCTCGTCGAATCGATCCGGAAATTTCCCCGGCCCAATGTATTTGCCGAGATGATCCGCGGCGCCGGCTTTGCGCGGGTGAAGTGGGAAAGCCTGTCCGGCGGGATCGTGGCGCTGCATTCGGGCTGGCGCTTGTGATTTCTGCGGCGACCCACATCGCGCGGCTTGTCCGCGCCGCTTACGTGTTCGCGCGCGAGGGCGTGTTCGGCGTCGTTGATCCGAGCCTGGTGCCGGCGCCCGGGCAGCTCGCGCTGCGGCTGGCGCGATTGATCGAGCGGCCCGGTGCCAAATCCGGCCCGCGACTATCCCGCGCGCTGACGCGGCTGGGACCGGCCTACCTCAAGCTCGGACAGTTTCTGGCGACCCGCCCCGACGTGGTCGGGGTTGCGATGGCGCGCGACCTGGAAAGCCTGCAGGACCGGCTGCCGCCGTTTTCGCAAAGTGAAGCGGAGGCGGTGATCGCACTGTCGCTGGAACGCTCTGTGGCTAAGGCCTTTGTCAGCCTCGGCCCGGCGGTCGCCGCCGCGTCCATCGCGCAGGTGCATCGCGGCGAGATCGAGCGCAATGGCGTGCGCCAGCCGGTCGCGGTAAAGGTGCTCCGGCCCAACGTCGCCTCGCGCTTTCGCCGCGACCTCTCCGACTTCTTCTTTGTCGCGCACAACGCGGAAGCGCATTCGGCCGAAGCGCGGCGGCTGCGGCTGATCGAGGTCATCAACACGATGTCGCGCACGGTCGCGATGGAGATGGACCTGCGGCTTGAGGCTGCCGCTCTTTCCGAGATGGCGGAGAACACCCGCGACGATCCGGATTTCCGCGTGCCGGCGGTCGACTGGGACCGCACCACTCATAACGTGCTGACGATGGAGTGGATTGACGGCATCGCACTGAACGACCATGCGCGCCTCGAAGCAGCGCAAGTCGATTTGCCCGACCTCGGGCGCAAGGTGATCCAGAGTTTCCTGCGCCACGCGCTGCGCGACGGCTTCTTTCATGCCGATATGCATCCCGGCAATCTGTTTCTCGACGACACCGGACGGCTTGTGGCGGTCGATTTCGGCATCATGGGCCGGCTCGGCGTGAAGGAGCGGCGCTTCCTCGCCGAAATTCTGTTGGGCTTCATCACGCGCGACTACCGTCGCGTCGCGGAAGTCCATTTCGAGGCCGGCTACGTGCCGGGGCATCATTCGGTGGAAAATTTCGCGCAGGCCATCCGCGCCATCGGCGAGCCGATCCACAACCGCACCGCCGAAGAAATCTCGATGGCGAAGCTGCTGACCCTGCTGCTCGAGGTCACCGGCCTGTTCGACATGCAGACCCGGCCCGAACTGATCCTGCTGCAGAAGACCATGGTGGTGGTCGAAGGCGTCGCGCGCGGCTTCGACCCCAAGCTCGATATCTGGAAGGTGGCCGATCCGGTGGTGCGCGAATGGATCGAGCGCAATCTCGGCCCGCTCGGGCGGGTTCAGGGCGCCATGACCGGCGCCGGCGAACTCGGCCGCGTGATGACGGGCCTGCCGGCGATCGCCTCGCGGGCGGTTGCCGTGATTGAGAACATGGAAAAGATGACCCGCGAGGGCCTGACGCTGTCGCCGGAGACTATTGCGGCCCTGGGCCGTGCCGAAGGCCGCAAGAGCCGTTGGCGCACGGTGGCGCTCTGGATCATTGCGGCGACCTTTATCGGAATTCTGCTTGCGATCCTGCAGTTGTGATTGCAATGCCGGCATATCTTGCTAGCATTGACTGCATAATTTTTGCCGGAGGCCGCCCTATGGCCAGCCTGACCATCCGAAAACTCGATGAAGCCGTCAAAGCCTATTTGCGGCTCCGGTCGGCGGGAAACGGCCGCTCCGTCGAAGAGGAAGTCCGGGTCATCCTGGGAGAACTCATCCAAGGGCGTCCCGAACTATCAGGCGCCACACTACCCTCCGCAGAGGCAGCGCCGTCGGCCAGCGCCTCCAGCACGCGGAACGTCACCCTGATCATCGGCGGCGGCATTGCCGCGTTCAAGTCGCTGGAGCTGATCCGGCGGCTGAAGGAGCGACACATTCACGTCCGCTGCGTGCTAACCAAGGCCGCCCAGCAATTCGTCACGCCGCTTTCGGCCAGCGCGCTGTCGCATGAGCGCGTCTATACGGACCTGTTCAATCCCGAGAGCGAATTCGACGCCGGCCATATCCGGCTGGCGCGCGAATGCGATCTGATCATCGTGGCGCCGGCGACCGCCGACCTGATGGCGAAGATGGCGCACGGCCATGCCGACGATCTCGCTACCGCCATCCTGCTGGCAGCCAACCGGCCGATCCTGCTGGCGCCTGCGATGAACCCCCTGATGTGGAACAACGCCGCCACCCGCCGCAACGTCATGCAGCTTCGCCGCGACGGCGTTCACATGATCGGCCCCACCGCCGGGGAAATGGCTGAGTCCAATGAGGCCGGCATCGGGCGGATGTCGGAGGCGGTCGAGATTGCCGCCGCGGCCATCGATATCCTGCGCCCGCCGCGACCGCGTCCGCTCGCGGGCAAGCGCGTGCTGATCACGGCAGGGCCGACGCATGAGGCGATCGATCCCGTGCGCTATATCGCCAACCGCTCCTCCGGCAAGCAGGGTTTTGCCATCGCCGCCGCGGCACAGGCCGCGGGCGCGGACGTCACGCTGGTGTCCGGCCCGGTCGACTTGCGCGATCCCCCCGGCGTCACGGTGATCCGGGTCGAATCGGCGCGTGACATGCTGCATCGGGTGGAAGCCGCCTTGCCGGCGGACATCGCGATCTTCGCCGCCGCCGTTGCCGACTGGCGCGTTGCCAATGAAGGCGAGCAGAAACTAAAAAAGACGTCCGCCGGCATGCCGCAGCTCGCATTGGTGGAAAATCCCGACATTCTGGCGACGATCTCGAAACTGAAGGAGAAGCGTCCGCCGCTGGTGATCGGTTTTGCCGCCGAGACCGAACATCTGATTGACAATGCAAAGGCCAAGATCGTGCGCAAGGGCTGCGACTGGATCGTCGCCAATGACGTTTCGCCTGCCTCCGGTGTGATGGGCGGCGACCGCAACACTGTTCACCTGCTGACGCGCGATGGCGAGGAGATCAACGTCGACAGCATTAAAGTGGAGTCTTGGCCGGTGATGACCAAGGAACAGGTCGCAGCCGAACTGGTGGCGAAGATTGCGCAGACCATGGAGAAGAATTCGTGAGCGTGATGGTGAAGGTCGACGTCTGCCAACTGCCACATGGTGAGGGCCTCGCACTGCCGGCCTATCAGAGCGCCGATGCCGCCGGGCTCGACCTGCTCGCGGCGGTGCCGGCGGATACGCCGCTGATCCTCCCGCCCGGAAAATTCGCGATGGTGCCGACCGCGCTGACGATCGCGCTGCCTTCCGGATATGAGGCGCAGGTGCGGCCGCGCTCCGGGCTTGCCGCCAAACACGGCGTCACGGTGCTGAACTCGCCCGGCACGGTGGATGCGGATTACCGCGGCGAGATCAACGTGCTCCTGATTAACCACGGCAATACGCCCTTTCCAATCAAGCGCGGCGAGCGCATCGCGCAGATGGTGATCGCGCCTGTGGTGCAAGCGGAACTGGTTCCCGTCACTTCGCTGACGGCAACCGGCCGTGGCAGTGGCGGTTTTGGCTCGACCGGCCGCTGAATCCTTTCAATTTGAACGGTTCGGAACGACGCCGCCTTGATTTTTTCACAGGCAGTTTTGCGTTCACGGTCTGGACTCTTACCGGTCGACTTCCGAAGGGGATACTCTCGACCCGATTCGTGTAGAGCGCGACCAGCAAAAGTGGGGTCCGGTTTTGTGTCCGGGCGCGCTCAATCCTTAGTCGGCGCACAATCTCAACGCAAACCGCTCACATTTTGGCGGATTATGCGCTGGGGGTGGTGCCTGCAGTCATGCGTTCTTGGGGCAAATAATGTCGGGCGTAGTCGCTGCGATGCGTCGAACCCTGCTGTCGTGCACCTCGCTGGCGCGCCACGGCGTGATTGCGCTCGCCACCGCCTTCTCAGCGCTGCCGGAGCCCGCTTTGGCCGACGAATTGACCATCACGCAGGCGATTTCCGCCTTGTTCGCCCTCAATCACCAGGAGTTCGCGGCGCTGACCACGGCGCTATCGCTGCTCGGCTTTACCGTGGTGGCCGCAATCCTGCTAATGCGCACGCGCATTCGGGCCACCCGGACGGAACTCGACCTGCGCTCCGACATCGCCGATCTGCAGGTACAGGCCGACCGGCTGCGCGCGCTGTTGTTCGCCGAGCCGCAGATCCTGATCGCCTGGGCCGCGGGGGACAACCGGCCCCAGATCAGCGGCGACACTTCGCTTCTGATCTCGCAGGAAGCACTGTCGAATTCGCCGCAACGCATTCTCGCCTTTGGAACCTGGCTGCCGCCGGAACCGGCGCTGCGCATGGACCGTGCGGTCGACGCGCTGCGCGAGGCTGGCGAAGGTTTTCTGCTCAACCTCTCCACCTCGAGCGGCCGCGCCATCGAAGCGATGGGCCGTGCCATTGGGGGACAAGCCATTGTGCGGATTCGCGAACTCGGCGGCTTGCGCCGTGAACTCGCCGAATCCAATCTCCGCTACAGGACGCTTTTGGAGGAGACCGAGTTGTTGCGCAACTTCGCCGCCGCGGCGCCCTGGCCGATCTGGGCCAAGAGCGCCGAGGGCAATCTGCGTTACGCGAACGCGGCCTATGTGCGGGCCACCGAAGGCGCAAGCGTCGCGGACACGATCTACCGCAACCTCGAGCTCCTGGAGAACGACCAACGTTCCGAGATGGGCCGGGTGCTGAACGACAATTCCACCTACGCCGCGCGGCTGCCGATCGTGGTCGGCGGCGAGCGACGCATCTATGATGTTCAGGCGCTCAAGCTCGGCGGCGGCAGCGCCGGCATCGCCATCGACGCCAGCGAGGCGACCCAGTTGCGCGACGCCATGGAGCGGATGGCGGAAGCCCACCGCCGCACCCTCGACCAGTTGTCGTCGGGGGTTGCCGTATTCGACGGCCAGCGGCGGCTTGCCTTCTACAACGAATCCTACCGGCGGCTGTGGGGCCTCGATCAAGCCTTCCTCGATTCCAACCCCGACGATTCAAGCGTGCTCGACCGGCTGCGCGCGGCGCGCAAACTGCCCGAACAGCCCGATTTCCGCGCCTGGAAGGCCAAGCTCCACAACGCCTACCGCGCCGTCGAGCCGGAGAACTACACCTGGTTTCTGCCCGACGGCCGCGCCGTCAGCGTCGTCACCACGCCGAACCTCGAAGGCGGCGTCACCTATCTGTTCGACAATGTCACCGAGAGCCTCGATCTCGCACGCCGCTATGACCGGCTGACCCGGGTCCAGCATGAAACGCTCGACAATCTGGCTGAAGCGGTCGCCGTGTTCGGTAGCAACGGCCGTGTGGAACTGTTCAATCCCGCTTTCCTGAAAATGTGGAAGCTCTCGGCGGAATCGCTCAAAGAGCAGCCCCACATCGAGACCGTGGAAGCGTGGTGCAAGCCGCTGTTCGACGACGCGCTGACCTGGCGGGCGCTGCGCGAGGCGATCACCGCGATCGAGAACCGGGCGCAGGTGGCGCTGAAACTCGAACGCAAGGACGGCAGCGTGCTGGATTGCATGACCATGCCGCTACCCGACGGCGCGACGCTTTTGACGTTCCAGGACATCACCGACACCGAAAATGTCGAGCGCGCGCTGCGCGAGCGCAACGAGGCGCTGGAAGCTGCCGACCAGATGAAGGTGGATTTCGTCCACCACGTGTCTTACGAGCTGCGCGCACCGCTGACCACCATCATCGGCTTTGCACATTTCCTTAGCGATCCCTCGACCGGCCCGCTGACGCCTAAGCAGGCCGAGTATCTCGACTACGTTACCAAGTCGACCAACGCGCTGCTCGCTCTCACCAACAACATCCTCGATCTCGCCACCATTGATGCCGGCGCCATGAAGCTCGAGCTCGGCCCGGTCAATATCGAAAAAGCCATTCAGGCCGCCGCCGAAGGCATCCAGGACCGGCTGGCGACCGACCGCATCGAGCTCAAGGTCGATATCGATCCTGAGATCGGCAACTTCACCGGCGACGAGCGGCGCGTGGTGCAAGTGCTCTATAACCTGCTTGCCAACGCCGTCGGGTTCTCGCCGCACGATGCCGCGGTCACGATCAGCGCGCGGCGAACCGAGCACCGCGTGATCTTCACCGTCTCCGATTCCGGCCCCGGCATTCCCGCCGAGGTGAAAGACAAGGTATTCGACTGGTTCGAGAGCCACTCCCACGGCTCGCGCCACCGCGGCGCCGGCCTCGGCCTGTCGCTGGTACGCTCGTTCGTCGAACTGCATGGCGGCAAGGTGCGCGTCGACTCAGTCGTCGGCAGAGGCACGACCGTCACCTGCGATTTCCCGATCGACCAGAACGCCCACCGTAACGCTGCCGAATGACCGCGCCCGCGACATTTACGGTGGCGTTGGCGAACGAGGCGGCAACGGCGCATCTGATGGCCGACCTCGCGCTGCTGGTCGGCCCCGGCGACGTCATTACGCTGTCGGGCGATCTCGGCGCGGGAAAGACCGCGGCGGCGCGCGCCATGATCCGTTATCTCGCCGACGATCCCGCGCTCGAAGTGCCGAGCCCGACTTTCACGCTGGCGCAGAGCTACGAGCTGCCATTTCCGATTGTCCACGCCGATCTCTACCGCATCAACGATTCGAGCGAGCTGGAGGAAATCGGCTTGTCGCCACTGCCGGAGGACACGCTGGCGCTGATCGAGTGGCCGGAGCGCGCACCCGACGCACTGCCCGAAGATCGCATTGACATCGCCTTCAGCCATCGTCCCGCGCTCGGATCGAGCGCACGGGCCGCCGAAATCACCGGCTATGGCAAGGCAGCGGCGCAGGTGGCGCGACTAAGCAGCTTGCGCAAATTTCTCGCTGAGGCAGGCTTTCTGGATGCAGCGCGCGAGCGCATGCCCGGCGACGCCTCGACGCGCTCCTATGCGCGTCTGATCGGCGACGATGGCACATCCATCCTGATGAATTCGCCGCGCCGTCCGGATGGACCGGCGATCTATGGCGGAAAATCCTACAGCGCGGCCGTTCATCTCGCCGAGGATGTCAAGCCGTTCGTCGCCATCGACAATGGCCTGCGTGCACACGGCTTCTCGGCGCCCGCGATCCGCCACGCCGATCTCGATTCCGGTTTTCTGATCACCGAGGATTTCGGCAGCGCCGGCATCGTCGAAGGCGATCCGCCGCGGCCGGTCGCCGAGCGCTATGAGGCGGCAACCGACATGCTCGCGGCGTTACACCGCGAAACCCTGCCCGAAACGGCGCCGCTTGGGCAGCAGGGCTCTTACGAAATTCCGGTCTACGATATCGATGCATGGCTGGTGGAGATCGGGCTGATGCTCGAATGGTATCTGCCGGTTCGCGGCGCTGAAGTCAGTCCGCAACAACGCGACGAATTCATCGCGATGTGGCGAACGCTACTCGAAAAGCCGGCGGCTGCTCCGCGAACCTGGGTGCTGCGTGATTTTCATTCGCCCAACATCATCTGGCTCGACGATCGCACCGGGATTTTACGTGTCGGCATCATCGACTTCCAGGACGCCGCATTGGGCCCTGCCGCCTACGATCTGGTTTCCCTGCTGCAGGACGCGCGGATCGACGTCCCCGAACCACTCGAGTTGTCGCTTTTGACCCGCTACATCAAGGCGCGCCGCGCGGCAGATGGCCAATTCGATCCGGCCAGCTTTGCCGAGCTCTACGCCATCATGTCGGCGCAGCGTAATACGCGCCTGCTCGGTACCTTCGCCCGGCTCAACGGGCGCGACGGCAAGCCGCAATATCTGCGCCACCAGCCCCGGATCTGGACCTACCTGAACCGCTCGCTGGCGCACCCCGCGCTGGCGGCGTTTCGCGAATGGTATGCCGCCAACGTGCCGCCGCCGCTGTCCTGATTTACCTCCTGTTAGCCACCCCGCATTTAATCTGGAACCGGCGCGCTGCGCAGGCGTGGCCAGCATCTTTTGAAACGGAAGGACGGCCATGGCGGCGGCGGAACGGCGCAAGGGAGATCGAGTCGTGTTCGAGCGCGGCTTTGCGGCGCACATGATGGGAATCGACGGCACCTGGCGGCGTGATTGCGTGATGGAAGACGTCTCCGAGACCGGCGCCAAGCTGACGGTCGAAGGCTCGGTCGAGGGCCTGCATCTGAAGGAATTCTTCCTGCTGCTGTCGTCGACGGGATTGGCCTATCGGCGCTGCGAGCTGGCCTGGGTCAATGGCGACCAGATCGGCGTCAATTTCCTGAAGCAGGGCGACAAGAAAAAGAAAATGGCCAAGCGCGGGGCCGAGGACGCTGACGCCTGAAGTTGGCAAGCGCCGGCGCCGTCGTACGGCCGTCATGTGCGCCCACTAAGGCCTCATGGTTGGCTGGGTTCATGCGAAGCGCCGTGGTATGATCCGCGGCGCAATTTGATGGTTCGAGAAACTCCAAAAATGTCCGTTACGCCTACCAAAGCCATGGTCCTTGCCGCCGGTCTCGGTTTGCGCATGCGCCCACTGACCGACCATATGCCGAAGCCGCTGGTGAGTGTGGCCGGCCAGCCGTTGCTTGATCACGTGCTCGACAAGCTAGCCGGCGCCGACGTCGGCGAGGCCGTGGTCAACGTGCATTACCTGCCGGACCAGATCATCCAGCACACGGCGAACCGTAGCCGGCCCCGCATCATCATTTCCGACGAACGCGACCAGGTGCTCGGCACCGGTGGCGCGGTGGTGAAGGCGCTGCCGCTGCTCGGCAAGGAGCCGTTCTTCCATGTCAACGCCGATACGATGTGGATCGACGGCGTGCGGCCCAATCTGACGCGGCTTGCCGAAACCTTCGATCCCGATCGCATGGACATCCTGCTCTTGATGGCGCCGACCACGAGCAGCATCGGCTATGCCGGCCGTGGCGACTACGCCATGCTGCCGGATGGCGCGCTGCGCAAGCGGCGCGAACACCAGGTGGTGCCGTTCGTCTATGCGGGGGCCGCGATCATGTCGCCCGCGCTGTTTGCCGACGCACCCATCGGCGAGTTCTCGCTGACCAAGATGTTCGACCGCGCCAACGAGCAGGAGCGGCTGTTTGGCCTGAGGCTCGACGGCGTCTGGATGCACGTCGGAACCCCCGACGCAGTGCAAGCGGCGGAAGAGGCGTTTCTGGAGAGCGTGGCGTAGCTATCGCCCACAGATTCGTGGGGTGGGCGCAGCGTGCCCACCCTACGCGCTCTTCGGCGGTCCGCCCGCAGGGCTCAGACAAAAACCGCGAAAACAACCCCATGCAAAGTAGAATGGCGACTGCTTTGGCAGTGAGTAGCGGGGACGCCGGCCTCACCCGCATGACCTCTCCCTCCTCGCTCCCTATATTGGCGTCTGACCTCGAATCAGGAAGCCCATGCGCGTTTTCAGCGTTCCCGTCTCCGCACCGTTCCTGCGCACCGTCATCGCGGCGCTGGTCGACGGCCGGCTGGTCGAGGGATTCGAGGCGCGAAAGGATCCGCTGAATCTCGCAACGGCGACGCTCTATCTGCCGACCCGGCGCGCCGGGCGGCTGGCGCGGGAGATATTTCTTGATGAGCTGAAGACCGATGCTGCGATCCTGCCGCGCATCGTAGCGCTCGGCGACATCGACGAGGACGAGCTGGCGTTTGCGGAAGGTTCCGAACAATTCAGCGGCGTCGCGCCGCTCGACGTTCCGCCAAAACTTGGCGAACTGGAGCGCCGCCTGACGCTGGCGCATCTGGTTGCGGCATGGGCAAAAAGCCCGGTGTCGGCGCCGCTCGTGGTCGGCGGCCCGGCCTCGACGCTGGCGCTAGCCGGCGATCTGGCGCGGTTGATGGACGACATGGTGACGCGCGGCGTCGCCTGGGAGGCACTCGACAAATTGGTACCCGACCAGTTCGACAAATATTGGCAGCACTCGCTGGAATTCCTGCGCATCGCGCGCAAGGCATGGCCGGAACACTTAAAGGAAATCGGCCGCATCGAACCTGCGGAACGGCGCGACCGCCTGATTGAGGCGGAAGCCGCGCGCCTGACCGCACATCATGAGGGACCGGTGGTGGCGGCAGGTTCGACCGGCTCAATGCCGGCAACCGCGAAGTTCCTCACTGCCGTAGCCCATCTGAAGCAGGGCGCGGTGGTGCTGCCGGGGCTCGACACTGATCTCGACGAGGAAGCCTGGCAGACGATTGGCGGCGTCAGGGACGCGCACGGCAAATTCACCACGCAGCCCTCCTCGAACCACCCGCAATTCGCGATGCATGGATTGCTGGATCGCTTTGGCTTCAAGCGAAGCGACGTCGAAATTCTCGGCACGCCGGCACAGCAGGGCCGGGAAGTACTGGTATCGGAGACGATGCGCCCGTCGACGGCGACCGAGCAATGGCACGACCGACTGGCGCAGCCGGATGTTGCCGCGAAGATCGCTGCCGGCATGGCAAATCTCGCCGTCGTCGAAGCGCCCAATTCGGAGATGGAAGCGCTGGCGATTGCGGTGGCGATGCGCGAGGCGCGGCACCTCGGTAAATCCGCCGCGCTGGTGACGCCGGATCGCGCGCTGGCACGGCGGGTGATGGCGGCGCTGAGGCGCTGGAATCTCGAATTTGATGATTCCGGTGGCGACGCGCTGATGGACACGCCATGCGGCATTTTTGCCCGCCTCGCCGCAGAAGCCGCCGCCCAGGGGCTGGAGCCCCCGACGCTGCTCGCGCTACTGAAACATCCGCTGTTTCGGCTTGGTGGTGCATTCGGCGCGTTCAAGCACGCCATCGAGACCCTCGAACTGGCGCTGCTGCGCGGCACCCGGCCGCAGGCAGGAACGGCCGGCCTGGCGCGCGACTTCGATCGCGTCCGCGTCGAGCTCGGAAAACTCCGGCGCAAGGAAGCTTCCTCGCTTCACGCCTCGGAGCCACGCGCGAAACTAAGGGATGACGAACTCGATCAGGCCCAGGCGCTGATCGCGGCGTTGCAGAAGGCGCTATCGCCGCTGGAAATCATGGGCTCATCAAAGCCGTACGATTTCGCCGAACTGGCGCTGCGCCATCGTGAAACGCTGATCGCGCTGTCCTCGGATCAAAACGGAATTGCGATCGTCTTCGAGGAGGCGCAGGGCTCGGCATTGTCAGCGGCGTTCGACGACCTGCTGGCCGAGCAAAAGCCGAGCGGCCTGATGGTTCAGCTCGGCGATTACCCCGATGTGTTCCAGACTGCCTATGCCGACCGCATGGTGCGGCGTCCGGAATCCGCCGACGCGCAGCTCCAGATCTACGGCCAGCTCGAAGCGCGGCTGACCGAATCCGACCGCGTCATCCTTGGCGGGCTGGTCGAAGGCGTGTGGCCGCCGGCGCCGCGAGTCGATCCATGGCTCAGCCGGCCGATGCGCCATGAACTCGGTCTCGACCTGCCGGAGCGGCGCATCGGCCTCTCAGCCCACGACTTCGCGCAATTGCTGGGCACGCCAGATGTGATTCTCACCCATGCGGCGAAAGTCGGCGGCGCGCCGGCGGTCGCCTCGCGCTTCCTGCACCGCCTGGAGGCGGTGGCCGGTGAACCGCGCTGGGAGGAAGCCAAACGTGCCGGAGAAAACTACGTCCGCTTCGCCGCCGAACTGGATCAGCCCGACGAGGTCAAGCCGATCGAGCAGCCCGCGCCGAAGCCACCGGTCGAGACGCGGCCACTCAAGCTGT
Organism: Bradyrhizobium sp. AZCC 1577; assembly: GCF_036924575.1. Taxonomy (NCBI): domain Bacteria; kingdom Pseudomonadati; phylum Pseudomonadota; class Alphaproteobacteria; order Hyphomicrobiales; family Nitrobacteraceae; genus Bradyrhizobium; species Bradyrhizobium sp. AZCC 1577. The sequence continues at coordinate 573,272 of NZ_JAZHRQ010000001.1, forward strand.
CGGTCACGGCGATCGAGGACTGGCTGCGCGATCCCTATACGATCTACGCAAAGCATATTTTGCGCCTCGATCCGCTCGATCCCGTCGACATGCCATTGTCGGCGGCCGACCGCGGCTCGGCGATCCATGACGCGCTCGGCGAATTCACGCAAGAATTCGCCGACGTCCTTCCGCCAGAGCCCGCGCAGGCGCTGCGCGGCATCGGCGAGAAATATTTCGCCCCGCTGATGGAGCGGCCGGAGGCACGCGCCCTGTGGTGGCCGCGGTTTCAGCGCATCGCCGCCTGGTTTGCGGAATGGGAAAAGGCGCGGCGCGACGACATCGAGAAGATTGCCGCCGAGATCAAGGGCGAGATCAAGATTCCGCTCGATAGCGAGCGCATCTTCACGCTGTCCGCGCGCGCCGACCGGATCGAGCAGCGCCATGACGGCAGCTTTGCGATCCTCGATTATAAGACCGGACAGCCGCCGACCGGCAAGCAGGTGCGGATGGGCCTGTCGCCGCAACTGACGCTGGAGGCCGCAATCCTGCGCGAGGGCGGGTTTGAGAATATCCACGCCGGCTCATCCGTCGGCGAACTCGTCTATGTCAGGCTCAGCGGCAACAATCCGCCCGGCGAGCAGCGCTCGCTGGAACTGAAAATCAGGAACAACGATACGCCGCAGCGGCCGGACGAAGCGGCCGACTACGCGCGCGAACAGCTCGAGGCGCTGATCCGCAAATTCGAGAACGTGGAGACCGCCTATACCTCTCTGAACCTGTCGATGTGGTCGAACCGCTACGGCGCCTATGACGACCTCGCCCGGATCAAGGAATGGTCGGCGGCCGGCGGGCTGGGGATCGAGGAATGGTGAAGGCCCGGCGCATCATCCCCGACGCCGTTCGTGCGACGCAAGCGCGCGCGTCCGATCCGGCCGCGTCCGCCTTCGTTTCGGCAAACGCCGGCTCGGGGAAGACGCATGTGCTGGTGCAGCGGGTGATCCGGCTCTTGCTCGACGGTGTGGCGCCGGAGAAAATTCTCTGCATCACCTTCACCAAGGCCGCCGCCGCCAACATGGCGGAGCGCGTGTTCACCACGCTGGGCCATTGGGTGACGCTCGACGACGACGCGCTGGATGCGGCGATCCGCGAGGCCGGCATTCCCCATCCCAGCGCACGCCTGCGCAAATCGGCGCGCAAACTGTTCGCCTGCGCGCTGGAGACGCCGGGCGGGCTGAAGGTGCAGACCATCCACGCGCTATGCACGCGGCTGCTGCAGCAGTTTCCGTTCGAGGCCAATGTGCCGGCGCGGTTCGCCGTGCTCGACGAGCGCGACCAGAATGAGATGATGGAGCGCGCCAATCTCGCCGTCTTCCTCGAGGCGTCGCGCAACCCTGACAGCGCGACCGGGCGCGCGCTGATGACGGCGATGGCGAGCGCTGCCGATGTCACCTTCAAGGACGTCGTGCGCGAGGCCTGTCTCAGCCGCGATCATTTCATGGCCTGGACGGATGCCGCCGGCAACGCGCAGGCAGCCGCAGCGCAGATTTCAGCAGCACTCGGCGTCGGTCCCGATGATCGCATTGAAGACGTCGAGCGTGAGATCGTTGAAGGACCCAACCTGCCGCGATCGCAATGGCAGGAAGTCGCCCTGGTTCTGGATACTAGCAGTAAAGCCGACCAGAAACAGGCCGATCGGCTTCGAGAGGCGCTGGCATTTACCGGGGCTGCCCAAGTTGACGCGTATCTCGGATTATTTCTCACAGATGAACGCACGCCAAGAGCAACGGTCGTCACCAACAGCTTTGTCAAAAAGAATCCTGCGGTTGGTCGATTGTTCGATTCGGAAGTCAGCCGCGTGCTTCCCCTGATCGAACGTCGCCGCGCATTGGTGGCACGCGACCGTACTGAGGCGCTGCTATATATCGCAACCGCTGCAGCGGCGAACTATCGCCGCGAGAAGCAGGAGCGCGGCCTGCTCGACTATGACGACCTGATCGACAAGACGCTGGAAATGCTCGACCGCGTCTCCTCGGGCTGGGTGCATTACAAGCTCGATCGCGGCGTCGACCATGTGCTGATTGACGAGGCACAGGACACCAGCCCGCGGCAATGGGACATCGTCGCGCACATCATCTCCGAATTCACTTCGGGTGCCGGCGCGCGCGACGGCGTGGTGCGAACGGTGTTCGCGGTCGGCGACGAGAAACAGTCGATCTTTTCGTTCCAGGGCGCCGCCCCGCGCGAATTCGACCTGCGCCGCCGGGCGTTGCAGAGGAAGTTCGAGGGCGCCGGACTGAAGTTCGATCCGGTTTCCTTTACCTATTCGTTCCGCTCCGGGCCCGAGATCCTTCACGCGGTCGATCAGGTGTTTCGCGAGCAGGATATCTACCGCAGCATTCACGCGGTCGATATCGGCAATCCGATCCATCACGCGCTGGCCGATGCAGGTCCCGGCCAGATCGATCTCTGGGAGCTGGCGGAAGCCGATGATCGGCAGGATATCGAAGGCTGGCGCGCGCCGTTCGACGGCGTCTCCGCGACCAGCCCCGAAGTGAAGCTGGCCCGGCGCATCCAGGCGGAGATCAAGGCGCTGGTCGGCAGCGGTGCGATGACCGGCAGCAAGAACGACCGCCGTCCGCTGCGCTATGGCGACATGCTGGTCTTGGTGCGCCGGCGCGGCAACGCGTTTGACGCCGTGATCCAGGCGCTGAAGCACGCCGGTATCCCGGTCGCCGGCGCCGACCGCCTCAAGCTGACCGAGCACATCGCGATCATCGACCTGATGAACCTGGCCGACGCGCTGTTGCTGCCGCAGGACGATCTGGCGCTGGCAGTGGCGCTGAAGAGCCCGCTGTTCGGGCTCGACGATGACGACCTGTTCAAGATCGCCTGGCAGCGCAAGGGATCGTTGCGCACCGCATTGGCCGCGCGCGCCGCGGCTGATGGCCGGCTGAGGGATGCACTGTGGCGGCTCGAACAGTGCGAGCGCCGCTTTGCCAGCGAAACGCCGTTTGCGTTCTATGCCTGGCTGCTCGGCGGCGATGGCGGCCGCGCACGAATCCTGCGGCGGCTTGGGCACGAGGCGAACGACGCGCTGGATGAGTTTCTGGAGCTGGCGCTGAGCCATGAACGCAAGGCGCCGGCCTCGCTGCAGGGTTTCATGGCCTGGTTGCGCACCGCCGATCTCGAAGTGAAGCGCGACATGGAGATCTCGCGCGACGAGGTTCGCGTCATGACCGTGCACGGCGCCAAGGGCCTGGAAGCGTCCGTCGTGTTCCTGGTGGACACCACGACGTCTCCCTCGGATACGCAGCGGCTGAAGCTCATCAACCTGCCGCTGGGCAATGCCGATCCGCATGCGCCGGGTGTGGTGGTGTGGGCCGGCCGCAAGGCGGAGGACCCCCCGGCTGTCGCCGCCGCCCGCGCCGCGATGATCGACGATACCGAGGATGAATACCGCCGCCTGCTCTATGTCGCGATGACGCGTGCAGCGGACCGCCTGATCGTCGGCGGCTGCTTGCCCGGCAATATGAAGAGCGTCCGGCCGCTGTCGTGGTACGATCTGATCGCCAAGGGGCTCGACGGCTCCGCCTTGCAGCTTCAGGAGATCGAGACCGCCATCGGCCGGGTAAAGCGTTATACGCGGCCCGAGGAGTCCGCACCCTCGGCCGCTCCGCCTGCCGCGTCGTCCCCGGCGGCGCCGATCGTGCTGCCCACCTGGCTACTGACGCCGGCGCAGCCCGAGATTTCCCCGGAAAGTCTGTTGCGGCCTTCGGACCCCGCTGACAGCGACAGCCGCCCGGTACGTACGGCGGAGTCGCTCACGAAGCGCGCCCGCGCTCTGCAGCGCGGCACATTGGTGCACCGGCTTCTGCAGTCGCTGCCCGATGTCGCCGCCGAGCGCCGCCGCGAGGCCGCGCTGACCTATCTGGCCCGCAATGCCGATGGCTGGACCGAGGAGGAGCGGCAGGTGCTGGCCGAAAGCACGCTCGCCTTGATCGCCGATGCGCGGTTTGCGCACGCTTTCGCCCCCGGAAGCCGCGCCGAAGTCTCGATCGTCGGGCGGCTGGAGCGGCCGGGCGGCCGGCCGGTGCTGGTATCCGGGCAGATCGACCGCCTCGTGGTGACCGAGCGCGAGATCCTGATTGTCGATTTCAAGACCAACCACGCCCCGCCGGGCCGGCCCGAGGAAACGCCGAGGGGCTATGTCCGCCAGCTCGCGCTGTACCGGGCGGTGCTCGGCAAGCTCTATCCCCAACGCCCGGTGCGGGCGGCGCTGCTTTGGACCGAAACCTCTGAATTGATGGAGATTTCCGCTTCCGCGCTGGAGGCCGAGCTGGCATCCATCATCTCGGCGTGACCGCGCTTGACCCAGCAGGGTCGCGTTCATAGGTTTGCCACTATCATCCCCGGGCGCGATTCTTGACCGCGCCCCTTAATTTCTAACCGAACGAGGTAATTCCGATGGCCGTTGGCAAGGTTTCTGACGCCGATTTCGAAGCCGAAGTGCTCAAGGCGACCGGGCCGGTGGTCGTCGATTTCTGGGCCGAATGGTGCGGCCCCTGCCGCATGATCGCGCCCGCGCTCGACGAGATTTCCGGCGCCATGGGCGACAAGGTCAAGATCGTGAAGCTGAACGTCGACGAGAGCCCGAAGACGGCCTCCAAATACGGCGTGATGTCAATCCCGACCCTGATGATCTTCAAGGGCGGCGAGATGGCCTCCCGCCAGGTCGGCGCCGCGCCGAAGGCGAAGCTGCAGCAGTGGATCACTGCGGCGGTTTGATCGACCCCTTAATAACTTTTCCGAGGACGGCCGGCGAATAGCCGGCCGTTTGCGTTGCGAGAACATAAGCCGGCAGCGGGTAATTACCTGGATGAATTTTGACCGTCTCCGACGCGGCAAACCACCGTGACATGATCCCACCAGGAATTGACGCTCACTCTGCTGTCCCGCACCTCGAAGCCCGCGTCCATCAGTTCGCGTTCAATATCCGTCAGCGGCTTCAGCGTTCGGTACGGACGGCCGTTCTGCAATTGCTGAAAGTTTGCCGCGTCGAAGCGCGCCTTGGCCTCGTCGGATTTCGGCAAGCCGCACATGGTGCTGACGACGAAGACGCCATCGGGTCGAAGAATTCGATGAACTTCCTGAAGGCACCGGGTTCGATCGCATCCGATCAGACAATGCAGGCAACTGCCGTCCATCACGACATCGAACGACGCGTCGGGAATGAACGGCATCTCGCAAACATTGCCTTCCCGGAAAGCGCCGGAAAGCCCGCGTTCGGCGAATTGCTCTTTTGCCCAGACGATCGCCGTTTCCGAAATGTCGACGCCGTGCACCTCGTAGCCCTTTCCGGCCATCAGCAGTGACCACGACATGCCGTTGCCGCAGCCTAGCTCGAGAATTCTCGCCGGCGGCGAGGGCAGGAATTCCCGCTCGAGCCGATCGAGGGTATCGGTCATGCGCGCAAGATTCCGCTCTTGCGCACTTCCTGACCACCCCCGGTGACCGGCTATCTTCAGGCGGCGGTATTCCGCGTCGTAGTCATGCATCGGCTGCACCGGTGCCGGTTTTGGAGCTATCTGATCCATCCTGTCGCTAGCGCGCTGGCGAGCCCGGCCTGACCGTTCCGTTGCGCGAGCGCGGCCATCGTCTCGTGATCATATGGCACATGCCGGAACGCGACGCGCCAGGCACCGTCAGCAAGTTCGAGGATCGCATAACGCGCATCCGGCGTGCCGGCTTCGACGACATGCGGAAAGGGATGCACGTCGCGATAGCCGGGCGAGCCGACGCTGCCGGGGTTGACGATCAATCGGCCATCGCGAAGCCTGACCGCGCGGGCAAGATGGGTGTGCGCGCAGAGGATCAGGGACTGCGTGACGCCCCGCGCGCGCTCCTCGATTTCATCCAGCGATGACATTCGCACTGTGCCGTCGGGCAACACCGTTTCCAGCCAGTAGACCTCGTCATGCTCGGGCGTTGCATGGCAGAGGAAGACCCGATCGCGAAACACGGCCGTCTTCGGCACCGCGCGCAGCCAATCGAGATGGCGCTCTTCGAGTTGCGCGTGCGCCGGCCGGTCCCATGATCCCATCTTCTCCGGCGGCCGGTCGATCAGATAGCGATCATGATTGCCTAGTACGTGAACGGCGTCGAGCGCCATCAGCGCATCCATGGTGCGTCGCGCGTCGAGCGGTCCGCTCGCCATGTCGCCGAGATTGACGATTTCGCCAATGCCCAGCGCGCGGATGTCGGCCAGCACGGCTTCCAGCGCGAGATAATTTCCGTGCACGTCGGCAATGGCGGCAAAACGCATGGGGCTTCCAGCTTTGATGATTGTCGTGCGGCCCTGCAAGAACGATGCTGCGCCATCTACCTCATTTGGGTGAAGCCACCCTGCAACATTATCCTTACTTCCTATTGCGGAACGAAGGTTCCGACTCGCAGCTCTCAGGCGTCTTGGCTAGTCTTGGCAAAGACCGGGGCTGGCTAGTTTCATTAAGCAATCGATATTTTTTCCCGGGCGGCCGCTGGAAGCGATTCCAGCGGTCATTTAATTTTGGGAATACTATGCCGGCGGCGTGCCGTTGATGGCAAGCACATGGCCGACGAGATAGAGCGAGCCGGCGACCAGAATCCGCGGCGGCACTTCGTAGGCGAGACGCGAGAGCGCGTGCAGCGCCGTTTCGACGCTTGCAGCATTTTCCACGCGCATGCCGAGCGCGCGCGCCGCATCCGCCAGCCGGTCCGGCGGCATCGCATTGTCGCGCCCGGGAATCGGCACCGCCACGATGTGCCGCGTCAGTCCTGCGAAATTGGCGAGAAACGCGCCGGCATCCTTGTTCGCCATCATGCCCGCGATCACCACCAGGGGCCGCGACACCCGCTCTTCGAGATCGCCTAGCGCGGCCGCAGCGACGCGGCCGCCTTCCGCATTGTGTCCGCCATCGAGCCAGATCTCGCAGCCCTTCGGCCCCTGATCGACCAGTGCGCCCGAGACCAGCCGCTGCATCCGCGCCGGCCATTCTGCGCCTACGATGCCGGTCTCGAACGCCGCCATTCCGATCCTGAACGCCTCGATCGCACGCAGCGTGGCGATGGCAAGGCCGGCATTGTCGAATTGATGCCGCCCGAACAGCTTTGGCGCCGCAAGATCCATCAGGCCGCGCTCGTCCTGATAGACCAGCCGCCCGCGCTCGACGCCGACATGCCATTGCTGCCCGGCAGCATGCAACGGCGCGCGCATGCGGTCGGCCTGCGCCTCGATCACCGCCATCGCCTCCGGCGCCTGCTCGGCGCAGATCACCGGTGCACCGCGCTTGATGATGGCGGCCTTCTCGCCGGCGATCGCGGTCAGCGTGTTACCGAGAAATTCCGTATGGTCCATACTGACTGGCGCGATCACGGTCGCGATCGGCCGGTCGATGACGTTGGTGGCGTCGAGTCTTCCGCCGAGCCCGGTTTCCAGCAGCACGACATCGGCGTCATGCTCCGCGAACAGGCAGAACGCCGCCACGGTCTCCATCTCGAAAATCGTGATCGGATCGCCCGCGTTGACCTGCTCGCAATACTCCAGCACCCGGCGCAGTTCAGCATCATCAGCCAGCCGGCCGCCGCCCTTCTCGCCCAGGCGGAAGCATTCGTTGATCCTGACCAGATAGGGCGAGGTGTAGACGTGCACGCGCAGGCCTGCAGCCTCCAGGATCGCGCGCAGATAAGCGATGGTGGAGCCCTTGCCATTGGTGCCGGCGACATGGATCACCGACGGCAACGACCGCTCCGGATGATCGAGCCGCGCCAGCACGCGGTGCATCCGATCAAGGTTGAGATCGATGCGCTTCGGATGCAAGGCAGACAGCCGCGCGATCAACTCACCGAGCGGCTGGGATCTGGCGGTAGGCAGGCTCACGCGTGGGGCGCAGCCGGCACCGCTTCCGGGGCCGAGACGATCTGGGCCGGGTCTATGACCTGCGGCAAAGGCTTTGAGGCGACGTCAAGCGGCGGCGATTTGGTCAGGAGCCGACACAGCCGCGCCAGCGTCGAACGCATCTCGTGGCGATGCACGACCATGTCGATCATGCCGTGGTCGAGCAGATATTCGGCGCGCTGGAACCCTTCCGGCAATTTTTCACGGATGGTCTGCTCGATCACGCGCGCGCCGGCAAAACCGATCAGCGCGCCGGGTTCGGCGATCTGCACGTCGCCCAGCATGGCGTAGGATGCGGTCACGCCGCCGGTGGTCGGATTGGTCAGCACCACGATGTAGGGCAGCTTCGCTTCCCGCAGCATCTGTACGCCGACGGTGGTGCGCGGCATCTGCATCAGCGACAGGATGCCTTCCTGCATGCGTGCACCGCCGGAAGCCGCGAACACGATGAACGGCGACTTCTTTTCCACCGCCAGTTCGAGCCCGCGCACGATCGCCTCGCCTGCGGCCATGCCGAGCGAGCCGCCCATGAAATCGAAATCCTGCACCGCGATGACGACGCCGGCGCCTTCGAGCTTGCCGTAGCCGACCTTGATGGCGTCGTTCAGCCCGGTCTTGGCGCGGGCGTCCTTGATGCGGTCGGCGTATTTGCGTTCATCGCGGAACTTCAGCGGATCGGCTGTCACTTCAGGCAGCGCGATGTCGTACCAGGTCTCGTTGTCGAAGATCGACTTCAGCCGCGCCACCGCGCCCATGCGCATGTGGTAGTTCGAGCCGGGAATGACGAACTGGTTGGCCTCGACGTCCTTGTAAAACACGAGCTGCCCGGAATCCGGGCACTTGATCCACAGGTTCTCCGGCGTCTCGCGGCGCAGGATGCTGCGGATTTTCGGCCGTACGACATTGGTGAGCCAATTCATGGTTCGCTCCGAATGCGGTTGAACGCATTGACTGGAATATATGGCGGCCCGGCTTGAACCCGGCAAGCCGCCACCTACTAGTTTGGGCATGATCTTTTCGGAAAACCGGTCTCCACTTTTCCGGATCATGCCACGCCTATTTCCACGTAAATTGTGGCTTATTCCGCAGCCTGCTTCGCGCCCCGGACGCCCTGCGCCAGCGACGCCACGAGATCGGCCACCGCGGCCACGGTCTTGGTGGTTGCCTGCCCCTGGGTATCAAGGCTGTCGCGCAACGCATCGACCAGGGCGGTGCCGACCACGGCGCCATTGGCCTTCTCGGCAATCGCGCGCGCCGCCCGCGGGGTGCGGATGCCGAAGCCGACGCACACCGGAAGCTTGGTGTGGCGCTTGATACGGGCCACCGCATCGCCGACCACCTTCGAATCGGCCGCCGCAGCGCCGGTGATGCCAGTGATCGAGACGTAGTAGACAAAGCCGGAAGTATTCGCGAGCACGGCGGGCAGGCGTTTATCATCGGTCGTAGGTGTCGCCAGCCGGATGAAGTTGAGCCCGGCCTGCAGCGCGGGAATGCAGAGCTCATCGTCCTCCTCCGGCGGCAAGTCGACGATGATGAGGCCATCGACGCCGGCGGTCTTGGCGTCGGCGAGGAACTTGTCGACCCCATAAATATAGATCGGATTGTAATAGCCCATCAGCACCAGCGGCGTGGTGTCGTCCTCCTTGCGGAAGCCGCGCACCATCTCGAGCGTCTTCCGCAGGGTCATGCCGCCCTTGAGCGCGCGCAGGCCCGCGGCCTGGATCGACGGCCCGTCCGCCATCGGATCGGTAAAGGGCATGCCGATCTCGATGATATCGGCGCCCGCCTTGGGCAGCGCCTTGATGATGTCGAGCGAAGTTAAGGGATCGGGATCGCCGGCCATCAGGAAGGTGACAAACGCCGAGCGGCCTTCTTTTGCGAGTTCGGCAAAGCGTGCGTCGATGCGGGTGGTCACTGCTTCCTGCCTTTCAAGATCTCCGTGATCTGCGGAATGTCCTTGTCGCCACGGCCGGAAAGATTGACCACCATCAGATGGTCCTTCGGCCGCTTCGGGGCGAGCTCCGTGAGCTTGGCGATCGCGTGCGCAGACTCCAGCGCGGGTGGGATGCCTTCCAGTCGCGACAGCAGCATGAAGGCGGCGAGCGCTTCGTCGTCGGTCGCGGAAAGGTAAGTGACGCGGCCGGTCTCGTGCAGCCAGGAATGCTCCGGGCCGATGCCGGGATAGTCGAGGCCCGCCGAGATCGAATGCGCATCCTGGATCTGGCCGTCATCGTCCATCAAGAGATAGGTGCGGTTGCCATGGAGAACGCCGGGCCGGCCGCCGGCAATCGAGGCGGCATGCAGTTGCGTCAGTCCATGACCGGCCGCTTCGACGCCGAAAATTTCGACGGAGGGGTCGTCGAGGAACGGATGAAACAGGCCCATGGCGTTGGAGCCACCGCCGATGCAGGCGACCAGCGAATCCGGCAACCGGCCTTCGGCCTCCTGCATTTGCTTGCGCGTTTCCTCGCCGATCACCGACTGGAAGTCGCGCACCATCATCGGATAGGGATGCGGCCCCGCCACCGTGCCGATGCAATAGAAAGTGTTGTGCACGTTGGTGACCCAGTCGCGTAGCGCCTCGTTCATCGCGTCCTTCAGCGTGCGCGTGCCCGACTGCACCGGCACGACCTTGGCGCCCAACATCTCCATGCGGAACACGTTCGGCGCCTGACGGGCGACGTCCACCGCGCCCATATAAACTACGCATTCGAGACCAAAGCGCGCGCACAGCGTCGCGGTGGCGACGCCGTGCTGGCCGGCGCCGGTCTCGGCGATGATGCGCTTCTTGCCCATGCGGCGCGCGACCATGATCTGGCCGAGCACGTTGTTCACCTTGTGCGAGCCGGTATGGTTCAGCTCTTCGCGCTTCAGGTAAATCTTGGCGCCGCCCAGATGCTCGGTGAGCCGCTCGGCGAAATAGAGCGGTGATGGCCGACCAACGTAATCCTTGAGATAGCCGTTCATCTCGGCCTGGAACGACGGATCGGCCTTGGCTGCCGCATAGGCCTTTTCCAGGTCGAGGATCAGCGGCATCAGCGTTTCCGCGACGAAACGGCCGCCGAAATTGCCAAAATGCCCGCGCTCGTCGGGACCGGTGCGGAATGAGTTGGGCAGGCGTTGATTCATCGGACCATCAATTCTTCGGTGGCGCGCGCGGCGCGAATGAAATGGCGGATCAGTTCGGGATCCTTGACACCGGGCGCACTTTCCACGCCCGAGGATACATCGACGCCGCCGGCGCGGGTAACGCGAATGGCGTCCGCGACATTGTCGGCGCTGAGCCCGCCGGAGACCATGAAGGGCAATTGGAGATCGAGCTTTTCCAAAACGTGCCAGTCGAACACGGTCCCCAACCCGCCAGGACGGGTGGCGCCCTTGGGAGCGCGAGCATCGAACAGGATGCGATCGGCAACGCTCGCGTAGCCCGGCAGCGCGGCGAGATCGGCCGAGGTCTCAACGGCGATCACCTTCATGACCGGCAGTCCGAATTTTTGTTTGATGTCGCGCACCCGCGCGATGCTTTCCTTGCCGTGCAGTTGCAGCAGCTCCGGCTGAAGCGTCTCGGCGATATTTTCGATCGTCGCGTCGTCGGCATCGACGGTCAATGCCACCTTGGCCGCGCGGCCCTTGGCCTGCCGGCCGAGTTCGCGCGCCGTCTCGAGGCTGAGATGACGCGGCGACGGGGAGAAGAACACGAATCCCACCATGTCGGCACCCGCCTCAAGCGCTACCTCGAGCGTCTCACGCGTGGACAGGCCGCAAATTTTGACGAGCAGGGACATGGTCTCTCGGGCGCATATTTCGCCCCGTAACCGGCTGGAACAGGGGCTGACGGGGCGGGTTCTACAACGTCGCGCCCTGCTTGTCTCGCCCGGCGGCCCCGTAGAAGCCATACTGGGACGGTGCCGGAAGCCGCTGCTGATGGCCCCGCGAAACTGCCGCCGCGGCTCGTAAGTCGGCCGCCTCCGCCCTTGCCCGGCGGGCATCCGCCTCATGCTGGCGCGCCGCACGGCGCCAGTGCCGTTGGCGGAACCATGTCGCTATGCCGCCCGCCGCCACCCCCAAAATGGCCACCGTGATGATCACGGCAAACAGCGGCAAGCTCACCGCGATTGCCGGATCGGTCGAATTGAAGGGGTCGAACGATACCGTCACGAAATGGCGGTTGGCGACGGCGAAAATGATGAAGATCAGCCCTAAGGGAATGACGACCAGCGCCGTGAAGAACTTTCGCATGACCATTTCTCGCAGTGATGGAGAAAGGCGGGCACGAGGCCCGCAACACGGCTACAGATCGCAAAAATTGGTTACGCGCCGGCCTCGGGCGAGCCGTTGTCGCGGTTCAGCCGCTCGCGCATTTCCTTGCCCGTCTTGAAGAACGGGACGCTCTTCTGGTCGACCGGCACATGGGCACCGGTGCGCGGATTGCGCCCCGCCCGCGCCGGGCGATGCTTGACCGAGAAGGCGCCGAAGCCGCGCAGCTCGACACGGTCGCCGCGCGCCAAGGCAGCGACGATCTCATCGAGGATCGCGTTCACAATGTTCTCCACATCCCGCTGATAGAGGTGCGGGTTGTGCTCGGCGATGCGCTGAACAAGTTCGGATTTGATCATCGAAGTTGGGGTCCGGGATCGTGCGGACTTCCATTTCCGTGAAAATGCCTTGCACTGTCAAGACGCTAATTCACTTTTGGGCAGCGCGAAATGGTGTGACAAACGGCCCGGAAGGGGTTTGTGGCAACACCCGCAATGCGGGAGAACGTCACGAAGGGCAGCCGCTGCGGCTCAGTTGGAGGCTGCGGGGCGCCACAATGCCAGCATGCCGTCGAGCGCGAGCTGATCGACCGCCTGGGCGACGCCGGCCTGTTCAATCTGGCGTGCAATGGAACTCAAACCGAGCGCCTCGAACGCGATGGAAGCCGCCGTTCGCAGAAACGTCAGGTCGCCAAGCTGTGGATTCAGCTTGTAATCGCGCACCGGCAGATCTTTCTTGATCTTCTTCTCGGCGACCAGCCATGCAACGGCTGCTTTTTCATCGCCGAGCTGATCGACCAGTTTCAGTTCGACCGCCTGGCGGCCGGTGAAGACCCGTCCGTCCGCGACTTTGTCGAGTAGTGCCTCGTCCATGCCGCGCCGCTCCCTCACCAGGCCGCGGAACCAGGCATAGGAATCCTTCACCAGCGCGTCGAGCGCAGCGCGCGCTTCAGGACTGGTCGGCTCGAAACCATTGGGCGCGGCCTTTAACGGCGAGGATTTCACCTCCTCGACCTTGACGCCCACGGTCTTCATCAGCTCGGTGAAATTCGGATATTGAAACAGCACGCCGATCGATCCGACCAGCGAGCTCTGCCGGGCGACGATATGATCGGCGGCCATCGCCGAGATGTAACCACCCGACGCGGCCAGCCCCTCCACCACCACGACGAGCGGTTTCTTGGCCTTCAGGCGCACCAGCGAGTCGTAGAGCTGCTCGGAGCCGGCCGTGGTGCCGCCCGGCGAATTGATGTGCACGATAACCGCAGCATGGCTCGATTTCTCCAGCCGCTCCAGCGCCTCGACGCGCTGCTGGTCGCTGCGGATCAGCCCTTCGATATTGACACGCGCGATCGACCCCGATGGGGTCAGGGCAGCCGGCCCGCTCGTTGTCGCGATTGCACCGGCGGCGACGATCGCCGCGATGGTCACCAGGCCAGCCATGATGCGCCAGAACGTGAGCTTCCGGCGGATCCTGCGGCGATCGACGATCACGTCCGAATCGAGCGACATCGAAATTCTCCTGAAAGCATCAGCCCGTTTTGCAGTCGCAGCGTGAGCGAAGCGTTACCTGAATACATCAATTGCGATGCAATATGAAGAAAGCAAGGCTCCCTCGTCGTCCCCGCGCACGCGGGGACCCATAGCCACAGGCGCTGATTGTCGCATTCGATGGGGCTCCAGCGCGCCCAATACAATCCACCTGTGGGTCCCGGATCGCGCGGAGCCTGTCATCGGGCGCGCATTCGCGCGACCCGTTGGCTTTGTCCGGGACCACGGATAGAAAAAAGGCCCCGGTCGAAACCGGGGCCTGATGTCGCAGGCAATAAGCGAACGCTTACTTCTCGCGGTTCTTGAGCGCAGTGCCGAGAATATCGCCGAGCGTCGCGCCCGAATCGGAGGAGCCGTATTGCGCGATGGCTTCCTTTTCTTCGGCAACTTCCAGCGCCTTGATCGAGACCTGCACCTTGCGGGCCTTCTTGTCGAACTGGATCACGCGGGCATCGACCTTCTCGCCGACGGCGAAGCGTTCGGCGCGCTGATCGTTGCGGTCACGGGCCAGTTCGGAGCGCTTGATAAAGGTGGTGAAGTCGGTGCCCGAGATCTTCACCTCGATGCCGGCTTCCTTCACCTCGAGCACTTCGCAGGTCACGACCGCGCCCTTCTTGACGTCGCCGGGTTCTGCGAAGGGGTCGCCTTCGAGCTGCTTGACGCCAAGCGAGATGCGTTCCTTCTCGACATCGACGTCGAGCACCACGGCCTTGACCATGTCGCCCTTCTTGAAATTGTCGATGACCTGCTCGCCCGGCAGCTTCCAGTCGAGGTCGGACAGATGGACCATGCCGTCGACGTCGCCGTCGAGGCCGAGGAACAGACCGAACTCGGTCTTGTTCTTGACCTCGCCCTCGACCACCGAACCGACCGGGAACTTCTCGACGAAGACTTCCCAGGGGTTGCGCATGGTCTGCTTGAGGCCGAGCGAGATGCGGCGCTTGACCGAATCGACTTCGAGCACCTGCACTTCGACTTCCTGCGAGGTCGAAACGATCTTGCCGGGGTGCATGTTCTTTTTGGTCCACGACATTTCCGAGACATGGATCAGGCCTTCGATGCCCGGCTCCAGTTCGACGAAAGCGCCGTAGTCGGTGATGTTGGTGACGCGGCCGGTGAAGCGCGCGTTCAGCGGGTACTTCGCCTCGATGCCCTGCCACGGATCGTCCAGCAACTGCTTCATGCCGAGCGAAATGCGGTGGGTCTCGTGGTTGATCTTGATGATCTTGACCTTCACGGTCTGGCCGATGGTCAGCACTTCCGTCGGGTGATTGACCCGGCGCCAGGCGATATCGGTGACGTGGAGCAGGCCGTCGATGCCGCCGAGATCAACGAACGCACCGTAATCGGTGATGTTCTTGACCACGCCGTCGATCACCTGACCCTCTTCGAGGTTCTGCACCAGCTCCTGGCGCTGCTCGGCGCGGGTCTCTTCGAGAACCGTGCGGCGCGACACCACGATGTTGCCGCGGCGACGATCCATCTTGAGGATCTGGAACGGCTGCGAGTTGTTCATCAGGGGAGCGACGTCGCGGATCGGGCGGATATCGACCTGCGAGCGCGGCAGGAAGGCGACAGCGCCGTCGAGGTCGACGGTGAAGCCGCCCTTGACCTGGTTGAAGATGACGCCGTGAACCTTCTCGTTGTTGTTGAAGGCCTTCTCGAGCTTGCCCCAGCTTTCCTCGCGGCGCGCCTTGTCGCGCGACAGCACGGCTTCGCCGAGCGCATTCTCGATCCGGTCGAGGAACACCTCGACCTCGTCGCCGACCTTGAGATC
Source organism: Bradyrhizobium sp. AZCC 1577 (assembly GCF_036924575.1). NCBI lineage: Bacteria > Pseudomonadati > Pseudomonadota > Alphaproteobacteria > Hyphomicrobiales > Nitrobacteraceae > Bradyrhizobium > Bradyrhizobium sp. AZCC 1577. The sequence continues at coordinate 588,771 of NZ_JAZHRQ010000001.1, forward strand.
GCTTTCGCGGCCGGGGCCGGCGAATTCGCGCAACGCCACGCGGCCCTCGGTCTTCAGGCCGACATCGATGACGGCCATGTCCTTTTCAATTGCAACCACCTTGCCCTTGATGACGGAGCTTTCCTGCAGATTGCCGCCGGCAAAGGACTCGTCCAGCATCGCAGCGAAATCGTCGCGGGTCGGATTATAAGAAGCAGCAGTAGTCGAAGCCATTTGTTCTCCAATGCGGGATATTGCCGACCGTTCGGGTTAAAGGGCGCATCGCGCGTGAAGTGTCAGGGGTCCGCAAACCCTGACGACCGCATTTGCGGAGGGCGCAAAAGCGGGCCGGCAGCATGCCTGCACGTTCGATACGTTTGATGTCGCGCATTCCGCAAAAGCGGGTACCGGTTCAGCGGAAGAGTGCGCGTAGCGTCAGAAATCCGGAGCCTGAAACGAGCATATCGACTTCAAGAACCTGGAGCAGGCTTTCCTCCAATGACGGCGGGAGGTTCAAACCTCCGGCCGGCCCGCTCGGACAGCCCTGATCTCATCGATGGCGGCCCGGATGGGCGTGGATATAGCCCCACGGGCCATTTTCGGCAAGCCGGAAATGCCCGATTTGCAGGCGGTTCGGGCCGCCGCGACGGGTCAAATCCTGGCTATTTCCGCTGGGCGCGGACGGCCTCGACGATGGCAATCGCGGCGCGAACGCCGGCCTCGATGTCGAGATTGGAATTATCCAGGACATGGGCGTCGTCGGCCGCCTTGAGCGGGGCGGCAGTGCGATTGCGGTCCCGCTCGTCGCGCTTGAGGATATCGGCCAGCACCAGCGCCTCATCGGCCTCCTCGCCCCGCGCGCGGGCTTCGAGCGTCCGGCGGCGAGCCCGCACCTGCGGATCGGCGACTACGAAAATCTTTACGTCGGCATTCGGGCAGATCACGGTTCCGATGTCGCGCCCGTCAAGCACGGCGCCCGGCGGACCGGCCGCGAACTGGCGCTGAAAATTGACCAGCGCCTCGCGCACGCTGGGGATCGCCGACACCACTGAGGCGGCGTCCCCAATCCGTTGCGTCTTCAGCTCTGGATGTCCGAACTTCTCGGGATCAAGCTCCATCGCGACAGCGACCGCCCGCGCCTCGTCCGTCAGATCGAACCCCTCGTCCAGCAACGCCTTCGCCACCGCGCGATAGATCACGCCGGTATCAAGGTGGCGATAGCCGTAATGATGAGCGAGGCGTTTGCCGAGCGTGCCCTTGCCGGATGCCGCCGGTCCGTCGATGGCGATGATCATGTTTGCCTATGGCCTGGATGGATGAGGGCCGCGCGCCCGTCGCAGCGGCCGTTCTTCGGTGAAAATGTTGCGCGAAGCAAACTCGGCCGGGCTGCTGAAGGTCAGGTATTCGCGCATACCGTCATCAGCAAACGGTGACGCATGCCACGCATGGTCGAGATACCTGTTCGGCGAAAAAGCCCACGCAGGGACGGTTGGCAGACCATGCTGATGAGCGAGATATTCCGCGACCGCCCCCAGCAATCCCTCGAGATGGGCGTCACCCGTCGGCCTAGGCTCATCGCGGAGCATGGCTACTCTCTGCGCGGTCGTTCCGGCGAGATAGAATTCGTCAAGAAATTCCGACAACGCCTTGTCGCGCGTTTCCCCTGCCATGATTCGATCAGCCGTCTGTGCGAGGGTATTGGGGCGCATCGATAGCAGTATCTCCAGCGAGCAGACGTTTTAGCACGAAGCGCTGCTTGTCTGCATCTGCAGCACTCCTCGGGAAAAATTCGGCCAACACACCTATCGCCTGTTCAACATCCGTCAGCCCGAGGACCTTCAAGAGATGAGCGGCGTCCGACATGTCTTGCGCGCCTTTGTCGAAGTCTGAAATGCGCAGCGATTTCAGCTTCAACGCCAGCATATAGCGCGCGGTCGGGATGAACACCGATAGACCGACATGCTCGCTACGCCTTGGAAAGGTACCATAGGCGAGGTGATCCCGGTCATGGCTTGCCAGCGGGCTCAGATGAAAAGTTACCGCATCGTTGAACCAGGTCGCCGACCAACCGTTTTTGGCTGCGATTTCGGTTACGGCTTGCGAAAGCCATTCAGGCCAATCGGTTCCAAGTTCGCGAATATCCACGTCTTCGGTCGCAAGCCGAAAATTGCTCGCCAGCATCAGCGCGGACCCGCCATACACCGCGATCTGCAACTTCGTTCCGGCCTCGATCGCAGCACGCCCGATCTGATCGAAAGCGTCCAGGAGCGCATCGCGATCGAAGGCTGCACTCATCGCGCCTGCCTCATGAAAACTCAGCTCCCAGCGATCGCATCATCGGAATGAAATCCGGAAAGCTGGTGGCGATGAAGGCGGTGTCGTCGACCTTGACCGGCTTGTCGGCTGCGAGCCCCATCACCAGCGCCGACATGGCGATCCGGTGGTCCATGTGGGTGGCGACGAGACCGCCGCCAGGCACGTGGCCGCGACCCTCGACGATCAAATCATCGCCCGCGATCTCGACCCTGACGCCGTTGACGCGCAGCATGTCGGCGGTCGCCTCCAGTCGGTCGGACTCCTTGACGCGCAGTTCCTGCAGGCCGCGCATGATGGTGGTACCTTCGGCAAAGGAGGCTGCGACCGCGAGCACCAGATATTCGTCGATCATCGAGGGCGCGCGCTCCGGCGGCACCGCGACGCCGCGCAGTTTTGAGGCGCGCACGCGCAAGCGGGCCATCGGCTCGCCGGCGTCGCCGCGAACCTCGCTTTCCTCGATGGCGGCGCCCATCTCGCGCAGCGTCGTGAGCAGGCCGGTGCGCAATGGGTTGGTCATGACGTCGAAGAAAGTCACGTCGGAGCCCTCGACGATCAGCGCCGCCACGATTGGAAATGCCGCCGAGGATGGATCGGCAGGCACCACGACCTCGGCGCCATGCAGTTCGGGCTGGCCGGTGAGCGCGACCTTGCGGCCGTGGCTGCCTTCCCTGACCGAGACGATATCCGCGCCGAAATGTTTCAGCATCAGTTCGGTGTGGTCGCGGCTGGCTTCCTGCTCGATGACGGTCGTGACACCAGGCGCGGCAAGTCCCGCCAGCAGCACCGCCGACTTGATCTGAGCCGAGGCCACCGGGGTGCGATACAGGATCGGCACGGGATCGCGGGCGCCATGCAGCGTCAGCGGCAGGCGGCCGCCTTCCTTGGTCTCCCCGGCCTTCGCCCCCATCAGTTCCAGGGGATCGAGGATCCGGCGCATCGGACGGGAGCGCAGCGAGGCATCGCCGTCGAACACGGCCGTGATCGGACAGCCGGCCACAGCCCCCATCACCAGCCGGCACCCGGTGCCGGAATTGCCGAAATCGAGCGGGGAGGCCGGCTGGGCGAAGCCTGCCACGCCCACGCCCCTGACCTGCCAGGCAAACGGCCCGGTTCGCTCGACCTGGGCGCCCAGCGCCTGCATCGATTTGGCGGTGTTGAGGACATCCTCGCCCTCGAGCAGGCCGGAGATCCTGGTTTCGCCGACCGAAAGCGCCCCCAGGATGAGTGCGCGGTGCGAAATCGACTTGTCGCCGGGAACGCGGACTTTCCCGGCCAAGGGACCGCTGGCGCGGGATTCCAGCGGGGTCTGGGTGGTTGAATGGGTCAAGATGGTGGTCCTCTGCGGGGGCGGCAGTATCACATGGACCACACGGCGTCACGCCGCCTTCAAAAGCTTCAAAGCGCTATTGACACCGGCCCCTCAACTAGCCAAGTGAAGCACCGTTTTTCAGAATTTCCCAGGATCTACACGTGGCCAAAGCCGATCTCGGAACCAAGCGTATTTGCCCGACGACGGGTAAAAAGTTCTATGACCTGAACAAGAGCCCGGTGATTTCGCCCTACACCGGCGAGGTCGTCCCGATTGCCCCGATCGCGCCGCCGCGAGCCGCCCGTGGCGATGCCGCGCGCGCGGCAGCCGCCGCGTCGGCTACCGCTGCTGCCGATATGCCGGAGGCCGCCGAGGCAGAAGAATTGGTCTCGCTCGAGGAGGCCGATGCCGAGGAGAACACCGGCAAGGTCAAGGCCGTGGTTCCCGAATCGGAAGACGATATCGAGATCGACGAGACCATCGAGGACGATGACGACGACGATTCCACCTTCATTCCTGACGAGGAAGAGGGCGATGAGGACGTTACCGACATCATCGGCGACGTCGGAGGTGACGAAGAGACTTGAGATCGGCCCTAAACTGTGGTTCAGGGTCATTGCCCGCACGCCGAATTGAGGCGCGCGATTCTTACGGGGCCATAGCTCAGCTGGGAGAGCGCTTGCATGGCATGCAAGAGGTCGGCGGTTCGATCCCGCCTGGCTCCACCACGCTTCGCCAAGAAGCGCCTCTAGCCGCCCGTCCCTCACTCCCCCACCACCGCATTCAACCGGTCGCGCAACGCGACGATCTCGTTCTTCATCGCCACGAGTTCGCCGACCGAGCAGGCCGACGCCGCCAGGATCGCCTGCGGCACAGCCCGCGCTTTCTCCCGCAGCGCCTCGCCTTTTGACGTCAGCGCGATCAGCACCTGCCGCTCGTCCTCGGTGCTGCGTGTCCGCTTGATGAGCTCAGCCGCCTCCAGCCGCTTGAGCAGCGGCGTGAGCGTGCCGGAGTCCAGATGCAGCCGCTCGCCGATGTCTTTCACCGGTACGCCATCGCGCTCCCACAGCACCAGCATGACCAGATATTGCGGATAGGTGAGTCCGAGCCGGTCGAGCAGCGGCTTGTAGACGCGGTTGAACGCGTGCGCGGTGGAATACACCGCAAAGCAGAGCTGATTGTCGAGCTTCAGCGGCAGGTCTGCCGCGTGTTTTCTGGCCATCACAACCTCGTCAACGGGCGGCGCCCCTGCCCCGATTCGGAGCCGTAAGCGCTTGATTTCAATTGCATACAATTAAATCGCGGCCTCTGCAATAATGTAGATTGTGCAAAATCTAATTGTGTGCAATACATAGTCCACCGAAACGGCCAACCCAGAGGAGACCGACATGTCCGTGAACGTGCTCTACAAGACCAGCGCCAAGGCAACCGGCGGCCGCGATGGCCACGCCGCCACCCTCGACGGCGCACTCGACGTCAAGCTCGCCACCCCGAAAGAACTCGGCGGCGGCGGTGGCGCCGGCAACAATCCTGAGCAACTGTTCGCGGCCGGTTATGCCGCCTGCTTCATCGGCGCGATGAAATTCGTGGCTTCGCAGGGCGGGCCGAAGGTGCCGGCGGACGCCTCGGTGACCTCCACCGTCGGCATCGGCCCGCGCTCGGCCGGCGGCTTCGGCCTCGATATCGAACTCGCCGTTTCGCTGCCTGGCGTACCCAAGGCGGATGCGGAGGCCCTGGTCGCGAAGGCCCACCAGGTGTGCCCCTATTCCAACGCCACGCGCGGCAATGTCGACGTGCGCCTGACCGTCGTCTGACGGCGCTGCCCGATGGCCCGCCGCTGGTATCGGCGGGCCGTTCGTCCCGTGGAATTTTCACCTCGTGCTACGGCGGCCGCGTCATGCGCCTGTGCGCGAGACGCCATTGCCGCCGCGCCTGAAGACCGCTAGCTCAAAGCCTCCATTCTCATCCTGAGCGAAGGTCTTCTCCATGAGTTCTCCCGGCGCAATGACCGGCCTGCGCGTGATCGATCTGACGCGCGTGCTTGGCGGCCCCTATTGCACGCAAATCCTCGCCGACCACGGCGCCGACGTGATCAAGGTCGAGCCGCCGGCCGGCGACGAGGTACGCGACTGGGGCCCTCCGTTCCACGAGGAGGATGCGGCCTATTTCGTCGGCATCAACCGCAACAAGCGCTCGATCGGCATCGACCTCGCGTCCGAAGATGGGCGCGCGGTGCTGATGAAGCTATTGGAGACGGCCGACGTCCTGATCGAGAATTTCAAGCCGGGCACGCTCGACAAATGGGGCATCGGCAACGACGTCTTGCGCGCGAAGTTTCCAAGACTGGTGCACTGCCGGATTTCCGGCTTCGGCGCCGACGGTCCGCGCGGCGGCAATCCCGGCTATGACGCGATCATCCAGGCCATGACCGGCATGATCGCGGCGACCGGCTCGCCCGAAAGCGGCCCGATGCGGATCGGCGTTCCCCTGGTCGACATCACCACCGGGCTTTACGCGGCGATCGGCATCCTGATGGCGCTGTCGGAGCGGCAGCGTTCGGGGCTCGGCCAGTTTCTCGAAACCACGCTGTATGAAACCGGCCTCGCGATCATGCATCCGCACACCGCGAACTATTTCATGCATGGCAAGCCGCCGTCGCTTACCGGCAACGAGCACCCGAACCTCGTTCCTTACGCGATCTTCCCGACCAAGACCGACAACATCTTCATCGGCGTCGGCAATGACGGCACCTTCCGCAAGCTCGCCAAGGAAATCGGCAAGCCCGAACTCGGCACCGATCCGCGCTTTGCCCGCAACAAGGACCGGATCGCCAACCGCGAGGCGCTGCGCGCCGAGCTCGCTGCCGTGTTCAGCCAGCACGAGGCCGAACCGCTCTGCAATCGGCTGCTGGCGGCGGGATTGCCGGCCGGTCCGGTGCAGAAGATCGACCAGGCGCTGACCAATCCGCATACGCTGCATCGTGGCGATATCATTGAAAAGGACTGGTACAAGGGCGTCGCCTCCCCGATCCGGCTGGAGCGGACCAAGCCCAGCCTGCGCCGCACGCCGCCGAAATTTAGCCAGCACACATCGGAGGTGCTGGGCGAGTTCGGCTACTCGAAGGGCGAGATCGAGGCGCTGGTCGCCAAGGGCGCGGTCTGCGGCCCCGAACGCAAGCGCTAAACCTCGTCGCCCCTGCGAACGCAGGGGCCCATACGCCGCGGCTTCGCTTTGGGCGCTATGGTAGCCGCTCTGCTTCGACCACAGACGGCTGTGGTTATAGGACCAAACACGTTCGCAGGGGCGACAGGTATCATTGGCGCCTTCGCCTATTTTCCGGCTTCCCTCCGCGCACGCTTTCCCACTAGCATCCTTTCGCTTATAGGGTCATTTGCACGTCATCCGGCGCTGTTATCGCGCGAAACGAAGGTGACGACCCCAACCCGGAGGAATTACATGGCATTTCGACAATTTGGCCCAGCCGCGGCAGTCACTGCTGCGCTGGCGTTCGCAACACCTGCCCACGCTGTGACCGAGATCCAGTGGTGGCACGCCATGACCGGCGGCAACAACGATGTCGTCAACAGGCTTGCCGAGGAATTCAACGCCAGCCAGTCCGACTACAAGATCATCCCGTCCTACAAGGGCAGCTATCCCGACACCATGAACGCCGGCATCGCGGCGTTCCGGGCCGGCAACGCACCCCACATCATGCAGGTGTTCGAGGTCGGCACCGCCACCATGATGAGTGCCAAAGGCGCCATCAAGCCGGTCTACCAGCTCATGAAGGATGCCGGCGAGCCGTTCGATCCCAAGGCGTACCTGCCGACCATCACCGGCTACTACTCGACCTCCAAGGGCGAGATGCTGTCGTTCCCGTTCAACTCGTCCTCGATGGTGATGTGGGTCAACAAGGACGAATTGAAGAAGGCCGGTGTCACGGAAATCCCGAAAACCTGGCCCGACGTGTTCGCCGCCGCCAAAAAGCTGAAAGCAGCCGGCCACGATACCTGCGGCTTCTCCAACGCCTGGGCCCCCTGGGCGCATATCGAGCAGTTCTCCGCCTGGCACAATGTGCCGATCGGCACCAAGGCCAACGGCCTCGACGGTTTCGACACTGAGCTGAAGTTCAACTCGCCGCTGCATGTGAAGCACCTGCAGAACCTCGTCGACCTGCAGAAGGACAAGACCTACGACTATGGTGGGCGCCTCAGCACCAACGAAGCCCGCTTCGGCTCCGGCGAGTGCGCGATCTTCCTGACCTCGTCCGGCTACTATGGCACTGCGAAGGGCACCGCAAAATTCGACTTCACCTCGGCGCCGATGCCCTATTACCCTGATGTCGCCGGCGCTCCGCAGAACTCGATCATCGGCGGCGCGTCGCTCTGGGTGATGGGCGGCAAGAAGCCGGAAGAGTATAAGGGCGTCGCAAAGTTCTTCACCTTCCTGTCGGACACCAACCGCCAGGCCAAGCTGCATCAGGAGTCCGGCTATCTGCCGATCACCAAGGCGGCCTACGAGAAGTCGATCAAGGACGGCTTCTATGAGAAGAACCCGACCCTGCAGACTCCCTTGAAGGAACTCACCAACAAGGAGCCGACCGAGAACTCGCGCGGCCTGCGCTTCGGCAACATGGTGCAGATGCGCGACCTCTGGTCTGAGGAGATCGAGGCGGCGCTGGCCGGCAAGAAATCCGCGAAGGAAGCCCTCGATGCCGCCGTCTCCCGGGGCAATGCGATGTTGCGCACTTTCGAGAAGACTGCAAAGTAGGCGAAGCTGAACCAGACTACCGGCGCTCCCTCCTGCAATGCGGGAGGGAGCGCTTGCATCACCGGTAAGACCGCGACGCCTGAATGGAAAAGTCCACCGTCTTCAACAATCGCCTGTTGCCTTATCTGCTGCTGCTGCCGCAGCTCGTCATCACGGTTGTCTTCTTCTACTGGCCGGCAAGCCAGGCGATCTGGCAGTCCTTCCTGCGCGAGGACGCGTTCGGCCTGGTCTCCGAATTCGTGGGGCTGGAAAATTATCAGGCCCTGTTCGCTCAGCCGGAATATTACCGGTCGATGCTGACGACGGTGATCTTCTCGACGCTGGTTGCGGCGCTTTCGCTCTCGATCGCGCTGTTGTTCGCAACCCAGGCCGACAAGAATCTGAAGGCCGCGCCCGCCTACAAGACGCTGATGATCTGGCCCTATGCGGTGGCGCCTGCGGTGGCCGGCGTGCTCTGGTTCTTTATGTTCCAGCCTTCGCTCGGCATGCTGGCGCGCCCACTGCGCGGCATGGGTCTCGACTGGAATCCGCTGCTTAACGAGAACCACGCCATGATGCTGGTGGTGATGGCGTCCGTCTGGAAGCAGATCTCCTACAATTTCCTGTTCTTCCTGGCCGGCCTGCAATCGATCCCGAAAAGCGTGATCGAGGCCAGCGCCATCGACGGCGCCCGGCCGGTGCGCCGCTTCTGGACCATCATCTTCCCGCTGCTGTCGCCGACGACGTTCTTCCTGCTGGTGGTCAACGTCGTCTACGTCTTCTTCGACACGTTCGGCATCATCGACGCTGTCACCGGCGGCGGACCCGCCGGCGCCACCACCACCATGGTCTACAAGGTCTACGCCGACGGCCGTCTCGGCGGCGACCTCGGCGGCTCGGCGGCGCAGTCGGTCGTGCTGATGGTCATCGTGATCGCGCTGACCGCGATCCAGTTCCGCTATGTCGAACGCAAGGTGCAGTACTGATGGTCGAGCACCGCCCGCTCACCGATTTCATCGCCTACGCCATCCTGACGCTTGGCGTGTTCATCGTCGCTTTCCCGGTTTATCTCGCGCTGGTCGCCTCGACCCATGACGCGGCGACCGTAGTCGGTGGCCACATGCCGGCGTCGCCCGGCAGCCGCACGCTGGAAAATTACTACCGCGCCATCTTCGTCGGCGGTTCGCGCACCAGCCGCGAGCCGGTGGCCAACATGCTGATCAATTCCTTCGTCTCGGCGATCGGCATTGCGGTGGGCAAGATTTTCATCTCGATCCTGTCGGCCTATGCGGTGGTCTATTTCCGCTTCCCCTTCCGCAAGACCGCGTTCTGGATCATCTTCATCACGCTGATGCTCCCGGTCGAAGTGCGCATCTACCCGACCTACAAGGTAGTCGCCGATTTGCGCCTGCTCGACACCTATGCCGGCCTGATCCTGCCGCTGATTGCATCCGCCACCGGCACGCTGCTGTTCCGCCAGTTCTTCATGACGGTGCCGGATGAACTCCTGGAAGCCTCGCGGATCGACGGCGCCGGCCCCTTCCGCTTCTTTTGGGATACGCTCTTGCCGCTGTCGGTGACGACCATGGCGGCGCTGTTCGTCATCCAGTTCATCTATGGCTGGAATCAATATCTCTGGCCGCTTTTGATCACCACGCAGGATTCGATGCAGACCATCGTGATTGGCATCAAGAAGATGTTGGTGGCGACCGACGAGCTGGCCGAATGGCAGCTCGCAATGGCGACTGCGGTCCTCGCCATGCTGCCGCCGGTCGCGGTGGTCATATTCATGCAGCGGCTGTTCGTCCGCGGCCTGGTCCAGACGGAAAAGTGAATATGGCGAATACTCGATGGCCAATGTAACGCTCCGCAACGTCCGCAAAACCTACCTTGGTGGCTTCGAGGCCATCAAGGGCATCGATTTCGAGGTCGGCGACGGCCAGTTCTGCGTGCTGGTCGGCCCATCCGGCTGCGGCAAGTCCACGCTGCTGCGGATGGTCGCGGGGCTGGAGACCATCACCGGCGGCGAGATCGATATCGGCGGGCGCGTCGTCAACCAGATCGAGCCGGCCGATCGCGACATCGCAATGGTGTTCCAGAACTACGCGCTCTATCCGCACATGAGCGTCTACAACAACATGGCCTACGGCCTGCGCAACCGCGGCATGGCGGAGGACGAGATCAAGACGCGCGTCGGGGAAGCCGCGCGCATTCTCGAACTCGGCGCAATGCTCGAACGCAAGCCGCGGCAATTGTCCGGCGGCCAGCGCCAGCGCGTGGCGATGGGCCGCGCCATCGTGCGGCAGCCAAAGGTGTTTCTGTTCGACGAGCCGCTGTCGAACCTCGATGCCAAACTGCGCATCGCCATGCGCGTCGAAATCCGCAAATTGCAGCGCCGGCTGTCCACGACATCGATCTACGTCACCCATGACCAGCTCGAGGCGATGACGCTGGCCGACATTCTCGTGGTGATGAACGGCGGCCAGGTCGAGCAGATCGGCAATCCGTTGGATATCTACCAGAGGCCCGCCACCACCTTCGTTGCCTCCTTCATTGGCGCCCCGCCGATGAACCTGATGCCGCTGCGCTCCGAATTGAAATCGCAACTGGCCGGCGATATCAGAGCCGCCGAAGCCGGCATCATCGGCATCCGGCCTGAGGACTTTGTGATCTCGAACCAAACGGTGTCCGGCGGCGTGGCGCTCGGCCTCACCGTGGAAGCGATCGAGCGCGTCGGCGCCGAGACATTCGTCTACGGGACGAGGCAGCAGGAAATGCAGGGGGTAGCCGCCACCCCGGGCGAGTTGCCGCCGGGGGAAATCATCGTGCGGATTGCCGGCGCCATCGGTCCCGCCATCGGCGAGCGAATCACGGCGGTCGCCGCGCCCGACAAGCTGCATCTCTTTACCGCCGATGGAAGGAAGCGCGTGGGCGGGTAATCCGTCATTCCGGGATGATCCGGACGGTGGAAAACCCCACCATCGCCGATTTACGCTGCATTCAGAGGTGCTTGAACCCTCCCCAAATCACCCCCATATTCCCTTCTGACCGGACGGCAAGTCGGCCGGCCGGTTGAATGGGGCGCCGCAAGGGCCCCTCAAAGTCGCTTCGAGAGGACTTTGTGATGTCTCGTGTTCCTTCGTTATCAAGTCCGTTCCTGCTTGGGTTCGACGAAATCGAGCGTGCGCTCGATCGCGTTGTCAAAGGCGCCGACGGCTATCCTCCCTACAACATCGAGCGGTGTGACCGCGCCAACGGCCAACCCGAACGGTTGCGCATCACGCTGGCGGTGGCGGGTTTTACCCGTGACCAACTCGATGTGACCATTGAGGAAAACCAACTCGTGATCCGGGGCCGCCAGCAGGACGACAAGGCTCGGCAGTACATCCATCGCGGCATCGCCGCGCGCCACTTCCAGCGCACCTTCGTGCTGGCGGAGGGGATGCAGGTGCTGGGCGCGGATTTGAAAAACGGGCTGTTGTCGATTGACCTTGCCAGGCCGGAACCTGAAAGGGTCGTTAAGACAATCGCTATCAATGAGCACGAATAATAGTGGAACAAGGAGCGGACTCGACCGCTTAGTCTCCAGAGGAGTCGAGACCATGAGTGACGTGAGTGTGACCTTCGAATCCGAAAAGGTTTCCGTTGAGGCGCTGGCCCATCTTGGTGAAGGCCATATCGCCTACGTGAAACAAGTCCGTTCCGAGGACGTGCCGGGACTGTTTCCGCAGGCGCCGAAAATCGCGCCGGGGCTGAAACTGTTCGCGCTGCATGCCGCCGACGGCACCCCGATCATGCTGACCGACAGCCGGGAAGCTGCGATCGCCAACGCATGGAGCAACGAGCTTCAGGCCGTCAGCGTGCACTGACGCAGCTCTTGCTGCTGTCGCTGACGCAGCACCTGCTGCTGTCACTGACGAAGCTTCGCCGGCATCGACTGGTCTGATGCCGAGTGAATGCGAGAAGAGGGTTTCGGATACGCGGGCATCGCCCGCGTATCTTCGTCAATAGCAAATTCCAATCCGCTTTTATCATGATGCGATTTCGTAGAATCGCATCATGATCTCATCTCTTTGTTTGAGCATGATCTTTTCGGAAAACCGCTTCGCGCTTTACCGGATCATGCTCTAGGCCGCGCGGACGGTCGAGAGGAATTTCTCCACTTCGCCCTTGAGATGATTGCTCTGTCCCAGCAGCGAGCGGGCCAGACCGTGCACATGCGTCGATGCCGCGCCGGTATCGGTCGCGCCGCGGTTGACGTCGGTGATGCTGCCTGCGACCTGCGTGGCACCCTGCGCCGCCTGCTGCACGTTGCGCGAGATTTCCTGGGTTGTTGCACCCTGCTCTTCCACCGCTGCCGCGATTGCCTGCGAGATTTCCGCGATGCGGCCGATCGTGCCGCCGATTTCCTGGATCGCCGACACCGACTGATTGGTCGCCGATTGCATCTGGCCGATCTGCTCGCCGATTTCCTCGGTCGCTTTCGCGGTCTGCGCGGCAAGCGCCTTGACCTCGGAGGCGACGACGGCAAATCCACGTCCCGCCTCACCGGCGCGCGCCGCTTCGATCGTGGCGTTCAGCGCCAGCAAGTTGGTCTGCTCGGCGACCGCGCTGATCATCTTGACCACTTCGCCGATCCGGCTGGCGGACTGCGCGAGATCGGCAATCCGCGCATTGGTCTGCTGGACCTGGCTGACCGCCTCGCGGGATATCTTGTGCGAATCCTGGACCTGGCGGCCGATCTCCGACACCGACGAGGCCATCTCTTCCGCGGCCGCCGCGGCGGACTGCGCGTTGGCCGAGGATTGCTCCGATGCGGAGGCAACGGTTGCCGAGAGCATCTGGGTCACTTCGGCGGTCTTGGTTAGTTGTCCGGCAGATGATTCGAGTTCGGACGAGGCGGTCGATACGGTCTGAATGATCTTTCCAATCGCGGCATCGAAGCCGTCGGCCATCTGCTGCATCGCTGCCTTGCGTTCGCCTTCGGCCTTCGACTTCAGGCTTGCCTGCTCCTGTTCCATCGACTGAACGCGCAGCGCGTTGTCCTTGAACACCTGAACCGCGCGCGCCATGGCGCCGACTTCGTCGTCGCGGCTGAGGGCCGGGACCGAGACAGAGAGATCGCCGCCGGCAAGGCCTTTCATCACGTCGGTCATTTCGGCGATGGGGCGTATGACGCCGAATGCCACACCGAAAATGCCGGCGCCGATGACCAGAAACACCGCGGCCGAAACGCCCCACAGCACCCACGTGAACGTGCTGACGCGCCCCGTTGCCGCGACCTCCGTCGCCGCGTTCTGCTCGTTGGTCTGCTTGACAATGTCGTCGATGATGGCGCGGTGCGCGGTATAGCGTGCGGTGATCTCGGCATAGGATTTCGCCGCAGCCGTACCGTCGCCCTTGGCGAGCGCAGGTAACAGGCCATCCTGGATTGCGGTCCAGAAGCGGCGCACCTCGCTGTCGGACTTCTCGACCAACTTCGTCTTCAGCACCGGATCGAGATCGGATTTGGTCCAGAAATCGTGCCGCTCGTCATATTCCTTCTTGAGCTGCGCAATACGGTCGCGATGCGACGAAAGCTGCGCCGGATCGTGCAGCACGAGGGTGGCCTCGAGATAGGCCTCAATGACGTATTCCGGCGGAGGCAGGATGTCGGCGATCAGGTCGTTGCCGAGCTTGATCTGGCTATAGAGCGGACCTCCGACCTTGAGCTGCGACAGCGCATAAACGCTGGTGGCAATCACGGCACCGAGTCCTAAGGCGGTAACCAATCCGAAAATCAAAATTGCGCGCGAAATCGTCAGGCGCAGCGTCATGGCAATGTTCTCCGGGCCTAGTAAAAAATCCCAGCGCCCGAAATAAGCTGCTATTTAGCTTAAAATTGCGTTTATTCTGGCGTACTACCGCCAGGAAACCGTTCCGACGCGCGGAATTACGCTGCGCTCGCCGGCGGCAACGCCAGCACCGAATAGATCGCCTGGGCGTCGCGGGAGGCGCGCAGCTTCTTGGCGACGTCCTGGTCGCGTAACAGCCGGGCGATTCGGGCCAATGCCTTCAAATGATCGGCGCCGGCGCCTTCCGGGGCCAGCAGCAGGAAGATCAGGTCGACCGGCTGGCCGTCCATCGCCTCGAAATCGATCGGGCGTTCCAGCCTGGCGAACAGCCCGAACAGCTTTTCCAGTTTCGGCAGTTTGCCGTGAGGAATGGCGACGCCATAGCCCACCGCGGTGGTGCCCAGTTTCTCCCGCTGCAACAGCACCTCGAACACCGAGCGTTCGTTCTGGCCGGTCAGGGCGGAAGCGCGCGCGGCCAGCTCCTGCAGCGCCTGCTTCTTGCTGATGACCTTCAAAGCGGGGAGAATCGCCTCGGGTGCGACCAGATCGGTAATCGTCATGGGGCGTTCCGAGGTGAATTAAACCGTCAGGTTGCGAGATAGGTTCTAGAACCGGGGCGTCAAGAAGATGAGACGGGAGGCGGGGTTAAGCCCGGGTCCCGATTTGCACGGCTTCTACTCCAACGCAGGCACGGTGCCAACTCCCGAAGGGCCAGTTCCTGCGCCCTGCTTAAAGAGCGGCGGACCATAGGGAGGGCCAGTGGGGGCGTCAATGCCATGGGCATGATTCTCAGGGGGTAACCGAGGGAGGGTCGATCCAGCCGACATTGCCATCCGGCCGGCGGTAAATGATGTTCACCCGGCCGCTGGACCCGTGCTGAAACACGATGCAGGCGGCCCCAGTCAGATCGAGTTCCATGACCGCCTCGCTGACCGAAAGCCGCTTCAGCGACGTGGTCGCCTCCGCGATGATGACGGGGCTATAGGATGTGACCTCCTCGTCGCCTCCCGTCGGCGCCTCGAGCACATAGCTCGACGCATCGAGCACCGGAGTATCGATCTCGGCCAGCGCCGCGGAGGCCGCATAGGCCTTCCGGGCCGAGCGGTCCTTTAGCCGGCTCTTGTAGCGGCGCAGGCGCTTCTCGATCATCAAGAGCGCCTGGTCGGCGCTGGCATAGGCATCGGGAGCATTGGAATCGGCCTCCAGCGTAATCCCGGAGTCCAGGTGCAGCGCGCAATCGGTGCGGAAGCCGAAGCCATCCTTGCTCAGCGTAATGTGGCCGGAATAATTGCCGTCGAAATATTTTCTCAAGACCTCATCGGTGCGCTCGCTGACGCGCGAACGAAGCGCCTCGCCGACACTGATGCTTTTCCCGGAGATTCGAAGGGTCATTTGATGCCTCGCTTGATGCCTCGACTACTCTGGTGTTGCCGGAGCGTGGCCCATTCGGAAAGCCGGCGTCGCTTTCCGGGCCGCGCTCTGTCGGGGACCTGACACTATCGCGATCTGACGCGAACGCAATCAGGCCGGCGCCGCATCGCGGGACCGGTCGGAGGAAGTGGCGGGAGCGGAAAGGGCGTTACCGAGCATGCTCTGTTTGTCGCGGCGGCGCTGGACCGAAGAAGGAATGCGCATGGCTTCGCGGTACTTCGCGACCGTGCGGCGGGCAATATCAATGCCCGATTCGCGCAATCGTTCCACGATGGTATCGTCGGACAGGATCGCACTCGGCGCTTCCGCATCGATCAATTGCTTGATGTGGTGGCGGACCGCCTCCGCCGAATGCGCCTCGCCGCCGTCGGCCGAAGCAATCGAGGCGGTAAAGAAATATTTCAGCTCGAAACTGCCGCGATTGGTCGCCATGTATTTGTTGGCGGTGACCCGCGACACCGTGGATTCATGCATCTGGATCGCGTCCGCCACCGCTTTCAAATTCAGCGGTCGCAGATGCGCGACACCATGGGTGAAGAACCCATCCTGCTGGCGGACGATTTCGGTGGCGACCTTCAGGATGGTGCGGGCGCGCTGATCGAGTGCGCGCACCAGCCAGGTCGCGTTCTGCAGGCAGTCGCTGAAATAGGATTTGTCGCCGTCCTTGCGGATCGTCTTCGACAGCTCGGTGTAATAGACCTGATTGACCAGCACGCGCGGCAAGGTGTCGCTGTTGAGTTCGACATGCCATCCGCCGTCCGGGCCGGGCCGCACATAGACGTCGGGCACCATGGTCTGCGTGCGCGCCGAGCCGAACTTGAGGCCGGGCTTCGGATCGAGACGCCGGATCTCGCCGATCATGTCGGTGATGTCTTCGTCGTCGACGCCACACAGTTTGCGCAACGACGCAATGTCGCGCCTCGCCAGCAGATCGAGATTTTCCACCAGCGCCTGCATGGCCGGGTCGTAGCGATTGAGTTCGCGGAGCTGGATCGCGAGGCATTCGCTCAGGTTCCGCGCGCAGACGCCGGGCGGATCGAACGTCTGCAGCACCGCGAGCACCGCATCGACGTCCGCCTGCGAGGCGCCCAGCCGCTCGGCAGCCTGCCCCAGATCCGGCGGCAGATAGCCGGCATCGTCGACCAGGTCGATCAGGTACTGCCCGATCATGCGCTGCGCCGGCGCGCTGAAGGCGACCGCGAGCTGTTCGGCGAGGTGGCCGGATAGCGTCACCTCGGCGGCGACGAAGGCTTCCAGATTATATTCGTCGTCATTGGAGGCGCCTCCGCCCCACTCGGTGTAGGCGGTCGGCGCCGCGTCCTGTGCGGCGCGCGCGGCGGCTTCGGCGGGCTCTTCGGAAAAGACGTTGTCGAGCGGGGTGTCGAGCGTCTGCTCGATCTCGGTCCGGCTGCCGAGGTCGCGGTTCAGCCAGTCCTCCTGGCCGGGCTCGAAGGTCTCGCTCCCTGGGCCGGTGCCCATATCGGAGGCATCGCCGCCGCCATCCTCGCCATAGCTGCCGGAATCGGAGAATTCGGCGCGTTCGGGTACCGGCTCGCCTGCAACCGGCGGTTCGGGGCCGTCGCTGGCCCGGTCCAGCAGCGGATTGCGCTCCAATTCCTCCTCGACGAAAGCCGAGAGGTCGAGATTCGACAGTTGCAGCAGCTTGATCGCCTGCATCAATTGCGGCGTCATCACCAGCGACTGCGACTGCCGGAACTCTAATCTCTGCGTCAGCGCCATGAGGCCAAGAACCGATCCACCAAAAGTTGGTCCGATTCTTGCTTATATTAGTCCAACGCCCTTGTACACGCCTTGACGAATGCGAAAATTGGGCTATGGCGCGATCAGCGACCGCGGGAAGCCGAGCCGCTCCCGGGCGCGCCAGAAAATCCTGATTGAGCGCAATACCTTATGACCGAACCGCCGATATTTTTGCGGTCGTGCGCTATAGTCGGAATTCCTCACCAAGGTAAAGACGGCGTACATCCGGATCGTTGACGATCTCTTCCGGACTGCCCTCGGTCAGTATCTGACCGGCATAGACGATATAGGCGCGGTCGGTGAGGCCGAGCGTTTCGCGCACATTGTGGTCGGTGATCAGGACGCCGATGCCGCGGTTGGTGAGGTGGCGGACCAGGTCCTGAATGTCGCCGACCGCGATCGGATCGATGCCGGCAAAGGGCTCGTCGAGCAGCATGTAGTTCGGACGCGTCGCCAGCGCGCGCGCAATTTCGACGCGGCGGCGCTCGCCGCCGGAGAGCGCGATCGATGGCGATTTGCGCAAGCGCGTGATGTTGAATTCGTCGAGCAGCGAATTGAGTTCGGCCTCCCGCTTCTTGCGGTTGGGCTCGACGACTTCCAGCACGGCGCGAATATTCTGTTCGACGGTGAGGCCACGAAAGATCGAGGCTTCCTGCGGCAGATAGCCGATGCCGAGCCGCGCGCGCTGATACATCGGCAGCTTCGTCACGTCGTGACCGTCGAGTTCGATGGCGCCGCGATCCGCCTTGATCAGGCCGGTGATCATGTAGAACACGGTGGTCTTGCCGGCGCCGTTCGGGCCGAGCAGACCGACCGCCTCGCCGCGGCGAACATAGATGCTGACGCCGCGCACCACTTGCCGCGTGCCAAAACTCTTTTCCACGCTGTGCACAGCGAGAAAGCCGGGCCGCTTGATCAGGCGCGGCGCTTCGCCGCCATTGGCCTTGGCGCGAGGCGCCTGTGGCCGTGAACGCGCTCTCTCCTCGCGGGGTTCGACGTGGGGCTCGGGCTGCGGCAATTGCAGGCCGGGCAGCGAGGCCGAACGCGCCATTGGCGGCGCATCGCGCACCGGGCTCGCCAGCATGTCGCCGAAGGAATCGCCGAGCGCGGTGATGTCCTCGCGCGAACGCGCAAAGCCTACAGGGCCGCGTTTCGCGGGGCGTCGACGGAACATGCCGAATAAATCCACCATCCCGCTTCGCTTAAGCCTTTCACGGTGATTCCGCGACGCGCCCGCCGGCGAATCGCTTCGCTAGCGAACCATGAATGAATGGATGTCCCTGCCCAGCGAAACACCCCGCCGTGCGCCCTGCCTTGTAGATACAGGCTCGCGCTACCGGCTTCAACCGTGACCGGCCCAAATAATCTTTAAGACGCTGATCTGGCTTATTTTTTACCGGGGATCAGCGAGGGTATCTGGACCGGCGCGGGCTTCGACCCGCCCGATCCCGACCCGCAATTCTCTCCCTGGATGAACATGCCCTGCACCTTGCCGCTGTCGGATTCGACGCGCGACACGCCGGTCGTCATGTCGACCTTGAGGCGGTCGCCCTTGAGCACGTTCTTGCACTGGGTCAGCACGACCCCGCCCACCATGGTGATGAGGTTGGCCCGCGTGTCGAAAATCGCAGTCTCGCCGGTCACGACCTGGTCCTTCTGCGTGACCACGACGGAGCCCTTGGCTTCGAGCCGGCGGATAGACGAGCTGCCGCCAGGCCCGGGGCTCGCGGACTGCATCGACGCGGATTTCGATCCCTTGGGTGCAACGGGCGGCGCGTCCGATGCCGGACCGGAATCGTAAAACACCACCAGCGACTTCGAGGTCATGGTGGTATCGCCCTGCACGACCTTCACGTTTCCGGAAAAGGTCGCCTCCTTTTTCTTGTCGCGCATCTCGAGCGACGCCGCCTCGATTTGAATCGGCTGATCGCGGTTTTGCGAAAAACCCTGCATCGCATTCGGCACGCCCGACATGGCACCTTGCGCGAAGGCGCCATCGGAGGCGGTCAACGCGAGCACAAGAGCTGCCGCCGCAAACCTGCGCGAGAACAACTGCATCATAGATATCATTTCGTGTTGGCGGACTTGCCGCTGATGGACCGCGTCTTGGGCGCTGGCTGCGGCTCGGGCTCAGGCTCAGGCGTCGGAGGGCTTTCCATGATCAGGTTCATCACGACATTGCCTTCGAAGCGCACGATCTCGCCGCTGTTGATGATCCTGAGCCGATCGGCGATGAGCGTACCGTTCAGCAATTTCACGTCGACATGCTCGTCCGAGGTCACCGTTCCCTTGTTGATATCGACATAGGCCTGCGACAGTTTCGCCTCGTAGCCGGTGGAGGATTGCAGGAAGATGTCCTTTCGCAGGTCGAGCATCTGCTGCTTGCTGTCGAAAAACCCCGTGCGGGCATCCATCGTCACGGTGCTCTTGTCCTCCATCATGACCTTGGCCCGCAGCGTCTGGAGTTCGACGTGATCGGGGTTGGCCAGATCCTGGATCGCCGCCTTGGCCCACAATTCGTATGGGCGCTGGTCGGTGGAGAAGCCGGCAAGGTGCGGCGTTTCCATGGTGATCTTGGTGCCTGACACTACGAGATTGCCCATGTCGACCGGCAGCTTCGAGAGCCCCGTGATGCGGAACGGATTAAAGATCGAGATCACGACGATCCCGGCCATGGCCAGCAGCACGGCTGCCGGAACCGCGACCCGCAGCACCCGCACCATCCGGCTGTGACGGGCGGCCGCAGCGAAGCGCGCCTCCATTCCGGTGGCAAAGGCTGGGTTCTGTATCGAGTTCACCGCGGCTCCAAAGACGCCCAAGAGGGCGTCATCCTACCCGCAATCGCGGGATTATGCAGCCCGGACACTCGCGATGAGTGTGACCGAAACGGGGCGGAGGCGGGCAGCCAGGCGCTTCAAATGGTCCCGGTCACGAATGCGCGAAGATGTCCTCGGCCTCCCAGCCGCCGAGATCGAGTTTTGCCCGGGTCGGCAGGAAATCGAAACAGGCCTGCGCCATCGCCGTGCGTCCCTCGCGCGCCAGCATGGCATCGAGCCGCTCGCGAAGGCCATGCAGATGCAGCACGTCGGACGCGGCATAGGCGAGCTGCGCCTCGCTCAGACTCTCTGATCCCCAGTCGCTCGACTGCTGTTGTTTCGACAGATCGATGTTGAGCACCTCGCGCACCAGGTCCTTCAGGCCGTGGCGGTCGGTATAGGTGCGGCTCAGCCGCGAGGCGATCTTGGTGCAATAGATCGGCTGCGGCATCACGCCGAAGGTGTTG
Organism: Bradyrhizobium sp. AZCC 1577; assembly: GCF_036924575.1. NCBI lineage: Bacteria > Pseudomonadati > Pseudomonadota > Alphaproteobacteria > Hyphomicrobiales > Nitrobacteraceae > Bradyrhizobium > Bradyrhizobium sp. AZCC 1577. The sequence goes on from NZ_JAZHRQ010000001.1 coordinate 609,433, forward strand.
TAGAGCACGGCGACATCGAAGCGAGCGAAGTGGAAGATCTTCGTGATGGCGGGATTGGCGAGCAGCGCCTTCAGGTTCGGCGCGTCGGTGTGGCCCTTCGGGATCTGAATGACATCAGCGCTGCCATCGCCATTCGACATCTGCACCACGCAGAGCCGGTCACGATGCGGATTGAGCCCCATGGTCTCGGTATCGATCGCCACCGAATCCTTGTAGCGGGACAGATCGGGCAGGTCGCCGCGATGCAGGCGGATTGTCATGAAGGGAAGCCTCGTGTCTTCAGTCGATTCGGCGGAAACACTAGCGCCCGAAACCGCCGGAGGCGAGCGGTTGGGCATGGCTTATAGGACGGGAATTGCGGAGTTCGCCGTGATTTTGTCCGCCAGTCAGGCCATCGCCCGCTTCGCGCAAGACGACGAGCCCGCTGCCGGAAGGCAGGGCCGGCTTCCGCTCTTTGGACAGCTTGCGCGGCAGCCTGACGGTCCCTGTCATGGGTATTCTCCAGCGGCAATTATACGCTCGCCCGGACTGCAGCATATCCCTTGTCTTAAAAACAAACGTACAGTTCCATTTAGCCATGGAAGCCGGCTCGCTGGCAACCGGTCGGGTGGGGAAACGGGGCTGTTTCGCTGCGCTGCCGAATCCGCAGGATGCTGCTCCTGTCGGCGATCAGATCAAATAGGACGGCTATGGCCCATGTTCGGGCGCGTCCGGCCGGCGCCTCGCCAGCCGCTCACATGACTTGGGCATGGGCAATACTTGGGAGGCAATACTTGGGCAAGGGCAATGGTGCCCAGGAAAGGACTCGAACCTTCACGGCCGTGAAGCCACTGGCACCTGAAGCCAGCGCGTCTACCAATTCCGCCACCTGGGCCCGGGCGGGTTAGTAAGGATCAGTCACGCGCTTGTCAAATCGCTTCAATGCCATCCGAAATCCGCTGTACAGCGGGCCCACGTTGGCGTATCGCGAATCCGCTAAATCCCACCGATATCTTCGAATTTGACCGGCAGGAATTGACCCCGATGACGTCGCACGCGGCAGCGAACCTGGAAACGCTCATCACGGTATTTGGCGGATCGGGCTTTCTGGGGCGAAACGTGGTCCGGGCGCTGGCCAAGCGCGGCTATCGGATTCGGGTAGCGGTGCGGCGGCCCGAACTGGCCGGGCACCTGCAACCGCTCGGCCGCGTTGGCCAGATCCACCCCGTGCAGGCCAATCTGCGCTACCCGGCTTCGGTGGAGGCGGTGATGCGCGGTTCCGAAACCGTGGTCAACCTGGTCGGCACCCTGGCCGAGAGCGGCGCGCAGACCTTCGACGCGGTGCAGACCAAAGGCGCCGAAACCATCGCCAAGGCCGCCGCCGCCATCGGCGCGCAGATGGTGCATGTATCGGCGATCGGCGCCGACGAGAACTCGCCCTCGGCCTATTTCCGCTCCAAGGCTTTAGGCGAGAAGGCCGTGCTGGCGGCGGCGCCATCGGCCACGATCCTGCGGCCGTCGCTGCTGTTCGGGCCCGAGGATCAGTTCACCAACCGCTTTGCGTCGCTTGCCCGGATATCGCCGTTCCTGCCGCTGATCGGCGGCGGCGAGACGCGGGTGCAGCCGGCCTATGTCGCCGACGTCGCCAACGCGGTCGCCGACGCCGCTGAGGACAAGACCAAGCCGGGCGCGACCTACGAGCTCGGCGGGCCTGACGTGCTGACCATGCGCGAGATCATGGAAATCATCCTCAAGATCACCGACCGCAAGCGCATGCTGATTTCGCTGCCGTGGGGACTGGCGAGGCTAAAGTCGCAGTTCCTGCAATTCGCGCCGGGTCCGTTGAAGCTGACGCCGGACCAGGTGGCGATGCTGCAAGTCGACAATGTCGTGTCGGACGAAGCGAAGGCGGCTGGCCTGACGCTGCAGGGGCTCGGCATTACGCCGGAAGCGATGGAAGCGATCGCCCCGCAATATCTCTGGCGCTTCCGCGCCGCCGGGCAGTTTCAAAGGAAGAGCGCGTAGGTTTTCGTCGTCCCTGCGAACGCAGGGACCCATAACCACAGGTGTCTGTGGTTATGCTGAGCTGGAGCTCCCGCGCATTTCAACAATCGAGATTTGTGGTCATGGGTCCCCGCGTTCGCGGGGACGACAGAGACCTACCTCCCCAGCGCCAGTGCGATCAGGCCGAGCGCGCCGATGGCGACGCGCCACCACGCAAAGAACGTGAATCCGTGGCGGGTGACGTAGGTGAGGAACGTCTTCACCACGATCGCCGCGGTGATGAACGAGACCACGAAGCCGACCGCGATGATGCCGATGTGATCGGTCGTCATCTCGGCGCGGTTCTTGTAGAAATCATAGGCGAACGCGCCGATCATGGTCGGGATCGCGAGAAAGAACGAAAACTCCGCGGCCGATCGCTTGTCACCGCCGAGCAGCATCGCCGCCACGATGCTGGCGCCGGAGCGCGACACGCCGGGAATCATCGCTACGCATTGCGCAATGCCGATCCACAGATACATCAGCAGCGGATAGCGCGTGGCATCGTGCTGCGTCGGCTTGAGATAGAGTTGATCGACCCACAACAGAATTGCACCGCCGACGATCAGGGTGAAGCACACCACCCATGGATTAAAGAGAAACTCCTTGATGTACTTGCCGGCAACCAGGCCGATGACCACCGCAGGCAGAAACGCCAGCAATACGCCGATCACGAAACGCCGGTCGTCGGGGTTGGTGAACATGCCAAGCGCGACGCGCGACAATTTGACGAAATAGAGCATGACGATGGCGAGGATCGCGCCGAGCTGAATCAACACGACAAAGCTCTGCCAGAACGCGCCCTCGCCAAGCCCGAAGAATCGTTGCGCGACCAGCATATGGCCGGTCGACGAAACCGGCAGGAATTCCGTGACGCCCTCGATGATGCCGAGAACCACCGCCTTCACTACATCCGACATCATGATGGGGGTCCGTTTTGTCTGGAAAAACCGCGTCCTTCTCGCCTATTCATCCCCATGCCGCAATCGCAAAAAAATACGCCAAAGACAGTTGCCTCTTGCGCCGGCTTGGCTATAGCGTTTTCGGGCGAACTGAATCCCGGTTCGCGCAAACAAAACGCGTCAAAACAAAGGCTAGAGCCTATTCCGTTCTGATTTCAGGCAGAACCGAATAGGCTCTAGTGTTGCGATTCGCATGACGCGGCTCGACCGCTCGGGTTCCTTGAGCGTCGCCGCGAATTGTTCAAGGATTTCATGTACACGCTCTATCATCATCCGTTCTGTCCGCATTCGCGCTTCATTCGCCTGGTGCTGGGCGAACACGGCCTCGACCTGCGCCTGGTGGAAGAGCGAGCCTGGGAGCGGCGTGAAGGGTTTCTCGTGCTCAATCCCGCGGGCACCACGCCGGTGCTGATGGCTGACGGTTTTCCGCCGATTCCCGGCGCAGGCGTCATCGCCGAATATCTCGACGAGACGCACGGCCTGGAGGCCGGCGAGCGGCGGCTGTTGCCGGCGTCGATGGCGGAGCGCGTCGAGGTGCGCCGGCTGATGGCGTGGTTCAACGAAAAATTCTTCGAGGAGGCCTCGAACCCGCTGGTAACCGAGCGCATCTATAAGCGTTTCATGAGCGAGGAGAATGGCGGCGGCGCGCCGGCGGCCGATGTGATCCGCGCAGCCAAGGCCAATGTGCGCTATCATCTGGCCTATATCGGCTGGCTGGCGCAGACGCGGAACTTCCTCGCCGGCGACCGGCTGAGCTACGCGGATCTCGCCGCCGCGGCGCACCTTTCGGCGATCGATTATCTGGGCGATGTGCCATGGAGCGAGGACGAAGCGGCAAAGATGTGGTACGCGCGGGTGAAATCCCGCCCGTCGTTCCGCCCGCTCTTGAGCGAGTGGCTGGCGGGCGTGCCGGCGTCACGCACCTACGTGGACCTCGACTTCTGAACCAGGCCGTCAAGCTCTCCGCCAGCGATCTAAAGTCCGCGCTCATGCGCGAAGCCGCGACGCTCGGTTTCGATTGCATCGGCGTCACCGATCCCGGCGCGCTCGGCAATGCCGGAAAGTACTTCCGCGAGTTCCTCGATGCCGGCGCGCATGGCGACATGGACTGGCTCGCCGCTCAGCCCGAGCGGCGGATGGATCCGTGCGTGCTATGGCCGGGCGTGCGGTCGATCATCATGCTCGGCTTCAATTACGGACCCGATGACAATCCGCTCGCGCTCCTCGAAAAGCGCACACGCGGCGCAATCTCCGCCTATGCCCAGGGCGACGACTATCACGACGTGATCAAGAAGCGGCTGAAGACGCTGGCGCGGTGGCTGGTCGCGGCATCGGGCGAGGAAGTGAAAGTGTTCATCGATACCGCAGCGGTGATGGAAAAGCCGCTGGCGCAGGCGGCAGGGCTAGGCTGGCAAGGCAAGCACACCAATCTGGTCTCGCGCGAGTTCGGCTCATGGCTGTTTCTCGGCGCGATCTTCACCGCCGCCGAGCTGCCGCGCGACACTGCCGACACCGACCATTGCGGAACCTGCAACGCCTGCCAGGAGATCTGCCCGACTGCTGCGTTCCCCGCACCTTACAAGCTCGATGCCAGGCGCTGCATTTCCTACCTGACGATCGAGAACAAGGGCCCGATCCCGCACGAATTTCGCAAGAGCATCGGCAACCGCATCTATGGCTGCGACGATTGCCTCGCCGTGTGCCCGTGGAACAAATTCGCGCAAAAAGGCCGAGAAACCAAACTCGCCGCGCGCGCGGAATTGCGCGCGCCTTCGCTAGGGGAGTTGGCGCGGCTCGATGACGTCGCATTTCGCGCTCTGTTTTCGAAATCGCCGGTCAAGCGCATCGGCCGTGACCGGTTTGTCCGCAACGTGCTGATCGCGATCGGCAATGCCGGGGATGCGGCGCTGGCGGTTGAAGCAGAGCGATTGCTTGACGATGCAAGCCCGCTCGTGCGTGGCGCAGCGGTCTGGGCGCTGTCGCAATTGATGGAGCAGGAGAGATTCGACGCGCTGGCTGCGAGGGCGATAAGCGCTGAGGCTGACATAAATGTGCGCGAAGAGTGGCGCCTAACCCTGGCGCAACGCAAGCCGGTGGCGAACGTGCCGCCGCCGTAGATCTCACCCGTCATTGCGAGGAGCGAAGCGACGAAGCAATCCATCGTCCCGCATACGCCGAACTATGGATTGCTTCGCTTCGCTCGCAATGACGGCGGAGAGATTAGCGCTCAGGCCAAATGCCGCTTCATCTCCGGCCGCGTCTTCAGCGCTGCGCCCTGCTTGGCAACGATCTTGGCGATCCGCTCAGGCGCGAATTTGAGGTCGACGAAGGCCGGCGCGGTGTTGGCGACCTCGTGATATTCCATGATCTTGCCGTCGCGCAGCCGCATGATCGAGACGCCCTCGAACATCGCCCGCGCCCCTTTTGCTTCCGGCAGCGTCGAACGATAGCTGAACGTATAGCGCGCATAGAGCGTGTGGCCGTCACTGACGGGATCATGCATGTCCCAGCGAAAATCGGTCGCCGTGCGATAGAACCAGTCGTCGATCATGTCAGCGATTTTGGCTCGGCCCTCGAACGCACCATAGAACACGTCGTGATAGACGCCGTCCTCCGTAAACAGTTCCGCGAACGCCCTGCCGTTGCGCTGCTCGACCGCGTCGCAGAAGGCGCGGAGCATGGTTGTGGTGTTCACGGTGTTGCCTCCCGAACTCGTCATGCCCCGCGAAGGCCTTCGCGGACGATGACACCGTAGCTACCGGTGAGAACTTACCCCATCTCCGCCACCGCAGCGATGATCCGCGCGATGTCCTGCGGGCGGGACAGACGGTGGTCGCCGTCCTGGATCATGGTCAGCACCACGTCCTCGGCCGGCAACCGGTGCGCCAGCGCGAAGGCGTGCTGCCAGGGCACGTCGGGATCCTGCGCACCCTGCAGGATGCGCACGGGGCATCCGACCTCGATGGCGCTGCCGAGCAACAGGTGGTTGCGGCCCTCCTCGATCAGTGCGCGCGTGATCGGATAGGGTGCGCCATCGCCATACTCCGAAGGCCGCATCCACACGCCCTTGGTCCTGATCTCCTCGCGAACCTCGTCGGAGAAGCTGTTCCACATCAATTGCTCGGTGAAATCAGGCGCCGGTGCGATCAGCACCAGGCCAGCAAGCGTCGCAGGCGCTGCCTCACGCTCGGCGATGGCGCGCGCCAGCAGGAGCGCCAGCCAGCCGCCCATCGATGAGCCGATCACGACCTGCGGGCCCCGGCAGAACTGCTCGAATACCGCAACGCTGTCTTCCAGCCAGCGTCCGATGGTGCCATCGATGAAAGCCCCACCGGATTCGCCGTGGCCGGAATAATCGAATCTAATACAGGCCCGGCCATGTTCCGCAGCCCAAGCGTCCAGCGCGAGCGCCTTGGTGCCCCGCATGTCGGAATTGAAGCCACCGAGCCAGAATAGCCCGGGCCCGCTGCCGGCGCGGACGCGCACCGCGATCCGGCGGCGGCCGGCACCCTCCCCCACCTCGATAAAGGTCGGTTCCTGGTCGATTTGCGCTGAATTTGTCGCTGAATCAGTCATGGATCTGTCACTCTCGCCCTGCCGCTTTGTCCGCGAGCGCGCTCTATCGGTCAAGCACGAGACGGCCCGGCGCTTGCGGATCAGGCCGCCGCGCTATATTTGCCGGACGTGACCGAAATGCCTCGCATTTGACGGTTTTCGGGTGCAGACCGCGAGTTCGCTTGCTGTCTTGAGCGTATTGCTTCAAACTGCGGCCCTTCTTTCACAACTTTGGAGAGTTACCCATTCGCCGTCCCAACAGAGCCCCGCCCGCTGCAACCAAAGACGGGCCGCGCACCAATGATGATATCCGCAACGCGCAAATCCAACTGATCGATCAGAACGGCACCAACCACGGAACGGTCGAGACCGTGGTCGCCATCAAGATGGCGCTCGAGGCGGGTATGGATCTTGTCGAGATTTCGCCGAACAACAATCCTCCCGTCTGCAAGATCATGGACTACGGGAAGTTCAAGTATTCGGCACAGAAGAAAGCCGCCGAGGCGCGCAAGAAGCAGAAGATCGTCGAGATCAAGGAGATCAAGCTGCGGCCGATGATCGACGATCACGATTACGACGTGAAAATGCGTGCCATGCAGCGGTTCTTCGAGGAAGGCGACAAGGTCAAGATCACCTTGCGCTACCGTGGCCGCGAAATGGCGCACCAGGAAATCGGCACCAAGCTCCTGGACAAGGTGAAGGCCGACGTCGCCGAGTTCGCCAAGGTCGAGCAGGACGCCAGATTCGAGGGACGCCAGGTCGTGATGGTGCTGGCGCCGCGCTAAGTTGAGTTAGTAGAATCGAAAGCGGCCCGTCGGATGACCCGGCGGGCCGTTTTCGTTGGTGCCGGTTGCGTTCCCCGGATGCTGCGCAACGCCAACAGCGCGTTCACGCGCTTGTGGCGCTGCATCGCGTCCGGGACACGAGCTGGATCTAGGTCCGCGTGGCCTGCCAGGTGCCGCTGCAGTAGTCGCCGGTGATGATGCCGCGCCACCGGCCTGCGCCATAGCTGCCCACAAGCCGGCCGCCGCCGCTCGCGCGGGATGCGCCGAGCGAAACACTGACCGCAACCGCACCAGTGCGACTGACTGATCCTGAAACCCTGCCGCCGCCAGCCGATGAAACCCGGCCGCCGATAACGGTGAAGGGAACGCGATAACCGGAACTGCAATTACCCCGCGTCGTGGCAAACACCACGTTCCAGATGCCATCATAGGCTCGGACCGCCCTGCTTCCCCTCCGCGCGGCTTCGGCTGTGTCCGGGGCTGCCATCACGGCCAGCGCGACGAAAACGGGAAGCCAGCGCGCGGCGCGCAGGCCAAAAGAAGCGCCAAAACGGGCGATCAATCGCTGAAAATGGGCCATTTGTTCCTGCTCCGGGCGCGGATGGTTAAATGACGTCAGCGGGTAGGTAGCGACACTGCCTTTCGCGGTTCATCGTTGCCATTTGGCGCTTCCTCTGCCATAAGCCCGACCTTCATCGCCCGGCTGATCAAGGGCTGCCGTGTCGATGCCCGTGCGGGTTGCCTCGCTTTTGAGAAAAACCTGAGCACTTTCAACGCTCTAACGAGCATTTTAAGCCGCAAAAGCGCCCCTCGGGCGCGTTTTTCTGCGGCCACAGGAGAGCCAAATGCCCAAGCTGAAGACCAAGTCAGGCGCTAAAAAGCGCTTCAAGGTGACTGCCACCGGCAAAGTGATGCACGCCCAGCGCGGCAAGCGCCACGGCATGATCAAGCGGACGAAGAAGCAGATTCGTCAGCTCCGCGGCACCCGCGTGCTGTTCAAGACCGACGGCGACAACGTCAAGAAGTACTTCTTGCCGAACGCCTGATCGCGTTCACGTCATTACAGCCGAGCCGCGCCCGCGCGGCGATCTCGTCATCTTATTTCTGATCAAGGATACCAGTCATGTCTCGCGTCAAACGCGGTGTGACCGCTCACGCCAAGCACAAGAAAGTCTACAAGGCCGCCAAGGGTTTTTACGGCCGCCGCAAGAACACCATCCGCGCCGCCAAGGCCGCGGTCGAGAAGGCCGGGCAATATGCGTTTCGCGACCGCAAGCGCAAGAAGCGCACCTTCCGCGCACTCTGGATCCAGCGGCTCAATGCCGCCGTGCGTCCGTACGGCATGACCTACAGCGTCTTTATCAACGGCCTCTCGAAGTCGGGCATCACGGTGGATCGAAAAGTGCTGTCGGATCTCGCCATCAACGAGCCGGCGGCGTTCCAGGCGATTGCCGAGAAGGCCAAGGCCGCGCTGGCGGCCTAATTCGCAATCGCTGCGGCGTTCTTGCAATTCCGGTGTCATGCTCCGCCTTGTGCGCAATTGCGCACTGGGGCGGGGCATCCAGTAACCACCGACCGACATTTTGACTCCGGGGGTTACTGGATCATCCGCCTTCCGCCTTCGCTCGTTGAGCTTCGGCGGACAAGTCGCGGATGGTGAGGGTCCCGTTTGGACTGCGAGCGCGCGTTGCCCAAAGGTACCGTCGCCATGTCCGACCTAGCTCAACTCGAATCCCAAATTCTCAGCCAGATCGCTGCCGCCGGCGACGAAGCCGCGCTCGAAGCCGTGCGCGTCGCAGCACTCGGCAAGAAGGGCTCAATCTCCGCGCTGCTCGCCACCCTCGGCAAGATGTCGCCGGACGAGCGCAAGACACAAGGCGCCGCGATCAACCTCGCCAAGGATAAGGTGACGCAAGCGCTCTCGGCGCGCCGCGACATCCTGAAGTCGGCCGCACTCGATGCCCGGCTTGCCTCCGAGACCATCGACGTCACCTTGCCGTTGCGTGAGACGCCTGCCGAACAGGGCCGCATCCATCCGCTGAGCCAGGTCTTCGAGGAGGTCAACACGATCTTCGCCGACATGGGATTTGCGATCGCCGAAGGTCCTGATATCGAGACCGACGATTACAATTTCACGAAACTGAACTTCCCCGAGGGCCATCCGGCGCGGGAGATGCATGACACCTTCTTCTTCAATCCGAAGGAAGATGGTTCGCGCATGCTGCTGCGTACCCACACCTCGCCGGTGCAGGTGCGCACAATGTTGTCGCAAAAGCCGCCGATCCGCGTGGTTTGCCCGGGCCGTACCTATCGCATCGATTCGGACGCGACCCATACGCCGCAATTCCATCAGGTCGAAGGCCTCGTCATCGACAGGGGCTCGCATCTCGGCCACCTCAAATGGATTTTGCACGAGTTCTGCAAGGCGTTCTTCGAGGTCGACCATATCAACATGCGGTTCCGCCCGTCGTTCTTCCCGTTCACCGAGCCCTCGCTCGAGGTCGACATTCAGTGCCGCCGCGACAAGGGCGAGATCCGTTTCGGCGAGGGCGAGGACTGGCTGGAGATTCTTGGCTGCGGCATGGTGCATCCGAACGTGCTGCGCGCCTGCGGCATCGACCCTGATGTCTATCAGGGCTTTGCCTGGGGCATGGGCATCGACCGCATCGCGATGCTGAAATACGGCATGTCCGATCTCCGGCAATTGTTCGAGAACGACGTGCGCTGGCTCTCGCATTACGGCTTCAAGGCGCTCGACGTGCCGACGCTGGCGGGGGGATTGAGCACGTGAGTGCCGTCCCTGCGAAATATCAGGGTTTGCGCTCCTTCGCGTTCGGCGACGGGCCGGAGCTTGCCGACGAACTGCTCGACCTAGTGATCAAGGGCGTGAAGACCGCGACCTGCTCTACTGAGGACGAGCCGAACACGTCGACGCCGGGCGAGCAATGGATTGTGCTCGACGGGCGCGGGGAGCCACGTTGCGTGATTGAGACGATCGAAGTCAGCTACCGCCGCTTCCCCGAGGTGGATGCTGCCTTTGCCTGTGAAGAAGGCGAAGGCGACCGCAGTCTCGCCTACTGGCGGCAGGCACACCGCAATTATTTCGGACGGCTAGGCCGGTTCAGCGAAGACATGACGCTGATGTGTGAACGATTCCGGCTGGTCGAGGTTTTCTAGGAACGCACAATGAAATTCACGCTCTCCTGGCTGAAGGAACATCTCGACACCGACGAGCCGCTGGAAAAGCTTGCCGACAAGCTCACCATGATCGGGCTCGAGGTCGAGAGCATCGAGGACAAGGCGAAGGCGCTCGCGCCATTCTCCATCGCGCGGGTGATCTCGGCCGAGCAGCACCCCAATGCCGATCGTCTGCGGGTCTGCATGGTCGACACCGGCAATGGTGCTGCGCCGGTGCAGGTGGTCTGCGGCGCGCCGAATGCGCGCGCTGGGCTCGTCAGCGTGTTCTCGCCGCCCGGCACGTTCATCCCGGGCAAGAACATCACGCTCGGCGTCGGCACCATCCGGGGCGTCGAGAGCCGCGGCATGCTGTGCTCGGCGGCGGAGCTGCAGCTTTCCGAGGACCATGACGGCATCATGGAATTGCCGGCCGATGCGCCGATCGGCAAGGGTTATGCCGAATGGGCTGGGCTTGGCGATCCCGTGCTCGAAATCAACCTCACACCGAACCGGCAGGACTGCACCGGCGTGCATGGCATCGCGCGCGATCTCTCCGCCGCCGATATGGGCAAGCTCATCGACCCCGGCATCAGGCCGGTGAAGGGCGAATTCCCCTGCCCGGTGAAAGTGACGGTCGAAGATGCGACGCTGTGTCCGGGCTTCGCGCTGCGGCTGGTGCGCGGCGTCAAGAACGGCCCCTCGCCGGAATGGCTGCAGACGCGGCTGACCGCGATCGGGCTGCGGCCGATCAATGCGCTGGTCGACATCACCAACTTCATGACCTACGACCGCGCCCGCCCGCTGCATGTGTTTGACGCCAGGAAGGTGACGGGCAATCTCACAGTGCGCCGCGCCAAGGAAGGCGAGAGCCTGCTGGCGCTCGACGGCCGCACCTACACGCTCGATCCCTCGATCTGCGTGATCGCGGATGAGCACGGCGTCGAATCGCTCGCTGGCATCATGGGCGGCGAGACTTCCGGCTGCGACGAGAATACATCAGACGTGCTGATCGAATCGGCGCTGTGGAATGAGATCAACATCGCGCAAACCGGGCGCAAGCTCGGCATCAATTCGGATGCGCGCTACCGCTTCGAGCGCGGCGTCGATCCGGCCTTCATGGTGCCGGGGCTCGAGCTCGCGACCAAAATGGTGATGGAGCTCTGCGGCGGCACGCCGTCCGAGACGGTGGTCGTCGGCAATGCGTTCGGCGATGACCGCATCATCGATTTCCCGCTGAGCGAGGTCAAACGTGTGGCGGGAATCGAGGTGCCGCTGGTCGAGATGCGGCGCATCCTCGGCCATCTCGGCTTCATGGTGGCCGGCAACGGCCCGGTGGTGAAGGTCGCCGTTCCCTCCTGGCGCACCGACGTGCACGGCAAGGCCGACATCGTCGAGGAAATCGTCCGCATCGTCGGCGTCGACAAGGTGCCGATGACGCCGTTCGAGCGCGGCGACGAAGCGCGCAAGCCAGTGCTGACCACGATTCAGTCCCGCACCCGCCGCGCCAAGCGCGCGCTGGCCACACGCGGCATGGTGGAAGCCGTGACGTGGTCGTTCATCTCCAAGCCGCACGCTGAGATGTTCGACCGCGATCCGCCCAGCGCTTTGCCTGACCATGCGCTGGCGAACCGCCGCGGCCACCCTGAACTGTCGCTGGCCAATCCGATCGCGGCTGATATGTCCGACATGCGGCCGAGCCTGCTGCCCGGTCTCGCGACGGCGGCGCAGGCGAATATCAACCGCGGTGTTCCGGATCTGGCACTGTTCGAAGTCGGACAGGTCTTCGCCGGCGACAAGCCGGGAGATCAACTGGTTGCAGCCTCCGGCGTGCGCCACGGCTATGCCTCTTCGAACGGCACGGGCCGGCACTGGTCCGGCTCTGCTCAGACCGACGCGCTCGACGCCAAGGCCGATGCGTTCGCGGTGCTCGCGGCGGCCGGCGCGCCGATGCAGGCGCTGCAGATCGTTCCCGGTGGACCTGCGTGGCTGCATCCCGGCCGTTCCGGCACGATCCAGATCGGACCGCAGAACGTGCTCGGCTATTTCGGCGAGCTGCATCCGCGCGCGCTGGAGGCGCTCGGCGCCGATGGCCCGATGATCGCGTTCGAGGTGATCCTCGACCGCATTCCCGACGCCAAGAAGAGGCCGACCCGCGCCAAGCCGCTGCTCGAACTCTCCGCGTTCCAGCCGGTATCGCGCGACTTTGCCTTCATCGTCGATCGCGCCGTCAAGGCCGGCGACATGGTGCGCGCGGCGCAAGGCGCGGACAAGAAGCTGATCACGGACGTAGCCGTATTCGACGTCTATGAAGGCAAGGGCATCGATCCGGCCAAAAAGTCGATCGCGATCGCTGTAACGATCCAGCCGCGCGAGAAGACGCTGACGGATCAGGAGATCGACGCCGTAGCGGCGAAGATCGTGGCCGAAGTGACGAAGAAGACCGGCGGCACGTTGCGGGGATGAGCCGACGGGTCTGACAGGATAACCGCACGACGAGCTGCAACCTCTCCCGCTTGCGGGGGAGGTCGCATCGCATCGAAAGATGCGATGCGGGTGGGGGCTCCCTCCTCTCGAACAGTCTCATTTGTTGCGACACCCCATCCCAGCCTTCCCCCGCAAGCGGGAGAAGGAGCCCACCTCTGATGCGGTCGCAGCTCAACCCAATCTCAGGCGCTAAAGAATGAACTCGCTTGGCCTGATTCCACCCGACATCAGTCTCAACGTCGCCCTCGCGATTTGCGCAGTCGCCTTCGTCTCGGGAACGGCGCGGGGTTTTTCCGGCTTCGGCGCGGCGCTGATCTTCATGCCGCTGGCCAGCTCGATCGCCGACCCGCGGCTGGTGGCCGCACTGCTGCTGATCATCGATTTCGTCGCCGCCGCGCCGCTGTTGCCGAATGCGTGGGAGAAGGCTGACTGCAAGGCGACTGCGGTCATAGTGTTGGGCGCCCTGATTGGCGTGCCGATCGGGACCTATTTCCTGAGCCGGTTAGAGCCGGTGACGACGCGCTGGGTCATTTCCGTCTTCGTGTTCGCATTGCTGTTGCTGCTGCTCTCGGGCTGGCGTTACCGCGGCAAGGACCACGTGGCGGTCTCGATCGGCATCGGCGGGCTGTCAGGCTTTTGCAGCGGCCTCGCCCAGACCGGCGGCCCACCGATCGTCGGCTACTGGCTCGGCCGCCCGATTCCGTCCGTGATCGCCCGCGCCAACATCGTGCTGTTCTTCGGCGCCTCGGATTTCTTCTCCGCCGTGAGTTACGCCGCGACCGGGCTGATCACGATGGATGCGATCAAGTTCGCGCTGGTGGTCGGCCCCGTCTACGGCACCGGCGTCTGGTTCGGCGCATCGCTGTTCGGCAAGGCCAGCGAAGCCGTATTCCGCTCGATTTGTTACGCGCTGATCGCGGCCGCGGTGATCTTCGGCCTGCCGGCGCTGGATGGTGTTTTGCGCTGACGCCGTCGTCCCTGCGAACGCAAGGGACCCATAACCACAAGCGTTTGACGTTCGAATTGGATGTAGCCCCAGCGTGCTACAGCACTAGCAACTGTGGTTATGGGTCCAGGCTCGCGCGGAGCCTGTCATCGGGCGCGCATTCGCGCGACCCGTTGGCTTGGCCGCGACGACGGATTCATTATCCATCACCAGGTCGCAATACGCATAACCGTCGCGCTCGACGCGCTCGCCTGATGTTACCGCCACCCGCCGCGAAAACATCGGCCCTGCCACGACGCAGGTGTGAAACTCGCCGTTCTCGCCGCAGGGATCGATACCGTCCGGCAAGTCGGCGAGCAGCGTTGCGTCGAATTTCCGACCGGCAAATTCCGCCGGCAGCTTCTTCAGATCGACGGTCGCAATGTGGGCTTCCAGCCCGCTTGCGATCATTGCTCGCGCCAGCTCCGGCGTTGGCCGCTCCCAGAGCGGAAACAGCGGCGTGATTCCGGTGCCTGCCAGCTTCTGTTCGCGATAAGCGCGGATGTCGGCCAGGAACAGATCGCCGAAGATCATGTGCGTGACGCCGTCGGCAACCGCTTGCGCGACTGCCTCGCCCATCCGCGCTTCATAAATCTCGTTCGGACAGGGATAGGGAATTGCCACGACCCGCTGCGGCAGGCCGGCGGCCTCGCATTGCGCCTGCAAGATCTCCTGCCGCACGCCATGGATCGAGACGCGGCCGAACGTCTCGGTCACCGTGGTCAGCGCGCCGACCACCTCGAATTCTCCCGCGCGCAGCACTTCATGCAGCGCAAAGGCTGAATCCTTGCCGCTCGACCAGGAGATCAGTGCTTTGGGACGGGCCATCAGTTGCTCGGAGACGGCGCGCGCCGCCGCTGCTTCGCCGGCCGCGCCTCCGGTTCGGGGTCCTTCAACGCGCCGATCCGCCGCAGTGCCGCGTCCGCCGCGCGTTCGCCGCTCTCCCAGGCGCCGTCGATCGTTCCCCACAGCGTTTCATGGGTCGCCTCGCCCGCGAGATACATGCAGCCGATCGGATCGGTCAGAACCTTTCGCGATGACTGCCCGCCAGGACCGGCCGCTGACATCGCGCCGAGCGCGAACGGCGCGGCGTTCCAGCGCGTCGCGCTCGATTTCGTCACCGCGGCGGCCGCCTCGCTGCCATACAGCTTCGTCAGCCATTCCACTGCAAATGCCACCATGGCCTTCTCGCCCTGCGCGGAAAGATCGCGGCCGAACGAGCCGCCGACATCGAGGGTGCAGAGCGACGAGCCGCCGATATTGGCTGATATCAGCGCCGTCTTGGTCGAATTGCTCTGCTCGATGACGACGTCGTCACGGGCGAGGCCGAGCGGATTGCCCGTCATCTGCAGCGCGATCCGGTCGTAGCTGCCGAGGCTGAGTTTCGAAGCCGCGTCGAGCATGCGCTTCGGGAGGTCGGGCGCGAATTTGATATTGCCGGCCGCCAGCACGTTGCTCGACACTGTGACGACGGCAGCGCGGGCGACGATCTTTCCGGCAGGTGTTTCCACCATGACGTCGCGGTTGCTCCAGACGACGCGATTGGCGGGCGTCGACAGAGCCACCGGCACCTGCTCGCCAAGTTTTGCGATCAGCGTGCCCAGTCCCTGGCGGCAGCCGATCGCGATGTTGCGGTCCTGCGCGCGCGACTTGTCACCGACCGAGACGTCGTTCAGATCCTTGCCGGAGAAGCCGGCCCCGAGCACAAATTCTGCCGTGCCCGCCCAAACGCCGAGATCCTTCGGCAGCACGGAGGCGCAGGAAACATCGAACCGCCGCGCGGCGTCGTCGATGGCGCGGTTGGTACGAACCAGCGCCGCCAGAAACTCTTCGGTCTCGCCGGCGCGGGCATTGCGGCGACCGATGCGGATCTTCTGGCCGGATGGCGCGCTCGTGATCTCGAGCCCGGCCGCCCGCGCCAGCTTGATCATCGGATTGGTCTCGGGATTGTGCATCCAGCGCGCGCCGCGGTCGAACGGTACGTCGAAAGTCGAAACGTCGGTCTGGCAGCGGCCGCCGATCTGGCTTGCCGCCTCCACCACGATCACCCTGCGGTTCGCCGCCATGATCCGCCGCGCCGCAGCAATGCCGGCCGCGCCTGCGCCGATCACCACGATGTCGGCATCCCGCGGCAAGGGCGCGGCCCCCGCACGTGAACCAGACAAAACCGGAACCGCCGCCAGGCCTGCGGACGCCGACAGAAAGGTGCGGCGGGTCAATGTCATGTCATGGTTTCCAGGACCTGAAGGACGCGAGAACAGCTAGCGAACTGTGCAGCATCTCACGTGACGCAGCAACACTCATGGTAAATCAATCATGATTGACCCGCCTCCCGCATGAACTAAATTGAAACGGCTTGCGACCATGATAAGGAAACAAAAAAAGCGGAAGAAAAGCCGCTCTGGGGGAGTTTCATGGGCGTAATGCTCGACACCATCGGCCAATTGATCGCGGGCTACCTGCAGAAGGAAGTCCCGGGCTATGAGCCGTTCACGCCCAGCGATCCCGAACATCTGCGCGGCGTCATCGAGCCCGGCGATGTGCTGCTGGTCGAAGGCAACAACCGGATCTCCGGCATCATCAAATACCTCACGCAATCGACCTGGTCGCATGGCGCGCTCTATGTCGGCCCGGTTGACGGCGCCACCGAGCCCGACGGCGAGCCGCATGTGCTGATCGAGGCCAATATCGGCGAGGGCGTCACCTCAGCGCCGCTGTCGAAATATTTTCCCTATCACACCCGGATCTGTCGGCCGGTCGGCCTGTCCTACGAGGACCGCACCACGGTGTGCCGCTACGCCATCAACCGGATCGGCTTCGGCTACGACACCAAGAACATCGTCGACCTGATGCGCTATCTGATTCCATTGCCGATACCGCAGCGATGGCGGCGGCGCATGATCGCGTTCGGCTCCGGCGATCCCACCAAGATCATCTGCTCGGCGCTGATCGCGCAGGCATTCGACGCCGTGCGCTATCCGATCCTGCCGAAGATTACCCGCGCCGCCTCGCGAAAGGCCCGGCGCGAAATCCTGCATATCCGTGATTCCTCGCTCTACATGCCGCGCGATTTCGACATCTCGCCCTATTTCGAAGTCGTCAAACCCACCATCGTGCACGGCTTCGACTACACGGCCCTGCACTGGGCCGACAAACAGAAGCCGCTCCCGGAGGTAGCGGGCCAATTCGGTGTGTTTCCAGAGGTCAAGTCGCCGCCGCTTGTTCCTGAAGAGATTGACGAAGAGACGCCGCTTCCGGCTGCGGCTGAAGAAGTGACTGTTGCGACGATGGTCGAACGCATCACCGTGTCGGAACATTATCTCGCCGTCGAATATGTCCCGGTCCGCCCGCCGGAGCGCCGCATGAAGCCGCGGACATCGGAGATGACGGTGTAGGGCGGGCAAAGCGGCTTGTCCGCCGTAGCTCAACGAGCGACGGCGGAAGCGTGCCCACCATCAAAGCCAACGATCTGGAAAGATGGTGGGCACGGCGCAAGAGCACCTTTGCCCACCCTACAATCTAAAACTTCCCCGCTAGGGTCAGCCTCACCGCCAACGGCTCGGCGGGATGCACATGACGATCAGCGACACCGTCAATCGGCTCGCCCGGCAATCGCGACAGGTAGTAGTACTCGATCTGGTTGGTCTTTGCGTTGAAGAGATTGAGCACGTCGAGCTGCAGCCGCAGGCCATTGTCGAATTTGTAGCCCGCGCGTGCATTGAAGATCAGCGCTGACTGCGAGCGGACGCTGTCGTCCTCGATCAGGGGACGCGGGCCGAAGTAGCGTCCCCGCAGCGCGCCGAACCAGCCGGCCTCACCGCCAAATGTCACACCGCCGCTCGCGACCCACGCCGGCGCGCCCGGGATGAAGTTGCCGGCGGCATCGAAATCGGTGAAGCGGGCGCGGGTATAGGCGACATCGAAATCGAGCCGCATCCACGGCAGCACCTGATACTGGTTGGTCCATTCGACGCCGACGCGCCGGCTCGGCCGGCTGGCTTCGGTCGTCCCGGCGTCGCCGACGAACAGCAACTCCGAATCGAAGTCCAGCACGAACACCGCAAGTGAACTGGTGAGGCCTTCGACCGCCTTGGTGCGGACGCCAATCTCGGCGCCCTTTGATCGCACCAGTAGCGGCACGCGATCCTGCGGCGTCACCTTGTCGATCGGATCGACGGTGATGGTTGCGCCTCTGATATCGTTAGAGTGCAGGCCGTAGCCCGCATTGCCGTAGAACTCGGTTCGATACCATGGCCCCAGCACAAACCCGGCCTTGGGGCTCGCCATCGACGCCTGCGCGTTGCCGGAATTTTGCGGCGTATCGCTCAGCACCCTTCCCGCAAAATAATCCTCGCGGATACCGACCGTGGTGCGCAGCCAGTCGGTCCAGCGCGCCGTCGTGTCGGCCCACAGGCCGACATTGCCTTCTCTCACGCTGTCTTCGCGAACGGTCGAAAGCGTCTCGCGCTGCAACGTCTTGAACAGGCCGACCCGGATATCATCACCGCGCGTTTGCAATCCGATGCGGGTCTGCGTTTCGATCCCGCCCACGCGTACATCGAAGGCGTGGCTGGCGTTAAGGCCATAGACCGTGCGTCGATCCATCTGGCTGAACTGATCGCCATTGACGGGATCGTCGAGAAAATAGGTGAAGTTGTTGTAGAGCCGCAGCGACGAATTGATCACATAGGCGTTGACCTTGCTCTGTCCGTATTCGCTCGACTGCGCCCAATTGCTCGACAGCGAAAATCGGCTCGAGACGCCGCCATCGGTCGGATCGAGCGTCCCGAACCGGCCGATCAAACCCTGGTCGATCGCGCGCTGCGCCACCTGGTCGGTCGAATTCCAGCCGTTGGAATAGGCCATAGCCGACAGCGTGAACCCGTCGGTAGCGGTGCCCTGGCTGTAGCGCAGCACGCCGTTCAGCTTGCGCACATTGTCAGGCACGTCCCACGGACCGTCATTCCTGACGCCCTCGAAGGCGGCGAGCAACGTGCCCGCGCCGACCGCTGTCGATCCTGCCGCCAGCGCGCGGCGGTAGCCAAAGCTTCCGAACGTTAGCTCGGCGATGTTCTTCGGGAGCCTGTTAATATAGTCGATGGCAACGGAGCCCGCGGAGGCAAAGTCGCCGCGGTCGGCGAAGTAAGGCCCCTTTCGCACGGTGATCGACTGCACCAGCTCGGGAATCATGAAATTGATGTCGGCATAGCCCTGACCGTGGCCATGGGTCGGCATGTTGACCGGCATGCCGTCGACCGTGATGGCGAGGTCGGTGCCGTGATCCAGATTGAAGCCGCGCAGAAAATACTGGTTGGCTTTGCCTTCGCCGGAATGCTGGGTGACGATCAGCCCTGGCACCACCTCCAGCGCCTCGCCGACGCGCGCGAATGGCTGCGCGTTCACTTCCGCGCCGCTGATGGTCATGGCGCTGGCAGCGGTGGGCTGCATGTATGCCGGCCCTGCAGTCGCGGACTCCGACGTCACGCCGGTGCTGACCTGCGGTGGAACGGGCACGCTTGGTTGAATTGCTGATGGATTTCGCGCGGTACGCTCGCGGCGCGGCGGCCTGGGCCGGTTGCGCGGCCTCGCTTCGGGGGGATAGACGGTCACAGCAGGAAGCTCGCCGGACGCCGGCGCCGCGACGTTCTGCGCGTCCGCTGCGGGCACCATGACAAATAATGACGCGGCGGAAAACACTCCCCAGGCAGCTCTACGCAACGCTCATGCCCCCGCATGATAACTGCTACAGTCGGCGCGCGACCGCATCAGTTCGATTTGACCGGGCGCCTCATGTTAGCAAGTGAAGTATGACGACTCAACAGGAATATCATACTGCGTCAGGACGGATTTGGGATGCAACGGATCACCATCACCATCGAAGACGAACTGCTTGCCGAGATCGACGCGGCCGCGGAAGCCCGCGGCTACCAGAACCGCTCCGAGATCATCCGCGATCTCGCCCGCGCTGGCCTGCAGCAAAGCGCCGAGAACGCCACGCCGTCGGGCCAATGCGTCGCTGCACTGGTCTACGTCTACGATCATGCCGCGCGGGATCTCTCAAAACGGCTGATACAGAATTTCCACGGCCATCACGATCTGTCGCTGGCGACGCTGCATGTGCATCTCGACGACGATAGCTGCATGGAGGTGACGGCGCTGAAGGGTGCAAGCGGCGAGGTCCAACACCTGGCCGATCACATCATCGCCGAGCGCGGCGTGCGTTACGGACGCGTGGTGATGATCCCGACGGCGTCGGCCAAGAAGCCGCGGGCGCGCAGGCACACGCACCGGCACGACTGACACTGATCTGGATCAAGGCGGCGGCTGGCTCGGAAGCAACAATCGCCGACCATCTCACGAGACCATTGCCGCGATGCTACCGGTCCGAGCGCCCGATCACGTCCATCAGTTCAGCGATCTTTTCGCGCTGATCGGCCTTGTTGCCGCTGGTGATGGCGTGCTCGACGCAGTGCGCCACGTGATCCCGCAAGACCTCCTCCTCGACGCGCCGCAACGCGGCCCGGACGGCGGAGATCTGGGTGACGATGTCGATGCAATAACGGTCCTCATCAACCATTCGTGACAGGCCGCGGACCTGGCCCTCGATCCGGTTGAGACGCTTCTGACAGGATGCCTTGATGTCTTTTCGCATGCGGCTTATATACCCCTACAGGGTATAGGTTTCAAGTGCCGGAGATGATGATGAACAACAATGAAAACGCCGATCGAAACGGCGCTTCGAAGGGCGCGTGCTGCGGCGGGCATGACCACGCCAGTCACAGCCACCACGGCCATCAAGCCGCCGGCTCGGCAACCGTGCGCGATCCCGTCTGCGGCATGACCGTCGACCCCGCGATCAGCAAGCACCGCTTCGACTATCACGGCGAGACCTTTCATTTCTGCTCGGCCGGCTGCCGCACCAAATTCGCCGCCGATCCCGTCCCTTATCTCCATAAGGACAAGGCACCGAAGGCCGCCGTACCGGAGGGCACGATCTACACCTGCCCGATGCACCCCGAGATCCGCCAGGTCGGTCCCGGAAGCTGCCCGATCTGCGGCATGGCGCTGGAGCCGGAGGTGGCAAGCCTCGATGCGCCGCCCAATCCAGAACTGGCGGACATGACGCGCCGCTTCTGGATCGGCCTTGTGCTCGCGCTGCCGGCCGTCGTCCTCGAAATGGGCGGCCACCTCGTCGGCGGCCATGGCTGGGTCGACCAGACGCTGTCGAACTGGATTCAGCTAGCGTTCGCCACCCCGGTCGTGCTCTGGGCCGGCTGGCCGTTCTTCGTGCGCGGCTGGCAGTCGCTGGTAACGCGCAATCTCAATATGTTCACGCTGATCGCGATGGGCACCGGCGTGGCCTTTGCCTACAGCGTGGTCGGGACGGTTGCGCCCGGCATCTTCCCGGCCACCTTCCGCGGCCATGGCGGTGCAGTCGCGATCTATTTCGAAGCGGCGGCGGTCATCACCGTGCTCGTGCTGCTGGGCCAGGTGCTCGAACTCCGCGCCCGCGAAGCGACGTCAGGCGCGATCAAGGCGTTGCTGCAGCTTGCGCCGAAGACCGCGCGCCGCATCGGCGACGACGGCACGGATCATGAGGTCGAGATCGACGCGTTGGCGGTGGGCGACAAACTGCGGGTCCGGCCCGGCGAAAAGGTGCCGGTCGACGGCGTCATCCTTGAAGGCCGCTCCTCGGTCGACGAAGCGCTGGTAACGGGCGAATCCATGCCGGTCAGCAAGGAGCCCGGCAGCAAGGTCATCGCCGGCACGCTCAACCAGTCCGGCGGCTTCATCATGCGCGCCGACAAAGTCGGCCGCGATACGCTGCTTTCCCAGATCGTGAAAATGGTGGCGGATGCGCAGCGCTCCCGTGCGCCGATCCAGCGGCTGGCCGATCAGGTTTCCGGCTGGTTCGTGCCCGTTGTCATCGCCGTGGCGCTGATCGCATTCGGCGCTTGGGCCTGGTTCGGACCGGAGCCGCGCATGGCATTTGGCCTGGTCGCCGCCGTCAGCGTCCTCATCATCGCCTGCCCCTGCGCGCTCGGCCTCGCCACGCCGATGTCGATCATGGTCGGCGTCGGCCACGGCGCCCAGGCCGGCGTTCTGATCAAGAATGCCGAGGCGCTGGAGCGCATGGAGAAGGTCGACACGCTGGTGGTCGACAAAACGGGCACGCTGACCGAGGGCAAGCCGAAGGTGGTCAGCGTCGTGACGGCCGCGGGATTTGAAGAGGCAGAAATTCTGCGGCTGGCGGCGAGTGTCGAGCGGGCGAGCGAACACCCGCTGGCCGACGCCATCGTGCGGGCGGCCAAAGAGCGCAATCTCGATCTCGGCAAGGTCGAAACATTCGATTCGCCGACCGGCAAGGGCGCCACCGGCAAGATCGACGACAAGACCATCGTGCTCGGCAACGCGAACTTCCTGCAGTCCCTCGGCATCGATGCCAGCCCGTTGAACGAACAGGGCGAACGTCTGCGCGGCGACGGCGCGACGGTGATCAACATGGCGGTTGACGGCAAGCTTGCGGGATTGTTCGCGATCGCCGATCCCGTGAAGGCGTCGACACCTGACGCCCTGAATGCACTTGCGGCGGACGGCATCAAGGTCATCATGCTGACCGGCGACAACAGGACCACGGCGAACGCCGTCGCACGCGGCCTTGGTATCGCCGAGGTCGAGGCGGAAGTACTGCCCGATCAGAAGAGCGCGGTGGTCGCAAAACTGCAGAAGGCCGGCAAGATCGTTGCGATGGCCGGCGACGGCGTCAACGACGCGCCGGCGCTCGCCGCAGCCGAAGTCGGCATTGCAATGGGCACGGGAACGGATGTTGCGATGGAAAGCGCCGGCGTCATGTTGCTGAAGGGCGATCTCGGCGGCATCGTCCGCGCCCGCCGGCTGTCGCAGGCGACCATGCGCAATATCAGGCAGAACCTGTTCTTCGCCTTTATCTACAACGCGGCCGGCATCCCGATCGCCGCCGGCATTCTCTATCCGGCGTTCGGGCTATTGCTGTCACCGATCATCGCGGCGGCGGCGATGGCGCTATCGTCGGTCAGCGTCGTCGGCAACGCGCTACGATTGCGGCTGGCGCGGCTGTAGGAGTCGCTCCGGACGACGATAGGGCAATGTGCGACACTCTCACCGCACGAACGGTGAGCTCCCTCCCCCCTTGCGGGGGAGGGCTGGGGAGAGGGGTTCTCTCCACGCGCACGGACCGGACAGATCGTCGATAGCTTTGCCCACGGGTCCCGTTGACAACGAGCACTGCCGTTGCGGCCACCCCTCTCCCTAACCTCCCCCGCAAGGGGGGAGGGAACATACTTCCCGTGTAGAAGCGTCGTCGTAAGCCAACTCAGTCGACGCCCATCACGCCGCCGTCGCCGCCTTCCCGCGCGGCAATCCGGCGCGTGCCAGCCCGCCATACAGCGTCTCACCCGGCATTTCCGATTTCAGAATGCCGCGCACTGCGATCAACTTTTCAATATCGATGCCTGTGGCAAATCCCTTGCTCTCGCACAGAAACACCAGATCCTCGAACACCACGTTGCCGGTCGCGCCCGGCGCGAACGGGCAACCACCGAGGCCGCCGAGCGATCCATCGAGCACGCGCGCGCCGGCATCGAGCGCGGCGGAAGCGTTGGCGATCCCCATGCCGCGCGTGTCATGCAGGTGAATGCAGATCGGCTTTCCACCTGCGATCTTCACTGCGCCTGCGACGAGTTCGCCGACCTGCTTCGGCCCGGCATAGCCGACCGTGTCGGCGATCGCGACCATGTCGACGCCGGCCTCGAACAGCTTTTCCGTCAGCCGCAGCACTTCGGCAGGGTCTACGGGACCTACGATCGAACAGCCCAGCGCCATCGAGATCGCGGCGTTCACCACCGGTCGGTGCGCGCTGGCCTCGCGCAATTCGCAGAGCCGCCTGACGTTGGCGATCGCTGACACCCGCGACCGGTTGGCGTTGGCCTGGCTGTGTTCTTCAGTAGCCGAAACCACCGAAGCGACTTCGGCCACGCCAGACGCCAGCGCCTCGTTGGCGCCACGCTCGTTCAGCGTCAGCGCGATGCCGTAGGCGCCGGGCAGCGACGCCACGGTCCCGATGATGTCGTGCACATCGGCGAACTGCGGAAACGTCTTTTGCGGCAGGAACGAGCCAACCTCGAAATGGCGCACACCGGCGGCATACTCATCGCGAATCCAGCGCTGCTTGGCGGATGTGGACGGAAATATCTTCACGAGCTGCAGGCCGTCGCGCAAACCGACCTCGCGCAGCACGATCTTGTTGTCGGGATAGATTTCCTGGACACGGGTCATGGCAGCCTCATGCGGCATTGTTCTTGACGGCAGTCTCGCCTCCCGGGAGGGGCAGGCTCTTGCCGAAGCCCTTGCGGCTATCTACCTCTCGCGAGGGCTTTTTCACAAGAGGCAGAACCGCCATGTTGGACGCCGCCGCCAAGGCGCTTTCGCAGATCCTGTCGCCGCCGATGCGCACCATCCTGTGGCGCTCGATCGGGCTGGCGCTGGTGCTGATTACGGTGCTGGCCGTTGGCTTGCAGCGCGCGTTGAGCTGGTTCGCTGAGTACGGCGAAGTCTGGGCCGAGGCGATGCTCGGCCCGGGCTTCCACACGTCGCTCAATATCCTTTCCTGGATCATCTCGATCGCAGCCGGCCTTGGCGTCGTGCTCGGCGGGATCTTCTTGATGCCGGCGGTCACCTCGCTGGTTGCGAGCGTGTTCGTCGATGACGTCGCCGAGCATGTCGAGCGCGAACACTATCCGGCGGAGCGTCCAGGCGACGCGCTGCCGCTCGGCGTCGCCATCCCCGAGGGCATAAAGACGGCGCTGCTCACCATTCTGGTCTACCTGATTGCGCTGCCCTTCGTGCTGTTCGCAGGCGCCGGCTTCCTGATCTTCTTCATCGCCACGGCGTGGCTTTTGGGCCGCGAATATTTCGAACTCGCCGCCATGCGCTTTCGCCCGCCGACGGAAGCCAAGGCGATGCGCAAGGACCACGCGGCGACCGTGTTTACCGCGGGCCTCTTCATTGCGGCGTTCGTGTCGATCCCGATCGTCAATCTGGCGACGCCGCTGTTCGGCATGGCCTTCATGGTCCACATGCACAAGCAGCTGTCGGGCCCGCGGCCGGAGTTGATCGAGCCCGCGCGCAAGCCCGGCATGCCGGTGGTGTAATCTTCTCCCTCTCCCGCTCTTCGCGAGGAGAGGGAGAAGGGACTCACACCGTCTTTTCGGGCCACTGGCACAGATCGTTGATCAAGCACACCTCGCAGCGCGGCTTGCGCGCGAGGCAGGTATAGCGCCCGTGCAGGATCAGCCAATGATGGGCGTGCCGCATGAATTCCGGCGGGATCACCTTTTCCAGCCCTAGCTCGACCTCGAGCGGCGTATTGCCGGACGCGAGACCGGTGCGATTTCCGACGCGGAACACATGCGTATCGACCGCCATGGTGTGTTCGCCATAGGCCATGTTGAGCACGACGTTGGCGGTCTTGCGCCCGGCGCCGGGCAGCGATTCGATTTCAGCGCGGGTGCGCGGCACCTCGCCGCCGAATTCATCAATCAGCTTTTGCGATAGCGCGATGACGTTTTTCGCCTTGTTGCGATAGAGCCCGATGGTCCTGAT
Source organism: Bradyrhizobium sp. AZCC 1577 (assembly GCF_036924575.1). Taxonomy (NCBI): domain Bacteria; kingdom Pseudomonadati; phylum Pseudomonadota; class Alphaproteobacteria; order Hyphomicrobiales; family Nitrobacteraceae; genus Bradyrhizobium; species Bradyrhizobium sp. AZCC 1577. The sequence goes on from NZ_JAZHRQ010000001.1 coordinate 635,043, forward strand.
GTAGTCGCGCACCTTGTCTTCGCCGAGCGCCAGCATCTTCTCCGGCGTATCGGCCACCGCAAACAGCGCGCGCGTCGCCTTGTTGACGCCGGCGTCGGTCGCCTGCGCCGACAGCACCACCGCCACCAGCAGCGTGTAAGGGTTGAGATGTTCGAGTTCGCCCTTCGGCTCCGGATTGGCCTTGCGAAATCGGCTGAAGGCCTCGTGGATCTCGGCCGGCGTCCAGGGTTTTGGCTTCGGCGATTTCTTCGGCTTGGGCAACGCCTTGGCGCCCCTCTTCGTCGGCTTCTTCGGCACGGACGGAACATTGGTCTTGGCGCCGGAAGCGCGGATGATTTTGGCCATGATCGGGGATATACTGATACGCGATGACCGCAAGCAACGACTTTGATCCGACGCTTGATCAGCCGACGCTGTTTTCGGCGCGGGTGACGCCGCATCGTTCGCTCAACCGCACCGGCTTTTTGGTGCTGATGATTTTCATCGGCGGCGTGAGCTTTGTCGCCGGCATCGCATTTATGCTGATGGGCGCCTGGCCAGTGGTCGGCTTTTTCGGCCTTGATGTGCTGGTGATTTACTGGGCGTTCCGGGTCAATTTTCGCAGTGCTGATGCCACCGAGGACATCATGGTGACGCCGACGGAGTTGCGCGTCCGGCGGGTCAGCCATCGCGGCCATCTGATGGAATGGTCGTGCAATCCGCTCTGGGTGCAACTGGAGCAGACCGGCGACCCGGAATTCGGCATCGAGCGGCTTTACCTGGTCTCCCGCGGCCACCGGGTATCGATCGGCCAAGTCCTGGGACCCGACGAAAAAGCCAGCTTTGCCAAAGCCTTATTGGCCGCACTACAGGTCGCCAAGCGCGGGCCGACCTATAATCCGGTGGCTTGAGGTGGTTGTCAGAAATCGGGTGGTTTGGAGGCCGCATGCCCCCTAAATCAGACCCTATGATGATATCAGCCATACATGACCAGCGCCTGGCCAAGCCGGGCCACCAGAGCGCCGCGCTGCGCGACTATGACTCGGTGCGCCGCGCCATCGCGTTCATCTCGGAACATTGGCGCGCGCAGCCGACCATCGAAGCGATGGCGGATGCCGCCGCCGTGACGCCGGACGAACTGCACCATCTATTCCGCCGCTGGGCCGGACTGACGCCGAAGGCGTTTATGCAGGCGCTCACTCTGGACCATGCGAAGGGCTTGTTGCGCGATTCCGCGAGCGTGCTCGATGCCGCGCTCGACTCGGGGCTTTCCGGCCCGGGCCGGCTGCATGATCTCTTCGTCACCCATGAAGCGATGTCGCCGGGCGAATGGAAGAATGGCGGCGCCGGCATGACGCTGAGTTACGGGTTCCATGCTTCGCCATTCGGCACGGCCATCGTGATCGCGAGCGAGCGAGGCCTTGCGGGGCTCGCCTTCGCCGATCCCGGCGACGAGCCGACGGCGTTCGCCGACATGAAGCGGCGCTGGCCGAATGCGACCTATGTCGAGGACCATGACGGCACCGTTGGCCTCGCCCAACGCATCTTCGATACGCGGCTGTGGCGGCCGGACCAGCCGTTGCGCGTGGTGCTGATCGGCACCGATTTCGAGGTGCGGGTGTGGGAGACGCTGTTGAAGATCCCGATGGGCCGCGCGGTCTGTTATTCCGACATCGCCACCAAGATCAAAAGCCCGAAAGCCTCGCGCGCGGTCGGCGCCGCGGTCGGCCGCAACCCGGTGTCGTTCGTGGTGCCCTGCCATCGCGCCCTCGGCAAAGGCGGCGCCCTAACCGGCTATCACTGGGGCATCACGCGCAAGCAGGCGATGCTCGGCTGGGAAGCGGGGCAGGTCGGATTGCATTGAATTTCGTAGGGTGGGCAAAGGCGCTCTTGCGCCGTGCCCACCATCTCTCCTGATCGTCAACTGAAATGGTGGGCACGCGGAGCCTGTCATCACTCCGCGAGCGGCCTTGCGCTCGTCGCCGGCGCGCATTCGCGCGACCCGTTGGCTTTGCCTACCTACGCCGCCAGATCGAGCTTCGACGCGACCGTCGAATCGGCATTGAGCCGGTAGATCACGGGCGCGCCGGTCGCGAGTTCGCGCTTCAATATCTGCTCGGGCGTCAGCTTCTCCAGCACCATGATCAGCGCACGCAGCGAGTTGCCGTGGGCGGCGACCAGCGTGCGCTCACCGCGCAGCACGCCAGGCAGAATCTCCTGCACGTAATACGGCAGCGCGCGCGCCAGCGTGTCCTTGAGGCTTTCGCCTCCGGGCGGCGGCACGTCATAGGAGCGGCGCCAGATCAAGACCTGCTCTTCACCCCATTTCTTGCGGGCGTCATCCTTGTTGAGTCCCGAGAGCTCGCCGTAATCGCGTTCGTTGAGCGCCAGATCGCATTTGGTCGGCAATCCGGTCTGGCCGATCTCGGCCAGCGCCAGGTCGAGCGTGCGCTGCGCCCGCTTCAGCACCGAGGTAAAGGCGACATCGAACGTCAATCCCTGCGCCTTCAGCTTGCGGCCGGCCTCTTTTGCTTCCGATACACCGAGTTCGGAGAGGTCGGGGTCCTTCCAGCCGGTGAACAGGTTCTTCAAATTCCAGTCGCTCTGGCCGTGCCGCACGAGCACGAGAAGACGATCGCTCATTCCAGGATTCCGTTTTTCGATGGTTAGAAGTCTGCGAGCCCCAGCACGTCGGTCATCGTGTAGAAGCCGGGCGTCTTGCCCCGCGCCCACAGCGCCGCCTTGATCGCGCCCTGCGCGAACATGGTCCGGTCCTCGGCGCGGTGGGTCAGTTCGATCCGCTCCATCGGACCCGCGAAGATCACGGAGTGATCGCCGGTGACGGTGCCGCCGCGAAGCGAAGCGAAGCCGATATCGCCGGGTCGGCGGGCGCCGGTCTGGCCGTCGCGGCCGCGCGCGGAGCGGGCGTGGAGGTCGACGCCGCGGCCGGCGGCGGCAGCTTCACCGAGCAGGAAGGCCGTGCCCGAGGGCGCGTCGATCTTGGCCTTGTGGTGCACCTCGAGGATTTCGATGTCAAAACTTTCGTCCAGCGACTGCGCGACACGCTTGACCAGCGCGGCGAGCAGATTGACGCCGAGGCTCATATTGCCGGACTGCACCACCACCGCACGCGAGGTGACGCTCTTGATGACCGCCATGTCTGATACCGACAGGCCGGTGGTTCCGACGATGTGCACCAGGCCGCGTTCGGCAGCGATCGCGACATTGGCGATGGTGGCGGCGGGCACGGTGAAATCCAGAATGCCGTCGGCATTGGAGGACAGCTTCCAGAGGTCCGCCGACAACTCGACGCCATTGGCCGGCAGGCCGGCGAGCACGCCGGCATCCTTGCCCAGAAGTTCCGAGCCCGGCGCTTCCAGCGCCCCGGTCAGCACCGCACCCGGCGTTTCCGAAATGACGCGCACCAGCGCGCGGCCCATCCGGCCGCCAGCCCCCGCTACGATCAATCGCATATCGGCCATGGCTTTTACCTCTGCACGCCCTATAGCGGGATGAGGCCGTTCCGGCAACCAATCAGGCGCTTTTGCGGCTCCCGCCGGCGGCCAAAGCGATCCGGACGGGCGGAGGCGAGAGGGCAATCAGGGTGGCGATCCTGCCCTGCCCTACTCGATCCTGCCATGATCGGGATCGGTCGGCGTCGTGTCCGCCGACGGAAACCAGATGCCCCGAAGACGGGTTGCTCTAGAGGGTGAGTTCCAGCTTTCTCTCCAGAACCATCCGGCCGTCGCGCTCCACGCCATATGTGGCCTTGTAGGTGCCACGCGCATGCTCAATTGAATGCTCTCGGCGATCGCATTGGAAGAAAAGCCCAGTGCCGCCGCGATGGCAAAGGCTCGATAAGAAGTCACACGACGCTTGAAGTCCTGGACCATCGCAAAAGCTGGCGCATCAATTCGGAGGCCGCTTATCAGCCGCACAGAGCAACCGGCAATCCGGTGACATCGGCGCGACAGCCTTTTCGCGCCTGCCGGCTCCGAATGGGGACTGCGTGAGATGATAAAGCAGAAAGAACTCGGCCTGCCGATTAATTCCCAACTTGAGCATAATGCGCTTGGTGTAGGTTCTTACGGTCGCCTCGGTCAACCGAAGGTCGGCGCCGATATCACGTGGACTCTGGAATTGAAGAATCCGGGCGATGATTCTCTCTTCAGCCCAGTTCAAGCCGAAGGCGGATGCAATACGGTGTGCCCCCAGCACTTCATCGAATTGCGGCACGATGACCAACGCCATCCCCCTGTCGCAATGTGTTGGTGCGGCTCCGATCTTGGCGAAGGCAAACTGCTGACGCTCGGTAGAGAGGGGCACGGTTGTGTTCAGCCAGCCCTGACCGGGCCTGGGAATCAACGCCTCGCGGATCGCCACCCTCAAACGCTCGGTTACCAGTCTGCTGGACCCTGCGAGCCTGCCACCATCCACCTTGAGAAGTTCGCCCCTTGCAGATAGTGCTCGACCACAGCGGTTGACCTCGTGAACATGCAGGCCTTCGTCCACGATGAACGCAGGGAATGCCAGGTTTTCCAGCCAGATTTCTGCGTCCGGATGTCGATTGGGTGAATACTGCACGAGGGAATGAGCCGTCTCCCAAACCGTACGCACCGCACGCGCGAGACACGGAATTTCGGCCCGAACCAGCGCAGCCTGCCGCCAACCTGCGACAAACACTACGGTCGATCTGTCGCGAGAGGCAAATCTGCCGATGACGGAATGACCGCTTGTTCCTGGCTCGGAGCCGATCAGTCTCCGCACAAACGTGGTGCGTGCGTTGACAGGTTCGAGAAAGGCGCAATCTGCCCCGGCGCCCTTGCGGGCAATTCGGGCGACGGTCATGGTGCACGAGGGATCGATTGCGGCGTGTCCGATCCGGACCTCGTTAAGCTCCGATCCACCGGTGTGAGACATGGCCGCGACGTAGCAACTGTTGCAATCGAACAGTTCGGCGACAGCCTTGCCGAAATATTCCATCGCGCTCCGGTCTGGGCCTTGCTTCGCAGGGCCCCCTATCGGAGGGTCTTCGGCGTACTGAAGAGGCTCGCCGCGCTCAGCGTCATTGAAGCGAAATCCACCCTGCCTGGAGGGTAGTGTTTTGCCATTTTCATGCACGGGCGCCTCCCGTAACAAGATGCCGTCGAACTCATGCCGACGGCTTAGTGCTCCTTAAACGCGCGGTTGATACGCAGTTCCATTGGCTGCAGTAAATATTCCGCAAAGGTTCTTTCTCCCGTCTCGATAAATATCTCAACGGGCATTCCCGGCACTAACGAAGAGAAGTAAGAGGCGGTCGGCGCGTCGGTATCGAGTTCCACCTCCGCCATGTAGGACGTGACGCCGCTCTTGGCATCGGTCAGCGCGTCTGCCGCCACGGCGACGACTCTTCCATCGAGCATGGGGCGGCGACGAATATTCAGGGCGTGAACCCGCACGCGCGCGGCCTGTCCGGCATGAACCTCCTCCCGATCTATTGGTTTCAATGCTGCCTCGATGACAAGCCGGTCCTCTGTTGGAACGATTTCGAGGAGCGTTTCGCGGGGCGCAAGCACGGCTCTAAGATCTCGGCTGTTGAGGCCCACGATCTTTCCACTCTCGGGAGCATGCAGTTCAGACCGGCTCAATTGATCCCGCAAAGCGGCAATTCGATGTCGCAGATCCCCAATCTCTTCGCTCGCCGCATGCCGCAGCTTCGCGACTTCTTGATTCTGATTGAAGCCGAGTTGTCGACGCCTGTCCTCGAGCTCCGCCATTTTGCCTCGCTTCTCCGCCACCGACGCCGAATTGCGAGCAATCTGCCCGCTGGCTTCGGCTTCGGCTCGCTTCAGGGCCAACAGCCGTGGCTTTCGGGCGAGGCCCTTTGAGAGGAGATAGCTGGTGTCAGCTATTTCCTCTTGCAATAACGCAAGTTGCTGCTCGACACCCTTGGTGCTGCTTTCGAGGCCGCGGATGGAGTCCGTCAATTGCAGCATCTGCTGATCGATCATTTTGCGCTCATTCTCGATCGCGGCCAGTCGCGCCGCAAACTCGGCCTCCTGCGTTTGCATGGCAATGCGCGCGGACGCATGGTTCGCGTTTTTCTTCAGTTCGTCAGGAAACAAGATCGATTCTGCGCCGGCCTCTTCTGCCGCCAGCCGCGCCTCCATCGCCAGGACCGAGAAATATTTCGTCGCCAACGAGCCGAGGTTTGCTTCAATCTGGGTGGTGTCGAGCCGGGCGATGAGCTGGCCGGCCTTGACCTGATCGTTCTCCCTGACGTGAATCGATCTTACTATTCCTCCTTCAAGATGCTGGACTGCCTTGCGCTTCGAATGAACCTTTATGACACCTGATGCCACAACCGCGCCGCGAAGCGGGACTGTCATAGCCCACACCCCGAAGCAGCAGAATTGCAGAACGAGCAGCACGCATCCCCATCCGACGATCCGCCGCATATCGGATCGTGGCCGTTCCTTGTGGGGAACGACGACTGCACGATCTTGACCTCTTTCCGTCATCGAGCAGTTCTCCCCGTGGCCAGTTTCGGAGATTCCGTACTGTGCCGGACTACGTGCGGCTTCGAGACGGAGGTGACAGGGAAACGGAGAACGTCATCAGGCGGCCCGAAAGCGAGCTGCACGCCATCCCTCAAAAAGAGCACTGCATCTGCGATGGTCAATAGTCGAGGCCGATGGGTGACAATGACCAGTGTCGTGCCGCGCGCTTTCGCCAGCTCGATGGCGGAACATAGCGCTTGCTCGCCCTCCGGGTCGAGATTGGCATTTGGTTCATCCAGCAGGACTAATTTGCGATTGCCAAAGAAGGCACGGGCAAGACCGATACGCTGGCGCTGGCCACCGGAAAGCTTGTTACCGTCGCGCCCTATTTCGGTCTGGTAGCCGGCTGGCAGAGACTGGATCATCTCATGAGCCTGCGCGAGCATGGCCGCGGCAACGATGTCCTGGTCACGCGCATGCTCTTCAAAGCCGGCGATAGCTTCGGCCACCGTGCCGCCCAGAAGCTGCACGTCCTGAGGAAGGTAACCGACAAACTGACCAAGCTGGTCAGGGTCCCAGTTATGCAGGGCCGCGTCGTCCAGCCGGATCGTGCCGCCACTCGGTCGTTCCAGCCCTGCCATCAGGCGCAGCAAGGTCGATTTTCCGGCGCCAGTTGGGCCGATCACGACGACTAGCCTGGAGGGCGGGCATCGAAAATTTATGCCTGCGAGGATTGGGCGCGGCATCGTAGCCGTCCGATATGTCACCCGCTCGACTTCAATTCTGCCGGATGGCGACGGAAGCAGCGTACGTTTCTCTCGAACAAGAACCGGCGCTGCAGCAGCCTGAACTTGTGTCCAGGCCTCGCGCGCGGATGTAAGCACGCGCCGCGCCGAGATCAGACCCTCCATCGGCTGCAGCGTGCGGGCGATCAGGATCGAACTCGCAATCAGGCTGCCCGCCAGCACTTCGCTCTGTAGAACGAGCCAGGCACCTGCGCCGATCGCGGCTACCTGCAATATCGTTCTCACCATGCGCGCCGCAGCGCCGATTGCATAAACGCGCTCGCTGGCTCGAACCACGGGAGACAAGGCCTGGTCGTTGAGGTCCATGAATTCGCGGATGGCACCTCTGGTCCAGCCCATCGCACGCACCAGAGCGGAATGCCGGACAATTCCGTCGAGAGCAGCCTGGGTCTTCTGTGCGGCCTGGGACGACTGCGCAATTTCAGTGCGCGCGATCCAGCGGCTGGCGATGCCCATGGCGAGCAGAATCGCCGATCCGACCAGCGCAATCAGGCCGTACCAGGGGTGCAGAAAGAACAGGATGAAAATAAACGCCGGAAGAAAGGGAGCATCGAGCAGCGATGCAATCGTTGCGCTGGAAAGGAACGTCCTCAACTCGCGTAGCCTTACAAGATCTTGCGCCCTGCTGTCGCCGCGATTGGTGGCATCAACAATCATGCTTTCAAGCACGATGGGAGCGAGGTAGCGCTCAAATCTAACCGCAAAGCGACTGAGTAGCCGGCTGCGCAGGGTGTCGAACGCGGCGCAGAAAACAAGAGCAATTACGGCGATCACGGTGAGACCGACAAGCGTTTCGACGCTACCGCTGCTGATCACCCGATCGAACACTTCGATAGAGTACAAGGGCACGACCAGGAGCAGCATGTTGATCGACACGCTGAATGCGACGATCCACATCAATGCGGATCGCCCCGGAATCAATCCAAGCAGCGAGCGCTGGCTAGGCGCTGGGGTTTCACAACGAGTACGCAAGTGCATGAGCGGCCGGCACTGTCACGAATTGAGTACTGCAGAGGGCCGGAGCGGGGCGGCCCGGCGGCCGCCCCACCGAAGCAGGCATTACACGATTTCGATAAGCGTATCGCCGGCGGCGTCGTTGATGTCGTCGATCGACGTGAATGCCGTTGCGCCACCCGAGATTCCATCGAGCGTGATGCTGCCGAAGCCGAAGTCTATCACCGTATTGGTGCCGTCGTCATCGACGACGACCGTGGTCGGATCAAATCCGACTGCGGCATCGACATTGATCTGATCGCCGTCGTCAAAGCTGAAATCGGTGACTTCGTCGTCGCCGAAGCTGGCTCCGGTTCCATCGCCGAAGTTGAGCGTATCCGTTCCGCCACCGCCGGTCAGCAGATCGTCGCCGGCTCCACCATTGAGGACATCGGCGCCAGCGCCGCCGTCCAGCTCGTCGTCACCGGCATCGCCGTTCAGAGTGTCGGCGCCGGCACCGCCCGCCAGTATGTCGGCTCCGTCGCCGCCATTCAGCGTATCGCTGCCGTCGCCGCCATCGAGCGTGTCATCTCCGGCATCGCCGTCCAACGTATCGGTGCCGTCGCCACCGCTGAGCTCGTCGTCTCCGTCGCCGCCGCTCATGACGTCGTCACCCGCGCCACCGGCCATGACGTCGTCGCCGGCGTCGCCAGACATCGTATCGTTGCCGGCACCGCCATCCATGGTATCCGCGCCGGCGCCACCATTCATGGTGTCGTCACCGTCGTCGCCATTCAGCGTATCGTTGCCGGCGCCACCATTCAGAACGTCGTTATCGGCACCGCCGTTCAACTCGTCATTGCCCAGGCCGCCGTTGAGCGTATCGGTTCCCGCGTCGCCGTTCAGGACATCATCGCCGAGACCGCCATTCAGCGTATCGACGCCGTCACCGCCGTTCAGCTCGTCGTTGCCGGCACCGCCATTGAGCGTGTCGTCACCGGCATCGCCCCAGAGGGTATCGACACCGGCGTTGCCGCTAACGGTATCGTTTCCATCTCCACCGTGGATGTCGTCATCGCCTGCGCCACCAGACAGAACATCATCGTCGGCTCCGCCGTCGATAATGTCGTTACCGGCGTTTCCATTGATCGTGTCCATGCCGGCATTTCCGTTCAGCGTATCGTCTCCGGCGCCACCATTGATCTCATCATCGCCATCGCCACCGGTGACCTCGTCATTCCCGGCATTGCCATTCAGCGTGTCGTTGCCCGCCCCGCCGTCGATTACATCGTCGCCGGGCCCGCCGCTCACCTCGTCATCGCCTTCCAACGCAGTTATCGTATCCATGCCGGCGAGGCCGTTAATCTGGTCGTCCATTGCCGTGCCAGGTAATGTGTCGTCGCCAGCCGTTCCATTGATGAGTGCCATGGTTTCTACTCCTTGCGCCCGCGCGTTCGCGATGCGGGTCGGCTCGCGGCCCGTCATGCACTAGCGATTTTGTGTTGGCTCGATTTCCATCACGATCCATGTGGAGTTCGATGGCGCGCAACTTGATGAAGCCGGGGCGGCGTCACAATCCCCAGTTGGGGACAAAAGAAATGTCGGATAGCGGACGTTGGGCCCGCAGACCCGCGTTCGCTTGGAATGACGATCAGCTATCTGCTATTTTCGACGGGAGCCGATCGGCCAAGCACGATCGGAAACATTCGCACATATTTCTTGATGGGATGGGGTCCCGCGAAGCGGCGCGGAAATAGCCGCTTCCACGGGACCTCGCACCTTTGCGGAGGCCCTGAGGGGCGTAGATGTCGTGCGTAAGAATAGCGCTCAGGGCTGCGGGCTGTCATAGCCCTCGATGACGATGAGGTCCGCGATGGAGTGCGGCTGACGGACCTTGATGTTGGCCTGGTATTCCGGCGAATTGTAGCAGGCCAGCGCTTTCTCATAGCTGTCGAATTCGATCACCACATTGCGCGAGCGGCATTGGCCTTCGACCGCGGTAAACTTGCCGCCGCGCACGATGAAGCGCCCGCCGAATTTCTGGAAGATGGCCGGATTGGCCGCCATATACGGCTTGTAGCCCTCGTCATTGTGAACGTCGACGCGTCCGATCCAGTATCCTTTGGCCATCTCAATCTCCTTCTTGTTGTTACGTGATCGCCTGCTTGATTTCCGCCTGAATGGCATCCGCAGCAAGCCTGGGATCGGCGGCTTCCGTGATCGGGCGTCCGACCACCAGATAGTCTGCACCCGCGGCAATCGCCCTCGCCGGCGTCATGATGCGCTTCTGGTCGCCGGTCGCAGCGCCCGCCGGGCGGATACCCGGTGTCACCAGATGCATCTGGTGACCGACGATCTTGCGCAACGCGGCCGCCTCTTCCGGCGAGCTGACGAGGCCGTCGACGCCGAGCACCTGCGCCTGCTGGGCGCGCGCTTCCACCAGGTCGGAGACGTTGAGACGATAGCCGGCGGCATGCAGGTCGCCATCGTCATAAGAGGTCAGCACGGTGACGGCGAGGATTTTCAGACCCGAGCCTTGGCGCGCCTCGACCGCGGCCTTCATGGTCTGAGGATAGGCGTGCACGGTTAGGAAGGTCGCGCCGAGTTTGGCGACGCTCTCAACGCCGCGCGCCACCGTATTGCCGATGTCGTGCAGCTTGAGATCGATAAAAACCTTCTTGCCTGACTTCGCCAGTTGCTGCGCCAGCGGCAAGCCGCCGGCATAGGCGAGCTGATAGCCGATCTTGTAGAAGCTCACGCTGTCGCCGAGCCGCGCGATCAACGCTTCCGCTTCAGTCACTCCGGACAGGTCGAGCGCAACGATCAGCCGATCCTTCGGCGCGATACTGGCTGGCTGCATGTCACCTCACATCATGCGTTGGGAAACGTCGATCAACTGCCGCACCAGCGCTTTCAGCCCCTCGGCATCAGCAGCATTCTTCAGGCGGTCCATCTCGTCATAGGCATCGTCGGCGAATGCCAGCGCGAACTGGTTCGGTATCACGGTTGCATGACACGCCGACAGGATCAGCCGCAGCGCGGCCAGCGCGCGGGCGCCACCGAGCCGGTTGCCGGAGGCCGACGCAATCGCAAACACCCGATCGCGAAACACCTGGCCGCGGGTCTCGTGCGCGTCCTGCACCCGGCTGACCCAGTCGATGGTGTTTTTCACCAGCGCCGGCACCGAGGAATTGTATTCGGGCGTCACGATCAGCACGCCATGATGGGCTGCCATCATCCGCTTCAGGTTGACCGCGTGTTTCGGCACGCCCGATTTCGCCTGCAGGTCGCCATCATAGATCGGCAGCGGAAAATCAACCAGCGAGATGCGGGTGACTTCGGCGCCGGCCTGCGCCAGTTCGTGCACGGCCACCGCCGCCAGCCTCGCATTGAGCGAGCCGGTGCGGAGCGATCCCGGGATCACGAGGATTTTCAACGCGGACATTTCTTAGAAATCGCACTCGGGGCCAACCGTCCGCGCAGGCGGACGGGCTTAGCCCTTGCGATACACCCAGACCCGCGCGGGCGGAAGGTTCATCCAGATCCGCTCGGAGGCCTCTGTGGACACGCCCGGCAGCGATTTCGGAATCGGCGGCGCCACCGAATAGGTGAACTGCACGAAGGGCGCGCCCGGCGCCAGCGCCAGGAAGGCGTCGCGGATCAGCTTTAGGCGGGTCAGCATCGGTTTTGTCACGAGCGGCAGGCCGGAGATCACGGCAGACGCCGGCGCATCCAGCGCATCTCCGAGCGAAGCGCGAAGCGTGTAGGCATCGCCCTGTACGACCTTGGCCTGAGGATAGCGATCGCGCAGCAGGGCGCAGAAACCCGGATTATATTCAACCAGCACGAGCCGCTTCTGATCCACGCCGTGTTCGATCAGCGCGTTGGTGATCGCGCCGGTCCCGGGCCCAAGTTCGACGACCGGCCCTTCGGAATCGACATCGACATATTGCGCCATGGTGCGGGCGAGCACCTTGCTCGACGGCATCACCGCGCCCATGTGCAGCGGCTTTTCAATCCATGAACGAAGGAAGCGCACCTCGTCGTCGAGACGAGGCTTCTTCAACGCACGCACGGACGATTGCAAAGGCATGTCGCTACCAGGCGGGACCCGCTGACGGGCGGGAATGTCAAAAAACAGTCATGAACACGTATAGGTCGACGGGGATATGGTCAAGCCAGACGGTAATGCGCCAGACGCGCTAAAGTGCCCGCGATCCGGCGATAACACCCTGTGCAAGCTGAATGAATCATGACTGCCGGGCGAGAACCGCGCTCGCCCCGGCGACGTGCATACGGTTCAGGAGCCAGCGCGGCTGCCGAAGAAGTCCTTGACCTTGGTGAAGAAGCCTAACGCCTCCGGCTGGGTTGCCCCGGAGGACAGCTTTTCGAACTCGGCGAGCAGTTCCTGCTGCTTCTTGGTCAGATTCTGCGGCGTTTCGACCATGACCTGGACATACATGTCGCCGGTCTGGCGCGATCGGAGCACCGGCATGCCCTTTGATGCAATGCGGAAGCGGCGGCCGGACTGCGTTCCCGCCGGCACCTTCACCTTGGTCATGCCCTTGTCGATGGTGGGCACCTCGAATTCGCCACCGAGCGCGGCCGCGACCATTGAGATCGGAACCCGGCAGTGCAAATCGGCGCCGTCGCGCTGGAAGAATTCGTGGGTGGCCAGCGACAAGAAAATGTAGAGGTCGCCGGGCGGGCCGCCGCGGACACCGGCCTCGCCTTCGCCGGCCAGCCGGATACGCGTGCCGTCCTCGACGCCCTGCGGAATGTTGACCGACAACGTTCGATCGCGCGTCACCCGTCCCGTGCCCGCGCAATTCGGGCAGGCGTCCTCGATCATCTGACCGCGGCCCTGACAGCCGGGGCAGGTCCGCTCCAGCGTGAAGAAGCCCTGAGCCTGACGGACGCGGCCGGCGCCGCCGCACATCGCGCAGGTCTTCGGCTTGGTGCCGGCCTTGGCGCCGGTGCCCGAACAGGGCTCGCAGGTGACCGAGACCGGAATTTCGATCTGCGCGGTCTTGCCGAGGTAGGCTTCCTCCAGCGTGATTTCCATGTTGTAGCGCAGATCGGCGCCGCGCTCGCGTCCGCCGCCGCGCCCGCGCTGCCCGGCCATGCCGAACAGGTCCTCGAAAATATCTGAAAACGACGAGGCGAAGCCGGCGCCGAAGCCAGGACCACCGCCGCCCATGCCCTGCTCGAACGCGGCATGGCCGTAGCGGTCATAGGCGGCGCGCTTGTCGCCGTCTTTCAGGACTTCATAGGCCTCGTTGATTTCCTTGAATTTCATTTCGCTGGTGGCATCACCTGGATTCCTGTCCGGATGCCATTTCATCGCGAGCTTGCGGAAGGCCGACTTGAGCTTGGATTCGTCCGCGTTCCGCTCGACTTCCAGGGTTTCGTAATAGCAGCGCTTGGTGGACATCAGTCAAACCCGCCCGAAATTCGCCTTCATGCCGAAAGCACCTTCAATCGAAGATGCCGCCATCGGCTTAAAGAAAAATGACCCCCACCCATCGAACGCGAGCCGTGCGCTCTTTTGGATGAGGGTCATGATCGAAAGCCCGCTTATGCTGACTTCTTGTTGTTCTTGTCGTCGTCGACCTCGGTGAACTCCGCGTCGACCACGTCATCCTTGGCAGCATCCCGCTTGGCGTCCGCCTCGGCCTGCTGCTTGTACATGGCCTCGCCGAGCTTCATCGAAGCCTGCGCCAGCGTGTTGGTCTTGGCCTTGATGGCCTCGGCGTCGTCGCCCTTCAGCGCTTCCTTCAAATCGCTGACGGCGTCCTCGATGGCGCGGCGCTCTGAGTCTTCCACCTTCGAACCGTGCTCGGCCAGCGCCTTCTCGGTGGAATGCACCAGCGCGTCGGCATGGTTCTTGGCGTCGACCGCCTCGCGTCGCTTCTTGTCCTCGGCCGCGTTGGCCTCGGCGTCCTTGACCATCTTCTGGATGTCGGCTTCGGAGAGGCCGCCGGATGCCTGAATCCGGATCTGCTGCTCCTTGCCGGTCGCCTTGTCCCTGGCCGAGACATTGACGATGCCGTTGGCGTCGATGTCGAAGGTGACCTCGATCTGCGGCATGCCGCGCGGCGCCGGCGGAATGCCCATCAGGTCGAACTGACCGAGCACCTTGTTGTCGGCCGCCATTTCACGCTCGCCCTGGAAGACGCGGATGGTAACGGCATTCTGGTTGTCCTCGGCGGTCGAGAACACCTGGCTCTTCTTGGTCGGGATCGTGGTGTTGCGGTCGATGATGCGGGTGAACACGCCACCCAGCGTCTCGATGCCGAGCGACAGCGGTGTCACGTCGAGCAGCAGCACGTCCTTGACGTCACCCTGCAGCACGCCCGCCTGAATGGCCGCACCGATGGCGACGACTTCGTCCGGGTTGACGCCCTTGTGCGGCTCCTTGCCGAACAACTGCTTCACGACCTCCTGGACCTTCGGCATGCGGGTCATGCCGCCGACCAGCACCACTTCGCCGATTTCGGCGGCGGTGAGCCCCGCGTCCTTCAGCGCCTTGCGGCAGGGCTCGATGGTCTTCTGAACGAGATCGTCGACGAGAGCCTCGAACTTGGCGCGCGTCAGCTTCATCGTCAGATGCTTCGGCCCGGTCTGGTCGGCCGTGATGAACGGCAGGTTGATTTCGGTCTGCGTCGTCGAAGACAGCTCGATCTTGGCCTTTTCGGCCGCCTCCTTCAGGCGCTGCAGGGCGAGCTTGTCGTTGCGCAGGTTGATACCCTGCTCCTTCTGGAATTCGTCGGCGAGATAACCGACCAGGCGCATGTCGAAATCTTCACCGCCGAGGAAGGTATCGCCGTTGGTCGACTTCACCTCGAACACGCCGTCGCCGATTTCGAGAATCGAGACGTCGAAGGTGCCGCCGCCGAGGTCGTAAACCGCGATGGTGCCGGATTTCGATTTGTCGAGACCGTAGGCGAGCGCTGCCGCCGTCGGCTCGTTGATGATGCGCAGCACTTCAAGACCAGCGATCTTGCCGGCATCCTTGGTGGCCTGACGCTGCGCGTCGTTGAAGTAGGCGGGAACGGTGATGACGGCCTGGTCGACCTTCTGGCCGAGATGGGCTTCCGCGGTCTCCTTCATCTTCTGCAGGATAAAGGCGGAGACCTGCGAGGGCGAATAGGTCTTGCCGTCGGCCTCGACCCAGGCGTCGCCGTTCGATGCCTTGATGATCTTGTAGGGAACGAGCTTCTTGTCCTTCTCGACCATCGGGTCGTCATAGCGGCGGCCGATCAGGCGCTTCACCGCGAAGAATGTCCGCTCGGGATTGGTCACCGCCTGGCGCTTGGCAGGCTGGCCGACGAGGCGCTCGCCGTCATCGGTGACGGCAACGATCGAGGGCGTGGTGCGCATGCCCTCCGCGTTCTCGATGACTTTTGCAGTCTTGCCATCCATTACGGCGACACACGAGTTCGTGGTGCCGAGATCGATCCCAATGACCTTTCCCATGGTCCTCATATCCTTCTTTTTGCGGCAGGTTGGCTGGGCCCTGGACGGCGCACCTAACCGAACCCCCAACGTTCAAATACTCGCGATATTGCGACGGTGAGCCTCATATAGGAGGGGGGGTTGTGCCTGCAAGGACCGAGCGCAAGCTTAGGGCCTGAAAAGGCTGGCGTTTGAAAGATTGTGCCGCCTGGGGCCGGCCCCCGTGCCGTGACCGGCGTTAAGAAATCGGCAACTCCTTTATCGCTCACACCCCGAAGCGTTGCACAGCGATACGGCAGCATCCTCACGGCGTGGACCGGCCGCCGGTTGAGGGGACGCGGTATTTGGCCGCTGGAAGCGCCCAAAAAAAGAGCTCGGAGGCCGGGCAGAATGCCGCGAAATAGGAGCGAGGCGGGGGAACGGACGCCCGTCCTGCCCTGTTGCAGGGACACCAAAACCGCTAAAAGCGGGCCGAACGGAACGACCCAGTCGCGCCCCGAGGCCCAGATTCCACCACCGTCCGATCTTTGAACGGCCTCCATGCAAACCCGGTAGACCCTCCATGAAGCCACTTAGATATTTTGCTGCGGTTGCCCTCCTCGTTGCCGCCACCTCCTCCGCGTTCGCCGCGGACCCGGTTTTCCCGCCGGGCGCCAGGGTCGGCATGACGCCGCTGGTCGGCCTCAACAAGGCGAGGGCGTTCACGGGATTCGAGACCGAAGACCAGGGCGTCAAGGTGCTGGTCGCCGACCTGCCCGCCGAGGCTTATGGCGAGGTCGCCAATGCCTTCAAGGCCAATCCCGGCGGCACTGGCGGCATCAAGCCGGAAAGCATCGAGACCAAAGCGGGGCTCGCCTACTACACCGTCGAAAACGCCAAGGACGGCGCCACCAGCGTGCGCCGTTATTCCATGATCCTGCCCGGCCCTACCTTCTCCGGCTACGTCGCCGTGCAGGTGCCGGAGAACGCCTCGAAGATCTATACCGACGATGCCGTGCGCCAGATGTTCGCATCTGCCGTGATCCGCGTTGAGGTTCCTGTCGAGGAACAGCTCGGGATGATGCCGTTCAAGATCGGCGAACTCTCGAGCTTCAAGAACGTCCGTACGCTGGCGCCGGGCGCCGCCCTCATTCTCTCCGACAGCGACGAAAAGAAGGGCTTCGAGGTCGCGCCGTTCATGATCATCGGCCTGATCGGCTCGACGGCGGCGTCGCCTGACGACCGCGGCCGCTTTGCCCAGCAGATCGCGACCACCATTCCCGGCGTCCGCGATGGCAGGATCACGATGTCGGAGCCGGTCCGCATCGATGGCCAGCCCGGCTACGAGACCCGGATCGACGCCATCAGCGGCAAGGACAATACGCCGGTGACGATCGTGCAATGGCTGCGGTTCGGCGCCCAGACCTCGATGCGCATCATCGGCTCTTCGCCGCGCGATGATTGGACCAAGGCCTTTCCACGCTTCCGCGCCGTGCGCGACGGAATCCGGCCGCGAGCCTGATCGCGAATTCGAAAAAAGCGCGCCCTGATATTCAGGACGCGCTGAAATTTCGGGCTTTCGTTCGTACACCAATGGAACTAGCCTTCCCCTGCCGGGTTCATGGCAGGGAGACGCGCTATGCTTTCTCGCAGACTGGTTCTGACAGGCTTTGGCGCGGCATCCGTCCTCGCCCTCGTTCCAACGACGCCATGGGCTGCACCGATGAAACCCGACAACGCCTCCGCGCTCCTCGTCATCGACGTGCAAAACTGCTTCCTGCCAGGCGGCAGCCTTGCCGTGAAAGACGGCGATCAAGTGGTGCCCGTCATCAACCGCATCGCCAAGGGCTTTGCCAATGTGGTGATGACGCAGGACTGGCACACCGCGGGCCACGTCTCGTTCGCCTCCACCCATTCCGGCAAGAAGCCGTTCGAAACCATCGATCTCCCCTACGGCAATCAGGTGCTGTGGCCGGATCACTGCGTGCAGGGGACCGAGGGTGCGTCGCTGTCAAAGGACCTCGCGATCCCGCATGCCGGCCTCGTTATCCGCAAGGGTTTTCGCAAGAACATCGACAGCTATTCGGCCTTCACCGAGGCCGACGGCAAGACCACGACGGGGCTCGCGGCGTACCTGAAGGCGCGCAAGGTGAAGCGGGTTTTCCTCGCTGGCCTCGCGACCGATTTCTGCGTGGCATGGAGCGCGCTGGATGCGCGCAAGGCGGGCTTCGAGACTTACGTGATCGAGGACGCCTGCCGCGGCATCGACACCCAGGGCTCGCTCGCAAAAGCCTGGGCCGACATGACCAAGGCCGGCGTCAAGCGCATCCAGTCGGGCGATATCGCGGCCTAGTGCGTTCGTCTTGCCCGCTTCGGGGGTTTGGGATGTCAGGTCCAGCGGCTCCACTCGCGTTCGAGATGATTCGTCGTGCGCCATCGCAGCGCATGACAGGCCTGATCGCCGGCATGACGGGCTATCGCGAAACCGCGCCCGGCCGGTTCTTCCAGCGCGAAACCGCAGGTCTGGTAGTCCCGCTGATCATCAGCTTCGGCACACCGTTCCTGATCGCTCTCGGACGCGATCCTGACGCTGATGATCGGCAGCCGACTTTCGCCGCCGGGCTTTATGCCGGTCCGGTTCATATCGAATCCGATGGCGGCGCCGAATGCGTGCAGGTGGATTTCACGCCGCTTGGCGCCTATCGCTTCTTTGGCGGGGCCGTCGCCGATCTCACCGCGCGCATGGTCGACATCGGTGACGTACTGGGGCCTGAGGGACCGCACCTGCGCGAGCGGCTTGGCGCGATATCCTGCTGGCAGGATCGCTTCGATCTGGTCGAGGATTTTGTTGCAGGGCGTGCCAGCCATCGGCCTTCGCCCGAGATCGCATTCGCCTATGGACGGCTCGCACGCAGCGCGGGCAGCGTGCGCATCACTGCGCTTGCAAGAGAGATCGGCTGGAGCCGCAAGCACTTGGTCGATCGCTTCCGAGCGGAAATTGGTCTGGCGCCGAAGCCGGTCGCCCGCATGATGCGCTTTCACGAAGCCTGCCGACTGGCGCGGACGGGAGCGGGAGGCGGCTGGGCAGGGATTGCGGCCGAAAGCGGTTATGCCGACCAGGCGCATCTCGCCCGCGAATTTTCAACCCTTGCCGGCGAATCGCCAACGGCCTGGGCCCACCGGCTGGCGCTGACTGACAGCCGCCTGCTGCGCCCGCTGGACGCACTGGACGCGTAGCCGGTCAGGTAACAAATCTTCAAGCCGACCGCCCTCGCCTCGCGATACTAGTGAGGTAACGCAATGCGAGGGGTTGCCGGTGACCAGTCCAAGCAAAAGCGAAGCGCCGCGCCTTTATCCGACGATGCGCTGCCGGGATGCCGAAGCGATGATCCGCTGGCTCAAGGAAGTTGTTGGTTTCACCGAACGCGCCGTCTACCGGAACGGCGGCACCATCCATCACGCCGAGCTTGCCTTTGGACCCTCGATCCTGATGCTCGGCCAGAGCAGGGAGGACGAATACGGCAAGCTCGTCGGCGATATCGGCGGCCGTCGCACGGACGCGCTGTATGTCGCGGTCGACGATCCCGACGCCCTACATGCGAAGGTCAAAGCCTCCGGCGCCATCATTGAAATGGACCTGCGCGACACCGACTATGGTAGCCGCGATTTCGCCTGCCGCGACCCGGAAGGCAATCTCTGGAGTTTTGGGACCTACCGGCCAAGGGCGGACGAGAGGCCGCTGTAAGCATAGGCCCGCGTCAACCGCCTTCGGTGATACTCCGTAGACCGCTCATCCCTGCGGAGCGGCCTGCGCGCGTCTCGAAGGATGAAGGCCGAGCTTCCGCAGCGGGGCCTTCATGGTTCGAAACGACTTGCGCGCCTATTTACGCCGCGCTGTTCGGCTCATTGTTGGCGGCCGGTGCCGCCTTGGCGCCGCCCTTCGACACGCCGACCAGCGCCGGGCGCAGTATGCGTTCGCCGATCATGAAGCCGGCCTGCACGACCTGAACCACCGTCCCTGCGGGAACGGACGGATCGGGGACTTCGTACATCGCCTGCTGGAAATTGGGATCGAACTTCTCGCCCGATGGATCGAACTTCTTGACGCCGTTCTTCTCCAGCGTGTTCAGCAGCGAGCGCTCGGTCAACTCGACGCCTTCGATGAACGCCTTCAGCGCCGGATCGGCGGTGGCCTTGGTCTCGGCCGGCATGGCATCGAGCGCGCGCTGCAGATTGTCGGCGATTTCGAGAATGTCGCGGGCGAAGCCGGTGATGCCGTAGGCGCGCGCGTCGGCGACTTCCTTGGCGGTGCGCTTGCGCAGGTTTTCCATCTCAGCCAGCGTGCGCAGCATCTTGTCGCGCGCTCCCGCCGCTTCCTTCGTCAACGCCTCGACCGATCCATCCTCGGGATCGTCGGGCATGATGTAGGGTTTTGAGACCACGGGCTCGCCGGTCTGGTTGGCGGGTTGTGCCCCGTCGTCACTCGGCCGGTTGGGATCGGTCATAAGACTGCCTTCTCAAAAAACGGTTCTGGTTGGATGGGGATTTGCTGCCGGGGGATATCGTGCTTTAGGGGCCGAAAATCAAGCGCAACCAGCCCTGATTAAGGTCGATTCGTGGCGGATCAGCCGCCCAGCATCCGGCTGACAATGCGGGCGGCGTAATCCACCGTCGGAATCACCCGCGCATAGTTCAGCCGAGTCGGCCCGATCACGCCGAGAACCCCGACGATGCGGTGCGAAGCGTCGCTATAGGGTGCGATGATGGTCGAGGAACCGGACAGCGAGAACAGCTTGTTCTCCGATCCGATGAAGATCCGCACGCCTTCGGCGCGCTCGGCCCGGCCCAACAGGTCGATCACGCCGCGCTTGGTCTCGAGATCGTCGAACAGCGACTTGACGCGTTCGAGATCTTCGAGCGCGTGCAAATCTTCCAGCAGGTTGGCATGCCCGCGCACGATCAATTGCCGGTCTTCGTTTTCGCCGCCCGACCAGCTCGCAATCCCCGCCTCGATCACCTTCTGCGTCAGTTGGTCGAGCTCGATGCGGCTCTGCGCCATCGCGGTTTCGAGTTCGAGGCGCGCTTCAGCGAGCGTACGGCCGCGAATCCGCGCATTGAGAAAATTGCTCGCCTCCGTCAGCGCCGAGGAAGGCACGCCGGGCGGCAGCGTCAGCACGCGGTTTTCGACCTGGCCGTCTTCGCCGACCAGCACCACCAGCGCGCGCTCCGGCTCCAGCCGCACGAATTCGATGTGTTTCAGCCGCGAATTGGATTTTGCGGTCAGCACCACGGCGGCCGCGCGGGTCAGGCCGGACAGCCGCGTCAGCGCCTCGCCGAGCGCCGCCTCGACCGACTGCGCCCGACCGACGGAGGCAAGCTGGTTCTGGATCGATTCCCGTTCGGGTTCGGTGAGGTCGCCGACCTGCATCAGGGCGTCGACGAAGAAGCGCAGGCCGAGTTCGGTCGGCAGGCGGCCGGCCGAGGTATGCGGCGCGTAGATCAGGCCGAGCGCTTCGAGGTCCGACATCACATTGCGGACGGAAGCCGGCGACAGCGGCACCGCGATCAAGCGGGAGACGTTGCGCGAACCGACGGGTTCGCCGGTCGCGAGATAGCTCTCGACGATTTGACGAAAAATGTCGCGCGAGCGCTCGTTGAGCTGGGCGAGCCCCGCATGCGGCGCGATCAGGCCAATCGGATCGTGGTGGGCCACTGTTAACTCCCTGATACCCCTAATTTGTCGATCCGGCGCGCCGATGACAAGCGTCCGCTTCACATAGCGTTTTCGAGCGAAGCATGCCCTCGGACGTGATCCGGGGGCGGCCGCCGGTTCGCGTAAAGAAAACGCGTCAAAACACGAAGGTAGAGGTTCGGTTCTGATTGATTCAGAACCGAACCTCTACCCCGAAACAAGGCAAAAACCCTTGCCGCTGCCCGCTCCCCCTCCTACAAGCACCGCGAACGAATTTTCGCTCGATTTGGAAGGATTCCCCATGCGGCCGAGCCGCCGTGCGCCCGATCAGTTGCGCCCCGTGTCGCTGGAACGCGGCGTGGTCAAATATGCCGAAGGTTCCTGCATGGTGAAGTTCGGCGACACCCATGTGCTGGTCACAGCCACCCTGGAAGAACGGTTGCCGCCCTGGTTGAAGGGCCAGGGTCGCGGCTGGGTAACCGCCGAATACGGCATGCTGCCGCGTGCCACATTGGAGCGCACCCGCCGCGAGGCCGCCGCCGGCAAGCAGGGCGGGCGCACCGTCGAGATCCAGCGGCTGATCGGCCGCTCCTTGCGCGCAGCCGTCGACCTCGAAGCGCTCGGCGAACGCCAGATTACGGTCGATTGCGACGTGATCCAGGCCGATGGCGGCACGCGCACGGCCTCGATCACCGGCGCCTGGGTGGCGCTGGCCGACTGCATCGGCTGGATGAAGAACCGCAACATGCTGAAAGCCAACGTGCTGCGCGACAATGTCGCCGCGATCTCCTGCGGCATCTATCAGGGCACGCCGGTGCTCGACCTCGACTATGCCGAGGATTCCGAGGCCGAGACCGATGCCAATTTCGTCATGACCGGCGACGGCCGCATCATCGAGGTGCAGGGCACCGCTGAGAAGACGCCGTTTTCACAAGACGAGTTCCTGGC
Organism: Bradyrhizobium sp. AZCC 1577; assembly: GCF_036924575.1. Taxonomy (NCBI): domain Bacteria; kingdom Pseudomonadati; phylum Pseudomonadota; class Alphaproteobacteria; order Hyphomicrobiales; family Nitrobacteraceae; genus Bradyrhizobium; species Bradyrhizobium sp. AZCC 1577. The sequence continues at coordinate 657,320 of NZ_JAZHRQ010000001.1, forward strand.
GCTGATGGAACTGGCGCGCAAGGGTGTCGCGCGTCTGGTGGACTTGCAGAAGCTGGCTGTGGCGTAGTCTGATCGCACATGCACCGTCGAATCACCGGCCGGCTCGTGATCGCGACCCACAATCCCGGCAAGCTCGCCGAGATGCAGGAATTGCTCGCGCCGCACGGCGTCGAGGCGGTTTCCGCGGGCGAGCTGGGTCTGGGCGAGCCCGAGGAAACCGGCCAGACGTTTCGGGCCAATGCCGCGATCAAGGCGATCGCGGCGGCGAAAGCCGCGCAATTGCCGGCCTTTGCCGATGATTCCGGTCTCGTAGTCGATGCGCTCGACGGCGCGCCCGGAATCTATTCGGCGCGCTGGGCCGGCAATGGCAAGGATTTCATGGCGGCGATGACCAGGGTCGAGCGCCTGTTGCAGGAGCGCGGCGCCACCGCGCCCGACAAGCGAAGTGCGCATTTTGTCTCGGCCCTGTGCGTCGCCTGGCCCGATGGCCATCTCGAAGAGGTCGAGGCCCGCGCCGACGGAACCCTGGTCTGGCCGCCGCGCGGCACCGCCGGTTTTGGCTATGATCCGGTATTCCTGCCCGACGGGCACACGCGGACCTTTGGCGAGATGACTTCCATCGAAAAGCACGGCCTGCCGCCGCTTGGGCTTGGCCTGTCGCACCGGGCACGAGCCTTCGTCAAACTGGCGGAGATCTGCCTTGGCTAGTCGCGAGCGACCCCGCCCCAAAGATGCCTTCGGCGTCTACGTGCACTGGCCGTTCTGCCTGTCGAAATGCCCCTATTGCGATTTCAACAGCCACGTCCGCCACGCACCGATCGACGAGAAACGTTTTGCGCGCGCGTTTGCGCGCGAGATCGAAACCACGGCGGCGCGCGCACCGGGGCGAACCGTCACATCGATCTTTCTCGGCGGCGGCACGCCTTCCTTGATGCAGCCGCAGACCGTCGGCGCGATTTTGGATGCGATCGGAAAGCATTGGCGCGTCGCCGGCAATGTCGAGGTCACGCTCGAAGCCAATCCGACCAGCGTAGAAGCGACGCGGTTTCGCGGCTATCGCTCAGCCGGCGTCAACCGCGCCTCGCTCGGCGTGCAGGCGCTCGACGACGCCTCGCTGAAAGCGCTCGGACGGCTGCATACCGCGCGCGAGGCGCTCGACGCGGTCGCGATCGCGCGCGCCGCGTTCGATCGCTATTCATTCGACCTGATCTACGCCCGCCCCGACCAGACCCCGCTTATGTGGGCGGATGAACTGAAGCTCGCGATTTCCGAAGCCGCCGAGCATCTCTCGCTCTACCAGCTCACCATCGAGGAAGGCACGCCGTTCTTCGGCCTGCATGCGGCGGGCAAACTCAAGACGCCGGACGAGGCGGTGGCGCGTGCGCTGTACGACGTGACGCAGGAAGTCTGCGCGCATCATGGCTTGCCGGCCTACGAGATTTCCAATCACGCGCGCGAAGGCGCGGAGTGCCAGCACAATCTCGTCTATTGGCGCGGCGAGGAATATGCCGGCATCGGTCCCGGCGCGCATGGCCGCCTCGACATCGACGGCGCGCGACACGCCACCGCGACCGAGAAGCGCCCGGAGGCCTGGCTGATGCGCGTCGAGGCCAACGGCCACGGCGTCGTCACCGATGACCACCTCAACAGCGAAGAACGCGCCGACGAATTCTTGCTGATGGGCTTGCGGCTCGCCGAAGGCATCGACCCCAGGCGCTATGCGGCACTGTCGGGTCGCGCGCTTGATCCGAGCCGCATCGCCATCCTGCGCGCGGAAGGCGCGATATCCGTCGACTCCGACGGAAGATTGCGCGTGACGAAGGAAGGTTTTCCGGTGCTCGACGCGGTGGTGGCGGATCTCGCCGCGTAACAGCCGTCGTTCCTGCGAACCGCAGGAACCCATACGCCGCAACCCGCGTAAAGGGCACAAGGCGACGGCGTCTCTCAAAACCAACGATGGTGGCTCTGGGCCCCTGCGTTCGCAGGGGCGACGAAGGATCACGCCCCAAAACTCTTCGGCGATCCGGCAACCGGCGTGCTGCCGCCGCTTGCGACCTTCATCACCGCAAGCCCGCGCTCGTTGGTGCCGTCGGAACGGAATCGAAACAGCCCGTCGATGCCGGCAAAGCCCGACGGGTTGGTCAGCGTCTCCGGCGCAAAGCGCTGGCCGCCCTGCTGTTTCGACAGCGCAGCAACCAGCGCGACGGCATCATAGGCGAGCGTTGCGGTGCGCACGGGGTCCGTGCCGTATTTGGCGCGGTAGCGGCCGGAGAAGGCGCGGAAGCCCGACGGATCCGGTGCAGCATAAAGCCCGCCCTGCAGCGTCGCGCTCGCATAGATGCGCGGATTGTCCCAGAGCCCGGTGCCGAGCAACTGGATGTTTCGCAAGTTCGCGCCCGCCGAGGTCAAGGCATCCGCCGCTGCCACGACCGATTCACCGTCGTCGGCGATGAACAGCGCGTCCGCCGAGCCGAGCGACTGCGCCACCGTCCGCGCCGCGCCGGCACGATCGGCGGTGTATTTTTCGAAGGCGACGATGCGGCCTTTGCGGCCGACCGCCTGCTTGAACGCCGCTTCCACCACATTGCCATAGGCGTTGTCGGGCAACAGCGCCGCAAACGATCGCTTTCCGATGCTGGCCGAATAATCGACGATCCGGTTGACGTCTGATTCGGGCAGGAAGCTCAGCAGATAAACCCCGCGTCCGGCGACGCTGGAATCGGTCGAGAACGCGATCACTGGAATGCTCCGCGCGCGCGTCAGTTGCGCGGTCGCCGGCACCGAGGCCGCAAACAGCGGGCCCAGAACGATTTCGACGCCCTCGCCGAGCGCCTCCTGGGTGACCTGCTGGGCGCCCTGCGGACTGCCGCCGTCGTCCTTGATCAGAAGCTGGATGTTCGGATTCTGGAATTCCGCCAGCGCCATCTCGGCCGCGTTCTTCATCGATTGCGCGGCGACACCGGCATTGCCGGCGGCCGAAAGCGGCAGGATCAGGCCGACCTTGACCTGCCCGGTGCCGACGGCGAGCGGCTGCTGCTGCGGGCCTGGCGGCCCCTCGGGCGCGGACGGGCCAAACGGGTTGGAAATCTGTCCACCACCGGAGCAGGCGCCGAGCAGGGGCGCGCCGAGGATAAGACCGACTGCCGTCCGCCGGGTCGGGCCCGACGGCCGCGAGTCCGGGGATCCAAGCTTGCGATTGAACGGGCCTTCCATTCTGTCTCTTCTCTTGACCGACCGCCGTCGGCCAGGATTCCGGCCTTCTGGGCCGAGGCACCTGAACCGCTACTGAACCCAATTGGGATTCTGCATATTGTCGAGGATTAGTTAACCAAAACAAAAGGATTAACACCTCGCCGCGCATTGTCTTCCCGCGGGGAACTCTCCGCCCTTGCCGCCATCCCGCCAGATATGGCGCTTGCCCCAAGACCCCTTTAGATTGCCGTCATGCGCGCCAAACCCAGTTCAAGCTACGGCTCCGATACCGAACCGGGTTCGGCCAACAGAACATTTTTGATTGGCGGCCACCTTCTTAATGCCCCGAAGCCGGTTCCTGGCCTCTATCTGGTGGCAACCCCGATCGGCAATCTCGGCGACATCACTCTGCGCGCGCTGGAGACCTTGGCCGGCGTCGACATCATCGCCTGCGAGGACACCCGCATCACCCGCCGCCTGATCGAGCGCTATGCGATCTCGGCGGAACTCAAGCCGTATCATGAGCACAACGCGGCGATGGCGCGGCCGAAAATCCTGGAGCGGCTGGCGCAGGGCGCTTCCATCGCCCTGGTGTCGGACGCCGGCACGCCCCTGATCTCCGATCCCGGCTTCAAGCTGGTGCGCGAGGTCTCTGCCGCCGGCCATGCCGTGATCGCGGTGCCCGGTGCGTCCTCGGTGCTGACGGCGCTTTCGGTCGCAGCACTCCCGACCGACCGGTTTTACTTCGAGGGATTTTTGCCGGCTCGGCAAGTCTCGCGGCGGACCCGGCTGGCCGAATTGGCAAGGATCGATGCCACGCTGGTGATGTTCGAATCCGGCAACCGCGTGCAGGAAACGCTCGCCGACCTCGCCGAGATCATGGCCGGGCGCGACACCGCGATCTGCCGCGAACTCACAAAGCTGCACGAAGACATCAAGCGCGCCCCCATCGCCGAGCTGGCAAGGACGGCCGCCACGCTGGAAACCCGTGGCGAGTTCGTGCTCGTGGTCGGCCCGCCGCGCAAGAACGCCGATGTCATGACCCAGCACGACCTCGACGACCTGCTGCGATCGTCGCTGGCGCGCGAAAGCGTCAAGGACAGCGTCGCGCATGCGGTCGAGCTTTCGGGCCGCCCGCGCCGCGAAGTCTATGCCCGCGCGCTGGAGCTCGCCAAAGAAGTCAGGGGCGACGATGGCGAAGACTGACGGCACCACGCCGCCTGACGCGACCACGAAACTCGCTGCGCCCGAGCGGGTTGCGGCATTTCGCACCGGGCTTTCCGCCGAAAGCCGCGCCGCGGCCTATCTGATGGCAAAAGGCTACCGCATCCTGGCCAAACGCTTCCGCACCCCCTATGGCGAGATCGACCTGGTGGCGAGGAAGCGCAGTTTGATTGCCTTCATCGAGGTCAAGGCGCGCGCCAGCCTCGATGACGCCGCCTATGCCGTCACGCCGCGCCAGCAGGCCCGCATCATCGACGCCGCCCAAGCCTGGCTGATGGCGCATCCCGAGCATGCCGAATTCGAGCTCCGTTTTGACGCCGTCCTGATTGCGCCCAGGCGTCTGCCACGCCATCTGTTAGCGGCATTCGACGCCAGCACCTGAACCAATCCCTCCTGACCTGCGGACCCTCAACTCATGAAACTGAATATCGCCGTCCAGATGGACCCCATCGCGCGTATCAACATCCGCGGCGATTCGACCTTTGCCCTGATGCTGGAAGCGCAAAAGCGCGGGCACAGCCTTTCCTATTTCACGCCGGACCAGCTCTCGCTGCGCGGCGAGGAGCTGGTGGCGCCGGTGCAGCGCCTCACGGTGCGCGACGAGGTCGGCGATCACTTTACGTTGGGAGAGCCGAAGCGCGAGCCGCTCGAAGCCTTCGACGTCATCCTGTTGCGGCAGGAGCCGCCGTTCGATATCGCCTACATCACCTCGACGCATTTGCTGGAACGAATCCATCCCAGGACGCTGGTCGTCAACGATCCCGCCAGCGTGCGCAACGCGCCGGAAAAGATGTTCGTGCTGAACTTTCCGCAGCTAATGCCGCCGACGCTGATCTCGCGTAACCTCGACGAAATCAATTCGTTCCGTGATGAGCATGGCGCGGTCGTCATGAAGCCGCTGCACGGCCATGGCGGTGCGGCGGTGTTTCGCGTGATGCCTCAGGACATGAATTTCGGCTCGCTGTTCGACATGTTTTCCGTCACCTTCAGGGAGCCCTGGGTGATCCAGCGCTTCCTCCCCGAGGTGAAGCACGGCGACAAGCGCATCATCCTGGTCGACGGCGAGTTCGCCGGCGCCGTCAACCGCGTGCCGGCCCCCGACGACCTCCGTTCCAACATGGTGCGCGGCGGCGCCGCGCAGGCGACCGACCTTACCCCGCGCGAGCGCGAGATTTGCGACACGCTGGGCCCGGACTTGCGCGAACGCGGCCTGCTGTTCGTCGGCATCGACGTGATCGACGGCAACCTCACCGAGATCAACGTGACCTGCCCGACCGGCATCCGCGCCATCCAGCGTCTCAACGGCCCGGACGTGGCGGCAAAGATCTGGGATACCATCGAGAAGAAGCGCGCCGGGAAATAATTTCGCTGCGCGCTCATCCGCGACTTAGGCCGGATGAATTGCGTGCGCCGGCCGATTGGAACCGGCGAGGAGAGCCGCGTCGTTCTGCGTCATCGGCCGTAGCCTGCCGGATTGAATGCGCTATCGCCGTGTGATCCCATATTCTACCATCATGCGGCCATGCTGTGGGCAAGACTGCACGAAGCGCTGCCGGATGGCCGACCGGCCACCTTCGGACGACATTGGACGAAGAGGAAAACGCCAATGAACTCCACACCACCTCCGAAAGAAGCTGAAAGGCGCGATCCCCAGGTCGTGAGCGCCGACGAGCGGCTCTCGCACGCCCACGAACAGATCAAGCGCGCGGATGAGCAGCTCACGCGCTTGACTGAACAGCTTGCAAAGATGGAACGCGATGCATCGGCTCCGGCCCGACCCGACCCGCCGCGACCTGGCGCGCCATCACCGGAAAAAAGGCCGGCGCTCCGGACCCTCGTTGCTTTGCCTCTGGCAGCGTGCATCATTGTCGCTGCCCTCGTTTTGCAATCGTCCTATGGCGACGGGGCCAAGCCGGTTATCGCCTGGTGGGCGCCGCAGCCCGCTTCAACGCCATCGTCGCCGCCGGAAGATCCGCCATCTCCCGCGCAGCCCGATCCATCAACCGTTCACGTAGCCGCGGCTGAAACTGCACCACCACCGCAAGCATCACCACCACAAGTATCGCCACTGCAAGCACCGACCTTGGCTCAGGCCGCACCGCCGCAAGACGCCTCGCCGCCAACGACCGCCGCGCCCCCCGAACAGACACAGTTGCTGCAAACGATCGCGCGCGACCTCGCGAACCTGGAGCGAACCATCGAACAGCTCAAGGCGAACCAGCAACAAATGGCCAGCGACAACGCAAAAGCCATTGGGGAGATGAAGGCAAGCCAGGAAGAGATGAAACGCGAACTCGCGAAGGTTTCCGAGCAGACCCCGCCCAAGACGTCAGCGCGTCCGACCCAGCCGGCTCCGACCTTGCGCAAGCCCGAACGGTCGCCGCCGCAAGCGAGATCGCGGCCTCGATACCCAAGGGAGTGGATGTACGACGACTACGATTGGTAGCCGTCGATGCCGACCTTCGAAACCTGTCCTGCAATATCGCCGCGACGCGCCGCGGTGCCATTGTCATTTTCGCATCCCTGTCGTGCCTCCTCATCCCACTTGCCAATTTCGGGAAGCGGGAGCAGCCTGCAGGCACGGATGAGTTCGTCCGGGCACGTACTGCAATCAATTAAATTTGTGGAGGAAGAGGCATGACGACGAATCTTTCGCGACGGTCTTTGCTTGCGCTCGGCGCAGGACTCGGAATGGGTCTTGGCGCTTCAACGATGCTCGGCGGCAGCGCGCTGGCCAAGGCGCCAAAACTTGGCACGCAGACGCCCTACTGGCACCGCTTCATGCTCGGCGACGCCGAAGTGACCGTCGTCTCCGACGGCCCGCTGCCGCTCGGCGATCCCTCCGGCACGTTTACCGGCGTGCCGAAGGAAGAAGTGAAGAAGATGCTGTCCGACAACTTCCTCAATCCGGACCACGTCGTGCTCGAACAGAACTCGCCGATCGTGAATACCAGCGACAAGCTGATCCTGTTCGATACCGGCATGGGCACGTCAAAGGCGTTCGGCCCGACCACCGGCCAGCAGCAGAAGAACATGATGGCGGCCGGCATCAAGCCGAGCGATATCGACGCCGTGGTGTGCTCGCATGCGCATATCGATCACATCGGCGGCCTGGTCGGCGCCGACGACAAGCCGCTATTCCCGAACGCGCAGGTCTACATCGCCCAGAGCGATTTCGATTTCTGGACAGATGAAGGCAAGCTCGGCAGTCCGTTGAAGGATTTTATCATCCACGCCCGCAAGAACCTGATGCCGGTGCGCGACCGCATCGTCTTCATCAAGGACAACCAGGAATTCCTGCCCGGCGTCACCGCGCTCGCAGCGCCCGGCCACACCGTCGGCCACACCATCTTCATGGTCAGTTCGAAAGGCAAATCCTTCTGCTTCCTCGGCGACCTCTCGCATCACGCGGTGCTGCTGTTGGAGAAACCGCGGATGGAATTCTCCTACGACAGCGACCCAAAGCAGGCGGCCGCCTCGCGGGTGAAGATGCTGGACATGCTCGCCGCCCAGAAGATCCCGGTCATGTCCTATCACTTCGCCTGGCCCGGCTACGGCCACGTCGCCAAGAACGGCGACGGTTTCAGGTATTATCCCGAACCGATGAACATGCAGCTCTGAGAAGGACGCTTGATTTGGGGTCGGCCGGTGGTCGGCCCCGGATCATCCAGGTGCTGCCGCACACCTGCATGCGTGCGGGTGAGATGCGTCGTCGAGGGCCTTCATCGAAAGGCCCACCTTAGGAACCATCCCGCTTCGCCGAAATTGGTCTTTCCTCAGCGCTTGGCAGCCAGTTTGGAGGCCCGGCAAATGACCAAGGATATGGTGGCTATCGGAGCCGGAATGCTCGTCGTCTGGCTCGCTGTGTGGAGCGTCCGGGGTAACCCTGAGAATGAGAGCCCTGCAAAGACAGAGGCGGTGCGCGTTCTCGCTGATGATCCGGCGCTGAAGCTTGTTTCTGAGCACAGCCCGTACATGCGAACGGAGCGCTAGTGCCGGTCGAGATGTCGACGATCGGTTGAGCACCGGTATGTCGATGCAGGATGTGCGCTGACAGGCCCTAGGTGCACAATGTTCTCTTAATGTTCTTGACTTGCTCCCCGGTTCCCCGCTACCTTCGATTGCGTCGCGGGGGGCAGCATGGTTGCGCGGGTATCTACCGTAGCTTTTGAGGGGATCGAGGCCCGCGCGGTCGACGTGCAGGTGCAGGTCGCGCCTGGGCTGCCGGCCTTTGCCATTGTGGGTCTGCCCGACAAGGCGGTGTCGGAGGCGCGCGAGCGGGTGCGCTCGGCGCTGATCGCCTCGGGGCTGGCCCTGCCGGCGCGGCGGATCATCGTCAATCTCGCGCCGGCCGATCTGCCGAAGGAAGGCAGCCATTACGATCTGCCGATCGCGCTCGGCCTGATGGCGGCGATCGGCGCGATCCCGCCGGACGCACTCAACGGCTTTACCGTGCTGGGCGAACTGGGGCTCGACGGCTCGATTGCAGCCGTTGCGGGCGTGTTGCCGGCGGCGATCGGCGCGAACGCACGCGAGGAAGGACTGATCTGTCCAGCGGCGTGCGGCTCGGAAGCGGCCTGGGCGAGCCCGGACATCCAGATCATCGCGGCCAAATCGCTGATCCAGATCGCCAACCATTTTAAAGGCACGCAGGTGCTGTCGCGGCCGCAGCCGAAAGTGCACGAGCCGGAAGCGACGCATCTCGACTTGCGCGATATCAAGGGCCAGGAGAGCGCCAAGCGTGCGCTGGAGATCGCGGCGGCCGGCGGACATCATTTGCTGATGATCGGCTCGCCCGGTGCGGGCAAGTCGATGCTGGCGGCGCGGCTGCCTTCGATCCTGCCGCCGCTGTCGCCATCCGAACTTTTGGAAGTGTCGATGATCGCCTCCGTCGCCGGCGAAATCCGCGACGGCGCGCTGACCGCGCGGCGGCCATTCCGCGCACCGCATCATTCCGCCAGCATGGCTGCGCTGACCGGCGGCGGCCTGCGCGCCAGACCCGGCGAGATTTCGCTGGCGCATCAGGGCGTGCTGTTCCTCGACGAACTGCCCGAATTCGATCCGCGCGTGCTCGACTCGCTGCGCCAGCCGCTGGAGAACGGCGAGGTCTCGGTGTCCCGCGCCAACCACCGTGTCACCTACCCGGCGCGCTTCATGCTGGTCGCGGCGATGAACCCCTGCCGCTGCGGCCAGGCCTATGATCCCGGCTATTCCTGCAGGCGCGCACCGGTCGACCGCTGCACCGCGGATTACCAGATGCGCATCTCCGGCCCGCTGATGGATCGCATCGACCTGCGCATTGAGGTACCGGCGGTCACCGCCGCCGATCTGATACTTCCTCCGCCAAGCGAAGGCTCTGCCGAAGTCGCAGCCCGTGTCGCCGCTGCCCGCAGTATCCAGCTCGCGCGCTACGCCGCGGCCGGCATGCCGCACATCCGCACCAATGCCGAAGCGCCGGCTTCGCTGCTGGAGACGATCGCGCAGCCGGATGCACAAGGCCAAAAACTTTTACGCGACGCCGCCGAAACCATGAAGCTGACCGCGCGCGGCTATCACCGCGTGCTGCGCGTCGCGCGCACGCTCGCCGATCTCGATCGTGCGGAAAAGATCGGCCGGCTGCATCTGGCGGAGGCGCTATCGTATCGCGCGCTGGCGGAGGATCTGCGGCGCGCGGCGTAGCGCGTCGCACCATCCCCGTTCGGCACGCGGGATGCCGAAAGAGCATAAAATAATTCATTCATTTATCATTCTTCTTTTGATCCTGATCAATGAGTGACCCCTGGCACGCAATCATGCTGCCAGCGGGCCCGGTGGCGCATCTAGGAGTGGGGCGGAATGGCGTCGCCTTCGTCCGATGGCGGCAGAATAGCCTAGCACAAGGGGAACGTGTGGCCGGCTCGCTGGTTGTTCGATTTCCGAGACGGCAGGTCGGTACATGGTCGACACGTCAACGAAAGATGATGCGCAGCCCGGCAAGGTACCTGAGACCGGTCGTCGTGCTGAGCTGTTCGTCTTCGCTGTCATCGCCGCCTTCATCCGGCCGGTGGTCGTCACCGCAGCCGAACAGTAACGCGCGGCCGGGCACAGCCTGCGTGATGATCTCGACAGTTGAGAGCAGGTCGGGCGCAACGCGTCGCGAGATCGGCTCCTCATACTCAGTCGTCATCGCCCGGCTTGACCAGGCGACCCAGAGACGCCGGTGATAGAACCGATAAGCCGCGGCGTACTGGATTGCATGATGGCGTCGCCATCCTGTTGGATGGGGCGCCGGCGGCCCCTCGAGTACTGGTCAGGTCCTGCAAGACCGTGGGAATCTTAGGACCGCCGGCGTTACGGTCTGACACGCGCACGGTAGAGAGGGCCTGAGCCCGCATTGCAATCCGGCGTGCCGACCAGATGCATATTCTGTCGGAGAACAGCCACATGGACAAGATGGTGATCGGGGTGGACGTTGCCAAGGAGTGGATCGACATTGCGATCGCGGGTGACAGTCGGGTCAAGCGGATCGCGAACAGTGAGCGAGCGATTGACGCTTGGTTTATGCAGATCGGGGCCGGCTCGATCGGCCTGGTCGCGTTCGAGCCGACGGGCGGCTATGAGCGGCTTCTGCGACGGTGTCTCCGCCGCGCGAAGGTCGCCTTCAAGCAGGTGCACCCGAACGAAGTCGTCGCCTATCGCAGGCGGCGTGGCATCAAGGCCAAGACGGACCGCATCGACGCCAAATTGTTGGCCGACTTTGCCGCCGAGGAGCTCGCTCGCCGCGACATCGAGTCGGTTCCAGAGGCCGATGAGGTCTTACGTGAACTCGCATCGCGGCGCCGGCAGTTACAGGCTCTGCTGCATGCCGAGACCTGCCGCTGCGACGTGGCAGACAGCGCCATTGTGCGCAAGAGCCTGCGGGCGGTCATTGCCGCCCTTGAGCGTTCACTCGCTACGGTCGACAAGGCCATCGCCGAACGCATCGCAAGCTCCGCGCATGCCGAGACCAGCCGGCGGCTGCAAACCTTCTGCGGTGTCGGCCCCGCCATCGCGGAAACATTGATCGCGGACCTGCCGGAACTCGGACATCTGTCAGGCAAGAAAATCGCGGCCCTTTGCGGCCTTGCCCCGCACACGCGCGACAGCGGCAAGCAGCACGGGCATGCGTCCATTGGTCATGGCCGCTCCAGCGTGCGCAAAGTGCTCTTCAACGGCGCCCGCAGCGCGATCCAGCACAATCCGGTCATGAAGGCCTTCTACCGACATCTGGTCGATGACAATCATCGCCTGGGCAAGGTCGCGCTCACCGCCGTCATGCGCAAAATGCTGGTGACGCTCAACGCCATGATCCGTGACCGATCAGATTGGAGACACGCAGCCAGGCCTGCGGCATGAGCCTTCGATCATGGCAAGCCAACGCGGCAGCGAGCGCAGCCGGTCAAGGCCGGCATCGCCGCCGCGCAGCGGTCGCCTTGACCGGCGAGCACGATGCCGCACTCTCGCCCATGATCGACCTCTTGACGAACATCACGGTAGATCCCCCGCCTTCGCGGGGGACGACAGTGGTGTGTGCGTCGCTATCTTCCCGTCCTTGCGAGCGGAGCGAAGCAATCCATCGTCACCACATGCGCGCAGAGATGGATTGCTTCGCTCCGCTCGCAATGACGTGGATGGGCCGCAGCGTACTGAATACCGCGCCTTCGCGGGGTGTGACATCCCACCACGTCGTTCGCCCGCCAGCCCGCTTCGCCTCACTCGCACCAAAGATGCTGAGCCGCGCAAAAACAACCCGCGTCAACGCGGCGGTAACTAGTTTCCTTTACCCTCTGCCAACCATAGGTCCCATGTCGCGGACTTATGGTGAGCGAGTAGCGTATCATGTTGCGTTTGAAGATTCTGGCCTCGGTGATTCCGCTGGCAATTGTCGCGCTGTTCGCGCGCGGCGAATTTTTGGTCGGTCCGCGGCCCTGCATCGAATTATCAGGCACTTCCGTCCAGATCGCCGCCCTCTCCTGGCAGGCGCACCGGCACGTCAGTTTCACCAGCGATCCGGGCCGCGCGACGGTGCGGGTCCAGATTACCGACAACGCGGAAGCGGCCGACTTCACCGTGATCGACGATATCGATACGGCCGAAGCCGGCGCCTGCGCGAGCAATGCGCCGCCGCTCCTGATTGCGATCTCCCGAAATCCCTCAAGCTCCGATCCCGTGATCTACCTTTCCAGGGATGGACCGGCCGAGCACCGCATCTTCGTGTCTTCGAAGAGCTTTTCGCTGCTCGATGCCGCCGCCCTGATCGTCGGCGCTCGTGGCGAGCGCCACCGCATCGAAGCGGCGTCGCTCTAGGTTTGGAGCATGGTCTTTTCGGAAAGCCGGTTGCCACTTTGCGCGAACGCGGCCCTCCGGGTCCGGACCATGCTCGGTTAACCTTTCATTCACCTTGTTCTCATCGCGGCCGTGATGCCGCTGGGAGCCTCAAGCACTTTGCAACATCGGCGACGCATCGTTCTTCCGCGAGAGGCGGCGAAGCAGGCCGGTTCAATTCAAGCAGCAAGCTTAGGGTCATTGGCGATGGGACGGACTTTCCGGATCAAACTTCGCTTTCGCCGCTTCGGCCGCCGTCATCCCTGGCTTACCTTCGCGCTGCGCTCCTTAATGATCTTCTCGGTCGTGTTCGGCGGAGCCTTTGGCTTCATCACTGGAGCCAAGACGGAAAACTCCGGCTATGATCCGCACTCTTTTGCAATCGGCGTCGCCTTCCTGTTTGCTATCGCCTGCGTCGCGCTCGCCACCTTCAGCTTCCGGCTTCGCCTGCTGCGCAAGAAGATGCGCAAGGTCGCGCTGCATAACGAAGCGTTGGCTGACCGGAACTGGGAATTGCAGGAAGCCGAGCAGCGTACCCGACGGCTGTTCGAATCGCAGGGCGATCTGATCGTTCTGCGCGACGGCGAGGGTCGCATCACCTACGCCAACGACGCCTATTGCGAGCTGGCGCAAATGCCGCGCGACGCGCTGATCGGCAGCCGCTTCGCGCTTACCGTTCTCGAGCAGGGCGACACCGCGCTCGAACCGACCGGCACCCGCGTTCACGACCAGCGGATCGAAGGACCGCTCGGCCCGCGCTGGATCGCATGGCGCGAAGGGTTCGTCCGCAACGACGCCGGAGAACGAGCGGAAATGCAAAGCGTCGGCCGCGACGTTACCGATCGCACCGAGAGCGAACGCGCGCTGACCGAGGCCCGCGATCAGGCGGACGCCGCAAGCCGCGCCAAGTCGCGCTTCCTCGCGATGGCGAGCCACGAGATCCGCACGCCGCTCAACGGCATCATCGGCATGAGCGGCCTATTGATGGATACACCGCTGACGCCGGAACAGGCGACCTATGTCAAGGCGGTGAAGACCTCCGGGGACGCGCTGCTCTCGCTGATCGAGGAACTGCTGGATTATTCCAAGATCGAGGCCGGCAAGATCGACCTCGAACATCGTCCGTTCGCCTTGTCGGGCCTGATCGAGGACATCACCGAATTGCTCGCGCCGCGCGCGGAGGCCAAGAAGATCGAGGTGGCCGCCTATGTCGACGAACGGCTGCCGACGCACGTGATCGGCGACGCAGCTCGCTTGAGGCAGGTGCTGCTCAATCTCGCCGGCAATGCGATAAAATTCACCTCCACCGGCGGTGTCGCCCTGATCGTCGAGCCCGGCATCTGGCCCAATGAAATCAGTTTCCTGGTGCGCGATACCGGCATCGGCATCGCCCCCGAAGCACGCGAGCGGATCTTTCGCGAGTTCGAGCAGGCCGACGACAAGATCGCCCGCAGCTACGGCGGCACCGGTCTCGGCTTGAGCATCTCCGACCGTATCGTCAAGCGCATGGGCGGCCGCATCGCGCTGGCGAGCACGCCCGGCATGGGCTCGACATTCGAGGTATCGCTTCCCCTTGCCGCCGCGGGCGGCGAACAAATCTCATTTGCGGCGCCGGCTCTTTCCGGCCACTCGATCATGCTGGTCTCCCCCGCGAGCATCGAGGCCTCGCTGACCGCGCGGCGGCTGCAGCGCTGGGGCGGGCAGACCTGCATGGTATCAGACGCCAACGTCGCAGAGGCCCTGCTGCCCGAGCGCGCCTGGCACGCCGTGCTGATCGATCACGCGCTGGGGCTCGCCGAAATCGAACGGCTCGGCGAAGCCGCGCGCCTTCATGCCACCCAGCGCATCGTGATGTTTACGCCGGCGACGCGGCACGAAATGCAACCATCCGCCACTTCCGCCCTCACCGGCTATCTGGTCAAACCGCTGCGCGCAGCCTCGCTCGCGGCGCGCATGACGGCCGCGCCGGAAGTGGCCGCACCGAGCCTGGATCCGGCCATCGACCCAAGCGAGACGCCGGCCGAGCCGTCAGCCAAGGGCCTGTCGATCCTGGTTGCCGAGGACAACCAGATCAATGCGCTGTTGATCCGATCGTTGCTCAGCCGGCTCGGCCATCACGCCGTCATCACCACCGACGGCGCCGAGGCGCTGGAGTCCTGGCTGTCGGCGAAATCCGCGGGCAGCCCCTACGATCTCGTCCTGATGGACATCCAGATGCCGCAGCTCAACGGCATCGAAACCACCAAACGGATTCGTACCCTCGAATCCGGCGAGCCGGGCAGCCGGACGCCGATCCTCGCGCTCACCGCCAACACGCTGGTGGAAGATCGCTACGCCTGCTTCGAAGCCGGCATGGACGGATTCTTGATCAAGCCGCTCGACCGCGAAAAACTCGCCGAGGCGCTCGCCGGGCTGATCGCGTCACGGCACATCGCGGCGTGAGGTCGAAACAAAACTCGACGTCGTCCGTGCGAACGCAGGGACGACAGCAATCACAGTCGCCGCAGCGCCACCGTCTCGACCAGATGATCGGCGCGTTTTTTCAGGATTAGCGTCGCCCGCGGCCGGGTCGGCAAAATATTGTCCTCGAGGTTGGCGAGGTTGGTGCGCTCCCAGATCGCGATCGCGGTCGCGGTCGCCTCCTCGTCGGAGAGCACCGCGTAGCGATGGAAGTACGATTTGGGGTCGTGGAACGCGGTGTCCCTGAGCGCCAGGAAGCGCCGCACATACCAT
This sequence comes from Bradyrhizobium sp. AZCC 1577, assembly GCF_036924575.1. Taxonomy (NCBI): domain Bacteria; kingdom Pseudomonadati; phylum Pseudomonadota; class Alphaproteobacteria; order Hyphomicrobiales; family Nitrobacteraceae; genus Bradyrhizobium; species Bradyrhizobium sp. AZCC 1577. The sequence continues at coordinate 672,812 of NZ_JAZHRQ010000001.1, forward strand.
TCGCGCAGCACCGGTTCCTCGGCATCGATATAGACGGAGAAGTCGAAGAAGTCCGACACCACCGGCACCGCCTTGCCGTCGCGCGGCAGTCGGCCGGTCTGCAGCACGTTGACGCCCTCGACGATCAGGATGTCCGGGCGATCGACCTCGATCCACTCGTTCGGCACGATGTCGTAGACCAGATGCGAGTAGACCGGCGCGCGTACCGGCCGGCGACCGGCTTTGATGTCGGAAAGAAACGCCAGCAGCATCGGCAGATCGTAGCTCTCGGGAAAGCCCTTCTTCTGCATCAGCCCCTGCCGCTCGAGCACGGCATTGGGAAACAGGAACCCGTCGGTCGTCACCAGGTCGACCTTGGGGCGGGGCGACCAGCGCGCCAGCAGCGCCTGCAGCACGCGGGCGGTGGTCGATTTGCCGGCGGCGACCGAGCCGGCGACGCCGATAATGTAGGGGACCTTGCGGTCGCGGATACCGAGAAACTGGCGCTGCGCCCGGAAGAGCCGATCGGTCGCATCGACATAGATCGACAACAGTCGCGACAGCGGCAGGTAGATGTCCTCGACCTCCTGCAGGTCAAGGCGGTCATGCATCGAGCGCAACCGCTCGAATTCGCCCGGCTCCAGCGTCATCGGCGTGTCGTCGCGCAACCGCGCCCACTGCTCGCGCGTGAAGATACGGTAGGGATTGTATTGCTGTTCCGGGGTGCGGATATCCATGAGCTGCCCTCTCGGCTAGTCGCGCTTGCGCGACGCCTTCTCCTCGAGCCCGGACATCGAGGTCCGCTGCGCCAGCGCGGCTTCGACGTCCTCCAGCTTCACGCCCCGCGACTTCAACAACACCAGCAGATGAAACAGCAGGTCGGCGCTTTCGGCAATCAGGTGGCTGCGGTTGTTCTCGACCGCCGCGATCACGGTCTCCACCGCTTCCTCGCCCAGCTTCTTGGCGCAGTGCTCGGCGCCCCTGTCGAGCAATTTGCGGGTGTACGACGCCTCTCCTCCCGATGCGGCCCGTGCATCGATGGTGGCGGCCAGATCATGGATCGTAAAACGCGACATCAACCGAACTCAACACTCGCGACCGACCAAAGGCCAGGACGCCGTCCCGGGCAAGGACTTAGCACTTTTGTGACAGGGAGTCGTCAGGGATCGAGCCGCATCGGCAGCCCGGCGCGCACCATATGCTCCTTGGCTTGGCGTATGGTAAATTCGCCGAAGTGGAATATCGAGGCGGCCAGCACCGCGGTGGCATGGCCCTGGCGGATGCCGTCGACGAGGTGGTCGAGATTGCCAACGCCGCCAGAGGCGATGACCGGTACGGGGACACTGTCGGCGATGGCCTGCGTCAGCGGCAGGTCGAAGCCTTGGCGGGTGCCGTCGCGATCCATCGAGGTCAACAGGATCTCGCCGGCGCCGAGCGAGACCACTTCCTGCGCGTATTCGATGGCGTCGATCCCGGTGGAGTTGCGCCCGCCATGGGTAAAAATCTCCCAGCGGTCCGAGCCGCCGCCGCGCTTGACCCGCTTGGCGTCGATCGCGACCACGATGCACTGCTCGCCGAATTTTTCCGCCGCCTGCTTGACGAACTCACGGTTGGAGACGGCTGCCGTGTTGATCGAGACCTTGTCGGCGCCAGAACGCAGCAGCGTCTTGATGTCCTCGATGGTACGGACGCCGCCGCCGACCGTCAGCGGCATGAAGCAGGCTTCCGCCGTGCGCCGCACCACATCGAGCATGATGCCACGGTTTTCGTGGGTGGCAGTGATGTCGAGGAAGCACAATTCATCGGCGCCGGCCGCGTCATATGCGATCGCCGCCTCGACAGGATCACCGGCGTCGCGTAGGTCGACGAAATTGACGCCCTTGACCACGCGGCCGTCCTTGACGTCGAGACAGGGAATGACGCGGACCTTGAACATCGCGAAAACTCCTAGGCCGCGGCGCGCGCGCTGCGGATCAGCGTCAAAGCGGCGGCGGGATCCAGCCGCCCATCATAGAGCGCGCGGCCGGCAATGGCGCCAGCGAGCTTCTTGGCGCGCGGCTCGAGCAGCGCCTTGACGTCCTCAATGGAGGCAAACCCGCCGGATGCGATCACGGGAATGGAAATACGCTCTGCGAGCGCTATCGTGGCATCGAGGTTGAGGCCCTTCAACAGGCCGTCGCGCGCGATGTCGGTGAAAATGATGGCAGCGACACCGGCATCCTCGAACCGTTGCGCGATTTCGAGCGCGGTCACCTGCGAGGTCTCGGCCCAGCCTTCCACCGCAACCCTGCCATCGCGCGCATCGAGTCCGACCGCGACGCGGCCGGGGAATTTTTTCGCCGCACCCTTCACCAACTCCGGATCGCGCACCGCCGCGGTGCCGATGATGACCCGGGCGATGCCCTTGTCGAGCCAGGCTTCCACAGTCTTGAGATCGCGGATGCCGCCGCCGAGTTGCACCGGCATGGTGACCGCTTTGAGCATCGCCTCAACCGCCCGCGCGTTCATCGGCTTGCCGGCAAAGGCACCGTCGAGATCGACGACGTGGAGATATTCAAACCCTTGCTCGGCAAAAGCGCGCGCCTGCGCCGCAGGATCGAGGTTGAACACGGTCGCGCGCGCCATGTCGCCCTGCTCGAGGCGCACGCATTGGCCGTTTTTCAGGTCGACGGCAGGAAAGAGGATCACGGCTTCCACTTCAAAAAGTTCGAGATCAGGGCCAGGCCGAAACGCTGGCTCTTCTCGGGGTGAAACTGCGTGCCGATGGCGGTGTCTCGGCCGACGATCGCGGTCACCGGCCCGCCGTAGTCGGCACGCGCCAGCACATCGGCCTCATTGGAGGCGTTGAGGTGATAGGAGTGCACGAAATAGGCATGGCGGCCCTTCGGCCCGAGCGGCAGCCGCTCCAGCACCGGATGCTCGCGGACCAGGTCAAGCGTATTCCAGCCCATGTGCGGGATTTTCAGATTTTCCTCGCGCGGCGAGATCTTCTCGACGTCGCCTTCAATCCAGTTGAAGCCCTCGGTCGTGACGTGCTCCTTGCCGCGCGTCGCCATCAACTGCATGCCGACGCAGATGCCGAAGAAAGGCCGCGCCTTGACGCGCACGGCTTCCGTCATCGCGTCAAGCATGCCGTCCACCGCATCGAGGCCGCGGCGGCAATCGGCGAAGGCGCCGACGCCGGGCAGCACGATGCGGTCGGCGCGGTACACGGCCTCCGGATCGCGCGTCACCATGACCTTCTGCGGATCTTCCATGCTACGCGAGGCGCGCTCAAAGGCCTTTGCCGCCGAGTGAAGATTGCCCGAGCCGTAATCGACGATCGCAACGGTCATCGTGGCCCTCCCGGCTCCGGAAACAAGCCGATGATTCCGCCTTGCGGCAAGGGCGGCGGTGGTTTGGAGAACGACTGGCCCGGAATGTTGCGGGTCGGCGGCGGTGCGCCGCGGTCGACCGACCGTTGGTCGTTGATCAGCCCGCGCTGCCGGCCGGTCCAGCGTTCGAAGAAGCGGTGTTCGGCAGCTTCCTCGTCGTCGGCAACCACGATATCGAGCTGGCGCCAATTGCGCCGTGACAGCGTCCAGCGCCGCAGGCTGGCCGCTTCGAGGCCCATCAGGATGGCGAGCAGGACATCAACAGCGAAGATCGTCCCGCGGCTGGCGCCCAGCGCCGACATCCCGAACTGCACGGCTGTCATCAGAACAATCCAGCCGATCAGCGCCAGCCACAGCCGATGCCACAAAAGCCAGATCACGCCCGCGACCGCAGCCCAGAAATGGAAGCCGTCACGGACAAACACGAATTTGTCGGTCGCCGGAAGATCGGCGCCATTGGCTATGGGAGCATGCACTGTGTAGACCGGCATCGAATCTCTCCGCCGCGAACGAAAACGAGAACAGGCAATCAGCCGCCGAGCTGACCCTTGGTGGAAGGCACCTCGCCCGCCGCGCGCGGATCGATCGCAACCGCGGCACGAAGCGCCCTCGCCAGACCCTTGAAACAGGATTCGGCGATATGATGGCTGTTCTCGCCATATAAGGTCTCGACGTGCAAAGTCACGCCGGCGTTGATGGTGAAGGCGTTGAACCATTCGCGCACCAGCTCGGTATCGAACTGACCGACCTTGTCGCGCGGAAAGTCGACCTTGAACACCAGCACCGGCCGGCCCGAAATGTCGATGACGACGCGCGAGAGCGTTTCGTCCATCGGCATGTGGATCGAGGCATAGCGGGTGATGCCGGCCATGGTGCCGAGCGCCTGCTTGACGGCCTGGCCCAGCGCGATGCCGACGTCCTCGGTGGTGTGGTGGTGGTCGACATGCAGATCGCCATCCGCCTTGACCGTGATGTCGATGCGGGAATGCCTGGCCAAGAGATCGAGCATATGGTCGAAAAAGCCGATGCCGGTCGAAACCTTGGACACGCCCGTGCCATCGAGGTTCACCGCGACCTCGATGTCGGTTTCCTTGGTCTTGCGCTTGATGGACGCTGTGCGCATGAAAACTGCTTCCCTTGGGCCGCTTGGGGCCGAAAACGCGGCCCTTTTAACAGGCGGATGTCACCTTCGCTACTGCGGGATGACGTTTGAAGGGCTGAACTTCAGCCCATGGTGACCGGATTCAGGGGTGAAACGGCGCGATTGTAACCCCTCCCCTCAACCCCTAAATCTGACTGGAAAGAGGGCGATCCATGCAAGCATCTGAAAACAACCTGCCGATCTGGCACGGCACCACGATTGTGACGGTCCGCAAGGGCGGCAGAGTGGTAATCGGCGGCGACGGTCAGGTCTCGATCGGCCAGACCGTCATCAAGGCCAACGCCAAAAAGGTCCGGAAAGTCGGCAAGGGCGACGTGATCGGCGGTTTTGCCGGGGCGACCGCCGATGCCTTCACCCTGTTCGAGCGGCTGGAGAGCAAGCTTGAGCAATATCCGGGGCAATTGACCCGCGCGGCGGTCGAACTGGCCAAGGACTGGCGGACCGACCGCTATCTGCGCCGGCTGGAGGCGATGATGATCGTCGCCGATAAGGACGTCTCGCTGGTCCTGACCGGCACCGGCGACGTGCTGGAGCCGGAAGCCGGCGTGATGGCGATCGGCTCCGGCGGCAATTATGCCCTGGCGGCCGCCCGCGCGCTTGTCGATACCGACAAGGACGCCGAAACCATCGTGCGCCGGGCGCTCGATATCGCTGCCGACATCTGCGTTTACACCAACCGGAACGTCACGATCGAAACGCTCTGAGGGGAGCCGCCGGTCATGGCGCCGGAATATGTCTTCCGCCCGATGGCTATGGACGACCTGCCGCTGGTTCGCCGCTGGCTGGCGGAGCCGCATGTCGTAAAATGGTGGGGCGATCCGGCCGAACAATTTGACCTAGTCAGCGGCGACCTGAACGAACCGGCGATGGACCAGTTCATCGTCTCGACCGGCGGCAGCGATTTCGCTTATCTGCAGTGCTATGCACTGACGGAGTGGAATACCGGCTTCGGCGAGCATCCGGACGGCACCCGCGGCATCGACCTCTTCATCGGCGAGCCCGGCCTGATCGAGCGCGGCCATGGCTCGGCGCTCATTCGCGCCTTCGTCGGCGAGCGCCTGCGTAATGGCGCACCGCGCATCGTCACCGATCCCGACCCGGCCAACACAAGGGCGGTTTGCGCCTACCAGAAAGCGGGCTTTGAAAAAGCCGGCATGGTCGATACACCTGATGGCCCCGCTCTTCTGATGGTCCGCAACGCATGACCTCGACCAGCCGCATCGACAACGCGCCGATTACCCGCACGCTTTCAGGCTGGCACTGGCTTTCGATCGCTGTCGCTATCCTCGCAGCCCAAGCCGCGATCCTGTACGGGATGGGACGCCTGCCGATCTGCGCCTGCGGCTACGTCAAGCTCTGGCACGGCGTGGTGCAGAGTTCGGAGAACTCGCAGCACGTTGCCGACTGGTACACGCTCTCGCACGTCCTGCACGGCATCCTGTTCTATGGCGCGGCCGTCCTTGTATTCCCTCGCCTCGCCTGGCAGGGCCGCCTGATCCTCGCCATGCTGCTGGAAGGCGGCTGGGAACTGGTCGAGAATTCCGACTGGATCATCAACCGCTACCGTGCCGGCACGATCTCGCTGGATTATTTCGGCGATACCATCGTCAACTCGATCTCGGATTCGCTGGCGATGATCGGCGGCTTCCTGCTGGCGAAAAAGCTGCCGGTGGCCTTCACCTTGGCGCTCGTGATCCTGTTCGAGCTGGTGTTGGCGCTCCACATTCGCGACAATCTGACGCTCAACATCATCATGCTGATCCATCCCTTCGATGCGATCAAGGCTTGGCAGGCGAGGCCACCGATCATCTAGAGGCGATCGCATCCGCTGCTTGCGACGGCTCCAATCCGGCTTACTTAATCCCAGAGGTTCCAGTGTCGATGATGGCAAGCGAGATTTTGGCGAAAGGGGTCGAGCGCGGCATCATCACGGCCGAGCAGGCGGAACGCCTGCGCGCACTGGAAAATGCCGGCGAGCCGCCAGAATTGCCCGCCTCACCCGACGACGAGCAGCTTCGCTTCATTGGCGGCTTCAGCGATATCTTCGTCACCATTGGCCTCGCCATGTTTCTCGGCGCAATTGGATTTTTCGCGACGCGGGCCGCAGGCGGGCTCGGCGCCAGCATCGCAATAGCAGCTGCAGCGTGGCTGCTTGCCGAGTTCTTCACCCGTATCCGGCGCATGGCCTTGCCTAGCATCGTGCTTCTGGTCGTATTTGCGTGTGCAGTCTTTTTCGCCGCCAGCCATGCGATCGATGCCGGTACCTCTGGTTTTTCTGATCACGGCCTGGGCCGCTTGCTCGACATCTACATCAGTCGACCGAATATCGTGGCGAGCGCTGCGTTTATTACCGTGCTGCTGGTCGCGTTGCATTATTGGCGATTTCGAGTGCCAATTACCATTGCTGCCGGCTGCGCCGCCCTGACAGCCACCGTGCTCAGCCTCTTTTACGGACTGGCGCCGGACCTGCCGTCCATTGCCTATAACGCCGCAATTCTGATTTGCGGTCTTGCCGTTTTCGCTTTGGCGATGCAGTTCGACATGGCCGACCTGGAGCGGCGGACAAGGCGAACCGATGTAGCGTTCTGGCTGCACCTGCTGGCCGCACCGCTGATCGTCCACTCCGTGACCCGTGGCCTCGTGACGCAAGCCTCAAAGCTCGATCAGGGCACAGCCGTCTTGATACTGGCACTGTTTCTGGCACTGAGCTTTGTCGCTATTCTGATCGACCGGCGCGCGATGCTGGTATCAGGTCTTTCCTACGCTGGCGTGGCCTTCTGGGCGTTGATTCGGCAGTCAGGCATTTCCGACATGACAATCCCGCTCACCGTATTGGTGCTCGGTGCGTTCGTGCTGTTGCTGAGCGCCGGCTGGCGGCCATTGCGTGCCGGGATACTGAAATTGACACCACTGGCGCTGACGCGTCGCCTCCCGCAACCGACCCTATCCGTATAAGATGGACGTATGACCGACTTTTCTCCCCGTGAAATCGTCTCCGAACTCGACCGCTTCATCGTCGGCCAGGCCGACGCCAAGCGCGCGGTATCGATCGCGCTGCGCAACCGCTGGCGGCGGCTGAAGCTCACCGGCTCGCTTCGCGAAGAGGTGCTGCCGAAAAACATCCTGATGATCGGGCCGACCGGCGTCGGCAAGACCGAGATCGCGCGGCGGCTGGCAAAGCTCGCCGGCGCACCCTTCCTCAAGGTCGAGGCCACGAAATTCACCGAGGTCGGCTATGTCGGGCGCGACGTCGAGCAGATCATCCGTGACCTCGTCGAGGTCGCGATTATCCAGGTCCGCGAGCGCAAACGCAAGGACGTGCAGGCCCGCGCGCAACTCGCCGCCGAGGAACGCGTGCTCGATGCGCTGGTCGGCCCGGCATCGAGCCCGGCCACGCGCGATTCCTTCCGCAAGAAGCTGCGCGCCGGCGAGCTCAACGACAAGGAAATCGAGATCGAGACGCAGTCGTCCGGCGGCATGCCGATGTTCGAGATCCCGGGCATGCCGGGCGCGCAGATGGGCGCGATTTCGATCGGCGACATCTTCGGCAAGCTTGGCGGGCGGACCAAGACCCGTCGCCTGACGGTGGAGGGCTCGCATGAAATCCTCGTCAACGAGGAATCCGACAAGCTGCTCGACAACGATCAGCTCGTGCTGGAGGCGATCGCCGCGGTCGAGAACAACGGCATCGTATTCCTCGACGAGATCGACAAGATCTGCGTGCGCGAAAGCCGCGTCGGCGGCGACGTCTCGCGCGAGGGCGTGCAGCGTGACCTGCTGCCGCTGATCGAAGGCACCACCGTCACGACCAAGCACGGCGCGGTGAAGACCGACCATATCCTGTTCATCGCCTCCGGCGCCTTCCACATCGCAAAGCCCTCGGACCTGCTGCCGGAATTGCAGGGCCGCCTGCCGATCCGCGTCGAACTGGAAGCGCTGAGCCGCGACGACATGCGCCGCATCCTGACCGAGCCGGAGGCATCGCTGATCAAGCAATATGTCGCGCTGATGCAGACCGAAGGCGTGACGCTCGACATCACCGGCGACGCGATCGATGCGCTGGCCGATGTCGCCGTCGCGGTCAATTCGACGGTCGAGAATATCGGCGCGCGGCGGCTGCAGACGGTGATGGAGCGCGTGCTCGACGAGATTTCATTCTCCGCACCGGACCGCCATGGCGAGACCTTCAAGGTCGACGCCGACTACGTGCAGAAGCACATCGGCGATCTCGCCAAGAACACGGATTTGAGCCGGTTTATTTTGTAGCCATCAACAGATCCTTGTTTTGACGCGTTTTCTTGATGCGAACCGGTGTCCACCCCGGATCAAGTCCGGGGCGGGCTTTCGCTTGAAAACGCTTTAAGCGAGATTAGGAACGCGCACGTCGCACGCGCACGTACAGCGCACCCTCGCCGCCATGGCCGATATGGGCTTCCTCGAAGCCGACTACCAGCGCGCGGAATTCCGGTAGTCCGAGCCATTGCGGCACCTGACGGCGCAGCACGCCGCGCTCGGACTCAGCACCCATCTTGCCCTTGCCGGTGATGACGAGCACGAAGCTCAGCCCGTCATGATGGGCGCGCTGCAGGAAACCTAACAGCGCGCGATGCGCGCGCGTCTGCGTCATGCCATGCAGGTCGAGCCTTGCATCGATCTCCTTGCGACCACGCGACAGATGCGATCGCTCGCGACGGCCGATCGGCGCCAGCGGCGGCGGTTCCGGCTTTGAAGGCGCAACCATTCGCGCCGGCGCGACGTGCCTCGGTGAAGCGGCGGCTTTCGGAGCCATCTTGTGCTCGGCTTCCGCCGGAGCAGCCGACGGCTTCGAGGCGCGGTGCCGCTTGCGCAGCGGCTTGACCTGCTTGGCGACGCTCTCCCACAGCGCGCGCTCCTCTTCGCTCAGGCCGCGCTTGCGGCGCGGCGGCTCCGGCAATTCGGGAATCAAACTCGACGACCGGCGTTTCATCGACGATGGCGATATGGGCGCAGGTGACGCGGCTGCGGCTTTGCCGAAACCGCTTCAACCTTCGGCCGCGGTTCTGGAAGCGGTATTGGCTCTGCTACGGCGGCCTGGGCCGACGAGGGCCTGGTTGCAGACGATGTCGTCACCTGCATCGCGGGCTTGGCGTTGGTCGCCGCCGTTACATCGGACGGCTTTCCGGCATTCTTCGGATCCTTGGACGGATCCTTCGATGGATCGGTTTGCGGGAACAGTTTTGCGATCGTCTCCGACGGCCGTTCGTCGGGCACCGGCATCTTGCGGCCACGCGCCACCGGATCAAGGCTCTTCGGCACCAGGATCACGAAGCGGGCACTGTGGCGGAGGCGGCCGGACACCTTGCCGGCGTCGAGGCCGGCGCCGAAGTAGAGATCGGCGCGCGCGGGGCCGACGATGGCGGAGCCGGTGTCCTGCGCAATCATCAGGCGGCGAAACGGTGTCTTCGATCGCTCCGATTCGATCGGCAGTTCGCCTTCGATGAAGAACGGCGTGCCATAGACATGCAGTGATTTGTCGACCGCGATCGACCGGCCCGGCGTCAACGGCACACCCTGGGCACCAACCGCCTCGTCCTTGTCGGAAAGCTGCACCTCGCGGAAGAAGACGTAGGACTTGTTCTGCCGCCGCAGCTCGTCGGCCTCGTTAGGATTCTGTTCCATCCATTCCCGGATCTTCTGCATCGACATCTGATCCTTGGGGATGATGTTGCGTTCGATCAGGATGCGGCCGACCGGCGTATAGGGAAAACCATTATGCGCATCGTAATTGATGCGAACGGTCGAGCCGTCGTCGAGGCTGACCCGCGCCGAGCCCTGGATCTGCGAGAATAGCAGGTCGGTCTGGTCCTTCAGCCAACAGATTTCGAGGCCGCGGCCGGCGATTACGCCATCCTCGATCTCGGCGCGATCGTAATAGGGCACCAGCTTGCGGCGGCCGATCTTGCGGAACACCTGGCCCTTGTTGGGCAAGCCGGCCGAGCTCTGCGTGGTGCCCCGGACGAACAGGTTCGAGGGCCGGCGATAGACCGGTACCTTGTAGACCTCGTTCTCCGTCCGTGAGCCGTCGACGATGGGTTCGTAATAGCCGGTAACAAAACCCTCGCCTTCACCAAGCCGCGAAATGCGCAAGGGAAGAAAGTGCTCCTCGAAGAAGGCCCTCGCCTTCACGCCATCTGATACTTCGAGGCCCTTGGCGATACGGCAGGGATCGCGGAGCGACATACCGAGTGCCTTTGGATCGGCGGGCGGCTTTTGCTGCGCCGCTATCGGCCTGCAGCTCGTGCGAAATGCCTTGTAGGCGGCGAGATGATCGTCCTCGCGCCAGCCCGCGATCTCGGACCAGGCGACCGGCGCATACTGGCCGCCGCTAATTTGAAACGGGAATTCGAGTAGTGGGTATGGCAGCTGCCGGACAGGCAGCGGATGCGAAGGCTTTTGCGCGCGAGAATGGCGCACTGCCGCGGCATCCGATGGTGCGATCGAGCACGCCAAAGCGAGCACGCCCAGCGCAAGCCCCGCAAGGCTTCGCGTCTTAGCCCGCGCTTCCAGTGCCAACCAGCTTCCAGTTCGGATCGCGAGAGCTCGTGTCGCGGGCGAAAGTCCAGACATCGGTGATATCGGCGACCTTATCGGGGTTGCCATCGACAATGGCGCCGGTCTTGTCGCGTGTGACCGAAATCATCTGCGACACGAAGCGAACCGTCAGTTGCGCCGCGCGGTCGCGGGCTTCCGCATTCACCAGCTCGGCCTTGTCGATCGAAACAAACCGCGTTTCGGTTTTCTGCTCGTGCCTCTCGCGATCCTTGATCACGGCCTCGAAGCTCTCATAGACTTCGCTCGACAGGAGATCCTTCAGCGCCCGGCGGTCGCCATTGGCGAAGGCCAGCACGATCATCTCGTAGGCGCTGCGGGCGCCGGAGAGAAAGTGCCGCGGATCGAATGAGGAATCCTGGGCGGTGATGGCATCGAGACCTGCGGCGAGCGGCGTGCCCGGCTCGGCAATGCCTTTCCAGCGATCGGCCGGCGCAACATCGGCATTCGGCGCCAGCGGCGTCTGATCGATGACGGTACCCGGCATGGGAACGACGTTGTTGTCCTGCGTACGCTGCACGACGTTGGGAGCGGCGCGATCATAGGGCGGACGTTCGCTCCCGGTGCGCTGTCCGAGGACGCTGCGCAGGCGCAGGAAGATAAAGACCGCCAGCGCCAGGAAGATGATGGTATAAATATCCACGTCGTATTCGCTTTCTGGTTCCAGCGCCGGCAACGGGCCCGGCGGTCGAGCGTTCCCTGGTGAGAAGCTCTCTTACGAGATTTCCCTGAGAACGGCAGAGATTACATCATCGATCGAGACTGCAGCATGTAGGCATGAAACTGCGCCCGGCCAATGGCGCGTTTTGGCGCGGGCTAATTGTAGCGCGTTTTGGCGGCGAGGGGAAACCCGATCATGGCCGGAAATCACGCACATTCAATTATTTACGGTACATTTTGCGCGGCTGGCGGGGCGGTATTAGGCATATCCGCCATAATTGACGGCCGGGCTGGTCTGCCCGCGAGCCGTCGTCCTTGTGGAATGAGCCGCGGCTATGATAGCCACTCGCCCGGAAAACGCATTCTCAGACGAACCCGGGCCGCGCTCGCGAGCGCTTCAGGAGAGATTTCATGACCAACGGCAACGGCGCGCCTCCCGAACAGGCCCCTCCCCAGCTCAACGTGCTGGCACAGTACACCAAGGACCTGTCGTTCGAGAATCCGAACGCGCCCTCCTCGCTGGCGCCGCAACAGCAGCAGCCGGCGATCAACATCCAGATCAACGTTTCGGCGAACAATCTCGCGCAAAACGAGTTCGAAGTGACGCTCTCGATCGAGGGCAAGGCTGAAAATGCCAGCAAAGTGATGTTCAGTTTCGAACTCGCCTATGCGGGCGTGTTCCGCATCGTCAACGTGCCGCAGGAACAGCTTCATCCGCTGGTCATGATCGAATGCCCGCGGCTGTTGTTCCCGTTCGCCCGCGAGATCATCGCAACCGCGGTGCGCGACGGCGGCTTCCCGCCTTTGATGCTCGACCCCGTCGATTTTGTCGGCCTGTACCGCCAGAACATGGAACGGCAGGCTGCGGCACAGGCCACCTCGGGCGCAAAGCCGAGCTAAAGGGCGAGCGGCGTCTTGTTTGCCGCTAGACCGCTGCCGGAAGAAAATCGTTCCAGATCGGCTTGTCGCCCAACGTGGCGATGAAGGCGCGATGGGCCTCGCGGTCCGCGTCGGTGATTCGCGGCGCCAGCGGTATTTCGCGCTGCCGGCGTGGCGTATCACCAATTCCGCTGGCAACCGTGATGCGGGTTTCCGACGCCAGGATCAGTTGCGACTGCCGCGCGCCGATCAGGTCGATATAGACTTCGGCCAAGAGCTCGGCGTCGAGCAGCGCGCCATGCTTGGTGCGGCGGGAATTGTCGATCGCATAGCGCGAGCAGAGATCGTCCAGCCGGTTCGATACACCGGGATGCTTGCGGCGCGCCAACAGCAGCGTATCGACCAGCCGGTCGCGCAAGATCGGCTGCCGCTTGATGCGGTCGAGCTCGGCATTGATGAAGCTGATGTCGAATGAGGCATTGTGGATGACGAGCGGTGCGTCGCCGATGAATTCCAGGAACTCCTCAACCACTTCGGTGAACAGCGGCTTGCTGGCGAGGAACTCGGTCGACAGGCCGTGCACGGCAAAGGCTTCCGCCGGCATGTCGCGCTCGGGATTGATGTAGCGGTGAAACGTCTGCCCCGTCGGCATGCGGTTGAAGATCTCGATGCAGCCGATTTCGACCAGCCGATCGCCGCGCAGCGGATCGAGGCCCGTGGTTTCGGTATCGAGAACGATTTCGCGCATGGATGTGAGAGACCGAAGTTTCGACGAATCAGGTCCGCCGCTGCGGCATCTTAACAACCTCGGCCAGAATGTCGCGGATCCGCGCGCGCACCGGGTCCAGCCCATGCGAGGTATCCACCACGAAATCCGCGCGCTTGCGCTTTTCGGCATCGGGCAATTGCCGCGCCAGAATGGCGTCGAGCGCCTCTGATGTCATGGTGCCGCGCGCCAAAATTCGTTCACGCTGGGTTTTCGGATCGGTCGTGACCACGACTACCGCATCGACGCGTTTCTCGCCGCCGGTTTCAAACAACAGCGGGATGTCCATCACGACAACCGGCGCGCCGGACCGCTCGGCCTCATCGAGGAATTTCTGGCGGGACGCGCCGAGCATTGGGTGAACGATCTGCTCGAGCTGCTTGATGGCAGCAGGGTCATGCACCACCTTGGCGGACAATTTGGCGCGATCGACCTTGCCGTCCACCGTCGTGCCGGGAAACGCGGCTTCGATCGCGGGCGCCGCCTCGCCTTCATAGATTTTGTGAACGGCTGCGTCGGCGTCGTAAACCGGCACGCCCGCCTCGGTGAACAGTTTTGCGGTGGTGGATTTCCCCATCCCGATCGAGCCGGTGAGTCCGAGAATCCGCATAGGGTTCGTCACTCTCATGAGGATATCAAATTCCCAACAGTCGTTCGCGGCGCAAGAATGCAAGCAACGGCAACAACGGCAGGCCGAGAATCGTGAAGTGATCGCCTTCGAAGCGATCGAATAGATGTATGCCCAGTCCTTCGAGCTGATAGGCGCCAACGCTGGATGTCACGGCTTCGCCGGCCTCGTCCAGATACGCTCTGATCTCCGCCCCGCTTAGAGCGCGCATGGTCAGGCGCGCGACCGAAACATCGGAAAATACTAGCTTGCCGTCGCGGGCAACCGCAACGGCGGAGTGCAGCTCGTGCGTCTGGCCGGCAAGCAGGCGCAATTGCTCTGCGGCCTGTGCGCGGCTAGCCGGCTTGGTGAACAGCCGGCTTCCCAAAGCCAGCGTCTGATCGGCGCCGACGACATAACGGCCGGGATTTTTCGACGATACGAAACACGCCTTCTCGCGCGACAGGAGGCCGGCGATTTCACCGGGCGCGGAAAGACCTGAATTCTCCTGCACGGATCGTTCGTCGATATCGGCAGGAACGGCGTCGAAGGAAATGCCGGCATTGGCAAGCAGCATTTGCCGCGCGCGGCTTTGAGAGGCGAGAATCAGCTGGTGTTGTCCACGCCAAATGGTCATCTTGGCTGCGTCATTCCGGAAGCCGCTGCCGCTGGGCGATCGGTGAACAATTTTAGCACCGCCGCCGCGGTTTCCTCGATCGAACGCCGTGTCACGTCGAGCTGCGCCCAACTGAATCTGGCGCTCAGTTTTCGGGCATAGGCTACTTCATCGGCCACTGCCTGACGATCGATGTAATCATCATTGGGGGTATCGGCGCCCATGCTCAGCAAGCGATTTTGCCGGACCTGGATCAGCCGCTCCGGCGTCGCATGAAGGCTGACGACCAGCGGCTTTTTCAGTGCCTCCAGTTGGTGCGGCAGCGGAATGCCAGGGACCAGCGGCACGTTCGCTGTACGGACGCCGCGGTTGGCGAGATAGATCGAAGTCGGCGTCTTCGAGGTGCGGGATACGCCGACGAGAACGACATCCGCCTCTTCCAGGCCTTCGACGTGCTGTCCGTCGTCATGCATCATGGTGTAGTTCAGGGCGTCGATGCGCTTGAAATATTCCGCGTTCAGAACGTGCTGGGCGCCTACCCTGCCCGTCGTCGCCGCCCCCAGATAGGCTTCGAACAACTGCATCACCGGACCAATGATGGAGAGGCTCGGTATGTTGATATCCCTGCACTTGGCTTCCAGCCGGGCGACTAGGTCCTTTTCCAGCAATGTGAAGAGCACGATGCCCGGTGCCTCCTCGATCTCGTCGAGCACGCGGTCGAGCTGCTTCTGGCTGCGCACCAGCGGATAGACATGCTCGACCGCCGTCACGTTGGCGTATTGCGCGGCGACCGCGCGCGCCACCGTGATCAGCGTCTCGCCGGTCGAGTCCGAGACCAGATGAAGATGAAAATAGTTGCCGGTCGTGGGCACCAGAACCCCTGTGTATTCCTGTGAATCCTGTGGAGCTTAACCGAGATATCGGGCCCTGGATCGCCGCCTTCGGGAAAACCCTTGGTTTCTTCACAGGGCCTCACGCGAGGACAAGTCCAACGCCTCGCGGCAATGATAGTGAGAAGATGTGGATTTGTCTCTTCATAAGCTGACCACAAAACATCGCAAGCGATTGATGCACGTGGTGTTATCAGGACGATCCAGTGTTTGGCCAGAATTGGTGATGGATGTGAACAAGCCTCGCAAAGAGGCTGGACGATTTTGTATGAGTCCAAATCACCGTCACTTAGACTCAAACCTAAGATTCTAAAATTATTAGTTTAGGGAAGCGGTGCTTTGCGGATATGTCTTGCGTCCCACGCTTGCGGAGCTTCTTCGCAACGCTTCAGAAGATCGGAACGTTCCGGAGATCAGGGCGGCTGCAATGTACGAGTGGATCACGATCACGGCCTACCCGTGGATCAAGGCGCTGCATGTGATTGCCGTCATCTCGTGGATGGCCGGCATGCTCTATCTGCCGCGGCTGTTCGTCTATCATTGCGAAACCGAGGTCGGATCGAAGCAATCCGAAACCTTCAAAGTGATGGAGTGGCGCCTGCTGAAGGTGATCATCAACCCCGCGATGATCGTCACGTGGCTGGCCGGCATCTATATGGCCTGGAGCGGACATTGGTACACTTCCGGCTGGTTTCACGCCAAACTGACGCTGGTGCTTATCCTGTCGGGTGTCCACGGCTTTTTTTCTCGCTGGGTTAAGGATTTTGCTGCCGACCGGAATACCAGAAGCCAGAAATTCTTTCGTATTATCAATGAGGTACCAACCGTCCTGATGATCTTTATCGTCATCCTGGTGATCGTGAAGCCGTTCTAGGGCGCCCTTTTCGTGGGTCGGTCGGTTTTTCACCTGCTTGCGAAGCGGCGGCCGATTTTCTATATTATCGAAATCCCACCCCACGCAGGCGGATGTGGCTGCGTTCCGGCTCCTTCATTGGACCGGCCGCCGCATCAGGTTTGAAGCCTCACCGGCGCTTTCCTTGCTTAGACCTGCGGACCTTCCATTTTTCGTGTCCGGCTTTCCCCAAAGCCAGCTTCGCATCCTTCTTAAAAGACACTCCACAGGACCACCCCAATGCGGGAAATGAAACTCCAAGACCTCAAATCGAAAACGCCGGCCGAGCTCGTTACGTTCGCCGAAGAGAGCGGGGTCGAGAACGCCAGCACCATGCGCAAGCAGGAGCTGATGTTCGCCATTCTCAAGCAACTCGCGATCCAGGAAATCGACATTATCGGCGAAGGCGTCGTCGAGGTTCTCTCCGACGGCTTCGGCTTTCTGCGCTCGCCCGACGCCAACTACCTGCCCGGCCCCGATGATATCTACGTCTCGCCGTCGCAGATCCGCCGCTTCGGACTCCGCACCGGCGACACCATCGAAGGCCACATCCGCAGCCCGAAAGAAGGCGAACGCTATTTCGCGCTGCTGAAAGTCAACACGCTCAATTTCGAAGATCCGGAAAAGTCCAAGCACAAGGTCAACTTCGATAATTTGACGCCGCTGTTTCCGGATCAGCGCTTTCGTCTCGAGCTCGAAGACCCGACGCGAAAAGACCTTTCTGCACGGGTGATCGATATCGTCGCCCCGATCGGCAAGGGCCAGCGCGCGCTGATCGTGGCGCCACCGCGCACCGGCAAAACCGTGCTGATGCAGAACATTGCGCACTCGATCACGGCCAATCATCCGGAGTGCTATCTGATCGTGCTTCTGATCGACGAGCGTCCGGAAGAAGTCACGGACATGCAGCGATCGGTGAAGGGCGAGGTGGTGTCTTCGACGTTCGACGAACCGGCGGTGCGTCACGTTCAGGTCGCCGAAATGGTGATCGAGAAAGCCAAGCGCCTGGTCGAGCACGGCCGCGACGTCGTGATCCTGCTCGACTCGATCACGCGTCTTGGCCGCGCCTACAACACCGTGGTGCCGTCATCCGGCAAGGTGTTGACCGGCGGTGTCGACGCCAACGCGCTGCAGCGGCCGAAACGATTCTTCGGCGCCGCGCGCAACATCGAGGAGGGCGGTTCGCTGACGATCATCGCCACCGCGCTGGTCGATACCGGCAGCCGCATGGACGAAGTCATCTTCGAAGAATTCAAGGGCACCGGTAACTCCGAACTGATCCTCGACCGCAAGGTCTCGGACAAGCGGACCTTCCCGGCGATCGACATCTCGCGCTCCGGCACGCGCAAGGAAGAGCTGATCACCGATCCGCAGCTTCTGAAGAAGATGTACGTGCTGCGCCGGATCCTCAATCCGATGGGCACCATGGACGCAATCGACTTCTTGCTCGACAAGCTCCGCAACACCAAGAACAATTCCGAGTTCTTCGACTCGATGAATACCTGAGCCGCCAAGCCAGGCTTAGGGGAGGGCGTCTCGCACCGCGGGGCGCCCTTTTTTCATGCTGCGGCCATCGCTGCGGCACCGATGCAGCATCGGAAAACTGGCGTTATTGATTGGTTAACCAAATAAGCCATTGAATTTCATATGGTTTATTTCGAACTGAGATCAGGGCAGGGGCGCCTCTTCCAGTTTTGCAGCATAGCTGCTGCACCTTTGCTGCAATAAGGTCAGCGGACGTCGGCCTGCGTTCTCAGCCGCCGAATCGAATCGCGTTGCCTTTTCAGGACCTCCCGCACAAATAGGCTATGCATCCGCGGGACCAAACCATTTTTGCGCTATCGTCGGGCCGGCCACCGAGCGCGATTGCCTTGGTGCGCGTCTCGGGTCCGCAGGCCGGGAAGCTCGTGACGGCGCTGGCTGGTAAATTGCCGTCGCCGCGAATGGCCACGCGGGCGCTCCTCCATGATGTCGGCCAGCGGCCGATCGATGATGCCGTGGTGTTGTGGTTTCCGGGTCCGGCCAGCGCGACCGGGGAAGACGTCGCGGAATTTCACGTCCATGGCGGGCGCGCGGTGCTGGACGCGTTGTTCGCGGCGCTTTCTGCGTTTGAAAATGTGCGTCCGGCCGAGCCCGGCGAATTTACCCGGCGCGGCTTCGAGAACGGCAAGCTCGACCTCACCGAAGCCGAAGGACTCGACGATCTCATCCATGCCGATACCGATCGGCAGCGGCGCCAGGCGCTGCGCCAATTGAAGGGGCTGCTTGGTGACCGAGCTCGCGACTGGCGTGCGCGGATCATCGAAGCGTCGGCCCTGATCGAGGCTGGGATCGATTTTTCGGATGAGGGAGACGTGCCTGCCGAATTGATCGCGCCGGCGTTGGCGAAAGTCGAAGTGCTGTTGGCTGAGATCGAGGAAGTCCTGGCGGAGCAGGGGCGGAGTGAGCGGCTTCGCGATGGCCTCGTCGTCGCGATCGCCGGACCGCCGAATGTCGGCAAATCGACGCTGATGAATCAGCTCGCGCGCCGCGAGGTCGCGATCGTCTCGCCGCACGCCGGCACCACGCGTGATATTATTGAGGTGCAGCTCGATCTCGACGGCTATCCAGTGACCGTGATCGATACCGCTGGGATTCGTGAGACGGACGATCCAGTCGAGCAGGAGGGCGTCCGTCGCGCTAGGTCCCGGGCCGCGGATGCGGATCTCGTGCTGTGGCTCTCCGACTCGCCGGGGGCAACGATCGACCACGATTGGGATGCGCCGGTTTGGAGCGTGCGAAACAAGATCGATCTCGAACAGATAGGTCGGCCATTGGCCGATGCGTCAGGGCAGGGCGGTTTTCAGATCTCGGCGAGCCGAGGCGATGGCTTGCCCGAGCTGATCGCGGCCCTGGTTGGTTTCACGCAGAATTACTTTGGCGGAAGCGAGGGTGGCCTGATCGGCCGAACCCGGCAGCGCCTACTCTTGCAGGAGACCGCGGCCTCGTTGCGGCGCTGTGTTCAGGTAGTCGGGCGGGGCGAGGAGCTGGCGGCGGAAGAATTGCGCATGGCAGCCCATTCGCTGGGGCGGCTCTTGGGGCGCGTGGATGTCGAGGACATTCTGGACGTTATCTTCCGGGAGTTCTGTGTGGGAAAGTAAGGCTTCCCTACCACCCCGTTTCACGTGAAACAGATCTGTGAGCCCTGGAATGTTTCACGTGAAACACCGGGCCCTCAAATTCCCATCCAAACAATTCTTTCTTCCGCGTTCTCCAACTCCGCGATAGAAGTCGCGGCATGATTTTCCAAGCAGACGCCTTCGACGTCATTGTTATTGGTGGCGGCCACGCCGGTTGTGAGGCCGCGAGCGCGGCTGCGCGGATGGGTGCGAAGACGGCCTTGGTGACCCATCGGTTTGCGACCATCGGGGCAATGTCCTGCAATCCCGCTATCGGCGGTCTCGGCAAAGGTCATCTGGTCCGCGAAGTCGATGCTCTCGATGGCCTGATGGGCCGGGTGGCCGACGCCGGCGGTATACAGTTTCGGGTGTTGAACCGCCGCAAGGGTCCGGCCGTCCGCGGACCGCGCGCCCAGGCAGATCGCAAGCTTTATGCTGCGGCCATGCAGACGGCGATCCAGGAGACAGCCAATCTCAGCGTGATCGAAGGTGAAGCGGACGAACTGATCGTCTCGAACGGCCGGGTCGCTGGAGTTCGCTTGGTCGAGGGAAGGCAGCTTTCGGCGGGCGCCGTGGTCATCACGACGGGGACCTTTTTGCGCGGGCTGATCCATCTCGGTGAGAAGAACTGGCCCGCGGGCCGGGTCGGGGAGGCGCCTGCGATGGGGCTGTCGGCCTCGTTCGAGCGCGCCGGCTTTACGCTTGGACGGCTGAAGACCGGCACGCCGCCGCGGCTCGATGGCACGACCATCGACTGGGCCGCCGTTGAAATGCAGCCCGGCGACGATCCGCCTGAGCCGTTCTCGGTCATGACCGATCGGATCTCGACGCCGCAGATTCAATGCGGGATCACCCGGACGACCCCGGCGACCCACGAGGTGATCAGGGCCAATGTGCATCGTTCACCGATGTATTCCGGGCAGATCAAGAGCAGCGGCCCACGCTATTGTCCCTCGATCGAGGACAAGATTGTCCGATTCGGCGATCGTGATGGCCACCAGATCTTCCTGGAGCCGGAGGGGCTCGACGACTCCACCGTCTACCCCAACGGCATCTCGACCTCGCTGCCGGAGGAAGTTCAGCTCGCGATCCTCGCGACCATCCCCGGGCTTGAACGGGTGAAGATGGTTCGGCCGGGCTATGCCATCGAATACGATCACGTCGATCCGCGCGAACTGGAGCCGACCCTGCAGACCAAGCGCCTGCCGGGTCTCTTCCTGGCCGGGCAGATCAACGGCACGACGGGATATGAAGAGGCGGCGGCCCAGGGAATCGTTGCCGGTCTGAACGCTGCATTGATGGCGGGTGACGCCGATCCGATCGTGCTCGATCGCGCTGACGGTTATCTTGGGGTGATGATCGACGACCTCGTGACCCGCGGCATCACCGAACCATATCGGATGTTCACCTCGCGGGCCGAGTACCGCCTGACGCTTCGAGCCGACAACGCCGACCAGCGTCTGACCGACAAGGGCATCGCCTTGGGCTGCGTAGGACAGGTGCGCTCGCAGCGGCATCGCGGCAAGATGGCCGCGTTGGAGTCCGCGAAGTCGCTCGCCAAGTCGCTGGCGATCACCCCCAGCGAAGCTGCGAAGCATGGCCTGGCATTGAACCGGGACGGCCATCGGCGCTCGGCGTTTGAATTGCTTGCTTACCCGGAGATTGAGTGGACTGCCCTGCGCAGCATTTGGCCGGAGCTCTTGGCCATCGATCCGTCGATCGCCGTGCATCTCGAGATCGACGCCAAATACGATGTCTATCTCAAGCGCCAGACCGCCGATGTCGATGCCTTTCGGCGCGACGAGGGTTTGGTCCTGACCGATATCGACTATGCCGACGTGCCCGGACTTTCCAACGAAGCGCGCGCCAAGCTCGAAGCGGCACGGCCGCGGACGGTGGGGCAGGCGGGTCGGCTTGACGGTTTGACGCCCGCGGCGCTGGGCATCCTGGCGGCGTATCTGCGTCGCGAAGCGCGGCGCAAGAACGCGAAGGTGAGTGCGTAAAAATCTGTTTCACGTGAAACAAGAATGTAGGATGGAACGTAGCGATACCCCATCGCCGGGTGCTCCGGCGATTGATGGGTGTAGCTTCGTTTCACCCATCCTACCATGCTGCGCTCAGCGAGACCATTATGGCGAAGGCCGCCGCTCCCAGCCTCTCCCCAGTCCTGCCCTCAGACAAGGCCGCCGCTCTGGCCCTCACCCCCGTTTCACGTGAAACGGAGATGCGGCTGAAGCACTATGTCGACCTCCTCATCGAATGGCAGTCCAAGACGAATCTAGTGGCGCCATCGACGCTTCCGAATCTGTGGACTCGTCACATCTCCGATTCACTGCAACTCCTCGACCTGGCGCCGTCCGCAAAAATCTGGGTTGATCTCGGTAGCGGTGGAGGCTTCCCCGGCGTGGTGCTGGCATGCGCATTGGCGCAGACGCCGGGCGCCAACGTCCATTTGGTCGAGCGAAACGCCAAAAAGGCAGCCTTTTTGCGCGAGGCGGTCCGCGTGACATCTGCGGCTGCGACCGTGCATTTGGCAGGAATCGGGGATATTGTGGATAGAATCGGTGGCCGAGTCGATTGCGTCACCGCGCGGGCGCTGGCTCCATTACATCAGCTTGTCGGCTTCGCGGAGCCGTTTGTGAGAGAAGGCGCAAAAGCTTTGTTTCTCAAGGGTCAAGATGTAGAGGCCGAATTGACCGAGGCCACCAAATATTGGAATATTGAACCGCGACTCCATTCCAGCCGAACGGGCGGGCACGGCTGGATCGTCGAACTCGATCGCATCGAGCGGCGCAACCCTTCCGCGATCACACATGGCGATCGGGCATGACCGAATTAGATGAATTATATCAAGAGGATAGGGAGCCAACTCCACCGCCTCATCCACGCATCCTGTCGCTCGCCAACCAGAAGGGTGGCGTCGGCAAAACTACCACAGCGATCAATCTTGGCACCGCGCTCGCCGCGATTGGCGAGCGCGTGCTGATCGTCGATCTCGATCCGCAAGGCAACGCTTCGACAGGCCTTGGCATCGATCGCCGCAACCGCAACTGCTCGACCTACGACGTGCTGATCGGTGAAGCGCCGCTGCGCGACGCGGTGGTTGCCACCGCGGTGCCGCGGCTGCACATCGCGTCCTCGACGATGGATCTGTCGGGCCTCGAGCTCGAACTCGGCACGACGCCGGGCCGCGCGTTCCGCCTGCGCGATGCGATCGCGGCGTTGAACAAGAACGCGGCGCCCGACACCGAATACACCTATGTGCTGATCGATTGTCCGCCGTCGCTCAATCTGCTCACCGTCAACGCGATGGCAGCGTCGGACGCGATCCTGGTGCCGCTGCAGTGCGAGTTTTTTGCGCTCGAAGGTCTGTCGCAATTGCTGCAGACGGTGGAGCAGGTGCGCTCGACGCTTAATCCGAACCTGTCGATCCACGGCATCGTGCTGACGATGTTCGACTCGCGCAACAACCTGTCGAACCAGGTGGTCGCTGACGTCAGGCAATTCATGGGCTCCAAGGTCTACGACACCATGATCCCGCGCAACGTCCGCATCTCCGAGGCGCCGTCCTACGGCAAGCCGGTGCTGGTCTACGATCTCAAATGCGTCGGCAGCGAAGCGTATCTGAAGCTTGCGACGGAAGTGATCCAGCGCGAGCGCGAGCTGCGGACGCATTAGAGGGAATGTAGGATGGGTTGAGCGCAGCGATACCCATCAAGGCGCGCGATGAAGGAGATGGGTTTCGCTTCGCTCTACCCATCCTACGCGCGCCGTCGCGAAAGCTGGTGGGCACGCGTCGCTTTGCCCACCCTACTGGCAATCGAATTCTGTAGTGGAGTAGCCAAGTGAATCCTAGGGAGTTGGCGGCGATGGCCGACGAAACGCGTTCGCGACTGGGTCGTGGTCTCGCAAGTCTGATCGGGGACGTCGGCGGCGAGGCCGCGCATGTCGAACGGCCGCGCAACCAGCGCAAGGTACCGATCGAATTTTTAAAACCAAATCCCCGCAACCCGCGCCGGACATTTTCCGATGCCGAACTGGGCGAGCTCGCCTCCTCCGTCAAGCAGCACGGCGTGATCCAGCCGATCGTGGTGCGGCCGGTGAAAGGCGCGCAAGACCGCTATGAGATCATCGCTGGCGAACGGCGCTGGCGGGCGGCGCAGCTCGCCAGCTTGCACGAGGTGCCGATCGTTCCCATCGATGTCAGCGACAGCGACGCACTCGAGATCATGATCATCGAGAACGTGCAGCGCGAAGACCTCAACGCGATGGAAGAGGCGCAAGGTTATCACGCGCTGGCCGACGAATTCAAACGAAGCCAGGAAGACATCGCCAAGGAAGTCGGCAAGAGCCGCAGCCACGTTGCCAACATGATGCGGCTGACAAAGCTGCCGGCGGAGGTGCAGGCCCTTATCGCGAGCGGTGAATTGTCGGCGGGACACGCCCGCGCGCTGATCAGCGTGCCCGATCCGCTGGCGGCCGCCAAGCGCATTGTCGCCGAAGGCCTCAACGTGCGTCAGACCGAGGCGCTTGCCCACGAAGAGGGCGTGCCAGAGCGCAAGCCGCAGAAGGCGCGCAGCGGTGGCGGCAAGACAAAGGATCCCGACACCATCGCGCTGGAGAAACGCGTCAGCGACGCGCTCGGCCTCAAAGTGACCGTCAACCACCGCGATCCCGGCGGCACAGTCCAGATCAGTTACCGCAACCTCGAACAACTCGACGAAGTGATGCGGCGGCTGGAGAAGGGGAGTTGAGATATCTCCGTCGTCCCGGGCAAGCCAACGGGTCGCGCGAACGCGCGCCCGATGACAGGCTCCGCGCGACCCGGGACCCATACGCCGCGGCGGAATTTATTAGGCGAACTGCTCGACGGCCTTCCTAGTCAACAAGATCCTGTGGTTATGGGTCCGTGCGTTCGCAGGGACGACGCCGAGATTCTGGCCTGATAGCTTATCCCCTTCGCTTCGCATTCGCCGCAATCGACAGCAGCGTGCGCAGCGCGATGGCTGACGCCAGCGAGGCCTGCTTGCGCATGTCGAGCGCGGCGGTCGCGAGCTGGTCAATGATCCCGGCCAGCCGCGGCGCGCTGAAATTGCGCAGCGCGATTTCGACGGCGCCCTTTCGCGAGAAGTGCAGACGCGGATAGCCGCCCTCGAGCAAGGTGGAGACGGGCGTTCCGTCAGCAACCGCAAGCGCCGATTTGTGCAGCCAGGCAGCCTGACGCTGGGCGGCCGAAATGATGACGCCAGGATAGGTGCCGGCGACCATCGCCTTGGCGAATTCGCTTTCGACCAGGTCAGGCTTGCCGGCGAACGCGCCATCGACGATCGGGTCGAGTTTTAGTTCGGACGCATCGGACACGACGGTTATGACGTCGTCGAGCGCAATCTCGCCCCTGCCGTGGGAATAGAGAGCAAGCTTGCGGAGCTCGTTGCGCGAGGCCTGGCGGTCGCCGCCGAGCAGCGACATCAGCACGGCGCGGGCATCGGAGGCGATGCGCAAATTGGAAGTCCGTAGTTCCTCCTCGATCAGCCTCGCGAGGTCGCGCTCGGTGTCGGGATAGCAGGCGATGGCGACTGCGCTCTTGGCGCGCTCGCAGGCCTTGCGCAGCGGCGATTCCGGCCGCAACTCGCCGGCCTCGATCACGATGCGGCAATCCTTGATCGGCGAATCAGCCAGCGTATCGACGCCGCTGGCAAAACTGCGGGAGCCAGCGCGCACACGAATGGCGCGCCGGCCGCCGAACATCGGGATCGTCATCGCCTCGTCGACCAGTCGCGATGGCTCGGCCGCCAGCTCGTCGCCGTCGAGCCGCACCAGCGAAAAGGGATCATTGGGATCGTCGACTGCCGATGCAATCAGCGCGTCGGCGCGCTCGCGCACGAGACCGGCGTCAGGACCGTACAGCAGGATGATAGGGCGGCCGGCATCGGGCCGGGCGAGAAAAGCGTCGATGTCTTTTCCGCGGAGTGCGACCACGACGGACCTTCATTCGTCATTTCCGGGATGCGGGCGAAGGCCTCAGACCCGGAATCTGGAGATTGTCGGAACGAGATTCCGGGTTCGCGCTTCGCGCGCCCCGGAATGACGATCGTTGTCAGGTGCCGGCGTAGAAGTAGGACGCGAGCCGAGTCTGGATGTTTTCCGCGATCTCGTTGGCGGCGCGGTCCTCGGCGTCGCGGAATGCGCGGGCGCGGGCGAAGCGCTGCATCTGGCCCTGGAAGGTGTCATAGGACACGCGGGAGAAGGTCGTCCCGGTCATAACCGATTTGTTGGTCGCAAGGTCGATCAGATTGTACTGCGCATCGATGCCGTAGTTTTCGCTCGTCGGCAACGCGGTGTTCGGATCGATCATCAGCGAGCTGCGCGTGGTGTTAAATCGCAGCACCAGCCGATGGGTCGGCGGCATGCCGGTGGCGTTGCCGTAGAGCTTGAACGCCAGCGCGTTGCGGATCTCGACCTGAATTCGGGCTTCCCGCGAGGCGTTGTTCTTGTCGACCGGCGGGATTTCCACGCCCATCAGCTTTTCGCGCAAGCCGGGCTTGCCGTCCGTGCGTTCGGCATACATCGGCTGGAAACAGCCCGCTGTGAGCGCCGCCAGAGCGGCGACGGCGATGAGCCGAACGGCGATCCGGGTCCTAGCCAACGACATTCACGATCCTCATGGGAACTACGATTACCTTGCGGACGGTCTTGCCGCCGAGGGCGAGTTTTACCGCATCGAGCGCCAAAACGGCAGCCTCAATTTCCGGATTTTGGGCGACCCGTGGCACGGTAACATCACCCCGCTTCTTGCCATTGACCTGGACCACCAGCGTCACAGTGTCTTCAACCAGCAGATCGCGTTCGATTTGGGGCCAGTTGGCCTCCGAAATCAGCCCGGACTGCCCCAGAACCTGCCAGCACTCCTCGGCCAGATGTGGCATCATCGGGGAGAACAATTGAACCAGGATGATTGCCGCCTCCCGGACGGACCAGGCCAGATCCGGCGCCGGCTTCTCCTCACGGCCCAGCACCTCGGCCAGCGCATTGGTGAATTCCCGGATATGAGCAAGGCAAACATTGAAATGCAGCCGCTCGATCCCGGACGACACCTTGTCCAGCGCGCCATGGGCCGCTTTTCGCAAGGCAAGCGCGTCCACTCCGAACGAAGCCGGCCGCGCGGCCGGGGCCACCTTGGCGATTTCGGCGGATTCATTGACCAGCCGCCACAGCCGCTGCACGAAGCGTGAGGCACCCTGCACGCGCTCGTCGCTCCAGATCACGTCGCGATCCGGCGGCGAGTCCGACAGCATGAACCAGCGCGCGACGTCGGCGCCATAGGTCGCGATGATATCGTCGGGGTCGACGGTGTTCTTCTTCGACTTCGACATCTTTTCGATCGCGCCGATCGTGACCTCTTCGCCGCTGTCGAGCAGCGTGGCCCGGCGGCCATTGCCGCCGGTCTCGACCTTCACCTCGGCTGGCGTCACATAGGAGCCGTCGGCTTTCTGGTAGGTCTCGTGCACCACCATGCCTTGCGTGAACATGCCGGCGAACGGCTCGTCCATGCCGATGTGGCCGGTCGCTTTCATCGCGCGGGCGAAGAAGCGGCTGTAGAGCAGATGCAGGATCGCGTGCTCGACGCCGCCAATATACTGGTCGACCGGCATCATCCGGTTGGCGACATCGGGCGTGGTCGGCGCCTTCTCGTTCCAGGGATCGGTGAAGCGCGCAAAATACCAGGACGAATCTACGAAGGTATCCATGGTGTCGGTTTCGCGCTGCGCCTTGCCGCCGCATTTCGGGCAGGTGACGTGCTTCCAGGTCGGATGATGGTCGAGCGCATTGCCGGGTTTGTCGAAGGTGGCATCCTCCGGCAGCGTCACCGGCAGATCGGCGTCGGGCACCGGCACCACGTCGCATTTCGGACAATGGATCACCGGGATCGGGCAGCCCCAGTAACGCTGCCGCGAAATGCCCCAGTCGCGCAGTCGGAAATTCACCTTGCGTTCGCCGACCGGCGCATTGCCGCGAACTTCTGCTTCGAGCCGCTTCGCCACCTCTTCCTTCGCCTGCTCGATGGTCATCCCATCGAGGAAGCGAGAATTGATCATGCGGCCCTCGCCGTCATAGGCGGTATCGGTGATAACAAAGGTTTTTGGGTCCTGGCCTTCGGGACAGACCACCGGTGTGTTGCCGAGCTCGTATTTGTTGACGAAATCGAGGTCGCGCTGGTCATGCGCCGGGCAGCCGAAGATCGCGCCCGTGCCGTATTCCATCAGCACGAAGTTGGCGACGTAAACCGGCAGCTTCCAGCTCGGATCGAACGGATGGACCGCGCGGATGCCGGTGTCAAAACCCTGCTTCTCGGCGGTATCGATGATTTCCTGCGCGGTGCCGATCCGTTTGACCTCGGCAATGAATTCCGCAAGCTTCGGGTTCTTCGCAGCCGCAGCCTGCGCCAGCGGATGGTCCGCTGCAATCGCCATGAATTTTGCGCCGAACAGCGTGTCATGTCGCGTGGTGAAGACTTTCAGCTCGGATTCGCCCGTCGGCGTTGTGGCCGGATCGAGCGCGAAACGCACCAGCATGCCTTCGCTGCGGCCGATCCAATTGCGCTGCATCAGCCGGACCTTGTCCGGCCAGCGATCCAGCCCATCCAGCGCGTCCAGCAGTTCCTGCGAGTACTTCGTGATCTTGAAGACCCACTGGTTCATCTCGCGCTGCTCGACGACGGCGCCGGAGCGCCAGCCGCGGCCGTCGATCACCTGCTCGTTGGCGAGGACGGTCATGTCGACCGGATCCCAGTTGATCTTGCGCTTCTCGCGTTCGGCCAGTCCCGCGCGCAGAAAGTCCAAGAACATCTTCTGCTGATGCTTGTAATAGGCGGGATCGCAGGTCGCGAACTCGCGCGACCAGTCGAGCGACAGCCCGATCGACCGCAACTGCTTTTTCATCGCGGCGATATTGTCGTAGGTCCAGGCCTTGGGCGCGACCTTGCGCTCGATCGCGGCATTCTCGGCCGGCAGCCCGAAGGCGTCCCAGCCCATCGGGTGCAGCACGTTGAAACCCTTGGCGCGCATGAAGCGGGCCAGCACGTCGCCCAGCGTGTAGTTCCGCACATGCCCGATATGGATGCGCCCGGACGGGTAGGGGAACATCTCGAGCACGTAGTATTTCGGCCGCGGATCGTCGTTTTTCGAGGCGAAGATCGCTTTTTCGTCCCACTGGCGCTGCCAGCGCGGCTCGGAATCACGGGCGTTGTAACGTTCGGAGGTCATGGAATCGTAGGCTTTTTGTGGATTCGGGTCCCGTCCAGAGGACGGCGGACTAGGCCACAGAAGCGGCTGCGGGGTCAACGGGTTGGGACAGTGAGAAGAGCGTTTTAGCCGATGGCGTGGAGCGTCCGCTCACCCGGCCATCGCGATCCCCGCCTCGTCCACCAGCTTTGCAAAGCCGTGCTCGACCACGGTATTTCGCCCGCGGTGTTTGGCGGCGTAGAGGGCGGCGTCCGCCGCCTCGATCAGGTCACCAGGAGTTTGGGCGTCGTTCGGAAGCGTCGCGGCGACGCCGACGCTGACGGTGACGGTGCAGTAGCTCGAGGTGATGTGTGGCAGGGCGAGAGCTTGAACGGTGGCGCGCACGGTTTCACCGATCTCGAGTGCTTTCTGCGTGCTGGTGTTCGGCAGCAGCAGGCAGAACTCCTCGCCACCATAGCGGCCGGCAAAGCCCAGATTATCGGCGGCGATGCTGGCCAGCGCTTCGCCGATCCGGGTGAGGCAGGCGTCGCCTTCGGGGTGGCCATAGGTGTCGTTGTAGAGCTTGAAGTGATCGACATCGATCATCAGCAGCGACAGCTCGCTATGATACTGCTGCGCCTTCATCCATTCGAAATCGAGCCGGCTCTGGAAACCGCGCCTGTTTGCGAGGCCGGAGAGCATGTCGATCGAGGCCATCACGGTGAGCCGGTCGTTGGTGGCAACGAGCTCGCGTTCGCGCTGGCTGAGTTGCGCCGCCATCGCGTTGAAGGCGCGGGCCAGTGGCATGAATTCCGACGGCAGGCGGCTGTGCGAGACGCGGGCCGACCAGTCGCCTTCGCCGAATCGCCTGGCCATGCCGGTCATGACTTCGATCGGGTTGATGATGAGCTTTTCCGCGCCGATCAGCGCGCCGAGCAACACGAACAGGCAGACTAGTCCGAGCTGCAGGTAGGCGGTGCGGATATCGCGGTTGATCGCCGCCGTGATTTTGGCCTCGTCGATGCTGACGATCAGCCGGGACTGCGTGCCGGGAATGCGCGCGAAACTGATCGCGCGTTGCGACCCGTCGGCTGCGGTGAAGGAAAGCGAGCCCATCGGGGTGTCGGAAACAAGCGCCTTGTGAGCGATGGCCGTCAGCAGCGGCACGTTGTTGAGCGGCTTGCCAATCATGCTGGCCTCATCCGCCGGCGCGGCCAGCACGACGCCGGCGCCGTCGACCAGCAGCGCTGAAATCCCCGGCCGTCCGCCGAGCTTGGCCATGATCTTCGACATCCAGTCGAGATTGATGCCGGCGACCACCACGGCGTCTTCTTCTTGATTGATTGCGGCTACTGGATAGGCCGCCATCAGGATCGGTCTATTGCTTACCCTGGCGAACAAATAGTCGCTGAAAACGAAGTCGCGGGTCTGTTGTGCTTTTCGGAAATACTCACGGTCGCCGATGTTGAGGCCGACCAGCATGTTCAGCGTCGAGCACTGCACCACGCCGTCCTTGCTGACGATCATGATGCTGCGGATCCAGGGCAGGTTGGTCGGCAGGCTGGCGCGCAAGATTTCGCAACTGCGCCCGATGCCGCTGGAGGCGCGGATATAGGCAGCCGATTTCAGCATGGCTTCGACCGAGGAGACGACCTCGCGCTGGGTCTCCGCAGTGTGCAGCGTAATGTTGGCGTATTCCTCCGAAGCCATCGCGATCTGCTTGGCGCGCGCGTCTTCGAGCGAACGGACCCGTTCCAGCATCAAGGGCGCCACCAGCATCACGGCGAGCAGCGCAAGCCGTGCCCGGATTCCCAGAAGCTTCTTGAGTTTGACCCGTTTGCGGTTGAAAGTAACGCCAGACATCATGCCCCCCACACGGCACGGTAGTGTGAAGGGCTCAAAAAGGCTTTCTCGAACTTGGTAAAATTCGAGGAAATGCCGTAAAACATCCGACCGAAATCAGGACATCACGCGAGAGAGATGGCGACACCGCTAACCAAGTCTTTACCAAATGGCCTGGCTCAGGTGGAGCAAGAGATCGCGCGCGCCTGCAAGGAGGCGCGCCGCGAGCGCGCATCGGTGACGCTGATCGCGGTGTCGAAGACGTTCGACGCCACGGCCATTTCGCCTGTCCTCGAGGCCGGGCAGCGCGTGTTCGGCGAAAATCGCGTGCAGGAGGCCAAAGCGAAATGGCCGGCGCTGGTGTTGGCCTATCCCGGAACTGCGTTGCACCTGATCGGGCCGCTGCAATCCAACAAGGCGAAGGAGGCCGTCGCGTTGTTCGATGCCATCCACTCGGTCGACCGACCCAG
Source organism: Bradyrhizobium sp. AZCC 1577 (assembly GCF_036924575.1). Lineage (NCBI taxonomy): Bacteria > Pseudomonadati > Pseudomonadota > Alphaproteobacteria > Hyphomicrobiales > Nitrobacteraceae > Bradyrhizobium > Bradyrhizobium sp. AZCC 1577. Next base: position 703,916 of record NZ_JAZHRQ010000001.1, read on the forward strand.
CATCTGCGAAGCGCTCGCCAAGGAAATCAATTCGCAGAACAAGCGTCCGGACTTGTTCGTTCAGATCAACACCGGCGAGGAACCGCAGAAGGCCGGCATCGCGCCCGGCGAGGCAGATGCCTTTATCGCGAGCTGCGGCGACAAATACGGCCTGGTCATTTCCGGTTTGATGTGCATCCCGCCGGTCAACGAGGCGCCGGCGCCGCATTTCGCGTTGACGGCCAAGATCGCCGCGCGCAACGGGCTGAAAAATCTGTCGATGGGCATGAGCGCCGATTTTGCAGTCGCGATCCAGATGGGTGCGACGCATGTGCGCATCGGCTCGGCGATTTTTGGCGCGCGATAAAAGTCTGTGCCGTCGTCCCTCGCGAACGCAGGGACCCATACGCCGCGGGCTTACCGGTAAGGTGATGGGGTAGTTACTTTCCGTGCCAACGAGCGACGGTGGTTATGGTCCCTGCGTTCGCAGGGACGACATCGATTGTGAGCAACGCTTATTCGAACCTCACCGACACGTTGCCGAGCGAACCGAAATCAGCTGCGCAAAAATCGCCTGACTGAATCGGCAGCGGTGCATGACAGGTGCCGGTAGTGACGACGCGGCCGGCCTTCAGCATCACGCCAAGCTGGCGCAGTTCATTGGCGAGCCAGGTCAGCGCAATGCGCGGATCGCCCAACACGTTCTTGCCGTGGCCAACGAATTGCTGGCCGCGCATCGTGATAACCGGCCGTTCCTCGACGAGGTCCATTGAACGCCAGTCGGCGGTTGCCGCCGGCCCCAACACGAACAGATGCGCACAGGCATTGTCGGCGATGAGTTGGGCTTCGCCGGCGGTAACGAAATTCTCAAACCGCGAATCCGGAATTTCGATGGCCGGATGCAGCGTGTCGACCGCATCGAGAACCTGCTGCGTCGTATAGGGCGTGGAGCGCGCCGGCAGATCGACACGCATGCGAAAGGCGAATTCGGGTTCGGCGACGCGCATTTCGTTGCCTGCCATCGAAGCCGTTCCGCCGTCGTGGATGACGGTTTCGGCCAGAATGCGCCCAGCCATCGGGCCGTCGACGTTGATGTGCTTTTGTCCGGCCTCGCTGGTGGCCGCGATCTTCCAGCCGAACAAGCTATCGGACGAGTATTTTTCGATTCCCGCCTGGATCGCGTAGGCCTCAATGCGATCGCGCGGCCGCAGCGATTCGTCGAGGCCGGAAAATTTGGTGCCGGCGCGCCAGTGGTCGTGCAGGATCTTTGACGCGGCCGTTATTGCGTTCCTGTCGAGCATTGTTTTCGCTTCCCCATCAGCCGATGATGATTTTAGTCTGCGGTCCCATCCGCCGCAGCAGCCGCAGCATGGCGGATTTCGTCATCGAGACGCATCCCGCCGTGGGCGAGAAATTGGTCCGCGCCAGATGCAGGAACACGGCGCTGCCACGGCCGGCAATTCGCGGCGCGCTGTTGTGATCGATTTCGATGATGAAGTCGTAGAGGTGATCCTCGCGCGTCAGCCGGTCACCGGCCTGATCCCGGACCAGACGGATTGGCTGGTTATAACGGCGGTCCTGCGGGTCCTCGCACCAGGCATCTTCGGGCCGGATCGGCCGGACCGGCAGATAGGTCCGCGGCCTGGGATGGCGGTCGGCGCGCCACCACAATTGCAGCGGATGATAGGTGCCTCGCGGCGTGCCGCCGTCGCCCTCCCGTTTGTTGACGAGGATGCCGCCGCGGCCAAGTGCCACCGGCACGGTCCAACCGTCCGCCGTCAGCCAGCCCCGGCAGGGGTCGCCGGCAGCCCTGCGGACCCGGATCGCCGTCAACGGCCGATCACGCGCATATGTCTGATAAGTGATTGAAATGGCGTTACTTTCCATGCCAATACCCGAACCCGGGGGTTGCTTGCCCTACCTCAATTGCTCTATTTGGCGGCATTACAGGACATTCATCCAAACGCGCCTCAAATTTGGGATAGACTGCGGTTCGGCTTGTGAAACTGTAACAATCTCCTACCTCAATGCGAATCAGTGCCTGATAACCCGGCTTGCTTGTGAAGTTTGCCTGCGAATCAGGTTGTTATCGACCAAGACCCGGCTTTGAGACGCTCTCGCTTGTGTCCGCCGCCTGCCTCAAGAGGATCGTATCCTATGCCCAATGCCCGCAAGATCCTGATCGTGGATGACGACACCGATCTGCGCGATACGTTGGTGGAGCAATTGTCGCTGCATGAGGAATTCGAAGCCTCCGCAGTCGATACCGGCGCCAAGGGCGCCAGCGCCGCCAAAGCCAATTCCCCCGATCTGGTGCTGATGGATGTCGGCCTGCCGGATACGGATGGAAGGGAGGTCGTGCGCAGCCTTCGCAAGGGCGGCTTCAAGGCGCCAATTATCATGCTGACTGGCCACGACACCGACTCCGACACTATTTTGGGGCTCGAATCGGGTGCCAACGACTACGTCGCCAAGCCGTTCAGGTTTGCCGTCCTGCTCGCCCGAATCAGGGCGCAGCTCCGCCAGCACGAGGCCAGCGAGGACGCGGTATTCTCCGTCGGTCCTTACAGCTTCCGGCCCGGCTCCAAGATGCTGACCGCCGCCAATGCCAGAAAGGTGCGACTGACCGAGAAGGAAACCGCGATCCTGCGCTTCCTTTATCGCGCCGGCCAACTGCCGGTGTCGCGCGAGACGCTGCTGCAGGAAGTCTGGGGCTACAATTCGGGCGTTACCACGCACACGCTGGAAACCCACATCTACCGCCTCAGGCAGAAGATCGAGAAAGATGCGGCCAACCCGGAAATCCTGGTGACGGAAGCCGGTGGTTACAAACTGGTGCCGTGATACGATTCGCAGCCACGATTCGTAATTTTCGCGCATCCCGGTCAACGGTCCATGTCGATCGACGATGATGTAGCCCTGCTTGAGCGGGTCCCGACATTACGCCTGTTGGGAACGGCGGCGCTGCGCATGCTGGCGATCGGCTCGGAGCAGCGCGATTTCTCTCCCGGCGATTATCTGTTCAATGCGGGCGATGACGCGGATGCGGGCTACATCGTTCAGCGAGGTTCGTTCCGCGTCGAAGACGGCGGCGCTGAAGTCGTTGCGGGCCCCGGGGCCCTGATCGGCGAATTGGCGCTGATCGTGGCCATGAAACGGCCGTCCAGCGCGGTCGCGGTTGATCATTCCTCGGCCATCCGGGTGTCACGCAGCCTGTTTCAGCGCGTGCTCGAAAGTGACCCCGCCGCGGCGCGCCGCCTGCGCGATGAACTCGCCACCCGGACCAGCCAGCTCGCCAGCGATATTCTGATGGCGGGCGCGAAACTCAGTATTTGAGCTCCGCCGTCCGGGCGCCTGCGTTCGCAGGGGCGACGAAGAACCTACACCTCCAGCGTCACCGTGACAGGCACGTGGTCCGATGGACGCTCCCAGCCGCGCGCATCGCGGGTAATCCTGAAATCGCTGACGGCGTCCTTCAGCGCGCGCGAGACCCAGATGTGGTCGAGCCGACGGCCACGGTCGCCCACCGTCCAGTCGGCGGCGCGGTAGCTCCACCACGTATAGACCTTTTCCGAAAGCGGGATCCGTTCGCGCGCGACGTCGAACCATTCGCCATGGGCCTGCGCGGCCAGGAGCTTTTCGCACTCGATCGGCGTGTGCGAGACGACCTTCAGAAGCTGCTTGTGCGACCACACGTCGTTTTCATGTGGTGCAACGTTGAGGTCGCCGACCAGGATATGCCGGTCGTCACCACGCGGATGCAGCGGTTCGCAGGCTTTCATCTCGTCGAGAAATTTCAGCTTGTGATCAAACTTCGGATTGAGCGCGGGATCGGGAATGTCGCCGCCGGCCGGAACGTAGAAATTGTGCAGCACCAGTGGCTTTGCAAGCTGGGCCTTCTCGCCGAAAGCTACCGAAATATGCCGCGAATCGATCTTTTCGCAGAAGGTTCTGATATCGGTGGTATCGAAGGGCAGTTTCGAGACGATAGCGACGCCGTGATAGCCCTTCTGCCCGTTCAGCGCGACATGCTCATAGCCGAGACGCTTGAACCGCTTCAGCGGAAAAGCATCGTCGATACATTTGGTTTCCTGCAGGCACAGTACATCCGGTCGCGCCGATTTGAGGAATTTGGCGACGATATCGATGCGCAGGCGCACCGAGTTGATATTCCACGTTGTCAGGGAAAAACGCATGGGAGCCGCGTCTTACCACGGTTCATGATGACGTCGCGCGCATTGTCCACAGGTGGAATTTCGTAGTGTGGGACAAAGGTGCTCAGCGCCGTGCCCACCATGCACCCCAATCTCGATGAAAATGGTGGGCACGCGGAGCCTGTCATCACTCCGCGAGCGCCCTGCGCTCGTCGCTGGGCGCGCATTCGCGCGACCGGTGGCTTTGCCCACCCTGCGGCTCCGCAGAAAGAAGGAGAACGAACGCCGTCGCTCAGTTCGCCGGAGTGAAATAGTTGGTGAAGTCGATTTTGAACAGGCCGGGGTCGACCTTCTTGGACGAGTCCAGATTGTAGACCGCAACCGTGGTGTCGTAACCCTGCGGGTCGGTCACCGTCCATTGCTTGAGCTGGCCGTCCTTGACGCCAACCATCAGCATCAATCGGCTGGTGCCGATCAGGGCCTGCTTCTCCTCGATGGTGACGCTGATGTAGACGTCATCGGCCGTGACGCTGACGACATTGGTGTCCTTCAACAGATCGATCCTGTCCGACAGCAGGAAACGCAGCGGCGTTTGCGACAGCGGATAGATGTCCTGGGTGGCGAGCTTGCGATCGCGCACGGCCAGCGATGAACCATCGGCGATAATCGCGATCGGACTCGGGTCGTCATATTCGAAACGTACCTTGCCCGGCTTCTGAATGTAGAAATCGCCCTTGGTCCTGCTGCCGTCTGGGCCGACTTGCACGAAATTTCCGACCAACGTCTGTAGCGACGATAGATATGAACTCACCCGCGCAGCCTGCGCCTTCTGGTTGGCATCAAAGGTTGCAAAAACATTGGCCGGGACATTGCGGCGCGGGTCCGGAAGCACCGGATTTGGCGGCGCCTGGGTGGCACCGGTGGTCATCGGCGCTTTTTCCTGTGCGCTCATCTGCATGCTGGCGTCGCGGGCCTTGGGCGCGGGCTTCGGAACCGGCACGGTCTGCGAGAGAGCCGATGTCGCGAAGCCGGCGATGAATGTGGCGATCAAAAGGGCCAGTCCGGAGCGCAGCCCGCGATGGGTGGGTTGTTGTGTCATCAGATATTTCGGATCTCTATTCGACGAGGCATCCCGCTGCCGGCCAGTTTATCGCGCTTCGACCAAAGGAGATATCGTTTTTCCGTGAAATCGTTGCGCCGAATCCACGTTCGGCGCTTTAGAATCCGCCCTCTTCCTCCTCGACCAGAATTTCGCGCTTGCCGGCGTGATTCGCCTGCCCAACGATGCCTTCCTGTTCCATTCGTTCCATCAGCGAAGCGGCGCGGTTGTAGCCGATTTGCAGCCGGCGCTGAATATAGGACGTCGAGGCCTTGCGGTCGCGCTTGACGATCGCAACCGCCTGCGAGAACAGGTCACCGCCACCATCGCCGCCCATGCCGGTGGAATCGAATACCGCGCCGTCTTCTTCGCTCGGTTCCTCCGCAGTGACCGCTTCCAGATATTCCGGTGCGCCTTGCGTCTTGAGGTGACGCACCACCTTCTCGACTTCTTCGTCTGAAGCGAATGGTCCATGCACGCGGCTGATGCGACCGCCGCCGGCCATATAGAGCATGTCGCCCTGGCCGAGCAGTTGCTCGGCGCCCATCTCGCCGAGAATGGTGCGGCTATCGATTTTCGACGTGACCTGGAATGCGATGCGGGTCGGGAAGTTAGCCTTGATGGTACCGGTGATGACGTCGACCGACGGACGCTGCGTCGCGAGAATGACGTGCAGGCCGGCGGCGCGCGCCATCTGCGCCAGGCGCTGCACCGCGCCTTCGATGTCCTTGCCGGCCACCATCATCAGGTCGGCCATTTCGTCGACGATGATGACGATATAGGGCAGCGGCTCGAGCTCGAGCTTTTCTTCCTCGTAGATCGCCTTCCCGGTTTCCTTGTCGAAGCCGGTGTGCACCGTGCGCGTCAGCTCCTCGCCCTTGGCCTTGGCTTCGACGAGGCGCTGGTTATAGCCGTCGATGTTGCGCACACCGAGCTTGGCCATTTTTTTGTAGCGCTCCTCCATCTCGCGCACAGCCCATTTCAGCGCCACCACCGCCTTCTTCGGGTCGGTCACGACCGGCGTCAGCAAATGCGGGATGCCATCATAGACGGAGAGCTCGAGCATCTTGGGATCGACCATGATCAGGCGGCACTGATCCGGCCTCAGGCGATAGACCAGGCTGAGGATCATGGTGTTGATGGCGACTGATTTGCCGGAGCCGGTGGTGCCCGCGATCAGCATATGCGGCGTGCGAGCAAGATCGATGATGATGGATTCGCCGCCGATGTTTTTTCCGAGGCAGAGCGGCAACTTCACCGTCGACTCGTTGCTGTCCTTTGTGGTCAGCAATTCACGCAGGTAAACTTTTTCACGATGCGCATTCGGTAGCTCGATGCCGATGGCATTGCGGCCGGCAACCACGGCGACGCGCGCCGAAAGCGCACTCATCGAGCGGGCGATGTCGTCGGCAAGGCCGATGACACGCGAGGATTTGATGCCGGGCGCCGGTTCGAGTTCGTACAGCGTCACGACCGGGCCGGGATTGGCTTTGACGATCTCGCCGCGGACGCCGAAATCGCCGAGCACGCCTTCCAGCGCGCGCGAATTGGCCTCCAGTTCGGCCTTGCTGAGCGGTTGCCGGTCCGACGCCTTCGGCGCCGTCAGCATCGAGACTGAAGGGAGTTCGAACTTGTCGGACTTGCGCGCCGCCGCGCGCGGTGCAGGCTTCTTACGCGGAGCGCGTGCGGCCGGGACTTCCTCGTCCTCCTCTTCCTCTTCTTCCTCGTCCTCGAATTCCTCTTGCTGCGGGGCCAATGCCGGCGCGGAGCGACCGCCGAGGCTCGGTTCCTGACGTTCGAATGAGGACTTGCGAGGCGGCGGCGAACTCGACACCAGCGATCGGTAGGCCACGCCCATCAGCCATCCGAGCCGAGCCTTTGCGCTCATCAGGGCATGGTACACCCATCCGAGCGATACCGAACTGCGATCCTCTTCTTCAACGAAGGGCGCGTCATCGTCCTCGATCGGCGTCAGCTCTTCCTCTTTCGGGCGCGAGCCCCAGCCGCTGGCAAACAGAAAGGCCGCAGCCATCGCCGCAAACAGGATGATGCCGAGCACGAGACGATAGGTGAAGCCGGCTGGGCCAAACACGACGGCGGGGGCACGCACCAGCGCGTCGCCGACGACGCCGCCAAGCCCGGTCGGCAGTGCCCACGCGCCGCCATGCGGCCAGCAGCTTGCAAAGCCTGCCGCGATCACCGTGGATAGAATCCAGCACCCAAGGCGTAGCGCTTCGCGGTCGAAGGCGCGATGGGTCAGCATGCGCCAACCCCACACCGCGACGGGGAGGATCAGCATGATCGCGCCGAGGCCGAGAATCTGCATCAACAGATCGGCGCCGATTGCGCCGGGGTAGCCGAGAACGTTGCGGATCGGGCGCGACGTCGCGTGGCTCAAGCTTGGGTCCTGCACCGACCACGTCATCAGCGCCGCCGCCGCCACGCCGGACAGCGCGATCAGGCTGAGGCCGGCAAGCTCGCGCAGCCGCCGCGCCAGGGCCTCGCGGATCGAGACCGGCAGATGACCGACCAGGGGAATGACACGTTCGATCGCTGGCATGCTCATTGGGGCCCTGCGATTAATCCAGAATTTCGACCAGCCGGTGCAATGCCTCGGCCGTTGATTCACTGTCTGAGACCAGCGCGAGACGGATGTAGCCCGCGCCGGGATTGAAGCCGTCGGGCTGCAGCCGCGACAGATAGCTGCCGGGGATCACGCGGACGCCAGCATCCCGATAAAGCTTCACCGCCGCCGCCTCGTCGCCGCCGCGCTGGGATACGTCGAGCCAGACGCAGAAGCCGCCGGCAGGCCGCACATAGCCGTAGCGGCTGCCCAGGATCTGATCGGCAAGATCGAACTTGATGCGATAAAGCCTGCGGTTTTCTTCGACATGCGTCTCGTCGCTATAGGCGGCGACCGCGACGTGTTGCAGCGGCACCGGCACCTGCGGTGCCGCGACGTTGCGCAACTCGTGAAAGGCAGCGAGGAACTTTCCATCCCCGGCGGCAAAGCCGACGCGCATGCCCGGCAGATTGGAACGCTTCGACAGCGACTGGAATGCAACGACGTTGGTGAAATCAGGCCCGGCGCATTCCAGGGCGCTGCCCGGCGCCTGCCTGGTGTAGATTTCCGAATAGCACTCGTCGCTCAGGATCATGAAGCCGTAGCGGTCGGCGAGGGTCTTCAGCCGCGTGAAGTAGTCGCGCGAGGCGACGGCGCCTTGCGGATTGGCGGGCGAGGCAATGAACATCGCGACGGTTCGGGCCAGTGTCGCCTCGTCGAGCGTATCGAGATCCGGTAGGAATCCGTTGGCGAGTGTGGTCGGCAGGTAGATCAGTTCGCAACCAGCGGCCCGGGCGCCTGCGCCATAGGCCGGATAGAACGGGTTAGGCATCAGGATCGCGGGCCTGCCCTTGCGCGGGCCAACATAGCGGGCGGCGGTGATCGCCGCAAAAAACAGCCCTTCGCGGCTGCCGTTCAGCACCAGGATTTCGCTCTCGGGGTCGATCGGGCGGGGGAGCTGGAACCGGGTCGAAAGCCAGCTGGCGGCGGCGCGTCGGAACGGCTCGATGCCCTTAGCTAACGGATAGCGGCCGAACTCGGCAATGTGTTTCGCCAGCACCGGCCCGACGAAGCCAGGCACCGGGTGCTGCGGCTCGCCTAATGACAGCGTGATCAATGGCTTGGCCGGCTGGTAGGGCGCCAGCAGCTCGGTCGTGCGCAAGAACGGCGAGCGTTCGGCCTGACCGGCAGGGGTTGCACTGCCGGCGCCCTGCGCCACGCCGGAAGAGGCGATCATTGCCATGTCTGAAACGCCAGCACTTTCAAAAGCGGTCAAAGGACTTAAGCGAGCCCCGGAAACCCATCAAACCACCATAGATACGGCGAGGTTAAGACGCGATTAACCATCGGCTGGTCTGGACAATTTGCGGGGTATTACCATATTTTCAACTGGTATTACTTCCGGGAGTTCCGCCATGGCGACGACAGTCACGAGCAAGGGCCAAGTGACAATTCCGAAACGTGTCCGCGACTATTTGGGGATTCAGCCTGGCAGCCAGGTGGATTTCCGCCGCAGCGCCGATGGCGGTGTGGTGATCGAAAAAGCCGATGGGCCTCGGCCGCCTAGCAGGTTTGCCAAAGCGCGAGGGTCGGCTGGGCCAGGCATGACGACCGATGAGCTGATGGCTCTCTTGCGTGGCGAACCGGAATGACGCTCGTCGATTCGAACGTCCTCCTGGATGTCGTCACCGACGGTGAAACATGGGCGGACTGGTCGCAACAACGGCTCGAACAAGCGGCCTCGTCCGGGCCGCTTATCATCAATGATGTCATCTACGCCGAGATATCGACGCGCTACGCCACGGTCGAAAGCGTGGACGCGATGCTCCGCAATTTGGACATCGAACTGGCGGCGATCCCGCGCTCCGCGCTCTTTCTCGCGGGCAAGGCTTACCTGCGGTACCGCGGCGCCGGGGGCCTTCGCACTGGCGTGCTGGCGGATTTATTCATTGGCGCTCACGCCGCTGTCGAACAGCTACCTCTGCTAACACGCGATGCAAGGCGTTATCGAACCTATTTCCCTACTGTCGAACTGATCGCGCCGGAACGGGAATAATAGCGGCACAAAAAGAAAGGGGCTCCAGCTTGCGCTGGAGCCCCTCAACGGTCAGGGCATTGCCGGGTATGTGCCCGAACCGGAGTTGTGGATGCGATCCCTTCTAAGAGATCGCACCCAGGGAGAACTTACATGTTGTAGGCGCGCTCGGTGTGCTCGGTGACGTCGAGGCCTTCACGCTCGGTTTCGACGTTGACGCGCAGGCCGACGATCACATCGACGACCTTGAACAGGATCGCCGAGCCGATGCCGGACCACACCAGCGTGGTGCAGACACCCCAGAGCTGCGAGGTCATCTGCGCGACGAAGTCGTAGTCTGCGATCTTGCCCGCGACGTAATCCATGACGCCGGTGCCACCGAGGGCCGGATTCACCAGGATACCGGTGCCGAGCGCGCCGACGATGCCGCCGACGCAGTGGACGCCGAACACGTCGAGCGAGTCGTCATAGCCGAGCGAGTTCTTCACCACGGTGCAGAAGAACAAGCACACGACGCCGACCACGAGACCGAGCACGATCGCTCCCATCGGACCGGCGAAGCCGGCCGCGGGCGTGACGGCGACGAGGCCCGCGACCGCGCCCGACAGCGCGCCGAGCACCGAGGGGTGGCCCTTGACGATCCATTCCGCGAACATCCAGGCCATCGCCGCCGCTGCGGTCGCAACGAAGGAGTTGGTCATGGCGAGCGCGGCGCCGCCGGAGGCTTCGAGGTTCGATCCGGCGTTGAAGCCGAACCAGCCGACCCAGAGCAGCGAAGCGCCGATCATGGTCATGGTGAGGGAGTGCGGAGCCATCAGCTCCTTGCCGTAACCGACGCGCTTGCCAATCAGCAGCGCACCGACAAGACCGGCGATACCGGCATTGATGTGCACCACGGTGCCGCCGGCGAAGTCGATCGCGCCCTTCTTGAAGATCCAGCCGGCGTCGGCGTTGATCTCGTCGAGCTTGGCCTGCGCCGCGGTCTTCGCTGCGCCATCAGCCGCAGCGGCAAGCGCCTTGGCGGCATCGGTGATCGCATCCGGACCAGGCCAGTACCAGACCATGTGGGCGATCGGCAAATAGATCAGCGTGACCCAGAGCGGGATGAACAACGCGATCGCCGAGAACTTCATGCGTTCGGCAAAGGCGCCGACGATGAGGGCCGGCGTGATCGCCGCGAAGGTCATCTGGAAGCAGATATAGACCAGCTCCGAGATGTTGGCGTCGACGCTGAAGGTCGCCGCCTTCGAATCTGTGGTCACGCCCATCAGGAAGGCCTTGGAGAAGCCGCCGATGAAGTCGGAACCGCCGGTGAAGGCAAGGCTGTAGCCGTAGAGCGCCCAGAGCAGGGTGACGATACAGACAGTATAGAAAACCTGCATCAGCACCGAGAGCATGTTCTTGGAGCGGACGAGACCGCCATAGAACAGCGCCAGACCCGGAATCGTCATCAACAGCACCAGCACTGTCGACGTCAGCATCCAGGCGTTGTCTCCCTTGTTGACCGTAGGCTCGGCGTAGGCAGCGGTCGCGGCGAACAGGCCGACTGCGAGGGCCGCCAGTCCCGCGCTATAGGGACGTTTAAACGTCATTTGATTTTACTCCTGAGTGGTAAGGTTTGTGCGCGAAATCAGAGGGCCGCGGCATCTGCCTCGCCGGTGCGGATGCGTACCGCATGGTCGAGGTTGATGACGAAGATCTTGCCGTCGCCGATCTGTCCGGTCTTGGCAGCCGATGTGATGGCGTCGATGGTCTTGTCGACCTGATCCGAGGCGACCGCGACCTCGATCTTGATCTTGGGCAAGAAGCTCACGGCGTATTCGGCGCCACGATAGATTTCCGTATGGCCCTTCTGGCGGCCATAGCCTTTGACTTCCGTCACCGTGAGGCCGTGAACGCCTATGGCGGTCAGGGCGTCCCGGACTTCTTCGAGTTTGAATGGCTTGATGATCGCCATAACAATTTTCATGGGTCTTGGTCCCCGCTTGGGCCCGGGTCAGCGGACCGGGCGTTCTCGACTGAGGTTCACCACGCGGAGATGTTCACTACGCGGGCACAGCCGAGACCCTTAGAATCAAATGCCGTGCCAGATCGGGATCGTTCCCTAACAGACTATGAATCCGGACCTTTTCGCCCTTTGCGAGAGTTGCATCTTCCCGCGCCATTCCGCCGCGCCCAAAGCGTAGTCAGACGTGCCCAAAACGTGGGCAGGGCCTGACGGCCGGCCGCAATCGTGCCCAGCAGCAGAGCAAACGGTAATTCGGTGGGTGGCCTATTGCAGGGCTTCGCCGTGTTGCGAGATGTCGAGGCCTTCCAGCTCCTGCTGGAAAGATACCCGCAGCGGCGCGAACACGCCCACCAGCTTGAGCAGGATAAAGGTAATGCCGCCAGACCAGACGAGCGTGACCGCGACGCCATAGAGCTGGGTCAGTACCTGCTGCGCATTGCCCTCGATCAGGCCGGCAGTGCCCCCGATCGCGTTCACCGCGAAGACGCCGGCGAGCAATGTGCCGGTCAATCCCCCGATGCCGTGAACGCCGAACACGTCGAGCGAGTCGTCATATTTGAAGCGCTGCTTGAGCCAGGTGCAGGCCCAGAAGCAGAGCGTTCCCGCGACGACGCCGATCACGACGCCATGCCAGGGCGCAACGAATCCGGAGGCTGGCGTGATTGTGCCGAGGCCTGCAACCGCGCCCGAGATCATGCCGAGTACCGACGGTTTGCGTCGTGTTGCCCATTCGATCGCGGCCCAGGTCAGCGCGCCGGCGCAGGCGGCCAGATGCGTCGCGGTGATCGCCATGACCGCGCGCGAGTTCGCGGCCAGCGCCGATCCGCCGTTGAAGCCGAACCAGCCGACCCACAGCAATCCGGTGCCGATCACGGCGAGCGAGAGGTCGAACGGCGCGAGGTTCTCGCTGCCATAGCCGTGACGCCGGCCCATCACCATCGCGGCCACCAGTCCGCCGACGCCGGCGGAAAGATGCACGACGAGACCGCCGGCGAAATCCAGCACGCCCATGGTGGCAAGAAAACCGCCGCCCCACACCCAGTGCGCGAGCGGCACATAGACGAACATGAACCAGCCGACGGAGAACAGGAGATAGGCCGAGAACCGCATCCGGTCGGCCACCGCGCCCGCCACCAGCGCCACCGTGATGATCGCAAACGTCATCTGGTACAGCATGAAAAGCGCTTCCGGAATCGTCTTCGCCGCCGGATTGACGCTCTCCATCGTCATGCCGGTCAGAAACCAGCGATCGAGCGAGCCGATCCAGGCGCCATCGCCGACAAAAGCCAGCGAATAGCCGAAGGCTACCCAGAGAATCGAGATGATCGCGACCGCGGCAAGGCTTTGCGCCATGGTCGCCAGCACGTTCTTCTTGCGCACCATGCCGGAATAGAACAGCGCCAGGCCCGGTATCGTCATCATCAACACCAGCGCGGTGGCGACGATCATCCACGCGGTGTCGGCGGCACTGATGGTGGACGTCTCGGCTTGCGCCGGCGTGATGAGTGCGAAGCTCGCCGCAAGAGCAATGAGCGCAGCATTGCCTGCTGCACGATACGATGGTGCCCCCATAAAATTCCCCCGGCCGGTTGTCGTTTCGTTGCCGCTTCTTGGCTTCGCGCGTTCAGCGTCGTTGCCGCCGCGCCTCGAATTCCGTGATGTCTCAGAGCGCGTCGCTATCGGTCTCGCCGGTGCGGATTCTCAGTGCATGGTCGATCGGCGTGACGAAGATCTTGCCGTCACCGATCTGCCCGGTACGCGCGTTCGCGGTAATGACCTCGACCGCCTTGTCCGCAACGTCGGAGGCGACCGCAATTTCGATTCGGAGCTTGGGCAGAAAGTTCACGACATATTCGGCGCCCCGATAGATTTCGGTGTGGCCCTTCTGGCGGCCGTAACCCTTGACCTCCGTCACCGTCATGCCGTGGACGCCGATGGCCGTCAGCGCCTGGCGTACCTCGTCAAGCTTGAAGGGTTTGATGATCGCGACGACGAGCTTCATGGTCAGGCCTTCATTTCTCTGGGGTATTTTTGAGCACGCAACAGGCTGGGTGCCCCGACGGCGGACCGCCGACGCAAATCTGGCATCTTTCTGGGCAAATGGCACAAAAAAGTTGCAGGTAGAAGGGGAAAACATTTCGAGCTGGTGACATCGATCACTGTACAGGCACCTGTAACGTCCGCCAAAATGCGGTTTCACCCCCAGCCGCCCGCCGGCTACCTCCATTTTCCACGGCTCAAGGAAATAAAATGTCGAACCGATCGTGGTTTTATGCAGCCAACGGACAGCAACAGGGCCCTTATCCGGAGGCCCAGCTTCGCGACCTCATCACCCGCGGCATGGTCGGGGCGGATACGCTGGTCTGGACCGAGGGAATGTCGGGCTGGCAGCGGGCAGGAGAAATTCCGGGGATGATACCCGGCGGATCTGGCCCGCCCGCCTTCGCGCAAACTGGTGGCCCACCTACGGCTGCAGGTGGAGGGTACGGCGGCGGTGCGCTATCGATCGATGTCGGGCTGTGGGAGCTCCTCGGACGCAGCCTTGTGTTCGTCATCGGCATGGTGTTGGTGATTCCGGCACCCTGGGTTGCGACCTGGTTCTATCGCTGGATCTTTTCCCGGCTCTACGTGCCGGGCCGGCCGAACCTTGCTTTCACCGGCCAGCCTTTCGACATCTGGTACGTCTTCATCGCCATGGGCATTCTGACCTATGTGGGCTCGGCCGACCTCTATTACCTGCAATACCTCTCGATCCCGGTTCAGGCCGTGCTGGCCTGGATGGTCATTCGCTGGATCGCTTCCAACCTGAGCTCCAATGACCAGCCGCTTCCGATCGCCTTCAACGGCAGCGCGTTGGGTTATGTCGGCTGGCATGTGCTGTTGTATGTGTCCTTCATTACCATCGTCGGCTGGGCCTGGGTGGTCACGGCCTGGATGCGCTGGATCTGCCGCAACATCGACGGCACGCAGCGCGAGGTCATCTTCACCGCGTCCGGACTGGAAGTGCTGTGGCGAACCATCGTGTTCGTGATCGCCTGCATCTTCATCATTCCGATCCCGTGGATGCTGGCCTGGTACGCACGCTGGTACGCGTCGCAATTCGCGCTGGCCGAGCGCGGAACGCTGGCGAAAGCGTAAGAGGTCACGCTCTTACTTGCGCTGGCGGACCGAGCCTTCCTGGGCGACCGACGCCACCAGTGTGCCGTCAGGCTTGAAGATCAGGCCGCGGGTCAATCCGCGGCCGTCCTGCGCGCTCGGCGAATCCTGCGCGTAGAGCAGCCATTCGTCGGCGCGGAACGGTCGGTGAAACCACATCGCGTGATCGAGGCTCGCCGGCATCATGCGCTTGTCAAACAGCGTGCGGCCGTAGCGCGCCATCACCGCGTCAAGCAGCGAGAAATCCGACGCATAGGCCAGCGCGCACATGTGCAGCGCCGGATTGTCGGGCAGCTTGGCTGCTGTGCGGATCCAGACATGGATGCGCCCGTCGTCGATCTTCTGGCCGAAATAGCGGCCGAGCTCGACCGGGCGCAGTTCGATCGGCCGGTCGGATTCGTAGTAGCGGCGGATGAATTCCGGCATCTCGCGGAACATCGGCTGTTTTGCCACTTCCTCGGCGGTGAGTTTCTCCGGCGGCGGCACGTCCGGCATCTTGTCCTGATGGTCGAAGGCGCCTTCCTCCTCGGCATGAAAAGAAACCATGATGGAGAAGATCGCATTGCCGTGCTGGATCGCGGTGACGCGCCTTGTCGAATAGCTCTTGCCGTCGCGCAGCCGTTCGACCTCGTAGACGATCGGAATCTGCGGATCGCCGGGCAGGATGAAATAGCAATGGATCGAATGTGGCAGGCGGCCTTCGACAGTGCGGCATGCCGCGACCATGGCCTGCCCGATCACCTGTCCGCCGAACACCCGCTGCCAGCTCGTCTTCGGGCTGTTGCCGCGGAACAGGTTCACCTCGAGCGGCTCCAGATCGAGGATGGAAATCAGGTCAATCAGGCCTTTGGACATGGTGGTGCTTTCAATTCGTGGAGGCGCCGTCATTCCGGGGCGCCTCGAAGAGGCGAACTACGGGGCGCCCTTTGCGCCCCTGAGAATCTCGTGCCAAACCTCTGGATTCCGGGTTCGCGCTAAGTGCGCCCCGGAATGACATCTGGTTAAGGACCTTGTTTCTCGGCTCTGTTTCGCCCAGCTATTATCAGGTAGCAAGTCTGGTCTGAGGGCTAACCAGGTACGGATGGCATGGCGACACAGCGAAGTATTGTCATCTGCGGCGGCGCCTTTGCCGGGCTGGCGCTGGCGCTGGCGCTCCGCCAGGGCCTTGGCGCGGAGATTCCCGTTGTCGTCGCCGATCCCGCGCTCGGGCAGCGGCCGAGCCGCGACCCACGCGCGACCGCCATTGTGGCCGCCTGCCGGCGGCTTTTTGAGACGCTCGGCGTCTGGAATCAGGTGTCGGATTCGCAAGCCATCCTCGACATGGTCGTTACCGACTCCAGGTTGGATGACGCGACACGCCCGGTATTCCTGACGTTTGCGGGAGATGTCGAACCCGGCGAGCCGTTTGCCCACATGGTCGAGAATCGCCGCCTCATCGACGCGCTGGTGGAGCGCGCCGAGGCCGATGGCATCGATCTCCGGGCTACCGCCGTTTCGACTTACGATTCACGTTCCGATGGCGTCACCGTGACGCTCGCCGACGGCGGTGTCATCGAGGCAAGCCTGCTGGTCGCCGCCGACGGCGCGCGCTCAAGACTGCGCGAGCGCGCCGGCATTGCCACCCATGGCTGGGACTACGATCAATCCGGCATCGTAGTCACCGTCGGCCATGAGCGGGATCATCACGGTCGTGCCGAAGAGCATTTTCTCCCGGCGGGTCCGTTCGCGATCCTGCCGCTGAATGGAAAGCGCTCGTCGCTGGTGTGGACCGAGAACCGGAACGAGGCCGCACGCATCACTGCGCTTGGCGAAGCCGAATTCCACGATGAGCTCGAGAAGCGCTTCGGGCTGCACCTCGGCGAGATCAAGGCGCTCGACAAGCCGCGCGCGTTTCCGCTCGGCTATTTCGTTGCGCGCTCATTCATCGCCGAGCGGCTGGCGCTGGTCGGCGACGCCGCGCATGTGATTCATCCGATCGCGGGGCAGGGGCTCAATATGGGCCTGAAGGACGTCGCGGCGTTGGCCGAAGTCGTGGTCGATGCGGCCCGGCTCGGCATCGATCCTGGGCAGGCCGATGTGCTCGACCGCTACCAGCGCTGGCGGCGGTTCGACACCATGGCCATGGGCGTTGCGACCAACTCGCTGAATTTTCTGTTCTCGAACGAATCGACGCTGCTGCGAACCGTGCGGGATATCGGGCTCGGCCTCGTCGATCGCGCGCCGCCGCTGAAGAACTTGTTCATCCGCCAGGCAGCGGGATTGTCGGGCGAGGTGCCGCGATTGTTGAAGGGCGAGGCGCTGTAGAAGGCGAATGGCGAATAGGGAGTGGCGAATAGACCACTCGCTGTTCGCCACTCACCATTCGCCGGCTTCGTCACTCGATCTTCCGCGCCTCTTCCGGCAGCATGATCGGGATGCCGTCGCGGATCGGATAGGCGAGCTTGGCGGAACGCGAAATCAATTCCTGCCGGCTCGAATCGAATTCGAGCGGACCCTTGGTCACCGGACAGACCAGGATCTCCAGCAACTTTCGATCGACGGTGCCGTCGAGGCGTTCGGGCGGGGCTGTCATTTACTCTCTCCAGATAGGCGTAGCCCCTTAGCATACCAAATCGCGAGGTGTCATGACGCTGACATCCGTACCAATTCGTCGACCACGGCCTCTTGTCGTGCCTTCGGCAATGGCTGATCCAACAGCGCAAAGCCGAGAAATGCCCAATACAGGATTTGCGCCCGGGCGCGGGCCACATCCGTCGACAATCCGGATTGCATCAGAAGACCTTCGACGTAGCCGAGCCGGCGCCGGTCGATCGCCTGCACGGCGGCGCGGGCGGCAGGATCGACGCTCGCCCAGGTGCGGACCGCCCGTTCCAGCGTCAGCCGTTCGCCGAACACGCGGCGCAGCAGCAGCGCGAGCGGGTTCTCGTCCTTCGAGGCCGCCTCGACATTGGCGATGATCTGCTCGGCCGCGACCTCATGCCAGCGTGCGAGGATTGCGGCATGGAACGCGCCGATATCGGCGAAATGCCAATAGAAGCTGCCGCGCGACACTCCCATCGCCTTGGCCAAAGGCTCCGCCTTCAGTGCGGTGAAGCCACGGGTCGCCAACGTCTTCAGGCCCTGATCGAGCCAGTCCTTTGCCGCTAGTTGATTGCTCATCTGGGTTCCGCGATCTTACCACCATACACCACTGTATTGACAGGCGCCAGAATGCAGCGCATGCCATACAGCAGTGTATGGAGACGTTATCGATGCGCGATCTGATTTTGCAATGCGCCGGCGTCGCCGGCATAACGGTGGCCCTGATCCATGGCGTGCTCGGGGAAACCAAGGTGTTCGCCAAGGCGACCATTCAGCCCGAAAGCCTGCGCACCCTCATCCGCCTGGTATGGCAGGCGGGTACGGTGGCCTGGATCGGCGGCGGAGTGCTGCTGATTGCCGCGCCCTCGTTTGGATCGGAGAGCGCGCGGCACTGGATCGTCGCAACGATCGTCGCGGTCTACGCCTTTGCCGCCGCCGCCAATGCGTGGTGGTCGCGCGGACGCGGCTTCGGCTGGAAAGCCCTTGGCGCCGTCGTGGTACTGGCAATTGCGGGATATTAGCCCACGCTCCTGGCAACTAGTGCTACGTCGCTCGACCTGTTGCGCAATCATTACGGTATCAAGGTAACAGGCTTCCGGTGGTTTTACGGGGATTCGGCTGTCATTGCGCCGATTGCATTTACGGCCCAATAAGCATGGAACCCGGTATTGCACGAAATTAACGGGACAATGCCAATTACGCGCTTTCATCGGCAGCATTGACGATGGGGCCCGTAATATGTTCCGCGTTTTTAATTGCCTTATTGCCGAGCACGATTGGCGGCTTGTTCTGCTCGCTGGTTTGGTTTGCCTCGTTTCCAGCACCGTTGCCGTCAACATCTTTCATCGCGCAATTGCTTCACAGGCCCGAACGCGGCTGATCTGGATCGCAATTGCAGGCGCTGCGATCGGATACGGAATCTGGGCGACGCATTTCGTCGCAATGCTCGCTTACGAGCCTGGCGTATCAACCGACTACGGCCTCGTCCTGACGGCGCTGTCGCTTGCCGCAGCGATGATACTGACATCCAGTGGCTTTGGACTTGCTGTCAGGAATTCCGGACGGTGGCGCGCGGCAGCCGGCGGTGCCGTCATAGGCGCAGGCATTGCGAGCATGCACTATCTCGGCATGTGGGCGCTCGAAGTGCCGGGCCACGTAACCTGGTCGCTCGACCTCGTGTTTGTCTCGATCGGCCTCGGCATATTCTTCAGTTCTGCCGCGCTGGCGATTGCGCTTGGCTATAAGGAAAAAAGGGGCACGCTGGCAGCGGCGCTCATGCTGACCCTTGCAATTGTCTCGCATCATTTCACCGCCATGGGCGCGGTGCAGATCGTGCCCGACCCGACGCAGACATCCCACACGCTGTCGCTCTCTCCCGGCTTCCTTGCCCTGGCGATCGCCGGCGTGGCTTTATCGGTGCTCGGAATGAGCCTGATTGGCGTGTTGGCGGATCGCCGCCTCGCCAGCCGCACCAGCAAATTCGAGGAAATAATCAGCCAGCTTTCGGTCGCCCGGCAGCAGGTCGAACGCTCCCAGCGAGAACTGCAAGAACAGAAGCTCAGGCTGGACACAGCCATTAATCACATGGGTGAGGGCCTCTGCATGTTCGATGCAGAAAAGCGGCTCGTCGTCTGCAATGCCCGCTATGCCGAAATGTACAGGCTGCCGCCGGAACTGCTGAGACCGGGGACACCGCACCGCGAGATCATCCAGCATCGCATCGCCACCGGTATCCTCAAGGGCGAGGCTGCGCAGCAATTAGTCTCGACCATCAACGCGCTGCCCGTGAACGCAACCGCAAGCCGCATCGACGAGTTTGCCGATGGCCGGCTGATCTGCGTGACTCGACAGCCAATGGCAGGCGGCGGGTGGGTGGCGACGCACCTCGACGTCACCGAGCAGCGGCGCTCCGAAGCCCGGATCATCCATATGGCCCAGCATGACGCGCTGACCGACCTGCCAAATCGCGTGCGGCTGAGAGTGCGCATGGAGCACGCGCTTGCAATCATCCGCGAGGGCGGATCCGGTCTTGCCGTCTTGATGCTCGATCTCGATCGCTTCAAGGAAGTCAACGACACGCTCGGTCATCCGACAGGTGACAAGCTGCTGCAAGCCGTCGCCGCGCGGCTGCTCGAATGCATCCGCGATACGGCGCTGATTGCACGGCTGGGCGGCGACGAGTTCGCCGTTATCGACTATGTGACCAATCCCGTCGTCGAAGCCGCGGCCCTCGCCGAGAAAATCAGCCACGCGCTCTGCGAACCTTTCGATCTCGGCGACCATCGGGTGACCATCGGCACCAGCATCGGCATTGCTATCGCGCCGCGCGACGGAACCAGCCCTGACGAGATCCTGAAGAGCGCAGATCTCGCGCTCTATTCCGCCAAGAGCGGCGGACGCGGCGCATTCCGCTTCTTCGAGCCCGAGCTGGACCAGCTCATGCGTGCCCGGCGCAACCTGGAGCGCGATATGCGTGATGCGCTTGCCAAGGGTGAATTCGAGCTCCACTACCAGCCGATTGTCAATGTTGCGAGCGGAGAAACCAGCGGCTTTGAGGCGCTGTTGCGCTGGCATCATCCTCAGCGCGGCCTGGTCATGCCTGCCGACTTTATCCCGCTTGCGGAAGAAACAGGCTTGATCGTGCCTCTCGGAGAATGGGTGCTGAGGGCCGCCTGTGCCGAGGCGGCCAAATGGCCCACCGATCTGCGGATCGCAGTAAACCTGTCACCCGCTCAATTCAGGAGCAAAGAGCTGGTTTCGATCATCGTGGCGGCGCTCGCGAATTCGGGAATTGCGCCACAAAGACTTGAGCTCGAGGTCACCGAGACGGTCACCATGCATGACAGCGAGGCCGTGTTCGCTGCGCTCGATCAGTTACACAAATTGGGTGTGCGAATCGCCCTGGACGATTTTGGGACCGGCTATTCATCGCTAAGCCTCGTTCAGAGGTTTCCATTCGACAAGATCAAGATCGATCGCAGCTTCGTCAACGCATTGTCGGATGCAAAGGAGGAATCGCGCCTGATTGCTCGCGCGGTGGTTCGATTTGCGGTCAATCTCGGCAGGACGACGACGGCCGAAGGAGTCGAAACCGAGGAACAGCTCGAAATCCTCCATGCAGAGGCATGCACTGAAATGCAGGGCTATTATCTTGGCCGACCAATGAGTGGCGCCAGCGTTCCGTCAATGGTGCGCCCCCAGGCTCAACCGGCGCGACGGCGCAAGGCTGCTCGGACCATGGCGCACTGAAGGGGCGTCAAGCAGGGTACATGTGGATTAGCGGCAGGCCTCGCAACGTGCCTGAACCGCTTCGGGGAGTGGGTTGCATCTACTGCAGCCCGGTGTCGCCGCTGGTGCGCTTCTTGGCGAGGTCCATTTCGGTCACCGCAATCAGGATCTCGGCGCGGGTTTTCAGGTCCGGCGCCTCCAGCATCGCCTGCTTCTCCGCCGGACCATACGGCGACATCATCGCGAGCGCATTGACCAGCGCCTCGTTCGGCGCGCTCTCGATACCTTCCCAATCCACCTTCAGATTGTTGGCTTTTAGAAAATCGTTCAGCACGTCGAGCAACGCCGTGCGGTCGACTTCCTCCTCGCCTTTGCGCGCGACGAAATCATCGGCATAGGGGAAGAAGTCCACCTTGCATTGCCGGTACGTAGTCAGCGCTGCGATTTCCTCGACCACCTTGAAGCGCGCGACCCCGGTCAATTCGAGGATGTAGCGGCCGTCGCCGGATTCGGCGAGCTGGGTGATGCGGCCGACGCAGCCGACCTGGAACAGCACCGGCCTTGTCTCGTCCCTGGAGTGGGAAATGTCCGGCTGGATCATCCCGATCAGCCGGTGGCCGTCGCGCAGCGCGTCGTCCACCATCGCGAGATAGCGCGGCTCGAAAATATTGAGCGGCATCTGGCCGCGCGGCAGCAACAGCGCACCCGGCAACGGAAATACCGGAATGATTTCGGGAAGCTCGCCGGGTCCGCGGTATTCGGCATTGATCGGCATCTGCAGTCCCGGTCAGTTCGTTGGTTTGGTGGGTGTTCTCTTCACAAAACCATGTCCCGCGCGCGGAATACGTCCTACGAGAAAAGGATCGTCGACAGCCGCTTGCGTCCCTCGACGGTTGCCTCGTCGGTGCCGCCCCACGCCTCGAAGAACTGCACGAGCTGCTTGCGCGCGCCGTCGTCGTTCCACTTCCGATCGCGCTTGACGATTTCCAGCAGTTGGTTGGTCGCCTCCGCGCGCTTGCCGAGCGCATTGAGCGCCGTGGCCAAGTCGAATCGCGCCTGATGGTCGAGCGGGTTTGCGGCGACCTTTTGTTCGAGCTCGGTCACCGGGCCGACCGACTGCGCCTGCTCGGCAAGATCGATCGAGGCCTGCACCGCCTTGACGGCGGCATCGTTGCGCTTCGATTCCGGCACCATCGCTAGCGTCTGCTTGGCTTGTTCGACGGCACCCGTCGTCACGTAGCACTTCGCCAGTCCGGCCAGTGCGGCGATATTGGTGGCATCGAAACCGAGTATCTCGGCATAAATCTGTGCTGCGGCGGCCGGATCGCCTTCCGCCAGCACGGCCTCAGCCTCTTTCAGGATCTCCGCAATGTTCGGCTCACCCGGCGCCGTCATGCCCTTGGTGAGCTTGTCGATGAAGGCGTTGACCTGGCTCTCCGGCACCGCGCCCATGAAACCATCGGCGGGTTGGCCGCCCACGAACGCGATCACCGCCGGGATCGACTGGATGCCCATCTGGCCCGGAATGGCCGGATGCTCGTCGATATTCATCTTGACCAGTTTGACCTTACCCTTGGCGGCCCGAACCGCCTTTTCCAGCACCGGCGTGAGCTGACGGCAGGGGCCGCACCAGGGCGCCCAGAAGTCGATCAGCACCGGCTGGCGCTTCGATTCCTCGATGACATCCTTCACGAAGGTCTGGGTGGTCGTCTCCTTGATCAGATCGGGTACTGCCTGCGGTGCCGGGCCGCCGCCCTGCTCAACTATCGTCACGGTATCCTCACCTGATGTCTCGAGAAGGAACGCAGAATATCGGCTGCGGGTCGGGCTGCTTCTAGCACGGTCCGGCACCAAGTTCTCGTTCGCTAGATGGCGGCTTGGCCGCAAAAATCAATCGGTCCGGCTTCGCCGTCTTCTGCAGGCTGTGTTGGCCATGGGCATTCGACGGATGAAGGGTGCAACCGTCGCTCTGGCCGGCGTTCCGAGCCGTCCGAGTGGCCCCGGGGCCAGCGGCCCGCGAATCGGGCTATCGCGCGGGTGGCTAATTCTGGGTTCCCGGTGATGGCACGAGGCCCGATAAATTCCATTTTGCCGTTGTTTCGGACCGATTCGAGCCTATTTGGTCAAAGAAATCGGATTATCCGGAAAAGCTTCGGACCGTGCGCGGACTGTTGCATTCGCAGCCCGCATTTGGCATAGGTCTGCCGTTGACGGCGAGCGATCGCCGCCATCTCGGATGCGGGTGTAGCTCAGTGGTAGAGCACGACCTTGCCAAGGTCGGGGTCGAGGGTTCGAGCCCCTTCGCCCGCTCCAGATTTTCTCTATGGCAAAGCACTAGATCCAACGAAAGGCCGCCATTTGGCGGCCTTTCGTTTACCGCCGGCAACGGGTGCGCCTCCGGCGGCGGCATCTCCTGACGGGTGGCTCACCTCGGGATGCGATAGACCCAGATCCGGGCCTTTCCCGAATTCACGTTGCGAAACAGACCCGGAAAGACGCCGCTGACCGGCTGGTTCAGATAGACGAACAACTGCCCGTCGCGGGTCGCTCTGAATTTCTCGTCAAGGCGGCCGTTCGCTGGCTCGCCATCAATGAAGTTCTCCTCATTGCCGGTCTCGCCGTAGCGAAGGATAACGTGGCCAAAGGGCCGGTCGAGCGTTCGCTTGAGCGGGTAAGCTGCCGCCAGCAAAGCGAATCGGCCCAGCAGAACGGTCGGATCGGTTGCACCGTCCTTCTTCCAGTTGGGCAGGAACGCACGGAGCGGCATTCCGCCCGGGCCCGATGGCGCGCCGAGAAACGACCAGTCGCCATCCTTCTCCAGGATGAACTGATAATGTCCGCGCCTCTCGAGCATGACGCCCACGGGTGTGCAAAGGTCGGCGGTGTTGAATGCGGCCAAGTTGACCCCTCGGCACGCCGCCGACGTGCAGGTGCCAGGGAAGCTGCCGTCGGGCGCGCGCTTGCACAGCTTCATATCATCGGGATCGCACACCTCCAGCGTGATTGGCTTTTCCGCTGGCTGGCAGAAGTGGCCAAGGCTGTCGCGAATGTTGAAAAGATAGTGGCTGGCGAAAGCGATGCCGCCGACCAGGAAGAAAACCGCAAAGAATGCAGGCGCGACCTTGAGTTTGACGTTGGTGAGCAATCGCCGGTAGGCGTCCTTCAGTCTGAAGCGCGCGATCGTCCTGTCGGGGAGCAACATGGTGACCAGGACGGCAAAGGCGAAGAACTGGAAATAGGGGTGGGTTATCCGGTCGATGAAGGTCTGCGGCGAGGCAGACAGCTTTGGCAGGCTGTAGCCGGTCCAGCCCGGTAGCGGATAGAGCGCGATAAAGAGCAGGCCAGCCAGCACCACCATTTGCGATGTGCTCAGGCCGAGCCTTGGTTTGGATTCGCTCCGGTGCAAGTCGACCTTTGCAAGGCTCACGCGCCACGCGCGGCGCATCTGATCGGTGATCCGGTTCTTAAGGCTGGCGCTCAACCATAGCAGCAGCGCGACAAGACCGGCGCAAAGCACAAACCAGAGCGGCTCCCTCGCATAGGCGTTGATCCAGCGCGAGGCCGCGCCCGGCAACGCGAGCCCGACCATCCGAATGAGGTCGGAAAGCGGCCGCAGGGGCGTGGTGAATTCGGCGGCCGCCGGCGCGGTGGATGTAAGCGGATAGGTCAGCAAATAGAGCGACGCGATGACGGTCAGGAAATAGATGATGCGTCGCCGCCAGATCGAACTTCCGACGACGTGCTCCTGGGTGAGCTCGCGCCGACGGGCGGAGGCCAGGCTCTCATATTTCGGTCTGCCCGGCGGGACGGTCAGCTTGTCCGGGGTGACGATCCTCTCGTCGTAGGTCAATACTTCGTAGACCGGTGGCAGTGCGACCGGCGCGTAGAGATGCGCATCGACGGAGATCCGGTCGAACACGCTTTCGTGGATCTTCGGCACTGCAATCTTCACGCAATCGCGCTTGTCGTCGGAAAATTTCGTATCCGACAGCGCGGCCACGCTCCGTGGCCCGTAGCGGTAGTAGCCGGCGAGCCCGTTGCGGGAATCGTAGATGCGGCCGTCCTTGTCCTGGGTCGACCGCACCCGCGTGAATGCGTCGGGATCGGCTCCCGGCGCCGCCTTCAAGGTAAGGCCGCGGCTGCGCGCCTCTGACAACATCCAGGTCAGCGACACATGGGCGAGCGAGTCGTCCGGATATCCGCCGCCGACGTTGGAATGCACGCCGGCGAACCAGACCTGGGTGATCCGTTCCGAACTGGTCTTCCGGGTACCGGTGACAACGGTCTCCGGACTCTCGTCCCACAGCAGCGGATGAAACGTGGTGCGCTCATCGTCGAGCGAGAGCGCGTGACAGGCCTTGCGCACCAGTGGGTGAAGCTGTCGGTCCGGCAGTTCGAGCGGCCAGAGATAGCGGCTGACGCCGCGGGTCATTTCGTCGATGGGCAGGCCGTAAGCGGCGACGGTATCCCAAAGGCCGAGGAAGGCGATGTGATCGACCGGGCGCTCGTTCTTGTCGTGCTTGGCTGACACGAACAGGTTGCGCAGCTTTCGAAATGCCCATTCGACCTGAAACTGCGATTTGAACGTCTCTGCCCGGTGCGCGCGGTAGGCCGCCGCGACCTTTCGATCGAGCTCCTCTTCGGTCTGGTATTTCACCAGGCCCTGTTCGCAGATCAGCCCGTTCACCACGCGGATGGTGAAGGCCCCCCGGCTGAACCCGAATGCAAAGATGTCGTCGCTCTGCCAGGGACCGTATCTCTCCTCGCGACCCTCGGCCTTCGCAGCGGCAGCCTCGAGCGCCAGATAGTCCAGATGCGAGCGATAGTTGCGGCAGGCAAACTTGTAGATATCGAGCACGTTCCGCTTCAGGCCGAAGCCGAAGGCGCCGCCCAGGATCGCGAACGGCTTGAAGGACGAGGTGCCGACCCCGTCGTCATAGAACGCAATCTGTTGCGAACTCGTCAGATCCAGCGATTCGAACACACGCCAGACATTCGTCCGCCAGACCTTGCCGGCGGAATTGCCGGTGCCGTCCGAGAGCAGGATGATCCGCTTGTTGCCCATACGGACGCTCGCTCAAACCCGGGCGAGGGGAGACTGACATTGAAGGATATGCCGAATGGTTTTCTCAGGGTTTGATCCGCTCCTGTATGAAATGAACCACAATTGCGTTGTTCGTTTACCAATTGGGTGCCAGCGCAAGCAGTCCGCTTGATGTGGAACGCCGCCCACTCGTGCGCCTTGCGCGCATTAGCTCGACGCGGATATTGCGATGCAGCGGGCGCAAGAGCGGATTGCAAGAGCGTATTAACGTGCGGCTTGGCAATCCGTCTCACAATTTGTCTTGGTCGTACCGAGCCGCGCGCCGCGCGCTTCTCTCCGGCAGCGGATGTGCTACCATTTTTTGGTCTGTCCTACTTCACCAGACCAAATTCGCCTCTCGAACGTTCAAAATAATAACAGGCGCAGCCGCCAGGCTGCACTAGGGGAGTGACGCGATGAAATCGGCTTTCAATCGATCTATTCTTGCGCTCGCAGCCATTCTCGTTGTCGCGGGGGTCAGCCAGGCCAGCGCGCAGCAGAAGGCCCTGAAGAAATACGAGTCCGGCACCAAGGATTTTTGGACCAATCCGCCGCCGGACTGGTTCCTCGGCGATGAGACCGAACAACAAAAGGGCCTCGCTCCGCCGTCAGGGCCGCCGACCGGCGCCTCGGACGCAGAACTGGCGGCGCTGATGAAGAAGATCAAGCTGCCCGACGGCTTCAAGATCGAAGTCTACGCGTCTAACGTATTGTCCGCACGGCAGATGGCGTGGGGCGACAAGGGCACGCTGTTCGTCGGCTCGTTCGACCTCGGCAATGTCTATGCGATCAAGGACAATGGCGGCAAGAAGGAGGTCAAGACCATTCTCAAGGGTCTCAAGATGCCGACCGGCCTCGCCTTTCTCGATGGCGCGCTTTACGTCGTCGCGGTCGACAAGCTGATCAAATACGAAAATGCCGAGGCCAATCTCGACAACCTCGGCGCCGGCAAGGTGGTGTATGACGACATGCCGTCCTACATCGCTCATGGTTGGAAATACATCACCGTCGACAAGGATGGCTGGTTTTACCTGCCGTTCGGTCCTCCCTTCAACATCGGCATTCCGCCGACCAGCGTTTCGCAAATACGCCGCGTTGATCCCAAGACCGGCAACGCCGAAATCTGGGCGCTCGGCGTCCGCAACAGCGTCGGCGGCGACATCGATCCACGCAGCGGGCGATACTGGTTTACCGAGAACGCCCGCGACTGGGTCAGTGACGACATGCCGAGCGACAAGCTGAACATGATCTCCAGGATCGGCGAGCATTTCGGCTATCCCTATTGCCACCAGGGCGATATGCCGGACCCGAAATTCGCGATGGGCCACAAGTGTTCGGAATTCACGCCGCCCGTCGTCAATCTGGGCGCGCACGTCGCGCCGCTCGGCATGAAGTTCTATACCGGCGATCAATTCCCGGCCGAGTACAAGAACAACATCCTGATCGCCGAACACGGCTCCTGGAACAGGCATAAGTACCAGGGCGCCCGGATCAAGCGCGTCATCGTCGATGCCGACGGCAAGAACGCCAAATCGGAGATCTTTGCCTCTGGCTGGCTCGAAGGCGACCAGGGCTACCTCGGCCGGCCGAACGATATCTTGCTGGACAAGGACGGTTCGGTCCTCGTGGCCGACGACTGGGCCGGTGCGATCTACCGCATCAGCTACACCAAGAAGTAGGATTTGAGCTGGCAGAGGCTGCGGTTTGCCTGGGGAACGGGTGGCCGCAGCCTTTGCTGTTTGATGCACAGGTCGGAGAGTAGTTGAAATGCGAAGTGCATTGATGGGGTCGCTGCTGGCGCTCGTGATTTGCGTGCCGCTCGCCCGCGCCGCCGATATCGCGGCCGGCAAGGCGAAAGCCGAGCTGTGCGTCGATTGTCATGGCGAGGGTGGCATTTCGCAGATCGAGAACACTCCCTCGCTGGCGGCGCAGCCTGATCAATTCATCCAGTGGCAGCTCGTGTTCTTTCGTGCCGGCACCCGCAAGAACGAACAAATGCAGCCGATCGTCGAACAGCTCAATAATGAGGATATTCGCAACCTCGGTGCCTACTACGCTTCGCTCGAACCGCCGAAAGCGCCCAAGCCTGACGACAATCCTGATTTGTCGAAGAAGGGCGAGCAGGCGGCCGTAGGCCGGCGCTGCGCGTCATGCCACACCGATAGCTACGCCGGCACCAAGGGGGTCGCCCGCGTCGCCGGCCAACGCGAAGAATACCTGGTCAAGGCGCTGCGCGAGTACAAATCGGGAGTGCGATCCGGCGGCGCGATGGCTGCGATGACGGACATCGCCTATTCCCTCAGCGAGGAAGAGATCGAGGCGCTCGCGCATTATCTCGCGCATCTCTGACGTCGTCCCTGCGAACGCAGGGACCCATACGCCGCGGCTTCTCCGTTTGGGTGATGTAGGTCTGGTTTGCGCTAACAATCTGCGTTGGTGGTTATGGGTCCCTGCGTTCGCACTAGGGCATCTACACGTCTTGGGGACGCGACAGATTGACTCGGGGCGGCATGATGTGCGTTCGCCGCAGCGTTTTGTATGATTCTCTCTCTGGCGCTTTGATTCGAAGGAGCGCCAGAGATGCAGCAGGAACCGGATTTGTCCCTGGGTAAGTTTGGAGACGTTCGCCTCGATAAAAGGGGGCGGCGCTTCTCCGGGCTATGCTTTGCACGCGCAGTGTCTGTTTGCGCCAGATGGCGCAGGGCAACTGGGCCGCGAACATGGCGTTCTGGCGGTTTGTGAACAATCCGCAAGTCACGATCGACAAGCTGATTGAAGGCTGGAGCCTGCAGACGTCGATGGCGGTCAGCGGGCGTCATGTGCTGTCGATCCAGGACACCAGCGAGATCAACTTCCACACTCGTCCGGGACATCGGCGCGACTTGGGCAAGGTCGGCAAAGGCAATGCTCGCGGCGTGCTGCTGCATGCCATGATGGCGGTCGATGCCGATAGCGGGGTCTGTCTCGGGCTCACCGGCGGTGAGGTGTGGACGCGCAAGCGCAAGGCCAGGATCGCTCACGAGAAGCGCGCCTTGGCCGACAAGGAATCGGCGCGCTGGGTGACGACGGCTAAGCAAGGCTGCGAGGTTCTGGTCGCTGCTCGTATGATCACCGTCGTCAACGACCGCGAGGGGGATTTCTTTGCTCACTGGTCGCTGACACCCGCTGACAATGTCCACCTCCTGTCGCGCGCCATGCACGACCATGCGCTGGTCGATGGCGGCACGCTTTATCAGGCGGTCGCGCGGGCCCGCTTCTGCGACAAGGCGGTGATCGATCTACCAAAGCGAATGGATCGCCACGGTCGCCAGGCCCACCTCTCCATGCGCCTGGGAACCGTTGTGCTCAAACGACCGCAGCGCCCCGGCGTGAAAGACCTGCCACAGGGCGTCAAAGTCAGCTTCGTGGAGGTCGTCGAGTTGCACCCCCCGAAGAGCGCCAAGCCCATTCATTGGTTGCTCCTGACCACTCATCCGGTCGTCACCGCCGCCGATGCCTGGCGGATCGTCTCCTGGTACAAGCAGCGCTGGATCATCGAACAGCTCTTTCGCTCGCTGAAGAGCCAGGGTCTGCGCATCGAGGATAGTCAGCTCGACAGCGCTGAAGGCCTGATCAAACTCGTGGCGATCGCCACCAGAGTAGCATGTATCGTCATCCAGCTCGTTCAAGCCCGCAATGGCGGCGAACAATTGCAGGTCGAATTTGTGTTCACGCCGGACGAGATCGAAGCGCTCAAGGCCATCAACAAAACCCTGAAAGGCCGCACCGAGCTCCAGAAGAACCACCATCGCCCCAACACTGTCGCCTGGGCGGCATGGATCATCGCAAAGCTCGGCGGATGGACCGGTTACGCCTCTCATCGCCCACCTGGACCAATCACCTTCCACATGGGAATGGCTCGCTTCCAACTCCTCGTATATGGCCCGGCAAGCGTGTAGATGCCCTAGTGCGAACGCAGGGACGACACCGGATGTGAACCTCACCCCCGCTGCTTCTCATACGCTTTCAGATGCGTATAGGCGATGCGCAGCTTCGGCACCGGAATCTTCGCCGCGTCGGCGCGTGCGACGAGATCGCCGATCACATGATCGGCTTCCACCGGCAGTCCCGCCTTGATATCGCGGAACATCGAGGCGGTCATCGGCGAGCCCTCGGTGGTCAACAAGCCGCTGGTACGCTGGAAGAACGGTCCCGTCGGCTCGTAGCCCGACGCCTTTGCGATCGCGCTGCATTCATCGAGCATGCCGAGCAGAAAATCCTTGCCGCCAGCCACTGCCAGGATGTTGCCGACTGAGGTGCGCATCAGGCAGGTGGAGGCTGCGAGCGAAGCAAGGAAAACCCACTTCTCCCACATGTCCTGCATGATGTGTTCGCTGGCCGCGGCGCCGAACTTGCCGCTGTCGAACACTTTTGCAATCGCACGCACCCGCTCCGACATCGAGCCGTCGCGCTCGCCAATATTTAGCGATTGCATCGGCGCGAGCTGAACTACCTCGCGGGCCTCGTTGAGCGTCACCGCGATCGCGCAGAGGCCGCCGAGCACGCGGTCGGCCCCGAATTTCTTGTCCAGCACGCTGAGGTGCAGCATGCCGTTGAGCAGCGGGATGATTGCGGTTTGCGGCCCGACTGCAGGAGCAAAAGATTTGATCGCATCCTCCAGGTCAAACGCCTTGCAGCTCAATAGCACGACGTCGAATGTCTCGGTGAGTTTGTCGGCCTGCACGGTCGGCGGGTTCTCGAGCGTCACGTCGCCGGCGGGGCTCTTGATGACGAGACCGGCGCTTGCGAGTTCGGATGCGCGCTTCGGCCGGACCAGGAACGTCACGTCGTTTCCTGCCTGAAGCAGCCTGCCGCCGAAATAGCCGCCGATGGCGCCGGCCCCGACCACGAGAATACGCATGGATCAACTTTCCTTATTGTTGATTTTGGAACGGGCGAATAGCGAGTAGCGAATGGCGAGTAGGAAGATGCTGGCTGCAATCTACTCCCAACTATTCGCTATTCGCTACTCACCATTCGCTTGCCTACCATGTGGTCTGGTCTGGGCAGCTACTTCCCCGAAATCATTTCCTCGACTTCGCGAAGTTGTTCCTTGCCGAAGAACATTTCCTTGCCCACGAAGAACGTCGGCGAGCCGAACGCGCCACGGTCGACCGCGTTTTGCGTATTCTCGATCAGCCTGGCCTTTACATCCGCATCTTGCGATCGCGCCAGCAGCTTGGCAGCATCCAGGCCGGACGAGGTCAGCGCCTTGGCTGCGACTTCGGGATCATCCATCTTCTTTGGCTCGACCCACATGTGGTGGAAGGCAGCATCGACATACTTCTCGAACACGCCCTCGAACTGGGCTGCCACCGCCGTGCGCATCAGGTTCAGCGTGTTGACCGGGAAGAACGGGTTCCAGACGTAGGGCTTGACCCCAAAGCGCTTCACGAAGCGTTCGGTTTCCAGCGCGAGGAATTCGCGCTTGTTCTTGATGCCAGCGAGCGTTTCGGCGGGCGACTTGTTGTTGGTGGCCTTGAAGATGCCGCCGAGCAGGATCGGCACATATTCGAACTTGACGCCGGTACGCTTTTCGATCGCCGGAATCGCTTCATGGCTGAGGAAGGCGTTGGGGCTGCCGAAATCGAACAGGAATTGCGGATTTGAACTCACGGCAGTCTCCTTGGACGTTTTGGCGCATTGTGACGCAAGGCAGCCGGCGCGTCCACAGCACTATGACGATCGTAATATTCTGGAAGGCGTGGCGGGCGAGCGACTTTGGAAATTCGGCTGAAGGGCGATCGCGCCTATGGCTCGGTGCGATCGCTGAAGGCGAGCTTGACGACGTGGTCGCGGATATCGTCGGGCCAGCCGGCGACGAGAGCGACGAAGCGCCGCCGGTCATCGGCGAACAACGCCCGCGAGGCTTCCTCGAAGCCGGCGAGATTGCCGGCCATCACCGACATGAAGCGATAGGCGGCATCCCTTGCCGCGCGGGCGCGATCCGCATCGCCATTGGCGCGGCGCGCCTCGTCGACGAGCTTGCGCAACGCCACCGACGCTCCGCCGGGCTGCGCCCCGAGCCATTCCCAATGGCGCGGCAACAGCGTCACCTCGCGCGCTACCACGCCGAGCCTGGGCCGCCCCCGTCCGCGCGGCTCAATCGCCGCCGCAGCCTCATCGGCTTCGACTTCCGGAGGCGAGGCCGGTTGCGGCAGGCGGGCAATAACGTCGCCCTCGGCCCCGCGAAGGTCGAGATCGATCGGCTGGCCGGTCGCGTCGTTGAATATGATGATCGGCAGCACGGCAGGCCTGCGGGAAGCCTGCATGACCGCCAGTGCGACCTCGGCGTGGGGGCCGGCCGCCAGGCGTTGCGGGCCGATGAAGGCTGTGAACAGGGGGCGAGACGCGTCAGCCATTGGAGATACTCTGGATTTTCGGTGTGCTATATTTACCCGGATAAATTTTGGATGTCAATATTCCCCGGGTAAAATATGACCTGACTCAAGGTCGTCTCGACTTTCCATCCCCCGGCTGGCACCAACGCCACGCCAACTCCAGGGGGACGCCATGCTGACGGTTCATCATCTCAACAACTCACGCTCCCAGCGTGTGCTCTGGCTTCTCGAAGAGCTTGGCGTCGCTTACGAGATCGTCCGCTATCAGCGCCAGCCGGACATGCGCGCGCCGAAGGAGCTGCGCGCCATTCACCCGCTCGGCAAATCGCCCGTCATCACCGACAACGGCAACACGATCGCCGAGTCCGGCGCGATCTGCGAATACATCGTCGGCACTTATGGCAATGGTCGACTGATCCCGCCGCCGAACACGCCGGAGCGGCTGCGCTACACTTATTGGCTGCACTATGCGGAAGGCTCCGCGATGTCGCCGCTGCTTTTGAAGCTGCTGTTCACGCTGATGCCGAAGCGCGCGCCCGCGCTGCTGCGGCCGCTGGTGCGCAAGGTCTCCAACACGGCGCTGACCACCCTGGTCAATCCGCAGCTCAAGCAGCACATGGATTACTGGGAGAGCGAACTCGGCAAGAGCGAATGGTTCGCCGGCAATGAATTCACCGCCGCCGATATCCAGATGAGCTTTCCGCTGGAAGCCGCCGCGGCGCGCGGCGGGCTGGAGCAGGGCCATCCCAAGGCGATGGCGTTTCTCGAACGCATCCAGGGTCGGCCGGCCTATGCGCGCGCGCTGGAAAAGGGCGGGCCGTATGTGGTCGGGCGGTGACATCTCCTCGCACTGACGGTCTCTCATGGCTGCACCGCCGCGATCACTTCCCTCACCAGCCGGGGCGATCCACTTTCGCAAGTTCACATGCTCCACGGGCTTCTAGCGCGACGTCTGCGCGGCGCCGACCGAGGGCAGCGCCTGCACGGTGACGCCGGGCGGCGGCACGTCGTCGTCGGGGACGAAGAAATCCGACATCAACGGCACGGACCGATCGACGCGGTAGTGCTCGAAATCCCTGACGCCGGACGCGTACAGCACCTTGTCGTCGATGCAGAACTGTCCGGTGAATTCCCGAGCCGGCCTGGTCAGGATCGCGTGCGCGGCGTCGCCCATGATCTCGGGCGTGCGGCTGGCGCGCATCATCGCCTCGCCGCCGAGCAGGTTGCCGACCGCGGCGGTGGCGATGGTGGTGCGCGGCCATAGCGCGTTGACGGCGACGCCGGCGGATTTCAACTCACCCGACAAGCCCAGCACGCACATGCTCATGCCGAACTTCGCCATCGTATAGGCGGTGGAATGCTCGAACCATTTCGTCTTCATGTCGAGCGGCGGCGACAGCATCAGTATGTGCGGGTTTTCCGCCTTCTTCAGATGCGGGATGCAGTATTTCGACACCATGAACGTGCCGCGGGTGTTGATGCCCAACATCAGGTCGAACCGCTTCATGTCGGTTGCTTGCGAGTTGGTCAGGCTGATGGCGCTGGCGTTGTTGACGCAGATGTCGATGCCGCCGAATTCGGCGACGGTCTGCTCGATCGCCGCCATCACCTGCGCCTCGTCGCGGATGTCGCACAGCACCGGCAACGCCTTGCCGCCGGCGGCGCGAATTTCTTCCGCCGCGGTGTAGATGGTGCCCTTGAGTTTCGGATGCGGCTCGGCGGTCTTCGCCGCAATCGCGATATTGGCGCCGTCACGCGCGGCGCGAAGCGCAATCGCCAGCCCAATGCCGCGACTGGCGCCGGAGATGAACAACGTCTTGCCTTTGAGGGATGTCATGACGAGAACCTCCAGTTATGGACGCACGAACGAACGGCTCCCTCCCCCCTTGCGGGGGAGGGTTGGGGAGAGGGTAAGCCACGGGCGCTAACGGCAGACATAATTGATCCTGGGTCAACGAACCTCGCGAAGCGATCGGCGAAGCCGAGAGCCTTGTCCGTGCGATGCGTCGAACAGTCGAGCAAGTGGCACCCCTCTCCCTAACCCTCCCCCGCAAGGGGGGAGGGAACCCTTCCACTGGTACGTCCCTCACGAGTGCGTGGCTTCATTGTCCCATCGCTGCGCTTAATGCCCTACCGCCGCTGCTCCTCTTGTCCGCGGATCGGGGGCGCCGAGCAGGCCGCTGGGCGTGACGGCGATCGAATTGCCCGAGGTCTGGCCGAGCGGCTCGACCACCTGATGGCCCTTCTCCTTTAGCGCATCCAGCGTTTCCTGCGGGAAACCGCGCTCCACGCGTACCACGTCCGGCATCCATTGATGGTGCAGCCGGGGTGCGGCCACGGCGGTGGCGACGTCCATCTTGTAATCGAGCACGTTGACCACGACCTGCAGCACGGCTGAAATGATGCGGCTGCCGCCCGGCGAGCCCGTCACCAGCACCGGCTTGCCGTCCTTCAGCACGATGGTGGGCGACATCGACGACAGCGGCCTTTTGCCCGGGCCCGGCAAATTGGCTTCGAAGCCGACCAGGCCGAACGCGTTCGCCGCGCCGGGTGCTGCGGTGAAGTCGTCGAGCTCGTTGTTGAGCAGCACGCCGGTGCCATCGGCGACGAGGCCGACGCCATAGGAAAAATTCAGCGTATAGGTGTTGCTGACGGCATTGCCGCGGGCGTCGACGACGGAATAATGCGTGGTATTGCTGCCCTCGCGCGGCAGGCTCACGGATAACGCCTCGGCGGGCGTAGCGCGCGCAAGGTCGATGCTGGCGCGTTGCTTCGCCGCGTAATCCTTCGCAATCAGGATGTTCGCCGGCGCATTGACGAAGGCGGGATCGCCGAGATAGCGCGCCCGGTCGGCGTACGCGCGCTTCATGGCCTCGATCATGACATGCAACGAGGGCGCCGAGCCCTGCTTCATGTCCGCCATGGGAAACCCTTCGAGAATGTTCAGCGCCTCCAGCAACACCGTGCCCCCGGACGAGGGCAGCGGCATCGACACGATCTCGTAGCCGCGATAGCTGCCGCGCACGGGACTGCGGATCACTGCCTCATAGGATTTGAGATCGTCCGCCGTCATGATGCCGCCGGCATCGCGGACGGCTTTTGCCAGCCATTCGGCGACCGGCCCCTGGTAAAATCCGCGCGGTCCCTGCTCGGCAATCGCCGACAGCGTTGCCGCGAGATCGGCCTGAACCAGACGGTCGCCCTCTCGCAGCGCCGTGCCGTCGTCACGGGAGAACGTCTTGGCCGAGTTCGGCCAGCGCGCCATCCGGCGATACAGGTCCGGCAGCGTGTCGGCGGTGTCGTCGGCGATCACGAAACCATCTCGTGCGAGCTCGATGGCGGGCTTAAGGATTTGCGCTAGCGTGAAGCGGCCGGAGCCGTATTTCTCCAGCGCCAGCGCCAATCCGGCCACCGTGCCGGGCACGCCGATACCAAGCGCGGAATTGCGCGACTTGTCGGTATCGGGCTTGCCGTCCGGTCCCAGAAAGATATCGCGCGTGGTGGCGGCCGGTGCGGTCTCGCGATAGTCGATGGCGACGTCTTCATTGCGCTCGGCCGAATGGATCACCATGAAGCCGCCGCCGCCGATGTTCCCGGCGCGTGGATAGGTGACGGCAAGCGCAAAGCCAGTGGCGACCGCGGCATCAACCGCGTTGCCGCCTTGCCGGAGAATGTCGGCGCCGACTTCCGCCGCGATCCTTTCCTGGGCGACCGCCATGCCGTATTCGGCTGGAATGGAACGAACGGCGGAGAGGTCCGGCGAATAAAAGCGGCGTTCTTGCGCGAAGGTAGTCGTGCCGCAGGCGAATACCAGCGCGATTGCGGCAATCGCCTTGCGCCGGCTGATTTGAAAGAGTGTCATCGAAAATCCGCCGCAGTTTGAGCCTGTGTGGCGCGTGGGCAACAGCGCCAGCGTTGGTGACGCATGCTATATGGGTTCGGCTTCGGCACGCAAAACGCTTCGCGAGACTTTTGAAGGAAATATCCGGCATGGCGGTGATCGCTTCCGAGGCAGTTGGCGCCGAGATTCCGCAGGCCTATCCGCGCCGCGCCGCCGTCGTGAGCTGGATCTTCTTCGATTGGGCCGCGCAGCCTTATTTCACGCTGATCACCACGTTTGTCTTCGCGCCCTATTTCGCGGGCTTCGTGGCGCCAGATCCGGCGAGGGGACAGGCGCTGTGGGGATTCGCCACTGCTGCCGCCGGTCTCGTGATCGCGCTGCTGTCGCCGGTGCTGGGTGCCATCGCCGACGCCAGCGGGCGCCGCAAGCCGTGGATCGCCGGCTTCGGGTCGCTTTTGGTGATCGGCTCTTGCCTGATGTGGTTCGGAAAGCCGGGCGACCCCAGCGTCATCCCGCCACTGCTGTTGGCCTATGCTATTGCGAGCATCGGTGTCGAATTCGCCACCGTCTTCAACAATGCGATGATGCCGACGCTGGTGCCGCCGGACAGAATCGGGCGGTTGTCCGGCACCGGATGGGCGACCGGCTATATCGGCGGTATCCTCAGCCTCATCCTCGTGCTCGGCTTTCTGGCGGCCAGTCCTGAGACCGGGCGGACATTGTTCGGCCTCGCGCCGTTGTTCGGTCTCGATCCGGTCACGCACCAGGGCGATCGCATCACCGGGCCCTTGACCGGCATCTGGTTCGTCATTTTCGTGACGCCGATGTTTCTGCTCACACCGGATTATCCGGCCAAGCGTCCGATCCGCGAGGCGTTGCGCGAAGGATTGAGCGGGCTCAAGCGAACGCTCGGCGAATTGCCGAAGCAGAAATCGATGGCGACGTTCCTGCTCGCCAACATGATCTATACCGACGGACTGGTGTCGCTGTTCGCGTTCGGCGGCATCTACGCCGCCGGCACCTTCGGCTGGCATACGATCCAGATCGGGACGTTCGGAATTCTACTGGCGATTGCGGGTACCTTCGGCGCCTGGCTCGGCGGCAAGCTCGACGACAGGTTCGGACCCAAGCGCGTCATCGCCGGCAGCCTCACGATCCTGCTGCTTGCGCTCGCTGCGATCTTGCTGGTCGACAAGGATTCGATCCTGTTCGTGAAGGTCGCGCCACCAGCTCCGGGCGGCGTGCTGTTCTCCGGCGCCGCCGAGCGCGCTTATCTCGTGCTCGGGTGCCTGATCGGCGCGGCCGGCGGCCCGCTGCAGGCCGCGTCGCGCACGCTGCTGATCCGTCTCGCGCCGAAGGATCGCATCGCGCAATACTTTGGATTGTTCGCGCTGACCGGCAAGGTGACGTCGTTCATCGGTCCGCTCCTGATCGGCGCGATCACGGCCATCACCGCAAGCCAGAAGGCCGGCATGGCGCTGCTGGTGGTGTTCTTCGTCGCGGGCCTGGCGCTGCTGGCGCGCGTGCGGCAGTGAGGGTGGACGACGGTCGCGCATTGCTCTCCACGAAGGCGGGTTTCCGGTTTTGCCGCGGTCCATCCACGTCATTGCGAGCGAAGCGAAGCAATCCATCTATCCCCGCGCTGAGGCGTGGATTGCTTCGCTCGCAATGACGTGGATACAGCTTCACTATCTCGCGGCGCATCGCGCCCGAGGTTTGCATTCTCTTTTGCCCATGCATCAGTGCCTGAAATGCCTGACGCCGGTGAACACCATGGCGATGCCGTGGTCGTCGGCGGCCTTGATGACTTCTTCATCGCGCATCGAACCGCCGGGCTGGATTACCGCCGTTGCGCCGGCTTCGATGCAGGCCAGCATGCCGTCGGCGAAGGGGAAGAACGCATCGGATGCGACCACGGAGCCTTTGGTCAGCGGTTCGGCAAGCTTCATTTCGGCCGCAGCGTCCTGTGCTTTGCGGGCGGCAATACGCGCCGAATCGACCCGGCTCATCTGGCCGGCGCCGATGCCCACAGTGGCGAGATCCTTGGCGTAGATGATGGTGTTCGACTTGACGTGCTTGGCTACGCGGAAGGCGAATTTGAGATCGCGCAGTTCGGCGTCGGTCGGCGCGCGTTTGGTTGCGACCTTGATGTCCATGTCCTCAACCACCGCGTTGTCGTGGCTCTGCAGCAGCAAGCCGCCGGCAACCGTCTTGGCGGTCAGGCCGACCGTGCGCGGGTCGGGCAGGCCGCCCGCGAGCAACAGGCGCAAATTACGCCTGCTGCCGATGATCGAGATCGCCTCTTCAGTGGCGTCGGGGGCGATGATTACTTCGGTGAAAATGCCGATGATGGCGCGCGCGGCCTCCGCGTCCAGCGTGCGGTTGACTGCGATGATGCCGCCGTAGGCCGACGTCGAGTCGCAGGCGAGCGCGCGGCGATAGGCGGTGACGAGATCAGGTCCCTCCGCAACGCCGCACGGGTTTGCATGTTTCACGATAACGCAGGCGGCCGTGCGCTTCGGATCGAATTCACCGACGCATTCGTAAGCTGCATCGGTATCGTTGATGTTGTTGTAGGAAAGCTCCTTGCCCTGCAACTGCCGCGCGGTGGAGACGCCGGGCCGCTTGTCGGGCGTCGCATAAAACGCCGCGGTCTGGTGCGGGTTCTCGCCATAGCGCAAGGACTGGATCAGCCGGCCGCCGAAGGCGCGGAAATCCGGCGCGTTGTCCTTGAGCTCTGTGGCAAACCAGTTCGAGATCGCGGCATCGTAGGCGGCAGTGCGCGCATAGGCCTTTGCGGCGAGGCGGCGGCGCAACGCGAGCGTCGTTGCGCCCTTGTTGGCGGCGAGTTCGTCGAGCACGGCCTGATAGTCCTGCGCCTCGACGACGACGGCAACATCGTCGTGGTTCTTGGCGGCCGCCCGGATCATCGCGGGCCCACCGATATCGATATTCTCGATGCAGTCTTCGTAAGCAGCGCCTTTGTCGACGGTCGCCTCGAACGGGTAGAGGTTGACGACGAGCAGGTCGATCGGCGCGATGCCGTGCGCCTTCATGGCGTCGGCGTGCTCCTTGTTGTCGCGGATCGCGAGCAGGCCGCCATGCACCTTCGGATGCAGCGTCTTGACCCGGCCGTCCATCATCTCGGGGAAGCCGGTGAGTTCGGAAACGTCTTTCACCTCCAGGCCCGCCGCCGCAATGGCCTTCGCGGTGCCACCGGTGGAGACGAGCTCGACGCCATGGCCGGCGAGCGCCTTGGCGAATTCGATCAGGCCGGTCTTGTCGGAAACGGACAATAGAGCGCGGGTTACGCGGCGGGTGGCATCAGTCATGGGCAAGGTCCTTTGTTAGGGGATGCTTATGCCCAGGCGCGCGGCGATTACTCTCGCGCTTCCCGATGGTGCTCCATCCAAAGTCGCCAGTCGCGCGAGCGCCGGCTGGTTAGCAGCTTTTGGCAGGGTTCACAATGGGGGGCGGATTGCTGTTCCGGCGCTCTCGAAACTGCATGAGGGCGTCTCAAGCCGCCTTTGCCTTGATGGTCGGGATCTGACTGACGTCCTCAGTTCGCTCCGCCTGCCAAGTATCGTAGGCGGCTTGCATTCTGGTCCAAATTCCCGCCCCATCGCCAAAAAGCTTGCCGAGCCGAACTGCCACGGTCGGGGACACCGGCTTTTTCTCCTGCAGGATGTCGTAAAGATGCTGCCGCGAAATCCCGAGCAGCCCCGCGATT
This sequence comes from Bradyrhizobium sp. AZCC 1577, assembly GCF_036924575.1. NCBI lineage: Bacteria > Pseudomonadati > Pseudomonadota > Alphaproteobacteria > Hyphomicrobiales > Nitrobacteraceae > Bradyrhizobium > Bradyrhizobium sp. AZCC 1577. The sequence goes on from NZ_JAZHRQ010000001.1 coordinate 744,253, forward strand.
TCCGACTTGGTCCGGCCGGTGGCCGGAATAATCTCATCACGAAGCAACGCGCCGGGATGAGTGGGGCAGCGGCTTTTGCCGCGCTTGGCCGCATACGCCATGTTTTGCTCCTCTAATGGTACTGTTCGAAATCGACACGACACGCTTCACCATCGAACTCGAAGGTAATGCACCAAGGTCCGTTGACGTGGACGGAATATCGCCTCGGATTGAATCCATGCAAGGAATGAAAGTCAAAACCCGGCACGTTCATTTCCTCCGGCCGGACCGCGACGTCGAGACGATCGAGCCTCGCGAAAATGCGCTTGTGCATTTTTGCGTCTATTTTCGAACTCCTGCCCTTCGCCCACAGCTCGGAGAGGGCCTTGCTCTTGAAGGACCGGATCACACGAGCAATGTAAGCAAATAGCTTACGTTGGTCAAGCCGATCGTTCGCGGACGTTCTGCGCGGTGCCTCAGAGCGGCAATTCCGGCTCGCGCCGCGCATTGCGCCGGGTGTTGGCGGCGCCCGCCGACGTGCTCGAGCGGACAAAGCTCCAGCGGATCGAGGAGGCGTGGCGGGAATCCTGGCGGATCACGATCTGGGCGGTGCGGCGCGGGCCGTCATTGCCGGCCAGAAACACGCTGTCCTCGAGATCGACCTTGTCGTCGAGCGCCTCGAAGGTCCAGACTTCGCGGTTGGGCAATACCAGCATGACGCCGCGCGCATCGCTGAGGCGGCTCGCCTTCACCGCGGGATGAAGATGAAACCGCAGCGCATAATCGGTCTCGGCGCCCTTGATGCGCGTCCCCGGCGCCGGCGACACGGTGTCCTCGCCGTCGAGCCTTGCGCCGTCATGGGAGATCATCAGCACCCGGCGATGCACGACGCCGAAGCGTGCGAGATAGCCGTCATGCGAGGTGGTCAGGAGATCGCCGTCGGCCACCGCCTCGCGGTAGCTTTCCACGTTGGCCGGACCGCTGACGACCGGCGCGCCCTGCAAGAGGCGCTTCATCGCCGATAATTCGACGAACTGGCACGAGGACGCCTCGTGATAGGTCAGGGTCGAATGCGCTGCGGTGCTGCGGGCAAAGGTGCGCCAATTGTCCCGGCCGGTCGAGGGCATCCCGCAATTGACCACGATCCGGCTCGGCCCCGAAGACAGTTCGAACGAGAGACACCCGGCGTGCGCTTCCTGGCTGACATTCGGCGGCGGCGGCGGGCCGCTATCGATGATGACGGTCGTCGTGCCGGCGTCGAGGCGCTGGAAGCCAGTATGCGGCATGTTCGCCATCGGCACGCCGTGCGTGTCGTCATAGGCCAGCAGCGTCGCCACCAGGTCCGAGGGCGCGTTGCTCATGCCGTTGAACAGCGCAAAGCTGCCGTCGCCATGACGGAAGAAGCGCAGCATCGGCATCATGCGGTCGATCGCATTCAACAGCGCGGGCGGCGGCGCGATGTTGCGAGCCGCAAAGGTCTGACGCAGGGGCAGGAGGTCGCTGAGCAGTTCGACCAGCGCGCCGGGGTTGCGCGAGATGTGCCCGCCGTCGGGTTGGATCTGGCGCTGCAATTCGTCGGAAAGCCGTCGCGTGGCGGAGCGGATGTGCCGCGCCTGATTGGCCAGGCACAGCGAGGCGTAGCACAGCGCAATCAGGACCTGCAGCCGCGGCACGCCGTCGGCGATGTCGAGCATCGTGTAGCGAAGATATCGAATTTCGCGGGTCAGCCCGCGCAGATATTTGCGATAGAATTTTCCGTCGGTGTCGCCGAGCACCAGCGGCGCCTGCGACAACAGCGAGATCACGCGGCGCGCCAGCACGTCGGGGCGGCGTTCGAGCGGCCGCCTGCGCGCCGGGTTCGATATCCAGTCGTCGACCAGCGAGCGGGCATTGGCGCGGGTCAGCGCGGTGTCGGCAGCGCGCAGGTGCCGCAGCCAGCCGAAGCCGAGCAGCGCGACTTCCCAATCTTCCGACGGCGGCTCCAGATCGAAGATCGAGCGGCCATGGCAAGTGACGATTTTGCCGGCGAACACGAAGCGGCCGGCATAGATTTCCGCGGCGCGGGTGGCGTCGGCGGTGCGCAGATCGTGCGGGGCGATGATCAGCCGGTCGGCGCGCCCCGGCCACAGCCGCGATACCGCCACGGTGGCGCCGGTCGCGCGCGCGATCACGGTCCGCGCCGAGCGGCTCATGATAAGCGTCGAGATGCGTCTGCGTTGAGCGACCGACACGCCGTGCCTTGGCTTAAGGAGAGGGAGGGGTATTCTGGCGAATCCTTTTAATCCGGAAACGCCGGTAAGACACCATCTTGAAAATCGACGAATCACCCGAAGGCAGGGTGATTCCGGTCTAAAATCAGGTTTTAACCAGCCGCGCTGCGTAAAATCCATCCAGCCCGCCGAGCCGGGGGTCGTCATGGGGCAAATGGCAGGGAAGGGTGCGTAAATCACCGCTTGCGGTCACGATCTCGCTGAGGCCTGCGACCTCGTCCGCCTCGACCGGGACACGGCGCATGCCCGGTTCGGTAGCGAGCAGGGACGCGACCGCCTGTTCGCCTTCCTCGGGCTCCAGCGAACAGGTACAATAGACCAGCATTCCGCCCGGCTTGAGCAGGGCGACCGCCTTTTGCAGCAACCGTTTCTGTAGCGCGGACAGCGCCGCAATGTCGGCTTCCTGACGCAGCCAGGCGACATCGGGGTGTCGGCGGATGGTGCCGGTGGAGGTGCAGGGCGCATCCACCAGCACGCCGTCGTAACCGCCATTGCCGCTGCCTTGCCATTCGGCTGCATCGGTCACCACGTCATCGGCCTGCAGCGAAAGCCGGGCCAGATTGTCGCGCAGCCGTGCCATGCGCGCCGGCGAGCGATCGACCGCGGTGACGCGCGCGCCAGCGTGCGCGAGCTGCGCGGTCTTGCCGCCGGGCGCGGCGCAGAGATCGACGATGCTCTTGCCGACGACATCGCCGAACAGCCGCGCCGGCAGTGCGGCGGCGGCGTCCTGCACCCACCACTGTCCCTCGGAGAAACCGGGCAGCATGGTCACCGAACCCTGCAGCAGCGTGCGCACGGTTCCGGTCGGCAAGGCTTCGCCATGCAGGCGGCTCGCCCATTGCGCGGCGTCCGTCTTCACGGTGATGTCGAGGGACGGCTCGTGGCCGATGGCGCGCGCCATCTCGCGCGCGGTGGTCTCGCCATAGGCGCCGATCCAGCGCGTCAACAGCCACGGCGGAACATCAAGCGTCTGCGACTTGACTTCTTCGATCAGCGGCTGTCCCTCGCGCGCGCAGCGGCGCAGCACGGCGTTGACGAGGCCGGCATACTTTGCGGCGCGGCGGTCCGATTGCACCAGCCGCACCGAAAGATCGACGGCGGCGTGATCCGGCACGTCCATCCAGAGAATCTGCGCCGCGCCGATCAGAAGCGCGCTCTGTGCCCGCGGCGCATCCGTCGGAATGCCGCGATCGAGCAGGCGCGACAGCAAATGGCCGAGCGTGCCGAGCCGCCGCAGGATCGTCGCCACCAGCCGCCGCATCAACGCGCGGTCGCGATCGGCGAGCGCCTTCAGTCCGGGATGGGCGCCCGCGCCGTCGAGCTGGTCGTCGAGGGTGCGATGCTTGTGCAGCACGCCGTCGAGAATATCAGCCGCGATCCGCCGCGCCGCGAGGCCTGGCACTTCTGAAGGTACTGCGAATCTTGAAGGGGGCATGAAGCAGGAATGTCTCGGAAGGCGGAAAGGTTTCGGCTCATGCCAATGAAATGAAACGCTCATTTGGCATGCGAATATGCCAAATGTAAGAATCGCCACAGACAATTTCTCGATTGTGATGTCATCTGTGCGCTCATCCCGTGCTATGGGAGAGTTGCGATGGCCGACAATTATTCATCCCCCGCGCCGGTTGCGGAACGAAAGAAGCTGACGCCCGCAGCCGAGCGCGCGCTCGCCGAGGCCGAAGCGCGCCGCAAGGCCACTGACGCCAGCGCCATGCCGCTGCAGAAGGAATTCCAGGGTCCGAAGGGCCTGGAACCGACCCGCTACGGCGATTGGGAGCGCAAAGGGATCGCTTCGGATTTTTGACGGCACCGGCTCTTGCCGGACGGCCCGACTCAGCCCTTAGTCGGGAATATGCCTCCGTACGAGAAGATAAATGCTTACCGGACCTCGCGCCGGGGTCCGCGGCGCCGCTGGTTTGCGGCGGCCTTGCCGTGGATGTTCGTGCTTTGCGTCGCGGCGGCGACGACGCGGCCGGTGCGAGACTGGGTACGCTGGTCGTTGCCTGACTTCGCCGGCAGCCAGGCGGCGCGTGATGCCGAGATGGTCTGGAAGCGCTCTGGAAGTCCTGACGTGCGCCATCCCGTCGATGTCATCCGGACCATCGATGGCGACACGTTTGAGGCGCGGGTGCATTTGTCGCCCGGCGTTGAGCCGACCACGCGCATACGCCTGCGCGGCATCGACGCGCCCGAATTGAAGGCATCGTGCCTTGGGGAATTGCAGATGGCGGAAGCCGCGACCGGTGCCCTGCGCGCGCTGCTCGGCGAAGGCGGCGTCACGATCTTCAACATTGGACCGGACAAATATAGCGGCAGGGTCGTGGCGGAGGCCGCGACCCGGCGCACCGGGAACGTTTCGGCGGCCATGCTCGCGGCAGGCCATGCGCGCGGCTATGGCGGCGGTCACCGCAACGGATGGTGCGCGACCGCTACAGGTAACGATGCTCCCGCAAGTAAGCGATGATGCGCTCGCAGGCCGCTTCGGCCGACATCTCCGACGTGTCGATGGTGATTTCCGGTGCAAGCGGCGTCTCGTAGGCCTGGTCGATGCCGGTGAAGTTCGGCAACTCGCCGGCGCGCGCCCGGGCATAGAGTCCCTTGGAATCGCGGCGCTCGCATTCGGACAGCGATGTCGCGACATGAATCTCGATGAACTCGCCGTCGTCGAGCCGGCGCCGCGCCGTTTCGCGATCGCCGCGGAACGGGGAGATCAGCGAGACCAGCGCGATCAGGCCGGCATCGACGAACAGCGCCGCGATCTCGGCGACGCGGCGGATGTTCTCGACCCGCGCCTCGCTGGTGAAGCCGAGGTCGCGGTTGATGCCGTAACGAAGATTGTCGCCGTCGAGCAGCGCGGCATGGCGCCCGAGTTCGGCAAGGCGGCGATCGACGAGATTGGCAATGGTCGACTTGCCGGCGCCGCTCAGGCCGGTGAACCAGAGCACGCAGGGCCGCTGCTGCTTGAGACGGGCGCGCACGGATTTGTCGACGTCGAGCGCCTGCCGGCGGATATTGGTGGCGCGACGCAGCGAGAAATCGATCATGCCTGCCGCCGCCGTGCGGTGGCTGATCGGGTCGATCAGAATGAAGCTGCCGAGCTCGCGATCCTCGCGATAGGCCTCGCAGACCAGCGGACGGTCGAGGCTAAGATTGACGTAGCCGATCTCGTTGGCGGCGAGCGTGGTGGCGGCCTGATGCTCCATGGTGTCGATCGCGACGCGGTGCTTTAGCGTCGAGATGACCGCGCCGGTCGAGGCGGTGCTGCATTTGAGCACGTAGCGGCGGCCCGGCAGCATGGCGTCGCCGTCGAACCAGACGAGATGCGCGGCCAGTTGATCCGATACCAGCGGCGCGGCGCCCGCGGTCAGCACATCGCCGCGGCTGACATCGATCTCCTCAGTCAGCGTGAGGGTTACCGATTGGCCGGCTGTGGCGTGGTCCTGCTCGCCGGCGGCGGTGATGATGCCGGCGACATGGGTGAGATGGCCGGACGGCCGCACGCTGATCGCGTCGCCTATGCGCACCGTGCCGCTGGCGATTCGCCCGCTGAAGCCGCGAAACTCCGCATTCGGCCGGTTCACCCATTGCACCGGAAGCCGGAACGGTCGCTCTGCGATGTCGCCGGTCACGTCGACCGTCTCCAGATGCGCCATCACCGTCGGCCCGTCGTGCCAGGGCATCCGCGTACTCGCGGCGAAGATGTTGTCGCCGTCGCGCGCCACGACGGGAATGCATTGAACCTGCGGAATGCCGAGGCGGGTCGCGAGCGTTTGATAGTCGGCGGCGATCGCGGCAAAACGATCGGCATCGAAACCGACCAGATCCATCTTGTTGACGGCCAGCACGACGTGGCGCACGCCGAGTAACGTGAGGATATGGCTGTGGCGGCGGGTCTGCGTGATCACGCCCTTGCGCGCGTCGATCAGCACCACCGCGAGATCGGCAGCGGACGCGCCGGTCGCCATGTTCCGGGTATACTGGGCGTGGCCCGGCGTGTCGGCGACGACGAAGCGGCGGCGCTGGGTGGCGAAGAAACGGTAGGCGACGTCGATCGTGATGCCCTGCTCGCGCTCCGCCTGCAGGCCGTCGACCAAAAGCGCAAAGTCGAGATCGTCGCCGGTGGTGCCGGCGACCTTGCTCTCGGAGGCGAGCGCCGCCAGTTGGTCGTCGAGCAGCGTCTTCGAATCGTAGAGCAAGCGGCCGACCAGTGTGCTCTTGCCATCGTCGACGCTGCCGCAGGTGACGAAGCGCAGCGTCGGCCGGTCATCCTGCCCGAGCTGCAACGCGTCGAGAACGGCTACCGCGGGCGCCTCGTGATAAGACATCAGAAATAGCCCTCCGCTTTTTTCCGTTCCATCGACGCGGTCGAGTCGCGGTCGATGACGCGTCCTTGCCGTTCGGACGTTCGCGAAATCATCATCTCATGGACGATCTCCGGCAGGTTGGCCGCCGTCGACGGCATTGCGCCGGTCAGGGGATAGCAGCCGAGCGTGCGAAATCTCACCGAGCGCCACATCGGCTGCTCGCCAGCGCGCAGCGGCATCCGCTCGTCGTCGACCATGATCAGCGCGCCGTCGCGCTCGACCACCGGCCGCCGCGCGGCAAAGTACAAGGGCACGATCGGGATGTTCTCGATCAGGATGTATTCCCAGACGTCGAGCTCGGTCCAGTTCGACAGCGGAAACACCCGCATGCTCTCGCCGGGCGCGAGCATGGTGTTGTACAGGCTCCACAGCTCCGGCCGCTGCTGCTTCGGGTCCCAGCGGTGCGTGGCGCTTCGATGCGAGAAGATGCGCTCCTTGGCGCGCGATTTCTCCTCGTCACGGCGCGCACCGCCGATCGCGGCATCGAAGCCGCCGGCTTCCAGTGCCTGCCGCAGCGCCTGCGTCTTCATCACGTCGGTATGAAGCGCCGAGCCGTGGCTGAACGGGCCGATGCCCTGCCTCAGACCGTCGGCGTTGACATGGACGATCAGATCGAGCCCAAGCTCGCTTGCGCGCTGATCGCGAAACGCGATCATCTCGCGAAACTTCCAGGTCGTATCGACATGCAGCAGCGGAAACGGCGGCTTGCCGGGATAGAACGCCTTCATCGCCAGGTGCAAGAGCACCGAGGAGTCCTTGCCGACGGAATAGAGCATCACGGGTTTACGGAATCCGGCCGCCACCTCGCGTATGATGTGGATGCTTTCGGACTCCAGGCGCTGCAGATGGCTGGTGGCGGTGCGGGGCTGCTTGCCAGCCCTTCCAGGGAGGGCTGGCTCGGCGATCGTGCGAATGTCCAGCATGGCGATCACGCGGCCGCGGCGAACCAATCGCCGAACAAGCGCTCCGACGTGGCCGCACTCAGGCCAAGATCCCGAACACACGCCGCAACCGAGGCGCGATAGGCATCATTGACCCCGCACCGCTCCAGGATGTCCAGTTGGGCTTCGCTCAGCGAGGCCGTTGCGCGGCACTGGTAGCGATAGGCGCTATCGGAGGTGTGTAGATTGGGCACCTTGTAAATCGTCGCTTCGCTCGGGAAGATGACGCGCGCGTTGTTCACCTGCGCTTGTCCCGGCTCCCGCCACGACGTCACGGCATTTTCGGTAAAGCTGCTCGAAAGGCCAAGGCGGTCGAACAGGACACGGACCGACGATATGGCCTCCTTGCTCACCTCGTAAACGTAGTGAGTGACCGGAACGCCCTGTCGCTTGGCGTAGCTTTCCACCCGAACCGCGCTCAGCGCGGCGATGACATAATGCTGTAGCAACGTACTTTCCGGCGCGCGAGAGATCAGCTTCTCGATCCATGACGCCAGCGCACTCGCCGGCTCGCGATCGAGCATGATGAGGTGCAGCCGGGCCTGCGGATAGCCCGCCTCGATCAAGAGCTGCAGCGGATTGAACAGGCTCTCGGCGAGCACGTAGGGCCCGATCGTCTCCTTGCTGAAGATGTCAGGCTCATCGGTCGCCGACGGCACGATCCAGGGCGTCAGCGACTGGCCGACGAGCGCATCGCGCAGGATCGCCTTCAGCGGCTGATAGTATGAAGGCATCCCGATCATGCCGAACAGGTTGCTCAGAGCTGTCGATCCGACCCGGGCCTTGCCGCATGCGAAATAAAGCATCGGGAAGTCTTGCGCCGGGCGATGCCGGAAGTTCTCGGCAAGGCACTCCGTCACTTCGCGCATCAAGGTTTCGAGCGCGACGGTCCTGGTCTGGAATTCGCCAACTGGCGAAAGCAGCATGGTGTCGAGGGAACTGTGCTGTTGCCGAACCAGATCGGCGATTCGTTCGAGCGAATCGGCTGAGGTCGCGTGGATGTTCATGTCGGGAGGCTCACTGAGGCAGGTTCCGCAAGCGAGGTTGCTTGTGGCTTCTCAGCCAACCTATAGTTGTTCGACAGTGTCGGTCAAACCCGTACAATCCCGGGGCGTGCTGCGTATATCGAGCGAGCGCCGAACGTGTGCTCGCTGCCTTGTTGGCGGCTCAGGCGGCCCGCACAGTGTTGAGGAACTTCTCGACCTCCGCCCTCAAGAGACCGCTTTCGCTGGACAGTGAGCGCGCCGATGCCAGCACCTGGGCCGAGGCCGAACCGGTGGAACTCGCGCCGGAGTTGACCTGGGTGATCCTCTCCGCGACCTCGGCGGTGCCCTTGGCTGCTTCGCTGACATTGCGGGCGATCTCGGCCGTTGCGGCACCCTGCTCCTCGATGGTTGCAGCGATGGTCGTCGAGATGTCCGAAATCCTGGCGATGGTGGCGCCGATCTCCTTGATCGCGCTGACCGCGTCTTCGGTCGCCGCCTGCATGCCCATGATCTGTGCGCCGATCTCGTCGGTGGCCTTGGCCGTCTGAGCCGCCAGTGCCTTCACCTCGCTCGCCACCACGGCGAAGCCGCGGCCGGATTCGCCGGCGCGCGCAGCCTCGATGGTAGCATTCAGCGCCAGCAGGTTGGTCTGTTCCGCGATCGCGGTGATGAGCTTGACGACGTCGCCGATCCGGCTCGCTGCCTTCAGCAGTTCATTGATGCGCAGGTCGGTCTGCTCCGCCTGCCTCACGGCCTCGTTCGCAATGCGGCTGGAATCGTGGACCTGCCGGCTGATCTCGACAACCGACGTGCTCATCTCCTCGGCGGCGGAAGCCACCGCGCCAACATTGGTGGAAGCCTCCTCGGAAGCCGCGGCGACCAAGCCGGAGAGCTGCTGCGTCTGCTCAGCGGTGCCCGACAGAGTGCCGGCGGCGGCCTCGAGCTGCTGGGATGCCGACGATACCGTGCTGACGATGCCGCCGACGGCGGACTCGAAAGCGTCGGCAAGCTTGATCATTTCCGACTTGCGTCGTGCGGCCGCAGCGGCTTCCTGATCCTTCCGCTCGGCTTCCATCTGCTCGATGCGGAGCAGGTTATCCTTGAAGGTGTGGGCCGCGCGGGCGTTGTCACCGACTTCGTCGCCGCGGGCCGTGTAGGGAATCTCGACGGCCTTATTACCGCCGGCGAGTTGCATGAGCACGTCGCCGATACGCCGGATCGGGCGGGCGATGCTCAACACCGAAAAAACCGCGGAGGCGATCAACATCACCATGACGAATGCGCCGACGATGAACGCGAAGTTGGCGACACGATCCAGTTCCGCCAGCAACTCGCCTCTGCGTCGCGCCGCGAATTCGTTGGCGACGCCCACCAAGTCGTCAATGCGTTTGCTGACTTCCTGGGCCGCCGGGCGCATACGCCCTGTGAGAATGCTCGCCTTCGCCGTTTCGGCCGCGGCCTTGGCGTCGCCGGCGGCAGCGCCGATGACGGCCTTTTGCGCCGTCGCCAGCTCGACGGCACTGGCCAGATAGGCATCCGCGAATCTCTTGGTCTCCCGGTAGGCATCCTGTGTGACCTTCCGCGTCGCCCTTTCCATTGCGGCGTTGATTTCGGTCCCGGCTTCAGTTGCGTGGGTGCGGAGAATCTCGAGGAACTTGTCAACCTCTGCAACTGACGGCGCGGAGCCGATCTCGAGAGCGGCGAGCTGCGCGCGCGCCATCGCCGTCTGCGTCGCCTGCGCATTGCCTTTGTTGAGGTAGTTGATGATGACCAGGCGGTTGGATTCCACAATCGACCGGTGGCCGAGCATCTGGTTGGTCAGAATGCCGCCCACCAAAATGACGCCGATACCGGCCGTCAGACCCAGCTTTGTACCGATACGAAACTTGAACCGTCCCATGGCGCGCCGCTCCCCTTGCAGTTGAAGCAGTAGGCGACATACAACTAAACCAAACGTAAAAACTAAACCCCGTACAACTACAGGGAGAGTTCCGCAAAACCGCGTTCTGCAGAACTACCGAAACAAAAAAGCTGCGCCAAGGCGCAGCTTTTTCAGGTGAAAATGATGTGGGACGATCAGCGCGTGACGGTCACGGTGGTTCCGACCGGCACGCGTTGATAGAGATCGGAGATGTCGTCGTTGAGCATGCGGATACAACCGTAGGACACGAAGCCGCCGACCGAGCCCGGCACGTTGGTGCCGTGAATGGCATACTCCCCCCCGGCCAGCGTCATCGCCGCGACGCCCATCGGGTTGCGCGGCGAGCCGCCGGGAATCACGTCGGGCATATAAGGCTTGTCGCGCCTGACTTCGCTCGGGGGCGACCAGGCCGGGTTGAGATACTTGCCGTCGATCTTTGTGGTGCCCGACCATTGCTTGCCGGCCTTGCCGACGCCGACCGGATAGCGCATGGCGCGGCCGGATTCGAGAATGAGATAGAGACGTCGCTCGCCGGTCTTCACCACGATCGTGCCCGGCGCGTATTCGCCGCTGACATCGACCAGCTCCGGCCCCGCTTGTGCCTGCGACGACATCATAGTGCCCGCAGCCAAGGTGGCGGCCAACGCCACCGCAATCCTTTTTGACATTCCCCAGCTCCGCTCTGCCCGCCCTCTCAGGGGCCCTCAAAATGTCCTTTCAAGCCTTGACGGCCCGCTGTCTCGTCCACCCGTTTTCAGTTTAGTCGCACGAACTGACCGGCTGGTTTCAACGCCAGCCTTCGAGATTGTTTTCGATGGAGGGAACAAAGGGAATGTTCGAAATAAAGTAAATGACCGTAAAACAACACGCAGCGGCGAAGAGTCCCGTGAGGCGGGCTCGCCACTGACAAACGCGTGAGCGATGGGATTGCCGCAAAATTCGGCACTCGCCTCGTCCCGGGGGTCCCGGGACGAGAGGCTTGCTATAGCGTCGTTCTACGCCGGCGCCGACTTCTTGTTCTGCCGGTTCTTCACGAGGTCATCGACCACGGCGGGGTCGGCGAGCGTCGAAGTGTCGCCGAGACTGGAGGGCTCATCCTCGGCGATCTTGCGCAGGATGCGGCGCATGATCTTGCCGGAGCGGGTTTTCGGCAGGCCCGGTGCGAACTGGATCTGGTCGGGGGACGCGATCGGGCCGATGTCCTTGCGCACCCAGGCGACCAGCTCTTTCCGCAGCTCCTCGGTCGGCTCGGTACCGGCCATCAACGTCACATAGGCGTAAATGCCCTGGCCCTTGATGTCGTGGGGATAGCCGACCACAGCCGCTTCCGACACCTTGGCATGCGCCACCAGCGAGCTTTCGACCTCGGCGGTGCCCATGCGGTGGCCGGAGACGTTGATGACGTCGTCGACGCGGCCGGTGATCCAGTAATAGCCGTCGGCATCCCTGCGGCAGCCGTCGCCGGTGAAATACTTGCCCTTGTAGGTCGAGAAATAGGTCTGCTCAAAACGGGCGTGGTCGCCATAGACCGTGCGCATCATCCCGGGCCAGGACTTGATGAGGCAGAGATTGCCCGTGACTTCGCCCTCGAGCACCTTGCCGTCGGCATCGACGATCTCAGGCACCACGCCGAAGAACGGCCGCGTCGCCGAACCCGGCTTGAGTTTTGTGGCGCCCGGCAGCGGCGTGATCAGGATGCCGCCGGTCTCGGTCTGCCACCAGGTGTCGACGATCGGACAGCGGCCTTCGCCGACCACGCGATAATACCATTCCCAGGCTTCCGGATTGATCGGCTCGCCAACGGTGCCGAGCAGCCGCAGGCTCTTGCGCGAGGTCTTTTTCACCGGCTCGTCACCGCCCTGCATCAGCGCGCGGATCGCGGTCGGTGCGGTGTAGAAGATGTTGACCTTGTGCTTGTCGATGACGTTCCAGAACCTGGAGGTGTCAGGGTAATTCGGCACGCCCTCGAACATCAGCGTGGTGGCGCCGTTCGCCAGCGGCCCATAGACGATGTAGCTGTGGCCGGTGACCCAGCCGACGTCGGCGGTGCACCAGAAGATGTCGCCGTCGTGATAGTCGAACACGTATTGATGCGTCATCGACGCGTATACGAGATAGCCGCCCGTGGTGTGCAGCACGCCCTTCGGCTGACCGGTGGAGCCCGATGTGTAGAGGATGAACAGCGGGTCTTCCGCGTGCATGTGCTCGCACGGGCATTCCGTCGTCACCAGCTTGGCCACTTCGTGGTGCCAGAAATCGCGCGTTGGATTCATGTCGACGGCAGCGCCAGTGTGTCTCACGACGACGACCCAATCGACGCCACCCGCTTTCTCGATCGCGGCGTCGACATTGGCCTTAAGCGGCACCTTCTTGCCGCCGCGCAGTCCCTCGTCGGCGGTGATGATGACCTTGGACTGGCAGTCGGTAATGCGCTGGGCGAGGCTGTCCGGTGAGAAGCCGGCGAACACCACCGAATGAATGGCGCCGATCCGCGCGCAGGCCAGCATTGCATAGGCGGCTTCCGGGATCATCGGCAGATAGATGGTGACGCGGTCGCCCTTCTTGACGTTCCGCGTGCGCAGGATGTTGGCCATCTTGCAGACTTCGTCGTGCAACTGGCGATAGGTGATATGCTTGGACTGCGAGGGATCGTCGCCCTCCCAGATAATGGCGGTCTGATCGCCGCGCTTGTCGAGATGCCGGTCGATGCAGTTCCAGGCGGCGTTCAGGACGCCATCCTCGAACCATTTGATCGAGATGTTGCCGGGGGCGAAGGAGGCGTTTTCGACCTTGTGGAAGGGCTTCATCCAGTCGATGCGCTTGGCCTGTTCGGCCCAGAAACCATTGGGGTCCGAGACCGAGCGGGCGTACATTTCGCGGTACTTGGCGTCATCGACATAGGCGCGTTTGGCCCAATCGGCGGATACGTCGTAGATCTTCTCGGACATGTTTACCCTCCCACTCATTGCGGCCGGATGCTCGGCGGCCACAAGTCGTCCCTGATTGTTGCAGCGATTATGCGTCGCGGGACGATGCCCGGACAAGGCGGAACGTGTGCGACCTTGGTCGGCCAGCCGGTTTCCGGCCTTGTCGCGGATCAAAGTCAGGTCATTTTCGCGGGTCCCGCTCAGGGCAAATCAACGTTATCGGCGGAATGGCTCCCATGGCCGGTATCTAATAACCGTCAATGACGGAATCGGGACTCGCAAAGTGGTTCGTTACCCCCTAAATGGCCTCCCCGGGGCCGGCGGCCTCCCGGAACAAGCCATAACAAACGGCATTACCGGCGAAACAGGCGGAGTAGGGCGACAACGCATATGATGGATCAGCAGAATTTCGAGGCTACGCGGCCCGTTTCCGCCGATCCTGCCGTTGCATTGGCCGAAGCGCTCGGGCAACTGCCAAAGGAACCGTCCAAATCGTCCGCGGCAAAGCCGCACATCATCGCCTCCGTCGAAGCACTGGCACAGGAACTTGGCCTCAAACTCGGCGATCAAAACGGCCTGACCATCCGCCGCATCAAGCGCGGAAAAAGTTATTCATTCATTCGCGCCAATGGCACGCAGATCCGCCACGCCGGAACGATCCGGCGCCTGCATTCGATGGCGGTGCCGCCGGCCTATCGCGACGTTCGCTATTCGGCCGATCCGAACTCGCATCTGCAGGCGGTCGGCTTCGATGCCGCTGGCCGGTTGCAGTATCGCTACCACGCCGATTGGGAAAAGGTTCGCGAGCACCGCAAGGCGCACCGCCTGGCCAAACTGGTCGCGGCGCTGCCCAAGATCCGGCGGAAGGTCTCTGCGTATCTGTCGGGCGAGGAGCCGACGCGGGAGTTCGCACTCTCGGCCGTGATCGAGTTGATCGCGCGCACCGCCATCCGTCCGGGCAATGAATCCTATGCCCGCCTCAACGGCACCCGCGGCGCCACCACGCTGTTGAAATCGAACGTCACGCTGGAGGACGATTGCCTCGTCCTCACCTTCAAGGCCAAGGGCGGCAAGGCCGTGCGCAAGGAATGCGACGCCGCCAAGCTGGTGCGCGCGATCGGCATCCTGCGCACCGTGCCGGGCAAGCGCATGTTCCAGTACCGCGACAGGTCTGGCGTCGTGCGCGCCGCCTCGACCACGGCCGTGAATGCGTTCCTGCGCGAGATCGCCGGTATCAAGATTTCGCTGAAGGATTTCCGCACGCTGATGGCATCGGCCGTGGTGCTGGAATCGCTGTCGCGGATTACACCCGCAGCAAGTGAGCGCGGCCGCAAGAAGCAGGTGCTCGAAGCCGTGCGCGCGGCGGCCGACGAACTCTCGAACACGCCGGCGATCTGCCGCAAGAGCTACGTCCACGACACCATCGTCACCGCGTTCGAAGACGGCATCCTCGAGCGCTTTGCCGCGACGATGAAGGGCTACCGAACGCAAGCGAAACGCGAAGCGCTGCTGGCGCAGGTGGTGACGGCGGCGGCTGCTGCGTAAAACGTAGCTCTCGTAGAAGCCGTTGGCTTTGCCACCCTACTCAATGGCGGTCCTACGCAGTGACGCGCGCTACATCCCGCCCATCTTGCAGACCAGCTTCCACTCTTCCGCCGTGACCGGCTGCACCGACAGCCGCGAATATTTCACCAGCGCCATGCCGGCGAGCTTCTTGTCAGCCTTGATCGCGGCCATCGTCACCGGGGTCTTCAACGGCTTGTCGGCCTTGATGTCGACGCAGACGAATTTGCCGGTCTTGTCGGTCGGATCGGGATAGGCTTCCTTGATGACCTCCGCGATGCCGACGATCTCCTTGCCCTCGTTGGAATGGTAGAAGAAGGCTTTGTCGCCCTTCTTCATGTTCACCAGATTCTGCCGCGCGGTGAAATTGCGCACGCCTGTCCAGGCTTCGCCCTTTGCTCCCTTCGCGACCTGCTGGTCCCATGACCAGGCCGACGGTTCGGATTTCACCAGCCAGTACGCCATCGTCATTCCTCCGCCTTGAACGGCCGCGTCAGCAGGCCCTCGATCGCCGCGTCGATCGTCACCTTGCCGCCGAGGATCGCCGCGACCGCATTTGATACCGGCATATCGACGTTCTGCGAAGCCGCCAGTTCGATCAAGACCGGTGCGGTGAATTCGCCTTCGGCGAGCTTGCCGCGGTTCGGCGGCTCGCCGCGCCCAAGCGCGATGCCGAATGCCAAATTGCGAGACTGCGGACTGGAGCAGCTCAGGATCAGATCGCCGAGACCCGACAGGCCCGCCAGCGTTTCGCTGCGCGCGCCGCAGGCGCGGCCGAGGCGCGCGAGTTCGCTGAAGCCGCGCGTGGTCAGTGCGGCCAGCGCCGAGGCGCCGAGCTGGCGGCCGACGACGATCCCGGCTGCGATCGCCAGCACGTTCTTGGCCGCGCCGCCGATCTCGACGCCGCGAACATCCGTGGTGTGATAGGGCCGGAAGGTTGATGAGCCCAGCGCCTGCACCAGACGGCTCGCCAGCTTTTCGTCCCTTGCCGCAAGCGTCACGGCGGTCGGAAGGCCTCGCGCGACGTCGTCGGCGAAGTTCGGTCCCGACAGGATCGCCGGGATTGCTTCCGGTATGGTCTCGGCAATGATCTCGGTCATGAACCGGTGGGTGCCGCGCTCGATACCCTTGGCACAGGCGACGACGGGTGTCTTTGGCTTGAGGTGCGGCGCTAGCGTCGCCGCGGCTTCGCGCAAGCTTTGCGCAGGCGTCGCAAGCAGGACGATGTCCGCGCGCGCCGCGGCAGCGATGTCGGCCGTGACGCCGATGCTGCTGTCGAGGCTCACGCCGGGTAGTTTTGGATTGTTTCGCGTCGTCTGCATCTGCGCGGCGCTTTCGGCGCTTCGCGCATAGAGCACGACCTTGCGGCCGGTGCGCACCGCGGCGCAGGCGAGCGCGGTGCCATAGGCGCCACCGCCGATTACCGCGACGGAATTGAAGGACGCCATGTCAGAATCCTGCGCGGGTGTTGGCGAAGCCGGCCGGTGCGGTTGCGTTGGCGTCGAGCAGCCAGCGCGCGCGCGGCGGCGCATCCATCGTATCGGTCAATCCCAGCGCCATCCGCTCCGCGCCGGCCCAGGCGATCATGGCGCCGTTATCGGTGCAGAGCGCAGGCGGCGGAATGATCAGCGTGGTCTGCGCCTTCGAGGCCACATCCTGCAGCGCCCCGCGAATGGCATGATTGGCGGCGACGCCACCGGCGGCGACCAACGCGCGGGGCGGGCCGAATTGCTCATGAAACAGTCGCAAGCCGACGCTCAGCCGATCTGCGGTCGATTCCAGCACCGCGGCCTGAAAACTGGCGCAGAGGTCGCTGACGTCCTGCGGCTCCAGCGGCGCCAGGCGGTTGGCCTCATTGCGAACCGCCGTCTTCAATCCCGACAGCGAGAAATTCGCATCCGGCCGGCCGAGCATCGGCCGCGGAAAGGCGAAACGTTTGGCGTCGCCACTTCCCGCCGCGCGCTCGACCTCAGGGCCGCCCGGATAGGGCAGCGACAACATCTTTGCGACCTTGTCGAAGGCTTCCCCCATCGCGTCGTCGACGGTGGTGCCGAGCCGGACATATTTGCCGACACCGACCACGGCGACGATCTGGGTGTGACCGCCGGAGGCGAGAAACAGGCAATAGGGAAAGACGAGCGCGCAAGTGAGCCGCGGCGTCAGCGCGTGCGCTTCGAGATGATTGACCGCAATCAGCGGCGTGTCATGCACCATCGCAATGGCCTTGGCGGTGGTGAGTCCGACAATCACGCCGCCGATCAGGCCGGGGCCTGCAGCGGCCGCTACCGCCGACAATTGCGCGAAGCCGACATTGGCGTCCTCCATGGCCTGGCCGACGATCCCGTCGAGCAGGTCGACATGGGCGCGCGCCGCGATCTCCGGCACCACGCCGCCGAAACGGGCGTGTTCTGAGGTCTGCGAGCGCACGATATTGGATAGAATCTTTCCGCTTCCGTCGCGCTGGCGCTCGACCACGGCGGCTGCGGTTTCATCGCAGGTGGTCTCGATACCCAGCACCAGCATCGGCTTGTCGTTGTCCAATTTGAACCCTTGTTTAGCCCTTGCGCTATCGCCAAAAACAACGCTTCCGTAACCGGGTAGCATTACGAGGTCACAACGTGCAATCGCCTGCGCGTGCCTGAAACCGGTTTGGCGGAGATCTGAAATATGGCCGTTCTCGTGACGCGACCAAGTCCGGATGATGAGATGACGGCGAAGGCCCTCCACGCGCGGGGGTTCGATGTGCTGCGCGCGCCGATGCTGCGGTTCGAGCCGGTGCCGTTCCAAGACGATGCGGACGCGGCCTATGGCGTCGTCATCGTCACCAGCGCCAACGCGCTGCGCGCCATCGCGCCCCATCTTGCCGACAGCCGGCTTCTCAAACTGCCGTTGTTCGCGGTCGGAGAAAATACCGCGGCGGCGGCCCGCGATGCGGGGTTTGGCGACGTGATCGCCTCCAGGGGCGACGCCGGCGCGTTACGCGATCTGGTGCTGGCGAACGCGAAATCGAGGCAACTGAAGAAGACGAGCCCGATCCTGTACCTTGCCGGCGCCGACCTCGCGCGCGACCTTGCCGGCGAACTCGGGGAGAAGGGTTTTACGGTGGTGACGCATACCACCTACCGGATGGTGCCGGTGCCCAGCCTGCCGCGGGAGATATCTGACGCTTTCTTGGCGCATGAGGTCGAGGCCGTGCTGCATTACTCGCGGCGTAGCGCGCGTGCGTTTCTGGAGGCGGCGCGCTTCGGCGGCGTCGAAATCTCGGCATTGGCGCTGCCGCAGTGCTGCATTTCGGCAGGCGTCGCCGCGGTGTTGCGGGACGCCGGCGCGACCCAGGTCACGACGGCGGTTTCACCGGATGAAAACGCCCTGTTCGAGGCGCTGGACCGGGCGTTGCAGGCCCGATCGGGTCCTAATCTTTAAGTCTGAGCATGGTCTTATCGGAAAACCGGTGCCGCCACGGCCGGATCATGCTCTAAGACGTCTCGATTCTGCTAAGTTCCGGCATCTAACCACCTTAAGGGAACCGCGTGATGGTCGATAACAGGCCCGAAGACACTGGATCGTTGCCCGAATCGGGGCGGCCGAAGCGTGAGCCGCCGACCATCGATCTCGATGCCTCCGAAGTATCGAGCGAGACCAAGAGTGCTGGCGAGGCGCCATCCGAGCCTGAGGCTGAACCCGCGCCCGAGGTCGCCCAAGCGCCGGTTGAGGAGGCTCCAGTTGAGGAGTCACGGGTTGCGGAGCCGCCGTCCCGGCCCGTGTCGCCCTGGGTCGTCGCGCCGGTTTCCGGCGCGGTCGCGGCGGCGCTGGTGATCGGCGTCGGCTGGATGCTGGGCTGGCCCGCGATTCAGCCGGCCTCCGTATCGCAGACCGCACAGCTCAACGCCGCCGCCATCGACGGTTTGACCGCGCAAATCGCCGGCCTCGAATCCAAGGTGGGCAAACCGGTGGCCGATCCCGCCGCGGCCGCGCGCACTGACGCACTTGAAAAATCGGTCGCGACGCTGCGCGGGGAACTCGCCACGGCGCGTGCGCAAAGTGAGAAGCTGGCATCTGCCATCAACGAGGTGAAGTCGGCGCCGCGCGGCGACGGCACCGTGTCGCCTGATCTCGCCGCTTTCGCCGAACGCATCGCCAAGGTCGAGAGCCAGATGCGGGCGCAAAGCGCCGAGATTGCGCAACAAGGCAGCAAGCTTGCCGACACGACAGCCGACGCCAAACCTGCGGATGATATGCCGCTGCGCCGTGTGGTATCGGCAGCGCTGCTCGATGTGCTGGTCAGAATCGGCGATCCCTATCCGACGGCGCTCGCCGCAGCCAAGGCGCTGGCACCAAATCCCGAAGCGCTGAAGGCGCTCGATGAATTTGCGGAGAAGGGCGTGCCGAACGCCGGCAAGCTGAGCACGGAACTGTTGGCGCTGGTGCCAAAACTGTTGCCGGCCCAACAGAGCGCCGCCACCACCGGCACCGGCATCGTCGATCGTTTGCAGGCGGGCGCTGCCAAACTGGTCAAGATCGAGCGCACCGATACCGCCGGCACGGACCGCGGCGCTGTGGTGGCGCGTATCACGGCGGCTGCGCTGCGCAACGATTTCAACGAGGCGCGGCGAGAATTGAAGACACTGGAGCCAGCCGATCGCGCCGCGGCGCAATCATGGCTTGAGTCGGCCGATGCGCGCGACGCCGCGCTGGCCGCATCCCGTCAATTTGCGACTGAGGCCATGGCTGTGCTCGCCAAACCGGCGCAATAAGGATTTCAATGGTCCGGATCATTCTGTTTCTGCTGTTGATCGCGCTCGGTGCAGCGGGCGCGGCCTGGATTGCCGAGCAGACCGGCGATGTCGTGCTTTCGTGGGGCGGCTATCGCGCGCAGACCACGCTGCCGGTGTTCATGCTGGCGCTCGGCATCGTCATCGTCGCGGCGATGATGCTGTGGGCGACCCTGCGCGGCCTGTGGCGCACACCGCAACGGATCCGCCGCAATCGGCGCGAACGCCGTCAGGCCCGCGGCCGGCATGCGATCACGCAAGGCTTGCTCGCGATCGGCCATGGCGATTCCACGGCTGCCCGCATCCACGCGGACGCTGCGCGAAAGCATGCGGCGCATGATCCGCTGGCCCTGCTGCTGCACGCGCAATCGGCGCAGCTCGACGGCGACCGCGAGGGCGCGCAGCGCGCCTTCCGCGCCATGGCCGAGCGTGAAGACACGCGGCTGTTGGGCTTGCGCGGCCTGTTCATCGAGGCGCAGCGCGCCGACGATCCCGTCGCCGCCGTCGTGCTCGCCGAGGAAGCACTAAAGCTGTCGCCGTCGTCGTCATGGGCATCGCACGCCGTGCTCGGCTTCTGCTGCGCCAAGGGCGACTGGGGCGGCGCGCTAAAGATCCTCGACAACAATCAATCGGCCGGGCTGATCGACAAGGCGACCTATCGCCGGCAGCGTGGCGTGCTGCTGACCGCGCGCGCGCTCGAACTGGAAAAGGTCGATCGCGACCTGGCGCGCGAGAGCGTGATGGAAGCGGTCAAGCTGGCGCCGACGCTGGTGCCCGCCGCGGTGCTGGCGAGCAAGTTCGAGAGCGAAGCGCACCAGGTGCGGCGCTCGATGCGGCTTGTCGAGACGGCGTGGCTGGCGCAGCCGCATCCGGATCTGGCCGATGCCTATGCCCATGTGAAGTTGGGGGATTCCGCGCGGCAACGGCTGGTGCGGGTGGAGACGCTGGCAGCGAAAGTGCCTGGTCACATCGAGGGCGCGCTGGCGATCGCGCGCGCTGCGATCGATGCGTCTGAGTTTACCAAGGCACGCGAGGCGCTGGCGCCCTTCATCGCTCAGCCGACGCAGCGGGTCGCGCTGTTGATGGCCGAGATCGAGCGCACCGAGCACGGCGATAGTGGCCGTGCGCGCGCGTGGACCTTGCGCGCGGTGCGCGCGCTGCACGATCCGGCCTGGACCGCGGACGGCTATGTCAGTGATCGCTGGCGGCCGGTCTCCCCCGTCACCGGCCGGCTCGATGCCTTCCAGTGGCAGACGCCGGTCGCGGCGCTGCCGTCCGACAAGGCGAGCACGATCGAATCCTCCCCGTTCGAGGAAGCCATGTTGGCAACGCCGCGCCGTGCCGTGGTGATTGCACCGCCCGAGGCCGTGGAAGAGCAGCCCGCCGAGCCCGCCGCCCCGGTCACGCCCGAAACGCCCGCGGCACCGGCCGCGCAGGACAATGTGCCGCCACCCGCGGCTGTCGCCGAAGTGCCTCCCGCCGAGGCTCCCCGCCCCGAAGCAGCCACCATTCTTCCGACGCCGGAGCCAGCCCCGCCCAAGCCGGCCGAACCGGTACCAAGCCAGCCGGCCCCGCTGTTCCGTTCGCGGCAGGATATTCCAAAGACGGTTCCGGCCTCGATTCCCGCCGTAATCCCCCTCATTCGAGCCCCGGACGACCCTGGTATCGACGAGGACGGCCCGGCGGACGAATTCGCGGAACAACTCGCCCCGCCCAAGGCCCAGGCCGGCGGCTGGCGGGGATTTTTGTCACGTTGGGGCGGCAGCTAGCGTTTCGGAGGCCTAGCGTTTTTCTTGCCAATCGGGGCGCTCCCCGATATCAGGTGCGGGCGTTCGCGGCTAACGCCCGGACGCCGCTTCGGTCCGCCGCAATAGCTCAGTTGGTAGAGCACGTCATTCGTAATGACGGGGTCACAGGTTCGAGTCCTGTTTGCGGCACCACGCTTTTCCGAAATTCTCAGAACTCGTCAGGCACGCTCACAACTCCGTTGCGTGACCTGTCTCACATAAAGCACCGCCTGCCCGGCCTAGTCTCCGCCTCGACCTCAAGGGGAGACACCGACATGCGTAAGCTCATTCTCATCGCAGGATTCGTTCTGGCATCCGCTGCTGCTCAGGCTGGGGATCGGAGCTTGTCGCTGGGTGGCATCGAGCGGGCGTCCGCGAAGGCCGTCGATGCACCGAAAACCGCTGAAGTCCCGCAGCCGCCGGAACCGCCGAAATATGTCGAGCGGCCGGCGATCGAGCCCAAGGCCGAGACTCCGAAGGCTGAGACATCGAAGGCCGAGGCGCCCAAGGTGGCGGCAAAGGTTCAACAGCCGGCCGCTGAGCGGTCGAGAGCCGAGCGCGGGAGGCCCGTTGCCCGGAGAACGGCGTTCATGTCGAGAAACATGAAGCCGCGCCGCAGGCACCACTGGATCGAAGCGCGCATCGTCCGCGAGCTGCATCGCCACGGGATCTACTGGTAAACACTGCCAAAGCAAAACGCGCCCCTCGGGATTACTCCGAGGGGCGCGTTTTGCGTGACGCTTGAGCCTATCGGCTTACTGCGAAACCGTCTGCACCACGCTGCTGATCGGGCGGCTGGCAACTGCCGGCATTTTCTGGTCCTTCACCAGCATCGCGTCATATTCGGGCAGGGTTTCGAGCTGCTCCTTGGCCTTCATCTGCACGACCTTGTAGCCGCCGGCTTTGAGGCGGCGCAGCAGCGTCGGCAAAGCCAGTGCGGTATTTTTCTGCAGATCGTGCATCAGGATGACGCCCTTGCCCTGCTTGTCGAGCTTGGTCATGACGTTCTGGATCACCTGGTCCGGACCCGACGATTTGAAGTCGTTGGAATCGACATCAACTGAAAACATCGAGATGTTGCGCGAGGCGAGATAGCCGAGCGCGGCCTGCGTGTGCGCGAGCCCCGGGAAGCGGAAGAACGGCGCGGGTGCCGTTCCCAGCGCCATCTTCACGGCGCTAAAGCCCTTCTCGATCTCCTCTCTCACCTGCGGCTCGGTCAGCTTCTTGCCGTCGAGATGGGCGTGCGACCAGGTATGCGAGCCGATGGTGTGGCCGGCGGTCGCGACCTGCTTGAGAATCTCGGGATGATAAGTCGTGTGCTTGCCGACCGGGAAGAACAGGGCCTTGGTGCATTCATCCGATAGCGCCTTGAGCACAGCGGGCGTGGTCGGCCACGGGCCGTCGTCGAAGGTCAGCACGACCTCCTTCTCAGTCAGGAAGTCGAACTGCTTGTATTGCAGGAAGCCGAAGCCGGGGCCGCCGGTGGTGTCGATCACGACTGTGCGGCTGACGCCGAGTGCGTCGGGATTGGCGCAGGCCGATCGCATCGGCTGGGCTGCGGGAATGGGCGCGGGGGCAGGGGTCGGCTTCGAGAGCGAGCCCGTGGTCTCGACGTCGTCCCTCAGTGCGGGCCTGGCTGCGGCGGGCGCCGGCTCGGCCGCACGGGCGGCAACGGTTTGGGGTGCAACCGCGTCGGCCCGCGGCGAGGAGGTCCAGAACCAAACGCCGGTGATCACCAGCGCCGTCACTACACTGGCCAGCATCAGGCCCAACGCATTACGCATCGCTACTCTTTCCACATACTCGGGGTACACACACGCAACGGGCCATTAATGCCAACAATGTCTTAACGTCTCGCGAACAAGCGCCGGTTAGGACAAGGAAATGAGGGTGTTATGCGCGAGTGAGGTCAGTCACAGTCGCCCCGCGGTTCCGAGCGCATGCTCCTGCCACCAACAACGGGCTCGCCTGCCGAGCCAACAGGAGCCGACAATGACCGCAGTGTTCTTCAATGCCGTTCGCAAGGTCAGTCTAGTGCTGGCCTTGACCGCCTCGTTCGCCGCTGCTTCGTCGACCGCGAGCTTCGCCTTCACCTCTGAGCAGCAGCAGATGTGCACCGGCGACGCATTCCGCCTCTGCAGCTCGGAAATCCCGAATATTCCGAAAATCACCGCCTGCATGATCAAGCATCGCGCCGACCTGAGCGCGGGCTGCCGCACCGTGATGGATCGCGATCTCGCGGCGAAGAAGGGCAAGCTCGCCGCGCAATAGTCGGCCCTCCGGCTTCCGGGAACGCTTGCGGCGATGCGACGCAGGCGTTTTTCGTTTTGCGGCGTTCACAACGCGAACGAGGCATTTCACCGTTCACAAATGCGTGCGGCCGGGATTCTGGCGCGCTGGATTCCTGTTTGACGCGTTTTCCTGACGCGGACCGGTTCCAACCTCGCCAGAAAACGCTATAGAGCGCGCTGATCGCGTTTCCCGGCTACGAAGGCATAACAAATGACCAAGATCCTTTTCGTCATTCCGCTGATCCTGATGGCCTCAAGCGTGTCGGCACAAACACAAAAAAGAGAGGGGCATGACGAGTGCGCGCGCGACGTCTCGCGGTATTGCCGGGCGCAGATGCAGGATGGTGATCAGGTCATTCTGGCCTGCCTGAAGCAGAACCGCTCACGGATCAGCAAGGCCTGCCAGCGGAAGCTAGCGGGCGCCGGGCAGTAGAAGGCGCCGGGCGGCCGCGATCTATCCCGCTCCGTTTCCGTTGGCGCGCAGCGATTGGTAGAAATCGTAGATCAGCAGCGCCATCACCAACACGCAGATGATGATCAGCGGCACTGCCTTGATCCACCAGAGCAGGATGCCGAGAAAAGCGCAGACACCGGCGAGGCCGATCAGTCCGGTGATCAAATTCGTCATCTGTCGCTCCTTGTTTTCGCGCGACGCGCACTGGTCTTAGCACGGGTCTTGGCACCGGTTTTGGCAGGCGCGGCTCTGTCGCGGCCGCCTTTTCCGAGAGTTTTGACTAGCCAGTTGGCCGTCCGCAGGAGCCGCGCATCGTTGCCGCGGCGCCCAATCAACTGAACGCCAATGGGCAGGCCGCTGTCCGATTGCAGCAGCGGCAGCGTCACCGCCGGCGTGCCGAGATAGGTCCACATCGAGCAGAACACGGGGTTGCCGGTACTGTCGAGGCCGCGCGGCGCCGGGCCCGGTGCAGACGGGGTCAGAATCGCGTCGTATTCGCCAAACACGCCGTCGAGCGTCGCGTTGAGCGGCGCGCTGCCGGCCAAGGCGCGTGTGTAGTCGACGGCCGGAACCTGGCGCCCGCGCTCGATCAGCGCGCGCAGTACCTGGCTTAGGGATTCGCCGCCCTGCTCGAAATCGCGATGCAGGTTGTGCGCCATCTCCACTTCCATGACGGTGCGGTGCATGTCGACAGCGCGGTCGAAACTCGGGCCGATCTCGACCTCGGAAACTTGCTCGCCCAGCACTTCCACCAATTCGGCAAACGCCTCCGTCGTCACCTGCTCGACATGCTTCCACGCGGGCGAGCGCACGAAGGCGAACCGCGGCGGTAATGGCGGCTCGCTTGCCGCCATTTCGACAAAGCGGGGAGGGGCAAGAGGGCGCGCATCCGGATCTTCCTCGTCGAAACCCGCAAGCGTCTGTGCCAGCAGTGCTGCGTCGTCGACCGATCGCGCAAACACGCCGACATGATCGAGTGCCCGCGATAGCAGTAGCGCGCCACTCCGTGGAATGAGACCGTGTGTCGGCTTGAAGCCAACCACCCCGCAGAAGGCAGCAGGGCGGATCACGGACCCGTTGGTCTGCGAGCCGATGGCGCCCGGCACCATCAGCGCCGCAACCGCCGCGGCGGAGCCCGACGACGATCCGCCCGGCGTGTGAGCCGGGTTGTGCGGATTTCGGGTCTTGCCGGGATTGAAATAGGCATACTCGGTCGTCACCGTCTTGCCGAGGATCACGGCCCCTGCGGCCCGCAGGCGCGCCACCGCCGTCGCATCGCGGCGCGGCGTGCGTCCGGCCCACAGGCTGGATCCGAGTTCCGTCGGCATGTCGCCGGTATCGAAGATGTCCTTGATGCCCAGCGGCACGCCATGCAGCGGGCCTGTGGCCTTGCCCTGCTTGCGATGGTCGTCGGCGGCCTCGGCCTGCCGCATCGCGTAGTCGCGATCGAGGAATGCCCACGCCTCGATGTCGCGATCGGCCTCGTCGATGCGTTTCAAACAGTCGGCGACAAGCTCCACTGAGCTGAGCCGGCCGTCGCGGATGCCGGCCGCCGCTTCCGCAAGCCCGAGCGCATTGAGGCTCATGCGCATCCTTTCAGCGCTTTACCGGGCCGGCTCACCGCGATCCATAGAGATAGCTGGGCAACCACAACGCAATTTCCGGGAAGATGTAGACCAGAGCCATGGTGAGAAAGACCAGGCCGACAAAGGGAAGCGCGCCGGAGAAGATGTCGGTGAGCTTCACCTGCGGCGGCGCCACGCCCTTCAAATAGAAGGCGGCCATCGCGACGGGCGGCGTATTGAACGCTGTCTGCGTGTTCAATGCGACCAGGATGCCGAAGAAAATTGGATCGATGCCGTACTGGGGAAGCAGCGGCAGGAAGATCGGCACGAAGATGATGATGATCTCGGTCCACTCCAGTGGCCAGCCGAGCAGGAAGATGATGATCTGGGTCAGCAGCAGGAACTGCACCGGCGACAGATTCAGCGAGGTGAAGAACTGCTCGACCACCGACTGTCCGCCGAGGACAGCAAACACCGCGGAGAACGTCCACGATCCGATGAACAGATAGCAGACCATCGCGGTCGCGCGCACGGTCAGATACACCGACTCGCGCATCATCGTGTAGTTGAGCGAGCGATAGGCCGCTGCCAGAACGATGCTCATGAGAGCGCCTACCGCCGCCGCTTCGGACGGCGTCGCCAAGCCGAACAGGATGGCGCCGAGCACGGCGACGATGAGGAGCGCCAGCGGCAGGAATGACGTGGCGAGCGCCCAGATCACCGTGCTGAGAGGCACATTGGTCTGCTCGGGCGGCAGCTTCGGCGCCAGCGCGGGATTGATGATCGCCCGCGCCATCGCGTAGAGGACATAGAACAAGGCCAGCAAGAACCCCGGAAAGAATGCGGCCGCATAGAGCTTGACCGCCGAAACGCCGGCGGTCGCTGCATAGACGATCAGGAGAATGCTCGGCGGAATCAGGATGCCGAGGCAGCCGCCGGCGCAGACCACGCCAGCCGACAGCTTGGTGTCGTAACCCGCGCGCAGCATCGCCGGCAATGCCAGCAGGCCCATCAGCGTGACAACGGCGCCGACGATGCCGGTGGCGGTCGCGAACATTGCGCAGGTGATGAGCGTGGCCACCGCGAGCGCGCCGGGCACGTTCTTCATCGACAATTGCAGCGAGTGGAACAGGCGGTCGAGAATATTGGCGCGTTCGACCAGATAGCCCATGAAGAGAAACAGCGGCACTGCGACCAGCACGTCGCTGGATGTGACCTCGAACGTCTTCTGCACCAGCAGCGTGAAGATGCGGTTCTGGAAGAACTCCTGACCGGGCGTGTAGTACGCGTAGTAGCCGAACGAGACGCCCATCGCCATCAGCGTGAAGGCGATCGGGAAGCCGAGCATGATGATGAAGATGAAAAGCCCCAGCATCAACATGCCGAGTTGAGGGTCGGTCATGCGCCCGCCCCCCTCTCGCTTGGCTCCGCTGCTGCCTGCTGCTGTTGATGCTCGCGGATGATCAGGCTTTCGGTCTCCTCAACGTCGTGCAGGCGTTGCGGCCATCGGCCGGTGCGGATGCACAGCACGCAGCGGATCACTTCAGCGAGCCCCTGCAGAAACAAAAGGAAGCCGGTGATCGGGATCAGCGCTTTCAGCGGAAACACCGGCACGCCGGCCGGACTGAAGATGCTGACTTCGCGGAAGCGCACCGACATATCGGCATAATTCCAGCCCGAATACATCAATGCCGCAATCGCCGGCAGGAAGAACAGAATGTAAAGAATGAGATCCATCGTCGCCTGCGTGCGCGGCGACCAGAGGCGGTAGACCACGTCGGCGCGCACATGGCCGTTGCGCGACAGCGTATAGGCGCCGGCCATCAGGAACATCGCGCCATAGGTGATGTAGCTGATGTCGAACGCCCAGGTGGTCGGCGCACGCAGCACGTAGCGCATGAACACCTCGTAGCT
This sequence comes from Bradyrhizobium sp. AZCC 1577, assembly GCF_036924575.1. Taxonomy (NCBI): domain Bacteria; kingdom Pseudomonadati; phylum Pseudomonadota; class Alphaproteobacteria; order Hyphomicrobiales; family Nitrobacteraceae; genus Bradyrhizobium; species Bradyrhizobium sp. AZCC 1577. Next base: position 771,987 of record NZ_JAZHRQ010000001.1, read on the forward strand.
GACACCGAGCGTGAGGACGAGAATCAGCCAGGCGAACGCCTTGCCGACCCATGTGCTGAGTTCATCGATGAAAAACAGAAATTTCTTCATGCGAGTTGAGCTCGCGGTAAATCGCACATCCGGATGTCCCCCAGTTGCTGGCTGAGCGGCGCGTCAACCGCGCCGCCCATTATTCGTACCGCCGATCAAGCGCTGCGAGCTCGTCAGACCTTGAGCACACCCGGGAAGTGATGCTCGAAGGCGCCACGATAATCCGTCGCGTTGGTCATGTTGTAGTAAACCACGCGGCGCACCCATGCCTTCTGCGAGTCCATCACCTTCTTCATGAATGGATCCGACCCGAGCTGGGCGATCAAGCCGTCCCATGCCTTGATCTGCGCATCGAATACGGACTTCGGCGTCCGCTGGACGTTGACCTTGTCCTTGTTGATCAGCTCCTGCAGGTCCTTGGAGTAATAGTCCATCCCCTTCCATTCGTTGGCGGAGGAGACTGCCTCTGCAGCATACTGCAGGATCGCCTTCTGCTCGGCCGCCAGCGCATTGTATTTCGTGCGGTTGAACATGATCTCGAAATATTCCGTCGCCTGATGGTGGCTGCCTAACATGTAGTTTTTGGCGACGTCCTGCGCGCCGAAGCGCCTGTCCGATGTCGGGTTGTTGAACTCGAATCCATCGATCACGCCGCGCTCCATGGCCGGCACGATTTCGCCGCCCGGAAGCTGCGCGACAGAGGCGCCCATCACCTGGAACAAGTCGGCAGCCAGACCCACGGTGCGGTACTTGAGCCCCTTCAGGTCGGCATCACTGGTGATCGGCTTTTTGAACCAGCCGAGCGGCTGGGTCGGCATCGGCATTGCGAAGAAGCTCTTGATATTGACCTTCATGATCTGGGTCTGGAGTTCTTCGAACAGCTCCTTGCCACCGCCGTTGTGAATCCAGCCAAGACCCTCGTTGGCATTAAAGCCGAACACCGGCCCGGTGCCGAACAGCGATGCGGCCTTGTGCTTGCCGTACCAGTAGACGGTCACCGTATGGGCCGCGTCGATCTGGCCGCCATGCACGCCGTCGAATACCTGGAACGGATGCACAACCGAACCGCCCACCAGATAGTCAATACGCAGCCGGCCTCCCGCCATCTCGTTGACGCGCTTCACATAATCTTCGGCCATCTCGTTGAAGACGTCGGCCTTGCCCCACGAGCCCTGCATCTTCAAGGTCGCCGTCTGCGCCCGGCTGACTTGTGGCATCGCAATCGCCGCACCGCCGGCGGCCGCGGCCGTCAGGAAACGGCGCCGCGTCGTTTTTGTATCGCTACGCTTGCTCATGAGCTCCTCCCGGTTGAGATGTCGCCCGCTGTCGCCGCAGGCTTGTTTGTCTCAACGACAAGTCAAAGGCTTGCGCGGCATTTTGGCAAGCGGGAAGTGCGCGGGCTCGTTATGAATCGCTCAATTGGCAGGGTAACGTTGCTATCTCGCAGGCGCGAAGCAGGACCTGTTCGCGTTCGGCGGCGCACCGACGTCTTGCACTTTAGTCGCAGGAAATCGGTGGCGCGGTGTCGGCGGTACGCTGAATCAAGTTGGGCTGATTTATTCCCGCGCCATTTCTGCGCCCAATGGCCGCGGCGCGTCGCCCTTATCGATGGATCAGGTGCTGCTGCCGGCTGCGGTCGCGACCACCGGCAAGACCTCGTTGGCGGCGCGGTCGGGGGTATCTTCCTTCCAGCGGACCGAGCCGAACGGCCGCTCCAGCATGCGGCGGACGCGGATCGGCTCCGGCCCGAGGTGAAAGTCGATCGCGCGCTGGTGCAGGGCGCGCTCGGACTGCGTCGCACGGTTACGCTGGCGCAGATAATCGAGCCAGGTCGGGCAATGGTAGCGCTCGGTCCATAATTCGGGGTCGCCGATGTCGCGCGCGATCGACCAGCCATAGGCGCCGTTGCGCTGGCGGCTGAGCTGCACTTCCTGCATCACATTGTGAAACGCGCGCGCGTTATCCTGCGCGACGCGATATTCGATCTCGACCACCAGCGGTCCGCTGCGCCCCGTGAGCGACAGCCGCACCTCGGGATCGGCAAGCAGTTCGGTGGCATCCTCGTTGCGCGCGCCGACCGGCGGCATGCGCAGCCAGATGCCGAGCAGGGGCGAGATCAGCATCAGGCCAGCCGAAACCAATAGCGCAATCTCCACGCCGGCGAGGTCGGTGAGGTGTCCCCAGCCCCAGCTTCCGACCGCAATGCCGCCGGCGATCGACGCCTGGAAAGCCGCCAGCGAGCGGCCCGCAACCCAGCGCGGCGCTGAGAGCTGCACGCCGATATTGAACAGGGCGACCGCCAGCATCCACACCGCGCCAGCGAGCACGAGCGCAATCGCCGTCAGGACCGCGTTGGTGCTCAGGGCGACCGCCGCGATCGCGCCGGCCATCGATATCGCGCAGGCGCGTACTGCGGCCTCGCCGCTCATGCGCCGCCGTACCTCGCCGATATTCAGCGCGCCGAACACCGCGCCCATGCCGAAGGCCCCGAGCATGATGCCGTAGGTTTGCGCGCCGCCATGCAGGAGATCGCGGGCGACCAGCGGCATCAGCGCCGAGACCGAGCCGCCAATGATGCCGGTGACCAGCGTGCGCGTCAGCACGATCTTGATCGACGGCGAATTGGTGATGTAGCGCACGCCGGAGACCATGGCGCGGTTGAGCCGTTCGCGCGGCAGGCGCGACGGCTCGTTGGCGCGATTCCACAGAAACATCACCACCATCAGCGGCAGATACAGCACCGCATTGACGGCAAACGCCGCCACGGCGCCTGATGTGGCGACTACGATGCCGCCGATCGCCGGACCGAAGCTGCGCGCAATGTTGTAGCTGATGCCGTTGAGTGCGACCGCCGCCGGCAGCGTCTCCGCCGGCACCTGCTCGGTCACCGAGGCCTGCCAGGCCGGCCCGAACAGCGCCATGCCGCTGCCGACGACGAAGCACAGCGCCAGGAGGATATTCGGCGTAACGAGGCCGAGCCACGCCAGCACCGTGAGCGCGGTTGCGCCGACAAGCGCGATGCCGAGCGAGACCAGCGCGACGATGCGGCGGTCGTGCATATCGGCGATGGCGCCGGCCGGCATCGAGATCAGCATGATCGGCAGCATCAGCGCGGTCTGCACCAGCGCGACCTTGTCGGCCGAAGCAGTCATCTGCGTCATCGCCCAGGCCGCGCCGACGCCCTGGATCAAGATCCCCAGGTTGGAAACGAGGCTGGCGAGCCAGATGCGCCGGAACACCGCGTGCCGCAACGGCGCTGCGATCCCGTCAGTCGCAAGACGCGAGCGTTTCGGCTGGTCGGTCATGATCGGTTCCGTTGGCGTTCTGTCACCGGCTTGATTCCATGCGAATGTAAAGTGATGCCTGCGAAAGCCCTGGCCTGTCCAGTCGAAGCAGCACTATCGGCGGTGCTATCGCACAGCTAAGGCATTGAAAAGCAACGGAAGGTTTCAGAATGCGGCTGTCGCGGCGGTTGGTGCTTGGGCGCTGACGCCGATCTCTTGCTCTACGCCGCCCCTGCAGAGAAGGAGCGCCGGTTGATCAGCCAGCGCACCAGGGAAGCGCTCGCAGCAAAGAAGGCGGAAGGACTCAAGGGCAGTGTCCGGCCCTGACCTGCAAGAAGGTTCCAGCGGGCTCCGAACGATGCTCATGGCCATCGCTTTCGCGATGCGCGGCAAATTGCGCATAGAACGCGTGCTTGGGGTTGATATCATTCCAGTTAATCATTGAATGTGACCCCAAAGCGGGACACGCCATGACGATTGGAATTGAGCGGTTCCGCGACGCGCGCGAACAGCGGCTCGACCAGATGCGAGGTAATCATTCGGAGAAGACGACAACAGCTATCCGCTGCGGGCGTTGCGAGCCTGGCGCATGATCCTGTCTGCTCTCGTGGGGGCCGCATTCGCAACCAGGAGGACATTCCATGACGCCCACGCGTTTTGTTTCAACTGCTGGCACGCTGGCCGCAATCTGGCTCGTGGCGGCAGCCGCGACAGTACGTGCCCAGGACAGTGCGCTGCCGGCCGGGTTCAAGACCCAGCCGCTGCTGAAAACGGGTCAAACTCGAGACAAGCAGCCGATTGCCTATCCGAAGACAGACAAGCCAGAGATCATCTCCGTTATTGGGATCATCGAGCCAGGCGGCCGCACGCCATTGCATGAGCACCCGGTACCGACCTACGTGTACGTCCTAGAGGGCGAGGTAGAGTTGCAGAGTCACGGCGGACAGCCGCATCAATACAAAGCCGGCGAAGCGTACATCGAGGCTCTCAATCACCCGCACCAGCTTTTCAATAAGGGCAATGTTCCGGCTAAGGTCCTGGTAGTCTTCGCCGGCGAGGAGGGAAAACCCACAACCGTAGCGGCGAAATAGCCGCTTGTCGTGGCGACATGATCCGCTTCCGCAATTCAATTCAGCCGCCGACGTGGGTGGCTGATTGAATCGGGCGCAGACTTACCTATTGACAAGTGACTGAGCGCGTTAATTGCGGACTGAACGCCTCTGGGGCGATGCAATGATATTGCAAGCAGTCCGGGCTCAGCGAACTAAGTCCGACCTTCGACACAACCTGCTGGCCATCACGCTCCGATGACAAGCTCGAACAACCGAACCGTTCCTCGACCGAAGACCAGCGCCGCGAGCTCGGCCAGGCTGTCAAGCAACGCGGAGGTCAACCGCCCCGTGGTGGCATTATTCAACCAGGAGCGGATCGTGGCGCGGGCCTGGCCGGCCTCCGAGAACCGGATTGCGGTTGCCGAACTGACTTATTAGCTGTTTCCTGACAGGAGCGCCTTTGTGGCGCCCGGATCGAATGCATAGTTGGAGCCGTAGCCCGCATGAGCCAACGGGGCGCGCATTCGCGCGACTGTCCGGGCTACGAGAGTGGCGCCGATGAGCATAGCCGAAGCCTACGACACGACGGTCGCGCGCGCACCGCTGGTGCCGCCGAGCCCGCCGCGGGCGCCCGACGACATGACAGTGTTCGGGCGGATGAAGGCCATCCGCGAAAGCCCGATCGGTAGCTGGGGCCAGCGGGCCTATGAGGAAGATATCGTCCAGGGCCGCTTCTTCGGACGCAGCACGTTCATTCTCAACGCGCCGGATGCGATCAAGCATGTGCTGGTCGACAATTACGAAAATTATACGCGCACGCCTGCCGGCATCCGGGTGCTGCGTCCAATTCTCGGCGAGGGCCTTTTGATCGCGGAAGGGCGCGCGTGGAAGCATCAGCGCCGCACGTTGGCGCCGGCATTCACGCCGCGCGCGGTGATGCCGCTCATTCCGCACATGCTGGCGGCGACCGACCAGACAGTCGCCAAGCTGAGAGGCACCAGCAATGGACACGTTGACCTGCGCGAGGCGATGCAGCGGATGGCGCTCGAGATCGCCGGCCGCACCATGTTCTCGTTCGGGATGGATCGCCATGGCGCCGCCTTGCGCGATTTCGTGATGGAATATGGCGAGCGGCTGGCGCGCCCGCATTTTCTGGATTTGCTGTTGCCGCTGAACTGGCCAAGCCCGCAGGACATTGCGCGCGGCCGCTTCCGCAAGCGCTGGACTGCATTCATCGGCATGCTGATGGCCGAGCGCCGCGCTGCCGGCAAGCAGGAGGGCGCGCCGGCGCGCGATCTGTTTGACCTGATGGGCGATGCGCGCGATCCGGAAACCGGCGAAGCCTTCTCCGACGAACAACTCGGCGATCAGGTCGCGACCATGATTCTCGCCGGCCATGAGACGACGGCGACCGCACTGTTCTGGGCGCTCTATCTCCTGGCGCTCGATCCTGCCACGCAGGAGCAGGTGGCGAGCGAAGTACAGACCGCGGCCGTCAACGGCGCGTCCGATATCGAGCGGCTGAAATTCACCCGCGCGGTGATCGACGAAACGATGCGGCTCTATCCACCGGCGTTCCTGATCGCCCGCGCGGCGATCGGGCCGGATACTATCGCGGGTCTGCCGGTCAAGAAGAAGGACGTCATCCTGATCGCGCCGTGGCTGCTTCATCGGCACGAAAAGCTGTGGCGGGATCCGAGCGCGTTTATCCCGTCCCGCTTCATGACGGGAACGCCGCCCGACCGCTTCGCCTATCTGCCGTTCGGCGTCGGCGCCCGCGTTTGCATCGGCGCGCATTTCGCGCTGGTCGAGGCGACGCTGGCGCTGGCGAAGATGATCGGCGCGTTTCGCGTCACGCTGGTCGACAAGGATCCGGTGATGCCGATCGGCGTGGTGACGACGCAGCCCGACCGTTCGCCGATGTTTGCCATCACGCCTCGGTAGTCTTTTTTTGATCGGCCGATTGCCGGACCACGCGAAGAAAATGCGTCAGACAAGGGAGCACACCTTGCGCAGTCGTCTTGGGAGCGTCATCTAGGTTGTCACCATGAGCGATACTCAGGCCCAGTTCGCAGTCTTGAAGCAGACCGCCGACCCCGCGGTGGTCGACGCCATCTCGCAACTGATCGCCAAGGGCGAGGACCGCGACCTCAACCGAATCAACCTGTTGGATTTCTCCGCGCGCTACGGGCTCGACGAGGAAAAGGTCATCTCGGCCTTCCTGCATTCGGCGCGGCTCGGGCTGTTCGATCTCACCTGGAATGTGCTGTGCCCCGGCTGCGGTGGCGTGCTCGGCGCGCACAACACCCTGAAATCGCTGCGCCACGACGATTACAATTGCGCGCTATGCGCCCAAGGTTACGAGGCGTCGGTCGACGACCGCGTCGAGGTCGCCTTCACGGTCAGCCCGCGCGTCAGGCGCATTGCGGCACACGATCCCAACACGCTGCCGATCTGGGAATATAACCGCCAGATGTTCTGGAGCTCGGGGATGGACCTGAGCGAGGAATCGATCAAGCGGCTCATCGATGAAGTCTCGCTCGAAGCCATCGAGTTGCCGGCGGGCGAAAAGGCAGTGCTGTCGCTGCAATTGCCCAACCAGTTCGTGATCGTGTTCGAGCCGGTGACGCATTCGGCGCATTTCTTCGATGTCCAGGGCGAACCGACCCGCGAGCGGCAACAGTTTTCGATCGTCTTCAACAAGCTGCACCCGCCTACGGGCTCGACGGTGATGCGGCCGGGACCGCTACGGCTGTCGCTGGAAAACCAGACGGACCACCGGGTGCTGCCCGCGGTCTGGATCGCCAACGACACGCTCCATGAGCTGCTCGGCAAACGCAAGCCGATCCTGACCGCCAAGCGGATGCTGTCCAACCAGACTTTTCGCGACGTCTTCAAGGCGGATAACCTCAACGTCGATCAGCGCCTCAAGATCACCTCGCTGACCTTCCTGTTTACGGACCTCAAGGGCTCCACCGCGCTCTATGAGCGGGTCGGCGATCTCGCCGCCTTCGACCTGGTGCGGGCGCATTTCCACGCGCTGCTCGAAATCATCGCATCGGAGAAGGGCGCGGTCGTGAAGACGATCGGCGATGCCGTGATGGCGACCTTCATCAGGCCGGAACATGCGATCGTCGCGGGCCTGCGCATGCGGGCGGCAATGGCGACGCTGAATGCCGAGCGCGGCCGGGAGGACCTGATTATCAAGATCGGCATCCACGAAGGTCCGTGCCTGGCGGTCATGCTGAACGAGCGACAGGACTATTTCGGTCAGACCGTCAACATCGCTTCAAGGGTGCAGCACCTGTCGACCTCGCAGGAGATCCACATCACAGGACCTGTGATCGAATCGCCGGGCGTTGCCACCATTCTGGCGAAACAGGCGATCAGGCCGATCCAGAAGGAAGCGGCACTGCGCGGCATCGCCGACAAGGTGATGGTGTACGAGATACCTTAAACGATACTACTCGATCACGATCTCACCGGTCATGCCGAGTTCGGCGTGGGTCTTGCCGTCGCTGGTCTTGATGTCGCAGCGCAAGTCGCTGGCACGGCCGGCGGCGATTGGCACCAGCCACCATTCGGCGGATTGTCCCGGATAGACCTCGATCTCGCGAATCGCGCCCTTGAATTCGGCGAGCGTAACGGTCTTGCCGTTCTGCTGCTGCGTCACCTGCGCCTTGCGCGTGAACACCATCTGCGAGAACGCGTGCGAGGTGAAGTAGTGCGGATCGTTGCTCGAATTGCGTAGGATCAGCTTGTAGAGCTTGCCGGTTTCGAACTTGAGTTGCTTCGGCGCGAATTCGTGTTTGCCGGGCGAGCCGAGATCGACCGTCACCTCGATCGGCGTCTGTCGCGACAGGTCACCTGCCGCAAGCGCGGCGCCCGAGGCGACTCCGAGCACAACGGCGGCGCCGAGCGCAAAGCGGAAGTTGGTCATGCGCGTTCCCCCAAGAAATCACTCATTGAAACAACGAGTTCGTTTTCTAATGCAAATGCGAATGATTTGCAATTGGATGACACCTTGCTGGCTGCGGCAAATCGCGCGGGTCAGATCTTGGCGGACATGTCCTGTCTTTCGACGCACTCGGCGGTGGCGCTCTTGAACCTCAGCCGGCGCGCTTTGACTCACCGATAAGCGACGGCTCTGTGACTGCCTGCAGGTACAACCAAATTCTCGATGCAGATGTTTTGGTTACTTCAAAGGTGACGCCGATTTAATCTGCCCGCGCAGCCAGGCGTTGATTGCGGAGGCCAGATTTTAAACCCATATTCGACCGACAGGCTTTACAAGACTTTGCAGGTAGATTGATGCTCGACGGACTGCGCCAATTCATTGCCGACATCGTCGCCCCCAACGCGGATCAGGATTTCGCGTTCGACGATACCGGGTATCTTCTCGCGGCGACTGCACTACTGGTCCATGTCGTCTCGCTCGACGGCGAGCCGAGCGTGATCGAGAAGCGCAAATTGCACAGTTTGATCGAAAGCCGCTTCAAGCTCGATCCCGGGACGGCGGATCATTTGATCGCGTCGGCGACGCGGGCGGAAGGCGATGCGGTCGATCTCTATCGTTTCACCAGCGTCATCATGCGTTCGGTGAACGAAGAGGGCCGGCTTCGCATCATCGAGATGATGTGGGAACTGGTATACGCGGACGGCCAGGTCAGCGAGTTCGAGGATAACGTCGTCTGGCGCGCGGCTGACCTGCTCGGCATTTCCTCGCGCGACCGGATCGATCTCAAGCATCGGGTGGCTGAGCGGCAGCCGGTCTCGTCTGCAGGTGCGCCGAAGGCCGAAGACGCAGCAATGTGACAATGCGCGGCGCAGCCACGCATCATTGCAGATGACGAAACTTTGATGTGCGCCGCAACCGGCTGCGACAGTGCGCGATAAGCCTGAAAACATAGGGACTTCAGCATGTGGGAGCACACAGGCCGGCATGGCGCCATGTTTGGGGGATGGCTTGCGCCACACCGCGCGCCTATGCTCTCGTTCCCGTGCTGGCGGCATAACCCTGATTTGATTTTTAAGAGCATTCAACCGTGACCGAGCGTGTGACGCTGATTACTGGTGCATCGGCGGGCATAGGCACCGAGCTGGCGCGCGTTTTTGCATCGAAGGGTCATCGCGTGGCGCTGGTGGCGCGGCGCGCGGATCGCCTGGAAGCGTTGGCGGCGGAAATCAAGGCGGCCGGCGGCGCGGCGCCGATCGTCATTCCCTGCGACCTAGCGCAACCCGACTGCGGCGACAGGATTGCCGAGGCCTTGACCGCCTCCGGCATGGAGGTTGAATACCTCGTCAACAACGCCGGATTTGGCGTGTTTGGCAGAGCAATCCAGCGTGATCGCTCCAACCAGCTTGAGATAATCGCTGTCAATATCCGCGCGCTGACCGACCTGTCACTGCGGTTTTCCGATCACCTGATTCGAAATCGCGGCGGCCTTCTCAACGTCGGCTCGATCGCGGGCTTTCTGCCGGGGCCGGGAATGGCGGTCTATTACGCGTCCAAGGCCTATGTGCTGTCGTTCACCGAAGCGATGCGCGCAGAACTGGCGCCACATGGCGTGCGCGTGACGGTGTTGTGTCCGGGACCCGTGCCTTCGGAATTTCAGGCGCGCGCCGGATTTAGACCCGGCTATGATTCGTCGATCCTCAATATGTCGTCGGCCGATGTCGCGCAGCAGGCCTACAGCGGATTGATGGCGAACAAACGGGCAGTGTTGCCGGGCCTCGGCATCAAGATTGTGCCGTTCCTGCTCCGGCTGGTTCCGCGCTCCTTTGTCCTCGGAGCGATCGGCCGCTTCCAGCTCCGCCAGCGCTGAAGAAACCCCGAGTTTTTCCGGTGTTCTTGCCTGTTCGCACCGCGGGCCAGCGCGCTGACCGCATCTGGCCCGCGGTTTGCTTACATTTTTGTATGTGTGCGTGAACTCACCCGAAATTAACACTCACTTAGGTATGGTTTCGATTCGAGGCACCTGAGCAACGTCGATGTCGTTCCGGTCGAGCAAAAATGGCGACAACATCGTGCCCTTTCCGGGCAGAGGGGCGCTGGCCGCGCCTGACGCCGCATCCCTGTCACCGGTTCTGATCGTTCTCCACCAGGAAAGCTCGACGCCCGGCCGGGTCGGCAACGCGCTGCGCGCGCTCGGCTATCCCCTCGATATCAGGCGTCCGCGGTTCGGCGACCCGTTGCCTGAAACACTGGCCCAGCATGCCGGCGCGGTCATCTTCGGCGGCCCGATGAGCGCCAACGACTCCGACGAGTATGTCCGCCGCGAGATTGACTGGATCGAAATTCCCTTGCGCGAGCGGCGGCCGTTTCTCGGCATCTGCCTGGGGGCCCAGATGCTTGCCAAACAATTGGGCGCGCCGGTCGCGCCGCATCATGAAGGCAGGGTCGAGGTCGGTTACTATCCGATCCGCCCAACCGCTGCCGGTCACGCGCTCTGTTCGGACTGGCCGGAGCTCGTCTACCACTGGCACGGCGAAGGGTTTCAACTGCCTGATGGCGCCGAACTGCTTGCCGAAGGCGATGACTTTCCGGTGCAGGCGTTTCGGCACGGCCACGCGTTCGGCTTCCAGTTTCATCCCGACGTCACCTACGCCATGATGCATCGCTGGACCACGCGCGGATGCGTGCGGATGGATTCGCCGGGCGCGCAGCCGCGTCACCTTCATTTCGAAGGCCGCGCCGTGCACGACGTCGTCGAGCGGGCGTGGCTGAAGAATTTCATTGCAGGCTGGATCGTGCGCGCGCCGCACGCGGCTCTGCTGGAAGCGGCCGAATAGCCGCCACGCGGAATTTCATCCGCGCCACCGCACGTCTTTCAAGAACTGCTGATGTGATAGGATCGCGCTCCTGAGCCCGCACGGCAATGACAAGAATGACAGGGAGACCCGCGGTGATCTATCAGCATATTCTCTACGAGGTGAGCGACAAGATCGCGACCATCACGCTCAACCGCCCCGACCGCATGAACGCATGGACCGCGACCATGGAGCGCGACGTGCGCCATGCAATGGAGGCCGCCAGCGCCGATGACGATGTCCGCGTCATCGTGCTCACCGGCGCCGGCCGCGCCTTCTGCGCAGGTGCGGACATGGAGGCGTTGCAGGCCATCGACCCCAGCGAGATCAGGCGCGGCGAGAACATCCCGCCCTTCGACATGAACCGCCGGGCGGACTGGCAGACGCGCTACGCCTATTATCCTGCCATCCCAAAGCCCGTGATCGGCATGCTCAACGGCGCTACCGCCGGCATCGGCCTGGTCCACGCGCTCTATTGCGATCTGCGCTTTGCGGCCGACAATACCGTCTTCACCACCTCGTTTGCGCGCCGCGGGCTGATCGCCGAGCACGGCATTAGCTGGATGCTGCCGCGCATCGTCGGCCACGCCAATGCGCTGGATTTGCTGATGTCGGCGCGGCGGGTTTCCAGCGAGGAAGCCTTGCGCATCGGGCTGGTCAACCGGATCTATCCGCCGGACCAGTTGCGCGAGCAGACGTATGCCTATGCGCTCGATCTCGCCGATTTCGTCTCGCCCAGCGCGATTTCGGTAATCAAGCGCCAGCTCTATGACGTGCCGTTCCAGACGCTCGCCGAAGCCACCATCGATGCCAACCGCGAAATGCAGATCGCGCTGAAGGGGAGCGATTTCCGGGAGGGGGTGGCGAGTTTTGTCGAGAAGCGGCCGCCGCGGTTTACGGGGAAGTGAAGGGGGATCGGGGTCGGGTCTGTCGGCCCGCCTTCGCCCTGCGGGCTATGGCGTGGCAGCCTTCGCTTGCTTCGCTACGATAGGGCACGGTGTGGCTTGCCCAGCCGAAGCTCGCGAAGCGAGCGAAGGCTGGTGGAGCCAGGCGGGATCGAACCGCCGACCTCGTCATTGCGAACGACGCGCTCTCCCAGCTGAGCTATGGCCCCGTCGCGACCGCCTCGACATCGTCCGAAGCAGCCGACAATCGGCGCCATTTACAGTCCGGCCCTAGGCCAAGTCAAGAACGGTGAAAGTACCGATTTTGGCGTGATTTTGCCGGGAACTTCCCTTGTTTGCGAGAGGATGAACCGATATCTAGCTGTTTGTCCCTCCTCGCGAGCTCCCCCTCCCATGCGCGCTATCCTCGACATCGTCATCATTGTCCTTGACCTATACGTCTGGCTTTTGATCGCCGCGGCCATCCTGTCCTGGCTGATCGCCTTCAATGTCGTGAACACGCGCAACGGGTTCGTCGCGGCGGTGGCTGAATTCCTGTACCGAATTACCGAGCCGGCGCTGGCACCGATCCGCCGGTTCATGCCCAACCTGGGTGGGCTCGACATCTCGCCGATCATCCTGATCCTGATCATCATGCTCGTCCAGCGGGTAATCCTCTACTACATCTATCCCAACGTCATCTGACCGCGAGCACTGATAGCTGAAGGCCTGATGGATCCCTGGCGCTACTCCACCGACGGCATCAGTGTCGCGCTGCGGGTGACGCCGCGCGGCGGCCGCGACGATATCGATGGCATTGAAACGCTCGCCAACGGCCGCTCGGTGGTGAAGGTTCGCGTCCGCGCCATCGCCGACGGCGGCGAGGCCAACCGTGCGGTCACGGAACTGCTGGCCAAGGTGCTCGGCGTCCCGAAGGCGAGGGTGAAGATCCTGTCGGGTATGACCTCGCGCATCAAGCAGGTCGCCGTTGATGGCGATCCCAAAATTCTCGGCGAAACGCTGCGAAAGGTAGCCGCCGCCAAAGCATGATCCGGACCCGGAGGGCCGCGGAAGCGCAAAGTGAGAACCGGTTTTTCGAAAAGATCATGCGTCAAGACGAAGACAAAGGATTGAGATGACGGCACGCATTGTCGACGGAAAGGTCATTGCGGCGGAGCTTCGCGCCCGTGTCGCGGAAGAGGTCGCGCGGGTCAAAGGCGAGCATCAGGTCACACCGGGCCTTGCGGTGGTGCTGGTCGGCAACGACCCCGCCAGCGAGGTCTATGTTCGCAGCAAGCACACCCAGACCCAGGCCGCCGGCATGGCCTCGTTCGAGCACAAGCTGCCCGCCGACGTCGCGCAAGCCGATCTCCTGGCGCTGATCGCAAAGCTCAACCACGATCCCGCCGTGCACGGTATTCTCGTGCAATTGCCGCTGCCGAAATCGCTTCACACCGAAACCATCATCAACGCGATCGACCCCGCCAAGGATGTCGACGGGCTGCATCCCAACAATGCTGGCCGGCTGGCCGGCGGCTTTGCCGCGTTGTCGCCGTGTACGCCGCTCGGTTGTATCATCCTGACCAAGAGCGTGCATGCCTCGCTGGAAGGCATGAACGCGATCGTCATCGGCCGCTCCAACCTGGTTGGCCGCCCGCTGCTGCAATTGCTGCTGAATGAAAATGCGACCGTGACGGTCGCGCATTCGCGCTCAAAGGATCTGGCGCAACTCTGCGCCCGCGCCGATCTGGTCTATGCCGCGGTCGGCAAGCCCGAGATGGTGCGCGCCGACTGGATCAAGCCGGGCGCCACCGTGATCGACGTCGGCATCAACCGCCTGCCTTTAGCCGACGGCAAGACGCGGCTGGTCGGCGATGTCGCCTTCAAGGAAGTCGCCGAAGTCGCCGGCGCGATTACGCCGGTGCCGGGCGGCGTCGGCCAGATGACGGTGGCGTGCCTGCTGGTGAATACGCTACGTGCGGCCTGTGCGATTCACGGGCTGCCGAAGCCGGCGGTGTGACGCGACGCTCTCTCCTCGTCATTGCGAGGAGCGCAAGCGACGAAGCAATCCATTCCTCCGCTTGCGGAGCTATGGATTGCTTCGCGGAGCCTGTCATCCGGCGGCGCTTCGCGCCGACCGGGTGGCTCGCAATGACGGCGGAAATGGCCGCGCCGCGTTCCCGATGAGGCGGCGCATAGGCGCAATGGGTCCCGGCTCTGCGGCGCAGCGTTACCGGACGATGCTTCGCATCGCCTAGGCTGCACCGCGTCCGGGACACGAAGGCCGCTACTTCTTCTTCGCGCGCTCGATGCCTTCCAGGATCAGGCGGTGGGCGTCCTCGGCGCCGCACCAGCGCAATACCTTCACCCATTTACCCTTCTCGAGGTCCTTGTAGTGCTCGAAGAAGTGCTGGATCTGCTGCAGCGTGATGTCGGGCAGGTCGTTGTAGTTCCGGACCTTGTCGTAGCGCTGGGTGAGTTTTGAGGATGGCACGGCGATGATCTTCTCGTCGCCGCCGGCCTCGTCTTCCATCAGCAAGACGCCGACCGGCCGCACACTCATCACGGCGCCCGGCACGATGGCGCGCGTATTGGCAATCAGCACGTCGCAGGGGTCGCCGTCGCCGGACAGCGTGTGCGGGATGAAACCGTAATTGCCGGGATAGCGCATCGCCGTATAGAGGAAGCGATCGACCACCAGCGTGCCGGCTTCCTTGTCCATCTCATATTTGATCGGCTCGCCGCCAACAGGCACCTCGATGATGACGTTGACGTCGTGTGGCGGATTTACTCCGATCGGGATGGCGTCAATGCGCATAAGGGGCTCCGCTTGGCGTTTAAAGGGCACGCCGGGAATCAGGCGCGCGTCAGGGTCCCTTTAGACCCGCAGCCGAGCAGGGAAAAGCCTGAAATAGCTTCAGTTGGTCCAGGCGAAAGCGACTTTATCGAGCGATTTGGCGCCGAACTTCTCCGAGGAGCGGGCCACCATGCGACCGCCGAGCGCGCGGTAGAATTCCGTCGCCGGATCGTTGTCCGACAGCGCCCAGATCACCATGCTCTTCAGCCCGCTCTGCATCAGATCGCGCCGGGCGGCGGTGAACAGGCGGCGGCCGAAGCCGAGACCCTGGAATTCCGGCCGCAGGTAAAGCTCGTAGATCTCGCCTTCGAAATGCAGGCTGCGGGCGCGGTTGCGGCCGTAATTGGCGTAGCCTGCGACCTTGTCGCCGAACACTAGCACGCTGACGCGGCTGCCTTTGCGGATTGCGCTATCCCACCATTGCGGGCCGCGACGGTTAATGAGTTTTTCGAGCTCGGCGCCGGGAATGATGCCCTGATAGGCCGAGCGCCAGGCTTCATCATGGGTAGACGCCACCGCGGCTGCATCCGCAGCCTTGGCCGGTCGAACCTCTATCAGGGTTGTGCTCATATCCTGATCAAAGCAAGTCGGCGGGCCGGCTTCAAGGTCCATCGTTAATTATCGGTTAACCTGTGGATTTTCTGCATCAGTTTCGTGTCGTTCTGTACCGAAAGAGGACAAGGTGGCTGTCTCATCAGGTGTTTCGCCGAGGCAGTGGCGGCGGAATCGTTGTTAAAATCATCCAACCAAACGGCTCGGTGAATTCTGTTCACGGAAAAATGCGCAGGATTTGATTCGCCGGCGGTATTCTGTTGGTGACCTCGCAATACGCCCTTCCCTCGGCTGCACCAGGCCATTTCATGCGTCCCCTAAACATGCTTCCTGCGCTGGTCCTCGTTGCCGCGCTCGGTGTGAAGGCCGCCATCGCGCAGCCCAGCCTTGGCGCGCAGGGCCCCGAAGGCGAGCCGCACCGGTTGCAACAATGGATGGTGCCTGCTTCCGATCCTGTCACTGCCGCGCATGCGGTGCTGTTCAGGCCGCCGGGCAAGGGGCCGTTTCCGCTTGCCGTGATTGCGCACGCCTCGACCCAGAACGTGCTGCGGCGGGCGCAGATGCCGCCGCTCGAATACCGCGCGCTCGCCGGATGGCTCGTGGCCCGCGGTTTTGCCGTGCTGGTTCCTGAACGCCCGGGCCACGGCGCGACGGGCGGAACATACCTGGAGGATCAGGGCGGTTGCGACGAGGCTGATTACGCCAAGTCTGGCCGCGTTGTGGCGGATGCGATCGCCGCTGCCACCGGCTTCATACGCAAGCAGCCCTTCATCCGTGCCGAGGGCATGGTCGTGATCGGCCATTCGGCCGGTGCCTGGGGTGCACTGGCGCTGGCCGGTGAAGATCCGAAGAACGTTGCGGCCATCATCGCGTTCGCGCCGGGGCGCGGCGGGCATGCCGATGATTCTTCCAGCCGCGTCTGCGCGCCGCACACGCTGATGGCTGCCGCGGGCGAATTCGGCAAGGCCGCACGCGTGAGGGTGACTTGGCTGGTGGCGGCCAATGACAGCTACTTTTCGCCCGCGTTGTCGCGTCAACTGGCCCGATGCGTTTCGCGCCGCGGGCGGCAAGGCCGATTTTCGCGTGCTGCCGGCCCATGGCAGTGAAGGCCACTGGCTGGTCGAAACTGGAGGCGGTGTAAATCTTGCCGGACCTGAACTCGATCGTGCCTTGAGGGCGCGGTCCCGCACCCCGGCCGTCAAGCGATGACGCTGTATTTCCTCGTCAAGTATCTGCATGTATTCGGCGCGATCGTCATTCTCGGCACCGGCGCCGGCATCGCATTTTTCATGCTGATGGCCCATCGCAGCCGGGACGTGGCGTTCATCGCGCGCACGGCAGAGACCGTCGTGGTCGCCGACATGCTGTTCACGCTGACGGCGGTGCTGCTGCAGCCGGTGAGCGGTGGCGCGCTGATGTGGCTGTCTTCCACCGCGTGGAGCGAACGCTGGCTGATGATCTCGCTCGGGCTCTATGCGGTGGCGGGGCTGTTCTGGGTGCCGGTCGTCTTCATGCAGATTGAAATGCGCGATCTCGCGCGCAAGGCGGCGGAGCAAAACCGGGAGTTGCCGTCGCGCTACTTCGCACTTTTCCACCGCTGGTTTCTGTTTGGGATTCCCGGGTTTGGCTCGGTCATGGCTATTCTCTGGCTGATGATCGCCAAACCGTTCTAGGCAGCATGAACGCCGACATCCGAAAAATCCTCGTGCTCGGCGCCTCCGGCCTGATCGGCCGCTTCGTGACCGACGATCTGCGCGGGAGGGGGTTTCGCGTGGTCGGCGTCGCCCGGAAATTATCCGCTTCGCAAAAGAACGGCGCGCTCGATCTCGAACTGCCGCTCATGTCGATGGATGCGGCAGCACTTGCGCGACTGCTGCGCGATCACGGCATCGGCCTCGTCGTCAATTGCGTCGGCGTGCTGCAGGATGGCCCCGGCAGCGACACCGCCGCCGTGCATCGCGAATTCGTCGCGCGGCTGTTGCATGCGATCCGCGAAAGCCGCCTCGCGATCCGGCTGGTGCATATCTCGATTCCCGGTGTCGCCGAGACCGACGCCACCGCTTTCAGCACCACCAAGCGCGAGGCCGAACGGCTGATCGCCGATTCCGGCGTCCCGTACACGATCCTGCGGCCGGGTTTCGTGGTGGCATTGGCTGCCTATGGCGGCAGCGCCATGCTGCGCTCGGTCGCAGCACTTCCGATCGATCTTTCGCCCGCCGAACGGTTGACGCCATTCCAGCCGGTCGCCATGGAGGATATCGCGGCGACGATTGCCTGGCTGGCCGCGCGCGATCCGGGCGAGGCGAACGCGGTGACGTGGGACCTGATGCAGGAGCAGCCGGTCACGCTCGGCGACGTGATCGATCAATTTCGCGAGGTGTTCGGCACCGGCAAATGGTGGCGCATTGTGATGCCGGCGTTCCTGCTCGATCTCGGCGCCAGGCTCGGCGACCTCACGAGCCTGCTCGGCTGGACGCCGCCGATGCGAACCACGGCGATTGCGGAGCTGCGGCGCGGCGTCAGCGGCAGCCCCGCGGGCTGGATGGCCGCCACCGGCATCATACCGAAGACGATCGGGCAAATGGCGGGAAAACGCGTAGCGACCATCCAGGACAAATGGTTCGCCCGGCTATTCCCGATCAAGGCGCTGATGATCGCAAGCCTCGTGCTGTTCTGGGTCGTCTCCGGCTTCATTGCGCTGGTGATTTCCTATGACGCGGCGGCAGGAATCCTGCGCGGCCACGGCTTTCCGCCGGCGCTCGTCGCGCCCATCACGGTGGGTACCAGCCTGATGGATATGACCATCGGCGTGCTGATCGCGTTCCGCCGCACCTCGGCATTTGGCCTGGTGGCGGGTATCATTGCCTCGCTCGGCTATATGGCCGGTGCCGCAATCCTGACGCCGGACCTCTGGATCGAGCCGCTCGGCGCGCTGGTGAAGACGGGGCCTGCGGTCGTGCTGATGCTGGTGGCGCTGCTGACATTGGATAACCGATGAGCCCAAACCCGTGACCCGATGGCCCGACGATGACGTGATCCTCTATGACGGCGTCTGCGTCTTCTGCTCGCGCTGGGTCCGCTTCGTCGCGAAACGCGACGTCGCGCGGAGGTTTCGTTTCACCGCGATCCAGTCGCCCTATGGCACACGGCTGGCACAGGCGTTTGGTATCGACCCTCATGATCCCGATACCAACGCGGTGGTGCATGGAGGCGTCGCGTATCTCAAATCGGACGCCGCTTTGACCGTACTCGGCATGCTGCCGGGCTGGCGATGGACGCGTGCGCTGTTTGCCGTACCGAAGCCGCTGCGCGATGCGGTGTACGGCCTCGTAGCGAAAAACCGCTATCGGATATTCGGGAAGTATGACGAGTGCTTCGTGCCGGACGCGGAGATGCGGGCGAGGGTGATGGAGTAGGAAAGAACGTCGCCTCAACCGTCATTGCGAGGAGCAAAGCGACGAAGCAATCCATGTCTCGGCAAGCCGCGAAATGGATTGCTTCGCGGAGCCTGTCATCCGGCGGCGCTTCGCGCCGACCGGGTGGCTCGCAATGACGGATGTCAGGCTCAGCGCTTGGTCAAAACTTCGTCCGCCGCCCGCTCACCGCTGTCCCTTGCCCCATGCGCGGTCGAGAAGAACTCCGGCGAGGTAGCTTCGCCTGCAAAGAACAGCCGACCATCGACGGGCGCGGCGAGGACCTCGCGATCTCCCGCATGTCCCGGCAGCGCGTGTGAATAGGAGCCGCGGGCGAAGGGATCGTGCGCCCAGCGTGATTCCGCGAGCGGCTTCAGCTTGCGGCGAAAATCGTTGCCGAGGATAGAGACGATCTCGTCGATGCTTGCTGCGGCCAGCGCGCCCGGGCCGGCATCTTCGAGCGATTGCGCAAAGCGGCCGCCGAAAAAGCCTTCGATGCAGGGCTGGCCGAACGGTCGGATGTGATAGGTGCCCATTTCGGTGCGCATGGTGGCGGCGCGCAGATTGCCCTCTACGGGCAGCGCCTCGGGCTCATCCACTGCCAGCGTCACCTTGTCGGCGAGGCCAAGCGGCAGGCCGCGCGCGGCATCGACCTTTTGCGGCAACGGCGGGTGAAAGCGGATTCCTTCGTCGGCGATCAGGCTGGTCGGTACCGTGATGACCACCTTGTCGGCCGTCAGCGTGCCGCGCGACGTCTCGATGCGGACGCGCTTGGTGGAATGATCGATCAGCGTCACCGCGCAGTTGAGCGCAAGCGGGCACGTGGCGCCATAGGCCGCTATCAGCGCGCCATAGCCGCGGCGGATGCGCCAGTTGATGTCGGTATCTTCATAGGCGTCCATGTCGAGGATCGAGACCTGGTCGAGCTCGCAGCCGTTGACGTAAGTCGAGATCGCATCGATCATCGGGTTCCAGCGATTGCCAGGCTCCAGATAAAGGCTTGCGGCGCAGTCGCGGCCACTCTTCTCGGCTTCGGCCGCCGCAGCTTCGGCGCGGTCGTAGAACGCATTGAGCGCGTGCATAAAGTCGTCGCGCTCGGCTTGCGGAAATGCCTTGCCGTGAGCGCGCTCGCGCCATGGCGGCAGTGACCTGTTGATCGCGAAACCGAGCTGTTCGGCGATTTTGACAAAAGAGTTCTCATCCGCCGAATGCAGCCAGCCGCAGCCGACGTCGAAGGTGACGTCAGGCGAGGCCATGATGGTATGCGCGCGGCCGCCGACGCGCTCACGCGCTTCCAGCACGATGACGGAGAGGCCGGAATTTTTCAGCGCATTGGCGGCGCCAAGCCCGGCGGCGCCGGCGCCGATGATGGCGACATCGACTGAGGAGGGGAGAGACGTCATGCGCAAGGCTCTAGCACGTTCGCGCAGAGGGCTGAATAGGCCGTAACGCCGCCTTGAAGCCAGTTGCCGATTTGCGTGGCCAGCGCAAAGCTACTTGTCACTCTGCCTGAAGTTGTGTTGAATGAACCATTCCCTTTTTACTTTTTAGGCAGGAATTTTCCCCATGACCATGACCATGACCGATGCCGAATTCGACAAGGTTCACAAGCGAACGGCGGTGCTCGTCGTCCATGGCATTGGGAGCCAGCGGGCGCTGGAAACCGTACGTGGCGTCGTCAAGGGCGTCTGGTTGAACAGTGAAAATCCCTATGACGCGGGCCGAAGGTTGTGGAGCCATCCCCAACGGGACGGCGCGGATATCGACCTGACGGTAATGACAACCAACGAGGTGCCCGAATCAAGGGACAAGCGCGCGGTCGATTTCCACGAACTTTATTGGGCCCACCTGATGAGCGAAACCAAGCCGGTCGCAGTTTTGCTCTGGCTGTACGAGCTTTGCCGAAAGGGCCCGATCATGAAGGAGGGGATCAACGGGCTCTGGTGGGTCGCGTCCATCTTCCTGTCTTTCATGAATCTTTCTCTCGCCCTGCTGGCGCTAAAGGGCGCGGTCATTTTTGCGCAAGTCTCTGTCGTCCAGAATCTGCTGGTCGCTCCGTTCCTGCTGATCTTCAGCTCGCTGGTATTCGGTTTCTTTATCGCGCTGAAATGGCGGGCTTTCCGTCTCATCAGAAAGCTTGCCGCGTTTTGCGTGATCGGCGTGATTGTCAGCGCGGTCTACTTTGGCGTTGAGTTCAATCCGCTTTGGGAGCCGACGGAGAAATTACCGGATGCGGCCGAGCTCGCCACCATCGTAGCGCTCCCAACGCTGATCGGCTTGATCGCCACCTACCTCCTAACCGGAGAACCCGGCTTGCGGGCGTTCTGGCGTGCGCTTCTAATATCGCTGATCGTGGCCGGCATGTTCGTCGGCGTCGACCGACTCTGGCATTCGGACACGCCCTTCATGGAGACTTTGGTTACGGCATGGCCCTGGGGCTTGAACTCACCCTGGAGCGCGCCGGTGGCCTTTGCCATCCTGGGCATCTATCTCATCGTCAACGCTGCGTTCCTCCAGCCATATCTCGGCGACGCGGCGCGCTATTTCCGTGCCTCGCCGGCCAATGTCGCAGTGCGCCGCGCGATCCGAGTAGAGGCGGTGAACGCGCTTCATAACCTGCACCAGAGTGGCTATTACGACCGCATCATCGTCGTGGCCCACAGCCTCGGAACCGTCGTCGCATATGACATGCTGCGCGCCTATTTCAGCCGGATTTGCCGAGATCTGCCTCCGGTCACGACCTTCGGAACCGATTTTGACGAGATCGACACCGCCTCCTGGCAGCCAAGCGGCACGGCATCCGCTGCCGACAAGAAGGCCCTGCGGGAGAAAGCGCGACGTGCCGTCGCGAGCATCGCGGCGGCAGCGGAAAAGGCCGGTGAAGATAAAAAGACAAAGACATGGCTTGTAACCGATTTCGTAACACTAGGAAGCGCGCTGAGCCATGCGACCTTCCTGATGTGCATCGGCAATACCCGCCGTCTTCTCGAATCCGATTTCTGCCGTCGCGTTGCCGAGCGCGAATTCCCGACTTGCCCGCCGAAACGTCTCGACAATGACGGCCTGCTTACTTTTCGCAATCCGAAGACAGGGCAGAAACAGGTCCATCATGGCGCGCTGTTCGGCCTGACCCGATGGACCAACATCTTCTTTCCGATGGTGCAGATCTTCTGGGGCGACGCGATCGGTGGCAAGCTCGCGCCGATCTTCGGGTCGCACATCGTCGACTACCCGGTCGCGACGCGTGGGGATGGCGCCGCGGACTTCTTCACCCATACCGCTTATTGGGACGTTTGCCGCGAGCCTGAAACGTTTCAGGCCCCGCATGTCATCGCGCTTCAGGAGGCCATCGACCTTGCGGATATTGGCAAGGCCGTCGCCGTGGTCGACAGCGCCCTGGCATCCAACGCAGCAGGATAGTTTACGCCACCGCTTCCTTGGCCTTTTCCGCGCGCTTGCGGTCGTTGGCGTCGAGGAACTTCTTGCGCAGGCGGATCGACTTCGGCGTCACTTCGACCAGCTCGTCGTCCTCGATATAGGCCAGCGCCTTTTCCAGGGTCATCTTGATCGGCGGCGTCAGACGCACCGCCTCGTCCTTTGACGTGGTGCGGATGTTGGTGAGCTGCTTGCCCTTGAGCACGTTGATCTCGAGATCGTTGTCGCGGGTGTGCTCGCCGACGATCATGCCCTTGTAGACCTTCCAGCCGGGCTCGATCATCATCGGGCCGCGGTCTTCCAGCTTGAACATCGCGTAGGCCACTGCTTCGCCCTGGTCGTTGGAGATCAGCACGCCGTTGCGGCGGCCCTGGATGTCGCCCTTGTAGGGCGCGTAGCCGTGGAACAGGCGGTTCATGATCGCGGTGCCGCGGGTATCGGTGAGCAGTTCGCCCTGGTAGCCGATCAGGCCGCGGGTCGGCGCGTAGAACACCAGCCGCAGGCGGTTGCCGCCGGAGGGGCGCATCTCGATCATCTCGGCCTTGCGCTCGCTCATCTTCTGCACGACGACGCCGGAATGCTCCTCGTCGACGTCGATCACGACTTCTTCGATCGGCTCCTGCCACTGGCCGGTGGCTTCGTCCTTCTGCAGCACGACGCGCGGACGCGACACCGAGAGTTCAAAGCCTTCGCGGCGCATGGTCTCGATCAGGATCGCGAGCTGCAATTCGCCGCGGCCCGATACTTCCATGGAATCCTTGTCGGCGGCCTCGACCACGCGCAGCGCGACGTTGCCTTCGGCCTCGCGCAGCAGGCGGTCGCGGATCATGCGAGAGGTCACCTTGTCGCCTTCAGTGCCGGCGAGCGGCGAGTTATTGACGATGAATGACATCGACACCGTCGGCGGATCGATCGGCTGCGCCACCAGCGGCATCTCGACGGAAGGATCGCAGAAGGTGTCGGCGACGGTGCCTTTGGTCAGGCCCGCAATCGCGACGATGTCGCCGGCTTCGGCTTCATCCAGCGGAGTGCGCTCGATGCCGCGGAAGGCGAGGATCTTTGTGATACGCCCTTGTTCGATTGTCTTGCCGTCAGCGCCCAGCACCTTCACCTGCTGGTTCGGCTTGATCGCGCCTGAGGTGATGCGACCGGTGATGATGCGGCCGAGATAGGGATTGGCTTCCAGAATGGTGCCGATCATCCGGAACGGGCCCTGCTCGACGCTCGGCGGCGCGACGTGGCGCACGATCAGGTCGAACAACGGCTGCATGCCGGCATCCTGCGAGCCGTCCGGGCTGTCGGCCATCCAGCCCTGCTTGGCCGACCCGTAAAGTATCGGGAAATCGAGCTGCTCCTCGCTGGCGTCGAGCGCCGCGAACAGGTCGAATACCTCGTTGATGACTTCGGTCGGACGCGCATCGGGACGGTCGACCTTGTTGATCACGACGATCGGCTTCAGCCCGACCTTGAGCGCCTTGGAGACCACGAACTTGGTCTGCGGCAGCGGGCCTTCGGCGGCGTCGACCAGCACCAGCGCGCCGTCCACCATGTTCAGGATGCGCTCGACTTCGCCGCCGAAATCGGCGTGGCCGGGGGTGTCGACGATGTTGATGCGGGTGTCCTTCCACTGCACCGAGGCGGCCTTGGCCAAAATGGTGATGCCGCGCTCGCGCTCCAGATCGTTGGAGTCCATCGCGCGCTCGGTGACCTTCTGGTTCTCGCGATAGGTGCCGGATTGCTGCAGCAGACGGTCGACAAGGGTGGTCTTGCCGTGGTCGACGTGGGCGATGATGGCGACGTTACGAAGGTTCATGGCTCTTCTTCTGGTCGTGCATGTGGAGGCGCGATCTCACCGGAAAACCGGGACCCACTTTTCCGGATCGCGCTCAAACCTGGGATGCGAACGGGGCCATGGCTCAAACCTGCCCCAAAAAGGAAGCCCGGCCAAAAGGACCGGGCACACCTTACGCGTTGCGGCGCAATATATTCAGAAAACGCCAAAAAACAATGGTTCGTTTGGCATTTGGTTAGCCGATTTTGGGTATGGCGCCGGGCTCGACTGCCCGTTTCGGGGGTGGGATAAACTGCGCAAAACTTGGTCAAACTGGGCTTTGGCCGCCTCTTTGCAGTGGCTGGACCGGTTCCGCAGCGATCCCATGGTCGAGACTTGCTCGTCATGCTCGATTTAGACCGGCTTGGGATCGAGTGTCGTCGACCACAGCGCAACATCGGCGCGGTCGCGCAAGGTCACCGTCATCTGTCCGCTGCCGCCGTCGATCCTGACGTGGCCGAAAAACTGCATTCCGGCGGACGGCGGCAAATTCTGTTTGCCGGGTCCCGGCGCCTTGATGAACTTCACCTCGGGTCCGAACGTGTTGTCGAGGTCGTTCGGGCCGAAGCTGCCGGCGTGCAGGGGACCAGCGACAAACTCCCAGAAGGGATCGAATTCTTGAAACTGCGCCTTGTCGGGATTGTAGTAATGCGCGGCCGCGTAGTGCACATCCGCGGTCAGCCACACGGTGTTGACCACGCCCGACGTCTTGATGAAACGCAGGAGGTCGGCGATCTCCAGCTCGCGGCCGCGCGGCGGGCCGTCGCTTTGCGCAACGGCTTCCGAGCCTTTTCTGTTGGGCGCATCGTCATAGACGATGATGCTGAGCGGCATGTCGGATGCGATCACCTTCCAGGTGGCGTGCGAGTTCAACAGTTCCCGTTTCAGCCACGCGAGTTGCGCCGGCCCGAGGAAAAAGCTTTCCGGCCCGTAAGCGGTCTCCTGGTTCGAGCCATTCGGTCCGCGATAGCTGCGCTCGTCCAGCATGAACACGTCGAGATGCGGGCCATAACGGAGCGTGCGGTAGAGCCGTCCCGGCTCCGTGATGTTCGCGCGGATCGGATACATCTCGTGGAAGGCGCGTGCTGAGCGGGCCGCGAGCAGGGCGAGGTTGCGCTCCTTGTAGGCGGCAGGCAGTTCCTTGGACGACGACCAGTTGTTGACGACCTCGTGGTCGTCCCACTGCACGAAGACCGGTACCTCGGCATTGAACGCGCGCAGATGCTCGTCCATGAAGTTGTACTTGTGCGCGGCGCGAAATTCGTCGAGCGTTTCGGCGACCTTTGCTTTCTCGGGGGTCGTCACGTTCTTCCAGACCTTGCCGTCGGGAAGCGTCACCTCGCTCTTGATCGGGCCGTCGGCATAGATGGTGTCGCCCGAGTGCAGCAGGAAATCCGGGCGATGCTTGCGCATGGTGGCGAAGGTGAGCATGCCGCCGTCATCCGGGTTGATGCCCCAGCCCTGTCCGGCAACGTCGCCGCCCCAAACGAAACTGACGTTACGGCGGTCGCCAGGTGCGGTGCGAAACCGCCCGACCACCGGCTCGCTTTCGATGCCGGTATGGGCGAGGTCGCGAAACCGGATGCGATAGAAGATCTCCTGTCCGGCTGGAAGATTCTCCAGCAGCATTTTTGCGGCAAAGTCGCTTTCGGGCAGCGTTGCGATCGGCGGCAAAGCCCGTGCGCTGGCAAAGGATTCATTCGTCGCGACCTCGACCAGCATTTGCGAGGGCCGGTCGGCGCGCGCCCATACCACGCCGCCGTCAGCGCCGACATCGCCCGACTGCACGCCGGAGGTGACCACGGGCCGGTCCGCGGCGCGGCTGAGATAAGGCGTTGCAATGACGCCGATGGCGCCTGCTCCGGCGGTGGCGAGGAAATGACGCCGCGAAATTCCAGGAAGGCGGTAGCGGGAAATCCTGAACCTCATGCGGGCCTCTTTCGGATCTGGCGCGGGTGCAGCGTAGCACCGTCAGATCTAGAAAGAATTGATGACAGCCCGATTACCGGGTTGGCAGATCAGGCATTGCCGGCCGCGCGGAACTGCGCGCTGGCGCGTTGCAGGTTTTGCGGCATGCTCAGCAACAGCGCCTTGCGGTCGGCGACCGCGTTGTGGAATTGCTCGATCGCGATGTTGAAAGCGGTCAACGTGCCTTCCTCGATCGTGCCGTGTTCGTAGCACAGCAGCGTGTGGCGCAAGATGTCGTCCGCTTCCGCCTGCATCTGGTCGAGCTCGTCCATCGAATCGCACTGGCGGGCGGCGCTGAGCATGTCGAGAAGCCGGTCGCGCTGCGAGACGTTGACGTTGCGCTCGTCCTTCTTGAGGTAGCCCGCAAACCACGCGCCGGCGGAGCCCATCGCCGACATCGCCATCAACGTCCACCAGATGTAATCGCTGTAACGGTCGAGAAAGGTTTTTTCCTCGCCGTCGACAAAGGCGGCGGCGCCGGGATGCACGGGAATCGTGGCGTCCTTGTCGGTGTCGGGCGTCTCGATCTTTGCGGCGAGCGGAAATTCGTTCTTCAGGTTTTGCCGGATGGCGAATAGTTGGCGGGTAAAGGCGGCGATGGTCGCTTCCGAAATGCCTCTGCGCGCCACGATGTGATGCGCGAAACTGATGGTCTTGACCTCTGCCTCGGGCTTGTCCGGCGCGCCGCCAAAGGTCCCAGCGGGAATTTCGGAAGCCTCGTAGGCGGGGTGGTTCTGCGCAATCGCCTCCGCCGAATCGATCGCCAGGAATTTCGGCGTGCCGCCGTCGCGCGTCGAAGCCGCGATCGCGTCCGAAGTGATTTTGCTGTTGACCGGGCCGGCCGCGAGATAGGCATCCGCTTTCTGGCTGCGAATGGCTTCCGCGGCCTCGTTGGCCGGAAACTGAACGATCTCGACCTTGCCGGAATCGACGCCGTATTGCCGCAGGATCACCTTGAGCAAATTGACATTGGCCTGGGTGCGGCCGACCACGCCGATGCGACGGCCGGCGAGTTGCGTAATGTTCTTGATTTCGGGCGCGGCCTTCCTGCCCCTGGCAGCCTTGGCCTTGCCGGCCGACGGCACCCATAACACCGCGACGTTCTTGCGCAGCGTTGCCACGGCCTGCGCGTTCTTCGGCACATCGAGGTCGCCGCGGATGATGGCGAGATCAGCTTTGCCTTCGCCGAGCAGATTGGCGCTCGCGAGCGCGCCGTCGGTTTGCACCGGACGCAGCCGGACCTGGCTGTTTCGAGGATTATTGAAGGCCTGCGCCAGGTTCTGAACCACCTTGAGATCGTCGCTGTTGGCGGGGCCAACCGCGATCCGCAGCGTCACCGGCCGCATCGCAAAGTAATAGCCGGCCGCCAGCGCCCCGACGACGGCCAGTACGCCGGCCAGCGTCACGAATGTCAGCCGTCGTTTCGCAGAGCGGGGCGAGGGGGCGGCCGGCGTTTCCGCAGAATGGGGGCCGTCGGTCATCAATCCCCGTAGGTTTGAGGGTGGAATTTTCACGCAGCCGGCACGCTTCGCTTAACATTCTAGCAAATTTTCCCGCGGAACCTTTGTTACATCTCTGTCATGGTTACCGGCGTCCGGGACCGCCATTGGACGCGCCCTGCATGCCTATTTTGGGCATGGGGGATCCCCGAAGCGGCCTTGGGTGTTAGGCTTGGGTGTTAGGCCTGGGTGTTAGGTAACAGGCTGATTCAAGCGCGGAGGCGATCATGGCGGAACGGCTGTCGGCAGAAGCGCGAAAATCGGCGCTGGCGGAACTGACCGGCTGGTCGGAAAGGCCGGCCGCGAGGCGATTACCCGCACCTTCACTTTCAGGGACTTCAACGAGGCGTTCGGTTTCATGTCCCGCGCCGCCCTCGTGGCCGAAAAGACCGACCACCACCCGGAATGGAAGAACGTCTACAAGACGGTGGAAGTGGTGCTGGCGACCCATGACGCCGGCGGCGTCACCAGGCGCGATATCGATCTGGCCAAGGCCATGAACGCCATCGCCGGGCAATTGGGCGTCGCCTGAGGTCACCTCTCGCGATCTTGCGAGGTGGGGCGGACATCCCCAATTCTTCATTTGTACATGTTGGCCGCGGCGATCTGCCGCGCCGGATGCAAGGGGAGCGCCGCGATGGCATCGTCCGATCACTCCGCGGGTTTTGAGCCGGCCGATCGGCTGGCGCAGGACCGCGAGAGCGTGCGCCGGCGCTTCTGGATCAAGTTCAAGCGGGTGATGGCGCAGCTTCCGTTGGCCGAGGATCTGCTCGCGGCGTACTATTGTGCATTCGACAAAGAGACGCCGCGTCACGTACAGGCTGCGCTGATCGGCGCCGTCGCCTATTTCATCCTGCCGCTCGATTTCATGCCGGACGTGATGCCGCTGCTCGGATTCACCGACGATGCGGCTGTGCTTGCCACCGCCATCCGCTTGGTCGCAAGTCACATCACGCAGGAGCATCGCGATGCCGCCCGCGCTGCGCTGAAGCGCGGGATCGACGCTGATGAAGCGACGGAATAGCGGATGCCAAAAGCCCGCTCCGCTTGAATCGGAACGGGCTTTTGATTTTCTGGCCTTGATGAACCGGCAGCCGTCCCGGACCAAATCCGACGCCGGCTTCCGCCGGAAGACGCCTAGAGCCCGGTTCTGATTGTATCAGAACCGGGCTCTAGGTTTTTGTTTTGACGCGTTTTCTTAACGCGAACCGGTGTCCACTCCGCTGGAAAACGCTCTAGCGGGTCTGCGCCCTGGCGCCTCGCTCCGCTTCCCACGCCTGGAACTGCTTGAAGAGCGCTTCCTTGTCCGCGTCGGTCTTGACGCTGGCCGCCGTCGTCGGGCTCTGCTTCAGGAACTCATCGAACCTGGCGCGTGACACGGCCTCGACATTGTGAGTCTTGAGCCATTGCTCGGCAACCGGCAGACGCTGCCAATCAGGGAGCGGCGCCGACAGCGAGACCTCCTTCCACTTCGGGTGGAACGGCGGGTTCTGGAATGTCGGGAACTTCGTGAAGAACGCGTCCACGAACTGGGCCAGCTTGCGGTAGCGCTCGGTGTTGGGTGCCCAGTTGTAGGCTGCGAGCACCGCAGGCACCGCAATGGTATCGACCTTCGCGCCTTCGGCGATCAGGTTGGGATAGTCCTTCGAGGTCAGGGTGGCCGGCAAGTAGTCGCCCTGCAGTGGCCGCGAATAGTCGACCGGAACCAGATGGAAGCGGTCGTCCTTGAATGCCGCGACGGACTTGTACGGTTTGCCGCCGACGGCAATCACGGCGTCGATCTCGCCAGCCCGCATTCTCTCCATCGCGATGCGCTGCTCGAGATAGAGGAAATTCGGTTTGATGCCGAGCCGTTCGAACACGATCGCGGCGGTTACGAAGGTGCCGCCATTGGGAAGGTCGACGCTGACCTTCTTGCCGTTGAGCTGGCTGATGTTGGTCACCGACTTCGACGCGAGGACGTACATCTCCTCGTTGTAGAGCTTCGTCACATAGGTAAATTGCTTCTTGATGTCCTTCGCAAAGCCCTTCTTCTCGAGATAGTCGAGCGTGTCGGCGCGCACGATGCCGAGGTCGACGCCCTGCAGGAACAGGATGTCGGCCACACTCTGCACGGAGCCGCGCCCGACGATCGGAAGTACGCGCAACTTGTTTCCGTCGTCGAGCACGGAAGCGAGGTCGGCACCGAACTGCACATAGGTGCCGCCGATTGTTCCTGAGATCAGCGTAACTGTGTTGGCGTTCAGCGCCTGCTTGGTGGCGACCGAACCGAACTGGAAAATGGCCTTCAGGCTTTCGCTGACTTTGGCCGGATCGTATTCCGTCTCAGCGGCCTTGGCCGCCGTATTGCTGCATGCCACCGTGATGGCAAGCAATGCCATTCCCATTAAGTGCCGCATGGGTTCCTCTGCGCTGGTCTTGAGTAATTTTCTTGAGTAATTGCGTAGAGCGACATGACTTTTTTCGAATCGTCATCTCGCTCTATGTCTTTGATTTGAGCATGATTCTTTCGGAAAACCGGTTCCCACTTTTCCGGATCATGCTCTAGTTCTGCAACTGGCCGAGCCGCCGCTTCGCATCAGGCGACCCGAGCTGGGCGGCCTTCTGGTACCAGAGCCGCGCCGCTGCCGGATCGGGCGTGACGCTCCGCAAATCCTGGCTGCCCAGCACTTGCGGATCATACGTTCCGGCCAGCATCAATGCCGCCTCCGCCTCCTGCGCGTCCGCCGCGCGCTCAAGCAACAGACGGGCGGAAGTAATGTCGCCGATCGCGAGCAGGCCCTTCGCTCGCTTTAGCAACGCCGCAAGTTCGTCCGGATCGATGCGACGTGCCGGAGCCGCCTCGCGCGCGGGCTCATGTGCCGCCGGTGCGGCCGCAGCAACCGGGGCCGCCGGATTGATCGCAGCGACGACGTCGTTGGCTGCTTCGCGCGCCACCGGCTCCGGCACCGCGACCTTGCCCTTGAGTGCGCTCTGATAGGCGGCGGCAATTTCGTCGCGCGTGGGCGATGCGGATGCCAGCGCGGTGGGCGGCGAGCGGCGAGCGGCTGCCATCTCCGCACCGGATGGCTCGGCGGCCAGTGGCGGCGCCGCAACGCGCTGCGGCGGTGCGGGCTCCGGCACCGCTGCGGCGAGTTGGGCGGCTGGCGGCGCGCTGCCGCCACCACCGCCGCCGAGCGAGGCGTTGAAGATGACGGCCCGGGTCGAATCGATCGAAAACAGCGCGAGAACGGCCGCTATCGCCGACACGATCACGACGCCGGTTACGATGCGCCCGGCGCGCGCCTTCTTCAGGCCGCCGCTGCCGAACCTTCCGCTGCCGAACGTATATTCGGAAAGCTGCTGATGTGACTCTTCCTCGTAGTTGGAGAGGAAAAGCGGCACCGGCTCGTGTGGCGGGAGCTCCTCCGGCAACACATCTGTCCGCTCAAACGATGGCGCAAAAGACTGAGCGTACTGCGGCTGCTCGTATTGAGGCTGCTCATATCGGGGCTGTTCGTACTGAGGCTGTTCGTATCGGGGTTGCTCGTATCGAAGCTGCTCGTACCGAGGCTGATCGGCCTCGTACAACCGAGGATCGCTGATGGCTTCGTCGAATCTGTCGAACGGATCTCTCGCCTGGATCGGCTTGGCGTTCTCCGCCATGATGATGCTCCCCACTACTGAACGCAACGACGGGCGTTCCCCTGCACCTACTTCTTGCTTTTGTTGACGTACAGGAGCCCCTTGACTGATGGTTAAAATCGCACACGGATTGGGCTCAAAAAACGGCGGCGGCGGGTGTGAATGAGGAGATATTTTGGTATGATTGAGGCAAACAAGCGACATCCTGCCGTTTGAAAACACGCATTGTTACCGAGAAACTATATCGGTGAGATGAAATTCATGCCGCAGACGCGAAAAAATGTGCGTCGCTAGTCCTTGCATCGCACGGACCGCTCTCCCTCTTCTTCCTCTCTTCTTCCGAGTGGGCGACTAAGTTCGACAGATGATCCCGCACCTCAGGGATGCAGGATCACCTTGCCCATAGCTTTGCGGCCGGCAAGCACCTTCAGCGCTTCGGCGGTTTGTGCCAGCGGAAAGGTGCGGTCGACATGCGAGGAAATCTTGCCTTCCGCCGTCCACTTCACGAGCTTTTCCAGGTTGGCGCGGTTCTTCTCGGGATTGACCCTGGTCCACGCGCCCCAGAACACGCCGCGGATATCGCAGCCCTTGAGCAGCGCGAGGTTGAGCGGCATCTTCGGAATGTCGCCCGCCGCGAAGCCGATCACCAGGAAGCGGCCTTCCCAGGCGATCGAGCGCAGGGCGGCTTCGGCGTAAGGGCCGCCGACCGGATCGAAGATGATGTCGACGCCCTTGCCCCCGGTGAGCCGACGCAAGCCCTCTTTCAAATCTTCCTTGCTGTAGTTCAGCGTCAGCTCGGCGCCGTGCGCCTTGGCAAATTCCAGCTTCTCGTCCGACGACGCGCAGGCGATCACCTTCAGGCCCATCAGCTTGCCGAGCTCGCAGGCCGCAAGGCCGGTGCCGCCGGCAGCGCCCAGCACGGCAAGCGTCTCGCCGGGCTTCGGGCTGGCACGATCTTCCAGGGCGTGCAGTGCCGTGCCGTAGATGATGATGATCCCGGCGGCGCGGTCAAAATCCAGATTGTCAGGGATCTTCACGATCGAGCTTGCCGGCAGCGCGATCTTTTCGCGCGCGCCGTTGTGGCCGCAGGACGCCACCACGCGGTCACCGACCTTCAGGTCGGTCACGCCGGCGCCGACGCTTTCGATCACGCCGGCAACTTCGGCGGCCGGCGAAAACGGGAACGGCGGCTTGATCTGGTACTTGCCCTGGATCATCAGGATGTCGAAGAAATTCAGCGCCGCGGCCTTGATCGCGATCACGGCCTGTCCCGGTTCGGCCACCGGATCGGGCACGTCGGCCAGCACGAGATCGTCCGGTTGGCAATATTGCGAGCAGAGAATGGCTTTCATGGACACACCTGATTTTCGGACCAACGATGAGCTGACTGCTTCATGCCGGATTTGAAGCCAGGCTACAATCCGATTCGGACGCATGACTCGCGCGGGTGAAGGGATTCAAACGATGTTTGAAAACAACCTGTTGGCCGGAAAACGGATACTGGTCACCGGTGGCGGCTCGGGGCTTGGAGCGGCGATGGGACGCCGCTTCGTCGAGCTTGGCGCAGAGCTCGTCATCTGCGGCCGACGGCTCGAATTGCTGGAGGCGACTGCCGCGCAGATGCGTGGTGAACTCGGCGGCAAGGTTACTGCAGTCCGATGCGATATCCGCGACGGCGCGGCCGTCGATGTAATGATGGACCAGATCTGGCGGGAGGCGCCGCTCGACGTGCTGGTCAACAATGCTGCCGCGACCTTCATCGCACAGACCGAACATCTTTCGTTCCGCGCGGCGGATGCGATCCTGGCGCCGACGCTGCACGGCACGATGTACTGCACCCTCGCCGCGGGCAGGCGCTGGATCGACAGCAAGCACGAGGGCGTGGTGCTGAGCATACTCTCGACCTCGACGATTACCGGCCGCGCTTTCACGGTACCCTCGGCGATGGCGAAATCCGCCGTGCTGGCGATGACCAAAAGCCTTGCGGTGGAATGGGGACCGAAGGGTGTGCGCACAGTTGCGATCGCGCCCGGCGCGTTTCCGACGCCCGGCGCGTCGGGTCAGCTCCGTCCCGAGGGCCGCGATGAAAGCTGGGCGCAACGCAATCCGCTTGGCCGCGCCGGCGAGCACGGCGAACTTGCGAATCTCGCGAGCTTTCTGATTTCCGACCAGGCCGGTTACATCAATGGCGAGATGGTGGTGCAGGATGGCGGCGCGCATTTGCGCAGTTCCGGCGCCGAGGATCTGCTGCAATGGACCGATGCGCAGTGGCAGAAGCAGCGCGAGCGCCGTTCCAGGGATTGAAGTCGAGACCCGCGCTCTGAATTCGAAGGTATCAGGGACGAAGCGTCGCCGCGGCGGTGAGTAACACCGTAACTGCCTTCCCAAAAAAGCATTTCCCGGCTATCCATCCCCGGCGGCGCGATGCGCCCGCGGGCCATCTTCCAGTCACAATAATGAGGGAACCAGTTGTCCGTGTTGCGAATACTGGCATTTCTGGTTGCGATTGCGGCGTTGTGCGGGACGACAGCCCTCGCGCAAACACCGAGCCCTGCTGCGAAGGGCGCCAAGGACTCAGGCAAGGCGGCACCTGCACCTGCACCTGCACCTGCACCTGCACCAGCGGCAAAGAAGCCGGAACCGGCAGCGGCTGCTGCCGCGGGCGGCGCGGAACCTACCTTGATCGGTCAGTACGGGACCTGGGGCGCCTACACCGCGGCGCCGAATGGCAAGAAGGTTTGCTTCGCGTTGGCGAAGCCGTCGTCGTCGAAGACCAACCCGCCGAACCGCCCGCGCGATCCCGCCTACGCTTTCGTCTCGACGCGTCCGGCTGAAAAAGTCGTCAACGAAGTTTCGATCATGATCGGCTACGCGCTGAAGCCGGGCTCGGAATCCTCGCTCGAGGTCGGCGGCGCGTCCTATGCGATGTATACCCAGGGCGATGGGCTCTGGATCAAGAACGCCGCGGAGGAAGAGCAAATGGTCGCGGCCATGCGCAAGTCTGCCGAGGTCACCATCAAGGGCGTCTCTGCCAAGGGGACCGAGACCACGGACGTCTTCTCGCTCAAGGGGCTGTCCCAGGCGCTCGACCGGCTGGCGCAGGATTGCAAGCGCTAGACGGCATTTAAGCCCAGAATGG
Organism: Bradyrhizobium sp. AZCC 1577; assembly: GCF_036924575.1. Classification (NCBI taxonomy): domain Bacteria; kingdom Pseudomonadati; phylum Pseudomonadota; class Alphaproteobacteria; order Hyphomicrobiales; family Nitrobacteraceae; genus Bradyrhizobium; species Bradyrhizobium sp. AZCC 1577. Next base: position 806,365 of record NZ_JAZHRQ010000001.1, read on the forward strand.
CGTTGTTTAGGGGCCCTGGAAGGCCTATTTGAACGTGTCTCCCCTCATGGTGAGGAGGCGCTTGCGCCGTCTCGAACCAAGAGGTCCGGCTCTCATCCTTCGAGACGCGGCGAAGACGCGCTCCTCAGGATGAGGGGAGAAACCTCTCCAGAACAGAAATACGATGACCGCAGTTTCGACAGAGACGAAATCCACGCCGATAGCTCCCGTGGCGCCGCTGGAGAAGGTTCCACTCGAAACCTATGTGCCGCCGGCAAAGCCCTCGCTGATCGGGCTGTCGCGCGCCGAGATCGCCGACCGGCTCGGCGAGATCGGCGTTGCGCCTGCGCAGCGCAAGATGCGCACGCAACAGCTCTGGCACTGGATGTACTTTCGCGGCGCCAAATCCTTTGCGGAGATGACCAGCGTCTCCAAGGACATGCGCGCGCAGCTCGAGCAGCATTTTACCGTCGATCGTCCCGAAGTGGTGGCCGAGCAGATTTCCAACGACGGCACCCGCAAATGGCTGTTGCGCCTGCCAAGCGGCGACGCGTTCCAGAAGGCGCATGAAGTCGAGTGCGTCTACATCCCCGAAACCGATCGCGGCACGCTCTGCGTTTCCTCGCAGGTCGGCTGTACGCTGAATTGCTCGTTCTGCCATACCGGCACGCAACGGCTGGTGCGCAACCTCACCGCGGGCGAAATCGTCGGCCAGATCATGGTGGCGCGCGACCGCCTCAACGACTGGGCCGATCGCGAGACGCCGACCGGCAGTCGCCTCGTCACCAATATCGTCATGATGGGCATGGGCGAGCCGCTCTATAATTTCGACGCGGTGCGCGATGCGCTGCTGATCACAGCCGACAATGAAGGCATCGGCATTTCCCGCCGGCGCATTACGCTGTCGACCTCAGGCGTGGTGCCCAACATCATCCGCACCGGCGAGGAGATCGGCGTCATGCTCGCGATCTCGCTGCATGCCGTGCGCGACGAATTGCGCAACGAGCTGGTGCCGCTGAACCGAAAATATCCGATTGCCGAACTGCTGCAGGCCTGCCGCGACTACCCGGGCTCGTCGAATGCGCGGCGCATCACCTTCGAATATGTGATGCTCAGGGGCGTCAACGATTCGCTCGACGACGCCAAGCTGCTGGTCCAAGCTGCTCAAGGGCATTCCGGCCAAGATCAACCTGATCCCGTTCAACCCGTGGCCGGGCTCGCGCTACGAGTGCTCGGACTGGGAGCAGATCGAAAAATTCTCCGAATACATCTTCAACGCCGGCTATTCCTCGCCGGTCCGCACGCCGCGCGGCCGCGACATCCTCGCCGCCTGCGGTCAGTTGAAGTCGGAGACCGAAAAACTGTCCGCGCGCGAGCGCCAGGCGCTCCGCGCCATGGCGATGACGGATTGAGCGATCCTCGCAATGACGGTGCATGAACCATGGCACTAGTCGGCCGCTTCTTCGTCATCCTGTTCGCCTTCCTCGCCGCCTGCTTCGTGGCGGGAATGATCGTGGTCGGCGCGGTGCTGTATCCCGAATTCAGCGATCTCGGCGGCGGACCGATCGACCAGGGCGCGCTGAATGTCGTGCTCGGCTTCGGCTTCATCTTCCTGTCCGGCTTTGCGCTGCTGCCTGCGCTGGTGGTCGTGCTCATCACCGAAGCGTTCTACATCCGCAGCGTGCTCGCTTACGCGGTCGGCGGCGGGATTGTTGGCGCGGCCTGCTATCTCGGCCTCGTTCCCTTCGACCCCGAGACGTTGACTTTTGATGGTATCGTGCGCCGTCATCTCGAAATCATGACCGGTGCAGGCATCGTCGCCGGCCTCGTCTACTGGTTGATCGCAGGCCGCACCGCCGGCGCCTGGCGCGAACCGCCGCCCCCGATAAAGCCGCCGCCGCCGCTGCCATCGCAGTCACGGCCGCTGTCATGATGCAGAGTACGGCCGTCATTGCCAGCGACAAACGCGAAGCGTTTGCGCAAGGGAGCGACAGCGACGACCCTTCTCCGCTTGCTGCGCAAGCTTCGCAGGGCCGGGAGTCCGCCGAAGCGCTTTGCGCGAAGGCGGAAGCAATCCATTCTGTCCGCGAATGAGAAAATGGATTGCTTCGCGGAGCCTGTCATCCGGCGGCGCCTCGCGCCGACCGGGTGGCTCGCAATGACGGGCCTTTTCATCCCCAATCGCCTCGGCTAAACCCCGCGCCATGAACCGGACCGGACTTGTCATCGCATTGGGCCTGTCGCTCGTTTTCGGACTGCTGTTTGGAATCTTTCCCGAACTCGACCTGAAGCTGGCGGCATTGTTCTACGATCCCGCGAGCACCTCGTTTCCATCGAAACAGAACGGGCTTTACGCTTTCGCGCGCGATGCCGCGATGTGGATCGCCTGGGCGCTGGCGCTGCCTGCCCTGATCGCCATTGTCGCGAAGCTGCTGCGGCCGGATCGGCCGATGCTGGTTCCGGGACGCGCGGCAGTGTTCCTCCTGGTCACCATCCTGCTCTCCGCGGTCGTGCTGACCAATCTGACCTTCAAGAGCCATTGGGGACGGCCAAGGCCGGTGGTGGTGATGGAGTTCAACGGTCCCTGGGAATTCGTGCCGTGGTGGGATCCGCGCGGGGCCTGCGGGCGTAATTGCTCGTTCTTCTCGGGCGAGGGCGCCACCGCATTCTGGACCTACGCGCCCGCGGCGCTGACGCCGCCGCCGTGGCGGCCGTTGGCCTATACGGCGGCGACCCTGTTCGGTATCGCGACCAGCGTGCTACGGATGGCGTTCGGCGGACATTTCTTCACCGATGTCGCAGCCGCCGGTCTCGTCAGCTTTTTCGTGATCTGGCTGGCCTATGCCTGGATCTACCGCTGGCCGTCGACCAGGCTCACCGATGCGCAAATCGAAGCCGCGCTGGCGCGCTGGGGCTGGCCCGGCTACCGCCTGTGGCAGCGCTGGCGCGGGCGCGAGGCAGGATAGTCCGTCCTCAGCAGCCAGGCGCCATTAAACGCGTGCCCATTGCGGCGAAATTTGTTATTCGCCGCCTCAAGCCGCCAGAGTTTCGGTTCTGATTGAATCAGAACCGAAACTCTAAATTATTGTTTTGACGCGTTTTCTTCACGCGAACCGGTATCCACTTCGCTCGAAAACGCTATAACGACATGCGCCATTTCGACCGATTGGAAGCTCGATGAGTACGATCCTGAAAAGCCTGCCCAAGGGGGAAAAAGTCGGCATCGCTTTCTCGGGCGGTCTCGACACCAGCGCGGCGCTGCTCTGGATGAAGCAAAAGGGCGCGCGCGTTTTTGCCTATACCGCGAATCTCGGCCAGCCTGACGAGGCCGACTACGACGAGATTCCGCGTAAAGCGCTGGAGTTCGGCGGCGAAAAAGCCCGGCTGGTGGATTGCCGCACGCAACTGGTCCACGAAGGTATTGCCGCCATCCAATCGGGCGCCTTCCACGTCTCTACCGGCGGCATCGCATACTTCAACACCACGCCGCTCGGGCGCGCGGTGACCGGCACGATGCTGGTCTCGGCGATGAAGGAGGACGGCGTCAACATCTGGGGCGACGGCTCCACCTTCAAGGGCAACGATATCGAGCGGTTCTACCGCTACGGCCTGCTGACCAATCCGAACTTGCGGATCTACAAGCCCTGGCTCGACCAGCAGTTCATCGACGAATTGGGCGGGCGCGCGGAAATGTCGGCATTCATGACCGCCAACGGATTCGCCTACAAGATGAGCGCCGAAAAGGCGTACTCGACCGACAGCAATATCCTCGGCGCCACCCACGAGGCCAAGGATCTCGAACGTCTCGACAGCGGCATCAAGATCGTCAATCCGATCATGGGCGTGCCGTTCTGGCGCGACGACTGCGCCGTCAAGCCCGAACAGGTCACCGTGCGTTTTGAGGAGGGCCAGCCCGTCGCGCTGAACGGCCAGACATTCACCGATCCGGTCGCCTTGTTCCTCGAGGCCAACGCCATCGGCGGCCGGCATGGCCTTGGCATGAGCGACCAGATCGAGAACCGGATCATCGAGGCCAAGAGCCGCGGCATCTACGAAGCGCCCGGCATGGCGCTGCTGCACATCGCCTACGAACGCCTGGTCACCGGCATTCACAACGAAGACACCATCGAGCAGTACCGGATCAGCGGCATGCGCCTTGGCCGACTGCTGTACCAGGGGCGGTGGTTCGATTCCCAGGCCCTCATGCTGCGCGAAACCGCCCAGCGTTGGGTGGCGCGCGCGGTCACCGGCGAGGTCACGCTCGAACTGCGCCGTGGCAACGACTACTCGATCCTGAACACCGAGAGCCCGAACCTGACCTATCAGCCGGAGCGGCTGAGCATGGAGAAGGTCGAGGACGCCGCGTTCTCGCCGGCGGACCGCATCGGCCAGCTCACCATGCGCAACCTCGACATCGCCGATACCCGCGCCAAGCTGAAGCTTTATTCGGACACGGGCTTGCTGTCCGGCAGCGAAGGCTCGGAGATATTCAAGCTCGAGAGCGATAAAGGCTGAGAAATTCTCGTGTCCCGGACGCGACGCAGCGCGTTAGCGGTGCGGCGCAAAGCCGGGACCCAAGACCACACAACCGATACGCACTTTTTGGGCCCCGGCTCAGCAGCGCAGCACTGCGTGCTGCGCTGCGTCCGGGGCACGAGAGCCACGCGGGTTGGTCGCCGTTATGGATACGTCATCCGGGACAGATAGATTTTACCCGCCTGAATTCTCGCGGGAACAGCCGCGCACGCTGCCCGTTCCGCGTGTCCGACCGGAGCCTCGATCATGATCAAGCCTGTCACCATCGCCCTCGGCCTCCTGCTTTCGGCATCGGCGGCCGATGCCCAGACGATTTATCCCATCGACCGCGCCGAAATCCTTTCCGGTGCGCAGTTCGACTTCAAGGTCGAATTTCCCGACAAGGTCGATCCGGCCAAGCTGAAGGTGACGGTCAACGGTCAGGACTATGCCGTTGCCTTCGGCCGCGCCGGAACGTTCGTCGAGCGTGAGGACGGCAAGGACCAGTCGGCGCTGATGCTCCGCGACGTCGCGGTGACCGCGCCCGGCCCTGTCGTTGTTGAAGCCGGAGACGGCACGCGCAGCCGCAAGGTGACATGGACCGTTTACGACACCGGCCCGCGCAGGGCGAAGAACGTCATCCTGTTCATCGGCGACGGCATGTCGCTATCCCATCGCGTCGGGGCGCGGTTGCTTTCCAAGGGCATCGCCGAAGGGAAAAGCCTCGGCAAGCTTGCGATGGACGACATGCCGCATATGGCGCTGGTGGCGACCGCGGGCTCCGATTCGATCATCACCGACTCCGCAAATTCGGCTAGTGCTTACGCAACCGGCCACAAGAGCGCCGTCAATGCAATGGGCGTCTATGCCGACCGCACCAAGGACCCGCTCGACGATCCCAAGGTCGAGACTATCGCAAGCCTCGCCAAGCGCCGGCTCAATTTGGGCATCGGCATCGTCAGCAACACCGAGATCGAGGATGCAACGCCGGCAGCGATGGTGGCCCATACCCGTCGCCGTGCCGAGTATGATCCTATCGTCGAGCAGTTTTTCGCGGCGAAGCCCGACGTGCTCTTGGGCGGCGGCAGCGCCAATTTCCTGCCAAAGGCGGCGTCCGGAAAGCGCAAGGACGATGTCGATTACATCGCGCGTTTCCGCGAGGCCGGCTATCCCGTGGCGACCACCGCAAGCGAGCTCAACGCGCTCTCGGCAAAGCCCGAGACGCGCCGGTTGCTCGGCCTGTTTGCCTCCGGAAACATGGACGGCGCGCTCGACCGCAAATTCCTCAAGGGTGGCGGCGTGAAGAAGTTTCCCGAGCAGCCGGACCTGACCGAGCAGGTTCAGGCCGCCTTGAACGTGCTGTCGAGAAACGAAGCCGGCTTCTTCCTGATGGTGGAATCCGGAATGATCGACAAATACGCCCATCTGCTCGACATGGAGCGCGCGGTCTATGACACCATCATGCTCGACAACGCCGTGCGCCTTGCCCGCGACTGGGCCAACAAGCGCGGGGACGACACCCTGATCCTGGTCGTGGCGGACCACAGCCATCCCAACAGCCTGGTCGGCACCATCAATGACGATATGAGCACGACGCCGAACGTGCCGTTCCGCGAGCGCGTCGGCGTCTATGACAAGGCCGGCTTCCCCAACTATCCGGCGCCTGATGCGGAGGGCTATCCGTCGCGCGTCGACGTCAGCCGGCGGCTTGCCATCTTCTCGGCCAGCCTTCCCGACCACTACGAGACCTTCCGTCCCAAGCTCGACGATCCGAACCAGCCGACCGTGAAGGGCGACGATCCCGCAACCTTCAAGGCCAATGAAAAATACAAGGACGTTCCCGGCGCGGTGCTGCGGCCGGGCAACCTGCCGGCGATGATCGGCGCGAGCGTGCATTCCGGCGAGGACGTCATCCTGACCGCGGCCGGGCCTGGCAGCGAACGGGTGCGAGGCTCGATGGACAATACCGAAGTCTTTCGCGTGATGGCGGAGGCGCTCGGCCTTGCCGCGGCGGGACGGTAGTCCCTGTCGTCCCGGCGAACCAGGCCGTGCAAGAAGGTCTGCGAGGCGCGGAAAGCGGGTGGACGAGGAAGTGCCCTCAGGCTGCACAGGGCTTGAGCGCTTTGAGCAGCGCGGGTGTGCCCTTGATGGCGATCAACCTCTTGAGGTTATAGCCGGTGATGCTGAGCGCAAGTTCGGCTTTGGCTTTCAGCAATCCTCGTACGAGGAAGCGCGGGATACCCATCAGCCATTTGATGGTCCCGAAGGGGTGCTCAGCGACTTCCCGACGGAGCTTCATCCAGCTCGGATCGGCCTGAGCCCGCTGGTGCATGGCCTCGCGATCGTCCTCATGGAAACTGCGCACGATGATCCGCCGCGGCGATTTGGTGCATTGCGACTTCAGCGGACAGCTGGGACAGGCTCGCGTGCTATATTCCTTCTTCTGCTTCGTCTGGGAGGTCTTGAAGAGCTTGAGGACCTCACCTGCCGGGCAGCTCCAGCTGTCGCTCTCTCGGTCGTAGCTGAACTGATCGCGGCTGAAGTATTGCTTTCCCTTCGGGTTGACCCGCTCGGCATGCGGTACGATCGCCTTGATGCCGTCCTGTTCACATTGCCTGCCGTGTGCGCCGTTGGAGTAGCCGGTGTCGGCCACGGCGATCACCTGATCGCTTCCGACGGCCGCCTTGCCCTGCCGGGCCATCGGATGGAGTTGCTGCAGATCGTTGCCCTCGTTGGTCAGATCGAAAGCGACGATCAGGTCATGCTGGGCATCGACTGCGATCTGTGCATTGTAAGCTACCTGATGGCCGCGCGGCGTGCGCATCAGCCTGGCCTCGGGCTCGGTCAAAACCTTCTGCTTGAGCCCTTCCCGAACCAGCTGTTCCGCCTGCTGCTGCAGTTCCGCGCGCTGGGCCTTCAACGCCGCAAGGGCCGCGGCCACGTCGGTCTTTGCCGGTTCAACCGGCGTCTCCTCGGCATCGGCCTCATCCATCGCCGCCAGATACTCGGCGATCTTGCGCTCGATCGCCGCATCCCGCTCTGCAAGCTTCTTCTGCGTGATCACCTGCTTGCGGCTTGCAACCGCAGCAATCTTGCTCCCATCGATCGCCAGGACTTCGCCTCCAAATGCCGATTGCTCGCGGCAGAACTTTATAAAGGCCTGGCATACCCCGGCAATCGCCTCCGGATGATCCTTGCGAAAATCCGCGATGGTCTTGAACACCGGGCTCACCCGGTTGATCAGCCAAAATACTTCCACATTGCGCCGCGCCTCACGTTCGAGCCGTCGGCTCGAACGCATCTGGTTCACATACCCGTAGATATAAAGCTTCAACAGATCCCGCGGATCGTAAGGCGGCCGCCCCGCCGCCTCCGCCTCAACCTTCGAAAAACCCAGCCCGGCAAGGTCCAAGCTGTCCACAAAGCCGTCGATAACCCGCACCGCGCTGTCTGCCGCGATCACCTCGTCCAACGTCTCCGGATACAGCGTCGCCTGATACCGCGACTGGCCCTCCACATGTGCCATCCTGCCCCCGAATCAATCTCTGCCCCCAATATCCAGCACCAGAGCGTGGTTTTTGCACGGCCTGGAAAGCCGGGACCCATACTCCGCGGCGGATATTGTTGAACCACTGGTCGATGGCTTTCTCTCAACAACCGCCATTTGTGGTTATGGGCCCCGGCGTTCGCCGAGGCGACGGCCTAGTTTGGTGCAAACATCAGTTTGACGCAGCTTCGAAAGATCATGATCTGCCGCTCCAGTCGGCCGGGATCGTTCAGCGTCTTGGACATGATGATGGCGCCGTCGACGATGCAGGACAGCATGTCGGCGACATCGTCGAGGTCGACCGGCTCTCTCGGCGGATAGACCGCCGCGATGCCGTCGAGGATCGTGCGGAAGCGCGCATTCCAGTCCCGCACGGACTGCGCGGTGAGATCGCGTATCTCACGGTCGAACAGCCGTTCCTGATAGCAGATGCTGGCGATCAGGCAGCCGGGATGTCCGTTCGGCAGATCGGCCATCGTTTCCGCAAGCAGCTTCAGTGAAATCAGGAACGCCTGCAGCGGATCGTCCGATAGCTGTTGGCCGCGCCCGAAGATTTCATCGAACAGGCGATCATTGGTTGCGACATATCGCCGGACCATTTCGCGGGCGAGCGCGTTCTTGTCCTTGAAGTGGTAGAAGAAGCCGCTCTTGGTCAGGCCGGCCTCGGCGATCACTTCCTCGATCGAGGTGGCGCCGAAGCCTTTGGCGAGCACGGCTGCCTCCGCGATCTCGAGAATGCGCTCGCGGGTGGCTTCGCCCTTGCCCTTCGGGGCCTCCAAAACTGCACTCATGGTACGGTTTCTCCACGGCCGAAAGCCGCAGGAGCTTGCGTCCTGCTGGCAACCATTTGATTTCGTATCATTTTGCAGCTCAAGGTTCATCCGCACCACGAGCCGCCTAGGCGGCCGCGACACTATGAGGCACCAACATCGCCGGACCTAGCCGATGCGCGAGACGTGTCGAGGTCCTCGAATTCGCGGAGATGTTGAAATGGCCAAATACCGACACGCCCTGCCGCAGCGCCGCGGTGGCGTTTTCCTCACCGATGGCGGCATGGAAACCACGCTGATCTTCCACGAAGGCGTGGAGCTGCCGCATTTCGCTGCCTTTGTGCTGCTGGATAGCGCCGAAGGACGGGAAAAGCTGAAGCAGTATTATGCCGCCTATCTCGCGGTCGCGCGCGACCATGACACGGGCTTCGTGCTCGACAGCCCGACATGGCGTGCCAATCCGGATTGGGGCACCAAGCTCGGCTATGACGCGTCCGCGCTCGCTGGCATCAACGTCCGTTCGATTGCATTCCTCGAGGAGCTGCGCACCGGCTGGGAGCGGCCAGGCGCACCCTGCGTCATCAGCGGCGCCATCGGCCCGCGCGGCGACGGCTACAAGGCAGGCAACATGCAGGCTGACGAAGCCGAGGCCTATCATCGGGCGCAGATTGCGGCCTTCGTCGAAGGCGGCGCTGACATGGTCACCGCCTATACCCTTACCAACATCAATGAAGCGATCGGCATCGCGCGCGCCGCGCGGTCGCAAGGGATTCCGGCGGCCATCTCGTTCACTGTGGAGACCAATGGCCGCCTGGTGAAAGGAGAAACGTTGCGTGAGGCGATCGAGACCGTGGATCGCGAGACCGATGGTGCGCCCGAATACTTCCTGATCAACTGTGCGCACCCCACGCATTTCGAAGACGCGTTGAAGGCGGGCGAAGCCTGGACCGAACGTATCCATGGCATCAGGGCCAACGCCTCGACAAAGAGCCATGCCGAACTCGACGAATCCGAAACGCTCGATGCGGGTGACCCGGCCGATCTCGGGCGGCGTTATGTTGCGCTCAGGAACGCGTTTCCGACGATGCGCATTCTTGGCGGCTGCTGCGGCACCGATCACCGGCACGCCGCCGCCATTTGCGAGGCGTGCGTGCCACCGCGGGCCCTCAGCGCGTGATCCAAAAAAATGGCCGGGATTGTTCCCGGCCATTTTCATTTTGATCGACTGCCAGCTCAGCGCGGCGGCGCGGTGCCGGGCGGGGGCGGCGGCAGCGATGCCTGACCGCCAGTGAGCAGCGGCGTGATGTTGCGGATGGTGACGCGCCGGTTGATCGGGCTCGGCCCGTCGGTCTGCTCCTTCAGGTACTGCTCGCCATAGCCCTGCGATGTCAGGTTTTCCGCCGGCACGTTGAACTGCTGCGTCAGCAAGGTGGCCGCCGATTCGGCACGGCGGTCCGACAGCGACAGATTATCGACGTCGTTGCCGACCGCGTCGGTGTGGCCCTCGATCAGGAATACCGCGCGCGGATTTTGCTGGATTGCGCGGTTGAGGCCGTCGGCGATCACCTGCAGTTTCGCCGCCTGATCGGGCGGGATTTCCCACGATCCGGTTTCGAAGTTGATGGTGTTGACGTCGATGCTCGGCATGCGCTGGCGCACTGTCGGGCTGTAACGGATTTCGTCCAGCGAATAACGCCGTTCGATCCGTTCCACCGGCGGCGCCATCAAGGTGTCGTAGATCACCTCCGGCTCCGCCTCCTCGGCATCGACGATGTAGCGGTTATACGGGATGCGTATCGTCGGCGGCGGCAGCGCGACGAAGAAGCCGCCGGTCGCCCGTGGATCGCGGTAGCTGTTGTCGATGATGATGATCTCGCGGCCGCGCTCGTCGCGGCGGATACGCCGCAGCAACTGGCCGTCGCGGCCCATCACGGTGATGACCTGGCTGCCATCGGGTCTGATGACGACAGTACGGGTCTCGCCGCCGACAGTCTGGGTCTGGATGTCGCGTGCGCCATAGCGGAAGCGCTCGACCTCGTTGTGACGGACATAGGCCTGTCCGCCGGGATCGCGAACGATGATCCGGCCGGGTTCGGTGATGACCGTACGGCCGCCTTCCTGAACTTCGCGACGCTGGCCGCGGAAGTCGTCGAGGCGCTGCGGCCCTGCAGGCCGAGTGCCCGGGGCGATCACCCTGAGCCCCTCTTGGGTCGGAGGAGGCGCCGGCAGTGGTGCCGTGACCTGCGGCGCACGCTGGAAGGCCGGCGCGACCGTTGGCGGCGCGTTCTGGACCCGGCCTGCCGGCGGCGTGGCGGCCGGGGCACCGGGCACGGCGGTTGGCGCCGCGGGAGCGGTCGTGGTGCCCGGAGCCGCCGGAGTTCCAGCAGCCGGGGGTGCCGTCGGCGCGGGTGTCGCGGCCGGCGCCGTTCCAGCGGGGGCGCCGGGAGTCGGCGCGCCGGGGCGGCCCGTCGGTGGTGTTGGCGCCGGCGTTGGCGCACCCGCGGCTGGAGGCGGTGTGCCGGGGCGTCCCTGCGGTGTCGTTGGCGCGGTCGTCGGAGCGCCCGCAGCCGGTGGTGTCGTCGGAGTACCCGCGGCTGGTGGCGTCGCGGGCGGCGCGCCGGGACGCGCCGGCGGTGCGGCCGTGCCGGGCGATGGAGCGGTCGTCGGCGACGCGGCTGGAGCCGGCGTCGGCGAAGGTCTCGCGCCGGCCGCTGGGGGTGGCGGCACGGGAGACGGAGTCCCCTTCTGAGCGGAAGGCGGCGTAGGTGTCGGCGTCGGTGCCGCCGGCTGCTTCGGCGCAGTGGGAGCTGCCGCTGGTGGCGGAGGCGGCGGTGGAGTCGGACGCGCGGGCGCCGCCGCGGGAGGTGGCGGTGTCGGAGTCGGACGCGCAGGCGCGGCCGCAGGAGGCGGCGGCGGAGGCGGTGTTGGACGCGGCGGTGCGGCTGCCGGAGGAGGCGGCGCCGGTGTTGGACGTGGCGGCGGTGCAGCCGCCGGTGGTGGGGGCGTCGGTGCCTGGCGTGGCGGTGGGGCAGCCGCCGGCGGCGGTGGGGCAGGCGCCGGACGTGGAGGCGGCGCCGCGGCCGGAGGCGGCGGAGTAGGCGCCGGTCGAGTGGGGGCGGCCGCCGGTGGCGGCGCTCCCTTCGGCGGCGGCTGCTGCCCCTTGGCTTTGCCATCCTCTTCCTTGGCTTGCGCCAGGACAAGCGGAGCGGTCTGCGCATGCGATGCGGAGCTCGCTAGCTGCGTTACCGACAGGGCAGTTGTGGCAAGCAGCACGATGCGAAGGTTTGTCATGATGTCCTTTGGTCCCCGGAAAAGGCCTGGCAGTGGAAAAGGCCCGGCAGTAACGGAAGTGCCGTGTTGACGTATCAGTTGGTCGATCAGCAGCTAATCATTAGGCCGGATTATGGCGGCTTACAAATCGCCCGTAGCTTTTTATTTCATGAAAGCAAAGGGTTGCATGGCCCTCGTTCATTGCGCGTTCAGACGGTGCTTTCAAAGTTTGTTTCAAAGTTTGTATCATTCGGTCCCCGGATCGGTGGCTGGGTTAGGTGTTCGCGGGCCATTCGGCCCCCGCACTGGTAGCTCGTCTGGCATCTCGCCCGGCAATTCCCGCGGCTGGGGCGGCCGGCCCGGTTCATGCACCGGTGGCGGCACCTCCGGACGAGGACGGCCCGGTGGCTCCTCGCGCGGCGGCTCCGTCGGTTGTCCCGGTGTCGCCGGCGGTACCTCCGGCGGTTCAATCGGCATCGCATCTCCCGGACTACAAGTTCCGGGAGCGATAACGGCGACGCGGGCGTCAAGTTCCCGCATGATCCAATAATGGAACCGAGCTACTCGGGTGCGTGGCAGACAGCCTCGATGTTGTGCCCGTCGGGATCGAGCACGAACGCGCCGTAATAGTTCGGATGATAGATCGCGCGGATCCCGGGCGGACCGTTATCGCGCCCGCCCGCGGCCATTGCCGCCTTGTAGAAGGCGTCAACCGTGGCGCGGTTCTTCGCCGCGATCGCGACATGCAGCGGCTTGTCCATTCCGCCCTCGCCGCCGATCCAGAAATCGGGCTTGCCATTGGCGCCGAAACCTGCGGCGGGCTGCTCGCCTGGGCGGTCCTGCTTGACTTCCATCACGAGGGTGTAGTCGAGCGGCGCCAGGGCTTTCAGATAGAAGGCCTTCGAGCGCTCATAGTCCGAAACCGGAAATCCGATGTGGTCGATCATCAAGCTCTCCTGCGATTTGAGTGATGGGTTCGCAACGGAAATTCAGCCTCGCGCGAACAGCGTGTTGCTGCGGGTCTTGCCGGTCTCGGCATAACCCCGCGAGCGCATGTCGGCGATGCAGTCTTGCTGCCATTCGTCCTTCGACAGATGCTCGATCACGATCGCGCGGGGCCACAAGGCCTGCGGTGCGTCGGCGAAGAAGCCGGTCAACACGCGATCCTCAAATCCTTCAACGTCGATCTTGAGCGCGTCGACATGCGAGACACCAGCCTCCTCCAGGATGCGCTGCAGCCGCAGCGACGGCACCTTGATCGCCTTGCCGGAGGCCTCGCTTGTTACGATGTGGCTGGCGCCGAGATTGTCGCCATCGGTTTCGATCATCAACTCGCCATCGGCGGGACCAGCGGCGGCCGCGACCAGCCGCACCTGCCTGTAGCCGGAGGCGGCGTTGTTGAAGGCAAGCCGCGCATGCGTGACCGGGTGCGGCTCGATCGCGATCACCTTGCCGTCGGCGCCGACATGGCGCGCCAGCGCAAGCGCATAGGTGCCGACATTGGCGCCGACATCGACGAATACGCCGTCGGCAGGCACATGCGCGCGGAGAAAATTCAGTTCTTCGAGATTGTAGTCGGGATTGAACAGCGCGCCGCGCTCGGTGGCGCTGGCCTGATGATAGAAGCGGAACGAAGCGCCCTGGTATTGCACGTCGACAGGCCCTGTCCGCAACAGGTTCACCAGCCGCGACAGCATCGGCCGGAACGCACCGCGCTTCAGCCGCGAGCCATGGGCCAGCGCGATAATGGCGGCCTGGGCGGCATTCGGGGCGAACGCGCCGAACGGCGCGGGCGAAGGGTCGTTATCGGGCGTCAAACGGTGGTCCTCAGGCAGAAGCGGCGCATGCATAGCCGGTTTTACGGCAGCGAAACAGGTTCAATTTCTGTCGCGATCGATCGGTCTGCTATGTCCTTGCAAAGGCGGGGCACCGGTACGTTGCGGCCTATCTGCGTCATTGCGAGCGCAGCGAAGCAATCCATAGCGCGGCGAGTGAAGAGCTGGATTGCTTCGCTGCGCTCGCAATAACGGGCTGGATGGATCGTGCGCGCCACTCGGCGAGAAAGAGACCTACGCCGCCTTCTTCGCAGCTTTCCGATGGCGCAGGAAACGGCCGAGCAGGCGCTGTCTGTCCTTGCGCGGAATCAGGTCGACGTCACTGACCAACTTGGCGCCGCCCTTGCGTCGTTCCAGCACGATCTTGCGGCTATGGAATGCCTCCAGCTCGGCGCGATGGGCGACGCTGACGATGGTGGCGTTCGGCAATTCCTTGATGACGAGCTCCATCATCTTGTCCTGGCTCCCTTCGTCGAGTGCGGACGTCGCCTCGTCCAGCACCACGATATCGGGGTTGTGCAGCAGGAGGCGCGCAAACGCCAGCCGCTGCTTCTCGCCGCCGGACAGCGTCTGGTCCCATGGTCCCTCTTCCTCGATCTTCTCTTTGAGATGGTCGAGGCCGACCTTGTGCAGCGCGTCGCAGATCTGCTCGGCGAGCCAGTCGTCGGCCGCGCCGGGATAGGCGATCGCGCGCCGCAGCGTGCCGGAGGGGATGTAGGGTTTTTGCGGCAGCATGAAGAGCCGGCGGTCGGGATGGAAATTGACGCTGCCGCCGCCCCAGGGCCACAGCCCGGCGAGCGCGCGGACCAGCGTGCTCTTGCCGGTGCCGGACTCGCCGGCCACCAGCAATCGCTCGCCGGGGTCGATCACGACTTCGGTCTCGCCGACGACGGCGGTGCCGTCGTCCAGCGTCACCGAGAGATCGTTGAGGCTCAGCATGGCGCCGCCCTCCGTCTTCCCACGCTGGATGCGGCCGATGCCGTCGCCCTGCTCGGCACGCTCCAGGCCGTCGAGCGACATCATCAGCGAAGCGATGCGGCGCGCGCAGGCGTTCCAGTCGGCCAGCCGCGGATAATTATCGACCAGCCAGCCGAACGCGGTTTGCACGATGGTGAAGGCGGATGCCGCCTGCATCACCTGGCCCAGCGTCATGCTGCCCTCGAGAAATTTTGGCGCGCACAATAATATCGGAACCACCGGAGCGATGAGGTGCGATCCCTGCGACACCAGCGTGGTGCGCATGTGCTGGCCGGCGAGCCGCGCCCATTGCTGCAGCACTTTTGAGAATGTCTTGTTGATGCCGTCGCGCTCTTCCTCTTCGCCGCCGAGCAGCGCGATGCTCTCGCCGTTCTCGCGCACGCGGGTCAGGACATAGCGGTATTCGGCCTCGGCCTGGTTCTTGTTTTCGGACACCTGCACGAAGCTTCGTCCGATCGCCGTGATCGAGCCCGAAGCGATCGCAGCGTAGACGATCGCGGCGATCACGAGGAAGCCGGGGATGGTGACCGTCGAGTCGACCAGCGTGATCGTGAGAGCGCCGCCGATGGTCCAGAGCACGACGATGAAGGTGGCGGCTGACAGAAACGCCGATGTGACGCCGGCGACGAAATCCACCGGCGAATCGGTCGCGATCCGCAAATCCTCGGCGATGCGGTATTCGGGATTCTGATGATCGCCGCCGACCAGGTTGAGTTGATAGTAGCGGCCATTGGCCAGCCAGCGCGAGATCACCGCATTTGTGAGCCATGCGCGCCAGCGCCGTTGAATGCCCATGCGGGCGAACACCTGAGCCACGCCGAGCAACGCGCTGCCGATGGCCAGCGGAAAGAACACCGCGGTGAGAAAATAGACGGTCGCGGCGTCGCGCCTTTCGATGGCGTCGAAGATTGCGCGATGCCAGACATTGATGCCGTACTGAAATCCGACATTGGTGACGATCAGGAGCAGCAGGCCGATCGATAGCAGCCACGCCAGCCGGTCGCCGCCGCCGCCCCAATAGCCGCGCGCGCTGATCCAGAACCGCGTCAGCAGATAATTTTTGCGGGCCTGCTCGGCCTCCTCCGGAGACATTTCCGGATCGGGCTCGACGACCTCCGGCGGCGGCGGTTCGACACGTTCACCGCCTTCCGCCGTGACGTCCACGAACTCCGAATCTTCTTGTTTCTCAGGGGATTTCTTGGCTGAGGATTTCCTGACAGATGGCTTGGGCTTCACATCGGGTCTGGCCATGCCGCGATAACGTAAGGGAAATCAGATGGTTCCCGCTGGTTGTCCGAGTATCCCTCCGCCGTCATTGCAATGACGTGGAAAACGCGGAAGCCAATCATTGGCACTTACGGCGCCTGGATCACGCTCGCGTTTCCGCGCTCGGCTCTACCTTCCGCCGGCCAACCCGGTGCAGCACATGGGAGAGCTGCTCGATCGAGTAGGGCTTTTGCAGCAGCTCGAAACCGTAGCTGCCGTGCTCCGACAGCACGTGACTGTAGCCGCTGGTCAGCACCACCGGCAGGTCGGGATGGCGGCGGCGGACTTCCTGGGCGAGTTCAATGCCGGTCATGCCGGGCATCACGACGTCGGTGAACACGGCATCGAAATGCTCGGCGCCGGCCGCCAGTTCTTCGAGTGCATGCACGGCGTTGCCGACGAGCCTGGTGGCGTAGCCGAGTTCGGCCAGCGCGTCGGTGGCGAAGCGTCCGACCTCGGCATTGTCCTCGACCACGAGCACCGACATCCCGCTTCCGTCGATCGCCGCGGCATCTGCTGCCGGCGTTTGTCGCGATTTGCCGCTGCCGGCGGTGCGCGGCAGATACAGCGTGAAAATGCTGCCCTTGCCCACTTCGCTGGACACAGCCACTTCGCCGTCGGATTGCTTGGCGAAGCCGAATACCTGCGACAGGCCGAGCCCGGTGCCATGGCCGGCCTGCTTGGTCGTGAAGAAGGGTTCGAAAATGCGTTCGACCTGGTCCGGCGGAATACCGCTGCCGGTATCGGCGACGGATACGGTCACATAACCATATGGATGCTGCGGCTGCGGGGCGGCATTGGGCAGGCTGGCCGCCATTCCGACCGCAATCGTCAGCCGTCCGCGGCTTTCCATAGCGTCCCGCGCGTTCACGGCCATGTTGATGATGGCGGTTTCGAACTGGCCGGCGTCGGCGTTGACCAAGCATGGTTCTTCCGGCCCAAGGATGACAATTTCGATGCGCGAACCGATCAGGGTGCCGATCATTTCACTCAGCATCTGCACGGTCCGCCCGACGTCGAACACCTCCGGCTTCAACGTCTGCCGCCGCGCGAAGGCCAGCAATTGCCCGGTCAGCTTGGCGGCGCGGGTCACCGTATCCGAGATCGCATCGATATAGCGCAGCCGCCGCTGTTCCGGCAGGTCGGGCCGCCGCAACAGTCCACGGAAGCGCGGATCACCGTCAGCAGATTATTAAAGTCGTGCGCAACGCCGCCGGTCAACTGGCCCAGCGCCTCCAGCCGCTGACCGTGCTTCAACGCTTCCTCGGCCACCCGGCGCTTCTCGGCCTCGAAATAAAGGTGGCGCGTTCGGCGCAAGGCCAGCCCCAGAAGGGCAAACAGCAGCGCGGTGGCCGGCGCACCGAAAATCAGGTGCTGGCTCATGGTGGACAGCCAGCGCGCCCGGATCACCGACGTCTCGAGGCCGGCGCTGACATAGATCGGGTATTCGGCCAGCCGCTGATATCCGAGGCGCCGTTCGATGCCGTCGGTCGATGAGGTCACGGTGACGAGGCCGGCCTTGGGATCGGACTTGGGATCGGCCGCGAGCAGTTTTCCTATCGGGCTGTTGCGGTCGAGACGGACCTCGCGGCCTGCGGCGGGAAAGCGAGCTAGCACGGCGCCGTCCGCGCGACCGACCGCGAAGAAACTGCCCGGCTCGCGGCCGATCCGGGCGTAGTAATTTTCGAAATATTCCGGCAGCACGGAGGTCTGGATCACACCTGCGAAGCTGCCGTCCTCGCTCGGGCGCCGTCTGCCGACGCCGAAGAATGCCGCGCCCTGATAGGGCGGCCGTGGCGTGAGCGCCTCGCCAATATAGGTTCCGATATCGCCGGCGACGTGGGCTTTGAAATAGTCCCGGTCGGAAAAATCGATCTCGGGCGCCGGGACGACGAGGCTGTTGACGAGCGCGTGGCCCTTGGCGTCGAAGATCCAGGCCGACTTCACCTGCGGCAGGGAGGCGACCAACTGCTTCAGCCGCAAATGCAGCGCTTGTTCGCGGGCAACGATGTCAGCGTCGGGAAGGTCGCGGATGATCTCGGCGATCTCCGACAGGCTGCGGTCGATGGTCTCGAATACTTTCAGCGCATGCTCGTGCGCGACATCCAGCGTGCGCTCGATTTCACGGTCGGCCGTTTCGCGGATCGAGACCCAGGAGACAGCCGATGCAAATACAAAGAGCGCCAACGGAAGCGCCAATGAGGCGACCATCATCCATTGCAGCAGTCTCAGCGAATTAGGTTGCGCGGTCTGCACGCTCGCTCCGGCTTCGTGCCAAGCTTAACGCAAAGTCGTGCGAGGAATAAAGCGGAGCGGCGAAGGGAACTTGCGCTTCGGGGCGGTCAAGCCGGATTGATCATAATAGATTCAAATCCGGCCGTTCGCGTTCCCCAAATCTACGGCATCACGGCTAGATCTGGCGCTCGACCATCTTCAGCTTGAGTTCGGCAATGGCTTCCGACGGGTTCAGGCCCTTCGGGCAGGCCTTGGCGCAGTTCATGATGGTGTGGCAGCGGTAGAGCCGGAACGGGTCTTCGAGGTTGTCGAGCCGTTCGCCGGTCGCTTCATCGCGGGAATCCTTCACCCAGCGCGTCGCCTGCAGCAGCGCGGCGGGCCCGAGGAAGCGTTCGCTGTTCCACCAGTAGCTCGGGCAGGAAGTCGAGCAGCAGGCGCACAGGATGCACTCGTAAAGGCCGTCGAGCTTTTCACGGTCCTCGTGGCTTTGCTTCCATTCCTTCTGCGGCGTCGGCGTCGTGGTCTGCAGCCACGGCTCGATCGAGGCATATTGCGCGTAGAAGTTCGTGAGGTCGGGCACCAGGTCCTTCACGACAGGCTGATGCGGCAGCGGATTGACTTTGACCGCGCCACCTGCGGCCACGTCGTGCATCGACTTGGTGCAAGCCAGCGTGTTCTGGCCGTCGATGTTCATGGCGCAGGAGCCGCAGACGCCTTCGCGGCAGGAGCGGCGGAAGGTCAGCGTCGGGTCGATGTTGTTCTTGATCCAGATCAGGCCGTCGAGCACCATCGGCCCGCAATCGTTGATGTCGACATGATAGGTGTCGACGCTCGGGTTCTTGCCGTCGTCCGGATTCCAGCGATAGACCCGGAACTCGCGCGTCTCGGTCGCGCCTGCCGGCTTCGGCCAGGCCTTGCCGCCGGTGATCTTCGAATTTTTCGGAAGCGTGAATTCAGCCATGCTTGCAAGCCTTCGCTGTCGTCATCAATACACCCGCGCCTTCGGCGGGATGTACTGGACGTCGTTCGTCATCGTGTAGTCGTGCACCGGGCGGTAATCGATCACGGTCTTGCCGTTCGGATCGATCCAGGCCAGCGTGTGCTTCATCCAGTTCTTGTCGTCGCGCTCGGCAAAGTCCTCGCGCGCATGGGCGCCGCGGCTTTCGGTGCGGTTCGCCGCCGAATCCATGGTAACCACCGCCTGCACGATCAGATTATCGAATTCGAGCGTCTCGATCAGGTCGGAATTCCACACCAGCGAGCGGTCGGTGGTCGCGATGTCGCCGATGCCGCCATGCACCTTGTGAATCAGGTTCTGGCCCTCGTGAAGGATTTCGCCGGTGCGGAACACCGCGCAATTGTTCTGCATCACGTGCTGCATGCTGTCCCGCAGCTTCGCGGTCGGCGTGCCGCCAGAGGCATGGCGGTAATGATCGAGCCGTCCGAGTGCCATGTCGGCGGAATCCTTCGGCAGTTCGGGCTGCTTGCCGTTCGGCGTCAGCTTTTCCGCCAGCCGCAGCGCGGCGGCGCGGCCGAACACGACGAGGTCGATCAGCGAGTTGGAGCCGAGCCGGTTGGCGCCGTGCACGGACACGCAGGCTGCTTCGCCGATCGCCATCAGGCCCGGCACCACGGCATTGTCGTCGCCGTCCTTCTTGGTCAGGACTTCGGCGTGATAATTGGTGGGAATGCCGCCCATGTTGTAGTGCACGGTCGGCACGATCGGAATCGGCTCCCGGGTGACGTCGACATTGGCGAAGATCTTCGCCGATTCGGAAATGCCGGGCAGCCGTTCCTGCAGCACCTTCGGATCGAGATGATCGAGGTGCAGATAGATGTGGTCCTTCTTCTTGCCGACGCCGCGGCCTTCGCGGATCTCGATGGTCATCGAGCGCGAGACCACGTCGCGCGAAGCGAGGTCCTTGGCGGAGGGCGCATAGCGTTCCATGAAGCGCTCGCCCTCGGAATTGACGAGATAGCCGCCTTCGCCGCGCGCGCCCTCGGTGACGAGACAGCCGGCACCGTAAATCCCGGTCGGGTGGAACTGGACGAACTCCATGTCCTGCAGCGGCAGGCCGGCGCGCAGCACCATGCCGCCGCCGTCGCCGGTGCAGGTATGCGCCGAAGTGCAGGAGGCGTAGGCGCGGCCATAGCCGCCGGTGGCGAGAATCGTGGTCTGGGCACGGAAGCGGTGCAACGTGCCGTCGTCGAGCTTGAGCGCGATGACGCCGCGGCAGACGCCCTGGTCGTCCATGATCAGGTCGATGGCGAAGAATTCGATGTAGAACTCGGCCGAATGGCGCAGCGCCTGGCCGTACATCGTGTGCAGCATGGCGTGACCGGTGCGGTCGGCGGCGGCGCAAGTGCGCTGCGCCTGGCCCTTGCCGTAGTCCATCGTCATGCCGCCGAACGGACGCTGGTAGATCTTGCCGTCCTCGGTGCGCGAGAACGGCACGCCCCAATGCTCCAGCTCGTAGACGGCTTCCGGCGCGTTGCGCACCATGTATTCGATCGCGTCCTGGTCGCCGAGCCAGTCCGACCCCTTGACGGTGTCGTACATATGCCAGCGCCAGTCGTCCTGATGCATGTTGCCGAGCGAAGCCGAAATGCCGCCTTGGGCCGCGACCGTATGCGAGCGTGTCGGGAACACTTTTGTAATGCAGGCGGTACGCAGGCCAGCCTCGCTGCAGCCGACCACGGCGCGCAGGCCGGCGCCGCCGGCGCCGACGACCACGACGTCGTAGGTGTGGTCCTCGATCGGATAGGCTTTTCCGTTGCTGGCCGGGCCACTGGCCCTGGTGGCTTTGCCGTTACCTTCGGCGGGCGAACCTTGAGCAGCCATGGGTTACACTCCCGATGACAATTTGACGATCGCGTAGATCGACGCCAAGGCGACCGCGATACAGAAGAAATTATTGGCCATCACGCTCACGAGCTTCACCGTCTCGTTGTGCACATAGTCCTCGATGATGATCTGCATGCCGATCTTCATGTGCCAGGCGCTGGCGATGATGAAGAGGACCAGGATGATGGCGATCGGAAGCGAGCCGAGGATTTGCGCTGCGCCAGCCTGATTGCGGCCGATCAGCATCAGCACGATCACGATGACGGGCACGATCAGCAGCGTCATCGCCACCGCTGTGAGGCGCTGGCGCCAGAAATCGGTGGTGCCGGAATGCGAGGAACCGAGATTGCGGACGCGGCCGAGCGGCGTGCGCATCGAGGAGGGGCGGCTCATCGTCCGCCTCCGACCGTGTAGGCGATGATCCAGACCAGGACGGTCAGCGAAATGCCCGCGATCAGCGCGCCCCAGGTGAGGGCTTCGCGCTCGTTGGCCTTGAAGCCGTAGCCGAGGTCCCAGAAGAAATAGCGGATACCGCTGACCAGATGGTGGAGCAGTGCCCAAGTGTAGCCGAACACGATCAGCTTGCCGATGATGCTGCCGGTGAAGGCCTGGACGTTGGCGTAGGCTCCGGGGCCGGACGCCGCTGCGATCAGCCACCAGGCGAGCAGTAGCGTACCGAAATAGAGCGCAATCCCGGTGGCGCGGTGGACGACGGAAAGCGCCATCGTCAGGGTGACGCGATAGGTCTGCAAATGGGGCGATAGCGGTCGTTCGATCCTGGCGGTCATTCGGCGGCTTCATGTTTTATGGGACCGCGGCCGGCCCATCGGGGAACGCGGTAGATAAATTCTATTTACGGAGTCGAGTCAGTCCGCGCAACGCCCAAATCGCTTGGAGCGGAATCATCGTTCATCGCTATAGAGCTACGAAACGCGGTTGTTCAGCGGCTTGGTATACCACGGGTGTTGACCTAGCTGAAGAACTGAATGAATATTCCGTTCATTGAGGAGCGCAGCGGGAGCGGGCACCGGCTCGTAATAGGCGGAGTAACCGCACTAGGTGGCAGGCGGGCCAGATCCGCTCGGCCTGCCACGACGGCGCGCGCGATGCCGGCGCCCCCTTCGCGGCCGTGCCGCATCGAGGCTATTCATCCAGAGCCGACCGGATATGCGGTCTTTGCGGACCGCTTTGCTGCCGCCGGCGAAGCCCCATTCAGCGCCGCCAGATGCGTCCGCGCGACAGTGCCTATGTCCAAGCGCGCGCTGGAGATGGCGTTCGGCATTTCCCGCCGCGGCGTATGAGCCCCCTGCGTTCGCAGGGACGACATCGAATTACTTGGCGTAGATCTTGGCGTACGTATCCCGCAAAATGTTCTTCTGCACTTTTCCCATGGCGTTGCGCGGCAATTCGTCAACGACGAAGACGCGCTTCGGCATCTTGAATTTGGCAAGTCTTCCGTCGAGCGCCTTCAGCACGCCCGCTTCGGTGACGTCTGCGTCCTTGTTGCAGACCAGCACCGCGGTGACGCCTTCGCCGAAATCGGCATGCGGCACGCCGATCACGGCGGATTCGATCACGCCCGGCATGGCGTCGATCTCGCTCTCGATTTCCTTGGGGTAGACGTTGAAGCCGCCTGAAATCACCAGATCCTTGCCGCGGCCCAGGATGTGCACATAGCCCTTGGCGTCGATCTTGCCGAGATCGCCGGTGATGAAGAAGCCGTCGTCGCGAAATTCGGACTTCGTCTTCTCCGGCATGCGCCAGTAGCCCTTGAACACGTTGGGCCCTTTCACCTCGATCATGCCGATCTCGTCGCGCGCAAGCTCCTTGCCGGTCTCGGGATCGGTGACGCGGACGGAAACGCCGGGCAGGGGATGGCCGACGGCACCGGGGACGCGCTCGCCATCATAAGGGTTGGAGGTGTTCATGTTGGTTTCGGTCATGCCGTAGCGTTCCAGCACGGCGTGGCCGGTGCGCGCGGCCCATTCGCGATGGGTATCGGCGAGCAGCGGCGCCGAGCCCGAAATGAACAGCCGCATGTGGCTGGTCGATTCCTTCGACAGCGCCGGGCTCTGCAACAGCCGCGTGTAGAAGGTCGGAACGCCCATCAGCACGGTGGCGCGCGCCATCAGCTTGATGATCATTTCAGGGTCGAATTTCGGCAGGAAGATCATCGAGGCGCGGGCGAACAGCGTCACGTTGCTCGCCACGAACAGGCCGTGGGTGTGATAGATCGGCAGCGCGTGGATCAGCACATCCTTGTCGGTGAAGCGCCAGTAGTCGACCAGGCTGTAAGAGTTCGACGCCAGATTGTCGTGCGTCAGCATCGCGCCCTTGGAGCGGCCGGTGGTGCCTGAGGTGTAGAGAATGGCAGCCAGATCGTCGTTGCCGCGGGCGACCGTTGCGAAGGCGGCATCGGCCTTGGCGGCGGCGTCCGTCAGTGACCCCTTGCCGTCGGGTCCAAGCGTTTCGACCTTTGCCTTCACCTTCGCCGCGATGGCGCCGATGCCCTCGGCCTTGGACGGATCGCAGACGACCAGCGCGGGCTCGGCGTCGGAGATGAAGTAGTCGAGCTCGTTCAGCGTATAGGCGGTGTTGAGCGGCAAATAGACCGCGCCTGCGCGTACGGTTGCGAGATAGAGCACCAGCGCCGGCACGGACTTTTCGGTCTGGGCTGCGACGCGGTCGCCGGGCTTGACGCCGCGCGAGACCAGCACGTTCGCCATCTGGCCGGCGCGGGCGATCAACTCGCCATAGCTGATGCGCGTGCCATCGAGCATCTCGATCGCGAGCCGGTTCGGATCGTCGAGCGTGTCGAACAGGCGGGAAAACAGGTTGGCGTTGGCGGTCGTGTTCATGCAACATTCCTTGAAGGGCGCTGGCCTTAGGGAATTTCGCCGGCTGGAATAGCAAGAACGCCCTTCAAAAAGCAACGGAGACAGTTTGCATGACAACAAATAGCGGGAAACGCGTGGCCTGGGTGACGGGCGGCGGCAGCGGGATCGGCGAGGCCGGCGCCGAGGCGCTGGCAGCCGATGGCTGGACGGTGGTGGTTTCGGGGCGGCGGAAAGATGCCCTCGACAGGGTCGTGGCCAATATCACCCAAAAGGGCGGCAAGGCCGAGCCGATCGCGCTCGATGTCAGCAACAAGGCCGATGTCGACAAGGCGGCGGAGCAGATCCTCAGCCGACACGGCCGGATCGACCTCTTGGTCAACAGCGCCGGCATCAACGTGCCCAAGCGAAGCTGGGCCGACATGGAACTGGAGGGCTGGGACAAGGTCGTCGATATCAACCTCAACGGCGTGCTCTACTGCATGCGCGCGGTGCTGCCGGCGATGCGCAAGCAAAAGGACGGCTGCATCATCAACGTCGCGTCCTGGGCCGGCCGTCATGTGTCAAAGATGCCGGGCCCGGCCTACACCACGACAAAACATGCGGTGCTGGCGCTGACCCATTCCTTCAACATGGACGAATGCGTCAACGGCCTGCGCGCCTGCTGCCTCTCGCCGGGCGAGGTCGCGACCCCGATCCTGAAATCGCGCCCGGTCGTGCCGTCGGAAGAGGAGCAGGCGAAAATGCTGCAGCCGGAAGATTGCGGCCGCACCATCGCCTTCGTCGCCAGCCTGCCGCCGCGGGTCTGCGTCAACGAGATACTGATCAGCCCGACGCATAATCGCGGCTTCATCCAAACGCCGAATAGCCGGGATTAAAGCGAGCTCTCTCCAATTGTCGTCCCTGCGAACGCAGGGACCCATAACCACCGGCGGTCGTGGTTGCGCACAGCGGTGGCCACAGCGCTCGCAATCACGCACGCCTGTGGTTATGGGCCCCTGCTTTCGCAGGGGCGACGGGGCGTGTCGCCGCACGGACGACGTCCCCAAAAGTTTCAAGCATCACGATAAATTATTCGCCGAAACCGGCCCAAAAACCTCCCGTAGCTCAGGCCAACGACGACGAAATCAACCGGTCCGTCGACCAGCGTCGTTGTTTTCATCACCGGCGATACCCGCCGGGCACAGCAATCCTCGGGAGAAGATTCCATGTCGAAACGTATTGCACTTCTGTCCGCCGCCGTCTTCAGCGCGCTGGCTTTCACCGCCACCATCACCGCGCCAGTTAGCGCAGAAGAAAAGACCGTGATGGTCGGAGGTGCGGCGATGTTCCCGTCTAAGAACATCATTCAGAACGCCGTCAATTCGAAGGACCACACCACGCTGGTCGCCGCCGTGAAGGCCGCCGGCCTGGTCGCGACGCTGGAAGGCAAGGGTCCGTTCACCGTGTTCGCACCGACCAACACCGCCTTCAGCAAGCTGCCGGCCGGCACGGTCGAGACGCTGGTGAAGCCTGAGAACAAGGCGACCCTGACCAAGATCCTCACCTACCATGTCGTGCCCGGCAAGCTCGCCGCGTCCGACCTGAAGGACGGCATGAAGCTCAAGACTGCCGAAGGCGAACAACTGTCCGTCAAGCTCCAGGACGGCAAGACCTGGATTGTCGACGCCAAGGGCGGAACCTCGATGGTTACGATCTCGAACGTCAATCAGTCGAACGGCGTGATCCATGTGGTTGACACCGTGCTGATGCCGGCGTCCTGAGCTCCCGCGCGTCCCTGAACTGGTCCCAACAGGGGCGTGTGGATTGGCGGGCCGGGGCAACCCGGCTCGCTTTTTCGTGAAAGTCGATACGCGCCATGCATCGTTCTGATAGAATCATGGCAGTAACGAAACCACGGTTCCGGGCGTATATTCGATACGAATTGCAAGCGGGGATGAGCCATGTCGGCCGTAACAGCCAGCGACGAGCACGCCGCGTCAACCAAGGCAAAGGTCATTCAGCCGGCCTGGGTGCGGGCGCTGCATTGGACCAACGCCTTCGCGATGGTCCTGATGATCATGTCGGGATGGCAGATCTATAACGCCTCGCCGTTATTCGGCTTTACGTTTCCCCGTTCGGTCACGCTGGGCGGCTGGCTCGCCGGAGGGCTGCTCTGGCATTTCGCCGCGATGTGGCTGTTGATGGTCAACGGCCTGATCTACCTGGTGATGGGCTTTGTCACCGGCCGCTTCCGCAAGAAGCTGCTGCCGATCACGCCGGAGGGCGTGATTTCAGATACGAAAGCTGCGCTGACTGGTAAGCTGTCGCACGACGACCTCAGCAGATACAATTATGTGCAGAAGTTGCTCTATGCCGGCATCATCGTCGTCGGCATCCTCATTGTGCTGTCGGGACTGGCGCTCTGGAAGCCAGTGCAACTGCAATACCTGGCGGCGTTGTTCGGCGGCTACGAGGGCGCCCGTTACGTCCATTTCTTCTGCATGGCGGCGATCGTCGCCTTCATGGTGGTTCATGTCGCGCTCGCCCTTCTGGTACCGAAGAGCCTGCGCGCCATGATCATCGGCCGCTAGTTCAAGGGAGAGCGACCATGGGCCGCATGCGCAAGCTTCTGATCCCCGGCGTCGACAAGACGCTTCTCGTCAGAGACGCCGTCAAGTCCATGCCGGATCTCACCCGCCGGCGCTTCATCTCGGGCGGCGCCAGCCTCGGCGCGCTGACGCTTCTGACCGGCTGCGATGTGACGGACAGTTTCTCGGCCGAGGAGATGCTGAAGCAGGTCTCGAAATTCAATGACGGCGTGCAAGCATTGATGTTCAATCCCAATGCGATGGCGCCGACGTTCCCGGAAAGCGCAATTACAAAGCCGTTCCCGTTCAACGCCTATTACGACCTCGACGAGGCGCCGGAAGTCGACGGCAAGACCTGGAAACTCGAAGTGCGTGGCCTGGTCGAGAACAAGAAGTCCTGGACGCTGGACGAGCTCTATCAACTGCCGCAGGTCAAGCAAGTGACGCGCCATATCTGCGTCGAAGGCTGGAGCGCGATCGGAAGCTGGACCGGCACGCCGTTGCGCGATTTCCTCAAACTGGTCGGCGCGGATACGCGGGCGAAATATGTCTGGTTCCAGTGCGCCGACAAGGACGGCTACAATTCGCCGCTCGACATGCCGAGCGCACTGCATGCGCAGACCCAAATGACGTTCAAATTCGGCGACGAAATCCTGCCGCGCGCTTACGGATTCCCGATGAAGATCAGGGTGCCGACCAAGCTCGGTTTCAAGAACCCGAAATACGTGATGTCGATGGAAGTCACCAACGACTACAAGGGCGGCTTCTGGGAAGACCAGGGGTATAATTCGTTTAGCGGGAGTTAGAGACGTTCGGATCAGCCGCGTTTGATGTCGTCCGAAATCGGCGCGAAGCGAACATGTCCCGCAAGTCCGCTTCGGGCCATTGCCGAAGCCGAATTTCCACGAATGGCGACTATTCGACGAAGCCGGCCAGTCTCGGCAGCCACAGACTGATGGCTGGGAAATAAATGCACAGCATCAAGCCGAGCACCTGCAGCGCAACGAACGGATACATGGCCGTAAACACGTCGCTCATGGTGATGCCCGGCGGCGCCGTGCCCTTCATGTAGAACAGCGTCGCCCCGAACGGCGGCGTCATGAATGCGGTCTGCAGATTGACCGCAACCAGCGTGCCGAACCAGGTCATCAGGGCAGCGTTGCTGCCGATGTGGTCGGAGAAGTCGTACTTCAACAGTATCGGCGCGAACACCGGCAGGACGATCAGGCAGATCTCGATCCACTCGAACGGGAAGCCGAGCAGGAAGATCAGAACCATGATGAAGGTGAGCATTTCCCACTTGGTGTCGATGCCGAAATGGGTAAGCGTCGAGATCATCACGTCGTCGCCGCCGAGCACTCGGAACACGTAGGAGAAGCCGGTGGCACCGAGGAAGACCAGGAACACCAGGCCGTTGGCGCGGCAGGAGGAATAGATCGCCTCGTTCATCACCTTGAACGTCAGGCGCCTGTTCAGCGCGGCGATGAACATGGAGCCGAGCACGCCGACAGCACCGCTCTCCGTGGGTGTGGCCCAGCCGGCGAAGATCGAGCCGAGCACGATCACCAGCAGCGCCGTCATGGGGAACAGCCCCCGCCAGACGGCGTACCAGAACGCACGGCGGGTCTGCGGCCCGTAGCCGGGCGGCAGCTTGGGCGCGGCGCCCGGCCTGAAGATGGCGACCAGCAATATATAGACGAGGTAGAGGCCAGAGAGCAGGAAGCCTGGCATGATTGCGGCGAGAAACAAATTGCCTGCCGAGATCGCCAGCATATCCGCCATTACCACCAGCATGATCGCCGGCGGAATCAGGATGCCGAGCGTTCCGGCCGAGGCGATGGTGCCAATGGCAAGCCGCTTGTCGTAACCCGCGGCCAGCATCTGCGGCAGGGCGATCACCGACAGCGTGATGACAGCCGCGCCGACCACGCCAATCGGCGCCGCCAGGATCGTGCCCATCACCATCACGGAGACCGCCAGCGCGCCTGGGCACCGCTTGAGCAGGACCTCGGCTGCGTCCAGCATGTCCTTCGCGGAGCCCGATCGCTCGAGGATTGCGCCCATGAAGATGAACATGGGGACCGACGCCAGGACCGGATCGTTGGCGACCCCGCCCCACATGCGCAGTACGATATCGGATAAGCCCATCAGGTTGAACGTGCCGAGCCAAGCGCCCAGGACAGCAAAGACGAGCGCCAGCCCGCCCATGATGAAGGCGACCGGGTAGCCGATGAAAATGAAGAAAAACATCGACACGAACATGATCAGAGCGAGATTGTCGGCCAGCCAGTCGAGCACGTTGGAGTCCTCCGTTGGACTAGACGTCCGTAATCACGTGTCCGATTTGCAGATTGACCTCCCGCTCCGACTTTTCACCGAACAGGAAGACGATCACGCGGAGCAGTACACTGAGGATGCCGAGCACCACCATCCACAGGCCGGCAGCGTAGACGCCCTTGATGATCCATCGGTGGGTCAACCCGACCGTGCTGTCGGATTGCTCGCCGAGCCGATAGGACTGCGTAACGAAATCTAGGCTGTAGTAGGCGACCAGCGCCATGTAGGGCAGCGCCAACACAAGGCAGCCGGCGAGTTCGATCCATGCCCTGTTGCGATACGACATCTTGTCGGTGAACGTGTCGACCCGGGGATGCGCGTTGATCGTGTAGCAGTAGCCCATCCAGAGCGAGAAGATCGCGGCGTGGAAGTGCCATTCCAGCTCTTGCAGCTTGGTGTACGGCAGCTGCAAGCCAAACTTCCGCGCGACGACATCGAACGTGGTCACGCACGCCATGATGACCAGCAGCCAACCGGACGCCAGGGCAACAAACTCGAGCGCCCGCCGTATGTTCTCGGACAGCTTCAGCAATGCAGTCATCGCGACAAAGTCCTGCTGTGGCGCATCCCGCGGCAGCGCGCCGTGCGCAACCGGCAGATCTCATCACCGGCCGGCGAGGCAAACCTCCCCGGCGGGAGCCGGCGCAGCCGCGCGCTGCACCGGCTGCCTCCGCTCAATCCTTCAGGTAGGTGGCTTTCATCGTCTGCGAGTCGCCCCAAACCTTGAACTTCTTGCGGTAGTCCAGGTAGTGGTCGGCGACCTTCTTGAAAAGCGGGTCCTTGGCCGATTCCTCCGCCAGCACTTCCAGCCAGGCCTTCTCCAGCGTGGCCAGGTCCTGGTCGCTCCAGCGCTTGACCTGAACATTATACTTGTCGCGCATCTCGGCCATCGCCGCGAACTGGGCGTGGTCGCTCTCGGCGTAGTTGCGCATGATGTTTTCGCCGAGGGCGATCTCGATGATCGCCTTGTTCTGATCCGACAGCGCATCCCACGCCGCCTTGTTCATCAGAAGCTCGCCCACCGAGACCTGCTGGTGCCAGCCCGGGAAATAGTTGAACTTGGCGATCTGATGGAAGCCCAACTTGGTGTCCATCGTCGGCATTGAGAACTCGGTCGCCTCGATCACGCCGCGCTCCAGCGCAGGATAGATGTCAGCCGCTGCCAACAACTGAGTGGAGACGCCGAGCTTCTGCATCACCTGTGCGCCAAGGCCGAAGAACCGCATCTTCAGCCCCTTCAACTCCTCGACCGACTTGATCTCTCTGCGGAACCAGCCGGAGGTCTCGGGTGCGATGGCGCTGGAGTCGATCGCAATCAGGCCGTGCTTGGCGTAGATCTCATCGCGCAACTGGTTGCCGCCGCCGAACCACTTCCAGCCAAAGAACTCGCCGACGGGCGGACCGAACGGCACGGTGGTGAAGAAGGCGAGCGCGGGGTACTTGCCCGTGTGGTAGCCCGGCGTCGTCCAGCACGCTTCGATCGAGCCCTTCGATACCGCGTCGAAGCACTCCAGCGGCGGGATCAGCGCGCCGGGCTCGTAGAACTTGATCTCCAATTTTCCGCCCGACAACCGTTCGACATTCTTCGAGAAGCGCACGCCCGGGGGCCCCAGGTGTGGCAGTTGGCTGCCAAACGCGCTCTGCATCTTCCAGCGGACTTTTTCCTGCGCGTTTGCATCTGTAGACACCGCGGTGAGCGCCAAGGCGGATAGCCCCGCGAGTCCCATTAACAGTGTGGATTTCATCATGTTGCAGCTCCTCCCTTCGTTGCGCGCAATGCCCACTCCCGCAGCCCACACGGCCGCAATGGTTGCTCGACGGTACGTTCGTTAAGGTGGTTGCGTGCCGCTCCCTCGTCGCAGTCAAAGCAAGCATTTCGCGTGCCCGTGCGGCACGGCGAGTGCTCGATACCGGCACAAAAGGACTGTCGGTTCTATTGAGAGTGCGATGCCTGCCGACGGCATTCCCCGCTGCCAATTCGCCTCGAACGAAGACGTCGGCACGTCCCGTCTCGAAGAGCAGCTCTAAACAAGACTACACGATCCCACGCCCATCCAAAAGAGCTCACATTGGCCAGGGTGCCGCACAAACAACTAGTACAAGCCAGTGCCCGATGTCCGACTCGGGTCCAAAAGCAGCCGAGAAGAGAGCGCGGACCGATCTTCGCTCTGCCGCAGACAACCGATGCGACGACAGGCTGGTTTCGGCCAAAGGCCCAATCCAAACTGGAGCCGAGAACGACTACGCGGCTGCCATGCCCATTCGTCGGCAGAAGCAGGATGGCTCGATCGGAATCTCCGCCAGCGCTTGCGCGAGGTCGCGCCCTTGAGGCGCGCAGGCCTTTGTCACTTCAGATCGCCCTTAGTGCGCCCTCAGCGCGTGACCTCAGGACGATCCAGCCTCTTGATGCAGCTCGCCACCCCGCATCAAGCGGCGGGCGATGTCGGCTGTCTGCAGAGAAGCGCGTTCTGTCGGTGAATGGGCCGCCAGATAGCGGGCAACCGCGATGAGGATGTGTCGGCCCTCGTCTGTGTCGCCCCACGTGCCGAACTGCCGGACTCCCGCCTCCAGCATCTGATACGCATGGAAGCCTGCATCTTCCCGCAGCACCGCATGCGCGAGCGTAGCGATCAGCGCCTGCGGCGAATGGCCGAGCGTGAGATGTCGTGCCACCAGGCGTGCGGCGAGATCGACCTGTCTCTGCCGATCGAAGGCGTCGAGCAAGGCGGCGCCGATCGTCTCTGGATCCGCGGGCAGATCATCGAGCTGCTCGCCGCCATCGCCCGGGATGCGCGCCGGCGGCACATTGAGATAGCGAGCAAGGTAGAGCGCCATCGCTCCGTGCAATACGCCGCGCACGGCAGTGACGTGAGTGTCGATGTTGGCAGTCCCGATGCGGATCAGCATCTGGTGGACTGCGTTGGCGTAGGTGAAAACGTGATGCGCCGTCTCCCAGTCGGCGTGCTCGTTGGCATTGCCGAAGCGCGCCACCCGGAGCGCTGCCGCGTAGGCGAGGGATTGGCCAAGGTCAGCAGGAGCGGCACCGGCGCGGATCGCCCCCTTGAGCGCGTCAACGATCCTGGCCGGATCGTCACCGAGCAGCTCTTGAGCCAGTGCGGCGTGGCCCGACCAGTCGCGCGAGCCGCGTCCGGCAGCGAACAGGTCCGCGAGTTCGCTGGTTGATTTCTCACACAACGCAACAAGGTCAACGGGCTGGCGCCAGGCAGTCGATTCCTCGGCGCCACGGGCCGCTACCATCTGACCGACGACAGTCGGCAGCAGAGCCGCCGCGTGTTGCCAACCGATCAGGTCGAGGCACTCAAATGCCTTGTTGATGAAGTCGAGCGAATGCCCGGTGTCGGCGAACGCTCGCTCGGTCTCGGCGGTGAACAGAACATCGGCGAGTTCAGCCGGGGAGAAGCCGGCCGCAATCGCCGTGAGCAGGGTGCGCTCGGCCGCCTCGCGATGGCGCACGTTTGTCCAACGCCGCAGCCAACGCTTGAGCGCGGCCGGATTCGGTCGGCTTCCAAGCGGCGCGCGTTCCCGCCGCGGCGCCTCGCCGTCGCAGTCCGCCGCCACGCGGCGCGCGCCGTGGAATAGAGCGAGATAGGCTTCATCCTCCGGTAGCAAAGGCAGGATATTGGCGAGTGCCGTAAGGATCGTAAGACCGACGCTCCAGCCGTCGCGATTTTGCGCCCCGAACAGCGCCACCTCCCGTACGATTTCGGTCTGCGGTATGCCGGCCGCGAGCTGACCGTGTATGGCCTTGGCAATGACGAGGCCGAGGTCGTGGGCGAGGCCGTTCGCAAGCCGCTGATGCCAGTGCGCGGCGAGATCGGCATGCGTGAACGTGGTCTTCACCCAGACGTCACCATTGCGTACCTCGACCGGGCAGATCGGCACGTCGTCCGCCCACAGGTCGAAGGTGCAGCCGCTTTCGAGATCGAAGCGCGCGTGGTGCCAGTGACAGGTCAGGATACCGTCCTCGACGCTGCCGCGATCGAGCGGGAAGCCCATATGCGGGCACCGATTGTCGAGGGCGAAGGCACGTCCGCGGTCGTAGATGACAAGGATCGGACGATGGTCACCGCGCACAACGAGCCGCCCCTTGAGCTTCAGCTCCTCAAGGCTGCCCGCCAGCGCAAATTCCTTGCTCGGCGCGTCCATGAGCATACCTCCCATTGTCGCTTTGGGGGCGCTGCAGGTACTCCGCAACATAGGCATCCTCTCGCGCAAAGGCGAGAGGATGCGGTGGTGTTGGGGCTGCGCGAAAGTAACCGCACTGGATCACGCCGCTGCCGTTCTGAGCGTTACCTCAACGCGCACTGAAGGTGAGGCCGGCGCGCTCCGTCAGACGCTTGCGCAACGCCGGACCCATCAGCGCGCCCGGCGTCCATATGCCGCCCTCGCCCTGCACGTCGCGCACGAGGCAGAGAGCGCTCTCGGCGATCATCTTGCTGGTCGAGCCGTAGCCCGGATCGCGGTCGCCCTTGACGACCGTCTCGACCCGTCTGCCATCTGGCAACTCGCCCAGGAAAAGGATGTCGTAGAAGCCCTTCTCGCGCTCTTCCCGGGACGGGCCTGCGCCGGGTTTGAGACCGCCGGTCCTGAACAAGGAAAACACCGTGGCAAACGTCTCCGTCGTCACGCCGGCGATTTCCCCCAATCCCGGCGCGACCATCATCTCGTCGTAGACGAAATCCCTGCCGTAGAGATGACTCAACAGGAAATTCGTGCGGTGCACGTTCTTGGTGTTGACCGGCGCCATGGGGAACGGCACGAGCCATGCGTTCATGTGCGGGTCGTATTCGGGGATGAGGCCCGACGGCTGAGACGGCCCGGTGAACCCCGGCGTCAACGCGAAGGGGTCGGTCAGCAGCCCGATCAGGGCCGGGTCGCGCGCGGCGGCGGCCAACGTCGCCTGGGCGCTCGCCGCGGTGCCGCCAGACATGCCGCCTTTCACCTTGCGCAGGCGGGCTTTGACCCGCCGCGCCGGGCGTCCGAATTTCTCGCGCGCCTTCTCTTGCAGCGTGAGCACGCCGAGGTCGAACGGGATGGAATCGAAGCCGCAGGAGAAGACGATGCGCGCGCCGGTCCGTTTCGCCTCTTCGTTGTAGGCGTCGATCATGCGCCGCATCCAAACCGGTTCGCCGCAGAGATCAACATAGGCCGTTCCCGTGGCCGCGCAGGCCGCCACCAGCCCGGGGCCGTGGCGCTGATAGGGCCCGACAGTCGTGATGATCACGGCCGCACGCTCGCACATCGAACGCAGGCTGGCCGGCTCGTCGGCATCCGCCTTGATCAATGGCAAATCATCCGGTGCGCCGATGTCGACACGCACCTTCTGGAGCTTGTCGGTCGAGCGTCCCGCGATCGCCCAGGACGGAGCATCGTCGCCGCGATAGGACGTCGCCAGATATTCGGCGATGAGACGGCCGGTGTAACCCGTCGCGCCATAGACGATGAGGTCGAAGTCCCGCTTCACGACGTTGGTCCTCCTCGAGTTCCCGCTGCCGAGCAGACACCTTACCATCAGGCGACGTCACTTTATGCCGCAAACTGCCACACTCCCGTCGTCCCTGCGAACGCATGCGAACGCAGGGACCCATACCGCGGGATCTGAATATTGGAAAAAGGCTGGAGGAACAGCTTCCCATAACCACGAAATCCTGTGGTTATGGGTCCCTGCGTTCGCAGGACGACCCGCGGATGGAGAACCATCACGTCGAGGGTTTCTGCATCACCTTCCTCTGAAAGGCCGAAAGCACCGCTCCCAGCGCCAGCATCGCCGCGGAAACATTCAGCGCAAACGACAGGCTGCCCAGCGCATCCGTGATCGCGCCGACCACGATCGGACCTAGCGTCTGACCGATGCCGAATGAAATCGTCAACGCCGCGATCGCGGTGGGCCAGGCTTGCGGCGGGTAGTTGAAGCGGACGAAGGCAGTGGTGGATCCGACCACGGCGAAGAAGGCCACGCCGAACACCAGCGCGGATATCGCCAATAGCCACACCGAGTGTCCGAAGATCGGCATCGCCGCGCCGATGGCATTGACACCGAGAATGATCGTGGTGGTGAGGCCGCCGCGGTCGAGCGCCAGTACGCGGCGCCATACCCAGGGCGTGATGAAAGCGCTGACACCGATCAGGCTCCAGAACGCGCTCTGCGCCGCGGCACTACCACCGGCGTCGCGGATATAGGCGATCATGAAGGTCATGTAGGCGATGTAGCCGGCGCCAAACAGAAAGTAGCCGGCGAGATAGACCACGACCGGCGCGACGGCGAATTTGGCTGCCGTCGTTTCGGTCAGGGCTGCACCGGCATGAAACGGTGCGAGCAGGACCGGGATCGTCATGACGACCGCCAGCGCGGTCATCGCCCACCAGACCATCCACCACGAGCCCGGCCCAAAGCCCTGCAGCACGAACGGCGCCACCAGTCCCGACGCCAGGATGCCAATCCCGGGGCCGGCATAGAACAGGCTGAGCAGAAAATTCGCCCGCTCGGGGCGCGACTGCGCAATCGTCGCCGCCAGCGCGCCGCCGCCGACGAATCCGGCCGCGGCGCCGATGCCCGCCAGAAGCCGCGCGAAACTCAGGACGTAGAAATTGCCGGTGGTGGCGCAGAGCGCCAGCGACAGCACGCAGGCCAGCGTGCCCCATCGAACCGAAGCGGTCAGTCCAAAACGCCGGATCATGCGCGAGGCGAGCAGGGCACCTACGAGATAGTCGGCGGCGTTGATGGTGTTCATGAAACCGGCCGCGGAATAGCTCCAGGCCAGGGTGTCGCGCATGTCAGGCAGCACCAGCGCATAGGCAAAGCGGCCGATGCCGAGACCGACGGTCGGCGCCAGCGACAGAATGAGGATCAGCCGTGCGGGATGCGCGTAACTCGCGGGACGGTCGGGGGCGTGCAAGGAATTTGCTCCGGCGGAACGGCATTGTGGCAGGCCGGCAGGGGGATGCACAGGCTCTGCGGCCGCAATGGTGTCTTGCCAATCGCGCAATGCCGCTCTAGCACTCCGCCCGGATTTCTCATTTTCCGTCATGCCCGGCCTTGTGCCGGGCATCCACGTCTTGCTGCCAACGCACAAAAGACGTGGATGGCCGGGACAAGCCCGGCCATGACGAACCGGAGGTAAACGACATGGCGACCCATAAACTGCTGC
This sequence comes from Bradyrhizobium sp. AZCC 1577, assembly GCF_036924575.1. NCBI lineage: Bacteria > Pseudomonadati > Pseudomonadota > Alphaproteobacteria > Hyphomicrobiales > Nitrobacteraceae > Bradyrhizobium > Bradyrhizobium sp. AZCC 1577. Next base: position 842,515 of record NZ_JAZHRQ010000001.1, read on the forward strand.
TTCTCCCCGGCGACGGTATCGGCCCCGAAGTGATGGGGGAGGTGCAGCGCCTGATCGACTGGCTGAACGCGGCAGGCATCGCGTCATTCGAGACCGAGCAGGGGCTGGTCGGCGGCTCCGCCTATGACGCGCACAAGGTGTCGATCTCGGAAGGCGACATGGACAAAGCCAAGTCGGCCGATGCCATCATCTTCGGCGCGGTCGGTGGTCCCAAGTGGGACAGCGTGCCCTACGAGGTGCGCCCTGAGGCAGGTCTCCTGCGCCTGCGCAAGGATCTCGGCCTGTTCGCCAATCTGCGCCCCGCCGTGTGCTACCCGGCGCTCGCCGATGCTTCCAGCCTGAAGCGCGAGGCGGTCGAAGGCCTCGACATCATGATCGTGCGCGAACTGACCGGCGGCGTCTATTTCGGCGAGCCGAAAACCATCACCGATCTCGGCAACGGCCAGAAGCGCGCCATCGATACCCAGGTCTACGACACCTATGAGATCGAGCGCATCGGCCGCGTCGCCTTCGATTTGGCGCGCAAGCGCCGCAACAAGGTGACGTCGATGGAAAAGCGCAACGTCATGAAGTCGGGCGTGCTCTGGAACGAGGTCATGACGGCCGTCCATGCGCGCGAATACAACGACGTGACGCTGGAGCATCAGCTCGCCGATTCCGGCGGCATGATGCTGGTGAAGGCGCCGAAGCAGTTCGACGTCATCGTGACCGACAATCTGTTCGGCGACATGCTGTCCGATATCGCGGCGATGCTCACGGGATCGCTCGGCATGCTGCCCTCGGCTTCGCTCGGCGAGATCGACGCCAAGACCAAAAAGCGCCGCTCGCTGTTCGAGCCGGTGCACGGTTCGGCGCCCGATATTGCCGGCAAGGGGCTGGCCAATCCGATCGCGATGATTTCGTCGTTCGGGATGGCGCTGCGCTATTCCTTCGATTTGGGCGCGCTGGCCGACAAGGTCGACGCGGCGATCGCAGCGGTGCTGGCGAGTGGATTGCGTACGGCGGATATCAAGTCCGAGGGCACGACGGCAGCCTCAACCACGCAGATGGGCGAAGCGATTTTGAAGGAATTGCAGAAGCTGCACGCGTAGGTGCAACAAATTCGGTGTCGTCCCTGCGAACGCAGGGACCCATAGCCACAGCCGTTGGTCGTGAAGCGAAAGCTGTCGACCAGCATTCTTGAATCGAGAAGCCACCGCGTAGCGATGAGCGCACGCGCTCACGCTTGGGGTCTCTGCTTTTCGCAGGGACGACGCGGCTCGGTTATTCGATCGCTATCAATACAGCGGGAACCTGGTCGGCTCGCCGCCCAAATCTGAAGGCGGGTTGAGCGGCTGGCGGTCGATCGGCCGGTTGAGGTTTTCGCGCGCGAACGTTGGGTACCCGTACGGCGACGGGAAGGCGTAGTCCATGAACTTGCGGTCGCCGGGCAAGACTTCGGTGCCGGCATCGAGCCAGGAGCGCGTGGTGACGTAGACGCGGGTGCGCGGGCCCTGTTGGTACACCCGGTTGGGACCGTTTGCGCCGTAATAAGGGCGACCGTCCCGGTCATACCGCTGCTTGGTCTGGGCGCTGGCGGCGGTCGCGCCGACCGCGACGAGGGCGGCCGCGGTAAGCAGCGTCGCGAGCTTGCTCGCAGCGGGGAATTTTCGGGTCATTGCATCCTCGTCATTGTCCGCCCGTGACGGGCTGGCGGATCGCCAAATCTGGTTGCGTGTATTCTAGCCGGGGTGGGATCGTCGTCGCTAGGTCAATTGCGCCACACCGCGCCCGAATAATGCGGTGCGAAGCGAAAAAGTTTCATGAAAACAAGTGTCTTGGCCGCTTGTTGCCACAATCGTGAGGTGCGGCGGAATTTGACGCCGCCAACGCGGGGCCTAAAGGGTGCCGCGCAGTCGCGGGTTATCGGCGTCCATCACCCAATCGGCAGACAGCGCCGGCGCGCCTGACGCCGCGCAATCGCTGCGCCCGACTTCGTCGCGGGCGAACAATTCCGTAAGTTTCGTATCGTTGCCGGCCGAAAGCAGGATCAGCCGGTTCAGCATGCAGCCGATCGCGGCGCGGCGGGCCGGGACACCCTCGGCCAGGCATGACCAGCCCGAGAGACGGAATTTCGGCTCATCGATGTGTTTGAAAAATCGGAGGCATGCGCTCGCGGCCTCCGTGCCGCCGATCCGGCGAAACAGCCTCACGGGGCCGAACTTGCTGTCGATGATCCCGGCAGCCTCCAGCTCGCGCGGGCCAGCCGGGTCCATCCTTGCGGCAAGGTAGCCGGCCGCCGAGCCGACCTGATCGATTTCTTCGCCCGGACGATAGATTTCGAGTTCGGCGACCGGCGTGCCGCCGGGCCCGCTCCAGCGGAACACGTCCTTGCGGCCCCCCTCGGGATGCCGAAAAACCTCGTAAGTCTCTATCTTGCCTGGAAAAATGAACTGGCTTACGGCGAACGCCGGAGCCATGCCTCCGGCCTGGCTCCAGGCCTTCGGCGGCGCCTCCATCGCCGTGATATCGGGCAAATGCTGCCATAGCGCGATACCGCCAATGGCCATCAGCGCCAGCGTCATCAGATAGGCGCAGAGCCGTGCCAGCGTGCCGTAGACCTCGTCCACGAAGCTTACCAGCGCCGGGTGAATTGTCGTCCTATGATGGGAATCGGCCGAACCGGCCGGAAACGAATGCATCAAACGCCCAAACGCAACCGCCAAACGTTGTCATATCGGCGTTTCTCGCATAGAAGCGCTGCCTTCTCCCTTTCCGCTTGACGCGGCAGGGCGGCATTTTTCCTCGGAGAGTGAATGATGGGTTACAAAGTCGCTGTCGTCGGTGCGACCGGCAATGTCGGGCGCGAAATGCTCAATATTCTCGACGAGCGCAAATTCCCCGCCGACGAGGTCGTGGTGCTGGCCTCGCGCCGCAGCGTCGGCGTCGAAGTGTCCTATGGCGACCGCACCCTGAAGGTCAAAGCGCTCGAGCACTACGACTTCTCCGACGTCGACATCTGCCTGATGTCGGCAGGCGGTGCGGTGTCGAAGGAATGGTCGCCCAAGATCGGCGCGGCGGGTGCGGTCGTGATCGACAATTCGTCAGCTTGGCGGATGGACCCGGACGTGCCGCTGATTGTGCCGGAAGTGAACGCCGATGCGGCCGCGGGCTTTGCCAAGAAGAACATCATCGCCAACCCGAACTGCTCGACCGCGCAGCTCGTGGTGGCGCTGAAGCCGCTGCACGACAAGGCCACCATCAAGCGGGTCGTGGTCGCGACCTATCAATCGGTCTCGGGCGCCGGCAAGGATGCGATGGACGAACTGTTCTCGCAGACCAAGGCCGTCTACACCAATGACGAGCTGATCAACAAGAAATTCCCCAAGCGTATCGCCTTCAACGTCATCCCCGAGATCGACGTGTTCATGGAGGACGGCTACACCAAGGAAGAATGGAAGATGATGGCGGAGACCAAGAAGATTCTTGATCCCAAGATCAAGCTTTCCGCCACCTGCGTGCGGGTGCCGGTGTTCGTCGGCCATTCGGAGGCCGTCAACATCGAATTCGAGAATCCGATCACGGCCGATGAAGCGCGCAATATCCTGCGCAACGCGCCGGGCTGCCTCGTGATCGACAAGCACGAGCCCGGCGGCTACGTCACGCCCTACGAAGCAGCCGGCGAGGACGCCACCTATATCAGCCGCATCCGCGAGGACGCGACGGTGGAGAACGGCCTCGTCCTGTGGTGCGTCTCCGACAATCTGCGCAAGGGCGCCGCCCTGAACGCGGTGCAGATCGCCGAATCCCTGATCAACCGCAAGCTGATCACCGCGAAGAAGAAGGCGGCGTGAGCCTGGCGAATGGGGAGTAGCGAATGGCGAATGGAATTCATTCTATTCGCTACTCGCCATTCGCTATTCGCCCTCCTGCACGCTGCGAAATTCCTTCGCCTTCTGATCGAGCACGAACAGCGAGCCCTCGGCGACGCCGAAATAGGCGCCGTGCAACTCCATCTCGCCGCGCTCGACGCGGGCGCGCACGAACGGGAACGTCATCAGATTTTCCAGTGAGCGGAAGATCGCGGCCTTCTCGATCCTGATCGTGAACTCCTGCATCGTCTCGCGCTCGCGCTGTTCGACGACCTCGCCCGGCTTGATGAACATAGCCATCCAGCGGCCGATGAAGTCGCCCGGCGACAGCGGGTCGATCTTGTCGATGAAGGCGCGAATGCCGCCGCACTGGGCATGGCCGAGCACGACGATGTGTTTGACGCGCAGCACGTTGACCGCATATTCCAACGCCGCGGAGACGCCGTGGGCGCCGCCGTCCGGCTGGTAGACCGGTACCAGGTTGGCGACGTTGCGCACCACGAACAACTCGCCAGGGCCGGCGTCGAAAATCACCTCCGGCGAGACGCGGGAATCGCAGCAGCCGATCACCATCACGGCGGGCGACTGGCCGCGCTCGGAGAGTTCCCGGTAGCGCGTCTGTTCGGTCGGCAGCCGTTGCGAGGTGAAGGACCTGTAACCGTCGAGCAGATGTTGCGGGAAAGAGGTCATGGTGCCATGCCTAACCATATGCCGATGACGGGAACAAGGCTTTCAGGCCGCCGCGCGAGATGATATCGCGGAGGCCTCAAGGTCACCAAGGAAACCAGCCCGTGATCCGTCCGCGCCGCAGCCTGTTGTTCATGCCCGGATCCAACGCGCGGGCGCTGGAAAAGGCGCGCAACCTGCCGGCCGACGGGATCATCCTCGACCTCGAGGATTCGGTGGCGCCGGACGCCAAGGCAATGGCCCGCGACCAGATCGCCAAGGCGATCGCGGCGGGCGGGTTCGGCAAACGCGAGGTGCTGATCCGGGTCAACAGCCTCGATACGCCCTGGTGGGTCGAGGACGTCACGATGGCCGGCAAGGCGCGGCCCGACGGCATTCTGGTTCCCAAGATCTCCACCGTCGGCGATCTCAACGCGATCGCCAATCGCCTCAGCGACATCAACGCGCCCACCTCGATCCGGGTCTGGGCCATGATCGAAACCGCGCGCGCGGTGCTGGACGCCGACAAGCTCGCCGCGGCATCGCGGGATTCCGAAACCAGGCTTGCGGGATTCGTGTTCGGGCCGAACGACATTTCGCGGGAAACGCGGATCCGCATGCAGCCGGGCCGCGCCACGATGATTCCGATGATCACGCACTGCATCCTGGCGACGCGCGCGCACGGGCTGGAAATTCTCGACGGTCCCTACAGCGACATCAGCAACATCGATGGCTTTGCGACCGAATGCGCGCAAGGCCGCGATCTCGGTTTCGACGGCAAGACGCTGATCCATCCGAGCCACATCGAGGCCTGCAACGCGATCTTCACGCCGCCGGCCGAGGAGGTCGAGCAGGCGCGCAAGATCATTGCTGCTTTCGAAAAGCCGGAAAACGCCTCGCGCGGGGCGATCCAGCTCGACGGGCGGATGGTGGAACGGCTGCACGCCGACATGGCGCGGCGGACGATCGCGCTTGCGGATGCGATCGCGGCGATGGGGCATTGATCTTACCCTCCCCTGGAGGGGGAGGGCGCCGCTCATGAAATGAGCGGCGGGGTGGGGTGACGGTCTCTCCACATCCAGCAGTGCCCGAGCGGAGAGATCACCCCACCCCGTCTCGCACTCGCTGCGCTCATGCGAGCCGACCCTCCCCCTCCAGGGGAGGGTGGAGTGCGGAGCCGAACCTCTCCGCCGCCCAGGCATAGAGGCTGCCGGGGATCGGCTTTTCACCGCCGCGGCCTTTGGGCGAGATGTGCAGGCCGATGAGTTGCGGATCGGCAAGCAGGCCTGAAAAATCCGAAGGCTCGAAGAACAGCTTTGGCTCGGCGTGCACCGCATAGAACGACTGCTTCGGCAGCGCGTGCTGCAATTCGTTCGCGCGGCGCGCCAGCGCGGTGAGCGCGGCGGGGCCGTAGATCGCGACGCGGATGTCGGAGAGACGGCTCGATCGGCGACGCAACTGGCGCAGCATGAAGGTGAGGCGATGACGCAGCGCCAGCCAGTCCGGCGTCAGGTCCTCCTGCTCCATCAGATCCTCGAACGCCCGTACGATCGGATCGTTTGCTGGCAGGTACAACACCGAATTGCCGAGTTGGCGCCGGCGCTCCCACGCGAAGTAAGGCTTTGCCGGATCGATCTCGATCGGTTTGAGCAGCAGCACGTCGGCGTCGAGCCACAGTCCGGCGTTTTCTGCCATCAGCCGCATGCGGAAGAAATCGCTGAACTGCAGGATGGTCCAGTCGCGCCAGCTTCCATCAGCCTCGGGCGGGCGCAGCCGCTCGGAAAAGGAATGCGGCAGGATCGCTTCGGCTTCGGCGTTGCCGATGCCGTCGGGCAGGCCGGGCAGTGGATCGAAACTGTAGACGGTGACCTTGTGGCCGGCGGCAACCTGCGATCTGAGGCAGGTCAGTCGCAGCCCGTCGAGGCGGCCGTGCCAGAAGGTGACGACGTCAGGCCGCATCCGCGCCGCCTCCTTAAACAAAAGAGCCCCGATTTTCGCCGGGGCTCTCGTAGCACAATCAGGCCCAGGCGCGCTCTTTCTTAAGCTTGGCCTCGTAATCGTCGATCGAGGATTTCTTTTCCATGGTCAGGCCGATGTCGTCGAGGCCGTTCATCAGGCAGTGCTTGCGGAACGGATCGATCTCGAACTTGACCTTGCCGCCGTCGGGGCCGCGGATCTCCTGGTTGGCGAGATCGATGGTCAGCGTTGCATTCGCCCCGCGCTCGGCGTCGTCGAACAGTTTGTCGAGGTCTTCCTGTGAGACGCGGATCGGCAGAATGCCGTTCTTGAAGCAGTTGTTGTAAAAGATGTCGCCGAATGAGGTCGAGATCACGCAGCGGATGCCGAAATCGAGCAGCGCCCACGGCGCGTGCTCGCGGCTCGAGCCGCAGCCGAAATTGTCGCCGGCGACTAGCACCTTGGCGTTGCGATAGGCCGGCTGGTTGAGGACGAAATCCGGGTTTTCGCTGCCGTCGTCCCTGTAGCGCTGTTCGGAGAAAAGACCCTTGCCAAGGCCGGTGCGCTTGATGGTCTTCAGATACTGCTTCGGAATGATCATGTCGGTGTCGACATTGATGATCTTCAAGGGCGCCGCGACGCCTTCCAGTGTGGTGAACTTTTCCATCAATCGCACTTCCCGGTTGAAAAGGTGGGACGGGTCAGTGATTTATCGCGAATATGGCCACGGCAAAAGGCCAATTTGCGCATAGGCCGCCTGTTTTGGCGCGAACCGGCCTAGTCTGCGGCGGCCTCGATCGCCTCCATATCGGCGTCCGACAGCCCGAAATGATGCCCGATTTCGTGGATCAGGACGTGGCGGACAATATGGCCCAGCGTTTCGTCGTGCTCGGCCCAGTAGTCGAGGATAGGGCGGCGGTAGAGCCAAATCATGTTGGGAAGGCGGGCTATGTCCTGGTTGCTCTGCTGCGGCAGGCCGATGCCCTGGAACAGGCCGAGCAGGTCGAACTCGCTCTGCGCCTGCATCTCGTCCAGGACCTCGTCGGTCGGGAAATCGTCCACGCGGATGATCACGCCCTCGCACAGGGTACGAAATCCCTTGGGCAGGCGCTCGAACACCTCATGCGCCATGGCTTCCATTTCGGCGAGCGAGGGCGCTTTTGCTTCGGTCCACATCACGTCGTATTTAGCGTGTGTTATGCCCAGGCGCATACTAGTTTTGCGAGTTGATTTTGACGCGCCAATCGGTGACCGTACCGGGGATCAGTTTTGGGTGGACTTCAATGAAGCGGATTGTGACGGTCGCCATATCGGCTGCCTTGGCCGGGCTTTTGCTCCCTGACGTGGCGGCTGCGCAGGCGCAGACGGCGTCATCAGTGCTGCGGACCGCGCAGGCGCCGCAGCCGATCGTCACGGATGTTTCCGCCCAGCGCCGGCGCCCGCTGCGGCGCGTGCCGATCTATCGCAGCGAGCCGTGGGCTCCCAGTGTCTATCCGCGCTACAACCCAGGGCCGAACGCCGTGCGCGATTGCACCGCACATTACGTGCAGGAGTACCGGCCGAGCGGCACGGTAATCACCCCGCGCATGAACTGCTGGTGGCGGCCGGGCTAGATTCTTCCCCCTCTCTATTTTTCTGTCGAGCATTTTTCCGACAGGCGCCGAGTAGGGCCCTGTGGGCAAACGCTGTTGATGTTACTGACGGCGGTCTGCGCAAACCGTGCGCGCGAGATCGCGGCAAGCAGCATCCGTTCATGTTCGTGGCGCATTCTTCATGTTCATGGCGCACTCATTCACACCTCATTCAAGTCGCTTGCTTCAGTCTGCGCACGTGTCGCGGCGATGCCGTTAGTTGATGCAAGCCATTCGGCGCAGACGTGCATCCGACGACCCGAGGAGACTGGATATGCAGGTAGTGAAGGTTTTTGGGCTTGCGGCCGTTGGCGCCTTGCTAGCGTTTGCCGCTCCGGCCGAGCGTGCCAATGCGCTGTCGCTCAGCAATCCCGGCGCCGCCGCGGCGGTTCAGGAGGATGCCAGGTTGGCGACGACGGAAGTGCATTGGCGACATCACGGCTACCATCACGGCTACCATCACCATCATCATCGGTGGCATCGCTGGCACCACCACCATCATCGCCATCACCACCATCATCATCGTCACTGGCACCGCTGGTGATTGCGGCAACTTGGCGCAGATGCCAACAGGCCCGCTTCATCGCGGGCCTGTTTCGATTTCAGCGATCGCCTTGAAACTGGCGAGATTACCGCCCGTTATCTCTGACATCAGCTTCAGCAAGAGGAGTCCATCATGAGGAGCTTGATCTCTGCGGCCCTTGTCGTCGGCGCGCTCGCGATCGCCGGGCCGGCGGCGATTGATAGGGCCGCCGCGGCGCCGCAGGCGAAGGCGCAAAGCGCCGGCACATCCGACGCCACCGATTTGAGCGCGCAACGGCGCTACTATCGTCACTATGGCTATTATCGTCCGTACTACCGTCCGTATTATCGCCCTTATTACTACCGGCCCTATTATTACGCGCGGCCGGTCTACTATCGGCCGTATCCCTATTACGCGCCCGCGCCGTTCACCTTCGGCATCGGGTTTGGACCGTTCTGGTAGTGAGCGTGCATAACTTCTGTCAGCCGCAGAAATCTCTTCAACGCACTTTCCTGCGCATTCATCGCTGAGGTCGGCGCATTCATGGCGCGTTCACGTGTCTGTCTCTAACGTCACGTTGGGAGCGATCGCAGAGGACGCGACGCGAGCAGCCGCAGAGCAGCGCGCGTCGCCGGTTAGGGAGGATAATCCATGACAACATCCGAACCCGGACGCGGCCTGGTCCGCCGTCTGGGCGTTACGGCTGCGGCAGTATTCGCGCTCGCAGCGGCATCACAACAGCGCGCCGAGGCGCTTTCGCTAGCAACCCCCGGAACGGCGCCGTCAGCGAAATATGCAACCGACGGACTGACGACCGAGATTCAACACCGCAGCCCGACGATCGGCGGTGGCTTCCGCGGCGGCGGCGGTGGCGGTTTCGCCGGCGGCGGCTTTCGCGGTGGTGGCGGCGGCGGTTTCCATGGCGGCGGCTTCCGCGGCGGCGGAGCGGCCTTTCATGGCGGCGGCTTCCGCGGTGGCGGCGCGGCCTTTCATGGCGGCGGGTTCAGAGGCGGTGGGTTGGCGATCCACCGTGGCGGCTTTCGTCCGGCACCCGTCTTCCATGGCGGCGGACACCGCTTCGTACATCGTCACGCCTTTCATCGCCCACACTTCCACCACCGGCGTCACTTCCACAGCCGCTTCTACTTCGCGCCGGCCTATTATGCGTACCCGGCCTACTATTATCCGCGGCGCTGCCGCGTGATCTGGACCTATTATGGGCCGCGCAGGATCTGCAGGCCGCCCTGGTGGTGGCGCCACCGCTACTACGCCTATTGGTGAGACAGGTTGAAATGAAACAGGCGCCCGAAAGGGCGCCTGTTTTCAGGTAACGCTCCTGTTTTCAGGTAACACTACTGGCTCAATCCCAATCCTTGCCCCGCCACGGCTTGAGCTTCCAAGGCGTCAGCGTCCCCATCCGCCATTGCTGCCAGTGCTCCGGTGGCCAGTGGCTGAGGCGCGAGGCTTCCTTGGTCGCGACAGGCTGCAAGTCGACGATGCGCGGCGTCGTGCGCCGCCGCACCTGCCGCGTCGCCTCGCTGATCATATCGACAAACTCAGACTTGTCGGTCACGGCCAAAAGTCCCTCGCGAAAGCGCTCCGCAAGGGACCAGTGTGCGCTTTGCCTGTTAACGGGCCGTTTCCGGAATGTCTCGCTATCGAGACAAAGGAAAGCGTTAGCGCCAGTCCCGCACGTCGACGAAGTGTCCGGCGATCGCCGCCGCCGCAGCCATCGCGGGCGACACCAGGTGGGTGCGGCCCTTGAAACCCTGGCGGCCCTCGAAATTGCGGTTCGAGGTCGAGGCGCAGCGCTCTTCCGGCCTCAGCTTGTCCGGGTTCATCGCAAGGCACATCGAGCAGCCCGGCTCGCGCCACTCGAAGCCGGCCTTGATGAAGATCTTGTCGAGGCCTTCGGCTTCCGCCTGCTCCTTCACGATGCCTGAGCCCGGCACGATCATCGCATTGACGTTGGCGCTGACGGTCTTGCCCTCGGCGATCTTTGCGGCGGCGCGCAGATCCTCGATGCGGCCGTTGGTGCAGGAGCCGATGAAGACGCGATCGAGCTTGATGTCGGTGATCTTCGTTCCCGCCGTCAGGCCCATATACTTCAGCGCGCGGTGCTTTGAGAGCCGCTTGGCCTCGTCCTCGATCTTGTCGGGGTCGGGCACGAAGCCCGAGATCGACACTACGTCCTCGGGTGAGGTGCCCCAGGTCACGATCGGCGGCAGCTTTGCCGCATCCAGCCGGATCTCGTGATCGAAATGGGCGCCCTCGTCGGAGCGCAGCTTTTCCCAATAGCGCATCGCGGCGTCCCAATCGGCGCCCTTCGGCGATTTCGCGCGGCCTTTCAGGAATTCGAACGCCTTTTCGTCCGGCGCGACCAGGCCGGCGCGGGCGCCGCCTTCGATCGACATGTTGCAGACCGTCATGCGGCCTTCCATCGTCAGCGCACGGATCGCATCGCCGGCATATTCCAGCACGTAGCCGGTGCCGCCCGCGGTGCCGATCTCGCCGATGATCGCGAGGATGATGTCCTTGCCGGTGACGCCGTCGGGCAACTTGCCGTCGACCACCGCGCGCATGTTCTTCGCCTTCTTCTGGATCAGCGTCTGCGTCGCCAGCACGTGCTCGACTTCGGACGTACCGATGCCATGCGCCAGCGCGCCGAACGCGCCGTGGGTGGAGGTGTGGCTGTCACCGCAGACGATGGTAGTGCCGGGCAGGGTAAAGCCCTGCTCGGGTCCGATCACGTGCACGATGCCCTGGCGCTTGTCGAACTCGTTGTAATATTCGATGCCGAATTCCTTGGCGTTCTCCGCCAGCGCCTTGATCTGCTCGGCGCTCTCAGGGTCGGGATTGGGCTTTGTGCGATCGGTCGTCGGCACGTTGTGGTCGACCACGGCGAGCGTCTTCTCCGGCGCGCGAACCTTGCGCCCCGTCGCGCGCAGGCCTTCGAACGCCTGCGGCGAAGTCACTTCATGCACCAGATGGCGGTCGATATAGAGCAGACAGGTGCCGTCTTCGGCTTCGTGCACCAGATGGTCATTCCAGATCTTGTCGTACAGCGTGGTCGGTTTGGACATGAGCGTAAGCTCCAAAGGAAATTCTGTGTGAGCGGTTAAGCGCGAAAGGCGCAAGCAACAGACGTCAGCGCAGCATCAGGCTGCGCGCGTAAGCTCGGACGTGGCCGACGTCGCGAACCGCCCGAAGAAGCGGCCAGGCAGCCGCGAGCGGTCGTCGATGACGACGAGTTGAGCGGTGCCGAAGGCGGCGCTGGTGCGATCTAGAACCATTCCAGCTTCATATCACATGGCACATCTAAGTGCGATATGCGTTTGTTGCCACCGTCATTGCGAGGATTGGGTCCGGCCTTGGTCTCTCCCCGTCATTGCGAGCGGAGCGAAGCAATCCATTTCTCGGAACGGGGATAGATGGATTGCTTCGCTGCGCTCGCAATGACGTGGAGGCGCAACAAAAAAGCGCGGGGCAAAACCCCGCGCTTTTGTCGCATCCCGTTCGGGAAAAGTTACTCGCCGACGGCGGCGGCGCGGTCCTGCTTCTCGACGATGCGGGCCGACTTGCCGCGCAGGCTGCGCAGGTAATACAGCTTGGCGCGGCGCACCTTGCCGCGGCGCACCACCTTGATCGAGTCGATCATCGGCGACATCACCGGGAACACGCGCTCCACGCCTTCGCCGTAGGAAATCTTGCGGACGGTGAAGCTCTCGTTGAGCCCGCCGCCGGAACGGCCGATGCAGACGCCTTCATAGGCCTGCACGCGGGTGCGCTCGCCTTCGACCACCTTGACGTTGACGATCACGGTATCGCCGGGGCCGAATTCGGGGATCGACTTGGTCGCCGACAGTTTTTCGAATTGCTCTTTTTCGAGCTGTTGAATGAGGTTCATTGAAATCTCCATCGGCGGCGCGCCCAGCCTTTCGGGGGCTGCGCAAACGTCCATCTATCCTGCGCGTGTGCGGATTTGGCGCTCGTATAAGGCATAGGCGGCCGCTTGTCACCCGTCTGTCGTGCTTTTTGTGCCTTTTTGGCCGCCCCTCGCCGCCCATAAATCCGGCCGCCGCGCCCGGGTCAGCGCCTCGGCCTCGGCCCTCCGCCATGCCGCCACCTTGGCATGATCGCCGGAGGTCAGGATTTCGGGGATGCCGCGGCCCTCGAACTCCTGCGGCCGCGTAAACTGGGGGTATTCCAGTAGTCCCTCGGAGAAGCTTTCGTCTACTCCCGAGGTCTGCTTGCCCATCACCCCCGGCAAAAGCCGGACGCAGGCGTCGATCAGGGCCATCGCGGCGATTTCGCCTCCTGACAGAACGTAGTCACCGACCGAGACCTCTTCGAGGTTCCGTGCCTCGATGACCCGCTGATCGACCCCCTCGAACCGGCCGCAGACGATCAGGGGCCCGGGTCCTGTGGCAAATTCGGCAACCATGGGCTGGGTCAATGGCCGACCCCGCGGGCTCATCAGGAGGCGCGGTCGGTCGGGAGAGATATCCGCGGCGTCGATCGCCGCGGCCAGAATGTCCGCCCGCAGCACCATGCCGGGACCGCCGCCGGCCGGCGTGTCGTCGACGCTGCGGTGACGGTCCGTGGCGGAGTCCCTGATGTCGCGCGCCTCCAACTCCCACAGCCCGGAGGCCAGCGCCTTGCCGGCCAGGCTGACGCCGAGCGGCCCGGGAAACATCTCGGGGAAGAGGGTGAGAATGGTGGCGCGCCAGGTCATACAAAACCCATCACGTAAGCGTCGGAGCGTCGTCGCCTTCGATTTCCTGCGGCAGCTCGATCACCACGCGGCCATTCGCCAGATCGACCGTCGGCACGACTGCATTGGTGAACGGCAGCAGCATAGTGGCGCCTTGCGAAGGCGCGATCTCGATAATGTCGCCGGCCCCGAAATTGTGAATCGCAATCACGCGGCCGAGCGGCTCGCCCGCGGCGTTGACGGCGGCAAGTCCGATCAGGTCGGCGTGGTAATACTCGCCCTCGTCGGTCTCGGGCAATTTGTCGCGGGCGACATAGAGTTCGAGGCCATTGAGCCGCTCGGCGTCGTCGCGGGTGGCGATGCCCTTCAGCGTCGCCACCAGATGGTCTTTGGCCTCGCGGACATCCGTCACCTCGAACTGGCGCGCCCCGTCTTTGGTCATCAGCGGGCCGTATTGCTTTACGGCCAGCGGATCCTCGGTGAACGTCCACAGTTTCACCGCGCCGCGCACGCCATGCGCGGCGCCGATACGGGCGACGCAAATCGGTGTTTTCACCGTCGCGCGCCGCTAAGCCTTACGCCTTCGCGGCGGCTTCGGCGCGAGCCTTGCGCTCCTTGCGCGGCACGGCCTTTTCCGGGTTGTTGCGGGCGGCGCGCTTGACGACACCGGCCGCATCCAGGAAGCGCGTCACGCGATCCGACGGCTGCGCGCCCTTGGCGAGCCAGGACTTCACCTTGTCCATGTCGAGCTTCAGCCGCGATTCATTGTCCTTCGGCAGCAGCGGATTGAAATAGCCGAGACGCTCGATGAAGCGGCCGTCGCGGGGAAAGCGCGAGTCGGCGACGACGACGTGATAGACCGGACGCTTCTTGGTGCCTGCGCGAGCGAGGCGGATAACGACTGACATTTAGTTCTCCTGTTAAATGTAAAACTCGATGATCTGAACGGTGTGAATTGGCGTCATTGCGAGGAGCGAAGAGACGAAGCAATCCACTCTTTCTTTCCGCGGATCGATGGATTGCTTCGCTTCGCTCGCAATGACGGTGTCCTCATTTCTTCTTCCCCGGAAAGCCGCCGAGGCCCGGCAGGTTCGGCTTGCCGCTCAGCCCGGTAAGCCCCGGCAGATTCGGCAATCCCTGGCGCAGGCCGGTGGGAAGATCCTTGGGCAAATTCGGCAGGCCGCCTGGACCGGCGCCGCCCTGCATCTTGTCCGCCAGCGCCTTCATCTCTTCCGGCGAGGGCGGCTTCATGCCGCCGCCAAAACCCATCGCCTGCGCGATGCCGGCGAGCGGGCCGCGCTTGCCCGAACCCATCGCCTTCATCACGTCGGCCATGTTCCGGTGCATCTTCAGGAGCTTATTGACCTGCTCGACATTCTGGCCGGCGCCGGCGGCGATGCGCTTCTTGCGGCTGGCCTTCAAAATGTCCGGGTTTTTGCGCTCAGCCCGCGTCATCGAATCGATGATCGCGACCTGGCGTTTCAAAATCTTGTCGTCGATGCCGGCTGCCGCAATCTGGTTCTTCATCTTGGCAATGCCCGGCATCATGCCCATCAAGCCGCTGATGCCGCCCATATTCGCCATCTGCAGCAACTGCTCGCGCATGTCGTTGAGGTCGAACTGGCCCTTGCGCATCCGCTCGGCGGTGCGCGCGGCCTTTTCGGCGTCGATATTCGCCGCCGCGCGTTCGACCAGCGACACCACGTCGCCCATTCCGAGGATGCGGCCGGCAATGCGGCTGGGGTGAAAGTCTTCCAGCGCGTCCGTCTTTTCGCCGGTGCCGATCAGCTTGATCGGTTTTCCCGTGACCGCGCGCATCGACAGCGCGGCGCCGCCGCGGCCGTCGCCGTCAACGCGCGTCAGCACGATGCCGGTGAGGCCGACGCGCTGATCGAAGGCGCGCGCGAGGTTGACCGCGTCCTGGCCGGTCAGGGAGTCCGCGACCAGCAGCACTTCATGCGGATTGGCCGTGGCTTTGATCTCGGCCGCCTCGCTCATCATCTCTTCGTCGAGCGTGGTGCGGCCGGCGGTGTCGAGCAGCACCACGTCGTAGCCGCCGAGCTTGCCGGCTTCGAGTGCGCGTTTTGCAATTTGCGCCGGCTTTTGCCCCGTCACGATCGGCAGCGTCGGGATGTCGAGGTCGCGCCCCAGCACGGCCAGTTGCTCCATCGCCGCCGGGCGGTAGATGTCGAGCGAGGCCATCAGCACCTTGCGCTTGTCGCGCTGGGTCATGCGGCGGGCGAGCTTTGCGGTGGTGGTGGTCTTGCCGGAGCCTTGGAGACCGACCATCATGATGGCGACCGGCGGCACCGCGTTGAGATCGATGGTCTGGCCGTCCGCGCCGAGGGTGGCGATCAGCTCGTCATGGACGATCTTGACCACCATCTGCCCGGGCGTGACCGACTTGACGACGGTGGCTCCGACCGCCTGCTCGCGGACGCGCTCGGTGAAGCTTCGGACCACCTCAAGCGCAACGTCGGCTTCCAGCAGCGCGCGGCGCACCTCGCGCATCGCGGCGTCGACGTCGGCCTCCGACAGCGAGCCGCGGCCCGTCAGCCGATCGAGTATCCCACCAAGCTTTTCCGACAGATTGTCGAACAATGCCGTTGTCCTTTGTCCTGCACGCGGCAGGCGCTGCCTAACCCACCGCCGTCATACTCCGCGAAAGCGGGGTATCCAGTACGCCGCAGCCCCTCGGTTTAAACGAGCTGCTCTGGGATACTGGATCACCCGCCTGCGCGGGTGACGACGTATGCGCTCTGGCGCCAAACGCCAAAACGATATTCCAAACACTTTCGCGCCCGAGGGCGCATCGCGCTGTCGGGCGTTGGCCTCCGGTCTCATGGGCCGGGCGGCGGGTCGAAAAGAACGTCTTTCCGAGAAAGTGGGCGGGTTAAACCCTCGGATGGGGTGAAAGTCAAGGAGAAACTAGGGCATAATGCCCTGCGATTGAGGCGTAAGGCTTTGACATGGTTGCATTATCCAAGATGAAGGCGGTGGGCGATCAGGCTTCTTTCGTCGCATGTTCCAAGTTGAACCCGCACACGCCATATAAGGCCCCATGTCTCTTGTTCTGTCCCGCCTGTCGTGATGTCCATTACTCGCCGCCGCGTCTTTGCAGTGCTCGCCGGAGCCGCCACGGCCATCGGCGTGCCGTCTGTCTGGATCAGCAATATGAAAACCTATGAGGGTCCTGTCTCCGATCATTTCGACGGCATGCGCTTCTTCGATCCCGACGGCGTGCCGCCAAAATCATTGGCGGAGGTGCTGCGCTGGCAGTTCGGCACCGACCGCAAGCGCGCGAGCTGGCCGGATTGGGTGCCGAATGCGCAGAGCGATACGCCGCCGCCGCGCGTTTCCGGCGACAAGGTGCGGCTATCCTTTGTCGGCCATGTCTCCTGGCTGATCCAGACGCGGGATCTCAATATTCTCGTCGATCCCGTGTGGTCGCCGCGGGCTTCGCCGCTTTCATGGGCCGGGCCGCACCGGCACAATGATCCCGGCATTGCATTCGACGCGCTGCCCAAGATCGACGTGGTGCTGGTCTCACACGGCCATTACGACCATCTCGATATCGCGACGCTGTCCAAACTCGCGGAAAAGTTTTCGCCGCGCGTGATCACGCCGCTCGGTAACGACGTCACCATGCGCGATGCGGACGCATCGATCAAAGCCGAGGCGTTCGACTGGCAGGATCGGGTGGAGCTCGGCAATGGCATAGCGGTGACGCTGGTGCCGACGCGGCACTGGTCGGCGCGCGGCCTGTTCGACCGCAACAAGGCGCTGTGGGCGAGTTTTGTGCTGGAGACGCCGGCCGGCAAACTCTACATCGTCTGCGATTCCGGCTATGGCGAAGGCAAGCATTTCCGCCGCGTGGCCGAGCAGCACGGCCCGCTGCGGCTGGCGATATTACCGATCGGTGCCTATGAGCCGCGCTGGTTCATGAAGGATCAGCACATGAATCCGGCTGATGCGGTGAAGGCGCTGGCCGATTGCGGCGCTAAGGAAGCGCTGGCGCATCATCACGGCACGTTCCAGCTCACCGATGAGGCGATCGACGCGCCGGTCAATGCATTGGCCGACGCGCTGAAGGAAGCGAAGATTCCGCCGGAGCGGTTCTGCGCGCTGAAGCCGGGGCAGGTGGTGGAGATCTAACTCTTGTCGTCCCTGCGAACGCAGGGACCCATAGCCACCGTTGCTGATTGTTGAAAAAGGCTGAAGCCACAGCTCAGCATAACCACATCTTCCTCTGGTTATGGGTCCCTGCGTTCGCAGGGACGACAGCAATTTTCGCAGGGACGACGGGAATTACTATTCTTTTCCCTTGATCGCCCAGGACACGAGCACCATCACCGAGAGCGTCTCCTCGCCTTGCGCCACCGGTGCGCCGGCGGCCATGGGGGCTGCCATCTTGCCGCGATGTAGCGGCACGGGTGCACCTTCCTCGGTAATGCTGATGGGTTCGCCGAGCGTCACGCCGGCAGTCTTGGCGTAAATCTCGGCCTTGCGGCGGGCGTCCGCGACCGCCTTCTCGCGGGCCTCGTCGAGATATTTGGATGCCTGCGTCACGCTGAAGTGGATGCCGCCGATGTCATTGGCGCCGGCGGCGACCAGCACGTCGATTACGTTCGCAACTTTGGTCACGTCGCGGATCTTTACCGTGACACGGTTGCTGGCGCGATAGCCGACGATGGGCGAGGGGCCGGCGCGATTAGGCGCAAATTGCGGCTGCAGCGACAGCCGCGAGGTCTGGTAGTCCTTCTCTTCGACGCCGGCGCCCTTCAGCGCCAGCAGCACCTTGCCCATCGCCGCGTTGTTGGCGTCCGACGCCTCGCGCGCGGTCTTGGCGTCCGACGTCACGCCGCCGTCGATCTGGGCCTGGTCAGGCGCCACCGATACGTTCGCCTCGCCGGTCACGGAGATCGCGGGCGGCGGCACCGTCTGCGCCAATGCCGGCGCGGCGAGCCACGTAGCGGCAACGACGGCAAGGGCAAGCGGGTGTTTCATCCCGATCACCTCAGCGGCACATAGACGTTGATCACCAGCTTGTCCTCTGCCGTCTTCAGGGGATCGGTGATGTATTCCTCGATGAAGGTGTCTTTGGCTTCCAGTTTCTTGTCGTCCAGGTGGTTGGTGATCGCCTCATAGGTGTTGTCCATGTTGTCGTAGGAGCCGCGATGGACGAATTTCAGCGCCTTGCCCTCGGGCGACTTGCCCATGCTGATGTCCTTGGTCAGGTTCTTGACGTCCTGGTCGACCGGAATCTGTGCCAGATACGTAAAACCGGTATCGTCGGTCGAGGTGTAGACGATCATCGAATTGCCCGTGGCCTTGATGCCCTGCTTGTCGAGCAACGCGGTCAGCGCCTTGAACGAATCGATCAGGGTGTCGAACGCCGCATCCCAGTTGGCGGTGCCCTTCATCACCAAGACTTTCTTGGGCTCCAGCGTGAGCTCCTCGCCGAAGGGGTCGGCGTTCTGGACGCTGGCGGCGGGCGGCGGGGGTACGGGCGTCGGGGCTTTCTCCGCGGTGGGGACATCCGCCGGAGACTTGGTTTCGGCCGGCGGCGGGACCGGCACCGCCGATGGTGCGGGGCTGGGCGTCGCCGCCGGGTTTGTGGCCGGAGGGGCTGCGGGCGCCGGCGACTGCGCCAGTGCGGCCCCGCCAAGCGCAACCATGGCGAGCGCGGCCACGGCCGCACGGAAAGTGCTGATACGGTTCATTCAGGTATTCTCCATCCACCCCACCCGGCGGCGGCATGTCCCGGGTCCGCGCCCGCCAGGATGGGCGTATTCCTAACACGCGAGGGCCGTTTTCGTCCCATGACAGATGCGTCATAGGCCCTTGCACTGGTCAACGCGCCATCATTCGCCATATAAGGCAGGCATAAATTGGGAAATTCCATGAGCGCGCTGGCCAACCACGCATTTGCCAAAATGAATGGCATCGGCAACGAAATCGTCGTGGTGGACCTGCGCGATTCCAAGGCAGCCGTGACGGCCGAAGAGGCGCGTGCGGTCGCTTCGCCCGCGGGCGTGCCCTATGACCAGTTGATGGTATTGCAGCCGCCGCGGCTGCCGGGCACCGAGGCCTTCATCCGCATCTACAACAGTGACGGCTCGGAGGCCGGCGCCTGCGGCAACGGCATGCGTTGCGTGGTGCGCCGCCTGTTCGAGAAGACCGGCCAAACCGCCGTGACCTTCGAGACCCGTGCCGGGCTTTTGAATTGCTGGCAGGGACCGGCCCCCGACCTCTACACCGTCGACATGGGGGTGCCGAAGTTCGGCTGGCAGGACATTCCGCTGGCGGAAGAATTTCGCGACACCCGCTACATCGAATTGCAGGTCGGGCCGATCGATGCGCCGGTGCTGCATTCGCCGTCGGTGGTCTCGATGGGCAATCCGCATGCGATCTTCTGGGTCGACGACGTCAACGCCCATGATCTCGAGCGCTTCGGGCCGCTATTGGAAAATCACCCGATCTTTCCGGAGCGCGCCAACATCACGCTCGCCCATATCGTCGATCGCGATCACATCACGATCCGCACCTGGGAGCGTGGCGTCGGCTTGACCAAGGCCTGCGGCTCGGCCGCTTGCGCGACCGCGGTCGCCGCCGCCCGGCTGAAGCGCGCCAACCGCACGGTGGAGGTCACGCTTCCCGGTGGCAAGCTTGCGATCGAATGGCGCGAGCGCGACGACCACGTGCTGATGACGGGGACGGCCGATTTCGAGTATGAAGGCCGCTTCGATCCCGCGCTGTTCGCCAACGTCGCCTGAGCGCCATGAGCGTCGACGTCCTCACGTTTGGCTGCCGCCTCAACGCCTTCGAATCCGAGGTGATCGCCCGCGAGGCGGAACGCGCCGGACTTTGCGATACCGTCGTCATCAATAGCTGCGCGGTCACCAATGAGGCCGTGGCGCAGGCGCGGCAATCGATCCGCCGGCTGAAGCGCGAACGGCCGGATGTACGCATCGTCGTCACCGGCTGCGCGGCGCAGACGCAAGCAGAAATGTTTGCCGAAATGGCCGAGGTCGATCGCGTCGTCGGCAATGACGACAAGATGCGGGGCGATGCCTGGCGCGATGCGCGCGCGGCGTTTGACCTGGGCTTTGGCGTCGGAACAAGCGAAAAGATCGCGGTCGCCGACATCATGGCGGTCAAGGAGATGGCGCCGCATCTGCTTGACGGGTTCAAGGCCGGCCTGCCGCGCGTCTTCGTGCAGGTGCAGAACGGCTGCGACCATCGCTGCACCTTCTGCATCATCCCCTACGGCCGGGGCAATTCGCGCTCGGTGCCGATGGGGGCGGTGGTGGATCAGGTGCGTGCGCTCACCGAACGCGGCCATGCCGAGATCGTGCTGACCGGTGTCGATCTGACGAGCTACGGTGCCGATCTGCCGGGTGATCCGAAGCTCGGGCAACTGACAAAACAGATTTTGCGCCACGTGCCGGAGTTGAGGCGCCTGCGGATTTCGTCGATCGATTCCATCGAGGCCGACCGCGATCTGCTCGACGTCATTGCCGAGGATGAGCGGCTGATGCCGCATCTGCACCTGTCACTGCAATCCGGCGACGACCTCATTTTGAAGCGGATGAAGCGGCGGCATTTGCGGCAGGATGCGATCGAATTCTGCGCGCAGGTGCGGCGGCTGCGTCCGGACATGACGCTCGGTGCCGATATCATCGCGGGTTTTCCGACCGAGACGGAAGAAATGTTTGCGCGCTCGCAGGACCTGGTGGAGGAATGCGATCTCACCTTCCTGCACGTGTTTCCTTACTCCAAGCGCCCGGGTACGCCGGCCGCACGGATGCCGCAGGTGGCGGGTGAGGTGATCAAGGCGCGGGCGAAGCGGTTGCGCGTGACGGGCGAGGCCGCATTGCGCCGACGCTTGGCGGCAGAGGTCGGCGCCACGCGTCAGGTCTTGATCGAAAGCGACAAACAGGGGCGCACCGAGCATTTTCTGCCGGTTGCGATATCAGGCGAAAAGCCGGGTGCCGTGATGGCGATTGCGATTAAAGGTCAGGACGGCGCACGGTTGACGGTTTGAATCGCACATTCCGCTGTCATCGCCCGGCTCGACCGGGCGACCCAGTACGCCGCGGCCTCTCAGTTCATCACAGATGCCTCTGGAATACTGGATCATCTGCTGGAGCCTGTCATCGGGCGCGCATTCGCGCGACCCGTTGGCGGATGACGACAGCGGTAGTTGGGGCGCGTGCTCGGCACGAACCGCTACTCCCCGTTCCACCCACACTTTCGCAACCGCTCGCGCATATGCGCCGGTGCCGGCGCCACCACGCGCACCGCCTCCTTGTTCTTCGAAATCGGAACCACGATCTCACGGGAATGCAGATGCAGGATCGGTTCGCCGAAGCGCGGACCATTGCCGTAAATATTGTCGCCGACGATCGGCCAGCCCATCGCTGAGGTGTGCACGCGCAGTTGATGCGTTCGGCCAGTCACCGGTTCCAGCGCCAGCCAGGCAAGGCCGTCGCCGCGGCCGAGCACTTTCCAGGTGGTGATGGCTTTCTGGCCCTCCGGGTCCGGCTTCTGCCACCAGCCGCGCTCGGCGTTCAGCCGTCCGAGCGGCATGTCGATGATGCCTTCATCTTCGGCAGGTCCGCCTTCGACCACGGCCCAATAGCTCTTTCCGACCTTGCCGTGCTTGAACAAGAGGCCGAGCGAGGCGGTGGCCTTGCGGTGGCGTCCCAATACGAGACAGCCTGAGGTGTCCTTGTCGAGCCGGTGGGCCAGCACCGGCGGGCGCGGCAGGCCGAATCGCAAGGCATCGAAGGAAGCTTCCAGATTGGCCCCGCCCTTGGGGCCGCGATGCACCGGCAGGCCGGCCGGCTTGTCGATGACCAGCATCAGCCCGTCGCGATGGAGCACGCGGGCCAGGATTTCGTCTGCCGTTAATCCCTGGACATCAATTGATGTTCTGGGAACACCAAAGGCTGTCCCGGGCACATCAAGAGATGGCCCGGGAACAGCAAAGGATTTGTTGTGACTTCCGCTCATGGCGCGAAACCGCTAACACGTCCCCGACATGAGCGATACCACTCCTGGAACCCCCAAACTGAGCTGGTGGCGGCGGCTTTCGAGCGGCCTGAAGCGGACTTCGAGTTCGCTTGGGTCGGCCGTCGCCGACCTCGTCACCAAGCGCAAGCTCGACCGCGCCATGCTCGACGATATCGAGGATGTGCTGCTGCGCGCCGATCTCGGCACCGCGGTTGCGGTGCGGATCGCGGATGCCGTCGGCGCCGGCCGCTATGACAAGGCGATTTCCGCCGACGAAGTGAAGACGGTTGTCGCGACTGAGGTCGAGAAGGTGTTGGCGCCGGTGGCGAAGCCGCTGGAGATCGACGCGGCGCAAAAGCCGTTCGTCATCCTCGTGGTCGGCGTCAACGGCTCCGGCAAGACCACGACCATCGGCAAGCTTGCCGCGAAACTGAGCGCCGAGGGCCGCAAGGTGATGCTGGCGGCGGGCGATACGTTTCGTGCCGCCGCAATCGAACAGCTCAAGGTGTGGGGTGAGCGCACCAAATCGCCGGTCGTTGCGGGTGCGCAGGGCTCGGATTCGGCGAGCCTCGCCTTCAACGCGCTGAGCGCGGCGAAGGAACAGAAGCTCGATGTGCTGCTGGTCGATACGGCGGGGCGGTTGCAGAACAAGGCCGAACTGATGAACGAACTGGAAAAAGTCGTTCGCGTCCTCAAGAAGGTCGACGCGTCGGCGCCGCATGCGGTCCTGCTCGTGCTCGATGCGACGGTGGGACAAAATGCGCTGTCGCAGGTCGAAGCGTTTCATCGTACCGCTGGCGTCACCGGTCTTGTGATGACGAAGCTCGACGGCACCGCGCGCGGCGGCATTCTGGTGGCGCTCGCGGAGAAATTCAAACTTCCGGTGCACTTCATCGGCGTCGGCGAAGGCATCGACGATCTCGCGCCCTTCACGGCGCGGGACTTTGCGAACGCGATTGCAGGAATCGAGTAATGGACAAGAAAGTACCGCATCCGCTGTTCAAGCTTGCGACCGAACTCGGTCCCTTGCTCATCTTCTTCGTCGCCAATGCCAAGTCCAACCTGTTCGTCGCCACCGGCGCATTCATGGTGGCGGTGGTGGCTGCGATGATCGCGTCTTACATGGTGACGCGGCATGTGCCCATGATGGCGATCGTCACTGCGGTCGTCGTCGTCGTGTTCGGCGCGCTGACGCTGATCCTGCATGACGAGACTTTCATCAAGATGAAGCCGACGATCGTCTACACGCTGTTCGCCGCCATTCTCGGTGGCGGCTTGCTGTTCGGCCGCTCCTTCATCGCGATCATGTTCGACCAGATGTTCAATCTCACCCCGCACGGCTGGCGCATCCTGACCGCGCGGTGGGCGCTGTGGTTCTTCGCGATGGCGGTGCTGAACGAGATCATCTGGCGCACGCAAAGCACCGACTTCTGGGTTACCTTCAAGGTCTTCGGCATGGTGCCGCTGACGATGCTGTTTGCCGTAACACAGATGCCGCTGATCAAGCGCTATCATCTGGAACCGGCTTCGCTGGAGGTCAGCGAAGCGGAAGCCGGGGATGTGAGCAAGGGCTAGGTAGCGTGTCCCGGACGCGGTGCAGCGTTCTTTACGATGCACCGCAGAGCCGGGACCCATATCTCCGCTCGAGCGTGGGCCCCGGCTCTGCAGCGCACCGCTACCGCGCTGCGCCGCGTCCGGGGCACGAGATCAGCTCTTCTGCTTGGCGATGATCTTGTCCTTGATCTTGTCGTAGGTCGCCTGCGGGACGATGCTCTTGTGCACGAGATCGTCTTTGCCCTTGTACGGGCGGCCCTTGATGATCTTCTCCGAATAGGCCTTCCCGACGCCCGGCAGCGCATCGAGCTGCTCAGCGGTCGCGGAATTGATGTCCAGCAGCTCGGCCTTCGGCGCCGGTGCCATCTTCGACTCCGAGGCCTTTGGCGCGGGAGCCATCTTGCTGTCGGACTTGGCCGGGGGCTGCGCGGTCTGGGCCATCGACGGCGTCGCCGTCAGCATGCCCAGCGTGAGCGCGGTGGCGAGAAGAGAAGCGAGCGTGAAATGACGCATATGGGTGTCCCTCCCAAGGACGGTTCAAGTAACGCACCAAAGCTAGCTGCGAATTCATGGCGGCGCCATGGCCGCGAAATGAACGATAGATAAAAGCGGGAGATTATTTGAATCTCATTCTGCTTCGTCATTCCGGAGCGACGCTGCGCGATGCCCCGGAATGACGAAAGTGGCTACGATCCCGCCTTCAGCGCCTTCTCGATTTCGACCTTCAGCACGCTATCGAGATTGGCTGGCGTTACCGGCCCGACCAGCTTGTAGCGGATGGTGCCGTCGCGGCCGACCACGAAGGTTTCGGGCACGCCATAGACGCCCCATTCGATCGAGCCGCGGCCGTTGCTGTCGGCGCCGACGGCGGTGAACGGATTGCCGTAGCGGCCGAGGAAGCGGCGGGCGTTATCAGGGGAATCCTTGTAGTTAATGCCGACGATCTGCAGCCGTGTGTCCTTCGCCAGCGCGGTCAGCAGCGGCGCCTCATCGTGGCAGGGCACGCACCAGGAGGCCCAGACATTGACGACGGAGACCTTGCCCTTGAACACGGCGGGGTCGAGGCCGGGCACGGGCGTCCCGTTATGGACGAGACCCTCCAGCGCCGGCAGTGTGGTTTGCGGCGCCGGCCGGCCGATCAGGGCGGAAGGGATTTTTGAGGGATCGCCGCCGTAAAGCCGCAGCAGGAACAGTCCGGCGACCGCCAGAAAGCCGATCAGCGGCAGCGCCACCAGCCAGCGCCGGCTGCGCGGTTGATCGGATGTTGCAGGCGCGCTCATCAAATCTCCGTTGCCTGGCGGCCGGAGCGCCGGGTCAGGCCAGAGGCCTCGAGTTCACGCAGGCGCTCCTTCTGATGACGATAGTCGAGCGCGATCCAGCCGATCAGGATCAGCACGATCGCTGCGACCAGCGCGTAGGAGGTCACGATAAACGAGGCATAGGGTCCGAGCGAGGTCACGTCACGCCGCCTGCCGGCTGGCTTGCATCATCTGCAAGCTGCGCACGCGGCGGCGCAGGATCTCGTTGCGCATCGCCGCCAAGTGCAGCGTCATGAACAGCAGCGAGAACCCGATCGCCATTACGAGCAATGGAATCAGGAACGCCTTGTCGAGCGAAGGTCCGCCCATCCGCATCACCGATGCCGGTTGATGCAGCGTGTTCCACCAGTCGACCGAGAACTTGATGATCGGCAGGTTGATCGCGCCGACCAGCGTCAGCACGGCGGCGGCCCGTGCCGCCCGCGACGGGTCCTCCACCGCGCGCCATAGCGCCATCAGGCCGAGATACATCAGGAACAGGATCAGCACCGATGTAAGTCGCGCGTCCCATTCCCAATAGGTGCCCCACATCGGCCGCCCCCACAGTGAACCCGTGACCAGCGCCAGAAACGTAAACGCCGCTCCGATCGGCGCGGCGGCCTTGGCCGCGACGTCGGCGAGCGGATGCCGCCATACCAGCGTGCCCAGCGCGGCAATGCTCATGACGCCCCAGACGAACATCGAAAGCCACGCGTTCGGCACGTGGATGAACATGATCTTCACGGTGGCGCCCTGCTGGTAATCGTCGGGGGCCATCGCCGCCTGATAGAGGCCCACCAGCAACAGGATCGCGGTTGCACCTGCTAGCCACGGCAGCACGCGCGCGGTCAGCACGAGAAATTTCGAGGGATTGGCGAGGTCGATCAGCGTCATGGCATCCTGATAGTCGTCAGCGGCGGAGCAGGCAATGCGGCATGGTCCCCTCCGCCAGAGTTGATCGGTGTCAACGAATTCAGTCCAGACCGTGCCGCAGACTGGCCGCAGCGGCAAACGGCCCGACCACGAAACTAACCAGCGAGAGCGCGCAAAGGATCGAAAACGGAGTTCCAAACGATAGCGGGCCGGCAATGGCCGCCTGCGAGGCAGCAACGCCGAAGATCAGCACCGGGATCGATAGCGGCAGCACCAGTACCGCGAGCAACAGGCCCCCGCGGTGCAATGTCACGGCGAGCGCCGCGCCGATCATGCCCGTGAACGTCAGCGCCGGCGTCCCCACCAGCAGGGTCAGCGCCACCGCCGAGGTCGCCGCGGCGTCGAGGTTGAGCAACAGCCCGAGCACGGGAGTCGCCGCGATCAGCGGCACGCCGGCCGCGAGCCAATGCGCCAGCGCTTTCGCGGCACACGCGAGTTCCAACGGTGTCCGGCCCATCACGATCAGGTCGAGCGAGCCGTCCTCATGATCGGCCATGAACAGCCGGTCGAGCGTGAGCAGGCTGGCCAACAGCGCGCCGAGCCAGAGGATGGCGGGGCCGAGCCGGGCCAACAGTGGCAGATCGGGCCCGATGGCAAACGGCATCAGCACTGTGACGGTGAGGAAGAACAGCACGCCGATCAGCGCGCCGCCGCCGACGCGGAGCGCGATTTTGATGTCCCGGCGAATCAGCGCGGCAAGGGCGGTCATGCGGGGCGCAGCTTCGAATGGGTGCCTGGAGCCCGTGGCGATTGCCGCGAAGACGGTGCGCTCCCTCCCCCCTTGCGGGGGAGGGCTGGGGAGAGGGGTGGCCCCGTAAAAGGTGTTTGAGAGGTGCGTGCGTCGCGAGAAGCCAGGTCGAGAGAGTTCGTCGTGTGGCACCCCTCTCCCTGACCTCGAGAGCGAGCTTCGCTCGCCTCGGCCCCCGCAAGGGGGGAGGGAATGGTGAGAATTGTGCTCGGTGGTGAGAAGTTCGAGGCCATCACTTCGCGCCCCCCATCCGCAGTTCCCTCGCTTCGATCCCGAGCGGGGTGTGGGTGGCCGCAACAATGATCCCGCCGCTGGCCAAGTGCTCGCGCATGACGCCCACGAATAGTTCCTGTCCGGCGGTATCCAGCGCCGAGGTCGGCTCGTCCAATAGCCAGACCGGCCGCCGCACCACCAGCAGCCGCGCGATCGACAGCCGGCGCCGCTGACCGGCCGAGAGAAAGGCCGCTGGCAGATAGGTGGCGTGGCCGAGCCCCACAGCGGTGAGGCACTCTCTGACGTCGCCGGTCGCTCCACCCAGAAAATCCCACCAGAACGACAGGTTTTCCGCAACGCTCAGCGCAGGCTTCAATGCATCGCGGTGGCCCAGATAGTGGGATTGCTCCGGCAAGGTCAGCTCGGCCTCGCCGCCTTCCAGGCCGATCGATCCGCCCCCCGGCACCAGGAGACCCGCGATCAGGCGCAGCAACGAGGTCTTGCCCGAGCCGTTCGGGCCGACCACGGCCAGCACTTCGCCGGAAGCGGCCTCGAAATCGAGGCCCGAGAACACCTCTCGGCCGCCTCTGACACAACTGATTTGGCGTCCCGAGAGCCGCATTTTGCTTCGTCACAGCCCTCTGAAATTGATGGGTACCGCGTCGGAATTTGTGGGTACCGCATTGCTGCAGCACGTTTGTCGCTGTGGCGGCGCTTCTAGAAAGATTCTATAAGCCCGGAACTTGATGCAGCACTCAATCGGCGGCTGCAAGCCAAGAAGCCAGCCTTCCGCTGACGGTGTTTAAATACCCTTGCCGGGTATAACTAGAATTTGGGATTCTCTGACATGACCTCGCTCGACAGCTTCAAATGCCGCAAGACCCTCAAGGTCGGCGGCAAGACCTATGTTTATTACAGCCTGCCCGCCGCCGAGAAGAACGGTCTGAAGGGAATTTCCAAGCTGCCTTATTCGATGAAGGTGCTGCTCGAAAACCTGCTGCGCAACGAGGACGACCGCACGGTCAAGAAGGCTGACATCGTCGCAGTTTCGAAGTGGCTCCGGAAGCGCAAGCTCGAGCACGAGGTCGCGTTCCGCCCGGCGCGCGTGTTGATGCAGGATTTCACCGGCGTGCCGGCGGTGGTCGATCTCGCCGCGATGCGTAACGCGATGCAGGCGCTCGGCGGCGATGCCGAGAAGATCAACCCGCTGGTGCCGGTCGATCTCGTCATCGACCACTCGGTCATCGTCAACTTCTTCGGTGACAACAAGGCGTTCGGCAAGAACGTCGTCGAGGAATACAAGCAGAACCAGGAACGCTACGAATTCCTGAAGTGGGGCCAGAAGGCGTTCTCGAATTTCTCCGTCGTGCCGCCCGGCACCGGCATCTGCCACCAGGTCAATCTCGAATATCTCGCGCAGACGGTGTGGACCAAGAAGGAGAAGATGACGGTCGGCAAGAAGACCGGCACCTTCGAGGTCGCCTACCCGGATTCGCTGGTTGGTACCGATTCGCACACCACCATGGTCAACGGCCTTGCCGTGCTCGGCTGGGGCGTCGGCGGCATCGAGGCGGAAGCCTGCATGCTCGGCCAGCCGCTGTCGATGCTGCTGCCGGAAGTCGTCGGCTTCAAACTCAAGGGTCAGCTCAAGGAAGGCGTCACCGCAACCGACCTCGTGCTGACGGTGACGCAGATGCTGCGCAAGCAGGGCGTGGTCGGCAAATTCGTCGAGTTCTTCGGCCCCGGCCTCGACTATCTCTCGGTGGCGGACAAGGCGACGATCGGCAATATGGCGCCGGAATATGGCGCCACCTGCGGCTTCTTCCCGGTCGATGCCGCGACCATCGATTATCTCAAGACCTCGGGCCGCAAGGCCGACCGCGTCGCGCTGGTGGCGGCCTACGCCAAGGCGCAGGGCCTGTTCCGCACGGCGAAGTCAACCGATCCGGTGTTCACGGAAACCCTGACGCTCGACCTCAAGGATGTCGTGCCGTCGATGGCGGGCCCGAAACGCCCCGAAGGCCGTGTTGCGCTGCCGGCGGTTTCCACTGGCTTCGCGACCGCGCTCACCAGCGAGTACAAGAAGCCCGACGCGGCTGCGAGCCGCTATCCGGTCGAGGGCCGGGATTTCGATCTCGGCCATGGCGACGTGGTGATCGCCGCGATCACTTCCTGCACCAACACCTCCAACCCGAGCGTGCTGATCGGCGCGGGCCTGCTGGCGCGCAACGCCGCCGCCAAGGGGCTGACGGCCAAGCCGTGGGTGAAGACCTCGCTCGCTCCCGGCAGCCAGGTGGTTGCGGAATATCTGGCCAATTCCGGCCTGCAGAAGGATCTCGACAAGGTCGGCTTCAACCTCGTCGGCTTCGGCTGCACCACCTGCATCGGCAATTCGGGTCCGCTGCCGGAGGACATTTCGAAGTCGATCAACGACCACGGCATCGTTGCCGCAGCCGTGCTGTCCGGTAACCGCAATTTTGAGGGCCGCGTCAGCCCGGATGTGCAGGCGAACTATCTGGCGTCACCGCCGCTGGTCGTCGCCTATGCGCTGGCGGGCACGGTGACCAAGGACCTTGCGGTCGAGCCGATCGGCACCGGCAAGGACGGCAAGCCGGTGTATCTGAAGGACATCTGGCCGACCACGAAGGAGATCAATGCTTTCATGAAGAAGTTCGTGACAGCCACGATCTTCAAGAAGCGCTACGCCGATGTGTTCAAGGGCGACACCAACTGGCGCAAGATCAAGACGGTCGAGAGCGAGACCTATCGCTGGAACATGAGCTCGACCTATGTGCAGAATCCGCCCTATTTCGAAGGCATGAAGAAGCAGCCCGATCCGATCTCAGACGTGGTCGACGCGCGGATCCTGGCGATGTTCGGCGACAAGATCACCACCGACCACATCTCGCCGGCCGGCTCGATCAAGCTGACTTCGCCGGCTGGAAAATTCCTCAGCGAGCACCAGGTGCGCCCCGCCGACTTCAACCAGTACGGCACGCGGCGTGGCAACCACGAGATCATGATGCGCGGCACCTTCGCCAACATCCGCATCAAGAACTTCATGCTGAAGGGCGCTGACGGCAATATTCCGGAGGGCGGACTAACCAAGCATTGGCCCGACGGCGAGCAGATGTCGATCTACGACGCGGCGATGAAGTATCAGCAGGAAAGCGTGCCGCTGGTGGTGTTCGCGGGCGCCGAATACGGCAACGGCTCCTCGCGCGACTGGGCGGCGAAGGGCACCCGTCTGCTCGGCGTCCGCGCCGTGATCTGCCAGAGCTTCGAGCGCATCCATCGCTCCAACCTGGTCGGCATGGGCGTGTTGCCGCTGACCTTCGAAGACGGCACGTCGTGGACATCGCTCGGCCTCAAGGGCGACGAGACGGTGACGATTCGCGGGCTCCAGGGTGATTTGAAGCCGCGCCAGACCCTGACGGCCGAGATCGTGTCCGGCGACGGTTCGCTGCAGCGCGTGCCGCTGCTCTGCCGCATCGATACCCTCGATGAGCTGGAGTATTACCGAAACGGCGGCATTCTGCATTACGTGCTGCGCAAACTCGCAGCTTAACGCGGATTTGTGATCGGTGCCTCACTTCGAAGTGAGTAGCGAGCAAGGAGAAGGCGGCCTATGACAGGGCCGCTTTCGTGCGTCTGGGGCACACCTTTGGGATAATAAATCATGCCCCGTACAATTACGGATGGAAAACGCTACGCCTGGTTCGCACGATGACAGCGATGATGGCCTACAACTGCATATCGCGATGGTCCGGTGCGCTCGGCGTCTGCGCGATCATCGCCATCATCCGTCCGGCTCATGCCGATCCGCGCACCGTGGTCGAATTGTTCACCTCGCAAGGCTGTTCGTCGTGTCCGCCGGCCGACCAGATCGTCGGCGAACTCGCCAAGGACCCGTCCATCATCGCGCTGAGCATGCCGATCGACTACTGGGACTATCTTGGCTGGAAGGACACGCTGGCGGACTCGCGTTTCAGCGCGCGTCAGAAGGCCTATTCGCATGTGCGTGGCGATCGTAACCTCTACACGCCGCAGATGATCGTCAACGGCTCGGCGCAGGTGATCGGCAGCGATCGCGCCGCCATCGAAAGCGCCATCAAGAATACCAGCAAGACTGAAGGCGTGATGTCGGTGCCGGTCAAGATGACGTTGTCGGGTAAGCTGCTCAATGTCTCGGTAGAGGCGAGCAAGGTGCCGGCGGCGGGCCGGGGCGAAGTCTGGATCTGCTCGGTCTCAAAGGCGGTGCCGATCTCGATCGGGCGCGGCGAGAATCGCGGCCAACAGCTCACCTACTACAACGTGGTACGCAACCTCGTGAAGGTCGGCGACTGGAACGGAGGTTCGGGAAGCTGGACCATTCCGCTTGAGAATATTTCCCGCGACGGCGTGGACGCCGCGGTCGTCTACGTGCAGGACGGCAGTCGCGACAAGCCGGGCGCGATGCTCGGCGCCGCCATGACGGCGCTGCGCTAGTTATGTCTGCCAAGCCTGCGGCAAGCGCGGCGCGGACGTGCGGCCGGACTTCCATGATAGTTCTTCTTCCACGACGTCCATATCCATCGGGCGGCGCGCCGGCGTGCCCGCCGAGGCCGATTATCACTTCTGGCTGCTCACTCTGACTCCTCAGAGACAGTCGGGCCGTATTCCCCGAAAAGTGTTTCCCCGAAAGAGTGCCGCGTTGGTGGGGTCGACCCGCTCAACCATCGCTAGGGAACAAAATTCACGCCAGAATAGGTTTTATTGTCGAGTTCTCGGAAACCCACGTCGTGGTAGGGGTTAGTAGATGGTCCGTTGACGACAACAACGCCAAGACACGTGCATTTCTCGAATTTTGATTGCGTGACTTCGGCCACGTGTGGACCGTTCCATACCGCCCCGTCCACGGCTTCCGCGTAGTAATAATACCACCGATTACTAGTTGGGTTCGCGCGGGTCTCCGTCTCGCCCGGATCTAGATTGATCCAGCCGAGAACGTCCCAGATGCCGCCGCACTGGTCCTGGCAGGCAAAATCGCGCCGCATGTAAGCGACGAACAACTTTTTCCCATACGAGTTGGTGAAGGTCACTTGAGAATGGCCGGTTCCCATCGTCAGCGTCCCTTTGTGGACTTGGCGATGCGTTCTGCAAGTGTGCCGCGCGGAATATCCTTTTTTTCGCTGCGTTGGAACCGATCGTTGCCGGCGCCTTCGTCTTTCACTTCGGCCGCGACATCCACGCCTGGCTTGTGCTGTGCGACGTTTTTGCTGATTCCGAAAGCTTCGTTTCCAGCATCACTTTCTCTTGTCGTCCTTGCCATCACATCTCTCCTCTTAAAATGGGAACGGAGGCGAGTGATCAATCGAGAGAAGAATTCCGGGCTGCGCCCCGAACCCGAGCGAGCTAATGCACAACTTTAATGTGTGTCAAATCAACGAGGTCGTCAATCAAATAGACCTTTCGCGGAAGCGTGACTGACGCGGAGCTCACTTACGCATAGCGAGCCGGCGTTGCGGGAACGATTTGGCACTGGCGAGTTGAGGCGGCATTGTGAGTGGCGTGGAGTTTCGAAATGCGTAGGTCCAACTGGACGCCATCGATTGCCCCATGAGTTTGACGAAACAATCTACCTGATGGCAGATTATTCCGGCCGACTGGGACGGGCTTTGCGGGAAGCCGACTACGAAGCCACCGATCTCGAACGGTCATTCAGGATCTGATGAGCGGCCAATACAGCAATCCCTTGACGTCATTGCCTTCAATACTGCCGAGCGGTGGCCCGAAGATGTCGCCAGAGAACTACGCCGCCGGTGCGATCTGCAGATGCGCGAGCTACCCTCCTCGCTCTCAGATTCTGTCGAGCGCCATGATGGGCCTGATCGGCGGCAATTGACCTTACGGTTTGCTTAAATCGACTCCGCCGTAACCACAAGATCGCAGAAGGATAGGTCGGAGCACCAGTCGCGCCTGATTGATTTGTAACAGCGGCGCGGTCAAGCAAAGCGGTTTTAGCGAGTTCCAAGCCGGGGTTGAGGGGCCCATGGTCCTAACCTGTGGGTTGTCGCCCGCCAGCATTTGCCTTTTACTATGGCTTCGAAGGTGTCCGTCCGCGAGCGGAGGAGGCATCATCATGATCAACTTGGTGGTGATCAAGGCCATTCGCGCCTGCAACCTTCGCTGCAGCTATTGTTATTACATTAGTTAGCTCCGGGCTACGGGGCCTGGCTTTTTCTCCCACCTTGATTCAGCGTCGCATAATCGGCGAAGTCAGAGCCGCGCGCGACATTTGCGAGAACAGTGCCCCAAACGAAAAAGGACCAACTTTCGTTGGCCCAGTATCGGGATTAACTCCCTCTGCGAACAGGCCCGATCCCGACGGCCCCGGGGGGCTGGGGGCTGAGGAATCCGGAACCGAAAGGACCGGGCCAACGCAGGATTTTCTTTTCGCAATCTAGCGGGGCGGACGGTTGGCGGAAGTAGGGCAGCAATAAGATTCCGCTAACGATCCCGTGAATCGATATTTCCAGCGATATCGGGCCATCCGCCGCAGTTTCCTTCGTATTTGCACCCCCTTGCGGCGCCCCGCGGTTAGCGCGATCATGTAAATTGGATGACAGGAGCGCTCCATGACCCTGATATCGGAGGACACCGATCCAAGCGATAGCCGCGCAGTGGCGCGCGTCGCCACTGCGAGCACGCCGCCGAATCGCGTCACGTTCAATCGTCTCGAACTCAACCGTATCCTCAATCTGTATGGGCGCATGGTCGCCGACGGCGAGTGGCGCGACTATGCCATCGACTTTCTGAAAGACCGCGCGGTGTTCTCCGTATTCCGCCGCGCTTCCGAAGTTCCGATCTATCGCATCGAGAAAGATCCGCGGCTCGCGCGCAAGCAGGGCATGTACAGCGTGATCTCGGCGACCGGACTGATCCTGCGCCGCGGCCACGAACTCGAGCGCGTGCTGCTGGTGATCGACCGCAAGCTGGCGGTGGTTTAATCGGCCGGGCTGCTGCGAGCCGGGGCCCATTCTACTTTGCATGGGGTTGTTTTCGCGATTTTGAGCCTGGGCCCTGCGGTGTACCGCCAAAGAGGTGCCACGCGTGGCCAGACTACGAGGCGGGGACCGTCGTGCTGCCTTCGCCGAGCGCGCGCTGCATCATGACCGTGTCCAGCCAGCGGCCGAACTTGAGGCCGACGCTGGGATGCGTCCCGATCATCTGGAAGCCGCATTTGGTGTGAACGCCGATCGAGCCGGCGTTGGCGGAGTCGCCGATGACCGCGATCATCTGCCGGTAGCCGCGCGCCTCGCATTCGGCGATCAGCCGCTGCATCAGTTGCAGGCCGATACCGCGCCGGTGCGTGGCCGGCTTCAAATAGACCGAATTCTCCACCGTGAAGCGATAGGCCGGCCGTGGCCGGTAGGGGCCGGCATAGGCGTATCCGATCACCTGGCCTTCGACGGCGGCGACCAAATAGGGAAAGCCGCCATCCGACAGCGCCCTGAATCGCCGGGTCATCTCGGCGAGGTCGGGCGGGACGAGTTCGAACGTGGCGGTGCCGTAGCGCACCGCGTGCTCGTAGATCTCGGTGATGGCGGGGAGGTCGGCCTCGGTGGCGGGCCGGATTTCGGCAGCGGACATGGGGAAAGGATATCAGGCGACAAATCTGGATCAACGCTCTTTCCGTCATGGCCGGGCATAGCCGTCTGAAGGACGGCGTCGCTTCCGCTCGCCTATGCCCGGCCATCCACGTCTTTGTCGCCACGGCGCAGGGCGTGGATGCCCGGGTCCCGTCTCCGCCGAGGCTTCTCCGCCAAGGCTTCGCCGGGCCCAAGCGCACCCGGTCGCCGAAGCTTTAGTGAAGGCGGCAAGCCGGGACTGACGGTCACTGAGCAAAACAAAAGCCCCGGCCGCGAGGCCGGGGCTTTAACCCTTGAACCTGATAGGCAGCGCTTAGTCGCGCTGGCCGAGGAGCTGCAGGAGCAGCGTGAACAGGTTGATGAAGTTCAGGTAGAGCGACAGTGCGCCGGTAATCGCCGCACGCTCTTCAACGTCAGCGCCTCCCGAAGCGTAGCCGTAGATGTACTCGTTCTTCAGCCGCTGGGTATCCCAGGCGGTGAGGCCCGCGAACACCAGCACGCCGACCACCGAGACGATGAACTGCAGCATCGAACTCGCCAGGAACAGGTTTACCAGGCTCGCGATGATGACGCCGATCAGACCCATGAACAGGAACGACCCCATGCCGCTCATGTCACGCTTGGTGGTGTAGCCATAAAGGCTGAGCGCACCGAAGGTCGCCGCGGTGATGAAGAACACCCGAACGATCGAGGTGTGCGTATACACCAGGAAGATCGACGACAGCGAAATGCCCATCAGCGCCGAGAACACCCAGAACAGCATCTGGGCGGTCGCGGGCCGCAGCCGGTTGATGCCCGCCGAGATCGCGAACACCATCGCCAGCGGCGCGAGGATGAACAGCCACTTCAGCGGGCTGACATACATCGCGTAGCCGAACTGCGTCAGGTAGGCGTTGCCGAACCTGGCGACGGCGCCGGCCTGGTCGGTGGTCACCGCGGCCATGTAGACGCCGAGCGCCGCAAGGCCGGTGATCGCCAGGCCGATGCTCATGTAGTTGTAGATGCGCAGCATGTAGGCGCGCAGACCGGCATCGACGGCCGCAGCGTCAACGCGTCCGGCAGCCCGGCCGAAAGGAGAAGCGTAGTTACGGTCTAGGTCCGACATGGTCGAATTCCCGTTGGTTGCCCGGCGGAGCGCAAGGGTTTGCGGCGCCGGTTAGATTTCTATCTCAGATGTCCCGATCTGCCGACGTTAATCTTACGTCATCAACCCGGCCACTGATCTTGGCTGGTATGTGGGAAACTAGCACATTCGATGCAAGCTTCCACGCGCGGCTGAATGTCGCTTCTCGCGACGATTTCCGGGCAAAAGCAGTGTTAACCCCTGCCTTCCGCCGCTACAAATTGTCACAAATTCCGTAACACGCTGGCCGGCTTTTGGTTCAGGGCCAACAACGTTCCGGCGAGCCCCAGCCCCACCGTGACGATCAGGGCGGCTGCGACCACCCCGGCCGCGCTGCCGGCCTGCCAGATGAAGCTGAGCGTCATCAGCCTGGTCACGATCAGCCATGCCGCGATCGAGCCTGCGATCACGCCGAATATGGCCGTCGCGAGGCCGATCATGAGGTACTCGAGCGCATAGGCCCCGAGCAGGCGCACCCGGGTTGCGCCGAGCGTCTTCAGGATGACCGCGTCATAGACCCGGTGGCGATGGCCTGCGGCGAGCGCGCCGCCGAGCACCAGGATCGCCGAGATCAGCGTCACTGCACTGGCGCCGCGGACGGCGAGCACGAGGTTGGTGACGACGGTGCCGACGGTATCGAGCGCCTCGCGGACCCGAACGCTGGTCACCATCGGAAAGGCGTCCGCCACCTGCTTGATGATTCGGGCGTCGCCTGCCGGGTCGGGGTGGAGCTCCGATAGGGTCGCGACATGGCTGTGCGGCGCGCCCCTGAAGGCGTTGGGTGAGAACACCAGCACGAAATTGATGCCGAGCCCCTGCCAGTCGACGTTGCGCAGATTGCCGATTTTGGCCGCGATGTCGCGGCCGAGCACGTTGACGACGATCTCGTCGCCGATCTTAAGCTTCAGCCCGTCGGCGATCTTCTTCTCCAGCGAGACCAGCGGCGGCCCCTTGTAGTCCGCGCTCCACCATTCGCCTTCGACCACCTTCGAGCCTTTTGGAACTTCGCCGGTATAGGTCAGGCCGCGGTCACTCTGCAGCACCCATTCGGTATCCTGCGAGGGTTTGAGTTCGTCCGCCCTGACGCCGCGGGCGGCAACGATGCGCCCGCGCAGCATAGGCACGTCGTCGACGGTGGATTGCGGCGCGATCTGCTTGAGGAAGGCGCCGAAGCGGTCGGCGTCGGCGGTCGGAATGTCGATGAAGTAGAATGAGGGCGCCCGCTCCGGCAGCGCGGCCAGGAACTGCCGGCGCAGGTTGCCGTCGATCTGGGTAATGGTGACGAGGACCGCGAGCCCCAGCCCGAGCGACATCACAACCGACGGCGTCAGCGCGCCGGGCCGGTAGATATTGGCGATCGCCAGCCGCAGCATGGTGATGCTGGACCGCGGCAGGCGCCGCGCCAGCGCCATCAGGCCGGCAGCGACGCCGCGCAACAGTGCAAACACCGCAACCGAAGCGACGACGAACACGGCGGCGACCCGCTTGTCATAGGCCAGCCCGATCGCGACCGCGACCAGGAGCACGATCACCACGGCCATCAGCGCGAGATAGCTCCAGCGCGGACGGTGCCATTCGCGGGCGACCTCTTCGCGGAACAATGCCGCGACCGGGACATCATGGACCCGGCCGAGCGGCCACAGCCCGAAGGCGAGCGCGGTGAGCAGGCCGTAGAGGAACGACAGCGCCAGTTCGTCGGCGTGCAGGGCAGGGATCACCGGCAGCGGCAGCAGCTTGCCAAACAGGCCGACGATGACAAACGGCAAGGCCGCGCCGGCGGCAAGCCCGATCATCGAGCCGGTCCCGGCGAGCACGATCACCTGCGTCAGGTAGATGGTGAAGACGTCGCGCCCGGTGGCGCCAAGCGCCTTGAACGAGGCGATGACGTCGCGTCGGCGATCGATATGGCTCTTGACGGCATTGGCGACGCCGACGCCGCCGACCAGAAGGGCCGCGAGGCCAACCAGCGTCAGGAATTGGGTGAAGCGGTTGATGGTGCGTTCGAGCTGCGGCGAGGCATTGTCGCGGCTGCGGATCCACCAGCCGGCTTCCGGCAAGGCGCTCCGGGCGCTGTTGACCAATTGGGCGGCGGCGCGTTCGTCGGCCGCATTGTCCGGCAATTTAACCCGGTACATCCAGCGCACCAGGCTGCCCGGCTGCAGCAATCCGCTGGCGCGCAGGCTCTGCTCGCTGACCAGTACGCGCGGGCCCAGGCCGACATTGCCGGCGAGCTTGTCCGGCTCGGCGCCAACCACGCTGCGAATCTCGACCGTGGCATTGCCGATGCCAATGCGGTCGCCGAGCTTGAGATCGAGCCGCGCCAGCAGGGTGGAATCGACCGCCGCGCCGAACGCGCCATCGCGTTCAGCCAGCAGATCCGACGTCGGCATTTGGGGATCAAGCGTCAACTGTCCGAGCATCGGATAGTTACCGTCGACCGCCTTGAGCTCGACCAGCGCCAGCTTGCCGTCGCTGGCGCGGGCCATCACCCGCAGCGCGGCCGCGACCGACACCTGGCCGCGCGCGCGCAGGAAAGCGAGTTCCTCTGGCTTGGCCTCACGCTGGATCAGCGAGAATGCGACGTCGCCGCCGAGCAATGTTCGGCCCTCGCGGGTCAGACCTTCGCTAAGGCTCGCCGCCACCGAGCCGACGCCGGCAATTGCCATGACGCCGAGCGCGATGCAGGCGATGAAGACGTAGAAGCCGCGCAAGCCGCCGCGCAATTCGCGAAGCGCGTAACGCGGCGCCAGCGAGGATGCGCGGCTCTTGTAGACCGGCTCGGAAATCGCGGTCATGAGTGCCCGTCGATCCGGCCTGAGCGCAGCCGCACCACGCGGTCGCAGCGCTGCGCCAGCGAGCTGTCGTGCGTCACCAGCACCAGCGTCATGCCGCGCTCGGCGTGTTTGGTGAAGAGCATGTCGACGATCTGCTTGCCGGTGGTTTCATCGAGATTGCCGGTCGGCTCGTCCGCGACGAGAATGGCGGGATCGGGTGCCAGGGCGCGAGCCAGCGCCACGCGCTGCTGTTCGCCACCGGACAATTGGGTCGGGTAATGATGCAGGCGCTCGCCGAGGCCGACCGACGCCAATTCCTTCGCCGCGCGCTCCGCCGCGTCGGGGCTACCGGCAAGCTCCAGCGGCACGGCCACGTTTTCCAGCGCCGTCATGGTCGGGATCAGATGAAACGACTGGAACACGATGCCGACCCGGCGGCCGCGGAAGCGGGCGAGGGCGTCCTCGTCGAGGGCATTGAACGGCGTGCCGTTGACCACCACCTCTCCGCTGTCAGGACGTTCCAACCCCGCCATCACCATCAGCAAGGTCGATTTGCCCGAACCTGACGGCCCGATCAGGCCGATCGCCTCGCCGGATGCCACACGAAGGCTGATATCTTTCAGGATATGAACGCGTGCGGCGCCTGTGCCGAGCGAGAGGTTGACGTTGGAGATGGAAATGGTGTCCGGCCCGACGCCGGTCAGTGAAGAGGGTTCGATGAGACTGTCCATGGCTCGGTCATATGGCACTTCCACCGCTCGGGTCGAGGGCTTGAAACGGATGTTTGCGCACATACGCGTGTTGATTGTGGCTTTGATGACGGCCGGGCCGGTTTTGGCCCAGACTCAAGCCCCGGCC
This sequence comes from Bradyrhizobium sp. AZCC 1577, assembly GCF_036924575.1. NCBI lineage: Bacteria > Pseudomonadati > Pseudomonadota > Alphaproteobacteria > Hyphomicrobiales > Nitrobacteraceae > Bradyrhizobium > Bradyrhizobium sp. AZCC 1577. The sequence goes on from NZ_JAZHRQ010000001.1 coordinate 882,006, forward strand.
ACTGCACCCGCCAAACCGGTCAAAATGGTCGTCCTCGGTGATTCCTTGAGCGCTGGCCTCGGCCTGTCTGCGCCGGCAGCGTTCCCCGCCCGCCTGCAAAAAGCGTTAAGCGACAAGGGCATAAAGGTCGATATGATCAACGCCGGAGTGTCCGGCGATACCACGTCCGGCGGTCGCGACCGGCTGGACTGGTCGATCCCGGAGGGAACTGAGGCTGTGATTCTCGAACTCGGCGCCAACGATGCGCTCCGCGGCATCGACCCCGCCGTCACCCGAGCGGCGCTGAGCGATATCCTGACCCGGCTGAAGGCGCGCAAGATCGCGGTTCTCTTGTGCGGGATGCTGGCGCCGCCCAATTACGGCAGCGAATATGCGGCGCGCTTCAACGCCATCTATCCGGAGCTATCCAAATTGTACGGCGTGCCGCTCTACCCATTTTTCCTGGAGGGGGTTGCGAGTGAGGCCAAGCTCAACCAGGCCGACGGAATTCATCCGACCGCCGAGGGCATCGATGTCATCGTGAAGAATATTCTGCCCATGGTGGAGGCATTTATCGGCACGATCTCCGGGCAGCGGAGTTGAAAAAGCAGCAACGAATTAGGTTACCCCAAGGTTTTCCCGTAGCATTGCGGAGTGCTCGCCCCGCGTGCTTCGCAGAGTCACATAAGTCGGATAGAAAATAACTATCGGTGATTCGTCACCGGGCGCTGTTACAGGACATGGTCCTTTTTAAGGTCATGCCCAAGCATCGGGAGTCATGCGATGCCACGTTTGTTTGCTGGACTGGAAATTCCGGCCGAGATCGGCCAGAGCCTTTCCAATTTGCGTGGCGGCCTTCCCGGCGCACGCTGGATCGATCCCGAAAATTATCACGTCACCTTGCGCTTCATCGGCGATATCGACGGCATGTCGGCGAATGAAATCGCCTCGATGCTGTTTCGGGTCAACCGCAAGCCGTTCGAGGTCAAGGTGCAGGGCCTGCAGAGCTTTGGCGGCAAGAAACCGCGCGCAGTGGTCGCTTCCGTCGAGCCGAGCCGGCCGCTGATCGAGCTGCAGGCCGAACTCGAACGGCTGATGCAGCGGCTCGGGCTCGACCCGGAGGGGCGCAAATTCATTCCCCATGTGACGCTGGCGCGGCTGCACGACGCCTCCAGCCAGGACGTTGCCGATTATCTCTCGGTGCGCGGCTATTTCCCGAGCCGCACGTTCTGGGCTTCGCGCTTCGTGTTGTTCTCGTCCCGCGCGTCCACCGGCGGCGGGCCTTATGTGGTCGAGGATTCCTATGCGCTGAGTGCGTGAGGGCTTGGTGCGCGTCACGTCCACCGCTGTCATCATCCGCGAAAGCGGATGATCCAGTATACTAGAGACACCTGCGATAGAACCGAGGAGCCGCGGCGTACTGGATACCCGCTTTCGCGGGTATGACGAGTAGTGTTTGCATACCCCCAGCACCAATTCACGGCTTGCAATTTCCGCTCGCTTGAGGCCGAAAGGGGCCATGCTGTCGACTGACCCCACCTCGTTCCGCGCACAGTATCAGGCTCTGGTTTCCTCCGGCGCGATCGAGGCCGATCCCGCGCAGGCGGAAGCTGCCGAGGCGTTTGCCGCACTTGAGGAGCGGCTGTCGAGCTACAAGCCGGCGCGCAAGGTGAGCCTGCTCGGCCGATTGTTCGGCGACAAAAGCGAGCCGCCGCCGCGCGGGCTCTACATTCACGGCGAGGTCGGCCGCGGCAAGACCATGCTGATGGACCTGTTCTTTCAGCAGTGCCCGGTCCAGCGCAAGCGCCGCGCCCACTTCCACGAGTTCATGGCCGAGGCGCACGAGAAGATCTACGCCTACCGCCAGAACATCGCGCGCGGTGAAATCGCAGATAGCGACGTGATCGAGCTGACGGCCAACGCGATCTTCGACGAGGCGTGGCTGCTGTGCTTCGACGAATTCCACGTCACCGACATCGCCGACGCCATGATCCTGGGCCGGCTGTTCTCAAAACTGTTCGAACTCGGCACCGTCGTGGTCGCGACTTCCAACGTCGCGCCCGAAGACCTCTACAAGGGCGGGCTCAACCGCGCGCTGTTCCTGCCGTTCATTTCGCAGATCGAAGGCCGCATGGACGTGTTGCGGCTCGATGCCCGCACCGATTTCCGGTTGGAAAAACTGGCCGGTGTCAAGATGTGGCTGGTGCCGCCGGATGATGAAGCCGGCGCCGCGCTCGACCGCGCCTGGCGAAAGATGACCGGCAACGCGCCGTGCAAGCCGCGCGACATTGCGATCAAGGGCCGCGTCCTGCGGGTGCCGTGTTCGGTGCACGGCGTGGCGCGATTTTCCTTTGCCGATATCTGCGAAAAGCCGCTGGCCGCGTCGGACTATCTGCGGCTGGCGCACGACTATCACACCATCCTGATCGATCGCATTCCAGTGATGGATTACGCCGAGCGCAACGCCGCCAAGCGCTTTATCTCGCTGATCGACACGCTCTACGACAACGCGGTGAAGCTGATGGCCTCGGCCGAGGCCGATCCGGTGTCGCTGTATGTCGCTGCCGAGGGTGTTGAAGCCAACGAGTTCAAGCGGACCGCGTCGCGTCTGATCGAAATGAGTTCCGAATCCTATTTGGCGCTTCCACACGGAAGGAAGGATTCCGCGGCCAGCGGATCGAGCACCGGGCTGGTGGAGACGTAGTCTCTTCCGTCATTGGTCTTTCCCCGTCATTGCGAGGAGCAAAGCGACGAAGCGATCCATCTATCCCCGAGTGGAGAGGTGGATTGCTTCGCTTCGCTCGCAATGACGGGGATGACGGTCGTGGCATACCTGACCGAATTCAAGGCGCGGCCTTAGAATCGGGCATGCCCCGGCTTGAACCGGCCATTCGAAAGGGATAACCAGCCATCCGACTGATTATCCACCCTCACTCTTCGTCTCAGAAGGACAAATTTCCCATGGCGCGCGACAAGATTGCTTTGATTGGCTCCGGTCAGATCGGCGGAACGCTGGCTCACCTCGTCGGCCTGAAGGAGCTTGGCGACGTCGTGATGTTCGACATCGCCGAGGGCGTCCCCCAGGGTAAAGCGCTCGACATCGCGCAATCTTCGCCGGTCGACGGTTTCGACGCCCATCTGACAGGCGCCAATTCCTATGAGGCGCTCGATGGCGCCAAGGTCTGCATCGTCACCGCCGGCGTGCCGCGCAAGCCCGGCATGAGCCGCGACGACCTCCTGAGCATCAATCTCAAGGTCATGGAGCAGGTCGGCGCCGGCATCAAGAAGTATGCGCCCGATGCGTTCGTCATCTGCATCACCAACCCGCTGGATGCGATGGTGTGGGCGCTGCAGAAGGCTTCCGGCCTGCCGCACAAGAAGGTGGTGGGCATGGCCGGCGTGCTCGACTCCGCGCGGTTCCGCTACTTCCTGGCCGACGAATTCCACGTCTCGGTCGAGGACGTCACCGCTTTCGTGCTCGGCGGCCATGGCGACACCATGGTGCCGTTGACGCGCTACTCCACGGTCGCTGGCATTCCGCTGCCCGACCTCGTCAAGATGGGCTGGACCTCGCAGACCCGCATCGACGAGATCGTCGACCGCACCCGCAACGGCGGCGCCGAGATCGTCAATCTCCTGAAGACCGGTTCGGCGTTCTACGCCCCGGCCGCTTCGGCGATCGCGATGGCCGAGAGCTATCTGAAGGACAAGAAGCGCGTGCTGCCCTGCGCCGCCTATCTCAACGGCGAGTACAGCGTGAAGGACATGTATGTCGGCGTCCCCGTCGTGATCGGCTCGAAGGGCGTCGAGCGCATCGTCGAGATCGAGCTGGCCGGCAAGGATCGCGAAGCCTTCGACAAGTCGGTCGGCGCGGTTCAGGGCCTGGTCGACGCCTGCAAGAAGATCGCGCCCGACCTGCTCGGTCGTTGATCTTACTCAGCTTTCGCCCCTTGCCGGGGCGAAAGCGTTTTCAGGGTTGCAGTTATCTTGGTATATGGTATGCCAACTACCAATGCCGGTGAACTGTAGAACTCGCCGCTAAGGGTTTTGGGGAGCGTCCAAATGAATATCCACGAATACCAGGCCAAGGCTCTGCTGCATGAATTCGGCGTGCCGATTTCGCGTGGCGTGCCTGTCTTGAAGGCCTCGGATTCGGAAGCCGCCGCCAAACAGCTTACCGGCCCGATCTGGGTGGTGAAGAGCCAGATCCATGCCGGCGGCCGCGGCAAGGGCAAATTCAAGGAAGCTTCCGCCGGCGACAAGGGCGGCGTCCGCATCGCGAAATCAGTCGCCGAGGTCAACGAATTCGCCAAGCAGATGCTGGGGGCGACGCTGGTCACGGTGCAGACCGGGCCGCAGGGCAAGCAGGTCAATCGCCTCTACATCGAGGAAGGCTCCGACATCGACAAGGAGTTTTATCTCTCAATCCTGGTCGACCGTGAAACTTCCGAAGTCGCGTTCGTGGTCTCGACCGAAGGCGGCGTCAATATCGAGGACGTCGCCCACAACACGCCTGAGAAGATCGTGACATTCTCCGTCGATCCGGCAACCGGCATCATGGCTCATCACGGCCGCACGGTCGCGAAAGCCCTGAAGCTCACCGGCGATCTCGCCAAGCAGGCGGAGAAGCTGGTGACGCAGCTCTACACGGCCTTCGTTGCCAAGGACATGGCGATGCTGGAGATCAATCCGCTCGTCGTCACCAAGCAGGGCGAACTGCGCGTGCTCGATGCCAAGGTGTCGTTCGATGACAACGCGCTGTTCCGCCATCCCGACGTGGCGGTGGCGTTGCGCGATTTGACCGAGGAAGATGCCAAGGAGGTCGAGGCGTCGAAGTACGACCTCAATTACGTCACGCTCGACGGCACCATCGGCTGCATGGTCAACGGCGCCGGCCTTGCGATGGCGACCATGGACATCATCAAGCTCTACGGCATGGAGCCCGCCAACTTCCTCGACGTCGGCGGCGGCGCCAGCAAGGAGAAGGTGGCGGCGGCGTTCAAGATCATAACCGCCGACCCGAACGTGAAGGGCATCCTGGTCAACATCTTCGGCGGCATCATGAAGTGCGACATCATCGCCGAAGGCGTGGTCGCCGCCGTGAAGGAAGTCGGCCTGAAAGTGCCGCTGGTGGTGCGGCTCGAAGGCACCAATGTCGACGCCGGCAAGCAGATCATCCGCGAATCCGGCCTCAACGTGGTACCTGCCGACAATCTCGACGATGCCGCACAGAAAATCGTGAAAGCCGTCAAGGGAGGCTAGCGATGGCTGACCATCTCGCCGCACCGACACCGCTGGAAGAACACCGCCGGCTCGCGGTTTTTGCGGGCGAGTGGGCGGGCGAGGAAATGGTCTATCCGTCGCGCTGGACCGCAGGCGGTCCGGCGACCTCGCATGTGGTCGCGCGCGTCGATCTCAACGGCTTTTACCTGATTCAGGACACCCGTCAGATGCGCGACGGCAAGGAGGCTTTCGCCACCCACGGCGTGTTCACCTATGACCGCGACGACCGGACCTACAAATTATTCTGGCACGATTCGCTCGGCTACTATTCGCCGGCGCCGGCCTCGGGCGCCTGGGTCGGCAACAAGCTGACCCTGGTGCGCGGCTCGCTGCGCGGCAATGCGCGCCACGTCTACGAAGTCGTCGACGACAACAACTACACCATGAAGATCCAGTTCTCGCCTGATGCCGAAGGATGGGCCGACGTGCTCACCGGCACGTACCGTCGTATTCATTAACCCCCTCGTTCACGGTCACCGAAGAAAGCGTTCGCAATCATGTCCGTTCTGATCGACAGCAACACCAAAGTCATCTGCCAGGGTTTTACGGGCAAGAACGGCACGTTCCATTCGGAAGCCGCGATCGCGTATGGCACCAAGATGGTCGGCGGCACCTCGCCGGGTAAGGGCGGCTCGACGCATCTCGGCTTGCCCGTCTTCGACACCGTTCGTGAGGCGCGCGAGAAGACCGGCGCTGACGCCAGCGTGATCTATGTCCCGCCGCCGGGTGCGGCAGACGCGATCTGCGAAGCGATCGATGCGGAGATTCCGCTGATCGTCTGCATCACCGAGGGCATTCCGGTGCTGGACATGGTGCGCGTGAAGCGTTCGTTGTCGGGATCGAAATCCCGCCTGATCGGGCCGAACTGCCCGGGCGTGATGACGGCGGGCGAGTGCAAGATCGGCATCATGCCGGCCAATATCTTCAAGCCGGGCAGCGTCGGGATCGTTTCCCGTTCGGGCACGTTGACTTATGAGGCCGTGTTCCAGACCACCCAGGAGGGCCTCGGTCAGACCACCGCGGTCGGCATCGGCGGCGACCCGGTCAAGGGTACCGAATTCATCGACGTGCTGGAGATGTTCCTCAAGGACGAGAAAACCACCTCGATCATCATGATTGGTGAAATCGGCGGCTCGGCCGAGGAAGACGCCGCCCAGTTCATCAAGGACGAAGCCAAGCGCGGCCGGAAAAAGCCGATGGTTGGCTTCATCGCGGGCGTCACCGCCCCTCCCGGCCGCCGCATGGGGCATGCCGGCGCCATCATTTCCGGCGGCAAGGGTGACGCAGGCTCCAAGACGGCGGCCATGGAGGCGGCCGGAATTACGGTGTCTCCGTCGCCGGCACGGCTCGGACATACCCTTGCCGAAAAGTTGAAATCTTAATTCAGTTCTTGGTCCTTTTAGGCGGGAATATCCGTCTTAAATAGGGTAAAGCTTCTTACCGAGCTGGTTCGGGCCTCCCGGACCGGCTACAGCGCCGTTTTCCACGCGCAAAGCGAAACTCACCAGGACGCCATCATGTCTCGCCAGGACGCGAACGCAGCATTTGCCCTTTCCTCATTTTTGCAAGGCACCAACGCCACCTATATCGACGAGCTCTACGCCCGCTACGAGCAGGACCCCGGGTCGGTCGACAGCGACTGGCAGCAATTCTTCAAGAGCCTGAAAGACACCCCGGCCGACGTCCAGAAGAACGCCGAGGGGCCTTCCTGGGGCCGCGACAACTGGCCGATCACGCCGCAGGACGAACTGACCTCGGCGCTGGACGGTAACTGGGTCACCGTCGAGAGGGCCGTCGGCGCCAAGCTAGCCGCCAAGGCGCAGGCCAAGGGCGCCGAACTATCCCCTGCCGACGTCAACCAGGCGACGCGCGATTCGGTTCGCGCCCTGATGCTGATCCGCGCCTACCGCATGCGCGGTCATTTCCACGCCAAGCTCGATCCGCTCGGCATCGAAGCGCCGCGCGATCGCGAAGAGCTCGATCCGCGCACCTATGGCTTCACCGAGGCCGATTTCGACCGCAAGATCTTCCTCGATCATGTGCTCGGGCTCGAATACGGCTCGCTGCGCGAGATCGTCGCGATCTGCGAGCGCACCTACTGCCAGACGCTCGGCGTCGAGTTCATGCACATCAGCAACGCGGCGCAGAAGGCCTGGATCCAGGAGCGCATCGAGGGGCCGGACAAGGAAATCAGTTTTACGCCGGAAGGGCGCCGCGCCATCCTCAACAAGCTGATCGAAGCCGAAGGTTTCGAAAAATTCTGCGATCTCAAATTCACCGGCACCAAGCGTTTCGGCCTCGACGGGGCCGAGTCGTTGATCCCCGCGCTGGAGCAGATCATCAAGCGCGGCGGCAATCTCGGCGTGAAGGAGATCGTTTTGGGCATGCCGCATCGCGGCCGCCTCAACGTGCTGACGCAGGTGATGGGCAAGTCGCACCGCGCGCTGTTCCATGAATTCAAGGGCGGCTCCGCCAATCCCGAGGACGTCGAAGGCTCGGGCGACGTGAAGTATCACCTCGGCGCGTCGTCCGACCGCGAGTTCGACGGCAACAAGATCCATCTGTCGCTGACCGCCAACCCGTCGCATCTGGAAATCGTCGACCCCGTCGTGCTCGGCAAGGTGCGCGCCAAGCAGGACCAGCACGGCGATCCGCCCGACATGCGCATCTCGGTGCTGCCGCTGCTGCTGCACGGCGATGCCGCGTTCGCCGGCCAGGGCGTGGTGGCGGAATGCTTCAGCCTCTCCGACCTGAAGGGCTACCGCACCGGCGGCTCGCTGCATTTCATCGTCAACAACCAGATCGGCTTCACCACCTATCCGCGCTATTCGCGCTCCTCGCCATATCCGTCCGACGTGGCGAAGATGATCGATGCGCCGATCTTCCACGTGAACGGCGACGATCCGGAAGCGGTGGTGTTCGCGGCGAAGGTCGCGATCGAGTTCCGGCAGAAATTCCACAAGCCGGTCGTGATCGACATGTTCTGCTATCGCAGGCACGGCCATAACGAGGGCGATGAGCCGGCGTTTACCCAGCCGGTGATGTACAAGCACATCGCCTCGCATCCGTCGACGCTCGAACTCTACGCCAAGCGCCTGGTCGCCGACGGCGTGCTGACCGAAGGCGAGGTCGGGAAGGCGAAGGCCGACTGGCGCGCGCGGCTCGATGCCGAGCTCGAGGCAGGCTCCGGCTACAAGCCCAACAAGGCCGACTGGCTCGACGGCAAATGGGCCGGCTTCAAATCCGCCGACCAGGAAGAAGACGCTCGCCGCGGCGTCACCGGCGTCGATGTCGGTATCCTCAAGGATATCGGGCGCAAGATTACCAAGGTGCCGGACGGTTTCCGGGTTCACCGCACGATCCAGCGTTTCCTGGAAAACCGCGCCAAGGCCATCGACAACGGTGTCGGCATCGACTGGGCGACCGGCGAAGCGCTGGCGTTCTGCACGCTGATGCAGGAAGGCCACCACGTCCGGCTATCCGGCCAGGATTCCGAACGCGGCACCTTCTCGCAGCGCCATTCGGTGCTGATCGACCAGGAAGACGAGAGCCGCTACACGCCGTTCAACCACCTTGGCCACGATCAGGGCCACTACGAGGTCATCAACTCGCTGCTGTCCGAAGAGGCGGTGCTCGGCTTCGAGTACGGTTATTCGCTGGCCGAGCCGAAGGCGCTGGCGATGTGGGAAGCCCAGTTCGGTGACTTCGCCAACGGTGCGCAGGTGCTGTTCGACCAGTTCATCTCTTCCGGCGAACGCAAATGGCTGCGCATGTCCGGTCTCGTCTGCTTGCTGCCACATGGCTATGAAGGGCAGGGACCGGAGCACTCCTCGGCGCGGCTTGAGCGTTTCCTGCAGATGTGCGCCGAAGACAACATGCAGGTGGTGTATCCGACCACGCCGGCGAATTACTTCCACGTGCTACGGCGCCAGTTACATCGCGAGATCCGCAAGCCCCTGATCGTGATGACGCCGAAGTCGCTGTTGCGCCACAAGCGCGCGGTCTCGCGGCTCGATGAGCTCGGCAAGGACACGACGTTCCACCGCATTCTGTACGATGACGCGCAGATGCTGCCCGACGAGAAGATCAAGCTGGCGCCTGACGACAAGATCCGCCGCGTCCTGCTGTGCTCGGGCAAGGTCTATTACGATCTCTACGAGGAGCGCGAGAAGCGCGGCATCGACGACATCTACATCCTGCGCGTCGAGCAGCTCTATCCGGTGCCGCTGAAGGCGCTGGTGCAGGAGCTCGTCCGCTTCAAGAATGCCGAAGTGGTGTGGTGCCAGGAAGAGCCGCGCAACATGGGCGCATGGCATTTCATCGAGCCCTACCTCGAATGGGTGCTGAACCAGATCCACGCGCCGAACCGGCGTCCGCGTTACGCCGGCCGCGCCGCCTCGGCGGCAACCGCCACCGGTTTGATGTCGAAGCATCTGGCGCAGCTCAAGGCCATGCTGGATGAGGCGCTGAACTAGCAATTGCCCCAAGTCGTCATGCCCCGGGGCAATGGCGCGCAGCGCCGTCTTCGCCCCAATGTCCCGGGCATCCACGTCTTGCTTGTCAAAATTGTCTTAGGGCGTGGATGGCTGGGACGAGCCCGGCCATGACGCAAAGAGGAAAAATACCATGACTGAAATTCGTGTTCCGACGCTCGGCGAGTCCGTGACGGAAGCCACCATCGGCCGCTGGTTCAAGAAGGCCGGCGAGGCGGTTGCGGTGGATGAGCCGCTGGTCGAGCTCGAGACCGACAAGGTCACCATCGAAGTGCCGGCGCCATCCGCCGGCGTGCTCGGCGAGATCGCGGCCAAGGACGGCGAGACCGTCGCCGTCGGCGCGCTGCTCGGGCAGATCAATGAAGGTGCCGGCGGCGCCGCCAAGCCGGTCGCGGCCGCACCCGCCAAGACCACCGCTCCGGCTGCAGCGCCCGCCGCGGCACCTGCCGCGGCACCTGCTACGGCTCCGAAGGCTGCGGCAGCAGATGCGCCGCTGGCGCCGTCGGTTCGCAAACTTTCCGCCGAGAGCGGCATCGATGCGGCGACTGTACCCGGCTCCGGCAAGGACGGCCGCGTCACCAAGGGCGACATGTTGGCCGCGATCGAGAAGGCGGCGTCGGCGCCGACCCCGGTCAATCAGCCGGCCGCTTCCGTGCAGGTCCGCGCGCCGTCGCCGGCCGATGATGCCGCGCGCGAAGAGCGCGTGAAGATGACGCGGCTGCGCCAGACCATCGCGCGGCGGCTGAAGGACGTGCAGAACACGGCCGCGATGCTCACGACCTTCAACGAGGTCGACATGAGCCACATCATGGCGATGCGCGCGCAGTACAAGGACGTGTTCGAGAAGAAGCATGGCAGCAAGCTCGGCTTCATGGGCTTCTTCACCAAGGCGGTGGTGCAGGCGCTGAAGGACATCCCGGCCGTCAATGCCGAGATCGACGGCACCGATTTGATCTACAAGAACTATTACCACATCGGCGTCGCCGTCGGCACCGACAAGGGTTTGGTCGTGCCTGTGGTGCGCGACTGCGACCACAGGTCGATCTCCGACATCGAAAAATCGATCGCCGATTTCGGCCGCCGCGCCCGCGACGGCCAGCTCAAGATCGACGAGATGCAGGGCGGCACCTTCACCATCACCAATGGCGGCATCTACGGTTCGCTGATGTCGACGCCGATCCTCAACGCCCCGCAATCCGGCATCTTGGGCATGCACAAGATCCAAGAGCGGCCGATGGTGGTCGGCGGCAAGATCGAGGTGCGCCCGATGATGTATCTGGCGCTGTCTTATGATCACCGCGTGATCGACGGCAAGGAGGCGGTGACGTTCCTAGTGCGCGTCAAGGAGAGCCTGGAGGATCCCGCGCGGCTGGTGCTGGATCTCTGACACAACACGCTTGCCGGCGCCGGCACTCATGCCTGCGCCGCAAGCCGTGGATCATGCACGTTGATTTGTGGGGCCTGATGTGACGGACAAGGTTGTTGTGATCACCGGCGGCAGCCGCGGCATCGGCCGTGCGGCCGCCATCGCCGCCGCCGCGCGCGGCTTTCGCGTCGTGGTCGGCTACGCCAGCAACAAGGCGGCGGCCGATGAGGTCGTCTCGCTGATCGAACGCAAGAACGGCAAGGCGATCGCCGTGAAGTGCGACGTTGGCAGCGAGGCGGACATTCTCGCGCTGTTCAAGGCCGCCGATGACTTCGGGACGCTTGGGGCGCTCGTCAACAATGCCGGCATTGTCGGCCCGTCGATACGTGTCGAGGAGATGTCGGCCGAGCGCATCCAGCGCATGATGGCAGTCAACGTCACCGGCAGCATTTTATGCGCGCGCGAAGCCGTGAAGCGGATGTCGACCCGCAACGGCGGCGCGGGCGGCGTCATCGTCAATCTTTCCTCCGTCGCGGCGAAACTCGGCTCGCCCAATACGTATGTCGATTATGCGGCGTCCAAGGGCGCGGTTGATTCCTTCACCATCGGCCTTGGCTATGAGGTTGCCGGAGAGGGCATTCGGGTCGCCGCGATCCGGCCTGGACTGATCGATACGGATATTCATGCTTCCGGCGGCGAGCCCGACCGCGCGCATCGGCTCGCGCATATGGTGCCGATGAAGCGCGTCGGCACCGCCGAAGAAATCGCCAATGCCATCGTCTGGTTGATTTCGGACGAGGCTTCCTACGTCACCAGCGCCATCCTGGATGTATCGGGCGGCCGGTAATACCTGACACCTTATCTCAGCTACAGGACTTCATCATGGCTTCCTACGATCTCGTCGTCATCGGCACCGGTCCGGGCGGATATGTCTGCGCGGTGCGCGCGGCGCAACTCGGCATGAAGGTCGCTGTCGTCGAGAAGAATCCGACGCTGGGCGGCACCTGCCTCAATGTCGGCTGCATGCCGTCGAAGGCGCTGCTGCATGCTTCCGAAATGTTCGAGGAGGCCGCGCATTCCTTTGCCAAGATGGGCGTCAGCATTTCCGCGCCAAAGCTCGATCTGCCGTCGATGATGAATTTCAAGCAGCAGGGCATCGACGGCAACGTCAAGGGTGTCGAGTTCCTGATGAAGAAGAACAAGATCGACGTCCTCTACGGCGCCGGCAAGATTCTCGGTACCGGCAAGGTCGAGGTCAGCGCTAACGGCAAGTCGCAGACGGTCGAGACCAAGAACATCGTCATCGCCACCGGCTCCGACATCGCGCGGCTGAAGGGCATCGAGATCGACGAGAAGCGCGTGGTGTCGTCGACCGGCGCGCTGTCGCTTGAGAAGGTGCCGGAGAGGCTGCTCATCATTGGTGCTGGCGTGATCGGGCTGGAGCTCGGCTCGGTCTGGAAACGGCTTGGTGCCGAGGTCATGGTCGTCGAATTCCTCGATCGCATCCTGCCCGGCATGGATGGGGAAGTCGCCAAGCAATTCCAGCGCATCCTCGAAAAGCAGGGCTTTGTATTCAAGCTCGGCGCCAAGGTGACGGCGGTCGACGCTTCCGGCAAGACGTTGAAGGCAACGGTGGAGCCGGCGGCGGGCGGCGCAGCGGAAACGATTGAGACCGACGTGGTGCTGGTCTGCATCGGCCGCGTGCCCTACACCGAAGGGCTCGGCTGCAAGGAAGCCGGCATTGCACTCGACAACCGCGGCCGCGTGCAGATCGACGCGCATTTCGCTACCAGCCTGAAAGGCGTCTATGCGATCGGCGACGTCGTGGCGGGGCCGATGCTCGCGCACAAGGCCGAGGATGAAGGCGTTGCCTGCGCCGAGATCATCGCAGGGCAGGCGGGCCACGTGAACTACGATGTCATCCCGGGCGTCGTGTATACGACGCCGGAAGTGTCGTCGGTCGGCAAGACCGAGGAAGAGCTGAAGCAGGCCGGCGTTGCCTACACCTCAGGCAAATTCCCGTTCACCGCCAACGGCCGCTCCAAGGTCAACCAGACCACTGACGGTTTTGTGAAGGTTCTCGCGGATGCGAAGACCGATCGCGTGCTCGGCGTGCACATTGTCGGCCGCGAGGCCGGCGAAATGATTCAGGAAGCTGCTGTTCTCATGGAGTTTGGCGGTTCTGCCGAGGATCTGGCGCGGACGTGTCACGCGCATCCGACCCGCTCGGAAGCGATCAAGGAAGCCGCGCTTGCGGTCGGCAAACGCGCCATCCATATGTGATCGACGTCCGGCAGAGCATGATTGAAGAAGCGGCTATCCATTCTCGAAAAGACCATGCTTTGAACGTAGAGATAGAGCGGAGCGACGAATCAAGAATGTCATTCCTCTCTAAAGATCACGATCGATGATGCGCCGCCTACTTCAGCCGTTCTGGGTCCTGCTTGCGGTCATCTTCCTGATCGAAGCCTGGCTGTGGGATCATCTCGAGCCGATCGTCGAGCGCATCGTTGCGCTGATTCCGCTTCGCGCCTTCAAGCGATGGCTGTCCGACCGGGTCGATGCGCTGTCGCCGGCGATGACGCTGATCGTGTTTGCCGTGCCTGTCATCCCGCTGTTTCCGCTCAAGCTGGCCGGGCTCTGGCTACTGGCGCACCAATACTGGTTCAGCGCGGCGGTCGTGATCGTGTTCGGCAAATTGCTCGGCGTCGGCGTCACCGCGTTCATCTTCGACGTGACGCGGCCGAAGCTGCTGCAGATGGCGTGGTTCAAGAAGACCTATGAATTCGTCATGGCGATGCGCGCCAAGGCAGCCGCCCTGGTCCATCCAATCAAGCAGCGCATCCGGGAAATTTTGCGCGGCGACGGTGATAGCTGGTCATCGCGCATGCTGCGCACGATCGCGCGCTTCCGCAGGAGCGTGCACGAAGCGCGGTAGCTTCTTGCTGTCGTCGCCCGGCTTGACCGGCGCCCAGTATTCCAGAGGCGCCGGTGATTGAGTCGAGAAGCCGCGGCGTACTGGATGCCCCGCCTTCGCGGGGCATGACCACTCAATGCAAATGCAAAAGATGCGGGGCGTAGAGGCCGAGCGCGGTGATGCCGATGCCGGCGATCGCCAATATGCCGGAGACCCAGGCCAGCACGATCATGCCGGTGATGATGGTGGCGGACGCCAGCACGATGCCGATCTGGAAGGCGGCTGAAGCGATTTCGTAGTGGTGATATTTTGCGGTCGCCTCGTCGCGCTCGTGCTCGGCGTGCTTGGCGCGTTTTGCCAACTCTTCCGAACCTTCGCCGGTGTCCGGCTCCGAGCGATAGCGCTGCGCAGTCTTGTTCCAGTCGTCGATCTGCTTTTGCAGCGCCGCCTTTGCGCCATCGTCCCCGACGGTGCCGAGGCTGAGCTTGGCGTGTTCGGCGGTGGCCTGCACCACGGTGCGGCGGATGCTCTTGGCCTGGAAGAATGCCCAGAGATTCGAAGCCTCGACATTCTTGCTGATGGCTTCGGTCTGTGCGCCCTTGCCCAGCGTTTCCGACAGCGCCAGAAACAGCGCGATCACCGCGATCAGCAACGCGATCTTCTTGTTCGACCCCGAAGCGTGCTCGGCATGCTCCGCATGCTCCATGCTTTCATGTGCGCCCATTTATATTCCCCTCCTGTCGGTTGACGCGCGCACGATTGCCGGAACCGCAACGCGAGCGCAAGAGGTCAGCTAAGGAAGCCACCGATGTGACGGGAGTATGTCGACGCCGAGCGCCGAGATTCAGCCGCGCGGATGCGCACTCTTGTACACTTCCAAGAGCCGCTCGCTGTCGATCCCGGTGTAGATCTGGGTGGTCGAGAGCGAGGCGTGGCCGAGCAGTTCCTGGATCGCGCGCAGATCGCCGCCGCGGCTGAGCAGATGGGTTGCGAAAGAATGCCGCAGTGCGTGCGGGGTGGCGCTGTCGGGTAGCCCGAGCGCGCCGCGCAGTCGCTCCATGGTGAGCTGGATGATCCGTGGGGAAAGCGGTCCGCCGCGCGCGCCGACGAAGATCGGGCCCGCCGGCGGCAATGAATGCGGACACATCGCTACGTAATCGGCGATCAGCGCCAGCACGTTTTGCAGCACCGGCACCATGCGGGTCTTGTTGCCCTTGCCGGTGACGATAATGACGTCGCCTTCGCCCGGTTTGGGCACGTCCTGGCGTTTCAGTCCCAGCGCTTCGGAGATACGCAAACCAGATCCATAGAGCAGCGCCATCACCGCGGCGTCGCGCGCGAGAATCCAGGGATCACGTTCCTCGCCGGCGCGCTCGTCGGCATCGGCAAAGCGCCTGGCGGCGGCCATCTGGATCGGCTTCGGCAGGCTTTTTGCAATTTTCGGCGCGCGGATCGCGGACAGAGCTCCGACCTTGCCCTTGCCCTCCCGTTCGAGGTAGCGGCCGAACGAACGCAGGCCAGCCAGCGCCCGCATCAGCGAGCGCCCGGCGATGTCGTCGGCACGGCGCATCGCCATGAAAGCCCTGACGTCGGTGGCCTCCAGCGCCGCAAATCGTTTCAGCGTGACCTTCTCACCCCAGTGTTCGGCAAGGAAAGTGAGGCATTGGCGGAGGTCGCGGGCGTAGGCTTCGAGCGTCTTTGGCGATAGCCGCCGTTCGGCGCGCAGATGCGTCAGCCAGCGGGTCATCTCCCGCGCGAGACCTTCGTCGGCGCAGTCGAGCTCGATCGCTTGCAGTGGCGGAACTTCCCTGGCCATCATCCTTGCCTTCGAGAGCTTGTCTTGAGAGCTTGCCTTGAGAGCTTGTCTTGGAGACGGTGATTCAGCGCATTATATCGCACCTCTTTCGTTTACCGTTCGCTAACTCACCGGCGCCGCGCTAGCGTCGCTCCAGATACCGCAAGCCTGATTCCCCCGATGGACCACGCCACCCGCCAAATCAGCTCATCGACCTCGTCGACCCGCGTCGTCGACGTGCTGGTGCCGGTCGCGCTCAATCAGAACTATTCCTACCGCGTGCCGCGCGGCATGGAGCTGAGGGCAGGCGATGTCGTTTGCGTGCCGCTCGGGCCGCGCGAGGTGGTGGCGGTGGTGTGGGCGGAGAACGCCAATCCCGATCCGCGCCTGCACAACCGCCTGAAGGACGTCGGCGAAAAGCTCGACGTGCCGCCGCTGAAGGAGGAATTGCGCAGCCTGGTCGATTGGGTCGCCAACTATACGCTGTCCGCGCGCGGCATGGTGCTGCGCATGGCCTTGCGGATGGGCGAAAACCTCGGGCCCGAACGGATGCGCCTCGGCGTGCGGCTGGTAGGCGAGCCGCCACAGCGCCTGACACCGGCGCGACGGCGGCTGATCGAGGTGCTGTCGGACGGCCTGCTGCACGGCAAGTCGGATGCGGCGCGGGAGGCGGGCGTCAGCTCAGGCGTGGTCGACGGCCTTGTCGATGAGGGAACCCTTGCCGTCGAGGCGATGCCGCCGCCGCTGGCGCCGCCGGCGCCCGATCCGTCCTTTGCGCAGCCGGAATTTTCCTACCAGCAGCGCGCGGCAGTCGACATGATGCGCGCGCTTGCCGCCAACGGCACGTTTCACGTCGCGCTGCTCGACGGCGTCACCGGATCGGGCAAGACGGAAGTCTATTTCGAGGCGATTGCGGAAGTCGTCCGGCGCGGCAAGCAGACGCTGATCCTGATGCCGGAGATCGCGCTGACCGGGCAATTCCTCGACCGCTTCGCCCAGCGTTTCGGCGTGCGTCCATTGGAATGGCACTCCGAACTGACGCCGCGCACACGGCAGCGCAATTGGGCGGCGATATCGGCGGGTGAAGCGCCGGTCGTGGTCGGCGCGCGCTCGGCGCTGTTTCTGCCCTATGCGGATCTGGGTCTCATCATTGTCGACGAGGAGCACGACCAGGCCTACAAGCAGGATGACGGCGCGCATTACCATGCCCGCGACATGGCAGTGGTGCGCGCGCATATCGCCAAAATCCCGATCGTGCTGGCGTCCGCGACGCCGTCGGTCGAATCGGAAGTCAATGCACGCAAGGGGCGCTATCAGCGCGTCGCGCTGCCGTCGCGTTTCGGTGGCCAGCACATGCCGCATATCGAGGCGATCGATTTGCGCCGTGCACCACCGCCACGCGGCCGCTTCATCTCGCCGCCGCTCGCCGAGCAGATTCGGTTCGCCATCGAGAAGCGCGAGCAGGCGCTGCTGTTTCTCAACCGCCGCGGCTACGCGCCGCTGACGCTATGCCGCGCGTGCGGCCATCGCTTTGCCTGCACCATCTGCGACGCCTGGCTGGTGGATCACCGGTTTCGCCAGCGGCTGGTCTGTCACTATTGCGGCTTCTCGATGCCGCGCCCGAATATCTGCCCGCATTGCCAGGCTGAGGAATCGCTGGTCGCGGTCGGCCCCGGTGTCGAGCGCCTGCAGGAGGAGGCGGCTGCGCTGTTTCCGGAAGCGCGCACCATGGTGCTGTCGAGCGATCTGATCACCTCGATCGAGACCATGCGCAGCGAGCTGAACGAAATCGCCGAAGGTCGCGTCGACATCATCATCGGCACGCAACTGGTCGCGAAGGGCCATAATTTCCCGCGGCTCAATCTGGTCGGCGTGGTCGATGCGGATCTGGGCCTCGGCAATGGTGATCCGCGCGCTGCCGAGCGCACGTTCCAACTGCTCAATCAGGTGATCGGGCGTGCGGGGCGCGATCAGGGCCGCGGCGTCGGGTACCTGCAGACCCATCAGCCCGAACATCCCGTGATGAAGGCCTTGGTCGCCAACGACCGTGAGGCGTTTTACGCCAGCGAAATCGACTCCCGCGAGCGCACCGGCTATCCGCCGTTCGGCCGGCTCGCCAGCCTGATCATTTCCGCAGGCGACCGGCCGACCGCGGAAGGCTTTGCGCGCCGTCTTGCCGCTGTGGCGCCGATCGACGAGCGCATCCAGGTGCTGGGGCCTGCCGAAGCGCCGCTTGCGGTGATCAAGGGCCGCTATCGGTTCCGGATTCTGGTGAAGTCGCTGCGCAATGTCGACCTCTCGGAATATTTGCGCGAGTGGCTTGCCGCGGGTCCGAAGACCAAGGGCAATCTCAAACTCGAAGTCGACGTCGATCCGCAGAGCTTTTTGTAACACCCTCCCCTGGAGGGGTCCGAGACGAGCAAAGCTCGCTCGTGGGTCGACGCGAAGCGGCGGGGTGGGGTGACGGTCCATCCTTTCGATCAGTGCCCGAGTGGAGAGATCACCCCACCCCGTCTCACATTCGCTGTGCTCATGTGAGCCGACCCTCTCCCTCCAGGGGAGGGTAAACAAAAAAGCCTGCCGTCATTTGCGACGGCAGGCCTTTGTTGCCGCGGAAAGTTCCGCAGGCAGTTACGCAACGCAACGCTTACGCGATCTGATGGACCGGAAAACGGCGCGCGATCGCGCGCCTTAGATGACCTCGGCGGTGACGTGGCCGACGCCGGCGCCGGTCAGGCCGATGGCCCGGGCAGCACCCGTGGACAGGTCGAGCACGCGTCCCTTGATGAAGGGACCACGGTCGTTGATCGTGACGATTACGCTCTGGCCGCGATGGGTGACGCGGAGCTTGGTGCCGAATGGCAGCGAGCGGTGGGCCGCGGTCATGGCGTTCTGATTGAAGCGCTGTCCAGAGGCGGTCTTGCTGCCGGATTCATTGCCGTAAAACGAGGCCTTTCCCGAGAAGCCGCGCCCGGTGCTCTGGCCGATCGAGGCGTTGGCGTTCAGCCAGTTGCCGGCGGCCTTGGCCTTGCTGGCGTGATGGTGGTGATGACGATGATGCCTGGATTTTGCAGAAGCTTCGGTGACGGCGCCACCGACCAGGAGAGTTGCGGCGATCAAGGCGAGCGCCGTACGCGACCGGGTTAGAGTTCCCGGCACCACATTATTGGTATGCAACATTAAACTAGTCCCTCAGATAGTATTTGCCACATACGTGACAAATGGAACCCCCGTCCCAACTTCAGGGGGCCGTTTGATGAGGCAATGAGGCATGAATTGGGCAGTAAATCGGGAATGTATCGCGCTGACATATCTTGTTACCGACGAGCGATATTCCGTAATCTTGCGCGTTAATAGACTTTTAACAAAATCAATACTCATTATTACTTAACAATACAGTCATCACACATCGAGTAAAGATTTGCGCAAGTAATGATCGAATGGAGGCGAGCCGCGCGATTCGTTCCGAACGCTAACGGTCATAGCGGCCATGCAAATATGGGTGGAACAAATCGGCTGGTCGAGGACCGCTCCAGATCGCCTGCAACCGCCGGAGTCGAAATTCCGGCGCGCTGATCCCTTCAAGCTGCATTCGACCGGGCCTGAAAATTGACGTGCGACAAGGCATCGCCCGCATGCGGCGTCATGTTGCACCTGCGCGCTTGCTATGTTAGCAAAGCCGCGATTTTAACGATCCCGGCACCTCTCGTGCCGGTCGAAAATCGAAGTCCCGCTTGAATTCCAAGGGCTTGGATCGCTAGGCGCCGCTACCCGTGGCGACGGTTTTTCCCTTGCGAGTTTGACATCTGAAAAGAGCGTCTCTGTGGCTGCTGAAGATCCGTCCGTTTCGGGAGTGTCCGGCCGTTATGCTACGGCCTTGTTCGAGTTGGCGCGCGAGGAGAAATCCGTCGACGCGGTAAGGGCCGATCTCGATAAATTCGAGGCCATGCTGAACGAAAGCGCCGATCTCAAGCGCCTCGTCCGCAGCCCGGTCTTCTCGGCAGATGCGCAGGCCAAGGCGCTCAATGCCCTGCTCGATAAGGCGGGAATTACCGGCACCACCGCCAAATTCCTTAAAGTGCTGACCGCCAACCGCCGGCTGTTCGCCGTGGCCGATGTGATCCGCGCCTTCCGCGCGCTGGTGGCCAAGTTCAAAGGCGAGGCGACCGCCGACGTCACCGTCGCCGAACAGCTCAGTGACAAGAATCTCGACGCGCTGAAGACCGCACTGAAATCGGTGACGGGCAAGGACGTCGCGCTCAACGTGAAAGTCGATCCCTCCATCATTGGCGGCCTTGTGGTCAAGCTCGGCAGTCGCATGGTGGATAGCTCGCTTCGCACCAAACTCAATTCGATCAAGCACGCGATGAAAGAGGCAGGCTGATGGACATCCGCGCCGCGGAAATTTCCGCGATCCTCAAGGACCAGATCAAGAATTTCGGCCAGGAGGCTGAGGTTACCGAAGTCGGGCAGGTGCTGTCCGTCGGTGACGGTATCGCCCGCGTCTACGGTCTGGACAATGTCCAGGCCGGTGAAATGGTCGAGTTCGAGAACGGCACCCGCGGCATGGCGCTGAACCTCGAAACCGACAACGTCGGTATCGTGATCTTCGGCGCCGACCGCGAGATCAAGGAAGGCCAGACCGTCAAGCGTACCCGCGCCATCGTCGACACGCCGGTCGGCAAGGGTCTGCTCGGCCGCGTCGTCGACGCGCTCGGCAACCCGATCGACGGCAAGGGCCCGATCCAGGCTGCCGAACGCAAGCGCGTCGACGTCAAGGCACCCGGCATCATTCCGCGCAAATCGGTGAGCGAGCCGATGGCGACCGGCCTCAAGGCGATCGATGCGCTGATCCCGGTCGGCCGCGGCCAGCGCGAGCTGATCATCGGCGACCGTCAGACCGGCAAGACCGCAATCGCGCTCGACACCATCCTGAACCAGAAGCCGCTCAACGCGCAGCCGGACGAGAACATCAAGCTGTATTGCGTCTACGTCGCGATCGGCCAGAAGCGCTCGACCGTTGCCCAGTTCGTCAAGGTGCTGGAAGAGCAGGGCGCGCTGGAATATTCGATCGTCGTCGCCGCCACCGCGTCCGACCCGGCGCCGATGCAGTACATCGCACCGTTCACCGGCTGCACGATGGGCGAGTACTTCCGCGACAACGGCATGCACGCGGTCATCATCTATGACGACTTGTCCAAGCAGGCCGTCGCCTACCGCCAGATGTCGCTGCTGCTGCGCCGGCCGCCGGGCCGCGAAGCCTATCCGGGCGACGTGTTCTACCTGCACTCCCGCCTGCTCGAGCGCGCGGCGAAGCTCAACAAGGACCAGGGCTCCGGCTCGCTGACGGCGCTGCCGGTCATCGAAACCCAGGCCAACGACGTGTCGGCCTACATTCCGACCAACGTGATTTCGATTACCGACGGTCAGATCTTCCTGGAAACCGACCTGTTCTTCCAGGGCATCCGTCCCGCGGTGAACGTCGGTCTGTCGGTGTCGCGCGTGGGCTCCTCGGCGCAGACCAAGGCGATGAAGAAGGTCGCCGGCAAGATCAAGGGTGAGCTGGCGCAGTACCGCGAAATGGCGGCCTTCGCGCAGTTCGGCTCCGACCTCGACGCTTCGACCCAGCGCCTGCTCAACCGCGGCTCGCGCCTGACTGAGCTGTTGAAGCAGCCGCAGTTCTCGCCGCTGAAGATGGAAGAGCAGGTCTGCGTGATCTGGGCCGGCACCAACGGCTATCTCGACCCGCTCCCGCTCAACAAGGTGCGCGCCTTCGAGGACGGCCTGTTGTCGCTGCTGCGCGGCAAGAACGTCGAGATCCTCAACGGCATCCGCGACAGCCGGGATCTCTCTGACGATCTCGCCGGCAAGCTGAAGACCGTGGTCGAAGGTTACGCCAAGACATTTTCTTGACGATTTTGCCGTTGAGGCCCGGCTGCTAGCCGGGTCCGACGAAAGAGTGGCTTGCGGTCGGATCCTCAAGGTCTGATCGCCGGGGTGAACTGAGAATGGCTTCACTTAAAGACATGCGGGTCCGCATCGCCTCGACCAAGGCGACGCAGAAGATCACCAAGGCCATGCAAATGGTCGCGGCGTCGAAGCTGCGGCGCGCGCAGAGCGCCGCCGAAGCGGCCCGGCCCTACGCCGAAAAGATGGATGCGGTGATTTCCAACATCGCCGCTGCTGCCGCCGCCTCGCCCGGCGCTCCGCCGCTGTTGGCCGGCACTGGCAGGGACCAGGTGCATCTGCTGCTCGTCTGCACCGGCGAACGCGGCCTGTGTGGTGCGTTCAATTCGGCGATCGTGCGTCTGGTCCGTGAGCGCGCGCTCTCCCTGATCAACCAGGGCAAGGACGTCAAGATTTTCTGCGTCGGCCGCAAAGGCTACGACCAGCTTCGCCGCACCTTCGATAAGCAGATCGTCGAGCACGTCGATCTGCGCGGGGTTCGCCAGCTCGGCTTCGTCAACGCCGAGGATATCGCCAAGAAGATCCTGACACGGTTCGAAGCCGGCGAGTTTGACGTCTGCACGCTATTCTACTCGCGCTTCAAGTCCGTCATCGCGCAGATCCCGACCGCCCAGCAGGTCATTCCGTTGGTGGTCGAAGAGCCGGCCGCCAATGCCCGTCCGTCGACCGCTTACGAATATGAGCCGGAAGAAGACGAGATTCTGGCCCGGCTGTTGCCGCGCAATCTTGCGGTACAGATCTTCCGCGCGCTCCTGGAAAACAACGCCTCTTTCTACGGCGCGCAGATGAGCGCGATGGATAACGCCACCCGCAACGCCGGCGAAATGATCCGCAAGCAAACCCTGGTCTACAACCGAACCCGTCAAGCCCAGATCACCAAGGAGCTGATCGAGATCATCTCCGGCGCCGAGGCGGTCTAGCGCACGAACCAGTCGACGGTCGTTCAAGTACAGAATTTCGAAGGAGAGCAATTCATGGCCACAGCAGCTAACCAGATCGGTCGTGTCACCCAAGTCATGGGCGCCGTCGTCGACGTGCAGTTCGAAGGTCACCTGCCGGCCATTCTCAATTCGCTGGAGACCAAGAACGGGGGCAACCGTCTGGTGCTGGAAGTCGCGCAGCACCTCGGTGAGTCCACGGTGCGCACGATTGCGATGGACGCTACCGAAGGTCTGGTGCGCGGTCAGGAAGTGACCGACACCGGCGAGCCCATCGCAATTCCGGTCGGCGATGGCACACTCGGTCGCATCATGAACGTTATCGGCGAACCGATCGACGAAGCCGGTCCGATCAAGTCCGAAGGCAAGCGCGCCATCCATCAGGAAGCGCCGACCTACACTGACCAGTCCACTGAAGCCGAAATTCTTGTGACCGGCATCAAGGTCGTCGACCTGCTCGCCCCCTACGCCAAGGGCGGCAAGATCGGCCTGTTCGGCGGCGCCGGCGTCGGCAAGACCGTGCTGATTCAGGAATTGATCAACAACGTCGCCAAGGCCCATGGCGGTTACTCGGTGTTCGCCGGCGTCGGCGAGCGCACTCGCGAAGGCAACGACCTCTATCACGAGTTCATCGAGTCCAAGGTCAACGCCGACCCGCGCAATCCCGATCCGAGCGTGAAGTCAAAATGCGCGCTGGTGTTCGGCCAGATGAACGAACCGCCGGGCGCCCGCGCCCGCGTCGGCCTTACGGGTCTGACGGTCGCTGAGCACTTCCGCGACCAGGGCCAGGACGTGCTGTTCTTCGTCGACAACATCTTCCGCTTCACGCAGGCAGGCTCCGAAGTGTCGGCGCTGCTCGGCCGCATCCCCTCAGCGGTGGGCTATCAGCCGACGCTCGCCACCGACATGGGCGCGCTGCAGGAGCGCATCACGACCACGCACAAGGGGTCGATCACCTCGGTGCAGGCGATCTACGTGCCGGCCGACGACTTGACCGACCCGGCGCCCGCCACCTCGTTCGCCCATCTGGACGCGACCACGGTGCTCAGCCGCGCGATTTCGGAAAAGGGCATCTACCCGGCGGTGGACCCGCTCGACTCCACCTCGCGCATGCTCTCCCCGCTCGTCGTCGGAGAGGAGCACTATCAGACCGCGCGCATGGTTCAGCAGGTGCTGCAGAAGTACAAGTCGCTGCAGGACATCATCGCCATTCTCGGCATGGACGAGCTGTCGGAAGAGGACAAGATCGCGGTGGCCCGTGCCCGCAAGATCGAGCGCTTTCTGTCGCAGCCATTCCACGTCGCCGAAGTCTTCACCGGCTCGCCGGGCAAGTTCGTCGATCTCGCCGACACCATCAAGGGCTTCCGCGGCCTCTGCGAAGGCAAGTACGACCATCTGCCGGAAGCGGCGTTCTACATGGTCGGCACCATCGAGGAAGCCGTCGAGAAGGGCAAGAAGCTGGCTGCCGAGGCAGCCTAAGTTTGATGCCGTCATTGCCGGGCTTGACCCGGCAGTCCATCGGCCCAAGAAAACTTTCGTCTGATGGACCCGCTGGTCACTGCCAGCGGGTGACAGCAGAAAAGAACGGAAAGACCATGGCTACCTTCCATTTCGATCTCGTCTCCCCCGAAAAGCTCGCTTTCTCCGGCGAGGTCGATCAGGTTGACGTTCCCGGCGTGGAAGGCGATTTCGGCGTGCTGGCCGGCCACGCGCCGGTCGTGGCGGCGATCCGCCCGGGTATCCTGACCATCACGTCAGGCGACGCACATCAGAAGATCATCGTGCTCGGCGGCCTTGCCGAAATGTCGGAAGACGGACTGACCGTGCTGGCCGATGTCGCTACCTCGATGGCCGAGGTCGACCGCGCGCAGTTCGCCGAGACCATCGCCGAGATGGAAGCCAAGCTTGCCGAGAAGGAAGGCACCGAGCTCGATCACGCCATCGAGCGGCTGGACCACTTCAAGAGCATTCAGATCGAGCTCAACGCCACCGCTATGCACTGAGCCCCGGGGCACCGCTCCGGGGCTTAGTGAAGGCCCTGAAACGCCAGCGCTCGTCACACCGTGACGGGCGCTGGGCTTTTTGGGCATCGGTCTTTTCATGCGGCGCACTGCGCCGCCGCCATTCTCGTTACTGATTGACGATGGGGATACGCTTGATGGCCGAACGGGCTTGTTCGGATTTCGG
This sequence comes from Bradyrhizobium sp. AZCC 1577, assembly GCF_036924575.1. Lineage (NCBI taxonomy): Bacteria > Pseudomonadati > Pseudomonadota > Alphaproteobacteria > Hyphomicrobiales > Nitrobacteraceae > Bradyrhizobium > Bradyrhizobium sp. AZCC 1577. The sequence goes on from NZ_JAZHRQ010000001.1 coordinate 906,931, forward strand.
CAGCGTGATGGTCAAGACACCGTCATGGAATTTGGCTTCAGCCTTATCCTCGACGACGCCATCGAGCGGGATCTGCCGCTCGAACGCACCGTAATAGCGCTCGGTGAAGTACCTTCCGCCATTATCGGTCCGTTCGGATTTCTTCTCGCCGCGCAGCGTCAGAACGCCGTTGGCGATCTCGACCTGGACGTCCTTTTCGGTCAGTCCGGGCAGCTCAGCCGATACCTTCAGCTCCTTGTCGGTTTCGTTGAGCTCGATGCTTGGCCATCCGAAGCGACCTTCCATCAGCGGCGTGCCGAAACGGGCAGGCGTCGCGAAGCCACGGAAAACGTCATCGAACAGCCGATTCATCTCCCGGTGCAGGGTGAAGAAAGGATCGAAGCTGTCGCGCGTAGGCACAAGCTCCTGGTTTCTCGACCAGGGGATCAAATCACGAAAAGCCATAATATCCTCCTCACAGAGATTGCTATGTTGCTTTGCATTGGCTCGCGGCGCGGCCGGTTATCCGCGCACCGAGCCGGCATTGCCGAAGCGGCTCAGGCCGCCTTCTGCTCGATCTGGTGGGAAGCGCCGGCGTTGCCGATCGGGATGCGCCGCGGCTTCATCGCGTCGGGCACTTCGCGAACGAGATCGACGATCAACAGCCCGTCCTTGAACGAGGCCTGCTTGACCTGCACATAGTCGGCGAGATTGAACACCCGCCGGAACGGCCGGGCCGCGATGCCGTGATAGAGGTATTCGCGTTGCTCGGCGTCGGGCTTCTTGCCCTCGATGATCAGTGTGTCGCGTTCTGCGGTTACGGCAATATCGTCCATGCCGAAACCGGCAACCGCGAGCGAAATCCGGTAGGCGTCTTCGCCGCAGCGTTCGACATTATAGGGCGGGTAATTGTCGTCGGCCGAGTGCCGCAAGCTGCTGTCGAGCAGGTCGGCCAGGTGATCGAAGCCGATCGTGGAACGCCACAGGGGCGAGAAGTCAAAGGTCCTCATAACCAAGTCCTCCTAAGAGCAAGATGGATACGAAGGAGCGTCGGACACCGTCCGGCGCCCGCTCAACTCGCCGGATCCAGGCTGGCATCCGGCACCGCTGTCGGCGGCAGAAATCGAATTAGAAATCGATCGAAAAGTTTCAAGACCGGCGGGCCAAATTTTGCACCGTCACGCGGTAGTCGGATGCTTAGTCGGGCGTTAAGCCGCCCGACCCCGGTCCTGCCGATGTCGAAGGCGCCGTTCGCACAACCGGGTGAGGCCGGGCGCGCGCAGCCATTTGCCCGATATTGCGGCCCGCGGGCTGGGCCTGCATTTCACCCGGCCTTTGGCCGACGGCGAGCAGCATGAACAAGGCTCGGTAGCCCTGATAGCGGGCAGCCGGCCGGCTGCGTTCTCGGCCGCTCATGATCAGCCTGCCGCTCTCGTCTGTTACCCGCCATTCCCAACTCCGGCGGCGCTTGGTTACGGTCACGTCCTTCATGTCAGGCAAACATCGCATCACGCTCGCCATTCCCGGCCGTGGCCGGATCGACTGACAAGCGCCGCGCCGCAACGGGCATCTCAGGCCGCCGACGAGATCGGCGGCTCCGGTCGGTGAGAATGCTGTTCCGGGGCCTGGAAGGTGAGCGGAAACGTAGAGGCAGCGAGTCTTTCCAGAGCCGACTGTTCTTCGGAGAGCCGCTTTTCGATGTACTGTTGTTCAAGCTCTGTCAGCCTGGTTTTAAGAAGACGGCGATAACGGTCGATATTGTTGCGATGTGTACGCAAACGGGCCAGTTTTTCGTCGATCATCTTCGTCATCCCTTGACGGTCGCTCTATCGTTTCCTCTGAGTGGGTTACGGCGGAGAATCCGCTTTGCGTAAAAAATATTCAGCGACAAACCACTGTCAAGCGCCTCGCATCCACCGTGTGGTTAGACGCAGTCTAGAGCCTTTCGGTTCGATAGAATCTAGCGGGCGAATTCCGCGAACTGCTGCACCACCATCCGGTACACGTCGCGCCGGAATGGCACCACGAGGTCCGCGACACGGTCGAGCCGTTCCCAGCGCCAGGAATCGAATTCGGCCGGCTGGCCGTTGCGCTGCGTCAGTGGGTCGATCTCGTCATCGCGGCCAGTGAACCGCAATGCGAACCATTTCTGCCGCTGGCCGCGGAATTTCGCCAAGCGATGGTCGACCGGCCCATCATACGGTGGAAATTCGTAATTCATCCAATCGGTCTCGCCGAGGTATTCGGCGCTGACCGCCCCGGTCTCTTCCCAGAGTTCGCGCATGACAGCATCGCGCGGGTTCTCGTCGGCGTCGATGCCGCCCTGGGGCATCTGCCATTCCAAACCCGGCAAGATGATTTCCGGCCCGTCGTCACGGAAACGGCGGCCGATCAGCACCTGACCCGAGGTGTTGAACAGCGCGATTCCCACGTTGGGGCGATAGGGCTTGTCGGACATGTCCTGATAAGTGCCGGTTCGCGTCACGATAGACGCGTCACAAAGAAAGTGGCTAGCCGCCCGCTAGGCTGGCGAATTCCTTGACCACACGCTCATAGACTGGCCGTTTGAACGGAACGATCAGGTTCGGGAGATTCTTCATCGGCTCCCAGCGCCAGCTAACGAATTCGGCCTTGTGCCCGCCGCCAGGGCTGGCGACGTTGATCTCGTTATCCTTGCCGGTGAAACGCACCGCGTACCATTTCTGCCGTTGCCCGCGATAACGGCCCTTCCAGGCGCGGCCGGCCACCGTACGTGGAATGTCGTAGATCAGCCAATCCGGGACTTCACCAAGCTTCTCCACCGAGCGAACGCTGGTTTCCTCGTAAAGCTCGCGCTTGGCGGCCTCCCAAGTATCCTCGCCGGGATCGACCCCGCCCTGCGGCATCTGCCAGACGTGGGATTCGTCGACATGTTCGATGCCGCCAGCGCGCCGGCCAATGAAAACCAGCCCGGCTGCATTGATCAGCATCATGCCGACGCAGGTCCGGTAGGGCAGGTCCTCGTAGCGCGCCATTTCCGTCAGGACTCCTATAGCTGCAGCAAGTCACCCGCAAACCGGCCGGGGCGGCGCAATCCGAGGGAGCCCGGATTGCTGCCATCAGGTTGATCTCTAGCCTGATTTTGATTTCAGCATCGCCGTTGTCAATGGCACAAGCATGATGCCGCGGGCCTCGAGAGTCTTGATCCAGGCGGCAATCCGCTCGATCGAAACCGGTAGCGCCGAGGCGACGCCCACAGCCAGTCCGCGCTCCTTGGCGAGCGTTTCCAGTTTCACCAGCGTCCGGTCGATTTCGGCCGAGGTCGGCACGGCATCGATGGTGAAATCGGCCGTGGCGAAGGGCATCGATTGGGCTGCCGTCAGGGACGGCGCGGCGCTCCGCGGCGAGGAGCCGTCATCGAGATAGCCGAGGCCGCGCTTGGCTGCCTCCCGGATAATCGGCTGCATCACTGCGTCAGTGGCCGTGAAACGCGCCCCCATGAAATTGGCGATCCCGGCATAGCCCTGGAACCGGCTGAGGTGCCAGTACAGCCGGTCGATGTTCTGCTCTGACGTCAGCGTCGTGAGCAGGGTTTGCGGGCCGGGATCGTTATCGGGATAATCGAACGGCTCCATTGGAACCTGCAGCAGGATCTCGTGGCGCTGCGCGCGGGCCCGCTCGGCCAACTTGGCGGGATCTGCCCCATACGGCGTAAACGCCAGGGTCACGGCCGGTGGCAGTTTCATGATGGCATCGGTCGTCTTGGCAGCGCCGACGCCGAGGCCACCGATGACGATGGCGACCACCGGCATCTTCGCGGCCTTGGTGCGGTCGGCGTCGGCCGCGTAGACAGTGAAGGGTTTCAGACCGTCGGCAACCGCCGGGATCATGCCGTAGCGCGACTTTTCGAGGAGCCGCTGATCGATGCCGGCCATCGCGGTTGCCGGCGCGGAGTCCGAGCCGGACTTGTCGGCGGCATCGCTGCCGATCACGACGTCCTGGCGCTTGCCGCTGGAGCCATCGATGATGGTGACGGTCTTGTTATCGCCCCTATTGTCGGCGGCCGGGGATGGCCTTTTTGCGGCCTGTTCGGTGTGGGCGGAAGCCGCCGGCTGCTTGTCGTCCCCCACAGGCCCGCGCAATGCGACGTGGGCGACGGGCTCGCCACCCAACGGATTGTCGGTAAACAGAGCGATCGTCAGGAAGGCGATCAGGAACAGGCCGAGCAGCATGGCCAGCGCCTGCACCGCGGTGAACGGCAGCCGAAACCGCCGCTTCTGGCGCTCCGTCTTCTGTCCAAGCGGCGTGCTCAGTTCGTCGGCCGTTTCCGTCATAGACCTCCCCGAATCAACCGCGCTGACGATACCACGAGGAGTCGGATTCGAGCGCTGCGCCGCGCGCAAAAGCGCCTCGCTTGGCCCTCGCCAGGGCAAGCGGACGGCCGAAGCGCAACAAAAAGGCGGCCCGGAGGCCGCCTTTTCTTCACGGAAATTTACGGGGCTACGATCAGTTCGCCGCCTTGGCTGGCTTGTCGACTGCCGCCTTGTCGCCGGGCGCCGGTGCGCTGCTTGCCGTCGACTTGATGCCGTGCAGCAGGTCGGCGGCGGTCTTCAGCGCCTTGTCGTCCTTGGCGTCCGGCGGCACGTAGGATTGCGAGCCGGTCTTCTCGTCGCCGTCGGTCTTCAGATGGCCACGCAGCGAGGCCTCGCCCTTGGTGTCGGTGCGCGCCTTCAATTCGTCCGGCACGTCCTGGAGCACCTCGATATCGGGCACGATGCCCTTGGCCTGGATCGACTTGCCCGACGGCGTGAAGTAGCGCGCGGTGGTGAGGCGCAGCGCGCCGTTGCCGCTGCCGAGCGGGATGATGGTCTGCACCGAGCCCTTGCCGAATGAGCGCGTGCCGACAAGCGTCGCGCGCTTGTGGTCCTGCAGCGCGCCGGCGACGATTTCGGAAGCCGAAGCCGAGCCGCCGTTGACCAGCACGATGATCGGCTTGCCCTTGGTCAGGTCACCTGCATGGGCGGCGCGGCGCTGGGTCTCCTCGGCATTGCGGCCGCGGGTCGAGACGATCTCGCCGCGCTCCAGGAAGGTGTCGGAAACGGTGACCGCTTCCTCCAGCAAGCCGCCGGGATTATTGCGCAGGTCGATGATGTAGCCCTTCAGCTTGTCGCCGATCTGGTTCGAGAGGTTGCCGATCTCGCGCTTCAGGCCTTCGGTGGTCTGCTCGTTGAAGGTGGTGACGCGGATATAGGCGATGTCGTCCTGTTCGACGCGCGCGCGTACGGAGCGGACGCGGATGTTGTCGCGCACCAGCGTCACTTCGATCGGATTTTCCTGGCCCTTGCGGATGATCTTGAGACGGATCTTGGTGTTGACCGGTCCGCGCATCTTCTCGACCGCCTGGTTGAGGGTGAGACCCTGCACGGCTTCGTCGTCGAGATTGGTGATGATATCGTTGGCCATGATGCCGGCCTTCGACGCTGGCGTGTCGTCGATCGGCGAGACGACCTTGATCAGCCCGTCTTCCATCGTGACCTCGATGCCGAGCCCGCCGAACTCACCGCGGGTCTGTACCTGCATGTCACGGAAGCTCTTGGCGTCCATGTAGCTGGAATGCGGATCGAGGCCGGTCAGCATGCCCGAGATCGCCGATTCGACCAGCTTGGAGTCGTCGGGCTTCTCGACATAGTCGCTGCGCACGCGTTCGAACACGTCGCCGAACAGATTGAGCTGGCGGTAGGTGTCCGACGTCGCCGCACGCGCACTCGATCCCATCAGCACGGAACGAGGCTGCGTGACGAAGAGCGTCAAAGCCGCACCGGTGGCGGCGCTGAGAAGAATTACAGAAGTCTTGCGCATCATCCGCGAACCTTTTCGCCTTCACTTGCGGCCCACCATGGGCCTGAGTCGATTGGAGTGCCGTCTTTGCGGAACTCGACGTAGAGCACCGGCTGGCTCGCGGTCGTCGCGAGGATGGATGCGACTTGGGATGTTGTTCCCATGGTCGCGACCGGCTCTCCCGTAAGTACAAACTGGCCGATGTTTACCGAAATGCGCTCCATCCCGGCGATCAGGACATGATACCCGCCCCCGGCATTGAGGATCAAGAGTTGTCCGTAGCTGCGGAAGGGTCCGGCGTAAACAACCCAGCCGTCACACGGTGTTGTGACCTGGGCCCCGGCGCGCGTCGCCAAAGAAATGCCTTTTTCCACGCCGCCCGCGCCGTCGGAACCGCCAAAATTGCGAATCTTGCGGCCATTGACCGGAAAAGCGAACAGCCCCTTCGCAGAAGCGAATGCGATGGCCGGGCTCAGCCGGGCGGGATCTTTCAATGCTCCCAGATTGGGCTTGCCGCCCGGGGCAGCCGGGGCGCCCTGCAGGCTGGCGGTCGCGGCCGCCTTGGCGGCGCTCTTCAGATCCTGTTCCATTTTCCCGATCAGACCCTGCAGGCTGTCGACCTGCCTGGACAGGTTGATGGCGCGTGCGCCTTCGGCCTCCATGTCCTTTTCGATCGCGCTCTGCTTGCGCTGTCGTTCTTCCACCAGCGCCGCCAGTCGGATGGAATCATCCTTCAGCCTGTCGCGGTCCCGCGCAAGTATGTCGCGCTCGGTGGCGATGTTCTTGCGCAGGGTCACGAGCTCGCCGAGGTCGGCGGCAAGCTTCTCCGCGCGGCCGCGCAGCTCGGGGACGACCGCGCCGAGCAGCATGGCGGTGCGCAGCGACTGCAGTGCGTCCTCAGGCCGGACCAGCAGCGCCGGCGGCGTGCGCCGGCCGGCGCGCTGCAAGGCCGCCAGCACCTCGATGATTTCAGCGCGGCGTGAATCGAGCGAAGCGCGGGCCTGCTGCTCTCGGCTGTCGAGCGGACGCAATCGTCCCTCGGTCTCGCCGATGCGGGTTTCGATGTTGCGCACCTGGGTAGCGATGTCGATCAGTTGCTGGTTGAGCTTGGAGCGGTCCTGCCCGATCGCGGCGATGTCGGCCTTTAGCTTCTGTTGCAATTCGGCCGCCTTGCGCTGCTCCTCGCGCGCGGCTTCCAGCTCCTGCTCACGCTGCTTGATGGCATCAGGCGAAACGGCAGTTGCTTGCTGCGCGGTTGCGGCGGGTTGCGCCGCCGCCGGCAAAAGCGACGTCATGGCAAAGCTTGCGGACAGCAGAATCAGGGGAAGCGAGACGGCTGACATCAGCGGTACGCCGCGATGGCCGGTGTCAGGGTATGAATGAATGTGCTGCGTTGAATGCATCCGGCCTATTCAGCGTTCTCTGTATTCACGTCACCGTGCCTTACGCGCGGTGGTAGGGGTGGCCGGCCAGAATGGTGGCGGCCCGATAAATCTGTTCAAGAAGCATGACGCGAACCATTTGATGCGGCCAGGTCGCCGAGCCGAACGCAATGCGTAATTTAGCCTTGCGCTGCAAATCGGGCGAAAGTCCGTCCGCGCCACCGATGGCGAAAATTGTGTTGGCGACCCCTTCATCCCGCCAATCGCCGAGCTGTCGGGCGAAGGTCGCGCTATCGATGTTCTTGCCGTGCTCGTCCAGCGCCACCAGCATGGATTTCTCCGGTATCGCCGCCGCGATCGCGGCGGCCTCCTCCGATATCCGGGTCGCAGTATCGCGTGCGCGGCTTTCGGGAATTTCATGGATCGAAAGACCGCGAAAACCGAGCTTGCGGCCGATGTCCTCGAAGCGCTCGCGGTAGCGTTCGGCCAGCTCCTGCTCCGGGCCCTGCTTCAGCCGGCCTATTGAAACCACGACGAGGCGCATGAATGCTGTTTCTGGCGTGCACTTTCCGGCACGCGTTTCGGCGCGCGCGCTTTTCGCGCGCGCTGGCAAACTACGTGCGCCTTAGCCGATTTCGCATCGGCCGAGGTTTCAGATCGCTGCCGCCGCCGGGTTTTGCGTCCACAACCTTTCAAGATTGTAGAATTCGCGCACCTCGGGTCTGAACACGTGCACGACCACATCGCCGGAATCGATCAGCACCCAGTCGCAATTAGGCAAGCCCTCGACATGGATGTTCCTGATGCCGGTTTCCTTCAGGGCTTTCGTGACGTTTTCCGCAATCGCGCCGACATGCCGGTTGGCCCGGCCTGACGTGACGATCATGTAGTCGGAAAAGGCGGATTTGCCGCGAAGGTCGATGGTGATCGTTTCTTCCGCCTTCATATCGTCGAGGCGGGAGAGGATCATATTCAGCGTCTTGTCGGCGTCGGGTTGCGCCTTCAAGGCTGCAGCTTGTGTCGATGTTTTACCCGTGTTCTTGGCGGACTTGCCAGAAGTCTTGCTAGTTGCCTTGGGTAAAACAGACTTGGACTTGGACAATACAGATGTGGCCAGGGACCATTCCTTTCACTGTATCGCGAACGCCGAATCCCGACGTCCGCGGACCATATTAGGCATGTGGGGTTAATGGTTTCAATATTCCAGTGACCCCACCCGCCGGTTCAGACCGAACTGTCACTTCTTTTTTGCCTTCCAGCTCCCGTCGGAGTTCCGCAGGCCCGTCGACGACAGGTTCAGTTTCATGCCGGGGAGGAAAACCCAGGCCGGCGCCTGCTGATCGGCTAGCCGGGCCGCCTGATTCTCGGGCAACCTATACCGCGCCAGCGCCTGGGCAGCCGGCGCGGCGAGCGCCCGGAAACTCTGCGGCGGACGATCGATCACGGCGAGCGGCACCTCGGCAGCGATACGCCGCCAATCCTTCCAGCGATGGAACTGCGCGAGATTGTCGGCGCCCATGATCCAGACGAAGCGCACGCCGGAAACGCGGCGACGCAAATGAATGATCGTGTCGACAGTGTACTTGGTGCCGATGACAGCTTCGAGACAACTGATATCGATGCGCGGATCGTCGGCGACGTCGCGCGCGGCACTCGCCCGTTCGCCAAGGCCGTGCAGCCGGCCGGTATCCTTGAGCGGATTGCCGGGGGTCAGCAGCCACCAAACGCGATCGAGCTTCAAGCGCTTCAGCGCAAACAGGCTGATGGCGCGATGCGCCGCGTGTGGCGGATTGAATGAGCCGCCGAGCAGGCCGACGCGCATGCCATTGGTATGGAAGGGAATGGCTTGCGCGGCGGATTGCAACTTCATCGGACGGGTCACCGCGGGCGCGGGCTTGCGGTCACGGCCGCGTCTGCCCGGTGCCGTGAACGCGGTATTTGAAGCTGGTCAGTTGCTCGGCTCCGACCGGCCCGCGGGCGTGGAATTTGCCGGTGGCAATCCCGATCTCGGCGCCGAAGCCGAACTCGCCGCCGTCGGCGAACTGCGTCGACGCGTTATGCAGCACGATCGCCGAATCGACCTCTCTGAGGAATTTCTCGGCCGCTTTGGCATCCTCGGCCACGATCGCATCGGTGTGGCGCGAGCCGTGGTTCCGGATGTGCGTGATGGCCCCGTCAACGCCGTCGACGACACGCGCGGCGATGATGGCATCGAGATACTCGGTATCCCAGTCATCGTCCGATGCCGGCTTCACCCGCTCGTCGACCTTCTGCACGGCGTCGTCGCCGCGCACCTCGCAGCCGGATTCGATCAGCATCTCGATCAGCGGCTTCAGATTGGCGGCGGCGCCCGCGCGATCGACCAGCAGCGTCTCGGCGGCGCCGCAGACGCCGGTCCGGCGCATCTTGGCGTTCAACACGATCGACTTGGCCATATCGAGATTGGCGGTGCGGTCGACATAGACGTGGTTGACGCCTTCGAGATGGGCAAACACCGGCACGCGCGCTTCCGTTTCAACCCGCGCCACCAGGCTCTTGCCGCCGCGCGGCACGATGACGTCGATGCCGCCGTTCAGGCCTGACAGCATCAGCCCGACCGCCGCGCGGTCGCGCGTCGGCACCAGCGTGATCGCGGCTTCCGGCAGACCGGCCTCGCGCAGGCCCTGTACCAAGGCTTCGTGAATCGCCCGGCAGGAGCGGAAGCTGTCTGAGCCACCGCGCAGGATCACCGCATTGCCGGACTTCAGGCACAGCACGCCGGCGTCGGCCGCGACATTGGGGCGGCTCTCGAAGATCACGCCGATCACGCCGAGCGGCACGCGCACGCGCTCGATGGTCATGCCGTTCGGCCGCTGCCAGCTTTCGGTGACGGCGCCGACCGGATCGGGGATGCCGCGCACAGTCGCAACGCCATCGGCCATCGCGTCGATGCGAGCCGGTGTCAGCGTCAGGCGGTCGATGAAGGCCGAGGTCGCGCCTGTGGCGCGGACCTCCGCGACGTCCTCGGCATTGGCCGCAAGAATGTTTGCCGCGTTGGCGCGGATCGCCCGCTCGATCGCCTCCAGCGCCCGGTCCTTCTGCTCCGGCGGCGCCAGCGCCAGCATCCGCGCGGCGTCGCGCGCATGGGAGGCGAGGTCGGTCATCAAAGCGGGCAGATCGGCGTTACCGTCGATAGCCTTGAGCGGCGCGGTCATCGGAGGTCTCAGGGTCAAGAGTAAGGTTATGTGCTAGCACGGAAATCGCGCTTTTGCGAGGTCCGGAACCGGCATGGCTGGTTGCCGGTACCACTCGGCCATTGGCCTACTTGGCTGGAATGGCTCCACTAGGGCCCACCACCAGATCGTCGCGGTGGATCATCTCTGCCCGGCCGCTGATGCCAAGGATTGCCATCACGTCCGGCGAGGAGCGACCTTTGATCTTCTCCGCATCCTCGGCGTCGTAGGCGACGAGGCCGCGGCCGATCTCGTGGGTATCAGGGCCGCGCACCACCACGGCATCGCCGCGGGCGAACTGGCCGTCGATCCGGATCACGCCGGCCGGCAGCAGGCTTTTTCCCGCGCGGAGCGCTGCGACCGCACCTGCATCGATGGTCAGCGTGCCCTTCGGCTCCAGCGAGCCCGCGATCCATCGCTTGCGCGCGGTGACGGGATTGGCCGGCGTCAGGAACCAGGTGCAGCGTCCGCCGTCTGATATTGCCTGCAGCGGATGCTCGATCTTGCCCGACGCGATCAGCATATGCGTGCCTGACGTCGTCGCGATTTTCGCCGCCTCGATCTTGGTGAACATGCCGCCGCGCGACAGTTCGGATTCGGCCGCGCCCGCCATGCTTTCGATCTCCGAGGTGACGGACTCGACGATCGGAATCAGCTTTGCGTTGGGATTGGCGCCGGGCGGCGCGTCATAGAGCCCGTCGATATCGGACAACAGAATCAGCAGATCGGCGCTCGTCATGGTGGCGACGCGCGCGGCAAGACGATCATTGTCGCCGTAGCGGATCTCGTTGGTGGCGACCGTGTCGTTCTCGTTGATCACGGGTACTGCGCGCCACTCCAGCAGCTTGGCGATGGTCGAGCGCGCGTTGAGATAGCGGCGGCGCTCCTCGGTGTCCTGCAGCGTTACCAGGATCTGCCCGGCGCCGATGCCATGAGCGCCGAGCACCTCCGACCAGATCCGTGCCAGCGCGATCTGCCCGACGGCGGCGGCGCCCTGGCTTTCTTCCAGCTTCAGCGGGCCACGCGGCAGTTTCAACCGGCTGCGTCCGAGCGCGATCGAGCCTGACGAGACGACGAGAACATCGCGGCCCTCGCCGTGCAGCTTGGCGATATCGGCGGCCAGCGCCGACAGCCATGCCGAACGGACTTCGCCAGCATTGGAGTCGATCAGCAGCGAGGAGCCGACCTTGACGACGATGCGGCGGAAGTTTTTGAGCGCGGGGCGTTTCATGATGCGGTCGGCTGATGCGGATGGTCGGAAGCAATACGCGCCAGTCCCCTGATTTGGAAGTGGCGCGGCCGCGGGAAGGCTAACTTTGTATCAGCCCTGCGGCGGCGGGACCGGCGCCCACGGGTCCTGACCGCCCTTGGCCTTCAGGGAAACCGGGGCCTCGCCGATGACTTCGACCAGTGCTTTCAGCGCTTCCGGTACGCCTTCGCCGGTGGCGGCGGAAAGCAACAGCGGCGTCTTCTTCGCCGCGCGTTTCAGCCGGTCTTTCTGCTTCTTCAATTCATCCGGCGCGACCGCATCGATCTTGTTGAGCGCGACGATCTCGATCTTCTCGGCGAGATGCCCCTCATAGGCTTCGAGCTCGGTCCGCACCGTCTTGTACGCCTTGCCGGCGTGTTCGCAGGTTGCATCGATCAAATGCAGCAGCACGCGGCAGCGCTCGACATGGCCCAAAAACCGATCGCCGAGGCCGGCGCCTTCATGCGCGCCTTCGATCAGGCCGGGAATATCGGCGAGCACGAATTCGCGGCCCTGCGCGTTCACGACGCCGAGCTGCGGATGCAGCGTGGTGAAGGGATAGTCGGCGATCTTCGGCTTGGCCGCGCTGACGACGGAAAGGAAAGTCGACTTGCCGGCATTGGGCAGGCCGACGAGGCCGGCGTCCGCGATCAGCTTCAGCCGCAGCCAGATCCAGCGCTCCTCGCCTTCCTGCCCGGGATTGGCATTGCGTGGTGCGCGGTTCGTGGAGGATTTGAAATGCGCGTTGCCAAAACCGCCATTGCCGCCTTCGGCGAGCACGAATTTTTCGCCGAGTTCGGTGAAGTCGTGGATCAACGTCTCGCGGTCCTCGTCGAATATCTGCGTGCCGACCGGCACCTTGAGAACGATCGGTTTGCCGTTGGCGCCATGGCGGTCCTTGCCCATGCCATTGGTGCCTTTCTGCGCCTTGAAGTGCTGCTGGTAGCGATAGTCGATCAGCGTGTTCAGCCCATCGACCACCTCGACGATGACGTCGCCGCCGCGACCGCCATTGCCGCCGGAGGGCCCGCCGAACTCGATGAACTTCTCGCGGCGGAACGCCACGCAGCCGTTGCCGCCGTCGCCGGAGCGGATATAGACCTTTGCCTCGTCAAGGAATTTCATGATTTCTACTATAGCGTTTTCGAGCGAAGTGGACACCGGTTCGCGTCAAGAAAACGCGTCAAAACAAAGACTTTACAGACTGGTTCAATCAGAACCAGTCTGTAGTTAGGGCAGGGGCTCCCGCGCGGCAACCCTCAAGCACCGCAACATTGGCGAAAAGCCTTAATTTTCGGGCCTTTTTCGGAACCGGAAGCCACGGCCTCCTATGAGGGCGGTCGCCGGCGAACCAGAAATTTTCTGCATTCCTTCCAGCACGAGCTCCTTGCGCTGATTGAACACCGTCGAGCGCAGCGTCACGACGCCGGTGGTGCGACCGGGGACGAGTTCGATCACCTCGAGCGCGGGGTAGATGGTGTCACCGGCATAGACCGGTTTCAGGAACCTGCTCGATTGCTCGAGGAAGCCGACCAGCGAGTCCTCGACGAGATAGGGGAACAGGCCTGCACCCGGCGCGGTGTGGACCAGCGTTTGGAAGCCATGGGCGAGCAGGTCAGGCATGCCGCGGGCGCGGCAATATTCGACATCGTAATGGATCGGATGGGTATCGCCGCTCGCGGTCTGGAACGCGGCGAACACCGCCGAGGTCTGGGTCCGGCTAGGAATGACGAAACGTTCGCCGAGCACGAAATCCTCGAACCAGCGCTGTTCGCTCACCATGCGATGCTGGGCGGGGTCGAACTCGGTCATCTCGGATTTCCTGCCGTTTTTGGAGCGATACCGGTATCGCAGCGCTGTAGCTGCGGCAAATCGATCCATCTCAATTGGTCATACCCGGGCAATAGCGCGAAGCGCGTCTTCGCGCTAAATGTCCCCGGGCATCCGCGTCTCGACAACGTGGCTAGCACAAAAAAAGTGGATGGCCGGACGCGCTGGCCATGACGAAGAGCAACAAGCAGGAAACGTCATGAGCCTGTTCGGCAAAATCTCGACCTATGACGAGCGCTCCGCGCGCTTGGCCGGCATTGGATTGATGCTGCTGTCAATCTTCATGTTCTCGTTCGGCGATGCGCTTGGGAAATTCATGGTCGCGACCTATTCGGTCGGGCAGTTGCTGTGGCTGCGCGCCTGCGCGGCGCTGCTGGTGCTGTTGCCGGTGATCTGGAAGCAGCGCGCCGAGTTCTCGCGCCTCGAGCGGCCGTGGCTGCAGCTATTGCGCGTGACGCTCTCGACGCTCGAGGTTGCGGCGTTCTTTCTCGCCACCGTCTATCTGCCGCTCGCCGACGTCATCACCTATTATCTGGCCTCGCCGATTTTCGTCACCGCGCTCTCCGGCATCGTGCTCGGCGAGCGGGTCGGCTGGCGGCGCTGGACCGCGATCCTGGTCGGATTCTGCGGCGTCCTGATTGCGCTGCGCCCGTCCACGCAAACCGTAAGCTGGCCGGCAATGATCGCGCTCGGCGGCAGCCTGTCGTTCGCGTTCCTGATGCTGATCACGCGCTCGCTGCGGGACACGCCGGATATCGTGCTGACGACCACGCAGTTCGGCGGCACGTTCCTGCTCGGCGCGCTGATGTCGCCGATCGGCTGGGTGACGCCGAGCGCCGGCAGTCTCGGCCTGTTTGCCGCGGCGGGCGTGGTTTCCGTCGTTGCACTCTTGTGCATCAACCGGTCGCTGAAACTTGCGCCGGCCAGCGTCGTGGTGCCGTATCAATATTCGATGATCGTATGGGCAGTGATCTTCGGCTTCGTCGTGTTCGGCGACGTGCCGTCAATCTCGACCCTCGTCGGCGCCGCCATCATCATCGGCGCGGGCATTTATATCTTCCTGCGAGAACAGAAGCTCGGGCGTGAAGAAGCGGTGGTCAATCCGCCGGCGTGAGATCCACCACAGCCGCCGTCCCGGCCAAGCGAAGCGCGAGCCGGGACCCATACCCACCATCATCAATTGTAGAAGCGAGCCGGAGCGACAGCTTGATTCAACAGCTTGATTCAACAACGTGGTCCTGTGGTTATGGGTCCCTGCGTTCGCAGGGACGACGGTGTTGTTGTCGAGCGAGCCTATCGCTCCCTTCGCGTCGAACTTCCCCAGTTCTTCAGTGATGCCCACACGCTGCGTGTCAGGCGGAAGCGGTCGACCGGGGTCGAGCATCCCAGCGCTTCGAAGCGGTGCAACTCGACACCGCTCCACTGGAAGCCGCATTTCTCCAGGATGTTTCGCGACCCCGGGTTGGCGCAGCGGGCGCCCGAAATCAGATGTTCGGCGTCGAACTCCTCGAAGAAAAAATCGATCACGGCGCGTGCGGCTTCGGTGCCGAAACCCTGGCCCCAATGCGCGACGCCGAGCCAATAGCCGAGTTCCGGTGCATCCGGGTCAGCGCGGTCGATGCCGACCATGCCGATCGGCGAATAGTTGTGTTCGATCAGAAACACCGTCTCGCTGTTATCGGTGGCGTTCGCCCGCACGAATTCGACCGCGTGGTCCTGCAGGTAGGGATGCGGCAGGCGGCGGGTGTTTTCCGCAATGCGGCGATCATTGGCGAGATGCGCAATCGCTTTTACGTCCGCGAGCGTCGGCCGGCGCAGTGTCAGCCGTTCGGTCTCGAGGACGCAACTACTCGTCTGACGCAGCGTCGGGGTCTGGATCGGGATGTCCTGCAACATGTCGGGCTCCTGATTGCGAATATGCGCAAATTAAAAAGGGGAGGCCGGTTTCCCGCCTCCCCTGGAGCCCATTTCGACTCCGCCGGTTCAACAGGATCCGGCAGACTCGAATTTTGTCCACCGTCTATTCGGCCGCCTCCGTCATCGGAACTACCGATACGAAGGTGCGGCCATTGGCTTTTGCACGGAATTCGACATGACCTTCGACTTTGGCAAAGAGAGTATGGTCGGTGCCCATGCCGACATTAAGGCCGGGATGCCAGGTGGTGCCGCGTTGACGCGCGATAATGTTGCCGGGAATCACGTGTTCGCCGCCATACGCCTTGATACCAAGGCGCTTGCCCGCTGAATCGCGTCCGTTTCGCGATGAACCGCCTGCTTTTTTGTGAGCCATGGCCCGTCTCCGATCTCTCGAATATTTCTAGATCAATTCCTTGACGGAATCATTTCACTTTTTCTCACGCCTCAACTTTCGTCGAGGCGCATTACTTCCGATCGCTCTAGCCGTTCGCGGCGGCTTTCCTGGCCGCTACTTCTTGGCGGCCTTCGCCGCCTAGTCGTCCTTGGCAGCCGGTGCGGCGACCTTTTCCCTCTTCGGCCGCGGGCCGATCGAAGGCTTGGCGTTATCGGTCAGGATCTCGGTGACGCGAAGCACCGTGATCTCGTCGCGATAGCCGCGCTTGCGGCGCGAATTCTTGCGGCGACGCTTCTTGAACGCGATCACCTTGGGGCCGCGCTTGTGGTCCAGCACTTCGGCCGCAACGGAAGCGCCTGCCACCGTCGGCGCGCCCAGCATCGGCGTGTCACCGCCGACCACCAGAACTTCACCAAGCTGCACGATCGTGCCGACTTCGCCGGCGATCTTGCCTATCTCGAGCACATCATCCGGAACGACGCGGTACTGCCGGCCGCCGGTTTTGATGACTGCGAACATCGTTTTTTTCCTTCGTGTTCGATCCCGGCCTCGGACGTATTCCCGAAAGGGCTGTCCGGGTCGGCTTTTTGGTCAGTCGTTATGGGTACGATTTTCGCGCGGCCGGGGAGCAAACCCCTTAAGATTTCGCGCAAAACAAGCGGCGCGAGAAATCCCGCGCCGGATGCGGGGACTTATAGCCGCAGAATGCCGTGAGTCAAGGCAAAGAGGCCCCAAAACCGGCCAACAATGAAGGATTTGGGCCAAAAAAGCGCGAATGGCTACTCGCCCTTCCATGAAACCAATGGGTTCCCCGCCCGTTGTCGCCAGCGAAGATCCGGCAGGGGCTCGGCACATGGCAGACGACAGCATAACGACCACGGGGATTGCCCGCCACGGGGCCACCCGCCTGCCGTCGGTCGAGGTCGACAGTTTCAACATCGAGTTGAAGGACGATGAGGGCTTTCTCGGCGACCGCGCCAGCAAGGGAGCCTTCCGCAAGATCCTGGACAGCTTGCGCAAGCCGCTCAGGAAGAACGGCGACGATCCCTTGGGCAAGAAGTCCGCCGGCGAGATTCCCAAGGACGATCTCGATGAGGCGTTGGTCGGCGCCGATGTCGGCGCCGCCGCGCTGGTGCATAGCGCGATCGAGGAATTCGCCCAGGAACTGGCCTATGTGACGCGGCGGTTCCTCAAGACCAAAGCGTGGGCCGATACCGAGCGCATAGTGGTGGGCGGTGGCTTCAGGCAGAGCCGGGTAGGCGAGCTCGCGATCGCCCGCACCGACATCATCCTCAAGGCGGAGGGGCTTGAGGTCGATGTGGTGCCGATCCGCTTTCATCCCGACGATGCCGGCCTGATCGGCACGCTGCATCTGGCGCCGTCCTGGATTTTCGAGGCCCATGACAGCATCCTCAGCGTCGATATCGGCGGCACCAACATCCGTTGCGGCGTGGTCGAGACGCGCTGGAAGAAAGCACCCGATCTTTCCAGGGCTGAAGTGTGGACGTCCGAACTGTGGCGGCATGCCGACGATGAGCCGACGCGCGAAGGTGCGGTGAAGCGGCTGGTCAAGATGCTGAAGGACCTGATCGCGGCCACAGAGGCCGAAGGCCTGAAGCTTGCGCCCTTCATCGGCATCGCTTGTCCCGGCGTGATCGACGAGGACGGCTCGATCGAGAAGGGCGCGCAGAACCTGCCCGGCAATTGGGAGAGCAGCACGTTCAACCTGCCGACAAGCCTGGTGGAAGCGATCCCGCAGATCGGCGATCACGACACCGCCGTGGTGATGCACAATGACGGCGTGGTGCAGGGCCTCTCCGAAGTTCCCTTCATGCAGGATGTCGAGCACTGGGGCGTGTTGACCATCGGCACCGGCCTCGGCAATGCGCGCTTCACCAACCGGCGAAAGGACAATGGCAAGGATGAGAAGAAGGCCAAGAAGGGCCGGGATTAGTAGCTTTTACGCGGGTAGTAAGGTTGACTGGTTAGGTTAAAACCGGGTTCGCGTTGCCGTTTCGCGCCGCCTTGCTACCGTCATTTCGTCGCTCCGGCTGACCGGCGAAGCCGCACTTCCCGGCCAGGATTTCAAAGCAGCGGCACGGGACCGTCAGTTTTTGTCGCGTCTGGCGGTCCCACCTCTTTTCCAACAGCCGACTGGGCCGCTTTTGGCGAATTTCTCCACCCTGCGCCTTGTCTGCCCCGGCTTCCTCGCCTAGAACACGCCCCGACCGCAGGGCCGAATCCGGCCCGCCTTGGCGCCTGGAGAGGTGGCAGAGTGGTTGAATGCACCGCACTCGAAATGCGGCATAGGTGCAAGCCTATCGGGGGTTCGAATCCCTCCCTCTCCGCCAGCGCGCTGGTTCTTTCCAAGCAAATTGTCCGAGCCGAATGCACGGAGCGGCAATGAAGATTGGACCGCAGCCGGACAAATGGCTCCGAAAGAAAGCCAAGCAAGGCATGCGCGGCTATCCCGTCGGCACGATCGCCTTCTATGGTCCTGACAACCAGCGCGCTTCGAAAGTTGCCGTTTCTGTCATTCCGCAGGAAGGAGCCGAGCCCAAACTGCACCGGTGGTTTTCGGAAGCCGGCGATGTGCGGACGGACAAGACTATTCTCGCCGAGATCACCGCGTATTTGCGCCAGCATTCGGCGCGGTCGGTAGCGATGGCGGATGGAATCATGGGCTGTCCTCACGAAGAAGGGATCGATTATCCGATGGGCGAATCTTGCCCCCGATGCCCATATTGGAAGGGACGAGATCGGTGGACCGGGGAATTGGATCAAGGTTGATGGTCGCAGGCACTATCTCCGCCTGGACGTGCAACGACTCGATAGCGAGCGTTTCATCCGAAGAGGAGCTTGAGAATCCCTCGGTCCGCTACCCTCCTTCGCTTGCTCTTCGGCGCAACGAGCCAGGCTGAAGCTGGCCGTACCATGGCGACGGAGCCGCGACGGTGGGCTGCCTCCGACTAACTCGCCATCTCGCACACCAGCCCGCCTTCACCCCGTCCGATGATCTCCGCAACCTTGCCGTCGACGATGTGGATGCGGCGGTCGGCGCGGGCGGCGAGCGCTGGATCGTGGGTTACGACGACCACGGTCTGGCCCTGGTCGGCGATGTCGCGAAGGATCGAAAACACCTGTTCCGTGGACGCCGTGTCGAGGGCGCCTGTCGGCTCGTCGGCGACGATGATCTCGGGGCGGTTGGCAAGCGCGCGGGCGATCGCGACGCGCTGGCGCTGGCCGCCGGAGAGCTGGTTGGGACGCTTGTTGGCGTGCTCGCCAAGCCCAAGCGAGCCCAGCAGCGCAAGGCCGCGCTCGCGCATCTCGCTTTCGGTCATCCTGCCGGCTGCGCGCATCGGCAGCAGCACATTGTCGAGCGAGGTGAACTCCGGCAGCAGGAAATGAAACTGGAACACAAAACCGCATTTGGTCAGGCGAACGTCGGCTCGCTCCGTCTCCGACAATTTCGAGGTCGGCTGGCCGCAGATCATGATCTCGCCTTCGCTGGGAGCATCGAGCAGGCCCAGGAGATAGAGCAGCGACGATTTGCCCGATCCCGACGGCCCGGTAATGGCGACGAATTCGCCTTTGTTCACCGCAAGATCAATGCCGTTGACGAGGGTGTGCGAAACGACGCCTTCGATGCGGCGAACCAGCTCCACTGCTTGCAAAGCGACTTCGGTCATGATGCCCCCCGGATGATGTCGACTGGATGCACGCGCGTTGCCTTGCGTGCCGGGAAATAGGCCGCGCCTGCGCAGCAGAGCAGCGAAATGCCGCCGGCGACCACATAGTGCATCGCAGAGTAATAGATTTGCAGCGGAACGGTCGTGCCGGTCAGCGGATTGAAGATCGTGATCTTCGACCAGCCGTAGCAGAGCAGGTAACCGAGGATCCACCCGAACAGGATGCCGACCACGCCGATAATGATGGATTCGATGATGAAGATCCGCCGCACTGCATACTCGCGCATGCCCAGCGATTTCATGATCGCGATGTCCTGACGCTTCTCGTGCGTGATCGTCGAGATGATGTTGTAGGTGGCAAAGGACGATGTCAGCAGCATCGCTCCCATCACCGTGAGCACGATGAAATCACGCACGGTAAAGGTCGACAGCAAGTCGGCGTTGGCTTCCTGCCAGGACACCGACTTGTAACCGGTTTGCGCTTCGACCTGGGCGGCAACCTTTTGCGCCGACATCGGATCGTTCAACCGCAGCCGCAACTGGTTGACGACCCCGCTTTGCCCCATCATGAGCTGCGCCGTCCCGGCCAGCGAATAGATCTGGCTCTCATCGACGCGCTTCAAGCCGGAGCGAAACAGCCCGGCCACCGTCGAATTCAGCCGGGTGCCCTGGCCGCCGACCAGGAGGACAGTGTTGCCGGTTTTCACGCCGAGTTTTTCGGCGAGCGCCTCGCCGACGATGATGCCGTTCGGCGCGCGTGAAAGATCGTCGAGCTTTCCCTCGCGCATCTGCGAGCCGAGTTTCGAGACCTGGATCTCACGGCGGGGGTCGATGCCGGTCAAGGTGATGCCGATGCGGGCGCCGCCATGATCGATGATCGCGCTGGTCGTCACCGAGGGCGTCACGTCGCCGGGTATCCAGGAGCGCAGCGAAGTCATCACCGATTCCGGATATTTGATGCCGGGACGCTTGCCGACATTGGCGATGTCGGCCATTTGGACCGCTGCATATTCCTGCTCTGCGGGTTGCGTCGGCACGGAGCGCCGTTCATCATCGACCGTGATGTGCGGCATGGTGTCGACGAGCTGCCGCAGGAAATCGATCTGCGAGCCCTGCATCAGGCCGGCCATCATGATGGTGAAGCCGACCCCCATGGCGACGCCGGCCATACCCACCAGAGTCTGGCGTACCCGGGCGCTGACATGGGTCCATGCGATGTTGAACAGAAGCTTCACGGCACTTACCGGCTGTTGCTGATGAGGTTGCGACGGGCGTCGTTGACGACGGAATCGATGTGGGCGGTCATGGCTGCCGAGATCACCGCATCATCGGGATCCGAAGGAGCTGTGGTGGCCGAAGCTACCGCGACAGATTCGGGTGTCCCGGCTGGCTGATCGGTCGGTTCACTCGTGGGCGCCGGCTCCACAACTTTGGCCGAGTTGCTGTCGATGCGAATCCTGGCGCCCTCGGCGAGATCCGTGCGGGCGGGCGAAAGCACCGAGGTGCCCTTGGATATGTCGCCGAGGATCTCGATGTTGCGGTTGCCACGGATGCCGACCGTCACCGGCACACGTTTGATCCGGCCGTCATCGACCATCTGAACCGAACCGGCTGCGACGGCCTCCGCCGGTACGACAATGGCCGCCTGCTTCTCGCGGAAGATGATATTGACCTCGGCCGACATGCCAATTCGCAGCGGCGTGTCCTGCGGCAGCCGCAGATAGACGCGGAAGGTTTTGCGGGTCGGGTCGCCCTTTGGCGTGATCTGGGAGACCGTGGCTCGCAGGGCCCTTCCGGGGAAAGCTTCGCTTCGCAGAAAAGCCTTCTGGCCGGTCGCGATGCGGTTGATTTCCTCCTCATTGATTTCGGCAACGACCTGCATCGGCGCAGGCGGTCCAACCCAGAACAAGACATCGGTGGGGCCGGCGATCTCGCCGACCTCGCCGTCGCGCCGCAGCACCATGCCGTCGAGCGGAGCTCTCAGCAGCAGCGAGTCGAGCCGTACCTTCTGCGCGGCGATCCGCGATTTTGTTTCCTCGAGCTTGGTCCAGCGCTGCTCGTAGTCAGTGCGCGCGGCGTCGCTCTTGTCGCGATCCTTCTCGGCGCGCGCCAGATCGCGTTCGAGCTGGCCGCGATTGATTTCCATCTGATCCAGCGCGCTGCGCTCCTCGGCGTCGTCCTGGCGACCGAGGACCTGGCCGGCCTTCACCACCTGTCCCTCGCATCTGCAAAGCTCGACCAGCCGGCGGCGCTGCAGCGGCACTACTTTGGCCCAGCGCTCGGGCTCGACGGTGCCGGTTCCGTAAACCGCTTCGGAAACCGGCGCGAGGCCCGCAATGCTGGTGGTCACCAACGGTGCACGAAGCAAGTGGGGATAGGCGTAATAGCCAACCCCTGCCGTGGCGACGGCCAGAATGCCGGTTGCGATCATATGCTGCAATTTCATGGCGCGTCCCCTGACCTAGAAGCCAAACCGCTTGCGCAGGCCCGATGGAACCTGGTCGAGCAGATCACGAACATCTTCTTTCCTTGCATTCTTCATTGGAGCTGCCGACGTGGCCTTGGGAGATGCCTGCAATACCGTGGTGTTGGATGGCGCCGGCTGCGGGATAGCAGGCGACGGCGTGGCGGCGGGCGCTGGCTGCACGACGGCGGGTGCAGGTGGGGGCGCGGCCGGCGCGGGTTGGTCCGGGCTGTCTAGTGCTCTTTCGATTTTCGACGCCTTGTCGGAAGCCTTGACGGAGTCCTTTGGCGCGCCAGCAACCCGAACGGCGCGCCATTCTCTTGCGGCCACCACGGCACGGCCGATCTCGTCGCTCGTCATCTTCTTCATGAGAAGGGACATCAGTTGCCGCGCACCGTTGCGGTCCTCGTCGAGCTTGCTGGCGGAGGCGACGATGTGGGCCCAGGAATAGGCCTTCACATTTTCCTTCGCTACGCCGCGCCCGCTCGCGTAGAGGCCGGCAACGATCAGCATGGCGTGGGCATGTCCCTGATCGGCCGCGCGCGAGAACCAGCGAAATGCCTCCTGGTCGCTGCGCGGACGACCGACGCCTGACGAATAGAGCGCCCCGAGATAGAACTGGGCCTCATCATCGCCTGCTTGCGCCGCCTGCTCGTAGCGAGTGGCCATGTCCCGGTCGGACGCGGCGTCGGCAAGTGCGGCGTGGGGGGCCGTCAGCACAGCGAGGCAGCAAGCCATAACGACGACGGCTCGCTTCATGGGCCTCGAAATCGCGTCACGAACGCCCGGCCGACATGAGCGGGTTGAGACTGGATTGATCGATGGGAAATTCAGAATGCGCCACATTGCGTACACGCCTTCAGCTTGTGTCTTTCGCCCCAGAAGCGCCCAAGCCGCGCCTGGCACAGCACCTCTCGCGACCAAAAGCCTAGCCCATTCGCGCGCTGACAAATGTGCGACCCATCACATATCCAGCTAGCCGCGGCTGGAACCTAAGGCGTGGTCCCTAACGTAACTGCGTTGGTGCAATTGCGACCAAGATGGTCGACTTCAGGACGCAGTATTGGCAGGATTGCTCTTGGAGCTGCCAGCATGCCCATCGGCGAACTCTTCATTCTCGGCTTCTTCGGCAAGATCGTTCCCAATTGGCTGAAGGAATTTGCGGCCCGCTACGGTCTCGGCGGGGTGATCCTGTTCGATTATTCCTGCCGGACGCGAGAATACGACAACAACATTGAATCGCCTGAACAGGTGCAACGCCTTTGCGCGGAGATTTCCGCGCTGCCGTCGCGGCCGATGGTGTTCATCGACCAGGAAGGTGGATTGGTGCGGCGGCTGAAGGAAAACCGCGGGTTTGCGCCGCTTCCCAGTGCGAGGGAATTCAATCTCCTCGCATCGGATCAAAAGCACGCGATCCTCACCACGAGCTTTGCCGAGATGCGGCGGCTCGGCATCCACTATGATTTCGCGCCGGTCATCGACGTCGACTACAATCCCGACAACCCCAATATCGGCAGGATCAAGCGTTCCTACTCCGCCGACATCGCCGAGGTGGAAGCCAATGCGTTGCTGGCAAGCGAGGTGGCGCGGGCGCAGCGCATCGGCCTGTGCCTGAAGCATTTCCCTGGCATCGGCGGCGCGGTGGTGGATTCGCATCAGGAATTCATGGATATCTCCAAAACCCTTCGCGGGGAGCAGGAAGAGCTATTCTATTCGCTTGCGCCAGCAATGTTCGGCGATGCGGTGCTGGTCAGCCACGCCATCGTCAGACAATGGGACGAACATTGCCCGATGACGCTGTCCGCGGCGGGGCTTGGCCGCTTGCGCAAGCGCCTTCCGGATACGCTCTTGATCACCGACGACATGCAGATGCAGGGATTGCAGAAGGCGTTGGGCACGCGGGAAGCCAGCCTGCAATCGCTCAAAGCCGGCATGGACATGCTCTGCATCGGCAACAATTTGTTCGATCAGGAACAGCAGATGGCCGGGATTGCCGAATACATCGCAGACAGCCTGCGCGAGGGAACCTTGTCCGGTTCGGCGATCGAGAAATCGATCGCGCGCGTCGGCAAGCGAAAGGCGCTCCTGACGGCCTGACGCGGTGGACCCCGAAATCCGAAGCACATCAGGCGCACAAGGTGTTGCGTTGCCAGGCCGTTGAGACTACAAGCGCTTTTTCAGCGGAAAGACCGACGATGGCCCATAATTTCGCGATCAACGACGACGTTCATCACCAGCAGCAGGGGCCGCAGGGCCGCGCCGTGGCGAAGGAACGAAGCGTCTACACCATCGTTTCCTGCCTGCCGATCGAAGCCGACGGCCGCCCGCGCTATCGCATCAGGAGCAAATCCGAGAATGTCGAGCGCGTCGTGACCGAGGAGCAGATCTCCAGGCTCGGCTGACCTCAAGCCTACTGCGCCTTCTCGTGCGCTGCGGTGCCGATCGCCTTGTAATCGTAGGTCGGATAGAACTCGGTGCGGTAACTGCCCCAGGCCGTGTTCTCGAGGATGCGGTTGACCTCGCGCAATCGCGACGCCGGCAGCCGCAGTGTGACCACCTGTCCGATCCCCATCATGACATACCAGCTCACGACTTCGACGCCGTCAGGCGGGAAAGCCTTGTAGTATCCCTGCCGCTGAAGCTGCGCGTTGAGTTCGCTCAGGGGCCGCGACTGGTCATGTTTGAGGAATACGGTGAGCATCACGGCGTTGTCGGCCGTCGGCGGGGCGTTCTCCGCCGCTGCCGGTGGGTTTTGCGCCGCCACGCCCGAGCTGAACGTCAGGACGCCGGCCAGCACGGCCATCGCCATCCATAATCCCTTGCCTGCGACATCGCGGTCTCCCTTTTTGGATTCGTTGCGGGATGATTTGGGCCTCGATCATTGCGGGGCTGCCGGCGCATGTAATCAGGGCGATGCCGCGAGCAAGCCGTCGCGCGCAACGGGCGTCGAGGGGGAAGGGAGACGCCGGCTTGGGGCGCCGACAGGAAATCACACCGAGAACCGGCGGAGGTCTATTAACAAAGCAAATGCGCTCACCGTTAAAATACGGGGCTGGCGTGCAACGGCTTTTATGTTCGGAGCATGTATTTCGGCTGAAGACACCTGATTTCGAATGATTTTAGCCCGATTTAGTCCGGCGGCGAGACGGGCTGGCGGACTTCTCCGTATTCTTACCGGTTAAGAAGTTAACCATGAAAGAGGGTGGAACCGATAAAATAGTTATATGTCGGGACAAGATCATCGCGCCGCTGATTCGCACTTCACGAAGTGGATGGAAAACGTCACACCTCTCGAAGAGAATCCTGAGATCGTGCAGCTATCCGCCGCGCGCTCGCGTGCCGCGGAAGAGGCGGGAGCGGCGATCGCCCGGCAATTGAACGGGCCGCTGACAGCGCTGCTGCTCTACATGAATGAGATCAAGCAGCACAGCCACCAGCTTTCGCAGGGATCCGGCAACCGGCTCTACCTGCAACAGGTGGTGGAGAACGCGCTTCAGCAAACCGAGCGCGTCTGCGCTCTGGTGAAGCAGATGTCGGACAATCATCCGGTGTCCGACCCCGTTCGCAAGCAGGCGGGCGAGGGCCAGCCCGGCCGCTCCGCGGATGGCGCCCGCAGGCCGGGCCTGATGTTGGCCCCGGGGTCAGGCCAGAAGCCTCTGACCAGGCGCGAGCGCGAGGTGCTGAGCCTGATCAGCGAAGGTTGCTCCAACAAGCAAGGCGCCTTGCGGATGAATATCAGCCCAAGAACATTCGAGAGCCATCGCGCCGAGGCCATGCGCAAGCTTGGCGCCCGCAACACCGCGGATCTGGTTCGCAAGGCGCTGCTGCAGCCCGCCTGATCTATCCCGAAGCGAAGCTTGCGATGCGCGGCTGAGCGGCGCGGTTTTGCGCTGCCGGAATCGGGGCTTGCGATTCTGCGCGATCGGGCCGTTCTGCCGTTCAGCAAAAATCTTCCATCAAGGAGCGGCTGCGCGCCGCGGGGCGCGGCGAGCGCGTCGGCTTGGGCTCTTCCGGGATGATCGTGATGGTCCACGCCGCCGGAACGCTCGACTTGCTTGCCACGATCGATCGAACGTGGCCGGTGACCGCCGATCCGGCCGAATGCACGGTTGCAGTCCTGCCATTGAACTGGGCGATACGGAGACGCCGCACTTCTTTCTGATCGCTCGTTTCAAACGTGAACATGAGGGCACTCCCTTGGTCCACGCAACTATCCTCAGTCAACGTTATCCGGAGGTGAAAATCTCAAACCGTAGAAGTACGGCTAACTGCGCGTCTGCGGTGTGCAGCGCGCTCTTCCGGGATGGTGTCAGCCGGCTGCGTCGGGAAACACCGCTTCCATCTTGGTCTTCAGCGTTGCGGCGTTGAACGGCTTGACGATGTAATTGTTGACGCCGGCCTTCTTCGCGGCGATCACGTTTTCGGTCTTGGATTCAGCGGTGATCATGATGAAGGGCGTCTTGGAGAATTCCGGGCTGGCGCGGACTTCCCTGAGCAGGTCGTAGCCGGTCATCGGCTCCATGTTCCAGTCGGAGATCACGAGGCCGTATCGCTTGGTCTGCATCTTGGCGAGCGCAGCCGATCCATCGCTGGCCTCGTCGACATTCTCGAACCCGAGCTGCTTGAGAAGGTTGCGGATGATGCGGATCATGGTGCTGTAGTCATCGACCACCAGGATCGGCATCGACAGATCAAAAGCCATGTTCGTACTCCGCGCAAACAAGCAAACAATATGCCGCCGAACACAGGTGAATGCGCGTTGCACGCGAAAGAGTCTCGAACCCGCACCCGTCAGCACCGTGACAACTATCAGGGCTCGTTGAACAGCGCGTTAATCCCCCGTGGGACTGAAACGTCGCAGAAGCCGCGATTGGCCGTAGTAATACGGTGAAGTAGAGGGTCACCGCAATCTTCGCGCGCAACGGCGATGCGGTGCGTATCGCAGATCGGGCTGCGGCCGCGGTCGATCGCAGGAAGCGATTACGCGGCCGCGCTGTGGATGCGCGGATGCAGCAGCCTCGTGTACTGCGCCCTGACCGTCGCGTAGCATTCGCAGGACGTCTTGATCAGGCCGTCCACGTTGGTGATTTCGATATGCCCGCGGCTGTAGTGGATGAAGTCCGCTTGCTGCAGCGTATGGGCCACCAGCGAAACGCTGTTGCGGCGTGCGCCGATCATCTGGGCCATCGCTTCCTGGGTCAGGACCAGCTTGTCGCTGCCGGAGAGGTCGCGTGTATGCAACAGGCATCGCGCCAGCCGGGATTCCACCGTGTGCGAGGCATTGCAGCCGGCGGTCTGCTGGATTTGCGCATAGACGGCGAGGCCGTGCCGCGTCAGTGCGGTACGCAACGTCGCGCTCTGGTCGGCGGCAGCACGAAGCTGGTCGAGATCGATCGTCGAGGCCGCGCCCGGCACCAGCACCACGGCGGTGTTCAACGCCACGGCGTCGCCGAGGGCGGCGAATGCACCGAAGATGCTGTCGCGGCCGATCATCGCGATCTGGACGTGCTCGCCGCGCGCGAGCTTCACGACCAGCGAGATGACGCCCTTGTGCGGAAGGTACGCACGCTTGAGCGTTTCGTCGACTTCGACCAGCACCATCTCCTGGCTGAGATCGGCGGCGCGCAGATGCGGGCGGATCAATTCGAAATCATCCGCGGTCAGCGAGGACAAGAATCCATTCGGAGAACGAGGAGCTGAATCCAAAGCAGTCTCCTGCCTTACGGCCAAGCCGGTCTCTGGCGTCTGCTGCGTACAGTCCGAACTGCAGGATGATCCTCGCACATTATATTGGCAAGAAAAACTGGCAAACGTGGATCGATGGCGCCGGCGCATCGGCTCGGCCAGGTGGGCTTTAACCGCTCCGACGCTTCGCGATGCAAGCACGGCGATGCGACCTCGTCGCCGGCAACCTTGCGAACATCTTCGAAGCAGCGGCCGCGCGAGTTGCCCTGGCAGGCGAGCTACAAATTCCCAATCCGGATCAGCCCAGGTTGTGGAACCGACCTTATACACTGTAGAGGGCAGACAGAGTGGCCTGTTTTCGACGGAGATGCGGTAGTGCACTGATTCGCAAGATAAAACTGCCGCACGATCAGCCGAGAGGTTCCCTTTGTGGAACCGCCGGTGGACGGAGCGCGTCCTACGCCGCGAGGGAGATGGATCATGCGTCGCATCTTGGTGGTCGATGACGATCCCATGGTCTGCTCGGCCATCGAGGTCTATCTCGAACGTCACGGCTTTGAGGTGACGGTAGCCGATGGCGGCGAAGCCGGGCTCCGTGCGCTGGAAGATTCCGGCTTCGACCTGATGCTCGTCGATATCTTCATGCCGCACATGCGCGGCTTCGAATCGATCAGGATTTTTCACGAGCGCGCGCCGACGATCCCGCTCGTTGCGATGTCGGGATACGCCTTTGCCAATCTCGACTCGCCGGCGCCGGACTTCTTGCGCATGGCGCTCGAGCTCGGTGCCACGCGCTGCCTGCGCAAGCCGTTCACGCCGGGCGCGCTGCTGGCGGTCGTCAACGAATGTCTCGCCGAAGCCCGCTCCCGTTTCGGCGGCATCGCCCAGTCGAACTAGCGGCCGGCGAATTTCTCTCCGCAGCAATCGCCAGAATTTTTGCAAGCCGCGGTCACGGCCACTTAACCGTACTTTTACGGTTTGCTGCTTAGCTCAGCTTTAACCATCGGCAGTTCAGTGTCCGATTGCTGCAAATCAGAGCCGCCAAGTTGAGGCATTGTTAAATCTCGCTCTGTATTGCTGGCATGGCCAAAGAAATGGCTTCGAAACCAGAAGGAAATAGACATGTCAGGCATTGTCCTCTCCGCGTCGGTTCGCCAGAACCTCCTCTCCCTCCAGTCGACCGCTGATCTGCTCGCCACCACGCAGAACCGCCTTGCCACCGGCAAGAAGGTCAACACGGCCCTCGACAATCCCACGAACTTCTTCACCGCGCAGTCGCTCGATTCGCGCGCCGGTGACATCAACAACCTCCTCGACGGCATCGGCAACGGCGTGCAGGTGCTGCAGGCCGCCAACACCGGCATCACCTCGCTGCAGAAGCTGGTCGATACCGCAAAGTCGATCGCCAACCAGGCGCTGCAGAGCGCGGTTGGTTACTCCACCAAGTCGAACGTGTCGGCGACGATCGCCGGCGCCACCGCCACCGACCTGCGCGGCACCAACAGCTACACCAATGCGACCGCGAGCAGCAACGTGCTCTATACTGGTGCCGCGGGTGGCACCACTGCAGCAGGCTCTACAGCTCTGATCGGCGGTGTCGGCGGATCGACTGCGTTCGGTGTTAAGCTGAACAACAACTCGACGCCGGCCGCGATCACCTCCGCGACCGTGATTGCTGCGACTTCCGCCGTTGCGTCGGACGCCCTTGCTGATACCGTTGCGGCGACCGGCCTGGCCGGCAAGAGCATCACCGTTAATGGCAAGACGATTACGTTCTCGGCAACGGCTACCCCCGCTGCCGCCACTCTCCCCGCCGGTTCGGGTGTGCTCGGCAACGTCGTGAACGACGGCAACGGCAATTCGACCGTTCATCTCGGCGCCGCCGCGACCAGCGCCACGACCGTTGGCGACATCCTGAACGCGATCGACCTTGCCAGTGGCGTCAAGACCTCAGTCAACACCGCCGGTGTGGCGGCATATACGACGGCTTCGAACACCCAGGCCAGCAGCGTCACCGCGGCAGGCGAACTGGCGATCTCGTCCACAGGCGGCGGCACCACCACTATCACCGGCGCCAACGACATTCTGAAGTTCTTCGGCTTGACCAGCGCGACCGGTTCCAGCACCGGCACCGTCACGGTGGGCAGCGTGACCAGCTCGAACACGACGGCCAACCTGGTGCAGGACGGCTCGACGCTCAACGTCAACGGCAGGACCATCACCTTTACGTCGGCGAAGGCGCCTGCCGCAGCGGCCGTCCCGGCCGGCTCCGGCGTCAGCGGCAACATCGTGACCGATGGCGCCGGTAACTCGACCGTCTACCTGCAGGGCGCGGCGATCTCTGACGTGCTAAACGCCATCGACCTGGCGACCGGCGTCAAGACGACCGTCAACGCAGGCGGCACCGCGACGCTGTCGACCGCACAAGGTGTGACAGCCTCCTCGATCGCCGCCAACGGCCAGCTGCAGATCAGCACCGGCACTGCCTCGGACCTCAACATCACCGGCACGGGCAATGCGCTCTCCGCGCTCGGCCTCGGCGGCAACCAGGGCACGGCTACGAGCTTCGAGGCCACCCGTACTGCTCTCGCTGGCGGCGTCGCCGGGAAGACCTTGTCCTTCACCTCCTTCAACGGCGGCACGGCGGTCAACGTCACCTTCGGCGACGGCAGCAACGGCACGGTCAAGACGCTCGACCAGCTCAACGCCGCGCTGCTGGCTAACAACCTCAGCGCGACGCTGGACTCGACCGGCAAGCTGACGATCTCCGCCACCAACGACTATGCGTCGACCACCATCGGTTCGGTGACATCGGGTGGTGCTATCGGCGGCACGCTCACCAGCGCGATCAGCTTCACCACCGCGTCGGCTCCCGTCGTCGATAATGCCGCGCAGACGGTTCGCAGCGGTCTGGTCAACCAGTTCAATGGCATCCTGGCCCAGATCACCACCACCGCAGCGGACGCGTCGTTCAACGGCGTCAACCTGCTCGGCGGCGATCAGCTCAAGCTGACGTTCAACGAAACCGGCAAGTCGACCCTGAGCATCACCGGCGTCAACTTCGATGCCGCCGGTCTCGGTCTGGCGAACCTGACGAGCGGCGTCGACTTCATCGACAACTCCGCCACCAACAAGGTCATTGCCAACCTGAGTTCGGCCTCGACCCTGCTGCGCTCCCAGGCTTCTGCCTTGGGTTCGAACCTGTCGATCGTGCAGATCCGTCAGGACTTCTCGAAGAACCTGATCAACGTGCTGCAGACCGGCTCGTCGAACCTGACGCTGGCCGACACCAACGAGGAAGCGGCGAACAGCCAGGCGCTGTCGACCCGCCAGTCGATCGCGGTGTCCGCGCTGGCGCTGGCCAACCAGAGCCAGCAGAGCGTGCTGCAGTTGCTCCGCTAATAAGCGGCAAATACAAGATCAAAACGGCGGGGATCTCCCCGCCGTTTTTTTATGAGCGTTCAATATTTGTCATCCCGCACGAGATGCGCGTCGTCGATCGTCTCTCGATCGCGCAGTCGCATCACCGCAAACGCACAGCTCACGAAATTATTCACCATATCCGTATTAGCACGGACGATGAAATTAACGCAGCCGTGAAAACCCGAGGGTTATTTCTACAGAAGGCCAGTATCTGATTTAGAGGGCGTGCTCATATGGATGATCTGTTGCGGGAGTTCCTGACGGAGACCAGCGAGAGCCTGGATACGGTCGACAATCAGTTGGTGCGGTTCGAGCAGGACCCGAGCGACGCGAAGATTCTGGATAACATCTTCCGCCTGGTCCACACCATCAAGGGCACCTGCGGCTTTCTGGGACTGCCGCGGCTGGAAGCACTGGCCCATGCCGGCGAGACCTTGATGGGCAAATTCCGCGACGGCATGCCGGTCAAGGCCGAAGCCGTGACGCTGATCCTGTCGAGCATCGACCGCATCAAGGAAATCCTCGCAGGCCTGGAAGCCACCGAGACCGAGCCCGAGGGCACCGACGAAGACCTGATCGAGAAGCTGCATGCGATGGCCGAAGGCGGTCACCATGCGGCGGAAGCGCCGCCTGAACCCGCGCCCGCGCCTGTCGTGGCGGCACCGCCGGTTGCGCCCGCGATGACCAAGGGCACGCTGGTCGAGCAGGTGCTGGAACGCCCGTTGCGTCCGGGCGAAGTCTCGCTCGACGACCTCGAGCGCGCCTTCCGCGAGACCGCGACCGAAGCCGCGCCGGCACCTGTTGCCAAGGCTGCGCCGGCGCCGGAGGTTAAGGAAGCCAAGGAAGCCAAGGAAGCTGCGAAGGAAACGAAGGCAAAGCCGGCCCGCAAGCCGGTTGCCATGGATGCCGACGGCGAGGTCGCCGACAAGATCGCCAACCAGTCGATCCGCGTCAACGTCGACACCCTCGAACATCTGATGACGATGGTCTCCGAGCTGGTCTTGACCCGCAACCAGCTCCTGGAAATCTCCCGCCGCAACGAGGACACCGAGTTCAAGGTGCCGCTGCAGCGGCTCTCCAACGTCACCGCCGAGCTGCAGGAAGGCGTCATGAAGACGCGGATGCAGCCGATCGGCAATGCCTGGCAGAAGCTGCCGCGCATCGTGCGCGACCTCTCGGGCGAACTCGGCAAGCAGATCGAGCTCGAGATGCACGGCGCCGACACCGAGCTCGACCGCCAGGTGCTCGATTTGATCAAGGATCCGTTGACGCACATGGTGCGCAACTCCGCCGACCATGGCCTGGAGACCCCGGCGGAGCGGCTCGCCGCCGGCAAGGGCGAGCAGGGCACGATTCGGCTCTCCGCCTATCACGAGGGCGGCCACATCATCATCTGCATCGCGGACAATGGCCGCGGGCTGAACACCGAGCGGATCAAGGCCAAAGCGCTGCAGAACGGTCTCGTCACCGAGGCCGAACTGGAGAAGATGACCGAAGCCCAGATCCACAAGTTCATCTTCGCGCCGGGCTTCTCCACCGCCGCCGCCGTCACCTCGGTCTCCGGCCGCGGGGTCGGCATGGACGTGGTGCGCACCAATATCGACCAGATCGGCGGCACCATCGACATCAAGAGCGTGGCCGGCGAAGGTTCTTCCGTCACCATCAAGATCCCGCTGACCCTGGCGATCGTCTCGGCCCTGATCGTGGAAGCCGCCGGCGACCGCTTTGCGATCCCGCAATTGTCGGTGGTCGAGCTGGTGCGCGCCCGCGCCAACTCCGAACACCGCATCGAGCGCATCAAGGACACCGCGGTCTTGCGGTTGCGCAACAAGCTGTTGCCGCTGATGCACCTGAAGAAGCTGCTGAAGATCGACGACGGCTCGTCCAGCGACCCCGAGAACGGCTTCATCGTGGTGACGCAGGTCGGCAGCCAGACCTTCGGCATCGTGGTCGACGGCGTGTTCCACACCGAAGAAATCGTGGTCAAGCCGATGTCGACCAAGCTGCGGCACATCGACATGTTCTCCGGCAACACCATTCTGGGCGATGGCGCCGTGATCATGATCATCGACCCCAACGGCATTGCCAAGGCGCTCGGCGCCTCCGGCGCCTCGGCCCATGAGATGGCCGACGAAGCCTCCGCGGCGCATGCCATGTCCGGCGAGCAGCTCACCTCGCTGCTCGTGTTCCGCGCCGGCTCCTCGCAGCCCAAGGCGGTGCCGCTCGGCCTCGTCACCCGGCTGGAAGAGATCGCCACCGACAAGATCGAGCTCTCCAACGGCCGCTACATGGTGCAGTACCGCGACCAGCTCATGCCGCTGGTGCAGATGGCCGGCGTCACGGTCCAGAGCACCGGCTCGCAGCCGATCCTGGTGTTCGCCGACGACGGCCGCTCGATGGGGCTCGTGGTCGACGAGATCATCGACATCGTCGAGGAGCGGCTGCACATCGAGGTCGCCGGCCAGCAGGACGGCATTCTGGGTTCCGCCGTGATCAAGGGCCAGGCCACCGAGGTGATCGACGTCGGCCACTTCCTGCCGATGGCGTTTGCCGACTGGTTCTCGCGCAAGGAGATGCGGGCCTCCTCGACCGCGCAATCGGTGCTGCTGGTCGACGACTCCGCCTTCTTCCGCAACATGCTGGCGCCGGTCTTGAAAGCCGCCGGCTACAAGGTGCGGGTCGCCGTCAACGCCCAGGAGGGGCTCTCGGCGCTGCGCTCGGGCCAGACCTTCGACGTGGTGCTGACCGACATCGAGATGCCCGACATGAACGGCTTCGAGTTCGCGGAAGTCATCCGCGCCGACAACAATCTGGGCACGCTGCCGATCATCGCGCTGTCCTCGCTGGTGTCGCCGGCGGCGATCGAGCGCGGCCGGCAGGCCGGCTTCCACGACTACGTCGCCAAGTTCGACCGCCCCGGCCTGATCGCGGCGCTGAAGGAACAGACCGCCGAGACCCGGCGCGCGGCCTAGAGCATGATCCGGAAAAGTGGGAACCGGTTTTCCGAAATGATCATGCTCAAAACGAGAGAACGGTAACAGACCATGACAACCAAGACCGAGACCATCGAGGGCACCGTGGCCGAATACGTCACCGCCGTGATCGGCGGGCAATTGTTCGGCCTGCCGATCTCCCGCGTCCAGGACGTGTTCATGCCGGAACGGCTGACGCGGGTGCCGCTGTCCTCCGCCGAGATCGCCGGCGTGCTCAACCTGCGCGGCCGCATCGTCACCGTGGTCGACATGCGCGCCCGGCTCGGCTTGCCGAAGAACGACGACGGCAAGCCGCCGATGGCGGTCGGCGTCGACTTGCGCGGCGAGTCCTACGGCCTGTTGATCGACCAGATCGGCGAGGTGCTGCGGCTGCCCGACAATGGCCGCGAGGAAAACCCCGTCAACCTCGACCCCCGCTTCGCCAAGCTCGCCGGCGGCGTGCACCGCCTCGACGGCCAGCTCATGGTCGTCCTCGACGTCGATCGCGTTCTCGAAATCATACCGAAAACAACCCTCGCAGCGTAGCGCTCGTCAAGCAAGGAGGCCGAGATGAAAACCTGTCTTGTCGTCGATGACTCCAGCGTCGTGCGAAAGATCGCGCGCCGCATCCTGGAAGAGCTGGACTTCCAAATTACTGAAGCCGAGGACGGCGAGCAGGCGCTTGAAGCCTGCAAGAATGCCATGCCCACGGCAGTTCTGCTCGACTGGAATATGCCGGTCATGGACGGCTACGAATTCCTCGGCCATCTGCGCCGCCTGCCCGGCGGCGACGCGCCCAAGGTGGTGTTCTGCACCACCGAGAACGGCATGGATCATATTTCTCGTGCGCTGCATGCCGGCGCCAATGAATACATCATGAAGCCGTTCGACAAGGACATCGTCGCGGCAAAATTCCAGGAAGTCGGCCTGGTCGCGCTCCCGGAACAGAGCCCGATCTAAATCTTATCGCTTGTCCTTGAGAGGCTCCCGTGACCCCGCCAGACTATGAGTATCTGCGTAAGCTCCTGAAGGATCATTCCGGTCTCGACCTGTCCGCAGACAAGCAATACCTGATCGAAAGCCGCCTGCTTCCGCTCTCGCGCAAATGCGGTGTGTCGGGCATCGGCGAACTCGTGCAGAAAATGAAGGGCGGATCGTCATCGATCACCGTCCAGGTGGTCGAGGCCATGACCACCAACGAGACCTTCTTCTTTCGCGACAAGGTGCCCTTCGAACACTTCCGCGATACGATTATGCCGGAGCTGTTGAAGGCGCGCGCCGGCCGCAGGAGCATCAGGATATGGTGTGCCGCCGGCTCGACCGGCCAGGAGCCGTATTCGCTTGCCATGTCGCTGAAGGAAATGGGCGCGGCGCTTGCCGGCTGGCGGATCGAGATCATCGCGACCGACCTGTCGCAGGAAGTGCTCGAAAAATCGAAGTCGGGCGTCTACAGCCAGTTCGAGGTCCAGCGCGGCCTTCCGATTCAGCTTCTCGTCAAATATTTCAAGCAGAACGGCGAACTGTGGCAGATCAGTCCGGAACTGCGCGGCATGGTGCAGCATCGCCAGCTCAATCTGCTGCACGATTTCTCCCAGTTCGGCACCTTCGACGTCATCTTCTGCCGGAACGTCCTGATCTATTTCGATCAGGAGACCAAGATCAATATCTTTGGCCGCCTCGCCAAGACAATGGAAGGCGATGGCTTCCTGGTGCTGGGCGCGGCGGAAACGGTCGTCGGCCTGACTGATGTCTTCAAGCCGTTCCCGGACAGGCGCGGCCTCTATCGGCCGAGCGGCGCGCGTGCCGCATCTCCGCAGGGCGCAGCGGCAATGCCAAAAATCGCGGCAATGGCGGGACGGTGAGCGATGACAGAGGACGGCAAAGGCACGGAGCGGGTTACATTCAGCCGCGGCTATGATGTCTGCATCATGGCGATTGACGGGACCTGGCGCAGGGACTGCCAGCTCAACGCGATCTCGGACACCGACGCCGAACTGACTGTGGAAGGCTCCATTCAAGGCCTCAATCTCAAGGAGTTCTTCCTGCTGCTGTCGTCGACCGGCCTCGCCTATCGCCGGTGCGAGCTCGTTCGTGTCAACGGCACGGAAATGGACATCCGCTTCCTGAGAGGCAAGCACAGCAAGAAAAAGTCAGGCGCGTCGTCAAAATCCGAAGAGGCGATGAGCTGAAGCGGATGGCTCTGCGGGGCCAAAGGCCCCGGAGAGCGCAGACGATTTGGTCAGCAGTTTCGATCCGTATTGTCCGAGGTCGCGATAGGCGGTGCCTGCCGCCTTTGTGTAGCGGGGAGATACGTCGTCAAGCACGATGACGTTGATGGAACTCTCGGGAGCGCCGGGCGAAACTTCCAATCATTTGTTCAATCAGTCGCAGGCTGTTCTGGACGTGTTCGACCAAGTTGATGCGTTGCTACTTGTGCGTTATGCCGCGGTCCCGTACAAATACGGTCCGGTATGAAGTTCAATACCGTTATCCGAGTGTGCGTCACATTCAACCACGCATGGACGATGGAACATGGCTGAAAAAGCCCCCTCCCGCGGGGAAATTTTCGTAGTCGATGACGATCCAGCCGTTCGCGACACGCTTTCGATGGTGCTGTCGGCAGCCGGCTATCAGGTCATCTGTTTCGCCGACGGCGCCGCGCTGCTGGCGATTGCACGAACACGGACGCCAGCCTGCATCCTGCTCGACGTGCATATCCCCGGTAAGTCCGGCCTCGATATCCTGAAAGAGCTTCATGGTGAGGACTACCCTGCACCGATCTTCATGGTCTCGGGGCAGGGCGATATCGCCATGGCGGTCAGCGCCATCAAGAACGGCGCGCTGGACTTCATCGAAAAGCCGTTTCGCGGCAGCGAAATCGTGGCAAGACTCGATGAGGCGATCGAGGCCTATGCTCGCCGGCAGGCGCAAAGTACGTCGTCGCGCATCGCGGCCCTGCATTTTCCGGGACGGGAACCGCTCACGCGACGCGAACGCGAGGTGCTGGAGCAGTTCACCGCCGGCGCTTCCAACAAGGAAGCAGGGCGGCATCTCGGGATCAGCCCGCGCACGATTGAGGACCACCGCGCCAATATCATGAAGAAACTCGGCGCGCGGAATGCCGCCGATCTGGTTCGCATCGTGATGACCACCCAGCGACAGGGCCAGATCTGATCCAAGGCTGGTCAAGGCTGATCGCAGGCCGGATCCACCGTAGCCTTGCGCTGGATGCAGGTGCCACCGTTGCGATCAATCGGCGAGCGCTTTGCGGATCATCATCGCCATATCCGATTTCCGATAGGGCTTGGCGAGCAGCAATACGCCTTCGTCGAGTCGCCCGTGATGAATGATGGCATTCTCGGTATAGCCCGAGGTGAACAGTACCCTTAGTCCGGGCCTGGCCTTCGCTATCTCGTCGGCGAGCTGGCGGCCGTTCATGCCGGGCATGATCACGTCGGTGAACAGCAGATCAAACGGACGGCCGGTATGGACCAACGCGAGGGCTTCAGTGGCGTTCGCCGCATCCAGCGTGACGTAACCGAGTGAATGCAGTTGCGCCAGCACATAGTCGCGCACCAGCTTGTCGTCCTCCACTACCAGAATTGTTTCATGGCCGCCCTCGACAGCCGGCGCCAGTGTAGCCTCGGCCGCCGGCAATGCGCCCGTGGCCGGCGGCAGATACATCTTGATCGTCGTGCCATGGCCTTCTTCGCTGTAGATCATGACGTGGCCGGCCGATTGTTTGATGAAGCCGTACACCATGCTCAGCCCGAGGCCGGTACCTTTGCCGGGCCCCTTCGAGGTGAAGAACGGATTGAATACCTTGTCGAGCATCGCCGTCGGAATGCCGGTTCCGGTATCGCTCACCCCAATCATGGCGTAGCGACCGGGCCGGACGTCGCTGTGCATCCTCGCATAATTGTCGTCGAGCATGACGAAGCCGGTTTCGATGATGAGCTTGCCGCCATCGGGCATCGCGTCGCGGGCGTTTAGGGCCAGATTGAGGATCGCGGTGGCGAGTTGATTGGGATCGACGATCGCAGCGCAGGTTTCGTCTTCGAACACGGATTCGATCTCGACATGCTCGCCGAGCGTCCGCTGTAGCAGTTTCGCGGTGTCGATGATCAGCGTATTGACGTCGGTTACCTTCGGCTCCAGCGGCTGCTTGCGCGCGAAGGCGAGCAGGTGCTGGGTGAGGTCGGCGCCGCGTGAGGCCGCCTCGTCGATCATTCGCGTGATGGCGGCAAGCTGCGGTTCGCCCTTGACGGCGTCGGCCAGAATTTCGATCGTTCCCGTGATCACCGTCAGGATATTGTTGAAATCGTGCGCGATGCCGCCGGTGAGCTGTCCCATCGCCTCCATCTTCTCGGCCTGCCGGATCCTGTCCTCGGCCGCGATCCTGTCGGTGAGGTCGCGCATGAAGCCGTTGAACACGAATCCATTGCGTCGCCGAAGCGCGGTAATGCTGAGCTCGACCTTGATTTCCTTTCCATCTCGCCGCATCGCCTCGATTTCGAAGCGGCGGCCGAGGATGGCGGCCTCGCCGGTGCGCAGAAACCGCTCTAGGCCGACCTTGTGGGCGGCGCGATGGACATCGGGAATGATCAGCTCGCTCAGTTTGGTGCCGATCGCCTCCGCGCGCGACCAGCCGAATATCTTCTCCGCCTGCGAGTTCCAGTCGGTGACGATGCCCTGATCGTCCATCTGCACGAAGGCATCGAGCGCGGTGTCGATGATGCCGCGCGCGAGCTGTTCGCTTTCGCGCAACGTCTCTTGCGCCAACCGGCCCTCGGTCATGTCACGGCCGACGAAGAAGAAGCGCTTGACCGGCTCGGACCATGTCCCGAGCCATGACAACCACACCTCTCGTCCGTCCTTGTGAATGCAGCGGGTATCGGACATCTTCGGGCGCAGCCCGCGCCGTGCTGCACGCATTTCCCGACGCGAGGTCTCGAGGTGGTCGGTGTGGATGAAATCCTCGCCGCTGCGTCCGATCATTTCTTCCGGCCGATAACCTAATATGGCCTCGCAGCTCGGGCTGATCTGAACCAGGAATCCTCGGGAATCCATCACCATGATCAGATCCTGCGAGGTCTCGAAGATGCGGCGAAGCTCTTCGGTCTGTTGCCGCAGCACCTGCCTGGTCTTGTTGGTTTCGGTGATGTCGCGTGCCACCTTCGAGATGCCGATGGTCGCGCCCGAGGGGGCCTTGATCGGGGAGACGCTGAGCGACACTTCGATCCGGCTGCCATCTTTTTTCAGGCGGACGGTTTCATGTTGCTCGATGCGTTCGCCCGAGCCGATCCGGCGTAACGTGTCATGCAACTCGGGCAGCCGGTCCATCGGAACGACAAGGGTGATGCTCTTGCCCACAGTTTCCGCAGCCGTGTACCCGTACAGCCGCTCCGCGGCCGAATTCCAGCCGGTGATCGTGCCATTGAGCGACGTCGTGACGATGGCGTCACTGGAGGATTCGACCGCTGCGCTGAACAGCCGTTCCCGTTCCGCGTGATGATCGCGCGCAGCTACGGTGCGGCGATGCTCCTCGACCTCCTGTTGGAGCGCTGCGGTTTTTGCATTGATCTCCTCGATCGCGTGCGCAAACGCCCGCGCGAGCACGCCGGTCTCGCCGCGCGCATCGACCGGGATGGCCGCCTTCCCTTTAGCCACGCCCTGAACGGCTTCGGTCAGCCGGACGATCGGCCGGGCCAGCGACCTCGCGATCAGCAGCGCCAGCACTGCTGCGCACAACACCGCGATCGCCCCGACCAGAAACGAGGTATTTTGGATGCTTGCTGCCGGCGCCATGATCACGGCGTTCGGGGCGGTCTCGATGACCCCAACCCATTCGGAACCGGCCAGGACGGCGGGAGCAAACGCGACACCGTTGGACCGCCCAGCCTGGTCCGCAACGATTTCGGCGCTACCTTGTTTTGCTCCGGCCTGCGACGCCAGATGCGGGAAGTCAGCTTTCCAGTCGTTGGGTTTGCCGAGCAACAAGCCGAATTCGCGCGACCGGTCGGGGTGAATGAGATAGTCGCCCTGCCGGTTGACGACGTAGATCGTCTCGCCCGGCCACGCCGATGCCCTGATGCGGTCGAACGCGCGCCGCATGTCGACATTGATCATGAAAATTCCGAACGGCTTGCCGTCGGTCGTGAAAATCGGCGTCGCGACGCGGACTGTCGGCCGGTGCACCTCTTCGATCAGACCGTTGAAGCGGCCGAGATCGAGCGGCGAGACGTAGAGCTGTTTAGGACCGAGCCGGATCGTTTCCTGGAAATAGCCGCGATCGCCTCGCTTCTGCAGGCCCGCTTCAGGGACGATCCGAACCGTGCCGTTCGGTCCATTGCGATCGACGCGGACCAGCTCGCGGCCGTCGTCGTCGAGGCCGACAATTCGAAACATCGCGTATGTCGGCTTGGCTTCAAGTTCCGCAGCGAAACGTGACGCTATCCGGTCGCGCCAGATCTTTTCGGAGACGCCATCGACCGGATCGATGCCGCCCGCTTGGCG
This sequence comes from Bradyrhizobium sp. AZCC 1577, assembly GCF_036924575.1. Taxonomy (NCBI): domain Bacteria; kingdom Pseudomonadati; phylum Pseudomonadota; class Alphaproteobacteria; order Hyphomicrobiales; family Nitrobacteraceae; genus Bradyrhizobium; species Bradyrhizobium sp. AZCC 1577. The sequence continues at coordinate 947,460 of NZ_JAZHRQ010000001.1, forward strand.
GGCGCGGACCAGTCCGTGCAACGCCACCGCCGAGCGAAAGCCAGCAACATCTCCGGTCGCGCTCGCCGCGTAATATTCCAGATCGGTCGCAAGCTGCCGTGAATGCGTCTCGATGCGGTCGCGGGCACGCTGCAGGAGCGCCTGTTCCAGGTTGTGATAGCTCAGCCATCCGACCGCGGTAACCGCGATCGCGACCAACGCAATCATCGCGATGGCTAGCCTGGTTGTGAGCGTCATGTCGGTGTTCGCTCGCCCTCCCGCTCCAATCCAGCAATCCACCGGACGAATCGGATGCTATGGCGCATTACGGGGAGGACGCAACACCGCGGGGCGTGGCGGCGAGCCACGTTCAACGGCTTCCAGGCAGCCCGTGACGGCAGCCAGAAGGTCGGCCGGCCGGAACGGCTTCTGCAGACTCGAAATCGCCCCGAGCTTGGTCGCCATGGTCAGGAAGTCGGGCGCCGATTCCGCTTCGGGCGAGATCGGCCGGCCGGAGATGACAATGGTCGGCATTTGCGGCCGCTGCTGGCGAACCATCCGCATGGTTTCAAATCCGTCCATTCCAGGCATAAAAATGTCGAGGAACAGCAAATCGAAATCGCCGCTCTGGCACAATGCGAGGCCGTGTCGCCCGTCACCGGCGGTGACCACGCTATGCCCGGCGCGCTCCAGCAGCAGGCGGACGGTCATCTGGACCGCCACATCGTCATCCACGACGAGAATCTTTGCCAAATTGAAAGGTTCTCCGGGCCCCGCTGGAATCAAGTCACCGCAGGTTGCGAGTTTTGCCGAATCCTCGTATTGCCGCAACTGCTCCCCCGGCAGGAACGTTCCGGTTGGGCGGTCAAAAAAGCCTGCGAGCGTGATTCCCGATGTCGCAGCAGTCAGTTGCTGAGATATTCCGGATAGCGCGAGCGAATTTGGTCGAGTTCGCTCAGTGTTCCCGACAAATGGGTACGCAGGTGCTTCTGCGCCTCTTCGGGTTGGCCTGCCTCGATCGCTTTTGCAATCAGCTTGTGATGGCGCAGGATATCCTGCGCCTTGCCGGGGGAGGGCAGATGCAACCGGCGCAGCCGGTCGATATGTCCGCTGCGGCTGCGCACCAGCGACCAGATGTCCTGCTTGTCGGTGGCGGCGTAGAGCTGGGCATGGAACTCGTTGTCGGCGGCCATGAATTTTTCGAAGTCGCCGGCTTTCGCGAATTGCTGTTGGCGGACGATGGTCGCATGGAGCTCGGCCGCCAAGGCTTCGTCATGGCGCATTGCCAGCATGCGGACAATTTCGAGCTCGACCGCCTGCCGCAGGAAATGCGCCTGCTGCGCCAGCCGCACGTCGACCCGGCTGACCACCGTGGCATATTGCGGAAAGACGTCGACCAGCCCTTCCTCCTCGAGCCGCATCAGCGCATCGCGGATCGGTGTCGAACTCACCCCGAATTGCCCGGCCAGCGCAGCGCGCGATAGCGGCGATCCCGGCGGCAGCTCCAGCGAAATGATCATGCCGCGCAGGCGCTCGAACACCTGCGGCGCGGCCTGACGATCGCGATCGAGCCGATCGGCGGAGCGCGGAACGGTCCGGCGGGAAACGATCTGGGATGCAGCCATCGAACGAATCGGCCTCAAAAGGCGCTTGCTTCAAATGCACTAATACATTAGTGCATTTCCTTCGCAGCGTCAATGAAACGCCGGAGGAGATGCACAATGAGAAACAGAATGTGGAGCGCCTGCGCGGGCGCCGTCGCGGCGCTTGCCATGGTGCTGCCGGGCTCTCAGGCCGCGGCCCAGCAGAAAACGGAGATTTCGCTGTCGCGGCAGCCGGGCATTTTCTACATGCCTTCGCACATCATGGAAAAACACAAGCTGATCGAGAAGCACGCAGCTTCGCTCGGCGTGCCCAGCGTCACCACCAAGTGGATCAACTTAAGCGGCGGCGGCGCGCAGACCGACGCGCTATTGGCAGGCAGCGTCGATATCCTCAACACCGGGACCGGCAATCTCTTGTTGCTGTGGGATCGCACCCGCGGCGGCGTCAAGGGCATCGTCGCCACCTCGGCGCAACCGATGACGCTGATCAGCCGCGATCCGAATATCAAGTCGATCAAGGATTTCGGCCCGAACGACAAGATCGCGGTGCCGACGGTGAAGGTCTCGACGCAGGCGATCGTGCTGCAGATCGCGGCAAGCGAGATCTTCGGCGCCGACCAGTGGTCGAAGCTCGATGCCAGCACGGTACAGCTCGGCCATCCCGACGCCTATGTGGCGATGACCAATGCCCAGCACGAGGTCCGCAACCATTTTGCGATCCCGCCGTTCACCTTCCTCGAACTGAAGAACGTCCCCGGCGCGCATGTGGTGCTGTCGTCGCCGGACGTGATGGGCGGCCCGCTCAGCCAGGCGCAGTTCTTCACCACGACCAAATTCGCCGACGCCAATCCGAAGATCGTGCAGGCCGTGCGCGACGCCACCAAGGAAGCGCAGGATTTGATCCGCAGCGACACCAGGGCCGCGGTTGAGATCTACAAGGAAGTCACCGGCGACAAGACCAGCGTCGAGGACCTGCTGGCCTGGCTGAAGGAGCCCGGCATGATGGAATGGAACCTGCAGCCGCAGGGTACCATGAAGTTCGCCGCGCATCTGTTCAAGGTCGGCACGCTGAAGACCATGCCCAAGGCGTGGACCGATTATTACCTGCCGGTCGCACACGACCTGAAGGGCAATTGATCGACATGGCCGCGCTTCTCGACGTCAGTGACGTAACACTGCGCTATAAGACCTCGAGCGCGGTCGTGACCGCGACCGAGCGGGTCAGCTTCACGGTCGATCGTTCCGATCGCTTCGTGCTGCTCGGCCCCTCCGGTTGCGGCAAGTCGACGCTGTTGAAAGCCGTCGGCGGCTACATGAGGCCGAGCGAGGGCAAGATGCGGATCTCGGGCCGCGAAATATCCGAGCCCGGCGCCGACCGCATGATGATTTTTCAGGAGTTCGACCAGCTTCTGCCGTGGAAAACGGTGCTGGAGAACGTGATGTTTCCGCTGCTGATGACACGGAAACTGCCGCGCAAGGAAGCGGAGATGCGGGCGCGCGCCTATATCGAAAAAGTCAGCCTCACCCGCGTCGTCGATGCCTATCCGCACACCCTATCCGGCGGCATGAAGCAGCGCGTCGCGATCGCGCGCGGCATGGCGATGGAGCCGGATATTTTGCTGATGGACGAGCCGTTTGCAGCCCTCGATGCGCTGACGCGGCGCACCTGCCAGGACGAACTGCTGCAGCTTTGGGCGGAGACCAAATTCACCGTGCTGTTCGTCACCCATTCGATCGCGGAGGCAATCAAGATCGGCAACCGCATCCTGCTGCTGTCGCCGCATCCCGGCCGGGTCAAGGCCGAGGTGATCGACGTCGACAAGGTTTCCGGCGAGGACGGCAGCGCGGCGCGGCTGGAAAAGCAGATCCATGATCTCTTGTTCGCCGACGCTGTCACGGCACACTAAAGGAGCGCGCGATGGGTGAGGCCAGAATTCTGTTGCGCGATGCCGCCGAACTGACGGCGGCGGTGCCGGCCGAGGTCGAGCGCAAGCTGACGGTGCTGGAGCTGTTGTGGAACGACGGCTTTGTACGCAAGGCCGTGATCATCATCTTCCTCGCCGCGGCCTGGGAGGCCTACGGCGCCATCCTGAACAATCCGCTGCTGTTCCCGACCTTCCACGACACCATCGTCACCATGTTCGACAAGGTGCGCGACGGCACCATCCCCTTGCGCGCCTGGGCGTCGCTGAAGGTGCTGTTCATGGGCTATGCCGCCGGCATTGCGCTGGCTGCTATCTTCACGATTCTCGCGATCTCGACCCGGATCGGCACGGATTTCCTCGAAACCATCACGGCGATGTTCAATCCCTTGCCGGCAATCGCGCTGTTGCCGCTGGCCCTGATCTGGTTCGGTCTCGGCAACGGCAGCCTCGTGTTCGTGCTGATCCATTCGGTGCTGTGGCCGGTCGCGCTCAACACCCATTCCGGCTTCAAGAGCGTCTCGAACACGCTGCGCATGGTCGGCCGCAATTACGGCCTGCGCGGATTGCCCTACGTATTCCGCATCCTGATCCCCGCGGCATTCGCCTCGATCCTGACGGGCCTGAAGATCGGCTGGGCGTTTGCCTGGCGTACGCTGATCGCCGCCGAACTGGTGTTCGGCGTGTCGTCGGGGCAGGGCGGGCTCGGCTGGTTCATTTTCGAGAACCGCAACTTGCTGGATATCCCCGCCGTGTTCGCCGGCCTGTTGACCGTGATCGTCATTGGCCTGATCGTGGAGAACCTGATCTTCCGCACGATCGAGCGCAACACCGTCCAGAAATGGGGGACTCAGTCATGAGCAACAAGAAGAACCCCGCTGATCTCCGCAGCGCGCGCTGGTTCGCGCCTGATGATCTCCGCGCCTTCGGCCACCGCTCGCGCGCCATGCAGATGGGCTACACGCCGGAGGAATGGAAGGGCCGGCCTGTCATAGCGATCCTCAACACCTGGTCGGATGCGCAGCCCTGTCACATGCATTTCAAGAGCCGCGTCGACGACGTCAAGCGCGGCATCCTGATGGCGGGCGGCTTCCCGATGGAACTGCCGGCGCTGTCGCTGTCGGAATCGTTCCTGAAGCCGACCACCATGCTCTACCGCAACATGCTGGCGATGGATGCCGAGGAATTGTTGCGCGGCCATCCGGTCGATGGCGTGGTGCTGATGGGCGGCTGCGACAAGACCACGCCCGGCCTGCTGCTCGGTGCCACCAGCATGAACCTACCGACGATCTATCTGCCGGCCGGGCCGATGCTGCGCGGCAACTGGAAGGGCAAGACGCTGGGTTCGGGCTCGGATGCCTGGAAATACTGGGACGAGCGCCGTGCCGGAAAAATCTCCGACAAGGACTGGGTTGACGTCGAGGCCGGCATCGCCCGCAGCTACGGCACCTGCATGACGATGGGCACGGCGTCGACCATGACGGCGATTGCGGAATCGATCGGCATGACGCTGCCGGGCGCCTCCTCGATTCCCGCAGCCGATGCCGGCCACATCCGCATGGCCTCCGAATGCGGCCGCCGCATCGTCGAGATGGTGTGGGAGGACCTGACGCCGGAGAAGATTCAGACCCGAAAAGCCTTCGAGAACGCGATTACGGTCGCGATGGCGATGGGCTGCTCGACCAATGCGATCATCCATCTGATCGCGCAGGCGCGCCGTGCCGGCCAGGACATCGGGCTCGACGATTTCGAGAAGGCCAGCCGCAAGGTGCCTGTGATCGCCAATGTGCGGCCGAGCGGCGACAAATATCTGATGGAAGATTTCTTCTACGCCGGCGGCCTGCCGGGCCTGATGAGCCGCATCAAGGAGCATCTGCATCTCGACGTCATGACGGTCACTGGCCAGACGCTCGGCGAGAACATCGCGCGCGCCGAAGTCTATAATGACGACGTTATCCGCACCATCGAGAATCCCATCTACAAGGAAGGTGCGCTTGCGGTGCTCAAGGGCAATCTCGCGCCCGATGGCTGCGTGATCAAGCCGAGTGCCTGTGAGCCGCGCTTCCTCAAGCACACCGGGCCGGCGCTGGTGTTCGACGATTACCCTTCGCTGAAGAAAGCGATCGACGATCCCAATCTCGACGTCACGGCGGATCACGTGCTGATCCTGCGCAATGCCGGTCCGCAGGGAGGGCCGGGTATGCCGGAATGGGGCATGCTGCCGATCCCGACGAAACTGGTGAAGCAGGGCGTGCGCGACATGGTGCGGCTGTCGGATGCGCGCATGAGCGGCACCAGCTATGGCGCCTGCATCCTGCACGTCTCGCCGGAATCCTACATCGGCGGGCCGCTGGCGCTGGTGCGAACCGGCGACAAGATCACGCTCGACGTCAACGCCCGTACCATCAACCTCGATGTGCCGGAGGCGGAGCTCGCAATGCGCCGCGCCGAGTGGAAGGCGCCGGAGCCGCGTTACGAGCGCGGCTATGGCTGGATGTTCACCCGCCACATCAAGCAGGCCAATGAAGGCTGCGACTTCGATTTTCTGGAGACCGGATTTGGAGCACCGGTGAGTGAGCCGCCGATTTACTAGCCCTCCGTCATTGCGAGCGCAGCGAAGCAATCCATCTCACGACCCAAAGAAAGAATGGATTGCTTCGTCGCTTCGCTCCTCGCAATGACGGGATAGACGACACCAAACAAAAAGCATCACAGGGGAGGACGACAAATGAACATCACCCGACGCAACCTGCTCGCCGGCGCCGGCGCCGCTGCCGCCACGACGCTGCTCGCGCGCACCGCCCTCGCGCAATCTTTCCCGTTCACGCCGAACCAGCGCTATCCCGATCCGGCGGTGCAGATCCTCGATCCGAGTTTTGCAAAGTATCGGATCTATTCCTCGACCATTGAACAGGTTGCGACCGGCATGCGCTGGGCCGAAGGGCCGGCGTATTTTCCGGAAGGAGGCTATCTCCTGTTCTCCGACATTCCCAACAACCGCATCATGAAGTTCGACGAGAAGACCAACCAGACCTCGGTCTTCCGCGCCAATGCCAACTACGCCAACGGCAACGCGCGCGATCGTCAGGGCCGCCTCGTCACCTGCGAGCATTCGGTCACCCGCCGCGTCACCCGCACCGAGAAGGACGGCAAGATCACCGTGCTGGCCGACAAGTTCGAGGGCAAGCGGCTGAACGCGCCGAACGACATCGTGGTGAAAACCGACGACACCATCTGGTTCACCGATCCCTTGTTCGGCATCAACGGCGAGTGGGAAGGCAAGAAGGAAAAGCCCGAGCAGGCGACTACCAACGTCTATCGCCTGACCAAGGACGGCAAGCTCACCGCCGTGATCACCGACATCGTCAATCCCAATGGCCTGGCGTTCTCGCCCGACGAGAAGAAGCTCTATGTCGTGGAATGGAAGGGCACGCCGAACCGCAGCATCTGGAGTTTTGACGTCAACGCCGACGGCACGGTGGGCGGCAAGACCAAGCTGATCGACGCCGCCGATCAAGGCGCACTCGACGGCTTCCGCGTTGACCGCGACGGCAATCTATGGTGCGGCTGGGGCTCCAACGGCGCGCTGCAGCCCGAGCCGACGGAGGTTGGCGGCCGCCGGGTGTATCAGCTCAAGGGCAAGCCGGAGGATCTCGACGGCGTCATGGTATTCAGCCCCGCCGGCAAGCCGCTAGCCCACATCCGGCTGCCGGAGCGGTGCGCCAATCTCACCTTCGGCGGCCCGAAGAACAACCGCCTCTACATGACAAGCTGCCACTCGGTCTATGCACTGTACGTGGAAGCGCACGGGGCGGTGTGATTGATGTTGGCATTCCGGGATGGTCCGAAGGATCAGACCTCAGGTGCGCAATTGCGCACCGGGGAATCTCGAGATTCCGGATTCGCTCGCTGACGCGAGCGCTCCGGAATGACGACCAAGAAAGCGAGAACACCATGACAAAACTGAGCGACGTCACCCGCAACAAGCTGAAGACGGTTTCCACTGCCACCGTCGCCACCGCGTTGTTCAAGCGCGGCTTCCGCATTCAGATGATCCAGGATGTGCACCCCTTGGGTCCCGATCAACCGGTGCTGGTCGGCGAGGCCTTTACCTTGCGCTACATGCCGGCGCGCGAGGACCTCAACAAGATCGACGTGTTCCGCGACCGCAGCCACCCGCAGCGCAAGGCGATCGAGGATTGCCCGCCCGGCGCAGTGCTGGTGATGGACAGCCGCAAGGACGCCCGCGCCGCGTCCGCCGGCGCCATCCTGGTGACGCGGCTGATGCAGCGTGGCTGCGCCGGCGTCATCACCGACGGCGGCTTTCGGGACTCCGCCGAGATCGCAAAGCTCGGCTTCCCTGCCTATCACCACCGCCCAAGCGCGCCGACCAATCTCACGCTGCATCAGGCGATCGAGATCAACGTGCCGATCGGTTGCGGCGACGCGCCGGTGTTTCCCGGCGACGTTATTCTTGGCGATGCCGACGGCGTGATCGTGATCCCCGCGCATCTGGCCGACGAAATCGCCGACGAGGCGGTCGAGATGACGGCGTTTGAGGATTTCGTGACAGAGCAGGTCCAGAACGGCCGCGGCATTTTCGGGCTCTATCCGGCGACCGATCCGCAGACGCTGACCGATTTCGCGGAGTGGCGAAAGAAGAACGGGCGGTGACTTTCGCCCACTCACGCTGTCGTCCCGGGCAAGCGAAGCGCGACCCGGGACCCATAACCACAGGCTTGCATTGTTACGAAGATCGACGACCACCGAGCGACACAGATAGATTCCGCGGTATGGGTCCCTGCGTTCGCAGGGACGACAGCTCGGTTGTAGCGTCCTTCACGCCTCACCCTTCTCCGCCAGCCCCACCGCCCATAGCGCAAACGCATAAGCAATCGCCACTTCATCGAGCCGGTTGAAGCGGCCCGACGCGCCGCCGTGGCCGGCGCCCATGTTGGTGCGCAGCAGCACCGGCCCGCCACCGGTCATGGTCGCGCGCAACCGCGCGATCCATTTCGCCGGCTCCCAGTAGGTGACGCGCGGATCGGTCAGGCCGCCCATCGCGAGCACAGCGGGATATTCCTTCGCCGCGATATTGTCGTAGGGCGAGTACGACAAGATGGTGCGAAAATCCTTTTCGCTCTCGATAGGGTTGCCCCATTCCGGCCATTCCGGCGGCGTCAGCGGCAGCGTGTCGTCGAGCATGGTGTTGAGTACGTCGACGAACGGCACTTCGGCGACGATGCCGGCGAACAATTCGCCGGCGCGGTTGGCGCTAGCTCCCATCAGCATGCCGCCGGCGCTGCCGCCATGGCCGACGATGCGCTTGGCGCTGGTGTATTTTGCCTCGATCAAGGCGCGCCCGGTGGCAGCGAAATCGTCGAATGAATTGGTCTTCTTCTCGCGCTTGCCGTCGAGATACCAGCCCCAGCCTTTGTCCGCGCCGCCGCGGATATGCGCGATCGCATAGACAAAGCCGCGATCGACCAGCGACAGCCGGTTGGTTGAGAACGAGGCTGGCATCGCCATGCCGTAGGAGCCGTAGCCATAGAGCAGCAGCGGCGCGCTACCGTCGCGCACGAGGTCCTTGCGGTGCAGGATCGAGACCGGCACTGACGCGCCGTCATGCGACCTCGCCATGATCCGCGTGGTGACATAGTCGGCCGGGTCATGGCCGGACGGAATCTCCTGCCGCTTGCGCAAGACGCGCGTTCGCTTCGCCATGTCGTAGTCATAGACTTCCGACGGCGTCGTCATTGACGAATAGGAAAACCGCAGATTGGTGGTCTCGAATTCGTAGCTGCCCATGGTGTCCAGCGAATACGCCGCCTCGTCAAAGGCGATGGCATGTTCCTCGCCGTTACCGAGATCGCGGATAATGATCGCGGGCAGCGCGTTGGCGCGCTCCAGCCGCACCATGTGGCCGGCATAGAGTTCGACATCGAGCACATAGATGCCGGCGCGATGCGGAATCAATTCGCGCCAGTTGGCGCGTTCGGGCGAGGCGAGCGGCGCGGTGACGACCTTGAAGTCGATCGCGTCATCCGCATTGGTTAGAATGAACAATTCATCGCCGCGGTCGGCGATCGAATACTGCGCGCCTTCTTCGCGTTCCGCCACCAGCCGCGGCGGCACTTCGGGATTGGCGAGATCGATCAGCCGCTGTTCCGACGTCTCATGATCGCCGCCGGCGATCACGCAGAAACGGCCGGAAGAGCTCTCGTGCAGATGGGTGAACCAGCCGGAGTCTTGCTCCTCATAAACCAGCGTGTCGTCCGCCTGCCTGGTGCCGAGCCGATGGCGCCAGACCTGCATCGGGCGATGGTTGTCGTCGAGTTTGACATAGAAGAAGCTTTGGCAATCCTTGCTCCAGACGATGCCGCCGTCGGTCTCTTCGACAAGATCGTCGCGGTCGATCCCCGTCTCCCAGTCGCGCACGCGGATCGAGAAATATTCCGAGCCCTTGGTATCGGCGCTCCACGCGTGCAGTGTGTGGTCAGGCGAATGCCGCGCGCCGCCGAACTTGAAATACTCATGGTCCTTGGCGAGGGCGTCGCCGTCGAGCACGATTCTTACCGCGCCGCCATCACGCTGCGTGCGGCCGAACATTTCATGCTGCCCGCCTTCGCGGAATTTTCGCAAATAGGCGAACGGGCCGTCCGGTGACGGCACGCTGGAATCGTCTTCCTTGATCCGTCCGCGCATTTCCGCGACCAGCTTCTTCTGCAAGACGGCGGTGTGGCCGAGCAGGCTCTCGGTGTAATCGTTCTCGGCTTCCAGATATTTGCGGATGTCCGGGTCGAGGATCGAGGGGTCGCGCAGCACTTCCTGCCATTTCGGGTCCTTCAGCCAGGCATAGTCGTCCTGCACGGTGATGCCGTGCGTGGTGAAAGTATGCGGCCGGCGCGGGGCGACCGGCGGCGAGAGGGCGGGCTTTTTGGCGGCGGCTTGTGTCACGCGGTCCTCACATGGCTCAATGGTGCGCCTTATATCGGGGCAAATGTGGCGGATTACCAGATGCGCTAACCGTCGTCCCTGCGAACGCAGGGACCCATACGCCGCGGCCTGCGAAAGTGGCACAACGGGAGACGGTTTCTCTCACACCGCTGAGCGGTGGTTATGGGTCCCTGCTTTCGCAGGAACGACGAGCCGACAGAGCCGATCCTAACTATTCCGCAGCTTCGCCCCGGCGCCGCCGCCGAACATCGGGATCCGGTTCACCGCGAGCACCACCGCAAAGGTGATCACCAGCATCGCGATGCCGAGCACCGAGATCGCGGCGAGGTCGCCGCTTTCGTTGAGGTCGTAGATCAAAACCGACAGCACCTTGGTCTGCGAGGTGAACAGCACGATCGCCGCGGATAACTCCCGCATCACGCCGATGAAGATGAAGCACCAAGTTGCGATCACGCCGGTGCGCAACAAAGGCGCGGTGATCTGGCGCAGCGATTGCAGCCGGCTCGCCCCGAGAATGCGGCTGGCGTCCTCCAGTTCGGGATGAATGGTCGCGAACGCCGCCTGCAATTGCTGATAGGCCGAAGGGAGGTTGATGGTGAGAAACGCCAGCAGCAGGATCCACAGCGTGCCATAGAGCACGAAGGGCGGCCGCGTGTAGCTCAAGAACAATCCGACGCCGAGCACGATGCCGGGCACGGCCACCGGGGCGGTGGCGAGAAAGCCGAGCACCCGGTGGCTTGCGATGACGCGGCGGGTCGTGACATAGGCGACCACGAGCGCGAGCGTGGTGCCGATGGTCGCCGTCGATGCACCCAGGATCACCGTGTTCTTCAGCGCGAGCTGGGTCGACGACAATTCGGTGAACACGAAGACGATGTTGTGCAGCGTCGCCGTCGCCGGCGTCACCAGCGTGGTCGCGTTCGGCGAGAACGCTGCGTTGAGCAGCGCGAAATAGGGCAGGAACACCGGATTGAGCAGCACGAGGAGGCAGAATGCCAGCGCGGCCCAGCGCCATGCTCCCATTTCGATCGGCCGCGGCGGGCCATATTTGCCGCCGAGCACGGAGTAGCCGCGGCGGCCGAGCAAAACTTTCTGGCCCTGCAGCAGCAGGATCGTCAGCAGCAATAGCGGCACGGCGGCGGCAGCCGCCAGTTCGAGCTTTGGCGGATACTGGAACAGGCTCCAGATCTTCGTCGTCATGGTGTGGAAACCGGCCGGCAGCGCCAGGATCGCCGGCGATCCGAACAGCGTCATCGCCTGCAGGAACGCGATCAATGCGCCAGCGACCAGCGCCGGCAGCGCAAGCGGAATGGTGACGCGCCGCGCCGTGGTCCAAGCCTTGCCGCCGAGAATGGCGGAGGCATCTTCCAGTTCGCCCGGCATGTTGTCGAGCGCATTGGCGACCAGCACGAACACAAATGGGAAGGTGTAGCAGGAGATCACAAAGATCAGCCCGGTCAGCGAATAGATGTCGAACAAGGGATCTTCGGCGCCGGTGAGGTAGCGATAGAGCTGGTTCAGCATGCCGCTGTTGGGCGCCGCCAGCAGTTCCCAGGCAACCGCGCCCAGAAACGGCGGGTGTCACGAAGGAAGCCGTCACCAGCGCGCGGATGATCTGCCGCCCCGGCATGTCGGTGCGCGACACCAGCCAGCCGATAGGGGCGGCGACAAGGCAGCAGGCCATCGCGGAAGTGGTTGCGATGATCGCTGTCGTCAGCAATGGGTCAAGGAAAGCGGGGTCGGTGAACAGCGTGACGAAATTCTGCAGCGTCGGATGCCGCGCCTTGTCGGTGAATGCAAAGACCGCCAGCCACGACAGCGGCAGCACGATCAGCACGATCATGAAGGCTGCGAACAGCCACAGGATAGGGCGGGTGAGGTCGAGGCGGGATCTTGGGGTGTCGGTGGTGATGGCGGTCATGTTATTCCCGCAGGCGCGGTGCAGCCCCCTCGCCCCGCGCTTGCGGGGAGAGGGTTGGGGTGAGGGGCTCTATCCGCGGATTCGGACTCGCGGAGAGCCCCCTCACCCGCCGCGCATCTGGCGATGCGCGTCGGCCTCTCCCCGCAAGCGGGGCGAGGCAAGACAGAGAGCGTCGCCACTTGCATCCTCAAACCCTGAACAGCCGCGCATAGCGCGTCTTGATTTCTTCCGTCATTTTCTCCACGCCCTCGGCATCCTCCTTCATCAGCTTGATGTCGGAAATCTTCCGCCGGCCCGGCTTCGACTGCACCTGCGCGTGAACCGAATATTGCGCGCTGAAGTCGATGAAGAATTGTTGCGTCTCGCGCGTATGCAGCCATGCCTGAAACAACTTCGCGGCATTGGGATGCTGCGCGCTCCTGAAGATGCCGGTCGGCCCCGAAATCGTCGGCGTGCCTTCGGTCGGGTACACCGGCTCGACCGGCTGGCCGGCTTCCTTCAACAGCACGATGCCGTATTCGTTGCCGTCGGCCATCACGGCGCGCTCGCCGAGCGACAGCTTCTTCGGCGGATCGGTCGACGACTGCACCTGCATCACGCGCTGCTTCGCCAGTTTTTCCATGTACTCCCAGCCGAGTTCGCGAACGAGCTGAAACGTCGCGGTCATGATGGTGCCGCTATAGGCCGGGTGGGCCTTGACCATCTTGCCCGCCCATTTGGCGTCGAGCAGGTCGGCAAAACTCTTCGGCGCGTCTTCCGCTTTGACGAGATTGGTGTTGTAGGCGATCGACGACAGCCACACCCGCGAGGTCGCAAACATGCCGTCGGGATCGCGATAGCTTTCCGGAAAATGTTTTGCGACGTCCTCCGGCACGAACGGCATCAGCCAGCCGTTCTTCTTCCAACTGATGAAGTGCGAGGCGTCGGAGGAGTTGACGATGTCGGCGGCGCGAATGTTGCTCGCAAATTCCTGGTCGATACGCTGAAACAGCCGCTCCGACCCGGAGCGCTCGATCTGGATGGTTACGCCCGGAAAGGCGGCCTCGAATGCCTTGCCGAGCTTTTCGCCGACCGGCAGGTCCATCGACGAATAAAAGATCAGCTTGCCTTCCTTCTTCGCCGCATCCACCAGCGCTGATGTGATCGCGACCGGCTCCGGCGCCTGGGCGCGAACAGGGGAGGCGAATACCGTGCCAACCGCCAGCGCCGCCGAGCCTTGCAGGATGTCGCGTCTTGAAAGCTTTCGTCCCCTCATCGCGTCCTCCCGTCTCGTTTCGTGGCTATCGGCTCAATGCCCGGCAGCGCTCGGGCGGCAGCGTCAGCCAGACCTCGCTGCCCTTTTGCACGCTGGTTTCGGTCGGCGTGGTGGCGCGCAAACTGGTGCCGTCGGCCACCTCGACCATGTAGTCCCGCACTGCGCCGAGATAGACCTGCCGCGTGACGACCGCCTTGACCGCATTCTCTGGTGAAGCCGGCGCCTGCGTCGAAAGCCTGATATCGTGCTGGCGGATCGCGACCACGGCGCCCTCACCTGCGGTGAGCGGTGCGCCGACCACCTTCAGCGTCGCGCCCGCGAAGGCAACATGGTTGGCATCGCGCGCGGTGCCCTTGATGACATTACTGGCGCCGATGAAGCGGGCGACGAATTCGGACTCCGGCCGTGCGTAGATGTCTTCGGGCGTGCCGAGCTGGTCGATCCGGCCGCCGTTCATGACCGCGATCAGGTCGGCCGTGGTCATGGCCTCGGACTGGTCGTGGGTGACGTAGACGGTGGTGTAGCGATATTCGTCGTGCAGGCGGCGGATTTCGAACCGCATCTCCTCGCGCAAATTCGCGTCGAGGTTCGAAAGCGGCTCGTCGAGGAGCAGCGTCTCCGGTTCGACGATCAGAGCGCGCGCCAGCGCCACGCGCTGCTGCTGCCCGCCGGAGAGCTCGCCGGGATAGCGCTGCGCCAACGCCTCGAGTTTTGTCGTGGCCAGGATCGCCGCCAGTTTTTTCGCGATGGTGTCGCGGTCGAGCTTGCGCAGGCGCAGGCCGTAGACGATGTTTTCGGTCACCGTCATGTGCGGCCACAGCGCGTAGCTCTGAAAAATCATCGACATGTTGCGCTGTTCGGGCGGCAGCGTGCGCGCGCGCGAGGACACCAGCCGCTCGCCGACATGGATCTCGCCGTCGGAAGGCTCCAGAAAGCCCGCGATCAGCCGCAGCGTGGTGGTTTTGCCGCAGCCCGACGGCCCCAGCAGGCAGACCAGTTGTCCGTGATCGATTTTCAGGGAGACGTTATCGACCACCGCAAGCGAGCCAAATCGCTTGGTCAGGCCGCGCAAATCAACGGACGCCAATCGCCTCACTCCCACTCTTGTTCTTGCACGGATCAGCGCCCGGCTTGGTATGCCAGTATACGCACTAATGCGGCTTGGAAAAGAGAGTTGGCTTGGAGGACGACCAGCAACTTTTGTCGTCCCTGCGAACGCACTAGGGCATCTACACGCTTGCCGGGCCATATACGAGGAGTTGGAAGCGAGCCATTCCCATGTGGAAGGTGATTGGTCTAGGTGGGCGATGAGAGGCGTAACCGGTCCATCCGCCGAGCTTTGCGATGATCCATGCCGCCCAGGCGACAGTGTTGGGGCGATGGTGGTTCTTCTGGAGCTCGGTGCGGCCTTTCAGGGTTTTGTTGATGGCCTTGAGCGCTTCGATCTCGTCCGGCGTGAACACAAATTCGACCTGCAATTGTTCGCCGCCATTGCGGGCTTGAACGAGCTGGATGACGATACATGCTACTCTGGTGGCGATCGCCACGAGTTTGATCAGGCCTTCAGCGCTGTCGAGCTGACTATCCTCGATGCGCAGACCCTGGCTCTTCAGCGAGCGAAAGAGCTGTTCGATGATCCAGCGCTGCTTGTACCAGGAGACGATCCGCCAGGCATCGGCGGCGGTGACGACCGGATGAGTGGTCAGGAGCAACCAATGAATGGGCTTGGCGCTCTTCGGGGGGTGCAACTCGACGACCTCCACGAAGCTGACTTTGACGCCCTGTGGCAGGTCTTTCACGCCGGGGCGCTGCGGTCGTTTGAGCACAACGGTTCCCAGGCGCATGGAGAGGTGGGCCTGGCGACCGTGGCGATCCATTCGCTTTGGTAGATCGATCACCGCCTTGTCGCAGAAGCGGGCCCGCGCGACCGCCTGATAAAGCGTGCCGCCATCGACCAGCGCATGGTCGTGCATGGCGCGCGACAGGAGGTGGACATTGTCAGCGGGTGTCAGCGACCAGTGAGCAAAGAAATCCCCCTCGCGGTCGTTGACGACGGTGATCATACGAGCAGCGACCAGAACCTCGCAGCCTTGCTTAGCCGTCGTCACCCAGCGCGCCGATTCCTTGTCGGCCAAGGCGCGCTTCTCGTGAGCGATCCTGGCCTTGCGCTTGCGCGTCCACACCTCACCGCCGGTGAGCCCGAGACAGACCCCGCTATCGGCATCGACCGCCATCATGGCATGCAGCAGCACGCCGCGAGCATTGCCTTTGCCGACCTTGCCCAAGTCGCGCCGATGTCCCGGACGAGTGTGGAAGTTGATCTCGCTGGTGTCCTGGATCGACAGCACATGACGCCCGCTGACCGCCATCGACGTCTGCAGGCTCCAGCCTTCAATCAGCTTGTCGATCGTGACTTGCGGATTGTTCACAAACCGCCAGAACGCCATGTTCGCGGCCCAGTTGCCCTGCGCCATCTGGCGCAAACAGACACTGCGCGTGCAAAGCATAGCCCGGAGAAGCGCCGCCCCCTTTTATCGAGGCGAACGTCTCCAAACTTACCCAGGGACAAATCCGGTTCCTGCTGCATCTCTGGCGCTCCTTCGAATCAAAGCGCCAGAGAGAGAATCATACAAAACGCTGCGGCGAACGCACATCATGCCGCCCCGAGTCAATCTGTCGCGTCCCCAAGACGTGTAGATGCCCTAGTGCGAACGCAGGGACCCATACGCCGCGGCCCGCGGAAATGGCACTACGCGAGACGGCTTCATCTCACAACAAACAGTCGTGGTTATGGGTCCCTGCGTTCGCACTAGGGCATGCACACTTGTTGCGCCGCAAATACTCATGAAAAGCCAAGGGTTTTTGCACTTCTCAAGTGTTGCGACGTAGTTTTGCTGCGCGCGCTCTCCACCCCACCGAAGCGCTGGATTCCGATCTTGCGCGAAAACGCCAGCCTCGATTCCAAAATTTCGATGAGCGCGCATCTTCGATTCTAAAATTGCATATGAAGCCTGAATCGCACTGCAACATGTGTGCATCCACTAGTGCGTTCGCAGGGACGACAGTTTCTACGCCTCGACGTTTTCGCCGAGATACTCGATTGCGGCCTCGGTTCCGCCCTTGCCGTGGGGAATGTTCAGCGCGTTGAGGCCGACCTCGACGACGCCGAGGGTGCCCAGGATCATCGGCGCATTGACATGGCCCATATGGGCGATGCGGAAAGCCTGGCCGGACAAATCGCCGATGCCGGTGCCGAGCACCACGCCGCATTTCTCCTTGCAGTAGCGCTGCAGCGCGGCCGGATCGTAGCCGTTCATGGTCACGGTCGTCACGGTGTTGGAGCGATCATTGGCCTCCGCGATGTTGAAGCCAATCACCTGACCCTCGCTCCAGACCGCGACCGCGCGGCGCACCGCCTCGGCGAGCAAACGATGGCGCTGAAACGCGTTCTCCAGCCCTTCCGTCTGCAGCATGTCGATCGCCTTGCGCAGCGCGAACAATAGATGCACCGGGGCAGTGCCGGCATATTTGCGGTAATGCTCGCTGCCCTCGCGCTCGGTCCAGTCCCAATAGGGCGTGCGCAGGTTGGCCTTTTTATGCACCTCGCGGGCGCGGTCGTTGGCGGCGACAAAGCCTAGGCCGGGGGGCGTCATCAGGCCCTTCTGCGAGCCGGACATCGCGACGTCGATACCCCACGCGTCCATCTCGAACGGCATGCAGCCGAGCGAAGCCACGGTGTCGACCATGAACAGCGCGGGATGCCCGGTCGATTTGATCGCCTTGCTGATCGCCTCGATGTCGTTATAGGCGCCGGACGCGGTATCGACCTGCACGGCGACGATGGCCTTGATGGTGCGGTCCTTGTCTTGCCGCAGCCGCGCCTCGACCTCGCTCGCGCGGATCGCGCGGCGCCAGTCGCCCCTGAGCACCTCGACCTCGGCGCCCATCGCCGCCGCCGCCTGGCCCCAGCCGATCGCAAACCGTCCGCTTTCCAGGACCAGCAGCTTGTCGCCACGCGACAGCACGTTGGAAAGCGTCGCTTCCCACGCGCCATGGCCGTTGGCGATGTAGATGTAGGATTTGCCTTTGGTGGCGAACAGCTTTGAGAGATCGGCGAGCAGGCCGTCGGTCAATTCCAGCATCTGGTCGGAATAGATGTCGAGCGCCGGGCGATGCATCGCCTGCAGCACTTCGTCGGGCATGGTGGTAGGTCCCGGGATGGCCAGAAATTCCCGGCCCGCACGAACGGTCATTTGTTGGTTTTCCTTAATCGGCAGATACGCGAAATGGAGGCGTTGGAGACGTGGCAACACAATATTGGATCGCAGCGGTCATTGCGAGCGCAGCGAAGCAATCCAGAGTCGCAAAAAGATCAAATTGCTCTGATTGCTCCGCGCCTGGCGGGCTATTTGCCGACGGCATTCGCGATCGCGCGCCAGATTTGATCCTTGAGTTCGGTCGCCCGCGGGCTCGGGATCGTCACCGCAGGCCCCTCGCGCTTCTTGCAGGCCTCGACCAGCCGCAGCACCCAGATTTCGCCGTCGGTGTAATAGGCGTCGCCGCCGCCGTTCCGCCCTGCGATCGTGGGGCCGATGCCGGTGACTTGGTATTTCGCGTCCACCATGCCGGCATTTTCCAGGTCAGTCGCAAGCAGCGCGCGCTCGGCGTCGAGATCGGGCGAGATGTGGTGCGTGACGGCGGCGGTGTATCGGCTGACGCCGACGCCGCGATCCTCCGTCGCAGCTCCGAGCCAGACCGGTCGCTTTTCCTCGCCGCTCTCCAGCACCTTCCAGTAGCGCACATGGTTGCGGCGGTCGGCGCTGCTCCCGATCGGCTTTTCATAGGCGAGATCCTCGCGGCGGCCGAGGTAATAGAGGTTGCTCACAGGTGCCTCCTTGTAGGGGCGATCGAGCAGTACGCTGCCGATAATCTCGATCGAGGATTTCAGCGTAATCCGGTCGGCCGGATACCAGCCCGCCGCGTGCATGGCGCAGACCACGTCGCGCTGGTCTCCGATAAGCCCGACATTCATGGGATCGCCGGGAATGCCCTGCGCGGTGCGCGTCACCATCGGCATGCTGGTCAGCCCGCGCTGATGCTCGTAATGCGTCCAGAAGCCCGGCAGCACCAGATAGGCGAGCAAGCCGTAACCGCCGAGGATGACGAGCGCGAGCAACATTGCCCGCCGCAAGCCGCGTCGTTGCTGCATTCGTTTTTCGATGCGTTGATCGGACACCGTAGATGCCGCTCCCTCTCCCCGCGGGCGGGGCGCAGTTGAAGAGCACCGCTACCGCCGCGTCTCGCGACAACCGGCGGCTTCGGCCTCCTCGACCGAGCAGAACCAGCGCGTGCCTTTTGAGATCTTCATTTCGATCTTCGCATACCAGCGGCTTGTCGGCTGGTGATAGATGCACTCGCCGGAGCGATTGACGTTGCCCTTGATGGTGCAGTCGGGCGAGGGCGCCACCGGTCCGGATGCCGAGGCCAAGAGGACGGCCCGCGCATTCTCCGGCGGCTGGACGGCGCCGAGAACGGCGGTTTTCTTGTTGCGGATGCGCCAGTCCCACGGTGCGATGAACGCGCCCTGCCACATGCCGGCCTTGGCCTCGCGCGCGGCCTTCTCGTCTGCCTCGTAGTCGCGCGAGAGGCGCGTCTGCGCCAGCGCCCAGCCGTTAGACACCAGCCATTTCTGGATGTCCTCACCGTCGGCCTCGCAGCGCGCCACCGTGCGGCCGCGGCGATCCGCCACCGCCCGTGTGTGACAGGTCCAGCTCCTGGCTCCGAAACGCTTGATCAGCTCGTCGCGCGCGGCGGCGCCGCAGGTCCAGCGCTCAGCCCTCGTGTTGAGGCAGAGCTGATCGACGGCCGGCGCGTCGATGCCGCCGAGGCGAATGCGATGGTTGCCGATCTGGAGCTGATCGCCCTCGCGGATTTTTGGAATGCCGGTGATGTCGGCCGCGTGTGAGGTGGCGGGCAGTGACAGCAGCAGGAACGCAGAAAGCAACGTCCGTAATTTCATCGGCAATCCCGGTGGCGAAATGATGCGGATTGTGCGGACAATGGAGCCGTCTTGCCAGAGCGGGGGTGTCGCACCGCTTTCAACTTCCCGCGAGATACTCACCCTCCCCTGGAGGGGGAGGGTCGCCGCGAAGCGGCGGGGTGGGGTGACGGTCTCTCGTTTCGATCAGTGCCCGAGTGGAGAGATCACCCCACCCCGTCACGCATCTCGCTTCGCTCGATCCGTGCCGACCCACGAGCGAGCTTCGCTCGTCTCGGACCCCTCCAGGGGAGGGTAAGCACCGCGTGTCACGCATTGCCCTTCGTCATCGCCCGCCGCGCCAACGCCAGCCCCATCAGCACGAACGCCGACGTCACTTCCGGGCCGCCGACCAGAATCCGCGTCGGCGTCTTCATCTTGTTCCACTCGTACGCCCGGTACGGCCCGTGCCTGCCGCCCTCGCCGAGACTTGCGACGATGCAGTGCAGCGCCGGCGCGAATGTCGAAACGTCGGCGCCGAGATGCGCCAGCGCCATCAGCGCCAGCGCGGCGTCGAACGGGTTCATCTCGCGCGCGATCAGTTCACCCTCGACATAGGCCAGCACCTTCTCGCGGATCAACGCAAACGTTCCGTCCGGATCGATCGCCTGCCGCGCGGGCTCGGGCAATGCCATGAACGCGGCATGGCAGCGGCCGAAATAGGCGGAGTAGAGTTCCGGCAGGTAATAGATGTGCGAGCGCGGGTTCTTGAACGCGCCGCTTTCGGCGAGCCGCCGCTGGAAGCCCAGGATGCGATGCACCGTCTGCAGCCGCTGCGGCGTCTCCAAAATCTTCCAGCGCGAAAGGTTGCGGAAACTTACCTCGAGAATATCGAGGTTGAGCGTCGGATCTAGATCGTTGCCATAGGGCCGGTCGCCCGCGAGATTATCGATCCAGGTGACGACGCCGCCCTCGTAATCGATATTGTCGTTCAAGGGCACGGTGACGCGCGGCTCGTTGGCGCCCTCGCGCACCTGGTAGCCGCGATAGAAGTCGAGCAGCGGCTGGTCGAGGATCGGATCGGTGCAGCCGGCTTGTGTGGCGGCCGAGAACGAGCACGCCGTGGTGTCGCAGTCCGGCACGTAGATGCCGAAGCCCAAATCCTGCTTGATCTGCGAGAAGAATTTTGAAAAGCGCGGATGCGGCAGCGGCGCCAAGGCCGTGATCACGTTCACGGTGGTGCCGTCATGCGCGGGCACTTCCTCGGCTGAGGTCTTGAGACAAAAATCGACCATCTCCGAAATCGCGCGCCTTGAGGCCGCGGCCTCGTCCGAAGACGCCAGCCCGGTCTCGACGTAACTGAGCAGCGCCTCGGTGAAGAAGGCGTCGTAATAGGCCGAGCGGTGGCGGATCTGCATCGGCTGCCACATCGGCTCTGCAATCCCTCGCCAGGGCGGGTTGATGAGCGCGCGCGCTGGCGAATGCGCGATGAAGATCCGCGCCAGGCTGAACAGGAGCGTCGAGTTCTTGTAGCCGCGCGAGTTCAGCCCGGTCAGCGCCATCAGCATCTCGCGCCCGCCCATGTCGGCGTCGCCGATCAGGTTGAAGGCGGCATAGGTCGGGATGAAGCCGTTTTTGGCGAATGAGCCGAGCAGATGCGCGCCGCAGTGGCGGATCACCCGGTCGATCTCGGCATCATCGGGCACCCGCCCCCGCGCCGCCACCGGCCCGGGGGCGGGGTGGCGGACATTAATACCCGCCATCAGCTCGGCAATCGGCTGCCCCACCGCGGCCCAGTCAGGCTCGGCATCGTCGCGCGCCCTTCGCAGCGCCTCCTGCAAGGCGCCGAGCCGCTTCTGGTCGCGCAAGGCCGGGTGCCCGGTCCGCCGCAACAGCGGCCGCAGCGCCGGGTTGCCCAGCGCCGTGCGATAGAATTTTCCCAGATGGGGGTCGCCGCCGCGGTATTTCAGCAGCACGGGGTCGCAGACGTCGTAGAGCGACGGGCCGTCTTTCCGCGCGGTCAGCGCCCGAAATGCGGCGCCGGCGATGGTAGAAAAGCCCATGCAGTTTCTTTCCGCCGGAACGGTGAAGGGAGGGCCACGTTGAGCACGATCCGTAAAACCCCGGTAGTCCCGGGGTTTTGGAACGGGCTCGATGGGGAGTCCACGCAGCCACCGCCGGCCGGATGGGCCTGCAAGCCCTTGAGAACTAACCAAATCCGGCGGGGAACACAATGTGATATGGGTCACTTACCTGGCGTTAACCCTCTCCCATAATCGGCTGCAATTGGTTCCATGCGTCGAATGAGGTTGTCCGGATGGGCCCGACAGGCTAAAAGACCGTTGTTGCGGTGCCGCAAATTGAGCGCAATTAGACGGCACACACCCGGCAACCCCATCAAACCTGAACGGTCCGCACGCGACTAACTGGCGCGGTCTTGCTTGGCGCGATGGACAAACTTGGGAATGGAAACGCGATGAACCTTGGTCAGCTCTGCATTTCCCGCCGCACCGTCACCATTGCCGTTGCTTTTATCGGCCTGGTGTCGCTGGCGATCGGCGCCCATGCCGCGCTGAACAAGCGTTCGCTCGACGCCGCCAAGGCAATCGGCACCGAGCAGACCGGCGTGATCGGCACCTCCGCCCGCGTCGCCCTGGTGATCGGCAACGGCCATTATCCGGATGCCGCAGCGCCTTTGTCCCAGCCGATCAACGATGCCCGCGGCCTCACCGCCGCACTGCGCGCCAAGGGGTTCGATGTCGACGTGGTCGAAGACGCCACCAAGGACGACATGGCTCGCGCCGTCGCTCGCCTGAAAGACAAGATCAAGCCGGACACCGTCGCGCTGCTGTTCTTCGGCGGCTACGGCGTCCAGGTCGGACGCGAGAGCTTTATGATCCCGGTCGACGCCGCGATCTGGAAGGAAGCCGACGTCCGCCGCGACGGCGTCTCGATCGAGCAGGTGCTTGATGCGATGACCGAGAAGGGCGCCAGCGCCAAGCTCGTCGTCGTCGACGCCTCCCGCCGCAATCCTTACGAGCGCCGCTTCCGCTCCTATTCTCATGGGCTGGCCCCGATCTCCACGCCGGAGAACGCGCTGATCCTGACCTCGGCCACGCCGGGCAAGGTGGCCGACGACGGCAAGGGCCAGTACAGCGTGCTGGTCACCGAGCTGCTCAACAATCTGAATTCGCAGTCCGGCGTCGCCAGCGCATTCAACAAAACCCGCATCTCCATCTCCCGCGCCTCCGACGGCGAGCAGGTGCCGCAGGTGTCATCGTCCTTGCTGGAAGACGTCCGCCTCGGAGGGTAAGGCGGGCCGAGCTCCCTCCCGTCGTCCCTGCGAACGCAGGGACCCATACGGCCGCGGCCCGCGGAAATGGCACACGGCGAGACGGCTTTGCTTCAACGACGAAGTGCAGTGGTTATGGGCCCCTGCGTTCGCAGGGGCGACAACGATTACGTGGCGATAGCGAGCCTTAAACAATCAAATCACTAAGATCCCGCCACTCCAGATTTTCCCGCTCGATCAGCTCAATCTTCCAATCGCGCTTCCAGCGCTTGAGCTGCTTTTCCCGCGCAATCGCTTCATCCGCTCGCTCGAACGCCTCGACATAAACCAGCCGGTAAACGCCGTAGGTTTTGACGAACGATGACCCCTCGCCGTTGCGATGCTGCTCCATCCGTTTCGCCAGCGAATTGGTCACCCCGATATACAGCGTCCCATGACGCCGGCTCGCGAGGATGCAGACGTAGTACATGCGCGGCTCTCGTCGTCCCTGCGAACGCAGGGACCTATACCGCGTGATCTACCGAGGAAGCGCGGTAGCAGACACCTTATCACACAACGAAAGCCGGTGGTTATGGGCCCCTGCGTTCGCAGGGGCGACGGTGAGAGTTGCAGCCGCCCAGCTACTTCGCGTCCGCGCTCGCCGTCACCGCCCGCACCGGATCGCCCTCGCGCAGCAGCGCGCCGGCGCGCGCCACCACGATGTCGCCTTCCTGCAGGCCCGAGGTGATCTCGACCTGGCCGGCCGACATCAGCCCGGTCTCCACCCGCCGCGTTTCGACGCGGGCGCGCCGCACCACCTGCACCACGGTGCCGGCGGTGCCATAGAGGATCGCGGTCAGCGGCACCGCGACGCCGCAGCTCTGTCCGGTCCTGATCTGCGCGCGGCCACTCGAATTGACGAGCAGCCGCCGGTTGGTGGTGACGCCGACGAACACTTGCGCGAGCTGGCTGTTCGGCTCCACCGTGGTCGACAGCCGCCGCACCTTTCCATCGACCTCGCCGGCGCCGATCACCTTGATCCGCGCGGTCTGGTTGATCTGCAATTTGGCGATATCGCGCGTCGGCACCATGCCGACCAGGTCGAACTCGCCGCGCGCGATGATCGAGAACAGCGCTTCGCCCTTGCCCGACGCCATCGCGCCGACCGACGCCGTCGTGGCCGAGATCACGCCGCCCACCGGCGCCTGCACCGAAATCTGCCCGCCTTCCGGCAAAGCGAGCCGCGCCAGCACCTGCCCCGCGGTGACGCTGTCGCCCGCATCCACCATCACCTCGGCCACCTTCAGCCCCATCCGCTCGGGCCGCACCTGCGTCTCCTCGCGCGCAATGATGGTGCCGGACACCTCGACGATATTGGCGAAGCAGGATTTTTGCGCCTTGAGCACGGTGACCGCGGCGCCCTTCGGGGCGGCGGGGTCGGTGTCCTCGGCGGCGCGGAGCGGGGAGGTGGAAAGGCAGATCATGCCCACGGCAATCAGGGCAGTGAGCCTCAGTGTAAGGTCGCGCGCGCGGAGGATGGTCATCGGCATTTCGTTCCCGGTTTCGGCCTTAACCGATACCAGAAGGCCGGCGGGAGAGCCAAGCGCCAAGAATGTCACCCCTCCGCCCGGCTGCCGGCCTCTGCCAGCGCCGTTTTCGAGCGCCAGCGGAACGCCTGCGAGTTCGTCCGCGCGGGCGATGTGTCTCGCGATCGCGGGATTGACTGACGAGGCATGGGTAAGCGGGAGCATATGGCCGGCAGCCGGCAAATGTTGCACCTCGGCGCAGTCCATGATCGCGCCGAGCCGCTGCACGATGCGTTGGGTGAGATAGGGCGACAGCCCTCCCGAAAACAATAGCGTCGGCACGCGAAGCGAGGCCGCCGCGGTGGCGACATTCGCTTCGGCGAACGCCGCCGTGAAATCGAATGCAAGCTTGTCGGCGCGCTCGATCACGCGCAGGCGCGCGCTGGCCGGCAGCGGATCCTGCGGGCCGGAGCCGTTCCAGAATTCGATGAACATGTCGATCGCTTCCAGCGCCGATCCATTCCAGAGGTCCTCGGAAACGTCACGCGCGACCTGGGCGAAACGCGCGTGCAGCCGCCGGTCCGCCTCGCTTTCGCACAGCAGTGTCGGCAGCACCGGCTCGATCAACGTCAGGCTGCGCAGGCGATGCGCGAACGGGGAGCAGGTCGCGATCTTGAACGCAATCGCGCCGCCGTAAGAATGGCCGACGAGATGGATGGGGCCGTCCGCATCGTGGAGCTGGCCGCTCAGGCATCGAACTTCCTCCGCGAGCGTCAGCGGCAGATCCGCCGCGCAGCAGCTATTGGTGCCATAGCCCGCGATGTCAGGGGCGAAGAATCGATGCGCGCGCCCGAGTTCATCGGCGAGCGTCTTCCATTGGCGGCCCGAGCCCAGCGAGCAATGCAGCGCCACGACGCAAGCCTTTTCGCGCTCTGCGCGCGAGATTGGAATCACATTGGTCATTGAAATGCTGCTGATTTTTATGCGGGACGCCACCGGCGGAGCCACGCCAATGGCTCCGCTAAGATATTGCTGGCGCGACGTTTCACTGCTTGGTGATGACGACCTCGAGATATTCGCTGGGCACCACCATCGTGCCGTCGCCGGAGCGGTTCATGCGAACGATCAGGGCATGCAGGTCGTTATGCAGTTCTTCCTGTTTCGCCGGATCGAGGGCTGCGAACGCTTTCAGCACCGGGCCGTAATACGTCTTGAACACGTCGAGGAAGTGCGCCGGCGAGCGATAGCGAAACCTGAACAGGCGCGATTCCGCTCGGATCGAGCGCGCGTCAGCGTCGAACATTTCGGTCAGCCGCGCGCTCGTTCCCCACAGCGCCGGCGATTTGGTCCCGGCGGGCGGTGGCAGATATTTGCCGAGCGTCCTGAAGACCTGTCCGATAAAACCGTCCGGCGTCCAGTTCGCCAGGCCGATCCGGCCCTTGGGCTTGCAGACCCGCATCAGCTCGGCGGCCGCGCGGTCCTGGTTCGGTGTGAACATGACGCCGAAGGTGGAGAGCACCGTGTCAAAACTGTTATCATCGAACGGCAGGTTTTCCGCGTCAGCTTCCCTGAATTCGATTGGCATGCCTTCCGCCGCTGCGCGCGCCCGGCCGCGCTCCAGCAACGCCGGCACATAGTCGGTCGAGGTGACGTCGCACCACCGCCGAGCCGCAGCGAGGCTCGCCATGCCATTGCCGGCGGCGACATCGAGCACCTTTGAGCCGGCCTTGAGATCGAGCGCCTCGCAGAGTTCCTCGCCGACGATCTGCAGCGTCGAGCCGACAATGGCGTAGTTGCCTGACGACCATGCGGCCTGCTGACGCGTCTTGAGGGCGGCAAGGTCGGGGGCAGGTTGGGCAGAATCGGCTTGGGCAGAATCGGCTTGGGTTTGGGTCGCTGCGATCGCGCTCTGGGCGGCCATCGATGTCTCCTTTTGGGATGCTGCGGCCACGGAAAGGGCCGCGATGAACCAAACATGGCCTTGGGCGGACCTAAAGACTGTGATGCGGGGCTGATTTTGCCTTGAGGGGACCCTGATTTTTCAGTGAGATGCCTGTTTCTGTGAGATTTTTCACAGGGCCCCGCCGGGAAATTCGCTCTACCTCCTCCGGGAGCATGATCCGGAAAAGTGGATACCGGTTTTCCCTCGGACAAGCGCGGAGCGTTTGCCCGGAGATCATGGTCAAACAAGAAGTGCGGGACAAAGTGACCGGAAATTTACGTGCCGATCCGAAATGACTTATGACGATTTAACCGGGATGACGCCGTGCAATTTCACTTTTCCAACCATGTCCTGGATGTCGACCTTCGCGAGCTGACCCGCGGCGGCGAGAGCGTGGCGGTCGAACCGCAGGTGTTCGATCTATTGGTTCATCTGATCGAAAACCGCGACCGCGTCGTCACCAAGGACGATCTGATCGAGAAGGTGTGGGACGGCCGCATTATCTCCGAATCCACGCTGACGAGCCGGATCAACGCCGCGCGCAGGGCGGTCGGGGACAGCGGCAAGGATCAAATCATGATCCGCACGCTCGCGCGAAAAGGTTTTCGCTTCGTCGGTGACGTGCAGCCGAAAGCCGCGAACGGCCGCGGAGCGCGTGCCGGTGCGCCCCAGCCGCTCGACCTCGCCGGCGAGCCGCTGCACCCGCCCCTCCCGGCGCTCGATCGCACCGCGATTGCAGTGCTGCCGTTTGCCAATCTCTCTGGCGAGCCGGAGCAGGAGTATTTTTCGGAAGGCATCAGCGAGGACATCATCACCGCGCTGTCGAAGCTGCGCTGGTTCTATGTGATCGCGCGAAATTCCTCGTTCATCTACCGGGGGAAATCCGTCCATCACCAGCAGATCGGCGAGGAGCTCGGCGTCGGCTATGTCGTCGAAGGCAGCGTGCGCAAGGATGGCGACCATGTGCGCATCACGGCCCAGCTCGTCGACGTGGCGAGTGGCAGTCACCTCTGGGCGGAGCGCTACGACCGCAATCTCGCCGACGTGTTCGCCGTGCAGGACGAAATCACGCAGGCGGTCGTCGCGGCGATCGAGCCGCAACTCTACGCTGCCGAGGATTTCCGGGCCCGGCGCAAGGCGCCTGACAACATGGATGCCTGGGATCTGGTGATGCGGGCGCTATCGCATTATTGGCGCGTGACGCGGCAGGACAATCTGGTCGCGCAGGCGCTCTTGGAAAAGGCGATCAGCGTCGATCCTTCTTACGGCCAGGCGCTCAGCCTGCTGGCTGCCTGCCATACGTTCGGCGCCCATATGGGTTGGCAGGAAATGTCCATGGCCGTACCAACGGCGGAGCGCGCGGCGCTGGCAGCGATCCGGGCCGACAGCGAGGACGCGTGGGCGCATTATGCGCTGGCCAGCGTCTATCTGTTCAACCGGCGCTTCGATGATTGCATCGCCGAATTCGAGCTGGCGCTGCGGCTCAATCCGAATTTTTCGCCCGCGCGCGGCATCTATGGTGTTGCGCTGTCCTATCGCGGGCGCTGGGAAGACGGTGATCGCGCGGCGCGCGAGGCGCTGAAACTCTCACCCCGCGATCCCTTTGCCGCGATCTATTGCGGCGTCGCCGCCTATTGCCAGTATGTCGGCAAAAATTACGCAGAGGCGATCCGCCTGTCGCGTGAAGCGCTGCGGCAGCGCGCCGACTTCGTCGGCGCCCACCGCGTGCTGACGGCCTCCCTCGGCATGGCCGGCGACACTGACGCCGCCAAAGCAGCCGTCGAGGGCCTCCGCGGCGCCCAGCCCAACTTCTCGCTCGCCTGGCTGGCCAGCGGACTGCCGTTCGAGCACGAGGCTGACAAGGCGCATTACCTGGAAGGGTTTCGGCGCGCCGGTCTGCAATAGCTTCGCGGCGATATCTCAAGAGAGTCTGGACGGTAAATCAGAGCGGTCTGAAAGTCTTGGCCGGTCGCAATGGGCATGTTTGACGCTGCCCTCGCTGCCGCGAGGTCGGTGCTCCTCGCGCCTTCGGGCGTACGTACCGAAGCCTGCTGACACCATGCTGGCAGCAGGCCTTCGATAGAAAGGGTGCCCGGCAAGCTCACCGGGTTCCGGCTACCGTTTGAAAGAAAATAGCCATGACTATGCTGACCACCATTCCGACCTCCGCCATCAGGCCATTTGCCTGGCGAACTGCGATTTGGCTCGCGCGCCTGCGCCGTCTCGTCAACAGCTTCCTCGCAGCGGTCATTGCGCGCCACGAACGGCACGCCATGCGCGAGGCCCTGCGCAAGCTCGACGATCGCCATCTCGAGGATCTCGGCATGTACCGCACGCAGATCGACAGCAGCCTCGGAGAATTGGCACAGACCCGCGCGCGAATGCAGCAGCCCGGTTGGCACTGACAGGCGCGTGCGCCGACGCGGCTTGTTGTCAGGCGGCCGCAACGGCTGCAAGCACCCGCTCGTTCCCAGCGCCCTCTGATTTTCATGGGCGAATGAATGAAGAAAATCCTCGGGCGCAACCGCGCTGCGGGAGGATTTCCGCTGTTTGAAATTTCGAAGCGAACGCGCGGCACATTCACCGTCGTCCCTGCGTTCGCACTAGGGCATGCACACTTGTTGCGCCGCAAATACTCATGAAAAGCCAAGGGTTTTTGCACTTCTCAAGTGTTGCGACGTAGTTTTGCTGCGCGCGCTCTCCACCCCACCGAAGCGCTGGATTCCGATCTTGCGCGAAAACGCCAGCCTCGATTCCAAAATTTCGATGAGCTCGCATCTTCGATTCTAAAATTGCATATGAAGCCTGAATCGCACTGCAACATGTGTGCATCCACTAGTGCGTTCGCAGGGACGACGGAAACGTTCGCAGGGGCGACAGGAGGGGACGGCGGCTACTGCATCTTCTTCCGTCGCGCCGCAGCGGCATCGACCACGTTGTCGACCGACTCGCGCCAGGCGGTGATCTCGGCCGCTAAAATCGGATGGTTGAATCCCTTCAAATTCAAATCGTCGATCGGCCGTCCCTCGACCCAAGGCTCGACCATGCCATAGACGCGGCGGCTCACCACGATCTGGTTGGCCTTGGCCTCGTCGCAGAGACGCGAGGCAAGATTGGTGACACTGCCGATCGCGGCGTATTCCAGGCGCTGCTCGAAACCGATCTGGCCGAGGGTGGCGTAGCCGAGGGCGATGCCGATGCCGAAGCCGAGATTGTGGCCGCGGTTGCGCCACTTCTCGGTCAGGCCGCCGATGGTGTCGCGCATCTCCACCGCCATCCGCACCGCGCGCGCGGTGTGGTCATCGAACTGGATCGGCGCGTTGAACAGGATCATCACGCCGTCGCCGGCATAGCGGTCGAGCGTACCCTCATACTTGAAGATCAGCTCGCCGAGCGCTGCGTGATATTCGCGCAGCACGTTCATCGCCTCTTCCGGCTCGGTGGTCTCGGTGAACGCGGTGAAGCCGCGCAAGTCGCAGAACACCACCGTCACCTCGCGGCGGTGGCTGTCGAGCAGGCCCTCATGGCCGTCGGAGGAGGCGATAAGCTGCGCCACCTGCGGCGCCAGGAAACGCTCCAGCCGCCGGATGCGCTCGATCTCGCCGAGCTGCGTCTCCACCCGCTCCTCCAGCGAGCGATTCCAGTCGCGGAGCTGGTCGGTCTGCTCTTGCAGCTTGCTCGCCTGTTCGCGCACAATGTCATTGGCGGCGAGCAGCTCGCGGCTCTTGTGGTCCACTTCGGTGAAGAGGCGCGCATTGCGCATCGCCAGCACCGCCTGGTGCGCAAACGTCTTCATCAGGCCGATCAGGTTGGCGGAAAACTCGCCCTGGTTCCGCCGCAGTACCACCAGCGATCCCAAGATGCCGGTCTGGTCAACCAAGGGCACCACCAGCACCGAGTGGAAGCCGGCTTCCATCGCGACATCGCGAAGCGGATGTTCGGGCGTTGCGCCGAGCTGGGGAATGGCGATCGGCTCGCCGCTGGTCGCGGCCTCGCCGAGCGGCGAATGGTCGGCGTCGATGGCGCGATGGCGGCCTTCGGCAGCCTTGTCGATGCCGATGGCTTCGGTCAGGCTGAACTGGTGATTGCCGGCGTCATAGCCATAGATCAGCACGGCGTCGGCGTGGGTGATCTCGAGCGCGCGCGCGGCAACCGTGGGCAGTACGGCGTCGAGATCGAGCGAGGAGGCGACCGCGCGGCCGACCTCCTCGAGCACCTTGAGCTCGTTGATCGATTGCGCCAGGTCCCGCGTCCGCTCGTTCACCTTGGCTTCGAGGTTCGAATAGGTCTCGGCGAGCTGCCCCGCCATGCCGTTGAACTGGTTGGCTAGCTCCTCCAGTTCGTCTGATGTCTTCACCTCGATGCGGTGACCGAAATCGCCGGCGCCGAGCCGCCGCGCGCCGGCCTGCAGCGCCGTGATCGGCACCAGCAGGCGCCGCGCCATAATGGTGCCGGCGATGATCGCGACCACGAGGCCAAGCGCGATCAAAAGCGCGATCCGCACCAATTGATCGCGGATCGGCGTCAGCGCCTGCGCCGTCGGCTGTTCGAAGAACACGCGCCAGCCGAGTTTCGGCACCAAGCTCGACGTCGTCAGCACGGCGTCGCCATTGGCATCCAGGCCTGACGCTGGCGCGACGCCGCCGGGCTTGCTGACAGCGGCGACCTGCGGCAGTGCCGACAGATTCTTGCCGACCTCGGGCCCGTTCGAGGACCTGGCCAGCACTTCGCCCTTGGCGTCAGTGACATAGGCGTACGCCACCTTGCCGACCTGGGCGTCGATCAGGAATTCGGAGAGGAAATCGAGATCGATTTCGGCAATCGTGATGCTGCCGTCGGCATGCGACAGCGCGATCGACATGAATGGCTGCTGGTCGCGCAGATAGGCCGGCGCAAAGCTGGTGCCGCGCGAGACGGTTTCGGTGAAGCGGACATCGCGGGAGAAATCGGCGTTGCTGCCGAGCGTGACGGTCTGTCGCGTCAGGCGGAGCTGCTCGCGGCCGTTGCTGCCAAGCAGCGAGAGCTGGCTGACCTGCGGCACCTGCCGCAGCAATTGGGAGTAGTCGGCGCGGCGATCCTCGATCGTCTTGGTGGAAGCGCGCGTCACCCAGGAGATCTGCCGCTCCAGCTCGGAGATCGACTGCGCGATCCGCTTCGCGGTCGCCTCCGCCTTGTCGGACATGCCGTCGTGGAGCGAGCTCTTGATGCCGCGATAGGTGATCCAGATTTCCATCGCGCCGTTGATGGCCAGCACGAACACGACAAGCCCGACCAGCGCGACGACGTATTTGGCGAACAGCCCCTCGCGCAGAAACCTTGCTCTATCGTTGCCCTCGCTCATCCGGACCCTCGTGCGCCACGCCCTTAAGCATGCGCATCCGTTCGTCGCTTGCCACGGGGCGCTATTGGGGAGCCCCGGATGAGGCCTGTTTAGCACGAATTGAGGGGACCAGCGGGCCCTCCGCCAGCATGGTTAGCCCCGATTTTAGGCAGGAATCCGCAGATTCGTCGTCATGCGCAGGCCCCGCTTAACCTCCCCCCGCGAAGAGCGGGGCGAGGGAGTATCAAACTCACCGATTGAACAACTGCCGCAACACCTCGTTCATCGGCTGGCTGTCCTGCTGCGCGGTTGTATCGCTTGGCGCTGCTGGAGGCGCGGGCTCGGCCGGCGCGGCTTGCGTCGGCGCCTCGGCGGGCGAGGTCGGCGTCAGGCTCCGTTGACCGCCCGGGCGCGCGCCGCCTTGAGGCTGATTCTGGCCCAATCCACCCAAGCCCTGAATGAGATTGCCGATGGTCTCACCAAGCTGTCCGCCGAGCGGATCATTCGGCTTGCCGCCCGTCTGGCCGCTGCCGGGCGCAGTGCCCTGTCCGCCGGCCGCACCCTGTTGTCCGCCGCCGAGCAGGTTGCCGATCGCAGCGCCAAGCCCGGCGCCGTTCGGTCCGAACAGGCCCTTGCCCATTTCCCTCAGCTTGGCATAGGCCCCCTCCGGATTGTCGAGAATGCCCTGCATCTCCGGATAAATCCGTGGGCTCCCCCATGGGCCCTCGATCATCACGGGAATGCCGAGCCCGACCGGATCGCTGACGCGGCCCTGGCCTTCGGTGGTCATCACCAGTTTCGGCTCGACACGGAAGCCGATCTGCTTGGTGCCGAGATCGACGGTGCCGACGCCGGTCATCTTCACCAGCGGGCCGACGAGGTTGAGATCGGTGGTCTGCGCCTGCCCCTTGTCGATCTTGAACGATGCCGACAACTGCGAAAGATCCGTCGCCTTCTCATCGCTCGCCTGCCAGCCGGACAAGGTGCTTGCTGTCAGCGAGCGGATCATCTGCGCGACATTGAGTCCCTTGATGGCGCCGTCCTGGAACACGACGAAGGCGGTGCCCGCCATGTTCGACATGATCGCGCGCTGGCTGGTGCCGGAGGAGCGCACGCTGATCTTCGCCTGCATCCTGCCGTCGATCCTGTCGAAATCAGCAAGACCATCCAGCAGCGGCAGCGCGCGCACGCCGGTGAGATCGGCCCGCATCGCATAAATGGGATTGGCGGTGGAGACATCGACGGTCAGGTCGCCATTGGCGTTGCCGTCATAGGCGCCAAGGTTGGAAACCTGCGTCTTCAATATGCCGCTTGCGAGCGTGGCGTCGATCGCGGCAGGGGTGAAGCGCGCGTCGCCGATCTTGAGTTCGGCCGCGGAAATCCGCGCCTGCAGGTCGACGTAGTTGAGCCCATTGACGTCGATCGTCGCGTTGCTCCAGGGCTGGCCTGAGGAAGAATCGGTGCTGCGCGACATCGCGACCGTGAGCTTCTGGAAATCGAGGTCGAGCTTGACCAGCGGCTTGCTCGACAGATCGACCGAGGCCCAGCCGTTGAACGCGCCGTCGCCGAGGGCGCCGGTGACGCCGTTGATCATCACGACCGAGCCGTTGAGCCGCGCTTCGGCCTTGGCCATGAGCTGCGCGTGCAACAGGCCCGGCGCGTCGATCTTGATCTCGGCCGGAATATTCTGCCGTTCGAGCGGCGCGGCGGGCAGCGCCGCCTTGGCTTCGACTTTCAGCGGATGGCCGCCGCTGCGCGCGCTGCCGGTCAGCGTAACCTTGCGGTCGGCATCAATCGTGATGTCGGCGTTGACGGTCTCGATCCTGTTCTCGACGCGGTCGCGCAAATTGGAGAACACGATGGTGCCGCCGGTGACGCTGACATGCTCAATCGAAAAGGCATCCGCCGCCTTGCCGCCGGCGGGCTTCGAGGGAGGATTGGCCTCCCTCACGCGCTCGCGCTTCAGGGGCAAATTCACCACCGGGCGAATGATGACGAGCTCGGTGATCTGCGGCCGGCCGGCCCACAGGCTCGCCAGCGTCACGTCCGCCTCGATGCTTGAGGCGGTGAAACGATGGTTGATGTCGCGATCCTTCGGATCTTGCAGCGTGACATCGTTCAGCCGGATGTTGAGCTGTGGCCACAGGCCGATCTTGGCACCGCCATTGATGGCGAGCTTGTAGCCGGTCTCGCGCTCGATCCGCTCCTGGATCTCGGCCTTCAGGTAGCCCGAGGGGATGCCGATCACCAGCAGCAGCGCGAAGACGACGATCACGGCGGCAATGATGGCGCCGGCAATTTTCAGTGCTCTCATATCGACATTCCAGACCGCGCAAACGGCTCTTATTTCGGTGGCTCGACACGCCGTCGCAACCGGTCGGGCGAGCTTATCCCGGAAAGGGATAGCGCCCAAAGCAGCCAAAAATAATCCGGGGGTACTGCAAAGTTATGTGACTTATGACACACTTGCCGGCAGTGGAATCCTGCTAACGGCGTTCGGGGGCGGTGGAGCCGATCTGGAAGGCGATACAATGACTAAACAGGCCGAATTTGCGGTCATTTTGAAAATGAACCCGATGTTTGCGGATTTGGGCGCCGACGAATTGCAGCGTATCTCCGGCCTTTGCCATACCCAGCAGCTCGGCGTCGGCGAAATGTTGTTCCAGAAGGGTGATCCCGGCGACGCCCTGTACGGCGTCCGCCGCGGCCAGATTCGGATCGAAACCGGCGCCTCCGACGGCAGCCGCCTGACGTTGAATTTCATGGGCTCCGGCGATCTCTTCGGCGAAGTCGCCGTGCTCGACGGCCAGAGCCGCACCGCGGACGCTACCGCCGGCGAGCCGTCGGAACTGTTCGTGCTGCGGCGCGAGGATTTCCTCGCCTTCCTGGAGCGCGAGCCCAAGGTCGCGATCAAGATCATCACGCTGTTGTGTCAGCGCATCCGCTGGCAGAGCGAACGGATGGAAGAATCCGTGCTGCAGCCGCTGCCGGTCCGGCTGGCGCGGAGGCTCGTTGCGCTCGCTTCCGATTTCGGTTCCGAAGTTCACATCTCGCAGGAGCAGCTCGGCGTCTTCGTCGGCGCCGCTCGCGAAAGCGTCAATCGGCAACTGCAGCTCTGGCGCAAGGACGGCATCCTGGACCTGCAGCGAGGGAGAATCCTGCTGCAGAACATGACCAAGCTGACGGCGGTGGCGAGGAACGAGTAAAGTAATCGCTCGGCAATTCTGCGCGCGGGCAGGGGACGACGGCGTAGGCTTGGCCCTGCTCGTCACTGAATTCCACAAGCGAAGTGCTATCGTCCAAGAGTTCCACCACCGTGCCAACTTGCCCACGTGTAAGCTGCTGCGCCGGGATGTCCGATAGCAGCGCGACAACGTCGAGCAGGGAGGGCCCTTCGTTCTTATCTTTCGACGTCATCATCGTACCCAACAGGTAACGAACACAGGCCGGTCTTCACCGGCTCGCACGATCCACTTTACCTACTCCGCCGCGGGCGACATCGCGGGCGGGCCCTTGGCCGGCGGCTTGCCGTGATGGTCCGGTCCGTGGTCTCCAGACTCCGTCTCCGCGCTGGAGACGATCAGCTTCTTGCCGAGGCGCCAGCACAGGGCGCCGAAATCGTCCATCACCATGAACATCGCGGGCACGAACACCAGCGACAGAATGGTGGAGAAGATCAGGCCGCCGATCACCGCGAGCGCCATCGGCGAGCGGAATTCACCGCCGGCGCCGAACGCCAGCGCTGACGGCATCATGCCCGCCGCCATCGCAATCGTCGTCATCACGATCGGGCGCGCGCGCTTCATGCCGGCGTCGATCATGGCGTCTTCGCGCTTCTTGCCCTCGCGGATCGCCGTAGTCGCGAATTCGACCAGCATGATGGCGTTCTTGGTGACGATGCCCATCAGCATCAGGATGCCGATCCATACCGGCGTGGTGAGCTGCTTGCCGGTCAGCAGCAAGGCTGCGATCGCGCCGCCGATCGACAGCGGCAGCGAGAACAGGATGGTGATCGGTTGCAGGAAAGTGCCGAACAACAGCACCAGCACCGCATAGACCATCATCAGGCCGGCGGTGATCGCAGTCGCAAAGCCCTCCGACAATTCGTTGAGGCTTTCGGCGTCGCCCGACGGGCTCACCTTCACGCCCTTCGGCAGGCTCTTCATGACCGGAAGATCGTAGATCAACTTTGTGGCGTCGCCGAGTGCCGCAGTGCCGACGAGGTCGGCGGCGACGGTTGCCTGCCGTTCGCGATCATAGCGGTTGATGCTGGTCGGGCCCTGATCGAGCTGGATGTCGGCGACGACAGACAGCGGCACGCCGCCGCGTTCGCCGCGCTGGCCGAGCGGCACCCGCAATTGCTGCAACATCTGCAGATCGCTGCGCGCACTGTCCTCGAGCTGGACCCGGATCGGCACCTGACGGTCGCCGGCGTCGAATTTTGCCAATGCCGGACCGACGTCGCCAATAGTGGCGACACGAATCGTCTGCGACAGGCTCTCCGTCGAAACGCCAAGACGTGCCGCCAGTTCGGCCCGCGGCCGGATGCGAAGCTCGGGGCGATCGAGCGCGGTTTCCGAGATCACGTTGGCGATGATCGGGATCCGCTTCATCTGCGTCGCCAGCTCGCTGGCGACGTTGTTGACAATGTTGCTGTCGGTGCCGGTCACGACCAGCGAAATCGCGCGCAGGCCGTTTTCGTCGAGGAACCAGAAGCGGATATCGGGAACGTTTTCCAGCTCCTGGCCGATCTCGAGTTCGAGCTGCCGCTGGGTGATGTTGCGATCGGCCTTCGGCGTGTAGTTGATGATCAGCGCGGCGCGCCGGACTTCCTGCGTCCCCGGCGGCACCCGGCCGCCATCGACGAAGATGCTCTTCACCTCGGGACGCTTGCGCAGACGGGCGACGATTTCTTCCGTCACCTTCTCGGTATATGCAAGCTGCGAACCTGGCGGCAATTCCATTGCCAGCAGCGAGCGCGCGGTGTCCTGCGCGGGCAGGAAGCCCTGCGGCAGCAGCGTGATGCTCCAGATCGAAGCGGCGAAGACGCCGAAGCCGATCAACACCGTGATGAAGTAGTGCTTCACCGACCAGGTCACGAGTTTGGAGTAGGTCTGCAGGATGCGCCCAGGCGGCGGGTCCTCATGCGGGTGATCCTTGAGGAAGTAGGCCGCGAGCACCGGCGTGACGAAGCGCGCGGCGAGCAGCGAGAAGAACACCTGCACCGACACGGTGATGCCGAACTGCTTGAAGAACTGTCCGGCGATACCGGACATGAAGCTGGCGGGAGCAAAGATCGCAATAATCGTCAGCGAAATCGCGATCACCGCGAGACCGATTTCGTCGGCAGCCTCGAGCGCCGCGCGATAGGGCGACTTGCCCATGCGCATGTGGCGCACGATGTTCTCGATTTCGACGATAGCGTCGTCGACCAGAATGCCCGTCGACAGCGTAATGGCGAGGAAGGAGACGAGGTTCAGCGAGAAGCCGAGCAGGTCCATCGCCCAGAACGCTGGGAAGATCGACAGCGGCAGCGAGATCGCGGCGATGATGGTGGCTCTGATATCGCGCAGGAACAGCAGCACGACGATCACCGCGAGGATCGCGCCCTCGAACAAGGTCGAGATCGCCGCATCGTAATTGCCCTTGGTGAAGTTGACCGAGGTGTCGATCAGTTTCAGGTCGACGTCGGGATAGGCGACCTTCAGCGCATCGATGCGCTTCTGCACGGCCTCCGCCACCACTACGTCGCTGGCGCCCTTGGAGCGCTTGATGCCGAGCGCCACCACCGGTTCGCCGTTGAAGCGGGCAAAGGTCCGGCGATCGGCAATGGTGTCGGTGACGGTGCCGAGGTCGTCGAGCCGGACTTCGCCGCCGCCGAACAGCGGGATCATCGTGCCGGCGAGATCGTTCAGCGTCTTGGCGCCGGCCAGCGTGCGGATCGCCTGGTCGTTCTTGCCGATTTCGGCGCGGCCGCCGGCGAGGTCCACATTGGTGCCGCGAAGGATCTGGCTGACATTGACGGCGGTGAGCCCCGCCGCCTGCAGCCGGTCGGGATCGAGCGAAACGAGAATTTCGCGCTCGACACCGCCGATGCGCTCGACCTGCGCAACGCCGCGGACGCCCTGCAGCGCGCGCTTGACGACGTCGTCGACGAAATAGGAAAGCTGCTCCGGCGTCTTGCCCGGCGATATCGCGGCATAGGTGACGATCGGCAGGCCGATCACGTCGACGCGCTGGATCAGCGGCTCGTTGACGTTCTGCGGCAGGTTGGCGCGTACACGGGTGACGGCATCCTTGACGTCGTTGAGCGCGCGATCGGTGTTGGTCTCGAGCGCGAACTGGATCGTCGTCACCGACAGGCCGTCGGTGATTGAGGACGAAATGTGCCGAACGCCTTCGACGCCGGATACGCCGTCCTCGATGGTCTTGGTGACCTGCGCTTCCAGTTCGGCGGGAGCAGCGCCGAATTGCGCGACAGCGACCGAGATCACGGGGATGTCGGCGCTCGGCAGCCGCGTCACCGCGAGCTTGGTGAAGCTGACCCAGCCCAAGACCAGGAGAATGATTGAAAAGACGATCGAAGGAAGCGGGTTCCGGATCGACCAAGCCGAGATGTTCAAAGCCATTAGCGTGCCCGCGTGCGCTCGAGTTCATCGGCGAACATGGTCTTGACCTGGTCGCCGTCATGCAGCGAGGTGCCAGCATCGGCCACGACGGTTTCGCCGACGTCGAGGCCTTCAAGAATTTCAGTTGAGGTTTCGGAGGTCAGGCCGACCCGCACCTTTCGCGTCTCGATGGTGTTGCCCTTCACGACCTGCAGGGTCAGGCGGTCGATGGCGGTGCGCGGGACAGCTACGCCGCAGGAGCGCTTGGCATCGATATTGGCGCGGGCAAACATGCCGACCTTGAGCGAGGGATTGTTGTTCAGCGAAATCCGGACCTTGCCGAGTTGGGTGGTGCGGTCGATCTGCGGCGAGATCTGCCGGACCTTGCCGACGACATCGGGCGCATCGTCACGGCTGATGCGTACCGTCGCACCCGGATTGAGCTTGAGCAGATGAACGCTCGGCACTTCGGCTTCGAGCTCGATTTCATTGTTCACGGAGACACGGAACATCGGGCCGGCCTGCGGCGAAGCCGGCGCGCCGACCGCAGTCCTGACTTCGGTAACGAGACCGGCAGCCGGCGCGCGAAGAGATATCGGTCCAGACCGGCCTCCCGGGGCTCCCGGCTGTTGCGGCGGCGGGGTGAGGCGCGCCATCTCCTGATTTTCGGTAACCGTATCGCCTTCCTTGATGAACAGATCAGTGACCCTCGAGCCCTCCTGATCGACGCCGATCTGGGCCTCGCGCCGCGGCACGATAAAGCCGGTGACGCGCACCATGTCGGAGAAACAGGCATTGGTGGATTTGGTCACGATCACCAACGCCTGGCCCGGCGTTTCCTTTTCTTCCGCGCGCGGACGGTGCTCGAACCAGTAATAGCCGACGGCCACAACGGCAACGAAGGCCACCCCGAGCGCGGGTTTGAAGTATTCGGAGAATTTCATCGCCGGATCAATCCAGACTGGAAGTCAAATCAAACAAGGCGCATTGGCTGGCCGAAGGCCTGCGATCTCGCCCAAAACGAATACGTCCCGCACGGGTGCTGCGGGACGTTATTGTAGCCGGAAACCAATGCTCGGCGCCACGCCCTTACTTGGATGCGTTCGACGCCGTGGCCTTGTTTTCCATGTTGACGACCTGAACGCGGCGGTTCACTTCCGCCATCGGCTGGCTCGGGTCCTTGAGCTTGCTCTTGCCGTATCCGACGGTGACGAGATCGGTGCCGTTGATGCCGTATTTGTCGACGAGATAGCGCTTGATCGCGTCGGCGCGGCGCTCGGACAAATCCTGGTTGTAGGCTTCGCCGCCGGCCGCGTCGGTGTGGCCCGCGACCACGAAGGTCGAGCCCCTCAGATCATTGTTGGTGAGCGCGCGGCCGAGCGCCTGAACCGACGGCAGCGACTTCGCGCTGATGTCGGCCGAGTTGTAGTCGAAATTGATCTCCAGATCGATCTTCGGCTTGTCCTTGACGATGGTGGCGATTTCCTCGCGCTCGGCGGTCGAGAGCGACCGCGTGGAGCGGCCACGGATCTTCTGGACGAATTTGGTTTCGGTAGCGGCCGCGGTCGGATCGACGGTTTGGTGCGGGCCGACCGAAAGGCCGCGGGTGAGCGGCTTCTTCTCCGGCGCCAGCGCGCGGACGATCTGATCTTCGGTGACGTTCCTCTCCTGCGCGAGGGCAGTTCCCGCACTTAAGTCGATTGCGGCGCCCAGCGCCGCAACCGAGACGATTGCTGTAAGGATCTTCGTTGCTGAGAAATTTGCCATTGCCAGTCCCCTCCTGCGGGCACGCGGTTCTAAGGTCATCCAAATGAGCTGCCGCACCTTGGTTTGCGGCCGGCTGCTTTACTT
Source organism: Bradyrhizobium sp. AZCC 1577 (assembly GCF_036924575.1). Taxonomy (NCBI): domain Bacteria; kingdom Pseudomonadati; phylum Pseudomonadota; class Alphaproteobacteria; order Hyphomicrobiales; family Nitrobacteraceae; genus Bradyrhizobium; species Bradyrhizobium sp. AZCC 1577. Next base: position 987,593 of record NZ_JAZHRQ010000001.1, read on the forward strand.
TAGTCTGGGCGCCCGCCGCAGGGTTCGAGGCGCCGCCAGCCTTCATACCTAAAAATCGTCACTGCACCCCGTAATCGGCGAATTCCTTGACGATATTGGGGTCCATCGCCTTCGCATTGTTAATATCGAGATCGCCTTCCGAAATCGAGCCGTTGCGCTTCTTGGCAAGACCGCGGCCGTACAGCGACGACGTCAATCTCGGGTTGATCCTGAGGGCGGCGTCGAAATCAGCAATTGCATTCTTGTTCTGGCCGCTTTTCAGGTTAACGAGGCCGCGGCTGTCGAGCGCGTCGACGAAATTCGGCCGCAGCCGCAACGCCTCGTTGCAATCCTTCAGTGCCGCCTGCAGGTCCCCGATCACCGTGCGGGCCCAGCAGCGGTTGTTGTAAGCTTCCACATCCTTCGGATTCAGCCGCAGCGAATTGTTGAAGTCCTTGATGGCGAGCTCGTAGGCGCCCTTGCTCGCATAGACCTGTCCGCGCCGGTACAGCGCGGCGGCATCGTCCGGATTGTCGTTGAGCCTGGTGGTCAGGTTCTTGATGGTCGGGTCGTCGGCCAGCGCAACCGCCGTCGGGCTGGGGCTCTCGGTTGGCTTGGCGGGCGGCGGAGGCGGAGGAATCGCGGCTTCAGCCGGCTTCGGCGGCGCCGGAGGAGGCGGTGGCGGAGCAGGCGCGGCCACCTGGGGCGCGGCAGGTGCGGGAGCGGGAGCAGGGGAAGGAGCGGGAGCAGGCGCGGGAGTGGTTGGCGCTGCGGCCACCGGAGCTGGCGGCGGGCTCGCCGGCCGCGGGCCGCCGCTGGGAATAAAGGAGAAATCCTCGGCAAGCGACGACGAGATCCACGGCACCTGCTCCTGGCGCGAGGCGCGGGTGACACCGACGCGGGTGCGGTTCAGCGTTTCCTCCGCCATCAAATCGGGGGTGCGGATTTCCTTCAGCAGCTCTTTCACAAACAGGCTGCGGTCGCTGCCATTGTCGGAAACGACGGACGAGAGCGCGGCCGAATACATCACCAGCGTGCCGTTCGGGGCGATAACCGGCGCAAGGCCAGCGGAAAAGCTGCGGAACCGGCGCTCGAACGGATTGCGCCTGCTGGCGTCGATCAGCGCGATCTTGACGCCCGCGCCGCGACTGTTGATCTCCCCCAGCACGGTTTCGAGGCTGAAACCGTCGCGGCGAACGTCGGCCTCGGTCCAGATCTGCGCATCGACGGGGATCATGTAGCTCTGGCGGCTCGACTGCACGCCAAAGCCCGAAAAGAAGATCAGCGCGACCGAGCCGGGCTTGATTTTGCCGTAGAGCCGCTCGAAAGCGCGGCGCATCTGCTCGCCGGTCAGGTTCTCGCCGATATCGACATTGAAGCCGTCGCGCTTGAGCTCTTCGGCGATGTCGCGCGCATCATTGATCGGTTCCTTCAGGGGCGCCTCGGCGTCCGGATATTTCGCGTTGCCGATCACCAGCGCATAACGTTCGCCGGCTGCGAGCGACGGGGCTACCGACGCGACCGCAAAAATCAGGGAAAGGAGCAATACAAGGCGGGTTTTCATATTGACGGCAATCCAGCCAAAATGGCGCCGATACCAGCTTGCGCCGCGGCGACCTTACTCTACGCACTCTGCATTATCAAACCGCGCGCACAGCTCGTCAACCGCTTGCGATCTCGGCACTAATTGCGGCAATTAACCGCGACCGCACCGCATGGATGAAGGGGAATAAACAATGTTGACGGGCGGCAACACCTCGGCGCGCGGACTTGGTCCGCGCGATCGGTTCCCGATCTGCTCGACCATCCTTTCGTGATGCCTGGCTGCGTCCGAATATGCCGGTCATACCCGGGTCACCCGCCGTTGACGGCCACCATGGAAATGTGACTCCTCTCACATAATGCTCTGCAATGCCGCGCGGTCGTCATTCGCGCACGGCGTTTGACCTTCGCAGATGACAATGGCTTGCTGCCGGGACCGGCCAAGTTCAGCAAAGAAAAGTTCAGCACAAAAGAAAAGCGACACCGATGGGAAACGCCTACGAGATCTACGCCCTGCGCTATGCGACGATGTCGCCCCGCACTCCTCATTTGAATTTTCTGATCCCCGATCCGCACGAAACCACGGCGCAGGATCTGGATTACTTCGTCTGGCTGATCCGAGGGGGCGGCCGCGACATCCTGGTCGACACCGGCTTCAACGCCGAGGAGGCGAAGGCGCGTTCGCGCAAACTCACGCTCAATCCGGTCGACGCACTGGCGGATTTCGGCGTTGCCGCCGATACGATTCGCGACGTGATCGTTACCCATCTGCATTACGATCACGCCGGCAATCTCGATCGCTTCCCGAACGCGCGGTTTCATCTGCAGGACCGCGAGATGAGCTACGCGACCGGGCGCTGCATGTGCAACGGCATGTTGCGGCATCCGTTTTCGGTCGAGCACGTCACCACGATGGTGCGCCACGTCTATGGCGAGCGCGTCACCTTCCATTCCGGCGACGGCGAGATCGTCCCCGGCGTGACGGTGCATCGCGTCGGCGGCCATTCCGATGGCCTGCAGGTCGTGCGCGTCGAAACTGCGCGGGGGCCGGTGGTGCTGGCGTCGGACGCTTCGCACTACTACGCCAATTTGCACAAGCGCAGCCCGTTTCCGATCGTCTACAATGTCGGCGACATGGCGCAGGGCTGGGAAATCGTCGAGCGCCTGGCCGGCCATCCCGACCGTTTCATTCCCGGCCACGATCCGATCGTGAGCGAGATCTACCCGCGCGCCAGCGACAAGGTCGATGCATTCGCGCTGCACCTGGCGCCGTCGCGTTCTTTCGCGAAATAGCGGGCGGTCATGATGCCAGCGTACAACACGATCGGCTTCATCGGCCTCGGCGTGATGGGCGAGCCGATCTGCCGCAATCTGGTGAAGAAGAGCGGCAAGCGCGTGATCGCGTTCGATCTTGCGGCCGAGCCGCTGGCGCGGCTGCAGGCCGAGGGCGCGGAGGCCGCAGGCTCCGTCGCCGACATCGTCCGGCAAAGCGACTTGCTGTTCCTCTGCCTGCCCAGCGCCAAGCATGTGCGCGTGGTGTTCGAGGGCGACGGCATCCTGGCGAACATCCGCAGCGGCAAGGTCGTCGTCGATCTCGGTACGTCGTCAGTCGGCCAAACCCGTGAGTTTGCCAAGCTGCTGCAGGCCAAGGGTGCATCCTGGGCCGACGCGCCGATCGCGCGCACGCGCCAGGCGGCGCAGGACGGCACGCTGAGCGTGATGGTTGGCGCGGCGCCCGCGCTTTATGCCGAGATCGAGCCCTTGATCCGCTGCTTTGCCACTGATGTCACCCATTGCGGCGACATTGGCGCGGGGCAGGTGACGAAGATCCTCAACAACATGGTGCTGTTCGAGACGGTGAACGCGCTGGCCGAAGCGGTCGCTGTCGCGAAGCATAATGGTGTCGACCCAAAGCTGCTGCTCGATACGCTTTCCAAGGGCTCGGCCGACAGTTTTGCGCTGCGCAATCACGGCATGAAGGCGATCGTGCCGGGCAATTTTCCGGAGCGCGCGTTCTCGACCGAATATGCGCTGAAGGATCTTTCCTATGCGCTGGAGCTCGCGGCCGATGCGGGATTGAAAATCCGTGGTGCGGAGTTGGTCGGTACGGTGTTGCAGGAAGCGATCGACACCGGCTCGGGCGACAATTATTTTCCTGTCATCGCGAAACATATTGGCGGCCGCTAAGCGGAGACAATCATGATTCAACGTTTTCCCGGGCTTACGCCAACCCGTAGCCGTGCCGTCGCTCACGACGATCTGGTATTCACGGTGGCTGTCGCGCCCGACCCGGTCACCCCGTCGATGTACGAGCAGAGCGTAAAGGCGCTCGCCCGGATCGACGAAAGCCTCGCGCTGTGCGGCACGGACAAGAGCAAGATTCTCTCGGCTATCGTCTACATCACCGACATCAAACGCAAAGGCGAGATGAACCGTGCCTGGGATGAATGGGTCGATACCAAGAATCCGCCAATGCGCGCCTGCATCGGCGTCGATCTCGAGCCGCCGCATATCGTGGAGATCGTGGTGACGGCCGTGAAGTGAGCCTCGGCACAGCGCTCAAGCGGGTCAGTAAGCCTCTTTCGCGTCCGCCTCTTCGCTGGTCTGCACCAGGTCGAGGCTCGCCTCGACCTTTCCGAGCAGCCTTGCGAAATCCTTGCGCTCCTGCGTGGACAGGCAGGAGAGAATCTCCTGTTCCCTGCGCAGCAGCCGTGGGATCAACTCCTCATAGAGCGCTTCGCCCTTGTGCGTCAGACGCAGGCGGAATTCGCGGCGGTCGTCCTCGTTCTCGACGCGCTCGATCATCTCTCGCTTCATCAGCGACGTGACTGCGCGGCTGATGGTGGATTTGTGGGTGCGGGTGCAGTGGGCGATGTATTGCGCGCTGCAGGCATCGTGGCGGAAGCCGAGCGTCGCCAGCACGCGCCATTCCGGAATATCGAGCCCATAGCGCGCCGCATACTCGGCCGAGAGTGCGGAGCTGACTTCGGCCGCCAGTCGGTTAAGCCGGAACGGCACGAACTTGAAGAGGTCCAGTCGTGCGGCCCTTTTCTGCGCGCTCTCTTCCCGCGGACCAGCCGCCATTTCGCCTGACATCGCTTTTGGCAAGAATCGCCTCGATTTGAGTTGACGCCGGACCCGGCCGGAGGTTTAAGATAGTTGCATGTGAGACTAATTAGCAGGGTTGCAGGCCGCTAGCCAGCGTTTTCGAGCGAAGTGGATACCGGTTCGCGTCAAGAAAACGCGTCAAAACAAGATCTCTAGTCACGGGTTGACCCGCATGGCGCTGACTAAGACCCAATTCGGCTATCGTCGCCACTCCGACCAGGATCGGGCGGGTGCGAACGTGGCCGAGCACCCGATCGTCGTTGTGGGCGCTGGTCCAGTGGGGCTGTCGCTTGCGATCGGTCTGGCGCAGCGCGGGCAAGCGGTCGTGCTGCTCGACGACGCTGACCGGATCGGCGAGGGCTCGCGGGCGATCTGCTTCTCGAAACGCTCGCTCGAATTCTGGGACCGGCTCGGCATCGGCCAGCGCATGGTCGACAAGGGCGTGGTATGGAGCGTCGGCAAGATCTTTCACGGCGATTCCCAGCTCTATCAGTTCAACCTGCTGCCCGAGGAGGGCCACAAGCGGCCGGCCTTCATCAACCTGCAGCAATTCTACGCTGAGGCCTATCTGGTCGATCGTGTCGAGGAACTCCCCGAGGTCGACCTGCGCTGGCGCAACAAGGTGACCGGGCTCGAGCCGCACAACGACCATGTGGTGCTGTCGATCCAGACGCCCGACGGCCCCTATCGGTTGGCGGCGCAATACGTGATCGCCTGCGATGGCGCCCGATCCTCGCTGCGGCAAATGGTGGGAGCGGAGTTTGCGGGCCAGGTGTTCGAAGACCAGTTCCTGATCGCCGACGTCAAGATGACCGCGGCGTTTCCAACCGAACGCTGGTTCTGGTTCGATCCGCCGTTCCATGCTGGACGCTCCGCACTTCTGCACAAGCAGCCCGATGATATCTGGCGGATCGACCTGCAGCTCAGCCGGGATGCCGATCCGGCGGTTGAAAAGCTGCCGGAAAACGTGCGGCCGCGCGTCGCCCGCATGCTCGGTCATGACGAGTTCGATTTCGAATGGATCTCGCTGTACAAATTCCAGTGCCGGCGCATGAACAAGTTCATCCATGGCCGCGTGATCTTTGCCGGCGATGCTGCGCATCAGGTCTCACCGTTCGGCGCGCGTGGCGCCAATTCCGGGCTCGAGGACGCCGAGAATCTGGCATGGAAACTCGATCGCGTGCTGCGGGGTATCTCGCCCGAGGCGCTGCTTGAGAGTTATCATATCGAGCGCAGCGCCGCGGCCGACGAGAACATCCGCGAATCCACCCGCTCGACCGATTTCATGGCGCCCAACTCCCACCAGGAGGCGCGGTTGCGCAAGGCGGTGCTATCGCTCGCCCGGGAAACCGAGTTCGGTAAGCGGATGGTGAATGCCGGCCGTCTCTCGACGCCCTCGATCTACGAAACGCCGCTTTCGACCGCCGATGGCGATTCATGGCGCGGCGGCCCGCGTCCCGGCGCCTCGATGCCGGACGCGCCGGTTGCAGGCCAGAGCGGCGAACCGATGTATCTCACCGATGCTTTCATCGGGGCGGGAACGGGGTTCACGCTGCTGGAGTTTAGCAATGGAGCTATGCCGGAGCTGCCTGAGGAAATAGCCACAATCCGGATTGGCGGCAAAGGCGGTCTGGCCGATTCTGCAGGTCTTGCTGCTACGCGTTACGACGCCGAGCCCGGAACGGCCTATCTGCTGCGTCCCGATGGCTACGTCGCGGCGCGCTTTCGGCATCCGACCCGGGCAGCATTCGACGCCGCGCTCGCGCGTGCCGCCGGCCACAACTGAGGTTTCGTCATGGCGCTATCGACCAGTTCGAACTTTGCCAAGCCTGATGACGCGTTCCGCGCCATCGTCGAGGCGCATCGTGGACTGAACGACGAGCAAAGCGCCGATCTCGATGCGGCACTGGTTCTCATCCTCGCCAATCACATCGGCGATCTCGATGTGCTGAAGGAGGCGATTGCGCTCGCCGCTCGGCGGATGCTCGATGCGAGCCACCAGCCACAGCAACAGCAGCAACAATAATTCACGTCTCGAACGAAGTCAGGAATCGAATTGATGGCTAAAGGTTTCGCGTCCACCACCGATCTCGCGGAGAAGAAAATCACCTTCTCCGAAATCGGCACTGATCTCTACGCGTTCACCGCCGAGGGCGATCCGAACTCCGCGATCATCGTTGGCGACGATGGCTGCCTTGTGTTCGACGCGCAGGCGACGCCGGCGATGGCCAACAAGGTGATCGAGCGGGTTCGGACCGTCACCGACAAGCCGATCAAATATGTCGTGCTGTCGCATTATCACGCCGTGCGCGTGCTCGGCGCTTCCGCCTACAAGGCACAGGGCATCGTGGCGTCGGCCGAAACCTATCGGCTGATCGAGGAGCGCGGCCAGCAGGATTGGGATTCCGAATACGGCCGCTTTCCCCGCCTGTTCCAGGATGCGCAAAGCATTCCCGGGCTGACTTGGCCGACGCTGACCTTTGAAGGCGAGATGTCGATTTACTTAGGAAAACGAGAGGTGCGGCTGATGCAACTCGGCGCCGGGCACACGTCGGGCGACATCGTGGCCTGGGTGCCGGATGCCGAAGTGATGTTTTCCGGCGACCTCATCGAATATCACTCGGCCTGCTATTGCGGCGATGCGCATTTGCGCGAATGGCCGATGACGCTGAACGAAATCCGCGCCTTCAATCCGAAGGCGATCGCGCCGGGCCGCGGCGACGCGCTGAAGGGACTTTCGACCGGGCGCGACGCGATCGCGATGACGCGCGACTTCGTCACGACGCTCTATGGCGCCGCGGAAAGCTCGGTTGCCAAGGGCCGCACGCTGAAAGAGACCTTTGCCGCGACGCGCGAGGTGATGGATCCAAAATTTTCCAGCTTCGCCATTTACGAGCACTGCCTGCCGTTCAACGTCTCGCGCGCGTTCGACGAGGCTTCGGGAATAGACGATCCCGTGATCTGGACCGACAAGCGCGACCAGGAAATGTGGGCCGCCCTGCAAGGAGGAGGATAGACCATGAATATCAACACCTCGCCTGATCAGATCGTTCGCAGCACCGCACAACTGACGCCGGGCTATATGTCCGGTTTCGGCAACAGTTTTGAAACCGAGGCCTTGCCCGGCGCGCTGCCAATGGGCCGCAATTCGCCGCAGCGCTGCGCCTACGGGCTCTACGCCGAACAGCTCTCCGGTTCGCCCTTCACCGCACCGCGTGGCAGCAATGAGCGCTCCTGGCTCTATCGCATCCGCCCATCGGTGAAGCATTCGGGCCGCTTTGAAAAGGTCGATGCCGGACTGTGGCGCACCGCGCCGTGCCACGAATATGATTTGCCGATTGCGCAACTGCGCTGGGATCCGGCGCCGATCCCGAAGGAAGACAAGACTTTCCTGCAGGGCGTGCAGACCATGACGACGGCGGGCGACGCCAATACGCAAGGAGGCATGGCCGCGCACGTCTATCTCATCACCAAGTCAATGGTCGATCAGCATTTCTACAATGCCGACGGCGAGATGATGTTCGTGGCCCAGCAGGGCAACCTGCGTCTCGTCACCGAATTTGGCCGCATCGACATCGAGCCAGGCGAAATCGCGGTAATTCCGCGCGGCGTGAAATTCCGGGTGGAGATTCCGAATGGACCCGCGCGCGGCTATCTCTGCGAGAATTACGGCGGCGCGTTCACGCTGCCGGAGCGCGGGCCGATCGGCGCCAACTGCCTCGCCAACTCGCGCGACTTCCTGACGCCGGTCGCCTTCTATGAGGACAAGGACACGCCGACGGAACTGTACGTGAAATGGGGCGGCTCGCTGTTCAAGACGACGCTGCCGCATTCGCCGATCGACGTGGTGGCGTGGCACGGCAATTACGCGCCCTACAAATACGATCTGCGCACCTTCTCGCCGGTCGGCGCCATCAGCTTCGACCATCCCGACCCCTCGATCTTCACGGTGCTGACCTCGCCGTCGGAAACGGCGGGTACCGCGAACATCGATTTCGTCATCTTCCCGGAGCGTTGGGCGGTCGCCGAAAACACCTTCCGCCCGCCTTGGTATCACATGAACATCATGAGTGAGTTTATGGGGCTGATCTACGGCGTCTACGACGCCAAGCCGCAGGGTTTTGTTCCGGGCGGCATCAGCTTGCACAACTGCATGCTGCCGCACGGCCCCGACCGCGAGGCCTTCGATCATGCCAGCAATGGCGAGCTGAAGCCGGTGAAGCTGACCGGCACCATGGCCTTCATGTTCGAGACGCGCTTTCCGCAGCGCGTGACCCAGCACGCGGCGACGTCGGCGACGCTGCAGAACGACTACGCCGATTGCTGGAAAGGCCTCGAGAAACGGTTCGATCCGAACAAGCCGTGATCTCCTCCCCTGGAGGGGGAGGGTCGGCTCGCATGAGCGCAGCGAAATGCGAGACGGGGTGGGGTGATCTCTCCACTCGGGCACTGTTCGAGAGGAGAGACCGTCACCCCACCCCGCCGCTCATTTCATGAGCGTCGACCCACGAGCGAGCTTCGCTCGTCTCGGACCCCTCCAGGGGAGGGTGAAAGAACCAGCCTTAGCGATATTCGGGAAAGCCCATGCCCCACCCCAACGATCCCAAACTCCGCTCCTTCATCGACGTCGCGCCCGATTCCCATTTCCCGATCCAGAATCTCCCCTACGGCGTGTTCTCCGCCAAGGACGGGCTTGCCCCACGCATCGGTGTAGCGATCGGCGATTACGTGCTCGACCTCTGGCAGCTCGCGCAGGACTGCCGCTTCGATCTCGTTGAGCCGGCGGTATTCGCCGCGCCGCAGCTCAATGCGTTCATGGCGATGGGGCCAAAGGTCTGGTCGAGCGCGCGGGCGCGGATCAGCGAGCTTCTGCGGGATGATCATCCCGAACTTCGTGACAATGAGAAACTCCGCAAGCGCGCGCTGGTGCCGATGGCGGACGTGAAGCTGCACCTGCCGTTCGCGGTCTCCGGCTACACCGATTTCTATTCGTCCAAGGAGCACGCCACCAATGTCGGCGTGATGTTCCGCGGCAAGGACAATGCGCTGCAGCCGAACTGGCTGCACATGCCGATCGGCTATAACGGCCGCGCATCGACGGTTGTCGTCAGCGGCACGCCGGTGCGCCGGCCGCGCGGCCAATTGAAGCCGCCGACGGCCGACATGCCGAGTTTCGGCCCCTGCAAGCGGCTCGATTTCGAGTTGGAAATGGGCGTGGTGATCGGCCAGCCATCGGTGATGGGCGAAATGCTCACCGAGAAGCAGGCCGAAGAGATGATCTTCGGCTTCGTCATCCTGAACGACTGGAGCGCGCGCGATATCCAGCAGTGGGAATACGTGCCGCTCGGACCGTTCCAGGCCAAGGTGTTCGCGACCTCGATCAGCCCGTGGGTGGTGACGCGCGAGGCGCTGGAGCCGTTCCGCCTCAACGGCCCTGTGCAGGATCCGAAGCCACTGCCGTACTTGCAGCAGACGCAACCGAACAATTACGACATGGCGCTAGAGGTGGACTTGCGCGCGGCGCCGATGAATGCGCCGAAAAATGTCAGCCGCACCAATTTCAAATACATGTACTGGTCGTCGGTGCAGCAACTCGTGCACCATGCTGCGTGCGGCTGCGCCATGAACGTCGGAGATCTCTTGGGGTCCGGCACCATCTCCGGTCCGGAGAAGGACCAGCGCGGCAGCCTGTTGGAGATAAGCTGGAACGGCACCGAGCCGGTCGAGCTGGCCGAGGACGTGAAGCGCTCGTTCCTGGAGGACGGCGACTCGCTCGTGCTGCGCGGCTGGTGCCAGGGCAACGGCTATCGCGTCGGATTTGGCGAGGTCGAAGGGACGATTTTGGCGGTGGGGTAACTCTCTCCCCGTCATTGCGAGGAGCGAAGCGACGGGCGTGTAAGTTTTTCGTCCGCTCGCGCCGGACAGCACGGGATTGTATTGGAGCTGGGTGGTGTGATGGTTGGCATCAGGCGGCCTTCAGGGCGCGGCGGCTGAGCGCCCACATCATGTTGTGAGCCACGGCGTGAAGTAAACAGGCGATGCGCACTTTGGCGATGCCGCGAAGGACCATCCGGCCAAAGCCGCGGTTCTTCATGCGGGCATGGACATGTTCGGTATTGCTGCGCCGTTTGTAGACGGCTTGGCCTTCTTCGCTGTCCATGCGGGCGCGCCACTCCTTCAAGCATTGCGGTTCGGCGGCGCGGTTGCGCTCATATCGCGCCTTGCTCGCCGGTTTGGAGGCCTCCTTGCGGGCCGGAGGCGGGCTGAACACCTGCACGGAGGGGTGAGTTTGCGCAATCGTGACGATATCGGCCGCGGTCATCGCGCCGATATCGGCCAGCAGTCGATCCGGCACCTTGCCGCAACGCTGTTCGACCTGCGCCACCATCGCCGGTGCCAGACCACGGTCATTGCGCCGCGGCATCGGCTCGATCGCGACCACGAAGCCACAAGCGCTCGCCACTTGCACGTTATAGGCAGGCCGTACCGCGCCGTCCGCCATCTTCATCAGCGGTGCATCCGGATCGGTGGTCGAGACCCGTTCTTGCTTGGGCTTCTTGCTGCCTTTGCCGCTCGCAGGCGGGGGCTCGTCATCCCCATCCCGGTCCTTCTCCTTGCCTTCCGGCGTTGCGGCAGGAGATTTGGCCAGTGCTGCTGCGACACGACGGGCGCGGTCTTCGGCCGCAGAGAGGCGACGCTTCGAAAGCCGCCGTTCACCCGCGGCAGAATCGGTCTCCAATTCCTGCTTCAGTTCGGCAACCCGGGCGCGGGCTTTCTCTTCCAGTTCGCCGAGGGTTTGCCTGCGGCGCATCGACGAACGGCTCGCGGCGGCCCTGACCTTGGTGCCGTCGGTGATGACCTCGTCCAGCGTGATCAGGCCTTCCTTCATCAAAACCGCCAGACTGCCTGTCAGAAGACGATCGAGAAACTCGCCGCTGTCCAGACGGAACTCCGACAGCATCGTGTGATTCACCCCGACCCCACCGCAAATCCAGCGATAGATCGTATGATGCTCGCACAGCCGCGCCAGCGCGCGAGCCGATCCAATCCCATCGGCCGTCGCGTACAGCCAAAGCGCAAGCAGAATGCGCGGGTCGGTCGCCGGTCGACCCGGCGTCTCGCCGCGCGCCCTGATGCGGTCGTAAAACACCTGCAGGTCCAAGCCTTCAACGAACGACCACACCGCACGCACTGGATGATCCTCGACCACCAGGCTCTCAAGGTCGACCAGTTCAAAACCGGTCTGCCTCCGCTCCGCTTGCCGAATACGAATGTCCATCATGCGCTCCGAATCCACGCAGGCAATGAATCGCACGACTTCACCAAAAAAATGACAGGCCCGACGGAGCAATCCATCTCTCCTCACGCGCGGTGGGATGGATTGCTTCGCTCCGCTCGCGATGACGTGGAGACTTCAGCGCTCCTGCGGCGGTATATCCCGCAGCCGCGCACAGTGCGCGGCAATATCCTCAAGGCTGTACTTCAAATGCACCCGCTTGTCCGACGGCGGGTGCTTGACGACGCACACGCCTGGCCGTCGCTCGGTCGCGGGCCGGATCGGCCGCCGCTCAAAACCACCGCCGCAGTTCGGGCAGACATTATGCAGCTTGGTCTCGACGCAATCCGCGCAGAACGTGCATTCATACGAGCAGATGCGCGCGTCCATCGCATTCGGCGGCAGGTCCTTGTCGCAATATTCACAGTTCGGTCGGAGTTGCAGCGCCATGCGTGGTCTCGTGGGGTGATTCCTGCAGATCATCGCAAATGGGATCGGGAACGCGAATGACGAATTTCCCTCGATTTGGGCCATGCGGCCCCAGTGCCTCATCGAACCGCTTCACTTCAACGGCAGCCGTACGCTCTCCTTCAGACGGTCCAGCACGACCGACGAGCGGACATGCGCGACACTCTGGTGCGGCATCAGCACGTTGTTGACGAGATCCGAGAGGTCCTTGAGGTTGCGCAGCACCACTTTCAGCACGTAATCGGCGTCGCCCGTGAGCGAATAGGCCTCCTGGATGTCGTCGACGCGGTTGACCAGTGCGCGGAACTTCTTGGCATTGTCGGGCGAATGCGTCGCCAGCGTAATGTGAATGAAGGCGATGAGGTTGAAGCCGAGCGCCTCGCCGGCGAGGTCGGCGTGGTAGCCGGCGATGACCTTTTCCTCCTCGAGCCGCATCCGCCGCCGCGAGCATTGCGAGGCGGACAGGCCGACGAGGTCGGCCAGTTGCTGGTTGGTCAGCCGGCCGTCATCCTGCAGCGCGGCCAGCATTTTGAGGTCGAAGGCGTCCACGGGGATCATGCGTCAATTGCCGGTTTCGTGCACGAATTGTGCGAGATGATAGCCAAACGCTCCTCGGTTTGCATGCACTTTGCGCCCGCTTCGCCCGATACTGATCCGGATCAATTTTACGGGAGTTTAGCCATGGGTCCGTTTCCGCACGATGCGCCGGCCGCCACCATCAGCGCTGACAATCCGATGGGCACTGACGGCTTCGAGTTCGTCGAGTATGCGCATCCGAACCCGGAAGAGCTGCACGCGCTGTTCAAGCTGATGGGCTATGCGCCTGTCGCCCGCCACAAGACCAAGAGGATCACGGTCTATCGTCAGGGCGACATCAATTATCTCGTCAACGAGGAGCCGGGCACCCATGGCCATGGCTTCGTTGCCGCGCATGGGCCTTGCGCGCCGTCGATGGCGTTCCGCGTGGTCGACGCCAAGCAAGCCTACGAGCGCGCGCTCTCGCTCGGCGCGGAACCGGCTGATGTTTCGTCCGCTCAAAAGACGCTCGACGTTCCCGCCATCAAGGGCATCGGCGGCAGCCTGCTCTATTTCACCGACCGTTACGGCGCCAAGGGATCGGCCTATGATCTCGAGTTCGAATGGCTTGATACCCGCGATCCTCGGCCCGCCGGCGCCGGGCTCTATTACATCGATCACCTCACCCACAACGTCCATCGCGGCCGCATGGACGTCTGGACCGGCTTCTACGAAAAGCTGTTCAACTTCCGCCAGATTCGCTTCTTCGACATCGAGGGCCGCGCGTCCGGCCTGTTCTCGCGTGCGCTGACCAGCCCGGACGGCAAGATCCGGATCCCGATCAACGAGGATGCCGGTGACTCCGGACAGATCGAGGAATATCTCAACATCTATCGCGGCGAGGGCATCCAGCACATCGCCTGCGGCGCGCGGGACATCTACCGCACCGTCGAGACGCTGCGCGAAGCCGGATTACCGTTCATGCCGTCGCCGCCGGACACCTATTTCGAGAAGATCGACGCGCGCCTGCCGCAGCACGGTGAGGATGTCGCCCGCCTGCAACGCGACGGCATTCTCATTGATGGCGAGGGCGTGGTCGATGGTGGCCACACCAAGGTGCTCTTGCAGATCTTTTCCGCGAACGCGATCGGGCCGATCTTCTTCGAATTCATCCAGCGCAAGGGCGATGACGGCTTTGGTGAGGGCAATTTCAAGGCGCTGTTCGAATCGATCGAGGAGGATCAGATCCGGCGAGGCGTGTTGAAGGTGGGGAATGCGGCGTAAGCTGTTGTCGTCCCGGCCTTGAGCCGGGCCCCATACGCCGTGTCGCTTGTATTGAGAGCCGCCGTTCGACGGCTTTCGTCCAACAATCAAATCCTGTGGTTATGGGTCCCCGCGCCCCGTGCGCAATTGCGCACTAGGCGGGGACGACGAGAGAGTTACCTCCCCACCTTCCACGCGCTCGCCAATTCCGCCAGCTCCACCATCTCCGCATCCCTGATCGCCGACGGCGTGCGCGAGAAGCGCGGGGCAGGCGCGGGCTGCGTCACGCCATGACGCTCGACGAACACCTGACGCGCCGCCATGTGCGGATGCTTCGGCGCTTCCGTCATGGTCAGGATCGGCGCGAAGCAGATGTCGGTGCCTTCCATGATCTTGCACCAGTCCTCGCGCGTCTTGCTCTTGAAGACCTTGATCAGCTTTTCCTTCAGTGCCGGCCAGACCTTGCGGTCCATCTGGGCGTCGAAATCGGCGTCGGTGAGGCCGGCATGCTGGCGCAGCAGCGCGTAGAACTGCGGTTCGATCGAGCCGATCGAAATGAAGTTGCCGCAGGAACATTCATAGATGCCGTAGAAATGCGCGCCGCCGTCGAGAAAATTCTGCTCGCGCCCTTCCACCCAGCGGCCGATCGCGGTCATGTCGAAGAACATCGACATCAGCGACGCCGCGCCGTCGCACATCGCCGCATCCACCACCTGGCCCTTGCCGGACTTCGACGCTTCCAATAGCGCCGCCAGCACGCCGACCACGAGATAGAGCGCGCCGCCGCCGAAATCGCCGACCAGATTGAGCGGCGGCACCGGCTTCTCCTTGGTGCCGATCGCCGCAAGCGCGCCGGTGACCGAGATGTAGTTGATGTCGTGGCCGGCCGCGTGCGCCAGCGGGCCTTCCTGGCCCCAGCCGGTCATCCGGCCGAACACCAGCCGCGGATTGCGCGCCATCACCACATCGGGTCCGAGGCCCAGCCGCTCCATCACGCCGGGGCGAAAGCCTTCGATCAGCGCGTCGGCATGGCTAAGCAGATCGAGCACCTGCGCGACCGTGGCCTTGTCCTTGAGGTCGAGCTCGACCACTTTCCGGCCGCGCCCCGCCACCGACTTCAAATTCTTCTTCGCGCCGATGCGGTCGAGCGTCACGACTTCCGCGCCCATGTCGGCCAGCATCATGCAGGCGAACGGGCCCGGGCCGATGCCGGCGAATTCGACGATGCGGAAGCCTGCGAGCGGGCCGGAGGTGCGGGTGGCGGATTGGGTGGCTGGTTGATCGAGCACGTTGTTTTCTCTCCCAAAGGAACGTCGAAGGGAACGTCTTAATTAGTTGATTAGCTAAATTGTCCCGCCGAAGCGAGGCCCTGGCAAGCTTCTTTTGCCGAAAATCGAGCCAAAATACGAAAGCGGCGCGCATCGCTGCGCGCCGCTCAATATCAACGTCGCGTCCAGGTGCTGATCAGCCCGCCGCGGTCACCGCGCGCTGCGCCATCACCTTAACCAGGTTGGCGCGATAGTCCGAGGTGCCGTGGATGTCGTTCATCAGGCCGTCGGCGGAAATGTTGATGCTATCGAGCGCGGCGGCGGACCAGTTGGCCTTCAGCGCCGCCTCGATCGCGGGCACCCGCATCACGCCGTTTTGCGATGCGCCGGTGGCTGCGGCGCGGACGTCACCCGCCGGGGTTCTTGCGACGAACACGCCGGTCAGCGCGAAGCGCGACGCCGGATGGTTGAACTTCGCGTAGCCCGCTTTGTCCTGAACCGGGAACGATACCGCAGTGATGATTTCGCCATCTTCCAGCGCCGTCGAGAACAGGCCCTTGAAGAAATCATCCGCCGATATCGAACGCTTGTTGGTCTTCACGGTGGCCCCGCACGCCAGCACCGCCGCCGGATAGTCGGCCGCGGGATCGTTGTTGGCGAGCGAGCCGCCGATGGTGCCGCGATGCCGCACCGCCGGGTCGCCGATCAGCGAGGCGAGGTAAGCCAATGCCGGGATCGCCTTTTGCACGGTTTCGCTTGAGGCCACGTCGGAATGGGTCGTCGCCGCCTTGATCATGATTCCGTCCCCGGTTGGCTCGATGCCGACCAGCTCCTTGATCTTGCAGAGATCAATCACGTCGGATGGCGAGGCTAGCCGTTGCTTCATCACCGGAATCAGCGTGTGGCCGCCCGCCAAATATTTCGCATCCGAACCCTTGGTGAACAGGCTTGCCGCTTCGTCGACCGAAGAGGGGCGGTGATAGGTTGTCTGGTACATGGCTGTGCTCCCTCTTACGCGTTGCCGTGGATCGCATGCCAGACGCGATCGGGCGTCGCCGGCATTTCGAGTTTGTTGTTGCCGATCGCATCCGTGATCGCGTTGATGACGGCAGCCGAAGCGCCGATCGCGCCCGCCTCGCCGCAGCCCTTGACGCCGAGCGGATTGCCCGGACATAGCGTCGTCGTGTGCGACAGCTTGAAGGACGGCAGGTCATCCGCGCGCGGCATGGTGTAATCCATGAACGACGCGGTCACGAGCTGGCCGGAAGCGTCGTACACCACGCCCTCCAGCAATGCCTGGCCGATGCCCTGGGCGAGGCCGCCATGGACCTGGCCTTCGACGATCATCGGGTTGATCAGCCGGCCGAAATCATCCGCCGCCACGAAGTTGACGAAGGTGCTCTTGCCGGTGCCGGCATCGACTTCCATTTCGCAGATATAGGCGCCGGCCGGGAAGGTGAAGTTGGTCGGATCGTAGAACGCGCCCTCCT
Organism: Bradyrhizobium sp. AZCC 1577; assembly: GCF_036924575.1. NCBI lineage: Bacteria > Pseudomonadati > Pseudomonadota > Alphaproteobacteria > Hyphomicrobiales > Nitrobacteraceae > Bradyrhizobium > Bradyrhizobium sp. AZCC 1577. Next base: position 1,004,503 of record NZ_JAZHRQ010000001.1, read on the forward strand.
TCAGGCCCGGCTCCATGCCATCAGGCAGGTTGTGCGCGGTGTAGGCGGCGAGCGCGACCATCGGCAGCGCCAGCGACTTGTCGGTGCCGGCGACCTTGAACTCGCCGTTCTCGATGACGATGTCGTTCTCGGAGGCCTCAAGCTGGTGCGCTGCGATCTTCTTGGCTTTCGCCTCGACCTTTTCCATCGCCTTCAGAATGGCGGTGAGGCCGACGGCCGCCGAGCGCGAGCCGTAGGTGCCCATGCCGAACTGCACCTTGTCGGTATCGCCATGGACGATCTGGACCTGGCTGATGGGCACGCCGAGCCGCTCGGCAATGAGCTGGCAGAACGTCGTCTCGTGGCCCTGGCCGTGGCTGTGCGATCCCGTGAGGATCTCAATGGTCCCCACCGGATTGACGCGCACTTCCGCCGATTCCCACAGGCCCACGCCGGCGCCGAGGCTGCCGACCGCCTTTGACGGCGCAATGCCGCAGGCCTCGATGTAACAGGAGATGCCGATGCCGCGCAGCTTGCCCTCGGACTTCGCTTTCGCCTTGCGGCCTGCGAAGCCTGCATAGTCGATCGCCTTCATCGCCGCATCTAGCGAGGCGTGGAAGTCGCCGATGTCATAGGCCATGATCACAGGCGTCTGATGCGGAAACTGCGTGATGAAATTCTTCTTCCGCAACTCCGCCGGATCGACCTTCAATTGCCGCGCGGCCGTTTCCATCAGCCGTTCCACCACAAAACTTGCCTCGGGCCGGCCCGCGCCGCGATAGGCGTCGACCGGAACAGTGTTGGTGTAGACGCTGATCACCTCGGCGAAGATGTTGGGAATGTTGTACTGGCCCGACAGCAGCGTCGCATAGAGGTAGGTTGGCACCGAGGAGGAGAACAGCGACATGTAGCCGCCGAGATTGGCGTAGGTCTTGACGCGCAAGCCAGTGACCTTGTTGTCCTTGTCGAACGCCATCTCCGCCTTGGTGAGGTGATCTCGGCCATGCGCGTCGGTCAGGAAGGCCTCGGTGCGGTCGCCGGTCCACTTCACCGGACGACCGACCTTCTTGGAGGCCCACAGCGCCACCATCTCCTCGGGGTAGATGAAGATTTTTGAGCCGAAACCGCCGCCGACGTCGGGCGCCACCACCCGCAGCTTGTGCTCCTGCGCGATGTTGTAGAACGCTGACAGCACGAGGCGGGCGACATGCGGATTCTGCGAGGTCGTGTAGAGCGTAAAGTGCTCTTCGGGCTCGTTATATTCTGCGATCGCCGCGCGCGGCTCCATCGCGTTCGGCACCAGGCGGTTGTTGGTGATGTCGAGCGAGACGACGTTGGCTGCCGATTTGAAGGCGGCATCGGTCGCGGCTTCATCGCCGATGGTCCAGTCGTAGATCACGTTGCCCGGCGCTTCCGGGTGCAGTTGCGGCGCGCCCGGCGCGATCGCGGCGCGAATGTCCGGAACGGCGGGCAATTCCTCATAGTTGACGACCACGGCTTCCGCCGCGTCGCGTGCCTGGTTCTTGGTCTCGGCGATCACCACCGCGACCGCCTGGCCGACGAAGCGTACGGTTTCTGGCGCCATCGCCGGCCATGCACCCATCTTCATGCCGGTGCCGTCCTTGGAGGTAATGGCCCAGCCGCAAATCAGATTGCCGATCTTGTCGTCGACGACCTGCTGGCCGGTCAGCACGCCGACCACGCCCAGCATCTTCATCGCCTCTGACGTATCGATACTCTTGATCTTCGCGTGTGCATGCGGGCTGCGGATGAAGTGTGCGTGGGTCATGCCCACCAGCTTGATATCGTCGACGTAACGGCCCTTGCCTGTGATGAAACGGCGGTCTTCCTTGCGCACGACGCTTGCGCCAATGCCTTCAACGCCCATTGTGTCCTCCCGACCGGAATTGTTGTTTCCGCGATTTCCAGCGAAACGCGGTATGAATTCGGAAAATGTTGGCCTGCGGCGGCTATTCTGCCGCCTGCGCGACCTTCATGCGTCCGGCCGCGTCGAGCACCGCCTTGACGATGTTGTGGTAGCCGGTGCAGCGGCAGATATTGCCTTCCAACTCGTGCCGGACGGTCGCCTCGTCGAGATTGCCGTTATGGCGGTGCACAATATCGATCGCCGACATGATCATGCCCGGGGTGCAGTAACCGCACTGCAGGCCGTGATTGTCACGGAACGCCGCCTGCATCGGGTGCAGTTCGCCGCCCTTGGCGATGCCCTCGATCGTGGTGACGGTCGAGCCCGCGGCCTGGCCGGCCAGCACGGTGCAGGATTTCACCGCCCGGCCGTCGATATGGACGACGCAGGCGCCGCACTGGCTGGTGTCGCAGCCGACATGCGTGCCCGTCAGGTTCAAATGGTCGCGAAGGAGATGGACGAGAAGGGTCCGGTCTTCGACCTCGGCCGAGACGGCCTTGCCGTTTACCGTCAGCTTGACTGTAGACACGCGTGATACCTCCCGATGTTTTATAATTATTCCAATTAGAAACAGCGGCGAAGGAACTTGCAACTAGGATTTTGGTCGGCGCTGTCATTGTGATGACATTGGCGCGGCGTGCTTCGTGCCGAAGACTCTCGACGCGAATTTTTCTTACCCTCCCCTGGAGGGGGAGGGTCGCCACGCATCATAGGATGCGTGGCGGGGTGGGGTGACGGTCTCACCTCACGATCAGTGCCCGAGTGGAGAGATCACCCCACCCCGTCTCGCATTTCGCTTTGCTCATGCGAGCCGACCCTCCCCCTCCAGGGGAGGGTCGGCGACGGCGGCACCTTGCAAGTTTTACCCAGATTTACCCGCCCTTATCCATTCTGCCTTAACTTTGCGCACCGGATCGGGGGCTAGGGCCTCCGATGCCTGTTTTTCAGAACGAAAACGGGGGGGTGACGTGCGATTTCTGAAGCGTGGCGGCTCGTCTTTCAAGCTCCCGACCCTGCGGTTCCGCGCCAAGATCATGCTCGGCTTTGCCGTCGTGCTGGCGATTTCGGCCGCCAGCATGGGGTTTGCCTATCTCGGGTTCGAGCGGGTTTCGGCCGGCGTGGAGTCCTACCGGCGCAGCGTGCTGGAGGCCGACCTGTCGCGCGACATCGACCGCGAGTTGATTTCGTACCGGTCGCTCGCCCGCTATTTCGTGGCGACCGGAAAGGAAGAGGACGGCAAGACGGCGCTAGCCGCCGAAGCCGGCCTGAAGGACGCAATCATTGCCTCGATGAAGGGGACCACCAATCCGACGCGGCTCGAGCAGGTCGCGAAACTGGAGCGGGAGTTCCGCGCCTTCACCAAGATTTTCGCCGACATCGTCAAGGTCAAGGACGAGAGTGCGCGCATCACGCAGAACCAGCTCACCCGCACCGGCAACTCGCTGCGCTACAAGCTGGACGATCTCCCGAGTAATGCCGACGATGACGAAATGCCGGTGATCACGCTCGGCACGAAGAAGGTGACCGAGCAGTTTCAGGCGGTCACTGCGCTTGCCAATACGTTCGTGGTCAATTCGGACAAGACGGTCGCTGCCAGTGCGATGGCGCGCCTGAAATTCGTCGAGAACGCGCTCAAGGCGATTTCGTCGAACAACGAAAAGATCCGCGAGGGGATCAAGGAAATCTCCGGCATGCTGGAGGAGTACCAGAAGTCGCTCGCCAAGCTGGTCGACAATTCCAAGGAGATCGACGAGCTGACGTTGGAAATGACGGAATCGGCCGCCGCTATCAACAAGGGCTCGGGCGCCATGAAGTCGGACCTCCTGGCCGATCAGAAGAGGCTCGAAGCGGAGTCGGACGCGACCATCGGCGAGACCGAGCGGCTGATCCTGATCCTTGCCGCCGGCGGCTTTCTGCTCGGCTGTGTCTGGGCCTTCTTCCTCGGCAAAGGTATTTCCCGGCCGATGATTGCGATGTGCAACGCGATGCGCGAACTCGCCGCCGGCAATTTCGAAGTCGTGCTGCCCGGCCTCGGCCGCAAGGACGAACTTGGCGAGATGGCAAGCGCGGTCGAGGAGTTCAAGGTGCAGGCGATCGCCCGCGCCGAGCGCGACGCCGCCACCCAGGAAGCGCAGAACAAGGCGGCGAGTGCCGCGCGCCGCGCCGAACTCATTCGCTTCGCCGACGAATTCGAAGCCGCGGTCGGCGCCATCGTCTCCAACGTGTCGTCCTCGGCCGTGCAGCTCGAATCCGCTGCCGGCAAATTGACGCGGACGGCGGAAACCACCCAGAGCCTCGCGAGCCAGGTCGCCGGCGCCTCGGAAGAAGCCTCCACCAACATGCAGTCGGTGGCTTCCGCGACCGAGGAGCTGTCGACTTCCGTCGACGAGATCGGGCGGCGCGTCAAGGAATCCAGCCAGATTGCAGAGGCCGCCGTCCGTCAGGCCGAACAGACCGACGGGCGGATCGGCAAGCTGTCGCGTGCCGCGCAGGAGATCGGCGACGTGGTCAAGCTGATCACGGCGATTGCCGAGCAGACCAACCTTTTGGCGCTGAACGCTACCATCGAGGCCGCCCGCGCGGGCGATGCCGGCCGCGGCTTTGCCGTAGTTGCATCCGAAGTCAAATCGCTCGCCAGCCAGACCGCGAAGGCGACCGACGAGATTTCCAGTCACATCTCGGGCATGCAGGACGCGACGCAGGAATCGGTCGCCGCGATCAAGGAGATCGGCGGCACCATCGGCAGGATCTCAGACATCGCCGCGACGATCGCGAGCGCCGTCGAGCAGCAGAGCGCGGCAACGCAGGAAATTGCGCGCAGCGTCCAGAACGTCGCGGAAGGCACGCAGGAGGCCGCTGCCAACGTCATGCACGTCAACCGCGGCGCGACCGAAACCGGATCGGCGTCCGAGGAAGTGCTGAATTCGGCCCGCACGCTATCCAGCGAAAGCACGCGCCTTCGCGAAGAGCTCGACCGCTTCATGGCGAATATCAGGGCGGCGTAGCTGTCGCCACTCTCTCTCGTCATCGTCGCCCCTGCGAACGCAGGGGCCCATAACCACCGCTCGGAGTCGTTGAAGCAAAGCTGTCCACCGCGTGCCCTTTACGGCGGCCGCGGCGTATGGGTCCGTGCTTTCGCAGGGACGACGCGAAACTACTCCCTGCCGAACTGGTGCTTCAGCTCCACCTTCGCGCGCTCCAGCCGCGCGCGCTGCGTTTTCGGCAACGTCTTGCCGGCGCGGTTGATGTAGAAGGTCAGCATCGAGAGTGCCGAGCGATAGGCGCCTGACTTGCGACGCGTACTGTGCTCGGCGGAGCGTTTGAGCGATGCCGCGATCTTCTTCGCGCTGGTCTGCTTGAAGACGCCGCGCTTCAGATCGAGCGCGTCGCTTTCCTGTGTCACGCGTTGCGACCACCGTTTCGGCGTTGATTTCTTCGCCGTTGTCGTGCGGCTGCTCTTCCGGGCTGCGGTCTTCCGTGGTGTGGTTCTTCGTCGTTCCGCCATGTTCGACTCCATTGCTGTTTTGCCGAAAACGGCCGCCAGATTATTCGGTTCCCTTCAGTTGCGATACCGCGAGATCGCGAACTCATACTAGGTCGTCGTCACCCGCGAAGGCGAAGGCGGGTGACCCAGCATTTCAGAGACAGCGGCGATCGAATCGATAAGCCGCGGCGTACTGGATCCGCTTTCGCGGAGGATGACAGCTTGTGGCGCTTCGGCACTCGTCGTCATTGCGAGCGCGGCGAAGCAATCCATGCCGCCGCATAAGGAAAGGTGGATTGCTTCGCTGCGCTCGCGATGACGTCGATCGGCCCCGCACGATACGCAGAGCACGGCAACAGCTATGCAATTTCGCCATGCGAAAGTCTCTGGAACCGCAACCTCTGAAAGGCGTTGTCTTCACGGCGGGCACCATGTTTGCCGCAATTGAGCGTGAAAACCCTGGGGCTGGGGCGTTCCGGGGTGTTTTTTCATTGGCCAAATCCGATGGATGTGAAAGCGATACGGCGAGGGGCGGCGGTGGCTGAAAGCGCGTCCATTACGCAGCAGGATAATGCTCGCATCGTCGAGACCAGCATACCGGCGCGGCTCGATTGCCTGCGCTGGGGTGGCTTTCACACCCGCGTCGTGGCCGCACTCGGCATCACCTGGATTCTGGACGGGCTGGAAGTCACGTTGGCGGGCGCCCTGTCGGGCGCGCTGAAGGAAAGCCCGACGCTGCAATTTTCCAATTTCGATGTCGGTCTTGCTAACAGCGCCTATCTCGCCGGCGCCGTGCTCGGCGCGCTCGGCTTCGGTTGGCTGACGGACCGGATCGGGCGCAAGAAACTGTTCTTCATCACGCTCGCGGTCTATCTCAGCGCAACCGCCGCCACCGCGCTGTCGTGGAATGTCGCGAGTTACGCGCTGTTTCGTTTCCTGACCGGGGCCGGCATCGGCGGCGAATATACCGCGATCAATTCGACGATCCAGGAACTGGTGCCGGCGCGCTATCGCGGCTGGACCGACCTCGTGATCAACGGCAGTTTCTGGATCGGGGCTGCGATCGGCGCGGTCGCCGCCATCGTGCTGCTCGATCCCAACGTGCTCGCGCCGGATCTCGGCTGGCGGATGGCCTACTTCATCGGCGCCGCGCTCGGCCTGGTCATTTTCGTGATGCGGATGTGGATTCCGGAAAGCCCGCGTTGGCTGATGATCCATGGCCGTCCCGAGGAGGCGCACGCGATTGTCGACGGCATCGAGAGGTCGTCGAAGAGACATCCTGATCATGAGGCCGACGAAATATTCCCGAAGATCCGCTTACGGATGCGCAGCCACACGCCGCTTGGCGAGGTGGCGCAAACGCTGTTCACGACCTATCGGCAGCGTTCGCTGGTTGGACTGGTGCTGATGGCCTCGCAGGCGTTTTTCTACAATGCCATCTTCTTCACCTTCGCGCTGGTGCTGACCGATTTCTTCGGCATTCCGTCAAACGACGTCGGCTGGTACATCCTGCCCTTTGCGGCGGGCAATTTCCTCGGGCCGTTGTTGCTCGGCCGGCTGTTCGATACGCTCGGCCGCCGCGCGATGATCGCGGCGACCTATGGCATTTCCGGCCTGTTGCTAGCGCTATCGGGCTACCTGTTCTCGATTGGCGCCTTGAGCGCGCAGACCCAGACCATCGCCTGGATGGTGATCTTCTTCTTTGCCTCGCCAGCGGCGAGTGCGGCCTATCTGACCGTCAGCGAGACGTTTCCGCTGGAGGTGCGCGCGCTCGCGATTGCGCTGTTCTACGCGATTGGAACGGGCATCGGCGGCGTAGCGGGACCGGCGCTGTTCGGTGCGCTGGTCGATACCGGATCGCGCAACAGCGTTTTCGCCGGCTACCTGTTCGGGTCGGCATTGATGATCGTGGCCGCCGCTGTCGCGTGGCGGTATGCCGTTGCGGCCGAGCGCAAATCGCTCGAATCTGTCGCACGGCCGCTTGCATGTGTGGAGTAGGATGAGATGGACGACATGAATCAGGATCTGGCCGAAATGTCATTGGAAGACGATATCGCCCGCGAAGACGACGCCGCGCTGGAAACAGTTCCGGTGCCACGCTCGATGGTGCCGCACTTAAGCGAGTCCGCCATTCTGCTCGACATTGACGGCACGCTGCTCGATCTGATGCCGACGCCGCGCGAAGTGTGGGTGCCGCCGGGGCTGGCGAAGACATTGAACCGCCTGCTGGTCAGGACCAACGGCGCGCTGGCGCTGGTCAGCGGCCGTTCGCTCAACGATATCGACCTGATTTTCGCGCCCGATCAATTCCCGGCCGTCGGCGGCCACGGCGCCGAAATGCGGATCGAACCGGACAGCGAGGCGGTAGCCGCCCACGCTCCGCCGATGGACAAGGAGTTGAAGCGCCGGCTGGCGGCGATCGCAAAGCTGAGCCCGGGAATATTGCTGGAGGACAAGGGCTACTCGCTGGCGCTGCACTATCGCCTCGCGCCGCATGCCGAGAAGGCGATTTATGCCGCGGTGTCGCTGATCCGGGCCGATCTGCCCAATGCGCCGATCGAAGTGTTGCCCGGCAAATGTGTCTGCGAGATCAAGCACTCCGGCTTCACCAAGGCGAGCGGGGTGCGCGAATTGATGACGCGCGAGCCGTTCAAGGGGCGCCGTCCGTTCTTCATCGGCGACGACGTTACCGACGAGAGCGTCTTTGCGATCATGCCCGACCTGGATGGCCTCGCCTTCTCCGTCGGCCGCCGTGCCAAAGGCGTGGCCGGACACTTCGATGCGCCCAGCGACGTCAGGGAATTCCTTACACACCTGCTTGATGACGAAAGGGACGCATCTCTGCCATAATGTTTTTCGTCCCGTCGAGTTTCGAACATAGATTCTCGCGCTTGGCGCCGAGGTTCGCGGCAAATTTTATTTTTCGTGAGTTCCGGTGAGTTCCTGCGCGCTGCAGCCCGAATTTGGTTTCAATTCGTTGAAAGGGTGATCAGGAACCATATTGATGAACGGTTGTTAACGCGAGCGTACCAACGGGAGGGGACCTGTGAACCTCGTCGTCGTTTCTAACCGCGTTTCGCGCGGAAAACCCAACGAACCCATGACGGGGGGACTCGCGGCGGCGTTGTTGCCGATCGTAGAGAAGTCGGGTGCTATCTGGGTTGGTTCCAGCGGACGGGTTCGCGACGGGAACCAGAAGGAACCATTTGCCGAGATCGAAGCGCTTGGCGCCGGCGCACTGGCGATGCTGGACCTGCCGGCCGCGCATTACGGCGGTTATTACGAAGGTTTTGCGAATTCCGCATTATGGCCGGCGCTGCATTCGCGCGCCGATCTGATCCGCGCGTCGCATGAGGACTATCTCAGCTATCGCGAAGTGAACGCCTTCATGGCGCGCGCGCTGTTGCGATTCCGAAAAGCGGATTCCGCGTTCTGGATTCAGGACTACCACTTCCTCGCGCTCGGCGCCGAACTGCGCGATCTCCGCGTCACCGAGCCGATCGGTTTCTTCCTCCATACGCCATGGCCGGCCCGTTCGGTGATCGGCGGCGTGCCGCACCATCGCGAGTTGGTCGAGGCGATGCTGGCCTATGATTTGATCGGCTTCCAGACCGAGGAAGACTGCGAGAATTTCCTGGCTTACGCGCAGTCCGACCTCGGCCTCGTCGTGCATGACGGCGTCATCATTTCGCGCTACGGCCGAACGCGCGCTGCGGTATTTCCGATCGGCATCGATCCCCAGCTATTCGCGCAGTTGGCAACGAAGGCGTCGACCCATCCCGATGTCTCGCGGCTGCGGCGCAGCCTGAATGGCGAGAAGCTCGCCATCGGGGTTGACCGGCTGGATTATTCCAAGGGTCTGATCAACCGCATCAAGGCGTTCGACCGGATGTGGACCTTGCACCCGTCGCTGGCGCGCACGGTGTCGTTGCTGCAGATCGCAACGCCGTCGCGCGGTGCGATCGAGGCCTACGGCAATTTGCAGAGCGAGGTCGCAAGGTTGGTCAGCGACGTCAACGGTGTTCACGGTGAAGTCGACTGGACGCCGATCCGTTATCTCAACAAGGGCTTCGGCCAGGCCGTGCTCGCCGGCCTCTATCGCACTGCGCAGGTCGGCGTGGTCACGCCGCTGCAGGACGGCATGAATCTCGTCGCAAAGGAATATGTCGCCGCGCAAAACCCGGTCGACCCCGGCGTGCTCGTGCTGTCGAAATTCGCCGGCGCCTCCAACGAACTCGACACTGCGCTGTTGGTCAATCCGCACGACATCGACGGCATGGCGCGCACCATTGCGATCGCGCTGTCGATGCCGCTGACAGAACGGCGGATGCGCTGGGAGGCGATGATGGCGAAGCTGCGCGGCCATACCATCCAGCGATGGTTCGCCGACTTCACCGACGCGCTGCGCGAAAGCCAGCTCGATCGCAGCGAACTGGCGCCTGTCCTGGCGGAGCCCCCGCTATGGCCGCTTCGTTCCGCCAGCAACAACACCGCGCGGTATCATTAGAGCGTTTTCCAGCGAAGTGGACACCGGTTCGCGTCAAGAAAACGCGTCAAAACAGGAATCTAGAGCCCGGTTCTGATTCAATCAGAACCGAAAAGGCTCTGGGACCCGGCTCAACCGAGCCAACGTCTCATCCTGAGGTCCGAAATGAAAGTGCCCGGCAACCCAAGCCGCACTTAATGGCAATATGACACGCCATCCAGCACCGGGCAGCGCGCCTTGTTCGGCGCGCTCGGATTTTCCATCGGCACCATGCCGCCGCCCTTGCCTGAGCCGGCGAACACGCCGGGGCCGATGACGACGGACGATTTGTTGCCGATGATGACGCTCGGATGCGGCGAGGCCAGCCTCGATCGCGAGCCGTCGGCCCACACGATGGCGTCGCCCGCGAAGATGCCGCGCCGGCCGTCATCGCAGCTTACATCCACGCCCTGACGCGTGCAGGCCTGCGCCATCGCCGGACCCGCCGCGGCGCCCGCATACGCCGATAAAAGGATAGCGAACAGAAGCGCCCGCGCGATGATCATGCCGTCCTCCACCGATTGCGTTGCCACTGTGGTCGTCGATCGTGGCCGGATTCCGGTTCAAGGGCCCGGAAAGCACTGATCGTCCGACGCTGAACGTGCCAAATTGCCAAATAAATTCAAGGAATTGGGGAAATTTTGACGGCTGTGCCCGGCGTCCCTTGCAAAATCAGTGCTGCCCCTTCAAGAGAGGGCCTCCGGAGAGATGGCCGAGTGGCTTAAGGCGCACGCTTGGAAAGCGTGTGTGCGGGAAACCGTACCGTGGGTTCGAATCCCACTCTCTCCGCCATACAGGCCGAAAAGCTTTTATTTATCAGCGCTTCACGAAGTTGATTGTTTGGCAGCCCATATCCCGGCCCATACTTCTCATCGCACGACTAGCCGCTAGGTAGGCTTAAGTACGCAAACCCGGTTTCCCTGAAGAGCGAACTGATCTCTGTCGTTGGACGGCCGGCCGGCATACGGTTGGTGAGTTGAGGGAAGCGTCTCTGCTACGCCATCACCGCGACGAACTTTGCGGAGGGGCCGCCTGGTCCGATCGCAGCGCGGATGATTTGCTTTTGATTCAGTTGGTCGATGAATGCGGCGTTGTAGAACGTGATGAAGTCGCCATCGGTCATGGGCTCATAACGATCGATCAGGACCGCGGTCTTCGGTGCAAGCTGTTCGATGGTCAGCAAGGTAGGCGTCGTCGAGAGAGGGGCGGCGCCCCCGCTTGGCGTGCCTATCGGCATATGGGTGGTGATGCCAACCGTGTTGACTTTGATGTCGCGCATCGCCTGGTCGGTCTTTCCGTCCTACGTCCCCCAGCGCGGTTTCCTCCCTTGGAGGTTTTCGGACGCCGGCCCCGATGTGCGCGGCACCACCTGCATGGGGCCGGCATAAACCCTTCACACAACCGGACTCATGCGTCGCAGCAGGAGAGCTCTATTCGATCACCTCGTCGAGCGCCGCACTGCAGCATTTCGCTCCCGCAAACCGACCGTCCCCTCGCGCCTTTTGATGATCAGGGCTATTCTTTCTCTCCGATCGTGGTTTCGGCGAAGCGCGTGAATGGCAAGAAATGAGCCGCACAGCTTTCGTTGGTGATCAAATGGCGCACAGCGGCCAAAAGGGCTTCGGCATGACCAAGCACGGCCGATCAGGGCACGCGACCCGATCGCCGCGTTTCCGCTTCCTGCAGAAGCTCGAAGCACAAAAGAACGATCGCAGGGACCGCTCTCGGATCAAGGACCCGAAACAGTCCGTCGAAGAGCTATTCCATCCCCGGAAGCCAACATGAACCTGACGAACTAGCTAAGTCCGGGTCTACGTCGGTTGCTGGAGGAAAAACGGACTACGTTTGCGCTGTTAGAGACTTCCGAGTCTGGACCCTGAGCGGACCGAGCGCCAGATCCGCGCCTCCCCGTACGGCGCGATGAAGCTAGGCAACGCCACGATGCTCGCTGGTGTTTAATCGACGCTTCGACCTTGTCGTCATCACATGATTGGTCGTACTATGTCCGCGGCGGTACTGCATGCATTCGAGATCATTCGCTGCGATCCACGAATATGCGGAGCACGCAATGAAGCAAGGTTTTGGGTGTTGGCTCGCCGCGCTAAGCATTGCATTCGGCAGTCCTGTAGCCGCGCAACCCGTGGCGGGGCAGCAGGCGGAAAAGACCCATCGCGTCGGTATCCTGTGCGGTGGGTGCAGTGATCAGGAGGCCCCGTCGAGGCACGCACCAATTCGCCAGGCTCTGCGCGAACGCGGCTATGTCGAAGGCAGGAACATCGCCTTCGTGTACCGCTCGGCAGACGGAAGATATGAGAAGTTACCTGACCTTGCCGCCGATCTGGTCCGGGCCAAGGTCGACGTCATCATGGCCGGTGGGGGGTTGCCCGGAGCCTTGGCTGCAAAAAACGCGACCACGACGATTCCGATCATATTCGTAGGCATTGGCGAAGACCCGGTTCAGCATGGCCTCGTTTCCAGCTTCTCTCGGCCTGGCGGCAACGTCACCGGATTAGTTGATCGCTATGCTGATCTGATTCCGAAACAGCTGGCCTTACTGAAAGAGGCGGTGCCGAGCGTATCGCGCGTGGGCGTATTGTGGGATGCGCGCCTATGGCAAGCGCTCGAACCAAGCTTCCAGGCGATGCAGGCGGCGCTGCCGTCGCTCGGGTTGCAGCATTACGCTATTGCGGTGAATGGGCCTGACGATCTCCCCGACGCATTCCGGGCGGCGAGTCGCGCGCAGGTCGAGGCGCTCATCCTGTTCCCGTCGCCCATATTCAATGTCCATCTTGCGGAATTCGCACGGATGACGGCAGAGCAAAAAATTCCTGCGATTTCCGGTTTTACCGACTTCGCTCGGGCTGGTGGTTTTTTATCGTACGGTCCGAACATCACGAAAACTTGGCGGTATGCCGCGATATCCGTCGACAAGATTTTCAAGGGAACGAGCCCGGCCGATATTCCCGTCGAGCAATCGGACAATATAGATCTCGTCGTCAACCTTCAGACCGCAAGGGCGCTGGGGCTGATCGTGCCGCAAGCACTTTTGGTGTCGGCGAACGAGGTCATCGATTAAGGGCAGGGGCGGCCTGTCGACGAAGTGTTTCGCCTCGTCGGTTGTGAGCATGTCCGCCTCTGACCCAAACTGGACGTCTGCGGATGCAATTACCGCTCCCCAGCAGTTTTGAGCCCCTATGGTATAGAGAGGTACGTTCAGCGGGAGCCGCGATGCAACGGCGCGAGTTCATGATCACAATGCTTGGTGGTATGGCTCTCGCCTCGCCGTTGGCGGCCCGCGCGCAGCAATCGTCAGTTCCAGTGATCGGCGTTCTCGGCCGCTGGCGTTCCGAGACAGAGCCATTGCTTAGCGCGTTCCGGCGCGGCCTCAAGGAAACGGGGTTTGTTGACGGCCAGAACGTAGCAATCCAGTACCTGTCCGAAGACGACCCTCCTCGCCTACCGGAGTTCGCGGCAGATATGGTTCGACGGGGCGTTTCGATAATCTTCACTGGTAATAATGTTGGGGGCGCTGGCGGCCAAGGCAGCAACGTCGAGAATCCCGATCGTATTTGTCGTCGGTCTCGATCCGGTAGTCATGGGGCTTGTCTCATCGATAAATCGGCCGGGCGGCAACGCCACCGGCGTCTCATTCCGGGTCAGCGCACTAGAGCCGAAGCGGTTCGAGCTGCTGCGCAATCTCTTGCCTCAAGTGTCGTCGGTTGGCGCGCTGGTCAATCCAGATAATCCAAATGCCCAGAGCCATGTAAGAGATTTGAGAGCAGCAGCGTCGCCATCGGGGCTGCAACTCTACATTCTGGAGGCCCGACGCGCGTCTGACTTTGATGCGGCGTTTGCAACGCTAGTCCAAAAACGCGGAGAGGCACTGCTCGTGACGTCCGATCCGCTTTTTAACCGCCAGCGCCATCAGCTTGCAGAGTTAGCCGCGCGAAATGCAATACCTGCAATATATCCGTGGCGTGATTTCGCAGACGCTGGTGGCTTGATGAGCTATGGCAACAGTCTCAGCGACGCTTTCCGACAGGGCGGCATCTATACTGGTCGTATCCTAAAGGGTGAAAAACCCGCTGATATTCCCATTTGGCAGCCGACAAAATTCGAGTTCGTGATTAACCTCAAAACGGCAAGGGCGCTTGGCCTAGAAATACCGCCCGCGCTGCTGACGTTTGCCGACGAGGTGATCGAATGAGCCGGCTTTCCTCTTCTGGCCCATCAGCGAAGTGGCGACCCGCCTCATTGAGGTCCGCTCAGTGAGGCATGGCGGACTAGATTTGCTTACCTTCAGTTCTTCGCATTTTGACCCGTTCCGGAAGTCATGCCTATTGGATGTTATCGCCAATCGTCGATGATGTAGGCGCCGGGGCGGCAATAGCCGGGATCGTTCTGTCTGCGCATGGTCACGCCCAGAATTTCGGTGCGAAATCCGCGGGCGACGAGATGCCGATAGGCTTCGTGGCGTGCCATGTTCGCACCAGCCAACAAATTCGACATGCCGGCAGCGACCGCCAACGCCTCGCACGCGTCGAGCAGCCGAAGATAATCGTGTTCGGCCGATCGTGCGTCGCGGACCGCGCCGAATTTAACGTAGCAAGTGTCTGTGCCGGCTTCGCTGCTTGGCCCGTAGTGACACACCGCGAACGCCGCGATGCCATGGGCACCTTCGACCAAAACTATATCACCCAAACCTTGCGCGTGTGTGGCGCCTATCTCGCCGGACAAGTCGAGACCAGGGTAAACTGTCTCAGCTACGTCCCGGCACGACTGGAGAGCTTCCTCTCGCTGCACTTGGCTCAACTCGCTGAAGCGCAGCCATCCGGCTGCCGTTTGCCGCACCGCTCTTGCCGACATGATTGCTGTGAGGAAACGCGCGTAAAAGCCGTACCTTTGATACAGGGCGATATGTTTCGCGCTGTCAATGTGAACAGCCCGACATGCTGCGTCTTCCAGATATCGAATTGCTGCATGGTCACCGCAAGCAGTGCTCGGGCGATACCTTGCTCCTGGAGATCAGGACGCACAGTCAATGGACCGAAGAAGCCGACGCTTCCCCAATTGGTGGCAAAGTTGGAGCCGACTAACTTTCCATCCAGCGTCGCGCCGAACGAGGCCACGTGAGCCGCCTGCTGGCGGCCATAGACGTAGTCCCGATCGGCCCAGAACATGTCCGGGTTGGGAGCCCCAAGGAAGGTACCAAAGGCAAGACGGAATATCCGCGCGGCTTCCGGCAAATCTTCTTCCTCGAGTTTGCCAACCACCGGGCGGCTCGCTTTCGGATCAGCGTTCGCGCTGGCAATATGATCTGACATGATCACCTCCCTTTTTGGAAGTGCCCACATTTAGCGACGATAGCAGCTCGGGTACTCGCAATCCAAACAAGCTAGGTTGATCAAGCGATCGATGTCGCCTGATGTGTAAGGATAGATGCCGTTGGGTATATGGACGTCAGCTCATGGCACATCAGCGAAGTGGCGACCCGCCTCATTGAGGTCCGCTCAGTGAGGCATGGCGGACATTTGCTTAGCTTGAGTTCTTAGCATTTTGACCCAATCCGGTCCTAAGCTGGGCCGGAATTCCGCAGCGCAGCAGTCTCTCACCGTACTGAGGTGTGCTATCGTTTTGGTCAGCGTGGGAGGCGATGGCAGTGAGGCGACGCGAGTTGATTACTCTGCTTGGCAGCGCGGCGGTGGTGTGGCCGCTGGCGGCGCGCGCGCAGCAAGCGGCGAGACCGCCGCGGCTGGCGATGTTCCATCCGGCAATCCCGCCCGCGCTCCTGACTGAAACCGGCGGGGGCAGCGCATGGCGCGCCTTTTTCGGCGAGCTGCGCCGTTTGGGTTACGTGGAAGGACAAAGTCTGATCATCGAACGCTACTGGGCCGAGGGACGTCATGACCGTTATGCCGAAGTGGCCCGTGAAATCGTGACCCGCAACCCGGATGTGATCGTCACCGGAACGAATCCCGTCGTGAGCGTGTTCAAGGCGGCAACCGGTACGATACCGATTGTTGCTTTCATGCTGGATCCGCTGCAGGCGGGGCTGGTGACCAACCTGCACCGGCCCGGCGGTAACCTCACCGGCATCACGCTTGATGCCGGCATCGAGATCTGGGGCAAGCGGCTGGAGTTCTTGAAAGAAGCCATTCCTTCGATGCAGAAGGCCGTATTCCTGGGGATGCGCGGCGGATGGGAAGGGTCTGTGGGGCAAGTCTTGCGGGATACCGCCGCGCGTTTGGGAATTTCGCTGGTTTTTGTCTTCCCGCAGGAGGGGAAGCCCTCGGAGATTGAGCGCGTCTTCGATGCGATAGCGGAGCAACAACCGGACGCGGTGCTGGTGAGCGGAGAGGGCGACCTTTACGCCAACCGCCAGCTCATCGCCGAGCTCGCAGTGAAAAAACGCTTGCCGACGATATGTCCGTACCGCGATTACGTCGAAGCCGGCGTGCTGATGGGTTATGCGCTCGATCTCACGGAGCTGTTCAGGCAGTTGGCCGATGACGTGCACAAAATCCTGAAAGGTGCCAAACCGGGTGACATTCCGATTTATCAGGCGACCAAATTTGAACTCCTAATCAACCTGAAGACGGCAAAAGCATTCGCCCTGACCCTGCCCCCGGCGCTGCTCGCCCGGGCCGACGAGGTGATTGAATGAAGTGGCACATTACTGCGACGCCTGAGTCCGCATCTGGCAGTGACTGAATGAAACGCCGCGATTTTATCACGTTTCTCGGCGGCGCGGTGGTAGCCTTGCCCCACGCAGCCCGCGCGCAGCGACCAGCCGTGCCACGGGTCGGCTACGTCTGGAGCGGCGCCCGCGGTACGGACGTGTACTATCAGACCGGATTCCGTCAGGGACTTGCGGACCGGGGGTACGTCGTCGGGCGCAACCTGATTTTAGAAGAACGCTACGCCGACGGAAAACCGGAGCACGTGCCTGCGCTGATCGCCGAACTTCTCACGCTCAATGTCGATGTTCTCGTGACTCCAGGCACACCCACTTCGCTGGCTGCGCAACGTGCAACATCCACGGTGCCGATTGTCTGCCTGAGCGGAGATCCCGTCAGAACCGGTCTCGTGGCCAGTCTTGCTCGACCGGGCGGCAACATCACCGGGCTGTCGCCACTCTCCGGTGAATATGGCGTCAAATGGCTGGAACTGCTGAAGGAGGCGGCACCGAAGGTGCATCGTGTCGCCGTGTTGTGGAATCCTGACAATCCGACGAATGCTAACCAAATCGAACTCGTGCAGAAAGCGGCACCCGCGCTCGGTCTTGAGCTGACAGCGCTCTCGGTGCGGCCGGCGGACATCGAGAACAGCTTCGCCGCTCTGGCAGAGACGCGCCTCGACGGCCTCATCGTCACCGACGATCCATCTCTGATAACCCTCATCCCCCGGCTGATCGCGCTCACCGCAGAGCGGCGCTTGCCGGCGATCTATCCATTCAGCGACTCGGTCCGGCGAGGGGGACTAATGTCGTACTCGACCAACCTTTTCAAGCTATGGCAACGCGCCGCGGGCTATGTTGATCGCATCCTCAAAGGGGCGCGTCCGGCGGAGCTTCCCGTCGAGCAGGCAACGGACATTACCCTGAATATCAACCTCAAGACCGCCAAGGCTCTCGGCCTCGACATTCCAATTGCGCTGCTCGGCCGGGCCGACGAGGTGATCGAATAGCGACGATAATAGCCGCGGTGCCTGAGTCCGTTCCTGGCAGAAATGCGAAGTGCTGACTGGCTATAAAATTGTCTGCTTATAAGGGGGTCGATCGGAAGTGATCGGCGCGGGCGTAAAGCGGCGCTTTTGACCCATAGCAGTTTGCGCTACGCGCAGCGTTTGCGACGCAGCATTTGCACCCGCAATGAGTGCGACGACCATCGAGACGTGATACTGAGAGTCCCGTCGTCCTCAAGCTGCTGTGAGGATCGAATGAAGCGGCGAGAGTTCATAGCGGGTGCCGCGATGCTGCTCGTTTCGCCAAGGCGTTCGTGGGCGCAGGGGACGCCTCGGCGAATTGGTTTCCTCGGTGCTTGGGCAGACGAGCCGGCTCGCGACCGAGTTCACGCCGCTTGGCTCAGCGGCTTGCGCGAAAAGGGTTGGATCGAGGGCAAGAACTTGCTTGTCGAATATCGTTATGCCCCGGATCGCCTGCCAGATTTAGCCGTCGAGTTGTTGGCCTTAACTCCCGAATTGATAATTGCCTCGGGACCGCAACCAGCCCTAGCCCTAAAAGCGGCAACCACCACCATTCCAATTGTGTTTGTGGCCGTGGCTGATCCTGTGGGGGCCGGTCTCGTGCGAAGCCTATCGCGGCCGGGTGGCAACTTTACCGGTCTTACCACCGTGGTGCCCGGGGATTTCTTCGGGAAGCAAATCGAAATCCTTCGGGAACTGGTGCCCAGTGCCTCGAAAATTGCGCTCTTGGTCAATCCCGAAAACCAAATGCAAAGACTGGCATTGGCGGACGAGTTGCCTCGCACAGCCGGGAAGCTGGGCATCGCTTTGCCGACGGTGGAGGCGACCAAGCCGGAGGAACTGAAAGTCGCCTTCGCCTCAGCAGCCGACCAACATGCCGATGCAATTGTCGTTCTGGGCGACTACCTGACCGTCTTCCAAGGTCCCCGGGTTGTCGCGCTGGCTGCCGAATATCATCTGCCCGCGATCTATTTTTTCCGGCAGTTTGCCCCCGGCGGATTAGTCGTCTATGGCCCCGATTTACCGGATCTGTTTCGGCGTGCAGGCACATATGTTGATAAGATACTCAAAGGAGCCACGCCCTCTGATCTGCCGGTAGAGCAGCCGACCAAATTCGAGTTAGTGATCAACATGAAGACTGCCAAAGCGCTCGGCCTCACCGTGCCGCCATCGTTGCTCGTTCGCGCCGACGAGGTGATCGAATAGAGCTTTCTTGCTGCGATGCATGAGTCCGTTTGTTGGCCCGACGAAATCCAGCATTCGTCCACTTGTCGGCTGTCAGGGGTAGACCGGAAATGTCTTGCGTTCGGCCAAATCGACGCAGATGACTCACTGCGGGCATGCGCACCGCGCCCGCATTTGCGGCGCAACATTTGCACGCCCAGTGAGTGCGACGACCATCGAGACATGATACCGTGAAGCCGCCTCCTCAAGCTGCGATGAGGATTGAATGAAGCGGCGGGAGTTCATAGCGGGAACTGCGGCGCTGCTCGTTTCGCTACGGCGTTCGTGGGCGCAGGAGGCTCGCCGTCGACTTGGCTTTCTTGCCGTAGGTGATGGGAGCGGGCAGGCCCTCAATCAAGCCGAGCGAGCGATGTTTGCCCGGCTGCGAAACCACGGCTGGATAGATGGAAAAAACCTGATTATCGAGTCTCGTTTTTCCCACCCCCCGGATCGACTGCCAGCTTCAGTCGCCGACCTGATTGCTCTCAATCCCGATGTGCTCATAGCCGCGGCACCGGCGGCAGCCCTAGCCCTGAAATCGGCAACTGGCACCATTCCAATTGTATTCGTGGCTGTGGCCGATCCCGTGGGGCTCGGCCTCGTGCAAAGCCTGTCGCGACCAGGTAGCAACATAACGGGTCTTACGACCATGGTACCCGATGACTTCCTCGCGAAACGTCTCGAGATCCTTCGGGAATTCGTACCCGGCGCCTCGAAAATCGCGCTCTTGGTCAATCCGGACAACCCAATGCAAATGCTGCACTTAGCGGAAGAGATACCCCGCATGGCCCGGAGGCTCGGTGTGGCTCTGCTGACAGTTGAGGCGAGCACGGCTGAGGAACTCGACACCGCCTTTGCTTCGGCCGCCGCCCAGCACGCTGATGGCATAGTTGATCTTGGCGATCCTCTGACCTTTGTCCAGGCTCCGCGAGTTATCGCACTCGCGGCGAAGTATCATCTGCCAGCAATCTACTTGTTCCGACACTACGCCAATGGCGGATTGTCAGTATATGGGGCCGATATAGCCGATCTGTTCCGGCGTGCGGGCGACTACGTGGACAAGATACTCAAAGGCGGCAAGCCTTCCGACTTGCCGGTAGAGCGGCCGACCAAATTCGAGCTGGTGATCAACATGAAGACGGCCAAGGCGCTCGGCCTCACCGTGCCGCCATCGTTGCTCGTTCGCGCCGATGAGGTGATCGAATAAGTTCGGCACTTCCGGGTTTGCGAAGGGTTTCTGATGCCGGCCCCATGATGGTGGTCCCGCACACACGGCGCCGGCGTCCGCAAACCTCCAAGGGAACCACGGGAGGGGCATGTAAGTGGCGCGACGTGGGCTATGGGGATTCAGGTCGGCGTAGCGACACAATTGCGACCGGTCTGGAGATTCAGTCAACCAAGTCTTGAAGTTCGTTTACGGGTCAAGCGCACACATTCACATTGAAGGCTTGGACCGGACGGTGAAAGCCCTTGAGCACGAGCCCGCCGACAGGCTCGGTCTCTGCAAGCTCCTCGATCGCCGCGAACACCTTGCTGTCGATCAGGATCTGTCCGTTTTTCGCCTCGGCGCACAGTCGCGCGGCGAGATTGACGACCGAGCCGGTGGCCGAATAGTCGAACCGGCCCTCGCAACCGATGCGGCCGAGCGTGGCGTAAGCCGTGGGCGATGCCGACCCCGAACCCGAGCTCGTGACTCAACTTGCGCCAGTCGGTCGCAAGTGCGGCAACGTGGTCGCGCATCGCGACGGCGAGCCGAACGGCGCGCAGCGCAGGATCGACACATGGCAGCGGATCGTTGAATACGACCATGATGCCATCGCCGGTAAAGCGGTGCAGCGTGCCTTCGAACTCGTGTATGAGCCCACCGAGGTCCGCGTGGTACTCGCGCAGAACCGCTATTACCTCCTCCGGCTCGGCCGTCTCCGCAAAGGCCGTGAACCCCCGCAGATCACAGAACAACACGGTCACATCTCGGCGGTGGCTGTCCAAGAGCTCTTCGCCCGAGGACAGAACGATCTCGGCAATCTGCGGCGCCAGGAAGCTCTTGAGCCGGCCCATGCGTTCGATCTCGGCGACTTGCTCCGTGACGCGCTGCTCGAGCGTGCGGTTCCAGTCGGCGAGTTCGCGCGCCTGCCCCTGCACCTTGTCATGAAGCTCCTTGAGGCGCAGGACCGATTTCACACGCGCTACCAGCGCGGACTGATCGATCGGCTTGGTCAGATATTCGTCGGCCCCGGCCTCGAGCCCTGTGACCACATCCCTGGTATCGGCCCTGGCCGTCACCAGAATGATGGGCATGAACGGAAGCTCGGCATCCTGCTTGAGCCGGCGGCAGACCTCGATGCCGTCGATCTTGGGCATCATGACGTCGAGCAGGATTAGATCCGGGGCGCTTTCTCTGGCGGTAGCGAGCGCTTCGTCTCCGTCGGCCGCCTGCATGAGCTCATAGCCGTGTGGCGCAAGCCGTGCGCTGAGAATGTCGCGGTTCGCCTCGCTGTCGTCGACGATTAGAATGCGCGGAGGATGGTGCATCGGAGCTCGGCTCGTCAGGGCAGATATTCCCGGATCTTGGCGAGCAGCTCACGCGGACTAAAGGGCTTGGTGACATAGCCCTCGCAGCCCGCAGCCCGCGCCTTGTCCTCGTCTCCGCTCAGGGCGTAGGAGGTCACCGCGATAATGGGGATTGCGGAGAGTGCCGGTTGAGCCTTGATCCGGCGTGTCGCCTCGTAGCCGTCCAGAAGCGGCAGCTGTATATCCATCAGGATGAGATCGGGCCGATCCACGGCGGCGGCCGCAACGCCGTCCTCGCCATTTTCGGCTTCGATCAGCTCGTATCCGACGCTCGAAAGCAAATCCCGCAGAATTCGCCGGTTGTCCTCCTGATCTTCGATCACCAGGATGCGCTTGGTCATGGCTGCCTCGCCTGTCGCTCGACTCGCACCGGAACCGTAAAGGAAAATGTCGCGCCCTCGCCAGGGACCGATTTCACCCAAATCCGCCCGTGGTGCAGTTCGATGATCCGCTTGGCGATCGACAGGCCGAGCCCCGTTCCGCCCTTCTTGCGGGTCGAGGATGTGTCGGCCTGAGCAAACTCCTCGAAGATCTTCACTTGATGGTCTGCCGAAATTCCGGGCCCGGTATCACGAACGGCGACCGTAAATGTGCCATCCGCTGCCGAAGCCTTGATCGACACCGAGCCCCGGTCCGTGAACTTGATGGCATTGCCGACAAGGTTGAGCAGCACCTGCGCGAGGCGACGCTCATCGCCGCGGCCAATGGGCAGATCCGAGGCGACTTCAACATTGAGCGCCAGATCCTTTTCGGTCGCGAGCGATTCGACCGCGACGACCACGGCGTGTACGACGTCTCCAAGTGAATAGTCGGTCAGCGACAGGGTGAGCTGACCCGCCTCGATCTTGGACAGATCAAGGACGTCGTTGATCAGACCAAGAAGGTGCTTGCCGTTGCTCTGAACGCGCTCGAGCACCGCTCGCATCTTGTCGGGCATGTCACCATAGATGTTGTCCAGGATCAGCTCGGTGTAGCCGAGGATGGCGTTGAGTGGGGTGCGCAGCTCGTGACTCATGTTGGCGAGGAACTGCGATTTGTGCTTGCTCGCAATCTCGAGCTGCCGGCTCTTGTCCTCGATCTCATGGAACAACCTGGCGTTCTGGATCGCCAGCACCGATTGGGCCGCGAAGGTCTGCAGGAGGTCGATCTTGCCGGCCGAGAACGTACCGGTGTCACGCCGCCGTACCACCAGGGCGCCGACGATGGTGTCGCGGCTGAACAACGGCACAGCCAGCAGCGATCGATAGCCGGCGCGCAGGATGAGCTCCAGCGTCGGCGAGGAGGGCTCCTGACGCAGGTCGGGGACCTGCAGGGGTCCGCGAACCGAAACGGCCTGCTGCATCAGCCTCTCACCGGCGCCGATCCGTTGGTCGCGGATCGCTGCAATCAGCGCCTCGTCCATTCCGTAGGTAGCGCTCAGCCGGAACTGCTGTTGCGCCTCGTCGAACACGTAGATAGCGCCGGCATCGGTACCCGAGAGCTGCACCGCGTTGGCGACGATGGTCGCAAGCACGGTTTCGAGATCAAGCGTCGAGTTCACCGCCTGCGTGACGTCGCCGAGCGCTTTCAGCTCCTGGACCGAGCGCCCGAGTTCCTCCGTTCGCGCCTGAAGCTCATCAAGGAGCCGAACATTCTCCATCGCGATCACGGCCTGGTCGGCGAAAGTCCGAACCAGCTCGATCTGCCTGTCAGTAAAGGGTTGCACCCGCTGGCGTCCGAGATTGATCGTACCGACCACGACCCCCTCGCGCAGTAGAGGCACGCCGAGCATGGTGTGAGTTTTTTCCAGCGTCACCGTCTCGGTTATGGAGTATTCCTCGTCGGAAGCGATGTCAGCGATGTGGACGACCTGTCCCTCAGATGCAACCCGTCCGGTCATGCTCCCACGCCCAACGGGCAAAACGCGACCTCGAATGAGCGCGTTGTATTCGGGCGCAAAGGAAAAAGTTGCTACCACCCGATAAGCTTCTCCCTCGAGGTTGGAGATAAGCGCGGAATCGGCTTCGCACAGCCGTACGGCAGATTCGACCAGCGTATCGAGCACCGTCTGCAGGTCAAAGGCCGACCGGCTGATTACCTTGAGCACTTCCGCGGTCGCCGTCTGCTGCTGCAGGGACTCCCGCAATTCTGCGGTCCGCTGCTCTACCTTGTTTTCCAGGTCGGCATAAGATTCCTGCAACCGCGCGCCCATTTCGTTGAACTGGTCAGCGAGGCTTTCCAGTTCGTCGCCGGTCTTGATTGAGATGCGCTGGCCGAGATCGCCGGCGCCGATGCGTGCGGCGCCCGCGCGCAGCGCCTGGATCGGGCCGACCATGCGTCGCGCCAGCAGGATCCCTGCAAGCACAGCAAACACTGATGCCGCAAGTAGCACGAACGCTAGCCGCTGCAAGGCGGTGTAAAGCGGGGCATAGGCTTCCTCGACCGGCAGTTCGACAAACATGGTCCAACCGAGCGGCAAGATCGGCGCGGATGCGGTCAACACCTCTTGCCCCTGGATGTTGCGCGCGCCCTGCAGCTCGTCGGCTGTGCCGCCCGCCTGCCCAGCTTGCGCCGCCTGCACCTGCGTGAGCTTGGACATGTCGGTGTTGCGTAGCACAAGGCTAATGTCGGGATGCGCAATCAGCCGGCCCTGCGCGGCAACAACATAAGCGCGGCCGTGCTCGCCAACCTTGATCTGGGACACCACGTCCCAGATCAGCTTCAAGTTGACCTCGGCGATGCTGACGCCGGCATCTTTACGGGTGCCGGCCACCGCCAACGTCATATAGGGCTCGGATTCCCTGCGGAAGTAGACCGGCCCGTAGTAGACCTTGTGGGCGACGGCCTCCGTGAATTTCGGCTCCTTTGAAAGGTCAAGGTCGCTGTCGATCACGTTCATGGCCAAGCGCGAGACGCGCAGCCGCTCCTTGCCGGTAGAATCCACCTGCGCGAGTTCGGTGATCGCTGGCACCTGACGCAGCAATCGCAGCGCGTCAATGCGGCGCTGTTCGATTGAACCCGCCGACCACGGTAATTGGGTGGTCCATCCGAGCTGGCTCTCGATTTCCTTGATGAACCGGCTGATCTTGGCCGCCGCAGCCACCGCCTGTTCGTGCTGAATCCGGATCAGCGAGGCCTTGTGCTCGCGGTAATAGAAGAAAACCTCGAAACTTCCGTTGGCGAGCAGCGCCACGCCAACCACGGCGACAAACAGCGCAACGTATTTGATGAAGAGCCCGCTGCGGTTCCTCGCGCCGGATGAAACCGCTCCCAACCCCGCGCTCGCTACCGGCGATCCCGCTAGCGTCCGACCCCGTTGCGTATCCGGGTGGAGGGAGATGCTCATTGCGCAAATCTAGCAGCAATGCTCCAGCTTGTCCCATCCTGCGGATCGGGCGCCGGCAGGCGGTGATGGGAACCCCGGGGTTGCTCGCCCGGCAGAGAGGTACCGAAAGCTACAATCCCTGGCGACCAACCACCAAGCTGCCAAGCTCTCCATGCCACAGGCGTGGTCCTCTGAGGGGAGGGCGCATGCGACGAAAGGATTCATCTCATTCCTTGGCAGCGCGGCGACTGCCTGCTCGCGGCGAGTGCGGCAGCAATCCAATCTCGAAGCCAAACTCGGGACGGACGCTTCGTAATTTGGAGACACTGATAGCACTCCCCCACAACCTTCCCTCGCATGTCTTAGCCGCGCCGACGACGTGATCCAATGAGGGCGTAGTTCGGTGCATGAGTCCGGAGTTGGCACCCTTTGAGACATGCCGACCGGCTCAAGAATATCTGCTCTCAGGGGTAGACCGGAAGTGACTGGCGCATGGTCGGGATGACGAGATTGACCCGACTCGGACATCACGCAGGGTCCAATTGGATATACAGGTAGCTGTTAAGCGGCTAAAACAGGCACCGGAAACCACGTTGGGCTTCGGGCAGTTAAATGAATAGCCGCGCTTCATTGCTCTCAGGGACAAGGATGAAACGGCGTGAATTTCTCTTAAGCCTCGGCGGAGCCGTAATATGTCCCTTTGCTGCGTTTGGGCAGCAAATCAAAGTTCCGACAATCGGCGTACTCGTTTTGGGGAATCCTAATCCCGGTCCCTTTTTGAAAGCTCTTCGAGAAGCGCTGGGAAAAATTGGCTACATCGAAGGCCAGAGTTTTCGCCTGGAGCTGCGATCCGCGGGTGGCGATGCGGTAGCCCTTGGAGATTTGGCTAGTGAATTGGTTCGCCTCAAAGCCGACGTTATTGTCGCTTGGCAAACGCCATCTGCCATGGCGGCGAAGCAAGCCACGAACAGCATTCCCATCATCATGGCGGCAGTCGGCGATGCGGTTGCTACCGGACTTGTGAAGAACCTGGCACGGCCTGAAGGTAACATCACCGGAAATACGGCTATCGCTGCAGAAGTCATGGCTAAGAACGTCGAACTCATTCGTGAGACGTTGCCGGCCGCTCGCCGCGTTGCAGTTCTGGCGAACACGGTGGACCCCTTCAGCAAGCCCTTTCTCAGTCAGATCGAGCTCGCAGCACCGGCCCTTGGCATCGAGATCAATCGGGTAATGATGCATCCAACGGAGAATGCCGAGGGTCATTTTGAGGGAATGAGCCAAAGCAAGGTGGATGCAGTTATTATTCAACCAACCTTGGTACGGAGGGATGTCATCGAACTCACACTGAAGCATCAGATGCCTTCGTTCTCGATGGTTGGTTCGTTTCCTTCTTCGGGCGGTCTGATGTCGTACGGCGCCTCTGATCCCGACCAGTGGCGGGAAGTGGCCATATACGTGGACAAGATACTGAAGGGCTTACGCCCGGCCGATTTGCCAGTCGCGCAACCGACCCGGTTTGAGCTAATCGTGAATCTCAAGACCGCCAAAACGCTTGGCATCACCATTCCTCCGTCGCTGCTTACGCGCGCGGATGAGGTGATCGAATAGCGTTTTCTTGCCGTGGCGCATGAGTCCGGTTTTGGCACCTTTGAGACATGGCGTCCGGCCCTGACGATGTCCGTTTCCAGGGGAAGACCGGAAGTGGGCAACCCGCCGTCTAAACGGCGCTTTTGACCCGAAGCGGCCGTCGCAGAAAGGTGCTAGGCTCTCGTCCACCCACAGACGTGATCCTTGTAGGAGGGACACATGCGACGGCGTGAGTTCATCGCGTTCATGGGTTCAGGAGTCATGCTGCCGCTTAGTGCACGAGCGCAGCAATCGACGAAGGCGTACCGGATCGCGATACTGCATCCATTGTGGCCGGTCGCCGAGCTGACCGCAAGTAGCAGCAATCGGTTCTGGCGCGAGCTTTTCCAGGAAATTCGCCGGCTCGGCTACGTCGAGGGACAGAACCTGGTAATCGAGCGTTATTCCGGCGAGGGGCATGCGGCGATCTATCCTAAGCTCGCCCGCGATATCGTAGCCAGCAATCCCAATCTTGTCGTTGCGTTTACGAATTGGGTGGTGGCGCCTCTCAAAGAGGCAACGTCCACCATACCGATCGTTGCGATGACCATAGATCCGGTCGATCTTGGCCTTGTGCCGAGCATCGCACGGCCGGGCGGGAACATCACGGGCGTCAGCGTCGATGCTGGATCGGAGATTTGGGGCAAACGGCTTGAGCTTCTCCGGGAAGTCGTCCCAAAAATATCGAAGCTGGCAATTCTGGGGCTGCGTCAAAACCCGGCAGGAGCCTTAATGCAGAAGGCGGCAGAGAAAGCGGGCGTAGTAGTCGTTGGGCCCTACTATCTCGAGGATGCAAGCGAAGCGGAGTATCAGCGTGTCTTCGCCTTCATGTCGCAGGAAGGTGCCGACGCGCTCTTCGTCGACGGGAGTCCGGAACTCATTACGAAGGCACAACTGATCGGCGAGTTGGCTAAGAAATACCGGTTGCCGGCCATTTATCCATTTCGGTCGTATGTAGAAGACGGCGGGGGGCTCATGGCCTATGGCGTCGATTTTGTGGAGCTTTTTCACCAGGTCGCTCGTTCCATCGACAAAATCCTCAAGGGTGCGAAGCCCGGTGATATTCCCTACTATCGGCCGACGAAATTCGAACTCGTCATCAATCAGAAGGCTGCCAAGGACCTTGGACTCGCGATTTCGGAGTCGTTGCTCGCCCGTGCCGACGACGTGATCGAATAGTATGCTGTTTTGTTGCGATGAATGAGTCCGGAAGTGGCCCATCGCGTCATTTCGGGCAACGCAGCATTTCGGTCATTCGGAGCGAAGCGGACATCGCGCGATGATTACGCTGCCAAATTTATGTCAGGCGCGTTTGTTGAGAAAGGAACAAACTTCTTTCGACTCCCCCAAAGACCCGCTCTTGCGGTCGAAGCTCCAAGCATCAGAGTTTTTTGGAGCCGCAATAACTACTTTTTGGAAGGAGATCTGACCAATCCAGGCCCGGCCAAACATTCATCAGGCCACCTACAAACTTCTGCCCAACCTCGCGCATCAGATAGAGCCAATTTCGCGCCTCGCGCAAGATACGGAGGCACTGAACCAGCCGAACCCGATGGACACAATCATCGAACTGCTGCAGCAGGTGGTGAGCGGAGTCGGGCAGCTTCACGGCCGGCTGGAGAGGCTCGAGGCACGTTTGGACGAGCCGGCAGTGCTCAAGGCGATCAAAGCCGCGATTCACGGCTGAACATCCCTCTCGGTCAGCCTCGCTGGGCGCAGCGGCACGCTGATCAACCTCTTAGCAGAGGCGCGACGTGCGGCGTTGCCGCCGCTTGAGCGAACGATGGGCGATCTCAACGAGGTCATTCAACGAGAGACCGCGGCCTGTCAATTCACGGAACTCCCCGAGCCAACATCGTTGCCCACCGCCCGGAGAAAGCTCCGAGAGGAGACCGCACGCCTAGGCGCCGCGGAGGCCGAGGCCGACGCCGCGGCACAGCAGCTAATGGACTACCCTAAGCAGTCCATGTGGCATTGGCTTTGGGGGCCGGCTAAGGATTCGGACCGGCAAGCGCTCGAAACTCGGCTGGAGCAATTGCAGCGCCAGGCCCTCTACGCCCGCGCGTATCACACCAGAGCGAAACATGCGCTTGAGAGCGAGGAGCGGAAATTCCAAGTCGAGCAGGCTCGGCATCAAGCCGCCCCGATCGAACGCAAGGCGCAGGCCGAGAGTCGGATCGCGATCGCGCAGGCGGCGCTGCGCTTCATGGCCCAAAATCCACGAGTAGCGTTTTGGGGCGCTGATCACCTTATGCGGGTTGCGATGAGCATCCAGGAGGCGCGCGCAGGGCGAGCTCTGGCCTTAGCCTCCGACGAACGCGATAATTGGACTTTGGTCGACATCCTCGACATCTGGGGCAAGCCGTACCTGCCGCCGCCCAAGGTTTTCTGACCCGGGCGATTGAGCTTCGGGACTGCGGTCGGTCCTGTGTCCCGCGCCGGCGCTGTGCTGACACTCTTGCGGCTGCTTCTGTTAAATCTGCTAATTGCCCGCTTCGCGTTCTGACCACGCACACCCATCTCCGACGCCGAGGCCTAGCCTCAGTTTTCCAGAGCACCGGGGCTGGACGGCTTGCGAAAGTCGATCGAGCTGCGTGCAATGGCGGTCGGATGCCATGGCCTATGATGAGCTTTGGATCGAAATCGCGCGAGATCTGCTTCTGAATGGCGTCAGACACCGGCGATAGCTGCGCCAGTGAGACTTCCCTAGTGAGGGAGACCAAAGCGATATGGAGTAGCATGCAATAACGAGCCCCGAAATGCGGGTAGGCGGGCTATGCTTGTTGTGCGCAAATATCCATATGGTTGCAACGTGTTCGGATGCCAAATCTCGGTAGAATTTACTACCCCAGCGAAGCTCGCCTTTTTCGATAGTTTATGTTGGGTATTTCAATGATTTGCTCGGTCTCGGTGCCGCAAAGCCAAAAACCATTGCTGCGCACACGTGGGACAATTGATTCACGGATTATCTAATGCCCAGCGGTGCAGCTCCCAGTGTGAAGCCCTTCACATACTCGCCTACCGAACTGTGCTATCATTGCGTGTGTGGGTTCATGACCTCGGAGCGAGCCATTAAGGCCGCCGAAGTCGTTGCATTGTGGCGACCGGCGCCAAAACGGGTCGGAAGGACAAACGCGCGATAAGAAACTCAACTCACGCGATCCGCTGTCGGCCGCATGCTCTCGGGAGGAGGACAGTTATGGCCGAAAACATCAAACTGCAAAACCTCGCGGACGAAGGGCTTAGTCGACGCACCCTGATGGCCGGATTGGGCGCTCTGGCGCTCGGACCGAGCCCCAGCTCGGCGCAAGACCGCCCGGGCAAGGCAAATCGCGGCACACCCGCCAACGACTACCTGATCTGTCGTTCAAGCGAGGTCGATGACTACAGCGTCTGGTACGTCGACCTGGACGACGATGAGCAATTGTTGAAGCTCATGCCGGGGCATGAAGGAGCCAAATTCGACCGAAACCACCAACTGATCCCGATAGGCGACTACGTTTTGGAATGGGGGCCACTCACTCTTCGAGATTACAAGCCCAGCTTTCCCTTTCGCCTGTTCAAGTTCGACCCGAGCATCAAAAATCCTCTAGGCGTCAGGGCCGTCAGCCCTGGTGAGCTCACTTCGGTGAAGACGGGCACGTGGGAAAAAAAGAAGTTCTGGGGATCGCGGCCAGATTTCGGCAATCCCGAAGGCCCCGCCAAGGAGTTCGACAAAGGTGAGAAGCTGATGCTTCTGCCGCTCAGCTCTTACATCCTCAATATTATTCCAACCACGGGACGTGGCACGTTCAAGCTTTTTTACTTCGATCCGCAATCAGTCGACCCTTTGTACCAGTTCCCGACCTGGGTCGCTGGCGCATTCGAAACGATTAATTTCGGCCACGAACTGATTCCTATGGGCAACTACGTTCTCGATCGGCTGAATGCGAAAAGAAAAAAGGGCGGCAGCGATTATTGGCTATGGAGTTTCGATCCGATGAACGACACTCCACTGGCACGGCCGGCCAGACAGCAAGGTCACTGGAGTGACATTGACAACACCCATCAGCTAATTCCGATCGGCGAGTATTTGCTCGATTGGGATGTAGAGCAGGGTTCGTATCGACTGTGGGGATTTGATCCAGAACAACATAATCCTCTGACCGGTCCGGTGCGCAAAGGTTCGATGCCTAAGGAGTTTGGTTCAAAAACGACTCTGACCGCAATCCAAGGGCTGCGCCCGATCGACAAAACGAACAGGGAGGTCCCGGGCACGATCGATTTCATGCGCTCGAAGATCAAACATGTTGTTTACTACATGGTCGAGAACCGCTCGTTCGATCATGTCTGCGGTTGGCTCTATGAAAAGGGTGAAGGCAACATCAATTTCGTAGGGGCCGAAGGGCCCTTCGATGGCGCCAGTACCGACATGTTCAATCTCGACGTCGACGTTGATCCTCCCAAGAAGGTGCACCTCAAAAAGCACGAGGGAGGCGAGTTCATCATACCGTCCGATCCATATCATGACATGACGGACACGATGCGTCAGTTCTTTTTCGAGGATCGCGACGGCTATGCAAGGCGCGCAACGCCGGACATGGGCGGCTTCGTTTGGAACAACGGCACTTCTGCTATCATGTCAACCTTCACGCCCGAACAGCTCCCGGTGCTCAACGGATTGGCAAAGGCGTTCGCCATTTCCGACCGTTGGTTCTGCTCGATGCCAGGCGCCACCGACTCACAACGCGCTTTTGCGCTCACCGGCTCGGCGCTCGGCGAGCTCAACAACTTCATGAATGGACCCGAGTACACTTACTGGCCGGATCTGCCCCGCCGCGCATCGATTTGGAAGGTGCTGTGGGCCAATGGCTTCAAGAACTGGAAGATCTACAATTCGGTGGAATGGCAGAAGTTCGTTTTGACCTACCACCTGTTTCTTCAAGGTCAAATCCCGACCGTCGATAAAGACCAGAGCGCAAGGTACATTGCCGATATCGAGCAATTCAAGAAAGATGCCAGCGAAGGACGCCTGCCGGCGTTCAGTTTTCTAGAACCGATTTGGATCGCCTCGGACAAACCGGCCACGTCGTACCATCCCCATGGGGCGGGAGGCACGACGCCCGGCGAAAGGGCGCTCAACGAGATCTATGACTCGCTGAGAACCGGGCCAAACTGGAACGAGACGCTGCTTATCATTACGTTCGACGAGCACGGCGGCTTTTTCGATCATGTCCCGCCGCCCTACGCCCGGAATCCATGGCCGAATGACATGGTCGACGGCTTCCGATACGACATCATGGGCGTGCGGGTGCCCACGATACTCGTCTCACCCTGGATAAAGGAACGAACTGTCTTCCGTTCGCCTACGGAGGTTGCCTACGACTCAACGTCAATCCTGGCGACGCTGCTGACGTGGTACGGCATCCCCAAGGGGCGCTGGGGCTTGGGCGACCGCACGGAGCATGCTCCGACCTTTGAAGGCGTGTTTCAATGCCAATCGCCGAGGACAGATGCGCCGATATTGTCTCCACCGGAGGAGGCCCAGAGGGCGGCGGGTACTCCAGCCGAAGGGCTGAGCGATCTGCATCAGCTGATCGTGCCGCGACTAGTCGATTCGATTGTCGGAGGAAAGCGGACCGCTCGCGAGACGAGTGACGTCGCGAACAAAATCCTCGAGAGCGCAACCGACGAGAAGGTGCTGAATATGTTGCTCAAAGACCTGGCAAGGCAAATGAAATAACGTTTTCCATTGTCGAGTCATGTGGAGATCGATCGTGCGTTCGCTATGGACCGCATCGCCAGATCGATGAGCGTTCTCTACGGAGTGGTGTTAGTTGAACACATGTGGAGGAGGACATCATGCAGCGGTTTCTGCTCGGCATCTGTCTGGCGCTTTTGCCCGCGACGGCATCGTTTGCCCAAACACCGGTCACGATCGATCTTGGCCCCATCGGGGAGGTCGCGACCCTTTATTCCTATCCGAACTGCGCCGAGGTCTGCCCGGCTTACCGAACGCTTCCGCAGACGATCGAACACTACCTCAGCCACTCTTTGAAGCGGGACGGCTTTGACGCGACCACAGTTGATGTTTCGGAATCTGCGGGACGCATCAGCGTCCGGCTAAACGGCGCTGGCGCTGCCGAATATGCCAAAGCGCTGCCAGAATATCTGAAGGCCGGCGCACTCGGCCTCAAGGGAGCGCGTGAGCTGCTCGACGCCCTTGGCCCCGACGGCCGCAAGCTCTGGCGCTATAACTGGCGTTTCTTCTTGCCCCATGGCGTGGCCATGGTCCGGCATCGCACCGTCCAGCTTCTCCACTTTCCGCCCGATTCCGTACTGTTGGACAAGCAGGATTATCTCGCCGCGAACACGACCAAGCGGTGGACGGAGCTGCTCATAGAGAATAACGCAGCCTCGGATGATATCGGCCTCTTTCAGAATATAATCGACATCGTGCCGATTGCGCTGCCAGACCGGGAATCCTGCTTCCTTGACCCTCGTCCCCCGAAATGCGCAACCGCAGATCCAACCACACCGCGGTCCGGCGTCTATCCCCATTTCGACGACTACGTGACCGCGCTTCTGAATCTCTGGCTGCCGCCATCTGGGCAAGCAGGCAGCCGGCCCATGATCGCGTTCGGCGCTCCAGCGCGAAACTGGCTTAAGGCCGTACACAATGTCGACCTTGCGCCGCTTAAACTGGGTGTGATGACGCTGGCATCGGGGATGAAGGTGCAGGTACTCGGCGCCAATCACCCTAGCGCGATCTGGCACGTCAAGGACGATCCGAACAGGCAACTCGCACGGGCAATGTTCATGATGCAGCAAGATCTCACCGCCGCATGCTGGCAAGTGAAAATGGGCATGGACGCGACCGCTGGCCCAGAGCCCACCTTGTCACTCTGCAAGCAAGTCTGGTCCGGACGTGATAAGGACATATGCGAGCTGTCCTATCGGCAGGTATTCAGTAAGACCACGGACGAGGCCAAATGTCTTTGCACGAATGTCGGACCTGACATGATTCGTTCCGTCAGCGGCGCGGAGCTCGACGTGCTGCACACTGCCTACTAGACTAGAAACGCCATACTCGACCCAAGCCCGCCCGACACGCTACGCGGCGGGGTGGCCGGCATTGTCGGTTTTTGTAGCCTGTGAGTTGAAGCGGACCTGCCAGAGGAACAGCGTGGCGTCCTCTCGCTGAACGGCGACCGCGCCGTCCTGCCAGATTCCATTGTCGTCCCACCATTGAGATCCGGCAGGGTCGCCTTGGTTCTGATGGACGTCGTGCACGCCCTGGCCAGTGTCGAATCGTTCGCCGAAAAGATAGACTTTTCGGTTCCCGACCAATTCCGCTTCGAGTGCGGTCAAAGCGTTGTTGCCGTCGCTTCTAAGCCACGGCCGAATGTGCAACGGGATTGCCTTTGGCAGCCAATAGTCGAACCGGTGCATCGAGTTCAAGAATCTCTGCAGGAGAACCTCATGCGCCGGCGGTTTTGGCTTCATCGCCGTCGGAGGCGGCCATTTCGGCGGCAGCGGTTGTGGGGATCTCGGAAGGCCCACTGCGTTTGCCTTCAAGAACCACAGGAAATTGTCCTGCAGGAACGCGGATCGGAGATAGTCAATCGCACCCGAGGCTGGTGACGATGGTAACAGATGAAAGCCGTCTGGCAGGCTTGCAACGGGACCGAGATCGGCCGGAGTCAGATTCCCGCTAAGCCGGTAACTGATCCCGAGCCCTGTGGGCGTATCGACGTCGAGCGCGCTCGTCCACATCCCGGAAGGCATCGAGATCTCAACGTGCCCGTGAAACCATCGGCCGAAGCTGTCCGGCGGATCGCGATAGAAGCGGATAAGGTCGCCGATCGCGACCCCGTAGTGGTCCAAGGGCATGGTTCACTCCCAGTCATGTCGTTGTATGCCAAAATTGAGATTAGGAGATGCTGGTACGCAATGGCGGGTGTTCTGTTGTCCTTGCCGAGACGAGGCGATAATGCAATCGGCTGATCGCAATGTGCCATCTCCCAATAATCTCAAACCGTTGCGCCATAGTTGCTGCGCAGATCCGAATAAGCCGCAAAGTGACCATTTGGGTCGGCCGCCAAACTTCAGCGGGATCTTCGCTCGATCCGAAATCAGTCTATAGAGAGTGCCCACTGTCGATGTTGACGTACCAGAGGCCATGGTTGTCGCTCTCGGTCGAATGGAAAATTAGACAGTCGCTGTCGGGCGCCCTGGGATATGACGGCAGACGAACCCGCGTTGCTGTCGCAACGCGGCCAATTGGTCTCCCTGCGCTCTCGGCCGCTTTTGGGCCGATTACCAAGAGCGTCGCAAGATGTTGAATAGTGCTGTACGATTATAGCATCGGCGACGGTTCGGAGGATGTGAAGGAAATCACAGGGGCGTTTTGCGCCGATATCGACCCATTTTGGCGTGCTACCCGATAGGCTCAAATGGGTGTGACGTCGGGGATCGGGTGAACTCACCGAATGGAATGTTGCGGTACTGTCGACGAGAACGATCGAGCGAAGCGTCGCTACGTAAACTGGGTGCTGGGAGGAGCGATATGGCCTGGTACTTCGGCTATGCCTCCAACATGGATTTGATCTCGCTCCGCGCCAAAGGCGTCGAGCCGCGTGCCTCCAAGCGTGCCGTTTTGCCCGGTTGGCGGTTGCGTTTCAGCGTTCGTCATTTTTTTGACCACGAAGGCGGTGTCGCCAACATAGAGTGCTCCAACGATCGCACCGACGCCGTCTGGGGTGTGCTTCATCTATGCGAAGACGAGCATCTGGCGCTGCTCGACGCGGCAGAGGCAAGCGGCCATGGCTATCATAGGATTAAAATCCGGGTGTTCACCCAACGAGGGGAGCAGGAAGCCGTTACCTATGTCGGAGATCCGTCTTTCGTCCAAGAAGGATGCCGTCCTTCCCGGCGATACCTGAACATCTTAATAAGGGGGGCGACCCAAGCCGGAATTGATTCCGACTATGTAGATGCCTTGCGCCGGCATCCCGTGCATCAGCCGCCAATCGTTCCTGTTTTCGTGCCTCCTCCCGGCGAGTATCCCATATTCACGGCCGCGACGCTGATGCGACACCCGACGCTGACGGCGCTGGCCGGTGCCGTCTTCGATATGGCCGGGGCACGCCGGCAGCATCATTTCCTCCGCGGTCTGTTCGGCGGCAAGGACATGACGCTGTTTCACCTCAAGCGGCTCGATACTTCCGACGGCAGCGAGACCCTCGACGACATCAAGTATGATCGCCTGACGCCGACTCAGCGGCGATATCTCAATGAATATCTGCACGAATACAGTACCGAGTACGCCTATGCCGGCCGATACCTTTACGACTGACGAGGTTATGCGTTTCTCAGTTTGAGGTCCTGCGCTGGGCAATGTCACTTGCGGTAGTCACAGGATCAAAGTACTTTAGCCGCGCGTGTTGGAGGATAGGCCATGGACCAATTGCCGCCAGCCCTGCCCCACGGTTTGCTCGAGGAAGTTTTTCCCGACGTCTTTTTCGTCACCGGTATGATGAAGACGGTGCTAATGGACGTCCCATGGCAATTCAACCGCAACATGGTTGTGGTGCGCGACGGCGACGCACTGACCTTGATCAATTCGATCCGTCTCAACGAGACCGGCCTGACCCGACTTGAAGCGCTTGGCCGCGTAGCGAACGTGGTTAAGATCGGTTCGATGCATGGTAGAGACGATGCATTTTACCGGCAACGCTACGGCGCCAAACTTTGGGCCCTGGCTGGCATGACGCACGAACACGGTCTTGTGGCCGATCGGGAGCTCCGACCGGACGGCGAGATGCCCTTCGCGGGCTGCGGCGTGTTCGTTTTTCAAACAACCAAACGGCCGGAGTGCATCCTGAGCATCGACCGTGCCGGTGGCATTCTCGTTTCGTCTGATTCGCTGCAGAACTGGTTGGAGTCCGACGAATTCTTCTCTGACGAGTCGCGGCAGCTTATGACGGAGATGGGCTTCTTCCAGCCGGCCAATTTAGGTCCGCTGTGGATGCGGATCAACGAGCCGCAGCCGGATGACTTCGCCCGGCTCTGCAAATTGTCATTTCGGCACGCGCTGTGCGGACACGGCGCGCCATTGCGGGAGACCGCCAAGGAAGCGTACACGGCGCGGATTCAGGAAATGTTCGGCCACTGACGGTGGGGCATGGCCCCCGGACGAACGACACCATGGTGACGATAGCGGGGTATGAGATCCGTGCACCTGTCCATCGATCGCATGTGCGATCGATCTATTCCGCAGTTCGCGTTGCGGATCATTTGCCGGTCATCATCAAGACGCTTAATGCTGAGTATCCGAGCAAGCACGACGTCGCGAGGTTGCAGCGTGATTTTCAGATCACTCAACGGCTGCAGTCCATCGAAGGCGTCATTCGCGTGTATGCCCTAGAAACGTACGGGAACGGCAATATCGCACTTGTGCTCGAGCCGTTTGGTCATTCACTGGCGGAAGAGATCGCGGCGAGGAAAGAACGTTTTCCGCTCGACGGCTTTTTCAAGATCGCGATGTCGCTCGCCGAGACGCTCGCGGGCGTACACGAGCTTGACGTAGTGCATAAGAATATTGAGCCCCACAGCGTCCTAGTAGACGCCGCGGGTACCTTGCGATTAATCGATTTCGGCATTTCGTCGGAGCTCGCACTTGAGCGCCAGCAGTATGCTTTGCCCAAGCGGCGGGAAGGTAATTTGCCGTACATGTCGCCGGAGCAGACCGGTCGAATGAATCGTGAGCTCGATTACCGTTCGGACTACTACTCGCTCGGCGTCACTCTGTTCGAGCTGTTGACGGGCAGGTTGCCGTTCCAGGCCGATTCAGTCCTAGAGTGGGTCCATAGTCACATAAGCAAGTCACCTCCGTCCCCGAGCGAAATCGATCCGACTATCCCAGAGGCCGTGTCGGCAATCGTTTTGAAGCTGATGGCCAAGAACGCCGAGGAACGTTATCAGAGCAGCTACGGACTGCTCTCGGACCTCGGCCGTTGCCAACGCGAACTCGCGAATACTGGCGTCCTCCCGATGTTCGCGCTGGGCCAGCACGACGTGTCGCGCAAGTTTCAGATCCCACAAAAACTATATGGACGCGAGCCGGAAATCGCTGTCCTGCTGGCCCTCTTCGAACGCGTCGCTGCGGGAGGTACCGAATTCTGTATGGTCTCGGGATACCCGGGCGTCGGCAAGTCGGCCCTAGTCAACGAGATCAGCAAGCCACTCGTTGGCAGGCAGGGCTACCTGATTCAAGGAAAATTCGACCAGTTTCAGCGAAGCACGCCCTATTCCGCCATCGCGTTCGCATTCCGTGATCTCGTCCAGCAGTTGCTGGCCGAATCTAACGAGCGGCAGCAAGAATGGCGCCAAAAACTGCTGGCTTCCCTTACGCCGAACGCTCAGCTCCTAATTGATCTCATTCCGGATCTCGAACTAATCATCGGCCCGCAACCGCCGGTGCCCGAGCTGCCGCGGACGGAGGACCAGAATCGATTTCAGATCACCTTTCTCAACTTCGTCAAAGTGATTGCCAACGAACAGGCTTTGGTGATCTTCCTTGACGATCTGCAGTTCGGCGACATCTCAACGCTGAATGTGATCCGTTGGCTCGGTACTGCCCGCGACCTTACGCATCTCCTGGTCATTGGCGCTTTTCGCAGTAACGAGATCGACATGGGTCACCCGCTGCGGATAGCACTGAACGAGTTGCAGGAAACCCGCTCGATCCACGAGCTTCCGCTGCAGCCGCTGGACCTCGTGGCCGTTGACCAGCTGGTCGCAGAAACCCTGCGGAGCGACATCGCCTCATGTCAGGCCCTTAGCAAGCTGTTGTATGAGCGGACGTTGGGAAATGCGTTCTTCCTCACTGAGACGCTCAAGGCGCTCGAGCGGGAGCGGGCGATTGCATTCGCTCCGGAGAGGGGGCGCTGGTGCTGGGACATGGAAGCGGTTCGACGCAGTGGGCTTGCAAGCAATGTCATTGAGCTCATGGTGGTCAACTTGCGTCGGCTTCCACCAGCGACGCAGCGTGTCCTGCAGCTGGCTGCGTGCATCGGCAACACGTTCGATCTGCGGACCTTGGCCATCATTTATGAGAGCTCGATTGGTGTGGCCAGCGAGCATTTGTTGCCGGCGCTACGGCAGCATGTGATCGTTCCTCTGCAAGAGGACTACAAACTCGTTGGCGAGGCGCCGACTACGACTGACCATATGGGATTAACGGATGGAGCAAATCCGACGTATCGCTTCCAGCACGATCACGTACAGCAGGCTGCCTATGCCCTGATCGACCAAGAGCATAAGCAGTCGGTTCACCTCAGGGTTGGACGGCTGATGCAGCGTCACGAGAGTCCGCAAGAGCGCGAGCAGCGGCTAATCGATATCGTAGGCCATCTGAACGAGGGTCGTCGGCTGATTGATGATCCGGTTGAGCGCAATGAGCTCGCCCGCTTGAACCTGGCTGCTGGCATTCGCTCACAGCGAGCCTCGGCTTACGAGACGGCGCTGTCATATCTATGCATCGGTCTTGAACTCTTACCGGCCGATAGGTGGGCTACCGAGTACAACCTCACCATGGCGCTAGCGACGGAGTACCAGCAGTGCGCCTACCTCACCAAGCGCTACGACGAGGCCGAGGCATGGATCGAGCAACTCCTCATGCAGGCGCGCACCAACCTTGAGAAGGCCGAACTCTTGTCTATGAGGACAAGGCAGTACTCCACCACCGGCAAGATGGAGGCTTCGATCCAAGCGGCGATAACTGGCTTGTCCTTGCTCGGCGTGCGCATCACCAAATCACCCGACCGCGCTGCGATTCGGCGCGAAAGGATGCGGGTCAAGCGCAATTTGGCCGGCCGGCGGATCGCCGACCTGATCAACGCGCCCGCGCTGTCGGATCCCGCCAAGATGGTTTCAATCCGACTCCTGATGGAGATATTTCCGGCTGCTTTCCTCTCCGGAAGCGGTGAACTGTTCCCGTTCCTGGTGCTGAAATCGGTCAATATCTCTTTGCGCTATGGGAACAGCCCGGAATCAGCTTTCGCCTATGCCGGCTACGGCATGCTACTTTGCGGCGCGCTGGAAGATCCCGCGCAAGGCTACGAGTTCGGCAAGCTCGCAGTGGCGATGAACGACCGCTTCGACGACATCGCGCTGAAGTCACGTGTGATCTACGTATACGCAATGTTCATTCATCACTGGAGCAACCACTGGTCGAGCATGACGCCATGGTTCCGCAGAGGCATCGAGTCCGGTTACCAATCGGGGGACCTGTTGTACCTCGCTTACAGCGCGCAGGATTGCATAATCTGGGACCCGAAGCTGGATCTCGAGACGGCTGTGAAAGAGCACGCCAACTACATGAGCGTCGTTCGCGATTGCGCATACCAGGACTCGTTTGATTCGGGTTCTCTGTTCCTGCAAATGCAGCGCAACTTCTTGGGTTGGACCAACGACCTCTGCTCGATGAGCGACGCCGACTTCGACGAAAAACGTTGTGTGGAGGGCATGCTGCAGCGGCAGTTCATGACTGGCGTCGCTAACTATCACATATACAAGGCCGAGATTTGCTTCCTTTACGGCAACTATGCCGAAGCACTAAGCCACGTACGCGAACAGGATAAGCTGATTGCATCAGCAATGTCGCTCCCCCAACTCGTGCGCTTCTACTTCGTGGCGTTCCTAACATTGGCGGTGTGTCTGCCCGCCATGAAGTCGGTTGAGAAAACCCAGACGCTTAAGCGGATGAAGGCCGATCTCAGGCGAATGACCCGCTGGGCGAACCACTGCCCAGCGAATTTCCTGCATCTGCAGTTGCTCATGGAAGCGGAGTTGACGCGGTTGGACGGCCGGGTTGAGCCGGCCTTGCGGCTGTACGAGCGGGCGATGGATGCCGCGCGCGCCAGTGCATTCCATCGTGACGAAGCGATGGCCAACGAGTTGGCGGCGCGGCATCTGCTTGCCGCGCAGCGTCCAAAAGCGGCCGAAGGGTATCTCCGGGCGGCGCGACATCTCTACGAGCGCTGGGGTGCGCAGCGCAAAATCGAGCACATGGACGAAGAATTTGCGCAGCTGCTGACGCCGCAGGCGGCGCGGAGCTCCGTCGAGGTGTCCGCGACGACCGCGGCGGGCTTCGATTCCGCCTCGCTTGACATGGCCTCGGTGATAAAGGCGTCGCAGGCGATTTCAAGCGAGATCGTGTTGGAGCGATTATGGGCGACGACGATGCGGGTCATGCTCGAGAACGCCGGCGGTCAGCGCGGCTGTTTTGTGGTTCGCAAAGGCGGGCAGTTTGTGATGGAGGGCTTGAGCGAAGTTGGGGGCGATGTTGCTGAAGCGGCGGGATCGATTCCCATCGACGGCGCCGCTGGCGCGCTCTCGCTGCCAATCTCGATCGTCTATCACGTGTTGCATACGAACAGCCCGGTCATAGTGCACGACGTGGCGCGCGCGGGCCGTTTTGCCAAAGACGCCTACCTGCTCGCACGAAAGGCGCGGTCGCTGCTGTGCATTCCTCTAATGCGTCAGGGAAAGCTCGAGGGCGCCATTTACATGGAAAATCGATTGGCTGCCGGCGCTTTCACAGAAGAACGCATAGAAGTCATCAAGTTGCTGGCTGCACAGGTTTTCATCTCGATCGAAAACGCAAAGCTGTACGCGGATCAGCAACGTTTGATCGAGGCCCAGCGACGGTTCGTGCCAAGTGAATTTCTGGAAAGCTTGCACCGCCCCGATATAGCGCGCGTCGAAGCGGGCGAGTACGTGGCCAAGACGATGAGCATTCTATTCGCAGACTTGCGTAACTTCACTCCGCTCGCAGAGCGCCTCGACCCGCGGGCCGTGATTGAACTGCTCAATGGTTATTTCCTAAGTATGGAGCCAGAAATTTCGCAAGTCGGCGGCTTTATCGATTCGTTTGATGGGGATCGAATCAAGGCACTTTTCGACGCTCCTGCGGACGCTCCTGTGCGTGCCGGCGTCGGAATGTGGCGTGCGCTGGACCAGCTCAATCGACGTTCGGTGTATTTGAGCCAACCACAACTGCATATGGGGATCGGCCTAAACACAGGATTCATGGTCCTCGGCGTCATCGGCGGCCGCAACCGCATGCAATGTTCGTTCATCGGTGACACCGCAAACTTGGCGGCGCGCATCGAGCAGTTGACCAAGGTCTATCGGGCGCGTCTACTTATCAGCGAGCATACGCTCCAGGGACTCAAGGACCCGAATGCCTTTGCGATCCGTATGGTTGACCGTGTGTCGGTGAAGGGTAAAAACGAGGGGGTCGATATATATGAGGTTCTTGACGCCGAGACGCCT
Source organism: Bradyrhizobium sp. AZCC 1577 (assembly GCF_036924575.1). Taxonomy (NCBI): domain Bacteria; kingdom Pseudomonadati; phylum Pseudomonadota; class Alphaproteobacteria; order Hyphomicrobiales; family Nitrobacteraceae; genus Bradyrhizobium; species Bradyrhizobium sp. AZCC 1577. The sequence continues at coordinate 1,046,171 of NZ_JAZHRQ010000001.1, forward strand.
GAGCGACGTGCAATCAAGCTCAAGACGGTGGAGCTACTCCGGTCAGGGATGGAGAAGTACTTTTGCCGCGATTTCAACGCCGCCCGAATTGCATTCGAGCGAGCTCGCTCCGAAAGTCCCGAGGACGTTCTGCCCACCCTATTCCTAGAGCGTTGTGCACGCTACCGCCAGCAGCCTCCGCCGGACAATTGGGACGGCATTGAGAGACTGGGCCAACAATAGACTACAGTTGCGTGTTTCCAATGTGCTCGCGTGCACTTGATGCAAGAATGATCCCCCTTTGCCTCATCGTCTGAGAGGTTTTATCCGACTGCTCGGCCAAGTTGGCGTTGAGTCCGATATAGCTTCCGCCTCTCCTTGAGAGCGGATGCTGAGGTAGCCGATTGCTTTTTCCGAGCGCTCTCTGCTGCGCGATCCTCTCGCGCATCTGAGCAACATTCGATCGCGCTCTCAAAGTCAGCGTTGATACAATAGCAGAGCTTGCTCGTCGTGCAGGCGATCACTGTCGGCGCATGATTGTGGGTTTGTGAACACTGAAAGTGTGGAATCAATATCCTCGAATATGCCATCGACTTTCAATTGCCGTCGTGAAAAGATGCAATCGTTTACGTTGGACAACGTTGCGGCTCCGCGTGCATACGTCGGAGCAGGCGGGAGGGGCATTCATGCGCAATCTCGTTAAGGGCGACGTATTGCACGTGCGTGCAATCGGAGGATTGCACGTCGTGACGCTGGCGTGGGACTTCGTGCCAGCGCAGGAAGCCAAACATGAGGGGCTGCTGGGCTTTGCGATCGAACGATCGGAGATCAAGGATGGCCAGGTCGTCGAGCGCTATTTCATTCGCGGCATCAAACGATTCAAGCACAAGGACGAGGGGCTGGCTCCTGGTACGCCAGTGCCCACCTCCGAACACCCGATCCAGACATTTCAGTGGGGTGACTACACAGCCAGGCCCTCTACCACGTACGAGTTCAAAGTTATACCGGTCTACGGGAAGCCAAAGCTCCTTGAACTCGATGAGGGTTCGGCTACTACCATAGAGATAACCACCGAAGCCGAGCAGGGCGGTGAAAACGTAGCCAAACCATCGCACGACATCTACTTTAACCGTGGCGCCGCGGGTTCTCAGGCCTTTGCTCGCAAGTTCGGCAAAGCCGAACTGGACGAAGACGATCCGGCTTCCGAGCCGATGGCTTGGCTCTCCCGCGGCCTGTTCGAGGCATTGATCAAATTCATTGGGGTCGCAGCCGGAGAAGACGCTGCCGACTACAAGCTGCGCGCGATGCTCTATGAATTTCGCTATAAGCCGGTCGGCCTGGCGTTCAAGGAAGCGAAGAACGCTGGCGCTGACGTCGATGTTCGCTATGAGGCGCAATCCTACAAGGAAGAAAACGAAGAGATGATAGCGGCGGCGCGCATCAAGAGCATTTGCAAGCCGCAGAAATCCCGCGAAGGCATACGGCACAACAAGTTCATCATCCTTATTCACAAAAACGTACCGGTCGCGGTGTGGACCGGATCAACGAATATTTCGGCAGGCGGCATTTTCGGCCACTCCAACGTTGGCCATGTGATTTGGGATCGTGATCTGGCTCGAAGCTATCTTGAGTATTGGGAGCGTCTTGCGAATCCGAAAGTAACGCTCGCTCCCCTAAAAAAAGCCAACCTTGCCGCAGAGCCGACACCAGCACCCCATACCCTGCCGCCGGATGATCGCATGCTCACGCTCTATTCGCCGCGGGACAACAAGGGGGACGAAAAGACGCTAGAGTGGTATGCGGGCCTGATCGCGGACGCCAAGCGCATCGCTTGTGTCACCTTTGCCTTCAATCTGGACCAGTACTTTCATGACGTTCTTGTCAGGAAAGACAGCACCTTGCGTTACGCGCTTTTCGACAAGGATCCGGGTGATGAGCTGGCAGACGAGATCAAGGTGATCGGGAATACCGTCATAGCCCCAGGCGCCAAGCTGTCGAAGGGAGATCTCGAGTTTTTCCTTGGCGAGAAGCTTACGGGCTTCAACCGGAATTATTACGTCCATGACAAGTTCATGCTGATTGATCCGCTCGGCAGGGATCCGATTGTGGTGACGGGCACCGCGAACTTCAGCAGGCCTTCCCAAAACGTTAACGACGAGAATATGCTGGTCATCCGTGGCAACCAACGTGTCGCGGATGTCTATTTTGGCGAGTTTATGCGTGTTTTCGATCACTTCTACTCACGATACGTGGTGAAGAGAATTAAGGAACAAGGTAGCCACGATCCCGATGCAGGCTTCCTGAAAGAGGACTGGACGAAGTGGGTGCCGGGTCATTTCAAGGAGGGTCCCAAGAAGCTTCGCCGCGAAGCTTTTATGAATCAGAACTGATGCGAAGGCTTCCTCGTTACGCTCCTCCCGATGGCTCACCGATCGTCCCGCGTTCCGGCTGCCAATAGAGGGCGGCATTCGAAAGCGAAGGGGCTCTGGTTTTTCCACGTGTTCTCGCCGCCCTGTGCGCAACGGGAGTGCGCCAGGACTGTTAATCGGCGCGACAGGTGTTCCGTGTGACAGCGTTGACAAGCGAACACGCTTATGTGCACGATTTAAGCCGAGCGAGCCTAAAATCTTAAATAAATCAAAGGCAAGGTACGGGGCTGGGGTTCGTTCCCACTCTCTCCGCCAGCCCTCAAAATGTCCGGCCCATCTATTCGAACAGCTTCGCCGCTGCCCAGAGGGCCCTTTTTGCCACCGCAAGCGGCTGTCTAGCCTAATCACCAACCGGGGTGGCCGGACGGCTATTTTAACGGCCCGTGGGTTCATCTTATTGGAGGCCAGCGAACTCCAGAGCGCCGCACTGGCTGACAGCACCCTACCGCTGTAGGCTATTCGTGTGCTGGCCAGCCACTGAGCTCGCCCCCACACTCTGCCAAAAGGGAGAAAAGCAAAAGGGAGGGAGACGTCCGATGAAAATGAGTTCGCTTAGTCAATTCGCTCTGATCGCAGCAACCTCCGCCACGTTGGCGTTCGCGGGCACAGCGCTCGCCCAACAGCCACGAGTCCTCAAGATACAATCGGCGGTTCCGCCATCGTCCACCACGCACGATGCTCTCAAGTTTTTTGCCGACCGCGTCGACAAGTTGACCGGCGGCAATCTCAAGATCGAGGCGCTGCCGGGCGGCGCGGTCGTTCCGCCGTTTGAGATCCTCGATGCCACGCACAAGAAGGTGATCGACGGTGCCTATGGCATCTCCTACTGGTGGTACGGCAAGAGCGTCACCGCGACGCTGTTCGCCAATACACCGGCCGGCATCTTCGGCATGGATGCCGTCGACTTCATCGGATGGGTCTACGAGGGTGGCGGCCTCGATCTGTGGAACGAGTTCTACCAGAAGGAGCTCAAGCTCAATCTGGTGGCATTTCCGAGCATTCCGCCGAGCCCGCAGGCACTCGGCTGGTTCAAGCGTCCGATCAAGGACCTGCCCGACTTCAAGGGAATGAAGTGCCGCCAGACCGGCATCGTCTCCCAGCTCTACGCCAAAATGGGTATGGCGGTTGTCAACATGCCGGGTGGTGAGATCCTGCCCGCCGCAGAGCGCGGCACGATCGATTGTGCCGAGTGGGTCGGCGGAATTGAGGATCAGCGCCTCGGTCTGCATACGGTCTGGAAATACCACTACACACCCGGCATGCATGAGAGCGCCTCTGTCGCTGAGATCGCGATCAACAAGGACGTGTGGGACAGCTTGCCGGATCAGAACAAGGAAGCCATCAAGTCGGCCACATCAGAGACGTTCCTGCGCTGGTGGGCCAGCTTCCAGAGACAAAACGCGGACGCGATCGCAGAGTTTAAGGAGAAGCACGGAGTTAAGCTCCTGACTACACCGCCCGAGGTCAATCAGGCCTTCCTCAAGGCCTGGGATGAGTTTGCCGCGGCGGAGGTCGCGAAGAACCCGTTCTTCAAGAAAGTCTACGAATCTCAGAAGGCCTATGCCGCCAAGGTCGTGCCCGCCAAGCGCTTCATGTTCCCGCCCTACGCTTTGCAGGCGGACCACTATTGGCCCGTTAAAGAATAAGACGGCCTTGAACGCGATGGCATTCTATTGAATCGCCATCGCGCTCCAGGTTGATTGAGCATGATCTCAGGGCAAACGCTTCGCGTTTGTCCCGAGGGAGAGCCGGTACCAACTATTCCGGATCATGTTCAGGCAAATGGAGGACATAGCTGGAAGGGCGGCCTCGGCCGCCCTTCTTGGTATGATAAGCAGCCGATCGCGCTTACCTGACAAGGTTCGGCAACCACAGTGCGATTTGCGGGAACAACAGCAGCAGCGCCAGAACTACGACCTGAATCACCATATAGTCGGACATGCCCCGGTAAATCGTGCTCAAGCTCCATTGCGGAACGACGTTCCGCAGGTAGTACGCCGACATTGCAACGGGCGGGCTCAAGTACGACGTCTGCATATTGACGGCGGTCAGTGCGCCAAACCAGATCAGCAGGTCGAGCTTGTTCAAGCCGAACTGAAGCTTTTCGACCACCGGCAAAACGATCGGAAGAAAGACCAGGATGATCACGGGCCATTCAAACGGCCAGCCGAGGACGAAAAAGATCACCATGATCAACGCCAGCTTCCACCAGTCACTCAACGGAAGGGCGAGCAGATAGTTGGTAATCAAGTTCGCCGTACCCAGCTTGGTGAAGACAGCGCCGAACACCGTCGAGGCCACCGCCAGAAACAGCACCATGGCCGAGGTCACCATCGTGCCGATGGCCGCATTGGTGATCGATTGCATGCTGAGCCGGCCGTAAAAGAGTGCAAGGAGGACAGCGCCGAAAGCTCCGCACGAGGCTGCCTCGGTCGGCGTGGCGATTCCACCGACGATGGTTCCCAGGGTAAATCCAATCAGCGCGCTCAAAGGCGCAACGCCGAGCATGACGGCGCGGAAGTAGGCGTTCCGGAAGTAGGGGTAAGCCGTCAGAATCGCTAACACCGAAGCGACGGCCGATAGGCCAAACGGTCCGATCGTAAACGCCAGACGCGGCACACGCGCTTGGCTCAACAACAAATCGAGCAGCAAATACGCCAATGCGACCAAGCACACGAGGCCCAATCCGACTACAGGAGAGCCTACCTTTTCAGTGGTCATCGCGTCATAGGTGGCTGCGCGCTCCTCCATGGTCATGGCTGGACCGAGCTTCGGATTGATCAAGCTGCGGACGAGGGTATAGGTGATATAACAGCCAGCGAGCAGAAAGCCCGGGCCGAACGCCGCTGAATAGAGAAGATTGACGGGCACGCCCATGACCGGGCCCATGACTACCAGCATTACGCTCGGAGGGACCAGAATGCCGAGCGTACCGCCGGCGGCGATTGCACCCGCTGACAGCCGCGCGTCATAGCCGGTTTTGATCATCATCGATCCGGCCATGATGCCGAGCACGGTCACCGCGGCGCCCACGATGCCGGTCGCCATCGCAAAAATAGTCGCCGTTAGAATTACGGCCAAATACAGCGATCCGCGCACCGGCGCGAGAACGCTGCGCAAGGCCACGAACAGCCGCTCCATGAGTCCGGCCTGTTCGGTCATGTAACCCATGAAGATGAACAGCGGCACGGCGGGAAAGATCTCGTCTTTCATCGTGCCCCAGATCTGCAGGTAGCCGAGATTGAAAGTCTGTTCCCACCCGAGGCCAATGCCACCAAAAACAAGGGCGAGAAACAGCAGCGTGAAGGAAATCGGGAAACCGATGAAAATGACGAAGACCATACCGACGAGCATGGCAAGTCCGAGAGCTTCGGCGGCGGTCATGGTTGTTCAGACCTCGATCTTCTCGTGTTTGGCCAGGAATGCGCCGGTTCGCCAAGCCCAGAGGCTCTTCATCAACTCCGAGATGCCCTGCAAGAACAGCATGAAGGCCGTCAGCGGAATAACCCCGCGCAGCGGCCACAGGACCGGCGTCCACGCGCCGGAGCTTCCGCGTTCGTTGATCGAGAGCGAGTAGAGGAAATCGTCTATCGACAGAAAGAACAGCACGACCATTGTCGGCAGGAAGAACAGCAGGAACGCCAGGCTGTCGATCATGCCTTTCGTGCGATCCGAGAATGTTTCCCACAGTACATCGGTGCGGATGTGAGCGCCCTTCAGGAGCGCCAACGCCGAGCCCAGCATGAACAAGGTCGCGTAGGACATCGTCGTCACATCGAGGGCCCAGATCGTCGGATCCCCCAGGACGTAGCGGGCAAAAACCTCGACCACATTGGCGCAAATCAGGGGAATGATCGAGAGGACGAAGAGGTACCCGGTCAATTCCGTGAACTTGTCGATGCTACGGATGACGGCCAAATAGCCGCGCGGTGGCATGGGCTTTGGCGAAGCAGATATGTTGGCCATTGCAGTATGCCCAGACGGCGCCCGGCCTTGGACTTCCCTATAGGAGTGCGCGCCACCGCTCCATTCAAATGATCCCAATGCTAGCTTAGCGGCCGTCCGGGTGCCAGCGGATGAATGGCCGCGGCGATCGGTTCAGGATTGCGATGCACAATTAGGCAGAAAAGCAATTCCACGGCGACAAACAGATAGGCGCCCGGGACCGAATGTCTGGTGGGCACTTCTCAGACTCACACGTTTCGCCAGCGCGGTCTCTGCCGGGGGGATAAACGAGCGCCCGGGGGTGGAGAATATTGGATCGCAGGTCCTCTCCCTCGGCCAGCCTACGATTTTGGACGATTTCGCACGATTGCGCGCAACTGGTCTCGATTGGGGCGCGTTCAATCCGCTCCTGTCTCAACTTCTCGCCTCGAATGTTTGGATGAGGCTTCCTTCTTATCTCTGGCTTGCTTTGGGATTGTTGGCGTCACCGTTCGAAGTCTCTCCGCAACTTGGCTCTTCCTCAGGTCGGCAAACTCTTGCCTGAGCAGGTCCACGACGGTTCTGACCTTGGGGAGATCTGCCATGCGCTTGTGGCAAACGATCGTGAGTTCTGCGCGGAGCGAGGTTGGAAGCTCGAGCTTGAGTTCCACGAGCTCGCCCGGTCGCTTGAGCCGATGGGAAGTCTTCAGAAGGATCATCGCACCGGCACCGGCCTGGCAGGCTGCGACCTGCACGCTGTAATCGTCAGATGTGAAAGCAGGACGAAAGTCCGGGATCCGGGCCGCGAGTTCCGGATTCGGGCTCACCATCTCGCGCTCTCCCGCCCATGCGATCCAGTCGAGGTCGCGGAAATCGTATTTCGCGGGCAGTCTCCGTGCGTAGTCCCTGCTCGCGTAGGCGCCGATCGGAACGATAACTTCATCGACTGTGATCAGATCAGGATCATCGGACGGGTATTTCCTGAGCGCGATGTCCGCCTCGCCGCGCGAGAGATTGAGGCGCTCCGTGCTGGCCAGAACCTCGAGAGTGATCTGTGGATGCTTCCTCTTGAGCTTTTCCGCGATCGGCGCCAGGAAATCGAAGGCGAACGATGGTGCCGCCGTGATGCGCACGCGGCCGCTCACGGGCGAGTCCTTCGCGTCGAGTGAACGATTGGCTTCCGTCGCCCATTGCGCCATGCCTTGGGCGGCGGGGAGCAGCCTTCTTCCGGTCTTGGTCAAGGAGATGCCCTGGTTCTTGCGGACGAAGAGCGGCTGGCCCAGCCCGTACTCCATATCCGCGATCCTGCGGCTCAAGGTGGGCTGGCTCACTTTGAGGCGTCGCGCGGCGCCGCTCAGGCTGCCGGCATCCGCAACGGCGAGAAAAATCCGCAGGTCATCCCATTGGAGGTCCACGTTCACCCCTCCCAGCTAGCGGCCATTCATTTATGTATGGCTATATAGGAATTTAGACGATTGCTATTCTACCCGTCCAGGGCAAAAGCGGCAGCAGAAATGAGGAAAACATCATGCTCCGTAAGTCTGGACTGCTTTTCATTGGCGCCCTTGCCATCTCGGCGCTTTCGGCATGCACGCAGACGACCCATCCGGCGAAGCCCGCAGATATCGGCAAGCCAATCAGCTCGGCCGCCATGGAGGCTTTGATTGATCAGCCGGGACCAATTGAACTCAAGACGGTCGTCGGCGCGGATTGGGTTGCCGATCTTTCGGGACTGCTCAATCTGAAAGATCCAAAAGCCGTTGAAGCGGGGCTCAAGGATCGCGAGGAGCCGATCAAGATCTATGCGCATCTCTTGCGGCACCCGACGCAGGGATTGTTCCTGATCGACACAGGTGTTTCAAAGCGGTTGGTGGAGAATCCCGCGGGTGTCGGGGTCGGATGGGTGCTGAGAACGTTCGCTAAAATAGACAAGATGCAAGTCCGGCAAGACACTTTGTCGGTTATCAAATCGGCAGGTATGCCCCTCAAAGGTGTCTTTATGACCCATCTCCATTTCGACCATATCTCCGGGATGCCGGATATTCCCAAGGACGTTCCGATTTACACGGGACCCGGCGAACCTGAGTACTCGAACTTCGAGAACATGTTCGTCCAGGGGATGGAAGATCGCTTCCTTGAGGGAAGACCCGCACTTCAGGAATTCCAGTTCTCGAAAGACCCGGGCGGGAAGCTCGAAGGGGTGATCGACGTCTTCGGTGACGGTTCGTTCTTTGCGATCCAGAGTCCGGGACACACTCCGGGCCACATGGCGTTTGTCGCGCGCACCACGACAGGTCCGGTGCTCCTGACCGGCGACACTTGCCACACGCGCTGGGGTTGGGAGAACGGCGTTGAGCCGGGAAGCTTCATTGACGACCGGGAACGCAATCGGAAGAGTTTGCTCGCGTTGAAGGCCTTGAGCGAACGTCACCCGAAGATGATCGTGAAGTTGGGTCATCAGCCTTGAGTCTGGCCTAGTTGGATCGAGGCGATACGGGAGTCCTTTCGACGACTGACACTCTCTCCGTCAGCCCGCCGTCGCGTGCGCTTCGGCACGCGGCATGTCCGCGACGGAGGGCAAGCGACGGCGGGCGGGACCGACTCTCGCTAATCTACGCTACCTGTTGAACAGCCATGTCGTACGCCTCAATCGTCGCCTTGGCGCGTGTGGCTACCTCCGCCGCCGTCATGCCGGGCTTGTAGAGGCTGCTGCCGAGGCCGAACGCCAGAATGCCGGCCTTCGTGTAATCCGCGAAGTTCTTGTCGGAGACGCCGCCGACAGCGGCGATCATCAGGTCCGCGGGAAGAACGGCGCGGATCGCGGTGATGCCCGCCGCGCCAAGCACGCTCGCGGGAAAGAATTTGAGGCTTGAGGCGCCAGCCTTGGCGGCAAGCAGCGCCTCCGTCGGGGTAAAGACGCCGGGCATCGTGACCATGCCGCGTGCCCGGGCGCCGGCTATGATTCCAGGATCGACGTTGGGAGTTACGAGAAGCCGGCAGCCAACATCGTGGAGCCGCTCGACAGCTTCCAGCGTCAAGACCGTGCCAGCCCCAACCAGGATTTCGGCGGGCGCCTTCCTGACGGCGATCTCGATGGAGCGGAACGGCTCCGGCGAGTTGAGCGGGATCTCAATCGCCGTCATGCCGCTGTCGATCAGCACGCTGACGATATCCGTTGCCTCCTCGGGCCTCACGCCGCGCAGGATCGCGACCAGCGGACGCTTCATCGGGGGAAATGGGACAACGCTCATTCGTCTGATCCTTCATACGTTCCAAATCGAGTGAGCGGCCATCGCAAGACCGCGACGGACCGCATCCTCGGCACCGATTGATCGGACGGGAACGGAAACCGTGTCAAACGCCAATTGGTAAAGCATCTGGAGCCTTCCTGACGCCACCAGCGTGATGCCTGCCTTGGGAGCTTCGCCGGCGAGCCCCGCCGCCAGTTCAAGACCAATCAAGGTGCCCGATATTTTTTCGCGGGCCGAGGATGGCTTGCCGCCGTAGAGGAGCTGACCCGATCGCACCTGAAACAGCAGATTGGCAGCGTGCGCAGGCGTCTCGAACGCGGCGGCGACCGCCGACTTGAATGTCTCGACATCTTCCGCTTCATCGGCGCCGGCCACCGCGTGGGACAGGATCGTCTCGCGCGACACGACGTCGAAAAGCTCGCCCGTCATGAACGTGGCGAAGCGCTCGACGGTGCCGCCACTCGCCCTGACCCATTTCGAATGGGTGCCCGGCATGCAGACAAGCGCCTCGTCGGCCGCGTCCACGCCCAAGGCGCCGAGCAACTGTGTTTCCTCGCCCCGCATGACATCCGGCGCCTTGGGGTCTCGTTGCGCTATTCCCGGGAGGATGCGGATGTCACGGTCCTGTCCCGACACCACGACGGCCTGCTTCAGGATCGCTGCGAGCGGCGCCGGCGTCTCGACATAACCGGCCTCGACCCACCCCTGCCGGGCGCCGGCCATGCCGCAGATGACAACGGGCAGGCCATCCGCGGCGCCGACGGCTTCCAGATGCGATTGCAGCACGGTTGCGAAGCCAAGCTTGCCTGCCGCCATCATGCCTTCGTGGCTGCGCCGCTCCCCCAGCACGTTGCCGGTCCGGTCGACCAGCCAAAGCCGAAAACTGCTCGTGCCCCAATCGACCGCAACATATGCAGCCTCGCTCATTTCAGATCCGTCCCGATGCTATCTGCGCCTCGAGGACATCGTATCACGCCAATCCGCCGGCGAGCTACGCTCGCTTTCCATTTGATTTGCGGCAGCGCAATCAGCATGATCCGAGGCCATGTGAAGCCAGGCCGTTGCTGCGGCGTGGCTTTGCCAACGAGCACACGTCCGCGACAACGCGGCATCACAACAAAAAGAATGACTTGAAAAAGAATGACTTGGGAGGACGCCGTCGTGATCAATTTCTCCTTCAGACGTGTAATCATGGGCCTTGGCCTGCTGATTGCGGCACTCTCGCCGCAGGCGCACGCGCAATCGTCCGCCAAGACGGTGACGCTGGTGGTGCCCTTTGCAGCCGGCGGCGGCACCGACACCGTCGCGCGTCTGATCGGCGAGCGGATGTCGCGCACGCTCGGCCAGTCCGTCATTATCGAGAACGTGGTCGGAGGCGGCAGCACGCTGGCCAATGATCGCGTGGCCCGATCGGCGCCTGACGGCACCACGATCCTCATCAATCACGTCGCGCTGCTTGCGGCTCCCAGCCTGTTCACCAACCTGCGCTATGATACCAAAACGGCATTCGAGGCAGTCGGCCTCGTCAACAACGCGCCGATGGTTCTGATTGGCCGCAAGTCGATCCCCGGCGCGGGACCGAAGGATTTTGTGGACTGGATCAAGGCACAACGCGACAAGGCGAACTTCGCGCATGGTGGGCTCGGGACCAACAGCCATTTGTGCGCCGTGATGATGGGCAATGTGCTCGGCTTCAAGCCCACAGTTGTCGCTTATCGCGGATCAGCTCCAGCGATCTCCGATCTGCTGGCGGGGCAGATCGATCTTTTGTGGGATCAGGTGACCAACGCGCTGCCGCAGATTCAGGCCGGAACGCTTCACGGCATCGCCATTACCTCGCCGGAACGGCTCGAACAATTGAAGGACGTGCCGACCACCGCCGAGCTTGGCATGCCCGAGGTCAGCTACTCGATGTGGCATGGACTCTACGTCGCGAAGGGCACGCCCAGGGAAACCATCGGCGCGCTGAATTCAGCGCTCCGCGCAGCACTGGCCGACCCGACGCTGCTGGAAAAGCTGAAACAGCTCGGTACGCTGCCGTTTCCCGAGAACGAGCTGTCGCCCGAGGCGCACGCGCGCCTGTTCGCCAGCGATCTGACGCGGGTGGCCAAGCTCGTTGAAAGCTCGGGAATCAAGGCGAGCGAAGCGAAGTAGGGCGTGCGGCGTGGAACGGCTGCGCTAGAATCCGGCGCTGCTCCGTCACACGATCAGATCGTGCGGCGCTTGGGTAGTGACAGCGATACCCGGCTGGTTCCAACTGAAACCGTCGGACCATTGTGCAGACAGTTCGATCGTTTGGGCTGTCTCTGTCGTCGCCGACGGTACACTGGCTCCTGAAGCGTCTTCGGGGGAACTGACAGACGATGAGATGTCCCCTGAAAGGTCGATGACGTCAGAAGTTTTGACGTCGGACATCTTGTCCTTGAAGTGGAACGTGTCGTCGGCGCCGTTGATCGTGATCGTCACTTCCTGTGCGGTGCCGTCGATGGTGGTTACCGTGAAGGTGTCGGTCAACGTGTCGCAGTCGTTCAGCGCCTCCACGTCGCAATTGGCGTTGTCGAGCGTGTAGGTCCAGACGCCATCCGCCGTCATTGTGAAGGTGCCATAGCCGCCATCGCTCGCCTTCGGCCTGCACACCTCCGTGAACGTATTGGGCGTGTTGTCGACGTCGGTGTCGGTGAGCGTGCCGGTCGCGATCGGCGTACCGTATGTGCAGGCGCCAGCTTCGGTTACTGAACCGGTCGTGGCGCCGCAAATGACGGCGTCGTCGTTGGCGCCGTTGATGGTGATCGTCACCACCTGCGGGGTGCCGTCGATGGTGGTCACCGTAAAGCAGTCGGTCAGCTTGTCGCAGACATTGAGTGCCTGCACTGTAGAGCTGGTGTTATCGAGCGTATAGGTCCAGACGCCATCCGTCGTCATGGTGAAAGTGCCATAGCCGCCATCGCTCGGCTTCGGCGAATCGATCGCCGTAAATGTGTTGGGAGCGTTGTCGACATCAGTGTCGGTGAGTGTGCCGGTCGCGGTTGGTTTGCAAGATACCGAATTGGCCACGCCGCCAGCCTCGACGACCGAGCCTTGCTTGGTTCCGCAAATGATGGCGGCGTCGTTGGTACCGTTTATGGTAACCGTCACCAGTTGCTCGGTGCCATCCAGGGCGGTCACCTTGAAAGTGTCGGTCAACGTGTCTCCGACATTAAGTGCCTGCACCGCGCAATTGCTGTCGTCGAGCATGTAGGTCCACACGCCGTCCGGCGTTATCGTGAAGGTGCCATAGCCGGCGTCGCTGGCCGTCGGGCAATTGACCGCCGTAAAACCGGACGCGTTGTCGACGTCGGTAGCGGTCAGCGTGCCGGTCGCGGTCGGCAGATCGCACTTGGTGCCGCCGTCCTCGGTCACGGAGCCGGTCGTGGTGCCGGAAATGACTGCTGCGTCGTTGGTGCCGTTGATGGTGACTGTCACGACCTGGGGGGTGCCGTCGATCGTGGTCACCGTGAAGGAGTCGGTCAGTTTATCGCCGACATTGAGTGCCTGCACCGCGCCGTTGGAGTCGTTGACCGTGTAAGTCCATACGCCGGCCGCCGTCATCGTGAAGGTGCCAAAGCCCTGCGCGCTCGCGGTCGGAGTGCCAACCGTCGTAAAAGTATTGGGCGCGTCATCGACGTCGGCGCTGGTGAGCGTCCCGGTGGCGCTCAGCGTGGCGAGCGCGACGTTGGCGACGCCGCTGGCCTCGATCGCCGTGCCATCGGTTGCGCCGGAGATGATGGCCGCGTCGTTGCTGCCGTTGATGGCGATCGTAAAGAGTTGATTGGCCGAGAGCGTGCCGTCGGATACGGTGACCATGAAGTCCGTGCTGGTGGGCTCGGTCAGCGCATTGATCGCGTTATTGTCCGGAACGAACGTATAGGCGCCGGTCGTGCTGTCGACGTAAAGCGTGCCGTAGGGACCAGGTTTCGATACATCGTACGTCACCCCGTCGATGACGGTGCTGCCGGGGGTTCCCCCGCTGATGCCGAAGGTCAGCGTAGCGTCGCTGTTGGGGCTACTGGCATGGAAAGTGCCGCTTGTCGCGGTGAAGAGGTCAAAGACCGTGGTGTCGATTTCGGTCGGCCCGATCACCGCATTCAGCGTCGGTGGCGTCGGCTGCGGAGGCGGCAGTTGTCCGATAATCATCTCCGGGGCCGATGCGAGGATCACCGCGGGCAAAGCAGGCAGTTCCTGCTCCGGGGAAGAATCATCAATCTGAATGAAATTGATCGGTTGCACCGGTAGCTGCTCAAGGGGAGGAGGCGTGCTCGATCCCGTCGACCCCAGTCCCTTCTCGTAGATGGCGAGCGCCTCCTGCTGGGCCGCCTGCAGTTCAGCCATTCGCGCAGCGGAGTTTGTGCTCTGACTGACGCTGATCGTGGACCCTTGCGAACGCAGGATGATGGTCTGTCCGGGATCGTCAACGAGGATATGTCGAGGGATCACATCCTTGGTGACCAGCTCGAATGCGCCGTGCTCAAGGTCCTTGTATGTGATGTTGCCGTCGTCTAGGAGCGTGACGTTCGGATCGGCGGCCCGGGCCTCCTTCACAAGCGAGAAGGTCAGTGCCGTGAGCCACAGCATGCCGAACCTGCCGGCATGCGTTCGAGTTTGCGGATCGCCCGCCGCGGCTTGAGCGGCCGTGCAGGCCGCGCGCCTAAGGGTGCCGAAGCCGGCCGCGGCCTGAACGTTGCCGATAATTTGGGGAAGCGGAGCTGCCGCGGCCTTACGTTCGTCCCCAGTCTCGGCGTGGGACCCGACAAGCATGGCTTCAACCCCGCCCCTCGTGCGAAATTTTCGTGGTCTGGCTTTGCCCAGCCCATGAGGTCAAAATATTCAGGTCAAAATAGCCTAGCGCGGCCAGCCGAAGGCTAGCCGCCAAGACTCCAAGCTACCCAATCCATGGGCGGTAGGCTTTAGGCTCAAAAGGAGTAATCCTTTTGAGCGGGTAATAGAATAATGCCTTCCCCCGACATCGGGTCTAATGTCGCCCTGGCCGACGGTTCAAAGCGACCGTGAGCGCTCTCTCGGACAAGATCTTCTCAGGAAGGGGGGATCATGTGCACGCAGGCTATTGCTGCATTGGTGACAGGCTTCGTTCTGGCGACCGCCGGGCTTTTTGCTGGGCCGGCTCACGCGCAACGCGATTCCGCCAGGCCCGCCGTTCAGGATCTAGCGTCAAAACCAATTGGAAAAATTGTTGTCGCCACAGGTTCGGTCACGCTTGAACGCGCGAGTGCGATGGTCGTTCAGGCCAGCACCTCAGGTCAAGCCGGTCAGGCGAAGGTCGGTGATCTCGTCTATCAGGGCGATGCAGTTGCAACCGGCGCCGACGGCCGGGTCGGTATCAACTTCACCGATGGCACTTCCTTCAATCTGTCGAACAACGCGCGCATGGTTTTGAACGAGTTCGTGTACGATCCAAATAGTACGTCCAACGCGTCCTTGTTCAATCTGACAAAGGGCACCTTCACCTTTGTCGCAGGCAAAGTCGCGAAGACCGGCGACATGAAGGTCGACACCCCGGTCGCGACCATGGGCGTTCGAGGCACCACGCCACGCGTCGAAATTTCGGATGACGGGACAGTCAGATTTTCTACTCTCATTGAAGAAGGCAAGAGCAGAGTCGCAAGAAAGCCGACGGCACCAGCGGCGCAGCAACCCGATCAAAAGCCTTTCCCGAAGTCAAATCTGAATATCTGTCGGGGGTGCTAAGCGCCGCTCCGGTGCAAGCCGCTTGCGGTGCGAGAAATTCATCAGTTAACCAGTCCGGGCGTGCCACCATCACGTCAATGGGGCCCATTCGCTAGTTCCAACATCGGAAGGCCTGATATGGAATTTAGTGCAAGCAAGCGCATCGTCCACGGCTTCGCGCCCGCTTTTGCCTTGCTGCTGCTCGGCTCACTCGCTGCGGCGCAGAGTCCCAAGAAGAGCGACTATCTCGAGAACATCGCGCTGTGCAACGGCCCGGGACACACTTCGCTTGCAGCCCGGATCGGTGGTTGCACGGCGTTCATCGATTCCGGGCAAGGTACAAAGACCGCACTTGCTATTGCCTATAACAACCGCGGCAATGCCCATACGATAAACGGAGACGTCGACCGCGCCCTCCTGGATTTCGATAAATCGATCAAGCTCGATCCAACTTACGCCAAGGCATTCAATAACCGCGGCGGGGCTTACCTACGGAAGGGTGAATACGACCTCGCCCTCCAAGCTCTTGACGAGGCGATCAGGCTGAAGCCGAACTATGGCCGGGCTTTCGTCAACCGGGCCGGGGTCTTCCTGAAAAAGCATGAGTACGATCGCGCGGCGCGGGATTACGACGAGGCAATTCGTCTTGAGCCCAATCTGGAAGCCGCGTGGAGCGGGCGCTGCTGGACCCGGGCTATCCTCGGCTCGTTGCAGGCGGCGCTTGAGGACTGCAACAAGGTGCTTCAGTCATGGCCGAACGACGCCGCCACATATGACTCGCGCGGATTGATTCGCTTGAAGATAGGAGAAGCTGCCGCGGCAATAGACGATTTCAGTGCCGCACTGCGGGTAGATCCGAAGCTGGCGAGTGCATTCTATGGGCGCGGGCTTGCCAGGCTCAGGAGCGGCGACAAGGCTGGCGGCGACGCCGACATTTCCGCAGCAAAGGCAATCCAGTCCGGTGTCGACGACGACTTCGTGCGCTATGGGGTGAGCGCTGATAACTGATCAGCGCGCTCGGCGCGGCGAACTCGCCATGAAAGCGGGTGCCGCGCCTGCGCTACTAGGCTAATCCAGCTTCACGTTCGCCTCGCTCACGACCTTACGCCAGCGCTCGATTTCCGATGAAACCATTTTCGCGAACGCAGGACCCGTGACATCGGGGACGTCGGAGCCGTTGCGCTCCCAGGCTTCCTTGATGGCGGCGGTCTGCATGGCCTTCTGCACTTCCTTGGCCATCTGCTGGACGATTGCCGGCGGCGTGTTCTTTGGTGCGAACAGGCCATACCAGGTCGATACTTCATAACCGGGCAGGCCTGCTTCCGCGGCGGTCGGAAGATCGGGGAATGCAGCCACGCGTTTCGGCGCGGCGACCGCAAGCGCGCGCAACTGTCCGGCCCTGACGGGCCCGGCTGACGAGCCGAGCCCGTCAAACACGACCGGCACGTGGCCGGCGATGAGGTCCTGCATCGCGGGCCCGGCCCCGCGATAGGGGACGTGCTGGATGTTGGTCTTGGTCAGGATTTTGAACAACTCACCCGCTAGGTGATGCGTGGTGCCGGCTCCGGCAGAACCGTAGTTCAATTTGCCCGGATTGGCCTTGGCGTAGGTGATGAATTCAGCCAGCGTTTTGGCAGCGACCTTCTCGGGATTGACGACGACGACCTGGGGCGGCCGCGCGACCAGGGCAACTGCAACGAAGTCCTTCTCGAAATTGTAGTCGAGATTGGGATAGAGCGACGGTGCAATGGCGTGATGCGCTGCGCCCATGAAGAAGGTGTAGCCATCCGGCGCGGCCTTCGACGCCAGCGATGCGCCAACCGTGCCGCCCGCGCCGGCGCGGTTTTCAATCAGCACGCGTTTTCCCAACTGGCTGTCGAGCTGGGCTGCGAGCGGGCGGGCAAAGGCGTCGGTGCCGCCGCCGGCCGCGAACGGCACGATGAAGGTGATCGGCTTCTCCGGCCATGACTGGGCTTGGGCCTGACCGGCCACGGCGGATACCGCCGCCAGAACTGTAAACAGGGCGTACCGGACAACTCTTGACTTCACGGTATTCTCCTCCGGGTATTGCAAATTGGCGTCCGCCCTCGGCGGCGCGATTGTCTTTTACGTCCCTGATTCCGGCTTTATTCCGGAGACGGCCAGGGCAACGAGCCCGCACCGTATGCAAGATGCCAGGCGCGATCCATCAAAATGAGCGGCCGGCCGGGGGAAAATGGTCGTAGTCCCTGGGGCGTATGGTCGTTCCCGCGGGCGCCGGCACCGCTCGTTTCCCGTACGGCCGCGCCAAAGGGTACCAAAATGGCCCGGACTGCCGCTATCGCGCCAGATCTCGGACGCCAAGGCCGAGGTGAAGACGGCCGAAATCGCCCGCAATGCGCGGGGATTTACGTTCTTAATTTCCTGCAAGGCGAAGGCAAAGGAGAAAGAGACGGCGGAGAACTAGAAACTGCGCCCCCACTTCCTTCAACGCCTACCGCGAATTGCTGCCGCAGTCTGGGCGTTCCAGGCGCTCCAGCTCACACTTGGCAAGGCTTCGCTGGTCGGTCGCCAGCGGCCGCCGGGTCTGCCGCTCATAGGCGGCGATGATGTGCTGCGACTGCCGGATTTTCTGCTCGAGCTCGGCAATGGTCTTCTGGGTCTTGCCGGTCCTGCTCGACTGAGCGGACTCGCCCACCGTAAACCTGGCGGTCTCGATGCTCCTCAAGGTCTCGCGAAGCTTCTTGAGCTGGGCGCGGTGCCACGCAATGGCGCTGTCACTATCTACCGGCATGCAAACCCTCCTGATTCGTGGCCGAATCTAGCACGCATGGGGCAAGTTGGGCCAAGGGGGCCCCCGGCGGGGCATCGGGCCCACCGATTTCGCATGGCGGGAGGCGGCCGCTTCCCGATTTCGACCCTTTTTTGCCATCGAAGCGACCGCGGGCGAGCCTTCTAACAACAAACTTGCGTGGCGATCTGTGGTCAGCGCGGTCCCTCTTATCGTCCAGGCGGCAGAATGCCGGCCCGGAGCAATGGAGCGTGCGATGAGCGAAGTTGAGTTCGATCGAATTGTCGATGCTGTGCGGAAGGAAATCGCGCTGGCGCCGGCGGCGAATTCGCTGACGGAGCTGCGGGCCTCCGAGGGAAGAGCGAAGACCATGGGCGACAAGCCAGCGTCCCGACGCCACGCTCCCTTCGTCCGGATTCGCCGCGTCGGCGAGGGGCGGAAGCGATACAGGTGACGCGTATAGGAGGCCACATGGAGCGATCGGTGTTCGAAGTCGTGAAGGCGCCGCTGGGCTGGTCGGTGTTTGCCGACAACGTCAAGATCGGCGGCGTCTACGATTCGCGGGGCGCCGCCCTCGAGGCCGCCGTGCTGGCCGCCTCCTATACCGTCAGCGACGGCGGTGGCGTTCAGATCAACGTGCCCGGCGCGGAGGAAGAAAAGCCGAGATGGGCGATCGCGTTTGATATCGCAGCCGCCATTCTGCCGACGCGGAGCGGGCGCGAGCGAAGCAGGGCACGGTAAAGCCGGCGCAGTCGCGAGCCATGTGTGGATCGACACCGGCCGCCGGCGGTCTTCCGCCGCTGGCCTTTTCATTTAACATCGTCGAACGGCGACACCGCGGGACGGCCAATGCGCGTCCGCTTGATGCGGCGCACTGCCATCGGCGCGCCGTCGGACTGATACTGCAGCTCGTATTTCTTGCCGTTCTTGTCGCTCGCGGTGCAGGAAATGCTGGAGACTTCGAGCGTCACGAAGTTTCCGACCTGCTTGCAGAGGCCGGCCGTCAATTCAACTGATGGTATCGGTAGCCCGTCGGCCTTCGGCCTGTCCTTGGATTTCAGCAGCATCCGGTCAATCGGCAATTCGTACAGGTTGGCCTCCGGCCTTCGCCCGTTGTCACCGGAGAACGTGATGGTGTGACTGCCGTCGCTGGGATCGTCGAGAGCCACGGTAAAATTGGCGCGGCCTTCCTCGGTCTGGAAGAACGCCACGGCCCGGCAGGCAAAGTCCCGTCCGGCAACCTTCAGCGTGCTGCACTTGCCGGACATCAGTGCGAAGATGATGGTATCGGGCTCGTCCGAGGCGAGCGCCGGCGTTGTCGTGAGAAGGATGGCAAGGGCGAAAGCCCGACGGCCAGGGCGCGTGGTCATGTTCGGTTGATACGACATCGAGCGCCGTGTTGGCCAGACCGGCGGAGTCCGGACATCGGAAGAGGATAGCGCCGGTTTGGTGATACCTCAGGCCATCAGAAGTCGAGCGGCGCGTTGTCGACTACCTCCTTCATGACGAAGAAGGTCCGGGTCTGGCGAACGCCCGGCAGCGCGATCAATCGTTCGCCGTGGATGCGGTTGAAATCCTCCATGTCGCCGACGCGAATCTTGAGGAAATAGTCGAAATCGCCCGCCACCAGATGGCAATCGAGCACGAATTTGAGTTGCGCGATCGCCCGCTCGAAGGCGGCAAAGCTTTCCGGCGTCGAGCGGTCGAGCACGACACCGACCATGACGAGCGCACCCTTGCCGACCTTGCGCGGCGCCACCATCGCCCTGACCCCTGCTATGAATCCCTCGTCGAACAGGCGCTGGGTGCGGCGGTGACAGGTTGCGGCGCTGACACCGGCCGTTTCGGCCAGCTCGGCATTGGTCAGCCGGCCGCTATTTTGCAGCAATCGCAATATCTTAAGATCGATGCGGTCGAGCCTGCCTGACATGGAAGAATATTCCGCGCTTGCGCTGAGTGATGGCCGATAATGCATCGTAATCTCAAAATGATGCAATAATAACGCTAGCAGCGTATCGATTTTGAAAGCACCTGTCTGGTCCGTGGTGATAGAGGCATCCCCCGACATCAGACCATCAACGGGGATGACCATGTTGGAGAAATTCGAACGCTATCCGCTCACCTTCGGACCTACCCACGTCGAAAAGCTGGAGCGGCTGTCGCAGCATCTCGGCGGCCAGGTCGAGCTCTATGCCAAGCGCGAGGATTGCAATTCGGGGCTGGCCTTCGGCGGCAACAAGCTGCGCAAGCTCGAATACATCGTGCCCGACGCGATCGCCTCCAATGCTGATACGCTGGTCTCGATCGGCGGCGTGCAGTCCAACCACACCCGCATGGTTGCGGCGGTGGCGGCCAAGATCGGCATGAAGTGCCGCCTGGTGCAGGAAAGCTGGGTGCCGCATGAGGATGCGGTTTACGACCGGGTCGGCAACATCCTGCTCAGCCGCGTGATGGGCGCGGACGTGCGGCTGGTGGATGAAGGTTTCGACATCGGCATCCGCCAGAGCTGGGAAGAGGCGATCGCGGATGTGAAGGCGAAGGGCGGCAAGCCCTATGCGATTCCCGCCGGCGCCTCCGTGCACAAATATGGCGGGCTCGGCTATGTCGGTTTTGCGGAAGAAGTCCGCGCGCAGGAGAAAGAGCTAGGTTTTGCCTTCGATTACATCGTGGTCTGCACGGTCACCGGCTCGACCCATGCCGGCATGCTGGTGGGATTTGCCAAGGACGGCCGCGCGCGCAAGGTGATCGGCATCGACGCATCCTTCACCCCGGCCCAGACCAAGGCCCAGGTGCTCGACATCGCGCGCAATACCGCAAATCTCGTCGAGCTGGGTAGGGAGCTCGTCGAGGACGACGTCGTCCTGATCGAGGACTACGCCTATCCAGCTTATGGCGTTCCGTCGGAAGAGACCAAGGAGGCCATCAGGCTCTGCGCGCGCCTCGAAGGCATGATCACTGATCCCGTCTACGAGGGAAAATCCATGCAGGGCATGATCGATCTCGTGAACAAGGGCTATTTTCCCAAAGGATCGAAGGTGCTCTACGCCCATCTTGGCGGCGCGCCCGCGATCAACGGATACGCTTACACCTTCCGCAATGGATGAGGTCGAGACTTACGCGTCGGCTGCCCGCACCACCGCGAGCAGTTCGTCGCCGTAATGTTCGAGCTTCTTGTCGCCGATGCCGGGAATATCGCGCAGCGCGTTCAGCGTCGCCGGCCGTGCGGCGGCAATGCCGTCGAGCGTGGAATCATGCAGCACGACATAGGCCGGCACGCCTCGCTGGCGCGCGATCTCCGAGCGCCACGCGCGAAGCGCGGCCTGAAGCGGGGCGTCGGCGGGCCTCGCCTCGGCGCGTGGCGCGAGATCGCCACGCCTTGATTTGGCGCGGCTGGCGCGAATGCGCGTGCCCGGCGCCGCCTCGCGCAGCATGATTTCGGTCTCGCCCTTCAGGACGCCGCGCGCGCTCTCGGTCAGCTTCAGCGCGTTGAAGGCCTCGCTGTCGGCCCGCAGATGGCCCATGGCGACCAACTGGCGGATCACGGCACGCCATTGCTTCTCGTTGAGCTCTCGGCCAATGCCGAACACGGACAGTTTGTCATGTCCGAATTGCGTGACGCGCTCGGTTAGCCGACCCACCAGCACGTCGATTAGGTGCATAGCGCCGAAACGTTGTCCGGTGCGGTAGGCGCAGGACAACAGTTTTTGCGCGGCGACTTTGCCGTCGCGAAGCTGCGGCGGCGACAGGCAGTTGTCACAATTGCCGCAATTGCTGGAGGTCGCCTCCTCGCCGAAATAGCCGAGCAGGCGGCTGCGCCGGCAGCCCGCGGTTTCGGCCAGCGCCACCAGTGCGTCGAGCTTGCCGATCGACACGCGCTTGAACGTATCGGAGCCAGTGGATTCGTCGATCATGCGGCGCTGCTGCACGATGTCGGTCAGGCCATAGGCCATCCAGGCGCTGGACGGCTTGCCGTCGCGTCCGGCGCGGCCGGTTTCCTGATAGTAGGCCTCGATGCTTTTCGGCAGATCGAGATGCGCCACGAAGCGCACGTCCGGTTTGTCGATCCCCATGCCGAACGCGATGGTGGCGACGATCACGACGCCATCCTCGTTGATGAAACGATCCTGGTTGCGGGCACGAACGCTGGCGTCGAGACCGGCGTGATAGGGCAGGGCCGGAATTCCGGCCTTGCTCAGCGCATCGGCGGTATCCTCGACCTTGGCACGCGACAGGCAGTACACGATGCCGGCGTCACCCGCGTGCCGCTCGCTGATGAAGGCTTTGAGCTGGGCCGGGGCGTTCTGCTTCTCGACGATCTCGTAGCGAATATTCGGGCGATCGAAACTCGAGATGAAGTTTGGCGCGCCTGATAGCCCCAGCCGGGTCACTATCTCCTTGCGCGTCATCTCGTCGGCGGTTGCCGTCAGAGCAATGCGCGGAACGTCGGGAAAGCGCTCGGCGATCGCGGACAGGCCGATATATTCGGGACGGAAGTCGTGTCCCCATTGCGACACGCAATGCGCCTCGTCGATCGCAAACAGCGCGATATTGGCCTGGCCGAGCAGGGAAAGGCAGCGCGGCGTCAAGAGCCGTTCCGGCGCGACATAGAGCAGGTCGAGGTCGCCGGCCAGTAGCCGCCGCTCGACCTCCGACGCTTCGTCGAATGACAGCGTCGAGTTCAGCACGGCCGCGTTGACGCCGGCCTCCAGAAGTCCCGCGACCTGGTCGCGCATCAGCGCGATCAGCGGCGACACCACGATGCCGCAGCCCTCGCGCAGCAGCGACGGCAACTGGTAGCACAGCGACTTGCCGCCACCGGTCGGCATCAGCACTAGGCAATTGCCGCCCTCGGTCACGTGCCGGATGATTTCTTCCTGCGCGCCGCGGAAGGCGGGCAGGCCGAACACGGAATTCAGGACGGACAGCGCGTCGGGCGCATTGCCGGATTCAGAGCGCCGGGCTGCAGGGGCAGGCATGAGAGTGAGGTCGTCCGGTTGAAGGCGTGTGGCGCCAGCCTTTGGGGCAGGCGCCGCGGAATTGAGGGATCAATAGGCCAAAAACATCGTGGCAAGTCTATGCCTGATTTTGATGTTCCCGCGGCGTTTCGGCAATCGCAGTAAGGGGTCAACTGCCGGTGATCAGCGCGTCCGGGGGCGAACGACGCAGCGAGATTTGTGTTAGAAGGCAACCCAAGCAACAAAAACCCGAGGCGAGAGCATGCGGGCATCGACGCGGATCATCGCGGGCATCGTTGCCGCCGTGCTGATTGCTGCCGCGGTCGCAGCCTTTGCCATTGCGTGGCGCCCGGCAATCGCGGCAATCGATCCTCCCGACCCGCAATCCTTCGATGCCGCCCTCGTCAAGCGAGGCCGCGACCTGGCGGCGATCGGCAATTGCAGCGATTGCCATACGCCGCGTGGCGCTAAGAGCTTTGCCGGCGGTCTGCCGGTGCCGACCCCGTTCGGCACGATCTTTTCCACCAACATCACGCCGGATCCGGAGACGGGAATCGGCCGATGGTCGGAAGCGGCATTCCGCCGCGCGATGCGGTCGGGCGTCAACCGTGAAGGCCAGCACCTTTATCCGACATTCCCATACGACCACTTCACCAACGTCAGCGATGAGGACGACCGGGCGCTCTATGCCTTCTTGATGACGCGGCAGCCGGTTCGCGCAGCGCCACGCGAAAACCAGCTCTCTTTCCCGTTCAACCAGCGGCTCGCCATCGCGGGATGGAAGTTGCTTTTCCTTCGCCACGACACCTATCGGCCTGATCCCAGGCAGAGCGCCGAGTGGAACCGCGGAGCCTATCTGGTCGAAGGGCTCGCCCATTGCGGGGCCTGCCATACGCCGCGAAATGCGCTGGGCGCGGAGCGCGTCAGCGCACGGTTTGCCGGCGGCGATGTCGACGATTGGCACGCCTATGCGATCAACGACCAGTCCCGCTCACCCATGCCCTGGACCGCCGATGCATTGTTCAGCTATTTGCGCGAAGGCTGGCATCCTGATCACGGCACCGCGCGCGGGCCGATGGCGAAGGTGGTCAGCAACCTGTCCTCGGTGCCGGCAAGCGACGTCCGCGCCATCGCGGTCTATATGGCCGGCGTTTCCGGTACACCGACGCCTGGCCGCGCGGGACCAGGCGAGGATGCCTTGGCGCGCGCCAAGGCGGCTTCGCAGACAAACCCGGTCGGCGCGTCGATCTACACTGCCGCCTGCGCGTCGTGCCACGAGGGTGGCAGGCCGCTTCCTTATGGCGGGGTCGATCTCGGCCTCAGCACCGCGATCTCAAGCCCCGACCCGCGCAATCTCGCCAACATCGTGCTGTCAGGCATTGACGCGGTGGAAGGCGAGCGCAGCCCGATCATGCCGGGCTTTGCCGCCAGCATGAATGATGATCAAGCTTCGGCCTTGCTCAACTATTTGCGGGCGCGGTTCAGCGACCAGCCGGCATGGGCCGACCTCAAGAAAACCATCGCGGAAGCGCGACGCACGCAGACCGTATTTCTCCAGACCTCGCCCGCGCCGCGCAATGCGCCTGCCGACCCTCAGCAGCGAGAAAAGCCATGATGACATTGAAGGTCAACGGCCGTGAGCATCAGGTCGACGCGGAGGCGGATACGCCGCTGCTGTACGTGCTGCGTGACGACCTCAAGCTCAACGCCGCCAAGTACGGTTGCGGACTGGGACAATGCGGCTCGTGCACGGTAATCGTGGACGGCAAGGCGGTGCTGTCCTGCGTCGTGCCGATGGTGCTGCTCGAAGGCAAGCAAGTAACGACGCTGGAGGGGCTCGGCACGATCGCCGAGCCCGCGCCGATCCAGCGGGCGTTCATGGAAGAGCAGGCGGCGCAATGCGGCTATTGCATTCCGGGAATGATGATGCGGGCGCAGGCCTTGCTGCAAAAGAATTCGAAACCGACCGACGAGCAAATTCGCGCTGAGCTCGAACCGCATCTGTGCCGCTGTGGCACCCATATGCGGATTCTGCGTGCGGTGCATAGGGCGGCGCGGCTGATGGACACGGCAGATGCGTCACCGGCAGCCAACAGGAGCGCCCGATGAACGCCCCCCTCATTATCGATCGCCGTCGCGTGCTGGCAGGCGGCGGCGCGCTGATCGTCAGCTTCTCGCTCGGCAGTGCTTCGGCCCAGCAACAAGATGCGCCCGCGGCTGCCGCACCGAGCCCGCCCGGCAGCTTGAAAACATCGCCCTATCTCGACGCGTGGATCCGCATCGATGCCAATGGCGTCGAGGTGTTTACCGGAAAGGCCGAACTCGGCCAGGGCTTCAAGACGGCGTTTCAGCAGATCGCGGCCGAGGAGCTCGATATTGCCTTTGAATCGCTCAAGGTGACGACGGCTGACACGCGCCTGACCGCGAACGAAGGCTATACCGCCGGCAGCAATTCGATGAAGGACAGCGGCACCGCGATCCAGAACGCGGCGGCGCAGGTCCGCGCGCTGCTGATCGCGGAAGCGGCGCGGCGACTTGGTCTGTCGGCCGAGAGCCTGCGCACGGCAGACGGCGCGGTGATCGCGCCGGATGGCAAGCGCCTGTCGTATGGTGAGCTCGTCGCAGGCGAGATGTTACATGTTCAGGCGCAGCCAACATCCAAACTGAAGGACCCCGCGACATTCAAGGTGATCGGCCGGCCGGTACCACGCGTCGACATCCCCGCAAAAGTGACCGGCGGAGAGGCCTATGTTCAGGACATGCGGCTGCCCGGGATGCTGCATGCCCGCGTCGTGCGGCCGCCGAGCTACGGCGCGGAACTGACCGAATGCGATACCGCTGCCGTCGAGAAGCTGCCCGGCGTCGTCAAGGTCGTGCGTGATGGCAATTTCCTGGCCGTGGTCGCGGAAAAGGAATTCCAGTCGATCAAGGCGATGAACGCGCTTGCCGCTGCCGCCAAATGGAAAGAAACCGCACGCCTGCCGAAACAGGATGATCTGCTCAACGTGTTGACCAGCCTGCCCGCGCAGGACACGACGATCTTCGAGCGCAGCAATGCCGCCGTCGCGGCCCACAAGACTATCGAGGCGACCTATACGAGGCCCTATCAGGCGCATGGATCGATTGGGCCGTCCTGCGCGGTGGCACAATTCGTCGATGGTGCGATGACGGTGTGGACGCATACGCAGGGCGTCTATCCCGATCGCCAGGGCATCGCCGAAATGCTCCGCATGCCGCCGGCCAGCGTTCGCCTGATCCATGTCGAAGGCTCGGGCTGCTATGGCCATAACGGCGCCGACGATGCCGCGGCCGACGCCGCGCTGATCGCCCGTGCGTTACCCGGCCGACCCGTTCGCCTGCACTGGACGCGCGAACAGGAACATGCCTGGGAGCCGTTCGGCCCGGCGATGGTGACGAAGCTCAAGGCCTCGCTCGACGGCAATGGCAAGATTGCCGACTGGAATTTCGATGTCTGGAGCAATACGCATTCGATGCGGCCGGGCGGCGCCGGATCGATGCTGGCTGCGCAGCACATGGCGCAGCCCTTTGCCGTGCCGGCTCCGAGGCCGTTGCCGCTGCCGGAAGGCGGCGGCGACCGCAACGCAATCCCGTTCTACAATTTTCCCAATGCGCGTGTCGTACATCACTTCATTTCCGAGATGCCATTGCGGATTTCGGCGATGCGGGCGCTCGGCGCCTACCACAATGTGTTCTCGATCGAGAGCTTTATCGATGAGCTCGCCATTCTCGCCGGCGCCGATCCGGTCGAGTTCAGATTGAAACATCTCAACGATCAGCGCGGCCGCGACGTGATCGAAAAGGCCGCGCAAGCCTTCGGATGGAAACCTGATCAGAAGCCGCCGCCGGATCGCGGTTATGGCTTTGCCTTTGCGCGATACAAGAATCTGGCCGCCTACTGCGCCGTCGCTTCCGAAGTGGAGGTGAACCGCGAAACTGGTCGCCCGCGCCTGGTCCGCGCGGCGGCGGCGGTCGATAGCGGCCAGGTGGTCAATCCGGACGGATTGATCAACCAGATCGAAGGCGCAATCGTGCAGTCCATGAGCTGGACGCTGTATGAAAGCGTAACCTTTGACGAGACCAGGATCACCAGCATCGACTGGCAGACCTATCCGATCCTGCGTTTCAATTCAGTGCCCGAACGCATCGAGGTTCACATCATCGACCGTCCAGGGCAGCCGTTCCTCGGCAGCGGCGAAACCGGGCAGGGCCCGGCGGCGGCCTCGATTGCCAACGCCATCGCCAACGCCACGGGAAAGCGACTGCGGAATTTGCCGCTGACGCGCAAGCGCATCAAGGAAGCGATCGATGCATGAAGGCGGCTACTGATAGCTCGCCACGATGTCCGACACCGCGCGTTCAAGCTGCTTGGCGGTAGCGCATTGGCGGACGACCGTGCAAAAGGTCGAATAGCGCGGCATTTCGGAATCGCCCCAGCCCCAGGCCATGCGTCCCTCGGGATTGAGCCAGACCAGCCGTTTCGACCGTTCGGCAATTCGACGAAGGATATCCGCGCGCGGATCGAGATTGTTGCTGCGGGCATCGCCGAGCACGATCACGGTGGTCTGTGGCGTGATCGCGCTCATCCACTCATCCTCAAAGTCAGCAAGCGAACTGCCGTAGTCGGAGGAGCCGAAACCGACTTTGGACATGATCTCGGCCATCGCCTCTTCCGGCGATTTGGATTCCAGGATGTCGCTGACTTCGATGAGGTGTCCGGAGAACGCGAACGAGCGGACGTCGTCCACCACCTCGTGCAGGCTATGGATCAGCAGCAGGAAGAAATCCGAAACCCGCGCCACGGAGCCCGAAACGTCGCACAGCGCCACGATCTTCGGCTTGTCGCGATGCCGCCGCTTCCACGCGGTGAGGAAGGGCACGCCGCCCCAGGCGGCGTTGCGGCGGATGGTTCGGCGGACGTCGAGATGGCCGCGGCGCTGGCGCTTGCGCGGCTTGGAATAGCGCTCGCGCAGGCGGCGCGCGATCTGGCGGATCAGATGCCGCATCTGTTCGACCTGCCGCGGCTCGATCCGCGACAGCGGCGCATTGCGCAAAATTTCGTTGCGCAGGTTTTCCGCTTCCTCGCGGCCGTACAGCATCAGCGCCTGCGAGACCGTGTCGCGCACCGTGCCGCGCAGGCCGTCCAGCGCGTTGGTCAGCCGCTCCGCCAGCGCCGGGTTGGTCGCCGCGAGATTATCGAGATCGTCGCGCAGGCGCTGGATGCCCATCTGGTCGAGGAGGCGGCCGGAGAAGATGCCGCGCTGGGTGAAATATCGGATGTCGGACAGCGAGGCCGCGCTCGCCGCGTTGGCAATCGCAGCCGAAAGCTGGTTACGATCCTGCGCCAGCAGCATTTGCGCGAGTTCGCCAAGCCCTTCGGCTTGCTCGTCCCCGCCGCTCGTTTCGCTCGGTGAATTGGATGCAGCGTTGGATCCGTCCGCATCCTGCTCGTTCGGCTTGCCGTCTTTGGGCGGCGATTGCGGCTCGGGCTGATCGAAGAACAGGTCGAAGCAATCGCCGAGCGCCTTCTTCTCATCCTGCGTCTTGGCGAGCGTCAGCAGAAAAGTGTCGCGCAGGATGGCGCGGTCGGTAAAGCCGACCTTGGAGACGGCCCGCATTGCATCGATGCTTTCCGCCGGCGAGAGCCTGACGCCTGCGCCCCGCGCCGCACGAAAGAAGCGATGCAGGTTCTCGCGCATTCACGCCTCACCCGAAGACGTTTTGACGCGAGGCCTTGGCGATGAAGGTAGAGACCTGCGGCATGGTGGCCTCGATATCCGCCTCGTATTTCAGGAGAACGTTGAGCGTATCCTTGACCATCTCGTGGCCGAGCTCGGGCGCCTGCAGCAGCACCAGCACGCGCGCCCAGTCGATGGTTTCGCTCACCGACGGCAATTTCTTCAGGTCGAGCGTGCGGACCTCGCGGATGAAGCTTACCATTTGCCTGCGCAGCGTCTGCGAAATGCCGGGCACCCGGCTCTCGACGATCCGCTCCTCCAGCTTCTGCTCGGGAAAGCCGATGTGCAGATGCAGACAGCGCCGCTTCAGCGCGTCGCCGAGGTCGCGCTCGCTGTTTGAGGTCAGGATCACGGTCGGCGGCGCGACCGCGACCACCGTCCCGAGTTCCGGAATCGTGACCTGGAAATCGCTGAGGATTTCCAGCAGCAGCGATTCGAATTCAGCGTCGGATTTGTCGATTTCGTCGATCAGCAATACGCAGCCCGCGGGTTGCTCCAGCGCCTGCAACAATGGCCGCGGTTCGACGAACTCCTTGGAGAAGAACACGTCGCCGAAATCGTGAAGCTGGTTCAGCGCCGCTTCCAGCGTCGGCGCGCCGCCGAGCACTTCGCCGAGCTTGTCCTTCAGGATCTGCGTGTACAGAAGCTGCTTGGCGTATTTCCACTCGTAGAGCGCTTTCGCCTCGTCGAGCCCCTCATAGCATTGCAGGCGGATCATCTTCATGCCGCGCCAGGCGGCGATCGCTTTGGCCAGCTCGGTCTTGCCGACGCCGGCCGGACCTTCGACCAGAATGGGCTTTTCGATCTGCTGCGCCAGATAGACCGCGGTCGCGATCTGGCGGCTCGCAATATAGCCTTGCGCCGCAAGACCGCTTTCCACTGCCTCGATCGAGGTCGAAGGCCTGATATCAGCCACCGGGTTTCAACTCCGAATTCGATGATTTCGGAATGTTCTGCCTGCGTTCACGGCAAAGGACAAGCGCCGTTTGGTCATAACGAGCGCGCAGTTCCGCTATTTTCCGCCTAGCGCAATGCCAGCCCGGTCGCTGCTTCCAGTTCATTAATCGCCTGCGCCGCATTGACCACCTTGATCGTGGTCATGCCCATCTCGCGCGCCGGCTTCAGATTGACGCCGAGGTCGTCGAGATAGACGCAGTTCTTGGGGTCGACCTTCAGCGTTTCAACCATCATCCGGTAGATGCGCGGGTCGGGCTTTCGAAGGCCGATTTTCGCGGATTCGATGACATGGTCGAACAGTGCCATCACTTCGGCGACATAGAGTGTGCGCCCGCTGTGGCTGCCGATGGCGTTGGCGGGCAAGTTGTTGGTGATGCAGCCGGTCTTGAACTTTGCTTTCACACGCTTCAGTGCCTCGACCATTTCGGGCCGCAGATCGCCGGACAGTAGCGGCAGCACGTCCTTGCCGCGAACCGCCGCGCCCAGCGCCAGCGATTCGGCCGCAAACAATTCGTCGAAGGCTTCGATATCGACCTCAGCGCGCTCGAATTTTGCCCAGGCATTTTCCAAATGATTGGCGGCGTTGGTGCGCCGGATGATGTCGGCCGGCAGCCCGCGCTCGGTCTCAAACCGCGTGAACGCCTCGAATGGCGAGGTGGTGAGCACCCCGCCGAAATCCCAGATCACTGCCTCGATCATCATGCCCTGCCTGAAGTAGCACTCCGGGGAGCGGCTAACACGGATTGACTGCCCGAACCAGCCCGATCGCCGCGCTTGGCGATGCGCGCCGCACAAGCTATTGCTGCGCCGATGAAGATCCTGCCTCGAATGATAGCCGGCCTGGTGCTGCTGCTCCCTGTTCCTGCCCATGCCATCGTGGGCGGTGGTGCGCCGTCCACCGAAGGTGTGGCCCGCTCCATCATCACCATCGTCGGATCGCGCGGTAATTTCTGCACCGGGGCCTTGATTGCGCCAAGGCTGGTGTTGACGGCGGCGCACTGCGTGCAGCCCGGCGCAGAATACAAGATCGTCGAATATGGTGCGGACAGGCAACCCTCGCTGCAGGATGTGAAGAGCATCGCCATTCATCCTGGCTTCAACATGCAGGCGATCTCAGGACATCGTGCGACGGCGGACGTCGCGTTGCTGCAACTGGCGGCGCCACCCAAGGGAAAGACGGCGGCCGTGCTCGGATTGCCGAATATCCCAATCAGCGTCGGCAGCCGTTTTACGATCGCGGGCATCGGCGTAACCGTCCGCGGCGACGGCAAGAGCGGCGGCACCATCCGCCTCGGCAGCCTGATCGCGACCGGCAGGCCGGGAACGTTGCAGATCAGGCTGGTCGATCCGGTGGGGCAGGGCACGCGTGACGGGCTTGGCGCTTGCACGGGAGATTCCGGCGCGCCGGTGTTCGAGGACAAGCCAGGCGGTCCCGTCATTGTCGGCGTGGTGAGCTGGTCGACCGGGCCGAACGGCAGCGCAGGCTGCGGCGGCATGACCGGCGTCACGCCGCTGACGCTGTATCGGGGCTGGATAGTGCAGTCTGCGCAGAAGTGGGGCGCGGGGTTGTAACTACATCCGTCGTCGCTGCGAACGCAGGGACCCATAACCACCAGCCCACATTGTTGAAACGCAGCCGTCGCCTCGAGTGCCCATTCTGCCGGCCGCGGCGTATGGGCCCCTGCGTTCGCAGGGGCGACATGTTGAGAGGTTCTCGCCTCTATTCTGTCGTCCCTGCGAACGCAGGGATCCATACGCCGCGGCCTATCGGCAAGACGACAGGGCTAGTTATCTTCGTAACAACTGGCAACGGTGGTTATGGGTCCCTGCGTTCGCATGCGTTCGCAGGGACGACGAAAACTGCCGAACCAGTCACCTAATGCCCCGCCGCCTTGTTCGCGGCGGCGTTGTTCAGCACGATCAGGCCATCCACAGCCACGCCGAGCTTGTTGTTGATCAAAAACGGATTGACGTCGATCGAGGCGATGCGGTTGCCGGCATCCGCCATCAGGTTGGAGAGGCCGACCAGCGCCTTCACGGCGGAAGGCTCGTGCAGCGCCGGCTTGCCGCGATAGCCTTTCAT
This sequence comes from Bradyrhizobium sp. AZCC 1577, assembly GCF_036924575.1. Lineage (NCBI taxonomy): Bacteria > Pseudomonadati > Pseudomonadota > Alphaproteobacteria > Hyphomicrobiales > Nitrobacteraceae > Bradyrhizobium > Bradyrhizobium sp. AZCC 1577. The sequence goes on from NZ_JAZHRQ010000001.1 coordinate 1,077,996, forward strand.
CTTGATGCCGGCCTTGGTCTTGGCGATCAGTTGTTTCGCCTCGGCTTCGTCCAGCGGCGCGCCGGCGAGCGCCACGTCCTTCATCAGTTCGATATCAACCCCGCCGGTGCCGAACAGCACGACGGGACCCATCTCGGCGTCGAGCGAGGCGCCGACCACGAGTTCGAGATCGGCCTTGACCTGCTGCGCGATCAGAATGCCCTCGAGCTTCGGCTTGCTCTTGATCTTCTTCACCCGCGCGGTGATTTCGTTGAAAGCCTTCTTCACTTCGGCCGTGCTGTTGAGGTTCAGCACCACGCCGCCGATGTCCGACTTGTGCAGGATGTCGGCGCTGACCACCTTAGCCACCACGGGGAAGCCGATCTTCTTGGCGATCTTGACGGCTTCCGCCGCGGTCTGCGCAATCTCTTCCTTCGAAACCGGGATGCCGTAGGCTTTCAGCAGTTTCTTCGACGCAACCTCGTCGAGTGCGGCGGCGCCATTGGCGGCCTTGAGCGTCTTCTCCAGCATTGCGCGCGCGGAAGCTTTCGAGCTCGAGACGACGTCAGGCACCTCCTTGCGCAAGGACGCATATTCGATCAGCGACTTGATTGCCCCGACCGCACGGTCGAGGCCCTGCATCACAGCGACGTTCGGAAGCGACTTGCGCAGGGCCTTGGTGAACTCGGTGAACCCGATCGACATCGCGCTGATATAGACCACGGGCTTGTTGGCGGCGCCCGCCATCTCGTTGACGAGGCGCAGATTGCGCTCGCGCAATTCGTGCGGCGCTTTCGGCAATTCGGCGTCGATGATGACGATGTCGGTGTCGGGATCGTCGATCATGATCTTGATCGACTTGATGTAGACGGAGGGGTCGACCACGGCGGCAAAGCCGGCGTCGAGCGGATTGCCGACGATGCTGCCGGGCCCGAGCATTTGCGCCAATTGTGCCGTCGCATTCGGGCTGAGCGGCGCGAAATTCATGCCGGCCGAATAGAACGCGTCGATCAACAGGCCGCGCTTGCCGCCGGAGAGCGATACCGCGGCGAGCCGGTTGCCCTTGGGCGGATCGGCATGGACGAAACATTCGGTGGTCTCGATCAGTTCGTCCAATCCGCGGACGCGGATCACGCCTTCGCGGGTCGAGATCGCGTCGAAGGTTTCGATCGAACCCGCGAGCGCGCCGGTATGCGCCATCGCCGCGGCGCGGCCGCCTTCGGAGGCGCCTAGCTTGAGCGCGATGACCGGCTTGCCGGCCGCCCGCGCGGCCTTGCAGGCTTCACGGAACACTTTCGTGTTCCGGACACCTTCGAGATAGACGACGATGACGCGGATCGAGGGATCAGCCGCAAAATAGGTCATCAGGTCCGGCGTCTCGAGCCCGGTCTCGTTGCCGGTCGTCACCATATAGCCGACGCCGACGCCGCGATCCTCCAGCGTCTGCCGGATCGCCATCACGATTGCGCCGGATTGGCCGACAATTGCGACAGGACCGGCTTCCATGGTGACGATACGGTCGTCGATGTTGGTGAACAGTTTTTCGCCCGCGCTCAAATTGCCGAGGCAGTTCGGCCCAGTGACCGCAAGGCCGGTTTCGCGCACCGCCTCTTTCAATTCAACCGCCAGCTGCTGGCTCTCCTCGTCCTGCAACTCGCTGAAGCCTGAGGTGACGATGGTGGCGGAGCGGGCGCCGGCCGCCGCGGCATCGCGGATCACCTGCACCGCAAAACGCGCCGGCACCAGCACCAGCACGTGATCGGGTTTTTCGGGCAGGCTTGTAAAATCCTTGTAGCAGGGCACGCCCCAGATCGTTTCGCGCTTGGCGTTGACTGGAAACAGTCCGCCTTCGTAACCGTACTTGATCAGATTGTTCCAGATGCGCTCGGCATAGTTGCCGGGCTTGTCGGTGGCGCCGACCAGCACGATATTGCGTGGGTGCAGCATCGCATGGATGCTCTTGACGATGTCGCTGGCGTCAGGCGATGGCGACCATTTTTCGACCGTGTGCGATGCGGTGCTTGCCTGAGCGTCCATGGATATCCCTAACTCTGTTGTTCTTGGTTGTTTCTTGGCCGCGGCGATCGAGAACGATCGTCCCGCCGTGATTTTCTTTTGATTAGGACCTTTTTATTGAGCCTTGGCGAGGGTGGCAACACGCGTTGCGCGATGAGCGCCATTCGCGCCGCGCAAGATTTCCCGGCTCACAGAATTCAGTGCGTATCTGATACGGGTCCGATCATCGTGGCGTGCACAAGATAACGCTCCGGCCCCTGAGTCAGTGCGTCGAACGGCCAGCAGGTCGACAGCACCAGCTCATGCCCGCCCGCGAGCGGATCGATGCCGGAGGCATCGAAGCGCACGACCGAGGTCGTATCCACCCGATAGCGGAACGTCCGGCCGTCACGTCTCGTGACGTCGATTTCGTCACCGACAATGACGTTCTTCAGGAAGGCAAAATGCGTATCGCGATGCGCCGAATAGACGGCGACGCCGCGTTCGCCGGCGTCGGGCGTCTGTTCGACGTGACCCGGGCCGAAGGCGAGCGCCTGACCGCTAGAGCCTGCGAGCACGATGGCGCGGGCGCCGAGCCGCTTTACCTCGATACGAGCAACCGGCCAGGTGTCGGCCCGCGACCACGGCTTTGTCTCGCGCCCGGTTGCGACGGTTTCCTCGAAGGCGCGTTCGAGCAGGACCTGCGCGAGCAGCGCCTTGGCGTGGATGTACGCCCCTTGGCCGAACAGGATCAGGCCGATGAGTGCGAGAAGGAGAGGAAGGACGAATCGCATGGACACTCTCCCCGTCATTGCGAGCCAACGGGTCGCGCGAATGCGCGCCCGATGACAGGCTCCGCGAAGCAAACCACCTCTCCATGCGGGGATAGATGGATTGCTTCGTCGCTTTGCTCCTCGCAATGACGGTGGTTGGAGAAAAAGCGGCGCGCGCGGCTCTGGGGGGACGGGTGGAAGCCGCGCGCGCTCTGGAAAGAGGAGGTCGGGGGTCCCTCCTCCTTTCAGCCGACGTCAACGCAGTGACATCTGACGTCGATTGAACACCAAGACGATCAGGCTGAACGTGAGCAGGATCACGCCCGCAATCATCTTCAGTTCGGCATCGGTCGCCGTCCTCGGCAGCGTAACCGTGCTGGGCGCTGCGGTGGCGACAGGCTGGGCTCGCTTCAGCGCCGCGATCTGGACCCGCGCCTCCTCCGTATCCGCGCGCCGTTCCATCGGCATTGCGGGGGCGCGTGGGCGCTCGCCGAACACTTTTTCAAAATCCCAACCCGCCGGCAGGTTGATCGGCAGTTCCGAGACCTTGAGCGGCTCCCCTTGCGGACGGCTCGGCGTCTTGTCGACTGCGACCAGGCTGGTCAGCCGCGTGACGAGTTGATGCTCGAGCGCCAGCGCCAGAATCGCCTTATCCGCATCTTCCGGAGCCGCCTGCCGCGTGGTGCGCGCAACCTCGGCGTCCGCGATCTTGCGGCGCGCCCAGAGTTTGGACAGGCCTTTGCCTTCGGCTGCATTCGCCAGCGGCAGGGTGACACTCCATGGGCGATCGCCAATGCGGCCCCTGATCTCGACCGAGCCCGCGAGCTTGTCGAGCCTTGCCGCGAGCACCAGTGGCTCGTCGCGGTAGACGTCCGGAATCGCGGCCGGCGTCATGTCGGCACCGGCGTCGGAGAATTTCGCGACCAGATTGGTCACCGCGGGATTCTCCAGCTTGGCGAACAGCCCGCGCATGCGCTCTTCGACCTGCTCGACCGAGCCGATATGGGTGAAGGTGCCACGGCCGAGTTCGGCGGCGCGCGTCATCAGGTAGGTGTTCGGCGCCGAGCCGATGCCGACCATGAAGACACGCGAGCGGCCACGCAGCGCGCTGATGGTTTCGAACAATTGCTGCTCGTTGCCGATGGCGCCGTCGGTAAGGAACACGACCTGACGGACGTAGTTGGCATGGCCGGACTTGTCGGACAGCGCCGCGCGCATCGCGGGCACCATTTCGGTGCCGCCATTGGCTTGCAGTGCGCCGACGAAAGAGGTGGCCCGGCCGATATGCTCGCTGTCGGCCGGCACGGCTGACGGAAACAACAGATCCATGGTGTGGTCGAAGCGGATCACGTTGAAGCGGTCGTTCGGCTGCAGGCGGCCGAGCGCATAGATGAGGCTCGCTTTTGCCTGGACGATCGAGACGCCGCCCATCGAACCGGAATTGTCGATCACGAAAATCACCTCGCGCGGCAGCGGCTTCTGCTGCGCCTGCTCGACCGACGGTGGCGTGACGAAGGCTAGCAGATAGTCGCTGTCGCCGACGCGCTCGCGGAACAATCCAACCGAGGGCGCCGTCTCGGCCACGGGCTTCCAGGTCAGTTCGAAATCGCGATCCGCCGGCACCGGGCCTTCGGCCAATCGAAGAATGCTCGTATTCGCGTCCGGCTTCTCGGTTTTGATCGCGTGATGGTGGCTCTTGATCTCGCCGAGCGGGAAGCCGGCCTGCAGTCGCACGGTGATACGGGTCGGGCTGACCAGCGCGCTGGTCGCGGGATCGAGCACTTCGGGCGAGATGCGGTCGCGATCCGGAACGGGATCGGACTTGGTCGCCCCCCAGCCGCCACCCGGTTTGAAATCGACGCTTTGCACGACGGGCGCGGGATTGTAGCGTGGGGCCACCACCATCGGCACCCGCAGCGAGAACACGTCGCCGGATTGTTGGATCGGCTCCTGATACTCGATCTGCACCAGCACGGTTTCGCCGGGACCGATATTTGCGACCGAGTTGGTGAAGATGTTCGGCCGCTCCTGTTCGGTCAGCGCCGCTTTCTGCCCGTTCTGCTTCGCCTGTTCGTAGATGGCCTTCGCCTGCTGTCGCTCCTTGATGTCGCCGACCACGACGCGGTCGCCGATCACCATCTTCAGCGAATCGACCGCGCCGCCGGCCGACAGCGGGTAGACATAAACCGCCTCGACCCAGTCTTTCGAAGGGTTGCGGAAAATCTGGGTGACGCGGGCACGAACGGTCGGACCCGACACGGTGAGATCGACGTCGACACCGAGCCGCGAAGCGTCGGCATATCCCTCGTCGATCTTGAGGAGTAGCGAGCCGGCGCGTGCGTCGCCGGGCTTGAGGAAATTGGATTGCAGGCGCTCCGCCGACCACACCGGCTCGAAGCTCAAAAATAATGCCGCAAATCCGACCAGGATTACGGCAACGCCTTGTATCACAAAGAACAGCACCAGCCTGACCAGGCTGGGGCGTTCGTTGCGTTTGTCGGCCTCGATGTCGTCGCATGTCGTCATGTCGCTCTCTCCCGCACGGCGATTTTGCCGCGTGAGAGGGTGTGGAATTCAGCGATTTGGCGCGAGCGGAATGATCGGCCTTGTTCCGCCGCCGGCCAGCGCGGCCCGCCACGGTCGAGGCGGCCTTGTGCGGGTTTGTGATGGATTGTGCGTCTGTTACACTGAGCATGATCCCGACCCGAAGGGCCGCGTTGGCGCAAAGTGGGTACCGGTTTTCGGAAAAGATCATGCCCAGAGGAGGCAAGCAGGGGTGACGATGCCAGCGCCGGACAAGCAGCTTTCCGCCGAACAAAGCCGGCAGATTGCCGACACGATTCGTGAGGAGATCGCCCGCCGCCGCATCTCCCGGCAGTCTCTGGCAGAGCTTGCAAAACTCAGCCTATCGACGCTGGAAAAAGTGCTGGGTGGCCGCCGCCCGTTCACCCTCGCCACCACCGTCCGGCTCGAGCAGGCGCTCGGCGTTTCCCTACGCAAGACGCCGGAGGCGTCGGTGTCTCCGGCTGCCGTCAACGGCGAGGTTGCACCCGATGGCTTGGGCGCCTATTCGCGCCGCGCGGTCGCCTGGATCGAGGGAACCTACGTCACGGTGCGTCCCTCGTTCGGCGACAAGAACGCGATCTTTGCCTACCGCACCGAAATCTCATGGGACGATGCGGCGTCTTCCCTGGTGTTTCACGAGAGCGAGCGGCAGGACGCGGCGTTCACCCAGTTCGGCGAAGTGGCGGTGCCGAACCAGTCCGGCCACATCTACCTCGTCACCAACCGGCACGGCCAGCATCGCCTGATCACGGTGGCGCGGTTGGCGATTTCGGGCGAGATGTACGGCATCATCACGACGCTGCTTGCTGGCCGCGGCTCATTGTTGACGCCGATCGCGGCCCCAATCGCCTATCTCCCGATCAAGATGGTCGCGAACCCGACCTTTGGCCGCGTGTCTGCCGATGACCCCAATTACGCGCAATACCGCCAGCATCTGCGGCGAACGACGGAAGAACCCTTCGCGCTGTTCCTGCCGGGGTAGCCCTCTCCAATTTTTTCCGCTGTCGTCTTCCGCCTTGTGCGCAATTGCGCGGGGCGGACGATCCAGTACGCCGCGGCTTCACGGCTCAATCACGCTGCCAGTGTTTACTGGATGCCCCGCCGGAGCCTGTCGTCCGGCCGGCCGAAGGCTGCACCGGGTGCGACTTGCTACTTTGCATGGGGTTGTTTTCTATATTTCGCGGGGCATGACGATGTGGGCGCGGAAGAGTCACGAAGCCAGCTTGTCAGTCGCTTTCGGCGCGTTGAACTGCTGTCGCAGCGTCGGCTTGTGAATCTTGCCCGTCGCATTGCGTGGCAGCGCATCGACGAACTCGATCAACCTGGGACATTTGAACCGCGCCAGATTGGCCTCGCAGTGCGCGTGAATTTCGGCAGGCGTCAGCGTATGGCCCGGCTTGACCGCCACGATCGCCATGCCGACCTCGCCCCACTGCTCATCGGGAATGCCGATGACGGCAGCTTCGGCGATGCCTTCGAGCTGATGCAGCACGCTCTCGACTTCGGCCGGATAGACGTTTTCGCCGCCGGAAATGTACATGTCCTTCCAGCGGTCGACGATGTAGTAAAAGCCTTCCTCATCGACGCGCGTGGCGTCACCGGTGTGCAGCCAGCCGTCGGTGAAGGATGACTGGTTGGCGTCCGGCCGGTTCCAGTAGCCGGGCGTGACGTTCGGCCCCCTGACCCAGAGCTCGCCGAGCTCGCCGACATCCGCGTCCGTCCCATCGGGACGGACGATCCGCACTTCCGTATGCAGCACCGGCTTGCCGGACGAGCCGGCCTTGCGCGCGGCGTCCTCGCGGTCGAGTGCCAGCACGGCCGGCGACGTCTCGGTCATGCCATAGCCCTGCTGCAGGGCGACGCCGCGTTCTTCCCATACTTTCAGGAGCGGAACCGGCATCGGCGCGCCACCGACGCCGCCGATCACCAGGCGGCTGAAATCGGCGGTCGCGAACGAAGGATGCTGCGCCATGAACTGGTAGATCGCCGGCACGCCGAAGAATTGCGTAATGCCGTAGGATGGGTCGCTGATCAGTTGCAGCGCCTGGCCGGGATCGAACGCGCGCATGATTAGCACGGTGCCGCCGGCATGCAGCACGGGATTGGTGTAGCAATTGAGTCCACCGGTATGGAACAGCGGCAGCACCGTGAGCAGAACCGTCGACGGCGAGACATAGGCGGGGCCACCGAGATTGACGCAATTCCAGAACGTCATGCCGTGGGTGATGATCGCGCCCTTGGGCTGGCCCGTCGTGCCCGAGGTGTACATGATGGTCGAGATGTCGTCGTGCGTGACGCTTTCGAACCGGTCGAGCGGTTTGGATGCCGCGATCGCCGCTTCATAGGAGCCGCCGGGGCCAAGCAGCAGCGCGGATGAAACGTTGCAGAGCTTCGCGACGGTCAGCGCGACTTCCGCGAGATCCGTGTCATGGACCATCACCTTCGGCGAAGAATCGCCGACAATGAACTGCAATTCGGGAACCGTAAGCCGCGTATTCAAGGGCAGGAAGACCGCGCCTAACCGGCCGCAGGCGAACTGCACTTCGAGCGTATCGGTGGTGTTCAGTGCCAGCACGGCGACGCGGTCGCCACGCTTGACGCCGAGCGCATCGCGCAGATGCGTGGCAAGACGCGAAATGCGGCCGTCGAACTCTGCGTAGGAGAGGCGGCGGTCACTCGCGAGGTCGATGGCTGCGATCTTGCCCGGCGTGCGGCGGCCGAAATGGGCGATCCAGTCGTAATAGCGAACCGAGGGCATACTTCCTCCAGGGTGGAACGGTCTTGCGCCGCTCGATACCGGCGATCTTATCTCGTTTTATCTGATGAAGCCGGCATATCGGTGTAATGTCTTGCGTTGTGTGGCTGGCCGCATCGCCAGGTAGGCCGCAGCCGCTCAACGCAAGTTTGCGCGGGCCAAATCGGGGCATCGTAATCCTTGCGGAGGAAAGCCATGCTGGAGCGCACAAGGGTGCAAAGCCCGTTCTACACGGCGGATCACGAAGCGTTCCGCGACGTGATGCGCCGCTTCGTGGCGCGGGAGATCGAGCCCTATGCCCATGAATGGGACGAAGCCGGCGAATTTCCGCGCGAGCTCTATCGCAAGGCGTCCGATATCGGGCTGCTCGGGCTCGGCTTTCCAGAAGAGTATGGCGGTGTGGCCGCCGACCAGTTCATGAAGATCGTGGCGTCGCAGGAACTGGCGCGCGCCGGTGCGGGCGGGGTCAGCTCCAGCCTGATGAGCCACACCATCGGCTCGCCGCCGATTGCGCGCGCCGCGCGGCCCGAGGTCAAGGCGAGGGTGTTGCCGCAGGTGCTGTCGGGCGAGAAGATTTCGGCGCTCGCGATCACCGAGCCGAGCGGCGGCTCCGACGTCGCCAATCTGTGCACCAAGGCGCGGCGCGATGGCGACCATTATGTCGTCAGCGGGGAGAAGACCTTTATCACGTCGGGCATGCGGGCCGACTACCTGACGGTCGCGGTGCGCACCGGCGGCGAGGGACCGGGCGGCGTCAGCCTGCTGCTGATTGAAGGCGATACGCCGGGCCTGTCGCGGACGAAACTGAAGAAGATGGGCTGGTGGGCGTCGGATACCGCAACCCTGCATTTCGACGAGTGCCGCGTTCCGGCCGAGAACCTGATCGGCGAGGAGGGGCAGGGTTTCAAGCTCATCATGCAGAATTTCAACAGCGAGCGCATGGGCATGGCGGCGAGCTGCACGGCCTATGCCGGTGTCTGCGTCGAGGAGGCGATGGCCTATGCCAAGCAGCGCAAGACCTTCGGCAAGCCGATTGCGCAGCACCAGGTGATCCGTCACAAGATCGTCGACATGGCGCAGAAGGTCACGGCCTCGCAGGCGATGCTGGAAATGTTGGCGTGGCGGCTCGGGCAGGGCGAGAGCCCGGTCGCCGAAATCTGCATGATGAAGAACCAGGCGACCCAAACCATGGCGTTCTGTGCCTCCGAGGCTGTCCAGATTTTCGGCGGCGCCGGCTTCATGCGCGGCGTCAAGGTCGAGCGCATCTATCGCGAGGTCAAGGTCAACGCCATCGGCGGCGGCACCGAGGAGATCATGAAGGATCTCGCCTCGCGGCAAATGGGGCTGTGACAATTTCGCTCAGCCCGGGTCATTCCGGGGCGCGAGCGAAGCGAGCGAGCCCGGAATCCATTGGGCCGCAACTACTGTCGCGTAATGGATTCCGGGTTCAGCCCTTTGGGCTGCCCCGGAATGACGAAGGATAGATTAAAACATGCTCTTCATCGCCGACCACGACGAACCCCGCCGTATCTTGCAAAAATTCATCGCCGCCGAGATCAATCCCTTTGTTGACGAATGGGAGAAGAACGACATCTTCCCGGCGCATGAATTGTTCAAGAAGCTTGGCGACCTCGGCTTTCTCGGCCTCAACAAGCCGGTCGAATACGGCGGCCAGGGACTCGATTATTCCTACGCGCTGATGATGGCGGAAGAGCTTGGTGCCATCAAATGCGGCGGCGTGCCGATGGCGATCGGGGTGCAGACCGACATGGCGACGCCGGCGCTGGCGCGGTTCGGTTCTGATGAGGTGCGCCGTGAATTTCTCGCGCCGGCGATTGCCGGTGATGCGGTGGCCTGCGTCGGCGTCTCGGAGCCGGGCGCCGGTTCCGACGTCGCCTCGATCAAGACGCAGGCGCGCTCCGACGGCGACGATTACGTCATCAACGGCGGCAAGATGTGGATCACCAACGGCGTGCAGGCCGACTGGATCTGCCTGCTCGCCAATACCAGCGACGACCAGGTCCATCGCAACAAGTCGCTGATCTGCGTGCCCATGAAGACCAAGGGCGTGCAGGTCGCGCGCAAGCTCGACAAGATGGGCATGCGCTCATCTGACACCGCGCAGATCTTCTTCGACAACGTCCGGGTGCCCAAGCGCAACCGGATCGGCGAGGAAGGCAAGGGCTTTACCTACCAGATGGTGCAGTTTCAGGAGGAACGGCTGTGGGGCGCGGCGGCCTGCCTGAAGGCGCATGAATTCATCATATCAGAGACGATCGAGTACACTCGCAACCGCAAGGCGTTCGGAAAGTCGATCCTCGACAACCAGACCGTCCATTTCAAGCTGGCGGAGATGCAGACCGAGGTCGAGCTGTTGCGCGCGCTGGTCTACCGCGCCGCTGAGGCGTTGATCGCGGGCGAGGACGTGACGCGGCTTGCTACCATGGCCAAGCTGAAGGCCGGGCGCTTGGGGCGCGAACTCACCGATGCCTGCCTGCAATTCTGGGGCGGCATGGGCTTTATGAACGAGACGCCGGTCAGCCGGGCCTATCGCGACAGCCGCCTGACCTCGATCGGCGGCGGCGCCGACGAGGTGATGCTGACGGTGCTATGCAAGATGATGGGCACGCTGCCCGGCATGAAACAGAAATAGCGGCGAAACGCGATTGGCCATTCAGGCACACGGCGGTGGTGGCACCAGCAATGACTTCGGCTTGGCCGCGGCCTACGCCACCGCGCGTCTGCTTCGGCTGGCTGATGGCCTGGACGAAGTCCACCGCAATCAGATTGCCCGCCTTGAACTGCGGAAACACAGCAACGCTTAAGACGGATGTCTGTTCGCGCTGCGCCTGCGTTCGGGTGTGCCATAGCGCTTCAGTAATCCGCGCGCCCAAGCTGCGACAGGGCAACCAGCGCTTAGACGCAAGACCCGGAACGTGGTCCTCCTACATTTTATCCAACGCCTGCGCAAAGCAGCCGAGATGCAACATAGTCTGGGAGGAAGGCATGACCTCGCTCAACCGTCGTACGCTACTTGCTGGTTCGGCGGCGGCAGGTGTTGTGGCGCTTGCGGGCCCCTCTCGTGCCGAAGACACTCCCGGCGTTACCGCGACCGAGATCAAGATCGGTTGCACCACTTCGCTGAGTGGTCCGGTGTCGGCGTTGGGAACGATCGCGAAATGCTCGGACGCTTATTTCCGCATGATAAACGATCAGGGCGGCATCGCCGGCCGCAAGATCAACTTCATCTACTATGACGATGCATTCAATCCGGCGAAAACCGTCGAACAAACCAGAAAGCTGATCGAAAGCGACGATGTCGCCTTTCTGTTTTCGATGCTCGGCACGGCGCCGAACTCCGCCGTGGTCAAGTACGTCAACTCGAAGAAGGTGCCGCATCTGTTCCTGTCGGTGAACGGCGACAAATGGGGCGATTACCGGAACTATCCCTGGACCATGGGTTTTGCGCCGAGTTCACGAACCGAAGCGCAGATCTTTGCTAAATACGCGCTGAGCCAGAAGCCCGATGCGAAGTTTGCCTTGCTCTACCAGAACGACGACCTCGGCAAGGATTTCGTCAACGGCCTGCGCGACGTGCTGGGGCCGCGCTACGATTCCATGGTGAAGGCAGTGTCCTACGAAGTCACCGATCCGACGATCGATTCCCAAGTCGTCGCACTGCGCGCCAGCAACGCCGATGTTCTGATCTCGGGCGTCACGGCGAAGTTTGCGGCGCAGTCGATCCGGAAGGTCTTCGAACTCGACTGGAAACCGATGCATTTCGTCACCAGCGGCGCCGCCTCGGTGGCCTCGACCATCATGCCGGTCGGGCCCGAGCGCGCGGTCGGCGTCATCACCTCGGTGTATATCAAGGATCCGTCCGATCCGGCGTGGGCGGAAGATCCCGCGACCAAGGACTACTTGAAGTTCATGGCGAAGTATTACAGCGAAGGGAATCCGAAGGAGTTCCTCAACGCGTACGGGTATACGGTCACATCAGTGCTGCGCGTATTGCTGGAGCAGTGCAAGGGGAATTTCAGCCGCGACAGCATCATGCGCGAGGCGAACAACCTCAGGAACGTCGAGGTCCCGACCCTGTTGCCGGGCGTGCGTGTCAACACCAGCCCTACCAACCACCATCCGTTGCGTCAGATGCAGTTGCAGCGCTGGGACGGAAAAGGTTATGTCCGGTTCGGCAATATCATCGAGGGGGCAGATCTCTGATGCGGCACGCGCCGGACGTATAAGGATGTCGTTGCGGACGGCCTGCCGGCGTTCCAGACTGCCAATCAAGAAAAGAGGGAACGCCTGATGATCACGCTCTATCACTGCGACGGCGCGCGCTCGTTCCGCCCGCTCTGGATGCTGGAAGAGATGGGCTTGCCCTACGAGTTGAAGATGCTGCCGTTCCCGCCGCGCGTGCTCGCCAAGGAATATCTCGCGATCAACCCGCTCGGCACTATTCCGTTCATGATCGACGGCGAGACCAAAATGACGGAGTCCTCCGGCATCTGCTACTATCTCGGCACCAAATACGGACCGACGCCGCTGGTGGTAGGGCAGGATGATCCGGCCTATGGCGCCTTCCTGAATTGGATGTATTTCAGCGACGCCACGCTGACCTTTCCGCAAACGCTGGTGCTGAGATACAGCCAGCTCGAGCCGGAGGAACGGCGGAACCCGCAAGTTGCCGGCGATTACGCGAAATGGTTCCTGGGCCGGCTGCGCGCGGTCGAGGCAGCGACCGCCAATGCCGAAAACCTGTGCGCCGGCCGCTTCACCGCGGCCGATATCGTTAACGGCTATGCGCTGCGGCTGGCCGGCAATATCGGCCTGGACCAGGATTTCGGGCCGAATGTCAGGGCCTATTGGGCCCGGTTGCAGGAGCGCGAGGGTTACCAGCGCGCGGTTGCGGCGGAACGCAAGGCCGGCGTCGAGCAGAACGTGGCGCCGCGGGTACGGGCTTGAAATGGAGCCAATTCGGGCCGCGAATTAACCTTTGCCGATCGGTGACAGCCCACGAATTTCCGCTATGGTTGACCCATCGCAGCGGCCAAAGAGCCGCGCGAGGAGGACGAGCCATGGACGGTACCGGCCACAAATCCGGCCATCTGATGCTGATCACCCCGGAACGCGTGTTCTACGCCGGTCTGCTCGGTCGGCCCCGGCAACGCTGCTCGGGCGCCTTCAACATCTATGTTGCGATCGAGGGCGGTCTCTGGCTCACCACGGCAGATGGCCGCGAAACCCATGGCGACATGGTCGCTCTGTTGCCGAACGTCAGGCACACCATCGCCAGCGATCATCGCTCGGTGCTCAGCGTCGTCATCGAACCGGAGAGCGTTCGTCCCGGTGTGCTCGACGATCTCGCGACGCGCCTCGCGGGGCCTGAGGGCGCGGCATTCGCCAGCCGCATTCGCGCCGCCTATCGTGAACTGCGCGAGCATCACGCCGGCTGTGAGTTTTCCAGTGCCGAATTCGATCGCCTGTGCCTTGGCGAAGTCTTGCCGCAACGTGAGCTCGATTCTCGCGTGGCGCGCGCGATCGTGCAGATCGGAAAATTCTCCGGCGAGCCGGTGACGGCGGCAAGCTGCGCTGCGGAGGCCGGATTATCGCCGTCGCGGTTCCTGCATCTCTTCAAAGAGCAGACCGGGATATCCTTCCGCTCGTTCCGCGCCTGGAAGCGCGCGCGGCATTTGCTGCATTTCGCCAACCAGGACATCAACCTTGCGCATCTCGCGCAGGATATCGGCTATCCCGATTCGACGCATTTCAGCCACTCGATCCGCCGCTTCTACGGGCTGAAGCCGCGCGCAATCTTTTCAGGCTCGCGCGATCTCGCGATCTATAGCCACGGCCGTGCCGGCGCCGACAATAGCGGGTTGACGCAAGAAGCCGGCTGATGCGGCACGCATGATCGCGCCGGATGTTCGCGATCTCTCGCGTCCCGTTTCGAAGGTTGATCCATGGGCGACAAGGCCGTCATTACCTGCGCGCTGAACGGCGTGTTGACCGATCCGAAGCAGCACAACGTGCCGGTGACGCCGGAGCAGATGGCGCGTGAGGCCAGGGCCGCCGTCAACGCCGGCGCCAGCATCATGCACATCCATCTGCGCCAGCAGGAGCCGAACAAGGGGCATCTGCCGTCCTGGGACGTCAACGTCTCCAAAGAGATCCAGCAAGCCATCCGTGAAGCCTGCCCCGGCGTCATCATCAATCACACGACAGGCACGTCGGGTCCGAAATATCAGGGAGCGCTCGACTGCGTGCGCGAAACCAGGCCCGAGATTGCCGCGTGTAATGCCGGCTCGCTGAACTATCTCAAGGTGAAGTCCGACAACACCTGGGCCTGGCCGCCGATGATGTTCGATAATGCGGTCGAGAAGGTGCAGGACTATCTCGACGCCATGAAGGAAGCGGGCACGATTCCCGAGTTCGAATGTTTCGACGTCGGCATCGTGCGCTGTGTCGGCATGTACGTGCAGACCGGCATGTATTCCGGACCGCTCGAATATAATTTCGTGATGGGCGTGGCGTCAGGCATGCCGGCGGATCTGGAGTTGCTGCCGATCCTCTTGAAGCTGAAATTGCCGCAAGCGCATTGGCAGGTCACTGCGATCGGCCGTGCCGAAATCTGGCCGCTGCACCAGCGCTGCGCCGATCTTGGTGGACATCTGCGCACTGGGCTGGAGGATACCTTTTATCTTGCCGATGGCACCAAGGTGACCTCGAACGGGCAGTTGATCGAAGCCATCGCCGCCTGCGCACGGCGTGCGGGCCGTGAGATCGCGAGCCCGGCTGAAGCGCGGCAGATATTTGGGACAAGGCATTGAGCTGTCATTCCGGGGCGCGAAGCGAACTCGGAATCTCGAGATTCCGGGTCTGGTCCTTCGGACCATCCCGGAATGACGGAGTGAGTTAGTTTATGGCTATCCTCGAATCCACCATCTCCCCCTCCGGTGCCGCCTACAGGGCCAATCGCGACGGCATGCTGGCGCTGATCGCGCGCATGCGCTCGCTGGAAGATCGCACGCGCGCAGCATCGGCCCAAGCCAAAGATCGCTTCCACAAGCGCGGGCAATTGCTGCCGCGCGAGCGCGTGGCGCTGGTGCTCGATCCCGGCTCGTCGTTCATCGAACTATCGACGCTCGCCGGCTACATGTTCGACGTGCCGGACGCGGAGAAGAGCGTTCCCGGCGGCGGCGTGATCGCGGGTATCGGCTTCGTCTCCGGCATCCGCTGCATGGTCAGCGCCAATGATTCCGGCATCGATGCCGGCGCGCTGCAGCCGTTTGGCCTCGACAAGACGCTGCGGGTGCAGGAACTGGCGCTGGAAAACAAGCTGCCTTACGTGCAACTGGTCGAAAGCGCCGGCGCCAATCTGCTGCGCTACCGCGTCGAGGATTTCATCCGCGGCGGCAACATCTTTCGAAATCTCGCGCGGCTGTCGGCCGCGGGGCTGCCCGTTGTCACGGTGACGCATGGATCGTCAACGGCGGGCGGCGCCTACCAGACCGGGCTCTCCGATTACATCGTCATGGTCCGCGGCCGCACCCGCGCATTCCTGGCCGGACCGCCGCTCTTGAAGGCGGCGACGGGTGAGATCGCAACCGAGGAGGAACTCGGTGGCGCCGAGATGCACACCTCCATTTCGGGTCTTGGCGACTATCTCGCCGAGGACGATCGCGACGCGCTGCGCATCGCGCGCGATATCATGGCCAGTCTGGAATGGGATCGGCCGAGGGCTTCGGCGCTGTCCTTCAAGCCGCCACGCTATGACGCTGAGGAACTGCTCGGCATCATGCCGATGGACCACAAGCGTCCCGTCGATATGCGCCAGGCTATCGCGCGCTTCGTCGACGATTCCGATTTCACCGAGTTCGGCGCGAATTACGGCCCGGCGACGGTCTGTGGCCACGCCCGCATCGAAGGACAGGCGGTCGGGATCATCACCAACAACGGCCCGCTCGACGTGCCCGGTGCCAACAAGGCGACACATTTCATCCAAGCCTGCTGCCAGTCGCGCACGCCGCTGCTCTACATGAACAACACCACCGGCTACATGGTAGGCCGTGCCTATGAGGAAGCCGGCATGATCAAGCACGGATCCAAAATGATCCAGGCGGTGACGTCGGCGACCGTGCCGCAGATCACGATCTATTGCGGCGCGTCGTTCGGGGCCGGCAACTACGGCATGTGCGGGCGCGGCTTCCACCCGCGCTTCTGCTTCTCCTGGCCCAATGCCAAGACCGCGGTGATGGGCGGCGAGCAGGCCGCCGAAACCATGGCGATCGTGACAGAGGCTGCGGCGGCGCGGCGGGGCAAGCCGATCGAGAAGGAAAAGCTGGAAGCGATGAAGGCGCAAATCACGGGCGTGTTCGACGGCCAGATGGACGTGTTCTCGACCAGCGCGCGGGTGCTCGACGACGGCGTGATCGATCCCCGCGATACCCGCAGCGTGCTTGCCGAAGTGCTGGCGATCTGCCGCGAGGCCGAGGCCCGCACGCCGCAGCGCATGCAATTCTCGGTCGCCCGGCCATGAGCGGAATCGAGATGAAGCGAACGCCATTCTTCAAGATTCTCGTCGCCAATCGCGGCGAGATCGCGCTGCGGGTCATGCGCACCGCGCGCCGCCTCGGCTATGGCGTCGTGGCCGTTTACTCCGACGCCGACCGCGACGCGCTGCATGTCCGTGAGGCGGACCAGGCGGTGCGGATCGGGGAGGCGCTGCCGGCGCAATCCTACCTGCGGATCGATGCGATCATCGCCGCCGCCAAAGCCAGCGGGGCCGGCGCGGTGCATCCGGGCTACGGCTTCCTCGCCGAAAACGAGGATTTTGCGCAGGCCTGCCGCGATGCCGGGCTGGTCTTCATCGGACCGTCGCCGGAGGCGATCCGGGCGATGGGCAACAAGGCCGGCGCCAAGGACATCATGCGAGAGGCTGGCGTGCCCATCGTGCCCGGCTATCAGGGCGCGGACCAGAGCGACGCGGTAATGCTGGCAGAGGCCAGGAAGATCGGCTTCCCCGTGATGATCAAGGCGGTCGCCGGCGGTGGCGGGCGCGGCATGCGGCTGGTCGAGGACGCCGCGGCATTTCCCGATGCACTGCGCAGCGCAAGGTCGGAGGCGCAGGGCGCGTTCGGCGATCCCACGGTGATCCTGGAGCGCGCGATCGTCGATCCCCGCCACATCGAGATTCAAGTATTCGGCGATCGCTACGGCAATGCCATTCATCTCGGCGAGCGCGATTGCTCGGTGCAACGCCGACACCAGAAGCTGATCGAGGAAGCGCCCTCGCCAAAAGTGACGCCGGACTTGCGGGCGCGCATGGGCGCCGTTGCGGTCGGTGCCGTCAAATCGATCGGCTATGAGGGCGCGGGTACGTTGGAGTTCCTGCTCGATCCGTCCGGCGAGTTCTATTTCATGGAAATGAACACGCGCCTGCAGGTCGAGCACCCCGTCACCGAAGCGATTACCGGGCTCGATCTGGTCGAACTGCAATTGCGCATTGCGGCCGGCCAGCCGCTCGGGCTCAAGCAGGAAGACGTCAAATTTTCCGGCCACGCCATCGAGGTGCGGTTGTGCTCGGAGGACGCGGACCATGACTTCATGCCGCAATCGGGGCGAATAGAGCTGTGGCAGATGCCCGACGGCATCCGCGTCGATCACGCGCTGCGTTCAGATTCGGAGATTCCGCCGTTCTACGATTCGATGATTGCCAAGATCATCAGCCATGGTGCCGACCGCAACGAGGCCCGCGGGCGGCTGATTTGCGGGCTGGAGCAGACCGCGGCATTCGGCGTCACCACCAATCAGGGATTCCTGATTTCCTGCCTGCGCCATCCTGCCTTTGCGAGGGGCGAAGCGACCACGGCCTTCATCGGTGATCACCGCGACGAATTGCTGGCGCCGCGCGTGAGTGACAAGGCCGAAGCTGCACTGGCGGCATTGCTGCTTTTCGTCACCAACCCGCATGCGCCGCCCTGGCGCAGCGGACGCAGTCTGGCGGCAACCTTTCCGCTGACGATGCGGATCGACTTTGGCCACGGTGCGTTCGAGGTTGATATCGTTCGGAACCGCGACGGGAGTTATGTCGCGGGCTTCGAGGGCGACGAGCGGCGTTTCGAGATCGACGAGCTCGGCCCCGACACGATCCGCTTCCGTGCCGACGGCATGATGGAGTCAGCGAGATTCTTGCGCGATGGCGACCAGCTCTATGTCCTGCATCGCGGAGCCTCGATTGCCGCCCGCGATCTGACGCTGGCTGCACCGGCCTCCGCTGTGGCGGCGGACGGCGACGGCAAGGTGCGCGCGACGATGAACGGCCGTGTGGTCGCGGTGCTGGTCAAGCCCGGCGAGCAGGTTGCCGTCGGCCAACCGGTTATGACGCTGGAAGCGATGAAGATGGAGCACGTGCACATGGCAGGTGTTGCTGGCACGGTTTCGTCGATCGATGTCACCGAGGGCGAGCAGGTGACGACGGGACGGATCGTCGTGGAGATTGCGGCGGCGTGACAAAAATCTCTGTCGTCCCGGGCTTGACCCGGGACCCATAACCACGAACGTTCGATTTGTGCGAAGTTGGGGCAATAACTTTGGTTCGTAAGTAGCAGCGGTGGTTATGGGTCCCTGCGTTCGCAGGGACGACGATAGACTTATTCCGGTCGTCCCGTGCCGTCGTTCAGCCAGCACGCTACCTGATGTCCTTCGCCGGCCTCCACCAGCGCCGGCCGCTCCACCTTGCAGCGGTCCATCACATAGCGGCAGCGGGTGTGGAAGGCGCAGCCTGAAGGTGGATTGATCGGGCTCGGGACGTCGCCGTCGACCATCGGCGCGAGGCGCTTTGCCTTGGGATCAGCGACCGGGACTGACGCCAGCAGCGCCTGCGTATATGGATGCCGCGGGTTGGCGAACAATTCCGACTTGTCCGCGATTTCGACAATGCGTCCGAGATACATCACGGCGACGCGATGGCTGATATGGGCGACGACGGCGAGATCGTGGGCGATGAACAGGTAAGAAAAATCGTTCTTGCGCTGCAGGTCGATCAACAGGTTGATCACCTGCGCCTGGATCGAGACGTCGAGCGCCGAGACCGGCTCGTCGCATACGATCAGGCTCGGCCCGAGCGACAGTGCCCGCGCGATGCAGATGCGCTGCCGCTGGCCACCGGAGAATTGGTGCGGGTAGTTCTTCATCTGATCGGGCCGCAATCCCACCTGCGCGAATAGTTCCGCGACGCGTTCCTGCTGCGCGCGGCCGGTCGCGAGCCCATGCACGGCGAGCGGCTCGCCGACGATATCGCCCGCGGTCATGCGCGGATTGAGCGAGGCGAACGGATCCTGGAACACGATCTGCATGGAGCGACGGTGCGGCCGCATCTCGGCCTTGCTGAGCCCGGTGATGTCGGTGCCGTTCAGCTTGATGGCGCCGCTGGACGGCTCCACCAGCCGTAGCACGGCGCGTGCGACCGTCGATTTGCCGCAGCCGGATTCGCCGACCAGCCCGAGCGTCTCGCCCTTGCCGACCGAGAAGCTGACGCCGTCGACCGCATGCACAGTGCCGACGCGCCGGCGCAGGACGCCGCCGCGCACCGCGTAATGCTTGACGAGGTCGGTGACTTCAAGGAGGGGGCGTTGGTCGCTCATGGCGCGCCCACCAATTCGGTTGCGCGCCAGCACGCCGCGAGATGATTGGCATCGACTTCCTGCAGCGGTGGATATTCGGCGCGGCATCGGTCCACGGCAAGGCGGCAGCGCGGCGCAAAGGCACAGCCCGGCGGCAGGTTGGTCAGCGACGGCACCATGCCGGGAATCTCATTCAGTCGCGCATCGGTCTTGGCACCAAACGAGATCACCGCCGGCATCGAGGCCATCAGCCCGCGCGTGTAGGGATGCTTTGGATTTTCGAACAGGTCCTCTACCGTCGCTTCCTCGACCTTCTTGCCGGCATACATCACGATGACGCGTTGCGCGGTCTGCGCGACGACGCCGAGATCGTGCGTGATCAGGATCAAGCCGGTGCCGAGCCTCTTTTGCAGATCGACGATCAGCGCCAGGATCTGCGCCTGGATCGTCACGTCAAGCGCGGTGGTCGGCTCGTCCGCGATCAACAGCGCCGGCCGGCACGCCAGAGCCATCGCGATCATCGCGCGCTGCCGCATGCCGCCGGACAATTGATGCGGATATTCGTGCGCGCGCCGGTCCGGTTCGGGAATGCGGACCAGGCGCAGCATCTCGACCGCCTTGGCCCAGGCCTCCTTCGCGGTCATCTCCTGGTGCAGGCGGAGCACTTCCGTGATCTGGTCGCCGATCCGCATCACCGGATTGAGCGAGGTCATCGGCTCCTGAAAGATCATCGAGATTCGATTGCCGCGGATATCGCGCATCTCGGCCTCGTCGAGGCTGAGCAGATCGGTGCCTTCCAGCGTCACCGAGCCGCCGACCACGCGGCCCGGCGGGTCGGGCACCAGCCGCATCACCGACAGCGCGGTCACGCTCTTGCCGCAGCCGGACTCGCCGACGATCGCGAGCGTCTCGCCGCGGCGGACGGTGAACGAGACGTCGTCGACCGCGCGGAACAGCCCGGAATTGGTGAAGAACACCGTCTGCAGGTTCTTCACATCGAGAATAGTGTCGTCCTTGCGCGCCTCGCTCATCAGCCGCGTTGCCTCGGATCGAGGATGTCGCGGAGCGCGTCGCCGAACAGATTGGTGCCGAATACGGCAAGGGAGATGGCGACGCCCGGGAAAATCACCAGCCACGGCGCGGTGCGCACATATTCGGCCGCCGATTCCGACAGCATGCGGCCCCACGACGGATAGGGCTCGGGAATGCCAAGGCCGAGGAACGACAGCGAGGCTTCGGTGAGGATGGTGGAACCGAGCTGCGCGGTCGCCAGCACGATCAAGGGCGCGAGCGTGTTCGGCAGCACGTGACGCAGCGCAATGCGGGTCTCGCTCATGCCGATCGATTTTGCGGCCTCGACGAAGGGCTGCTCGCGCAGCGCCAGCGTATTGGCACGGATCACGCGGGCGACGGTGGGGATCAACGGGATCGCAATCGCGATGATCACGTTCGGCAGCGAGGGACCGAGCGCCGCGGTCATCACCAGCGCCAGCACCAGCAAGGGCAGGGCCTGCAGGATGTCGGTGACGCGCTGGAACAACAGATCGACCCAGCCGGACAGATAGCCCGATACGAGGCCGACGATGACGCCGATCGACGATCCCAGCGCGGTGGCGCCGATACCGACGGCGAGCGAAATGCGCGCGCCGTGAATGATCCGGCTCCAGACGTCACGGCCGAATGAATCGGTTCCCATCCAGTGCGCCGCGCTCGGCGCTGCCAGCCGCTGCGCCGAATCGACACTGAGCGGGTCGTAGCGGGCGATCAGGTCGGCCGAGATCGCCATCCAGACGAACATCACCATGATCACAAGGCCGATCGTGCCGAGCAGATAACGCTGCGCCAGGAACACCAGCCGGCGCCAGCCATGCGTCGAATGAGCGCCGGCCCGCCTCAACTCGCTCTCGAAGTTAATCGTGGTCACGCGGCTAGTCCCCATACCGGATGCGCGGATCGATCGCGGCGTAAAGCATGTCGACGGTGAAGTTAGCGACCACCACGACCACGGCGATCAGCATCACGAGATTCTGCACGATCGGGTAATCGCGCCAGCGCAACGCCTCGACCAGGAAGCGGGCCACGCCTGGAATATTGAACACGGTTTCGGTGACAATCAGCCCGCCGATCAGGAACGCCGCCTCGATGCCGATCACGGTGATAACAGGGAGAATCGCGTTCTTCAGCGCGTGGCGATAGTTGACCGAAGCCTCGGACGCGCCCTTGGCGCGCGCGGTGCGGATGTAGTCCTGCCGCAGAATTTCGAGCATCGAGGAGCGCGTGATGCGCATGGTCAGCGCGGCGCTGCGAAAGCCGACCGCCATCGCCGGCACGGCATAGATCGCGAACGCCTCCGTCCAGGTTGCCGGGTTCGGATTGTAGATCGGCATGTGGCCGAACAGCGAAACCGAGGCCATCAGGATAAGCAGCCCGAGCCAGAAGGAAGGCAGCGACAGGCCGCTCAGGCTGACGACACGGAGGGTGTAATCCAACCGCGAGCCTTGGTGGACTGCGCTGAGAACGCCTAAGGGAATGCCGATCGAGGCCGAGAACAACAGCGCCAGCGCCGCCAGCCGGGCGGTGATCGGAATGCGCGGCAGGATCTCTTGCAGCGCCGGCTTTTCCGAGACGTAGGAATAGCCGAGATCGCCGTGCAGCAGCCCGCCGATCCAGTTCAGATATTGCTGGTAGATCGGCAGGTTGAGGCCGAGTTCCTTTTCCAGGTTGGCCTTGTCGGTGGGATCGACGAAGCCGGCGGCGTCGAACAGGATGTCGACGATGTTGCCGGGGACGACCCGCAGCAACACGAAGATGATGATCGAGATCCCGATCAGGGTCACGAGCATCAAGGCGAGGCGTCGCACGATATAAGCAAACACCCGGCTACTCTCCCTGACTATCCGTCATTCTCGAACCCCTCCGTCATTGCGAGGAGCGATAGCGACGACGCAATCCATCTATCCTCGTGCAGAGAGGTGGATTGCTTCGCTTCGCTCGCAATGACGGACACAAAATTGCGCGCTCGAAATTTACCGTCACACCGGCTTCTCTCGGCCGAACGCTACTTGTCCATCCAGACGTCTTCGTAACGGTAGCCGTTGTAGGAGCTGTTCACCATGATGGTGATGCCCTTGACATAAGGCTGCCAGCACGAGCCCTGGCGGGCGTGCAAGATGATCGGCCGCGCCACGTCTTCCTGCAGCTTCTTGTCGATCTCCCAGACCAACTTCTTACGCTTGGCGGCATCCTTCTCCATCGACTGCTCGTCGAACAGCTTCTCGATTTCCCTGTTGCAGTAGTTGGTATAGTTGCGCTCCGAGCCGCAAGAATAGTTTTCGTAGAATGACTGGTCGGGATCGTCGACGGCATTGCCGGTGAGGTTGAGGCCGAGCGAGTAATCCTTGCGGGCGACCTTCGGGAACCATTGTGCGGTATCGACGACGTCGAGATCGCCGTCGATATAGATGCTCTTCATCTGGTCGATCAGGATGACGGCGGGATCGCGGTAGATCGGGATGTTGCGCGTGGCGACCTTGACGGCGAGGCGCTTGTCCGGTCCATAGCCCGCCTTCTGCATCAGCTTGCGCGCCTCCTCCCGATTGGCGTTGACGTCGGGACCGTAACCCGGAATCGATTCCAGCATTTCCTTCGGCATCGCCCACAAGCCGCCCGGTGCGGGGAGCATGGTGCCGCCGATGTCGGCCTGTCCCTCGTACAGTATCGAGACGAAGGCCTTGCGGTCGAGCACCAGTGCCAGCGCGCGGCGAATGTCGATATTGTCGAACGGCGGGGCGGACGAGTTGACGATGATGTTGGTCGAGACGTTGACCGGCTCGACCACGCATACTGCATTCGGCGCCTGCGACTTGACCTCCTTCAAGAGCGGGATCGACACTTCGGTCGGGAAAGTCATGTCGAACTTCCCGGAGACAAATCCGAGAATGGCCGTCGAACGGTTGGTGATGATGGTGAACTCGATGCCGTCGAGGTGCGGCTGGCCCTTCTTGAAGTAGTCGGGATTCTTCGTGAGCTTGATCGATTCGTTGGCCTTGAACTCGACGAATTTGAACGGGCCGGTGCCGACCGGCTTGGTACGCATGTCGGCCGGGGAGACGTGGCAGGGGTAAACCGGGGTGTAGCCGGAGGCTAGTAACGACAACAACGCCGGCTGCGGCCTCTTCAGGCTGAACGATGCCTCGAGATCGCCGTTTGTCGTCACGTCCTCGACCTGGTTGTACCAGGACTTTCGCGGGTTCTGGCGAAACTTCTGTTGCGACTTGCCCATCAGCATGTCGAAGGTGCATTTGACGTCGGCTGAGGTGAACGGCTTGCCGTCATGCCACTTGACGCCTTGCTTCAATTTGAAAGTGAGTTTCTTGCCGTCGTCGCTCCAGGCCCAGCTCTCCGCCAGATCCGGGACGATGGAGTCTGCGCTGTTCTGCGCGACGTCCTGCTTGAACATGACGAGGTTGTTGAAGACCGGCATGAAGGGAACGTTGATCGAGAAGGTCGCGCCTTCATGGATCGAGGCGCTGCCCGGGCTGTCGCGATGATAGACCCTGAGGATGCCGCCCTGCTTCGGCTCGCCGGCCGATGCAACATCATAAGCCGGCAGCAGCAGCAACAACAACGCTGTGGCGGCAAGCGCATGAACGCTCCGCATGATCCCCTCCCATATGTGCTCGGTCTCGAAACGGCCGATTGCATCAGACGATAGCATGCCCGCGCGTCCGGGCAACCGGCCAAGACAATGCACAGATCGGCAATTCGAACTAATCGAAATCCGTGCGGCGGAACATGCGCGCCAACCGGCCGTTCGCTGCGAAAGCGGCGGATTGGTTGCAGCGTAGCCGTCATGTTGCGGCTCGCGCTGGAATGTCTCGCCGGATGATGCACCGCACCACCGGGTGTCGCGACGTCTGTGTTCGGGTTGGCCATCTCACATCGTCGCATGCTCACACGATCCGCGAGGTCTTGTTGCCCCAATAGCGATCGCGCAACAGGCGCTTGTAGAGCTTGCCGGTCGGCAGCCGCGGCAGTTCGGCCTCGAAATCGATCGAGCGCGGCACTTTCTGGCGCGAAAGCGACTGGCTGCAGAAGGCGATCAGTTCGTCGGCCAGTTCCTGTCCCGGCGAGACGCCCGGCATCGGCTGCACCACGGCCTTTACCTCCTCGCCAAGGTCGGCATTCGGCACCCCGAACACGGCGGCGTCGGCGATCTTGGGGTGAGTGATCAGGAGGTTCTCGCATTCCTGCGGGTAGATGTTGACGCCACCGGAGATGATCATGAAGGTCGCGCGGTCGGTCAGATAGAGAAAGCCGTCCTCGTCGACATAGCCGACGTCGCCGACCGTGCTCATGCTGCCGTCCGGCGAACGCACTTCCTGGGTCTTGGCCGGGTCGTTGAAATATTCAAAGGGGGTTGCGGTCTTGAACCACACCGTGCCGGGCGTGCCGAGGGGGCAGGGTTGCATGTCCTCGTTGAGAATATGGAGGTCGCCGAGCATCACCCGGCCGACGGTGCCGCGATGGGCCAGCCATTCCTCGGTGTTGCAGGCGGTGAAGCCGAGCCCTTCGGTGGCGCCGTAATATTCATGGATGATCGGCCCCCACCATTTGATGATGTCGTCCTTCACCGCAGCCGGGCAGGGCGCGGCAGCGTGGATCGCGATCTCGAGCGATGAGAGGTCATAGCGCTTGCGGACATCCTCTGGCAGCTTCAGCATGCGCGAGAACATCGTCGGCACAAGCTGGGTGTGGGTAACGCCCCATCTTTGAACCAGCTCCAGATATCTTTCCGGATCAAAACTTTCCATGATGATGACGGTGCCGCCGGCGCGGATCGTCAGATTGACCGCCGCCTGCGGCGCCGAATGATACAGCGGCGCCGGCGAAAGGTAGATCATGCCTTCGCGGTAGTGCCAGACGCCGTGCAGGAAATCGAAGATCGCCAGGTTCTGAAGCGGAGGTTGTTCGGGCAGCGGCCGCAGGATGCCCTTCGGCCGGCCCGTGGTGCCCGACGAATAGAGCATCGCGGTGCCGATGCATTCGTCCGATCTCGGCGTCTTCGGGAGGCCTGCCGTCGCCTGCTCAAGCCCGACGATGCGGTCGCTCTCGCCGTCGCCGTCCGCGACAATGCACAAGTCGACCTTGGGGCATTCCTTCAGCGCCTCGCGGGCGACGTCGAGCTTTGCCTTCGAGGTGATGAGAATGCGCGACTGGCTGTTTGTGAGGATGTAGGCAAGCTCGCCCGCGGTCAGGTAGGAGTTCACGCAGGTATAATAAAGCCCGCTGCGTTCGCCGGCGCCGCAGGCCTCGAGGTAGCGGCTGTTGTTCTCCATGAAGATCGAATAGTGGTCGAGGCGCTTGAGTCCGCGGTTGCGAAACAAGTGCGCCAGCCGGTTCGTGCGCGCCTCCAGTTCACGATAGGTTACGGCCTCTCCGGTGGAAGCCATGATGAAGGCGGGCTGCAGCGGACGAAGGTGAGCATGTGTGCCGGTGTACATATTGGCTTCGGTCTCCTTACGCGGTCATGTCCAAAATCTCGCGTACCTGCGCCGGTTCATCGATCTTGCGCGGATTGCGCGGCACCCACGGCGTTGCCATCGCTTGTTGCGCGATGCGGTCGAAGTGCTCAGGCCCAACCTTGACCTCGCGCAGGCTGCGCGGCATGCCGAGATTGCGAATGAATCGATCGAGCACGTCGCCGGCGTCCTCGTTCGGATGGCCCATGGCGGCTGCGACCAGCGCCTGACGTTCGGCATTCGCTGACTTGTTCCATCGCATCACCGACGGCAGCATCACGCAGGAGGTGTAGCCGTGCGGGACTCCGAACTCCGCGCCGAGCACGTAGCCGATGCCATGGCTGGCGCCCATCGGCACGCCGGAAGCGAGAGGCCCGGTCGAAAGCCAGGTCCCGATCTGGCAATCCATCCGCGCGTCGAGGTCGCCGGCCGCGGCCTTCACCCGTGGCAGCGCCTGCGCCAGCATCGATAGGCCCTTCAGCGCCTGCGCATCGCCATATGGGTGAGCCTCGCGCGAGCAGATGCCTTCGACGCAATGGTCGACGGCGCGGATACCGGTCGACAGCCACAGCCATTCCGGCGTGTGTTGGGCAAGCCAGGGGTCGAGAATCACGGCACGCGGTATCAGCAGCGGATGGCGCAGCGCTTCCTTGACCTTCGTCTTCTCGTTGGTGACGCCGGCCGTGGAGGAGAATTCACCGCCAGCGATCGTCGTCGGCACGCTGATCTGGCGCACCGTCGGCGCGGCAAGTTGCGGTGAGCCGCCGCGACCGGCCTTGATCCGGTCGATGTCATCTGCGCTGCGGACGTCGTTGGCGAGGCAGAGCTGCACAGCCTTGGCGCCGTCGGTGATCGACCCGCCGCCGATCGTGACGATGAGATCGGCATCCGCTGCGCGGGCCTGTTCGCTGGCGGCGATCACGGCTGAGCGCGGCGTGTGCGGCGGCATCGCGTCGAACGTGCCGACGCAGCGCGGTCCCAGCGCACGGCGGATGGTATCGATCACATCGGTTTCGCGGTTGAGCGTGCCGCTGACCATCAGGAAGGCGCGCCTCGTGCCGAGCCGATCCACCTGCGCGACAAGCGCCTCGGACGCCGGCCGTCCGAACACGACCTCGTCCATGGCGCCGAATACGACACGCCCTCTGTGCACGATTGTCCTCCCCGGACATTTTTCTGGCCCTTGTGGCGGGCCTTGCGGCGAGGTTAGCCGAGGAAATCGGCGACGTCATGCTTGAAGGCGGCAAGCCTGCGCCAAGAGGCGCGCCGCGGAATGACGAGGGCGGGGCGGGGCGAGAGTCTCTGCACGATGTCACGTTTTCGTCATCAGGCGGCGACTAGCTGGCCGTTCGTCGCAACGGGTTCCGCTTTCATCGCAATGCGAAAATGCGAAATCGTGCGTTGCGAAGAGCGTTGACTACGCTGATGCATAACGATTGTGCTTGATCCCAGCCGGTTCTTGACGAGACTGGGAACCGATCACATCTGTGGCCTCCGCAACTAAGTTCCACGGCAAGCTTTTCCATCGATCAGGATGTTGAGAATGCAGGGGGAGATGGGATTGAGCACGACTGAGCCATTGAAACGCCCGGCTGCGGCAAGCCGTGATGGTCACTCACTTCGCGGTCTCAAATGGTTGCCCCCATTGCTCGCGCTTGCGCTGTCCGCCTGTGGCGACAAGCCGCCGCAACAGCCAGCCGCCGCGGCGCCATCGGTCACGGTCTCGCAGCCGGTGAAACGCACCGTTACCGATTGGGACGAATTCACCGGCCGCTTCGAGGCCATCCAGGAGGTCCAGGTTCGCGCCCGCGTCGGTGGGTTCGTGACCAGCGTCGAATTCCGCGACGGCGCGATCGTGCGCTCAGGTGATCTGCTGTACGTGATCGACGCGCGTCCGTTCGAGGCGGTCGCCGAACAGGCCGACGGGCAGTTGTCCGATGCGCGCGCGAGAGCGGAACTCGCCAGACGCGAACTCGACCGCGCGCTGACATTAAATCAAACCCAGGCGGTGTCCGATTCCGTCGTGGACCAGCGCCGCCAGACCCTGCAGGCGGCGCGCGCCGCGGAGATGCAGGCCGAAGGCGCGCTCAAGGCCGCCAAGCTCAACATCGAATTCACCCATGTGATGGCGCCGATCACCGGCCGCGTCAGCCGCCATCTCGTGACGCCAGGCAATCTCGTGCAGGGCTCCGAGGGCGGCGCCACGCTGCTCACCTCGATCGTCTCGCTCGACCCGATCTACATCTATTTCGATGTCGACGAGGCGACTTACTTGCGAAACAGCCGGCTCTGGTTCGAAGGCAGGCGGCCGAGTTCGCGCGACACGCCGAACCCGGTCCAGGTGACGCTGACCGGCGAAACCAAGCCCTCGCATGAGGGCAAGATGGATTTCCTCGACAATCGCCTGGACGTGTCGACGGGTACGCTGCGCAGCCGCGCCGTGATCCCGAACAAGGATCTCTCGATCCTGCCCGGACAGTTCGGCCGCGTCCGGATCGTCGGCAGCGGGCCTTATGAGGCGCTGCTGCTGCCGGACACGGCAGTTGCGACCGACCAGTCGCGCAAGATCGTTTTTGTCGTCAAGGACGACAATACGGTCGAGGCGAAGCAGGTGACGCTCGGACCGCTCGATGAAGGCCTGCGCGTGATCCGTGAAGGCCTGAAGCCGGAAGACCGCGTCATTATCGACGGCCTGCAACGGGCACGGGTGGGGGCAAAGGTCAGCCCGCAGCCGGGTGAGATCAAGCCGGCCGGTGCCAAGACATGAATCTCGGCCGCCTCTCCATCAACCAGCCCATCCTGGCGATGGTATTGTCGATCGTGCTTCTGATCGTCGGCGCGATCGCCTACACCACGCTGCCGGTCTCCGAATATCCGCAAGTGGTGCCGCCGACGGTGACGGTCACTACGCAATATCCCGGCGCCTCTGCGCAAACCGTATCCGACACCGTCGCCGCTCCGATCGAGCAGGAGATCAACGGCGTCGAGGATATGCTGTATCTCTACAGCCAGGCCACCTCGAACGGGCAGTTGACGATCACGGTCACCTTCAAGCTCGGCACCGATCTCGACAAGGCCCAGGTGCTGGTGCAGAACCGCGTCGCGATCGCGCAGCCGCGGTTGCCCGAAGAGGTGCAGCGCAACGGCGTCATCACCCGCAAGAACAGCCCTGACATCCTGATGGTCGTGTTCATGCTGTCGCCGGATGATACGTTCGACCAGCTCTACATCTCCAACTACGCGCTGCTGCAGGTCCGGGACGAGTTGCTGCGGCTCGACGGCGTCGGCGACATTCAGATCTTCGGCGCGCGCGACTATTCGATGCGGCTGTGGCTCGACCCCGACAAGATCTCTACGCTCGGCCTGACCGCGGGCGAAGTGGTGGCGGCGATCCGCTCGCAAAACGTGCAGATCGCGGGTGGCCAGATTGCGGAGCCGCCGATCGGCGACCGCGCCTTTTCGCCGAATCTCACCTTTACCGGCCGGCTGAAAGACCCGAAACAATTCGAGGAGATCGTGGTCAAGGCCGGCGCCGACGGGCGCACGGTCAAGCTGCGCGATGTTGCGCGGATCGAACTCGGTGCTTTGGCGTATTCGACCAACAGTTTTCTGCTGCGCAAATCCGCTGTCGCCATGCTGGTGACGCAGCGGCCGGGCTCGAATGCCCTGGCGACCGCCAAGAGTATTTCCAACACGATGGAGAAACTGAAGGCGAGCTTCCCGAAGGGGCTCGACTACAACATCGGCTACAACCCGACCGAATTCATCGCGCAGTCCGTCAGCGAGCTGATCAAGACGATCTACGAGGCGATGGCGCTGGTCGTGATCGTGGTGCTGGTATTTTTGCAAGGCTGGCGGCCGGCGATCATCCCGATCATCGCGATTCCGGTCTCGCTGGTCGGCACCTTTGCGGTGATGGCGGCGCTCGGGTTCTCGATCAACAATCTGACGCTGTTCGGCCTTGTGCTGGCGGTCGGCATCGTGGTCGACGACGCGATCGTGGTGGTCGAAAACGTCGAGCGCCACCTCGAACATGGCATGAGCCGGCGCGACGCCGCGCTCCGCACCATGCAGGAGGTTGGCAGCGCGCTGGTGTCGATCGCGCTGGTTCTGTGCGCTGTGTTCGTGCCGACCGCCTTCCTCGGCGGCATCTCCGGGCAGTTCTTCCAGCAGTTCGCCGTCACCATTGCGGTCGCGACCGCGATTTCCTGCTTCTGTTCGCTGACGCTGTCGCCGGCGCTGGCATCGTTGATCCTGCAGCCGCATGAGGACAAGAGGCCGCCGGCACGCTGGAATTTCATCGCCCGCGGTTGGGGCGCCTTTACCGGCGTGTTCAATCGCGGCTTCGACCGGTTGGCACATGGCTATGCCAGCACCGCCGATTTCGTGATCCGGCACGCGGTAGTGATGCTGGTGCTCTATGCGGCGCTGATCGGCAGCGCCGGATGGCTGTTGATGACGACGCCGCAAGGTTTCATTCCGGCGCAGGACCGTGGCTACGTGATCGTTTCCGTGCAATTGCCGGGTGCGGCCTCGCTGGCGCGAACGACCGAAGTGGTCCGCGAGATCGAGCGGATTGCGCTGGATACGCCGGGCATCATTCGTGTCGCGGCATTTGCCGGCTTCTCGGGCGCAACGCGGACGCAGGCGGGCAATGCCGCCGCGCTATTCCCCGTGTTCGAAGATCCGGCAGAGCGCCACAAGAAGGGGCTTTCCGCAGGCGCGATCGCCAACAATCTGCGCGCGCGGCTGGCGAGCATCCAGGGTGCCTTCATCATCGTCATTCCGCCGCCCGCGGTGCCCGGCATCGGTACCGGCGGCGGCTTCACCATGCGCATCCAGGACCGTCAGGGCCGCGGCTCGGAAATGCTCGCGGCCGCAACCGACGAACTGGTCGGCGCCGCGCGCAAGGCGCCCGGCCTGACCCAGGTGTTCTCGCCGTTTGCCGCCAACACGCCGCAACTGTTCGTCGACATCGACCGCGTCAAGGCGCAGAAGCTCGGCGTGCCGATTGCGAACATCAACGATACGATCCAGACCTATTTCGGCTCGTCCTATGTCAACGACTTCAACCTGTTCGGCCGCACCTACCGCGTCACGGCGCAGGCCGATCTGCCGTTCCGGAAGGAGACGTCCGATCTCGCACGCCTGCGCACCCGTAACGCCGCCGGCGACATGGTGATGCTCGGCAGCGTTGTGAGTTTCAGCGACATCTCCGGCCCCGACCGCGTCGCGCGCTACAATCTCTATCCGGCGTCCGAGCTGCAGGGCGACACGTTGCCGGGGACCAGCTCGGCGACCGCGATCGAGACCGTGAAGAAGCTGGCCGAAGAAACGCTGCCGAGCGGTTTCTCGTTCGAATGGACCGATCTGTCCTACCAGCAGGTTACCGGCGGCAGCGCGGGCCTCTATGTATTCCCGATCTGCGTGCTGTTCGTGTATCTGGTACTGGCGGCGCAATATGGCTCGTGGAGCCTGCCGTTCGCGGTCATCCTGATCGTGCCGATGTGCCTGCTCGCTGCCACCGTCGGTGTGCGGATCATGGGGCAGGACGTCAACATCCTGACCCAGATCGGTTTCGTGGTGCTGGTGGGGCTGGCGGCCAAGAACGCCATTCTCATCGTCGAGTTCGCGCGCGATATCGAACTCGAAGGAAAGGCGCGCCTGGATGCCGTGATCGAAGCCTGCCGGCTGCGGTTGCGGCCGATCCTGATGACGTCGTTTGCCTTCATCCTCGGTGTGTTGCCGCTGGTGATCTCGTCGGGCTCCGGCTCGGAGATGCGGCAGGCGGTGGGCGTCGCCGTGTTCTTCGGCATGATCGGCGTCACGCTATTCGGCCTGGTGTTCACGCCGATCTTCTACGTCATCGTGCGCAACCTCGCCGAGGGCAAGGGCAAGAAGCGGGCGGCGGTGTCAATTCGCGCTCGTCGCGCCCCGCAATGACGGCGCAGTTTCGATCAAAGTTCCCCAATACTTTTGGCTGATCTGAAATGGATGGGCACTCGCGGGGTTATTGAATAAAGTCGCGAGGTTCCTCTGACAAAAAATTCCTGGAGAAAAGAATGAAGTCGGGATTGTTGGCCGCCGCTGCGGCAGTTGGTCTTTTGCTCGCCGCGCCGGCATCGGCGCAGGGCGTCAAGATCGGCATTTTGAACGACCAGTCCGGGGTCTACGCCGATTACGGCGGCAAGTGGTCGTTCGAAGCGGCCAAGATGGCGATCGAGGATTTTGGCGGCGAGGTGCTCGGCCACAAGATCGAAATCGTCTCCGCCGACCATCAAAACAAACCGGATCTCGCCACCGCGATCGCGCGGCGCTGGTACGAGGTCGAGGGCGTCGACATGATCACGGAGCTGACGACCTCCTCCGTCGCGCTCGCGATTCACGAGCTTTCTAAGGAGAAGAAGAAGATCGACATCGTCGTGGGTGCTGCGACTTCGCGCCTCACCGGCGATTCCTGCCAGCCGTATGGATTCCATTGGGCGTACGATACGCACGCGCTCGCCTACGGCACCGGCGGTGCGCTGGTGGAATCCGGCGGCGATACCTGGTTCTTCATGACCGCCGACTACGCCTTCGGCCATGCGTTGGAAAAAGACACCGGCGATTTCGTCAGGGCGAAGGGCGGCAAGGTGCTCGGCGCAGTCCGCATTCCCCTGAACTCGTCGGACTTCTCTTCCTTCCTGCTGCAGGCGCAGAGTTCGAAAGCCAAGATCATCGGTCTCGCCAATGCCGGCCTCGACACCACCAACTCGATCAAGCAGGCGGCGGAATTCGGCATCGTCAAGAGCGGCCAGAAGCTCGCCGGCCTGTTGCTGACGCTTGCCGAAGTGCACGGCCTCGGCCTCGACGCCGCCCAGGGCCTGGTGCTGACCGAAGGCTACTACTGGGACCGAGACGCCAAGAGCCGCAATCTCGCCGAACGCTTCTTCAAGCGCACCGGCCGCATGCCGAACATGATCCAGGCCGGCACCTATTCGGCGACGCTGCAATATCTGAAGGCGGTAAAAGCGGCGGGCACCAAGGACACCGAGGCGGTGGCGAAGAAGTTGAAGGAGCTCCCGGTCGACGACGATTTTGCGCAAGGCGGCAAGGTGCTGGAAAACGGCCGCATGGTGCACGACCTCTATCTGTTCGAGGTCAAGAAGCCATCTGAATCGAAGAAGCCGTGGGATTACTACAAGCAGCTCACCGTGGTGCCGGGCGACAAGGCGTTCCCGGCGGCGAAGGATTCCGGCTGCCCGCTGGTGAAGTAAGCTTTTTTGTCGTCCCTGCGAACGCAGGGACCCATAACCACAGGCGGTTGTTGGTTGCGCCGGGCGATGGCCCCAGCGTCGCGCAACAATTGCCATCGGTGGTTATGGGTCCCGGGTCGCGCTGCGCTTGCCCGGGACGACGTGGGGAGAGAGAAGCGTGTCCGTCACCCCTGCACCAACCGCCACAAGATGGCGCCGAATGCGCCGACCCACAGCGCGATCGTCGCCAGCGCCTGAGTCGCAAAGCCGGGGCTGCGCTGTGGGACCGACTTCGCGTAGCCAAATATATAGAGAATGCGGCCCATCACCCAGACCAGCCCCAGCGCAGCGGCGATGCTGTCGCTGATATAAATCGCGAACAGCCATAGCGCCGGCAAAAAGATCGGCAGCCATTCCAGCGTGTTCATCTGCGCGCGAAACACGCGCTCGAAATCTGGATTGCCCGAGATCGCCGGCAGCTTGACGCCGAATTTGCCGCGCGCCTGCGACACACGAACGGACGAGTAGAAGTAGACCAGGATCGCCAGCAAGCTGACGAGCGCGGTGAGATGATACATCGCTGAAACTCCCCTGTTTCGTGCGCGGGCTTAATAGCCCGTCATTTCCAGATAGCCCACCCCCGTGTGGCTGCCTGCGAAGCGAATCGGGCCTTCCCAATAGGGAAAGCTCGTGCCCATCCAACTCCTGGGATTGAGCGGCGTGCACTCGATTCTGAGCGCCTTGCTCGGAACCTCGATGCGCCATGTGGTCGGAATTTTTCGCGCCCCAATCTCGGTGAACGCGAGCGGCGTCATGGCGATATCCGCGGAGGCGAGTTGCTCGGCCGTGCCGTCGGGCGCGATCCATTTGCCCGAGCCATAATGCTGGCCGTCGGTCTGGCGCATCCGGTACAGCATCAATTTGTCGCCAGCGTTGAAATGCAGCGAGAGCCAATCCCATCCGCTTTGATCCGCGGCCAGCGGCTGGCTGCTCCACTCGCGATCGAGCCAGGCCATGCCGGTGACGTCGATGGGCCTGTCGTCAATGGTGAGGATGCCCGTCGTCGCAAAATGCGGCTGGCTGTAGTAATAGGAGGCCTGTTCGCGCAGCGATTTGCGGCTGTAGCCGCCTTCGCCCTGCAGCACCAGCGGCCGATCCGCGTCCAGGCGCAGCGTGTAGCTGAAGTCGGGGCCCGATGCTTTCAGTTCCAGCGGTGCGATATTGTCGTCATTCACGGAATCGAGGGCGCGCATCTCCCAGGCATCGATCCAGGCGTGAAACGGGTTGGCCTCGACGCCGGCCTGGCCGACACCGCCGCGCGCGAACGTCTGGCTGAAGCGATGAGTATCTTCGCGGGTGACGGCGGCATGGCCCATCCAAATCTGCTGGTTGGCCCAGCCCTCTCGCGGTCCGCCCGGCGCGATCGCTTGGCGAAACAGCGTCCATTGGGCGCCGTAGGCTGCTCCGCTGACATCGCTAAGATTGGCCGTCACATACCACCACTCGATGCGGAATTCCGGATGTGGGCCGTGGTCGGCAGGAAAACCAAATGTCCTGCCCGGCACGACCGGCGCAAATCCATCCGCGCTATCGCCAAGCCCGGCAAAGCCCTGCGCGAGTGCCTCGCCGCCGAATCCGGCGAAGAGCGCGCCGCCGATGAAGCAGCGGCGGGTAATGAGACCGCTACCGTTCATTGGCAAAGATCCTGATCAGGCTGGTCGGCTGCATGCGCGCCAGCCTGATGACGGGGAGCGCGGAAGCCGCAACCGCTGCCGCCATCGCGACGCCGGTGAGCCACAGCAATTGCAGCGGAAAGACATGAAACGGCAACCGCCAACCGAACGCCTTGACGTTGACGATCGCGAGCAGGCACCACGCGACCAGCAAACCCAGCGGAAGCGCAAAGATGGTGGTGATCAACGCCACCGAGGTCGTCTTCAACAGCTCGATGGCCGCGAGCCGCCGCCGCGTGACGCCGATCGCCCACAATGGGGCCAGTTGCGGCAGGCGGGAATTGGCAAGCGTCAAGAGGCTCGTCAACAGCGCCACGCCGGCGACGCCGAGCGTGAAGGCGTTCAGCGCCGCCGTGACCGCGAAAGTGCGGTTGAAGATCCGCGTCGATTCCGCCTTCATCGTCGCCTGGTCGGCGACATTGCGATCGTCGAGGCCGAATTTTTCCTGCAGCGCCGAGATCAACGCCGGGATCTTTGGCGAGGCGACCCGCAGTCCCATGCGCGTCAGCGGGATTTCCGGAAAGCGCCGCGTCAGCGCGGCGAAGTTCACCGCGATCTGGCCCTTGGGGTTGCCATAATCGGCATAGATGCCGACCACGTTGAGCGTCCAGTTTCCGCCTGACGCGGGCACTTCGATTCGGTCGCCAAGGGAGAGATGCAGCCGTCGCGCCAGTTGTTCGCTGACAAGGGCCGCATCGCCAGGGCGAAGCTTGACCCAGGCATCCTCAGTCGATTGCAGCAGCGGCCAGTTGTCGCGATAGGTGGCGTGATCGGACAGGCCCAGCACCTCGATCGGCGCGCCCGCCAATTGCGTATCGGCACGGCCGCCGGGCAGGATCGCCTCGACCTCGGGGCGTTCGCGAAGCCACGCCTTGATCTCGTGTGCCTGCGCGTCGTTGGCGGCGTTGACATAAATTTCTGCGGCCAGCCGCCCGTCCAACCAGACCAGAAACGTGCGGGAAAAACTCTCGACCATGGTGGAGACGCCGACATTCACCGCCAATGCAAGCAACAGCGCCATCAGGGCGAGCGACAATCCCGACAATTGCTGGCGGCTGTCGGCCCAGAACCAGATTCCGAGCGGGGCTCGTGCATAGCGCTGGCCAAGCGACAGCACGATTTCCAGAAACATCGGCAGGATCAGCGCTGCGCCGAGCATTATTGCAGCGAGCACGGCAAAGCCAGAAATCAGGGAATCGCCAAACCACAAAAAGCCGCCGGCCGCTGCGAACGCGACGAGCGCCAGCGCACTCTGGTAAATGAGCCAGCGCCGCTGCGCCTGTTGCCAGGCGAAGGGCTGGGCGGTGGCGAGCAACGGCAGCCGCAGCGCCTTGGTGAGACTGGCAGCCGCCGCTGCGAGCGCGCCCAAGATGCTGATGGCGATGCCCGCGATCCACCATTGCGGCTTGAGCGTGAGATGTCCCGGAATCTGCGCGCCATAGAGCCCGCGCAGCGATGCGGCGACGTCAGGCAGTAGCGCGCCGGCGATGAAGTAACCGCACACGAGTCCAATCAGCCCCGCGGCCAGTGCCAGCGCCACCAGTTCAAGCACCAGCACGGCGTTCAGCATCCGCGCCGAGACGCCGCAGGCGCGCAAGGTGCGCAAGGTCGGCAACCGCTGCTCGAAGGCGAGCCCGATCGCCGAATTGACGATGAACAGGCCGACAAAGAACGACAGCAGCCCGAACGCGGTCAGGTTCAGGTGAAAACTGTCGGTGAGACGTTCGAGATCGGTCTCCGCATCGGCTTCGACCAGCCGAAGCTTGTCGCCGGCAACGCTTTCAAGCGGCGCGTGCCTCCCGGTCGCCTTGCCGATCAGGAGCCGCGAAAGCTGGTCCGGCATTTTCAGGAGGTTCTGCGCAATGCCGATGTCGACGACCAGCACGCCGGGCACCAGGTTTGGCTGCACGCGAAGCGGCGGCAGCGGTGCGCCGCCATCGCCTCGTGGACGCGCGCCCTCCGCGAGCTTGAGGTCGGAAAGCGTTTCCGGCGCCACCAGGATCTCGCCCGGCGGCGTCATGAAGGATTGCAGGCCGGCTTTGCCGATCGTCGGCGCGTTGCCGACTTCAGCGGGCAGCGTAACGGGTTCGATGCCGAGCAGCCGCAACGACCGTCCCTCGATCTGGATGCGGCCTTCGAGCATCGGCGAGACCGGCCAGCCGGCGCGGCGCAACTCGACAAAGAGTTCTTGCGGAAAAGTTACGCCGTTGCGGGCGACCAGCATGGCGGTGCGCGTGCCGCCAAACGTAGCGGCGGCGCGATCATAGGATGTGCGCGCCTGCTGATTGAGCGCCTGCACGCCGCTCCACAGCGCGGTCGCCGAGATCAACCCGATCAGCAGGGTCGCCAACTGCATCGGGTGCCGCCGCCAGTGGCTCAGCAGCACGGCCAGCGTCCACAGCGCGCGTTTCACGCGATCACCCCGGCGTGGAGGTTGACCTGGCGGTCGAGCGTTGCTGCGAGCCGCGCGCTGTGCGTCACCAACAGAAAACCGCAGCCGCTGCGCGTCACCAGGTCGCGCGCCAGCGCCAGCACTTCGTCCGCCGTGTCCTCGTCGAGATTGCCGGTCGGCTCGTCTGCGAGCAGCAATAGCGGCTTGACCGCCAATGCCCGGCCGATTGCGACGCGTTGTTGCTGACCGCCGGACAATTGCTCGGGATAGCGCTTCAGGAAGCGGCCGAGCCCGAGCCGCTCCACCAGTTCGTGGTGCCAGGCCGCATCGTGACGACCGGCGATGCGCGACTGGAAAACGAGGTTGTCTTCCACGGTGAGGCTCGGGACCAGGTTGAATTGCTGAAACACCAAGCCGAGCCGGTCGCGGCGCATTTCCGCCCGCTCGGCATCGCTGAGTTCGGCGACTGCGGCATCCGCCAACCTGATCTCGCCGCCGTCGGCCGCATCGAGCCCGGCGATCAGGTGCAAGAGCGTGCTCTTGCCACTGCCGGATTCGCCGGTGAGTGCGACGCTCTCACCGGCAGCGACCGTCAGGTTCACGCCGCGCAGCACCGCGACCTCTTCGCCGGCGGTGCGGTAGCTCTTGGTCAGGCCGGCCACGTGCAGCACGGGGCCGGTCGCACTGGGATTGTATTTGGTCATTCGAGACGATGGACCGATCTGACCATGAAAATCCCCCGACGTGATGGCATGCAACATATCAGGGCACGCGTCCCCGATCACGGCCTCAATCGCGCCGCGCCGCGATCGTGATCCGGTTGTGGCGTGCGCCTGTCGCACCAGCCGGCAGTTGCACGGCGGGCATTTGCGGAAATCGCGGTTGCCTTGCCCGCAAGCCCCCTTGTAGCATCGAAACCGGCCAATCCTACAGAATCAGCAAAGATACGGGGAAACCAGCCATGACCGCGCAAGCGACGCCCAAGGGGACGCCCAAGGGCGCCTGGACAATTACCTTCTTGCTGTTTCTGTTCATGCTGGTGAACTTTGCCGACAAGATCGTCGTCGGGCTTGCCGGCGCGCCGATCATGGATGAGCTGAAGCTCTCGCCGGAACAGTTCGGCTTTCTCGGATCCTCGTTCTTTTTCCTGTTTTCCATCTCGGCCATCGTCGTGGGCTTTATCGTCAATCGCATCGATACCCGCTGGGTGCTGCTCGCGATGGCGGTGATCTGGTCGGTGGCGCAGTTTCCGATGGTCGGCACCGTCGGATTTACGACGCTCGTGATCTGCCGCATCATCCTTGGTGCAGGGGAGGGACCTGCGTTCGCGGTAGCGGCGCACGCGGTCTACAAGTGGTTTCCCGACGAAAAGCGGACGCTGCCCACCGCGATCCTTTCGCAGGGCTCGGCGTTCGGGGTGATCCTCGC
This sequence comes from Bradyrhizobium sp. AZCC 1577, assembly GCF_036924575.1. Lineage (NCBI taxonomy): Bacteria > Pseudomonadati > Pseudomonadota > Alphaproteobacteria > Hyphomicrobiales > Nitrobacteraceae > Bradyrhizobium > Bradyrhizobium sp. AZCC 1577. The sequence goes on from NZ_JAZHRQ010000001.1 coordinate 1,116,999, forward strand.
GGTGCCCGCACTGAACTGGATCATCGTCAATCATAGCTGGCACTATGCGTTCGGCGCGCTCGGCATCGTCGGCCTGATGTGGGCAGCGGCGTGGCTGGTCATGGGAAAGGAGGGACCGCTGGTTCAGACCGTTACAACGGCCGCTGCCGACCCGCGCGTTCCCTATCTCCAGCTTCTAACTTCGCGAACCTTTATCGGCTGCTGCGCCGCGACCTTTGGCGCCTATTGGGCGCTGTCGCTCGGCCTCACCTGGTTCACGCCATTCATCGTCAAGGGGCTGGGCTTCTCGCAACAAGACGCAGGCTGGATTTCGGTTTTGCCCTGGGTGTTCGGCGCGGCCATCGTGCTGCTGACGGGCTGGGTTTCGCAGGTGATGCTGACGCGCGGCTATACCACGCGCGGTGCGCGCGGTGTGCTCGGCTCGGTGCCGCTGATCGTCGGCGGGGCGATTCTTGCCGTGCTACCCTATGTCAACGGCGCGGGATGGCAGATTGCGTTCCTCGTCGTCGGGTCCGGGCTGTGCGGCTCGATCTATGTGGTCTGTCCGCCGATGCTCGGCGAATTCACCCCGGTGCAGCAGCGCGGCGCCGTGATCGCAATCTATGGCGCGATCTACACGCTGGCGGGAATGATCGCGCCGTTCGTGATGGGCGCCGTGATTCAGAATGCGGCGGTGCCGCTCGACGGCTACATGACCGGCTTCACCATCAACGCCGTGATCATGGCGGCGTCAGGGTTGCTCGGACTGTTGCTGCTGTGGCCGAACACGGAACGCGCAAGGCTGATGGCGCAAGCAGCGGCACAACCGAAATTCGCGTGAGGAAATAACAAATCCATCCGTCGTCCCTGCGAACGCAGGGACCCATAACCACGAATGCTGATTGTCTAAGCGAGACGTCTGCCACATCGCCCTGGACGATGAGCCGCGGCGTATGGGTCCCTGCGTTCGCAGGGACGACACCGAGTACGACGAAACGGCGCCGTCTTAACTCGCCGCCGCATCCATCTGCGGCTTTGAGCCCTGCGCGCCGCGCACCAGCTTGCCCGGGCGCGCGCCGGTGGCTTTGCCGGCGTGCTGCGTCACCACGCCGGAGACGATGGTGGCGTCATAGCCATCGATCTGCTGCATCAGGCGGCGGCCGCCGACCGGCAGGTCGTAATGCACTTTTGGCGGATGCAGATGCAGACGGTCGTAATCGATCACGTTGACGTCGGCCTTGAAGCCGGGCGCGATCACGCCGCGGTCGTAGAGGCCGACCGAAAGCGCGGTCTTGCGCGATTGCGCGGCGACGACGAACGGGATCGACAGTTTTTCGCCGCGGGTGCGGTCGCGCGTCCAGTGCGTCAAGAGATAGGTCGGGAAACTGGCATCGCAGATGATGCCGCAATGCGCGCCGCCGTCGGAGAGCCCCGGCACGGCATTGGGATCGCGCAGCATCTCGCTGACAGCATCGAGATTGCCGTCGGCATAATTGAGGAACGGCACGTAGAGCATGCCGCGGCCGTCATCCGTCAGCATCGCATCATAGGCGAGTTCTTCCGGTTGCTTGCCCTGGCGACGGGCCTAGGCGCCCAGCGTGTTTTCCGGCGGCTGCTCGTAGTCCGGCGGATCACCGAGCAGGTACATTTTGTCGTAGTTCGGCCGGAAGAACAGCGGATCGTCGGTCGCGGTGGCGTGCTCACTCAGGATCGCCTTGCGTACGTCCGGCTGGCGCAGCCGCGCGAGCCGCTCGGTGAGCGGCAGATGTGCAATCGCCTGGTAGCTCGGATGAGTCTGGAACGGGTTGCGCGACAATTCGAGGCCGAGCATCAATCCGACCGGGCGGGCCGCGATCTGTGCCGTAATCGACAGGCCGCGCGCCGAAGCATCCCTGATGGTGTCGAGCGTCTGGCGCCAGCGCTGCGGCGCTCTGTCGTTCTGCGTGATCGAGAACGATACCGGGATCTTCGTGTTCTCCGCCACCCGCAGCATCATCGGCAGATCTTCGTCGATTCCGGAAAGATCGAGGACGAACTGAAAGACGCTACGGCCGTGCGCGTGCATCGCAGCGGCAATCGCGGTCAGTTCGTCCTCGCCGGCCTTCAGCGTCGGCGTAAAATCGCCGGTCGAGGTGCGGTGGTTGAGCGTGCGCGAGGTCGAGAAGCCGAGCGCGCCTGATCGCACCGCATCAGCAGCCAGTGCTGCCATCGCCTTGTTGTCGTCTGATGTCGAGGGATCGCGGCGCGCGCCGCGCTCGCCCATCACATAGACGCGCAAAGCCGCGTGCGGCAGTTGCGCGCCGATGTCCATGTCGAAGCTTCTCTTCGACAGCCACTCCATGTAATCCGGAAAGCTCTCCCAGGCCCATGGGATGCCGGCGCTCAACACCGGCTCGGGGATATCCTCCACGCCTTCCATCAATTGAATCAGTCGGACATGGTCGGCCGGTCGGCACGGCGCGAAGCCGACGCCGCAATTTCCCATGATCGCTGTGGTGACGCCGTTCTGCGAGGAGGGCGTGATGTCCTGGCTCCAGGTGACCTGGCCATCATAATGTGTGTGGACGTCGACAAAGCCTGGCGTAACCAGTCTGCCCTTGGCGTCGATTTCTTCCTTGCCCTTTGCCGCTACCTTGCCGACTTCGGTGATGCGGCCGTCTGCAATCGCCACGTCGGCTTCGAACAAGTCGCCACCCTTGCCATCGGCAACGGTGCCGCCGCGGATCACGAGGTCGGGGGTCGAGGTCATGGCTTCCATCCCGGTTCTGATTTTGTTGTTGCCGCATCATCCGATGCGGTCAGATGCTGTCAACCGCCGGGGATGAGGCTCAGGAATGCATCGCCGACGCAGTTATGCCCTGGCGAGTTCCGCCGGCTTGCGGTCCGTCACCAGCGCCAGCAGGACCGTCAGCACCATGAAGGCGACAGAGGCGCCGAACACCCAATGCGGCAGGCTCTGGTCCATGATCCAGCCAAACAATAACGGGGAGAGTATGCCGCTGAAATTGAAACCGGTGGAGACGATACCGAAGGCGCGGCCCGCGGCGCCCGCAGGAGCCGCGTTGCGCACCAGCATGTCGCGCGAAGGGGCGATGACGCCGCCGAGGAATCCGGCCAGCCCCATCGCGGCGGTCAGCACCACCGACGGCAAATTGATCGTCGCAATGATTGTTATGATGACGGCGTTGATGGCAAAGCACGCAGCCGCGACATTGCCATGCCGCGTGGTGCGGTCGGCGAGATAGCCGCCGGCGAGCACGCCGGCTGCGCTGGCGCCGAGATAGGCGGTCAGCGCGACGTTGGCGGCCGAGAAAGTCACACCATAGCCGCTCATCAGCGCAACCACGCCGAAATTGCTGATGCCGGCGCTGGACAGGCCGAGCAGCATGAAGAAGATCGTCAGTACGATGATCGCAGGCGTCACGATGCTCTGCTGCGGCGCTGCAGGGTCATCGGCCTTGCGATCGGCCGAACTGGCATCGGGAATCTTGACCGCGATCAATAGCAGCGCTGCCGCAGGGCCGACCGCACCGGCCACGATCAGCGCGCCGAGCCCGCCGACGGCTGTCACCAGCATGAGCATGATCGTGGGCGCCACCGCACCGCCAAGGAAACCCGCAAAGGTATGGACCGAAAACGCCCGGCCCATCCGCGCTTCATCCATATGCGTCGACAGGATCGCATAGTCGCAGGGGTGATAAACGCTGTTGGCAAGGCCGAGCAGCGCGGCCGAGATGATCAGCGAGACGTAGCTCAGGTGCAGGCCTAGCATGACCAGCGCGAGGCCGCCGACGGTGAGGCCGATCAGCAGCACTTTTCGTGCGCCAATGTGATCGGCGAGATAGCCGATCGGGGCCTGAGTCAGGCCGGAGACGACGCCGAACACCGTGAGCGCGAAGCCGAGCTCAATGTAGCCGACGCCCAACTGCTCCTTCAGGAACGGAAACAGCATCGGCAACACAAACAGATGGAAATGGCTGACCCAATGGGCGACCGAAATCGCCGCGAGCGTGCGCAGCGAGGTGTCCGCTTTGGCTTGTTGCGGTGCGGCCAGAATGTCGACCATGTCGGCTCAAAAATCCTGTGTAACTTGTGGCCCGGCTGGGCGGGGCTGAAAATATAGGCAGGCCGTTATTTGTCCATGAATGCCGCTGCATGGCTGCCCCGGCGCAGGGCAGGGCGCACGAAATGCCGCCATTAAATCAGGAGACAAAGGCGGTTTACGCGGCAATGATCCGGCATGCCTGATCCCGCAACACCGCTCCGGGTACTGGTCTCCGAAGGTTCCTCGACTTCGGCCCGGGAGGCCATTACGATTCTCGGTCTTTCGGGCCATCACGTCGAGGTCTGCGATCCCTCGCCCTGGTGTCTGTCGCGGCTCTCGCGCTTCGTCCGCAAATTTCACCGCTGCCCTGGACTGCGGGGCGACCCCGCCGGTTACCTGGCCTTCGTCGAGCAGCGACTGGCCGGCGGAAAATTCGACGTGCTGCTGCCGACGCACGAGCAGGGATTTTTGTTTGCGCGGGTCGCGCAGCGCATCGAAGGCCGCGCCGGTCTCGCGCTGCCGAACTTCGAGAGCTATCGCGAAGCGCATAGCAAGGCCGGCTTCAGCCGGCTGCTCGATCGGTTGGGATTGCCGCAGCCGCCGACGCGCATCGTGCAATCCGCGCAAGGGGTGCGCGATGCGGTTCGCTATCCGGCCGTCGTGAAGACTTCTGTCGGCACCGCCAGCCGGGGCATCTGGTTCGTGCGTTGCGCGGACGATCTGATGCGCGCGCTGCACGATCTCGAGGACAGCGACGCATTCGCCGGTGAGGTGCTGGTGCAAGACCTCGTCGCAGGCACTACCGAGAAGGCGCAATCGGTATTCTGCCGCGGCCGGATGCTCGGCTTTCATGCCTATCGGCAGATCGCGGCGGGCGTTGGTGGCGGCGAGGCGATCAAGCAGAGCGTGAGCCGGCCGGTCGTTCGCGCTTACGTCGAGCAGATCGGCCGGGCGCTCGATTGGCACGGCGCGCTGTCGGTCGATTACATCATGCCGGACGTCGATACCGCGCCATTGCTGATCGATTGCAATCCGCGGCTGGTCGAGCCGATGAATGCCTATCGCTCCGGCGTCGACCTCGTCGGACTTTTGCTTCTGATCTCGCTGGGCGAGACGCCGGCTCCGTTGCTTGCAAGCCGCGAGGGCGTGCTCACGCACCTGGCGATGCAGGCGCTGCTCGGATGTGCGGCGCGCGGCGGAACGCGACCCGACATTCTCAGGGAATGCTTGCATCTCGCTGCGGCGCGCGGGCCTTATGCCAGCAGCAGCGAAGAACTCACACCGGTGCAGTCGGACTGGATCAGCGCCGTGCCGCTGGCGCTGACGGCAGCCGCGCTGCTGGTTTCGCCGAAGCTGGCGGTCAAACTAGCACGCGGCGGCTTTGGCGCGCATCTGCTCGATGCAGCGAGTATTCGGGTGATTGAAAGCGAAGGCTTCTACCAACACAGCTCGTCATCGCCCGGCTTGACCGGGCGATCCGGTACTCCGCAGCGCTGATGTTCTGCAGAAAGGCCGTGGCGTACTGGATCGCCCGCCCGGAGCCTGTCATCGGGCGCGCCTTCGCGCGACCCGTTGGCGGGCGATGACAACTTTTATGAGGCTACAACGGCTCATCGTCGGGGCCATAACGGTCCCGCTTCGGCGTAGCGATGTCGCCGTCCTCGTAGTCCTCCTCCTCCTCAACCGGCGGGCGCGGTGGCTTCTTCGGCTTGGCATCGCCTTGTTTCGGAGGCTCGCTGTTCTTCCTGCCTGTTCCGCCCATATGATTTCACCAAAGTGATGATTCTCGCCGGATCAATCGGCGTTTGCGCTGCATGCCGACTCAGGGTAACGGCATGACCTCAATCTAATCGCGCCCGGAAGATATCCTAGCGCCGGTCAAACGTTTCTTCCCGCCCTTTTTGCGGCTTCAGCTCGAAGGGCATCACATGGAGCCAGTATGAAGAAGCCCCGCATTGCGCTCGATGAACCGCAACAGCGCGCAAGATCCTCCGCGCCGACAAGGCTCCGACCGCCGGTTATTCGCTGGTCGTGGATGGCCACTTCAAGTCGCATCACGATACGGTGGAGGCGGCTGAGGAAGCGGGCATGGCGTTGAAGAACCGCTTCCAGATGCTTCAGGTGCAGGTTTACGATGCCGAGAACAAGACGCGATCGATGATCGATTGGCCGGGGCCGGCGTAACGCCGAATCTTCGAGTTCGATCGGCCGATCTCAGGTTCGCCGTCCGCCGTTCTGTTGGCTCGCCAGCCACTCGGACAGGGCCACCGGCTTCTCGTCGGCCCGCTTTGTGCTGCTGCGCGCCTTCTTTGCGGCCTTTGCGGCGGGCGCACGTTGCGGCTCGGCTGCTTCGCGCGCAAGCCGCAACGCCTTCAGCTTCGCCATATTGTCGAGCACGGCTTTCGCCGCTGCGTCGCGTTCGGCTTTGCCGGACTTGGCGTCCTGAACGGCCTTGGCCGCCTTGTCGAAGCGCGCCTGGGCGCGATCGCGATCCTCTTTCGTCATTTCAAGTCAGCCTCTTTTCGCAATCCTGGCTTTGGTCTTGCCCTTGACCTTCGATTCCGGCGGATTTGCACGGTCGGCCGCTTCCTTTGCCAGGCGCAGCGCGCGCAGCTTCTCGGTTCGCTGGCGGATCGCAATATCGGCAGCCGCGATCTCGGCCATCGCCTTGATGCCGTCGACTTCCTGGGCGCGCTTGCGGTTGAGCCTCATTTCTTTCAGCTCGGCGGCGCTCTTCGGCTCATCATTCATGTCATACCTCTGAAATCACGACTGATATCGTCGAGCGGTCTGTGGCCCATTTACCACGGATCGGCGCGCAGAGGATGTTATTTTCGGTCGAAAATGGCGCAGTTTCTGACAGAATCTGCCTTGATATGAAAGGTTGCGGGAACACGGCAGGTTGAGCCGGTCTTCGATGGGCGGCTCGATGAAGCTGAGCCTTACGGCTTGCGGCCGATCACGGCGCCGTTCGCGGCGGGTGCGTCGAACCAGACCGTCTCGATGTCCCAGAATCCGGCTTCCTCGAGCCACGCCGAGTATTCGGCCGGCGTGTAGTTCCGCCCTTCCGTCTCGATCAGCATGTTGAGGCTCATCAGCGCAGCCGGCGCCGGCCCGGTCTTTTCGTCATTGACGAGAAGCTCGCTGATGACGACTGCGCCGCTCGGCAAAGCCTCGAAGGACCCGCAGCAGGGCGCGGTTCTTCGCCTCGTCCCAATCGTGCAGGATCATCGACAGGAGATGCACGTCGTGATCCCCGGGAAGCTGTTCGAAGAAGTTGCCGCCGGCGGTCTCGATGCGGTCGGTCAAGCCGGCCTCGGTAACGGGGTGATTTCGGGATTCGGACAATCGGTTACGGCTGAAACGGACCGATACCCAACGCAGTCATCGCTGCGCAACGTGCTCAATGGGGGCGGGGGCGGCACGGATCGATCTTCAGCTCCTTGCACGGATCCTTGACGCGCTCGATGGTCCTGATCACCTTCTGATGCAGACGACCGTTCTGCATGATCACCTCCGAGAGATACTCGTTCATCACCACGTCACGCGTAACCGGATCGATTTCGATCGGCCCGCGTGGGCTGTCATGCGTCCAGCCCTTGAGCGCCGCAAGCGCCTCGCTTGGGTCGCTTTTGCCGTTCGTTGCATGGATCGCGTGCACGATTGCCGCCATGCCGTCGTAGCCGCCGACGGCGAAGAAGTCCGGAACTGCGTCGGCACCGTATTCCTTCTTCCATGCCGCGACGAAGCGCTGGTTCTCCGCGTGGTCGAGATCGGCATTGTAGTGGTAGGCGGTGACAAGACCGGCCGCTGCCTCTCCCATCCTTTGCAACCTGCTGTCCTGGCTGATTTATAGCCGACCACCGCGGTCTTCGCCTGCAGTGTCTTAGCGGCGGCCTCGCCCATGGAGAATCCAGCGTGCCAATTGCTGAACGACACGCGGACATAACAGGGCGAAAGGTTCGGGATGTGCGCTGCGCCTGCGTTCAGGATCGCCGCGAGCTTCTTTCCTGCGTTGACCAGCGGCGCGCTGGCGATCGCGCTCGGCGAATCGTACCAGCCGGTGAGGATATCGACATTGTCCTGGGTCAGCAGCTCCTGCACCGCGACACGCGCATTGGCGCCGGCGAGATCTTTGGCGTCGCGTCTGATCAGCTTGATCGTGTATGGCTTGACCTTGTCGGGGGGTGAGCTTGAGGTAGAGATCAAGACCTCGATCGATTTGCTGCGCGTTCTCCGCGCCCACGCCGGTATAAGGCAACTGAACGCCGACCTTCACCTCCTGCGCAGGTGCCCAGGTGCTGGAGAGGATCAAGGCGGTCGAGGCTGCGGCGATCAGTCCGGTCACCAGACTCCTAGATGCGGCCGGCAGTCGCATAAGACGGCTGTTCTTCTGCATGTGGTCAACAGGCTTCGTGTGCATCACTAGTGTGGCGGTTCAGAAGTCCGCACCATTCTCGCGGCGAGTTGGACATACGGACTTCTGAACCAAGCCACAGACTTCTGAACCAAGCCACAGACTTCTGAACCAAGCCACACTGGAATCAACGAGTTGCCAGTGTCCTTCGATTCCAGAGTTCGTGCGGGCCCCGCTGCCGATAAGGCGCTGCGAGCGATTGCGGCAGCGAAGCGTAGCGCTCGCGGCATCAGCTCTCAAATGGCAGGCCGACATACTGCTCGGCGAGCGATGCCTGCGCACGCTCCGACGCAAGAAGGTAATCGAACTGGTTCTCGCGCATGCGCCGGTCGAACGGCGCTTCATTAGGGAACTGGTGGATCAACGTGGTCAGCCACCACGACATGCGCTCGGCGCTCCACACCCGGCGCAGCGCCATATCGGAATAGCCGTCGAGATAGTGGGTGCGGCCGGCCTTCAAGGCCTCGGTCAACGCGCGCGAGAGGTAGAACACGTCGGAGACCGCGAGGTTGAGACCTTTCGCTCCTGTGGGAGGGACAATGTGCGCTGCGTCGCCCGCCAGAAACAGGCGACCATAGCGCATCGGCTCGGCGACAAAGCTCCGTAGCGGCGCGATCGATTTCTCGATCGAGGGACCGGTCACGATGCTGTCGGCCATGTCCTTCGGGCAGCGCGCCTTCAATTCCTCCCAGAAGCGGTCGTCCGGCCAGTCCTCGATGCGGGCGTCGAGATCGCACTGGATGTAGTAGCGGCTCAGCATCGGGCTGCGCTGCGAGGCGAGCGCGAAGCCGCGCGAATGATAGCAATAGCAGATCTCCGGATAGGGCGGCGTCTCCGACATGATGCCGAGCCAGCCGAACGGATAGCCGCGCTCGAACGTGCGCAGCACCGACGCCGGGATCGATTGCCGGCTCACGCCATGGTGGCCGTCGCAGCCAGCGACATAGTCGCAATCGATCCGGCGGGTCTGCCCGCCCTTTTCGTAGGTCACGTGCGGGCGGTCCGACGTCAGCTCGTGCAGCGCTACGTTTGCCGCGTCATCGATCACGACGCCGCCAGCGGCGTCGCGCGCGGCATAGAGATCCTCGGTGATCGCGGTCTGGCCATAGGACATCATCGGTCGGCCGGTGAACTTGCGGGTGTCGATGAGGAAGTGCAGCTTGCCTTCCCACGCGATGCCCGAGCCGTCATGGACACGTCCCTCCCGATCCATGCGCGCGCCGAGGCCGACCTCGCGCAAGAGTTCGATCGTTCCCGCTTCCAGCACCCCGGCGCGGATGCGCTCGAGCACATGGCCGCGGCTCTGCCGCTCCAGCACGATGCTGTCGACGCCGTTGCGGGCGAGCATGTGGGAGAGTAGTAGACCGGCGGGACCGCCGCCGATGATGGCAACCTGCGTTCGCGTCATCGCCGCATGAGGCCTCCCTTGAGTTACGGCTTACGGCCGATCACGGCGCCGTTTGCGGCGGGTGCGTCGAACCAGACCGTCTCGATGTCCCGGAATCCGGCTTCCTCGAGCCACGCCGAATATTCGGCCGGCGTGTAGTTCCGCCCTTCCGTCTCGATCAGCATGTTGAGGCTCATCAGCGCAGCCGGCGCCGGCCCGGTCTTTTCGTTATTGACGAGAAGCTCGCTGATGACGACTGCGCCGCCGCTCGGCAAAGCCTCGAAGGACCGGCGCAGCAGGGCGCGGTTCTTCGCCTCGTCCCAATCGTGCAGGATCATCGACAGGAGATGCACGTCGTGATCCCCGGGAAGCTGTTCGAAGAAGTTGCCGCCGGCGGTCTCGATGCGGTCGGTCAAGCCGGCCTCGGTAATCTTTCCCGCGGCGATCGCGGCCACATGCGGCAAGTCAAACACGGTCGCACGCAGCGCCCCATACTGTTTGCAAAGCTCGATGTCGTACGCGCCGGATCCACCGCCGATGTCCAGAAGGCGGCGGAAATGACTGAGATCCACGGCTTCGCCGAGCTTGCGCGCGGTCATCGTGGAGAGCGAATGCATCGCCTCCCAGAAGAGTGCCAGCATCGTCGGATCCTCGCCGTCGAACATCGAGGATTGCACTGCCGGGTCCCACGTGGTTGGCCGGTTCGTGCGCAGCGCCTCTGTAAGCCTCCCCCAGCCCGCGTAGAGCCGCTTGTCAGCCATCTGCACGAAGCCACCGAAGTAATACGGTTTCCCGCGCACGAGATAGGCTTCGCTTAACGGCGTATTGCGATAACGGCCGTCCGTTTTCTCCAAAAGCCCGAGTGCAGCGCAGCCGGTCAACAGCATCTCGGCCGGACGTGGATGCAGACCGAGGGCTTCCGCCAGCCCGGCAACCGTGATGCTGGCGCCGCCCGCAAGGCGGCTGAAGAGGTCCAACTCGTGCGCAGCGGCCAGAGTCTTGAAGGCCCAGAAACCGGTCGAAAGCGCCATCAGCGGGACGGCGGAAGGAAGCTCCAGCTTGGGGGCAAGAGTTTTTGTTCGAGGCATTTCGGCCTCCCATGTTCCAGACTAAGGACCGTGGCTTGCATGACCGTGTTGGCGAACATTGCCATCCTAGTATCGTAAGAAATTACAAGACTGGTAGAAGTGCCAATTCATGGATTCTCGGCCAGTCCAATTCTCGTTTGGCGTCGCTGCGCCTTCAGCGGAGCGACGGAAGAAAGCTCGGGCGCGGCGGCAATCGGCTGGACGTTTGCATGCTTGGCCGGAGGCGCTGTCCGCGAAAGCTCCACGCGAATATTCTCACGGGGACAGCGGCAGCAGGCAATTAGTTATGTAAAGCGACCTGCCCCTTTGACCCTTAACGGTCAGGGGCCGGATGGCCGTCGCAACATAACTTCGTGCTCGACATAGTTCGGCTTATGTCGAGTTCGACATAAGCCGAACCGGCTGTATCGGTCAGAACGTCGCGCCAGCCTTCACCATGAAGGTGCGGCCGGGCAGCGGATAGGCCGAGAAACGGCCGGGCGTGAACGAGCTCGCAATGGCGTAGTCGTAATAGAGCGCGTTGAACAGGTTGTTCACGCCCACCGACCAGAAGAAACGATCGTAGGCGCCGCTCAGTTTCAAATCGACGGTGGCGTCTGCCGGAATGCGGCGCTGGGTGTTGGCCTGGTCGTTGTCCATGAAGCGTTCGCTCCAGGCGCGCACCGTGGCGTCGAACACCAGATAGTTCTGCCAGATGTTCCAGGTCACGCCGCCGCTCGCGGTGTAGCGCGACACCAGCGGCACGTCGTTCCCCGCAAACGCACCCTCGCGGAAGACAGCGCGCGTATAGGCGACGCCACCCCGCAGCAGCACGCTGTCGCTGACGCGCAGCGAAGCGCTGGTCTCGGAGCCGTAGCGGCGGGTGGGATCGAGGTTCAAGTTGTGGAACAGCACGGGATTGAAATGGATCTCGTTCTCGAGGTCCATGTTGTAGATGCTCGATTGCATCTGGAAGGCACCGCTCTTGATGCGGAAGCCGCCCTCGATGTCGTGCGAGGTCTGGGTCTTCAGATTGAAGTCGCCGGGCAGCGGGGTGAAGAAGGGGTCGAATGCCGGACCCGAGGCGACGCGCTCGTCCACGGTCGGGGTGCGGAACGCGCGTGCGGCGCGGCCGAACACCGAGAATACGCCATTGAAGCGATGCTCGAGGCCAGCATGCAGCGCATATTGCGTTTCGTTGCTGTCCAACGGGAAGGCCTGAGCGCTGCAGTTAAAGAACATGGCGCAACCGGGCGCGTTGGGGTCGTACCGATCCCGGGCACTCAGGCTGGTATTTTGAATCCTGGCGCCGTAGGAGAAATCCGTCGTCGGCAGCAGACCGACGGTCTGCTGCCAATAGCCCGCCACCGACTGTTGCGACAGATCGTAGATGTGGGTGGGCGGAAGGCCTTTGAACGCCCCGCGTTCCTGGTTGAACGTCGCATCGTAATAATCGATGCCGGTCAGGATCTGTGAGGGCATCCCGAGTATCGAGTTCTTGACACTCAGTCGCGGCGTGATCGACCAGGTCTGCAGTGCCGCATCGTTATAGGTCGAGGAGAAGCTCGGCAGCGGCGAAGCAAACGGTACCGCACCGAAGAAACCGCTTTGCGTATCCTTCTTCCGCACGCCGCCGTCGACGATGAGTTCGGCGCCGTTCCACAGCGTTTTTGTGAAACCGGCGGTGGCGCTGGCGCCCTGCTGATTGCCGTAATCGAACGGCGTGGCGGCGCCCCGGCGGTTCGTGACCAGTTCGTTGAGACCGATCGAGGGATCGACGAAGCGGCCGCCGGGGAATCCGAGCTTTTGGTCGTCACCGGTCACCGTGAGAAAGGCCTTGAGGTCGGGCGTGGAGTAATTGAGATTGCCGACCCCGTTGCGCTGGTCGAGCGCATTGTTTTCCCGATAGCCGTCGGACTTGATTGCGTTGCCATAGAACGATGTCGACCACGGTCCGTAATTGGTCGTGGCCGAGAGATTCGCAAGTCGTTGATTGAACGAGCCGACGCCGGCCTCGCTTCGAATGGCGACTGGTGGGCCGCCGACGCCGTTCTTCAGGACGATATTGATGACACCGCCGACCGCGTTGTCGCCATACAGTACCGCGCCACTGTTGCCGCGGGTGATTTCAATCCGCTCGATCGAATCGCGCGGAATGGTCGAAAAATCGACGCCGGCCATGTCGATGTCGTTGAGCCTTCGGCCGTTGATGAGCACCAGGGTATTTGAGGTCGCGAAAGCGCCGAAACCGCGGAGGTCGACGCTGGTCTTGGCGCCGTTGACGCCGCCAAACAGGCTAGTCAGTTGCACGCCCGGCGTTTGCGCGATGATTTCCTGCAACGTTTGTGCGGGCGAATGCGCGATCTCTTCGGCGGTAATAACGGTCGACGCCGTGCCGACGATGCCGGAGAACTGCCGTCCGCCGCCTGCGCCCGCGCCTTGCGGGGCGCTTTGCGATGCGACGTTCGAGCCGGTCCCCGCCGCAGGTCGCGTGCCGGTCAACGGCGCAGCCGCGGGCACGATGCGGCGCGAGGTCGATCTTTCATCGTAGGTCGGTTTGGCGCGGGTCCGGTTCGCGTCAGTGGGCGAGGTTACCTCGATCGGTGGCAGTTGCTCGGGCGCCGTTTGCTGCGCCTGTGCGCCGGAAATGCCAAGCGAGATGGGTATCAGGAAGCTGCTGGTGAGCCAAAAGCGGCGGCGCCGCGTGGCTGTGTTGGTGAAAGACATGACTTGGACCTCGGTATGACGTCAGTGGCACGTCACAGCGAACCAAGTCTCACCATGTGCTTTCAGCAACTCAGGTGAAGCTAATGTCTGTACTCCCCGACCGACATCTTCGCGTGTGACCACGGCTGACGGCAGGTCTCCTGGCTCGCGGGTCGTTACCCCATCGTCGCCTTCCCAGGACCGAGATGCCCAGTGGCTTATGACGAAGGATTCGCCGCTTACAGTTGCGGGGGCAGCCGCGGAATTGGGGGATTTCCCCGCACCGCATTCCCTTTTGATCCCCAAAACGGGAACCGTCGGGAACTATGGTAGAAGTTTGTCAAAGTCCGAGTCAATGCGCCCCGGGGCGTCCGGCGATCCTCACTGGACGAGTGCGCTATTTTTGCCGCATGAGCACGCCTGCCCGCCACCTGTACCGGGGCGGGTAAACCTGCTTTAGGACGATCGATGAGTGTTGAGGCCGTAACCGTGACCAATGAGGAAGCCGCGCGCCGGCGGATCGGCACGACGGCAGCGCTTGCTGCCCTCGTGGTGCTCTTGATGCTGATCTCGCTCGGTATCGGTCCGGTGCGGCTGTCGCCGCTTGCGGTGGCGGAAGCGCTGTTCGGCGGCGGCAGCGAGGTGGCGCAGGTGATCGTGCGGGAAATCCGCCTGCCGCGGACGCTGCTGGCGCTGGCGATCGGCGCCATTCTCGGGCTGTCGGGCGCGTCGCTGCAGGGCTTGCTCCGCAATCCGCTGGCCTCGCCCTCGCTGTTCGGCGCGCCGCAATCGGCCGCGTTCGGCGCCGTGCTGGTGATTGCGCTCGGGCTCGCCGACGTGCGCTCCTATGCGCTCCCGGTCGCGGCGATCGTCGCAGCATTCGCGTCGGTGTTCGTGCTGCTCTCGATTGCCGGCCGCAACGCCGGGCTGCTGATCCTCATTCTGTCGGGACTGGCGATTTCGAGCTTTGCAGGCGCTGCCACCGCGCTGGTGATGAACCTCTCCAGCAATCCCTTCTTGGTGCTGGAGATCGCATTCTGGCTGCTCGGCTCGCTGGAGGATCGTAGCTTTCAGCATGTAATGCTGGCATTTCCCTTCATCATTGCCGGCGCCCTGATGCTGTTCAGCCAGCGCCATGCCTTTCGGGCGCTGAGCCTGGGCGAGGAAACCGCGCAGAGCCTTGGCGTCGATGTGGGGCGTCTGCGGCTGTTCGTGATTTCGGGCGTCGCGCTCGGCGTCGGCGGCGCGGTCGCCGTCACCGGCACCATCGGTTTCATCGGCCTGGTTGCGCCGCATCTGATGCGGCCCCTGATCGGCCATGACCCCGGGCGTCTGCTGGTCCCGAGCGCACTCGCCGGCTCGGCGCTGCTGCTGGCGGCGGACATCGCGGTGCGCATCATTCCCTCGACGTCGGACATCAAGGTCGGCGTGCTGACCTCGATCATCGGCGTACCGTTCTTCCTCTATCTGATCATGCGCGAACGCCGCGCGCTCGGTGGAGGCGTCGCATGAGCGAGGCGGCGCTACTGACCGCAACGGGGATCGGCGTGCGGCTTGCCGGCCGCGTCGTGCTGAAGGACGTTTCGCTGGCGCTGTCGGCCGGACACCTGGTGGCGCTGGTCGGCCCGAACGGCGCCGGCAAGACGACGTTGTTGCGAGCGCTGGCCGGCCTAATCCCCTCCGAAGGCGAGATCGCGGTCGGCGGCGATGCGCTGGCCTCGCTGCCGCTCCGCGAGCGCGCCAAACGCTTCGGTTATCTGCCGCAGGGGCATCTCGTGCATTGGCCGCTGCCGGCGCGCGATATCGTGGCGCTCGGCCGCTACCCGCATGGCGCAACCGATCCGGCGCGGCTGTCGCCAAAGGACGCCGAGGCCGTGCTGCGCGCGATGCAGGCGGTCGACGTGATGGAGTTCAGCGATCGCCGCGTCACCGAGCTGTCCGGCGGCGAGCGCAGCCGCGTCGCGCTGGCGCGTGCGCTGGCGGTGGAGGCGCCGATCATCCTGGCCGACGAGCCGACCGCCTCGCTCGATCCGCGGCACCAGATCGACGTCATGAAGAATTTGCGCGCGACCGCGGACAAGGGCGTGCTGGTCATCGTCGTGACGCACGATCTCGGGCTTGCAGCCCGATTTGCCGACCATGTGCTGGTGCTGAAGGAAGGCAATCTAGTGTCGTGGGGCACGCCAGGCGAGGGGCTATCGGAGCGGGTGATGGCGGACGTGTTTCGGATCAGCGCCTATCGCGCGGAATATCAGCACGAGGCGGTCATCGTGCCCTGGGCGGATATCTGATGCGACGGTTCGGCTTTCTTGTCGCGATCGCCGCGTTGGCCATGTCAGGCGGCGCAGTATTCGCGGCCGGCCCTCCGCGTATGGTGTCGATGAATGTGTGCAGCGATCAGTTTGCTGCTGACACTGGCCGACCCCGAGCAGATTTTGGGCCTCAGCCGCTTCGCGCGCGACGGCTGGCAATCGCAGGCGGGCGACATCAGCCGCTATCCGGTACTGTCAGGCGCGGCCGAGGACGTGCTGCTGCTCAAGCCGGACATGGTCATCGCCAGTGCGTTTGACAAGCGCTCAACGCGGGAGCTGTTGAAGGCGAAGGGCCTTCATCTTGCCGAGCTCGCCGTGCCGCGAAACCTCGAAGAAGCCCGCGCGCAGATCCGCGAGGTCGGTGACATGACCGGGCACCCCGATCGCGCGGCCGCCGAAATCGCGCGGCTCGACGCCGCGCTGGCGCGCGCCCGCCGTGCCGCCGCCGAGCGGCATTATCGCGTGCTGCCGCTGTCGCGGCGCGGCTGGGTGGCGGGCAGCGACAGCTTTCTCGGTTCGCTGCTGAGCGAAGTCGGGCTGCGCAGCGCCGCCGGCGATCTCGGCTTTACCTTCGGCGGATTTGCCTCGCTGGAGGCGATCGTTTCCCTGAGGCCCGACTTCGTCGTGGTTTCGAACGCCGGCGATTATGCGCGAGACGACGGCCAGGCGTTTCTGGTCCATCCGGCGCTGGAGCGCTTCTACCCGCCGGAGCGGCGCATCGTGATTCCGGAGCGGCTGACCGAATGCGGCGGCGTCATGTTGGCCGATGCGCTGGATGCGCTGACGGCGGAGTTGAAGCGGGTGGGGCGGTGATGTCCGGGTAAAACTGGGGCCGTCGTCCCTGCGAACGCAGGGACCCATAACCACCAGCCTACATTGTTGAAGCGCAGCCGTCGCCCCTTGTGCCCTTTGCGCGGGCCGCGGTGTATGGGCCCCTGCGTTCGCAGGGGCGACACGTTGAGAGGTTCTCGCCTCTATCCCGTTGTCCCTGCGTTCGCACTAGGGCATCTACACGTCTTGGGGACGCGACAGATTGACTCGGGGCGGCATGATGTGCGTTCGCCGCAGCGTTTTGTATGATTCTCTCTCTGGCGCTTTGATTCGAAGGAGCGCCAGAGATGCAGCAGGAACCGGATTTGTCCCTGGGTAAGTTTGGAGACGTTCGCCTCGATAAAAGGGGGCGGCGCTTCTCCGGGCTATGCTTTGCACGCGCAGTGTCTGTTTGCGCCAGATGGCGCAGGGCAACTGGGCCGCGAACATGGCGTTCTGGCGGTTTGTGAACAATCCGCAAGTCACGATCGACAAGCTGATTGAAGGCTGGAGCCTGCAGACGTCGATGGCGGTCAGCGGGCGTCATGTGCTGTCGATCCAGGACACCAGCGAGATCAACTTCCACACTCGTCCGGGACATCGGCGCGACTTGGGCAAGGTCGGCAAAGGCAATGCTCGCGGCGTGCTGCTGCATGCCATGATGGCGGTCGATGCCGATAGCGGGGTCTGTCTCGGGCTCACCGGCGGTGAGGTGTGGACGCGCAAGCGCAAGGCCAGGATCGCTCACGAGAAGCGCGCCTTGGCCGACAAGGAATCGGCGCGCTGGGTGACGACGGCTAAGCAAGGCTGCGAGGTTCTGGTCGCTGCTCGTATGATCACCGTCGTCAACGACCGCGAGGGGGATTTCTTTGCTCACTGGTCGCTGACACCCGCTGACAATGTCCACCTCCTGTCGCGCGCCATGCACGACCATGCGCTGGTCGATGGCGGCACGCTTTATCAGGCAGTCGAGCGGGCCCGCTTCTGCGACAAGGCGGTGATCGATCTACCAAAGCGAATGGATCGCCACGGTCGCCAGGCCCACCTCTCCATGCGCCTCGGAACCGTTGTGCTCAAACGACCGCAGCGCCCCGGCGTGAAAGACCTGCCACAGGGCGTCAAAGTCAGCTTCGTGGAGGTCGTCGAGTTGCACCCCCCGAAGAGCGCCAAGCCCATTCATTGGTTGCTCCTGACCACTCATCCGGTCGTCACCGCCGCCGATGCCTGGCGGATCGTCTCCTGGTACAAGCAGCGCTGGATCATCGAACAGCTCTTTCGCTCGCTGAAGAGCCAGGGTCTGCGCATCGAGGATAGTCAGCTCGACAGCGCTGAAGGCCTGATCAAACTCGTGGCGATCGCCACCAGAGTAGCATGTATCGTCATCCAGCTCGTTCAAGCCCGCAATGGCGGCGAACAATTGCAGGTCGAATTTGTGTTCACGCCGGACGAGATCGAAGCGCTCAAGGCCATCAACAAAACCCTGAAAGGCCGCACCGAGCTCCAGAAGAACCACCATCGCCCCAACACTGTCGCCTGGGCGGCATGGATCATCGCAAAGCTCGGCGGATGGACCGGTTACGCCTCTCATCGCCCACCTGGACCAATCACCTTCCACATGGGAATGGCTCGCTTCCAACTCCTCGTATATGGCCCGGCAAGCGTGTAGATGCCCTAGTGCGTTCGCAGGGACGACGACACCATAAAGACTACTCGTGCACCACCGGCCCACCTATCTTCTTCCACGCGTCCAGCCCGCCTTCGATATGGGCGGTGTTGGCCAGCCCCGCGTTCTTTGCCGCGGCCACCGCCATCGCCGAGCGTTCGCCGAACGCGCAGAAGAACACGACCCGGCGGCCGGTGGCGGCGGCGACTTCGCGCAGCATGCCGCCGGGCTTGAGGCTCTCGGCGATGCCGGGGTAGGGCGCATGCAGCGCGCCCGAGATGGTGCCATGCTTGGCGCGCTCGCTGGTCTCGCGCAAATCCACCAGCAGGATATCGGGCCGGCCAAGGCTCGCAATCGCGTCGCGCGCACAGAGCGCGAGTCCCTGCTTGGCAAGCTCCTCCTGGTGCAGGCCGACATGCATGTTGGCGGGCACCGCGACGTCCATCATCTTGGGGTTGGGCAGCTTCAGGTTCGCCATCAGCTCGATATATTCGTCGACGCTGCGTACCTGCAGCCGTGGATTATAGCGGCGCTCCTCGCCGATGGTGGAAACCGTGTCGCCCTTGTAGTCATGGGCGGGGAATACCAGCGTCTCGTCCGGCAGTTTCAGAAGCCGGTTGAAGATCGATTCATATTGCGCCCGGGAAGAGCCGTTCTGGAAGTCGGTGCGGCCGGTGCCGCGGATCAATAGCGTGTCGCCAGTGAAGACGCGGTCGCCCATCAAATAGCTGTAAGAATCGTCGGTGTGGCCGGGCGTGTACATGACATCCAGGCACAACCCCTCGATCGTCACCTTATCGCCCTCGGACACCCGCATCGACACCACGTCGGCCTTGCTCTGCTCGCCCATGATGGTGATGCACTGGGTGCGGTCGCGCAATTCGCCGAGGCCGGTGACGTGGTCGGCGTGCAGATGGGTGTCGACCGCCTTCACCAGCCGCAGATCGAGCTCGCGCAGAAGCTGGCAGTAGCGATCGGCCTTTTCCAGCACGGGGTCGAGGATCAACGCCTCGCCGCCGGCGCGGCTCGCCAGCAGATAACTGTAGGTGCCGGACACGCTGTCGAAGAGTTGACGAAAGATCATGGCTACACGTCCGCGTTAACTCAGGTTCGATCAGGGCCGGACGTAGCTCCAGCCCGCTCCTGCAATTCCATCCACTTTACCACGCCTGAGGGCGCGATGAAATTACGGCTCGCTCGCAGGCGGTCACGGCCGTACCAGCGTGTACCCGTTCTCCGTCAGAAACAGAATTTGTGCGACGCCGACCTGCACCGGCGTGGCCGCGGCGATGAACTCCGGCCGTTTGCCGGCCTCGCGTTCGAGCGTATCGACGGTGTTGAGGCAGACGTCGAAACGCGCGCCTTGCGCGACCAGGCTCTCGACCATCTTGCGGTTGGGATTTTCCGGGCGCAGCAGGTCGATGCCGGGGCCGAACGCGACGACCTCGATCGCCACCTTGTCGGGATCGTAATGCTTCATCAGGTTGCTGGCGACGCTGAGCACGAGGCCCTGCTTGCGCGGATCGTTGTCGGAGAGCTGCAGCACGATTTTGTGCTCCGCGAACGGCTTGTCCTGCAGTGGCGCCTGCTGGGCACGGGCCTCGGGCGCGGCGGTTGCGATCAGAAGCGCCGCGGCCATCGCGCGAAGGATGGTCGAAAAGCCCGTCATGCCTGTCCCGCAATGCCCGGATTGCCTTCAACGCCTTTCAGCGTTACGCCCGGCGGCGAGCGGTTGGGCGGTTTGCCCGACCTCAGATACCTTGCGACCACATCCCAGACTGGCGCGCCGGTCTGTTCGTTGACCGAGGCCCAGCCCGCCACTCTGTAATGCTTGTCGGCCTCCAGCGTGCGGCCGTTGTCGAGCTTGAGTTCGGAAATCCGCTTGCCCACGGTTTCAGTCGGCGTGCAGGTGTAGGCGAGCCCGCCGACGCGGACCATGTCGCCGCCCTGCTGGTAATAGGGGTCGGTGTTGAAGAGATTGTCGCAGATGTCTTCCAGCACGTCCTTGATCTGGCCGCCGGTCATGGTCTGGACATAGGTCTCCGGATAGGTGACGGCGGTCTGCGCCATCACGTCCTCCATCGTCAGCGGCTGGCCGGCCAGCGCCGTGGTACCCCAGCGAAAACCCGGCGACAGCGCGATCTCCGCGTTCAATTCGCCGAGCAGCGCGTCGCAGATCAGTTGATCCATGCTGCCGCTGAAATTGCCGCGGCGATAGAGCAGTCGGTCGGCTGCTGCGATCTTCTCGTTGAGCGTGGCCGCATAGGGCTCGCGAGTCTTGTCGATCAGCGCCTGCATCGCCGGATCGGGCTTCAGCAATTCGGAAAACACCGGCAGCAGCCGGTAGCGCACATCCTTGATTTTGCCCTTGCCGATGTCGAGGTCGAGCACCGCCAGAAACTTGCCGTTCGAGCCGGCATTGGTGACGAGCGTGGTGCCGCCTGCGTTGGTGACGGCAATCGGCTGCGGCACGGCGTCATGGGTATGACCGCCGAGAATGACGTCGATGCCGGTGACGCGGCTGGCGAGCTTGAGATCGACATCCATGCCGTTGTGCGAGAGCAGAATGACGGCGTCGACCTTGTCGGTGTTACGATGCGTATCGACGAGTTTCTGCAGCTCCTCGTCGCGGATGCCGAACTTCCAGTCCGGCGTAAAGCGCTTCGGATGGGCGATCGGCACGTAGGGGAACGCCTGTCCGATTACGGCAACTCGATGGCCACCGATTTCCTTGATGACGGATGGCTTGAACACGCGCCCCGATGCCGGGTCGAACGCCTTGGCGTCATTGAAGGCGGCTTCTTCAGTGAGATAGACGTTCTGCGCCAGGAATTCGCCCTTGAAGCGTTCGAGGTTGGCGCGCAGCGCCTTCTCGCCATAGGTGAATTCCCAATGGCCGGTCATCGCCTCGATGCCGAGCAGGTTGGCGGCCTCCACCATGTCGACGCCACGCATGGTATTAGCGAGACCGGTGCCCTGCCAGAGATCGCCGCCGTCGAGCAGCAGCGAGCGGCCGGAGCCGGCTTCGCTCCGCATGCGATCAGTCAACGTCTTCAGATGCGCGAAGCCGCCGAGCTTGCCGAACCGGCCGGCGGCCTTCTCGAACTCGATGCAGGTGAAAGCATAGGCATCGGCACTGTCCGGGCGGATGCCGAAGCGATCGAGAAAGGCGCGTCCGACCAGATGCGGCGGGTTGCCCTGCATCGGTCCAACGCCGAGATTGACGCTCGGCTCGCGGAAGAACACCGGCCGAAGCTGCGCGTGCGTATCCGTGATGTGCAGGATGCGTGCATTGCCGAACCGCTCGAGGTCGTAAACGCCTGCGTTGTCGGCGCCGCGCGCCAGCCGTGGCAGGCTGCCGGACAGGGTGGCAGCGCCCGCTAGCGTCAGAAAATCGCGGCGGTGGATGGTCATGCGGGTCTTCGCGCGTCGTAACGGTGTCAGCGTATTTCCAGATCCTTCCAGCGGGTCTTCTCGCTGGTGGCCTGGAAGATCGAAGCTTTGGCCAGCGCCTCCGCTTCCTTGGCCGACGCGGTGGCCTTATCGAAATCACCCGCGTCCGCCGCCCTCTTCGCCGCCGCCAGCGTGTTCGCCGTGGTGGTCCATTGGTTGCGTAGCTTGCCGGCCTCCTTGTTGGCGGCTTCAGCCGCGGCGTAGGCTGCCTTGAATTCGTCCTCGGAGCCCAAGGCGAGCGCGGGCACAGCACCCGCGGCAAATAGCGCCAGAACTAATGCGGATTTCTGTATCAAGTTCCTCATGGCCGCGCTCCCGGACCTGAAATCGGCAGTCCGTTGCTGACATAGGACAGGTAATATTCGACGTTGCGATATTCGTCGTCCTGCGGGCTGAGCGGCACTGCGCGGATCTGGCTGTTGCAGGTGGTGAAGCGCCGGCTGGTAGTGCCCATGCCGCTCCATTCCGAGCGGTAGATCGGCATCGCGTTGACGATGCCAAGCGCGGGCGCCAGGATTTCGGCGCGGATGCGCTCGCCCGGGCTCTGCACATGGCAGGTGGCGCAGGAGAAGTTGAGCTGCCCGCGCCGGGTGTAGAAGTATTCCTTGCCGCTTTCGTAAGCCGCGAGCGCGCGCGGATCGTTCGGGATCTTGATGTCCATCGGCTTGCCGCGCGAGGTGAAGGCCATGTAGGCGGTCAGCGCCGCCATTTCGTCCTTCACATAGGAGAACGGCGGTTCGCCATTGGCCTCGCGGCAGCGGTTCAAGGCCAATTCAAGCGTGATGACCTTGCCTTCCTTCTCGTCGAAGTAAGGGTAGTTCTGGCGGATGCCGATGCCGCCGTTCGGGAAGCAGTCCGCATAGGTCTTGCCGTTCTTGAACGGCTTGGAGAACATCTCCTTGCCCATTTCGAGCGAGAACTCGTAGGGCGGGAACTGTTCCTTCTCCTGCCACTGCCGATAAAGGTCCTCGTTCATCGAATAGGGGCCGTTGACGAAGTCCTCGAACTTTACCTTGGGAAATTTGTCTCTGAAGAACTTCTGGAACGCCTTGGCGTCGGCGACAGGATCGATCTTGTCGTCAGCTGCCAACAGCGGCGCGCCCGCCAGCGTCAGCGCGGCCAGCGCAATCGTGGCGGATGCCAGAAAGATCGCGGATCGCAGCTTCATTGGATCTTCGCCGTAGTGGTGTCGGTCGCGCCCTTGTTATCGACCCAACTGATCTTCAGCTCGTCGCCCTTCTTGGCTCCCTTGAACGCGAACTTCACATAGGGGTCCTTGGAGATACCACCGCCCCAATCGGCGGCGAACACGTTCTTGCCGTCATGCTCGAAGGTGAGCTGCTGGATGAAGTGCGGCGGAATGGTCTCGCCCTTGGCGTTCTTGACGAACCCGGAATCCATCGGGTGCTGGATCAGTGCCTGCACCTCGGTGATATCGCCGTTCGAAGAAGCGCGCACGCGAATGGTGGATGCCATGTGAGTTCTCCCTGCCTTAACCGCCGCAACCGCCGACAGTGACTTTGACTTCCTTAGAGGCGCTGTAGAGCTTGCCGCCGGCTTCCACCAGCACGGTCACGTTGCTGGTCTTGGCCATCTTGATGCGGTTGGCGACGCTCGGCAGCGTGCCGGCCGGGATGTTGTACTTTGCGATCAGCACGTTCGGATTCTCGCTGACGAGGAACGCAACCGAGGTTACGTCGGCAAGGGTTGTAGAGACCGAGATCGGCACCACGGCGCCGTTCTCGGCGATTTCGGGCGCGTCCATCTTGACCTTGTCCGATGGCTCAGCGGTCTTGCCGTAGAGCGTCTTGATGACGTCGGCGTCACTCTTCTGCTTGAACGCCTCTTCCGGGTATTTGTCGTTGGCCGTGGCGAGCGCCGGCGTCAGGCCGAAGGGAAGGTTGCCGAGGCCGATGAGCGCGACTGCGCCTGCACCCTGCAGGATCAGTCGCCGCGTGGCCGAAAATCCAACATCAGTCTTATTCATCGAAAATCTCCTAAAGCCTGCGTTGGCACGTCACAGGCTTGATCTCTCGTCTTGCGTTAAAGCGTCTGCAGGAAATCCACCACCGCGTCGATTTCCTTCTCGGTCAGAATCCGATTCCGTCCGAAGGGCGGCATCACGGTGAGCGGATTGCGCAGGGTCTCGTCGTTGAGGATGGCGACGAGATCCTCGCGCTTCGGATATTTGCTCTTGATGTCGACCAGTTCGGGCCCGATCGTGCCGGGAAGGTTGCCGCCCTTGATGACATGACAGGTCAGGCAATTGCCCTTGCTGCGGTCGAAGGCCAGCTTGCGGCCTTCATCCACCGCGGACTGCGCCTGCGCGGCGCCCGCGGACGCCAGAGCGACGAGCAGCGCCAACGCCGGAAGCTTTGCGGATTTCGTCGGAAAATGATCGGTCACAGGCGTTTCCGTAATTTCTACTTCTGTTGCATCGTGTCGAGCGGCCCGGTCGTGCGCGGCGTCAGATTCCTGCCCTCAGCCGTCGACGATATCCTGACATCGGCGGCGTTAACGCAGTCGTTCATGCAGGGTTTTGTCATCGTATCGGGGCGCGGATCGGTCCAGATGAAATTGTCGCGATTGCGCATTTTGACTTTCGGCAAACTGTTGCGATCGGCAACGAATTCATGGGGAACGAGATCGTTCAGGTTCAGAATATAGGCGGTCAAAGCATAAACGTCATCCGCTGACAATGTGTGCGGCGCCTGCATCGGCATGGCGCGGTTAATATAGTCCCACAGGGTCGGGGCGAATGGCCAGTAGCTGCCGACCGTCGGCTCCGGGCGCTCGTCCCGGAGCGAGCCGACGCCGCCCACCAGCTTCGGAAACCGGCCTTCGCCTTCGCCGAAGGTTCCATGGCACGCCGCGCATTGTTCGGCATAAACCTCCGCGCCCCGGTCGACGGTGCCCTTGCCGGACGGCAGGCCCGTTCCGTCCTCGCCGCGCACGTCGATGTCCCATCCGCCGATCTGCGCCGGCGTGGCCACGCTGCCGTAACCGAACGAGCCGGGTTCGGCCGCGCCGGCGAGGCTTGCGGCGCAGGCAAGCAGAATGGCTATGATCGGCAGGCAAATCTTATGCGAGCTGTACATTGAAGACGCTTCCGTCGGGCTTGACCTGCCAGGTCTGGATCGAATTGTTGTGGTAGACCGAGTTTGAGCCGCGCTGTGCGCGCAGTTGTGCAATTGTCGGCTGCACATAACCGGTCTCGTCGATAACGCGGGATGCGACCAGCGCGGGCCGGCCGTCCCAGCGCCAGGGCAGGGTGAATTTCGTCAGCGCCTTCGACAGCACCGGCTCGTGCAGCCGCGCGGTCTGCCAGTTGACGCCGCCGTCCATGGTGACATCGACGCGCTTGACCTCGCCGTTGCCGGTCCAGGCCAGTCCCCGGATTTCATAGAGGCCGGGCCCATCGAGCGGCTTCTCGGGGCAGGGAAAGGTGACGACCGATTTGGCGTCGATCAGCCAGGTGAAGCCGCGCGAGGTGCCGTCCGGCATCAGGTCAGTGTATTTCGAGGTTTCCTCGCGGGTGTGCCACGGCTTTTCGCCGAGCTTGATCCGGCGCAGCCACTTGATGTTGACGTTGCCTTCCCAGCCTGGCACCACCAGCCGCAGCGGGTAGCCCTGTTCGGGCCGTAGCGCCTCGCCGTTTTGCGCGTAGACCACGAGGCAATCGTCGAGGCATTTGTCGAGCGGCAGGCTGCGGTTCATATGCGCGCCGTCGGCGCCTTCGACCATCGCCCACTTCGCCTGATTTTTGATGCCGGTTTCCTCCAGCAGCGTCGACAGTTTGACCCCGGTCCATTCCGCGCAACTGACCATGCCGTGGCTGAACTGCAGCGAGTTCATCTGCGCGGCGCGCCAGTTCATGCCGCCATTGGCCGGGCATTCGATGAAATGGATGCGCGACACGGACGGGAAACGCATGATGTCCTTCATCGTGAGAAGCAGCGGGCGCTCGACGAGGCCGTGGATCATCAGCTTGTGCTGCGCCGGGTCGATATCAGGGCGGCCGGCGTGATGGCGCTCGAAGAACAATCCGTTCGGCGTGATGATGCCGTGCAGGTCCTGCAGCGGCGAAAAGCTCACTGACGATTCCGCGCTCGCCGTCAACCAGGGCACGTTGCGGCGGATGACGGAAGCTTCAGTATCGGCCGGGCGGCCGTAGGGCCGGTCGACCACGCCGGCGCCGATCGATTGCGACCAGGGCGCGTCTGCGGGTGGAGACTCTTGCGCCGGGTCCGCTATGGCCTGTTTGCCGCCAACGGCAAGGCTGCCGGTCAGGGCTGCGCCGAGGCCAAGAAAGCGGCGGCGTCCCATCGGGATATCCGGGGCGGCGGGATCGGAGAGAACAGCTTTGCTGCGTAACGGGTCTGGCCGCACGTTTTCTTCCCCTTGCGGCCGCATCGCCGCATCATTTTTTGCTTTTTGCAACCGGTATCCACATTTACTAATTTAGTCAATGCTAAAGAATGGTCGACGCGCTAGTGTGTTATGTGTGCTTCGCAGGCGCGGAAGAACGATACCGGATTTGCAGTGATGAGAGCAGCCGCCCCGGCAGCCCAAGCGACAGAGCAACAGACTACGCAAGAGACCGCCTTCGCCGCCGGCGCCGACGACGCGGCGGCGCTGAAGAAGCTGGCGAAGCAGGCCGGTGACGCCGCGCAGCTCCTGAAGATGCTCGCCAATGAAAAGCGTCTGCTGATCCTCTGCTTTCTTGCCGTGCGCGGCGAGATGACGGTGGGCGAGCTCGTCACCGTCGTGAATCTCAGTCAGTCCGCACTGTCGCAGCATCTGGCGAAATTGCGCGCCGACGGCCTGGTGGAATTCCGGCGAACCTCGCAGACGCTGCATTATCGCGTTGCCGACACGCGCACACTGCGTCTGCTTGGGGTGTTGAAGGAGATTTTCTGCGGCGATCTGAAGTGACGCTGCGCCACTGATTTGTCGGGGACCGAACTGCGATGGCTGAGCATGTGGCGGAATTCGGCAAGGATGGCCGGCCGGTCGAGCCCGACGGCCGGCTCGACGCGGCGGCATTCCACCGCAACCACGAACCGATCTGGGCGGTGCTGCAAAAATTCCTCACCGGCAAATCCGGTGACGTGCTGGAGGCCGGCAGCGGCACCGGCCAGCATGTGGTGCATTTCGCAAAACACACGCCCGACATCACCTGGTGGCCGAGCGATCTCAATGAACGACATCTCAGGAGCATCGAAGCGTGGCGCACGCATGCCGGCTTTCCGAACATTCGCTCGCCGCTGCGGGTCGATCTCGCCGATCCAGCCTGGTGCCCAGCGATGCATGACGGCAGCGGACCGGGCAAACTGCTGGCGGTGTTCTGCGCCAATGTGATCCACATCGCGCCCTGGCGCGTCGCCGAGGGCCTGTTCGCCGGCTCGGCGCGCTATCTCCGCGATGACGGACGGCTGTTTCTCTATGGCCCGTTCAAGCGCGACGGCAAGCACACCGCGATGAGCAACGCCGTGTTCGACACCAGCCTGCGCGAGCAGGACGCCGAGTGGGGCGTGCGCGATATAGCCGACCTCGAGCAACTCGCCGCAAGCGTTGGCCTCACGCTGGTCGAAACCGAGCGGATGCCCGCCAACAACATGATTCTGACGTTTCGGCGATTGCACGGGTCAGCGTAGGCGCTTTCCGCACATCATTGATAGGCGAGGCAGCACCCAACTCCGCGAAGCCAGCAGCGCTCATCCGGAATGGATTGGTCGCGGTACAGTCGCGTGACTTTCTGCCAGCCGCCACGGGCAAAAGCTTCGGCGAGAGCTCGTTCGGACGCCTCGTCGCGGCTGCCGGCGCAGGGGAAGATCGCAACTGGCGAGATCCAGTTTGCAAGATAGTCCGCAGCTCTTCGCTCAATTCGGAACACTGCGCCGGCACTCGCCATGCGCTCTGGCGTAGTACCGCCAAATCCCTGATCTGACGTCATCGGCACGATCAGGCGGCCGCCATCGGCAAGGCCGTCGAGCCAGCGCGTGGCGGGTCGTGTGCAGCCGGCATTGACATAGATGACGTCGGCGGCATCGAAGGGCACCTGTGCGCCGTCGCCCTCGATCACGGCGACGTTCGCGTAGGGCGCCAGGCTGGCTCTGGCGCGGGCCGCGAGGGCCCCATCATATTCGATGGCCGTAATCCGCCCTGACGGTCCGACCAGATGTGCGAGGATGGCGGTGTAATAGCCTGCGCCCGTTCCGACATGCACCACGTGCTCGCCGATGGCGGGTGAGGCCTGGTGAATGAGATGGGCGTGCAACGACGGCTGCCCGTTGTTGACGCCCCGCTCGGGCACGAGCGCGACCAGATCGTCGGTATAGAGATAAACGGGATCGGCGTCGGGTGTCGAAACGTAGTCGCGTAGCCAGCGCCGCACCAGCCACGGACCGCGCCCAAGAAAGTCCTCGCGAGGAATGGTCGCAAACGCCTGAGCCAGGCGCGCATCGGCAACGCTTGCAGCAGCAAGGACCTGCTTGGCGTAGGCCGCACGAATGATGCGGAGTTCGGCTTGCGCGTCCATTTTGCCTCTCCTCCTGGATCATGTTAACATTGATGTGTGATTTGACACACCATCTTGTGTGTTAAATAGCACAACTACCATGGGGAAGCCAGAGTGAAGAAGCGGCTCTATCCTGCAGTGCTGGAACGCGGTCCGCGCGGAGCGCTCGGCGCGTGGTTTCCCGATTTTCCGGGTTGCGTCGCTGGCGGGCGATCGCAAGAAGAGGCGATCGAGAAAGCGGAGGCCGCGCTGGCGCGAGCGGTGGACGAAATGGCGGAGCAGGGCAGGTCGCTACCGGAGCCAACGCCGATCGAACAGATCGCGCTGCCGAGGGGTGCCGACGTCGTCGCCTACTTCATTGTCGGGGTCGATCCGCCCGATCCGTCCGAACGCGTGAACGTCTATCTGCCGAAGAGCCTGATTGCGCGGATCGACAAGCGCGCCACGGAGCTTGGCATGAGTCGTTCCAGCTTCTTCGGCTTCGCTGCCACGATTGCACTTGATTGGAGTCCGGGCTTTCCGCATGGTGGCCTTGGGCATCCTCGTTCGAAGGTCCACAAGACAGGCGCGGTGCAAGCTGGGAAACGAGCAGGCAAGAAGCGGTCGTGATACGACAGTTGCTTGCGCCCGTCGCATAGCGCGCGCCCGTTTGCGTCGGTTGATCGCGCCGCCCCGTGTCTTCATAGTGCCTGCGGAATCAATCAATGAGGCTCCCGGCCCGGGGCCTGCCGGGCGGGAATGCCGATGCTGGATACGACAGCCACCGAACAGGTATCAAACGACGCTCGCGCGCGCGCCAACGTGCTGCGGCTCGCCGCGGCGCAGGCGCTGACCGGCGCCAATTCGGCGGTGATTTTCGCCACCGGTTCGATCGTCGGCGCGACGCTGGCGCCGACCATCTCGCTCGCCACCGTGCCGCTGTCGATGTACGTGCTGGGGCTCGCCGCCGGCACGCTGCCGACGGGCGCGATCTCGCGCGCCTATGGCCGCCGTGTCGCGTTCATCATTGGTACCTTCTGCGGAATCCTCACCGGTGCGCTCGCCGCCGCCGCCGTTCTGTACGCATCGTTCTGGCTGTTCTGCTTCGCGACTTTCCTCGGCGGCCTCTACGGCGCAGTCGCGCAGTCCTATCGCTTTGCCGCCGCTGACGGCGCCAGCACAGCGTTCCGGCCGA
Source organism: Bradyrhizobium sp. AZCC 1577 (assembly GCF_036924575.1). Taxonomy (NCBI): domain Bacteria; kingdom Pseudomonadati; phylum Pseudomonadota; class Alphaproteobacteria; order Hyphomicrobiales; family Nitrobacteraceae; genus Bradyrhizobium; species Bradyrhizobium sp. AZCC 1577. The sequence goes on from NZ_JAZHRQ010000001.1 coordinate 1,146,532, forward strand.
AGGCCGTCTCCTGGGTGATGGCCGGCGGCGTGTTCGCCGGCGTGCTCGGTCCGCAACTCGTGCAGTGGACCATGGATATCTGGCCGCCTTATCTGTTTGCGTTCAGCTTCGTGGTGCAGGCGTTCGTCGCACTGGTGGCAACGGCGGTGCTGTGGGGCGTCGACGCGCCGAAGCCGGCACCGTCGGACATGCATGGCGGGCGGCCGCTGTTCGAGATTGCACGGCAACCGCGCTTCATTGCCGCGGCGCTGTGCGGCGTGATTGCGTACCCCATGATGAATCTCGTCATGACTTCTGCGCCGCTCGCCATGAAGATGTGCGGGCTCACGGTGAGCGATTCCAATTTCGGAATCCAGTGGCACATCGTGGCGATGTACGGCCCGAGCTTCTTCACGGGCTCGCTGATCGCGCGTTTCGGCGCCCCGACAATCGTGGCACTTGGCCTGGCCCTGGAAGCCGCCGCCGCCGCGATCGGCCTTTCCGGCATCACCGCGCTGCATTTCTGGGCGACGCTGATCGTGCTCGGCGTGGGCTGGAATTTCGCGTTTATCGGCGCCTCGGCATTGGTGCTGGAGACGCATCGGCCGCAGGAGCGCAACAAGGTGCAGGCGTTCAACGATTTCCTGATCTTCGGGATGATGGCGCTGGGGTCGTTCTCGTCCGGCCAGTTGCTGGCGCATTACGGCTGGTCGATGGTAAACATGGTGGTGTTCCCGCCGGTGCTGCTCGGCCTTGCGGTGCTGTCGTTTGCGTCATTTGCCAAGCGTCGCGCGAAGTTGCAGGCGGTCAACGAGATTCCAGGTCCGAGTGTCTGATTACCGGAGGTCCCATGCCGTCGCGCGCCCGTCTCGATGAGTTCATCGCCGCCGTCGTCTCCGGCGATCATGCCGGCGCGATCGAGCGCTTCTACACCGAGGACGCCAGCATGCAGGAGAACGCCGCGCCGCCACGGGTCGGCCGCGGCGTGCTGGTGGCGCATGAGCGCGCGGTGTTGGAGCGGGTCAAAAGCGTGACCTCGACCTGCGTGACCTCGATCGTCGAGGGCGACCATGTCGCGATCCACTGGATTTTCGACTTTGTCTTTCATTCAGGCAAGACCGGCCGGTTCGACGAGGTCGCCTTGCAGGAATGGCGCGGCGACCGCGTGTTTCGTGAGCGGTTCTTCTACGATCCGTCGAAGCCGGCGGCCTAGTGACATCTGCTGACATTTCGGCCAGCACCGAAGCAATCGGCTTGCGGGTCTGCTAACCTTCTCCGCCATGGCCGGGCTTGTCCCGGCCATCCACGTCTTTGACCGCTGCAGGAAGGACGTGGATGCCCGGGACAAGCCCGGGCATGATGACGTGAGAAATAGCAAGAGAAGCAAACGACGTTGGACGCTCGCAACTACGCCACCATCGATGAGACCTCAATCCGCTACGACGGCTGGCGTATCGTCGTCGTGTGCTTCCTGCTGGCAACCTTCGGCTGGGGGCTCGGCTTCTACGGCCAGAGCGTCTATGTCGCCGAGCTGCAGCGGCTGCACGGCTGGCCGACGTCGCTGATTTCGTCCGGCACCACGTTCTTCTATCTGTTCGGCGCCGCGCTGGTCGCCTTCGTCAGCGAAGCCATCAAGGCGGTCGGTCCGCGCAACTGCCTGATCGCAGGCACGTTGGCGATGGCCGTGGCGGCCGTCTCGATCGGCCAGGTGCGCGAGCCTTGGCAGCTTTACCTCGCCAATGCCGTGCTGGCGTTCGGCTGGGCCGGCACCAGCCTCGGCATCATCACCAATACGCTGGGGCTGTGGTTCGACAACAAGCGCGGCATGGCGATCAGCCTGGCGCTGAATGGCGCGAGCTTCGGCGGCATCGTCGGCGTGCCGCTGCTGGTGACCGCGATCGGCTATTTCGGTTTCTCTGGCGCGATGATGGCGTCGGCCGTCGTAATGGTTGCGTTGATGGTGCCGGTGATCCTGCTCTTGGTCGGACGGCCGCCGCTTCACTTGAGTACGGGCGGGTTAGAGGCTGCCGACGCGCCGTCGCCGACGCAAATTCGCGCACGCGCCTTTCGCGACATCGGCTTTCTCTCGGTGTCGTCGGCGTTCGCACTGGTGCTGTTCGCGCAGGTCGGCTTCATCGTCCACCTGATCGCGTTTCTGGATTCGGTGATCGGGCGGCAGCGCGCGGCGATTGCGGTGGCACTGTTGACGGCGATGGCGGTGGTCGGTCGTGTGCTGTTTTCCTTCGTGATCGACCGGATGAACCAGCGGCTGGCGTCCTCGCTGTCGTTCGTCAGCCAGGCGGTGGCGCTGCTCATTGTCATCAATGTGCATAACGATTACGTGCTGATCGCAGGCTGCGCGCTGTTCGGCTTTTCCGTCGGCAACCTGATCACATTGCCGGCCCTGATCGTGCAGCGCGAATTCGACCCGCGTTCATTCGGCGTGCTGGTCAGTTTGATCACGGCGATCAACCAGATCACGTATGCGTTCGGTCCCGGCGTGGTGGGATTGCTGCGGGACCTGTCGGGTAGTTACGCGCTGCCGTTCTACGGCTGCATCGGAGTCGAGCTGACGGCGGCGGTGTTGATCATGATCCGCGGGCGCGGCCCTGCTCGCGTCCAGTAGCGGCGAACGATTTGCGCGGCGGCCGCCGCGTCTTGCTTTCGCCAATAGCGCCTGACGCCGCGGCCCGCAGCAGGCGGCGGAAGGTGGGACACTCCATGTGGCTCGGGGCGGGGCAGGCGGCGGCGTGGCGCAGGCCGTCGCGCATGGCGTTGAGCTTGCGGATCGTCCGCTCCAGCTCCTCGGCCTTGGCCGCCAGCATCCGCCGGTCGATGCGCGGCCGGCCGTCGGGTGCGAACATCCTGGCGATCTCATCGAGCGAGAAGCCGGCGGCACGCCCGAGCGCGATCAGCGCCAGTCGGTCCAACACGGCCGGATCGAACATCCGGCGAAGGCCCCGCCTTCCGTGAGAGGCGATCAATCCCTTCTCCTCATAGAAGCGCAGGGTCGAGGCGCGAACGCCGGACAATCGAGCCGCCTCTGCGATATCGATGTCTTTCATGCCTTGACCTCAAGTTGACTTGAACTGGCAGAGTGCAGCCATCCGCGCCCATTTGGCAAGCCAGGAAACAGCTCCAACAAAAGGAAGAGATCATGAATGTCGCGCAGCAGCCAGATGACGAACAGGCAAGACTATGGAACGGCCCCGCCGGACGTGGCTGGGTCGAGGCACGGCACGTGCTCGAGGAGATGTTCAAGCCCTTCGAGGATTTGCTGGTCCAGGTGGTCGCCGAGGCCGCAGCGAGCTGCGTGCTCGACGTCGGCTGCGGCACGGGTGCCACGACGCTCGCCGTCGCCCGGGCACTCGGTACCAAGGGATACTGCACGGGCATCGACCTCTCGGAACCGATGATCGCCGTGGCACGCGTCCGAGCGGCGCGGGACGGCCAGCCTGCAAGCTTCATCTGCGCCGACGCCGAAACACACGCCTTCGCGCCCGCAAGTTTCGACATGATCATTTCGCGCCTCGGAGTCATGTTCTTTGCCGACCCGGTGCAGGCGTTCGCCAATCTGCGCCAGGCGGCACGGCCTGACGCGAGGCTGCGCTTCATCGCCTGGCGGGGTGCGGCGGAAAATCCATTCATGACGACGGCCGAGCGGGCCGCAAAGCCGTTGCTGCCCGACCTTCCCGCGCGTCGAGCCGAAGGGCCGGGGCAGTTCGCCTTCGCGGACCGGCGCCGAATCGAGACCATTTTGGCGGCGAGCGGCTGGACAGCGATCGACATCCGGCCGATCGATATCGTCTGCAGCTTTCAAAAGACGGAACTCGCCCGCTACGTCGGCTGGCTTGGACCGGTCGGCCTGTTCCTTCAGGGGGCGGATGAAGGCACTCGTGCACGGGTGATCGAAACCGTCAGCACCGCCTTCGAGCCTTATATGCGCGGGCCAGCGGTCTCCTTCACCGCGGCGTGCTGGATGGTGGCAGCGCAGGCTCCAACGGAGGCCATGCATGACTGAAGCGGCAGATTATCTGACATCAGCGGTGCTGATCGGGGCGGGTGCAACCGTCGTGATGGACATCTGGACGATGATCCGGCAGCGGCTGCTTGGCATTCCGTCCCTGGACTATGGTCTGGTGGGCCGCTGGCTCGGCCACCTTGCGCGCGGGCGCCTGCGCCACGACCGGATTGCCGCGTCGCCGCCGCTGCGGGGCGAACGACTGATCGGCTGGTCAGCGCATTACCTGATCGGGATTGTGTTTGCCGGCGTGCTGCTTGCGTTCTTCGGCCTCGATTGGGCGCGCGATCCGACGATCGGCCCGGCACTGTTGGTCGGGATCGGCAGCGTGGCCGCGCCGTTCCTGGTCATGCAGCCCGCCATGGGTTTCGGCATTGCCGCGAGCCGCACGTCGCATCCAGCAGCCGCCCGACTGCACAGTCTCGTCACGCATGCGGTGTTTGGCGGCGGTCTCTATGCCGGCGGCTGGCTTACGCACCTGGTGCTACGGTGAATCGCATTGGCCTACGCCTCCCGCTGCCGCAGCAGATCCTCCAGATCCAGCCGCTTGGTGAACATCGCGAGCGATCCGTCGGGTGCGCGGGGCCATTCTTCTTTCGGCCGGTCACGATAGAGTTCGACGCCGTTCTGGTCGGGGTCGCGCAAATAGAGCGCCTCGCTGACGCCGTGGTCGCTGGCGCCGTCGAGCTCGATGCCGGCCTGGATCACGCGGTAGAGCGCATCCGCCAGCGCTGCGCGGGTGGGATAGAGAATGGCGGTGTGAAACAGGCCGGTGGTGCCCGGCGGCGGCGGATGGCCGCCTTTGCTTTCCCAGGTGTTGAGGCCGATGTGATGGTGATAACCGCCGGCCGAAATGAATGCCGCGCCAGAACCCATCCGCTGCATCACCTCAAAGCCGAGCACGCCGCAATAGAAGCCGAGCGCGCGTTCGAGATCGGCGACCTTGAGATGGACATGCCCGATCCGCGTGCCGGCGACGATAGGTGGGGATTGGGGCATGTTGTGACTCCGTTTGGAAGCTTGCGTGCCCCGGATGCTGCGCAGCGCGTCCGGGATCGCGCTTTGCGCGACTCCGGCGGTGCGCTGCTAGGCCGGGGCCCATGTTGCGCGCCGAGATGGGTCCCGGCTCTGCGGTGCACCGCTCGCGCGCTGCACCGCGTCCGGGACACGTAGGCGCCGATCTTCATCACACAAGATCCGATACCTCGCCGTCCGGCAGCCCGAACTCGAACGTGTTCAGCGTCATCGAGACCATCGTGTAGTAGCCGCACAATCCAATGACCTCGACAACGCCACGCACGGTGAGCACCTTCACCGCCTCATCGTACAGTCCCTGCGACACGCCATGGCCCTCATGCAGTGACTTGGCGAGATCATAGATCATCTGGCCCCTGGGGTCATCGAAGGTGGGCGTGCGACGGTCGCGGATGTCCTCGATGATTTTCGGGTCCATGCCACCCTTCAGCGCCAGGCGCTTGTGCGCATACCATTCGTAATGCGACGTCCAGTGCCGCGCAGTGACGAGAATGGCAATCTCGGAAAGCTTTGCCGGAAACATCGTGTTGAAACGCAGTTGCTCGCCAAGCCGCGTGGCGTGCCGCGCCATCTCCGGGCTATTGAGCCAGGCCATCATCGGTGCCGGCGGGGCGCCGCGCTTGCCGGCGATGGCCTCGTCGTAGGTTTCTTTCTGGTCGGCGCTCATTTCGCCAGGCGAAAGCAACTTCAGCCGCATGCCGGTTTCCTCTTGTTTTTCAATCGTTATCGCCTAGCGCATACACCCGATCGGACAGCGTGACCACCGCCAGAGCGGCATGGGCTGATGTCAGACATATATTGAATTCCGCAACGCGAGGGCTAAGGTCGTGTCCAAACATTCCCACATGGAAACGCCTGATATGTCCGATCTGGAAACATTCCGCCGTGAAACCCGCGCCTGGCTGGAGGCCAATTGTCCGCCGGAAATGCGACGGCCGATGACCTCCGAAAGCGACACCTACTGGGGCGGTCGCAACGCCAAATTCTCCTCCGAGCCGCAGCGCGTCTGGTTTGAGCGGATGCGCGACAGGGGCTGGACCGTGCCGGATTGGCCGAAGGAATATGGTGGCGGAGGGCTGGAGCCTGCCGAGCACAAGGTGCTGCGCGAAGAAATGGCGGCGATGGGCGCGCGCTCGCCGCTCTCGAGCTTCGGCATCTGGATGCTTGGGCCGGCGCTGTTGAAGTACGGCACCGAGGCGCAGAAGAAGGAACATCTGCCCAAGATCGCCGCGGGCCTGATCCGCTGGTGCCAGGGCTATTCCGAGCCGAACGCCGGATCGGACCTCGCCTCGCTGCAAACCCGCGCCGACAGCGACGGCGACGATTACATCATTAACGGCCAGAAGATCTGGACGTCCTATGCGAACTATGCCGACTGGATCTTCTGCCTGGTGCGCACCGATCCCACGGCGAAGAAGCATGACGGCATCAGCTTCATCCTGTTCGACATGGCCTCAAAGGGCGTCTCGACAAAGCCGATTCTTCTGATCTCCGGTTATTCGCCGTTCTGCGAAACCTTCTTCGACAATGTGCGGGTGCCGAAATCGCATGTGGTGGGCCAGGTCAACCGCGGCTGGGATGTTGCAAAATATCTGCTGCAGCATGAGCGCGCGATGATCTCGGGCACTGGAGAGCGCGGCATCGGCCGTCCGCTCGGGCAGGTCGCCGCCGACTCCGTCGGTAGCGATGATTCCGGTCGGCTCGACGATGCAATGCTGCGCAGCCAAGTTGCGGCGTTCGACATCGACGAGGCGGCGTTTGCGGCTGTGGCCGAACGCGCGATCGATCTCGCCAAGGCCGGCCAGTCGCATCCGGCGTTCTCCTCGGCGATGAAATATTACGGCACCGAGCTCAACAAACGCCGACATGAAATCCTGATGTCAGCCGGCGGCATTGATTCGCTGGAATGGGAAAGCGAACGCTCCAGAGGCGGCGCCCGCCCGCGCGCCTGGCTGCGCACCAAGGCCAACTCGATCGAGGGCGGCACCAGCGAGGTGATGCTCGGCATCGTCGCCAAGCGCATCCTCGATCTGCCGGGGGCATAGCACCGCCTCCTCCGTCGTCCCTGCGAAAGCAGGGACCCATAACCAGCGCTGTCTGAGTACTGTGACGCTAGCACCATTCATAATCGATAAGCCGCGGCGTATGGGTCCCTGCTTTCGCAGGGACGACGAAGTAGCTTAATTCTCTTCTGAAACGGAATTCATCGATGCCCCTCGTCCTCACCGAAGAACAATCCATGCTGCGCGACAGCGCGCGCGGCCTTATCAGCGACAAGGCGCCGGTGTCGCATATGCGCAGCTTGCGCGACAGCAAGGACGAAACGGGCTTTTCCCGCGAGCTCTGGAAGGCGTTTGCCGAGATGGGCTTTTCCGGCCTGCTGGTGCCCGAAAATTTCGGCGGCAGCGGGCTCGGCTGCGTCGAGGCCGGCATCGTGATGGAGGAAATCGGCCGCACCTTGATGCCGTCGCCGTTCCTGTCGACTGCGGTGCTGGCGGCGTCGGCACTGTCGCGCGGTGGAAGTGACGCGCAAAAGTCCGCACATCTGCCGAAGATTGCGGACGGATCGCTGCTGGCGGCGCTCGCGATCGATGAAGGCGCAAAACATCGCCCGCTGCAGATCAACTTGCAGGCGGTGCGCTCCGGCAACGGCTTCAAGCTGAACGGCGCCAAGGCGCTCGTGGTCGACGGCCACACCGCCGATCTCCTGATCGTCGCGGCGCGCACCGGCGGTGCGGCTGGCGAACGCGATGGGCTGACGCTGTTCCTGGTCGATCCCAAAGCCAAGGGAATTGCGATCGAACGCACGGTGATGGTCGATGCGCATAACGCGGCGCGGATCGAATTCAGCAATGTCGACGTCAATGCCGATCAGGTGCTCGGCGAGGTCGACCAGGGCGGCGCGTTATTGGAGGGCGTGCTCAATATCGGCCGCGGCGCGGTAGCTTCCGAAATGGTCGGCTTGAGCGAGGAGGTGTTCGGCCGCACCGTCACCTATCTCAAGGAACGCAAGCAGTTCGGCAAACTGATCGGCGAATTCCAGGCACTGCAGCACCGCGCCTCCCAGCTCTATATTGATATCGAGATCACCCGCGCGGCCGTTCTGAAGGCGTTGCAGGCCCTCGACGGCGATTTCGAGCGCGCTGGCGCCGCGGTCGCGGTTGCCAAGGCACGCGCCGGCACCACGGCGACGCTGGCGGTGCAAGAGGGCGTGCAGATGCACGGCGGCATGGGCATGACCGACCAGTTCGACATCGGCTTCTTCATGAAGCGCGCCCGCGTCTGCCAGGAATTGTTCGGCGACAGCAATTACCACGCCGATCAGTTGGCGCGAATGAAGGGGTATTGATCAGCCCGAAGCGGCGCGTCATACACCGCTGTCATCGTCCGGCCTTGTGCGCAATTTCGCGCTGGGACCGGGCGACCCAGTATTCCAGAGACGGCAATGCTTGAGCCGATGGGCCGCGGCGTACTGGGTCACCCGCTTTCGCGGGTGACGACAGTTTGTGGTGGTTGAGAGACCTACCGTATCGGCGGGGCGTACTGGATGCCGCCGTTGCTCCACAGCGAATTCAGGCCGCGCGGGATCTTCAGCTTCGATCCCTCGCCGACATTGCGGTCGTACATCTCGCCGTAATTGCCGACATGGCGGATGATGCGGGCGGCCCAGTCCTTGGGCAGGCCGAGATCTTCGCCATAGGCGCCTTCGGTGCCGACCAACCGCATCACATCGGGCTTCTTCGACTTCAGCGCCTCGTCGATGTTCTTCGAAGTGATGCCGAGTTCCTCGGCGTTGATCATCGCATACAGCGTCCACTTCACGAGCATCATCCAGTCGTCGTCGCGCTGGCGCACCACGGGCGCGAGCGGCTCCTTGGAGATGACGTCGGGCAGGATGACATGATCGCTCGGCTGGATCAGGTTCAAGCGGAGCGCGTAGAGCTGGGAAACGTCGGCGGTGAAGGTGTCGCACTTGCCGCCCTCATAGGCTTTGAGCACGTCTTCCAGCTTGGGAAACTTGACCTCGGTATACTTCATGTTGTTGGCGCGGAAATGGTCGGCGACATTGAGCACCGTCGTTGTGCCCTCCTGCACGCAAACCTTGCTGTTGTTGAGGTCCAGCGCGGAATCGATGTTGCGCGAGCGCGGCAGCATGAAGCCCTGGCCGTCATAATAGGCGACCGCCGGGAAATAGAGGGCGTAGTTGCTCTCGCGGGACATGCTCCAGGTCGTGTTGCGGGAGAGGATGTCGACCTTGCGGCTCTGCAGCTCCTTGAAGCGCTCGTTGGCATCCAGCGCTACGAATTTCGCCTTCTTGGGATCGTCGAAGATCGCCGCGGCTACTGCGCGGCAGAAATCGACGTCGAAGCCGGTCCAGTCGCCCTTGTCATCGGGGATCGAGAAGCCGGGCAGGCCCTTGTTGACGCCGCACAGCACTTCGCCGCGCCGGATGGTCCGCTTCAGCGTCTTGGTGTCGTAACGCTCATAGGTGATCGCGCCAGCCGCAATCGCGATTGCGACAGCCAGCCCAATCAGGAGGCCGCCTCGAAATGTCCGTAGCATTTTTTGAACTCACTAAGTCGGAGGGAATGGATCGGCCAGAGCGGCCGCGTCGCAATTACAGTTCCGGCTTCTGTCGGATAATCACCTTGGTACCGACAGGCACGCGCTCATAGAGATCGGTGACGTCGGCGTTGACCAGCCGGAAGCAGCCGGACGAGACGGCGGTGCCGATGGTGTCGGGCCGGTTGGTGCCGTGGATACGGTAGACGGTGGTGCCGAGATACATCGCGCGCGCACCGAGCGGGTTGCCGGGGCCGCCAGCCATGAAACGCGGCAGATAGGGCTGGCGCGCGATCATCTCCGGCGGTGGCGTCCAGTCCGGCCACTCCGCCTTGCGGGTGATGTTCACAAGCCCCTGCCATTGAAATCCTTCGCGGCCAACGCCGATGCCGTAGCGCAAGGCACGGCCGTTGCCCTGGATCAGGTAGAGGTGGCGCTCGGCCGTGACGACGATGATGGTGCCCGGCGCTTCGTTGGTGCGATAGAGCACCGCGGTCTTCCTGAACTGCGGATCGAGTTCGACGGATTCATCGGGCAGCAGACCGGGCTGGTCGCCGACATCGGGCTGCCGCGTCTGCGCCTGGCTCTGAGAAGCTGAAAGGACCAGACCGCCGGCGGCGATCACCATCCAGATCAGGTGCCGAAATTTTGTCATCGCAAAAATTCTCCTTGTTGGCGCGGCGGCCAAATGGTTGGCGCTTTGGCAAATCAGCGGAACCATCAAATCTCAGGGCTGGCTTGATGGCAAGTTTAGGGCGAATGCGGCGGATACGTGACTGAAATGTCGTCCATTTTCGTGGTCCACCAAATTCATGGGATATCCCGCCTGCCTTATTTCGGCGCGATCCACAGCCGCAGCAAAAACGAAATCAGCACGACGGTGCCGACGCCGCCGAGCCAGAGCGCGGCAAACCACAGCAAGCGCTGCATCAGAGGACGACGGGCCGGCTCGTTGGGCTTCAATGGTATCCACTCTCGGGTTTGACCTTGCCGCGAAAAACCCAATAGGCCCAGGCGGTATAGCCGAGGATCAGCGGGATCAGCCCGGCGACGCCGACCAGCATGAAGAGCTGGCTGTTTTCCGGCGCCGCCGCCTGCCAGATCGTGATGCTCTGCGGCACGATATAGGGATACATGCTGATGCCGAGCCCGGCATAGGACAGCGCGAACAACGCCAGCGTCAGGAAGAACGGCTGGTAGTCGTATTTGTTGGCGAGACTGCGCAGCAACAGGGCGGTGACTACAGCAACCGAAATCGGTACCTGTGCCGTCATGAGGACGTTCGGCCAGGCGAACCAGCGCTCGGTGTACTGTATATGGAGGAACGGCGTCGCGATGCTGACCGCGCCGATCGCGCCCAGCATCGTGAGCAAAAATATCCAGCTCAGATGATAGGCGCGGTCACGCAACTCGCCTTCGGTTTTCATGACCAGCCATGTCGCCCCGAGCAGCGAATAGCCGATCACGAGCGAGATGCCGGTCAGAATGCTGAACGGCGTCAGCCAGTCCCACCAGCCACCGGCATAATGCCGTCCTTCGACGTGCACGCCTTGCAGGATCGCGCCCAGCGCAATGCCTTGCGCCAACGTTGCCAGCAACGAACCGCCGAAAAAGGCGATATCCCACCTGTTTCGCGCCTTGGTCGTGCGCCAGCGGAATTCGAAGGCGACGCCGCGGAATACGAGGCCGAGCAGCATCGCAATCATCGGCGTGTACAGCGCCGGCATCAGCACGGCATAGGCGAGCGGGAAGGCCGCCATCAGGCCGCCGCCGCCGAGCACCAGCCAGGTTTCGTTGCCGTCCCACACCGGGGCGACGCTGTTCATGATGACGTCGCGGTCGCGCTTCTCCGGAAACAGCGGAAACAAAATGCCGAGCCCGAGATCGAAGCCGTCCATCACGACATAGACGAACACGGCAAAGGCGATGATGAAGGCCCAGACGGTGGCGAGGTCGACCGCGATGTTCATGAGCCGACCCCCTGGGCAGCCGGCGTGATGCCGGCGGTGCGGATCGGCGCCTCGTGTGATGACGGCCCCTCTTCGCCCGGATGTGGCGGCGCTGCCATCAGGCGCAGCAGGTAGATCACGCCGGCCGCGAACACCGCGAAATAGACGATGATGAAGGCGATCAGCGAGGAGGCAACGGCCGGCGCCGCCAGCGGCGAGGCGGATTCAACCGTGCGCAGCAATCCATAGACCGTGAACGGCTGGCGGCCGACTTCAGTGGTGATCCAGCCCGCGAGCACGGCGATGAAGCCCGCGGGGGCCATTGCGACCGCGAACATGTGCAACAGCCGGGAATCGTAGAGCTTGCCCTGAACGCGCATCAACAGGCTGAATAGGCCAAGCGCCAGCATGAGCAGTCCCATGCCGACCATGATCCGGAACGACCAGAACGTGATGGCGACCGGCGGCCAGTTTTCGCGCGGGACCGTGTCGAGGCCGGCCATCGGCGCGTCCGTCGAGTGTTTTAGAATCAGCGATCCCAATTTCGGCACTTCGACCGCATAGTCGACCCTGCCGGCGCTCTGATTGGGCAGGCCGAACAGGATCAGGGGCGCGCCGTCCTTGTGGCTCTCGAAGTGGCCCTCCATCGCCATGATCTTCACCGGCTGGTGCTCCAACGTGTTGAGCCCGTGCTGATCCCCGGCGATGATCTGAATCGGCGCCACCAGCGTCGCCATCCACATCGCCATCGAAAACATCACGCGCGGGCCGGCGAGGTGCCGATCGCGCAACAGGTGCCAGGCACCGACTGCGCCGACCACCAGTGCCGTGGTCAGATACGCCGCCAGCACCATGTGCACGAGACGGTATGGGAACGACGGATTGAAGATCACTTTCAGCCAGTCGGCGGCGATGAACTGACCGGCCTCATTGACGGTGTGACCGGCCGGCGTCTGCATCCAGGAATTGGCCGACAGTATCCAGAACGCCGAAATCAGCGTCCCGATCGCGACCATCAGCGTCGCCAGAAAATGCAGTTTTGGACCGACGCGGTTCAGGCCGAACAGCATCACACCGAGGAAACCCGCTTCGAGGAAGAATGCGGTGAGCACCTCATAGGCCATCAACGGCCCGATCACCGGGCCGGTCTTGTCGGAAAAGGCCGACCAGTTGGTGCCGAACTGGTAGGACATCACGATGCCCGACACCACGCCCATCGCGAAGGCGACGGCGAAGATCTTCAGCCAATAGTTGAACAGGTTGATGTAGACCTCGCGCCCGGTTGCGAGCCACAACGCTTCGAGCACGGCGAGGTAGCTGGCGAGCCCGATCGAGAAGGCGGGAAATATGATGTGGAACGACATCGTGAAAGCAAACTGCGCCCGGGCCAATACGACCGCATCCCAGCCTTCGAACATCGACACCACCCGTCGCTAGTTTCGCCGGCCGCAATCTTTTTTAAAACTGGATGACAGTTTTTCGGAGATCGCGCCCGGACCCGGCGCGGAGCCTACCACGCCGGGTGCGACGATAGTACCCGCGCGCGCTGCGCGGATCGGCATTTCAGCTATTCGCGTTCAGGAGTCCGGCGACCGTGCGCTCGATCTGCTCGTATTGACCCTCGCCATCGTGCTGGAATACGATCTTTCCGTTCTGGTCGACGATATATTGCGCCGGCCAATAGCGGTTGCGGTAAGCGTTCCAGGTTCGCGAGTCGTTATCTTGCGCCACCGGATAAGTGATGCCGTGCCGCTTCAGCGCGGCCTGAACGTTGGACGCAGACCGCTCGAACGGAAATTCCGGCGTGTGAATGCCGACGACGACGAGGCCACGGTCCTTATATTTGGCGTAGAGCGCGGTGACATGCGGCAGCGTGTTCACGCAGTTGACGCAGCCATAGGTCCAGAAATTCACCAGCACAACCTTGCCGCGGAGATCGGCGAGCTTGAGCGGCGCCGAGTTGAACCAGTTGCCGAGACCGACGAAATCGGGCGCGGTGGCTGGCGCCGCGGCGACGGTAAGCGGCGTTTCCAGCGCGCGTGGCGCCTCGCCACTGGCGGCAGGTAACGCTGAACCCGCGAGAGATGCTGCAACGATGGCAGCCGATGTGGCGAGCGAACGTAGATTCATGGCAATCTCCATTGCATCAGAGGCCGATCTGGCCGTTGGGGTAAAATCCGGTCAGCCACGACACGATCAGCGTGTCGTATTGGAAGTAAGACAGCAGCGCGAAGGCTATGACGACGATGCCGAATCCCTGCTGCAGCCGCGGCGCGATCCGTGCGACGCTGCGAACGCGGGTGGTGACGGCCTGGCCGCCATAAGCGATCGCGAGCATCGGCAAGCCCGCGCCGATTGCGTAGACGACCAGCAGCAGGCTGGCCCAGGCGGTGTCGTTCGACGTGGCGATGACGGTCAGGATCGAGCCGAGGACCGGTCCGGCGCAAGGCGTCCAGACCAGGCCGAGTGTCGTGCCGAGCACGAAGCCGCCGATCATTCCCTGCCGGGAGGCCGCCGCAGCGCCGGCGAAGCCGCCGATGCGAACCGACAGCCATTCGAACGGCGCCGGCCAGATCATCAATAATCCAAAGCCGACAAGAAGAATCGCGGCGGCGTTGCGCAGATGATTGGGATCGAAATCGAATGCGCGCGTGATCGCGCCCAGCAGCAATGCCACCATCGAGAATGACACCACAAAGCCGAGCGCGATCATTGCCGGCCGCGCCTTGCCGGTCTGGCCGACCGATGCCCCGAGGAGGATAGGCAGCATGGGCAGCGTGCAAGGCGCGGCCACAGTGACGACGCCTGCGAGCAGCGCGAGTACGAGATTGAGCATCGAAAGCATCCATCACCAGTCCCGGCGAGACATTGCCGGGTGCATGATGGACTTCGCGGTGACGGGGCAGGGCGTTACGCCAGCGGCGCTTCAGCCGGCGTCACGTCCGTGTGAGACTCTTTCGGCCCGCGTACACGGAATCCGGAGCCCAAAACAGAGCGACCCGGCTGGGGGGCATCCCGGCCGGGTCGTTGGAGGTCGCTTGGGAGTCTGGAGCTTGGGAGGTAAAGAAGAATTCAGCGGGGGGTCTCGCTGTCGTAGGAGATCACACAGATCTCCTTGGGACTCTTAGTGCCGCAATCGACCACCTGTTCGCGCACGAACGTCGAACCGGCGTCGCGCTGAGCGCGAGGCTGAACGTTCTGGGCCGACAGGGTGGCCAGGGTTGCGACGGCGCCGAGCGGGACGATGAAAAAGCGGAAGGACGGCTTCAGCATGTTCGCTCTCCTGTTCGGCGTTGGCGTTTACGTCGGTGGTGATCGGTATAGGGGGTGAGCTTTTCCGGGTGATGTCGTGAAATGTTTCATTTGTTTCGTCGGAAGTAATCTTTGTCCGTCGAAACCGCCCCGTTTTTCCGTCCCTATCGCCAATCTAACTGTTTGAAATCGCTTGTCTTTAGGCGGCGATGCTGTCCACGCCGGCGCCCTTAAGCAACTCGGCCAATTGTTTGCGGGCATAGAACATGCGGGTCTTCACCGTGCTCTGGGGGATACCGATGATCGCGCCGGCCTCTTCCACGGACTTCTCGTGGTAGTAGACCAGGTTGATGATCTCGCGATGTGCCGGCGACAGCTTGGCGACGCAGGCGCGCAGGATGGCGCTGGTGTTGCTGCGGTCGAGCGAGGCCTCCGGCGTGTCGGCCTCGTCGGGGATCTCCAGCACGTCGTCCTGCTCGATGTCCTCATGCTTGCGCTGGCGCAGCGCGGTCAGCGCCTTGAAGCGGGCGATCGACAGCAGCCAGGTCGAAACCTGCGAGCGGCCCTCGAACTGGGCGGCGGTCCGCCACACGTCGAGGAACACCTGGCTGACGAGGTCTTCGGCCATCGTGGTGTCACGCACCATGCGCAGCACGAAGCGGTAAACCCGGACGTTATGACGGGAGTAAAGCACATGCATCGCCGTGCGGTCGCCCTTGGCAATACTCTGCAGCAGCGTTTCGTCCGATGTCGCGCGGGCGGCGGCAATCGACTTCTTGGCTGCGGCGTTGATGGCGATGACGTTCGACATGACAGGCTCCCCTTGCGCCACGAGGTGCGGCGTTCCGTTGGGAGAATTGTTAATGAGCCTCCGTTTCGGGATGTCTGCTCGAAAAGGGGAAAATGGTTTCGTGCGGCAGAGAATTGTTTCGTTGCAGGGCCCGCGACGAAACATTCGGGGACAAAATGCCAGTAATTTCAATATGCGGAAAATTGGAAGAGATGAGATTTGGGTCCCGGAACAAATCCCGTCGTCCCGGACAAGCGAGCGTAGCGAGCGCGATCCGGGATCCATAACCACCGATGTTGATTATCGAAATACGCTGGAGCCCCAGCCAGGCGAAATTACGAACGCCTGTGGTTATGGGCCCCTGCGTTCGCAGGGGCGACATGTTGAGAGGTCCTCGCCTCTATCCCGTCGTCCCTGCGTTCGCAGGGACGACAAAGAAAGCCTAACCCTTCTCGCCGGTCGGCGAGAACAGGTAGCCGCCGCCTCGGATGGTGCGGATCACGGCGGGCTTGGTGGGGTCGATTTCGATCTTGCGGCGGATACGCATGATGCGCAGATCGACGGCGCGGTCGAAGGCTTCGGCGTCGCGCGCATTGGCCAATTCCAACAGCCGCTCGCGCGACAACACCCGCTTCGGATTCGCCGCGAATACTTTCAAGAGGCCGAATTCGGAGGCCGTCAGCGGATGCTCGTTGCCTTCGTCGTCGCGCAGCGCCTGGGCTTCGAGGTCGAGCCATTTGGTGCCGAACCGCACCAGTTGTTCCTTCTCCGCCTTGGCTGCCGCGGGCTCGGGCGTCGCCGTCTTGGCCGGCGTGCTGCGGCGAAGCACGGAGCGGATGCGCGCCATCAGCTCGCGCAGCTCGCAGGGCTTTGCGATGTAGTCGTCGGCGCCGAGTTCGAGGCCGACGACGCGGTCGATCGGGCTTGCGGTCGCCGTCAGCATGATGACGGGGACGTTGATGCGGCTCTTGAGGTCGCGAATGATCGAAAGCCCATCTTCCTCGGGCATGTTGAGGTCGAGCACGACGAGGTCGGGCACGGCGTTCTCGATCTCCTTGCGCAGGCTCTTTCCCCCGTCGCACAAGGTGACGCCGAAGCCGTGCATCTTGAGGTAATCACCGACCATCTCGCGGGCCGGCGCCTCGTCGTCGACGATGAAGATATGCGGGCTCTGGGTCATGTCGTCTCTGTCGCAGGCAGTGTAACCGTAAATGTCGATCCCTGCCCGGGTCCGGCACTTTCCGCAGTCACATGGCCGCCATGCATGTCGATAATACGTTTGACGATCGACAGACCGAGGCCGGTCGAGCTTTCGCCGGCGGTCGGCTTGGCCGAGAGCCGCTGGAAGCGGCCGAACAGCCGGCCGAGATCCTCCGGCGAAAGGCCGGCGCCCTGGTCGGCGATGCGAATCACCGTGTCGCTGCCTTCATGGCTCACAGTGACCGTGATCTTGCCGCCGATCGGCGAATACTTGATGGCGTTGCTGACGAGGTTGTCGATCGCCTCGCGGATCCGGTCGGCGTCGCACATGGTAACGATATTCGGCGGGGCTGACACCGTGACGGCCTGCTGCTTGTTGACGGCCGAGGGCAGGTTGGAATCGGCGACCTCGGTCACGAGCGCGGCGACATCGACCGGTTCGCGGCGGATGGTGATGTCGAAGGCATCCGCCATTGCATCCGAAATCAGGTGATCGACCATCGAGGTCAGGCGTTTGGTGGCATCCCTGATGTGCTCGACCTGCGCGGTGACGTTCTCCTTCGGCGAGCCCGCGCCGATCAATTCGGTCAACATCTCGGTGCGGCCGAGGATCACGCCGAGCGGGTTCTTCAAATCGTGCGCCACGGTGCCGAGAATTTCGTTCTTGAAGCCGTTGGCGCGCTGCAGCCGCAGCCACTGCGCCGAGAGCCTGCGGTTGGCCTGCATCAGCGCGCGGGTGCGCTGGGCGACGCGGTCCTCGAGCTGGGTGTTGGCCTCATGCAGTTGGCGATAGAGGATGACGTTGTCGAACGCGATCGACAGCCGGCTGGAGAAAATCTCGACCAGCGCGCGGTCGGTATCGGAAAGCTGGCGCTCGGCCTGCAACAGCACCACCACTTCGCGGCCGCTGCCGGTCCGCAAGTACAGCACGCTGCGGTGGTCGGCGAATTCGTTCTTGCGGCGCTGGAAGGCGGCCTCCACCATTTGCCGCAAGTCCGGATCGAGCGCCTTGGAGCTGGTCGTGCCGATGAACCGGCTGTAACAGCCCGAGCCCGCCAGCACCGAGAATTCGCTCCCCGGGGCGCCGTCGTCGCGCAGCACCAGAATGCCGGCGCAGTCGACATTGAGCAGCGAGGCGAGCTGCGTCAGCACGCCTTCCGCCAGCCGCTGCATCGATTTGAAATCGTACAGCGTCGAGGCGGCGTCGATGATGATTTCAAGCCCGCGCCTTGTCTGCACCATGCGCTCGAGCTGCTGGTAGCTGCGCAGCGCCGCGGTCAGCGAGGTGAACAGCTTGTCGGCTGTCAGCTCGGTCTTGGCCTTGTAGTCGTTGATGTCGTACTGGACGATGACGCGGCGCTCGGGCGCCTGCCCGGGCTGGCCGGTGCGCAGGATGATGCGGACGGTCTCGTTCTTGATCTCGTTGCGGATGTATTCGACCAGCTCCAGGCCCGCGACGTCGGTCTCCATGATGACGTCGAGCAGCACGGCCGCGATGTCCGGATTGTCGCGCATCAAGATGCGGCCTTCGGCCGCGGAATAGGCCGACAGGATCTCCAGCGTCGCGCCGTTGAGACTGTAATCGCTGAGCGCAAAGCGCGTGCCCTCGTGCACGGCGGCATCGTCGTCGATGACGGCGATCTTCCACTTGCGCGCGGACGAGTCCTCCGGAGCCAATCCGGTATCGTCGATCAGGTGGAGGACATCGTCCTGTTCGGCCATTGCGAAGTTCCGTCGGCTGCTGTCTGGTCTGTACTCGTGGATCCGGCTGTCGATCCGCCCCTGGCGACTTTCGGCATGATAATGCGGAATGTGGTGCCTTGTCCCAGCCTTGACTCCAGCATCATCCGGCCGCCGAGCTGTTGAGTGACAAGATTATAGACGATATGCAAGCCCAGTCCGGTGCCGCCCTCGTTGCGGCGCGTCGTAAAGAACGGGTCGAACGCCTGCCGTTGCACGTCCGGCGTCATTCCGGCCCCGTTATCGGCAAAGATGATCTCGACATCGTCGCTGCCGCGCGCCCGGGCCGAGATCGTGATCGCGCCGGAGCGGCCATCAGCAAAGGCATGATTGGCGGCATTGAGGAAAAGATTGGTTAATATCTGGCCGTACGAGCCGGGATAGCCGTCAATGACGAGCCCTTCCGGCACCTCGACCGACAGCGTGATCGCCGCTTTCTTCAACACCGGCCTCAAGCTCGCGACGATCTGGTCGGTGGCCTCGCTCAGGTTGAATTGCCGGCGCTCGGCGTGCGAGCGGTCGACCGCCACCTGCTTGAACGACTGGATCAGCTCGCCGGCGCGGTGCAGGTTCGCTACCAGTTGCTGGGCGGCGTCGCGCGAGCTCTTGACGAATTCGTCGAGCTTGGAGCGACGGAGCGGCCCGGTCCGCAACTCGGATTCGAAGGTTTCAGCCCGGCGCGCAAAGCTCGACGCCACCGTCAGGCTGATGCCGATCGGGTTGTTCACCTCATGGGCGACGCCGGCGACCAGCCCGCCGAGCGCCGCCAGCCGCTCGGCGTCGATCAGGTTCTGCTGCGCGGTGTTGAGCTCGAGCAGCGCGCTCTCGGCTCTTTCCTTCGAGGCGCGCAGTTCGTCCTCGGTCTTGCGCTTGGCGATGGCGTTCTCGCGGAAGACGTCCACCGCACGCGCCATGGCGCCGACCTCGTCTCTCGCGGTGGTGCCCTGCACCCGGCGATCGTAATTGCCCGACGTGATTGCATGCATCGCCGCCAGGATCTGCTGCAGCGGCAGACGGATCGAGAGTGCGATCAAGACGCCGGCGGACAGGATGATGCCGAGGAACATCACGGCGATCGACAGAACCCGGCGCGAGATGCCTGACAGCGTCTTGTCAAAAGTCTCCTGCGCCTTTTGCTCGCGCTGGCGCATCTTGTCCGATAGCTCGTCGATGACCGCAATGGCCTCGGCCTGGCTGGCATCGATGGTATTGCGCAACAGTTCGGTCCGGACCGCGAGCTGTTCGGTCAGTTTGGCCATGCCCTCGCGCAGCGCCACGGTCCGGGCCTGCAACCGCGTCAGCGCCATGCGCTGCAAATCATTATCTGCCAGATCGGTCATCACCGGGATGGTCTTCTCGATCGTCTCGGTATTCCGGCGGGCGTCCTCGGCGGAGCCTGAGGCGGGCGACAGGTAATAGGCGTTGGCGGCAACCAGCATGGCCGTAAACGCCTCGCGCGATTTGCCGAGCGCGGGCCAGATCTGCGCGTCGCGATGCCCGGTGGCGCCTTCGATGATCGAATACAGCCCGGCCATCTCCCGGGCCGGTCCCAGCACCTGCTGCTCATAGGTCTTGGTGATGGTGGCCTGCACGGCGCGCAATTCGCCGAAGCCGTTGAGGAAACGGTCGGTGACCTGTTCGAGCCGCTCGACCGACCCCGATAGCATCGGGTCGTTCGAGGCACGCGTTGTGAGCGTGCCCAGTACGGCCTCTCGCAGCAGCAGGATCTCGGCGAACAGCTCAGGGCTTGGCTGGTTGATGTAGCGGTGGATCAGGTTCTGCAGCCGGCTGGTTTCGCTTTCGAGGTGCGCCAGGATCTTGTCTGATTCCCGCACCTGCCGGACGTCGTCCCATGCAGAGCCCAGCACGTTGGCGCCGTTCCAGATCAAGACGGCGAGCACCATGACGACGGCGGAGTTCAATCCCGCGATCGACAGAATGCGCCATCGGATCGGCACCGCGCGGAGCCATTGGACGACGTGAAAGCGCCCGCGCGCGGCGAAGCTCGCCGGCCGTTCCGCTGGTCGCTGCTGTTGCGGCGCGCCGGTCAAATCCACTCCACTCTGCGAAGGCGCCCGACCAATAACGGCGCCACCGTCCCGATCAATGCAACGTTGGTACGGTGGAGATCGATCGCACCGGTCCAGGTCTGTCCGGAACGGTCCTGTTCCGCGCCGCACGGGCGGGAATGGAACATTTCGATCCGATACCTGTCGTTTCGGGGATCGGCGGCAGGAAATCCGCGCGCAAAAACGCCCGTTGAGACCGCCGTAAGCAACAGCGCGACAACAAGCACCAAGGTCCGCGAAAGGTTGGCGCGGCGATACACAGGCGACAAATCCCCTTAGAGATGGAGTCTGCAGCGGGGAGAAAAGGTTCAACGCAATTTTAGCAGAATTTGCCGATGCTTGGCTATTGGTAGCATGGCGGTGCGGGGTCTATCCTGGGGTTACCCTGATGCGCCGGCTGCAATCTTTAATTGTGCATTGCAGTGATGTCGGCGGATTGAAACCGCGGTCGCGGGGATTTATGAGGGCGCGGCGAACGGGTACATCGCTCGCGCGGCAGAGCAGGGTGATCACCGGTGAAATCGGCCTTGAGGTTCTTGCAACTCGCAGCGCTCGCCGCCATGGCGCTTGCGTCCCCCGCCCACGCCGCCACCACCGAGATCATGTGGTGGCACGCGATGTCGGGGGAACTCGGCAAGCAACTCGAAAAGCTGGCGGCCGATTTCAATGCGTCGCAGTCCGACTACCGGATCGTGCCGACCTACAAGGGCAACTACACCGCGACGGTGACGGCGGCGATCTTCGCATTCCGATCGCGAAGCCAGCCCGCCATCGTTCAGGTCAACGAGATCGCCACCGCAACCATGATGGCGGCAAAAGGGGCGATCTATCCGGTGTTCGAGTTGATGCGCGACCAGTCGGAGCCGTTCTCGCCGGAGGCGTATCTGCCGGCCGTGACCGGCTACTATTCCGACGTCGCCGGCAATATGCTCTCGTTCCCGTTCAATGTCTCGACCCCAATCCTCTACTACAACAAGGATCTGTTCCGCGCCGCCGGCCTCGACCCTGAGGTGGCGCCGAAGACCTGGGCCGAGGTCGGCGCCGCGGCGAAGCGCCTGCGTGCGGCTGGCTCGCCCTGCGGGCTCACCACATCCTGGCCGTCGTGGGTCCATGTCGAGAATTTTTCCGCCTTCCACAATCTGGCGCTGGCAACCCGGGGCAACGGCTTTGGCGGTCTCGATGCCGAGCTGACCTTCAACAATCCGGACGTGGTTCGGCACATCGCGCAACTCGCGGAATGGCAGGCGACGAAAGTTTTCGACTATAGCGGCCGCGGCGAATTGGCCGAGCCGCGCTTTCAAAAGGGCGAATGCGCCATCTTCATCGGCTCTTCCGGGACTCGCGCCGACATCAAGGCCAATTCCAAATTCGGAGGTCGGCTACGGCATGATCCCATACCGGCCCGACATCGCCGGCGCCCCGCAAAACTCGATCATCGGCGGCGCCACGCTATGGGTGCTGCGCGACCGGCCGCACGCCGAATACACCGGCGTTGCGCGGTTCTTCGCCTATCTCTCCAAGCCCGAGGTTCAGGCCGCCTGGCACCAGAACACCGGCTATCTGCCGATCACCCGCGCCGCTTTCGATCTCACCCGCGCGCAGGGCTTCTACGATCGCAATCCGGGCACTGCGATCGGAATCGAGCAGATGACCCCGAAGCCGCCGACCGAGAATTCGAAGGGAATCCGGCTTGGGTCCTTTGTGCTGATCCGCGACGCCATCGAGGACGAGCTGGAGCACGTCTTCAGCGGCAAGCGCACTGCGCAGGCAGCACTCGACGCCGCCGTCGAGCGCGGCAACCGCCTGCTGCGCCAGTTCGAACGGGCCAATCCGGATCGATAATCTCACAGCGTCATTGCGAGCGCAGCGAAGCAATCCATCTGTCCCCGCGCTGAGGTATGGATTGCTTCGCTTCGCTCGCAATGACGACAAACAAAGTTCAGTGCCCGCATGACCGCATCTTTGCCGCCATTTACCGGCTACGAGCCCTTCCGCGCCTTTCGCGCCGATCCGGCGCAATGGCTGCCGATCGCGCGCGATATCGCTCGCGGCCATGGCCTGGCGTGCGCAGCGCCGCACGTCTTCTCCACCGGCACCAATCTCGTCATGGCCCTCGACGAAAAACTCATCCTCAAAATCTTTCCGCCATTTCTTCGCGCCCAATTCGTGTCGGAGCGTGGCGCGCTGGCGCAGCTTCATGGACGGCTTCGCGTTGCGATCCCCGAAATCGTCGCCGAAGGGGAGCGCGACGGATGGCCATATCTCGTTATCACGCGGCTGTCGGGTGCGTTGGGCGCGGATGCCTGGCCATCGCTGCGGGAAGCGGACAAGGAGCGTGTGCTTGCCGAGGTTGGCGAGACCATCGCCGAGGTGCAGCGCGTCGCCGTTGGACCGCTCGCCTCGGTCGAGCCGGGCTGGGACGTCTTCATGCGCGGACAGATCGAGGGATGCCGCGCCCGGCACGCGCGTCTCGGATTGCCGCAGAAATTTCTCGACGGCCTAGACGATTTGCTGCGCTATGCGAGCTCGCTGGTCGCGCTGGAGGGGCCAGCGGTGATCCTGACCGGCGAATACATTCCGGAAAACTTCCTGCTGAGCGGCGGTTCGGGTTGGCGGCTCGCGGGGTTGATCGATTTCGGCGACGTGATGACAGGGAGGGGCGAGTATGACCTGCTTGGTCCCAGCGCCTTCATGACCGCCGGCATGCCGCGGCGGGTGCGAAGCCTGTTCGAGGGTTTTGGATATTCAGCCGCAGATATCACGCCCGAACTGAAGCGGCGGCTGCTCGCGCTGATGCTGCTGCATCGGGCCAGCGATCCGGTCAGGGCATTCTGCATCGAGGGATGGCAGGAGAAGGCCGCGGACCTCCATGAATTGCAGGATTTGCTCTGGCCAATTTGAGCGGAGCACAGCAATGGAGCGCTCGAAACGACTGCACATTAATTGAGCAAATATGCATCTCTGTATGCAATCCGCCAGGATGCCGCGTCCCCGGACGCCATTTCGCGTCGGACGCATTCGCCAGCAGCATCAATGAGTTGGCGTGAAAGTAAGTTTTCCTTAAACGTTGGCACGAACCTTGCGATTCCAGTTCCAAAGCCGTTTTCCCTCGGGCGTTGGAGCATCACCCATGAAGCGTCGCGATTTCCTCAAATCCGTGTCGGGGTTGGCGGCCGCCGGCGCGCTCACGCCGGCTCCGGCGATTTGGTCCTCCGCCAAGGCGCAAGCGCGGTCGGAAACGTTGCTGATCGTCTCGGAAAGCGGCCCCAACAATCTCGACATTCACGGCGTCGGCACCAACGTGCCCGGCTATGAGGTGTCGTGGAATTGCTACGACCGCCTGATCAGCCACGAGATGAAGAGCGGTCCGGGCGGCGTGCCGTATTACGACCGCGACAAGTTCAAGCCCGAACTCGCCGAGGACATGAAGGTCGGCGACATGTCGGTGACCTTCAAATTGAAGAAGAACGCGAAATTCCACGACGGCGCGCCGGTCACGGCGAAGGACGTCAAATGGTCGCTCGATCGCGCCGTCAGCGTCGGCGGCTTTCCGACGTTCCAGATGGGCGCGGGCTCGCTGACCAAGACCGAGCAGTTCGTCGTCGTCGACGACAACACGGTGCGGATCGATTTCGCCAAGAAGGACCGCCTCACCATCCCCGATCTCGCGGTCATCGTGCCGTGCATCGTCAATTCCGAGCTGGTGAAGAAGAACGCCACCGAGAAGGATCCGTGGGGCCTCGAATACACCAAGCAGCAGACCGCGGGCTCCGGTGCCTACAAGGTGGTGAAGTGGACGGCCGGCACCGAAGTCATCATGGAGCGCAACGACGCGTGGGTCGGCGGTCCCTTGCCGAAGGTCAAGCGCGTGATCTGGCGCATGGTGCCGCAGGCCGGCAACCGCCGCGCGCTGCTGGAGCGCGGCGATGCCGATATTTCCTACGATCTGCCGAACAAGGATTTCGTCGAGCTGAAGGACAGCGGCAAGCTCAACATCGTCTCGGTGCCCTATTCCAACGGCGTCCAGTATATCGGCATGAACGTCAAGATCGCACCGTTCGACAACGTCAAGGTCCGCGAGGCCGTCGCCTGCGCGATTCCCTACCAGAAGATCATGGATGCGGTGCTGTTCGGCCTGGCCAAGCCGATGTTCGGCGCCGCAGCCGACAAGGCGACCGAGGTAGCCTGGCCGCAGCCGACCAAATACGTCACCGATATCGCAAGAGCCAAGGCATTGCTGGCGGAGGCCGGCTACCCCAACGGTTTTGAGACCACGCTGTCGTTTGATCTCGGCTTTGCCGGTGTCAACGAGCCGCTCTGCGTTCTGGTGCAGGAGAGCCTGGCGCAAATCGGCATCAAGACCACGATCAACAAGATCCCCGGCGCCAACTGGCGCACCGAACTGAACAAGAAGGTGCTGCCGCTCTACACCAACGTGTTCTCCGGCTGGCTCGACTATCCCGAATATTTTTTCATCTGGTGCTACGACGGCAAGAATTCGATCTTCAACACCATGAGCTACCAGTCGAAGCCGATGGACGAATTCATCCACGGCGCCGTCGACGCGGCGGCAATTGGCAACACGGCCAAATACGATGCTGACGTCAAAGGCTTCGTCGATCTCGCCTTCAAGGACATCCCGCGCATCCCGCTGTATCAGCCCTACGTCAACGTCGCGATGCAGAAGAACGTGTCCGGCTATCAATACTGGTTCCACCGGAGGCTGGATTATCGCGCGCTCGTGAAGGCGTGAGTGGATGATGCTGGCGGTAGGCGAAATGCTGACTTGCTCCGCTCTCTTTTGCTGTGAGGGACGCAATGCTCTCTCACTCCCTCCCCCCTTGCGGGGGAGGGGCGGGGAGAGGGGTAAGCCACACGCACCGCCGTTGCCGCCACCCCTCTCCCCAGCCCTGCCCCGCAAGGGGGGAGGGAGCGCAATTGCGCCTGCGGCAGCACCTCGTCTCATCACCGGGAGCGCATCATGCTGACCATGATCGGCAAGCGGCTGATGTTTGCTATACCCTCGCTCATCGGGGTCGTGATCGTCACCTTCCTGCTGACGCGCGCGCTGCCGGGCGACCCGGCCGCCTATTTCGCCGGGCCCGCGGCGAGCAAGGAAGCGATCGAGCAGATCCGCAAGAAGCTCGGCTTCGACAAGCCGCTGATCGAGCAGTTCTTCCGCTACACCAACGATCTCGCGCATGGCGACTTCGGCAATTCGCTGACGACAGGCCAGCCGGTCGCCACCGAAATCCGCAACCGCCTGCCGGCGTCCGCCGAACTGACGCTGCTCGGCCTCATCGTCTCGATCACAATCGCGATTCCGCTCGGCGTGCTCGCCGCGACCCGGCCGGGCTCGTGGATCGATCACCTCTGCCGGATCACGACAACGGCCGGCGTATCGCTGCCGGTGTTCTTTACTGGCCTCGTGCTGGTGTACTTGTTCTATTTCAGGCTCGGCTGGTCGCCGGCACCGCTCGGCCGGCTAGATGTGTTCTACAGCGCGCCGCCGACCGTGACCGGTCTCTATCTCATCGACGCCCTGATCGCGCGCGAGTTCGAGACGTTTCGTTCGGCGCTGAGCCAGCTCATCCTGCCGGCGGCGACGCTGGCGGTCTTCTCGCTGGCGCCGATTGCGCGCATGACGCGGGCCTCGATGCTGGCGGTGCTGGCCTCTGACTTCGTCCGCACCGCGCGCGCCAGCGGGCTTTCTCCATCGACCGTGATCGTCACCTACGCGTTCCGCAACGCGATGCTGCCCGTCATAACCACGCTCAGCATGGTGTTCTCGTTTCTGCTCGGGGCCAACGTGCTGGTCGAGAAGGTGTTCGCGTGGCCCGGCATCGGTTCCTATGCGGTGGAAGCGCTGATCTCGTCGGACTTCGCGCCAGTGCAGGGCTTCGTGCTGACCATGGCGGTCATGTACGTGCTGCTCAATCTGGTCATCGACATTCTCTACGGCGTGATCGATCCACGCGTGCGGCTTGAGGGGTGAGGTTCAAAGATGAGTAGCGTTGCGCCTGCCGTTGAACCTGCTGCTCCCGCCCGCACCTCGGGTTTGGCGGCGATGTTCGAGCATATCAGCTACGTGCTCGGCGAGAACCGCGTCACCGCCTTTGCTTTCGGTTTGCTCGTCATCATCCTGTTTGCCGCGATCTTCGGCCCCTACATCGCTCCCTACGATCCGCTCGCCAGCGATACCGCCGCGGCGTTGAAGCCGCCGTCGGCGGCGCATTGGTTCGGCACGGACCAATTGGGGCGCGATATCTTCAGCCGCGTCATCGTCGCCACAAGGCTCGATACCTTCATCGCGGTCGCCTCGGTGGGGCTGGTGTTCCTGATGGGCGGACTGGCCGGCATCGCCGCCGGCTATTTCGGCGGCTGGACCGACCGCATCGTCGGGCGCATCGCCGACACCATCATGGCGTTTCCGCTGTTCGTGCTGGCAATGGGCATCGTGGCGGCACTCGGCAATACCGTGCAGAACATCATTATCGCCACCGCGATCGTGAACTTTCCGCTCTATGCCCGCGTCGCCCGCGCCGAAGCCAATGTGCGCCGCAACGCCGGCTTCGTGCAGGCGGCGCGGCTGTCAGGCAATGGCGAGATGCGGATCCTGCTGGTGCACATCCTGCCCAACATCATGCCGATCATGATCGTGCAGATGTCGCTGACCATGGGCTACGCGATCCTCAACGCCGCAGGCCTCTCCTTCATCGGGCTCGGTGTGCGGCCGCCGACGGCGGAATGGGGCATCATGGTCGCGGAAGGCGCCACCTTCATGGTGTCGGGCGAATGGTGGATCGCGCTGTTCCCGGGGTTGGCGCTGATGATTGCGGTGTTCTGCTTCAATTTGCTCGGCGACGGCCTGCGCGACATCGTCGATCCGCAGCGGAGGACGTGATGGGTGTCTCCACGCTCGCAGCTGCGCTCCCTCCCCCCTTGCGGGGGAGGTTTGGGGAGAGGGGTGGCCGCGGGAGAGATGGGAGTTTGTGGCTACCCCTCTCCCTGCCCCTCCCCCGCAAGGGGGGGAATGAGAGAGTTGTGCCCAACTTACGCGCGAATCACTCTCGAAGATTATCCAGTGAATCCAACCTCGTTCTACTTTGCATGGGGTTGTTTTCGATATTTTTGCGGAGGTCGTCATGACCGCCCAGCCCCTGCTCGACGTCAACGACCTCACCGTCGAGTTCACCACCCGACGCGGCATCGTCAAGGCTGTGCAGCATGTCAACATTTCAGTGGCCAAGGGCGAGACGCTCGGCATCGTCGGCGAATCCGGCTCCGGCAAGTCGGTGACGTCATATGCCGTGATGCGGATCCTCGACCGCGCCGGCAGGATCGCCGACGGTTCGGTGATGTTCTCCGGCATCGACGTCAAGGCCGCGAGCGAAAACGAGATGCGCGATTTGCGCGGCCGTGAAATCTCGATGATCTTCCAGAACCCGCGCGCCGCGCTCAATCCGATCCGCAAGGTCGGCGACCAGATCGAGGACGTGCTGCGCCAGCACGTGCAGAGCGCAGCCAGCGATCGCGGCGAGAAGGCGATCGAGGCGCTGGAGCAGGTCAAGATCGCCCGTCCACGCGAGCGCTATCATGCCTATCCGTTCGAACTTTCGGGCGGCATGTGCCAGCGCGTCGTGATCGCGCTGGCGCTGGCCTGCAATCCGCAGCTCCTGATCGCGGACGAGCCGACGACGGGACTCGACGTCACCACGCAGAAAGCCGTGATGGACCTGATCGTGGAGCTGACGAAGCGCCGGCACATGTCGACGATCCTGATCACGCACGATCTGGGCCTCGCCGCCGCCTACTGCGATCGCGTGGTGGTGATGAAGAAGGGCCGCGTGGTGGAGACCGCGAGGTCGGCGGACATCTTTGCAAAGCCCGAGCACGCCTACACCAAGAAACTGATGCGCGCGACGCCGCGGCTCGGCGTGTCGTTGCGGGATCTGCTTCCGGAGGAGGAGGTTTTAGCCTCTCCCCGCCCATCCGCTGTCATGGCCGGGCTTGCCGCCTCCGCTAAAGCTTCGGCGCGCCAACATGGCGAAGCCTCGGCGAAGCCTTGGCGTAGCCGGGACCCGGCCATCCATCCATCTTCGAAAGACTCTTCCTCAGAGGCGATGGACCCCCGGGTCAAGCCCGAGGGTGACGACCTTCCAAAGCCTCTCCTCCTCGTCGAAAAGCTGGTCAAGGAATACCCGCGCCAGGGCGCGAGTGCGGTGCTGTCAAAACTGTTCTCTCGCAAGCCGCCGGTGGAGGCGGAAGTCTTCCGCGCCGTTGACGGCATCAGCTTCACCGTCGGCCACGGCGAGAGCGTTGGCCTCGTCGGCGAATCCGGCTGCGGCAAATCGACGACGTCGATGATGGTGATGCGGCTATTGGATCAGACCTCCGGGCGCATCAGTTTCGACGGCGAGGAGATCGGCGCCATCCTGCCGCAGGCCTTTGCGCGGCTGCCGCTACGCAAGAGCATCCAGATGGTGTTCCAGGATCCGACCGACAGCCTCAACCCGCGCTTCACCGCGGCACGCGCCATTGCCGATCCGCTTCTGCAGCTCGGCGACATCAAGGGGCGCGACGCGCTGCGCGCTCGCTGCGAGAAGCTCGCCGGTCTGGTCGGCCTGCCCGCCGATCTGCTCGATCGTTTCCCGCATCAATTGTCCGGCGGCCAAAAAGCCCGCGTCGGCATCGCCCGCGCAATCGCGCTGCATCCGAAACTCGTGATCCTCGACGAGCCAACCGCGGCGCTCGACGTCTCCGTGCAGGCCGTGGTGCTCAATCTACTACAGGATCTGAAAGCGTCGATGGGCATGAGCTATTTGTACGTGTCGCATGATCTGAATGTGGTGCGTCTGCTTTGCGATCGTGTCATCGTGATGCGGGCGGGGCGAATCGTCGAGCAGGGCTCGTCGGAGCGTGTGCTCGGCGATCCGCAGGACGCCTACACCAAGGAATTGCTGACGGCGATCCCGCATCCGCCGTTGCCGGTTCACTAGAAACTCGAATGGAAGCGAAATGGCCGCCGATCCCCTGGATAATTACATCGACGCCGTCGCCAAGGCGCTGGCGCTGCCGGTTGAAGAAGCCTGGCGGCCGGCGGTGCGGGCGAACCTCGAAGTGTCGCTGAGGCTGGCGCGGCTGGTCGACGAATTCCCGCTGCCGGACGAGATCGAGCCGGCCAGCGTCTACACAGCGTGACAAGGCCATGACCGTGAACAGTGACGGGCTATCGGCCCAACAAATCGCGCAGGCCGTCGCAGGCGGCAAGCTATCCGCACTCGACGCGACCGAAGCCGCACTGGCGCGAATCGCCAAATATGATTCCGTGCTGAACTCGTTTACCGACATCACCGCCGATCGCGCGCGCGCGAAAGCTCGCGCGGTCGATGCCGCCGTCGCCGCCGGTCAGAAGGTCGGCCCGCTCGCCGGCGTGCCGTTCGCGGTGAAGAACCTGTTCGACGTGAAGGGTCTCGCCACCCGCGCCGGATCGAAGATCAACCGCGATCTCGCTCTGGGACCGCGCGACGCCACGCTGATCGAGCGCATGGAAGCAGCCGGCGCCGTGCTGGTCGGCGCGCTCAACATGGGCGAATACGCCTATGACTTCACCGGCGAGAACGTGCATGACGGCCCGTCGCGCAATCCGCACGATCCGACGCGGATGACCGGCGGCTCCTCCGGCGGCTCTGGCAGTGCGGTCGGCAGCGCTCTTGTTCCGATCGCCCTGGGATCCGATACCAACGGCTCGATCCGCGTGCCCTCGTCGTTCTGCGGCGTCTTCGGCTTGAAGCCGACCTATGGCCGGCTTTCGCGCGCCCGTTCGTTCCCCTTTGTCGCAAGCCTCGATCATCTGGGTCCCTTGGCGCGTAATGTCGGCGATCTCGCGCTGGCCTATGACGCCATGCAGGGCCCCGACGCTGACGACGCCGCCTGCACGACACGGCCGGTCGAACCGGTTGCGCCGCTGTTGGCGAAAGGCATCGACGGCCTGCGGGTCGCGGTGGCCGGCGGGTATTTTCAGAAGAACGTCTTTCCGGAAGCGGTCGAGGCCGTGGCGCGCATCGCCAAGGCGTTGAACGCGACCAAGACGGTCGAGATTCCCGAGGCCGCGCGCGCCCGCGCCGCGGCCTACGTCATCACCACGACCGAGGGCGCGTCGCTGCATCTCGATCGCCTGCGCCAGCGTCCGAACGATTTCGATCCCGCGGTGCGCGACCGCCTGATTGCGGGCGCGATGGTCCCGGCTCCGCTGGTCGACCGCGCGCAGAAATTCCGCCGCTGGTATCGGGCAAGGGTGTTGGAGCTGTTCCAATCGGTGGACGTAATCATCGCACCGGCGACGCCCTGCATCGCGCCCAAGCTCGGCCAGGCAACCTTTACGCTCGATGGCGTCGAATTGCCGGTGCGTGCCAATATCGGCATCCACACCCAGCCGATTTCGTTCATCGGTCTTCCGGTGGTGGCGGTACCGGTGCCGCTTGAGCCGATGCCGATCGGCGTGCAGATCATCGCCGCGCCGTGGCGGGAAGATATCGCCTTGCGGGTTGCGCATGCGCTGGAGCGGATGGGCGCCGCCGCGGCACCCGCGCCGAGAGGATTGTAAGCATGGAGATCGATCTTCCCGACGCGCTCGCCGAAGTCACCGCGCAGTTCGAACGCTACGAAAAGGCGCTGGTGTCGAACGACGTGGCGGTGCTGGACGAATTGTTCCGCGACGATCCCCGCACGCTGCGCTATGGCATCGGCGAAAATCTCTACGGCTACGACGCCATCATGGCGTTCCGCGCCGCGCGCTCGCCGGTCGGGCTGATGCGGCGGACCGACAAGACGGTGATCACGACCTATGGCCGCGATACCGCCGTCGCCTCCACGCTGTTCTATCGCGACAGCGCACCCGGAAAGGTCGGGCGGCAGATGCAAACCTGGATACGGTTTCCCGAGGGTTGGAAGATCGTCGCGGCCCATGTCAGCATGATCGACGAGCCCAAATCTTCTGAGCAAATGGATCAAAAGGCATGAGTCTGGAAGATCTGCCGGAAGCCACGGTTCGCCGCGTCGATCGCCCTTCGTCGCAGCGGGACAAGGTCACGCGCGCAGAAGAACTGCGGCTGCAGCTCGCCGACGAGATCGTGCGCGGTGTGCTGCCGCCGGGATCGGCGCTCGACGAGACCGATATCGCCCGGCGCTTTGCCGTGTCGCGCACGCCGGTGCGCGAGGCCCTGCGACAACTCGTGGCGAGCGGCCTGGTGGAGGCGCGGGCCCATCGCGGCGCGGTGGTGGCGCAGCCGTCGCTGGACCGCCTGACCGAAATGTTCGAAGCGATGGCGGAGCTGGAAGCGTTGTGCGCGGGGCTCGCGGCCGAACGGATGCCGCCAGGGGACCGTCAGAAGCTGGAGGCGATCCATGAAGAATTGCGGGTGCTGAGCCATGCCGGCAATCCCGAACGCTTTCACGCAGTCAACGAGCGTTTCCACAACGCGATCTATGCCGGTTCGCAGAACAGCTACATCGCCGAGATGACGCTGGCGACGCGGGTGCGCGTGCAGCCATTCCGCCGCGCCCAGTTCCGCAATCTCGGGCGGCTGGCAAAATCGCATGCCGAGCACGACCGCGTCGTGGTCGCGATCATGCGCGGCGACAAGGTGGGCGCTGCGGCCGCGATGCGCGCGCATATCGAACTGGTGCGCGGGGAGTACGAAATTTACGCGGTGTCGGTGTAAGATTCTCTCGGTATGCGTGCCCCGGACGCAGCGCGGCACGCAGTGATGCGCTGCAGAGCCGGGGTCCATCTCTCCGAATACGCATAGGTCCCGGCTCTGCGGAGCAGCGTTGCACGCTGCGCCGCGTCCGGGACACGGGGCTACACCGCCACCTTCTTCGCGATGAACGCGCGCCAGCCGCCATAGGCTGAAATATCGCGCGCGCCGTCGATGGCTGCGGGCTCGACCAGAAATCCCTTCACGTCCCTTCCGTCGGCGAGCCGGATCGTGCCGATGCCGAGCGGCGGCGGGATCGCAGCGACGAATTTGCCGAAGGCTGTCGCCGACAATGCCCAAAGCTCGAGCTTGATCGAACTGCCCGCGCCTTGCTCCACGCGCAGCATGCCGGGTTTCGGCGGCACCGTGTCGAGCGCGTAGAGCTTGTAGTCCGGCGCGGTCGCGGTCGCCTCGATCAGGCGGGCGCCGAGCACCTGCAACTCGCCATTGAGCGCCATGCCGGAAAGATGCGCGCCGACCACCGCGAGGGTGATTTGATCGCCGCTCGCGGCTGCCGGCAACGAAGCGAGCGGCGGCTGCATCAGCCCCTTGGCTCCCATCTTCATTTGGGTGTGGGCATGAAACACCCGCCCGATGCTGGCGAGCTGCGCGTCGCGTCCCGCGGGCGCCAGCAGCGTGATGCCGAACGGAATGCCGTCCGCGCGCATCGCGGCCGGCAGCGCGAGGCCGGAGAGGTCGAGCAGGTTGACAAAATTGGTGTAAGTGCCGAGCCGGCTGTTGAGCTCGATCGGATTGGCCAGCACCTGCGCGGTCGAATAGGCGGTCGGCGCCGTCGGCAGCACCATCGCGTCGAAATGGGCAAAGCTGCGCTCGGCTGTGCGCCGTAGCGCCTGCAGCCGATAGAGTGAAGCAAAGGTGTCGGCGGCGGTCAGCCGCGCGCCGGCGGCGGTGATTTCGCGGGTCACCGGATGAATCGAATC
This sequence comes from Bradyrhizobium sp. AZCC 1577, assembly GCF_036924575.1. Taxonomy (NCBI): domain Bacteria; kingdom Pseudomonadati; phylum Pseudomonadota; class Alphaproteobacteria; order Hyphomicrobiales; family Nitrobacteraceae; genus Bradyrhizobium; species Bradyrhizobium sp. AZCC 1577. Next base: position 1,179,830 of record NZ_JAZHRQ010000001.1, read on the forward strand.
CGGCGAGGATGCCAGGAGGTCGCGGATGACAAGGTATCGCTCGGCGACCCACGGGCCTTCGTAAAGCAGCCGCGCGGTCTCACAAAAGGGTTCGAGGTCGAACTCGACCAGCGTGGCGCCGAGCGCCGTCCAGCGCTTGAGCGCCTCGCCATAGGCTTTCTCGGAAGCCGCGTCGCCAAAGAAGATCAATTGGCCATTGCGCGGCACGCCGAGCCGGAGTTTCTCGGGAAATGCCGACATCGGTCCCAGCGGCCGGTAGCGCGAAAACGGATCGGCACTGTCGGCGCCCGCCATCGCAGCCAGTGCGGTCATCGCATCGTCGACGGTGAGCGAGAAAACCGAAACGCAGTCCAGCGTGCGGCAGGCCGGGACCAGCCCGGCGTTGGAGATCAGCCCAAGGCTCGGCTTGAGTCCTACGATGTTGTTGAGCATCGCCGGCACGCGGCCCGAGCCCGCGGTGTCGGTGCCGAGCGCAAGCGGCACGAGGCCGGCGGAAACCGCCACCGCCGATCCTGAACTCGATCCGCCCGGCACGAGATCGGCGCGGATCGGATTGACGGGAATACCATAGGGCGAGCGGACGCCGACTAGGCCGGTCGCGAACTGGTCGAGATTGGTCTTGCCGATAACGATGGCGCCGGCCGCCCGCAGCTTTGCGACCGCCGTCGAGTCCTGCGCGGGGAAAAAGGAAAAGGCCGGGCAGGCGGCCGTGGTCGCTAAGCCCAGCGCGTCGATATTGTCCTTCACTGCGACCGGGACGCCGAGCAGCGGAAGCAATGCCGCATCTTTCGAGGCCAGCGCTTCGGCCTCCGCCACCGCATCCTTCTCGTCGCGCAGGCTGATGAACACGGCGGGATCATTATGGTCGCGGATGCGCTGATAGCAGCGCGCGACGGTTTGCGCCGGGGTGATCGCGCCGGCGCGGTGCGCGGCGACAATGGCAGCAACGGTTTCAGGCGCGTCGGACCCCATGGCAGCAAAACTCCAGCGAGCAAGGTTACTCGGACGAAGGTTACCAAGCTGAAGCAAGCGATGTGCCATTGTGTACAATCGCTAAGTCGAGCCAACGCTCAAATATAGATTTGCAGTTTCATGCACTTACGGGACGACTGCGCATGCCATGAGCGCCGGCCGTTACTGGAGACTGCCTAAAACTTAGGCGACTCAGCCCAAGGCCTGGCGCCAGCCTCGATCAGGTGAAGTCCGAGAGTATCTGCAGCAGTTTCTCCCGGTTCTCCTTGCCGATCTTCTCGGCCACATGGCGCTCATGTTCGGCGGCAAGTCGCTTGAACTGCGCCAGCGCTGTCCGGCCGCGCGCGGTCAGGTGCAGCGCGTGGGAGCGCCGGTCGGCGGCGGATTTGACGCGGCTGACGAGATCGCGCTGTTCAAGACTATCCAGGAGGTGCACCAGCCGGGCGCGCTCGATGCCGAGCCGTTTTGCAACAGCCATCTGGCTCAGCCCAGGATTGGCCCCGATCACCGTCATCACGGAATACTGCGTGGGCCGGATATCGACGGCGCCGAGCGTACGAATGAAATCCTGGAAAACCCAGATCTGAAAGCGCCGCACCGCATAGCCGGCGTGGCCGGTGAGCGCGTCGAGGCCGATTTCGCCGTTCATCAGATCGCTGTGCGCGTTGCCGTTTTCGCTTCGCGCGCGGCCGGGAAGCGGCCGAATACCAGCGCGTGACTTGGCTATTCGTGACTTGGCAATTCTGGGTGCCTGACTGTTCCTCGCCATCGTTTCCTTCTAGCGCTTCCCGGGGCCAAGGGGAAGATTGTTGTTGACGACAACAATTGTTGTGCTCAACATTGGCCTCAAGCCAGCCCTTTCGAGGCGGCAGGAGGAAGCCCATGACCATCGCCGCCATCAGCGGTGCCGATTCCCAAAATCTATTCGCGACGCCGGCGATCGTTGCCGATCGCCGGACCGATGGCAGCATTTTGGTGAGGTCGACCACGCCGCTGCGGCCGAGTGCGCGCTGTATCGGCGACTGGCTGGAGCATTGGGCGCGGCAGGCGCCGGACCGGATCTTTCTCGCCGATCGCGCCAGCGTTGATACGCCGTGGAACACCGTCACCTACAAGGATGCGTTGAAGCAGGTGCGCTCGGCAGCCGCCTGGATCCTTGCGCGAGGCTTGAGCGCCGAGCGTCCGCTGGTGATCCTGTCCGACAACAGCGTCGAGCACGCGCTGTTCGCGCTCGCCGCCCAGCATGTCGGCGTGCCATCGGCCGCGATCTCGCCGGCCTATTCGCTGATGTCCAAGGATTTCGACAAGCTCAAGAGCATGATCACGCTGCTCGGACCGGGCGCCATCTATGTTTCCGGCACAAAGCCGTTTGCCGCGGCGCTGGCGGCGATCAAGCCGCTGCATTCGTCCACCATCGTTAGCGGCAGTGCGGACGCGGGCGACGCGATCTCCTTCCGCGCCATCACGGCAACGCCGGAAACGCCCGATGTCGAAAAGGCCTTTGCCGCGATCACGCCGGACACGATCGCAAAATTCCTGTTCACCTCGGGCTCGACCGGCACGCCGAAGGCCGTGATCAATACCCAGCGCATGCTGACCTCCAGCCAGCAGGCCAAGGCGCAGACCTGGACGTTCCTCGAAGATATCGGCGAGGATCTCATGATCCTCGATTGGCTGCCCTGGAGCCACACCTTCGGCGCCAACCACAATTTCAATCTGGTGCTGCGCAACGGCGGCACGCTCTATGTCGACGGCGGCAAGCCGGCACCGGGGTTGTTCGCGACCTCGCTCGCCAATCTGCGAAGCGTGATGCCATCAGTCTATTTCAACGTGCCGCGCGGTTTTGACATGCTCATCGCGGCGCTGCGCAGCGACGACGAACTGCGCAAAAAGTTCTTCCGCGAGGTGAAGTTCGCTTTCTACGCCGGCGCAGCCTTGCCGCAGAATCTCTGGGACGCGCTGGAAGAACTCTCGATCGAGACGGTGGGGCGTGCGCTGTCGATGGTGTCGGCCTGGGGCTCGACCGAAACCTCGCCGCTCGCCACCGATTGCCATTTCCAGGCGAAACGTTCCGGCAATATCGGCGTGCCGATCCCAGGCACCGAACTGAAGCTGGTGCCATCAGGCGACAAGCTCGAGGTGCGGGTGCGCGGTCCGAATGTCACGCCCGGTTACTGGAAGGCGCCGGAATTGACCGCGCAGGCGTTCGACGAAGAGGGTTTTTATCTCATCGGCGACGCCGTGACCTTTGCCGATCCGGCGCGTCCCGAACTCGGGCTGTTCTTCGACGGCCGCGTCGCCGAGGACTTCAAGCTCAATTCCGGCACCTGGGTCAGCGTCGGCACGTTGCGCATCGCCGGCATCGCTGCTCTGGCGCCGCTGGCGCAGGATATCGTCGTGACCGGCCATGGCGGCGACGAGGTTCGCTTCCTGGTATTTCCGAATATTGCGGCCTGCCGTGCACATGCCGGCTTGCCCGACAGCGCCGACGTGAAGGATGTGATCGGCCACGACAAGGTTCGCGCTGCAATCGCGCAGGGCCTTGCGAACCTAAAGGCGCAAGCTGGCAATTCGTCCGGTCACGCAACGCGCGCGCTGCTGCTGGCCGAACCCGCGTCCGTCGACGGCGGCGAGATCACCGACAAGGGTTATATCAACCAGCGCGCGGTGCTGACGCGGCGCGCGAGCGCAGTGGCAACGTTGGATGACGACGCCTCGGCCGAATGGATCGGCTGCGCTGGCTGAAACACTAGGCGCGTCGGGACGCCGCGTGCTTGTGCGCCTCGACCAGCCGCACCAGCATCTGGAGAAATGCCGTCTGCTCGCTCTTGCTGAGCGCGGAAAGCGTCTGCGCATTAAAGCTTTCGCCAAGCCGGCTGGCCTCGTCAGCACGCCTCTCGCCCGCCGCGCTGAGGCTGAGCTCGACCGCGCGCTTGTCCCGCGCGGATCGCTTCCGCTTCAAGACGCCGGTTTCCTCCATCCGTGACAGGATTTTCACGAGGTTGGGGAGCTGCATCTTCAACACGGCGGCGAGTTCGCTCTGCGTCACCGTCTTGTTGTCCCGCACCGTAACCAGGATGGCATATTCGAGCGGCGAAAGGTTCAGGGACTCGAAATACGGATAGAACGCCTCGAAGTTCTCCAACTGCAGGATCCGGATCATGAATCCCGGGGTCTGCTGCAGCGCGGTGAGATCGAGTTTTCGCGCCGAGTCCGGCTCGGCCGGTCTGGTCGCTCCGTTGCCGTTGCGCGTCGAAATTTTTCCGATTCGTTCCATGGGCAAAAGCTCGCACGGCATCACGTGAATTGACAATCCTCAAAATGCTTATAAGTTATAAGTAATTTCGAAGCGGCCGAGAAGGCCGCCTTTTCCATACAGGAGGGAACGCATGCGACAGCTTTTTCGCACAGGAATGCTCGTGGTCGCGCTCGGCGGAGTCTTCGCAGGCGCTTCCCAAGTCCAAGCCCAGACCCAGGACCGCGTCCGGATCGGCGTGCTCAACGACCAGTCGGGCGTGTTCTCGACCTACCAGGGCATCGGTTCGGTCATCGCCGCGCAAATGGCGGTCGAGGACTATGGCGGCAAGGCCGCCGGCAAGCCGGTCGACGTCATCACCGCCGATCATCAGAACAAAACCGACGTCGGCGTCGGCATCGCGCGGCGCTGGTACGATACCGAAAGCATCGATGCCATCTTCGACCTGCCGAACTCGGCGATTGCGCTCGCGGTCGCCAATATGAGCGAGCAGAAGAACAAGGTCTTCATCGGCTCCGGCGCCGGCACCGCGCTTCTCACCGGCGAAAAGTGCACGCCGAATACCGTGCACTGGACCTACGACACCTATGCCTATGGACGTGGCCTTGGCAAAGCCGTGGTAGCCCAAGGCGGCAAGAAATGGTTCTTTCTGACCGCCGATTACGCCTTCGGCCACGACCTGGAGAAGCAGGCGATGGAAGGCGTCAAGGCCTCCGGCGGCGAAGTGCTCGGCGCCGTGCGCCATCCGCTCGGCACCGCCGACTATGCTTCCTTCTTGCTGCAGGCGCAGGCCTCGGGTGCCGACATCGTCGGCGTGGCGAATGCCGGTGACGACACCATCACCTCGATCAAGCAGGCGGCGGAGTTCGGGCTGACGCAAAAGCAGAAGTTGGTCGGGCTGATCCTCGGCATGAACGGAATTCCTGCGCTCGGCCTGAAGGCAGCCCAGGGCGCGCAGATCATGAATCCGTTCTATTGGGATTTGAACGAAGGCACGCGCGCTTTTGCAAAACGGTTCGCCGAGCGCCATCCGCAAAAGAATTATCCGAACGACATGCAGGCCGGCGTCTATGCTTCGGTGCTGCATTATCTGAAGGCCGTCGACAAGATCGGCGGCGCCGCCGACGGCAAGGCCGTTGTCGCGGCGATGAAGGCGATGCCGACCGACGATCCGCTGTTCGGCAAGGGAACCATCCGCGCAGACGGGCGTAAGATTCATCCGCTGTTTCTGCTTGAGGTGAAGAAGCCTGACGAATCCACGTCGAAATGGGATCTGTTGAAGGTCGTCGCTACGATCCCGGGCGATCAGGCGTTTCGTCCCGAAAGCGACGGCAACTGCCCACTCGTCAAGAGATGATCTGACCGGCGGCGGCCGGCAGGAATCGGCCGGGTCCGAAAATCGATCGCCGAGGCTCGTCGTGTATGTTGCCAAGGCAACTAATTTGTGCGAGCGTATTTCCACAAGGCGGCCGATCGCAGAGCACGGAGAGTGCCGGGCCGCACAGGGAGAAACGGATGTTTGGGTGTGTCGGATCGTCACGACGCAATGCGATGTCGCGCGCGCAGTGTGGTCACCGCGGCGCAGCTAATAGGCGCAGCTCAGCTCCGCGTATCGACTTCGCCCGCGCCCTTCACGGCGTCGAGATTGCCGTGCACTCGCAGCAGCAGCGCGATCAGGGTCTCCCGCTCCGGCTTGCTCAAGCAGGAGAGCAGGCGGCGCTCGCGTTCAAGCGCGACCGCGATGACCTGATCATGGGTGGCATAGCCCTTCGGGGTCAGCGAGATCGAATGGGTGCGGCCGTCCTTGCGGTCGGCCCTGATGCTGACCAGCCCGCGTTCTTCCATGCCGGCCAGCGTCCGGCTCACGGGTCCCTTGTCGAAACCGATCACGTGGCAGATCCGCGCCGCCGAAATTTCCGGCTCGATCGCGAGCAGCGACAATATCCGCCATTCCGTGACGTTGACCCCAAAGCGCTTCTGATAGACCACGGTCGCGCTACGCGACAATTTGTTGGCGATGAAGGTGATCAGGGCCGGAACGTAACGGTCGAGGTCGAGCACCTGCTCGGCCCGTCCGCTCCTGCCTGCCGCGCCCACACGGGGGGCGCGCGCCTGTCTGTTCCTGCTCATGCTTTTCCGACGCTGCTCCAGCGTTCCAGACATAGAGACAGCGCACACCGCTCTGCAAGGACATTATGCAGGAGGCCCACATGAGCGCGACATCCCGGATAGATTCTGCAACCCCGGAGCGGAGTGCGCCGGCCGGCGTACCCTGTCTGGACGTGGACCCGTTCTCGACCGAGTTTTTCGAGGATCCGCACCGGATCCACGACGTTCTCCGCGAGGCCGGGCCGGTGGTCTGGCTCGAGAAGTGGGGCGTCTATGGCGTCGCCCGCTATGCCGAGGTGCACGCCGTCCTCAACGACCCCCTGACCTTCTGCTCGAGCCGCGGCGTCGGCTTGAGCGATTTTGCCAAGGAAAAGCCGTGGCGACCGCAAAGCATCATCCTTGAAGCAGACCCGCCGGCGCATACCAGGACACGCGCGGTGCTCGCCCAGGTGCTGTCGCCGACCGCCATGAAGCAGGTCCGCGAACATTTCACGGCGATGGCCGCAGCCAAGGTCGACGAATTGTTGGCGCGCGGAAGTTTCGATGCGGTTGCCGATCTCGCGGAGGCCTATCCGCTCTCGGTATTTCCTGATGCGATGGGCCTTAAGCAGGAAGGGCGGGAGAATCTGCTGCCCTATGCGAGCCTGGTCTTCAACGCGTTCGGGCCGCCGAACCAGTTGCGCCAGGAGGCGATCGAGCGCTCCGCGCCCCATCAGGCCTATGTCGCCGCGCAGTGCCAGCGCGAAAATCTTGCGCCCGGCGGCTTCGGGGCTTGCATCCATGCGCGCGCCGACGCCGGCGACATCACGGCGGAAGAGGCGCCACTGTTGGTGCGCTCGCTGCTTTCGGCAGGCCTCGACACCACCGTCAACGGTGTCGGCGCCGCGATGTACTGCCTGGCGCGCTTCCCCGATCAGCTTGCGCGGCTGCGCAGCGATCCGACGCTGGCGCGCAACGCATTCGAGGAAGCGATCCGTTTCGAAAGCCCGGTGCAGACCTTTTTCCGCACCACGACGCGGGAGGTCGAACTCGCCGGCCATCGCATCGGCGAAGGCGAAAAGGTTCTGATGTTCCTTGGCGCCGCCAACCGCGATCCGCGACGCTGGGAAAATCCTGATCGCTACGACGTCACCCGCCGCACCTCCGGCCATGTCGGGTTCGGTTCGGGCATTCATATGTGCGTCGGCCAGCTCCTCGCACGCCTCGAAGGCGAGGTGATGCTGGCGGCGATCGCGCGCAAGGTTGCAAGTATCGAGATATCAGGCCCGGTGAAGCGCCGCTACAACAACACGCTGCGCGGCCTCGAAAGTCTCCCCATCACCATTTCTCCGGCCTGACGGACCGCCGATGCCGAGCATCACGTTTGTTCACTCTGACGGCCGGGCGCAGCGCATCGACGCCCGCGATGGCGAAAGCGCGATGCAGGCGGCGACGCGCCACGATGTCGGTGGAATTCTGGCCGAATGCGGCGGCAACGCGATGTGCGCCACCTGCCATGTCTATGTCGACGAGGGCTGGCTCGCCCGCCTGCCGGCCATGGGCGACGACGAGGACGCGTTGCTGGACGGCGCCGCGGCCCAACGGCGGGCCAACAGCCGGCTGTCCTGCCAGATCAAGTTGGCTGCCGACCTCGATGGTCTGGTTCTCAATCTGCCGGACCGGCAATTGTGACGGCCTAATCACCTGAACTGAAGTCAAACCCGGCGAAGTCCGGGAACGCTCAAGATCAAATTCGAAAGGGAGAGAACGATGAGGGGTTTAAGGTTAGGTCTCGCGCTTGCCTTGTCTTGCGTGGCGTCGGGCGCGGCGCGCGCGGAAATTTCCGACAATGTCGTGCGCGTCGGCGTGCTGAACGACATTTCCGGTATCTTCCAGGACACCAACGGCATGGGCTCGGTGGAAGCCGCGCGCATGGCGGCGGAAGATTTCAACGGCGGTGGCAAGGGTATCAAGGTCGAGATCGTCTATGCCGATCACCAGAACAAGGCCGACGTCGGTTCGGCGATCGTGCGCAAATGGCTCGACGTCGATGGCGTCGATGCCGTGGTCGACGTGCCGAATTCCGCCGTTGGGCTCACCATCAACTCGCTGCTGCGCGATAGCCGCATGACGTTTCTTGCGTCGTCGACGGCGAGCTCCGACCTGACCGGCAAGGCCTGCTCGCCGAACACGATCCAGTGGGTCAATGACGCCTGGGCGACCGGCAACTCGACCGCGGCGGCGATGATGGCGCGCGGCGGCAAGGAATGGTACTTCATCACGGTGAATTTTGCGCTCGGCCAGGGCATCGAGGCCGAGGCCACCAACTACATCGAAAAGCACGGCGGCAAGGTGCTGGGCTCGGCCAAGCATCCGCTCAACACGCCGGACTTTGCCTCGCTTCTGCTGCAGGCGCAGAATTCCAAGGCCAAGGTCATCGGTCTCGCCAATGCCGGCGGCGACACCGTCAACGCGGTGAAGCAGGCGGCCGAGTTCGGCCTTCAGCAAAGCGGACAGACGATGGTGGCGTTCCTGCTGTTCATCAACGACGTCCATGGCATGGGGCTGAAGGTAGGCCAGGGCCTGCAACTGTTCGAGGCGTTTTACTGGGACATGGATGAAAACACCCGCGCGTTTGCAAAGCGCTTCGCAGCGCGGCCGGGCGTGAACGGCAAGATGCCGAGCGGCAATCAGGCCGGCGTCTATGCTTCCACGCTCGCCTATCTCAACGCGGTGGCGGCGACCGGCAGCGACCATGCCAAGGATGCGGTGCCTGAGATGAAGAAGTTCAAGGGCAAGGACAAACTGTTCGGCGACGTCACCATCCGCCAGGACGGCCGCGTCATCCACCCGATGTACCTGTTCGAGGTGAAGAACCCGGAAGAGTCGAAATATCCCTACGACTACTACAAACTGGTTTCGACCATTCCGGCCGACCAGGCCTTCCGCCCGCTCGCCGACGGCGGCTGCTCGCTGGTGAAGTAATGCTCCGCTGCCCTTCCTCTCCCGCTTACGGGTAATTGCGGGGAGGCATAGGCGGCCTGTGGCCGCCGTTCCTTAGAAGAACGCCGATGCGGAGCATCGGCTATGGTTGGGGTGCCGCCGCACAACGGATGTCAAACGTCGACGCTAATCTTGCCTCGTCTTATTTCGATTGACGCCCGCGTGGTCTGAACCATTGTAAGCCTGATGGCCGGTCAAGAACACGGCTGCGACAGCGAAGGGAGAAACGATGCAACGCCTCAGATTCCAAATTCGCATCCAATTGGCTTTGCTGGCGGCTGCGACCTCGTTCTTTGCCGTCGACGCCACGGCCGCAAAGATGGTCGGCGATCCCGCCGCGACCTGCGGCGACCTTATCCGGCCGGTCGACAATGCCGTGCGGATTGATTCTGCGACCATGGTCGCGCCGTCGCCGCTCGCCGTCGCCGAAAGAGCACCGACGCCGGCGGCGCGCATCACGCCAGCCGATCCGGAATTCTGCAAGGTCCTCGGCCAGATCGCGCCGGCCGATCCCAAGGCGCCGCCGATCAAATTTCAGGTGAATCTTCCGGTCGAGTGGAACGGCCGCTCGCTGCAATATGGTGGCGGCGGTTTCAACGGCGTGCTGATTACCGGGCTTGCCTTGCCGCCGGCGTATCCATTCGGCGCGCCGTCGCCGCTGGCGCGCGGGTTCGTCACCTATGGCACCGATTCCGGCCACGAGACCAAGCCGGGCGAGCCGCCGCAAGTGTTTGCGCTCAACGACGAGGCCTTTGAGAATTTCGCCCATCGTTCCTACAAGCGCGTGCGCGACGCCGCGGTTGCCCTGATGCTGCGCGCCTACGGCAACCCGCCGGCCAAATTGTATTTCATGGGATCGTCGGAAGGCGGCCGCGAGGGGCTGACGATGGCGCAGCGCTATCCCGATGACTTCGACGGCATCTTTGCCCGCGTGCCCGTCATCAACTGGGTCGGATTGCAGCATGCCGGGACGCGGTCGGGGCTGGCCACCATGGGCGAGGGCTGGATTCGTCCCGCGCAGGTCGAGCTCGTGGCCAAGGCGGTGCTTGCTGCCTGCGACAAGGCGGACGGCGCCGAGGATTCGCTGGTGCTGGACCCCGTCGGCTGCAAGGCGAAATTCCAGCCGGACACACTGCGTTGCGTGGCAGGCCAAAGCGGCGATCAGTGCCTGAGCGAGGCGCAGATCGCGGCGATCAGGACGCTGCATTCGACGTACAAGTTCTCGTTCCCGCTGGAGAACGGCCTCGACGATTATCCCGGCTGGGGCGTTTCCGGCGAAAACATTCCCGCCTTCGGTCCGACCGGCGGTTGGATCGCCTGGTGGCTCGGCAAGGCGGCGCCGGCGCAGCCGCCGGCCCCTGCCAACGGCATCGCCTGGATCTACGGCGCGGGCGGCATCCAATATGTCTTCGCGCGCGACCCGAAGCTCGACGTCACGACCTACAGGCCCGAGGATCACAAGGAGCGGCTGCTGCAGGTATCGCGGTTGATGGATTCGACCAATCCGGACCTCAGCCGCTTTGCCGCGCGCGGCGGCAAGCTCGTGGTTCTCGAAAACATGGCCGACTACGCCCAGAGCCCTTACGCAGGAATCCGCTATTTCGAAAACGTGCAGCGCACCTTGGGCAAGGAGAAGACCGCAGAGTTCGCCCGCCTCTACACGGCGCCCGGTGTCGACCATGTCGGCTCCGGCGCGCCCGCCAATGTCGACATGCTGGCGGTGCTCGTTGATTGGGTCGAGAACGGCAAGGCGCCGGGTGATCTCGAGGTGATCGAGCAGAAGGTCGAGGCGCCGGCGTTTGAGACGACGCGCGCGCTGCCATTGTGCCAATGGCCGGCATGGCCGCACTACAAATCGGGGCCGACGAGTAGCGCGACCAGTTTTGCCTGCGCGCCGTGAGAGGTCTTCTCCGCTCAACGCGAGCGACGAAACCTATCCCGTGACCTTGCTCGAGCCCTGCGTGATCAGCCGCGCGGCGCGCTGGTCGCGGGCGTGAATCCACAGCCAACTCAAGGCGACGCTGAGGCGGTTGCGCAGGCCGATCAGGAAGTAGATGTGGGCGATGCCCCATATCCACCAGGCGAGATTGCCGCGCAGCTTGATGCGGCCGAAGTCGATCACGGCCTTCTTCTTGCCGATCTGCGCGAGACTGCCGGCATGTTTGTAGCGGAACGGCGGCAGCGTGCCGCCGGAGAGGCGCGCCTTGATCAGCGCCGCCACATAGCGCCCCTGCTGCTTGGCCGCCGGCGCGATGCCGGGCACGGGACTGCCGTCGGGGCCGGCGATCGTCACGGTATCGCCGATGGCAAACACATCGGGATGGCCGGGCACGGTCAGATCAGGCTCGACCTTCAGGCGGTAGGCGCGGTCGGCGGGTGCCTTCATCCATTCCGCAGCGCGCGAGGCGCGCACGCCGGCCGCCCAGACGATGGTCCTGGCCTCCAGCCGGTTGCCGCCATAGACAACGCCGTCGATCGCACATTCCGTGACCGGCTGCCCCAGCACCACCTCGACGCCAAGCTCCTCCAGCGCGCGCTGCGCATAGGAAGAGAGGTCTTCGGGAAAGCCCGCGAGCACGCGCGGGCCGGCCTCGATCAGGATAACGCGGGTCTTGTGGGTATCGATGTTGCGAAAGTCCGGCGGCAGCGTGTCCTTGGCGAGGTCGGCGATCGTTCCGGCCATTTCGACGCCGGTCGGGCCGGCGCCGACGATGACGAAGGTGAGCAGCGCCGCGCGCCGCGCCGGATCCTTCTCGCGCTCGGCGCGCTCGAAGGCGACGAGGATGCGCCGCCGCAGCGTCGTGGCATCCTCCAGCGTCTTCAGGCCTGGTGCGAACGGCTCCCATTCATCGTGGCCGAAATAGGCGTGGCGGGCGCCGGTGGCGAGGATCAGCGTGTCATAGGAAATCGTTTCGCCATCTTCGAGCAGCACGCGCTTTCCCTCGGCATCGACGCCATTCACATTGGCAAACAGCGTCGTCACTTCGGGGCGGTCGCGCAAGAGATAGCGGATCGGCCAGGCGATTTCCGACGTCGCCAGCGAAGCGGTCGCGACCTGGTAGAGCAGCGGCTGGAACAGATGATGGTTCCGGCGGTCGATCAGCGTGATCCGGACCGGCGCCCCGGCGAGGCCAAAGGCGGTCTCCAAACCGCCGAAACCGGCGCCGACGATCACGACGTGATGGGGTTCTTTCGGCACTGTCGTCATGGGAATGCGACCCCGGTTTCAGATGTCTCAACGCCTTGGACTATGTAGCCATTTGCGGCTCCGCTCCAATACGCCTTTGTCAATCGGTCGATAGCGAAAGCGTATCACGCTGTCGTCCCTGCGTTCGCAGGGACGACGGCAAAATAAATTTCCTGCCACAGCATCCTTTGCCCAATCCCAAACGTCCTTGGGGTCGAGATGGCCGCAAAATGAGGAGAAAGCCATGAGACAAACCGTGATCAGGTACAAAACCAAGCCGGAAATGAGCGACAGGAACGCCGAATTGGTGGCGGCGGTGTTTGCCGAATTGCAGGCGGCCCAGCCGGAGGGCTTTCGCTATCTGTCGCTGCGGCTGGAGGATGATACGTTCATCCATTTCGTCGAGACCGCAGCCGACGACGGCTCCAGCGCGTTGCCGAAACTGGCGGCGTTTCAGGCGTTCCAGAACGGCATTCGCGAGCGTTGCGCCGAACCGCCGCTGCCGAAAGGCGTGACCGTCGTCGGCAATTATCGCATGTTGCGCGAGACCGAGAACGCACTTGCCGGAGTCTGAATGACAGTGGTTCCCGAGACATCCGCCGCCTTCGACATCGAGCGCCTGCTGGTGGCGACGCGCCCAAGGCTGCATCGCTATTGCGCGCGCATGGTGGGCTCCGTCATCGACGGCGAGGACGTGCTGCAGGATGCCATGATCAAGGCGGTGGAGGCGCATGCCTCCGCCGGCACGCTCGGCAATCCCGAAGGCTGGCTGTTTCGCATTGCGCACAACACAGCGCTGGATTTCCTGCGCCGGCGCAAGCGCTAGGAGGCGCTCCGGGGACCAGCGGAGGTGGACATGATCGTTGACCAGCTCGATGCCGTGGCGAGCCGCCAGATCGCCGCGACCTCCTTGCGCACCTTCATGCGATTGCCGGTACCACAGCGTGCGAGCGTGATCCTGATGGACGTGCTCGGCTGCTCGCTGAAGGAAATCTGCGAGGTGATGGATTGCAGCCTGCCCGCGGCCAAGGCCGCGCTGCATCGCGGCCGCGCGCAGTTGCGGGAAATCGCCGACGAGCCGGACGACGCGCCGCAACAAAGACTATCCGACGCCGATCGTGAGCGGCTCGGCGCCTATGTCGCCCATTTCAACGCCCGCGACTTTGACGCGATCCGCGCCATGATTACAGACGATGTCAGGCTCGATCTCGTCAGCAGAACCCACTTGCGTGGCAAGGCCGAAGTGTCCCGCTATTTCGGCAACTACGACAAAGTCAGCGACTGGCACCTGGTGCCGGGCCTGGTGGAGGGGCGTCCCGCGATCCTGGTGTTCGATTCCAACGAAGGCGATGCCAAGCCGAAATATTTCATGCTGCTCGGTTGGTCGGCCGGCAAGGTCGCGACCATCCGGGACTTCCGCCACGCGCCTTACGTCATCGATGGCGCTGAATATCTGATCTGAACGACCGCTTCTGGAAGGTGAAGGTGGGAATACGCGATTCCACCCTTGCGAAAAATTGTTTTAAGCCTAAAATGATTTGTGAGACGGCGCTGCCGGGCGTCCTCGATATTGATCTCGAGCCTTTCATGGATGGAGGCGAGGGGAGATTGAAAATGTCAGGTAGCCCCCAGTCGGTCCCTTGGTCTGTCCGGGGCAACCGGCATTATATTTCTTGCCATCCCCGCCATCCACGAATTATGGTGCAGGTGGCTTAAGCATGCGCCGAAGGTTCTAACCGGAGCCTTGGGTTCATGCTTGCCGCTGACCGGCGATTTCGCGCACAAAATACCTCACAGATAAGAGGCGCGCGGAGCAAGCGTTGCCGGTCGCCTGGTTGACCGGGTTTTGAGTGATAAACAGGAGGGGAGTGATTATGAAAAAGGCATTCTGGCTGGCGGGCGCAGCAATTCTGGCGCTGGCGCAGCCCGCGCTCGCTGGCGACACCATCAAAATCGGCTTTGTTTCGACCTTCAGCGGCCCGACCGCTGTGATCGGCAACGACATGCGCAACTCGTTCGAGCTGGCGCTCGACCATCTTGGCCGCAAGATGGGCGGCAAGCCGGTCGAGGTGATCTACGAGGACGACGGCCAGAAGCCTGACGTCGGCAAGCAGAAGACCGAGAAGTTGATCCAGTCCGACAAGGTCGATTTCATCGCCGGCTATATCTGGTCGAACGTGCTGTTGGCCTCGCTGAAGACCGCGGTCGATTCCAAGACCTTCCTGATCACGTCCAATGCCGGCCCCTCGCAGATCGCCGGCGATCTCTGCTCGCCTTACGTCTTCTCGACCTCCTGGCAGAACGACCAGACCCCGCAGGCGGTCGGTACCTACATGAACCAGAAGGGTGTCAAGTCGGTGTTCCTGATTGGCCCGAATTACGCCGCCGGCAAGGACATGCTGGCCGGCGTGAAGAGCACGTTCAAGGGTCAGGTCGTGGGCGAAGAATATACGGTGTGGCCAAGCCAGCTCGACTTCTCCGCCGAGCTCACCAAGGCCAGGAACTCCAAGGCCGAGGCGGTCTTCGTGTTCTATCCTGGCGCTGCCGGCGTCCAATTCCTCAATCAATATGCCCAGGCCGGGCTCAAGGGGCAGATCCCGCTCTACACCGCCTTCACCATCGACGAATTGACGCTGCCCTTGCAGAAGGAGAACGCGATCGGCGTGCCCGGCGCGCAGCAATGGGTCAACGATTTGCCGTTCCCCGAGAACAAAAAGTTCGTCGAGGACTACCGCAAGAAGTACACTGGCCTGCGCCCGACCTTCTACGGCGCGCAGTCCTATGACGCCGCGAATCTGATCAACAGTGCCGTGGTCGCGGTGAAGGGCGATACCTCGAAGAAGGACGAGATGAAGGCCGAGATGGAGAAGGCCAACTTCAAATCCGTGCGCGGCCCGTTCAAATACGGCAACAACCACATTCCGATCCAGAATTTCTACCTGCAGGACGTGGTCAAGGACGCCGACGGCCAGCTCTCGCTGAAGACGGTGGCGACCATCGTCAAGGACGACCAGGATCGCTTCCACGACAAATGTCCGATGAAGAAGTGATTGTTGGCATGGCCAGTGCATGATCGCCGGAGCGCGCCCTCGGGCTTGACCCGGGGGCGACTAACGACAGATCATCCGCCCAACAAGAAAAATGGCGGCGGCGCAGATGTGCTGCCGCTGTTTTGTTAGGGCATGATCCGGAAAAGTGGGATCCGGTTTTCCGAAAAGATCATGCCCAAAATAGAAAAATAGAGCGGGATGACGCGTCATCACGCTCTAGGTCTAGAGTTTTAGGTTCATGCTCGTCCTCGTTGAACAATCGCTGAATGGCCTGCAGTTCGGCCTGTTGCTGTTCCTGCTGGCGGCCGGCTTGACGCTGGTGTTCGGCATCATGGACTTCGTCAATCTGGCGCACGGCTCGCTCTACATGATGGGCGCCTATTTCGCGGCGACCTTCGTGGCGTGGACGAATAGTTTTGTGCTCGGCATATTGCTGGCGCTCGGCGCCACGCTGCTACTGGGCATCGCGCTCGAATTCATCGCACTGAGACATCTCTACGGCCGCGACCATCTCGATCAGGTGCTGGCAACCTTCGGGCTGATCCTGTTCTTCAACGACGCGGTGCGGCTGATCTGGGGCCCTGCCGGCCTGTCGCTGCCGCTGCCGGCATGGTTGACCGTCCCGGTGCAGATCGTCCCCGGCGTGTTCTATCCAGCCTACCGGCTGTCGATCATCGTGGTCGCGCTGGCGGTTGCGGCATTGCTTTATATCGTGGTGATGCGGACCAGGATCGGCATGCTGATCCGCGCCGGCGCCTCCAACCGTGAAATGATCGGCGCGCTTGGCATCAACATCAAACTGTTGTTCACGCTGGTGTTCGGACTTGGCGCGGCGCTCGCCGGCCTTGCCGGGCTGATGCAGGCGCCGATCCTGACCGTGCAGATCGGCATGGGCGAGAACATCCTGATCCTTGCTTTCGTTATCATCGTGATCGGCGGCATCGGCTCGATCCGCGGCGCGTTCATGGCCGCGATCTTCGTCGGCATGATCGATACGCTCGGCCGCGCCTTCCTGCCCGATCTCCTGCGCACCGTGCTGAGTTCCGCCGCCGCTTCCACCGCCGCGCCGGCGCTGTCGTCGATGCTGATCTATCTCCTGATGGCCATCGTCCTCGTCGTGCGGCCGGAGGGGCTGTTTCCGGCTGCCAAGCGATGAAATCTCACATCAACGCCCGCAACGTCATCGTGGCGCTCGTCGCGCTCGGCCTCACGCTGCTACCGGTCTATTCGGCGCTGACCGGCAACATCTTCATCCTGACGCTGTTCACCCGCATCGTCATCTTCGCGCTGGCGGCTGCGAGCCTCAATCTCATCATGGGCTATGGCGGCATGATGAGCTTTGGCCACGCCGCCTATCTCGGCATTGGCGGTTACGCGGTGGGCATCCTCGCCCACGAAGGCATCGGCTCCGGCTTCATCCAGTGGCCGGTCGCGCTGGCGCTGTCGGCGCTTTATGCGCTCGTGATCGGTGCGCTCAGCCTCCGCACGCGCGGCGTGTATTTCATCATGATCACGCTCGCCTTCGCGCAGATGGCCTATTACATCGCCTCGGGTCTTTCTCGCTATGGCGGAGATGACGGCCTCACCATCTACAAGCGCAGCACTTTCGGCGGCCTGATCGACCTGTCGAACCGTGTGCAGTTCTACTACCTCTGCCTAGCCTGCCTGTTCGGCGGCGTCTATCTGATCTGGCGTATCATCAATTCCCGGTTTGGCATGGTGGTGCAGGGCGTCCGTTCCAACGAGCAGCGCATGCAGGCGATCGGCTTTCACGCCAACCGATATCGTCTCGTCTGCTTCGTCATCTCTGGCACGATCTGCGGCCTCGCCGGGGCGCTGCTCGCCAACAACACCGATTTCATCAGCCCGGCCGGGATGTACTGGACCCGCTCCGGCGAACTCATGGTGATGGTGGTCTTCGGCGGCATGGGCTCGCTGTTCGGTCCCGTCCTGGGCACCATCGTGTTCCTCCTGCTGGAAGAAGTCCTGTCGCAATTCACTGAATATTGGGCGCTGATTATGGGCCCGCTATTGCTGCTGATCGTGCTGTTCGCGCGCGGTGGCATCATGGGCCTGCTCGGGAGGTTGAGCCGTGGCTGATCCTCTGCTCCGTGTAGAAAGCCTGGTCCGAAGTTTTGGTGGCATCAAAGCCACCGACAATCTGTCGCTCGATGTCGTGCCGGGCGAACTGCATGCCATCATCGGTCCCAACGGCGCCGGCAAGACCACGCTGATCAGCCAGTTGACCGGACAGTTGATGCCGAATTCCGGCACCATTCACTTCGCCGGCCGCGAGATCACGCGGCTGCCGTCCTATCAGCGCAGCCGGCTTGGCCTGGCGCGCTCGTTCCAGATCACCTGTCTGCTGCCGGATTTTACCGCAGCCGACAATGTCGCGCTGGCGGCGCAAGCGCATGACGGCCACTCGTTCCGCTTCTGGGGCTCGGCGCGCAAGGAGAGGCATCTGCGCGACGCGGCGCAGGCGGCGCTCGTGCGGGTAGGGCTCGCCCGGCGCGCCGACGTGCTGGTGTCGGAATTGAGCCACGGCGAACAGCGCGAGCTCGAGTTGGCGGTGGCGCTCGCGACCAAGCCGCAATTGCTGCTGCTCGACGAGCCGATGGCCGGCCTCGGCGTCACCGAATCCGCGCGCATGGTGGCGCTGCTCAAGGAATTGCGGAAGGAAGTCACTATCGTGCTGGTCGAGCACGACATGGAAGCGGTGTTCGCGCTGGCCGACCGCATCACCGTGCTGGTCTATGGCCGCGTGATCGCCTCGGGCGATCCAGACGCCATCCGCAACAACGAGGAAGTCAAGCGCGCCTATCTCGGCGACCAGCATGCGGTGACACGCCATGGCTGAATCAAAAGCCGCCGAAACCCTGCTCGAAGTCGAAGGCATCGAGACCTGCTACGGCCTCAGCCAGGTGCTGTTCGGCCTGTCGCTGAAGGTAAAGTCGGGCGAGATGGTCGCCCTGATGGGCCGCAACGGCATGGGCAAGACCACGACCATCCGCTCCATCATGGGCATGACGCCGGCTCGCGCGGGCACGATCCGCTTCGCGGGTGAGCAAGTGCGCAGCCTGCCATCCTACAGAATCGCAAAACTCGGCATCGGCCTGGTGCCGGAAGGCCGCCAGATTTTTCCGAACCTGACGGTCTACGAGAATCTGGTGGCGGCTTCGGGCAACCGCTCAGGCAATTCCGATCCCTGGACCATCGACAAGATCCACGCGCTGTTTCCGCGGCTTGCCGAGCGCGGCAACAACATGGGCGTGACCCTGTCGGGCGGCGAGCAGCAGATGCTGGCGATCGGCCGCGCGCTGATGACCAACCCGAAGCTTCTGATCCTCGACGAAGCCACCGAAGGCCTCGCACCGCTGATCCGCGAGGAAATCTGGAACTGCCTGTCGATGCTGAAGGGCCGCGGCCAATCCGTGCTGGTGATCGACAAGAACGTCGCCAACCTCTCCCGCATCGCCGATCGCCACTACATCATCGAGCGCGGGCGGACGGTGTGGACGGGGACGAGCGAGCAGTTGATTGCGGAGCCGGACCTGCAGCACCGGTATTTGGGGATTTAAAGCCGATTGCGGTCAATCAATGAATGAGCCGGTTGATCGGACGATCGCGCCCCATTTGTCGGTTTCGTCAGCGACCATTCTGGCATAGTCGTCGGGCGTGCCTGGCCGTGCTTTCGCCCCGAGCTCTGCGAGGCGGGCGTGCAGTTTTGGGTCGGCAAGCCCTTCGTTGATGCAGCGGTTGAGTGCCGCGACGATCGGCTCCGGCGTGCCCTTCGGCGCGTTGATGCCGTTCCAAATGGTGGCGTCGTAGCCGGGCAGGAACTCGGCCATGGCTGCGACTTCGGGCAGGGCCGAGGAGCGCTCTGTTGCCGTCACCGCGAGCGCGCGCAGCGCGCGGGCGCGAATGAATCCGATCGAGCCGGGGAGGGTGGCAAAGTAGACCTGCACGCGTCCGCCGACCAGATCGCTGATCGCTTCCGCATCGCCTCGATAGGGAACGTGCTGCATGATGACGCCAGCCATCCTCTTGAACAACTCGGTCGCGACATGCGGAGGGCTCCCCAGGCCGCTCGAACCGAAGTTCAGTCCGTTCGGATTCGATTTGGCGTGTTCAATGAACGACGGGACGGATGTCGGAGGGAATGAGGGGTTGACACACATTACCAGGGGCGCGCCGGCGATCGCTGCGACGGGTTCGGTGTCGCGGATGAAGTTGAATTTGAGATTGCGGAACAGCGTTGCGTTGATGGCGTTCGCGGCCGAGGCGACGAGCAGAGTGTGTCCGTCGGGGCGCGCGCGTATCACCTGTTCGGTGGCGAGGTTGGTCGCCGCCCCCGTGCGGTTCTCGACGACGAAGGGCTGGCCGAATTGTTGCCCGAGCCATTGCGCGAGGATGCGCGCCACGATGTCGGTATTGCCGCCGGCCGAGAAACCGACGATCAGATATACGGGCCGGGCCGGATAGGCGGCTGCCGCGAGCGCGGGGCTTGCGGAAGCCGCGATCGCGGCCGCGCCGAGCTGCAGGAACTTGCGGCGTCGGAGCATGGCGCTCTCGCCCTCTGGCAGCCGGACAAGGACGGCTTGCCGGCAGCGCATTTCCCCAGTGATTGGTCAAGTCCGGTGCCGGACCGTTCGAGGATATCTCAACGGCGATATCGGCGGCAATAATCGACCACCGTGTCGAGGAAGACCTTGGCCGCCGGCGACAGCGACCGGTCGCTGCGTGAGCAGATGCAGAACACCAGCGATTCCGATGCAAACTCGCGCACCGGCACGGTCTTGAGCGATCCGCTGGCCAGCTCCCGCTCTACCGCGAAACGCGGTAGCAGGGTGCATTGCCGGCCGATAGCCGCCACCTCCTTGACCAGCGCCAGAGAGTTGGTGACGCAGAACGCCTTCGGCACGAAACCGTGCCGGGCGAACACCTTTTCCATCTGCTGGCGGAGGCCGAATGATGGTTCGGTCAGGGCGAACGGAAACTCCTTGAGCTCTGTCAGCGATATGAGCTTGCGCCCGGCAAGCGGATGCGCGGGTGAAAATGCTGCGACCATTTTGTCACGGAAGACTTCCAGCCGCGTGATGGCGTCGCGCGCGGGGGCGTTGAGAACGAGGCCAATTTCCGCCGTGCCCGCGATCAGCGCCTCCATTGCTTCATCGGTGCTGCTCATCCTGATGTTGAAAGTCACGTCGGGATATTGCGTGTTGAAGCGGTTGAGCACCGGCGCGACGAAACTCTCGATCGCGGTCTGGAAGCAATAGACGTCGACATTGCCTGCCTGAAGGTCCTGCAGTGCCGCGATGTGGGATTTGACGCGCGAGAATTCGCGCATCACGCCGTCGATTTTCGAGAGCAGGATTTCGCCCGCGGCCGTCAGCTTCATGCCTTGCGCGCGCCGGTCGAAAATCGGCGCACGCAATTCGTGTTCGAGCTTGGCGATCTGGCGGCTGATTGCCGACGGCGAGACATGCAGCCGATCTGACGCGGCGCGGATCGATTGGGCGTGGGCGGTGGCGCTGAAATAGCGAAGGGCCGTGAAATCCATCGGATCAATCTCTCCGCGGACGTTGCATTTCAGGCAACAAGGCGGTGCCGAGATTGATATGGCATCAACACCGGCTTGGGTCAAATGTTCGGCCGCGACTAAATCCCAATCAACGGAGCGAACACCATGCCCTTTATCCATATGTTGCCCGACCCGGGAATGAACTACACGTTCAACCGGCCACTGCTAGACGGGATGTCACCAGCGCGCCTCAAGGAGCTCAGCGCCATCGCGCCGCGCATCAAGGATTACGAATCCTGGCACACGGTCTGGCTTGAGGTCGCCAAGAAAGCGGAAGCCGAGAAGCGATATCTGGACGCTGCCTCTTACTATCACGGTGCCGAGTTCTATTTGCCGGCCGGCGACGTGCGCAATGCGCTCTACGACGACTTTGCACGAAACTGGGCGCTCGGAATGAAAGGTGTCGCCGGTTACGAGCGCATCGCCATTCCATATCCCGGCGGACATCTGCCGGGCTTCAGGCTGCAGGCAAGAGGCAAGGAACGCAGCACGCTGATCTTCACCGGCGGATACGATTCGTTCGTTGAGGAGTTCTACAACTTTCTTCTCCCGCTGACCGAGCTTGGAATTACCGTCATCGCCTTCGACGGGCCCGGCCAGGGCGGTGCCCTGCGGCAGGGAATCTATCTGGATCATGCGTGGGAGAAGCCGGCCAAGGCGGCGATCGACTATTTCGGGCTCGACGCGGTCGATTGGCTGGGTGCCTCTTGCGGTGGCTATATGTCGATCCGCGCGGCCGCGTTCGAGCCCAGGATCAAGCATATCATCTCGATGCCCACGTCGTATTCGGGTCTCGATATGACGCTCAAGCAAATGCGACCGGGCAAGGCTCAGCAGCTGATCTCGCTGTTCAAGGCCGGAGACCGCAAGGGGACCGAGGCCGTTGTGGCCGAGGAGCGCCAGCCGAGCTCTGTATTCGAATGGTGTGTTGTCCAGGGAATGCACATCACCGGAACCAAGACGCCATACGATTTCCTCAACGAGATCGCGAAGCACTCGCTCGATGGAATCTTGCACAACGTCAAGCAGGACATCCTGCTTACTGAAGGCGAGCAGGATCATCTGTTTGATGTCGGCTGGGTCCATCGGACCATGCGCGAACTCGTGTGCGCCCGGTCCGTGACGACGCGGATATTCACCGCGCGCGAAGGAGCGGAGCAGCATTGCCAGCTCGGAAACTCGGCGGTCGCGCGTCACGCAATCGTACACTGGCTCGCGAGCTTCTACCCGGGCATGCCGGTTGGCGAGAGCACGAAAGCAACCAATCTCGCCGCTTGACGATAGTGGAGATTCTCGGAAGGCCGGGGCCGTCAGTTGAGGCCCCGGTCGAGGATCAAGAATCGGAGACACGTTCTTTCGAACGCCCATACCTCAAACGGAGGCAAGCCATGACGGAGACCATGACCATATTGGCGTCGCTGGCGCCCGTGTTCCTTGTTATGGCGCTCGGCTATTCGGCCGGCAAAACGAAGGAGTTCGACACCCACAACACCGGCTCGATCAATGCACTGGTCATGGATTACGCGCTGCCGGCCGCGCTGTTCACGGCGATGGCACAGGCCTCCCGCAGTGCCATGATCGATCAGGCGCAGCTTGCCTTGGTGTTACTGGCGGCGATGCTGATTGCGTACGGCGTCACGTATATCGTGCAATCTCGCTGGTTCGGCGGTGACCGGCGCGAAAGCGCCCTTATTGCGCTGACCTCGTCCGGTCCGAATGTCGGTTCGGCGGGACTGCCGATCGTCGCGGCGCTGTTTTCGCAATCGGCCTCGATCTCGGTCGCCGTGGCCGTGGCGGTGGCCGCCATCGTCGTGACGCCGCTTTCGCTCTTGATACTGGAATCCGCTGACGGCAAGGGAGCGAGCGCGGCCGCGGTAATGAAGAGGGCGCTGCTCAAGCCGATCGTGATCGCACCGGTGCTTGGCCTGTTGTGCTCGCTCGCGGGATTGCCGATACCGCTCCTGCTCGACAGCACGCTGACCCTGGTCGGGCAGGGTGCATCAGGAACCGCGTTGTTTCTCACCGGCCTCGTGCTGTCGGCGCAGCCAGTCAAACTTTCCGCCAACGTCGGCTTGACGGTCGTGGTGAAGAATGTGCTTCAGCCGCTGCTGACCTCACTCCTGGCCCTGCCGCTGCTCGATGGCGCAGAGGCGCGTGTCGCGGTCATGCTGATGGCGGTGCCGTCAGGTGCATTCGGCGTGCTATTTGCGGTTCGTTACGGCGTGGCATCGGCCCAGATCGGCACGATGCTGATCGCAAGCACACTTCTCAGCACTGTGACGCTGACCGCCGCGATCCTGTTGTCGGCCGGCTGGAGCTGGACCTGATCTCAAAACGTCTCGAAATATTCGCGATGCTCCCAGTCCGACACTTCGGCCTGAAACCGCTCGATCTCCGCGTTCTTGATGTGGACGTAATAGTCCACGAACTCCGCCCCCAGCGCCTGCCGGAAAAACGGATCGTCCTGCAGCGCGAACACCGCCTCGCGCAAACTCTTCGGCAACAACGCCGCCTTGGTCTCGTACGGTGCATCCGCTGACGGCCCCGGATCGAGCTTGCGGTCGACGCCATCGAGGCCTGAGAGAATCTGCGAGGCCATGTAAAGATACGGGTTCGCCGCCGGCTCGCCGATGCGGTTTTCCAGCCGTGTGGCCGCATCGCCCGGACCGCCGAGCACGCGGATCATGACGCCGCGGTTGTCGCGGCCCCAGATCGCGCGATCCGGCGCCAGCGAATAGGAGCGGTAGCGCTTGTAGCCGTTGATGGTCGGCGTCGTGAACACGGTGGATGCGCGGGCGTGCTCCAGGAGCCCCGCGAGATAGGCGCGTCCAAACGGGCTCAGCACCTCGCCCTTGTCGCCGGCCATGAACGCATTCTCGCCGCTGGCGCGTGACACCAGCGATTGGTGCAGGTGCCAGCCCGAAGCGAACACGTTCGGCAGTTTCGGCCGGCACATGAAGGTGGCGTGATAGCCATGGCGGCGCGCGATCTGCTTCACCGCCGAGCGGAACAGCACCATGTTGTCGGCGGGCACGAGGCCTTTGGTCGGCTGGAAGGTGAATTCGCACTGGCTCGGCCCGAACTCGACTTCGACCGATCGCAAGGGAAGGCCGAGCGCCAGCACGTCACGGCGGATGATCTCCAGCGCCGGCTCCATCTGGTCGTAGCGCTGCTCGGTGAGATACTGGTAGCCGTGCGACAGCAGGCTGACCGAAGGCGGCCGACCCGGCTGTCCGGCATCCTCCGGCGCCATATGCGCGTCGTCGAGCTTGAAGAGATGGAATTCGACTTCGAGGCCAGCAACGAAATCGTAGCCGCGCTGTCCGAGCAGATCGATCACCTTGCGGTAGAGATGCCGCGTGGCGAACGGCACCGGACGGCCATCGTTGAAGTAGAGATCGCACAGCAGCCAGCCGGTGGTCGGCGCCCACGGCAGCACGCGAAACGTGGTGGCGTCGGCGACCATCAAGACGTCGGCGGCGCCTTCCATCTCCTTCATGCCGAACCCGCCGCCGGCTGTGAATACGGGAAACACCGTCTTGTGCGAGGTGTCCTTGGCGAGCATGGTCGTGGTGATGGAGCAGCCGCTTTCCAGCGAGTCAATCGCCTCGCTGGCGACCAACGTCTTGCCGCGCAGGATGCCGTGCTGGTCGGGGAATGACAGGCGGACGACTTCGAGGTTTTTCTCCTCGACGATCTTGCGCAGGCGGCTCGCGGCCTCCTGCTGCTCGTTCGACCACAGCTCGTGACGTTCTACGAAACTCAACGCGTCACTCCCCCAAAGCTCGCGGAAGCCCACCACCGTCATTGCGAGGAGCGAAGCGACGAAGCAATCCATCTCTCCACTCGCGGCGCGATGGATTGCTTCGCTTCGCTCGCAATGACGGGGACAGAGTCATCATTCGGCCGCCGTAAGGTGGGGCACCTTGCCGGCAATCTCGGTCGGCACCGGCGCCGCCCAAGGCGCGCCGCGGCGGCGCTTGACGTCAATTTCCATCCAGTAGATTTCCCACCCTAACGTCGGTCCAATACCGTCCATGGTGGCAGGACCCTGAATGCTGCGCGCGTGTGCCGCGTCAAGGAACAGCATCGGCTTTTCGCCGCCGACCACCTTCTCGATCTCCTGCCGCAGCAGGCGGCGATACTGCACGATCGCCTTGTCCGATTGTCCCAAATGCTCGTTGGTGCGGTCCTGGATCGGGCCCATCGACTCTACTGCCCACTGGTCGTGGACGTTGATGTCGGTCCCCATGCCGGTATAGGTCGCGGTCGCCTGTTCGTGCGGATCGAAGCCGTAATCGTTGCTCTTGTTCTTGCGCGACTTGTAATCCGGCAACTCGTACAGCTCGAGGCGCTGGTCGCGCATCTTCTTCTTGTCGACCGGCGTCGTGTAAGAGGTGAAGATCGCGTACCAGTAGCAGTTCTCGTCATCGATCGGCACGTGCCACTGCGTGATCGTCATCTCCGTGCTCATCGGGATGACGAAGCCATGCGGGAAAAGCTGATTGGTAACGCGCACATGCGTGCGCTCTTCGTCGAGCTCGCGCAGCGCGATCAGGCGCAGGCCATACTCGGTATGTTCGACGTTGATGATAGGGTTGTCGTATTCGCGCAAGATCTTCGTCATCGGCATCTCGCTGCCGGCGGACGCGCCGCGGAACTGCTTGCCGTAGGCGGTGGAAGTGTCTTCGTCCTCGAAGAAGCGGTGCAGGAAGGAGGCGTGCGCCGGATCGATGCCGACTTCCAGCGCCTGCAGCCAATTGCAGTTGATATGCCCCTTGAACGCAAAGGTATGGCTGTCGGGCGCCACAAAACAGTCGATCTCCGGAAACGCCGGCGGTTCGCCTTCGCCGAGATAAGCCCAGAGGATGCCGCTCTTCTCGACCACGGGGTAGGAGCGCTGCTTGATGCCCTGGCACAGCTTTGAGTCCTTCGGCTCCGCCGGCGTCTCCAGGCACTGGCCCGAGACGTCGAACAGCCAGCCATGGAAGGCGCAGCGCAACCCGCCATTCTCCAGCCGTCCGAACGCGAGGTCGGCGCCGCGATGGGCACAGTGGCGGTCGATCAGGCCGTAGCGGCCCTGCTCGTCGCGAAACAGCACGAGGTTTTCGCCGAGCAGCTTGACCGGGCGAACCGGCCGCGGTCCCTGCAACTCGTCGACCAGCGCCGCCGGCTGCCAGTACATCCGCATCAGCTTGCCGCACGGGTCCTTGCGGCCGGTGCGGGTGATCAGGTCGTTCGCTTCCTGGCTCATCATGGCGAGGATCTCCGCTAGCTGGATTTGTTCGCCTATTGAACTTTTGTGCGATTTTAACGTAGGCTGGGCGCGAGGCAAGCGGATTATGGAGGCAGCGATGCCCAAGCTTAAGCGCGCGGCGGACGCTGACAACCGCAGTGCGACCGATTTCATCGAAAGCCTCGACCGCGGCCTGCGCGTGCTCGAAATATTCGGCGGCAGCCGCCAGCCGATGACGCTGAGCGATCTCGCCAAGGCGGCTGAGCTGCCGCGCGCCACCGCACGGCGCATCCTTTTCACGCTCGAACGCGCCGGCTTTGTCGCAAGTGACGGCAAGCTGTTCCGCCTGACGCCGCGCGTGCTGGTGCTGGCGTCAAGCTATCTCGCCTCCAACCATGTCGTCTCGGTGCTGCAGCCAGCGCTTGATCGATTGTCGGCTGAGGCGCAGGAGATCGCGTCGATGGCGATCCTCGACGGCAACGACGTCGTTTTCATCGCGCGCGCGAGCCCGACGCGAATCTTCTCGTCAGGCATCGATATCGGCTACCGGCTGCCGGCTTTTTGTACTTCGGTCGGCCGCGTCCTGCTGTCGCGGCTGGCTGATGACGAAGTGGCCGCCGCGCTCGACCGGATGGAGCTTGCGCCGCTGACACCGTTCACCGTCACCGACAAGAAGCAGCTCCTGAAGACGATCGTCGCCGATCGCGCGCAAGGCTATTCGCTGGTCGATCGCGAGGCCGAGCCGGGTTTCCGTTCGGTCTCAGTGCCGGTCCGCCGCTACGACGGCGCGATCATCGCCGCCATCAACATGGGCGCGCATGTCGACCGCGTGTCCGCGGAAGAGATGGTCGAGAAATTTCTGCCGCGCCTGCGCGAGGCGGCGGCATCGGTCAAATCGATGCTGGTGTGACCGATGACTGTCCGATCCGAAACGCCCGGCGATGTTGCGGCTATCCGCTTCGTTGAAGAAGTAGCGTTCGGTCGGTCAGCCGAGGCGCGGTTGGTCGATGATCTCCGCGATGCCGGCGATTCCGTTTTCTCGCTGGTTGCCGTTGATGACGGAACGGTCGTTGGCCACATCATGCTCTCAAGGATGAAAGCGCCGTTTCCAGCGCTCGCGCTCGCACCCGTCGCGGTACTGCCTGAATATCGGCGGACAGGTTTCGGCAGTCGGTTGATCCGCCAGGGAACCGCCCGCAGCGAGGCCGCCGCCTGGGCCGGAATCTTCGTCCTCGGCGATCCTGCCTTCTATCGACGTTTTGGATTCGATGCCGGCAAGGCGAGCGGGTTCATCTCACCTTATGCCGGACCGCATCTGATGGCCCTTCCGCTTGGAGGCAACGAACTTCCGACGGCGACGGGAATCATTGCGCATGCTCCCGCATTTGCGAAGCTCGGCTAGGGCAAGGCGAACAATGCGCCTGAGTCTGGTGAAGCGTTCCTCTGCTATTGCGAGGACTTTCGCAGAAAAAATCAGGAGGCCGCGCTGCGCAGGCCGAACGCGTGCTTGTCGTGCAGCACCGGCGCGACCGCATCGCTTAAGCGCGCCGCCGCCGCGTCGACGGAAAGCCCGGCGGTATCGACCACGGCTGAGGCCCGCGCGTAGAGCGGTTCGCGGCTGACCAGGATGTTGCGCAATTCCGCCATCGCGGAACGATCGTCGGCCATCGGGCGCAAATCGCCCTGGCGGCGGACGCGGGCCATGTGCTCTTCCGGCTCGGCCTTGAGCCAGATGGTATAGAACGATGACAGGATCAGGTCGAAGGTCAACGGCTCGGAGACGATGCCGCCGCCGGTCGCCAGCACCATCAATTCCTTGCGCGCCAGCAATTGCGTCAACGCCGCCTGCTCCATGCGCCGAAAACCTTCCTGGCCGTAGAGCGCGATGATCTCGGCGACGGACAAGCCGTTCTGCGCCTCGACCTCCTTGTTGAGCTCGACGAATTTCCAGCCGATCTTCTTCGCCAGCATCCTGCCGAGGGTGGATTTGCCGGCGCCGCGCAGGCCGATCAGGGCGATGCCGGCAAAGGAAATCCGCCGCTGCGCCGATAGGCTGCCGCCGGCCAGCGCATCCTTGGCCTGCGCAATCTGCGCCGGCGTTGCCTTGCGCAAGAGATCGCGGATCACGGCCCAATCCGGCGCGGGCTCGGCCGAGGGAATGAGATCTTCGAGATGCGCGCCCATCGCGTTCGACACGCGTCGCAGCAGCACAATCGAGACGTTGCCCTTGCCGCTTTCGAGCTGCGCGATGTAGCGCTCCGAAATTCCGGAAACTTTTGCGAGCACTTTTCGCGACATGCCGCGAAGGGCGCGCATGGTGCGCACACGCTGGCCAAGCTGCTCGAGAAAGCCGGATTCGGGGTCGCTGGCCTCGGTCATTTCCCTCGTTCGGCATTGCGTCGGGGTGAATGGATTTCGGAAACATAATGCCGATGAGGATTGACAGCAAGCGTAGCCGGTGTCTTTGTATGAATTATAATTCTTAAAAGCTCAGGGAGAAGCGTCGTGAGCGGCACGTCCGGTTCGTACAATGCGGTGACCTGGCTGCTCGACCGCAATGTCCAGGAGGGGCGCGGCGCCAAGCTCGCCTTCACCGACACGGTCACCGAACTCACCTATGGCGAGCTGCAGCGGCAGACCCGCCGCGTTGCCAACATGCTGCGCCGGCTCGGCGTTCGTCGCGAAGAGCGCGTGGCAATGATCATACTCGACACCGTGGACTTTCCCGCGGTGTTCCTCGGCGCGATGCGCGCCGGCGTCGTGCCGGTGCCGCTCAATACGCTGCTGACGTCGGAGCAGTATGCCTATGTGCTGGCCGACAGCCGCGCGCGGGTGCTGTTCGTCTCCGAGGCGCTGTACCCGACCGTGAAAGACATTGTCGGCCGCATGCCGGATCTCGAATGTGTCGTGGTCGCCGGCAAGAATTCGTTCGGCCACAAGCTGCTTTCCGAAGAGTTGGCGAAGGAGGGCGATTCTTTCCCAACCGTCGAAACCCATGCCGAGGAGCCGGCGTTCTGGCTCTATTCGTCAGGCTCGACCGGCATGCCCAAGGGCGTGCGGCATCTGCATTCCAATCTGCAGGCCACGGCGGAAACCTATGCGAAGCAGGTCCTCGGCATCAGGGAAGACGACGTCTGCCTTTCTGCGGCAAAGCTGTTCTTCGCCTACGGGCTCGGCAATGCGCTTACCTTCCCGATGTCGGTCGGCGCCAGCACCGTGCTCAATGCCGACCGGCCGACGCCAGCACGCATGTTCGAGCTGCTGAACAAGTACAACCCGACCATCTTCTACGGCGTGCCGACGCTGTTTGCCTCGATGCTCAATGACGAAACAACGAAGAACGAGCGCGCCGGCACGCGCTTGCGCATCTGCACGTCCGCGGGCGAGGCGCTGCCCGAGCCTGTCGGCAATGCCTGGAAGGCGCGCTTCGGCGTCGACATTCTCGACGGCGTCGGCTCGACCGAGCTGTTGCACATCTTCCTCTCGAACGCGCCGGGCGACATCAAATACGGCTCATCCGGCAAGCCTGTGCCGGGCTACAAGGTGCGGCTGGTGAACGAGGCGGGCGATGACGTGGCCGATGACGAGGTCGGAGAGCTATTGGTGGAAGCGCCCTCAGCCGCCGAAGGCTACTGGAACCAGCGCGCCAAGAGCCGCGCGACCTTCGAAGGCCACTGGACTCGCACCGGGGACAAATACACGCGCGACGCCGATGGCCGTTACACCTTTTGCGGCCGAAGCGACGACATGTTCAAGGTTTCCGGCATCTGGGTCTCGCCGTTCGAGGTCGAGAGCGCGCTGATCACCCATCCGGCCGTGCTCGAGGCCGCCGTCGTGCCCGAGGCCGATCCGGAAGGATTGTTGAAGCCGAAAGCCTTCGTCGTGCTGCGCGCCGGCGCCAAGACGGATGATCTGCATGAAGCGTTGAAGGAGCACGTCAAGCAGAAGATCGGTCCATGGAAATATCCGCGCTGGATCGACGTGGTGGATAGCCTGCCGAAAACGGCAACGGGGAAGATTCAACGGTTCAAGCTGCGGGATGGTGCATCGTAACTCTCTCGTCGTCCCTGCGAACGCACTAGTGGATGCACACATGTTGCAGTGCGATTCAGGCTTCATATGCAATTTTAGAATCGAAGATGCGAGCTCATCGAAATTTTGGAATCGAGGCTGGCGTTTTCGCGCAAGATCGGAATCCAGCGCTTCGGTGGGGTGGAGAGCGCGGAGCAAAACTACGTCGCAACACTTGAGAAGTGCAAAAACCCTTGGCTTTTCATGAGTATTTGCGGCGCAACAAGTGTGCATGCCCTAGTGCGAACGCAGGGACCGATACGCCCGCGGCTTATCCGTTAACGCGCGATGTGCGAGACCTTTGGTCACAACGAAGGCCGGTGGTTATGGGTCCCTGCGTTCGCAGGGACGACGTGAGCAGGATGCGACGTCTGGATCACTTTCGAAAGCTTACAGCATGACAACCCTCACTGCCTCCGGCTTCCTCACGGTCGGCGCCTCCCATCTCGAATACCGCATGATCGGCCCGTCGCCCGAGCACGCGCCTGTTATCGTGATGCTGCATGAAGGGCTCGGCTCGACCGGCCTGTGGGGCGACTTTCCGGACAAGTTGCAGGCCGCGACCGGCGCGGGCGTGTTCGTCTATTCGCGCGCAGGCTATGGCGCATCGACGCCGGTAAAACTGCCGCGGCCGCTCGATTACATGCATGTCGAGGCGCTCGACGTGCTGCCAAAACTGCTCGACAAGATCGGCTTTCGCCGCGGCCTGCTGCTCGGCCATTCCGATGGCGCTTCGATCGCGGCGATCTATGCGGGCTCGCATCAGGATCACCGCGTGCAGGGCCTCGCGCTGATCGCCCCGCATTTCATCGTCGAGGATATTTCGGTGGCGTCGATTGCGAATATCCGAACCGCCTATGAGACCACGAACCTGAAGGGCAAGCTTTCGCGCTGGCACAGGGACGTCGACAGCGCCTTCTATGGCTGGAACGGTGCTTGGCTCGATCCTGATTTCCGCAACTGGGATATTTCCGAATACCTCGCCTATATCCGCGTGCCGATCGCGATCCTGCAAGGTGTGGACGATCAGTATGGGACCATGCGGCAGGTCGAGATTGCCAGGGAAGAATGCTATTGTCCGGTCGATGTGACTGTGATTCCGGGCGCGGGACATCAGCCGCATCGCGAAGCGCCGGAGGCGACGCTCGATGCGATTTCAGATTTCGCAAAGGCGGTATTGCACACAGGTAGCGGCTCGCAGGGACGGGCCGCGTAACGCATTTTCTCTTGCGCTTGCCGAGGCGCCGTTCCGATGACCGCGCCGCCCTCAGGCACCGGTCATCTGCCGCTGCCGCGATGGGCTTATGTGCCCGGCCAGTCCAAGGAAGCCGCCGCCGATTACGAAACGTTGGCACAGATCGCAGCACTGGTGCCCGCGCGCTTCCAGGGCTACGTGCCGGCGCGTCACCCGGCGCTGCGCTACGGCATGGCGCTCAACGACCACGGCTATTTCTGGGAATCGCAGGAGATCCTGGAAGCGGTATGGGCGGCGGCGCCGCAGGGCGGCCGCGAGCGGATATTGCTGCGCGCCTGCATCCTGATCACGACCGCCAATCTGCGGCTGCGCATGCAAAAGCCGCACGTCGCGGTCCGGCTATTCGGTGAAGCGCTCGGCGAACTCAAGGCGCTCGGTATGCGCAATGTCGGCGGCGCCGGCTTTGCCGACAGCTTTCCGGTTGCCGCCCTGGCGGGCCTCATCAAGACCAAACTGGAGCAGCCGCAGCTCGCCAAGGCCGATTGCGTGGCCTTTGCGGCTGCCGGCCGAACATGAAACAAAATGCATGTTCCGGCGTTTTAGGCTAGACTCAATTGAAAACATGCATTATTGTGCATGTAACGAACCGAACAAATCCTGAGAAAACGACAGAGGGTGGCTCATGGCCGGTGAAGATCGCGTCCTTGCGGGGGGAGCGAAATACATCGATTTTCAAACCGATCCGTCGCGCTACCATCACTGGAAGCTGGCGGTCGAGGGCGAGGTCGCAACCCTGACCATGGACGTCGACGAGAATGCCGGTCTGTTCGAGGGCTATCAGCTCAAGCTGAATTCCTACGATCTCGGGGTCGACATCGAGCTGGCCGACGCCGTGCAGCGGCTGCGCTTCGAACATCCTGAAGTGAAAGTGGTGGTGATGCGTTCCGGCAAGAACCGCGTGTTCTGCGCCGGCGCCAACATCCGCATGCTGGCGGGCGCGACCCACGCCCACAAGGTCAATTTCTGCAAATTCACCAACGAGACGCGCAACGGCCTGGAAGATTCATCGGAAAACTCCGGGCAGCGCTTCATCACCGTCGTCAACGGCACCGCGGCCGGCGGCGGCTATGAGCTGGCGCTCGCAACCGATCACATTGTCCTGGCCGATGACGGCGCCGCTGCCGTGGCGCTGCCGGAAGTGCCGCTGCTCGCGGTGTTGCCGGGCACCGGCGGCCTGACCCGCGTGGTCGACAAGCGCAAGGTGCGCCGCGACCATGCCGACTTCTTCTGCACCATCGAGGAAGGAATTAAAGGCAAGCGCGCCGTCGCGTGGCGGCTGGTGGATGAAATCGCGCCGAACAGTAAGCTCGAGGCCAAGGTCGCCGAGCGCGCCAAGGAATTCGCCGCCAGCTCGAAGCGCAACGGCAGCGGCAAGGGCATCACGCTTGCGCCGCTCAACCGCACCATCGACGAGACCGGCATCCGCTACGGCTTTGTCAGCGTCGACATCGACCGCGCGGCGCGCATCGCGACCATTTCGATCAAGGCGCCGGAGGCGGCGCCGCCTGATGATATCGACGGCCTGATCGGGCAGGGCGCGTCGTTCTGGCCGCTCCAGGTGGCGCGCGAACTCGACGATGCAATCCTTCACTTGCGCATCAACGAACTCGAAATCGCGATGCTGGTGTTCAAGTCGCACGGCGACCCCGCCAATGTGGTCGCTTGCGACGCTTTCCTCGAAGCCAACAAGGCGCATTGGCTGGTCAACGAGATCAGGCATTACTGGAAACGGGTGTTGAAGCGCATCGACGTCACCTCGCGCACGCTGGTGACGCTGGTCGAGCCCGGCTCCTGCTTTGCCGGCACGCTCGCCGAACTCGTGTTTGCCGCCGACCGTTCCTACATGCTGATCGGCTCACGCCAGGGCGACAACCGGCCGCCACCGGCGATCCAGCTCACTGCGCTGAATTTCGGTCCCTATCCGATGAGCCACGGCCTGACCCGCCTGCAATCGCGCTTCCAGGCCGATCCGTCCGATCTGGAACGCGCGGAGGCCACCATCGGCACTACGCTCGACGCTGAGGAAGCCGAAGAGCTCGGCCTGGTCACCTTCGCGCTCGACGACATCGATTGGGACGACGAGGTGCGGGTGTTCCTGGAAGAGCGCACCTCCTTCTCGCCCGACGGCCTCACCGGCATGGAAGCGAATCTGCGCTTTGTTGGTCCCGAAACCATGGAATCGAAAATCTTCTCGCGCCTCACGGCGTGGCAGAACTGGATCTTCCAGCGCCCCAACGCGGTCGGCGAAGAAGGCGCGCTGCGCCGCTACGGCACCGGCCAGAAGGCGCAATTCGATATGACGAGAGTTTAGGGGCGAATGGCGAATAGGGAGTGGCGAATAGTTGCCCTTCTTCCCATTCGCTACTCGCCATTCGCTATTCACTAAACACCCCCAAACACGGGAGGCCCCAATGAATTACATGAACGTCGACTACTCGACCAAAATCCCTAACAACGTCAATCTCAGCGAAGACCGCCAGGTGCTGAAGGCGCTGGAGGGCTGGCATCCCGGTTACATGGACTGGTGGGGCGACATGGGGCCGGAAGGTTTTCAGCAGTCGCTGGTTTACTTGCGCACCGCCTATTCGGTCGATCCGCGCGGCTGGGCCAAGTTCGACTACGTCAAGATGCCGGAGTATCGCTGGGGCATCTTGCTGGCGCCGCAGGAAGAGAACCGCGTCATTCCCTTTGGCGAGAATTACGGCAAGCCGGCCTGGCAGGAAGTCCCGGGCGAGCACCGCGCCACGCTGCGCCGCCTGATCGTGATCCAGGGCGACACCGAGCCCGCCTCCGTCGAGCAGCAGCGCCATCTCGGCAAGACCGCGCCCTCGCTCTACGACCTGCGCAACCTGTTCCAGGTCAATGTCGAGGAAGGCCGCCATCTCTGGGCGATGGTCTATCTCCTGCAGAAATATTTCGGCCGCGACGGCCGCGAGGAGGCCGACGATTTGTTGCGCCGCCGCTCGGGCGATGCGGATTCCCCGCGCATGCTCGGTGCCTTCAATGAGGCGACGCCGGACTGGCTGTCGTTCTTCATGTTCACCTATTTCACCGACCGCGATGGCAAGATGCAGTTGCACAGCCTCGCGCAATCCGGCTTCGATCCGTTGTCGCGCACCTGCCGCTTCATGCTGACCGAAGAAG
The DNA here is from genome assembly GCF_036924575.1 of Bradyrhizobium sp. AZCC 1577. Lineage (NCBI taxonomy): Bacteria > Pseudomonadati > Pseudomonadota > Alphaproteobacteria > Hyphomicrobiales > Nitrobacteraceae > Bradyrhizobium > Bradyrhizobium sp. AZCC 1577. Next base: position 1,214,676 of record NZ_JAZHRQ010000001.1, read on the forward strand.
CCCATCACATGTTTGTCGGCGAGACCGGCATCAGCCGCGTCGTGCAGCGCACCTGCGAGGCGATGAAAGAAGCCGGCATCAGCGATCCGACCGACATCGCCAAGGTCCGCGCGCTCGGCGTGATCGACCTGCCGACCATCCAGAAGAAGCTGAACCTGCACTATTCGCTGTCGCTCGATCTGTTCGGTTCGGAAGTCTCCACCAACGCGGCGAATGCCTTCAACGCCGGCATCAAGGGCCGCTACAAGGAAACCCAGATCGACGACGACCACCAGCTCAAGAACGCTACCTATCCGGTGCTCAAGCTGGTCGACGGCGTGATCAAGCGGGTCGACGAGCCGGCGCTGACGGCGCTCAACATGCGGCTGCGCGACGACTACACGCAGGATTGCGTCAAGGGCATGCTGCGCTGGAACAAGGTGATCTCGACCGCGGGCTATCAGTACAAGCTGACCCTGCCGAACGTCGCGTTCCACCGCCAGATCGGCGAGTTCAAGGACGTCCACGCCACGCCGGACGGCGTCCTGATCGACGACGCCACCTGGAACCAACGCAAGGGCGAATGGTTGCCTTCGTCGCAGGACGGCGACTTCATCGCCTCGCTAATGAAGCCGGTCACCGAAGCCGGCCAGTACGCCTCCTGGATCTCGCCGCCGAAAGTCGGCATCGACAACAAGCCCGGCGATTTCGAGTACGTGAAGATCGAAACCTGAACCGCCCCGCAATCGGGGAGCAGCAGCATGGACCCCGATCGCGATCTCGAAGCACTGAACCGCGACCAGTTGGTCGCGGAGGTGAAGCGTCTCAGGGCGGGCATCCGCGCGCACCGCGACAGCACCGGTCACGACCTGTGCTGGCATCATCCCGATCTCTGGGGGCTGTTGCCCGAGCGCATCACGCCTGAAGTGGCCGTCCCGCCCTGGCCGAAATTTTTGCGCGGGTGTTTGCGCTATCGGGAGGCACTGGAGCGCGAATTGCCCAACGCGCCCGAGGCTGATGTCGAATATGATAAGGACGAGCCGTGATTTCTCCGTCGCCCCGGCCCTGAGCCGGGGCCCATAACCACCGACCGTCGTTGTTTTGGCACGGCGTCTGCCGCCGTGCGCTATTGATGAATCACACGGTATGGGCCCCGGCGTTCGCCGGGACGACGTGGCATCGCGGGCTGTGACTACCCCGCGATCTCGAGCCCCGCACTTGCGTACACCACGCCGCCGTCCACCGCGATCGTATTGCCGACGACATAATCACCCGCGCGCGAGGCGAGATATATCGCAACACCCGCCATATCCTCGTCGGTGCCGACGCGCCGTGCCGGAACGCGCTTTGCCACTTCATCGGCGTGATCGCGCGCGGCGCGGTTCATGTCGGACTTGAAGGCGCCCGGCGCAATCGCGGTGACGTTGATATTGTCCTTGATCAGCTTGGTCGCCATGCGCCGCGTCAGATGAATCACTGCAGCCTTGCTTGCCGCATAGGAATAGGTCTCCGTCGGGTTGACGAAGATGCCGTCGATGGAGGCGATGTTGATGACCTTGGCGGGGCGATCGGGCGAGGCCGCTGCGCGCAGCGGTTTCGCCAGCGCCTTGGTCAGGAAGAACAGCGACTTGACGTTGAGGTCCATGACCTTGTCCCAGCCGCTTTCCGGAAACTCGTCGAATTCCGCACCCCACGCCGCGCCGGCATTGTTGACGAGGATGTCGAGCTTCGGCTCCAGCTTGATGATTTCGGATGCCAGCCTTTCGCAGCCTTCGACGGTCGAGATGTCGATCGGCAGCGCGATGCATTCGCCGTCATAGGCGGCGGTGAGTTCTTGCGCGGTCGCCTCGCAAGGTCCCGCCTTGCGCGCGGTGATGTAAACCTTCGCCGCGCCCTGCGCGAGAAATCCGGCCGCGATCATCTTGCCGATGCCGCGCGAGCCACCCGTCACCAGCGCGATGCGGCCGTTGAGCGAGAACAGATCCTTGAACATTGCGTTCCTCCATTTGCTTTGCCGGAGGTTTTGGGCGTGGGAGCAGGGCGAGTCAAGGACGCCAGTTCGTCGTCCCTGCGAACGCAGGGACCCATAACCACAAGCGACAATTGTCTTGGTAGATGACTACTACATCGCTTAACTGATGAGCCGCGGCATATGGGTCCGTCCCTGCGTTCGCAGGGACGACGTATGGAGAGATTTCAGGCCGCGTCGATGCGGCGAAAGCCGTTCCACATCGCGGTGGCGGCGCCGGAGGTCAGGACGGGGATGATCCGTTCGTCCTGGTAGTTGCCGTTCAGCGAGACCCGCTGCAGCGCCGTGAGGTGGCCGGCGCTTTCGGCGAAGATCATGCCGGGCCGCGTCGTGACTGCCGTCTTGAATCCTGCCGCCTTCGCCAGGGCGAATTCGCGCTGGCCCGCGGCGATCCGGTCGCCGTAGGGATAGGCGAGATGAAGCACCGGCCGCTGCAACTTGGCTTCGATCCGCGCGCGGCTTTCGGTCAGTTCGAGCCAAGCGGTCTCTTCGCTCTGCCGCGCCAGATGGCAATGCGTAACCGTATGCGCGCCGATCGTCACCAGCGGATCGTCCGCGAACCCCTTCAATTCCTCCCAGGACATGCAGAGATCGCGGGCGATGAGATAATCATCGACGTCATGGCGCGTGCATAGCGCGGAGATTTCGCGCTGCAGGTCGTGTTCGCCCGGCAGTCGGCGCAGCCAATCGTGGATGCGGTCGAAGGTGACCTGCTTGGCTGATGGCGTCGAGCTATCGAGACGGATTACTGTGCCGCCGATCGGGACTTCGATCGAGGGAGCCTTGGCGATCACCTTTTCGAGCGCAACCCACCACAACCTACCAGTGCCTTCGGCGAAATCGCTCGTGACGTAAACGGTGAGGGGCGCGTCAAACTCACGCATCACCGGCAGGGCGTAATCGCGGTTGTCGCGATAGCCATCGTCGAAGGTAAAGCAGGCAAAGCGCCGCGCGAAATTCCGCTTCTGGAGTCGCTGATGCACCTCGTCCATTGTGACGATATCGACGTCGAGCGCGCGAAGATGCGCGAGCATCGCCCGCAAGAACTCCGGCTCGACTTCGAGATGATGATTGGGCTGAAACTCGCCGTCGCGGCGCGGACGGACATGGTGCAGCATGAAAATGATGCCGACGCCTGCGAAGATTGGTCGCAGCAGGTGATGCGCCCCGGAGAAGTACAGCGCTTCCAGCCCGGCGCGAATGACGGTGTTGCGAAGCTGTTTCATCGAGATGCGGGGCTGCCCGGTTAATTACGGGGACGAAACTAGCGACAGACGGCTGAAGAAACTGTTAGCCGGACCGATTTCCGTCTCCTTTCGCGCCTGCGACATTTCGGGTTTGACAGCCCCGCAAGGGTTTGTTTTCTCTCCGTTCCGGACCCGGCGGGAACTCGAATGCGCGGACTTTTCAGGTGGAGTAGCAAATGGTGGCCGGGTGTCATTCCGCTGGTCATCTGTTGGGCGATCGCGGCCTGGACGAGCACCGAACCGCTGGAAATCGACCTGGCGCAGCGTTCGGCCGCAGCCCTCAAGGGCACCATCCTCGATAAACGGCGAATCTCGGTCGAAGGCCGCGACGTGACCCTGGCCGCAGACGCATTCTCGGAAGACGGCCGGCAGAGTGCGGTGGCTTCGGTCGAAGCGGTGCCGGGGGTGCGTTTGGTTAACGACGAAACCCGGCTCGTTCCCGAAGCCAAGCCGTTCGTCTGGTCGGCTGAACGCGACGTCGTTCGGGTAACGCTATCGGGCAGTTCGCCCTTGCCCGCGAGCAAGGTCCGGCTGATGGAGGCGGCTCGCGCCAGCCTCGGCGGCGTCGAGGTGGTCGACCGGACGAATCTTGCGCGCGGGGCGCCGCCGCGTTTCGACAATGCTGCGCTGTTGCTGCTCGACCAGATCGGCAAGCTGAAGGACGGCAAGATCACGCTGTCGGACACCACGGTCAGCCTGTCCGGCATGGCACGCGAACTCGGCGGCCGCGAAGCCATCGCCGCCGCACTGAAAAATCTTCCCGAGGGTTTTTCGGTCGCAGCCAACGAGGTCAAGGCACCGCCCTACATCTTCCAGGCCTACAAGGATCCCGTCGCGGTAACGCTGACGCTGACCGGCAACGTGCCCGACAACAACGTCCACGCCGGGCTGGTGGGGGCGGCAGGGCGCAAGTTCTTCAGCGAAAAAGTCGTCGATAACCTCAAGACGAGCATCGGCGCGCCCGCAGGCTTCGCCAACGCGGTGGTATCAGCGCTCGGCGCGCTGTCGCGGCTGTCGACCGGTACGCTCGTCGTCTCCGACCGCGAGGTGAAGCTGTCGGGCGATGCGCTCTATGAAGCCGCCTCCAGTCAGATCCGCGCCGGCCTCGGCAAGGACTTTCCGCAGGGCTGGCAGTTCAAGCCGGAAATCTCCGTCAAGCCGGCCGCCGCGCCGGTGGATGCGACCGTCTGCCAGCAATTGCTTACCGAACTGCTCGGCAAGGCCCGGATCCGCTTCGAATCCGGCAAGGCCGACATCGTCACCGATTCCGCCGGTCTGCTCGACCGCCTAATCGAAACCGCGTTGCGCTGTCCGGCCGCCAATATCGAGATCGCGGGACATACCGATGCCGACGGCGACGAGGCGGCCAACCAGGCGCTGTCCGAGAGGCGTGCGCAGGCGGTCGCCGACTATCTGGTCAAGGCGGGATTACCCGCCAACCGGTTCAGCGCGGTCGGCTATGGCTCGACGCAGCCGATTGCGGGTAACGAGACCGACCAGGGCAAGGCGCAGAACCGCCGCATCGATTTCGTGGTGAAGTGAGCATGGCCTATCTGACCACATTCTACTGGGGCTGGCTCCTGGCATCGGTGCTGCTCGGCTTCGCCATGGGCTGGATATCCGTGGTTCAGTACGGCGAAGGCGTCTCGCGGAAATGGCGGTGGGTGCTTTCGGTTTTGGTCGCGGCGTTGGTCGCGGCCGCGCTCGCGCGCGTCGTGCCTGGCCGTTTCGGCTACTGGCTCGATCTCGGCCTGATCATGTTCGCGCTCTACCTCTGCGGCTGTGCGGTCGGGTCATGGTTGCGCGATTGGGTGGTCTCGCGCAGTGCGCCGCCGGGTTGACTGCATCATGAGCCGGCCAGCTTTACCGCCGTCACTGTCACGGGTTGTTGACCGGTCCTGGCTATGGTCCGAAACCCCCATCGGGCGGCGGGAATACAGTAAATCTGTGCTACCGCCGTCATCAACGATACCTAATATGTTGAAGAAGCGCGTTTTATTGTCGTACGGCGAATTCCACTCCGGCCCAAAACGCGCTACCAGAGGGGCAAGGGAGCCGCGTAGCGGCGGCGGGGTTCGCGCCATTGCCGTCGTCGCAGAAGCGCAATTCGAGGTGTAGATGCTGGAAGCAATACGCAGGGCAACTTCGTTTCTGCGCCAGAAACAGGTCCTGCATAAGCTCGGGGTCCTTATCAGCATCACGGTCATCGCCGTTGCGTGCTACGTGCTCTATCACATGCTACGCGGCATCGACGCCAACGAGGTGATCGACGCCATCAAGGGCACCGAGCCGCGCCGGATCGCGCTGGCGGCCCTGTTCGTGGCGGCAGGCTATTTCACGCTGACCTTCTATGATTGGTTCGCCGTCCACGCCATCGGCCAGCACCACATACCCTACCGCATCAACGCGCTGGCTGCCTTCACCTCCTATTCGATCGGGCACAATGTCGGCGCCAGCGTCTTCACCGGCGGCGCGGTGCGCTACCGGATCTATTCGGCCTGGGGGTTGAATGCGATCGACGTCGCCAAGATCTGCTTCCTGGCCGGGCTCACCTTCTGGCTCGGCAATGCCGCGGTATTGGGACTGGGCATCGCCTACCACCCGGAAGCCGCCGCCTCGATCGATCAACTGCCGGCCTGGCTCAACCGCGTTGCGGCGTTCGGAATCATCATCGCCCTGGTCGGCTATGTCGCCTGGGTCTGGGCCCAGCCGCGCGGCGTCGGCCGCGGACCGTGGACGGTCACCCTGCCGGGCGGCCCGCTGACGCTCCTGCAGATCGCCATCGGCATCGTCGATCTCAGCTTCTGTGCGCTGGCGATGTACATGCTGGTGCCGGACGAGCCCGATATCGGCTTTATCGTCGTCGCGGTCATCTTCGTCTCGGCCACGCTGTTGGGATTCGCCAGCCATTCGCCGGGCGGGCTCGGCGTGTTCGATGCCGCTATGCTGGTCGGCCTCTGGCAGATGGACCGGGAGGAACTGCTCGCCGGCATGCTGCTGTTCCGGGTCCTCTATTATATCGGCCCTTTTGTCATATCTGTAATCTTGCTGACGCTTCGGGAGATTATCATCGGCGCGCGATCGAAGCGCCTGCGCCAGTTGGCGTCTGCCGCCGACCCCGAGCCGAGGCATGAGGCCCCCGTCTATGTGCGCGAGCGTGGAGACACCGGCGCCTGATGATGTGGCGGGCGCCTCCCGAATAGCGGAAGGAAAGCCTGCGTCCATGGCGATTGACGATTCGAACTCCTCCTCCTTCTTTGCACCGTGGCCGGACCGGTTGCGGCATTCGGCCATTATCCTGTTGGCCGCCGGGCTGGCGCTATGCGCGCTGGTGCTGCTGGCCGATCTCTCGCTGGCGCGTGCGGTAGCGGTCTTCATCTGCATCGCCGCTGCCGCGCTGGTGCCGTGGCGGCTGCATGATACCGCCGGTTCCCGCGAGGATGTCCGCGCCGTCAGTCCGGTTGAATCTGCTGCCGTCAGTGCGGTCGTTGCCGGCATGCCGGACCCGGCCGTGCTGCTCGACCGCGCCGGCCGCGTCATTCATCTCAATGCGGCGGCCGCCCAGCTCGCGCCAGCCCTGCGCAAGAACGAACTCGCCCAGTTCGCGCTGCGCTCTCCCGAGATCATCACCGCATTGCGCGAGGCGATCGCGACCAGCGAGCCGCGCCGCGCCAACTATCTCGACCAGGTGCCGGTCGACCGCTGGATGGAACTGGTCATCACGCCGGTACCGGTGCCGACGCTGTTCGGCGGGACCGAAAGATGCATGCTGATGACCTTCCACGACCAGACGCCGCTGCGGCGGGTCGAGGAGATGCGCGCCGATTTCGTCGCCAATGCCAGCCATGAGCTGCGCACGCCGCTCGCCGCCTTGTCGGGCTTCATCGATACGCTGCAGGGCCCGGCCAAGGATGATGCCAAGGCCCGCGAGCGCTTTCTCTCCATCATGCATACGCAGGCAACGCGGATGGCGCGGCTGATCGACGACCTGCTGTCGCTGTCGCGGGTCGAGCTGTCGGCGCATGTCCGCCCGGAAGCTTGTGTCGATATCGTGCCGATCATTCGCCAGGTCGCCGACGGGCTGGAGCCGTTGGCCAGGGAACGCCAGGTCGCGATCGAGATCGATCTGCCGGAGACACCGGTCTCGATTGCGGGCGATCGCGAGGAACTGCTGCGGCTGTTCGAGAACCTGATCGAGAACGCGCTCAAATATGGAGCGTCCGGCGGGAAGGTGATCGTCTCGCTGAGCCAGGTCGCCTCGGGAGAGGGCGCGCCCGAAGTGCGCGTCACGGTCCGCGATTTCGGCCCCGGCATCGCGCCGGAACACCTGCCGCGGCTGACAGAACGCTTCTACCGCGTCGATGTCGGCGACAGCCGCGCGCAGGGCGGAACCGGGCTCGGTTTATCCTTGGTGAAACATATTCTTAACCGCCATCGCGGCCGGCTGTTGATCGAAAGCGTGCCGAAAAACGGCGCCACCTTTACCGCCTGTTTTCCCCCGGCGAAACCCCCGGCGGCGGCATAAATGCAAGCGATTTCAGTCGCTTGGATGTGTCATCCAACTGTCATCAAACCTTCGTAAAAGCTCTATCGACCGCGCCTACACGGGCGGCATGAGCGCGATCGGGCGCAACGGCGCTTCGCTCAGAATATGGAGATCAACCATGAATTTCGTCAGGACAGTCGTCGCTGCCGGCTTGCTCGCCGCTTCGACGTCGGCCTTCGCGGCCGACATCACCGGCGCAGGCGCCACCTTCCCGTTCCCGCTCTATTCGAAGTGGGCCGATGCCTACAAGAAGGAGACCGGTAACGGCCTGAACTACCAGTCGATCGGCTCCGGCGCCGGCATCAAGCAGATCGTGGCCAAGACCGTGACCTTCGGCGCCAGCGACATGCCGCTCAAGCCGGAGCAACTCGACAAGGAAGGCATGATCCAGTGGCCGCAGGCGATGGGCGCCCTGGTGCCGGTCGTCAATCTCGAAGGCATCAAGCCGGGCGAGCTGGTGTTCTCGGGCGAACTGCTCGGCGACATCTATCTCGGCAAGATCAAGAAGTGGGACGATCCCGCGATTGCCAAGCTCAATCCCAAGGTGAAGCTGCCTTCCGACGCGATCACCGTGGTGCGCCGTTCGGACGGCTCGGGCACCACGTTCATCTGGACCGACTATCTCTCCAAGACCAATGCCGAGTGGAAGGCCAAGGCAGGTGCCGGCACCGCGGTTGAGTGGCCGACGGGCGTTGGCGCCAAGGGTAACGAAGGCGTCGCCGGAAACGTCAGCCAGACCAAGAACTCCATCGGTTACGTCGAGTACGCCTATGCCAAGCAGAACAAGCTGACCTACGGTGCAGTCGTCAACAAGGCCGGCAAGACCGTGCAGCCGACGATTGGTGCATTCCAGGCCGCGGCATCCAATGCCGACTGGGCCAGTGCCAAGAACTACTTCGTCATCCTGACCGATCAGCCCGGCGATGCGTCGTGGCCGATCACCGGCGCGACCTTCATCCTGATGCACAAGGATGCAACCGACAAGGCGGCGTCCCAGGAAGCCATCAAGTTCTTCAAATGGGCGTTCGAGAAGGGCGACAAGATGGCCGAAGAGCTCGATTACATTCCGATGCCGGACTCGGTCGTCAAGCAGATCGAAAAGACCTGGGCCTCCGAGATCAAGAGCTGATCAGTCCAGCGCTACGCAACACGATCGCTCAACCCGGGATGCCCGGGTTGAGCACCCCTCTCGGGACAAGAGAGGCAAGAACAATGCACGAGCCGAAAAAGCCGTGCACCGAAGTCCGGGCCATTGGGCTATAAGTACAGGGGATTGGCGTGGCAGAAATGGCGGTTGAAAGCGACGTAATGGACGCTGCCGGACCTTACGATCGCGCAAAGGCTCTCAGCGCGTTCAAGCTCGGCGACGTCACCTTCTACTGGATTACGCGCGCTTGCGCGATCTCGGTTCTGCTCATCCTCGGCGGCATCATCATTTCGCTTATTATCGGCGCCTGGCCGGCGATCCGGGAATACGGCGCCGCCTTCCTGTGGACGCAGCGCTGGGCGCCGTCGGCCGACCCGCCAGTGCTCGGCGCGCTCGGCCCGGTCTACGGCACGCTGATCACTTCCGTGATCGCGATGATGATCGCCATTCCGGTCGGCCTCGGCATCGCCGTGTTCCTGACCGAGATCTGCCCGATCTGGCTGCGCCGTCCGATCGGGCTTGCCATCGAACTGCTGGCCGGCATTCCCTCCATCATCTACGGCATGTGGGGCTTCTTCGTGCTGGGGCCGTTTCTGGCCAACAACTTCCAGCCGTTCATGATCAGCGTGTTCGACGGCGTTCCAGTGCTGGGGACGATCTTCGCCGGGCCGCCGTCCTATCTCAGCCTGTTCAACGCGTCATTGATTCTGGCGATCATGGTATTGCCGTTCATCACCGCGATCTCGGTCGACGTCTTCAAGACGGTCCCGCCGGTGCTCAAAGAGGCCGCCTATGGGGTGGGGTGTACCAACTGGGAAGTCGTCCGCAACGTCGTCATCCCCTACACCCGCGTCGGCGTGATCGGCGGCATCATGCTGGCGCTCGGCCGTGCGCTGGGCGAGACCATGGCGGTGACCTTCATCATCGGCAATTCGTTCAAGATCCAGTCCTCGATCTTTGCGCCCGGCACCACGATCTCGGCCGCGATCGCATCCGAATTCGCCGAAAGCGACGGGTTGCACCAGTCCGGCCTGATCCTGCTCGGCCTGCTCCTGTTCATTCTGACGTTCTTCGTTCTTGCTGCCGCGCGGCTGATGCTGATGCGGCTGGAAAAGAAGGCGGGGAACTGACATGAACCCGATTTACGTCTCCCGCCGCCGCAAGAATGTCATCGTCAAGTTCCTGTGCCTGGGCGCCGCAGCGTTCGGCGTGACCTGGCTGGCACTGATCCTGTTCACGCTGTTCTATAACGGCCTAACCGGACTTAACCTCGCCGTCTTCACCGAGGATACGCCGCCGCCCGGTTCGACCGATGGCGGCCTACGCAACGCCATCATCGGCTCGATCATGATGACCGTGATCGGGGTCGGCATCGGTGCGCCGCTCGGCCTTTTTGCGGGAACCTATCTCGCCGAATACGGCAAGCACGACAAGCTCACCTCGGTGATCCGCTTCATCAACGATATTCTGTTGAGCGCGCCGTCGATCATCATCGGCCTGTTCATCTACGGCGCGATCGTGGTGCCGATGGGCGGCTTCTCGGCCTTTGCCGGCTGCCTGGCGCTCGCCGTGATCGTGATTCCCGTGGTGGTCCGCACCACCGAGGACATGCTGGGGCTGGTGCCCAATCCCCTGCGCGAGGCGGCGTCTGCGCTCGGCCTGCCGCGCTCGCTGGTGATCCGCCGGATCGCCTACCGCGCCGCGCGCGCCGGCCTTATCACCGGCGTCCTGCTGGCCACCGCCCGTGTCGCCGGCGAAACCGCGCCGCTATTGTTCACCGCGCTGTCCAACCAGTTCTTCAGCCTGGACCTGACCAAGACGATGGCGAACCTGCCGGTCACCATCAACAACTTCGTGCAGAGCCCCTACGTCTACTGGAAGCAGCTCGCCTGGAGCGGGGCGCTTCTGATCACGCTCACCGTGTTGGCCCTGAATATTGGCGCGCGCATCCTTGGCGCCGAGAGGACATCCAAATGACCGATCTCTCCGTATCCGTGAGTAACGCGAGCGGGCCCGTTCCGCAGGCGACGCTCCCCGAGGCTGCGCCGAAGGTGACCGCGCGCAGTCTGAACTTCTACTATGGCGAGCACCATGCGCTGAAGAACATCAACCTGACGCTCGGCACCCACCGCGTCACCGCCTTCATCGGCCCGTCCGGCTGCGGCAAATCCACGTTGCTGCGGATATTCAACCGGATGTACGATCTCTATCCGGGTCAGCGCGCCACCGGTCAGCTCTTGCTCGACCAGACCAACGTCCTCGACCCCAAGCTCGATCTCAATCTGCTGCGGGCGCGCGTCGGCATGGTGTTCCAGAAGCCGACGCCGTTCCCGATGACGATCTACGAGAACATCGCCTTCGGTATCCGTCTCTACGAGAAGATATCCAAGTCGGAGATGGACGGCCGGGTCGAGAAGGCGCTGCGCGGCGGCGCCCTGTGGAACGAGGTCAAGGACAAGCTCAATGCAAGCGGCCTCTCGCTGTCCGGCGGCCAGCAGCAGCGGCTCTGCATCGCGCGCACCGTTGCGGTCAGGCCCGAGGTGATCCTGTTCGACGAGCCCTGCTCGGCGCTCGATCCGATCTCGACCGCCAAGATCGAGGAACTGATCCAGGAACTGGCAGAGGACTACACCATCGCCATCGTCACCCATAATATGCAGCAGGCGGCGCGCGTCTCGGACAAGACCGCCTTCATGTATCTCGGCGAGCTGGTCGAATTCGACGACACCAACAAGATTTTCACCTCGCCGCGCGATCGACGTACCCAGGACTACATCACGGGGCGGTTTGGTTAAGGAGATAACAGATGGCTTCTGAGCACACCGCCAAGGCGTTTGACAGCGACCTCCAGGAATTGACGCGTCTGGTCGCCGAGATGGGCGGCCTTGCTGAGCGCATGATCACCGAATCCGTCGACGCGCTGGTCCGCCGCGACGTCGCGCTCGGCAAGCACGTCGTCGCCACCGACGTCGAGATCGACCGCCTGCAGCATCTGATCGAGGAGCGCGCGGTGCTGACCATCGCCCGCCGCCAGCCGATGGCGATCGATCTGCGCGAGATCGTCGGCGCGATGCGGGTTGCCACCGATCTGGAGCGGATCGGCGACCTCGCCAAGAACATGGGCAAGCGCGTCGCGGCGCTGGAGAACGATTTCCAGCCGCTGAAACTGATGCGCGGCCTCGAGCACATGACCGATCTGGTACAATCGCAGGTCAAGTCGGTGCTGGACGCCTATGCCGCGCACGATCTGCCGGCGGCGATGGCGGTGTGGAAGGGCGACGAGGAAGTCGACGCCATCTGCACCTCGCTGTTCCGCGAACTCCTCACCTACATGATGGAGGATCCGCGCAACATCTCGTTCTGCATCCACCTGATGTTCTGCGCCAAGAATATCGAGCGGATCGGCGACCACGCAACCAACATCGCCGAAACCGTGTTCTACATGATCGAGGGTCAGCAGATGCTCGACAAGCGCCCGAAGGGCGACATGACGACGTTTGCCACGACCGTCTCCAACACTTGAGGAAAGCAGAATGAGCGCGCGCATTATGGTGGTCGAGGACGAGGAAGCGTTGACCACGCTGTTGCGCTACAACCTCGACGCTGAAGGCTATGAGGTCGAGACCGTCGGCCGCGGCGACGATGCGGATACGCGGCTGAAGGAGCGCGTGCCCGATCTTGTCGTGCTCGACTGGATGCTGCCGGGCCTCTCCGGCATCGAGCTGTGCCGCCGTTTGAGAGCGCGTCCCGAAACCAAGCAATTGCCGATCATCATGCTGACCGCGCGCGGCGAGGAGAGCGAGCGGGTGCGGGGGCTTGCGACCGGCGCCGACGATTACATAGTCAAGCCGTTCTCGGTGCCGGAACTGCTGGCGCGCGTGAAGGGCCTTTTGCGCCGGGCGAGCCCCGAGCGGCTCGCCACCGTGCTGACCTATGGCGATATCGAACTCGATCGCGAAAAGCGCCGCGTCGCGCGCTCGGGCCGTCAGATCGATCTCGGCCCGACCGAGTATCGCCTGCTCGAATTTTTCCTCGAGCACCCCGGCCGCGTCTTCAGCCGCGAGCAGTTGCTCGACAGCGTCTGGGGCCGCGACATCTATATCGACGAGCGCACCGTCGACGTCCATATCGGCCGATTGCGCAAACTGCTCAACCCCGGCCGCGAGCAGGACCCGATCCGCACCGTCCGCGGCGCAGGTTACGCGCTGGATGACCGGTTTGCGAAGGTCGAGCCGTAACCCTCCGTTGCCGTCCTCGCGAACTTCTCCGTCGTCCCCGCGAACGCGGGGACCCATAACCACCAATCTCGATTGTTGAAATGCGCTGGAGCTCCAGCTCAGCGTAACCACAGACACCTGTGGTTATGGGTCCCTGCGTTCGCAGGGACGACAAGTTGAGGGGTTCTCGCCTCTATTCCGTCATCCCCGCGAAACGCGAGGACCCATAACCGCCAATCTCGATTGTTGAAATGCGCTGGAGCTCCAGCTCAGCATAACCACCTGCACTTGTGGTTATGGGTCCCTGCATTCGCAGGGACGACATCGTTGAGATAGCGGCGCGCGCCCCTTACCGCGTCTGCTTCGGCTGCTGCCTCCGCCGATCGGCGGCGGGCTGGTAGGCGATGCGCGAGTGGTGGGCGCAATAGGGCAGGCCCGTGAGCGCCTTGCCGCCGCAGAAGAAGAATTCCGGGCTCGAGGGATCGCCGACCGGCCAGTGGCAGGTGGCCTCGTTCAGTTCGAGCAGCGACAGCCGCTGGCTCATCGGCACGACGTTGTCGAAGGCGATCGGATCCGGCTCCATCTCGACTTCGAAGGCGTGTGCCAGCGCGGTGTTGCCGCGCGAGACCGGGCGCGACACCCGCATCATCGGCTGGGCGGGGCGTGCCTTGCGCTGCCGCGGGGCGGCCGAGGAGGGGCTCTTGGCACGGCCGGAAAGGCCCAGCCGGTGCACTTTGCCGATCACGGCGTTTCGCGTCACATTCCCGAGTTCCGCGGCGATCTGGCTGGCCGACAATCCGGCTTCCCAGAGCTTCTTAAGCTGTTCGACGCGATCGTCGGACCAGGTCAAAACCGTCATCGTAATCTTCCCTTCGCATCGCGCCGGCCGATCGGGGGCAGCGCTGGCGAGTCATTCGTCTCAAAAATCCCTGCGGTCAGAATCCCTTAGCCCTCGCCGGACGCGCTAACCGCGCCGAACGTTTACGCCTGTACAAAATGGACTCTTAGGGATCAGAACTGCCGCACGAGATGTCGTACCCGACAGCCCAAACGCTACAATATGGCGTGACTCGGGCGCAAGAGTCCGGGCCCGAACGTCCACATGTTCTGACATCTAGGCATTTCACTGCGTGTTTTCCACCACACCGCAATCTTACGGATTTCAGCATCTTGCACTGCAGGAAAGCCGGCTCCGTGGCGTGTTGACAGCGCCCCACGCCCACATAGAATGCCTCTCACGTGCCGCCCTTAAGAGGCGGCACGTTTCGTTTTCGCAAGACCGGCTGTTGCCGCGTTCGCGCCAATGCACGCCCGCGGCAGGTCTCAAAGGCAGGTCTCAAACCTCAGTGATTGCCATGACCAATAGCGCCACGTCGCATCTGCTCCCGGTCTTCGCCAGGGTCGATCTCGGCTTCGAACGCGGCGAGGGCTGCTGGCTGACCGCCACCAATGGCGAGCGCTATTTGGACTTCACCTCGGGCGTCGCGGTGAATGCGCTCGGTCACTGCCATCCGCACCTGATCGCGGCGCTGCAGGAGCAGTCGACGAAACTCTGGCACATGTCGAACCTGTTCAAGTCGCCGGATGGCGAGAAGCTCGCCGCGCGGCTTTGCGAGCAGAGCTTTGCCGACCTCGTGTTCTTCTGCAATTCCGGCGCCGAGGCGATGGAAGGCGTGATCAAGGTCGTGCGCCGCTATCAATTCTCCAAGGGCCATCCCGAGCGCTATCGTCTCGTCACCTTCGAGGGCGCATTCCACGGCCGCACCCTGGGCACGCTCGCAGCAACCGGCTCCGCCAAATATCTCGAAGGCTTTGGGCCGCCGATGGACGGTTTCGACCAGGTGCCGCATGGCGATCTCGAAGCGGTCAAGAAAGCGATCGGCCCGCAGACCGCGGGCATCCTGATCGAGCCGGTGCAGGGCGAGGGCGGCGTGCGCTCGGCGCCGCAGTCTTTCTTCAAGGCGCTGCGCCAGCTCTGCGACGAGAAGGGCCTGTTGCTCGCGTTCGACGAGGTGCAGACCGGCATGGGCCGCACCGGCGATCTCTTCGCCTATAAGCGCGTCGGCGTGACACCGGATGTGATGTCGCTGGCCAAAGCGTTGGGCGGCGGCTTCCCGATCGGCGCGGTGCTGGCGACGGCGGAAGCCGCAAGCGGCATGACGCCGGGCTCGCACGGCTCGACCTTCGGCGGCAATCCGCTGGCGATCGCTGCGGCGAATGCCGTGCTCGACGTGATGCTGGAGCCGGGCTTCTTCGATCACGTGCAGAAGATGTCGCTGCTGTTGAAACAGAAACTGGCCTCCGTCGTCGATCGCTATCCCGCCGTGCTGTCGGAAGTTCGCGGCGAGGGGCTTCTGGTCGGCGTCAAGGCCGTGGTGCCGTCGGGCGATCTCGTCAATGCGTTGCGCGACGAGAAATTGCTCACCGTCGGCGCCGGCGACAATGTGGTGCGGTTCCTCGCGCCGCTGATCGTCACCGAGGCCGAGATCGAGGAATCCGTGCAAAGGTTGGAGCGCGCCTGTGTCGCGCTGTCCGCTGGCCAGTTGAAGAAGGCGGCGGGCTGATGAGCAAATCCGTCCGTCACTTCCTCGACATCAATGAACTGCCGTTAGATGAATTGCGCAGCATGCTGACCTTGAGCGCCACCATGAAGGCGAAGCTGAAAGCGCATGAGAAGGGCAAGAAGCCGCTCGAAGGCAAGACGCTGGCGATGATCTTCGAACGTCCCTCGACCCGCACCCGGGTGTCGTTCGACGTCGGCATGCGCCAACTCGGCGGCGAATCCATCATGCTGACCGGTGCCGAGATGCAGCTCGGCCGCGGCGAGACCATCGCCGACACCGCGCGCGTGCTGTCGCGCTATGTCGATGCGATCATGATCCGCATCCTCAACCACGACGCGCTCCTGGAATTGGCCGCGCACGC
The DNA here is from genome assembly GCF_036924575.1 of Bradyrhizobium sp. AZCC 1577. NCBI lineage: Bacteria > Pseudomonadati > Pseudomonadota > Alphaproteobacteria > Hyphomicrobiales > Nitrobacteraceae > Bradyrhizobium > Bradyrhizobium sp. AZCC 1577. The sequence continues at coordinate 1,230,766 of NZ_JAZHRQ010000001.1, forward strand.
CACCGTGCCCGTGATCAACGGCCTGACGCGGCGCTCGCATCCCTGCCAGGTGATGGCCGACCTGATGACCTTCGAGGAGCATCGCGGGCCGATCGAGGGCAGGACCGTGGCCTGGACCGGCGACGACAACAATGTGCTGGCCTCGTGGGCGCATGCAGCCGAGCGTTTCAAGTTCAGGCTCAATGTCGCAACCCCGCCGCAGCTTGCGCCGAACAAGGCGATGAAGGACTGGATCAAGGCGACGCAGGCGCCGATCGTGCTCGGCACCGATCCCGAAGCCGCGGTGCGCGGCGCCGATTGCGTCGTTACCGACACCTGGGTCTCGATGGGCGACAAGGACGGCGAACATCGCCACAATGTGCTGAAGCCCTATCAGGTCAATGCGAAGCTGATGTCGCTGGCCAAGCCGGACGCGATCTTCATGCACTGCCTGCCCGCCCATCGCGGCGAGGAAGTCACCGATGAAGTGATCGACGGCGCGCAGTCGGTCGTGTTCGACGAAGCCGAAAATCGCCTGCATGCGCAGAAAGGCATTCTGGCCTGGTGTTTTGACGCGGTGGCATAGGTTTCTCCGTCGTCCCTGCGAAAGCAGGGACCCATACGCCGCGGCCCCAATAATTAAAGGCAGTGGTTGACGCCTTGCCTTACTCACAACGCCCTGTGGTTATGGGTCCCTGCGTTCGCAGGGACGACGCGTGGAGATGGTTTCGCCGGCTCGTCAACCCCTTTTGTTTTGCATTCCGAGCCCCCAGATAAGGCGCCATGGATTCACAATCAGACATCAAAATCATGACCGAGGCGCCAATCCGCGCGCCCTCGTCCGTTCCCGTCGATGATGCGGTGCTGCCGTTCGAGGTCGCCTCGCTCGATCTGCGCGGACGGCTGACCCGACTCGGCCCCGCGCTCGACGACATACTGACCAAGCACGATTATCCGGCGCCGGTCGGAAAATTGCTTGGCGAAGCGATCGTGCTGGCGACGCTGCTCGGTTCGGCGCTCAAATTCGACGGCCGGTTCATTTTGCAGACGCAGACCGATGGCCCGGTGTCGTTTCTGATCGTGGATTTCCAGTCGCCGGATCGGCTCCGCGCCTATGCGCGCTACGACGCAAGGCGGCTGAAGGACGGGCAGGATTCAGGCGCCCTGCTCGGCAAGGGCCATCTCGCGATGACCATCGATCAGGGCGCGGACATGAGCCGTTACCAGGGACTGGTGGCGCTCGACGGCGGCAGCCTTGAGGATGCCGCGCATGAATATTTCCTGCGCTCCGAGCAGATTCCGACCCGCGTGCGGCTTGCGGTCGGCGAAGAATGGCGTGGCGGCGACGGCGGCAAGCATCGCTGGCGCGCCGGCGGCATGCTGCTGCAATTCCTGCCGCAGGCGCCCGAGCGGGCGCGGCAGGCCGACCTGCATCCGGGCAACGCGCCGGAAGGCGCGGTTACGCATCAGGTGGCGGAAGACGACGCATGGGTGGAAGGTCAGTCGCTGATCGGCACTGTCGAGGATGTCGAACTGATCGATCCCGATCTGTCGGGCGAGCGCCTGCTGTATCGCCTGTTTCACGAGCGCGGCGTGCGCGTGTTCTCACAGCTCTCCTTGCGCGCAAAATGCTCCTGCTCGCGCGAGGCAGTCTCCGCGATGCTGAAAAGCTTCTCGCCCAAGGACCGCGCCGAGATGGTCAAGGACGACAAGGTGGTGGTGACCTGCGAGTTCTGCTCCTCGGTCTATCAGTTCACCCCGCATGAAGCGGGCGTGGAGGAGTAGGGGACCGTAGGGTGGGCAAAGGCGCGATAGCGCCGTGCCCACCATCATCCTCGATCGCGCTTGATGATGGTGGGCACGCTTTGCTTTGCCCAGCCCACGGACTGTCGTCATCCGCGAAGACGGGTGACCCAGTATCCCAGAGACAGCAGTGATCGAAATCGAGAAGTCGCGGCGTACTGGGTACCCCGCGTTCGCGGGGTATGACGGTGATATGTTGCGTCGCTATCACCGCGTCATTGCGAGCGCAGCGAAGCAATCCATCTATCCCCGCGCTGAGGCGTGGATTGCTTCGCTTCGCTCGCAATGACAGGGATAAGGCCACGGCAAACACATTCGTCATGCCCGGGCTTACCGCCTCCGCTGAAGCTTCGGCGCGCCAGCACGGGAAAGCCTCGGCGAAGCCTTGGCGTAGCCGGGACCCGGGCATCCATCACCCTCGGAAGAATCATGCGAAGAAAGATGGATCACCGGGTCAAGCCCGGTGATGACAAGCGCAAGCGCTCATCAATTCAACACCCGCTTATTATCCGGGCTGTCCAGCGAGAACGTCGGCACGTCGATCTCGAAACGCTCACCGCTTTCGCTGACCATTTGATAGCGCCCGGTCATGAAGCCCGATGCGGTCGGCAGCGGCACGCCGCTGGTATATTCGAAGCGCTCGCCTGGCGCCAAAACAGGCTGTTCGCCGACCACGCCCTCGCCGCGGACTTCCTGCTTGCGGCCGGTGGCGTCGGTGATGATCCAGTGCCGGGTACGAAGCTGCACCGTCTCGGCGCCGGTATTGGTGATGACGATGGTGTAGGACCAGAAATACTGGCCCTTGTCGACCGACGAGCGCTCGGGGAGGAAGTTCGGTTCGACGGTGACTTCGATCTGGCGGGTGACGGCGCGGTACATGCGAGCAAGCTTCCGGGAATCCTGTGTCGCATCATAGCCGGGAATGCCGAGGGAACCAATCTCCGCTGCGCCGGGTTGCCCGCTTGCTTTGATCGCGGTTTCAACATAGTTCCGTTCTAGAGCGCAGCCGCGCTGCCCGGCCCCGGACCTTCCGCTTGCGTATCCCTTGCGTATCTGGTGTGCAAGTTGCGGGCCGATGTTATCTTTTCCGGACAGTGCACGCGTAAAAGCTCAATTGCCCAAACGGTGCCAGATGTCGTCCATTGCCGATCCAGTCGCCGGAACGCCTCGCAGCGATGCCAAGGCCAGCGATGCCAAGGCCGCCGCTGCATCTTCCGCGCCGGCGATTGCGTTCCCGGTAGCCGGCGAGCGCGAATTGCGGCTCGATCTGTTTCGCGGCATGGCGCTGTGGCTGATCTTCATCGACCATCTGCCGACCAACATCCTGACCTGGTTCACGATCCGCAATTACGGATTTTCCGACGCCACCGAGATCTTCATCTTCATCTCCGGATACACCGCCGCCTTCGTCTATGGCCGCGCGATGCTCGAGGCCGGTTTCGTGGTGGCGACCGCGCGCATCATGCGGCGCGTGTGGCAGATCTACGTCGCCCATGTTTTCCTGTTCACGATCTTCCTGGCGGAAATCTCCTACGTCGCCACCCGTTTCGAGAACCCGCTCTACAGCGAGGAAATGGGCATCATGGATTTCCTCAAGCAGCCGGATGTCACGATCGTCCAGGCGCTGCTGCTCAGATTCCGGCCCGTCAACATGGACGTGCTGCCGCTCTACATCGTGCTGATGCTGTTTCTGCCCATCATCCTGTGGCTGATGAAGTGGCGGGCCGACGTCGCGCTGGGACTGTCGGTGCTGCTCTACGCACTGACCTGGCACTTCGACTGGTATCTGACGGCCTATCCGAGCGGCTTCTGGATATTCAATCCGTTCTGCTGGCAGTTGCTGTTCGTGTTCGGCGCCTGGTGCGCACTGGGCGGGGCGCAGCGCATGTCCCGCATCCTGTCGTCGCCGGTGACGATGTGGATCTGCATCACCTACCTGGCGGCGGCGTTCTTCGTCACACTCACTTGGCACATTCCGCAACTCAGCTTCCTGATGCCCAAGCGGATCGAACAGTGGATGTACCCGATCACCAAGACGGATCTGGACGTGCTGCGGTTTGCCCATTTCCTGGCGCTGGCCGCGCTCACCGTGCGCTTCCTGCCCAAGGATTGGTCGGGCCTCAAATCGCGCTGGCTGCGACCATTGATCCTGTGTGGCCAGCATTCGCTTGAGATATTCTGTCTGGGCGTCTTCCTGGCCTTTGCGGGACACTTTGTGCTGGCCGAAGTCGGTGGGGGTGCCCTTACGCACGCCCTGGTCAGTCTTGCCGGTATCCTCATCATGTGGGGCATGGCGTGGGTGATTTCGTGGTACAAGCATTCGGCCGACAAAGGAGCCTCGAAAACGAAAAGCACGGCAATCAACGCCGATATGGCGGGAGGAAGCGCATGAGGCCCGGCTCGGGAACTGTGCTGGTCCTGGCGCTGCTTGCGGGTCTTGCAGCGGCCGGATTGGCTCGTGCCCAGGATGCCGCCCCCCAGGCTTGCGAAGTTCCCCCCTACCTCCTCTCCACCGAGAGCACGCTTCCCAAGGTGGCCGAGGCCGTCAAGAACGCCCGGCCGCTGACCGTCCTGGTGGTGGGGAGCCGCTCATCGACCATCCTGTCCTCTGAAAACAGCGCCTATCCGGCCAGGCTGCAGGCGGCGCTGAAGGAGAAGCTGCCCTCCACCCCAATCAACCTCTCCGTGGAACTACACACCGGCAAGACCGCCGAGGAGGTGGATGCCGGCCTCGTTAAGCTGGTGGAAGCAAAAAGGCCTACTTTGGTCATCTGGCAGACGGGAACCGTCGATGCTATGCGATCCGTCGATCCTGACGATTTTCGCGGCGCCGTCGACGAAGGGGTTGCTGCGCTGCAAAATGCGGGAGCCGACGTGGTTTTGGTCAATCTGCAATACAGCCCGCGCACCGAAACCATGATTTCCGCGCCGCCGTACCTAGATAATATGCGCGTGGTGGCGCAGCAGCATAATGTTCCGCTGTTCGATCGGTTCGCCATCATGCGCCACTGGAACGACGCCGGAGATTTCGATCTGTTCAGTACCTTTCATGGCACCGACATGGCCAAAAGGGTTCATGCCTGCCTGGGCCGGGCGCTCTCGAAATTCGTGCTCGATGCGGCCCGCCTCGATCAGGCGCAGCAGAATTAGGAACTGGCGTTAATGAGTTCTCACTGCCCTTTTCGTTTGTCGACATTGCTGACTGTCTTCGCCGCGGGCCTCGCGGTGTTGATGCCTGCCTCGGTGTTGCCGCTGCGTGCCCAGACGGTTTCCCAGCAAGCCGGTCAGCAGGCGGCGCTGTCCGATGGCGCCAAAGCTGAAAACAACCCGGAAAACAAACCCTCGGCCGAAAGCGCCCCGCCGCAGGCTACGCCGGCGGCTACTGGCAATCCGGCCGCGCAGAAGGGCGTCACCGGCAAAGCGATCGACAAGGTGAAGGAAGTCGCGAAATCGGCCGGCGACATCTTCAGCCGCGTTCCCTGCCTGCCGCCGAAGGGCGCTTCCAAATCGATGGGATCGCTGCCGCGTGTCGCGAACAAGCTCGTCGCGGGTCAGCCGGTAGTGATCGTCGCTTTCGGATCGTCATCGACCCAGGGGTACGGCTCCAGTTCGCCGGAATTCACTTATCCGAACAGGCTCGCGGCGCAGCTACGCCGCAAATATCCGACGGCCGACATCTCCGTCGTCAATGCCGGCAAGGGCGGCGAGGACGCGCCGGAAATGATGAAGCGGCTGCAGACCTCCGTGATCGACTTGCGTCCGGATCTGGTGATCTGGCAGGTCGGCACCAATGCGGTGCTGCGCAACCTCGATCCCGCCGAGACCGTCAAGCTCATCGACGAAGGCATCGCACGCATTCAGGCTGCGGGCTCCGACGTCGTGCTGATCGATCCGCAATATTCGCCGCGGGTCAACGAGCACGCCGAAAGTGCCGGCAAGATGATGAAGCTCTTGAACAAGACGGCCGAGCTTCGCAAGGTCGGCATCTTCCCGCGCTTCGCGGTGATGAAGGACTGGCACGAGCGGCAGGCGATTCCGATCGAGAATTTCGTGATCGCCGACGGCCTGCACATGAGCGACTGGGGCTATGCCTGCTTCGCCCAACTGCTCGGCGACGACATCATCAAGTCGGTCGGCCAGATCAAGCTCGGCGTCGCCGTGCCGTCGGATGTGCGAGCCTATCGGCCGATGTAGCCGTCGTCCCTGCCTCCGTGCGCAATCGCGCACTCGGCGCAGGGACCCCATACGCCGCGGCCCTGGTGATTAGAGGCGGTGGTTGACGCCTTGCTTAACCCACCACACCCTGTGGTTATGGGTCCCTGCGTTCGCAGGGACGACACCTGTTGTGTGGCTACGCGCGTAGCGAGCTCACGCCTTCTCCAGCGCCTGTGCAAAATCCTCGATCAGATCATCCGCATGCTCGAGCCCGGCCGAGAAGCGGATAAAGCCTTCGCTGATGCCGAGCTCGGCGCGCGCCTCTGGCGTCAGCCGTTGATGCGTCGTCGTCGCAGGATGGGTGACGAGGCTCTTGGCGTCGCCGAGATTGTTGGAGATGCGCGAGATCTGCAACGCATTGAGGACGCGGAAGGCGGCGGCCTTGCCGCCCTTGACCTCGAAGCCGATCAGCGTTGAACCGCCGCGCATCTGCTTCTTCACCAGCTCCGCTTGCGGATGATCGGCGCGGCCGGGATAGATCAATCGCGAAATCTTCGGATGGCTTGCCAACGCCTCGGCGATTTTCGCCGCGTTGTCGGTCTGCGCGCGTACCCGCACGCCCAACGTCTCCAGTCCCTTGAGCAGGACCCAGGCGTTGAAGGGCGAGAGCGATGGCCCGGTCTGGCGCATGAAGTTGTGAATGTGCTCTGCGATGAAGGCTTCGGACGAGAGAATGATGCCGCCGAGGCAGCGCCCTTGACCGTCGATATGTTTGGTTGCGGAGTAGACCACGACGTCGGCGCCGAGCGAAAGCGGGCTCTGCCAAATCGGCGTGGCAAAGACGTTATCGACGACCAGCCGTGCGCCGCCCTTGTGCGCGATCTCGGCAATCGCCGGAATATCGAGCACATCGAGCGTCGGGTTGGTCGGGCTCTCCAGAAAGAAGGTCTTGGTGTTAGGCCGCAATGCGCGCTGCCATTGGTCGAGATCTAGGCCGTCGACCAGCGTCGTTTCGATCCCGTAGCGCGGCAGGAGGTCCTGCACGACGTAAAGGCACGAGCCGAACAGGGCTTTCGAGGCTACCACATGATCGCCGGCTCTGAGCGGTGCGAGGATCGCGGTCGTCACCGCGGCCATGCCGGTGGCGGTGGAGCGAGCAGCTTCCGCGCCTTCGAGCTCGATCATGCGGCGCTCGAACATTGAAATCGTAGGATTGGAATAGCGCGAATAGATAAAGCCGGGATCCTCGCCCTTGAAGCGCGCCTCGCACTGCTCCGCGCTGTCGTAGACATAGCCTTGGGTGAGGAACAGCGCTTCCGACGTCTCGCCGAATTGCGAGCGCAGCGTGCCGCCGTGGACGAGGCGGGTTTCGGGACGAAAACGCTTGGTAGAACCAACTTCAGACATGTGACCTCCGTCGTGACCACCGGAAAATGGTCACAAAAAAACCGGCCTGGAAGAATTTCCACAGGCCGGGATCACACGTGTCCCCGGCCTGTTTAGCTACTTATTTAACGTGGCTGCAAGCCGGCCGGCTCAAATCACCACGGGATAAGTCATGCTGATATTCGCTTGCGCCCTTTCAGTCAAGGCAACCATCGGATAACCCCTAAAAGCCCATATTTACGAGGTTTGGATGACATTTGGGCATCCAGGGCCACCTCAGAGGACCGCGCCGTGTCGTTCACGCTTCCGCCCGACGGTAACGGAATTCTCCCCGACCGCATGATCGCGGCGATGGCGGATGCGGGCCTGATCCTGCCGGCCTATCCGTTTGTCGAGAGCCAGATCCAGCCCGCAAGCCTCGATTTGCGCCTCGGCGACGTTGCCTATCGGGTGCGCGCGAGCTTCCTGCCTGGGCCGGGCGCGACCGTCGCCGAGCGCATCGACGAATTGAAGCTGCATGAAATAAATCTCTCCGACGGCGCGGTGCTGGAGACCAATTGCGTCTACATCGTGCCGCTACTGGAAAGCCTCGCGCTGCCGCCGGAGATCGTGGCCGCCGCCAATCCGAAGAGCTCGACCGGACGGCTCGACGTCTTCACCCGCGTGATTGCCGACGGCACCCGCCGCTTCGATATGATCGGCGCGGGCTATCACGGCCCGCTCTATGCCGAGATCAGCCCGAAGACGTTTCCGGTGCTGCTGCGGGAGGGCTCGCGGCTATCACAAGTGCGTTTCCGCACTGGAGATGCCATCCTCAATGCCGACGAGCTCGACGCGCTGCATGGCGCCGAGCGCCTGGTCGATATCGATGACGCCGATCTCGCCAATGGCGTGGCGCTGTCGGTCGATCTGTCCGGTGAGAACACTAGCGGCTTCGTCGGCTACCGCGCCAAGCGCCACACCGGTGTGGTCGACGTCGACCGCCGCGGCGGCTATGCGGTCGATGAATTCTGGGAGCCGATCCCGGCACGGTCAGACGGCAGCCTCATCCTCGATCCCGGCGAGTTCTACATCCTGGCCTCGAAGGAGGCCGTGCAGGTGCCGCCGGATTACGCCGCCGAAATGGTGCCGTTCGATCCCCTGGTCGGCGAATTCCGCGTGCACTACGCCGGATTCTTCGATCCCGGCTTCGGCTATGCCGGTGCCGGCGGGCAGGGCGCGCGCGCCGTACTCGAAGTGCGCTCGCGCGAGGTGCCATTCATCCTCGAGCACGGCCAGATCGTCGGCCGTCTGGTCTACGAGAAAATGCTGTCGCGGCCCGATGCGATGTACGGCCAGCGCATTGGCTCGAACTACCAGGCGCAGGGGTTGAAGCTCTCCAAGCACTTCCGGGTGTGATCGCCTGTGCCGGCGCGCCTCAGCCGCGCACGTCAGAGATAAACTCGCCGATCTGCGCAATCGCCTGACGGGCTTCCGGCAACACCGGCACGAATAATTGCCAGACGTGCGGCATGCGCCGCCAGATCTCGAGCTTGCTGCGCGGATTGTGCGACCGCAGCTTCTCCACCATGCGGACGGCGTCGTCCTTCAGAATTTCATCGCTGCCGACTTGAATAAGTACCGGCGGCAATCCGGCGGGATCGCCGTAGAGCGGCGAAGCGTAGGGCGTGCGCGGATCGGCTCCGCCGAGATAGAGCTTCGCCAGATCGGGAAGATCCTCGACATTCAGCATCGGCTCGGCCGCTGCATTCGTCTTCAGCGAAGCGCCGGTCAGGGCCAGATCGGTCCAGGGCGACAAGGCGACGGCCGCGGCCGGAAGCGGCTTGCCATCGTCACGGAGCCTCAACAGCAGGCCCAGCGCCAGGCCGCCGCCGGCCGAATCTCCCACTACGAACAACTGGCGACTATCGGGCGCGTGATCGACGAGCCAACGATAGCCCTCCACGGCATCCTCAAGCGCTGCCGGAAAAGCGTGTTCCGGAGCGAGGCGGTATTCGAGCGCCCAGACGCGGGCTTGCAAGGCGTCGGCAATCCGCCAGAGGAAGTGCCGGTAATGGACCGGCGCGCCGGAAACATAGGCGCCGCCGTGGAGATAAAGCACGTTACGTTCGGGCCGGGATGCCGGTGTGGTAACCCGGTGAAATCGCACCCGACCGGCCTCGATCTCGACTGTTGTGCTCCGGGCGGGCGGATGCGGCACAAACCGCTCCATCGCACGCATGTTTCGCCGCCATTGCTCGACATCGAGACTCCCGCCGCGCCGCTTGAGCAACATGCGAATACCGATGCGCAAAAGTTCGGCTCGCAGGCTCATGGCGGCCCTTGCGCTCAGGCCCTGAACGGCACGGCTGTGGGCATGCGCGGACGGTCGGTAGGCTCTTGCACGATAAGACCGTCCTCGATCTCGACAATGCGATCGGCGTAGGGGAGGACGCGCGGATCGTGGGTGACGACCAGCACCGCCCGCTCACGCTCATGGGCGGTCTCGGCGAGAATACGCATGATGCTCTGGCCGTTTTTTCCATCCAGTGCCCCGGTCGGCTCGTCGGCAAGAACGACGGAAGGGTTTGCGACGAGAGCCCGCGCGATGGCGACCCTCTGCTGCTCGCCGCCGCTGAGACCTCCCGGCAAACTGTCCACCTTTTGCTCAAGCCCGACCATTGCTAGGGCCTCCCGCGATTTCTGCGCCGCGCGCCTGCCGTGCTCGCCACGAATATCCAGCGCCAATTGCACATTCTGGGTCGCGGTCAGCGTCGGGAACAAATGATAGGACTGGAATACGAAACCAATATGCTCGCGCCGAATCCTGGCGAGCGCTTCCTTGTCGGCGTCGGCTGTCGGCGTCCCGCATATGGTGACGCTGCCTGAACTCGGCGTCAGCATGCATCCGAGGACTAAAAGCAGCGTAGTCTTGCCGCTCCCCGAAGGGCCCATCAGCAACGTCAACTCGCCCCGCCGCAGCGAGAGGTCGATGCCGCGCAACGCGTGCACCTCGCCGGCGCCGCGACCCAGCCTCTTCTCGACCGACTTGGCTTCGACTACATGGTCATTCATCGCATGAACACCGTGGCTGGGTCGATACGAACGACACGGATGATTGCTCCAATGCCGGATGCTACGCACATCACCACCGTCAGCGCGAACAACGCCGCCATCAGCCATGGCGTGATGACGATCGGCAACGCGCTTTTGGCGGTGATCTGGACGACGATCGAGCCGATCCCGGCGGCGATCGCAAATCCGATCACGGCGTTGATGAGTGCCTGATAGATGATCACGGTGTAGATATAGGCGTTCGAGGAACCCATCGCGCGCAGGGTGGCGAATTCATTCAGATGATCCTTGGTGCTGGAGTAAAGCGTCTGCGCGACGATCACGGTGCCGACGATCACTCCGAGCAATGCGCCGGCAAACAGCGCGGCTCCGGCCCCCGTGCCAAACAGCCAGAACGACCGGCTGCGGCTGCGGAAATCGTCCGACGTGAGAACCTCTGCATCGCCGACCTCCGCGCGAATGGCGCTGAGCGCCTTCTCCCGATCGGCATCGCCTTTCAGCCGAACCAGAACGCTGCTGGCGCGATCGCGCGGCGTTCCGGTGTAGTTGCGCGCGTTTTTCAGATCCACAAACACGTACGGCGTCGTGGCGAACGAGCGGATGCCGTCGGTGACCGCGACCACGCGCACCTTGCGGCCACGGACTTCTGCCGTCGAGCCGACGCCGCTGACACCGAGCCGGTCAAAATAGGAGCGGTCGACCGCAACGTTCGCTCCTTGCGTCAGCGCCTGCACGTTGCCGTCCACGACGTTGAACGGTTGCAGGCTGCCGTCGCGCAGGTCGGCGCTCACAATGAAGACCGGCGTCACCTCGCCGCGCTCCAGGCGCCAGTCCGAAAAGCCGATCACGAGCGGGACGGCCCAACTAACGCCCTCCATGGTGGCGACGCGGTCGCGCAGCTTGACGTCGAGCAGCGAAGGATCCTCGAAGCATTTGGCGCCCTTGGGCAGGATCCACAAATCGGCGGAGGCATTGTCGATCATGGTCGTGACCATTCGGCCGAACCCGAGGAACAGGCCCATCTGGATCATGACGAGGACGACCGAGAAGACGATTCCGACCATGGTCGCGACGAAGCGAAGCCGATCGTGGAACAGGTTGCGGGACGCAAGTGTCAGTACCAGCGACATGTCGGCATCCGTTATCGCGGTTGATTGGCGATGGCTCTCTCGTCTTGTGGCTCGGAATGGCGCGAAACCAGCGCTCTCCCGCCGATCTTCATTCCGGCGCTTGCAGCCAGACTTGCGGCGAGCGCAGCGGCAAAAACGATCGTCGCCTTGCCGATCGCGTTGAGATCGACATCAAGCAGCGCGTATTGCAGCCACACGACCACGGCGTAGTGCAGCAGATAGATGCTATAGGCATTGCTGGAGAGGCTATCGAGCAGGCGGTCGCGCGATTGCAGCAGCCGAAGGCAGATCGCGAGCAGACACAGAGCGGCGGCCGCGGAAGCAACTGGAAACGCCAGCGCCGAAGCCAGACGAAAGAGCGGCGCGCTCGCCTGCCACTCCGGCAAGGTCAGCGATGTGAACCCGCCCCATACGGACATGCTAGCGATGGCGGCCGCAAGCCAGGCCAGCCAATGACGTGCAAGTGGACCATCGGGACGCAGTATGCTGTGCTCGGGGCCGTGGCTGCCAATCGCAAATCCGGCGAAGAAATAGACCACGTAGTGCAGCGGCCGGCTGAGCTGAAATGAAAATGGGCCGAGAAAAGTCCACTCCCACGGTGTGAAGGCCATCGCCAGCGGCACATAGGCCAGCGCAGAGAGCGCCGCCAGCGCAATGAAGAACATTAGCGGGCGATCGGCAACGCGGGCGACCAGCGTGCTCAATGCCCGAAGCCAATGCGGGGCGAACGCGTGGAGGGCGGCGGCAACGGCGCCCAGCAGAAAGATCTGCCACAAAAACCATTGCGGCCCGGCAGGCCACATCGGAAGCGCGCGCCAGTGTTGCCAAAAGGCGCTGAAGGAGGGATCGGCCGCGGTCAGCCGATAGGACGCGAAGTAGGCGAGAGGGCTGAGAACGCCGACGGCAAAAACGAACGGCAGGCCGATCCGCCACGAGCGCTCCAAGGTGTAGGTGCGAGGCCCCTTGCGGCCAAGGCTGGACGGCGTGAACAGACCGGCCAGCAAGAACATCAGCGACATCAGGCTGACATCCTGCCACGCGCAAAACAGGTCGAAGCCGAACCAGCGCTGGCTATCGAGGATTGGGAATGCAATCCAGCGATAGGGCGGTGCGTCGAACGGAAAGGGATCGGCAGGTTGCGATGCGAGGTACGGCAGCACGGAGTGAAACGCGACCACGATGACGATGGTAATCGCGCGCAAGTTGCTAAGGGGCACGTTGACCTGTGATAACACGGCCATTCGTCCACGCTGCCATCCCACTGATCTGGGAACCGGCAGGGGGTCAACGTGGAGCCGGCGCGCTCGTTCCCGCTAACGTGCGGAACTCGCCCCTTCGGGAGCGTTGTCCCCAGCCGGGCCGGCCGTGGGAAACTGTGTTGCTTTTACCGCGATGCCGACCTCGCCGCCGGCGTCACGCGCCAGATCGTGTTGCCGACATCGTCAGCCACCAGCAGCGCGCCCTGCTTATCGAGCCGCACCCCGACCGGGCGGCCCTGCGCCTGGCCCTTGTCGTTGAGGAAACCGGTGAGCACGTCCTGCGGCGGTCCGGATGGCTTGCCGTCCTTGAAGGGGACAAAGATCACCTTGTAGCCGGAGGGGGGCTTACGATTCCAGGAGCCGTGCTGTCCGATGAAGGCGCCGCCCTCCATCTCGGCAGGAAACAGCTTGCCGGTGTTAAACGTCAGCCCGAGCGAGGCTGTGTGCGCGCCCAACGCATAATCCGGGGCCATCGCCTTCTGCACGAGATCAGGCCGCCGCGGCTCGACGCGGGTGTCGACATGGTCGCCAAAATAGCTGTATGGCCAGCCGTAGAACGCGCCGTCCTTCACCGACGTCATGTAGTCCGGCACTAGATCGTTGCCGAGTTCGTCGCGCTCGTTGACCACGACCCAGAGTTCGCCGGTCACTGGATTCCAGGCCGGGCCATTCGGATTGCGCAGGCCCGAAGCGAACACGCGCCATTGACCGCGGGCGCGATCGACTTCCAGCACCGCCGCGCGATCCTTCTCGGCATCCATGCCGTTTTCACCGACATTGCTGTTGGAGCCGACCGTTGCATAGAGCTTGGTGCCGTCGGGGCTGGCGGTGAGATCCTTGGTCCAGTGATGATTGAGGTTGCCGGCGGGCAGGTCCGCAAGCTTGACGCCGGGTCCGCCGATCTTGGTGTCGCCTTCGCGATAAGGGAATTTCATGATCGCATCGGAATTGGCGACATAGAGCTCGTCGCCGACCAGCACCATGCCGAAGGGCGAATTCAGCCCGCTGATGAAAGTGGTTCTTAGCTCGGCAACGCCGTCGCCGTCGGCATCGCGCAGCAGCGTGATGCGGTTGGCGCTGGGAACGCCGGCGCCCGCCCAGTTCTGCGCCTGCTTGTAGATGAAGCCCTTGATGCTCATGCCGCCGCCCTGCTTCGGCGGCGCGTTGCTCTCGGCAACCAGCACGTCGCCGTTCGGCAGTGTGTAGACGGTACGCGGATGTTCGAGGTCGAGGGCAAAGGCGCTGACGGTCATGCCGTTTGCGGCGGTCGGCGTGGCGCCGTTCGGCCAACGCTTGACGGTTGCGATGTCCACCGTCGGGATCCAGGAATGTTCCGGTGGCGGCAGGTTGGGCGAAGGACCATAGCTCTGCGCCACGGTCGCGGTCTCCTTGGGGTCGCTACAGGCGGCTAGCGGCAGCGCCAACGCGCCGACGCCAATGGCCAGGAGGAGGGTCTTGCGCATGGCAGGGTTCTCCGGGATATCGCCCGTACAATGCCGTTCCGGCCCGAACGTTCGTGTTCCGGCATGAATTCCCTGTGAAACGACCGGCCGAAGGCCCGCCACGCAATCCCGCAGGCCCCCATTGCGCCCCGTGCACGTGGATTCAGCCTCCGCCATGCTAGGAAGCAGCGCGCCGCGGCTCCTCAAGTCCGCGCGCTGGGAGCAGAAATGTCCGATCTCGGCGTTGCCGAAATTCCCGTAGACGAGCACGAGCGTCCGCTTCCGCCACCGGCGGCGCCGGCGAAAAACGCGTTGCTCGACGGCCCGATCCTGCGCACGCTGTTGTGGCTGGCCTGGCCGAATGTAATCGCGCTCACCGCGGGCACCTGCGTCGTCATCGCCGAGACCTCCTACATCGGACGGCTCGGCGTGGAGTCGCTCGCCGCGATGGCGCTGGTGTTTCCTACCGTGATCCTGACCATGACCATGTCGGGTGGAGCGATGGGGGGCGGCGTGGCATCCGCGATCGCGCGTGCGCTCGGCGCCGGTGACCTCGACCGAGCCTCGACCCTTGCCGCGCATGCGCTGCTGATCGGCCTCTGCTTCGGGTTGGCCTTCATGCTGGGCATGCTGATCTTCGGCCCCAAACTGTTCGAACTGCTCGGCGGCCGCGGCAATGTGCTGACCCAGGCGGTGGCCTACACGCAGATCTTCTTCGGCGGCGCCGTGGTGCCGTGGCTGATGAACACGATGTCCGGCATTTTGCGCGGCACCGGCAACATGAAGCTGCCGTCGCTGTTGATGCTGTCGTCGGCGATTTGCCAGATCATTCTCGGCGGCACGCTGGGCTTGGGGCTCGGCCCGATCCCGCAGTTCGGCATGAGCGGTGTCGCGGCCGGTTCGCTGATCGCTTACCTGATCAGCATCTCCGTGATGTCCTGGTATCTGTTTTCCGGCCGTGCGCGCGTCGTTCCCAAGGTCAGGGGCCTTCGTATTCAGTGGTCGATGTTCATCGACATCCTGAAGGTCGGGGCGATCGCCTGCTTCTCGCCGCTTCAGTCGGTGCTGACGATCGGTATCTTCACCCACATGCTGGCCAGTTTTGGCACCGAAGTCCTCGCCGGCTACGGCATCGGCGCGCGGCTCGAATTCATGCTGACGTCGATCTCGTTTGCTGTCGGCATCGCTTCGGTTCCGATGGTCGGCATGGCCGTCGGAGCGCAGCGCATCGCGCGGGCCCGCAAGATTGCCTGGACGGCGGGGCTCGTCGCATTCGCCTCGGTCGGCACATTCGCGACCTTCATCGCAATCTTCCCCGACATCTGGGTCAACCTCTTCACCGACGATGCGGCCGTGCGTGCCGCGAGCCGTCAATATCTTTCGACGGCGGCGCCGATGTACGCCTTCCTCGGCCTTGCCACCGCGATGTACTTTTCGTCGCAGGGCGCGGCCAAGGTGATCGGCCCGGTGATGGCGCAGACCGCGCGGCTGTTGTTCATCGGCGCCGGTGGCTGGTGGCTGTTGACGCACGACGCCACCGCGCAGAACTTCTTCGTGCTGGCGGCGGCCTCCATGGTGCTGCTCGGCGTGCTCTCATGCGCGAGCGTGGTGCTGACGCGCTGGGGGCCGAAGCAGCGGGTGCCCGCGGTTAGTCCGGCGCTGTCGTAACGATCGTCATTGCGAGGAGCGAAGCGACGGGCGTGTAAGTTTTTCGTCCGCTCGCGCCGGACAGCACGGGATTGTATTGGAGCTGGGTGGTGTGATGGTTGGCATCAGGCGGCCTTCAGGGCGCGGCGGCTGAGCGCCCACATCATGTTGTGAGCCACGGCGTGAAGTAAACAGGCGATGCGCACTTTGGCGATGCCGCGAAGGACCATCCGGCCAAAGCCGCGGTTCTTCATGCGGGCATGGACATGTTCGGTATTGCTGCGCCGTTTGTAGACGGCTTGGCCTTCTTCGCTGTCCATGCGGGCGCGCCACTCCTTCAAGCATTGCGGTTCGGCGGCGCGGTTGCGCTCATATCGCGCCTTGCTCGCCGGTTTGGAGGCCTCCTTGCGGGCCGGAGGCGGGCTGAACACCTGCACGGAGGGGTGAGTTTGCGCAATCGTGACGATATCGGCCGCGGTCATCGCGCCGATATCGGCCAGCAGTCGATCCGGCACCTTGCCGCAACGCTGTTCGACCTGCGCCACCATCGCCGATGCCAGACCACGGTCATTGCGCCGCGGCATCGGCTCGATCGCGACCACGAAGCCACAAGCGCTCGCCACTTGCACGTTATAGGCAGGCCGTACCGCGCCGTCCGCCATCTTCATCAGCGGTGCATCCGGATCGGTGGTCGAGACCCGTTCTTGCTTGGGCTTCTTGCTGCCTTTGCCGCTCGCAGGCGGGGGCTCGTCATCCCCATCCCGGTCCTTCTCCTTGCCTTCCGGCGTTGCGGCAGGAGATTTGGCCAGTGCTGCTGCGACACGACGGGCGCGGTCTTCGGCCGCAGAGAGGCGACGCTTCAAAAGCCGCCGTTCACCCGCGGCAGAATCGGTCTCCAATTCCTGCTTCAGTTCGGCAACCCGGGCGCGGGCTTTCTCTTCCAGTTCGCCGAGGGTTTGCCTGCGGCGCATCGACGAACGGCTCGCGGCGGCCCTGACCTTGGTGCCGTCGGTGATGACCTCGTCCAGCGTGATCAGGCCTTCCTTCATCAAAACCGCCAGACTGCCTGTCAGAAGACGATCGAGAAACTCGCCGCTGTCCAGACGGAACTCCGACAGCATCGTGTGATTCACCCCGACCCCACCGCAAATCCAGCGATAGATCGTATGATGCTCGCACAGCCGCGCCAGCGCGCGAGCCGATCCAATCCCATCGGCCGTCGCGTACAGCCAAAGCGCAAGCAGAATGCGCGGGTCGGTCGCCGGTCGACCCGGCGTCTCGCCGCGCGCCCTGATGCGGTCGTAAAACACCTGCAGGTCCAAGCCTTCAACGAACGACCACACCGCACGCACTGGATGATCCTCGACCACTAGGCTCTCAAGGTCGACCAGTTCAAAACCGGTCTGCCTCCGCTCCGCTTGCCGAATACGAATGTCCATCATGCGCTCCGAATCCACGCAGGCAATGAATCGCACGACTTCACCAAAAAAATGACAGGCCCGACGAAGCAATCCATCTAGCCTCGTACGCGGAAAGATGGATTGCTTCGCGGAGCCTGTCATCCGGCAGCGCTTCGCGCCGACCGGGTGGCTCGCAATGACGAGAACAACTACCTTCGCCTATGCCGCCGCCCTGATCGGCCGCTGCCGACATTGGCCATGCGCATCAGTTGCGGGACCATGCTCATCAGCTCGCCGCCGCCAGCGCCGCCGAGCAGGCCCATGAAATCGCCGCCGCCGCCGAAATTCATTCCACCGGCGTTCACGCCGTAACCCTCGGGAACGTAGCCGCCGCCAAAGCCGCCGGGGATACCACCGCCCATCATGCCGCCGAACCCGCCACCGCCTTCCATCATGCGGCTCATCATCGGGCCCATGGTCTGCATCATCATGGCAAAGCGGCGCTTGCCCATCTTCGCCTTCATCATTTCCAGCATCGGCGCCATCTGCGTCATCATGTCTGCGCCGTCACCGCCGCCGCCGAAGCCGGCAAATTGCGCCTTTGCCGGCGTCGACGTCAGGGCGAACAGCAACAGCAGCGTGGCCGCCTGGCACACCACCTTGTCAGCTCCCGTCATGGTTCTGCTCCTCATGCGCCGGCGGCCGCGGGCGCGGCGCCATTCGGACGCACGCGCCGAGGCTAGGAGTGGGCAGGGAGTCAATCTGTGAGAAGGATCACGCCAGCTAGCTAGTGCCGGTAACGCATCATGCCGCGCTTCGTCCGAACGCCTTCTGCATGGCAAGCACGCCCTGGTCCATCTGTGAGGAGACGTAGGGCGCGATCTCGTTCGGCAATACGTCGACGATCCAGACCAATCGGCTGCGCGCGTCGCCATCAGCAAACACCTGGGCGGACGCGCTATAATGCTTCACACGCTCGCTGTTGATCGCATAGACCAGCCGCTTTCGCTCGTCGTCGCAATCGACCAGCGTCTCGCGCGCGACGGTGCCGTTGGCAAAGGTGACGATGCGCGCATCGCCGTCGAGCTTGGTGTCGGTGACGAAGCCGGGTACCAGCCGGGTATGCAGCGCGCCGAAATCGCGCAATGCGTCCCAGACGTCGGCAGGGTTCGCGTCGATGAGGATTTCTTTGTGGATGGAAGCCATGGATGATTCCTTGTTGTAGGAGGATGGATGTTCCGCCGTCATTGCGAGCGGAGCGAAGCAATCCATCTCGCCACCTGCCGAGACATGGATTGCTTCGTCGCTTCGCTCCTCGCAATGACGTGGAGAGAGCATTACGTGCAAACCGCCTCGACATTGTTGCCGTCGGTGTCGATCAAAAACGCGGCGTAACAGGTTGGGCTGTAATCCGCGCGCAGTCCGGCGCCGCCATTGTCGCGGCCGCCGGCCTTCAGGCCCTCGGCGTGGAATTTCTTGATCGCCGCATGATCCTGGGCGCGGAACGCGACATGCGCGGCCGAGCCTGAAGATCCCTTGTGCAGATGCAGCCAGAGCGCGGGCGCGCCCTTTGGGCCGAAGCCTGCGCCGGAATCATCCCGCGAGCACAGCACGAAGCCAAGGGGCGCGAGCGCTGCCGTATAGAAGCGCACGCTGGCGTCGAGATCGCCGACGCGTAATCCGATGTGGTCGTACATGACATTCTCCAGCAAGAAAGTGCCGCGAACTCGCGGCGTGGAGAAAGCCTAGTTAGTGGAGGGCCAGCCGTTCTTGGAAAATCTTGCGCATGCCCCGCGAGGCCTGGCGGAATTTCAGCGGCGAGGCGCCAGCGGCGCGATGGAAGGTGCGCACGAAATTGGAGAGGTCGGCAAAACCGACGTCATAGGCGATGTCGGTGATCGGGCTGTCGTCGTCGGCCAAGCGCCGCGCGGCATGGCGCAGCCGCGAGCGCACCAGATATTGGTGCGGCGTGACGCCGAGCGCTCGCGAGAACAGCCGCAGGAAGTGGAACGGGCTGATCGCGGCCTCGGCCGCGGCGTCCTCCAGATTGATCTGACGGTGCGAATTGGCATCGATCCACAGTGCGGTTTCCACCGCGCGGCGGCGGTCGCGCGCCGCATCAGGACCGGATTTGCGCGGCCTGCCGGAAACTACCTCGACAAAGCGGCTCGCCAGCACCTGACCGATCTCGTCGAGGCCGATGTCGCTGCTGCCATCTGCTGCCGCTTGCGCCAGCTCGCCAAGCACGACGAGCTCCGGCAGCGGCGGCGCGGAGCCGATCTGCCACGGCGACCGGCTATCGCCGATGGTTTCCACCAGCTCGGGGGCGAAGAAGAACGACAGGCATTCGTCACCGCAGACGTGCTCGTGGGTGCAGGTATATTCATCGCCGGGATGGCCGATCAGCACCGATCCCACCACCAGTTCGCTGCACTTGCCGCGGCTGCGCAGGCCGAAACTGCCTTTGCGCACATAGGAAATCGAATGACCGCCATGCTGCTCCGCGAACGGCTTGTCGCCCGGTCCCGCGGTGCAGCGAAAGTCGAAGACGGATATGGATTTGCGTTCAAGAAGCGTGGTCGCGATCATCCCGCCTACTTAAGGATGCGGGCGCGGCGGTGCAACCGGCAGCAGCACGTCGAACAATGTCTTGCTGGAGGTCTGGCTGGCGCCCTCGATCGAGAGCAGCCGCCGCTTGGAGATCGCCCCGCCAAAGGCTGAGATCTTGTCGGCATAATGGCCGGCTTCGAGCACGCGATGACAGGGCACGATGATCATGAAGGGGTTGCGGCCGATCACCCACGCCACCGAAGAGACCGCGCCTGAAGCACGAAGGCTGGCGGCCACTTCCGCATAGGTCCGCGTTTCGCCGCGCGGGATCGCGCGCGTATAGGCATAGACGCGCTGGTTGAAGGCAGGAATGCCGGTCAGATCGAGCGCAACGTCGGACAGATCGCACGCCGCCCCGCGCGACAGCGCGATGATGCCTTCGATCGCGACCTGGACGTTCGCTGGCGGGCGAAGCTCGCGGGCATCAGGATAGAGCTGATAGAGCCGCCGCCGCGTGTCGATCTCGCGGACTTCCGGGAGCTGCACGCCGATAATGCCCGCCGGGCTCCACGCGATCCCGCAGCGGCCGATCGCCGTGTCGAAAATGCTGTAGCCACGCCCCGTCATACGCCACCAGCCCCGGACGCGAATCATACCACCGGCCGGACGAATCGCATGGAATTCTGGCGAAGTCGACCGCGAGCAAGACGGCCAATGGAACGGCTTGGCGGATCGCGCAAGGTCGGCTAATCATGAGATGCGACCCGCGGGCGTAGTTCAATGGTAGAACGGCAGCTTCCCAAGCTGCATACGAGGGTTCGATTCCCTTCGCCCGCTCCAATTTTCTCGCCTTGCCGGCTAGCCGCACCACGACATTTGAGACGCTAACCCCGTAGTACTACTGGCCCCGATTTAAGCCGGCCTTAGTCCGTCCTGCCTACGTTGCCCGCTTCTCCCTGGCAGAGCGGAAACAAAAAATGCGGATCGGTCGGCTTTTTGCACTATCGATGCTCTCGGTGACGGTCCTGGCGGTCGTCCTTGGCGCCGGAGTCCTTGTCCCGCAATACCGCACCTTTGCCAGCAAGAGCGAGGCGATCAAGACCGTGGAGGCCTATGGCGCGGTGCTGGCGGTTGGCCAGCAGGTCGCCGGCTATCGGGCGCCCTATGTCGGCCCGCTGTTCAAGGAAACGGCTGCGACACCCGAGCAGATGGAGACCGTCGCGAAAGCGGTGCAGGCGGCCGATGCAGCGTTCGCCAGGGCGCGAACGGTGGTGGGCGCGCTCAACGATGGCGCAGCGATTGTCCAGGGTCTGAACCAGGCGGCGGCCAAGCTTGCCGAGGTTCGCGCGGCGAGCGATCGCGCGCTGAGTCTGCCGATGAGCGGGCGCGATCCGGCGGCGGTCAAGGGCTTTCTGCCGGGCATTGCCGCCGTCGTCGGAATCCTCGAGCCGCTGTTGAATCGTCTGGAAAACCAGGTGGCGATGGCGGATGCGTCGCTGACGGCGCTGCTCAATGTCGCCCGCACCGCGCAGGATCTGCGGATCTCCGCCGGAGGCCGCGCCGCCACCATGTCGCTTGCGATCAGCACGCGCCGCCCGCTCACGGCGGCTGAAATTTCCAGCACCGACCGCGCCCAGGGCCGCGTAGATCTCGACCGCGAGCGGATCGAGGCCGGCGTCGATCAGATCGGCAGTCCGCCGCGGCTTGCGAAAGCGATGAACGATGCCATCGAGGGCTATTTCGCCAAGGCCGCGCCATGGCTTGAAAAGGAGATGGCGGCTGGGCGCGCCGACGGCAACTACAGTATCAATTCGGATCAGCTTGCCGGAACGATCGTGCCTGCGGTGCAGGCCTTCTTCGCAGTGCGCGATGCGGCGCTCGCGGAAGCCGCCGAGCGTGCAGGGGCCGCGCGCGATGGCGCGCTCACGATGCTGGCGCTGGCAAGCATCGCCGTCGCGGCGCTGCTCGCCGTGCTTGCCGGCGTCACCGTGATGCTGCGGCGGCGCGTGATCACGCCGCTGGCAAACTTGACCGGCGTGGTCGGCGAACTCGCTGCCGGCCGGCATGACGTCACGATCCCGACCATCGAGCGTGCCGACGAAATCGGCGCCATGGCGGGCTCGCTGCAGGTTTTCAAGGACGCCCTTATCGCCAAGACGGCCGCCGACGAGGCGGCCGCGGTGGAAGCCGATGTAAAAATCCAGCGCAGCCAACGCGTCGACCGGATCACCAGCGATTTTGAGGCGATGATCGGCGAGATCATCGAGATCGTGTCACAGGCGTCGACCGAGCTGGAAGCCTCCGCCGGCACGCTGACGGCAACCGCGGAACGTTCCGAAGAGCTGACCACCATGGTTGCGGCGGCATCCGAAGAAGCCTCCACCAACGTGCAATCGGTGGCATCCGCCACCGAAGAGATGGCATCGTCGGTCAACGAGATCAGCCGTCAGGTCCAGGGCTCGGCGCGCATCGCCAGCGAGGCGGTGGAGCAGGCGCAGAAGACCAATGACCGCGTCGCCGAACTCGCCAAGGCTGCCGCCCGCATCGGCGACGTGGTGGAGCTGATCAACACCATCGCGGGCCAGACCAACCTCTTGGCGCTGAATGCTACCATCGAAGCGGCGCGCGCGGGCGAGGCGGGGCGCGGTTTTGCGGTGGTCGCCTCCGAAGTGAAAGCGTTGGCCGAGCAGACTGCGAAAGCGACCGGCGAGATCAGCCAGCAGATATCGGGCATCCAGGCGGCGACGCAGGAATCGGTCGGCGCCATTAAGGAGATCGGCGATACCATCGGACGGATGTCGGAGATTGCCGCCACCATCGCCGCCGCCGTCGAGCAGCAGGGCGCGGCGACCCAGGAAATATCCCGCAACGTGCAGCAGGCCGCCAACGGCACGCAGCAGGTCTCCGCCAACATCACGGACGTGCAGCGCGGTGCCAGCGAGACCGGCTCCGCCTCCGCGCAGGTGCTATCAGCGGCAAAATCGCTGTCCGGCGAAAGCGACCGGCTGAAGCGCGAGGTCGGCAAATTCCTCAGCTCGGTGCGCGCCGCCTGAGCCGCCTCGCCAGCGGCTACGGCGCAATCGTCAGCACCGCCTTCATGTTGGGATGGTAGCGGCAGTAATATTCGACGCTGCCGGCCTTCGTTAGCACCGACGTCACTGTCTTGTTCGGCGGCGTGGCGACATCGAAATCGCCGTTGCGCGCGGTCGCGGTGTGGGCGAACACGTCCTTGTTGATCCATTCGATGGTGTCGCCGACCTTGGCAGACACCTCGGCCGGCGCGAACACCAGATTGTCGATCGTGATTTGGATCGTCGCTGCATGCGCCGGGACGGCCGCCGCGCCAAGCAGCAGGGCGACGGCGATGAGGGGCAGATATCGTCCCAGACGCATAGCGGCCTCCTACTTCAGCTTGGCGGCGACTTGTTCGGCGTGCTGCTGGTGGCCTTGAAAAATCCTCAGGCCGGTTTGTAGCAGGCTCTTCAGCTCGGCATTGCTGGCTGACGGAATCAACTGCGCCTCCAGCGCGCTGTTGACGTTCTTGTGGTAGGCGACCTCGTTGGCGAGATAGGCCTTGTCGTATTCGGCGCCTTTCAGCTTGTCGAGCTCGGCGAGTTTCTCGGTGGCCTGCTTCGACAGCGTCTTGCTGGTGTCGTTGTCCTCCGGCGTCACCTTCAGCTTCTTGACCAGGTCGAGCGCCTGCTTGTTCACGGCCTCATGGTCGCGCACCATGTCTTGCGCGAATGCCTTGACGTCCTTGTTGCTGGCTTTCGCGATCGCCTGTTTGGCGGCGTTGATGTCGATGACGCCCGCCGTGTAGGCGATATGCGCGATCTGGGGATCGGTGGGTTTTGCGCCTTGCGCCACCACGGCGCTGCCAAGAAGGCTCAATGCGGCGATCGCCGCGCTCAATCGTATGAACATGGTTTGATACTCCTGTAGCGCGGCGGACCGCGCGTTGATGAACAGGAGTTGGATGGGCGTGGAGTGCAGAGGTTCCCGGAAAAGTTAGTCGAAGCCCAGCCGCTTCAGCACGGCCTCCGTCAGGCGCTCGCAGCGCCGGCCGGCAAAGGGGAACGCCTCCATCACCACGGGACCGATCTTGTTCTCGACGATGTCGCGCAGCATGGTGCGGGCGCGGTGCAGTCGGGTTTTTACCGTCTCCGGCTTCAGCCCGAGAATTTCGGCGGTCTCTTCCACATTCATCCCCTCGATCACGCGGGTGATAAAGACGAGACGGAACGCTTCCGGCAATTCGTCGATGGCGTGTTCGACGACATGCTGAATTTCACGCTGGGCCATGGATTTTTCCGGATCGTCGGTGGCAAGAGGAAACTGGATGATCTGGGCCTCCAGCGCGCCCTGCGGCAATGAGTCCAGTTCGACGGTGGGCCGCTGGCGGCGCAGCCGGCCGAGTGCCTCATTCATGGTGATACGCGACAACCACGTCGACAGGCTGGAATCCCCGCGAAAGTTTTCCAGATGGGTGAAGGCACGGACATAGGCCTCCTGCACGACGTCTTCGGCCTCGCCATCGTTGCGCAGAATGCCGCGGGCGAGCCGGTACAGCCTGCGATTATTCGCCTGCATGATCGCGCGCACCGCCGCCTCGTCGCGGGCCAGCGCGCGGCGCACCAACTCGGCGTCGCCGGTATCGAGGCGCGCGATGTCGGGTATGTGGGCCTGGTGCATGATATCCACCAATAACAGGGTATTGGGGTTGGATGCTGCAGGAGCCAGCAGGTTCCCGAAATAATTTCGGCTGCGTGGACGGGCCAAACGTCGGCGTGCCAGCCATTCGGCATGACGCTTCGGCTCCCCCCAGCCTTTCAATTTTGCGATAGAAGCCATGTCCACATTCAAATTCCTCGAACTCTCATAGCGGTCTATTCTGCACGTCAACCAACCCTTGGAATCGCGGAGGAAATTGAGCCCGATGGCGGAAGCAGCAAAATCACGCGCCGAGGCCGCACCGGCGCTGCCGACGTGGCCGGACGAGATCTACTGCGTGCTCAAGGACACCGCCATTCGCCAGGTCGCGATGGTTCCGGACGCCGGCCACAGCCGCCTGATCCGCTCCTTCGAGGCCGATCCCGAGACTCGCGTCGTCACGCTGACGACGGAGGAAGAGGGCGTAGCGATGCTGGCGGGCGCGTGGCTCGGCGGCGAGCGCGGCGTGCTGCTGTTGCAGTCGAGCGGCGTCGGCAATTGCATCAACATGCTGTCGCTGCCCGTCATCTGCCACATGCCGTTATTGATGATCGTCACCATGCGCGGCGATTGGGGCGAGTTCAATCCGTGGCAGATCCCGATGGGGCAGGGCACGCGGCCCTCGCTGGAGGCCATGGGCGTGATCGTGAACAAGGTCGACGAGCCTGATCTCGTCGCCTCCACCGTGCAGGGCGCGGCGAACCTCGCCTTCAACACCTGGAAGCCGGTGGCGGTCCTGATCGGCCAGCGCGTGCTTGGCGCCAAGAATTTCAAGGAGCTTGCCCGCAAATGAGCAATCCGAACGCGCTTCTGCATCGCCGCGATGTCGTCAACGAATTGTTGCGCGACCGCGCCGACCTCCTCGCCATCGCCGGGCTCGGCGCGCCGAACTGGGACGTCTCCGCCGCCGGCGACCATCCGAACAATTTTCCGCTCTGGGGCGCCATGGGCGCCGCCTCGATGATCGGGCTTGGGTTGGCGCTGGCGCAGCCCAAGCGCAAGGTGCTCGTCATCACCGGAGACGGCGAGATGCTGATGAATATCGGCTCGCTCGCCACGATCGCGGTGGAGGCGCCGAAGAATCTCACGATCGCCGTTCTCGACAACGAGCGCTTCGGCGAGACCGGCATGCAGAAAACCCCCACCGCCTCTGGCGTTGACCTTGCCGCCATCGCGACCGCCTGCGGCATCCGCACCTCGCGCATTGTTCGCACGATGGCGGAAGTCACCGAACTGCGCGACCTCGCGCATGAAGGGCGAGGAACGGTTTTCGCGCAGATCAAGATCAATCCCGAGGCGCTGGTGTTCGTGATGCCGCCTGCCGACGGCGTCATCCTGACGACGCGCTTCCGGCAATCGGTGTTGGGAGACGAGGCGCTGTATAATTGAGGCGCAGCTACGCCGTCATGTTGATCTTCCAGCGTCCTTCCCTGGAAAGCTGTTGAATCTCCGATACGATCAGCGTCGCGATCGTGGTCGTGGCGATCGACGGCGGGTGGGCGATCGGCGAGGCCAGAATCAATTCGCGCGACACGGCGGGGCTGACCGCAGCCATCTCCAGCCGTTTCGCCGCCACCTCGGTGCGGATGGCGGAAGGCGGCAGCAGCGTGTAGCCGAGCCCTTCCTCCATCAGGCTGATCTGGGCGCGGTAGGAATCGACCTCGATCATGGCCTCTAACTTCAGTTTTTCGCGCGCCAGCGCCTTCTCCAAGAGCGCCCGCAGACCATGCGAGATGCTCGGCAGGATCAACTTCTGCTTCACCAGCCATTTGAGATCGACCTGCTTGCGCTTGTTCAGCCCCGACCCCGGCGGCCCGACAGCGACGATATCCTCACGTCCGATCGACTGGACCTGAAGATGGAGATCGACGGCAGGACCATAGATGATCGCGAGATCCATCTCGCCGCGGTGCAGCCATTCGACCAGATGCCCGCCATAGCTCTCCACGATGCGCAGCGAGACGTCGGGAAACTCGTTGAGGACGCGGCGGGCAAACCGTCCGGACAGGACGGCGCTGACCGTCGGCACCAGCCCGAGGATGACGCGGCCCGCCGGATTGCCGTTCGCCGATTTGAGGTCGTCGCTGACCTGCTCGATCTGGCGGATCAGGCCGGTGGTGCGGTCGAGCAGCATCCGGCCCGCGCTGGTCAAGAGCATGCCGCGCCCGTTGCGGACGAACAGTTCGACGCGAAGCTCGTGCTCGAGCAGCTTGATGTGGCGGCTCAGCGCCGGCTGTGCGGCACGCAGCCGGTCCGCAGCCTTGCTCAGGCTTCCAAGTTCGGCTACGGCCCGGAAAGTCCGCAGTTGTTTGAGATCCATCGAGTGCCCAGAGTGCCTGTTATGCAAGCGATCATATGCCGTTTTCGGAATCTCCGTCCATGACCGTACCCTCAGTTACCCCCTCGCAAGTTCGCGCCGCGCTGCTGCTGCGCGACGAAATCGCGCTGCTCGATGTCAGGCACGAGGCCGTGTTCGCCAGCGGCCATCCCCTGTTTGCCGCCAACATGGCGGCCGACCGGATCGCGCTCGAAGCGGAGACGCGGCTGCCGCGCAAGGATGTGCCGATCGTGCTCTATGACGCCGGTGAAGGCCTCGTCACCGTAGCGGCGGACCACCTGAAAGCGTTGGGCTATACCAATGTCCGCCAGCTCGACGGCGGGCTGCAGGGCTGGAAGTCGGCGGGCTATGAGGTGTTCGAGGACGTCAATTCCTACGCCAAGGCCTTTGGCGAATTAGTTGAGTCGCGCCGCCACACGCCTTCACTCGCCGCCGAGGAAGTCGGCGCCCTGATTGCGAGCGGCGCCAATATCCAAATCCTCGATGTCCGCCGCTTCGATGAATACGCCACCATGAACATCCCGGGCTCCATCAGCGTGCCCGGCGCCGAACTGGTGCTGCGCGCCGGCCGCGCCGCGCCGGATCCCGAGACCACCATCATCGTCAATTGCGCAGGCCGCACCCGCTCGATCATCGGCACCCAGTCGCTGATCAATGCCGGCGTCGCGAACAAGGTGCGGGCGCTGCGCAACGGCACCATCGGCTGGACGCTGGCCAAACAACATCTCGAACTTGGCAGTGACAGGCGCGGCGAGGTCGGTGCTATCAAAGGCGGCGAAGCCAATGCCCGCGACGTCGCCTATCGCGCCGGCGTCCGGCATATCGGATCAGAGGAAATGGTGGCGTTGCAGGCGCAGGCCAACCGTACGCTCTACTGCTTCGACGTCCGCTCGGAGGAGGAATATACGGCCGGCCATATCACGGGCTTCCGTCATTACGCCGGCGGGCAATTGGTGCAGGAAATCGACATGGCGGCGCCGGTGCGCGGCGCCCGGATCGTGCTGACGGACAACATGAGCGTGCGCGCTGACATGACGGCGTCCTGGCTGGCACAAATGGGCTGGGAAACTTACGTGCTTGAAGGGGGCTACGACGCCACGCTGGAAATCGGGCCGCCGCGCGTGATCCCAAAACCCGATCCGTCACACCGCTATCGCCGGCCCTATGAGGGCACCGATGTCAAGGAAAGCGCGATGCAGGCCTATCTCGACTGGGAATACGGCCTCGTCGAGCAGCTCCGTCGCGACGGTACGCACGGATTTTTCGTGATTTGAGATCGCGTAGGATGGTGGAGCGCAGCGATACCCATCAATCGTCGGCGCCCATCATGCTCGCGAGCTTCTCCGCGGCGTAATTCTCGCCGATCGACATCGCGCAAATCCGCGAGATATGCACATAAGAAAGGCCGGTCTCCTCCGCCCATTCGTTGAACTGCGCCTGCACCTTGGCGAGATCGCGCTTGGAGGTGACCGTCTCCGCAATGTCGAGCCCGGCATCGCGCAGGCACAGAACGACGTCTCTGGAGGTGACGAATCCGTCCCAGCCGAGGAAACGCAGCATCATCTGCCCGGTATTGCCGCCGAGCCGGCTGCCGCGCTTGGCCAGCAGTTCCAGCAATCCGACCTGGTCCGACGAAGGCCAATTCGCAAGGAACTTGCCGAAACTGCCGTGCTCCTTCGCAACGTCGCGGACGAAGCCGGCATTGGCGCGCACCGACATGATCTTGGCGCCGTTGCGCACGATGCGGGTGTCCTTCATCAGGCCGTCCCAGAAATCATCCGGCTGCAGCGTCAGCGGCCCGGGCTTGAAGCCGAGAAACGCTTTCTCGAAGCCCGGCCATTTGCTCTCGATCACGCTCCAGGCAAAGCCGGCGCAGAACACCCGCTTGGTCATTTCGGCGAGAATGCGGTCGTCGCCGAGCTTGGCGAGCGCCTTCGGGTCCGGCTTGGCCGGCAGCAGCTTGGCGAGTGCTTTCGGCCCGCCCTTGCGCTTTTCGGCGCGGGCGCGGATGGTCTTGAACGCGGTCACGGTGCATGGCCCATAAGCTTAAGTTGAAAACCACGGCTGAAATACCCGGAAAGCCCCAGTGTAGCGGATCATCCCGGAATTCCCAGCCGGCAGCGTGGAAGGTTAACCGTCGCAGAAGTGATCGGCTGACCTGCAAAGAATGGATGGCGTCCCGGCTGGATTTCGCCTAAAGCATCCCTAGCTCATTCAAATCCGTCAGGCCGTGCGGCTGCGCGTCGTCAATGCGCAGCTTTTTAAGTCATTTCGGTTCGAGGCGCCCTTTTCATATTCCCGGCCGACAACGCCAACCAAGGTCTGACATCTCGTGACATTACTGCCCGCACATGCGCCGCTCGCCCGAGCTTTGGCGGAACGCAACTACGATCGGCTGACACCGGTGCAGACGGCGGTGCTGGCCGACGAAGCTGATGGCCGTGACCTGCTCGTTTCTGCGCAAACCGGTTCCGGCAAAACGGTCGCCTATGGTCTGGCGATTGGAACGAACCTGCTGGATGGCGCCGAACGATTCGAGCGGGCTGCCGCGCCCCTTGCATTGATTGTCGCGCCGACCCGCGAGCTTGCGCTTCAGGTGCACCGCGAACTCGGCTGGCTCTATCAGCACGCGGAGGCGCTCGTGGTTTCCTGCGTCGGCGGTATGGATCCGCGCCGCGAGCAGCGCGAACTGGCCGCGGGCGCCCATATCGTGGTCGGCACGCCGGGGCGGCTCTGCGATCATTTGCGGCGCGGCCGACTCGACGTCAGCGAGTTGAAGGCGATCGTGCTCGACGAGGCTGACGAGATGCTCGATCTCGGCTTCCGTGAGGATATGGAATTCATCCTGCAGGCCACGCCGGACGACCGCCGCACGCTGCTGTTCTCGGCGACCCTGCCGCAGGGTATCGTCGCACTGGCAAAGGAATATCAGCAGCAGGCCTTCCGCATAGAAGTCGCCGGCGACGAGGGCGGTCATGCCGATATCGAGTATCGCGCGATCCGGATCGCCGCCGGTGATGTCGAGCACGCCGTCGTCAATCTTCTCCGCTATTTCGAATCGCCTGGCACCCTGGTGTTCTGCAACACGCGCGAGGCCGTGCGGCATCTGCAGGCAACGCTGCTGGAGCGCGGCTTCTCCGTGGTGGCGCTGTCGGGCGAGTTGACCCAGAACGAGCGAACGCTGGCGCTGCAGGCCTTGCGCGACGGCCGCGCCCGCGTTTGCGTTGCGACCGACGTTGCCGCGCGCGGCATCGATTTGCCGAACCTGGACCTCGTCATCCACGCCGATCTGCCGAACGATCCGGAAGTCATGCAGCATCGCTCGGGGCGCACCGGGCGGGCCGGTCGCAAGGGCGTCAGCATCTTGCTGGTGCCGCCGGCGCGGCGGCGTCGCGCGGATATGTTGCTCAAGCTCGCCGGGATCGACGCGGCCTGGGGCCTGGCGCCGCAGCCCGATGAAATTCGCAAGCTGGATCAGGAGCGGCTGCTGCGCGATGATGTGTTCGCAGGCGAAATAACGGCGGAGGATGAGGCACTCGCGCAAACCTTGCTTGCGGAACGGTCGTCGCAAGAGATCGCCACCGCGCTGGCACGGCTCTATCGCGCGCGGTTGCCCTCTCCCGAGGACATCGTCGATCCCGGCGAGGAGCGCGTCAAATCTCGGGCCGAGCGCGCCCGCGAGCGGGCCGATCGCGAGGCTGGAAGGGGAGTGAAGCCGACGAAATCCGCGGCGCGCCATCGCATGGCGGAGGACACCGTGTGGTTCAGCGCCGCGATCGGACGCCGGAAGAACGCAGAAGCGCGTTGGCTGCTGCCGATGCTGTGCCGCCGCGGCAGCATCAAGAAGGAAGATATCGGCACCATCCGCATTCTGGACAGCGTCACCGAGTTCGAGATTTCCGCGCGTGTCGCCGACCGCTTCGCCGCGCGAATCCGCCGTCCCGACAAGGAAGACAGCATTCGCATCGAGGCGATGACGAATGCTCCGCCGCGCGACGAGGCACGCGAGCAGGAACGGACACCGAAACCGCACCGCAAAAACGCAAAGCGCCCTGACCGGGCAGGGTTTGACAAGGAAGTGCATTACGATAGGAAGAAACCGCATCGGGACAGGCCGGCTCACGCCGGAAAACCGCGGCATGAACGCGAGGCGCCTGCATTCGGCAAGAAGGAGGCACCTGCACTCGGTAAGAAGAAAAAGAAGAAGTTTCGCGGCTGACCGGCATGACCGAGACCTCAACGGCCCCCGCCGCGCAACCCTCAAATGAGGAGCCGTCATGAGCGTCTACATCATCGCCCAGTTGAAGTTCACCCGCCGCGAACTCTACGATCGCTATCAGGCGCGTTTCATGGGCGTATTCAAGAAATTCCGTGGCAAGCTGCTGGTAGCGGACGCAGATCCGGTCGTACTGGAAGGCGAATGGCCGCGCGACAAGGTCGTGATCATGGAATTTCCCGATGACGCCGCGGCAAAGGAATTTCAGAATTCGCCGGAATATCAGGAAATCTCCGTCGATCGCAAAGCGGGCGCCGACGCCATCGTGCTGACGGTAAGGGGATTGTAGGATGTCCGCCTTTGCCACGTTGACTTGATCCGAGCCGGGGTTCCCGGCTTGGCATTATTGCATTCCGGAACATCAACGAGGCCGGCTTTCGCCGGGCCATTCTTGTGCTATTGCTGCTGTCAGGCGCTTCGCTCGCTTTTGACATGATTGCGTCATCATGGTCGAAGCTTGCGAAGCCTTAAAAATCCTTCAGCATTGGCCGAAAGAATCATGACCGCACCTGAGCGAAACGCTTCCGTCTCGATTGATCCCGTAAAGCTCGACCGCCTCGCCGAAGTCGCGGTCAAGGTCGGCTTGCGGCTACAGCCGGGGCAGGACCTGCTGCTGACCGCGCCCTCGGTCGCGCTGCCGCTGGTGCGCCGGATTGCCGTACATGCGTACCAGGCCGGCGCGGGTTTGGTGACGCCGTTACTGTCGGACGAGGCGATCACGCTGGCGCGCTACCGCTACGGCCACGAGGCCGGTTTCGATCGTGCCGCCAACTGGCTCTATGAGGGCATGGCGAAGGCGTTCGGCGCCAACACCGCGCGCTTGGCCATCGTCGGCGACAATCCGA
The DNA here is from genome assembly GCF_036924575.1 of Bradyrhizobium sp. AZCC 1577. Lineage (NCBI taxonomy): Bacteria > Pseudomonadati > Pseudomonadota > Alphaproteobacteria > Hyphomicrobiales > Nitrobacteraceae > Bradyrhizobium > Bradyrhizobium sp. AZCC 1577. The sequence goes on from NZ_JAZHRQ010000001.1 coordinate 1,262,740, forward strand.
TGCTGCTGTCGGGCGAGGATCCCGTGAAAGTGGCGCGTGCCAGCAAGGCCAATTCGATCGCCTATCAGCCGGCGCTGGAGAAGATCGTCAATTTCGATACCAACTGGAACATCATCGCCTATCCGAGTCCGTCCTGGGCCAAACAGGTTTTCCCTGACGTCCCCGAGGACGTCGCGGTGGAAAAACTGGCGGATGCGATTTTTGCGGCGTCCCGCGTCGATCAGGATGGCGCCGTCGCCGCCTGGGAAAAACACAACGCCGTGCTGCGCGAGCGCACCGAATGGCTGAACGGCCAGCGCTTCCACGCGCTGAAATATTCCGGCCCGGGCACTGATCTGACGATCGGCCTTGCCGACGGCCACGAATGGGAAGGCGGCGCCTCGACCGCGAAGAACGGCATTACCTGCAATGCCAACATCCCGACCGAGGAAGTCTTCACCACGCCGCATTGCCGGCGCGTCAGCGGGCATGTCGTCTCCTCCAAGCCGCTGTCCTATCAGGGCACGCTGATCGACAACATCGCGGTCAGGTTCGAGGAAGGTCGCATCGTCGAGGCAAGGGCCTCGCGCGGCGAGGAGGTGCTCAAGAAGGTGCTCGACACCGACGAGGGCGCGGCGCGTCTCGGCGAAGTGGCGCTGGTGCCGCATTCCTCGCCGATCTCAAAAAGCGGTCTGTTGTTCTTCAACACGCTGTTCGACGAGAATGCCGCTTCCCACATCGCGCTCGGCCAGTGCTACTCGAAATGCTTTGTTGGCGGCGACAAGCTGACGCCGGAACAGATTGCGGCACAGGGCGGCAACAAGAGCCTCATTCACATCGACTGGATGATCGGATCGGCCGAAACCGACATTGACGGCATTCACGCCGACGGAAGCCGCGTCCCGGTATTCCGCAAGGGCGAGTGGGCGTAACTAACCCAGCAAGAGCCTGTAGAAGTCGGTCGCCGTCTTCGAAAACAGCGCCGTCTTCTCGGCCTCGCTGTATTGTGCGGCGATACGCTTGAACGCGTTGAAAATCACCTGATAGCTGCACTGGCCTTTATCAGGCGGAAAATTGCTTTCGAACATGCATCGATCGGGCCCAAAGGCCTCGATGCAGGTTTCGATATAGGGACGCCACGCGGCGGCGGTCTGTTCCGAAGACGGCGGCTTCGGGCGCAGATGAAAGTCGTAGCCGAGCAGGCACATCGCGAGCCCGCCGAGCTTCACCACGACGTTCGGGCATCGCGCGATTTCCTGGATCGAGGCCTTCCATTCCGAGAACACCTCCTCGCGCCGGCCGGCAAAGCGGCCGATGCCGACCGGACCGCCGCAATGATCGAGCACGATTTTGGTGTCAGGGAAAGCTCGGGCGAGATCGGTGAGTTCGCCGATCTGCGGATGAAACAGCCAGGCGTCGAAGCTCAGGCCCAATGGCGCGAGGCAGGCAAAGCCCCTGCGAAACGTGCTGTCGAGCAACAACCCTTGCGGCCGCGTCGCATACATGCCGGCGACATTGGGATCGGCATCCCAGGCCGAGGAGTGCCGGATGCCGCGGAAGCGGCCGTTGCCGGCAGCGATCTCCGCCTCCAGCACGGCTCTTGCGCCTTCGCCGAGCAGCAGGTTGACGTGGCTGACGATGCCGGCACAGATCGCGGCCTTGCCATAGCCGCCGCTCGCCGCCATCGCCGCAACGCCATTGGCGAACTCGACTTCGCCGACCGGGCGAAACGCTTCCGGCCCCTGCGCGCGGTACATCGAGCGGCAATCGACATAGACGGTCGCGATAATGTTATGACCGGAGGCAATGTCTGTAGCCATTTCCTCGATCATGTAGCGCAGGCCGCCGCGGTCCCAGAGATGGTGATGCGGGTCGACGATCGGGAGGGCGGGATCGATGATCTCTTCGGTGTGCTGCGCCAGCCAGTCTTCGCGCGGATCGGCATAGAGCCCGCTCCTGGAGGCGGGTGCAGTGCTGGCCATGGACGTCGCTCCCTTGATTGTTGTTGCCCGTCGTTGCGTGCCAACGGATCGCGCGAATGCGCGCCCGGTTGGCTTGCAATGACGGCGTTACTAGCGATGCGCCTACACGCCCTCCAGAATGATCACCGTCGGCGTGCCCGGCAGCGTGTCGCGCGAAATCTTCAAGGTTCGCTCGCTCCGCTGATCGATCTGGAATTGCTGCCCGATCAGACGCATGAATTCGTCGAGCGGAGTGGCGAAGCGATGCATCGGCAGCACGATGGAGGAACGCAGCCGCCGGGTGATCTCGGAAACGCCGTCGAGCGACATCGTATAGGTGCCGTCGATCGGCACCATCACGATGTCGAGCCGGCCGATCGCCGCAAAATGCGTCTCGTCGAGTTTGTGGTGCAGATGTCCGAGATGGCCGATGCAGAGGCCGGCGACTTCGAAGATGAAGATCGAGTTGCCGTCCTTGATCATGCCGCCGCTGGAGCCCTCGCCATAGTAGCGGCGGATGTCGGTCGGCACGTTGCGGATATGGACGTCGCCGACGCGCGTTGAGATATGCGCCGCCTGTCCATTCTCGCCCCAGCCATGCAACACGTGCGCAATCTTCGGGTCAGGGAACAACGTGTAATGCGTCGAGTGCGCGCGGTTCATGGTAACGACATCAGGCAGGCGGCCGGTCCGGTAGGCGCCGTTGAAGTCGGTCGCGATCCGCACGCCGTCGGGCGTGTCGATGTAGTAGGTGGAATGTCCGACATAGGTAATCGCGACCTCTTCCACCTTGGCGGCGGTGCGGCGCAGGCTGACCGGAACGGCGCGTGGCGGCGCATTAGCCATCGCGAGGCATTCGCTGCGTAAAGGCTGCTGTTGGGCGGCCGCCGGGACGATCAGCGAACCGAGGAAGGCGAGGGCGACAGCAAGGGATCGCAACATGGCATGACCCGTCAGCGGTGAAGGCCGTGAGCGACACTGTATCGCCGAATTCGGGAGAGGTCATGGCATTCGCGCACGGCAGCGCGCCGGATTTGCTTCATCGGGGCCGGGCTATGACATATTGTAAGAAACAACCTGGGAGTTCGCCGTGACTGAAGAACCCGCCGCCCCGGCCTCGCGTGCCCCGTCATCGAAGCGGCTGGAGCCGCTGCGGCAGGTCGATGCCGGCCCGCTCAGCATCGCCTATTACGAGGCGGGCCCGGCGGATGGCCCCGCCGTGATGCTGATGCATGGCTTTCCCTACGACATTCATTCCTATGTCGACGTCGCGCCGCAGCTGGCTGCCCAGGGCTGCCGTGTCATCGCTCCCTATCTGCGCGGCTATGGTCCGACCCGGTTTCGCGATGCCGCAACGCCGCGCTCGGGCGAACAGGCGGCGGTCGGCGCGGACATGATGGCGCTGATGGAGGCGCTCGGCATCCAGCGCGCGGTGTTCGCCGGCTACGACTGGGGTGGCCGCGCGGCCTGCGTCGGCGCGGCGCTATGGCCGGAGCGTTGCCTCGGGCTCGTCTGCGTCAATTCCTATCTGATCCAGGATATTGCCAACGCCATGGTGCCGATGCGCGGCGAACGCGAGGTGGCGCTGTGGTACCAGTATTACTTCCAGCTCGAGCGCGGCCGCGCCGGCCTTGCCGCCAACCGGCGCGAGATCGCCCGAATATTGTGGACGCAGTGGTCGCCGAACTGGTCGTTCGACGATGCCTGCTTCGAGCGGACTGCAATGGCCCACGACAATCCCGATTACGTCGATGTGGTGATCCACAGCTATCGCCACCGCTTCGGTCTGGCCGAAGGCGATCCGCAATATGCCGACATCCAGCGCCGGCTGGCGGCACTTCCTCCCATCACCGTGCCGTCAATCACGCTGGATGGCGCCGACGATGGCGTGGCCCCCGCAACCGATGGCACCGCCAGCGCACCGAAATTCACCGGCCGCCGCGTCCATCGCGTGGTGCCGCGCGTCGGGCACAATCTGCCGCAGGAAGCGCCGGAGGCGTTTGCGGCGGCTGTGATGGAGCTGGTTCGCCGATAAGTCGACTTCGCCGCGGTATATAACGCAACCGTGAGATGCTAGCACATTGGTGGAGGCCGCTCAGCCCCGCCGCGGGCTGATCTTCCATGTCGCAGCCAGAATACCGGCGGTCAGCGCGCCGCTGATCACGGCGGCAACTGGAATGGTGGCGGCGAGAGCTGACGTCGCAGCCCAGCCGATCGAGCAGAAGGCTTCCGCGAAGGTCGCCAGTCGCGACGAGGTCTGGCGGCGGCGGAACTGGGTGCGTTTGGCCTGCACGCGGAACCAGAGCTGGATCGCGGCGGCGGAGACGGTCGCGATAATGACGCCGAGCGCGGTGACGATCGCCTGCGTCAAGGAAGCAAACGCAAGGGCTGCGATCAGCGGCGTGAAGATGGCGCCGATGGCGATCAGCACCACTTCGACCTTGGCGCGGATCATGCGCGAGGGCGGCAGCGGTGCGGTTGCGACCAGGTCGGCGGCATCTTCTCCTGAGATCGTCAGCCATGCGAGGCCACCGGCAAGCTGGCCCGCCGCCATCACGATCACGGACGTGATCAGCACGATCGCGTCAGAGCTATCGGAAAAGCTTCGCCACAGCATCAGGGCTGGCGGCACCAGATAGAGCAGTTGCATCAGGCTTTGCGACAGCAGCCATGGGTCGCGCCGCAGCAGCAGGAACTCCTTGGTGCGTAGCGCCCGTTGCCGCGAGCCGCCGCGAAATGCAGTAGCGTGCGGCCCGCGACGGACAGCGCGCGTGGTTGCGGCGACGCGGACGACGGTATCGGCAAATCGCGGCGAAAAGACCGCCATCACCGCGCCGAGCAGCAGGAGCCCGCCGGCCATGAGCCATGACAGCACCATGCCGTCGCCGATCGCCGCGCGCGCCGGCCACCACAGCGGACTGTCGAGATCAGGCGCATTGGCTGAAGCGGCATCGGAGGTCAGCACGGCGAAGCGTGACAACGTACCGTAGGAAAGAATGGCCGCGACCTGGAGCGCGATGACGAAGCCGGCGCCGATGACGGCGGCCACGATCTGTGCGACGAGGCGGGTACGGCTCGGGCCGATCAGCCTGAACAGCAGCACGGTGATCGCGATCGCTACCGCTGCAGCCGAAAGGCCGATGGCGACGACGACGCCGAACGCCGAGAGCCAGCGCGCGCCGCCGCCGATCACGAGAACGTCGACAAAGGGCGTCGACAGCAGCAGCGCCATTCCGATGACGGACAGCGCGATCGCCGCGATCCGCACCGAGAACACGTTGGCGAGGTTGGCCGGTGACGACATCAGGAGGTCGAGATCGGCGCGGGCGTAAAACACCCGCGTCACGGATTCGATCGCCTGCGACAGCATCAATGCCCAGGCGAGAAAGATCGTCGCGGTGATGACGATCAGTTCGGGCTTGCCTAGCGGCGCCTGCAAATCGGCAAAGCGGCCGATCACGGCATAGGCTGGCAGGTGCATGATGGCGGCGAACCCGACCAGGACGATGATCGCGCGCTTTCGCTTTCCCCGGCTGCCGGTCATCATGGCCAGCCATTCGCGCCAGGCCAGCCGGATTTCGTGCCGGGCAAACCAGGTGAGCGCCGCGGCCGAACTCATGCGGCTGCCGCCCCGGCGTCGACGAGCGCGATGAACATGTCTTCGAGGCTGGTGTCGCCGCGACCATTCTGCTGGCGCAGCTCGCTGAGCGTACCCTCGGCCACCAGCCGTCCCGCGGCGATGACGCCGATCCGGTCGGCCATCCGCTCGGCGACTTCGAGAATATGCGTCGTCATGATCACGGTGCAGCCGGAGCGGACGAGCTCCTGCAGCAATCCCTTGACGTGACGCGCCGACAGCGCGTCGAGCCCGGTCAGCGGCTCGTCCAGGATGATCAGCCGGGGATCGTGAACCAGTGCGCCGGCGAGCGCCACCTTCTGCCGCATGCCCTTGGAAAATCCCTCGCAGCGTTCGTGCAGATGCGGCTCCAGTCCGAGCGACGCCAGAAGCTGGTGAGCGGAAGTTTCGGAAGTTGCGGGATCGATGCCCCACAGGCCGGCGACGAATTCGAGATATTCCAGCGGCGTCAGCTTGTCGTAGATCATCGGCTCGTCGGAAACCCAGGCCATGATCTGCTTGGCGGCGACGGGATCGGCAAGCGCATCGATGCCCAATATGGATACAGAGCCGGCGTCGGGCTTAAGCAGACCGGCGACCATGCGCAAGGTCGTGGTCTTGCCGGCGCCGTTGGGGCCGAGCAGGGCATAGAACTCGCCGGTGCGAACGGTGAGATCGAGCGCATCGACCGCCGGGCGGTCAAAACGCTTCGTTAACCCTCGCACCTCGAGCGCCGATACATCCGCTTTCATGATTTCGGAACGATCCAGTTGTTCGTCGCGGACCATGAACCGAAGAACTTTCGGCGCGGTGAATCTGGTGGACCAAATCGCGCCGACCCCCGCAACTTCCCGGGCTGCGGCATTTCTCCGCAATTGTTAACGGCGCCGCTCGCAGCGCTTTGTTGACAGCGGTCGGCGCTTTGGGCTCAATGCGACGGGACATATGCGGCTGCAGGCATCGTGGATGCGGGGCAGCGTGTAGACACAAGATGCGAAAGAGGCGATCGACAGAATCGCCGGCATCGGGGAGGGAAATGATGCTGGACTTCGTTCAGCAGCTCGTGAGTGGCATCGCGCTCGGCTGCGTCTATGGCCTGATCGCGCTCGGTTTCGTGCTCATTTACAAGGCAACCGAGGTCGTCAATTTCGCCCAGGGCGATTTGATGATGCTGGGCGGATTCTTCGCCTTCACATTCATCGGCATGCTTGGTCTCAATTACTGGCTCGGATTCGCCGGTGCCGTCATCGCCATGGCCCTGTTCGGCATGTTGGCCGAACGCGTCGTCGTGCGTCCGATTCTCGGTTATCCGCAGTTTTCCATCATCATGGCAACGATCGGGCTCGGATACTTCCTGCGCTCCATCGTCGGCATGATCTGGGGCACCGACGATTTCAAGATCGAAACGCCGTTCAGCGACGGTGTGCTGCGAATCGGCTCGCTGGTGCTCGCATACGACAAGCTGTCGGTGATCGCCGCCACCATCATCCTCTGCGCGCTGCTGTACCTGTTCTTCAACCGTACCACGCTCGGCACCGCGATGCGCGCCAGTTCCGAGAACATGCTGGCTGCCTACTACATGGGCATTCCGGTCAAGCGCGTGGTGTCGATCGTGTGGGCGATCGCTGCGGCGGTCGCGACCGCAGCCGGCGTGCTGTTGGCGCCGATCACTTTCATTCACTCCAATGTTGGACTGGTGCTGGGTCTGAAAGCATTTCCCGCCGCCGTGCTCGGCGGTTTCGGCTCGATCCCCGGCGCCGTGGTCGGAGGCGTGCTGATCGGCGTGATCGAGAGCATGGCCGGCTTCTACCTGCCGCAGGGCTGGAAAGACGTCGCTCCCTACATCGTCCTTCTGGTGGTGCTGCTGCTCAAGCCCGAAGGCCTGTTCGGTGTTCACATGCGGAAGAAGGTCTAATGCGTTTTCTCTTCAAGACGGATTACGAAGACGACATCAAACTGTTTCCGCACAGCGGCTACGTCGTCTCCTACGGTATCCTACTGGCGTTTCTCCTGATCGCGCCCTTTGTGCTTTCCAGCTACCTCGTCAGCCAACTGGTGTTCGTCTGTATCTATGCAACGGTCGGCGTGGGACTGATGATTCTCACCGGCTTCACCGGGCAGGCCTCACTCGGGCACGCCGCCTTTCTGGCGATCGGCGCCTACACGGCGGCCTATCTGCAGCAGTTCAACGTGCCGTTTCCGGTCTATTTCCTGGCCGGCGGCCTGTTGACCGGCGTGGTCGGCGCGCTGGTCGGATTCCCGGCGCTGCGGCTGACGGGCATCTATCTCGTCATCGCGACGATTTCCTTCGCCTTCATCGTTGAAGAGGTGCTGGCGCGTTGGGAAAGCGTAACCCACGGCAACGAGGGCATGCGGGTCAAGACGCTGAGCCTGTTCGGGCAGGCAGTGCCGCAAAACGGCCCGACCTTCTACTATCTCTGTCTTGCCGTACTGATCCTCACTATCGTCGGCACGCTCAATCTGCTGCGCTCGCCGACAGGACGCGCCTTCGTCGCGATCCGCGACAGCGAAACCGCGGCGCGCAGCATGGGCGTCAACGTGTCGCTCTACAAGGTGAAGTCGTTTGCGATCAGCGCGGCGATCACAGGCCTCGCCGGCGTGCTGTTCGCGCACAAGCTCTCCTTCATCTCGCCGGAAATGTTCACGCTGCAGCTCTCGATCGAGTTCATCATCGTGATCCTGATCGGCGGCGCCTTCAGCCTGCACGGCGCGGTGTTAGGTGCAATCTTTCTGGTCATGATCGATCCGTTCCTGACGTACCTGAAGGACGACCTGCCCGGCATCATCGCCGGCATCGCAGCGACCTTTGGCACCGACAGCATTGCGGCGGGCAAAATTCACGACAATGTCGCCGCCATTGCGTCCGCCAATGGCTTGAAGGGCGCCATCTACGGGGTGATCATCGTGCTGTTCGTGCTGTTCGAGCCGCTCGGTCTCTACGGCCGCTGGCTGAAGATAAAACTCTTCTTCCAGCTCTTCCCGCTCTACAAGCGCGCTACCTTCAAACGCCAGAAGATCTACGTGAAATCGGAGCGGAACCGATGAGCTATTTCCGTGCCGAAAATCTCTCTCTGCACTTCGGCGGCCTCAAAGCTGTCGATTCCGTCAGCTTCGCTGTGGAGAAGGGCGAGATACTCTCGATCATCGGCCCGAACGGCGCCGGCAAGAGTTCAATCTTCAACCTGATCTCGCGGATTTATCCGCCGACCTCGGGCAGGATCTTCTTCGAGGACCAGGATATTACCAATCAGCCGGCCTACGATATCGCAGGCCTCGGCATCGCCCGCACCTTTCAGAACATCGAATTGTTCGAGAATGCGACCATGCTGAGCAATCTTCTGGTCGGCCGGCACCGCCACTCCACCACGCGGCTCTGGCAGGAACTGTTGTTCCTGCCGAGCGTGCGCGCCGGCGAAAAGATGCATCGCCGCCGCGTCGAGCAGGTGATCGAATTCCTCGATCTCGAAGCCTATCGCGACAAGCTGATCTCGGGGCTGCCTTACGGGGTCCGCAAGGTGATCGAGCTGGCGCGCGCGCTGTGCTCCGAGCCGAAGCTGATCCTGCTGGACGAGCCGTCCTCCGGGCTCAATGTCGAGGAGACCGAGGACATGTCGTTCTGGATCCGCGACATGAAGACCGAGCTTGGCATCACCGTCTTGATGGTCGAGCACGACATGACTCTGGTCAACCGCGTCTCCGACCGTGTGATTGCGCTTAACTACGGCCGCGTGCTGGCGATGGGCTCGCCGTCCGAGGTGCAGCGCCATCCCGATGTCGTCGCCGCCTATCTCGGCGCATGAGGATGATGCCATGAGCGCTTCCGACATCATTCTCAAGCTCAGCAATATCGAGAGCTATTACGGGCCGATCATGGCCATCCGCGGCATCAGCCTCGAGGTGCCGCGCGGCCGCATCGTCACCCTGCTCGGCGCCAACGGCGCCGGCAAGACCACGGTGCTCAAGACCATCTCCGGCATTCTCGATCCGCAAAAAGGCTCGATCGAGTTTCTGGGCAAGCCGATCCAGCGCATGGAAGCCGACAAGATCGTCCGGCTGGGCTTGAGCCACGTGCCGGAGGGGCGCGAGGTGTTTCCATTCCTCTCGGTACGCGAAAATCTGATGATGGGCGCCTATCCGCGCAAGGATCGGGCCGGCGTCGCCGAGGATCTCGATCGCGTCTACGGCTATTTCCCGCGGCTGAGGGAACGCATCAACCAGCCGGCCGGGCAACTTTCCGGCGGCGAGCAGCAGATGCTGGCGATCGGGCGGGCGCTGATGAACCGTCCGACCCTACTACTTTTGGACGAGCCCTCGCTCGGGCTGTCGCCGATCTTGGTGAAAGAGATCTTCACCATCATCAAGCGCGTCAACGAGGAGCAGGGCATGTCGATCCTGCTGGTCGAGCAGAACGCCAAGGTAGCGCTGGAGACCGCGCATTACGGCTACGTGCTGGAAATCGGCCGAGTCGTGATGAACGACACCTGTGAGCGGCTGATGAGTTCAAAGGACATCCAGGAATTCTATCTCGGTGCCAAGGAAGAGGGCGCCCGCGGCGAGCGGCGCTGGAAAAAGAAGAAGACGTGGCGTTAGAAGACTTGGCGTTAGAAGACTTGGCGTTAGAAGATCTGGCGTCAGAAGATCTGGCGTTAACCGTCGCAGTCAAAAGCATGGCGTTAAGAACGAGTTAGAGCTAAATTCGAGCCTGCTTCGAAAACCAAGACCGGTTCGAACACCGGCACCGGAGGCAGGCGACAGAGGGAGGAGATGCGCATGGCCAGACCGGCAGTGCTGACGGTCGCCGACACGATCGCGAAGAGCTTCTTGCTGTCCGTGGAAACACGCGGCGACCGGCCGGCGATCCGCGAAAAGAAGTTCGGCATCTGGCAGCCGACCAGTTGGCGCGAATGGCTGCAGATATCCAAGGACGTGGCCTATGGTCTGCATGCCAGCGGGTTCCGGCCCGGGGACGTCGCCTCGATCATCGCCAACGCCGTGCCGGAATGGGTCTATGCCGACATGGGCATCCTCTGCGCCGGCGGCGTTTCATCCGGCATCTACCCGACCGACTCCTCGTCGCAGGTTGAATATTTGATCAACGATTCTTCGACCAAGGTGATCTTCGCCGAGGACGAGGAACAGCTCGACAAGATACTCGCCTGCCGTTCGCGTTGTCCGACGCTGCAGAAGATCGTCGTGTTCGACATGGAAGGCCTGACCGGTTTCAGCGACCCTATGGTGTTGTCGCTGGCCGAGTTCATGGCGCTCGGTCGCAACCATGCGCTGGGCAACGAGGGGCTGTGGGACGAGATGATCGGAAGCCGCAGCGCAGGCGATCTCGCCATCCTGGTCTACACCTCGGGCACCACCGGCCCACCCAAGGGCGCCATGCATTCCAACCGCAGCGTGACGCACCAGATGCGCCACGCCAATGACCTGTTTCCGTCGACCGACAACGAGGAACGGCTGGTGTTCCTGCCGCTCTGCCACGTCGCCGAGCGGATCGGCGGCTATTACGTCTCGCTGGCGCTGGGATCGGTGATGAATTTCGCCGAGAGCCCGGAGACCGTGCCGGACAATCTGCGCGAGGTGCAGCCGACCGCCTTCCTCGCGGTGCCGAGAATTTGGGAAAAGTTCTATTCCGGAATCACGATCGCGCTGAAGGATGCGACCACGTTCCAGAACTGGATGTACCGCAACGCGCTCGCCATCGGCAATCGGATGACCGAGTACAAGCTGCAGGGCGATACGCCGCCACTGTCCTTGCGGCTGGCCAACCGCGCCGCCTATTGGCTGGTGTTCCGCAACATCCGCCGCATGCTCGGGCTCGACCGGTGCCGGCTGGCCTTTACCGGCGCGGCCCCGATCGCGCCGGACCTGATCCGCTGGTATCTCGCGCTCGGCCTCGACATGCGCGAGGTCTACGGCCAGACCGAGAATTGCGGCGTCGCGACCATCATGCCGCCCGATCGCATCAAGCTCGGGTCGGTCGGCAAGGCCGCGCCGTGGGGCGAGGTTGCGATATCGCCGCAGGGCGAAATCCTGATCCGTGGCGACTTCCTGTTCATGGGCTATCTGAACCAGCCGGAGAAGACCGCCGAGACCATCGACGCCAAGGGATGGCTGCACACCGGCGACGTCGGCTCGATCGACAATGAAGGCTTCGTCAAGATCACTGACCGGATGAAGGACATCATCATCACCTCGGGCGGCAAGAACATCACGCCGTCGGAGATCGAGAACCAGCTAAAATTCTCGCCCTATGTCTCGGATGCCGTGGTGATCGGCGACAAGCGGCCGTATTTGACCTGCCTCGTCATGATCGACCAGGAGAATGTCGAGAAATACGCGCAGGACCACAATATTCCCTTCACCAATTATGCCAGCCTGTGCCGTGCGCAGGAGATCCAGGACTTGATCCAGCGCGAGATCGAGGCGGTCAACGCCAACTTCGCGCGCGTCGAAACCATCAAGAAGTTCTACCTCATCGAGCGTCAGTTGACTCCCGAGGACGAGGAGCTGACGCCGACCATGAAGCTGAAGCGCAGCTTCGTGAACAAGCGCTACGCCGCCGAGATCGACGCCATGTATCGCGAACGGGCGGTGGCGTAGGCGAACATTTGGAACCAAGTATTTGAAAACGGCGAAGGACTGAGAAGGCCCACCCTTCGCGCAACACGGGCCAAGGAAGAGGAGACTGCAATGTCGAAATCGTTCAAGGTGCTGGGCCTTGCGGTGAGCGCCCTTGCGCTGACCCAATTGCCGGCCGCAGCCCAAACCAAGGTTACCGATCAAGGCATCTCGGCCAATGAGATTGTCATCGGTACCCATCAGGACCTGTCCGGTCCGATCAAGGTCTGGGGCGTGCCGGTATCCAACGGCATGAAGATGGCAGCCGAAGAGATCAATACTGCCGGCGGCATCCACGGCCGCAAGATCAAGCTGATCATCGAAGACAGCGGCTACGATCCGAAGCGCGCCGTGCTGGCCTCGCAGAAGATGGTCGAGCGCGACAAGGTCTTCGCCATGGTCGGCCCGATGGGATCGCCCACCGTGCTCGCCGCGCAGGACATCCTGTTCGACGCCGGTGTCATGCAGCTCTTCCCGCTGACAGCGGCCGAATTCACCTTCAAGTTCGATCCGGCGAAGCCGCAGGAGAGACTGAAGTTCAACAACCTGTTGCCTTACGTCGAGAGCACCCGCGCCGCCGTCAAGTACATGCTTGAGACCAAGGGTTTCAAGAAACCCTGTATCCTGCATCAGGACGACGAGTACGGGAAGAACGTGCTTGACGGCTTCACGCAGCAGGTCAAGGCGATGAAGCTGGAGCCGGCCTCTGTCACCAGCTACAAGCGCGGCGCTTCCGACTTCAGTGCGCAGATCGCCAAGATGAAGTCCGACGGCTGCGATGTCGTCGTGCTCGGCACGGTGATCCGCGAAACCATCGGCGCGATGGGCGAGGCCAAGAAGCTTGGTTGGGACGTCACCTTCCTCGGTGCGACGCCGACTAACGTTTTGGAAGTGCCGGCGCTCGGCAAGGACGCGGTGGAAGGCCTCTACGCGGCGTCCGGTTTCGAAATTCCGTACGAAGACACCGCCAAGGGCAAGGTCAAGGACTGGCTAGCCAACTACAAGAAGATGTTCGGCTCGGACGCCAACACCCAGGCGATCATCGGCTACAACGCCATGATGACGTTTGCGTTCTACGCCGAGAAGGCTGGCAAGGACCTGACCGGCCAGAAGATGATGAGCGCGCTGGAGTCAGGCGAGCAGTTCCGCGACATCTTCAACTCGCCGCCGACCAAGTTCTCAAAGACCGACCATCTGGCCAACACGATTACCCAGGTCCAGCAGATCAAGAACGGCCGCTGGGTGCTGGTCAAGGAAGGCCTGATGTTCTGAGCGGCGCTTTGCTCTAACGACAGGGATTCACGTGAAAGGGGGCTGCGCGAGAAGATCGCGCAGCCCTTATCTTTTGCCGGTGAAGCATGGCGCGCTACACCCTGACCTGCAGTTCTGCTCGCGCGGCTGCAGAACCACTCAGGGCCGGCGGCGGCCGGTACTGAGTACCTCATGCCGGCTTCATCGCTGAAGCGATTTGGGCAGGGTTTCTGAGGGTGACTCGCCAAATTGCAAGCGATAGCTCCTGGCGAAATCTCCGAGGTGCCAAAAGCCGCAGGCAAGTGCGCACGCCTTGACGCTGCCCGTCCCTGCCAGCAATCGCTGGCGCGCGAGCCATAGCCGTCTGATGCGTAGATATCGATGGAGGCTCATGCCCTGGTATCGCTGAACCGCATCGTGCATAGTTCGCACAGAGACACCGACATGTCTCGCAAGTTCTCCGCTGTAGACCGGCCGCCCGATGCTACCGGACAATACTGCCTGGATGTCTCGAAAAATCTTGAAATGCCTGATGGAGTTCGCACGAGACGCCCATTTTGCATCGACAACATTGGCGAACGCGGCATCGATGGCGGCAACCAGCGACTCACGCATCGCAGAGGAAACCTCGCTCACTTCGGAGGCGTCGAAACCCGAGGTGTTTGATAAGATCTGCCTCACCAGCTCGCGGAGCCGATGGTGCGCTGATACGCTCGTTTCAAACACCTTCCAATTCGGGCCCGCCTGGGGCCATCCACGATCTTGCATTTCCTGCGTGAAGATAACCGATGTGTACTGCCGTTCGGCCCGTTCGACCGTGGTGTATGCAGCACCATTACTTCCGATCGCAATGGCCGACCGATCTCTTTCGACCCCGTTGAAGCGAATGGGTACACCGTCGTCCATCGAAAATCCGACGGCGGTGCAATTTGGGGCAAGTTGGCCTTCCACAATTCGGGGGAAGGACCGAGTGAAATTGATGTCGCAACCCGGCAGATTCAGGATGATTTGCGCAGCCGAGATTTTCCGCACAAGCGGGGTGAATTCCACGGCCAGATTTCGTACAGAACTTCGAAACTGATCAATGTCGCTGAAGCGAAATGCTTTTGGCGCGAGTGTTGGCAGAGCGTCGCTGTTCATCAGGTAGTAGGCGTCCCCGGTAACGACATGATGAGCATATCATTGACGCCAGAACGGAGTTTGACTTTGATCAACTTCTGACCCCCGGAGCATTACGGATCGAGCTTCTGACCCCCGGAGTATTACGGGTCGAGCTGGCTTGGCGGAAAACAACAGCCTCAGCGGTTCGCCTCGGGCCTGCCGAATTTCGACATCTTTTCCGTCGAATTTTCGGTGCCAAGCCACCAATCCTGCCGAATAGATAACCGCGCATTAAGAACGATGGCGTGGAATTCAACACATGCGCGGGCAACAGCGGATCGGCGCAGCTCCGGTTTGTCATGGCCTGCGCAAAGCTAGTCAAGGCTGAGCTGCCCCAGTGGTATGCTTGTGCGTGGCATGTCGGGTTTCATTTTACTTTTTGATTGGTTCAGACGAATTGCGACACTCAAATGTCTACGGTCCTAGAGCCCCTTCAGCCTCACCAGCGGAAACCTCGACCAGGCTCCGTGCGCGAGAGACCATTTGACGTTCTGACCAACGTCGCCGCGCTGCTGTCGAGCATTGAAGGTCTGCAAATTTACCGGACGGAGGATTTGCGCCGCGCCATCCTCATTCTTGATCTCGCAAACATGTGCATCCAATTGTTCATCAGGCAGATCGGGAGTGGGGCGGCCAGAGAACATTTGCTCGCGCAGTCCGCGGGGATCGATCAGCTCATCGAAGCCGCGCGTGGCGAGGCCGCGCATCTTCGAGCCCAAAATTGCTTTAGTTAAACTTGGTACCTCTATTCCGGGGGATTGCAATGAGGTGGAATAATCGAAAGGCAGCCCGCGTTCACTTTGAATGCAAGCATCTCGTTAACATCATGGGTGTCGATGGGACATGGCGACGAAGTTGCACTCTTCTCGACGTTTCTGATAGCGGCGCCAAGCTTGAGGTGGAGGGCTCTACCGACGTACTCAAGACACAGGAATTTTTCCTGGTTCTGTCCTCCACCGGTATGGCGTTTCGCCGGTGCGAGTTGGTTTGGGTCAACGGGGCACAGGCAGGCGTTCGATTCCGCACGGAGAAGGGGAAAGGGCACTCTGGCAAGAATGAGCGTCTTGCTGGTGCACATCAAGTCAGTATTGCAGGGCTGGACCTTGGATGACCAGCGATCTCACATGCAGCTAGTCTCTTCGCGAACGATCTCCTTCATCGAAGTCCCCTCCCTCGCAGTTTTTGAGGCCAAGGAAGCTCTGTTTTATGACGAGGGTAAGGGCTTCCTTCTCTATCTCTCCGGCGGAGAAGTATCATCAACCGCAAAAGAGCGAGTCGTGTTCCTGGAATTGCGGGAGGCGCTGATATGGTTGAACGAGCCCCCTGAGGATCGGGGTTCGTTTTGGGCCTGAAGACGCGCAAGTAAGTCGCTCAACGGAGACGGCCCTCATGCTTGTGCATGTTCTGGCTGATGATGCTGCCAAGTTGTCCGGCCTTTGCGGCATCCTTGACCGCAGATGTCGCGTGGCAGCGGAACGGCTTGATGTCGACGCAAATCTCTCGCAGGCGCCTCACGCGGTGGTTGTCTGCGCCGATCTACGTGTAGTCAGAAACATCGCGGCGCTCAAGAAGAGGAGTGTCCGCATGGCCAAGGTCCCAAAGCGTATATTCCTTGTCGAAGAACCATCTCACGTCTGCATCTCGCAGGCCTATGCGCTGGGAGCGACGCTCGTTGTACCGAGCACAATCAACCAGTCCAAATTGCTCGCTGCATTAGCCGATCCGGCCGACCCGGAACGCGCCTCTCCACCCGGGGCGCCGCAGCAAGACAACGCGGTTGAGGTCGCGGCTGCCGCCATTGGATCGATGTTCACCGCGGCGTCGTTGGGCGAGCCGATAGATGTGATCGGGACGAAAGAAGCTGGCAGGAAAATCGCCGATCGCATCACAGAGCGCGGGCTCACTGAATGGCTCACGACTGTGCGGCGCCATCACGAGGGGACCTACCAGCACTGCCTCCTCGTAACCGGCGTGGCCATTGACTTTGGGCTCAGCCTGGGACTGCGGAGAACCGATCTTGAGCGGCTGCACTCTGCCGCCATGTTTCATAATATCGGCAAAGCAACCATCCCGC
Source organism: Bradyrhizobium sp. AZCC 1577 (assembly GCF_036924575.1). Classification (NCBI taxonomy): domain Bacteria; kingdom Pseudomonadati; phylum Pseudomonadota; class Alphaproteobacteria; order Hyphomicrobiales; family Nitrobacteraceae; genus Bradyrhizobium; species Bradyrhizobium sp. AZCC 1577. Next base: position 1,279,430 of record NZ_JAZHRQ010000001.1, read on the forward strand.
TGGCGATCCTGGACAAGCCCGGACGGCTGGACGCCGAGGAGCGCGCACTTATCGAGAGCCATCCGGTGGCTGGATACGATTTTCTCAAAGCCCAGACAGGTATTTCCGCCGAGATCCTGGATGCTGTCCGGCATCATCACGAGTATCTCGATGGCAGCGGATATCCGGATGCGCTCTGTGCCGAGAGTATCCCCGATATCGTTCGCGTGCTGACCATTTCCGATATCTTCGCCGCGCTGATTGAGCATCGGCACTACAAGCCCACCATGCCCCGGGCGGAGGCATACGGCATTCTGTCCAGGATGCAGGGAAAGTTGGAAAGGGCCCTCGTGGCGGCGTTCAAGGAGGTCGCACTGAGCAGGTAGCCCGAGCGAAAAGAGCAATCCATCCCGTCATTCCGGATGGTCCGAAGAACCGGACCTCAGATGCGCAACTGCGCATCTGAGAATCTCGAGATCCCGGGTTCGCGCTGGCGCGCGCCGCGGTCGGTCGTCGTCACTTCGGCCTTATCGCGTCGGCGGTACCCTGGATAAAGGCCTGGATCTTCACCACGTCGGCTTCGGTCAGCTTGCCGGTGAAGTCGGGCATGCCCTGATCGTGGAACGGGCCCTTGAACACGAAGTTCTTCAGGTTCTCGATGGTCTCCTTGGAAACGTAGCCGAGGTTCCTGATATTGCCGCCCTTGTCGACGCCGGGCACGCCATGGCATTGCGCGCAGGCGGTGACATAGAGCGCAGTGCCTTCTGGAACGTCCTTCGGATCGTACTTGACGCCGGCGAGCAGGCCTTCGGTCTGGTACTTCACGAAGGCCGGCGGTGGCGCTTTGCCATCGATCGCGAAGGTATAGACCGTGCCAGGGCTCTGCAGTTCGGTGGCGCGGGCGGCAATTCCGAACACGCCGCCCCAGCCGACCGCGATCGAGACATACTGCTTGCCGTCGACCAGATAGGTCGAGGCGGCCGCAACCACGCCGGTACCGACCGGCGTCTCCCAGAGCTTTTCGCCCGTCGTGGCGTTGTAGGCGATGAAGCGGCCGTCCGCCGTGCCCTGGAAAACGAGGTTGCCCGCGGTGGTGAGCGTGCCGCCGTTCCACGGCGCTACATATTCCGCGCGCCAGGCTTCCTTCTGCTTCACCGGATCCCAGGCGATCAGGCGGCCGAACGGCGCGCTCTTCGGCGGCGTCGCGTTGAGCATGAAGCCAAGGTTCCAGCCCGCCGCAGAAGCGAATTTGCCGGGCTCCTGCGCGTTGTGCTTGAACGCCGTTTCCGGCGTGAGGTTCACCGGAATGTTCTGCGCCGGCAGATAGACGAGCCCGGTCTGCGGATTGAACGACATCGGATGCCAGTTATGGGCGCCGTACGGGCCCGGGATGCTGTCATACTGTTCCCTCCCGCGCGCCTCCTTCACCTCGATCGGCCGGCCGTTGGCGTCGTAGCCGGTCGCCCAGTTCACATCGACGAAGTTCTTGGCCGAGATGAACTTGCCGTTGGTGCGGTCGACGACGAAGAAGAAGCCGTTCTTCGGCGCGTGCAGGATCACCTTGCGCGGCGTGCCATCGATGGTGAGGTCGGCGAGGATCATCGGCTGGGTGGAGGTGTAGTCCCAGTGGTCGCCGGGCGTCTCCTGATAGTGCCAGACGTATTTTCCGGTGTCGGCGTTCAACGCAACCAGCGAGGCCAGATAGAGGTTGTCGCCGCCGGACGGGCTGCGCACATCCCGATTCCACGGTGAGCCGTTGCCGGTGCCGATATAGACGAGGTTGAGGTCCGGATCGAAGGTGATGGTATCCCACGCCGTTCCGCCGCCGCCGTTGATCCAGTATTTACCGGCGGGGTCCCAGGTCTTGGCGGCAGCCGCCATTGATTCATCTTCGAACGGTTTTGACGGATCGCCCGGCACCGTGAACCAGCGCCAGGCCTGATTGCCGGTTTCGGCGTCGTAAGCGGTGACGTAGCCGCGGGCGCCGTATTCCGCGCCGCCATTGCCGATCACGACCTTGCCGTTGAACACGCGCGGCGCGCCGGTGATGGTGTAGGAATGCTCCTTGTCGATCAGCGTGTCCTTTTCCCAGACCACTTTGCCGGTGACGGCATCGAGCGCGATCAGCCGCCCGTCATAGGCGCCGACGAACACCTTGCCTTTCCAGAGCGCGACGCCGCGATTGACCACGTCGCAGCAGCCTTTGTAGCCCTTCGTGCGATCGACCTTCGGATCGTACGTCCAGAGCCGCTTGCCGGTGCGGGCATCGATGGCGTGCACCACGCTCCAGGACGCGGTCTGATACATGACGCCGTCGACAACGACCGGCGTCGCCTCGACGCCGCGGGAGGATTCCAGCGGATAGCTCCACACCAGTCCGAGCTTCTTCACGTTGTCGGCGTTGATCTGGTTGAGCTTGGAAAAGCGCGTCTCGGCATAGTCGAGGCCGATGGTCGGCCAGTCGCCCGAGGTCGCGGTGTTGGCCTTGATCGATGCGCCGTCGACCGCCGAGGTAACCGCCTTGATGTGCTCGGGCGATCCCTTGGCGGGTGTCTGCGCAAGGGCTGTGCTGCAGCCCAGCGTCAGGCCCAGCCCGATTGCGATCACGGCCTGCGCAAGGCGCGCCGGCCGACGGGAAGTAACGGCAATTTCAGGAAATAAAAGGCAAGCGGGATCAACGCGCGGCAAACGTGTCATCTCATTCCCTCCCAGTGATCTCTAGCGGATCTGGTGGAATGCTATGCCGGTGAGAAGGATCGCGTCAATCAACGCGATGCGCGAAACGAAAAAGAGAAAATTTGTCTCGCATGTTTTTGCGCGAGCGTTTTCACCGAACGAATGCAAGCTGGCATACCGGCTGCAGCGCACCATTGGCCGTAAGGCAGGAAAGATCAGATAAGGAAAGCAGATTGTTGCCCGCCGTCGCCGCGCAACAATTGCGCGCGGTCACTCCATTGGCACGTTCGAATGACCGGTCGGCGGAGCGGCCAGAGAGCTCAGGACAAGCGGAGCCGCAAGCTTATTGCCCGAGGCGTCGGCGAGCAGCGGAGCATCGGCATATCGCATCACGCCGTGCTGACCGATCACGAATGTCGGCTGAAAGTTTCTAACGTCGACGTCCTCGACCATCGCCATGCGGCGGTTATCGAGCGTCAACCAGCGCCCCTCCAGCCGCGCGGCAGCCACCGCATGGTCCTCGCCGCGGATGGTATCGCGCAGTACCACGATCCTGAGATCGTCGGGCGCGAGGCCGGCGCGGCGCAAGGCCATGAATTTCGCGATCGCATAATCCTCGCAGTCGCCGCCGCCGCGCGCGAGCGTTGCGAGCGGTGGCGTCCAGACGTCGATTTGGCCGTGCTCGGCGAGATCGCTCATCGGCCGGATGGCGAGATTGACGGCGCGGTTGATTTCGCCGAGCCGCGCGCGGCCTTCGCGCAAGCGCGCGGCGTCGACAATGTCGAGGAATTTCAGCGCGGCCGGAGACACGCAGCCGTCACGGTCGCCTTCGCAGAGCGCAAGCTGCACCATTTCGTCGTCGAGCCGGCGCTGCACGCCAAGCCATTTGTCGCGCAGCCCGCCGCCGGCGAGGGAAGATGCGGCAAGTCCGAACGGCTCGGCCGACCGCAGGATCATCTCCACCGGCGCGGATGGCTCGCCCGTCTCCGCGCGCAGGTCGACAGGCCCGAACCAGGCCAGGCCGCACGCGACGATGCCCGCGCGCCATGCGCGCGCGTAGACTGACAACCCCATCTGACACCCCTTGTCCGGGCATCGGCGGGCTTGCTCTGCCTGCTCGTACCCGGATCATTTCAGAACGGGCAGGATGGGCAACGGCGCTTTTGATCCGTTTAAAACGAGGGGAGGCCTATCGGAAGTTTGCGAAGGAGCGTGAACGTGGCCTTGCCGGTTTGCAGAGGATTTTATCGATCCACTCAGATCGGCGCTCATCGGGGCCGCTTGGCTATCCGAGACAGGAGGCGGACACGGCGCAAAAGTTTACGGTTGCGGAAGGGTCACAGCTCACCGAATTAACCTTACCCACGGGATCGCTCGGTGCGCGATTGCAACCTGTCCCGGACGCCTTGAAGGCGATGACGGCTTCGAATGGATCCGCGAGGTGATCAGTCTTAAGGCGACTAGGAAGCGGCATTCGCTGCGCTGCGGCAGAGATAAATGATTATGACTGCTTACCTTTATGCCGTGGCAGGCCGTGCTCATTTTTCGATCAGCCCGAGTAAGTTCCGGCCTTTTCCTTGCCACACTTTCGCCGGACACTTTTTCCGGACCTTTTCGGTCCTGTTGCCGACATACCCCATATCGAGGGTATTCGCGGCATGCCTGCTTTTGTGTTCCTTACCTGCGTGGTATGAAAACCCCGCAGGGAAATTTCATACTTCTTAACCATTTAGATTGGTGTTCCATTGAACTACGCCGGCAAATTCGGATCGGGCGCCCTCGACCCTTTTTCCGGCGCGGATATTGGCTCTGGGTCTCTGCTGTCATCGCACGGCCATCTTCCGTCTTCCGGCAAGTTCAATGTCGACAAAGTTTCGACACATGCACCGTCCGACGCCATAATTATTTCTGATGCTGATCTGCTCTTCAGCGGCGACTTCAAGCGATCGGGCATCGATCTGATCCTCAGCAGCGGCGACCGCGAGCTCGTGCTGCGCGATTACTTCAAGGGCGAGAAGCGCGCTGCGCTGGCCTCGCCCGATGGCGCCCATCTTACCGGCGACATCGTCAACGCGCTGAGCGGGTACACCCAGTTCGCGCAAGCCGACGGCAGCGCCAGCGTCGCGCCACCTGTGATCGGGCATGTCACCAAGCTGACGGGCAATGCGACCGCGATCCGCAACGGCGTCTCGATCATCCTGAACCAGGGCGAAACCGTCCATAAGGGCGACGTCGTCCAGTCCGGCTCCGATTCGACACTTGGTATCACCTTCATCGACGGCAGCGTGTTCGGTCTCGCATCGAATGCCAGGATGGTGCTGAACGAAATGGTCTACGACCCCAACGGGTCGGACAACAAGTCGCTGCTTAGCCTGGTGCAGGGCACGATCTCGTTCGTCGCCGGCGCCACCGCCAAGAAAGGCGACATGAAGGTCGACACCCCGGTCGCGACCATGGGCATCCGCGGCACCGCTGTGCTGGTCGAGATCGACTTCGAAGTGCCCGGCTCGGGTATCGCGCCGCCGGCGAAATTCCAGGTGCTGGTCGAGCCCGACGGCACCACCGGCTCCTACATCCTGTTCGACAAGACCACGCTGACGCCGATCGCGACCGTCAACCGGGCCGGCACGCAGACGATTGTCAGCGGCCAGGGCACGGTCAGCTTTCAATCGTCGGTGCAGCTATCGCCCGACGCGCAGAAGATCATCAGCGACGTGTTCTCGCTGAAGTTCACCGACCTGAACAATCCGAACACCAAGCTCACTACCAATTTTACCGATTCGATCGTTCCGGAAACATTGTTCGTCAAGCTGACCGGCGGGGAGTTCATTCCCGTGACGCTTCAGCTACTCAACATCCCGAGCGGGGCTACTCCCCCCGTGGATCCGGGGCCGCCCCCCAGGCTCGTACATATTCCGGGGCCGCCGCGGGCCGAGGCGTTCGGCGGCGCGGCTACCGAACGAATCGATGTGACCGCGAGCTCCGCGCTCGACAGCATCTCGGGTATCGTCAACTATATCGACGTCAACGTCGGCGACACTCCGAGCGTCAGTACGCAGTTTTCTTCCTTCGTCTATCAGGACGCGCAGGGCGCCGACGTCACCACCACGCTGACGGCGCAGCAACTGGCTGCGATCAAGGCGGTCGAAGTGCCGCTGTCCGTGGTGCAGGATCCCAACGGCAAGAACATCGGTACGGCGACCTGGACCTACAACATCGCCGACGGCGCGTTCGACTTCCTCGCCACCGGCGAGACGCTGAAGCTGACCTACATGGCGCGGGTCGACAACAATTTTGCGCCGAACAACGAGACGACGTTTGTGCCGTTTACGATCGTCATCACCGGCACCAACGACAAGCCGACGATCTCCGCGATCGGGGGCGAGATCACGGAGCGGATCGGCACCGGCAATACGACGATCGATACTGTGTCCGGCACCGTTACCTTCGGCGATGTCGACCTGACCGACCGTCCCGTCGTCAGCGTGGCGATCTCCACGACCGATCCGTTCCGCTACTACGACGCAGCGGGCAACGACATCACCGCGACGCTGACGCCGGAACAGTTGGCCGCGATCCTGGCCGTCGAGGTGCCGCTCGGCGTGGTGCAGGCTCCCGGAAACAGCAACATCGGCACGGCGACCTGGACCTACAGCGTCGAGGATAACAAGTTCGATTTTATCGCCAAGGGCGAGACGCTGGTGCTCAACTACGTCGCCCAGGTCGATGACGGCCATGGCGGCGTCATTACGACGTCGATCACGGTCTCGATCGACGGCGCGGATGTCGCCGTCTCCGGTACCAACGACATTCCGACCATCGAGGTGACGAACGCTGCGTTCCCCGAGCTGGTGAATCCCAGCCAGCCGAATCCGACCGGATCCCCGACGCTTCATACGGTATCGGGCACCATCAGCTTTACCGACGTCGACCTGACCGATCGTCCGGTGGCGAGCGCCGCCTTTGCTTCCTACACCTATCAGAGCGCAGCCGACGCCAGTCTCACGCTCACGGCCGGGCAACTCGACGCGGTCGATGCGGCGCTGACGGTGGCGCAGGCGGCCGGCAACACAAACAACGGTTCGGCGAGCTGGACCTACAGCGTCGCCGATAGCGCGTTCGATTTTCTCGCAGATGGCGAAGTCCTGACGCTGACCTACACCGCGACCGTCAATGACGGTCACGGCGGGATCATCAACACGCCGCTCACCGTCACCGTGACCGGCGCTAACGATACGGCCGTCATCGCCAGCAGTCCACAATCCGCAGCAATTTCGGAGATCGCCGACACCTCTGGCTCGGCGGCGCCGGATCACGCCAACGGCGCGATCACATTCACCGATGTCGACTGGACCGATACGCATGCCGTCACGATTACCAATGTGGTCGCAACCGGCACCCAGACGGATCTAATCGACTACAACACCCAGTTCGGCTGGCTTTCGCTGGGCGCGTTGACCGATTCCACGGGCGGCGCGACCGGTTCCCAGAACTGGACCTTCTCGGCCCCGGATCATTATTTCGACTATCTCGCTGACGGCGAGGCCATCACGCTCACCTACACGGTGCAGGTTGACGACCACCACGGCGGCGTCACCGCCAAAGACGTGGTCATTACCGTCAACGGCGCCAATGATGACCCCGTGGTTACCACAACCAACGGCACCTTTACAGAAATGGCCGGCACCGGCAGCGCCACGATGGACCACGCCGGCGGCAGCATCACCTTTGCCGATCTCGATCTCAGCGACCGGCCGGACGTATCCGCGTCATACGCCGGCTACACCTACAAGGCCGCGGACGGCACCACCGATCTGCTGCTGACCGCACAGCAGCAAGACGACATCGGGGTCGCCCTGACGCTGACACCGGTTCTCGGCAACACCAACAATGGTTCGGTGAATTGGTCCTATGACGTGGCCGACAGCCAGTTCGATTTCCTCGCTTATGGCGAAACGCTGACGCTGACCTACGCCGCCAAGGTCAATGACCATCATGGCGGCGTTGTCACCAAGCCGGTCACGGTCACCATCACCGGCTCCAATGACGCGCCGACGCTGGACGCCGAGATCGCGGGCGAGCTCACCGACAGCGCGGCGAATGACGGTTTTGGCAATCTCGCGGGGACGCTGACCGGGAACGATGTCGATCACGATGAGACCGCCTCGCTGAGTTATGCTGCGCTCGACGGATCCAGTGCGGTGAACACCGCGGTCGCCGGCCTCTACGGTTCGCTCACGGTGAATGCCGACGGCACCTACACCTACGTTGCCAATGCCGCCGCGATCAACGCGCTGCACGAAGGCAGCCATACCGATATGTTTACGGTGCAAACGTCCGACGTGCACGGCACCGTCAGCACCGCCATTCTCACCGTCGATGTGAACGGCGCCAACGACGCGCCGACATTGACTGCGGAGATCGCGGGCAAACTCACCGATACCGCGGCCGGTGACAGTTTCGCCGATCTTACGGGCACGCTGGATGGCAATGACCGCGACAGCGACGACACCGCCTCGCTGCGTTATGCTGCGCTCGACGGATCCAGTGCGGTGAACACCGCGGTCGCCGGCCTCTACGGTTGGCTCACGGTGCACGCCGACGGCAGCTACGTCTATGTGCCCAATGCTGCCGCCATTGATGCGCTGCTGGCAGGCAGTTATACGGATACCTTCGCGGTGCACACCATCGATGTGCACGGTGCTGCCGGCACTGCGACGCTGACGGTGGAAGTGGAGGGAGCGAACGATGCGCCCGTGATCGGAACCGATGTCGTCGTCACAGAGGATGTTGATGAAACGACGACTTTTTCGGGCCTTTACGTCACGGATGTCGATGCTACCGGATCCACCACCTTTGCGATGTCAGCGACGACCGGTGCCAGCCCGCTAACTAGTGTGACGCCGGCAAATGGCAGCGACCTTGATTTTGAGGAAATCAACACGACGCTGGACAGCGGTATCGCCTACATGCACGACGCTGCCGAACCGCAGACCGACATAGTCACGCTCACGGTTGCCGATAGTTTTGGCGGCGCCGATACGGTCAATTTCATTTTCAACCACGCTGGAACGGGCCCGGAAGTGATCTTGAACGGCACGTCCGGCAAGGACGTCATTTTTGCGACCGGCTATGCCGATACGCTGACCGGAGGTGCGGGCGCTGACCAGTTTGTCTTCACGCCGGAAGACCCGAGTGCCGATACGATTATGGACTTCATCCAAGGCGAGGACCATATCGATCTCCGTGCGTTCGCCCAGTTCGTGAACGCCGAGAACATCACTGCGTGGCTTGCAAATCCAGTCCATGTGACGACCAGCGGCGATGACAAGCTGATCACGCTTGATACTGGCGACACCATCACCTTGAAGGGGCTTGCCACCGCGGGTCTGCATGCGAGCGACTTCATCGTGTCGCCGCATCACTAATATGGCGCTTCGCCACCCGTGCTAACTCAGGGATTTCGATGCCATCTTCTGGCTTGTCTGGCGCCGTCAGTTAGCCAACAATCGAAGCCATGAAGCTCCGCGTTCTACCGAGGTGGTTCAAGCGGCGCGTCGGCTACGCCCGGCTGCTGTGCCTTGCGCTGCTGATCGGGTTTGCCTGGCTGCGCATTGCCGACCCGGCGCCGGTCGAGGAAATTCGTATCAGGACTTTTGACGCTTTCCAGCGCATCGACCCGCGCAAGAAAACGGCAAGGCCGGTTACCATCGTCGATATCGACGAGAAGAGCCAGGAAAAACTCGGGCAGTGGCCGTGGCCGCGCACCCGGCTTGCTGACCTCATCAACGAACTGACCCAGCTCGGCGCGGTCGTGATCGCGTTCGACGCGGTGTTTTCGGAGCCCGACCGTCTCAACCCTGCCTTGGCGGCAGATACTTTCCGCAATCTCGACGAGGAAACCCGCGCCAGGCTGCGCGCGCTGCCCAGCAACGACCAGGTCTTTGCCGACGCCATCAAGGCTTCTCGCGTCGTGCTCGGCGAATCCGGCCTGCCAGAGGAAGTCACGGCGCTCGACAAGACGCTGCCGGTCACCGGGCTTGCGATGTTGGGCGAGGAGCCGCAGCGCTTCATGTTCGATTTCCCCGGCCTGTTGCGCAACGTGCCGGTGCTCGAGCACGCCGCCGCCGGGCGGGGCCTGTTCACGATCAAGCCCGAACGCGACGGCATCATCCGGCGAGTGCCGATGATCATGCAGGCGCAGGGCCAGACCTTGCCGTCGCTCACGTTCGAGATGCTGCGGGTCGCCAGCGGTTCGGGCACGATCCTGATCAAGGCCGAAAAGGCCGGCATCAAGAGCATCGGCGTCAAGGGGTTTCAGATTCCAACCGACCGTAATGGCCAGATCTGGGTTCATTATGCCCGCAACGATGCCTCCATCTATGTCCCCGCGATCAATGTGCTGGAGAAAAATGTCGCGCCCGACATGATCGCGGGCAAGCTGGTGCTGATCGGCACCTCGGCGGTCGGCCTCAATGACATCAAGACCACTCCGGTATCGCGCGCCATGCCCGGTGTGGAGATCCACGCCCAAGTGCTCGAGACCACCTTGACCGGCGAAGTGATCTCGACGCCGATCTACGGCATCGCCGTCGAGTTCGCGACCGCGCTTCTGTTCGGGCTTCTGGTGATCGCGTTTGCGCCGCTGTTCGGACCGGTCACGCTGGTTGCCCTCGGTGCGGCGTTTGCCACCGCCCTGATCGGAACGTCGGTGTATTTCTACGCGCAGCATCGGCTGCTGATCGATTTCACCTATCCCCTGATGTCGACCACGTCGATCTATCTGACGCTGATCTTTGCGAGCTTCGTGCGCGAGCAGGCGCAGCGGCGGCAAATCCGCTCCGCCTTCGGCCAGTATCTATCGCCGGCCTTGGTCGAACAGCTCGCGCAGTCGCCGGAAAAGCTGGTGCTTGGCGGCGAGGAGCGCGAGATGACCATCATGTTCTCCGACATGCGCGGCTTCACCTCGATCTCGGAGACCTACAAGAACGATCCGCAGGGCCTCACGGCGCTGATGAACCGTTTCCTGACGCCGTTGACCAACGCCATCCTCGACCGCAAGGGCACCATCGACAAATATATGGGCGACGCCATCATGGCGTTCTGGAATGCGCCGCTGGACGACAAGGACCACGAGCTCAATGCCTGCGAAGCCGCGCTCGACATGCTGGACCGCGTCGACGAGCTCAACCAGGCGCGCGAGCAGGAGGCCAAGCAGGAGGGACGTCCGTTCATCCCGCTCAATGCCGGCATCGGGCTCAATACCGGCGTCTGCGTGGTCGGCAACATGGGTTCCGACCAGCGCTTCGATTATTCGGTGTTCGGCGACAGCGTCAATCTCGCCTCGCGCCTCGAAGGGCAGTCGAAAGAATATGGTTTTCCTATCATTGTCGGCTCCAAGACCGCGCTCGCGGTCAAGGACAAGTTCGCCATTCTTGAGCTCGACTTCATCATGGTGAAAGGCAAGAAGGAGCCGGAGGTGATCTACGCCATCGCTGGCCGCGAGGACACCGCGCAGTCCGGCCGCTTCCAGCGCCTGCGCAACCTGACGATCGAGATGCTCGCCTGCTATCGCAACCGCGACTGGGACGGCGCGCTGGCGGTCATAGCCCGCGGCCGCAAGACCGACGAGGCAAACGCGCTGGAGCTGCTCTACAATCTCTACGAAGCGCGCATCCGCGGTTATCTCGAAAATCCGCCACCGGAAGACTGGAACGGCGCCTTCGCGCTGCTGACGAAGTGACGCGCGGAAGAGTGTAGGATGGGTGGAGCGAAGCGATACAATCCTGCAGCGCGTTCATCTTTCGTCGCTGCGAACGCAGGGACCCATACCGCGTGATGTAGCTATTTTGCGCTGGAGCTCGTTTGCTTCTCTCCAACTAAGTCCTGTGGTTATGGGTCCCTGCGTTCGCAGGAACGACAAGATTACTCCAGCCCGATTTGCGTCAGATCCTGGAACCAGTGCTGCGCCTGCACGAATTTCTTCACCTTCGGCGACAGCGCATGCGGGTTGGTGTCGTGCACGACCCATACCAGCGTGGCGTCGTCGACGATCTGCGCGTGCGCCTGCGCCAGCAGCTCGTCCTGCTTGGCGACATCAAAAGTCTGCTTGGCTTCGTCGATCAGTGCATCGACCTTCGCATTTCTGTAGCCGCCCCAGTTGACGCCAACCGGCGCGATCTGGCCGGAGTGGAAGAAGCGGACGATGGCGTAGAGCGGGTCTGACGTGACATAGGCGATGTTGTTGGAGGTGATGCCGGCGTTCATTTCGTCGGCCGCGCCCTTGCGCCAGGCCGTGTATAGCGTCTCGAGCTCGACCACCTTGAAGTCGATCTCGATGCCAATCTCCTTGAAGCTCTGCTGCAGGAATTCGTTCATCGGCAGCGACAGCATCTGTCCGGTGCCGCCCTGCGCGATGACGAAGGTGGTCTTCAGCGGCTTCTCCTTCGAATAGCCGGCCTCCTGCACCAGCTTCTTCGCCGCCGCGACATCATATTTGAGCTCGAAGGACGGCTTGCCGAACCATGGGCTCGACGGGTCGACCTGGCCCTTGGCGGGTTTCGCCAGACCGTTCATCAGCCCGACCACCGCCTCGCGGTCGATCGCGAGGTTGAGCGCCTTGCGCAGGCGGATGTCGGTCCAGGGCGAGCCGGGCAACACGCTCAAATGATAATTCCAGACATGCGGCGTGACGTTGTCGACGATCTTCATGCCGGCGGATTTGAGCTGCGGCACCGCGTCCGGCGCCGGGGTCTCGATCAAGTCGACCTGGCCGGCCAATAGCGCGTTGGTGCGCGTCAGCGCTTCCGGCATCGGGATCAGCACGATCTTGTCGGCCTTCGGAAGCCGCTTCTTGTCCCAATAGTCGGCATTCCTGGTCAGCTCGGCGAGTTCGCGCGGCACGAGTTTTGTCAGTTTGAACGGCCCGGTGCCGGAGGGCTGGCTGGCGAACTTGTCCCAATCCTTGCCAAGCTTTTCATATTGCGCCGGGCTGGAAACCAGAAACCACAGCATCTGATACGGAAAGAAGGAGTCGACCGCCTTGGTCGTGATCTCGATGGTGGCGTCGTCGATCTTGGCGTAGCTCGCGACCGAGGGCAGGCGGGTCTTCACCTGCGCGCTCTGCCGCTTGTCGAACTGCGGTGCCTTGTCGTTGAGCACCTTGTCGAGATTCCAGATCACCGCGTCGGCATTGAACTCGCTGCCGTCGTGAAACTTGACGCCCTTGCGAAGCGAAAAGCGCCATTTCTTCTTGTCTTGCTCGTCAACCCTCCATTCGGTCGCGAGCCCCGGCACCAGCTTGCCGGGCCGGTCGGCGACGTCCATCTCCCACGCGACCAGCGGATCGTAGAGCGTATAGGCAGAAAACTGATAGGCGCCGGCGCCGCGATCGGGCTGGCCGGTCGTCAGCGGGATGTCCGCCATCGAAATGCCGTAGCGCACAACGGTCTCGGCCTGCGCCGAAATCGTGGAGATGCCAAGAGCCAAGCCTACGGCCAGAGTTGCGGCAGCAAGAAGCATCGAATTTCGGGTGCGCATGAATTAGGCTCCATCGGGCAGGGTTTGGAGCTAAAAATGCAAGCTTGGTGCCAGCTTAGGCATTGGACTTGACTTGCATGCGCGCTTCACAAGGAGTTGTGCGGTCAAACGCATAGCCCGAAGGGAAGCATGCCGTTTGGCACAGGCGTTGCATACGGCTGCATAAGAATTAGTCACCAGGCGTTGAAAAGAGGATTGCTGCATATGCGTAACGACAAATCGAAGAAGACGGCCACCGCGTGGCTGCTGGCAACGGCGCTGGTGGTCGGGTTGCCACAACTCGCAAGCGCCGAAACGGTGCTGCGGATCGGCATGACGGCTGCCGATATTCCACGCACCCTCGGCCAGCCCGATCAGGGTTTTGAGGGCAACCGCTTCACCGGGCTGACGATGTATGACGGCCTGACGATGTGGGACCTCTCATCCCGCGACAAGGCAAGCGTCATGATTCCGGGCCTCGCGACCGAATGGAAGGTGGACGAGGCCGACAAGAAGAAGTGGACCTTCAAGCTGCGCCCCGGCGTCAAATTCCATGACGGCAGCAACTTCAATGCCGACGCCGTGGTTTGGAACGTCGAGAAGGTGCTGAAGCAGGATGCGCCGCATTTTGACGCCAGCCAGGTCGGCGTCACTGCCTCGCGCATGCCGACGCTGGCCTCCGCACGCAAGATCGACGACATGACGGTGGAATTGACCACCAAGGAGCCGGACAGCTTTCTTCCGATCAATCTGACCAACCTGTTCATGGCGAGCCCCGCCAAGTGGCAGGCCTTCTATGACAAGGCTGAAGGCGCCGACGCCAAGGCGAAATCGCAGGCCGCCTGGGCGGCGTTCGCCAGGGACGCCTCGGGCACCGGCCCTTGGAAGATGTCGAAGTTCACGCCGCGCGAGCGGCTCGAACTCGTCAAGAACGAAGGCTATTGGGACAAGGGCCGCGTGCCCAAGGTCGATCGGATGGTGCTGCTGCCGATGCCGGAGGCCAATGCCCGCACCGCGGCCTTGCTGTCCGGCCAGGTCGACTGGGTCGAGGCGCCCGCACCCGACGCGGTCAGGGAAATCAAGCAGCGGGGCTTCCAGCTCCAGGCCAATGAATCGCCGCACGTCTGGCCGTGGCAGTTCTCGCGCATCGAGGGCTCGCCCTGGAACGACATCCGCGTCCGCAAGGCCGCCAATCTCTGCGTCGACCGCGAAGGGCTCAAGGAAGGCCTGCTTGCCGGCCTGATGGTGCCGGCGACCGGCACGTTCGAGCCCGGCCATCCCTGGCGCGGAAAGCCGACTTTCGAGATCAAGTATGACCTGAAGGCCGCTCAGAAGCTGATGCAAGAGGCGGGCTACGGCCCGAACAAGAAGCTGACGGTGAAGACCCAGACCTCCGCGTCAGGCTCGGGCCAGATGCAGCCTCTGCCGATGAACGAATATCTGCAGCAGGCATTGGCGGAATGCTATTTCGACGTTCAGCTCGACGTCATCGAGTGGAACACGCTGTTTACCAACTGGCGCCGCGGCGCCAAGGATCCGACCGCCAACGGCGCCAACGCCACCAACGTCACCTACGCGGCGATGGATCCGTTCTTCGCTCTGGTGCGCTTCCTGCAATCGTCGATGGCACCTCCCGTCTCGAACAATTGGGGCTACATCAACAATCCCAAGTTCGACGAACTGGTGACCAAGGCGCGCCAGACCTTCGACCCCGCCGCGCGTGACGCGGCGCTGGCCGAACTGCACGCAGCCTCGGTGGACGATGCGGCGTTCCTCTACGTCGCCCACGACGTCTCGCCGCGGGCCATGAGCCCGAAGGTGAAAGGCTTCGTGCAGCCGAAGAGCTGGTTCGTCGACTTCTCGCCGGTGTCGATGGCGCCGTGAGGTGAGCACACTGGTTAGGCTCCCCTCCTTCTTGCGGGGTCCGAGGCGAGCGAAGCTCGCTCTCGAGGTTGGGGGAAGGGGTCCACACGGGCAGTCCCGGTGCGGCCACCCCTCTCCCTAACCCTCCCCCACAAGGGGGGAGGGAACCCTCGCATCGTGCGTCCTTTACTGTAACCTGCGCATTCGTCGTGTTGCATCAAGTCAGGTAACCCGTGTTCGCTTACATTGCCCGGCGTATCGTCTACGTCATTCCGATCGTGATCAGCGTCGCGCTGGTGTGCTTCCTGCTGGTGCACATCACGCCCGGCGATCCCCTGGTCGCGGTGCTGCCGGCGGATGCGTCGCAGGAACTCGCGGCGCAACTGCGCACGGCTTACGGCTTCGACCGGCCGCTGCCGGTGCAATTCGGCCTCTGGCTATGGCGCGCGCTCCATGGCGATCTCGGCAGCTCGATTGCGACAGGCCGCCCGGTGCTGTCGGAAGTCCTGCGCGCCGTCGGCAACACCGTCACGCTTGCGGTTGCCGCCGCGCTGATCGGCTTTACTCTCGGGCTGATGTTCGGCCTGATCGCCGGCTATTTCCGCGACACCTGGATCGACAAGGTCGCGACCTCCATCGCGATCGCCGGCGTCTCGGTGCCGCATTACTGGCTCGGCATGGTGATGGTCATCATCTTCTCGGTGCAGCTCAACTGGCTGCCCGCGGTCGGCGCCGGTCCCGGCGGCTCCGGTTCGTGGGGCTGGGACTGGGAGCACATGAAATACCTGATCCTGCCGGCGATCACGACCTCGGTGATCCCGATGGGCATCATCACCCGCACGGTCCGCGCGCTGACCGGTGATATCCTGAGCCAGGATTTTGTCGAAGCGTTGCGCGCCAAAGGGTTGCGCGAATTCGACGTGTTCCGCCACGTCATCAAGAACGCCGCGCCGACCGCGCTCGCGGTGATGGGCCTGCAATTGGGTTACATGCTTGGCGGCTCGATCCTGATCGAGACCGTATTCTCATGGCCCGGCTCGGGCTTGCTGCTCAATTCCGCGATCTTCCAGCGCGACCTGCCGCTGCTGCAAGGCACGATTTTGGTGCTGGCGCTGTTCTTCGTCACGCTCAATCTGCTGGTCGATATCGCGCAGGCCGCGATCGATCCGCGCATCAAGCGGGGTTGATCCATGACCGTGATGTCGGATACCGCCCTGCAAGCCGCGCCTGCGACCAAGGCGCGCGGCTATTGGGCCACCGTCGGTCGCCGCATCGCGCGCGACAAGGTCAGCATGGTCTGCGCTTTCGTGCTGGTGCTGATCTTCGCCTCCGCGCTGCTGGCGCCGTGGCTCGGCCTTGCCGATCCCTATCAGGGCTCGATGATCCGCCGGCTTCGCCATATCGGCACGCCGAACTATCCGCTCGGCACCGACGAGCTCGGCCGCGACATGCTGGCGCGGCTGATCTATGGCGGAAGGCTGTCGCTGATCATCGGCATCCTGCCGGTGATTTTCGCCTTCGTGATCGGCACCTCGCTCGGTCTCGTCGCCGGCTATGTCGGCGGCCGGCTCAACACTGCCATCATGCGTACGGTGGACGTGTTCTACGCCTTCCCGTCGGTGCTGCTGGCAATCGCGATCTCCGGCGCGCTGGGCGCGGGTATCGTCAATTCCATCGTCTCGCTGACCATCGTGTTCGTGCCGCAGATCACCCGCGTCGCCGAAAGCGTTACCACCGGCGTGCGTAACATGGATTTTGTGGAAGCCGCGCGCGCCTCCGGCGCCGGACCTTTTACCATCATGCGCGTGCATATGCTCGGAAACGTTCTCGGCCCGATCTTCGTCTACGCAACAGGCTTGATCTCGGTGTCGATGATCCTCGCCGCCGGCCTGTCATTCCTCGGGCTCGGCACCAAACCGCCGGAGCCGGAATGGGGCTTGATGCTGAACACGCTGCGCACCGCGATCTATATCAATCCCTGGGTGGCGGCGCTGCCGGGCGTGATGATCTTTGCGGTGTCGATCTGCTTCAATCTTTTGAGCGACGGCATGCGCAGCGCCATGGACATCAGGAACTGACGCATGGGTGAGACGTCCACCTCAGTCGAATTGCTGGAACAGGTCGAGGACATCGGCGGGGCGGCGCAACCGCTGCTGCAGGTCACCGGCCTGACCAAACATTTCCCGGTGCGCGGCGACCTGTTCAGCCCTCGTAAAACGGTGCGTGCGGTCGATGATGTGTCGTTCTCGATCGCCAAGGGCGAAACGGTCGGCATCGTCGGCGAATCCGGCTGCGGCAAGTCGACCACGGCACGGCTTCTGATGCACCTGATGAAGCGCGATGCCGGCGACATCGTCTATGACGGCATGCAGGTCGGCCGCGCGTTGTCCCTGCGCGAATTGCGTCGCGGCATGCAGATGGTGTTTCAGGACAGCTACGCCTCGCTCAATCCGCGCCTGACCATCGAGGAATCGATCGCCTTCGGCCCCAAGGTGCACGGCATGGCCGACGCTGCCGCGCGCACGCTGGCGCGCGAGCTGCTCGGCAAAGTTGGCTTGCGTCCCGAAACTTTCGCCAACCGCTACCCGCACGAAATTTCCGGCGGCCAGCGCCAGCGCGTCAATATCGCGCGTGCGCTGGCGTTGTCGCCGCGGCTGGTGATTCTTGATGAAGCGGTGTCTGCGCTCGACAAATCGGTCGAAGCCCAGGTGCTGAACCTGTTGGCGGACCTCAAGCGCGAATTCGGCCTGACCTATCTTTTCATCAGCCACGATCTCAACGTGGTGCGCTACATCTCGGATCGCGTGCTGGTGATGTATCTCGGCGAGGTGGTCGAACTCGGCCCGGTCGACAAGGTCTGGGATGCGCCGGCACATCCCTACACGCGGGCGCTCCTGGCGGCGATGCCGTCGTCCGACCCCGATAACCGCACCGAGACGCCGCCGATCTCCGGCGATCCGCCCAATCCGATCGACCCGCCGTCGGGTTGCCGGTTTCACACCCGTTGCCCGTTTGCGGAGCCGCTCTGCGCAAATGCGACGCCAAAACTCAGCGATGTCGATACAATGGGCCATCAGGCGGCGTGCTACATGGCCATACCTGGCTCCGGGCACAGTCGCGCGCCGGCCAAAGAAAATGCCAAGAAAAGTGACATGGGAGTAACCGCTGCATGACAAGACCCGATCCCAAGCAGGTCAAGGTAATGACCGACGTCGCCGGCGTGCCGCAGGGTGCGGAAGTGTCCGCCCGCATCGCCAGTTCCATCGGCCCGGCCTTTGACGGGTTTGCGCCCATTGCCGGCACGCTGCCGATGGATCTTGAGCCCGCGAGCTTCCTGCTGGTGCAGAACGCGAAGGTGTCGAAATGAGCGGCGAACCGGCCTTGATGTCAGCGGTCGCGGTCGCCAAGGCGATCGCCGGCAAGAAGTTGTCCTCGCGCGAAGTGACGCAATCCTGCCTCGACCGCATCGCGCAATGGCAACCGCGCGTCAACGCCTTCATGGCGATCGAGGCGGAGGAGGCACTTGCCGCGGCTGATGCCGCTGACGCCGCGCTCGCCAAGGGCCAAAATCTCGGCCCGCTGCACGGCGTCCCGATGGCGCACAAGGACATGTATTACGAGGCCGGCAAGGTCGTCACCTGCGGCTCCAAAATCCGGCGCGATTTCGTTGCGACGACGACTTCGACCGCGTTGCAGCGCCTGAAAGATACCGGATCCGTCAGGCTCGGCTCGCTGCAGATGGCCGAGTTCGCCTACGGGCCGACCGGCCACAACGTGCATTACGGCGCGGTGCGCAACCCCTGGAATGTCGATCACATCACCGGCGGCTCTTCATCAGGCTCGGGCTCCGCAGTCGCGGCGCGGCTGACCTTTGCCGCACTGGGCTCCGATACTGGCGGCTCGATCCGGATGCCCGCGCATTTCTGCGGCGTCACCGGTTTCAAGACGACGGTCGGCCTGATCAGCCGCGCCGGCGCGATGCCGCTGTCGCAATCGCTCGACACCGTCGGCCCGCTGGCGCAAACGGTCGAGGACTGCGCGCTGCTCGTAGGGCTGATGGCGGGTGCGGATCCCGAGGACCCGACCACGTCCACGCGGCCGGTGCCGAACTACATGGCCGCGACCACGGGCTCGATGAAGGGCCTGAAGATCGGCGTACCGACAGCCTTCTATGTAGACGACCTCGATCCCGAGGTGGCGCGCGTGCTGGACCAGACCATCGCTACACTCAGGGGCGAGGGGGCCGAGATCGTCAAGGTCGAACTGCCGGACCAGCGCCAGCTCACGGCGGCCTGCCAGATCGTGCTTGCCACCGAGGCGGCTGCCTTCCACAAGCGCTGGATGATCGAGCGACCGCAGGATTACGGCGGTCAGGTGTTGATGCGGCTGCAGAACGGGCTCGCCATTCCGGCCGTGACCTATCTCGAAGCGATGCGCTGGCGCGGTCCGGCGCTGGCCGCCTACCTCGCCGCGGTCGAAGGCACCAACGCCGTGATCGCGCCGGTGGCCCCGATGCCCGCGGCGACGATTGCCGAGAGCGATGTCGGCAACAGCCTGGAGGCGGAAGCCGTGATTCAGCGCATCACGCGGTTCACCCGCCCGATCAATTATCTCGGCCTGCCGTCGCTTTCGATTCCCGCGGGCTTCACCAAGAAGGCGCTGCCGATCGGCATGCAGTTGATCGGTCGTCCCTTCGATGAGGCCGGGCTGGTGCGGATCGGCGCGGCGTTCCAGCGCGCCACCGACTATCACCAGCAGGTACCCAAACTGGCATGAGCAACCTCGTCGATATCCGCGACCTCAACATCCGCTTCACCGGCGAACGTACGGTTCATGCCGTCAACGACATTTCGCTCTCGCTTGGCGAGGGCGAGGTGCTGGGCCTGCTCGGCGAATCCGGCTCGGGAAAGAGCGTGACGCTGCGCGCGCTGATGCGGCTGTTGCCGAAGAAGCGGACGCAGATTTCGGGCACCGTGAAGGTGTTGGGACGCGACGTGCTCGCAATGAACGACGAGGAGCTGTCGGCGTTTCGCGGCCAGACCGTCTCGATGATCTTTCAAGAGCCCGCGCTGGCGCTCGACCCCGTCTACACGATCGGCCGCCAGATTGCGGAAACCGTGATCCGCCACGAAGGCAAGAGCGAAAAGGAGGGACTCGCGCGCGCGCTGGAAATGCTGGAGGTGGTGCGGATTCCCTCCGCCAAGCGCCGCTTAGAGGCCTATCCGCACGAAATGAGCGGTGGCATGCGGCAGCGCGCCATGATCGCGCTGGCGCTGGCGTGCAAGCCGAAAATCCTGCTGGCGGACGAGCCGACCACGGCGCTGGACGCCACCGTGCAGATCCAGATCCTGCTGCTGCTCCGCGAATTGCAGCGCGAGTTCGGCATGTCCGTGATTTTCGTGACCCACGATATCGGCGTCGCCATCGAAATCTGCGACCGCGTCGCGGTCATGTATGCCGGCCAGATCGTGGAGCAGGGCCGCCTGCGCGACATCGTCCGCACCCCGGTGCATCCCTATGCCAAGGGGCTATTGGCTGCTACCGTCCACGGCGCAAAACGCGGCCAGCGGCTGGAGACCATCCCGGGCACGCCGCCCTCGCTCGACAAGGCGCCCGTCAGTTGTTCGTTCGCGCCACGCTGCACGGTTGCGCAGCCGCGCTGCAGCGAGCGTCTGCCGCCGAATGTGCAGGTATCGCCGGATCGAACGGCGCGTTGTGTGCTGGCGGAGGCGGCGGAAGTTTCTGCTGCGACCTGATCGCCACACGGGCGCTGCACTCCCTCTCCCGCTTGCGGGGGAGGCGTAGGCGGCCGATGGGCCGCCGTCCTTGATTTAAGAACGCCGATGCGTAGCATCGGCTATGGGTGGGGGTGCCGCCGCGAGTCGCATCCTTCGTATGGAGAGAGCCCCACCCGCATCGCATCTCCGATGCGATGCGACCTCTCCCGCAAGCGGGAGAGGTGAAGCGATACACTGATTTGATTCACCCACCCAATCCGGGATCAGCCCACTGCTCGATTTGCGACGGCCCGACCACCTGCTTTGGCTGATGCGGATTGAGCGTGCCGGCGCTGGCGGACCAGCCCTTGGCCAAAATTTGCATTGCAAACAGCTTGGCGTCAATTTCAGATTTGAAGGTGCGGGTCGAGCGGGCCGTGCTCTCCGCAGTATCGTCCGTCTTGTCCGGACCGAAAGTCACATACCAAATATCGCCCTGTTTCATGCCGACATAACGCGCGTGACATAAAAAAGTTCACTTCGCAGGTGCAGTTGACCGGCGCGCGGATTGCGGCTCGTCACATCGGACAATCGTGGATAGGCTGTCGTACGGCCTGCGCCGCAAACCCGGGGGCTTCACATGCAGATTTCCAACGAAGGCATTCTCGTCATTCTGTTTGTCGGCCTGGTGGCCGGCTGGCTCGCCGGCAAGATCGTGCGCGGCACCGGCTTTGGCATCATCGGCGATATTCTCGTGGGCATCGCCGGCGCGCTGCTTGCGAGCCTGCTGTTTCCCAAGCTCGGCATCCGTCTCGGCACCGGACTGGTGTCCGAGATCGTCTACTCCACCATCGGCGCCGTCATCTTGCTGCTGATCGTCCGGCTATTGCGGACCGGCGGGCGGTTCTAGCGCGGCGCTATTTGGCGCGGCCACCACATCTGCGATCCACTGCAGAAGGGCCGTGCCTTGATCAGCGGCGCCATGCCGAGCATCACGCCAAGCCCTGTTCGGCAACCTCAAGCATCGCCGGCCCGGCGGACCGTTCCCACGGCATCGCCCATTCCGCCGGCCTGCTGGCGAATGGGTCGGCGTTCGCGCGCAAGCCCGATGGCGGCCGACGGGCGGGCTGGGCGCCGGAAGCGGCGTCCTTCTCGATACCAACGGCGAGATCGGCCGGGTCTCGATTCGGTGATTCTGGTGCCGTTTCCGCGCCAGGCGAAGGCTGAACCCGTCAAACTAGCTGCCCAATCACGCGAATGCCGCCTCCGGCCGCGTCATGGGGGGGTGAACTGGATCGGGGTTAACGTGACTTAAATGGACGGTGTCCGAAAACATCGGTAAAACCTGCACGTCACCTGATCCTTTTGGCGAGACACGCATTTATGGCAGCCGCTCCCGGCGTCCGGCGTTCAGAGCTCGGTGAGGCGCTGCGCGCCTGCCGCAACGCCTTTATCGGCGTTGGCGTCATGAGTTGCATGATCAATCTGCTGTACCTCACCGGCTCGATTTTCATGCTGGAGGTCTACGACCGCGTGCTGCCCAGCCGCAGCGTGCCCACCCTGGTCGGCCTCGTGATTCTCGCTGGCGGACTCTACATCGCCCAGGGCGGTCTCGACCTGATCCGCGGCCGCATTCTCGGGCGTATTGGAACCGCGCTCGACGAAGCCATCAATGCGCGCGTGTTCGAAACCGTGGTGCGGCTGCCGCTGATGGTCGGCGCCCGTAACGAAGGCCTGCAGCCCTTGCGCGATCTCGACAATGTCAGGTCGTTCCTCGGCAGCATGGGGCCGGGCGCGTTCTTCGATCTGCCGTGGCTGCCGTTCTATCTGGCGATCTGCTTTCTGTTCCACTGGCTGCTCGGCGTCACCGCTTTGGTCGGCGCCGTCATTCTGGTGACGCTGACGCTGATCACCGAGTTCCTGTCGCGCACGCCGGCGAAGGAGGCGATGACGCTGGCCGCGCGGCGCAGCGACCTCGCCGCCACCAGCCGGCGCAACGCCGAAGTGCTGGTGGCGATGGGCATGTCCGGACGGCTGATGAAGCGCTGGAGCGAGGCCAACGAGACCTATCTGGCAGGCAATCAGCGCGCCAGCGATATCGCCGGCGGTCTCGGCGCGGTCGCCAAGGTCCTGCGCATGATGCTGCAATCGGCGGTGCTCGCGGTCGGCGCTTACCTCGTGATCCACCAGGAAGCCACCGCCGGCATCATCATTGCGGGCTCGATCTTGAGCGCGCGGGCGCTGGCGCCGGTCGATCTCGCCATCGCCCACTGGAAAGGTTTTGTCGCCGCGCGCCAGAGCTGGCATCGCCTGTCAAAACTCCTGCAGCAAATGCCGCCGGCAAATGAACAGACGCTGTTGCAGGCGCCCACGAAGCGGCTGTCGGTCGAGGCGGTCAGTATCGTGCCGCCGGGCGACCAGCGCGTCATCGTGCAGGACGTCAGCTTCGCCGTCGAGGCCGGGTCCGGCGTCGGCGTCATCGGTCCGAGCGGTTCCGGCAAGTCGTCGCTGGTGCGTGCGCTGGTCGGCGTCTGGACACCTGGCCGCGGCAAGGTGCGGCTCGATGGCGCGGCGCTCGACCAATGGTCGTCGGACGTACTCGGCCGCCACATCGGCTATCTGCCGCAGGACGTCGAACTGTTCGCCGGCACCGTGGCGCAGAACATCTGCCGCTTTGACCCCGAGGCGAAATCGGAGGCGATCATTGCCGCCGCCAAGGAGGCTGGCGTGCACGAGATGATCATCAAGATGCGCGAGGGCTACGATACCCAGATCGGCGAGCAGGGGGCTGCTCTCTCCGCCGGTCAGGCGCAGCGCGTGGCGCTGGCGCGCGCGCTCTACGGCAATCCGTTCCTGATCGTGCTCGACGAGCCGAACTCCAATCTCGACAGCGAGGGCGACGAGGCGCTGACCCGCGCCGTGCGCGCCGCCCGCGAGCGCGGCGCCATCGTGGTTGTGGTGGCGCACCGGCCGATCGGCATCGAGGCCGTCGATCAATTGCTGGTCTTGAAGGACGGCCGTATGCACGCGTTCGGTCCCAAGGAAACCGTGCTCGGCCAGGTGCTGCAGCGCGTCCCGGCGCCGCCGCCGATCAAGATCGTGTCCGAAGCGGGAGCTGCGAAAAAATCATGACCGCGGACCTGAAAGGCGCGCGCCGCTCGATACGCTCGCATCTCATCGTAGGTCTGGCGCTGATGCTGGTCATTGCCGGCGGGTTCGGCGGCTGGGCCTCGACCGTGCAGATCTCGGGCGCGCTGATCGCGCCGGGTTCGGTGGTGGTCGATTCCAACGTCAAGAAGGTGCAGCACCCGACCGGTGGCGTGGTCGGCGAGGTCCGGGTGCGCGACGGCGACGTGGTCAAGGCGGGCGACGTCGTGGTGCGGCTCGACGAGACCGTGGTCAAGGCGAGCTTGGCCATCGTGGTCAAGACGCTGAACGGCTTGTGGGCGCGGGCGGCGCGGCTGGAAGCCGAGCAGCGCGGCCTCGACAAGATCAAGTTCCCGCCGCAGCTCTCCGATCGCGCCGACGACCCTGACGTCCGCGACATCATCGCGAGCGAAACCAAACTGTTCGAGGTTCGCGTGTTCGGGCGCGCGGGGCAGAAATCGCAACTGCGCGAGCGCGTGGCCCAGCTCAATGAGGAAATCGCCGGCCTCACCGCACAAGAACAGGCCAAGGAAAAGGAAATCGCGCTGGTCGAGAAAGAGCTGATCGGCGTCCGTCAGCTCTACGAGCAGCGCCTGATCCAGATCTCGCGCCTGACGGTTTTGGAGCGCGATCTCGCCCGGCTGTCGGGCGAGCGTGCGCAATACATCGCCGCGCGCGCGCAGGCGAGGGGCAAGATCACCGAAACCGAACTGCAGATCATCCAGGTCGACAAGGACGTCGTCAGCGAAGTCTCCAAGGATCTGCGCGAGACCAACGACAAGATCGGCGAGTTCGTCGAGCGCAAGGTCACCGCGGAGGATCAACTGCGCCGCATCGACATCCGCGCGCCGCAGGACGGCGTGGTGCTGCAGTCGACCGTGCACACCGTCGGCGGCGTTATCACCGCGGGCGACGCCATCATGATGATCGTGCCGAAGGCCGACGATCTCTCGGTCGAGGCCAAGGTCAACCCGCAGGACATCGACAAGCTGCAGATCGGCCAGAAGACGCTCTTGCGGCTATCCGCCTTCAATCAGCGCACCACGCCGGAGCTCAACGGCGTGGTGACCCGCGTCTCCGCCGACGTCACCACCGACCAGCGCACCGGTCAGAGCTACTACACCATCCGCGTCTCGATGCCGCCGGACGAAGTCGCCCGCCTCGGCGAGGTAAAGATCATCCCGGGCATGCCGGTGGAAGCCTTCGTGCAAACCGGCGACCGCACCATGCTCTCCTATCTGATGAAGCCGTTCAGCGACCAATTGATGCGCTCGTTCCGGGAGAGGTGAGGTTGTCGCGTAGGTGCTGTCGTCCCTGCGAACGCAGGGACCCATAACCACCGGGTCTGGTTGTTGAGCCGAAGCCGTCGAACAGCGTGTCTCAAAAAATCGCCGCGGCGTATGGGTCCCTGCGTTCGCAGGGACGACGTGTCACCTGGACAAATTCTCCAACAGCAAATTCAACGCCGTGCTCGCAAATTGCTGCATGTTCGCCTGTCGGTCGCCGCTCCCAGTTTCCAGCGTGAACACTTCGTTTTGCGGACCCGCTACCGCCATGCAGCTATGGCCCGCGGCATCGCCGTAGCGGTTGCCGGTTGGTCCCGTCGCGCCGGTTTCCGACAATCCCCAGTCGGTCGCAAAGCGCTGGCGGACTTGGGCGGCGAGCAATTTCGCGTATGGTTCGGACGCCGAGCGGATGCCCGTCATCGCCTCGTCCGGGATATCCATCAGCAGCCGACGCGCGTCGCGGGTATAGACCACGGCGCCGCCGAGGAAATAGGCCGATGCGCCCGGCACCGACAATAGCGCCGCCGAGATCAGCCCGCCGGTAGAGGATTCCGCCACCGAAATCGTCTGTTTCCGCGCGATCATTTGGGTCGCGATCTTTTCGGCGATCGTAACAAGCTCTTTCATTTCAACTCCTGCGCGTAGCCACTTGCCAGTCATGTCCTCCTAGCACAGGAGGTTCACGTTTGCCGAGTTGCGGCACGCGGGCCGCCCTGATTGAATGCCTCAAACAACTGCGTCGACGCGGCCATACGAGGAAACACCATGACGTCGCCGATCGCGGGTGGCGTGGACTGCGACCTGCATCCCGCCGTTCCGCATCTGACCAGCCTGTTGCCCTACATGAACGACTACTGGCGCGACCAGGTGACGACCCGCGGCATGACCGATCTGGTCTCGCAATCCTATCCCACCCATTCGCCGATCTCGTCGCGGCCGGACTGGAGGCCGGCGCAGGGCAAGCCGGGCGCCGATCTGGCCGACATGCAGAAGCAGGCGCTCGACCGGTTCGGCGTTCGTTTCGGCATCTGTAATCCGCTCTACGGCGTGCAGATGGTGTTCTCCGAGGACATGCAGGACGCGTTCTGCCGCGCGCTGAATGACTGGCTGGCCAAAGAATGGCTCGACAAGGACGATCGGCTGCGCGGCTCGATCGTGATCCCGACGCAAAGCGTCGAGAAGTCGGTCGCGGAGATCGAACGCTGCGCTGAGGATAAGCGCTTCGTCCAGGTGCTGATGCTGGTCATGGGCGACATGCCGCTCGGAAAACGCGCCTACTGGCCGATCTACGCCGCCGCCGAACGGTTGGGCCTGGCCGTCGGCATCCAT
Source organism: Bradyrhizobium sp. AZCC 1577 (assembly GCF_036924575.1). NCBI lineage: Bacteria > Pseudomonadati > Pseudomonadota > Alphaproteobacteria > Hyphomicrobiales > Nitrobacteraceae > Bradyrhizobium > Bradyrhizobium sp. AZCC 1577. The sequence goes on from NZ_JAZHRQ010000001.1 coordinate 1,305,945, forward strand.
GCCGGCAGCGCCTATCACAACCCGCCGACATCGATCGGTTGGGGCTCCTACCACATCGAGGATTACGTGGCCCAAGCGACCGCGTTCCAGACTCAGCTCACCAGCCTGATCGTCGAAGGCGTGTTCGCGCGCCATCCGAATCTGAAAATGGTGATGCTGGAATCAGGCTTCACCTGGTTGCCGGCCTATCTCTGGCGGCTGCACAAATTCTGGCGCGGCATTCGGATGGAAACGCCGTGGGTCGATCGCGCGCCGCTGGAGATTGTGCGCAGCAACATCCGCTTCTCGCTTCAGCCGGTAGATGCGCCGCCGGATCCCGCAACCCTGAACCGCCTGTTTGACCATATGCAGTCGGACGAATTGCTCCTATTCTCGACCGACTATCCGCACTGGCAGTTCGATGGCGACGAGGTGCTGCCGCCGGGATTGTCGCCCGATCTGGTGCGCAAGATTATGATAGATAATCCACTCGCGACCTACGGCCGGTTGGAATTCGCGAAGGAGACGACGCCATGAATGTGCAGTTCCGCGACCGTCCGGAGCCCGCATCACCGGTCAGCCTCAAAACCGCGATCGCCGATTGCGATATCCATCCGGCGCGCGCGACCGCGACCGAACTCTATCCCTTCCTCGCAAAACGCTGGCACGAACACCTCGAGGCCTACGGCAAGCAGGCCTATCACGGCATGATGGAGGGCCCGCCCTATCCGAAGGCGCAGCCCAACGCCTCGCGCCGCGATGCCTGGCCGCCGGAAGGCGGGCCACAGGGCTCCTCGCTGTCCTTCATGCAGAAACAGCTTCTCGATCCCTACAATGTAGCACTCGGGGTGCTCAATCCGCTCGCCAGCGGGCAGGGCCTGCGCAACCAGGATCTGGCCGGCGCGATCTGCTCCGCGATCAACGACTGGCAGATCGAGAAATGGACCAGCAAGGACAAGCGTCTGAAGGCCTCGATCGTCGTTCCCAATGAGGACGGTCCTGCCTCGGCCGTCGAAATCCGCAAGCGCGCGGGCGATCCGAATTTCGTTCAGGTGCTGCTGCTCTCGCGCAATGTCGAACCGCTCGGCCAGCGCCGCTATTGGCCGATCTACGAGGCCGCGCACGAGATCGGGCTGCCGGTCGGCGTCCACGCCTTCGGCTTCGGCGGCAATCCGCTCACGCCGTCCGGCTGGCCGAGCTTCTACATCGAGGAGATGGTCGGCCACTCGCAGTGCCAGCAGACCGCGCTGGCGAGCCTCGTGCTCGAAGGCGTGTTCGAGCGGTACCCGAAACTGAAGATGGTCATGATCGAGGCCGGCTTCGGCTGGGCGCCGTCACTTAGCTGGCGGCTCGACAAGACATTTGAGAGGCTGCACAGCGAGGTGCCGCATCTCAAGCGAAAACCGTCGGAATATATCCGCGACCACATCTGGTGGACGACGCAGCCGATGGAAGATCCGGAGCGCCGCGATCACCTGTTCCAGACCATCGAATGGATCGGTTGGGACAAGCTGCTGTTCGCCACCGACTACCCGCATTGGGACTTTGATGAGCCGTCGCGCGTCCTGCCGGCCGGCGTCAGCGATACCAACCGCGAAGCGTTCTATCTCGGCAACGCCAAGAAGCTGTACGGAATTTCTTGATGGTTCGGCACGTCATTGCGCCGGTGGACGAATTGCCGCCGGGGACACGAAAATTCCTCGACATCGACGGCCGGCCGATCGCGATTTTCAACATCAAGGGCGAGTTCTTCGGCCTGCTGAACCGCTGCCCGCACCAGGGCGCGGCCCTGTGCGAGGGCCCGTTGATTGGCCTCGCGCAATCCTCCGACCCCGGCGAAATCGAATACACAAAACTCGGCGAAATCATCCGCTGTCCCTGGCACGGCTGGGAGTTCGACATCCGCACCGGGCAGTCCTATTGCGACCCGAAACGCTTCCGCGCCCGCGCCTATCCGGTCAATGTCGAGCCGGGATCAGCCGTGGTGAAGGGACCGTATGTGGCAGAGACCATCGCGGTCTCGGTGGAGAGCGATTACGTGGTGGTGGATTTGTGAGGCGCTCTGCTGGAAACCATTTCTCGATCAAGCAAAGCTGTCCTGAGTTTTCCAACCCGACATGTTCTGGAAATGCCGCCACTTCCACTTTTGACCCAATACAGAGTCTCCAGCGAGTGAGCGTTCAAAGCGTCTCCGGAGTCACGCTTCCAGAACGGTAACGCTGGCGTCATTCACGGGAGCGCGCGGTCATGTGCCAAGCTATTTCGTGAGCCTTGATCTCTCCCTGACCAAGCCATCCTGATTGAAGTGGTGAACACAAAAGTGCGCCCATGAATCGTCGAACGCCATTTCCATGTCACCTGTGACCGACGTGGTACCTAGCCCGACTTCTGCGTAGGTAAACTCGAAACTGCCACTAGGACGCGCAAGCGCAATGTGGAATGGTTGACCAGTAAACTCGTCGATCTTCGGCCTGCCGATGCTCCGCATGACGCCGGGTATCTCTACCCTTGCGGTTCTGAGTTCCAAGTCCGCATCGAGATCAATCGGCAGGAACAACGTCTCGCAAAATTCCGAGCATGTGGACGCGAATACGGCGAAAAGATTGCTCAATGGTTCGCATGCCTCGCCTGAGACGATCGTTTCAAGCGCGATCCGTTGAGCTTCATCCGCACGCTCGTCGATAACGATCTGGCGCCGGCCGTTTCCGTCCTTGATTTCGCCAGGCCACTTGTACAGCGCCGCCCAGTTCAAGCCTGAGAGCGGCGTATCGTTGAAGTGGCCCTCGACGATGGTGCCGACGAAGGCCGACTGACAATAGCCGTGGGTACTCGGCAAGTTGAACTGGCAACCGCAATTCATAGCGCAGTTGCAGTTGTCATAAGTCTCGCTCTTGAACAGCCATTGATCAGTCATCTCACTGCGCCTTCCGAAAGCGATGACGCTCAACGTGACTTTGCGCGAACTTCAGGTCGGAACGAAGCGATAGGCGCCGTCCTTGCGCTCGACGAAGCCCGTGCCAGGAAATGGCAGGTGCGCGCCGATCAGCCGGCGCTTATCGATGACGAGTCGATCAAGCAGGCGTAGGCGGGTCGAGATGCCGCGATCGGGCTCATGGTCGGCTGGCACCGGCCACGACGGATGCTGGAACGAGATCACAGCGTGCGTAAGCGCGTCCGCAACGACGACGAGACCATCCCCACCGGCGATTTCGACCGAGATGTGGCCCTGCGTATGCCCTGGCGTATCGATGACCTGGACGCCACTGACGATCTCCTCGCCATCCCGTACCGTCCTTATCTTGTCCTTGACGTGCGAGAAATGGTTCTTGGCGCCATTGATGATGCGATCGCTGGTTGCCAACACTGGCGGCAACCTTCGCATCACATCCGGGCTGGCCCAAAGGTTCCATTCGGCGGCCGAAACGAGATAGCTCGCATTCGGATAGATCGGGTTGTCATTCGCGTCGAGGATGCCCCAGAGGTGGTCGGGATGGCCGTGGGTCAGAACGATCTTGGTCACGGCCGCAGGTGGGATGCCGGCAGCTTTGAGATTCTCCGCAAGCTTTCCCGCCGTGGGCTGGTGGCGCGGGCCGGTGCCCGTGTCGACCAGGACCACATCGGACTGGCTACGGATCACCGCGACAGTGTTCACGAGCTGGAGCTGTTCGCCGGTTTGTCCGGCTGCGTTCAGGGCGGCTTCGCGCTCGGCGGGCGGAGAGTCCGGCGTCACCAGGAAGCCCGCTGGAAGGAAGAAATGGCCGTCGCTTACGACCAGAGTCTCGAGGCTGCCTGATTTGTGGACCGGTACCGTATGGACGGCTGCCCTTGTCGGTCGCAGCGAAGACACGCACGCGGCTGCGGCCAGAGCCGCTGCAGCCGATTCACCCAGAAATTGGCGCCGAGCTATTCTGTGAACATGCCCTGCAGTCACGACGCTTCCCTCCTTGATGGGCCACTCTGTCGATAGGCACCGCCCCATTGGGCGCGAAGCTTAACTGGCGCATTTGGGTGCTAGATATCCGATTGCCGCGAGGGCCTATCCGCAAGGCGCGTAAATCGCCTCCGGGAACCAACGATCATTATCCAAAAACTGCAAGAATGATCGGAACATTGCCGGCCCCGGTGCCCATGCCCCGGTATGCGTGGTATGTTCGATCAACACGGAGGCGAGCATGCAGCTTGGCACAGCGCCGCTTCTGGAGCAGCTCCCCATCTTCCACAGCCGCAATGTGGAAGAAACCGGTGCATTTCTGCGCGCGAAAGGCTACCGCTTCGACATCGCAGCGCGGCAGGCCCGCCAGCTCGATGCGCGCCTCAACGGCGTTTACATGCCGGGCTTCTACGTGGGTTACGTGCAGTACGGCGGCGCATCGGTCGTCCTGTCTCCGAGCCCCGCCCGCACGGACACCTGGATCCACCTGCCGCTTCGCGGGCAACTTGAAGCTACCATTGGCCATGACAACATCGTTTGCAATCCGAACCTCGCCACGATCATCTCGCCGATGCGCGAGAGTTGTCGGCTGGTATCGGAGGCCGATAGCAGCCGCATCCAACTGTCTTTGACCAAATCCAGCCTTACCGGTCAGCTTGCCGCCCTACTCGGCGAGCCACCAACCGCCCCCCTCGACTTTGCGCCCACCATCGACCTCGCCGCGGGGTACGGCCGCAGCCTGGCACGCTACGTGCTGATGGCCGTCGCGGACCTGGAACAGGCGGGATCGGTGCTCTGGAGCCCGACGACGATGAGCCAATTCGAGCAGTTCATTATTACCGCGCTGCTGCTGTCGCACCCCCACAATTACAGCAACGCGCTGCGACGTCTCGAGAGGCCGGTTGCGCCGCGTGACGTGAAGCGTGCGGTCGACTATATCGAAGCCCACCTCGACCAGGCAGTCACAGTGGCCGACCTCGTTACGGCGACCGGCGTTGCGGGCCGAACACTCTATATGCACTTCAGGGATTTCAAGGGCGTCTCGCCGATGCGCTACCTACGGAACGCCCGCTTGAGGCAAGTTCGCCAAGCCTTGCTGCGAGCCGATCCGGAAGCGAATGTCACCGACATTGCCATGAGCACGGGGTTCACCCACATGGGCCGGTTCTCAGTCACGTACCGCACGCACTTTGGAGAAAGTCCTTCGGAGACGCTGAGAGGTCAGACGCAGCAGCTTCGGAAGCAACTGAAGTTTGGGAAGCTCTAGGCCAGCAATGCGTTTTGCTGAGTTCAGTCGATCCACCAAGGCAGCCGAGTAGTTTCGTGCTGAGGTCTCCTTCTGGCACATCGGGTCATTTTGCTGTGCTCTGGAATTTGGTCGCGATCGGGGCATGGTGGACATCGATCAAGCCGCACCGATCAAGCTCGATTAATGGGTGCGCGTCCTAACCCGTTGTACGGCCCGCCTCACTTGCAAACACGCTCGGCGTGCAAGCTGGCGGCTGTGGGTATGCCCACTGGCTTCCTTGTCCTTCGAAGTGCTAGCGTTCAACCCGAACCCGCTAATCGGGGGAATATTCATATGAACCAGTTTGGGCGGGCTTACATTGCTGTTTCCGACGGACCTCACCTCGTTCCTCGACATCATACGCCAACACGGCGATGTGGCCTACAGTCTCATGTTTGCCTATGCGGCCTCGCATAGCCTGCTGCTAGCGCTATTTGCGGGCTACGCGGCGCACTCGGGTGCGCTGGGTCTTGGCCCGCTCATCGTGATGTGCTGGTTCGGCAGTTTCACCGGCGACGTCATTCGCTTCTGGATCGGGCGGCGTTATGGCGCCCGCCTGCTCGATCGTTTTCCGCGGTTCGAACGACCCGTGCAGACCGTCGTCCGCCTGACGGACCGTCACTATGTCTGGATGATCCTGTTTCATCGTTTCCCGCACGGCATCCGCGGGCTTGCGGGGTTTGCCTACGGGATATCGCGGTTGCCCTGGTCGACTTTCCTTGCGCTCAACTTCGTTGCGGCTGGTCTTTGGTCCGGCGCCGTTGTCTCGGCCGGCTATGCCTTCGGTCAGTTCTCGGAGAAGTCGATCAACAATGCCTCTTCGGGCCTGGGTATCGTGATGTTGGTCGCATTCCTCGGCCTGTCCTGGTTGCTCAGCAGGAAGCTCGATCAGATCGTGGAACGGTACTGACGCTAGACGCTAGCGCTGAAGGCCCACAAGAAGCCGCTGAGCCGTTGGCTCGCAATGACGATGTCAGACATGCTCCATCTCCCGCCGCTCCATCGCATAGCGCACCAGCGCGGCGAAACGATAAATGCCGTGCACGAACTTGCCATAGGGCATGGTGACGAATAGCGAAAACACCACGCCGAGATGCAGCGCCAGCAGCGGTCCCATCGCTGCCGTCTCGCGCAAGATCAGCAGCGCCATGCCCGTGAGACTCGTCAGGAGCAGCATCGCGATGAACGCGACATCCATGCCGTAACGCGCTTCATCGACCAGGATGGAATCGCGCTTCCATCGTTCAGCGAGTAAACCGATCGGCCCGATCAACAGCCCGATGCCGCCGAGCGTGCCGAGCACCACGGGCAGATCCCACCACGGATACGGCGCCTCGCGCGCCAGCAGATAGTGATAGAGCGTTGCGACGCAGGTCGAGGCAAAGCACAGCGCAAAACCGTAGAAGGTGAGGTGATGATAGAGCCGGCGGCGGTCGGTCGGACGGTCGTCCTCGTTGAAGCAGCCGACGCCGCCGCCGTCGAGATAGCGCAGTTCGCCGGCGTCGCGGATGGCCTGCATCAGCGCGCGTGCATCGGTCTTCATGCCGATGGGCTCGCCGATGTCGCGCCAGAAGGCGCGCACGCCCATCGCCAGCGCTGCGATAGCGTAAAGGAACGCCGCGCCGAACAGGGCTGCCATCGCATTGTGCGGCATCAATTTGTAGAACGCGCCCGGCCCGGTATGCGTGCCAAACAGCACCTGGCGATCGTGTAAAGCGGCGAAGCCGAAAATGAATGCAGCAACGCTGAGCGCGGCAACGAGGCTGATGAGAAGTCCGTTGCGTGCGAACGTGCCCGCGAAAGCGCGTGGCCATGCATAGGCCGCATAAGATTCCGCGCGCGCCACCGCAAGCGTCCTCGGCACATTGACGTTGAATTCGTGCGGCGGCGAGAACTGGCAATCGGTGTAGCAGGCGCCGCAGGCGTGGCAGAGATTGGCGAGATAATTGAGATCGCCGTCGGAGAAAGCACGGCGCATTTCCATCGCCGGAAACACTGCGCAGAGCCCCTCGCAATAGCGGCAGGAATTGCAGACCGTCATCAGGCGGTCGGCTTCCTCCAGAATCTTCGTTCCGTGCATGACGTGCTGCTTCCTGCCCTCGCGGCCAACCCGGTTATTTCGTCAACCCCTTGCCCTCCAGCCACTTCTGGATCAGGGCGGCGACCTCGGCGTTGTTCTTGTCCATCATCACCATGTGCGAATTGCCCTTGATGCCTGCTTGCGGCAGATCGACGACATCGACGCTGCCGCCCGCCGCCTTGATCGCGTCCGCAAACGCAAGGCCGTTGGCGCGAATCTTCGGCCAGCGCGAATCCTTCTCGATGTAGTCGCCATAGACGATCAGCGTCGGAATGTTCTTCAGCACGTCGATCTTGGCGGGATCGCCGACGCCGGCCGGCTCGATCGCAATCAGCGCCTTGACCTTGTCGGGCCGCGCCTGCGCCACCTTGAAGCCAAAACTGCCGGCCTGGCTGTGGAACAGGATGACGGAAGGGCCGACGCGGTCGATCTCGGCGATATAGGCGGCGATGATGGCATCGTCGGTGGTGGTCCAGCGCGGCACGTTCTGCTTGACGAAATTCTCGTAGCCTTCGTTCGGAAACTGGCTGCCCGGCATCAGCTTCCGCTTGGCCGGATCGGGATTGTAGGAGCCGACGCCGTCGCCGATCCGAAACCGCTCGAACGGATTGGCTGTCGTGAGGAATACCGGCTCGCTCTTGAAGATATCTGGGTATTGCGCCCAGCCGGCGCGGCCGCGCTCGACCGCGTCGGAATTGTAGACGGCCCAGCCCTTGCGCAGAAAATAGTTCAGCCAGCCCTCGCGCCCGTCGGGCGTCGTCTCGTAGGTGACGCCGGTGAGCCCGCCGCCATGCCACATCAGAAGCGGATAGGCGCCCCTTTCGTTCGCGGGCAGAAAATACTGCACATACATCTGCTCGACCTGATAGGTGCCGTTGGGATCGACTTTTGCCGGCACACCGCCGGGGGTGAAGGTGACTTCCTTTACCGGCTTGCCTGAAATTTCGACCAGCCGGCCGCCGACATGGAACGAACCCATGTCGCGTAGCGCGATCGGCTCGGCGGCGTGGGCCAGCGTCGCGTTCATCAGAACGACTGCAGCAGTAGTGATCGCAAGCCGCATCACAAGTCCTCCCTTCGTTGTTCTCTCCCTCTACCCGCAAAGGGCGGGGCGAGGTAAACCGAGCGCGTGTCTAATTCCGCGCATTCTTCGCCGCTTCCCGTCCCGCGACCCGACCGAACACGCTGCCGATGGTCATCCCGATACCGGCCGCATAGCCCTTGCCGAGTACGTTGCCGGCCATGATCTCGCCGGCCGCGAACATGTTGGCCGAAGGCGTGCCGTCCTTCATCACCATGCGCGCCTGCCTGTTCACGCGGGTGCCGAGATAGGTGAAAGTGATGCCGGGCCGCACCGGATAGGCTAGGTAAGGCGGCGTCTCGATCCGGCGCGCCCAATGCGTCTTCGGCGGCGTGATGCCTTCAGTGCGGCAATCGTCGAGGATGGTGTGATCGAACGTGCCGGGCTTAACCGCGGCGTTGAATTCGGCGATGGTCTTCTCCAGCGCCGCCGGATCGAGCTCGAGCTTGGTGGCCAACTCGGCAATACTCCCGCCCTCGAGCGGCGGAAACAGCGTCGGCATAAAACTGTTGCGAACGGATGCATCGAACACAATGTAGGCGATCTGGTCCGGTTGCGCGGCCACAAGCCGCCCCCAGATCGCGTAACGCTTCGGCCAGATATCCTCGCCCTCGTCGTAGAAGCGCTCGGCGTGCTTGTTGACGACGATGCCGAACACGACCGAGTCGTGGCGGGTGATGATGCCGCCGTCGAATTTCGGTGCGCGAGCGTCGATCGCAACCGCGTGGCATTGGGTGGGATCGCCGATGTCCTGCACGCCCTTGTCGAGCAGCATTTTCAGGATCGAGCCGCGGTTATAGGGTGTGCCGCGGATCAGGAAATTGTCCGCCGCCTCGCCCCAATATTCCTTCAGCCATTCGATATTGGCTTCAAAGCCGCCGGCGGCGGCGACCAGTGTGGAAGCGCGGATTTCGCTCGTGCCGTCGATCGGCTGCTTCAGCTTCGCCGACAGGAACATGCCGTGCTCGATATCGAGGTCGATCACCTCGGCATCGTAGACGATTTCGACGCCGAGTTTTTCCGCGGTGAGATAGAGCGCGTTCAGCATCGCGCGTCCGCCGCCGAGGAAGAACGAGTTGGTGCGGCCGAGGCTCAGCGTGCCGCCGAGCGAGGGTTGCCAGCGCACGCCCTGTTCGACGATCCAGTTCAGAATGTCCTTGGACTCCCTGATCATGAATTTCGCCAGTTCCTCGTCGGTCTGACCGCCGGTCAACCGCAACAGATCGTCCCAGAACTCCTCTTCCGTGTAAGGCCCGGTGAGAATGTCGGTCGCGGCATCGTGCGCGCAGCGCATGTTGCGGGTGTGGCGGGTGTTGCCGCCGCGATAGAACTTCGGAGCGCCTTCCAGCACCAGCACGGAAGCACCTGCGCGCCGGGCGCTGATGGCGGCGCAGAGAGCGGCGTTGCCGCCGCCGATCACCAGCACATCGAACTTGACTGTCAAATCGGCCATGCGCTCTTGTTGTCGTTGTTGGCCTCAAAAATCAAACCGGCGCTCGGCCAGGCAAATCCATCCGCCCGCGATTTTCTAGCCTGATGCAGCGGCCGCGTCACGCCTCTCGTGCGCCTGCATCAGTCGTCAGCATGGCCGCATGCGACGATGTCGCATGCACCTGGCCATGCGGAATATCTGCACGCTCAGGCGCGGTTCTGAACGGAGGCGAGCAGCCATTGCCGGAAGGCCGCGAGCTTTGGCGGATCGGCTCTACCCGCCGGCGAGACCAGATAGAAACCGGCATCGACCGGGAAAGCCATCTTGAAGGGAACGACCAAGCGTCCCTTGGCGATGTCCTCCTGCACATAGGCGGTGCGGCCCATCGCAACGCCGAGGCCGTCGATCGCGGCCTGCACCGTCATGAAGATCATGTCGAAAGTCACGCCCGGCTGTTTCGAAAAATCGGCCGGCAGCCCGGCCGCCGTCAGCCACAGCCGCCAGTCGTCGCTATTCGCGTTGCTGGTATGCAGCAGCACGTGATCGCGGAGGTCTTCGGGGCATTTCAGTGGCTTGTTCCCCTTGAGCAGCGCCGGACTGCACACCGGAAAGAGTTCGTCCGCCATCAGCCAGTCGGCGCGAACGCCAGGCCATTGGCCGCGGCCGTAGCGGATCGCGGCATCGACCTTGTCGCGCTGGAAGTCGACGAGGTTGATCGAGGTCGTGATGCGAACGTCGATCCCCGGTTGCGCTTCCTGAAAGGCCGTGAGGCGCGGCAGCAGCCATTTGGCGGCCAGCGAGGCCAGCGTCGACACCGTCAGCACATGGTCGTCATCTTTGCGCAGCAGTCGATCGGTCGCGAGCCGGAGATCGTTGAAGGCGGCGCGAATGCCGGGAAGGTAATCCTGCGCTTCCGCCGTCAGCGTCAGCGAGCGGTTCTGACGGACAAAGAGGCGAACCCCCAGCTCTTCCTCCAGCCGCTTGATCTGGTGACTGATCGCGGTCTGCGTGACGTTCAGCTCGGAGGCGGCCTGGGTGAAGCTCAGATGCCGGGCGGCTGCCTCGAAGGCGCGCAGACCATTCAGCGACGGCAGTCTGCCGGTCATTCCCGATTCTCCCCTTCACATGAGTTTATATCATCCGAAACGGTACAAAGTGTCGTTTGTGAACGGCCCCGGAAGCGCAGATATTAGCGCCAACAGATTACTACAGGAGCCGAAAATGTCCACTTACACGCATGAATCGATGATAAATCATCATGGACCGGGGATTTTGAGCCAATTGGCCGAGACCCTCCATGTCTGGCGGCAGCGCTACCAGTCCCGCCGCGAGCTGGCTAAGTGGTCCGAGCGCGAGCTGCACGACATCGGCGTCTCCTGGAGCGACGTCGCCTACGAGGCAGAAAAACCGTTCTGGCGGGCTTGAGTAGCAGCCGGCCGGCGCCGCCTCGTCTGGGGGACGCCGGCCATTTTCATTGAGGACCGGCGGGAGCGCGCCATGACCACGATGCGTTTCGACGATCTCAGGCAGTATTCGGACGTGCTGCGCTCGCGGCATGGCCAGGCCGTGACCGTGCGCTTCGTCGAGCCGCGCGACGCCAAGGCGCTGCAGAACTATTTCCGCGCGCTCTCGACGCGCTCCCGTTACAACCGCTTCCTCGGCGCCGCCAGCGAACTGCCGCCGTCCGAACTCGATCGCTTCATCCATGTCGGCGAAGCGGACCGGTTCAGTGTGGTCGCGACCATGCCGGTCGACGGCCGCGAGACCATCGTCGGCGAAGCGCGCTATGCCTTCGACAGCCAGACTGCTGCAATCGAACTCGGCCTGTCGATCGACGATCACTGGCAGGGCCATGGCATCGGCAAGGCGCTGTTGAAGAACCTCGAATGCCGCGCAGCCGCGTTCGGCGCCGAGCGCATCTTCGGCGACACGCTGCGTTCCAACGATGCCATGATCGCGCTCGCCCGCAAGTCCGGCTACGGCTTTACCAATACGCCCGGCGACTGGAAGCTGACGCGCTTCCAGAAAGATATCCAAAGTCACGTTCGTATCGAACCGCAGGAAATCCCATGCGCCAGTTGGCGGCTTGCCGCCGTCTCTCCCCGCGCAATGTCCTCGCTTGCGGTTTGACCACTGAGCCCGGTTCTGGCCGCGCCGGAACCGGGCCATTTTTCCGCTACCCGCGGAAAAGAACTTTAGCTTCCCCTGAACACCGGCTTGCGCTTGTCGATGAAGGCTTGCACCGCCTCCTTGTGATCGGCGGTGGTGGTCAGGCGGACGAGGCGCTCGGCCTCGTGGTCGCGCGCGGTGGCGAAATCGAATTGGAGCGCTTCGTCGAGATTGTCCTTGATGTAGCGCAGCGCGAGCGTCGGGCCTTCGGCCATGGATCTGGCAAGCGCGAAGGCCTCAGTCTGCAGCTTATCGTCGGGCACCACGCGGTTGACGAGGCCGATCGCCTCGCATCTGGCGGCATCGATCTTGTCGCCAGTAAACATCAGTTCGCGCGCCCGCGAGGTGCCGACCAGCCGCGTCAACAGCCAGGCGATGCCGTAATCGCCGGAGAGCGCGACGCGGACATAGCCGGTGGAGACGAAGGCGGATTGCGCCGCTAGTCTGATATCGCAGGCCAGCGCGAGCGCGAGGCCAGCGCCGACCGCGGGGCCGGGCAGCGCCGCAATCGTCGGCTTGCGCACCGAGGCAAGCGCGCCGGTAAGCAGGCGCTGCCGCTCCTGCAGGTCGGCGACCTTCTCGTCATACGCCATTTCGAGCTTTTTCTTGTGGCGATGCGCACCCATGCCCTTCACATTGCCGCCGGCGCAGAACGCGGTGCCCGCGCCGGTGAGCAGGAGCGCTCCGACCTCGGGATTTTCGCCGCAGCTCTTGATCATGCTGCGAAGCGCCGGCGTCAGCGTATCCGAGAACGCATTGCGCGCTTCGGGGCGGTTCAGCGTGATGATGGCGACGCGGTCGCGGATCACGCAGAGCAGCTCGTCGGTGCCGGTGTCGAGTTTGGTTTCGGTGGTCATGGTTTCCCCATTCCTGTCATTGCGAGGAGCGAAGCGACGAAGCAATCCATCTTCCTTTATGCGGCGCGGTGGATTGCTTCGCTGCGCTCGCAATGACGGCGGTGGCTGCCTCAAAACTTCTCCACCCAGGGCCGCAGCTCCACTTCCCACGTCCAGGCGCTGCGCGGTTGCTGCAGCACGTTCCAGTAGCTCAGCGCAATCGCGTCGGGATCGAGCATCGAATCCGGCCGATCGGCAACCTCCGTACGCGCAGCGCTACGGATGCCGCCGTCGATGACGAAATGCGCGACATGGATGCCCTGCGGCGACAATTCGCGCGCCATGCTTTGGGCCAGCCCGCGCAGTGCAAACTTGCCCATCGCGAACGGCGCCGACTGCGGATAGCCTTTCACGCTGGCGGAGGCGCCGGTGAACAGGATCGCGCCGTGCTTGTTCGGCAGCATGCGTGTCGCCGCCTGCTGGGCCACCAGAAAGCCGCCGAAGGCGGAGACTGCGATCGCATTCGCAACTTCGGCCGGAACCAGGTCGGTGAAGGCGCCGCGTGCGCGGCCGCTGGCATTATAGACGACGAGATCGGGCGTGCCGATCTCGCGCTCGACCATGCCAAAGAGACGTTCGACCTCCTCCGCCTCGGTAGCGTTGCAGGCAAAGGCGCGGGCGCCGGTCTCGGTGCAGAGCGCGCCAAGCTTCTCGATCTTGCGCGCGGCAAGCGCAACCTTGATGCCTTCGCGCGCGAACAGTCGCGCCAGCGACGCGCTCAATCCCTCGCCGACGCCAACAATCAGGGCAATCTTGTATTTTGGCAATTCCATGGGCGCAGTCCTCGGATGGTGGGGATTAGGTAATCTAGGAACCCGATTCCGCCTGGCAATCGTCCGCCATGGCGGCCCTCCAATTATGGTTGTTGACGGCACGTCCGCCCGCGTTATCGATAGTTGACCAACATCGGGCGGAACGAACAAGGGCCAAAAATGCATCCACTCATGCAAGACCGTGCAGCCGCCTCAGCCAATCAGCCGGGATTGCTCGCACCTGATACGACGGGGATGAATTTCTACCGCGCCGATCCGGCGTTGACGGATCTGCTTCGCCTGCATCTGCCGGACGCGCTGTTTCGCCATATCGAGCCGCATCTCGACCGGCTCGGCGAATTGGCCGGCGGCTATCTCGACGAATGCGCGCGGCTTGCCGACCGCCATACACCGGTGCTGCACGAGCGCGACAAGTTCGGCCGCGATATCCAACATATCGAATATCATCCGGCCTATCGCGAGCTGGAAAAAGCCGCGTTCGGCGAGTTCGGCATTCACGCGATGTCGATCCGCAAGGGCATCATGGGGTGGCCGGATAAATACCCCGTCGTCGCCAAGCATGCCTTCACGTTCCTGTTCAATCAGACCGAATTCGGCATGGGCTGTCCGATCAACGTCACGGATGGTTGCGCGAAACTGCTTAACAGTTTCGGCAGCGACGCGTTGAAGGCAAAGTATCTCGACGGCCTGACCCAGACCGACATGAGCAAGTTGACTCAGGGCGGCCAGTTCATGACCGAGAAGGAAGGCGGCTCCGACGTCGGCACGCTGACGACGCGGGCCGTGCAGGAAGGCGATCACTGGCGTCTCTACGGCGAGAAATGGTTCTGCTCCAATGCCGACGCCAAGATTGTGATGCTGCTGGCGCGGCCGGAAGGAGCGGGGCCCGGCACGCGCGGCGTCGGCCTGTTCCTGATGCCACGGTATCTCGATGACGGCTCGCAGAATCAGTACCGGATCGTTCGCCTGAAGGACAAGCTCGGCACCCGTTCGATGGCGTCGGGCGAGATCAAGTTTGAGGGCGCGATTGCCTACGCCGTCGGCAAGCTCGACCGCGGCTTCGTGCAGATGGCCGAGATGGTCAACTCCTCACGGTTGTCCAATGGCGTCAAGTCCACCGCGCTGATGCGGCGCGCGCACCATGACGCGATGACGGTGGCGAAGAACCGTGTGGTGTTCGGGCAGCGCATCATCGACCTGCCGCTGGCGCGGCGGCAGTTGATGAAGATCATGCTGCCGACCGAGCAGGCGCTGTCGATGAGTTTTCTCACGGCTGACGCGCTCGATCGCGCGGAAGCCGGCAGCCAGGATGCGGCGGCTTTGTTGCGTATCCTGACGCCGACGCTGAAATTCCGCGCCACGCGCGACGCGCGAAAAGTCTGCGGCGATGCGTTGGAGATGCGCGGCGGCATCGGCTACATTGAGGAGTTTGCCACCGCGCGGCTGCTGCGCGACGCGCATCTCGGCTCGATCTGGGAAGGCACCGGCAACATCGTCGCAATCGACGCGCTGACCCGCGCGGTCGGCCGCCACGGCGCCGACGCCGCGCTCGCGGCCGATCTGCACGCCCGCCTCGACGACAGCACCAACGTGCCGCAGGCCTGGCGCAATCGCTTACGTGAACTGACCGACAGCGCGGTCGGCTTTGCCCGCGAGGTAGCCAGCCGGCCCGACAATGAAGGCGATGCGCGGCGCGCCACCAGCCTGCTCTACCATGTCGCCAGCGCCGTTGCGCTGGCCTGGGAGGGCGGCCGTATCCACGAGATGCGCGGCGACGCCAGGCGGCTGTTGCTGTCGCGGATGGTGGTCGACCATCGCGTCACGCCGAGCGATCCGTTCCGGCTTGCGGAAAATGCCGCCCAGCGCGCGCTCACCGGCCATCTGCTCGGCGAACGCAGCGTCGGCATGGCCGAGGTTGGCGAATTGCTTGTCGCAGCGTAGGCTGCAGCCAGTACTGGTTCAAAAATAACAGAATTGATGGGGAAGCACCGATGAAGGCCGCCGTTCTGCATGAAGTCAACCAGCCGCTGGTGATAGAGGAGGTCAGCGTGCCGAATCCCGGTCCGCGCGAGGTCCTGATCCGCACGCGCGTCGCCGGCCTCTGTCATTCCGACCTGCACTTCATGGAGGGACTGTATCCGCACCCGCTGCCTGCCGTGCTTGGGCATGAATCGGCGGGCGTGGTCGAAAAGGTCGGCTCCGACGTCACCTATGTAAAACCCGGCGATCACGTCGTGACGTGTCTTTCGGTGTTCTGCGGCACCTGCGATAACTGCACCACCGGCCGCACCGTGCTGTGCACTGATACGACCGTGAAGATGCTGCCCGGTCAGTCGAACCGGCTGTCCTGGGCGCGTGAGGAGAAGCTTCATCAGTTCCTCAATCTCTCGTCGTTCGCCGAGCAGATGCTGGTGCACGAGAACGCCATCGTCAAAATCCGCAAGGACATGCCGTTGGAGCTCGCGGCCCTGATCGGCTGCGGCGTCATCACCGGCTATGGTGCGGTCGTGAACACCGCAAAGGTGCAGGCTGGCGAAACGGTGGCCGTGATCGGCTGCGGCGGCGTCGGCATGGCCGCGATCAATGGCGCCGCGATCGCCGGCGCCGGCCGCATCATCGCGATCGACACCAATCCGGCCAAGCTGCAGTTGGCCACAAAACTCGGCGCCACCGACATCGTCGATCCCTCCCGCGGCGATGTGGTGCAGCAGGTGCGCGAACTCACCGGCGGCGGCGTGCATCACTCCTTCGAGGTGCTGGGCCGCAAGGAGACCGCCGAACAGTCCTTCGCGATGCTGGCGGCCGGCGGCACCGCGACCATCGTCGGCATGATCCCGTTCGGCCAGAAGATCGAGCTGCACGGCTTCGACTTCCTACGCGAGCGCCGCATTCAGGGCTCGTCGATGGGCTCCAACCATTTCCGCGTCGACATGCCTCGCCTGGTCGAATTCTACATGCGCGGCAAGCTGCATCTGGAGGACTGGATCTCGGCCAAGCTGAAGCTCTCCGAAATCAACGAGGGTTTTGCCAACATGAAAGCCGGCAAGACGCTACGCAGCGTGATCGTGTTTGATGCGTGAGGCGTAGTTCGCAATTGCATCCGTCGTCCCGGCGAACGCCGGGACCCATACGCCGCGGCCCACGGAATGGGCACAAGGTGAGACGGCTTCTCTCCCAACCGGCGTCAGTAGTTATGGTCCCTGCTTTCGCAGGGACGACGCGGGATTGGATGTTTGCTCACCGCGACACGTGCGCCGACACCGCAAGCCACTTGCCATTCTGCTTCGCCCAGCAATCGGTATAGCGCCCGTGAGCCTGCTGGCCGTCCGCGGTCGTATAGCTCGTCGCGGCGTGGATAATGGCGAAGTCGCCGAGCACACGGATTTTGACGTCGTGCGTGGTCAGATTCTTGATCGTGACCGGCACAGCCGTCTGCTTCAGAAACGTCGCGCGGTCGACCAGCGTCTTGTCGGGATTTGAGCAATAGAAGTCGGCGGCAAGGATTTCATCGAAGCGCTTGACGTCGGAGTTTTGCACGGAAGCGACATAATCGCGGTTGAGCTCTGTCAGCTCGGCGAGGTCGTTGTTCATGATTCCTCCGGTTCTTGTTCGTCACTGCAGAGCGGCTATCACGCTGTTCTCGGCGAGCGTTTGATCACGACACGGGCGAGCGAGCCAAGCACGTAACCCGCGAGCGAGAAGGCGACAGGCGGCAAGAGCTGCTTGAGATCAAAGATGGCTCGAGACACGAGTTGTTCAAGCGCTGGCGGCACCAGCAGAAGATCCAAGTTCAGGAAAACAAGCGGCGATACCACGAGCAGCGCCAAACGGAGCCGGTGTTTGGCAAAGATGCATAGTACTGCAACGATAACCGCCGTGACGCTGAACAGGCCATAGGCAATCTCAAAGCCGAGAGCGTGGCGGATGTTGAAAGCAGTGGCCAGCAACAGACCCCAAACAAGGCCGGCCATCAGAAGCGCTGCGTCGTCGATGCGCGGGAAAAGCGGCAGATACCCCAGTGCCAGGAATGCCAGGATCGACAGGGTAGGCCAGGCAGCGACAAAGGTGCCATGCATCAGCCCCCACAAGTGGAACGTTGGCCAGCCGAGCGCGGCATAGGCATAGCCAAGCGGCCACATCAGCAGGAAGCCGGCGACGACGGCGATGACGCTTCGAATGAAAGTCCGCATGGCGCTTTCAACGATACCGCTTCACCTCCCGGCGAGGAGATTCGCTTGCGCGCAACTCCCCGGCACGAGGGATCTTCAATCATCAAACATCGGCGGCGGCTTGAAGCCGCCGAATTCGCGCTCGATCAGTTCCGCCAGCTTCAGCGTTGTGCGATCCTCCAGCCACGGCCCGACGATCTGCACACCGACCGGCAATCCGTCCGGCGAAAGGCCGGTCGGGATCGCGGTCGCGGGCAAGCCGGGTAGGGTGGCGATGCCCGGCCACGAAAGCTGATCGGGATAGACGTGCTCGTTGCCGTCGATCTCGATGCGACGTTTTTCCTGATCGACGGAATGGTCGTGCGGATAGGCCGGGGTCGGCATGATCGGACAGATCACAGCATCATAGGTCTTGAACAGTTCGCGCCATTGCGCCCGCAGGCGCGCACGCGCGACGTCGTCCATCAACCAGTTGCGGTGGCTTTGCGCCATGCCCCGCAGGCGTTCGGCAGCAAGGCTTACATCGCTCGGCGGTAGCGCGGCGGCGGCGGCCTGCGCGCCGGCATAGATTTCCGGCGGGAAGGAAGCGGCGAGGAACGACATCAGCATCCGCATGTAGAGCCGGGACGTCTCGGAAAAGTTTGGCAGCAACGGGCTGTTGCGATCGACCTTGGTGCCGGCCTTTTCGAGGTTGGCGGCGAGCTTGTGGATCGTGCCGCGCACCACCTCGTCGGTCGGCATGACCGGGTCGGTATCAACCACCAACACGCGAAAATCTTTCAGCGCGCCGTGGCGCGGCGGCGGCAGGGCAAGTTTGTAACCCTTGCCGGCCTCCAGCGGATCGGGACCGGCGATGGTGTCGAGCAGCAGCGAGAGATCGGCGACGCTGCGTGCCATCGGGCCGATCACGGCAAGGTCGCGGTCGAGCGGCAGCGGCTCGAATGGCGGCGGGGTGTGGCCACGCCCCGGCACCAGCGCAAAGGTCGGCTTGTGTGCATAGACGCCGCAATGGAACGCCGGCACGCGCAGCGAACCGCCGATGTCGGAGCCGAGCGATAGCGGGCCATAGCCGGCCGCGAGCGCGGCCGAGGAGCCGCCGGACGAGCCACCCGGCGTGCGGCCGAGATCATAAGGGTTATTGGTGGTGCCGTAGATGTCGTTGTAGCTCTGCCAGTCCGCGAGGTTGAGCGGCACGTTGGTTTTCGCAAGGATCACACCGCCGGCGTCTTTGACGCGCGAGATCGACAGCGCATCCTCCGTCGGCGTGAAATCCTTTTGCGCCGCAATGCCCCACGTCGTCGGCAGCCCCGCGATATTGTAGGATTCCTTCACGGTCAGCGGGAGGCCGAGCAGTGGCTTCTTCACGCCGCGCGCAAGTTCGGCGTCGGCCGCGCGGGCGGCGGCAAGGCCGCGTTCGAAATCGCGCACGCAAATCGCGTTGATCTTCGCATCGTGCCGCTCGATCCGGCCGATCGCGTCCTCGGCCAGTTCAACCGCGGAGACTTTCCTTGCGGCAAGCGCGGCCGATAGTTCAACGGCGGTCTTGAAACTCCATTGCGATTTGGCCAAGGCGTACGCTCCGCTCTGTTTCCGAATACGGCGCGGATGATGCGCAGTTTGGGTGCGTGCGGCAAGAGCAATAGCTGTACAGCGGCGGTCGTCTCTTGCCGGTACGTTACTGGCTCGCCTTTGTCCCTGCGTTGTCCTCTGCTTGTTGCAGGAATTGCATCAATAACCGGCTCACTTCGCCGGGCTGCTCCTGCTGCACCCAGTGGCCGGCGCCGTCGACAAGATGGCAGCCGGTCATGTTGGTGCAGGCTCGCGACTGCATCGCCTCATAGACGCCGGGGCGCTGATAGGTGCCCCAGTCCTGCTTGCCCGAGATGAAAGCGGACGGCACGTCGATGGTGCGGCCGGACCATATCTGCAATTCCGGCACAAACGCGCCGGAGGTGCCGCAGCGATACCACTGCAGCCCGCCCTGGAATCCGTTGCGCTGGTACTCGGCGCTGTAGAAGGCAAGCTCATTGTCCGGCAGCCATTTGTTGGCGGCGATTTCGGCGGCCGACGGCATTTCCTCGGCAACGGTGGCCGCCATGCCGTTGGCGAGGTCCATCACATAATAAGTCGGCAGCTTTGCGATCTCGTCTGCGCTCCAGGATTTCAGCGGGTAGGGCTGGTTGGCTTTCCAGTCGGCGCTCTTGTGGTGGTAATAGGCACGCAGGAAATCATGGACGCCCTGCGGCGCGCGGTGCATGTCGTTGTTCGCCTCGCGCGTCGAGTAATACCATTGGTAATGTTTTCGCGGGCGTGGCAGCGCAGCGAGCTCGCGGTGAATGGGATCATCGGCCGGCTTGGCGGGCTCGTGCACGGTGTTGAACGGCAGCGATGGAGGTCCGCCGAACGGTGCGCTCATCATGACGACCGAGCGAAACACGTCGGGCCGTATCAGCGCGCACCAGGCCGCGACCGACGAGCCGAAATCATGTCCGATCACGGCATCGACGCTTGCGTAGCCGAACGCCGACACCAGCCCCAGCGCGTCGCGCACCAGATTGGTGAGGCGGAACGAGGCGAGGTCGCCGTTATAGTCCGGATTCCATCCGGTGGTGCGGCCATAGCCGCGCTGGTCCGGCGCGATCACGTGATAGCCCGCGCCGGCGAGAACCGGCATCACCTTGCGCCAGGAATAGGCGAGTTCGGGAAAGCCGTGCAGGAGCAGGAGGCACGGACGGCCGGGTGTCTCGAAGCCGGCCTCTAGCACGTGCATGCGGAGGCCGTTGATGCCATCGACGTAGCGGGAGCGGATGGTGGAGGGGAGGGGGATTTCGGGGAGGGAAGTTGTTTTGTTCATCTGGCGCACTCCCTTGTCGTCCCGGACAAGTGAGCGTAGCGAGCGCGATCCGGGACCCATAACCACAAATGTTCGCCGCGATAAAAGGCTGTGGCCCCAGCTTTGTAAAGCGATCAACAGCGGCGGTTATAGGTCCCTGCGTTCGCAGGGACGACAATGGAGAGATTACGCTTTCACCGGCTTCGGCCAATATTTGTCGCGCAGGTGGCGCTTCACCAATTTTCCCGTCGGCGTGCGCGGCAACTCGGCTTCGAAGTCGATGCTCCTGGGGCACTTGATCGGCGACAGATGTTTTCGGCAGAACGCGATCAGTTCGGCCTCGAGATCCCTGCCGGCTTTTGCCATGTCGTGCGGCTGCACCACGGCCTTGACCTCCTCGCCCATTTCATCGTTGGGCACGCCGAACACGGCGACGTCGGAGACGGCAGGATGGGTGATCAGGATGTCCTCGGTCTCCTGCGGGTAGATGTTCACCCCGCCGGAGATGATCATGTAGCTCTTGCGGTCGGTGAGATAGAGATAGCCTTCCTCGTCGAGGTAGCCGACGTCGCCGAGCGTCGACCAGCCCTTGGCGTTGTAGGCCTTCTTGGTCTTCTCGGGATCGTTGTGATAGGTGAAAACAGGCGCGTCGGCGAAATAGACCGTGCCGATTTCGCCGGTCGGTCTCTCCTCGTCATTCTCGTCGAGGATTTTAACCTTGCCGACCACGGCGCGGCCGACGGTGCCGCGGTGGGTCAGCCATTGCTGCGAAGTTGAAACGGTGACGCCGTTGCCTTCGGAGCCGGCGTAATATTCGATCAGGATCGGCCCCCACCACTCGATCATTTTCGCTTTCACGTCGACCGGGCAGGGCGCGGCGGCGTGGATCGCGCCTTTCAGCGTCGAGACGTCGTAAGCCGCGCGCACCTCGTCCGGCAATTTCAGCATCCGCACGAACATGGTCGGCACGAGCTGCGACTGCGTGACCTTGTACTTCTCGACAAGCTTTAAGAATTCCTCGGCGTCGAAGTGCTCCATGATGATGGAGGTGCCGCCGAGCGTGATCGCGATCATGTTGAAGCGCAGGGGAGCTGCGTGATAGAGCGGCGCCGGCGACAGATAGATGCTGTCGGACGACATGCCGCACATGTCGGCGCAGAGAATTTTCAACAGCGGGTTCGGCACGTCGATCGCCTTGCCCTCGAACTCCTTCTTGATGCCCTTGGGCCGGCCGGTGGTGCCGGACGAATACAGCATGTCATAGCCGGCGACCTCGTCTGCAATCGGCGTCACAGGCATCGCAATCGCTTCCTTGTCGAAGGAACGGAAGCCGGGCGCCGGCTCGTCAACCATGAAGAACAGCGGCTCGCCGGGTTCGCCCTTGATCAGGCCCTTGACCTTGTCGGCACATTGCGGCGTGGTGATGAAGACCTTGGCGCCGCAATCGTTCACGATATAGGCGATCTCTTCCTCAGTGAGATAGCGGCTGATCGCGGTGTAATAGAGCCCGGCGCGTTGTGCCGCCCAGCAGATCTCCATGAACGCCAGGCGGTTTTCCATCAGGAATGCGATGTGGTCGCCGGCCTTCAAGCCGAGCTTGCGGAACAATTGCGCGCCCTGGTTCGATAGCTCGTCAAGCTCGCGATAGGTGATCGCCTTGCCGGTGCCGGCCATTTGGTAGGCGATCTTGTTCGGCGTATTCCGGGCGTGGATCGAGGGGTGAGTCATTCATAATCCCGAAAATAATGTGGTCGCCCCTGCGAACGCAGGGGCCCATAACCACCGCTCTGAATATTGAAACGAGCTGGAGCCCCAGCTACGTACAACCACAAACATTTGTGGTTATGGGTCCCTGCATTCGCAGGGACGACACCTTTGCTGTTGTGACGCCTGAGGGCGTGCTACTTACAGCCGCTCCACGATCGTCACGTTCGCCATGCCGCCGCCTTCGCACATGGTCTGCAGGCCGTAGCGCTTGTTGTTCTGCTTCAGCGCATTGACCAGCGTGGTCATCAGCTTGGTGCCGGAGCCGCCGAGCGGATGGCCGAGCGCGATCGCGCCGCCATTGACGTTGAGCCTGTCAGGATCGGCGCCCGTCGTCTTCAGCCACGCCACCGGCACGGCCGCGAAGGCTTCGTTGACCTCGAACAGGTCGATGTCATTGATCGACATGCCGGCCTTTTCCAGCGCCCGCTTGGTCGCGTGCAGCGGCGCATCCAGCATGATCACGGGATCGCCGCCCATCATGGTCATGTGATGGATGCGCGCCAACGGTTTGACGCCGAGCGACTTCAGGCCCTTCTCGTTGACCACCAGCACTCCGGAGGCGCCGTCGCAGATCTGGCTGGCGCTGGCGGCGGTGTGCTTGCCGTTCTCGGCAATCAGCTTGACGCCCCTGATGCCGTCGAGGCTGGCGTCGAAGCGGATGCCCTCGTCGATATGGTGGGTGTCAGTCGAGTTGTCGGCGCGGGTGATCTGCAGCGGAATGATTTCATCCCTGAACTTGCCGGCTTGCGTCGCGGCAATCGCGCGCTGATGGCTGTTGTAGGAGTACTCGTCGAGTTGGTCCTTGGAGAGCCCGTACTTCTCCGCCATCATTTCCGCGCCGGTGAACTGGCTGAACACGATGTTCGGATATTTCGCCTCGATGCCTGGACTCTTGTAGTGGCCAAAGCCGTTCTTGGCCGGCAGCGACGAAGCAAGCCCCATCGGCACCCGCGTCATCGATTCCACGCCGGCGGCGATCACGATATCCATCGAACCGGCCATCACTGCCTGCGCCGCAAAGTGCAGCGCCTGCTGCGACGAGCCGCACTGCCGGTCGACCGAGGTGGCGGGCACGCTCTCAGGCAGCTTCGAGGCCATCACCGCGTTGCGCGCGATGTTGTTGGATTGTTCGCCGGCCTGCATCACGCAGCCCATGATCACGTCCTCGATCTGGGCCGGGTCGACGCTGGTGCGGTCGACCAGCGAATTGAGCACGGAAGCGGCGAGATCGGCCGGGTGCCAGCCTGCGAGACGTCCGCCCTTGCGGCCACCGGCAGTGCGTGCGGCGGCGACGATATAGGCCTCGGCCATGTCTGTTCTCCCTGAATGTTGTTTGTGGCTTGGAAAGATGGGCCGGATTTAAGGGGGGCTGCGGGATTTAGTCAATCAATCAATTAACTCTTGAGTGCAGCCGCGGCATGCGCTTATGTGCGGCCAGATTTCCCGCCCCTCAGCAGTGATGGGATCACCGTTGAATACCAGCGTACCGGCCAGGCTCCCGAGCGGCAAAAACACCACCGCCGAGAAGCTGCTTGTGGCGGCGAGCGAGCTGATGATCGAGCGCGCCTCGATCGAGGTGTCGCTGTCCGACATCGCGCAGAAGTCGGGCGTCAATGCCGCGCTGGTGAAATACCATTTCGGCAACAAGGACGGGCTGTTGCTGGCGCTTCTGGCCAGGGACGCCGCGACCGAGATGTCGCAACTCGAATATCTGATCAGCCAGCCGATCTCGCCGACGGCAAAGCTTCGCCTGCATATCGGCGGCATCATCCGCGCCTATCACCAGTTCCCCTACATGAACCGGCTGATCCACTATCTCCTGCACGAGAGCAGCGCGGAAGCCTCAGACGAAGTCTCGCAATTCTTTGTCGCGCCCTTGCTCGACTTTCACCGCCGTCTGCTCGCCGAAGGCATCAAGGCCGGCGAGTTCCGCAAGGTCGATCCGGTCATGTTTTACACCAGCCTGATCGGCGCCTGCGATCACCTGTTCTTCGGCCGCCACGCGATGTCGCGCGCGACCGGGGTCGGTCCGGTCACCGACGAGGTCTGCCGCGAATACATCAAGCACATGGAAGCGCTGATCTGCGGCGGAATGCTGGAAGAAGGGAAGGGGCGAATAGCGAGTAGCGAATAGACCCATTCGCCGCTCGCTATTCGCCAACTAGAGAAGAAAACACCCAAGGAAAGGTTCTCAAAATGCAGTTGAAAGACGTTGCCGTTCTCATCACCGGCGGTGGCTCCGGCTTAGGGGCCGCGACCGCCCGCGCCATGGCCGCGAAGGGCGCCAAGATCGGCGTGCTCGACCAGAACAAGGAGAATGCCGAGAAGGTCGCAGCCGAAGTGAAGGGCGTAGCCCTTCATGCCGACGTCACCAGCGAGGAGCAGATGAAGGCGGCGATCGCCAAGGCGGAAGCCGCTCATGGTGTCGCGCGCGTACTGATGAACTGCGCCGGCATCGGCGGCTCGCAGCGCGTGGTCGGCAAGGACGGCGTCTATCCGCTGGAAAAGTTCGTCCGCATCATCAACGTCAACCTGATCGGCACCTTCAACGCGCTGCGCTTGTTCGCCGAGCGGCTCGCCACCGCGCCCCCCATCGGCGAAGAGCGCGGCGTCGTCGTCAACACCGCTTCCGTTGCGGCCTATGAAGGCCAGATCGGCCAGATCGCCTATTCCGCCTCCAAGGGCGGCATCGTCGGCCTCACTTTGCCGGCGGCACGCGATCTCGCGAGCCTGAAGATCCGCGTCAACACGATTGCCCCCGGCATCTTCTTCACGCCGCTGCTGATGGGCCTGAACGAGGAAGCCCGCAAGAGCCTGGGCGCCCAGGTGCCGCATCCGGCCCGCCTTGGCGAGCCCGACGAATACGGCGCGCTCGCGGTGCACATCGTCGAGAACGCGATGCTCAACGGCGAGACCATCCGCCTCGACGGCGCCATCCGCATGGCGCCGCGGTAGGGCAAACTCGGTCGTCGTCCCCGCGAACGCGGGGACCCATAACCACAGCGCTCTCGTTGAAGCGCGATGGGTCCCCAGCGTAGCGCAACAACGAAGACCTGTGGTTATGGGTCCCGGCTCGCGCTTCGCTTGGCCGGGACGACGGTGATGCGGAGCGCCTCGTGACTCAACCGCTGGTGTTGTGCAGCCGCTCGGAAGATTTCAACGAAGGCATCAGGGCCTTCCTCGAAAAGCGAAAGCCTGTCTATATCAGGCGATGACGACAAGATCCGCAAAGGACAAAAATTCCGGGAGACGCAATATGAGTGGGAGTGCAGCAAAGGTGCTGACAAAGCCGGCCTTCCGCAAGATCGAATGGTTGCCGCGCGACATCGCGGTCGAGCGTCGTCCCGATGGCGTCATCATCCTGAAGTCGCGCATTCCGCTGCAGCCCTACGAGAAGCACATTCCGGCGTCGCTTTCGAAATGGGCGAGGGAAGCGTCGGAGCGTACCTGGCTGGCGCAACGCGGCGGCGCTGAGCGGCAATGGCGGAAAGTCTCCTACGGCGAAGCCAAGCGCGTCGTCGACGGACTGACGCAGGGCCTGCTCAACCTTGGCCTCGAACCAGGCCGCCCCGTCGCGATCCTATCGGGCAACTCCATCGAGCACGCACTGATGACGCAGGCCGCGATGCAGGCGCGGCTGCCGGCGGCGCCGGTGTCGCCGGCCTATTCGCTGATGAGCCAGGATCATCTCAAGCTCAAATATCTCTTCAGCCTGATCAAGCCTGCGGTCGTGATGGTGCAGGACGGTCCGACCTTTGAGAAGGCGCTCAGGGCGATCGACCTGGCCGGCGTCACTGTGGTTCATGTCGCGCGCCCCTGCGAAGGTATCAAGAGTGTGTCGTTCGCCGAACTCGCGGCAACGCCGGCTACCAAAGATGTCGAAGACTCGATTTCAAAGATCACGCCGAAGACCGTCGGCAAGCTCTTGTTCACCTCGGGCTCGACCGGCATGCCGAAGGCCGTCATCAACACCCAGGAGATGATGTGCGCCAACGCGGCGATGATGATGCAGGTGCGCCGGCGCGACCCGAATGGGCCGGTTTCTACCTATCTCGACTGGATGCCCTGGAATCACACCATGGGCGGCAATGCGCTGTTCAACCCGGCGCTGATCGACGGCGGCACGCTCTATATCGACGACGGCCGCCCGATGCCCGGTCAGTTCGAGGAGACCATTCGCAATTTGCACGAGATATCGCCGACCTATTACGCCAACGTCCCCGCCGGCTACGCGGCGCTAGCTGCTGCGATGGAGAAGGACGACGCGCTGTGCCGCAGCTTCTTCAAGAACCTGACCGTGATGGCCTATGGCGGCGCGCGGCTGCCGGACGATCTTTACGACCGTATGCAGGCGCTGGCGGTGAAGACCACCGGCGAGCGCATCGTGTTCTACACCGGCTGGGGTTCGACCGAGACCGCGCCGACCTCGACCGGCACCTATTGGGACACTGAGCGCGTCGGCCTGATCGGCCTGCCGTTTCCTGGCGTCGAGCTGAAGATGGTGCCGTGCGGCTCCAAATACGAATTGCGCCTGCGCGGCATCAACGTCACGCCGGGCTATTTCGGCCAGCCTGAATTGACGAAGAAGATGTTCGACGAGGAAGGTTTTTACTGCATCGGCGACGCCGGCGTGTTCGTCGATGAGAAGGATCCGCTGCAGGGCATCATCTTCGCCGGCCGCGTGGTTGAAGACTTCAAGCTCACGACCGGCACCTTCGTCCATGTCGGCTCATTGCGCACCGATGCCATCGCGGCCGCGACGCCGGTGGTGCACGACGCGCTGGTCACGGGGCAGGATCGTCCGTTCATCGGACTTTTGGCCTGGCCCAATCTGCACGCCTGCCGGCAGATCGTGGGGAGTCTCGATGCGACGTTTGAGCAGGTGGTCAAGCATCCCCAGGTGATCGCCTGCCTGAAGCGTGGCTTGGAGGCGCATAACGCCTCCGCCACCGGCAGCAGCATGCGGATTGCGCGCGCCATGCTGATGGCCGAGCCGCCCTCGATCGACGGCAATGAACTCACCGACAAGGGCTACATCAACCAGCGCGCCGGCCTCGAACGCCGCGCCGCGCTGGTGGAGAAGCTTTATGCTGATCAGCCGGGAGAGGACGTGATTGTGCTGCAATGAAAACCACCCTTCATCGTCGTCCCGCGAACGCGGGGACGACGAGCTAAAAAGATACACCTCACACAAAACCCGAGTAACACGCCATGAACTTCGATTTCTCCGACGAACAAAAACAGATGCGCGACGCGGCGCGGAAATTTCTCACTGAGAAGTGCCCGCCGAAGGCCGTGCGCGAGGTGCTCGACGGCAAGGTGCCGTATGACACGGAATTGTGGAAAGGCCTCGCCGAAATGGGCTTTCTCGGCGTCGCAATTCCCGAACAGTTCGGCGGCGCCGGCGCGGGCCATCTTGAGCTTTGCGTGATCGCGGAAGAAATGGGCCGCGCGAATGCGCCGGTGCCGTTCTCCTCCACGGTCTATCTTGCCGCCGAGGCGCTGCTGCTGGCCGGCTCCGACGCGCAGAAGCAGAAATGGCTGCCGAAGATCGCGTCCGGTGAGGCGATCGGTACGCTGGCGCTGTTCGAAGGCAAGGGCAATCCGTCGCCGAAGGCGATCAAGCTGCAGGCTTCCGGCGGCACGCTCAACGGCATCAAGAAGCCGGTGCCGGATGGCGCAATTGCCGATTTCGCCGTCGTCGCTGCCCGGACCGGTTCAACCGGTCGCGATTCCGATATCTCGCTGTTCCTGGTCGACCTCAAGGCCGGCGGCGTCGAGGCGAAGCCGTTGACCAACGTCGATCCGACCCGCGGGCAAGCCGAACTCACCTTCACGAAAGCCAAAGCCGAACCGCTTGGAGCGGCAGGCGATGGCTGGAGCATCCTCACGCAAGTGCTCGACCGCGCCGCCGTGCTGCTGGCGTTCGAGCAGGTCGGCGGCTCCGATCGCGCGCTCGAGATGGGCCGCGACTACGCGCTCGACCGTATCGCTTTCGGCCGGCCGATCGGCTCGTTCCAGGCAGTGAAGCACATGCTCGCCGACATGTACGTCTCGGCGACGCTGGCGCGCTCGAATTGCTACTACGGCGCCTGGGCGCTCTCGACCAATGCCGCCGAATTGCCGGAAGCCGCCGCTGCTTCGCGCATCAGCGCGACGCAGGCGTTCCAGCACTGCTCCAAGAACAACATCCAGGTTCACGGCGGCATGGGTTTCACCTGGGAATTCGACTGCCACATGTACTACCGCCGCGCCAACGCGTCAGCGCTGACGCTCGGCAGCCTGTCGTATTGGGAAGATCAGTTGATCGATCGCATGCGCAAGAAGAACGCGGCGTAGGGTTCACCCGGCGTCGTCCCCGCGAAAGCGGGGACCCATACTCCGCGGCCCCTCGATTGGAATCAAGTTGCGAGAGACGGGACTACTATTTTGGCCGGTGGTTATGGGTCCCTGCTTTCGCAGGGACGACGGGCCAAGTTTGAAGGACGAAACCGATGAACTTCGACGACACTCCGCAGGAAGCCGCATTCCGCGCCGAGGCCCGCGCATGGATATCCGCCAACGCGCCGAAGCAGTATGAGGAAGAACTTCGAAAGTCCTCGCTCGGCCGCACCGTGCTGAAAGGCGCGAACATTCTCGAGGTCGCAAAGGCCTGGCAGAAGAAGAAGGCCGAAGCGGGGTGGGCCTGCCTGCACTGGCCGAAGGAATATGGCGGCCGCGGCGCCTCGCCGATCGAGCGGGTGATCTGGCAGCAGGAAGAGGGGCCGTTCGGCAAACTCTCGGGCATGTTCATCATCGGCCATGGCATGTGCGGGCCGACCATGATGGCCTATGCCGGCGAGGAGCAGAAACGCAAATATCTGCCGCCGCTCGCTTCCGGCGAGAAGATCTGGTGTCAGTTGTTCTCCGAACCCGCCGGCGGCTCCGACGTCGCAGGGCTTCGCACTCGTGCCGAGAAGAAGGGCGACGACTGGATCATCAACGGCCAGAAGATCTGGACCTCGGGCGCGCACTATTCGGATTACGGTATCCTGCTCACGCGCACCGATCCCAATGTGCCGAAGCACAAGGGCCTCACGATGTTCTTCCTGGACATGAAGAGCCCCGGCGTTGAGGTGCGGCCGATCAAGCAGGCCAGCGGCCAGTCCGACTTCAACGAAGTCTATTTTACCGACGTGAAGATCCCGGACTCGCAGCGGCTTGGCGCCGTCAATGACGGCTGGAACGTCTCGCTGACCACGCTAATGAACGAGCGCATGTCGATCGGAGCAGGCGTGGCGACAGGCTTTCCGGAACTGTTCGAGTTCTGCAACAGCCTGATGCTGGAAGATGGGCCTGCAATCGAGGATCGCAGCGTTCGTTCGAGGCTGGCGAACTATGCGGTGAAGGCCAGCGGCCTGAGATACACCAGTATGCGCGCGATCTCGGCGCTCTCGAAGGGCGAGCGTCCCGGTCCGGAAAATTCCATCGGCAAGCTGGTGGCGGGATCGATGGTCCAGGAAGTCGCGATGTATGCGCTCGACCTGCAGGGCGCTGCCGGCGTGCTGAGCGGGCTGGAAGACGCCGAAGTTGCCGGCAAATTCCAGGCGATGCTGCTGCGCGCACCGGGCACCCGCGTCGAAGGCGGCACCGACGAGATCATGCGCAACATCATCGCCGAGCGCGTGCTTGGCTTGCCCGGCGACATCCGGGTCGACAAGGACGTGCCGTTCAATCAGATCCCGACCAAGGGAAGATAGATCACGTGTCCCGGACGCGGTGCGGCGTTCCCCCGGCGATGCGAAGCATCGTCCGGTACGCCGCTCCGCAGAGCCGGGACCCACACGATGCCAGTTTGATGGGCCCCGGCTGTGCAGCGCACCGCTTCCGCGCTGCGCTGCGTCCGGGGCACGTCTCCGGAGACAAAGGAGAAAGCCGCAATGAACTTCGACGATACGCCACAGGAAGCCGAATTCCGAGCCACGGCTCGCAAATGGATCGATGCCAACGCGCCGAAGCAATACGAGGCGGAGCTCTCAAAATCCTCGCTCGGCCGCATCCGGCTCGAGAAGGAAGATATCGTCGATGTCGGCAAGGCCTGGCAGAAGAAGAAGGCCGAGGGCGGCTGGGCCTGCCTGCACTGGCCGAAAGAATATGGCGGCCGCGGCGCCAGCCCGATCGAGAAGGTGATCTGGCAGCAGGAAGAGGGCGTTTACGGCAAGCTGACGCAGCCGTTCCAGATCGGCGAGGGCATGTGCGGCCCGACGGTGATGGCGTTCGGCAGCGAGGAGCATAAGCGCTACTATTTGCCGAAACTCGCTTCCGGCGAGCACATCTGGTGTCAGCTCTTCTCCGAACCCGCCGGCGGCTCTGACGTCGCGGGGCTGCGCACGCGCGCGGAGAAGCAGGGCGACAACTGGATCGTCAACGGCCAGAAGATCTGGACCTCGGGCGCGCACTATTCCGACTACGGCCTGCTGATCACGCGCACCGATCCCAACGTGCCCAAGCACAAGGGCCTGACGATGTTCTTCCTCGACATGAAGAGTAAGGGCGTCGAGGTACGGCCGATCAAGCAGGCCAACGGCATGCAGGAGTTCAACGAGGTTTATTTCACCGACGTGGTGATCCCGGACAGCCAGCGCCTTGGTGCGGTCGGCTACGGCTGGAACGTGTCGCTGACCACGCTGATGAACGAGCGCATGTCGATCGGCTCGCGGCTCGCGACGGGTTTTCCGGAAATGTTCGAGTTCTGCTCGAACCTGATGACCGATGACGGGCTCGCGATCGACGATCCCGCGACGCGCTCAAAACTCGCGAACTGGGCGGTTAAGGCGAGCGGGCTGAAATACACCAGCTATCGCGCGATTTCGTCGCTGTCGAAGGGCGAACGGCCGGGTCCGGAAAACTCCATCGGCAAGCTGGTGTCGGGTTCGATGCTGCAGGATATCGCGACCTATGCAATGGATCTGCAGGGCGCGGCCGGCGCGCTCACCGGCGCGGATGAGGAAATGGCGCGCGGTCAGTTCCAGCAGATGCTGCTCTCTTCGCCCTCGATGCGCATTGCCGGTGGTACCGACGAGATCCTGCGCAACATCATCGCCGAGCGCGTGCTCGGCCTCCCCGGCGACATCCGTGTCGACAAGGACGTGCCGTTCAACAAGATCCCGACCAAGGGGCGTTGATCTCTCGCTAAGGGGCGTTGATTTCTCGTGTCCCGGACGCGGCGCAGCGCGCAGCGCTGCTCCGCAGAGCCGGGACCCACGTGGTAGGCCCCGGCTCAGCAGCGCACCGCTTTGCGCTGCGCTGCGTCCGGGGCACGAAAGCGAGCAAGGCCATGGATACTGCCGTGAACCAACAAGACCGCATCGACGTGCTCGAAGACCTCCTGAACGAGCGATACTCCGTACGCGCGTTCCTGCCGCAAGAGGTGCCGCGCGAGACCATCGAGCATGTCCTCAAGGTTTCGCAGCGCACGGCGTCATGGTGCAACAGCCAGCCCTGGCAGGTGCTGATCGCGAGCGGTGAGGCCAAGGAGCGCTTCCGCAAGGCGATCTATGCCGAGGCCGCTTCCGGCGCCAAGGACGATCATGACTTCACGCCGCCACGCGAATATCTCGGCGTCTATCTCGAACGCCGCCGCGAGAGCGGCTTTCAGCTCTACAACACGCTCGGCATCGCGCGCGGCGACAAGATGGCCTACGCCAAACAGGCGCTGCAGAACTACAATTTCTTCGGCGCGCCGCATGTCGCGATCATTCATACCGACGAGCCGCTCGGCATCTATGGCGCGGTCGATTGCGGCGCCTATGTCTCTAATTTCATGCTGGCGGCGCAGGCGCTCGGCCTCGGCACCATTCCGCAGGCCGCGCTGGCGCGGCATTCCGGATTGATCCGGCGTCACTTCAATCTGGCGGATGATCGGCGCGTGGTCTGCGGCATTTCCTTCGGCTATGCCGACCACGCTCACAAGGTCAACAGCTACCGCACGTCGCGGGCGAGCGTAGCCGAGACGGTGACGTTTGTGGACGAGTAGCCCTTCTCCCCCTTGTAGGAGAAGGTGGCATAGGCGGCCTTTGGCCGCCGTCTCTTAGAACGCCGATGCTTCGCATCGGCTACGGCGCCGGATGAGGGGTCTCCATCCGCGGAGACAACCCCTCACTCTTCTTCGCTTCGCGAAGCCACCCTCTCCCACAAGGGGAGAGGGGGAGAATGTTCAAACTCCGCGACCCAGCAGCTCCTCGGTGACCTCGTCGGAAAAGCGTTTTCGCATGCCGGCGATCAGCACCCAATCAGGATCGTTGGGGATCGCCGTCGCACCCGGCATGCCGTGATCGAGCAGGGCGCGTGCGCAGCCGAGCCAGTCGCCGCCTTCGACCGGTTCGTTGCAGGACGCCCAACCCAGCGTGCCGCAGGCATTGTCGCCGTGGCCATGCTGCTCGGTCCAATCAGCGCCGTGTTCAAGCAGGAAGCGCGTCAGCGCGGCATCGCCGCGGAACACCGCCAGGTTGAGCGCGGATGCATCCCAGTCGCCGCCGCGCACCGCGATCGGCCAGCCGAGCCTGACCATCAGCTTGACGACGTCGTCGGCGCCGGCCGCGGCCATATCGGGCAACAGTCGCAATTGTGCCGGCGACAGCGAGGCCGGCAGATCGGGGCGCTGCGAAGCCACCGCACGTGCCTCGGCTTCGTCACCGCGCGCGCATGCGACGACAAAGCGTTCATCGTCGGAAATATCCGGCGCGTCGGTTTGCGCCCGCAGCAGCGCGGCAGCCTCGGTAAGCCCGAACTGCAACGCTAGCCGGTATGGGCTGAGGCCTTCCGGCGTGGAGCGCGAAGGGTCGGCGCCCGCATCCAGCAGGGCCTTCACGTGACGGGGGCGGCGGCGGTAGATGGCCCATGCGAGCGGCGAACCCCAATCGGTCAGCGGTGCATTTCGCGAGGGCTCGTTCGGGTCGCCGCCCTGCGCCAGAAGTAATTTCAGCGCGGTGTCGTCCTCAAGGTCGATCGAGCGATAGATCGCATTGCTTTCCGCGATGCGCGCGCCGTGCTCCAGCAGCAGGCGGGTGCAGGCCGGATTCTCGAGGGAGTGGTAGAGCGACTCGCCATCATTGGGATCCGCGCCGGCGTCGAGCAGTAGCTTTGTCAGGGTAAGGTCATGGTTGGCTCCCGCGGCGCCATAGAGCGTCGAGAGTGGATAGCGCATGTCGGGTTTCTCAAGCGACGCCGGCGGCCAGCGGCTGTAGATGCGCTGATTGACGTCGGCACCTGCCGCGATCAGCAATTGCGCGCTTCCGTGCAGGCGCTCGCGAAATTCATCCACGCGCAACAGGCCTGAATGCGCGACTGCAAAAAGCGGCGACATCTGCAGCGGCCCGCCGGGCCGGTTCACCCATGACGGATCGGTCTGCGTGGCCTGCCGCAATGCGCTTTCGTCGCCGATGGCGCAGGCAAGGTAGGGATCGCCGGCGACCAGTCCGGGATCTTCCGCCAGCATCCGCAAACCGACGCGCAGGTTGGTGCGGCCGGACGTGTTGCTGACATCGCCGCGATAGATCAATTGCAGCCAGTGCAGGACGCGAGCGACGCGCTCGTTGCGCGCTGCCATCTGCACTTCGACGTATTGTTTCAGGTCAGGCCAGGACGCGAAGCCGTGCTCGCGCGCGATGCATGATTGCGCGTCGTGCAGGCGAAGTTCGAGGGACGCAATATCACCGTCGCTGCGGCCGGCCGCCGCCGGCAGCGCTTGCCGAAACCGCGCCGTCGCCGCCACATCGCGGCTTCGATACAGGCGGATCAATTCCTTGGCTTGTTTCTTCAGATGATCGAGATTCAATCGATCGGGAGACCGGTTCATCAGACACCTCCGTGCATGACATCGCCGACGGCCCGCAATACCGGCTGCACAAAGGCTCTAGATCTCGCTCGAAAGCTGCAAGTGGGTTCAACCCTTCCCGCGGGCCCGGGCGCGGCTTGCACCGCAGGCGCCACAATATGGCTGCAGCGGGCAGGGGTCAACGTATCAGGCAAGCGGAAAAATCCCGGTCGCTGGCGCGGCCGGGATCTTTCTTACAAACGCTGGGTCGATCAGTAGGCGCAGACGTTCACGGTGCGCAGGCGCATGCCACGGCGGGTTTCGACCCAGCGCTGCTGCAGGCAGCCATTGAAACCGGTGTCGACATAGACGCCGCCGAAGCCGACGCCGATGGCAGGACCCCAGCCGTAGCCATGGCCCCAATGATGGCCCCAGTGAGGGTAGAAGCCGCCGGCGGAAGCGGGCGCTGCAGCGGCAATGGTCAGCGAGGCGGCGGCAATCAGTCCGAGGGTAACCTTGCGAAACATACTCATTTTCTCCAATTGCTTGGCACGAGGCCGTTGTTGCGTCCCTGCCCATCAGTCGGATCAGGCGCGGCTCGCGTTCACGTGCGAAGGGGAGAATCGTGTTTCAGGAGTGTTTCGTGGGACGAGATTTTCGGACACCCTTTCGATCAGGATGTGCGCTCCGCACCGTCTGATAACGGGCGGCCATGGCTTGTGTGAGCTCGGCCATCTTGTCGCGCAGTTCGGCTGGTGCCAGCACCTCGGCCTCCGCGCCGAGGCGCAGCAGTTCGGCGGCGGCATGCCACACCGTTTTCCCGATCGGCACGACGGCAATCCGCCAGCCGGCCGCATCGGCAGTCTCCTCGATACGGGTGCGCGTCCTCACATAGGGCTGGCTCAAGGCGTCGAGCAGTTTTACGCCAAACGGCGATAGCCGGACGGTGGCGGAGTCCGGATGCATCTCGGCTTCGAGCCGAAGCGTTGCGGCTTGCCAATAGGCAGCGAGATCGAAATTGGTGGGCCGGACGAAACGCTCATCCAAAACGTTGCAATCCAGAACGCGCGCGACGCGATAGGTGCGCACGCTGCCGTCGATGTGTCCGGCCAGATACCAGCTTCCGCCCTTCAGCACGAGCCCGAGCGGCGCGACGCGGCGGCGCTTCTCGGCCCTCCAGCTCTGGTAGCGGATTTCGATCAGGCACTCGCGCAGCAGCGCGCTGGCAATCGCACGCAGATGTTTGGGCTGCTCGGCCTCGCCGAACCAGCCTGGGGCATCGAGATGAAAACGCTCCTGCATCCGGCCGGCATTCGGGCGCAGATTGGCCGGCAGCGCCGCCATCAGCTTGGTCTGCGCCGCCATCATTGCGGCGTCGAGGCCGAGCGCGGCTGCGGGCCCTGGCAGTCCCGTCATGAACAACGCCTCGGCCTCCGGTTGCGACAGGCCATTCAGCCGCACGCGATAGCCGTCAAGCAGGCGATAGCCGCCTTCCGCGCCGCGCTCGGCATAGATGGGGATGCCGGCGGCGGCGAGTGCATCGATGTCGCGATAGATGGTGCGCAACCTCGCAGGTATCAGCGAGTTCGGGCGCGGTGACCTGTCCCCGCGCCTGCAAGGTGGTGAGGATGGAAAGCAACCGGCTTGCGCGCATGGCTTCTCTTAAACCATACCTGACACAGGATGTCAGGTATGGTCGGGCATAGAGGGGACGCCCGTGGGGGCGAAAAGGAGACTGCCAATGACCAGCAAGGATCGCATCACCCTTTATTACTCGCCGCAGACCCGCGCGACCGGCACGCGGGTGCTGCTGGAGGAATTGGGGGCGCCTTACGATCTTCATGTCCTGAACATGAAGGCGGGCGAGCAGCGGCAGCCGGCCTATCTCGCCATCAATCCGCTGGGCAAGGTGCCGTTGATCCGCCATGGCGAGGCGCTGGTGACCGAACAGGTCGCCATCTACATCTATCTCGCCGACCTGTTTCCGGAAGCCGGGCTGACGCCCGCGCTCGACGATCCCAGGCGTGGCCCGTATCTGCGCTGGATCGCCTATTATGGTTCGTCCTTCGAGCCAGCTCTGATCGACAAGTTCATGAAGCACGAACCGGCACCGCCGACGCAATCGCCCTATTCCGACTACGACTCCATGCTGGGCGTCCTGGAGACGCAGCTTTCCAGGGGGCCTTATCTGCTCGGGGACCGCATGACGGCTGCCGATATTCTCTGGGGCGTCGCGTTCAGTTGGACGATGATGTTCGGCCTCGTGCCCGAAAAGGACGTGTTCAAGGCCTATGCCGAGCGCATTACGTCGCGGCCCGCCTTCCAGCGGATCAGCGCCGCCGATGATGCCATGGCGGCGCAGCACGCCGCGGCTTGCGGGTGAATGGCGCGACGAGGTTTGATCGCTGGATGACAAAGACAGTTTACACCACCAACTGCTTCAACACCTTCATCCAGGTCGCGGAGGATTGTCCCGCGCGTAGCGGCGAGGAACCGCCGGCCCGCGCGGGCAATCCGACGGTTGCCGGCCTGCAGTACAAGATGATTGTGGAAGCGCCCTACAAATACACGTCCGACGACGTGATATTCGCGACCTCCGCCCGCGGCCGGCAGCTCGGTGCCAAGGCGACGAAGCAGGAGCTAAGCCTTGCCCGCGAGGAATTCTTCTCAAAAGGGCAGGCATGCCTGAGAGCGTCGGGCCTCGGCAAGCGCTTCGGCTGGGGCGTGCACGCCGATGCCGAGGGGCGCGTCGCGATCCATGCGGTCGACAGCAAGCGCTACCAGGCGCTTGCGCGCGATCCTGCTATCCAGCAGGTCCGGGCGATGCGTACCAGGCGTGCCTGAACTTTTCGCTCAGAACTTCGGCGGCCGCTTTTCCGCGAACGCCTCGATGCCTTCCTTGATCTCGGCGCTGCGCATGCTCTCGCGATGGCGCAGGTCGGCGGCCTCTTCGTCAAGCTTGCCGCGGGCGAATTCGTTGATGGCGCGCTTCATGCCGCGCATCGCCAGCGGCGCGTTGCCGGCCAGGATAGCGGCGAGACCATCCACTTCCTCGTCCAGCATCTCCACCGGCACCATGGCAGTGAGGTAACCGATCCGCAGCATTTCCGGCGCGGCAATTTTCTGCGCGGTGAGAAACAGCATCTTTGCATTGTCGACGCCGAGCCGCGAGACGTAGCGCTTAATTCCGCTCTTGTAGTAGTGCAGGCCGAGCCGCGCCGCCGGCATGAACATTTCGGCCGTATCGACCCCGACACGGAAATCGCAGGCCAGCGCCAGGTCGGTCGAGCCGCCATAGACGCCGCCATTGAGCCGGCAGATCGTTGGCACGCCGAGGTCCTCCAGCCGGTCGACCACTGCTTCGAATGCCGATCCCGCGCTCGGCTGTTCCTTCTCGCTGGTCGCTCGGTCCGCGACCGAATTGAGATCATAGCCCGCACTGAACGCGCGGCCGGTGCCGGTCAGCACCAGCACGCGGATCGCGGGATCGGCCTCGATCCGGTCGAACAGTTTCATGAGTTCGCCGAGGTCCTCGCTCTGCAGCCGGTTCAGATGTTTCGGCCGGTTGAGGCGGATGGTGGCTCGCGGGCCGCTGATCTCGAGGATGGGCGCGCTTGCCGCCTCGGCTGTATCGGACATTATTCGCTCCATTGTTCAGCCGTCATCGCGAACGAACCGTGCCTGCCGCCAGGAAGGCCGTCAACGATGCCCTCGCGCCCGCTGCGCCAGGCGGTCGGGTTCGGGCCGCTATATGGACGTGAATTTTACCCGGGAATAGTGAGAATCCCGACAAAACGTCGCCTTTTCCTCGTATACCAAAAGGGCCCTGCGGGCATTACGATAGTGGGCGCCGCGGCAGAATCGCGAAAAATTCACGCCCTGAAGAATTTGGTTGGCTTCCAATGGATACGTCTCATCTGGCACAACACGCAGGAACGGCGGGCGCGCTGTTCGCAACAATTTTCGTGGTCGCCACCACCACGATGAAGACCATGATCCCGTTGCGGGTCTTCGGTATTCTCGCCAACGTCATCCTGATCCTGACGGCGATCCCGGCCCGCAACTACCTGGTCATGGTGGTGCAGCTCGCCATGCTGCTGGTCAACTCCTACCGCCTGCATCAGATGCTGCAGTTGGTGCGCGACGTGAAGAAATCAGTCAACAGCGACCTGTCGATGGAATGGCTGAAGCCGTTCATGACCGAACGCAACTGCACGGCCGGCGAGATCCTGTTCTACAAGGACGAGAAGGCCGAGGACATGCTCTATATCGTCAGCGGCAAATTCAAGCTGGTTGAATCAGGCATCGTGCTGCCGGTCGGCGCCATCGTCGGCGAACTCGGCATGCTGTCGCCTTCGAACACGCGAACCCAGACGCTGGAATGTATCGAGAGCGGCCTCATCCTGAGCGTCAGCTACACCAAGGTCGAGGAACTTTACGTGCAGAACCCCGCGTTCGGCTTCTACTTCCTTCGCCTTGCCAGCGCTCGCCTGTTCCAGAACCTGGACGCGGCGGAAAAGCGGCTGGCTCAGCATTTGGCGTCCACCGCCGAGCCGAAGCCTGCGTAGAGGCCGGAGCACGGAGAGTGTCAGACCGCGGGTTCCTGTCGTCTTTACGTTATCTCCTAGCCGATTTCATCGGCGAGGATGACGACGAGCCGCCATTCCTGCCCGAAGGACTGCCGGAGCCGGTGATGGCGGTGGCGAGCGAGGCCATCCATCTCCTCATCGACTATCAGGGCCCGAGCTACGCCCGGCTCTATGTCGACCGGCTGCGGCGGTTCATCGGCAAACGAGGCGTCGACGACGTGATGCTCGGCGAAATAGCGCGGCTGATGGCGGTGCGCATGAGCTATCAGGACCCGATCCGGATCGCGCAGCTCAAGCTCGCCGAACTCAATGGCCCGCCCGGCGCGTCGGCCGGGTCCGTGGATATCAGGAAATTCCGGCTTGAAGAGCTGATCGGCGTGCTTCCCGCCGTCATTGCCGAATACGTCCTGGATGCGCTGGAATGGGCCGGATGGTCGCACAAGCGTGTCTCCATCCGCTTCAGTACGAAAAGCCGCTTCGGCATTCGCCGCCTCAAGATCGAGGCCGGGCTGCGGCGATGGCGGCTGCTTTCGGTGCGTTATGCCAAGGAGCGGGTCTGGGTCGAACGCTGGCTGCACATGATCGACCGCAGCCTGACCAAACAACCCCAAGCCGCGCCCACGATCATCCAGACCGCGACCATGATCGAGGGCTATGGCGACGTCTATCGGCAGGGCATGGCGGACTGGAACGCGATCATCGACGGGCTTGCCAAGCCGACCTTCGATGGCGTGCTGGCCTTGTCAGATCTCGCCGGCGCGATAGCCGAAGCGCGCGCCGCCGTCTCGCCCGACCCGCGGCAGGCCGCGCTCAAGCGCAAGATCGCCGAGATAAGGGCACGGGTGTCCGTTAACGTGTAGGGTGGGCAAAGGAGCGTGAGCGACGTGCCCACCATCTATCCATGCGCGAGGTCCTGATGGTGGGCATGCTTCGCTTACGCGCTCTGCGCCGTCTTCACGACCACGACCTTGTCGTCCTGCAGAAGATCCTGCGCGGCATGCCGCTTGAGATGTTCGCGGCGCAGGCCGATTTCGTCGCGCACGAATTCATAGCCGAGCTTGAAGGTATCCAGCCCGTCGCTACTGATGGTGCCGTCGCGCAAGCCGATCACCACGCCGCGCAGGATCGCTTCCAGCTCGTCCTGCAGTTCGTCGAGCGCGTCGAGAGAGTTGGCGTATTCGACGCGTTCGCCGATATCGAGAATCGCGGTCGCGAGCTGGCTGGCCTTCTCCGGCGCGATCCGGGTGATCTTGGCGTAGATGGCGGCAAAGATCGAGCCGATGATGCTGAGCGCCAATAGCGCCACATACATCAAATCGCTGTAGCGCTCGACAAAGGACTTGGTGTCGTCGTTGATGTATTCGGCAGCGCCCGGATGCGCCACGACGAAGGCGTCCTTGTCGGTCTCTGCGGGCTCGATCTTTGAGGCAAAGCCGTCGGGTAGCGCAAGCTCGGCCTTGTTCTCGTAGATGATCCGCGCAAGATCGCCCACGGTGGTGGTCGAGAGCTTGGATTGGGCGACCAGCAGCCATTCGAGCCCGATCGTCTCGACGTCTTCCGCAGGGACGGCGGGGGAGGCGGACAGCATTCCGGTCGCCACCGTCTCCTCCGAGATCGCCGGGTACTTCCTCGCGATCGCCTTCGCCGAATCGATCGCGTTCAGTGTAAAGCTGCCGCGTCTGGCATATTGCGCGTAACTCTTGTCCTTTACGATCTGCGAGGCGTGCGCGATCTTGATCACGGCGCCGAAGCCCGCGGCGAACAATTGGTCGAAGGTCGCGCCCGGCGGAGCCATCTGGACCCGCGCCGCCGCATCCGGGGTGTCGGAGAGCTCGAGAATATTGCGCACCAGCGCAGCCCCGCTCTCGTTGTCGGCTATGACGGCAATCTTCTTTTTCTTCAGCTCCGCGATGGATTTGATTTTCTTGCCGTTCGGGCTGATCAGCAACAGCAGGTCATGTTCGAGGATCGCCAGCGCGCGGGCGCGGGGCGGAATCCTGGCGTCGGTGCGCAAGATCGCAAGGTTGGCTTCCTTGCGGTCAAACTGCGACAACGCCCTGGCATTGTCGCCGTTGGGCACGATCTTGAGCCGCAGCCGCGAGGAATTGTTCTTCAGCACCGTCGCCAGCCGGGCGGCGAAGCGCGCCTCCGGGCCGCTGGTATCGCCGACGGCAAATACCAGCGTCTCGGAATTGCGCAGCAGCGTCCGGCCACCCCACACCACCGCGGCGGTCAGGACTAGCGTCAGGATGGAAAACAGCAGGATTTGGGTCCGGTTGCTTTTGACGGCCCGCATGCGGCGACGCGGCATTTTCGGATGCGGCGTTGCGGCTTCAGCACTCATGGCGCGTACCCGGGGATCAGGGACGTGTCGCCGGCCGAGCCGGCGCCGCGGGCCGTCCGAATGAATTCGTAAATATATACAAAAGGATGATAATTTTGCCCGCCGGCCGATGATAGCCGTCTCCCATGGGATTGCAAACCGCGCCGGCCGGGTAACCTTACCCCCGGGACCACGCTGCGGGAGGTTGCCGCAGTATCGCAGTTCCGCCACACCGTGCGATTTTCAGACTACCCACAGGTGCATTCCGCCGCGGGAGATGTCATAAATAATGCAACGTTCGAATAGTCCGGGTTTGACAAGAACATTGCGCTGACAGCCTAGGCCCCGGTTTTTCGCCATCTCGTCAGTCCCAGCCAAAGGGCGTCAGCTTTGTTGTTTCCTTCGATGTCGTCCTCGATCCCGGTAGGTGCGCTGATCGGATGGATGCTGCTTCTCACGGTGAAGCACGTCATTGCCGATTTCATGCTGCAAACTTCCTGGATGGCGATCGGCAAGGATCAAAAGACCGGCTGGGCGATGCCGCTGCTTGCGCATTGCCTCGTGCACCTCGCGGTATCGCTGGCGTTGATCCTGATCGTCGCGCCGCGATTCTGGTTCGTCGCGTTTATCGATTTCTTC
This sequence comes from Bradyrhizobium sp. AZCC 1577, assembly GCF_036924575.1. Classification (NCBI taxonomy): domain Bacteria; kingdom Pseudomonadati; phylum Pseudomonadota; class Alphaproteobacteria; order Hyphomicrobiales; family Nitrobacteraceae; genus Bradyrhizobium; species Bradyrhizobium sp. AZCC 1577. The sequence goes on from NZ_JAZHRQ010000001.1 coordinate 1,347,688, forward strand.
ATCCACATCACCGTCGACCGCCTCAAGGGGATCATCGCCTCCCGGTTCGGCGTCACCCTCGAGAACGAGCATCCGTGGTTCTGGACGCTGATCGGCGTCGATCAGGCGCTGCATCATCTCACCGGTTTCGGCCTGGCAATTTTCATGGCGGCGAACTGACCCCGCCTGGCGGGCATCAGTCCAATTTTCTCCGAATTCGGAAGGCGCACCCACGCTGGCACGAATCACGTTCTGATTCCGGTTCAGGCTTCACTGGCAAGCGCCCCGGAACACTACTGGCGCAGGTGGTTAACCCTTCATTAGAGAATTACACGGCATCTTCCGAAAAGGGAGAACCGCAATGTTTTCAAGCCGCGACGCCTTCGAGAACGATTTCTGTCCGGTCCGGGACGAGCTACTGGGCGAGATGTATCGCGCCAATCCGCACGGGCTGTCGCTGCTGGTGGAAAGCGTTTCATCAGACGTCCGCGCCATGCTGGCACTGTTCTGCTACCGCCGCAGCCACCTCCACGCGTTGGCCATCGCCATCGCCGCGAGCTGCACCGAACGCGAGCTGATCCATTTCGGCGGCCGGGTCGGCTCCACGCTCTACGCGTTGTCGCGCGAACCCGCCGCGCGTTCCGCCTCATCGTCATCGCACGGCGGCCGCAAGCCGATCACCCTTTCGACCAAACCGCTCTCGACCTTCAAGCCGATCGAGGATGAGATCGACGACGAAGATTTTGCCGAAGCGGTGACGGCGTAGGCTCTATCCGTCGTCCCCGCGAACGCGGGGACCCATACGCCGCGGCCGTGGTTATTGGGCACGCGGGTCGACGGCCTTCTTCAACAACGCAACCCTGTGGTTGTGAGTCCCTGCGCCTGTGCGCAATTGCGCACTAGGCAGGGACGACATCGAGCACCGGCAATCCGTGCCGCTTTCGCGCCATCGCGCATTCCACGTCACCGGGCATGCAGGTGCGGCACACCTCGGGCCGCACCGCGTAGACTAGGCACGACGTCGTCTCGCCAACCTCGCCTGACAGCGCCGAACAGCGATCGCCCTCGCAGCGCATTCCCGACAACCGTTCGTTGACGAATTGTTCCGGGATCAGGTCGAGCGCCGCATCGTCCTCGGTGGTGAAACGCGGCCAGTTCTGCGAGTAGCTGCAGCAGGCGCCACAGGCCTGGCAGGGGCTTTGGTTGTCGGCGGCGATTCCTTGCATATTTCAGCGTTTAGCCCGGAATGACGGCCGCGACCAGCGACTGGCCTCAGGTATCCTTCGGCGCTTCCCAGACCAGGCTCCGCCGCCATTTCGCCCGCAGGATATCGCGGCGTTCCGGATATTTTTCGTCGTGGTAGACCGCGTCGACGACGCGGTCGGTACGGAAGCTGCGAAAATCCTTCCGCAGTTCGCACCACGCCGCCAGTATCCGCACCGCCTCGTGATAGCCGACCGCGATCGGCCAGATCGTGCGCTGGCTGTCGCGGCCATGCTCGTCGCGATAGTTCAGCGTGATCTTCTTGCCGTCGTGGATCTGCGCCCGTGTCCGCACCATGTCGATGCGGTCGGGCTCCCGGTTCCATGCCCGTCGGGCGCGGCTTGCCGGCTCCAGCACGAATGGCCGCAAGCGCTCCGGCACCGTCTCGGCGACTTTCGCCATCAGGTCCTGGGCGGCGCGCGCCAATGCGGGATCGGCGTGGCCGACCACCCATTGCGCGCCGAGCACGCAGGCCTCGATCTCATCTGGCGTGAGCATCAAGGGCGGCAGGTCGAAGCCTTTTTCCAGGATGTAGCCGACGCCGGCTTCGCCGCGGATCGGCACGCGCTGTTCGATCAGGGTCGTTATATCGCGGTAGATGGTTCGCTTCGAAGTCTCCAGCTCCGCCGCGATCGCGTCCGCGGTCAAAGGCTTCCGGGTGCGCCGGAGCACCTGAATGATCTGAAACAGCCGGTCGGCCCGTCTCATGGCTCGTCTCTTTTCCTGATCGATGGCCCGCGATGCTGACAGCATGTTGGCAGCAGGGGTTTTGTATATCGGGACAACACCTCAATTAAAGGGAACTTGTCCATGACGATTTTCAGCGAATTCGGCTTCCGGCAAAGCCGCGGACCCCTCGTGAATGCCCACCGATTTGCATTGGAACAGCTCGTTTCCATCCACTGCGTCACCACCGACCTGCGCTGGGCGATGGTTGAGCTGGCATGGCGGTCGCTCGTCGCCGTGTGCGCCCTGGCGCAAGAGCAGCTTGCGTCGTGGGCGCGCAAGCCCCGTTCGCCGCGGCAGGAGGAAGGCGGCCGGCACTGCTGCTGCTGACACCATGGTGGCAGCAGGGGGGCGCTAGCCTCGGGCGCGTTTTTGAGATCGGGAGACCAGCATGATTACCCTTTTCGGCTTCGGTGCCGGCTTCGGCCTGCCGGAGATCAGCCCCTTTGTGACCAAGACCGAGGTCCAGCTCAAGATGGCCGGTCTTGCCTATCGCAAGGAGAAGGCCAAGCCGCCGGCTTCGCCCAAGGGGCAGTTGCCGTACATCGTCGACGAGGCTGAGACGATCGCCGATTCCACCTTCATTCGCGCGCATCTGGAAGCCAAATATGGTTTCGATTTCGATGCGCCGCTCAGCCTGCAGGCGCGGGCACAGGCCTGGGCGTTCGAGCGGATGATCGAGCATCATATCTATTGGGCGCTGGTCGGCGCGCGCTGGGTCGATGGCGACAATTTTGCCAAGGGCCCTGCGCATTTCTTCGACAGCGCGCCGGCGCACTTACGCGAGAAGATGCGCGAGGACGCCCAGTTCCGCGTCGCCGAGAACTACCTGCTCAGCGGCCTCGGCCGCCATGCGCCGGATGAAGACATCGATCTTGCCGCGCGCTCGTTGTTTGCTTTGTCGGTCCAGCTCGGCGACAAGCCGTTCCTGATGGGCGAAACACCCTGCGGCATGGACGCCACCGCGTTCGGCGCGCTCGCCGGAATCCTGACGCCGTTCTTCGAGTCGGCACTACGGCAGCGGACCGAGCAGTTCGCCAATCTCACGGCCTATGTCGACCGGATGATGCTGCTGTACTATCCGGAATTCGCCTGGGCGCCGGTGCAGCAGGCCGCCTGATTACGACGTTGCCGCTGCGGGCCGGCCCTGCAAAGCGGCCAGCTCGCTCTCAAGTTCGGCAATGCGGGCGTCGCGCACGGCCAACGCCTGTGCGACGTCGGCGGCGTCGAACTTCTGCGGAATGTGCTGCGGGCAGTTGGTGTCCCACGCCGCAATCTTGAACAGGATGACCTGCTCAGGCCGCCCTTTGTAGCCGCGCGGCATCAGCGATTTCGTCAGCGCCGGATCGTCCTCCACCACGCGCGCCTCGCCCCAGATCTTCACGCGCCGGCGATGCGCATAGTCCATCACGAAAATATGTGCCTTCGGGTTCTCCGATAGATTGCCTTGGCTGATGTACTGCCGGTTGCCGCTGTAATCGGCAAACGCGATGGTGTTGTTGTCGAGAATTTTGACAAAGCCCTTCGGCCCGCCGCGGTGCTGGATGTAAGGCTGGCCGTCGGCCGAAGCGGTCGCGAGATAGAAGCTCGTGGTTTCCGCCAGGAAGCTGGCGAGGTTTTCGTCGATCTCGACGCGCCAGCCGCCGCGCGCCTCGACGCTGGCATAGGCCTCGCGCGAGCCCTTGCGGGTCTGGATCGCCTTCACCGCCGGCGTGAAGGCGACATCGCTGGAATAGGTGTGAACGTCAGACATCTGAGCCTCCCGCGGAGCGCCTAAACGACCGTCCTTGGGCTTCAAGATGGACGTTCCCGTAACTTAAACAATCTTTGGAATTGACACTTCACTATTGCTGGATATGCAATAATAGGCATGGACCGGCTCGATGCCATGCAGGCCTTTGTTGCGGTGGCCGACCTGCGGGGCTTTGCCCCCGCGGCGCGCAAACTCGGGCTGTCTCCGTCCGGCGTGACGCGGCTGATTGCGGCGCTGGAGGATCGTCTCGGCGCACGGCTGCTGCAGCGGACGACGCGGCAGGTGACGCTGACCGACGCCGGCTCACGCTATCTGGAGCGGGCGCGGCGGATCCTTGCCGACGTCGAGGAGGCCGAGGGCGCCGTCGCGGGCGAGCGCACGCGCCCCGAGGGGCAGCTCGTCATCTCGGCGCCGGTCGGGTTCGGCCGGCTGCATGTCAGCGCAATCGTGACCGCCTACCTGAAGCGCTATCCCGAGGTCTCCGTCGATCTCCGTCTGTCCGACCGCATGATCAACCTCGTTGAGGACGGCGTCGATCTCGCTGTTAGAATCGGCCACCTGCCCGACTCGACGCTGGTGGCGCGCCATGTCGGCGAGATGCGGCGGATCGTGGTGGCTTCGCCCGGCTATCTCCGGGCGCGCGGCGAGCCGCAGCGGCCACGGGACATCTCCGCGCATGACACGATCCAGTTCGGCGCCATGACGGCGGCGCTCGACTGGCGTTTCGTCGAGGACGGCCGCGACATACGTGTCGCCAGCACGCCGCGGTTCGCCACCAATAGCTCGGATGCCGCGATCCAGTATGCCGAGCAGGACGGCGGGCTGACGCGGGTGATGGCCTATCAGGCCGCCGAATCGCTGAAAGCGCGGCGCCTCAGAATCGTGCTCACGCCGTTCGAACAGCCCGCGATGCCGATCCACATCGTCTATCCGACCTCGCGGCTATTGTCGGCGAAGGTGCGTACCTTCGTCGATCTGGTGACTGAAATAGCCGACTGGCATTTCGGGTAGGTACCGTGCCCCGGACGCGGCGCTACACCGGCTCCTTCTTCGGCACCACGCGAAACGTCGCATTGGCCCGCGCGATCACGACGTCGTCGGCCTTGATCAGGCTCTGCGCGAAACAGATCGTCCTGCCAGTCTTGACTACCTCGCTCTCGACCGCGAGCCACTGCCCGACCTCCGCGGTGCCGACGAAATCGACCGCCAGCCCGATCGTCACCAGCGACGACACCCCGCCCATCACATGCGCGCAGCTATGGCCCATGGCATTATCGGCCAGCGCCGCAATCAGTCCGCCGTGAATCAGCCCCCGGCCGTTGGTGTGCGGCTTTGCCAGCCGCAGGCCGATGATGATGGCCTTGTCGGTCTTCTTCGAATACAGCGGCTCCCAGGGATCGGTAAGCGGGCTCTTGCGGGTGTGCGGCTCGAAGCCTTGGGGAATGTCGGATGCGGTCATTGGCGGCTCGCGGTGTGACGATGTTTTCAATCATTGAACGCAAGGCGCCAATCGAAGTCACCACCTACAAAGTTTTAAACGGGATTACGACGGGTGTTTGAAATGCACGGCTCTCTTCATTCGTCATTGCGAGCGGAGCGATGCAATCCATCGTCCCGCATACGCGGGTGCATGGATTGCTTCGTCGCTTCGCTCCTCGCAATGACGGAGAAAATATTGCGCGCAAACGTCTAAAACGGCAGCCCGACATAATTCTCCGACAGCGACGCGGACGCCGCCTTCGAGTTGACGACGTAATCCAGCTCGGCGAGCTGAATCCGTGCGCCGAATTCGCCCTGGTCGGGGAATTTGTGCAGCATCGAGGTCATCCACCAGGAGAAGCGCACGGCCTTCCAGATGCGCGACAATGCCTTGGCGGAATAGCCGTCGATGCCGGCCGAAGACTTCTCATCGTAATATTCGCGCAGCGCCTGCGAGAGGTAATGCACGTCGCTGGCGGCAAGGTTCAGGCCCTTGGCGCCGGTCGGCGGCACGATGTGGGAGGCGTCGCCGGCCAAAAACATCCGGCCGAACCGCATCGGCTCGGCGACGAAACTGCGCAGCGGCGCGATGCTTTTTTCGATCGAGGGGCCGGTGACGAGTTCGTCGGCCGCCTTCTGGTCGATCCGGCGCTTCAGTTCGTCCCAGAAGCGCTCGTCCGGCCACTGGTCGATATGATCGTCGAGCGGACACTGCACGTAATAGCGGCTGCGCCGGGTCGATCGCATGGTGCAGAGCGCGAACCCACGCGCATGATTCGAGTAGATCAGCTCGGGGCTGACCGGCGGCGTCTCCGAGAGGATGCCGAGCCAGCCGAATGGATAGATCCGTTCAAAGCTCTGGATCGCGGACGGCTTTACGCTGGCGCGGCTGACGCCATGAAAGCCGTCGCAGCCGGCGATGAAGTCGCATTCGATCTCGTGGGTGACGCCGTCCTTGACGTAGCTGACGCGTGGGCGGTCGGTCTCGAAATCGAGCGGTTTGACGTCAGCGGCCTGGTAGATGGTGGTGAGGCCAGCCGCCTTGCGCGCGTTCATCAGGTCGAGCGTCACCTCGGTCTGGCCGTAGATCATGACGGTCTTGCCGGTGGCGCCGTGCAAGTCGATGCGGTGCCGCGCGCCGCCAAACGCCAATTCCAGACCATGGTGGACCAGCCCCTCGCGATGGGCGCGCTCGCCGGCGCCGACCTCGTCGAGCAGCGCCACCGTGCCTTCCTCGAGCAGGCCGGCGCGGATGCGGCCGAGCACGTATTCGCCTGTCTGGCGCTCGAGAATGACGTTATCGATGCCGTAGCGGTGAAGTAGTTGCCCAAGCAACAATCCTGCCGGACCTGCACCTATGATTGCGACTTTTGTCCTCAATACCCGCTCCTCCCGGTATTATAGGTTTCAAGCCGGCGGTTGCCCCCAGGCTTGCAATGGTAGTTATCTTGCAATGGTAGTTATATCATATAACGGTTTTGGCAAAGGACATTGGCGCGAAGCAGTATGAGTGTACTTCGCGGCGGTGCACATGGCGACCAGGAGAAGAGGAGACGCCGCGGCTGAACGTTCGCCTTGAAAAGGCGGACGGGTTAGATAACATGTTAATTAACGAGGTCGGGCGATCGAACAGCCCGCGTGCCAAGGGAGAGGATGCCGATGAGGAAAGCATTTCTGGCGATGCTGCTGGCCGCCAGCGTGACACCTGCGCTGGCGCAGGAAAAAACCTTCGAACTGAAACTGTCGCATTGGGTGCCGGCGTCGCATCCGCTGCAGAAGGCGCTGGAGGAATGGGGCGCGGCGGTCGAGAAGGAATCCGGCGGCACCATCAAATACAAGGTGTTCCCGGCGCAGCAGCTCGGCAAGGCATTCGATCATTACGACATGGCGCGCGACGGCATCGCCGATGTCACCTACATCAACCCGGGCTATCAGCCGGGGCGGTTTCCACTCATCGGCGCCGGTGAATTGCCCTTCCTGATGTCGGACGCCAAGGGCGGCTCGATGGCGCTCGACGCCTGGTATCGCAAATATGCCGAGAAGGAGATGAAGGACGTCAAGTTCTGCCTGGCCTTCATCCATTCGCCGTCGACCTTCCATTCCCGGACGAAGAAAATCGTCACGCCCGAGGACATCAAGGGCATGAAGATCCGGCCCGCCCACGCCACAATGGCGAATTTCGTCACCCAGCTCGGCGGCACCAACGTGCAGTCCTCGGCGCCTGAGGTGCGGGACATCATCGAACGCGGCGTCGCCGACTCTGTTACCTTCCCATGGGGGTCGGTGGTGCTGTTCGGCATCGACAAGGTGACGAAGTATCACATCGAAGCGCCGATCTACGTCACGACCTTTGCCTTCGTGATGAACAAGGACAAGTACAACCAGATGTCCGACAAACAAAAGAAGGCGGTCGACAACAATTGCAACACGGAAGCCGCCGGCCGCGTCGGCGAACCCTGGGGCAAGTACGAGGATGCCGGCGTCGAAAAGATCAAGGCGATGACCGGTCACGAGGTCTACAAGCTGACGCCGGAGCAGACCGCGCAATGGAAGAAGGCGGCCGAGCCGCTGGTCAAGACCTGGGGCGAGGGCGTCAAGAAGAATGGCGGCGATCCGGACGCGGCGCTGGCCGAACTCAAGGCCTCGCTCACCAAGTACAACGCGCTCGCGCAGTAGAAACGCAAGCGCTCTTGCCGGCGGCAGGAATTCTCCTGCCGCCGTTACTCCCGCCATTGCCAGCCGTTCGGAGCGGACATGAATCGCGCGTGGATGGATCGTTTCATCGATACGATCGAATGGATCGCGGCCGGCTTTGTCGGCATCGTTGCGCTCAACATCTTCATCGGCGTCCTGCTGCGCAACACCTTCAACTACGCGATCCCGGATTCGTTCGACATCGGGCGCATGCTGCTCGGCATCCTGATCTTCTGGGGCATCGCCGCGACCAGCTATCGCGGCGGCCACATCACGGTCGATCTGATCTGGGCCAATGTCGGCCCGAAATACCAGCGCATGATCGACGTGTTCGCGACGCTGGTGCTGCTGTTCGTCGTCACCGCGCAGACCTATACCCTGTTCGACAAGGTGCGCGGCACCTACAACGACAATGTCCTGACGTACGAAGTGCATATGCCAACCTGGCCGTTCTTCGCGATCGCGTGGGCCGGCGACGCCGCCGCTGTGCTCCTGATCGCGATCCGCACCTGGCGGCTGGTCTTCCATCCGGAAGACATCCATGACGCCAAGATCAAGACCGTGGAGTAGGACGGGATGAACACCGATACCGTCGCGGTTCTGGGATTTGTCGCGCTCTTCGTGCTGATGCTGCTGCGCGTGCCGGTCGGCATGGCGATGGGCCTCGTCGGCGTCTGTGGCTTCGGTTATCTGGTCGGCTTCACGCCGGCGCTCAAGATGGTCGGCCAGACCTCGATGCGCACGGTGACCGACTACACCTTCGGCGTGATTCCGATGTTCCTCTTGATGGGAGCATTCGTCAGCAATTCCGGCATGAGCCGCGAACTGTTCCGCGCCGCCAACGGCTTTGTCGGCCATCTGCGCGGCGGGCTTGGCATTGCTACCGTCGGGGCCTGCGGCGGTTTTGCCGCGATCTGCGGCTCGTCGGTGGCGACTGCCGCGACGTTCTCGGCCGTCGCCTATCCGGAAATGCGGCGCTATGGCTATCCGCAATCCTTTGCCACCGGCGTGATCGCGGCCGGCGGCACGTTGGGCGCCATGTTACCGCCATCGACGGTGCTCGCCGTCTACGGCATCATTACCGAACAGGATATCGGCAAGCTGTTCATCGCCGGCATCATCCCCGGCCTGCTCGCCATTGCCATGTACATGCTTACGATTTCGCTGATCGGCTGGTTCCGGCCGGACTTCCTGCCGGCGGGTCCGCGAACCAAATGGCGCGATCGCTTGGCCGGCCTGAAGAACATCTGGGCGCCGGTGCTGCTGTTCATCTTCGTGATCGGTGGGCTGTACGGCCTGCCATTTCTGCCGCGCTTTACGCCGACGGAGGCAGGCGGCGTCGGCGCCACCGGTGCGTTCCTGATTGGCATAGTGACGGGAAGGCTGGACAAGCAAAAGATCCTGGGCTCGTTACTGCAGGCGACCCGCACCGCAGCCGCGGTGTTCACGGTGCTGATTGGCGCGCTGATCTTCGGTTATTTCCTGACGGTGACGCAGACTCCGCAGAAGGTGACGGAACTGCTCACCGGCCTCGGGCTCGGTCCCTACGGCATCCTGGCGCTGATCATGGTGATGTATTTGGTGCTGGGCTGCCTGATGGATGCCATGGCCATGATCATCCTGACGGTGCCGATCATCTTTCCAGTGATCGTGCACCTCGGTTTTGATCCGATCTGGTTCGGCGTCATCATCGTGATGACGGTAGAACTTGGCCTCATCTCTCCGCCGATCGGCATGAATGTCTTTGTCATCAAGAGCGTCGTCAAGGACGTGTCGTTCTCCACGATCTTCCGTGGCGTGATGCCTTTCGTGGTGACGGACTTGATCCGGCTGGTGATTCTGATCGCATTTCCACTACTGGCACTGTGGCTGCCGCAGCGCATGGCCGGATAGAGCATGGGTGGCGCCGATGAGCCCGCAGCTTGAGACCAGATACGTCTTCACCATCACGGCCCGGATCGGCGAGGTGACCTCGGTCGGCGAGATCGGCACCGGCGTGCGCCGGATCATTCCGATCATCGGCGGCGAGGTGAAGGGGGAGAGGATCAACGGCAAGGTGCTTTCCTTCGGGGCGGACTTCCAGATCATCCGCCCGAACGAATTGATCGAGCTGGAAGCCAAATACGCCTTCGAGACCGACGACGGTGCGGTGGTCTATGTCGAGAACAAGGGCCTGCGCTTCGGTCCGGTCGAACTCCTGCAGAAGCTCAAGCGCGGCGAGCCGGTCGATCCAAAGCTGATCTATTTCCGCACCGTGCCGAAATTCGAGACGGGTGCAGAGAAATATCGCTGGCTAATGCAAAACCTCTTCATTGCCTCCGCCGCCCGCCACGCCGACCGCGTCGTCATCGACGTGCATCAGGTGCTGTGAGCGGGGTTTCTTACCCTCCCCCTCCAGGGGAGGGTAAGCAAACGCCATATTGACTCGTGCCAAAATCGTTATAAAACATAACTATTCTCGAGAGGAAACAATATAACCCCATGGGAAACGCTTCCACCGCCACCGCGGGTCAATCCGACCTGCTCAAGATCGAGCAGAAGGGCGCGGTGCTGACCGTGGGCCTCAACCGTCCGGCCAAGCGCAATGCACTGAACGACGGCATCGTCCTCGCGATCCAGGATTGCTTCTCCAATCTCCCCGATGGCACAGGCGCGGTGGTCATCCATGGCGTCGGCGACCATTTTTCTTCCGGCCTTGACCTGTCCGAACTGACCGAGCACGACGCCACTGAGGGCCTGCGCCATTCGCAGATGTGGCACCGGGTGTTCGATCGCATCCAGTATAGCCGGGTCCCCGTAATCGCGGCGCTGAGGGGCGCGGTGATCGGCGGCGGGCTGGAGCTGGCCTGCGCCGCGCATATCCGCGTCGCCGAACCATCGGCCTATTTCGCGCTGCCCGAGGGCCAGCGCGGCATCTTCGTCGGCGGCGGCGGATCGGTGCGGCTGCCGCGGCTGATCGGGGTGGCGCGGATGATCGACATGATGCTCACGGGGCGGGTCTATTCGGCGACCGAAGGCTCGGCCTACGGCTTCTCGCAATACCTCACCGAGGCCGGCGGCGCACTGCCGAAGGCGCTGGAACTGGCGGAACGCGTGGCGGCGAACGCGCCGCTGACCAATTTTGCGGTGCTGCAGGCGCTGCCGATGATCGCGGAGGCCAACCCGCAAACTGGTCTGCTGATGGAATCCCTGATGGCAACCGTGGCGCAAAGCGACAAAGAGGCCAAGCGCCGCATTCGTGCGTTTCTCGACCACAAGACCGCAAAGGTGAAGCCGACCTGACATGAGCGCCAAGCCCAGCATGTCCGCCTCGACCGATTCAGCCGCGCGCGCCGGTCATCCGCTGCGCCCGATCTCGTTCGGCACGCCCGCGGTGCATGTCGAGCGCCGCGACGACGGCACCATCTATCTGCGCCCGAAAGCGCAGTTGCGCGACTATCCGGTGCGCATCACCGATCGGCTGCATCATTGGGCCGCAGCGGCGCCTGATCGGGTCTTCATGGCGGAGCGCAACGCGGCACGCGGCTGGCGGCAGATCACCTATGCGGAGCTGTTGACGTCGTCGCGGCATATCGCGTCTGCGCTGCTGGCGCGCGGCCTTTCGGCAGAAAGGCCAGTCGTCATCCTGTCCGGCAACTCGGTCGATCATGCGCTCATAGCGTTCGGCGCGCTCTATGCCGGCATTCCCTTCTGTCCGGTATCGCCGGCCTATTCGCTGGTATCGCGCGACTACGGCAAGCTCAGCTATCTGATGAAGCTGTTGACTCCCGGCCTCGTGTTCGTCGACGACGCGACGAAATTCGCCGATGCGCTCGCCGCCAATGTGTTGTTCGGGACCGAGATCGCCGCCTCGCGCGGTGCGGTGCCCGGCCGCGATGTCACGACGCTTGCAGATCTGATGGCGACGCCACTGCATCCGCGGCTCGACGCGGCGCACGAGGCGATCGGCCCGGACACGATCGCAAAGTTCCTGCTGACGTCGGGCTCGACCGGCAACCCGAAGGCCGTGATCAACACGCAACGCATGATCTGCGCCAATCAGGTGATGCTGCGCGAGACGCTGGCGTTCCTGAAGGACGAGCCGCCGGTCATCGTCGATTGGCTGCCGTGGAATCACACCTTCGGCGGCAATCACAATATCGGGCTGACGCTCTATAATGGCGGCTCGATGTATCTCGACGAGGGCAAGCCGATGCCCGGCGGCATCGAGGAGACCGTGCGCAATCTCCGGGAGATTTCGCCGACGGTCTATTTCAACGTGCCCAAGGGCTATGAATCGCTGTTGCCCTATCTGCGCGACGATGCGGCCTTGCGCAAAAAGTTCTTTGCGCGGCTGCATGCGATGTTCTTTTCGGGCGCGGCGCTGTCGGCCTTCGTCTGGAACAGCCTCGACGAATTGTCGGTCCAGGAAACCGGCTATCGCGTGCCGATGCTGACCGGGCTTGGTGCCACCGAGACTGCGCCGTTCTTCATGTCGGTCAATCCGGTGACCAGCCGCTCCGGCCATGTTGGGCTGCCGGTTTTGGGCAATGATGCGAAACTCGTGCCCAATAATGGCAAGCTGGAGGTTCGCGTCAAGGGGCCGAACGTGATGCCCGGCTATTGGCGTCAGCCCGATATGACGGCGAAGTCTTTCGATGAGGAAGGCTTCTACAAGATGGGCGATGCGCTCAAGCCGGCCGTTGCAGATGATTTCGACGCCGGCTTCGATTTCGACGGCCGCATCGGTGAGGACTTCAAGCTTGCCAGCGGCACTTGGGTCAGCGTCGGCCCGTTACGGGCGCGCTTCGTCGCGGGCTGCGCGCCGCTGGTGCGAGACGTCGTCATTGCCGGCATTAACCGCGACGAAATATCGGCGCTGGTGGTGCTCGACCTCGACGGGTGCCGCCTGATCAATCCGACGCTTCCGCAAGACGACCTCGCTGCTGCGGCGTCCGATACGCTGATCGTCGCGGCCTTCCGCGAACGCTTTGAGAAGCTCGTCGCGGGCGCAACGGGTTCATCGACCAGGATCACGCGCGCGGTGCTGCTCGATACGCCGCTGTCGATCGATCGCGGCGAGGTCACCGACAAGGGTTCGATCAACCAGCGCGCGGTTCTGGAGAACCGCAGTGCGTTGATCGAGGAGATCTATTCGCCCGCGCCACCAGCGCAGGTGATCACGCTGTAACCGAATTCGTGCAAAGCTTGTCAGGGAGAGCACCATGCAGTTGAAGGACCAGGCCGCCATCGTCACCGGCGGCGCATCGGGATTGGGCGCGGCGACCGCGCGCCGCCTCGCGGCGCAGGGCGCCAAGGTCGCAGTCTGCGATCTCAACGCCAGCCTGGCAGAGGCCGTCGCGGCCGAGATCGGCGGCGTCGCCGTGATCTGCGACGTTTCCGATGCCGCCTCCGCGGAAGCCGCGATCACGAAGGCGGCGGCTGCCCATGGTCCGGCGCGCGTGCTGGTGAACTGCGCCGGCATCGGCGTCGCCAAGCGCGTGATCGGCAAGGACGGCCCGATGGCGCTCGGCGATTTCGACAAGGTGATCAAGGTCAACCTGATCGGCTCGTTCAACATGCTGCGGTTGGCGACCGCTCCGATGTCGAAGCTCGAGCCGCTTGCGACCGGCGAGCGCGGCGTGGTGATCTCGACCGCCTCGGTCGCGGCCTATGACGGCCAGATCGGTCAGTCGGCTTATTCGGCTTCCAAGGGCGGCATCGTCGCCATGACGCTGCCGATCGCGCGCGAACTGGCGCAGTTCGGGATTCGCGTGCTGACCATCGCGCCGGGCCTGTTCCTCACGCCGCTGCTCGCCAACCTGCCGCAGGAAGCGCAGGATTCGCTTGCCGCCTCGATCCCGTTCCCGCGCCGCCTCGGCCAGGCCGACGAGTTTGCCTCGCTCGCGCTGCACATGATCGACAACCCTTATCTGAACGGCGAAGTAGTGCGGCTCGATGCCGCGCTTCGCATGGCGCCGCGCTAGGGTATTTCATCCCATGTTCGTCAACCGGCGCGACGTGCAGATCCAGTGGGGCGATTGCGACCCCGCCAACATCGTTTACTATCCGCGTTATTTCGCGATGTTCGACGATTCCACCTCGATCATGTTCGAAGCCGCCGGCTTTTCGAAACAGGATCTCATCCACAAATACGGCCTCGTCGGCATTCCCATGGTCGACACGAGGGCCAAATTTCATATCCCGTCCACCCATGGCGACTGGATCCGGATCGAAAGCCGGATCGAGAGCTTCAAGCGCTCCAGCTTCGAAGTGGTCCACAACGTGTTCAAGGGCGAGGCATTGGCGATCGAGGCGTTCGAAACCCGCGTGCTGGTCGGCAAGCACCCGGACGATCCCGCGAAGCTGAAATCGGCGCCGATGCCGCCGGAGATCATCGAGCGTTTCATGCGGGGCTGACTTACTATCCGGCATGACCTAAAGAAGGGGCTGAATTAAGGGCCCGGTTTTGCTTAAGACTGCAGATAATAATCCAAGGGAGGAATGAATGAAGAAGGCTTTTCTGTCCGCGGCGGCCGTCATCACGGCCCTCGCCCTGCCGGGGGCGCCGGTCATTGCACAGACCAATGAAATCACGATCGGCATCACCGTCACCACGACCGGGCCCGCGGCGGCGCTGGGCATTCCCGAACGCAACTCGCTCGATTTCGTGCCGAAGGAAATCGGCGGCGTGCCGATCAAGATCATCGTGCTCGATGACGGCGGCGATCCGACCACAGCTACCACCAATGCACGGCGCTTCGTCACCGAGTCGAAGGCCGACATCATCATGGGCTCCTCGACGACACCTCCAACGGTTGCGGTTTCCACGGTTGCGAACGAGGCGGGGATTCCGCATTTCGGCCTGGCGCCGCTCCCGATCAACGAGGCGCGCATGAAGTGGTCGGTCGCGATGCCGCAGCCGATCCCGATCATGGGCAAGGTGCTGTACGAGCACATGAAGGCGCACGGCATCAAGACCGTGGGCTACATCGGCTACTCCGATTCCTACGGTGATCTCTGGGTCAACGACTTCAAGACCCAGGCCGTGCCCATGGGCCTGACCATGGCGACCGAAGAGCGCTTTGCCCGTCCGGATACGTCGGTCGCCGGCCAGGTGCTGAAGCTGGTCGCCGCCAATCCCGACGCCGTTCTCATCGGCGCTTCCGGCACCGCAGCGGCGTTGCCGCAGACCACGCTGCGCGAGCGCGGCTACAAGGGCCTGATCTACCAGACCCACGGCGCCGCCAGCATGGACTTCATCCGCATCGCGGGCCCCGCGGCGGAAGGCGTGATCATGGCTTCCGGTCCGGTGATGTCGCCGGAGTCCCAGCCCGACAGCGCGCTGACCAAGAAGCCGGGTCTCGCGCTCAACACCGCCTACGAAGCCAAGTATGGTGCCAACAGCCGCAGCCAGTTCGCCGGCCATTCCTACGACGCCTTTGAGGTGCTCAAGCGCGTGATACCGGTGGCGCTGAAGAAGGCCAAGCCGGGCACGCCGGAATTCCGCGAGGCGATCCGTCTGGCGCTGATCTCGGAGAAGGAAATCGCGGCAAGCCAGGGCGTCTACAACTTCACCGAAAAGGATCGCTACGGCCTCGACGACCGCTCGCGCATCATCCTGACCGTGAAGGACGGCAAGTACGTCCCGGCGAAGTGAGATCGTGACCCTCATAGATGAGGTCTGACAGGCTAGATGGGCTGCGCGGAAGCGCGCCCATCTAGTCCCTAAATCCCGCTTACGCCCTCGTGCTGGAAGCCGAGATAGCTCGCCGCTACGCGCTGGTTGCTGGCGATATCCTTGGCCGATCCGGACAGGATGAATTCGCCGAGTTCCATGACGTAGGCGCGGTCGGCGATTTTAAGCGCCGCTTGCGCATTCTGTTCGACCAGCAGCACCGAGACCCCGGCCGCCCGCAACTCACCGATGGTGCGGAAGATGTCGGCCACGATGATCGGCGCGAGACCAAGGCTCGGTTCGTCGAGCATCAACAGTTTTGGCGCGCCCATCAGGGCGCGACCCATCGCCAGCATCTGCTGCTCGCCGCCGGAGAGCGTGCCGGCCAATTGCTTGCGCCGCTCCTTGAGCCGCGGAAACAGCGTGTAGACCCGCTCGAACGACCTTGCCGCGGTTGCCTTCGGAATCCGGAAGGCACCGAGCTGCAGATTGTCCTCGACGTTCATGGTGCCGAACAATTCGCGGTGCTCCGGCACGAGACAGAGGCCCGCCGCGACGCGATCCTCGATGTCGAGCGGGGTCATGTCGGTGCCGGCGAAGGCGGTGGCGCCCTTGAGCGGCAGCACGCCCATGATGGCATTCAGCAGCGTGGTCTTGCCGGCGCCGTTGGCGCCGATGATGGTGACGATCTCATCGTCGGCGACGTCGAGCGAAACCGAGCGCACGGCTTCGACCTTGCCGTAGGAAACGTGGGCGTCGGAGACCGATAACAGCGCACTCATGCGGTAGCTCCGAGATAGGCCTTGATCACATCGGGATTGGTCTTGATCGCATCCGGCGTGCCCTCGGCGATCTTGGTGCCGAAATCCAGCACCACGACGCGGTCGGCGAGATCCATCACAAAACCCATGTCGTGCTCGACCAGCAGCACTGACATGCCGCCGTCGCGCAGGTGACGGAGCAGGGCAGCGAGCCGCTGCTTTTCCATATGGCGCAGTCCCGCGGCCGGCTCGTCGAGCAGCAGCAGCAATGGATCGACGCACAGCGCGCGTGCAATCTCGACAATGCGCTGCTGGCCGAGCGACAGGCTTCCCGCCAACTGGTCGATCTGGTCGCCCAAGCCGACGCGCTCGATCTGGCGGGCGGCTTCCGCCAGCAATTTCGCCTCGTCGGCCCGGTCGAGCCGGAGCATGCTGGAGATCGCTCCCGCAGACCCCCGCAAATGCGCACCGATCGCGACGTTCTCCAGCACGGTCATGTCAGGGACCAGCTTGACATGCTGGAAGGTGCGCGCGACGCCGAGTTTTACAACCTCCTGCGGCGGAGCGTTGTCGACCTTGTTGCCGAGCACCGAGATGGTGCCGCCGGTGGTCGTCAGCACGCCCGTGATCAAGTTGAAGGTCGTGCTCTTGCCGGCGCCGTTGGGGCCGATCAGGGCGACGATCTCGCGGGCCTGGACGTCGAAGGAGACGTCGTTGACGGCAATCACGCCGCCGAACTGCTTGCGCGCCTTCTCGATCTGCAGCAGGACGGCGGACGAAGCCTGTGCGCGCACGGGCGTGGCAAGCGGAAGCGACGCATCGGGCATCCTGCGGCCCGGTTGGATCGGCAGTCGCGACATCAGCCAGGGCCAGACGCCGGTCGGCGCGAGCTGCAGCAGAACGACCAGCAGGATGCCGAACACGATGGTCTCGAGCTGGCTCTGGCCGCCGAAGATATAGGGCAGATAGCTTTGCAGGATCTCCTTGAGGATCACGACGATGCCGGCGCCGAGCACCGCGCCCCAGACATAGCCGGCGCCGCCGACCACGGCGATGAACAGATATTCGATGCCGGCCTGCGCGCCGAACGGCGTCGGATTGGCGGCGCGCTGGAAATGCGCATAGAGCCAGCCGGACAAGCCCGCGAGCACCGCCGCATAGATGAATACCAGAAGCTTGGCGCGCGGCGTCTGCACGCCGAACGCTTCGCCGGCGATATGCCCGCGCCGCAGCGCGCGGATCGCGCGGCCGGTGCGGGAGTCCAGGAGGTTGATGGTGAGGAGCGCCGAGACCAGCACCGCGATCCAGATCGCGAAATAGATCGTGCCGGGATCGAGCATCCGGAAATTGCCGATCGAGAGCGGCGGGATGCCGGAGATGCCGTCATTGCGGCCGAGGAATTCCAGCTTGCTGAACAGGTAAAATAGGCCGATGCCCCAGGCGATGGTGCCGAGCGGCAGATAATGGCCGGACAGCCGTACCGTGACGATGCCGAGCAGGACCGCGGCGATGCCGCTGACCACCAGCGAGAGAGGCAGCGTCAGCCATGGCGAGACACCATAGGCCGTGGTCAATACCGCCGTGGTGTAGGCGCCGAAACCGCAGAAGGCGGCTTGGCCGAACGAGGTGAGGCCGCCGACGCCGGTCAAGAGCACGAGGCCCATCGCCACCAGTGCGGCGAGGCCGATATTGTTGAGCAGCACGATCCAGAATGGCGGGATGCCCGGAATAAACGGGATCGTTGCCATCACGAGCGCGAAGATGATGAGAGGGGTGCGCTGGTTCATCGTCGTCAATCCTTCTCTTCCTCGACCGCGGGCGCTGCAAGCGAACGCAGCACCAGCACGGGAAGGATCAGCGTAAAGACGATGACCTCCTTGAAATTGCTGGCGTAGAACGATGAGAATGCCTCGACGCTGCCGACCAGCAAGGCTGCGACGGCCGTAAGCGGATAGCTGACGAGCCCGCCGATGATCGCGGCAATAAAACCTTTCAGGCCGATCAGGAAGCCGGTGTCGTAATAGAGCGTGGTGATTGGCACGATCAGGATCCCGGAAATCGCGCCGATCAGGGATGCCAGCAGGAAAGCAATCTGCCCCGATAGCGTGGTGCGGATGCCGACGAGGCGGGCGCCGAGGCGGTTGACGGCGGTAGCGCGCAACGCCTTGCCCATCAGCGTGAAGCCGAAGAACAGCCAGAGCGCGGCGATGAAGGCGACGGTTAGACCGTACACCGCAAGGCTCTGGCCGGTGAAGCGCAGTGGGCCGATCGTCAGCGCGGCATTCGACAGCGCCGGCCCGCGCAGGCCCTCGGCACCGAAGAACACGAGGCCCAGGCCTTGCAGCGCCAGATGACAGCCGACGGAGGCGATGAGCAGCACCAGCACCGAGGTATGGGCGATCGGTTGAAACGCGATGCGGTAGAGGAACAGCCCGATCGCCGCGACGATCAAAAGCGACAGCGCGATGTTGACCGCAATCGGGGTCTTGGGACCGGCAAGGCCGTAGGTCAGGGCCAGGATCGCGGCGGGGAGAGCGATATTGAGGGCAAAGGCGCGCGCGACCCGCTTGGGCCGTAGCGATCGCCGCGCCTCAAACAGGTCGAGGCCGAAGGCGACCACGCCCATGGCCATCGCCAGCTTTGCGGTGCCCGGCACCTGACCGGTTGCCAGCATGGCGTAGCTCAGCGCGCCGAAGGTCACGAATTCGCCCTGCGGAATCAGGATGACGCGGGTGACGGCAAACACCAGCACCAGCGCAAGCCCGAGCAGCGCATAGATCGCGCCATTGGTGATGCCGTCCTGCAGCAGGAACAGCATGATCGTCGTATTCAAGACTGGCGCTCCCCCTAAAAGCGTCGCCGGTCCTGACCTCGCACGGTCCGCCGGCCGTCCCACATCTCGGCAGTTGAAAGGTGCCGATATTTGATATATCCAATAACAATTATCAAATATAACATCAAGGCCCGGTCACCGGCCGAGCCTTTTTCGGGGGCGAGCCTCACGCCATGACAGTTTCCAAGGCAGCGACCGATGTCGTCAAGTCGTCGCGCGGCAACGGCAAGGAAATCGCCGATGGCGCCGCGGAGAATGCCGGGCTGCAACTGGGCGAACTGGCCGACCTGCTCGGCTATTCGCTCAAGCGCGCGCAGCTCAAGGTATTCGAGGATTTCCTGCGCTGCGTCGCGCCGCTGCAACTGACGCCGGCGCAATTCTCGGTGCTATTGTTGCTCGATCGCAATCCCGGGCGCAACCAGACCGAAATCGCCAACACGCTCGGCATCCTCAGGCCGAATTTCGTCTCGATGCTGGATGCGCTGGAGAGCCGCGGCCTCTGCGCCCGGATGCGCTCGACCAACGACCGTCGCTCGCACATCCTGGTTCTGACGGACAAGGGAAGGGCGGTGCTGGCGCGCGCCAAAAAGCTCGTTGCCAGCAAGCACGAGGCGCGTCTCAACGAGTTGCTGGGTCCCGCCAACCGCGTCGCGCTGCTCGAAATGCTGTCGAAGATCGCGGCGGAGTTTTGAGGGACTAACACCGTCATTTCGGATTCGCGCTTCGCGCGCTCCGGAATGACGAACCGTGCAATCACGCCGCGACGATGCGGCCTTGAGCCCCTCGCGGCCCCCGCCCCGACAGAAACTGCCGCTCGATCTCGGCGGCGGGAAGCGGCTTGCTGAACAGGAAGCCTTGCATTTCCGTGCATCCCTCGGATGCGATGCTGTGGAGTTGCTCCGCGGTTTCGACACCCTCGGCGGTCGCCGTCATGCCCATTCCATTGGCGAGCGCGGCAACCGCGCGCACGATGTTGAGCGAACTCGAATTCTCGGTGATGTTCTTGACGAACGAGCGATCGATCTTGATCTTGTCGAACGGAAAGCTTTGCAAATAAGTCAGCGACGAATATCCGGTGCCGAAATCGTCCATGGCGATCCGGATTCCGAGCGCGCGCAACTGATGCAGCAGCGCGAGCGTCGCTTCCTTGTTGTGGAGCAACACGCTCTCGGTGATTTCGATCTCCAGCCGCGTCGGCGCGAGACCGGAGGCGGCGAGCGCGCCGACGATCACCTGCATCAGGCCGGGACTGCGAAACTGGATCGCTGAAATATTGACGGCGACGTGAAGGTTGTCGGGCCATAGCGCGGCGGTGGCACAAGCCTGCCTGATGACCCACTCGCCCATCGGCACGATGAAGCCGATCTCTTCGGCCAGCGGGATGAAGGCCGCCGGCGAGATCATTCCCTTGGTTGGATGATTCCAGCGTATCAGCGCCTCGAAGCCGCTGATTTCCTTGCTCGCCAAGTTGACGACCGGCTGGTAATGCAACTCGAACTCGCCCGCCGGCAGCGCCTTGCGCAGATCCTGCTCCAGGATGCGGCGGGTCTGCATCTGCAGGTCCATCGCAGGCTCGAAGAAGCGGAACGTGCTGCGGCCGTCGCTCTTGGCGCGGTAGAGTGCGAGATCGGCATTGCGCAGCAATTTGTCGGGGTTCGATCCGTCGCCGGGACCGACCGAAATGCCGATGCTGACGCCGATCACGGCCTGCTGGCCGTCGATTTCATAGGGCTCGCTCAACGCATCGATGACGCCCTGCGCCAGCGAAGTGGCATCGGCGGGGTCCGAGATCGTGGCCTGCACGATGACGAACTCATCGCCGCCCATCCGCGCGATCGTGTCGGAATCGCCAACGAGCCGGCGCAACCGTTCGGCGACGCTCCTGAGCAATTTGTCGCCGCAGGGGTGGCCGAACGTATCGTTCACGGCCTTGAACTGATCGAGATCGAGGTGATGGACGGCCACCATTTCCCCGTCCGAAACCCTGCCCAGCGCATGTTCGAGCCGATCGTTCAACAACACCCGATTGGCAAGATCGGTCAGCGCATCGTGATGCGCCATGTATTCGATCTTGACCTCGGACTGGCGCTGCTCGGTGATGTCCTCATGCGTCGCGACCCAGCCGCCGCCGGGCATCGGGCGGTGGCGGATCTTGAAGGTACGCCCGTTCTTCAGTTCGACGATGCTGTCTTTCGCTTCATTGGAAACAGCCACGTTGGTGCGCCATTGCAGATATTCGTCGCGCGTCATGGCGGGGAAGCTGCCGGCTTCGAAGCGCAGGTCGACGATCTCGACCAGCGACATGCCGGGGCTGACGCGCTCGGGCGCAATGTCGTACATCTCCACGAAGCGATCGTTGCAGACGATCAGGCGATGGTCGGAATCGAAGAAGCAAAGCCCCTGCGACATGTTGTTGATTGCGGTGTCGAACTGGAAGTTCCTGACGCGCAGGGCTTCTTCCTGCTCCTTGCCGAGCTCGTATTGTTTCTTCAGCCGGGCATTGAGCGCTTCGCGCTCGGTGATGTCCTCGTGGGTCGCCATCCCGCCGCCGTCCGGCATCGGGTAGACGGTGTAGGCGACGATCCTGCCGTCGGTGAACTCCTGCACCGTGGTGTCGAGTGCGATGTCGCGACCGACGCGCTCACGGATATAATCATCGACCGCGACCTGCACCTTCAGCCCGAGTTTCAGCCGGTGCCGGATCAGTTCCTGGGTCGGTGTTCCCGGCTTCACCTGTTCAGGCGAGAGCCCGTACATCTCCCTGTAGCGGCGGTTGCAGAAAACGACCTCGCGCTTCTCGTCGAATACGACGATTCCGAGCGACATATGGTCGATCGCGTCCTCGAGGCGCGCACTCAAATGCGCTGACCGCGGCGCGGTTGTCGGGATGTGATCCGTCATCGAGCGTTCCCCAGCCGCCACTGGCGGCTCTCCTCCTCCAGGAGAACGGCCATTAGATGCCAGGCTGGTGAATCGCACCTTCGAGATAGGCAAACCGCGCGCGGGTTCTTCGCAAACTGCTCAACAAAGCGTTAATGCCGCTAAGGTACGTGCGAGGTTCCGGGACTGCCCGGAGATCTACGCTGGGTCCACCAAGATCACCCTGACGTCATTGACGTTGGTGAGGGTCGGGCCGATCAGCAGGAGATCGTCGGTGGCCGAAAAGAACGCGGTCGCATCATTGTTGGCAAGATAGGCCGCAGGATCGAGGCCGAGCGACTTCATCTTCGCGAACGTCGCCTGATCGATCAAGGCGCCGGCCGGGTCGGTCGCGCTACCGGCGCCGCCGTCGGCGCCGTCGGTGTCTGCGGCCAGTGCCACAATGCCGGACGTATCCTTCAGAAGATCCGCCAGCGCCAGCGCATATTCCTGGTTGGGACCGCCGCGGCCATTGCCACGCACGGTCACCGTGAGCTCGCCGCCCGACAGGATCGCGGTTCGTTTGCCCTCGCTCTGTGCTTTCAGCGCCAGTCGCGCATGATCGGCTGCCACCTCGCGCGCCTCGCCTTCGAGATCCGCGCCGAGGCCGACAACCTCATACCCTGCGTCCTTCGCGACCTTGATCGCCGCGTCGAGAGAAGCCTTCGGTTTTGCGATCATCTCGAATTGCGCGCGGGCAAAGGCGGGATCGCCGGGCTTGCAGCTCTCGTTCCTGGGATCGTCGAGCGCGCGCCTGACGGCATCGTCGACTGTGAGATTATACTTTGCGACCAGGGCGCGGGCGTCGGCCAGCGTGGAAGAATCGGGTACCGTCGGTCCCGATGCAATCGCGGACGGATCGTCGTGCGGTACGTCGGAGATCGCAAGCGTCACGATCTCGGCGGCGCGCTGCCCGGCGCGGGCCAGCCGGCCGCCCTTGATCCGCGACAGATGCTTGCGCACGACGTTCATCTCGCCGATCGGAGCGCCCGACCGCAGCAGCGCGCGGTTTACCTGCTGCTTCTGTGCGAACGAAACGCCATCTGCGGGTGCGATCCAGTTTGCCGAGCCGCCACCGGACAACAGCACCAGCAAAAGGTCGTCCGCAGTCGCCTCCGCGGCGAGACGCAGCGTCTCGTCGGCGGCCTTCAGCCCGGCTTCGTCGGGCACCGGATGGCCGGCTTCGACAACCCTGATGCGCCGCGTTGGCACGCCGTGGCCGTGGCGCGTGGTGGCAAGGCCGGTCAGCCGCGACGGATCGAGGCCGAGCGTATCGAGGTAGTGCCGTTCGGCCGCGGCCGCCATCGCTGCAGCGCCCTTGCCTGCGGCGAGGCAGATCACCTTGCCCTTGGGCGCGGGACGCAGATGCGCCGAGAGCACGACGTCGGGATGCGCGGCCGCAACGGCCGCATCAAAGATCGCACGCAAGAGGGAACGTCGGTCGGTCATGGTCTGCACGGGGCTGTTACGGGGCGGGAGGTCTGGTTATCCCTCCAATCGCTACAAAAGAAAACCCCCGCGGACGGGCCGCGGGGGCGTTGCTGGCTAACAATCGGTCGATAGCATTTTGCGATTAGCCGCCGACCTCGGCATCAATCACTTCGCCGAAGCGCTCCCAGGTCTCACCTTTGAACTTCTGAAGCTGGACCGCCGAAATGGGGGCAAAGTCGGTAGCGCTGGTGTTGACCCGAATACCCGGCAGCAAGCTGCCGATCTCGAGGTTCTTGATGCTGGCTGCCTGCTTCATGACGTTCTCGCGGGTGAGATTGTCGCCGCTGGCTTTGAGCACATGTACGAGGCCCTGCGCGACCGTGTAGCCGTACATCACAAAGCTATCGATCCTGTTGGCCTCGGGGTAGTATTTGGCGAGAAATTCGTCGAAAGCTTTCATGCCGGGGTCGTTCTTCCACTCCGGATCGGAAGTATCCTTAAGGTAATTGGACGAGATGATATCCTGCGCGTTCTCGAAGCCGGCCGGTTTCATCACGCTGCCGATCGAGGCCGAGACGTTGTTGAGAAAGTGCAGCGGCTTCCAGCCGATCTCGGCATTCTTCTTGATCGCCTGCGCCGCGAATTTCGGCGTGGTGATGTTGATGAACACGTCGGCGCCACTCGCCTTCAGCTTCACGATGTGGGAGTCGATCGTCGGTGCGGAAACTTCGTAGCTTTCCTCCAGCACGATCATCGATGCGCCCTTGGCGCCGAGCCCGTCCTTGAAGCCCTTCAGATAGTCCTTACCGTAATCGTCGTTTTGGTAGAGAATCCCGATCTTGGCGTCCGGCTTGTTCTTCAGGATGTACTTGGCATAAATCTGCGTTTCGCTCTGGTAGTTCGGCTGCCAGCCCATCGTCCATGGGAAACTCTTCGGATCGTTCCATTTGGTGGCCCCGGTGGCGACGAATAGTTGCGGCACCTTCTTGCTGTTCAGGTACTTCTGGATCGCCGTGTTCGGTGGGGTGCCCAGCGGATTGAAGACCAGCAGCACTTCATCGCTTTCGACCAGCTTGCGCGCCTGCTCCACCGTTTTCGGCGGAGAGTAGGCGTCGTCATAACTGATGAAGTTGATCTTGCGCCCGTTGATGCCGCCTTCCGCGTTGATCTTCCTGAAATAGGCTTCCTCGGTCTTGGCAATCACGCCATAGGCGGAAGCCGGTCCGCTGTAGGGCATGATATTGCCGATCTTGATCTCGGTGTCGCTCGCGCCGGGATCATATTTCTTCTGCGCGAGAACGCCGCTCGATGATGCAGCGAGCAATCCAAACGCGGTCGAAGCAACCGCAAGTTTTTTCATTGTGGACATTTCTGTCTCTCCCTTTTCATTTCTTAATGTAACAGCCGTGCCGCTTAACGAGGCTCTTTTGACAGCGTCGTGATTAGCATCTTGCCGGAAGCCTCACAAACAAAAAGCCCCTGCGGCAAACGCCGCAGGGGCTGCATCGTCAGCAGAGCTCGCAGCGGCGCTCAGCCGCCGACGTCGCCCGAGAGAATCTCGCCAAAGCGTTCCCAAGTGTCGCCCTTGAACCTTATCAGTTGCACTTGCGAGATTGGAGCAAAGTCGGTCGCCGACGTGTTGACCTTGATGCCCGGCAGCAGGCCTCCGAGCTCGAGGTTCTTGATGCTCGCGGCCTGCTTCATGACGTTCTCGCGTGTGAGATTGTCGCCGCTGGACCTCAACACATGCTCCAGGGTTTGTGCCACCGTGTAACCATACATCACGAATGCGTCCACACGATTAGCCTCAGGGTAATACTTGTCCAGGAATTCAATCCAGGCCTTCATGCCCGCATCGTTCTTCCACTCCGCATCTGCCGGATCCTTGAGGTACTGCGAGGAGATGATGCCCTGCGAATTCTCAAAGCCGGCCGGCTTCATGACGCTGCCGATCGAGGCGGAGACGCTATTGAGGATGTGCAGCGGCTTCCAGCCGATTTCGTTCATCTTCTTGATCGCCTGGGCGGCGAACTTCGGCGTGGTGACGTTGAAGAATACGTCGGCATTCAGCGACTTCAGCTTGACGATGTTGGAGTCGATGGTCGGCTGCGTTACCTCGTAGCTCTCCTCGATGATGATCATTGATGTGGCCTTGGCGCCGAGGCCGTCCTTGAAGCCTTTCAAGTAGTCTTTGCCGTAGTCGTCGTTCTGGTAGAGAACGGCGATCTTGCCGTCCGGCTTCTCCTTGAGGACGTGTTGCGCGTAGACGCGCCCCTCGCTCTGGTAATTGGGCTGCCAGCCCATCGTCCACGGAAATTCCTTCGGATCATTCCACTTGGTGGCGCCGGTGGCCACGAACAGTTGCGGTACCTTCTTGGTGTTCAGGTATTTCTGGATCGCCGTGTTCGGCGGCGTGCCCAGTGGATTGAACACGAGCAGCACTTCGTCGCTCTCGACCAGCTTGCGCGCCTGCTCCACCGTCTTCGGCGGAGAGTAGGCGTCGTCATAGCTGATGAAGTTGACCTTGCGGCCGTTGATGCCGCCCTCGGCGTTGATCTTCCTGAAATAGGCCTCTTCGGTTTTTCCGATCACGCCGTAAGCGGAAGCTGGTCCGCTGTAGGGCATGATGTTGCCGATTTTGATTTCGGTGTCGGTGGCGCCGGTGTCGTATTTCTTTTGTGCAAATGCGCCGCTGCTGGTCGCGGCAAGCAATGCGAGGGCGGCCGCAAAGGCTCCCAGTCGCAAGTTGATGGCGGACATTTTTTGATCTCCCTGGGATCGGTGACTGTGTCATTGTTTTTGATTGGAGCGCTTGGCGGCTCTTGGACTTCATTGAATACCTTTCGGCTGCGTCCAGCAACAAAAAGCCCCCCGCGACGGCGTCGCGGAGGGCGATATTTAGTCGGACGCTCCGGGAAACTACCGCCCGGCGGAATATTGGTTAATGGCCGAGTTCGCCGCTGATGATGTCGCCGAACAGATCCCGTGGCGTGAAGTTAGTTCTTCAATTTACCGAGCATCTGCTGCGCGACAATTGCGACCTGCCTTGCGCCATGCGGCACGAGGAAGATGACAATAAACAAGAGCACGCCGAACACCGCGCCGGAGAGGCCCTTGGAGATGCTCTCCGCTATATTCGGCACGAAGATGATAAAGGCGGAGCCGACGATCGATCCCGGCAGCCAGCCGACGCCGCCGACGACCATGCCGAGGAATAGCTGGATCGCGAGCACGATGGTGAAGCTATCCGGCGCCACGAACTGCACGGCGATGGCCCCGAGGCCGCCGGCCACGCCGGTGATGGCGGCGGAGACGCCGAACGCCAGCGTCTTATACAGCGCGACGTTGATGCCCATGGCGGAAGCCGCGATCTCGTTGTCGCGGATCGCCATGAAGGCGCGACCCGAGCGCGACCGCAGCAGGTTGACCGAGGCGACGTAGATCCCGATCGTGATCACCAGCGTGAAGTAATATAGCCACTTGTCCTGTCCTATCGGCAGTCCGAACGGCGCATCGGGTTTGGTCACGACCAGTCCCTGCACGCCACCGGTCCAATGCTCGAAAAATCCAAGCTTGAGCAACTGCGGCATGGCGGTGGCGAGCGCAAACGTCGCCAGTGCGAGATAGACGCCGGAAAGCCGCAGCGCCGGCTGCCCGAACAGGAAGCCGAAGGCGAAGCATATCAGCGCCGCGATGGGCAGCGTCAGCGCATAGTTCATGCCGGCGTATTCCATCAGGATCGCCGAGGTGTAGGCGCCGATGGCGTAAAACGCGCTTTGACCGAGCGAGAACTGGCCGCTTCCGCCGGTCAGGATGTTCAACGCCAGCACAGCGAGCCCTAAATACAGCAACTGGGTCAACTGAAAGACGATGAAATTCTTGACGAACAGCGGCGCGAGCACGAGCGCAGCGAGTACCACGAGCGAGGTCCCCAGGCCGAGCGTCATGGCTCGCTTTGGAACGGCCTCGACGGCCGGGGCTTCTGCGACGACTTCTTCAGCAGCGCTCATGATCAAACTCGCTTCACGATGGGCCGGCCCAACAGCCCAGCCGGTTTGAAGACCAATACGGTGATGATCAGCGCAAGCGCGATCGGCAGTTTCAGCTCGTTACCGACGCCGGGAATGTAGGTCCCGGCGAGATTTTCAAAGATGCCGACCAGGAACCCGCCGACGACAGCACCGAGCGGTGAGGTCAAGCCGCCAAGCACGGCCGCGGCGAAGCCATAGAGCAGCACGCCTAACATCATGTTCGGCTCCAGGAACACGACGGGTGCGATCAGGATGCCGGCGATCGCTCCAATCGCGGAAGCCATGCCCCAGCCCAACGCAATCATCCAGGACGTGTTGATGCCGACCAGGCGAGCCGATTCAGGCAGCGCGGCGGCCGCCCGCATCGCAAGCCCGATCCGCGTGAACTGGAAGAAGAGATAAAGGGCGATCAGCAACAAAACGGTCACCCCGATCATGCCGGCCTGGTGGGTCGAGATGAGCTGGCTGCCGAGGAATGGTGATGATCCGAATGGCGTCGGATATTGCTTGATGGTAAAATCCCAGATCAGGCCGGCGAACGAGTTGATGATTCCATATAGCGCGATGAAGCCCGCGACGTTGGTGAGGATCGGCGCCTTGGCGAGCGGCTTGAACAGCAACCGCTCGATGATGATGCCGCCGGCGAAGGAGATCACCAGCGTCAGCAGGAACGCCCACCAGTAGGGTATGCCCCACTGCATGAGTTGCCAGGAAATGAACGTCGAGAACATCGCCATTTCGCCCTGAGCGAAATTCAGATGGTCGATCGCCTGGTAGATCATCACGACCGCGAGCGCCATACAGGCATAGATCGCGCCCGTGGCGATGCCGGCCAGGACTTGGTTGGTAAATAGCTCCATGGCCGCGCTCCTCAGTAGCCGAGATAGGATTTACGGACGTCTTCGTTGGTCGCGATGTCCTTGGCGTTGCCCGACATCACAATCCGTCCGGTTTCGATCACGTACGCCTGGTCGGCGAGTTCCAGCGCCAATTGCGCGTTCTGCTCGACCACCAGGATCGTGACCTTGTCCTCGCGGTTGATCTTGCCGAGAATCTTGAACAGGTCGCGCACGATCAAGGGGGCGAGACCGAACGACGGCTCGTCCAACAGCATCAGCCGCGGACGCAGCATCAGCGCGCGCGCGACCGCGAGCATTTGCTGCTCGCCGCCGGATAGCGTTCCGGCCTGCTGGGTATGCCGTTCCTTCAGCACCGGGAAGTGGTCGTACATGCGCTCGATATCGGAGACGATGTTCTTCCTGTCGTTGCGGGTGATGGCCCCAAGCTGCAGGTTTTCCTCCACCGTCATGGTGGTGAAGGTGCCGCGGCCCTGAGGTACATGGGCGATGCCGAGGCGAACGACGTTTTCCGTCGATTGGCCGGAGAGCGGCTTGCCCTCGAACTCGATCGCTCCGGTCGAGCGCACCATGTTGCAGATCGCGCGCAAGGTGGTGGTCTTGCCGGCACCGTTGGCCCCTAGCAGGGTAGTCAGCGAGCCCTCGTTGAGGGCGAAGGAGAGGCCGTGAAGTGCCTGGACCTGGCCGTAATAGGCGCGGAGGTCCTTGACGTTGAGCATCGAGGTCATTGGTCCTTGCTCCCCAGATAGGCTTTGATGACATCCGGGTCGGCCTGGACCTGGGCCGGCGTTCCCTCGGCGAGCTTGCGGCCGAAGTTGAGTGCGACGACGTGGTCGGCGATCGACATCACCAGGCCCATGTGGTGTTCGACCAGCAGCACGGTCATGTGGCGCTCGTCGCGGATGCGACGGATCAAATCGCCGAGCACATACACTTCCTCGTGGTTGAGGCCGCCGGCGGGTTCGTCAAGCAGCAGGATCTTCGGATCGGCGGCCAGCGCGCGCGCCAGCTCGACGCGCTTCTGCGTGCCGAACGGCAAGCCCGAGACCACGGTATGGGCGACGTCATTGAGATCCAGGTAGTCCAGAATCTCGTGAACCTTCCTGTTGACCTCGGCCTCGCCGCGGCGAACCCAGGCGAGCTTCAGCGAGTCCGAGATGATGTCGCTGGAGGTGCGGGCGTGGGTGCCGACGCGAACGTTGTCGAGCACCGAGAGATTGGGAAACAGCGCGACGTTCTGGAAGGTGCGCCCGATGCCGATCTCGGCGATCCGGTGCGGCGGGCGCGTCAGGATGCTCGCGCCTTCCATCAGGATGTCGCCGGAAGACGGCTGATAGAGTCTTGAGAGGCAATTGAACAGCGTCGTCTTGCCGGCGCCGTTTGGCCCGATCAGCCCGAGGATGTTTCCCTTGTGCATGTCAAAGGACACACCGTTGAGCGCGATGATGCCGCCGAACACGACGCTGACGTCGCGGACCGCGAGCAGGGGGGCACTGCCCTGCGCGAGCTGTGCCTGCGTCATCGCGTCCCGCCCGCCCTGATCATGGAGCGGGAATGACCGCGCAAATGTTTTTGCCGGTCATGGTGAAGGCTATCTGATCCCCTCGGCCAAACGTGCAACTCTTCCTCCTGCTTTCAACTTCTTGTTCTCTGATTTTTTTGATTGTGGTGCTGCGCCGCCCAGCGCTGCTTCGATGTTCCTTACCATCGTGACAAGGCGAGGTCCAATGTCGTTGATCAAACGGTCTTCCGTGAAACGGAAAGCAGGCGCGCCGCAATTGAAGGCATACGGTCCGGTTCCGTCACTGAGCTTCAGCGGCACACCTACGGCGTGCACATCGTCCTGCCATTCGCCGGCAGAGATAGTAAATCCGTGACGCGCGAGCATTTCGCCCGCGCGCTCGATGCCGTCACGCATTTTGGGCCAGCGATTGCCGTAGTGGTCGCGCAGTTCGCGCAACAAGGAGGCACGCTCGTCATCGGGCAGGGCCCAGAGATAGGCCCGTCCCATCGCGGTGGTCGCGATCGGAACGCGTGAGCCGACGTCAAGCTGCACACCGAGCAGCCCGGTGCGGCTCTGGCCGAAATAGATCATGCTGTGACGGTCGCGTCCGCCGACGGCTACGGCACCGCCGGTCTCGCGCATCAGCGCTTCGCGATAAGGCTCGGACAAATGCCGAACGCCGAGATTGGCAAGGGCGGCATACCCCAGCGCCATGGCTGATGGCGCGAGCTGATACTTTTCGAAGCGCGGAACGGGTGTAAGATAACCGAGTTTGGTCAGGGTGTAGGTCAGCCGGGAAATGGTTGGCTTCGGCAATTTGGTACGGGCGGCGAGTTCTTGATTGCCAAGAAGCCCGTCATTGGGTTGGAATGCGCGCAACACATCCAGTCCGCGGGAGAGTGCGACGACGAAGCTGCGATCGGTCGCCGCTTTTTTCCCTGGACGTTTCATTACCCGCTACTGCTGCTGATGAGCTCGTTGACAAGGGACGTGCTTCAAAATAACCCTCCCTGTCAAGATGTGGAATTAAATTTCGCAGTGCGAAATTGGTGAAATGGCCGTAGCTACTCAACGCAAGTTGGGCGGCATCCAAGAACAAACGATCCAGGGAGAGTCCCGTGAGCGAAGTGGTAAAACTCGAGCGTCATGACGTCATCGCCATCGTCACGGTCAACAGTCCTCCCGTCAACGCGCTGAGTGCCGCGGTGCGCGGCGGCATCTTCGAATGCATGAAGAGCGCGATCGCGGATTCGGAAGTGAAGGCGATCGTGCTGACCTGCGCCGGCCGTACCTTCATCGCCGGCGCCGACATCACCGAATTTGGCAAGCCGCCGAAGTCGCCGGGCCTCGCCGAGGTGCTTGATCTCATGGAGAAGTCGCCGAAGCCGATCATTGCTGCCATTCACGGCACGGCGCTCGGTGGCGGTCTCGAAGTCGCGCTGGCATGCCACTATCGCGTCGCCACCAAGGACGCTCGCCTCGGCCTGCCCGAGGTGAAGCTCGGCCTGTTGCCGGGCGCCGGCGGCACCCAGCGCCTGCCGCGCGCGGTCGGGCCCGAGCTGGCGGTCAAGATGATCGTCAGCGGGGACCCGATCAGCGCGGCGGAGGCGCTCAAGAACGGCCTGATCGAGGAGATCGTCGAGGAGCCGGCGTCAGGTGGCGAATCCTTTGCGCTGAAGGTGCTGGCGGAGAAGCGCCCGCTGCGCAAGCTGCGCGACGATGACTCAAAGCTCGCTGCCGCCAAGGCCGACATCTCGATCTTTACCAATGCAGTCGCCGCATTGACCAAGAAGGCACGCGGGCTGGAAGCGCCGTTCGCCGCGGCCGATGCGGTGCGCGCCGCGATCGAGCTGCCGTTCGATGAAGGATTGAAGAAGGAGCGTGAAGGTTTCCTCAAGCTGGTCTCCAGCGACCAGTCCAAGGCCCAGCGTTACGCCTTCTTCGCCGAGCGCGAAGCCGCCAAGATCGCCGGCGTGCCTGATGGCACCAAGCCGCGCCCGGTCGAACGCGTCGCCATCATCGGCGCCGGCACCATGGGCGGCGGCATCGCGATGTCCTTTGCCAATGCCGGTATCCCGGTGACGCTGATCGAGACCGGCGAAGAGCAGCTCAAGCGCGGCATGGGCGTGATGCAGAAGAATTATGAGGCGACCGCCGCGCGCGGTGGCATCCCAGCGGATGCGCCGGCCAAGCGCATGGGCTTGATCGATGGCAAGGTCGGTCTCGAGCACGTCAAGGATGCTGACCTTGTGATCGAAGCGGTGTTCGAGACCATGGCGGTCAAGAAGGAGGTGTTCGAGGCGCTCGATAAATACGCCAAGCCCGGCGCGGTGCTCGCTTCCAACACCTCCTATCTCAACATCGACGAGATCGCGAAGGTGACGAAGCGTCCGCAGGACGTGCTCGGCATGCATTTCTTCTCGCCGGCCAACGTGATGAAGCTGTGCGAGATCGTCCGTGCCGACAAGACCGCGCCGGATGCGCTGACGACTGCAGTGTCGATTGCGCGCAAGATCGCAAAGGTGCCGGCCGTGGTCGGCGTCTGCGACGGCTTTGTCGGTAACCGCATGCTGGCCCAGCGCGGCAAGCAGTCGGAGAAGCTGTTGTTCGAAGGCGCGTTGCCGCAGCAGGTCGATGCCGTGGTGACGAAGTTCGGCATGCCGATGGGCCCGTTCGCGATGAGCGATCTCGCCGGCCTCGATATCGGCTGGCGTTCGCGAAAAGACCGCGGCATCAAGTCGGAAATCGCCGACGCGCTGTGCGAGGCCGGCCGCTTCGGCCAGAAGACCGGCAAGGGCTATTACAAGTATGAAGGCGGCTCGCGCGCGCCGCTGCCCGATACGGACGTCGAGAAGCTGATCGACGAGACGCTGCAGCGTCTCGGCCGCAAGAAGCGCGTCGTCAGCGATGACGAGATCCTCGAGCGCATGATGTACCCGATGATCAACGAGGGTGCGCGCATTCTGGAGGAAGGCATCGCGGCGCGGCCGAGCGACATCGACGTGATCTGGCTCTATGGCTATGGCTGGCCGATCTATCGCGGCGGCCCGATGTTCTATGCCGACCAGGTCGGGCTGAAGCATATTGCCGACCGGCTGTCGTACTATGCCAAGGAGACCAACGATCCGTCGCTCGAGCCGGCTCCGCTGCTCAAGCGTCTTGCCGCGGAAGGCAAGACGTTTGCGTCGCTGGCCCAGCAGTCGAAAGCGGCTTGAGTTGATGAAGCGCATGTGGTCCGTCACGCTCCTCAACGCGTCGTCCCTGCGAACGCAGGGACCCATACGCCGGGGACCCGCGATTTGGCACTCGGGTAGAGACCTTTCTTCAAGATCGACGTCGGGGGTTATGGGTCCCTGCGTTCGCAGGGACGACGTGCGGAGAAATGGTGCCGCGCCTCGTTTGCACGAACGCCGATGACCCATCCCGGCGAGCAGTTCTATCCGGAAGGCGTCCGCTGGGACGATCAGATCGCGCGCGGTACGCTGCCGGATCTATTGTCGACGGCCGCCGCCGAGTTCGCTTCGCGGCCGGCCATCGAATTCCGCGACCGGCCGATCAGCTACGGCGAACTCGAAGCGTTGGTGGAAACCGCCGCCAGCGCCTTCCTTCGCGCGGGCTACGGCAAGAACAGTTCGGTCGCGCTGTTCCTCGGCAATTCGCCCGATCACCCGATCAATTTCTTCGGTGCGCTGAAGGCTGGTGCCCGCGTCGTGCATCTGTCGCCGCTCGATGGCGAGATCGCGCTGTCGCACAAGCTTACTGACTCGGGCGCGCGGGTACTGGTTACCAGCAATCTGTCGGCGCTGTTGCCGACTGCGCTGAAGTTTCTCGCTCACGGACTGCTCGATCGCCTGATCGTTTGCGAGGACGATCATTGGGGCAAGGTCGGGACGCCGCAGACGGCGTTGCCCGATAATCCGAAGATCGTCACCCACAAAAAATTCAGTGACGGTGCAGCAAAACCCGCGCAATGGCCCGCGATCTCGGCCGACGACGTCGCGTTGCTGCAATATACCGGCGGCACCACCGGATTGCCGAAGGGCGCGATGCTCAGCCACGGCAATCTGACGTCGGCGGTGTCGGTCTACGACGTCTGGGGCAGGCCGTCGCGCGCCGAGCGCAATGCGATCGAGCGCGTGATCTGCGTGCTGCCGCTGTTCCATATCTATGCGCTGACGGTGGTGCTGCTGTCGTCGATCCGGCGCGGTCATCTGATCTCGCTTCATCAGCGTTTCGACGTCGAGGCCGTGATGCGCGATATCGAGATCAAGCGCGCCACCTTTTTCCCCGGCGTGCCGACCATGTGGATCGCGATCGCAGCGCTGCCGGACCTCGACAAGCGCGATCTGTCCTCGCTGGTCAGCGTTGGTTCGGGCGGCGCACCGCTGCCGGTCGAGGTCGCACGGATCCTGGAGCACAGGGCCGGCATGAAGCTGAAGAGCGGTTGGGGCATGACGGAGACTTGCTCGCCCGGCACCGCACACCCGAAGGAGGGGCCTGATAAGCCAGGCTCGATCGGCCTGATGCTGCCCGGCATCGAGATGGACGTGGTGTCGCTGGAGGATCCGACCAAGTTGATGCCGGTGGGCGAAACCGGCGAAATCCGCATCCGCGGCCCGAACGTCTTCAAGGGATACTGGAACCGGCCGAAGGAAACCGCGGAAGCCTTTGTCGGCGACCGTTTTCTTACCGGTGATATCGGCTACATGGACGCCGATGGCTACTTCTATCTGGTCGACCGCAAGAAGGACATGATCATCTCAGGCGGCTTCAACGTCTATCCGCAGATGATCGAGCAGGCGATCTATACGCATCCTGCTGTGCAGGAAGTGATCGTGATCGGCATTCCCGATGATTACCGCGGCGAGGCCGCAAAGGCGTTCATCAAGCTGCGCGGGGACGCAAAGCCATTCACGCTGGATGAACTCCGCGCCTTCCTCACCGGCAAGCTCGGCAAGCACGAACTGCCCGCCGCGGTCGAGTTCGTCAGCGAACTGCCGCGCACGCCGGTCGGAAAGTTGTCGCGCCATGAATTGCGCATGCAGCAGCAGCCGTCGCAGGCTGCGCCATCGAAACAACAAGCCGCATCAGGAGGTCGTTCCTAAACTCCGCCGTCGTCCCGGCCTCGAGCCGGGACCCATACGCCGCGGCCTTGCTTGGGGCACATGGGGAGACGGCTTTGCCAATCACAGAAGCCGGTGGTTATGGGTCCCTGCGTTCGCAGGGACGACGGAAAAGAGAGTTCACGTTACCAAAGAATCTAATTCGCTCACAGGAGGATCCGATGGATCTCGCTTTCAGCAAGGAAGAAATCGCGTTTCGTGAAGAAGTGAGAGCCTTCTTCCGGGATAACGTACCGCCGGAAACGCGGCGCAAGATGGTCGAGGGCCGTCATCTCTCCAAGGATGAGATGGTCGCCTGGTGGCGCATCCTGAACAAGAAGGGCTGGGGCGTCTCGCACTGGCCGAAGGAATATGGCGGCACCGGCTGGAGCTCGGTGCAGCAGTACATTTTCAACGAAGAGCTGCAGATGCATCCGGCGCCGGCGCCGCTCGCCTTCGGCGTCAGCATGGTCGGCCCGGTCATCTACACCTTCGGCAATGAGAAGCAGAAGCAGCAATACCTGCCGCGCATCGCCAATGTCGACGACTGGTGGTGCCAGGGCTTTTCGGAGCCCGGCTCGGGATCGGACCTCGCCTCGCTCAAGACCAAGGCCGAGCGCAAGGGCGACAAGTACATCATCAACGGCCAGAAGACCTGGACCACGCTGGCCCAGCACGCCGATATGATCTTCTGCCTGTGCCGCACCGACACGTCAGCGAAGAAGCAGATGGGCATCTCCTTCATCGTGTTCAGTATGAAGTCGAAGGGCGTCACGGTGCGGCCGATCGAGACCATCGACGGCGGCCACGAGGTCAATGAAGTGTTCTTCGACGACGTCGAGGTGCCGGTCGAGAACCTGATCGGCGAGGAAAACAAGGGCTGGGACTACGCAAAATTCCTGCTCGGCAACGAGCGCACCGGCATCGCCCGCGTCGGTGTCTCCAAGGAGCGGCTGCGCCGCATCAAGGAGCTCGCCTCCAAGGTCGAACAGAACGGCAAGCCCGTGATCGAGGACCAGGGTTTCCGCGAGAAGCTGGCGGCCTGCGAGATCGAGCTGAAGGCGCTCGAACTGACGCAGCTCCGCGTCGTCGCCGACGAGGGCAAGCACGGCAAGGGCAAGCCCAACCCGGCGTCTTCGGTGTTGAAGATCAAGGGTTCGGAAATCCAACAGACCACCACCGAACTTCTGATGGAAGTGATCGGCCCGTTCGCCGCGCCTTACGACGAGCATGGCGACGACGCCTCCAACGAAACCATGGATTGGACCGCCCAGATCGCGCCAAGCTACTTCAACAACCGCAAGGTCTCGATCTACGGTGGTTCCAACGAGATCCAGCGCAACATCATCACCAAGGCGGTGCTGGGACTGTAGGCAAGATAGCGCCAGAACAACGCACGTCGTCCCCGCGAAAGCGGGGACCCAGTACGCCGCGGCGG
Source organism: Bradyrhizobium sp. AZCC 1577 (assembly GCF_036924575.1). NCBI lineage: Bacteria > Pseudomonadati > Pseudomonadota > Alphaproteobacteria > Hyphomicrobiales > Nitrobacteraceae > Bradyrhizobium > Bradyrhizobium sp. AZCC 1577. The sequence goes on from NZ_JAZHRQ010000001.1 coordinate 1,384,115, forward strand.
TCGTGATTTACGAAGAACGCCGGTGAATACTGGATCCCCGCATTCGCGGGGATGACGACTGTGGGGGGCGCGGATGCCCGCGCATGACGACGAATTTGGTTAGCCGGAGAAAGAAAACAACATGGATTTTGATTTGTCCGAGGAGCAGCGGCTTCTCAAGGAAAGCATCGACGGTCTGTTGACCGATTCCTACGATTTCGATGCGCGCAAGAAGTACCAGAAGGAGAAGGGCGGCTGGAGCAAGGCTGTCTGGGGCAGGCTCGCCGAGCAGGGCCTGCTGGGCCTGCCGTTCGCGGAAGCCGACGGCGGCTTCGGCGCCGGCGCGGTCGAGACCATGATCGTGATGGAAGCGCTCGGCAAGGCGCTGGTGCTGGAGCCGTATCTCGCCACCGTCGTGATCGGCGGCGGCTTCCTGCGCCATGGCGGCTCGGCCGAGCAGAAGGCCGCACACATCCCCGGCATCATCGACGGCAGCAAGACCTTTGCCTTCGCGCAGCTCGAGAAGAACTCGCGCTATGATCTCGCCGACGTCTCGACCACGGCCAAGCAGAAGGGCGGGGCTTACGTGATCGACGGTGAAAAATTCGTCGTGCTCAACGGCGAGAATGCCGACACGCTGATCGTGACCGCGCGTACCAAGGGCAGCCGGCACGACAAGACCGGCATCGGTGTGTTCCTCGTGCCAGCCAACGCCAAGGGTGTCACCCGCAAGGGCTATCCGACCCAGGACGGGCTGCATGCCGCCGACATCACCTTCACCGGCGTCGAGGTTGGTAGCGACGCCGCGATCGGCGATCCCGAGAACGGCTTGCCGCTGATCGAGCGCGTGGTCGATGAAGCCCGCACCGCGATGTGCGCGGAAGCCGTCGGTGCGATGGATGAATCGCTGAAGACGACCGTCGAGTATCTTAAGACGCGAAAACAGTTCGGCGTTCCGATCGGCAGCTTTCAGACTCTGCAGCATCGCGCCGCCGACATGTTCGTCGCCCTCGAACAGGCCCGCAGCATGTCGATGTTCGCGACCATGGCGGCCGATTTCGAAGACGCCAAGGAGCGCGCGACCGCAGTTGCCGCTGCCAAGGTGCAGATCGGGAAGTCCGGAAAATTCATCGGCCAGCAGTCGATCCAGCTCCACGGCGGCATCGGCATGACCCAGGAAGCCAAGATCGGCCACTACTTCAAGCGCCTGGCCATGATCGAGAATATGTTTGGCGACACCGACTACCACCTCCGCCGCGTCGCGGAAGGTGGGCTGGTGTAGGGCGCAGCCACTGTCATTGCGGGGCAACGAATGTTGCCCCGTCATTGCGAGCGAAAGCGAAGCAATCCATAGTGCCGCGCTGGGATAGATGGATTGCTTCGTCGCTGCGCTCCCTTGCGCAAACGCTTCGCGTTTGTCGCAGGCAATGACGGGGAGAGAGTTAGGGAGAGAAAACAACAATGAAAAGCACCCCGTTCGATCTCACCGGAAAAGTCGCCGTCGTCACCGGCTCCAGCCGTGGCATCGGCCGTTCCTCCGCCGAACTGTTGGCAAAGCTCGGGGCCAAGGTCGTGATCTCCAGCCGCAAGGCGGATGCCTGCGAGGAAGTGGCCGAAGGCATCAAAAAGGCCGGCGGCGACGCCCATGTCATCCCCTGCAACATCTCGCGCCGCGAGGAGGTCGAGGCGCTGATATCGGGCACGACAAAGCATTACGGCAAGGTCGATATCCTCGTCTGCAACGCCGCGGTGAACCCCTATTACGGCCCGCTGCTCGATATCAAGGACGAGGCCTTCGACAAGATCATGGGCAGTAACGTCAAGAGCAACATCTGGCTCTGCGCGCTGGCGATCCCGCAGATGGCGGAGCGCGGCAACGGCTCGGTGGTGATCATCTCGTCCATCGGCGGCATGCGCGGCTCGACTGTGATCGGCGCCTACGGCATTTCGAAAGCGGCGGATTTCGCGCTCTGCCGCAGCCTTGCCGGCGAATGGGGCCCAAAGGGCGTCCGCGTCAATTGCGTCGCGCCGGGCCTCGTTAAAACCGATTTCGCCCGCGCGCTGTGGGAAGACGCCGAAAACCTAAAACGCCGCACCGCCACCACGCCGCTGCGCCGGATCGGCGAGCCGGATGAAATCGCAGGCGCCGTGGCGTACCTCGCCTCCGATGCATCCTCCTTCATGACCGGCCAGACCATCGTGGTGGACGGCGGCGTGACCACGGCGGCGACGTAGTTTCCACCGTCGCCCTGCGAACGCAGGGACCCATACCGCGTTGTGCCCTCGGTTAGCACGAGATGGCAGACGTTCTTCGTCAAACCAAAGCCGGTGGTTATGGGTCCCTGCTTTCGCAGGGACGACGACGGAGATATTGACCTTCGCCTCCCAATCGGATTGCCTCTCCGCAACCAACAATCCTTCGGGGAAGCAGCGTCATGTCCTTTGTGCTGGCCATCGATCAGGGCACCACGTCCTCGCGCGCCATGGTGTTCCGCAGCGATATTTCCATCGCCGCCACGGCGCAGCAGGAATTCCCGCAGCATTTTCCGGCGTCGGGCTGGGTCGAGCACGAGCCGGAGGACATCTGGACCTCGACGTTACAGGTCTGCCGCGAGGCGCTGGAAAAGGCTGGCCTTAAAGCGCAGGACATCGCCGCGATCGGCATCACCAACCAACGCGAGACCACGGTGGTGTGGGATCGCGCCACGGGGCAGGCGGTACACCGCGCCATCGTCTGGCAGGACCGCCGCACTGCGGATATCTGCGCCAGGTTGAAGAGCGAAGGCCACGAGCCCGCGATCTCGGCCAAGACCGGCCTGATCATCGATCCCTATTTCTCCGGCACCAAAGTCGCATGGATGCTCGATCACGTCCCGGGCGCGCGCGAACGCGCCGGGCGCGGCGAACTGATGTTCGGCACCGTCGATTGCTATCTGCTATGGCGACTGACCGGCGGCAAGGTGCACGTCACCGACGCCACCAACGCCTCGCGCACGCTGCTGTTCAACATCCACACCGGCGACTGGGACGACGAGCTCTTGAAAATCCTGCGCGTGCCGCGCTCGATGCTGCCCGAGGTCAAGGATTCCTCCGCCAAGTTCGGCGAAACCGTACCCGACCTGTTCGGCGGCGCGATCGCCATCTCCGGCATCGCCGGCGACCAGCAGGCCGCAACCATCGGCCAAGCCTGCTTCACGCCCGGCATGATCAAGTCGACCTACGGCACCGGCTGCTTTGCCCTGCTCAACACCGGCACCACGCCGGTCGCCTCGAAGAACAAGCTGCTCACCACCATCGCCTATCAATTGAACGGCAAACGCACCTATGCGCTCGAAGGCTCGATCTTCGTCGCGGGCTCGGCGGTGCAATGGCTGCGCGACGGCCTCGGCATCATCAAGCAGGCGTCCGAAACCGGCCCACTCGCCGACAAGTCCGATTCCATGCAAAGCGTCTATCTGGTGCCGGCCTTCGTCGGCCTCGGCGCGCCGTACTGGAATCCGCGCGTCCGCGGCGCGCTGTTCGGCCTGACCCGCAACACCGGCCCGGCCGAACTCGCCCATGCCGCCCTCGAAAGCGTCTGCTACCAGACCTTCGACCTCTGGGCCGCGATGCGCGCCGACTGGCCGGACGCCGCCGCTGCCAACATCGTGCTCCGGGTCGACGGCGGCATGACCGCTTCCGACTGGACCATGCAGCGCCTCGCCGACTTGCTGGATGCACCGGTCGACCGGCCGAAGATCCAGGAGACCACAGCGTTAGGCGCCGCCTATCTCGCCGGGTTGAACGCCGGCGTCTACCCCGAGCCCGCAAAATTCGCCGACAACTGGCGGCTGGAGCACCGCTTCAAGCCGGCGATGAGCAAGGCGACGCGCGAGCGGAAACTGGCGGGTTGGGCGAGGGCGGTGAAAGGCGTGCTGGCAAGCGATGAAGGGGAGTGACGTCAGTTGATCGTGCCCGATGGCTATTCGGACGTTCCCGCCGGCAAGATTGCGGCCGTTGTCACGCATCTGGAGATGACTGAACGGCCCGCGCTGCGTTCCGCTCCGCCCCGAGCCTGGTCGCTGCGTCGGGTGGAGATGCCGCCGCTCGATTGGTTTCGCGATCTCTATCGTCGCGTCGGCGAGGAATGGCTGTGGTTCTCGCGAACGCAGATGCCGGACGCCGAGCTCGCGGCACGGCTTCATTCTCCGCAGCTCGAAGTCTACGCGCTGGTCGATGAGGGCCGTGACGAGGGTCTGTTGGAGTTGAATCTTCGCGAGCCTGGCCAATGCGAGATCGGCATGTTCGGTGTCACCGCAAAACTGGTCGGCACCGGCGCCGGCCGCTGGCTGATGAACCGCGCGCTGGAGCTCGCATGGTCGCGGCCGATTAACCGCGTTTGGCTGCACACCTGCACCTTCGATCACCCCGCCGCGCTCGCCTTCTACCAGCGCTCGGGCTTTCGCGCCTTCCGACGGCAGATCGAGGTCGTCGACGATCCGCGGCTCGACGGCACCGCACCGCGCGATGTGGCGAAGCATGTGCCTGTAATCGAGTGAATCTGTCGCGCATCCTCATCCTCGGTCGTCATCCCCGCGGAGGCGGGCATCCAGTATTCCAGAGACGTTTCGGCAGAACCGAGCCGCCGCGGCGTACTGGATATTCGGCCTTCGCGGAGTATGACGACGTGTGTGGGGGCGTCGTCAGAACACTCTCAAAACATCTCCTGCTTGACCCGCGCCAGTGAGAACCCGCGCCGGTCGGTGTTGAAGCAGGTCACGCCGGCCTGCTCCGACGTGCACGTAAATCCCCCGCGCTGCCAGACCTCGCCGTAGGCCAGCACCGGCAGTGATTTGTCCATCACGGTGTCACCATGGCAGATGCGGGCGGCGGGGCCTTTGGCGTTCATCTCGAAGGCTTGGCCGTAATCGAGGTCGCAATCGGTAGGCCTCCGCGGCTTGGTTTCCATGACGCTGAGGTCGCAGCGGAGCACGTTCTGCTTGTCGTAGTCGAAATACTGGCAGGCGATGTTTTTGGATGGCGACTGGAAGCCGGTGACGGCGGATTGGGCGTGCGCTGGTGCGGCGAGAACCAATAGCGAGAGCGCGGGAAAGATCGGCCGCAAGCGAAGCATGATGTGTGACTCGTGGGTTGCAATAGGCTTAAACGTACTTAGGATGACGTGCAGCGCAACCCAAAGCAACCTCGTCAAGCCCGGCCATGACGAGCGGAGAGCACAACAACCATGATCCTGATCGGCCAATACGACTCCCCCTTCGTCCGCCGCGTCGCCATCGCCATGCGGCTGTATGACATCTCTTTCGAACACAAGCCGTGGTCGACCTTCGGCGACGCCGACAAGATCGCGCCCTATAATCCGCTGCGGCGGGTGCCGACGCTGGTGCTTGACGATGGCGAGGCGCTGATCGAAAGCGCGATGATCCTGGATCATCTCGACGATCGCGTCGGCCCCGAGAAAGCAATGATCGCCTCGCGCGGCGAGACGCGGCGGCGGCATTTGCGGATCGCGGCGCTGGCGATGGGACTCGGCGACAAGGGCGTCAGCCTGCTGTACGAACGCGTGCTGCGAAAGGAGAAGCAGCTCGATCTCTGGGTCGAGCGCTGCAAGTCGCAGATATCCGGCGTGCTCGACGTGCTGGAAAAGGAGCGCGCGGCGGTCAAGACGCCGTATTGGTTCGGCGAGAAGATCGGCCATGCCGATATCGCGGTCGCCTGCGTGCTGCGCTTCACCGGCGAGGCGCATCCCGCGCTGTTCGATGCCCGCTATCCGGCGCTGAAGGCGCATTCCGAGCGGTGCGAGGCGCTGCCGTCGTTCCAGGAAATCGTGCAGCCGCTGGCGCCGCCGAGCGGCGATTGAGCTGGACGGGGCCGCGCCCGGCCACGGCCGCGGAGCGGCGCCTAATCCTACTTTGCATGGGGTCGTTTTCGCGATTTTTTCAGGCCGGGGTGCGGCGCGTCCGGGGAATCGCACCGCCGGGCGGCCAGCCTCGCTTTCACACCTTAGGCCGCATCGCCTCCGGCGTATCCGGCTGCGCCAGCGGATGGGCTTTTTCAAATTCCGGCAGCGCCATCGCCGTCTCGAAAATGCGCTTCACGGTCGGATAGGTCGCCAGATTGACCTGCTGATTCAGCGCAGCGGTGACATGGCCGACCATGCAGATGTCGGCGATGGTCGGCGCATCGCCATGGCAGAATTTGCCGGTGCCCTTGTGGTCGGCAAGATGTCCCTCCAGCGCTGCCAGCGTCTCGGCGATCCAGTGCCGCCGCCACGCCGCCTGCTGCGTGTCGCGCAGATTCAGCTCGTGGTCGAGGTAGCGCCGCACCCGCGGCGTCAGCAGCGGGTGGCCCTCGCACGCCACCATCAGCGCCAGCGCGCGGACGCGGGCGCGGCCGGCGAGGTCGGAGGGCAATAGCGGCAGGGAGGGATATTTCTCGTCGAGATATTCGAGGATGGCGAGCGACTGGAACAGCGTGGTGCCGTCATCTTCCACCAGCGCCGGCAACGCCATCTGCGGGTTGATCCGGCGATACTCGGGATCGCGATGTGCGTTGGCGTCGAGGTCGACGAAGATCACTTCGACCGGAACGTTTTTCAGATTGAGCGCGATGCGAACGCGAAAGCTCGCCAGCGATCGCCAGAAGGAGAAGAATTTCATGGGGCCTCCGTCTCTCTTCCCCTCTCCGCTTGTGGGAGAGGGTGGATCAATCGTGCGAAGCACGATTGAGACGGGTGAGGGGTTCTCTCCGCGGATAGAACCCCTCATCCGGCGCTTCGCGCCACCTTCTCCCACAAGGGGAGAAGGGAAGAAAGCGAGTTATCCAGCTCCCACGGCCTTCTTCCGCCAGGCGAGGTGCACGGCGCAGGTGCAGCCGGGGGGATGCGAGGCGACGTCGTTGGCGGGGACGATCTCCGCCACCGGTGCCTTCGTCGCCGTCTGCTGCTGCGAAGGGATGTAGTTCAGCACCGGGGCCAGCCAGCGCTCGGTCTCGGCGACGCTCATGCCTTTGCGTGCGGCATAGTCCTCGACCTGGTCGCGCTCGATCTTGCCGACGCCGAAATAGAAGCTTTCGGGATGGGAGAAGTAAAGCCCTGATACCGACGAGCCCGGCCACATCGCAAAGCTCTCGGTCAGCTTCACGCCAGAAGTCTTTTCCGCATCGAGCAGGCGGAACAGCGTCGCCTTCTCGGTGTGGTCGGGCTGCGCGGGATAGCCGGGCGCCGGACGAATGCCGGCATATTGCTCCAGGATCAACTGGTCGGAGCTCAGCGCCTCGTCCGGCGCATAACCCCAGAATTCCTTGCGGACGCGCTGATGCATCCGTTCGGCAAAGGCTTCCGCGAGGCGATCGGCCAGTGCCTTGCACAGGATCGAGGAGTAGTCGTCATTGGCGTTCTTGAAGCGGTCGGCGACCGCGTCCTCGCCGATTCCTGCCGTGACGACAAAGCCGCCGATATAGTCTGATACGCCCGACGACGCAGGCGCGATGAAATCCGACAATGCGGCGTTGAAGCGGCCCTCGCGCTTCTCCAACTGCTGGCGCAGCGTATGGAACGTCGCGATCTTCTGCTTGCGGTTGTCGTCGGCATAAACCGCGATATCGTCTCCTTCCGCATTGGCCGGCCAGAAGCCGATCGTTGCGCGCGCGGTGAACCATCTCTCCTTGATGATGCGGTCGAGCATCTTGCGTGCGTCGTCATAGAGCGAGCGCGCGACCTCGCCGATCTTGGGATCGTCGAGAATGGCCGGGAAGCGCCCGGTCAATTCCCAGGTCTGGAAGAACGGCGTCCAGTCGATGTATTCGGCAAGCTCGGCCAGATCATAGGCGTCAAAAGTCTTGAACCCCAGGAACGATGGCTTGTTCGGTGGCGTTTTAACAAAGTCCGCCTTGACCGCATTGGCGCGGGCATCCGCCAGCTTAAGCCGCTTCTTGTCGGCCTGCGCGCGCAGATGCGCGGCCGAAATCTTGGCGTATTCGGCGCGGATGTCGGCGGCATAGGCCTCGCGCCTGTCCGGCGAGAGCAGCGACGACGCCACGCCGACGGCGCGGCTGGCGTCATTGACATGCACCACCGGTCCGCCCGGATAGTTCGGGTCGATCTTGACCGCGGTATGGATGCGGCTCGTCGTCGCGCCGCCGATCAGCAGCGGCATCTTCATGCCCTGCCGTTCCATCTCGCCGGCCAGAAAGCTCATTTCGTCGAGCGAAGGCGTGATCAGGCCCGATAGCCCGATGATGTCGGCGCCTTCGGCTTTCGCCGTCTCGATGATCTTGGTCGCCGGCACCATGACGCCGAGGTCGATCACCTCGAAATTGTTACATTGCAGCACGATGCCGACGATGTTCTTGCCGATGTCGTGGACGTCGCCCTTCACGGTAGCGAGCACGATCTTGCCGGCGGCATTGCGGCCGTCGCCGGTCACGCCATTGGCGAGGTTGCGCGCCTTCTCTTCTTCCATGAACGGCATCAGATAGGCGACCGCCTGCTTCATCACGCGCGCCGACTTCACCACCTGCGGCAGGAACATTTTGCCGTCGCCGAAGAGGTCGCCGACGATGTTCATGCCCGCCATCAGTGGGCCCTCGATGACGTTCAGCGGGCGTTCGACCGTCAGCCGCGCGGCCTCGGTGTCTTCCTCGATGAATTCGGTGATGCCATGCACCAGCGCGTGGCTCAGCCGCTTTTCGACCGGCCATTCGCGCCAGGCGAGGTCCTGCTCTTTTGTCTGCTTCTCCTTGCCGCGGAACTTTTCCGCCAGCGCCAGCAAGCGCTCGGACGCGCCGGGGTCGCGGTTGAGGATCACGTCCTCGCACACCTGGCGCAGCTCGGGATCGATATCGTCATAAACGATCATCTGCCCGGCATTGACGATGCCCATGTCCATGCCGGCGTGGATGGCGTGATACAGAAATACCGAGTGCATCGCTTCGCGCACCGGCTCGTTGCCCCGGAACGAGAACGACAGGTTCGAGACGCCGCCGGAGACATGCGCTCCCGGCAGGTTCGTCCGGATCCAGCGCGTTGCCTCGATGAAGTCGACGCCGTAATTGTTATGCTCGTCGAGGCCCGTCGCGATCGCAAAGATATTGGGGTCGAAGATGATGTCCTCGGCCGCAAAGCCGACCTCGTTGACCAGGATGTCATAGGCGCGCTTGCAGATTTCGGTCTTGCGCGCGAACGTGTCGGCCTGGCCGATCTCGTCGAACGCCATCACCACAACGGCCGCGCCATGGCGGCGCGCGATGCGGGCCTCGTGGATGAACTTCTCCACGCCTTCCTTCATCGATATCGAGTTCACCACCGGCTTGCCCTGAACGCATTTCAGGCCGGCCTCGATCACATGGAATTTCGAGGAATCGACCATCACAGGGACGCGCGCGATATCCGGCTCGGCGGCGACGAGGTTGAGGAACGTCACCATCGCGGCTTCCGAATCCAGCAATCCCTCGTCCATGTTGACGTCGATGATCTGCGCGCCGTTCTCGACCTGGTCGCGCGCCACCTGAAGTGCCGCGGCGTAATCGCCCGCGGTGATCAGCTTGCGGAATCTCGCTGAGCCCGTGACATTGGTGCGCTCGCCGACGTTCACGAACGGAATCGCCGGCGTCAGTTCGAACGGCTCCAGCCCTGACAGCCGCAGCCGCGGCTCGATCACGGGCACGATACGCGGCTTGTGCGGGGCGACCGCCGCCGCAATCGCGGCGATATGATCGGGCGTGGTGCCGCAGCAGCCGCCGACGATGTTGACGAGGCCGGCTTCGGCGAACTCGCCGATCAGCCGCGCCATGTATTCCGGCGTCTCGTCGTACTGGCCGAATTCGTTGGGCAGGCCGGCATTCGGATAGGCGCAGATAAGCGTGTCGGCCACGCGGCCGATATCGACGATATGGGCGCGAAGGTCTTCCGCGCCGAGCGCGCAGTTGAAGCCGACGGTAATCGGCTTGGCGTGGCGGATCGAATTCCAGAATGCTTCCGGCAATTGGCCGGAGAGCAGGCGGCCGGATTTGTCGGTGATGGTGCCGGAGATCATCACGGGCACGTCGATGCCGCGTTCCTCCGTGATTTCCGAAATCGCGTAAAGCGCCGCCTTGGCGTTCAGCGTATCGAAAATGGTTTCGACCAGCAGCAGGTCGGCGCCACCGTCGAGCAGGCCGTTGACCTGTTCGCCATAAGCCTTGCGCAGATCGTCGAAGGTGACGGCGCGATAGCCGGGGTTGGAAACGTCGGGCGAGATCGAGGCGGTGCGGTTGGTCGGGCCGAGCGCGCCGGCAACGAAGCGCGGCTTGCCGTCCTCGGCCGAGACGCGCATCGCTGCGGCGCGGGCGAGTTTTGCGCCGTCACGGTTCAGCTCATAGGCGAGGTCCGACATGTCGTAGTCGGCCTGCGCGATCGAGGTGGACGAAAACGTGTTGGTCGCGACGATGTCGGCACCGGCGCGCAGATAGGCGGCGTGGATGTCCTCGATCGCCTCCGGCTGCGTCAGAATCAGCAAGTCGTTGTTGCCTCTGACGTCGCGATGGAAGTCCTTGAAACGCTCGCCGCGAAACACTGTTTCGTCGAACTGCAGGCCCTGGATCATGGTGCCCATGGCGCCGTCGAGCACCAGGATGCGTTCGCGGGCGGCAGCGAGCAGGGCAGTTCGCTTCGGCGAAACCTTCGGAATCGAAACACTCATCGGATCAGGCGGCTTTCTGTGCGCCATTGGGGCGTATGCCCAGCAAATGGCTGATCGCGAACACGAGGTCCGCGCGGTTCATGGTGTAGAAGTGAAAGGTGTCGACGCCGTGCTTGGCGAGCTTTTGCACCTGGCCGGCGGCCACGGTGGCGGCAACGAGCTTGCGGGTCTCGGCGTCGTCATCCAGGCCTTCGAATTTGTCCGCCAGCCAGGCCGGCACCGTGGTGCCGGCGCGGGTCACAAAACTCCGCGCCTGCTTGAAATTGTGCATCGGCATGATGCCGGGGACGATCGGAATATCGATGCCGCGGGCGCGGACGCGATCGAGGTAGCGGAAGTAGAGATCGTTATCGAAGAATACTTGCGTAATGGCTCGCGCCGCGCCGGCGTCGACCTTGGCTTTGAGCGTATCGATATCGGCGTCGATGGTCGGGCTCTCCGGATGTTTTTCCGGATAGGCCGACACCGAGATTTCGATATCTGGATAACGCTTCTTGATGCCTGTGATGAGATCAGGCGAACTCTGGTAGCCGTCCGGATGTGCACGATAGTCGGTGCCGATGCCGGTGGTGGGATCGCCGCGCAGCGCTACGATATGGCGGACGCCGATCTCGTGATAGCGCGCTACCACGTCGTCGATCTCGCCCTTGGGCGCGCCGACGCAGGTCAGGTGCGCGGCAGGCGTTAGCCGCGTCTCTTTCAGGATGCGGGCAATGGTCGAATGGGTCCGCTCGCGGGTCGATCCTCCGGCGCCATAGGTCACCGAGACGAAATTGGGGGCGAGCGGCGCCAGCCGGTTGATGGTCTCCCACAGGCTCCGCTCCATCTCTTCGGTCTTGGGCGGAAAGAACTCAAAGGAGATCTTTGGCGAATGCAGCGCGCGATGGCCGTCGAAAGCGGGGGGCGTAACCTCGGTCATGGCACTTCACAAAGCTCCGAAACAATGGGCCGGACGTCAGCCGTAGCGACGATGGGCTAAAATAAGCGAAACAAGGCGGGCCAAACAGCCCATTGGAGATGGGAAGTAGCCCAATATGTGCAAAATACACGAAATTTTTGTCTTGTTAGAAGGGGCAAGTGGGCTATGTTATAGCAAATTACATAGCAAAAACAATTAGTAAGAAAAAGGTTGGTCGTGGAGGAGGTGTATTTGGCGGTGGGCAATGGCGTAGTTGTCGAGTTTGTCACATTTCATCCCACTCCAGTGTTGCGATGTGGCGCTCCTCTCCCCACAAGCGCGGGCCTGATCTGCGCCGGCCAGGCCTTTGTCGGCTTCGCTTGCCGCATTAGCTTAGCGCCATGATTCCGCTTTCCGTCCTCGACCTCTCCGTCGTCACCACAGGCACAAAACCCGCCGCCGCGCTGCAGAACAGCGTTGATCTCGCGCGCCATGTCGATGGGCTCGGCTATGTCCGCTACTGGCTCGCCGAGCATCACAATCTGGCGTCGGTGGCGAGTCCCGCGCCTGATTTGATGATCGGGCAGATCGCCGCGGTGACCAAAAACATCCGCGTCGGCTCCGGCGGCGTGATGCTGCCCAACCATGCGCCGCTGGTGGTGGCCGAGCGCTTCAAGATGTTGGAGGCGCTGTTTCCCGGCCGCATCGATCTCGGGCTCGGCCGTGCGCCCGGCACCGATGGCGCGACCGCCCATGCGCTGCGCAGCCGGCTCGACCGCCGCGAGGGCGACGATTTTCTTGAACGGCTGAGCGAACTGGTGTTGTGGGAGACCCGCGGTTTCCCGGCCGGCCATCCCTACAACAATGTGGTGGCGATGCCGGACGACACGCCGCTGCCGCCGATCTGGCTGCTCGGCTCCTCCGACTACAGTTCGGAATTGGCGGCGCAAGTCGGCATGGGCTTCGCGTTCGCACATCATTTTGCTTCCTACGACGCGATTGCGGCGATGACGAACTACCGCAGCCACTTCAAGTCGTCCGGCTGGCGGGAAACCCCACACGGCATTCTCGCCGTTGCGGCGGTCGCCGCCGAGACCGATGCGGAGGCTGAGAAACTCGCCTCCTCGATGGACCTCAACCGCCTGCGCCGCGATCGCGGGCAATACCTGCCATTGCCGAGCGTCGAGGAAGCGCTGGCCTATGATTACACCGACGCCGAGCGCGCCTCGGTGATGCGCAACCGTTCGCGCCTGTTTGTCGGCAGCCCCGCAACCATCATGGCGAAGCTGCAGCCGATGATTACCGCCAGCCAGCCGGATGAACTGATGATCATCACGGCGGTGTACGACCACGACGCGCGGAAGAAGTCATACAGCCTGCTAGCGGAAGCGTTCGGGCCGAGCAAGAAAGCCGCCGCCTAGATCGTGATGACTTTTCTGCGAATCTGTATCTCATTCTCTTGAGCATTCCTGCTTTTTCAGCATTCCTGATCTGCATGCCTGCGCTTGTTCGAGCCTCAAAAGCAACCAAGCGTTGTCAAGGAAGTTGTTGAAGTCTCCAGCCAAGGAGACAAACCATGGAACTGAAATCTGCAGTTGTTGGGTTGGCCGCCCTCGGCGGCGTTATGCTCGCCGCCGGCTCAGCTTCCGCCGCGATGCCGAACGGGCTTCCGCATGCCGACCAGATCTCACGCCAGACCGCTGATGTTGAGCAGGTCCGCTGGGTCTGCAATGCCTGGGGTCGCTGCTGGTGGCGTCCGGGACCGAGATGGTATGGCGCCTATGGCGCTTGGGGCCCGCGCCCCGTGTGGCGCCCGGGATGGCGCGGCGCCTATGCTTGGGGCGGGCCAGTTTGGCGCCCGCGGCCGGTGTGGGGTCCGCGTCCAGGATGGGGGCCGCGTTCAGGGTGGGGCTGGAACGGCCGGTGGTGATCGGAGAGGGGGCGTACGCCGGCTGATAACGCCGCGAGTACCGCTTTCATAATATATCCGTATCCGCTGCACCGCTAATGCCGCGCAACTCGCCGCTCGCTGGTAAGCGTCTGGCCGCTGCACGTCACGAATCTGCGCTCTCCGCGCCCACGGCAGCAGTCGCGCCGGGAGACGCGAACAGATGCCTGTGCGTCCCTTAATCCTGCTTCTCGCTAAAGGTCGCGCGGAACGGGTGGCCGGGATAGACGCCGACGATGCGGAATTCGCGCGAGAAGAACTTTAGTTCTTCCAGCGCGAAGGCGAGGCCCTTGTCCTCGGGATGGCCGTCGACGTCGGCATAGAACTGCGTCGCAAAGAAATTGCCGTCGACCATGTAGCTTTCCAGCTTGGTCATGTTGACGCCGTTGGTGGCAAAGCCGCCGAGCGCCTTGTAGAGCGCAGCGGGCAGGTTGCGCACCCGGAAAACAAAAGTGGTGACCAGCGGGCCCGAGCCTTGTTTCGCCCAGTCGGCCTCGCGCGCCAGCACCACGAAGCGCGTGGTGTTGTGCGCCTCGTCCTCGACGTCCTCGGCCAGGATATCGAGGCCGTAGATTTGCGCCGCCAGCCGGGAGGCGATTGCGGCCACGCTTCTGTCGTTGCGTTCGGAAACGTCGCGCGCGCTGCCGGCGGTGTCGGCGGCGACGATCGGCTTGATGCCGAGCTTGCGGATGATGCGGCGGCATTGGCCGAGCGCATGGACGTGGCTCTCCACCGTCTTGATGTCGGCGAGCTTTGTCCCCTTCGGCGCCATCAATTGATGGCGGATCGGCAAAAACCATTCTCCGACGATGAACAGACCGGACGCCGGCAGCAAATGATGGATGTCGGCGACGCGCCCCGCCACCGAATTCTCGATCGGGATCATGCCGAGATCGGCCTCGCCCGAAGCGATCGCCGACAGCGCGTCCTCGAAGGTCGCACACGGCATCGGCTCGGCGTCGGGATAGGCCTCGACGATGGCGATATGGGAATTGGCGCCAGGCTCGCCCTGGAATGCGATTTTGAGCTTTTTGGTCATGTTGTCTTTCCTGGCGGGCCTTTTAGCAGCCGATCAGGCCTTGGCTATAGCGTTTTCAAGCGAAGTGGATACCGGTTCGCGTGAAGAAAACGCGTCAAAACAAAAGGATAAAGCCTCGTTCAATCAGAATGAGGCTTTAGTATCTTACGGGCGGTTTCGAGGTCGGCCGGGGTATCGACGCCGCGCGGCACGCTATCGACGATGGTGATGTCGATCCGCATCCCGGCTTCCAGCGCGCGGAGCTGTTCGAGCTTTTCCTGCTGCTCCAGCGGGGAGGGAGCCAAGGTCACGAACCGCTGCAGTGCGGCGCGGCGGTAAGCATAGAGGCCGATATGGTGGTAGCGCGGTCCGTCACCGTGAGGCGCGGTGGCGCGGGTGAAATACAGCGCGCGCAGCCGGTTTGGACCGATCGGCGAGCCGATCGCCTTCACCACGCTCGGCGCCCGGTCCTCCTCCTCGGTGTGGATCTGCGAGGCTAGCGTCGCGATGTCGACCGCGGGGTCGTCGAGCGGCGGCAGCGCGGCGCGGATGGTGTCCGGCATGATCGTCGGGAAATCGCCCTGCAAATTGACCACGATCTCCGCCTTGCCGGCCGGGTCGAGCGCCAGCATGGCCTCGTGGATGCGGTCGGAGCCGGAAGCGTGGAAGGCACGGGTCATCACCGCCTCGCCGCCGGCAGCCCGCACCGCGTCGGCGATCTCCGGCGTGTCGGTCGCAACCGCGACCCGGCCGATCTTGGCTTCTTCCGCCCGCCGCAGCACGTGCACGATCATCGGCAGGCCGGCGATATCCAGCAGCGGCTTGCCCGGTAGCCGGGTCGCCGCCATCCGGGCGGGAATCAGCACCAAAATACGGGAATCGGTCATCGTCTGAAGGCCCGGCGGGATAGCTGGTTTTGATGCGGATGGGACGAAATTCGGCGCGTTTATACGGGTTGCCAGAGCCCGGGCAAACCGATATCTCAACCCCTGCTGAGGGTGCGGCGCGAAAGGCTGATTCCTCACGCCCACCCGCGGCCGTTTTGCCGGCCTTCAGTCGACCTTTCCGGCCTGGAGCCTGATCCCGTTATGGACTCCTTCGAACTCAACAAGATTCTTGGTGCCGTTCTTGGCACCTGCATTCTTCTTCTGGTGACGAGCTTTGCCGCCCAGGCGATTTTTGCGCCCGCGAAGCCGGAAAAGCCGGGCTTCGAGATCGCCGTGAAGGAAGACACCTCTCACGCAGCCAAGGAAGCGGCAGCTCCCTCCGAGCCGATCGAGAAGCTTTTGCAGACCGCGTCCGTCGAGAAGGGCACGGCCGCGGCCAAGAAATGCGCCGCCTGCCATACGTTCGAAAAGGGCGGCCCCAACCGCGTCGGGCCCAATTTGTACGGCGTCTTGAACGAGCCGAAGGGTCAGGGTCGCGGCGGGTTCAACTTCTCGGCCGCCTTGAAGGGCAAGGGCGGCACCTGGACCTATGAGGACCTCAACAAGTTCCTCGCCAATCCCAAGGCCTTCGTTCCGGGCACGGCGATGGGCTTTGCCGGTATCCCGAAGGACAGCGAGCGCGCCGACGTGATCGCCTATCTGCGCAGCCTCTCGGAAAACCCGGCTCCGCTTCCGACGGCGGCGAAGTAATATTTCGTCAGTCCGGGACTTCGCCACGACATGACGGCCAGGCATTGCCTGGCCGTTTGCATATGAGGGATCGCATTGTTGCTATCGGAGTTGTTACCGGGACTTTTCGCCGCAGCGGCGGTGTTCCCAAGCTGCTATCATGAGGAAAAAGCAACGTAATTCGTCGAACCCTTGCCTTATATTAGGTCCTCACTAGCTCGGCCTTGTTGTTTGCGTGGTTCGTGGCAGGGGCGGCGAACTTCGAAACAACGGATACTGGCGTCAGCAACAGGAATTCTGCATTTGGCCATTACCCGACGACATCTTCTCCAGGGCAGCGCAGTTGCCGCCATGGCACCCGCATTGGGGCTAGGCATCCCCGAAATTTCGCCGGCTCACGCGCAATCGGACGCGGGCGAACTGGTCTTTCGGCACGCGCTGTCGCTGTTCGGCGAGATCAAATACCCGGCCGACTTCAAGCGCTTTGACTATGTCAATCCGGAGGCTCCGAAGGGAGGCACCGTACGCCAGATCCAGATCGGTACGTTTGACAACTTCAACCTTGTGGTTGCCGGCGTCAAAGGCTCGCTGGCAGCCGGCGTTCAGTTGATCTACGAATCTCTCATGACGCAGTCGCTGGACGAGGTCTCGACCGAGTACGGCGAATTGGCCGAAGCCGTAAGCCACCCCGAGGATTTCTCCTGGGTGACCTATCGCCTCCGGCGAGAGGCCAAATGGCATGATGGAAATCCCGTCACGCCTGACGACGTGATCTTCTCCCTCGATTCGTTCAAGCAACATCATCCGCAGTACTCGGCCTACTATCGCCATGTGGTGAAAGCTGAAAAGGTCGGTGATCGCGACATAAAATTCAGCTTCGACGCGCCCGGCAATCGCGAACTCCCGCTGATCGTCGGACAACTCACGATCTTGCCGAAGCATTGGTGGGAGGGCACCGACAGCGAAGGCCGCAAGCGCGACGTCTCCGCGACAACGCTGGAGAAGCCGCTAGGCTCGGGCCCCTACCGCATCAAGGAGTTTGTCCCGGGAAGGACGCTGACGCTGGAGCGGGTGAAGGACCATTGGGGACGCGATCACAGCACGTATGTCGGCCGCAACAATTTCGATGAGCTGCGCCTGGAATATTTCCGGGACTCGACGGTCGCGCTCGAGGCGTTCAAGGGCGACCAGGTTGATTGGCGTACCGAAAACAGCGCCAAGAACTGGGCAACGGCCTATGACTTTCCGGCCGTCAATGACAAGCGCGTGCTGCTCGAGGAGTTTCCGAACCGCAGTTCCGGAATCATGCAGGCGTTCGCGCTGAATATCCGGCGTGACCAGTTCAAGGATCCGCGGGTGCGTCGCGCACTGAATTATGCGTTCGACTTCGAGGAAATGAACAAGCAGATATTCTTCGGTCAGTACAAGCGCATCAGCAGCTATTTCGACGGCACAGAACTGGCTTCAAGCGGCCTGCCGCAAGGCAAAGAGTTGGAAATACTCGAGGCCGTCCGCGCGGAAGTGCCACCCGAGGTATTCACCAAGCCCTATACCAATCCGGTCGGCGGCAGTCCCGAAGCGGTTCGCGAAAATCTTCGTGAGGGGCTGCGTCTACTGAAGGAAGCCGGCTATGAGGTGCGCGAGCGCAAGCTGGTCGATAGTAAGACGGGAGCGCCATTTGCGCTCGAATTGCTTGGTGCAGAGCCGACCTTCGAACGGGTCATGCTGTTTTTCAAACCTTCTCTGGAGCGGCTAGGTATCGCGGTCAGCGTGCGCACGATCGATCCGACACAGTATGAAAACCGCCTTCGTAGCTGGGATTTCGATGTCGTCGTCTCGTCGTGGGCGGAATCGTTGTCGCCCGGAAACGAGCAGCGCGAATATTGGGGTTCGCAGGCGGCGGACATGGCGGGTTCGCGCAATATCATCGGCATCAAGAATCCCGCGATCGACAAATTGATCGAGCGGGTGATCTATGCGAAGGGCCGGGAAGACCTTGTTGCAGCGACCAAGGCGCTGGACCGCGTGCTGCTGTGGAATCACTATGTCGTGCCGCAGTGGAATTATCCCAAGGTCCGGACGGCGCGTTGGGACCGTTTCGGCCGTCCGACCGAACTGCCCAAATACGGCCTGTCCGGCTTCCCCGCGATCTGGTGGTATGATGCCGACAAGGCGGCAAAGATCGGAAGACGGTCTTGAAGGATATCCTGCGCATGGCGCAATTCTCTCGCCGGCATGTACTCGGTCTCGGTGTCGGCGCGCTGAGCGTTCTGCGGCTTGGCCCCGTTCGCGCCACAGAGGAAAACGGCGCTGAGATGCACGGCATCTCGGGGTTCGGCGATCTGAAGTATCCGGCCGACTTCAAGAATTTCGACTATGTGAACGTCTCTGCCCCCAAGGGCGGCGTGTTCTCGACCATCCCCTCGACGCGCTCCTACAATCAGTCCTACCACACCTTCAATTCGCTCAACGCCTACATCCTCAAGGGCGAGGGCGCGCAGGGCATGGACCTGACCTTCTCAGCGCTGATGGTGCGGGCCGGCGACGAGCCGGATGCGATGTACGGGCTCGTCGCAAAGTCGGTGCGAATCTCGCCGGACAAGCTGATCTACCGCTTTACGCTGCGCCCCGAGGCCAAGTTTCACGACGGCTCGAGGATCACGGCGCATGACGTCGCCTGGTCCATCAACACGCTGAAGGCCAAGGGCCATCCGCTGATCCAGGTGCAGATGCGTGACGTCAAGGGGGCCGAGGCGCTCGACGATGCGACCGTGATCGTCACCTTCGCCGAGAAGCGCGCGCGCGATGTGCCGCTCTTCGTCGCGGGCCTGCCGATCTTCTCGAAGAGATATTATGAGACGCGGCCCTTCGATGAATCAACGCTGGACACGCCGCTGGGCTCGGGGCCCTATAAGGTCGGCAAGTTCGAGGTCAACCGTTTCATCGAGTACGAACGCGTCAAGGACTGGTGGGGGGCGAACCTCCCGGTCTGCCGCGGTTATTACAATTACGATGTGGTCCGCTACGAATTCTATCGCGACCGCGACGTCGCCTTCGAAGGCTTTACCGGCAAGAACTATCTGTTCCGCGAAGAGTTCACCGCGCGCATCTGGGCGACGCGCTACGACTTCCCCGCCATCAAGGACGGCCGCGTCAAGCGCGAGCAGGTACCGGACGAAAGGCCGTCCGGCGCGCAGGGCTGGTTCATCAATACCCGCCGCGACAAGTTCAAGGACCCCCGCGTGCGCGAGGCGCTGATCAACGCCTTCGATTTCGAGTGGACCAACAAGACCATTATGTACGACGCCTATGCGCGTACGCATTCGCCGTTCCAGAATTCAGACATGATGGCGAAGGGGCCGCCCTCACCGGAGGAGCTGAAGCTGCTCGAGCCATTCCGCGGCCAAGTGCCCGACGAAGTGTTCGCCCAGCCCTACGTGCCCCCGGTTTCGGATGGCTCGGGGCAGGATCGCACCATGCTGCGCAAGGCGCAGCAATTGCTCAACGAAGCCGGCTTCGTCATCAAGGACGGCAAGCGGATGACGCCGAGCGGCGAAGTGTTTCGCATCGAATTCCTGTACGATGAGCCTTCGCTGAATCCGCATCACGCGCCCTATATCAAGAATCTGGGAACGCTCGGCATCGAGGCGAGTCCGCGTATGGTCGATGCCGTGCAGTACCGCGCGAGGGTGGAAGATTTCGATTTCGACATGACTATCACGCGCTTCTCGATGTCGACGACGCCGGGCGACGCAATGCGTGCCTTCTTCTCCTCGCACGCTGCCAAAACCAAGGGCTCCTACAACCTGGCCGGTATAGAGAATCCCGCCATCGACGCGCTGATCGAAAAGATCATTGCGGCGGATACCCGCGCCGAGCTGACGGTTGCCTGTCATGCCTTCGACCGCGTTTTCCGCGCCGGCCGCTACTGGGTGCCGCAGTGGTACAACAAGACGCATCGGCTGGCCTATTGGGACATCTTCGACCGCCCGAAGAACCTGCCGCGTTATCAGATCGACGCATCGGGCTCCGGCGAGCGAGTTATCTGGTGGTATGACGCTGCCAAGGCCGGCAAACTTGAGCAGGCGAAGCAATAATGACCGCCTATATCGCCCGCCGCATCCTTTTGATGTTTCCGACCTTGCTCGGCATCCTCTTCATTTCCTTCGTGGTCGTGCAGTTCGCGCCGGGCGGCCCGGTCGAACGTGTGATCGCACAGCTTTCCGGCGCCGATACCGGCGGCTCCTCGCGCATCTCTGGCTCTTCCACCGGTGACTTTGCCGGCAGTACGCCCCAGGCGGGCGCCTCCGCCGATGCTGTCAATTCGAAATACCGCGGCGCGCAGGGGCTCGATCCGGAGTTCATCAAGAACCTGGAAAAGCAGTTCGGCTTCGACAAGCCGGCGCATGAGCGCTTTGCTCTGATGGTATGGAATTTCGCTCGCTTCGATTTCGGCAAGAGCTACTTTCGCGACACCACCGTGTTGCAGCTGATCAAGGAGAAGCTGCCGGTCTCGATATCGCTCGGCCTCTGGTTGACGCTGCTGACCTATTTGATCTCGATCCCGCTCGGCATCCGCAAGGCGGTGGCGGACGGAACGCGATTCGATACCTGGACTTCCGCCGCTATCATCGTCGGCTTTGCGATCCCCGGTTTTCTGTTCGCGATCCTGCTGATCATCCTGTTTGCCGGCGGCTCGTTCTTCAACTGGTTCCCGCTGCGCGGATTGACCTCGGACGGCTGGTCGCAATTCCCCTGGTACTGGAAGATCATCGACTACTTCTGGCACCTCACCCTGCCTTTGATCGCGATGGGTCTCGGCGCCTTCGCCACCATGACGCTGCTGACCAAGAACTCGTTTCTCGATGAGATCAGGAAGCAGTACGTCATGACCGCGCGTGCAAAGGGTTGCAGCGAGGGGCAGGTGCTCTACGGGCATATCTTCCGCAACGCCATGCTGATCGTAATCGCAGGCTTTCCCGGTGCGTTCATTGGTGCATTCTTCTCCGGCTCACTGCTGATCGAGACCATCTTCTCGCTCGACGGGCTCGGGCTGCTCGGCTTCGAAAGCGTGCTGAACCGCGACTATCCGGTCGTGTTCGGCACGCTGTTCATCTTCTCCCTCGTGGGCCTTGTGGTGGGTCTGATCTCCGACCTCGCCTACATGTGGATCGATCCCCGGATCGATTTTGAGGCGAGGGAAGTCTGATGGCGCTGCTCGCTCCACAACCGGTCGAAACCACCGCGAGGTCGCCGCTTGGCGAGGTCGTCCCGGCCACGCAGCACGTGTTCGCGCCATCGCCGCTGAACCGCCGGCGCTGGCGGAACTTCAAGGCGAACCGCCGCGGCTACTGGTCGCTCTGGATATTCCTTGCTCTGTTTCTGATCTCGCTGTTTGCCGAACTGATCGCCAACGATCGGCCGTTCCTTATCAAGTATGACGGAAAACTGTATTGGCCGGCTTTCGTCAGCTATTCCGAGACCACTTTCGGCGGCGATTTCGAAACCGCGGCCGACTACCGCGATCCCTATTTGCAAAAGCTGATCGCCGAAAAGGGCGGCACCATCATCTGGCCCTTGATCCGCTATTCCTACTCCACCCACAATCTCGATTTGCCGACGCCGGCGCCGTCGAAGCCGACATGGATGCTGACGGAAGAGCAGTGCAAGCCCGTGGTGGAGAAGAAGGGCCTGAAGAGCTGTAGCGACCTCGAATACAACTGGCTCGGTACCGACGACCAGGGCCGCGACGTGGTGGCGCGACTGATCTACGGTTTTCGCATCTCGGTGCTGTTCGGACTGACGCTGACCATCCTGTCCTCGATCATCGGCGTCATCGCCGGCGGCGTGCAAGGCTATTTCGGCGGCTGGACCGATCTGATCTTCCAGCGCATCATCGAAATCTGGAGCGCGATTCCCTCGCTCTATCTGCTGCTGATCCTGTCATCGGTGCTGGTGCCCGGCTTCTTCGTGCTGCTCGGCATTCTCCTGCTGTTCTCCTGGACCTCGTTGGTTGGCCTGGTTCGCGCGGAGTTCTTACGCGGGCGCAATTTCGAATACATTCAGGCGGCGCGCGCGCTCGGCGTCTCCAACGGCGTGATCATGTTCCGGCATCTGCTGCCGAACGCGATGGTGGCGACCATGACCTTTCTGCCATTCATCGTGTCGTCCTCGGTGATGACGCTGACCGCGCTCGACTTCCTCGGCTTCGGCCTGCCGCCGGGTTCGCCATCACTCGGCGAGCTGCTGTCGCAGGGCAAGTCCAACGTGCAGGCGCCCTGGCTCGGTTTTACCGGCTTCTTCTCGGTCGCGATCATGCTGTCGCTTTTGATCTTCATCGGCGAGGGCGTGCGCGACGCCTTCGATCCGCGCAAAACGTTCCGGTAGAGCATGATGGACGCCGTCAACCAGCCCTTGCTCGATGTGCGCGATCTCTCGGTGGCGTTTCACCAGCCGAGCGGCGCCACGATTGCGGTCGACCGCGTCTCGTTTTCCATCAAGCGCGGCGAGTGCGTGGCCCTGGTCGGCGAGTCCGGTTCCGGCAAATCGGTCAGCGCGCTGTCGGTGCTAAGACTGCTGCCCTATCCGACCGCGTCGCATCCCTCCGGCACCATCCATTTCAAGGGCCGAGAGCTGCTCAATGCCTCGGAACGCGAGATGCGCGAGATCCGCGGCAACGACATCTCGATCATTTTCCAGGAGCCGATGACCTCGCTCAATCCGCTGCACACGGTCGAGGCGCAGATCGGCGAGATTCTTTCGCTGCACAGCGGCATCGGCGGGCAGATGGCGCGGGCGCGCACACTCGAGCTCTTGACGCAGGTCGGCATTCCCGATCCGGAAACGAGGCTACAAAGCTATCCGCACCAACTATCCGGCGGCCAGCGTCAGCGTGTCATGATCGCGATGGCGCTCGCCAACGAGCCGGATCTTCTGATCGCGGACGAGCCGACCACCGCGCTCGACGTCACGGTGCAGGCCCAGATCCTGGCGCTGCTTGCCGAGATCAGGTCCCGGCTCGGCATGAGCATGCTGTTCATCACCCATGACCTCGGCATCGTCCGCCGCATCGCCGACGTGGTCTGCGTCATGAACTCGGGCAAGATCGTCGAGCACGGCCCGGTCGAACAGGTCTTCACCGCGCCGAAACATGCCTATACCCGCGCGCTGCTCGCGGCCGAGCCCAAGCCCGACCCGGCGCCGCCGCGGCCCAACGAGCCGGTGGTGATGTCGGCCGACAATCTCAAGGTCTGGTTTCCGATCAAGCGCGGGTTGTTGCGCTCGACCGTCGGCCACATCAAGGCGGTGGATGGCGTCAGCGTCGCGGTGCGCAAGGGCGAGACGCTCGGCGTCGTCGGCGAATCCGGCTCCGGCAAGACCACGCTGGGTCTCGCACTGCTCCGGCTGATTTCCTCCGACGGCCCAATCGTGTTCCTCGGCAACAACATCCAGGGCCTGCGCTTCAAGGCCATGCTGCCGCACCGTCGCGACATGCAGATCGTGTTTCAGGATCCGTTCGGCGCGCTCAGCCCGCGAATGTCGGTCGGCGATATCGTTGCCGAAGGCCTGAGCGTGCATCAGAAGTCGCTGTCGCATCAAGAGCGCGAGGCGCGCGTCGTCAAGGCGCTCACAGACGTCGGTCTCGATCCGGCGACGCGCTTCCGCTATCCGCATGAATTTTCCGGCGGCCAGCGCCAGCGTATCTCGATTGCGCGCGCGGTGGTGCTGGAGCCGAATTTCGTCGTGCTGGACGAGCCGACCAGCGCGCTCGACATGCTGTTCCAGGCGCAGATGGTCGACCTGCTGCGCGAGCTGCAGCGCAAGCGCGATCTGACCTACATGTTCATCTCGCACGATTTGCGCGTCGTGGCCTCGCTGGCCAGCCATCTGATCGTGATGCGTCACGGCAAGGTGGTGGAGGAGGGCCCGGCCGCGGAGCTCTTCAAGAACCCGAAGAGCGACTACACCCGCGCCCTGTTCGCTGCCGCGTTCCGGATCGAGGCGGTTCCGGACCTATAGCTTGCGCTGGTGATGACGATGAAGTTTGTGGCTACAGCCGCTTGATCGCCGTCACCTCGCTGCCGACGGCCTTGATCCGCGCAATCGCGTCATGTGTGTTCTCCACCACCGTCGCCATGTGGTGCGCGTTGGCGTGTACGATGCTGTCGGCGTCCCGCACGATCGCGACGTGGCCCTTCCAGAAGATCAGATCGCCGCGCTGGAGCTTCGTCATCTCGGCGGGACTCAATGCCCGGCCGAGGCCTCCCTCTTGCATGTCGCTGTCGCGCGGGCAGCCGGTGCCGGCGGCGGCCAGCGATACCTGGATGAGGCCGGAACAATCGATACCGAGCGAGCTCTTGCCGCCCCAGAGATAGGGCGTGCCGATAAAGCGCTCGGCAACCGCGACGAAATCCTTTTCCACCGCGTCGAGGCTGCCAAGATGATGGCGCGGCAGATACCAGCCGTCGCTTGTAATGGCGAACGCGCTGTCTTCGCGGATGACCGTCGCCCTTGCTCCCGTCGTCAGCGTCCCGACCGGCGGCAGCTTGATCGAGGGGCCCGGAAACGCGAAGGTCCGCAGCGCCGTGACCTTGTGCGTCGGTGCGGCCGCAGGCTTTGCCAGCGCGGCGTCCGGAATCCAGCCGACATAGCCGTCGCTCGCGAGTTGGCCCCACGCAAACCCTTCGTCATTGCGGTCGTAGATCGTGACGCGTTCGCCCTTCAGCGCCTGCGTCAGCATCATGGCGCCCGCGGCAGGTCGCTCCCACAGCGGCGCGATCGCCTCACACACGCAAAATTCCTCGCCGGACACATAGCGCGCGGCCTTCACCTTGCCTTCGAGATATTTCGCGGCGATTTCGGGCCGTGCCGGCGTCAGGCGCGGATCATGCATAGCGTTCGCTCAACAGTTTATAGATCGCGCGTGCGGCCTGGCATTCGCCGCCTTCGGGACGCGCAGGTTTTGCGGAAGGCGTCCAGCCGTAGATATCGACATGCAGCCAGCTCTTGGCATCGGTGACGAAGCGGTGCAGGAACAGCGCGCAGGTGATCGAGCCGGCAAAGCCGCCCGACGGCGCGTTGTTGATGTCGGCGACCTTCGAATCCAGCCACGAATCATAGGGTGGCCACAGCGGCATTCGCCACAACGGATCGTTCTCCCGCTTTGCATGTTCTGCGACGCTTTCGGCCAGCGTCTCATCATGGGTGTAAAAGGGCGGTAAATCCGGCCCCAGCGCCACCCGCGCCGCGCCGGTCAGTGTGCCCAAGTCAATCAACAGATCCGGTTTGTCTTCGTCCGCCAAGGCGAGCGCATCCGCCAGGACCAGCCGTCCCTCGGCATCGGTGTTGCCGATCTCCACGTTAAGTCCCTTGCGCGACTTGAAGATGTCGAGCGGACGGAAGGCGTTGCCGGCGACCGCGTTCTCGACCGCGGGGAGCAGGACGCGCAGGCGGACCTTCAGCTTCGCGTCCATCACCATCTGCGCCAGCGCCAGCACGTTGGCGGCGCCGCCCATGTCCTTTTTCATGATCAGCATGCCGCTGGACGGCTTTAGGTCGAGCCCGCCGGTGTCGAAGCAGACGCCCTTGCCGACCAGCGTCACTTTGGGGTGGGCGGGATCGCCCCAGCTCAGGTCGATCAGGCGCGGGGCACGCGCCGAGGCCATGCCAACCGCGTGGATCAGCGGAAAGTTCTGCTTCACGAGTTCGTCGCCGACGATGCAGTCGAAGCTGGCGCCGAAACGCGCCGCGAGCGCTTGTGCGGCGTCCGCCAGTTGCTCCGGCCCCATGTCGTTCGACGGCGTATTGATCAGGTCGCGCGCCAGCGCCGCCGCTTCCGCCATCCGCGCGATGTCAGCGATATCGACGCCATCGGGCGGCACCAGCCGGACCTCGGGCTTTTCGGCTTTGCGGTAGCGGCCGAAGCGGTAGCTCCCCAGCGCAAAGGCGAGCGTCGCCAGGCGCGGGTCGTGCGGCACGTTGGCGAAGCGATAGACGCCCGGCGGCAGCACCCCGGGCAGCGCGCCGGGCCGGAACAGGTCGTGCGACTTGGCGGTCTCTTCATCAAGCCCGAACACGACCTGCGCAATCTTCCCGTCGGGGGCGGGCAGCGTCAGGCACTTGCCGGGCTTGGCGGTAAAATCATTGGCGAGCGCAAACTGCCGGGCCGGTTCGGGAAGGTCTTTGGCGATCGCGCTCCAGGTCGTTTTGGTGGCGAACGTAATCGGAATGGCGGGGGCGATGGGCGCGGTCTCGAACGGCGATTGCATGCATGTCTCGCGGGGATCGGGGCGTGTCTGGCTGGCATAGCACGGCCAATTAACCGGCCGTTAGGGTTAACAGTCTATTGCTTTCTCATACGGCTCTATTTGTCCGCCATTCCCGTGAGTTGAAGTACCATGCGTCGATCGTCCAGCTACGCCGGGTCCCTTGCCCGGTTCCTGACCTCAGCCGCGGTAACCGCGGTTTTGGCCGCGGGCCTTGGCGGCTGCCAGACCATGTCCGACATAACGGGATCGCTGAGCTCATCGTCACCCAAGGCACAGAGCGTTCCCGACGATCCGCGCCGCGCGGCCGAGATATATGGCGAACGCTATCGGGCCAATCCCAAGGATGCCGAGGCGGCGCTGGGGTATGGCCAGGCGCTCCGCGCTACCGGCCAGCGGGCACAGGCCGCTGCCGTGCTCGAACAGGCCACCATCGCTCATCCCGGCAACAAGACGCTGCTCGCTGCTTACGGCCGCGCGCTCGCCGACAACGGCAGTTCGCAGGCTGCCTTCGACGTGCTCAGCCGCGCCCATACGCCCGCCAATCCCGACTGGCGCATTCTTTCGGTGCAGGGCACCACGCTCGACAAGATGGGCAAGCACGAAGAGGCCCGCCGCTATTACGCGAGCGCGCTGAAGATCACGCCGGAAGAGCCGTCGGTGCTGTCCAATCTCGGTCTCTCCTACATGCTGACGCGGGAGCTGCCGCAAGCCGAGGAAACGCTGCGGCGCGCCTATTCCAATCCGCGTGCCGACGCAAGGGTGCGGCAGAATCTCGCTCTCGTCGTCGGCCTGCAGGGCCGCTTCGCGGAAGCCGAGACCATCGCCAAGGGCGATCTGCCGGCCGACGAGGCGGCTGCCAACGTGGCTTACCTGCGGGAAATGCTGAGCCGCAAGGACAAGGACCATTCGCGTCCCCCCGGCAACAAGGCGACCGTCCCGGTCGCCGCCCTCAACCGGCCGGACTGAGCATCACAGCGGTCACGCGCGACTGCGGGTCAATGAGTCCATTAGTCGGGCCCAACAACTATGCGAGCAATTATTTCGGTTCCAGTGCTCGACAGGAACTTATCGGTTCTGACGATTTCAAATGCGTCGATCGGGAAGGTGCCGAAATCTGTTTCGCGATGACGGGCGATCTCAGCGAGGAACGCCGGCGTGACCGGACCTGAAAATCGGATGAGGGTCGCAAACGCCATTTTGTCGAATAGATAGCGACGCGCCAAGTCGTCCAATATGCCTAAGCCTTCACGGCGGCGATGATCGCCATCGCTGGTTGCTATCGAAAGCTTGCGCCGAAGATCCGCCAAACCTTGATCTTCCGGATACAGTTGGAGAAAGACCGAGTTCGGTGAAACACCGAGGCCCTTTCCTTTCAAAGCAAATGATCCGCTATCCGCAACAAGGCCCCGTATCCTCCTGAAAAGTGATGGTCGATCGCATTCCTCCCGTGCCGCTTCGTCGAGGTTCCTGATCGTCACGTGGACGGTATCTGCCGGATAGTAGTGGTGGCTCGGAGAAACACGTTGAAGCTCGGCCAAGATCTGACCGACCTGCGTATCGGCGACGGCCGGCATGCGCGCAATCAGCGTGAAATGCGCCGCCGCAGATCCCATCGGCGGCAGTGCGTGGATTTGTCCTCGTCTCCCGGAAAGCCGCAACGAAGCCGTCGCGACGGTCCGCAGACCCCAGAACCGCAACATTGCGAGCGATGGGATGTCCGCGCTCAAGGAACGCCCATTGCTTTAATCGAATCCTTCACCTTGATTTGACTCCTTGATTTGCCCCCTGAGCTTCGTAACGCCAAAGAGCTAGCGCAACGATCGCGAGGCTAGCAGCGGTTGCGGCACAGCAAAGGAACCCGCTGCCAAAGCCCTTGGCTCCGATAATTCGTCCAAAGAACGCGGGGTTGGCTGCAAGGCCAGTGTAGAGAACCGCGACATACAAGCCCATGGCAGTCCCTTTTGTGCGAGCCGTAGCCAATTCGGCAAAAGACGAAGATAGAGCGACGACGGCTCAACGCCCGCAGCAAGCGGAAATCCGCGGCGGGTCAGCCGATAAGCCCGCTTACGAACGCCAAAGGAGACTAGCAAATGCGCTGTTCCCGTGCCGGCTTGTCGAAGCTTCGAGGGAGCCCGCGCGAGGAAGGTCCAAATGGCGCCGGCCCGCTAGGCCGCTCGCCTCAGTGCAACGCCTGGATCTTGATGTAGGTCGGTCCGAGAATGACGATGAATAGGCATGGCAGGAAGAACAGGATCATCGGCACGGTCAGTTTCGGCGGCAGCGCCGCCGCCTTCTTCTCGGCCTCGTTCATCCGCATGTCGCGGTTTTCCTGCGCCATCACGCGCAGGCTCTGGCCGAGCGGGGTGCCGTAGCGTTCCGACTGCATCAGCGCCAGACAGACCGATTTTACGCCCTCCAGCCCGGTGCGCTTGGCGAGGTTCTCGTAGGCCATTTTGCGGTCCTGCAGATAGGACAATTCCGCCGTGGTCAGCGCGAATTCCTCCGACAGCGCCACTGATTGCGACACGATCTCGGTGGAGACCTTGCGGAAGGCGACTTCGACCGACATGCCGGACTCGATGCAGATCAAGAGCAGGTCGAGCGCGTCGGGAAAGGCGCGCCTGATGGAGAGCTGGCGCTTGCTGATGGCGTTCTTCAGGAACAGCATCGGCGCCTGCAGCCCGAGATAGGCGGCGCCGATGCAGATGCCGAGCTTGACCGTCAACGACTTGTCCATGTTGGTGATCACGAACACGTAGAGGGCCGCCCCGAGAAACAGCACGACCGGCGTCACCGCACGGGCAAACAGGAACGTGACGTAGGGCGCGTGGCCGCGGTAGCCGGCCATGATCAGCTTGTCGCGCGCGGCTTCCTGTGCCAGCCATTTGGTCAGGTTCAGGTCTTCCACAACCTTGGAAACGAGCTGCTTCGGAGTCTGGCGCAGCGACACCTTCTCCGATTTGTTGAGGCGGTCGCGCTCGCGCTGGCGGAGCCGTTCGCGCTCGTTGGCGACCGCCTTCATGCGCTTGGCAAGGCCTTCGCCGGCAAACAGCGGCATGATCAGCGTATAGGCCGTCGCACTCGCCGCGATGGCGGCAAGCAGCATGGTCATGAACCGCGCGTCGTGCATCTTGGCGATCAGAAACTCAATCATAGGCGCACCGTCAGAAGTCGAAGTTGATCATTTTCTTCATCACCAGGACGCCGATCGTCATCCAGGTAACGCAAGCGACCAGCATGAACTGGCCGATATGATGGGTCCAAAGCAGCGCGATGTAGTCGGGGGTCGTAATCCAGACCAGCAGCATCACGACCGGCGGCAACGAGCCGATGATGCCTGCGGAAGCCTTGGCTTCCATCGACATCGCCTGAATCTTCTCCGCCATCTTCTTGCGGTCGCGCAGCACCTTGGAGAGATTGCCGAGCGCTTCCGACAGGTTGCCGCCCGATTTTTGCTGAATCGCGATCACGATGCCGAAGAAGTTGGCTTCCGGCAGCGGCATCCGCTCATACAGCCTTGCGCAGGCCTCACCCAGCGGCATGCCGATCGTCTGGGTCTCGATGATAGCCATGAACTCGCCCTTGAGTGGTTCCGGCGCGTCGGCGGCGACCACCTTGATCGATTCGAACAGCGGCAGGCCGGCCTTGATGCCGCGCACGATGACGTCGACGGCGTCAGGCAGCGCTTTCAGAAACGCCTTCTCGCGGCGCTTTTTGAGATAGCTGAGCAGCCAGCGTGGCAGGCCGAGGCCGGTGGCGAACGCCATCACGGCAGCGCCCAATAGCGAGCCGCCGACGATGAATGCGACACCGAAACCCACCGCCGCGAGAACGGCGGAAACGATCCAGAATTTCTGAGGCGTCCAGGCCGTCAAGCCGGCCTGAACCAGGCGGATGCTGAGCGAGACGGACTTTTCCTTCTTGCGGCGGGCCTCGAGTTCCTTCAGCGAGCCCTCGACCTGCTCGCGGCGCGAGCGCTGGCTCTTCTCGGCCTGGCGCGCCGGAACGTCGGTGCGTGCGATCGAGGCGCGCCGGGACTCGGCTTTCTTCTCGCCCGACAGGGCCGGATAGATGAATACCCATGCCAGGCCGCCGATGGCGGTGGCGGCGAGAAACGCCAGTGCGAGCGCTTGCATGCTCATCGCCTCCTCACGTCTTGTCGACGACTTCGGCGGCATCGAGCGCTGCCGCGAGCCGCTTTTCTTCGTTGTAATATCGCGCGCGTTCCCAGAACTTCGGGCGACCGATGCCGGTCGAGCGGTGCCGCCCGATGATCTTGCCGTTGGCGTCCTCGCCGAGCAATTCGTAGACGAACAGGTCCTGGGTAATGATGGTATCGCCTTCCATGCCCATCACCTCGGTGATGTGGGTAATGCGGCGTGAACCGTCGCGCAGGCGCGCGGCCTGCACGATGACGTCGATCGAGGCGCAGATCATCTCGCGAATAGTGCGCGAGGGCAGCGAGAAGCCGCCCATCGTGATCATGGATTCGCAGCGCGACATGGCTTCGCGCGGGTTGTTGGCGTGCAACGTTCCCATCGAGCCGTCGTGGCCGGTATTCATGGCCTGCAGGAGGTCGAACGCCTCGGGTCCGCGGACTTCGCCGACGATGATGCGTTCGGGGCGCATACGCAGGCAGTTGCGGACCAGCTCGCGCATGGTGACCTGGCCTTCGCCCTCGATATTCGGCGGGCGGGTTTCAAGCCGCACCACGTGAGGCTGCTGCAGTTGAAGTTCGGCGGCGTCCTCGCACGTGATGACGCGCTCGTCATGCTCGATGAACTGGGTCAGGCAGTTCAACAGCGTGGTCTTGCCGGAGCCGGTGCCGCCGGAAATCAGCACGTTGCAGCGGACCCGGCCGATGATCTGCAGGATTTCCGCGCCTTCCGGCGAGATCGCGCCGAACTTGACCAGCTGGTCGAGCGTCAGCTTGTCCTTCTTGAACTTACGAATGGTGAGGGCAGGCCCGTCGATCGCCAGCGGCGGAACGATGGCGTTGACGCGTGAGCCGTCGGCGAGGCGGGCGTCGCAGATCGGCGAGGATTCGTCGACGCGGCGGCCGACCTGGCTGACGATGCGCTGGCAGATGTTGAGAAGCTGCTGGTTGTCGCGGAAGCGGATGCCGGTCTTCTGGATCTTGCCGGCAACTTCGATGAACACCGTGCCGGCGCCGTTGACCATGATGTCGGCGATGTCGTCGCGCGACAGCAGCGGCTCGAGCGGGCCGTATCCGAGCACGTCGTTGCAGATGTCGTCGAGCAGCTCTTCCTGCTCGGCGATCGACATCACGATGTTCTTGATCGCGATGATCTCGTTGACGATGTCGCGGATTTCCTCGCGCGCGGACTCGCCGTCGAGTTTGGCGAGCTGGGCAAGGTCGATCGCCTCGATCAGCGCGCCGAAGATGGTCGCCTTGACTTGGTAGTAGTTGTCCGACCGCCGCGCCTCCATGGTGGGGGCGGGCGGTGGCGCCTTCATGGGCGCTATTGGAGGCGAAGCGACGGCCGGCGCGGCCATCTCGCGCGAAACGGCCGGCGCAGAAGCCGGCTCAGGCGCCTGAATGGCGGGCTTGAGTACCCGCGTATCACTATCATTTCCGCTACGCTTACCGAACACGATGGCACTCCACGCGGGCTGTCTACTTCTTGGCCCGTAACTTTTCGATCAAAGGCGACAGCAACGAACTCTTCGGCTTCTTGGTCTCGCCGCGGCCGGTGAGCCGTTGCGCAATCTGCAGGAACATCTCGGTGGTGCGATGCGTTGCGGATATTTCCGCAATCATCTGGCCGTTGTTGGCGGCCGAGCCGAAGATTTGTGGCTCGAACGGGATCGTGGCGATCGGGTGGTTTTCGATCGCCTTGGCGAACTCGGCGGCGGGGATCTCCGGCCGCTTCGGGATACCGACCTGATTGAGGCAGTAGAGCGGCGCACGATCGTTCGGCCGCGATGCCTTGAGAAGGTCGAAGATATTCTTGGTGTTGCGCAGGTTGGCGAGATCGGGCGCGGCGACGATCAGGATGTCGTCGGCCGCGATCAAAGCGCGCTTGGTCCATCCCGACCATTGATGGGGAACGTCGAGCACGATGCAGGGCATCGTGGTACGAAGCGTATCGAAGATCGAATCGAAGGCTTCCGCGCCGAAATCGTAGACCCGGTCCAGCGTGGCCGGCGCCGCCAGCAGGCTGAGATGGTCGGTGCATTTCGACAGCAGGCGATCGAGGAACGCGGTATCGACCCGGTCAGGCGAGAACACCGCATCCGCGATACCCTGCGGCGGGTCCTGGTTGTAGTCGAGGCCTGCGGTGCCGAAAGCGAGGTCGAGATCGGCGACCACGGAATCCAGCGACAGGTCGCGCGCGATCGCCCAGGCGACGTTGTGGGCGACGGTCGACGCACCGACGCCGCCCTTGGCGCCGACGACGGCGATGATGCGGCCGACGGCCTTGGCTTCCGGCGAGGAGAACAGGTTGCAGACCGAGCGCACGACGTCGATGGCGCTGACCGGCGCGATGACGTAGTCGCTGACGCCACGGCGGACCAGTTCGCGATAGAGCATGACGTCGTTGATGCGCCCGATCACAATCACGCGTGTTCCGGCGTCGCACACGGTGGCGAGCTGGTCGAGGCCGACAAGGATATCGTTGCGGCCTTCGGTCTCCAGGATGATCACGTTCGGCGTCGGCGCCGAGCGGTAGGCCTCGATGGCAGCGGCCATGCCGCCCATCTGGATCTTGAGATGAGCCTTGCCGAGGCGGCGGTCTTCGCCCGCCGACTGCACGGCAGCCGCGGTTTCCAGCGTCTCGCAGAAAGCCTGCACCGACACCCGCGGCGCTGGCGCGATATGATCGTCCGTTGACGGCGCGGTGCCGTCAGGCTGCGGTTCTGTACTCTGGCGCGCGTAACTGATCATTTGCCGGTATCGCTGAGTTTGGCCTTGTCGCTCTCGGGATAGGTTGTCGCGGTGGAAGTGCCCTTGCGATATTTCTCGAGGGCCATGCCACGGCGCGGCGTATAGGCTGGGGTTTCGGGACGCGGCTGCACGAGGTCGGACGGGTTGTCGACCATCGCCGCCAGATTGCGCTGATTGGAGCAGCCGAAATTGTAATACTGCTTGTTGTCGAAATAGCCCTTGTTGTGGATCGACGGTCCGAGATCCTCCGGCCACAGCCCGCATGGGCCGGCCACCGCCGAAATCTTTGGATAGTTGAGGCGGATCGCGGCCATGTGCCTGGGGTCTTCGGGGCGATACTGGCGGACATTGATCGCGCGCGGCGGCACGCCGGCGGCGGCGAAGGTTGCCTGGATCTCGCGCAATGAATCCTCGGCCGCCCGTGCGTTCGGGGTATTGACGGGCACGTCGACGCTGATAGCGCCGGTACCTTCGCGAAGCCAGGTTTGGGCCAGGTCCATGACGTCGGCGCGCTGCGAGGCGGAAAGGCCGCCGCGTCCGCGGCCGACGAAAACGACGATCGAGCGGTCGGCTTCCTGGACCGCGATCGGATGGCGCTGGCGATAGTCGTCAGGCACGGCCGCCGTCGTCACGACATCGGTGGTGTGCTTGCAGGCGCTGAGCGCCACGGAAAGTCCGATCAGCGCTCCTGCCAGGCCAAGCGTGCGCTTTGGATCGGCGGGCTTCGTGGATTTCGTCTTCGGTGTCATCGTCCCGCCTCAGTCCGTAATAAAGCCGTAGGTGCCGCGATAATTCCGTGCCTTTTCGACGCGGCCCGGAACGCCGTAGATGCGATTGATGCTGCCGAGGAGGTCGGCCTGCGGATCCGACGCGCTGGCAAAGCCGTCGTCGGGGCGCGACAGATCCTTCTGTGCCACCGCGCGCACCACATAAGGCGTGACCAGAACCATCAGTTCGCTCTGGTTGTTGACGAAGTCGCGGCTGCGGAACAGCGTGCCGAGAACCGGCAGTTGCGCCAGCCCCGGCAGACCGTTGATCGCCTGCTTGGTCTGTTCCTGGATCAGGCCGGCCATCGCCATCGCGCCGCCGGACGGAATTTCCAGTGTCGTCTCGGCGCGGCGGGTCTTGATCGAGGGAATGGTCGTTCCACCGGCACCGCCGGTCAGAGCGTTTTCGGTCGAGACTTCCGACACCTCGGTCATCACCCGAAGGCTGATCCGTCCCTCGGTCAGCACGACCGGCGTAAAGTTGAGAGAGATGCCGAATTTCTTGAAGCTGACTGTCTGGACGCATTGTCCGACGGCACCACCCACTGTGGTTTGGCAGGTCACGCCGGTCGGAATTGGAAATTCGCCGCCGGAGATAAAGGTTGCGGACTCGCCGGAAATGGCCGTGAGGTTAGGTTCGGCAATGGTTCGCACGACACCGGCGCTTTCCATCGCGCGCAGCGTCGCCTGCACGGATGGCGTCGAGCCGAAACTCCCGGTAAGGGCGTTGTTGGCGACGAGCGGCGCACTGTTTGCGGTGAACGGGTTGTTGTTGGTGAACCTAACAACGGATGTGCCGTAGGACATGCTGGCGCTGAGATCAATGCCGAGCTGCTTGATGACCGAGCGCTGGACTTCAGCGAGCGTGACCTTCAACATCACCTGGTCACGGCCGCGAACTGCGATCGAATTGACGACCTTTTCAGTGCCGCCCACCAGGCGGGCGGCGATTTCGGCGGCCTGCTGCGCCTCGATCGGG
Organism: Bradyrhizobium sp. AZCC 1577; assembly: GCF_036924575.1. Classification (NCBI taxonomy): domain Bacteria; kingdom Pseudomonadati; phylum Pseudomonadota; class Alphaproteobacteria; order Hyphomicrobiales; family Nitrobacteraceae; genus Bradyrhizobium; species Bradyrhizobium sp. AZCC 1577. Next base: position 1,419,174 of record NZ_JAZHRQ010000001.1, read on the forward strand.
GTTGCCGCGGTGCCGCTCAGCACCACGCCGTCACCGACGCCTTCGATCAGGATGTCCGAATTCGGCAGCGACTGCTTCAGCGCCGCGCGCACGCCGTTGAGGTCGCGCTTGACCGCGATGTCATAGGCCGCGATCTGCGCACCGGTGGAATCGAAAAAAACGATATTGGTCTGGCCGACCGCGGCGCCGATGATATAGGCGCGCTGGGTCGAACGCACCACGGCGTTGGCGACCTTCGGATCCGCAACCAGCACGTCCTTGATCTCGCGCGGCAGGTCGATCACGAAAGACTTGCCGATCCCGAGCGAAACGAAGCGGGCGTTCATCTGCCCGTCGGCGGCCACCGGCGCGACGCGATAGTCGCTCGCCATCACCGGCGTCAGCGCCGGATTGAGCGTGAGAGCAGTCACGGCCGAAAACGACAGGGCGCGGACGATGAACGTTCGCATCATCGGCTGAATTTCCCTGCACTTCATATCGTGCGTCCTTTCGGTCACTTCTGCATCGTCTGCTGGCTGGCAACGCCATAACGAATGACGTTGAGGCTTTCGCCACGCTTGTTGAATTGTTCGTCCGGCTTCTCGACTGCGTTGACGTCGGCAATGCTGCGCAGCGCCAGCGTCAGCGTGCCGCTCTGGCGCGATCGCGCCAGCGTCTCGGCCTGCTCGGGCTTCAGTTCGAGGGTGACCGTCCTGCCGACCAGCGAGCTGGCGCCTTCTTTCTCCTTCGGCGCCTGGTCGATCGCGAGAACGCGAACGTTGGTCAGGATGATCTCCGAGCTGGAGATATCCGGGCCCTTGCTGTCCGGGTTCTTGTCGCGCTTGGTAAGAATTACGTCGACGCGGTCGTTCGGCAGGATGAAGCCGCCGGCGCCGGTTTCCGGCGAAATCTCGGTGGAAATGGCCCGGTAGCCCGCGGGCAGGATCGCCGCCATGAAGCCGGAGCCGTCGGCTTTCACCAGCTTCTGCTCGCGAATCGGCTCGCCCGCGATGAACGGCGCGCGCGCGATCGAGCCGGTGATCTCCTTGACGGCGTCGGCCTTGCTGGCGCGGCTGATGAAGTTACTGCTGGCCGACGTGGCCGGCCAGGTCTGCCATTGCAGATCGTCGGGCTTGACCGACTTGCCGAGGCCGATATCCGATTTCGCGACGAGAATATCGACGGTCTGAAGCTGCGCGACCGGCTGGGCCGGGGCAGGCCTGTCGCCGGACCCGCTGGCGAGATATGCGGCAACGCCGCCAGCGCCGATGGCGATGGTCAAGACCACAATGCGTGGCTTATTCATACGCTTCACTTTCCACATTACGCCGCGACGCTTCCGCCGCCGTGATGGGAGTTGACCAGCTATTCGTCAAAGCATGGTTAATGAGGCGTGTGTAAATTGCCTTAACGGAAAGTTAGCGGTGCTGGATCAACGCATGGCGAGGTGGGTCAGGTCGATCGCCTTGATCCATTCGGTCTCCGGATAGACCATCAGCGCGCCAAGCGCGAGCGCGATGCCGTAGGGGATTCCGCTCTGCTTGTCGTGCAGCCGGTTCAGCCAGGCTTGCGCCGCAAGCGGATAAGGCAGCGGCCACCGCCGGAACTGGAGCAGCAACAACGTCAGAGCCCCGCCGAACAGTGAGGCGTAGACCAGGTAGTTGAGGAGGTGCTCGAAGCCGAACCAGAGCGCCACGCTGGCTGCGACCTTGGCGTCGCCGCCGCCAACCCAGCCCATCGCGAAGCAGGCAAAGGCCACCGCCAGGACGGCTGCGCCGGCGCCGATGTGCATGAACATGTCATGCAGGGCCATGCCGCCCAGCAATGCAAGAGCCAGGAAGCCCGCGATAAGCGCCAGCGACAATCGGTTCGAAATCGTCATGGTGAAGAGGTCGCTCGCGGCTGCGAACGCCATCAGTGCGGGAAAGAGCAGGAGTCGTGCTATGTCGAGGATCATGGATTTACGAAGCCCGTGCTGCTAATCGCGACGTCGAAGCGTCGAGACTACACACGAGAGATGAACAAGCAGAAAACGGCTTCGCTCATCACCAGACGCTTGCAATTCGACACGAAAGCGTAAGAAGCGCCAGCGTCAGTGCAAGACAGACCGCTCTCACGGACGCGTCGTCCCCGTCACCGGCGAAGCGCGTTCTTGCGGCCACGAATGTGAAAGCGGATTTGCGCACTGTCTTACGAAACTTATCTCAGGCGAAAACTACAAAGGCCCCGGAATACCCGAGGCCTTTGCTGTGCTTCGGCGGTGACGCTTACGGCTTGGCAAGCTCGGTGGATACCGCTTGGAACTTGGTGTTCAGACCGCTGCCGACGCCGTTAACGGCGGTGATGATCGCGATAGCAATACCCGCCGCAATCAGGCCGTATTCGATAGCGGTCGCGCCGGATTCGTCCTTCAAGAAACGCGAAACGAGATTCTTCATCAGATAAGCTCCATGTACACGTGGCTGGTCAAACTAACGTTGGTCTCACCGGCGTTCTCAGCACCGCGACCATGGCATGACCCTAGGGCCCCGAGAATTGCGAGGCGGTTAATTCGATTGCCGAAAAGCCCGAGGAACCGGACGGTTCCGAAGCAGAGTAAATTTGGCACTAAGCAGTTGCGTAAGATTCGAGATTGCCGCGCATGCGGTCTATGGTCTCCGCCTGCCGGAGCGGGGCGCCCGAATTCACGGCTCTTTAAGCGCGAGGGGTTACACACGAGTTCTCCGATCAGAGGCGCCATGTCCAGCCGGCCTCCGAAAGTCATCGAAACTCACCGGCCGAACGATGACGAAAAATAGCGTCCGGGCACGAGCGTGACGACATGACCGCAAACGTCGGAATGATCTCCCAGGAGAAAGCCTCGAGCCTTGGCAGGATCCCCGCCTGGCTCTGGCTTGGCGCCGGCGTGTATGCGCTTCTCCTGATCGTCGGAAGCACGCTGCTGCGCGACTCAGACACCTATTGGCAAATCGTCGTGGGTCGATCGATCCTCGAGCATGCCGCGTTGCCGCGCGTCGACCTGTATTCCTTCACGCGAATTGGCGAGCCATGGACGTCATCGTCCTGGTTCGCGCAGGTTCTGTACGCTGCGAGCTATCATCTGGCCGGCTGGAGCGGACCAGTCGTACTTGCGGCAATTTCGATCGCCGCAACGTTTGCGCTTCTCACCTATGTCCTGGGTTGCCGCATTCCGTCGACCTACGCGATCCTGATCGCGCTGGCGGCAATGGTGCTTTCATGGCCACATTTTTTTGCGCGCCCTCACGTACTCGCGCTGCCGGTCATGGTTGCGTGGTCGTACGGCCTGATGTCGGCAAGCGAGCGCCGGGAGCCGCCGTCATTTTGGTTTGGTTGCTGCCGCTGATTTTGCTTTGGGCGAACCTGCACGGCGGATTCATCTTTGGCCTCGTCTTGATCGGAGCATTCGCGTTTGATGCCGTATGGAACGCGAAGCCTTCGCAACGAGAGCCATTGACTGTGCGCTGGATCGCGTTCGGGGTGGGAGCCGTGGCCGCATGCTGCGTTACGCCGTACGGATGGGGTTCGATCCTCGCTTCATTCAAGATTCTCGATTTGGGGGAGTTGCTGCATCTCATCAATGAATGGAGGCCGGCGGACTTCAGCAGTCTCGGTCCGTTCGAGTTGTCGATGCTTGCCCTGATCGGGGGCGGACTTTACAGCGGCGTAAAGCTGTCGCCGCCGCGGATCGCGCTGGCGCTGGGCCTCCTGCACATGGCGCTGTCGCATATCAGGAACCTCGAGATCTTTGCGCTGCTGCTGCCGATCGTGTTGCTCGCGCCGGTGGCGTCGCAATTCGCGCTGCAGCCGGCCCGGCTCGTCCGGACAAGTGCGCCCTCCGTGGCGATGCTGGCCGTCTTGCTCGGCGGCTTGACATGGGTGTTTGCGGCCAATGCGAGGATTGCGCCACCCGAAGGGCAATCGCCCGCCGCGGCCGTCGATGCCTTGCAGGCGCATAATCCCAAGCGGGTTCTCAACGACCTTCCGTTCGGCGGATACCTGATCTGGCGCCAGATTCCCGTGTTCATCGACGGGCGCGCCGAACTCTACGGCGAAGCCTTCGAAATGGCCTATTACCGCGCGCTGACGCTCAAGGACGCCAACCACTTCCTCGATATTCTAAAGACCTGGGAAATCGATGCCGTGCTGTTGAAGCCGTCGACGCCGGCCGTTGGGCTGCTCGATCAAGTCAGTGGCTGGAAGCGCGTGTATTCCGACGAGAACGCCGTGCTGCACGTTCGTACCGCCAATTGAGCGCTGCCCGATGGCTGTCGCGACGTCCGCCTGGATGCTTTGAGGGGCACGTGAACTGGCGGGCGGCCGGGGATTCTGCTACGGGGAACCAGTTGAATGCACCCGAGCGGCGGTTGACGGTCGCCGATCAGACCGCAAGCAGCCGACATGTCCAACCTGCCGATCGAAGTCCTGGAGATGCTGGGCCAGACCATGGCCAAGGTGGTGCCGGTCACGGTCGCGCTGGCGTTGGTGTTCTCGCTGCTGGCGCATTTCTGGGCCTGCAATCCCGGCAGGCCCTGGTGGCGCAAGCGCGAACTCGTGACCGACATCTGCTACTGGTTCCTGGTGCCGCTGTTTGCGCGGGTATTCCGCATCGGACTATTGGTGCTCGGCGCTGCTTTGCTGGTTGGAATTCACGACGCCGACGAACTGATCGCCTTCTACGACAACGGCCACGGTCCGTTGTCGAGGCTGCCATTGTGGCTGCAGACGATCCTGTTCCTGGTCGCAGCCGATTTCATGATGTACTGGCTGCACCGCATGTTTCACGGCGGCGGGTTCTGGAAATACCACGCCATCCACCATTCGTCGGAAGATGTGGACTGGATCTCGGCGGCGCGCTTTCACCCCATCAACCTGCTGTTGGGTACCATCGGGGTCGACGTCGTGTTGCTGATGGCCGGCATTTCGCCGGGCGTGATGCTGTGGCTCGGCCCGTTCAACATCTTCCACTCGGCGTTCGTCCACGCCAACCTCAACTGGACGCTCGGCCCGTTCAAATATGTCGTGGCGACGCCGGTGTTTCACCGCTGGCACCACACCTCCCGCGAGGAGGGCGGGGACACCAATTTTGCCGGCACCTTTCCACTCTGGGACCTGCTGTTTGGGACCTTCCGAATGCCATCGGATCGCCTGCCGGAGCAGTACGGCGTGGACGATCAGTCCTCGTTCCCGCGTGAAATCATTGGGCAACTGGCTTATCCATTCCGCAAATAGGCCGGCGTCGGATTTCTTGCCGCATGGCGGGGCCTATTTGCCGTTTGTTCATGAATTGTCGTCAGATTCACCTTGTCGGGCGCCGGTTCCGCTGGGTATGGCCCATCGCCGGCTTGTTGATGCCCCGGGGTAAAGTATGTCGTTCAAGTTTCCGCGTATTCGCGCACGCGCGCGTTTTGGATTGCGTTCCCTCGCTGCAGGAATCCTGCTGTGGCCGGCCGTCGGTCTGGCCTCGCCCGATCCAGACCGAATCGCCGTTTATGTCGACCAGGCAAAGCTCGTGAAGCTTCCTGCCAAGGTCTCCACCATCGTGGTCGGAAACCCGCTGATTGCGGACGTTACGCTGCAGAGCGGCGGCATCGTGGTCGTTACAGGCAAGGGCTACGGCGCGACCAATTTCATCGCAATGGACCGCAATGGCGAAGTACTGGTGGACCGCCAGATCCAGGTCGAAGGCCCGACCGATCAGCTCGTCACCGTCTACCGCGGCGTCGAACGGGAATCCTATAGCTGCATGCCGGTCTGCCAGCGCCGCATCACCCTTGGCGACGGCGTCGGCTACTTCAAGACCGCCATCGATCAGGCCGGCTCGCTCTCCAGCCAGGCCGCTGGCGCGGCGGCCGGCGGCAAGGCGGACTGAGCCGTTTGCGCTAGAGCCTACCGGTTCTGATTGAATCAGAACCGGGCTCTCGGCGCCGGTCTCCCGGCACGGTCAAGATTCGGTTAATGGCGCGGGTCGTTCTGTCCGGAACGGCCGAAACAATTCAACAATCAGTTTCGGATAGGTTTTTGCGGCAATTCCCTCGCGCTCTGAGGTCTCTTCGATGCCGCCTTCCATGGTTCCCAAGAAAAATATCCTGCGCCGGTTTCGTCACAACCGAAGGGGCTCGGCCGCCGTCGAGTTTGCGCTGGTTGGACCGATATTCTTTGCCGTTCTGTTCGCGATCATCGAGCTGGCGCTGGTATTCTTTGCCAGCCAGATTCTCGAGACCGTGACGCAGGACTCGGCGCGTCTGATCATGACCGGCCAGGCACAAAATGCGAAATTCACCCAGAGCCAGTTCAAGGACGCCGTTTGCGCCAAGCTCGTCGTGATGTTCGATTGCGAGAACGGAATCTCGATCGACGTGCAAAATTACCCCGCGTTTGACATCGTCGACGTCTCCGCCCCGATCGTCACCGACCCGAAAGACGGGAAGAAAAAATTCGTTCCTCCGAACAATTATCTCCCCGGCGGCCCCGGCGACATCGTCATGGTGCGGCTGTTCTACAAATGGCCGCTGTTCGTCACCAGCCTCGGCTTCGATATCTCGAATATCGACGGTAGCAAGCGGCTGTTGACGGCGACCGCCGCATTCCAGAACGAACCTTACTAGGACCAAAGGCGATGAACCGATGAGCACAATCTGGCTTCGCATGCGCCGCCGGGCGTTCGAACTGCTTGGCGACAACAGCGGTCTTGCAGCCGTCGAGTTCGCGATGATCATCCCGCTCATGGCAGCGCTGTTCATTGGTACCTACGAGTTCTCGGCCGGCTTCGCCATCAAACGCAAGGTGACGCTGATGGCGCGCACGCTATCGGACCTGACGTCCCAGAAACACCACGGTGAGCGATACGCAATTGACCAACTTCTTCAAAGCCAGCAAGGCGATCATGACTCCCTATTCGTCGGCGGAGGTGAAGGGGAAGATCACGGAGCTGTACTTCGATCCCGATACCAAGAAGGCGCGGGTGCAGTGGAGCGAGGGTATCGAACCGCATAAGGCAGGAGACATCATCGACATCCCGGAGGCGCTCCGGATCCCCGGCACCTACCTGATCCTAAGCGAGGTCAGCTATAACTACATCCCGAGCGTCGCCTGGTTCATCAATAAGCAGGACGGCATGGAGCTGAAAGACTACAGCCTCACCCGTCCGCGCCAGGGACTTTGCGTGATGTACAAGACCTCGGACTGCACCAAGACGTGAGGCGGCTGCGCCCGATCGGATGGCTGCATCGAAAAGGATCGCAAAGAAAAAGGCCGCGCCATTGGCGCGGCCTTTTGATTTATTCAGGAGCGGTCTTCGGGACGCTGTCGCGTGCGCCCGAAAATCGCTTATCCGGCGGCGCGCAGATTGTCGGCCGAAGATTTGCCAGAGCGGCGATCTGCCACGATTTCGTAGGAGATCTTCTGGCCTTCACGCAACGTTCCGAGGCCGGCACGCTCGACAGCGCTGATGTGCACGAACACGTCATTGCCGCCGTCATCCGGCTGGATGAAGCCATAGCCCTTGGTAGCGTTAAACCACTTCACGGTTCCCATGCTCACGGGGGTAGTCCCTTCTCAGATAGACAAGTCGTAGCCCACCTTTCGATGGGCTGGTGAGATCGAATTTTTGGAAGGGTCGTCAGCGTCTAAACCGGCTGTACCGGTGGATAGCTAATGTCGTCCGGCCGAAAATCGATACCTAATATTATTCGATAGTAGGGTTCAAAACAATCCTGACGTGCGATTTTTTGATTCGGGGCGGCCAGCCGCCCTCGCTCGCGCGCGACGCAGTCGCGTCGGGCGCGATTTCGAGGGCGTTTACGATCTGTTTACCGGCGGCGGAACTGGCCGCCGCGCGGCGGCGCACCACGCGGGGCGCCCGATGTCGACGGACGCTCGTCCTTGTGTCGGAAGATCAGGCGACCCTTCTCCAGATCATACGGCGACATCTCGATCGTCACGCGATCGCCTGCCAGCGTCTTGATCCGGTTCTTCTTCATCTTGCCTGCGGTATAGGCAACAATCTCGTGTCCGGCATCGAGCTGCACGCGATAGCGCGCGTCGGGGAGAATTTCGGTCACCAGTCCTTCGAACTGGATCAGCTCTTCTTTAGCCATGGTGGTCTCCAGGTCGATCGAGGCTAGCGCTGCGGTCGGTGGTTACGGTTCGGTTGATTATTCGGACGGCTCTCGCGATGCAAGAAGGCGACGCCTTGAATGCCTTCGCTTTGGCCGGCCTGACTCTTGCCGGCCTGCTGGGCCGGACGCGGCGCTTCATGCCTGTTCGGCTGCTGCGCATTATTACCACCACCGCGGCGGCGTCGGCGAGGGCCTTTTGCGCTTGGGGCCGGTTCATGGGAACGGCTAGCATGGACGCGTGTTCCAGGCCGTCCGCCCCGGTGCTGGGCGGGGGCCGGCGCCGCATCACGGTGGCCCGGCGTCCTGCGGTCTTCCCGCGGCAGCGCGATGCGAATCAGCCGCTCGATGTCGCGCAGATAGCCCATTTCCTCGGCGCCCGCGATCAGCGAGATCGCCACGCCCTCGGCGCCGGCGCGCGCGGTGCGGCCGATGCGGTGGACGTAGGTTTCGGGAACATTGGGCAGGTCGAAATTCACGACATGGCTGATGCCGTCGACATCGATGCCGCGGGCGGCAATGTCGGTGGCGACCAACGTGCGGATCTCGCCGGAGCGGAACGCCGCCAGCACGCGTTCCCGGTGGTTCTGCGACTTGTTGCCGTGAATGGCATTGGCTTCGATACCGGCCTTGGCCAGCACCTTCACCACCTTGTCGGCGCCGTGCTTGGTGCGGGTGAAGACCAGCGCGCGGTCGACCGGTTCCTGCTTCAAAAGCTGCGCCAGCACCGCCGGCTTGGCCGCGAAATCGACCTGGATGATGCGCTGGGTGATCCGCTCGGCCGTCGAGGCCACCGGCGTCACCGCCACCCGCGCGGGGTCGCGCAGCATGGATTCGGCGAGTTCCGCGATATCCTTCGGCATGGTGGCCGAGAAGAACAGCGTTTGCCGCTTGATCGGGAGTTTCGCGACGACTTTGCGGATGTCGTTGATGAAGCCCATGTCGAGCATACGGTCGGCTTCGTCGAGCACCAGGAACTCGACCTGGTTCAGCTTCAGCCCGTTGCTCTGGACGAGATCGAGCAGACGGCCGGGGGTCGCCACCATTACTTCGACACCCTGCATGACCGAGCGGACCTGGCGGCCCATCGGCACGCCGCCGATCGCCAGCGCCGAGGTCAGGCGGATGTGGCGGCCATAGGCGTTGAAGCTGTCGAGGATCTGGCCTGACAGCTCGCGGGTCGGCGAAAGCACCAGCACGCGGCAGCTCTTCGGCTGTGGCCGGATGCGGTTCTCCAGGATCCGGTGCAGGATCGGCAGCGCAAACGCCGCGGTCTTGCCGGTGCCGGTCTGAGCGATGCCGACGACGTCACGGCCGGTCAATGCGATGGGAATGGTCTGGGCCTGGATGGGCGTGGGCGTGTGGTAATTTTCTTCCTTGAGCGCACGCGAGATGGGATCGGCAAGGCCGAAATCCTGAAAGGAGGTCAAAAGGGTGGTTCTTTCCATTAAAAAAGGCAGGCGCCCGGCGATGTCAGCCAGGAGCGCGCGAGTGTGTCAGAGACACCCGCGTGTTTGGGGCGTCGGTTTTGCTAGCTGAAGGGGGCAAGCCAGAAACCGCAAAACGGGATCAGAACACGCGGCTCGCAGGGACCTGATGATTCTCTAGGTCACGACAGTCATATGGAGCACCTGTGCGCCGCTTTCAAGGTAAATTCGGCGCGCCTCGCCAGCTCGGTTAAAAGAAACCGATCGGCCAGATCGCGCCGTGCCGCGCGGCCAGCCCAAACGATCAAAATTCATGCAAGAAATTTAGCCAAATTGCGGCATTTGCACAAAAAGTAGATGGTTTGCCGCCAAAGCATACATTTGCGCTGTCTAATAAGTAGGCAGATTTCTCGCCGGCGGTTTTCGCATAGCCGGAATTTCCAAGCGATTATAGGAGTTTATCCGGCCATCGAGCGATGGCATGGTTCTTGCGATTCCCTTAAACGCAGGCGGCCGTGGGGCCGTTCGCAGCGTTCAACGCCTGCGTCAGGGAGATGACATTTCATGCTTACAAAATTGACTCACGATATAGCGACGCTGAGCCGCCGCCGCTGGCTAGCGGCCACTGCCGGCCTGGTTTTGGGTCTGGCTGCGTTCTCGAACGCCAAGGCGCAGGAGACCATCAAGATCGGCGTCCTGCATTCTCTTTCCGGCACCATGGCCATCAGCGAAACCACGCTGAAGGACACCATTCTCTTCCTGATCGAGGAGCAGAACAAGAAGGGCGGCGTGCTCGGCAAAAAGCTTGAGCCTGTCGTCGTCGACCCCGCCTCGAACTGGCCGCTGTTTGCCGAAAAGGCGCGCGAGCTGATCACCAAGGACAAGGTTTCGGTCGTGTTCGGCTGCTGGACCTCGGTGTCGCGCAAGTCCGTGCTCCCGGTATTCAAGGAACTGAACTCGATCCTGTTCTACCCCGTGCAATACGAGGGCGAGGAGAGCGAGCGCAACGTGTTCTACACCGGTGCTGCGCCGAACCAGCAGGCGATTCCCGCCGTCGACTATTTGATGAAGGACGAGAAGGTGAAGCGCTGGGTGCTGGCCGGCACCGACTACGTCTATCCGCGCACCACCAACAAGATCCTCGAAGCCTACTTGAAGTCGAAGGGCGTCAAGCAGGAAGACATCATGATCAACTACACGCCGTTTGGTCATAGTGACTGGCAGACCATCGTGGCCGACATCAAGAAGTTCGGCTCCGCCGGCAAGAAGACCGCCGTGGTCTCCACCATCAACGGCGACGCCAACGTTCCCTTCTACAAGGAGCTCGGCAACCAGGGCATCAAAGCGACCGACATTCCGGTGGTCGCGTTCTCGGTCGGTGAAGAAGAACTCGCCGGCATCGACACCAAGCCGCTGCTCGGCCATCTCGCCGCCTGGAACTACTTCCAGTCGATCAAGTCGCCCGAGAACGAGAAGTTCATCAAGGCCTGGCAGGCCTACACCAAGAATCCGAAGCGCGTGACCAACGATCCGATGGAAGCGCACGTCATCGGCTTCGACATGTGGGTCAAGGCGGTCGAGAAGGTGAAGTCGACCGATCCGGATAAGGTGATCGACGCGCTGCCCGGCATCGAAGCCAAGAACCTGACCGGCGGCACCTCCAAGATGCTGCCTAACCATCACATCACCAAGCCGGTGTTCATCGGCGAAATCAAAGCCAACGGCCAGTTCGACGTGGTGTGGAAGACCCCGGGCCTTGTCGCTGGCGACGCCTGGTCGAAGGAGCTCGAGGGCTCCAAGGACCTGATCGGCGACTGGGTTGGCAAGAAGTGCGGCAACTACAACACCAAGACCAACAAGTGCGGCGGTCAGGGCTCCTGATCCCGATCTGATCCGATTGGATCATGATCCCGGTCTGATCCGACAGGATCATGACCCCGATCTGATCCGACAGAATCAGGATCGCCTGAGTTGCAATAAAGAACTTCCAAGAGTTCTTCGAAGAGAACGATGGGAGAAGGCGGCGCTGCCGCCGCCTTCTCCCCATACTCCTGCCGGGGTCGTATTGTGTCTGCCAAGTTCCTTGATCGCCTTCGCGCGCTTTTGCTCGCGATCCTTTTGGCTGCAGCCTTTGCGGCGCCGGCGCTGGCGGGCCCGTTCGATGACGCGGTCGCCAAGTTCGCCAACGACGATTTTTCCGATACCGATGAGGCGATCGGAGCGGTCGCGACCTCGGGCAATGCGCTGGCTTTCCCAATCATCAGTGCGCTGCAGGACGGAAGGCTGTCCGCCGATCCGGATACCAAGAAGGTTTTCATCACGCAGACCGACGGCAAGGTCATCGATGCCGCGACCGGCGCTGCCGTAGACAAGCTGCCGGACAATGCGGCTGCCGTGCGCCTCAACAACCGCTTGCGCCGCGCCGTCGAGGCCGCGCTCGGTGGGCTAACGCTGCTGTCACCCGATCCGGCCAAGCGGATTGCGGCGGCGCAATCGGTGTTCAAGAGCCATGAGGAGAGCGCGCTGCCCGTAATCGACGGCGCCCTGGCGAAAGAGACCAACAAGTCCGTCAAGGCCGCCTTCGCGGAAGCCCGCGCCGCCATCCTGCTTTACAAGTCTGACGCGACCGAGGTCGAGAAGCTCGAGGCGGTTGCCGTCGTCAAGGCGCGCGGCGATCAGGAGGCGATGGCGCTGCTGACGGGCTTGGGCAACGACCTGCCGCCCAATGTCGCGCGCGCCGCAGCCAGCGCGATCGCCTCGATCCAGAGCAATCTTGCGATGTGGTCGATGGTGCAGAACGCCTGGTACGGCCTGTCGCTGGGCTCGGTGCTGTTGCTGGCCGCGATCGGCCTCGCCATTACCTTCGGCGTCATGGGCGTCATCAACATGGCCCATGGCGAGATGGTGATGCTGGGCGCCTACACCACCTTCGTGGTGCAGGAAGTCATTCGCAGCAATTATCCCGGCCTGTTCGATTATTCGCTCTTGATCGCGGTGCCGCTGGCGTTCCTCGTCGCGGGCGCCGTCGGCGTAGCGATCGAGCGCGGCATCATCCGCTTCCTCTATGGCCGTCCGCTGGAAACGCTGCTCGCGACCTGGGGTCTGTCGCTGGTATTGCAGCAGGCCGTGCGCACCGCGTTCGGCCCCACCAACCGCGAGGTCGGCAATCCCTCCTGGATGAGCGGCGCGTTCGAGCTCGGGCAGATCACCATCACCTATAACCGGCTCTGGATCCTCTGCTTCACGCTCGCGGTGTTCGTCATCCTGCTCGCGATGCTGCGTTACACCGCGCTCGGGCTCGAGATGCGCGCGGTGACGCAGAACCGGCGCATGGCGGCTTCGATGGGCATCGCCACCTCGCGCGTCGATGCGCTGACCTTCGGCCTCGGCTCGGGGATCGCCGGGATTGCCGGCGTGGCGCTGTCGCAGATCGACAATGTCAGCCCCAATCTCGGCCAGAGCTACATCATCGACAGCTTCATGGTCGTCGTGTTCGGCGGCGTCGGCAATCTCTGGGGCACGCTGGTCGGCGCCTTCACGCTCGGCATCGCCAACAAGTTCCTGGAGCCGGTGGCCGGCGCCGTGCTCGGCAAGATCGCCATCCTGGTGCTGATTATCCTGTTCATCCAGAAGCGTCCGCGCGGCCTGTTCGCGCTGAAGGGCCGGGCGGTGGAAGCATGACGCCGCATATCCTCACGCGCTCGCTCGATCGCAGCGCCACCGTCTTCCTGGTGGTGGTCGCCGGCCTCGGCGTGCTGATCCCGCTCTCCAATCTCCTGCTGCCTGCAGGCTCGGCGCTGCAAGTGCCGACCTATCTGGTCGCGCTGTTCGGCAAATACGCCTGCTACGCCATTTTGGCGCTCTCAATCGACCTGATCTGGGGCTATTGCGGCATTCTCTCGCTCGGCCACGGCGCGTTCTTCGCGCTCGGCGGCTACGCCATGGGCATGTACCTGATGCGCCAGATCGGCAGCCGCGGCGTCTACGGCAATCCGATCCTGCCCGACTTCATGGTGTTTCTGAACTATCCGGCGCTGCCCTGGTACTGGCACGGCTTTGATATGTTCTGGTTTGCGGCGCTGATGGTCGTTCTTGTTCCCGGCCTGCTCGCGTTCTGCTTCGGCTGGCTGGCGTTCCGCTCCCGCGTCACCGGCGTCTATCTCTCGATCATCACCCAGGCCATGACCTATGCGCTGCTGCTGGCGTTCTTCCGCAACGATTTCGGCTTTGGCGGCAATAACGGCCTGACCGACTTCAAGGACATCCTCGGCTTCAACGTGCAGGCCGACGGCACCCGCGCCGCTCTGTTCGCGCTGAGCTGCCTGGCGCTGATCGTGGCCTTCCTGATCTGCCGGGCGGTCGTGACGTCGAAGCTCGGCAAGGTCTTGATTGCAATCCGCGACGCCGAGTCCCGCACCCGTTTCCTCGGCTACCGCGTCGAGTCCTACAAGCTGTTCGTGTTCACGCTGTCGGCCTGCATGGCCGGCGTTGCCGGCGCGCTCTACGTGCCGCAGGTCGGCATCATCAATCCGAGCGAATTTGCACCGGGCAACTCCATCGAAGCGGTGATCTGGGTCGCCGTCGGCGGCCGCGGCACGCTGGTGGGCGCCGCGCTTGGCGCTGTCGTCGTCAACTACGCAAAAACCTACTTCACCTCAGGCCCGCTGGCGCCGTACTGGCTGTTCATGCTGGGCGCGCTGTTCATCCTGGTGACGCTGCTGCTGCCAAAGGGGATCGTCGGCACCTTCAACGCCTGGCGGGAGTCCCGGAAGGCAGCCGAGAAAGCCAATGCCGAAAGCGCTGCGCTCGAAGACGGCGTCGGCGAACCGAAGCCGGCGGAGTGAGCGCATGAGTGTCATGGAGGGAAGGACCACTTCGGCGCTGCTCTACCTCGACGGCGTGCATGTCTCGTTCGACGGCTTTCACGCCATCAACAATCTGTCGCTCACCCTGGAGCCAGGCGAGATGCGCGCCATCATCGGCCCGAACGGCGCCGGCAAGACCACGATGATGGACATCATCACCGGCAAGACCAAGCCGGACGAAGGAACAGTGCTGTTCGATGGCATGACCGACCTGACGCGGCTGGACGAGACCCATATCGCCGAACTCGGCATTGGCCGCAAATTCCAGAAGCCGACGGTGTTCGAGAGCCAGACCATCGAGGACAATCTGTTGCTGGCGCTCAATGTCGATCACAGCGTCAGGGGCACGCTGTTCTGGCGCGGCAGCAGGGATGAATCCGAGCGGATCGACCGCGTGCTCGAGACCATCCGCCTGACCGATGCGCGCAACCGTCTTGCGGGCAGCCTGTCACATGGCCAGAAGCAGTGGCTGGAGATCGGCATGCTGCTGGCACAGGACCCAAAACTGCTGCTGGTCGACGAGCCGGTCGCGGGCATGACCGACGTCGAGACGCATCAGACCGCCGAGCTTCTGAAGGAAATCAACAAGGAAAAGACCGTTATGGTCGTCGAGCACGACATGACCTTTGTGCGCGAACTCGGCGTCAAGGTCACCTGCCTGCACGAAGGCACGGTGCTGGCGGAGGGGAGCATCGATCAGGTTTCGTCGAATGAGCGCGTGATCGAAGTGTATCTGGGAAGATAGGCGTGGAAGCAAATACTCAGTTTCGTGTCCCGGGCACAGCGCAGCATGAGCGCAGCGAAATGGTGCGCTGTAGACCCGGGACCCACTCTGGGTCCCGCATCTGCGGTGCATCACTGCGTGCTGCACCGCGCGCGGGACACGGGATGGGAAGGCCGAGGGCATGCTGAAGGTCGACAACATCAATCTCTACTACGGCGCGGCGCAAGCCCTGCGCGGCGTCTCGCTGTCCGCCGAGCCCGGCAAGGTGACGTGCGTGCTGGGCCGCAACGGCGTCGGCAAGACCTCGCTGCTGCGCGCGATGGTCGGCCAGTATCCGATCGCCAGTGGCTCGATCGCGCTTGATGGTCACGATATCACCGGTCTGAAACCTTATGAACGCGCCCGGCGCGGCATCGGCTTCGTGCCGCAGGGCCGCGAAATTTTTCCGCTGCTCACGGTTGAGGAAAATCTCAAGACCGGTTTCGGGCCGCTCAAGCGCGAGGATCGCCATATCCCCGACGACGTGTTTTCACTGTTTCCGGTGCTGAATACGATGCTGGGGCGGCGCGGCGGCGATCTCTCCGGCGGCCAACAGCAGCAGCTCGCGATCGGCCGTGCGCTGGTGATGCGGCCGAGACTGTTGCTATTGGACGAGCCGACCGAAGGCATTCAGCCCTCGATCATCAAGGACATCGGCCGCGCGATCTCTTACCTGCGCAGCCTCGGCAACATCGCGATCGTGCTGGTCGAACAATATCTCGACTTTGCCTGCGAGCTCGGCGACAATTTCGCGGTCATGGACCGCGGCGCCGTGAAATATGCCTGCGACCGCGCCAATCTCGATCCCGCGGAGATCAGTCGCCAGATGGCGCTGTAACGTTTTCGAGCGCGGCATACACCGTTTGGGGGACGGATGCGGACCGATATCACGCGCGCGGCTTCAGCAACGTTCGCTGCCAACCGGGCCCAGGGCGCGGTGCGGTTCGGCGTGCATCTGCAGGATGGCGTCACCCGCCGCGGCGACTTGCATGAATCCGGCTCGCTGCGCGTGCGCTTTCCTTCACCTGAAACAGAGGGCCTGTCGGGCGTGTTCGTCAACACCGCCGGCGGTATTGCCGGCGGCGACCGTTTCGACATCGACATCGGGGCAGGCGAGGGCGCCCGGCTGACGCTGACGACGGCGGCGGCTGAAAAGGTCTATCGCGCCCCCGGTCCCGCCGCGCAGCTCGGCATCGCCCTGAAGGCGGAAGCGGGCGCGCAGCTCGCCTGGCTGCCGCAGGAGACCATCCTGTTTGACCGTGCTCGGATTATCCGCCGCATCGACATCGACCTGGCCGAAGACGCCTCGCTTCTGCTCTGCGAAATCGTCGTGTTCGGCCGCGCCGCGATGGGTGAAACGATGCGGCACGGCGAGTTCGTCGACCGCTGGCGCCTGCGCCGCGGCGGCAAGCTGGTGTTCGCGGAGACCATCCGGCTGGACGGCGACATCGGCGCAAAGCTGGCGCGGCCGGCCGTGGCCAATGGCGGCGTTGCCATCGGCACCGCGCTGATCGTGCCCGGCGATGAGGCAGTCGTGGAGCGCATCCGCGAAGCCTCGGAAACGTTCGTCGGCGAGGTCGGCATCTCCTGCTGGAATGGATTTGCAATGGCGCGCTTCTGTGCCCAAGATGCCGCCCGGCTCCGCGCCGACATGATGACGGTGCTCGGCCGCGCCAGCGCCGCAGCGCTACCAAGACTTTGGCTTAATTAACCGCTGTGGCTCAATTAGAGACAATCACCAGAGTGCCCGCATGAATCTCTCCCCCCGCGAAAAGGACAAGCTCTTGATCTCGATGGCGGCCATGGTGGCGCGCCGCAGGCTCGAGCGCGGCGTCAAGCTCAACCACCCCGAGGCGGTGGCCATCATCTCCGACTTCATCGTCGAAGGCGCCCGCGACGGCCGCACTGTCGCCGAACTGATGCAGGCCGGCGCCCAGGTCCTGACCCGCGCGCAGGTGATGGATGGCATTCCCGAAATGATCCACGACATCCAGGTCGAAGCGACATTTCCGGATGGTACCAAGCTCGTCACCGTGCATGAACCGATCAGATAGGAGCACCGCATGATCCCCGGCGAACGCTTCATCAAGGACGGCGAGATCGAACTCAACGCCGGCCGCAAGACGGTGACGCTCACCGTCGCCAATACCGGCGACCGCCCGATCCAGGTCGGCTCGCACTATCACTTCTTCGAAACCAACCCCGCACTGAAATTCGACCGCAAGAAATCCCGCGGCATGCGCCTCGACATCGCCGCCGGCACCGCGGTGCGCTTCGAGCCGGGGCAAACGCGTGATGTGCAACTCGTGGCGCTTGCCGGCAAACGCACCATCTACGGCTTCCGCGGTGAGGTGATGGGGAAGCTGTGATTTGCAGGGACACGCTGTGATCGCTCGTGAGGTGAGCACGTGGGTAGGGCTCCCTCCCCCCTTGCGGGGGAGGGTTGGGGAGAGGGGGTATGCCGCGGGCTCGGACCGGAGAGAGTCGTCGCGGTGCGAACCAAACTCGAAACGCGGTCGACAGCCTCGCTGCCGCGATTCGGCAGGCAGCGGAGCAAGCGGCACCCCTCTCCCTAACCCTCTCCCGCAAGGGGAGAGGGAACCCATCCGCCGGTGCCTCCCTGACTCGTGCCAATCACATCGGGGATAGCCATGATGCGACGTGAGGAGAGCACGCTAACCGGGCTCCCTCCCCCCTTGCGGGGTCCGAGGCGAGCGAAGCTCGCTCTCGAGGCTGGGGAGAGGGGTATGCCACACGACGAGGTAAGCAAGGTTCAGCGCGATCGCGCCAAGCGTTTAAGGCGCGAGATGACTCGTGCGGAGACGTTGCTATGGCGCCATCTAAAAGCGAAACGGCTCGCAGGGCTAGGATTTCGCCGCCAAGTCCCGATGGGCAATTACATCGCGGATTTCGCTGCTCACTCTTGCAAGCTCGTCATTGAGGTCGATGGCGAGAGCCACGATTTTGAGGAGCGCATTCGACACGATGCCGCACGCGATCGAGGGTTTGAGTCGCGCGGCTATCGTGTGCTGCGTTTCACGAACGACGACGTGATGAAAAATCTTGAGGGCGTGGTTCTCACGATCGCGGAGGCAGCGGAGCAAGCGGCACCCCGCTCCCTAACCCTCTCCCGCAAGGGGAGAGGGAACCCTTCCGCCGATGGGTCCCTCACTCGTGCTCCTGATTTCCGGGAGGAGGAGTGATGCACTGTGTGGGACCTTCGACTCGAAGTGAGGTGAGCACACTCTTCAGGCTCCCTCTCCCCTTGCGGGAGAGGGTTGGGGAGAGGGGTGGCCCCGAGTCGCCATGCCTGCAATTGGCACCAATTCAGATCTAGAGCCTGGAGTCCGTCATGTCCGTGAAAATCAAACGTAGCGTCTATGCCGACATGTTCGGGCCGACCACCGGCGACAGAGTGCGGCTGGCCGATACCGATCTCATCATCGAGGTTGAAAAAGACTTCACCACTTATGGCGAGGAGGTGAAGTTCGGCGGCGGCAAGGTGATCCGCGACGGCATGGGACAATCGCAAGTCACCAACCGGCAGGGTGCGGCCGATACCGTCATCACCAATGCGCTGATCGTCGACCACTGGGGTATCGTGAAAGCCGACGTCGCGATCAAGGAGGGCATGATCGCGGCGATCGGCAAGGCCGGCAATCCCGATATCCAGCCCGGCGTCACCATCATCATCGGTCCCGGCACCGACGTCATCGCCGGCGAAGGGAAAATTCTCACCGCGGGCGGCTTCGACAGCCACATCCATTTCATCTGCCCGCAGCAGATCGAGCATGCGTTGATGAGTGGCGTCACCTCGATGCTCGGCGGCGGCACCGGGCCCTCGCACGGCACCTTTGCGACCACCTGCACGCCCGGCCCCTGGCACATGGCGCGGATGATCCAGTCGTTCGACGCCTTCCCGGTCAATCTCGGCATATCAGGCAAGGGCAATGCCGCGCGTCCCGCTGCGCTGGTCGAGATGATCAGGGCCGGCGCCTGCGCGCTGAAGCTGCACGAGGATTGGGGTACCACGCCGGCGGCGATCGACAATTGTCTCGCCGTCGCCGACGATTACGACGTCCAGGTGATGCTGCATTCGGACACGCTGAACGAATCCGGCTTCGTTGAGGACACGATGAAAGCCTTCAAGGGCCGCACGATCCATGCCTTCCACACCGAAGGCGCCGGCGGCGGTCATGCGCCTGACATCATCAAGATTGCCGGCTTGAAGAACGTGCTGCCGTCCTCGACCAACCCGACGCGCCCTTTTACGCGCAACACGATCGACGAGCATTTGGACATGCTGATGGTGTGCCACCATCTCGATCCTTCGATCGCCGAAGACCTGGCCTTCGCCGAGAGCCGCATCCGGAAGGAAACCATTGCGGCGGAAGATATCCTGCACGATCTCGGCGCGCTCTCGATGATGTCGTCGGATTCGCAGGCGATGGGTCGGCTCGGCGAAGTCATCATCCGCACCTGGCAGACCGCCGACAAGATGAAGAAGCAGCGCGGCGCGCTGGCCGAGGACAAGGGCAACGACAACGACAATTTCCGCGTCAAGCGCTACATCGCCAAATACACCATCAACCCCGCGATCGCGCATGGCGTCTCGAAACTGATCGGCTCGGTGGAGAAGGGCAAGCTGGCCGACCTCGTGCTGTGGCAGCCGGCCTTCTTTGGCGTCAAGCCGGATTGCATCATCAAGGGCGGGTCGATCGTGGCGGCGCCGATGGGCGATCCGAACGCCTCGATCCCGACGCCGCAGCCGGTGCATTACCAGCCGATGTTCGCCGCCTTCGGCAAGTCGCTGACCGCATCTTCAGTGGTGTTCACCTCGAAGGCCGCCATTACCGGCGGGCTGGCGCGCAAGCTCGGCATTGCCAAGACGCTCTACCCGGTGAAAAACACCCGCGGCGGCATTTCCAAGAAGAGCATGATCCACAACGGCGCGACGCCCAAGATCGAGGTCGATGCCGAGACCTATGAGGTGCGCGCAGACGGCGAGCTTCTGACATGCGCGCCCGCCGAGGTCCTGCCCATGGCGCAGAGGTATTTCATGTTCTAAGGTCTGGCCCGAAACGTTAGTCTGAACAAAAGTCCGGGAGGATCTAGTGATCTACGTCGTTGCCACGCTGACCATCAAGCCCGAAACGCGCGCCGATTTCATCGCCGCCGCCACCGCCTGCATCAAGGAAACCCGAAAAGAGCCGGGCAATATCGCCTACGACCTGCATGAGAGCGTCACCGATCCCTCGAAAATGGTGTTCGTCGAGCAGTGGGAGAATGCCGAGGCGCTGGTGCCGCATCGTGGCGCCGAACACATGAAGACCTTCGGTCGCGTGGCCGTGAAATGCATGTCGGCTCCGCCGAAGATCGAAGTGATCACGCCCGAAAAGGTCGAGACCCGCTAGCAAGAAAAGCCAACGGGAGACAAATTGTGGAGAAGCTTTGAGGCCCACGTCATGATCCGCGCGACCAAAGTCCTGGGCCAGCATCGCTGGACACAAGCAGCCGCCGATACCGTCGTGCTCGATTTCGACGACCGGCACCGGCGGCGGATGGCGATGACGGGAACGCGCGGGCTCGAATTCCTGCTCGACCTGGAGAGTGCGGTGGCGCTGCGCGGCGGTGACGCGCTGGTGCTGGAGGACGGCAGGCTGATCGAGGTGGTCGCGGCCGCCGAGCCCCTGATCGAGATCCGGGGTGTCGATCCCTTGCATCTGGTCCGCATCGCCTGGCATCTCGGCAACCGCCACCTGCCGACGCAGATCATGCCGAAGGGCTTGCGCATCCGCCGCGATCACGTCATCGAGGCGATGGTGAAGGGGCTGGGTGCGCGCATCATCGAGATCGAGGCGCCGTTCGATCCCGAGGGCGGCGCCTATGCTCAGGCTTCGCATGATCATGCCGCGCACCACCACGGCCATGATCATCACCATCATGATGATCATGCGCACCATCACCATCACGACGAACATTGCGACCACGATCATTCCCATGCTCATGACCACAAGTGAGCCTGCGCCAGCCGACGCGAGCAGCGGAATGAATGCGGAGGAGTCAGCGGCGCTGTACCGGCTGATGACCTGGCTGTCGCCGTCCTTCCCGGTCGGTGCATTCTCCTATTCCAGCGGCATCGAATGGGCGGTGGAGGCGGGCGATATCACCGACGCCGCATCGCTGCGCGACTGGCTGGCCGCGATGCTGGTTGACGGTTCTGGCTTCTGCGACGCCGTGTTTCTGGCGCAGGCGTATCGCGCCGCGTCCGTGCGGGACGCCACGGCGTTGCGCGAGGTTGCCGAACTCGCGGCTGCCTTCGTGCCCTCGCGCGAGCGTCAGCTCGAGACGACGACGCAGGGCCGCGCCTTCATCGATATCGCGCGCGCCGCCTGGACCCGCGACGGGCTCGACAGCATGGTTGCTGCGAGCGGCAGCGCGATCGTTTATCCCGTCGCGGTTGGCGTCGTCAGCGCCACCCATGCCGTTCCGCTTCCGCCGGCAATGCATGCCTTCCTGCATGCCGTGGTGTCGAACTGGATTTCCGCAGGCGCGCGCCTCGTGCCGCTCGGGCAAACCGACAGCCAGCGCATTCTCGCGAGCCTGGAGACTGAGGTCGCGGCAACGGCGAAGCGCGCGCTCGCCGGCTCGCTCGACGATCTCGGCAGCGCCACCTTCCGCGCCGATCTCGCCAGCCTCCGCCACGAGGCGCAGTATACGCGGCTGTTCCGGTCGTGACTGCGCGCCCCGCTCTCCACCCGTCGTCCCCGCGAACGCGGGGGACCCACAACCACAAATGTTCGTGGCTATGCCGGGTTGGAGCTCCAGTCTGCTACAACAATCAAATTCAGTGGCTATGGGTCCCTGCGTTCGCAGGGACGACGAAACCGAAAGAGTGCATAACATGGCAACCTCTCACGGCCCGCTTCGGATCGGCGTCGGCGGTCCTGTCGGCTCCGGCAAGACCGCGCTGATGGACCTGCTCTGCAAGTCGATGCGCGAGCACTACGACATCGCCGCCATCACCAACGACATCTACACCAAATGGGACGCCGAATTCCTGGTGCGCTCGGGCTCGCTGACACCGGACCGCATCGCCGGCGTCGAGACCGGCGGCTGCCCGCACACCGCGATCCGCGAGGACGCCTCGATGAATCTCGCGGCGGTCGCCGACATGCGCGCGAAATTTCCCGATCTCGATCTGGTGCTGATCGAATCCGGTGGCGACAATCTTGCCGCGACGTTTTCTCCCGAACTCGCCGATCTCACGATCTACGTGATCGACGTTGCCGCCGGCGACAAGATTCCCTCCAAGGGCGGTCCCGGCATCACCCGATCGGACCTGCTCGTCATCAACAAGATCGACCTGGCGCCTTATGTCGGCGCGTCGCTGGAGAAGATGGAGGTGGACGCCAAGCGGATGCGCGGCGAGCGGCCGTTCGTGATGACCAATTTGAAGAAGAGCGAGGGGCTCGATCGCATCATCGGCTTCATCGAGACCAAGGGCGGCCTGCGCCCGGCCGCAAAGGCCAGGTAGGTCATGTAAGCTAGATGAACGGTCCAGCCGGGCGGGGCGGATAAGGGGCAGGCCCAGCGGCCCGGTGAGTCCCGTATTAAGATTAATATCCGGTCCGCCGCCGCAGCCCGCGGATTTGTCCGTCCGCGCCGGAACCAAATCGACGCTGTCAGATTATCAACTTCTGGC
This sequence comes from Bradyrhizobium sp. AZCC 1577, assembly GCF_036924575.1. NCBI lineage: Bacteria > Pseudomonadati > Pseudomonadota > Alphaproteobacteria > Hyphomicrobiales > Nitrobacteraceae > Bradyrhizobium > Bradyrhizobium sp. AZCC 1577. The sequence continues at coordinate 1,442,048 of NZ_JAZHRQ010000001.1, forward strand.
GCCGCCAAATCAGCGTTAACGGCTGCCGTGTTGTTTGCCCGCTGCCAAGCTGTCAGTTGCGTGCTGATGATCGCTCCGCCATATTTGCCGCGCTTGGCCTTCGCGCTTTTGCCACGTGTCTCTGCCCCGGCAGACCCCGAAATGCTTCCAATACGTCTTCGCCAACACGTCATTCCTGAGTAAGCGAGTGGTTCGGCTGGGCTTCATTATCGGCTTTATTGCCCTGATCGGAGTTTTGCTCTCCGGTCTCGCAGCCTATCGCGTCCACGAGCAGGAACTGGCGATCGACGGCATCGCGCTGTCGCGCGCCATCGACGTTCATGCCAGCCTGGCGCAGGACCGGCTGACCGAGCGCGAATTGCTCGCACGCGTTGCATCTGGTTTGTTTCGTTCACCTTCGGTAGTGAAGGCCAACATGCTGCAGCCGCTGCGCTCAGCGATCTATGCCTTCAAGACCGATTTCGTGAGCGCGTTCTGGATCGCGCGGCTCAAGCCGGGCGATCTGGCGGCGGCGCAGGCGGAGCTGAAGGGGGCCGGCTTCACCAATCCGACGATCAGGGATTTCGACGACAAGCCGCTGGATCTCCGGACCATCAACAAGCCGATCGACGTGCTGATGGATCTCGAGCCGCGCAGTCCGGACACGCTCGGTTTTCCCGGCCGCGCCTACGACCGGCACTCGGTGATCGGGCCGATGCTGGCGCAGGCGGCGGCAACCGGCAAGCCGCTGGCGTCGGACCCGATCCCGCTGTTGCGCCAGAACGGGCCGATCGGTCTCGTGCTGGCGTCTCCGATTCTGCTGGAGGGCAGTTCGGAGCCGGCCGGCTTCGTCACCTTTTCCTACGAGCTGGCGCCGCTGATGCTGACCGATGACGACCGCTCGTTGTTCTCGGTGGTGTTGAAGGACCCTGATGACGCCAACGACGAATATGTCGCCAACGACCAGGGCGTCGTCACGCTGCGGGCGGTGAGGCAGGGCGATCCGCTGCCGTCGGTGGTGCGGACGGTAACGTTCGGCGGCCGCGACTGGTCGCTCGGCTATTACGCCAAGAACAACGCCGCGCAGCGTGCGCAGCAGACCGCGATCGTCGTCGCGGCCATTGGGCTGGCGCTCACCGGAATCGTCTGCGGCCTGTTCGGCTACGTCGCCTACAACAATCTGCGGCTCAGCCGCGAGATCCAGGTGCGGATCGGCTTCGAGCGGCGCTTGACCGCCGTCATCGACGAGCTCAACCACCGGGTCAAGAACATCCTGGCCGTGATCCAGTCGATCGTGACGCGCACGCTGCGTCACGGCTCCGACATGGATGTGGCACGCGAGCTGTTGATCGGCCGCATTCACGCGATGTCGAACGTGGTGACGCTGCTCAGCGAAAGCCAGTGGCAGGGCGTCAAGCTCAAGGGCCTGTTCGAGTCGCGCGCGATCCCGCATGCCGACCGCATCGTCGTCAACGGCCCAGATATCGCCGTCAGCGCGCGCGCCGCGCAGTCGCTCTCGCTGTTGTTCTTCGAGCTGGCCTCGCACTCCGACGAGGGCCTGTCGCTGGTCGGCAAGCATCCGCATATCGTCGCGAACTGGGAAGTGACCGGCGAGGAGCCCGACACGATTTTTCATTTCCGCTGGGAAGAGTTCAACACCAGCGCGGCGACACGGCGCGAAGACTCGGATTTCGGCCTCATCCTGCTCGACCGCGTCGCCCCCGAAGCGCTCGGCGGCACCGCAAAGCGCTACTTCACCGATGTCAGCTATGTCTACGAACTCATCGCGCCGATGGCCACGGTGGTCGACATGACCGAGCGCGACCGCACGGGCGAGATTTCCGCGCCGGTACGGCCCGCGCGGTAGGACTCGTCCCATCCGCCCGTCGTCCCTGCGCACGCAGGGACGACAACGTTGAAGGCATCACGTCCAGGTTACGATAGCGACAAAAAAGGGCGGCCCGCTCGGGCCGCCTCTTCCGTGTCGTCTCGATCGCGTCATCAGCCGCCATTGCCGCCGATCACGGCGCGCACGGTCTCGTCAGGTCCGAAATCCTCGGCGCCCTCGACATAGAGCAACGCGGAGAGTTTCGAGCGCGCGCGGTTGACGCGGCTCTTGATGGTGCCGACCGCGCAGCCGCAGATGGCGGCGGCGTCCTCGTAGGAGAAGCCGGAGGCGCCGACCAGGATCAACGCTTCGCGCTGGTCCTGCGGCAGCTTGTCGAGTGCTGTGCGAAACTCCTCAAACTCCAGATGCGCATTTTGCGAAGGCTGGGTCTTCAAAGTTTTCGCGTAATTGCCCTCGGCGTCCTCCACCTCGCGCCTCCGCTTGCGATAGTCCGAGCGAAACAGGTTGCGCAGGATGGTGAACAACCAGGCCGGCAGGTTCGAGCCGGGCTGGAACGAGTCAATGTTGGCAATGGCGCGCAGCAACGTCTCCTGCACCAGGTCGTCCGCACGATCACCATTACCCGAGAGTGAGATCGCAAACGCGCGCAGGCTTGGTACCGACGCCAAAATGTCGTCGCGAAGAGAGTCTGTGAGAGGCATTAGTCCCTCCCGTCTTCTTGTTTGTCGATTTGGGCCGCCGCCGCCTCCGGCCCATCGAGCTTCCGGATCAGCTCCGCAAAGCGGTCCGGCACGCCCTGTCGGACCACATCGTCGTACATGGCACGGAGCTGGTGGCCGATCCTCGATTGAATCTCGGCATTGAGCCCGCCCTGCTTTTTTGCTTCCTTCATGGTCTGATCCACGCTTCCCCGAGAGTTAATTCTCTGTGGTTTCAAGAGGTTACCTCGAAATTGGGCCTAGGCCGCCGCGTTATAGATCGAGGCTAATGCGAATATCTGCGGAAGGTTCCGAAATCTGGGAACTTTTTCTGGAACTTTTTTGCCTTCCGCGAGTAATCGGGATGACAGGGGAACCGGGTCCCCCCGACTCAAATGGTTTAAAAAGTCTTAAATGGCGCCGGACGCGGCGCTTGAGGTTACGTCCGCCCAGATGCGACCCTAAGTAACGGCCAAGGATACGGCCCAAGACAAGGATGAATGGGGATGTCCCGATCACAGCTCGTTGCTGAACATCTGCCGCTATTGCGGCGCTATGCCCGTGCGCTCACCGGAAACCAGGCCTCGGGCGATGCTTATGTGGGCGCCATGCTGGAGGCCCTGCTGCAGGATGCCTCGCTGCTGGATGAACGGTACGGCCCGCGCGCCGGGCTGTTCAAGCTGTTCACCCAGATCTGGAATTCGGTCTCGCTCAACGACAATCCGGATGTCGCGACGTTGGCGCTGCCGCCGGAGCGGCGGCTGTCGAACATCACGCCGCTGCCGCGGCAGGCGTTCCTCTTGCTGTCGCTCGAGGGCTTCTCCGAGGAAGAGGTGGCGTTCATTCTCAATACCGACATCGCCGAGACCCGGCAGTTGACGGATACTGCCGGCCGCGAGATGGCGGCGGAAATCGCCACCGACGTCCTGATCATCGAGGACGAGACCTTCATCGCGATGGATCTCGAGAGCCTGGTGAAGAACCTCGGTCACAACGTCATCGGCGTCGCCCGCACCCATGCCGACGCGGTCGCGCTGGCCAAGAACAAAAAGCCCGGCCTGATCCTCGCCGACATCCAGCTCGCCGACGGCTCGTCGGGCCTGGACGCGGTCAACGAATTGCTGCGCGCGTTCGAGGTGCCGGTGGTGTTCATCACCGCTTACCCCGAGCGCTTCCTGACCGGCGAACGCCCCGAGCCCGCGTTCCTGATCTCAAAACCGTTCCAGCCCGCAATGGTTTCGGCGGTCGCGAGCCAGGCGCTGTTCTTCCAGCGCAACTCGCGCAATCGCGCCCCGCGCGCAGCCACCGGCTGACGGGAGCCTTGTAGCGAGTGTAGTAATGATCCGGCGCGCTCAACTAGCGCGCCGGATTTTTTGCGGTCATAAACCGCAAGGCTTGGGACCAAGGCTTGGGGCGGCGAATCAAATGGTGCGGGTTGGAAATCGATGAGTATCGGGCTGATCGGCCTTCTCGACGATGTCGCTGGTATCGCGAAGGTAGCTGCAGCCTCCCTCGATGACGTCGCCAGCCAGGCCGCGAGGGCGGGCGCAAAGGCCGCAGGCGTCGTGATCGACGATACCGCGGTCACGCCCGGTTACGTGATCGGGTTCGAGCCGAAGCGCGAACTGCCGATGGTTGGCAAGATCGCGGCGGGATCGCTTCGCAACAAACTGTTGGTGCTGCTGCCAGCGGCTTTGCTCCTGAGCTACTTCGTTCCCTGGACGATTACGCCGCTCCTCATGCTGGGCGGAGCCTATCTCTGCTACGAAGGGGTGGAGAAAGTGCTAGAGGCTGTCATGCCGCACAGCGCGCATCAGCATGAGGCCCAGCTCGGCACGGTTGCCTTGAACGCGCAGTCGGTGGAAGACGAGAAGGTCGCAAGCGCGATCAAGACCGACTTCATCCTCTCGGCCGAGATCATGGCGATCACCCTGGCGGCGCTCCCAGCGGGGAGCATTTGGAAGCAGGCGCTCGTGTTGGCGGTCGTGGCGATCGGAATCACCGTCGCCGTGTATGGCGTGGTCGCGCTGATCGTGAAGGCCGACGATGTCGGCGTGGGTCTGGCGCGGAGCGACCGCGCCTCGGCTGTTGGCCGCGCGCTCGGACGCGGCATCGTTCGCAGCATGCCCGTGCTGCTGAAACTCCTCAGCGTGATCGGCACCGCCGCCATGATCTGGGTGGGCGGCGGCATCATCCTGCATGGCCTCGAGGTCTACGGCCCGCCCGCGATCGAACACGCCGTCAAGGCGGCGGCGGAGGCCGCGGCGCACGCGGTGCCGCCCGTCGCCGCGATTCTCGAGTGGGTGGTTGAGGCCGCCATCTCCGGTGTCATCGGATTGCTGATCGGCGCTGCATCGATTCCGGTCGTCGGATTTGTCGTCGCGCCGGCGTGGAAATGGCTGAAGCATCTTCTGCAACGCCGTCAGAATGGGGCGGCTCAGTGAAGAGCCGCCGGTTTGCGGGCAGGAGACATTAAACCTTCGTATAGCCGGTCCATCCGTTTCGATACCGGCGGCTTACCTCGGTACAATTGAGCTCGGCGCGCATGCACCTTAACGTTGGCGTGTCGAGGCAGGATGCATATCGACTAAACTACTGGCGCAGCGCGCGATTGTTCCTCCCGGTCGTCGGCGCCACCTGCCTCGTCACCTCGGTCAGCTTCGGTACCTAGAGCGTGCGGGCAAGCCTTTAGCGAATGCTCGCTCGATCGGCGTCCCCTAAATGAGAGGCCCGTGTCTGATGATGCCGTCCGACAGAATTGCGCTCTTTATCGATGGCGCCAATCTATACGCGACCGCCAGGACACTCGGATTCGATATCGACTACCGGCGTCTGCTTAAGGAGTTCCAGGGCCGTGGCGCGTTATTGCGCGCGTTCTACTACACGACCGTTATCGAGGATCAGGAATATACATCGATCCGTCCCCTCATCGATTGGCTCGATTATAACGGCTACACCGTCGTCACCAAGCTCACCAAGGAATTTACTGACGCCAGCGGCCGCCGCAAGGTGAAGGGCAGCATGCATATCGAGCTTGCCGTCAATGCGATGGAACTCGCCGAGCGTATCGACAGGATGTTTCTGTTCTCCGGCGATGGGGATTTTCGCCCGCTGCTGGAGGCGGTGCAGCGCCGCGGCGTGCACGTTACCGTCGTCTCGACCCTGACCAGCCAGCCTCCGATGGTGGCTGACGAACTGCGGCGTCAGGCCGACGCTTTTCTCGACCTTGCGGAATTGAGGGCAACGATCGGGCGCGATCCGTCCGAGCGGCCGCCGGCACGCGACATCCGCCAGCAAGTGCCGCCGTTCGCGACGCGCGGAGCGATCAATGGCGGTGGCATTGCGGGATGATTTCTGATTGGTCCGTTGGACCGCGGGCTGCGGACTGATCCGAGTTGTTGTTGCGTAGAGTTGAAATGGATTCGGCGTTCCCGCTGCACGGCCTGTCTTTTTGTGCACGCGGTCTGTGAAGCAGTTCACCTCCGGCTTGCGAGGCCGGCGGTATGATTGCTTCTCCTGACACGCCGCCGATCCCGGAATTCCACACGCGGGATCGGCGATCGCTGGCGTTTACCGTGTTCTCGGCCAGGCACCTCCCCCTGGCTAGGGCCACCAGCTTCGATGTGAAAGCTGGTCGGACTATCCGGCGCGCCACCAGCGCGCCGGATTTTTTCTCGGGCAAGGGGCCATGCGCGCACTGACATAGAGGCTAGCAATCGGATCGATTGCTGGTTGAACTGCGCGCCGCGCCCGCATAGGCTCGTTGCAACGAGAAAACAAACGGAAACGTCCCTTCACCGATGCAGTCCGCCGAGCGGCCTTTCCCCCACCGCCGGGGCCTCATCATCGTTGCGACATTGGCGACCGCCTATGTCGCCAGCCATTTTTTCCGCGCCTCCAACGTCACCATCGGCCTCGATTTGATGCGCGATCTCTCGATCGGACCGGAAGCGCTGGGGGCGCTGACCGGCGCGTTCTTCTTCGGCTTCGCCGCGATGCAGATCCCGTGCGGCTTCTTCTTCGACCGTTTCGGGCCGCGCTATACCGTGGTCGGCATGCTGATCGTGGCCTGCATCGGCGGCGCGATGTTCACGCTGGCGCCGAGCTGGCCGGTGCTACTCACCGGCCGCGCGCTGATGGGGGCCGGCTGCGGCGTGATGCTGATCGGCAGCATGGTGGTGATCTCGCGCTGGTTTCCGCCGGATCGTTTCTCCACGCTGACCGCGCTCGTGCTGTCGATCGGCCTGCTCGGCAACCTCGCCGCCACCACGCCGCTCGCCTGGGCATCGCAGGCGGTCGGCTGGCGTCCGGTATTCGGCGCCGTCGTCGTGTTCACCGCGTTCGCTACGGTCGCGATCTTTCTGGTGGTGCGCGACGCGCCGCCCGGCCATCCCTTCCTGAGCCGAAAGGCGGAGCCGCCCGGCGAGATGCTCAACGGGCTGATCGAGGTGCTGCGCAATCCGCACCTGAAGCCGATCCTGGCGCTGAACTTCTGCAACTATGCCTGCACCTTCACCGTGCAGGGCCTGTGGGGCGGCGCGTTCCTGCGCGAGGTGCATGGCTTGAGCCCGATCGCGGCCGGTAATGTCCTGCTCTGCGCCGTGATCGCCTACCAGGCCGGCATGCTCGCCTTCGGCCCGCTCGACCGCCGGCTCGACACCCGCAAATGGATCGCGATTGGCGGCACCTCGGCGATCATTCTGCTGCTCGCGATTCTGGCGCTGTTCTCCCACCCGCCCGCCTGGCTACCGGTCGGCGTCATCGTCGCCATGGGCTTCTTCTCCGCCTCCAGCACCATGGTGATGACCCACGGCCGCGGCATCTTCCCCGACCGCCTGATCGGCCGCGGTATCTCGACCATGAACACCTCAGTGATGCTCGGCGTCGCTTGCATCCAGACGCTCTCCGGCATCATCATCGGCGCGTTCGAGCCGCTGGCGAACGGCGCGCGCACGGAGGAGGCCTATCGCGCACTGTTCGGCACGCTGACGCTGGTGCTGATCGTCGCGGTTGCGATCTACAGTCGCTCGCAGGATGTGAAGCCGAGCGAGGAGATGAAGGCGGCTGGGCGGTAGTTACAAAAAAAGCAGGGTGCGACCGGCATCACCACGGTCGCACCCTACGTCGCCGGTCAATGGGGCAGGGGGAATAACCGGCTGCCGAGATGACTCCAAGCCCCCCGGAGTCGTTCCATGGTGCCGCAAATATTTTTCATACACGGTTAAGTGATCGATAAGCGCCGGACCTATGGTTACTCGGTTCGGGTTGTGTCCGTGATCGCCATGGGGCGAGGGACACAGAGCCATGTCACAGATTTTCAAAGCAATTTTTGCCCTTCTTGCCGTCTTCGCCACGTTTGGCGCCGTTCAGTTTGCTTCCGGTCACGACCTCGCCAGCCGGCTGAAACTCGCCGCGACCTCACCCGGAACAGACATCAACCGCGGAGCAGACATCAACCGTGCCGCCAAGGCCGACCGCGCGGCGGTCAAAGCCGCGGCGGGTCAGACCGAGACGATTACGATCCGGACCGTCGGCCTCGAGGACACATCCGTGGTGGTACGTGTTCCCGTGGTGCAAGAGGAGGCGCGGAACCGCCCGGCGCCACCGGCCAAGCCAGACAACAAGCCCGGCAAATCCCAGACCACGATCGCCTGCGAACCGCCGGTCAGCGTGTTGACCGAAGTCGCAAAACTGCTTCAGCCCGGCCGCTGCGTGACCTGAGGTATCGTATCCGCCAAGCAAGATCTGTAGGGTGGGCGCGATAGCGCCGTGCCCATCATCTATCGGCGATCGCACTTCTCTGATGCGCGTCGTCCCTGCCTCGGTGCGCAATCGCGCACTCGGCGCAGGGACCCATATGCCGCGGCGGATGTTGTCTTGCTGCGATGGGCGACGACTTTCCTTCGATAATTGGCGACCGTGGTTATGGGTCCCTGCGTTCGCAGGGACGACGGGTGGATTGACGACGAGTGAATGGAGCTCGCCTACTCCGCCGGCGCTTCGCTCTCGCCGCTGCTGGCGTTGGCGCGGCTCGCAAGAAATCCCAGCGCCAGTCCGCCGATTGCGAGAATCGGAATCAGCTTTCTGACGCCGATGGCGCGGATCACCTGGATGCCGGTCGCGACCAGCACCGGATCGGACAGCACGGCCTGCGCGGTGGATTTCGCCTTCGCCGCCTGTTTGGCGCGCGCCTCGATCTGCTTCTTGCGCACCATGTACCAGCCGGCCGCGATGAGCGCGACCATGAAGAAGATGGCGGCACCAGTGAGGCAAGCCTGCACGGGACCGTACCGCTCCAGCACGAACACGAAGGCCGCCGCGCACAGAAAAGCAGCCGTGACCAGCAATGCCATCCCCGCCGCTGCCGCCAGCGAAGTCAGCCGTAACGCGGTGCCGGTCGATTCCTTGAAATCGTCGATCAGTCGCTGAAACATGGCCAAGCCTCGATCTGAAAGCCTCGATCTGAAAATCGCGTCAACGAAACACGCCGCAGCGCTCCGTCGCCACGGGAATCCAAGAGGCGATGCGAGGCATGGCTGCCCAGCGCACGCGATCCGTCGCCAAACCTACCTACGCCACGCCACACCGATCAGAAAGCCGATCCCCAGCGCCACGGCGACGGTTGCCAGCGGACGCTGCGTGATGGCGTCTTCCAGCGTCTCCTCGATCGAAGAGGCGGCGTCCTGGGCTGCGTCCATCATCGCGCTGCCGCGCTCCGACACGTCATCGACCACCTGTTCTGCATTGGCGCGCGCCTGCCTGTAGCCATGCCGCGCCTGCTTGCCGGCGGTGCCGGCAAAACTGCTCAGCGCGTCGGTGATCTGCTCGGTCAGGGCTGCGATATCGTTTTTCACAGCGGTCACGTCTTTCTGCAAGCGCTCGTAGGTCGCTTTGTCCGTCAGATTCTTCATTGCGGCGTCAGACATCGAAAGCTCCCGGGTACTGAGTTCATTCGCGGAACAAACGCTCCGCCGAATGGGAAGTTCCTCGCCCTAGTCCTCCGGCAGTTGCGGCGAAGCCGGCGGCATCAAGTGCTCCTTCACGATCAGCGCGACGATCAGAAGCGGCGACGACAGGAACGCGCCCATCGGGCCCCACAGCCAGGTCCAGAACGCCACCGCCAGGAATACTGCAAGCGCATTCAGCGCCAGCCGGCGGCCGACGATCGTCGGTGTCAGGAAATGGCCTTCCAGGAAAGTCATCACGGCAAACATGGCCGGCGCCAGCAGCCCGGCGCCGATGGTCGGGAATGCGACAAGGCCGACCACGACCAGCACGGCAAACATCGCCACCGGGCCGATGATCGGAATGAAATTCAGGATCGCCGCCAGTGCGCCGAGACTGGCCGGGTTGGGCATGCCCGTGACCGCGCAGATCAGCCCGGTGGCGATGCCGACGCCGGCATTGATCGTGGTCACCACCAACAGATAGTTGCCGAGATGCTCCTCGATCTCGTTGAGGATCCGCAGCGCCCGCAGCCGCCACGTCCGCTCGCCGAAATTCAGGATCAGGGCCCGGCGCAGGTCCCGCCAGCTCGCGATGAACAGGATCAGCGTTGCGATGAACAGCAGGAATTCGGCAAAGGTCGGCGACAGGAATTCCAGTGTCGGCTGCACCCAGTCGACCTTGGGCAGATACAATGTCGTCAGCGTATCGGGCCCGCCGAGCATGCTCTGCAGCTCCTGCCACTGCGCGAGCGGCCGGTCGAACACGTGCAGCTTGTCCTTCAAAAGCGCTCCCAACTCCGGGAGCTTGCCGCTCCATTCGATCGCGGGCGAGGCGATCAGGCCGACCATGAAAGCGGTCGCGGCGCTGGCGGCCGCCACGATCAGCACCGCGGCGACCGCGCGCGGAATGCGGTAGCGTTCCAGGAAGCTGGCGGCCGGCGACAGCATGGTGCCGACGATGAAAGCCAACGTGATCGGCAGAAAGAACGCCTTGGCAAGATAGAGGCCGGTGATGATGCAGATGGTCAGAAGGCCCACGAGGCAGATCGCAACTACTTCCGTGCGACGGATGAACGGCGCCAAATCGAGCTTGCTCTCGGGGACCGGCGTACCTTCCTGCTCGTGGGGAGGCTGGCGTTCACCGGGCAACGGCTTTGCCTGCGGGGATTTGGCGGACGAAGGCTTGGTGGGCGAAGGCCTGGTGGGAATGACGCTCACAATGGTTTTCCCTCGCCCGAAGCGGCGGTGACACGGCAAAAGCGACGTCGCAAACCGGACTGCGATCATAACGTGACGCCAAGGTGCGAGTTCCAATCGCGCAGGCGTGAGCGGTGTCGCACTTGACGTGATGCGACGCGACATCGGCGGTTCGGAACCGCCGGCTTGTGGCCGCGTTTGTTGGTGCAGAGCATCCAATGATGCACACATCCCACGGGGCAGGTCCCATGACACAGTCCTCCGATCGCCGGCCTTCGTCGCGCGTGGCGAGCGCATTTGTCCTCGTCGCCGCCGTCTTGCTGACGCCGTCGGCACTCTCGAGCGCTGCGAACGCGCAAACGCTCGGCTACGCGTCCACCCAGCCGAATGGCTATCCCGCCGATGAAGTGATTGCGTCCGACGAGGGCGCGACGCCCGAACGGCTTCGGCGGACCGTCGTCCCCTTCGGTACGACGGAGGCGCCGGGCACCATCGTCATCGATACCGGCAACACCACGCTCTATTACGTGCTCGGCCAGGGCCGCGCCGTCAGGTATGGCGTCGGCGTCGGCCGCGAAGGCTTTACCTGGGCCGGAGTGCAGACCATCAGCCGCAAGGCGGAATGGCCGGACTGGCATCCGCCGGCCCAGATGATCGCGCGCCAGCCCTATCTGCCGCGCTTCATGGCCGGCGGTCCCGGCAATCCGCTCGGCGCGCGGGCGATGTATCTCGGCACTAGCCAGTACCGCATTCACGGCACCAACGATCCCTCGACGATCGGGAAATTCGTCTCGTCCGGCTGCATCCGCCTGCTCAATGAGGACGTCATCGACCTGTTCAATCGTGTCGATGTCGGCACCAGGGTCGTGGTGCTGCCGAAGAACGCCCCGGTCATGGCGCGCGGCGGGGATTCCAGGACCGGCATCACGGCTCGTCCGGCCGCCGCGCATCCGCGCCCCGTCGCAATCGCGCCGTCGGGCCGCCAGGCGATGAACCTGACGCCGCCGGACCTGAACTGAAGTGATGCGTGAGAGGAGAGCGCTGATGCGATCGGGAAAATGGGCGGTATGGGGAGCAGCCGCGCTGGCGTGCGCGTCGGCGCTGGCGCCTGCCGCCCAGGCGCAGGACTTCTTCTCGCAACTATTCGGCGGATTCGCCCGCCCGCGCCATCAGCCCACTATCCAGATGCCGTTTCCCAATGACGACGGCCAGGTGTATGCGCCGCGCGGCGAGGGGCGCATCCGTCACGGCGGCGGCTAGGCCTATTGCGTGCGGACCTGCGACGGGCGCTACTTCCCACTCACAGCGTCCGACAACGCAAGCCGAGGGACCTCCTGCAACAAGCTATGCCCGGCGAGCGAGACCAAGGTATTCTACGGCAGCAGCATCGACGATGCGGCCGCCGAGAGCGGAAAGGCCTATTCGGAATTGCCGAACGCGTTCCGCTATCGCAACGAACTCGTCAGCGGCTGCACCTGCAATGGCAAGGACCAGGTCGGGCTGGCGCAGGTCAAGATCGAGGACGACACGACGCTGCGCAAGGGCGACATCGTCGCCGGCGAGAACGGACTCCTGGTCGCGGGCCGCAGCGGCGACAGGCGCGGCACTGAGCTGAACTTCTCACCCGCCTCCGGCAAGGTCCGCGCCAAGTATGGGCGCGTGCCCGTGGTGGCGCGGGATTGAGAATGATTGCCGGCCGTCATGGCCGGGCTTGACGAGTATAGGTGAATTACGCCGCGCGGATCTTGCCGAGGAACGCGGTGACCTGATTGCCGAGTTGCTGGCTCTGCGTCTCCAGCGTCTGGGAAGCCTGCTTGACGTCCTCGGCGGCGGCCGCTGCCGCGTCGGCATCGGCCTTCACGCCGGTGATGTTGTCGGACACGTTCTTGGTGCCCTGCGCGGCAAACTGGGTGCTGCGGGTGATCTCCTGCGTCGCGGCACCCTGTTGCTGCACGGCGGCGGCAATCGCGGTCGCGACCTCGTTGACCTCGCCGATGATGCTGCCGATGCCCTTGATGGCGTCGATGGCTTCGCCTGCCACCCGCTGGATGTCCGAGATCTGTTCGGAAATCTCCTCGGTCGCCTTCGCGGTCTGGCTCGCCAGCGACTTGACCTCGGAGGCGACCACCGCAAAGCCGCGGCCGGCCTCGCCGGCGCGCGCGGCCTCGATGGTGGCGTTGAGTGCCAAGAGGTTGGTCTGCGCGGCGATGGTATTGATCAGGCCGACGACTTCGCCGATCCGCCCTGCCGATTGCGCCAGCCCCTGAACGGTGCCGTCGGTATTGCGCGCCTGGCCAACGGCGCGGCTGGCGATGCTGGCGGCATGCGCCGCCTGCTGGCTGATGTCGTTGATCGAGGCACTGAGCTCTTCGGAAGCCGCAGCGACCGTCTCGACGCTCATCGAGGCGTCGCCGGAGGCCTTCTCGGCGACCTGGACGCGCTCGTTGGTCTGGCGCGAAATCGTCGAGAGGCCAGTCGAGGTGGTCCGCATCTGGCCGGAAGCATCGCCGAGCTGGGTGAGGGTCTCGCGCACCATGCCCTCGAACTCGCCGACATAGCTCTCGATCGCCTGCTGCCGCGCCATCGCGCCGGCGTTGCGCTCGCGCTCCTGCGCCTCGATCCGCGCCTTGTCGGCGGCCTGCTGCTTGAACGTCTCCAGCGCGCCGACCAGCGCACCGATTTCGTCGTGGCGCGCGGCGTAGCCGGTATCGACCTGGAGGTCACCGGCTGCGACCTTCAGCATGGCGTCGCGCATGGCGTGCAGCGGCTTGATGACGCGGCGGGTAACGATTGCCATGGCACCGAACGCCAGCGCCAGCGCGCCGGTCAGCAATGCGAGCTGCATCGTCAGCGAGCGCTGGGCGGTGGAGCGCAGGTGCGCGGCGTGATCCTTGGCGGCGTCAAGTGCGGCCTCGGCCACGGTGACGGCGGCAGCGAGACGCCCGACCGTGACCGGGGTCCACTGGTTGGCGGTCAGTTCCGACTTTTCGCCGGCCGCAACCTGCGTCAGCAGCCGGTCGCGCAGAGCAAGATATTGCGGCTCGAAATAGGCGGTTTTGGTTGCGGCCATGGCGCTCGAGATCGCTGGAGGCAACTGCATCCCCGCTGCGGTCAATTCCAGCGCGCTCCAGGCGGCGTCGATGCCGCCAGTATATTTCGTGTAGGCGAGCCTCCCCTCGGGCGAGACCTTCCCGGTGCTGAGCCCGGTCGAGACGATCAGCGACGCTTCGCCGGCGGTGTTGCGCAACAGCCAGGCGATCTGCTTGATCGCCAGCAACTGGTCGATCGTCGCGTCCTGGTGATTGATGGCGGCGGCAACCGAGCCGGACAGCTTGTCGAGCGTTTCCAGCATCGCGCTTGCACTATCAAAGTATTCCTTGGCGAGCGTCGGGCGGCGCGAGGCCTTCGGCTTGCCCATGGCTTCCCAGAACTCCTTCTGCAGCGAGGTCATCGCCTTGAGCAGGCGATCGAACTCGGGCACCAGCGTCTGCTTCTGCGCGAATTCGATGCTGCCGAGCAGGCCGAGCGCATTGCCCATCGCCGGCATTTCGGTGTCGCGGATTTTGCGCAGATACTTCTCGATATCGGCATCCATCGGCGCATCGGAATTCAAGAGCCGGTTGGTCGTGGAGCGATCGGTGCGCAGATTATGCATCGCCTTGAACATGTTTGCGGAGGCGTCGGCGATGACCGCAATGCGGCTCGCCGCCTGCAAGCGGCCCCAGGAGTCCCAGGCGTTGAGCGAAAATCCGACCACCACGCAGAATGAGGTGACGAGGATGACGGTTTTCAGCAGCGCGGATACGGTCAGACGGTTCAACATGATGCTCCCCCGAGGCGTCGTGGGCCATTTGGGGGGCAAACGGTAAAGACTTATCGAGTGAGAGCCGCGTAGTACTACGAGGATTCATTGAAATGGCTGCGATTTTTCCAAGCGGGGGTCGGTTCCGTCGCGCGGAACCCGGGGCGCTTGTTCACGTTAACAAAACGCTACCAGCGCATTTTCCGGCCAACGCCGAAGGGGGCTTCGCATGCTTGTCAGTATACTCATCACGTTCCTGGTCGTTATCCTCGTCCTCTATCTCATCAACCTCCTGCCGATCGACGGCCGCGCCAAGCAGATCGCCCGCGTCGTGGTGATCATTCTCGGCGTGATCTCCCTGTTGAGATACATCTCGGTCTAAAACGAAAAGCCCCGACGGATGCGGGGCTTTTGGTGTTCGCAAAGCGAGGGCCTACTTCAGCGTCCGGAACCAGTCGTCCACGTCCTTGCGGATCTGGTCCTTGGCGAAGCCGTAGCGCTGCTGCAGCTTGCCTTCGAGTTGTTCGCGGCGGCCCTCGATGACGTTCAGATCGTCATCGGTAAGCTTGCCCCACTTCTCCTTGGCGGAGCCCTTGAACTGTTTCCAGTTGCCTTCAACCCTGTTCCAATCCATCGCCATCTCCTCCTCTGTTGGTATGGCGATCAACGGACAAAAAGCTCAGGCGTTCCGCCAGAACCAATGCGGCATCGTGACGTGTCGCGGCGGGATCAGCCTGCCGCCTTTGCCTCGCGGCGGCGCGCGGTGAGGATGTATTCGGTGTAGCCGTTCGGCTGCTCGCGGCCCTTGAAGACGAGATCGCAGGCGGCCTGGAAGGCAACGCCGTCGAACGAAGGCGCCATCGGCTTGTAGAGCGGGTCGCCTGCATTCTGCTTGTCGACCACGACGGCCATGCGCTTCAGCGATTCCATCACCTGATCCTTGCTGACGACGCCATGCGCCAGCCAGTTCGCCAGATGCTGGCTGGAAATCCGTAGCGTCGCGCGGTCTTCCATCAGCCCGACGTCATGGATGTCGGGCACCTTGGAGCAGCCGACGCCCTGGTCGATCCAGCGCACGACATAGCCGAGGATGCCCTGACAGTTGTTGTCGATCTCCTGCTTCACGTCATCGGGCGCCCAGTTCGACTGCGAAACCGGAATGGTGAGGATGTCGGAGAGTTTTGCGCGCTGGCCGCCCTTGGCGAGCTCTTCCTGTCGCGCGATCACGTTGACCTGGTGATAATGCAGCGCGTGCAGCGTGGCCGCCGTCGGCGAGGGTACCCATGCCGTGGTCGCACCGGCCTGTGGATGGCCGAGCTTCTGGCTGAGCATGTCGGCCATCTTGTCGGGTGCCGCCCACATGCCCTTGCCGATCTGGGCATGGCCGGGCAGGCCGTCGATCAGGCCCATGTCGACGTTCCAGTCCTCATAGGCCTTGATCCAGGGCTGCGCCTTCATGTCGTTCTTGCGGATCATCGGACCCGCTTCCATCGAGGTGTGAATCTCGTCGCCGGTGCGGTCGAGGAAGCCGGTGTTGATGAAGCAGATGCGCTTCGACGCGTTCTGGATGCAGGCCTTCAGGTTCACCGTGGTGCGGCGCTCCTCGTCCATGATGCCGACCTTCATGGTGTTCTCGGGCAGTCCGAGCAGCTTTTCCACCTCGCCGAACAATTCACAGGTCAGCGCGACTTCATCGGGGCCGTGCATCTTCGGCTTGACGATATAGACCGAGCCGGTGCGGCTATTCCTGACCTTCGAATTGCCCTTGAGATCGTGGATCGCGAGCAGACCGGCCACCGCAGCATCGAGCAGCCCTTCCGGAATCTCCTCGCCCTTTTCATCGAGCACGGCGTCGGTGAACATGTGATGGCCGACATTGCGCATCAGCAGCAGGCTGCGTCCGTGCAGCGTCAGCTCCTTGCCGTCGGGCGTCTTGTAGACGCGGTCAGGGTTGAGAGATCGTTGAACCGTCTTGCCGCCCTTCTCGAAATCGGCCGAAAGGGTGCCGTTCATCAGGCCGAGCGTGTTGCGATAGACCAGCACCTTGTCTTCGGCGTCGACCGCGGCAACCGAGTCTTCCATGTCGAGAATGGTGGAAACCGCCGATTCCAGAATCATGTCGGCGACACCGGCCGGATCGTCCTTGCCGATCGCATGATTGCGGTCGATCTTGACTTCGACATGCATGCCGTTGTTGACGAGCAGGACCGCCGAAGGCTGAGCGGCGTCGCCCTGGTAGCCGGCGAACTGCGAAGCAGATTTTAGCGCGGTGGCATTGCCGCTCTTCAGTTTCACCGCAAGCTGGCCGGCGATCACGCTGTACGACGTCACATCGGTGTGGCTGCCGGTCGCGAGCGGCACTGCGGAATCGAGGAACGCCTTGGCCTTGGCGATCACCTTGTCGCCGCGCGCCTTGTTGTAGCCCTTGCCGCTCTCGCTCGGATCATGCGGAATCGCGTCGGTGCCGTAGAAGGCGTCGTACAGCGAGCCCCAGCGCGCGTTCGCGGCGTTCAGCGCGTAGCGGGCATTGGTCAGGGGAACGACGAGCTGCGGTCCGCAAATCTTGCCGATCTCCTCGTCGACATCTGATGTCTCGACCTTCTGCGTAGCCGGCTCGGGCAGGAGATAACCGATCTCCTTCAGGAACGCCGTATAGGCGTTCATGTCGAACGCCTTGCCCTTGTTGGCGCGATGCCAGCCGTCGATCTTGACCTGCAGCGCGTCGCGGAGGGCGAGCAGCTCGCGATTTTTCGGCCCGAGCTTTTTGACGATGGCGGCGACGCCGGCCCAGAATGCATCGGGCGAAATTCCGGTCTTGGGGGTCGCCTCCTTGGCGATGAAGTCGAACAGGACAGGGGCGATCTTCAATCCGTGGGCATCGACACGATTCATGACGGGCTTTCTCAGGTAAACTGGCGTTCAGATGCTGGTTTTTCAGATGAAAACAGCAAAAAAACGCGCCAAAGGGGCGGCATTGGCCGCCCTTTTAGCCCTAAAGCCGGGTCGATGAGAAGGCCCCAAAAAGAAGTGGAAGGCCTTATTTGGACGCGTTTTCTTCACGCGAACCGGTGTCCACTTCGCTCGAAAACGCTTTTAGATGTTCGCCGCCAGATCCACCAACTCGTCGAACAGAATGCCGGTCTCCGCCAGCATTCGCTCGATCTCGTCGGTTGCGTCCGAAACTGAGCGCGCAGAGGTGTCGATGCGCAGCTCCGCCTGGGCCGGCGGCTGGTAGTCGTTGCCGATCCCGGTGAACGCCTGCAGCGTGCCGGCGCGCGCCTTGGCGTAGTGGCCCTTGGGGTCGCGGCTCTCGCAGATTTCGGCAGGCGTCGCGACGTAGATCTCGCGGAACGAAGCGTCGGCGATGCGGCGCGCGGCTGCGCGATCGTCCGCCGACGGCGAGACCGCCGCGACGACGGCAATGTGCCCGTTGCGCGCCAGATGGGTCGCAACTTCCGCCAGCCGGCGGATGTTCTCGGTGCGGTCCTGCGCCGAGAAGCCGAGATCGCCGTTGAGGCCGGCGCGCAGCGTGTCGCCATCGAGCAGGATGGGCGAGCCGCCGCGCGAAAACAGCCGTCGCTCGAGTGCGCGCGCCAGCGTCGATTTGCCCGAACCCGGCAAGCCGGTCAGCCAAATCACCGCGCCGTTGTGGCGGTAGCGCGCTGAGCGCTCTTCGGGGCGCAATGCGGATTCCACCGGCACGATGTCGATCGGAACGGCGCGCTGTCCGGCGTCGACCGACAGCACGAGGCCGCCGCCGGCGATGCGGCCATTGACTTCGATTACCAGCCGACCGGTGCGCGAATTTTCCTGATAGGGATCGGCCGCGATCGGCTGCGCCAGCGAGATGTCGATTTCGCCGACATGATTGCGCGCGATCGCCGTGGTCTCCTCGTTGGAGAGTTCACCGGGATCGACTGCCTTCTCGATCGCTACCACGCTGGCGCGGGTTTCCCGCGTGCCGAGGCGGATCAGGATCTGGTCGCCCTTCGACAGCGGCTTGTCGTGCAGCCAGAAAATGCGCGCGCGAATCCGCCGCGTGTCGCGCGGGGTAGCTCCCGCACGGGCGATGACATCGCCGCGCTCGACGAACAATTCGCGGTCGAGCGTGATGCCGACCGAACGACCGGCGCCATGACTGCCCTTCAGCGGCGTCACCGGCCAGCTCTCCACCGTCTTGATCTTCGCGATCTTGCCGGCGGGCATGATGACGATTTCATCGCCGGCACTCAGATGTCCGGACTCGATGCGGCCCGCAACAATGCGGCGGTCGTCGAACTTGTAGATCGCCTGCACCGGCAGCCGCAGCGCCAGTTGCTCCAGCGGCCGCGCCGGCTCGAGCGCGTCAAGCGCTTCGACGACGGTTGGTCCCTGGTACCAGCCGATCCGTGGTGTCTGCTCCGCAACGCCGTCGCCGTCGCGTGCGGATATCGGAATCACAGCCGAGGGCGTCACGCCAAGGCCGATGAGATGCGTCGAAATTTCGTCGCTGATCTCCTTGAAGCGATCAGCGCTGAAATCGACGCGGTCCATCTTGTTGACGACGATCGCGACCTGCTTGATGCCCAACAGATGCAGCAGATAGCCGTGCCGCCGGGTCTGGTCGCGGACGCCTTCCAGCGCGTCGATGATCAGCACCGCACCGTCGGCCTGCGAGGCGCCGGTGATCATGTTGCGCAGGAATTCGGCATGGCCGGGCGCGTCGATCAGTACGACGTCGCGCGAGCGGGTGCGGAAGCGGATTTGCGTGGTGTCGATGGTGATGCCCTGGTCGCGCTCGGTCTGCAGCGCATCGAGCAGGAACGACCATTCGAACGGCATGCCGCGTCGTGCGCTGACCGCTTTCAGCATCTCCAGCTTGCCTTCGGGCAAGCTGCCGGTTTCGTGCAGCAGGCGGCCGACCAGCGTGGATTTGCCGTGATCGACGTGACCGACGATGACGATGCGGACTTGCGGGCGGGTGGTGCCGTTCGGTGTTGCCGAAACGCTGGCAGGCAGGATCATGTTCATTGCAACGCTCACAGCAAATGTCCGTTAGAGATAGCCGGCGACACGCAGCCGCTCGAAAGCATCTTCGGTTTCATGATCCAGCGCGCGGCCGGCGCGCTCCGGCACCTTGGTGCCGTCGAGCTCGGCGAGGATCTCGTCGATGCTGGAGGCGGTCGACGCTACCGGATTGGTGATGTCCTGATCGCCCAGCGAGCGATAGCGCTTGCCGTCCTTCGAGAGATAGAGCGGAATGATCGGAATGTTTTCGCGCTTGGTGTAGGCCCAGATGTCGGCCTCGGTCCAATGCAGGATCGGATGGACGCGTAAATGTGCGCCTTGCGGCACTGATGCGTTGAACTGGTCCCAGAACTCCGGGGGCTGGTCGCGCACGTCCCAGCCGCCTTCGAGTCCGCGCGGCGAGAACACGCGCTCCTTGGCGCGCGTGGCCTCCTCATCGCGGCGGATGCCGGCAATCAATCCGTCGAAACCATATTTGGTCAGTGCCCACTTCAGGCCTTCGGTCTTGCGGGCAGCCGAACGTGCGGCCGGCGGCAGCGTTGGATCGACGGCATCGATCGACGGGCAGGGTTCGACCTTCAGATCGAGGTCCCACTCTTTTCCGAAGCGATCGCGGAAGGCGTACATCTCGGCAAATTTCTTGCCGGTATCGACGTGAAGCGCCGGAAACGGCACGCGGCCGAAGAACGCCTTGCGCGCCAGCCAGATCATCACGTTGGAATCTTTCCCGAGCGACCACAGCAGCGCGAGTTTTTTCAACCGCGCGAACGCCTCGCGCAGAATGTAGATGCTCTGTGCCTCGAGCTCGTCGAGATGATCCATCGAGGGCGGCGGCAGTCGTCGATCGGTGAAAATTTGTTCGACGGTGGCGCCGCTTTTGCGGTCGGCGCCACGCAACCGGTCATTGGCGGAGTCGGAGTTGAGAAGATGCATCTCTGGGCCTTGGCCTTGGTGGGCGAAAATTCTATAGTCGCGATGCAACAGAGAAGAAAAAATTTTCTCTTTGCGGGCGCTGAACGACACATATATAGAAAATAATTCCAGTCAACCCCGAAGTGGGGGAAGCGAGTTTCGCATGCGATTTCTGCCCGTGTTTCTCGATCTGCAAAGCGGCGTGGTGCTGCTCGTTGGAGCCGGCGAACTCGTGCGCGCGAAGCTGCGCCTCTTGGCATCGGCCGGTGCAAACATTCGCTGGTATGCGACCGACGGCAGCCATGACGTTTCGGGACTCGATGCGGCCGCTGCCGCACGGATCGAACGCACAGCCGGCGATCCGCTCACGGCCGATCTCTCAGGCGTCATCGCAGTGCTCTGCGCCGGTGCTGGTGATATCGGCGTTGCGATGTCAGTGCGCGCGAAGGCGGTCGGTCTGCCCGTCAACGTGATGGACGATCTCGCTCATTCCACTTTCATCTTTCCCGCGATCGTCGATCGCGGCGACGTCGTCGTCGCCGTCGGCACCGGCGGCGCGTCGCCGGTGGTTGCCCGTCGCGTGCGCGAGCGCATCGAAGCGGTGCTGCCGGCGCGCATCGGCGATCTCGCCGCCCTCATCGGCAGCTTTCGTAAATCGATGCATGCGCGCATTCCCGAATTTGCGCTGCGCCGCCGCTTCTGGGAGCGCGTGATCGACGGTCCGATCGGTGCGCTGGTTCTGGCCGGGCGCAGGGCCGAGGCGGAAGCCGCGCTGAATGAAATCGCCGATCCCTCCGTCTTCGCTGGCGCGAGCAAGGACGGCAAGGCCGAGGGCAGGGTGACGCTGGTCGGCGCGGGGCCGGGCGATCCGGATCTGCTGACCATCAAGGCGCTGCGTGCACTGCAGGATGCCGACGTGGTTTTCTACGACGAGCTGGTGTCGTCGGAAATTCTCGATCGCGTGCGGCGCGACGCCTCGCGCATTCCCGTTGGCCGCCGCGTTGGCAAGCCGGGCATCGGCCAGGATGCGATCAACAAACTGCTGATCGAGGCTGCCAAGGCTGGACAGCGCGCGGTGCGGCTGAAGGGCGGCGATCCCTTCATCTTCGGCCGCGGCGGCGAGGAAATCGAAGTGCTGCGCGCCGCAGGCGTCGCCTTTTCGGTGGTGCCAGGCATTACCGCGGGCCTCGGCGCTGCCGCGCAGTTCGAGGCGCCGCTGACCTATCGGCATGAAGCGCTGCGCATCACTTTCCTGACCGCGCACAAGGCAAAGGATGCCGAGAACGTCGACTGGTCGGTGCTGACAGACAAGAAGATGACCATCGTGGTCTATATGGGCATGACCGCCGCGCCGGCGGTCCGCGCGGGCCTGTTGGCTGCCGGCCGGTTGCCGCAAACGCCCGTCGGCGTGTTCGCACGGGTGACGCGGCCGGATGCGCAGGCCGTGGTCGGGACGCTCGAAAACCTTCCCGCGCTGGTCGAAAAAATCGATGGCGGCCCCGCCGTCCTCATCATCGGCGACGTCGTCGCGCATTCCGCGCCGTGGCGCCAGTCCAACCTCAATCAAGTCATCTCAAAACTATTGGATGCTGCCGAATGACCTCTCCGCTCGAACAAAAGAAAATCAGAATCACCGGGCCGTCGGTGGTGACCGCCAACCGTACCTGGGATGGCGCCGTGGTCTACCGGACCGCACAACAGGGGTGGTCGACCGCTCTGTCCGACGCTGCGATCGTGAGCACTTCGGATGATGCGCGTGCGTTGCTCGCCGAAAGCGCTGCCGATGACGTCGGCGCAGTCGGTGCCTATATCGCGCCGGTCGAGCTCAAGGGCGGGGTGGTCAAGCCCGGCAATCTCCGCGAACACATCCGGTCGAAGGGTCTCACCATCGACCTTCTTCCGGCCTAAAGGCTGATCCATCATGTATGCATATGACGAACTCGACCGCACGCTTATCAACGAGCGTGTTTCGGAATTCCGCGATCAGGTGAAGCGCCGCCTCTCGGGCGAACTCACCGAGGACGAATTCAAGATGCTGCGGCTGCAGAACGGCGTGTACCTGCAATTGCACGCCTACATGTTCCGCGTCGCGATCCCCTATGGCACGTTGTCGTCGAAGCAGTTGCGCCGGCTCGCCCATATTGCCCGCCGATACGACCGCGGTTACGGCCATTTCACCACGCGGCAGAACATCCAGTTCAACTGGATCAAGCTTGCCGAGTTGCCCGATGCGCTGGCCGAGCTTGCCGAGGTCGGTATCCACGCGATGCAGACCTCGGG
Organism: Bradyrhizobium sp. AZCC 1577; assembly: GCF_036924575.1. Lineage (NCBI taxonomy): Bacteria > Pseudomonadati > Pseudomonadota > Alphaproteobacteria > Hyphomicrobiales > Nitrobacteraceae > Bradyrhizobium > Bradyrhizobium sp. AZCC 1577. The sequence continues at coordinate 1,464,719 of NZ_JAZHRQ010000001.1, forward strand.
CAATAACATGCGCAACGTCACCTCGGACCAATGGGCGGGCGTCGCGCCCGGCGAGGTCGAGGATCCCCGCATCTGGTCGGAGATCCTGCGTCAGCACACCACGCTGCATCCGGAATTCTCGTTCCTGCCGCGCAAGTTCAAGATTGCGATCACCGCATCCGAGCACGACCGTGCCGCGATCAAGATCCATGACATCGGCTTGCGCCTGCACAAGAACGCCGACGGCGAGACCGGCTTCGAGGTGCTGGTCGGCGGCGGCCTCGGCCGCACGCCGTTCATCGCCAAGACCATCAAGCCGTTCGTAGCCGGCCGCGACATTCTCAGCTATGTCGAGGCGATCCTGCGCGTCTACAACCAGTACGGCCGCCGCGACAACATCTACAAGGCGCGCATCAAGATCCTGGTGCATGAGCTCGGCATCGAGAAGTTCGCACGTGAGGTCGACGAGGAATGGAGGCAGATGGGCCACGGCGCCCTGACCCTCGACCATTCCGTCATCGAGGAGGTGCGTTCGCGCTTCTCCTATCCGGCTTACGAGAAGCTTCCGCACATGCCGGACGAGCTGAAGCAGGCCGCGCATGATCCGCTGTTCGAGCGCTGGCGCAAGAACTCGGTGGCCCCGCACAAGGTGCAGGGTTACTCGATCGTGACGCTGTCGCTGAAGCCGGTGGGCGGCCCGCCCGGCGATGCCACCGCCGACCAGATGGACGCGATCGCCGATCTCGCCGACAAATACTCCTTCGGCGAAATCCGCGTCGGCCACGAGCAGAACCTGGCGTTGCCGCATGTTGCCAAGCGCGACCTGCCGCAATTGTGGAAGGCGCTCGACCGTCTCGGGCTCGCCACGCCGAACGTCAATCTGGTCACCGATATCATCGCCTGCCCAGGGCTCGACTACTGCTCGCTCGCCAACGCGCGCTCGATTCCGATCGCACAGGAATTGACCCGGCGTTTTGCCAACCACGACACCGCCGACATGATCGGCCGGCTGCACATCAACATCTCCGGCTGCATCAACGCGTGCGGCCATCACCACGTCGGCCACATCGGCATCCTCGGCGTCGAGAAGAACGGCGAGGAGTTTTACCAGATCACGATCGGCGGTCGCGCCGACGAGAACGCGCAGATGGGCGCGCTGATCGGCCCGGCTGTCCCTTATGCGGAAGTTGCCGACGTGATCGAAGACATTGTCGAAGCCTATCTCGCGCTCCGCGACCGTCCCGAAGAACTGTTCGTCGATACGGTCAAGCGTCTGGGCGTCGAGCCATTCAAGGAGCGGGTCTATGCCACTCGTTAAGAACGGAAGAATCACCACCGACCTGTTCGTCCATGTTGCCGATGGCGCCGAATTGCCGGGCGACGGAGCGGTGCTCATTTCGTCGGCGCGGTTCCTCGAAGATCCGGAAGCCATTCTCAAGCGCGCCGGCAAAACCGGCGTGATCTGGCCGAACAGCCGTGCCGTCGACGACCTCGTGCCCCATCTCGATCGCTTGGCCGCCGTCGCGCTGGTATTCCCGACCTTCCGCGACGGCCGTGCCTACAGCCAGGCGCGCCTGTTGCGCGAGCGGCATGGCTATGACGGCGAGCTGCGCGCCACCGGCCAGGTGCTGCGCGACCAGTTCGTGTTCATGTCGCGTGCCGGCTTCGACGCGTTCGAGGTGAAGAAGGATGCCGACGCCGATGCCTTCGCCGAGACCGTGAAGCGCTATTCGGTGTTCTACCAGCCGACCGGCGATGGCCGCGTCACGGCGCTCAATCGGCGGATGCAGTTGCGTCATTCGGAGAGTGCCGGCCAGTGAGCACGATTTCACAGCAGGTGGTCGCTGCGGGTCCAGCGATCCTTCATTCGGCGCAGACGCTCGACCATACCTTGCGCGACGCTTCGCCGGCGCATGTCATTGAAACCGCGCTGAAGACCATCGGCCGCGCTCAGCTTGCGCTGGTGTCGTCGTTCGGTACGGAATCGGCGGCGCTGCTAAAGGTGATGGCGGACGTCGATCCCGCGATTCCCGTGATCTTCCTCGATACAGGTTGGCTGTTCGAGGAGACGCTCGCCTATCGCGATACGCTGATTGCTGCGCTTGGTCTCCGCGACGTCCGCTCGATCAAGCCGCTGGCAGAAGCGGTCTCACGCCAGGATCCCGATCGTGAATTGTGGTTTTCCGACCCCGACGCCTGCTGCCGTATCCGTAAAGTAGAGCCGCTGACGCGGGCGCTCAAACCGTTCTCGGCCTGGATCAACGGACGCAAGCGTTTTCAGGGCGGCGCGCGCGCTGAGATTCCCGTTGTCGAGGACGACGGCGATAAGCTGAAATTCAATCCGTTTGCCAACGTGTCGCGCGAAGAGATTGAGGCGATCTACAAGCTCGCCAAATTGCCGCCGCATCCGCTGGTCGCCTCTGGCTACCTGTCGGTCGGGTGCATGCCGTGTTCGAGCCGGACGGCGCCGGACGAGGACGCCCGCGCTGGCCGCTGGCGCGGCAGGCCCAAGACGGAATGCGGCATCCATACGACCAAAACTTCCTAGAGTCCGGACTTCATAGGACAAGGAAGCTGCGGAGCCGCAAACATTGAAATGCGTTTTCATTGACTAAGCGGCCTTTCGTCGCGACTTATGCGTTCGTGGTTGATGATATGCTTCGTCAAGCCGAATGGAGATCAACGATGATCCGTCGCATTCTGCCGCTTGTTGCCGGATTGCTCTGGGCGAGTTCGGCCTTTGCTGCCGACTACACCTTGCTCAACGTGTCCTACGATCCGACGCGCGAGCTGTACGCCGATTTCAACAAGGCGTTCGCGGCGGCCTATCAAAAAGAGAACGGCAAGAGCGTCGAGATCAAGCAGTCGCATGGCGGCTCAGGCTCGCAGGCGCGCGCGGTAATCGACGGGCTGCAGGCCGATGTCGTCACGCTGGCGCTGGCCTATGACATCGACGCCATCGCTGCGAAGGGGCTGGTGGCGCCGGATTGGCAGAAGCGCCTGTCGCTCAATGCATCGCCGTATACTTCGACGATCGTATTCCTGGTGCGCAAGGGTAACCCAAAAGCGATCAAGGATTGGGACGATCTGATCAAGCCCGGCGTGCAGGTGATTACGCCGAACCCGAAGACTTCGGGTGGCGCGCGATGGAATTACCTGGCGGCATGGGGCTTTGCCGAAAAGAAATTCGGTTCCGCCGACAAGGCGAAGAAGTTCGTCGCCGATCTCTTCAAGAACGTGCCGGTGCTCGATACCGGCGCCCGCGGCTCGACCGTAACTTTCGTCGAGCGCGACGTCGGCGACGTGTTGCTGGCATGGGAGAACGAGGCATTCCTGGCGCAGCGCGAATTCGGCAAGGGCAAATTCGAGATCGTCGCGCCGCCGTTGTCGATTCTCGCTGAGCCTCCGGTCTCGGTCGTCGACAGGGTTGCCGATAAAAAAGGCACGCGAGCCGTCGCCGAAGCCTACCTGAAGTATTGGTATACCAAGGAAGGCCAGGAAATCGCCGCGCGCAATTCCTATCGTCCGCGCGATGCGGAAATTGCGAAGGAGCATGAAAAATCCTTCGCCAAGGTCGAACTTTTTACGATCGACGAAGTTTTTGGTGGTTGGACCAAGGCGCAGAAAGATCACTTCGGCGAAGGCGGCATTTTCGACCAGATTTACAAGAACTGATCTGGCCAACGGGCGGCCGTAGCGGAAGCAGGGGGATTTGTGAGCACAGCGGTCGCGCGGCAAAGCAGCCTGCCAGGGTTTGGTCTCACCATGGGCCTGACGCTGACGTGGCTCTCCGTTATCATCCTCATTCCCCTCGCCGGCCTGTTCCTCAAGACGCTCGAGCTTTCGCCGGCGCAGTTCTGGGAAATTCTCACCAGTCGCCGCACGCTGAATGCGCTGAAGATTTCGTTCGGTCTCTCCTTTGCCGCAGCCTGCGTCAACCTGGTGATGGGCACCATCATCGTGTGGGCGCTGGTGCGCTACCGCTTTCCGGGCCGGCGAATTTTCGATGCTATCGTCGATATTCCCTTTGCGCTGCCGACCGCGGTTGCGGGTGTGGCGCTGACGCAATTGTTCGCACAGAAGGGATGGCTCGGCGCGCCGCTGGCTGAACTCGGCATCAAGGTGGCGTTCACGCCGATCGGGATCTTTATCGCGATGGTCTTTATCGGCATCCCCTTCGTGGTGCGGACGGTTCAGCCCGTCCTGATCGATCTCGATCCGGAAATCGAGGAAGCGGCCGCAAGCCTCGGCGCCAACCGCTGGCACACCGTGTTCCGGGTGATTTTGCCGAGCCTGATTCCGGCGCTGCTGACCGGCTTTGCGCTGGCATTCGCGCGCGCGGTCGGCGAATACGGGTCGGTGATCTTCATCGCCGGCAATCTGCCCAATGTATCGGAGATCGCGCCACTGCTGATCGTGATCCGGTTATCCGAATTTCGCTACGCCGATGCGACGGCGATTGCCGTCGTCATGCTGCTGGCTTCGTTCGTGATCATCTTTGCCGTCAATCGCCTGCAACGCTGGGCGCAAATCCGCATTCCCGCGCATTGAGGGCCGATCGATGTCGACGCAAACGAGCTTTGTGACTCCGGAGGCGCCGCTAAAGGCCTACGCGTCAACGGCGGGCGCGGCCATTTCCTCGCTGTCGCGCCGCGAAGCGCGCGAGCGTCCGCGGGCGATTGCTTCACCCAATGATTTTCGGACAGAGCCGGGGCCGGTCCGCTTCGTCATCATCGCGCTTGCCGTCAGCTTCCTCACCATCTTTGTCGTGCTGCCGCTGGTTGTGGTTTTCGCATCGGCCTTGTCGAAAGGCTTCGGTGCCTATTTCGCCGCGCTGGCCGAGCCGGAGGCGCTGTCGGCAATCCGGCTGACCCTGCTGGTGGCGGCGATTTCGGTCGGTCTCAATCTGCTGTTCGGGGTGATCGCGGCCTGGGCGATCGCAAAGTTCGATTTCCCCGGCAAGACCTTCCTGGTCACGCTGATCGACCTGCCGTTCTCGGTCAGTCCGGTCATTTCGGGCCTCGTCTTCGTGCTGCTGTTCGGCGCGCAGGGCTATTGGGGCACCTGGCTGCAGGCCCACAACGTCCATATTCTGTTCGCTGTGCCCGGCATTGCGCTCGCGACCATCTTCGTGACGTTTCCGTTTGTGGCCCGCTCGCTGATCCCGCTGATGCAGGAGCAGGGCACGCAGGAGGAGGAAGCTGCGATCTCGCTGGGAGCGTCAGGCCTGCAGACCTTCTTCCGCGTCACTCTGCCCAATATCAAATGGGGCCTGTTGTATGGCGTACTGCTGTGCAATGCGCGCGCCATGGGCGAGTTCGGCGCGGTGTCGGTGGTGTCGGGCCATATCCGCGGCGAGACCAACACCATGCCGCTACTGGTCGAGATCCTTTATAATGAATATCAATTCGTAGCCTCGTTTGCGATTGCCTCGCTCCTGGCGATGCTGGCCCTGATCACGCTGGTCGTGAAGACCGTTCTCGAGCAGCGTCTGGACGACGAAGGACAGATTCCAAGGGACAATCCAAGTGACCATTGAAGTCAAAAACATCGTCAAGAAATTCGGCGCGTTCGCAGCCCTCGACAATGTCGATTTGAAAGTCGGCAAGGGCGAATTGCTGGCGCTGCTTGGGCCATCCGGTTCGGGCAAGACCACGCTGCTGCGGATTATCGCAGGCCTCGACTGGCCCGATGCAGGCGAGGTACGGATCGATGGCGAGGATGCGCTGGGACACGGCGCCAGCGAGCGCCACGTCGGCTTCGTGTTCCAGCACTACGCGCTGTTCCGCCACATGACGGTGTTCGAGAACGTCGCCTTTGGCCTGCGCGTGCAGCCGCGCGCCGTCCGCAAGGACGAGGCCACGATCCGTGCCCGCGTCAAGGAATTGCTCGACCTGGTGCAACTCGACTGGCTGGCAAACCGCTATCCCAGCCAGTTGTCGGGCGGCCAGCGGCAGCGCATTGCGCTCGCCCGCGCGCTTGCGATCGAGCCGCGCATTCTCCTGCTCGACGAGCCCTTCGGCGCGCTCGATGCCAAGGTGCGCAAAGAGCTGCGGCAATGGCTGCGTTCGTTGCATTCCGAAATCCATGTCACCTCGATCTTCGTCACCCACGACCAGGAAGAGGCGCTGGAAGTCGCCAACCGCGTGGTGGTGATGGACAAGGGGCGCATCGAGCAGATCGGCACGCCCGGCGATGTCTATGACAATCCGGCGACCGCCTTTGTCCACGGCTTCATCGGCGAATCCATCGTGCTGCCGGTCGAGGTCTCAGGCGGCTCGGTGCGGCTCGGCGGCCGGCCGCTTAATATCGCCGCCGATGGTGCAGCCTCCGGCGCCTCAAAGCTGTTCGTCCGTCGCCACGACATGCAGATCGGGCCCGCCGGAACCGGCTCGCTGGAGGGCGCGGTGCGCCATGTCCGCTCGTTCGGCCCGATCCAGCGGGCGGAAATCGCCTTGACGGGCGGGGAGGGCAAGACCGTGATCGAGATCGACGCCCCCCGGGACCGGGAACTCCAGGCCGGCGAAATCATCAGCCTGCAACCCCGCCGCTACCGGATCTTTGCCGCGCAGGAATGACGTCGAAACGACGGCCCGTTCACCATTCAGCCACGGTTGGTATGCAACAAGCGTCCGTCCAGGCTTAGGGGCTTCTTCGGGGGATTCTTTCAGTGAAACGGGCGACCACCGCCATTATCGGCCTATTGCTGCTTGCCGGGTGCTCGGCAGACGTCAAAATTCCGGAACAACCGGCCATGTATCTCGACATGGCCCAACCCGGCGCCACGCTCGACCCTGTGGCGGCAGCGATCCTGATCTCGCAATATCGCCAGAACAACGGCCTCGGCGCCGTCGTGGTCGATCCCGATCTGATCAAGCTGGCGGAGCAGCAGTCCCAGGCGATGGCGGCCCGCAACAAGATGGACCACAATGTGAAGGGCCCGCTGGAGAGGCGGCTGGGGGCCTCAGGCTATCCGGCGAAGCTTGCCGTCGAGAATATCTCGGCCGGCTATCACACGATGGCGGAAGCCTTTTCCGGCTGGCGCGACTCGCCGCCGCACAAGGCCAATATGCTCAAGAACGGTGTCACAAAATTGGGCATCGCGGCAGTTTACTCTCCAAATACCAAATACAAAGTGTTCTGGACGCTGATCCTTGCATCAACCTGAGGCAACGCCGGATTCGGGCTTCGACGTCTCACAAGACGATAAACTCGGCGTGATCCCGGCTTCGATCTTGCCTGATTGACGCCGTCGCGAACTGCCGCCACGGTGCCCCGGTCATTGTCCACTAGCCGACGGTCACGATGGATTATTCCGATACTGCGCCGGCAACCACGCCCGCCAAAGCGCAGCGTGTGTTGGTCCTGCAAGGCGGCGGCGCGCTCGGCTCCTATCAGGCAGGTGCCTTTCAGGCGCTGTGTCGCTCGGGGTTTGAACCTGAATGGATCGCGGGCATTTCGATCGGTTCCGTCAATGCCGCGATCATTGCCGGCAACGAAGGCGAAAAACGCGTCGATCGGCTGAAAGAATTTTGGGAGCTGGTGTCATCTCCGGTGCCATGGAAGCCTGTCGCATCAGGTGACCGCGCGCGCTCGCTGTTCAACGAAACCAGCGCCGCGCTGATTGCGACCTTCGGCGTACCGGGCTTCTTCACGCCGCGCATTCCGCCTGCCCCTTTGTGGCCGCCGGGCAGCCGGCAATCGCAAAGCTATTATGACACTGCGCCGCTGAAGAAAACGCTGGAGCGGCTGGTCGACTTCGACCGCATCAACGATCTGAAGACGCGGCTCAGCGTCGGTGCGGTCGGGGTAACCTCGGGCAACCTGAAATATTTCGACAATTTCGATTTCAGGAAGCGCGGCAAGAAGATCGGCCCGGAGCACATCATGGCCTCCGGCGCGCTGCCGCCCGGCTTTCCTTCCATCGAGATCGAAGGCGAGCACTACTGGGACGGCGGCATCGCCTCCAACACGCCGCTTGATTACGTGCTGGGCGAGGAGACCAATCGCGATCTCCTGATCTTTCAGGTCGATTTGTTCAGCGCGCGCGGCGAATTGCCGACGTCGCTGCTGGAGGCCGCGGAGCGGGAAAAGGACATCCGCTATTCCAGCCGCACCCGGATGGCTACCGACAAGAACAAGCAGGTGCACAACGCGCGGAAGGCGCTGCGCGAGCTGCTCGAAAAGCTGCCCGATGATCTCAAGAACGATCCGTCGGTGGCAGTTCTCTGCAACGCGGCCAAGGAAAACACCGTCACCGTCGTGCATCTGATTTACAAGAGCAAGAACTACGAAACGTCATCCAAGGATTACGACTTTTCGCATGTCGCCATGGTCGAACACTGGAACGCAGGCGTCCGCGACGTTCATCTGTCGATGCGTCACAAGGATGTGTTGGAGCGTCCGCAATCCGGCCAGACCATGATGGCCTACGATATGACGGGGGATGTTTCGAAGACCGCCGCAGGCAAGCAGGAGTGAATGGAATGGGTACGTTAAAAGGCAAGACCGCTGTCGTGACCGGCTCGACAAGCGGCATCGGATTGGCTTACGCGCGCGCTTTTGCCGCCGCCGGCGCCAATGTCGTCCTCAACGGCATGGGCGTGCCGGCCGATATCGAGCGCGAGCGTTCCGGCATCGAGACCGACTTCAAGGTCCGCGCCGTGCACTCGCCCGCCGACATGACCAAGCCCGCCGAGATTGCCGAAATGGTCGCGCTTGGCGAGAAGACGTTTGGTTCGGTCGATATCCTCGTCAACAATGCCGGCATCCAGTTCGTGTCGCCGATCGAGGAGTTTCCGCCCGAGAAGTGGGAAGCCATTATCGCCATCAACCTGTCGTCGGCGTTCTATGGCATCCGTGCCGCAGTCCCCGGCATGAAGAAGCGCGGCTGGGGCCGTATCATCAACACGGCTTCCGCGCATTCGCTGGTGGCGTCGCCGTTCAAGGCGGCCTACGTTTCGGCCAAGCACGGCATTGCCGGCCTCACCAAGACGGTGGCGCTGGAGCTTGCGACGTTCAAGATCACCTGCAACTGCATCAGCCCCGGTTACGTCTGGACGCCACTGGTGGAGAAGCAGATTCCCGACACCATGAAAGCGCGCAACCTGACCAAGGAGCAGGTCATCAACGACGTGTTGCTGGAGGCGCAGCCGACCAAGGAGTTCGTGACCTCCGAACAGGTCGCCGCACTGGCGCTATTCCTGTGCAGCGACGATGCCGCCCAGATCACCGGCGCCAATCTGTCGATCGACGGCGGATGGACCGCTGCATAGCAATTGCGAACGAGGAATTTCGAACGGCCCGGGAAGCGCGCCCAGAGCCGGTTCTGATTCAATCAGAACCGGCTCTGGGTTTTTGTTTTGACGCGTTTTCTTGACGCGAACCGGTGTACACTTCGCTGGAAAACGCGCTAATGGGCGACGCTCCCGGTCACGGCTGCGATGCTCTGTGAAAAATGCAGCTCGTTGAAGCCGAGCTTGCTGGCCACCAGAATCAGGACTGAGGCCAGCACCACCCTGAGCACCGTCTCCGGCACGCGAACCGCGCAGTAGCTGCCGATCACGATGCCGGGCAGCGATCCGATCAACAGCACACTCATCAGCGCCCAATCGACCGAACCCAGCGCCCAGTGTCCGATGCCGGCTACCAATGTCAGCGGCACCGCATGCGCGATGTCGGAGCCGACAATGCTCGCCATCGGCAGGCGCGGATAGAGCAGCAAGAGCGCGGTGACGCCGACTGCGCCGGCACCTACGGATGAAATCGAGACCAGCACACCAAGCGCCACGCCGACCATCACGGTGGCGCGGCCGGTCGCCGCGGCATCGAACCCTTCCATGCGGCGGCGATAGTGATCCATGATCGCCCTGCGGAAGATCAACGATGTCGCCGTGAGGAGGAGCGCGAAGCACAGCACCAGATTGACCAGGCTGCGCGCGGCCTCCCCCTTGAGCTCGAGTTGCCACAGCACGAGCAAGGTAACGACGCTTGCCGGGATGCTGCCGCTGGCAAGGCGCATCACTGCCGGCCAGTGGATACTGCGTGCAAAGCCATGCACCAGGCTGCCGCCCGTTTTGGTGGCCGCGGCATATAGAAGGTCGGTGCCGACAGCGGTCGACGGGTGGATGCCGAATAGCAGAATCAGCAACGGCGTCATCAGCGAGCCGCCGCCGACACCGGTCATTCCGACCAGCAGGCCGACGCCGAACCCCGACGCAACATAAAGTGGATCAATCATTTCCGGGTGCAAGTTCCATTTGGCATGTGCGAGTATATATCAACGCAGGGGATAAACGTCCTATCGATGGCGGCGCATCGGGTGAAATAAGAATATTTCATGCGCACATCGGAATCCGGTGGTTATTTTCCCCAATTTGGCGGTGCAGAGCGAAACCGGTGTCCTGCCTCGCCGATGCTGTCGGCCGCCTGGCGGTGCCCTACTGGTCAACCTCGTTAACGGGCCGTCGCGACGTATGTCGGATGTGCAGGATATCGATCGGGTCCTTGCGCGCACGATAGAAAATCCGGAACGGATAACGCAGGACGGTTACGACACGGAGATCTCTGCGAGACTCTCGGAGCAGAATCAGGGGCGCGGCAAATGCGGTCGATGACATCTTTCAGCCGTCGTCCGACGGAATCAGCTATCGCGGAGCCTGCGTTGGCCGCGTAATAGGCCGAAATTCCATCGAGATCAGCGAGCGCTCGTCTTGAATAGACGAGCTTCATGCTTTGCGAAATTTTGCAAAGGCCGTCTTCCAACCGCTCCAGTGGCCTCCAGGATCAGCGCTTCCCGAACGCCAGCACGTGTAGTCCGAGCCGCCGGCGCACGATCCAGAACAGCAGCGCCGTCTCGAACGTCAGCGAGATCGAGGTCGCCGCTGCCGCGCCATGGCCGCCGAAGTGGGGCACCAGGACGACGCACAGCACAGCGTTCATGACAAAGGCGAGTGCATAGGCCAGCGCGCAGATGTGCTGATGGCCGAGCATATTCAGGAGCCGCTCGACCGGGCCGATGGCGGAACGCACCACAAGGCCAATCGCTGCAATGTACATGATGTCATAGCCGACGACGAACTGCGGTCCGAACAGCCACAATAGCGGCTTGCCCAGCGCCAGCAGCAGAATGGTCGCGCCGAGCGACGGCCAGAACGTCCACTGGATCGCATGCGCCACATAGGCCGACAGCCGCGGCTTGTCGCCCTGCGCGTGATACTCGGCAAAGCGATGCGCAGTCGAAGCCCCCATCGCGTAGTGAATGAAGGAGACCAGCGCCAGCGTCTTCATCACGGCAAAATAAATGCCGACCTCTTCCGAGGGGCGGAATTGCTGTAGCACCAGTACGTCGGTGTATGACAACAGCAGATAAAAGCTCTCCACCATCAGGATCGGTAGCGAGACCGCGAGCCAGCCGCGGAAGTCGTAGGCCCGGGGGCCGGGTTCGATGTGGCCGCCGAGCTTGCGGTTGAGCACGATCATCTGGCCGATCATCGCGATCCATACCGCCGCGGCGCTGGCCCACATCGCGGCGGTGGCGCCAAGATTGAAGCCGAGCACGAAGGCGCCGGCGGTCAGGCCAATGATCAGCGACTGGCGCGCGATGAACTGCGGCACCAGGCCAAGCCGCATCCAGTCGTGCGAGCGGGCGATACCGTCCTGGGTGTTGGCGACGACGAATGCCGGCAGTGTCAGGCAACCGATGTAGAGGGGAACGATCGCGTTGCCGTCGATCCACGGCGACAATCCCTTCACCGCGCCCGCCAGCAGCAGCGAGACGATGGAGGAGACTGCGAACGTCATCCATCGGCTGCCGGAGAGAAAGCCGCGCAGCAGCGCATGTTCGCCGCGTGTACGATATTCCGGAATGAGCTTCTGCGCGGATGCCGAGATGCCGAAATCCATCATGCTGCCGAGCAGCAGCACCCAGGTCCAGACATAGACGTAGACGCCGTAGTCCGAGCCACCCATCCAGCGCGCCAGCAGGATCTGCGAGAAATAGGCAAGCGCTGCGCTGAAGACGCGGATCACGAAGATCGTGCCGGCCAGCCGCCTTGTAACGGAGGCTTCACTGGAGCCGCCAAGCAGCGCGCGCAGGCGCGCGATCACGCCACTAGGCGGAGCGGTTGCGGATTGCGAATCCATTACGGCCACAACAGTACATCCCCGAAACGTGCCGCGAGGCGGCGGCGACGATCGGATGTATCAACCATTCGTTAAGATTCGGTTGGGTGTGCTGCCGCCTGAAGCTGCGAAACGACGAAGTCAGGAACAAAACAGCTGAGCCGTCGTTTGAAGCCGCGGAGCCATCGCCCGCCGTTATTCATTACAGGCGCTCGCGCGGATAGCCAAAGGCGATGGCTGCCATCGCACCCGAACGCCCGCATGTCCGGGCCGCGAGATGGATGACCCGAACGATCTGGTCTTGGCCATGTTGGGATTGGTGATCGCTGCCATCATGCTGGTGGCCGGCGCGCTCTACGTCATCAACGCGCCCGATCCCATACCGACCCACAGGCCCCCGCCAGCCGTGCAGGTATCCCCGGTTTCGTAGCTTCATGCTGGTTGGCCCCGGGGGTTGGCGGAACTTTTCCGGCTTTTTTTGATTTTGAGCTTCGGTCGCATGGTGCGGCCGGGGAGGAAAAATATGAAACTACTGCTTGTCACCGCTGTAACGATCATCACCGCGCTGGCTGTCAGCCCGGCTTCTGCCCAGAAGGCTGCTGCCCAGAAGACGGGTTGCACAAGCGAAAACATGGCCAAGCTCGTCGCGTCCAGTAACGCTATGCCTGATAGCCCCGGCAAATTTGCGATGATGAAAGAGATGGGTGCGGCGAATGCCGCCATGTCAAAGGGCGACATGCGTAGCGCTTGCAAGAGCTATATGCGCGCTCAGCAAATGAGCGGCCAGAAGAGCTAGGAGAACACGTTGCTGAAGAGGAGAGCCGCCAAGCGCCGGCTCTCCTCGGACTGGAAAGCGTCGCTGCACTGGCAGGAAACCACGTCGCGGCATCGTCGCGCGACTGCGTACGCCCGGAGGAAGCCAGGACGCGTCAATTCAAACTGACGTTGAACTCGTAGGCCCGGTCACCGCCGACCAGCGTTAGTTTGAGTGCGGCGCCTTCCGGACTGGCGCCGGGCGGAAGGCCGTCGAGTTCGAAGGCAAAGCGTTTGACGCCGGGCGGTCCTTGCTCCACGAGCTTGGGAACCGGCAACGCCCAGTCGGGCGTCGGCCCCTCGGCGAACAGGTTGACCTCCTTGGCCTCGGGCGCGGTCACGTCGACCAGCACGTTCTTTCCCTCGCGCTTGACGTCGCGGATGGTCAGCGGATTGGGGTCCCCGACATTGGCCGGCTTTGGCACCGCATTGAGCGCATCGGACAGGGTGCCGTCCTCGGTGCTTGCCACGCTGGCAAAAGCGAGTTCGGCATGGGCTTCGACGGGAATGCAGAGCTTTTCGCAAACCGCGTAGCTGATGTGGGTGCGCAGCGTCACCGGCTTGTCGGCATTCTTGGCGACGATCCGCAACGGCAGCACGACCTGTTGCTTGTATCCCAGCGCAGTGCCGCCTGCGCCGTCGTCGAATTTCATCGGTGCCGGCCACAGCACCGTCACAGCTTCGACATTGTCGGATTTGGAGAAGTCGAAGCGGGGTGGCACGCCGGAATCCCCGGGCGTCCGCCAATAGGTCTTCCATCCCGGCTGCAACTGGATGGCTACGCCGCCGAGCAACACCGCGCCGCTGCGTGATCCCGCCAGCAACCGCACCGCGGAATGGGCGTCGTGTTGCCACGGCGAGGCATCCTGGGCGCGAACCTCCGACGCCGCACACGCGACACTCAAGGCGGCGACGCCGAGTGCGGCGCGCAGGGGAACTAGTACGCTCATGGCACGTCTTTACAGGCAAGTTTCGAGGCAAACCATTGAATTGCGTGTGATCGGCAGCCGAATGATGCCGGAAGCTTGATTGACAGAAACCGCACCCGATATCAGGATATGAACCTGCAAGAGAAAGGCCTTTGCGGATGAGCCCTGAAGGCAAGACATCGAAGCCTGTCCGCCGCAAAACCGCTGGCTTTGGCGATAATTCGTCCGGCGAGGGCTATCTGGACGGCCGGCTGCTGATCGCCATGCCGGTCATGGGCGATCCGCGTTTCGAGCGCTCCGTCATCTACATGTGCGCGCACTCGTCGGAAGGGGCGATGGGCATCATCGTCAACCGTCCGGCCGGCAGCATCGATTTTCCAGGGCTGCTGGTGCAGCTCGATATCATCGAGAAGGCCGACCAGATCACACTGCCGGAAAACGCCGAGACCATGCAGGTGCTGAAGGGCGGTCCGGTCGATACCGGCCGCGGTTTTGTCCTGCATTCGAGCGATTTCTTCATCAAGGACGCGACGCTGAACATCGACGAAGGCATCTGCCTGACCGCGACGGTGGACATCCTCAAGGCGATCGCCAAGGGCACCGGGCCGAAGCACGCGATCCTGGCGCTCGGCTACGCCGGCTGGGCGCCCGGGCAGCTCGAGGACGAGATCCAGCACAATGGCTGGCTGCATTGCGACGCCGACCCGGATCTGATCTTCGGCGACGACGTCGACGACAAATATCTACGCGCGTTGCGCAAGATCGGCATCGACCCCGGCATGCTGTCGAACGAGGCCGGGCACGCTTAGTTGTCGTACCTGCGAACGCAGGGACCCATACGCCGCGGCCCATCCGTGAGCCGATGGGGCAGTTGCCGTTCAAAACAACCGAAGCCGGTGATTATGGGTCCCTGCGTTCGCAGGGACGACACCGATTTTTGTGGCTACTTACTCCGCGGCCTGCTGCGTCACCGTCGGCTCGGTACCGGCAACCGTGGCGCGGCGCATGTCGCGGGGCTGCGACTGATCGTAGCGCCGCACCCGGTGCATGGTCTGGCGGTTGTCCCACATCACGAGGTCATGCACGGTCCATTTGTGGACGTAGACGAATTCCTTCTGCGTGGCGTGCTCGGTCAGGTCGCGCAGCAATAACCGCGCCTCGGGCATGCTCATGCCCAGAATCGCGCCCGCGTGCGATGACAGATACAGCGATTTGCGACGATGCACCGGATGCGTCCGCACCAACCGCTGCAGCACCGGCTTGAACATCTCTTTTTCTTCGTCGGTATAATCCAGGAAGCCGAGCGAGCCGCGCGAATACATCAGCGAATGTTCGCAGATCAGGTCCTCGATCCCGGCCTTGGTGTCGTCGTCGAGCGCGTCATAGGCCGCGCGCATGTCGGCGAATTCGGTGTTGCCGCCCTTCGGATTCACCACCCGCGCCGACAAGAGCGAGAACTTCGCCGGGATCGGACGAAACGAGCTGTCGGAATGCCACAGGCAATTGCCGAGGTTGAACAGATGCGCGCGGCTGTCGCGCGGCAACGGCTTGCCGTCCTTGCCGAGATTGGAGACGTCGTTGAGGCCGGTCGAGAGGCGCGAATCCTGAGGCTTGACGATATTGCCGCCGCGAGCGTCTTCGCGCTTGCCGAAATTCAGCGCAAATGCGAGTTGCTGTTCGTCCGTGATGTCCTGGTTGCGGAACAGCAGCACGGCGTACTTGTCCATGCCGGCTTCGACGTCGGCTGCTTCCTGCGGCGTCAGGGGTTGTCGCAGATCAAGCCCGGATACTTCGCCGACAAAATGCGGATGCAATTGCCGGATTGCGATCACCATGGCGTCTCTCCCGAAAGCGCGGCGGGCGGTTTTGCCCGCTCTGTTTGTAAGAAAAATTACTCGCCGAAATGTCCAAGTCAACGCCGCGGACGCATGCCCGCTACGCATTCCGCGCCATCAAGCCACCATCGACCGGGATCACCGCGCCGGTCAGGAACGAAGCCGCCGGCAGGCAGAGGCTCAGCGTCATGTGCGCCACTTCCTCCGGCTCGCCGTAGCGGCCGAGTGCGGTGCGGCGCTTGGCATAGATCGTCTTGTGCTCTTCGGAAATCCGCTCGGTGATCGCGGTGCGGATCGGGCCCGGGCAGATGCAGTTCACGGTGATGCCTTCGCGGCCGAGCTCGACGGCGAGCGAGCGCGTCAAGCCGGTGACGCCGGCTTTCGCTGCCGAGTAGGGGCTGTGTAGCGCGGTCGCGCCGAGCGCCTCGGTGGAGGCGATATTGACGATCCGCGGGCAGTTCGATCGGCGCAAATGCGGCAACGCGGCGCGGATGATACGTGGATGCGCGCTCAGCATCACGGCCAGCGCCTTGTCCCAGGCTGCTTCATAACCTTCCTCGTCGATCGCCACGTGCACGGAGATGCCGGCATTGTTGATGACGATGTCGAGTCCACCGAAATGTGCGGCAACCTCATTGACCACCTTGATGATGTCGTCGGGCTTCGCGACGTCGAGCGTCCACGCTTTCGCCGCGCCGCCATTTGCTGCGATTTCGCTGGCAACCACCTGGGTAAGCTCGGCGTTTAAATCGGTAACCGCGACGTTGGCGCCCTCGGCCGCGAACACGAGCGCGGTCGCGCGGCCCATGCCGCTGGCAGCACCGGTGACGAGAACGGTCAAACCTTTGACCGAACGACTGAGCTCCTTGAAATCTGACATGGCGGATCCGGACAAAGATGCGAGGTGCGCGTTGCAGGATTGACAAGGCTGGCACCGATCCGCAGACAGGTCAAACGAGGCGAGCGAGGTGCAAACGTGACGAATATTCGCGGCCTGCAGATCCGCCGCCTGGAGCCTTCGGACGCTGCGCTATTCAGGGATATCCGGCTGGAAGGCCTGCAGCGAAATCCGGAAGCCTTCGGCAGCACGTTTGAGAAGGAAAGCGCGTTACCGCTGTCGTGGTTCGAAGCCGTCCTTGGCCGTACCGCCATCTTCGGCGCTTTCATTGAGGAGACGCTCGGAGGCGTCGCGGCCTATGCTGCGCAGGAAGGTACGAAGCAAGCGCATCGGGCGACCCTCTGGGGCATGTATGTTTGAGACACTGCAAGAAACTTGGGGCTCGGCAAGAAGCTCGTTGCGGCGGTACTCGACCATGCACGCGGACGCGTGGAGATGGTTCAACTGACTGTGGCGAGTGAGAATGAAGGCGCGCGCCGCCTTTACAGCGCCGCGGGTTTCGTCGAATACGGCTATGAAAAGAGGGGCCTCAAGTATGACGGGCGATATTACGACCAGGTCCTGATGGTCAAATTCCTCGACGAAGGTTGAACTAGAACACAAGGGAGGATCGCAGGGATGAGCGAACTGGATTTCAGCGGCAGGCAGGTGCTGGTGGTCGGCGGCTCCAGCGGGATCGGCAATGGCATCGCGCAGGCGTTTAGTGCCAAGGGCGCGCGTGTCGCCGTTTGCGGTACCCGCGAAAGCGCCGCCGACTATTCGCCCGGCGAAGGCTCGCATCTTGACGGGCTGGAGTATTTTCAGCTCGACGTCAGCAACGCGCAGGCCATTGAATCCTTCCAGCCATCCTTCACGAAACTGGACGTGCTGGTGCTGGCGCAGGGCGCGGTGATCTACCGCCGCGGCGAATTCGAGATGGATGGCTTTCGCAAGGTGGTTGAAGTCAACCTGATGAGCCTGATGGCCTGTGCGACAAGATTCCATGCAATGCTGAGTGCCAGCAAAGGCGCGCTCATCATCGTCAGTTCGACCGCCGCCTATCACTCGACCATGGGCAATCCGGCCTATAACGCCTCGAAGACCGGCGCAGTCGGGTTGACGCGCACGCTCGGCGAGGCGTGGGCCGGGGACGGCATCCGCGTCAACGGCATCGCGCCCGGCCTGGTCGACACCAAGATGACCAAGGCGACCACCGCCAATCCGAAACGCCTCGAAGGCGCGCTCGAGCGGATCCCGTTGAAGCGCCTCGGCACGCCGGCCGACATGGCCGGTGCGGCGCTGTTCCTGGCCTCGCCGCTTGCGTCCTACATCATCGGCCAGACCATCGTGGTCGACGGTGGTCTGATCCTGTAAGCCCGGCATCTTGATTAGAAGTGCGTTTCGATCGCGGTAGGAACCCGAACGGGGTCTCTCCGGTTACGTCCTCGGAAAACAGGAGTGACCGCGATGGACAAGGATCGGATTGCAGGCTCGGCCGAGGATTTTGCGGGTAAGGTCGAAAGCACCGTCGGCGACATGGCTGGCGATGCGAAGACGCAAGCCGAGGGCCGCGTGCGCGAAGCGGCGGGCACCGTGCAAAATCTCTACGGCCAGGCCAAGGACGCCGCTCGCGACGCCACTGACACCGCCGTCAGCTATGCCAAGGACGCCATTGAGCACAGCGGCGAAACCATTCGTAGCGGCCAGCAGACGGTAGCGAAAACCGTGCAGGAAAATCCGCTCGGTGCGCTGTTGGTCGCAGCCGGAATTGGCTTCGCGCTGGCGCTGTTGATGACCCGCCCGCCGCGCCGCCCGCCACCGCGCTGGCGCTATTACGGCTAACTTCATCCTGAGAGGAGCGGCCTCTTGGCCGCGTCTCGAAGGAGGGCGGCATCGCGGCTTCATGGTTCGCGCGGCGATGTGAAGCATCGTCCGCCGACGCGAAGACGCGCTCCTCACCATGGTGAGGACCATCTAAATCATCGCGTGAAATTGCCCGGCGGAACCTCTGCCGAGCGCCCGACATTGCCCGGCGGCCGCGGCGCGCCCGGAAGAGCAGCGGGTCCACGCGGCGGTGCAGCCGCGGGTGGTGCAGGCGGCCGCGGCGCCGCACCGAAGCCGCCGAAGAAGTCACGTAGCGATGGACCGTTGTTTTGCGCCGGGCGTATCTGCATCGGCGGCGGCAGTGGTCTCTTCTGTTGCTGCAGCGTTTGCTGCGGCGGCGGCAGTAAAAGCTGCTTCTGTGGCGGGGCGGCTGCCGCGGTTCCGCTCGGTGAGGTGGCCGCCATCGGCGTATCGCCCTTCGCCGGCTCGCGGCCGATCTCGCGACGAGGCCATATGTAGTCGTCGGCGCGGCCGGCCGGCGCGGCCAACGCTTCACCCTTCACCAGCGTGCGCGCGGCGAGCGCATCGACCGCTGCCGGACGCGAGCCGGGGCCGCCGAGCAATTGATCGGTGCCGACGGAAGAGGCCACCAGCGGCATGACCGGTCCGGCAAGCGGACGCGGCGCCGGCTGGCCGGGCGCGACATTGGCCTCCGGCGTTGCCGGTTCGATCGGCACCGCGATCGGCCCGGAGCGGGCAGCCAGCAGGCGCGTCACCTCGCGCTCGACATAATGCGCGAGCTTGCGGGCGCCGGGCTTGGTGAAGAAGACGCCATCGGCCGTGCGGAGCTGGCGGATCTGGCCTTCGAAGTCGGGACCCTTCTGCAGGAACCGGCCGGCTTCATCGACAAAGCCATCCCAGATATCGACATAGGTGATGCCAGCCTTGCCGGCGCCGTCGCGATACAGCGCATCGAGGAACAGCATGTCGGCCGTTCCCTTTTGCCCGCGGATCGCCGGCAGGCCGACCCACAACACCGGGACGCCCTTGGATTTCAGCACGCCGATCAGCTCTTCGATCTTCTTGGTGTAGAGTTCGACCCAGCGCTCGTCGCGGAATTCGTAAAGTCCGCCGCCAGATCGCGCGGGTGCGGCGTTTTGTGGCGTGTCGTTATCGGCTGCATCGTCAGGCGACAATTCGGCATCGGCCGGCTTATCGTCGCGCTTTGCCGTGTCAGCCGAGCCTTCCGGCTTCTTTGCGTCCGCCGGCTTGGTATCTGTCTTGGTATCTGTCTTGCCGCGCGCGTCCTTCTTGTCTTCCTTCTTGTCGGTCTTCTTCTCGGTGACCGCCTCGCGGATGGCTTGGCGGTCGTGGAGGCCGAGCATGACGACGATGGCATCGGGCTTTTCGGTGGCGAGGATGCCCTTGGCGGCCGCGGTCCAATCGGCGGGCTCGCCGCGCGGCTGATACTTGATCAGGCCGGAGACGGTCTTGTGCTTGCGGATCACGCCCATGTCGGGCTGCTCGGAATAGGCGTCTTCCAGGCCATAGGCGAGCCAGTCGGCCATGGCGTCGCCGAGTACCAGAACGTTACGTTCCGGCACCGTGTCTCGCTTGGCAGGCGCGGGCGCGCGTGAGAAATCCTGGCGCGGCGCCTGCGGGGCCTGCTGCTGGAATGGCGAGAAGATATCGCCGCCGAACCAGCCGCGCTGCGGCGCTTGCCGCTGCGGCGGCCCGCCAAAGCCGCCGAAATTGAAAAACTGCGCCGACGCGGGTCCCACGATTCCGATCAGAAGCGCGATCGCAACCGCCAGCGCCACCAGTGGCCCGGTCTCGGTAAACACGCGCAAGAAGGACGTTGGCTTTCGCATTCGGCTCGGTCGCAAATGGATCGTGAAGCGTCAAATATAGCAGCGGAATCGGGCCGCAAGCGGGCAGATTTCACATCCCATAAACCGAGGTTCCAGGCCCAGCGTCAAGGCTCCTGCCGAATCGTGGTTTCGAATCGCGGTTTTGGGTCATTTAGGCGCTGAAAACAGGTCTTAACGGCCCCGCAGCCGCTCCAGCACGTCGGAAGAGGCAAATCCGTCCGCTGGCGCTCCGATCGAAGCCTGGAAGCTGCGGAGCGCCTCCCGCGTCTGGCCACCGAACTGGCCATCCGGCGTGCCCTTGTAGAAGCCGCGCTGCGCCAGGAGCTGCTGCAGTTCCAGTCGCTCCGCCCGCGACAGCACGCGTTCCTGCCGCGGCCAGGGTTGCACGAACGGCGGCCCGCCGCGCAGGCGGTCGGCAAAATGGCCGATCGCCAGCGCATAGGCCTCGGCCGGGTTATACTTCATGATCACCCGGAAATTCTGCAGCATCAGGAAGCCGGGCCCCTGCATGCCGGCCGGCGCCAGCAGATAGGCCCTCTCGGTTGTGTCGGGAAACGGCTTGCCATCGGCCCGCTTCAGTCCCTGGCTCTGCCACTGCGCAATCGTCATCGCCTTGGACTTGTCCGCCAGCATGAAATTAAAACCCTCCGGCAGCACTACCTCGTAACCCCAGCTCCGGCTGGTCTGCCAGCCGTCTTTCTTGAGGTTGTTGGCGGTGGAGGCGATCAGATCGGCGACGTTGTCGACGACGTCGCGGCGGTCGTCGCCGTCGGCGTCGACGGCATAGCGCTTGAAGGCGGTCGGCATGAACTGCGTCGGCCCGAACGCGCCGGCCCAGGAGCCGCGCATCTGTTCGGGTCTGAGATCGCCGCGGTTGAGGATCTCGATCGCGGTGAGGAATTCATCCTTGAAATAGGCTTGGCGGCGGCCGATGCAGGCCAGTGTCGCGGTCGATCGGACCACGTTGCGGTCGCCCACTTGCGTCGAGTAGTTCGATTCGATGCCCCAGATCGATGCGATGATGTAGCGGTCGACGCCATAGGCTTTCTCCACCGCGTCGAATTGCGGCTTGTATTGGGCGAGGATCTCGCTGCCCTTGGCAAGGCGGTTGTCGTTGACGAGGATGTCGAGATAGTCCCAGATCGCCTTGGTGAATTCGGGCTGCGAGTCCATCAGGTCCATGATACGCAAATCAGGCTCGAGGCCGGCGGTGAAGCGCTCGAAATTTTGCTGGGTGATGTTGCGCCGCGCAGCATCCGGCCACATCGAGGCGATGCAGTTTTGAAAATTCGCCGCCGCCTGCCGGATCGCTGACGCCGTCATCAACGGATGGCCGGAGGCACCGTCTTCGCCGCTCCAGGGCGGCGGACTGCCGTCCGGGCCGGGCGTGGCCTGCTGCGCCGCGGCCTTCTGCCCTGAGAAGATATTGCCGAAAAAGTTCGAAACCCCGTTGCCGGAGGAATGGGCTTGAGATTGGGCCTGGGACTGGCCGCTGGAACACAACAGCGCTGCGGCGATTAAGATCGCGCCGGTTCGATTACTCGTCACTCGTTCCAAGAGACCCATGCCGTACCCGTCCATCGAAACCAACCCCGTGCCAGAAGGCCTTGTCACGGTTTCCAATAGCTTAACAGAGCGGATTTTGTTGTCGCGCCCGGCGCGCGCAAGGGGAGGTGCAAGTCGGGCGGGAACGCCACCATACATCCGCCTTTGTTCAAGGGTGCAAACCGGCTATCAAGGTGCAATCAAAGCACTTTCCTCATTTCCAATTCTCAATATCAAGGCGCCCGACTTCCCATGAAAATCCGTAAAGCCGTCTTCCCGGTCGCCGGCCTCGGCACCCGCGTCCTGCCCGCCACCAAGGCGATGCCGAAGGAAATGCTGACCATCGTCGACAAGCCGCTGATTCAATACGTGGTCGACGAGGCCAGGGAGGCCGGCATCGAGCATTTCGTCTTCGTCACCGGGCGCAACAAGGGGGTGATCGAGGACCATTTCGACCGGATGTTCGAACTCGACACCACGCTGGCTCAGCGCGGCAAGAAGGCCGAGCAGGACATCCTGGCGCGCGACCAGCCCGAAGCCGGCGCCATGAGTTTCACCCGCCAGCAGGCGCCGCTCGGCCTCGGCCACGCGGTCTGGTGCGCACGCGATATTGTTGGCGATGAGCCGTTCGCCGTGGTGCTGCCGGACGAACTGGTGCTCAACAGCCCGGGTTGCCTGAAGCAGATGATCGAGGCCGCAGCGAAACTCGGCGCCAAATCCAATCTGCTCGCGGTGGAGGCGGTGCCCGACGAATTCACCCACCAGTATGGCATTTGCGGCGTCGGCAAGCGCCTGGCCAAAAACATGTTCGAGGTCGACGGCATGGTGGAGAAACCGCCGAAGGGCACCGCGCCGTCAAACCTTTCGATCACCGGGCGTTACATCCTGCAGCCGGAAATCTTCAAGATCCTCGAAACCCAGGAGCGCGGCGCAGGCAACGAGATCCAGCTCACCGATGCGATGAAAACTCTCGCCAAGACGCAAAAGTTCTACGGCGTGGAATTCGAGGGCGAGCGGCACGACTGCGGTTCGAAATCCGGTTTCCTTCGCGCCAACATCGCCTACGGCATGGCCCGCGCCGAGCTGCGCGAAGGCCTGCGCGCGGAGATGAAGAAGTATCTGGTGGAATAGGGGCGAGGACGCATTGCGCATTTCTCCGCTGTCATCCGGTCGGCCAGAGGCCGGACCGGGTGGCGGGCATGACGAGACTGTGCCTTAAGCCACCAGCGCGAGCTGCGGGATGGCGGCGACCACCGACTGGTTGCGGCCGTTGGCCTTGGCCGCGTAGAGGGCCTTGTCGGCCGCTTCGATCAGATAGGACCAATCGTTCGCTGCCGTGGGCGTCATACTCGCCACGCCGATACTCACCGTCGTCACGCTGGGGTCTTCGGCCCATTGTTCGACTTTGAGGCGGATGGTTTCGGCGACAGTGAGCGCTTCCACCGCCGAGAGGCCGGGCAGAAGTACCGCGAATTCCTCGCCGCCGTATCTGGCCGGACAGTCGCCGGCTCGCCCCACCGAATCCGAAATGCAGATCGCAATGCCGACCAGCACCTGGTCGCCGGCCTGATGTCCAAACGTGTCATTGTACGATTTGAAATGATCGGCATCGATCATCAGCACCGCGACGGGGGTCTGGTTGCGCGTCGCCCGCCGCCATTCCAGGTCTATCTCGGAATCGAATTTGCGCCGGTTCTTCAGGCCGGTGAGCGCGTCAGTGGTCGCAAGCTCTTCCAGCTTTTCCTCAGCCTCGGCGCGGCGGCCGATCTCGCGCGCGAGGAACAATGTGGTGCCGAGCATGAACAGGATCAGGGCCACCATGACCGCGCCGATCCGGATCACCTCCCGGTGCCAGAGGCTCAGGATGCTCGCCAGCGGTTTTCCGACTACGACAAAGAACAGGCTCGTATTGGCGCTTCGAACGTAAAGCCGCGGCGTCGGGTCCACCGGTCCGACCCCGGCGTAGGACCCGCCTTGCTTCAGATTTGCCGGATTCCAGTCTTTTCGCTCTGCCAGATTTTTGCCGACGATGTCGAGGTCGAACGGCTTGCGCATGATGATCGTCCGGTCGCGGCGCAATACCGTGATCGTATCGGTGGGATCGAGTGTCAGCCGCCCGAACAAATCGTGGAAATAGCTGAAGCGGATCGAGCCCACGACCACACCGAGAAAACCACCATCGGCGTCGGTGACGCGTCGGCTGAGCACGATCGAATAGGCGCTGCGATGCAGCATCGGACGGCTCATGTACAAGCCCACGTCGGGCTTGTCGCGATGGACGAAGAAGTATTCCTCATCGCTGCGATCCTCCGGCACGGGGTCGAGGCTTGCTGCATCGATGGTCAGCTTGCCCTGCGCGTCGAACACCTGGATCGCGCCGAAATGCCTGGCAGTCGCGGCATGATCGAACAGAATCAGATGGCGAATCTCCTTGCTGACCTTTTCGATCTCCGGCATCACCAGATTGGTGGCGACGTTACGTAGCGACAGATCGTAGAGTTCGATATTCCGGCTGATATCGGCGTCGATGCTCGAGGCCAGATTTTCCAGCGTCTGCCGCGCCAGCTCTTCCTCGCCGCGGCGCATGTCGAACATGACGCTGGTGCAAATCGCGGAGAAGCCGATCACGGCCGCGACCGACGACGCGATCAACAGCTTTACGGACAATCGCCAGGGGCGGCGGCCGGAGTCTTTCCTGAACCAACCCTTTCTGGCTACGTCGCTTTGCCGCTCGAATAGCATTCATCCGCTCCAAGCCTTCCGGTATGCGCCGGATAAATTGTTGCGGTCTTAAGCGGCGACGGCGATATGGTAGACAGTTAACATTCAGTTGCCGGCGCCGACGGTTTTGTGCAATTCGCTTAAGAGGACACGCGTGAACGTTTACGATCCGTTGCGGGACTATCTGAAGGCGCAGACGCGCACCGAATTCGTGTTGAGCTTCGAAGAGATCGAGGAGATCATCGATGCGGCGCTGCCGCGCGCCGCGCACCGTGCGTCATGGTGGGAGACGTTGCGGAGCCCGCAGGAGAAGATGCCGCAGCGCGAGGCCTGCCTCGAAGCCGGCTACATCGCAACGCGGCAGGCGGATGGAACGAGCGTGAAGTTCAAGAGAATGCCTCAAGACCGCCGTCGTCCCCGCGAACGCGGGGACCCATAACCACCGGGCGTTGTTGTAGCGAAGGCAATTGGCCCATCGTTTCACGGAAAAGCCGCGGCGTATGGGCCCCTGCTTTCGCAGGGGCGACGAAGACATCAGCTCGCCGCTTCCAGCCGTTCTTCGGTCAATAGCCGCATCGCTGCGTCGGCGTCCATCGGCTCGCCGAAGGCAAAGCCTTGCGCGTATTCGCAGCCCAACTGATAGAGCTCGACCGCATCCGAATCCGTCTCCGCGCCTTCAGCCACCACGTCCATGCCGAGGTCATGCGCCAGCGCAATGATCGATTTGAGGATCACCGGCCGCGTGCCGCGGCTGGTGGTGCGCACGAAGGACTGGTCGATCTTGATGGTGTCGAAGGGGAAGCGCTGCAGGTACGCCAGCGAGGAATGGCCGGTGCCGAAATCGTCCAGCGATAGTCCGGTGCCGAGTTCGCGAATGCGCGCCAGCATCTGCGCGGCATGCTCCGGATTCTCCATCACAAGCGACTCGGTGAGCTCCAGCTTAAGCGTGCCGCGCGCCACCGACGAACGCGACAGCACGGTGCGGATATCGTGGATCAAGTCATGGCGCAGCAACTGCCGCGAGGAAACGTTGACGGAGGCGAAGATCGGTTCGCGCGAGCGCATCGCGCGCTGCCATACCGAGAGCTGCCGCGCCGTCTGGTCCAGCACGAACATGCCGAGATCGACGATCAGGCCGATCTCCTCGGCAATCGTGATGAATTCTGACGGCGACATCCGGCCGAGCTTGGGATGATCCCAGCGCGCCAGGGCCTCGAAGCCGGCGATCGAGCGATCTTCCAGCCGCACGATCGGCTGGTAGAGAATGGTGATTTCCTGCCGCTCGATGGCCCGGCGCAATTCGCTTTCCAGCGTCAGGCGGTCGGTCTTTCGCGCGCGCATCGCCGGCTTGTAGACGTCGATGCGGTCGCCGCCGATGCGCTTGGAGTGATACATCGCAAGCTCGGCGTCCTTGATGATCTCGTCGGACAATTGCGTCTGCGGATCCGACAGCGCGAGCCCGATGGACGCGGTCAGGAAGATCTCGCGGTCGTTGAAGGCGATCGGCGCGCGGATGGTCTTGCGGATGGTTTCGGCGAAGGCGGTGATACGTGCCGGGTCCTGTTCCGACATCAGGATCAGGCCGAACTGGTCGCCGGCCAGCCGCGCCAGCGTATCCTGCGGTTTCAGGATGCGCGTCAGCCGACGCGCCAGCGTCAGCAGGATGGAGTCACCGACCGCAATGCCGACGGAATCGTTGACCTGCTTGAAGCGATCGAGGTCGATCACCATCAGCGTCGGCCGCAGGTTCGGCATGCTCTTGGCGAAATTCGCCACCGCGCCGAGGCGATCCATGAACAGTTTGCGGTTGGGCAGGCCGGTGAGGTTGTCATGCACGGAGTCGTGCAGCATGCGCTCTTCGGCGTTCTTGATTTCGGTGACGTCGGTCAGCGTTCCAACCACGCGCGAGACTTCACCGTCGGAGCCGACCACCGGGCGCGCCTTCAGCGCGAACCACATGAAGTGGCCGTCAGGCGTGCGCAGGCGGAAATCCTGCACCAGCCGGCCGCGGCGCTGGTCGAGCACGCTGTCCAGCGCGGCACGGAAGCGATCCTGGTCGAGCGGGTGCAGCACCTCCAGCCATTTTGCGGCCGGACCTTCCAGCGTGCCGCGCTTCAGCCCGAGCAGGCTTTCGGTCTCCGGGCTGGTGAACACCTTGTCGGCAGAGACGTCCCAGTCCCAGATCAGGTCGCCGGAGCCGGTCAGCGCCAGCGCGCGGCGCTCGATGTCGGAGACAATGCCGGTTGTCGCGCCGCCACCGGCGAACGCGTGCTGCATCACCGTAAATCCGATCAGCATCACGATCAGCACGAGGCCGCCGAGCAGCGCCGGACCTACGATGTCGTTGGTGACGCTTCCCGCCACCGTCATGCCGGCGGCGATCACCCAGACCACCAGCAGGAACCAGGTCGGGATCAACAACACCGCGCGGTCGAAACCATGCGTCGAGAGATAGACGATCAGCGCAAAGCCGGCGAAGGCGATCAAGACCAGCGAGATGCGGGCAATGCCCGAGGCGACTGCGGGATCGAACAGCGCCAGCGCTACCAGCGATCCCAGGAAGGCCAGCCAGCCGACGGTGATGTGGGAATAGCGCACATGCCAGCGGCTCAAGTTGAGATAGGCGAACAGAAACACCAGCAGCGTCGCTGCGAGGATCGCTTCGCCGGCCGCGCGCCAGACGCGCTCGGCATTGTTCGACATGTCGAGCACCTTGCCCCAGAAGCCGAAATCGACGCCGATATAGACCAGCACTGCCCAGGCCAGCGCGGCTGCGGCGGGGAACATGATGCTGCCCTTGACCACGAACAGGATCGTCAGCACCAGCGCCAGCAGGCCGGAAATGCCGATCACGATGCCCTGGTAGAGCGTGAACGAGTTGACCTTGTCCTTGTAGGCGTCGGGTTCCCAGAGATAGAGCTGCGGCAGCTTGTCGGTGCGCAGCTCCGCCACGAAGGTGATGACGGCGCCGGGGTCGAGCGTGATGCGGAAGATGTCGGCCGTTGCGCTTTCCTGGCGCTCGGGACGATCGCCGGTCGATGGCGTGATGGTTGCGATGCGCGACAGGCCGAGGTCGGGCCACAAGAGGCCGGATGACACGATGCGATAGTGTGGCGCGACGATCAGGCGGTCGAGCTGGTCGTCGGTGTTGTTGGCAAGCGCGAACACGACCCAGTTCTGTCCGCCTTCGCGGGCGCGCACTTCGATACGGCGGACGATGCCATCGGTTCCCGGCGCTGTCGAAACCTGGATACGATCGGTTTCGCTGCGCTGATGGTCGAGCACTGCGGTGAGATCGATGGCAGGCGCGTCGCTGCGGACGCTGACCGCGTCGATGGCATGCGCCGCAGGCGCGGCCATAACAATCATGAGGCCCAGCGCGAATAGCGCAAGGCACCTGATCAGACGCAATGTCAGTACTCCGCGACCAACGATTCTCCCGGCCCAGCGAACGGGGTCGGCGTTGCCGCGATAAATGACATGAAAGCGAAGCAAATCAAAGGGTTTCCACCCGCGCTTCGCTCGCGATCGGCTAGACCGACAACACAATTTTGCCAATATGTGCGGAGGTCTCCATCCGGCGGTGCGCGTCGGCCGCTTTTTCCAGCGGGAATGAGCTGTCCATCAGCGGTTTTACACGTCCCTCGCGCAGTAGCGGCATCACCTTGGCCTCGATTGCGGCGACCATCGCTGCCTTATCCGCATTAGTACGGGGGCGCAGCGTGGAGCCGGTATGGGTCAGCCGCTTCACCATCACCTTGGCAATGTTGACGGTGACCTTGGGGCTATTGAGCGTCGCGATCTGCACGATACGGCCATCGACCGCGGCAGCGTCATAGTTGCGATCGACATAGTCGCCGGCCACCATGTCGAGGATCAGGTTGGCGCCGACATTGTTGGTCTCGGCCTTGACCACGGCGACGAAGTCTTCGGTCTTGTAATTGATCGCGCGGTCGGCGCCGAGCTTGAGGCAGGCGTCGATCTTGTCCTGAGAGCCGACGGTCACGATCACCTTGGAGCCGAACGCTTTCGCAAGCTGGATCGCCATGGTGCCGATGCCGGACGAGCCGCCGTGGATCAGGAGCGTTTCGCCGGGCTTGAGCGCGCCGCGCTCGAACACATTGTGCCAGACGGTCATCAGCGTTTCCGGGATCGCGCCGGCTTCCTGGATCGACAGCGACGGCGGCACCGCCATCGCCTGCGCGTCTTGCGCAATGCAATACTGGGCGTAGCCACCGCCCGCGACCAGCGACATCACCTTGTCGCCGAGCTTGTGCTTTTTGGCGCCTTCGCCAAGCGCCACCACTTCGCCCGCGATTTCAAGGCCGGGCAGGTCGCTGGCGCCGGGCGGCGGCGGGTAAGCGCCGGACCGCTGCGCAACGTCGGGGCGGTTGACACCCGCCGCCATCACCTTGACCAGGATCTCGCCTGGGCCGGGCGCTGGAACGCTGCGGGTTTCGGGCAACAGCACTTCGGGGCCGCCTGGCTTGCTGATGCCGATGACGGTCATTTGCGCGGGCAGCTTTTCCATGATTTGTCCTTGCGAAAGGCTGAGAATTGAAGGCGGCCCCTGATTAGCCAGCCCGGCTGCGGCTGGCAACCGCGAGAAGGGACGGCCAGATCTGCAGGGAAATGCCGAAAGGAGGAAACGCATGGCCATCGAAGACGACGACAAGCCACGGAAGAAAATCAGCCATGAGATCGGCCAGGACCTGTCGCTGCTCTCGGTCGAGGAACTGACGGAGCGCATCGCGCTCTTGAATTCGGAAATCGCGCGGCTGCAAGAGGCCGTCACCAAAAAGCGCGCGTCAAAGGACGCCGCGAACGGTTTCTTCAAATCGTAGGATTTTTAGAACGCGCGCTCATTCCGGGTCGTCCCTGCGAACGCAGGGACCCATACGCAGCGGCCCATCTTGTGGCAGGGCCGCTGGCCGACTTTCCCTCAATTTCATCTGCCGGTGGTTATGGGTTCCTGCGTTCGCAGGGACGACCCGTGGATGAAGTCAATCACAAACTCGGCCAATGGCCGACATGGCAAACAATCTCTAAAGAAAATCGTTCGTTTACGGTCCGTTAAGCTTTCTCGATTATGACTGTCATCGTCCTCGTTTGGACACCGAGTGGCTCCTGTCCACTCTGTTTGACGCCTCCCTGTTATCAACTTCAAAAGCCGCCGGAAACGGCGGCTCTTTTTTGTGCTCTCCACGGCTATTTTGTGCCCCCACGAGCTGGAAACCATAAATCCGGTTGCCGCTGGACTCTCGACTTCGCCCGAGCAATGATTTGTTCATCATAAGCCGGTGGTTCACAGCCGGTTGGGGCAAATAGTGGCGTGAGGGCGTTAACCATGGCGGACCGTTCGCAAAGCGAATCCGCGCTCGTTCTGTTCAGCGAGCGGCTGACTAATTCGGTGGCGTTCGGAACTCTCTTCCGGGAAGGCATGGATCTGGTCGAGGAAACCGCCGCCTATCTCGATGGCGACGGCCGCACCGAAGCCAAGGCGCTCGAACGTTCTGTCAGCCTTACTTACGCAACCGAAAGCATGCGCCTGACCACCCGCTTGATGCAGCTTGCGTCATGGCTGTTGCTGCATCGCGCGGTCAAGGAAGGCGAGATGACGCTGACCCAGGCCAATCGGGAAAAGACCAAGGTCAAGCTCACGGCCGCCGATCCCGGGCCGCAGGACATGATCGAGAAGCTCCCGCAGCAATTGCAGGATCTGATTGCGCGATCGATGAGCCTTCAGACGCGGGTCCGTCGCCTCGACATCTCGATCCACGCGGCGCCCGCGGAACGCGGGCCGATCGGCAATCCGCTGGTGCCGCAGCTCAACAGGTTGAAAGCGGCGTTCGAGCAGTAAGGTTCTCTCCGCCGTCATTGCGAGCGTAGCGAAGCAATCCATCTCTCAGCGCATGCGGAGCGATGGATTGCTTCGTCGCTTTGCTCCTCGCAACGACGAGGATAGGCCGCAGCACCAAAATAAAAACGCCCCGGGCTGACCGGGGCGTTTCGCATTTCTGAACCCAAGAAAGCAGGACCGGACGGCCTCAGTCCTTCTTGAGGAAGCCCGAAAACTTCTTCTGGAAGCGCGACACTCGGCCGCCGCGGTCGAGGATCTGCTGCGAGCCGCCGGTCCAGGCCGGGTGCGACTTGGGATCGATATCGAGGTTCAGCTTGTCGCCTTCCTTGCCCCAGGTGGAGCGGGTCTGGTACTCTGTCCCGTCGGTCATCACGACCGTAATCGTATGATAATTCGGATGAATTTCGGCTTTCATGGCATATCCTTCGGCGCGCCGGCGCCCGTCTCAACTGTCAGGGGATACGGGATTTGGCGGCTCTATAGCTCAGGAAGCCTGTCAAAACAAGCTACGTATATGTCCTGATTGGGAATCTCCCGGATTTGCCAGAGGGGGGCGCGGAGGCCTATCTGGAGGCAGAAAAACGGGTCGGATTTCATGAGCGCAGTGGAACAGATTGAAGCCCCCCGCGGCACGCCGCCGCGTGACGCCCTGCTCGAGGAAGAGGCCTTCATCGAGCGCCAGTTGACGCAATCGCCGGCCAGGACCGGCGCCAGGCTGCGCCCGCTGCTGGCGCTCGCGCCCTATGTTGCGCGCTACCGCGGGCGTGCGGCGCTCGCTTTCATTTCGTTGACGGTCGCGGCGATCACCACGCTGGTCGTGCCGATCGCCATCCGGCGCATGATCGATTTCGGCTTCAGTCCCGAAGGCATCGCCCTGATCAACAGCTATTTCAGCGTCATGATCGCGGTCGTCGCGGTGCTCGCCGCCGCCAGCGCGTCGCGTTACTACCTCGTCATGACGATCGGCGAGCGCATCGTTGCCGACGTCAGGCGCGACGTGTTCGCGCATCTGATCTCACTCTCGCCCGCATTTTTCGATTCCGCGCGTTCGGGCGAGTTGGTGTCGCGGCTGACGGCCGATACCACCCAGATCAAGTCCGCGGTCGGCGCCTCGGTATCCATCGCGCTGCGCAACATGATGCTGTTCATCGGCGCCGCCACCATGATGGTGATCACGAGCCCCAAGCTTTCAGGCTTCGTGTTGCTGGCGATCCCCGTGATCGTGATCCCGCTGGTCGCCTTCGGGCGCTGGGTGCGGCGGCTGTCGCGCAACGCGCAGGATACGCTGGCGGACGCCAGCGCGTATGCTTCCGAACTGGTCGGCGCGATCAGGACCGTGCAGGCTTATACCAGCGAGCGGATGGCCACCGCCCGCTTCGGCGGCGATGTCGAACAGGCCTATGAGGCGGCGCGCAGCTCGACGCGGGCGCGCGCAGTGCTGACCCTGATCATCATCTTCATCGTGTTCTCCAGCGTGGTGGCGATCCTCTGGGTCGGCTCACACGACGTGCTGACCGGCCAGATCACGCCGGGCCGGCTCGGTCAGTTCGTACTGTATGCGGCGTTCGCCGCCGCCGGTCTCGGACAGCTTAGCGAGGTCTGGGGCGAAGTCTCGGCCGCCTCCGGCGCCGCCGAGCGGCTGTTCGAGATTCTTCGGGTCAAGTCGCAGATCACGGCCCCGCCGCAGCCCGTCGCGCTGCCGCAGCCTGCGCGCGGCGACGTCGGGTTCGAGAACGTCAGCTTTGCCTATCCGGCGCGGCCGGATGTGCTCGCGATCGATCAGGTTTCGCTCTCGGTCAAGGCCGGCGAGAAGGTCGCGATCGTAGGTCCCTCGGGTGCGGGCAAGAGCACGCTGTTTCATCTCCTGCTGCGGTTCTACGATCCGGCCAAGGGCACGATCTCGCTCGACGGCGTGCCGGTCAAGTCGGCGGATCCGCTTGACGTGCGCTCGCGGATTGCGCTGGTGCCACAGGACTCGGTGGTGTTTGCGACCACGGCGCGCGAAAACATCCGTTTCGGCCGGCCCGATGCCACCGACGCCGAGGTCGAGCGCGCCGCCGATCTCGCGCACGCCACTGAATTCCTGCGCAAGCTGCCCGGCGGCTTCGAGGCGCAACTCGGCGAGCGCGGCGTGACGCTGTCCGGCGGCCAGCGCCAGCGCATAGCGATCGCGCGCGCGATCCTGCGTGACGCGCCGCTGTTGCTGCTCGATGAGGCGACGTCAGCGCTCGATGCCGAAAGCGAGACGCTGGTGCAGACGGCGCTGGAAGAACTGATGCGCCATCGCACCACGCTCGTCATAGCGCATCGCCTCGCCACTGTGCTCTCCTGCGACCGCATCATGGTGATGGACCAGGGCAGGATCGTCGAGCAGGGCACACATGCCGAGCTGGTCGCGGCGAACGGACTGTACGCGCGATTGGCGCGGCTGCAGTTCGAGGGCGTGTAGCCGATCTGGGTGAGGGTGTTACGCCTTCCATTCCATCTTCAACACCGGCCTGCCTGAAGTCGGATTCACATCCTCGCCGGCATGTTCAAAGCCGTTGCGCTCGTAGAAGCGGATCGCGCGGGCGTTGTCCTTGTTGACCAGAAGCGTGATGCCATTGGGCGACAGGCGCTTGGCTTCATCGACCAGACTTGTCGCAAGTTTCGAGCCCCAATGATCCGGACTGACCGCGAGCTGGTCGAGATAGCCAGATGCATCGATGGTCACGAAGCCGATCAGCACATCCGCCTGCTCGGCGACGATGATCTGGGCGTTTTCCACCAGCTCGTTCCGCCACCGCTCACGCCACCACGCCACCCGCGCATTGAAATCGATCGAGGGGTAGGCCTGCTGCCATGTCAGGCGCCACAGCTCGATCGCCGCATCCTCGTCCTCGGCGCGATAGGGGCGGAGCGTGAAATCTGCGGCCACTACCGTTCCGTCAGTTTCAGCTCGATGCGGCGGTTGCGCTTGTAGGCGTCTTCGTTGGGTGCTGAATCGAGCGGCTGGAACTCGGCAAAACCGGCGGCGACCAGCCGTTGCGCGGGAACGCCGAGGAAAACCAGATATTGCACCACGGAGATGGCGCGCGCCGACGACAATTCCCAGTTCGACTTGAACAGCGGCGAGTTGATCGGGCGCATGTCGGTATGGCCGTCGACCCGCAGCACCCAGCCGATCTCGCTCGGTATCTGCTTGTCCAGATCGATCAGCGCGGTGGCGAGTTTGTCGAGTTCGGAGCGGCCCTCGGGAAGCAGCACCGCCTGGCCGGTATCGAAGAACACTTCCGACTGGAATACGAAGCGGTCGCCGACGATGCGGATATCGGGGCGATTGCCCAGAATGGCGCGCAGGCGGCCGAAGAATTCCGAACGGTAGCGCGACAGTTCCTGCACGCGTTGCGCCAGCGCGACGTTCAGGCGCTGGCCGAGATCGGCAATCCGTCCCTGCGATTCCTTGTCACGCTTTTCGGAGGCTTCCAGCGCTTCCTCGAGCGCCGCAAGCTGGCGGCGCAGCGCGCTGATCTGCTGGTTCAGCACCTCGATCTGGGCGAGCGCGCGCGAGCTCACGGCCTTTTCGGATTCGAGCGCCTTGTTGAGCTCATTGGCGCGGCCCTGGGCGTCGCCGGCACCACTCAACCCCTCGTAAAGCCCCTTGATGCGGTCACGTTCGCCTTCCGCGGCGGCGAGGCCGGCGCGCAATTGCGCGAGCTGGTCGTCGAGCGTGATCTTGCCGAGCTTTTCCAGCGACAGCAGGTCGTTCAACTGCGCGATCTTGGCGTTGAGTTGTTCGAGCGCCTTGTCCTTGCCGGTGACCTCCTGCGACAGGAAGAATTGCACCACCAAAAACACTGACAGCAGGAACACGATCGACAGCACCAGCGTCGACAGCGCATCGACGAAGCCCGGCCAATAGTTGAAACCGGATTCACTGCGGCGTGCACGGGCGAGGGCCATTTATTGTCTCCGGTGTCCTGTCCCGGACGCGGTGCGGCGTGCAACGCCGCTCCGCAGAGCCGGGATCTACTCGCGATGGGTCCCGACTCTGCGTCGCATCACCATAGCGTGTCAAAGACGCGCGTAAACGCGCTTTTGCCTGCTGCGCCGCGTCCGGGGCACGAACTTTCCACTTCAGCTCTTCTCGGGCTGTCTGGCGATCCGTTCCAGGAGCTTCTTGATCTCGCGGTTTTGTTCGCCCTGACCGTCGGCCCATTCGCGGATCATCTGCTGCTCGGTGCGCATATGCGCAACCAGGCCCTGGATCGCCTCGGCCAGATTGGCCATCGCCGCCGTCGTGTTGCGGCTGCCGCCGCTCTCTTCCACCACCGCGCGGATACGTTCCATTGCATGCTGCAGCTCGCCGCCGATCCCGGAACTGCCATCGCCATATTCGCGCACGGTGGAGGCGAGCCAGTCTTCAAGGTCGGTATAGAAGCGGTTCTGTGCCTGGCTCGACTGCAGGTCGAGAAAGCCCAGGATCAGGGAGCCCGCGAGGCCGAACAGCGAGGACGAGAACGAAATGCCCATGCCGCCGAGCGGCGCGGCCAAGCCCTCTTTGAGGGTGTCGAACAGCGAGCCGGCATCGCCGCCGACTTTCAGGCCGTCGATCACCTTGCCGACGGAACCGACGGTTTCGATCAGGCCCCAGAAGGTGCCAAGCAGGCCGAGGAAGACCAGCAAGCCTGTCATGTAGCGGGAAATATCACGGGCTTCGTCCAGCCGCGTCGCAATCGAATCCAGCAAGTGCCGCATGGTCTGCTGCGATATCGTCATGCGCCCGGTACGCTCGCCGCCGAGAATTGCCGCCATCGGAGCCAGCAGGGTCGGGCGCCGGTCGATTGCGAGCCCCGGATCGGCGATGCGGAAACTGTTGACCCAGGCCACCTCCGGATAGAGCCGAACCACCTGCCGGAATGACAGGATGATGCCGATCAGGAGCACCCCGCCGATCAGCGCGTTAAGGCCAGGGTTGGCAAAGAACGCCACGGTGATCTGCTTGTAGAGCACGACCGTGACCAGCGCGCAGAGCACCAGGAACACGAGCATCCGCACCAGGAAAATCCGTGGTGAGGACAGTTTGCTCAGTTCGATCTCCATTTCGGAGCGGGAGGAGGGGCCTGAAGGCATTTGCGGGGTGTCATCCGGTTACGAAAAGCCGCGCTGGCGCCAATATGGCACAGCGGGCTGGAGAAAAAAGCTGGCAAGCCGCGATTTCGGGCCGACGGTGGTGGAACATCTTCCCGAAACCCGGCTTTGACATCAGCGTATTTTGGAACGGTTCGATGTCCAACCGAGATTTTTCATGACGCTCTTATATCCCGAGGCGTGTTGGCCATTGCCGCATCTTTCCCGGTTCTGATGGCGGGCGCCTGGGTGGTGCAGGAGCAGTGGCGGTATCGCGACTGCCGGTTGCAGAACCAGCCCGTTCTCCCCGCGGCCGCCGCCGGCATGATCCGACCCGGAGGGTCGCGTTAGCCCATGGCGAGGACCGGTTTTTGAAAAGGATCGTGCCAAAAGGGAGGGAGTGTCATGGCTTCGTCTCCGCGATCCTTGGCACCGCCGAGCGGGTGCCGCTGCCCGACGTGATTGTCCGGGCCGCAATCCACCAGCTCTGCTCACGCACCGCCACGAAACTCGCCACCGGAAATGCCGAAAGCGATGCCTGGCTCGCCCACGAAATGGCGGCACGCGCCATCGAATGTGTTCGATCGCGCCGATGGCGAGGACTGGATTGCGCAGCATTTCTGTACCGGCGGCGTGATCCCGAGCCATCATCTGATCCGGCAATATGCCGATCTGTTCGGGGTCGAAAAGGAATGGCGCTGGAGCGGCATGCATTGTCAGCGCAACGTGCAGGACCGGCTGGCGAACTTCGACCGACATCGCGACGAAATCGAGCGCGTGCTTCGCAAGGTCTATGGCGGCGAGACTGCGCTGTGGATGCGGCGCTGGCGCTGGTTCCTGCTCGCCACCGCAGGCCTGTTCGGTTACGCCGGTGGCAGCGAGTGGGGCATCAGCCATTACCGGCTCAAGGCGCCTTAGCCCGAAGTTAACCGATTCGTGCCGGATGCCTCCCGCGCGGTCTGCTGCAGCGAAACGGCGGGTTCCCGGCCGTCTGTTTCCGGCCAAACGCAATGGAACCGTCTCACAATCAAGTGAATCTGGAAAAATGAGCGGTAGTTCAGTGTGATAGCGTTGTGTGACATTGGGCCGCCGCGAAATCGTATTGCGTCGCAGCAGCCTGTCCCTATCCTATCTTCCACCAACCGTGAGTTCCCAAGACTCGTACGACAACGTCGCGAATGCTCAACTCGCGCCTTCCAACCTGAACTGGGGCAATGCTTTCAATGTCCGGACTACGAACGCAATCGGCATGCATCATTGTGATGTTGACTGCGATGGCGCCGCTTTTGGCTGGCTGCAATGAACCGATCGCCGCGACCGCAGCGGCAAAGCCGCCCGAGCCTGAAGTAGGCACTTTCACCGTCAGATCTCAGCCCCGCGCCATCGTTCGTGAATTGCCCGGCCGAATCGCACCCACCCGGGTCTCGGAAGTCCGTGCGCGGGTTTCGGGCATCGTCGTCGAGCGCCTGTTCCAGCAGGGCACCGAGGTGAAGGCCGGCGATCCGCTCTACCGGATCGACCCCAAACCGTTCGAGGTGGAACTGCAGGCGAGCGAAGCCGCGCTGGACAAGGCGGAAGCTGCGCTCGATCTCGCCACCCAGCACGCCCGGCGCATTGCGACGCTGACCAGCCAGCGCGCGGCGCCCGAGGCAGAGAACGAAAAGGCCATCGCAGCCCAACGCCAGGCTGAAGCCGAAGTTGGAAGCCGCAGGGCCGATGTCGCCCGCGCGAAGCTCAATCTCGATTATGCGACGATTCGTGCGCCAATCAGCGGCGTCGTTGGCGCCGCACTGGTCAGCGAAGGCGCGCTGGTGGTGCAGAACGAGACCACCAGCCTTGCCACGATCCAACAGCTCGACCCGATCTACGCCGATTTCACCCAATCGATCGCGGAGATGAACAAGCTGCGCCGTGCGCTCGAAAGCGGCGACCTCGACCGGATCGCGCCCGACGTGGCCAAGGTCCGCCTCGTGCTCGACGATGGTCCGGCCTATTCGATTCCCGGCAAGCTTCTGTTCTCTGATGCCAAGGTCGACGCCTATACCGGGCAGGTCACGCTGCGCGGACAGTTTCCGAATCCGAATCGCGAACTACTGCCCGGCATGTATGTCCGCGTCCTGATCGAACAGGGCATCGATTCCGATGCCATGGCCGTGCCGCAGCAGGCGATCCAGCGCGATGCCGGCGGCGGCAGCGAAGTCTTCGTGGTCAAGGACGACGGCCGCGTCGCGACGCAGCCGGTCCGCACCGGCCCGATGCAGGACGGCGTGTGGCTGATCAGCGAGGGCCTCAAGGAGGGCGACCGCGTCATCGTCGACGGGTTCCAGAAGTTTGTTGCCGGCGACAAGGTCAAGGCGAAGGCGTGGATCGATGCGGATGCCTCGGTTGGTTCGATACCGCCAGCACCGGCAGCGCAAGCGTCCCGCTGAGACCGGGACATGCCCAGCTTCTTCATCGACCGGCCGATCTTCGCCTGGGTGGTCGCGCTTTTCATCTGCCTGATCGGCGCGATCTCGATCCCGTTGCTGGCGGTCGCGCAATATCCGATCATCGCACCGCCCTCGATCTCGATCTCGACCAGCTATCCCGGCGCGTCGCCGGAGAACCTCTACAACAGCGTCACGCGGCTGATCGAGGAGGAACTCAACGGCGCCTCCGGCATCCTCAATTTCGAATCTACCTCTGACTCGCTGGGACAGGTCGAAATCATCGCCAACTTCGTGCCCGGCACGGAGACGGGTGCGGCGTCGGTCGAAGTGCAGAACCGACTCAAGCGCGTCGAGGCTCGGCTTCCGCGCGCGGTGATCCAGCAGGGCATCCTGGTCGAGGAGGCCTCCTCTGCCGTGCTGCAGATCATTACGCTGAATTCGGCCGACGGCTCGCTCGACGAAATCGGCCTCGGCGACTTCATGATCCGCAACGTGCTCGGCGAGATCAGGCGCATTCCCGGCGTTGGCCGCGCCACGCTCTATTCCACCGAACGTTCGCTGCGGATCTGGGTCGATCCGGCCAAGCTGGTCGGCTACGGCCTTACCGCCGACGACGTCAACAAGGCGATCTCGGCGCAGAACGCCCAGGTCGCCTCGGGCAGCGTCGGCGCCGAGCCGAGCACGCCGGAGCAGAGGATTTCCGCGCTGGTGCTGGTCAAGGGTCAGCTCTCATCGCCGGATGAATTCGGCGCCATCACGCTGCGCGCCAATCCGGATGGATCGACGGTGCGGCTGCGCGACGTCGCCCGCATCGAGATTGGCGGCCTGAGCTACCAGTTCAACACGCGGCTCAACGGCAAGCCGACGGCGGGCCTTTCGGTGCTGCTGTCGCCGACCGGCAACGCGCTTGCCACCGCCAGCGCCGTCGAAGCCAAGATGAAGGAATTGTCAAAATTCTTTCCGGCCAATATCGGTTACGAAATCCCGTACAACATCACGCCCGTCGTCAAGGCCTCGATCAACAAGGTGTTGATGACGCTGGTGGAAGCGGTGGTGCTGGTCTTCATCGTGATGTTCCTGTTCCTGCAGAACATCCGCTACACCATCATTCCGACCATCGTGGTGCCGGTGGCGCTGCTCGGCACCTGTGCGATGCTGATGGCGGCCGGCTATTCCATCAACATGCTGACCATGTTCGGCATGGTGCTGGCGGTCGGCATTCTCGTCGACGACGCCATCGTCGTGGTCGAGAACGTCGAGCGGATCATGGCGGAAGAGGGCCTGCCGCCGAAGGAAGCGACCCGCAAGGCGATGTCGCAGATCACCAGCGCCATCATCGGCATCACGCTGGTGCTGATGGCCGTGTTCGTGCCGATGGCGTTCTTCCCGGGTTCGGTCGGCATCATCTATCGCCAGTTCTCGGTCACCATGATCTCGGCCATCGCTTTCTCCGCGCTGCTGGCGCTTTCGCTGACGCCGGCGCTGTGCGCGACGCTGTTGAAGCCGGTCGAGGCCGGCCACGGCCATGCGCGCAAGGGCGTGTTCGGCTGGTTCAACCGCGTGCTCGAGACGAGCCGTGGCGGCTATTCGCGCACGGTGCAGGGCTCGCTGAAGCGCACCGGGCGTTTGATGCTGATCTACGCTGCGCTGCTCATCGGCCTCGGCTGGGCCTTCGTCCGGCTGCCCGGCGGCTTCCTGCCGGTCGACGACCAGGGCTTCATCACGACAGACGTGCAGACGCCGTCCGACTCCTCCTACGCCCGCACCGAAGCGGCGGTCGGG
This sequence comes from Bradyrhizobium sp. AZCC 1577, assembly GCF_036924575.1. Classification (NCBI taxonomy): domain Bacteria; kingdom Pseudomonadati; phylum Pseudomonadota; class Alphaproteobacteria; order Hyphomicrobiales; family Nitrobacteraceae; genus Bradyrhizobium; species Bradyrhizobium sp. AZCC 1577. The sequence continues at coordinate 1,504,416 of NZ_JAZHRQ010000001.1, forward strand.
GCCGTGGAGAAGTATCTGCTCAATCGCGCCGGCGTCGAGGACGTCACGTTCCTCACCGGCTTCAGCTTCCTCGGCCAGGGCATGAACACCGCGCAGGCCTTCATCACGTTGAAAGACTGGTCGGAACGGGGCAAAAAGGATTCCGCCGCCGCGATCGTCGCCGACATCAACCGCGAGCTTTCGTCGATCCGCGACGCCAGGATCTCGGCGCTGCAGCCGCCGCCGATCGACAACCTCGGCAATTCCTCCGGCTTCTCATTCCGCCTGCAGGACCGCGGCCAGAAGGGCTATCCGGCGCTGGTCGCAGCATCCGACCGGCTGATCGCGGAAGCCAACGCCAGCCCCATCCTGCAGAAGGTCTATGTCGAGGGCCTGCCGCCAGCGCCGCAGGTCAATCTGATGATCGACCGCGAGAAAGCCGGCGCATTCGGCGTCACCTTCGAGGACATCAATCAGACGATTTCGACCAATCTCGGCTCGAACTATATCAACGACTTTCCGAACCGCGGCAGGATGCAGCGCGTGATCGTGCAGGCCGACCGCGCCAGCCGCATGAACGCCGACGACATCCTCAATTACAACGTCAAGAACAGCCGCGGTCAGCTGGTACCGTTCTCCGCTTTCGCCACGGTCCAGTGGTCGAAGGGGCCGACCCAGATCGCGGGCTTCAACTACTATCCCGCCGTGCGCATCTCCGGCGAAGCCAAGCCCGGCTTCACCTCCGGGGATGCCATCGCCGAGATGGAACGGCTGGCCAACAAGCTGCCGCGCGGCTTCGGTTTCGAATGGACCGGCCAGTCGCTGCAGGAAAAGCTGTCGGGCTCGCAGGCGCCGTTCCTGCTCGGCCTCTCGGTGCTGGTGGTGTTCCTGCTGCTTGCTGCGCTCTATGAGAGCTGGACCATTCCGCTTGCGGTCCTGCTGACGGTGCCGCTCGGCATCTGCGGCGCGGTGATTGCCGCGACCATGCGGGGGCTACCGAACGATGTCTACTTCACCGTCGGCCTGATCACCATCATCGGCCTGGCGGCGAAAGACGCCATCCTCATCATCGAATTCGCCAAGGATTTGCGCGCGCAGGGCAAGCCGCTGATTGAAGCGACGGTCGAAGCCTGTTCGCTGCGCTTCCGCCCCATCTTGATGACGGGCCTAGCCTTCGTCTGCGGCGTGCTGCCGATGGCGATTGCGACGGGAGCCGGCGGCGCCAGCCAGCAGGCGCTCGGCACCAGCGTGATGGGCGGCATGATCGCGGTCGTGATCCTGGCGCTGTTGATGGTGCCGGTGTTCTTCGTCTCGGTGCAGCGCGTGCTGGCGGGGGACCGGGAGAAGGTGGAGGAGGTGGCGGAAGCCGAGGTGGCTGGCCCGCCGGCGCCGGTGAAGTCATAGACGCTGTCATGCTCCGTGACCCCGCGACGCCAGGGCTTCGCAGGGACTTGCGGTCTCGGGCCGTCGAGAAGCCTTGGCGCAGGCGGCGGCCGATGCATCCAGTCCGTGCACTCACAAATTTGCCGGGCTGACGCCGCGCCAGAGTTTGCTATCCCCCGATAGCCGACGTGCTGCTGCATAGCAGCGAAACGACGCTATGTGCCGGAAGCGACAGCCGCGCAGGCCGCGAGCGATCTGGTGCACGACCGCGCAGTCATTCCCTTCGGGTTGCGTTAAGGCAAATAGCGGGGTTTCCGAAATTCCTCATCGATGCATCCACGCCCTCGAAATCGAAAGCAGTGTGTGACCGATGACGCTGAGGAGCGCGGCGATGCCCCATATAGTGAACATGTTCTCTTTGTAGCTTGCAGAAAAGCCAGCGCCTTCGGCGATCACATCGCCGATATACTTCCACCAGCCGGTGAGAGTGCCCGGCAACCCACCAGTCGCATCAGCAGTCGCAAGCATGACTCCCGAGATCACGGGGAGATAGAAGACGAGAACCGCGGATGCGGCGAGAACACGGAAAATGAATCGCATGAGGCCTCCAATGCGCGCAATGATGGCCGCGAACTCACCGAGCGGTTGTCTTCAGTCCCTTTGAGGACAGCATATCGAAACAACGTCCGCTTCGCTTGTACTCATGAATGCGTGCGTAGCTGCCCCTGTACGAGGTTTGAGAGCCAAGGCCGGGCCACCTCACACCATTGGCCCTGTGATTGGAGGCTAGGCCTATGGCGCAGCAGCGAGATCAAGACAGCAGCGCCCTCGGGCTAAATAGCCTCCACCAGCGTCCCAATGAGACGCAACAACTCTTGATGCTCCGGTCCGTCTCCGCCTCGCGCTAAGAATTCCCTGATCTCTAACTTCTCCGTGCGTCCGCCGGAAGAGACGTTGGGCACGTGCACAACAGAAACTCTGTCAGCGTCACAGGCTAGGTACCAGCGTGCCCCGTTCGAGCTGCAGTATAGCTCCCTGGCGGCGGCAGAATGCGAGAAGACGCCGAACTCGTGCATCTTGGCAACAAGGTCGACGGCACCATCGCGTCCAGTGTTCTGCGGAACATGCTCAATCGTCGCCTTCGCGTCTTCCGGTATCATCATGTTCACCTGCTGGACTGGCGCGGCGGTTGGGAAGTACCTGCCGCGTGTTCGCCCAAGCGACGGCCGGCTTCAGCAGCTTCGTCGAGCTTCGACGCGACACCTCGCGACGAGTCGTACCATCGACGGACAATCTCGGCTGCAGTCTCTCGTCCACCGAGCCCGAAGGCCAGACCGAGCGCGAGAGCTGCTGCGCCGACGACAGCCGTGAACAGCGTGTTGGCCAACGTCTGTGCAACACCGATCTGGTTCACGGCTATGACGATGGCGAAGGCCCACACCATGACCTTTGCAATCTTGGCGAGGAGGTTGGGATTGCCCAGGTCGGCCTGTGCCGTGGCGCCTCGGACCAAGTTAGCCAGGGCATTCGCCGCCAAGCCACCGATGACGAGAACGACGATTCCGACGATAAGGTTGGGAATCCACAACAGGAGTTGTCGCAACACGTCCGAAACAGCCGGTAGACCCAAAGCGTCGAACGCAACCACAAGCGCGATCAGCCTGATGAACCATTTCGTCGTGAGGGCAATCGCTCCCGAAGCATCAGTCTCCAGCCCCATGTTATGAACGAAGCCGGTGAACCCCGATTGCGTGGATAGTTCGTTGAAGCGGACTCGCCGAAGCACCGCCGCGATTGCGCTTGCCACCAAGGCCGCGACGAACCAGCCGATAATCAGGATCGCGGCAAAGGCAAGAATCTTGGGAATGGCGGCGAAGAATACGGCCATCGCGGCCGCAAGGGATGTGAGCAGAGCCTCGCTCCAATCCCGAATGCTCGTAAGCGTCATGGTGACCTCCTCCAGGTGAGGGCGCGGACAGCTTCGTCCCCGTCCAGCGCGCGGAACTCACAAAGTCAACACCGTGAAGATCGGAAAGGTTCTGACGCTTGCAGTGCTAAGACAGAGCTTTGGGGGTGAAACGGGGATTTTGCAGCTGCGAAGGCGGCACCGATCCCATCCCGGCGAGCAGCCGGACCATGCATCGCCGCGCGCGATCGCCGCCTTAGCAGCGCATGTCGGCCAGCATCCGGATGACGCGTTCGCCAGCTTCCACCGTTGAATGGCGCCAGCGGAATTCGGATCGCGATGGATCACGCGCTTGGTCAGAACCGGTCCCCGGAACGGAAGACGGTTCGGTCAGATTGGTCTTCGGCAGGAGCCATTTCGATGCGGATGACGAAGGAACGGCAGCCCGCCATGAGGACGCTGCGGGGCTGGGCCGTCTCCGTGTTGCAGGAAGCCGGAGCGATCCGCGATGCGAGGAGCATGGCTGGATGCAGGCCCGCGCTGATCCCCCATGCCCAAGAGCGCGCTCTCGTCATCGCCCGTCAGGATCCGCCGTCCGGCGTCTCTCCGGAGGCGGCCGTCGCTGAAGTTCGGGACGTCCTGGACTCGCTCGGCGACACCTGCCCGGAGTGTCTGCCAGCCTGATTGCGCTTGCTGCGATCGGCAGACGACCGGCGATTGCGATGGAATGTTCTTCTTGAAAGTCCGTGAGGTCGGTCGGATACTGGAGCAGGTCCTTGCCACCAGCAATCCCAGGAGGACGATCATGCCGATCCAGATCGTGATGGACCGCAGCGGCGACCGCCGTCACCCCTTCAATTCGGATGACGCACAAGAACTGGCGAAAGCGGAGCAGCGGTTCTACGAGCTCACCAATGCCGGCTTCACCGCGGCAGTTAGGACGGGTCCGGGTCAGACCTCGCACCTACGATCGTTCGACCCCACTGCGGAAGAAACTGTCTTCTTCCCCAGGCTGGTCGGCGGGTAACCGGCCCGGCCATGTTCGGCTTTCGACCGTGGCCGCCGGGCGGCCGCTCGCGCATAAGCGCGACGCGAGCCCTCTTCATCAGGCACGGCGCCGAGGGCACGCCGGAGGGCCGCTCGCTGCGGCTCTTGCGAGAATGGTTGTCGCCGGCACAGCGAGAGCAGTTCACCAGAAAGGGCTACTTCGAGGTCGTCGGAAGCGACAGCGGAAAGCGGTACAGGATCCACGCCGGGGCCTCGGTGAATGTGTGCGAGATCGACAAAAGAGGTCGCCTGCAGGAGGGGCTGTGTTTCATGCCGATCGGCGCTCTGCCGATCGGAGACGTCATGCTTGCCCAGAAGATCGCGCTGGAGACATGCGAGGGCCAGGCGCGCGCCGTGGCCAGGAGGTTTACTCCGAACAATTTCCATTTCAGGCAAAGCCGACCTCTCGGCTGAGAACGCAAATCGGCGTCGTTGCTGTGGCGGAGCCGCTCTATGCCGACTTACGCTGGTGTTTGGCAACCAGGGCGATGTTTATGCCAAGCTTTTTCATGACTTTTTCCTCTGAAGAGACGCTGTCATGCTCCGTGACCCCGCGACGCGCAGGGCTTGGCAGGGACTTGCGGTCTCGGGCCGTCGAGAAGCCTTGGCGCAGGCGGCGGCCGATGCATCCAGTCCATGCACCCATAAATTTGCCGGGCTGATGCCGCGCCAGAGTCCGCCATGCCCCGATAGCCGACGTGCCGCTGCATAGCAGCGAAACGACGCTATGGGCCACCAGGTGACATTCTAAACGAAAGAGGCCGCCAACTGAGGCGGCCTTACTTGAACAAGGCGAATATACCGATGATTGCGGCTACCACTGCTAGCCAGATGACACCGAAGGCGAGCAGGACGACAACGCTCTGCGGTAGTGCAGCTAGTAGCGGTATCCGCCTTTGCACTTGATCTCTTCCTTATACTCGCCGCCGCGCTCCCACTTGCGTTCGATCTTACAGTTTCCTTGGCGGAATTCCTGCTTGTATTCGCGGTCATAACCATAGGCGCGGTGCCCGCGATCATGGTAGCCCCAGCGGCCTTTGCCGCTCTCGTCTTTCCATGGATCGGCAGCGGCCGGAGCCGCCAGCATTGTGAGTGCGCAGAGCGCGGCGAGTGCGTATTTCATTGCCCATCCTCCTCTGGCGTCTGATCTGGTTACGCTTAGCGCCGTGCGGTTGTTCATTGGCTGAAACCGGCGTTCATGCAGCGTTCATTCGCGCATCGATCTCGCAAAAAATGCTCGCAAAATCAAAGTGGGTCACTCAGTTAATCGGCCTTTACCGGCGGCTTGGGGCCAGAAGCTGACCTCGGCGGCGCTTGCTCTAGACGTCTCTAAGCTCCAAGGGCGATGCGCCGATCCCATACCCCCCGCGTGCAATGCGGCGTAACAATCGGCGCGAGGCTAGGGAACCGTGTGCCGCGGGCAACAGTTGCCTCTGCGACGAAGCGGAGTGGCGCCGTCGGACGTTGATAGTTCAGGACGGCGCGGTGTATCTTTACTTTCTAGACCGAACGATCGGCAGACTTGGGGGCGAAGGAAGGCCATGCGCGCCTTGATCCTGGCATTGTGCATCCTAGCGATCGTCGACAGCGCGCACTTTGCTAAGGCTGGTCTGAGCAGCACGCCTCGCGAAACGTTGGCCCCCGCCGAAACGGCAATCGCTACCGACGAAGCGACTCAGGAGACCGAGGAACAGATCGGCCTCACCAAGGCAAAGCGTCGTGGAGTGCAACGTGGGCTAACCAAGCTCGGGTTCAAGACCAAGGTCAATGGGAAGTTCGACGAATCGACTCGCGCCGTCATCGCGCGCTGGCAGGAGGAGCACGGCTACCCTACCACTGGCTTTCTCAACGCCGCCCAGCACAGGGTACTAACGGAAGCCGCGGCAGAGGCTGGCAAATCCGGCCGTCAAGACCGTCGTCGCGCTGGGAGCCGTACTCGCCATTCGCGTGGTGTCGGCGGTCCAATCGGCGCGATCGGCGGCGCGGTGCACGGCGTTGTGGGGGGTGTGGTGGGCGGACTATTCCGCAGGTGACTCGTCCAGCCTCAAGATAGTTGGAAATACGTCCTGAGCAGCCTAGCACTTTGTAGGACGGCTGTGACGATCGAATCGCCTAGGGCGAACTCAGGGCATGCGCGTGGCCAGGGGCCGGAGCGTGATGTCGGAGATGGGTCATTCTCGACCGGGTCGGGCCAGCAGCAGGTCCGGCCATATCCGCTATGCCCCGAAAACGGAAGTGATTTCAGAGCATTGGCGGCTCCGCAACGGGCTGTTGCAGGTTGAATGTACCGCCGTGAACGTGATTCAAGCTCCCGAACCGGGAGCCTCGAATTCACGCTGTCGTGGACGCCAATGGCCTGCCTGTGCAACTCGTCCTCACCCCGCCCCGGGCTCACGACAACCGGCTCTGCGTGGAGCTATTGAGCGCCATGGGACAAGCTAAGGACATCCGCGTCGTGCCGATCGCGAAGAAGGACGCGGACGCGCTGATCATTCGGCTGCACTACAGCCACAAGACCGTCAACAATGCCTTCCTCGCGCTCGGCGTCTTTTTGAACGGCCGGCTTGAAGGGGACGATACGTTCGGCCCGTCGATGGACAAGTCGAACATCCTCGGCTCGTGCGCGATACCGCATGGAACGGCTTTCTCGAATTGAACCGGCTGGCGTTCTCGGAGGCGCTGCCGCGCAACAGCGAAAACCGCGCGCTCTCGATCACGCTGCGGATGATTCGCAAGCATTATCCGCACATCGAGTGGGTGATTTCGTTCGCCGATGGATGTCAGTGCGGTGACGGGACGATCTATCGGGCGGCGGGCCTCGTGCTGACCGGGATCAAGTTGAACAAAAGCTTGCTGCGACTGCCGGGTGGCTCGGTCGCGCACAAGATGACGCAAGTCACCGAAAAGATCCGCGCAAAGCATTTTGGGAAAACCGGCTGTTCATGGACCGGCCAAGGCGACCCGCTCGACGGCTATCAAATGCGGTACATCTATTTTCTCAATCCAGATGCGCGCGCGGCTTAACTGCAAGGAACTCCCGTATCGGGAGATCGATTGGCCCATGCGGCGCCTATGATCCGTCACGGCATACGCTAACCATGTAGATGCCCAGCTCATTGGTTTTGATGAGCTCGTACGGATCGGTCACCCCTTCTTCCCGCAGCCATTTGATCTGCAATTCGTATGCTTGGCGTTCGTAAGCAGCAATACAGGGGAGGACGATGTTGTTTGACCTCTGCACGTGGTGCACCAGTTCATGCACCAGAGTGCTTTTCTGTCGCAGATCATCGGGTCGCCAGCCCTGAGGCAGGTAAATTGAGCCCTCGTTGCGATTGTAGAGCGCCTGCAACTCCAGCCCGCTATTTTCCGGCGAGCCATGTCGCATTGCCATTTCCGCCGGTGTCACGAAGTGGATCGGCGGATGATGATCGGGAGCCGACAAGCCGGTCTGGGCAACGATCCATGCGATGTAGATTGCGATCAGGCTATCCAAGGAAACGACCTCCTGCAGCGAGACCGCAGCGCGGCCTGCTGGTGACGAGCATTTCCCGAGTTTCGGAATCCTGGCTAGATTGGCGCGGAGCGGATAGCTCGGAAGGCGCGATCAAGTGTTCGTATTGACGCAGGATTCTACCCGCCTGAAGGCGCCGTGAGCTGTGCAGCGCCGACGTGATAAAAGCGAAGAAGCTTCGCCTTTCCTTTTCGACGTGAAACGAAGCGAGAGGCGGCACTACGGCTGAAGGGTGCGAAGTGTTTTTCATTATTGGGACACCACGGTAGTGTCAGCACAATATCTGGAACCAATGGCCTCGACGGCTGACCGCGCGATGGCGGCAGTTGCAGGGGCATAATCCAGGATTGGCAGGCGCTTCAGCGTGATCGGTTGCCAGAAAAAGCGGCACGCTTCAGCATGCGCTTCAAGCACGTCGATGCCGATATCGCGTAGAAAATCAGATCCGTCCCTGATATCGGCGCGCAGCTTTGACCGGAAGCAGGCGCGCTCCCACCATGTCAAAGGCAGCCGCGCAATGGCATGGTTGGCGTGACCAAGTCTATTTCTGTAAAGTTGCAAGAAAACCTCCTGAGGCAGTTTGGTCCGCGATGATTTTTTTGAAAAGAAGGCGCTTAGACATTCACCGCTCAATATCGATTGCCGCGCCGGGTGTGAGTATTAAGAAGAAAGGCAACACCCGCGTCTCGGAGGCGCTAGATCGTGCGATCAATCGCCACTGGAAATACGAACGTCATGTCGTAGAAATTCTCCACCGGAAGATCTTTGATCTTTCGATGTATCTCGGGGACGTCGATGCTCGCGCTTTTGGTGGAGCGTACGTCCGCCGCAGCCATCGGCACGGAAAAGAAGGTGAGCTTCACCCCGACCCCGACCAAGATAAGTGTGGCGACGGCGACAACGGGATGTGCGCGCATGACGGTTCCTTCGGTTGCACGTGCCTAGGATTGGCGATGCTTGATTTACGCAATCGACCGCCGCCGCCGCATCATCGGAACCAATGAGGCTGGTACTGCTGTTGTGTGCTGCCTTTCGATCGTACTGCCCGGGCCCATCGGCCCCAGCCCAGATCGCAATTGCGCCGGTCCCGTCGCCCATAGGACGCGGTGCCGATTAAGAGACAGGCCGCCTCAGGAATTAATGAACCGGCTACTGTGGGGCCCGAACCTGAGGCGCCGAGTTCTGCAACAGGCGCAGGAGGTCGGCCTGCCGGGGCGTGTTGGTCTTCGAGAAGATGTGTTGCAGGTGGCTGCGCACGGTCGGCTCACTGATGCCGAGCATGTCGGCCGCTTCCTTGCCGCCTAGCCCTTGGGCAAGCGCCAGCAGCACACGCAGTTCGCCGCCGGTCAGCTTATAAAGTCTGGCAAAGGCCTCGCCCGGCATGAGTGGCGACTGAACAGGATCCTGCGTGAACACAGCGACCGACGCCCCAAACGGCGCGACAACGCCGCGGCGCTCACCGCGATCGACCGGAAGGAGGGTTGCAACATAGCCAGCGCCGTCCATCCCCGGGATCGCCAGGGAATGATCGCTGATATCCTTCTCGAAGTTGTCGCGCGACGCCTCATCAATGGCTTTTGACAACGCCGCGCGCGCCGCGGGATCGGCGGCAAAAATCCGGTTGTTCACGATGCGAATGGAGTGGCCGGTTCTGACTTGGCGCTCGGCAGCGGCGTTCATGTAGACCACGCGGCCATCCCGTGCGGTGAGGAAAACACCTGCGACGAGCACATCAAGTGTCTTTTCCAGCATTTCCGACCTCAGCGCCCTGATATCGAGTGCATCTGAGATGGTGAGTGCGCGGCAGACATGCGGTGAAAGGAGCTTGAACAGGCTGATCTCCAGCTGTTGGTAATGCGGAACCTTCTCGCTCCTGGAGGCGTGCATGGAGGCCATGCGGCCTCCAGTCCTCAACGCCGGAAACCAGATCATATCCAGTAGTCCGAACGGCTTTAGTACTTCTCTATAGAACCGGCTTTCGAACAACTCGGGCCCCTCCCTAGAGAGGGCGCTGACATGGCCGATATTGGAGACGATATCCGCTGCTGCCATTGGGCTTTGTGCATACTGGCTTCCCAGCTTTTCCAGGAATTCCGGCTGGTATCCGAACACGAACAACTGATCATTTTGCACGTGCCGCATATCATGGACGCATATTCCGCCCCCTGTGCTTTCACACAGCGCGGCAATCTTCCGGCAAGTGTCTGGCCACTGATGCGGATCGAGCGCGCAATCATAGATCGCGCCGATCATGTCAGATAACGCCTGGGCGGAGACTCCGTCCAAATCGATCATGTTGAACTCGTCCTACCCGTGCTGGAATCGATCGTGCGCCGAGGGGTAGAACGATTGCGCATAGCCAAATCCGGTTTAAAATTCATTTGGTTCCTATAATCGAACCACCGTTTCAGGTAAGGGAACCCTGGTCAATCGTATTTATTTGCTCTTAGCGGGGGTCGCCTCATTCAGACTCCATCCGCGTATTGCTTATAGGCGTCCGCATCAGGGACCAAACGGCGTCAAAACCAACGTCGCTGTTGGGTCAATCGCGTTGGCTTGACCCTCCGCCGGTGACTTCCACACTTCCCCTACTTCGGACATGTCGCTGCACCGCACTAACTGACGCGATGGGCCACAACTGGACTCGTGCGCCGCAGAAGAGTGCCGCTATTCAATCACCTCGTGGACATTGGAGAACTACTCGGGCAACCCCGCTTTGCGAAAACCCTCAATCATCAGCTTCGCATTTGTTGATATCCGGCTCCGAGCGATCCACGCCGATATTGTGAAAGCGGGGTCGATCTCAACCGCACGAGCCGCCGCCTCACGGGCCTCAGCGTCGCGTCCGAGATGGGCGAAAGCGGACGCGAGGCAGCGGTACGGTCCTGGATAGCCAGGGTTCTGCCGCAGGGCTTTCTTCCCTGCAACGATGGCCTCGTCAAAGCGACGAAGCTCAATAAAGGCAAATCCCATCCCGGTAAACGCTGTGTATAGTTGCGGGTCTACTGGGCTCATGCGCATGGCACGTTCAAAGCTCCGGATCGCTTCCTCTGGCTGCCCCGCAATCTTATAGACCCAGCCTCTGCAGTGCCACGCGCGATATGAATTTGGGTTGAGCTTAACCGCCCGGTCGGACATCTCGATCTCAGTCTCACAATCGCCGACCAGAAGTGCCGAGATCAAGGCAGCACTTGCCAACGTGTCTGGATCACCATCGTCGAGGCTCAATGCCAAGCGCATGAGCCGAACGGCTTCCTTGCGTTCGAATTGAAGATCGATGGCGTAGTTCCTAACCACGTTTTCCGCGTGACAGGCGCCTGCCAGAGCGGCAGCACCAGCAAGCCCAGGGTCAAGCTCCAAGGCACGCTGGACCAGTCGGAGTGCCTCGGCCAACCCTTCGCGAGTCAATGGGACGGCTTGCTGTATAGCCCGGAGCAAAAGATCATACGCGGTGAGGTCTTCCGGTCGCCGCCGCGTCGCCATTGCAATTTCTGTTTGAAACAACTTTGGCTGAATAGCTGAGACAACGGCGACCGTGATGTCGTCCTGCAGCGCGAAAATTTCTGTCATGTCACGCTCGAACTTGTCCGCCCAAATGTGTGCGCCCGTAGCCGCTTCAATCAACTGGCCCGTGATGCGAACTTTCCCCGACGCCTTGCGCACCGCCCCCTGAAGGACATAGCGCACGCCAAGCCTGCGCCCGACTTCCTTGATGTCGACGGCTTTGCCCTTGAAGGTGAAACTCGAATTTCGAGCGATCACGAACAACCATTTGAACCGCGAAAGCGCGGTAGTGATCTCCTCAACCATCCCGTCCGCAAAGTACTCCTGCTCGGGATCGCCAGACATGTTCGCGAACGGCAGCACGGCGATGGAGGGCCTGTCGGGAACAAGAGCGCTCTCGGGCGCATCGCCCGGATTTGGGCCCGCAACTTCTCGCGCCTCCCGCACCTGTCCGACGAAGCGGAAGCCCTTGCGCGGTAGTGTTTTGATGAAGCGCTGTTCCTCGCCGGAATCGCCGATTGCACCCCGGGCGGCATTCAGGCGGGTTGTCAGCGCCGCGTCAGAGACGCTGCGCCCATTCCAAATGGCTTTGATGAGGTCGTCCTTGCTGACAACCTGCTCCCTGTTGCGGATCAGGTAAGCGAGCAGGTCAAAAACCTGCGGTGTGATCGACACCGCATCGGTCCCCCGATGCAGCTCGCGCCGGTCGGTGTCGAATGCGCATTCCTCGAAAAGATAGCGCAAGCTGCCATTCCTTCTCGGTGGCGCCTCTGTACTAGCGCATGAAGAGTAAGCCGCCGGTAAGAGAAATGTAAGCCACCAGTTAAGCCCGCCCGCGCATCTTGCGGCAACTTCTGCCTAGTGAACAGTCCAGACAGGACACATGCTAATGAGCACGATCCGCGAGACCACTGAGCTGGGGCCGGTAACCGCAAGGCGGCAGGCGTACAGTCCTCTCGAAACATATTGGAATGCATTTCAGGAGTGGCGCAAACGCCGGAGATTACTGGCCAACTTGTGCGACTTAAGTGACAGGGAGCTTATGGATATCGGTATTACGCGCGGCGAAATCGACTACGTCGCCTCGCACCGAGATTGCGATCCGCGAGGCATCCTATCCGGTAAATGAATGTCGATATCTGGCAGCGGTGGACGGTCGGAATGGTCACTACCGAGGCGTCGTGGCGCAGACGCTGACTTCCGATATGGGTCAAACTCAGAAGTCTGAGTGCGCAACTGGGAAGCCCGCTTTGCCCTCAACAACGGGCATCGTCAGCCAAACCCTGTCAGGTCCGAAAAGTGCCAGACTCGGAAGTTCCCGATTTTTGCGACACTATTGCCCTGCACTTGCGAAAGCCGCCTGGGAGCCGGCGTTACCTCTCTTCAGCTCAGGGCAGATGCAACGGCAAAGCGAACTAGAGAGCGGGCAATTGCCGAATTCACCGCCCGAGGTAAAATCGATCGATTGCACCGAGACCGCTGGTAATCTTACTCAAACGGTCGTTATCCGACTTCAATTATCAGTATCCGGGATATCCGACGAATACCGACGGCTTTGCGCGGAGGATGATCCGATGGAGTCCAGCAGTGCAGATTCTTCGACGATACTAGACCGCATTCTTGATGCGGCGGCGGACAATCTCAGGATCGCAAAGATTCTGGTTCAGATGGGTCTCGATCCCAACAACATCACCTACGACGCACTATTCAACCGGCTGCTGGAAATTGTGCTGGCCAACATCACGCTTGCCAATATGTTCGCCCTGGTTGGCGCCATCTTTCTTGTCGCTACCTTGCTGATGCATACAATGGTGCCGCTGCGCGTCGCGAACATAGCCGGCTGCACATTCTTCGTCGCCTTTGGCGCGCTCTCCGGAAACGTCGGAACTTTTATCCTGTATCTGCTGTTGCTGCCGATCAATGCAATTCGCCTCCGCCAGATGCTCAATCTGATCAAGAGGGCACGCATCGCGACGGAGGGCGATACCTCATTGGAATGGCTCAAACCGTTCATGACCGAGCGCAAATATCGCAGCGGCGATAAATTGTTCAAGAAAGATGATGCGGCCACCGAGATGTTCCTGACGGTCACTGGAAAGTTCCTGGTCACGGAGATCAGCGTCGAAATTCCGCCGGGACGTCTCATGGGCGAACTTGGCTTCCTTACTCCCAATAAACGGCGAACCGCGACCGTCGAATGCATAGAAGACGGACAAGTCCTGACCATAACTTATGAAAGGCTGCTCGAAATCTACTTTCAAAATCCGCAATTCGGCTATTACTTTCTCGTCCTGACCAGCCAGCGCCTGCTGGAAAACATCTCGCGGCTCGAAGGAATTATCGCACAAGAGAAAGCCGCGCGGCAGACTCTAGCCACGGATGACATAGCTTAACCTTTGGCTCTTGATGTCCCGCACTTTTGGTAACAGGACATCCCGACGCAGTGCGGGTTTCGCGAGGCAACAATTTCCGGTTCGGGTCATTCGCGTCGATTCCGCGATGGCCACGCGGAGTCCGGTTCAGCCCAATGATCATCTCAGCGTTCGTCGCTTGCTCCTGAGGCTTGCCGTTCCTTCGCTTCGTAGTATTCGGCAGAGAACTGAATTGACCATCTCGAGAAGAACGAACGCAATTTCTGAGTGGGCCTTTCGACGCCGAAATGTTCGGCGACATGCGCGTTGCCCAGCCACCTTACCGCCGATGCGAGGCCGGCGGTGCGCTCGAGCCTTTCAACCGCCGCGACGCCGGCGGTATCTGCCTGCCGATAGCGAAAACCGACCTTTTTGATCACATACAGGCGCTTGATGGTTTCATAGCTCTTGAATACGCGCTGAACGAACGGATGTTTCTTGGCCTGTGGCCAGGCGGCCGGGTACACCGGCAGCACCAAAAGCTTGCTCTTGGCGATGACCGTTGCCAGCGGATGCAAGAGTTGCATCCAAGCCGGCCAGGACGTGACCTTGGCAAACAATATCGCGTGCATTGCCGTTGCAGCCCCGAAAGAGATCGGGAGCCAAAGTACCGCACCCAGGATCACGAGCAATGCGGTGTTCGGAGTGAGATGTCGGCATTTTCGGAACACCCATGCCATGCCGCTTTCAAAGGCAATGTACACAGCATGTTCGAACGCCCGATAGCTGATTTTCCGCCGGAGCCACCACCAGTTCCGGCGGATCGATAGACTCCACTGTCGACGTTTCGTCTCGGAAAGGGGAAGGAAGCGCAACGCGCCGCTTATGATAGTAACGATGACATTGCCAAGAACCCTGGCCGCGAAGAGCGGAAGCCAAACAATCTGCATTGCTAAAGGGAAGGCGTAGTCGAGCAGCCGCATCAAGATCGAAAGAATGAAACGCAGGATTTTGTTTGCAGCGAGCGCGACAAAAACAAGTGGGATGATTATCACATCGTCGAGGGCACCGCGGAAGCGGCCTTCCTCGGTCCATGCCAGGTTATGATCATGGGTCACGGTGCAACGGCTCCGGGCCGAAGACAGGGGATCGTGCCGGCTCAAAGTAGCACACTGTAAGGGCCAGGGGATGGCCTCAGCTACCGTTCGTTGAGCGACTCCCGATGTCCGCAACGGGTCAATCGCTACGTGGGCGACCCAGCGGCAAGTCCGGCCATGTCGGCTGTGCCTCCGAAAGCGGGAGTAAATTCAGAGCATTGGCGGTTTCGCTAGGGACCGGTGCGGATTGATGGCGCTACCTTGGACGTCATTCAAGCTTCGAAACCGAAGCCTCGAATCATGCGCTACGAATTCAGCGAACATGAGTGGACCGCCATTAAGCCGACGTTGCCGAACAAGCCGCGCGGCGTTCGGCGAGTAGATGGCCGCCGCGTGCTCGATGGCATCGTTGGGTTCTGCGTTCAGGTGCGCCATGGCGCGACATGCCCGCGACCTATGGCCCCCGCACGACTTGTTATAATCGCTACCATCGGTGGATGATGGTCTTGTCTCGCTGATTTGCCCGACGTGTCAAATGTCTACTTCGGCACTCGACGAGTGCCGGCTACTGTGCATGGGGTTGTTTTCAATATTTTGGCTGGGAGCGCCGAGGCTCCTCCGTGTGCTTCCACCGCCTCCGGAAGGCTGCATCACCCGATCGCGGATGAAGCGACGCGCGTGGCTTGGAACCGTCGCCCTATTTTCCCAGCGGCCCGAGTATCTTCACCAGTTCGCCGTGCACGAACTCGTTGCCGCAGACCACGTGCCCGGTCTTCAGCGCGTCGTCATTACCCTCGATCCCCGAGATCGTGCCGCCTGCTTCCCGCACCATGATCTGCCCCGCTGCGATATCCCACGGCGACAGGTTGCGTTCCCAGTAGCCGTCGAGGCGGCCGGCGGCGACAAAGGCGAGGTCGAGGGAAGCTGCGCCGAAGCGGCGGAAGCCGGCGACCTTGTTTTGCAGCGCGGCCATTTCCTTCAGCGCCAGCGCATGGTCGCCGCGGCCGATATGCGGCAGGCCGCAGGCGACCACGCATTCGTTGAGCTGGCGGCGGCCGGCGACCCGCAGCCGCTGGTCGTTGAGGAACGCGCCCTTGCCACGCTCCGCGATGTACAACTCGTCATTGGCCGGGTTGTAGATCACGCCGGCAATGACGGTGTCTTCGCGCCGCAGGCCGATCGAGATCGCGAACTGCGGAATGCCGTGCAGGAAGTTGGTGGTGCCGTCGAGCGGATCGACGATCCAGGTGTGGGTCTTGTCGGCGCCCTCGCGCGTGCCGCCTTCCTCGCCGATGAAGCCGTAGCCGGGCCGTGCCTTGGCGAGGTCCTCGTACAGCATTTCCTCGGCGCGCTTGTCGGCCTTGGTGACGAAGTTCGCCGGCCCCTTCAGCGACACCTGCAGATGCTCGATCTCGCCGAGGTCGCGCTTGAGGCTGCGGCCGGCGCGACGCGCGGCTTTCACCATGACGTTGATAAGGGCTGAATACAGCATGATGCGAGCGCTTATAGTGAGAGGGAACGGCGCAATGCCGTCAGGGTTTAGGGACTGGGTGCCCTGCTGATATGCCGCCGTCAAGGCGTGATTTGTCGGCGGTACCGGTCCATTTCCGCGCCGCCGCCTCTACCTTGGCGCGATCCTCGGGATTGAGCTCCGAGAGCCTCTCATCCAGTTCGGGATCGCCCTTGCCGGCGGTCTTGGCGACAAGGTGCCACTTCAGGCCTTCGATCTTGTCCATCTGCACCCCCAAGCCGCTCACGAGCACGCGGGCGAGGCGGTTCTGCGCGATCGGCGAGTTCTGCCGCGCTGCCTTCCGCAACAGCGCGACCGCCGCAACCTGGTTCCTCGGCGTGCCGGTGCCGTTGAACAGCGCGATCGCGTACTCGACCTCGGCGTCGACATTGTCGGCCAGCGATGCCGCCTGCAGCAGCCGCACCGCCTTGTCGATGTCCTTCGGCACGCCGGTGCCCTCCTTGTAGAAGGTAGCTAACGCGTATTGTGCTTCCGGACTGCCTGCGTCGGCTGCAACGCGCAGCAGTTCGGCAGCGCGCCGGACATCCTGCGGCAGCGTGTTGCCGTCGAGGTAGAGCAGCGCCAGATTGTAGGCCGCCTTCGGGTTGCCGAGCTTGGCCGCGGAGGCCAGGAGCTTGACGGCCTGCTCCCGATTGGTAGACCCGCCTCGGCCGGACAGCCGCATCATAGCGAGCGCGAACATGCCCTCGCGGTCGCCGGCATCGGCCGCACGCTGGTACCAATCAGCGGCCTTCGCATAGTCTCGCTTGATGCCGAGCCCGTTGGCGTAGAGCTCGCCCAGCATCGTCATCGCCTTTGGGTCGCCGTTATATTGCGCGCGCGTCGTCGCGAGATCGAACGCCGTCTTGTACATGCCGCGCTGGTAGGCGCCGTAGACGAGATCGACGTTGGGATCCTCGAAGGCCGCCGTGGGCGAGGGGGCGGGCGTGGGCGTTGCCGCCGGTTTGGGTGCTGCCGCCGGCTTCGGCGGCGCGGCGGGCTGCTTCGCCGCAGGCGGAGCTTTTGGCTTGGGCGGCGCTTCCTTTTTCGCCGGCGGCGGGCCGGCGGGCGGCTGCGCGGCAGGCGGCGTCGGCGAGACCTGCGCGGAAGCGCCTGCCATCGTCATCAAGAGGCCCGCAAGCAGCGATATGGGACGCAGGAGTTTCATTGTCCGGCGTTATCCGCGCCCGGCCTTATCCGTGCCGGACTTATCGGTACCAGCTCTGGCTTTTCCGAACGCCGCTTCGTAGGCTTGCGCGATTGCCTGCGCGGCGTCGATCAGCGCCGCCTTGGCGCCGCGCGGGTCGGCCCAGATGAAATCGCCCACCAGCACGAAATCGGCGCCGGCAGCCGCAAATTCGAAAAGCTCCTCGCGCGAGGCGGCAAAGCCGACGCAGGGCGGCTCGAACAGTTCATCCCACCATTGCAGGCGTTCCGCAATCGCTTCAGTCGATGGCCGCTGGCCCTTGGCATCGGGCTCGCCGAACAGCACGTAGTCGGCGCCCGCTTCGCCCGCGGCCATCGAATCGTGCCGCGTGGCAAGGCCGCCGATGCCGGCGATGCGGTCCGGCTTCAGCGACGGCCAGGCATCTTCCAGCGCGGCGAGGCCGGTCAGATGCGCACCGTCGGCGCCGGCACGCGCCACCAACTCGACATGGCCGTCGAGCAACAGCGCCGCGCCGCCATTCTGGATCGCGGGCGCGAGTGCTTTCACGCGCGCGATCATCGTGCGCTGGTCGGTCTGCTTCAGCCGCAGCAGCACCGCCGCGACGTCGGCCGCGGCCAACAGCTCCGGAAGCTGGTTTGCGAGCTGCGATGGATCGTCCACCTCGGGCGTCGCGAGATAGAGGCGCGGCGCCGGGCGCGGCGGAACGGGTTTGTTGGACAAGTCTAGGCGACCTTCTTTTCCTGGCCGGTGTCCCACTCGCCCTTGCTCGCCAGCGCGTTCATCCGCGCACGGTGTGTGAACGCGCGCTGGCCTGCGGCGACGTTCTCGGCCTTACCCGACCACGCCTTCTGCGGCGCCGCCTGCAGCGCCCGGCCATAGGAGAAGGTCAGCCGCCAGGGCAGGCCGCCGATCCGGTTCATGGCATTCAGATGCGCGGTCGCTTCCTCATCGGATTGTCCGCCAGAGAGGAAGGCGATGCCGGGCACGGCCGCGGGAACGCACGCCTTCAGGAGACGGACGGTTTTCTCCGCAACTTCCTCGACGGAAGCCTGCTTTCCGCACTTCTTGCCTGAAATGGCCATGTTGGGTTTCAGCACCATGCCCTCGAGCTCGACACGCTGGACCCGCAATTCCTGGAATGTCTTGTTCAGTACACGCTGGGTCACGTCGTAGCAGCGGTCGATATCGTGATCGCCGTCCATCAGCACTTCCGGTTCGACGATCGGCACGATCTGCGCCGCCTGGCACAGCGCGGCGTAGCGCGCCAGCGCATGCGCGTTGACGTGGATCGCCGTCTGTGTGGGGATGCCGCTGCCGATATCGATCACCGCACGCCACTTGGCGAAGCGCGCGCCGCGCTCGTAATATTTTTTCAGGCGCTCGGCGAGCTTGTCGAGGCCGACGGTCACCAGTTCGCCCGGACATTGCGGCAGTGCTTGCGTTCCTTCATCGACCTTGATGCCGGGGATGGCGCCGGACTGCTCGATCAGCTTGACCAGCGGCGTGCCGTCCTTGGCGTTCTGCCAGATGGTTTCGTCGTAGAGGATGACGCCCGAGACGTACTTGCTCATCGCCTCGGTGGAGCGGAACAGCATTTCACGGTAGTCGCGGCGGTTCTCCTCCGTGGATTCGACCTTGATGGCGTCAAAACGCTTCTTGATCGTGCCCGAGGATTCGTCGGCGGCGAGAATGCCCTTGCCTGGGGTGACCATGGCGAGGGCAACCTTGTTGAGGTCAGCAAGATTCATGGGAACGTTCTCCGAAAACATCATGCCCTTGCGCACCAAAATAGGCGGTTCTCGGGCAATTGCCTAGAAAACGTTCGTCGCACCCCGGGTGTTTGCAAGGCGCGGGGCGCCGGCTCAGGCGACCCGCGGGTCCAGTTCACCCTTGCCGTACCGCTTGGCCATTTCGGCCGTCGTCAGCACCTTCTTGATCTTGCTGGCCTGGCCTGCGGTATTGAATTCCTGCAGCCGCTGCTTGCACAGCTTGGCCATCGCTTCCATCGCGGGCTTGAGATATTTGCGCGGGTCGAACTCTTCCGGATTGTCCTTGAAGACTTTGCGGATCTGCCCGGTCATCGCCATCCGGTTGTCGGTATCGATGTTGATCTTGCGCACGCCGTTCTTGATGCCGCGCTGAATCTCCGAAACCGGCACACCCCAGGTCGGCTTCATCTTGCCGCCATTGGCATTGATGATTTCCTGCAGGTCCTGCGGCACCGAGGAAGAGCCGTGCATCACCAGGTGCGTGTTCGGCAGCTTGCGATGGATTTCCTCGATCACGTTCATGGCGAGGATGTCGCCGTCCGGCTTGCGGGTGAACTTGTAGGCGCCGTGCGACGTGCCCATCGCGATCGCCAGCGCGTCGACCTTGGTCTCCTTGACGAACTTCACGGCTTCGTCGGGGTTGGTGAGCAACTGGTCGTGCGAGAGCTTGCCCTCGGCGCCATGGCCGTCCTCCTTGTCGCCCATGCCGGTCTCCAGCGAGCCGAGCACGCCGAGCTCGCCTTCCACCGAGATGCCGCCGAGATGGGCCATGTCGGTGACCGTCTTGGTCACGCCGACATTGTAGTCCCAATCCCCGGGGGTCTTGCCGTCGGCCTTGAGCGAGCCGTCCATCATGACCGAGGTGAAGCCGGCCTGGATCGCGGTCATGCAGGTCGCGGGCTCGTTACCGTGGTCGAGATGCACGCAGACCGGGATCTGCGGATAGATTTCGGTGACCGCGTCCATCATGTGCCTCAGCATCACGTCATTGGCATAGGAGCGCGCGCCGCGCGAGGCCTGGATGATGACGGGCGCGTCGACCGAGGAGGCAGCCTCCATGATGGCGAGCGCCTGCTCCATGTTGTTGATGTTGAACGCCGGCACCCCGTAATCGTGCTCTGCCGCATGATCGAGCAGTTGACGCAAGGTAATGCGAGCCATTCAAATTCTCCTGTATTTGCCGCGCCTTCGGCGCTTCATTGAGTCCTGGTCTAACGCAGTTTGAGAACTTCGACGCCAGGAAGCGGTTTGCCTTCCATCCATTCGAGAAACGCGCCGCCGGCCGTCGAGACGTAGGAAAAATCATCGGCCGCGCCGGCCTGATTCAGCGCCGCGACCGTGTCGCCGCCGCCGGCGACCGAGATCAGTTTCTTCGCCTTGGTGCGCTCCGCTGCGTGCTTGGCCGCAACCACCGTGCCGCGGTCGAACGGTGTCATTTCGAACGCGCCGAGCGGGCCGTTCCAGACCAGCGTCGCGGCGTCGTCGATCGCGGCGTGAATCCGGGCGATCGATTGCGGCCCGACGTCGAGGATCATGCCGTCGGCCGGGATGGCGTCGAGACCATAGGCGTGCGAGGGCGAGTTGGCGGCGAAGTGATAGGCGACCACGGCATCGACGGGGAGGATGATGGCGCAGTTCGCAGCGGTGGCTTTTTCCAGGATACGCAGCGCGGTTGCGGCGAGGTCTTTTTCCGCCAGCGACTTGCCGACGCCGACGCCCTGCGCGTGCAGGAAGGTGTTGGCCATGCCGCCGCCGATCACCAGCGCATCGACTTTGGTCACGAGATTTTCGAGCAGATCGATTTTGGTCGAGACTTTTGCGCCGCCAATGATCGCGATAACCGGCTTGGTCGGCGCTTCCAGTGCTTTGCCCAGCGCGTCGAGTTCGGCCTGCATGGTGCGGCCGGCGTAGGCGGGCAGCTTGTGGCCAAGACCTTCGGTCGTAGCGTGCGCGCGGTGCGCCGCCGAAAAGGCGTCGTTGACCCAGATGTCGCCGAGCTTTGCCAGTTCGGCTACGAACGCGGGATCGTTTTTCTCTTCCTCTTTATGGAAACGGGTGTTTTCCAGGCAGAGGATATCGCCGTCCTTCATGGCGCCGACGGCCTTGGCGGCAGCCTCGCCGATGCAGTCGTCGGCAAACGCAACCGGCTTCTTGATGACGTAGCTGAGCGCTGCCGCGACGGGTTTCAGCGAATCCTTGGCGTCGCGCCCCTTCGGGCGGCCGAAATGGGCGAGCAGGATCACCTTGCCGCCCTTGTCGGAAATTTCGGTGATGGTCGGCGCGACGCGCTCGAGCCTGGTCGCGTCGGTGACGCGGCCGTTCTCCATTGGCACGTTGAGGTCGACGCGCAGCAGCACGCGCTTGCCCTTCACGTCGACGTCATCGAGGGTGCGGAATGTTTTCGGCATTTGCGCTCTCTTGTCCCGGGCGCACTGCGGCGCCAAGCGCCGCTGTGCAGAACCGGGACCTCTACGCTGGAGTGGGTCCCGGCTCTGCGTCGCGTCACTTCGTGCCGCGCCGCGTCCGGGACACGAGACTTACAGCAGCTTCCCCATCGCCACGGCGGTGTCCGCCATGCGGTTGGAGAAACCCCATTCATTGTCGTACCAGGACATCACGCGCACCAGCGTGCCGTTCTGCACCTTGGTCTGGTCCTCGTGCAACGTCGACGAGTGGGGATCGTGGTTGAAGTCGATCGAGACATTCGGCGCGGTGGTGTAGCCAAGGATGCCCTTGAGCTGCTGCTCGGAGGCGCGCTTCATCGCCGCGTTGATTTCCTTGGCATCGGTTGCGCGTTTGGCGACGATCTTGAGATCGACCACCGAGACGTTCGGGGTCGGCACGCGGATCGCGACGCCGTCGAGCTTGCCCTTCAGTTCGGGGAGCACGAGGCCGATCGCCTTCGCCGCACCGGTCGAGGTCGGGATCATCGACATCGCCGCCGCACGGCCGCGATAGAGATCCTTGTGCAGGGTGTCGAGCGTCGGCTGGTCGCCGGTGTAAGCGTGGATCGTGGTCATGAAGCCGGTCTCGATGCCGACGGTGTCGTTCAAGACCTTGGCGAGCGGCGCCAGGCAGTTGGTGGTGCAGGAGCCGTTGGAGACGACCAGGTGATCCTTGGTCAGCGTGTCATGGTTGACGCCGTAGACGATGGTGGCGTCGGCGTTGTCGGCGGGCGCCGAGACCAGCACGCGCTTGGCGCCGGCGGTCAGGTGTGCGGAGGCCTTGTCCTTGGCCGTGAAGATGCCGGTGCATTCCAGCGCAATGTCGACGCCGAGCGCCTTCCACGGCAGCTTCGACGGGTCGCGCTCGGCGGAAACCTTGATCTTGCCGTTGCCGAGGCTGATCGAGTCGCCGTCGACGGTCACGGTGCCGGGGAAACGGCCATGCACGGAATCGAAACGCAGCAGGTGGGCGTTGGTCTCGACCGGGCCGAGATCGTTGATGCCGACCACTTCGATATCCTTGCGGCCGGATTCTGCGATGGCGCGCAAGATATTGCGGCCGATGCGGCCAAATCCGTTGATCCCGATGCGGACTGCCATGCTGGTTTCTCCTCTGATAGCCGGTGCCCGCCCCGCGAAGACGTTCCACGGAGGTGCTGACGGCGGAACGCCCGGTTCGGCCGGGCGGGAACGGTCAATATGGGGGTTTAGGTAGTCCTTTTTCCCCCACAGCTCAACCGTCAGCCCACGCGCTTCAGGACAGCGTTAACCGCAGCCTCGGCTGTAATTCCGAAGTGCTTGAAAAGGTCCTTGGCCGGAGCGCTGGCCCCGAAACCGTGCATGCCGATGAATTCACCATCTTGGCCGATCACGGCGTCCCAGCCCCAGCGTACCGCGGCCTCGATGGCGACCTTGATCGGCGCATTGCCGATAATGGCTTTCTTTCGGTCCGCCGGCTGCGCCAGCAGGAGCTCGAGCGAGGGTACCGAGACCACCCGCGACGCGATGCCACGCTCGCTCAGTTGCTTTTGGGCTGCCACCGCGATCTCGACCTCGGAGCCCGAGGCGAACAGCGACACTTTTGCCTCGCCCTGCGCCGCGACCAGCTCATAGGCGCCATGCGCGCAAGGATTATCGTTGGGGGCACTGGTGCGAAGCTGCGGCAGGTTCTGGCGGGTCAGCGCCAGTACCGTCGGGCCATCGACCCGGTTGAGCGCCAGTTCCCAGCATTCCGCGACCTCGACGGCGTCGCACGGGCGGAACACGCGCATGTTGGGAATGGCGCGAAGCGCCGCGAGATGCTCGACCGGCTGATGCGTCGGCCCGTCCTCGCCGAGCCCGATCGAATCATGGGTCATCACGTAGACGACGCCCGCGCCCATCAGCGCGGCGATCCGCATCGCGGGTCGGGCATAGTCCGTGAACACCAGGAAGGTCGCGCCGTTCGGCGCGAAGCCGCCATGCAGGAAGATGCCGTTCATCGCCGCGGCCATGCCGTGCTCGCGGATCCCGTAATGGATGAAGCGGCCCTTCGGCGCCTTGGCCGAGAACGCCACTGCCGACTTCGCCTTGTTGTTGTTGGAGCCGGTGAGGTCGGCGGAGCCCGCCAAAAATTCCATCGGCATCGCAGCGGCGATCGCCTCGATCGCCGATTCGGATGATTTCCGCGTGGCAACATTCAGCGGCGATTCCAATAGCGCCTTCTTGTGCGCCCGCAGCGCCTTCGACAGCGCGGCCGGCCGCTCGTGCCGCATCCGCCGCTCGAACTCGGCGCGCTTGCGCGGGCCGAGTTCGGCGAAAACGCTTTCCCATTCCTCGCGCGCGGCAGCGCCGCGGCTGCCGGCGGCACGCCACGCCTTCAGCACATCGTCAGGCACCGAGAAGGCGTCGAGCGAAATGCCGAGCTTTTCCTTGGCGCCCTTGAGCTCGTCGGCGCCGAGCGCCTCGCCATGGGCCTTCGCCGTGCCGGCCCGCGTCGGCGCGCCGTAACCGATCGTGGTCTTGCAGGAGATCAGCGACGGCTTGTTGGATTTTTGCGCGCGGGCGATCGCGGCGGCAATCGCCTTCGGGTCCTGGCCATCGATCAGTTCGGCCGCCCAGCCCGCGGACTTGAAGCGCTTCACCTGGTCGACCGAATCGGCGAGCGAGGTCGGGCCGTCGATCGAGATGCCGTTGTTGTCATACAGCACGATCAGCTTGTTCAGCTTCCAGTGCCCGGCCATCGCGATCGCTTCCTGCGATACGCCCTCCATCAGGTCGCCGTCGGAAGCGAGCACGTAGGTGTGGTGGCTCACCACCTTCTTGCCGAACTCGGCGGCCAGCATCTTTTCCGCCAGCGCCATGCCGATCGAGGTCGCGATGCCCTGGCCGAGCGGGCCGGTGGTGGTCTCGACGCCGCTGGTCTCGAAATTCTCCGGATGTCCCGGCGTCTTGGAGCCGAGCTGACGGAAATTCCGGATCTGATCGAGCGTCATGTCCTTGTTGCCGGTCAGGTACAGCAAGGCATAGAGCAGCATCGAGCCGTGGCCGGCCGAGAGCACGAAGCGGTCGCGGTCGGGCCAGGTCGGAGCCGCCGCATCGAATTTGAGGAACTGCGTGAACAGTACGGTCGCGATGTCGGCGGCGCCCATCGGCAGGCCGGGATGGCCGGATTTCGCCTTTTCGACGGCATCCATGGCAAGCCCGCGAATCGCATTGGCCATACGGGTATGATCGACCTGCGTCATGATGGAAATCCGCCTGAAATGAGGTGCTTGGTTAGGGTATGTACCGGGCGAAGGCCGCAATACGGGCGTGTTTGAGGGAAAGTGCGGGCTGGATAGCACCTCAATCCCCGGGAGTCCAAGGCGTGGAAACGCCCTTGCCATGCGAAAAGTTGCTTAGCAGTGCATAGCTTCGCGCGGGCGTTGCGCTTGGCTCGCTTGCCACGTAAATTTCGTGCTCTAACCGCTTGCCGAACCGCGGATTTTGCTGCCGCGCGGCGGGCCTACCGCGAGGGTGCGCGCTGTCTCTCATGAGCGATCGTCACACCAACGGGGCCGGCAATGCCGAGCCGGTCTATGCCGACATCGACGCCGCCACACGGCGCCTGATGATGGCGCTCGATGCGCTCGAGGCTGCGGCCGAGCGGCGCCGCGACGCCGACCGCGACGAGAACGAGCTGGCGAGCCGGATCCAGGCGCTCGGCGCCGATCGCTCGCGGCTCGCCGACGAACTCGACGGTTCGCTGGTGAAGACGCGGCGGCTGGAGCGCGCCAACCGCGAGATATCGGAAAAGCTGGATGCCGCAATCGGCACCATCCGTGCGGTGCTCGATGCCGACGCCGGGGAGAGTGAATGAGTCACATCAACGTCACCATCAACGGCCGGCAGTACCGCATGGCCTGCGAGGAAGGGCAGGAGGTGCGGCTGTTGAAGCTCGCCGAGAGCCTGGAATCGCGGGTCGGAGAGTTGCGCGGCAAGTTCGGCGAAATCGGCGATGCGCGTCTCACCGTGATGGCCGCGCTCACCGTGTGCGACGAACTGCTGGATGCCAACGCGCGCATCCGCGCGCTGGAGGGCGAACTCGAAACCCTGCGCAACGTCCGCACCGCCGCCGCCGACCGCGCCAAGGCCACCCAGGTCGCCGTCGCCAACGCGCTCAACGCCGCCGCCGACCGCATCGAAAAAACCACGCAGGTCATCAACCGCACCATCGGCAGCGGCGTCGCGATCGGGTAAGACCGAGCGTTGGCGCTGGTTTCTTTTTCCCTCCCCTGGAGGGCCCTCCAGGGGAGGGTGAAGTGAAGCGCAATCTAAGGGCGATCGCAACTGTACCCGTTACCGCTGGCGGATTCGGTCCGTAACGCCTACATTGGCTTCGCGAAGCTGCGTCGTGCGTCAGGAGCCATATATCCCCGGGGCCTTATCGATCCTTTAGGGAACTGTCCCTGGCCGGGTCCGTGGATCCGGACATATGGTGCCCACCTACTTTCGTAGGGAACTCCGGGATCGAGTGCTTCAACGGCGTTCGCGGCCTCGCACTTTCGTTTTGTGTTGCTTGCGACCTCGTCCTACCCGCGCACGTCCCGTCATACCCCGCGCATGCGGGGTATCCAGTACGCCGCGGCGTCTCGGTTGAATCACTGAAGTCTCTGGAATACTGGATCACCCGCCTTTCGCCTTCGCTCGTTGAGCTTCGGTGGACAGGTCGCGGGTGATGACAGCGGAAAGATACTGCATGACGGCGACCCTGTCGAAAGCCGACCTCCGCGCTGCAGCTCTGGCGAAACGCGATGCGTTGAACGACGAACAGCGCGCGGCTGCGGCGCAGGCGATGGCGAAGCGCGGCCTGCCGTTCGAAATCGATCCAGGGCTCGTCGTATCAGGATATTCGCCGATCCGCAGCGAGATCGATCCCGCGCCCCTGATGCGCAAGCTCGCCGAGCAGGGCGCAAAGCTCGCACTGCCGGCGGTGCTGTCGCGCGGCAAATCGCTGGCGTTTCGCGCATGGTCGCCCGATGACCGGTTGATGATGGGGCCGCTCGGCATTCTCGAACCGTCGCCGGCGGCCGCCGAACTCGTGCCCGATATCATGCTGGTGCCGCTGGCGGCGTTCGATCGCGCCGGCCACCGCATCGGCTATGGCGCCGGACATTACGATTTCACGCTCGCCCACTTGCGCAAGGCGAAGGCCATTACGGCTGTCGGCACCGCCTTTTCCGTGCAGGAAATAAGAGCCGTTCCCGCAGCTCCGCACGACGTGGCGCTGGATTATGTGCTAACGGAAAAGAAAGTGTTCGATTTCCGGAGCTGAACTTTGCGTATTCTCTTCGTTGGTGACGTGGTCGGTCGCGCTGGGCGCACCGCGGTCGCGGCATATCTACCCGGCATGATCAGGGACTGGGCGCTCGACCTCGTCGTCGTCAATGGCGAGAATTCTGCCGGCGGGTTCGGCATCACCGAGGCGGTCTATCAGGAATTGCTCGACGCCGGGGCGGATGCCATCACGCTCGGCAATCACGCCTGGGATCAGCGCGAGGCGCTGGTGTTCATCGAGCGCGCGCCGAAACTGGTCCGGCCCGCGAACTATCCAAAGGGCACGCCGGGCCGTGGAGCGGCGCTGGTCGATACCAAGAACGGCAAGCGCGCGCTCGTTATCAACGCGATCGGCCGCATCTTCATGACGCCGTTCGACGATCCCTTCGCGGTGCTCAATCAGGAACTCGAGGCCTGTCCGCTGCGCGAAGCCGCGGATGCGATCGTGGTCGATTTCCATGGCGAGGCGACGAGCGAGAAACAAGGCATCGGCTATTTCTGCGATGGCCGCGCCAGCCTTGTCGTCGGCACGCACACCCATGTGCCGACCGCCGACCATCAGATCCTCGCCGGCGGCACCGCCTACATGACAGACGCCGGCATGACCGGCGATTATGATTCCATCATCGGCATGCAGAAGGAAGAGCCGCTGCGGCGCTTTACGACGGGTATTCCATCAGCCCGTTTCGAGCCGGCCGCAGGCGCGGCGACACTCAGCGGTGTTGCGGTCGAGACCGATGATTTAACCGGTCTCGCGCTGCGTGTTGCGCCGGTGCGTGCCGGCGGCAGACTCGAGCCGGCTGTGCCGGCTTTTTGGGCGTGAGGCCGCGCGGCGTTCAATTGAATTGAACCACCTTGTCGAGCGTAATCGGCAGGTCGCGCACGCGCTTTCCCGTCGCATGATAGACCGCGTTGGCGATCGCCGCCGCCACGCCGACAATGCCGATCTCGCCGAGGCCCTTGATACCGAGCGGGTTGACGATCTCGTCCGGCTCGTCGACGAAGATCACCTTGATGTCGTGCACGTCGGCATTCACGGGCACATGGTATTCGGCGATATTGGCGTTCATGACGCGTCCGAAGCGATGGTCGAACAGCGTTTCCTCGTGCAGCGCCATGCCGATTCCCCAGACCACGCCACCCATGACCTGGCTGTGGGCGGTCTTCGGGTTGAGGATGCGGCCCGCGGCGACGGCATTGACCACACGGGTCACGCGGATCGCGCCAAGCTGTTCGTCCACCTTGACCTCCGCGAAGATGGCCGAGTGGACGTTGCGCGCGTGAGACTTGTCTTCGGCAACCTTGTTGGCTTCCTCGCGCGTGATGCGATCGGCGTTGCCGGACTGCATCGCGCTGGCAATCGAGACCGCGCGGGTCGCATCCCGCTTGCTGACGATCTTGCCGTCGATCACCGCGACGTCGGCCTCGCCGGTGCCTGCCAGCGGCGAATCCTTCATGCCGATTGCAAGCTTCAGCAAGTCGCCGCGAACCGCACGGGCGGTATTGGCAATCGCGTTGCACACCGAGGACGCGATCCACGAGCCGCCTTCGAGCGGACATTGCGGCAGCGTGGAATCGCCGAGCTTGACGCTGATATTGTCGATCGGCAGGCCGAGCATGTCGGCCGCGACCTGCGCCATGATCGTATATGTTCCGGTGCCGATATCGGAGGCCGCGGTCGCGACTTCCGCATGGCCGTTCGCCGTCAGCACGATGCGCACCGTGGCCGGCATCTGCAGCGCTTCCCACACGCCTGATGCCATGCCCCAGCCGACCAGGTCGTTGCCCTCGCGCATGGAGCGCGGCTCCGCTTCGCGCTTGTCCCAGCCGAACGCCGCCGCGCCCTGCCGGTAACACTCACGCAGTTGCTTGCTGGTATAGGGAATATCCGCACCTTGATCGCGGTCGGAATAGCATTGCAGCCGCAACTGCACCGGGTCCATCTTGAGCGCGACGGCGAGTTCGTCCATCGCGCATTCGAGCGCGTAGACGCCGGTCGCAGCCCCCGGTGCGCGCATGTCGCAGGACGTCGGCACGTCGAGCATCACGAGCTTGTGCTCGAATTTCGCGTTGGGACTCTTGTAAAGCAGATTGCCCCAGCCGGTATCGTTGCGCGCGAATTCCTCGAACTGCGAGGTCACGGCGATGGCCTCGTGCGTCATCGCGTCGAGCGTGCCGTCGCTGTTGGCGCCGAGCGCAAGGCGCTCGATGGTCGCGGGCCGGTGGCCGAGGGCGTACATCTGTGCCCGGCTGAGCATGACGCGAACCGGACGTTTGAGCGCGCGCGCCGCCAGCACAGCCAGAACAACCTGATATTGCGGGCGCAGGCCGGAGCCGAAGCCACCGCCCATATACGGCGACATGACGCGAACCGCGTCCGGCTTCATCTTGAACACGCCGCAGAGATATTGCTGCACGTTCTGCACGCCCTGCGTCTTGTCGTAGACGGTGAGCCGGCCGTCTTCCCAGATCGCGGTCGAGGCAAACAGCTCCATCGGGTTGTGATGCTCGGTCGGAATGAAATATTCGGCCGCGTGACGCAGGGCGGCGGACGCGAATGCCTTTTTGGCATCGCCGCGCGGCTTCTCCGGCGCGTCGATGGCAAACGCCCTGCTGCGCTCTGCGTGCAAGTCGGTGACGTGCGGCTCCTTCTGGTACTCGACTTTCACCATTGAGGCGGCGACGCGCGCGGTTTCCCAATCCTCGGCCAGTACCAGCGCGAGCGGTTGTCCGCTGAAAAGGACGATGTCGTCATAGAGCGGGCGATAGGGTGAGCCTTTTTCCGTCGCTACTTCGTCCTTGTACGCGTCGTCCTTGTCGGCCATCTGCGGCCGATTCCGATGGGTCAGCACGTCGATCACGCCGTCAACCTCCAGCGCCCCGCTGGTGTCGATGCGCACGATCCGCCCCTTCGGAATCGTCGATTCGACAACATAGCCATGGACGAGGCCGGGGACGTTGAACTCGCCGGCATATTTGGCTTCGCCGGTGACCTTGGCCCTGCCGTCGACGCGGGATGTCGCCGATCCGATATAGGCTGCCATGGCACTCACCGTATTTTCTTGTCGGAGGTCGACTGCGGCGTGCCCTGCGCGGCCTGGCCGAGCGTTCGTATGATGGCGCGCCGCGCCAGGCCGATCTTGAAGTTGTTGTGTCCGTAGCCTTTGGCGCCGTGCAGCAACCAATCCGCGGCCTTCGCAAATGCGGTCGCGTCAGTGCGTTGTCCGAGCAGGGCCGCTTCGGCCGCGGTACTGCGCCATGGCTTGTGTGCAACGCCGCCGAGCGCCAGGCGGGCTTCCTTAATCGTGTCGCCGTCGAGTTCGAGCGCTGCTGCCACCGATACCAGCGCGAACGCGTACGACAGACGATCGCGAATCTTCAGGTAGGAATAGTTCGCGCTAAACCCTTTCGGCGGAAGCTCGATGGCCGTGATGATCTCATCGGGCTCCAGATTGGTGTCGCGCTGCGGCGTGTTGCCGGGCAGGCGATGGAAATCCGCAAACGCAATGGTGCGCTTCCCGGCCGGACCTGTGACATGCACGGTGGCTTCGAGCGCCGCGAGTGCCACGCACATGTCGGAAGGATGCGTGGCGATGCAGGCCTCGCTCGTTCCGAGGATCGCATTGATGCGGTTGACGCCATCGATCGCCGAGCAGCCGCTACCCGGCTCACGTTTGTTGCACGGCGTCGCCGTGTCGTAATAGTAGAAGCAGCGCGTCCGCTGCAGCAGGTTGCCGCCGGTCGAGGCCATGTTGCGCAACTGCTGCGACGCGCCTGATAGTATCGCGCGCGAGAGCAGTGGATAGCGCTCTTCGATCAGGGGGTGGTAGGCGAGGTCGGTGTTCGGCACCATCGCGCCGATCAGAACGCCGCCGGCGGAGGTTGGTTCAACGCCCCTGAGCGGCAAGTGCGAAATATCGATCAGCCGGCTTGGTCCCTCGACATCATATTTGATCAGGTCGATCAGGTTGGTGCCGCCCGCGATGAATTTTGCGGAAGGGTCGGTGGCAATCTGCTTGATGGCGTCGGCGACGTCGTTTGCGCGCGCATATTGAAACGGGGTCATGATCGCTCCATCGCCTGCTGGATCGCCGCCACGATGTTCGGATAGGCGCCGCAGCGGCAGATGTTACCGCTCATGAGTTCGCGAATCTCGTCGGCCGTTTTGGCCTTGCCCTCGGCGATCAGCCCGGCGGCCGAGCAGATCTGTCCCGACGTGCAGTAGCCGCACTGAAATGCGTCGTGATCGATGAAGGCTTGCTGCAGCGGATGCAGCTCGCCGTCGTGTGCAAGGCCCTCGATGGTGACTATTTCGGCGCCTTGCTTCATCACCGCCAGCGTCAGGCAGGAATTGATCCGTCGCCCGTCGACCAGAACGGTGCACGCGCCGCATTGTCCGTGGTCGCAACCCTTCTTGGTGCCCGTCAGGTCGAGATGATCGCGTAGCGCGTCGAGTAACGTCGTCCACGGGGCGACCGTCAGTTCCATACGGTTGCCGTTGACGGTCAGCCTGATCGGAATTTTCTCCGGCACGTTGGCCATCCGCGTCACACGCTTTGCTGTGCCAGATCGGGCCATTTTTGACCTCCGCCTGCTTGATCTCCGCCTGCCTATCTCCGCCTGCCTTGGCTGGTGCGCGTGGGGTCGCGCGGGGCTGAGGGAGCCGTCAGCCGCGGTTCCAAGCCTGGCTATCAACGAGTTCGAACAAGGAAGGTTCAGGGCGAAAGCGCGATAGGCGCATCCGCTTCACGGCACGCTTTTCAGGCAGCCATCGGCGCAATGGCGCGAAAACGGCGCATGCAATTTGATGCAATATGCGCGGTGAGGGCGAGTGTGGTTACAGCCGGTAGGCCGTGCGGAAGCCGCCCCAGTGGCGGCCCTTGACGCGGATCGGCACGTCGATCTCGCGCATCATCACGGTGTTGCCGTTGCCCATGTCGCGGGCGTAGCTCTGGATCAGATAGGCGCGCTGATTGCGCCCGGCGGCGAGGCCGGCCGGATCGTTGAAGATGCGGCGGTTTCGGCTGTTGGCGGTATTCCAGGTGACGTCGCCCGGCCGCTGCGGGTGCGAATAGATCTTGTTGTGCACCGGCAAATAGCCGTTGGTGTCGATCATCGCGCAGAACGCCATCCGTTTGTCCCTGGCAAGGAACGCTTCCTGGAACGGCGGCAGCGCGCGATCGGCCCAGTCCAGGATTTTGGTGCGGTATTGCACCGGGTTGCTGCCGGCTATCTCGACATAGTTGGTGTCGAACATGTCTTCCATCGAGATGGCGCCGCTATCGATACCGTTCTCGAAAATCTTCTTCAGTGCTGCGCCGGCTTCCATCGCGCGGGTGACCGCTTCGGTGTTGTCGTCCTGAATCGACCACAGCTTGTCTTCGATCTTCTCGGTCAGCGCGGCATTCGACCGCTCGAACCGGGCCTGCGTTCCGGCCTTCGAGCGCTCACTGACCCGAATGCGACAAGCGCCGATATCCTGCAGCGTCGCCTCAAAACTCTGGCCCTGCGCGAGCCTTTCGGCGTCCGGTCCGCTGACCAGGATGCCGTCGATCGAAATCTCGTAGACCGGCGCCGATATCACGCCATGCGGGGTCTTTATTTCGATCTTGAGGCTGCAAGGTAGCTTTTGCTGTTCGCGGCGCTCTGGGCGCTCGCCTTGCCGCAACAGCACCGCGCAACGCGCCTTGAGCTTCTGCGCAAACGTGGTGACGGCGCGTCCGGCCTTGGCGACGCTTTCGCCATGGGCCTCGGCTTCCTTGGTGGCGCTGTCGATTTCGGCGGCGCTGGCGCCGACGGAAGCGATGAAGCTCGAAGCGGAGGCCGCATTGTCGGCCATCTCGCCGGTGGTCGCGCTCTGCTCGGCGACCGCGCCGTTGACGTTCTCGAACACCGGGCGGATCGCCTCGATCGCCTGCGTGATGCGATGCACGGCATCGACGGAGCCCGCGGCATCCCGCTGCAGCGCCTCGATCTTCTTGGTGATTTCCTCTGTCGCGTTCTGGGTCTGTACCGCGAGCGCCTTTACTTCGGTGGCGACCACGGCAAAACCGCGTCCGGCTTCGCCGGCGCGTGCGGCCTCGATGGTGGAATTGAGCGCCAAGAGTGTGGTCTGCCGCGCGATCTGCGCGATCAGGTTGACCACGTTGCCGATCGCTGCCGACGATTCCCTCAGGCGGTCGACATTGGCGCCGGCTTCGCGGGCGGCCTCACTGGCCTGGTCGGCGAGCTTGCCGGCGTCGCGCACTTGGGAGCCGATCCCTTGCGCCGATTGGGTGAATTTATCGGCGGCGTGCGAAAACGTCGTCGCCGTGTCCTGTGCAGCGCTGGTGCGGCTCGTCAGGGCGCCGGTGCGCTGGCGAATGGTGGTGAGCGTCGCAGCGGTCGCCTCGGCACCGCCGGCGACCGAATTGGCCGCGCGCTCGAGCTGGCGGATCATCGCGCCGAGTTCGAGTTCCAGAAGTTCGAGGATCGCCCTGGCCGACTCGCCATCGCCAGAGCCGGCCTCCGTCACGGCGGCGGCTGGCTGAGCCGCCGTCTGAGCCTTGGGCCGGACGGCAGGCAAGACCGGTTCCGGCACCCGCTTTTTGAACAAACCGAAGGCCATGACGTCTCTTAAAAGTTGAGGATCGGTGCGAAATCCTCTCATCCGAGCATGAAATCATGGTTAACAACTGCCTGATATTTCGGCGCGCGGCAGTACCGGCATACCCCGGATGGCTGTAAATCTTTGATTTCGGCCAATTGTCGGCCTATAAGGCCGCGCTTCACCCCCTACATCCCCGGGACGAATCCAAGAGACTCCGCATGGCCGGTCATTCCCAATTCAAGAACATCATGCACCGCAAGGGCCGGCAGGATGCGCAGAAGTCCAAGCTGTTCAGCAAGCTGGCCCGCGAAATCACGGTCGCCGCCAAGCTTGGAACGCCGGACCCGGCGATGAACCCCCGGTTGCGCGCGGCCGTGATCGCGGCGCGCCAGGAAAACATGCCGAAGGACAATATCGAGCGCGCCATCAAGAAGGCGATCGGCGGTGAGAGCGAGAGCTATGACGAGATCCGCTACGAAGGCTACGGCCCTGGCGGCGTCGCCATCATCGTCGAGGCGCTGACGGACAACCGCAACCGCGCTGCCTCCGACATCCGCTCCTACTTCACCAAGTCCGGCGGCAATCTCGGTGAAACCGGCTCGGTCGCCTTCATGTTCGACCGCACCGGCATCATCGAATACGACGCCAGCAAGGCCTCCGACGACGCGATGCTGGAAGCCGCGATCGAGGCCGGCGCCGACGACGTCGTATCCAGCGAAAGCGGCCACGAGATCTACGCCTCGCAGGAAACCTTTCGCGAGGTTGCGAAAGCGCTGGAAGCCAAGTTCGGCGAAGCCCGCAAGGCAGCGCTGACCTGGAAGCCGCAGAACACGGTCGCGGTCGACGATGAGACCGGCGAGAAGCTGTTGAAGCTGATGGATCTCTTGAACGAGCACGACGACGTGCAGAACGTCTACGCCAATTTCGAAGTCTCCGACGCGCTGGTCGCCAAGATGGGCGGGTAGGCTGTCGTCCCTGCGAACGCAGGGACCCATACGCCGCGGCTTCTCCGTAGCGTGATGGGATAGTTACTTCGTGAAACAATCAAAGCCGGTGGCTATGGGTCCCTGCGTTCGCAGGGACGACGATGGTTCGACGATTAAGGCGCATTAACTCTCCGGCACGACAGCCCGCATCCAGGGGATTTCCGTTCTCTTTATGTTTCGTTCATCCGGCTCTGGCGTTATCACTACGCCATGACATCCCCACCGATTCGCCATCCCGTCCGGATTATCGGCATCGACCCCGGCCTGCGCCGCACCGGCTGGGGCGTGATCGAGACCGAGGGCAACCGGCTCGTCTTCGTCGGCTGCGGCTCGGTGGAGCCGCCGGACAATCTGCCCATCGCGAGCCGCCTGCTCGCGATCCACGAGGGGCTCGCCGCAGTGCTCGGCGATTTCAGGCCGGCGGAAGCCGCGGTGGAGCAGACTTTTGTCAACAAGGACGGCGTTGCCACGCTGAAGCTCGGCCAAGCCCGCGGCGTCGCCATGTTGGCGCCCGCGATGTTCGGTATTGCCGTTGCGGAATATGCGCCCAACCAAGTCAAGAAAACCGTGGTCGGCGCCGGCCACGCCGACAAGAACCAGATCGCGGTGATGCTGAAGATATTGCTGCCGAAGGCCGAACCGAAATCCGCCGACGCCGCCGACGCGCTGGCGATTGCCATCACCCACGCCCACCACCGCCAGAGCGCGGCGCTGCGGATGAAAGTGGCGAGCGCATGATGAGCCGTGGCCATGTAATGCCAAGTGAGGAGAGCACACTCATCAGGCTCCCTCCCCCCTTGCGGGGGAGGGTTGGGGAGAGGGGTAAGCCCCGGGCTCCGATCAAAGTCGTGCGGCGACAATCTATCAACGAACGCCGCAAGATGATGAGTGAGGATGCGAGTGCTTCGCCTCAGACAACTGAGCAAGCGGCACCCCTCTCCCTAACCCTCCCCCGCAAGGGGGGAGGGAACCCGTCCGCTAGTGCGCCCCTCGCTAACATTGGGTCCACCATCGCGAGCGAGTTGCCCCAATGATCGGCAAACTCAAGGGCCTGATCGATTCCTACGGCGAGGATTACGTGATCCTCGATGTCGGCGGCGTCGGCTATCAGGTGCATTGTTCCTCGCGCACGCTGCAGGCGTTGCCGTCGCCCGGCGAGGCCGCGGTGCTGTCGATCGAAACCTATGTCCGCGAGGATCAGATAAAACTGTTCGGCTTCCGCACCGACACCGAGCGCGAGTGGTTTCGCCTGCTGCAGACCGTGCAGGGCGTCGGCGCCAAAGTCGCGCTGGCGGTGCTCTCCACGCTGCCGCCTGCTGAACTCGCCAACGCCATCGCGCTGCGCGACAAGGCCGCAGTATCGCGCACGCCCGGCGTCGGGCCAAAGGTCGCCGAGCGCATCGTTTCTGAATTGAAGGACAAGGCGCCGGCGTTCGCCAATGTCGACCCCGCCGTGGTGCATCTAGCCGGCGCCATCGACAGCCACCGCGCGCCGCGCCCGGTCACCGACGCGATCTCGGCGCTGGTCAATCTCGGCTACGGCCAGCCGCAGGCCGCCGCCGCCATCGCCGCCGCCTCGCGCAGCGCGGGCGAGAATGCCGAGACGGCGCAACTGATCCGGCTGGGCCTGAAGGAGTTGGCGAAATAGACTATGTTCGCCACTGACTGTCGAAGGAATGCGTTGCTGCCATGTTGAGCGAGAAAGACCAGGAACTAATTGCCGCCGCTATTGACGCGATCAGGCCGCGTTATCGCAATAAGTGGCAGGAGGTCGGCGCTGCGATGCGCACCCGCGACGGCCGCATCGTCACCGGTGTGAATATCGATGCCTATATCGGCCGGATCGCCGTCTGCGCGGAGGCGATCGCCATTGGGCGCGCCATCACCGAAACCGGCGATCGCGGCATCGAGACCATCGTTGCCGTGCGCCATCCCAAGCCGGACGAGCCCGGCAGTATCGCCGTGGTATCGCCCTGCGGCATCTGTCGCGAGCTGATCCACGATTACGATGCAAAGGCGCGGGTCATCGTTCCCGACAATGGCCGCGAGCCGAAGGTCGTCACCATCGGCGAGCTTTTGCCCAACAAGTACCGGAGGGGCAACGGGTGAACACCCCCTCCCGCATCGTCACCCCCGAGCGCCGTTCCGACGATGTCGGCGACACCGCGCTGCGTCCGCAATTGCTGTCGGAGTTCGTCGGCCAGGCGCAGGCGCGCAAGAATCTCTCGATCTTCATCGAGGCCGCGCGCAAGCGCGGCGAGGCGCTGGACCACGTGCTGTTCGTGGGGCCTCCCGGCCTCGGCAAGACCACGCTGGCGCAGATCGTCGCGCGCGAACTCGGCGTCGGCTTTCGCGCCACTTCCGGTCCCGTCATCGCCAAGGCCGGCGATCTTGCAGCACTGCTCACCAACCTCGAAGAGCGCGACGTGCTCTTCATCGACGAAATCCATCGCCTCAGCCCGGCGGTCGAGGAAGTGCTGTACCCTGCGATGGAGGATTTTCAGCTCGACCTCATCATCGGCGAGGGGCCGGCGGCGCGTTCGGTCAAGATCGATCTCGCAAAGTTCACCCTTGTCGGCGCCACGACGCGCGCAGGGCTGTTGACCAATCCGCTGCGCGACCGTTTCGGCATTCCGATCCGGCTGAACTTCTACACCGAGGAAGAGCTGGAGAAGATCGTCAGCCGCGGCGCCCGCGTGCTCAACATCGGCATGACGCCTGACGGCGCCAACGAGATCGCGCGCCGCGCCCGCGGCACGCCGCGTATCGCCGGCCGCCTGCTGCGCCGCGTACGCGATTTTGCATCCGCAGCCGACGCCAGCTCGGTCGACCGCGCCATCGCCGACCACGCGCTGAGCGCGCTGGAAGTCGATGCGGCGGGCCTGGACGCCATGGACCGGCGCTATCTCACGACCATTGCGCTGAACTACGGCGGCGGCCCGGTCGGCGTCGAGACCATGGCGGCCGCGTTGTCCGAACCACGCGATGCGATCGAGGACATCATCGAGCCGTTCCTGATCCAGTGCGGCTATTTGCAGCGCACCCCGCGCGGCAGGCTCCTGACCTCGCACGCCTTCCGCCATCTGGGGCTTGCAGAGCCCGCACGCGATCCCGCCCAGTTCGGCCTGTTCGGCAATGGCGATAGCGACGACTGAGCGTTCGAACTCAATCCTTCCGGCGGTGCACTAAGGGCAAAATAGCCGGCGCGCCGGATGAGCTGAAGACGCGCCTGGACGCTCTTGTGGGGCAGAACCGCTGGTGAGAAGCTGCTGGAGGTCTGCTGACGTTCTGCACAAACGTACCCCAATTCAGGCTCAATCCGCCACCATGTTGGCGCTGCATCACGATTGGATCACATGTTAACACGCCGTTATTTCTTGAAGTCCATGGGTGGCCTGGGCGCGCTGGGCGCCTCGACCACCGCCTACGGTTTCAGCGCGCCGGTCGTCCGGCTTCGGGTCGAGCAGTACAATATCTCGCCGCCGCAATGGCCTGAAGGTCTCGAGCTCAGGATCGCCGCCATCGCCGACCTCCACGCCTGCGATCCCTGGATGTCGCTCGATCATATCGGTGAGATCGTCGAACGCACCAATGCGCTCAAGCCTGACATCGTTGTCATGCTCGGCGACTACGTGGCCGGACATCGCAAGGTGACGCGCTTCATTCCCGACGCCGAATGGGCGGGAGCATTGGCCGGCTTGAAGGCGCCGCTCGGCGTGCATGCGGTGCTCGGCAATCACGATTGGTGGGAAGACAAGGAAGTGCAGCGCAACGGGCAGGGGCTGCCGAGCGCGGGCCGTGCGCTGGAAGCGGTCGGTATCCCGGTGTACGAAAACGACGCGAAGAAGCTCAGCAAGAATGGTCACTCGTTCTGGCTCGCCGGTCTCGGTGACCAGCTCGCCTATGTGCCGGCGCGCCGCTTCAGGCCGCTCAAGCGGATCGGCGTCGACGATCTCGGCGCGACGCTGGCGAAGATCACCGACGACGCGCCCGTGGTTCTGATGGCGCATGAGCCTGACGTCGCGCGGCGCGTGCCCTCGCGCGTTGCGCTGCAGCTCTCCGGACACACCCATGGCGGCCAGGTGCGAATGCTGGGCTGGTCGCCGATCTCGCCGTCCGGCCAGCAGCTCGCCTACGGCCACATCAAGATGAACTGCGACGTCGTCGTCTCCGGCGGACTCGGCTGCAGCATCATGCCGTTCCGCCTAGGGGTGCCCCCGGAAATCGTGCTGGTGACGCTGGGGGCGGGGCGGCCGGCGGTGGCGTAGTTTTGCTGCTCAACGTAACAGTTGCGCCGTCTGTGCATTCGGTACCAAAGCTGTTACTTTAGACCTTATGGATTCATCCGCTGAACAAGCTAGGAAGTTCGCTGTGCTCAAGAGCCTTATCGAAGAGGGTATGGCTGACGTGGAGGCGGGGCGTGTTGTGCCTTGGGATCTGAAAGAGTTTCTCAGGCTGGCTCGCGAGCAAGTAAATCATTTGAAATGATTCCCTCCCTCGACGGCGAGATCCGCGACGGCCGCCATCACATGCAGGTCCGTGTCTATTACGAGGACACTGATTTTTCCGGCATCGTCTACCACGCCAATTACCTGCGTTTCATGGAGCGCGGCCGCACCAACCATCTGCGGCTGATGGGCGCCTCGCAGCATGCGCTGTTCGAGCAGGCGCAGGAGGAGACACCGGGCTTTGCGTTCGTGGTGCGCTCGATGCAGCTCGACTTCCTGCGGCCGGCGCGGATGGATGACGTCCTCGACGTGGTGACATGGCCAGTTGCTGTGAAGGGCGCTTCCATCACGCTGGCACAGGAGGTGCGGCGAGGTGAGGATGTCCTCATCAAGGCCGCGGTGCGCGTTGCCTTCATCAGCGAGGGACGGGCGAAGCCGATCCCGAAATCGCTGCGGTTGTTGATGAAGGCCGATCTGGCGCCGGAGTAAACCTTAGTTTTGACGCGTTTTCTTTACGCGAACCGGCATCCACTTCGCTCGAAAACGCTATGGATATTGACTCTCTGTACCGATCGGTACAATGTCTCGGGGTTAGCAATCCGGAGAAAACCTCATGTCGCGTCCGCCGCTGCCGCCCTTCACCCGCGAAACCGCAGCCCAGAAGGCGCGCATGGCCGAGGACGCCTGGAATTCGCGCGATCCGGTCCGGGTATCGCTGGCCTATACCGAGGACAGCCGCTGGCGTAACCGCGCCGAATTCTTCCAGGGCCGCGAGGCGATCGTCGAATTCCTCACCCGCAAATGGGCGAAGGAGCATGACTACCGCCTGATCAAGGATCTCTGGGCGTTCGATCAGAACCGCATTGCCGTGCGCTTCCAGTATGAGTGGCACGACGATGCCGGGCAGTGGCATCGCTCCTACGGCAACGAGCAGTGGGAGTTCGACGAACACGGCCTGATGCGGCGGCGCGAGGCCAGCATCAACGATATCGCCATCAAGGAAAGCGAGCGTCGCTTCCATTGGCCGGCCCCGGGTCCGCGCCCGGCGGATGTCGCGGGACTGAGCGAGAACCCGCTATGATCAGATGCTGAAAAGAGGTGTCGAACGTGGAGAGGTACTGCGCGCGCTCGGCGAGGTGTTTCGCGCGCATGGCTACGAGGGCGCCTCGCTGACGCTGATCACGGAGGCTACCGGGCTCGGCAAGGGCAGCCTCTATCATCTGTTCCCCGGCGGCAAGGAGCAGATGGCCGCCGAGGTGCTGGCCGAGATCGATGGCTGGTTCGAACTTCATATCTTCGCCCCCTTGCGCACCGCCGACGATCCCGTGCGCGCCATCGCTGCGATGATCGCTGGAGTCGATCAATATTTCCACTCGGGCGATCGCGTCTGCCTGGTCGGCATGGTGGCGCTCGGCTCGGCGCGCGACAGTTTTGCCGAAGCGGTCGATGGCTATTTCGCGCGCTGGCAAACGGCGCTGGCGCAGCTTTTGCGGCGATCCGGGCTCACGAACAGCCAGGCGCAGCGGCGCGCCGAGGATGCGTTGCTCACCATTCAGGGCGCGCTCGTGCTGGCGCGGGCGCGCACCGACGCCAAAGTTTTTCGTCGCGCGTTGAGCGATCTGACGAAGCGGCTGCTGGCGCCGCCGGCGTGACGGCTTATCGTCTGCGTTCCCCGGATGCTGCGCAGCGCGCTCGGGATCGCGCTTCGCGCGACTCCTGCGGTGCGCTGCTGTTCCGGGGTCCACTGCATGCCGTGAAATAGGTCCCGGCTCTGCGGTGCATCACCAAGGGGTGCTGCACCGCGTCCGGGACACGACGGCGCCTTACGCCGCCGCCTTATGTCGCGCGAGTTCGGCCTTGTAGAGTTCGAACTCCTCGGCGACCGCCTTTGCAATGCTCGGGCGGGCGCGCAGCCGCTCGTGATAGGCCTTCACCGCCGGCCACTTCGCCAGTTCGATCGGCGGCGTCGCCATCGTCCAGTTGATGATGGTGACGAGATAGGCATCCGCGACGCTGAAGTGATCGAGCAGGAATTCGCGGCCCTTCAGGTAGTTCTCGAGATAGTCGAGCCGCGACATATTCTTGTTCAGTGCATAAGTCTTTGCGTCCTGCGGCGCCGTTTTGTCGAGCAGCGGCACGAACAGCGCCTTGTGCAGTTCGGTGCCGATGAAGCACAGCCATTGATGCAGGCGGCTGCGCTCCTCAGCGGAGTTGGCCGAGATGCCAGCGCCCGGAAAGCGGTCGGCGACATATTGCAGGATCGCCGCGTTCTCCGTCAGCACGGTCCCGTCGTCGGTGCGCAGCGTCGGCACCAGCCCGAGCGGGTTGACGGTGCGGAAATCCGAGCCGTCCTTCTGCACCACCTTGGTCTTGGGATCGACTTCGAGATAATTGGCATCGACGCCAGCTTCATACAGCGCGATCCGGGTCGCCAGCGAGCAGGCGAGCGGCGAGAAATACAGGTCCATGTTTGCCTCCTTGGCGGTTTGATCAATCGGCCGGCGTTCAAGGCGGGCAGGATTGATTTTTATACTGTTCCGCATAATATAGAGCCGGTCAAGGAATTCTTTGCGAAATGGTACAAAAAAGGAAGAAGCCTCCGGTCCCCCGGATCGATGCCCCAATCCCGCCCAAGCGGCGGGGCCGCCCGCGCGCCTATGAGCCGGGCGTGGCGCTCGGCAAGGCGCTCGACCTGTTTCGGAGGGACGGTTTTGCGGCCACTTCGCTCGACGATCTCTCCGCCGCCACCGGCATGAACCGGCCGAGCCTCTATGGCGCGTTCGGCGACAAGCGCGAACTCTTCATCAAGAGCTACCGGCGCTATCGCGACGACGCGCGGGTCGCGATGGGGGACATCTTCCGGAACGAACTGCCGATCCGAAAACGCCTCGAACGCATCTACGCGGTGGCGCTCGACATCTATCTGTCCGGCGATTCCGGTCCGCGCGGCTGCTTCACGGTGATGACCGCAGCCTCCGAGGCGGTGCATGACCCCGATATCCGCGCGATGGTGCTGGAAGGTTTTGCCGAGCTCGACAAGGCTTTTGCGACGTGTTTCCGGCTCGCCCAGGAAAAGGGCGAGCTACCGGCGAGCGCCGACGCGACCGTGCTGGCGCGACTTGCCTCCGCCACCATTCACACCATCGCCATCCGCGCCCGCGCTCAGGTGCCGCGCAAGGAACTGGAGGCGATCGTCAACGGTGCGATCGACGTGATGGTCGGGGCGGCGAAATAACTCTCTCCGTCGTCCCTGCGAACGCAGGGACTTTTGAGTGGCGCGATCTTAGCGACCTGATTGTTTGAGATCGGCCGACACTCTATCCGTCGCCCCTGCGGACGCAGGGGCCCATAACCACTGCGCTTCGTCGTTGAAGCAAAGCCGTCTCGCCTTGTGCCATTTCCGCGGGCCGCGGCGTATGGGTCCCTGCGTTCGCAGGGACGACGACATCGTCAATACCCCCGCTTTCGATCCACCACATTCTCCAGCGCGCCGCCTTCCTCAAACCGCGCGATCTGCTGCGCGACATATTTCGATATCTCGTCGGGATCGGTGTCGGCGGCATTGTGCGGGGTCAGCACCACCTTTGGATGGGTCCAGAACCGGCTGTCGGCGGGCAGCGGCTCGGTGGCATAGACGTCGAGCGAGCCGCCGCCGAGCGTGCCGTCATCGAGGCATTGCAAAATGTCGGCCTCGTTCTGCAGGCCGCCGCGGCCGGCGTTGATCACGACCGGCGCGCCGAGCGGGCTCGTGCGATTCAGTTTCTCAAACAGCCCGCGATTGAGAATGTGCCGCGTCTCCGGCGTCAGCGGCAGGAGGCATACCAGAATGTCGGTGCGCCGCAGGAATGCCTCGAGCTGCGCTTCGCCGTGAAAGCATTCGATGCCCTCGATCGTTCGCGGGCTGCGGCTCCAGCCTGCGACACGAAAGCCCAGCCGCCGCAGCACGTCGGCGGCGTCAGTGCCGAGCGTACCCAGCCCCATGATACCGACCGTAATTGCGCCCGCCGCCCATTGCGATTTCGGCGCCCAACGCTTTTCGCGCTGCGATTCCCGCAAGTACGGCTCCTGCCGGTGGTGCATCAGGACATGCAGCACGACATATTCGGTCATCCGCGCGGTGAGGTCGCCGACCGCGACGCGCACCAGCGGCACGTCAGGCAATGAGCGATCGGCCATCAGCGCATCGACGCCCGCGCCGAGATTGAAGATGACACGCAGGTTGGGGAAGGCGGCAAGCTCGCCCGGATGCGGCTTCCACACCGCCGCGTAATGCACCTCCGCTGGATCGAACGACGCATCCGGCAACAGTAGCACGGACCGCCCAGCGCAAACCTCGTCGAACCGGCTCTTCCAGCGCTGCGGCGACCAGTTTTCGGTCCCGCCATGCACCAGCAGCGCAAGCGCACCCTTCGTCATTGCCATTCCTTTCGCGTCGCCAACCCGGCGTGACCCGCCTCACATCGCGGACCGAGGTGTTTCTCTAGCCTCCTTTCATCCGACAAGGGAGACCTTGCATGGTCAATCAGAGTCGGGGCCGTCGGATGAAAACGCTCAGGTGCATCGTTCTCATTCTCGGTGTGTGCAGCCTTTGTTCCAAGGCGGCCATTCATGCCTACAGGCATTTCAATCCACCACCGCCGCCGATTGTAGGTCCCTGACGGCAGGCAGGGCATTTTCAAAATTTCTTCGACGCGCCTGTCGGCTCCGGGCATAATCGTTCGTCATCAAGACAACGGAGATGCTTGAGCCTCATGCTGTACGCCATTCTTTGCTATCACGATGAAGACACCGTCGGTTCCTGGACCAAGGAACAGGACGCCGCGGTCATGAAGAAATTGTCCGTTGTGCAGGACAAATTGACCAAACAGGGCCGGCTCGGCCCGGTCGCGCGTCTGTTGCCGACCACGGCGGCGACCACGCTGCGCAAGGACGATCCGCCGCTGGTGCTGGACGGCCCCTATGCCGAAACCAAGGAACAGTTGCTCGGCTTCTAT
The DNA here is from genome assembly GCF_036924575.1 of Bradyrhizobium sp. AZCC 1577. Taxonomy (NCBI): domain Bacteria; kingdom Pseudomonadati; phylum Pseudomonadota; class Alphaproteobacteria; order Hyphomicrobiales; family Nitrobacteraceae; genus Bradyrhizobium; species Bradyrhizobium sp. AZCC 1577. The sequence goes on from NZ_JAZHRQ010000001.1 coordinate 1,548,400, forward strand.
CTCGTCGACTGCAAGGACCTCGACGAGGCGCTCGGCGTCGCCCGCGATCTCGGCGCGGCCAATCCCGGCGGCGCCTACGAGATCCGTCCCGTCGGCCACTTCACGGCGGGGAGCGTGCAGCCATGACCGATACTGCCTGGATCGATGCCGCACTGACTTCGGCTCGCCCCCAGGCGGTCGGCGCGCTGCTGCGCTATTTCCGTAACCTCGATACCGCCGAGGAAGCTTTTCAGAACGCCTGCCTGCGCGCGCTGAAGAGCTGGCCGCAAAACGGCCCGCCGCGCGATCCGGCGGCGTGGCTGATCATGGTCGGGCGCAATGTCGCGATCGACGACATCAGGCGCGGCAAGAAGCAGACGGCGCTGCCCGAGGATGAGGCGATCTCCGACCTCGACGACGCCGAGGAGGAGCTTGCCGAGCGGCTCGACGGCTCGCATTACCGCGACGACATCCTGCGGCTGTTGTTCATCTGCTGCCATCCGGACCTGCCGGCGACGCAGCAGATCGCGCTCGCGCTGCGCATCGTCTCGGGTCTCACGGTGAAGCAGATCGCGCGCGCCTTCCTGGTCTCGGAAGCCGCGATGGAGCAGCGCATCACGCGGGCGAAGGCGCGCGTCGCCGATGCCAACGTGCCGTTCGAAACGCCGGGCGCAGCGGAGCGCTCCGAGCGCCTCGCCTCCGTCGCCGCCATGATCTACCTGATTTTCAACGAGGGCTACTCGGCCTCTGGCGACACCGCCGAGATTCGCGCACCTTTGTGCGAGGAGGCCATTCGCCTGGCGCGGCTGCTGCTGCGGCTGTTCCAGAGCGAGCCCGAGATCATGGGGTTGACCGCGCTGTTGCTGCTGCAGCATGCGCGGGCAGATGCGCGGTTCGATGCCGATGGCGCCGTGATCCTGCTCGACGACCAGGACCGTTCGAAATGGAACAAGGCTCTGATCGCCGAGGGGCTGGCGCTGATCGACAAGGCGATGCGCCATCGCCGCAGTGGCCCCTATCAGGTCCAGGCCGCGATCGCCGCCCTGCATGCCCGCGCCGAGAAGCCCGAGGATACCGACTGGACCCAGATCGACCTGCTCTATGGCGCGCTGGAGATCATGCAGCCGTCGCCGGTGGTGACCTTGAACCGCGCGGTCGCGGTGTCCAAGGTGAAAGGGCCGGAAGCCGCGCTCGACATGATCGAGCCCTTGGCGGCGCGACTGTCGAACTATTTTCATTTCTTCGGCGTGCGCGGCGCCTTCCTGATGCAGCTCGGCCGCAACGACGAGGCCCGCGTGGCCTTCGACCGCGCCATCGCGCTCGCCAACACCTCGGCCGAAGCCGCCCACATCCGCATGCACCTCGACCGCCTGCAGCGCGACAGCCAGCCCCGCGGCAAGAAGGCCGGGAAGTAAGCTCTTCCTCTTATCCTCCCCTGGAGGGGGAGGATCGGTTCGCATGAAATGCGAACCGAGGTGGGGTGACGGTCTCTCCGCATCCAACAGAGCCCGAGTTGAGAGATCACCCCACCCCGTTTCGCATTTCGCTGCGCTACATGCGAACCGACCCTACCCTTCCAGGGGAGGGTGATGCACACCGCGAGCAATGATCATGCCGGGACTAGCCCGGGGCATTACGGCGTCCTTGTCGAAAAATTTCGCTCAGCCTGTCGGTTTCCGCTACCCCCGTTCGTCTTGAATCCGAGCAGCCATTCAAGACAACGGGGACCGATCATGACCGTCATCGCCGAGACCGCGCCTGTCTCAAACCCGGCACGCTGGACGGGCCGCATCCTCTCCGGCCTCGTCATCCTGTTCCTTCTGATCGACGGCGCCATCAAGCTGGTGCCGTGGCCGGTCGTCACCGAAACCATGGACCGAATGGGTTACGGTTCGAGCGACGCGCTGATGCGCGGCCTCGGCGCCATCACCATCGTCTGCACCGTGCTCTACGCCATTCCGCCGACCTCGATCCTAGGGGCCATCCTGCTCACCGGCTATCTCGGCGGCGCGATCGCTTCGCATGTGCGGATCGATAGCCCCCTGCTTACGCACACGCTGTTCGGGCTCTATCTCGGCCTGATGCTGTGGGGCGGGCTGTGGCTGCGCGACAAGAACCTGCGCAGCTTGATCCCCCTTCGCCGCTGATTAGCTTCAACCGATTGTTCACGGAGCTCGACATGCTGGAAGTCATTACCGTTATCGCCGCCATATTGGCGATTGCCGTCGCCATCGTGCTCATTCTCGCCGCGACCAAGCCGAATACGTTACGGGTACAGCGCGCGATCAGCATCAAGGCGCCGGCGGAAAGGATATTTCCGCTGATCTCCGACTTTCAGCAGTGGCGGAGCTGGTCGCCCTACGAGCAGAAGGACCCGGCGATGAAGCGCACCTATAGCGGTGCGAAGCGCGGCAAGGGTGCCGTCTATGCCTGGGACGGCGACAAGAATGTCGGTTCCGGCCGCATGGAAATTCTCGAGGCCGCGGCGCCGCAGAAAATCGTCATCAAGCTCGATTTCTTCAAGCCGTTCGAAGGCCACAACACCGCCGAGTTCACAATGCTGCCGCAGGGCGATGGCACCCATGTCACATGGCTGATGCATGGTCCGGCGAACTTCATGTCGAGGCTGATCCAGGTGTTCATGAACCTGGATCGCATGATCGGCAGGGATTTCGAAGCTGGTCTCGCCAATCTGAAGACGCTCACCGAAAAATGAGTGTTGCCGCGCTCGTGTCCCGGACGCGGCGCACCGCGAAGTGGTGCGCTGCAGAGCCGGGACCCAATTGATGGACCCCGGAACAGCAGCGCATCGCCAACGCGCTGCACTTCATCCGGGGAACGCCGCGGACGCGACTGATCGACAACCAAAGGAGCCACCGATGCAGGTCAATCCCTATCTGTTTTACAACGGCAATTGCGAGGAAGCGCTGAACTATTATCAGAAGGTGTTGGGCGCTCGGATCGAAGCGAAGATGCCGTATGGCGAGGGGCCCGCCGACATGCCGGTCCCGGCGGACTGGAAAACCAAGATCATGCATGCCCGCATCACCATCGACGGCGAAGTGCTGATGGCCTCCGACGCGACGCCCGGCGATTACCATCAGCCGCAGGGCATGTCGGTTGCGCTGGCGGTCGAAGATCCCGCCGACGCCGAACGCCGCTTCAATGCGCTCGCCGAGGGCGGCACGATCAGGATGCCGTTCGGCAAGACCTTCTTCTCCAACGGCTTCGGCATGTGTGTCGACAAGTTCGGCATTCCCTGGATGGTGAACTGCCCCAAGGAAGATATGTGAGCGCAAATTCGTAGCCGTAGGGTGGGCAAAGCCAACGGGTCGCGCGAACGCGCGCCCAGCGACGAGCGCAAGGGCGCTCGCGGAGTGATGACAGGCTCCGCGTGCCCACCATTCGCGCCACAAGGAAGATGGTGGGCACGGCGCGAAGTGCGCCTTAGCCCACCCTACACAGCGACGAATCCTATCTGCACCTTGGATAGATCGCCGCCAGGTCACGCCCGCGCAGCAGCAACATCCGCGACGTCAATCCACCGTGCCGGCTGATCCAATCCCGCACCTGGTCGGGATAGGCTGCCTGCACCGCGCGCGAGGCTTCCGGCTCGGCATAGATCCGGCCGCGGCCGTCGATCGAGCGCGCGGCGTGGAATCCGAGGACTGCCCGGCGCGTCACGCAGATGCGCTCGGCCGGCACCGTCATCAGCACCAGCGTGCAGGCGGACAGGCATGGCCCGTCGATCACCACCCGCTCCCCGGTCTCGCGCACGCGATCGAACAGTTCGAGAAACGGCCCGACCTGTCCGCCGGGACTGGCGAGAATGCGAATCTCGGCCCGCACCGGCATGATTGCCGCCAACAGCGCGGCGGCGACAACGATGAGCTTGATGACCGCCATTCCCATGTGCAGCTCCTCCGTCAGCACTGCCCCCGGCCCAGTTACGCTGGGACATGTGGCAAGGTTTGGTCAAGCGTCCGCGTCGGAGACCCCCGGGCCCGGTAAGGTTGCCAACCCCGGCGTGGCAGGTGAGTGCGGCGCGCGCCAGCAGGATCCATGGTAACAAGGCGGCGGTGTCCACCGTAGCTTCACGAGCCACGCGGAACCGGGCTTACGGTCGCCGAGAAGCGCAGCGCTGCTTATCGAAATTGCCGCGCAGCCCAGCGGAACGAACTGTGCAGCCCTTCGTTGTGGACCGCATGGATCATTTCTTTCTCAGCATTATCTGTGCGGGCATTTTATTGCTCGTGACGGCGTTCGCACTGGGAACGCCGAGTATGCGAGCGGATGTTCCACTGGAAAGGACGGTGTTGCTGCATCGCGGCGCGCTGAACAATGATCTGCCTCCTCGATCCAGCAATGACGGGCCGCCAGCCAAGGTCATTCGTACTGGGCTCTGATCCGCACTCCAAGCAACACAGCCACCGAGGAACTACCCGTTCCGCCGCTGGCCCCGCAGCGTCGGCAGACCGATGCCGGCGGCATCAAAACCGCCATCGACTGCGAGGATCTGCCCGGTGATGTAGCTCGCGCGATCGCTGCACAAGAAAAAGATCGCTTCCGCCAGTTCCTCTTCGAGGCCATACCGGTTGAGCGGAATGGCGTCGTGATAGTCGGCGCGGATTTCCGGCGTGTGGACCTGCTTTGCCATCGCGGTCTCGACCGGGCCGGGCGCTACGGCGTTGACGCGAATGCCGAGTGAAGCGAGTTCTACGGCTAGCTGCTTTGTCAGATGCGCGAGCCCCGCCTTGCTGGTGCCGTAGGCCGAGCGCAGCGTGGAGGCGCGCACTGCCGAGATTGACGTGACGTTGACGATCGCGCCGCCGCCATGTTCGCGCATCAAGGACGCCGCCGCCTTGGTGCACAGGAATGGGCCGGTGAGGTTGACCTGCAGGATGCGGTTCCAGTCGTCATCCGAGGTGTCGAGCAGCGGCGCGAACACCGCGATCCCGGCATTGTTGACCAGCGCGTCGAGCCGGCCGAAACGCTCGCTCACCGCCGCCACGGCGTTCGCCACCGCCTTGCCGTCGGAGACGTCGCAATGCAGCGCCAGCGTATTGTCGGGGTCGGCGAGGCCTTCGACCGCGCCGCGCAGCAATTCGCCTTCGATGTCGAGCAGCGCTACCTGCCAGCCCTCGGCGAGAAAGCGTTTCGCCGTCGCAAGCCCGATGCCGCGCGCGGCGCCGGTGACGAGAGCAACTTTTTGCGGGGAGGGGGGCATGGGCGGGTCCGTTTGCGAGAGAGAAGATTTCCCGCTCCTATAACCCAGCCCCCGTCGCATGTCCCGGCGACAGTGATGCAGACTTCAGCGCTGCCGGCTGAGCCCGGCATAGCAATCCGGTACGGGCGGCTGTCCCGTACCTGACGCATTCGATGATGGTATCTAGCCGCCCGCGCGCTGCGCGATCGCCTTCGCTTCCGCGGCGGCGCGCTGCATGTTGGCCGACATCTCGCCGGTCACCGTGCTCTGCTCCTCGACTGCGGCCGCGGTGGCGGTGACATATTCGCTGACGCCCTGGATCGCACTCTTGATGCTGTCGAGCGCGCCGACGACGTCGCCGGAGATGCCGTTGAGATTGCTGATCTCCTGGCCGATCTTGTCGGTCGCCTGCTTGGCCTGGGTGGCGAGGTTCTTGACCTCGGAAGCCACCACGGCAAAGCCGCGTCCGGCCTCGCCGGCGCGCGCCGATTCGATCGTCGCATTGAGCGCCAAGAGGTTGATCTGGCCGGTGATGTTGCCGATCAGCTCCACGATGCCGCTCATCGCCTGCGCCGCTTCGTTCAGCCGCTGCGCCTGGGCGTCGGCCGCCTCGACCCGCCCGACCGCGGTCGCCGCCGTCTCGCGCGACTTGGTCATGGCTTCGGAGATTTCCCGGACCGAGGCGTTCAGTTCCTCGGCGCCTGCCGCCACCGATTCCATCATGCCGCGCACGCGCTCGTTGCCCATCCGGACCAGCACCTGCGCGGTGGTGTCGGTGGCGTATTTCACCACCTTGAACGGCTTGCCGTTGAGGTCGAGGATCGGATTGTAGGACGCCTGGATCCAGACCTCCTTGCCGTTCTTGCCGATCCGCTTGTATTCGGCCGCCTGATATTCCCCGCGGTTGAGCGCCGCCCAGAATTCACGATAGGCCGCGCTGTCGCGCTCCGTCTGCTCGACGAACATGCTGTGGTGCCGGCCGCGGATCTCGTCCAGCGCGTAACCGACTGTCCGGAGGAAGTTCTGGTTGGCGCCGATGATGGTACCGTCCATCTTGAACTCGATCACGGCCTGCGCCTTGCCGATGGCGGCAATCTGGCCGGCGAGATCGGCGGTCGAAAGTTTCTGGCTGGTGATATCGGTGGCGAATTTCACCACCCGGAACGGCTTGCCCTTCTCATCGAGCACGGGGTTGTAGGAGGCGAGAATCCAGACTTCCTTCCCGCCCTTGCCGATCCGCTTGTACTCGGCCTGTTGGCTTTCGCCGCGGTTGAGGCCCGCCCAGAACTGCCGGTAGGCCGCGCTGTCGCGCTCCGACGGACCGACGAACATGCTGTGATGCTTGCCCTGGATTTCGGCGAGCGCGTAGCCCATCGCTTTCAGGAAGTTGTCATTGGCGGTGATGACGGTGCCGTCCATCTCGAACGCAATGACCGCCTGCGTACGGTTGATCGCGGCGACCTGGCTGGCATCCTCCATGCTCTTGATCTTGCGGGCAGTGATGTCGGTCGCGAATTTCACGATCTTGCAGGGTTTGCCGCTGCCGTCGAGCACGGGGTTGTAGGTCGCCTGGATCCAGACTTCCTTACCGCCCTTGCCGATCCGCCTGTATTCGGCGGCCTGGTATTCGCCGCGCTTGAGCGCTGTCCAGAAGTCGCGATACGCTTGGCTGTCGCGCTGCGACGGATCGACGAACATGCTGTGATGCTTGCCCTTGATTTCGCCGAGCGAGTAGCCGAGGGCCTTGAGGAAATTGTTGTTGGCGGTGAGAATCGTGCCGTCCATGCCGAACTCGATAACGGCCTGCGAGCGGCCGAGAGCGTCGGCAAGCGCTTTGTCTGTCGAGGAGCTCTTGAGAAATTGAAACACCGTAGGCCTCATTGCATGGGTAAATGACGAGGCTGCTGGTTAATGCCGCCGAGCCCCCGAGCCACGTTTGATCAAATGAAAAAAGAATGCGTTAACGATATTCTCCGTAAGATGACGGATAGCATCGCGACGTAATGCTGATCTTAGGGAATGTTCCCCCGCGCGACGCCCGCGCCGAGGAGCATGCGGCCGGGGACCCTTGGCTATCTTCCGTTCACGACGCTTTCATACGCTGCCTGCAGTCGCTCACCGACCGAAGGACCGCTACGCCTGCGCCGTTTGGCGCCGAGATGGCTCTCGCGCAACTCGTCCATGAATTCGGCCCACATTTTCGGTCCGCCCTCGCTGAGCAGCCGTGCGCGGATGCCGAGTTCCTCGGTGACGGGTAGATATTTGTAACCCCAGGCCGCCATCTGCGCGAGAACGGGCAAGAGCTCGATGCCTTGCTCCGTCAGCGAATAGATTCCCTTCTGCTTGTGCGTGGGATCGTCCTCGCGGGTGATGATGCCCTGCTCAAGCAGGGTCTTCAGGCGGTCGGCGAGGATGTTGGAGGAGATGCCTTCCTCCGATTTGGTCAGAAGCTCGCGAAAATGCCGCCGGTTGCCGAACATCATGTCGCGGATGATCAAAAGGCTCCATTTGTCGCCGAGCACTTCCAGCGAAAGATTGATCGGGCAGCCGGAGCGCTGGGCATCGGTCATGGTCGTCTCCAAAGGCGGGCACCAAGGCACCCTCAAAAAACTGCTTGCAATATTGCACCAGTTCGGTCATCCTGCAACCAGTTGCAATTCGCAATCAGTTTAGGGAGAGATCGCAATGGCGAACTTGATCATGTGGAACCTGATGACGCTGGACGGCTTCGTTGAAGGCCCGAACCGCGACATTTCCTGGCATTCCGACGTCTGGGGCGAGGAGCTGGAGCAATTGTCGATCGAGCAGATGACCGCCGCCGGCGGATTGCTGTTCGGCCGCGTCACCTATGAGCTGATGGCGGGCCACTGGCCGAGCGCGACAGGCAAGGTTGCCGACTTCATGAATGCCGCGCCGAAATATGTCTTCTCGCGCACGGTGAAGAAATCCGATTGGAACAACACCCAGGTGTTCAGCGCCGATGTGCCGGAGACCGTCGCACGGCTGAAGCGCGACAGCGCCAAGGACATTTTTCTGTTCGGCAGCGCCGATCTCGCCAGCAGCCTGATCCCGCATGGGCTGATCGACGAGTTCCGTATCGCGGTAAGCCCTGTCATCCTCGGCGGCGGAACGCCGCTGTTCAAGCCGGGCGAAAAGGTCAAGCTGAAGCTGCTCGACAGCCGGCCGTTGTCGACCGGCATCGTGATCCTGCGCTACGTGCCGGCGCCATAAATGTCGGCATCACCAGACGCGGATCGTCTTGCAAACGGCAAACCGGAGTTTTCCATGTCGCTGACGCTGCACTTCCACCCGCTGGCCTCGTTCTGCTGGAAGGCGCTGATCGCGCTCTACGAGAACGACATTCCGTTCCGGCCGAATCTCGTCGATCTCGGCAATCCGGCCGAGCGCGCCGCGCTGCTGAAGCTGTGGGGGATCGGCAAGTTCCCGGTGCTGCGCGACGATGCACGGGATCAGACCGTGCCGGAATCCAGCATCATCGTCGAATATCTCGATTCATACTATCGCGGCCGCGCCCGGCTTATTCCCGACGATCCCGTCCGCGCCTTGCAGACCCGGCTGCGCGACCGCTTCTACGATCTCTATGTGCATCTGCCGATGCAGAAGATCGTGACGGACCGGCTGCGGCCCGAGGGCAAGCGGGACCCGTACGGCGTCGAGGAGGCGCGGGCGCAGTTGCACATTTCCTATGCCATGATCGAGCAGCAGATGGAGAACGGCGGCTGGGCGATGGGCCAGGATTTCAGCCTCGCCGATTGCGCGGCAGTGCCGTCATTGTTCTACGGCAACATGGCGGTGCCGTTCGGCGAAGCGCAGAAAAACCTCAGCGCCTATCTCGAACGGCTGAAAGTGCGCCCCTCCGTCGCGCGTGTGTTGAAGGAGGCCGAGCCGTATTTCCAGATGGTGCCCAAAGAGCCCTAAAGGAGCGCTGAATGGCCGAAGCAAACAAGGCGGAGACGATCCGCAAGATCTTCGCAGCTTATCTGTCCAACGATCGCCAATTCGTCGAGAATGCCTTCAGCGAGGATTTCCGCTTCACCAGTCCGTTCGATGACAACGTCGATAAGGCGACCTATTTCGCGCGCTGCTGGCAGAACAGCGACTGGATCGAACGGCACGAGCTGGAGCGGATTCTCGTCGACGGCGATCAAGCCTTTGTGACCTACCGCTGCACGGCCAAGGGCGGAAAGAGCTTCCGCAATACCGAATTCTTCGTGTTCGACGGCGACAAGGTAAAGCGCATCGATGTCTATTTCGGCGCGGCCTACCAGGATGGCAAGTTCGTCAGGCAGCAGTCATAGAAATCACGCGGCGCGTCATCTGCCATGTCGGCAAGAAGCAGGCCGGATCGTCGTGGCGGAGAGGCCGGTTGCAATTCCGAGAGGAGCATAAGCCATGCCGACAAATTCAAATGCCGGTGGACTGTCGAGATCGCGGCTCGGCCGTTTGCATGAGGTCCTCTCGGGGCATGTCGAGCACGGCGGTGTTCCCGGCCTGGTGGCGCTGGTCAGCCGCCGCGGCGAAATTCATGTCGATGCCATGGGAAGCATGGCGATCGGCGGCACGCCGATGCAGCGCGACAGCATCTTTCGCATCGCTTCCATGACAAAGCCGGTGACGGCGGCGGCCGCGATGATCCTGGTCGAGGAATGCAAATTGCGGCTCGATGACCCGGTCGATGCCTTTCTGCCGGAATTGGCCGACCGCAAGGTGCTGCGTGCGATCGACGCAGCCATCGACGATACGATGCCGGCGAAGCGCGCCATCACGCTGCGCGATCTCCTGACCTTCCGGCTCGGCCTTGGCATGATCCCGATATTTCCCGATCGCTATCCGATCCAGAAGGCGATTGCGGAAGCGGGCTTTGCGCCTGGGCCGGTGTTTCCCTCGTTTCCACCGGACGAATTGATGCGCCGCTACGGCACGCTGCCGCTGATCTATCAGCCCGGCGAGCGCTGGCTCTACAACAGCGGCAGCGAAATCCTCTCCGTGCTGATCGCGCGCGTCGCGGGCATGAGCCTTGCAAATTTCCTGGGCGATCGCATCTTCGCGCCGCTCGGCATGAAAGACACCGGCTTCCACGTGCCCGAGGAAAAGCGCGCCCGGCTCACGACCGCCTATGCGCGCGATCAAGCGAGCGGCGAATTGAAAGTGTTCGATGATCCTGCCACCGGCAAATATGCAAGCCCGCCGGTGTTCGAGAATGGCGCCGCCGGATTGGTGTCGACTGCCGACGATTTCAACGCGTTTGCCCAGATGCTGCTGAATGGTGGCCGGCTCGGCAGCGAACGCATTCTGTCGCGTCCGTCGGTTGAACTGATGACGAGCGATCAACTCACCTCCGAGCAAAAGCAGGGTTCCGAACTCTTTTTCGGCGACAACAGCGGCTGGGGTTTTGGCGTCTCGGTCTTCACCCGGCGTGACGATCTCGCTCATACGCCCGGCCGTTTCGGCTGGTACGGCGGCTACGGCACGTCCTGGTATTCCGACCCCAGCGAAGGCCTCACCGGGATCGTCCTGACCCAGCGAATGCTGGAATCGCCGCAGCCGCCGCGGGTAATGACCGACTTCTGGACCTCGGCCTATCAGGCGATCGACGATTGACCGGCCGGCTGGTCAAATTACTTCCGAAATAATTTTGCAGGACATGTCGGCGGCGTAAAAGCCCGCTCGTCTTGTTGACGAAGGCCGACGCGGCAAGTGGCTGGCCCAAGAAGATCAATACGGAGAATGACGATGCGATTCATGGTGATTGTGAAGGCAAACAAGGATTCGGAAGCAGGCGTGATGCCGACTACGGAACAACTGGCGGCGATGGGCAAATTCAACGAGGAGTTGGTCCAGGCGGGCATGATGGAAGCGGGCGAGGGCCTGCATCCGACCTCGAATGGTGCGCGGATCAGGTATGCAGGCGGGCAGGGCAGTGCCAGCCGCGGTCCGTTCCCGCACTCGGGTGATCTCGTCGCCGGCTTCTGGCTGATCAACGCCAAATCGCTCGATGAAGCGATCGGCTGGATGAAGCGCGCGCCGTTCGGCGATGGAGACGAGGTCGAGATCCGCCAGGTGTTTTCGACCGAGGATTTCGGCGAAGCCCTCACGCCTGAACTTCGCGAGCAGGAAGAGCGGCTGCGGGCGCAGACTGCGAAGAAATAATTCTCCCGTCATTCCGGGCGATGCGAACCATCGAACTATGGTGCGCCATTGCGCACCTGAGAATCCAAGGATTCCCCGATCTGCAATTGCACATCTGAGGTCTGGTCCTTCGGACCATCCCGGAATGACCACACCCGAACAAGGACACCCACCATGCGATTCATGATGCTGATGATCCCCTTGGGCTATGAGACCGCGCCGCCGGACGTTCAGCTCGACCCTGAACGGGTCAAGGCGATGATGAAATACAACGAGGCGCTGAAGGAGGCCGGCGTGCTGATCGCGCTCGACGGGTTGCATCCGCCCTCGATGGGTGCGCGGGTCTCCTTCGCCACCGGCAAGCCCGTCGTTACCGACGGCCCGTTCACGGAGGCCAAGGAAGTGCTCGGCGGCTACTGGATGATCAACGTGAAGTCGCGCGAGGAGGCGATCGAGTGGGCGAAGAAGTGCCCGGCGTCCGAAAACGAGATCATCGAAATCCGCCAGGTGCAGGAAATCGGTGATTTCTCGGAGGAAGTGCAGCAGGCCGCCAAAGGCTTCGAGGAGCTGCAGAAGGGAAATGCGCACAAGGCGCGGTGAACCTGGAGTAACTGGGCTCCGCGCGCCGTCAAGTCGACAGGCCTATCGCAATCCGTCAACCGCAAGGGAGGAGAAACCTCATGAGCACCAACGATACGTTCCTCGCCGTCTTCCTCGGCAGCAAGACCAGTGCGAAAATGGCGGCCTGGAATGCGCTGCCGGAGGCTGAGCGGCGCGCCAGGGAGCAGCAGGGAATAGCGGCATGGAAGGCCTGGGTCGAAAAGCACCAGGCGGCGCTCGTCGCCATGGGCGGCCCGCTCGGCAAGACCAAGAAGGTCGATTCAAACGGTATTGCCGACGTCGCCAACGAGATGGGCGCCTTCACGGTGGTGCGCGCCGGCTCGCATGAGGACGCCGCAAAGATGTTCGAGAACCACCCGCACTTTACGATCTTTCCCGGCGAGCGCGTGGAGATCATGCCGGTCCTTCCGATCCCGGGCGGTTAGACCGGGGCGGCTGGAATCGTCGGAATTTGCGCCGCCCGTACGCCGTTAATCTTGATGAACACCAGTTAACGGCCTCAAATTAAGTGACCTTTACGGCCACCTCATGTAAAAGCCTTTAACATGAGCTGGCAAAAGGACCGCCGCGGCGAGCGTGGCTACCATCACGGCAATCTGAAAGAGGCATTGCTGCAGGCGGCGCTCGACCTGATTACGCAAAAGGGCCCGGCCGGCTTCACCTTTGCGGACGCCGCACGCATGGCCGGCGTCAGTCCGGCCGCGCCCTACCGCCATTTTCGCGACCGCGACGAATTGCTGTCCTCGATCGCGCAGCGCGGCTTCGAGCAGTTTGAGGCGCTGCTGACGCAGGCCTGGGACGACGGCCGCCCCGACACGGTCACGGCGTTCGAGCGGGTCGGCAAGGCCTATCTCGCCTTCGCGCGCAACGAGCCGGCGTTCTATTCGGCGATGTTCGAATCCGGGATTCCAGTCGATTCCAACCCGACATTGATGGCTGCGAGCGAGCGCGCATTCGCCATTATCCGCGCTGCCGCCGAGCGGCTGGCGGCGATGACGCCGCCCGGAACGCCGCGGCCGCCGGCGATGATGATGGCGCTGCATATCTGGTCGATGTCGCACGGCATAGCCTCGCTGTTCGGCCGCGGCGACGCCGCGCGCCGCAAATTGCCGATGTCGCCGGAAGAACTGTTGGAAGCGGAAGTGCTGATTTATCTGCGCGGCCTCGGCTTCCCGACCGACCGCCGGCCGTCAGACCAGAAACCGTCCGGCCCGCCGCCGGTGCCGCCGGAAGGTGGCGCGCCCTCAGGCCCTTGGGGAACCCGCAAATAATTTTTCGAAGGTGCGTCCAGCCGCGCGCTTGACAAAAACGCGGGATGGTTTAGGTATGTAAATGTTATTTACATTCACAACGGCGTGATCGCCGTCATGGAGAGGGAAATGGCCTACACCGCAGATGTCAATCGATGGCGCGGTCCGACGGAACAGACCTATCGACCGCATATGCTTGAGAGCCCCTGGCACCCCGGCTGGATCGTGGTGACTATCCTCGGCTTCATCATCTGGTGGCCGATCGGGCTTGCCCTTCTCTTTTTCACACTAGGGAGCAGAAAAATGGGTTGCTGGAGCCACGGAGACCGCTGGCAGAACAAGATGGAGCGGATGCAGTACAAGATGGACCGGATGCGCGACCGCATGGAGCGCCGCGGCTTTGGCGGCTTCGGCTTCGGCCCGCCGTCCAGCGGCAACCGCGCCTTCGACGAGTACCGCATGGAAACGCTGCGCCGGCTCGAGGAAGAGCAGGTCGAATTCAAGAATTTCCTCGAGCGTCTGCGCCACGCCAAGGACAAGGAAGAGTTCGACGCCTTCATGGCGCAGCACAAGCAGCGCCCGACCCCGCCGAACGACCAGCCGCAGCAGGGCTGAGCTCGAAATACGCATTCAGCCGCGGGCGTGATGCCCCCATGACGCCTGACGGCGGATACAACCGCCCATCTGCGAGAAGCAGGTGGGCGGTTTGTTTTGCATGGACGGCAACCTTGAAACGCTGTAACTGCGGCGGCGTTCGTCCTATAATCGGCAAATGATGTTCCTTGGAATGATGCAGCGAATGCTCGGAATGGCGGTCGTCTTGGCCGTGCTTTCGTTCGTTCCGTCTGCAGCCAAGGCCCATTCTGGTCATCAACATCATGCCGCGCATCACGCGAGTGTTGCATCCATTGCGACGGCAAGCACCCATCACCAGGCCACTCTCTCCGCCGCGGCGGAGGCGAAGCTGGACCAGGATGGAGATCAAGCGTCCCCGGAAAGACCCTGCATGGGCGGGTGCTGCTCCTCGGCCTTCGGCTCGTGTTGCCCTTCGGGACTTCCCAGTGCATCGCTGTTCATTCCTTATCTGCAGAAAATCTCGCGCTTAGGTTTTCCGCCGTCGCAGGCGGGGGTACGCCGCACCCCGGAATCTTTCGAGCGTCCTCCCAGAACGTCCCTCTGAGTGCTGAATCCGCGTGAGCGCCCCCGCGTGTGGCGCTTCTCGCGGCACGAATCTCGAGTGAGGACGACTGCCATGTTTCGAAAGTTTCGGCGCATCTCGCGCGCCATCGCGTTTGCCGTTGTTGCGACCTGCGCCACGCCAACGGCTGCACCGGCCCATGAAGGCCATGACCACGCCGACGAGCCGCCGGCGAGCGTCAGCGCGGCGCCGCGCGGCGAAGCCGCCTCCGCAGAATTTGAGCTGGTTGCGGTCGCTCGCGGCGACGCCATCGATATCTACGTGGACCGTTTCGCGACCAATGAGCCGGTCACCGGCGCCAGCCTGGTCGTTGAGACGCCTGCCGGGCCTGCCACGCCGAGCGAGCAGCCGGATGGCGCCTATCGGCTGGCGGCGCCCTGGCTCGCCAAGGGCGGCCGAACCGATCTTGTCGTTTCGATCTCGGCCAGGGACCTGACCGACATCCTGCCGGTAAGCATCGAAACGCCACCGCAGACATCTGCATCGCGGGTTGCGCAGGCCGGATCGTCAGCCGACCTGCGCACGGCTCTGCATGTCGGTGGCGGATTTGTTGCGGGTCTTCTTGTCGCGGCGGTTGCCCTGCGCCGCCGCCGCGCGGCCATTGTCGCCCTGGCTTGCATGGCGCTCGCCGGCGGCGTGGAGCAAGGCAGGGCGCATGAAGGCCACGGTCACGAGGAGGAAAAGGGACAGGTCGCGATCAAGACAAATTCGGAGGAACGTGCCCAACGTCTTTCGGATGGCACGGTGTTCGTTCCGAAGTCCGTCCAGCGCATCTTTGCCCTGCGCTCGCTGGTGACGGAGAAGGCGCGTCATCCCAAGGTCGCCGAGCTTCCCGGTCGTATCATTCCGGACCCCGCCGCCAGCGGTTACGTGCAGTCTTCCGTCGGTGGTCGGCTGTCGGCGTCGACGGGCGGCTTTCCCCGGCTCGGCACCCGCGTGAAGCAGGGGGATATTCTGGGCTACGTCACGCCGCCTTTGCAGGCCATCGATCTGTCCGACATGCGCCAGCGGCAGGGTGAACTGGATCAGCAAATCTCGATCGTCGAGCGGCGCGTGGCGCGCTACGAGCAGCTCGCGGCGGGCGGGGCCGTGTCCCGAACACAGCTCGAAGAGGCCCGCCTTGAACTCGAAGGGTTGCGCGACCGCCGCGCCTCGATCGAGAAGGCCCGTCGCGAACCCGAAGCGCTCGTCGCTCCGGTGGCCGGCGTGATCGCGGAAGGCACTGCGGTCGCCGGACAGATCGTGCAGCCGAGTTCGATCGTCTTCAACATCGTCGATCCGTCGCGCCTGTGGGTCGAAGCATTGAGCTTTGAGACCATCGAAGGCGCAACGAGCGCGCGCGCCACGACCTATTCGGGCCGGAGCCTCGACCTTGAATATCGCGGCGCCGGCTTTGCCGACCGCAGCCAGTCGGTACCGGTGCATTTTTCCATCGTCGGCGATACCGCCGGCTTGAGGGCGGGGCAGTTCCTGACCGTTCTTGTCCCGACGCGGGAAGAGAAAGAAGGAATCGCGGTCCCGCGCAACAGCCTTGTCCGCGGCTCGAACGGCCAGGACTTCGTCTACGAGCATGTCGGGCCCGAGCGGTTCGCGCCGAGGAGCGTGCGCGCGGAGCCGCTCGACGGCGAGAACGTGCTGATCATGTCGGGCGTTGCCGCCGGCAAGCGAATCGTCTCGCAAGGAGCCGAGCTCCTTGAACACGTACGCTGAAGGGAGGCGTCTTGATGTTTTCGCTTCTCGTCAGCGCCTCGCTCCGCAACCGGCTTTTCGTGCTCGCCTTGGCCGGCCTGCTCGTGGTTCTCGGCGCCCACACCGCCCGACAACTCCCCGTGGACGTATTTCCTGATCTTAACCGCCCGACGGTCACCGTCATCACGGAGTCCGAAGGCTACGCGCCGCCCGAGGTCGAGCAGCTCATCACATTTCCGATCGAAACCCAGATGAACGGTGTTCCCGGCGTCAGCCGTGTTCGTTCGGTTTCGGGAATCGGGCTTTCGATCGTCTACGTCGAGTTCGACTGGGGCACGGATATCTACCGCAACCGGCAGCTCGTGGCCGAGCGTCTCGCACGGGTTCAAAGCCAGCTTCCCCTCAATGTCACCTCGCAGATCGCCCCGATCAGCTCGATCATGGGGCAGATCCTTCTCGTGGCCGTGACCTCGAAGACGGCATCGCCCATGGAAGTGCGCGAGGTCGCCGACTTCACGATCCGTCCGCGCCTGCTCGCCATCCCCGGCGTCGCACAGGTGATCCCGATCGGCGGCGAAGTCAGGCAATACCGGATTGCGCCGCAGCCTTCGGCGTTGCGAGCGCTTTCCGTGAGCTATGAACAGCTTGAGCTTGCGCTGGCCCAGTTCGGAACCAATACCGGCGGCGGCTTCACCGACCAGAACACCCGCGAGTACCTGATCCGGAATATCGGACGGACGACAAGCCTGGACGATCTGCGAAGCATCGTCGTGGCCACCATCGACGGCAGGCCGGTCTACATGCGTCAGGTCGCGGATGTCGACTTCGCGCCCAAGATAAAGCGCGGCGATGCCGGATATATGAGCAAGCCCGCCGTCATTGTCTCGGTCGAAAAGCAACCCGGCATCGATACCGTGCGGTTGACGGGTCAGATCGAGCAGGCGCTTTCCGACCTCGCGCCGTCGCTTCCGTTCGGCATCAAGGCCGACGAGGTCGTCTTTCGCCAGGCGGACTTCATCGAGAATTCGCTCCACAATGTCGGCCGGGTTCTGATTGAGGCGGCCATCGTCGTTTCGGTGATCCTGTTCGCATTCCTTCTCAATTGGCGCACCACGGCCATCTCGCTCACGGCCATCCCCGTATCGATCCTGACCACGGCGATCGTTTTCAAGCTTCTTGGTCTGTCGATCAATACGATGACGCTCGGCGGACTTGCGATTGCCATCGGCGAGCTTGTCGACGACGCGGTGGTCGATGTCGAAAACATCTTTCGGCGGCTGCGGGAAAACAGGGAGCAGGGCAATCCGCGGAGCGTGTTCGAAGTCGTCGTTGCCGCCTCCAGCGAAGTCCGCTCCGGCATCGTTTATGCGACGACGATCATCGTGCTGGTGTTCGTGCCGTTGTTCGCGCTCTCCGGCGTCGAAGGGCGGCTGTTCGCCCCGCTCGGCCAAGCCTACATCATTTCCATTCTCGCAAGCCTTGTGGTGTCGATCACGCTCACGCCAGTCATGGCCTATTACCTGCTGCCGGGCGCAAAACGCATGGCGGAGGGCGAAGGCTGGCTGGTGCGACAGCTCAAGCGCATCAACCGCGCCGCGCTTAATGCGGCTTTCGTCCGCGGGAAGCTTCTGCTGGCGCTGACCTTGATCGCGGTGGCGGCGGCGGGGTGGGGCGCATTCCAGCTCAAGCGCGCCTTTCTGCCGGCATTCAACGAAGGCACGTTCACCATCAACCTCGCCTTCAATCCCGGCGTTTCGCTGGCAGAATCCAACCGCGTCGGCGCGATCGCCGAACGGCTGCTGCTGGACGTCCCGGAGGTGATCAGCGTGGGCCGGAGGACTGGCCGCGCTGAGCTGGACGAGCATGCGGAAGGCGTGCATTCCTCCGACCTCGAGGTCGCGTTGAAGCATTCGGATCGTGCGAAGGCGGACATCGTTGCCGACCTACGTTCGCGCCTCGCTGTCCTGCCGCTATCCGCCAACGTCGGACAGCCGATCTCACACCGGCTTGATCACCTGCTGTCCGGTGTCCGGGCAGAGATCGCCTTGAAACTGTTCGGCGAGGATCTCGACACCCTTCGCGGTACGGCAGAGGAAATCCGGAGCCGAATCGGCGGTCTGCCCGGTATCAAGGACCTCCAGGTCGAAAAGCAGGTGCGAATTCCGCAGCTTGAAATCCGCGTCAACTATACCCGCGCCGCGCTTTACGGGGTTCAGCCGGGCGCGGTCGTCGAGCAATTGTCGCGGCTGTCAAGCGGCCGCGTGATATCGCGCGTCGTCGACGGCTATCGCCGCTTCGACGTTGTCATGCGCCTGCCGGACCGTCTGCGAACCACGGAAAAGCTCGGCGATCTCCTGATCAAGACGCCGACCGGATGGATACCGGCGCGGCAGATCGCCGATATCACGGAGACCGACGGACCCAATCAGATTTTGCGGGAAAACGGACGGCGGCGCATCGTCATCCTCGCAAATTCCGACGCCAAGGCCGACATGGCCAAGCTGGTCGAGGGAATTCGCGGCGAGCTGCAAGCGGCGAAACTGCCACCGGGCGTGACCGCAAGCCTCGAAGGAACCTTCCAGGCGCAGGAAGAAGCGAGCCGGACCATCGGCATTCTCGCGCTCATCTCGCTCTCCCTGATCTTCTCGATCCTGTACAGCCGCTATCGGTCCGCGGTGCTGGCGCTGATCATCATGGGCGGCATTCCGCTCGCCTTGATCGGATCGGTTGCCGCGTTGGCCATCACGGATCAGCCGCTCTCGGTTGCGAGCCTGGTCGGCTTTGTCACGCTCACCGGCATCGCCGCGCGCAACGGCATCCTCAAGATCAGCCACTATATCAATCTGGCGCTGCACGACGGCATGGCGTTCGGGAAGGAGCTGGTCGTCCGGGGAAGCCTCGAACGGATGACACCGGTCCTGATGACGGCGCTGTCGGCGGGGGTGGCGCTGGTGCCGCTCCTGATCGGCGCCGATGAATCGGGCAAGGAGATTCTCCATCCCGTTGCGGTGACGATCTTCGGGGGCCTCGTCAGCGCGACACTGCTCGATACCGTCGTGACGCCGGTGCTGTTCCTGTGGTTCGGGAAAAAGCCGCTTGCGCGTTTGTTGCAGCGGCAGGCCGACGACACGGGCAAACGAACCGCTCCGGCTCACTCCTACTGACGCAACGCGGAAAAGGAAGAATTCACATGAGACACACAAGCGTTGTCGTTCGTTTTGCGCTTCTGATTGCCTTGATGGCCTCGCCAGCCGCGGCTCACTCATCGAAGGGGCCGCATGGCGGGCGCCTTGCTGAAGCAAAACCTTATCACGCCGAACTCGTGACCAAGGGCGATAGTATTGAAATCTTCATCAGCGACGCCGACGAAAAGCCGATGAATGCCGCCGGCTTCAAAGGCGTCGCCATCTTTCAGGTTGGCGGCAGGGCGGAAAGGATCGAACTACGGCCGGGCGAGTCGGGCGCGCTTGCAGGAAAGGCCGGTTCGCCACTTCAGCAAACCGTCAAGGGCGCGGTTCAGCTCACCGGGCCGGACGGAAAAACGACGAACGCGCGTTTCGACTAATCTCGTTTGCCGGTCATGGCTGGGCTTGCTTGCCCGGCCATGACGAACGGCAGGTGCTGACGCCTGGTTTTCCGTAGTTGCGACCCGTTGCTTTGCCAACCTGCGAACCGTCAGGTGCTCCTGAGCTCTCCGTTCATTCCATTGGGATAGAACCCGCCCTTGCTGACGCCGGCCTTGTCGGTCAGATAGACGATACGCAGCACCTCCTGCGGCGTGCGATGGAAGGCGATCGCGTCGGGGTTCGAAGGCACGAAGTTGGCTTTGCCGTCGACCCTGATCCCCTCGTCTTCTTTTTCGGGTGTCCCGTCAATCTTATCCCGTGCATCCGAGATTGCGTTGGCGGCGTCCCATGCCTTCTCGCCCATCATGCAGAGCTGGGAGCGCGCCATTCCCATGTGGTAGGCCTCAACAGCAAGTATCCCCGCCGCAGCCTCCACGAATTCCTTTTTCTTGAGCAGGGGAGCCGCGCCCGTATAGGCAGTCACGCCGACGTCCTCGAACAGCATGCCGCCGAGCAGGACCGACATGTCATCGGCAAAGGGATCGAAATCGGCAGGCAATCCGGCTGCCTGAGCAGCAGCCTTGAAGCCGGCGTCGAAGTCGATCGCTGGTCTTGAAATGGCGCTTCGACCAAGCGTCTTGCGATAGAAGCGAACGTGGGCCAGTTCGTTCTCCGCCGTCTCTTCAATGAACTCGCGGATCGCTTTCTCTTTGAATTGGGCCTCGTGGCCGCCCACCACCCTGCCGGCATCCATACCGGCATCGGTATCGCTGATGCCCTTGCCGGTCGTTGCACGCAGATAGAACTCGGCTTCCATATATTCGAGGTTCAGCGCGAAGGTGAAAATGTCCTCGTCGTCGATCGCTGCTCCCTTCTTGCCGATCCCAACGCCCGTGGTCTCGCGCTTCTGCTGGGCATAGGCAGGTGGAATAAGCAGTCCTGCGAGTCCTGCGACGGATAGGCCGGCGATCGATTGCCGGCGGGAAATGCGCAATGCATCCATGGCGTAGCCTCCTCCGTTCTGGATCGAGGGGCCGCGCCACTCGCTGTTCAGCGCTATTGAGGGCGCTCATGGCGCGACCTCGGTACCCAGCCAGTGCTGGGGCGGTACAACGTTAGGCGGCAGGTCGCGTTCCAAGCGAGCTCGAAACCAGGCAGGCACGACGTCGTGAGGCCGCTGAGCCATGCTTGGCCTGTGCATGCAAGAGTGGACAAAGGCGCGAATGCGCCGTAGGCAAATCACTTCTGATTTTCAGAAATCGTGTCAAGTCCAGGAATCAGAAAGAATCAAAAATATTCCGCTTAACATG
This sequence comes from Bradyrhizobium sp. AZCC 1577, assembly GCF_036924575.1. NCBI lineage: Bacteria > Pseudomonadati > Pseudomonadota > Alphaproteobacteria > Hyphomicrobiales > Nitrobacteraceae > Bradyrhizobium > Bradyrhizobium sp. AZCC 1577. The sequence continues at coordinate 1,569,369 of NZ_JAZHRQ010000001.1, forward strand.
ACGGGCAAATCATCGGCATAACTCCGCCCGTCTCACGGCAGAGCACGAAGTAAGCCGTAAAGCCATTGCGCAGGGAAGGCCGGGATGCTTCCGCCGTACCTGTATGCTCGTGTGCGTGTTCTTTGGCGCACTTTGCACACGAGACCGCGGGTGCAGCAAGCACCCGGTCTTCCCTGCGCCCTCCAAATGAGAGGGCGGGAAGTAAAGAGCAAACCTCGGGCGCCAATGCGTCGCGAGAAGGTGAAGGTATGTCACCTCTTTGAAATTGAGTCCGAAAGCTCTTCCGTCGTCCCTGCGAAGGCAGGGACCCATAACCACCGGCGGCAATTGGTTTTGCGAGGTCTTTGTCATCTGGTCCTTTCCAATAATAGCGGCCGCGGAGTATGGGTCCCTGCGTTCGCAGGACGACGGCAAATTCCTTGTTCTCTCGCCCTGAAGGAGCCGCGGAGCGGCCGTCTCGAAGAGCGAAGCCACCGGCCGGCACGACCTATCCGGGCCTGGAACTCGGACCCCAGAGCCCCGTAACCGCCCGGCCGCACTGGACTTCCGGCAGTGGAATTCCCTATTGGTAACCGAAAGTTAACTAAGCTTAGCGTCTGGTTAGGGACGGAATGACGCGCTGGCAGCCCTCGTTTTGACATGTTGGCAGGGGAAGCAATGCCCGGCTTTCGGCGGGCCCCCCATGCGACAGGAAACAGGCTCTCGCGCTGGCGCAAATCGCCGCGCCCGACGCGCGGCTGTGAAACCGGCGGCCATTTGCTCCCGGAGGAATTAGGGACACTTGCGTTGAGAGGATACTACTCATGAATCCCGCCGACGTGGCTCCGTCAGCTCTGCCGCTCGTCTCGGCCGACGTGTCGCTGATCGCGTTATTCTGGCAGGCCCACTGGGTCGTGAAGTCGGTCATGCTGGGCCTGCTCGCCTGCTCGGTCTGGGTCTGGGCGATCGCGATCGACAAGATTTTCCTCTATTCGCGCACCAAGCGCGCGATGGACCGCTTCGAACAGGCGTTCTGGTCGGGACAGTCGATCGAGGAGCTCTATCGCGCGCTTTCGGCGAAACCGACGCAATCGATGGCGGCGTGCTTCGTCGCCGCCATGCGCGAGTGGAAGCGCTCGTTCGAGAGCCAGTCGCGCTCCTTTGCCGGATTGCAGATGCGGATCGAGAAGGTGATGAACGTCTCGATCGCCCGCGAGGTCGAGCGGCTGGAGCGGCGGCTTCTGGTGCTGGCAACCGTCGGCTCCGCCGGCCCGTTCGTCGGCCTGTTCGGAACCGTCTGGGGCATCATGTCGAGCTTCCAGTCGATCGCGGCCTCGAAAAACACCTCGCTCGCGGTCGTTGCGCCCGGCATCGCGGAGGCGCTGTTTGCGACCGCTATCGGTCTTATCGCCGCCATCCCGGCGACGATTTTCTACAATAAGTTCACGTCCGAGGTGAACCGGCAGGCGCAGCGGCTGGAAGGTTTTGCCGACGAGTTTTCAGCCATCCTGTCCCGCCAGATCGACGAGCGGGCGTGAGGGCGGCCAATGACGAGCGCATCGTGAGATCAAGATCATGGCGATGAACATGGCAGGTTCGGCCGGAGGCGGTGGTGGCCGTCGCGGCCGGCGTCGTGCCGCGGTGATGGCGGAGATCAACGTCACGCCGATGGTCGACGTGATGCTGGTGCTGCTCATCATCTTCATGGTGGCGGCGCCGTTGATGACCTCGACCATCGATATCGATCTGCCCGTCGCCGGCGGCGGCAAGCAACTGCAGGCCAACGCGCCGCCGCTGACGCTGTCGGTCAAGCGCACCGGCGGTGCCTGCAATTCCAACGTCGAGCTTTATCTCGGGGACACGCTGATTCCGGCCAATGAGCTCCTGCCCAAGATAACGGCGATCAAGGAGACCCGGTCGGAGGCCGAGAGGGTGGTATACCTGCGGGGGGACAAGGACGTCTGTTACACGGATATGATGAAATTATTGGGGTATATTCGGACGGCAGGGTTCAAGGCGAATATCGTCATCGTGCCGGAGCAGGGCTCCTGAGCCATGCAGCGGCGCGCGGTGATTGACGGCGGAGCGGAAAAGCGCAGGTGAAGGTCAAGGTCGACAAGACGGTTCTGGCGTCGGTTGCCCTGCACGTCCTCGTGCTGGGGTGGGTGATGCTGTCGTTCTCGACCAAAGCGCTCGAAATGCCGCCGGAAGAGTGGGTGGCTGTCGATGTCGTTTCGTCCGACCAGCTTGCCAAGGTGATGGCGGGCATGAAGACCGGCAAGAAGGAAAACCCGAAGCCGCTGGTCGAGAAGGTCGCCGAAGCCAAGCCGGTCGATGACGCCGTCGGCAAGGTCACCGAGAAAGCGCCTGTCGTGACCGAGACCGCGGCGCCTCCGCAGCCGAAGGTCGAGGAGAAGCCGGTCGAGAAGAAACCCGATCCGCCAAAGGTCGTCGAGAAGCCGAAGGAAGAGCCGAAGCAGGTCGAGAAAAAGCCCGATCCGCCGAAGGTCGATCCGATCGGCGACACCCTCAAGAAGGAAGAGAAGAAGCCGCCGCCCAAGCCGGTGCAGGCCGCCAAGCCGCCGGAGCCGCAGAAGCAGAGAATCGTGGAACGGCACTTCGATCAGAACCAGATCGCGGCCCTGCTCGACAAGCGTGATCCGTCGCGTCAGGCCACGACCGGCGACACGCTGAATTCGAACGCGGCCCTCGGCACGGCCAAGGGCGCAGCTGCGGATAATTCCGCAACCTGGGGTTCGATGTTCCAGCGGCAGGTCGAGCGCTGCTGGAAGAAGCCCTATGGCGGGATAGAATCGCAGAAGCCTGAAGTCGCGTTTGCCATCCGTCTTAAGCGCGACGGCACGCTTGAGGGCGCGCCGGTTCCGGAAGGCGTTCCGGCGACGCCGTTCCTGCGGGTCTATCAGGAGAGCGCGTTACGCGCGATCATCGAATGCCAGCCGTACAAGCTGCCGGCGGCGTTTTATGAGGAATGGAAATACTTCGCGCCGGTGTTCAAAGAAAAAGTCTGATTGCGCTCGCCCGTTGGCGATCACACATGAGCAAGATCGAAGCGATGACTGACAAAGATGGATTGCCAAAAATGCCGTTCCGCCTGAACCGCCGGCAGATCATTACCGGAATGGCTGCGCTTGGCGCGGTCGCCGGCGGTCGCAATGCCTTCGCACAGGCGCCGAAGCGGATCCCCATCCCTGAAGGTGAGTTCGTTCCGCTGCCGATCGCGATCCCGAATTTCGTGGCGGGCACGCCCGGCGATGCCGAGGTTGGCGTCGGCGTGGCGCAGGTCATCACCAACAATCTCAAGCGCAGCGGGCTGTTCGCGCCGATCGATCAGGCTGCTCATATCGAGCGCATCACCAACATCGACACTGCGCCGCAATTCCAGAGCTGGAAGCAGATCAACGCGCAGGCGCTGGTGACGGGCCGCATGACGCGGCAGGGCGATGGCCGCCTGAAAGCGGAATTCCGCCTCTGGGACATCAACACCAACCAGCAGCTCACCGGCCAGCAATACTTCACCTCGCCGGAATACTGGCGGCGGATCGCGCACATCATCTCCGACCAGATCTACGAACGCATGACCGGCGAGAAGGGCTATTTCGACAGCCGCGTCGTCTTCGTCGACGAGACCGGATCGAAAGAGCGCCGCGTCAAGCGGCTGGCACTGATGGATCAGGACGGCGCCAATGTCCGATATCTCACCAGGGGCTCCGACCTGGTGCTGACGCCGCGCTTCTCGCCGTCTACGCAAGAGATCACCTACATGGAGTTCGGCCAGGGCGATCCGCGCGTCTATTTGTTCAACGTCGAGACCGGGCAGCGCGAGATCGTCGGCAATTTCCCCGGCATGTCGTTCTCGCCGCGGTTCTCGCCGGACGGCCAGCGCATCATCATGAGCCTGCAGCAGGGCGGCAACTCCAATCTCTTCGTGATGGATTTGCGTTCGAAATCGACGACGCGTCTGACCGATACGCCGGCGATCGACACCTCGCCGTCCTATTCGCCCGACGGCAGCCGGATCTGTTTCGAATCCGATCGCGGCGGCAAGCCGCAGATCTACGTGATGCCGGCCACCGGCGGTGGGGCGCAGCGCATCTCGTTCGGCGAGGGTAGCTATTCGACGCCGGTGTGGTCGCCGCGCGGCGACTACATCGCCTTCACCAAGCAGGGCGGCGGCGCGTTCGCCATCGGCATCATGAAGACCGACGGCTCGGGCGAACGCATTCTTACCTCCGGCTTCCACAACGAAGGTCCGACCTTTTCGCCGAATGGCCGGGTCGTCATGTTCTTCCGCGATCCCGGCGGCAGCGGCGGGCCGTCGCTGTACACGGTCGATATCTCCGGTCGCAACGAATTGCGCGTACCAACGCCCGGTTTCGCCTCCGACCCGGCGTGGTCTCCGCTGCTGTCATAATGGAACCGGGCCGCGCGGACAGCCTGTCATTGATCGGCAAACATTGCCTAGCCTACTGATTTTTCAGGCAAATTTTGTTGCTTGTCCATCGAAGGCAACGTCTCGGTAACGATGTTCCCTCAGAAAGACTTCATCTCCAGAGGGTAAAACTACGCATCCGACCAGGACGCCAGTACACCCCCTATGCAGCTCGCAAATCAGAGCGGAGAGCCAGATCAGCGACAGATATCGCCGAAGATTGCGGCGGCGCTGATCGATTCGCTGTTCGAAACTCAAGGTCCGGTGCACGTCGGCATCTTCTTCCTGGCCGTCGCGTCGAGCCTGACGGCGCTGAAGACCGGCGAAAATCTGATCTGGGTGTGCGTCGGGCTTCTGCTGTTGGCTGGTGCGATCCGGGCTTTCGATTTGCAACGCTACCAAGCGTGCAAAGCGAACCTGACGGCCGATGAAGCTGAGCGGTGGAAAAAACGATATCAGATCGGGGCGATTATCCAGGCCGCTGCAATCGGCATATGGGGCGCCGTCACCATGCTGAGCAGCGACGATGCCGTCGCCCATATGATCTGTTTGTCCGTCATTACGGGGGTCTTATCGGGAGGCGCAGGCAGGGCCTATGGACGGCAATGGACATTCCAGTTGCAGGCTGTACTTGCCTTCGGTCCAACCGTGATCGCGCTGGCGCTGCGTGGCACGCCCTATTACGTCGCTATGTCGGTTATCACCGCGGCATTCCTTATCGTTGTCATGCAGATGTCGGCCAATTTGCACGGCATATTCTTGCGGGCGCTCTTGGCGCGCGAGCGCGAGGCGGCGCTCGCCGGACAGTTCGATACGGCCTTGAACAACATGCCCCACGGTCTGTGCATGTTCCGCGGCGACGGACAGCTTGCGGTGATGAATCACCGCTTCTGCGAAATGATGGATCTGTCCGAAGATCTCGTGCAGCAGGGTGCGAGCGCGCCCGACATCATCGCCGCCTGCGTGATTGCCGGATCGATCTCGGCGGCGAGTGGACAAATGATCCTCGCCGAAATCGAGAATTCACAGGCCAAGGACGTCATCACCGCCGACCCCGACATCACCAGAAACCGTTCGCTATCGTGGACCTTCCAGCCAATGGCCGGCGGCGGCGCGGTGGTGCTCCTGGAAGACATTACGGAGCGGCGCAACTCCGAAGCCAAGATCAGCCATCTGGCGCGCTACGACGAGCTCACCGAGCTCCCCAACCGGGTCAATTTCCGCGACGAGATCGGACATCTTCTGGCAGCCCAGCAGGGCGCCGAACAATTGTCGGCGCTGCTGTTCGTCGACCTCGACCAGTTCAAGCAGGTCAATGACACGCTCGGCCATCCCTGCGGCGACCAGTTGCTGTGCGCGGTGGCCGCTCGCCTGCGCGAGATGCTGCGGCCCGAGGATTTCGTGGCGCGCTTCGGCGGCGACGAGTTCGTGGTGTTCCAGCAGAACATCCAGTCTCCCGACGACGCCGCCGGTCTCGCGCGGCGCATCGTCGATCGCCTGAGCGAGCGCTACAAGATCGACAACCATCTGGTCGAGATCGGCGCCAGCGTCGGCATTGCCATGACCTCGCGCGGCGTCAGCGCCGACACACTGCTCAAGAATGCCGACATGGCGCTCTATCGCGCCAAGGCCGACGGCCGCGGCACCTTCTGCTTCTTCCGGGAGGAGATGGCGCAAATCGTCGAGTCCCGCCGTATCCTCGAACTGGACCTGCGCAAGGCGCTGGCCAACGAGGAGTTCGAGCTGTTCTTCCAACCACTGGTCAACCTCAAGTCGGGCCGTATATCGACCTGCGAGGCTCTGATACGCTGGAATCATCCAGTCCGCGGCACGGTTTCGCCGACCGATATCATTCCAATCGCCGAGGATATGGGCCTGATCGTCGATCTCGGCCGCTGGATTTTGCGCAAGGCCTGCATGGAATGCATGAAATGGCCCGAAGCCGTCAGCGTTGCCGTCAACTTCTCGCCGCAGCAGTTCCATCAGCGCGACGTGCTCAGCGAAGTCCGCTATGCACTCGAGGTCTCTGGCCTGCCGGCGAACCGGCTCGAAATCGAAATCACCGAATCCTCGCTGCTGCGTAACACGCAGTTGACCCACGACGTGCTGTCGCAATTGCATTCGCTCGGCGTGCGGATCTCGCTCGACGACTTCGGCACCGGCTATTCGAGCCTTAGCTATCTGCACAACTTCCCATTGCAGAAGGTGAAGATCGACCGCTCCTTCCTGGAAGGGATCGATAGCGACCGTCCGCTGACGCTCCTGCGCGGCGTGGCGCGGCTGTCAGCCGATCTTGGAATGTCGGTCGTGGTCGAGGGCATCGAGACCAACGAGCAACTCGAATTGATCAGCGCCGACGGGGCGGTAACCGAAGCGCAGGGCTATCTGTTCAGCCCGCCGGTCCCGGCCGTGCGCGTCCGGCAGTTGCTCAATGCGTCGCACGGTCGCCGCATGCCTGACGACCAGCTCATCGCTGTTTCTTCGCGATCGATCGCGTCAGCGTAATCAGTCCCAATATGTTCGTGCTCTCGACGGCTACTCCGGGTTTTTGCGGGCTGCAAGGTTAACCCTAACGTGTCTAAGCCTTTGCAATTTTGTTAAGGAGCCGTTAATCTTTCGCACTCGTGGAAGTTGTTGTGGAAGGTTAGGAGTACAGATGAAGGCCGGAGCCGAACCGCGCACTTCGCTCTTTGGGCCGGAGTCAGGGTTGTCTGATCGAGTCGATTACCGACTCATGGAAACTCCCGAGGAAAAAGATTGCATCTATTTGATGCGGTACAAAGCCTATCTGCATGGCGGAGTAACCGCACCGTCAGAGTCTCAGCGCGTCAGCGATCACTACGACGATGCGCCCAATGCCTGGATTTTCGGAATCTATGTTGACGGAGAACTCTGCAGTTCTATCCGCCTCAACGTCGTGACGTCAGAATGTCGGATTTCCGGTTCAGCCGACTTGTTCGGCGATGTTCTTCACCCGCGCCTCGATCAAGGTGAAGTTTTCATCGATCCGCTTCGTCTTGCGGCGCTCCCCGAAAAAGCGAGGCGGTTCCCTGATCTTCCCTATCTGACGGTGCGGCTGGCCTACATGGCATGCGAGCATTTCAACGCCGATACCGGGCTCGCGCTAGTTCGTGCCGAGCACCAGGCGTTCTATCGCCGGGTCTTCATGTCCGAGGTCATCGCCGAACCGCGTTCGTTTCCGGGCTTCTTGCCCAAGGTGGCATTGATGGCGTCCGATTACCGGGCCGTGCGGGAAAAGGTCATGACCCGTTTTCCCATCATGCGTTCGACGTCCGTCGAGCGGCGGATACTGTTCCAGCGCGCCGGTGGGCGCCATTCCTCGCCGCGCGGGGTCGTCAGATCTTTCGAGCAGGCCTCGATCGTTCCGATTTCCTGAACCGGCCGAACAACGACGGACCGGACCATCCGGCCCCATAGCGACCTATCCGAATTCCGCGACTTGTCATTCCTGGGTCACCGTGGCCCAAACGCCGCAAATCCGGTGATTTCGGCCCCTGCGCACTTGCCTTCACCCTCGCGCCACATTTACAAACCATTAACTATCGCAGTCGCTTTTCACGGTTTGTCGGCATTTGATCGGGTCTGGCAAGGTTCCATCAAGGTTGACGGAATGTTTGCTTAACCATCGACCTGTAGACCAGACAACAGTCGAAAAACGTGAGCGTTGGAGGCTCCGGAATGAAATACCAGATGCGTATCCTCCAGGGATGGAAGCTGGCGGCTGTGGTCGCTGTGGCGCTGTCGATGGGCGCCTGCGCCAAGAACAACGTCGGCGCCGATGGCGCGATGGCCAGCGCGGCAACCCCGGGTAGCCAGCAGGACTTTGTGGTTAATGTCGGCGACCGCGTCTTCTTCGAGAGCGACCAGACCGATCTGAGCCCGCAGGCGATCGCCACGCTGGAGAAGCAGGCGCAGTGGCTGCAGACCTACAACCGCTACTCCTTCACCATCGAAGGCCATGCCGACGAGCGCGGCACCCGCGAGTACAACATCGCGCTCGGCGCACGCCGCGCCCAATCGGTGCGCAGCTATCTCGCCTCGCGCGGCATCGACCCGAACCGCATGCGCACGATCTCCTACGGCAAGGAGCGCCCGGTGGCGGTCTGTAACGACATCTCCTGCTGGTCGCAGAACCGCCGTGCCGTCACGGTGCTGAACGCCGGCGCCTGAGCCGTCAGGCCTTTCGCAGAGTTTCAAAGCCGGCGCCTTCGGGCGCCGGCTTTATTTTTGGGCGCAGGATGAAATCGCGGATGACTGCCAGCGTGCGTTCGGGGTCATCATTGACCACGCCGTGGCCGCAACCGGCAAAGCGCTCGAACTGCACGAGATGCGGCGGCAGCGCGGCGGCGATATCCGCCTGGCTCTCGATCGGATGTATCGGGTCGTCCTCGCCGCCGAGCACGAGTGTTGGGCAGCGGATGCGACCGAGATCCGGAAACAGGTTGAACTTGTCGCTCTCGCCGTCGGGTCTTGCGAACCAGTGCAGCGCCACCTCTCGACGACTGACCGCACGCCTTGCCATGTCCGGATCGCGCGGCATTCGCGTATAGACCGGCATGGCCAGCCGCAGCCAGGCGTCGCGCTCTGCCTGATCCAGGGGGCCTTCAGGCTCCAGAAACCGGCGCCGAGCCAGCGCACCCACTTCCGGCCCACCGAAGCGCTCAAACAGCGCTACGCGCCGTTCCCGATAGGAACCACCGGCGGCCTCGGTGCTGATGAGGATCAGTCTGGACGGGTGATCCGGATGGCGCGTGGCATAGGCGAGTGCGACCATGCCGCCGAACGACGCGCCGAGGACGATCGGATCGACGATGCCAAGGGCCTCGCAGAACGCGTGCACGTCGTCGCCCCATTGCGCCAAGGTCCAGCGCTCGCGCGGGCCGTCCTCGCTGCGGCCGTTGCCGCGGTGGTCGAGGTAGACGATCTGGGCGATATCGGCCAAGGCGGAGTAGGCCGGCCGGTAGATCGAATGGTCGAAACCCGGACCGCCGTGAAGCATCAGCAGCACCGGTTTTTCCCGCATCACCGGGCCGTCGGGCACGAGTTTCGCGCCCTCGACATCAAAGAACAGCCGCACCCCGTTCACGGACACGTGCATCGGCGGGTCTCCCTCGATTTGTGAACGGTCGGCCGCGTCGGGCGGCTTGTCTTGAAGGGGATACTAAACCATACCGGGCTGCAGCGAACCGATTCGGAAACGCCAGTCACAATTCTGGCGTACTCCCTCTCTCAATGTGTTCTGCTTTCGTTTGACACGTGATTTTCGTCGTCAGGGCAAAATGTCACTCAGATTCCTCAATGCTGCCGGCGCCGCGGCGATTGCCGCGATGCTGGCTTTGTCTGTGCAGCCCTCGGCCGCACAGATCACGTTCCCGTGGGAGCGTTCTCCGCAAGGCTCCCCGCAAGTCCAGGCGCAGTCCGACGACGCCGATCTGGAGATGCGGATCCAGCGGCTGGAAAACCAGCTCCGGCAACTGACCGGCCAGAACGAGGAACTGCAGTACCGCAACCGCCAGCTCGAAGAGCGGCTGCGTCAGCTCGGCGCCGCGCCGCCGGCACCGGGCGGCCAGCCTCCGGCGGCGCAGCCCAGCGTGGCTGCCGCACCGCCTCCAATTCAACCCGGCCCGCCGCAGCAACAGGGCTATCCCCAACAAGCCTATCCGCAGCAGGGGGCTCGCCAGCCGCAGGGCTATCCGCAGGCCCAGCCCGGCTATGACCGGCAACCGCAGATCGCCTCGCCGGCGCCCATCGTGCAGGAGCCGGCAGCCCCGGCGGTCGGCGGCCGCCGCCGCGGCGACGCGTTCGACCCCAGCCAGAATCCCAACGCTCCCGGTGCGCCGCGTGCACTCGGCGGCGGCCAATTGCCAATCTCGAATGAAGCTTCGGTCGGCGCGCCCGGCGGACGCGGACCCGGTGAGCCGCTTAATCTGGGCGGTCCGCGCGATCCCGGTGGTGCCTTGCCGCCGCCCGCTGCAGCCGCACCGCCGCCGCGCGGCCCGGGGCCCGGCGCCAGCGCCGCGCTGACCCCGTTGCCGCCCTCGGCCACGTCGAAGGACGAGTTCGATCTCGGCATCGGCTACATGCAGCGCAAGGATTATGCGCTGGCCGAAGAGACCATGAAGAACTTTGCGCAGAAATATCCGAGCGATCCGCTGATTGGGGATGCGCAATACTGGCTCGGCGAAAGCTATTTCCAGCGCCAGCAATATCGCGACGCCGCCGAAGCGTTCCTCGGCGTGACCACCAAGTTCGACAAATCAGGCAAGGCGCCGGACGCGCTCTTGCGGCTCGGGCAGTCGCTGGCGGCGCTGAAGGAAAAGGAAGCCGCCTGCGCAGCTCTCGGCGAGGTGACGCGGAAATATCCGCGCGCATCTGCCGGCGTCAAAGCCGCCGTCGATCGTGAGCAAAAGCGGGTTAAGTGCTAAAGCATAAGCCGGTCGAGGCCGCCATCGGTCTCGAATAGACTGGCGATGCCATGCCTGATGACGACCACGCGCCGATCTCGGTACAGCAAGCGAAAGAGCTGTTCGCGCACTGGAAGGCCGCGCCCGCGCTCGTGCTGGCGGTGTCCGGCGGGCCCGATTCCCTTGCCCTGATGTGGCTTGCCGCTCGCTGGCGCCGTGCGCTGTCGCGCGGGCCGCGGTTGATCGCCGTCACTGTCGATCATGGCTTGCGGCCGGAGGCCGCCCGCGAGGCGCGCGAGGTCAAGCGTCTCGCCCGCTCGCTCGATCTGCCCCATCGCACGCTGCGCTGGACCGGCGCCAAGCCGAAGACCGGCTTGCCGGCCGCAGCGCGGGAGGCGCGCTATCGCCTGCTGGCGAAAGCTGCGCGGGCGAGCGGCGCGACGCACATCCTGACCGCGCATACCCGCGACGACCAGGCCGAGACACTGCTGATGCGGATGCTGCGCGGCAGCGGCATCGCCGGTCTCGCGGCGATGGCGCGCGAGAGCGAGCGAGAGGGCGTGTGGCTGGCGCGGCCGTTGCTGGACATCCCGAAGTCCCGGCTCGTTGCGACGTTGGACAAGGCAAAGATCGCCTTTGCCGATGATCCCACCAATCGCGACGTGAGTTTCACGCGGCCGCGGCTGCGTGCATTGATGCCGGCTTTGGCAGAGGAGGGCGGTGACAGCCGAAATCTGGCGCGGCTGGCATCAAGGCTGGCGCGGGCGAATGCCGCGATTGAAGTGCTGGCCGACGGCGCCGAGCGCTATCTCGCGGTGAGAGATCGCGATGATGCCACGCGCTTCGGGTTCGATGCCCAGGCGTTTGCCGGTCTGCCCGAGGAAATCCGGCTTCGGCTGCTCAAGCGCGCGATTGACCGGGCCGGTCACGAAGGACCTGCGGAACTCGGCAAGGTCGAGGCGCTGCTGGCAGTGCTGGACAACGCCATTGCGAACGGCCAAAAGCAATCAAGACTGAAACAGACGCTTGCCGGGGCCGCGATCAGCCTTACCGGAGGCCGAATTTATGTCGATGCAGCGCCGCCGCGGGGTAGCCGGGCGTGAGAAGCGTTCCTATCTCCCAATATATCCGCAATGTCGGGACGGAGAGCCTTAACCACCCCGGAAAAACACTGGCGTTTTGCGCCATTTTTTGACCGGGAATCGCGTTAAGATGCGTTAAATAGTCCCGTGTGGTTCCCTTGGCATTGACCCGGGCGCCACCTAGATTGGGTGCAGTGGACCGGGGATTCTCGCCTCACTACCCAAGGAATATTCTAGGGTTACTACCAAGGACATAGGGCCGCGATCCGCGCGACCACGAAGGAAGATCAATGAACGCCAATCTGCGCAACTTCGCCCTCTGGGTCATCATTGTCTTGCTGCTGTTGGCATTGTTCACGCTTTTCCAGAATCCGGGTCAGCGTACCTCCTCGCAGGACATCACGTTTTCGCAGTTGTTGAGCGAGGTCGATCAGAACCGCGTCCGCGACGTCGTGATCCAGGGGCCGGAAATCCACGGCACCTTTACCAACGGCTCCTCGTTCCAGACCTATGCACCGAATGATCCGACGCTGGTGAAGCGTCTCTATGACGGCAAGGTCTCGATCACCGCCAAGCCGCCCGGCGACAACGTGCCATGGTTCGTGTCGCTGCTCGTTTCGTGGCTGCCCTTTATCGCGCTGATCGGCGTCTGGATCTTCCTGTCCCGCCAGATGCAGGGCGGCGCCGGCAAGGCGATGGGCTTTGGCAAGTCGCGCGCCAAGATGCTGACGGAGGCCCATGGCCGCGTCACTTTCGAAGATGTCGCGGGTGTCGACGAAGCCAAGCAGGACCTGCAGGAGATCGTCGAATTCCTGCGCGACCCCGGAAAATTCCAGCGCCTCGGCGGACGGATTCCGCGCGGCGTGCTGCTGGTCGGTCCTCCCGGCACCGGCAAGACGCTCATCGCGCGGGCGGTCGCGGGCGAAGCCAACGTGCCGTTCTTCACCATTTCCGGTTCTGACTTCGTCGAAATGTTCGTCGGCGTCGGCGCCTCTCGTGTCCGTGACATGTTCGAGCAGGCCAAGAAGAATGCACCCTGCATCATCTTCATCGATGAAATCGACGCGGTCGGCCGTCATCGCGGCGCGGGCCTCGGCGGCGGCAATGACGAGCGCGAACAGACGCTCAACCAGTTGCTGGTCGAGATGGACGGTTTTGAAGCCAATGAAGGCGTGATCCTGATCGCCGCGACCAACCGGCCTGACGTGCTGGATCCCGCGCTGCTGCGTCCCGGCCGTTTCGACCGCCAGGTGGTGGTGCCGAACCCGGACGTCGTTGGCCGCGAGCAGATCCTGAAAGTTCACGTTCGCAAGGTGCCGCTGGCACCCGATATCAACCTCAAGACCATCGCGCGCGGCACCCCGGGCTTCTCCGGCGCCGACCTGATGAACCTCGTCAACGAGGCGGCGCTGACGGCTGCCCGCCGCAACAAGCGTATGGTGACGCAGGCCGAGTTCGAAGAGGCCAAGGACAAGGTGATGATGGGTGCCGAGCGCAAGTCGCTCGTCATGACCGAGGAAGAGAAGCTCTTGACGGCCTATCACGAGGGCGGCCACGCCATCGTCGGCCTGAACGTCGTCGCGACCGATCCGATCCACAAGGCGACGATCATCCCGCGCGGCCGCGCGCTGGGTATGGTGATGCAGCTTCCCGAGCGCGACAAGCTGTCGATGTCGCTCGAGCAGATGACCTCGCGCCTCGCCATCATGATGGGCGGCCGCGTCGCGGAAGAACTGATCTTCGGCCGCGAGAAGGTCACCTCGGGCGCGGCCTCCGACATCGAGCAGGCGACGCGGCTGGCGCGCATGATGGTGACGCGCTGGGGCCTGTCGGAAGAGCTCGGCACCGTGTCCTACGGCGAAAACCAGGACGAGGTGTTTTTGGGCATGTCGGTGTCGCGCACGCAGAACGCCTCGGAAGCGACCGTCCAGAAGATCGACAAGGAGATCAAGCGGCTGGTCGAGGAAGGCTACAACGAGGCCACCAAGATCCTCACCGAGAAGCGCGAGGATCTCGAGACACTGGCCAAGGGCCTGCTCGAATTCGAGACGCTGAGCGGCGACGAGATCATCGATCTGTTGAAGGGCAAGAAGCCCAACCGCGAATCGGTCTTGGAGCCGAGCACGCCGCGCGCTTCTGCCGTACCCCCGGCCGGCAAGCCGCGCCCGCGTCCCGATCCGGACCCGGGTCTGGAGCCGCAGCCCCAGGCGTAAGCGGCGGTCAGTTCTGAACGACGAAAACGCGGCGGTGACGCCGCGTTTTTTGTGCTTGTGATCGGCCCCTTTGTCGCGAATAGACGCGGGCCAATAGCATCTGGTGCAGACCGGGATTGACTTCGAACCTTCATGGCGCCGCGGCCGGCGCCCCGAGGTGTACGGCCAGAATGTGTTCCGGCGTCTCGACCACTTCGACCTTTTGCCCATCGCCGCCGACAAAGGCGAGCACCGTGCGCTCGCCGTCGCGCCACATGCTGCCGACGAGGGCAATGTTGATGTGGGTAGATTGCCCCGTCTCAAATCGCGTGCATTCGATCCAGAAGCGCATGACGTCCTCCTTGATTTGCCTTGATGAGAGACGGGGCGGGCAGGTTACGCCATCGCCCGCAATTCGCGTGCCGCGGCGACCATGTTGGCGAGCGCGGGTCGGACCTCCTCCCATTTGCGGGTCTTCAATCCGCAATCCGGATTGATCCAGATCTGGGTATCCAGGAGCCGCTCTCGCGCCAGCTTCAGCAGGCCGGTCATCTCGCCGATCTCGGGGACGCGCGGCGAATGGATGTCGTAGACGCCGGGGCCGATTTCGTTCGGATAGCGGTAATCCCTGAATGCATCGAGCAGCTCCATCTTCGAGCGCGAGGTCTCGATCGAGATCACGTCGGCGTCCATCGCGCCGATCGCGCCGATAATGTCGTTGAACTCCGAGTAGCACATGTGGGTGTGGATCTGCGTCTCGTCGCGCACGCCGGACGAACAGAGGCGGAAGGCGTCGACGGCCCAGTCGAGATAAACCTTCCATTCGGACTTGCGCAGCGGCAGGCCCTCCCGCAGCGCGGCCTCGTCGATCTGGATCATGCCAGCGCCGGCGGCTTCGAGATCGGCGACCTCGTCGCGGATCGCGAGCGCGATCTGCCGGCAGGCTTCGCTGCGCGGAATGTCGTCGCGGACAAACGACCAGTTCAGAATGGTGACGGGCCCCGTGAGCATCGCCTTCATCGGCTTTTTCGTCAGCGACTGGGCATATTGCCACCACTCGACCGTCATCGGCTTTGGGCGCGAGACGTCGCCGAATAGCACAGGCGGGCGAACGTAGCGCGATCCGTAGGATTGCACCCAGCCGTGCGTAGTGAAGGCAAAGCCTGCGAGCTGTTCGCCGAAATACTGCACCATGTCGTTGCGCTCGAACTCGCCATGCACGAGAACGTCGAGCCCGATATTTTCCTGCCAGCGCACGGTGCGGGCGGTCTGATTCTGCAGATAGAGCTTATAGGCTTCGTCCGTGAGGGCGCCCCTGGCGTGAGCGGAGCGAGCATTCCTGACGTCGGCGGTTTGCGGGAACGAGCCGATGGTGGTGGTCGGGAACGCCGGCAGATTGAAGCGCTCGCGCTGAACGGTGGCGCGTTCAGCGAAGATGCTGGAGCGGAAGCGCATCGGTTCATTGATGCCGGCAACGCGTGCCGCGACCTTCGCATCGTGAATGCGCGGCGAGGCCTTGCGGGAGGTCGCCGCCTGGTCCGATGCGTTCAGGTTGGCTTCGACTGTTCTGCGGCCATCGGCGAGTGCCGTTCCGAGCGTGGCCAGTTCCTCGAGCTTCTGCACCGAAAACGCGAGCCAGCTCTTGATTTCGGGATCGAGCCCGGTCTCCAGCGCCAGATCGATCGGGACGTGCAGCAGCGAGCAGGAGGGGGCGATCTGCACACGATGCTTGCCGAGTTTGGCGATTGCGGGCTCGAGCCGGTCGAGAAGCCGGCTCAAATCCGCGCGCCAGATGTTACGGCCATCGATGATTCCGAGCGACAGCACGCGGTTATCAGGAACTCCGGCGAGGTCGTTGATCTGCTCCGGCGCGCGCACGAGGTCGAGATGCAGGCCGGCGACGGGCAGGGATAGCGCGGTGTCGCGGTTGGCGCCGAGTGCGCCGAAATAGGTCGTCAGCATGATCTTGAGCTGCGGCACGCCGCTCGCGATCTCCGCATAGGCATGATGCAACGCCTGCTGGGCGACGATATCGAGATCGAGCACGAGACACGGCTCGTCGATCTGCACCCATTCCGCGCCCCGGTAGGCAAGTTCGCGCAGCACCTCGATGTAAACCGGCAGCAAGCGATCAAGCAGGGACAGCGGATTGAAGCCGGCATCCTTGCTCTTGGCGAGTTTGAGAAACGTGACGGGGCCGACCAGCACGGGGCGGGTTTGATAGCCCAGCGCCTTGGCTTCCTCGTACTCCTCGATCGGCTTGCGCGAGGCGAGGATGAATTTCTGATCCTTCGTCAGTTCGGGCACCATGTAGTGGTAGTTGGTATCGAACCATTTTGTCATCTCGAGCGCCGGCACGCCGTGCGCATCGTCATGTCCGTGACCGGCATGCCCGCAACTCGCCTCATGCGGCTTGCCTTGCGCGCCGCGGGCCATCGCGAAGTAAGTCGCAAGCGGGACCGGCCCGCCGTTCCAGCGATAGATCTCCGGGATTGCGCCGACCATCACTGATGTGTCGAGCACGTGGTCGTAGAACGAGAAATCGTTCGACGGGATCACGCTAACGCCGAGTTTTTTCTGGCGCGCCCAGTTGGCGGCGCGAAGCCCGACGCCGGTTTCGATCAGCGCCTTCTCGTCGGTTGCGCCCGACCAGAAACTTTCCAAAGCGAATTTCAGCTCGCGGCGCGGACCGATGCGCGGCGCGCCGAGGGAGGCAACGGGAAGCGAAGAAGTGGAGATGGTGGAAGTAGACGTAGCTTTGGAAGAAGTAGCATTGGAAGTAGACATTGGCTTAACCCCAAAAGTTGGGGGCAAAGGCCGAAGTGACACGTCTGGATTTTCGCGAACGGCAGAGCGCGCGCGGAAAATCGCAACCGCACCACCGGGACACCCCGCCCGAGGACGTGTATGTTGTCGAGGCAGGTCTCCTGGCTCGCGGGTCAGTGCTGCTGTCCGGCCTTCCCGAAACCTTGCGAGGTCTCAGTGACTTTGTTGGACAGCGGCTCGCCGCTTACAGTTGCGGGGGCAGCTCCGGCTTTGGCTTTTCGGCCGCACCGGCTTCCCTCTTAGCTTCGGAAGAACGTCTCCCGAAGAACCACGACGGGTCCACTTATCGGCAACGCGGCAGGCGCGTCAACTCGGCGACATTCACCGGCGCGTTGTCATCGTTGTTCACAGCCGCGGGGTTCCGTCGCCGAAATTCTTGCACATCGCCCGCTCCCCCATTGACACGTTCGTTCAAATCGCACCAGATATAGCCGTCACGGTCCGCCATGACCCAACACATGGTGGCTAAGAGGGAAGCCGGTGTATCGCGTATTTGCCGCGAAAATCCGGCGCTGCCCCCGCAACTGTAAGCAGTGAGTTGTTTCCGAATCTTACGTCACTGATGCGGCATCGCATTGGGAAGACACGGGAACGACGGCGACCTGCGAGCCAGGAGACCTGCCGCGACACCGAAAAAACGTCCACGGGCGGGGTGTCCCGGCGGCGCTTGCGGACTCATGCCGGCGTTTCTCGCCGAGCATTTGAAGCAGCGTCTTCTCCGACATCCGGCCCCAACACCATCACGGGGTCTCTTGATGTCACTCTCTCCCGATCGCGAAGCCAACGTCGCTCCATTCATCCGACTGCGCCCCGAATCGCTTGCCGCCTCGGAATCGCAGCCGCCGATGCAGGTGATTCGCCGCAACGGCACGGTTTCGAAATTCGACGCGAGCAAGATTTCGGTCGCGATGACCAAGGCGTTTCTGGCGGTCGAGGGACATGGCGCGGCGGCCTCCCGCCGGGTGCATGAAATCGTCGAGCAACTGACCTCGGACGTCGTCGGCGCGCTGTCGCGCCGGATGAGCGAGGGCCGCACCTTCCATATCGAGGACGTGCAGGACCAGGTCGAACTCGCCCTGATGCGCAGCGAGCACCACAAGGTCGCGCGCGCTTATGTGCTCTATCGCGAGGAACGCACGCGCCAGCGCGCCGGACAGGACGTGGCCAAGGCCGCCCAGCCATCGGGGAAGCCCTCGTTACGTGTCACGCTGGCCAGCGGCGCGCAGGTCCCGCTCGATATCGCGCGGCTGACGCTGATCATCGAAGAAGCCTGCGCCGGTCTCGAGGGAGTCGGCGCCACGGCGGTGCTCGCCGAGACGCAGCGCAATCTCTATGACGGCATCAGCGAGGACGAACTGGCGCTGGCGGCGGTGATGGCCGCGCGCACGCTGGTGGAGCAGGAGCCGAACTACGCCTATGTCAGCGCGCGGCTCTTGCTCGACAAGCTGCGCACCGAGGTGCTGTCTTTCGTGCATGATGCGCCGACCAGCGCGTCGCAGGCCGAGATGGCCGAGCGCTACGGCGAGTACTTTCCAGCCTATATCAAGGCAGGCATCAAGGCCGAACTGCTCGATCCCGATCTGGCGCGCTTCGACCTGAAAAAGCTTGCAGTCGCGCTGAAGCCGGAACGCGACCTGGCGTTCCAGTTTCTGGGTCTGCAGACGCTGTACGACCGCTACTTTCTGCATGTGCACGGCAATCGCATCGAGCTGCCGCAGGCGTTCTTCATGCGCGTCGCGATGGGGCTGGCGATCCGTGAGATCGACCGCGAGGCGCGCGCGATCGAGTTCTACGATCTCTTATCGTCGTTCGACATCATGGCCTCGACTCCGACGCTGTTCAATTCCGGCACGCTGCGGCCGCAATTGTCGTCCTGCTTCCTCACCACCATCGCCGACGATCTCGACGGCATCTTCAAGTCGGTCAAGGACAATGCGCTGCTCGCAAAATATTCCGGCGGGCTCGGCAACGACTGGACCCGCGTGCGTGGGCTGGGCGCGCACATCAAGGGCACCAATGGCGAAAGCCAGGGCGTGGTGCCGTTTCTAAAGGTAGCCAATGACACCGCGATCGCCGTCAACCAGGGCGGCAAGCGCAAAGGCGCGGTCTGCGCCTATCTCGAAACCTGGCACATCGACATCGAGGAATTCTTGGACCTGCGCAAGAACACCGGCGACGATCGCCGCCGCACCCATGACATGAACACCGCGAACTGGGTGCCCGACCTGTTCATGCAGCGCATCGAGGCCGACGGCGAATGGACTCTGTTCTCGCCGGACGAGACGCCCGACCTGCATGACCTCTACGGCAACGCATTCGCCGAACGTTACGCAGCTTACGAAGCAAAGGCGGCGCGGGGTGAGATCCGCGTGTTCAAGCAGATCCGCGCCACCGATCTCTGGCGCAGGATGCTGACCATGCTGTTCGAGACCGGGCATCCGTGGATCACGTTCAAGGATCCCTGCAATCTGCGCTCGCCGCAGCGCCATGCCGGCGTGATTCATTCCTCGAACCTCTGCACCGAGATCACGCTTAACACCTCCGATGACGAGACCGCCGTCTGCAATCTCGGCTCGATCAATCTGCTCAATCACGTGCGGGAAGGCCGGCTGGACGAGGCGCGGCTGCAACGCAGCGTGACGACGGCAATGCGGATGCTCGACAACGTCATCGACATCAATTTCTACACCATCCCCGAAGCGCGCCGTTCGAACCTGCGGCACCGCCCGGTCGGTCTCGGGCTGATGGGATTCCAGGACGCGCTGCAGGCGATGCGGATTGCGATGGCTTCAGATGCGGCGGTAACGTTCGCCGATACCAGCATGGAGATGATTTCTTATTACGCCATTTCGGCCTCCGTCGATCTGGCGGCCGAGCGCGGGCGGTATCCGTCGTTCGATGGCTCGCTGTGGAGCCGGGGCATCTTGCCGATCGATTCGATCGAACTATTGGCGGAAGCCCGCGGCAGTCTCGCGATGAACCGCGGGATGACACTCGACTGGGATCGCTTGCGCGAGCGCGTCAAGGCGACCGGCATGCGGAATTCGAACGTGATGGCGATCGCGCCGACCGCGACGATTTCCAATATCTGCGGCGTCGCGCAGTCGATCGAGCCCGCCTACCAGAATCTCTACGTCAAGTCGAATATGTCCGGCGACTTCACCGTGGTGAACGAATTTCTGGTCCGCGACCTCAAGGCGCGCGGGTTGTGGGACGAGGTGATGGTCAACGACCTCAAATATTTCGACGGCAGCTTAGGGGCCATCGATCGCATTCCCGACGACCTCAAGGCGCTCTATGCCACCGCGTTCGAGATCGACAGCGCCTGGCTGATCGAGGCAGCATCGCGCCGGCAGAAATGGATCGACCAGTCGCAGTCGCTCAACCTCTATATCGCCAACCCTAGCGGCAAGAAGCTCGATGCGCTCTATCGGCTGGCGTGGGCGCGCGGGTTGAAGACGACCTATTACCTGCGCTCGCGCAGCGCGACGCATGTCGAAAAGTCCACGCTCCGGGGGACCGACGGCAAGCTCAACAGCGTCGCGTCCGCGGCGATGATGGCTCCAGCCCCGATCATCGTCGCGCCGGCCGCCACCGCGCCGGATTTGACCGGTGCGGTGGCGTGCTCGATCGATAATCCCGAATGCGAAGCCTGCCAGTAAGCAGCAAGAACAAGAGGAAATCACAATGCTCGACTGGTCCGAACCATCCGCATCCCCGCGTCAGACGCCGCCGCCCGTCGTGGTGCAATCCGTTACCCAGGCCGAACAAACCGGCCTCGGCATGATAGATCGTCGCGGCGGACGCGTATCTGTCGACGACAAGCGGATGATCAACTGCCGCGCCGACGTCAATCAATTGCTGCCGCTGAAGTACAAATGGGCCTGGGAGAAATATCTCGCCGGCTGCAACAATCACTGGATGCCTACAGAAGTTTCCATGCAGGCCGACATCGCGCTGTGGAAATCGCGCGACGGGCTGACGGAAGACGAGCGCCGCGCCATCAAGCGTAACCTCGGCTTCTTCGCCGCTTCCGAAAGCCTGGTCGCCAACAATATCGTGCTGGCGATCTACCGCCATCTGACCAATCCGGAGTGCCGGCAATATCTGCTGCGGCAGTCGTTCGAGGAGGCGGTGCACACCCACACCTTCCAATACATCGTCGAAAGCTTGGGGTTGGACGAGGGCGAGCTGTTCAACATGTATCGCGAGGTGCCGTCGATTACCGACAAAGCGGCGTGGGCACTGAAGCACACGCAGCATCTCGACGATCCGGATTTCAGGACCGGCACGCCGCAAGCCGACCAGGCGTTCCTGCGCGATCTCGTCGCCTTCTACGTCATATTCGAAGGCATGTGGTTCTATACGGGCTTCGCGCAGATTCTCTCGCTCGGCCGCCGCAACAAGATGGTCGGCATCGCCGAGCAGTACCAGTACATCCTGCGCGATGAGTCCATTCACCTGAATTTCGGCATCGATGTCATCAACCAGATCAAGATCGAAAACCCGCATCTATGGACCAAGGCGTTCCAGGACGAAGTCCGCGCCATGGTGCGCGAGGCGGCCGAACTGGAAGCGGCCTACGGGCGAGACACCATGCCGCGCGGGTTTCTCGGGCTGAATGCGGCGCTGTGCGAGAGCTACATGCACTTCGTCGCCAATCGCCGCTGCGCGCAACTCGGGCTGCAGCGGGTGTTCGACGAGACCGAGAATCCGTTTCCCTGGATGTCGGAAGCGATGGACCTGAAGAAGGAGAAGAATTTCTTCGAGACGCGGGTGATCGAGTACCAGAACGGCGGTGCGCTGAGCTGGGAGTAGGGGAAGCCATACTCTCCCAACACGCCGTCCCCGCGAACGCGGGGAACCCGGCGCATGCCAAACCGGCCAGTGTTGAGGTAAATAGCTCGCAAGCCCCGCCGGCAAAACCTCTGCAGATCCGCGTTGCAAAACCGTCTTGTCATCAGCCGTGAATAGTTGTTCACTTCTTCAAAGCGATAGCGCTTCTTATCGCTCAAGACATTGAAGGTGTGCGCGTTCTGGCAGGCTCCGCGGGGCTCGAGGGCGCGCCGGGGACGGAAAACGCGCCATGGTCTATCGGCGAACCCATCAGGTCGTAAAGCGACTGGCGGCGCGGCGTAGCGCCATACTGGCGGCGGCGCGGGATGCTGCGGCCGAAGGCGGCATGGCGGCGGTGCAGATCGCCCCGGTTGCGGTCCGCGCCAATGTCGCGGCCGGCACCGTCTATCGTTACTTCCCCTCCAAGGCCGAACTGATTTCCGAACTGATCGCCGAGGTCTCGCGGGATGAACTGGCCGCGATCCGCCGCGCGGCGGATGCGGCGCCGGGACCGTCGTCGGCGCTCGCCGCCGCCGTCACCACGGTTGCCGTACATGTGCTGTCGCAGCGCAAGCTCGCCTGGGGCATTCTGGCCGAACCCGTTGATGTCGACGTCTCGGTGTCGCGGCTTGCCAGCCGCCGCGAAATCTCCGGCGAGATCGCTGCCAGAATTGACGCCGCGGTGCGCGCCGGCCATTTGCCGGCGCAGGATACCGCGCTCGCCGCCACCGCGCTGCTCGGTGCGCTGCATGAATCGCTGGTTGGCCCGCTGGCGCCCGAGAATCTGGATGACCCCGCGAAGCTGCGCGACGCCGTGCAGACGGTCACACTTTTGGCGCTACGCGCCGTCGGCGTGATGGACGCCCGCGCCCGCGGCCTCGTGGTGCAGGCGGTGCTGCCGGCAAAGGCGCTGGTCGGGGCCTAGAAACCCTCCCCCTTTGCGACACGCCCTTTGCCGCAACCATTTGTGTCGCAACCATTTGCCACGCTGCGGCTTATCGACGGTCCAACCCGCGATCAGGAGCATGCGATGAGCACGACATCAGGGTCCGCCAAATGGCAGGGCGGCATCAAGGACGGCAAGGGCGCGATCTCGACCAAGAGCGGCGCGCTGAATGATTATCCTTACGGCTTTTCGAGCCGCTTCGAGGGCAAAGCCGGCTCGAATCCGGAAGAATTGATCGGCGCGGCGCACGCCGCGTGCTTCACCATGGCGCTGTCGCTGATTCTAGGTGAAGCCAAGCTCACCGCCGAGCAGATGGAAACCAAGGCCGACGTGACGCTGGAAAAACAGGGCGATGGTTTTGCCGTCACCTCGATTCATCTGACGCTGAATGCGAAGATTCCGGGCGCTGAGGACACGAAATTTCAGGAGCTGGCGGGTAAGGCCAAGGAGGGCTGCCCGATCTCGAAACTTCTGAACACGAAGATCACGCTGGACGCGAAACTGCAGTAGTTCTCCGTCATTCCGGGTTCGCGCTTGCGCGCGCCCCGGAATGACGGCGGGAGCTGACGGCCATCACCTACGCGCCATCACTTCTCCGGCTTGCCTTCCCCACCGACAGTGGCGATGCGTACCATGTTGGTGGTGCCGGGGATGCGAAGCGGCACGCCGGCGACGATGATCACGCGCTGGCCTGCGTTGGCGAAGCCGTCACGAAACGCGATCGAGCCGGCGCGGTCGACCATGTCGTCCTGGTCGTGCGCATCTTCCGCCACCACGCAATGCACGCCCCAGACGACCGACAATTTGCGGCCGGTCGCAAGGTTCGGCGTGATCGCCACCACCGGCAGCTTCGGCCGCTCGCGGGCCACGCGGATCGCCGTGGAGCCCGATGAGGTCCAGCAGATGACCGCGGATAATTCCAGCGTCTCGGCGATCTGCCGCGCGGCGTCCGCGATGGCGTCGCCGACCGTATTCTCCGGTTCGGCCCGCTGCGCCGACAGCACCGAGCGATAGGTTGGATCGCGCTCCACCTCCTCGCCGATGCGATTCATGGTCGAAACCGCCTCGACCGGGAATTTGCCGGCGGCCGACTCAGCCGACAGCATGATGGCGTCGGCACCTTCATAAACCGCGGTCGCGACGTCGGAGACTTCGGCGCGCGTCGGCACCGGCGCCTGGATCATCGATTCCAGCATCTGGGTTGCGATCACCACCGGCTTGCCGGCGCGGCGCGCCATCCGCGTCATCTGTTTCTGCAGGCTCGGCACCCGCTCCAGCGGCAGCTCGACGCCGAGATCGCCGCGCGCCACCATCAGCGCGTCGGAAGCATCGATGATCTCGGCGAGCCGGTCGATCGCCTGCGGCTTTTCGATCTTGGCCATGACAGCCGCGCGGCCGCGGATCATCCGCTTGGCTTCATGGACGTCCTCGGCGCGCTGCACGAAGGAGAGCGCGATCCAGTCGACACCGGTCACCAGGGCTGCTTCGAGATCGGCCCGATCCTTCGGCGTCATCGCCGACACCGGCAGGTCGGTATCGGGCAGGCTGACGCCCTTGCGGTCCGACATCTTGCCGCCGATCACCACGCGCGTTACCGCGCGTTCGGACGTGGTTTCCTCGGCGATCAGCCGCACCTTGCCGTCGTCGAGCAGCAGCGCATGGCCCGGCCGAAGTGCTGCGAGGATTTCCGGATGCGGCAACTGCACGCGGTTGTTGTCTCCCGGCGCTTTGTCGGAATCGAGTACAAAACTCTGGCCGTTCTTCAACTGGATCGAACCTTCGGTGAACGCGCCGAGCCGCAGCTTCGGTCCCTGCAGGTCGACGAGGATGCCGATCGGACGGCCGTAGCTGCTCTCGACATTGCGGATGGTATTGACCAGCTCGCGCATCTTGTCGTGCGGCGTGTGGCTCATGTTGATGCGGAACACGTCCGCACCCGCCTCGAACAGCTTCCGGATCATCGCGCTGTCGGACGATGCCGGGCCGAGGGTTGCGAGAATCTTGATACGACGGAGCCGTCTCATTGCTTGGGCGCCGGGGCTGGCGGCAGACCCGGTCCGGCCGGCGGATTGGACAGGCCGGGAACCCCGCCGGGGCCCCCCGGTCCCATTGTTCCTGGAATTCCCGGAATTCCCGGCACGCGCTGCGCGGGCTGCTCGTTGGCTTCTGTCAATTGCACGGTCCACGCTCGCTGTTCGCCTGTATCGACCTCGAAGAACCCGGTGCGGTCATAGCCACGCGCCAGGCAGTTCTCGGTACCCTTGATGGTGAATTCCTTATCACGCGAACACATGAAGGCCTGCCCCGACCATTCGCCGCCGCGATCATAGTCAAGCGCGTAGATGTAATAGTAGCGCGCAACAAGAGTTCCGCGCAGCAGTGTCTCGCAACTGCGTGACGACACGTTCCACCACCCTTCAGTGGTCCAGCCCTCGGCATCCTTGTAGCCCAGCGCGATGCCGACCCGGCTGGACGTGTTGTTGCAGAGCCGGAAATCGGCCGCCGCTGGACTGCTCCACAGACACGCCACCGCCAGTGCAAGCAGCGGCGCAAGGCCGGCGGCGGTCACGCGAGCGGGGAGGGAAGGCAAGCAGCGCGAATCTTTTCCGATCATGCGGCGAAGCTATATCAAATCATTGACGATTTCGCGTGACCCGGCGGGCCCTGTCAACGGCCGGGAACGCCTTTCCCGCGCTATGGGAAACCGGGACTCCCTTGTGAGGTAGCCAATTTTGCGCGCAGATATGGCAAAATCTGTGACGATTCCCACCTGATATCAATGTGACGCGGGGTCCAAGACCATGACGATCGACGACAAAACCAGAACAGAACTGGAAGCCGCCGTTTTCCGGCGCCTGGTCGGCCACCTGCGTGCCCGCACCGACGTCCAGAACATCGATCTGATGAATCTGGCCGGCTTCTGCCGCAACTGCCTCTCCAACTGGATGAAGGAAGAGGCCGACGCCAAAGGTGTCGCCGTCAGCAAGGACGAGAGCCGCGAGGCGGTCTACGGCATGCCCTATGAGGAGTGGAAGGCGAAATATCAGGGCACCGCCACGCCCGAGCAGCTAGCCGCGATGAAGAAGGTTCATCCCGGGCATTGATTGGCCGTCGGTGAGATTCTTCCGGGCTACGATTCCTACCTTCCTGTGGGCGCGCTGTGGATGAGCGCGATGCTGCCTTGACGCGAGGCCCCCCGATCTTGAGGGTCATCTGCGAAAAAAGCGCCGTGCGGTAACGCGTGCGGCGCTTGATCTTTCAGCATCACCGTCAGTTCCATTCAGGAGTATCCGATGGCCACCTCCGCCGCTGCAGCCGTCCAGGACGAGCCCGCGACAAGATTTGCCAAAGACCAGCTCAAGGCCATCATCGAGCGCATCGAGCGTCTGGAAGAAGAGAAGAAGACGATCTCCGACGACATCCGTGACGTCTATGCCGAAGCCAAGGGCAACGGCTTCGACACCAAGGCGCTGCGCACCATCGTGCGGATGCGCAAGCAGGATGCCAACGAGCGCGCCGAGCAGGAAACCATTTTGGAAACCTACATGCAGGCGCTCGGGATGCTGTGAGGTTTCCGTCGTCCTGGCCAAGCGAACGAAGTGAGCGCGAGCCGGGGCCATAACCACAAATGGTGATGTTGAGCAAAGCCGAGGCTACAGCCGGCTCCAACGCGTACGTTCGTGGTTATGGGGTCCGCGAGGACGACAGGGAGCTTGTGGAAGCAGTACGACCGGAACCTAGCGCAGCGCGGCGGTGCGCAGCACGAACGACTGCGTCGGCAGTTGCGCGGTTGCCGATCCCGTGAAACGGTCGCAGGTCATGCCCATCATCGGATCTTCCGAGAAAGTCATGGAGACCGCGGCCTGCGGCTTGACGAAGTGGGCGCGCATCTGGGTCATCTCGGTGTCGCCGAGCACGGTCGTCGACATCGCGCTGCTGGCGCTCGGCGCCAGCATCACCACCCTCATCCAGACATTGTTGCCCTGTGCGGCGGCAAGGCGGGTCGAGGTGGCGACCACGCTGTCCTGACCCTGGGTGCCTTTGGCGACAACGGTGTTGATTTCGGTCGCAGCGGCGCCGGAGTTGCGCACCGGGCGGGCGGGGCGCGGGATAGCTGCGGAGGCGGCGACGATGTTGGAGCGATCGAGCGGCGAAGAAGCGGCCGGCGCATAGGCCATCGCCTTGTTGAACGCGTCGCTGACGCTGGCGGTCGGCCGCGGATCGGTGGCGGCGGCGAGCGCCTGGCGGGCGCGCAGGGCCGCAACCTGCGCCGGGGTTGCCTGGTTCGCCGCGGTCGGTACGTCGTCCCAGAAACCGCGGGAATTGATGATATCGGCCGGCGTTTGCGGCCTCGGCTCGGCCTTGTCGGCGGACGCCTGCGCAACCTGTTTCGTCTCAGGCTTGTTCGTCTCAGGCTTGGGCTCGGCTCGAGCTTTGGGCGCCGACACGATCTGGGCGTCGGCCGAGGCGAGCTGGATCGTCGCGCCGACCGGCTTTGCGCGCGGGGTCGGGACCGGTTCGGCGGATTTCACAGCAGCCACACTGTTCGGTGCAGGCTTCTCGTTCTTGACGGGGGCGCTGGCGGCCTCGTCATCCTCTTCAGTCGTCTTGCCGCCCCTGAACAGCGCTGCGAACAGGTTCGGCATCTTGATGGTTGCGGCACTGTCGCCATTGCCGCGGCGTTCGATGTCGGCGCGGGCCAGTTCATAGCCCTTCATCGGACCGCCATTGGACGGCAGGTGCACCGTGCGTCCGTCCGGGAATACCCTGGCAAGCTGATCGTGGGTCATGCGCGGCCAGTGACGAACGCTGCCGGTATCGAGGTGGACGAAAGGCGATCCGGAGGTCGGGTAGAAGCCGACGCCGCCGCGCTGCAAGCGGAGGCCGGCGGCGCGGATCTGCTCCAGCGGCACGTCCGGAATGTAGAAGTCCATGGCGTGGCCGAGCATATGCTGGCTGAAACGCGCCACACCGGAGGAGCGGCGGCGGAGCATGGAGTTGGTGGCGGGGGAGCGATAGGCGGAGATGACCTGGATAGGCTTCTTGCCGTCGACGTCGCGATAGACTTCCCAGATGATATCGAACAGGTGCCGATCCATCGTGGTGGAGTCCTGGCTGCGCCAGTCGCGAAGGAAGTGATTGAGCTTCTTCAGCGCCTCTTCGTCGTAGCGCCCGTCGCGTTTGAAGGTGACGGTGAGATCTTCGCCGGAATGGGTATGGTGGAAGGAGAGGGTGCGGGTTTCGTTCAGCGCCGTCGCATCATGCACCGTGCCCGCGCCAGCCAGCAGCAAAAGCGACGTCAAGCCGATCCGATATCCGGCTTTTGGCAGAGCAAGCGGATTGAATTGGCGCGCGAAACCAGCCAGCACGTATGAGCCCACCCAGTCGACGAGCGTTCACTGTGTTCTTTTGCAGACCCCCGGCAAAAGACGATGAACGCTTTCTTAAAGCAGGAGGGTTAACCGAGGTTTACCGTCCTGCCCCCAAGCAAGCCTTAACCTAACGCGTGGACTGTGGCGAAAACGTGCCCTGCCGAATCCGGGATGGCTAATGGTTAACCAATCAATCTCTCCGCCGAAGAGAGATTGTTGATTTCATTCGGCAATTCCGCGCTACTGACCGTAGTCCTCCGGATTACCGGGTGAAACGCGGTTGCGGCCGGCGACCAATCGGGGCCGGCGGCGTCATGGGCGACGGACCGCCGAACAGGCGCTCGAAGAATGACGGGCCGGAGGAGAAGGTGTTGTCGCTGGCGAAGTTGACGCCGGCCGGCAGGCTTGAGCCGGACGGGCGCGAATAGCTCGGTTGCGAATGGGCAACCATGGCTTCCAAATCCTTGCTGCGACCGTTCCTGAGCAGGGCGATCATCGTGGCGTCGCGGCCATAGATGTCCTTGCGAATCTGCAGCTTGCCGGCGTCGTCCACGAAAGCGGTCTGGTAGGTGATGTTGACCGGAATCGGCGTCGGGAATTTCAGGTCGATCTCGCTGCGGCCGTACATGCTGCGGATCTTTTCCGGCGTGTAGCGCTCGTTCGGCATCACGATATTGAGCAGGGTCGAGGCGTATTGATCCGGATTCTGCACGCGCATGCAGCCATGGCTGAACGCGCGTTCTTCCTTCGCGAACAGGTGCTTGTCCGGGGTGTCATGCTGATAGACCAGGAACTTGTTCGGGAAGTTGAAGCGAATGCGGCCGAGCGCATTGGCTTCACCGGGCGGCTGCGAAATGTGGATGCTGCCGTCGCGGTTGCGCTCGAGCCGCAGACCCATGCGATCCAGCACGGTCGGATCCTGCTGCAGGGCAGGCAGATATTCGTTGTAGATGATCGACGGCGGTACGTTCCATGTCGGGTTGACGGTGATGAACTTCATCGTTTCCGTCAGCATCGGCGTGGCGTGCTTGCCCGGCTTACCGGTCACCACGCGGGTGGTCCAGACCGGGTGACCGTTCTGCATCACCTTCAGCGTGAAGTCGGGCACATTGAGAATGACATAGGCGTTGCCGAGCGAGGCAGCGCCGAGTTGGCGCGGCAACCAGCGCAAGCGCTCCAGATTGACGAGGACCGTATCGATCTGCCGGTCGCGCTTCGGGCTGTTGATCGCCTTGACCGTGCGGTCGTCGAGCACACCGGTCGGCTTGAGATCGGCGCTCT
The DNA here is from genome assembly GCF_036924575.1 of Bradyrhizobium sp. AZCC 1577. NCBI lineage: Bacteria > Pseudomonadati > Pseudomonadota > Alphaproteobacteria > Hyphomicrobiales > Nitrobacteraceae > Bradyrhizobium > Bradyrhizobium sp. AZCC 1577. The sequence goes on from NZ_JAZHRQ010000001.1 coordinate 1,598,758, forward strand.
CCTGGAATTTGCGGACGGCGGCAGCAACCTTGGCGTCGTAATACGTGCCGTCGGGATTTTCGGTGACGCCGAGCTTGGCGCGCAGTTGCGGCACGCGCGGGTCTTCCGGCGCGACCTCGCCCTGCTTCTTGGTGGCGGCCTTGTACGCCAGCGCCGGACCCTCGGCGATGTGGATCATCGGTCCGTCGCCCTGGCCGCGCAGCTCGGCGAGCTTGGCCTTCAGATCCTTGTAGAGCTTGTGCGGCGGGTTGTAGCCGTCGAGCGCCGCCGAAGCGTCCTTGGCGGTCGAGATGTTGGCGAGCACTTCCGCCGGGTCGGTCGGGTGCTCGGGGTAGAGGATGTCGCCAGCGACCTGCGACCAGTGCATCCGGCCGCTCTGGGCCTGTCGCGCATAGTCGAGCATGCTCGCGGTCAGTTTCAGTTCGGCTTCGGCGAGCTGGTCCGGCGAAGTGGCGGCAAAATCCGGCACCGGATAATCCGCCGGATTGAGGCCTTCGGCGGCGGCGTCCTTCAGGCGGGCGATAACGCCCTTGCCGCTGTCGGTCAATTTGCCGGCTTGCGTCCATTGCGGCGCATAGTCCCGTGCCGAGTAGAACTTCTCGACGGCAGCGCGCTCGTTCTTGCGGTCGAAATAGCGCAGCGATTTGGCGCCGAGCATGTCGCGCAACCGGTCGGCGACCGGCTGGTCGGCCGGCGCGACGGTGCTGACCTTCACCGGCTCCTTGGCAGGTTCGGGGGCGGGCGCGATGGCTGTCGCAGCCGGAGGCGTGGTTGTGGCGGCGTCGCTCGGCTTGGCCGCCGGCGCGGTGACGTTTTCCGTCGGCTTGATATCCGTCTTGGGTTCAGCCGCCTTCGGAGCCGTCCCCGGTTCGACCGGCTTCTCTGTGGCCTTGGCCGCATCGGGCACCGCGCCGGTCGAGTCCATCTTGAAATCGCCGATGGTGGGAGGCGGAACGTTGGCGGGCTCGGGACGGGGAATGGCTGCGTCGATCGCGAGTTCGGCAGCACTGGCGCGCGGCGTATCCGACGGAGCCGCCAGTGCTGAGGTCGCTGATACCGTGAGGAAGGTTGCCGCGACGGCCATCAGCACGCGGTCAAATCCTGCACGATTCGAACAGTCACGCATCGTCACACCCCCTTGGGCGAAACTGCCCCGACATGGAACAGTCGTTGGAATGGTTCATAGCTTGCGCGGGAAAGCGCTGGCTTCGGTCGGTTTCTCAGTCGTACGCCTGCAGTCGCGATTCAAACGCAGACGATACATGTGCCCCTCTCATGCAGCCAGCGCCATGCGGGACAACTCACGACAAACTGACCTCAAACTACCCGTTTGCATTCGGGTCACGCAGTTTTTGCCACGCCACCCGCCATTTGTCTGTCACCGCCAAGCCACGGTTCAAAAGCTTCCGAACGACCGATGTCCTTGGTTTGCCACGATCTTTGCCACGCGGGCGCCGTAATCGCGTAAGCGCCCGTTGCTCGCGTCTCAACTAGCGTCCTGCGCGCCGCCTTCGGCCGGGTCGTTGGCGGCAGCTTCATCGAGCTTACGATAGAGCGTGGAACGACCGATCTTGAGCCGGCGCGCGACTTCCGACATCTGGCCACGATAATGCGAGATCGCGAAACGGATGATCTCGTTTTCCATGTCTTCGAGCGGCCGCACCTCGCCGGTGGTCGTTAGCATCGAAAGGCTGCCGGCAGTGGCGAGCGGGGCAATTGGTATTTCGCTACCCGAAACCATGGCAGGCGCCGTCGACGGCGCGACGACCAACGGCTCGCTGTGCGTTATCTGGCCGTCCGGTACGCCCTGGCCGAGGACTTGCGGGAAATCAGACAGGCCGAGCTGATCGCTCTCGCTCATGACGACGGCGCGGTACACCGTGTTTTCGAGTTGGCGGATGTTGCCGGGCCAATCGAGCTGCGCGAGATGGGTCACGGCCTCGCCGCTGATGCCGGTGATGGTGCGGTTCTCCTCGGCGGCAACGCGCGCCAGGAAATGCCGCAACAGATGCGGGATGTCTTCGCGCCGCATCCGCAGCGGCGGGATGGTCAGCGGCAGCACGTGCAGCCGGTAGAACAGGTCCTCGCGGAACGCGCCGCTCTTCACGAGATCGAGCAGCTTGCGGTTGGTCGCGGAAATGATGCGGACGTCGACCTTCACCGGCTTGCGACCCCCGACCGCCTCGACGGTTCCTTCCTGCAGCGCGCGCAAAAGCTTTACTTGCGCCGCAAGCGGGAGCTCGCCGACCTCGTCGAGAAACAGCGTGCCGCCGGAAGCTTCGACGAACTTGCCCATGTGCCGTTCGGTGGCACCGGTGAAGGCGCCCTTCTCATGGCCGAACAGGATCGACTCCACGAGATTGTCGGGAATGGCGCCGCAATTGACCGCGACGAAGGGTTTTGCCTTGCGTTCGCCGGAACCGTGAATGGCGCGGGCAAACAATTCCTTGCCGACACCGGATTCGCCCTCGATCAGAACAGGAATGCTTGATGCCGCCGCCTTCTGCGCGGTGCGCAGCACGGCTGCCATAGTCTCGCTGCGCGTGATGATGTCGGCAAAGGTCAGCCGTCCCTCGCGGCTGTGGCGGATGCGCTGCAATTCGCCCTTGAGCGCTGAGGTGTTGAGCGCGTTGCGCAGCGACACCTGTAGCCGTTCGAAGCCGACCGGCTTGACCACGAAATCCTGCGCGCCGGCGCGCATTGCCGAAACTACGTTGTCGATGCCGCCATGCGCGGTCTGCACGATGACGGGGATGCTCAGGCCTGCTTCACGCATTTTTGCGAGCACGCCGAGCCCGTCGAGGCCGGGCATTACGAGGTCGAGCACGACCGCGTCGATCGCTTGCGCGTCCGGTGGGGTCAGCAAGGCCACGGCCGCATCGCCGCTGTCGACGACCAGGGGCTCATAGCCGCACTTCTGCACCATGTTTTCAACCAAACGGCGCTGCACGGCGTCGTCGTCGGCAATCAAAATGGTGGCAGCCATGGCTCTCCCCGCACGCTACTGTATTGTACCGAATCGGGGCAATTTCGCCGATGCCGATTAACGTTCTCTTAAACGTTGAAAAACGGCGTTGTTGAGAAGCGGCTAGACGCTGAGGTGCGGCCACACTTCAAGCGCGCCGCGATAGCACATGTCGAGAGCCACATAGAGTATGATGGCGAGGCCGACATAGGCGATCCAGCGCTGCTTCTCCAGCAGGCGGGCGATGAAGTTGGCGGCAAGCCCCATCAGCGCGATGGAGAGCGCCAAGCCGAAAATCAGAACCATCGGATGCTCGCGCGCTGCGCCCGCGACGGCGAGCACGTTGTCGAGCGACATCGAGACGTCGGCCAGCGTGATCTGCCAGACGGCCTGGCCAAGCGTTTTCCGATGACGTTCAGGGGCGGACGCATCGATCGTGCTTGCAGCTGAGAGACTCTGCAATTTCGGTTCGTCATGATGCGACGTACGCAACTCGCGCCACATCTTCCAGCACACCCAAAGCAGCAGGACGCCGCCGGCGAGCAGCAGTCCGATGATCTGCAGCAACTGGACCGTTACGGAGGCGAAGCCGATGCGCAGCGCCGTTGCCGCCAGAATGCCCACCACTATCGCTTTTCTGCGCTGATCATAGGGTAGCCCCGCGGCCGCAAGGCCGATGACAATCGCATTGTCGCCGGCGAGCACCAGATCGATCATCACGACCTGGAAAAGCGCTGTCAGGGATTGAGAGGAGATCAACTCTAGCATTTGGGCCACTCCGTTGAAGTGTCCAATCCGACATCGCAGTTTGCGTGAACTGCCAGAGGGGCCCGGGCTTGGACGAACACATGTAAAAGGGCGCAGTCAGGCTGCGAAAAACTGCTTCCGTTACTCAGGTTGGTCGGAAAGGGCGAAGAGCTCGACGAGTTGATCCGGTTCGATCAGAACGGACAGAACGACGCCGATGAACGTCAGGCTTCCGGCGAGGTCGAACCACATGATGCGGAATCGGTCGCGCCGGCAGAGCAGCGCGAAGCCGGCCGTCAATGCGGCAACGCCGAAGAGCAGGGTGACGATCGCGGGCGCCAGCGCCTCCGCCGGCACCACGTTCCGGATTCCCACGGTCGCAATCAGCGCCACGAGCAGGATGCCGGCGAACAACTCCTTGCCGCGAGCCGCAGGGGTGCGGGCGGTCGTTTCAACAATCTGACTGCGGTCCAAGAATGCCATCGGATTCTTATTCGCGAGCTGAGATTGTGGTAGGGAACATTACCTACCCGGTCATTCATTCCAGATAGTTTAGTAATCATGAAACGAGTAAAACATCAAGATGGTTCCGCTGAACGTCAGCCGGCCAAGGCCGCGCCGGACGCCAAGCAGTTGCGGAAACTGGCCGGGGATTGGCTGAAGCAGCGGAGGGCGGATGCCGAATTGTCGCAGGCGGATCTCGCTGCTCGCCTCGGCCTGAAATATTACACGTTCATCTCCCAGGTCGAGAACGGGTTCAGTCGAGTTCCAACTGAAATTATGGGAGCTTGGGCCGGCGAATTGGGTCTTGAACCGGCCGCCTTCGCTAGGCATCTGTTAAGGTACTACGAGCCGGAATTGCACCGGCTGCTGTTCGGAGCGGAAAGCACATGAGCGTGGTTGCGTTCGAGCGCAAACAGGACGCGGGTGAGTGGAGTGAGCGAGAACTCAGCACCATTGTCGCGGCTCTGAGCGCAGCGCTTGCGCCGGGCACCGGACGCGAATGGGAAACCGGCATGACGGAGAAGCGCGATGCCCAGTTCTACCTGCTGGGACCGCTTCCGGATCAGGCTTGCGAGTTGTGTGTGTCGCGGATCGGCGGACGTTATATCCTTGAGGATGGTTTTGGACGGTTGCTCTTCGAGCACCGAAACCTCGATCTCGTCGCGTTGCACGCGCGGGCGGCAGTCCCGAGCACGTCGTGGCTTATGGTGCGCGCGATCGTGTTGTGGTGCGCGATCCGTAGCGTGATGAATGAAAGGGTCGAGCCGATGCTCGCCGAAAGCGAGGAACTGCTTGTCCAATTGGCACCGCAGCTTTCGGCTTTCGCCTGATCTCGCCCAATTTCCTGATCACCTCTCAATTTTGAAAGTGTCATGAGCGCAAAATCTGCGACCTCCCGAGCCGTCAATACGTCCCGTAAGCCCGTCAAGGGCAGCAAGGGGAGCGCAGCCAAACCCAAAACCGGCAAATTGCCGGAATGGAATCTCGCCGATCTTTACTCCGGCATCGACGCGCCTGAAATCGCTCGCGATCTGCAGAAGATGGATACCGACTGCGTCGCGTTTGAAACGGACTACAAGGGCAAGCTGGCGGAAGGCGTTGCCCGCGACGAGGGCGGTCTTTGGCTGGCGGAGGCGGTCGGGCGCTACGAGGCGATCGACGATTTGGCCGGCCGGCTCGGCTCCTATGCAGGCCTCGTTCATGCCGGCGACAGCGTCGATCCCGTGATTTCCAAGTTCTACGGCGACGTCTCCGAGCGGCTGACGGCGGCCTCGCTGCATCTGCTGTTCTTCGCGCTCGAACTCAACCGCATCGAAGACGCCGCGATCGAGCGCGCGATGCAAACGCCCGAGCTCGCGCATTACCGGCCGTGGATCGAGGATCTGCGCAAGGACAAGCCGTATCAGCTCGAAGATCGCGTCGAGCAGTTGTTTCACGAAAAATCCCAGAGCGGCTATGCCGCCTGGAACCGGCTGTTCGACCAGACCATCTCCGGCCTGCGCTTCAAGGTCGGGACCAAGGAGCTCGCGATCGAGCCGACACTCAATCTGCTGCAGGACCGTGCGCCGGAAAAGCGCAAGGCCGCCGCGCAGGCGCTGGCGAAAACGTTCAAGGATAATGAGCGGACCTTTGCCCTCGTCACCAACACGCTCGCCAAGGACAAGGAAATTTCCGATCGCTGGCGTGGCTTCCAGGACGTTGCGGATTCGCGCCACCTGAATAACCGCGTCGAACGCGAGGTCGTCGATGCGCTGGTCGGCTCGGTTCGTGCGGCCTATCCGCGGCTGTCGCACCGCTACTACAATCTGAAAGCCGGCTGGTTCAAAAAGAAGAAGCTGGCGCATTGGGACCGCAACGCGCCGCTGCCGTTCGCGGCGGCCGGCACGATCGCCTGGCCCGAGGCGCAGAAGATGGTGCTGACGGCCTATCGCGGCTTCTCCGCCGAGATGGCTGATATCGCGGAACGTTTCTTCACCGACCGCTGGATCGATGCACCGGTGCGGCCGGGCAAGGTGCCAGGCGCGTTCTCGCACCCGACCACGCCCTCGGCGCACCCCTATGTGCTGATGAATTACCAGGGCAAGCCGCGCGACGTGATGACGCTGGCGCATGAGCTCGGCCATGGCGTGCACCAGGTGCTGGCCGCGAAGAACGGCGCGCTGATGGCGCCGACGCCGCTGACGCTTGCGGAGACGGCAAGCGTGTTCGGCGAAATGCTGACCTTCAAGAGGCTCCTGTCGCAGACCAAAAACGCCAAGCAGCGCCAGGCGCTGCTGGCCGGCAAGGTCGAGGACATGATCAACACCGTGGTGCGGCAGATCGCGTTCTATTCGTTCGAGCGCGCCGTGCACACCGAGCGCAAGAACGGCGAACTGACCGCCGAGCGCATCGGCCAGATCTGGCTCAGCGTGCAGGGTGAAAGCCTCGGGCCGGCCATCGACATACGTCCGGGCTACGAAAATTTCTGGATGTACATTCCGCACTTCATCCATTCGCCGTTCTACGTCTACGCCTATGCGTTCGGCGATTGCCTGGTGAACTCGCTTTATGCCGTCTACGAAAACGCAACCGAGGGTTTTGCCGAGCGCTATCTCGCCATGCTCGCAGCCGGCGGCACCAAGCATTATTCCGAGCTGCTCAAGCCATTCGGGCTCGATGCCAGGGATCCCAAATTCTGGGACGGCGGGCTGTCGGTCATCGCAGGCATGATCGACGAGCTGGAAGCGATGGGCTGACAGGTTCGGCCCCGGGGCACGAAACGGAATTGTGATGGGCGCGGATACAATTTCCGCCGCTGTCACCCTACATGATAGGGGCGACAAGAGGGGAGTGCCCCATGATCGACACCCCAACACGGCGCGCGGTGCTTGGAGCGGGCGTCTTCGCAGCCGGTTCGCTGCTTGTCATCGACGGTAGCGTTGCTCAGGCGCCGCTTGCTCCCACCCCCGAATGCCATGACGGCGACGCCGCAACAGTGGCGCAGACCGAAGGGCCGTTCTTCAAGCCCTCTTCGCCCGAGCGCGTCGAGCTGATTGAAGAAGGCATGGCGGGACAGCCGATCGAGCTGGTCGGCTTCGTTCTTACCCGCGCCTGCAAGCCGGTCGCCGGAGCCTTGCTGGATTTCTGGCAGGCCGACGACAAGGGCCGATATGACAATTCCGGTTTTCGCTTGCGCGGTCACCAGTTCTCCGATGCGGAAGGGCGCTACAGGTTGCGCAGCATCGTGCCCGGCGCCTATGTCGGCCGCACACGCCATATCCACGTGAAGGTGCAGCCGCGCGGCGGCCGCATGCTGACCACTCAGCTCTATTTCCCGGGCGAAGCGCTGAACCGCACTGACGGCCTGTTTCGCAAGGAGTTGCTGGTACGCACGGCCAAGAACGCCGGCTGGCTCGCCGGGCGTTTCGATTTCGTGGTGGCTTAGGGGCGGCTCGCTTTCCGGCCGAGCGACCGAGTGGAGAACCCAGCGTAAAACATTCGTTGAACGGACCGTAAGGCCGTGTTATACATATTGTACAACACGGAGCTGGTGTCATGAGCAAAACCCCTCGCGGAATGGAAGAAGCCTCTCGCGAATACAGGCTGGAGGACACCGCCCTTCAAATCCGGAAGATCGGTAACTCGGTCGGCGTGATCCTGCCAAAAGAGCTTCTTGCCCGGCTCAATCTCAAGGAGGGAGACAAGTTCTATCCGGTCGAGCAACCGGATGGCAGTCTGCGGCTCTCACCTTTCAATCCGAAGCACGCGCGGACCATGGAAATCGCCCGCAAGGTCATGCACGAATATCGCGATACGTTTGCAGCGCTTGCAAAATGAGTGAGCCAATTTGGCTCGATGTCGATGAAGTCATCGACATGCATGCCGAGCAACTGGCGATATTCGGTGGACCGGAAGGCATTCGAGACCGTGGTCTTCTTGAGTCGGCGATTTTGCGGCCAGTGAACCAATGGAATTACGGGCAGACCGATATGGCAGCGCTCGCCGCAGCCTATGCGTTCGGTCTTGCCCGTAATCGCGCGTTCGTGGACGGCAACAAGCGGATCGCGTTCCACGCCATGATGGTCTTCTTGCGCGTCAACGATATACCCTTTGCGCCCGATCCGGCGCACGCCACCGCCATCATCCTCTCCCTCGCCGCGGGCGAGGTCAGCGAAGAAAGCCTGGCCCGCTGGATCCGGGATAATTGGCCTTCCGAATGACCCGATAGGCAGGGGGCCGTTGCCCTCCCAAACGCTTTGCGGTAATTGCACGCGAGAAACGCGGATTTTGACTGGGGATACCGATGGCAGACCATAACGAAGTGGCCTACACGACCGCTGACGGCAACGACTACGCGGCCCATGAGCAGACCTATGAAGGGTTCATCATGTTGGTCAAATACGGCACCGCCGCCGTCGTAATCATTGTCGCCCTGATGGGCTATTTCCTGACCTGACGCGTCGCTGCCTGCACCGCCGGGCCCCGGCGGTGGCAAGAAAATTCGCACGCATGCCGGTTGCGAAACCGGTATCCAACTAAGCGAAAAAGACGCTAGTTTGCTTGCGCGCGCCCGCCGCGCCGGGGAGGCCTCATGAAAATTGCCGTTGCCAAGGAAATCGATCCGTCCGAACCGCGGGTTGCCGCTTCCCCGGACACAATCAAGAAATTCAAGGCGCTGGGCGCTGAAGTTGCGATCGAACCGGGTGCGGGCATCAAGTCGGGCCTGCCGGATTCCGAATTCACCGCCGTCGGCGCCACAGTCAGCGCGGACGCGTTGAAGGACGCCGACATCATCATCAAGGTGAAACGGCCGGAGGCCTCAGAACTCGCCAAGTACAAGCGCGGCGCGCTGGTCATCGCCATCATGGACCCTTACGGCAATGAGGCGGCGCTGAAGACGATCGCAGATGCCGGCGTCTCGGCGTTTGCGATGGAACTGATGCCGCGCATTACCCGCGCACAAGTCATGGACGTACTGTCCTCGCAGGCAAATCTCGCCGGATATCGCGCGGTGATCGAGGCGGCCGAGTCCTTTGGCCGCGCGTTCCCAATGATGATGACGGCGGCCGGCACCGTGCCGGCGGCGAAGGTGTTCGTGATGGGCGTCGGCGTTGCCGGCCTGCAGGCAATCGCGACCGCGCGCCGGCTCGGTGCCGTCGTTACCGCAACCGACGTGCGTCCGGCCACCAAAGAGCAGGTCGAATCGCTTGGCGCCAAATTCCTCGCGGTCGAGGACGAAGAGTTCAAAAACGCCCAGACCGCCGGCGGCTACGCCAAGGAAATGTCGAAAGAGTATCAGGCAAAGCAGGCCGCGCTCACCGCCGAGCACGTCAAGAAGCAGGACATCGTGATCACGACCGCGCTGATCCCGGGCCGCCCCGCGCCAAGGCTCGTCAGCGCCGAGATGGTCAAATCGATGAAGCCGGGTTCGGTGCTGGTCGATCTCGCCGTCGAGCGCGGTGGCAACGTCGAGGGCGCGAAGGCCGGCGAAGTCGTCGATCTCGATGGCATCAAGATCGTCGGCTACACCAATGTCGCCGGCCGCGTGGCGCAATCGGCCTCGAGCCTTTACGCCCGCAACCTGTTCTCGTTCATCGAGACGCTGGTCGACAAGGCGAACAAGGCGCTCGCGGTCAATTGGGAAGACGAACTGGTGAAAGCCACCGCGCTGACCAAGGATGGCGCCGTCATCCATCCGAACTTCCAGCCGAAAGCCTAAGGAGAGAAGCCATGGAGCATGTCGCCCAAGTCGTCGACCCCTTCGTATTTCGGCTGTCGATTTTCGTCCTCGCGGTCTTCGTCGGCTACTTCGTGGTCTGGTCGGTGACGCCGGCGCTGCATACGCCTTTGATGTCGGTGACGAATGCGATCTCCTCGGTGATCGTGGTCGGTGCGCTGCTCGCGGTCGGCGTGCCGATGATCTCGAGCGGCTCGGGCTGGGCGCGCGGCTTCGGCTTCGTCGCGCTGATCTTTGCCTGTGTGAATATCTTCGGCGGCTTCCTTGTCACCCAGCGCATGCTGGCGATGTACAAGAAGAAGGCCAAGTGAAATGACGGCGTGCACCTCGCGGGTGACAAAGACAATGGGGACCTGAGATGAACGCCAATCTGGCTGCATTGCTGTATCTCGTGGCGGGCGTGCTCTTCATCCTGTCGCTGCGCGGACTGTCCAGCCCCGCAACGTCACGCCAGGGCAATCTGTTCGGCATGATCGGCATGGCGATCGCGATCGGCACGACGCTCGCGAGCCATCCGCCGGCGGACGGCGTGGCCTGGCTGCTGGTCGTGCTCGGCATCGCCATTGGCGGCGGCATCGGCGCTGTCATCGCGCGGCGGGTGCCGATGACGTCGATGCCGGAACTGGTCGCGGCCTTCCACTCGCTGGTCGGCATGGCCGCGGTGCTGGTCGCCGCCGGCGCCTTTTACGCACCGGAAGCCTTCGATATCGGCAAGCCCGGCGCCATTCACGCATCCAGCCTGGTTGAAATGTCGCTCGGCGTCGCCATCGGCGCGCTGACCTTCACCGGCTCGGTGATCGCGTTCCTGAAGCTTTCCGCCCGCATGAGCGGCGCGCCGATCATCCTGCCCGGCCGCCACATCATCAACATCGCGCTCGCGCTTGCACTGGTGTTCTTCATTTTTGGCCTGGTCCGCTCAGGCAGCGCGCTCGACTTCTGGCTTATCACCATCATCGCCTTGGTGCTTGGCGTGCTCATGATCATCCCGATCGGCGGCGCCGACATGCCGGTCGTGATCTCGATGCTGAACTCCTATTCGGGGTGGGCCGCGGCCGGCATCGGCTTCACGCTCGGCAATTCCGCGTTGATCATCACCGGCGCGCTGGTCGGCTCCTCGGGCGCGATCCTATCCTACATCATGTGCCACGCGATGAACCGCTCGTTCATCTCGGTCATCCTTGGCGGCTTCGGCGGCGAAACGGCGGCCGCGGGCGGCGGCTCCGGCGAACAGAAGCCCGCCAAGCTCGGCTCGGCTGACGACGCCGCTTTCATCATGAAGAACGCCTCCAAGGTCATCATCGTGCCCGGCTACGGCATGGCGGTGGCGCAGGCCCAGCACGCGCTGCGCGAAATGGCCGACATGCTGAAGAAGGAAGGTGTCGAGGTGAAGTACGCGATTCACCCGGTCGCAGGCCGCATGCCCGGCCACATGAACGTGCTGCTCGCCGAAGCCAACGTGCCCTATGACGAGGTGTTCGAACTCGAGGACATCAACTCCGAATTCGCCCAGGCCGACATCGCCTTCGTGATCGGCGCCAACGACGTCACCAATCCGGCCGCGGAAGAGGACAAGACCTCGCCGATCTACGGCATGCCGGTGCTGCAGGTCTGGAAGGCCGGCACCGTGATGTTCATCAAGCGCTCGCTGGCATCGGGCTATGCCGGCATCGACAATCCGCTGTTCTATCGCGACAACACCATGATGCTGCTCGGTGACGCCAAGAAGGTCACCGAGAACATCGTCAAGGGGATGTAACCGATCGGGGCACCATGTTCGCGCGTCGTCAGATGATCATTGGCGCCGCGGCGACGGTCGGCAGTGCCGTCATCTGTCCGCTCTCGGCAGTGGCATTCGAGTGGCGCAAAGTACCGCGAACTGAAACAGGCTTTGCTCCCGATATCGAATCGCGCCTCGATGGACTGATTGCCGACCGGCGCATTTGGGGCTTGCATAGTGTTGTTGTCGCGCGTCGCGGCAAGCTGGTGTTCGAGCGCTATTTCGACGGCGAAGACGAAAACTGGGGTCGCTCCATCGGCCGCGTCGCGTTCGGGCCGGACACGCTGCACGACCTGCGCTCCGTCACCAAGAGCGTTCTCGGCCTGCTCTACGGCGTAGCACTAGCGGCCGGAAAGGTCCCGACTCTCGATCAGCCGATATTGGCGTCGTTCCCCGAATGCGCGGATCTCGCTACCGACCCGCGGCATGGGCGCATGACAGTGGCGCATGCCCTGACGATGGCGCTCGGATTGGATTGGAATGAGGACATTCCCTACGAAGACCCGAACAACAGCGAGGTACTGATGGAAGCCTCGCCAGATCGTTATCGCTATATCTTCAGTCGACCGTTCATGGCCGAGCCCGGCACTCGCTGGAATCGCTGCCCGATTTTGCCCGGACCGCGTTGTTCGACCCGATCGGCGTTGGACGGATCGAATGGACCAAAGGTTTCAACGGCGAGCCCGCGCCCTCTTCGGGCCTGCGCATGACGCCGCGCGATCTCGCGCGCGTCGGCCAGCTCATTCTTAGTCGCGGAGAATGGGAAGGCCGTCAGGTCGTGGCGGCGGGTTGGCTCGAGCAATCATTCAAGAGTTATGTCGCTGTCGATGAAGCGCGTCGCTATGGCGATTTCTGGTACATTGGCGATCTCCAGTACGGTAAACCGCCGAACCGCCCGATCGCTCACTGGATTGGGGCATTCGGTTACGGAGGTCAGAGACTATTCGTGTTTTCTGAACTCGACATTTCGGTAGCTACTACGGCTGGTAACTACAATGACGGGAATCAGCGGATGCCGCCGATCTGGGTGATCCGTGAAGTCGTGCTAGCGAGCGTGTTGTAATAGCCTGGGAGATCACACTGGCCGATAGGCAATGTTGCCTGTAAGCATCGCAGAGTCATGACCACCTTGAAATGGCTGCTCATCATCGCTTCGGCGGGTTATATCTGTGGTCTGCTCGCGCTGTTCTTCGCGCAGCGCGCCATGCTGTTTCCTGCTCCGACAAGCGTGCGCACGCCGCCGCAAGCGGCGGGCTTTCCCGAAGCAGAAGAACATGTCCTGACCACGGCCGACGGTGAGAAGGTCATCGTCTGGCATGTTCCGGCCAAGCCGGGGCGTCCGGTCGTCCTCTACTTCCACGGCAATGGCGATTATCTCGCCGGCTTCTTCGGCCGTTTTCGCGGCCTGGTCGCCGACGGGATAGGAATCGTCGCGCTCTCCTATCGGGGCTATGCCGGCTCGAGCGGGCAGCCGAGCGAGCAGGGATTGCTGCAGGATGCCGCGGCGGCCTATGCTTTCACGGCAGCGCGATACAGCGCGGACAGAATCGTTGCGTGGGGATTCTCGCTTGGCACCGGCGTCGCAGTTGCGCTGGCGGGCGAGCAGCCCGTCGGAAAGCTGATCCTGGAAGCGTCCTATACTTCCATTGTGGACGTCGCCGCGTCCGCGTTCTGGTTCGCGCCGGTGCGGCTATTTATGCGCGATCGGTTTCACTCCGACCGGCACATCGCCCGGATCAGGGTTCCGCTGCTCATGATGCATGGCGCGCTCGATCCCACGATACCCGTTACCTTTGGCGAACGGCTGTTCGCGCTGGCGAACGAGCCGAAACGGTTTGTCCGCCTTGCCCGGGGAGGTCACAACGATCTGGACAATTTCGGCGCGATTGAAATCGCGCGGAATTTTATCAACCTTGCGCAGGGATGGTCGCAGCATGGACGGGCGTACCTTCCGTCCACGAACCGGTTGGGAACTTGACCGCATGAGCGCACATGAACCGATGCCGCGATCAGCCTGGATATTCCCCGTGCTGGCGGTGCTGCTCTTTGCCGTGGCTACCGGCCTCGATATCGACTTTACACCATCGGCCGGCGGGGTCGTGTTTGCGGTGTTGCTGCTGGCGATCCTGTTCGGCACCGTATTCGCAGCGGTGCACCATGCCGAGGTGATTGCCGAGCGGATCGGCGAACCCTATGGCACGCTGCTGTTGACGCTCGCCGTCACCATCATCGAGGTCGCGCTGATCGCCACCATCATGCTCGGCGAAAAGCCGCAGCCGGCGCTGGCGCGCGACACCGTGTTTGCGGTGGTGATGATCGTGTGCAACGGCTTGGTCGGCCTCTGCATCTTCATTGGCGGCTTGCGCTACCGCGAGCAGGATTTTCAGGTCTCGGGCGCCAACCTTTATCTCAGCGTGCTGTTCGTGCTGGCGACCATTACGCTGATCATGCCCAATTATACGCTGACGGCGCCCGGGCCGATCTATTCGTCGGCGCAGCTTGGCTTTGTGGACCTGGTCACGCTCATGCTCTACGGCGTGTTCCTTTATACCCAGACGATCCGGCATAGTGATTATTTCATCAAGGGAGGCGACGGTGCTGCCACCGAAGCATCATCCCTGTCGAACCGGATGCTGGCGCTCAGCGTCGCGCTGCTGCTTATCTCCCTGCTTGCCGTGGTGCTTCTGGCGAAGAAATTTTCGCTCGTGGTCGACGTCGTAACCGCGATGATCGGTGCCCCGCCGGCGTTCGCGGGCGTTCTGGTCGCGGTCCTCATCCTGCTTCCGGAGGGGGTCACCGCTATTGCAGCGGCGCGCAACAATGATCTGCAGAAGAGTATCAATCTCGCGCTCGGATCGTCGCTGGCAACCATCGGGCTGACTATTCCCGCGGTCGGCGTGGCCACCTACGCGCTCGACAAGGAACTCGTGCTCGGGCTCAATGGTCAGGGCATGGTGTTGCTGCTGCTCACGTTCTTCCTGAGCATGCTCACCTTCGGCACCGGCCGTACCAACATCCTGTTCGGGCTGGTGCACATGGTAGTGTTTGCCGTGTTCGTGTTTATGGTGTTCGTGCCGTAATCGGAGAAGAGTGAAATGCTTGCCGCCAAATCCGACGTTCAGGTCGACACATCAGAAGTCCGCGTCACCGAATGGCGGCTGGCTCCGGGCAGTGCCACCGGCCACCACACCCATGAAATGGATTACGTGATAGTGCCGGTGACGTCGGGCGAGATGACGATCGTGGCGCCCAACGGCGAACGCACCAAGGCGCAGCTCGCCTCCGGCAAATCCTATTTCCGGAAAGCTGGGGTCCAGCACGACGTGCTGAACGAGACCGCAAGCGAGATTGTGTTCCTGGAGGTCGAGCTGAAGCCCTGACCACCTAGCCGCGGGTTCTAGGCTGTTTCCGGGCCTCGCCCTGTGACCCGGACCAGCTAGGTAACTTTAGCCGACCCAAGCCGGTGTCGTCCGACCTGCACGAGAACTGCTGAATTGCCACCGATCCGTCGCAGTTGATCCCTCAATGTGCCTCAAAGTTCCAGCAATTAAAGGGCCGCGGGGAGTGGCCGGAATGCTGAATTACGTGAAGAAATTTGCGGTGGACATCTTCCCCTCGGTGGCCGCGACGGTCATCGGGGCGTACATCGTCAACCACTACATCGTGGCCAAGCCCAGCGCGGACGCTCCCGCGGCGGCGGCGTCGGCCGCCAATCCCGGCAAGGCTGAAGCCAAATCCGGTGCCAAGACCTCCGATGCGAAGACGTCCGATGCGAAGACGTCTGAGACCACGGCCAGCGTCAGCAATCTTCCGGCCGCAGGCGTCAAGGCGAGGGGTATCTCCGAGAAGGCCATCATGGAGAAGACCGCTGCCGAACGACCGGCGGTGGCTGAAAAGGCCCAAGCGAAAGCCGAAGAAAAGTCCGAAGCGAAGGCTGACGCCAAAGCCGATGCTAAATCCTCCGATTCCAAGCCTTCCGATCCTAAGTCCGACGTGAAATCGGCCGAGAACCCGGCCGACGCCACCAGCAATCCGGCCGATCAGCGCCGTCATGCAGCGGCGCCGCGCGAAAAGGAAAAGATCAGGGTCGTGCTGCCGTCGCCCGTGCAGCCGGTGGCGTCCCAGGCCACTCCGGTTGTGGCGGCTGCGCCGGCCGCCCCGGTCGAGACTGCGGTTACTCCGGATGAACGGCGCGACGCCAACGATCTGGCGCGCGCCGCGATCGAACGCCTGCGCGCCAATGGCGAAACGTCTCCGCGCGCCCCCGAGACGGCCCGTGCTCCCGAAGCACCCCGTGCTTCCGAAGCACCCAGGGTCGCAAGTGCGCCTGCTGCCGTGAATGCGCCCGCGCTTCGTCCGCTGCCGCCGCCGGTCATGGTCTCGGGCTCACCCGCTGGCGAACCCAATGGTCAGGTTTCGCCGCAGGCACGGCCGCCTTATGCTGAGGCCACGGACCCGAACCGCCCAGTCCCGCCCGCCGAAATTCCGGTCTCGCGCCCGCTCGATCTGCGTGCCGAAGTTGCGGAGCCTTCCGTCCGCGAACGCGCCACGGCGGCTGCCGAGGACGCGCTGTCGACTGCTAAGTCGATCTTCCACGCGGTGCTTCCGAGAAATAGTCTGCGGTCTTCGACAGAAAGTCGCTAACCGCCCGTACGGGCGAGCCCGTTTCGTGCGGCTTCGTCCTTGGGGCGGAGCGCGAGCGCACGGCCGTAGGATGTGAACGCCTTGGCCTTTTCGCCCAGGCGCTCATAGGTGACGCCACGCGCCGACCAAGCTGGCGCGCTGTTGGGATCGGCCTGCACCGCTTCGTCCAGATCGGAAGCGGCTTCCTTTGCCTTGTCGATGGCAAGGTAGCTGCTCGCCCGCGCCAGCAGCGGCTCGACCCGTTGCGGCGTCAGGCCATTGGCCGCTGTGAAATCGGCGATCGCCTGCTCATGCTGCTTGTCGGCTTGATAGATCAGGCCGCGGCCGTACAGCGCCTGCACGTTGTAGGGATCGAGTGCGAGCGCGCGCTCGAATTCCGCGAGCGCTTCCTCGGCCTTGCCGGATTTGGCGAGCGTCTGGCCGCGCGTTGCGTGGCCCTGGGCATCGCTGACGCTTTGTCCGCTGATCGTGCCGGTCGGCTTCTGCTCGACGGCCTGTGGCTTTTCCTTGTCCGATCCCCACGATCCCAGGTCGAACGAACAGCCGCCGAGGGGCAGGCCGAGAACGATCGCGAGCAGCACGATGGATGCGGCCGTGAAGCGCGAAGCGCAGGGAAGTGTGTTGCAATCGGTAAGGGCCATGCGGCGGAATTCTCGCGCGTCGAACATGGCATAGGTAACCCGATGGCTCGCAAAATGCATCGGTCAAAATGGCCGCAACGGCGTCGACGGCGATGCGTGTTATCGAGCAGGCCGCGCGCGAGAGCGCCGATTTTCCGGCGCGCCCGAATTCTGTGGAACAGAAGCGCGAAAAACAAAACGCGGACCCAAGGGCCCGCGTTTTTCATTCAAACCTAGCGAACTGCTTAGCGCGGTCCGCGCGGACCTGCGCCCGGGCCACGGCCGCCGGCGCCGCCACGGTCGCCACCGGGACCGGCGCCGAACACCGGCTTGGGCTTCATCGGCAGCAAGCCTTCACGCTGCAGCTTCTTGCGGGCCAGCTTGCGCGCGCGGCGCACGGCTTCGGCCTTTTCACGGGCCTTCTTCTCGGACGGCTTTTCGTAATGGCCGCGGAGCTTCATCTCGCGGAAGATACCCTCGCGCTGCATCTTCTTCTTCAGCGCCTTGAGGGCTTGATCGACATTGTTATCGCGGACGAGAACCTGCACGCGGCATCCTCTTTCAATTGATCGGATAGGAATTCTGGTAAAGCGAAGGGCCGGCGAAAGGCCTGGTCCTCAACCCTGAGCGCGGGCATGTAGCAGACAAAACCGCAGATGTCCACCTGAGAAGGCGGTTTCCGGCCCCGGAAAGCTGCGAAAATCGGCTGATACGGGCCCGTTTCCTCAAATAACGAGCCCTTCACGGGCCCCTCCCTAACATCCAGCAGCGCAAAAACATGCGGGAGGCGAGTATGAATACCAAAAAATATACCGCTGAAGCGATCGGCACGTTTTGGCTCACTTTTGCGGGATGCGGCAGCGCGGTCATCGCCGCCGGTTTTCCGGAGGTCGGTATAGGCCTGGTCGGTGTGTCCCTGGCATTCGGCCTGAGCGTCGTGACCATGGCCTATGCGATCGGCCACATCTCCGGCTGTCATCTCAATCCCGCCGTCACGATCGGCCTCGCGGCCGGCGGACGGTTTCCGGCGCAGCAGATCGTTCCTTACGTGATCGCGCAGGTGATCGGTGCTGTTGCTGCTGCGGCATTGCTCTATGTGATCGCAAGCGGCGCGCCCGGCTTCGATCTGGCCAAGGGCTTTGCCTCCAATGGCTATGACGCGCATTCGCCCGGTCAGTACAGCATGGTGGCCTGCTTCATCACCGAAGTGGTGATGACCATGACGTTCCTGTTCATCATCATGGGCGCCACCCACGGCAAGGCGCCTGCGGGCTTTGCGCCGCTCGCCATCGGATTGGCGCTGGTGATGATCCATCTCGTGAGTATCCCCGTCACCAACACGTCGGTAAATCCCGCGCGCAGCACCGGGCCCGCGCTGTTCGTCGGCGGCTGGGCACTGGCGCAGCTTTGGCTGTTCTGGGTTGCGCCCTTGATCGGCGGTGCGCTCGGCGGCGCGATCTATCGCTGGCTCAGCGAGGAGCCGGCCGGCGTCGTGGAAGGCTTGAAGACCGCCTGATCTGCAAACGTGCCCGGCGGGCGAGCTACTTCTTGCTTGCCGGAGCCACCTCAGTGACATGGCCCATCTTGCGGCCCGGCCGCGGTGTGCCCTTGCCGTAAAGATGGACCGTGGCGCCGGGAACCGTCAGCCATTGCTCACAGTCGAGGATATCGTCGCCGATCAGGTTGGTCATAGTGACTTGGCCGTGACGAATCGGCTTGCCGAGCGGCCAGCCGGCAATCGCCCGAATGTGCTGCTCGAACTGGGAGATCGAGGCGCCGTCCAGCGTCCAGTGCCCGGAATTATGCACCCGCGGCGCGATCTCGTTGACCAACACGTGCGGTCCGCCGTTTCCGGCAACGACGAACAGCTCGACCGCGAGCACGCCGACATAGTCGAGCGCATGAGCGATCTTCTCGGCAACGGCTCGCGCCTGTGCGGCCAACTCATCCGATATCGCGGCCGGCACGCGCGAGAATTTCAGGATGTGATCGCGATGCTCGTTTTCGGTGACGTCGTAGCATTCAACATGGCCATCCGCCGATCGCGCGGCGATCACGGAGATCTCGCGCTCGAAGGGAATGAAGGCTTCGAGGATCGCGGATTTGGTGCCGAGTTCTTCCCAAATACGGATGGGGTCGTCGCCCTCGCGAATAATCGCCTGGCCCTTGCCGTCATAGCCGAAGCGGCGGGTCTTGATCACGGCGGGAAGGCCGATGCGGGCAATGGCGCTCTGCAGGGTTTCCGCCGACGACACGTCGGCATAGTCGGCGGTGTCGATGCCGAGCCGCTTGATGAAATCCTTCTCGATCAGCCGGTCCTGCGTGGTTTCGAGGATTTTCTGCGCCGGCAACACCGGACGGCGCGCAGCCAGCACCATGGCGGTGGCGGCCGGCACGTTCTCGAATTCATAGGTGATGACGTCGACATCATTGGCGAACAATTCGAGCGCCTCGACGTCGGCATATTCGGCGCAGGTTGCGTTCAGCACCACGTCGAAGGCGGGCGAGTCCGGGTCCGGCGAAAACACCTGGCATTTGAGGCCGAGGCGCGCCGCCGCCATGGCCAGCATCCGGCCCAATTGTCCGCCGCCGAGAATTCCGATCGTGTCGCCCGGCTTCAGCTTCACCTTGTCTGAAACCGTCACGCCGAACCCTCCGGGCGCTCCTTGACCGCATCCGTCTGCTGCTTGCGCCAGGCGGCCAATCGCGTCGCCAGCGCCGGGTCATTCAGCGCGAGCACGCTTGCCGCAAGCAGGGCTGCGTTGATGGCGCCGGCCTTGCCGATCGCCAGCGTGCCGACGGGAACGCCGGCCGGCATCTGCACGATCGAGTACAGCGAATCGATCCCCAACAGCGCCTTGGATTCGAC
The DNA here is from genome assembly GCF_036924575.1 of Bradyrhizobium sp. AZCC 1577. Lineage (NCBI taxonomy): Bacteria > Pseudomonadati > Pseudomonadota > Alphaproteobacteria > Hyphomicrobiales > Nitrobacteraceae > Bradyrhizobium > Bradyrhizobium sp. AZCC 1577. The sequence goes on from NZ_JAZHRQ010000001.1 coordinate 1,618,600, forward strand.
GGGAACGCCGAACACGGGGAGTTCCGTCAGCGCCGCCGCCATGCCGGGCAGGTGCGCCGCGCCACCGGCGCCGGCAATGATGACCTTGAAACCCAGAGCCTTGGCGCCCTTGGCGAAGGCGAACAGCCGGTCCGGGGTCCGATGGGCCGAGACGATGCGCTTTTCGCAATCGATCCCGAGCGCCGCCAACGTCTCGGCGGCGTGGCGCATGGTCTCCCAGTCGGACTGGCTGCCCATAATGATGGCGATCGGTGCGGTCATCTCGTCAATTCTGTTCGGGAATCCAGAAACATAGGCCGATTATAGGGTCGGCCCGGGGCTCATCCAAGGCGTGGCAAGGGATCAGGAATGGACTATCCTGTCTTGGTGAATCCCGGCAAGCCTTCATAAGCGTGCCTGCACAGGGAAGGCCATGAAGAAGAAAACCAGGGCGACCGCCTCCAGGGCCGGAAAACGCCTTAAAAGCGCGGCTTCCGGGCGAGAAATCGCTCCAAGGCGGGCGTCCGGCCAGGCGTCCCGGCCGCCAGCGGTATCCAACGGCACCAAGGCAACGATTCGCCGTCTCAAGGCCGAACTGGCCCGGACGCAGGCGCAGATCGAGGAACTTCAGGCCTCCGCCGATACCGACTTCCTGTTGGGCATCCCGAACCGGCGCGGTTTCGAGCGCGAGCTCAATCGCGCGATCGCCTATATGAAGCGCTATCGCGCCTCCGGTGCCCTGGTCGTGCTCGATGTTGATCGGCTGAAGCCGATCAACGACGCCTTCGGACATGCCGCGGGCGACCAGGTGCTCAAGGCCGTTGCCGCGGCGCTGCTGGCGCAGGTGCGCTCTTCCGACATGGTGGGCCGGCTCGGCGGCGACGAGTTTGCGCTGCTGTTGTGGAATCTCAGCGAGACCGACGCCAGGGCCAAGGCGGCCGCGCTGGAGGAGGCGATCGATCGCCTCAGCTTCGTGTTCGATGGCCGCACCATTACCGCGGGCGCCTCCGCGGGCGTCTCAGTGCTCGATACCCACTCCGAAGCCGGTCGTGCGCTGGAAGCGGCCGACAGCGCCATGTATGTGCGCAAGGCGCTGCGGCGGCATGAGGCGAAGGCGTAGTGTGGGCCAATCCTACTGAGTCAAAGGCGCGCTTCGCGCCGTGCCCACCAACAGACGAGCATGGAAGAAAAGTTGGTGGGCACGCTTGCGCTTTGCCCACCCTACAAATTCCGATCAACGATCTGGCTAAAGCCCGCTGAGATCGTCCGGCACGTTGCCGAACTTGCGCAGCAGTTTCGCATCGCCGAATTCACCCATCATGGGATCGCCACTGCGGCTGAAGGCAACGGCGCCGATGCTGCCGGCCATCCGCGACATCGTCTCGGCGCGCCGCAACGCGGTGGTCGGGCTCTGACATTCTTCCGCGGCGCCCGCCACCGGCGAGCCGCTATCGTCCTGCAGGAATGGCATTGCGACGTAATAGGTGACATCGGCCATTGTATCGCTCCAGTGTGATCGCTCCGGATCAGGCCGCGTTGCTACTCGCACGTGGTCTTTGTTTTGACGCGTTTTCTTCACGCGAACCGGTATCCACTCCGCTCGAAAATGCTTTCGCCGGCACACAGCCGGCTGCTATCGCGGCCTGCAGCTCCCCCAGTTCGATTTCCAGATACTCGTTCGCCATGATCAGCGCCTTGATAGTCGAGCGCAGATTGCCGTCGCACATCGCGATCGCCTGATCGCAGGTCTGCTCGTAACGGTTGTTGTCGGACAGGGGCGGTGTGGTGGACATGGCTGGACTCCCGAGGCTGGCAGGAAGGTATGTTCTCTTTTTGTTCTAGTCGAGTCAAGCCGCATCCGCCAGCCGAAGGCCTGTTTTTTGGCCGTCCGCCAAGCCCACGAGCCGCCGTGGGTGTGGATGTCGGGGAAAAGGATTTGCCGAAAGGCGCACGGTTTTGCGCGCCGAACCAGCGGAGCGCGGCAAGCGCAACGATCAGGCAATGATGTCGGGCGTGATCTGGTCTTCGATGAAGGCGATGCGGTCGCGCAACTGCAGCTTGCGCTTCTTCAGCCGCTGCAGCCGCAACAAGTCCGGCGCCGGCGACTGATGCAGCGCATCGATCGCCGCATCGAGATCGCGATGCTCCTGCTGCAGCCTGGCGAGCTCGGTTTCAAGCTCGCGCTCATCATCGTCGGTCATGGCGTACGTTAGCTGAAAGCGCGATCAGGTTGCGAACGGATTCTTCGGAAGCTGGCGGTGAATATCGTCCCTGCGAGGCCGCTCCGCAAGCTGATCGGGTTCCATAGTCACGATTGGTTACAGATAAATCCGAAAATATGAGAGGCCCCGATTCTGGATACCCATCGACAGATTCGGCGGCTGGTGTACACTCGCACGTCCGGATCGAATCTGAGGTTTCACCCACCGAGGAGATTTCGTATGGCACTACAGGCGCATCTTGTTGAGCTTGAACGTAAGCACAAGATTCTCGAGAATGAATTGCACGAAGCGCTCGTGCACCTTTCCACAGACGACCTGCAAATTGTCGAGTTGAAGCGCCGCAAGTTGATGGTCAAGGATCAGATCGAGCGGTTGAAGCAAACCGCCGACGAAACCCTCCACTAAGTAGTCCAGCAAAGTATCGAAAATCCCCACACGGCCGGATGGGCGCCGATGCGCTCGTCCGCCTGTCGGTGATACTTCGGCCTCCGTCACAGCTCCGCCAGCGCGCCGACGTGATCGGCGATCGCAAGCGATGATGTCAGTCCCGGCGATTCGATGCCGAACAGGTTGATCAGTCCGGCGATGCCGTGATCGGCAGGACCTTGGATGAGAAAATCCTGCGTGGCGACGGCCGGCGGCACGATTTTCGGACGGATTCCGGAATAGCTTGGCATCAGCGCGCCGTCCGGCAGCGTCGGCCAATAGCGCCGGATCGCGGGATAGAATCGTTCGGCGCGGGCAGGGTCCACCGCATAGTCGATGCTCTCGACCCATTCGACGTCGGGGCCGAACCGGGCCTGTCCGGCCATGTCGAGGGTGAGGTGCACGCCCAGCCCACCGGGCTCCGGCACCGGGTAGATCAGGCGCGAAAATGGAGCCCGCGCACTGCAGCTAAAATAATTGCCCTTGGCGAGATAAGCACAGGGAATCATTTCGATCGGCATGCCCTCGATGCTGCGCGCCACCGCGGGCGCGCCCAATCCGGCCGAATTGACGAGCAGGTTGCACGCAAGGGTCATCGGCGCATCGCCGCCGGCTTCGATTTCGATATGACCGGCGTTGGTTCGCGCGTGCAGCAGCGGGGTGTGGAATGCGAAAGCCGCGCCGGCTTCTTCCGCATCGCCCCGCAGCGCCAGCATGTAGGCGTGGCTGTCGATGATGCCGGTGGATGGCGACAACAGCGCCGCATCGCAATTCAACGCCGGCTCCAGTTCGCGCGCCGCTTCGCCCGTCAGCAACTGCATGTCGTCGACGCCGTTGGCCTCGGCATGCGCGCGGATCGATTGCAGCTTCTCGGTTTCCTTCGGCGTCGTCGCCACGATCAGCTTGCCGCAATTGCGATGCGGAATGCCGTGGTCGCTGCAATACCGGTAGAGCGCGCGCTTGCCGCTGACGCACATCTGCGCCATCAGGCTGCCGGCACGGTAATAGATGCCCGCATGAATCACCTCGCTGTTGCGCGAGGAGGTGACGGTGCCGATACCCTCGGCGGCCTCGAGCACGATCACTTCGCGGCCCGCCTGGGCCAGGCGCCGTGCGATCGCGAGCCCGATCACCCCCGCTCCGATGACGACGCAATCGACCTTGTCCATGTCAGCTTCAGGCCCGGAAATCTGGCGCCGAAATCGGCGCTTGCCACGCTCGGCAATCATCGTTGGGTTCGGTGGAGCTGTCGAACAACCCGTTGGTTTGCCTCGAAATACGCAGTAAACGCAGTCCCATTAACGAAGCATTAATCATGTCGGGCCAATTGCCGTAATTTGGGTCATATTTTAGAATTGTGCGGGTAGTCGTTTACCCGATCCAAACCCGTCAAGCCAGACACTCCACCCGCAAACCTCGGGTGGGTAATGGCTGACAGCAACCGGCAGGCAGGACGGAAGAATTGGATTCCGGCGCAGGTCCTCGTCTGTCTGCTCGCCATTGCCGCGCCGTGCGGGCTGGCTTGGGGGGCCGCATCCTCGAGCGGCTTTGCGCCGGCGAGCCATATCGGGGAATTCGATTCCACTATGGCCTGGGAGTTCCTGCTCGGCGGGATCGTCGTCACCTCCTTCCTGGCCGCGATCGGCATCTGGATTTTGTCGGCGCTGCGCGGGGCGAAGCGCGCGCAATTGCAGCGCAGCGCGTTCATCAGTTCGGCGCTCAACAATCTCAACCAGGGCGTGATGATGACCAACGCGCAAAACCGCGTGGTCTTCTGCAACGAGCGTTTCCTCGAAATGTACGGGCTGAGCCGCACCGAGATTTCGAGCAGCATGACCGGCCGCGAACTGCTCGAACTGCGGCGCGAGCGGGGACTGCTCAATCACACCGCCGAAGAGTTCGGCAAGCTTGCCCGCCGCCCGGAAGGTGTCGTCACCGAACTGCCGAACGGTCGATCGGTGTTGTCGAAGATCTTCCGCCTGCCCAATGGCGGGACGATCGGAACGCATGAGGATTGCACCGAGCAGCGCCAATTGTCGCGCAAGCTGGCATCGACCACCAAGTTTCTGGAATCGGTGCTCGACAACGTTCCGGTCTGCGTCGCCGCCAAGAACATCGAGGACGGCCGCTATATCTTCGCCAACCGAGCGTTCGAGCGATTCTCGCGTTTCTCCCGCGATCACATCATCGGCAGGCGCGCCGACGAGATCTCCCGGCCCGAAACCGCGAAAAGCATCGAAGCGGCGGACCAGGCGGCGCTGACCGCGCCGGAAGGCTATCACCGCAGCGAATACGTCGTCGAACGGGGTGACGAAAAGCGCGTTGTCTCCGCAAACCGCGTCGTCGCGCGCAACGAGAACAACAAGCCGGAATTCCTGATTACGCTGTTCGACGACGTCACCGACCGCCGGTCGCTGTCGCGCGAACTCGAAAACACCAAGAAATTCCTCGAACTGGTGGTCGACAACATCCCGGTGTCGCTGATCGTCGAGCGTGTCAGCGACGGCCGGTATTTGCTCGCCAACCGCAGCGCCGAGACCATTCTCAATCGCCGCCGTGAGGATGCTACCGGCCTGACCGCCGCCGACATCTTCAATCCGCGCGAAGCCAAATTGATCATCGCCCGCGACGAGGCCGCGATCAAGAAGCGTGGCCTGCTCACCGAAGAGCACCCGATCTCGACCAAGGATGGCTTGCGGCTGTTCCTGACCCGCCGCATGACGGTGCTCGACGAGGCCGGCGAGCCGCAATATCTGATCAAGACCCATGAGGACGTCACCGATCGCCGCCAGACCGAGTCGCGGATGGCGCACATGGCCTACCATGACGGCCTGACGGATCTGCCGAACCGCGCCGCTTTCCTGCAGGCGCTGGCCCAGATGATCGAGGCCTGTGCCGGCACGGACGAGGAATTCGCGGTGTTGTGCGTCGACCTCGACGGCCTGAAGGAAATCAACGACGTATTCGGCCACGCCACCGGCGACAAGCTGTTGATCGAGGTTGCCGGCCGCATCCAGGCTTGTGCCCGCGGCGGCGTGGTGGCCCGCCTCTCCGGCGACGAGTTCGGCCTGATCATCGACGGCAAGCAGCCGGAGGCGGGCAAGGCGCTTGCCGAAAAACTCGCGCAGGCGCTGTCAGACGAGTTCGTGATCGACGGCAAATCGGTGCGGACTGGTATGACGACCGGCATCTCGGTTTTTCCGCATAACGGTCCGGATGCCGCTTCGTTGCTGGCCAATGCCGGCGCGGCGTTGTTCCGCGCCAAGCAGAAGTCGCGCGGCTCGATCAATGTTTTCGAGCCCGAGATGGACCAGCAGATTCGCGATCGCCGCGTGCTGCACCAGGATCTTTCGATGGCGATCAGGAACGGCGAATTGTCGCTGTACTACCAGCCGCAGGCCGCGGCGGGCCCGACGATCGCTAACAGCAAGGTCATCGGCTTCGAGGCGTTGGCGCGCTGGATACATCCGGTGCGCGGCTTCGTGTCGCCCGGCGATTTCATTCCACTTGCCGAAGAAAGCGGCCTGATCGTCGAAATGGGCGTCTGGATCCTGCGTGAAGCCTGCCGGGAGGCTGCCTCCTGGCCGGTGCCGATGCAGATCGCCGTCAACCTGTCGCCGGCGCAATTCATGCACGGCGATTTGGTCAGCCTGGTGCATTCGATCCTGCTCGAGACTGGCCTCGCGCCCGACCGGCTCGAGCTCGAAATCACCGAAGGCGTGCTGATCGAGGATTTTGACCGCGGTCTGGCACTGCTACGGCGGCTGAAGGCGCTCGGCGTGCGCATCTCGATGGACGATTTCGGTTCCGGCTATTCCTCGCTGAGCTATCTGCAGGCCTTCCCGTTCGACAAGATCAAGATCGACCGCGCCTTCGTCATGAATCTCGGGCGCAATCCGCAATCGGCGGCGATCGTGCGCGCCGTCATCGATCTCGGCCACGGCCTCGAAATGTCGATTGTTGCCGAAGGCGTGGAGACCCAGGAACAGCTCGGCTTCCTCGCCGACGAGGGCTGCGACGCGGTGCAGGGCTATTTCCTCGGCAAGCCCCAACCTATCGGGCACTACGCCGCGCTGGTCGGCCGCAGCGTCGCAAATGCCATCGAGGCTGCGCGCAAGCTCGCCAGCGCCTGATTTCGCCAAACTGCGTCACCGATGTCTCACGACCCAATGATGCCATTGAGCGCGTAACCTTTCGGGCTTTTCGGATTTGAGCTCGACGATGCCTTTGCTTGCCTTCCTTTGCCTGCCCGGCTACTTTGACGGCCTATCTGATCGAGAAAGGAGGGCTGCGCGGTGACGACATTTTTCCGGCACTATCGCCAGCGTGGCCCCGTCAACGCCCTGCAAATGCGTTTGCAGGGCTGACCAGAGACCTTTCGCAAATCTCTTCCTGGTCTGCCCTCGTTGCAATTGCGGCGTCGAACGGTTGCTCGTTCACGCCCGCATTTCAGTACCTCGCCGCGCTTCGACACGGACATCCGCTGATGGCTGCATGCCCGGATGCCGTGGTCGCCGGCAAGACCAGAAAACGATCATGACCCTTATCACTATCCGCAATCTCGGCGTGACGCTGAATGCTCCGCTGTTTTCCCGACTGAACCTTGTCGTCAATGCCGGTGACCGTATCGGGCTCGTCGCGGCCAATGGGCGCGGCAAATCCACGCTGCTGCGCTGCATTGCCTGCCTGATGGAGCCAGAAGGCGAGATCACCAGATCGCGCGGACTGACCATCGGCTATGTCGAGCAGGACGTGCCGTCGGTGCTGATGGATACGCCGTTTGAGGCGGCGGTGCTCGAGGCGCTACCCGTCGAACGACGGCAAAGCGAGAGCTGGAGAGTCGAAATTGCTCTGGAATCGCTGGAGGTGCCCGAGGCGCTGCGGCAGAGGCCGCTGAAGCAACTGAGCGGCGGTTGGCAGCGGCTTGCCTTGCTTGCCCGCGTCGTGGTGACCGAGGCCGACGTGTTGTTGCTCGACGAGCCAACCAACCATCTGGACCTCGCCCGGATCCGTCAGCTTGAAGATTGGCTGAACGCGCTGCCGCGCGATATGCCGGTCGTCATTTCGAGCCATGACAGGGCCTTTCTCGACGCAACCACGAACCGCACGGTATTCTTGAGACCCGAGCAGTCGCAAATATTTTCCCTGCCCTACACGCGGGCTCGCGTCGCGCTTAGCGAGATCGATGCATCGGACGAACGGCGCTACCAACGTGACGTAAAGGCGGCCGCGCAGCTTCGCCAACGCGCCGCAAAGCTCAACAATATCGGCATCAATTCCGGCAGCGACCTTCTGTTGCAAAAAACCAAGCAATTAAAGCAGCGGGCGGAGAGGCTGGAAGATGCGGCAAAACCCGCGCATCTGGAGCGACCCGCGGGGATGATCAAGCTGGCCAATCGCGGAACACACGCCAAGGTTCTGATTGCGCTGAACGATGCCGCCGTCTCTGCCCCGGACGGCAGATTGCTGTTCAAGACCGGCAAGCAGTTCATCTGCAAGGGAGACCGGATCGTGCTCCTGGGACCGAACGGGGCGGGCAAGACCCGGTTCGTGGCGATGCTGCGCCAAGCGATCGAAAACCCGGAAGCCATGCGGGCCTGTATCAAGGTTACGCAGTCGCTTGCTCTCGGCTATTGCGGACAGGATCTTGCCGATGCCGACACGCCGATGCACACGATCGTCAGCCGATTCGATGTCGGCGATCAGCGTGCGCGCGCATTGCTCGCCGGAGCAGGCCTGTCGGTTGCGATGCAGCGCCGTCCGATCTGCCGGCTTTCCGGCGGACAGAAGGCGCGTCTCGGCATGCTCTTGCTGCGGCTTGCCCAGCCAAACTTCTATCTGCTCGACGAGCCTACCAATCACCTGGACATCGAGGGGCAGGAAGTGCTGGAGGACGAATTGCTGGAGCATCAGGCAAGCTGCCTGCTGGTTTCACATGATCGCAACTTCATGCGAACGGTAGGAAACCGGTTCTGGCTGATCGAAAAAAAGAAGCTGGTGGAACTGGAAGGACCGGAGCGCTTTTTCGCATCGATCGGCGCAACCGGCTGAGCGGCGCTTGATTCATTTCCAGGAGCGCCATCCACTTTTGGCCATCATGACCTAGTGTAGTGAAGTCAGCTTCTCTCCAGTCACCCATAGCGTATGGCGGACTACGATCTCGCGATCATTGGCGGCGGGTTGAACGGCGTCAGCATCGCGCGGGACGCCGCAGGCCGCGGCCTGCGCGTCATCCTGCTGGAGCAGGGCGATCTCGCCGCGGGCGCCTCGTCGGCCTCGCCTCGGCTGATTCACGGCGATCTGGCAAGCCTTGAGCGCCGGCATTTCTTGCGGGTTCGGACGGCGCTCGCCGAGCGCGACATCTGGCTCAGGATCGCGCCGCATCTGGTGCGCCCGATGCGCTTTGCGATTCCCGCCCATTCGGATGAACGCCCGGACTGGCAGTTGCGCTCATGGCTGCTGTTGTACGACCGGCTGGCCTCGCGCAGCGGTCTGCCGGCCTCGGCGACTGTCGACGTCACGCATCATCCGATCGGCAACGCGCTGAAGCGCCCGTTCGGCACCGCCTTCGAGTATTCCGACTGTGTCGTGGACGACTCCCGGCTGGTGGTGCTCACGGCCGTCGATGCCGCGGCGCGCGGCGCGGTGATTCGCACCGGCGCGCGCTGCACCCGGGCCGAACGGGGCAGGGAATGGCGGCTGGTGACGATCGATCGCGGTTTTCGCCAGGTGATCACGGCAAGGGCGATCGTCAACGCCAGCGGCGCCTGGACGTCGTCCGTCGCCGAGACGGTGTTGCGCGTGCCGCCGCCGAAGGTTGCCGCCGAGCAGATGGACCAGATCGTGGTCCGTCGTCTGTTCGACAGCGACAATATCTATGTATTCCAGAACAGCGATGGACGACTGATTTTCGCAAGCCCCTATGAGCGCGATTTTACCCTGATCGGCACCGTCAACCATGCTTTCAAGGGCGATCCAGCCATCGTTGCGATGGCGGCCGGTGACGTCGCCTATCTCTGCGATGCGGCGAACCGCTATTTCCGCGAGCGGATCGAGACGGTCGATGTGGTGCGTACGCTTTCCGGGGCCAACATGGTGCGGAACGCCGCGAGCGGACGCGACGGGGCGATGACGCTCGACCACGGCCGCGGAAGAGCGCCGCTGCTCACGGTGTTCGGCGGCGACGTCACGACGTCGCGGCTGCGCGCAGAGCAGGCGGTCTCGAAGCTGACGCCGTTCTATCCGATGTCGCCGCGCTGGACCGCGACGGCGCCGCTGCCCGGCGGTGATTTTGCCTGGGACCGCTTCGACAACGAAGTCGACGAAGTGCGCGAGCGCTGGCGATTTCTCGGCGAGGATCAAGCGCGGCGCCTGGTCGCGGCCTACGGCTCGAACGTCAAGGCGATCCTGGGCGACGCCAAGGAGCGCGACGAACTCGGCCTTGCTTTCGGACCGGAATTGACGGGCGCAGAGGTCCGCTATCTCATGCAGCGGGAATGGGCGCGCTTTCCGGACGATGTCTTGTGGCGGCGCTCGAAGCTTGGCCTCACCATGCTGCCGGAGGACCGCGACGCGCTGGCGGCGTTCATGGCAGCGGCCGTCTGACGAATGGGTGCGACATGCGGGGCGTGATCAGGCCAACCGTCTTCCTGGCGATCATCGGCTTGCTCGGGGGAATAGCCTATCGCTATTTCATTGACGATCCGATCGAAGCAACGTTGCCGTACTATCTCCGGAGCATGTTGCATGGGATGGGCATCACGCTGGCCGCCTGGGGTGTTCATCTCTACTTCACGTCGCGACGAAGTGCGTGGATCAGCAAATGGCCGTTACTGATGGATCTGGCGGTGCGCTCAGCGACTATGGCCATCGTGGTCGCGAGCGCGGCGCTGGTCTTGCAGGTAACGCTGTACTGGGAATGGATCGAGACGAAGTGGCTGATGGAGAAGTTTCCCATTGTCGTTGCGTTTAGCTTCTTCGCATCCCTGATCGTCCTGTCAACCTTCGAACTGACACGGCTGGTCGGCAGCCGCGTGCTGTTCAACGTAGCGCTCGGGCGATACCGAAGCCCGGTGCGGGAAGCGCGCGTGCTGATGTTTCTCGATCTCGCAGGTTCGACCTCGCTCGCGGAGACGATGGGCGAACTGCGCGTGCAGGGCCTGCTCACCCGCTTCTTCTTCGACATCGATGGTGCGATCGTCGCGCATGGCGGCGAGGTTCACGCCTATGTCGGCGATGAGGTCATCGTGACGTGGCCGCTCGATGACAGGATGTCGGGGGCGCGCTGCATCGAATGCTTCTTCGCGATTGCCGACAGTATAGCGAACAAAGCTGACTCTTATCGGCAAGAGTTCGGCATGGTGCCGAGCTTCCGCGCTGGCCTGCATGCCGGTTACGTGGTGATCAGCGAGTGCGGCAGCTCACGCCGCCAGCTTGCCTATTTCGGTGATACCGTGAACGTGACGGCGCGGCTGCAGGAGCACTGCAAGGAGGTTGGCCGGAACTTGCTGGTGTCTTCCGACCTGCTGCGCCACATGAAGCTGAAGCCGGTTTTCGCCGTCGAAGCGCTCGGCGAAGTTCGCTTGCGGGGACGGGCGGCGGCAATCGAGGTGTTTGCCGTCGAGCGACGTGGCTGATCGTCGCGACCTGCTTGACCTCGCCTAGTTTCGCTGCGCTTGCCGCGACCAGGCCTCGTCACGCGCCGAAGGCCTACGGTCAAGCCGGGCCGAGATGCGGCTCGCGGCCGCTTCGCCGCGACCGGCGCGCAGGTACGCCACGATCAGCGTGTCCTCCCACAATTCGCGCTGGGCGTGGCTGCCGCCGATCCGCGTCAAGTCGGCAAGGGCCGGTTCGAGCAGGCGGATCGCTTCCGCATTGTCGCCTTCCGCAAACGCCCGGATGCCGCGACAGAGGTCGATGGCAGCCTGCCCCGGCAACAGCTTGCCGTCGGCTGCGCGTGCTTCGACCTGCGCCAATCGCGTCTCCAGCGCATCGCTGCCGGTCATTGCGGTGGCCAGCACAAAATGAACGTCGGCAAAATGTGCACCGGCTTGCGGAAAGTACTTTTCGCCATAGGCGGCGATATCCTGCCAATGCGCCTCCAGCCCGGTCTGGCCGGCCAGCGCAAGCCGCCACAGCAGCGAGGCGCCGTCGGTGAAGATGTTCAGCGGCGGATATGGCCGGCCCGCCGGCTTGATATGCTGTTCGTAGATCGCAAGCGCGCCGTCGGGATCGCCGGCGTCGAGCAATGTCAACGCGCCGTGCCAGGCCAGGTGCCCATGCAGAAAGCTCTGGCGCTCATGCGCCGGCATCCATTGCGAAAGGAAGCCGCGGCTGGCCTCCATGTCGCCCTGCTCGAACATCGCATGCGAGAGACCATGTGCCGCGTTGGCGTTGGCCGATCGCAGCCCCATCGCGCGCTCGGACAGCGTCCGGCCAGTGGAGAGATTTCCCGCCTCGGTGTGCGACCAGCCGAGGTAGCTGACAAACCACCAGTCCTCGCCATAATGGCGTGCGTGGCGTTCGCAGATCGCGAGCTTGGCCGCATCGTGATCGGGACGGCCCGAGAACGCGTAGAGACCGAACGCGCCGAGCAGGATCGACAGCACCTGCGCGTCGCGCGGATACTCTTCGAGATGCGCCTCGGCGCCGGTCACCGCGACCTTCGGCTTACTCTCGATCACGGCGGCCATGATCTCGACATGGCTTTTTTCGCGCGGGCTCGCGCCGGCGGCCAGTTCACGGGCCTGCGCCGCCACGGCACGCGCCTTGCTGCCCTCCATGTTGAGCTGATGCAGCCGGGCGCGGCCGATATGCGCCAGCGCAAAGCCGGGATCTTCCGCTATCGCCTTGTCGAAGGCGTCCTCGGCACCGTGCCAGGCCGACAGTATGCAGTCGACGCCTTCGCGATAATGCGCCGCGGCGCGATCCGAGGCGGTTGTCAGCTGGAGGTCATATCTGTCGCGGTTCATCGTTCTTGTCCTAGGGGCGTGCGATGACATCGTCAGGTCTAGAAGTCGAGCTTGTCGCGTATGGCATCGATGCCTGCTTTGGCGCAGGCTTCGTCCGCGTCGCCGCCAGGAGCCCCGGAGACGCCGACAGCGCCCAGCAGCGAACCTGCCGCTTCGACCGTCAGCCCGCCGCCGATGATGACGACGCCCGGCAGATCGCGGATTCCGGACTGCATCGTTCCGGGCTGGCTGTTGGCGACGAGTTCGGCCGTGCTGGTGCGAAAGCTCACCGCCGTCCATGCCTTGCCCGAAGCGGTCGAAACCGTATGTGCGCCTGCAAAGCGGTCGCGCAGCAATACTTGCGTCACGCCGAAGCGATCGACCACGGCGACCGACACCTGAAAGCCGCGTTTGCGGCAATCCGCCAGCGTCGCGCGCGCCAGATCGAGCGCCACCTCGGGGCTCAGCGATTTGTAGGTGACGATGGCTTCCTGGGCGGCGGCCGAGCTGGCGAGCAGGCAAGAGATCGCCGTCGCTGCCACCAAATTTCGAACGGTCATCAATCTCTCCCGATCATTCCCATCGCGCGCGGCGGCCGGCTTTCTGCGAATTCCGAACCTTACCAGAGACGGGAGCTGCATCCAGAATATTGTGGCTGCTTGTTCCGGGCCGGTTGAGCGGATGGCGATCCGCCGCTAGCGTGCGGCCATGATGGCGCAGGCAAATGACATGAGCGGGCAATCGCCTGAGATCGACACAGCGAAAATCAACACGGCTGTAGCGCAGGCGACGCCGATGGCGCCGGCCGGCGACACGCCGCTGCTCCGCATCGAAGGCGTATCCAAGAAATTCGGCAGTTTCCGCGCCGTGGACCGGCTCTCGCTCGACGTCAACGCAGGCGAGTTCTTTGCGCTATTGGGCCCGAGCGGCTGCGGCAAGACCACGCTGCTCAGGATGCTTGCCGGTTTCGAAACCCCGGACGAGGGCCGCATCCTGCTCGGTGGCCGCGATATCGCGCCGGTGCTGCCGCATGAGCGGCCCGTCAACATGATGTTCCAGAACTACGCGCTGTTTCCGCATCTCTCGGTCTGGGACAACATCGCGTTCGGCCTGAAGCGCGCCGGGATGGCGCGCGCCGCCATTGATACCCGCGTGGGCGAGATGGCCGCGCTGGTCAAGCTCGAGGGCATGGAGAAGCGCAGGCCGGATCAGCTTTCCGGCGGCCAGAAGCAGCGCGTGGCGCTGGCGCGCTCGCTGGCCCGGCGGCCCAAGGTCCTGCTGCTTGACGAGCCGTTGGCGGCGCTCGACAAGAAGCTGCGTGAAAGCACGCAGCTCGAATTGATGGAACTGCAGCGCCGCCTCGGCATGACCTTCATTGTCGTCACCCACGACCAGGAAGAGGCGATGACGATGGCGAATCGGATCGGCGTCATGGATGCCGGCCGGCTCGAACAGGTCGCTACCCCGCGCGATCTCTACGAGGCGCCCGCCTCGCGCTGGGTCGCCCAGTTCGTCGGCGACGTCAATGTGTTCGACGGCGAGGTCACCTCGCAGGAAGACCATCGCCTGACGATTGCGACCCGCGACGGCGGAAGCATCGTGGTCGCCGAGCCGCGCGATCTCGTCGGCAAGACGGTGGTCTCGGTCGCGATACGCCCCGAGAAGGTCAAGCTGTCGCGCCGCGGCCCGGCATCGGATACGGGCACCTTGCAGGCAATCAACCGGCTCGAGGGCGTTGTTGCCGATGTCAGCTATCTCGGCGGCTCGACCGTCTACAAGATCAAGCTCGATTCCGGCGCGGTGGTACGCTCGTCGATCGCCAATACTGCGCGGCTTGATATCGACACTTTGAGCGCCGGTCAGCGCGTGGCGGCGTGGTTCACGCCCGACGATTGCGTGGTGCTGGAGCGATGAGCACGCGCCGCATCTTCGCGCAGCCGGCGCGGTATGCCGCCATCGCGCCCTACCTGTGGATGGTCCTGTTCTTCCTGGTGCCGTTCGGGTTCGTGGTGAAGATCAGCCTGTCGCAGACCGCGATCGCGCAGCCGCCCTATGTGCCCGTGTTCGATTTCTCCGAAGGATGGGCTGCGATCAGCGCGGCCTTCGCGCAGTTGTCCTTCGATAATTTCAGGCTGCTGATCTCGGACAGTCTCTATATCAGCTCCTATTTGCGCAGCGTCGTTGTTGCCGTAACCTCGACATTGATCCTGCTCTTGATTGGCTATCCGATCGCCTATGGCATGGCGCGGCTACCGCAGCGCTGGCAGCCGATCGCGATGATGCTGGTGATCGTGCCGTTCTGGACCTCGTTCCTGATCCGCATCTATGCCTGGATCAATATTTTGCAGCATGACGGGCTGCTCAATAAAATTCTACTCGCGCTGCATCTGGTCTCGTCGCCGGTGGTGTGGCTCTCGACCGATACTGCGATGTATCTCGGCATCGTCTATTCCTATCTGCCGTTCATGATCCTCCCGCTGTACGCGACGCTTTCGAAGATGGACCCCTCGCTTTTGGAAGCCGCAAGCGATCTCGGTTCGTCGCCGCTTCAGGCGTTCTGGCTGGTGACGTTCCCGTTGTCCTTGCCTGGGGTCGGCGCCGGCGCGCTGCTGTGCTTCATTCCGATCATCGGCGAATTCGTGATCCCCGATCTTTTGGCCGGCTCCGGTTCGATGATGATCGGCCAGACGCTGTGGCTCGAATTCTTCACCAACAAGGACTGGCCAGTCGCCGCCGCCGCCGCGGTCGCCTTGCTGGTGCTGCTGGTGCCGCCGCTACTGCTCTACGACCGGCTGCAGCGCCGCACATTGGAGGGCGATCGATGATGGCGCAACGTATCGGCAGGATCTCGCCATTCAACATCACCGCGCTCGCGCTGGGGATGGCGTTTCTGTATCTGCCGATCGTGATCCTCGTCATCTATTCCTTCAACGCCTCGCGGCTGGTCACGGTGTGGGGCGGCTGGTCGCTGCGCTGGTATCATGAATTCTTCAACGACCGCGCCATGCTGGATGCGGCATGGATGAGCCTTCGCGTCGCCGCGGTATCGGCCACGATCGCAACGCTGCTCGGCACGCTCGCGGCAGTCGGGCTGGTTCGCGGCGAGCGCTTCAGGGGGCGGACGCTGTTTTCCGGCATGCTCTACGCGCCGCTGGTGATGCCCGAGGTGATCTCAGGGCTGTCGCTGCTGTTGCTGTTCGTGGCGCTCAACGCCGAGCGCGGCTTCTGGACCGTGACGATCGCGCACACCACGCTGACGATGTGCTTCGTCACCGTGGTGGTGCAGTCGCGCCTCGCTTCGCTCGATCGCAGCCTGGAAGAGGCCGCTATGGATCTCGGTTGCGATCCGGTGCAGGCGTTTATTCGGGTGACGCTACCGCTGATCGTGCCTGCCATTGCCGCAGGCTGGATGCTGGCCTTCACGCTCTCGCTCGACGATGTCGTGATCGCAAGCTTCACCACCGGCCCCGGCTCGGCAACGCTGCCGATCCGGATCTATTCCGAGGTGCGGCTGGGGGTAAAGCCGGAGATCAACGCGATCTGCACCATGGTGATCGCGCTGATCGCGGTGCTCATCGTGCTCGCTTCGCTCGCTGCGAAGCTGTCGAGCTCGGAGGCTAAGAGCGCGGCGCCGCTGTAGTCACGACTTCACCGCGCCGGCCGTCAGTCCGCCTACCATGTAGCGCTTGAACGCGTAATAGATCGCGGCCGGCGGCAGCGCGTAGATGAAGCCGGTGGTCATCAGCAATTCCCAGGGCGAGTCGTCGGCGGCCAGGAAGTTGCCAAGCGCCACGGGGAGCGTGATCTCGGTATCCTTCGACAGCAGCAGGAACGCGTAGAGATATTCGTTCCAGGCGAGCAGGATCGCGTAGGTGCCGATCGCCACCAGCGAGGGCATCATCAGCGGCACATACACCAGCCGGAACAGTTGCAGGGTGGTAGCGCCGTCCATGGTGGCGGCTTCATCAAGTTCGACCGGCAGCTTGTCGGACGCCTGCTTCAAAACCCAGATCGCGTAAGGGGACGCGATCGTCACCATCGCGAGAATCAGCGACCAGTGATTGTTGAGGAGGCCGTAATTGCCCATGGTGCGATACATCGGCACGGCGAGGAATGCCGCCGGGATGAAATAGGTGAACAGCGCCAGATTCATCACCCAGCGCCCGCCGGGAACGCGCAGCCGCGAGATCGAGAACGCCGCGGCGGTCGCGATCAAGAGCGTCAGCGCGCCCGCCGAAAGGGCGATCACCACCGAATTGAAGAACTGGATCCAAAAATCGCGCAGGAAGTAGTGCTCCTGGTAGAACACGATCTTGAAATTGTTCAGCGTCGGATGCGTGGGCCAAAGCTTGCCGGAAAACGCGTCTTCCTTCGGCGAGATCGCGAACAGGAACATGTGGTAGATCGGCACGAGCGTCCAGATGAGCACGGGGATGCCGATCAGCAGCAATTTTGCTTCGGTGCCGATCTCGCGGAGTGTTGGCAGCTTCATCGCGACAACCGTTTCATCATGAAATAGACCAGCGGCAACACGAACGGCAGCGCGCAGACGATGGAGGCCATCGCGAGCGAGAGCTGGTCGAGCCGGAGATAGCGGATGCCGAGCGTGGCCAGTACATGGGTGAGGTCGGCGGGGCCGCCGCCGGTGAGCAGATACACGCTGTTGAAGTCGCCCAGCGTCCAGATCATCGAGAGCAGCGTACAGGTAATGTAGAGCGTCTGCATCGACGGCCAGGTGATGTAGCGGAATTTCTGCGACCAGCTTGCGCCGTCGACCTCGGCGGCTTCGTAGAGATCGTGCGAGATCGCTAGTCGTCCGGTCATCAGGATCAGCGTCCAGAACGGCAGCGATTTCCAGATGTGCACGCCGATCGCCATGGCGAGCGCGACGCTCGGATCGTTCAACCAGTTCGGGCCGTCCTCGGCGGTGAATTTGAAGATCAGTTGGTTGATGACGCCCCATTCCGGATTGAGCATGAAGCGCACGGAAAGGATTGTCGGGATCGACGGCACCGCCCAGGGCAGGATGAACAGCACCGACAGCCATTTGATCCAGGTGCGCTGCTGGGCGAAGAAGCCGGACAGGAACAGCGCGATCGCCATTTTCAGATTGATGCCGACCAGGAGGAAGATCAGCGTATTGACGGCGGCGCGCGCGAAGATCGGGTCGTGATAGAGCGCGACATAGCTCGCCGGATGCCGCGCCAGCCACAGCCCGTAGCCGACCGGATAGACCACGAAGGCCAGGAACACCAGCAGATAGGGGGCGAGCAGCACGATGCCCCAGACCTGCGGTGTGGTCAGCCGGGCTGACAAAGGCGGGCTTGGAATTGCCTGATCGCCCGAAAGCGTGATTGCCATACGTATACTCTTGGAACGAGATGCCGGCCGCAGCTACGCCGTCGTCCCTGCGAACGCAGGGACCCATAACCACAGGTCGTTGTTATTGCGCAAGGTCGTCGACCGGCATTTTGCAAAACGACCGCCGCGGCCTCGCGATGAGCGCAAGCGCTCACGCGGGGGTCCCTGCTTTCGCAGGGACGACAAGCACCATACGTTCGCGGCGGCCGGCATTGCTTACGCTAACCCGCGACCTGCTTGAGGCGGGCGATCAGTTCGTCGACGGCCTTGTCGACCGGCACCTTCTCGCTCACCACGCGGTTCATCGCCTTGGCCCAGACGTTCTCGTTGTTCAAGATCGTGAACTTCCAGTTCTTGGTGAAGTCGAACGGCGTGGTGCCGCCCGTGAACTGATTGTACACCGCCTTGCGATGCCGGTCAGCCTGCCAGAACGGGCTCTGCTGGCTGGCTGTCGTTACCGGGAACCAGCGGCCGAGCGCGCCTTCGATATAGGGCCGGACGTTCTCCTCCTGCAGCAGAAACTTGATGAACTCCTTGCCCTCCGCCTTGTTCTTGGCGACCGTGAACATCAGGCCGGTCTTGACGTCGGAGCGATACTTGATCGGCGTGCCGTCCGGCTTGTTGGGGAAGGACGCGGTGATGATGGTCTCATCGTAGTTCTTCTTGCCGAGCGCGCGCTGCTCCGGCGTCAGCGCCGGGTTGTTGGCGTCGTCGAGCCATTTTGCCGCGATCGAGATCGTGAAGTTGTGCGTCATCACGATCGTCTTGTTGTGGAAGGCGACGTTGTTGTCCGGATCCTTCCAGGTGGTGGAGGAGGGCGGCGTGCAGCCCTTGATGTACGTGTCGGTGTAATCCTTCATCGCCTTGATCAGGTTTTCCCGCACCTTGGGATCGTCGACCAGAAGCTTGCCGTCGTCATCGACCAGCTTGACGTTGTAGGCGTCCATGAAGGTGTAGAACGACTGGAACGAGTCGGTGGATTCCACGCCCATCGGCTGGCCGACGGCATAGACGCGCTGACCGGTGGCCTTGCGGCTGGCGGCCTGCACCTTGTTGCACCAGAAGGACCAATAGTCTTCCCATTTGGTCGGGATGTCGCTTTCCTTGAAGCCGGCCTGTTCCAGCATGTCCTTCCAGATCTGGACGTGCATGCTCTGCTGCTTCAGCGGAAAGCCGTAATAGCCCTTCTTCTTGGCGACGTCGTTATAGAGCAGCGCGGTTTCCAGCGTGTTCGGCGCGAACGCCGACTTCATCGGCAGCAGGATATCGGAGAGATCCTCGAGCTTACCCTCATAGGCCCACTTGCCCTGCGCCTGCACGTCATAGCTGTCGGAATAGGCGACATCAGGCACAGTGCCCGAATCCAGCGCCGCCACCGTCTTCGGGATCATATCCTGAATGGCGTATTGCGACAGTTCGACCTTGATGCCGGTCTTGGCCTCGAATTTCTTGATCGCCTCCAAGAGCGCGTCGTCCTCGGACTTGTAAAAGCCCTTGCCGAACCAGACGGTGATGGTCTTTTGCTGGGCCAGTGCGGGTGCAGTGGCGTAAAACAGCCCGACCGCAGCGACCGCAAGTGAAAGCCCACCTAGTTTTTTGGATATCACGATGTTCTCCCTGAAAACGCCGGCTTGTTAACCGGTTGGATAAAAGACTAGCCCATGCGCGCGGCGCGATCCAGATGGGGCGATGCAAACTTCTGTAGGGGGATATTCAGGGCGCAAATGCGGCAAAGATGTCTGCGCACGCGGGGGCGTTTTGGTTCAACCATTTTGGTTCAATCATTTTTGCGTCCTCGGATGCCGGAAGCCGGGGAGTTTGGCTCAGCGCCTGGCGTCGAAGGCGCTAGCTAGGTTCAGCGCCCGAATGAGCGAGCCAAGATGCGGAGATGAAAGCCGCGGCTATCGCTTCGCTCAATGTCCTCGTCGATTGCCGGCGCATTTCAGAAAACCCCGATCTGCGGTTTGGCGATCATCAGCCACATTATGATCGCCACTGCGGTGAACGCCGGAATGCCAAACGCGAACCATAGCCAAAAAATCCGGTGATATTCTATCGGCAGCGGCTTGCCTTCCGCCGCTGCGATCACGGCGAGGTCGCGCAGGCGCATTTGCATCCACACCACCGGCAGCCACAGCGCGCCGGTGATGACGTACAGCACGATCGACCAGACGATCCATCCGTCCCAGAGCGAATAGCCGACGTTCAGCACGAGCAGCGTGCCGGTGATGGGCTGCACGACGACGGCGGTCGCCGTGAAGATGAAGTCGGCAATCACGACGATGCGGGCGACGCCTGCGATCACGGCCGGCTTGCCGCCGAGGTGAGCCGCCAGCATGAAGAAGGCGATGCCCGCGCCGGTGCCGAGCAGCACGGCGGCACCGACGACATGGAGATACATGAGGACGAAATACAGCATCACCGGTCCTCGAGCACGGCCAGCGCCGCGAAATGCAGCACGATGATCGGCCAGATCTTCAGCATCGGCCCCAGCGGATCGGCCCAGAGCCGCGGCACCAGGATGGTGCCGATGATCGCGTAGGCGAAGGAAATCGCGATGGCCGCATAGAGGCCGTAGCGGCTGGTCGGCCTGTAGGCGATCGCAAGTCCAATGACCAGATCGGCCAGGGCGCCCGCGATGATCGTGAGCGTGGCGGCCGTTCCTTCCACCCCGCCTTCGCCCATCAGGCCCATGCCATAACCCCAGCCGGGTCCTAGCGAGACCAACGCGGTTAAGATCCAGAACAGGGATAGAACGACAAAGATCGCGGGCTTGACCAGGTACATGCCGGCAAACCAGCGTTCCTGCACGGAAGCCGGTTCGGATGCGAAGAATTCCGGAAGGCTTTTGGGATGCAGCCCGAGCCGCTGCATGTCTTCGAGATTGCCGACGGCGCCGCGCCCGATCTCCCGTTCGGCGGTGCTGCGTACAGGAGGCCGCCAGCCGAGATATGAAACCATGTCGCCGAACTTGTACATGAGGCTGGAAGCGAACCGCGGCAGGTGCAGCTCCCGCGCCGGCGGCCAACGGCACCAGCGGCGGAACAGCGCAACGACCGCGCCGAAGGAATAGCGATGCGAGCCGACCAGCTCGATAATCTGCCGCTCGGGCGCGGCGGGGTCGAGAAAGTGCTCCACGGTCCGTACCACGTCCTCAAGCAGGACGATCTGGAGCTGTCCCGTGTTCGGCATCACGGGAATGGCGGGCAGCGCCGCCAGGCCTCGCATCAGCGCGCTGGCGCCATAGGCCGCGCGGCCGATCACCACGGAAGGCCGCAAGATGACCCAATCGAGATCGCGCTCCATCAGCGCCTTGTCGCCGGCCAGTTTGGATCGGGAAAAATCGCTCGGGGTTTCGCGGTCGACGCCGATGGCGGAAAAATGGATGACGCGGCGGATCTGGAGCTGCTCGCAAGCGGCAAAGAGATTTGCGATGCCGTGATGATGCACCATTGAGGTGGAATCGCCGGGGCTGTCCTGAAGTACGCCTGCGCAATTCACAACCGCCTCGATGCCATCGAGATGCGGCAGCCAGTATGCGGGCGACTTCGCCTCGGAGATATCGACCCTGTGAGCTCCAGGGCCGGAATGGTCGCCTCTGCTCATTGAAACGACGGAATGACCGCGCGAGAACAGGTGAGCCACGATTGCCGATCCGATCAGTCCGGTCCCTCCTACAACGGCAATCCTCATGACCGGCTCCGCGCCGAGAAGTCACGCCTGCTTCCGAGAACGTACGCCCCGAACGAATTCCTCCACGCCTGCACGCGGCACCGCATGACGGCTTTCCTTCATTCAGGGATAAGCACGCAGCGAAGAGCAATGTTCCTGGATCAAACCGGGCTCGGGTCGGTTTTGGATTGAAGGTGGCGCATCGGTTTGGGCTATGGCGGCGCTCCATGTCCCTTCGTTCCGGTCACGGGGACCGGGCAGGCGGCTCAGAACGAATTCGCCAATTCGATCTCCGCCTTCAGCGCGGCAATCCGCCGCTCGGCTTCCCTGGCCGTCAGGTTTTTCTCGAACAGTGTTGGCTGGTAGGCCTCGGCGCTGAGCGTGCGCAGCGCCGCCAATTGGCGCGGCGTCATCGGCGCATCCACCTGGTCCGATAGCCGGGACATCTGAAACCCCAAAGAATCTTCGATTCGATCCGAACTCTTAACTTGAAATTTGTTCTTTATTTGTTCTTATGGGGTTCTACCGCAGCGAGGTGGCCCCATGGACAACAAATTGAATGAAATTCGCAGGAAAATCAGGTTCTTACGGTCGGAGATGCTGAGCGCGGAGGATAACATCCGCAAACAGCTCAACCGCGATGAGGACTGTTCGGAAGCAGCAACGCGTCTGATGGCCATGCGGGTCACCATGGTCGGCCTCATCGGCGAGCGGAACCGGCTCGGCGGCGAAGAGCGGCTGCTCAATGTCGATGAGCGGCTGATGCTCGATGTCCGTACGGTCAGCAGGAAGCCTGCGATCGGGGCGCCAGAGCGTTTTCCAGCGAAATGGGAACCGGTTCGCGGCAAGAAAACTCGTCCAAATAAAAAATCCAGAGCCCCGTTCCGATTCAATCGGAACGGAGAAGGCTCGAGGCCGCCGTGAGCGATGATGCCATTCAGGCCCTGCGCCGGCAGATTGCCGAACTGGATCAGCTTGCTCGTCAGCTCAATCAATCCGGCCTGGATAACGCGCAGGCGCAACTCCTGCTCGCGCGCAAGCGGGCGGAGTTGGAAGATTTCATCAACAGAGGCCGGCGATGTCAGGACCGCTCAGATGGTACGACCCCAACGCAGATAACCCGCCGTGGCTAAAAGCCCTGGCGGAGGTTCGGATCAGGGCGACGCGGGAAGGATGGTGCCATGCCCATGTCCAGGCGATCGTTGTCGCAATCGATCAATATGCCGAGGCGGCGCTGGGCAATCGGGATTACTTCCTCAACAGGCCGCATAGCATCGGTGGCCGCAGCAACAACATTCCCTGAAGATCGCTTGCGATGGAATTGAGCGTAATAATTTGGAGGAGGTTGGATGTTTGAGCGATGCGGCTATAGGGCGGCGCTTTACCTTTTGGCTTTGATCGCGGCGGTGAATTGCAGCGTTTTCATCTATTCGCAGTGGTATCTGCCACGCTTTAGCTCTGGTCTTGCGGTCCACGCGGTGGCAGCGCTGGTTATTTTGGTGGGCCTCTGGTTGTTCAGCAAAATTGCGCGATACGCAGGTGCGGCATTTTACTTTCTTGCTGCGGGATCTGCCGCCTTTGCATTTTGGGGCTTTGCTGGCCGGGTGCATGTCGGCGTCATCTGGGGCGCGACAATGGGAGTTCTGAGTCTGGCTGCCGCATTGATCCTCGTTTTCTCAAAACCGTTCGCAAAAGAATTTGCGGCCGAGCGCGAAAAGCGGCCTGCGTATAAGAAGTATCTCCTTCACGCGTTCACGTTGGCGATCGTCATTGCGGCGGGAGCTGCCGCATTGGTCGATGTCGTCGCTATGTTTTCTAGCTACCAAGGCCAGTACAGTAGACGGGCGGATGAGCCAAACGGGTCCGCGCACGGCGCGGCCCGATGACAGGCTCAGGCGCAATCCGCCAACTCGGGGGGCGTTAAGGCAGATTACGCTGACGCTAGTCCGCCCTACGTTAATTCGCCTTCGCCGGTGCATTGGCCGGCGCGTCCGCCGCCGCCTCCGGTACCGCTTGCCGCGATCCGCCGGTAAACCGTTCGATCACCGAGCGCACCGCATCGCGCGTCTTGCGATCCTTCACCGCATCGAGCAGGGGCGCTGCGCCCGGCGAGCGGCGGATCAGGCTTTCCGGATCGGGAAACACCAGCGGATCGTCCCACGGGCCCTGCACCACGAAGGGCAGTTCGAAGCCCTTGTCGCCGGCGGCGGCCGAGGTCAGGCTGGCGACGCCCTTGAGGTCGTATTCGCGGCTCGGCACCGAAGCGGTGCCGGTCAGCGTCAGGCGCGTGGTCGGTCCGTCCACGCGGATATCCTCGACGGTGGCGATGCCGTCGTTGAAGTGCACCGAAACGATGAGGTTGTCGTAGGGGGTCGTGCCGGAGCGGAAATTGCCGCCGCCGGATAGCGGGCGGCGCTCCAGCCGCTTCAGCAACTGCTCGACATTGAAGCCGGCGATCGCGCCGTCATGACCGGTGAGCGTGGCGGTGCCGTCGAGCGAGGAGGCGAGGCCGAACGGGCTCGAGCCGGATGCCATCAACGAGACGCCGAGATTGCCGCGGCCGGAAAGCTTGGTGATGCCGAACAATTCGCTGGCGCAGGTCTGCAGATCGACATCGGTGAACTGGAACTGCGCCTTGACGTCGGCGATCGCGTCCGAACGCGCGATGCCGAACGAGCCCTTGGCGATGCCGCCATACATCTGCGCTTCGCCGACCGAGAGCGCCAGCGCGCCGCCGCGCAGATTGGCGCCGAACGCGGTGCGACCGAGTCTCGTCGGGCCGACCGTCACCCTCGCTGCCGACAGGCGCATGTCGAGGTCGGTGGCGGAGAGCGAGGTGAGGTCGAACAATTGCCGGTTCCAGTCGCGCGCGCCGCTCGCAAGCAGGCGGACGGTCGAGATATAGGGCGTGAAATCCAGGTTGCCCGCGGCGAGCGTCGCCTGCAGCGTCTGGCGGCCGTTATTGGCAACCGTCATCACGCCCTCGGCGACGTTGCCGTCGAGTTCGACATTCACATTCGTCAGCGCAACCGAGGCTCCAACGACATTGGCGCGGGCCCTCAGCGCGAAGCGGCCGAACCCGCCGCTGCCAGGCACCGGCTGTCCCATCCAGCGCAACGCGTTGCGCAGCGACACGCTGTCGACGGTAACCGTGCCGTCCATCATCAGGCTGGTGCGGTTGGCCAAGGAGCCGTCGAAGGCGAGCTTCAGCGGCGCGCTGACCAGCCGCGCCTTCAGACCCGAGCGGTCGCCCGAGAGCATCGCGACGAAGTCGCTGGCCGAGATCGAGCCGTCGACGCGTTCGCCGCGCCAGTCGAATTGTCCGGTCGCCGCGAACGAGCGCGAGATCGACGGCCAGGCCAGCGAGAGATCGATGTCACTGAGCTGTTCGGTGGCGCGGTTGGCGGCATCCTCGTATTTGAGCACGCCGTCCTGAATCCTGATTTCCGAGAACGACACCTGGTTTTCGGCGCCGGGCTTCATCGTGCGCGCGATGCGTTCGACGAACGGCGTCCAGTTGCTCTGGCCGCCGGCCTCCCTGACGACGCGGATATGCGGCCGCAACATCATGACGTCTGCGATTTCGAAGCGGCGGAGCAGCAATGGCAGCAGGCGCAGATTTGCGGTCAATACATCGACCTGCAGCGCGGGGTCGGTGGTGCCGCCGCCCTTCAGCCCGACATTGTGGAACGAGACATAGCTGCCCGGAAACACCGATACGTCGATCGCGCCGGTGACGACCAGATCGAGCCCGGTAACCGCGCGAATCTGTGCCTCGACCGCCTGTCGCAACGCGTCGCGGTTGATGAACCAGGAGGTTCCGATCAGGGCGAGCACGGCCACGCCGAACAGCGCCGCAACCGGCATCCCGAGGCGCTTCATTCCTTGGGCCATCGTCAATGACATATCCGGATCTGGTTAAACCGAACTCGGGTTGCTGTTTCTAGGGTCTTGCTGATTAAGGGGCGCTGATCGGGGCGGGCGCCGCATTGGTCAGCCCGTGCCAACCCACGCAACTTGAAGGGTTTTCTTGACGCTTTCAAGGCCGCCCAGGTCGGTTCCGACGGAAGATCACAACCCGGTGCCGCCTGCGGCACAAAACCCGTACTATTCCGGATGCGACCAGAGATCGGAAGGCCCGGCCCAGAATCTCATGGCAGCCGGACAGAAACTTGCTAATATTTTTTCATTGCTGAGCATTGATTTTAAATTAATGGGGGTGCGCCGTGTCCTCGGATAATCACGCGCTATCGTTTCGACTCAAGCCCACAAATTTCCTGACATTCCCCGGCGCTACTACAAGATGCGCCATTTCGGCGGCAATCCTTGTGGTAACCGCGTCCGCGGCGCAGGCGCTAAGCCTCGAGGCGGCGGTGGAAAATTGCCGGATGACCGTCGGCCGCCCGATTGTTCAGGCCTGCATGCGCTCCTCCGGCGGCGCGGGCAATATGGAAGCCTGCCGTGCCCAGGCCAAGCCAACCGTGCGCGCCTGCGTCAAGGCTGCGCTGGACAAGGCCAACGGCCGCGCCAATGTCGCGGTTGCCATTCCAACCGAGGTCGCGCCGAAGGTGGCGCCCGGTAGCGCGCTGCCGGTCGGCTTTGTCGCGCCGCCGCGAACGATCACCGACATCACCGCGATCCTGGACAGCGAGAAGCCCGATCTCAAGACGATCGAGGAGTTGAAGTCGAAGGCCGATGCCAAGCCGGGCAAGGAATCGAGCGAGGCTCTCGCTCAATTCTATTTCGATCGCGCCAGTGCACGGACGCAGCTCGGCCGGCTCGCCGATTCGCTCGCCGACGCCAACAAGGCCATCGAAGTCGGCCGTGGTGCCGTGAGCGGCCTCATGATGGGAAGGCTGATCGCGCTTGCTGCCCAGCAGTACTCCGCCGCGGGAGATCCCAAGAAGGCGTTCGAGCTGTATCAGCGTCAGCTTCGCGAGGTCGCCAGCCAGAGGGGATCCCAAGGCTATCAGTTCGGCGCGAACCGAGCCATCGCGGGAATCCTGATCCAGATGGGCGATATCAGCCAGGCGGAGGGCTATCTCCGCCGCAGCCTGGCGCAGATTCAGGAATCCCGCACCAGCGGTTTTCCCGGCAGGCGCGCGGCCTACAATATCTATGGCCAGAATTGGGAGGCCCAATTGGAGATCGGCCGCGCAATGCTGGCGGAAGCGCGCGGCCAGTTCGGCGACGCCGAAGCCGCCTACAGGCTCGGCGAACTGCGCAACCGTGCAGCGATCAAGCCTCTGTTGAACTCGGAATATCCGCCTTCCGAGGCGAGCCTGATACTCGCGGTCGATTTCACCGTTCTCAGCCAGGCCCGGGTGAAGGCGCGGCAGGGACGGTTCGCCGAAGCCGAGGTCGATGCGCGCCGTGCGCTGCTCTCGCAATTGAAGAGTCAAGGCAAATACAATCCCACCACGCCGCGCTTTGTCGCGGGATTGGCCGGCATCCTCGTCGAGCAGGGCCGTTACGCCGAAGCGGAGCAACTGGCCCGGGTGAGCCTGGATATTACCCGGACGGTTGGCGTCGCTGAAGATTCTCTTTCGACTGTGCAGTTGTTGTCGCAGCTCGGCAACATCTTGAATCTGCAGCGCAAGGGAAAGGATGCGATCGCGGTCTTTGCGCAGATCGACAAGGCGATCGCGAAATGGGAGCCGGCGCGGCGAGAGGCTTTCGAACTCAACGGCGGGCGCATTTACTCGCTCTATGCCTCCGGCCAAATCGAAGCCGGCATTGCCGCGGCTGAACAGCTCCTGAAGAAGCAGATTTCCCGGGTCGGCGAAAATCATCTCGATACCGCCTCGGCGCGCGGCACGCTGGCGATCGGCTTGATGCGGGCCGGACGCGACCAGGATGCGATCCGCGAGTTCAGGACGGCGATCCCGATCCTGATGGCGTCGTCGCGCGAGAACGCCGATGACGACGACAGCACGGCGGTGGCGGCGCGCAATCAGCGCCTGCAGGGCATCGTCGAAGCCTATCTCAACATGCTGGCGCAGGAGAAGAACCTGTCCGGCGATGTCGGCGTCGAAACCTTCAGCCTAGCCGACGCCATTCGCGGCCGTTCGGTGCAGCAGGCGTTGGCGGCGTCAAGTGCGCGCGCCGCCGCCAAGGATCCGGCGCTGGCCGAACTGGTCCGCAAGGAACAGGACCTCGGCAAGCAGGTGAATGCGCAACTGGGAACGCTGAACAACGTGCTGTCGCTGCCGTCGCACGAGCGCGACGACAAGGGCGTTCACGCGATCAACGCCTCGATCAATGCACTGCGCGCCGAACGGTTGAAAGCGCGCCAGGAGATCAGCCGGCGATTCCCGGTTTATGCAGACCTGGTCGCGCCGAAATCGCCATCCGTGGAGCAGATCAGGGAGACACTGGCCGATGGCGAAGCAATGCTGTCGTTCTACTTCGGACAAAGCAGCAGTTTCGTCTGGGCGGTTCCGAAGAACGGCCCGGTCGCGTTCGCCGCGATCAAGGCCAGCAGCGGCGACATCGAGAGCAAGGTGCGCAAGCTGCGCGAGGCGCTGGAGCCGCAGGCGGCGATGATCTCGGACATTCCACCGTTCGATCTCAAGCTCGCGCATGAGCTTTATTCGCTGCTGCTGCAGCCGGTCGAGAGCGGATGGAAGCCAGCCAAGAATCTGATCCTGGTGACTAATGGCGCGCTCGGCCTGTTGCCATTGTCGCTGTTGCC
Source organism: Bradyrhizobium sp. AZCC 1577 (assembly GCF_036924575.1). Classification (NCBI taxonomy): domain Bacteria; kingdom Pseudomonadati; phylum Pseudomonadota; class Alphaproteobacteria; order Hyphomicrobiales; family Nitrobacteraceae; genus Bradyrhizobium; species Bradyrhizobium sp. AZCC 1577. The sequence continues at coordinate 1,646,904 of NZ_JAZHRQ010000001.1, forward strand.
AACGGCGCCGACCGAGATCCGCGGCGACGACGATCCGCTGTTTGCAAGCTACAAGGATGTGCCGTGGCTGGCGCGGACGCACGCGGTCACGACCGTTCCTTCGGCCGCGGCGCTGCGTACCTTGCGTCAATTGCCGCCCGGCAAGCCCAACCGCGGCGAACTGATCGCGTTCGGCGATCCTTACTTCAGCAAGGAACAGGAGGCCGAGGCTGACAACGCCGACAAGGTCAGGGTCGCCGATGCCTCCGGCAACACGACGCGAGGCGGTCCACTGAAGCGGCGCAACAGCCCGAAACTCGATGGCGTCGACAGCGCCGAACTGGCGATGTTGCCGCGGCTGCCCGATACGTCGGACGAGTTGAAGTCGATCGCGCTGGCGCTGCAGGCCGATCCGTCGAAAGTCCTCAACCTCGGCAAGCAGGCCAGCGAGCAGGCGGTGAAGACGATGGACCTTTCGGGGTTCAAGGTGCTGGCGTTCGCCACCCACGGTCTCGTACCCGGCGAGCTCAACGGCTTGTCGCAGCCGGCGCTGGCGCTGTCATCGCCCACTGTTACCGGAGGCGATGGCGACGGCCTGCTGACGATGGAGGAAATCCTTGGGCTGAAGCTCGACGCCGACTGGGTCGTGCTGTCGGCGTGCAACACCGGCGCCGGAGCAGGCGCCGGTGCCGAAGCCGCCTCAGGCCTCGGCCGCGCGTTTTTCTACGCCGGCACCCGCGCGCTGCTGGTGACCAACTGGTCGGTTCACTCGCAGTCGGCGCGTGAACTGGTGACCGATCTGTTCAGGCGCCAGGCGCAGGATCCCAAATTGACGCGCGGTGAAGCGCTGCGGCTGGCGATGATGGCTCTGGTGGACGGCCCCGGCTACACTGGTGCCGACGGCAAGACCGAATTCGCTTATGCACATCCGTTGTTTTGGGCGCCGTACACCATCATCGGCGATGGCGGCGTGAGATAATGTTGAAGGGCAGGGGGAGAACGATCGTGCGTATCTGCGGCTTGCGGTTTTTGCTGGGAAGTATTGCGATTATCGCCGCCGGAGCGCTGCCGGCGAAAGCGGCGCAGGTTTTGATCACGGCCGAGGAAGCCGCGCTGCCGCCGCCGAAAGGCGCGGTCGCGGCCGAGCGGCGCGGAATCACGCGGGGACCCAAGGTCGATCTCCTGACCGGCGGCGGACAGCTCCGGTCTCCGATGCGGCTTCAGCTTAAATTCGAACCCTATGGCGGGGCCAAGATCGATCCGGATTCGGTCAAGATGACCTATCTCCGGACCCCGAACGTCGATCTCACGTCGCGGGTCAAATCCTTCGTTGGGCCGCGCGGGATTGATATGCCGGAGGTCGAACTGCCGGCTGGCGAGCACATGGTGCGGGTCGACATCAAGGACACCGACGGGCGTGTCGGGACTACGAGCTTCATCCTGAAGGTCGTCCCCTGAGCGCCGCCTGTCCATACTGCGCGAGGGAAAATCCACCCGAGGCGCTGGTGTGCGGCTCCTGCTCGCGGGAGATCGCGGTGCCGCAATCGCTGATGGTGGAGCGTGACGAACTGGCGCGCAAGCGCGACACGTTGCGCCTCGAACTGGAGCGCGCGAAGAGCGAACTCGAGGCGCTCAGGCGCCGCAGAAAAAATCGGTCAGCCTGATGGAATGCCCGTTCTGCGCCGAAACGATCAAGGATGAGGCAGTCGTCTGCAAACATTGCTCGCGGGATCTGCGGATCGTACGCCCTGTCATCATCGAGATCGAGAAAATCGTCATCGAACTCGACGCGCTGCAGCGTGAACTCGATCGGACCAATGCCCGCATCGAGCGGATTCGGTCCCCTTTGCGATACTACGGCGTTCATTCGCTCGCCTATGTCCTGATCCCGGTCATCCTGCTGGTGGCCGCTCACACCCTCATCACTATCATCTTGGACATTACCCCGCTCTATCTCCGGCTTGCTTCGGTGGTCATTCCGCTGCCGTTTGGCTTCCTGATGCATTCGCATCTGAAAATCGGATGGCGCGGCGCTATTGCGGTCGGGCTTTTGACGGCGGCGATCGCCGTGACATGCATGCTCACCGTAACCGGCATCAACGACAACGTTCCGATCGTGCCCGGACCTTGGATCGAATGGCGAGAGGTGATCGAATATACCGCCAGCATCGCGCTCGCTTTCGCGACCGGCAACATTCTCGGCTTCCTGATTGTCGATGTGCTCCCGAAAACGGTGACGCAGGGCGGCGGCAAGCCCAACCCGCTTGCCTACAAGGCCGCAGGCCTGCTCGTCGGTCGGCATGTCGGCGCGGAGCACCTGCGCCGCCGCGCTCGGATCATTCAGGATCTGATGACGGCGGCCGGGCCCATGGTGGGTATCTTGGGGACCGCGGCCGGGTCCCTGTATGCCGGTCTGAAGGGCGTTATTGGCGGCTGAGCGCATTGACGCACCGCGAAAAATTCGCCTAATAATCCGCTCATGCCGGCCTTCGGCCGTTCCCTCCATCAGGTCTTATTTGCATGAACAAGGTTTATCCCGACGCCAAATCGGCACTCGACGGCGTTCTCAAGGACGGCATGATGATCATGTCCGGCGGCTTCGGTCTGTGCGGTATCGCCGAAACCCTGTCGGACGCGATCCGCGATTCCGGCGTCAAGAATCTGACGGTGGTTTCCAACAATGCCGGCGTCGACGGCATCGGGCTGAGCCGGCTGCTGGAGACGCGCCAGATCAAAAAGATGATCTCGTCCTATGTCGGCGAAAACAAGCTGTTCGCGCAGCAATACCTCGCCGGTGAACTGGAACTCGAGTTCAATCCGCAGGGCACGCTGGCCGAACGCATCCGCGCCGGCGGCGCCGGTATCCCGGCGTTCTACACCAAGACCGGCGTCGGCACGTTGATCGCCGAGGGCAAGGAAGTGAAGGAGTTCGACGGCGATAAATACATCATGGAGCGCGGCCTGTTCGCCGATCTCGCCATCGTCCACGCCTGGAAGGGCGACACCGCCGGCAACCTGATCTACCGCAAGACCGCGCGCAATTTTAACCCGATGATGGCGACCGCCGCCAAGATCACGGTGGCGGAGGTCGAGCACCTGGTTCCGGCCGGCGAACTCAATCCCGACCACATCCACACGCCCGGCATTTTCGTCAAACGCATCATCGAGGTCGGCACGGCCAAGAAGCGCATTGAGTTCCGCAACACCCGCCCGCGCCCATCGAGCGCGTCCGCGGCGGCAACGGGAGTAGAAATCTGATGGCCTGGACCCGCGAACAGATGGCGGCGCGCGCCGCGAAGGAACTGCGCGACGGCTATTACGTCAATCTCGGCATCGGCATTCCGACGCTGGTTTCGAACTACATCCCTGCAGGCATCGACGTCAGCCTGCAGAGCGAGAACGGCATGCTCGGCATGGGCCCGTTCCCCTATGAGGACGAGGTGGACGCCGACCTGATCAACGCCGGCAAGCAGACGGTCAGCGAATTGCCGTCGACCAGCTATTTCTCGTCGGCGGATTCGTTCGGCATGGTGCGCGGCGGGCATATCGATCTCTCGATCCTCGGCGCGATGCAGGTGGCGCAGAACGGCGACCTCGCCAATTGGATGATCCCCGGCAAGATGGTGAAGGGCATGGGCGGCGCGATGGACCTCGTCGCCGGCGTCAAGCGCGTCGTCGTGGTGATGGAGCATTCCGCCAAGGACGGCCCGAAGCTCTTGAAGAAATGCGACCTGCCGCTGACCGGCGAGCGCGTGGTCGACATGGTGGTGACCGACCTTGCGGTCTTCACCATCGACAAGCACGGCAAGGACGGCATGGCGCTGATCGAGCTCGCCGATGGCGTGACGCTGGATGAGGTAAAGGCAAAGACCGAAGCCGAGTTCCGCGTCGCGCTGAAGAACGCTTAACGTGATGGCGGGGCGGTCGCAACTTGCGATCCGTCCCGCGCGTCCCGAAGACGCAAGCTTCATTGCCCGCAACATCCTGTCCTCGCAGCGCGGCCCGTTCCCGCGCGGCTGGTTCGACATCGCGCTTGGCTGGGACGAGCCGCAATGCCTTGCGTTCGTCGAATGCATCGCGATCGCGCCAACGCAATCGTGGTGGCACATCACCCAATTCATCGTCGCTGAAGTCGAGGGTGAGCCGGCGGCATCGCTCTGCGCGCTGCCCGCTAAAGGCACCGAGACCGCCGCGCGGGCGGCGATCCAGGAGGTGGCGACCGCGATAGGGCTGAGCGCCGTCGATCTGAAGGCGATCTTCCGGCGCGGCGCCTATGGAGCGAATTGCTGGGTGCAGGGCGGCGAGGGCGACTGGCTGATCGAACATGTCGCCACACTGGCGGAATATCGCGGGCGGGGGCTGGTGCAGGCGCTGATCGGGCATGCTCTGGCTGCCGGAAAGACTGCGGGCTTCAATCACGCATCGATCTCGTTTCTGATCGGCAACGAGGCGGCGGAACGGTGTTATGCGAAGGCGGGTTTTGCATTCGCCGAAGAAAAACGCGATCCGGCGTTCGAAGCGTTGACCGGTTCGCCGGGCTTCCGGCGATTTGTGCGCGGAATTTAGACGCGTGTCGTCCCTGCGAACGCAGGGACCCATACTCCGCGGCCTCTCGTTTTTGGCGCTGGGGCCAGTTGCCTTCGTAACAACAACGGCCGGTGGTTATGGGTCCCTGCGTTCGCACTAGGGCATGCACACTTGTTGCGCCGCAAATACTCATGAAAAGCCAAGGGTTTTTGCACTTCTCAAGTGTTGCGACGTAGTTTTGCTGCGCGCGCTCTCCACCCCACCGAAGCGCTGGACTCCGATCTTGCGCGAAAACGCCAGCCTCGATTCCAAAATTTCGATGAGCTCGCATCTTCGATTCTAAAATTGCATATGAAGCCTGAATCGCACTGCAACATGTGTGCATCCACTAGTGCGTTCGCGGGGACGACGGAAATCTCAACTTCACGCCGGCCCGGCCGGTACGTCCGAAAATCGCGTCAGCCACGCCACCGGGCCGATACTGGCGGCAACGATCAGGAGCGCGGCAAGCGCGCCTTCCTCGAAACTGCCGCGGCTGGCGTACTGGTAGATCGAGGTCGCCAGCGTTTCGACGTTGAGTGGCCGCAACAGCAGCGTCGCCGGCAACTCTTTCAGGCAATCCACGAATACGACGATGACCGCGCCGAGCATGGCGGGGCGCAAGAGCGGCAGATGGATCAGCCGCATCGTCGTGGTCTGGCCGGCGCCGGCGGCGCGTGCGCTGTCGTCGTAGTCGTGCGGGATCCGCTCGAACCCTGCCTTGATGAATCCGGTCGGCACCGCCAGAAACCGGATCACATAGGCGATCACCACGGCAGCACCTGAGCCGACCACGATCAATCCCGGCAGCGATCGTCCAAGCCATCCGGCGAGTGCGTTCAGTCCGTTGTCGATGGCGAGCACCGGTGCGAGCAGGCCGAGCGCCAGCACCAGCCCCGGCAGCGTGTAGCCGGTCTGCGCGATGTTCATTGCGACCAAGCGCAACCCATTCGGCCGCCAGCGCCACGCGAGAATGGTCGCAAAGCCGAGCAGCAGCGCAGTCAACGTGGCAATGCTTGCGAAGGCGACCGAGTTGAATGCATCGCGCCACAGCGCTGCGTCGAAATTGGCAAAAAGCCCGCGCTTGAAACTCTGCTGCGCGAGGTACAATAGCGGCACAAGGAATCCCAGCACCACCGGCAGCAGGCAGGCCGCGAATGCACATCCGCCCTTGATGCCGGCGAGTCGGGTCCGCGGCGTGAGCCGCGGGCTTTCGGCGGAAAACTCCGTCGTGACATTGCGGCGTCCGTAACGTTCGACTGCGATCAGACCGGCCACGATCGCCAGCATGAAGCAGGACAACTGCGCGGCGCCGGCGAGGCTGCCGCGGTTGAGCCAGGTCGTGAACACCGACACCGTGAGGGTACGGACACCCAGATACTCGCTGGCGCCGATGTCGTTCAGCGTTTCCAGCGATACCAGCGCGACGCCGACCGCCAGCGCGGGACGTGCCATCGGCAGCGAGATACGCCAGAAGGTGGTCCAGCGGCTGGCGCCGAGCGTCTTCGCGGCCTCGGCGAACTCCGCGCTCTGGTACTGGAACATCGTGCGCGCCGAAAGATAGACGTAGGGGTAAAGCACCAGCGCGATCACAACGACCGCGCCCGGCAGCGAGCGCAAATTCGGAAGCATGCGCACGGCGTCCTGCAGTGGAAGCCAGTGCGCGAGTGTCTTGTGCACCAGGCCCAGCGGCTCGAACAGGTCGACATAGACGTAAGCCGCGAGATAGGTCGGGATCGAAAGCGGCAGCGGCAGCAGCCATAGCAGCATTTTCCGGCCGCGGAATTCATGCAGCGAAACCGTCCACGCGGTGCCGGTGCCGATCGCAAGCGACAGGACAGCGACGCCGCCGAGCAGGAGCGCGGTGTCGAGGATGGTGGCCGGTAGCACGTAGTCGATCAGGTGCTGCCAGACGTCAGGCGCCGGCTGCAGCGCGAGCGCAATGATCGAGATGACGGGGGCTGCGACGAGGATGGCGGTCGCAACCGCAATCGCTGCCGCGATGCGGCCCGGGCGCGTGACGGGACTCACGTCGACACACGAAGCGGGCTAAGGCCTCTCCGCTTGTGCAGGTGGGCTCCCTGCCCCCTTGCGGGGGAGGGCGGGGGAGAGGGCTGGCCGCGAGCGATGCTGCCCGTGTGGCTTACCCCTCTCCCTAACCCTCCCCCGCAAGGGGGGAGGGAACGCAGCGGTGCGTGGTGCGTGCTCACGGTTCTACTTCAAAGAAGATAGCAGCCGTTCAATTATCGAATCCGACCTTGTCCACCAACGTCGAGGCCGCCTTGCGGTTGGCGGCGATCTTGGCGATCGGCAGCGGGTCGGCATTGAGCTTGCCGTAGCCTGCAATCGTCGGATTGACGGCGACGCCGGCGCGAACCGGATACTCGTAGTTTGAGTCGGCGTAGATCTTTTGCGCGTTTTCACCGACCAGCCATTCGATCAGCTTGACGCCGTTGGCCTTGTTGGGCGCCTGCTTGGCCAGCAGCACGCCGGAGAGGTTGACATGGGTGCCGCCGCCTTCGAAGGTCGGCAGGACCACTTTCGTTGCTTCCGCCCACGGCTTCTTCTCGGGATCGTTGTTCATCATCAGCGCCCAATAGTAGGTGTTGGCGACACCGATGTCGCATTTGCCGGCCGCGATATCGCGCGCGACTTCGCGGTCGCCGCCGGAGGGCTTCTGCGCCAGGTTGGCCTTGACGCCGCGCAGCCATTCCTCGGCTTTGGCCTCGCCGTATTTGGCGGTATACGCCGCGAACAGCCCGTTGTTGTAGATGTGCTGGCCGGAGCGGATGCAGATCTTGCCCTTCCATTTGGGATCGGCGAGCTCTTCATAGGTGATCTTGTCCTGCTTGACGCGGTCCTTCGAGGCGTAGATCACCCGCGCGCGCATCGAAATGCCGGCCCAGTGGCCGTCCGGATCGCGATATTGCGCCGGCACGATCTCGTCGATCACCACCGACTTGATCGGCTGGGTGACGCCGGCCTGCACGGCCTCGTCGATGCGGCCGATGTCTACCGTCAGCAGTACGTCGGCGGGACTGTTGGCGCCTTCCGCCTTCATGCGCTGCTCGAGACCAGAACTCGCGGAGACGACATTGACCTTGATGCCGGTGTCGTTGGTGAAGGCATCGAACAGCGGCTGGATCAGCTTGGTTTCGCGGTAGGTGTAGACGTTGACCTCGCCGTCGGCGAACGCCGTCGAGGCTCCGAACGCGGTAAGACAAAGCAACGCTGCGGTTGCGGCGGTAGCGCGAATATTGATCATGGGGCTGCCCGACTAAGCTGATGAAGATGCCCGTCTCAGTAGCGCAGCGGCCATGGTGCCGTCAGCGACCGGATGTCGCGAACGGCTCGATTTAGAAGGATTCCACGCTATAGTTTAGAGCGATTCCAAACATGGCGAGCTGTCGCACCATGCGACCCGTGAAGCACGGCGGGGGCGCAGATAACCGGGGCACGACCTATCGGCTGTCAGCAGCGAGGTCGAAATCGACAGCGGCGGTGTTGCCGCCGCTGATGATGACACCAACGCGTTCGCCGGCGGCGGGCTTGTAGGTGCCCGACAGGATCGCGGAGAACGCTGCTGCGCCGCCCGGCTCTGCAACGATGCGCAAGGCGCGCCAAAGCGTCGCCTGTGCGTCGGCGATCGCGGCGTCGGAAACCAGTACGGATTGTCGCGCATATTTCTGGACGATCGGGAAGACCTGTTCGCCGACGCGCCGCGGCGCAAGCGAATCCGCAGCCAGCCCGCCGGCCTCGGCATCGATTGGATGGCCGGCTTCAAGGGCCCTGGTCAACGTGGGCGATGCAAGCGGCTCGACGCCGACCACCTTGATGCGGCCGGCATACCAGGCCGCGATCCCGGCGATCAGCCCGCCGCCGCCCACCGCTACAAGCAGGGTATCGATGTCCGGTGCCTGCTCCGAGAGCTCAAGGCCGATCGTTCCCTGTCCCGTCATGGTTTCCTTCTGGTCGAAGGCCGGCACCGGCAATGCGCCGGTTTGCTGCGCCCATATCTCGCTTGCCGCGAGCGCATCGGCATAGCGGTCGCCTTCGATCGCGAGGTCGGCGCCATAGTCGCGGATGCGTTGCACCTTCGCCGGCGAAGCGACGCTCGGAACGAAAATCTTGGCCGGCTTGCCGAGCTTCATCGCGGCATAGGCGACTGCCGCGCCATGGTTGCCGCCCGACGCCGCGACGACGCCGGCCTGCGGCACATCGCGGGTCAATAGATTGGCAAAAGCGCCGCGCGCCTTGAACGAGCCGGAGTGCTGAAGAAGCTCGAGCTTGAGCGTCAGCGTACGGCCGGGAAGCCCAAACTCGGCGCCATCGACCTCGACGACCGGCGTCCGCCGGATAAAGGGCCGGATCAGCCGCTCGCATTGGACGATCAATTCCGACGTTACGACATCCGCTGACGCATCCATTGCAACGACTCCCAAGGCTTTATCGATCAAGGCTCGATTGACATGAATTAGTCATTTAGCTAATTAGCAATAGGGCTTCTTTCGAGGATGACGTCGAGTCTGCTTTTCGCGCGCTCGCCAGCGATCGGCGGCTGTTGATCCTGGAATGGCTGAAACGCCCCCGGGCGCATTTTCGCCCGCAGGTCGACGGCGACCTCGTCAAGGACGGCGTGTGCGGGGTCTTGATTGCCGAAAAGCTCGGCGTCAGCCAACCCACCGTGAGCGAGCATCTGAAGATATTGTCGCAGGCGGGACTGGTGAGCGCCAAGCGCGTCAAGCAGTGGACGTTCTACAAGCGCGACGAAGCGCGCATCGCCAAGCTGAAAGCCGCCATGCTCGAAAAGATCTGATGTTCGGTCGTGGGCTGCGCCAGCGCGCGCCGACGCCGGGCGCTCCGTGCCGACATTTTGAGCAGCGAAGCGCACGTTATCCGTTCGACGTTGGCATCATCAGTGCCTAGTCTTGGCTGGAGCGGAGATGATGCCAATGCGCGCGGTACTGGACTATTGCACCGGAGGAGTGGAACGGGAGGTGCCGGCCAGCACCGTTCTCATTTACGAGGGCGGCAAGACCGGGCATCTCTTTGTCCTGATCCGAGGGCGGCTTGAGGTCATCAAGGGCGACAGCGTCGTGGCCGTCCTCAGCGAGCCGGGGGCGATGCTGGGCGAAATGTCGGTGCTGCTCGAGCAGCCCCATACGGCGACCGTGCGCGCCGCTTCCGATTCGGTGGTCTACGAGTTCGACGACGCCGCGGCGTTCCTGCGCGACCAGCCGGCGGTGGCGGTGTTGATCGCGCGGTTGCTTGCGCAGCGCCTCAATGTCGCGACCACCTATCTCGCCGATCTCATGCATCAGTATGGCGACCACGGTAACCATCTCTCGATGGTCGGCGAACTCCTGCAGAGCATGATCAACCTGCCGCCGACGCAGGTTTCGCCAGGCTCGGATCGGCAATCCGACTCCAGACTCTAGCTGCATTGGTAGCATCGGCTAGCGGCTTTTCCTGAGCAGTTTCTTCGCTTGTTCGATTTCGGGGAGGTCTTGCCCCGCTTCAAAATCGACGAGCGTTCGCGCGACCACCTCGGATCCGGCCGCTTCCCGGCCGTTGTTGATGCAAAGACGCGCAAGTCCAATTGCGCTGCGCAATTCGAAAGCTTTCGTCTGCTGGCTTCGGGCTATCTCAAGCGCCCGGTTAAAGGCGCTTTCGGCCCCGTAGAGGTTCGTCGGGTCGCGACGCAACAGAAGCTCGCCCCGAGCACGATGCAGTTCGGCATCGAGCCAATGCTGACCAGACTGTTCCGTCACGTCGATCAACTCGCGCAGTATCTCCAACCCAGCGTCCGTTTGTCCTGCCGCTGCATTCGCCATGGCAACCTGCATTCCCCAAAAGGGTTCGCAAAGGTAACAGTCATTCTCATGCAGCAAGGTCCAACCTCGACGCATTTCCGCAAGCCCGGCCTCTCGGTCGCCGGCGCGCCACTTTGCAAGGCCAGTGAGGTATGTGCCCGCGGCTACATACAGCGGCATCGTATGGTCGCGAGCGAGGGCGAGCGCAAGGATTGTCTCTGTTTGCTGTAACGGCCCGCCGCACAGTCCGTCGAAAACCGCCTTATGGACGAGCGCATTGGCTTGGGAGAGCGCTCGCTTTTCTCCCGAGGAACGCACCGCTTCCGCGGCGAGCCGGCGCGCGCGATCAATCTGTCCGATCGGCCAAAGCACCAGAGCAAGAAATCTCATGATGACGAACGGCAGGTCCAGCGTTGAAGCCCTGAAGGTCTCCAGATTCGGTTCCGCACCATAGGCCGCAAGCGCCTGCTCAAGATGCGTTCTCGCGTTCATATAGTCGCCGCCGAACCAGCAGGTCGCCCCGTTTGTCCAATGCGCGACAACTGCGGCCACTGGGGAGTCCGGGTGCCTATTGGCGGCGTTCATGGTTGCATCCGCCAACTCCCACATCGGCGCGATCTCGCCATGCGTCAGACAGGCATTGAACAATCCCGAATAGATCGGCGCCAGCTCAACCGGATCATTGATATCAGCCGCGAATTGCCGGGCGCGCGTCCACGCGGCGACGGTTTGGGGGGCGCTGTGCCCGAGGCTGCCCCGCAGCGCGCGGCTGTAGATAATTTGAAGATGAAGCCGGCTCATGGTTCGGCCCGGGTCATCCGGCAGCCCGTCGGCAATTGCAATTGCCTTGCCGAGATGCGCGATTGCCTCGGTATAGGCGGAGCGCTTGAGCGCCTGCTGGCCTGCCTTGAGCCACCAATCGAGAGCAACCCCGTCGAGTCCCGCCTCGGTGAAGTGATAGGCCACGACTTCGGGCTCGGTCTCGGCGACGGCCGGAAACTGATCGCGCAGCACATCGCCAATATGTTTGTGCAGCAGTTGCCGGCGGCTCTTGAGCAGGCTCTCATACGCCGCTTCCTGGACCAGCGCGTGCTTGAAGCTGTAGCTCGCTTCCGGCGGCGTCCCGCGGCGCAATAGCAGTTCGGCCTCTTCCAGTTGCCTCAACGCGGTGTTCAGCGTCAGATCATCGCGCCCTGCCACACACCGCAGCAATGTGTATGAGAAGTCGCGGCCAATGGCGGCGCCTATCTGTGCCACTTCCTTGACCGGCGCCAGTCGGTCAAGGCGCGCCATCAGCGAGTCTTGCAGCGTCGCGGGAATGGCGAGTGGCGGTAGCGGACGATCAAGCCGATAGCGCCCGGCATCTTCCACCAGCAGTCCGGATTCCAGTATTGTCTTGGTCAGTTCCTCGATAAACAGCGGGATGCCATCCGTCCTGTCGATAATCCGCGTCATCATTTCGCCTGGCAGCTGTCGACCGACGGTCACCTGCTCGATCAGAGTGCGCGCGTCCTGCCGGTCAAGTCGGTCGAGCCGCAGCAGGCTGACATTGGCGAGACCCGCCCAGGGCGGCTCGAACTCGGGCCGGAAAGTCATGAGCGCGAGGATCGGCAAGCCCCTGATCCGGTCGACCGCGAGATCGAACAGCTCAAGTGTCGTGGCGTCGGCCCAATGCATATCCTCGCAGACGATCAGCACAGGTTGCTGCCGGGCCAAACCCTCGAGCTGATCGAGGAGGGCGGCGAACGTCTGTCGCCGCTGCTGCACCGGATTCAAGCCGATCGGCGGATAGCGCTCGCCCGTTGCGATCGAAAGAAGTGCTGCGATCAGCGGTGCCGCGTTGGCCACCTGCTGCGTTCCAAGTGCAAGCATTGACTCAAGCTTGTCGAGCTTTTGCTCGGGCGTGTCCTGTGACCTGATACCGGCGCCGCGCTCGAGTTGAGCGACAAAGGGATGAAGCGCACTGTTGATGTGGTAAGGCGAGCACTGATACCGCACCCGGCAGTGTGCCCCCAACACAGGGTTCTCGCAGAGCATTGCGACCATGCGCGATTTGCCGATCCCGGCCTCGCCGGAAATCAATACCACCTGACCTTGACCCTGCCACGCCAGCTGCTGGCGCGAGAGCGCGAATTCGATTTCTGCCTTACGGCCGACAAAGCCCAGCGAGCGCGCCGTGCGCACCGCCTCGAAGCGACTCTCCGACGCCGCCCCACCTTCGACCGCCCAGACCGCGATGGGTTCGGAGATGCCCTTGACCTGGCGCAGGCCGAGGCCACGGAAAGTGAACAATTCTCCAAGCAGCTCGCGCGTCGAAGCAGCGACGATAACCGCCCCCGGCTCAGCCAGGCCCTGGAGCCGGGCGGCGATGTTCGGCGTATCGCCGACCATCGCCTGCTGCTCCGACGCGCCTCCGCTGATGAGGTCGCCCACCACGACAAGTCCAGTCGCGATCGCGATCCGCACCTCAACCTGTTCCGCGCGCGTTTCGAGCGGCCTTATTGCGGCGATCATGTCGAGCCCGGCTCGCACGGCGCGCTCGGCGTCATCCTCGTGCGCGCGGGGGTAACCAAAATAGGCGAGCACTCCGTCGCCGACAAACCTGGCGATGCTGCCGTCGTAGGTGGTAATAACTCTGGCGCAGGCCGTCCGATAGGCGCGGATCACCTCCCACATGTCCTCTGGATCAAGGCGAGCAGACAGCTCAGTCGAGCCGACCAGATCGCAGAACATCACGGTGAGGTGGCGTCGCTCGGCATCATGCCGACGAGCCGGCTCGTCGACTAACTCGACTTGCTTGAGTTCGGCGATCGCGCGCAGCATCTTGCGGCGATGGCCGAGCAGGACTCCGAGTCTATCGAAGTCCTGATCCGTTAGCTCGGGAAGGACACCGATATCGATTCCATTCTCGGCAAAACGCAACGCGTATTGTCCAAGCCCAAGCTTCTCGAGCCAGTCTGCAATCTGCTGCATTGGCTCCACCGAACTGTTCTGGCTGGCGGCTGGCCGGATTTTGGACTACTGCTAAAAAAATGCCATTCAATATTTGCGGGATGCGGTATTGGGCTGCGGGCTCATCAAAAAATCACGTGCAACAACCAGGCTGATATGATCGACGACGCCGGCAAATTGAACGGGAGCCGGCGACAAAAATTCGCGCAGCATCTGTCTTCAAAGCAACACGACAACTCGTTGCGCAACACGCGCGTTGCGCCACTAACGTTCGGCTGCGAACAATCTGACGCTTTCTGTGATGCCCTTGAGGGAATGACTGCCTTCATCGTGAAACCGGATGTTCGAGCCTGCGACAAGATCACGGACGGTATTCGACACCAGAACCTGCCCGGGCTTTGCCATCGTCGCAACGCGTGATGCAATGTGGACCGCGATGCCGCTCAGATCAGTATCGGTGATTTCGATCTCGCCGGTGTGAAGGCCGGCCCTCACCTGCAGCCCAAGCGCTTCAACGCCCTCATTGATCGCCAGCGCGCACCGGATTGATCGAGCCGGCCCGTCAAAGGTTGCCAGGAAGCCGTCTCCCATTGTCCTTACTTCATGCCCTCTATGTCGCAAGATCTCCCGCCGCACGAGAGCGTTGTGCCGGTCAAGCACATCGTGCCATGCGCGATCCCCGATCGTCTCGGCACGCTTGGTTGAGTTCACAATGTCAGTGAACAGAACCGTGGCGAGCACGCGATCAGATTCGATTGCGCACCGCGATCCTGTCAGAAACTCCTCAACCTCATCCAATGCCCGTTCTGTTTCGCCAGTCCACAACAGGTGATCGCTGCCGGGCAGTTCAAGATATTTTGCGTTGGGGATTTGCCGGGCCATGAACCGGCCGGCTTCAACGTTGACGCGAACGTCCCCTTGTCGATGAATGATTAACGTTGGCACCTGGATCGACGGTAGGACTGGACGGACATCGATTTCGCTGTTCATTCGCATAAGTGCGACAACCGCAGAGGGACTTGCACCGAGACGTTCAAAGCGGGCCCATGCCAGCTTGAACGTCTCATCTGATGCCACGCTGGGCGCGAACAAACGGAGGCTCTCGCCGGTCCCCCAATTCTTCTCCATGCGTTCCAGGGCGCCTTCGATTTCGTCCGGCGGCAAAACCCACGAGCGGAAGTGGCCATAGGCGCCATACAGGACCAGTGCTCGGGTGCGTTCCGGGTAGGTGGCCGCGAACAGGACTGACATCGCGCCGCCTTCGGAGATGCCGAACAGGGCGGCCTGCTCCGAGCCCACGGCATCCATGACGGCGCGAACGTCATCCATGCGCTCTTCCAGGGTTGGCACGCCAACCGTCCTGTCAGAAAGCCCGGTGCCGCGCTTGTCGAACATGATCAGGCGGGCGAAGGCCGCCAAGCGGGTCCAGACTCGCGCACGATAGGGTTCTTCCCAAGCGACATCGAGGTTGGAAATGAAACCGGGAACGAACACGAGGTCGAGCGGCCCTTCGCCGACAACCTGATAGGCGATGCGAACATCACCGCTCTTTGCGTATTGCGTTTTCGGAACCATTGCACATCACTTCACATAACGTGGCGTGATCGGCTTCCGGTGAGCAGGTGCGATCTAAATCTTACCAGCTTGCCGCGGTGCGCGGAAGCCAAAACCGCGTAGCTCGGCTTCGGCATGCGGTAATCGGCTGCTGCTTACCAGAACAGCCATCACACAAACCAACTTCAATGTGCTGCTCCGTGCATGGTCGCGCGGTGGCCGAGTGGCCGGCCTCGTACTTCGTAGCGCAGGACCCACGAGCGTCCAACGAACGATACGGGTACAGTCCTGCGCTGTCACACGGGCCTTTTTCGAACTTCTCCGGTGCTTGTCGATGAGGAGAAAAGCGGATCGGCGATCCGACCCAAAGATATAAGCCAAGGCGGCGGCGTCTCGATCGTTTTCGCCGGCCGCCGCAAGGGCGCGCGCAAATCGATGCGCTGCGCTTCACCGGCGGCAATCCAGAATGCTGCGCTCTCGTCGAGATCGATCACGATATAGACCGGCGGACGGCCATGCTGCAGGCCGGTGTTGAAGACCCAAGTTGTGTCGAGGCGGTCGAACCACGCGCCGTCGGGGATGAAGGGCGACTGATGCACATGGCCCGATATCACCATCGACGGCTGGTATTGCGCGATCCATTGCACCAGTTCGACGTCGCCGAAGAACCGCTTGCCGCCCCAGCTCGTCGGCGAATTCGCAGGCGGCGCGTGATGCACCCAGATCCAGCGTTCCGCCCGCTCGAGCGCAGCATCACGAAGCTGAGTTTCGATGCGGCTCTTGAGCAGCGGCCCATCCCACCACGGACACACCGTGAAGCGCGTGCCGCCGATGGTCAGGCTGTCGCCGTCGCAGGCGATCCCGAGCTCGCGGACGTCACCGATCCAGCGCGCGATCTTTTCGCCTTCCGCGCTGCGCTCGTCGAGGTCGTGATTGCCAGAGCAGAGAATTACGCGTGTCTCTTGGGACAGCAGCGACAGGTATTTTTTCACCACCAGAATCTGCGCGCGGAAATCGACGAACGAGGAGATATCGAGCGCGTCGCCGGCAAAGATGACCACGTCGAATTCACGAGCCGCCGCAAGCAGCCAGTCAAATTGCGGCAGCGAATAATGCAGATCGGCAACAACGAGGCAGCGCATAATGATCAAATCCAAATATGCCCGGGAAACAGGCGATCCGCAGTCGGATGCATTCAGGCAGAGTGGATTCGAGCAAGAATTGTGCCGACCCTGATGTTCAGACAGGACCGGTCCCCCGATAGAAAGATTACTGGCAGGTCCGAAATGGGCCGGATATCGGACATATCGTAGATATGGCAAATCGACGCGACCCTGAACGGACTCGCGTGCGCCCCAAAAAGGGCCAATCAATTGCGCGCCTCTCGATCAGCATTGATCAACTTTTGAAGCTTGCCTGGGTCGAAAGCCTCATGAGAGTCAAGCACGCCGCGAACGTAGGATAGCAATGCGCTTCGCTCTACTGAGGGTCGCTCAACGATCTGGATTCCTTTTCCCCGGTCGTACATGTGGCCATGCGAGAAAAAATTCGCGCGCGCTGCGGCGAGCGAGTAGCTCCCGTTCGGTCCTCCCCAAACCTCATTGACGCTTACATCGCCCTGACCATCATCTTCCCACCAGCAAACGCAGCAGATTTCCCATGCACTCCTCTCGGAAAGAGTAGGAAATCCACAGCACGGACAAGGGAATAAAGGGCTGGGCGGCATTGGGAGGGGAGTTTACCTGTAAGCCCGATGGTTTGTCATGGGGCCCCTTGCTGAAAAGACGCCGTCTCGGTTCGGCTTCTGGCGCCCTGGGCAGAAGTGGCTGCATCGATCTGTAAAGTCCGATCTTGGGGGAAAAGCGGATGCGCATTCTTAAGCCGGCGATGTCGCATTTTGACCCCAAGCTGACGTTGAAGTGGGAGGAGGTCAGAACGGCATGGTTGCCTTGGCGCCGGCAGCGTTCGCTTGGATCGTCCGCCGAAGCGTCCATCATAGAAAAGCTTGACCGAGGTACCGTGAAGATCCAGCACATCGACCCTGCTTACACATCAGCCACAACATCGTCGATGCCGGTGCCGATCAATTTCCGCACCCTTCAGGTTAGGCGAGCACAGCATAGATGCGGTTCTCATCGGCGGCGTTCCTACCGGCGAAGAGAAACTTAAAATCCTGCCATCCGCCGACCCCGACGACCACCGGGCTCGAGACATTACCGGGAGTTCCGTCGTCCCTATAGGACAGCAGTTCGCCGTTTTGGTTCACAGCGTAGATGCGGTCCTCACCGGCAACGTTCCTACCGGAGAAGAGAAACTTAAAATCCTGCCACCCGCCGAACCCGACGACCATCCATGGGTTCCCGGCAAAGAGATTACCGGGAGTTCCGTTGTCCCCCCAGGTCAGCAGGTCGCCGTTGTGGTTCACAGCGTAGATGCGGTTCTCACCGGCGACGTTCCTACCGGAGAAGATAAAATCGAAAGACCACGCACCAACTTGGGGCCCGATAACCACCGGGCTCCCGTGTTTGACATTACCGGGAGTCCCGTCGTCCCCATAGGACACAAGTCGGCCCCCGCTGGCCACACCGTAGATGCGGGGCCAACCGGCGAGGTTTACACCGGAGAAGAGACGCCAGAAATCCTGCCATCCGTGCCGGACCCCGACGACCACTGGGCTCGAGACATTACCGGGAGTTCCGTCGTCCCCATAGGACAGCAGGTCGTCGTCTGGTCTCCTCACAGCGTAGATGCGGTTCTCACAGATCGCCTGATCGCAAACGTCCAGAGCTGGCCTAACCAGCGCGTTGCCCGTCATCCGGCCGCCCAGGCCGGTCGGCTCGAACCGGCGAACATTCCTACCGGAGAAGAGAAACTTAAAATCCTGCCACCCGCCGAACCCGACGACCATTGGGCTCCCAACGTTGACATTACCGGGAGTCCCGTCGTCCGCATAGGACAGCAGGTCGCCGGTCCCGAACGAAGCATTTGTCCTGGCCATGAGCTCCTCCTCTTTCGACATGGCGCGTGTTGAATACAGTCAGACAATTGGACTTGCGGCGGCAGAGGTCGGTTCGCAACGCAGGCTTCAATGGTTTGACCAGTTTGAGAACACAACGCGCTGCTTTCAAACGGCTGCAAGACTAATTCGAAGGAATACCGCGGCTGCGGCGTTGCCGTATGTGAGCCGGTTCACGGCGGCCAACCGTTTTTCTTGCCGGTATGTCGCTTGTTGGCCCTTTTCGGACTTCAGGCGACGTCTGATTCGAGGCCGCAAAGCGCCGGATAGCGGACATCGATAAGCCGCGCTCACGAATCTGGATTGATGAATACTGAACCTAGTCCTCGCTCGCCTTGAACCGGCCGAGCCCCTTCAGCACGAACGGCGCTACTAGCGCAATCAGCGCAATGCCGAGCAGCGTCGCCGACATCGGACTCTGCAGCAGCACGATGGGATCGCCGAGGCTGATCGCGAGCGCGCGGCGCAACTGGCTTTCGGCGATTGGACCCAGGATGAGGCCGACGACGACAGGTGCGATCGGGAAGTCGAACCGACGCATCAGGAAGCCCAACACGCCGAAGACTGCCAGCATCGACAGCTCGACCACCGAAGGTTTTGCGGCGATGGTGCCCATGGTCGCGAACACGAGAATGCCGGCGTACAGCCACGGCTGTGGGATCGCGAGCAGTTTTACCCATAGCCCGACCAGCGGCAGGTTGAGTACCAGCAGCATAACGTTGGCGATGAAGAGGCTCGCAATCAGGCCCCACACCAGATCGGGCCGCTCGGCGAACAGCAGCGGTCCCGGGTTCAGCCCGTATTGCTGAAAGCCCGCCAGCATCATCGCAGCCGTCGCCGAGGTCGGAAGCCCGAGCGTCAATAGCGGCACAAGCGTGCCGGCGGCGGAGGCGTTGTTGGCAGCTTCCGGCCCGGCGACGCCTTCGATCGCGCCCTTGCCGAATTCCTCCGGATGTTTCGACAGCCGCTTCTCGGTCGAGTAGGACAGGAATGTCGGAATTTCCGCGCCACCCGCGGGAAGCGCACCAATCGGAAAGCCGAACATCGTCCCGCGCAGCCACGCCTTCCACGACCGCATCCAGTCCTGCTTCGTCATCCACAGCGAGCCGCGCACCGGCTCGATCTTCTCCTCGGCGTGATGGCGGCGCGATGCGACGTAGAGCGCTTCGCCTAAGGCGAACAGGCCGACCGCCAGCGTCGTCACCTCGACGCCGTCGAGCAGTTCGGGAATTCCGAACGCGAGCCGGGCCTGGCCGGTGAGCTTGTCGATGCCGATCAGCCCGAGCGTCAGCCCGATGAACAGGCTGGTCAGCCCGCGGATCGGCGAATCGCCGAAGGTCGCAGACACCGTCACGAAGGCCACGCACATCAGCGCGAAATAATCTTCAGGCCCGAAGCGCACGGCAAAATCCACCAGCCACGGTGCGAGAAAAGCCAGGCCGATGGTGGCAATGGTGCCCGCGACGAATGAGCCGATCGCCGACGTCGCCAGCGCCGGACCGCCGCGGCCGGCCTTGGCCATCTTGTTGCCCTCGAGCGCGGTTGCCATCGACGCGCTCTCGCCGGGCGTGTTGATGAGGATGGCGGTGGTCGATCCGCCATACATGCCGCCGTAATAAATTCCGGCGAACATGATCAGCGAGCCGCCGGGATCGAGCTTGTAGGTCACCGGCAACAGTAACGCGACGGTGAGCGCCGGTCCGATGCCGGGCAGCACGCCTACGGCAGTGCCGAGGAACACGCCGATGAGCGCATAAAGCAGGTTCATCGGCTGGACGGCGACGGCCATGCCATGCGCAAGCGCAGCGAAGGTTTCCATTACAGCAGTCTTTCCAGAGGGCCGGCCGGCAGGCTCAGCGTCAGCACCCGATCGAAGGCGAGATAGATCAGCGTGGTCATCACGAGCGCGATGACGAGGTCGGCGAGGATGGCGCGGCGCCCGAACGCCGCCGAGGTGGTGACGAACAGCGCCGATGTCGCCAGGATGAAGCCGCCGCCGAGGCCGATGATGGCGATCAGCAGCGCAAGTCCGCCGAGGATCAGCAGCACCGCTCTGGGATCGGCGCTTTCGCGCGGCGGCAGGTTGCCGCGCAACGCATCGATCAGATTGCCGATCGCGAGCAGGCCGAGCCCGACCGCGACGACGACCGGCATCACCTCGGGCCCCATGCCGTACATGGTGGTAGCCGGCAGTTGCCTGGAGTCCCATACCAGCACCGCGGCAAGCGCTGCGAGCGCCGCGGCAACGACCAGGCCCGCACGATCGATGCGCCGCGCCGCCGGGGCCTGCGGAAGGTCCGTCATGATTTGACGAGGCCGACCGACTTCAAGACGTCGGTGACACGCGCGGTTTCCTTCTTCAGGAAGTCGGCGAACGCATCGCCAGAAAGATAGGCGTCATCCCAGCCCTTCTGCTTGAGGATGTCCTTCCAGGCGTCGGACTTGATCATCTTCTCGACGGCGTCGCTCAACGTCTTGCGCTGCTCCGGCGTGATCCCGGGAGGCGCGACCACCGAACGCCAGTTGGCGAGCACGAGGTCGATCCCTTGTTCCTTGAAGGTCGGAATATCGATTCCGGCGATACGTTTCTCCGAGGTCACGCCGAGCGCGCGCAATTTGCCGGATTTGATCTGTCCTTCGTATTCGCTCAGGCCCGAAATGCCTGCGGTGACCTTGCCGCCGAGAATGGCCGCCAGCGACTCGCCGCCGCCGGAAAATGGAATGTAGTTGATCTTCTTGGCGTCGGCGCCGATCGTTCCCGCAAACAACGCTGCCATCACATGATCAACGCCGCCGGCCGAGCCGCCGGCAAAGGTTACCTTGGCGATATCGGCTTTCACGGCCGCGGCAAGATCCTGCGCTGTCTTGAGCGGCGAATTCGCCGGCACCACGATCACCTGGATTTCCTCGGTGAGGCGCGCAATCGGCGTCACCTGTTCGAGCGTCACCGGCGACTTGTTCATGGCGAGCGCGCCAACCATGACGAAGCCGTTCACCATCATCTGGTTGCCGTCACCCTTGGCGCCATTGACGAACTGCGCGATGCCGATGCTGCCGCCGGCGCCGGCAACGTTCGTGACCTGGACGCTGCGGGCGATCTTGGCGGCGACCAAAGCCTGCTGCATCGCGCGGGCGGTCTGATCCCAGCCGCCGCCGGGGGCTGCGGGCGCCATGATCTTGAGCTCGAGCTGCTGCGAGAGGGCAGATGCTGTGGCTGCAAGCGTCAACGCAACGACCGCGCCGAACAGGCGCGTATGAAACGGCATCATGGGATTTCCTCCAGGCTCACGCGGAGCCGCTGTGTGTCAATTCGTCGCATATCAGCCGGAAAACCCGCCGCTGTCCAGAAGGACCTTTGTGGGGGCGGACCGGATCTTTCAGATTTCGTCAGGGCTTTGAAGCTCGTGCGTTTTTGGCCTTCGGCACTTGCCTGACCGAAAGTGAAACGCCAATTGCTCGGCACACGTCCCGAACAGGCACCGTGCTTTGCGTTGCCTTGGCCTGGCTGTGGCGCCTGAATAAGACGCGATGACGAAGGGGCCACGGCCTCGGAGGCGAACGCGTCGCTGATGATTGAGGGGAAATTGATGCACGAGAATGCTCAATCCGGTCGAGAAGCCGATCGAAGCAGCGGCCCCAAGATGCGGCTGTTCTCCGCCGCCCTGAGCATGTTCGGCGCAAAGGTTCAGATCGCTGCACACGAGAAGGACATCGATTTCGAACTGGTCATGGTCGCCTTCACCCAGAAGGAGGGTTATGCGCCGAAGCATCCGGAAGTCCTGCGCATCAATCCGAAGCGCCAGGTCCCGGTGCTGATCGATGGCGATCTCGAGATTTTCGATTCCACCCAGATCTTCGAGTATCTCGAAGACATCAAGCCGAGCCCTGCGCTGTGGCCCGCTGCTCCTGCCGCGCGAGCCTGGGCTCGCCGGCTGGAGCATGAATCGGACGAGGTCTATTTCCCGCATATCATCAAATTGATGCCGCTCTGGAATACGCCAGGCGATCCCGCCGGCAAGCCCGCGCGCGAGGCCGCTGCTGCCTATTATCGAACCATGGAGCGTGTCCTTGGCGACCGCGAGTTTCTCGCCGGCGAATATTCCTTTGCCGATATCGCGTTCTATATGGCCCAGCTCTTCGGTGCCCGCATGGGTGCCGACATGACCGGCGAAACGCCGAGACTTCTGCAATGGCGGCAGCGCATGACGACGAGACCGGCCGTCATCAAGGTCGTTCGACCGATGGCCGACTACTTGCGCAGCGATGGCCGCAGCGTTCCAGCGTTTCTCTCGCCAATAGCGACGTGATCAACGCTGCGGCTACCCACGCCCGTTCGTCTCCGGCTACGCTCGCACCGCCGCGTGCGGAAACACGATCTCGATCAGCGTGCCGGAGCGGCCGCCGGTCTTGATCTGGAATTTGGCGCGGTTGGCTTCGACGAGCGCCTTGGTCAGCGACAGGCTGAGGGGCGCACTCTCGGACTGATCGGACGGCGCCCGCGTGCGGAACGGCTCGAGGGCTGCGGCAACCTCGTTGTCGTTGAGGCCGTTGCCGGTGTCGCGGACCCGCAGCATCACCTCGCCGAAATCGGACAGCGCGGTCGAGACGATGACCTGGCCGCCGGCATTGGCGAGATGGATCGAATTGCCGATCAGGTTCAGCGTGATCTGGCGCAACGCCTGCGCGTCTGCGATCACAGGCGGCAGCGTGTGCGCGAGCGAAGTGCGGATGATGATGCGCTCACGATTGGCCTGCGGCTGCATGACCGCCACGCAGCTCTCGACCAGCTCGTTGAGATTCTGGTTGGTGAAGGCGAGATCGAGCTTGCCGGTTTCGATCCGAGAGAGATCGAGCAGGTCGTTGACGATGGCGATCACGTGTTCGCCGGCGGCGCGGATGTCCTTCATGTATTCGCGGTAACGCTCGTTACCGAGCGCGCCGAAACGCTCCCCGATCATCACTTCGGCAAAGCCGATGATGGCGTTCAGCGGCATTCGCACCTCGTGGCTGATCCGGGCCAGCACGTCGGCCTTGGCGTTGGCGGCGCGTTCCGCCAGCCGTCGCGCCTCGCGCAACTCGCTCTCGGTCTTCTTGGCCTGCGAGAGATCGCGGAACACCGCGAAGAAATTCGGGCCGTCTGGGCGGGTGCGGCCGATGGTCATCGACAGCGGAATGATGCCGCCCTTACTTTCGCGGCCGAGCACCTCGCGGCCGTGATCGAGCAGGCTTTCGACACCGGAGGCCTTGATGCCGGCGAGATATTCGAACACGCCGTGCTGGCTTTCGGGCGCAAAGAGATCGGCGAGATTGCGTTGGACCAGTTCGTCGCCGTCACAGCCGAACAGCGCTTCGGCGCTGCGATTGGCTGCATGGATGTTGCCTTCGGCATCGAACATCAGGATGCCTTCGGCTGTGGTGTCGAGGATGGCGGCGAGTTCTTCGGCGTTGGCATGGCCGACATCGGACGGTTCGGGGATGTCCAGCTCCGCTACCGGCTCGGCTTGCGAGATGGCGGCGGCGATCGCCGCGCCCTCATGGCGCGTGGTCGAGAAGATCAGGGCCAGCGCCGAATCGCCGTCCCATGAAATCGTGTGGAGGCGGGCCTCGGCGGCCGATGACGGCGCGTTTGCATCCGCAGGCCCGCTTGCGGAAATCGTCACCGGCCTGCCGGTGTCCGATGTCGAGGACGCATTCGACGTGCCGGGTTCGACATAGAGCGCGTCGAGGCCGCCGGCCTCTTCCAGCGCATGCAGGCTGGCATAGCCCATCTGCGTCAGGAAGGCGGGGTTGGCATACAGCAGGCGGTCGAGGCGGTAGATCAGGATGCCGACGGGTAAGAGATCGAGCAGCGCCTTGTCGCGCGCGGCTTCGCCATGCGCGGGCGGTTCGGGCGAGGCCAACCATTCGGGCGGCCCGCCAGCTGGTTCGCGCGCGAACGATGCGACGGTTGGTTCAAAGATCGTTTCACCGGTGACGTTCGGCACCGCCTGGTTACCATTCTCGGTGACGAGCCGCGCCGACAATTGCCGCGCGAGTTCGTCGAAGGCACTGTTCTCGACCGGCGTCAGCGATAGCGGCTTCGCCTCGCCGGGGGCGCGGAATGGCACGACGTTGGGAGCATCTGCGGGCAATTCCGTCACGGTGTCCTTCAAGGCTTCGTTGGCGCTTTCCTTGACGCTTTGCTCGACGCTTTCCTTGGGAGGTTCCACGGGCGTTTCCAAATCGTTTTGATGTGAAGTCTCGGCAGCAATCGGTTCGGGCAAATCGTCGACCAAAGGCGGTGCAACGCCTGTCGGGCTGGGAAATTCCGGGGCGGGCGGCTCTTGCGGCATTGCCATCTCGCCGGTCAATTCCGCCAGGCGCAGGGCGGCGAGCAGGGCGAGGGCGTCGAAATCGCGGCAGACGCCAAAGCCGCGATATCCGATGAAATTCCGCTGCCCGTCGAAAATCGGCAAGCCGGACAATTCAACCGGCAGAGTGCCGCCGCCATCGACCGGCCAGTTCAGCACGATGCCGCTCCAGGTCGCGCATGTGGCGAACGCCTTCATCACCCGCCCGTCGGGATCGAGCGCAAATCTCTCGGCGATCTCGCGCCATGGCCGCCCGAAGCCGGCCGTGGTGCGCGGGCCGATCAGGCCAGTGAATTCGTCGGTCCCGAGCGTGAAGCGGCCTTCCCGATCCATCTGCCAGGTGAAGCGCAGCGGCAGGCGGCGGGTCGGCTGCCTGGCGAATGCTTCGAGCGCCGGGAATGGCGTGCGTGGAGCAGGCTCCGTCGCGGCCGGCTCCTCCGCGGCGGCTGGCTCGGCAAACGCATCGAACAATGCAAACTCGGCGGGCGCTTCGCCCGATTGCGCGGGCTGGTCGTAATCGGGAGCTGGCTGCGGCACGGCCGCTTGCTCCATGACGGGCGCGCTCGGCTGCGGGGCCGGCTTTGAGGCTGTGGCCTCGGGCCGCATCTCGTTCTCGGGCTGCTCATGCGCCCGCGCCGGCCGCGGCGCGATCAGCGCGATGTCGCCGGCCGCGATCAAGACACCATGGCTGCCATTGGGAAAGTCGAACCGCGAACAGCCGCAGGTCGCAAGCATGCCGGGCGCTGCGCCAAACCCCTGTAACCGCTCCAGGCGGATGGCGCCGTTGGCGAGCAGCCGTCCTGCGAGCCGCGCGATCTGCCGCCGGTGCCGGTCGGCCGGTCCGAAGGTCTTCTCAGCAAGGGCTGCGGCGCTGGCGGCGCCGAACATGCGGGCGCCGGCCGGATTGGCCCACAGGATCCGCCTGCCGTCGGCCGTCCACAGCCATGCCGGCAGGCGGCTCGCCGCATAGGCCGCCAATCGCGGATCGCTCTGCATCCGCCACTGAAATTCCGCGTCCTTCATCGCAACTACATGACCGTCCGGCGCCACGATCGGCACCAAAATGCCGATAACCTTAAGGGATCGTTACTATCGCAAGCCGGCGGCAGCAGGTCCACGGCCCGGCCGTCCGGCCGTGGTTTAAGCGGCGGATAACCTTAACCCCGGCTGGACCCTTTGGCTGGCCGCCGCGTTGGGTGGTTGCAAACGGCAGTCAAGGGATCAACGGGGAACCTCCCGGCGCCGCATCCGTCCCCGGAGCGGCGCCCTGACAGTATCCGGACGCAATCCCAGCCAATGCAAAGGAACGCACCATGAGTGGCGAAGTGCGAGACCGTTTCGAGATACCCAAGGAAATGCGATCGATGGCGGAAGCGAGCCTGGAGCAGGCCCGCAAGACGTTTGAGAAATTTGTCGCCGCCGCGCAGACCACCGCGGATACCATCGAGGAGCGTAATGCCTCGATGCGCGAGGGTGCCAAGGATGTCCGGCAGAAGGCTGTCGCCTATGCCGAGAAGAACGTGCAGGGGTCGCTCGATTACGCGCAGTCACTTCTGAAGGCCAAGGACCTGGCCGAGGTGACGCGGCTGCACAGCGAATATGTGCAGGGGCAAATGCGTGTGCTGGCGGAGCAGGCCAGCGAGATGAGCCAGATCGTCGGCAAGGCCGCCATGGATGCGGCGAAGCCGAAAGCCTGACCCCGCCCGCAGCGGGCAGTACTGCAACCGCCAAATGGACCGGCTGGAAGGCGCATCCGGTGCGGGTTCCCTATGCGGCGTCGCACCAGAAATTGCAGTGCGTTGCACAAATTTGACACGATATGGGTGCTTATTGGGCGAGCCCGTGGATGGGCAAACTTCCGTGAGTGCGATCCCTTTTGGCGTTCCTTCCGGTCGTCCGCCCGGCACCCGCCAGGGGAACATCGATTAACCCCATTGTGAAGGATGCAACCTGTGACCAGCTCCACCGATCCCTTCTCCGCCTCCATCATTCCCTTCGAAGTTCCCGAGCAGATGCGCGCACTCGCCGAAAAGGGCGTTTCGCAGGCCCGCGACAACTACGCCAAGTTCAAGGATGCAGCCGAAACCCACAATGGCACCATCGAGGCCGTGTTCACTACCGCCAGCAAGGGCGCCAGCGAGTACAACGCCAAGCTGATCGAGTTCTTCAAGGCCAACACCTCGTCCTCGCTCGATTTCGCGCAGGAGCTGCTCGGCGTGAAGACGCCGGCGGCAGCGCTCGAACTGTGGACTGCGCACGCCAAGAAGCAGTACGAGGCCTTCACCGCGCAGGCCAAGGAGCTTGCCGAGCTTGGCCAGAAGGTTGCGACCGAGACCGTCGAGCCGATCAAGGCCTCCGCCTCGAAGTACTACAAGCCCGCCGCCTGAGCGGGCTCGCATCGCCAACGAAAAGCCCGGGCGAAGCGGCCCGGGCTTTTTGCTGTTACGGGACCATTTTGCGGGCCCCGGCGCGATCCGCGTTTGAACGCAACACGCGCCCGAAACGACTATAATCAGATGCTTCCCGGCCTTGCCAAAGGCCGGCGTTGCACCTAGTTTCCGGCCCATTCGCGACCCCCTTTTGGGGCTTCCGCGTGAGGGATGCAGTTGTAGCTCAGTTGGTTAGAGCGCCTGTCTGTGGAACAGGAGGTCGGTGGTTCGAGCCCACCCAACTGTACCAATCCTTCAGTCGCTGAATTATCTCCCGACCTGTCGTGACACTTGTGCTGTGGCGCGTTGTCCAGCCGTGCTTGCCAAGCCCCACTCGTTCACCCACAATTCCGGGAATCATTGCGGCTTGGGGGAATTCATGGCGATTTTTCGGATCGAAAATTTTCAGCTCGGATTGTTGCTTGCCGCCGCACTAGCCGTTTCGATCTCGCCCGCCGTCAGTCAGACCTATACACCCGAACAGGAGCAGGCCTGCACCGGGGACGCGTTCCGCCTCTGCAGCTCCGATATCCCTGACATCAGCCGCGTCACCGCCTGCATGGTGCGCAACAAGTCGCAGCTCTCGCCGGCTTGCCGGGCGCACTTCCGTCCCGAGCCCGATGAAATCACGGCCCGGCCGGTGGGCCGGCCGACCATCATCCGGCCGGCAGCCCCGCGCAAAGCCGCTGCAGCCAAGCCGCGAAAAAAGCCGAAAAAGCCTGCGACCTGACGGCGGCGCGCCCGTTTCAAGGTCGCTTTTCGCGACAGACTGACGCTTGCCAGCGGCCGATTCAATGAACATCTCCCATGGGGAAGAGGAGAGGGTTCATTGATAGATCACAGTAAAGAGCTCGACCGGCATTTTGCCTGGTTCGAGAGGAAGCTGCCATCGGGGCCGGCGAAGTTCGTCGGCTGGGTGCGCAAGCCGTCGTCGATCTACGTCCGAGTACCGCTTGCCATACTGCTGGTCGCCGGCGGCTTTCTCAGCTTCCTGCCGGTGCTCGGGCTCTGGATGCTGCCGCTCGGACTCCTTTTGTTCGCGCAGGACATCCCGCCACTGCAGAAGCCGTTGTCGCTGGGGCTTGGATGGATCGAACGCAAATGGCTCGAACGCCAGCGCGCAAAGCTCGAACGCGAGCGCACAAAAGGCGCGCAGTGAGCCAGGCAAGGTGAGCTTTCGATTCCTTCTCAAGGTCACCGGGGTTGCACGGTGTGACTCAAAAACCAGCCTTATTGGCAATTAAGTGGCTTCATCACGGCGGGTGATAAATTTTTCTTTCACGAATCACCGCGCTGATTCATTTTCGGCTTCTGGGGTCAACTGGAGGCCAAGATATGAACGTAATTGTTTTCGCATCACGTAAGGGGGGCTCGGGAAAGAGTACCCTGGCTGCTCACCTCGCTGCCCATGTTCACAAGGCAACGAAGCCCATCCTGCTCGTCGATGCCGATCCGCAGGGCTCGCTTACGCTCTGGCACAAATTGCGCGGCACCAACGAGCCGCCGATCAAGGCCGCGGTGAATTCCGTCAGCGGCATTGTCGCTGCCGCCAAGCGCGACGGCATCGAATGGGTGTTCATCGACACGCCGCCGAATTTGTCGGCCGTCGTCGACGATGCGATCCGCAACGCCACCATGGTGATCATTCCGGCGCGGCCCGGCGTGTTCGACGTCAACGCGGTGCAGGAAACCATTCAGACCTGCCGTTCGGCGCGCAAGCCCTACGCGGTCGTGATCAACGGTGCGCCTGCCGAACGCGACGGCGCCGAGAGCCGCATCGTCAGCATCGCACGTGAAGCGCTGGCGAAATTCCGCGCGCCGGTGTGGAGCGGCCAGATCACCAACCGCGCCGATCTGATCATGGCGCTGAGCCAGGGCGAAGGCGCCCGCGAATATTACGCGGAAGGCCGGGCGGCCGCGGAGATCAGCAGGCTGTGGGGCGCGATCGAGCGTTCGATCAAGGCGATCCGCGGAACGGCGTCGGCATCGGGCGCCATGCACAAGCAGGCGGCGTAACAACGCCGCTCTCGATCTGCCGGACTGATAAAGAACGCGCGGGCCCCGCGCGTTTTTCTTTTTGTTACGCCACCATCAGCACGTAGAACACGACCACCGGCGACAGCGTCAGGATCACCGACCAGACGCCGACAGCCCACAGAATGTCCTCGGTTGAAAAGCCCTGTTGTCCAGGAATGCTGTTGTTCTCGAAATGCACGACGCGCCCCCGCGTTTTTCTGTTGTATGGGGATGTTGATACGCCAACGGTTTTAAAAAGCCGGTTGCGATTTCGCTTGCATTTGACCGCACCTGCTACCGCCGATTAACCACCGCCATGTCTGGTTAACTTTCCGTGACCGCATGCCGTCAAAGTCGATCGAAGCCTCCCCCGTAACGTTAGAATTTTAGGCGTATGGATCTCCCGCTCAGAAAAACGACGGGGGAAAAACGATGAGCACTTACGACAAGAAATTTCCGATTGCCGAATACGCCCAGAGCATGCACGACGTTCTTCTGGTGTCGTCATTCGCCGCCTGGGCGATGCTGCTCGGCTTCGCACCCGTGATGGCCTATCGCCTGCTGGTGAGCTAATTCCATTTCTCCCTCTCGCCATCGGGCGAGAGGGAGCCGATGCCATGCTTAAGCCCGCCGCAAAAGCTGTGGCCTCCGCTGTTCGACTTCCTCGTCGAGCAATGCCGCCAACTCTGCGCTTATCTTCACCATCGGCAGGCGAACCTCGGCGCTGTCGATCAGTCCGTTGCGCGCCAGCCAGTATTTTGCGGGCGCCGGGCTCGGCTCGGCGAACAACAGCCGGGACAGCCGGGAGAGGTTCTTCCAGCACGCCCGCGCGCCGTCGCGGTCGCCCTGCGTGAGCAGCGTCCGCAGCGATGCGAAGGCCTCGGTCTCCAGATGCGCCGACAACAGAATTGCGCCATCGGCGCCGTCGGCGAGCGCGTCGTGATACTCCGCGTCTTCGCCGGTCAGCACGCGAAAGCCTGCTGGCCGTCTCGCCAGAAAGTCAATCGACTGCGCGCGGTCGGCGCCGCAATCCTTCATGCCGACAATGTTTGGATGCAAGGCAAGTTGCAGCAACGTCTCATTGGTGAGGCTGACGCCTGTCCGGTAGGGAATGTTGTAGAGCACGATCGGCCATGAGGCGTGATCGGCGAGCGCGGTGAAGTGCTGCACGAGGCCGCGCTGCGACGGCCGGATATAATAGGGGCTCGCGATCAGATAGCCGTCGATCGGCCAGGTCGCCGTCTCATCCAGCGCATCGAGCATCTTCGCGGTGGAGGCGCCGGACAGGCCGAGCAGGATCGGCAAGTGACGCCGGGTGGCGGAGAGTTCGCTCTGCGTCAGCGTCACCAGCCGCTCGAGTTCGTCTGCGCGGAGCGACATGCCTTCGCCCGACGTCGCCGCGAGAATGAAGCCGTCGACAGGGCCAGCCGCATAGTGTCGGACGAGCCGGCGCAGCGACGCCTCGTCGAGTTCGCCGTCGCGAAACGGCGTGATCAGCGGCAGCCACAGGCCCTGCAGCCGGCTTGCCAGGTCGTTGGTCGAAGGGGCAGTCATCGTTCCATCTCCTTTGGGGGTAAGCGCCGGAGACGGGACCAACAAAAAACCCCGTCCAGACGGCGGGGTTCGGGATCGTGGGTTCGCGACAGACTAGCGCGCGCGTCGATCTCGGGTCCCCGGATGGGGACCTTTTTTCGACGACAGTGCTGCGCACGAACTCGTGATCATGTGCAGATGATGGAGGCCGAGAACCTCAATGTCAATCTGTGCGGGAACATGACATTGACGCGAAAAAAAGCCGGGCCCGAAAGAGCCCGGCTTGAGGTATTGGCCACGTGAGGCCGACACAATCACCTTCCAAGAGGGATTACTGAACCGCCGCGTCACTGGAGGAGGGGGACATATGCGCGACGCGACCGCTCAGCATTTAAGCACTATGATCCTCATCAGTGCCTTGCAGCAACCGTCCGAGCCGCATGTCAGTCATGCGAAGAGCGGGGCCTCCATAAAATAGGCTAATCCGGAAAGCGAAAGACGAAGCGCCACCGTTCTAGCTTTTATTTTGGAGCATGATCTCCGGGCAAACGCTTCGCGTTTGTCCCCGAGGAAAACCGGTCCCCACTTTTCCGGATCATGCTCTAGGAGGGCCAGCGCTGCGCCTTGCTCACCACGAAGTCGCGGAATACCTGCACGCGTGCGACCGTCTTCAGTTCCTCGGGGTAAACGAAATACGTGTCCACCGCGATCGAATCGGTTTCGCCGAACAACTGCACCAGGCGGTTGTTCTCCTCGACCAGATAGTCGGGCAGGGCGGCGATGCCGAGCCCCTGCTGGCAGGCCCGAACGAGCCCCAAGATGTTGTTCACCTTGAAGTAGGCCTCGCGCGGGCCCGAGCCGTTGCGGCCGGCATCGATCAGCCAGCTCCGGTTCTGCAGATGCGGCGGCACCTGCGCATCGCCGAGCATGATGATGCGGTGCGAGTCGAGGTCGTCCAGCGTCCGCGGCGTGCCGAAGCGCTTGATGTATTCCGGCGAGCAATAGGCATGGAAGCCGATCGAGAACAGCTTGCGCTGGATCAGGTCGGGCTGGGTCGGCTTGCGGGTCCGGATCGCGACGTCGGCCTCGCGCATCGACAGGTCGAGATCCTCGTCGGTGACGATCAGCGAGATACGGATATCCGGATAAAGCGCGGTGAACTCGTCGAGCCGCGGGATCAGCCAGTTGATGCCGAGCGCGGGCGGCGTCGTGATCTTGAGGTCGCCGCTCGGCCGCTCGCGGCTGTCGGTGAGTTTGGCGCGCGCCGCCTGCAACTGCATGAAGACGTCATGCGCCGTGCGGAACAAAAGATCGCCCTGCTCGGTGAGGATGAGCCCGCGCGCGTGGCGGTGGAACAGCGACACCGCAAGCTCCTGCTCCAGCGCGCTGACCTGCCGCGATACCGCGGATTGCGAGAGCCCCAATTGTTCGCCGGCATGGGTAAAGCTTCCCGCTTCCGCCGCCGCGTGAAAGACCTTCAGCTTGTCCCAGTCCATGTCAAATCCGTCTCGTGTTCTAGGCATAACTATTCAGCCGCTGCGCGATCGCTCGCGCGCAAAGCCAGGAAGCGTTCGGCCTCGAGGGCTGCCATGCAGCCGAGGCCCGCAGCCGTAACCGCCTGGCGGTAGGTTTCGTCGGCCACATCGCCCGCGGCGAACAGGCCGGGGATCGAGGTTGCGGTCGAGTTCGGCGCCACCTCGACATAGCCTGATGGCCTCAGCTTGATCTGGCCTTTGACGAGGTCGGTGGCCGGCGCATGCCCGATGGCAATGAAGACACCGTCGGCCGTAACCTTCGTGAGTGCGCCGGTCTTGACGTTCTTCAGGCGCACATGGGTGACCTTGCTCGGGTTCTCGGCGCCGCAGATCTCGTCGATCGCCGAGTCCCACACCACCTTGATCTTCGGATTCTTGAACAGCCGGTCCTGCAGGATGCGCTCGGCGCGGAAATGATCGCGGCGATGCACGATGGTGACCTGCGAGGCGAAGTTGGTCAGGAACATCGCTTCCTCGACCGCGGTATTGCCGCCGCCGACCACGATCACCTCCTTGCCGCGGTAGAAGAAGCCGTCGCAGGTCGCGCAGGCCGAGACGCCAAAACCCTTGAACTTTTCTTCCGAGGGAATGCCGAGCCAGCGCGCCTGCGCGCCGGTGGCGAGGACCACGGTTTCCGCCAGATAGACATCGCCGCTATCGCAGGTCAGGCGGAACGGCCGCTGCGCCAGTTCGAGTTTGTTGACGAAATCGGTGACGATTTTGGTGCCGACATGGGCCGCCTGCTTCTCCATCTGCTCCATCAGCCAGGGGCCCTGGATGACGTCGGCAAAGCCCGGATAGTTTTCCACGTCGGTGGTGATGGTGAGTTGTCCGCCGGGCTGGATGCCCTGGATCAGCACCGGCTCCAGCATCGCGCGCGCCGCGTAGATCGCCGCGGTGTAGCCGGCGGGGCCGGAACCGATAATGACGACCTTGGCATGGATAGGCGCAGGCATCGGCGGATCCCTCTCTTATTCGGGGGTTTGTTTTGACTTGAGCAGAAGCGCCTTGGAAGGAGGTCGACGGCGCTGAAAGTGTCAAATCCAAGTCTAAGATATCTGGGTAGCTATGCAAGAATTGCAATTCATCCCAGCGAATTTTCCCCGGAACTGAAGTAACAATCGCGAAATATGGCGTCATGCGCGCAATAAAATTGCGCAAGCTGCACGGCGTGCGCTAAGAGAGTTGCCAGTAAGGCCAGCCCACGCGGCCAGAATTAGGGAACCCGACGCGCGTGTCGAAGAATCTTGACGAAATCGACCTTCGAATTCTTGCCGAAATCCAGGCCGACGGCCGAATCACCAACGTGGAACTGGCCAAGCGCGTCGGTATCTCGCCGCCGCCCTGCCTGCGCCGGGTCCGCACGTTGGAGGAAGAAGGCTACATCCAGGGCTATCGGGGCCTGTTGGATCCGCGTCGGCTAGGCTTCGACGTCACCGTGTTTGCTTCGGTCCATTTGTCCAGCCAAGCGGATGCGGATTTGCGTGCGTTCGAGGATTTCGTCCGCGCCGAGCCCCTGGTGCGGGAATGCTGGATGCTGTCGGGCGAGATCGACTTCATCCTCAAATGCGTCGCGCCCGACATGGCGACGTTTCAGGATTTCGTCACGCACCTGACGGCCGCGCCGCATGTGCGCAACGTCAGGACGTCGCTGGTGCTGCACAATTCGAAATATGAAGCGGCGGTGCCGCTCGATGTGAAGGTGGCGGGGTGAGGTGCGCCAGCCTATCCCCGTCATTGCGAGGAGCGAAAGCGACGAAGCAATCCATTCTTCCCACGAGGAGAGATGGATTGCTTCGCGGAGCCTGTCATCCGGCGGCGCTTCGCGCCGACCGGGTGGCTCGCAATGACGAGGTGAGACCTCAGCTTTACTTCTTCCGCATCGCGTCGATGCTGTACGGACCGCCGCCTGCAGCCGAAAGATAAAGGCAGGCAAAGCAGAACAGGATCGCGAGCGTGCCGCCGTTGATGAGCGGAAAGAAGCCCCTCGGCGCATGACCGATGAAATAGGCAAAGGCCATCTCGCCGGCGAGAATGAAGGCCACGGGCTGCGTGAACAGTCCGAGCAGCAAAAGCCCGCCTAGAATCAACTCGATCATACCGGCGGCTCCCGGTAGCGACATCAACTGCACCTTGTTGAGGAACGCGGCAGCGTTACCCTCCGGAATAGTCGGAAACTTCAGAATCTTCGCGACACCGTACTGAAACAGCAACAGCCCGGTGATGAAGCGAAACAGGCTCAGCGCCGGCGGTTGCCATTTCGCGAGCATCTTGTCGATTTGTTCCATGTCCTAGTCCCCCTTTGTTTGACGCGCTGAAACTTAGCGCCACGAGATTACACGGTCTTGTCGGATCGCGTGTGATGCCGACACAACACCCCTGAGATTGAATCATTCCCCTTCACCGCACAGCTTCGCGACATTGTTGCGATTGCAGCGCAGCACGATGCCGCCTCGGCAGCAGCCTGCAGCTCATCGCCGCAAAATGCCGATGCTTCGCAACGCCGGCACGCCCCCGCTCCAGTTAGTTATAGTCTATAAACATCGTCCGGGATTCGGATATTCTGAAATCCGCCGCACCACCACTCACATTCCTGTCAGGACCGCGGCAACAAAAAAGCCGCGTGGAAAACGCGGCTTTGTCGCAACAGTAACTTGCAGGTGACTACAGCATGATCCGGATCCGAAGGGCCGCGTCAGCGCAAAGTGGATACCGGTTTTCCCTCGCGACAAACGCCGAACGCGTTTGCGCGGAGATCATGCTGGAATAAATGAGATAGAGCGGGATGACGATTCGAAGAACGTCATCGCGCTCTATCGCCACTCGACCTTGGTGATCTCGTAGGCCTTGGCGCCGCCGGGAGCCACGACCTCCACGGTCGAGCCCTTCTTCTTGCCGATCAGGGCGCGCGCCAGCGGCGAGGTGATCGAGATGCGGCCCTTCTTGGCGTCGGCTTCCGGTTCGCCGACGATCTGCCACACCGCTTTCTTTTCGGTGTCCTCGTCGACCAGCGTGACGGTCGCGCCGAACTTGACGGTGTCGCCGGACAGTTTCGAGATGTCGATGATGTCGGCGCGCGCGAGCTTGTCCTCGAGCTCGGCGATGCGGCCTTCGTTGTGCGACTGCTCTTCCTTGGCCGCGTGATATTCCGCGTTCTCGGAGAGATCGCCATGCGAGCGCGCCTCGGCGATATGCTCGATGATGCGCGGACGCTCCACCGACTGGCGCTGCTTCAATTCGATCTCCAGGGCGGCATACCCGCTAGCAGTCATCGGAACCTTGTCCATCATCTCTTTCCGTCCTTCCCTCGTGCGAGCCGCCAGAAGTTGCGCGCACAAGCCACGCTTTCGATTTCGATCAGGCCCTTGAACTCGACACACGAACCCGCCAGCCCGTTGATTTAGGCCCCGTTAGGGGCCTTACAATATGCAAACGGGCGGTGGGTTCCAGCCATGCCGGCTTATTGCTGATCGTTTCGCGGGCATTTTCGCCCGGCAAACGATCAGTTTTCGGAAAAATAACTCTGTAGCGTGCGGACCTCAAGGTCCCCGCCCAGATAGGCGCGGATGCCCTGGGCGGCCGCAACAGCACCCGAAAGAGTGGTGTAATACGGCACTTTATGCAAGAGGGCAGCCCGCCGCAGCGAACGGCTGTCGGCCAGTGCCTGCGGCCCTTCGGTGGTGTTGAAAACGAGCTGAATGTCGCCATTGGTGATGGCATCGACGATGTGCGGCCGCCCTTCCAGCACCTTGTTAACCTTCTCGGTCGGAATGCCCTTGTCGGCGAGGAAGCGCTGGGTGCCCGAGGTGCCCATCACCTTGAAGCCGAGCGAGTGCAAGAGCCGGACCGCCTCGGCGATACGGGTCTTGTCGATCTCGCGCACCGAGACGAAGACGGTGCCCTTGCGCGGCACGCGGGTGCCGCCGCCGAGTTGGCTTTTTGCGAACGCCACCTCGAACGAGCGGTCGATGCCCATCACCTCGCCGGTCGAGCGCATCTCCGGACCGAGCACGGTATCGACGCCGGGGAAGCGCGCGAAGGGGAAGACCGACTCTTTGACGCCGACATGGCCGAGCTGTTTCTTCTTCAGCTTGAAATCGGCGAGCTTCTCGCCGGCCATGATCCGCGCAGCGATCTTCGCCACCGGCGTGCCGACGACCTTGGCGACGAACGGAACGGTGCGCGACGCCCGCGGATTGACCTCGAGCACGTAGATCTCATCGTCCTTGATCGCATACTGCACGTTCATCAGGCCGACCACGTCGAGGCCGAGTGCGAGCTCGCGGGTTTGCCGCTCGAGCTCCTCGATCATCTTTCCGTCCAGCGAATGCGGCGGCAGCGAGCAGGCGGAATCGCCGGAGTGAATGCCGGCTTCCTCGATATGTTCCATGATGCCGACGATGAAGGTGTCGTTGCCATCGCAGAGGCAATCGACGTCGATCTCGGTGGCATCAGACAAATAGCGGTCGAACAGCAGCGGGTTCTTGCCGAGCACGGTATTGATCTGCCCAGTCTTGTCGTTGGGGTAGCGCGCCTTGACGTCGGCCGGTACCAGCTCGGGTAGCGTCCCGAGCAGGTAATCGTCGAGCTGGGTTTCCTCACGGATGATCTGCATCGCGCGGCCGCCCAGCACGTAGGACGGACGCACCACAAGCGGCAGGCCGAGATCGGCCGACACCAGCCGCGCCTGCTCGACTGAATAGGCGATGCCGTTCTTCGGCTGCTTTAGCTTCAGTTTGTCGAGAACGCGCTTGAAACGGTCGCGGTCCTCGGCGAGGTCGATGGCGTCGGGCGAGGTGCCGAGGATCGGCACGTCGGCGGCTTCCAGCGCGCGCGCCAACTTCAGTGGGGTCTGGCCGCCGAACTGCACGATCACGCCGTGCAGCGTGCCGTTCTGCCGCTCGGTGGCGACGATTTCCAGCACGTCCTCGGCAGTGAGCGGCTCGAAATACAGCCGGTCGGCGGTGTCGTAGTCGGTCGACACCGTCTCCGGATTGCAGTTGATCATGATGGTTTCATACCCGGCATCGTCGAGCGCGAAGCAGGCGTGGCAGCAGCAATAGTCGAATTCGATGCCCTGGCCGATCCGGTTCGGGCCGCCGCCGAGAATGATGACCTTCTTGCGGTCGGAGGGCGCGCTCTCGTCGGCCAGCGCGCCCGCAAACGGCGCTTCATAGCTCGAATACATGTAGGCGGTGGGGGAGGCGAACTCGGCGGCGCAGGTGTCGATGCGCTTGAAAGCGGGGCGTACGCCGAGCGCGTGACGCTTCGCGGTGATCTCGGCTTCGGTGGACTCGGACAGCACGGCAAGCCGTGCGTCGGAAAAGCCCATCGCCTTCAGCATGCGCATGCCATAGCCGTTCGGCGGCAGGCCGTGCGTCCTGATCTTCGTTTCCATGTCGATGATGCCGCGCATCTCGGCGAGGAACCACGGATCGATCTTGCAGGAATTGAAGATGTCTTCGTTCGACCAGCCGAGCCGCATCGCCTGCGCCACCTGCAGGATGCGGTTCGGCGTCGGCGTGCCCAACGCGGCGCGGATCGCGTTCTTGTCGTCGCCGCGGCCGAGCCCCTCGATCTCGATCTCGTCGAGCCCGGTCAGTCCGGTCTCGAGCCCGCGCAACGCCTTCTGCAGGCTCTCCTGGAACGTGCGGCCGATCGCCATGACTTCGCCGACCGACTTCATCGAGGTCGTCAGCGTGGTGGAGGCGCCGGGAAACTTTTCGAACGCAAAGCGGGGGACCTTGGTCACGACATAGTCGATGGTCGGCTCGAACGAGGCGGGCGTGGCGCCGCCGGTGATGTCGTTGGCGATTTCATCGAGCGTGTAGCCGACCGCGAGCTTGGCGGCGACTTTTGCGATCGGAAAGCCGGTGGCTTTTGATGCGAGCGCCGAGGAGCGCGACACGCGCGGGTTCATCTCGATCACCACCATGCGGCCGTCGTCGGGGTTGACGCCGAACTGCACGTTGGATCCGCCGGTCTCCACGCCGATTTCGCGCAGCACCGCGATCGAGGCATCGCGCATGATCTGGTATTCTTTGTCGGTCAGCGTCAGCGCCGGCGCCACGGTGATGGAATCGCCGGTGTGCACGCCCATCGGATCGAGGTTCTCGATCGAGCAGATGATGATGCAATTGTCCTTCTTGTCGCGCACCACCTCCATCTCGAACTCTTTCCAGCCGAGCACGGATTCCTCGATCAGCACTTCGTTGGTCGGGGAGGCGTCGAGCCCGCGTTCGATGATGTCGAGGAATTCTTCCTTGTTGTAGGCGATGCCGCCGCCGGTGCCGCCCATGGTGAAGGAGGGGCGGATGATTGCAGGCAGCCCGATCTCGGACAGCGCCATCAGCGCCTCGCCGAGCGCGTGCTCCTGGTAGCGCTTGCGGCGCTCGTTTTCGCCGAGCGTCCATTGCCGTTCGAGCTCATCCAGCGCGTCGCCCGTTAGCTTCTCGCGTTCGGCGAGGTATTTGTCGCGATAGGACTTTTTCAGCGCCGAGGCATTGGCGAGCCGCGATTTCGGCGTCTGAAGGCCGATCTTCTCCATCGCGTTGCGGAAAAGCTGGCGGTCTTCGGCCTTGTCGATCGCGTCAGCGGTGGCGCCGATCATCTCGACGTCGAATTTGTCGAGCGTGCCCTGACGGCGCAGCGACAGCGCACAGTTCAGCGCGGTCTGCCCGCCCATGGTCGGCAACAGCGCAAAGCCGCCGGGGATGACGTAGCGCTCCTTCTCAATGATCTTGGCGACGATTTCGGGCGTGATCGGCTCGATATAGGTCGCATCCGCCAATTCCGGATCGGTCATGATGGTGGCCGGATTGGAATTGACGAGGACGATGCGGTAGCCCTCTTCCTTCAGCGTCTTCACCGCCTGGGTGCCGGAATAATCGAACTCGCAGGCCTGGCCGATCACGATGGGACCCGCGCCGATGATCAGGATGGTGGAGATATCTGTTCTTTTGGGCATCAGCTCTCAGACTGGATTTTGGGCACAAAAAAAGGGCGCGCAGCCGCGCGTCCCCTAAGCCAAGAGCGCGGGTCACCCTCGCGCGCGGGTGGTCTTTAGACCAGATTCCGCACCCGCGAAACCCCCCAAAAACCTTCATCAACCGCGTTTTTGAGGAAATTGACCCGTATTTCTGAGGTCCGCCTTCGCTCCGCTACGGCGCGACAGCCTTCGCCACCGCTGGCTTGCCGAGCCGAAGCTGCGGAGCAGCGAAGGCTGGAGGCCCGGCCTGGATTTGAACCAGGATAAAGAGCATTGCACTGCTCCCGCGTCGACGCTTCCGCCACCGGGCCGTAGCAATCATTGCCCATCACGGCGCGGTGAACCATCCTTACCGTGCTTTAGGGTTAAAACAACCTCAACGCGCGTCGCGCTTAATGGCGCTGGAATGCGTGCCGCGCGACGAACGTCATCCGCCACGGGTTGTGGCCGATGTTCTGATGCGCGCGGGAGGCGGTGAAGCCTGAGGCGGCGAGCTTCTCGATCATCTCGTCTTCACGGTAGCGCTGCAGCCCGACGCGCGTGCGCAGTTGGCGGTAGTCCGACAGCGCCGTGCTCGCAAGGCCATAAAGCGCGTCTTTCAGGAAGCCGTGCGCGACGGCGAATTTCAAGAGCGCCAGCACGTCTTTGGCCATGCCGACTTCTGGCCGCAGGATATCGCCGAGCACCAGGCGACCGTTGGGCTTCAACAACCGGCGAATGACGGCAAGCGCCGAATCCAACTCCCCTGGCGTCATGTATTGCGCGACCGAATTCATGACGACGAGGTCGACCGAGCTTTCCGCCATTCGCGTGAGATCCTCGAGCGAGCGGACGCGGATCTTGGTGTTCGGCGCAAAACGCGCGATCAGCCGGCCGCGGACGCCGGGCGCCGGTTCGGCCAGATAGAGTTTTGCGCAGGCGTCCGCCACCTTGGCAGCCGACAGCGCTTCGCCGCAGGCATAGTCCAGCACGACCGGGTCGGGCGAAGCGATATAGCCGATGATATCGCGCGCGATGACCTGGAAATGCAGGTCGCGATGCAGCCTGCTCACATAAATCGTATGCGTGGAGTCGTAGTAGTCGATCCATTCGTCCATCGCAGGCGGGTCCGGCAAAACTGGGGGTTCCGGTAACGGAACCGGTACCTAGGTGGGGGCGTTAGACGGTCCGGCGCTCCCTGCCAATGCCGTCGTGCCCAATTCCTAACAGGAAGGTTCAACGTGAGCAAAACCAGCAATAAATCCGACAAGGTATCCGCCGACCTCGATACGCCGACCGACCTGCCGCCGGCCGCCGTGGACAAGATATCGGCCTCGCTCAATACGCTGCTGGCGGACGCATTTGCGCTCTATCTGAAGACCAAGAATTTCCACTGGCACGTCAGCGGCCGTCATTTCCGCGACTATCACCTTATGCTGGACGAGCAGTCGGAAGCGATCTTCGCCACCACCGACCAACTCGCTGAACGGGTCCGCAAACTTGGCGGCACCACGCTGCGCTCGGTCGGGCAGGTCGCCAAGCTGCAGACCATCAAGGACAATAACGAGGACTACGTGCCGCCGCGCGAAATGCTGCGCGAGCTGATGGAAGACAACAAGCATGTGGCGGCGGCGATGCGCAAGGCGCATAAGCTCGCCGACGAGCACGAGGATTCCGGCACTGCGGGCCTGCTCGAGACTTTCATCGACGAGACCGAGCGCCGCACCTGGTTCCTGTTCGAGGCCAGCCGCCAGGAAGGCGCCAACGTGGCGTGAGCGCGGATGCGATTCGCAGATTCGCAGGGCGGGCTTTGCCATCCCTGCGTTCTGCGGCGACTGCCTTCCGATTTGACATTCCCGTCGCGTTCCGGCCGGTTTTGGCATAGACTGGCGTTGCAGCTCTAAATAGAAGCGCTGCGCCCGGAAGCTTTGGCTGCGATCGGAAGGGGGCTGGAGATGCCTATTTCTTTCTCGATGATCGTTTTGAGCTCGCAGATGGTTGTTGCGGTCGCAGACGGCGTGCCGAAATTCGACATTGCCCGGAGTTGCAAGCTCGACGTCGCCGCGACTGCCGGCCTCACCGTCGATCAGTCGATAAAGAGCTGCGTGAACGATGAACAGAAGGCGAAGCGGCAGCTCGCAAGCCAATGGTCGAAATTCCCCGCGCCAAGCCGGGCAAGCTGCATCTCGCTAGAGAGCATCGGCGGCACGCCAAGTTACGTCAGCTTGCTCACCTGTCTGCAGATGGGTCAGTGGGCCCGTTAGCTGCCCCGGGCTGGTATTTCACTCAGGCGATGGCGCTGGCTGCCTCCGGCTAATGGGGTGATGGCGAGCGTCACTGCGTCAGGCGTGATGATCGAACTCGCTCAACGCAATGCGCACCTCCCGGGCAAAATCGACAAGCGATACCGTGAAGGCACCGAGGGCCACCATGAACAGGATGGCCACCCCGCGCTCATGCTGAATCTGGAGGAACGCACTTGCGAACGCGACGATGACAACGAGCGTTGCCGAAATACTTCCGATCACCGCCCAGAAGATTGCCCGATTCAGCATGACCGCACGTCGCATCAAACGTGGAAGATCAGCCTTGAGCCGACATCTGACGGTGTCATCCTCGGAGATGCCGTTGAGGACAATCGTTCGATCGATCACTCTGTTCAGGCGGGAAATCAGGACGGCTATGAAAGCTGCCAAAGCGCCGAGAAGAAACGCAGGCGCCGCCGCCTGCGAAATGACATGGG
This sequence comes from Bradyrhizobium sp. AZCC 1577, assembly GCF_036924575.1. NCBI lineage: Bacteria > Pseudomonadati > Pseudomonadota > Alphaproteobacteria > Hyphomicrobiales > Nitrobacteraceae > Bradyrhizobium > Bradyrhizobium sp. AZCC 1577. Next base: position 1,688,357 of record NZ_JAZHRQ010000001.1, read on the forward strand.
ATAGCTGACTGACGGTCGGCGTATCGGGTAGCATCGGTTGCCGCTTTCTGCGCGCGATTGATGCCTTACTTCGTTACCACCCGGCGCGTTGGCGTCACGGTGCTGGTCGGAGCCATTGGCGAGATCGCGAATGTCAGCCAGATATTCCATCCCGCCGGCCGGTTCTCGGCGGCGAATTCGCCATAGCCTTTTAGATTCAGATATCCCTGCATGTCGCCGACGGGAAACAGATATCCGAACTGCGGGCCGATGCCGAAGACGCGGGACCGGAAACCGCCGAGCTGCGGATGCTGGCCGAAGTCGTCAGTGATCTGCTGGTATCCGTAGCCGACGAAACCAACGAAGAACTGCTTGGAGAGGAACTGCGAGATTCCCCAATCGACATGGAAGTCGATCCCGTTCTGGTATTGCGTGTCGGGATTCTTGAAGTTGTAGGTGAAACCCGCGACGGCGGAGAATTCGTGCCCGGCGGCCTGATTGAAGTAGGTGTAGCCGCCGCCAGCGTCGATCGCGGCGTGACCGATGCCGAGGTTAGAGAGGCGCGCTGGGTTGTAGGCGCCCACCGGAATGTCTCCGGTCAGATAGGTCATGAAGTTGTGCACGCCGGCATTCCACTTCAGCGTGGCCTGCGGATACAGGTCGCCGACGGAAGTGAGTGAATCCGAGATGCTTCCCGTGCGGGTCGTCACGATCGGTCCGACTGCCGCGGTGAGCGTTCCGTCAATGCCGGTGCTTGCCCGGCCGAATATGCCGGTGACGCCGATGGCCAGTTGGCCGCCCAGCACAGGTGTGGCGAAAGTGTAGGTGGGATTGAGCAGAATAAGATCGCCTTGTGCGTTCAGGCTGGCATTGAAATCGACGTTCACCGTTGCCGGAAATCTGCCGATCTGAATCTGCCGTGCCGCGGCGACGGCGCCCGATGCTTCGACCGAGGTGTGATAATACACCGCGGCCATGGACCAGCCCGGCACCGCCGGTGTCGCAGCAAAGCTCGAGAAGCGTCCGGGAAGCCAGTAGGAAATTCCGCTCTCGTCGGCGTAGGCGGCTTCCGGCATGGCGCCGAATATCAGCAGAACCACGCCGATGCCGCGCCAAATGTGCCGACGGCCTGAATCTCGTTGAGGAATGTTGTGCGCCATCTGTTTGCCCCTAATGGCTCGAGATCACAGTGATCAACCCTAGATTGGCATAGATTGAATGTCCCGTCGTAAGGTATCGCTCTGCGAAACGGTCTACATCGAAAATCCATCGCGACTGTTGCGTTGAGGTCACGAGGCAATCGCCTGCTATGCACCTCAACGGGGGTTTCGCGGACGAACCCACGTCCGAGGTCCGGTATGTGATCGCTCGCCCGCTCAGGCGGCGAATCCAGCTAATCGCGCAATAAACCAGTATGCGGCCATGATCCCGATCGCATAGGTCATCACCGGCCTCGCATGACGTTCGAGGAAAGCCGGTAATCTGATCCATTTGGCGCATGCCAGGGCGCCCAGGACGGCTGCGATGAAGACCAGTTGTCCGGCCTCCACGCCGACATTGAACGCAAGCAGCGCAAGCGGAATATCTCCCTGGGGCAGGCCGATTTCAGTCAGCGCGCCGGCGAAGCCAAATCCATGCAGCAGGCCAAACGAGAACGCGACCAGCCAGGGCCATTGCGCGGTCAGGCTGGCTTGTCCCCGGTCGGATCGAATGATCTCGCAGGCAAGAAGGAGAATACTCAACGCAATCGTTGCTTCGACCGGCGGACCGGGTATGTGCACAACCCCCAATGTGGCAAGGCTCAGAGTGATCGAATGTGCAACAGTAAAGGCAGTGACCGTGATCAGAAGCACCCGGCCGCGACGCACGATCAGGATCAGGGCCAGTACGAACAGCAAATGGTCGTAGCCGAGCAGGATGTGCTCGATACCGTGCATCAGGTAGGTGGTGGCGACCTCAAGCGAACTGCGCGAGGTTGCGATCTCGATCCACGGTTTGGACGGTCGTACCAGCGTGGTGGAGTAGGTACCATCGAGCAACTGCACGCGCACCAGCGCGTCGGTGATTGTCGCCTGCAGGCCGACGATTTCGATGCGCGTGCCGGTGAGGCCGTTGTCCAGTTCGACCAGCCTGCGTTCGACCAGCGAATCCTGGAGTTCGCGCAGTATGGGTTCGGTGACGTTGCGCGTTTTTTCGGGGAATCGGAGCGCTACCGGAAGCCGCGTGCCGGATAGCAGCGGCGTGCGCCAGACAATCTGATACCGCTGCGGCGCTATCTCGGTCACTTCCATATACGCCGGACGGGACTCGTGTGCGGACGCGCTGCTCAAAACTGCGAGCGTTGCGAAGAAAATGCCGAGAAATGCCGATCGTAAACTCAAGAATTTTCTCCGAAGGATCGCTTCTTGGGCAACCATCGTCGTCTAGTTTGGCAGCTTCTCCGGCAGCACGACCTGGTAGCGCGCTCGCATCGTCTCGTAGGCTTTTGCTTTCGCCTGAGCGCGCTGGTCAGCGATCCATCCGGCCTTGATGTCCGACTCGATTTCTTCGAAGGCGGGTAGCCTGCTCGGAGCGGAAGAGTCGACAAAAACCAGGTGCCATCCGTACCCGGATTCCACCGGTCCTTGCCAGGAGCCAGGCTTGATGCTCACGAGTGCCCGAGCAAAATCTAGTCCGAACAGCTTGGCGATATCATCGAAAGACCGATCGCCGTAGTGATCCTGGTACATGAAGGGGTCACCAAGAGCCGCAACGTCCTTCGCTTCGCCCGATTGGTCTGCGACTTTCTCCAGGGCTTTCGCAGCGGCTTCCCGGGTGCGTTCACCATGTCGATCGGAAGAAAAATAAAGATGGCGGAAAGAGACGCGCGGCAGAAGCGCAAATCGCTGCTGATTGTCCTTGAACCAGGCCCGAAGCGCGTCGGTCGAAGGGTCCTTATCGATTGAAGCGCCTTCGGCCAGAAATTCCATTTTCTGCGCCATGCGCCGCTTCACGATCGTGTCGTCCTTGTCCAACCCGAGCGCCATTGCTTCCCGAAACAGCACCTCCTCCCGAACCTTGAGTTCAATGAGGTTCTGCATTTGCTCCGGAGTTGGCGGAGGCCGGCCCTTCGCCAGCCAAGCCACACTTATCTGAACAAGATCGTCCGGCGTCAGGACAATCCGGTTGGATTCGGATGTCGCTTCGGATTTTGGACGCAGGAAGCTGTAGCCCGCAAACAGCACCAAGCCGACCAGAAGAAAATGAACCAGCGGTTCGCGCAACCATCGTCGCAGCAGCGATGGCTGAGCCGGTACGGCTGCGTCCGGATTCTTGCCGGACGCAGCGCTCCCATCTGTTGGATGATCTGGCACTACCAACCAGCCACGCTAGAACGGAGAACGCTCAGCCTGACCCAAACTGAGATTCTCCAGATTTACCGGTGTCGGAACGATCTCATAATTGGCGTAGCCGTACTCATTGCTGCGCGCACCAAAGTACTTGTCGCCCACCTTGTAGACGGTGACCTCGTAAGGCAGGTTTCCGAACGCGGTGACGATCTTGCCGTCCTTGATTGAATAGGAGGATGGCGAGCCAAGTTCACCGCTGTGCATGACGTCGCCGACCTGCCCCGGCTGCGGCAGAGTCCCGTCAACATTGGTGATCAGGCGCCGGCCCGCCGTACTCCAGATGACCTGGAACACGCTGCCGGTCGCGTTGTTGCGAATCCAGGTCGACTTGCCGACGATCAGATCCTTGAGTTGGTCATCATTCAGGGTGGTCGTGCCCGACTGCTGTTGCAGGCTGGCGACGGTGGTGCCCGGTTTTGCGGTCACGCGCGCCTGCTCGGTCGGCGTGTACCAGATCGGCGAAGCCCACGCGCGCTCCTGGACCGTGGCCGACACGATCTCGGGTGGATTGATCCCGAGATTCTTGGCCTGAATCGTGGTCCACCGCGGCGTCGGGATTTCGAGTGCCCGGGCGTAATAGAACGCGTTCAGACCCGGGTCGAATTCGGGATCACTCCACACGGCCTTGAGCTCGACCGCACCGATGGTGTTCTTGTAGCTCGCTTCCTGAATGTTGACGGTGCTGCCGATTGGCGGGACCTTGCCCGTAACCGGATCGGGCGTACGTTTGCCCGCCCAAACCACATCAAAGACCTTTTCGAAAGATTGGCCGTCCTTGGTCCATCCCTTGACGATTTGAATGCGGTCAAGGTTACCCGATGTCGGGTCCTTCACCGCCCACACCGCAAAGGACGGTGCCTTCTTGTCGGCCGGCATAGCTGGCAGGTCGCCTCCCATCGGCACGCCTTGCGCATAGGCGGTACGGACCCACAGCCGGTCCTTCAGCCAATCCGGAACGATATTCCAGATTTCCCTGTTCTTTACGTCTTTTGCGTCCTGGCTGTAATCCCACCCGCCAAAGAAGCGGAGCTGAATGCGCGGTCCGCTGGTGGCAAAGGTTTCCTTGCGCTGCATGGCGTTGAACAGGGAAGCGCGGGTGTTCTCCTCGGCCCACAGGCCGGTGAGGCCGGCGGGATTCTCGAGACGAACGTCGAGACCAGCGAAGACGTGACCCGACATGCGCTGCTTTTCATCGCCGTCGTTGCGGGCGTGGCCGCCGTAGAAGTTCTCCTGGCGATAGGGGACGCCGGTATTGTGCGAGTCGGAGCCGCCGACGATTCCAAACTTGTAGGGGTTGTAACCCCGCGAATCCTGCATCGCGATGCCGGTCTTGTAGGCGTCGCGAATGTAGCTGCCCGGGATGGTCGGGAAACGTCCCGCCGGATCGCCGAGCAGATAAGTCAGCACCTCGAAATTCGCGAACTCGTCGTTGGGCGACAGACTGGGATGCGTCTCTGACTGTCCCTTGATCTGCTTGATCTCGGACAGCTTCTCATTGCGTTCGCGCGACTCGGCCCAGGCCTTGTCGATCGGCCGTCCCTTGAAATCCACCTCCGTCGGGAACATGATTCCGTCGGAGAGGTTGGCGTTGTGCGAGATCGCTAGCAGTTCGCTGCCGGCCTTGCGCTGGACGTCCATCCAGTCCCACAGGTCTTCCGGAGCCGACGAGTCGATGGCGCTGAACGGCAGCTCCGGCACCTTGGCGCAGTCTTTGAAAAACACGTTACGGTGCATGTTCCGGTTGTCGGGCGTCGACGTCCATTCATAGGAACAGAACGCGGTAAATTTGCCGGGCTTGTTGAAGCGATCTGCGATCGCATTGTTCTCTTTCCAGATGTTGCCGGCTACTTCCGGGCTGATCAATTCCTTGATCGGCTTCTTGTCGACGATCGTGTAGCCGAGCCAAAGATATATTCTCTGAATATCGGCAGGGGTGCGAACCTTCAGCTTCTCGGCGATCGGCAGCTTGCTCAAGGCCGAGCCAGGAGTATTCGCCAGCTTCACCGTCCCGACATATTCGGAGTGATCGGTCACGCCCATCCAGTCCAGCGGGGTCGTGATCTTGATCGGATAACCCATTGGGTGTTGGATGATCTGTCCCGTCGCATATTTGTAGGCTTCCTCCGGCCCGGTCTTGGTGTTGCCGAAGATGTAGGCGTCGAACGACCAGCCCGTATGGACGTGGGTCTCCCCGAAATACGCGTTTCGCTCCGGGGTGGTTTGTGCGAACGCCGGCGATACGAGGGCGGTGGAAGCTGCAAAGGCGAACAACGCGATGCGGTGGTTTTTGCTCTTCATGTCAGTACCCCTGTGCACCTAGTTCAATTCCAAATCGATAGATCGACGCATTGCGAATTATTGCACGGGTGGGTCGCCACCTCTTCTTCGTGATAGCGGCCCACCACAAACATCACTGCGCCGCCACGATCGCCGGCGGCTGCCAGGTGCCTGTCCCCGGTGGCAGGATCGAAGGCGCTTCCGTGTTCGGCGCGTACTCACCGAACCAACTCGATCTCACTCAGCCGCCACTCCTTCGTGAAAAACGGCTCCAGCGGGCTGTAGAGGCGCAGGATCGTGAACCAGCCCTTGCTGGGCATGGTCTGAATCCAGTTGCCGCGCGGCACTCCTTGCGGCTGTGTCGGGCCGAAATAGACGGTCGTTGAGCCGTCGGCGCTGGCTTCGGCGGCTGGCGATGGATAGGTCTGGCTGCCGGCGCGCGGATAGCGCTGCGGCGTGTCGAGCAGCGATCGCGTCTGGTTGTCGTAAAGCGTGAACGACCAGAACGCCCGCGCGGGGATGCCCTTGGGCAGCGTCACCTTGTAGGTTTTGCCGCCGTCAAAGGGGTTGTTGGCGGAATCGACAAAGCCCATGAGATATTGCGAGCCGACATCGGGAATGCGCATGATCATGCCCGGTGAATCGAGCGTGTAGCCGTAATAGAACGCCGTCCTCGAATCCAGAGTCCGTGCGCCGGTCGGCGGGAGCGGTTTGAACATGCCCTCCCTGGTGAACTCCGGCGGCGGTGTCTCGAAGTTGGCTCCACCTTCCCACAGCATGCTTCCCCACATCGAGTTGGGATAGTACGCCCATTCCGGATGGGACACGGCGTAGCGCCAGTTCAGCAGGCGACCGGCCGCGTTCCCCACGGCGGCAGCATCGGTGAGTATTTTCTTCATCCGCGCATCAGGTTTGAACGGCTTGCCCTTCACGATACCGATGGCGGCCATTTGCCCGGCGAGTTCTACGTCGTAACTGGTGGCCGGTTCCTGCTGGACGTTCTCATTGATCATTTCGAAGAAGCCGTAATCGCCGGGCGGAATCGTGTTGAACGACTTGCCGCTGGCCTCGATGAACTTGGTCTCGGGAGCAGGCGGGTTCTTGGCGAGCCGCACCTTGCCTTCCAGGGCTGTCGCGATGCTCGTACCCACGCCGCCCGGCGTGTAGGGATAGATCTTGAGATGCTTCTTGATCAGTTCAGCGGTTGGCTTGGGATCATTATTGGTCAGGAACGATCGCGCTGCGTACAGCACGCGGTTGGTCTTCGAACGCGCGATGTAGAAGCCGCCTTCGGGCAGCGGCCCGTCGTAGCCGGGCGGTATGATGAGGTACTTGCCGCCTTCGCCGCGATCGGGCCCAGGGAAACCGATATCGATGATCCATGAGAACCACATGTCGTTGATGGTGCCCAGTCCCTTCGGCGGTTGCTCCACCACCATCGGGCCCTTCGACAGATTCACTACCGCCATGTAGTAGATGGTGTCAGCGTTGGCGGTGAGAAACAGCGACTTTGCGTCCATCAAATCGGAGAAGATGATCGGGGTGTTGTCCTCGGCGCCGATACTCTGGAAGCCCTTTCCCAGGGCATACGCCGATGCGCCGCGGAAGCTGTTGTTGTACACGTTTAGGGCGCGTGTGAAGTCCAGCGTGTCGCGGACCTTCTCTGCGGTTTCGATGGTGGGCGCGCCGTCCTTGAACTCGAGCGTGCCGATCCGTGTGTCGACCTTGTCCGGCGTCACAAGCGAAGGAGGGGTTGCGGCGGCAGTCTGGGCGGCGGCCAGCTGAGGCAGCGCCAGTGTTGCGCAGACGACGGCTGCTGTCATCAGTTCGACAAGCTGTTTCACGGCGGCATTCCTTTCAAGCTCTGAAACGTTCAATTGCGGGTCGAAAACGGACCAGTCGATTGAGCACGGGAAAGCGCGTGCTTCTCCGTGTCTTCATTCGTTTCAATAGCAGGGCGGGTACGGATAATAGCCGCAGGCCGGACGGGCGTACGCGTAGGGGTGGTAGTAGGCAGCCGCACCATACGCTGCCGCACCGAGCGCGCCGGCATACATCGCGCCGCGGAATGCGCTGCGCCGGGCGAAACCGGCAAACGACAGCGGCGTGAACGGACGGCCGATGATGTCGATGAAGAGCGCGGCCCCGCCGTCGGCGCCGGCAAGATCGCCTTCAAGGGTCTGGACATTGAAGGTGAGCTTGTCGCCCCCGAGCTTCGGATTCTTCAGGACCACGACGGCGTCCTTCACCGAACCATCCTTGCCGAGCACGGAGACCGTCGCGTTCGGCGGATTCTTTGCAAAACTGTCCTCGCCCGATCCCCATTCCGCGATCACGTCGGCGGTGGGTTGATGGCCCGCGCCCCGCACCGGACGGTCTGCAAAGATGATCGAACTGGGTGACACGCCGGTCAGAGTGAGGGTGTCGCCCAGCAGCGTCGCGCCGCGGGAGTTGAGCACGAACAGCGAGGGCACGATCTCGGGCTTGGCCGGCGCGCCGATGGTTTTCATGGAGGGCGGTGTTGCAGCGTTCTGGGCAAGGGCTGCGTCCGTACCGCATAGGGTGGTGGCCAGAGCCAGCAATCCGAAAATCTGATTCATTTTTGTGCGCATGACATCGACTCCTTACTAATTGCGCGAAGAAGTTCGATCGGCGCTCTCGCTCCAAGCGAGAGGTCGGCAATGAAGAAATACAATTCCGGCTGCAGTTTACGCTGTGTGGCGTCTGCAGAATCAAAAACGCGCTGGAATTAAAGGTCTTAAGCTTGCCGTCTCTTGCAGTCTAAGGTTGACTTTAGAAGAGTGATGCTTCGGCTACCTCCACGGGAAATATTAGCACAACCGGCAAAGGGACGCCAGCCATGGTTATCATTTTTTGCCTCTACATCCTTGCGATGTGGCTCGTGTTCTCGAAATTCAAGCTCGTGCGGTGGGGCTGGGTGTCGGGGACAATTTCGCTGCTCGTCGGCGGATTTATCCTCGCGACATTTTTGGCGCTTTTTAATTATCTCACGCCCTCGGGGCGTGTGACGGTGACTGGCCGCGTCGTGGAAGTGACGCCGAATGTGACCGGACAAATTGTTGCAATCCCGGTCAAGCCGAACGTGCCGGTGAAAAAGGACGACGTGCTGTTTCAGATCGACCCGGCGCCGTTTGAGTACAAGGTCAAGCAGCTTCAGGCTTCGCTCGCGGCAGCGAAGCAGCAGACCGAAATCCTCAAAGCAAATTACGAACAGGCAACCGCGAATGTGGAGGGACTTGCCGCACAGGCCGCCTACAACAAGAAGCGTCTCGCCGACATCGAGACGCTCGCCGCCGACGATGCCAACACGCAATTTCAGGCGCAGGACAAGCAGGTTCAGTACGAGACCGTGTCGGCGCAGCTCACCGCTGCCAAGGCGGCGCAGCAGAGCGCCAAGCTCGCGCTCGACTCCGAGATCGGCGGCGTCAACACCACGGTCGCGCAACTTCAGGCGCAGCTTGACAACGCCAACTGGGAATTGTCGCAGACGGCCATCCGTGCGCCCGCCGACGGCTATGTCACCGTGGTCGCCCTGACCGTCGGCGATCGCGCATTTCAGTTGCGATCGGCAATGTCCTTCATTGTCGAGAAGGAGATCACGCTGGTCGGCATGTTCTCGCAGAACGGCTTCCAGACCATCAAGGAAGGCACCGCGGTCGACATCGTGTTCGACAACGTGCCGGGCCGGATCTATCACGCCAAAATCATCGGCATTCCAAAGGGCATCGGACAGGGACAGATCGCCGCGTCGGGCACGCTCGCTCGCACCAATGCGCTCGGCGGCGCGACGGTGTTTCCGGCGGAGATATCGATTCCCGAGGGGATAAATCGTGATACGCTGCGCTTGGGCATGTCCGGCAACGCCACAGCCTTTGCCAACAACGCCGGGGTGATCGGGCTGCTGGCGTCAATTCTGGTGTGGGTGAGCTCCTACATGGCATACCTCTAGCCGTCGAACGACGGCGCCAAAGTGCTGGCGATGCGCAAAAAAAGCCGCGCGCACAAATGGTCGCCTGCAAGATTCCGATAATCAATTTAAGCGAGCGTGTGGGAGGCGCCAATATGATCGGTGGTGGCCAACGACCCCAAGCAGAATGATGCGGGTACAGCTTGGTCGTGTGCCGCGGCTCCTCAGGTTTGGAAAAATTAAGCGATGCAGAAAATTATCGAATTCCGTGACGTGGCATCGTCCGGCCATCGGGTCAGCCCCTCCGGCCAGCCGGCCGGACACACGCCGGGCTCACAATCGGCGGTGCCGTCGATCGAGCCGATCTATGCGGTGGTCGACCCGCACCCTCGAATGCATCAAGACGTTGTGCGCGACCGAGCCGCACGGGCCGATCCGCGACAAGCTGGAGATCGAACGAACAAATCTCGTGATCGGGCTTTTTGTCGCGCGGATCGCGGCGATGCGGGTTTCGTCAATCGAGTCTGCGCCGGAGGCTGTGGCCGAGCCGAGTTTCCCGCTCGCCAGGCGCGGATGACGGCGGCGCACCTCATCGCTTCCAGAGCCGCACCAGCGGCCCGTCTTCGCCCAGCACCGGATCGGTCTTCGGCAGCTTCACTTCCGGGATCGTCTTCAGCGCCTTGGCGTGGTTCTCCGGCGTCGGCCTCGTGATCTGCATCGGCGGTCCCGGCGGATAGGCGCCGACCACGCAGAAATCGGGGCTGGCGAACACGCATTGATGCCCGGTGCCGGCGGGAAGGATAGCGACATCGCCGGGCGTGATTTCGAGCTCCTTGCCGCTGATACCACCGAAGCGGACTCGGGCCCGGCCGCGGGCGACGCCGAGCGCCTCATGCACCGTGGCGTGGTAGTGCACATAGTCGTAGACGCCGTTGCGCCACATCGCGCCCCAGCCATTGCCGCCGAACAGCGCCTCGATGGTCTTTTCCGGGTGATCGTTGGCGACATAGACCGCGCCCTTGTAAACCAGGAGCGGCAGGGGATTGTTGGGCACGAGGCCGTCATCCTCGAACACGAAGGTGAGCGGCTCGACATCGGCGCTGACGATGGACATGGGTGTTCTCCACAAATCGCAGCAGATCGTAGGGTGGGCAAAGCGCAAGTGCGCCTTTGCCCTCTCTACAATTCAAAACCGCCCTCCGCCTTTCACGTTCCCTTCGAAATCTCGAAAACCAGACACGTCGTCGTCGCATGCGCGAGCAGGCGGCCGTTGGCGTCGGTGATCCGCGCCTCGGCGGTGGCGGCGCGGCGGCCGACATTGAGCGTCTTGCCCTCGGTGCGGACAGGGCCGGTATCCTTTGTCATGCCCTTGATGAAAGAGATCTTGAATTCCAGCGTGGTGTAGCCGGTGCCGGCGGGAAGGGCGCTATGCACCGCAAGGCCCATCGCGGAATCCAAGAGGATCGCGGCATAGCCGCCATGCACCGAGCCAATCGGATTGTAATGCCGGAAGCCGGGCACGCTGTAGAACACCACATGTCCCTTCTCGGCGGTGGAATCGAACGGCTCGACGTTCTGCATGATCGGCGGCGCCGGCAATCTGCCGTCGAAGATGGCGCGCACGAAATCGAGGCCGGACATCGAGGCCATTACGTGCGTCGGTGCCACGCCGTATTCGACGTTGGTGGCGGCGGGTTTGTCATCCATGGGAATGCGTCCTGTGGCCATCATAATAAACCCCGCAGGAAGTCATAGCGCTTTCGGCACATACCAGCGGTCATGCCCGGGCTCGACCCGGGCATCCATCGCTCTTCAAGAAGATGGATTGCCGGGTCAAGCCCGGCAATGACAAGTGAGCGGCTTACGCCCGCTTCTTCTCTCGCATCAGATCCACAAACCGCTTGAACAGGTAATGCGAGTCGCGCGGCCCCGGCGAGGCTTCCGGGTGATACTGCACCGAGAACACCGGCTTACCCTTGAGCTCGATGCCGCAATTCGAGCCGTCGAACAGCGAGATGTGGGTCTGCATCGCGCCCTCGGGCAGGGTCGCCTGGTCGACGGCAAAACCGTGGTTCATCGAGGTGATCTCCACCTTGCCGGTGGTTTCGTCCTTGACCGGATGATTGGCGCCGTGATGGCCCTGATGCATCTTTTTGGTCTTGGCGCCGACGGCCAGGCCCAGCATCTGATGACCCAGGCAAATACCGAAGGTCGGCGTGCCGGACTGGATCACCTGCTGAATCACCGGCACCGCATACTTGCCGGTCGCGGCCGGGTCGCCCGGGCCGTTGGAAAGAAACACGCCGTCCGGCTTCATCGCCAGAATGTCTTCGGCCGAGGTCGTCGCCGGCACCACCGTGACCTTGCAGCCTTCACCGGCCAGGAGCCGCAAAATGTTGCGCTTGATGCCGTAGTCGATCGCGACCACGTTGAACTCAGGTTCGCTCTGCCGGCCAAAGCCGTTCTGCCAGCCCCACGGCGTCTCGTCCCAGGTAAAGCGCTGGCCGGAAGTTACCATCGGCACCAGATCCATGCCTTCCAGGCCGGGCCATTCGCGCGCCTCTTCCTTCAGGCCGTGCAGGTCGAACACGCCGTTCTTGGCATGCGCAATCACCGCGTTCGGCATGCCCTTGGAGCGGATCAGCGCAGTCAGCGCCCTTGTATCGATGCCCGACAGCCCGATGATGCCGCGGGCGCGCAGCCACTGATCGAGGTGCCGCGTGGCGCGGTAGTTCGAGGGATCGGTGATGGCCGTGCGCAGGATAACGCCGCGCGCGCCCGGCGTCGCCGCCATGTTCACCGTCTCGATATCCTCGTCGTTGGTGCCGACATTGCCGATATGCGGGAAGGTGAAGGTGATGAGCTGCCCGGCATAGGAGGGATCGGTGAGTATCTCCTCATAACCGGTCATCGCGGTGTTGAAGCAGACTTCGCCGACGGCGTGGCCTTCTGCGCCGAGGCCAAATCCCTCCAGCACGGTACCATCGGCAAGCACGAGGAGCGCGGTCGGTTTATGGTCCGGCCAGGCTGAAGCGTTTTCAGATGTTGTCATGAGCGCACTTCATAGTCGCAAGCACCCCCGCGCGTCAAAGCCGGAAGGCCAAGAAAAGCCAAAGAAAACCGGCTATTCACATGCGTTTGCCGCATATTTGACAGCCGGTTCTATGGACCTGAGCCGGGTTTTCCGGTTTTTCACCAAATCCGGTCGAATCTGGAACCGGCAGGGCAATTCGACTGCCGATCCTGGTCGTTCCCGTCCTATATAGGTGGAATCGTTACATAACCCGGCATCTTTCCGGCGGCACAATTTTCAGTGAGGCACCCATGCTGCGCGACGATATCAACAATGCGGTCAAGGACGCCATGAGGGCGAAGGACGAGCGCAAGCTCTCCACGCTGCGCATGGTCAATTCGACCATCAAGAACGCCGACATCGACGCGCGCGGGCAGGGCAAGCCGCCGCTGTCGGACGCCGACGTGCTCGGCGTGCTGCAGAAGATGATCAAGCAGCGCCAGGAATCGGTCGAGCTCTACGACAAGGGCGGCCGCGCCGAGCTTGCCGCGCAGGAGCGCGAGGAGATCGCGGTGATCTCCGCCTATCTGCCGAAGCAGATGTCGGACGACGAGGTGAAGGCCGCGATCTCGGCTGCCATCGCCGAGACCGGCGCCGCCGGCATGAAGGACATGGGCAAGGTGATCGGCGTGCTGCGTGCGAAGTTCGCCGGCCAGATGGATTTCGGCAAGGCCAGCGGTTTGGTGAAGGCGGCGCTATCAGGATAAATTTTTTACGCTCGGGAACCTTCGTGCTGATGAAACATCGAATGAGTGCAAACTCGGAGTGATGACGTAGCGCAACGCGAGCGGAGGAAGGCATGGCTGATCAGCAAGCTCTGCCCGCTGGTCCCGATCTGTCGAAGGGCATAGCCCCGTCCGAATTCGCAGGGGAGATGTTGCTCGGCCATGTCGGCGACGATGAAGTGCTGCTGGTGCGTTCGGGCTCGGAGATCTTTGCGATCGGCGCCCATTGCACCCATTATCACGGGCCGCTTGCCGAAGGTCTCGTAACTGGCCAGGGAATCCGCTGTCCCTGGCACCACGCTTGTTTCGACCTGCGCACCGGCGAAGCTACCCGGGCGCCGGCGCTCAGTCCGGTCGCGGTCTGGAAGGTCGAGCAGCAAGACGGTCGCATCTTCGTTCGGGAGAAGCGTGAACAGCCCAAGCCGCAGGTGAAGGGCGTCACCGACGCGCCCGGCAGAATCGTGATCGTCGGCGGTGGCGCGGCAGGCTTTGCCGCCGCCGATATGCTGCGGCGGCAGGATTATCGCGGCAGCATCGTGATGCTGAGCCATGAGGCGGCGGCACCGGTAGACCGGCCGAACCTGTCAAAAGACTATCTCGCCGGCAGCGCGCCGGAGGACTGGGTGCCGTTGCGGCCGGATGATTTCTACGCCGAGGCAAAGATCGATCTGCGGCTCAACACCGAGGTCACGTCAATCGATCCCAACGCGCGCCATGTCGTTACATCAGGCGGCGAGACCATCCCCTACGACCGCTTGCTGCTGGCGACCGGCGCAGAGCCAGTGCGCCTGCCGATACCGGGCGCAGATCAGCCACACGTCCACGTGCTGCGCTCACTGGCCGATTCCCGCGCCATCATTGCATTGGCCAGCGGCGCGCGGCGCGCGGCCGTGATCGGCGCCAGCTTCATCGGGCTCGAGGTTGCGGCGTCGCTGCGCGCCAGAAATATCGAGGTTCATGTCGTAGGCCTCGAGCAGCGGCCGATGGAGCGCGTGCTGGGGTCTGAGATGGGCGACTTCGTTCGTGCCCTGCATGAAGAGCACGGCGTCATCTTCCATCTCGGCGACACCGTAACCGGGATCGACGGCAAACGCGCGACGCTGAAAAGCGGCGGCGCGATCGACGCCGATATCGTGGTGGTCGGCGTCGGCGTGCGTCCGCACCTTGAATTGGCCGAGCAGGCCGGGCTGGCGATCGATCGCGGCGTCACGGTCAATGCCTATCTGGAAACCAGCGTCCCTGGCATCTATGCCGCGGGCGATATTGCGCGCTGGCCCGATCCGCATTCCCTTGAGACCATTCGTGTCGAACATTGGGTGGTGGCCGAGCGTCAGGGCCAGACCGCCGCGCGAAACATGCTTGGGCAACGCGAGCCGTTCCATGCGGTGCCGTTTTTCTGGAGCCAGCACTACGATGTGCCGATCAATTATGTCGGCTACGCCGAGAAATGGGACGAAATCACCGTCGACGGCGACATCGCCGGCAAGGATTGCCTGCTGCAGTACAAGCGCAACGGCCGCGTGCTCGCCGTCGCCTCGATCTATCGGGACCTCGCAAGCCTCGAGGCAGAGCTTGCGATGGAGAAGGCGCGGGCGCCTTAAGTCAGGGCTGCAAAACCTCGCTCCGCGTCATGCCCGGGCTTGTCCCGGGCATCCACGTCTTTAAACTCGCGGTAAGCAACAAGAACGTTGATGGCCGGCAACAAGCCGGGCCATGACGGACGTTAGGGATGGGTCGCCCAACATGCTCACCGAAGCCTCAACCTACGACGAACTCTACCGCAACTTCCGCTGGGACATTCCCGCTCGCTTCAACATGGCAACCGCGTGCTGCGACCGGCATGGGGATGGCTCAGGCCGGCTGGCGCTGATCTATGTCGACGAGGGCGGCGCCACGACGCGCACGTCCTTCGACGACGTCGCGGAGCAGTCGCGCCGTTTTGCCAACGTCCTGAAAGCCGACGGCCTGTTGCGCGGCGACCGCGTGGCGGTGTTCCTGTCGCAATCTCTTGAACTGCCGATCGCGCATTTCGCCGCGTTTCGTTCCGGCATGATCTCGATCCCGCTGTTCGCGCTGTTCGGCGAGGACGCGCTGGAGTTCCGCCTGTCGAATTCCGAGGCCAAGGCTGTCGTTACCGACGAGGCCGGTTGGGAGAAGCTTGCGAAAATACGCAATCGTCTTCCTGAGCTAAAGAACGTTTACGTCATCGGCGACCGCGCGCCTCCCGGCACAAAGCCGTTCTGGTCCTCGCTGAAGGCCGCGTCGCCGGATTTTGCGACCGTCGACACCGCAGCCGACGATCCCGCCTTGATCATCTACACCTCCGGCACCACAGGCAATCCGAAGGGCGCGCTGCACGCGCATCGCGTGGTGCTCGGCCATCTGCCGAATGTCGAGATGTGCCACAACTTCCTGCCGCGGCCCGGCGACCTGATGTGGACACCGGCCGACTGGGCCTGGATCGGCGGGCTGATCAACGGCCTGCTGGCGTTCTGGTATCACGGCATTCCCCTGGTCGGCCATCGCGCCCGCAAATTCGAGCCGCAGGCAGCGATGGCGATGATGGCGGACTTAAGCATCCGCAACACGTTCCTGCCGCCGACCGCGCTGAAACTGATGCGGCAGGCCGGCGTGAAAAATTCCGGCGTAAAACTGCGCAGCATTTTTACCGGCGGTGAATCGCTCGGCGGCGAATTGCTCGGCTGGGTGCGCGAAACCTTCGGCATCGACGCGCATGAAGTGTTCGGCCAGACTGAATGCAACCTCGTGATCGGCAGCAATTCGAACCTGTTTCCGATCCGCCCCGGCTCGATGGGCAAGGCGACACCCGGCTTCGACGTCCGCATCGTCAATGATCGCGGCGAGGAATTGCCCAGGGGGGAGCGCGGCATCATCGGCGTGCGCCAGCCCTGTCCCTGCACCATGATCGAATATTGGAAGAATCCGGAAGCGACCGCGAAGAAATATGCCGGCGAATTTTTGCTGACCGGCGATCTCGGCGTGCAGGACGAGGACGGCTATTTCTGGTACGTCAGCCGCGAGGACGACGTGATTACCACCGCCGGCTATCGCGTCGGCCCCTCCGAGATCGAACATACGCTGATGAAGCATCCGGCGGTGGCGATGTCGGCGGTGGTCGGCATACCCGATCCGATCCGCACCGAATCCATCAAGGCCTGGATCGTGCTGCGCCCGGGCTTTGCCGCGAGCGATGCGCTGGCGCGCGAAATCCAGGAGTTCGTGAAAGTGCAGCTCGCCGCCCACGAATACCCGCGCTTCGTGCAGTTCGCCGACACGCTGCCGATGACCGCAACGGGAAAGGTGTTGCGGCGCGAGTTGCGGGCGCTGGGTTAGTTTCGTCGTCCCCGCGAACGCAGGGGCCGATACCGCGTGATCTATCGAGGAAGCGCGGTAGCAGACACCTTATCACACAACGAAAGCCGGTGGTTATGGGCCCTGCCTTCGCAGGGGCGACAAGTTGAGGGATTCTCGCCTCTATTTCGTCGTCCCTGCGAACGCAGGGACCCATAACCACCAGCGGAAGTTGTTTTGTACGCCGGTCGTTATCTGTCCTTTCCAGCAACAAGGGCCGCGGAGTATGGGTCCCTGCGCCGAGTGCGCGATTGCGCACGGAGGCAGGGACGACAGTGAGGTCAACTCGCCTTCAGGACCGAACGCAGCATCGACGCCAGATCGTGCCGACGGTAGGGCTTGTTCAAGATCCGTACGTCGCGGCCGGCCCCATCGATCGCCTCGACGGGATGTTCGCTATGGCCGGAAGTCAGGAGGATCTTCAACTGAGGCCGCAGGCGGGCTGCTTGCTTCGCAAGCTCGGTTCCGAACATGCCGCCGGGCATCACGACATCCGTGAACAGGAGATGGATGCTGTCCGGGCCGCGAAATATTTCGAGCGCCGCAGCCGCGTTGCGTGTGACGATGGCGCGATAGCCGAGCGCCTTCAATTCACCTTCAACATAGTGGCGCACCATGTCGTCGTCCTCGACGACGAGAATGGTCTCGCTGCCGGTGGGCGCGGCCGGCTGACCGGCGGACGGCGCGGCGGTCGTCTGAATTGCCCCAACGCGGGGGAAGAACAGCTTGACGGCGGTGCCATGTCCCGGTTCGGAGCGTATCTGCATCGACCCGCCGGATTGCTGCGCAAATCCGTAAACCATGCTCAGGCCGAGACCCGTGCCTTTGCCCACCTCCTTGGTGGTGAAGAACGGCTCGAAGGCGCGGCTGGCGACTTCGGCCGTCATGCCGGTGCCGGTATCCGTCACGGCGATCATGACATAATAGCCGGGACGCGCCTCACCGTTGACGTCCACGTCGGATTCACCGAGTGACGTATTTTGCACCTCGACCGTCAGCTTGCCGCCGAGCGGCATGGCGTCGCGCGCATTCAGCACCAGGTTGAGCAGTGCCGACGCCAGTTGGCCGGGATCGACGCTGGCCTGCCACAGCTCCTGATCAAGGCGGAATTCACATTCGATATGCTCTCCGAGCGTCCGGCGCAGCAACTGCTCCATGCCGACGATCTTCTGGCCGATGTCGATGTGCTTCGGCATCAAGGGCTGCTTGCGCGCAAACGCGAGCAGGCTGCGCGTCAGGTCCGAGCCGCGTTCGGCGGCGGTCGCGATGCTCTCGGCGATCTTTTGCAGTTCCTTGTGTGTCGCAAGCTTCTCGGCAAGGTGCTCCGCATTGCCGAGAATGACGGTCAACAGGTTGTTGAAATCATGCGCCACGCCGCCGGTGAGCTGACCCATCGCCTCCATTTTCTGGGATTGGGTCAGCTTCTGGTTGAGCTCGTCGATGGCGGCGCGCTGATGCTGGAGCGATTCAGCGGTGCCGTTGAGCAATGTCATCAGCCCGCCGAGCTCGCCGCGCGGATGGGGTGGAGCAATCCGCGCGCTCAGATCGCCAACGCCGAGCTTCGTCGCCATCGCAGCCAGGCGTCCGACCTGACGGCCGATGCTCATCGTCGCCAGAACCCATACGCCTGCGAGCAACAGCAGCGAGGCCACCGCAAGTATCGCCAGGTCCTCGTAGAGGCGGCGATTGGCTGCGGCCACCAGACCGTCCTTGGCCCGCCCGACCATAAGGTAAAGCCCGGCATCGCGCACCGAGGGGGAACGCGCGGCGGTCCAGACATGGGTTCGGCCGTCCCGCCCGGTTACTTCGCGAAACGACTCATGATTCGGTGAGGTCGCAAACCGGAACAGCTCCGAAGTTGCCATCGATGTGCCGGGCGGTTCGGTCCAGTCCTTGCCCTCGGGCGCGACGAGGATCGTGCCGTTCCTGTCGACGAGCAGAATCTGATTGTCGTTCGACAGCCGCTTGTCGTGGTCATCGGCGAATTTCTTCAGATTGAACGAGGCGAGCAGGATGAGTTTCAGCTCTGCTGTTTCCGAGCGAACGGGATAGGCGATCTGCAACACGGAGGTCCCCGTCAACCGGCCGAACACAGGCTGGAGTGTGACGGTGCCGTGTGCAACCAGCGCCTGCTTGAAATATTCGCGATCCCTGAGATCGAGCGTCCGGTCGGTTCGCAACGAGTCGCAGAACAGGCTGCCGTCCGGATTGATGGTCAAAATGCCGGTGTACCGCGGATACTCTTCGCGCACGGCGGACAGGAAGGCGGAGCAAGCCGCCTTGTCGCGCGTATCGAGGTCGCGGGCACGGGCCAGACCATAGTGAAGCTGGGCCGTGCCCTGAATTTTCTCATCGAGATCGCTTGAGATATCGTTGGCGGTCGCCGACAGGCTGGCGCGTGCGGCTTCGATTTCGCTTGCGCGATTCTGCACGAAGCGCAGTCCCACAAGGATGGCCGGCACCAGCATCGCGGCGATAACCAGTATCAATAGCCGTGTGCGCAGGCTCATCGGTGCGTCGTTCCGCGCTCAATTCAGCGGTTCGTGTTGCGATAGAATAACGTTGAATCTGCGTGCCGTCTTAGACTCGTGCTGCAATATCCCTTAGGCGGGCATGAGTCCACTCGCGGAGAACTGTATCCCGGTCACCGTCGTCCCTGCGAACGCAGGGACGACGAACAGCTGACGACAGCGAGACCTACGGTGTCCCGATCCCCAGTTCCTTCAGCGCGGCCAGCATTCGCTCCGGCGGCTGCATCTTGATTGTCAGCGCGGTGCCGGTCTCCAGCAGGCTCTTCAGGCTCGACAGGATTGCAGGCCAGCCTGTACGTCCGCCGGACAGGATGTCGTCGCTGATCTCCCGGTCATGCGACTGCAGCATCGTCAGTTTGACTACATCGCCGGCCTGCTCGATCTCGTAGGTGACGAGCGTCGGCCCGAGCTTTTCGAGCAGCGCCGGCCAGTTGACGTTGAAGGTGACGGTGAGCTTCCTCAGCGGTTCGCACTCGATCACCTCGCCCGAGATATGCAGGGCGCCGTCCGGCGTGCGCATGATGAAGGCGCCGCCGACCCTGAGATCGACCTCGACCGCCTGGCCGGAGAAATACTGCCTGGAAAACTCCGCTTGCGTCAGCGCCTCCCACACTTTCTCCGGCGTCGAGGCGATGTAGATCGTGTAGACAATGGCAGGCTTGAAGTCTTTGATGTTCATGACACACCTTCGATGCCGAGAGCGGAAACCGGAATTTCGAGCGCAGTGCCGGATTCCAACAGGCTCTTGAGGCTGGACATAATGGCCGGCCATCCCTTGGAGATGCCGTCCAACAGCTTGCTGCCCTCTGCAAAACCTTCATGCGTGAGCGTGAGCTTCACGAATCTGCCGTGCTGCTCGATGGTGAAGACCACCGTCGTAGCCTTCTCGTTGCGGTATGCCTCGTTGGTCACGTGCTTGAAAGTGTAGGAGAGCCGCCGCGGCCGGTCGGCCTCGAGAATCTCCCCGGTATCGGTCGTGGTGCCGTTCATGACCAGCGCCAGCGGCGAACCAACCTTCCAGTCGGACTTCAGCTCGGTGCCGAACCAGTAGCGTTTGGAGAACGCGCTGGACGTCAGTGCCTCCCACAATTTCTCCGGCGTGGTCTCGATATAGATGACGTAGACGAATTCCGGCTTACTCATCACGCTTCTCCAACCGTCGTTTCAACTCCGAGAGCGCGGAGAGTTTCCCGCGCTCGAATTTCTTGATCCAGCGTTCGCCGATCTGATGGATCGGCACCGGATTGAGGTAGTGCAGCTTCTCGCGGCCATGTCTTAGTGTCGTGACGAGGTTGGCCGCCTCGAGAATCCCAAGGTGCTTGGTGACGGCCTGCCGCGTCATGTCGAGGCCGTCGCAAAGTTCGTTCAGCGTCTGTCCGTTTCTGGCGTGAAGCCTGTCCAACAGCGAGCGCCGCGACGCATCGGCAAGCGCTTTGAAGACCTCATCCATGGGGCAGATATTAGGCAACCAAAAGGTTGCATGTCAAGGGCGTGTGTTGGGCGCGGTCCACAGCCTGTGTTATCGTGCGGTCAGCCAGCGCAGACTGGCCTTAAACAGTCGGGGTGGAACATGAGTGGTCGCCTCAAACTCGCAGCCTCTTTCGCGATCTGTTTCCTTGCATCGTCAGGCATCGCTTTCGCGCAGCAACAAGTGATTGGGGCGCCGCCTGAAGCGCTCAACATGAAGCTGGTTGGAACCAGCGACCTGCAGGCGCGCAGCGCCTACCAGCCCACCATCCATCATCAGGGCGACCGCTGGATCGCCTATATCGGCCATCACGGCGGCAGCGACGAGATTCCCGCGCCGCTCAATCCGCAGACCGGCAAGACTGAGCCGAACGGCACGTCGATCGTCGATGTCACCGATCCCTCGCAGCCGAAATATCTGCGTCACCTGCCGGGCCAGGAGGGCAAATATGAAGGCGGCGGCGCGCAGATGGTGCGAATTTGCGACGGCAAGGCGCTGCCGAAGGGCGATCGCAACGCGGTCTATATGCTGCGCACCTTCGGCGGCGAGGCGCATGAAATCTGGAACGTTGCCGATCCCGCCAGTCCCGTATTGATCAGGCGGATTGCGGGATTGAAGGACACGCACAAGAGCTGGTGGGAATGCGACACCGGCATTGCCTTCCTGGTGTCGGGCGCTCCGGATTGGCGCACGCGCCGCATGACGCAGGTCTATGATCTCTCCGATCCCGCGCACCCGCAAAAGATCCGCGATTTCGGTCTTCCCGGTCAGGAGCCGGGCTCGACCGGTGCCGTGCCGACCGAATTGCACGGGCCGATCTCGACGGGACCTTCCGGCAACCGGGTCTATTTCGGCTACGGCACGAACAAGGGCGGGATTTTGCAGATCGTCGATCGCGAGAAATTGCTGGGCGGGCCCAAAGAGCCAACCCCGGACAATCTGCGCTCGCCGGAAATTGCGCGGCTGACGATGTCGCCATTCAACGGCGCGCATACGACGTTTCCGATGCCGGGCATGCAAATTGCGGAATTTGCGCGCGACAAGGACGGCAAAACCCGCGACATCGTGATGATCGTCGATGAGGCGATTTTGAACGAATGCAACGAGCCGCGGCAGATGGTGTGGTTCGCCGACGTCACGGTCGAGAAGGCGCCGATGATGATTTCGAGCTACACCGTGCCGGAAGCGAGCGGGACGTTCTGCGAACGGGGCGGGCGGTTCGGCGCGCATTCTTCCGACGAGAGCATGGCACAGGTCTTCTACAAGAAGATGGCCTTCATCGCCTTCTTCAATGCCGGCGTTCGCGCGCTCGACATTCGCGATCCCTATCATCCCAGGGAGGTCGGCTATTTCATCCCGTCGATCACGGCCGCGACCGACAAGCGCTGCGTCAAGATCGACGGCAAGGATCGCTGCAAGGTCGCGATCCAGACCAACAATGTCGAAACCGACGAGCGCGGCTACATCTACATCGTCGATCGCGCCAATACCGGCCTGCACATCCTGGAACTGACCGGCCCGGCGCGCGCCGTCGCCGGCCTGCCGTGATGAGGCGGTGATGCGTCGATGGCCGGTCATCGTTGTTGCGGC
Organism: Bradyrhizobium sp. AZCC 1577; assembly: GCF_036924575.1. NCBI lineage: Bacteria > Pseudomonadati > Pseudomonadota > Alphaproteobacteria > Hyphomicrobiales > Nitrobacteraceae > Bradyrhizobium > Bradyrhizobium sp. AZCC 1577. The sequence goes on from NZ_JAZHRQ010000001.1 coordinate 1,710,689, forward strand.
CGCCGCGCTCGGTGCGTTGTCGGGTGCCGCGGCCTACCAGCACATCGTGCCGCGCCAAGGTGAACAGAAAGGCGAACAGAAAGGCTCGTGGCAGGAGATCGCCTGGTCGTTCCCGCGCGATGGCTGGCCCGCGGGACGCGCCTTTCGTTGCCGCGGCGCGTCGTGTGGTGACGGCATCGAGGTATACGTTCGGCCGAAAATCGGCTTCTGCAACTGCGACCGCGGCGTCGCCGACGACGACGAAGTCGACCGCGTCGCGGATGTTGATTTGATCAGCCAATATTTCGTGCCGCTCGCGCCGGGCGAGGTCGTGCAGGTCGCCGATATGGCCGGGCGGACCAGGGCCTATGATCTCAAACCATCCGATGGTTCGCGGCGCGCTGCCATCGGCATTGCCGTCTCGCGCCGCTGCGACCTCCTCGTTGCCGTCGCGCACGGTAACGGTGACGCGTGGGAAACGCGGCGCGCGGCGCTGGCGTTGCTGGCGACCCGCGAAATGACGCGCTGGATGATGGCCGCGATGGAGGGGCGATGACGGTTGAGACGGGGAGAGGGAGCAGGAAGCGCAGCTTCCATCTTTCGCCCCCGCATGCATAATGACGTACCCGCTCTCCCACCGAGTTCCCGCATGTCCCTTCAGGTCTATCTCGCCTTTGTCGCCGCCTGCATTGCGCTCGCGCTGTTGCCGGGTCCCGTCGTCACGCTGCTGATCGCGAACGGCCTGCGGCACGGCACCCGCGCGGCGCTGATCAATTGCGCCGGCGCGCAAACCGGCCTTGCCATCGTGATCGGCATCGTCGCGATCGGGCTGACGTCGCTGATGGCGACGATGGGCTACTGGTTCGACTGGGTGCGCTTTGCCGGCGCCGCCTATCTGATATGGCTCGGCATCAAGCTGATCTGGCAGCCTGCGGAAGGCGTCAACGCCGACGAGCCGCCACCGCCGCCGCGCGGCGGCTTCTTTCTGCAGGGGCTTCTGGTGCTGCTCTCCAATCCGAAGGTGCTGGTGTTCTTCGGCGCGTTCATTCCGCAGTTCATGGATATGGAGAAGGACCACTTCCCGCAGGTAGCGCTGCTCGGCGTCACCTTCATGGTGATCGCGGCATCGACCGACGCGGTCTACGCGCTGCTGGCCGGACGCGCGCGAATGTTCTTCTCCAAGCAGCGGACGCGGCTGGTGTCGCGCGTCTCCGGCGGCTTCATGATCGGCGGCGGCATCTGGCTGGCACTGACGCGGGCGCGGTAAGCTCGCGATCTATGTGATGTAGCTAGTCCCGATCGGCCGCGAGCTGCAAGGGAGCGCGACCTTCGCCTTGGCGAGACGCGATCAAATGCTGCCTGCGCAACATCTCCTCGATCTCCCCAAGTATCCGCGCCAGGCGCTCCGCCCAGGCTTTCTCGCCGGCGGGATCCGAGATCAAATCCTGACGAATTTCGATCCCTGTATTCATCAGCCCGCGCGCCTCGCCATGGACGGGGATCGTGTAGTCGGTCTCGTCGCCGACCGCATAAGGCTCGTTGTCGCCGACCACCAGATCGCCCTCGGCGCGCAACGCCTGCAGCAAGCGCGGCGGCAGATGCTTGTCGCGGTGGTAGAGCGTGCCGATATGCCAGGGCCGTGCAATCCCGGCATAGACCGGCGTGAAACTGTGCAGCGATACCAGCACCGTCGGCATGGCAGCGTTTCCGCGCTGGTCGATGATCTCGTCGATGCGCCGGTGGTAGGGATCGAAGATCTGCGCCCGCCGTATCGCGGCGGCCTCGCGCGAAATGCCTTCATTGCCGGGGATCGTGGTCGCCTCGCTGATGCGCGGGATCGAGCTTGCGACGTGCGGCGGGCGGTTGCAGTCGATGACGAGCCGTGAGTAACGCTGCACGATCAGATGGGCATCGAGATGCTTTGCGAGCGCTTCCGCGACGCCGGCAATTCCGATGTCCCAGGCGATATGGCGTGTCAGTTCGCTCTCGGGCAGGCCGAGGTCGCCGAGCACGCGCGGAATGAGCCTTCCATAATGGTCGCATGTGAGCAGAAAGGGCGAGCGGCCTGCGGTGTTGTATTCGTGGACCGGAGGAACATCCTCGGCGCTGAGGAGCGGGGCGGGGCCGGCGGCGTCGTTCAACGTATCTTCCTTGAGCGTTGCTGGTCGAGGAGACGTATCCGAATCGATAATGGCTTAACGATGCCGCTCCGGATGCTTCCCCACAAGACGGTTTTGGCGATAGACCCCCGGCGGATTGCATCGCTTCGCGCGCAATGACATAGAAATCCCATGATTTCAGATCGACTGTTCGTCTACGGCACGCTGATGCGCGGCTTCGACCATCCGATGGCGCAGCTATTGTCGCGCAGTGCGGATTTTTTGGGCACCGCCACCTGCCGCGGCCGGCTTTATCTCATCAAGCATTATCCGGGGCTGGTGCTGTCGGATGACGCCAACGACGTCGTGTTCGGTGAGCTCTATCGTTTGCGCGATCGCGACGCGTTGCTGGCCGAGTTCGACATGTATGAGGCCTGTGGCGCCGGGTTTCCGGAACCGACCGAATACATCCGCCGCATGCTGCCGCTGTCGCTGCAAGACGGCACCGCCGGCGAGGCGTGGACCTATGTCTACAACTGGCCGGTCGCCGGCTTGCCGCGCATCGCCTCGGGGAAGTTTCTGGAGATGTAGGACGAGTCAGCCCGCATCCAGCCGCTCGCGCTCCAGCCTGATATCCACCTCGCGCTCGACATAGCGCCATTCCTCGGTGGCGCGCAGCGTGCGAACCAGCTCCTCGAATTCCTCCGCATGTGCGGGCGCGTATTCGAACCAGGTCAGGAAGTCGAAGGGCTCGCCGAGGTCCCGGCTGTGATAAAGCTGGCGGGCGATCGCCGGCAGGTATTTCAGGCTGTCGGCGATGTGGTGGGATCTATCCTCAAAGATCTGCCGCCGCTCCTCCTGCGTCAGCTCCCACCACGCCGCCGATTTCTTGATCGGGATCAGCGCCGCAAAGGTTGCCTCAGGTCGGCCGATCTCGGCCCGCACGGCGTCAAGCTGCGTCTTCTCGGCGCGCTCGGTATAGCGCAGATGGCTGGCGAAGCCGGCGAGCCGCCACGAGGTCGGCGAGGGCAGGATCGGCAGCGTGATCGACAGGGAATGCACGACCGACAGCGAAGGCGTCGGCGAAAGCGACGCGCCCTTGACCGGCGCAAACCGCGTCACCCGCCACGCCCCGCTCCTGCCACCCCGGAAGATCGCGAACATGCGGCTATGGAAGCGCGGAACCGGCGGCGATTCAAGCTGTCTCCGTCATTCCGCGTTCGTCCTTCGGACGCCCCAGAATGACGGATGGGGCTGTGAATAGCGGCGAGAAATCCGGCCGACTTCGCCTTTTAGCGGCCCGGCCCTATATCCATGGTCGGTTGGCACGGCCCTACGACTCGGCAAAACTCCACCCATGCGCTTCACGCCCCAATTTCTCGACGAACTGCGCGCCCGGCTTTCAGTTTCGGAAGTCGTGGGCCGGCGCGTCAAGCTGAAGAGAGCGGGGCGGGAGTTTAAGGGGCTGTCGCCGTTCCAACAGGAGAAGACACCCTCTTTCACGGTCAACGACCAGAAGCAGTTTTATCACTGCTTCTCGACCGGAAAGCACGGCAATATTTTCGACTTCGTCATGGAGACGGAAGGCGTCTCGTTTCCGGAGGCTGTTGAGCGCCTCGCCGCCATGGCCGGCCTGCCGCTGCCGGCGGCAACGCCAGATGCCGCGCGCCACGAGCAGCGCCGCAAGACGCTGCACGACGTGATGGAACTCGCGGCAAAATTCTTTGCCGATACGCTGGCCTCGCGGAACGGCGCCAAGGCGCGCGGCTATCTCGGCGACCGTGGCATTTCGTCGGCGACGCAATTGCAGTTTCGCCTCGGCTATGCCCCGGGCGAGCGTTTTGCGCTGAAGGAGCATCTGGGCGCGCAGGGCATTTCCACCGAGGACATGGTGGAAGCGGGGCTGCTCGTCGGCGGCGACGATATTCCCGTTCCTTACGACCGCTTCCGCGATCGCGTGATGTTTCCGATCGCCGACGCCAGAGGCCGCGTCATCGCCTTCGGCGGCCGCGCGCTGGAAAAGGACGTTTCGGCAAAATATTTGAACTCGCCGGAAACCCCGCTGTTTCACAAGGGCGACAATCTCTACAACCTCGCCACTGCGCGACAGGCGGCGCATGACGGCTCGCCACTGATCGTGGTCGAAGGCTATGTCGATGTCATCGCCATGGTCACCGCAGGCTTTGCCGGCGCCGTCGCCCCGCTCGGCACCGCGCTCACCGAAAACCAGCTCGCACTGCTCTGGAAGATGGCGGACGAGCCGATCCTCTGCTTCGACGGCGATCGCGCCGGGCGAAAAGCAGCGTACCGCGCCGCCGACTTGGCGCTGCCCAATCTTGCGCCCGGCAAAAGCCTGCGCTTCGCGCTGCTGCCGGAGGGACAGGACCCCGATGACCTCGCCCGCACCGGGGGCCGGGTTGCGATCGAGGAGGTGATCGGCGCCGCGCGCGGGCTCGCCGATATGATCTGGTCGCGCGAGATCGAAGGCGGCACGTTTGCGACTCCCGAACGGCGCGCCGCGCTGGAAGCGCGTATCAACGAACTCTCTAACGGCATCCGCGACGAGGTCGTGCGTCGCTACTATCGCCAGGATCTCGCCGAGCGCCTGCAGCGCACCTTTGCGCCCGATGCTGGCCGCGGCGGTTACGGCCGGGGTAATTTCCGGACCGGCCGCCCCGAATCACCCCGCGCGTTTGCCCCGCGCGGAGCGAGTCCGGCCGGCCGATTCGCCCCCCGCGGCCGCCCGCTGGGGATAACTTCAGGAATCGCCCCCGGCCCCTACCAGGCGGCGAGCCCCCAGCTTGCGTCCAGCCCGATCATGCGCGGCCAGCGCAGCGCGATGTCCCGCCGCGAGGCCTTGATCCTGCAATCCCTGATTAACCACCCTTGGCTGCTGCACGATCATCTGGAGGAGGTGGCTATGCTGGAACTGGCGCATCCCGAGGCCACCAAGCTCCGCGCCGGTATTATTACGGCCTTCGCCAACGACCATCATCATTCTCCCGACGTCGAGGAGCAGGCCGAGAAAATGCGCGCCGATCTCGAAGCGCGTGGATTAGGCGAGGTTCTTCAACGGGTTGAGCGAGCGATCACGACGGTGGCGGTGTGGGCCGCCCGCCCCGGCGCGGCGCGCGAGGACGTTTTGGCCACTTGGCAGCAACTCGTTGTCTTGCATCAGAAAACGCACGCCCTACTTAGGGAGAAGAAAGATGCCGAACTGGCATTGGCCGAGGAGACCAGCGAGGCCAATCTGGCGTGGCTGAAGGATGTCGGCGCCCGGCTGGACTCCCTCGACGGCACCGAGGCCCTGATTGAGGGTTTCGGCGAGCTTTCGGGCCGGTTCCGCAAAAGCGTTTGACGGTTAAAAAATGATGCGGAAGGCCTTGGCCGAGCCCGCGAAAAGACTCGCCAAATCCATGATTTGGCGGCAAAAACAGGGTTAAGCAAAGCTTAAGGGCCTTCGGGCTACGAAAGACAGAACCGGTGATGCGGAAGGCAGGGGTGGCGATGGTCTGCGCCGCCCTTTGCGCGTCGTAACCATGGTGCGGAAAAGCGGGTGCCGCTTTCGACCGATCATGCGAAGGCGAATGAACAGAGCAGGGTGACGATCGAACGACGTCATCTCGAACGAATTGAGTTGAAGAGCGCGGGCGGCGACGCACGCCCGCATGAAGCGCGTTTCGGGAGCTTGATGAATGGCCACCAAGGCAAAGACGCTGCAGGTTAAGGACAAGGAAAAAGACGACAAGGCAGCGGACGCCCCTGAGAAGGATAGCCCCGATGCGCCGTCGCCGTTGCTCGACCTGACGGATGCCGCGGTCAAGAAGATGATCAAGCAGGCCAAGAAGCGCGGCTTCGTGACCTTCGATCAACTCAACGAAGTCTTGCCCTCCGACACCACCTCGCCGGAGCAGATCGAGGACATCATGTCGATGCTCTCGGACATGGGCATCAACGTCTCCGAGGCCGAAGAGGCCGATGAAGAGGCCGAGAAGGAAGAAGCCGACGACGACACCGACAACGAGCTTGTCGAGGTCACGGCGAAGGCTGTCACCGAGGTCAAGAAATCCGAACCCGGCGAGCGCACCGACGATCCCGTCCGCATGTATCTGCGCGAGATGGGCACGGTGGAATTGCTGTCGCGCGAAGGCGAAATCGCGATCGCAAAGCGCATCGAGGCTGGCCGCGAGGCGATGATCGCGGGTCTCTGCGAGAGCCCCTTGACCTTCCAGGCCATCATCATCTGGCGCGATGAGCTCAACGAAGGAAAGATCTTCCTTCGCGACATCATCGATCTCGAAGCCACCTATGCTGGCCCCGACGCCAAGAACAACATGAACCCGGCAATGATCGCCGCCCCCGCAGGCGACGGTCAGGCCGCCAACGGCGAGGCCGCGCCCGCGCATGTCGCGCCGCCGGCTGCTCCCCCGTCGGCGACCCCGTTCCGCGCAGCGCCCGCGGGCGATGTGGAGACGGAAGAGAAGGATCCGGCGGAAGCCGCCGCCGAAGGCGACATGGATGACGACGAGTTCGAAAACCAGATGTCGCTGGCCGCGATCGAGGCCGAGCTGAAGCCGAAGGTAGTCGAGACCTTCGACAAGATCGCCTCCGAATACAAGAAGCTGCGGCGTCTTCAGGAGCAGGACATCGCCAACCAGCTCCAGAGCGAGTCGCTCTCGCCCTCGCAGGAGCGCAAGTACAAGAAGCTGAAGGACGAGATCATCGTCGAGGTGAAGTCGCTGCGCCTGAACCAGGCCCGCATCGATTCCCTCGTTGAGCAGCTCTACGACATCAACAAGAAGCTGGTCTCGTTCGAAGGCCGCCTCTTGCGCCTCGGCGACAGCCACGGCGTCGCGCGCGAAGACTTTTTGCGCAACTACCAGGGCTCGGAGCTCGATCCGCGCTGGCTCAACCGCGTCTCGAAATTGTCGGCCAAGGGCTGGAAGAATTTCGTCCATCACGAGAAGGACCGCATCAAGGAGCTGCGCCACGAGATCCAGTCGCTGGCGGCGCTGACGGGTCTTGAGATCGGCGAATTCCGCAAGATCGTGCACGGCGTGCAGAAGGGCGAGCGCGAGGCGCGCCAGGCCAAGAAGGAAATGGTCGAGGCCAACCTGCGTCTCGTGATCTCGATCGCCAAGAAGTACACCAACCGCGGCCTGCAGTTCCTCGACCTGATCCAGGAAGGCAACATCGGGTTGATGAAGGCGGTCGACAAGTTCGAGTATCGCCGCGGCTACAAGTTCTCGACCTACGCCACGTGGTGGATCCGGCAGGCGATCACGCGCTCGATCGCCGACCAGGCCCGCACCATCCGCATCCCCGTGCACATGATCGAGACCATCAACAAGATCGTGCGCACGAGCCGCCAGATGCTCAACGAGATCGGCCGCGAGCCGACGCCGGAAGAGCTCGCCGAAAAGCTCGGCATGCCCCTGGAGAAGGTCCGCAAGGTTCTCAAGATCGCAAAAGAGCCGCTCTCGCTGGAGACGCCTGTCGGCGACGAGGAAGACTCACACCTCGGCGATTTCATCGAGGACAAGAACGCGATCCTGCCCATCGATGCGGCGATCCAGTCCAACCTGCGCGAAACCACCACGCGGGTTTTGGCCTCGCTCACCCCGCGCGAAGAACGCGTGCTCCGCATGCGCTTCGGTATCGGCATGAACACCGACCACACGCTGGAAGAAGTCGGCCAGCAGTTCTCGGTCACGAGAGAGCGCATCCGCCAGATCGAAGCCAAGGCGCTGCGCAAGCTGAAGCATCCGTCAAGAAGCCGGAAGCTGCGGAGCTTCCTCGATAACTAGTACTTCCTGTCATTGCCGGACTTGCTTGCTCGGCGAAGCCTCGGCGAAGACAGGATCCCGGGGCATCCATCGACAAAGAACGGCGGGCGAAAGCCCGCCGTTTTTGTTTGCTGAGGTCGCGCCAAATTCTCACGCCAGCGCCCGGGGCCACCCCTCTCCCCACCCTCCCCCGCAAGGGGGGAGGGAGCCGTACCAGTCTGCTCACCTCACATCTTGGCTATCCCTGATGTGATTGGCACGAGTCAGGGACGCATCGGCGGTAGGGTTCCCTTTCCCCTTGCGGGAGAGGGTTAGGGAGAGGGGTGCCGCTTGCTCCGCTGGTAGTCGAGCACGTGGACAACGCCGCTCTCCGACGATCGCGATGTTGGTTGATGCAATCGGGCCTTGCCTGCGAGCCTACTTCTTCTTCGCCCCAACCCGGCTGATGCTCTTGATCGCCAGGGGCGCGCGGCCGGATTTCTCGGCGATTTCGCGGTCCTGCTCCATGATGTATCCGCGCGCCGGCTCGTCGCCGTCGAGCCCGCCGAGCAGCTCTGAAGGCACGCGCCGGTTGGAGCGTTGCGAGTCGTCTTCATAGACGACATTGAAAAAGGCGAACTCGCCTTTGGGATTGGTCCCGGGTTTCTTGGCCATGCGGGCTTGTCCTCGATAGAGCCGCCGCTGTCAAAGCAAATCACCCTCGCTGCGCGCCGATCTGCCTCGCGGCCACGCCGGTGAGGCGATTTGTCTATAACCGCCTTGCCGGCATACTGTTCGCCTGGAACAAGCGGAAAGGGCATTGGTGATGCCGGCAGCCTCCAACACCAAGAGCGACCTCGGACCGGTGCTGATGGCCTGCTGCCTTGCCATGCTGGCGGTGGGCGACAACAGCACGGCGATCATGGCGGCGCTTCCTGACATGAAGGGCAGCCTGCAGCTTGGTCCGGCGGAGCTCGAATGGGTGGTCAATGCCTATCTCCTGACCGCCGCCATCTTCATCATTGTGGGCGGCGGCGCGGCGGATCAGCTCGGCGCGCGAAGGTCCTCGGTTGCCGGCATCGCCGTGTTCGCACTTGCGTCGCTGCTCATCGCGCTGGCGCCGGTCGGCTTCGTGGTGGTCGGCGCGCGGGCGCTGCAAGGGCTGGGAGCCGCGTTTGCGGTGGCCGGCACGCTTGCGGCCGTGACCGAAGCCGCACCTGACGAGCGGCGCCCCGAGGCGATCGGCGCCTGGACCGGCTTCCTGATGCTCGGCTTCAGCATCGGGCCGCTCGTCGGCGGGGCCGTGACGCATTACGCGGGCTGGCGCTTCATCTTCTGGCTGAACGTCATTGCGATGGTGCCCGCCGGCCTGATGCTGCTGCGGCATCCCGGCGCCGGCGGCCGGCGCGCGATTTCGATGGACTGGGGCGGACTTGGCCTTCTCGCACTCTTCATGGTGACGCTGATATCGGGATTGCAGGCGTTGGCACATGTCCGCACCAACCCGCTGTCTGCCATCGTCCCGCTTGCGCTGGCGGTGATCGCGTTTCCTCTATTGCTGCGGACGGAGACGCGGCGCCCTCAGCCGCTGGTCGACTTCGGCCTGTTCGCGAACCGGAATTTCGCGATTGGCGCCGGCCTCTTGTTTCTCGTGATGTTCGACATCATGACGCTGCTGCTTTACTACAACCTCTTTGCGCAGGCCGTTGATGGGCTTGGCATGTCCGCCGTAGCGGCGGGCCTTTCCCTTGTGCCGCTCTCGATTGCGCTGTTTGCCTTCGCGCGCGCGGCTCCCTTGATTGCAACGAGGATCGGTATGCGGCGCATGCTGACAGGCGGATCGCTCCTCCTCGCCGTCGGCTGCGCCATCATCTGGTTGTCGTTTCAGACGAACGCAACGTTCGCGCTGCTGATGCCCGGCCTGTTTGTCGCCGGCGCAGGGATAGCACTTGTCTACGCATCGGCGCCGCGACTCGGACTTGCGACACTGCCACCACTGCAGGCGGGAAAGGGCTCCGGCATGCTCAATTCGTGCAGCTTTCTCGGCGGAACGGTCGGGGTAACCTTCGGCGGCATCGTGTTCGCGCTGAGCGGATTATCCGGCGTGCTCGTGCTGCTAGGCATTTCAGCGCTGGCGAGCGCCATGCTCTGCCTTCGGCTGAACGCAGAATGAAACTGCACTTTATCTCGGCGAAATCTGCAAATCTTTGCCCAGCTTTGATCGTGATCCCTCGCCACGCTCCGCCGCGTGCATGACCTCGCAAAAGCGCCTGCCGTTTCCCCGCATCCCAACCCAAGCGCCGCCGCGATCTGGCCGCCGCTGCGCCCTTTCATCGCGGGCGAGCGTCGGCTCGGCCGCTTCATGGCCCGCCGTCGCTGGACTTCAGCGCTTTACGAATTCCTCCGCTTTGGCGTGAAGCAGGCATGGGCCTGCCTGTTCGGCGGCATCGCCGTTTTCCTGATGGTCGCAACCTGGCTCTTCTATCCGGCAAGCGCGCCGCTTGCCCGCTACGACCTTCTGTTTCTCTGCATGATCGCCGTTCAGGCCGCGCTGCTCGCGGGCCGGCTCGAGACTCTTGAGGAAGCGAAGGTGATCCTGATCTATCACGTCGTCGGAACGGCGATGGAAATCTTCAAGACCTCTGTTGGCTCCTGGATCTATCCGGAGCCCAATTTCTTCCGGATCGGCGGCGTGCCGCTGTTCTCCGGCTTCATGTATTCCTGCATCGGAAGTTATCTCTGCCGCGCGTGGCGGCTATTCGATTTCGAGTTCACCGGTCATCCGCAGCGCCTCGCGATGGTCGTGCTCAGCATCGCGATCTACGTCAACTTCTTCAGCCACCACTACATGATCGACCTGCGCTGGCTGCTGTTCGCCTGGGCCGCCTGGCTGCTCTTGCACACTCGCGTCTACTTCAAGGTTTGGCATGATCACCGTTCGATGCCGCTGCTGCTCGGGCTCGTGCTGGTCTCGCTCTTCATCTGGCTTTCGGAGAACATCGGCACGTTCACCAGAATCTGGCTCTATCCGTCACAGCGGCACGGCTGGTCGATGGTGTCCGTCGGCAAGCTCGGATCATGGTTTTTGCTGCTGATCATCAGCTACACGCTGGTGAGCCTGATCAATCCGCCGCGCAAGCGTGCGACCGGCATCCGCAGGAAATTCAAGCGCATGCCGGATTCTTGGCATCCCCGACCGTGAGGAAAACAATCGTGGCCGGCCGAATCTCGATCGAACCCGGCGGCGATGTCACCGCGGCAAGCGGCGGAAGATCGTCATTCGGGCCGAGCTCCAAAACAGTTCCATTCAGTTTCACGCCGGTGCTTTGCAAATGATCAGCCGAAAGCGTGTAACGCTCGCTGGCCGTGGGCAACCGCAGCATTGCGGCGGCCGTCCTGTCCGTATTGATCGCTAGCAGCGTGACGGCGCCACGCACGCCTCGTCGGCAATGCGCGTAGAGGTGCACGCCATCGTGCACGCCGGCGTCGAGAACGGTCGTGCCCATCAGCCTGCGCCAAAGCAGCGCCGCCCAGTAGTCTGGTCGCGGTCGCAACGTCGTCTCGTCAAGCAGGCCGTAGTCGCTGGCCGCCAGCGTGTTGTGCGCCACCATCTGGACGCCGGCCCTGGCAAGCCGGCCAAGTTGATCGAGATATCGGAACGTATCGAGGAAAGTGGAAGCCCAGGGATTGCCGCCGCAGGCGGCCTCGGCGGTTTCGGTCAGCCACATCGGCTTGTCAGGCGCAAACTCGTCCCGGAGCGATCGGTAGAACGAGAGCGTTTGCTCCGTGCTCTTAAGCCAGCTTTCCGAAAGTGCGGCCTCTGGTGTGGTCTGGCCCGGAATCCCGGAGCATCGTTGCGAGAGGGCGCCGTAGTGATGATAGGAAAAAGCATCGATGCCGGGACCGGATGCAGCAAGCAGATCCCGCGTACGAAGAAAATCGGAGCTGGATTGCGGGGGCGATTGTGACGCTGTTGTCTCGCCGATCGAACCGGGGCCCAGAACGATCACATCCGGTTCGCTGGCCCTGATGAAAGCAACAAAGGCTTTAAAGTCCCGCCCGTAGGCCGCCGCATCGTATCCTTTCGGCGCGCGCCCCATGGCGGCCAGCGTCGGCTCGTTCATGAACTCGGTGGCGGCAATTCTGCCGCCGATAGATCTGGTGTAGGCGAACAACCGACGCGCCTGATCGCTCCGCCATCGGCCTGCTGCGTCCCGGACACCGGGGCTTATGGCCATCGACGTCACGATTTCTGCGCTAACGGCGCGGGCAAAGTCGATCACGCTTTTCCAGCGCTCGCGGCTCAGCACCGCTCGGAAGCCGTCAGGTGGCGTCGCAGGTGTCGCATCGCTTTCTGCAAAGTAGGTGCTATTGGCCCAGGTGCCGCTGACGCGCAGGTAGGCGGGGGCCAGCGCGGCCGCCAAGATACGCAGCCGGCGGTTCGACAGGTCGATCGGCGCCCGATACGCGTAGTGATCGGGGTTCACGCCCGCCGGGACATTTTCGGCGTTACCGGCGCCCCGAGCAGATGGCGCCGAGGCACTCGTCCTGTAGGGTTTCCAGAACCGTCCGCCGGTGACCTCGACCATTTCTACATTGTACGATTGAAAGCGCTCGTCGATGGTGCCGAGACGGGGCAATCGTGAAGGGTCGATGGAAAGCGTTGGCGCCTGGGCGGCCGTCTTCGGGATTGCCGCGAGCACGGCGATCACAATTGCCATTCCGACTTTGAAACCACTGGACCTGGGCATGGCCATTGTCCCTGGGAAGCGCCAAGGCGGGCGTCGGCCCACGCGTTGGCGTTACAGCGCCACCAATTCGACGCGGCGGTTCAACGAACGGCCGGCATATCGATCGATTCAAATTAGTCGCAATCATGGCCGTTTTCGAGATGGCCAAGGGCTAGCAGATTCTGCCCATGCATCTGCCGCAACTCTCGAAGCGCGGCTGAGGACGTGCTAGAAACCGATGCGTACTTGCAGTGCTCTCTCAGGAATGGTCTTTCCATGCTTCGTATCGCATTTGCTTTCAGCGCCACCGTCGCATTGTTCGCGTCCTTAAGCCCCCACGCCCACGCCGCCCAATGCGGCACCTCCGCCGCCGGCTACGCTGCCTGGAAGCAGCAATTCGCCGCTGAAGCGCAGGCCAAGGGCATCGGCGCCTCCACAATCTCCGCCCTGATGGCGACGAACTATGCGCAAGCGACCATCAATGCCGACCGCGGCCAGCGCAGTTTCAATCTCTCGCTCGATCAGTTTCTGGCGAAGCGCGGGGCCACCACCATCGTCGCGAGGGGGAGGCAGCTCAAGCAATCGCAGGCCGCGCTGTTTGCCTCCATTCAGAGCCGCTATGGCGTGCCGCCGGGGCCGCTGCTTGCGATCTGGGGTATGGAGACCGGATTCGGCAGCCAGCGCGGCAATCAGAACATGCTCGCCTCGATCGCGACGCTCGCCTATGACTGCCGGCGCTCGGCCTATTTCACCGAGCACCTCTACGCGGCGCTGCAATTGATCGATCGCGGCGCGCTCTCTGCCAGCCAGCGCGGCTCGATGCATGGCGAGGTCGGCCAGACGCAGTTCATGCCAAAAGCCATTCTGGCCTACGGTACCGGCAATCTCGAAAACTCGGCCAACGCGCTGATGTCGACCGCGAACTTTTTGAAGGCGCATGGCTGGCGCGCGGGCGCCGGCTATCAGCCGGGCGAGCCGAATTTCGCGGCCATCCAGGCCTGGAATGCCGCGGGCGTCTATCAGAAGGCGATCGCGCTGATGGGCCGCCAGATTGATGGTGGGGAGTAGCGGCCAGTTGCGGCGTCGTCCCTGCGAACGCAGGGACCCATAACCACAGGCGGCGATTGTTGAAGCCAAGCCGTCAACCAGTCCGCTTTAACAATATCGGCCGCGGCGTATGGGTCCCCGCGTGCGCGGGGACGACGAGGTTTCGTGTGCCGCTTTCCCGTGGCATGATTAGCCCGAGACGCAACAAGGGATTCGCATGCGCATATTTCGTTGGGCCATTTTTCTCGGCGCCGTCATCTTCTCCACCCCCACTTACGCCGCCCGCTGTGGCGGCGATTTCAACACCTTCGTTTCGGCGATGGCGGCGGAGGCGCAGGCGGCCGGCGTGTCGCAGGCGGTGATCAGTCAGGCGTTCGCGGGCATCACGCAGGATCCGGCGGTGCTCGCTTTCGACCGCCGCCAGCGCGGCACCTTCAACAAGACGTTCGAGCAATATGTCTCGACCCGCGTCGGCCCCGGACGCATCAACATCGGGCGGCAGATGCTGCTGAGGCACGCGTCAGTGCTGGCGCGCATCGAGCAGAAGTTCGGTGTGCCGCCGCAGATCATCGTCGCGATCTGGGGGCTGGAGAGCGATTACGGCAAGGGCGACATCGGCAAGATGCCGGTGGTCCGCACGCTGATGACCATGGCCCATGATTGCCGCCGCACCGAACTGTTTCAGGGCGAATTGCTGGCCGCGCTGAAGATCGTGCAGCGTGGCGATCTCCCGCTGCGCGACCTGATCGGCGCCTTCGCCGGCGAGATCGGCCAGACGCAATTTTTGCCGTCGTCCTACATCAAATACGGTGTCGATTTCGACGGCAACGGCCATGTCGACCTGCGCCACAGCGTGCCCGACGTGCTCGCCTCCACCGCGAACCTGCTGCACGTGTCGGGCTTCAAGCCCGGCGCGCCATACGGCGAAGGCACCGCGAATTTCGAAGCCATGCGGGAGTGGAACAGGGCGACGATCTACCGCAAGACGATTGGGTATTTTGCGGATCGTCTGGCGGGGCGGTGACGAAGATGCAAGCCTCGGGCGAGATGCGTCGCGAGAACGCGGATGTATGTCAGCTCGTCGATCTCAAACATGAAAATCTTCCGTCGTCCCTGCGAACGCAGGGACCCATAGCCACCGGCCAAAGTTGTTTTGCGAGGTCGTAGTTAACTTGTCTTTTGTAACAAGAACTGCCGCGGCGTATGGGTCCCTGCGTTCGCAGGGACGACATTTGATAGATCGCGCGCCACCTCAAGCTCACTTCCCCTTCTCCTCCGCCACCCTCCCGATCCGCTTCGCCAACACCGCCCAATAGGTCGCCGGGCGAAACCGCTGCAAGAGGTCCATGAACTTCGCGTCGTTGCCGATCAGAATGCGCGGCTGGTTTTTCTCGATGCCGAGAATGATGCGTTGCGCCGCGGCCGGCGGCGTGGTCCTGGCGATCGCGTCGAAACGTTCGATCGATTCGGCGCGGCGCGCATTGTCGGCGATGCCGTTGCCGGTGCGGGAGTTGCGCACGATGTTGGTCAGGACCCCGCCGGGATGCACCACCGAGAGCTTCACCGGGCTGTTCGCCATCGCGAGCTCATGCCGCAGGCTTTCCGAAAATCCGCGCACCGCGAACTTGGCGGCGCAATAGGCGGTCTGGCCGGGCGGGGCGACGATGCCGAAGATCGAGGAGAGGTTGACGATATGCGCCTCGGGCTGCTTCGATAGATGCGGCAGGAAAGCGCGCGTTCCGTGCACCACGCCCCAGAAGTTGATGTTGATCAGCCATTCCATCTGCGCCTGGTCGACCTCGTTGAAGGCACCGAGCAGCGCGACGCCGGCATTGTTGATGACGATGTTCAGCTCCGGATGCGCGGCGATTGCCGCGTCGGCAAACTCCCGGATCTGGGCGGGCTCGCCGACGTCGACGCGGTGGATCGTTACCTTGCGCTTGTTCGCTTTTCCGATCTCGGCAGCCACCTGCTGCAACCCGGCCTCGTCGCGGTCGGCGAGCGCGAGATCGCAGCCGCGCGCGGCCAGTTCCAGCGCCAGCGCGCGGCCGATGCCGCTGGCGGCGCCGGTCACGGCGGCCGTGCTTCCAGATATCGCAGTCATGTCGGATCGAACTCCTTGCAGGTCGAAAACAGGTAGGTTCCCGCAAACTTTCGCAAATTGGAACCGAACCATAAAGCGGTTTCCGCGCTTAGTGTCGAATACCCGACAGAGGGGCGGCATCGCCAGCCGACGCGATCCTGAGAGGAGGCTCACATGGGACAATCCAAACCCCATCGCGCAACGGCCCTCATTGTCGAGGACGACCCGATGCAGCGGAACATGATCTGCCTGCTGCTGGAGGAGAGTGAGGTCGATGTCATCGAATGCGAGAGCGCCGAGGCCGCTGAACTGGTGCTGGAGCGCGCTGCCGGCAGTCTGGTCTTGATGATGACCGACGTGCAGCTTGCCGGCAACATGGACGGTGTCGAACTCGCGCACATCGCAAGGAAGTACAATCCCGAGATGGGCGTGATCGTCACCTCGGGCAAGCCGCTGCATCAGGAATTGCCCGACGGCGTGCAGTTCTGGGCCAAGCCCTGGGCGCCGCTCGACGTGATCCGCGAGGCGGAGCGCATGGTCTATCAACGAGAGCACGGCGGCGGACCGCGCCCGTGAGCGCCGCCGCCCTGCTTTCGCGCCAAATGTCGTCGTGTTAATAGCAGGGCATGACCCTGTCGTTCCTGTTGACCTCGCTGATCGTGGTCGCTTCCCCCGGCACCGGCGTGCTGTACACGCTGGCGGTGGCGCTGACGCTGGGCGCGCGGCCCGGTACCGCGGCGGCCTTCGGCTGCACCCTCGGCATCGTGCCGCATATGCTGGCCGCCATGCTCGGGCTCGCCGCCGTGCTGCACACCAGTGCTCTGGCTTTTGCCGCGCTGAAATGGTGCGGCGTGGCGTATCTGCTCTACATGGCCTGGCAGGCGTTGCGCGAGACGGGCGCGCTTGCCATCGACACGCGCCCGGCCGCGAAGGCGCGCTCCAGCCGGCGCGTCATCGTGACCGCCGTCCTGGTCAACATCCTCAATCCAAAGCTCTCGATCTTCTTCCTGGCCTTCCTGCCGCAATTCGTTGCGCTCGACGAGCCGCATCCGCTGGCGCGGATGCTGGAATTGAGCGCAGCGTTCATGGCGATGACGTTTGCGGTGTTCGCGCTCTACGGCCTCTTTGCGGCCGCGATGCGCGACCGCGTCATCACCCGGCCGAAGGTGATGGCATGGCTGCGCCGCAGCTTTGCGGCGGGATTTGCCGCGCTCGGGGCGAAGCTGGCGCTTGCGGAGCGGTGACGCCTGCGCCGCGCGCGGCGACAATCCGAACATTGCCCTTCCGTCGTCCCTGCGAACGCAGGGACCCATACGCCGCGGCTTCTCTTCGGGCACCGCGGCGGACATCTTCATCTATTACGAAGGATTGTGGTTATGGGTCCCTGCGTCCGCAGGGACGACGGCGAATAGATTCGGAATCAAAAAGGCGGACCCGCGGCCCGCCATTCTCCAAAACTAACCCGGAGTTGGGAGCCCGGGCGGAGCTGAGCACTCCACCCGGGCCGAAATTCACTTCTTCTTCGACTTCTTGGCCTTCTTGGCCTTCGCCTTTTTCGCCTTCTTCGCTTTCTTAGCCATAGTATCCTCTCAAGGTTTTCATGGATTGAAACGCGACACCGAGGCATGCTTGGCGGAGGGCCAGCCTCGCAACATCCTCGCACACGATCCCAGCAGATTCGCAGGCTGCTGCCGCGTGCCGTCATGGCGGTGTCATCACGTTATCCACAGTTGTTATGCATTTTGATGCGATTTTTGCCGAAACGAGCATCGCCGCTGCCGCTCGCATGCGCGCGCATCATGCTTAACGATGTCCGAACGCGCGCGATCTTCATCAATTCAAAACCACGGTTTGGATTGGCCGGCGGCCCTCAGGGTCCGTTAAGCGGCGCAGATGCATTTTGTCCGTAAGACGACGGGGATTGTCGTGGGAGAAGGCTGGCGCGCGAAAGTCCCAGGCGGTCGTGAGATAACAGGGGAGACGGGACGCGCGCGCGTCCTGAGTTCGCGATGCTGAGCGTTCCTACGCTGTGGACGGTGTTCGTCATCAATTTTCTCGCGCTGGGCCTGATCTGGGCCTACGTCATGCGATGCTATCCGTCGTTCGAGGCCGCGCGGTTCTGGACCGGCTCGGCGTTCACGGCGGCGGCGGGCGCTGCGATGGCGATGCTGCGCGTAGTCTTCCCGGATTCTCTCGTGCCGTTGCTGTTCGCCGGCACCACGCTGGTACTGGCGATCTGCCTTGCCACGATGGGAATTCAGAAATTCTTCACCCGGCCCGTTTCGTGGCTTCGCACCGCGTTGACCACCGGCTTTGCCTTTGTCGGTCTGTCCTTTTTCATTTTTGTCTACGACAGCGTGCCAGCGCGGATGACCGTCTTTACGATCGCCCAAGTACTGCCGATGGCGATGGGCCTGAAGCTGTTGCTGACTCCGCACGAAGGGCGCGCCAATCCGGGCGCCCGGCTGGCCGGCGTCGTCACCATCATCATCATGATCATTCTCGCGGCTCGGTTGACCGGCGCGGTCACCGGCATGGGGCCCGGCTTCTCCTACATGCATTTCACCCCGGCGCAGTCGGTCGTCATCCTGGTGCTGGTGTTCCTGTCGATGTCGCTGAATTTCGGCTTCCTGCTGATGGCGATGGACCGGTTGCGCAACGAGGTCGCGGATCTGGCGCTGCTCGATGACCTTACCGGCGTCGGCAATCGCCGTTATCTGGTGCAGCGGCTCACGGAAGAGTGCGCGCGCTCCGAACGCAGCGGTCAGCCCTTCGCGCTGTTGGTGATCGATCTCGACGGCTTCAAGGGCATCAACGATACCTACGGTCACGCCGCGGGCGACGCCTGCCTGCAGCATTTCACCCTGATGGCGCAAACCCGGCTGCGGCCCGGCGACATGCTGGCACGCACCGGCGGCGACGAGTTCTGCATCGTGTTGCCGTCCTCGACGCTGCGCGAGGGCGCGATGATCGCGCGCCGCGTACTGGAGGTCTGCCGCGCGGACGCCGAACAATGCACCGGCAACGACATTCCGATCGCCGTCTCGATCGGCGTCGCCCAATGGACCCGCGAGATGGGCGGCTTCCCCGATCGCCTGATCGCTGCCGCCGACCACGCGCTGTACGACGTCAAGAAGGCCGGCCGAAACGGCTTTGCTGTCTACGATCCGGCGCCGCCGCTGGTGCCTGAAGCCGAAACGGCCGCGGACGTGGCCCTCCGCAAGCGGGCCTGAGGCGTGCTACTAAGGTTCGTCACTGGACCTCGGTCATGAATTTTCGCGTCGTCGCGGCGGTATTGTTCGCTCTGTCGCTTCCTGCTTGCGCCTGCGCGCAATCGCCCGACCTCGCCGCGATCGCGCGTTCGTCGGGCACGCCGGATATTCCCGGCTTGAAGATGGTCTGGCTGGCGCCATGGGGCGATCTCGCAAAGGCCCATCCCTGGCGCAACATCATCGTGCATCAGACCGAGGGGCCGGCTGGCTCCGCGCGCGGTGGCGCGCTGGCGCAATCGAAGAACCCGACGCGGCGCGGCGTCATGGTATGGGTCGAAACCGACGGCACGGTGTACTGGGCGGTCGGCGAACATCTCGTTCCGACGCATGGCGACGGCGCCAACCGCAACGACAACAAGTACATCGACAACGGCCCGACCTATCGCCAGGTGATCGGCAGCAATTCGGTCGGCGTCGAATTCGCCGGCAATTTTCCTGATGTGACGCGGGGCCCGACGGATGCGCAAGTAGCGGCGTGGCGTATTCTGCTAAAGGTGCTGCGCGCGCGTTACGGCATTCCGCTCGATCGCGTCTATGCGCACAACTGGATCGACTTCAAGGACGCGCGCTATTGCGAAGGCTGTGCCCTGGCGACAATGGCGCGGGAGTGGGGGGAGTAGGCGGGCTGCATCAAGCTTGTCGCCCCTGCGAACGCAGGGGCCCATAACCACTGCACTTCGTCGTTGAAGCAAAGCCGTCTCCGCATGTGCCATTTCCGCGGGCCGCGGCGTATGGGTCCCTGCGCCAAGTGCGCGATTGCGCACGGAGGCAGGGACGACAGCGTGGTGAAGCAGCACCCCCCAAAAACAAAAAGCCGGCGTTGCCGCCGGCTTTCGTTACTTGATACCTCTGCCGCGAATTAGTGCGCGGCTTCGAGTTCGGCTTCCTGCCGGGCAATCGTGCCCTTGACGGCCGACTGCACCTTTTCGAAAGCGCGGACCTCGATCTGCCGCACGCGTTCGCGCGAGACGCCGAATTCGGCGGCGAGGTCTTCCAGCGTCATCGGCTCTTCCGCCAGGCGCCGCGCCTCGAAGATGCGGCGTTCGCGCGGGTTGAGCACGCCGATGGCGCCGTTCAACGCCTGACGGCGATGATCGAACTCCTCGTGCTCGGCCATCACGGCTTCCTGGTTGGGCGAGTTGTCGACCAGCCAGTCCTGCCATTCGCCGGCTTCGCCGTCGTCGCGGATCGGCGCGTTGAGCGACGCGTCGCCGCCGAGACGGCGGTTCATGTCGATCACGTCCTGATCCGTCACGCCGAGACGCTTGGCAATCAGCTTTACCTGATCGGGGCGGAGATCACCTTCGTCCAGCGCGGAGATCTTGCTCTTCGCCTTGCGCAGGTTGAAGAAGAGCTTCTTCTGGTTCGCGGTGGTTCCCATTTTCACGAGCGACCATGAACGCAGAATGTACTCTTGAATCGAGGCCTTGATCCACCACATGGCGTAGGTGGCGAGACGAAAACCCTTCTCGGGCTCGAACCGCTTGACCGCCTGCATCAGGCCGACATTGCCCTCTGAAACGACTTCAGAGATCGGCAAGCCGTAGCCGCGATAGCCCATGGCGATCTTGGCCACGAGCCGGAGATGGCTGGTGACAAGGTGATGTGCCGCGTCGCGATCGTCATGCTCGCGCCAGCGTTTGGCGAGCATGTATTCCTGCTGGGGTTCCAGCATCGGAAATTTGCGGATCTCGGCGAGGTATCTAGAGAGACCGGATTCTCCATTGAGAACCGGTAACGTAGCTGTACGGGCCATTTGAGCGCCCTCCAGTGGTTCAGGCCCCCGATAGCGGCGGGCCCGGCAGGTGATCGCTGTGTTAAAGCCAATCACGCTGCGATGTTCCGCGTTGGATATTCAACGCATATGCAACATAGCAAAAAACGAACAAATAGGGAAGGAATGCTGACGTCACGTCCCCGTGTGGCAGCCATAACCTATTGGTATAGCTTAATTTTCCTGAAAGGCCTGCGTCATAGGGCCGCTTCCAGGGCGCCTTGCAGAAGGATGAGATCCTCCGGCAGGGGCGCCTCCCAATGCAAAAGTTCTCCCGTTCGGGGATGTTCCAGGGCCAGCAGATAAGCGTGCAGGGCCTGCCGGCCGAGGGCGGCTAGCGCCGCTTGGCCCTCGGGGCCGAGGTGGCGGGCCTTGGTCTTGAAGTGCGGGCCGTAGACGGCATCGCCCATCAGGGGGTGGCCGATATGGGCGAGGTGCACCCGGATCTGATGGGTCCGTCCGGTCTCGAGCTGGCAAGCGAGGAGGGAAGCGACCGGCTTGCCGTCGCGCCCCTGATAGGCCGCCTGCAATTCCCAATGGGTGACGGCCTCGCGTCCGCCCGGGCGCACCGCCATCTTCTCGCGGGCGTACGGATGCCGGTCGATCGGGGCTGCGACCGTGCCGCGCTGGCGGTTGGGTACGCCCCAGATGAAGGCCATGTAGCCGCGCTGCATCGGACCGGTGCGGCCGTGATCGGCGAACTGCACGGTCAGCGATTGATGGGCGTGGTCGTTCTTGGCGACCACCATCAGGCCCGTCGTGTCCTTGTCGAGCCGGTGCACGATGCCCGGTCGCCGTACGCCGCCGATGCCGGAAAGGCTGGCGCCGCAATGCGCGATCAATGCATTTACCAGCGTGCCGCTCTCGTGGCCGGCGGCCGGATGCACGACCAGCCCCTTCGGCTTGTCGATGACGATGATGTCGTCGTCCTCATAGACGATGTCGAGCGCGATATCTTCGCCCAAGGGCTCCGGCGGCGCGGCTTCGGGGACGTCGATTGTGATCGTATCCCCTCGCGCGACATGATAAGCGGGGTCGCGGATGGGGGTGCCCTTGGCGGTAACGGAACCGGCCAGGATCAGCGCTTTCAGCCGCGAGCGCGACAGTTCCGGGCGGAGCACCGCGAGCACGCGGTCGAGGCGGGGCGATCCCTCGTCGCCGCCGACGGTGACCTCCAGCCTTTGACCGCCGTTCGATGATCTCTGTTCCATCATGTTTGACGCATGATCCTCTCGGAAAACCGGTTTCCACTTTTCCGGATCATGCTCTAAAGAGCCTCGCATGACCGATACCGTTGCGCCCGAACCGACCCCCGAACAGGCCGCGCTGATCGCGCGGGTGCGGCGGATGATGCTGATCGCGGGCCTGACCTCGGCGCTTGCGGTGGCCGTGGTCCTGATCGCCGTCGGGTACCGTCTTTACCGCGGCGAGGGAAGCCCCGCGCCTGGCACGACGGACATCACGGAAACCCTGCCCAAGGGCGCCCGCATCGTCTCGACCGCGGTCGCCGGCGATCGGCTGGTGCTGACGCTGGATATAAGCGGGGTGACCGAAATCCGCACTTTCGACGCCAAGACGCTGAAACCCGCCGGAAAACTCAGATTCGTCAATGAACCCTGAGGCAGGGCGGATCGGGTGCACCAGCGTCGGCCCGAGGACCCGAAGCAACAGGTTAACCACCCGTGCGAAGGCTTCAGACTTGCCTTGCCGACCGCACATTTCGAGGCTATTCCCTGAAGCACACGCTCCCTTCGTCTAGCGGTTAGGACGCGGCCCTCTCAAGGCTGAAACAGGGGTTCGATTCCCCTAGGGAGCGCCAGCGATTTCAAGGTCGCCGCGATCTGCGCGGCCAAATATCGACAAATATCGGTTGAGAACTCAGGGGCTCACATGGCGGCATGGCCACCGGACACCGTTTGTGCTCGGGGGCGGCCGAACTTACCGGCCCGGCCGAAAGATGCGCCGGAGGCCACCCGAGCCCATGCCGCGTGGCCGTTCGAAAGCGATGCAGCCCCAGAGTTCAACACTCACAATGCTAGCGCTTCGGCCGTTGATGTTGGCTTGGGCTTCTCTGCTTTGGGCACATGCCACTCCCGCCATTCGACCGTGACCTTGGTGATGCGGAGAGCGAGGCTCACAGCAAGGATGTAGAACCAGATGAACTTGTCCTCGCCCGACCGACCCGGACGCATGTACGGCACTGCGCTCTTTTCGAGTTCGGCTGTCATCTGCTCATACACACCAATGAACTTCGATGCATCCTCATCGGTCAGCTTGTGATCCTGCCACCCCTTCAACATCATCATCAGCTTTTGGCTCATGCTGAAGTACGCACGTTCTGGGGTGGGGATGATGGACAAGATAGACTTTGCGAAGTCGCATTCCTTGCCTGATGGGAGCTTGCACGGTTTCACCTTCTGCAGCTCTGGAAGGTAGCGAGAAACAACCGCTTCATACCTTTCCCTTGCTATTGTTGACTGTACGTCAATGATCCCGACGACGCCAAACATCGCAAGGATCAAGTAGAGGTAATCGACGATCTTGAGCGTCTTCTCGTCGGTGTGATTGCGGAGCAATTTAAAGCAGATGTGAAACGCGGCGAGCGACGCCAACGAGAAAATGAGTATGCTGGCTAGTTGGTCGGCGACGTACTCAATGAGGAGATACCCGCCCAAAACCAAGAAGACGGCCAAGCCGACCATCCACAGTGGCGTTCTCCATGGATGCGCGCCCTCAGGCGGCGGTTCGGCTATTGCATCGGTCATTCGATATCTCTCTCAAAGCATTCAGCGTCTAGCGCCTCCAGGGCCGCGCCAGACTGTCCCCGGTGTAACCGAGGCACTCTGGGCCTCGCTCATTTGCGGTCAACATTCTCTTTGCGCGGTGTAGCCATCAAATCCAAGAGCGTAGGCTCACGCTGGGCTGGCGGCGTTTGCACATTCGTGGTCTTCGTCGCAACGGGCTTTCGAGCAATGCGTCGTGGCTTCGATTTCCGTTCGATCTTGAGCTTCTTCGGGTCGTCAGTAGCTACCTTGCGTAGCTTGGCCTTTTCGTGCCAACTGAGCGGAACATGCCAGAACGCGGGTGCCTTTCCGCGCTTGATACGGTTGGCGATGGCCGGCCAATGGTGAATCAACAGGGAGCACTTGCGGAAGAAATCCCACTGGCTCCATTTGCCATCGAAGAAGAACACCAGCATGCCAGCCTGAATGAGAGCCAACCTCTCATGCGGCACATATCTCATTTCAGTATCGCCTGAAATGATTACTCTACCGCCAGCCGCAGCAAATCTTTTAATCCAAGGCACATCGTTTTTCTTGAGGTAATCACCGTCGCTTGGCTTTGGCGCATATTGAGTAGCGCTTGTAATCTCAAACGCACCAATCTTCCTTTTCAATTGCCGCTCACTGGCAAAAGTCTGAAAGACTTTGACCATTGCAATGGGAACGTTCTCGTCAAACGCTATTTTCAAGCGGCCTTTCGTAGCTCTTGCTCAAATCGCACGGCTTCCCGGACCTGTCCCTCCGGTACTTCGAAAATGTCGGCGACAAATGCCGCACTGCCTTCGACCTTTGCCGATTGTGCTAATGTGCTGGTTGGAATGCGGCTAGCCTTTAGTATCGGTCTGCCGAACGAGAAATGCGGGTGAACAATAACGTTGGGTGCAATCTTTGGCCGCGGCCTCCACCAAATAGCATCACCTTGCGGATCATACGTGACGTCATCCTTCAATGACCTCATCACGACTGCCAGCATCTCGAAATTCTTCGTTCGAAGATCATAAATGCTGACGCCGTTACGCTTAGCGATTTCGGCGACGATCTTCTTGCCATCCGTCTTGAAGACGGTGCGCGTCGCAAAGGGATGAGGGTGCTCTAATGTTTCTTTGACCTCATCCATAATCTTCCGGATTTCGCGCAAGCCAACACCGGCATTCGCGAACGTCGCCACGAACCGTAATTCCATTAGGTTGGTAAAACTTACGGCCACCTTGCCGCCAACGCGGCCCAGTTGATTGTCAATTACGGCGGCTTGCTTCCCTGTATGTCCCTCAACCCAGACGCGGACAACAGCTTGTGGCGCTTGCACAAGTTCTGCGACCTCAGGGATCGTATAGATCCCGCTCTCCAACAGGTCCGGTTCGGAGGCTCTTTTCATAAGGTGAGAACATCCCGAATAAAGTCGCTTCCAGCGTTGCACCCGGTATGCGAGCATGCTCTTATGCACTAAATTTAGCCTTGTTGGCAATAATCAGCTGTCGGCTACGCTGAAGCGCGGCAACGGCGAGACGCCACTGTTCATCGCGGCCCCAGGTTGCTGCGAAGATAGATCATTTCATCCCTTGCAGAAATTTTCGTGCTTCGCTCAACAAGACACGAATCTGCCTTCGCTCGGCGATCGCATCGCTGGTGAACAGGCCGTGCTTACAAGACGCTGGCACCAGGTGCCAAGCCGCGTTTCGAAACGATTGCCACCATCATGCGGGCGCTGAATGTCGGGTTTTCAGTCGAAAGCAGGTTGCCGGTGCGAGCGAAGAAGGCTCGCAAGTTGACAGCAGCGTAGGTGGCGAGCGAGGCTGCGAAACGCACTCATTTCATCTCCTCCAGCAGCTTCCGCGCGCTCAGTATACACTAGCGCTGCAAGGGCAGGTTTGGGGACTTCACAGCATCAGTACGCTCGAAAGCCTAGGCGCCGCCGGTATGCTCGTCGCGTTTAAGCTGCTGCTGTTTGTACTCGGCTATAACTGCCGGATCGTCGTTGCTGCCGCGAACTTTATCGGCATCGCCTGTGCCGCCATCGAGGCCCTTGGCCGCTGCAATGTGTTCTTTGAGATCAGTGACTGCCGGTCGGATGTACGGTTCGAGATATTTATCGAGAATTCCCTTGCCAGGATCATCCAGCTCTTTGGTCAATGCTTGCAGATAGGCGGTTTTGTCCGTCGAGGCCCAATCGACACTGAAGCCGGCACGCTGAGCCAGGACTGAGTGGACGACCATGATGGTGCGTCCATTGCCGTCCAGGAAGGGATGGCCATGGGCGAGGTAGCCCATAACTTCGCCCGCTTTCTCTCGCATCGCTTTCGGGTCGTTGCCGAGCTTTAGCGCATGCTCGATTGCGTTCTGAATATACTTTGGATGGGCGAAGAGGACGCTGCCACGGCTTACCGCAATGTTGGGTGCTGTCTGGGTGCGATCCTGCCCGGCCCACGGATACATTGCTTCGAACAGTATTTTGTGCGTGCTGAGCACGTCGGAGTAGGTGAGGGCCTTCTTCGTTTTTAGCGCTTCGAAAGCGTCGTCGATTCCGGTTGTAAAGGAGGCATGCTCCAGCCGCCTCACAATAGCAGGGTCTTTCTCTTGAGCAACATTCCTTAGATACCCGCGCGATTCAAAGTCGCCGAACGGATCGAATGTCACGGCTTGGCTTCGTGCAGGTAGCGGGCCTGAAGCTGGATCATCTCTATGCGTGTAATGTGTTTGGCTCGCTGCAAACCAATCAGCAACTGCTCGATCTCATCAAGCTCAACCGTGTCCCCCGCCAGGCGGGAAATGTGGTGTGCCAGGCGATCATTTGGACCCTCCGTGTAGGACACTTGGAACGTCCGGGCCAGGGTCCGTATGTGCTCTGCGGTCGAAGAGGAAGTTAGCTTATTCATATCATCAATATAGCACTTTTTGACTGAAATTCCATTAACGAACAGGGCCAGAAATCAGTGGGTTGTAGGCGCTCTGTCGTGGCGAAAGCCTCTCACTTCATCTCCTCCAGCAGCGCCCGCGCGTCCTCCAACAGCGCCCGTATCTGCCTTCGCTCGGCGATCGCATCCCTGGTGAACAGGCCGTGCTTGCGCGCGTTCTGGTTTGCCTTTGGCGCGCCGGATCCGGGTGCACCGCCGTGCATGCGGCAGCGCTTCTTGCCGTGCACCGCCGGCGAGCGGCACGCGCCACTGGCGCGGGTTTTGGCGCCACAACGTGGGCTCGCCAGCATCGCACCGGTGTTTCTGACGTGATCGCTCACGCCTGGGCTTCCCGCTTGGCATCCGCGGAATCGCGCCTTCGCCTGGAGCCTGCGGCCTTCGGCGCCTTCCGCGCCGCGGTTGCCGGGTTCTTGTCGGAAACGATCACGCGCGCATGTTGCGTGACGTTGCCGACAATGGCCTTGCCGCCATCCCCGACCGACACGTTCTGCACGGTGATGGCGGGCTCGCCATGGCTGCGGTAGCGGTTCAGCGCCTCGATCTGGGCGGGAAACGTGCGGGCGAGCCTGCCCAACGCGCGCGCGGCGCTGTCGTGCTGAGCGAGATCGTCCGCATTCGCAAGGTGATGGGCGCACCGCATCGCCATCACATGAACGGAAACCATCTGCGCCACCAGCATGGCCTCGACGGAATCCCGGGGGCGAATGCTCTTCACCATCGAGATCATGAAGGAGAGGGTGACCTCGTCGGGACTCTCGCCGCTCACGCTGGCCTTGACCAATTGCCGGAGGATGCCATGCATCGCTTCGCGATCGGAGACCCCCAGTGCATTCACCATGAGCTGTTCGCCGAGCTCTTGATCTGGATGGTCGATGGAGAATCCGTGCGACAGCAGCTTTATTCGCGGGGCTGCGGCAGCTTTGGCCTGGTCAGTTGCGGCGATCGCCGTTGGCACAGTGATATCAGGAGCGGTGTTCATGTCGAGATTCCTTAGGCCGCGCGCTTGCCGCGCGCGCGGTTCGGCCACGCGCAGGCGATCGCTCGCCGCGGTGATCCCTGCAATTTCAATTGTGGGTGAGGATTTTTCGGCTGCAATCGCGACGGACGCGCCCGATATTGCGGGGCGACGGGCGCGTACAGGATTTCGGAATAATCGAAAAATGCCCCCGATTTGCCCGACGTGTCAAGTTGCTCTGTCGAATGCCCGGCGGCCGCCTGCTACTTTGCATGGGGTTGTTTTCGATATTTTCGCGAGCGCGCACCTTCGAAGCGGAGTTCTCCCAACGTCACCCGCAGTGATGGGGTTCACAAAAGCTCGACCCGTCCTACGCGCTCCTATTCTCAGTCGGCATTCTCGGTCTTATGTATCTATCGACAAGCACCAGCCCCGACGTAACCGCGACGTTGTTCGCGGGGACCAGCGATGCTGGTGAAACCAACGACCAGGGAGTTGATCGATGAGGTCCTTTCTGCTGCTTACGGCCGGTGGCCCATTGCTGGTCCTCACGTCCCACGAAACGCTGCACGATCCGAAGTTCCTGAGCAGGCTAAAAGCCAAGGGAATCGGCAAGTTTGTCGCTTTCGATGTGCCGCTTGATCTCGCAAAGGAGCGCTATGGCGGACATTTCCACGCGGTCGAGAGCGATTTGCACGAAACAGACGATCTGAGGATGCTCGATTACAATGGCCAGCGGATCTATCAATTGTTTCGTTTCGACGAACTCGGCGCCGCGATATTGCAAGAACAAGTCTGAGGCACGCTTGATCGCGCAGGATGCGCGTGAGGCGCCAGTCTAGTTCGCGCATGCGATCTGCTCATTCCCGCTCCATGATCTCGGCGATCGCCTTGATGCGGCCTTTGGCGTATTTCGGCAGGCCGGCGCTCAGCGAATCGCCGCTGTTGAAGGAGCTGTGGCCCATGAGCAGTTGCGCGGGCACGAGGTTTCGCAGCATCGGTGTATTGCTGTATTCCCTTTGCTTGTTCAGCACGTCGTTCCTGACCGCAATCAGGATGTAGACCGTCGCGATGGCGGCTTCCCGCTCGGTCGGATGCTGTTGCAGAACCGCAAGGAGCTTGCCGAACTGGATGACCTGGTTGACCCAAAAGATGTTCTGCTCGAGCGCGCTGGTGACTGCGGAGTCGAGCCCGGTCAGGCTCGGCAGCTCAGCAAGATGCGGCTGCGAGACCAGCGTGATCTCACTCTGAAACTCGATGAAATCCGGAATCGGCTTTTTGCTCTCCTCGCGCAGCTTGTTGGCAAGTTGAATGCCCGCCGGAATTTTTCCTTCGAACATGTAGCGGGACTGCACGCAAACCGCCTTGGCGTCCTCGCACCAGCGGCGATTCGGCGGACGGTTGTGCGCGGCCCCCGCGTCCTTGTTGGGAATAGCATCGCCCGCGGTGATCGGCCGGTGCTTGACTGCCGGATCGATCTGCTCGAGGAACGCGACATTCGCATACCGCGACAGATCCAATGCCGCGGCCCCTTTTGGAAGTCGAAACCGCGCCTCCGCCTGGTAGACCGAGAGCTTCAGCTTCGTTTGTTGCTTGAGCGTAGGCTCAACGAAGCTCGGGAAGAGCGAGAGGAAGCGCCGCTGAACCGGACGTGAGCGGGCCCAATCGTCGAAAGGAATCAGCCCGGTCGAGGAATCGGCGAGCTTGTCGTTGCGTTGGTCGGCGAAGATGACCGTGCGCGGTTTGATCTGTGCGATCGGAACGCTGGCGGCTGCGGGCACGTCCTCCACCTGGAATTCCTGCGCGGCCGCGCCCGTGCAAGTGGCCACGCAGGCGGCGATGAGGACAGCGGCACGGTGGAGGCTCATGGCAATGCTCAATTCAGCCGCCGCCAGAAGTAATCGGGATCGACTCGGAGCGGCGGTCGCGGGAGGCGGTCCTCGTCATCGGGATATCCGCGCCAGGAGGGATATTCGCGCGGACCAAGACGCCAGTTCGGGAATGGAAAGGGTAGCCGGTTATCGCCGTAAAGGCGGTTGCCGTAGGACCACTGCTGGAATGGCCCGTCGTCTTCGTCACGACCGCCGCGATAGGTGTAGCTTTCTGCACGCGAGACGATGCGAAATTGTGTATCATCAATTCTGCCCGCCGGATCTCTCTTGAGGTACTCGGTGAACGCGCGCCCGGAGCCGGCCGGTGCAGGATCGCCGGTATAAGGATCGATCGACAGAGTAGCGAGCTGACGCATGGCTTCGCGCGAAGGGCCGTTCAACGCCGTCTTGGGAGCGTGCAGCTCCCAGGCTGCCTGCACGATCGGCTCGAACATCGGCAGCGCCACTTTCCCCCCGGTCTGGCCGGGCCCAAGGGTGCGGCGCCCGCCGTCGCTATTGTCGTAGCCGACCCAGATGGCGACGGTAACGTCATTTGTGAAACCGACGAACCAGGCATCGGCCGAATTATCGGTGGTACCAGTCTTGCCGCCGACATAGGGCGAGAGATGCTTCACCGCGCGCGCGGTTCCGCGCGCGAGCACGCCCTGCAGCATTGATTTCAACTGGTAAAACGATGCGCGGTCGGCGGAGCCGATCCAGTCCACCGCATGCGGATCGTGCCGGTAGATTGGGCGGCCGTCCTGTTCGATCGTTTCGATCGCATGGGGCCGGGGCCGTGCGCCTTCGTTGGCGATCGCTGCATAGAACGCCGCAAGGTCGATGAGCCGCACAGTTTGGGCACCGAGCACGAACGGGTAGTAGCGCATGCATTCCTTGTAAAGCTGCGCCTCCATCGCGATCTCGCAGACCCGGTCGAGGCCTCGCTCGGCGCTGTCGTCGAGACCGGTCGCGAGCAGTTGCGCGGTGGCGAGATTCCGGGAGTTTTCCAGAGCACGCCGCAGTGTAATGGCGCCCGAAGCGCCGCCCTCGTAGTTCTTCGGCGACCAGAAACCGCGCTGGCGCGCGTAGCCCGTCGCGCCGATCGGTGGCAGCGTAATAGGTTCGTCCATCACCAGCGTGTTGGGCTGCAATCCCTTCCGGAGGGCGGCGAGGTAGGTCAGCGGCTTCAGGGTCGAGCCGGGTTGCCGCAGGCTCTGGACGACGCGGTTGAGCTGGCTTGCCGGATACGAAAAGCCGCCCGCCATTGCGAGAATGCGGCCGGTTTCGTTCCCGAGTACGAGCGCCGCTCCCTGTACGGTCGGTCGAATGCGCAGATCGGCACGCGCCGCTTGCTTACCCTTGGCTTCGCGCACCTGCACATAGACCACGTCGTACGGCTTGAGGCCGCGCCCGATCGCGGCGCTCCAGGTGTTCAGCGGGAGGATGCTTCCGTCGGTCAGGCCGACGTTGATCGCATGGCCGCGCTTGCCGCGCGTATTCTCCAGGACGACCGCCGATTGCCAGTGAACGTCATAGAGAGGCAGTCGCGTCGTCTTCAACGCCACGAGCCAAGCTGGCTCCGTCGTCCTCACGTCAGCCGCTCTCAGACGGACAGCATCGGAAATGTTCGCCTCGGGTCCCTCAAATTTGTAACGATTGGTGTTCAGCTCATAGCGCGCAAGGCCCTCCTGCAAGGTCGCTTCGACTACGCGCTGCAGGGCCGAGTTGACGGTCGAGCGCACCGTGTAGGAGGAATTGGTGAGATTATCGAGGCCCGCGACCGCCTTAGCCTCGCGGGCGATGTGATCGACGAAGTGAAAGCCGAAGTCCCGGCGCGTCGGCCGGTACTCGACGAGCTGCGGCAATACCGCTTGCGCCGCGGCGGCGTCGATCATGGCGTCGTCCTGCATGCGGCCCAGCACGTAGGCAAGGCGCTCGCGTGCGCGCTCAGGGTGGTGGTCGGGATTGAAGTAGTTCGGTCCCTTGGCGAGCCCGGCGAGCAGCGCGCCCTCGACTGCGGAGAGCGCCTTGGCCGGTTTGCCGAAATAGCTGCGCGCCGCCATCTCGATGCCCCAGGCTCCGCGACCGAGATAAATCGAGTTGAGATAGAGCTCGAGGATTTCCGCCTTGGTCAGGGCGCGCTCCATCCGTGAGGCAACGATCATCTCGCGCAATTTTCTTTCATAAGTGACGTCGTTGCCCACCAGCAGGTTCTTGGCGACCTGCTGCGTAATGGTCGAGCCGCCCTGCGGCCGGCCCGGCTTCGTGAAGTTGCCGATGAAGGCGCGGACCAGTCCGCGCTCGTCAAGGCCGCTGTGTTGGAAGAAGCGCTTGTCCTCGGCGGCGATGAATGCGTTGCGCACCGCTTCCGGGATATCCGCAAGCTTGACCCAGATGCGGCGATTGTTCGGCGCGTAAATCTCGGCGACGCGCTCGCTCTTGTTATCGAGGATTACACTGGTGCCGGGAAGCCTGAGCTGTTTAAGCTGCTCGGCGTCGGGCAGATCCCTGGCCGCGCTGTTGTAGAAAGCGATGACCTGACCGAGATCGACCGGAGATCCTTTCACTTTTTCGACTTTGCAGAACTCCCGGTAGGCCACGTGGAGGTCGGCCAGATTCAGTCCTTTGAGCGCCTTGATCTCGCCGCTCAGCGCCTCCTTGTCATCCATGGCAGTGGCAATCAGATCGTCCAGGTTGATGTCCTCGATGTCGAAAGCCTTGCGCATGTGGGCGCAGCCGGCACTCAAAAGCTGCGCCACCTCGGAGCGGTCGCGCACCGCATCGAACTCCGTCTTGACCCCATCCGGCCGGGTGGTGACCTGACTGAAGGCAAGCGCCGTGGCGAAGATCTTGATGAGAATCGAGTCCATGACCTGCCGACGGTCAAAAACACCGCCTCCGTAAGGTCCCTTTTTGTAGGACAGTACTAAACAAAGGCTGTTTTGCGGAAAAAGTTCCCGCTAGCTCGCTTTGGCCGCGGTGAGATGCCGGTCATTCAGGAAAAGCAGTGGGACCTCTGGTACCGCCGGTGCACGGCGACGCGCGTGTCGGGATCAGTCCTTCGAGCTACCTCGACAACATCCGGTCGGCCCAAGCCATTGCCGCCGATTGCATCGGCAACGAAGAGATCATCTACGGCTGAGCGCAGCCATGCGATGGCGTGCCCCGCCGCTTCTCCGGCCGTTCAGCACCGCTCCGGGCCGCGGAACCAACGCTGCAGCCAATGCGTTTTAGAAGCTCAGCATTTGGCAGCGTACTCATGAATGCCTTTTTTAATGCCTTTTTTCCGGTCGTGCTTGCCGCTGCGCTCCTCAGCGCCACCATCGCCACGATGCCTGCGGATGCTGCTCCTCGAAAAAAGAAGACCGCGGTCCCCCCTTCAGCTAGCGTAGCTCAGCCACCCACGGACAGATTTTTGGCCTGCGACGTTCGGGTGCGAGACTATCTTCGCGAAGGCGGAGCCGTGATACGGGTCACCAAGATCGAAGTGGATGATGCCCGACTGCAGTTGAACATTCATCATGAGTATGGAGAGGCGGGAAGGTCGTCTCGAAAATACCTGCGCGGGGACAGTGAAGAAGAAATGCGCAAAAACCTGCGCGGAATATTGGATGAGTTCGCGGCGGCTGCGAAGGCCGCAGCGGCTGGTCGCGCGTGGTATGTGATCGCCGCTCGCAAGGTCATGCCGGACCTCCGCGAGGGGTCGGGCGAGAACACAAGCCCGTGGACAGCCATTGTCCTCGCGGATTTCGAGGGAAAATGCAGGCCCATCACGTTCTATCAGTCTATCGATCGGAGCAAGCTCGATCCCGAAGTGAGCAAGAAATTGGACGAGTGAAGTTTGTACTTGAAGTGATCTGCTTCCTCGGGATCGAAGCAAGTCGCGAACCTCCGCCGCCTAAGGTCGTCTGCAGGTCGCGAGATGCGCCGATATGCCGAAAGCAAGCCCATCGGCCGTGAGATAGCGAGCGAAGATTGTTTCCGCCTCTGCCAGGATGCGATCGATCTGCGGCTCCGGCAGCACAACTCCCATGACGGGCAGCCACCCCCTGAGTTCCGTCTCGACGAATTCGCGTATGTTGGGGAACCGTGCTGTGCCGTTACAGGTCGTGAGATCCACCAAGCCGGCTCCGGCGCCCTTGAACAACACGGCGAGCCCCTGCCTGTCACCCAGCACAAACGGTGCGCGAAGCGCGTCACCGGCGGGCTTTCCGGCGATGCGATCGAGCAGGTCTACGAGGGCAGCGAATGCGGAGGCGTGCTCGATGACATCCCAAACTGCGACCGCGCACCTGCCGCCAGGCACCATCACGCGCAGCATCTCCCGGACTGCTTTGTCGCGATCCGAAAAGAACATCAGGCCGAATTGACACACAACGACATCGAACGAACGGTCCGGAAACGGCAGCGCCTCGGCCGCTCCATCGCGCCAGTCGATGCCGGGCGCGAGGCTTCGCGCCACGGCCAGCATTCCTGCGTTTGGATCGAGTCCGGCGACACGAGCTGAGCTTTCGGTCCGCCTTGCCGCCTCGCGCGCCAGAACCCCGGTGCCGCAGGCAATGTCCAGAACGCGATCGCCGCGCTCAATCCTGGCAGCATCTGCCACCATCGGCGCCCATTGCTGAAAGAGTGCCGGAACGAACAGTGCCTCGTAGGTCCTCGCAGCGTCGATCAAGGTTTGCGAAACAGGTGAGGTCATCGTGTCACCTCGCGCAAAAGCAAGCTGGTGAAACGCTTCATGGTCGGGCAAGCTGATGCCTTGATCCGGGAGGCCTTTCACAACCCGGTATCGGGTTCGCTTGCCGACCAAGCTTCGACATCCTCGCGGAAGTCGAAGGGATCGGCAAGCACGATGGCGTGATCGAGCTCCGGAGAGTTCCGCTCCCGGATCACCGGCTTTCCCTGTAAGGGCACTCGGCCCTCGTTCGGCGCCGGGTCGAGCATCTGCAGAAGCATCTTGGCAGTGACGGTTTCGGTTTTAAGACGGCTGCCTGGAGCCTTTCCGGTTCTGATTGAATCAGCGGGGCGGCGAGAGGATCATTCCCAAGCCGTGCGGCTTGTGTCGCGTGTACGCCGCGGTGCGGCGCGCTGCGTTTCAATCCGAAATGGAAATCCCACGATTGAGGCTTCGACGGGCTGCGCGCCACATGGTCACGGGAATAGATGGACGAGCCCGATGCTCAGGCCCAGCAAGAGAAGCAGCGACAGCGTAACGGCGGCGGTGACCCTGCCGCCCACGGTCGAGAGCACGCGCACGTCGACGCCAAGGCCAAGCGCAGCCATCGAAAGGACCGTCAGGATAGCTGCCGTCTTCGTCACCGGTGCGACCACAAGATCCGGCACGAGCTGGAGCGAGCGCAGGGCCGCGAGCACCAGAAAGCCGATGATAAACCAGGGCACCAGCTTGAATGGGCTGATGGCGGCGACCTTCGTTTGATCGGCGTGGAGCTTGCGGCGGCGCGCCGCGACCAGCGAGAGGGCAACCACGATCGGCCCCAGCATTAGCACGCGCACAAGCTTGACCAGCGTACCAATTTGCGTGCTGATGATGCCCGCGGGCACCGTCGCCGCCAAAACCTGCGGGACGGCATAGACGGTGAGGCCCGCCAGGATGCCGTATTGTGTCGCCGACAGGCCCAGCAAGGGGATCAGGAGCGGCAGGCTCAGCACCATCAACACGCCGAGAATGGCGGTGAAGGAGATCGAGGAGGCGACATCGTCGCTATTGGCTCCGATCACCGGCGCGACGGCGGCGATTGCCGAGTTGCCGCATATCGAATTGCCGCAGGCGATCAGGATCGACATTTTCGTAGGAAGCCCGAGCATGCGGCTGAGGCTGAAGCTCACCGCGAGCATCACCGCGACGGTGGCGACGATTGCGCCGATCAAGAGATAGCCGGAGGCCGCGATCGCGCCAAAGCTGACGGACGCACCGAGCAGCATGACCGCGACCTCGAGCAGTTGCTTGGCGCTGAAGGCTATGCCGGAACGCCAGCGTTGGGATGGTTGCCAGACGGTGCGAATCGCCATTCCGAGCAAGATCGCGATGACCAGTGCCTCGACGTAAGGATGGACGAAGACGTGCTCTTCGAGGCGTTGCGCGCCCAGCGAAACGGCGGTGATGATGCCGCAGAGCGCGACCCCTGGAACGAGGGCCATGCCGCGGCCGAGCATGCCGGGTCGTGGCCTTGCGTCGTCAGAACTGCTTTGGGGTGGCGGCACTTATCCTCCTTGGAGAATAATTTATGCGCCGGACCACGCGGGCTCGCTAGTACATTTTCGGATTGTGCCCATACAGAGAGGTTATATCCCTCAACCTGCATTTGCAGGCGTCGGCGTGGCCATCGTCCCGGTGGCGACCAACGGCGATCAGATCAATTTGGGCGGTTCGAGGTAATCCTGCCGCGGTCGCGTTCGAACGGATCATTGGATCGGGACGTCGGGGCAACCCGACAGCGCATGCCGGCAAGATATTAAAGCGAGGCGAGCAAGCCCTGCGCCCACGCGACGGCGCGCTCGAAGCTGAGATCGCCCGGTTCGAAATAGACCGCGCGCGCCAGCACGATGACGCCGACAAGCCCCCAGAATAGGCCTATGCCGGCTGACTTCAGCCATTTGGACGCGCCGACCGGCGCGGTCGAAGGATCGACCGCCGGGACCGGCTCTCCAAAGGGATCGAATGCGGGCTGGCTCATGGTAGCTTCCGTTTCGCTAAGGCTAATGTCGCCAATAGCTGCGCGGAAGCAAGGGTAGAGGAATGCCTTTTGTGGCAGCGGCGTGGAAGCTCGTTTTCCGCTGCAGCCCCGGGCTAGGGTTTTCTTCTATCGCCCTCAGCCCGCGAGAAATCCGCCATCAACGGCGACAACCGTGCCGGTCGCATATTGCGACGCCGGCATGCAAAGAAATGCAACCGCACCGGCGATGTCCTCCGGCTGTCCCCACCTTTTGAACGCCGTACGATCGGCAATGCGCTGGTAGTGCGCGCGATCGGATCGTCCTGCTGCATTGATCGCCGTCTCGATGTAGCCCGGCGCGACCGCGTTGACGCGGATGCCTTCTTCCGCCCAGGCCAGTGCCAGCGCCTTGGTCAGCATGACGACGCCGCCCTTGCTGGCGCAGTAGGCGGGAATGCGCGGCAGCGCGAGCGTTGCGTTCATCGATGCGATGTTCACGATCGAGCCTTTGGTGCCGGCAAGCGCGGCCCGAAAGGCCATGCAGGTGCGGAACGTGCCGACGAGGTTGACATCGAGCACCTTTGTAAAGGTCTCGATCTCAAATTCCTTGTCGCGCGCCAATATACCGGCGCAGTTGACCAGCGCATCGACGCGTGCCTGTCGGCCTGCAAACGATGCGACTGCTTCATCATTGGTGATATCGAGGGGAGCCAACTGCAATCCCGGCCGGGGCCGTAGCACGGTGCGCGCGATATCGGCCTCGTCGACGCCGGTGGCGGTTACCGTCGCGCCGAGATCGCAGAACAGATTGGCAATGGCAGCGCCGATGTCGCCCGCGCCGCCAATCACAACGGCGTGGAATCCAGGAGCCAGCGCGAAGGGTGCGTTCATCGGATTGTTCCTTGCTATTTGGATGATCGCGTCGGCGATGCAGTGGACTCCCGGACGATCAGCGAATAGTCGACTTCGTGATGCATGATGGTCTGCTCGCCGGCGAGATGACGCACGAGATACTCGCCGGCGCGCTGCCAGGTATCTCCGGTCGGTACATGGATGGTCGTGAGGCTGGGGCGCAAATGCCGGCTCCAGTCGAGATCGTCGAAGCCGACCACCGACAGATCGTCGGGCACCGAAAATCCGCTGCGTTCGGCCTCCAGCAGCACGCCATAGGCGATAACGTCATTGCCGCAGACCACCGCCGTCGGCCGGTCCTTGAGGCCAAGCAGGTAGCGGGCGGCTTCGCGCGCATCGTCCAGCGTATAGGGCACCTCGACATGCCATTGCGGGGGCATCTTGATGCCGTGTTCGGCCATCGCGCGGCGAAAGCCGGCGACGCGGGCGCTCGCCCGATCGTTGTTGCGCTGGAGTGCGGAGACGATTCCGATTCGGCGATGGCCGAGTTCGATCACATGCAAGGCCGCACGGTGCGCGGCGGCTTCATTGTCGGTGCCGACACAGGGATAGGGCCGGTCGGGACGATAGATGCCGACATTGATGAAGGGCACGGAATAGTCGGCAAGCATCTTGCGCAAGCCGTCGTGATGGCAGTCGCCGCGCAGCACGAGGCCGTCGACGCCGCGGCTGACGAGGTTGCGCGCCTGCTCCAGTTCAGCGTCGAGGTCGTAGCCGCTCGTAGTCAGGAACAGCATGTAGCCGACGGAAGAGAGATATTTCTGCAGGGAGGCGATGCCGCGCGCGAACATGGTGTTGTCGATCGTCGGGACGATCGCGCCGAGCGTGCGCGACCGGCGCGACGACAACTCGCGTGCCGGTGCGTGCGGAATATAGCCGACCGTCTCGACGGCGCGCGCGATGCGCGCCCGCAGCGGCGCGCTGACCGAGTCCGGGTTGTTGAGGGCGCGCGATACCGAGGCAGTCGACACGCCAGCCTCGGCCGCCACCGCGCGAATTCCCTGCTTTGCGGATCTTTCCATCGTCACGTCAGTCGGCAGAATGTAACGTTACAAATGCAAGGATGGCGGATAGTAGATGGGAAGTCCATCGGTATTTGCCTTACAAGTTGTATTTTGCGCAAACTTGACAGCCAATTTCATCGGCCTAGTATGTAACCGTTTTCAAGAAATCCGGTTGAGCCGGAAACGAGGGCGTCAGCCCCATCAGGGAGGAGATCGATGAAAGCCAAAGCCTTTGCGGCGCGCCTTGCGCTTGCTCTTGTCGCGGCCGGTAATGCTGCCTCGGTGGCCTGCGCCGCTGATTTCGACTGGAAGAAATTCCAGGGCAAGACCGTTACCTTCCTCGCCAACAACAATCCGGTGGCGCAGGCGCTGCTGACGCACAAGGCCGACTTCGAGAAGCTCACCGGCATCACGCTGAAGGTCGACGCCTACCAGGAGCAGCAGATGCGCCAGCGCCTCGTGACCGTGATGAACGCACGCAGCGACGAGGTCGACGTGTTCATGTCCTTGCCGTCGCGCGAAGGCCCGCAATTCGCTGCTGCCGGCTGGTACGCCGATCTGACGCCCATGACCAAGGGCGCGGTTGCCGGCGACTACGACTATGCAGGCCTCAGCCAGGCTCTATTGAAGGCGGGGACCTTCGACGGCAAGCTCACCAGCATGCCGATGAATATCGAAGGGCCGATCCTCTATTATCGGACTGACATTCTGAAGAAATGCGGCGTCGAACCGCCCGCGACCATAAAGGACATCGAGCCGGCAGCGAAGAAGCTGAAGGCGTGCGACGCCAATATCACGCCATTCGTCTCGCGCGGCCTGAAGCCTGCGATCGCCTATACCTTCAGCAACATGCTGCACAACATCGGCGGCAACTACATCGCCAACGGCAAATCCAACCTCTGCTCGGCCAAGGGCAAGGAAGCGCTCGAGACCTATAGCGGCCTGCTCAGGGATTACGGACCGCCTGGCGTCGTCAATTACAGCTTCCAGCAGATCTCGGCGCTCTATCGCAGCGGCCGCGCGGCGATGTCATTCGAATCCTCGAACGAGCTGCGCACCGTGACGGATGGCGGCGAGCGGCTGAAGGACACGGCGCTTGTTCCGTTCCCGGCCGGCGATGCGGGCCAGGTCCCGACAGCGATCGGCTGGGGCATGGCCGTCTCCGCCCACAGCAAGCAGCCCGAGGCTGCCTGGTATTTCGTACAATGGGCAACGAGCCCGGAAATTCAAAAGCGCATGGCGCTGCAGGGGATTGCGCCACCGCGCTCTGCTGTTGCCAACGATCCCGCGTATCGCAAGTGGATTGAGGAAGAGCCGGTGCGCAAGCAATGGCAGGCCGCCCTCGATGTCCTGGCTGCGAAAGGCTCGTCTGAGGTCGGCTATCCCATTGTTGCCAATCCGGAGTCGCGCGAATTCATTGGTCAGGCCGTGCAGGATCTGATCCTCAAGCAAAAGACCGTCGATCAGGCCTGCGCCGACGCCGACAAGGCGCTCGATGTCCTGATCGCACAGAAGTAGTGCATGAGGCGTCGACGGCATTGCCGCGGTCGACGCCTTTCCGTTCCAGATCTAATCCGGGAAAACATGCAGGCATGTCCGAGGCTGCCGCTACATTTACTGAAGATCGGCAGAGGTTAGAGCTGGCCGCACTTTCGGCGCCGGCGGTAATCTTCACCGTCGCGATGATTGCATTCCCGGTCGTCTATACGGTCTGGCTCGGGCTGCACAGCTTTTCCTCCACCGGCAAGCAGTCGTTTGTTGGGCTGGCGAACTATTCAAGGCTGCTCGCCGATGCCGAATTCTGGCACGGACTATGGGTGACGATTGCGCTCTATGTCCTCTCGCTGGTGCTGCAACTCGTGTTCGGTGTATGGCTGGCGCTGGTTCTTTTTCACGCCAAACGCCTTCCGGGCATCGTACGCTCGCTCTTCATCTCGCCGTTCATGATGCCGCCGGTGGTCGCCGGCATGATGTGGCTGGTCATCCTCGATCCGTCGCTCGGCGCCGCCAACTACGTCCTGCAATCCCTGGGTTTGCCGCCGTCGGAGTGGCTGGCATCGCCGGTCTGGGTGATCCCGACGGTTGCGCTGATCGACACCTGGCAGTGGACGCCCTATGTCGCGCTGATCGTGCTCGGCGGTCTGCAGTCGCTGCCGCCAAGCGTTTACGAGGCGGCGCAAATCGATGGCGCGTCGGCGTTCAAGACGTTCCAGCGCATCACGTTGCCGCTGCTGTTGCCGACGATCGTCACAGCAACGATCCTGCGCAGCGTCGATCTGCTGCGCTTCTTCGACATCATCTACATCACGACCCAAGGGGGCCCCGGCAACGCGTCGAACACGCTCAACATCTACGGCTTCCGGGTCGGCTTCGAGTTCTTCAACATTGGCTATGCGAGCGCGCTGATGTTGACGTTGACCGCGATCGTGTTCGGCGCGGTGCTGGCATTCAACCGCCTGCGTGGCGCGGTGGCCTGGTGAGGTGAAGTCATGACCGATGCACCGATCACCGATGCCTGGATCCGTCGCCTCAACCTGCTTCAGCTCGTGGTCGCCGGCATCATCGTGCTGACGCCGACGCTCTGGATGGTGCTGTCCTCGCTGAAGCCGTCATTCGAGGTGACGGCCTATCCGCCGACCCTGATATTCGCGCCGACGCTCGAGAACTATTCGCAGCTTACGAAAACCACACCCTTCCTGAGCTACGCGATCAACAGCCTGATCGTCACCATCGGCTCAACCGCCCTTGGCCTGTTGTTCGGAATTCCCGCAGCGTTTGCCGTATCGTGGACGCGGATTTCATGGCCGGCGATACTGACGCTGGCGGCGCGTATGGCGCCCGGAACGCTGTTCCTGCTGCCGTGGTACGTGATGTTCCGCCAGGTCGGCATGATCGGCTCCTATACCGCGCTCATCCTGAGCCATGCCGTCATCACGCTTCCGATCGTCATATGGGTGCTGCTACCGTCGTTCGACGGCATCCCGCGCAGCGTCTTTGAGGCCGCACAGGTCGATGGTTGCAGCGTCACGCGCATCCTCTGGCGGATCGCGCTGCCGCTGGTCGCCTCTGGCGTCGCGGTGGCATCCATCCTGGCCTTCGTGTTTTCCTGGAACTACTTCCTGTTTGCGCTGGTGCTCTCGAACGGCGACAGCAAGACGCTGATTGCAGCCGCATTCAATTTCATCGGCGAGGGATCGACGCAATGGGGCGCGTTGATGGCCGCCGCGACGCTGATCGCGCTACCGCCGCTGATCCTGGCCGCGCTGGTTCAGCGCTGGCTGGTATCCGGACTGACGCTTGGCGCAGTGAAAGGCTAGGGATTGGATGAACGTCGTTCCGCTACCGAATTCGATCATGCAGGCTGCCGTGTTCCACGGCGGCGACCGCATCACCATCGAGCGCATCGCAATGCCGGAGGTGGCGATCGGCGAGGTGCTGATGCGAGTCTCGCGAACCGCGCTGTGCGGCTCCGATTTCAAGCTCTGGCACAAGGGCGCCGAGTTTACCGCCGGCCATGAGATCTTCGGTGTGGTCGAGCAGCCCGGCCATCCCATGCACGGCAAACGTTGCGCCGTCTACATCCCGCTGCATTGCGACCGCTGCGCGGCCTGCCAACGCGGCGATACGCAGATGTGCCTGGAGATATCGAGCCTGATCGGCTGGAACAGACCGGGCGGTTATGCCGAATACGTGCCGGTCCCGGAAAATTGCCTGCTGCCGGTACCTGACGACATCGAAGACAGCCTGGCGCCGCTTCTGCTCGACGTGATCGGCACGTCAGGTCATGCCGTGCGTTTCGTCAGCCGTATTGTGCCGCCGCAAGAGGCGGGGCCGGTTCTGGTGATGGGTGCCGGGCCGGTTGGGCTTGGCGTGGTGCTGGCGCTCCGCAGTCTCGGCTATCGCGACATTCATGTCGCCGATCCCAATGCGGCGCGCCTCAAGATCGCGCAGTCCTTCGGCGCAAAGGCGCACCCGGTCGGTGATACGTCGAGGCGCTTCGCGCTGATCATGGAATGTTCGGGCGCGCACGCGGCCCGTAATCTCGGCATCGAGCTCGTCTTGCCGCGCGGAGCACTGGTGCTGGTAGGTGAGAACGCCGCGCCCTGGACGATCGAGGAAGGCAAGGTGTTCCGGCGCAAGGATTTCTACATGATCCGCACGTTCTACTTCCCGATCAGCGATTTCGAGCCCAACGTGGCCTTGCTGCGCCAATACATGGAGGAATATCGCGTCCTGGTCGACGGCGAATTCGGACTCTCGGCACTGCCGGAGAACTTTGCGCGATTCGCCCAGGGCGAATTGATCAAGCCCGTACTGGCGCTGGGCTAGCGGTCATGGCCTCGATCTCGATCCGCAATCTCGTCAAGCGTTACGGCAGCTTCACCGTCATTCCCGATCTCAATCTCGAGATTGCGGACCACGAGTTTGTCGTTTTCGTCGGTCCGTCCGGATGCGGCAAGTCGACCTTGCTGCGGATCATCGCCGGTCTTGAACCGATCAGCTCCGGCGAGCTCTATATCGGCGACAATCGCGTCAACGGCGTTCCCGCCGCCCAGCGCGATATCGCCATGGTGTTCCAGGATTACGCGCTCTATCCGCACATGCGGGTTTACGAGAACATGTCCTTTGCGCTCGAGCTGCGCGGTACGCCGAAGGCCGAGATCGATGCGCGGGTCAAGCGCGCGGCGGCCTTGCTGCACATCGAGCCCTATCTCGACCGCAAGCCGAAGGAATTGTCTGGCGGCCAGCGGCAACGTGTGGCGATGGGGCGCGCGATCGTGCGCAATCCAAAAGCCTTTCTGTTCGACGAGCCGCTATCCAACCTCGACGCCAAGTTGCGCGGGCAGGTGCGTGCCGAAATCAAGGCGCTGTCGCAACAGCTCAAGACCACGATGGTCTTCGTCACGCACGACCAGATCGAAGCCATGACCATGGCTGACCGGATCGTGGTGATGCAGAGCGGCACGGTTCAGCAATATGACACCCCGGAAGCGGTCTATGAGCGGCCGTCCAATCAGTTCGTCGCCGGCTTCATCGGTTCGCCGGCGATGAATTTCTTTCCGATCGAACTACGCGGAGAGCAGATCGTCTTTTCGCAGGATGGCGCTGACGCGCCGCTCGACGCGAAGAGCCGCGATCTATTGCGCAAGGCCGGCCATGGCGTATTCGGAATCCGTCCTGAGCATTTTTCGGTGACGGCAGATGCTGCCGGAGCCGTGGCGGTGACGGTGAGGCTGGTCGAGCCGCTTGGCTCGGACACGCTGATTCATTTCGATCTGGCCGGCGCGTCGGCGATCGCGCGGGTCGATCCCTCGCTGCGGCCGAAGGTCGGCGATCGTCTTAACCTGCGTCCGCAGCCTGGCAGGGCGCATCTGTTCGACGGCAGCAATGGCCAGGTGCTGCGGTGAACGAGCACGCCAATCCCGCGACGCGGACGAGGTTGGCCGACATGGCCTCCAAAGACATGGCCTCCAAAGCAAAGCGCGCGCGTGTGATCTGCCTCGGCCTCTCGGCGCTTGATCAGATCTGGCGCGTCGACCAAAGGTTTTCAGGCGGAAGCGAAAAGATTAGGAGTCTCGACTATTCCACACTGGGCGGTGGCATGGCCGCAAACGCTGCGGTCGCCATCGCGCGCCTCGGCGGGTCTGCTGCTTTCTGGGGCCGTGGCGGCGATGACGCCGCCGGGCATGAGATGTGGTCAGCGCTATCAGCCGAAGGCATTGATGTTGCGAATTTCAAATTGTTTCCCGAAGGCCGCTCGTCGGTCTCTGGCGTCATCGTCGACAAGTCCGGCGAACGGCAGATCGTGAATTTTCGAGGGTCGTATCCCGAGCGAGCCGATTGGCTACCGCTCGATGCCGTCGCAAGCGCTTCCGCCGTGCTTGCCGATCCGCGCTGGCCGGAGGGAGCTGTTGCGCTGTTCGGCAAGGCGCGCGCATTGGGTATTCCGACCGTCCTCGACGGCGATGTCGCAGAAGCCGCCATATTCGAGCGCCTGCTTCCGCTCACCGATCACGCGGTATTCTCCGAACCCGCACTGACAGCCTTCATGGGGTCGGCCGACGGCGCGGCGCTGGCCAAAATTGCGCGCTTCAATTGCCGCATCGCCGCGGTCACCCGCGGACATGAAGGGGTGAGTTGGTACGAAAATGGGACCTTGCAAAAGCAGGCCGCATTCCGCGTCAGGGTCGTGGATACGACGGGTGCGGGCGACGTCTTTCACGGCGCCTATGCCTTTGCGGTCGGTATGGGTCTCGCCGTGCGCGATGCGATGGAGTTCGCTGCCGCCACGGCGGCGTTGAAATGTGAGCATTCGGGCGGACGCGCCGGAATTCCCTCGATCGAAAGTTGTCTTGCATTCATGAGGACGAACCAATGAGAACAATTGGAAAGAACCGCGGGC
Organism: Bradyrhizobium sp. AZCC 1577; assembly: GCF_036924575.1. Lineage (NCBI taxonomy): Bacteria > Pseudomonadati > Pseudomonadota > Alphaproteobacteria > Hyphomicrobiales > Nitrobacteraceae > Bradyrhizobium > Bradyrhizobium sp. AZCC 1577. The sequence goes on from NZ_JAZHRQ010000001.1 coordinate 1,754,952, forward strand.
TTGCGCGTCTGGCCGATGCGGAAGGGCACTTTCGCATGGTCGCGCTCGACCAGCGGCCGCCGCTGTTTGATGCCATAGCCCAGGCGAAAGGCATCACCAGGGACCAGGTCGAGTATGCCGATGTAACCGCGGCCAAGCGGCTTCTGGTGGAGGCGCTGGCGCCACACTGCAGCTCGATGCTGTTTGATCCGAATTTTGCGGTGCCCGCGGCCATCGACCTATTGCCGGCCCGCTGCGGCCTCATCATGACGCTCGAGGAGCATCGCGTCGAGGAAACTCCGGGTGGCCGCAAGTCGCGGGCCATCACCGATTGGAGCGTGGAGAAGATCCGCGCGATCGGCGGCGATGCGGTGAAGGTGCTCGCCTGGTACCGGCCAGATGCCGATCCTGCCGTCAACGAACATCAGAAGCGCTTCGTGCGGTCGGTCGGCGAGGACTGCGCCCATCACGACATCCCTTATGTGCTCGAGCTGCTGGTATACCCCTTCCTCGGGAGTGCCAACCACACCGCCGACTATGTGGAATCGCCGGGCAAGCTGCCAAAGCTTGTCATCGACAGCGTGCAGGAGTTTGCGAAGCCAGAATATGGCGTCGATCTGCTGAAGCTCGAAAGTCCGCTTGCGGCCAACAGCCTGCCGCCGCGCGATGGAAGCGCTGCGTCCAAAGCCGCGCAGAAGGAGTTCGAAGCAATCGGCGACATCTGTCGCCAACGCAACATCCCCTGGGTGCTGCTGTCAGGCGGTGCGGCACCGGAAAAGTTCGAGCGCGTGCTGGACTTCGCCTACGCCGCCGGCGCCGGCGGCTTTCTGGCCGGCCGAACGATTTGGCTGGATGCCGTGCGCAGCCATTTCCCTGATCGCGCGGCAGTCGCCGCCAGCCTTCGCAAGGACGGGGTCGGCGTGCTCGAACGGCTCAACACGCTGACCAAGGCCAAGGCAAAGGCCTGGACAGCGCGCTTTCCCGCCTTCAGCGAAATCAGGCAGGAAGGTGATTTCGCGCGAGCGTATTGATTTTCCGAGGCCTGACATGACGTCGCAACCATTCACCGTCCGTAGCGTGCAGGCCTTCTGCTATCGTTACCCATTGTCGACACCGGTTGTTACCTCCTTCGGCAAGATGCTTGACAGGCCGGCAGTATTCGTTCGTGTGGAAGACACTGACGGCAATGCCGGCTGGGGCGAGATTTGGTCAAACTTTCCATCGGTCGGAGCCGAACATCGAACGCGACTCGTCAACGAGGTCCTGGCGCCCGCGACATGCGGGCGCACAGTCGGCGCCCCCGAGGAAATCTTTGAGGCCCTGACACAGGGCACCGCCGTGCTGGCGCTGCAATCCGGCGAGCCCGGTCCGTTCGCGCAGGCAATAGCCGGCATTGATCTTGCAATTTGGGATCTGTTCGCGCGGCGGCGGAAGCTGCCACTGTGGCGGTTGCTTGGTGGCAACGGCAAGACGATAAGGGTCTACGCCAGCGGAATTAATCCGACCGGCTCGCGGCAAGTGGCGGAATCGGCCATCAAGCGTGGGCATCGCGCACTGAAACTGAAGATCGGCTTCGAACTGGCGACAGATCGCGCCAATCTGGCGTCGCTACGCGATCTGGTGGGCGACGGCGTGCTCGCAGCGGATGCCAATCAAGGCTGGTCGTTGGCCCGTGCGCTGGAGATTGCGCCGCATCTGCGCGAGTTCGATCTTGCCTGGCTGGAAGAGCCGATCCGGGCCGATCGGCCGTGGCGGGAATGGCAAGAGTTGCGTGAAAACGTGGGCATCCCGCTGGCGGCTGGAGAGAACATCGCGAGCCGCGCGGGGTTTGAGCAAGCGCTCGGTGACAACGTGTTGCGCGTCGTGCAGCCCGACATCGCCAAATGGGGTGGCCTGACCATGTGCGCAGCTATCGCGCGCGACATCCTGGCGTCGGGCAAGACCTTCTGCCCGCACTATCTCGGCGGCGGAATTGGTCTGCTCGCATCGGCGCATCTGCTTGCCGGGATCGGTGGCGACGGTCTTCTGGAAGTCGATTCAAACGACAACGTGCTGCGCGACCGACTTTGCGGACCGCTCATCAACGTGACGAACGGAACCGTGACCCTGGGCGAAGAGCCGGGATTGGGAATCGAGCCGGATCTGAGCCCGATCGAGCAGTACCGGACCGCTTGATCCGACGGCGCAGCATGCATCTCGTTCGGATGGAGCAGCGCTTTCATTTCGCGCTATCGTAACTTACGCCGGTAACTTCGCTGCCCACTTCTTCGCCCAAACACCAAGAGGAACAAGAAGGGCATAAAGTTCGTGTCCGGTCGGTGTAGCGCGATAACCCTCGTGCGAATGCTCGACCAAGCCTGCTTCGCGCAGTTCTTTCAGGCGCGAATTGAGAACGGTAGGCGAGATCGATTCGCAACGTTCTTGCAGTTCGCGGAATGTGCAGGGTCCGCCATTGCTGAGATTCCACAGAACGCCCAATGTCCAGCGGCGCCCCAACAGGTCCAGGAGCGCCATGACAGGGACGCCTGTCCGCGAGCCTCGGACAGGTCTCCCAGGTTTTGGTGTTTGGCTCATAGGCATTCTCGCTACTAAATAGGTAGCGTCCCTCTGTCAAGCGTTAGGGATGCACTGCTCCATCGCGAGCACACAGGATGCCCATCATCGTGCTCGCCGCAGCACTATGACGGCTCATCTCCCTGGCCTCTACTCCTGCAACGACGAGACACTTGCGGCAATATTGTCCGCCAGGGCTTTCACCAGCGGCACGTAGCGCTCGACGACGTCTGCCCGATCGAGCGCTGAGGTGAAATAGGTCATGCCGACAGTGGCGAGCACGCGGCGGTTGACCATGACGGGGAGCGCGATCGTGTTCGAGGAGCGCGGTTCGACCATCGGGTCGCGTTCGGCAAAACCTTGCTTGCGGATTGTGGCCAGCAAAGCCAATGCCCGCTTTCGTTCGGTGGCGAGCTTGTCTTCGGCCTCCTGCGAGCGGGCCAGCATGTCGAGCAGCATCGATCGCTCGCTGACCGGACAGAACGCCAGATAGCCGCGCCCCAGCGCCCGCCCGAGCAGGCTGAGTTGCATGTTGAGCGTACCGTGAAAGGGCGAGACCGGGCTGTCGGGAATGGTGCTGAAGCGGACCACGACTGAACTCCGGTCGAGGACGGCGATGGCGATCGGCCAGTGATATTGCCGCGTGAAGGCGAGCGCCCACGGACGCGCGGCCTCCACCACCAGCGGATCGCCGTGAAAGCCGTTGCTCAGCGATTTGACCCGCGAGGCGACCGCGTAGCCGCCCTGCCGCCGGTCGTTGGCGGCATAGCCCAGCGCGCAGAGCGACTTCATCAACCGCACGACAGTCGATTTCGGCAGCCCCGTCGCCCTGTGCAGGCGATCGATCGAGGTGACGCGGTGGCGATTGAGCTCCTCCAGCAAGAGGAGCGTGCGCGAGGCGGCTTCGACGGTGTCGGACTTGAGCGGCATCCTGAAATTCCACCTGGTGGAACGTGACAGAATAGCTATGGCCGACCGGCGTCGTCCCTGCAATGGTTTTCGCCAAGCGCCACGCCGGGCCTGTCTTCTGAAGACAGCCTGTGCAGATGGCCGGGGAGGAGCAACCGTGTCCGGAGACGTCGTCAGGCCGCATTTTTCGTCATTCCGCCGCCGCTTCGCCGCGCGGCAGGTAGTCGTCGGCTCGTTCATCAAGACGCCGACCACGCATGCGACCGAGATATTCGGCGCGCTCGGCTACGATTTCGTCGTCATCGACGAGGAGCACGCGCCGATCGATCGCGCGATGACCGATGTGATGCTGCTGGCCGCGCGCGCCAGCAACCTCGCCGGCATCGTGCGGGTGTCGTCGGATGACCCGGCCAAGATCCTGTCCTGCCTGGATTGCGGCGCAGCCGGTGTGCTGGTGCCGCATGTCGCGACGGTCGAGAAGGCTCGCGCAATTGCGGCTGCCGCCCGCTATCGCGGTGGACGGCGCGGCTATTCCGGCTCGTCCCGCGCCGGCGCCTACGGCGGCACGCCGATGTGGACTCTCGTCGATGAACAGGATGAATCGGTTTGCGCGATTGCGATGATCGAGGACCCGGAAGCGCTGGATCACATCGACGCCATCGCCGCGGTCGATGGAATCCACGGCTTCTTCATCGGCCGCGGCGATCTCACGGTTGCCCTTGGCGCCAAATCGTCGGCCGACGCGTCCGTCAAGGACGCGGTGATCAGGATCATTGCAGCGGCGAAGAAGGTCGCCAAGCCGGTCTGCGTGATGGTCGCGAGCTCGGCGGAAGCCAAGGATTTCGCCGACCTCGGCGCCAGCGCCTTCATCATCTCGTCGGATCAGGGGCTGATGCGCCGGGCCGCGGCGCAAACGCTCACCGATTTCAAAACGCTCGTTCGAACCACGGATGGCTCACATGTATCACAGCACTGATCCGCGCGCTGCGCTTGCCGCCACGCCCGTCGGCGCAAAGCCCGCCGCCACCCACTTTGCAGGCGCCGAGTACGCCAAATTCTACGAAACGCCGCCGGCCGAAAATCGGAACGGCGCGCGCACCTGGTATGCCCGCGGCCAGAACTTCATCATTGCCTATAGCGAGGCCGACGAGGGCGCGGTGCTGAGCCGGACCAACCAGCCCGACGAATACGTCGTGCTGCTTCCGGAGCCCGGCGCTGGCGCCGAGATCGTCTGGGGCAACGAGCGCAAGGTCGTCAACGGTCATTCCATCAGTTTCGTGCCGGCGGGTGCAAGCTCCGTCACGCTGCTGGGTGCTGCCAAGGTGGTGCGCATGGTGACGACGCGATCGGAAGATCTCGCAAAACTCTGCTCGAACGCCACGTCCTACGCGATGCCACATCCCAATCTGCCGCCGTTCGAGCCGTGGCCGGAGGCGGCTGCGGGCGCGAAGATCCACACCTACAGTCTCGACGTTGCGGCGACGCCGGGCCGGTTCGGGCGCATCTTCCGCTGCTCGACCTTCATGGTGAATTTCCTCGAGCCGCGAAACGGCCCGCGCGATCCGAGCAAGATGTCGCCGCATCACCATGAAGATTTCGAGCAATGCTCGCTGGCGCTGGCCGGCACCTTTGTTCATCACTTGCGCTGGCCGTGGACGACCGACATGGCCCAGTGGCGCGACGACGATCACGAACGCTGCGGATCGCCCTCCATTGCCGTGATTCCACCGCCGGCCATTCACACATCGCAAGCCGTCGATCCTAAGCTCAACGTTCTCGTCGACATCTTCTGCCCGCCGCGCCTGGATTTCTCGGCCAAGCCGGGCTGGGTGTTGAACGAGGACGATTATCCGATGCCCGCGCAAACCGCCGCCGGACAATCCGCGGCCTGACACATCTCCATCTGAAAGGGCCTTCGACCATGGCCGACAAGCAAGTGTCCTACCCGCACACCGTGCCGCTACCGCCGCTGTCGCGGGCGGCGGAAGTCGCCGAGCTTCTGGTCGGCGCGATCGATCTGCACTGCCATAGCGGCCCGGCAGCCATGCCGCGCATCCTCGATCATCACGAGGAGCTGCTCGATGCGGCGGAAGCGAAGTTCCGTGCCGTGCTCTACAAGGATCACTTCTATGCCGGCATGGCGCATGCGATCCTGCTGGAGAAGCTGTTTCCCGAAACCAATGTGAAGCTGTTCTCCGGCATCGTGCTGAACAATGCCTCGGGTGGTATCAACCCGCATGCGGTCGACCATACGATCAAGCTCGGCGGCAAGATCGTCTGGATGCCGACGCTGTCGGCGGCGAACCATATCAAGGCGATGGCGGCTGGAAACTCGACGTTTCCGAAGACTTCGCAAAAGATGCTCGAACCGATCCCGCTTTCCGCGCTCGACGCCAATGGCAAGCTCACGGACGACACCAAAAAGGTCATCGATCTCATTGCCGAGGCGGACATTATCCTGGCCGGCGGCCACCTGCCGGCCAGCGAATTGCACATCCTGTTCGATGAGGCGGCGCGACGCGGCGTCAAGAAGATGATGGTCAACCATCCGACCTACATCGTCGGCTGCAATGACACCGATATCCGCCAGCTCGTCGCGCGAGGTGTCAAGATGGAGCATTCGATCTGCATGTTCATCGAAGGCAAATCCTTAAAGTACAGCGCGGATAATCTCGCGCACTTGATCGAGGTGGCTGGCGTCGACAACACGATTCTGTCGTCCGATCTCGGACTGCAGGGGTCGCAGCGTCCGGTCGACGGCTTCCGCAGCATCACCCAGATACTGCTCGATCTGCAGATGCCGCGGCCTGCGATCAAAAAACTCATCAGCGGCAACGCGGCACGGTTTCTGAACCTTCCGGTGATGCAGTCGACCGCGCAAGACGCCGCTTAGCAGGACAAGCCCAAAGACCGCGAAAAGCGGCGTGCGCTTAAGGGGAGGAAGTCAGCATGGAACGGGTAGACGGTGACGCGCTGATAGACCGCATCGGGGCGCGAGCCATGCCATTCGTGGCGGCATTGCTGTTCATGGGAACAAGTCATACCGCAGCCGCGGAAGAGCAGCGCAAGCCGCCGAAGCCGCCGATCATCCTGGAATCGACGGGCGCGTATGAAGTGGGCGGCAAGGTCGTTGCCAAGCCCGGCGATCCCAGCCAGACACTCTCCTGCGACCATGGTTATGTCGAATACTTCATCCCCGCGAAAAGGCGCAGCGTAGGCCTGATCATGTGGCACAGCTCCAGCACCAAGGTGTGGGAGAACCGCTGGGACGGCGGCGAAGGCTACAAGAGTATCTTTTTGCGCAAGGGCTATCCTGTTTATCTGTGGGACGGCCCGCGCGTCGGTCGCGCGAACTGGAGTTGCGAGCCGATCACCTACACGCCGGATTATTTCGATCAGCGCAACTTTGCCGCCTGGCGTTTCGGCCTGACCTATCTCAATTGGCATCCGGGCCTGCAGTTTCCGACGGCCGACAAGGAAGCCTGGAATCAGGCAACGCGCGCCCGTTACGACGAGTTCGATACGCTCGAGAATGCCCTGTTGCAGGCGGAGGCCGGCGGCCAGGCGATCGACAAGATCGGGCCCGTGGTTGCCGTCACCAACTCCGCGGGCGGCTGGCGCGCGCTGTTGTCGGCGCTCAAGGCAAAGAGCGACAACATGAAGGGCATCGTCGCTTACGAAACGCCTGGCTTCGTCTTCCCGGTGGGCGAGGGGCCCCAGCCGAAGCCGGATGCGCCGTACGGTCCCAATTCCGTGCCGCTCGTCGAGTTCAAGAAGCTGACCAAGTTTCCGATCCAGATGGTATTCGGCGACTACACCGAGACGCGTCCGATCTGGGCCGCCTCGGTCAAGGTGGCACGGACCTTCTGCGATATCGTCAATCGTCACGGCGGAGATTGCGAAGTTCTGCTGCTTCCCGATGCGGGTCTGCGCGGCAACACGCACATCGCCTTTGCCGATCTCAACAATGAAGCCGTTGCGGACGAACTGTCCAAATGGCTGGGCCGCAAGGGCCTGGACAAGTTTGCTGAAGAATAAGCGCTGGTGCCCACGCAGGACCTGCGCACAGCTCGGGAGGAAACATGCGTCCGCTCTCTTTCGGCCTCATAGGTCTTGCAGTTGCCATTGCGCCATGTCAGCCCGCTGCCGCGCAGGAGTGGCCGAGCCGGCCGGTCACCATGATCGTACCGTTCCCGGCTGGCGCCGCCGTTGACACCTTGGCGCGCGCCGTCGCTCATGCGCTGAGCGAAGACTTTGGCAAGCAGTTCATCGTCGAAAACCGTGCGGGGGCAGGCGGTAATCTCGGTGGGGCGGCTGTCGCCAAAGCGGCTGCAGATGGCCATACCTGGCTGTTCGGGACGCCAGCGCCGATCGCACTCAACAAGCTCATGTACAAGGGCCTAGCTTACGACTCCGAGCGAGATTTCACGCCGGTTGTGCTCGTCGCCAAGTCTCCAATGATCATCACGGCGACGTCAGACTTTCCAGCGAAGACGCTTCCCGACCTGATCGCCTATGCCAAACAGAACCCGGGCAAGGTCAATGTCGGCCATCCCGGCAACGGCACGCTCGGACACATTACCTCGGCGCTGATCCAGCAGTTTGCCGGCGTCGAGATGACACATGTACCTTATCGCGGGTCCGCGCCGCTGATCACGGACCTGCTGGGCGGGCAAGTCAACGTCGCCATGGATTTCATGCCGACCTATCTGCCGCTGCTAGCCGACCGCAAGATCCGCGCGCTTGCAGTGACAACGAGCCAGCGCGTAGCGCAATTGCCCGATGTACCAACCGTGCAGGAGGCGGGATTCAAGGGATTTGAGGCGACCGCATGGTACGCGATCGTGGCTCCAACCGGTACACCGCCTGAGATCGTGATGAAGGTTAATAAGGCGGTGAATGCCTTTCTGAAAAGCGACAAGGGCAAGACCATCCTCGAACAAAATTCGCTGCAAGGCGTCGGAGGCGCGCCGCAAGACCTCAAGGCGTTCATCGATGGCGAACGCGACAAATGGCGGCCCGTGATCGAGGCTGCAAAGATCGCGATGCAGTAAAGCGAGATCGCCATAGATGACTGCTATTGAAATTCCTGCGCTGTCGATCCCGAAGGTTGTCCTCGTCACAGGCGGTAACAGCGGCATCGGCAAGGCGACGGCGGCGCGCCTTGCCGCCATGGGGTCTGCTGTCGTGGTCGGCTACAACAGCCGCCATTCACTGGCCGAAGAAGTGATCGATGGGCTGCAAGGCAGCCGGCACGTCGCCATGCGGACCGCGATCGACGATCCGACTTCCATCTCCGAGGCCGCGGCGGCCGTGGACAAGCAGTACGGGCGGCTCGATGCGTTGGTCAATTGTGGGGGCGCCACGACGCCCGTGCCCGCCGCTGATCTGGAAGCGTTGACGAACGATATCTTCGACCGGACCGTTACGCTCAATCTGCGCGGGCCATTCGCCATGGTTCGCGCCTTCCGTTCCTTGCTGGAGCGCGGCAGCGGGTCAGTGATCGTGAACATCTCGTCCATCGCGGCTCGTACGGGTCTGGGCAGCAGCCTGGCCTATCTGGCTGCAAAGGCGGGTGTCGACGCGCTGACGATCGCGCTCGCGAAGGTGCTTGCGCCGCGGATCCGCGTCTTCTCCGTCTCGCCAGCCGGCGTGGATACGGATTTTGTCGCCGGCCGGACCCGTGAACAGTTGCGGAAGACCGCCGAAAGATTGCCGCTGGCCCACGTCACCACACCCGACGATGTCGCAAGGGCGGTAGTTGCCTGCATCGTCAACCTCACCAGTTCGACGGGAATTGTGGTGCCGGTGGATGAGGGCAGGCACCTCTGACGGAGCAACGCCGGTCGCCGTGCGGACATCATGAAAAGAGAACAATGGAAAAACTGAAATTCTATATTGACGGCGCCTGGGTGGATCCGGCAGCGCCGTCAACGCTTGGAATCGTCAATCCTGCGACGGAGGAGATCTTCGCGCAGATCAGCCTGGGCTGCCCTCCGGATGTGGATCGGGCCGCCAAGGCCGCCCGCCGCGCGTTCGCGACCTATTCCGAAACCAGCGTCGAAGAGCGTCTGTCCTGGCTTCAGAAGATCATCGAGGGTTTTAGAACGCGCCTGCCGGAACTGGCGCGGATGATGACCCTCGAAATGGGCGCGCCGATCACGTTTGCGACCGAGCGTCAGGCAACCGTCGCGCTGTTTCATTTCGAGGAAGCCGCGCGCGTGCTTGCGAACTACACGTTCGAGGAGCGGATGGGGAACGGGATCATCCGCCGCGAACCGATCGGTGTCTGTGGACTGATCACGCCGTGGAACTGGCCGCTGAACCAGGTGGCCTCCAAGGTCGCGCCGGCGCTCGCAACCGGCTGCACGGTCGTCCTGAAACCCAGCGAGATCGCGCCGCTCAGCGCGATGCTGTTCGCCGAGATCGTCGACGCCGCTGGCGTGCCGGCGGGCGTCTTCAATCTCGTCAACGGCGACGGTCCCACAGTGGGCGAGGCGATCGCCGCCCATCCCGACATCGACATGGTGTCGTTCACCGGATCGACGGCGGCTGGCGTAAGGGTGGCCAAGCTTGCGGCGGATACGGTCAAGCGCGTCGCGCAGGAGCTGGGCGGCAAGTCCGCCAACATCATCCTTGCCGATGCCGATCTGAAAGCGGCTGTGATCCAGGGCGTTCACGCCTGTTACACCAATGCCGGGCAGAACTGCCAGTCTCCCACGCGCATGCTGATCCCGCGTGCGCAGCGGGATGCGGCATTCGAGGCGGCGCGCGAGGCGGTCGACAGCATTCGCCTGGGAGACCCGCTCGATCCGGCATCGACGATGGGGCCACTGGTGAGCCGGGCGCAGTTTCAGAAGGTTCAGGATCTTATTCAGTCCGGCGTTGATGAGGGGGCGAGGCTGGTGGCGGGCGGAACGGGTCGGCCTGCCGAAATCAACCGCGGATACTATGTTCGTCCGACCGTCTTCGGCGACGTGACGCCGCAGATGAAGATTGCGCGTGAGGAGATCTTCGGCCCGGTGCTGTCGATCATGAGCTATGATAGCGAGGACGAGGCGATCGAAATCGCCAATGATACGCCGTTCGGCTTAGCGGGCTTCGTGCAGTCGAGGAATGTGGACCGCGCTCGCACCGTCGCCAACCGCATCCGCGCAGGGCGCGTCTACCTCAACGGTGCTCCGTTCGACCGCAGCCTGCCGTTTGGCGGCTACAAGCAGTCCGGCAATGGGCGCGAATTCGGAATCTTCGGATTTGAAGAATATCTCGAGGTAAAGGCGATACTGGGCCACTGAGACTGGCGACGTCGCAGGCGAGGGAGACGCTCAAGCGACAGGGCGGAAATGTCCGGGCGGATGTTTCGTATCGCGCCGGATCAGCCGGCGAAGCGTGGAAGGCTCCGCATATCCGACCTGCCGCGCGATCTGCTCGACCGACAGGCGCGTGGTCTCAAGCAGGAAGCGCGCGGTCTCCAGCCTGATCCGCTGCACGAACTGAATCGGTGATATGCCGCAGGTCGCCGCAATTCGCCGGGCAAATGTCCGCGGTGCCAGCGCGACGGCTGCGGCCAGCTCCTCGATCGCAAAGTCACGCGCGATGTTGTCGCGCACCCACTTCTCGGCCTTGGCAATCCTGGGATCCTGGCCTGCCAGATAAGCAATCGCCATGAATGGCGCCTGGGAGCGACGCTCATCCAGCAGGAGATAGTTGGCGCAGGCTTTCGCCAGGCCTGGTCCGGCAAATCGGCTGACGATCGCGAGCATCAGGTCCATCTGCGCCATGGCCGCGCCAGCGGTCGCGATCGGCCAATCGGCGACGACCATCTGCTCCGTCATGAGCTCGACTTGGGGATAGCGCTGCCGGAACAGCGGCGCGAGCCACCATGTCGTGGTCGCCCGCCGACCGTCGAGCAGGCCCGCCTCTGCCAACAAAAAGGTGCTGGCGCAGGACGCAGCTAGCATGGCTCCGGTCGCGTGCGCCCGGGTCATCATGTCGCCCGCGCGCCGGCACGCGGGGCTCTTCAACTTCGTCTCCAGCTCGTCTGCCGACGCAGTGCCAAGCCCCGGAACGATGACAAGCTCGATTCCGCGCAGATCGGCGCTGCTTCGGCGGGACCCGCAACGCACCGTCGTCACCTTGAATGGCAGAACGCGTTTCGCCGCGCTGATCCGATTCGCGGTCGCCAATACGTCGTGCGTGATGGCCGCGCTCGAGGCCATGCACCCCTCGATCTCGACAACCGCGACTTTGGTCATGTCAAAAAATGCCCGATAAATGTCATTTCTGACACTAGCCCGATCGCTCCGAAATCGCAACGATAGTCACGAGAATGGCGTTTGTAGGAATCCTCGGCCGCTGCGCCGCGGCTCCTGCCTGAGCGTCCATTGATCGACAAAGGGAATTGCGCCGATGCCGAAACGGTCCATGAAGCAGGACGATCCACTTGAGGACTTCACGCGCCGCGACATCGCGCTCGATGGCGTCACCAAGATCGTCTACGTGGCCGGCACGGGGCCGGCCGTCATCGTGATGACGGAGATGCCGGGAATCAGCCCACATGTCGCGCGGTTTGCGCGCTGGGTCCGCGACGCCGGCTTCACCGTCTACATGCCGTCGCTGTTCGGCCGCGACGGTGCCGTTCCAGGCGCGGAGGAGGGCGCCGCGATCTTCCAGCGCGCCTGTGTAAGCGCCGAGTTTCGCGCCTTGTCCTCAAACCAGTCCAGCCCGGTGACAAAGTGGCTGCGGTCGCTGGCGCGTTTGGCGCATGGCGAGTGCGGCGGTCCCGGCGTCGGCGCCATTGGGATGTGCTTTACGGGAAACTTTGCGCTGACCATGATGCTCGAACCGTCGATGCTGGCGCCGGTGCTTTCGCAGCCGTCGCTGCCGCTGAACGATCCGGCAGGCATCGAAATCGCCCCGGACGAAGTCAGGGCCGTTCGCGAACGGATGGAGCGGGAAGATCTTACGGTGATGGCCTATCGCTTCGCAGGCGACAAGTTCTGCATGGCGCAACGCTTCGCGACCTATGTGGAAGCGCTCGGCGACAGATTCATCGGGCGGGTGCTGCCGGACAGCGCGGCGAATACCGATCTTGCGCCGTTCTTCGCGCGTCACGTGACGACCCCGCACAGCGTCGTCACCGCGCACCTGATCGACGAGGCCGGCCAGCCGACGATCGCCGCCCGCGACGAAATCCTGGCGTTCTTCAGGCATCGGCTCGTGCCTTCGCGAAGCAGTCGCGGCTCATAGCGCTTCAAGTCGCTTGCGGCGACGCCGCCCGATATCTGCGTCAGGCGTGCTTGTCGAGGCGACGCTTGAGCAGCGTCAAATGTTGCAGCAGGTCCGACTGTGCGACCGGCGACAGCTCGCCGATCAGGGCGATCACCCATTCCTCGTGCCGGCGTGCCATCCGGGCGAACTCCTTTGCGCCGTCCTGTGACAGGCGCAGGCGGAAGGTACGGCGGTCTTCGGAATCGACTTCTCGATGGATAAAGCCATCGGCTTCCAGCTTCTGCACGAGCGCGGTGATGGCACCGTTCGAGACCATCAGGAGCTCGGAGACTTCGGACATGGTCGCGCCTGCAGGTTTGCGCGCGAGCTGCGCCAAAAGGTCGAAGCGGGCCAGCGTGGTGTTGAACTCCTTGCGCAGCCGTGCGTTCAGCGCCTTCTCGATCCGGGTGGAGCAGGCAAGCAGCCGCAGCCAGATGCGCAATTCGAGATGCGCGCCGTCGGATTCGTGCGCTGGCTCGCCTGGGCGCAGCGGTTGCATGCGCGCGCCCTTGGCGGATCGAGCCTTTCGTTTGACCGTGGCGTCCATGGCTGGAACTCACTCCAAGCTAGATGGAAATCGACCCGATGCTGGCTCCGCCGCAGACATAGAGCGTCTGCCCGGTGATGAAGTCGGCATCCGGTGAACTGAAGAAACTGACCGCGCGGGCGACGTCGGTGGATTTGCCGAGTCGGCCGAGCGGGATCGATTGCGCGAGCTTTTTCGCGCGTTCGGATTCCGGCGACATCACGCTCTCGAACATCTCGGTATCGCCGATCGGGCCCGGCGCGACGACATTGACGGTGATTCCGAAGGGAGCAAGCTCGAGTGCCCAGGTTCGTGCCATGCCGATGATGCCGGCCTTGGTGGCCGAATAGACCGTGCGTGTGGCGGCGCCGAGCGCGGCGCGGGAGGACAATAGCACGATGCGGCCGAAGCGGGCTTTCTTCATGTTGGGTAACGCCGCTTGCGCCAGCGCAATCCCGGCGCCGAAATGGAGCTGCGCCAAGGCGCCGACGTCCTCGTCGTCAACCTCTTCCAGAGGCTTAGGCCGAATAGCGCCGGCATTGTGCACGACATGGGTGATCGCAAAACTCGCGGCGATTTCCGTCGCCGCCTGGCGCGTTGCCGTCGCATCGAGCAGGTCGACCTCGCGCGAGGAGAGTTTGGGATGGCTCCAGTCCGGCTTGCGCCGCGACAGCGAGATCACGTCATAGCCCTCGGCGAGCAGGCCGCGCGCGATCGCAGCGCCAATGCCGGTATTACCGCCGCTCACGATCGCCGTGTGGTGGACCACGTTCATCCTCCCTCACATGAAGAGTTGGATGTTGCCGAAGGCAGCATCGCAATTTATCAGGTCGACACGCTTGAGCTTGATCTTCAGCCTGCCGTTCTCGACGCTGAGATGGTGCGTGGCCCAGGCCGCATAGAGTGTCTGCTCGTCCATGCGGGTCTCGATGTAATGCATCGGGGTCCAGGTGACATAGTTGTTGGCGGCAGGATCGCGCGAATCCACCTGCGGCGTCTGCAGCACATGATGGCAGCGGCTTTTCGGCTTCTGGCTGAACGTCCGCGCGCCCTTGAGCCGTTCGACCCGGATCGAGAGCAACAGCTTGTCCTCATACATCAGCGAGCAGGTCAGCCGCGGATCAGTTTGATTCCATTCCAGCGGCATCCAGTAGAAAGCGTCGTCAGCGTAGAGATCGAGCCATTCGTCGAAACGCTGCTGATCGATCAGCCGCGCCTCGCGAACCAAGAAGTCGATCAGTTCTTGATCGGTGGGAATCGCATTCTTCACTTGAGCCTCAGTGACCATGCTCATGTTACATCCCCATCGTCATGAACTTGGTCCACGCACGGAACTGGTGGCGCATCGGCCACTCGCTGGTGCCGTTGACTGCTACGTTGGTCTGCCCGGCTTCGTCGGGGCTGTAGAGGCGCTGGAGGTTCACCCACTCATTGCCGTTCGAGTGCAGGCCCTCCTGCGCGCGTTCATACATTTCGAGATCATCATGGCCGACGATCGAGGTCGGCGCGTTGATCAGCCGGTTGTACATCAGCGTGCGCTCGAGCAGCATGTCGGGCGCATCGACGAGCTGGAACGTCCAGGATTCGACCAGCGTCTTGTTGGCCGCGATCGGCTTGAAGTGCCGCAATAACTGGATCGGCCCCTTGATCATGATGTTGGGGAAATAGACCGTGTTGTGCCGGTTCTCGCCGAGGATCGCCTTGGCGCGTTCTTCGCCATAGGCCGCTTTCATCTTGTCGAAATAGCCTGATACCGCCGAATAGTCGGAATGGATCGAGTGGTGCACGCCGGTGTGGCCGTGGCCATTGTCCCAGATCCGGATGCCCATATTTTCGAAGAACTCGTACGGACTCATGAAGGGAGCGATGATCTCGACCGCCATCGGCTTCTTGGTGCCGGGCGGCGCCTTCTTCCAGACTTCGACCACAGTCCCGGCGGAGGACTCATGCGCGACCATCGGATGGCAGGTGTCGGTCTGGTTTTCCACCAGCATCTTCCAATTGCAATTGTGCATGTAACGCAGCACGCCGCCGGCGACCTTGAGCTGGCCCACCGGCGAACGGTCGATCATGTTGTCGAAGCTCGATAGGCTTTCACCGAAGAACTCCTCGAAATCGAGGCCGCCGTCATTGATCTTGGCAAATACGAAGCCGCGGTAGTTGCGGACATGGCGCACCGGAGCCATTCCGCTCGCCGCATGGCTCTGTTCGAAGCCGGTATTGTCGTAGCCCTTCTTCAGGGGAATCGCGAGCAGCGAGCCGTCGGTCCTGAAGCTCCAGGCATGATAGGGGCAGCGGAAGAACTTTCCGGCATTACCGCAGGTCTCGGACGTGATGCGCGTGCCCTTATGCGGGCAGCGGTTGTGCAGCACCTTTACCGTCCCGTCAGTGTGGCGGACCAGCAGGATCGGCTGCGTGCCGATCGTGGTGCCAAAATAATCGCCGGGATTGGGGACCTGGCTGTCATGGCCGACATAGACCCAGCTATTCGGAAACATGTGCTCCATCTCGAGCTGGAACACTTCCTCGCTGACATAGACGTCGCGGTGAACTTCCTGGTCGCGGACCAGGTCGCGAATGGCCGCGACATTGCCGGCATATCGGGTCATGCGTTTCTCCATCACAGGTCGAGCACGAGTCGCTTGGTCTTCGCGCGCGAAATACAGATCTGCATCACCTTGTTCGAGGCCTTCTCGCTGTCGCTCAAGATGTAGTCGCGATGATCGGGAATGCCCGCGATCACCGTGGTCTGGCAGATGCCGCAATCGCCGCGCTTACAGTCATGCATTGGGTCTTCGCCGGCCTCGATCAGCACGTCGAGGATGGTCTTGCCGGCGGGAATCTCATAGACGCGTCCGCTGTTCCTGAGTTCGACCTCGAAGGCGGAGTCCCCGGACTTCTCTTCGGGCGCGGTGAAAATTTCGAAATGCAGCCGCCCTTGCGGCCAGTCCATCCGCTTCGCCAGCGCGATGGCTGCCTCGATCATCGGCAGCGGTCCGCAGAGGTAAAGCGGCACATCGGGGGCGAGCCGGCTCATCAAGCCCTCGAGGTCGAAGAAGCGACCGGCTTCGTCGTCGGCGTGGATGGTCGCTCCGGCGCTAGCCAGCCGCTCGATGTCGCCGAGAAAGGCGAGTTCGCCGCGGCTGCGGCCGGCATAGTAGAACGAGAACGGCCGCTTCGCCGCGTTCAATTCGCAGGCCATCGTGAGCAGCGGCGTTACGCCGATGCCGCCCGCGACAAGTGCCACTTCTCCCGCACCGGCTCGAAGCGGAAAATTGTTCGCCGGTGGCGAGATCGTCAGGCGATCGCCGGTCTTGAGGCCGTGCATAAAGCTGGAGCCGCCGTGGCTCTTGCTTTCCTGCAGCACGGCGATGCGATAGGCGGTCGGATGTTCGGCCGCGCGCGGCGACGCCGTTTCGATCAGCGAATAGGAGCGACGGCCAACATCAGGCAGGTGGATGTCGATATGGGCGCCGGCGGACCAGCCCGGCATCGGCGCACCGTTGACGCGCGTCAGCACGAATTCGCGAATGCGCGACGTGAGCGCCTCGGCCTTCGACACTACGACTTCGAATTGATCCATCCTAGGCGCCTTCGAACAGTGTCTCGACGGTGCGCAAGGCGCCGTCGAGTTCGTCGCCATCGGCGTCCTTCAGCGCCACCTTGGTCAGCCGCTGCACCCATTCGGCGGCATCCAGCCGGCCCGCCAGGCGCTCGGACGCAAGCATGACCTTGTCGAACTTCGATTCACCGCGCGAATGTGTGTCCGAGTAGCCGCCGACGAGACGGCGAGCCTCACATACGGCCGTCGCAAGCGCGGGATCGGTCCCGGCGAATTTTCGGACGCGCTGCACCCACTCCTCGAGATGGCGCATCTCGCGCGCGTGCCGCAGCGTGCGCCGTCGCAAGCGCCGCAGTCCGGCCACGCCGTACAGCAACAGGAACGACGACGGCGCGGTCGTGCGCAGTTTACGTCCACGATCGATCAGCCGGGCCAGCCACTGGCTACGCTCGACTTTTTCGCCGAGAACTGGTGGCAGGAGCCCCGCCATTTCCTCGATCCGCGGATGGAAGAACTCGGTGATCGCGACAATCTGGTCGTCGCCGGCGCGGACCTCGCGGCGGACCCGGTCGAATCGTCCCGCTCGTGTCTTCAGATCGGCCACACGAATCACGTCGTCATAGGCCATTGCGACCGCGAGATACTTTGCAAAAGCCTGCAGCAGGCCGGTCGCCTCGCGCGGCATCGCTTCGAGCCGGTCGAGATATTCACTGCCGTATGCGACGTCCTGATAGTCTACCACGCGCTGCAAGCCGGCGGCGACGATGCCATGCACCTCCGGCGGCAACTGCCGCGCTCGCGCGACCAGCGCGTCATAGCCGGCGTGGCCGATTGCGTCGAGGCGCGGAAAATGCTTTGCGAGCGGCGGCTTCGCCACAGGCTTGATCTTGGGATCCTGCTTGACCATGGCCACCGCCCGTTCGCGGCCGGCGGCGAAGGCGCGCAGGCTGGCATCGACACCGACCCCCGCGGCCCGGATCGTGGCTTCAAAATCCTCGGTGGCAAAGGGCAGAGCGCCGGAGCCCGCGAGCGCGCCGAACAG
The DNA here is from genome assembly GCF_036924575.1 of Bradyrhizobium sp. AZCC 1577. Lineage (NCBI taxonomy): Bacteria > Pseudomonadati > Pseudomonadota > Alphaproteobacteria > Hyphomicrobiales > Nitrobacteraceae > Bradyrhizobium > Bradyrhizobium sp. AZCC 1577. The sequence goes on from NZ_JAZHRQ010000001.1 coordinate 1,772,793, forward strand.
CACCGAGGACACCACGCTGCCGGTGGCGTCGGCGATCTCGGCCATGTCGAACGCGATGAAGCGGTTGGCAGCAACGTTTGCCGCCTCATAGACCTGCGCCGCGTCGGCAGTGCCGTCGCCGGGCGCGGTCTTCTCGATCACGGCCAATGAGCGGTGGGAGGAGCCGATCAACAGCGTGCGATCAGGCGAGACCAGCCCGCGCAGGATGGCGCGGCCAGCTTCCATCAATTCGGCGCCGATCACGATATCGACCTTGCCGGGTGCCGGCATCAGCGACAGCACGGGGTGACGATCCGGCCTGCTCGTGTCGGGCGCGATCATCTCGATATAATAGATCGTGGCACCGGTGCGCTGGGCGACGCCGGGCACCGAGGTGGATTGCGCGAACCAGCCGCGCCGCTCGGCCAGTGCCACGATCCAGTCCACCAGCACGCCGCCGCCCTGGCCGCCCATCGCCAGCACCGCAACGGTGATCGGGCGAGCCTGACTAAGCGCGATGGGGGAGGGCGCGACCGAGACGTTCATGCCGCCTCCTGCTCGAACGTGACGCGGCGTCCGGCGCGCCAGCGCTGCAAAGCGCCGATCATTCGTTGCCAGAGGCGGTCGAGCCGCGTTTCGAACGGGGTCGGATTGGATACGATGTCGGCGCGGTAGAATGAGGGACACAAGACGGCCGCGTCCGCGACCTCGCCGCAATGGCCGCAGCCGACGCAACTATTGTCGACGGCGGCGACCGGATTGTCCTTGAGGGGATCGCTGGTCGGCTTCACCGACAGCGAGGGGCAGCCGGAGAGGCGGATGCACGCGTGGTCGCCGGAACATACGTCCTCATCGACGCCGAAGCGCTCGCGCACGATGCGCTCGCCGCGCTTGGCGGCAGCGGCCACCAGCGGTTTCACGCGGCGCTGCTTGTTCAGCATGCACTCCGACGAAGCGACGATAATCTTCGGACCCTTCTCCTCCGTTGTCAGCGCCTCGCGCAGCGTGTCGCGCATGCGCGTAACATCGTAAGTGCGGTCGATCTGGCGCACCCATTTGGCGCCGACGCCCTTCACCGCCTCGACGATCGGGTGCTTGGTCGAACGCGAACGGTTGTCGGCGCGCGAGGACGGGATGTCCTGGCCGCCGGTCGCGGCGGAATAGTAATTGTCGACCACGACGATTACGCCGTCGTGCTGGTTGAAGACGGCGTTGCCGACGCCGCTGGTCAACCCGTTGTGCCAGAAGCCGCCGTCGCCCATCATCGAGATCGACCGCTTGCCTGCAGGTACGTTGAAGGCGGAGGCCGAGGCCGGGCCTAGCCCGTACCCCATCGTGGTGGCTCCGATATTGAAGGGCGGCAGGATCGAGAACAAGTGACAGCCGATATCGGCGGCGATGTGATGCGGTCCGAGTTCCTTCTCCACCAGTTTCATTGCGGAAAAGATCGGCCGCTCCGGACAGCCGGTGCAGAAGCCAGGCGGGCGCGGCGGCACCACGTCGGCGAGCACGCGGATTTTCTCATCGACCTCGGTGCGGTCGATGTTCGGTGCGCGCGCGGCATCCGACAAGGCATCCGGGCGCCAGCGGCGGATGAAAGCGCCGATCGCTTCGCCCATGACTTGTGCCGTATATTCGCCGGCCATCGGGAACAGGTCCTTGCCGTGCAGCTTGGCCGGAATGTCCGCGTTGCGCAGAATCTTGTGCAACGCCTGCTCGATGAACTCGGGCTGTCCCTCCTCAACCATCAGCACTGCCTTCTTAGCCCGGCAGAAGTCGATTACCTCGCGATCGACGATCGGGTAGGTCACGTTCATCACATAGAGCGGCACGCGTGTCTCGCCCCAGATATCGGCAAGCCCGGCCTCGCGCAGCGCGGTGACGACGCCGTTGTACATGCCGCCCTGCATGATGATGCCGATATCGTCGATGTCGCCGTCGAAGGTCTCGTTCATGCCGCGGGCGTGGATGAATTCGACCGCGGCGGGCCAGCGATGCTCGACCTTCTCCTTCTCGTGCAGGAACGAGGCCGGCGGCAGCACGATACGGTTGGTGTCGCGCGACGGCTGTTCGAGCGCGCGGGACAGCGGAAAGGCGGGACGGACGTTGTCGCGGGTAGCGAAGCGGCCATGCACATGGCAGGCGCGTATCCGCACCTCCAGCATCACGGGTGTATTCGACGCCTCGGACAGCTCGAAGGAATCGTGCACGGCCTTGACGATCGACGCCACGTTCGGCCGCGGATCGACCAGCCAGAGCTGCGACTTCATCGCGAACGCATGCGAACGCTCCTGCATGATGGAGGAGCCTTCACCGTAATCCTCGCCGATGATGATGAGCGCGCCGCCGGTCACACCGCCCGAGGAGAGGTTGGCGAGCGCGTCAGACGCGACATTGATGCCGACGGGCGCCTTGAAGGTGACCGCGCCACGCACCGGATACATCACGGAGGCAGCCAGCGTTGCCGCGGCGGTGGCCTCGCTGGCGCTGGATTCGAAATGCACACCGAGGTCGGAAAGAATGTCCTGCGCGTCCGACAACACGTCCATCAGATGCGAGATCGGCGCGCCCTGGTAACCGGCGACATAGCTGACGCCGCATTCCAGCAACGCCTTGGTAATGGCGAGGATGCCTTCGCCGCGAAATTCCTGCCCGGCACCGAGCTTCAGGTCTTCCACCTCGCGCGCGAAAGAGCGTTCTGCCATGCTCGCCTCCTGAGGGCTCGCCCGGAACTCCGGATGACCTAATATAATTTTAGACATCAAACAAAAATGATGTCAATCGAACCCGCGAGTTCTGAAGCCGCAAAACGCTTCACGCGCATTTGAGCGCAGTTTCTAGCCTGTTTCATAGGCTTCATGCACACGCGCCGGGCTTCCGATCGGCGGCCGGTTCGCTTGACAGGATATTTTAGCCATGAAACATTATTGAGGCGCGCGTTGCACTTGGCGGGCGCGCGCAAAACCGGCCTTTGCGGGAGACTGACATGACTCCGGTTTCGCCATTACGCGGGCCGTCGCGCGAACACCTCGCGTGGCCGTTTTTCGATTCCCGCCACAGCGAATACGTCGCCGCGCTCGACGCATTTGCAGCCGATCTTGGCGATACGCATGGCCATGACGTCGACGAAACCTGCCGTTCGCTGGTACGCCAGCTTGGCGCCGCCGGATTGCTGGAGGCATCGGTCGCGGGCGATCGGTCCGATGCGGTGATCGATTCGCGGCTGATCTGTCTCGCCCGCGAAACGCTTGCCTGGCACAGCGGGCTTGCCGATTTCGCATTTGCCATGCAGGGACTTGGAACCGGTGCGGTGGCGATTGCCGGATCGCCCGAATTGCGCGCGCTGGTGCTGCCGAAGGCGCGGCGTGGCGAATGGATTGCCGCCTTTGCCTTGTCGGAGAAGGAGGCCGGTTCCGACGTCGCTGCCATGGGCTGCAGCGCCCGCCGCGAAGGCGACCACTACATCCTCGATGGCGAGAAGACCTGGATTTCCAACGGCGGCATTGCCGACGTCTATACGCTGTTTGCGCGAACCGGCGAGGCATCGGGGGCGCGGGGCATCTCGGCCTTCGTGGTGCTGCCGGATGATCCCGGGTTTTCGATCGCCGACCGTATCGATGTGATGGCGCCGCATCCGCTGGCGACGCTGCGTTTTGATTCTTGCCGGATCCCGGCGGCGCGACTGTTGGGTTCGCCGGGCGAAGGTTTCAAGATCGCGATGCGCACCCTCGATATCTTCCGCGCATCGGTGGCGGCCGCCGCGCTGGGTTTTGCCCGCCGCGCGCTCGACGAGGCGGTGGCGCATGCACTGTCACGGAGGATGTTCGGTGGCGTGCTGGGCGACCAGCAATTGACGCAGGCAGCCCTCGGCGACATGGCCGCGGGCGTCGACGCCAGCGCGCTTCTCACCTACCGCGCGGCGTGGCGGCGCGACGTGCAGAAAGCTTCCACGACCCGTGAAGCGGCAATGGCCAAAATGGTCGCCACCGAAACCGCGCAAGCGGTGATCGACCGCGCCGTACAGATGTTCGGCGGCCGCGGCGTGCGCTCCGGCGAAGTCGTTGAGCAACTCTATCGCGAGATACGCGCGTTGCGCATCTATGAAGGCGCGACCGAAGTACAGAAACTCATCATCGGACGTGACGTCCTGAAGGCGGTCTAGCCGAACGGCCGTTCAGTCGCGTCCTGCTACGGAGTATGAAATGTTCGAGGTCTTGCAACCACCCGGTTGGGCCAAGCCGAGGGGGTACGCGAACGGCATCGCCGCGCGCGGCAAGATGATCTTCGTCGCTGGCCAGATCGGCTGGAACGAGCAATGCAAGTTCGAGTCCGATGATCTGGTGGATCAGATCGGCCAGACCCTGAAGAACGTCGACGCGGTCTTGCGCGCCGGCGGCGCGGCGCCGGGGCATGTAGTGTCGATGACCTGGTTCCTGCTCGATCGCAAGGAATACTCGGCGCGCCTGAAGGAGATCGGCGTGGCCTATCGCGACGTTATGGGTCGGCACTTTCCGGCCATGACGGCGCTGCAGGTATCTGGGCTGGTCGAGGATCGTGCCAAGGTCGAAATCCAGGCGATCGCAATGATACCCGACTAGATGAATTGACAACGCGACGCCGGAAGCGGCGCCAACTCACAGGAGGGCGACATGGCAACGAAAGCGCGTGAAAACCACCGGGAAGATGTGGCCGGGCGGGCCAATGTCGAAGACACCCCTGAATTGCTCGCCTACTATGACGAGCTCGAACGGCTGGAGGCGGGCGCACTCTGGACAGTCGCGAACAAGATCGAGCCGTGGCAGCCCAAATCGTCCTCCATTCCGGTGCTGTGGCGCTATGAGGACCTCCGCGCGCACGTGCTGCGTTCCGTTGAACTGGTGTCGCCCGAAAAGGCCGGGCGCCGCGTCATCTATCTGAACAATCCCGGACGCCGCGAGCACGCCGCCGCGGTGGGCTGGCTCTATTCCGGCCTGCAGGTGATGCACCCGGGCGAGGTCGCATCCGCCCACGCCCATTCGGCCTCTGCGCTCCGCTTCATCATGGAAGGCGAGGGCGCCTATACCATCGTCGATGGTCACAAGATGACGCTCGGTGCCAACGACTTTGTGCTGACGCCGAACGGCACCTGGCACGAGCACGGCGTCTCCAGCGACGGCACGCCCTGCATCTGGCAGGACGGCCTCGACATTCCCCTCGTCAACACGCTCGAAGCCAACTTCTATGTGGTCCACCCCGACCTGCAGCAGAGCGTCGGTTATCCCGTCGACGACATGACGCATACCTGGGGCAATGCCGGCCTGCGCCCGGCGGGCGCCGAATGGTCCAAGGGATATTCGCCGCTGCTGAAGTATGAGTGGGGTCCGACCTACGAGGCGCTGGAGCGTTACGCCAAGGCGACCGACGGCTCGCCCTATGACGGCGTTCTCATGAACTACGTCAACCCGGTGACCGGCGGTCCGGTGATGCAGACGATCGGCGCGTCGATGCAGATGCTGCGGCCGGGCGAAAGCACGCGCGCGCATCGTCACACCGGCAGCTTTATCTATCAGGTCGCCAAGGGGCGCGGTCATTCGATCATCGACGGCAAGCGCTTCGACTGGAAGGAGCGGGATATCTTCTGCGTTCCGTCCTGGGCCTGGCATGAGCATGTGAACGCATCCGCCAGCGAGGACGCCTGCCTCTTCACCTTCAACGACCTGCCGGTCATGCACGCGCTCGGGCTCTATCGCGAAGAGGCTTTTGGCGACAATGGCGGCCGCCAGCCGCTCGTACCCTAGAGCTTCGGTTCTGATCAATCAGAACCGAAGCTCTCGATTTTTGTTTGACGCGTTTTCTTCACGCGAACCGGTATCCACTTCGCTTGAAAACGCTATAGGAGGGCATCGTGCGTCTTGTTACCTATCGCAGCACCGTTGAAGCTGCCGCCCGTCTCGGCGCGGTTGTCGGCGATCTCGTCGTGGACGTGGAGAAATTGGGCCAGCATACCGGGGTTTCTCTTCCCTCATCGATGCTCGACTTCATCGATCTCGGACCGCCGGCCTTGGCGGCGCTCAAGAAGATGCTGAACGAAGGCAGGGATAACTGGCCAGTCGGCGCTGCGTTGCCGCTCGCAAACGTCAGGCTGCTCGCGCCGATACCGCGTCCCCGGAAGAACATTTTTGGCATCGGCCTGAATTATGTCGAGCACGTCGCGGAATCCTCGCGCGCGCTCGACACCGCAAAAGATCTGCCCAAGCAGCCGATCATCTTTTCGAAGCCACCGACCAGCGTCATCGGACCGGACGAGGCCATTCATCACAACAAGGCGATCACGCAGCAGCTCGACTGGGAAGTTGAACTCGCCGTCGTGATGGGGCGAACCGCACGGCGCGTGTCGGAAGCTGACGCGCTCGGCTTCGTGTTCGGCTACAGCGTGATGATCGACGTCAGCGCCCGCGACAACCGCCGTGCCGGCCAGTGGATCTACTCCAAGGGGCAGGACACCTACGCGCCGTTCGGGCCGTGCATCGTCACGGCAGATGAAATCACCGACCCGCATGCACTCGATCTGTGGCTCACGGTGAACGGCGTCGAGAAGCAGCGCTCCAACACGCGTCACATGCTGTTCAAGGTGCCGCTCCTGATCGCCGACATTTCGGCCGCCATGACTCTGGAGCCGGGAGACATCATCGCGACGGGCACGCCCGAGGGCGTCGGCGCCGGCCGCGCTCCGCAGGAATGGCTGTGGCCGGGCGATGTGGTGGAAGCCGAAGTAACGGGCATCGGCCGGTTGCGTCATCCGGTGGTGGCGATCTGAGAGGCCGGCATGATCTTCAACATGGAGACGCTGGAAGCGCAAAACCGCTACAAGATATTGACGGCCACGGTGACGCCGCGGCCGATCGCCTGGATCACCACGCTCTCCGCGAGCGGCGTGATCAATGCCGCGCCGTTCAGCTTCTTCAACGTGATGGGGCATGAGCCGCCCACTGTCGCGATCGGACTGCTGGCGGGTTCGCAGCGATTCAAGGACACGGCGGCGAATATCCTCGATACCGGGGAATTCGTCGTCAATCTCGTCGCCGAGCGCAACGCCGAGGCCATGAACATCACGTGTATCGACGCGCCGCCCGAAATCGATGAACTGGTGCTGGCCAGACTGACCCCGGCTGCTTCGCAGGCAGTGCGCCCGCCGCGTATCGCGGAATCGCCGGTGTCATTCGAGTGCCGGGTGCTCACGTCGCTGGTGACAGGACCGCGACAAACGGCCGTGATCGGTCGTATCGTTCGCGCCCATATCGACGACGCAGTGATCCTAGACAGGGAGCGCTGCCACATCGATACGCAGGCGCTGCGGCTGATCGCCCGCATGCATGGCAGCGGCTGGTATGCGCGCTCCACCGACCTGTTCCAGATCGATCGACCAACCTGGGCGACGTGGCAGGAAAAGAACGTCAAGGCGGAGCCTGCGTGACAGGATTGCCGATACGCGAGGCGACGAAGCGGAGGACATCTTGAAGATCGCAGTGTTGGGTGGAGGAAACGGTTCGTTCGCGGCCGCCGGCGACCTCGCGTTGGCCGGTCACGAAATCCGGCTGTGGCGGCGAAATCCCGGAGATGTCGACGCACACCATGCGCAGGGCGATACGATAACGGTCATCGATCGATCAGGCCGCCGTGAAGTCCGGCTGGCTGCGATCACATCTTCGATCGCGGAAGCGATCGACGCTGCCGATCTCATCCTGTGTCCGGCGCCGGCTTTTGCGCAAGGCGCGATCGCCGAATTGGCCGCGCCGCATTTGCGCGACGGCCAGGTCGTGTATTTGCCGCCCGGCACATTCGGCTCCTACATCTTTGCGCGCGCCGCGCGGGACGCGGGCAACCGCGCGGAGATTGCAACGGCGGAGACCGGGACCCTGCCGTGGTTGGCGCGCAAGCAGGGCCCTCATGCGGTCCGCATCTCGGGCAGGGGCGCTCGATTGCCAACCGGTGTGTTTCCGCAGCGCCTTGCCCCGCACGCGCTTGATGTGATCGAGCGCGCGTTTCCGAATGCCATCGAGCCATGCGGCGATGCGCTCTCGGCGGCGCTGATGAATGCCGGTCCGATCATTCATCCGCCGCTGATCACCATGAACGCCGGTCCGATCGAGCATTTCGACAAATGGGATATTCATAAGGAAGGAACGCAGCCGGCCATACGCCGTGTCACGGACGCCCTCGATGCTGAGCGCATCGCCGTTCGCGAAGCGCTCGGCTATGGAAAGCCGCATTTTCCCCTGGCCGATCACTATTCGCGGGATGGTGAGCCCTGGATGTATGCGCGCGACGCGCACGAGCAACTCACCGATTCCGGCGATTGGTCCGAACGCCTCATTCTTGTCGAGCACCGCTACATGCTAGAGGATTTGCGTCTCGGCCTGTCGTTCCTCGCATCGGTGGCCGGTCTTGCTGGCGTGCACACCCCGCTCGTGAAGGCGTTCCTCGCGATCGGCTCCGCCATCACCGGCGAGGATTTCGCGGTGACGGGCCGGAGCTTGTCCTCGCTCGGCCTCGGCGATCTCGACCGGGCCGCGTTGCAAAATCTTCTAGCGGAGGGTTTCCGATGAAACCGGTGATCGGATGCCTCGGCGCTGGACGAATGGGCCGCGGCATTGCCGTCGTGTTCGCTTTCGCCGGTCATCAGGTTGTCGTCATCGATTTCAAGGAACGGGAGGCGTCGGCCTTCGAGGCGTTGGCGGCCGAAGCTAAAGTGGAAATTCGCTCAACGCTCGAGATCCTCTCGCGCATCGGCCTTCTCCCGCCGGAACTTGTGCCCACAATTGCCGAGCGGATCACGGTCGTGTCCCGGGACGAGGCGGCCACGGCGTTGCCGCGCTGCGATGTCATCTTCGAGGGAATGCCGGAGATCCTCAGCTTAAAGCAGGCGGCGCTGGCCGAGGCCTCGCGGCTGGCGGGCGAAGGCCTGATCATCGCCTCGACCACCTCGACGATCCTGGTCGACGACCTCGCCGGATCGATCGAACATCCCGGCCGCTTCCTCAATGCGCACTGGCTCAATCCCGCCTACCTCGTGCCGCTGATCGAACTGTCTCCCGGTCGGCTCACCGCGCCGGAGACGACAGCGCGGATGAAGACGCTGCTCGAAGGCATCGGGAAGGTGCCGGTCGTCTGCGCGGCACGGCCGGGCTTCATCGTTCCCCGAATCCAGGCGCTGGCGATGAACGAAGCCGCCCGGATGGTCGAGGAGGGTGTCGCCTCCGCGGAAGATATCGACAAGGCCGTGATCTATGGCTTCGGATTCCGCTTCGCGGTGCTCGGCCTGCTCGAGTTCATCGACTGGGGCGGCGGCGACATCCTGCATCATGCCAGCCGCTATCTGGTCGAGGCGCTCGGCGACAGCCGCTACGCCGCGCCGCCGATCATTGCCGCCAATATGCGCGAGGGCCGCATCGGCATGAAGACCGGACAGGGATTCATGAACTACGAAGGCATTGATCAAGACGCCTATCGCGAGCAGCGCCTAGCCGCTTTTGCCTCGGCGCTGCGGGCGATGGGGCTTGCGCGCGAACCCGTCGCGTAACGCGAGCGCTGCCCTAGCTAGCTAGATCTAGTGTGCTCAGATGATGCGAGGCCCCATTTCTACTTTGCATGGGGTTGTTTTCGCAATTTTTGGTCCCGCTCTTAGTTGCTCTAATGCCCGCCGAGATAGGCCGCGATCAGCTTCGGATCGTGGATCAGGGCGTCCGCCGGCCCCGATTGGATGATCTCGCCGGTTTCCAGCACATAGCCGTAATCCGCGGTCTCCAGCGCTGCGCGGGCGTTCTGCTCGACGAGCAGGACCGACACGCCGAGGCTCCGCAGCGAGGCGATGGTGCGGAAGATTTCACGGACGATGAGCGGCGCAAGGCCGAGACTGGGTTCGTCGAGCACCAGGAGCTTCGGCTTCGCCATCAGCGCACGGCCGAGCGCCAGCATTTGCCGCTCGCCGCCCGACAGCGTGCCGGCGGCTTGCTTGCTGCGCTCCTTCAGCCGCGGAAAGCGGTCGAACACATCGTCGAGGCTTTTGCGCGTCGTCGAGCGATCGCGCAGGCTGTAGGTGCCGAGCAACAGATTGTCGGCGACCGACATATCGGCGAACAGCTCGCGCTTCTCGGGCACGAGGCAGAGACCACGTTCGACACGTCCTTCGACATCGATCCGCGCAAGATCATTGCCTTGAAAGACCATTCGTCCGGTGGACTTCAGCAGACCGATGGCGGCCATTAGCAGCGTCGTCTTGCCGGCGCCGTTCGGCCCGATCACGGTCACGATCTGCCCTTGCTCGACCGAAAGCGAGACGTTCCGCACCGCCTCCACCTTGCCGTAGGTGACCGACACATTCTCGATCGAGAACATCTGTGTCACGCGACACCTCCAAGATAGGCTTCCTGGACGCGGGCGTCGTTGCGTATTGCCGCCGGTTCGCCTTCGCAGAGTTTTGAGCCGAAATCGAGCACGACGATGCGGTCGACCAGCGACATCACGAACTCCATGTCGTGCTCGACGAGGAGGATCGTCAGATGGTCGGCGCGAAGCGACCGCAGCAGTTCGGCCAATTTTAGCTTTTCCTGGCGGCGCAGACCGGCCGCGGGCTCGTCGAGAACGAGCAGTGTCGGGTCGGCTGCGAGCGCGCGGGCGATCTCGAGCACGCGCTGATTGCCGAGCGGCAGGTTGCCCGCGAGCTCGAACGGCTTGTCGCCGAGCCCGACCCGCTCGAGCTGCTGCAACGCCTCGTAGCGTGCACTGGCCTCTTCCGCCTGATTCAGGCGGAGCGCGCCGGCGAGCAGGCCGGTCCTGGTGCGCGAATAGGTGCCGAGCAGCACGTTGTCGAGCAGCGTCATGCGCGGGCGCAGCTTGACATGCTGGAAGGTGCGGGAGATGCCGGAGCGAGCGATGTGGAATTGCTGGTCGTGGGTGATGGAGTGTCCCGCGAAAGCGATCTCGCCGCTGTTCGCGCGCAGCGCCCCCGTGAGCAGGTTGAACATCGTGGTTTTGCCGGCGCCATTCGGCCCGATCAGCCCGAGGATCTCGCCGGACCTCACTTCGAAGCTGACATTGTTGACGGCGACGAGGCCGCCAAACCGCCGCTGCGCGCCGCTCACCTTAAGAAGAAGCGTGCCGGGTGCCGGCTGCTCGCGGCGCGGCAGCGGGTTAGCCGGTTGCGGACGGGACTGCTTGAGGTCCGGGAGGAAACCTAACAGAAACGGAACGATGCCTTGCCGGGCCCGCTGCAGGAACAGAATGAACAGTGCCGAGAACGCCACGATCTCGAGCTGGCCGGAGGCGCCCTTCGCAATCAGCGGCAGATAATCCTGCACGGTGTTCTTCAGCAGCGTGACGATCGCAGCACCAACCACGCCGCCCAAAATGCTGCCGGCGCCACCGACCATCGCCATCATCAGATATTCGATGCCCATGCCGGCCTCGAATGGCCCGGGGCTGACGAAACGGCCGAGATGGGCATAAAGCCAGCCCGACAGCGCGCCGAGGAATGCGGCGATCACGAACGTCACCAGTTTGATCTGGAAGGCGCTGATGCCGAGGCTTTCGACCAAGGTATTGCCGCCGCGCAGCGCGCGCATCGCGCGGCCGATGCGGGAGTCGAGAAGGTTGTAGCAGAGGAGGAGGACTGCGACGACGATCGCCCAGATCAAGAAATAGATCTGCCGACTCTCCACCAGCGCGAACGGGCCGATCGAGATCGGCGGAATGCCCGAGATGCCATTATGTTGGCCGAGCCCCTGGATGTTGCCGAACAGGAACGCGATTGCCAGTCCCCACGCGACCGTGCTCAGCGACAGGAAGTGGCCGCCCAGGCGCAGCGTCACGAAGCCCAGGATTGCCGCGATGCTGCAGGTCAGAATGACGGCCAGCACCAGTCCGAGCCAGGGCGAATAGCCGTTCAGCGCTGTGACCCACGCTGTCGCATAAGCGGCGACGCCAACGAAAGCGGCCTGGCCGAACGAGACGATGCCGCCGACGCCGGTCAATAGCGCCAAGCCGATGGCCGCAAGCGAGTAGATGCCGATATAGTTCAGCAAGGTGATGCTGAACGGATTGAGCACAAAGGGTGCCGCCACGAGGCAGGCGATCGCCGCGGCAATGATGAGACGAATCTGCTGCGGCGTCATTCCTCGACTTCCTCTTCGGAATGTTGCGAGGCGAGCGAGCGCCAGAGCAGCACGGGAATCAGTAGCGAGAAGACGATGACGTCCTTCAGGGTGCTGCTCTGGAACGAGGCGAAGCTTTCGAGAAGGCCGACGCCGAACGCGCCGAGCGCAGCCCCCGGGTAGCTCGTCATGCCGCCCACGATGGCGCCGACAAAGGCTTTCAGGCCGAGCAGAAATCCGGAGTCATAGAAGATCGTGTTCACCGGCGCGATGAGGATGCCGGAGACGCCCGCCATCAGTGATCCCAGCAGGTAAGCGATGGTCCCGGCGCGCGACGGCCTGATACCCATCAGCCGGGCGCCGGTCCGATTCAGGGCGGTCGCGCGCAGCGCCTTGCCGATCAGCGTGAAGTCGAAGAACAGAAACAGCAGGCCGCTGAACACCAGCGCGGCGGCCAGGATCAGCACCGTCTGTCCGGAGACGTGCACCCCGGCGATCTCCATCGCCATCGACGTCAGCGGCTCGGTCCGGACGCCTTCGGGGCCGAAGAACAGCAAGCCAAGTCCGACCAGCGCGAAGTGGAGCGCGACCGAGACGGTCAGCAAGAGGAGAACAGAGGCATCCGCGATTGGGCGAAACACGATCCGGTCCAGTAGCGGCGAGATCGGCATGATCAAGAGCAGCGCCAGCACGATCCTGACCGGCATAGGCGGGGTGAAGCGCATCGTCAGCCAGACGGTCCCGACGACGATCAGGGGCAGGACGAGATAGAACAGGACGGCCTTCGGCACCGCGCGAAGCTCGCCGGACCGCGCCAGCGAGACGACTTCCATCGCGCAGGCCATGCACGCCAACACGACAACCAATCCGACTGTTCCGGGAAGCTGCTTGGCATCCAGCGCCGCCAGCGTCAGCGCCGTGAAGGCTGCGATGTCGCCGAACGGAATGAAGATCACCCGCGTAACGGTGAAGATCAGCACGGTGCCGATCGCCACCAGGGCGTAGACCGCCCCGGTGGCTATTCCGTCGATCGCAAGGATCGCTGCGATGTCTGCCGTCATGCCCTCAGTCGTCCTTCCGTGTTACGCCTCGGCATCGCTCAGGGCTGGTAGGTCCAGGCGCCATTGACCAGGCGAACGATCACCAGCGCGCGCTCGTCCACGCCGTGATAGGCACCGGGTTTGAAGTTGTAGACCGCGTGCACGCCCGAGAGCTCCTTGGTGTTGAGGATCTCGTCGCGCAGGGCCTTGCGGAATTCGATGGTGCCGGGTTTAGCGGTCTTCAGCGCGCGCGCCGCGGCTGACGTGAAGATCATCCAGCCGTCGAAGGAATAGGCCGAGAAGCCGTCCGTGCTCGCGAGATTGTTGGCCTTCTGGTAGGCGGCGCGGAATTCGAGCGCGAGCTTCTTGGCGAAATGGCTGTCCGGAAGCTGCTCGGCCACGATGACCGGACCGGCCGAGACCTGAATGCCTTCCGCGGCCTTGCCGCCGACGCGCACGAAATCGGGATTGACCAGCGCGACCGTGCCGTAGGTCTTGCCCTTGAAGCCACGTTCGCCGAGCGCGAGCAGCGGCAGCGCGCCCCGCGTGCCCGATCCGCCGATCAGAACGGCATCCGGACGGACGGCAAGAACCTTAAGGATCTGGCCGGTGACCGACGTATCGACGCGCGCATAGCGCTCGTTGGTCAGCACCTTGATGCCGTCCTCGGTTTCGACCGCCTTGGCGCCGTTGTAGACGAGATCGCCCCAGGCATCGGAAAAGCCGATATAGCCGATGTTCTTCATCGCGTCGCGCTTCATGCGATCGGCGACGACCTTGACCAGCAGCGAAGCGGGTTGCGGAACGGAAATGCCCCATTGGTCCGCCGGATTCGGTTGTCCGATCACCGGAGAGACGGCGATCATCGGCACTTTCAGTTCGGTCGCAACTGCCATCATGGCGATGGTCGATGGAGCGGTTGCGGTGCCGATCAGGAGGTCGACCTTCTCTTCCTCGATCAGCTTGCGCGCATTTCGGGTTGCGGCGGAGGGATCGGAGCCGTCATCGAGCTGGATCAGCTTGATCTTCTCGCCGTTGACCTCGTTCTTGTACTCCATCGCAGCCTGGATGCCGCGTCCATATGGGATGCCGATCGAGGAGCCGGGCCCGCTGAGCGACGTCACGAAGCCAATCGTGATGTCGGCCTGTGCGGTCGATGCCGCAACGAGGCCGCCGATGAGGGCAGTCAAACTCAACATCTTGCGCATTGCATTCCCCTTGGTTGAAAACAGCCGCGACCTGAGCGAGATGTCAGCATGGATCGGGTCGGACCAGCACGATCGATGCCGTGATTGTCGCCGAAACCCGGCGCGGGTCCGGTCCCCGCCTCCGGATGGGAGTTATGAAATGAGCGTCAGCAAAGCCGGTTCCAATCTCGAGCGCCGCTTCGTCACGACGCGTTTTGGCCGCATCCATGTCGCGACGGCCGGAACCGGGTTTCCCGTTCTCCTGCTGCACCAGACGCCACGCTCGTGGGACGAATACCGTGATGTGCTGCCGCTGCTCGGCCGCGATTTCCGCGCGATCGCAATGGATACGCTCGGCTTCGGAGATTCCGAGTGGCCTGCCGCTGATCCTTCGATTGAACTGTGGGCCGAAGGGGCGTTCGCGCTGCTCGATGCGCTGGAAGAGCCGCGGGCCGCGATCGTCGGTCATCACACCGGCGCGGTGATTGCGGTCGAAATGGCCGCCTCGGCGCCTGCGCGGGTGAGCGCACTGGTGCTCTCGGCCTGTCCTTTCGTCGATGCGGCGCGCCGGGCCAGGCATGACGGCATGCGTGTGATCGACCAGGTCGAGGCGCGTACCGACGGCTCCCATCTCACCGAGCTCTGGGCGCGCCGGCAGCCGTTCTATCCCGCTGATGATATCGATTTGCTGCAGCGCTTTATGGTCGATGCGTTGCGGGCTGGCGAGATGGCGGCGGAAGGCCATCGGGTGGTGAATCGCTATCGGATGGAGGATCGTCTGGGAAGCATCCAGTGTCCCACGCTGGTCATTGCTCCGACAGCCGATCCGCACGTTCATCCCGTGGCTCCAAGAGTTGCCGGAGCTATCGAGGGTAGTATCTTGCGCGAGCTCTCAGGAGGCATGGTGCCGCTTCCCGATCAGATGCCCGAGACCTTCGCCGGCTTGGTCCGCGACTTCGTCGCCGCCGAGGTGGCCAAGGGCGGGAACGGCACCTGAAGCGCCGGATCCAACCGCGGCGGATGCGAACCCGTCTGCAACACCTGCTGTTTCGAGGTCGATAATCTCAGCCACGATTGATGACCTTTATCAACGCAACGACCAATGCGACGCATGCCCGCACAGGCGTGGATGCCCGTCAATTGTTTAAAGCCTAAAGTATTTATCGGCCGAACGTCAATACGCCAGCTTCGTGGCTTCGCGGAAAAGTTTGCGGCGGCGCGTGCAAGCGCAAAAACTGAATTCGCCTATGCAAAAGCGTGAGGCGCTCTCTGCCTGTCCTTTCGGCAACTCGATCTCGTCGCGCGCAGATATCGTCGGAAAGCCGTTCAATTGACGCGAAAATTATTTTGTGGTTGAAATATTTCAGTCGATGGAATGGCGCGCTAAGCTATCGCGTGCCTTCACATCGATGGCCTTGCGCATATCGTCAGTCCTCTCAGACTGCGTGCTTTGAGGGGTCGATCGGCGCGCGTCGCCTGTGAACGGGATATCCGCTGTGCGCATCTTCTGGCAGAGCTTCGTCGACCGGGCTACGAGCGCGCCCTACATGGCGCGGCTTGCGACCTATCTGAACGAGATCGCGGCACCCGGCACCAGCATCCACGTCGAGGGCATCACGCCTGCCGATCGCGACTTCGGCCGCCTCAGCGAATTCCGTTGCGCGATCCAGGCGGTCGACAACGGACTCGCAGCGCAGGAAAACGGCTTCGACGCCTACGTCATGGGCCACTTCCAGGATCCGGGATTGTACGAACTGCGTTCGGCGCTGACGATCCCGGTGGTCGGCGCCGGCGAAGCCACGCTGCTCGCGGCCTCGCAGCTTGGCCGTCGGCTCGGCCTTGTCACGCTCGATTCAGCTTTCGAAGTTTGGCATTATGAGCAGGCCGATCGTTACGGGCTTTCCGGCCGCGTGGTGCATGTCACCGGCATGGGCTGTCGTCCGGAAGATTTCAGCGCCGCGTTTTCGGGCGATGCGGCGGCGAAGGCACGCATGCTGAGCGACTTCGCAGCCTGCGCGCAGCCGCTGGTCGATCGCGGCGCCGATGTCATCATTCCGGCCGGCGTGCTGCCCGGTCTCCTGATTGCGAGCGAGCGTGGCTTCAAGATCGGCTATGCGCCCGTGGTGAACTGCGCAGCGGTCGCGCTGAAGAGCGCCGAGATGTGGGTGCAGTTGCAGCGTCTCAATGGCACCGAGCCGAGCCGCGGGCCGAGTTTTGCGCTGGCCAATGACCGTGCCCGCCGGGATTTCCGCACCACTGTGGCGCGCACGCCCGACAAACCGAATGGCGCTTGAGGACAAGACATGCTGCAGCCCGACAAGATCTTGTATGAAGCCGAGGTGACGGCGACCGGCGGGCGCGACGGCAAGGCGGCGAGCGTCGACGTCAAATTGACGGTACTCTGAACGGCTCACAGGAATCCGGCGGTCCGATGCAGAGCTCCATCCGAACACCTTACGATCGGGTCGTGATGGCAGTTCCAGTGACGATCCCATACGTGCGCTACTCGATCGAGAGCGCGCAGTGGTGGATCGGCCGCGCGCTGAAGGCGCTGGTCGATGGCGCCGGAATCACGCCGCGCGACATCGACGGCTTCTGTGTTTCGAGTTTCACGGCGGGGCTGGACAGCGGGATCGGGCTCACCCAGCATTTCGGCCTCTGCGTGCGATGGATCGACACCATTCCGCTCGGGGGCGCGAGCGCAATAGCCGCGCTGCGCCGCGCGGCGCGGGCGGTGCAGGCGGGCGACGCCCGCATCGTGGCCTGCGTGGCTGGAGATACCAACCACGTCGATTCCTTCCGCTACACACTGGAAAACTTCTCGCGCTTCAACCAGGATGCCGTCTATCCCTATGGCGCCGGTGGCGCCAATGCGAGCTTTGCACTGATCGCGCGCAACTACATGCGAACGTTCGGCGCCAAGCGCGAGGATTTTGGCAAGATCGCCGTCGCCCAGCGCAGCAATGCGCTCCGCAACCCCAACGCTTTGATGAAAGCGCCGCTGACCATCGAGCAATACATGTCGGCGCGGCCGATCGCCGATCCGATCCATTTGTTCGACTGCGTGATGCCGTGCGCGGGCGCGGAGGCCTTCCTGGTGATGGGCGAAGATGTCGCCGCGTCCCTGAACCTGCCCGCCGCCAAAATTCTCGCCACGATCGAGCGCCACAATGCGTTCGGCGACGACCCCGTTCAGGTGCGCGGCGGATGGGCCGTTGATGTCGATGAACTCTACGCAATGGCAGGCGTCAAGCCTGACGATCTCGACTTTGTCGAGACCTACGACGATTATCCGGTGATCTCGATGATGCAGTTCGAGGACCTCGGCTTCTGCCGGAAGGGGGAGGGACCGGACTTCGTTCGGCAGCACGATCTCACGATCGACGGCAGCTTCCCGCACAACACGTCCGGCGGTCAGCTCTCGGTCGGACAGGCCGGCGCGGGCGGCGCCTATCTCGGCGTGGTCGAGGCGCTGCGCCAGGTTCTCGGGCAGGCCGGTCCGACGCAGGTTAGGGATGCACGCGTCGGGTTGGCTTCGGGTTTTGGAATGATCAACTATGATCGCGGCCTCGCTTCGGGTGCCGCGATCCTTGCGGGGCCAGGCGCATGATCGAGCCGATCGTCAAACCGCGCCGGAAAAACCCTTTGCAGCGGACGCGGCTGCCGACGTCGCCGCCACGCGCACGCAGCCGCGCCTCGCACGGCTTTACGCGGGCCGCCGCCGAGGGCCGCTTCATGCTGCAGCGCTGCGGCGCCTGCGGAACGTTCTGTTATCCGGCGCGCGATGCATGCCCTGCATGCCTTTCCGCCGATCTCGCCTTCACGGACGCGTCGCGGCGAGGGACGCTTTTGTCCGAAACGACGCTGCATGTCCCGGCGGACGTGCATTTCCGCGAGCGCGCGCCATGGCGCATCGGCCTGGTTGCGATGGAGTGCGGGCCAACCCTCGTGACGCACCTGCACGCCGATTGCGAAGAGGGCGGGCCGGTCGTGATGTCGTTCCAACTGGACAAGAGCGGGCAGGCCGTGGCCTTCGCGCACCCCGAACGTGAGACCCCCAACATGACGGACGACAGGCAGTGGCGTGAGATGACCGCCGATCCAAAATTCCGGCGCGTTCTGGTGACCAACGGGCGCAGCATCGTCGGTCAGGAAGCGGTGGCTGCGCTGAAGACAGCCGGCGCGTCGATCGTGTTCGTCGGCGTCGCCGAGCCGTGGAAGCCGTTCCGCGGCGAGGAGGCGTTGCGCGCTATGGAGGGCGTCGAGATCGTGCCGCTCGATATCGGCGACGAGAAGTCGGTCGCAGATCTGGCGGCCGATATTGGCGGCAAGGTCGATATTCTCGTCAACACCACCGAGCACGTCCGTGCCGGCGGGCTGCTCGATCGTCAAGGCACCAGCGTCGTGCGCGACGAGATCGACCAGAGCTATCTCGGATTCGTGCATCTGGCGCAGGCGTTCGGACCGGCGATGCGGATGCGCGGCTCGGATGGCGTCAACAGCGCTGCGGCCTGGGTCAATATCCTGTCGGTCTATGCGCTGGCAAACTGGCCGGTGTTTGGCGCCTACTCTGCGTCGCAGGCCGCCTGTCTGTCGCTGTCGCACTGCCTGCGGGCGGAGCTTCGGCCCGGCGGCGTCAAGGTGGTGAACGTGTTCACGGGTCCGCTCGATATCGAGTGGTTCCAGACAGTGCCGCCACCGAAGGTCGCGCCCCGCGCGGTCGCGACCGCGATCGTGTCGGCGCTCAAGCGCGGGCTTGAAGATGTGTTCGTGGGCGATGTCGCCGAAGACGTTCGCCAGCGCCTGGCCGCCAACCCCAAGGCGGTCGAGCGAGAGCTGGGGGCGTAGGCGGCTTGTGAGGACGGGAGAAGCGCAATGGGAAGCAACAGTCTCATGCAGTTTGCCGGCGCGGTTGCATCCGGCGCGGTGCGTGTCGTCGATCTGACTTTCACCCTCAGTCCCGATTTTCCGGTCATCGTGCTGCCGCCGGAATTTGGTCAGGCCGCGCCGGTCCGCATCCAGCAGATTTCGCGCTACGACGCGAATGGTCCTGCGTGGTACTGGAACAATCTCAGCTTCGGCGAGCACACCGGCACGCATTTCGATGCGCCAGTTCACTGGTTCACCGGCAAGGATCTGCCGAACAACGCAGTCGACACGCTGCCGGTGCGCGACATGATCGCGCCGGCCTGCGTGATCGATTGCTCGGCGCAGGCCGCAAAGGATGCGGATTTCCTTTTGACGATACCGGTCGTGGAAGCCTGGGAAAAAAGCCACGGGCGGATTCCGGAGCGGCACTGGGTGCTGCTGCGCACCGACTGGTCGAAGAAAGGCTGGCGCGACTACGCCAATCTGAAGGACGACGGCGCCCACACGCCCGGACCGAACGCCGCCGTGATGCGCTGGCTCGTCGAGGAGCGCGGCGTCATCGGCTTTGGCACCGAGACGATCGGGACGGATGCCGGCCAGGCCGGGCATCTCGATCCGCCCTATCCGGCGCATCATTTCCTTCACGGCGGCGGGCGTTACGGCCTGCAGTGCCTGTGCAATCTCGATCAGCTTCCGCCAACCGGCGCGGTGATCGTGGCTGCGCCGCTCAAAATCCAGAATGGCTCCGGCAGTCCGTTGCGCGTGCTTGCGTTGGTACCTGGGCAGGGCTGAACCTTTTCGTCGACATCGAGTGACATCATGAACAAGAAAAAGACTTTGTTGATCGGCGCTGCGCTCTTGCTCGCCGCCGTGGCACCGGCGCATGCCGAAATCCTCGTCGGTTTTGTTACCGGCCTGAGCGGACCGGTGTCCTCGATCGGCGTGCCGAACGCCAAGGGATTGGCCGCGGGCCAGGCCTATGTCGGCGAGATCGATGGTGAAAAAGTTCGCGTCATCCAGCTCGATGACGGCTCGGATCCGGCCGCGTCGACGCGCAACGCGCGTAAGCTGGTCGAGCAGGAAAAGGTTGATTTCCTGATCGGCACGTCAGGCGCGCCGCAGACGCTGGCGATGGCGACCGCCGCGATCGAGATGAAAGTGCCGATGATAGCGGTCTCGCCGATCGCGCCAGTGTCGGCCGGAGAGGGCGGGCCGTGGGTGGTGCAAACCCCTCAGCCGACGCCGCTGCTCGTCCAGGGCATCGTCGATCACATGAAGAGCCGCAACGTGAAGAGCGTGGCCTTCATCGGCTTCTCCGACGCCTTTGGCGACCTGATGTATAATTCGCTGCTGCAAAGCGCCGAGAAGGCCGACATCAAGGTGATCGCCAACGAACGCTATGCGCGCTCCGACAACTCGGTCACTGCGCAGGTGCTGCGTGCGGTTTCCCTGCGTCCCGACGCGATCATGCTGGGCGGCACTGGAACGCCCGGCGCGCTGCCCGTGATCGCGCTATCCGAGCGCGGTTACAAGGGGCCGCTCTACGGCAATCACGGCATGATCAGCGCGGATTTTCTGCGGCTTGCCGGCAAATCGGCCGAGGGCATCATCTGCCCGACCGGGCCGGTCACGGCAGGCGAACAGCTTCCCGAGAGCAATCCTATCCGCAAGGTCGCGCTCGCATTCCGCGCGGCCTATGAGAAGGCCAATGGCGAGGCGCCGGCCGATGCTTTTTCGCCCTATGCCTTCGATGGCTGGCTGGTGTTCATGGATGCCGCCAAACGTGCCAAGGCGACCGGCGCGACGCCCGGAACGCCGGCGTTCCGTAACGCGTTACGCGAAGCCCTGTTCACGACCAAGGATGTCGTCGGTGCGCACGGCATCTATACCTATACGCCGGCCGACCGCCACGGCGTCGATAGCCGCGCGCGGATACTGGTCCAGATCGAAAACGGGAAATACAAGCTGCTGCCGTAGTTGCCGGGCCGGCACCCGCGGCTCAGGCGTGTCGTAGCTTCGCCTTCAGCGCGCGCGTGTCGATCGCGCGATTGGCGCTGACGGCGGCAGCCGCCAACGTCTTGATCTCGCCCCGGGCGAGCTTGCGCGTTGACGACAGCGGCAACTCGTCGACGATGGCGACGTAGCCGGGCACCTTGTGATAGGCAAGGCGCTCGGCGCAGGTTTTGACGATCGAAGCCGCCAGCGCGGCTGCATCGTCGATCTCCGCGTTTGGTACGATGAAAGCAAAAACCTCTTCGCCGCGGATGTCGTCAGGAACGGGCGTCACCGCGCAGCCGCCGATGCGCGTGTCCATGTAAAGCGCGCTTTCGACCTCGAGCACGCCGATGTTCTCGCCGCTGCGCCGCACGATGGTCTTCTTGCGATCGAAGAAATACAGAAGCCCGTCCTCGTCGGCGAAAACCAGATCGCCGGTGTGGAACCAGCCGTCCTGCCACGCCGCTTCGGTGGCTTCCTCGTCTTTCAGGTATCCGCTGAAGAAGCCAGCCCGGGCATCGTCGCCCTTTGCGCGGACCAGCAATTCGCCAGGCTTTCCAGGCGCGACATCGGAACCCTGATCGTCAACGAGGCGGTACGTCATATCTGATGATGGCCGGCCGACGCAGCGCGCGCCAAACCCCGCGGGCTCACGGGCGGTGGTCGTCGCCGCCGCACCCCCGGTCTCGGTCATGGCCCAGGCCTCGACGATCGGGATGCGGTAGCGCTCCTCGAAGGTGGCGCGGTGGCGGACATCGACGCCGGGCGCGAAGGCGAAGCGCACGCGATGCTGCCGTTCCACTTCAGTTACAGGCAATTGCAGCAGGATGGCCGGGATGACGCCCAGACAATGCACGACGGTGGCGCCGCTATCGGCCACGCACTGCCACCAGCGAGTGGCGTGGAAGCGGTCGAGCGGCACCACAGCGCCGCCGAGCACCATCATGCCGACGGCGCTGCAGCCGAGCGCGTTCATGTGAAACATCGGCAACGGCGTCAGGTTGATCTCGCGGTCCGGCCTTAGCTCTGCCACGCCGCCTTGCGCGAGGTACCAGTCGGCGACCTGCAGAAAATAGCGGTTCGAGAGCATGCAGCCCTTTGGCTTGCCGGTGCTGCCTGAGGTGAACAGCAGCGCGCATTCATCATTGTACTCGGGACTTTGCGCGCTGACGTTCGTCTGGCACGGTGGAATGCGGCTATCGGTATCGATCAGGCGGGCGCGGCCGAGCACCGCATCTTTAGTCACATGGATGCGATCGAGCGTCGCCACGAGCAGGTCGGCCTCCGACAGCTCAAGCTGGAAGGACAGTTCATCGGAGCGGACGTCGGGGTTGATCGGAACGATCGAAACCCCGAGCGCATTGAGCGCGAGCCAATGGAGAAAGAAGACCGGACGATTTTCGAGCAGCAAGGCGACCCGCGCCCCGCGTCCGTAGCCGGCGGTCGCGTATTCGGCACGCAGACGCTCGACCTCGGACCTAAAGGCGCCGTATTCGATCTTGAAACCTTCCGGTGCGTAGGGCAGTTGCGCACTCGCAGGCGCCAGCAGGAATGGTGCGTCCGGCCGCCTTGCAGCCGTGGCGGCGAAAGCATCGGATGGCGATCGATACGGAATGTTGAGACTCATTGCGAGCGTCGCTCCCATTCATGTCCTGCCGCGGGACGCAGGTAGGCGGAAGTCCGCATGCAGCGCTTGCTGCAGCGGTCTTCGTCGAATACTTTAAGCCTAAACTATATTGCTGGCCAATAGCGATCTATCGCAGACCAGCCCGGCGAAGCTTGGAAGTGGTCTTGGAAGTGGCCTTGGAGTTGGGCCTTGGAGGTGCGTATGCAGGCAGGTGATAGTGGCGCGGCCGGGCAGCGGCGGGGTGGGTCGATCTGGCCGCAGGCGGCTGAGCGTTTTCCGCCGGCGGATCGAATTCTCTCGACCATTTTGACACGGCAAGCCGCGCGGTACCGTGACCGCACCCTGTTTGTCTTTGGCGAAACACGATGGAGCTATGCTGAAACGGCTGCAATCGCCGCTGCGTCGGCCGCGCGCCTGATGCGGGCCGGAATTCGCGCCGGCGACCGCGTCGCGCTGATGTGCTCGAATCGACCGGAATTCCTGGAAATCTATCTCGGCTGCGCCTGGATGGGCGCCGTCACGGTGCCGATCAACACCGCGCTGCGCGGTATCCAGCTCAGCCACATCCTGCGCAACTCCACGCCGAATCTGCTGGTGATCGAGTCGTGCTTCATGCCCGCCATCGACACGCTGGAAAGCGACGTCGCGCCGCCGGATACTGTCTGGACAATCGACGAAGGTGTCGCATCTCCACTCGCGTCGGGATCGATCTCGCCGCTGCCGGCGCTCGGCGAAGGAGCGTCGCCCGCGCCAGTGCAGCCAAGCGACACGGTCGCGATCCTCTACACGTCGGGCACCACAGGTCCTTCCAAGGGCGTTTGCTGCCCGCAGGCGCAGATGTTCTGGTGGGGCGTCTATTCGGCGCGTGCGCTCGACATTCGCGAAGGCGACGTCCTGTTCACGACGCTGCCGCTGTTCCACACCAACGCGCTGAACGCGTTCTATCAAGCGCTCCTCAACGGCTGCACCTACGTGCTCGAGCCGAAATTCTCCGCCTCCGGTTTCTGGGCCGCGGCGCGGCGACATCAGGCAACGGTCGGTTATCTCCTTGGCGCGATGGCCGTGATGTTGCTGGCACAGCCCTCGTCAGCGAACGACACCGCGCATTTCGTGCGTGTAGCGCTCGGTGGCGGCGTGCCCGGCCAATTTCACGGTCCGTTCCTCGAGCGTTTTGGCGTGCCGCTGCTCGACGGTTACGGTTCGACCGAGACGAATTTCGTGTTCGCGGGCACGATCCCATCCGATCGCCCCGGCACCATGGGCTATCTCGTCGAAGGCGTGGAGGCTTGTATCGTCAGCTCCGAGGACGAACCCCTGCCTGACGGTGAAGCCGGCGAGCTGTTGTTACGCGCGCGCGAACCGCTCGCGTTTGCGACGGGATATTTCGCAATGCCCGACAAGACGGCCGAAGCCTGGCGGAATCGGTGGTTTCACACCGGCGACCGGGTCGTGCGCGATGCGGAAGGCCACTATCGCTTCGTCGACCGAATGAAAGATTCGATCCGCCGGCGCGGCGAGAATGTTTCGTCCTGGGAGGTGGAGCAGGTGTTGCTGAAGCATCCGGCGATCGCTGCCTGCGCGATCTATCCGCTGCCGTCCGAGCTCGGCGAGGACGAGGTTGCGGCGGCGGTCCAGCTCGAATCCGGCCAGACGCTTGATCCTGTCGAGATCATCAGTCATTGCGAGGGCAAGATGGCCTATTTCGCGATTCCGCGCTTTGTCCGGATCGTCACCGAGATGCCGTTGACCGAGAACGGCAAGATACGCAAGGTCGCGCTGCGCGAGGCTGGGAAGACTCCGGACACCTGGGACCGCGATGCCGCCGGATACAAATTGCGTCGTTAAAATCAGGCGCGGCCTTGGTGTGTCGCTTGCTTCACGGCGTTCTTCAGATCGGTTGTCCCGAAGGAGCTCCCAATGCGCGTATTGGCTTGCACGATTTGCGCAAGGCGTCAGGAAACCGCCCCGGCAGCGCGGCGTTTACTCAAGGTGGCATCGGCTTGCGTCGCAGACGTGACGCCCGATTTTGCCCAAGCCAACGCTTGCATCTATAATCCGGCGAAACCACCATTCCGTGAGGTCATGTGACTGCCCCCAATCCTGCTGCCGGCAAACCGGTCGATTCCGCCTCCCTCGTCAACGTACCGCGGTTGATAACGGCCTATTTTGCGTCGAAGCCGGATCCGTCCGATCCCACCCAGCGCGTTGCGTTCGGCACCTCGGGCCATCGCGGGACGTCGTTGAAGAACTCGTTCAATGAAAATCATATCCTGGCAACGACGCAGGCGATCTGCGATCACCGCCGCGAGACGGGACTGACCGGTCCGCTGTTCATCGGCATCGATACCCATGCGCTGGCCGAGCCGGCGCTGGCGAGCGCGGTAGAGGTGTTTGCCGCCAACGGCGTCAACATCATGATTGACGGCCGCGGCGGCTATACGCCGACGCCCGTCATCTCGCATGCAATCCTGAGTTACAACAAGGGGCGAACGAGCGGACTTGCCGATGGCGTTGTCATCTCGCCGTCGCACAATCCGCCAGAGGATGGCGGGTACAAATATAACCCGCCGCATGGCGGCCCGGCCGATACCGACGTAACGGCCAAGGTTGAGAGGGCTGCCAATACCTACATCGAAGCCGACATGAAGGGCGTTGCGCGGATGCCGTATGAGCGTGCCCGCAAGGCGCCATCGACGCATCTGCACGACTACATCCGTCCCTATGTCGCGGATCTCGGCAATGCCGTAGACATGGCGCTGATCAAATCATCCGGCGTGAGAATCGGGATCGATCCGCTGGGCGGCGCCGCCGTTCACTACTGGCAGCCGCTGATCGAGCACTACGGAATCAACGCAACTGTCGTGAACGACGCCGTCGACCCGACGTTTCGCTTCATGACGGCGGACTGGGATGGAAAGATCCGGATGGATTGTTCCTCGCCGTTCGCGATGGCAAGCCTGATCCAGATGCGCGACAAGTTCGACGTCGCCTTCGCCAACGACACCGATGCCGATCGGCACGGCATCGTGACCCGCACCGGCGGGCTGATGAATCCGAACCATTTTCTCGCGGCGGCGATCGCGTATCTGTTCGCGCATCGGCCGCAATGGGGCAGCGAGGCCGCGATCGGCAAGACCATCGTCTCCAGTTCGATCATCGACCGTGTCGCGAAAAAGCTGAACCGCAAGCTGGTCGAAACCCCGGTCGGTTTCAAATGGTTCGTCGATGGCCTTGGCACCGGCGGCTTCGGATTCGCGGGCGAGGAAAGCGCCGGCGCATCGTTCCTCAAGCGCGATGGCTCGGTCTGGACGACCGACAAGGACGGCATGGTGATGGGGCTGCTCGCCGCCGAAATGCTCGGTCGCACCGGCCGCGATCCGAGCCAGCAGTTTGCCGCCCTGACCGCCGAGCTCGGCGTCTCCTTCTATGAGCGGATCGACGTGCCGGCGACGCCCAAACAGAAGAGCGCGCTAAAGGCACTCGGGCCGGAGCAGCTCAACATGCACCAGCTTGCCGGTGAACCGGTCAGCGCGATTCGGACCCGGGCGCCGGGTAACGATCAATCGTTCGGTGGCATCAAGGTGGAGTCCGAGGCGGGATGGTTCGCCGCGCGGCCATCGGGCACCGAAGACGTCTACAAGATCTATGCCGAGAGTTTTCGGGACCAGAATCACCTGAAGACGATTCAGCAGGATGCCCAGCGGGCCATAGCAAAGGCTTTCTGACTGCCACGCCGCGAGGCGGTTGGAAGATGTGTAACGGGTAAATGCCAGACCGCCGCCGAACGGCGGCAGAGTATTGCACATTGCGCCTGGCTACCCAGAGCTGCACCAGTTCGGCACAGCCTGGAACCTGGCAACGGAATTTCAGGTCACCGTTGCGCTTGCGATCACGCTGAAATCACGAGAGCCCACGCAGTGTTAAGCTCGGGAGTTAGCTGCCAGAAAGCCGTATCGAACGGGCGGCCTGTGAGCTATCGCGAGGTACCGGGGGATGAAATGAGTGCGGAATCGGTTGTCTACTATCTGAATCGCGTGCCGGAGAGCGATCCGAACGACCAAACCGAATGGCTTGTAACGGCGTTGGGGCAGTATACCGGCGCGGAATTGCGGGAACTGCTCTATGTCGCGGAAGAACCTGGCTTCTTTGAATTAATGCGCGGGCTGTTTGCGCTCCCGGATGAGAGCCGTGCCGCCCTGCAACATTTCCTTGAAACCGGTCACCCGCCGGCCATGAAGGCGGCGATCGACCCGAAAGGCCGGTTGACCATCGAGCATGTCACCGAGGAGAAGCGGATAAAATTGCTTCCCAGGATCGCAAATTAGCACCTGCGTCTCCCTGAGGTTGTGCTAGAATCTCCCAACGTGAATAGTTGGGGAGCCTGCCGATGGCGACGAGGAAGTCAGGCCCGCTCGATGCGATGGTGGGCGTCAGGATTCGCCTGTTTCGCGTCAACCGTGGCATCAGCCAAGCCGCATCGGCGTCACTTTTCAACAGGTGCAAAAATACGAGCGGGGCGCCACCCGGGTTGGTGCCAGCCGGTTGGCGCAAATCGCTTCCGTGCTCGACGTTTCGGTCGGTGAGTTGTTCGAATCTTCCCGGCCCGGATCTCCCGGCTTGAATTCACCGGTTCATTTGCTCGCCGAGCCGGGCGCCTTGCGCGTTCTCAAGGCCTATGCACCAATGCCCCCACGCGTGCGGCGTTGCGTCGCCAAGCTGGTTGAAAGCATCGGCGATCGAACGGCGGGGGCGAAGGCCACGGTTGCGCGGCTGAATACTGTCGATCGCGGCGATCGACGGAGGTTTCCCTCGCGAGGATAGTCTTTCGTAGAAGACATGCGGCAACCTCGTGAAGCCCCGTTTCTGCCGCTGGAGCGTTTTCCAGCGAAAGCCTGCCCCGGACTTGATCCGGGGTGGATACCGGTTCACGTTAAGAAAACGCGTCAAAACAAGAGTCGAGAGCCCGGTTCTGATTAAATCAGAACCGAAAGGCTCTAGTCCGCTCGCGGCTTCAGCCGGTCGCGCGAATCGCAAACCGCTCCGGCGGCCTGCTGCCGGGAATGAACTCGCCGATCCAGTCACGGCGCGTTGCTTCGATATGCCAGGACATCGCCTCAGCCGAATAGGGTGCCGGATCGGGAATGTCCTTGCGGATCTCCTTGCCGTCGAGCCAGCCGCAGCTATGCGAATAGCGCGTCTTGCAGACGAGATGGACATCGCCGTGATCCTGCAGCAGCACGTATCCGTCGGCCGGAAAAAACGTGCCGGCAAGCTCGATCGCAGCAGGCAACTGGCGCACCAGCAGGAATGTGCTGGTGGATTGCGTCTCCGATTCGGAAACCAGCAAGCCGACCAGGCTGTGGATTGGCGCGATCGCCTGCGGTGCAACCAATGCGAGAGGCTCCGTGATCGGGCCGGCTGTCGCAATCGAAAGATATTCACCCTCCGGTCCCCAACGGCAGGCGATCAGCCACTCGCGGCTGCGGCTGCGAATCAAGGTCGGCTTGGCGTAATCCGATCGAGCAATATCTGCTGCCATGGCTATGACGAAGGCTTTCGCGAGCATAAGTTCCTCCAGGGCGAGGGCGGACTGGCCTCACGTCCGGAGTCTGCACGTCAAGTCGTGAGGTCACCGTGAGCGGTACCGAAAATTCGATGCAGAAATTGTTCGCGCGCGCTGCATCGTTGCTTCTTGGCAACGATGTGGATGCGGCCGGCGATCACGATGCCAGACTCATCCTTCAGGCGCTGGATTATGCCGAAGAATCCAGCAACGGGATTGATTCGCAGCTCGCGAATCGCGCTTATTTGCTGATCGCTGCTTCCCGATTTGCGCGCGTGTTCGAACTGGCCTCGCCCGATGCGCCAGGCCTGATCAGCTTTGGCGCACAATTCGATCCAGCGCTTGCCGATCCCTTGCATGAGGAAAGCCCGATAGTCGGTGTTTCCGGCGTCGGCCTGACGTTGCGGGAAGCGTTTCAGGGCTGCATCGGCGAGGGCATCGAGTACCTCTCTCAATTGCAGACCGGAACCGACCTGTTGCTCAAACCCGGCGTCGACGATTGGGCCGGAAAGCTCGGGCCGAAGGCGCTGGAGTTGGTCGCTGCCCTTTCGGAACGCCGCATGCAACCGGAGCGAGCGCTTTCCTGGTGTCGCGCAACACGACTGACCGACGGCGGCGAGGTGTTGCTTCCGGCGGACATCTGCCTGCGGCGGCCGCCAGCGCAACGCGAGTTTGCGCCGCCGTTCCCGCTGAGCATCGGATCGGCCGCCGGTCCGTCACGAGACGCCGCAGCGCTGCATGGCCTCTTGGAATTGATCGAGCGCGATGCTGCCAGCCTGTGGTGGCGAGGCGGTCAGTTGCCGCGATCAATTCCGCCGCAGCATGAAGCGGGCATCGCAGCGGAGGGCTTGTTGCGGCAGCTTCGGGATGGCGCACCGGTGCTGCGCCGGACATGGCTGCTCGATATTACGACGGATATCGGCGTGCCCTGCGTCGCGGCGGTTTCCTGCCGGGCGGACGGTTCCGGTTTCGCCTTCGGCCTCGCCGCGCGGCCGTCCCTCGAGGCCGCAGTTCGCTCGGCGATTCTCGAAATGTGCCAGCTCGAACTGGCCGACATCGTCGTCGCAACCAAACGCAGGGAACGCGGCGATGACGCGCTCAACGCACAGGATCGCATCCACCTGCAGCGCGCAGCGATCAACGCCGACGAGTGCAGATTGCTGCAGCCGGTCGCAGAGTGCGCGGCCCACCTGTCCCTTGCCGCAACTGAAGCGAGCGTCATATTTGGATTGATCGTACAGCGTTTGGAAAAGCTCGGAATCGAAACATTCTACCTCGAACTCACGCGCCAGCGTTTCGCCATTCCAGTGGTCCGCGTGATCGCCCCGGGCCTGCAACTCGAGCCATCCGAAATCGTCACGGCCAGGCTGCAGGATGCGATGGCGGGGAGTGGAGGCGGCGCAACCTATACCGGGGGTGTCCCTTTGATATAGAGTGGCGGGAATTAACCAACCGGTTCCGGAAACTGTTTCATGCCGGCCAGTGCCAACGCCATGACATCAGACAATGGCGCGGCGGCGCCCGAAAGCGCTCCGCGTCTGTCGGTATCGCTGGTCGGCCGGCTCGGCGTGCGGTTCAACGGCCGCCCGATCGAACTGCGAACCCGCAAGGCCGGGGCGGTCCTTAGTTATCTTGCGCTATTGGAGACCAAGCAGGAGAGCCGCGAGCGGCTGGTCGGCCTGCTGTGGAGCCGTTCGGACGAGGAAAAGGCGCGTGCCTCGCTGCGGCAGGTCGTGCGCGAACTGCGGGCGATGTTCGAGGAGGCCGGCTACGACGGCTTTGTCGCGGAGCGGCTCCTGATCGGCCTCGACGTTGGACGAATCGAAGTCGATATCGAAAGCGTGATTCAACTCGCCGAAGGCGGGCGCGTTCACCCACTGCTGCTCGATACCCCGCAGCTCGACGGGCGCTTGCTCGAAGGAATGGACGATCTCGACCCGTCGTTCCGGGTCTGGGTGCTGGCGAAGCGGCAGACCATCCATGAACGGCTGATGCGCAATCTCGACGAGGGCTTGACCTCCGCAAGCGTAGCCGCCGAGTCCAAAAAGAGGATTGCGGCCGCGATCGTCAATCTCGATCCGACCCATGAATACGCCTGCCGCTATCTGATGCGGGCGCATGCGGAAGAAGGCGATATTGCCGGCGCGCTGCGCATCTACAAGGCGCTGTGGGACCTGCTCGATCGCGACTACGCTATGGAGCCGTCGTCGGCTACCGAAGAACTCGTCGCGAACATCAAGCTCGGCATTCTGGAGCGCGCGCCGGCCGATCGGGCCGCATCGGCAGCGAATGATGAATTCGCTGTCAGGATGGTCAGAGGGACCGCCGCCCAGCCGGTAGTCCCGATGGCGCCACCGGTCAATGCACCTGCCAAGACGCGCCTGGTGCTGCGGCCCTTTGCGATGCACGGTGTCGACGAGGACCACAGCCATCTGGTGCAGGGGTTCTCCCAGCATCTCGCTGCCTGTCTCGTGCGCTTCCGGGAATGGAGCGTCGTCGATCGTCCTCCGGCGGCCCTCGTGCTTCCGGCGGGTACGTCTCCGCAATACTGTATCGAGACCACCGCCTATCAGGCGGGTGCCGAAATCAACATCGTGATGGTGCTTCGGGACGATACCACCGGGATTTACGTCTGGAGCGAAAGCTTCCGACTCGGCCTCGGCAACTGGTTCGAAACACAGCAGCGCATCATCCGCCGGATCGCCACCTCGCTGAACGTGCAGCTCTCGACCGAACGGTTGATGCGGTTGGCCGGTGAGCCCGACGTATCGCTCGACCTGCATGACCGTTGGCTGCGCGGACAGAACCTCATGTCGAAGTTCGATCCCGAAAGCTGGCGGCGGGCAGTCGCCATTTTTCGCGATGCCATCCGCGACAATCCGAGCTTCTCGCCCTGCTACAGCAGCCTCGTGCAGATGAACAACATCGAGCATCTGGTGCATCCCGGGATCTTTCGCGATCTCGAAAAGGCCAAGGCCACTGTTGAACTGGCGAAGACCGCCGTTCAACTGGACCCGGTCGATTCCAGGGCGCATCTGTGCTGCGGCTGGTCCTATGTGATGGCGCTTCGGGAAGCCGAAGCTGCGCCGCACATGGCGCTTGCCTGCGAGCTCAATGACAATGACCCATGGACGTTGCTGTCGAGCGCTCACTATGAGGTCTTCTGCGGATCAATCGAGCAGGCCCGGCTCAGGGCCGATCAAGCGCTGACGCTCTCACCTGCGCCTTCCTATCTTGAATGGGCCTATCATTGCACTATTCGTTTTCTGTGCGGCGACTACGCAGGCGCCGTCGAGGCCTGCGATCGCGCCAATAGCGTCGGGCGGACATTACCCGCATGGCGGACCGCTGCGCTGTTCTATCTAGGGGAGTTGGGGAAGGCGCGCGAAGAAGCCCAGCGCTTCGTGAATGGATTACGTTCATTTTGGATCGGTACATCGACCCCGACCGACGAGGCTGTCGTGCGGTGGGTCATGCAGGCTCACCCGATTAGCGTGCGAGAGCGACAGGAAACCCTTCGTCGAGGCTTGCTCGGCGCAGGGCTTCCTGTCGGGGATATCGGCCAGCTCTGACTAGGCGCAGAAGCTGATCGTGTAGTCGCCGATACGCTCGGCATGCACCTTGAATTTGTCGGCTTCCGGAATCACCGGATCCATCCCGTTGAACAGCCGCTTGTAGAACGGCGGAAGCGGGTAGGTTGCGCCTGGCTTGCTGAGCTTCTCTTCGGAATCCGCGATCGCCACGGCGGGCGGCAAGCGCACCACGATTGTGTCCATCTGCTGCTCAACGAACTTCACCTTCGTATAGCGATCCGGCACCGTCATGAACACCTGCGCCTTGGCGAGTTGCTCCTTGAACTCCTCGACGGTGGTCGGGATCGGGTATTCGTTATCGTCGTCAAGATAGTTCTTGCCCGTCGACCAGGTCTTTACGAGGTTGCCCCAGCGCTCATGGTTGGTCACTTGCATTCTTTCGAGGGCCATAGTTTCTACTCCTCCGGGTTGCGCGAGACGGACAATTCCGCTCACAAAAATGCAGGCACGGCCTGCTGCAGTTCAGCAATTTCGGTAGTCAACTCCACCAACTGCGCCATGTTTGAGATCTCTGGAATGTCCTGAAGTACGTTCGTCAGGTAAAATTCGCGGGAAACGAGATCCAGTTGATCGGCGAGCGCGCCGCCTCCGCCGGCCGATTGCGGGACGCTCGCGAGCGCCCCGAATATCACTTCCGATACGATGATCGAACCGAGCAGCCCGAGTTGCAGGCCCTCCGTCTGCTGCATCGCCTCGAACAGGATGAAAAACGGCAGCGGCGGATCGTTCGAAAGGGTTTCAATGTCCTCGTCCGTCAGCGCGCCGTAGGCCGGTGTCGAAACGAGCCATTCGCGAAGCTGATTGACACGATAAGCGCGGTCGGCAAGCAGGCGCGACGTGGCGATGAACTGCGGCCGCCTGCCGCCGATCTCGGCAATCAGTGCATCTACCGACCACATGCCAGCGAGGCCAGCGCCGAGCAGGTCGCGATAGAGCAGGCCGACCCGTTCCGTCTCGTCGAACGCCGGAAAGATCTGGTCGTTGCCGAGCCCATCGCTGAGATGTGGTCCGATGCGGCGGCTCAAATTTGGCGTCGAGCCGTTGATCTCGAAAAAGCGCGACCATTGCACCATCCAGGTCTCGTCGAGCGGCATGTTTGCCGGGTCGTTTACCGAGCTCTTTTCAAGCGTATTGTTGAGATCATGGAGCGACAGGTCGTTGATCTGGTATTCGGGTCGCACCATGGCGTGACCGAAGCGGAATGCGCCGTGCGAAAACTCGAACGGAATTTCCCAATCTCCGATCGCAAGACCTTCGCCTGATGCGAGACGGTCGATGAAGTGTGCGGCAGGCCCGCAGTAGCTCGCGTAGATCGCCGGATGAATCACCCGTCGCATCAGGTCGTTGCGGATGATATTGTGATAGATGGCCGTCAATGCGCCGCGGGCGCACAGGAAGCGCTTGTAGGCGGCGCCGAACTGGCCGTTTGGCCCCGCTTCGCCTTCGCGGCGGCGAATGATATCGACGAGCCCGTTGTGCAGCAGCGCAAACAACGCGGTGAGCTGGGACATCACGGCGTGATCGTCATTGCGCGGATCGGCGACTAGCGCTTCAGTGAGTGCAACGCGGACACCCTTGATACTGCGATCAATGCCCGTCACGTTCTCGGCGGGGGTCCGTGCGATATCGCGAAATGGGCAGCCGGTCGCCGACTGCTTTTCCTTCCAGCGCATTCGCCCGAGCCGCAGCTTGGTGCGACGGTCGTCATTCGGCGCGTCGAGTGCATAGATGTGCGGAGATCCGACCGGGCCGCTGCCGTACAGCGTCTCCAGCCGAAGCGGGGTGCGGCGGGCGTTGGTCGTCCCTCGGCCGAGCCCTCCCGCAACCGAAAGCGGAATCGCCGAGTGAACCAGATCATGCGCAATGAACTGCAGCAGATAGGTATAGCCCGAGGGGATGCAGGGATTTTCCCAATATTCCAGTGATCGAACCTGATGTGACGGCCATTTTATGGCAGCATCCATTCGCCGCGACAGGCGATGCATCAATCCGCGAAGCTTTGCATGGTGTGACGGCGACTCGAGCGGATCGATACCGAAGGCGCGGAAGCGCTGCGACGGAGCGGGCGTGCCGAAGAAATGACGAAAGCCGGGAGTCGTTGCCGACGAAATAGGGGCGCGCGTATCGAGTTCTGAAGTTCGGAACGAGGATGCGTCGGCGACCTTCTGCACAGCCATCAGAACTGCTCTCGCTTGATCAATGCGGCGAGATTGGAAAGAAAGTCGTGAAATAATCGTGAGTTAAATCGTTAGAACCTGTGGACATATGTGGACATCTTTTGGTCATTCTGCGGGCCGCTCACGCCTGTTTCACGATTGGTGACGCGGCGGCATGACCAGTGGCGGCTGGCATAGAAGCGCGTGTGAAGCTGATTGAGGCAGCACCCTTGGCGCGCCATTTCGGCCAATGCTCGCGGTGATAATTGTCGTATCAGGAGCGGTGTGCGCTGCCGCGATCGATACCTGCATCAAGGCACGCAAGTGAAGGCAAACCCGGCGTGATGTTTGCGAAACATTGCCTTGGACCGGCATTCCGGATAGCCATGGCATATACTTCCCGCTTGAGGCGCTTTCCTTCCATGGCTGACTTCCACGGCGTCTTTCCCTATCTCGTGTCACCGATCGATGCTTCCGGCGAAATTCGCACCGAGGTGCTGGGCCGATTGTGCGACGACCTCATCAAGGCGGGCGTGCACGGGCTGACGCCGCTGGGATCGACCGGCGAGTTCGCCTATCTCAACCAGGCGCAGCGTGCCAGCCTCGTGCAGACCACGATCGAAGCCGCTGATGGCCGCGTGCCGGTGATCGCTGGCGTCGCCTCGACATCGACGGCAGATGCGGTGGCGCAGGCGAAGGCGTATCAGAAGCTCGGCGCCGACGGCATTCTCGCGATCATGGAGGCTTACTTCCCGGTCGCCGACGCGCAGGTCGAATCCTATTTCCGCGCCATCGCCGACGCGGTCGACATTCCCGTCGTGATCTACACCAATCCGCAATTCCAGCGCTCCGACCTCACGCTCGACGTGATTGCGCGGCTCGCGACCCATCCGCGCATCGGCCACATCAAGGACGCCTCCACCAATACCGGCCGGCTACTGTCGATCATGAACCGCTGTGGCGAGGCGATCCGCGTGTTCTCCGCATCCGCCCATATCCCCGCGGCGGTGATGCTGATCGGTGGGGTGGGCTGGATGGCCGGTCCTGCCTGCATCATCCCGCGGCAGAGCGTCGAGCTCTACAAACTCTGCAAGGCGGCGCGCTGGGATGAGGCGATGGCGCTTCAGCGCAAACTGTGGCGCATCAACGAGGCTTTTGCGCGGTTCAACCTCGCCGCCTGCATCAAGGCCGGACTCGACATCCAGGGTTACGCGGTCGGCGATCCCATCCCGCCGCAGGTGGCGCTGACGGCCGAGCAGCGCAAGGTGGTCGAGGCGGCGCTGCGCGACCTCGGATAAGCGCAGCAGCTTGCGAGCATGGCTAGATCGCCCGCAGCGCCTCCTTCGGCGTTTCGCGCATCAGCGCTTCGAGGTCGCTCTGCTCCAGGGTTTCCTTCTCCAGAAGTTTTTTCGCCGCGCGATCCAGGATCGCACGGCGCGCCTTCAGGATGCCCTGCGCGCGGTCGAACACCCGATCGACGATCGCGCGAACCTCCTCGTCGACTGCCGCAGCGGTTTCGTCGGCATAATCGCGCTCGCGCGTGGGGAAGGGCCGATCGGCGCCGGCCAGGAAACTGCCGGGATCGCGCTCGTAAGCGACGCCGCCGAGTTTTTCGGACATGCCGTAGCGCGTCACCATGCTGCGGGCGATGTCGGTGACGCGGCGAAGATCGTCGGCGGCACCGGTGGACAGGTGGCTGAACACGATCAACTCCGCCGCCCGGCCGCCGAGCAGCACCGCCATCTTGTTTTCCAGTTCCTCCTTGGTCATCAGGAAGCGATCCTCGATCGGGCGCTGGATGGTATAGCCGAGCGCGCCGACGCCTCGCGGGATGATCGACACCTTGTGCACGGAATCGACGCCCGGCAGCGACAGCGCGATCAAGGCGTGCCCCATCTCGTGATAGGCAACGATCTCGCGCTCCTTCGGATTGAGCAGCCGGTTTCGTTTCTCCAGCCCCGCGACCATGCGCTCGACTGCGTTGTTGAAATCGGTCATTGCGACGGCAGTGGCGCCGCGCCGTGTCGCCAGCAGCGCGGCTTCGTTGACCAGATTGGCAAGGTCGGCGCCGGTGAAACCGGGCGTCAGTGCAGCGACCGCCTCGGCATCAACGCCGGAGTCGAGCTGCACCTTCTTCATATGAACTTTGAGAATTTCGGTGCGGCCCTTCTTGTCGGGGCGGTCGACCAGCACCTGGCGGTCGAAGCGACCGGCGCGCAGAAGCGCCGGATCCAGGATTTCCGGCCGGTTGGTGGCGGCGAGGATGACGAGGCCGGAACGCGAGTCGAAGCCGTCGAGTTCGACGAGAAGCTGATTGAGCGTTTGCTCCTTCTCGTCGTGGCCACCCGCAAACGGCCCGATGCCGCGAGCGCGGCCAAGCGCATCGAGTTCGTCGATGAAGATGATGGCAGGCGCTTTCTGATGTGCCTGCTGAAACAGGTCGCGCACCCGCGCCGCGCCGACGCCGACGAACATCTCGACGAATTCCGAACCTGAAATCGAGAAGAACGGCACCTTGGCCTCGCCGGCCACCGCCTTGGCCAGCAGCGTCTTGCCGGTGCCGGGCGGACCGACCAGCAGCACGCCCTTGGGCATGCGCCCTCCGAGCCGTCCGTAGTCGGTCGGATTTTTCAGGAAGTCGACGACCTCGCGCAGTTCGTCCTTGGCTTCGTCGACACCGGCGACATCGGAAAAATTCACGCCGGTATTGGACTCGACATAGATCTTGGCCTTGCTCTTGCCGATCGCCATCAGCCCGCCGCCAAGGCCGCCGCCTTCTGCAGCGCGTCTGGCGATGTACCACCACAGACCGAAGAACAGGAGCACCGGCATGACCCAAGACAGCAGGTCACGCAGGAAAGTGCTCTCGATCTGGCCGGTGAATTTTACGTTGTATTTCTCGAGCTCTTGTGCGGTCTCCTGATCGACACGCGTGGTGACGAACTGCTTTTGTCCGCCGGACAGCGGCTCCTTCAAGGTGCCCTGCACGGTGCGGTCGGAGATGCCGACGGTCGCGACCTTTCCCTGCTTCAGCAATTGCTGATATTCGCTGTAGGGAATGATGGCGATCTGGCTCGCCGTGGAAACGAAATATTGGATGATGAAGACGGCAAAGATCGCGGCGATCGCATATCCGATATTGAAACGCGTCTTGTTATTCATCTCGCAACTCCGGACGCCCTGTCGCAGGAAGCCGCATCGGGACCTTTGCCTGATGGCCATGCCAGGCGCCCGATCAGGACCGGCGGCGCAATGACGGACTGCGACTTTAGAACAATTAGAATGGCAGGATTTGGTTTCAAGGCCGCGCCGCTTGCGCGACAAGCCGTCATGCATAAATCACGTCAACCGGCCCGATTTTGCCGTATGATTAAGTCTCTGAAAGTTCAGAAACTTTAGTCCGGCCAGGACGTTTGGTGGGTGATGATGCCCGGCCTGCTTAATCTTCCGCATCGCGCTTTGCGCGATATCAAATGAGTGATCGATGAATCGTCGCTTCGCGCTTTCATTAGCCGCCATCGCAGCCGTACTGGTGGCGTTGACCGTCTCCAATATCCGCTACAGCCCGTGGACCAATACAGTCGCCCGCAGCGTCGACCAGCGGGGCCCACTGTCTGACGCCGAGCGCGCAAACATCGAGCTTTTCGAGCGGGTCTCGCCGTCTGTCGTGCAGGTCGCGGCACGATCCGCCGTGGCCAATCCCTTCGAAGAAGAGGAAGGCCCGGCGGCCTCCGGCCGGGCGGCATCCGGCACTGGCTTTATATGGGACAGTAGCGGTCATGTGGTCACCAACAATCACGTCGTGCAAAATGGCCGCGAGGTAGCCGTTCGCTTCGCCTCAGGCGAGGTGGCCCAGGCTTCAATCGTCGGCGTTGCACCGAACTACGATCTGGCGGTGCTGCGGATCAGGAATCCGCGCCAGTTGCCGCCGCCGGTGGCGCTTGGCAGTTCTAACGACCTCAAGGTAGGCCAAATTGCATTTGCGATCGGTAACCCATTCGGACTAGATCAATCGCTGACGAGCGGAATCATCAGCGCGCTCAAGCGGCGGCTACCGACCAGCAGCGGTCGCGAGATCGCCAACGTGATCCAGACCGACACCGCGATCAATCCCGGCAATTCCGGTGGCCCTCTTTTGGACTCGGCGGGACGGTTGATCGGCGTCAACACGGCCATCATCTCGCCCTCCGGCTCCAGCGCCGGCATCGGCTTCGCCATTCCGGCCGATATCGTCAATCGTATCGTGCCCGAACTCATCAAGAATGGTCGGGTGCCGACCCCTGGAATCGGGATCGTCGCCGCCGGCGAAGCCGTTGCGACGCGCATGGGCGTCGAAGGGGTGATCGTCGTGCGTACCGCGCCCGGAGGTCCGGCCGAACGGGCTGGCATCCGTGGCGTCGATTTCAACTCGGGCGCGCTCGGCGACGTGATCGTTCAAGCCGATGGTAAGCCGGTTCACCGGCTCTCCGACCTGACCGACCAGATCGAGCAGGTCGGCGCCGGCAAGAGCGTCCGCATCACACTGAAACGCGGTTCGGAAACGCGCGATGTCAACGTCGATATCGTGGATATCGGCCGCGGCTAATAGTCCCCTCTGAAGGCAGAATCGTGCCCCGCTGCGGTGCTCGCGCCCGCAGCGCTGGCTCTCTTGTTGCTGCGGGCTGAGTAGTTGTCTCGCGGCGAAAAACCGCTAAAACCCCGCTCAATCCGAACAAGCTAAGGACAAACTGATGAACATTCTTCCCGGCAATATGCGTTTCGGTGCGGGCCAGCCGGTCAAGCGTTTGGAAGACCAGAGACTGCTCACCGGGAAGGGGCAGTTCATCGACGACAAGCCCGAGGAGGGCGCGCTGTGGCTTTACTTGCTGCGCTCGCCCCATGCCCACGCCAAAATCGTCTCGATCGACACGACTGATGCCGCCGGTATGCCGGGCGTCCACGCGATCTATACCGGCGCCGAGCTGGTCAAGGACGATATCGGCACCATCCCGACGCTTGCGATCTTCAAGCGGCCGGATGGATCGCCGATGACGGTGCCGCCGCGACGCCTGCTTGCCCATGAAATCGTGCGATATGCCGGCGAAGCTGTGGCCGCCGTGGTCGCGACGTCGCGCGTGCTGGCGCAGACCGCGGCCGAAGCGATCGTGGTCGATTACGAGGTGCTGCCCTCGGTGGTCGACCCTGTCGAGGCGGTGAAGCCCGGCGCACCCGTCGTATGGCCCGAGGCGCCCGACAACATCGTGGCTGCCATGAGCTACGGCGACGCCGCCAGGGTCGAGGAGGCCTTCGCCAAGGCTGCGCATGTGGTCTCGCTCGACCTGGTCAGCCAGCGGCTGGTGCCCTCCGCCATGGAGCCTCGCTCGACGATTGCCGAGATCGAGAAGAAGACCGGCCGGTTGATCCTGCACGTACAGTCGCAAACGCCCGGCTCGACCCGGGACCTGCTGGCGGAATCCATTCTGAAGCGGCCGAAGGATAGCGTCCGCGTGCTGGTCGGCGACATCGGCGGCGGCTTCGGCCAGAAGACCAGCCTCTATCCCGAAGACGGCATCGTTGCTTACGCCGCGACCAAGCTGAACAAGAAGATCCGCTGGCGCGGCGACCGCACCGACGAGTTCGTCGGCGGCACCCATGGCCGAGATCTTACCTCGACCGGCGAATTCGCGCTCGACGCCAAGGGCCGCGTGCTCGCTTACCGCGTGCGTTCGATCGGAGGCACCGGCGCGTACTCGTCGGGGACCGCGAATATCATTCCGCTGGTGCTCGGGCCCTTCGTGCAGACCGGCGTCTACGATCTGCCGCTGGTGCATTTTGAGGTGAAATCGGTGATGACCCACACCGCACCGGTCGGCGCCTATCGCGGCGCCGGGCGGCCCGAAGCCGTGTTCATCGTCGAGCGGCTGATGGATGCCGCCGCGCGTCAGATCGGAATCGACCCGCGTACCATCCGCAAGCTGAACTACATCAAGCCGGCGCAACTGCCCTACACCAATGCGGTCGGGCAGGTGTACGATTCCGGCGCCTTCGCGCACATGCTGTCGCGCGCCTCCGAGCTTTCGGACTGGGATGGTTTTAACGCGCGCAAGAAGGCGGCGAAGAAGAAGGGCCTACTCTACGGTCGCGGCCTTACCAGCTATATCGAATGGACCGGCGGGCGCGCGCATACCGAAAAGGTCAGCCTGCACGCGACCGCGGAAGGCCGCATTATCCTGCATTCCGGCACCATGGCGATGGGGCAGGGCCTGCAGACCACTTACACGCAAATGGTATCCGATACGCTCGGAATTCCCATGGACAAGATCGACGTCGTGCAGGGCGATACCGATCTCGCTACCGGCTTCGGCAGCGTCGGTTCGCGCTCGCTGTTTGTCGGCGGCACGGCGGTTGCGGTTTCGAGCAACGACATGATCCAGAAGGCGCGCGAGAAGGCCTCGAACGTGCTGGAAACGTCCATCGAGGATATCGAATACCGCGACGGCTGGCTGACGGTGGTCGGCACCGACAAGCGCATCAGCCTGTTCGAGATCGCGAAGAACGAGGATGGCGCGCGGCTCTCCGTCGAT
Source organism: Bradyrhizobium sp. AZCC 1577 (assembly GCF_036924575.1). Classification (NCBI taxonomy): domain Bacteria; kingdom Pseudomonadati; phylum Pseudomonadota; class Alphaproteobacteria; order Hyphomicrobiales; family Nitrobacteraceae; genus Bradyrhizobium; species Bradyrhizobium sp. AZCC 1577. The sequence continues at coordinate 1,813,493 of NZ_JAZHRQ010000001.1, forward strand.
TCCGAAGGCGAAGTCGACGGCCCGAGCTGGCCGAACGGCACGCATATCTGCGAGGTCGAAATCGATCCGGAAACCGGCGTCAGTAAGGTGGTGCGCTACACGACGGTCGATGACGTCGGCATTGCCGTCAATCCGATGCTGGTGACCGGTCAGGTGCACGGCGGCGTCGCCCAAGGCATCGGGCAGGCGCTCTATGAGGGCGTCGCCTACAGCGAGGAAGGGCAGCTATTGACCGCGAGTTACCAGGATTACTGCGTGCCGCGCGCCGACGACATTCCGCCGATCGCGGTGGCGCTGGACGATTCCGCGCCGTGCCGCACTAATCCGCTCGGCGCCAAAGGGTGCGGCGAATCCGGCGCCATCGGCGGCCCGCCCTGCGTCACCAACGGCGTGATGGACGCGTTGAGCGAGCTCGGCATCAAGCAACTCAACACGCCGCTGACGCCGGCGAAGGTCTGGCAGGCGATAAGGGATGCGAGGGCGGCGGGGTAAAGATCGCGCGGGGTTTCCTACCCTCCCCTGGTCGGCTCGCATGGAGCGCAGCGAAATGCGAGACGGGGTGGGGTGATCTCTCCACTCGGGCACTGTTGGATGTGGAGAGACCTTCACCCCACCCCGCCGCTCATTTCATGAGCGTCGACCCACGAGCGAGCTTCGCTCGTCTCGGACCCCTCCAGGGGAGGGTAAGCGAACAGCAATGAATGGCCTACAGCCCCAACACCATCTTTGCGACGATATCGCGCTGGATCTCCGACGAGCCGCCGAAAATCGTATAGGCCCTGCCGTTGAGATACTCCGGCACGACGGGAAGCAACTCCTCGGGGATTCCCGGCGCCTCGTTGAGCCGGTAGAGCGGCCGCATTGGCTCGACATAGAGCCCGTCATTGCCGATCACGTCGACGCCGAGCCGCGTCACCGCCTGGCGGATTTCGCTGACGCGCAGTTTCAGGAGCGACGACACCGCGCCGGGATTTTGCCCGGTCTGCAGCGCCGACAGCACGCGCAGCTCGGTCATCTCGAGCGCGTCGATATCGACCTCGATCTCCGACATCCGCACCGCGATGTCGGGATCGCCGATGGCGCGGCCGGTCGCGTCAGATTCGGCAAGCTCCGAAATCGTCTTCAGCGCATCGCGCAGCTTGGCCGAGGCGATGCCGGAGCCGCGCTCGAACTCGAGCAGATACTTGCCGTAGGTCCAGCCCTTGCCTTCCTCGCCGACGCGGTTGGCGATGGGCACCCGTACGTCGTCGAAAAACACCTGGTTGACCTCGTGGTCGCCGCCGATGGTCAGGATCGGCCGCGTGGTAATGCCCGGGGTCTTCATGTCGATCAGGATGAAGGAGATGCCGTCCTGCTGCCGCTCGGTCTCGTTGGTGCGCACCAGCGCGAACATCCGGTTGGCGTGGTGGGCGTGCGTGGTCCAGATCTTGGTGCCGTTGATGATGTAGTCGTCGCCGTCGCGCGCGGCTCGGGTTTTCAGCGAGGCGAGGTCGGAGCCGGAGCCCGGCTCGGAATAGCCCTGGCACCAGTAATCCTCGCCCGAGAGAATCCGCGGCAGATAAAAGTTCTTCTGCTCGGGCGAGCCGAAGCCGATGATGACCGGGCCGACCATCTTGACGCCCATCACGTTCACATTGGGCACGCCGGCGCGGGCGCATTCGGCCTCAAAAATCCAGCGTTGCGCCGGGGTCCAGTCCGGCCCGCCATATTCCACCGGCCAGCCCGGCGCGCCCCAGCCCTTCTTGTGCAGCGCGCGCTGCCAGGCCATGCCGATATCGGGATCGGAGAATACCGAGGGCGTCAGCGCGGTGGCGCGTTTCATCTCCGGCGTCAGGTTGACCGCGATGAAGTCGCGCACTTCCTGTTCGAAGGCGCGCTCCTCGGCGCTGAAAGTGAGATCCATCTTGCGCTCCTGTCTAGACGTGGACGCCACGGCCGCCGAGGGCGGCATGACGGCGATAATGATGGGCGCTGCCGCCGAACAGCGTCTCGAAGGCGAGCAGGCGCTTGAAGTAGGAGCCGATGTCGAGCTCTTCGGTAACGCCCATCGCGCCGTGAAGCTGGACGGATTGTTCGGCGACGAAGCGCGCGCATTTACCGATCTTGGCTTTGGCGCCCGAGGCGGCGCGGCTGCGCGCGACCGGTTCGGCATCGACCATCAGTGCCGCGCGCAGAGCCATCGAGCGCGCCTCGTCGCATTGCATCGCCATATCGGCGAGGCGATGGCGGATCACCTGGTTGGCAGAGAGCGGCCGGCCGAACTGCTTTCGGATTTTGGTGTATTCCAGCGTCTGGTCGAGCAGGGTCTGCATGATACCGACGGCTTCGGCACCGAGCGCGGCCATGGCGCGGTCGACCACGACTTCGATCGCCGGCAGCGCGTCGCTGCCGTCGCCGAGCAGGGCATCGGCGGGAAGCTGCACATCCCTGAGTTCGAGGTTGCAGGCCCGGCCGCCACCAAGCCGCGGGAAATCATGTGAGGTGAGGCCGGCCGCGCCTTGCGGCGCCATGAACAGACCGATCTTGCCGTCATCGATGCGCGCCGAGACGATGATCTGCGCGGCGGCGTTGCCGTCGAGTACGGCGATCTTCTGTCCATCGATACGCCAGCCGTCAGGCGTTCTCTTCGCTGTCGTAGCCACCTTGGCAAGATCGTAGCGCGCCTGACGTTCCGAATGCGCGAAGGCTAGAATCAGTGAACCATCGGCAATTTTGGGCAGCAGTCGCTGCTTCTGCGTTTCCGTGCCGCACTCCGCGATCAGCGAAGCGCCGATAACGACGGTGGAGAGATAAGGTTCGGTAACGAGGCCGCGTCCAAATGCTTCCATCAGGATGCCGATCTCGATAGCGCCACCGCCGAGCCCGCCATGTGCCTCGGCAATCGGCAGTGCCAGCCAGCCGAGATCGCCGAACTGCTTCCAGATATCCATGCTGAAGCCGAGCGGATCGTTCGCGATCCTGCGGCGGTGATCGGCGGTGTAAGTCTCATTGACGAAGCGGTCGGCACTTTCGCGCAGCAATCGCTGCTCGTCGCTCAGATTGAGGTCCATCTGATTTGCTTTTGCCTTTTTCTTAGCTGGCCTGCGCCGGCTTTCGGACGGACGGGTGAAGGCCCGCGGGATCCACGATCATTCCGAATTCCTGAAGATTGTGCGCGTGGCACAGCTGATGCAGCGCGAATGCCTGCTCGATCGCCGCAGGCTGTCCCGTCACATCGACCGAGCGGTTGACGGCCTCCTTGGTCAGCTTCAGCGCGAAGGAAGGTTTTGCCGCGATCCTTTCAGCAAGCTTCATCACGAAGGGGGAAAGCTCGTCTCGCGGCACCACGTGGTTGACCATGCCGAGCCGGTGGGCTTCCTGCGCACTCCAGACGTCGGCGGTGAACAGCAATTCCTTGGCCTTGCGCGGGCCTAGCTCCCAGGGATGCACGAACCATTCGACGCCGCAGACGCCCATGGTGACCACGGGATCGCAGAACTCGGCGTCATCGCTTGCGACGATGAGGTCGCAGGCCCACGCCAGCATCAATCCGCCGGCGATGCATTTGCCATGCACTTCGGCAATCGTCGGCTTTGCGAGGTTGCGCCAGCGCCGCGTGATCTGCAGATAGATTTCCTGCTCGCGCGCAAAGCGGCCGTGGGCGTTGGGTTCGGCGAACCCGCCCCAATTTCCGACCGGCGGAAAATCCACGCCGGCAGTATTCTTGGCTCCGGGGCGCAGGTCATGCCCTGACGAAAAATGCGGGCCGTTGCCGGCGAGAACGATGACCTTGACTGCGTCGTCCTGCACCGCCTGATCAAAGGCGGTGCTGAGATCGTAGGTCATCTGCAGGTTCTGCGCGTTGCGCGCCTCGGGTCGGTTCATCACGATCCGCGCGATGCGCGGCTCCGGCCGCTCCACGACGATGGTTTCGAAAGCGGTCAATCGGCCCTCCCTCAATTATTGTTATCGGGCCATGTTGTTATTTCGGCGAATGATAGGCAAGGGCCATCGGGCTGCAAAATGAACCTGAAGCAGGCTTGCGCCTTGCATGCCAGACGCAACCAATCAAACCGGTTGGCGTTGAACTTTCCTTTGGGAGAGTTCGATGCGCAGAGTTTGGACTGTACTGGCGGCGCTGGCGACGCTGAGCCTGACCAATTGCGGCTACAACGCCATCCAGACCAATGACGAGCGGGTCAAGTCGGGGTGGTCGGAGGTGGTCAACCAGTACCAGCGCCGCGCCGATCTGGTGCCCAACCTCGTCAATTCCGTAAAAGGCTTTGCGCAACAGGAAAAGGACGTGCTGCTCGGCGTCACCAATGCCCGCGCCAAGGTCGGCAGCATCCAGGCCACGCCAGAGGTGCTGAACGATCCCGCTGCGTTCCAGAAATTCCAGTCCGCCCAAAGTGAACTCACGAGCGCGCTGTCGCGGCTGCTGGTCGTCACCGAGAATTATCCGCAGCTCAAATCGGATACGCTGTTTCGCGATTTGATGGCGCAGCTCGAAGGCACCGAGAACCGCATCACGGTGGCGCGCAACCGCTACATCAAGGCGGTGCAGGATTACAATGTCGGCATCCGCACCTTCCCGAACAATCTCACGGCGATGGCGTTCGGCTACCAGGAAAAGCCGAATTTTGCGGTCGAGAACGAGAAGGCGATCTCGACGGCGCCGAAGGTGGACTTCAACCCGACGCCGGCGCCTGCCAAGTAGCGGCTGAAAAGGCCACTGCGATGAACGCTGCGAGAGCGTCCCTTCTTGCACTACTGCTGTGCTGGGCTGCTTCAGCTCTGGCGCTCGTCGCGGTGCCGCCCTTGAGCGGGCGGGTCGTTGACCAGACGGGCACACTCGCTGCCGGCGACGTCGCCGCGCTGACGCAGCAGCTTGGGGATCTCGAGGCGCGAAAAGGCAGCCAGATCGCCGTGCTGATCGTGCCGACGACGGACGGCGAGGCCATCGAGCAATTCGCGCTCCGCGTCGCGGAAGCCTGGAAGATCGGCCGCAAGAAGATCGACGACGGCGCGCTTCTCGTGATCGCCAAGAACGATCGCCGCTTGCGGATCGAGGTCGGTTACGGCCTCGAGGGCGCGCTGACGGATGCCACGACCAAGCGCATCATCGACGAGGACATCACGCCAAAATTCAAGAGTGGCGATTTCGCCGGCGGTGTTTCGGCAGGCGTCAACCGGATGATCGCGGTCGCCAATGGCGAGAAACTGCCGGAGCCGGAACCGCCACACTGGCAAAGTCCCGGCTTGTCCAACTATGTCGATCCGTTCAATCCATTTATCCTCGTCTTCGTTTTCATTGTCGGTGGGGTGCTGAGGGCGGTGCTCGGCCGATTCATCGGCGCGGCGGCGACCGGCGGCATCGCAGGCGTCTTCGGCTGGTTCGTTGCGGGATCGTTCGCAGTGGCGATCCTCATCGGCTTTATCGCGTTCGTCGTAAGTTTCCTCGTCCAGAACATGGGCTCGATGGGCCCAAGCGCGGGACGCCGCGGCAGGGACAGTGGATGGGTCGGTGGCAGCGCGGGCTCCTGGTCCGGCGGTGGCAGCTCCAGCGACAGCGGGTTCCGCGGTGGCGGTGGCAGCTTTGGCGGCGGCGGTGCATCGGGGAGCTGGTAGACATGAGCATCGCACGTATCATCAGGCATCTTCTCCAGCATCACTGGCGTCGCCGCCGCGATTTCCCGCCAGCCGTCTTGGCAGGGATCGAACAGGCGATCAAAGCGGGCGAGGCAACTCATTCCGGGCAGGTCCGTTTCGTGGTCGAAGGCGCGCTCGACGGCGCACCGCTGTTTCGCAACCAGCCCGCGCGAGAACGGGCGCTGGACGTCTTTTCGCATTTGCGGATATGGGATACCGCCGACAATAACGGCGTGCTGATCTATCTCTTGCTCGCCGATCACGACGTCGAGATCGTCGCCGACCGCGGGATCGATGCTAAGGTCGGTGCTGAGGGGTGGGAGAAAATCTGCCGGCAGATGGAAGCCGATTTCCGCGCCGGGCATTTCGAGCGGGGCGTGATCACTGGCGTCCAGGCTGTGTCGCGGGAACTGGTGACGCATTTTCCGAAGGCGGGCGGCGGGCCGAATGAACTCCCGGATGCACCTGTGGTGATGTAACCCACGCCCAATGCCCTAAACCAATGGATAGTCGGCTCCATCCGTTTCCATAGTGTGAGCCTACCTCTGGACGGATTGGCCATACCTGCATGCAATGGCATCAGCCGATGCTGGGTGTTACCGATAATGCAGTAAGCGGAATGCAAAGCAACGGAACCGGACCCGCGAGCCGGCAGTTGCAAGACAAGGTCGGCGGCGTAACGCCCGCCGGCCTTTTTCTTGATCAAGCGGACAGCGAACTGCTCGACATTGTATCCTGCGGGCCGGCAGGCCTAGCTGTCGTCGAGCTTGTTGAGGTCGCGCACCGACTGCATGATCGGCTCGAAATTCGCTCGCGCGTCCAGCGCGTCGAATAATTGCGCGGTATCCGACAACAATCCATGCGAGCGCTGGATCGCGATCCGCACATCCTCCTGCGGCGTGTCGGACAGCCGTCCGTGGCCCGACAGCAGGATTTTCGAGTTCAGGCCCTTCAGCCGCTCCAGCGACTGGATGTAGTCGGCGATGCTGCCGGAGCCGAACACGCCGCCCATGACGCCACCGGGCATCAACGTATCGGAGGCGAACAGCAGTCCCTTGTCCTGGTCGAACAGCGTGATGCAGGCCGAGGTATGGCCGGGCGTGTGCATCACGTTGAGGCGGAAACTGCCGAGGTCGATCAAATTGCCTTCTTCAAGCCAGAGATCGATGTTGATCGGCACGTTCGGCTCGTTGAACATCTTGCGCAGCATTGAGAAGTCGTCGCGCAGCATGATCTTGTTGGCGGCGAGGCGGTGCGCGGCGATGAAGGCGCGGCCGTGGAAATGATAGGCCGCGCCGATGTGGTCGAGATGCTCGTGGCTCAGCACTACCATATCGATATCGTCGGGCTTTACCCCGACGTGATCGAGAGACGTCAGCAGGTGCGGATAGTTCGAGGATAGCCCGACATCGATCAGGATGGTGCGCGAGCTCCCTCGCACCAGATAGGCGTTCGCCGCACGGTTCTTGAAGCGGACCTGGTAGACGTCTTCGGCGGCCTGGATCAGCGTACAGAAGTCGCTCTCGAGCAGCGTCTTGAACGGGCTTGGTCTGCGCTCGCTCATGAACCGCCCGCGGTTCGGAAGGCGACCGTGTTGGAGGCCCGCAGGCGCTTGCTGAGCGCATCCATGATCATCAGCGCAAAGGCAGGCTGCTGGCTCACCAGGTAGACGAAGCGGGCGTGATTTATGCGCATCACGCGGGTGTGTGGGGTGGCCGCAATGGCCGTCGCAGAACGCGCCGAGCCGTCGATTACCGCCATCTCGCCGAAGAACTCACCCTTGCCGAGCGTGACGATCACGGTCTTGCTGGCGCCGTTCATCTTGGCGATCTCGACCTTGCCGTCGAGCACGACGAACAGTTCCCGGCCGGTCGAGCCTTCCTCAAAAATGACGTCATCTACATCAAACTCGTTGATGCATTTCTCGATGGTCATGGTGGCCCCCTGCCTTTCTGGCTGGTCGGTTGCGTCCATGTTAGTCGGGAAAAGAGCCGGCGCAAACGGAACCACGGATGCCGCAGGGCAGCATAGGAAAGGCTGGACCGGGATGGCTGACGTGTATCAGGCCAAAACCGGACCGGATCAGTTCCTAAAATTTCGGTAAGGCCCGGGCCGGTAACGATTTGGCAAGCAATAAAAGTTACCAAATGGTCAATCAATTCTGGAGAATCCAACGTGAGCGATCAACAATCCCAGCCCACCAGCGGTGAGACCGGAACCCTTGGGGCCGGGCCAGCCGCACCGGACAAACCGGCGCCGAGCGAGCCGGTGGCCGCCGCGGCTGAGGTCGAGCCCGTGAGACTGGCGCCCGAGCAGGAAGAGACCGCCCCGAAGCCAGACGCGCCCAAGGTGGACGCCGTCAACATGGAAGCGCCAAAGGTTGAGGCTCCCAAGGTTGATGCTCCCAAAATCGACGCCGTAAAGCCGGAAGCGCCGCGCTTCCCCGGCAATGTGACGATCATGTCGCCTGGCGACCGCGTCGGCACTGAGACGAAGGCTGCGCCGGCGGAGCCATCGTCCGGCAAGCGCAGGATCGGCGCCATGGCCGCCGTTGTGGCGCTGGCGACCGTGGCCGGTGCGCTCAGTGGCGCGTTGGCGACCACAGGTATTGGAAAGTTGATGGCCGGAGATTCGACCCAGGCGTCGGCAAAGGACAGCGCCCTCGAAGCCTCGGTGGCGCGGCTCGATGCCGAGATCGGTGCACTGAAGGCGAGCCTGGAGCAGACGTCCAAGACGACGACAGGCCAGCTCAACAAGGCCAGTGATCGCCTCGACAAGGTCGAGAAGGCCCAGGCCGAGCCCGCGGCGAAACTTGCCAAGCTCAGCGAGACCGTCGACAAGCTCCGCGCCGCCCAGGCCTCCGCAACGACCGCTGCTGCCGCGCCGGCCCCTGCGAAGGAAGTGACCGGCTCGGTGCCGCAGCAGGTTGCTGCCGCCGCGCCCGCGCCAGCACCCGCGGTTCCGCCCAAGCCTGAAGTCGCCCGCCTGCCGACCGTCGAAGGCTGGGTATTGCGCGATGTCGGCAACGGCAGCGCGCTGATCGAGAGCCGCCGCGGCATGTATGAGGTCTATGCCGGCGATCCCGTGCCCGGCCTCGGCCGTGTCGACGCCATTCGCAAGCAGGACGGCCGTTGGGTGGTCGTGACCAGCAAAGGCCTGATCGCCGCGCGATAACGCACGACAAACCAACAGCAAGGCGTTTCACGGCGATGTGAAGCGCCTTTTTTCTTGAATAGACCTCTTCGCGCGGTGTTAGTTGCGACATGAGCCGCGCGCCACGATTTCTCGCCATTTTGTTTGCTCTGCTGTGTGGTGCTTTGTCGGCGCGTGCGGCACAGGGTGCGGCGCTTGGGCGCGGTGCCGCTATCACCGATCCCGTGACGTTACGCGGGCTTGATGGTGGAAAACTTCGCCTCGACCGCATGCTCGTGCCGGAGCGGTCGGCGGATATCCCGCTTGCCAATAGCGAATTATTCGCTTTGCCATCGATGGCGACAGTCCGGCATGCGATCGACGGCGAGTTCGATCGCTACATCGCGCGGCATCACGCGAGCCTTTCAAAGGAAACGATCGGCATCGGCGAGGGCTTCGATTTCCAATTGTTCGACCGCACGCTGCTTTATTCACAAGAGACGCGGTTCGTGCTGGCCGGCATCGTCAATCGTATGGACCGCACCTACGCCGCAGAAGCAAGCTGCGGCGAGATACGCCTGATTTACCGCCTGACGCGGGTCAACAAGGCGGCGGGCGACGATGCGTCGCCGCCGCGGCTGCCGATGACGCTGAACCTCGTGCTGAAGGCAAGAGGCGAGGGGGCGGCGATCGCATGCTCCGAAATTGCCAGGCGCTGGCTCGGCGGAGAGCCGTCGGCGAGCGATGGCCCGCTCGATCTGATCGACTATCAGAATATCGATCGCATCGAGACCAATCTCCAGATCGCGCACGCGCCGAAATCCTCGGTTCGCGACTTCCGTACTGATTATCTCCTGAAGGTGTTTCGCTACGACCGGCAAGCGCGCGCGTTCGTGGAATCGCCGATGGAGAACCAGATCGACCGTGCGCGCCTTCTGGCGGACGATGGCCTCAAGCGCGAGTTCAGGGCATGGCTGCTCGATCCCGTCAATCTCGTCGCGTTCGATCGTGGCACCGTGCTGATCCCGGAAAAATTCCTCGCGAGCGGCGCGATTGCGCCAACGCCGGTCGGATTCGATCCGTCGGATCTGGAGCCGGAATTCGGGCTGGTGCATGGAGAGGGCGCCGTGTTCAGCGATGCTGACGTGGTGACGGCGTTAAGGAAGGCCACGGAAGGCGGCGCGAAGCTGCAGAATATCCGCTCGCGTGCCGGGTTCGAGCGGCGGCTCAACGACGTGACCTGTTCCGGCTGCCATCAGACGCGCGGCATCGGTGGCTTTCATTTCCCAGGCGTCGACTGGATGGCTGACAAGCCTTCGAATACAACCGTGGTGCCGGCGTCGCCGCACTTCTTCGGCGACCAGATCCGCCGCCGCGATATTCTCGCGGCGCTGCGCGACGGCGAGCCGCCGGACTATTCGCGCGGATTTGCCAGCCGTCCGCAGTTGCGCGGCAGCACCGAACTTGCCGGCAGCAACTACTACGACGGCTGGGGCGCGCATTGTTATGTGCGAGGCAAGTCAGCCGCCAACGATGACGGAAGTTTTCGCGACTGGACCTGCGCCGAAGGCCTGACCTGTCAAGCCGCCGGCAAGATCTCGCGCATCGGCATGTGCTTCGTCAAAAGCCGGTAGCGATACGCAAGGTCGCTTGACGCACGACTATTTGGCGTAGTGCGTCAGGCGCTTGCCGGGTAGCAGATCATACGCTGATTTCCAGCCGGGCAGTTGCGCCATCCGCGCGAGCCAGGCGTTGATCGCGGGATGGCTCACCGCCCAATCATACCCGGTCTCGTCTGCGGGATAATGCAGATAGGCCATCATGGAAATGTCGGCCACCGTCGGCCGTTCGCCGATGGCGAATGCATTCTTCTGCATGTGTTGTTCGAGAATCGACAGGAAATCGTCGAGGCGCCTGCGGAAATGTTTCAGCACGTGCTCGTCCGGCGACGGCGTGAAGGTTCGGAAATAGCGGTACGTCGCCATGTAACCGGTGAGCTTGTGGTTGTCCCAGAACAGCCAGCGCAGCAATTCGAACTGTTCCTGCTCGGTCTCGCCGTCGAACCGGCCGAATTGCTTTGCCAGCTTGAGTAGGATCGGCGCTGTCTGGGTGAGACGCTCGCCGTCGACCTCGAGCACGGGAATTTCGCCCATCGGATTGACGTCGCGCCGCCATTCCGGCGTGCGCGTGATGCCGCCGCCGAAATCGGTCCATACCGGCTCGAAGCTCTGCCCACACAGGGTGAGCATCAGCGCGAGCTTGTAGCTGTTTCCCGACTCCGGAAAGTAATGCAGTCGATATCTGGGCATGGCTTTTCGACTTACGCCACTGCGCCGGCCGAGCGCAGCGCTTTGATTGCTGCCTCATCATAGCCGGCGTCACGCAAAATTTCGTCGCTGTGCTCGCCGATGCCGGGCGGCTTGCGCGGCTGGACCTTGCGGCTGCCGTCGACCCAGATCGGACTGTTGATCGTGAGCATGGTGTCATTTTCGAACGGCACCAGTACCTCGTTCTCGATCATCTGCCTGTCATTCGGAATATCGTCGAGGATGCCGACCACGCCGAATACCAGGCCGTTGCCGTCGAGGATCTTGCGCCATTCCGCAAGGTCCTTGGTCACAAACGTCTCGTCGAAAATCTTGATCAGCTCGATCGACCGCGCATGACGGTCCTTCTTGGTCTCGAAGCGGGGATCGGTGACGAGATCCTCGCGGCCAAGGCAGCGCGCTAGCGTCGGCCATTGCCGGTCCTCGTTGAGCAGGGAGAGGATCAGCCAGCGTCCGTCCTTGCACTGGTAGTGGTTGGTCACCGCGTTCAGCGCGCGCTCGCGCGGACGGCGTTCGCCGAATTTCGCGCCGACCAGTTTTGCTTGCGCCAGCACCGAAGCGGCCCAGACGCCGTTGGCCATCAGGTTGGAGCTGACATGCGATCCCTTGCCGGTGCGCTCGCGCTTGTAGAGCGCTGTGACGATCGCGCCGTAAAATGCCATCGCGCAGGGGTGGTCGCCCATGCCGGCGATCGAGCGCGCCGGCGTCGTATGTTCGTCCGCCCGTACCAGGTCCATTAGGCCGGAGCGCGCCCAATAGGCATTGGAGTCGAAGCCGGGCTTGTTGGCTTCCTCGCCCTTCTCGCCATAGCCGGTGAACGAGGCGTAGATCAGGCGCTCGTTGTGGGGTGCCAGATGCTCGTGGGTGATGCCGAGCCGTTGGCGCACCTGCGGCGGGTAGTTGGTGATGAAAACGTCGGCCTGGGCGGCGAGGCGATGCAGCACCGCCTGTCCCTCGGGCTTGGAGAGATCGAGCGCGAGGCTCCGCTTGTTGCGCGCCTCCAGCATCCACGCAAAATTGTACTCGCTATGCGGGTAGCCCGGCAAATTCGGCAGGTTGCGATAGGGATCGCCGGCGCCGGGCGGCTCGATCTTGATCACGTCGGCGCCGAAATCCGACAGCACGGTGGCGGCCGCGGGCGCGGCGATGAAGCTCGCGCAATCCAGAACCTTGAGGCCGTCGAAGATACCCTTTTCCATAGTGCCGCCGCTCCGTGTGGCTTGTTGATTTTTTTCGCAAGTCGGAATTACCGCTAGCGAAAATCTGGAATTCGGATGCCATTTGGCCCATGTGGGGTGGGCGATGCAACTACTCGCCGCCAGACATCAGCGCTGCATTTCCGCCGGCAGCCGCCGTGTTGATGGTCACCGTCTGCTCGGTTGCAAAACGCGCCAGATAATGCGGCCCGCCGGCCTTGGGCCCGGTGCCGGATAGCCCGTGGCCGCCGAACGGCTGCACGCCGACGACTGCGCCGATCATGTTGCGGTTGACGTAGATATTGCCGACCTGCAGGCGCTCGATGGCGTCTTCCACCGTATCGTCGATCCGGGAATGGATGCCGAGCGTCAGTCCGTAGCCGGAGCGCTCGACCGATTGCAGCACCTCGTCGAACCGGTCAGCGCGATAGCGAACCACATGCAGCACTGGGCCGAACACTTCTTCCGTGAGCTGGCCGGCATCGGACAGTTCAAAAATATGCGGTGCGACGTAATTGCCCTGTGGTGCGTGACCCGCAAAGTGCACCCGGGCTTCTTTCTTCATCCGTTCGATATGCGCGTCCAGCCGCTGCTTGGCCTCGGCGTCGATCACCGGTCCGATATGCGTGGCCGGATCGCAGGGGTCGCCGATGACGAGTTCGCGCGCCGCGCCCGCAATCATCTCGATCACGCGGTCGGCGACGTCGTCCTGCAGGAACAACAGCCGCAGTGCCGAGCAGCGCTGGCCGGCGGAGCGGAATGCCGAGGTCACGACGTCGTCGGCGACCTGTTCGGGCAGGGCGGTGGCATCGACGATCATCGCATTGATGCCGCCGGTCTCGGCGATCAGCGGCACGATCGGCCCATCCTTGGCAGCGAGCGCGCGGTTGATCGTGCGCGCCACCTCGGTCGAGCCGGTAAAGACGACGCCGGCGATCTCGGGATGTGCCACCAGCGCGCCGCCGATCCGGCCGTCGCCGGCGATCAGATGCAGCGCTGATGCCGGCACGCCGGCTTCGTGCAACAGCCTGATGGCTTCAGCCGCAATCAGCGGCGTCTGCTCGGCCGGCTTCGCGACGACCGCGTTGCCCGCCATCAATGCCGCCGCGACCTGTCCAAGGAATATCGCCAGCGGAAAATTCCACGGCGAGATCGCGACGAAGACGCCGCGGCCGCGCAGACGGAGCATATTGCTCTCGCCGGTTGGGCCCACAAGCGGCTTGCCATCGCCAAACAGCTCGCGTCCCTGTGCCGCATAGTAGCGGCAGAAGTCCACGGCTTCGCGGACTTCTGATACCGAATCGTCCAGCGTCTTGCGGCCCTCTCGTTGCAGCAGCGCGATGAAATGCGCCGCGCGGGCTTCCAGGAGATCCGCAGCTTTTTTAAGCACGGCTGCGCGTGTCTTGGCCGGTGTTCTGCTCCAATTCGTGAAGCCGGCGCGTGCGGCCGATACCGCCGCATTCGCCTCCATCTCCGTCGCATCCGCAATGCTTCCGGATGCGGGCAGTCGTTCCGCGGCGATGGCCGAGACGAGTTTGCTCAACGCCGCGCGTTCACCGAATTCGATTCCGCGGGAGTTTTTTCGTTGCGGCCCATAGAGGTCGCGCGGCAGCGGGATATTCGGATGTCTGGCATTATCGGCGCTGCCGACGATATCAGCAGGGCGCCGCAGCAATTGCGAGACCGGCACCGCCCCGTCGGCGGCGAGCGCGACAAAGGATGAATTGGCGCCGTTCTCCAGCAATCGCCGCACCAGATAGGCGAGGAGGTCGCGGTGGCTGCCGACCGGCGCGTAGGTGCGATGAGCGATATCGGGACGGTCTTCGCCTAGCTTTGCGTAGAGGGCCTCGCCCATGCCGTGCAGGCGCTGGAATTCGAATCCGCTCTGCTCCGTTGCCAGTTCGAGGATGGTCGCGACGGTGAGCGCATTGTGGGTGGCGAACTGCGGAAATATCCGTGGTCGCAGCGCCAGCAATTGTTTTGCGCAGGCAACGTAGTTCAGGTCCGTCATCGCCTTGCGGGTGAATACGGGATAGCCGTCGAGCCCGCGTTCCTGCGCGCGCTTGATCTCGGTGTCCCAGTAGGCGCCCTTGACCAGCCGCACCATCATGTTGCGGTCGAGGCTGCGTGCGAGCCGATCGACGTAATCGATCACGTCACTGGCCCGTTTCTGGTAGGCCTGGATCGCTAGCCCAAATCCGTCCCAGCCCGCAAGCGAGGGATCAGCGAAGGCTGCCGCGATCACGTCGAGCGACAATTCCAGCCGGTCCGCTTCCTCGGCATCAACCGTGAAATTGAGATCATAGGCTTTGGCTTGCCGGGCGAGATCGATCAGCCGCGGAACCAGTTCGTCCATCACCCGCGCTTGGCTCACGGCCTCGAAACGGGGATGCAACGCGGAGAGCTTGACCGAGATGCCGGGCCGGTCGGGCAGGGGACGGTCATCGGCCGTGCGGCCGATCGCCTCGATGGCACTGGCATAGGAAGTGAAGTAGCGCGCGGCGTCGTCGTCGGTGCGGGCGCCTTCGCCGAGCATGTCGAAGGAGTAGCGTTGCTGGCGCGCGGAATGCGGTTGCGCCCGCGACAGCGCCGCCTCGATGGTCTCGCCGAGCACGAAATGATTGCCCATCAGTCGCATCGCCTGCCGCGTTGCCGCCCGCACCGCGGGCGCGCCCAGCCGCTTGGTCAGCCGCCCGATGGTGCCCTGCGGGGTCTCGCCGGGCTGGATCACGCGGGCCGACATGCCGAGCGCCCACGCCGAGGCGTTGACTAGGAAGGCGCTCGACCTGGTTTCATGATGGATGAAGTCGCCCTGGCCGAGTTTGTCCTCGATGAACTGGTCGGCGGTGCGGGCGTCCGGGACCCGCAACAGCGCTTCCGCCAGCACCATCAGCGCCAGCCCCTCCTTGGTCGACAGCGCGAACTCGCGCAGCATGTCCTCGACCCCGCCGAGAGGATCGTCGTTGGCCCTGATGGCTTTGATCAGCGCAGTCGCTGCACGATCGATGCGCCGCTCCTGCGCCGCGTCCAGCCGCGCGGCCTGGAGCAGGCGGGTGGCCATTGCGCGGTCATCGGGCGCGTAGGGCGCGCGGAAGGGTGGAAGCGGCGACGGAGGAATCAGCATGGGATTTCTAGCATGGGATTTCTCTTGGCTTCGGCCAGTCTAACGGGGCCGGGATGGGCGGAACAGGCCCGCAAGTCCCCTCAATTGCGCTGGGGATGGCGGTGCCGGCGGAACCGACTGGCGCATGGAAAACACAGCGGCCGGAATTTCGGCGGCCTGATCCACAGATCGCGGGCTTGCTGGTTGGCAGCGTGCAGGAGCCGCGCTAATCGTCAGGCACGCCGTCGCTTGGGAACAGCAGGGATCATGAGAGGCGCCGCTCCGCCGATACAGGGAAGCCGAACGCGGACCAGCTTCGCGGTCGCGTTTGGCGTGCTCCTGACCGCGCTGTTCGGAGCGCTGCCGGCGAGAGCGGTCGAGATGAGCGCCGAGGTCGCCAATCTCTACAACTCGGTTTCGATCTATCCGCCGTCAGCCAAATCCATGACGGTGTGCTACGGCTTCGTCTGCCGGCGCCGCGAGATCCTCGATTTCACGGCCGGCGACCGCAGCGCGTTGACACAGATCATGCAAGCGGGCCGCGCCTCGGCCGCGGCCGAACGCGCGGCAGTGCAGAGGGCGGTGGTGTGGTTCGATCGCCGCATGGGGCCGATCATCGGCACCAACAAGCGCGTGGCGAAAGCTGACTTCCGCTACTTCGACGACAAGCACAATTACGATTGCTGGGACACCACGCGCAACACCACCAGTCTTTTGCTGGTGCTGCAGGAGTGGGGCCTGTTGAAGCATCACGCGATCGGCGATCCGCGCTATCGCGGTAATACGCTGGTATTGCAGACACCGCACAACACCGCGGTGCTGGTCGATCGCGCCACCAGGGTCGAATGGGTCGTCGATCTCTGGCCGCGCGGCTACCTGCAGCCACCGGACGTGATGACGGTTCAGAAGTGGGTCACGGAAGATTGAGCGGCCGGTTTTTCGCGCAACGATCTAGCCATCGTGCGTGCAGAAGCGGTGCCCGCTCCGCCGAACGCTCACAGTTTTCGAGAAGTTTCTTAAGCCCTACTCCCGGATTTAGGTCCGAGAGTGCGCCGTTGCCGATTGCGCGGTCGCGCTAAACCTTGAGGTTCTCGGCCGAAGTTTTGCCGCGGTTGGCGATCTCTTCGTACTCGACGGTCTGCCCTTCATTGAGTGTCGAAAGACCAGCTTTCTCAACTGCCGAAATATGAACGAACACGTCCTTGCCGCCGCTTGAGGGTTGGATAAACCCGTATCCCTTGGTCGGGTTGAACCACTTCACCGTACCTTTAGCCATTCACGTCGTCTCCGCGGAATCAAAAAAATAAACGAGCTGCCGGTCCCCGCACTAACCGGCATGCCCGAGGCATGAGGATACGCGGGTTGGGGCAGGCTGGGTAGCGTAAACGGACCGGCCGTTTCGGCAAAAATGCCCCCATTCCCAGCCGATTCCGGCCGTTTTGAGGGTTTCCGGTCCATTTGACGCGGCCGGGCGGCCGGCAATTCCAATTTTTGGCGGGTGGATCGATCCGCTGCGTTGACGCCATTCTTTCGCCTGGAGGGTGGCGGCGGCGAGCCTTCAGCATGGCTGCGCCGCGCTTGGGCATGGCCGCGCCGCGTTCGCCGACACTTTTCTGAACGATTATTCATGCGCCTCGAACCACCATTGCCGGCGTGATTTCACGCGGCGGCGCTTTGCTCTTCGTTAGCCAGCGCCGGCAGCATCCGCGCATCTGTCACGCTGCGTACGATCATCGGCTCGTTGCGTCCGCGGATCTCGACTTCATGCTGCGGCAATGCATCGGCGGCGAGGCCAGCGGTAGCGCGAACTTCGTCCGAGATGACGACTTCGCATGCAAGGCTCTTGGTCATGTCCTGCAGGCGCGCCGCGACGTTGACGGCGTCGCCGAGCGCGGTGAACACCATGTGATCGCGGTAGCCGATATCACCGACGATCACTTCGCCGCCGTTGATGCCGATGCCGAAGCGGATCGGTTCGCGCAAATCATGTTCGAGAAATTTATTCAATTCGTCGATGTTGGCAGCGATCATCGCCGCCGCGTGCAATGCCTGGCGGCAGGCTTCCTGCCGGCTGGTCGAAAGTCCGAACAGCGCCAGCATGCCGTCGCCGACGAACTGGTTCGGCATGCCGCCGCTCGCGAGCACCGCCTGCGACACCGCGCCGAGGAACCGGTTGACGATGAAGACGGTGTCGAACGGCAGGCGCTTTTCCGCAAGCTTGGTCGAGCCGCGCATGTCCACGAACAGGCTGACGAGATAGCGCTCCTGACCAATCCGCGTCGGGTGCGACTCGTGACCGTCGGCGGAGGTGAGCGGCAGGAAGAGTTGAAAGAATGAGAGATCGGATGGCGGCCGCAACTGACAGGCGAGGCGGATGGATGGATCCGAGGTGCCGACCCGGCCAAGCACGAACGCCTCGCGCTGCGACGGCTCTGGCAGCGCAGAGCAGTCGCCGATGATGCGGATGCGGCAGGTCGAGCAGCGGGCGCGGCCGCCGCAGACGCTGGCATGCGGCACGTTGTTGCGCAGGCTCGCCTCGAGTACGCTCAGGCCCTTCGGCACACGGACGGTGCGCCCGTTGCCGTAGGACAGGCTGATCATGCCGCGGCGGCGCTCGTTGATGGCGCGCACGCCTCTCGCCACCAGCGCGATGCCGATTAGGCCGAAATAGCCGAACAGGAAATAGTCGGTGATGCGATCGAGCGCCTGCGCCTCGGCCCGCGTGCCGATCTGGCGCTCCGACTGGGTTTCCGCCCGCCATTCCACGCTGTCATTGTCAATCACCATGCGCCCGCTCTGATAGAAGCCGAGCATGGAAAGCGTCGGAATAAGTACCGCCGCGGCGAGCAGCAACGGGGCTGCGCGCTTGTAGAACGCCCGCATCCGCAGCCACAGATACAGCCCGATGCAGCCATGCACCCAAGCGATGGTCATGACCGCGAGCATCATCCAGATCCGCCACGGCGCCCAGATCCAGTACAGGAACAGGATCTGCGGATAGAGTTTCTCATGTCCGTAGAGCGTCTGGCCGAGCCGGACGCCGATGATATGGGCGATGATCAGCATCGGCACGCTGAGGCCGAGTGCAAGCTGCAGCGGCTCGATCGCCTTCCAGCGGAATTGCCGGCGTTCATACAATGCCCAGATGCCGAGCGCGGTGTGCACCAGGCATGCCGCGTAGAACAGGACCGTGACCGGCAGGAACTGCCAGAACGACGTGTGGAGATAGACGCCGGTCGCCAGCGCCTCGAGCGAGATGTTGCCGAGCGCATGGTTGAGGAAATGGCTGACCAGATAGGCGAACAAAATCACCCCGGTGACAAGGCGGACCTGCCGCAGGCTGATGCCGCGGAGGAAGGTCGTGATCTGGTCTCGGGAGAGGGCGGCCATGCGATCCATAGGTCAATATTGGGCAATGGTAGCGACTAATTCATACGGTGAATACCACTCGCCGTCGTCCCTGCGACCCGTCTTCGCCAAGGCTTCGCCGGGGTTTGACGTTGGGCTCGCCGAAGCTTTAGCGAAGGCGGCACGCAGGGACCCATACTCGCGGCCTCTCAGTGGGGCTGTGGCCATGCGGTTTTCCTTATCATGATCGGTGGTTATGGGTCGCCTGGGTTCACAGGGACGACGATCAACTTTTTTCCGCCGCGGCTCGTTGACACTCCCGGCACAGTCGAGGAAAAGCGCGCCGTGACCATAGCCCCGCCCAATAACAGCCAAGCCAAACCGGACCGTTCTGCCACGCCGCCCTGGCTTGCCGTGGCGTTGCTGATCGCCGCGTTGACGGCGATGCGGCTGGTCTATGCCAGCGTGCTCGATCTCCGTACCGACGAGGCCTATTACTGGACCTGGTCGAAGGAGAGCGCGCTCGCTTTTCTCGATCATCCGCCCGGCATCGCCTGGCTGATCCGGTTCGGCACCGCGATCTTCGGCGACACCAATCTCGGCGTGCGGTTCGGCGGCATCGTCGCGATGCTGGTCACGCAGCTCCTGCTCGCCGACATCGTCCGGCGCGTGACGCATGACGTTCGCGCCGTGATCTTCGCCTTGCTGCTGCCGGAAGCAGCGCTGTATTACGGGCTGTTGATGGCGAAGGTCGCGCCCGACACCGCGATGATCCCGTTTGCGGTCGCCATGCTGTGGGCGCTGGTGCGGCTGCATGAGAGCGGCAACCCTCGCTGGTGGCTTGCCGCGGGACTGTTCGCAGGGTTGGCGCTGCTGTCGAAGTTCACCGCGATCATGCTGTTGCCGGCGGTTGTGGCGTTCGTGCTGGTGCCGGACTGGCGCCGCCGCTGGCTTCTCAGCCAGTATCCATGGCGGGCAGCGCTGATCGCGGCGATCGTGTTTTCGCCGGTACTGATCTGGAACGCGCAGCACGACTGGGCCTCGTTCCGCTTCCAGTTCGTGCGCGCGGTCGCGACCCATCAATTGTCGCTGCGCACCGTCGGCGAATTCATCGGCCTGCAGTTCGGGCTCGTCGGCTTCGTGCTGCTGCCGGTGGTGCTGTCCGGCGTCACGCTGACGGCCTGGCGCGGTTACCGCACGCGCGAGCCGGTCGCGATCCTGCTGTCGACCGCCGTGCTGGTGCCGTTCCTCTATTTCCTCTGGAAGTCGCTGATGCTCCGCGTCGGCGACACCTGGCCGATGTTCCTGTGGCCCGCCGGCTTTGCCGCGACCGCCATCAACCTCGTCATGCTGCCGCGCGAGGGCTTTTCGGAGTGGATGGTCCAATCGACGTTCCGGTGGGCGAGGGTGGCGGTGATCTCCGGCATCGCTTTCGTGGTAGGCGTGTTCTTCTATTGTATCGCGGCGCCCTGGAATTTTATCGGCAGGACCGATCCGATCGGTGGCGAGGCCGGCTATGAGCAGGTCGCGGCGCGCGCGCGGGACCAGTTGCGAGAGACCGGTGCGAGCTGGATCGCGACGTCGGATTATCGCACCTATGCAATGTTGCGCTGGTATTTCAAAGGGCAGGTGCCGGTCATCCAGATCAACGAGCGCGGACGGTTTCAAGGCTTTCGCGATCCCGGCATGAACCTGATCAAGGATCATCCCGGCCTCTACGTCGCCCGTGAGCCGGACCATCGCCTGCCGCTCTGGAATCTCACCACGGCAAAGCGCGAGCCGCTGGAGCGGGTCGAGCGCGTCTGGCGCGGGATGGTGATGGATACCTACGCGCTGGAAAAACTCACCGGCTGGACGCCCGAACTCTCGCCGCCGCCAGATTCGCCGCTGTTCCGCTGGCGTGTGCTGGCGGGGCGCGAGGCGCATGACAATCGCCTTTCGTGAGGTCGTCATCCCCCGCGCATGCGGGGGATCTACCGTGATGTTCGTCAAGAGGTCGATCATGGGCGAGAGTGCGGCATCGTGCTCGCCGGTCAAGGCGACCGCTGCGCGGCGGCGATGCCGGCCTTGACCGGCTGCGCTCGCTGCCGCGTTGGCTTGCCATGATCGAAGGCTCATGCCGCAGGCCTGGCTGCGTGTCTCCAATCTGATCGGTCACGGATCATGGCGTTGAGCGTCACCAGCATTTTGCGCATGACGGCGGTGAGCGCGACCTTGCCCAGGCGATGATTGTCATCGACCAGATGTCGGTAGAAGGCCTTCATGACCGGATTGTGCTGGATCGCGCTGCGGGCGCCGTTGAAGAGCACTTTGCGCACGCTGGAGCGGCCATGACCAATGGACGCATGCCCGTGCTGCTTGCCGCTGTCGCGCGTGTGCGGGGCAAGGCCGCAAAGGGCCGCGATTTTCTTGCCTGACAGATGTCCGAGTTCCGGCAGGTCCGCGATCAATGTTTCCGCGATGGCGGGGCCGACACCGCAGAAGGTTTGCAGCCGCCGGCTGGTCTCGGCATGCGCGGAGCTTGCGATGCGTTCGGCGATGGCCTTGTCGACCGTAGCGAGTGAACGCTCAAGGGCGGCAATGACCGCCCGCAGGCTCTTGCGCACAATGGCGCTGTCTGCCACGTCGCAGCGGCAGGTCTCGGCATGCAGCAGAGCCTGTAACTGCCGGCGCCGCGATGCGAGTTCACGTAAGACCTCAGCGGCCTCTGGAACCGACTCGATGTCGCGGCGAGCGAGCTCCTCGGCGGCAAAGTCGGCCAACAATTTGGCGTCGATGCGGTCCGTCTTGGCCTTGATGCCACGCCGCCTGCGATAGGCGACGACTTCGTTCGGGTGCACCTGCTTGAAGGCGACCTTCGCGCGGCGGAGACACCGTCGCAGAAGCCGCTCATAGCCGCCCGTCGGCTCGAACGCGACCAGGCCGATCGAGCCGGCCCCGATCTGCATAAACCAAGCGTCAATCGCTCGCTCACTGTTCGCGATCCGCTTGACCCGACTGTCACCCGCGATCGCAATGTCGATCCACTCCTTGGCAACGTCCACCCCGATCACCATCTTGTCCATGTGGCTGTTCTCCGACAGAATATGCATCTGGTCGGCACGCCGGATTGCAATGCGGGCTCAGGCCCTCTCTACCGTGCGCGTGTCAGACCGTAACGCCGGCGGTCCTAAGATTCCCACGGTCTTGCAGGACCTGACCAGTACTCGAGGGGCCGCCGGCGCCCCATCCAACAGGATGGCGACGCCATCATGCAATCCAGTACGCCGCGGCCTTTCCACGTCATTGCGAGCGAAGCGAAGCAATCCATCTTTCCGCGTATGAGGTGACAATGGATTGCTTCGCTTCGCTCGCAATGACGTGTGGCTACAGTTTCGCATTCTCGCGACATGTTTAGCCCGAGGTTTGCATCTTCTTTTCCCGCCCTCTCATTCAGAGGGCGCAGGGAAGACCGGGTGCTTGCCGCACCCGCGGTCTCGTGTGCAAGTGCGCATAGCAAAAGCGCACACGAGCATACAGGTACAGCGGGAGCATCCCGGCCTTCCCTGTGCAATGGCTTTACGGCTTACTTCGTGCTCTTCCCGGAGAACGGCTCTTTTGCCTCCGTCGTCGGCGGGACACTTCCCGCAGACTTAACGCCAGCACCGCGGCGCCCGAACCACACGACTTCGCCGTACGCTTCCTGCGCCTACGTCTTGCGCATTCCGCGTCCATCGCATCTCACCGCACGTTCGTGACGATCGCGAGCGCCCCTCAATGGGTGAGACGGGCGCAGTTATGCCGATGATTTGCTCCGGAAGTTAAGCGGAATATTTTTGGTTCCTGGGCTTTACACGATTTCTGAAAATCAGAAGTGATTTGCTCGTCGGGCAGTCACATACGACGTCACAGATGACAGACCTAGTGATTTAGAGATGACTCAACGCAACTGACTCGCTAGGATTTCGCGGCGACAATCTCGCCCATACCAAAGCACCGGAGTAGCATTTTGGCGTCGTGAGGAGCAGTGCAAATGAGTTTCATCCGTTCGGACGAACATTCCGCGCCCCATAGTCCAGACGATCCTTTGTACTACGCGCCGCGCGCGGTGCGCAGTGAAGCGGCCCATCGATCTAACGCGACACAGACGAGATCGGACCATTTGCCTCCCACTTCCTCTCGGTCTCGTTTTGATGAGATGCGTGAGGAAGCCTTCGCCAAATCCAACCGGCATCCGCTGGAGTTGCAGTTCGCTCAGGAACGCCGTCCACGACGCGCGCTGTTTGCCGTTGCGGGTGGAGTTGCCGCAGCAATCGGTGTCGCTGTGGTCGTGGCGCTCATCTTTTTTAACCTAGTTCCAAAGTTAGAACGCGATCGCTCGGAGCTCGCTGTTTCCATTTCCACTCCCGCATTGGCTACACCGGCTCAAACGACGCCCAAAGACTCCCAAGAGCTGCTACACGGTTTCATGCAGTTTCAACAATCACAAGAAAGCAATAGCCCGGAACGTGCTGTTTCCGAACCCGCCTCCGCTGGAACGGCTAAAGCACCCGAAAAATCCGAAGCTCTGCTTGAGAAATTCATCCAGTGGGAGCAACGAAAATAGCGTCAAGGAACTGGACGCGCGACCAAGCCACTTCCGAAAATTGCGTTGCTCGATAGAGGGACGGATAGAAAGTAGCTGCCGCGGGGCTCGCGGTATTCATAGGTGACATCGATCTGATGGTACGGACCCCCGCGTCAGACACCGCTCGTCGCGCCCGGAATGACGGTGAGAGCAGATGCCGTGGCGATTGGCTTACGCCTCATCTTCGCGCTTGCTCAAAAGGTCCTTGGCGAGATCGGAGAGCGCAGGCCGCGGTAATGCCGTGAACGGCAGCGGGCGCGTCACATCGATCGCGGCCAATCCCAGCCTTGCCGTCAGCAGGCCGTTGAGCACGCCCTCGCCGAGCCGTTGCGAGAGCTTTGCCGCGATACCGTGGCCGAGCATCTGCTGCACTAGGCTGTCGCCCACCGCCATGCCGCCGGTGATGGCGAGATGGCCGATGATTTGGCGCAACAGGCTGATCATGCCGAGCGTGCCGGGGCGGCCGCCATAGAGCCGCGCCAGTTGCCGGATCAAGCGCATCGCGGCGACGAACACGAACAGCACGTCGATCAGCGCGCGCGGGCTTACCGCGGTCACGACAGAAACGCGCTGCGCGGCCGTTGAAACCAATCGGCGCGCCTCTTCATCGAGCGGCGCCATCAGTTCGCGCTCGGCAAGCTTGATCATGTCGGCGCCATCGATGATGTCGTCGGCGTGGCTGGCAAGCGTGGCGCGGGCGCGCGCCAGTTGCGGGTTTTTATGCGCGAGCTTGAGCAGTTCGTTGACGACGGCGCGGCTCTCGGCGCGGTCGTCGCTGCGCAGCACTTCAGTGGCGCGCTGGTGCAGCTTTTCGATCGCCGCCAGCCGCGCCAGCCCGAACGCCTCGCGCGCGATGACGACGGTCAGCGCCAGTCCGGCCGCCGCCGCAAATGCCAGCGCGACGTAGCCCAATGTCTGGCTGCGCGCGAACAGGTCCTCGATCAGGTTGACGACGCCGAGCCCTGTGCCGAGCAGCACCAGCCCGCCGATAGCCGACCAGAACAGCGCGCCCCAGCGAAAGCCGCGGCGCATCGGGACCCTCGGTGCATCGAGTGGAACGGGCAACAGCGCCGGATCCGCCTCCGGTGTGATCTGCACCCTGCCGCGGGCAGGGCGGCCGGTGTCGTCCGGGTCTATCACGATGACGCCGGGATCGCCGAGCTTGAACGTCGCCGGTCGCCGATGCGGCGTTTTCTCGCTCATTGCAGTCGGTCTCCGATCAGGAACTGAAGGGCGCGGTCGAGGCGGATGTGAGGCAGCGCGGGCTCGTCCTTGCCGGTGCGCTCCAGCAGCGGCGGCCGGAAGCGCAGGAAGCGGAAATCGGCGCTGTCGGACGGTATGCTGGAAAGGCCGCGAAAGCCGCCCTTGAA
The DNA here is from genome assembly GCF_036924575.1 of Bradyrhizobium sp. AZCC 1577. Classification (NCBI taxonomy): domain Bacteria; kingdom Pseudomonadati; phylum Pseudomonadota; class Alphaproteobacteria; order Hyphomicrobiales; family Nitrobacteraceae; genus Bradyrhizobium; species Bradyrhizobium sp. AZCC 1577. The sequence goes on from NZ_JAZHRQ010000001.1 coordinate 1,838,203, forward strand.
CAGTTCTTCGGGATCGGCGGGGAGATCACCCGGAAAGGTCGCCACTTCGGTCTCGCCATCGAAGGCCTCGCCATTGGCGGTCTCGCCGGGCGCGGGCGTGCCGAGGATCGACGGCAGCTTCTCCCGGCCGCGCGTAACCATTGCCTCGCGCGTGGCGCGTACCGCTGATAGCGCGACCACGTCGATGGCGGCGCCGGCATATTCGGCGCGGTCGGCTGCCTTGGCGGCGGCCCGCCGTAGCACGGCTTCGAGCCGGTCGTGGCTGGAATGGTGCAGATGATCGGCCTTGGTGGCGGCAAACAGAATCCGGTCGATCCGCGGACGAAACAAGCTGCTGAGGATGGTGCTGCGACCGATCCGGAAGCAATCGAGAATGCCGGCAAGCGCGGCTTCGAGATCGTGCAGCGCCTCGGGCCCGGCATTGAAGGCCGCGAGCGCATCGACCAGCACGATCTGGCGGTCGAGCCGCGCAAAATGATCGCGGAAGAACGGGCGCACCACGACGTCCTTGTAGGCTTCATAGCGCCGCCGCATCATCGCCCACAGCGAACCGTCGGGCGCGGCGCCATCGATGGGCACATCGAGCGGAGCGAAGGTCAGCGCCGGCGAGCTCGCGAGATTGCCCGGCATCAGGAAACGTCCGGGCGGCAGCAGGCTCATGGCAAAACGTTCGTCGCGGCAGGCGCGCAGATAATCGGTGAACAGTTTTGCGGCGGCGAGCGTCGCCTGCTCGTTCTCGCGGCTCTCGGGATGAAGCGTCTTCAGGTGCCCGTGCCAGGGCGCGGCGAGTGTTGCGCGCGGGCCTTCGCGCGACAGCGCAAGACTCTCGGCCGACCATTGCTCGAAACTCCTGTTGAGCAGCGGTAAATCGAGCAGCCATTCGCCGGGGTAATCGACGATGTCGATGGTGAGCGTGCGGTCCGCGCCATTCTGTCGCTGGTAATCGATGACGAGGCGCAATTCAGAGATGTCAGTGGTCGAGTTCGGCCAGCGCCGCTGCTCGATGAGGGTGCGGACGTGGTTTTCATAGTCGAAGCGCGGCACCGCGTCGTCCGGCTGCGGCGCGAGCCGGGCGCCCGCGATCCGGCCCGAGGCGTAGGGTTCGAACACCGGAAACCGGCCGCCGCGGGTCAGGCCGTGGATCAGCGCCGTGATGAACACGGTCTTGCCGGCGCGCGACAGGCCGGTGACGCCGAGCCGCACGGTGGGATTGAAAAAGCTGTCGCCGTAGTCCAGCAGCGCCCGCGCCGACAGGCGCGCTTCCTCGACGATATCTGAAAAACTGGGGGCCATACGGGGCGGAAAGCTCGAGAGGGGCGTTGGTGTGCAATTACCGGAGAAGTGGCGATTGGCGGACCGAAATCAAGCGCTTGTGATCGTCTGACGAGCGAATCCGCTCGGGATATCCGGCGGTTACCGGCTGCACGAAAATGCCACGGCGACGGGATACTGGCATCGTCAGCGAAAGCGCATGGCGACGGCCCTGGAGCCGGCGGCGTGAACGGTTCGTTGACCTCGGAAGACCCATATATAATCGCTCCCTCACCACGTACTGCGGACCTGCATGACTATCTTCAGACTGAAACAAATCGCCTCGACATCCATCCATGCGGCGGCTGGCGCCATGCACTGGAATTACGACCGCGCCGAGCTGATCGCCGATGGCGTCGTGCATATCGTCGGCGTCTGTTTCGGGCTCATCGCCGCCACCGCCCTGATCGTGCTGACGGCGGTCTATGCCGGTGCGTTCGAAATTACCGTGGTGTCCGTTTACGTCACAGGCCTGCTCGCGATGCTGACATTGTCGGCGGTCTATAATCTCTGGCCGGTGTCGCGCGCCAAATGGGTGCTGCGCCGCTTCGATCATTCGGCGATCTATCTCTTGATCGCCGCGACCTATACCCCGTTCATCGTGGAACTCCGGGACAGCTATCTCGCGATCGCGCTGCTGACCGGGGTGTGGTGCATCGCGATTGCCGGTGTGGTGCTAAAACTGGCGCTGCCGGGGCGATACGATCGTTTGGCGGTCGGCCTCTATCTCGCCTTGGGCTGGAGCGGCGTCACGCTTTACGACGCCGTGGTGAAGGCGGTGCCGCCGCTGGCGCTGGGCTTTTTGGTGGCAGGCGGCGTGCTCTATAGCCTTGGGGTGATCTTCCATTCCTGGCAGCGGTTGCGCTTCCAGAACGCGATCTGGCACGGCTTCGTCTTGCTCGGCGCCGCCTGCCATTATACGGCTATTCTCGATATGGTGGTCCTGACGTAGGATCATAACAAACGGGAGAGAGCGACCATGCAGGTGACAGGCAAAGTCGTGGTCGTCACCGGTGGCGCCAATGGCATCGGCAAGGCGATGTGCGAGGCCTTTCATCGTGAAGGCGCCGCCAAGATCGTTGTTGCCGATATCGATCCCGATGGCGCGCGAGCCGTCGCCACTCCGATCAGTGGGGCGGCCTTCAAATGCGATGTCGGAAAAGAGAAGGACGTCCTTCACGTCATCGAGGAGACCGAGCATCAATTCGGCCCGATTGCGCTGTTCTGCTCCAATGCCGGCATCGGCGGCGGTTTCGATCCACTGTCGGTGAATGCCGGCGGAAACTCCGACGAACCGTGGCAGCGAAGCTGGGCCGTTCATGTGATGGCCCATGTCTATGCGGCGCGGCATTTGATCCCGCGCATGAAGGCGCGCGGCGGCGGCTATTTCCTCAACACGATCTCGGCGGCGGGACTATTGTCGCAGGTCGGCAGCCCGGCCTACTCGACCACCAAGCATGCCGCAGTCGGCTTTGCAGAGAATCTCGCGATCTCGCACAAGGCCGACAACATCAAGGTTTCGATCCTGTGCCCGCAGGGCGTCGACACCAACATGCTGCGCTCGATCCCGAAGGGCCCGCAATCGGGCGACGGCGATCTCTCGCCGGAGCAGGTAGCACAGGACGTGCTGAAGGGGCTGGAAGAGGAAACCTTTGTGATCCTGCCGCACCCGCAGGTGCTCGGCTACATGCGCAAGAAGACCGAGAATTACGACCGCTGGATCGCGGGCATGGCCAAGATCCAGGCGAAGATGCGGGAAGCTTACGGGAAATGAGCTGAGGGGCACACGGACCTCTCCCCCGTCATTGCGAGCGAAGCGAAGCAATCCATGGCTCAACACGCGGAGGCATGGATTGCTTCGTCGCGTTGCTCCTCGCAATGACGGAGGAGAGAATTTCGCATTACTCCTTTGCTACTGACACCTGTGCATCAAGCCGTCGTCCAGGCGGACCATTGTGCCGGGCTGGCAGATTATGCCGTTGCGCGCCGCGTAGTCCTGGCTCCATACGCCCGGACCGCCGTAATAGGCGTTGGGACTGTTGCCGCCGTAGTAGGCGTAGGGTCCGTTGCCGCGGTCGTAAGCGTAGGGTCCGCTGCCGTAGTAGGCGGCAGTCGCTCCGGCTGCGACAGCACCGGCGCCCACCGCGGCGGCACCGGCCGCGGCCCGCCGCGCCTGCCGCCGGGTAACGCCCGGCGCCGGGGTCAACGGATCAACCGTCTGTGCTTGCGCGCGCTCGACAGATAGCGAAACGCTCCTTTGTTCGCTCCAATCAAACGAGAGCATGGTCGCGCATGTGAAGACGGAGACCGCGAGGGCAGCTTTTCTGAGGCTTGGCTGTTTCATGGCATTCACTCCATGGTTGCCCCATGCCGAATTCTCGTGCGAACGTAGAACAACGTCAAGTAAATGCCGCGTATGGAACTCGCGGTCCAATAGACGAGCCCTATGGGGTCATGAGCTGGTATGCCAGGCTATTCGGACGGGCCCCAGCGACGCAGGATCGCCCCATGCGCTGATCGCTGCGGCGCGTCGGGCCTAGCTCTTCCGCGCGGCCGCAATGGTCCATCCACGTCATTGCGAGCGAAGCGAAGCAATCCATCTCACCGCACGAGGAGAGATGGATTGCTTCGTCGCGTTGCTCCTCGCAATGACGTGGCGAAAGGCGTGCCTCACCCCTTCTGCGCGTAGAGCAGGGGGACCGCGGAATCGACCATCACTTCGATCAGACTGGTGCCGGCATGCGAGAGCCCGTGCTTGAGCGCGCCCGCGAGTTCGGATGATTTCGTCACCCGCACGGCGTGGCAGCCCATGCCTTCCGCGAGTTTCACGAAATCGATGCCGGGTAGCTCGAGCCCCGGCACATTGCGCACCTGCATGACCTGGCTGAACGAGCGCATCGCGCCGTAGCCGGCGTTGTTGATGACTACCACGGTGAGCGACAGCCTGCGCTGCGCCGCGGTCCACAGCGCCTGGATCGAATACATCGCCGAGCCGTCGCCGATCAGGCAGACGGTGCGGACGCCGGGGCGTCCGAGCGCGATGCCGACCGCGGCAGGCAGGCTGTAGCCGAGGCCGCCGCTCGCCATGGTGTAAAAACTGTCCTGGCCGCGCATCGGCATGAACTTTTGCATCGCCGGGCGGTGCGAGGGCGCTTCCTCCACCAGTGCTGCATTGTCGGGCATGGCTTGCGAGAGCTGATACAGCAGGAATTCGACCGGGAGCGGATCGGCCGCCGCTGGCGCCGGCGGCAGCACGCGGCCCGCCGGCATCGCGCGCGCGGTTTCGGGCAAGAGGTCGAGCAACATCGAAAGCGCCGGCTTCATGGTCGCGATGATGCTGGCGCCCGACGGCGTGACCGCGGCCGCATCCGGATCGTCGGTGACTTGGAAGATCGTGGTGGCGCCATCGAAGATCGGGGCATGGCCCTCGACATGGAAGGTGAACACCGGCGCGCCGATCACGACCACGAGGTCATGCTCGCGCAGCGCGTCCGATAGCTGTCCCGGCGAGGCGTGCAGGAAGCCCGCAAATTGCGGATGACGTTCCGGAAAGGCGCAGCGCGCCGAGAACGGGCTGACCCAGACGGCAGCCTTCGCCTTCTCCGCCACCGACACCATCAGATCGACGGCCTCGGCGCGGTCGACGGCCGGGCCGACGACGAAGGCGGGGCGTTTGCTGGCTGCGAGCGCTGCGACCAGCGCTCTCATCGCTTGCGGGTCGGGGCCGAGCTCGCGGCTGATGTGGCGGGCCTCGACCGGCTGAGCCGGGCGTGTCCAGTCGTCGATCGGAATCGAAACGAAGGTCGGCCCGCAGGGCGGCTGCATCGCGACGTAATAGGCGCGCGCGATCGCGGCCGGCACATCTTCGGCGCGCGCCGGCTCGACGCTGTATTTGACGTAGGGGCGCGGGAATTCGGAGGCGCGCTCGGCATAGAGGAAAGCCTGCAGCGGCAGGATCGAGCGCGCCTGCTGGCCTGCGGTGATGACCAGCGGCGTCTGGTTGCGATGGGCGGTGTAGATATTGCCGAGCGCATTGCCGACGCCGGCGCCGGAATGCAAATTGACGAAACCGGCATTGCGGGTCGCCTGCGCATAACCATCGGCCATGCCGACGACGGAAGCCTCCTGCAGGCCGAGCACGTAGTCGATGTCGTCGGGCCAGTCGCTGAGGAAGGGCAGTTCGGTGGAGCCGGGATTGCCGAATACGCGCTTGATGCCGAACGCGCGCAGCAGGCCGAAGGTGGCGTCCTTGACGGCGAGGGAGGCGGTGGCGGGTTTGGCTGGTTTGCGGGATGACATCAGGTGATTCCCATTGTATCTAGCTTTCCGTCATTGCGAGCGAAGCGAAGCAATCCATGCTTCAACGCGGGGACAGATGGATTGCTTCGTCGCTGCGCTCCTCGCAATGACGGTGAATTATCACCACACAGCCGTGCCCTTCATCGTCGGCTGTCCCTCCGCGTTCGCGATCCACAGCTCCATACCGGCGTGGGTTTCATTGGCGTTGATCGAGAACTCGCTGCCTTCGAACAGCGGCTGCACGCCGCGATAGCTGAACTTCTTCGGCGCCGAGTCGCCGTGCAGCTTGGCGGCGAACTCGACGAGCAGGGCGGCCTGCAGCGGGCCGTGGAAGATCAGGCCGGGATAGCCCTCGACCTTGGTAGCGTAGTCACGATCGTAATGAATGCGGTGGCCGTTGAAGGTCAGCGCCGAATAGCGAAACAGCAGCACGGGATCGCTGACATGGGTTTCGCGATGCCGTGCGACCGGTGGCGGAGCGGCTTTCGGCGGCGAAGCGGGGGCAGCGCTCCCCATGTCGCGATAGACGATGTCCTGCCGTTCGCGGATCGCAACCCCGCGCGGCGTCGTGATGGTGTGATCGACGGAAACGAAGCACAGCACGCCTGTCGAGCCGGTCTTCATCGTCACGTCTGAAATGCGCGATGTGCGCGTCGATTCATCGCCGACGCGCAACGGTTGGAGGAATTCGATTTCGCCGCCGGCCCACATCCGGCGCGGCAGCGGCACCGGCGGCAGGAAGCCGCCGCGGGTCGGGTGGCCGTCGGGACCGAGCTGCGACATCGGAAATACCGGCTGCGCCAGGCACCAATGCGTGGTCCACGGCGCGGCATCGCCGGGCTTCGGGTCGCCGATTTCCTGAAATAGCGTCGCGCGCAGGCCCTTCACGAGTTGCGCGGTGACGATGTCTGACGCTTCCGCGCTGCGGCCGATCCATTGGCGCAAATGATCGAGGTTGAGGGCTTCGGTCATGACTGGCGGCTCTTGTTACGGGGAGCTTTGGGAAGTTCGACGTGATCGCCGATGGCGGGCACCGCGCCATAGTGCCGTTCCTCGCCGACAAAGATCGCGGCGGGGGCGGCGTAACTCACCTTGCCGTTCGGCGTGTCGACCTCGATGCGGCGCAGATGTGGATGCACCGAGAGGTCAGCCATGCTGTTGACCTCGGCGAAGGCGATGTCGGCCTCGTCGAGGCGCTTTAAGAGTTCGGCGCGCATCATCGCGGCAAAACTGTCGGCGACCACCTTGTCGGTGAGCTGGCGGTTGCGCACGCGCTCGACCATGTTGGCAAAGCGCGGATCATTGGGCAGGTCGGGCTGATCCAGGACTTCCGCGCAGAGCTTCTTCCACTCGCGCTCGCTTTGGATCGAAATCAGAATGCCCTTGCCGTCCCTGGAATTGAACACGCCATAGGGCGCGATCGAGGGGTGGGCCAGCGCCATCCGCTTTGGCGGATTGCCGGCTTCCGAATTGATCAGCGGCACCGCCATCCAGTCCGCCATCACGTCGAACATCGAGATCCGGATATCGGCGCCCCTGCCGGTGCGGCCCCGCGCGATCAGCGCCTCGAGGATCGCGGCATGCGCGGTGGCGCCGGTGGCGATATCGACGACGGAGATGCCGACGCGCGACGGGCCTTCGGGGCCGCCGGTGATCGAGGCAAGTCCGCTCTCGGCCTGGATCAGCAGATCATAGGCCTTGCGGTCGGCGTAGGGGCCTTCGTCGCCATAGCCGGAGATGGTGCAGCAGATCAGCGCGGGATAATCCTTCTTCAGGCGATCCAGCGAGAAGCCGAGCTTGTCCATCGATCCGGGCTTGAGGTTCTGCAGCAGCACGTCGGCGCTTGCGATCAGCTCTTCGAGTTCAGCGCGGCCTTCTTTGGTGGCGAGGTCGATCACTTGCGAATTCTTGCCGCGGTTGAGCCAGACGAAATAGCTGCTCTGGCCCTTGGCGGCGGCGTCATAACCGCGGGCGAAATCGCCCTCGGGGCGTTCGACCTTGACGACATGCGCGCCGGCGTCCGCAAGCCTGGAGCTGCAGAACGGGGCTGCAACCGCCTGTTCGACGGAGACGACGATCAATCCCTCTAACGGCAGCATCTTCTGTTCTCAGTAGGAGCGGGGCATGCCGAGCACGTGCTCGGCGACGTAGGACAGGATCAGATTGGTCGAGATCGGTGCGACTTGATAGAGTCGCGTTTCGCGGAACTTGCGCTCGACGTCGTATTCTTCCGCAAAGCCGAACCCGCCATGGGTCTGCACGCAGGCGTTCGCCGCCTCCCACGACGCATCCGCCGCCAGCATCTTGGCCATGTTGGCCTCGGCGCCGCAATCGAGCCCGGCCTCGTATTTGCGGGTGGCTTCCTTCACCATCAGCTCCGCCGCACGCATCGCGGCGTAGGCTTTTGCAATCGGAAACTGGATACCTTGGTTCTGGCCGATCGGACGGCCGAACACGGCGCGCTCCTTGGCATAGGCGGTGGCTTTTGCAATGAACCATTTGGCGTCGCCGATGCATTCGGCCGCAATGAGAATGCGCTCGGCGTTCATGCCGGAGAGGATGTAGCGAAAACCCTTGCCCTCGTCGCCGATCAGGTTTTCGGCCGGCACCCGCATATCCGTGAAGAACACTTCGGTCGTGGCGTGGTTCATCATGGTGCGGATCGGGCGGATCTCCAGCCCCTTGCCCTTGACCTCGCGCATGTCGACGATGAACACCGAAAGCCCGTCGGTGCGCTTCTTGGCCTGCTCCTTCGGCGTGGTGCGCGCGAGCAGGATCATCAGGTCGGAATGCTCGGCGCGGCTGGTCCAGATCTTCTGGCCGTTGACGATGTAGTGGTCGCCGTCGCGCCTGGCGACAGTCTTCAGCGAGGAGGTGTCGGTGCCGCTGGTCGGCTCGGTGACGCCGAACGCCTGCAGGCGCAATTTGCCGCTGGCGATCCCGGGCAGGTATTTCGCCTTCTGCGCATCGCTGCCGTGCCGCAGCACGGTGCCCATCGTGTACATCTGGGCGTGGCAGCCGCCGCCGTTGCAGCCAGCACGCTGGATCTCTTCCAGGATCGCGGCCGCGGCCGACAGCTTCAGCCCGGAGCCGCCATATTCCTCGGGGATCAGCACCGAGAGGTACCCGGCCTCGGTGAGCGCATCGACGAACTCCTTCGGATACGCCATCTGGCGATCGAGCTTGCGCCAGTATTCGCCGGGGAACTGGGCGCAGAGCTTTGCGACGGCGTCGCGGATGTCGTGGAATTCGTCTTGTTGTTCTTGTGCGGTCATTGGGTTTTCTGGCGATGGATGCGGGTTGATGTCAATTGCTTAAGGATGCGGGCCGTTGTGAAACGACGGCAAGGCACCTATGCTGAATTGTTATAGCGTATGAACCTGTCTTCGAAGATTGGCAAGCAATGGATATCCGGCAGCTCAGGACGTTCAGTTGCGTGGCGGAGCTCGGCAGCCTCAGCAAGGCCTCCGATACGCTGCGGGTGGCGCAGCCGGCGCTGAGCCGCCAGATCAAGCTGCTCGAGCATGAACTGCGGGCCGAGCTGTTCACGCGGAACGGTCGGGGCATGGTGCTGACGGACGCGGGCCGGCTGCTGCTGGCGCGCACCGCCGGCATCGTCCGGCAGATCGACCAGGTGCGCGATGAGATCCAGTCCGCCGGCGGCCCGCCCTCGGGCCGGGTGGTGCTTGGGCTGGTGCCGACCGTGAGCTACGTGATTTCGGCGCGGCTCGCGCGGCGCACGGTCGACAAGTATCCGGGCATCTCGCTCTGCATTGTCGAAAGCTACAGCGGCCATCTGACCGAATGGCTGCACCGCGGCGAAATGGACCTGGCGCTGATCTACGGGCCGTCGAGCGACCTGCATCTTTCCGTACAAAGCCTCGGCCGCGATCCCATTGTCGCCGTCGGACCGTGCGGCAGCGGGCTGTCCGAGAGAAAGCAGGTCGATATCGGCTGGCTGCTGCGGCAGCGCCTCGTGCTGCCCAGTCATTCGCATGGGCTCCGTGCGCTGATCGAGCAGGCGGCGGCGAAGAAGAAAATCAAGCTCGACGTCAAGCTGGAGGCCGATTCCTTCCGCGTGCTGACCAGCCTCGTCGAGGAAGGGCTGGGATACACGCTGCTGCCGCCGTCCTCGGTGCGCCAGGAAGTAGCCGGCGGCCGGCTGGAAACCGCGGCGATAGCAAAACCGTCGCCGATGCGCGAACTGACCCTTGCGTCTCCCATCGATCATCCCGGCTCGACTGCGATTGCGCTAGTCACCGAATTGCTCCGCGACGAACTGATCGCCTGCCGCGAAGAGGGCCTCTGGGACATCAAGCTCGCCTGAGCCGATGCGAGGGCCTTGAGGCTTGGCTTAGGACAAAACGGTCGGGCGCGGCATTCTCATCTGGCTACTTCTGTCATGCCGCAATTGTATAGGGGCGGGGCAGCCTGCTGGCACTAACCGTCGCAAAGGGCTTTTTTCGGCTGATGCATCGCAACCACACGACGGCTTTTGCCGAGCAGTCAGCCTGACGCCATTGTTCCTGTCACCGCTTTGTTCGCAGGCAATTGATCGAAATGACCGCTTCTGGCAATTGCAGCCCTCGCGGAGCCTCATAAGATGCCCGAGCAGCCGATCCCCCACCGGGAAGTGGCTGGTCATGGATTCAGATCAAGCGATTAACTCAGCAGACTTGAAATCTGACGCCCCTGTCTCAGGTGGAGTTCCTGCCATGAACACGCTCCTCCGGATCCTGCTGGCGATCGTTGTAGCCGTTGCCTCGCTGGGCGCAATTTCGGAGCGGCTGCGGCTGGAGGGGGTGACCGATGACGAAATCCGCATCGGCAATCTCATGCCCTATAGCGGGAGCCTCGAGATCTTCGGGGCGATCGGCAAGGCCGAAGCAGCCTATTTCGAGATGCTCAACGCGCGCGGTGGCATCAACGGCCGCAAGGTGCGGTTCATCTCCTACGACGACAAATCCGATCCTGCTTCCGCCCTTAGCCTGACGCGCAAGCTCGTCGAGGAAGACAACGTGCTTCTAATGTTCGGCTCGTTCGGAACGCCGGGCAATTTTGCGGTCCGCAAATATCTCAACGAACGCCAGCTTCCCCAACTGTTCGTTGCTTCCGGAGACGATCATCTCAGCGATCCCTCGCTGTTTCCATGGACCATGGGCTGGCAGCCCTCGTTCCGGGAGGAGGGACGCATCTACGCCAACTACATTCAGGCGTTCTATCCGGGCAAGCGGATCGTTGTTCTCTGGCAGAACGATCATTTCGGCCGGGAGGTCATCAAGGGGATGGAGGACGGCCTCGGTCCCGTCGCGCGGATGATCAGGGTCGGTATCGCCTATGATCTCAGGGATGAACATCTGGATACGCATGTATCGATCCTGAAGCGATCGGGCGCCGAAATTCTCGTGTTCGCGGGCGTACCCGAAAACGCCGCAAAAGTTATCCGCCTGGCGGCGAGCCTCGACTGGCGTCCCGTGTTCATCATGAATCAGATGGCCTCCTCAATCGGGACAGGGCTGAAACCCGCGGGTCTCGAGAACGCGGTGGGCGTGACTACCGCTGCCTATCTGAAGGACGCCAACGATCCGGCCTGGAAGGACGACCAGTCTGGCGCCGACTGGCAGTCGTTCCTGGAAAACTATCGTCGCGCCGGCGGCCATGACGAAAGCGCCGCCATGTTCGGCTACGCAGCCGCCGAGACTCTGGCGCAGGTGCTCAGGCAGTGCGGCGATGATCTATCGCGGGAGAACGTCATGAAACAGGCCGCGGCGCTGAAGGATTATCAGGGCTCCGTTCTGCTGCCCGGCATCAAGATCAGCACCGGTCCCTGGAATTTCCGGCCGATCAAGCATATGCGGCTCGTTCAGTTCGACGGCCGCACCTGGCAGCCGATCGGCGACGTCCTCGAAACCGCGTTTGCCAGCACGGACAAGTAGCAAGCGCCCACGATTCTTGCCGCCTCCTTCGAGTCGGAAATGGTTCGGCCGGGTGCGCGCTCAGTCCCGGCACGCTTTACCCGTTACTCAACGGGCGAGTTCATCGATGATCCATTGACCGTAGATCTCATGTTCCGCTGCGTGATGCAGAATGCGCCGTCTGATGAACCCGGTAAGCAGATCTTTGAACTTCATGTCTCGTTTATCGAATTTCGTAATTGGAACGCGCGCCGGCTGGGACCACGTTCCGGCCGGGTTCATTCAATGCTCGCCCATTTACGATCACGCAACGTTGGAAGCGCAGCGCCGCGGATGGCCGGTAATAAGACTGCAAGGCACGCATCTTCACCCGACACTGGAGCCGGCCGAGACCGTGCTCGCCATCCTATCCATGTCGCGCCAACTTGCTAACGCCGCTTAGTGGCTTGCCGGAATGGCCATCACCGTCAGCCACTACGTCTGTGGTGGAAATTGACGATCAAACCAACGCCGCCAATCGGCCTCGACTTGATTGGCCACGGCGCGCCCGGCGTCTCCGTAGAGGTAGAGACGGACCGTCAGCAGAATCGGCCCTCCGATCGGCATGGCAAAGAGATGTGCGATGCCGGGTGCGGGATGTTCGAGCCGCAATTGCAGCCCTGGCCATTGCGGAGGACTGACGTTCTCTACGATGCCGCGTAGCTCTGGCACTCCAGCCGGTGTCGCAAAGCGCGCACCGGCGCTTGCGTCAGCCAATCCCAGCGGACTGACCAAGCGGCTCCAGGCATCGCGCTCGTTCGACATCGCGGAAAGCGCCACGGTCGTCGACTGTTGCCCACGGAATTGCTCCAGATAGAGCCGCAGGTTCTGGAAGAACGCGATCCAGCCGTAGCTGTGTCCCTCGAACTGGCCATCCCAATCGTCCGTATTGGCGAACCAGCTATGAACGACCCGGACCACACATGTGCCGCCGTCCTTGGCTTCGACGGTCCACTCGGTGGCAACCGTGCCAGGTCCTCCCTCTGCTTCGGCGACGAAACGCTTGGCCGGCTCCCAAGCGGTGATCTTAGCCTCGGAATCCATTCCCGGGCCAAAGCTCGATTTGGTATTGCCGCCGACTTTCTCGTCCAACGTCGTCGGCACAAACCACGACGAGATGCCGGGACCTGTCGCAATCGCCTGCCACACCTCTTCGGGTGTGCCGGGGACCTCAACTTTGGCTTCGACGCTGCGACGGCCAGACGGTTCCTTCTTTACGGGCATGGTCTGTCCTTTCAGTGAGACGTTTGAGGCAAGGGATGAGACACGATCACCAATCGATGGTTACGGCCGCCCGAAGCGCTCGCATCGTGGTAGCGGCTGACCAACTCGGTGATGGCTTGTGTCAGCTCGCGCGTGAACGCGGCGCGGGCAGCGGGGGAGGCGAAGCGAATCTCTGTATCGATCGACAAGGTCGCAAGCTGCTTGTCGGCTTTCCGCGCACGTTTCCAGAGATCGCCGACTTCGCGAACGATCCGGGCACCGAGTGCGATCAGATAGCTGGCCGCGAGTTGATCCTTGCTCCGCTTCGGATCGGCTGCGACCGCGCCTAACGCCGCCGGCGAAACGACGAACGACTTGGCCGACAACACCAAAAGCCGCTCGGTCAATCCACCCCACTGCCGTTCGTCCGCGACCTCGACCAACCTGCAGGCTTCGAGCGCGCGCAAATGATAGTTCACCTTCTGACGAGGCAGTCCCAGGCGCGTTGCCAGGATCGCCGCCGACGCGGGCTCTGCAAGTTCGGCCAACAACGCGCTTCGGATAGGGTCAAGAGCGGCAACCGCAACCGCCGGTTCGCTGATCACTTCGATATCGATCATGGCGGTAACGTACATTGACAAATTTTTTTGTCAATGGGCAGTTGAGTTCGGTCGCAGTTCCTACCCGACGCGACTGTGCACTCTCATCCGATGGAGTTGTCGAACCTGCGCAAACGAGATGGCGATGCTCTTCCTGGCACAAAGGGGATTCGAACGTTGTCGGCAGCGACGTCCGCATTCGAGACCCAAAGCGGACTAGTATACCCAACCGAGGTGACATCCATCACTAGGCTGGACGACGCTCCAGGCCGAGCTTGGCAGCAACCGCCAGCAACGAGAATCCGAGAATGTAGCGCTGCAGCCGAGCGAAATTGGAGGCTTTCCAAAAGATTGCGGCAACCCGCGAAGCTCCGAGGATCACGCAGCTGTGTGCGCACGCCGCTGCAATCACCTGAAGAAGGCCTAGCTGCACCGTCTGGCACAAAACATTGCCTTGCTCGACTTGGACGAATTGCGGCAATAGAGCCCCGTACATCAGGACCAACTTGGGATTCAGGATACAGGTGAAGAGCCCTCGACGAAAAAGAACAGCAAATGGCTCCGGCGCAACTTCTGAGGTAGCGAGTTGCCTTGAGGGAGTACGAAAGGCCTTGATAGCTAACCAAACGAGATAGAGCGCTCCAAGCGTCCGCACGACGTCGTATGCAATCGGAACGGTGTCAAAAATAGCTGAAAGCCCAAGCGCCGTAACAACCACATAGGCCATCATCCCCGTGCACACACCGGCGAGAGATGAGAATCCCGCTCTATAACCCTGGCAGATCGCACGCGAAGCGAGATACATAAGATTGGGACCCGGCGATAGCGCCATAGAAAACGCCAGCACACCGAAAGCCACAGCAGTCGAAACGCTGATCATCGCTAGATTCCCAAAAGATCCCGGTGCCGGGTAGAGAAGTCTGGCCTGGGACAGGTTGCCAACGCGCCAGACACGGATTTGAGTTCACAATACGGTTCGTGGAGGAAGCTGTCGATGTCTGGTTGTGTGAAGGCTTTCGGACGTCGGCCGCCGAATACGCCGCGCCGTCTCTCAAGCGGCCGGCATCCGAAACCGTTCACAGGGGCGGACATGGGCGGGCCGCCCGATCAGCGAGAGGTCGCGGCAAAACCGATGCAGCTACGTTGCGGCAGGCGGTCCGAACCACGTCGTTAGCGCGTCAGCGAGCCCGAGCTCAGTTTGCTCTCCAACCCAGGCGACATATCCGTCGGGCCTGATCAACACGGCGGTGGGCGCGGCAACCATGCCGATGGCTGGCAGCTCCCACGCACCGGCATATTCGGCGCTGATGAGCTGGATTCGATCCGCCCACGGCGTGATATCGATGCGGCCGGGATGACCGAGGTCGAGCAGCACGGGGCGGGCACCGTGCAGCAGAGTGAACACTCGCAGCGGACCGTCGGCGGTGACCAGGTCGAGATCAGGCATGCGGCGTCCGAGTAGCGGATGTCCCTCGCCGAGGTCGTAACGGATGTCCAGACCGGACATCATCGCGGCGAACCGCTTGCGCGGATCGTCCATGCCGAGGAGTTCGGACATGGTGTCCTGCAAGGCCTTGACGCGGTCGTCCGGGCGACGCATCAGCGCGACTTGCGCCATCGTGTTGCGCAGCACGCGGGCACCGACCGGGTGGCGCTCGGCGTGATAGGTGTCCAGCAGGCTTTCCGGCGACGTCTGCTTGACCACCTGCGCCAGCTTCCATCCCAGATTCACGGCATCCTGCACGCCGATGTTGAGGCCCTGTCCGCCCGCGGGATAGTGCACATGCGCGGCATCGCCAGCCAGCAGCACGCGTCCCTTGCGGTAGGACGCCGCCTGCCGGGTCATATCGGTGAATCTGGAGATCGAGGTCGGACTGTGGATGCCATAGTCGGTCCCGAAGACAGCGATGAGCGCTTCGCTGAGATCGCGCAAGGTGGGTTCGCTGGTGGATCCCAGGTGCTGCTCGGTCACCATGACCCGCACCGGCCCGCCATCCTCCAGCCTGCTCAGGCCATGAAGGCCGCGGGCGTCGTGGCGGATGCCCCATTCCGGCTCCTTGGCAATCTCGACCTCGGCGATCAGGTGGCTGGTTGTCGGATCCCAGCCTGGAAAGTCGATGCCGGCTGCTTTGCGGATCAGACTGCGTCCGCCGTCGCACCCGACGAGATACTTCGCCCGCAGGTACTTTCCGTCGGCCAGCGCGACATCGACGCCGCTGTCATCCTGCGCGATATCAGTCACCTCACGTCCGCGGTAGATCGGCACCGCCAGCTCCTCGACCCAGCTGGCGAGGATGCGCTCGATGTGGTTTTGCCACAGCGCGAGCCCGTAATTGTGCCGGGTGGGAAAGTCGCTGATGTCCAAACGGATCAAGGCGAAGCCTGCGACCTGGGCCACCTGTCCCTGCGACAAGAACCGGTCGGCGATGCCGCGCTGATCGAGAACCTCGATGGTGCGTGCGTGCAGACCGCCCGCGCGCGAGCCGACGAGCTCCTGGTTAGGGCGCCGCTCGACGATGGCGACGTCGATATCAGCCAACGCCAACTCGCCGGCCAACATCAGCCCTGTCGGGCCTCCGCCAACGATGACCACCGCATGCTCGGTCATCGCCACACGCCGGTCGTTTTCGCGGCTGCGATCAACCCGGCCCTGCGCGATCGGCGCGCCGACAGCAAATGCACTCATTTCGTGACCCCCGTAGGTTGTGGCTTCGGTCGGCGGTTCTACGGGATGACCGGGGTCTTGAAGCAAGCCCCTTGTGCGCTACATATTGAAGTGGGGGAAGACGGGTGTTCTGCTTTCCGGATATTTCCGGAAGACACAGCCAGCAGTGATCTCTGCCTGATCCACGATCATCAGGTTCGAATGTGGACGCCGCCTTTGGGCGGCTTTTTCTTTTGCGGCCTGTAGTGATCAGACGAGATTGCGCGCGCCGCTCACCCCGGAATGCGCACCGGCAACTGCTCGATGCCGCGCACGAAGCTTGAATAGACCCGCTTCGGCTCGCCGACCACCTCGATGCGGTCAAAACGCCTCAGCATTTCTTCCCACACGATCTTGAGCTGCAACTCGGCCAGCCGCATGCCGACGCAGCGGTGGATGCCGAAGCCGAACGACAGATGGGTGCGGGGACGGACGCGGTCGATGATGAATTCGTCGGGTCGCTCGATGCCTTCCTCGTCGCGGTTGCCCGAGACGTACCACATCACCACGCGGTCGCCCTTCTTGATCTTCTTGCCGCCGATCTCGGTGTCGACCAAGGCGGTGCGGCGCATATGGGCGAGCGGCGTCTGCCAGCGGATCACTTCCGGCACCATGGAATCGATCAGCGCCGGATTGTCGCGCAGCTTCTGATACTGCTCCGGGTGCTCGTTCAGCGCCAGCACCGAGCCGCTCATGGTGTTGCGGGTGGTGTCGTTGCCGCCGACGATCAAGAGGATGATGTTGCCCATCAGATTGTCGGGGTCCATGTGCCGCGTCGCATCGCTATGCGCCATCATCGACAGCAAGTCGTTCTTCGGCGGCGCGTTGACGCGCTCGTTCCACAGCTTCGAGAAATAGGCGTAGCATTCGTCCATCTCCCGCCGCCGCTGCTCGGGCGACTCCACGACGCCGCTCTTGGGCAGCGCGGTCGAGACGTCGGACCAGCGCGTCAGCTTGCGCCGCTCCTCCCAGGGGAAATCGAACAGCGTCGCCAGCATCTGCGTCGTCAGTTCGATCGAGACGCGCTCGACGAAGTTGAAGGTCTCGTTGCGCGGCAAATTGTCCAGCACCTTTTGCGAGCGCGCGCGGATCAGTTTTGCCAATTCGTCCAGATGCGTCGGGGTGAACATCGGCGACACCGTCTTGCGCTGCGCCGAGTGCCGCGGCTGGTCCATCGCGATGAAGCTCGGATAGTCGTAGCCGGGCGGCACGTCGCGGATCGAGATGCCGCCGAGCGTGGAGTCGGAGGAGAAGATGCCGTGATTGGTGTCGACATGCATGATGTCGTTGTACTTGGTGACCGACCAGTAGGGCTCGATCGGCGAATTCTCGCAATAGTGCACCGGCTCTTCCTTGCGCAGCCGCTCGAACCACGGCCACAGCGTGTCGTTCTGGAAAAGTTTTGGCGCACCGGGATGAAAGTCCTTCAGCGGCGTCGAATAGGCCTCCTCGCGCGCGGCGCGCAGCAGCTCTTTTTTGTCGGCTCTGATGGCAGTTTGAACGTTCATGGTTCGATCATCCCGGGTGAGCGTGAGCGCGGCTAGGCGGCGATGCGGACCGGCAGGGTCTCGTAGCCCTTGACGAAACTCGAATATACCCGCTTCGGTTCACCGATCACTTCAATATTATCGTACCGCTTGAGGATTTCTTCCCAGATAATCTTCAGTTGCAATTCCGCCAGCCTGATCCCGACGCAACGGTGGATGCCGAAACCAAAGGAAAGGTGGGTGCGGGGGCGGGCGCGGTCGATGATGAACTCGTAGGGACGCTCGATCACCTCCTCGTCGCGGTTGCCCGAGACGTACCACATCACGACCTTGTCGCCCTTCTTGATCTGACGCCCGCGGAATTCGATGTCTTCGAGCGCGGTGCGGCGCATATGCGCCAGCGGCGTCTGCCAGCGGATCACTTCGGGGACGAAACTGTCGATCAGCTCGGGGTTGTCGCGGAGCTTGCGGTACTGATCCGGATTCTTGTTCAGCGCATAGACGCTCCCCGAGAGCGTGTTGCGGGTGGTGTCGTTGCCGCCGACGATCAGCAGGATCAGATTGCCGAGGAAATTCTTCGGGTCCATGTCGCGCGTAGCATCGCTATGCGCCATCATCGACAACAGGTCGCTCTTCGGCGGCTGGTTGATGCGCTCCTTCCACAGTCTTGCGAAATAGGTCGCGCATTCCAACAACTCGGCCTGCCGCTGGTCCTCGGTCTCGACCAGGCCACCATGATGCGGAATCGTGGTCGCGATGTCGGACCATCGCGTCAGCTTGCGGCGGTCTTTCCAGGGGAAGTCGAACAACACGGCGAGCATCTGCGTGGTCAGCTCGATCGAGACCTGATCGACCCAGTCGAACGTTTCGTTCTTCGGAAGGTTGTCGAGGCATTCGGCGGAGCGCTTGCGGATGTTGATAGCGAGCTGGTCCAGGTGCGTCGGCGTGAACATCGGCGCCACCGTCTTGCGCTGCGCTGAGTGGCGCGGCTGGTCCATCGCGATGAAGCTTTCGCGGCGCAGGTCCGGCGCGACGTCGCGAATGGTGATGCCGCCAAGCGACGACGCCGAGGAGAACACGGCGTGGTTGGTCTCGACGTCCATGATGTCGTTGTACTTGGTTATCGACCAGTACGGCCCGAACATGCTGTCCCTGCAGTAATGCACCGGGTCGTCCCGGCGCAGCCGGTCGAAATACGGCCAGAATGAATCGTTTTGAAACAGTTCGGGATTGCCGACATCGAAATCCGCCAGCGGCATGGATTGAGCCGCATCGCGCGCGGCGCGCAGATGAGAATCTCCGGCGAGATCGATGGTTCCGTGCATGAGCCGCTCTCCCTGATTCCCCGTGCGAAGCATGCCGAACGGGTGATGTTTTACCCTATTACATCCCGAGCCTTGCCCCGGCGCAAGGGCGAGTTGGGCGCATTTGGCCGCATCGCAGTGCCGGCCGATCTTGGGCGGCGCGCGCGTATTTCGCCGCGTGACAAGTGTAGGCCCGGGTACTAAGTCTGTTTGAAACAACATTTAATTCGCCGGGAGGCGGCAATGATTCCCAACGCCCATCGGATGTTCAACTTCGACCTCGGCGAGACTGCGGACGCCATTCGCGAGACCGTGCATGCGTTTTCGCAAAACGAAATCGCCCCGCGCGCCGCCGAGATCGACCGCAGCAATCAGTTCCCACGCGATCTCTGGCCCAGGATCGGCGCGCTCGGCCTGCACGGCATCACGGTGGAAGAGGAATATGGCGGCGCCGGTCTCGGTTATCTTGAGCACTGCATCGCACTGGAAGAAATGTCGCGGGCATCCGCCTCCGTCGGCCTGTCCTACGGCGCCCATTCCAACCTCTGCGTCAACCAGATCCGCCGCAACGGCAGTGATGCACAGAAGCGCAAATACCTGCCGAAGCTCATCTCGGGCGAGCATGTCGGCTCGCTCGCGATGTCGGAGCCGGGTGCTGGCTCGGACGTGGTCTCGATGAAGACCCGCGCCGAAAAGAAGGGCGACCGCTTCGTGCTGAACGGCAACAAGATGTGGATCACCAACGGCCCTGAGGCGGACACGCTGGTGGTCTACGCCAAGACTGATCCTAACGCCGGCCCGCGCGGCATCACCGCCTTCCTCATCGAAAAGGGCATGAAGGGCTTTTCCACGGCGCAGAAACTCGACAAGCTCGGCATGCGCGGCTCCGACACCTGCGAACTGCTGTTTGAGGATTGCGAGGTGCCGGAGGAGAATGTGCTCAGCGAGGTCGGCCGTGGCGCCAATGTGTTGATGAGCGGCCTCGACTATGAGCGCGCGGTGCTGGCGGCGGGGCCGATCGGCATCATGCAGGCCTGCATGGACGTGGTGCTGCCCTACGTGCACGAGCGCAAGCAGTTCGGTGAGCCGATCGGCAGCTTCCAGCTGGTGCAGGGCAAGATAGCCGACATGTACACCACGATGAACGCCTCGCGCGCCTACGTGTACGCCGTGGCAAAAGCCTGCGACCGCGGCGAGACCACGCGCGAGGACGCCGCCGGTGCGATCCTCTACGCCGCGGAGAAGGCGACGCAATGCGCGCTCGACGCCATCCAGCTCCTTGGCGGCAACGGCTATATCAACGACTACCCGACCGGGCGGCTGTTGCGCGACGCCAAACTCTACGAGATTGGCGCCGGCACCAGCGAAATCCGCCGCATGCTGATCGGGCGGGAGCTGTTCGAAAAGACGGCGTAGCTCTTGCTCCTTCTCCCCGCTCTTGCGGGGAGAAGGTTGGGATGAGGAGCTCTCTCAACGCACGTGGTCCCAGTGTGGCGCGACGGCTCCGCCCAGCCTCAAACCCCGCAAGCTTCAATGCATGTGTGGGAGCTGGGTCACACAACAACCGGCAAATCTGTGGTTTGATCCGCTACCGTTCGCGTTGGAGTTGAACCATGAACCAGATGAGCTGGCCGCCGCAGGTGCCGCCACCGCAGCCCTTGCCCGTGCCGCCGCCAATGCCGGTGGCGTTTTCCGGCAGCCGCGGCGAATTCTTTGATCTGGTCAAACGCGGCGCCGGGCTGGAATTCGTCACCCTCGGCTTCTACCGGTTTTGGCTGCTCACCGACATCCGCCGCCATCTCTGGGCCAACACCCATGTCGACGGCGACGCCGCGGAATATACCGGCCGCGGCAAGGAATTGCTGATCGGATTTCTGGTCGCGCTCGCGATCCTGGTGCCAGTCTATCTCGGCTATTTTCTGGTCGGCCTCGAGGCCGAGCATATCCAGGCGTTTGCCAGTATTCCGCTGGTCGCGTTTTTCTATGTGTTCGGGCAGTTCGCGATCTACCGCGCACGCCGTTACCGGCTGACGCGCACGGTGTGGCGCGGCCTGCGGTTCTGGATGACCGGATCGGGCTGGATCTATGCCTTGCAGGCGACACTGTGGGGCCTGTTGTCGGCGGTGACGCTCGGGCTGGCGCTGCCGTGGCGCTCGGCCGCGCTCGAACGCTACAAGATGCGCCACACCTTCTACGGTGACCTGCAGGGCAGTTTTGAGGGGCGCGGCTGGGAGTTTTTCAAGCGCGGCTGGTGGCTATGGCTGCTGGCGCCCGTCGCCATGATGGTGTATCCGCTCGCGCCGTTTATCTACGGGGCCTTCAAGGCGATCGAATGGCGCTGGTGGCTGTCGGGCATCCGGTTCGGCGGCGTGCGTGTGGAATCGTCCTTGCCCAAGAGCGCGCTGATCGGCCTGTACTGGAAAGTCATCGGCTGGATCGTGGTGCTCGGATTGGTGTTCTCGGCCTACCTGGCGCTGGCGGCGGTATTGGTCGCCAGCATGAGTGGCGATGCATTCAGCGAGTTCTTCAAGTCGCAGGAATTCATGAAGAGCATTCCGCTTCTGGTGCTCGCGGGCATCGGCTACCTGGTGTTTGCGCTGACGATGAATATCGTGATCCGGGTCTATCTGTTGCGTGATCTCTGGGTCAGGGTGCTCGGATCGATCAATGTCAGCGGTATCGAGACAGCCGCCAACGTTTCGGCGCGCGGCGGAATGGCCAACGCGCTGGGCGAAGGATTCGCCGACGGCCTCGATGTCGGCGGCTTCTAAGGCTTCAGAGTCCTGATGGTCATGGATAGCGATACACCAACGCCTGCAAAATCGACCACGCTCGGTTCGGCGACCTATTTCGACGGAACGTCGAGCCGGCGGCGCATGGTGACGCTCCGCCTTGCCGACCGGCTCGCAATCGACGAGGGCGAACAAGCGCTGGCGGCGTGGGCCTACGCCGACATCCGCCGCGCCGACAGCCCGGCCGGTGTGCTGCGCCTGAGCTGCTTGACCGCGCCCGCGCTGGCGCGACTTGAACTTCGCGACAAGGAGCTTGCCAACGAGCTGGTGTCGCGCTGCACCAACATCGATGACCACATGATCGGCCGCCGCGGCGTTGCCGCCATCGTCGGCTGGTCGCTCGCGGCCGCGGCGTCGATCGTCGCCGTGGTGCTGTTCGGACTTCCGCTCGCGGCCGATCGCCTCACGCCGCTGGTGCCCGAAGCGTTCGAACGGCGGCTCGGCGATGTCGCAGACAGCCAGGTCAAGACGATGTTCGATGCCAAGGTGTGCGACAATGCCGCCGGGCAGAAGGCCTTCACAAAACTCGTCACCGCGCTTCGCGAATCCGCGGGCCTCGACACCTCGGTGCAGTCGGGCGTGCTGTCGAGCTCGTTGCCGAATGCCTTCGCGCTGCCGGGCGGCAAGGTCTATCTGTTCAACGGATTGTTGGCGAAGGCCGAGAACGCCGACGAGATTGCGGGCGTGCTGGCCCATGAGCTCGGCCATCTCAAGCATCGCGACAGCATGCGCGCAATGATTCACAACGGCGGCACGTCGTTCCTGATCGGATTGTTGTTCGGCGATATCACGGGATCCAGCGCGCTCATCTTCGGCTCGCGCACGCTGGTGACGTCGTCGCATTCGCGCGAAGCCGAGACCGATGCCGACAGTTTTGCGATCGACGTCATGCACCGGCTCGGCCGGCCGGCGAAGCCGACCGGGGAATTGCTGCTTCGGGTCACTGGAAAGGAGGGCAAGGGTCTCTCCATCATCTCCACCCACCCCTTGAGCGAGGACCGGCTGGCAAGGATGAGCCGGCAAGACCCGCCGGCCAGCGGGCCGCCACTGTTGACATCAGAGGAATGGCGATCGCTGAAATCGATCTGCGACGGCAAGATCTGACCGGGCTGGCTTATCTACGGGCGCTCTTCCGTGATCTCGCCGCTTCGATCGGTGCAGGTGCTGCACCGGCCGGCTTCAAGTCCCACACCGCCTGCATGGCCGAGAAGGCTTGTGCAATCATCGGCTCGTTGCGCCGCGACGTCAGGCAGGCGAAACCGAGATCGCAGGTTAGCGCCACCTTGTCGGCAATCACGAAATTCCGTTTGCTCGTGACGCGGTCGAGCACGCTGTCGCGGGTGAGGCCGAGGCCATTGCCACCTTCGACAAGATCGATCATGGCTTCTTCCTGATCGGCGAAGCCGATGCGCTTCGGCGATGAGCCGATCGGCCGGAACACGTCGTCGACCAGCCTCCGCTGCGCCGAGTCATGCGGCGTTCCGATCCAGGGCAGGTCGACGAGATCGGCCCAGCCCTTGCCTAGGACCTTGCCGCTCCATTGGCGAGGGGCGATCACGCGGTAGTCGAAGCGCGTCAGCGCCATGAGCTGGAACTTGCCATCGTCGATGGTGCGTTCGGACAGCATCCCTGACGTAAGCAATCCGGCTGGTGTGGTGTCGATGTAGTATCCCACGTCGAGCTCGCCTCTGCCGATCTGCGCCAGCACGTCCTCGGCCATGCCGTAGCGCAAGAAGACTTCGGTCTTCTTCGAGGAGATGGCGAGGCTTCGCACGAACGGACCGAGCCGGATCGACTCGGGGTCGAGGATCGTGCCGACGCGCAGCGTGCCCCGCAGCGATTCGCGCAAGGAATCCGCCGCGGTCCTGAAATCGGCCGACGCCGAGACCGTCCGATGTGCCAGCGGCAGCAGGGCGGCACCCGCCTCCGTCAGGGTAAAGCCGCCCGGCGTCCGGTTGAAAAGCTGCAAGCCGGTGCTCTCCTCCAGGCCCTTCAATTGCAGGCTGACGGCAGGCTGGGTCAGGTGCAGGAGGGTGGCCGCACGCGAAACCGTGCCTTCGCGGGCCACGGTGATGAAGCAGCGCAGAGCCTGGATCCGCGGCAGGTCGTTCATTTGAGAGACTTATAGCAAGCACCCATGACCCCCATTAGACAGGATTTGCTCTTGGAAGTCACAACCTTTCATCAATAAAACTTGGCGTTGTCATTGGAAAAAAGGTGGATAGCCCCGATTTGGGGGCCGAGACGGAATCGGAGCGCGGCCGGTCACTGCGGCAAGTTGTTGACCTTTCGTACCCAGGTGCGCACGTCGGCCAGCACGTCCGGCAGCAGCGCCTTGACCTCCTGAACGGTCATGCCGGGCTTGATCCGGGGATCGTAGAGAAGGTTGAGGAGGTATTGGTCGTAGATATCGAAATAGCCCCTCGACACATTGTCGTTGAACATGGTCCAGGGCACGGTCGAGGTATCGTTGATCGGCCCGAGCGACTGCAGCAATTCCTCATAGGCGCAGTCGAAGAAGACGAAGTCGCCATTGTCGACGGTGAGGATCACGTCGGAATGCTCGATTTCGAATTTCTCGTTCTTGCGAAAGCCGGACAGGCATTGCGGGTCGAGCGAAGAGCGAATCTGGCGCGCCCGCTCGCTGCCGTAGAAGGTCGCGATAGTGCGCTGGAGATCGCGGTCGCGCACCAGCTTGACCTGCACGTTGGCGTCTTCGCTGGTTTCGACCATGGCGATGTCGAGGTGCTGAACATGCGCGGCGATGTCGGCCACGATCTTCGCAAGCTGCGCCTTGCGGTCGGCGCGCGTGCCGTCGGCGAACACCCGCACCGGCCTGTCATATTTGCGGATGCGGTCGACGCGGCCGGCGAGATGATATTCGGCGCCGAAGGCGATCTTCAGAAAGCCCTCGACGATCTCGCTGTCGGTGAAGATCTTTTTCTCGGTGCGCTGACGCTGCGCGATGGCGGGAATATCGGCGAAGGCCGTGCACGGCATGAAGGTTTCGCCGAGTGACGCGGCGCACAGAGCAGCCGCTAGCATCCGTACATACAGGAATCGGCGGGGCGTGCGCATTCCAACAACGCTGCAGCAATTGGCGCGCGCGTGCAAGGCTTGAAAGGCTCGATCACACGCTTGCGCGCATGACACCCAATTCCGGGATGGCGATAGCCTAATTTCTCACGATAACCGGCGTGCCGATGCGGACGCGGCTATAGAGGTCGGTCACGTCCTCATTGGTCATGCGGAAGCAGCCGGACGAGACCGCCTGTCCGATCGTCTCGGGCTCGTTGGAGCCGTGGATGCGGTACAGCGTCGATCCCAGATACATCGCCCGGGCGCCGAGCGGATTGTCGATGCCGCCGGCCATGTGGCGCGGCAGATCCGGCCGGCGCCGGAGCATCTGAGCCGGCGGCGTCCAGCTCGGCCATTCCTTCTTCGCGCTGATGCGGTGGGTTCCGCCCCAGCGGAAGCCGTCCCGGCCGACGCCAATGCCGTAGCGGATCGCCTGGCCGTTGCCGAGAATGAGATAGAGCCGGCGCTCGGCGGTGTTGATGTAGATCGTGCCGGGCGCGTAACCGCCGGGAAAATACACGGTCGTGCGCGGGATCGGGCTCGCTCCGCTGGGCATGCCGGGTCGGAAGAAACCGGGGCCGCCGCCCATGATGTCGCGCGAGTCTTCAAAGAAAAAGAGATTTTGGGCCTGCGCGTGACCGGTCCCCACCAGCATCGTGATTGCTGCAAACAGCAAAGCAAAAGCCCGGATCATTTTTCTCCCTCGCGAAAAAATCTGAATATGCAGGTTGAGACAGGCCATAATTGCGGCGGTCGTGCAAGCAACGAGCCTGTGACCACAGCCATTTTCAGACGCCGCGGTTAAAAAAGGCAACACGCTGGAATCGATGGCTGCATTGTTCCGCTAAACCTTTGACGAAACGTGCGAACAATGTTTGATCGTTAGCGGTTCTTAAGAACAAAGCGCGAAGGGGAATGAGACCATGAACGGTGCGGAAAGTCTGGTGCGGACATTGGTCGCGGGCGGGGTGGACGTCTGCTTCACCAATCCCGGCACCTCGGAGATGCATTTCGTCGCCGCACTGGACCGGGTCGAGGGGATGCGCTGCGTGCTCGGCCTGTTCGAGGGCGTGGTGACGGGAGCTGCCGACGGCTATTACCGCATGAAGGGCACGCCGGCCTCGACGCTGTTGCATCTCGGGCCCGGTCTTGCCAACGGTCTTGCCAATTTGCACAACGCCAAGAAGGCCAATTCCGGCATCGTCAACATCGTCGGCCAGCACGCGACCTACCACATCGGCTACAACGCCCCGCTGACGTCAGACATCGAAGGGTTGGCGCGGCCGATGTCGTCCTGGGTGCGGACCTCGCCGGATGCCAAATCCGTTGCCGCCGATGGCGCGGCCGCGATCGCCGCCGCCAGGAGTTCGCCGCCGCAGATTGCCACGCTGATCCTGCCCGCCGACACTGCCTGGAACGAGGCCGACGGCATCGCGCTGGCGCCGGCGGAAAGCCAGCGCGCCAATTATTCCGCACAGGCCGTCGACAATGCCGCCAAGGTTTTGCGCAACGGCGGCGCGTCGACGCTGTTGCTGATGACCGGCAGCGCGCTGACCGAGCAGGGGTTGGCGCTGGCTGCCCAGATCGCGGGCAAGACCGGCTGCAAGGTGATGGGCCAGACCTACAATCCGCGCATGGCGCGCGGTCGGGGCCGGTTCGCGATCGACCGCATCCCTTACGTGATCGAGCAGGCGCTGCCGATACTGAAGGATTTCAAGAACATCGTACTGGTCGAGGCCAACGACCCCGTGGCGTTCTTCGCCTATCCGAACAAGCCGAGCATGCTGAAGCCGCAGGGCTGCGAGGTCCACCGCATGACCACCGGCGCGGAAAATTCCGTTGCCGCGCTGGAAGCGCTGGCTGGCGCACTGCACGCGCACCCGCAGGACCGGCAGCCGCAAAAGATGGTCGAAATCGCCAAACCGACCGGTGCGCTGACGCACGCCTCGATCGCGCAGGCGATTGCGATGGCGATCCCGGAAAACGCCATCGTGGTCGATGAATCCATCACCACCGGCCGCGGCTTCTTTCCGCCGACGGCCGCTGCCGCCCCGCACGACTGGCTGCAGAACATGGGTGGCTCGATCGGCTTCTCGACCCCGGTCGCGACCGGTGCCGCGGTGGCATGCCCGGATCGCAAGGTGATCTGCATGGTCGGCGACGGCAGCGCGATGTACACGCTGCAATCGCTGTGGACGCAGGCGCGCGAAGGCCTCAACGTCGTCACGATCGTATTCGCCAATAAGATCTACCAGATTCTTCGCGGCGAATTCGACGGCGTCGGCGCCGGCGAGCCGGGGCAGCGCGCGCAGGATATGCTCAAGATCGATCGTCCCGACCTCGACTTCGTGGCGCTTGCCAAGGGCATGGGCGTGCCGGGCCGCGCGGTCGCCAATGCCGACGACTTCAACAAGGCGCTGGCGGAAGCCGTGGCCGAACCGGGGCCGCGGCTGATCGAAGTGCAGATGTAGGGAACGACCATCGAAAGTTTTGAGCTAGCCGGAATGCCGCAATTATGAAATCGTCATTGCGAGCGTAGCGAAGCAATCCAGAAAGCCAGGAAACAAGACTGGATTGCTTCGTCGCTTCGCTCCTCGCAATGACGGTGCGGAGGCCAGATGCAGACTGAACTGGAGAAGGTCGTCACCGCACTTCGCGAGTTTTATGCATGCGAAACCTTCCTGCTCGAACGGGATGTCGGCGAGCGCGCGCTGACGCACCGGCTGGCGGTGCAGTTCGAAAAGCACTTCCCGGGCTGGGAGGTCGATTGCGAATACGACCGGCTCGGCGACCGTACGCTGCGGCTGCCGCACGGATCCACCGTCTCGACCGACGATCACCTCGCAAAATCCATCTATCCCGACATCGTGGTGCACCAGCGCGTCATTCCCAACAATCTGCTCGCGGTCGAGGTGCGCAAATCGGCCAATCACCAGCCGCTCGAACATGACCAGCACAAGCTGCGCGCGCTGACCGATCCGCACTTGTGGTTCGCCTACTGGATCGGCGTGCTGCTGACGCTGGGCAAGACCCACGTCGCGATGTCGGAGGTCTATACCAGCGGCGTTCTCGACCAGGCCCTGTCCGGCTGGTTCGCGCAGCGACTGAAGGATGCAGGGCTAAGCGCAGGTTGAAGTCCGCGAAGGGAGATTTTGATGACGCTCAGTCGATCGATCCTGACCATCGCATTTGTCGCCGTCGCACAGCACGCTCTGGTGCAGCAGGCCGCTGCGCAAGCTTCCGCGCCCGATCTGGAAGCCATTCTGGCCCATCCCAAAATCGCCAAGACGCTCGACGACATCAAGGCTGACGACGAGCGGACCTTCACCGAGCAGAAGCGCATCACCGAAATTCCGGCGCCGCCGTTCAAGGAAAAAGTCCGTGCCGAATATTTTCAGAACCGGATGCAGGAGCTCGGCTTCAAGAATGCGTCGATCGACGCCGAAGGCAATGTGATCGCGCTACGCAAGGGCAGTGGCGGTGGCCGGCCCAAGCTCGTGGTTTCCGCGCATCTCGACACGGTGTTTCCCGAAGGCACCGACGTCACGGTGAAGGAAAAGGACGGCGCGATCGTAGCGCCAGGCATCGGCGACGATTCACGCGGTCTTGCGACATTGCTGTCGTTGATCAAGGTGATGAACGAAAACGCGATCGCGACCGTCGGCGACATCCTGTTCGTCGGCACCGTCGGCGAGGAAGAGCTCGGCAATCTGCGCGGCGTGAAGGCGCTGTTCCGCGATCACGCCGATATCGACGGCTTCATCTCGATCGACGGGCTCGGCATCACCCGCGTCGTCAACCAGGCGACCGGCAGCCATCGCTACGAGTTCATCTTCAAGGGCCCGGGCGGGCACTCGTTCCAGGAGTTCGGACTGCCGAGCGCGACGCATGCGATGGGCCGGGCGATCGCGAAAATTTCCGAGCTGCAGCCGCCGTCAGATCCCAAGACCACGTTTACCGTCGGCACCGTGACCGGAGGTACCTCGGTCAACGCCATCGCCGCAGAAGCGCGGATGGCCGTCGACATGCGCTCGAATTCGACCGAGGAACTGCTCAAGCTCGAGGCCCGGCTGCTCGAACTCGTGAAGGAAGCGGTGGCGGATGAGAACGCGCGCTGGAAGTCCGACAAGATGACGGTCGAGGCAAAACTGATCGGCGACCGGCCGGCGGGCATTGTCGCGATGGATTCGCCGATCGTGCAGGCGACCCAGCGCGCGGTCTCCGCGGTCACCAAGGGGCCGCGGCCGACCTTTGCCGGCTCGTCCACCGATTCCAACATCGCGATGTCGCTCGGCATCCCTGCCGTCACCATTGGCGGCGGCGGCGAGGGCGGCAACTGGCACTCGCGCAACGAATGGTACAAGCCAACCAACGCCTGGTACGGCCCGCAGAACGCCCTGTTGACCGTCCTGATACTGACCGGGCTCGACGGCGTGACCAAACCGGCGCTTGCAGTGCGAAACGCTGTGAAATAGCGGCCGAACTGTCCCCAGCACCGTTAACCATGCCCCCGATTGGACAAATTGTCGGCCAATTGCGGCCAAAGCGGTAACGGAACATCGTTCCCCAGTAGTTCTACGTGCGTAGGGGATGTGGCATGGCGTACAGGATCGTGGCGGAACGCAAGGACGAGACCGTCAGGATGGACCGAAGCAGCATGCTGGTGGCGGTCGCCAAAGCGCGGGTCTGGGCCAGCGAGGGATGGAAGGTCACCATCATCGTCGGCGACGAAAACGAGGTCGCACCGGCCGACGCGCGCCGGCTTTCCTTCGTCTGATCGAAGATTCGTGGCCGTCTCTCCGACGGCCTACAAATTGAGTGGAACCGGGAACCCGGGCCGACGTTACACCTGCGGGCAGGCTTTTTGGAGCAATGCCATGCGGTGGCGGTCTGCATCCACAGGCGCCGACGAGATGCGCGGCACCAGCGATAATGAGTTCTCTTACGCAACCGGATGGACCATCAGCGGACTAGCGACGCTGGGCACCATCGTGGCGATATGGGTGCTCGGGATCTGACTTAGGCTATCTCTGTGCGACCCGCGTGCTGCCGGTCACGAGGAAGCCTGCCTTGTCCGGTTAACAGGACGCACCATCGTCGGCGCTGCAGCATCACGTAGTTGATCTCCTGAACCAGAACGAAAAAAAGACCGCCCCTTGGGCGGTCTTTTTTTCGTTGTTCTGAGAGAAGGGCTGGCGGGTCATGCCCGAGCAAATGGATTACGCCGTCGATAGGCGCAGACCCCGATGCCCGCCAAGGCAACGATCATCATCATCCAGGTCGACGGTTCAAATACCGAGAGACGTGCTCGATCTGACTGCCGAGCGGCTTCACATCAATGGCCGATCGTTCGTCGCCACGCGGCGGATTTTACTGGTTCGCACGCCGTGTGCCGGATCTTGCCGGATTGCGTGAATCGGAAATGCGTTCTCATGATCCTTCCGTCGTAACCGCGATAATCCAGTGCAATGCCGTCCACCTCCGGGATCAACACGTCAATGGCGAACGCGTTGTTTCCCGCCTTGGCGAGTCGTGGCCGCCAATATCGCTCCATGTCCGATCGGCCATTGAAGCGGCCGTCCTCACAGCATTCGACGGTGGCGGCATCGTCATACAAGTCCAATAGCGCATCGAGGCGTCGCTGCTTACAGGCGTCGATCCAGCCAACGACAACATCGATCGCATCGAAGCGATTATTCGCATTTGTCATGTCAGATCCTCCTTCGAATAATTAACGGCAAAGCAAATGAACACGTTGTGAACCAGGCGTTCAGATGCGGTTGGGGGTTCCGCACACCGAAGCATCGGCCGCTCCTAAACGCATTTTCGCCAAACTGTTATCGGCTTCTGACTGCGGGGCAGGACCGTTAAATCGGAGTTCTGCATGCTCAAACAAATTCTTGTTGCGTCTGTCCTTGTTGTAACCGGGTCGATCGCTTCGGAAGCCCGTCCTTCCCGTACCGCTCAAATACCCGAATGCAATGTGACGATGCCTTGCGACTTCTCGTTTTCGCAACCCCGTCGTGAGCGGATTAGTTCTTACACACATCAAGCGACCGCACAGAGTTACCGTCGCGAATTGGCGGGCGTGAGTGTCGATCGCGGTCAAACGGTCGGCGGTCGTCCGGCCGGTTGTCCCCGCTCGTTCTGCGGCTGCGGCGCGTCTATACGTGTTTTCGGCCGGATCGTGCCTGGTCTAAATCTCGCATCCAACTGGCTGCGCTTTCCACGAACATCGCCAGCACCCGGAATGGTCGCTGCGCGGCGTGGGCACGTTTTCGTTCTAGAGCGACATGTCGAAGGTGATACGTGGATGGCATACGATGCAAACTCGGGCGGCCGCGCAACGAGAATCCATGCACGCTCGTTACGAGGGTACACGGTTGTTAACCCGCATGCTGCTTGAATAGTGGTTCAATCCCCTGTGAAATCCGATAGCGCGGTTGTGCCAGAATTGGCGCAGCCGCGCTGGCTAAAACGAAAAGGTCCTGGAACGAGTAATCGGCGCCATTTTAATTCATTGGGATTGGCATTTGGCTTGATATCGACGCGATCGTCGCCGCGCTAAATGCGGCTGCACTGGATCCCGCGGCGCCATAGCGCGATAGGAACGAAAATCTGCGAGCCGCATTGGACCGTGTGTCGCATATCCCCGATGCGACATTAACTGAAAGGACCTCAGCGCCGCCGCTGGGGCCCTTTCTGCTGATGGCCAGCAACAAGGGCTCCGCTGCGAACGCGGGACGCGCCGTTAAAACGCCCGGCGCCGCGGCGGCGGACCGGCTTGCGGGTGGCGCGCACGGGTGAGCTCGGAAATAGCGATCAGCGCGGCGCCCGCGATGATGGTGATGGCCGCCATCACAAGAAGGGTTGTAAGCATGGTTCGCTCCCGGAAAGTGCCGCTACCACGACGCCCCGAGAATCGAGTTCCGGCAAGACGGGCAAACTACGGGCCGCGACTTGTTGGCGAAAGGAAGCAGCCTGCTCGATGAGTCTGCTGCCGGGCAGACGGCGATCCGGCACGGGATTTCAATGGCCCTCGTGAACGAGGACCACGGGCATGCCAACACGACGGCGCATCAAGCATGAGAAGACCTTCGAAGAACGGCTGGCGGAAGAGGCCAAGCGCTTCAGAGAGGCGGCAAGGGAGGCACAGCCCGGCATGGCCCGGGAACTGCTCTTGCGGCGGGCGCGACAGATGGAAGCCGCATCTCGGCTAAACGAATGGCTCCGCTCGCCCGGCATGAGGGCGCCGGAGTAAGGCCGCCTGGGCTGCGCCTCTCTCTTCCTGTGGCGGCCGCAACGGTCGTCTCAAGGGGAACACGACGTTCTTGACACGGTTGCCCCGTCAGAGGAGGTACCCATGACCGAAAAGCCCACGCATGAACAGCTTGAGGAATTGAAGAGGCTCAGCCGGGAGGCCCGCGTCCCCGATCAGTCCGAAATCGTGACCTCGAAGGAAGAGGCCGAAATTCGCATCCGCGACCTGAAGGAAAAAGCCCACATCGAATAGGTAAGCCGATTTCGATGCGCCTACACGCGTCACGCTGGTGACGCGGCTATCCGCCGAATAGGCGGGTACCAAAAGACAAAAGCCCCGATTTACGGGGCTTTGGAATGGTGGACGCACAAGGGATCGAACCTTGGACCTCTCCCGTGTGAACCACAATTTGTATACCCCAGCCAACCAAATTAAGCCATAGTAAAATTGTAAAAGTCCTTGCAGCGCAGGGATTTGTGGCCATATTGGCCCATAGAGGGCCATAGCTGGCCTTGCTACATTTTGTATGCCCCTGCCGTGCCCTTCGTGAATTTTCCCGTGGGGCACAACAGAGCTGGGAACGCGGAGGGAACGGTTTGTGGTCCGTTTCTTGGTCTCCGTCGACGTGTCCCAGGACACAAGGAGCAGGGCGCAAACGATGGAAAACAGCGAGAAGGGTCTCAGAGCCGAAGTGACGAACTACCTGAGGCTCACTGACGCGGCGATACGTGCAGCCACGCTGCCGCCGGGCAAATCGCAGCACTATCTGCACGACACAGAGCAGCCAGGGCTCGCGATCAGGATGCGCGCAACTGGCGGCCGGACATGGGTCTACCTGTTCACCAAGCCCGGGATGAGAGGCACCCAACGCAAGACTCTGGGCGCATGGCCTAAGTTCAATGAGAAGGCCGCGCGCAAGGCCGCCATCATCGCGGCCGGCGCGGTGGTCATTGGGGTCGATCCGAACGACGCCAAACGCGAGGCAAAGCGGCAACAGCTGGCGGAGAAGCAGTGCACCACGCTGGCGACCCTGATCATTGAAGATGGCCCCTACCAAACGTCCCTGACCGGACGCCAAGTCGTCAACTGGAAACCGGCAATGTCGGCGCTGCGACGGGGTCTCAAGGATCATGTCGATCTTGCCATCGGTGACCTGACGCGACGGCAGATCATGGCGGCCGTGGACAAGATCGCCAAGACCGGCAAGCGCGGCGCGGCCAAGGACTTGCGCAAGCACACCCATACCTTCCTCGAGTGGTGCATTGGCGAAGGCTATGTCGCACACAACGTGCTCGCAGGCTACCGCGAGCCCAAGGAAACCCGCGCACAGCGGGTCGGGCGCCGAACGAAGGGCCGCGCGCTGATCGATGAGGAGATCATCAAGGTTTGGCACGCATCCGGCAAGCTCGGGGCTTTTGGACAATTGGCACGCATGTGCCTACTTGGTGGCCCGCGCCGCAGCGAGCCAACCATCATCGAGTGGCGAAAGCACATCATGGATGACCGCATCACCTTCGATGCGGCTTGGACCAAGATGGGCCTGCACCACGACGTGCCGCGCACCCACCTCGTTGATGAGGTGCTCGCGGCCGCGAAACATTTCCAGCGCGCGACGTCCGACTATGTTTTCCCGTCACCGAAGACCGGCGGCCGGATGTCGGGCTTCACCAAGATGGTCAACCGCCTGGTCAAGGAAGCGGGTGTCGCCAAGTTCACCATGCATGACCTAAGGCGCAGCTTGCGAACCATCATGTCGCGCTGTGGCTACGACAACGAAATCCAGCGGCTCTGTGTCGGGCAAAAGCCGCGCGGAATCGATCAGGTCTACAATCACGACGAACAGTGGATCATCCGCAAGATGGCATTCGAAGCGGCTCATGACTACATCGCGGAGTTGGTCGGCGCGAAACGGGTCGGCAAGGTCGTGCGCCTGCAGCGGACGAATCCGCTCGACCCCATCAAGGCCGAGCTGCTTGGCCGTCTCCGCGAGCATTATGCGGCTGAAGGCGCTTAGTGGTCTTATCGCACCCGGCCAGATAGTCTCGCACCGCATCGACACGATAGAGCGGGCGGCCATCGACGTAGCGCCATTGCAGCGGGTGGTTCGGATCGCGCCGCCACTGCTCCAGCGCTCCGGGCGTGCGCCGGATGACCGCGGCCGTCTCTAATGCCGTCAAATTAGAGCTGCCCGGCAGCGTATCGATATCGAACGCCGCGGGCGGCGGCATGCCGCGGTTCTTGCGATGGCGCTTCGTGGGAGGCAGCATTTTCCGACTACCAGGCGACCCAAATGTCTCGATCCGAGGTTTTTCGTCCTTGCCGCCCATGCCTCCGCCCCGAACCATGATCGGTTTGAGCCAATAAGATCGCAGGCTTCTCCAGCAAGAAAGAAATCTAGAGCGCAGGGATGGCTGCTGGGTAGCTGTGGCGTACAAATAGGACAACTGCCCCCTTGCCGAAGGTTGGCGAGCAACTCTGAATCGGCGTGCCGGGGCCGATGACGATCCTAAGTCAGCGAGGCGACCCTGGCCGGCATTGAATTCGACAGTCAGGTTATTGTTGTTATTTAGCTTTCCGCAGTAGCTAAATATCCATACCAACATGGATACCACCAACACTACTGTTCCAAGAATTCAAACCAAAAGAAAGGAACCGTCGCCAGGAACGCGCGGTGGTTCGAGTCGCTCCATGGGCGCTCAAACCACGATATTCCGCGATTTTCTACGGCATTCTGCGATGGACGACCTAGTCTTGCGATTGAGAGTGAACTCAGGCACGGGAGCCGGCCGTGATGTGAAGAAGCGAACCACCGACGTACTTGCCCCGAAAGGGTCGTTATAGCTTTATCACGCACAGTCAGTCTGCGAGCCATATCCAATGTTCCCCTGGATTGCCTGAAGGCCGACTTCATCGCTCGCGTTGAAAGGTTCGCGGAAATCGGGGAAGTCTGGGCGAGTACGGGCCGCGTTGCGCGCGACACCGTCGCGCGCGATCGTGTTCGTCGCCAACGACAGCATGACGTCGTATGCATCGTGAAGGCCCCGTGTCTAACGCCTCACGTTCCGCTCCGGAGGCCTGCCTCGTCTGTTCTGATACTTCTGGTACGCCCACGCCGAATATCGGCTGCCGTGAGCTTGAGCTTCGATGTCCGCGCGCCTTTGGAGGGGCGCGCGATGTACGAAAGGGCTCGCAGCGGCGTGCGGAGAAATGTACGATGATGATTTGCGCCTGTGCGGAGCTGATGCCCCGCGCTGGTCCTCATCAGAGGCGAGGTTTTTCATCACGAAAGGAGTTGCTGACAGTGAACGCTTTTTAAGCCGTTTGCCGCCGTGGCGATAGCCGCGTTCACCCTCGTGGGCCGCGTGCCCCCACCCCTACCGCCGCCCTCGCCTAGCTGATTCGAACCCCGCACATACCCGCGATGATCGCGGCTGAGATAACGGCGCTTATTGCGATGCCCGTGCCCCAAAGGCGATTTGCGGCGCGTCGATCGACGCCGTGCGCGATCAGCACCACCCGTAATCCCGACGCAAGGTGGCTTAGGACAAAGAACACGCCGAGCGCGTAATGAGGCAACAGGCGGATATTCCATGCGTCATGAATGAGCCCAGTCGGGGCTCCGATCGCGAAATTCCAATCGGTCGGTATACCGAGAAAGCTTCGAGCGTAGATGAAAACCGAGTTCATGTGCCCGAGGATGAACAGCGAAAGGTAGGCCCCCGAGGCGACCTGAAATGTCCGATGGAAGCCCTGCGGGGCGGCACTCCAACGCCATGCCAGAAACAGGCCGGTGCCGATTTGGAAAAGCATGGCCGCGACCAACAGCGGTTCACCCAGGCTAGAGCGGTAGACAACGCGGCCGATCTTCATGACAGCCGCATGTGCGTCGGGGCCGATCAACCCAAACAGGTGATTGGCTAAATGGAACGCCACGTATAGGGACAAGAGCGCCGCCGTCATTCCGTGGACGATGCGCCAGCGCCCCACGGTCGGCCGCGTTGCACCGACGAGATTGCGGGCAGTCTGTGACCAAATCGCGATTGCGAGCCAAAGCACGCACCACACGATTTCGTCGGGGATAGGGCTGTGAATCAGGGCCTGAACGACGCCAAGAAAGACATAGAGCGTTGGGGCCGCCACGCCGGCATAGGCAAGCCGCCGCGCCCCTGGATCGGCGTCGGGCCGGCAAGCGAGCGCGAGCGCGACAAACGGCACGACGAACGCCACTGCCAGGATCAAGGTCGCGCCGACAATTGCGAGAGGCGAAGGCGTTGCGGCTTGCGTGCCGACGACGGCATGAAAGGCCCGGAGTAGAAAAGGGTAGCAAATTGCCGCCGCTGCGGGAGCCTGCGCCAAATAGTCGAAGCGCGGCCCGATCGTGGCGCTTCGGTCTTGCGGCTGAGCAAACGGGTCCATGTTAAACCACTTAAATATCAGCCACGCGGTCCGCGCCGCACCGCCCGAAGGACGGCCGGCTGCGGACGAGCATCGGCAACGTCTCGACCCTCGACGACGCCGTCGCCGCCTTCAACCCGCCGTGCGCCTGTCCAATCCCGAACGCGTCGCGACTGGCTCCTCAGGCGCGTTAAAGACTGACGTTGTGAGCAGGACAGCGGCAGCGAGGACCCAGTAGTACCAGGCGTCGAAGCCAGCGAATTTGAAGGCAAACGGTGCGATGACAAACACCACCCCGACGGCGCGATCGACCCAAAGGTGCAGCCAGTAGGGAATGATGCGGACGAGCCCAGTGGGATGGTCGGTCAGGGCGGCCAAGAGCAGCGCGGCCACACCGACAACAACCGAAAGCCACATTGCGACCGGTCCGCTCTGGCCGAGCTTTTGCACGAACGGCGCTGCGATCAAGACGATCGCGACAGGATAATCGATCAGGTAGGCGTGGATAGACTTGGTGATAAAGCGGAAAGACATCGGTGACTCCTACGTGCTTGGTTGCTCTAGCGTCGAGCGTCGACCGCCAGTCCAAGGGCGGAGTGAACTTCAGGCGCACGACGTGACGGTGCTTCAGTGTCCGGCTGTCGACGTCAGGGAAGGCTTGGGAAGATCGCCCGGGCCGTGCCATACGTCATCCGCTCATTGCTACACTCTACACAGATTCGCGACGGTCGCCGCGTTATGACGAGGGGCAGCTTTCGACCTTCGGTGTCGCAGCTGTCAGGCGACCTCCTCGATCACGAGCTCCGTTCCGTTGAACGAGATCGCATCACCGGCGCGCTTGCCCTCCAACACAGCATAGATCGGGGCCTGGGTGGAGATGCCCATGACCTCGTTGCCGTCGCACACAAACTTGCCTGTCGACACGGCAATAACGAAAAACCGTCCGCCTAGCTTCACCACTGCGCCTTCCTCGACCTTGCTCTTCGGCCCGAAGTCCATCGCCGAGAGCTTCTCGATCTTGTCGGAGTGCGAGTGAACGGTGTCGTCGAACGCTTCGGACAGGTCGCTCGCGAGCTCTGCCTGCGCTTGCTCGTCGTCTTCGATCGGCTCGCTTCTATCGAGCCGGGCGCTCTCGACATATTCCAGGTATTTCTCTCTCGCGCTCTCGAGGTCGCGCGCCTCGAGCGACAGCATTGTTTGCTTCACGATCTGTTTGTTCATCTCACGTCCTTTGTAAGAGGCGCCGCATAGGCCGGGTCGGTGGCGATACCACCAGGAAGCCTGAACATCGGGCGCTCATTCGTTGTCGGGCACGTCGGCCCCCTGGTAGGGGACTCTCTCAAGCCTAGAATCTCGCAGGATGCTGGTGACCAGCCAGACGTAGGATTGCTCCGCCGTGTCGAACCCGAGCATCGAGAACGACTGCCCGAACGGGCACGGGGGGAAGTCGGGGAACCCGATGCGGAGTACAAAGCGCTCGGGATCCCCGTCAAATTCCTCCTTGAAGATCTTCCGCAGGCCATATCGGATTGCTATTTCGCCTACGTTGTCGTGACGTGTGGGGCGGTTTGCGTTTAGCTGTTCGTAGAGTTCTCGCGAGCACTCCTGGTCCATGGCATCAAAAGCGTCGATCAAAAGGCCCTTGCTGCCGGCCTTCGGGTCGGCGATCGCGTAGATGTTTGAACTGTCCCCCGTACCCGGCGCGCTCTCGAACCTCATCGCGCCATCCACGCGCGCGTCGCCGACGGTGACGGGCTTGTCGGCAGTCAGGTCGTAGAGCTGGCCGTCCCTTATCCGGTATTCGTGGTCGTAGCCGCGTCTCAGGAGATATGAAACGGCCTCGACCATGTCCCTGGCGTCGAGGTTCATTTGCACTCTCCTTGATTTCGCTGCGCTCAGGCCGCCACGACAAATCTACGGTCAACACAGGAACAAACCTGCGAGCGCGAACGCCGCACGACCGGTGGTCTCCGTAGACCCGCCACACCGAACACTAGGTTTCATTCCAGTCGTTGGGAAATGCCGTGCTGTTATCGTTTCCATTCCCGCAATTGCGACGGGATGAGACCCGGCTGCCGCCTAGCTGTCGGGAGCGGGGTAGTTCGACGGGAAGAGCGCACGCTTCGTTTCCTCGTCGTTCACCTCTTAGACTCGTGATCCTCATGGCTGCGTAAGCCACGCTATCATCGCGCATGACTTGCCCTCCTTGCATAGAGGCTCTATCCGGCCAATCCTTGTCAGGCATCGAGGGCGAGTCGCCTCCGTTGGACGCGCGCAGGCCGTCATGATCATGCCGGGTTATCGACTACATGCCCCATTTGAATGGCGCTTGGGCGCCGTCGCCGAATACTGTGCTGCCGTGTGAGTCAGGAGGACGGGCGATGGCCACGACGGTTGAAGGCCCGGTTAAAGGTCACGACAACGACTGGACGTCTGCAGAGACTGCCGCCCGGCGCAACGTTGGCCTATCCCTTCGGAGGGGCGTTCGAGGAAGGTGCCCACGCTGCGGGCGCGGTCGCCTGTTTTGTGCGTTTCTCAAAGTCGACGACCACTGCTCTGTCTGCCGCCTCGATTTCACCGGCCACCGAGCCGACGACCTGCCGGCCTACTTAGTGATCGTCGTCGTCGGACACGTCCTGGTTCCAGTAATTCTCTGGATCGAGGTGGACTATGCACCGTCGCTGGCGTTTCAGCTTGGCGCCTACCTTCCGATTACGGCCTTGGCCTCGATAGCTCTCCTGCAGCCGGTCAAGGGTGCCGTCTTGGCGCTGCAGTGGGCGCTCAGGATGCACGGCTTCGGCGCGCACCCGCCCGATGAACTCAAGGCTTGAGGCGGAAGGTGCCTCAACAGAACGACGTCGGAGAAGCGGGCGCGAGCGCCAGCAATTTCATTCGCAGCATCATAGCGTCTGACATCGAGACCGGCCGCACGCGCGTCGTGGTCACGCGCTTTCCACCCGAGCCGAACGGCTTCCTCCACCTGGGGCACGCGAAGTCGATCGTGCTGAATTACGAGCTTGCGAGGGAATTCGGCGGCCGCTGCAACTTGCGCCTCGACGATACGAACCCGGCAAAGGAGAGGGTGGAGTACATCGACGCGATCAAGCGCGACGTCCAGTGGCTCGGATTCGATTGGGCGCAGGGCCTCCACTTCGCCTCCGACTACTTCGAACAGCTCTACGCCTGGGCCTGCCATCTCGTCCGCATCGGAAAAGCATACGTGGACGACCAGTCCGCCCACGATGTTAGAGAGGGCAGGGGGACATTGACGAGCCCGGGTCGGAACAGCCCGTTCCGCGAGCGTAGCGTGGAGGAAAACGCCGAGCTGCTCGCGCGGATGCGCGCCGGCGAATTCAGGAACGGCGAGCGGGTGCTCCGCGCGAAAATCGACATGGCGTCAGCGAATCTCAACCTGCGCGACCCCGTCATCTACCGTATTCTCAACGCCAGCCATCCGCGCACCGGCACGGCCTGGCACATCTACCCGAGCTATGACTTCGCGCACGGCCAGTGCGACGCCATCGAAGGGGTGAGCCACTCGCTGTGTACCCTCGAGTTCGAGGATCACCGACCTCTCTACGACTGGTTCCTCGACAACCTCCCGGTGCCATCGCGACCCCGACAATCTGAGTTCGCTCGCCTGAGTATCACGCATACCGTCCTTTCAAAACGCGCGCTGACGGAGCTAGTGCGCGACGGCCACGTGGCGGGCTGGGACGACCCGAGGATGCCGACGCTTGCAGGCCTGCGCCGACGCGGCGTGCCTCCCGAGGCGGTGCGCCGGTTCATACGCGGCGTCGGAGTTTCGAGGGCCAACAGCACGGTCGACGACGGTGTCCTGGAGGCAACGATCCGGGATGTCCTTAACGAGCGGGCTCCGCGACGAATGGCGGTGCTCAAGCCGCTCAAACTGACAATCGAGAACTATCCCGCGGGCCGCATAGAAGAGTTCGACGCGCCAAACCACCCGACGGACCCAGCCTTCGGGAGGAGAGCCGTCCGGTTCTCCCGCGAGGTGTACATCGAGCAAGACGACTTCCACGAGGCGCCACCACATGGTTTCCGGCGCCTCGCGCCGGGCCGCGAGGTGAGGCTCCGCTACGCCTACCTCGTCACTTGCCATGGTGTCGTGAAGGACGCTGCAGGCCGTGTGGTCGAGCTACGCTGCGCCTACGACCCCGACAGCAGGGGGCGCGCCAGCGCTGGCGGGCGAAAAGTCGCGGCGACAATCCACTGGGTGAGCGCCGTCGACGCGTTGCCGGCCGAGGTCAGGCTCTACGGCCGGCTCTTCTCAGCAGCGATTCCGAGCCCGACGGACCTCGCAGCCGACCTCGACCCACATTCCATGCAAACGCTACGCGGCTGCCTCGTCGAGCGGGTAACCGCCTCTGATCCTCATGGCCAGGCACTGCAGTTTGAGCGCCAAGGTTACTTCACTCACGACGACGAGTCCCGCCCAGAAAGGCTGGTCTTCAATCGAACCGCCTCGTTGCGCGAGAGCCCGGGAAAGCCACCGACAGCGCACCTCGACCTTCTCAGGAAATGAGACGTGTTGCAGAGCACCCCCTTCATGGCCGGAGTTCACTCACTGGTTGGCGAAGGTGGCCGGCTTCATTTTGTCGGCCGTCACCTCAGAGATCGTCACCACGACGCTCCCCAGTTCGAAGTCGGCGGCACTCGCCACCGCAGTGGCCACGGCGTCGCGTAGCGCCGGCCCGCAAGAACGCCCCGCGTGGCCCGTGACGAAGCCATGGACAAAGATCTGATGGCACTCCAACGGTGTGCCGTGCAACCAGAAGCATGCCGACGAGATCTCAAGCACGGTCGCTTGGGTGAGGTCGCGGGGCGCACCGGTCGTCTTCGCGTGCGCATCCTTGATCGCCTCCGGAAGCGCGGCCTTGCGCTGATCGGAAAGCCGGCCTCCTGGAATCTGTATCGTGTAAGTTGCCATCCGTCCTCTCGGTTCTCGTGCAGGTCGGCGACGACCGTCGTCATTGCGCGTAGTTGATCCAGCTTCGGCGCCAAGGCCTTTTTGTTTCGTCGGCCCAAGCCCTAGCGTGCGGCATGCGGTGCGAAACGGCTTTCTTGTCACCGGTTCGCGCTTTTTTATGCCTTGTGCGTGACCAGGATCGTCAGGCCTTCCTTCGTCAGACGGGCTTTCCCGACTGCTCCTCTTCGAACGTCACCGCCACCGCCGCGTTCGCGGAGAGGCGGACCCTCTGCCCCTCGACGTCGGCGACCAGCCCGAGGTCAATGAAATGCGCGTGTCCCTTGTGCCGCCCCTCGCCGCTGTCCCGCTTCGCGAGCCTGATGCGCCCGTTGGTGACACCGTCGACGGTGCCGACGTGGACGCCATCTGCGCCGATCACTTCCATGTTTTGAGCGATCTTGTCCGTGGTCATCTGGTCTCTCCTTGTGGTTTCGTCGAATGCGATGGACTTACGCATACTCCGCCAAGCGGAGGTCCGAATTGCCAACGCGTGTGCGCAGGAAGAAATTCCGGTAGCTCGCGCGGAGGTGGCCCGACGGCGTCACGCACGAACCGCCTCGCAAAACGAACTGCCCGGACATGGACTTGCCGTTGTACTCGCTGACCGCGCGAAAGCACGGGTAGGGGCGAGCACTGGACACACGTACCGCGGTCTCCGTTAGGCGGCGGTCCTCCGCGGCAACTTCCAGTGCGGGCGGACGAAGTGGCAGGTGTAGCCGTTCGGATAGCGTTCCAGGTAGTCCTGGTGCTCGGGCTCGGCCTCCCAGAAATCGCCAGCGGGCGAGAGCTCGGTCACAACCTTTCCCGGCCACAGCCCTGAGGCCTCGACATCGGCGATGGTGTCCTCGGCGACGCGGCGCTGCTCCTCGTTCGTGTAGAAGATCGCCGACCTGTAGCTTGTGCCTCGGTCATTTCCCTGCCGGTTGGGCGTCGTCGGGTCGTGGATCTGGAAAAAGAACTCCAGCAGGTCGCGGAAGCTCGTCTTGCTCGGGTCGAACGTGATCTCGATCGCTTCCGCGTGCGTGCCGTGGTTGCGGTACGTTGCGTTCTTGACATCGCCGCCCGAGTAGCCGACTCGCGTCGAGACGACGCCGGGCAGGCGCCGCACCAGCTGCTGCATTCCCCAGAAGCAACCACCTGCCAGGATCGCGCGTTCTGTGATTGCTGCCATCGTCAGGCCTCCTGCTTTGCGAAGAGCTTCGCGTACTCGCCGTACCCCTCGCTCTCCAATTGATCGCGGTGGATGAATCGCAGGGAGGCCGAGTTCATGCAGTATCTCAACCCGCCCTTATCACGCGGCCCGTCCGGGAAGACGTGGCCTAGATGGCTGTCGCCATGCTTGGAGCGGACCTCGGTCCGTGTCATGCCGTGCGAACTGTCAACATTCTCGACGACGTTCGCGGCCTCGAGGGGCCGCGTGAAACTCGGCCATCCCGTCCCGCTGTCGAACTTGTCGAAGGACGCAAAGAGTGGCTCGCCGGAAACCACGTCGACGTAGAGGCCAGGCTCCTTGTTGTCCCAGTATTCGTTGGCGAAGGGGCGCTCGGTCCCGTCAGTCTGCGTGACGCGGTACTGCTCGGGAGTCAACTTCGAGACTGCTTCTGGGTTTTTCCCGTAGGTCGGCATTTGCGGAACTCCTTTTATTCTGCATTGAAGATAGGCTCGAGGTGGGCGGCCGTCCAATCACTTCCGGCTATCGAAACGATGCCATGCGGATCGCTGCCCGAGGTGTTTCCATCTGCCGGGGACTGCTTCACTTGCCCAGAAGGAACGGGGTCGGACATTGCTGGGACGAGAGTTTGAATCGGCGCTCGCCGCCATTCCGTGTGGGTACGGCGAAGGCCGGTACGAAGGGCGCCGATATGGCGTCACGGTGCGGACGTCTCGTAACGGAAAGCGGATCAGCCTGTTCGCGCGAGCGCTTGCCGGCGGCGATATCGTTAGCTTCAACCTCTACCGGCTGAGGTCGGGCGAGGACTCTTTGCGTCCATGTGAAATGCCGGCTGAGAAGGTCGTCGCCTTCGTTCTCGGGTATGCCCCTGACCCACCGCAGCCCTAAGCAAGGCTGTGTGGTTTCGTCGACGCACGCGTCGCCATCCCATTAGCGGGCGCAGGGCTCAAATCGCCGCGCGATGTAAAAGACGGGCGGCATGATCGGACGGCGCGCGTCTCTCGCGACACCAACAGAGCGCCAAGCGGAAGCGCAAGCAGAACGAACGCCCGCCTCGCAACGACGCACTCGTCCCCGCCTAGGTCAGTCCGTATAGGAGCCCGCCACAGCTTTTTCCGTGCCTTTCGCCAAGTGCATGGACACGTCCCGGCAGAATCTGAGGATGATGGACAGAACTGCGGTCGAAGATGCGGTGGCTCCGGGAGTTGCAGCAGACAAGCTTGCCGCGATGCGATCGCGTCTGAATCAAGGTCTA
The DNA here is from genome assembly GCF_036924575.1 of Bradyrhizobium sp. AZCC 1577. Classification (NCBI taxonomy): domain Bacteria; kingdom Pseudomonadati; phylum Pseudomonadota; class Alphaproteobacteria; order Hyphomicrobiales; family Nitrobacteraceae; genus Bradyrhizobium; species Bradyrhizobium sp. AZCC 1577. The sequence goes on from NZ_JAZHRQ010000001.1 coordinate 1,882,006, forward strand.
TGATAAGTGGTTATAAGATAGATAGTCACAGGGCATTTCCCTTTATCCGGCGGCGGCGACATCCTCCAACTCGTTCGCAGTATGCGTGCACATTGGCTTGCGCCGCCACTGCGAGACTTGAACAAGGGTTCACAATCAGGAGGCTATAAATGTCAGTCAAGCAGCCGGTTCTCACGCCGGCCCACGGTGGCAAGACGGTGACCTCGAGCGGGGGTTCGAGCGTCGAGGTGAAAGTAGAGAGCAGCCAGTCCGGAGGCGAATATGGCGCTGTCCTGTGGACGTTGCGGGCCGGGGAGGAGCCGCCGCTGCACACCCACTCCCGCGAGGACGAACTGCTCTACGTGGTGCAGGGGCAGCTAATCGCGCGGGTCGGCGATGCCCGCGTCGAGGTGGGGCCGGGCGCGTACGCGGCTCTTCCCCGCGGTGTGCCGCATACGATCGAGGTGGTCGGCGATCAGGCGACCCTGCTGCTCAGCTTCGTGCCGGGTGGACTGGAGCGCTTCTTGGTCCCCCGGGACGGCGAGAAGCCCGATCCGACCGCATTCGGCCTGACGTTCCCCTAGGGGCGGAGACCGCGGCGCGCGGCGTTCGTGACCGTGCGTCCGCACGGGCCCGGGCGCCGGCCGCTCGCGACCGCGCCAGATGATTGATTCCACGCGCCAGCCAGGTGCGCCTAATGGCCTGCGAGCTCCGGGCCAACCAGCGCATCGCTGCGGTAGTGCGGAGGTGCGCCAACGCGCCTCTTCGTCTGCAAGAATCCCCGCTCTCGCCGAAGAGCGCACGCGGAGGCCGACAAGATCGGCCGCGCCGTCGGCACCTTGCTCATTCGCCGCGTCGCCAAACACTACCGTCATCGACAGCGCGCTGCGCTTCATGCACGATCATGCCACCATCGCCGCAGAAGCCGCGCTCGACAGCTTCTACGTGCTGCGCACCGGTGCGCCAGCCGCCCGTTGCTGTCTCGTACGCACGAGGTAGCTCTTACAGCTTCCGGGTACAATGGCTATGCCGAGAAGCCGCCTCCCGGATTTCGAGGTAATCGCGTCCGCTGATTGCTCGTCAGCTTCGTCACCGAACGATGATATTTCGCCACAGCGCGATGAAGTCAAAGCATTCCGGACCGGCACACGATCAGACACGGGTTCAGAACCTTTTATTCACTTCCAACATCCTGCGCCTACTTCGGGTGAACACGGATCGAGGCGAGTAAAAGATTGACGGAGGCTGCTAAAAGCACAAGGTCTTTAAGCAGGAACTGCCCGATCGGTGCGGATATTGCCGGGAACCCACCTGCGGTCGGCTCCGCTACTCCCGGTGTGGTCAGAAAAAACGAAAGCGTAATGACAAATGTCACGCTGGACATCGCCGCGCCGAGCGCGGACGCGGCTGCATTAAAAGCCCCAAGTATAAGCACCACCGCTGTCGACAACTCAATCACACCGATCACATAGCTTGCTCCCTGTACGCCGAACACGACGTTAAGCCAGCTCATAAAGGGACTGTGATCGATGAGCGGCGCATTGCCATGAGCTTCATAACTCGTAAACTTCATTCCTCCGAACCAAAGGAACACGATCGCAAGCGCCCAGCGGAGAAGGGCAAGCGATCCACGTGATCCGAATGTTCTCTCGGCAATGTCCAGATAAGCAGATGCTCGCATTTTGATGCCTTTCGTTGAGGTGGGCCGACATGCCTGACCAATGCTTGTTATCAATCAATGCGCGAAGAAGGGTTTTGCCACGGCCAGCACTTGCTCCTTTGTCATTGGCTTGTCGAACGCGCCGACCCAGGCCCTTTCATGTCGCGGCTGTGTGGCGCAGCGTGTGCGGGGTGACATTTCCGGAGAGTTAGCCAAGCTGCACAGCATGGCGGAAGGCCGTATTGAGGACAGCAAACCAATCGAAACCAAGCTCGCGAGGTTTGGGATCACCTTCCAAGCCAGGAAGAGGCGCCCGCCGCCCTTAAATGCGCGAACTGACTCGCTGCGGCGAGACTCGTTCGTCGCATAGCTGACGAAGGCATCATAGTCCGGCTGGTCGGATGCCGGCTTTGTAACACCTTCAACGACGTTGCTCTCCACCGACATTTTATCTCTTTCAGCGGCGCGCGCGACCCGTCGCGTGTCAGGGCGACGCTCGTCTGTCGGCAGACGTTGATCATCAGATCACCAAGGAGAAAGTCATCGTTTGTTCGCTTCCTTGCCTAGTGCGACTGCGTGGTCTTGGCGCTGGATGGCGGACCCTTCCAGCCAGGATGTGGAAGCGGCCTGGCGCAGCGAGGCCAGGATTTGCGCTGGCTCCTCCCGTATCGTGAAGTCGGGCTCGACGAACGCGCTGCAGATCCGGCCTTCCGCGTCGATCACGTAGGTCGCGGGAATGGGCAGCATCCACACCGGTGATCCGTGCCGGGCGCCGAAGTCGAAGCCTAGCCCGGAATAGTGCGCTTTGGTCTCGTCGGGCACCCGGAACAACACGCCATACGACATGGCAACGCCGTAGTCGACGTCGGAGAGCACCTTCAGGTCCAAGCCCAGGCTCCGCTTGAGCTGCCGCGGGAAGTCCCTCGTCTCGGGTGTCACGACGGCGAGGGTCGCGCCGACGCTCTCGAACTCGTCCTTCGCGGCCTGGAGGGCGCACAGCTCAGCGGTGCAGAACGGACACCAGCCGCCTCGGAAGAAACTCAGAACGAGGGGGCCGTTGCGGCGCAGCTGCTCGGAGGAGTGGAGACGGCCGTCGGCGTCCGGCAGGAGGAAGTCCGGCGCGTCGTCTCCGACCTTCAACGCCTGCGATGCCGCGTCCGCGTCGCGCAGCCAGCCCACGAGGTGGTTGTATGACTCCCAGTCCGCGGCGCTGAACGTCGTCAACAGCTCGGTACGAATCTGGGCGAGTGTCTTGTCGGTCTGGTTTGGCATCGGTGAGGTGTCGTCAGGCTGCGGATCGATTGGCTGGAAGCGGCTGGCCGCCGGCGTGCGTGTCGTGGTCATGCGGGCGCCCTCGCCACCTCCGGGACCGTTGCGTGCGGCACGCCCCGGTCGGAGACTTCGAACGACCAGTCGCGAAGCCGCGCGACCTTGACGAAAGCGTCCAGCGCCGGCGAGTAGCGGCGCCCCTGCACAGCCAGTAGCCGCACCTCCCGCGAAACCGGGTCGCCTTCGAGCGGAATGGTCTTGAGCGTCGGAAGGCGCGGCATGTGCTCGGGCGCCAGTATCACGCCGAAGCCAGCGGCGGCCAGGTGCTGCAGGTGCAAGTCGTGACCGCTGCAGTGGCCGAGGCGGGGCGGTTCCTCGGCGAAATACAACCGCTGGATCTTCCGGGCGACGTCGCATTCGGCGCGTTCGAGCAAGATGGTTTCACGGAGGTCGTCGATGCCAATGGAGGAACGGTTTGCGAGCCGGTGTGTCGGCGCGAGAACCGCGACGTAGCGCTCCTCGAACAGCGACCAGTCGTCGATGCGCTCGGGCATGTCCTGCACGTCCCCGACCATTGCGGCGTTGATCTCCCCCTCCAGCAAGAGGTCGACGAGCTTCGCCGCTGCGCCCTCGCGCAGCTCGACGTGAAGTCCAGGGACGGACTTTGCGATCTCCGCGATCAGATCGAGGACGAGCGACGCCGAGATGGAGGGGGCGAGCCCGATCTTCAGTGGCGCGACCTCCTTGCGTTGGAACTCCCGGGCCCTGCGACGCACCGTCTCCGCCGAAGCCAGTGTGCGCGCCAGCATCGGAAGGACTTCCTTTCCAAGGTCGGTGAGCTGCGTCAGCTGGCGTTCGCGGTGGATCAACTGGCCGCCGAGCTCCTGCTCGAGCTTCTGCACCCCCTTGGTCAGGGCGGGCTGCGTGACATTGCACTGCTCGGCTGCGCGGGTGAAGTTGAGTGTGGACGCGACGGCGAGGAAGTAGCGTACTTGATGAAGCTCCATGGGTTGTTCTCCGTTAAGGCGCTCCAGCGAGGTGGGCGAGGACCGGGATCAGTTCGGACGGGTCGCCGCGCCGCGTGTAGTCGACACTGATGTCGGCGTACTCGATCGTTCCGCTGGGCGCCACGACGTACCGGGCCGGCATGGTCAAGGTCCAGCTCGCGTCGCCGTTGAAGGCTGCAAGGTCGGCGCCGCAGCCCTCATGGACAGCGCGCAGTTCGTCGGAGGCCTTCCAGCGCAGGCCGAAAGCGTGCGCGACCTTGCCTCCCGCGTCGACCAGGCTTGCGAACGAAAGCCCGTTGCGCCTTTGGGTCTCCAGGCTGTTGTGCGGCGTCTGCTGCGAGGCGGCGACCAGTGAGGCGCCGAGGCTGCGTATGTCGTGAGAGGCGGCCTCGACCGCGCGGAGCTCGACGTTGCAATAGGGGGACCACCGTCCCCTGTAGAACACGAGGACGACCGGGCCGCGGCGCAGCGCCTCGCGCGACGAGAACGACCGGCCGTGGCCGTCACGCAACCGGAAGGCGGGGGCTTGCTCGCCGGCGTGGGCCGCCCTCTCGGCGAGCCCGGACGCGGCCAGCGCCTCGACTGCCCGCTGCCGCGCCAGCGTCACGTTCGGCGGGGCCTTGGCGAGACACTCGGCTTTTAGGACGTCCAGTTCGTCTTGGAGTGACATTTGGCTCGTCGCGCGTGGTCCAGTTTCCGCAAGGATAATCGCTTGTCCAGTGCGGCTCCGGTAGGCGCGCCGCGCGAGTTTGAGTTATTTTTGTTATGCATGAGTGGACACCCGAACGCGTGAGCCGGCTACTTCTTCTTTTCGGCGCTGCTTCGGCGCAGAGAACTTCGCCAGGTCAGCCGACTTGCGCAGCCGAGACGCGGCGAACTCCGTGAAGCGGCGCAGCTTCAGGGGCAGGATCGCCCGGTCTCGCGTGCACGAGGTGCACTGGAATCGGGTCGGGCTCGTGGTCCTGCAGGATCAGCCTCACGGAATTGAGAGACCTGAAGGACGACACCGATCTGGCGCAGTGCCTCGCGTCGCCTGGCTACAAAGCCAAGGTCGAGCGTGCGGTCTTGCTCCAGCTTGAATTGCCCGCAGCACTTCACGCCGCGCATCGCCCAGGCCGAGTTAGCGCAAGCGCTCGAGCCGGTCTCCTTGATAAGACGTCGTCGCCGCCGCCTCGCGAGATCGACCTGGCCCCGCCTGGGCCTTTGCTTGGGCGAACGCAGAGTCGAACTCGCAGCAGGCCGGCCCTTCCCGACGGAGCGGTGTCAGGCGTGGAGGGTCTCGCCGCCCTCGGCATCTGCGTAGTACTGAGGCGCCTCGCGACGGTCGTATTTCCCGTAGTCGCGCACGATCCGCACTTTACGGACCCTCGCATTGTCATTCGGCGCGGAAGCGTCCTCGTAGGCCTGCGCCGCAGCGGCGTCCTTCCAGGATATGAGCAGAATCAGGTCGCCGGGCGTGATTTCGTCGCGACCCTTCTGCTGGACCTCGTGATGGCGCTTGCGGGTGCGCCAGCGGACGAGCGACTTCTCGTCCCGCCAGTTCGAAAGCGAAAGGATCCAACCCTCGCGGGTCAGGCTCTTGTAGCGGATGTTGTCGACGAAGCCTTCGACATGCTCCAGCTCGGGGCGCAACATCTTGGCGTTGTCCAGGTACTCATCCCAGTTCTCTGTATTGGGGAGGACCTCAAAAATCACTGAAAACATGTTCGTATCCCGCTTCTAGAGTGCTGCGATGCAGTCGATCTCGATGTCGAGGTGCCCCGGCAAGGCGCGCCGCGTTCACGGCAGTAGACCTTCAAGCCATCGACATCGATCCTTTTGGACAGCATCCGCATGGCTCCCGTTTCCTTCACCGACACGTCTCCTTGCGCCGGTATGACCGTAGCTGGCACTGGCCAAGTGGATAATCTGGCGTTTGCGAAAACGAGCCTCTCGCAAAACGAGAAGGATCGTCTCTCAAGCGCCATAGCGTTCGGTCTTGATAGCTCCCGCTTCCATTCCCAAAGCGAGCGCAGCGTTCGCCGCGATGTCGACGAAGGCGTTCGACCCGCACACGAAGGCGCAGCCGGGGGACTCAGGCAGCCGCGCCGCGACGTCCGCGATTATCCTGGCGTCGATCCGCCTGCTGAAGTCGGTGCGGCGCCTTGCAGGCTCGCGTGTCAGCGCCAAGGCGAGCGCGAAATCGGGAAGCGAGCTCTCGAGCTCGAGGAGCTCGTCCCTGAACAGCACGTCACCCCAGGTCCTGGAGGAGAGCGACAGCGCGACAGGCACCGGCTCGCCGCTGGCCTTCCGATACCGGATCATGGCCATGAGCGGCACGACGCCGGAGCCGGCGCCCATCAAGAGCACTGGTTTGCTGGAGGGCCCCGGCCAGAGAAAGTGTCCGCCAAGCGGCCCGCGAAGCTCGATCGTGTCGCCTACTTGGGCGACGTCGTGGAAGAATGGGGAGACCTCGCCGTCCGGGAGACGCTCGATCGCCAGCTCGATCACCTTGGAATCGCTCGGGGCCGAGGCGATCGAGTAGCTGCGCATGGCAGTGTAGCCGTTGGGCGCAGTCAGCCGCACGTCAACGTGCTGTCCGGCCGTATGGTCGAACGTTTCGGAGAGGCTGAGAAAGAAGCTCTTGATAGCCGGCGTCCTCGTCGCGATCTCGACAATCGCACAGCTCTGCCATCGCGCAGTTGCGGCAATCGCTTCAGTCATTCGTGTATCGCTGTTCTTTCCACGGATCGCCGTACATGTGGTATCCGCGCAGCTCCCAGAAGCCGGCCTCGTCGCGCTCCGTGAACTGAAGTCCGTTCACCCACTTCGCCGACTTCCAGAAGTAGAGATGCGGCACGAGTAGGCGCGCCGGCCCCCCGTGGTCTTGCGGCAGCGGCTGGCCTTCATACTTGAGTGCGACCATCGCCTTCCCGCTTGCGAGGTCGGCGAGCGGCACGTTGGTGGAGTATCCGTCGTAGCAATGTGCGAGCGCAAACGGAGTCGGTGCGCTAAGGCCAGCGTCGGCGAGAATGTCGTCGACGGCCACGCCCTCCCAGGCGGTGTTGAGCTTCGACCACGAGGTCACGCAGTGGATGTCTCGCGTCATCCTGGTTCGTGGGAGCGCGTTGAACTCCGACCAGCTCCACGCTTTGACCGGACGAGGTCCGACCTTCAGCGTGAAAGTCCAGTCCGCGGGCTCGATCCGCGGCGTGGGGCCAGCCGTAAGCACCGGAAAATTATCGACGAGGTGCTGTCCCGGGGGGATCCGGTCCGATGGTTCTGATCCGGATTGGCGGCCTGTGAAACCGCGAGTGACCATGGCGGATTTCCTCCGTCGGCGGGTGAAAGAAGCGTTGTCTCGCACAACACGCGAAGCTGCTGTGCGACGGATGAGCGAGGTACCGGCGAAGCATGGAATTCCGCGCGGCGAATGGGAAATGACGTCACGCCATGAAGTCGATAGCCGCGCGTTATGGCGGCCGTCCGCCTTCCGCATCGGGTTCGCGCGCACCCGATGCCGACTGCCCTAGCAGCTCGGTACCATGCCGACCTGGCGCTCTGCCTCCTCTTCCACGCTGCCAGCACCCTTCCGCTTGATTGCGCGATCGACGCTGCCAGCACTCTGCCGCGTTCTGATCGCGTCGTTCAGCCTTGGAATTTCGCGGCGGTCTTCGCGATGGCGCGTCCTTGGTATCGGGCGCCGGTGCTCTCGTTCTCGCTCGGCGGTCGCCGCGCGTCGAGCCCGGCAGCACGGAGTTCCCTGAGAAGAAAGTCGGCAAGTGCCCGTGCGGCAGGCTTTACGGTCTTTCCGTTGACGAAGAGCGCATTCAGTTCCATCGAGCCGAAATCCCAGTCAGACAGCACCCGCACGAGCTGTCCGGCCTCGAGCTCTGCCCGCGCGCTGTTTTCGCTCGACGCGACGATCCCGAGCCCGGCGACGGCGCTTGCCGTGACTCCTTCATTGATGGTGATAGCGAGCTGGCTGTCAACACGCACGGAGGTGACGCGACCGTCCTTGCGGAAGGAGAAAGTCGGTGAGGGGTGCGCCGGACCGATGATCACCGAATGGCGCGCGAGGTCCGACGGCATCGTGGGCGTGCCGCGCTCCCGTAGGTAGTCTGGGGAGGCCATGAGTATCCTCGGCAGGTGGATGATTTTGCGCGCCATCGCGCTCGAGTCTGGCAGGGCGCCGAACCGGAACGCCACGTCGATGCCCTCGGTCACGAGGTCCTGGTAGCGGTCGTTCGCCACGAGCTCGATCTTCAGCGCCGCGTGCTGCTTCATGAACGCGGGAAGCCGCGGGATGATTTCCCTGAGTACGAAACTTGACGACGTGCCGACGCGGAGCGAGCCGCGCAACTCTCCCGTTCCGCGCGCTTCGTGGTCGGCCTCGTCGATTGCCGCCAGGATCGCCTCGACGCGCATCAGGTACGTCGCGCCAGCCTCGGTCAGCTTCACCGCTCGCGTGGTGCGGTTGAAGAGCGTCGCGCCAACCTCCTCCTCGAGTGCGGCGATCAGCCGGGATGCAGACGGCTGCGACAGGCCGAGCTCGCGGCCAGCACCGGAAAAATTGCCGACGCGCGCGGCGCGGGCAAACAGTTTGAGTGCTAAGAATCGATCGTTCATGGCTCGGTGCGCTCGCGGCGGGCTACACCGAGGCCGGGGCCAGCGCGAAGGCTGTCAGGATCGAATCGAGCGCGCCGGCGGACCGCCACTACAGCGCAGACCGCGGCGATCCCAAGCCCCCCGTGTTCGTCTGAAGCGAAAAAGGTCGAGACGGGCTCGTCGCCTTCCAGCAAGAGAAAATGTGTCGGAAGCAGGCGAAACGATCCGAATGAAACTTTGGTTGGCGGAATAGATAATGTCTTGTCCGCCGAACTTTGAGCGCCGTGATTTGCGTCAAATCCCGGTTCGGGATGCGCCAAGCCTCCGATGAATGCGGGCATTATAACCTCGCGTGCTTGGGAAGGCGGTTTTTCCGACGAGAGGTGCATTTAGATGGCTCGGGGCGCTGCGGTCGATTGCGCGGCAGGTACTGTAAGGTTCGCTTGTGGCTGCCTGTGCTAAGCGATCGCTTAGAAGCGAGTGCGTAATCCTCGTGCCCGAATCTCTTAGCCGGATGGGCACTTAGGGAGGGGGAGCGGTGCAGCAAATGCGGTGGCGCAAGTTGCGCGTATAGACGGCGTCCTCGCGCGAAACGCCGAGCCATGCCTTTCCGGCTTAGGAGTTTTGCGGCTGCTGTAGTCTTGTATTGAGAAGGTCCGCCATCCGGCTGAGCTCGGGAAGCGAACGTGCTTTCATCTTCCGCATCAGGTTCACGCGATGCACCTTCACCGTGGATTCGGAGATACCGATATCGTTGGCAATCTGCTTGTTTAGGCGACCGGACACGACGCGGAGCATGACTTCACGCTCGCGGGAGCTGAGCATGTCGAAACGCTCCTTGAGCGCAGCCAATGCGTCATCACTCTCTCGACGGGCACGATCGCGAGCGAGGCCGGCCTGGATGGCGTCAAGCAGATCCTGATCACGGAATGGCTTTGTCAGGAACTCTATCGCACCGCCCTTCATCGCTTGCACGGTCATCGGCACGTCGGCGTGCGCTGTGATGAAGATGATCGGCACTTGCCTGTTTGCGGCGACAAGGTCTCGCTGAAGCTCAAGACCGCTTCGCCCTGGCATTCTCACGTCGAGCACCAGGCAAGTAGGGCCTTCCGGCGGATCGGCCTTGAGGAAATCGGGAACAGACGAAAATTGTCGGGCAGGTAAGCCGACTGTCCGCAACAGCCGCACGACCGAGTCGCGAAACTCGGGATCGTCATCGATAACCAAGACACTGGGATTTGCTTCACCCATTCTCGGTATCCTGCGGGGGGAAGTGCACTTTCCTACCCTTGTCATTCTACGCACAATCAGTCGAGATGAACAGGTATCTTTCGCCTAAACGAATAGCCGAGAACCTAAGCCATCGCTTAGGAGCGCGGTCATTGCATTGTTGGCGAAGTGCCCGGACACTAGAAATTTCATGCAGGCGCGAGGATGCCGGCAGTGTGTGGAGCGACGAAGGTGCATGGAACCGGCAATGTTGAACCGAACATTGATAGTCATCGTCGACGACGATCGGCTCTATCGTGAGTCAATGCAAAAGCTCGTAGGATTAATGGGCTATAGTGTTGAGGCGTTTCCGTCAGCAGCCGATTTCCTAGCGTCGCGCTTTTTGCCAGAAACCACCTGCTTGATCGCCGACGTTCACATGCCCGGAATGACTGGAGTCGAGCTGCACAGGCATTTGGTCGATGCAGGGTACGCGATTCCGACGATCCTCATTACCGCCTATCCCGATGAGGTCGTCAGAGATCAGGCTCTAGAAGACGGGATTGTTTGCTATCTTGGCAAGCCAGTGGACGATGACTATCTCGAGCAATGCCTGCGTTCGGCCCTGCAGCCGGGTAAGCCGACTGAAGACAATTCATGAGTCGTTGTCCGCCGGCAGGGTGAACTGAAATATCGCGCCACGAGGTTCGTTCGCTTCCGCCCACAACTTACCCCCATGAGCATGGATAATGGAGCGGCATATCGACAACCCCATTCCTGTTCCACTGGACTTAGTGGTGTAAAAGGCGTCGAACACTCGATCGAGATGCTGCGCATCAATGCCGGGCCCAGAATCGCGTACGGCTACGAGGGCGCCTGCCTGATCCTGCTCGGTGCTGATCAACAGCTCTCTTGCCCCCTCCTCAATCGAGCCCATTGCTTCAGCTGCGTTCAGAATCAGGTTCAGCAAGACCTGTTGCACCTGAACGCAATCCCCCATAACCGGAAGCAGTCCATCTGAAAGCCGAGTCTGGACCGAAACGCCGTTCCTGTGGATCACGCTTTGCGCCAGTACAATCACTTCATTAGTAGCCGAATTGAGATCAAAACGCTCCTTTCGCGGAGGCGACTTCTTGATGTGATCACGCATCCGTCCAACGATATCCTTGGCTCGGTCCACGTCCCTGACAACGCAAGCGAGCGCTTCCCTGGTCTCATCCAGATTTGGTGGACTCATTTCCAAAAAGCGCATCCCTGCACGGGCGTTGTTACGAGCGGTAGCAATCGGATGCAGAATTTCGTGAGACAGCGAGGCGGCCAATTCTCCCATCATGCTCACGCGGTTCATGTGGGCGAAATCCAACTCGAGCTGGCGCAGCTTTTCGCGCTCGTCCTGTGCCCGCCTTCGTTCCGTCACATCGACGGTTGTGGTGATAACCTCGGTCAGCGTTCCCTGAGGGGAAAACGTATGATAGCTGGTTCCTTCGACCCATTTGATCGTTCCATCGGGCAGGAGGAGTCTGAACTCGGCAACAAAATCTGTTTTCTGTCGCACGGCCGTCCCCACCGCTGCCACCACTCTTTCGCGGTCCTCTGGGTGAATGCGTTCCCACATACTTTGTCGACTTGGAAGGCCTTGCAGCGGATCAAACCCCCAGATCCTGTAACTCTCGTCCGACCAATAGAGGTAACGCATCGTTGTCGCGTTATAGATCCAATTGCCGGTGCGGCTGAGTCTCTGTGCTTGGCTAAGCGCTTCCTCGACGCGCTTGCGCTCCGTCAAATCGAGCACGAATGCGAGGCGCTCGTCGCCTCCTTCTTTGAACAGAGCGGCGCCAATAAGCACAGGAACACGGCCGCCGTCTTTCCGGACATACTCCTTCTCGAAGGGCTGAACTATTCCGGTTGAGTTCAGTTCTTCCTGAGTCAATATGTCGCGTTCGCGCCATTCGGGCGGGGACAGCTCGGTCCAGCGCACGCGGCCCGAAACCAAGTCCTCACGGTCATATCCTAAGATGCGTAGAAACGCGTCATTGGCTTCACGAATTCGACCTTCGCGGTCGGCAATGAGGATTCCAATGATGTTGGCATCGACCAAACGCCGAATCTTCCCTTCGCGATCTGCGACGTCGCGATAAAGTCGCGAATTTTCGAGCGAGATTGCCGCCTGCGATGCCAGCACCTTCAACACTGTGACGCGGTCAGGTGTGAAAACGTGGGCCGTCAGATTGTTTTCGAGGTAGAGTACACCGGCCAGTCTGCCCTGTTTGAGCAACGGCAGGCAGAGAATTGAGCGCGCGTGATGCTGATGAATGTACTTATCGGCGGAAAACGGGTTCGCGGCTGCGGCATCGTGGAGAAGAACGCTCTCTTTCGTCCGGATCACGTAGTGTAGGATGGACTCTGGCAGATGTGCAGCGGTGACACTTGCTTGCCGCTGATCGACGGTCACCGTGTCATTTGTGGTCGTGACTTCCGCCTCAATCCGATACCCATCACCTACCGCAAGGATCAACAGACCTCGCCCGGCACCCGCGTGCTCAATTGCTGCGCGCATCAACGTGTCGATCAGTTTTTCTAGAACGATTTCGCCCGACACGGCGTGCGAGACTTTGATAACAGTAGCTAGATCCAGTTGTTCGATGGGTGCCCCGATCGTGCTTGTGGGGCCGGCAACCGGCTTTTCCTCCCTGAGGTGCGGATACGACTCGTCGAGTTGGCGTACCTTGCCGTCGGCTCCCCAACGGATGTATGCGTACCGCGCGTCCTGCAGATAGGCATGCGCGATCTTCTTGAACCCGCGTGCGGCATAAAAGCGTGCGGCGACTTCGTTGGCGAGCGCCTCGTTGTGGACCAAGCCGTGTGTGTGTGCCGAGTGGATAGCGTGCTCGTAAAGATGTTCGGCATCGAGCGCGCGGCCTTCGATCCGGGCGATCTCCGCCCCGACCAGCGCGGCGCGGTTCTCGAAGTTGTCCGGGCAAGCCGTCGCCCAGACCTCGAGCTGTCGGTGGTGCGCGGCCAGTGCGTCGACATGCTCCTGCCATTGGTCGGCCGCCGCGAACTCGCAGGATGCTGCTCTGGAGAGCGCACTGTAAAAGTGATATTCCGCGCATTCGAAAAAGGACGCCGATGTCGGCTGCAGCTGTTGCGCCCTTAATGAGGCCTCGAGGGCACCCGCATAGTCGCCGGCAAAGTAGCGTGCCTGCAGCTTGCGGGTCCAATACGAGCCCTCGGCCAACGCCAGATCCGGGTTCCTGCAGAAGCGGGACTCCAGTAGGAGTTCGTCAAACTGACCATCGTCAAAGCAACCGAAAATCGGCGTCAAGCCGCGGAGTGTCCGAATCAGCCCAAGCTGGCCGGCGATGGAGTCAATCGCAAAGCCGAACTGTATGTTCCGCGCGAACGCGAGACCATGCTCGACCTCGACTTGCACGTTATCGAGCGGATCTCCGGCCGCGAGAAGATACGTGTTCAGGTGGGTGTAGTAGTACGCCGCGAAAGTGAGGTCACCGATCTGGTTTGCCGTCTCAAACGCACGCCGCAGCAGATCACGACCTTCCCGGACATGTTTCGTCCAGAACATGAGTAAGTATCCAAAGTTCAAATAGGTCCTGGCCTGGAAGCGCTTTAGCCCGCGCTGTTCGACCAGTTCATAACCGAGACGGCCGAACCGAAGTCCTGCCTCGTAGTCGCCGAATTCCGGTCCAGCAATTCTGCCAAGCACTGTATAGGCGTAGCACGAGCCGTCACAATTGCCGCCCTCAAGGCTGAGATTGACTGCTCGACAGATGACCATCGAACGTACGTTCGAATCCGTATAGTGGGCAGGCGGCCCGAGCTTCGTCAGGACATCGAGGGTCGCGAGCGATGCGGCATCGCTCATCAAAGGCAGATCAATGAGGCTTTCTATCGTGCGGGAGCCGAGTTGCGACCAGATGCGCTCATACTCGCGCCGAGCCTCGTCTTCCGTCGGGTGCGGGGACCAGTCGATGCCCAGGTGGCGGAGATAGTCTAGACCGACTGCGATCGCGCGGCTGCCCTGATCCAGGGTCGTGTAAAGATCCACCTGTAGGCACGTGACCCGGGCTCGTTCGATCGTCGTTGCGGCACGGGCCGACAGCACCGCCAGGCGCTGCTCGGCGTCCGCCAGTGCACCAGTGAGGAACTCACATTCGGCCCGGTGCAGTTCCAGCTCAAAGATCAGGTCGTGCAGGCGCTCCCAAGAGTCCTCTGGCAGCAGTGCTACGCCGGAGACCAGATAGGTCAGCGCTGAGGCATACGCTGTCGAGGTCTTGGCGCGTTTACCTGCAATCAAATTCAACTCTGCAACCCGCTCAAGCTCCTCAATTGACGTGATGAGATGCGAGCCGCGGTTGAGCTGATTGACGATTTCGAAGATCATCTCCTCCAGCTTCTCTGGAGGGGTCTTCGCTGCGAGCAGCATCCCCACTCGGAGATGGGCTTTGGCACGCGATTCTTCCGGGATCAAGGAGTAGGCGGCTTCCTGGAAACGGTCGTGGAGAAACTTGTAGGAATCTTCCGAACGAAAGATCAGCCCTGCTCGCACCGCTTCCCAAAGCCGGCCATGCATTTCCTCCGCGGAGTCCTGGTAAACGATCCGCAACGTGGTGAACCCTGCATCGTTGCCCAGGCAGGCGAGCTTCTGCAATGCGTTCCGGGTTTCGGCGGACAGGCGCTTCAGCTTCCCCACCATAAGGTCCACCACATTGTCGGTGTAACCTTTGGCGTGAATGCGATTCAGGTCCCAACACCATCGTGCCTCGCCATAATCGAAAGTGAGCAATGCTTCGTCGGCGAGAGCAGAAATGAACTGAATAGCGAAAAGCGGATTACCGGTTGTTTTCTCGTGGATCAGCTGTGCCAGCGGCGTAATTCTTCCTGGTTCACTGTGAACAGAGTCCGCGACTAGTTGTCCCAAGTCTTCGCAGGTTAGGGGTGCCAATACGATGTCTTGCAATATCGCTCCAGCTTGGCGCATCGCTTCGAGCTTGCGCATAAGCGGGTGGATGCGATCGACTTCGTTGTCGCGGTAAGCGCCAATCAACAACAGGTTATGCACATCCGGCCGGGTCAACAGATCCTCGAGCAAATCGAGCGTTGCTGCATCGAGCCATTGGAGATCGTCGAGGAACAGCGCGAGCGGATGTTCCGGCCGCGCGAATATGCTGATAAATCGCCGGAACACCAGCTGAAAGCGGCCCTGCGCATCCTGTGGCGGCAGATCGGGGACCGGTGGCTGTTCGCCGATGATGTGCTTCAATTCCGGGACGAGATCAACAATGAGTCGACCGTTTGGTTCGAGCGCCTCGAGCAGCGCCTCCCGCCATTGCCGCAGCTCCGCTTCGGCCTTGCTCAAAAGCGGGCGGATCAGGCTCTGAAAGGCCTGCGCAAGCGTGGCGTAGGGGATGTCGCGCTTGTACTGGTCAAACTTGCCCGATGCAAAAAGACCGCGGGGCAGAACAAGTGACTTATGAAGCTCATTGACGATCGCGGACTTGCCGATGCCGGAGTATCCGGAAACCAGCACCAACTCCGGCCTGCCGCCGGCGACGATACGGTCGAAGGACGCAAGGAGGGTATCGATCTCGGCTGTCCGACCATACAATTTCTCGGGGATCAGCAGCCGGTCCGGAGTGTCGTGTCCCCCGGGCGGGAATTCGTCGATATCGCCTCGGGTTTCCCATTCAGCAAGGCAACGCCGTAGATCGCTCTCGGCGCCTGCAGCCGTCTGGTAACGCTCCTCAGCAGTCTTGGCGAGCAGCTTCATAATGATCGCAGAGACGGAGCCTGGGAGGTTTTTTAACCGCTCGCTGGGCGGCACCGGTGCTCTTGCAATATGGCAGTGCACCCATTCCATCGGATCGGCCGCCGTGAAGGGCAGAACGCCCGTGAGCATCTGGTACAACGTGACGCCGAGGGCGTAGAGATCGCTGCGCGCGTCGACCGAGCGGTTCATCCGCCCGGTTTGCTCGGGTGCCATGTAGGCCAGCGTACCGGCGATCATCTCGGGCGGCTCGGGCGCCTGCCGCTCGCGGGACAAGCGCGATGCGATGCCAAACCCGGTGAGCCGCACGTGTCCATCCGCGCGGTCCACCACAATATTCGCTGGCTTGATGTCTTTGTGGATGAGCCCGCGCTGATGAAGCTTGCCCAGAGCCGAGGTAAAAGCGATAGCCAGACGCAAGAAGCGTCCTACCTCCATGGGCGCGCCGAGCAAACGGTCGAGCGGCTCGCCGCCCGGATCATCGAGCACCAGCACGGTCCGACCGGCGTCGCGCATGAGGGCCAGCGGCCGCGCCGCCCATGCCCCGTCGAGCTCATCTTTCAGCTCGTATTCGTGCGTGAGGCGATCGAGTCTCGACTGAGACGGGTGGTCGGCGGCAAGCGCAACAAGCAGCACGGCGAGCCGGTTGCCATTGTCGTCCAGTCGCCAGCCACGGCTGAACACGCGCTCGCCGTCCTCCCACAACACCTGAGAGCTACCATCCGAGTGCGCGACGTTCAACGACTGCTGCATCTGTCAGACTCCGGCGTCGGGCCTCGGCTTGAAGTAGGCTGATCAAGCTCTTCGTGCGCCACACGCGCGGCCTCTGTCCGGCCCGGAGAAATCGTACTCGATCGCCGGAGAAATGCCAGCCGTCCCTTGGTCTTGCCGGATACGGCGGACGCGGCTCCTTCTTCATTTTAACGGCAATTTGGAGCGATTTGCACGGCTTTACTCGCTCGCGGCCGCCGCTCGACGCGTGGCTGGAGGCGGAGATCCACGGGAGAAACAGCACGAATGTGATGTGTGGACAGCAGTAAATCCGACGTTCTTGGTGCGGGGATTTTGAACCAGTGCTTGTAGAGTTGGAAATCCGTGCGAATGGCAGCCGGCGCACCAATGTTGGTAGAAAAACAGAAGTCTATGGTGCGCACCGAGTTCCTCGGGGTGAGAGGCGGGCACTCCTTTCCTGCAGCATCGATCCAGTACGGGACCCGGAGTTCGAGGGCAGGTTGTCCTTCGATGCTCTGGGACATGTCTATGCTCGCAGTCCTGATTGCCGCGAGGTGCAGGCCATCGGCCACGGTCTCGCGATCCCCTCGCGACAGCCAGCGTTATGCCGTGAAATCGCTGGTAAAGCTATGATCTCAATAACGCGTGCAATACAGAGGCCCGGATGATCGGAGCGTGAAGACTTGACGCGGTCGCCGAGAGTTCCGCTCGGGCGAGTGCTCGCAGACGGAAGCGCCCCACTACCTCCGCAGCATGCCAAGCGTCTCTCAGCCATTCCGATAACGGCCGGCTATCGACTCCATGGCCAGAGGTGATTTTCCTTTAGACCCCCATAGACTCAATCTTCGAGCTGTCGTCGCCCGCCCTCGTGTACGGGCCGAAGTCGGCGTTCCGTTGTACGATCGCAAGCCAGGAGGTGCGAAATGCAGATCAAAGAGACACCCCACGTTTCATTTCCCGGTGCGGTGGAGAGCCCCTTGGAGAATGTCGTCGTGCTCGCGGACGGCGCCGGCGTTGCGCTTGGAGTACAGCGCGCATTCGGTGCGAGGGTGCGGAGCGTCCGCGATGACGGCGGCGGCCTCATCGCGTTCAGGTGCGTGGAGATTCCGCTCGTGGGGCGCGGCGGCGAGGTCTCCGGGGTCTTGTGCCGGACCGCCCGACGGTCCGACACGCGCGGCGTGTTCTCCTCCCGCGGGCCGGAGGTGGCGGGGGCGATCGGGGACATGGCGCAGTTCGTGGTCCACGACATCAACAACCTTCTCGCTGTGATCGGCAGCGGCCTGCGGCTGCTCGAGTGCCAGAGCGACGTTACCTACCGAAAGGCCATCGTTAGCAAGATGCAGCACGCGATCACGCGAGCAGCGTTGCTCGGCCGTCAGTTCCTCGACGCTGCCCGACCGAGCGCCGAGTCGATCGGCGAGTTCGTCGCAGGCAGCCGTCTTGCAGCGCTTGCGGGCATGCTGAACCAGGCGTTGCGTCCCGACATCACGGTCCGTACCGATATCGCCCCTGATTTGTGGGACTTCGACGCTGACCCGGAGGAGCTGTACTTGGCGCTGCTGAACCTCTGCCGAAACGCGGCCGATGCTATGCCGAATGGCGGCACGATCACCGTCGCGGCGCGGAACGTCGAGCCGTCCGCCGGCGCGGTCCGCCGGTTCGTCGAGATCGTCGTCGCCGACGACGGGGAGGGCATGACCGAGGAGGTCCTCTCGCAGGCGTTCACCCCTTACTTCACGACAAAGGCCGCTGGCTGCGGCACAGGCCTCGGACTTGCCCATGTCCGGCGATTCGCCGAAGGGCGAGGCGGCGCGATCGGTATAGAGAGCGAGCGCGGTGCCGGCACGCTGGTGCGTCTCTTTCTCCCGCGCGTGCACACAGCTGGGCTCCACAGCGGCAGCTGCGCCGACGTCGTAGCCGGCGCGAACACCTGGAGACCGGTTCAGCGATGGAGCTCATGATCCCGCCCGGCCGCCTCGACCGTCCGGTCGACCACGAGACGGACCACGTGCTCGGCCCTGCCGATGCCGAGATCACGCTCGTCGAGTACGGAAGCTACGCGTGCCCGCACTGCAGGGCCGCCAACGAGCGTATCGCGCAAGCACGCGACCAACTCGGTGACCGCGTCCGCTACGCCTTCCGACACAGGCCGCTCACGGACAACAGCCTTGCGTTTCGGGCCGCCGAGCTCGCTGAGCTTGCCCAGACGCCCGAGGCGTTCTGGTCCGCGCACATCAAGCTGATGACGAGGTCGATGCAGCTCACTGAGGACGACCTCGTCGCGGTGGCCGCCGACCTCGGCGTGAACGCCGACTTCGTGCTCGGCGACAGCGACGCCGTGCGGCGCGCGAGGGCGAGGGTGGAGGCGGACGTCAGAAGCGCACGCGCAAGCGGCGTGAGGTTCACGCCGACCTTCTACATCAACGGCCGGCGTTACGACGGGCCCTGGGACGAGAGCTCTCTCGTCGACGCGATGCTCGGCACGCTCGGCCACCGCGTCCGTACGGCAGCCCTGGACTTCGCCAGCTGGGGCGCGTCCGCCGGCATTTTGCTGGCCCTTGCGACCGTGGCGGCGATCGTCCTGACGAACTCGCCGGTCGGGCCGGCGTTCGAGGCGCTCTGGCGCCAGGAGCTCGGCGTGAGCTTAGGCGACGCAGCCTTTCAGATGTCCATCCTACATTGGGTCAACGACGGCCTGCTGACGGTGTTCTTCCTCGTCGTAGGATTGGAAGTGAAGCGCGAGATGACAGTCGGCCACCTCGCAAGCCGCCGCTCCGCCGCGCTTCCCATCGCGGCCGCGCTCGGCGGCATGGTCGTGCCGGCGCTTCTGTATGCGCTGGTTATCCCTGCGGGGACGTGGTCGCACGGATGGGGCGTTCCGATGGCGACCGACACCGCGTTCGCGCTTGCCTTGATCGCCGTGATGGGCGCCCGCGTCCCCGTTGAGCTGCGCATCTTCCTCACCGCGGTGGCCATCGTCGACGACATCGGTGCGATCGTTGTCGTCGTTGTGTTCTACTCCGGCGATATCCATCCGGGCTACCTGGCTGCGGCTGCGGCGATGGTCGTTGCGCTGGCGCTGCTGAGCCGATCGAGGGTCTACCTGCTGTCGCCCTACATCCTGTTGGGCGTCGCGTTGTGGGCGTTCGTCTACGCGGGCGGCCTCCACGCTACGCTGGCCGGCGTGGTACTTGCACTGTTCATTCCGACGCGGCCGCCAGCCGACTTGGCCGCCCTGATGACGCAGGCCAGCACCATCATTGCTTCCGAGGCCCGGCACGAGGGTGAAGTTCTCAGACACGGCCCCTCCACGCCGGCGCTGCACGCGCTTGATGCAATCTACGACAGACTTGAATCGCCCGCGGACCGGCTGCTGCGGCACGCCGGCGCGCGGTCGAGCTACGCTGTCCTTCCGATTTTCGCACTGGCAAATGCGGGTGTGGCGATCAACCCAGGCGTCTTCGCTGGGCATGGTTGGCTCATGGCCGCGATCGTCGCCGGTCTCGCCATCGGAAAGCCGGTCGGCGTCTTCTTCGCCGCCGCGGCGGCCGTGCGCGCAGGCGTAGCCGTCAAGCCGACGCAGTACACGTGGCGGCAGTTGGCCGGGGCGGGAGCCCTCGCCGGCATCGGCTTCACGATGTCGCTCTTCATTGCCGGGCAGGCGTTTCCAAGCGCCACCGACTTCTCGGCCGCCAAGATCGCCGTGTTCGCCGCGTCGATTCTTTCGGCCGTCGTTGGGACTGCCCTGCTCTGGGGCGCTTCGCGCCAGAAGTTATCGAAAAGGCGCCGCAGAGCGCCGGCTTGCAAATGAACGGGAGGTCTTTCGATGATCCTACCTACCGGTACGACAGTGGCAGTCGCTGACGGCGAGACGATCCGCCTGTTCCACAATACAGGCGTGAAACCTGGGGTGCACTTGGTCGAGATCACGGCCGCTCCGCCTGCTTCCGCCCGCTCAGGCTCGGGTGCGCGGCATCACACCGGCTCTGCGAACCCCGATGGCAGGCGGCTCGTTGAGGACGACTTCGCGGCAGCGACGGCCGCGTTCCTGAACACGCTCAGCCTGGACGGGACCATAGAGCACCTAGTCGTTGTCTCCGACCCAAGGACCCTGGGGGAGATGCGCAAGCACTTCCACCGCGACCTGAGAGGCAAGATCATAGGCGAGTTCGCGAAGGATTTCAGCCGGCGTCCGCTCAAGGACATTGCCGCACTGATCGCCGATGCCTGACGCGACACTCGAAAACGGCTGCCGGCGCAAGCCCGTCCAGTCATAACCCGCGCGAATAACTCAAAGTTACTGACGACGACTACTGTTCTCGACCAACCCGAACCAAATCAACCGTCTAAATCCACCAGCAATGGACAAAATACTGCAAGCTGCCTCTGGCATTCTAAGCAGCATCAAGAGGGAGCAAGGTTCTGCTGCCTGCTCGGTGCGGCAGGTGCCAGAGAGGAAGATCGTTGGAGCCCGAAATGACAAAGCACATTGCACCGTTACCGGATCTCGATGGGTCGTTGCTTCTTCGTGAGTTGAACCACAGAGTGAACAACGAGCTCACTAGCGCTATCTGCGTAGTTTCAGCCAAAGCGGTGCAGTCGGATGGCGTAGCAGTCAAGGCCGCGCTCCTCGATGTGGTAGACCTCCTGCATGGTTACGCTGATGTTCACAAGGCACTACGCATGCCGGATCCTGGGCACCTGACCGACGCCGCAAAGTACCTCCAGCACCTTTGCTTCTCCATCACGAAATGCCGACTGGACCGGCTGAGTATACGTCTCTTGTGTTCGGCGGATGATTTGCGGCTTGAGGGTGAACGCTGCTGGAAGCTCGGGTTGATCGTATCCGAGCTGCTCACCAATGTGGCACGACATGCTCGTTTCGACGAAAGACATCCGGAAGCGAAAGTGAAGTTGCTGCTTGCAGGTAACGTCGTAAGGTGCGCGGTCTCTGACAATGGCTCGGCATCCGATCTCATTGTGGGCGGTCGCGGGCTAACGATCGTCGGCGAGTTGGCCAGCAGTTTGGGTGGCCGCGTTCATGCGTCTTGTGCCGCCGAAGGGTCTTCCTTCCTTCTCACCTTCCCATTGACTGAAGTCGAGCAACGTGCCGCCGGCGCAGCTCATGTTGCCTTGAAGCGAAAGAACGTGCGTCGTTCTCACAGGTTGAAGGTCCCAAGAGCTGAAGATGCATCGGCTAGCTGGGCCAGTCGTCCTACTGAAGGAGGCCGAACATGACCCAGGTTTATTTCCGCTGCTCCTCGGTCATCGACCGCGCGCGGGACGAGAGGAACTGAGAACTCCGTCGATCACCTACGCTCCAAATCAATACACTGAAGCGTGTTGCGGAAGGCGTATGGATCGTCGACGGCCGGTGATCCGGTTTGGCTGGCCATGGCCGAAGTTTCGCTTGTCGACGCGCATGACCCTGGTGCGGCTCGCCTCCCGTGAGCTCTTCCTGCATTCCCCGACGCAGCTCATCGGGACACTGCTGCGTTCGGTTCATCGTCGGCCTGAACTGTATCCACTAATGGTGGATCCCAGAGTGGAAGGACGCTTTTCCCGACGCCGACGTTTACCTCGCGCCACGCATTGGGGAGCTCCCGAGGGGCCGCATCCCATTCGAAGACCTGCCGCTCGCAGCCGACGCAGGCTATTCTTGGGACACAGAGATGGCCACGCTTCCGATACCCGGCAGCTACATGACGGAGGTGGAGTTCTTCCATCGTGCGAGCCGCACGCTCGTTCTCACCGAACCTGCTGGCGAATCCTGAACCCGGGAAAGTCAATCGCCTGTTGCTGTTGTTGCTCAAGTCGATCGGCGGCATCGCACCGCCGTACAGCGGCGTGTCGCGTGATCTGCGGCTGAATTTCACGTGGTGGCACAGGCACGAATTGGCTGTGCAGACGATGCTGTCTCGGGAACCCGAGCGCATCATCTTCGCGCACGGCCGTTGGGACGAGCAAACGGCACCCCACTGATCCCGGTTCTCGCCTACCTCGCCGCATTGGCTCGGCTCTCAGAGATTCCAGAAAACGTATCCGTGCGTCCAAATCACTAGGCCGAGCCATTCCAACGTGTGCATGCAAGTTGCATCTACGCCCCATGATTGCGGCGTGCTCGTCACGTCGTCGAGTGCCACGGAGAACAACTCATGGAGCTTCATCAAGTTCGCTACTTCCTCGCCGTCGCGTCCACACTCAACTTCACCCGCGCAGCCGAGCAGTGCAATGTCACGCAGCCCGCCCTGACCAAGGGGGTGCAGAAGCTCGAGCAGGAACTTGGCGGCCAGTTGATCTACCGCGAACGCCAGCTGACGCAGCTCACCGACCTTGGAAAGGAAGTCCTTCCGATGCTGGCGCGCACACTGGCCTCGGCAGAGGCGGTGCGTCGGAGGGCCCAGGAGTTCCAACGCAAGGACGTCGCGCCACTGAAGATCGGCCTCGCCCCCTCCATCTCGGCGTCGCTCGTCCTCGATCCGATCGCGGAGATCGCAAAGTTCGTCCCTGGACTTCACGTCGAGCTGCGCGAGGGCGCAGCGGCGAAGCTCGTCGACCTCTTGCTGGAGGGGGAGATCAACGCCGCAATGGTCGGGGACGTGCAGGACATGCCCGAGCGCATCGACGACTGGTCGCTGTTCGAGGAGCGCTACGTCGCGGTTCTCGCGCCGACACACCGGCTCGCAAACCGTTCCTCCATTGGCATCGACGACCTCCGTGAAACCATCTTGCTCGAACGCGCCGAATGCGACGTCGCCCGGAAGATCCAGCGGTTGTATTTCGCCGAGGAACCGCCCCGCCTCGGCCACTGCAGCGGTCACGACTTGCACCTGCAGCACCTGGCCGCCGCTGGCTTCGGCGTGATACTGGCGCCCGAGCACATGCCGCGCCTTCCGACGCTCAAGACCATTCCGCTCGAAGGCGACCCGGTTTCGCGGGAGGTGCGGCTACTGGCTGTGCAGGGGCGCCGCTACTCGCCGGCGCTGGACGCTTTCGTCAAGGTCGCGCGGCTTCGCGACTGGTCGTTCGAAGTCTCCGACCGGGGCGTGCCGCACGCAACGGTCCCGGAGGTGGCGAGGGCGCCCGCATGACCACGACACGCACGCCGGCGGCCAGCCGCTTCCAGCCAATCGATCCGCAGCCTGACGACACCTCACCGATGCCAAACCAGACCGACAAGACACTCGCCCAGATTCGTACCGAGCTGTTGACGACGTTCAGCGCCGCGGACTGGGAGTCATACAACCACCTCGTGGGCTGGCTGCGCGACGCGGACGCGGCATCGCAGGCGTTGAAGGTCGGAGACGACGCGCCGGACTTCCTCCTGCCGGACGCCGACGGCCGTCTCCACTCCTCCGAGCAGCTGCGCCGCAACGGCCCCCTCGTTCTGAGTTTCTTCCGAGGCGGCTGGTGTCCGTTCTGCACCGCTGAGCTGTGCGCCCTCCAGGCCGCGAAGGACGAGTTCGAGAGCGTCGGCGCGACCCTCGCCGTCGTGACACCCGAGACGAGGGACTTCCCGCGGCAGCTCAAGCGGAGCCTGGGCTTGGACCTGAAGGTGCTCTCCGACGTCGACTACGGCGTTGCCATGTCGTATGGCGTGTTGTTCCGGGTGCCCGACGAGACCAAAGCGCACTATTCCGGGCTAGGCTTCGACTTCGGCGCCCGGCACGGATCACCGGTGTGGATGCTGCCCATTCCCGCGACCTACGTGATCGACGCGGAAGGCCGGATCTGCAGCGCGTTCGTCGAGCCCGACTTCACGCTGCGGGAGGAGCCGGCGCAAATCTTGGCCTCGCTGCGCCAGGTCGCCTCCACGTCCTCGTGAGGGAGGTAGAAGGGGGAAAGCGACATCCGGGACAATCGGGCAATGAGCCGGTTTGAAACGCCCCTCGGCGACGGTGCGCTCGCGTACCGCAAGAGCTGTCGGGCCAGGGGTACGGATCGCGGCTGGCCCATGGCGTCTTCGAAGCGTTGCGACGCGACGGGATAAAGAGTGATCGCGAAGTGCCCTTCATGTACGCGGCCCGGCACCCTGAGTACGGCGCGCTCCTCGACGGCTGACCGCGGACCGACGGGTCCCACACGCGTACAACGCTTTTGGACGACGATACCCCATGCCTATCGAATGCATGTCCAAAGGGAATTTCTAATTTCGTCGGCTGCGTCCGATCCTGAGGTCCACTGGGCCGGCTGAGCACACGCGGTCGCCTCGACAAGGATCAAAACTATTGTGGCGAGCCGCCGTGCCGCGCGCGGGCAGCAAAGGAGACCCCCCATGAAATTACCGAGGACTGTCGGCTTGGCTGTCGCCGTCTCGCTGGTCGCCATCACCGTGGCTGCGCTCGCGCAGATCAGCGGAGCGGCTCAAGCCGGCCCGACCGCGAACGCGCGTCAGACAGACTGAGCTCCGGATGAGGCGACTCGAGTTTCCGCCACACAGAGGGGGCGCCTCGCACATGGATGATCACGCAATTATGCCGCGATCAAAAAAAGTGGACTGCAACTCCGATGACCCATGATCCAAGCGACAAGACCTTCCATCCGAGCCGTCGAGGCCTTCTCGGCGTTGCCGCTGTCACGGGCGCTGCTTCGCTGGCTCCGGGTGTTCTGATAGGAACCACCGCGGCAACCGCGGCTCTCGCGGAAGCATCCGAACCGGCCTCCTCCCGATCCGTGGATGCTTCCGCGAGTACTATCGCCGCCAAGTTGCCGTCGCCCGTGCCCGGCTATCTGTCTTTCGGCCCCGACGAAGCAGGTTTCGTCGAAACAATGGTTAACGTGATGTGTCCGGCTGACGCGCTGACGCCGAACGGGGTCGATTGCGGGCTTGCGGTCTATATCGACCGACAGCTCGCCGGCGGTTTCGGCGAGGGCGCACGGCTTTACATGCGCGGCCCCTGGCAGGAAGGCACACCCGAGCTCGGCTACCAGTTGCCGCTCACGCCCGAACAGTTCTTCAAGGCGGGCCTCGCCGCCGCGGATACGGCCTGCCAAAAACAGTACGGCAAGCGTTTCAGTGAAATGGACGAGAGCGGCGCGGACAAATTTCTTCAAGAGCTTTCCGGCGGCAAGGTGACGGATGAGCGCGTACCACTCGGCTCGTGGTTTAACAAACTCGTCTACCCCTTGTTCGTCGAGGCCTGTTTCGCCGACCCGATCTACGGCGGCAATGTCGGCAAGGTGTTCTGGAAGGCGATTGGCTATCCAGGTCTCCCCGCGGTTCACGCGCAAGACATGATCGATTTCCGTGGCAAGCCCTTCCCTGGTGCGGCCGATCCGAAATCCATCGCCGACTTCGCCTAAGAGGGTATCATGGCTACACGCTTGAAACATCGCACGGTCGTTTTCGTTGGCGGAGGATTTACGGCGGCGCTGGCTGCTCGCCAGCTGACAGCAAAGGGCGTCGATGTCGTCGTCCTTGAACGTGGAATCGACCGCACCCATACCGCCGCAACAAGCCTGCCATCGCAGCGCGACGAACTGCGCTGGGACGTCCATGGTGATCTCTTTCAGGATTGGTCCGTCCAGACCTACACGCTACGCCATGACACTGGCGGAACGGCGCTGCCGATACGGCGCCTCGAGGCCTTCAAACCGGGCGAAGGGATGGGCGGCGCGGCCAATCACTGGAACGGGCAGACTTGGCGCTGGAGCGAATCTGACCCCGTTTTGCGCACCCACCTTGAGAACCGGTATGGAAGGAAGGCCATTCCAGTTGAAATGGCGATCCAGGACTGGGGCGTCACCTATGCCGAGATGGAGTCCTATCACGATCAGTTCGAAAAGCTGTTCGGCATTGCCGGTAAGGCAGGAAATCTACGTGGCAAGGTGCAGGAGGGCGGAAATCCGTTCGAGGCACCGCGGCAGAACGAGTTTCCGCAAAAACCTCTGCCTATCACGGAAGCAGGCGCGATCTTCAGCGAGGCAACCAAAAAGCTAGGCTACAAACCTTTTCCGATGCCAGCGGCAAATTCGCCGGAGGCCTACACCAACCCCGATGGCATGCAGCTTGGTCAATGCCAGTTCTGCGGCCATTGCGAGCGCTTCATCTGCGAAGCCAACGCCAAGGCGAGCCCCGAGGTCCTGCTCTATCCGATGCTGAGAAGGCGCAAGAGCTTCGAACTGCGTCTGCAAACGCATGTTCTCGATATTCTTTATGATCGTAAGGCAAAGCGCGTGAGAGGCGTTCGCTACATCGATCGCATAACCGGCGAGGAGTACGAACAGCCCGCCGACGTCGTCGTACTTTCTTCTTTCACGATGTCGAATACCAAGTTTCTGCTGATGGCAGGGATTGGGACGCCTTACGATCCGAAGACTGGTCACGGGGTCGTCGGCAAGAATTTCTGCCACCAAACAATGTCCGGCACGCGTGTCTTCTTCAAGGACCGCTGGATCAACCCGTTCCTTGCTTCGGGTGCGTCACAGACCGTGATCGACGAGTTCAACGGTGACAATTTCGACCACAGCAATCTCGGGTTCCTTGGCGGCGGATACATCTACGCCAATGTGACTAACGGACGGCCGATTACGAGCCGAGCCGTCCCGCCCGGCACGCCGAAATGGGGCTCAGCGTGGAAGAAGGCCAACGCCGACTGGTACGCGCATAATTTTAGCATATCCGCGCATGGTAGTTGGTATCCGCATCGGGAGAATTATGTCGATCTAGACCCGACCTATGTTGATGCCTTCGGGCAGCCGCTTCTGCGCATGACATTCGACGTTCGCGAGAATGAGCGGAAGATGTCTGTATATCTCTCGAAGAAGATCGACGAGATCGCCAAAGCGACAGGCGCGGACATCGCGCCGCCGACGGCGCCCCGCAAGGGACCCTACGATAGCCAAGTCTATCAGACCACCCATGTCACCGGTGGTACGATCATGGGAAGCGACCCCGGCACCAGTGTTGTCTCTCCCCATCTGCAACATTGGGATGCGGAGAACCTCTTCGTCGTCGGTGCTTCCGTCTATCCCTTCAATGCCGGTTACAACCCGACGGGACCGTTGGGGGCGCTCGCGCTCAGGCTCGGCGACGACCTCAACCATTACATCGAACGGCCGCGCCACCTCTAACCCCGCACACAAAATGGAGTTTAGCAATGAAGAACGCGGGAAAAGTCGGGGCGTTTATCGCAGTGCTCATGCCGGGCTTAGTCGGGAGTCCCGGCTACGCACAGGATGCGGAGCATGGGAAGAGCGTCTTCAAGGCCTGTGCGGCGTGCCACGCCACGGATCACGCCAATCGGGTCGGTCCGGGGCTGGAAGGAATTGTCGGTCGGAAGGCGGGTACAGTTCCCGGCTTTCGCTACAGTAACGCGATGAAGAATTCCGGCATCGTCTGGGATGACAAGTGGCTTAATGCGTATCTGGAATCGCCCCAGAAGGCCGTCCCCGGAAACAGGATGCCCTATCCTGGCCTGAAGGACGTGACGGATAGGGCGGACCTCGTTGCCTATCTTGCTACGTTGAAATAGCGACTCGCCTAGCGGGCGTCAGCAAGACGCCATCCTCCAGCAGCCGTGGGCCCGCGTCGCCGCGGCGGAAGGGTAAGTCCGCGCATCGAGCCGCGAATCCACAATCCGTCGCCGTTCGTCCAGACATACGGCTCGTGCCGTTTGCCTGGGCTGTGGCCCGCAGACCATCGAAGGCGGGCCTGCAAGGCTCGGCCGCCGCTGATGAGGGTGGGAGGCAGAAGGTGGAAAGCGACATCCGGGACAATCGGCAATGAGCCGGTTTGAAACGCCCCTCGGCGACGGTGCGCTCGCGTGCCGCAAGAGCTGTCGGGCCAGGGGTACGGATCGCGGCCGGCCCATGGCGTCTTCGAAGCGTTGCGACGCGACGGGAAAAGAGTGATCGCGAAGTGCCCTTTCACATCCTCCTACGCCGCCCGTACAGCGCTCCTCGACGGCTTATCGCAGACGGACAGGACGCCGGCGCGCACAGCGCTTCTGGATGACCATACCCCACGCCTATCGAAAGCATGTCCAAACGGAATTTCTAATTTCGTCGGCTGCGACTGATCCTCGCGTCCGCTGGGTCGGCCAAGCACACGCGGCCGCATCGACAGCGATCGAAACCGTTGCGCCGAGCCGCCGCCGTGCCGCGCGCGGGCAGCTAAGGAGACCCCCATGAAATTCTCGAGGACTGTCGGCATGGCCGTTGCCGCTTCGCTGGTCGCCGGCACTGTAGCGGCGCTCGCGCAGATGAAAGGAGCGGCTCCCGTCAATCCGGCAGCGAAGGTGGTGGACGCCGCCGGACACCTGCGCGTGCCGGAAGACTACCGAACCCTATACCAAGCGCTCGGCACCTGGGCGATTGCCGCCGACAGCGGCCAAGGCTCGAAGGAAATGCACACCGTCTACGTATCCCCGGGGGCGATCGACGCCTACCGGAAGACGGGGCACTTCCCGGACGGCGCCGTCCTGGTGAAAGAGGTCTTCGAGACCTCGACGAACGAGTTGACCACCGGCACGGTAAGTCACGCCGACAAGCTCAAGGGCTGGTTCATCATGGTGAAAGACAGCAAGGGAACGCACCCCGGCAACCCGTTGTGGGGCGACGGGTGGGGATGGTCGTGGTTCGACGTGGACAAGCCGCTCAAGACCACCTCGACGGACTACCATTCCGATTGCCAGGGTTGCCACGTGCCCGCCCAGAGCACGGACTGGATTTACGTGAACGGATATCCCGTCCTGCGTCAGTAGGCGGCCGCAAGCGTGGGCGCTACTCTCGCGACGGCTTTCCGGAGATCCAGTGGCGAATCCCGCGAGCCGATGCGGGCAGCCGGAAGATTGAAGGGCTCATTGTGACCATTCGTTTCGGTTATCGACCTTTCCGGTGCGACCGACGTTCAAAGTACAAACGAGCGCATGGAGGTCGGTGTGTCCTTCTCGGTCTACGACATCACGGTCCCTGTCATGGTGCATGGACTGAACGTGATGGACGACTATCTCGACTACGCGCAAGCGCTCGAGCGGACCAAGGGGTTTGAGCCTGGGAGGATCCTTCGCGAGCGGCTCGCGCCCGACATGCTGACTTTCGGAGAACAGTTCTCCGTAAGCTGCAACAAGGTGGACGCGCACATTGCGAAGTTGATGCAGCGCGACCGGCCAGCTCCCCGTAACATGCCGATGATGTACCTGGCATTGAAGGGGCGGCTCCTTGAGACGCGCGGTTTCCTGCAAAACGTGCAGCCGGACGAGATCGCCGGCGCGCAGTCCCACACATACGAGCTGACGCCGCCTATCGAGCGCGGGTGGTTCGGCGGCGACGACTACATCCGGCACCTGGTGCTGCCCGACTTCTTTTTCCACATCTCGATTGCGCACGCGATTCTTCGGCACCTCGGAGCGAAGATCGGGAAGCGCGACTACCTCGGCAACCTCACTCAGCAGAGCGGCGGTGACTACTCGTGAGAAGCGGGCGCGGTGCGCAGTTGGCCGAGGCCTTCAACACGGAAGGCAAGTTTAGGGAACGCCGATAGTGAGCGAGTTGCGAGAGGTCATTGGTCGCGCTGCGAAGCGAAGCGGACTCGAGGCTGGAGGCGCGAATTGCATGAGTTTCCATGAGACGCTTCGGCGAGACAACGACACGCATATGATCGACCTACTCGCGAGCGGGATTGCTCACGACTTTAATAATAGATTGCAGAGCATGGCCAGCGCCCTCAACCTGATACGCGTGCGCGTCGCCGCGGGGTGCACGTCTGACCTCGGTTCCATAGAAGTTGTGGAACGGCATTAGTTAGCGCCGGAAAGCTCGCGCATCGCCTCATGACCGTTGCGCGTCTAAGCCCCTCCTGAGCCGACCGCTTTCGCCGCGGCCGACGTCGGGGTCATTGAGGCTGTAACGGCGCCGCCGATCGAGGTTACGGCGGCTACGGCGAGACCGACTTCGAAGCCAGACCCGAAAGACGCGACACCGGCGGCCAGTGCCACGCCGGCAAGCTGCGCAATCCTGCTCGCCGCATTGTTGATGCCGGAGGCGAGCCCTTCGTCTGTCTGGTCAACGCTTGACATGACGGACGCGGTGAGCGGTGCCACGAGCACGGCGAAGGACAGGCCCAGCAGCGTCATGGGTACGATCACGCCGAGCATCAAGGATTCTTTTTGGCCGAGCGCCATCCAGATATAAGCAAGCGCCGCACCAGCAGGCCCCGCGATGAGCATGGTCCGCGCCCCAATCTTGTCCGCCAATCCGCCGAACAAGCCCG
Organism: Bradyrhizobium sp. AZCC 1577; assembly: GCF_036924575.1. NCBI lineage: Bacteria > Pseudomonadati > Pseudomonadota > Alphaproteobacteria > Hyphomicrobiales > Nitrobacteraceae > Bradyrhizobium > Bradyrhizobium sp. AZCC 1577. The sequence goes on from NZ_JAZHRQ010000001.1 coordinate 1,912,446, forward strand.
ACAGGAGCCCGATGCTAAGCGCGAAGGGCAAGAATGCCAACCCGGCATCGGTCGCTGGCAAGCCGCGGCGGTCGATGAGGTCAAAGGGGAGCAGGAAGAACATGATCGAAACCGCCCCATAGATCATCAGTGTCGCGACGTTCAGCCCGACGAAGGCGCGGTTCTCCACCAGGCGAGGCGGCGTCATCGGGTGTTTGCTTGTGCGCTCCCAGAACGCATAGGCGGCGAGCCCGACAATGCCGAGCCCGGCGACGATCGCGAGCACCGTGCCCGGCTGGGCTGGAGCGTCCGCCGTGGCCTGAGCTTCACCGGGGCCGACCTGGCTGAGCGCCCAGGCGAGCGCGCCGAGCGCGGAAGCCAGGATCGCGGCGCCAATCACGTCGAATCTGCGCTGCATGCGGCCATCTTTGGGCGCGAAGATCAGCAGAGCTCCTACCGCGACGACGGCGATCGGCGGGTTGATCCAGAACACCGATGGCCAGCCGAAGGTCTCGGTCAGCCAGCCGCCCAAGACAGGGCCTCCGGCGGTGGTGAGCGCCGATGCCGCGGCCCATATGCCGATCGCCCGGTTCCGCTCCGCGCGCGGATACGTGGCCCCGATCAGGGCGAGGCTGGCAGGGGTGACGATCGCCGCGGCCGCTCCTTGCACGATGCGGGCAGCGATCAGCCAACCGGACGAAGGCGCCATCGCGCAAGCCGCGGATGCTAAACCGAACAGGACACAGCCGAGCGCGAGCATGCGCGCCTTGCCATAAACATCCGCGAGCGCGCCGCCGATCAATGTGAGCGAGGCGAGCGCCAGCATATACCCATTGAGAACCCATTGAACGGAGGCGAGGTCCGCACCGAAGTCGGCGCGCAATCTCGGCAGCACAACGGGCAGCGCTGTCGCATCGATAAACGCCATCGAGGACGCGAGCACACAGGCGGCGAGCACCATGCCCCGGCGGCGAGGCGGCGCTTCCCGCCCGAGCTCTCGCGGGCAGGCTTCGGCATCGATAACACCGCGGCCGCAAGGTTCTACAAACGGCTGCGCCTCGTGGCGACAAGCCCGGCGTCCCCAGTTTGTAGGAGTGGTCATTTGCAGTCTCATTTTGGGTTGTAGGCGCTTCTGACAGCGGTCTCACACCGTGGCGGTTGAACCCCTGCGAGGGAAATCACCTCTAGCCATGAAGTCGATAGACGATCGTTATCGCCTCGCCGCGCGGCGTGGTGCCGTCGCGGCCTGCACGCTTGCCTTGATCTACGAATGGCAGAGGGGACCGTCGCAGCAGTATTCCCCGCTGCTATGGAAACTATTCATGTCGGCTATTGGAAAATCTCGTCCCGCGCTGCGATCAAAGGGTACCAATGTCGCAGATTTCATCGAGTAACGCCCAGGGCAACCTCGACATATCACTCACTGGCGTGGAGAAAAAAAGGTATGGTAATGGAGAAAAAAGGTAGGCGCCTTACCCTACTGATCGCTGGAGCGGTTTTCAGCGCGGTTGCTATAACGGCTGTATTCGCGCAGTCTGAATCCAACAACGGCAGCGCACCGACGAGGAAGCGCTATCTCCCCGAATATACCGCGTCGGGCGACTTGATCCTGCCGAAGAATTTCAATGAGTGGGTGTTCGTCGGCTCACCGCTCACTCCCAACGCGCTCAACGGCGGGAAGGCCAATTTTCCTGAATTTCACAACGTCTACATCGAACCAGGCTCATACGAGATCTACAAGAAGACAGGTGAGTTCCCAGAGGGGACGATCTTCTTCAAGGAACTACAGCTGACGCTCCCAGCCCAGAACCCGGACGGATCGCGCACCGAGGCCTCCGGGCGAGGCTTCTTCCCCGGAAAGCTGAATGGCGCGGACGTTACGGTCAAGGATAGCAAGCGCTACGCCGACACCGGAGGCTGGGGTTACTACAACTTCAATCACCACGAGCCGAAGGCACCGACAGCCAAGCTGCAGCCAAAGTCGGAATGCGCGTTCTGTCACATGGCGAGCGCTAAGAAAGACGACGTCTGGACCCAGTTCTATCCGCTGCTGGACAAATGAAATCGTCAAGAACGCTACCGGTTCACCCAGACAGGGAACAGTGCCATGAGGATCGTCGCTGTCTTGGGCGTCGCCCTGGCAGGATTGTTTGTGATTGGCCCGTCACTGCCGACAATGTCGGCAACGGCGCGCTCACAGTACCGATCCCCAAGATTCCTGCGCCAACCCACCCGTAGGATTGCGCCATGATGGCAACAACCGAAACGCTTCGCAGCGTCCTGCGCACTTCGCGTGGCCAACCCATCCTCAAGCTGCAATCTGCGGAGCAACGAGCTTCTCTTGCCCTCGATCTTCTTTCGCTGGGAAGCCGCGCGGCGCTGGGGGTCTCGTTCCTGTTGTCGGTTAGCGACCGGCTCGGGTTCTACGGCAATCCGGGCGAGGGCGGAGTTTCCTGGGGAACATTCGAGCGATTTTTGGGCTACACGGCCAAGGTAAATGCATTCGCACCAGCATGGATGATACCCTTTCTCGGCACAGCCGCGACGGTGCTGGAACTCCTATTTGGCGTTACGCTGGTACTCGGACTCGCGCTGCGGTGGGCGGCTTTCGGCAGCGCGGGCCTGCTCTTCCTATTCGGTTCAGCCATGGCCATCTCGTTTGGGATCAAGTCGCCATTCGACTACTCTGTATTCGCTGCGATGTGCTGCGCCCTATTTCTGGGTCTCGCCGGCTCGAATCGATGGACCGTCGACTCTTTACTATGATGCTCCAAGGGCAAAGCGCTCTTCCACTTTCGCTTTCGGAAGCTACCCATGGCCGCGGCATGAGATGTCGAACGGGCCTTTGTCGCTGGAACATACCCAGCAAAGAGACAAGTAACCGAGGAGGCAATTTCGTATGAAGGCCATCGTCGTAACGGACCAGGCTGCGGGAACGGCAGGGATGACGCTCGTGGAGCGGTCCGAGCCGCAGGCGGCGATCAACGACGTCGTCGTTCAGGTTCATGCGTCGGGATTCACCTCGGGTGAGCTGACGTGGCCCTCGACCTGGACCGATCGCCTCGGCCGTGACCGAACACCATCGATTCCCGGGCAGGAGCTGGCCGGAGTGGTCACCGCCCTCGGCTACGGCACGACGGGGCTGTCAGTGGGACAGCGAGTGTTCGGCCTCTCGGACTCGTACCGCGGCGGCACCCTGGCGGAGTATGTGGCCGTCGAGGCACGCAACCTCGCGCCGCTGCCGGGGGACGTCGACTTCACGGTGGGTGCGAGCGTGGCGATGCCGGGCCTGACCGCATGGCAGGGACTGTTCGTGCACGGTCGCCTTCAGGCAGGGCAGAACGCGCTCGTGCACGGTGCGGCCGGCGCAGTCGGGTCGATGGTGACGCAACTCGCACGATTGGCCGGCGCCTACGTCATCGGCACCGGACGTGCCGCCGATCGTCAGAAGGCACTCGACTTCGGCGCGCAGGAATTCGTCGACCTCGAGAACGACGTCCTCGAAGACGTCGGCGGAGTCGATCTGGTGTTCGATGTCATCGGCGGCGACATCGGGAAGCGTTCCGCGCGCCTGATTCGAGCTGGAGGAACACTGGTGACCATCGCCGGGCCGACCGAGGCGCGGCCCGCCGACGGCCTGGCGATCGACTTTGTTCTCGTGTCCGATCGCGCCCAACTGGGTGAGATCATCCAGCGGGTGCGGGACGGACGACTGCGGACGAACATCGGCAACATCGCGACCCTCGACGATGCCGTCGCTGCTTTCAATCCGACCAAGCGGAGCAGCGGGAAGACGATCATCCGCGTTCGTCCGTAATGAACTTGGGAGGGCGAGCGGTTCTGTTCTCTTCGTGGGTCTACGTCGCCTTTTGGATCGTGGCGATCGTCTCGAGCGTCGCATTTGCAATCTGGCTGGTCTCGTGGGTCATTAACGTCGACACAAAAATCACCGCGGAACCGAGGTCGTCGAAGCCGCGAACAAGCGTGTACCGCGGCCGTATCGTTTCCTGTTTTTGGCTTCGCCTGCGGGCCAGCTCGGCGCGCATCCGGGAGGAGGATTCGGCCATGTCCATGCAGCTCGGCCGGCTCGTCTAGGAGCAAGAAAGTGACGCTCGATCATCCGATTTTCACGCGCTGGCCGGCGCAGTACCCTGATCGGCTGCAACTCTTTTCCGCCCCGACGCCCAATGGGGTGAAGGTCGGCATCATGCTCGCGGAAACGAGCCTCGAGTACGAGCCGCACCGGATCGACATCTTGGCGGACGAAAGCCACGACTCGGCCTTCCTCGCGCTCAACCCCAACGGCAAGATTCCCGCAATCTACGACCCCGACGGCCCGAGCGGCACGCCGCTCGCGCTGTTCGAATCGGGCAGGTCGTGAACAGCGCGTCCCTGATCCTGACCGACAGCGGCCTGGCGCTCTCCGAGCCTAAGGCCGTCGGCGCGCAGGGCAACACCAAGGTGCTCGCCGCGTCGAGCCTAGGCAGCTGCCTCGTGTTCGTCAGCAGCGCCGTCGTCACGGTCGCGCTTGCGGCTATTGGCCGAGACATGCGCCTGTCGCCGCCCGAACTGCAGTGGGTGATGAACGCCGAACTCCTGCCGCTGGCGGCCCTCACCTTGGTCGCCGGCGCTCTGGGTGACCGGTTCGGACAGAAGCGTATCTTCCTCGGGGGGATAGCTCTCTACGGCCTGGGCGCGGCGGCGATTGGTTTCGCGCCGAGTTTCGCGCCGCTCATCGTCGGCCGCTTCCTGCAAGGCGTGGGCGAGGCCGTGATCCTGCCCAACGGCCTTTCCGTGCTCGGGCAGGCCTTTCCCGCCGACAAGAAAGCCCGTGCGGTCGGCATCTGGTCCGCCGCCGCGGCTGTCGCCAGCGGCGTCGCGCCCGCGATCGCCGGCGCGATCCTCGATCACGGGTCCTGGCGGACAACCTTTCTCATGCTCCTGCCCGTCGTCGCCGGCGCGCTGGCCGTCGGCGCCGTGTGGATACCCAAGGACTCCCCGACCAGCCACGCCCGGGTCGACGTCGGTGGCGCGGTCCTTTCGATAATTGGGCTCGGCGGGCTGGGTGCGGGGTTGACCAGCCTGACCAACGGTTCCGGTCTGAACGTTTGGGTGCTCGTCACCCTGATCGTCGGTCTGGGCAGCTTAGCCTGCCTCATCGTGACCGAACGGCGATTAGGCGACAACGCCATGCTGCCCCCGTCACTCTTCGCCTCGCGGTCGATCGTCGGCGCGAACCTGTTCACCGCGCTCCTCTATGGAGCGTTCACGGTCATGCTAACCTTGATCCCGTTCGTGATGATCCGGGGCGTGCACCTGCCGACGCTGGTCGCGGGCCTGGCTTTCATTCCCCTGCAAGTGCTGATTATGGTCGTCTCGCCGTTCGCCGGCATGCTCTGCCGCCGGTTCGGCCGGCGCTTGCCATTGTTCGTCGGCGGCGCCGTCGTCGGCTTGGCATGCACCTTGGCACTCCGTGTCGATTCGAGCGCGACTTATTGGGCGGACATCTTCCCCAGCATCCTGTTGCTGGCGCTAGGCATGAGCCTGGCGATCGCGCCGTTGACGACCCTCGTCCTCACCTCAGTCGAGTCCGATCGCGCCGGAACCGCGTCTGGCGTCAACAGCGCGGTCTCGCGCGCCGGGTCGCTCTTCGCCATCGCCCTGCTCGGCGGCGTCCTGCAACAGGACGGTCCTCAGCTGTTCTCGGGATTCCACTTGGCGATGGCTGTCGCCGCGGTCGCCTGCGTTCTCGCCACGCTCGCGGTGTTCATTATCGAGCCGGGGCCCCATGTCGACTTCATCCCGAGAGACTGACCTGCTCGGTGTCCGTAATCAGCAGGCCGGCAAGGCCGAGAGGAAACAATGAAGAACGAAGACCAACCTATAGGCAGAAGGAGAAAGCCCATGAAGATCCGAACCATTATCGCCGCCACCTGCGTCGCCTTCGCCTTCTCGATGGCCGGCCCCATCTACGATAGCGAAGCGCAAACCGTCACCAAGAACTTCGAGGCGGCCATTCCCAATATCCCTGGGAAGTCGCTGCTCGCCCTGGAGGTCGATTACGCGCCGGGCGCGGCCTCTCCGTCCCACACCCATGCGAAGTCGGCGTTCATCTACGCCTACGTGATCTCGGGCGCGATCGAGTCGAAGGTGAACGACGGCGAGACGCGCATCTATCGGGCAGGCGAGAACTGGTCGGAACCGCCGGGCGCGACCCATTCGATCAGCCGCAACGCGAGCAAGACCGAGCCGGCAAAGCTGCTCGCTGTCTTCGTCCTCGACACCAATGACAACCCGCTGACGACGCCCGTCAAATAACATACTCGCTGCGCCAGGCAAGAATCCACGGGTGATGATATCGGCCGCGAGTTTACCGCGGCCGTTATCCGCCGTGTCACCGAAAGCGGAAATTATGCTTCACGTAAATAACAGCATCGACCTTGTTAAAAATGCATTTGCCCGAGACGTCGTCGGCGGACTATCCGCTGATGTGAAGACACTGCCGAGCCGTTGGTTATACGACGAGCGTGGATCTGCCCTTTTTGAAGAGATAACGAGGCAGGATGAGTACTATCTGACTCGAGCCGAAACGTCGATCTTGCGAGAGCGGCAGAGTGACATCGCCGATTTTGTAGAGTCTGGCACGATTCTCATCGAGTATGGTGCGGGGGCCGGCGTTAAGACGGAGCTTGTGCTGGCAGGGCTGCGTGACCCGCGAGGCTACGTTCCGATCGATATCGCCGATGCCTTCCTTGCAGAAACGTCGAAGAGGATCGCTTCGCGCTTCCCTGCGCTCTGGGTCCGCCCCATCGAGCGCAATTTCCTGGATGTATTTGAGGTTCCGTTTGATGGCTCCGGCGGCGGCAGGACTGGATTTTTCCCGGGCTCGACGATGGGGAATTTGAATACGATCGAGGCGAAGACCTTGCTTACGCAGATGGGGCGACATCTGGGCGACGACGGACGCGCCATCATCGGTGTCGATCTCCAGAAAAGCGTAGATTCGCTTCTGCGAGCGTACGACGACAGCGCGGGTGTGACTGCCGCTTTTAACCTCAACCTCCTTGAGCGGATCAACACCGAACTGGGCGGCGACTTCCGTTTAGAGCAGTTCAAGCACGTGGCGCGCTGGAACGAGATCGAGAAGGCCGTAGAGATGCACCTGGTCAGTTTATGCGATCAGCGCGTTACACTCTGTGGGCACACGTTCCATTTCAGAACGTCGGAAACCATCCACACTGAGAGCTCCCGAAAATATACTGCGGAGAGCTTCGAGCGGCTTGCCGCCTCTGGCGGATGGAGGGTTGCCGAGACTTGGCAGGATGCGGACGGGCTATTCGGCCTGTTCGGACTCATTCGCTGCTGAACAGCCGATCGTCCAATTGCTGTCCATTCATGCTGGCTGAATACATCATATTTGGGCGGAAAGTCGGGTGATGATGACGGTCGGCCGATTACCTAACATCCACACCTTTCCAGAATGCGATGTAGCCTTTGATGGCCGCTGCTGCGCCGGAGGGCTTGGCGTAATACCATGCTGCGTCTTCATTGATTTTACCGTCGACGATTAGCGAATAGTAGTTTGCAAGGCCCTTCCACGGACACCGGCTGGTCGTCGCGCTCGGCTTGAGATATTGCGTATTGACGGACTCGGGTGGGAAGTAGTGGTTGCCTTCGACGACAACGGTCTTCTCCGATTCCGCTAGCACTGTTCCGTTCCATGTCGCGACTGCCATTTCTCATTCCTTTCCATGCTATGAGTTCGAGCCGATACAATACGGGCTCGAACCGTTCGATTGGAGCGGTCATGGATCTGGAAGAAAAACCCGAGCAGATCCTGATAGGTCGTCTGGTAGGGGTGAAGATGATCTCGATCGCCTCAGCGTGGGTTTCACGATTGCGATATGCCGCATTCGGCAGGGCGCCACTGGAACAGAAGACTCTGGTCTACATGACGCCTGGACAGCGCCTTGTCAGTTTCTGCATTCCCCAGAAGCGTCCTTCCGGTAGGAATTGCGTGTTCAGTTTTGTAGCTATCGCTAGGCTTCCTGAGTAAAAAGTGTGAGGTATTCGCCATATCCCGCGCTCTCAAGCTGATCACGATGAATGAAGCGCAGAGACGCGGAGTTTATGCAGTAACGCAGACCTCCCTCGTCCCGAGGTCCACCAGGAAACAGATGGCCTAGATGACTGTCGCCGTGCTTGGAGCGAACCTCGGTGCGGATCGTTCCGTAGGACCGGTCGACTTTCTCGACGACGTTCGCCGGTTCCAGGGGCCTTCTGAAGCTCGGCCAACCGGTGCCACTGTCGAATTTATCAACGGATGCGAATAGTGGCTCGCCCGACACCACATCGACGTAGAGTCCCGGTTCTTTGTTGTCCCAGTATTCGTTCTGAAATGGTTGCTCCGTGCCGTCTTGCTGCGTGACCCGGTACTGTTCTGGCGTTAGCTGCGACACTGCCTCGGGACTTTTGTTGTATGCCTTCATCTTTCGACCTCCTTCGCCGCCAAGCGAAAAATAGGACGGCGAAATTCCATGGTCCAATGACCTGTGGCTATGGGTTCGATGCCATCGTAAGTGTCAGGCCGGCCGTCATGATGACAATCGGCAGCTTGTCACCCTTGGCTTTGGTAGAAAACCTTGCCGGCGCATATCAAAAGCTCGGACGCGTTTCCAAGAATCTTTCCTGCGTGCATCCGGGCTCCAGCGTTACGCTCGCATCACTTAAGAGCTCCGAGCACCATCAGAGATGGTCGATGCGATCGGATAGAGTTCAGATCGAGCCAGCCGGCGCAACGGCAGGAAAGTCCTTCACGGGATCGAACACGTTATTGAAAAAGTTCGTCAGGGAGTACATCGCCACCAGCGCGACGATTTCTATGACGTTCGCATCCGTGTAGCCGGCATCGCGGACGGCTTTTAGATCGGCGTCACTGATCTTGCCGCGCGTCTCGGCGACTTTGCGCGCAAACTGGATTGCTGCGTCCCGCTTCGGGTCGCTGGCATGGCCCTTCCGGGCGAGTATGATTTCATTGGCCGGCAGCTTGGCCATATGATCGGCCGTGAAGCTGTGAACCGTCAGGCAGTAGTTGCAGCCATTCACTTCGGAGACAGCGAGGCCGATGCTGTCACGCGTCTTCACATCGAGCGCCTTGCTCAAAGAGCCGAGCAGGGCGGCCCATGCGTTGAACGCGATGGGGCTTGCTGCGAAAGTCGCCATCATATTTGGGGTGAACCCGATGTTCTTGGTGAACATATCGAGGGTCGGTTTCGAATCGGCCGGCACCTGTTCCGGCTTCAGAGCCGCACATCTTGGCATCGTAAGTTCCTCCGCAAGTTATTGGTCTTGCAAACAAAATTATACGAGATCCAGCACATCGGCCACCGGACGGCGCGGCTTCTGCGGCCAGTTTCCTGGTCGCTCCGCCCCAATTGACAACAGCATGACCGGTACTTCGTCCTCGGCTAGTCCGAACTCGCGGTGCACCGCTTCGTCATCGAAACCGATCATCGGCGTCGAACCCAAGCCCCATGAACGGGCCACATAGATCATCGCCGCCGCGCCGAAGGTGCCGGTGCGTACTGCCTCGTCACGCTGGCGCTGCGGGTAATCCTTGTACAGATCGCGTGCGGGGATTTCCCAATCCGGTATGAGCTTTGCCGGCATGATGCCCGCTTCAATCACTGGTGCCAGGCGCTCCGGTACTACGCTGGAATCGGCCAACTGGCCGCAGACGATGAAGGTAACGGCTGCTTCGGTGATCGCAGGCTGATTCCAGGCGATCGGACTCAGCCGAGCCTTGGCTTCAGGCGTGCGTACGGCGATGAAGCGCCAGTTCTGCAAGTGGAAGGATGTCGGCGCGGTGGTTCCGATTCGCACCAGCTCGCGGATTTGGTCGTCGCTCAAGGTGGCGGCAGGGTCGTAATACTTGGTGGCGGTGCGGCTCAGGATACATTCGATGACGGCGTTGGTCATGGCGATTCCGTTAGTCATGGTGATGAGTGAACTGATAGGTTGAGGTACGAGCGTGCTTTCGCTCTCGTTGCTGGAAATGCTGCGGGGATGGAGCCCGTTCGACAACTCATGCCAGAGGCCATGGGTAGTTTTCCATGGTTGTCCCTGGCGCGTCTGATAAGACGCAGCCGGCCGCATGCATCGAAGGCGCGTGTCGTTCACGGGCGAACGCGGATGATCGTCTTCCCGTTGATCCGCTTGGTCTGGTTGAAGGCGGCGACGGCATCGTCGAGGGTCGCGATGTTGCCGATGTTCGTCCGCAGCCGTCCGTCCCGCACCCGCTGGACGATCTCAGTCAGTTGGCTACGATCGGACTCGACAACGAAGTCCACCACCAGGCCGTCGGCGGGCCGCACCTCGGTCGGCCCGACGATGGACACCAGTGTTCCTCCAGCTCGAATCAGGCGCGCGGAACGCTTGCCGATGTCGCCGCCGATGACATCGAACACCAGATCGACTCCGCCGACGTCTTCGAGGACGTCGTTCTCGAGGTCGACGAATTCCTGCGCGCCGAAGTCAAGCGCCTTCTGACGATCGGCGGCACGTCCGGTGCCGATGACGTAGGCGCCGGCCAATCGTGCGAGTTGCGTCACCATCGACCCGACTGCGCCGGCCGCGCCGTGCGCGAGGACGCTCTGCCCCGCCTGAAGGCGGCCGTGCTCGAACAGTCCCTGCCACGCGGTCAGGCCCGAGATCGGCAGGCTCGCGCCCACCGTGAAGTCGACGTCCCCCGGCAGCGGCGCGAGGTTGCGTGCCTCGACGGCCACATACTCCGCCAGGGTGCCATCGCGAGTCCAGTCCGTGAGGCCGAGCACCCGCTGTCCCACCGACAGACCCGTCGTGCCATAGCCGAGAGCGGTCACCACTCCGGCCAGCTCGTGCCCGGGGATAGACGGTGTGCGGTCACGGTTGAGGCGGTCGGTCCAGGTCGAGGGCCACGCCAATTCAGTCCCAACGAATCCCGATGCATGAACCTGAACGACGAAGTCGTTGATCGCTGCCTGCGGCACGGGCCGCTCCGCCAGCGCCATCCCGGCCGTTCCCGCAGCCTGGTCCGTCACGACGATCGCCTTCATCGTCCGCCTCCATGTGTGTGGTATGTTGTCATCTTCCGAATTCCTTTGCAGACGGGCGAAAATAGGACGGCGAAAACTCGATCGTCCAATGACCTTCGATTATGGAATCGATGCCATTCGACGCGGCGCGCAAAAATCAACGGTGCGGTACAAACATCTTCTTCTCACGTCGCAAGGGAGCGTTAGTGGATGGAGAGTGATGATTTCGAGGCGGCGTCAGCAGCACTCCCTGAGGGCTATAGCGAAGGGATCTACGAGGGATGGCGATATGGCGTGAGCGTTCGCCGATCCGACGATGGACGACGCAACAGTCTGTTTGCGCGAGAATTGGCCGGTACAGACATTGTCAGTTTTAACCTATACCGCCTGGGATCGGGCAACGCATGGCCTCGAAGGCACAGCTGCGACGGTTGTAGCAAGGAGTTGTTCCAGGAGCGCTAGATGGCCGGCGGTGTAATCCGAGATGTCCTGGAACGGTCGATAGATGAGTCGCTCGATGAGCTGTCATCGTGTTCGTGGCCTGCGTTGTCGACAGCATGACGCCCGAGCAGTTTGCCGAGTTGCATGCATTCACACGGCGTCTTCGTAACTTGCTCATCAGCCGCTTTGCAGCCTTGGTATTGCGACCGCTTTGAACAAGCACATCGAGGACGAAATCATTCTAATCGACGGCCCGCCAAAGCCAGTGGTTCTCGCCGTGCGTGCCGCGTCAATGGCATCGATTTCATAGCCACCGGTCATTGGACCATGGAGTTTCGCCGTCCTATTTTTGCTTGTCTGCAAAGGAGGCCGGAAGATGAAGACATATAACAAAAATCCCGAGGCAATGTCGCAGCTGACGGCGGAACAGTCCCGCATCACGCTTTTCGCTTCTGTCTCGCTTTGCGCCTCCAAATCGCTTTTTGTGGCTGCGGCCCTTGCGGCCGTCGCCATTCCCGATTCGGCCAGCGCGGCCCGCAGGGTCGCAGGCCCGTATGACGGGATCTGGACCACGATCTTTGCCACCACGCGCGGCCACTGCAGTTCTGGATACAGCGTCCCCTTCACCGTAGCCGGCAACCGGGTCTCCTCGGCCGGCGGCGGCCGCGTCTCCGGTTCGGTGAGGCGAGGCGGCAGTGTGGCCGTGTCGGTTTCGGTCGGAGCCTCGCGCGCCAGCGGCGGCGGACGGCTGGTCGGCAATTTCGGTTCCGGTCGCTGGAGCGGCATAATCACCGGCGACCGCTGCAGCGGCACCTGGCGGGCGACGCGCAGCTGACGGGGGCTCTATTGGGGCGGCGAATGGGGTATTTCCAAAGTCAAGGCGGCACGGAGCGACCCGTTTCAGAACGAATGCTGGGACAACAAAGGGGCAGGACTCTATGTCGATGTGGTGTCTGGCGAGCCGCTATTGGTGAATTACCGAACGTCCGGTCTGCCATGGTTTGTCATCATCGATCCCGGGGAGGGGAGGGTAATCGAGAGTGACTTCTCGAGCGACGCCGACAGACTCCTGACCGTTTTCGGAAAGCGATCGCAACTGCGTCAAACCGTAGTGATGCCGAGGGCTTTTGTCGACGAGGCTGGGCACGATAAGCCATTCATTCGCTCAGTGGAGCGGCTCTCGTGCTTAGACTGATGGGAAACCGCGACGATCAACGCACCTGATGAGCGGAGCTCCCGCCCGACAACAGGGCCTCCTCGTCTCACGACGGCGATTTGAGAGCCGTGGAGGCGGAAAGAAGGACCCGCTTAGACGACGACGTCGGGGCATCCAGAGTCACGGGTTTACCGAACTTGAGACCCTGCGGGCATGATAGGCTGCGGTGCCCCGATGCGGTGATCGACGGGACGAGAGACGCTCAATCCGGATCGATATACAGAATCTGGAGTTCAGCCAGATCATCCTCATAGCTGGCCTGACGGCTTTCGTTGTGGCCGGAAGTAGCAGCGTCCAGGCGTGTATTAATATCCGCACTAATGCCAAGAATTTTGCCAACAGGACAGAGGTTTGCGGCTTCCAGCAAGAATGCGCGCTGCTGCGCGTCGAGGTCTCCCCCCAGCACGAGGGTGCGCTCGAACGAATCTCTTCCGCCCTGGGCGCCGTGGTGGAAGCTGACGCCCACTTCTACCCGCTCCAGCGGAAGTTTCTGGCGCCGAGCCTGAAAACGAACGCTCATAGCGGTGCATGCGGCGAGAGATGCGCTAAGAAGGTCGTAAGGATTGGGACCAGAAGATATGTGGCCGACGCCATCTGGGCCGCCGATAGGAAACTGAGATTCGCCGACACGGCCAACCAGCGCGCCATGATTGGTGGGGTCGATTGCGACGACAACTTCGCGGATCTTGGTCATGATTTAGGTCCGATCGTTCGTACGATTCATCCACCGGTTTCGACGAGTGTGTACGCCAGCAGCGCAAAATAAGTCTTAGACTCGTGCGAGATCTCAGCGCGGCGTCCGCTCCAGCCAGCGCGTTCAGCAACTAAATCCGGCGACCATTCGGGTAAAGCTATCGTATCCATAACCGCCAGGAATGCTCCGCGAAGTCTGTATCGAAGCTCCGGGATGAGGAAATCCGTGAACGCGCGCGCAGTGGGCTTAATGGTGTTCCCGCTCATGAATAATGCATCGACTTCCATCGAACCGAAGTCCCAGTCGGACAGGATGCGAGCGAGGGCATCGCTTTCCAACTCTCACACTATTGAGGCTTGAGGAGACGATATCACACCAGCCTTCGCGCCTTCAGTGATTGTCATTGCCGATTGATTTCCGCACGGACGGACGCAACACGTCCGTACTTGCGGAAGGAGAACGTCGGCGAGACATGGGCAGGGCCGATCCTGACGGCGTGGTGTGGTCGTCTCCTGAATGATCTTTGAGTTGTTTGGTACGCAAAATGACCAATTCGTCAAGAGGCGCTAGACTGTGAAAATGCGTTCGAGTCATTCATGGAGGTCATGGGATACCCAGAGTGCCCCGCGCGCGTTTTGCCGTTCTCGTGCGCCATGTACGAGCTTCTCTCGTGGTTCACTGCGGGAATTTCGCGGCACCAGTTGTGCAAGCCGCGACGGCATTGATTGTCGATTCAGCGGCCGAACACGGCTTAGAAGTGTTTGCAGAGTAAAACATCGGCTTCGCGTGCCATTTGGTTAGCTGCATTCCTCGCTATGGCATCGCGCGGCGTGGCGAGCGACAATAACGACAGTTTATCGACTCCATGGCGAGAGGTGATTTCCCTCTTCGGCGTTGCAAGGTCATTCTCCAAAGCATCGTTGTGCCGAAACTTGCGGCTGCGCGATCGGCGCGCGGAACACGATGGAAGACTGAAAAGGCAGGGGGTCGATGTGCAAAGCAACGACGTAATCGAAATCGTTACGCCATGGACACACTACACTACGATCCGGCGAGACCTAGTCGCGGCAGCGGAGGGGTTTCGGCGCGCCGTCGGTCCTCGTGTTTGACGTCACACCGAGATTGTTCAAGATCTCTCCGATTTTGTGGCTGATCCAGAGGACGTTCTACTTCGCGTGCCGCAATGCGAGCGCAGCGCTGCAAGACGGCGGCAGGTCGCGATCTCTGCGAAGAACAATGTGCCGCGTCCGGGAGCGTCGACTGGAGTGGTAGAAATCATCGTCGCGGTAGCGGAAGCGACATGGCGGACGAAGTGCCTCGCGAGCGTTCGACTCCAATTTCACGACGAAGCCGGTTGGGCGGGTTCGGGTCTCGATCTCGGCCAGGTTCAACGATTTGTCCAAAAGAGCGGCAGCGCTATTGAGATCAGGTCCGAGTTCAGCATCAGAACAGCGGTGCGAATGCTGCTGCCTGTATCGAGACCGGCCGACGGTAACCGTGCTGCCGCCCAGTCCAATCCAATTACGACATTGTAGGTCCTTGAGGAGACGGAAGTGAGTGTGACTGACAGAACGGAGCGTCCGGCTCCCGCGACCCGGGTCGATCGCGGTTGGCTTCGTCGCCTTCCACGATGCAACGCACCGATCTGTATGCTATTCGTGCTGGCGCTCGCTGGCTGCGACGAGAAGGCCCAATCGCAGGCGGCAGCGCCTCCGCCGCCTGTAACGGTGGCGCAACCGGTCAGACGGACCGTCACCGACTGGGACGAGTTCACCGGCCGCTTTGAGGCGATACAGGAGGTTCAGGTCCGCGCCCGCGTCGGCGGCTTCGTCAACAGCGTAGAGTTCAAGGATGGTGCGATCGTCCGCGCCGGCGATCTGCTTTACATCATCGATCCGCGGCCGTTCGAGGCGGTCGTGCTGCAGGCCGAGGGGCAGCTCGCCGACGCACGCGCCAAGGGAGAGCTTGCCAAGCGCGATCTCGAGCGCGGCCTGACCCTCGTGCAGACCAGCGCGGTCTCGGAACAAGTCGTTGATCAGCGCCGTCAGGCGCTGCAGGCGGCGCGTGCTGCCGAGACCCAGGCCGAAGGCGCGCTGAAGGCCGCAAAGCTCAATGTCGAATTCACCCATGTGGTGGCGCCGATCACCGGTCGCGTCAGTCGCCATCTGGTGACCCCCGGCAACCTCGTGCAGGGCAGCGAGGGCGGTGCGACGCTGCTCACCTCGATCGTGTCGCTCGATCCGATCTACATCTATTTCGACGTCGACGAGGCGACCTATCAGCGCAACAGCCGGCTGTGGTTCGAAGGCAAGCGTCCGAGCTCGCGCGACACCCCGAACCCGGTGCAGGTGACGCTGACCGGCGAGACAAAACCCTCGCATGAAGGCAAGATGGACTTCCTCGATAATCGACTGGACGTCTCCACCGCAACGCTGCGCAGCCGCGCCGTGATCCCAAACAAGGATCTTTCGATCCTGCCCGGGCAGTTCGGCCGCGTCCGGATCATCGGCTCCGCGCCTTACGAGGCGCTGCTGATCCCTGACACTGCTATAGCCACGGACCAGTCGCGCAAGATCGTGTTCGTGGTCAAGGACGACAACACGGTGGAGGCAAGGCCGGTGGTGCTCGGGCCGCTCGATGAAGGGCTGCGTGTGATTCGCGAGGGCCTCAAGGCGGAAGATCACGTCATCGTCGACGGGCTGCAGCGTGCCCGCGTCGGCGCCAAGGTGACGCCGAAAATGGTGCAGGCGCGGGCAGGCGACAAGCCAGCAGGTGCCAAGCCATGAATCTCGGAAGGCTCTCCATCAACCAGCCTATCCTGGCGATGGTGCTGTCGATCGTGCTTTTGATCGTCGGCGCGATCGCCTACCAGACGCTGCCGGTCTCGGAATATCCGCAGGTGGCGCCGCCGACCGTTACCGTCACCACGCAATATCCGGGCGCCTCGGCGCAGACCGTATCCGACACCGTCGCCGCCCCGATCGAGCAGGAGATCAACGGCGTCGAGGACATGCTGTATCTCTACAGCCAGGCGACCTCGAACGGCCAGCTCACCATCACCGTCACCTTCAAGCTCGGTACCGACCTCGACAAGGCCCAGGTGCTGGTGCAGAACCGCGTCGCGATCGCGCAGCCGCGGCTGCCGGAGGAGGTTCAGCGCAACGGCGTCGTCACCCGCAAGAATTCGCCCGACATCCTGATGGCCGTGTTCGTGCTGTCACCTGACGACACGTTCGATCAGCTCTACATCTCCAACTACACGTTGCTGCAGGTCCGCGATCAGCTTTTGCGGCTCGACGGCGTCGGCGACATCCAGATGTTCGGCGCGCGCGACTACTCGATGCGGTTGTGGCTCGATCCCGACCGGATCGCCAATCTCGGTCTGACATCGAGCGAGGTGATAGCAGCGATCCGCGCGCAGAACCTCCAGATCACGGGCGGACAGATCGCGGAGCCGCCGATTGCTGATCGCGCATTCCAGCCGAATCTCGTTTTCACTGGCCGCCTCAAAGATATCAGGCAGTTCGAGGACATTGTGGTGAAGGCCGGCTCCGACGGCCGTACCGTGCGGCTGCGCGACATTGCCCGCGTCGAGCTCGGCGCGCTGGCCTACGCCACTGGCAGCTTCATCCTACGGAAGTCGGCCGTCGCAATGGTGGTGACGCAACGGCCCGGATCGAACGCGCTTGCGACCGCGCAAGGCATCAAGGACACGATGGCGCGGCTCAAGACGAGCTTCCCGAAGGGGCTCGACTACAACATCGGCTACAACCCCACCGATTTCATCGCCCAATCGGTCCATGAGCTGATCAAGACGATCTACGAGGCGATGGCGCTCGTCGTCATCGTGGTGCTGGTCTTCCTGCAGGGCTGGCGGCCTGCGATCATCCCAATCATCGCGATCCCGGTGTCGTTGGTCGGCACCTTCGCGGTGATGGCCACGCTTGGATTCTCGATCAATAATTTGACGCTGTTCGGTCTGGTTCTCGCGGTTGGCATCGTGGTTGACGACGCCATCGTGGTTGTCGAGAATGTCGAGCGACATCTCCAGCTCGGGATGAGCCGGCGCGAGGCGGCGCTCAAGACCATGGAGGAGGTGGGCGGCGCGCTGGTCTCGATCGCGCTGGTGCTCTGCGCGGTGTTCGTGCCGACTGCCTTCCTGGGCGGCATTTCCGGACAGTTCTTCCAGCAATTCGCCGTCACCATCGCGGTTGCGACCGCGATCTCCTGCTTCTGCTCGCTGACGCTGTCGCCGGCACTGGCCTCGCAGATTCTTACTCCGCACGAGGAGAAACGTCGGCCGGCGCGCTGGAACATCATCGCGCGCGGCTGGAACAGCTTCAGCGCGCTGTTCAACAGCATCTTCGATCGTTTGGCGCACGGCTACGCGTCGGTGGCCGACTTCGTGATCCGGCACACGGTGGTGATGCTCGCGATCTATCTCGCGCTGATCGGCGGCGCCGGCTGGCTGCTCGCCACTACCTCGCAGGGCTTCATTCCGGACCAGGATCGCGGCTACCTCATCATCTCGGCGCAATTGCCAGGCGCCGCGTCGCTGGTGCGGACCACTGCGGTGGTGCGCGAAATCGAGCGGATTGCGCTGGATACGCCAGGTATCGTCCGTGTCGGGGCCTTTGCCGGGTTTTCCGGCGCGACACGCACGCAGGCCGGCAACGCCGCAGCGTTGTTCCCGGTGTTCGACGAGCCAGAGGCACGCCTGAAGAGGGGGCTGACGGCGAATGCCATCACGGCCGAATTGCGCAAGCGGCTGTCGGTGATCCAGGGCGCTTTCATCATCGTGATTCCGCCGCCCGCGGTGCCAGGCATCGGCACCGGCGGCGGCTTCACCATCCGTATCCAGGATCGGCAAGGCCGCGGCCCTGAGCTGCTGGCAGCCGCGACCGACGAGCTCGTCGCCGCTGCGCGGAAGTCGCCGAACCTGACCTCGGTGTTCTCGCCGTTCACGGCGAATACGCCGCAGCTGTTCGTCGATATCGATCGCGTCAAGGCGCAGAAGCTCGGCGTGCCGATCGCCAACGTCAATGACGCCATCCAGACCTATTTCGGCTCGACCTACGTCAATGACTTCAATTTGTTCGGCCGCACCTATCACGTCACCGCGCAGGCCGACCTCCCATTCCGCAAGGAGACCTCCGATCTCGCGCGGCTGCGTACCCGCAATGCGGCCGGCGACATGGTGATGCTCGGCAGCGTCGTGGACTTCAAGGATATCTCGGGACCGGATCGTGTCGCGCGCTACAATCTCTACCCGGCGTCCGAGCTGCAGGGTGAGCCGGCACCGGGCGTGAGCTCGGCGACGGCGCTCAACACCATCAAGCGACTGGCCGACGAAACATTGCCAAGCGGCTTTTCCTTCGAATGGACCGATCTGTCCTATCAACAGGTAACAGGTGGCAATGCCGGCCTTTACGTGTTCCCGATCTGTGTGCTGTTCGTCTATCTGGTGCTGGCGGCGCAATATGGCAGCTGGACGCTGCCGTTCGCGGTGATCCTGATCGTGCCGATGTGCCTGTTTGCGGCCACCATCGGCGTTCGCATCATGGGCCAGGACGTCAACATCCTGACCCAGATCGGCTTCGTGGTGCTGGTGGGACTTGCCGCCAAGAACGCGATCCTGATCGTCGAGTTCGCGCGCGACATCGAGAGCGAGGGCAGGTCGCGGCTGGAGGCTGTCATCGAGGCCTGCCGGCTCCGCCTGCGGCCGATCCTGATGACCTCGCTCGCTTTCATCCTCGGCGTGCTGCCGCTGGTGGTATCGACCGGTTCCGGCTCGGAGATGCGCCAGGCGGTCGGCGTCGCCGTGTTCTTCGGCATGCTCGGCGTCACACTGTTCGGCCTGATCTTCACGCCGATCTTCTACATGGTGGTGCGCAACCTCGCGGAAGGTAAGAACGAGGGCAAGCCGACCCAGACGACGGCGGCCACGGCCGCGGCGGGGTGAGTTGCGGGCTGTGGGGAGACCACAAAAATGAAATCGGGCAACCGAAGGTCGTTGTGATCAAATACCGCCGGGAGTGTTTGCATGAATTGGTTGAGCACTCATCTCAGCAAGCGCGGACAAACACTCCTGCCTTATGCCAGTAAGTTAACCTCATGGGTGTCCGCTCGCTTTTCCTGTTCATCACTGCAGCCGTCGCGTTTCGCGTCGCCATGCTCGTGGTTTCGATGCGGAACGAAAGGGCGCTTCGAAAGGACGGGGCCGTCGAGTACGGCGAGAGGAACTCGCGTTGGCTCGCCTTGGCGCATATCGCCTTCTATGTCGCAGCTTCAATTGAAGGCATCGCCCGCGCAGCCTCTTTCGACCCCATCACCATCATGAGACTAGTTCTCTACGTCTTCGGGGTCGGGATGCTGTTGGTTGTATCGCATCTGCTCGGCCGCCTGTGGACCGTGAGGCTGATGATCGCCCGTAACCATGTACTGGTAAAACACCCGCTTTTCCGGTGGGTTCGCCACCTGAACTACTATCTCAGCATTCTTCCGGAGTTGGTCGGTTTCGCGCTTGTGCTGCACGCCTATTTCACTCTCGTGGTCGGGTTGGCGATCTATGCCGTTCCGCTGGCCATACGCATACTTCAGGAGGAAAAGGCGATGCGCGAGCGCTTTCCCGGCTACTGACCAGAGTGCACGGCAGCAATGGCCGAGCGGGCCCTTAACAAGCCAGTCAGATGATCCCTGCAAACAAGAGGAGATCTAATCGTCCGCAGCTTGCTGCATTCGCGCTGGCTCTCGGCATCTTCGTCATCGATACGCTCACCCCTTTCGAGTTTGCCGTCGCGGTGCTCTATGTCTTCGTCGTGCTAGTTTCGACAATCGGTCTCAACCGTCGTAGCGTCATGGTTGCCGCCGCGGGATCCACAGCGCTGACCATATTGAGCCTGGTGCTGGTGCATGGTCCGAGGTTCTTGGATGCGGCGATCCTCCGAGCCGCCATGGGTCTTGCGGCTATCGGCATCACCACGTTCCTCGCCTTGGAGAATATTTTGGCGAATGAGCGGCTTTCAACGAGCCAGCGACAGCGTGCGAATCTGGCACGATTCTTTGCACCGGAGCTAGTGGATGAAGTTGCGGAGATGGACACGCCGCTTTCCCTTACCCACCATCAGCCTGCAGCCGTGCTGTTCGTCGACATGGTAGGCTTCACAGCATATTGCGCGAAGCTGACACCGGAGAATGTGATCGCGTTTGTGCGCGACCTGCAGGCGCTGCTGAGCAAGTGCGTTTTCTCCGAGAATGGCTACATCGACAAATTCCTTGGCGACGGGCTGATGGCGGTGTTCGGTGCGCCGCTGCCGTGCTCGACCGATGCCACCAACGCAGCTCGCGGCGCGCTCAAGATCCTGCACTCGATCGCTGACTGGAATAAGCGGCGCCTTCAATCCGGTGATGAGGAGATACGCATGGCTGTCGGAGTTCACCACGGTCCGATCGTGCAAGGTGACATCGGCAGTGAAAGCAGGCTCGAACTGACCGTGGTCGGCGATACGGTCAATATCGCCAGCCGAGTCGAAGCGTCCTGCCGCACTCTCGGCTTCGACTTGCTCGTCACAGCCTCATTCATCGATGCGCTCCATGCCGAGGGTAGCGGCGATCTAGCGCGGATGTTTGCCGACCTGGGTCATCATGCGCTGCGTGGTCGCGCCGAGTCGATCCATCTTTACGGGATCACGTGGCCTGTGTCGGGAACTGACCTCGCGACGATAGACCCGCAAAAGGTTGATTAAAAGCGCGAGCTGTTCGGAATGCTGGACGCCGAAAATGACCACTGATATCGCGATTGCCCTGGCGCGGGCTGCCGAGACCTGATGGCCTCCGGCCGAGTTGAGAAAGGCGTTAACCGCTGGACGACATCCCGGAGCTTCTTCTGTCTGCCCAACCAAGACGGCGCAATATCCTCGGCGGCGTCGATACTGCGCCGCAGTCCGCTCCCCTTAATCTTCTATAGCGGCAGTTGGTGTCCCGCATGCAATCTCGGCTTAAGGGCTCTCGAAGAGGTTCACCCGTTAATCGAGGCACGTGGAGGTTCGCTGATCGCCAGCTCCTCTCAGACAGTTGAAGAGAATAAAAGCTCGGTTTCGAGGTGCGATACGGCTGGCGGCACTCCTCGCCACGGCATCATGCGGCGCGGCGCGCGACAATAACGATCGGCTATCGACTCTATGGCGAGAGGTGATTTCCCTCGCCGGCGTTGCAAGGTCACTTTCCAAAATCAAGGTCCAATCAATCTCTGGATCGGGCGCCGCGATGGCGCTCCGCCGGCTATGGGCGTTTTATTGAACGACAAAAATCGTGCGAAAGAGAAAGACGCAGATGTCTCAAGAGGGGTACGACATTGTCATTGTTGGCGCGGGCGCGGCCGGCTGCGTCGTCGCGAGTTATCTCGCCGAACACACCGATGCGTCGATCGTGCTGATCGAAGCGGGCGAAATGGATCGCGATCCGTTCATCCACATTCCCGCAGGCTTTGCCAATATACTGGTCCATGACCGGCATGTCTGGAAGTACGAGACGGTTCCCCAGCACGGCACCAAGCGAGCATATCGCTCGGGCAAGGTGCTCGGCGGCGGCTCCTCGATCAACGCGATGTGCTACGTCCGTGGTCAGATACGCGACTTCGCCGCGTGGCAAGAAGCGGTCGGCGATACCGGCAAATGGTCGTATGAAGACCTGCTTCCCGTCTTCATGGCGCAGGAACGCAACGACACCTTCCACGACGAATATCACGGCATCAATGGTGGTCTGGCGGTCCAGTTGCCCAAGGGCATCAACGAGCTGAACCAATATTGCCTCAAGGCCTTCCAGGAATATGGAATTCCTTATAATCCTGACTATAACGGCGAGAGCCAGATCGGCGTCTCGCCGGTGCAGTCGACGGTCGGAAATCAGCGACGGTGCAGCGCGGTCGACGCTTATCTGCGTCCGCACCTCGCCTCAGGCCGTGTCACTCTTCTCACTGGCAAGACCGTCGTTCGGATTCTTATCGAAAACAAGCGGGCTGTCGGCATCGAGCTGAAGGGCAACGGCCTCGAGAGGATCATGGCCGGCGAGGTCGTGGTGTCGGCCGGGTCCGTCCATAGCCCGAAGATCCTCATGCACTCGGGCATTGGACCGGCCGAGCAGCTGCGCCGGCACGGCATCGCTCTAATCGTCGATTCTCCGGGGGTGGGCGAAAATCTCCACGACCACCCGATGGTGCCGGTCCGTGCCTATGTGAAGGGCGATCTCGGCTATCAGGCGGTCGCGCATGGCCTCGGCACCGTGAAGGCAGGCCTGCGTTATCTCGTCACCAAGGATGGCCCGGCGTCGGGCAACGGCATCGAGACCGTTACCCACTGGAATCCGTCGGACTTTGCCGCCGAACCCACGATCCAATGTTATCACGCTCCTATCATCTTGAACGAGCAACTCGGCCCGGCGAGCGACCGCTCGGGCGTCACCTTCGAACTCGTGGTGCTTCAGCCCAAGAGCCGTGGCTGGGTGCGGCTGGCCGACAGCGACCCGACGTCGATGCCCCTCATCAACCCGAACTTTATGGGCGAGGAGGAAGACTTGATGGCCGCGGTGGAATCGGTGCGTGCGATCCGCGAAGTTATGGCCCAGGAGTCATTGGCGTCGGTGATCGAGGAAGAGATGGATCCCGGCCCGCATATCCGGTCGGATGCGGAGATCGGCGAATGGGTGAAGCGTGTCGTGACAACGATGTGGCACCCGGTCGGAACGTGCCGGATGGGCCAGGATGCGCGAGCGGTGGTCGACGCAAGGCTCAGGGTCCGTGGGGTCGACGGCCTCCGGGTGATCGACGCCTCGATCATGCCGAACATCACCAGCGGCAATACCAACGCCCCGACCCAGGCGCTTGCGCGCCACGCCACGGCGATGCTGGTCGAGGATCTGAAGCTGACCTAGGGAGCTCTGGCGCAAGCTGGCGACAGCGATGGCCGCGGTCTCCCGCCCACGCCCGCCGGGGCGGCCCGCGAGGTATCTATACTCTTATCAGAAGGACTAGGCCGGCGGGGTGTTCCTGATCGTGACGCACTGCCGTGAACAGTTTCGCAAAATTGCTGGTTCAGAGCGATCCCCCGGCGAACATCAAGACTGCATCAACCCTGAAGGAGGGACCAAAATGAGTATAGAAGACGCGAGAAAGCGCCGCGAGGCGCCGCTCGACACGCTGAGCAATCTCGGCTCCAATGCCACCAAGAATATTTCGGTCGCCCTCACTGCGCTTCTGGCAGACGTGTTCGCGCTTTATGTCAAGACCAAGAACTTCCATTGGCACATATCAGGCCCGCATTTCCGGGATTATCACGTTCTTCTCGACGAGCAGGCCGCGCAGATCTTAGCGATGACGGACGAAATCGCCGAAAGAGCCCGCAAGATCGGCGGCACAACGATCCGCTCGATCGGCCACATCGCCAGAGTGAAGCATATCGAGGACAATGATGCGGATTTCGTCACGCCCGAAGGCATGCTGGCCGAGCTGAAGGAAGATAACTTGGCGCTCACCCAGCGCATGCGGCAGACCCACAATGTCTGCGACGAGCATGGCGATGTCGCCACGGCCAGCCTGATCGAAAACTGGATCGACGAGGCGGAACGTCGCACATGGTTCTTGTTCGAGACGACCAGGAGAGCTTAACCCCGAGCGCACGCCCAACCGCGAACCTCGGGTGACTGCCTACGCTCCCCCGCAAAAAATCCGTGCTTCAAGGCGAGGAGACGTTAATCCTCTTGGGCTTCGACGTTAGATTCGTTCGCTTGGATTGGCATTTGGTGGCCGCCACTCCTTAGCTCCGTGAAGGAGTCAATTGGAGTGCCCAGGGAAGATCGTGGAGCAACCGCTCAAGTCGAGGAACGCTGAAGGGTGGACGGTGTCATCAAGGATCTCGTGTGACGATCGAGTCATGGCATTCGCTATCCACCCGCCTGATTTCTTCCTCGGTATTGAGGCGCATGTTCACCTTCCAGCGCTTCGGGTTACTGCTTCCACAGTCCGCCGTAGCGCCGCCGTGCTAGCTACGAATCCGAATTGTGCGTCCAGTCGTCCGTCGGGATGGGCTATTTGAGTGGAAGCGCATAGTGATATAGGCGCGGTGGCACAGCGCCGATGAGTGGTGCGAGCTACGTCATGCTCGATGCGTGTGTGTCGCTGAGGTATTGGCCCCACGCTGAACTCCGGGGACGACTGAAGAGAGTGCAATGATAGTGGATGGACCAGAGCCAGCCTTCGAAGTCGGTCTTTTCCCGACAAAGGTTGACCAAGAGGCCGAAGACGACCGCTTCTATCGGGCGCTCGTACCCTTCGACTCTTTTGACGACGTAGTGCGGCGAGATCGGTATCGCCCTCTACCTAATGACTGGATCATTGCCGTTACGGACGTCAGCCGTTCGACCGAAGCTATTGAACAGGGACGGTACCGGGAGGTGAATACGGCCGGTGCAGCGGTTCTTGCTGCCGTCAGCAATGCACTACCCGACCTACAGTTTCCGTCCACGTTCGGAGGAGATGGCGCGAGCTTCGCCGCGCCCAGCGCCTATTCGTCCATCATCAAGGATACGTTGGCAAAAACCGCCGCTTGGGCTGAAGACGCCTTGGGTCTCACGTTGCGCATTGCAGTCATTCCTATCGCGGACATTCGCGCTCAGCACTTGGACGTTCTGGTAGCCCGCTTCGCGCCCTCTTCGAATGTCACCTACGCGATGTTTGCCGGCGGAGGACTTGCCTGGGCAGAGCGCAAACTCAAGCAAGGCGGCTACACCGTCCCGCGCGCGCCCATGGGAGTAACAGCCGACCTCACAGGTCTTTCGTGCCGGTTTGCGCCGATCAGTACCAAGCACGGCGTTGTCTTGTCTCTTATCGTCGTTCCGCGCGATGATCCGACTTCGTTCGTGAAACTCGTACAGGAGCTCCTGCGGACGCTCCGTTCAGATGAGCCGGGCCTACATCCCTTGCCTGCCGAAGGCCCGCTCCCCGCATGGACCGGCGACCATCTTGACCATGCCATCAAGAAAGGCAGCCGAAAGATGCCCTTTGCGGCTCGGGCTGCGAAGTGCTCGCGCGTCATTCTGGCGCGGGTGGGCGCCCTACTCGGAATTCCTATTGGCGGCTTTGATCAAGATCGGTTCCGACAAGAGCTTGTGGAGAATACAGACTACCGAAAATTCGATGACGGCCTACGTATGACAGTGGACTGCTCATCTGAACTCGCAGACGTCATAGACGCACGCTTGGAAGGGGCTCAGCGACGAGGCGCATGCTTTTTTGGAACGCATCGACAGTTGGCCGCAAATCTTACATGCTTTGTGCCATCACCCACGCAAGCTAATCACGTGCACTTCGTTGATGGTGCTTCCGGCGGTTATGCTTTCGCTGCGGCCAAGTTGAAGCGAAACGTTGCAAGTAGCCTCGGCGCACAAGGAGCTCGTGCTTTGGCCGCGCACGTCCGACCCATCAGACACTCCGTTTAGGGTGCTTAGCCTTCTGGGCTTTGCCCTCCTTGGTTGTCCGGCGATAGTCGCTCGGATCTCGATTGTACGCCTTTCGAAAAGCTCGCACAAAACTTGAACGGCTCTCGTACCCCGCATTATGAGCAATGACGTCGATCGACATCGCCGTTGTCGTCAAATCGATTGCGGCCTGGCGCATTCTCAAGTCTCGCAAGATGACCATCGGGGATTGTCCAAAGATTTCCGAGAACCGCGCCATGAACCCCGAACGACTCAATCCTGCACTGTGCGCCAAGCTCTGAACTGAATGGGCGGCTCCCGGCCGCGCCACCATATCTGCAAAAGCACGGGTGACCTGCCTGTCGGCAAGTATCGAGAATCGTTCAGTCCACCGCTGGGATGACCTGAGGGACCGTCGTACCAATGAGACAACGATTTGCTTGAGCAGAGACGCTGTCATGGCTCCAACGCCGACCTCTTGTTGTAGCAACTCGTCCATAGCCTCGCGAAGCTTCAGATCGATCTTGTCCGCTGGCTCGAACTGCTCGATCACCGGTTCGCGGAGTTCTCCGAACAGCCTCACAGACTGACCAAAGGATGCGTTAAAAAAGCCGCAAATCTGAACAATTTCGGGTTGCTCGTTCGGCATTGCGACGCGGAGGATGCCGTCTTGACGAGTCCAGCAGTCCCTCGAAATGAGCTTCAGTGGGTCACTTCCACCGTCAACCTCGATCGCGAACGGAGTGTTTGGCGGCACGATGATGAGCAAATGAGGGCTCAACGGCATCTTTGGTCCGCCGTTGATCGATATGCGCCCCACGCCACTCAAGTTGTAGTGGATCCCGGGTGCGTCAATCATTCCCATTTCGACTCGATGACCATGCGGCACCAGAAGCTCAGTCAACGCGATGACATCGATGTTGAGCACCTGCATCAAGTTGTTGATGTCTGTTGTAGACAATTTGACAGTGGAACCCGCGGGCAGCGAAGCGTTCTGCCCGACGAGAGCCTGCGTTGGAACCGCTTTCGAAGTGTACATGATTGTAGTGGCCCTTTACTGCTTGGCTACCGGCGCCGATAGTGCTCCGAAGCCTGCTCTCCAAGGATCAGCGAGGGCGTCGCCGTGCTCGTTCGTACCACTGAACTTCGTCTCTTGTCATTAGACGAAATTAGGCCCCTGAACGGACCAGGCCGTGGCTCGGTTGCCGGCACTACCCGGGGAGCCCACGTGACAGCTTCGAAGCGGATCGAGTTTCCAACCCGAGACGGCGTCCTTCTGAGAGGTGACTTCTTCCGAGCGGAGAACGCGAACACTCCCATAGTCGTTATGCTCGGGGGCTTTAGTCCCGGACCGTCATCCCGACGCACGCGGGATGACGAAGGACTAAGACGACGACTTCAGCGAACTTGTATCGATCGGCAGGCTGCGCACGCGCTTTCCGGTCGCGGCGAAGATCGCATTGGTCACTGCAGCACTGACAATGGCTGTCGGAGCTTCACCAATGCCACCTGGAGCTTCCGCGTTCTTAATCAAGTGCGTCTCCACCACCGGCACCTCGTCGATACGCATCGGCAGATAGCTGTCGAAATTGCTCTGCTCGACGCGTCCATCCTTGAAGGTGATCGAGCCATGGAGCGCGGCGGTCAGCCCGAAAAGCGTTCCACCCTGAACCTGTGCTTCGATCGTATCTGGATTGACGTACATGCCGCAGTCAATCGCACAGACGATCCGCCTGACTTTGACAGAGCCATCGGCCGCCACTTCGACCTCGGCGACCTGCGACGTGTAGCTTCCGTATGCGAATTGCACCGAAATCCCGCGGCCATGCCGCGCGGGAAGTTGTGATCCCCACCCTGCTTTTTCCGCAGCAAGCGACAGAACAGCAAGCGCTCGCGGATTATGGCCAAGCAATCCCGTGCGATAAGCGACGGGATCCTGCTTCGCGGCATGCGCGAGCTCATCTATGAAGCTTTCGACCACAAAAACATTGTGAGTCGGTCCGACACCGCGCCACCAAGACGTCCGGACACCAGGGGGCTCGACCCGGACAAAGTCGACGTGGATATTGGGCAGCGCATAGGGCGGCTCGGCCGCCGCTTCTATGGCATCGGGGTCCAATCCGTCCTTGACGTAAGGGGGATAATAGCGAGCCATGACTGAGGAGCCGGCGATCCGATGCGTCCAGGCAACCGGCTTGCCTACCGCATCAAGTCCGGCCGACAGCCGATCGAGATAGTACGGCCGATACATATCGTGCTGGATGTCTTCCTCCCGGCTCCAGATCACGTTCACCGGACCGTCGACGTGCTTGGCAATCTTGACGGCGAGGATCGTGCCATCAGCTTCCAGCCTTCGGCCGAAGCCACCGCCAATCAGATGATTGTGAATTTTGATCGCATCCTTTGGCAAGCCGGTGAGTTCGGCCACCTGAGACTGCGTGATCGTAGGCGCCTGTGTCCCGACCCAAATGTCGCAACGATCCTTCTGCAGATGAACGGTACAGTTCATCGGCTCCATCGCCGCATGGGCCAGGAAAGGCACTTGATAGATGGCGTCAATCCGTTGCGTTGCCTCCGCAAGTGCCTTCCGCACATCACCGACGTTACGGGCAACAGCACCCGGCTTTTTGGATTCCTCCTCCAATTGCTTGACGATATCAGCGTTGCTGACTTTGCCGTTCGGCCCGTCGTCCCACGTGATGTTGGCGGCCTCGAGCCCCTTCTTCGCTGCGCCCATGTGATCCGCCACCACGGCGACAGCTTCATCGATATTGACCACCTGCCGGACGCCCTTCACCGCGAGCGCAGCCTTCTCGT
The DNA here is from genome assembly GCF_036924575.1 of Bradyrhizobium sp. AZCC 1577. Classification (NCBI taxonomy): domain Bacteria; kingdom Pseudomonadati; phylum Pseudomonadota; class Alphaproteobacteria; order Hyphomicrobiales; family Nitrobacteraceae; genus Bradyrhizobium; species Bradyrhizobium sp. AZCC 1577. The sequence goes on from NZ_JAZHRQ010000001.1 coordinate 1,941,133, forward strand.
CCACCGTTTTCGCTTTGCCACCGAGCACAGGCGAAATAGCAACCGCCGCAACCCTCATACCCGGCACTCGTGCGTCAATGCCGTAGAGCACGCGCCCATCGACCTTAATTGCTGAATCCACGCGCTTGGCCCGGGTGCCGACCAGGGTGAAATCCTTTGGATCCTTCAATTTGACGTTTGCCGCAGGCGGCACAGGCAATTTCGCCGCGGCCTCCGCAAGTTCGCCGTAGCTCAGATGCTTCGAGCCTGACGCATTGAACACGACGCCATCCTTGGCGCGGCAAGTCGCCGGATCGACATTCCAGCGCTTGGCGGCTGCCGCAATCAACAGATTACGACCCACGGCGCCTGCCTGACGCAGCGGTGTCCAGAAGGCACGGACAGAGGCGGAACCACCTGTATTTTGAATGCCTATGATCGAATTGACGTAAAGCGCATGATTTGGCGGCGCATGCTGAACCTGAATCTGGTCAAGCTTCACTTCGAGTTCTTCAGCGAGGAGCATCGAGAGCGACGTGTAAACTCCCTGTCCCATCTCGGCCATCGGCATGACCAGGGTCACGGCGCCGGTCGGATTGATCCGTATGAATCCGTTCGGCGCGAAAGTGCCCGTGACCTCGTTTTCGCTCACCTGCGAAGCGGGCGCCGCAAAGACGGACTCCGTACTTGCACCGGTCAGCGCAAAACCAAGCAGCAAACCTGAGCCCTGAAGAAGGGCGCGCCGCGACATCACTGTTTCATCGGCAATCTGCTCTCTCACAACAAGCTCATCCATGATCTCAAACTCCCGCAGCGTGCTTGATCGCGGCGCGGATGCGCTGATAGGTGCCGCACCGGCAGACATTGCCCGACATGGCGGCGTCGATGTCATCATCCGTCGGCTTCGGCTTGTCCTTCAGCAGCGCCGCCGCCGACATGATCTGGCCGGACTGGCAGTAGCCGCACTGCACCACCTCCAGCTCCAGCCATGCCTTCTGCAAGGCCGCGCCCTGCGGCGTCCGGCCGATCGCCTCGATCGTGGTGATCGCACTGTCGCCGACGCTGTCGACCGGCGTCTGGCACGAGCGGACCGGCTGGCCGCCAAGATGCACGGTGCAGGCGCCGCACAGCGCCTGGCCGCAGCCGAACTTGGTCCCGGTCATGCCGAGCACGTCGCGCAGCACCCACAGCAGCGGGATGTCGCCGTCGACATCGACCTCACGGGGGGTGCCGTTGATCTTTAACGTGAAAGCCATGGATCCCTCTTGAGCGCGTTGGGAGTGAGCGGTTAGCCGACGAACGCCCACACATTGAAGTTTCTTCGGCAGGATCAAGTTGCCCGATGCGGTATATTCGGGGAGATAGCGCGTCCTCGTCGGTGCGCGGAGTCGTTGGATTCGGACTGAGGTTGCGCTGGGCGTTACTCGATGAAATCTGCGACGGTGGCAGCCAATGATCGCCGCGCGGGATGAAATTTGCTAATAACCGGCAAGTATAGTTTCCATAGCAGCGGGGAATACAGCTGCGACGGACCTCTTTGCCATTCGTAAATCAAGGCAAGTGTGCAGGCCGCGACGGCATTGATTGCCGATACAGCGACTGAATGCGGACTAGACTTTTGGCCTCCGACTCGGCAAACGGCCGCCGGCCAGTTTCGTTACCTTTTGTTTTCTCCAGAACAGGCCGCGGAACCGCCTCTCGTCGACGCCAGACCTCGATGGTCCGCTCGCTCCACGACCGTGATCTGGGCATCATGCGTGAAGTGTCAGTTGAGCCGGCATCGATGGAAATGAGGCGCATGCACGAACAGATTCACCTTGGATCAGGAAACGTCACAAATTTCGTCCCGATCAAAGTAGGCCGAGTTCGGTCGTTGCACGACTATGCGGGTCAACCCGCCGCTAGCAACATGATGCTGACGGTCCCAGCGACGACCCTCATTGCTGCCTTACTCGAGCGTGATATCGGCTGATTTGATGATTCCGCCCCATCTCGCGCGTTCGGCATCGATGAACCGGGCTGTTGCGGGAATGTCCATGGGGGCGGGGGTGACCCCGAGCTTCGCAAATTGGTCCTGGATATCGGGCTCTTTCAAAATTTCGGCTATGGCAAAATTGAGTTTTGCAAGTATGGCTGGTGGAGTCTTGCCGGGTGCCACCAACGCAAACCAGGTCACAGAAGAAAATTCGGTCACGCCGTCTTCGCGGACCGTCGGAATGTCGGGCAGCGAAGACGAACGCTCGGCGCCGCAGACGCCGAGTATGCGAAGCTTTCCGCTCTGGTGCAGGTTCATTGATGAGCCGAGATTGTCAAAGAACAGATCGACTGTTTCGCCCATGATGTCCTGCAGGGCAGGCGCCGTCCCGCGATAAGGGATGTGCACCATCTGGGTTCCCGTAAGCTTCTGAAACAGAATGCTTGTCAGATGAGACGTTGATCCATTGCCTTGGGAGGCAAATGTAACCTTGCCCGGATTTGCCTTGGCATAGGCGATCAGTTCTTGCACGGTCCTTGCCGGGAAGTTCGGCCGCACGTCGAGCACGTTCGGCGCCGTTCCGAGCACAATGATCGGCATCAGATCTGCGGGCCGGTATGATAGCTTCTTGTAGAGGTTCTCGTTGATCGCGATCGGACCGGGAGGACTTGCCAGCAGCGTATAGCCATCCGCGACACTGCTTGCGACCGCCTCGGCGCCGATATTGCCGCCGGCGCCCGATCGATTCTCGATGATGACAGGTTGATTCCATTTCTGACGGAGCCTCTCAGCCACAAATCTCGGTAGGATATCGGCGGTGCCTCCGGCCGGAAATGGCACGATGATCTTGATGGTTTGCGAGGGATAATTCGCGGCGTCGTCAGCGCGGCCATCGATGGCGCATAGCAGTGGGATTGCAGTGATGGCGACCGAGAAAAAGAGCGACGTTGCTGTTCTCATGATTGGATCGATACCGGTTGAGGATCGTATGAAGCGGATGGTCCCGAATCGACGAAGGCATCGGCAAAAAACTCGGCTTCGGGCAAGCCGTGATCTGCCGTGAAGTCGCGCTGCGCAGCGTCAACCATCTTTGGATTGCCGCAGGCATAGACCTGCACCCCCGACAAATCCCTATGGTCTTCGCGGACCGTATTGTGGACGAGTCCGGTGCGGCCCGGCCATGATGCTGCCGCGTCTGAAAGAACCGGCGTGAACGAGAACCAGTGCAGCCGCCGTTGCCAGTTGGCGGCAAGATCGAACAGATAAATATCTTCGCGCGTGCGCGCGCCCCAATAGAGGTGCATTGGGCGTTCATTGCCTGCGCGGATCGCCGTCTCGACGATCGACTTGATCGGCGCGAATCCGGTGCCGCTGGCGAGCAGGATGGCGGGCCGCGGCGACACGCGCAGATGGAAGTCGCCATGAGGGATTTCGACCTGCAACCGGTCACCGACGGCCAATCCGGAAAGTATTTTCTCCGAGAACTTTCCGTTCGGAACGTGCCGGATGTGCAATTCCGCGCCGTCATTGTGGCGCGCCGCATTCGCCATCGAGAAATTCCGACGATCGCCGTCCTCCATGACGACCTGCAGATACTGACCGGCCTTGAACGGCGCACGCAGGCCGATCGGAAAGCGCAACGTCAGGATGGTCACATCCGGCGTAGGCCGAACGAGCCTGTACACGGTCGCCGTGATGGTCTTGCGGCGAAAGATATCGATCCGTTCAAAGCGCTTTGGGCGGATGGTCAGGTCGGCGCGCGGCTGAGCACGGCATACCAATGCCGAGCCGTCTTGCGCCGTTCGCCGGCCCTTGCCGCGCTGCTCGACCTCGCCGGAGAGCAGCGCGGTTTCGCAGGTGTTGCAGACGCCCTTGCGGCAGGACGAAGGCATCGAATAGCCGGCCCGCTCGGCGGCATCGAGCACGAACTCGCGCGGTTCGCATGGAAAGGACAGATCGCTCTCGGCGACGTGGACGGTGAACGTCATGCTGCGCTTTCCGAAGCGAGCTTTGGCGTCGCCGAAATGTTGCCGATCAGCCGAAGGGTGCGCAGCACGGCCGATGGATCGGCCTTATCCTGCCCGGCAATATCGAACGCACTGCCATGGCCGACGCTTGAGAACAGCACGCCGGCGCCGACCGATAGAGCCGATGCATTGCGGCCGGCGAGCAGCTTGACCGGAATATGGCCCTGGTCGTGATAGATCGCGACAAACCCGTCGATATCCTTGCGGCCGAGCATGATATCCGCGCCGACGGGTCCCTCGGCCAGGATGCCCGCCTTGCGCAGCCGATCGACGGCCGGCGCCGTGATGCGATCATCGTCGTCGGCGAACAAGCCGTTCTCGCCTGCATGCGGGTTGATGCCGAAAATGCCGATTCGCGGATTTGCGACGCCAAGACGTTGCAAGGTAGCAGCACATGCCATGCCCGCCTCTTCGATCAGATCGGGGGTCAGGCGGGCCAGCGCGTGATGGATGCGCTCATGCAGCGTGGCGTGAAGGATGCGCAGGCCGCCGCCGACCAGCATCATGAATACCTTGTCCTCAGGCGTACGAGTTAGCCGCGCGATCAGGCCGGGATATCCCGAAAACGGGATGCCAGCCGCGTTGACCGCCGTCTCGTTATGCGGGCATCCGACGATGGCGTCGGCTGCGCCGCCGCGAACCAGGCCGACCGCGGCTTCCACATAAGCGACGGTTGCGCGGCCGGCCGCGGCATCGATATTTCCCGGTCGGAAACTGGCGGACGGCAACGCATCGACCGCATGGAACAAGATAACGCCGGTCGCCGCAGGCGATGCGGTCCCGGCTTGCCGAAGGTGTGCATCGCCGGCGTGGCGTTCGCCATAGTACCGGATCACATGCTCGTCCCCGACCAGGATTACCCGGATATCGTCCCTGCCGGCCATTTCGACCGCCGCTTTCAGCGCGATCTCGGGACCGATTCCGTTCGGATCGCCGATCGTCAGCGCTATCGTCTTGCTGCTGCTCACAGTGGTAACGCCAGCAACGTGTCAAAACGTGAGCTGTCACAGACGACGATCCGCTCGCGAATCTTCGGCGCTCCACCGTTCAGGCGATAGACGTCCAGGTAACGGCCGGTCGCATAGACGTCGGTGGCGCCGTCGCGCATGATGCGCGCGACGAAGAACGAGGTCTCGCTGCTGACTTCTGCGGCGTCTTCCGCCAGGATCCATGGCTGTCCCAGGAAATGTCGATAGACGTGACGCTCATAGATGTTGGCTTCGCGCAGCGAGGCCACCCGGTCGCGCAGCATGCCCCGCGAATTGGCGAAAATCACACCGGCTTCTAGACCTTGCGCATAGTTGTCCGCCGTCGTGATCTTGTAGGTGCAATTTTCCTCGAAGAAATCGGGCCAGGTTTCGAGCTGGCCGTTGTCGATGCAGCGCGCATAGGCGCCTTGCACATGATTGATCAAATTGACGACGTCTTGACTCACGCTTCGGCTCCTACATGCCCATCCGGGCGCGATAGGCTTTCCAGAACCCTCGTACCGAGGCCTCGGTGACGCGGCTTTCGCTGCTGTCGGTGCCCGCGCCGCCCATCTCGATGACCGCTTGCTCGCCGCTGGCGCCGGCGATGCCGCGCTGCACGAAGCCGCCGACGCAGCCGTCTTCCATCGAAATGTACCCGGCCGGGCCAACGAGGTTGGCTTGCTTGAGGCGCACGAGCCGTTGCTCCGGCGTATCTTCGGCGAAGCCGAGTAGCGTCCAGTGCAGGTCGGTTCGCCCGGTTCCGCGCGGCACGACCTGGCGCACCGCAATCGCGTTCTGAATCTGTTGCAGGACGAACGTCGGAAACACCGACAGGATCTGCAGCGTCACGTTGTCGGGAAATTCCTTGAAGCTCCGCAGCAGGGAAGGATCGGCTAGGTTGAATTCACTGTCCGAGCGGATGTCCTGCTCGGCGTATTCATTATCCTTTGCGGCGTCGGGCTCGATTGCCGAGAAGCTGATGTGGTGGCCGCCGGAGGGATCGACGATGATGCCGCCGGTCTGCGACAGGCGGTTGAGCTCGAACGTGGTGAAGAACAGGTGCAGGATGCTGGCGTGATAGGAGTCCTTGACGTTCTCCATGTACAGTTTCCAGTTGTTCGGAAGCGCCTGCGTAAAGCGGCCGAGCACCACCGGCGTGCGGCCGTTCATGACCCGGCCTATCCGCGAATAAATCTCTTCGCCTAAATGCTCTTCGAGCGGCGGAACGTCGTTGGAAAAGCTTCCAAACACGATTCCGAATGCTTCGGCGAGACGGAGCTTGCGCGGATTATGTTCCTCCATGCAGAACGAGGCGGGCATCCCGCCCTTGCCTTTGATGCCGTCCTTGAAGGCGACGCCCCTGAGGTTGCCTTGCCGGTCGTAGGTCCAGGCGTGATAGACGCAACTGAAATCCTTGGTGTTGCCGCGCTGCTCCAGCGCGATCAGGGCGCCGCGATGCGCGCAGCGGTTCTCGAATGCGTACAGCTCGCCGTCTGAATCGCGGGCGACGATAACCGAGATGTCGCCGACGAAGGTCGTGATGAAGTCGCCGGTGTTCTTCAGCTCGACCGAAAGACAGAGATAATTCCACGACGAACCCTGGAAGATCAACTTCTGCTCCGCCGCGTAGGTGTCCCTGTCCTGGAAGATCCAGTAGGGCACACGGGTCAGGCTTTCGCCCGGCCAGCTAGGTCCGGGTTCGCTTTTGCTGTGGATGATCTGATCCAACATGGATGCCTTCCTGGCCCGCATTTGACGGTTTGTCGGTTTTGTTCGAATATCGAACAAGTGTCCAACTCAAGATCACTCTGAAAAAGGCGATTGTCAATATGACCGGTAAGACGTCCCAATCCGTTCAAGGAACCCAACGACTTCCGGAAGGCATGGGTGGCCTCGCCAAGGGGCTCGCGATCATCGAGGCGTTCTCGCCCGACCGGACCCGCATGACGGTTTCCGACGCCGCGATAGCGGCCGGCACGTCACGCGCCTCGGCGCGGCGATGCCTGCTCACTCTGGTAGAACTCGGTTATCTCGAGTTCGACGGCAAGTATTTCCGGCCACAGCCGCGCCTGCTTGCCCTTGGGAACGCCTATTCGCAGACGCGGTCTCTTCCCGTCGTCGCGCAACCATTCCTCGAAGCCGCGCGCAACGAGCTCCATGAGTCAATTTCGCTCGCGATGTTGGACCGGGGTACCGCCCTTTTCGTGGCCCGCGCCGAGGCCGAACGATTGGTGACGACCGGCATCGCGCTGGGCACTCGCATCGACCTGTATTGCTCGGCAACGGGGCGGGTCTTGCTCTCCGCCTGGAGCGACGAGCAGATCGCGGCTTATCTCGGCCGCACCAGCTTCGTGGCAAGGACCAAACACAGCCTCATTAAGGCATCGGCCATTCGCGATGCCGTGCAAAAAGCGAAACGTCTTGGCTATGCGGTCACGGATGAAGAGCTGGAAATCGGGTTGCGATCGATCGCGGTGCCGGTGGTGGACTCGCGGGGATCGGTGATCGCGGCGATGAGCGCGAGTGCGTCATCGGCGCGGATCACCATTCAGCAGATGATCAAGGGCTTTGTGCCAGTACTGCGGCGCCACGCCGACGGTCTGGGGCGCGTACTATAGGGCGTTGTGGTGCAGACCAAACGGTGAGCCAGGCGGCAAATTTGGTGCGGATCTCGTCAGCGTGATTTCCCTCTCAAGGCTGAAACAGGGGTTCGATTCCCCTAGGGAGCGCCATTGTCTCTCAACCCATTGAAATATCGAAAGCTCCGATATATCAGGTGCTTGCAAACTGCCGTTGCTACACGAACGTGCTACGGCAGGGCGCTACATGGCAATTCGGATGACGCACCTCGTATGGCGGAAGGGCTGGGCCCACTTCCGCTTCAAGCTACCTGGCGATCTCGCTGGCAAACCTGTCCCCAACGCTTGGCCTGATGACCTGAGTGCGCTCGTCAACAGCGCGCGTCGCACGTTCAAGGTTGAGATTTGGAAATCGCTCGAACTCACCAAGAAGGACGAACAGCGAGCAAAGCGCGCCGTAGCAGCCAGGATCGCAGAAGCCGCCAGCCTGATTGACGAAGCACGTCTTGTATTGGCGCGTGGTCCAGTCGCCGAGATCAGTGATGAGGACATTGCCGCCATTGCGACCCGCGTTCATGCTGATCGCCTCGCCCAAGACGAACAGTTGCGGTTAAAAGGGATTGGTCTTCGCCTTCCTCGTGCAGCCGCCGTTCTTCGCATCCCATCAGTGGATCAGCCGATCGCCTCCGAACCGGATGAGCCCGGTCTCACGGAAGACGATTTAGGTCTGCTCCGGTTCGGCGCCGAGAAGGTCCACAAGGAGATGCAGGAGGCTGTAGTTCGGATGCGGCCCCCGGCTGCCGTCAAACAGCGGGTTGCTGACGAGCTTGCCAAGCGCGGCGCGGAACTGACGCCGAAGAGCGTCGGAAGGTCGAAATCGAAGTTCTCAAGGCCGAACTGCGGGCCTGGAGTGACATCCGAGCGCGATTGGACGGCGAGATTATTCCGACCCCATCTGTCGAACAGATCGTACCAGCCGGAGGGCAAGACCCGACGCTGAAACAGGCGTTCGCTCTTTGGAAGAACGGTGCTGGTGTTCGCGGCGGCAAGCTTCCGAGCACGAATACGGCCCACGAAGCTGAAGTTGCTGTGAGGCGGTTTGCGGAACTGCACGGCAATGTGCGGGTGTCCTCGATCAAACGGGCGCAGGTCCGATCGTTTCGTGATGCCATGATCAAACTACCTAAGCACCTGCCTCACGCCCTGCAGAAGCTGTCGTTGCCGCGCCTCCTTAAAGAACTGCCGGAAGGGCTGGAGAAGCGTTCTGCGAGAACGGTTAACAAATCGCTACGACTGCTATCCGCGATCACCAACGCCGTCGCGAACGAGCACGATTTCGCCGAACGTCCCGGTGGTTGGCGCAATCCATTTCACAAGATCGCAATCACGGTCGAAGACGGGGAGGATGACAGGCTTCCCTTCAACCTCGCAGACCTCAAGACCATCTTCACGTCACCCGTATATGCCGAGGCGAAGCGGCCGAAAGGAGGTCGAGGTGAAGCGGCTTTCTGGTTTCCCCTGATCTCGCTGTACACCGGTGCGCGGCTTGAAGAGATAGCGCAGCTTTACGTGCGCGACCTGCAGCAAGTGCCGAACGAGAATGTGTGGTTCTTCAACATTACGGACGCGGGCAAGGATCAGCGCCTCAAGGTGGGTGCGAAGAACCGGCGAGAGGTGCCGGTTCACTCTGAACTCGTTCGTCTGGGGCTGGTCGAGTGGCGATTGAGGCGGGAGGCCGAGGGCGGCCTCGACGCCCCACTGTTCCCGTTGTTCGAGCCCAATCGGGCGAAGAAGCGGTCGGGAGCGTGGTCGAAATGGTTCAATCGCTACCTGCGGAGCGAGTGCGGCATCGTGGACCCGTTGAAAGTGTTCCACTCCTTTAGGCACACCTTCAAGGACGTTTGCCGGAACTCGGATGTGCCTGAGGATCACCATGATCAGCTCACGTCACATGCCTCGAGAGGGCGAAACGCGGGACGCGGCTACGGGGTCGGGCTTTCATTGGACACGCTGAACAGGTCAATGCAAAAAGTCCGTTACCGTGGCCTTGACCTGTCCTATCTCTACCCTGCAACCAAAAGCCAAAGCGGCTGAGTAGCAATTACAGATTGTCTATTCTCGCAGCTCTTGCCACAGTGCGCATCGCGGGGGCTGATTTGCCGATTTTCTTCGGACTGAACAGGATTGCCCCGTCTGAATGATGAACGGGGCTCTTGATCGTGAACCACCAAAATTTGTCTGCCTTCATCTGGTCCGTGGCCGATCTGCTTCGCGGCGACTACAGGCAATCCGACTACGGGAAGGTAATTCTACCGTTCACGGTGCTGCGGCGACTGGACTGCGTACTTGAACCGACCAAGGCAAAGGTGCTGGCTGAATTGGCGGCGAAGAAGAAGGCGGGGCTGAACCCTGACCCATTCCTGCTCCGCGCATCGGGGCAGAGCTTCTACAACACGTCCGACCTCGATCTGCGCAAGCTGATGGGCGATCAGGACCACATCAGCCAGAACCTCTATGCCTACGTTCAAGCATTCTCGCCTGCGGTGCGCGACATCTTCGAGCGGTTCAGCTTCTCGGCGCAGATCGACAAGTTGTCGAAGTGCGGCCTGCTGTATCTCGTGACTGAGAAGTTTGCTGGCATCGATCTGCATCCCGATACAGTTGACAACCACCAGATGGGCCTCGCGTTCGAGGAACTGATCCGCAAGTTCGCCGAGCTATCGAACGAAACCGCCGGTGAGCACTTCACGCCGCGCGAAGTCATCCGGTTGATGGTCAACCTGCTGTTCGTCGAAGACGACGACGTTCTGTCCAAGCCTGGCGTGGTCCGCACCATCTATGACCCCACTGCTGGTACCGGCGGAATGCTGTCGGTGGCGGGCGAACACCTTGCAGCGCTGAACCCGCAAGCCCGGCTCACCATGTTCGGTCAGGAGCTGAACGACGAGTCCTATGCCATCTGCAAGGCAGACATGCTGATAAAGGGGCAGGATGTCGCCAACATCGTCGCGGGTAACACGCTGTCAGAAGACGGCCACACCCACGCGAAGTTCGATTACATGCTGTCTAATCCGCCATTCGGCGTCGAATGGAAGAAGGTCGAACAGGAGGTCCGCAAGGAGTACGAAAGCCAGGGGTTCAATGGCCGCTTCGGCCCCGGACTGCCCCGCGTATCGGACGGCTCGCTGCTCTTCCTCTCGCACCTCCTTTCAAAGATGCGACCGGCGCAGGACGGTGGCAGCCGCTTCGGTATCGTGCTCAATGGCTCGCCGCTGTTCACGGGCGGTGCCGGCTCGGGCGAGAGCGAAATCCGCCGTTACGTGCTGGAGAACGATCTGGTGGAGGCCATCATCGGTCTCCCCACCGACATGTTCTACAACACCGGTATCTCCACATACGTCTGGATTGTCTCTAATCGCAAACCTGCGCAGCGCAGGGGCAAGGTGCAGCTCATCGAGGCGTCTTCCTTTTGGCAAAGACTGCGCAAGAGCCTTGGCTCCAAGCGCAAGGAAATGAGTGAGGCGCATATCGCCGAAGTGACGAAGCTGTTCGGTTGCTTCGTTGAAGCGCAGCTCGCCACGGTGTTTGACGCTGAGGGCAAGGAGATAGCGCGACAGGTGGTGCAGGAGGGCGCCAAAGGTCCGCTGGCTCCCGAGGGCGGCAAGGTGAAACTTGCGCCGCTGTCTCGTATTTTTCCCAATGGGGCCTTCGGATTTCGTACTATCACGGTGGAACGGCCTCTTCGCGACGAGAGCGGCAATGTCGTACTCGGCATCAAAGGCAAGACTAAGGGTAAGCCGCAGGCGGACAGCGCACTGCGCGACACCGAGAATGTACCATTGTCGGAAGAGCTAGATAGCTACTTTAAGCGCGAGGTGCTGCCGCATTTCCCCGACGCGTGGATCGATGACGAAAAAACCAAGATAGGATACGAAATTCCCTTCAGCCGGCATTTCTATGTGTTTGAGCCGATGCGACCGCTGGCGGAGATCGATGCTGACCTGGCGGAGGTAACCGCTCGCATCAAGGCGATGATCGAAGGCTTGGCGGCATGACTTTCCCTCGATACGAACGATACCGGCAGAGCGGCGCTGATTGGCTCGGTAGCATTCCCGAACACTGGTCTGCCACGCGTATCAAAACGCTCTTTGAGATCCGAAAGAGGATCGCAGGGGAGCTTGGTCACGATGTCTTGTCAGTAACACAACAGGGACTCAGGGTTCGGGACACAGACAGCAATGACGGCCAACTATCGATGGACTATTCAAAGTACCAACTCGTTGAGCCGAACGATTTTGTCATGAACCACATGGACCTTTTGACCGGGTATGTCGATGTGTCGAAAGTCCATGGCGTAACGAGCCCAGACTATCGAGTCTTCACCGCACGTAAGAAAGGGCTCTCGTTGAGGTTCTTCTTGTACCTGTTTCAGAACGGGTATCAGCGAAGGATCTTCTATGCCTTTGGCCAAGGGGCATCCGGGCTTGGGCGCTGGCGAATGCCGACTGACAGCTTTAACGACTTCATTCTTCCAGTCCCTCCGCTCGCCGAGCAACTTGCCATTGCCGGGCTTCTTGATCGCGAAACCGCAAAGATTGACGCGCTTGTGCAGGAGCAGCAGCGGCTGATGGAGCTTCTGAAGCAGAAGCGGCAGGCCGTCATTTCCCACGCGGTCACCAAGGGCCTTAGTCCGAAGACACCTATGAAGGACTCAGGGGTGGAATGGCTAGGACAGGTGCCCAAGCATTGGTCAACGGCTAAACTTCGCTCGCTCACTAGACAGATCGTCGATGGTGCGCACTTCACGCCAACTTATGTGGGCGATGGTGTTCCGTTTTTGCGCGTCACCGATATCACTCGGCCGACCATCGAACTTGAGGAGGTCAAGAGAATTCCGCTCGCTGAACACAACGAGCTCTCGAAGCGATGTCGTCCAGAAAAAGGCGATCTGCTTCTTTCCAAGAACGGCACTATCGGTGTTCCAAAGGTGATTGATTGGGAGTGGGAATTTAGCATTTTCGTCAGCTTGTGTTTAATTAAGTTTTCAGACGAGATGAACGCGGAATACGCCGCCTTCGTGTTTCGATCTCGTGCGATCGAAACTCAGATCGAGGATGGTTCTAAGCAGAGTACTGTCACGAACCTGCATTTGGAAAAAATCGCCAGTTTTAGGTTTCCTGTCCCTCCTCTTGATGAGCAATCGCTTATTGTAACTCGGCTCAATGAAGCAGTTTCGCAGCTCGATGGACTGATGAGCACTGCTTCTAGAGCGGTTGAGCTGCTTCAAGAACGTCGTGCCGCCCTGATCTCGGCGGCTGTCACCGGTAAGATCGACGTACGTGGGCTCGTCGAGGATGTGCCAGCTCATGATATGGCCGCCGCATGAGACTGCACAAAGAGATCAGCTTCGAGGACGAGATCTGCGGGCATCTGGCAGCGCATGGCTGGTTCTATGCGGAAGGCGATGCAACCCTTTACGACCGCGGTCGCGCTCTGCTTGCATCCGATCTGATAGCGTGGGTGCAGGTGACGCAGCCCGCCGTATGGCAGACACTGGCCAAGAACCATGGCACCAGCGCCGAATCCATATTGCTGGATCGCATCCGCAAGCAGCTCGATGATCGTGGCAGCCTCGATGTGCTGCGGCATGGCGTCGAGCTCATAGGATTGCGCCAGCCCATTGCACTGGCTCAGTTCAAGCCAGCCTTAGCGATGAACGCCGAAATCCTTGCTCGGTACGCCGCCAACCGGCTCCGCGTAGTGCGGCAGGTGCGCTACTCGTCGGCGAACGAGAACTGCCTCGACCTCGTGCTGTTCCTCAACGGGCTCCCGGTCGCCACCGCCGAACTCAAGACCGATTTCACCCAGAGCATTGACGACGCCATCGATCAGTATCGCTTCGACCGCCATCCGCGTACGAAGGGACAGGGAGTCGAGCCGCTGCTCAGCTTCCCCAGCGGGGCACTGGTGCATTTCGCGGTGAGCAATAGCGAAGTTCATATGACGACACAGCTTGCTGGTCCCGCAACGAGCTTTCTTCCTTTCAACAAGGGCGACCATGGCGCGAAGGGCAATCCTCTCAATCCCGCAGGACACCGCACCAGCTACCTCTGGGAAGAGGTCTGGCAGCGCGACAGTTGGCTGGAGATCATCGGTCGTTACCTAGTGACCCGACGAGACGAGAAGAAGCAAATCACCAGCATCACCTTCCCCCGCTATCACCAGCTCGACGCCACCCGGAAGCTGCAAGCCAAGGTTCTGGAGGAAGGTGCGGGCGGCAAGTTCCTCATCCAGCACTCCGCGGGGTCCGGCAAAACCAACTCGATTGCGTGGTCCGCGCATTTCCTCGCCGACCTGCACGACGCCAAGAACGAGAAGCTGTTCTCAACCGTTATCGTCATCTCCGACCGGAACGTGATCGATGCGCAGCTTCAGGACGCGCTGTTCGACTTCCAGCGCACCACTGGGGTCGTTGCGACCATCAAGTCCGAAGGGGCGAGCAAGAGCGGGCAGCTCGCCGAGGCGCTGGCAGCAGGCAAGAAGATCATCGTCTGCACCATCCAGACATTCCCGTTCGCCCTGGAGGAGGTCCGCAAGCTGGCGGCCACCGATGGCAAGCGGTTCGCCGTGATAGCCGATGAGGCGCACTCCTCGCAAACCGGCGAAGCCGCCGCGAAGCTGAAGCAGGTGCTGTCACCCGAGGAGCTAGCCGAGCTGGGGGACGGCGGTGAGGTCAGCACCGAGGATATGCTCGCAGCTCAAATGGCGGCTCGCGCGGCTGACAAGGGCATCACCTACGTGGCCTTCACCGCTACGCCCAAGGCCAAGACGCTGCAATTGTTCGGGCGGCCTCCGAAGCCGGATCAGCCGGTTGGCGACAACAATCTGCCCGCGCCGTTTCATGTCTATTCGATGCGGCAGGCCATTGAGGAGGGCTTCATCCTCGATGTGCTGAAGAACTACACGCCTTACAGGCTGGCCTTCCGGCTCGCGAACAACGGCAAAGAGTGGGACGACAAGGAGGTCGAGCGCGATGCGGCGCTGAAGGGCATCATGCGCTGGGTGCGGCTGCATCCCTACAATGTCAGCCAGAAGGTTCACATCGTCGTCGAGCACTTCCGTGAGAACGTCGCGCCTCTGCTGGAGGGGCGCGCCAAGGCCATGGTGGTGCTGGGCAGCCGCGTCGAGGCGGTGCGCTGGCAGCTCGCCATTGAGAAATATATCAAATCGCGTGGCTACAGGATGGGGACGCTGGTGGCGTTTTCGGGCGAGGTGAATGATCCCGAGTCGGGCCCGGACGCTTTCACCGAGACCAGCAAGTTGCTCAACCCCGGCCTGAACGGACGCGACATCCGCGATACCTTCAAGGGCGACGAGTCTCAAATCCTGCTGGTTGCGAACAAGTTCCAGACCGGGTTCGATCAGCCGCTGCTCTGCGGCATGTACGTGGACCGCCGGCTTGCGGGCATTCAGGCCGTTCAGACGCTGTCGCGGCTCAACAGAGCGTATCCAGGCAAGGACACCACCTACGTGCTGGACTTCGTTAACAGCTCCGAGGAAGTGCTCGCCGCGTTCAAGACCTACTACGACACCGCGGAGCTGGAAAGCGTCACCGACCCCAACCTTGTCTATGATCTGCGGGCGAAGCTCGATGCCTCCGGCCACTATGATGAGTTTGAAGTGGATCGCGTTGTTGCCGTCGAGATGAACCCCAAGTCCAAACAGGGCGACCTGATCGCGGCCCTTGAACCGGTTGTGGATAGGCTCTTGAAGCGGTTCAAGCGGGCGCAGGAGAAGCTGCGCGACGCGACTGCAAAGAGCGACGCAAAGGCGGCTGAAGAGGCCAACGGAGAGATCAACGCGCTGGTCCTGTTCAAGGCCGATCTTGGGGCGTTCCAGCGGATGTACAGTTTCCTGTCCCAGATATTCGACTACGGGAACACGGCCATCGAGAAGCGGTTCATCTTCTATCGTCGCTTGGCCCCGTTGCTGGAGTTTGGCCGCGAGCGCGAAGGCATCGACCTCTCGAAGGTGCTGCTCACGCACCATAACCTGAAGAGCCAAGGGCAACGGATGCTGCCCCTTCAGGGTGATGATGCGCCCAAGCTTAGGGGCTTCGAGGAAGCGGGCTCAGCGTCAATTCACGAAAAAGAAAAGGCGCGACTCGCCGAGATCATCGCGAAGGTCAACGATCTGTTTGAGGGTGATCTGACGGAGAACGATCAGCTCGTGTATGTGAACAACGTCATCAAGGGGAAATTGCTGGAGTCCCAAGAGCTAGTTCTTCAGGCCAGCAACAACACCAAGGCGCAGTTTGCCAATTCGCCGACGCTGTCCAAGGAAATCATGAATGCGGTGATGGATGCGCTCGCCGCCCACACGACGATGAGCAAGCAGGCAATCGATTCCGAGAAGGTAAGAGAGGGGCTGAAAGATGTGCTGCTTGGTCCCGCGCAACTTTACGAGGCGTTGAGAGACAAAGCAGGTGAGCAAGAATTGGGGAGCGGATAGTTGGCAGAAATATGTGAAGGGCTGGTTGAGCTTCACAAGCAAAGAGCTTCCCCCGTAGGGTGGGGTTGTCTCACGCATCGCGCAACAAGTTGAACCCAAACTAGGTCCACTATGATCATTGAAAGATTTGTCGTCGAGTACCCAAAACGCTGCCTGACATTGTTGGAATTGCTTGAGCCAATGGCTCGCGAAAAGGAGCTGGTCGGATCGTTCTCGCTCCTCGTCGCATCCTCGATCTTTTTGATTCCATATGAACGTATGCGGTCACGGCACCCACTTCACAATCCCAGGGATGCGGAGTTGGACGGGGAATTAAGGTTCCTAGACAAGAAAGAGAGGTTCTTGACCGCAGGTTTTTGGCGCGATGAACCACCGAAAGATTGGCGTTTCTCGCGGATCATGAAACACCACAACGATACGGATCGATGGGTTGATCCGCAGGGCAAGCATCCAATGTCAGATGGTGCACAAAACACGATCAACACTCGAAAGGCGGGAGAAGTTCTCCGCGTTGTCCGCAACGCACTGGCCCACGGCAACATCGTCTATTTGAATGCGGAAGGACGAGAAACGCGCAATACCGAGCTGCGGTACCTTGGCTTTTTGTCACGCTACGAAGAAAGGCCTAATGACTTGTGCCTTGCACCTTGCTGCGAAGAAATACGAAAGACAGCCGAGGTCCAGCCAGCCGAAGAGACGTACCGGCTTGTGGTTACTACCGAGGAAGAATTTCTTCGATTCCTAAAGAAGTGGGCTGCGTGGGTAGCTCGGTTTCGAGACGAGGATCTTTCACAAGCCGCGTGATGTGATTCCGGCAACGCCGTGTCCCATTAGCGCCTGCTTGTACGAGACGTTCGTCGAGTGAGTCAAAGTGACTCATAGACGTTGGGTTTGAGTTTTGAGACATGCTGTCCCCCATGGTCCTTGAGGCTAATGGGAGATGCAACAATGCTTGTAGGTTACGCGCGTGTCAGCACTGTCGAACAGGATGCGGGCTTTGCTGTTCAGTTGGATGAGCTGAGGAAGGTCGGCTGCGAGAAAATCTTCTCGGAGAAGGTGTCGTCGGTGGTCGCTAAGAGGGCCCAGCTCGATGCGGCCCTGGAGTTCACGCGCGAAGGTGACGTGCTCGTGGTCACCCGGCTCGACCGGTTGGCACGTTCGGTCGCCGACTTCGTTCGCATCAGCGATGCGTTGGACCGGAAGAAGGTCAGCCTGAGGGTTTTGGCGATGGGGCTCGACACCGGAAATGCATCCGGGCGCTTGATGCTGAACGTCCTCAGTTCGGTCGCCCAGTTCGAGCGGGAGGTGATGTTGGAACGTCAACGTGAAGGCATCGCCAAGGCCAAGGCGGCAGGCAAGTACAAGGGTCGGAAGCCGACCGCCCGAGCTAAGGCCGATGATGTCATTGCCCGCTATAGGGCTGGCGAGGGGCCCGTCGCAATTGCACGGGCAACAGGAATTGGGCGAGCGTCCTGCTACCGGATATTGGCTGAGGCTGGGTTATCAGGTGGGAGCCCGGCGGCCTAAGGGCGGTCTGCGGTTCCAGCAATTCGGACCTTCATCCTTCGCTGTGTCTCTGCTATCGGGGTATCGAGTTTGTGTAATTAAGACTGGGAACCCCACCCAGCGGATCGACTGATTTTCTATGGATCGTAGTACTGAACGGGAACCGAGGGCAGAGACCTCCTCGGAGAACGACGAACTCGGCGGAGGGGGTACAAAAGCCGCTTTCTCTAATGAGATTGATACCCCCGACCGCCCGTCGGGAAAGCTCACTGACCTCACCCTGGCTTCCCTTCAAGCGACCTTCCAACGGTTCGGTCACCAGCCGTCCGAGGCGATGTGGGTGGGGCTTAGGGCTGCCGCCGAGACCTTGGAGAGCATGGCGAACGGAACCTGCTTGCCCGCGGTCTTCGTCTCCAGTCTCGACCCAGGAGTAGGGAAGACCCAACTCCTCATCCATTTCCTTCGGGAATTGCTGCGGTCGAAGGACCATCAGAATGTTGCGGCGATGGTCTGCGTCAACCGGAAGGACCAGATCAAGCTCATCGCTGAAGACGCCGCACTTGATCAGTTCGCGGTCTTAACGGCTGACGACGAGATGAATGGGATTGCCACTGCACAGGTGGATGACGCGCGTGTTCTCTTCACTACCCAGCAGATGGTGGAAGCAAGGTGCGAGCAAACCCACTCATTCACTGCGGTGACCGCTTTCTACTACAGGGGGCAGCCGAGGGCGGTACGTATTTGGGATGAGTCGATGTTACCCGGCAAGCCGGTCACAGTTTCGCTGGACGAACTCCGCGCCCTGCCACTGCATATCCGCAAGGTTCAACCCGAGTTCACGGATGCGCTTGATGATCTGATCAAGCAGGTCGAACTGGCAACCGACGGAGCGCAGGTCACCATCGCCGATCTGCAGACGCGCTTCGATTTTCCACTCCACGCAGCGGTCAGAGCAGTGAGCGAGGCCGCTGCCGGGCCGCCGGTAAGACCATCAATCACCGTCGAGATTGTGCAGAAGCTTTGGTGCTTGCTCGGGCGTGCGGTTACCGTGCGGAAGGGCTGGGGGGCCGCGATCCTCGACTATCGTGAGACGTTGCCAAATGATCTCAAGCCGGTGTTGGTCTTGGATGCATCGGCTCGTGTCAGAACCACCTACGCGCTCTGGAGCGAGCACCGCGGAGGCCTGGTGCGTCTCCTATCTGCACACAAGAATTATTCGGGGTTGACCATCAACGTCTGGAACCGAAGTGGCGGAAAGCATGCGTTCGCTACTGATGGTCTGATTATTGCTGAAGGGGTGGCGCGAACGATCCAAACCAGACCTGCCGAGCAGTGGCTCGTGGTTCATCACAAGCCAACTGGCGAAATGGACTTCGAGAAGCTAGTTCGAGCGAAGTTGTCGCTCAATGATGAACAAGTCCACTTTCTTACTTGGGGCCGCCACGATGCCACGAATAGGTTCGCGCAGGTCAGCAACGTGATCTTGGCCGGAACGCTCTTCTTCCCGGACTTCCTTTATGAGGCGCTGGGGAGGCTGGCTGCGGCTCGTCCCTCATCAACTGGCCAGTTCGAGGAAGCGTCAAGCGTTCGATTGGGAGAGCTTCATCATGGCATCATTCAGGCTTTGTGCCGGGCTGCGGTGCGAGGCTTCGTGAACGGCAACTGTCCGCGAACGCAAGCCTACGTTATCGCAAATCGGTGGACGGGATTGCCTCAATCTTTACTCGATGTCTTCCCAGGCGCACAGATAGCCGATTGGCAGCCTGTCCCGAAGGCACTCAAGGGGCAGCCGGAGCAAGCATTCGATTTCATCGCCGCCCGTGTGGACGAGGACCCCGTTCGTCTCGTGAAGTTCAGAGAGGTTTCCAACCATCTCGGCATTGACCCAAAGAACTTCAAGAAAATTCGTAGACGCGCGGACTTCGTCGAAGCACTACGCCGCCTGACCATTGAAGAGCTGGAGGACGAATACGGTACTCCGCGCGGCTTCAAGAACATGTACCACCACTACTTCGGGGATGATCTGGATGATTGAGGCTGTGGGGCGACCGACATGACATCGATCGCGAAATGGAAGCGCACCAAGCGCAGAAAGGACGAGGTGAAGCGCCGAGCTGCCGAACCAAGCCACCTGTTCAAGATGTGCCGTGTGGTTGGGTGTAAGAAGCCCGCGCGAGCTGGAACGCAAGACGGCCTCGACACGCGGTTTTGCCGGTCCCACGCAGACCACCGCGCCCGTCACGGGAGTCCATACAAGCGGAGCTTCACGGCCGCCGAAATCAATCCGTATCGCCGAGCTGCCGTCGAGTGGCTACTGGCACACGAGAATGATCGGTGGGTTCGCAATGCCATCGATCGCATCGAAGGTTTGTATCGGAACGGAGGGCAGCATGAAGACGCCTTCCGACTTAGAGGTCTATCGCCAGAGGAGAGAACAAGGAAAGCGTGGGCGCGATTACGACACCACAAGGTTGCCCCGCACTTGTTGGTGGCAGCCTGGCTTGCCGTGGAAATGGCGATCAGAAACGACCCACAGGCAGACGGTACCAAAGAGTTCAAGCGGGTTCAGGCGGCGAAGATCGCCCACCGGCTGGCATCAGGAACCCACAAAGAATGGGCGAATGGACCCGCCGGAAGACGGGAGTTGCACGTGTATCCGGCGAGCCGAGGGCAAGTTCTAAGACATATCGGGGCAGACCTGGAGCGTGCCGTCGAGTTACTTTGTGACCATCATCTGGCGAAAATCCAAGCGGAGACAAAAGGCACCAGAGACGCTCCCCGAGCAACTCCGCGGTCGTTGTCAGTCCGTCGTCGAAAGATTGCTTGACGCAAATGGTCTCGGGCACCCAACCTTTCGGTACCAACACCCAATCAGACGAGCCTTGAATGCACGAAGAAATACCTGGCCTGCAGCGCGATCAGCACCTGATGCAGCAGGCACGTATCCGAAGGGGCTGTGAACAACCCGCCTTTATCCGGGCGGAAACTGTGCGACGCGGTGCATACCCACATTCTCTTGTGTCCAGCTACAACGGCTACTCGGCCACGCTGAAGTATCGGATGTCGCGTTGGTCATGGTTGGCCGAAGAAGTGGATGTCGTGCGCCGTCGTGAACTATTTTGCTGGGTTACATTGGGCAAACAGCGCGTTTCCGCTTTCCAACTCTTTGAATATGAGCTCGCTCCTCTTCTCGACAATGAGTCCTTCATACAGGCAATGGATGCCGAAAGCTCGATTGAGTGCGAGCTTGCCGAAGTTCTATGCGAGACTTGGGACTGGTTCTCCGATGCCGTCGCGGACTACGGCAACCTTCTCGACTTCAGGATGGCGTGGACCGACCCTGAGCGCTGTCCTCACGGATTGTGGTGCAAGGCTGCAAACGACCTGATCGCCCATGAATTTCCGCGCCACGCGATGCTCACTGTGAAAGCGTTCCCGCTCGAATATGAGGGGCGGGCACCCCAGGACGCTAAGTCTCACGCGGGCTTGCTGTCGCGGCAGAGGGCAATGGTGAGGTACTACAAACGGCAGTTTGGTGTTGAAGCATTCCCCGATCCGTCTGGCACAGATGGTTGGCTGTACAAGATCAACAAGGCATTGGCTGATGTTGTACTTCCACCGCGCGGCTGATCCTCAGCGCAGTATCAACTTCTTTGGAACTGCCATTTCGTCCACGACTTGCTGCCCTGCTCGTTGCCGAATCATGCCAAGTATGGCTGATCAGATGGCAGACGAGGTGCAGGCATGAAAAAGCGAAAGGGCTTCCGACGCCACCCTGTAATCACCAAGAAGCAACAAAAGCAGCGGCGGGCCATCGTGTTTGAACTGCTGTCTCGTATGGAGAGCCTCCGGGCGGAGCTGCAGGCCTGCACGAGCCTTGAGCGCCGGAGCCAGATTGCCGCCGAGCTGGGCCGCTTGCGTCGCAAACAGAGCCGGTTGTCGCTGGCAGAAAAAGAACCGAAGGTCGGGCCGCTGCCACCTTCGTTTGTCGACAGGATAAAGGCAGATCGGAAAGCAACCGCCCGTGTATCCGGGCGTGACAAGATCAGAGCTCATTTCGTGCAAGGTGGCGCTCCCGGAACTGGCAAGTGAGCCATCGCGCGGCAGGGGTTGAGTAGCTTGCTTGGCCGCCGGGTTCTGCTGCACAATGCCTACCTATCGGTTGCAAATAGAAGCGTCTTCAACGGTTGTAGGCACCCGCACTCCCCCTCCTAGGCGGCGCCAAGAATTTCAACTACTGATTCGTTCTGCAATTCAGCTTATGCATTAAACTTTTCCCTCATGGACGGTTATGTGCTTGGGCGCCACGTAGTTCCCTCTTCGCGTATTCTTGCCAAAGGCTAGATAATGAAGGAATGGATCACTGTTCTCAGAGCGGCTGATGCTGCTGCACGCTGGCATGTTCACCAGAGGCGAAAAGGTTCGGCACAGGAGCCGTACATCAATCATCTGCTTGAGGTAGCGAGCCTCGTTACCGAGGCCACCCAGGGAAAAGATCCTGATCTGGTGGTCGCAGCTCTTCTGCACGACGCTGTCGAAGACCAAGAAGTGCCTCCTGAACTCATCGCTCGTGAATTTGGGCCGAAGGTTGCCGCAATCGTTGCGGAAGTAACTGATGACAAAACGATGGAAAAGGCTGAGCGCAAGCACAGGCAGGTCGCGACGGCGCACAAGAAAAGCGATCAAGCGAAGATTCTCAAACTTGCTGATAAGACGAGCAATCTGCGAGCGATCGCATTTAGTCCTTCGCCGGACTGGTCGGTGAAGCGCAGGCTGGAGTACATCGATTGGGCAAAAAGTGTTGTAACAGGATTACGTGGCGTTTCCCCTTGGCTGGAAGAGCAGTTTGATCGCGCAGCTACGGATGCCGAGCGCTCTATTGCGGTTGCCACCTCACGCACTTAGCAGGATTGGGGGATCTTGTGTCTCCGTACAAAGTTGTGGTGGACGACAACTTTCATCATGCGAATGAAGATGAACGTTATGAGCACGGCGTTTTCTCGACCGCCGAAGAAGCTATAGCGGCATGTAAGCGCATTGTGGATGAGGACCTGAATAATTCATACAAGCCGGGTATGACTGAAAAAGAGCTTTACGAGATATACACGATGTTCGGCGACGATCCTTTTGTTGTCTCTCTGGATGGGGCGGATAATGCTGCGCGATTCTCGGCGTGGGATTATGCAAAAGAACGCTGCGCGGTTTTAACGTCTAAGGGCCCTCTGTAATTTTGAGGTGCTCTAGTCCTGGATCAGCTCTGATCAATTCCGCAATAAGTGGGTAGAGCGGCGACTTGACTGAGCAACCGCGCTCGGCTGTCGTCGATCGAGTCGGGTGAAGTCTTGACCGACAGTGATGCTCTTGCCTTTCGCCCGAGAAAGTATGCGATGCGCTCGGCATTAGCCCCGCTTGGATGTGGAAGGCCGAGCAGTAAGCGTTCGGGGGCAAGCAATCCCAACTTTGCCAAGAGGCCGAGGCCCTCTGCCGCCTTGGGTCCGAGTGGCACCCAAACGGCGTTGCTAAGTGCAGCAACCTCCTGACCAAGGTTTGTTATCAGCGACTCTCTCAGTACTGGCGTTGCAGTCATTGAGGGGGCGCCGGAGTAATTCTGTCCGCCAACAAACACCGGATAGCGGAGAGCGCTTGTAAAGTGGACAAGATCATCGCTCGAGTTCCAGACATCGGCAGTGCTCGGCACGCCGATCCAGCGATTTAGCCCAATATGATCCAGCATGCTTACAAGATTTGACCTCATCGGACCAGAAAAGCTCGCAAACGTCTTGGCCGATCTGAGCGCTGAATGATGGTCGTTCCCTGCGAGGAGCTGCCGTCTTGCTTCCAGTAGAGCATTGCGTGCCTGCTGTGCGCCCGGCGTAATTCCTACGATGGCGAGCCGAGCGCCGGATTGGATATAGTCGAACGGGGCATAACTGATCGAAAGTGTACCTTCCCGTGTTAAGAGCAGCCGGCCGTTTAATGTCACGTCGGCAGCAATTTCCTGCTCACTGACCTTCACAAGCATGTCGGCAAAGCGATGAAGCTGTCCCGGGCTCATGATAGAACCGCAAGAATCGCGATAGCCTGACCCACCGTAGAGACGGGCACCCGGTAAAGCGTGGCGTGCTTTAGTTGCGGCTCGCTAGCTAGGGAAGAAATCCGACCGTACTTGCTTCCAGTAGAAGAATTTTGGAACGGCTCGCTTATTGTGATCGGTAGGCCGTTCGCTTCGGCGGCGGCTCGAATACGCTCGTCTTCCGGAAGCCATAATGTGATCTGTGATTGGGTGACTCGCTCGAAGGCAAATACCCGACCCGTGCAAGTCCTGAAGTAGCAAAGATACTTGACTGGTTCACGATGTCTAATGAAGTTTGGATTGGCAGATACCGCAGCTTCAATAGCTCGGCCCAGTTCGCTGGAAGATGTCATTCAATCCCTTTGAATCGGTTTTAATGAGTGAGAGCAATCGCGAGGCGCTCACAAATCACAGTCCTTATAGGAATGCGAATGGCAAGTTGTAGGAAATTTGGTTCCCTCTTAGGAACTGAGAGCCGGTGAACCGAGGGCGCCGCAAAGCCAGACCGACCCCGACCATCACAACTGCCGCTAAATCCGATGCGCACGACCCCAACCAACACATCGAGCAGAGCCTAGGGCTGACAGGCCAGGGGGGACCCTTGCCCCCAGTGCCGAGCTGATGCACGAGTTCGGTTGCGATGTGTGGGTGCTGACAGGCCTTTCAACGGACGATTCTATTCTTGTACGCTGCCAGATTGTCACTCGCCCGATGCGATAGCAGCTTTATGAGACCATTTTCATGAAGCCGAATCGAATATACCTCTCTATGGTGTGGAGTTCAGAGCACTCCCTTACCACGTGTTGAACAGAATCATAATGAATTTCCCTTGGCCTCCCAGCCTTACGATCGATAACGCGCGGGTTCTTCACCTCTTTACGGGTGAGAATTTCTATTCGGACTGTGATGCTGCACTTCGAGAAGCAGTCCTGAATGCAATCGATGCTATTACGCGTCGGCAGGCGAACGACAGTAACGTAAAGCCGGATATCAAAGTCCTCTTCTCCGAGACAGAACAGTGCGTTTCTATATCGGACAACGGCGACGGGATGGATGACGAGGCCATCGCCACCCTATTCACGCGGGTGGGCGCATCCGCATCTCGGTTCGTTGCAAGAGCAGGAGGCGGCCCAACGAGCGCGATAGGTGAATTTGGCATTGGCGCTTTGAGCTATTTTTTGGTGAGTGACGAGTACCTATTGAACTCGGTCAAAGCCGGTCGCGATCCTGTGGGGCTGAAGCTTTCTGCCGCGATGCTTGATGGCGCGTCGACCGCCGAACCCGTGGTGTGTAATCGGAGCGAGATCGGTACGACGCTCACGCTCATAATCAAAAAGCCGGAAATCTTCGCGCGTCTTCGTGAGCGCTTCGCGTATTGGTTCCGCAGTGTCGAGGGTTTGACGGCAACGGATGCGGACACCGGAGTCCCTATACCGCAAGGAGGGCTGACCAAGGCTATTCGTCAAGTCTCTGGCCTGAACACACCGGAATGGATCGACCGGGCGGAGATTGGGCCTCCGCAAGATTTGTCATTGCTTAGTGGGTTTGATGGCAAAGGTCGCGTAGATGTTCTTTACCGCGGCGTCTTCGTAGAGCGCCTTGAAGTCGATCATTTGTGGGGCATCGAAGGGGCTGTGCACGTTGATCCCAAGCACTTCAGGCCGAAGCTCAATCGGGAGGGCTTCGTCGGACAGCATCTCCGCGCTGAGCTGGAGCCGGTCCTGCGCAGTTACCATCCTTCTGCGCTCAAGGAGTTGGTGCTCGGCATCCGTGGGCTGTTGGCCGACAAACAAAAATGGAGCGAGTTTCGCGCAATCTCGCTCTGGCTTGCTGTGCCTCGTGGACAAGAATACACGGAAGCAGCGGCGCTTTGGGACAAGGAATTTAGGTCTTATAAGGCATTCCGTCTGCTTAGCGCAGATGATGACACAGAGGTATCGATTGATGACATCGTAGCCTTGAATGCTCCGATGCTGCACGTCGCTCCTGATCGGATCGATCCCAGCTCACTAGTTGCTCAAGCTGTACGCGTTCTTCGTGCGCAGGGGTGTCACATTCTGCAGGGGGTTCGTCGCGAGGACGGCTTTATGTCCTCGGCTTCATTCCATTCGACCTCCAGCGCCTGGCTACTCTCGGCCTTTGAGAACGAGTTGCCGCCACGGACCGATGTACAGGCAGTGGTCGACGAGACCTTATCGAAGGAGTCGCTGGCAGACATCTATAGCACACCGGTCGCCGTCCGGGCGATGAAGCTCGGGCGGGATTCAGCTCCATTCGTTACGGTCAAGGGAGAGGTCTGGATCAACATCGAAAGCGAAGCGGGAAAGTCGATCGTGTCGGACGTTTGTGCGCGGAACCAAGGACATTTGGGTCTGTGGACCGCCTGCATGCTTCATGCTCCGGACAATGCCAATAATCTGAACGGCGTAGCGTCGCTACTGAGACGTGCGGCTGGAATGCCCGAGCATTTGGGTTTAGTTCGGCGCCAATATCTGAGGAGTTTACTCGCGTGAAGCTTTTGTTGTTCTCCGGGGCGGGCGTCTCTGCCGAGTTGGGCGTGCCCGCCATGAGGTCGATGGCAGAGCAGTTCGTTGAACATCTGCGAGATGCGGAGGTCCCCCATTCCATGGTCTCCACCATGGAAAAGCTGCTGGAGAGCGGCAACCACGACATGGAGCATGCGATTGATCTTGTAGATAAGATCGTTGGTGGAGAGCAGGCCAAGCATCAACTTGGCATTCCCGCCGATAGCGCTCTTTCTGCATACGCTCTGATTCGTGAGGAAGCTGAGTGGTTCGTCCAGCACGCGTGCGAACAAATCGACGCGCGTCGCGCCTATCACATGTGGTCGCCAGCTTTGAGGGCTGCGAAGTCTCATCAAGTCGTTATCGCGTCAACGAACTATGATAGAGCCATCGAGATTGCGGCAACGCGGCTGAAGCTCACGTTTGCTGATGGCTTCGAGCCGTTTAGCGGTCGCGAGTACGCCCCGTGGACAGGGTTTCCCGATTCGGATGCGCTACATATACTTAAGCTGCACGGATCGACCGACTGGTACCACGGCAAGGATGGCGAGGTCTTCAAGCTTCGGCATCCCATGCCATTGTTCGGTGCCCTTGAGGTCAACTCGGCTGCCGGTGTAGCTCACTTGCGCAGTGCGCTGGTGCTGCCCTCCAGAGAAAAGAAGACAACACAGCCTCCGTTTCCTGCCCTGCAGGCAAGGTTTCGCCATGAACTGATTGACGCAGAGGCGGCCTTCTTCGTGGGTTCGTCGTTGCGCGACCCACACCTGCGCGACATCTGCGCCGAATGCGCGAAAAGATTTCCTACCTACGTCGTGACAAGAGATGGCATTGCACCCCAGAATCTTCCGGCTGGCGCGAGAGAGATAATCCAAACAGGTGGACAATTCCTAATCTCAACGTTGCCTGCATATCTAAAGAACAATGTGGAATCTTTGCTTGACGACAGCCAGCTTGTGCTCCCCGGGAGGTTCAGTCCGCTCGACCATGTCATCATGGCGGCCAACACCTCCGCCGATGTTGTTCAACGGAGCTCTGCGATCGAGAGTTTGGCAGAACATCAAGCATCGCTGGGCCAAGAATTCATCATTGGCTTGCTTCAGAGCGACAATTCGGAGGTCAAACTTAACGCGTTGGGCTTGGTACAGTCGTCATACGACCATGCGGAAGTATTGGATTACGCGAGTTCGGTAGCGGCCGTGGGCAACGATGCGGCGTTCTGTCAGGAGTTGGAGCTTTTGTTGAAGCTAAGTCCTCCCTCGGCGCGATCTGAATTGAAACAGAAGATCGCTTAGGCGCACGGCTTGCTATACGGATGGCTATCAGCAACGACCCGCAGGCCGTGGACACGCGCGAGTTCAAGCGTGTGCAGGCAGCAAAGCTCGTGCACCATCTAGCATCGAATAAGCGTGGGAGAGCGGTTCGGGGGACCCGAGAATTCACGTTTGCCCGGCAAGCCGAGGTCCGGCACATCGGAAAAGACCTGGAGGAGGCGGTCGAACTGCTTTGCGACCACCACCTCTCCCGCATTCGACTGCAGATCAAACGCACCAAGAAAATCCCTCGCGCGGCGCCTGGCGCGATGGCGGTGCGCCGTCGGAGGAACACACAGGATGCCCGCGTATAATCACTATCCCGACTGCACTTGCGGCTGGTGTTGTGGAGGTGGTGGCGGCGGAGGCGGAGGAGGTAGCTCGGCGTATGATTTTGTGCCTTATTGGCCCGGCGAGCGCGCGACTGAATTCTCATACACCAACCCCAACGCACACTGCCCTGTCTGTGGCGCCCTCGTCTTCTTCTATCGTTCTCCATATGACGGCCGCGTATTCTTCGATGAGCTAGGCCCGCCTTGGCCAAAGCATGGCTGTACCGATATTCCTCGGGTTCCAATTCGGCCCGCTGAACCAGCGCCGGAGCGCAATCCACGCTGGAAGGAGGCGGGGTGGGAGCCTGTGCGTGTCGCGCGTATTGGTCGCGAACGAGAGTGGGCAATCCTAAAAATCAATCGCTATGGCAGGTCGGGGTATATTCTTCGCGCCGTGCCTTGGCGAGATGGGCTGCAAATCGGCACTCCGGCATATATCAAGCCGCTCGATGCGCTCGGCATGGGATACATATCGGTGCTAGTGCCGAATGCTGGGGACTGGTTTCCACACGAGGATATTTTGGTCCACCGAACATTCTCGGCCAGCACCCCCAAAACCTTGGCCGACGCGTGCGGGGGCGACGCCGACAGCGCGTTAAAGATAGCCTATGCTACATATCGTGCTTGGCCGGCTAGGCCCCAAATCCCGAAGCATCCAAAATATCTTCCATTCGTGTCACAGCCGAAGGGCAAGTACGATCAATATGTAGACCTGCGGATCGCGCGGCATTGGCTCAAGAGGGCGGCAGCACTAGGGTCGCGGGAAGCGGCGACCACGCTCGAAACCGAGCCGGAATTCCGCAACGGATAAGACGATCGGATGCACTTGGCAGGTATCCCCCGGAGTGCTACCCAAGTGCAACTTGGGACGGCAGATTTACAAGTGGTCTCAATCGGTTGGCAGGCTTACCGGTCCTTCCCCTAGGGAGCGCCAGCAAACTCAGGCACTTAGGTAGCCATCGCCCGCGTTCGTTGAATAATGGTTGAATAAGACGCTGGTGAACAGCGGCGAACGCTTGGGGAATTTGCTGCTGACATTAGCAAGACTAGCCTCGGCGCCATGCCTCACTGTGGCTGGCGCATTTCCGAAAAATTTCCTCATCGCCCTTGGTGTCCGGAAATATTCAAAGCGCCGCTGACGTGCGCTGTCGTACGCGAGCGCCCTCGGATGTTCGCATTGACGTTGCTCGTCGCACAATCAACTCTTGTCCTGTCGAGCTTTGTGCGAATAGGAGGGCCACGTGAGATACAGTCGACGTGAGAAAACTGGCGGACAACAGTCACAAGTCAGTCTATCCGCTCCGAAAGCCGCAGAACCGAGCACGATGCCATTCGCCCAGCGGCTCACGTGCACGATTGACGATGCATGCGAAGGGACCGGCTTGGGACGCACGAAGCTTTACGAGTTGATAGGAGCTGGGCGTATCGTCACGACAACGATCGGACGTCGGCGACTAGTAGTGGTGCGCTCACTTCTGGCGCTCCTTGACACCAACATGTCGAACTAATGGACGTGGGACTTAAGGGAGCAACCCCCTTTCAACGCGCTTTTCATTGCCACTTTCGTTCGGGAGCGTTGACGCGGTGGATCGCAGGCCATGAATCGTCAATTCGATCTGGTCGTATCCGAGACGCGCAGCGCTGCGTTAAGGGCGCTGTCACTGGTTGGGCGATGCCAGAATCTCACCGACGGCAAGAGATATCTTGATCCGCCAGCGGTACCCGGTGTGGCCGTCTCATTTCATCTTTTTGGCGGTATGCGCCATTCCCCGTCAGCCAGGCTGAACTCGGTCTATTCCGCCTGTCGCAACTCGACAGGTCGCACAATGACCAGCGGAGCCAGCTTCAGCACATACCCCGTCACCGCGTCCTGGCCGGCGTTGAGTTAGTGATCTATCAATTTGATTACGTGTGTTTTTTTCCGCCAGCGCAAACTCTATACCAACATGAATACCAACAGCGGGCTTCCAAGAATCTTCGCCGAAAGCGACGAGCCGCGCCTCCGTCGGCGTCAGCCCCCGAGTCGAGCGCGTCAGCAGCTTAACCCAAGATAGCTCTCCAGTTGGGCGATCGTCTTCGACACCGCCGGCTGCCCAACGCGTAGCTGGCGCGCGGCGCCCGAGAACGATTCGGTCTCGACCACGCGGATAAAGGTCTCCATCGAAGCCAGGCGATCCATCCTATTCTCCCTGGGAATGAGCCTGTTGTCTTGTGTCTGCCACGGGAGCGGAGGGTTGGCATCTGGGCTTTCACGCCACCATTGAACAAATGAGGCCACCGGCCATTTTTGGGGCCGGTGGTCAGGCATGTTCTGCGCAATCACTGCTGAGTGGCGCGAGCCAGATCCTGCTTTAGCAGGTAGAGCGAGACAGCCAGCAGGACGACATCCTTCATCAGAAAGGGCACATTGCCGGTCATCGCCGGAAATCCGCCGGCTGCGACGTCCCAACCTTCAGGCATGAACGGGATGATCGTGACGGTTGCGATGAAGGTGCCGGTCGAGCCGAGGGCACCAAGGATGCCGAGCGGCTTGTTCCAGAAACCTGCAAGCAGCAGAGCGCCGAACGTCCATTCGGAGACGCCGAGGAACCAGCTGGCCCCGCCGATACCGAACACCGGGTACAGCCACCAGATCAGCGGGCCGTTGCTGATGAAGAGAACGAGACGTTCGAACTCGTAGGGAAACCACTTCTGGTAGCCGAAGAAGAAGAACATGATCACCATCGAGGCCCGAACGATGTGATAGTCGATATCGCTGGCAAGCAGTCCGGACCTCTGCAGGCGGTCAGCGAGCGGGTTGAGTGCGGTGTTGATAAGCGCGTTCATGATCGTAACTCCGGGTTGACACTTCGACCGGCACCGCCGCTTACGCGACTGCAGGGAAGTCGATCTCGGTGTCGTTGATGCGGTTGAAGACGTTGGTGAAGACGGTGGTGGCAAACGCGAGGCTGATGTCGACCAGCTGCGCGTCGCTGTAGCCAGCGGCCTTGATCGCCTCGAAATCGGCCGCGCTGACGGTGCCGCTGGTGCGCGCCACCCGGCGCACGAAGCGGATCAGCGCGTCGCGCCTGGCATCGCCGGTGGATGTGCCGTTGCGGATGCTGTTCAGCTCTTCCGACTTCAGCCCGGCCAGCTTGCCGAGCAGGCTGTGCGCGGCCACGCAATAGTCACAGCCAGCGACGCCGCTGATGACGAGCTTGATGGTTTCCTGGTCGCGCCTGGACAGCGAGCTAGAGGCGAGCACGGCATCGGCCGCAAGGATCGCCTTGAGCGCGGCCGGTCCATGGGCGCCGATCGCCGCGAACGTGTTCGGGACACTACCAATGGACTTCTTGAGTTGGGCGTAGACCTCTGCGGTGGCGCCGGTGGCATTTTCGATCTGTGGGACGGAAAGGCGTGACATGGAACACTCCGTTGGGTTGGCGTTGAGCAACTTGCGGGAGCGGATGTACGCCGGCGATTTGAGACTTTTAATACCTTAAGAGATCACTATTATGCCCAATCGTCTCAGAAGGCCCGGAGGGAGAGAGAATGGCCGCTTCCGATTGGCTCAGTCAGCTATTCGAGATGGTCACCGTGCGGGGGCGACTTGATCTGCGCTGCAACTATGGCGCGCCATGGCGCATCGATCAGGGCCCCGGCCAGCCGAACGAAATCCCTTACCACGCGGTGGTCGGCGGCTCGGCGGTGCTCGAAAATCCTGCCGGCGGCCGGCCGCTGCAGCTCACGGCTGGCGACATCCTGCTGTTGCCCGGCAATCCGCGTCACGTGATTCATGACGGCAGCGGTACGCCACCCCTTCCGGCGCGCAATAACGAGGTACGAAATCTGGCGATCAGCGAGAACGCCGGCACGGGCGAGCGGCTTGACCTGCTGTGCGGTCACTTCGCCATCGCGCCGCCGCACGATCGCCTGTTGCGCAACTACCTGCCGCCGCTCGTCGTGGTGCGTGCCGGCGATCCCGCCAGCGATGCCGCGCGCCCCAATACCGCTTCGCAACTAACCGGGCTGATTGCGCTGATGCGCTGCGAGTCCGAGCCCGATCACCTCGGCGGACGCGCCATGCTGAATGCGCTGTCGACAGCGATGTTCGCGCTGGTGCTGCGGCTGGCGAGCGAAACGGCGGCGACGCCAACCGGGCTGCTTGCCCTCGCCGGCCACCCGCGCCTGGCGCCGGCGCTGGCGGCGCTGTTCAACGAGCCGGCGCGGCAGTGGTCGTTGCCGGAGCTTGCACGATTCTGTAACATGTCGCGCGCGACGCTGGCGCGCCAATTTCAGCAGAGCCTCGGGCGCTCGGCCAGCGAGCTGCTGACCGATATCCGCATGACTATCGCGGCGAATGAACTGAAGAAACCCAACATGTCGACCGGAGCGGCGGCGCAGGCAGTCGGCTATCAATCCGAAGCGGCTTTCCAGCGGGCGTTCAAAAGCCACATGGGAATTACGCCGGCCCAATGGCGCAAGAAGGACACCAACTCCGTACAGCGTTCCAAAACTGCGACGCAATGAGATCCGCGGTTTGCCCCTGACAATCAAATGACGCACCTAAGCTTCGCGTCACGAGCGGACCACCTTGGATCCACACCGTTAACTGGATTTCGAAAAGCCGGGACGGCTTGCGGTGGACTTTCGATTCCGCGGCCGATATGCCGCCAATCGTTTCCAGGTCCCGCCACAGATTCGCCGATCGATCCCTGCCCAGCGCGTTCACGAACTGCCTGTTCACCCGGTCCATGGCCGCATCGAGAGGAGCTTCGAGCTGCGCGCCCTTCTTAGTTGGGTAAACCCGGCTCGTCCGGCGGTCGCCGCCCGGATCGGCCCGCCGTTGCAGTAAGCCCCCGGCCTCCATCCTGTCGATCAGCCCCGTTACAGTCACGCTGTCGAGAACAAGGCGGGCGCAGATCGGCGCCCCTCCAGATCAGGACGTCCGGACGTCATGACCCCTTGACAAATGACGTCCGGACATCATGATGTCCGAATGAGCTTTGGCATGGACGGTATGCCTCTCTACGCGCAAGTCGCTTCGGCGCTGGCCTCCGACATCGCTGCCGGCTCCTTGACGCCTGGCACGCAGCTTCCCTCGGAGGAGGGCCTGATTGATCGGTTCGGCGTCAGCCGGGCGACAGTGCGGAAAGCCGTGGAGCACCTTATGGCTCGTGGGCTGGTCGAAATCCGACGTGGTATTGGTACTTTCGTCAGCGACCCCAAAATTAGACAAGAGCTTACAGAGCTGAGCGGCTTCGTAGAGGATATGGTCGCGCTCGGCCGCAAGCCGACGGCTCGTCTCCTCGACAAGCGGCCCGTCGCTGCTGACAATACAGTCGCGCAGCACCTCGGCCTTGCGCCCGGTACTAAAGTTTATCGGATCAAGCGCGTCCGGATCGCCGACGGCGTGGCTATGTCATTTGATGAAACGTATCTGCCGCTGGAGATCGGAAAGAAGATCGTCAAGAACGACTTGGAAGCCGAACCAATCTTTGCCTTGCTCGAGGGCAAGTACGGTATCCCTTTGATTAATGCCGAATACCAGCTGGAGGCGGTAACGGCTGAGGAGCAGGTTGCCAGCGCGCTGGGCACAGCGGTCGGTTGTGCCATCTTTCTCATCGAGCGCACTTCGTATACCGAAGGGCTGAGACCGATCGATTACGAGAAGCTCTATTACCGTGGAGACTTGATCAAGTTCGTTACTCGGCTGGCTCGGCGTCCCCGGGCACGAGCCTAGCGGAGCAATAGAGTTTGGAAATAGCGACTACCAAATAAGTATTTTGTCGCTGCCGTTAGTAAGAGCGTCGCGCGATGAGGCTTGCGGTAGAAACATCAGAATTGGAGCTGATAGCCAAAGCGTTTCAGGCAATCTCGAAAGAGACCAGCTACGAAGGCTTGGCTAAGGCTCTTCTCAAAGCCGCGCTCGGCTATTCGGATGCCGGCCGAGGCGCTGTCGTGCTGAGCGAAAGCGGCGAACTACTCACCAAAGCTGATGCGAGCTTTCCTCGCGAGAGGGCAAAGTTTTTCGTCTCAGAACCTCCGGCAAGCGAATTCCGGTTGCCAGCAGACCTCAGTGAAAGGGTGTTTACACGCCGAGAAATCGTCCTCAAGGACGATGGCTGGGAAGGATCCGCACTGATCGACTCCGCCGAGTGCCGTCGAGGGCGGATAGCACAGCTGTGCTTACCTCTGATTCATCGAGACCAAACGGTCGGTGTCCTGTACCTCGAATCAGAACGCAAGGAGACGTTTGCGCCAAGATATGTGTCTGTAATTTCGATGCTGGCCTCGCAAGCTGCCGTTTCGTTTGAATCGGTGCAGCTTTTCGAGGCGCTTCGTGAGACCAATCTGTGGATGGTCAAAGGTCAGCAAATCGGCCGCATGGGCAGCTACCGATGGAACACGCGGACTCTGCTCTCACGGGCATCGCGCGAATGCTACCGCTTGTTCGATATTGATTTTGACATAAATCCTGTGCCGTTCGAGGTATTCAAGAGCCGCGTCCACCCTGATGACTTTCCTGCTCTGGAGGAGGCGCTCGCGGAGGTCGTAAGTACCAAGTCTCCATTTAACCACGAGTATCGGGTCGTCCACCGAGACGGCACGACGCTGCACGTTGTTGCTGTAGGACAATTCGACGTCGGTCCAACCGGTGATATCGAATTGGAAGGAATCATTTCCGATATCACGGACCGAAAGGCTGCGGAACAAGCACTGATGGACGCGCGCGCAGAACTTGCGCGTGCCGTACGCCTGGCATCACTGGGTGAGCTTGCAGGCTCTATTATTCATGAAATCAATCAGCCGTTGACCGGAGTCATTATGAGCGCGGAAGCCTGCCACCGGTGGCTCGAGCGAAGCCCTGTTGAGGCCTCTGAAGCCCGCAAATCCGCGCAGCGCGTCATCGAGCAGGGACGTCGGGCGAGCAATGTCGTCGACGGCCTTAGAAGCTTGGTACGCGGCGCGCAGCTTCGGTTCACCGATGTTCAGATCAACGATGCCATCGAAGAGATTCTTCTTCTCTTGAAGAGGGATCTGGAGCGTGCTGGTGTCACCCTCAGCACGGCTCTCGACAGGTCGATACCGACAATCGAAGGCGATCGAGTACAGCTTCAGCAGGTCGTCCTCAATCTCGTGCGCAACGCCATTGACGCAATGGCCAGTGTGACCGGAAAGCCCCGCGTTCTAAGCCTTTCCACAAACGTTAGCTATGAAGGTGTCGCTGTTGTTATCGCGGACACGGGCGTCGGGATTGCCTCCGCGAGCAGGGATCGGCTTTTCGATGCGCTTTACACGACGAAGCGTGACGGTCTGGGTCTTGGCTTGTCCATCTGCCGCAAAATCATCGCTGTCCACGGAGGACGACTATGGGTGGAGGAAAACACACCGAATGGAGCGAGATTCACGTTCACTCTCCCGCTTCGTCAATCGGCCCCGATATCGGCAAACCACTGAGCGCATCACTGCCGGGTTTTGTTCACGTCGTTGACGATGAGAAGGCCGTTCGCGAGTCAATTGGGGACCTCCTCCGGTCCATGGGTTACCAGGTAACGCTCCACGGATCTGCCTCGGAGTTTCTCGGCGCCGAGCTGCCTGATGCGCCTGCATGCCTGCTAGTCGACGTTCGGTTACCCGGCACCAGCGGCTTGGAGCTACAGGACTATCTCACACGCGCCAATATCCGGGTACCAATGATTTTGATGACCGGCTTTGGCGACATTCCGATGTCCGTCAAGGGTATGAAGGCAGGCGCGGTCGACTTCCTCACCAAACCCATAAGGGATCAGGATTTGATTGATGCCGTCGGTGCAGCGGTTCGACTGGACCAAGACCGACGCCGAGAAAGCGCGCAGACCGATCAACTGCGGGAGCGGTTTGCACTTCTGACCGTTCGAGAGCGGCAGGTGATGGCACTCGTGGCGTCTGGCCTGATGAACAAGCACATTGCGAACGAACTTTCAATTAGCGAAGTCACCGTCAAGATGCATCGCGGTAGCGTAATGCGAAAAATGGGATGCAAATCCGTGGCGTTGCTCACTAGGATAGCCGGTGCCCTCGACATCCAGAGGTGAAGCAGTCGAGCAGTCTCGCCGACTCGGTCAATAGCCAGGCTGACCGCCGCTCCACCGACACATACCAAGGTATGGGCTTATCCATCACAACCGAGAGATTGTGATGACGCATGCGTAAACGCATGCTGCCCTGTCTGCTGCTATCCAGCAAAAAAGGTTGCATTCGGTGACAAGCACTCTCGTCGCAATCATAGACGATGACGAAGCGCTCTGCTCATCCATCGTGGATCTCATGCGCTCCATCGGCTATCGCGCCGAACCCTTTGCGTCAGCAGAGGCATTTCTGAGTTCACCCACACCATCCAGTTCAGACTGTATTATCGCTGACATCAATATGCTCGGGATGGATGGTCTTACCCTCACACGAAAGCTGCGCGAACAAAGCATCCTGACACCAGTCATCCTCATCACGGCGCTCTCTGAAAAGCATTTGGACGACGAAGCTATCTCAGTCGGCGCCCAGTGTCTTTTCAGAAAGCCGTTCGATGCCAATGCCCTTCTTGAATGCGTCAAGAGGAGCCTGTCCAAATGAACGCCCTGCCTGATCCGATCATCGTTTCCTCGAGAGCCTCCCCGCCGCAATGTCTTAGCAGACCTGCACAAAGCTCCTTGTCACCTGGTTTCCTAGTTGAGCCGCCGAAAAAGACGAAAACAGCTTCGCAGGCCGAAAACTCGGATAGGCGCTTCAGGCGATGGGGTCGGCTGATGGCAGCTGCGCAAGGCGGTGATTGCCAAGCCTACGAGCATCTGCTCAGAGAGTTAGACGTATGGCTGCGTCGCTACTACGCGCGGCGACTTCCGCACCCCGCGTCTGAAGATGCGCGGCAAGATGCTCTTCTCGCGATCCATGCCAAACGACACACATACGCACCGCCGAGATCGTTCGGTGCGTGGGTCATGGCGATTGCACGTTATAAGTGGATCGATCGCATTCGCGATGCGTCTCGATTCGCCGCAGTACCGCTCGACGACGATATACCGATCGCGGATCACGGTGGAAGCGCGATCAGCGCTGCCGCGGTGGACGATCTGCTTGGCCAGCTGAAACCCGCGCAGGCCAGCGTAATTCGTCTCGTGAAGCTGAAGGGTCTGAGTATCGCAAGTGCATCTGGTGCAACTGGGCAATCCGCAGCGCTCGTCAAAGTCAACCTCCATCGAGGGTTAAAGAGACTGGCTGCATTGGTCTCCTGCGACGTCGTTGCGGCAAAAATCTCCGTTAATGCGCCAAAACGCCACTGGCATGATTTGAACAATCTGGACCATCCTCAACCGAGGAAAAAAACGTGCGACGACCGACAGTCGATCAAACAGAAACATTGCGGGACAAGTAATGCTTCGTTGCCAGAATAACAGACGGTTGCGCATTCAGGATGTCGACCCAGCGTTCAGGCACGACGTGCTCCAAGGGCTCAGTGCTGAACCGCGAGCAATACCTGCCCGATGGCTCTACGATCCCCGTGGCTCTGCACTCTTCGAGGCGATCACTACTCTACCTGAGTACTATCCAACCCGCGTCGAGCGCTCGATCCTGAGCTCTGCCATAGACGAGATCGCTGCACTAACCGGGCCAAACCGTGCAGTTGTAGAGTTTGGATCGGGCTCCTCCGCCAAGACTCCGATCTTGCTGTCCCAGGTAAGCCCCGTTGCCTATGTTCCGATAGATATTTCCGGAGAGTTTCTCACAGATTCGGCGGCGGCCCTATCGGACAAATTCCCTAGATTACCGATATATCCGTTGATAGCCGACTTCACGCGCGGATTTGCTCTGCCCGACGCCATTAATGGTGCGCCGCGGCTCGGCTTCTTCCCGGGATCGACAATCGGAAACCTAGTGGTGCCTGCTGCAGTCGACTTGCTTCGGGTGATGTCAACCAACTTGGGTGCCGGATCGATGCTCCTGATCGGCATCGATCGCGTCAAAGACCAAGAGATTCTCCTGCTTGCCTACGACGATCCAAAGGGCATAACGGCGGCATTCAACCTCAATCTCTTGCATCGAATCAACCGAGAGCTTGGCGGTTCTTTGCCTGTGGACGGCTTTCGTCATGTAGTGCGGTGGAATGATGCCGAGGTGCGCATCGAAATGCATCTCGAAGCCTCTCGAGACGTCCAATTTGAAATCGATGGCTGGGCTTTCTCTATTGCTAAGGGCGAGACAATCCATACCGAGAATAGCCTCAAATACGGTTTGAGAGATGCATTCGTGCTCCTGCGGGCCGGCGGCTGGACCCCGATTGCAGAGTGGACCGATCAGGACGAATTCTTCTCTCTAATTCTGGCGAAACAAGGATCCGCGTTGTCGGCGCCGTGACAGGCGATCTACGAGAGAAATCCCCGACCCGAGAGAGATCGCATGAACTCCATCGTCTTACTGAACGTCGAGAAGCGCGCTGATCGATTCTCTGGAGAAATGGTCTCGAAGAGGCGGCTCGATATACCGACTTCCGATGCACAAGCATACTGACTGGCGCGCCGATTTTCGACGATGCTCTCGCCGTCGCGGAATGCGAGGCTACGGAAACGGTGCCGCACTGGGATGACGCTGTCATCGCCTGTTGCGTTTGCGCGGCTCGTACCTTTCAGGCTCTCCTTCCCGTTCGTTTACCGGAAGGGCGACTATAACCCGCTTACGGACCAATGGGCCCCCTGGCGTTCGCTAGGTTCGAAGCCGAGAATGAAGCTACACAGAGAAGAAAGAGATGATTGCGCGAGAGCCGAAGCCGGACCGGCTGAACGCGTTTTCAGACGCGGTGTTTGCGGTCATCATTACGATTCTTGTGCTTGAATTGAGAGCGCCTCACGATTGGACACTGAACGCTCTTATTTCATTGTGGCCAAGTGCGGTGAGTTACGCAGTGAGCTATTTCTTCATCGCGATCGTTTGGATCAATCATCACCATCTGTTGCGCTACGCGCAGATTGCGACAGGTCGCCTGATTTGGGTAAATTTCGCCCATTTATTCTCGGTCTCGCTTATGCCGTTCTCAACTGCCTGGATCGCGCAAACCGAGCTTGCTGCAATTCCTGTTTCATTCTACGCAGGCGTCCTCGTATTGGTGAACGCAACGTACGTGCTCTTGTGCATGGAGGCCATCGACCGGCCTCAAAGGGAGGAAGTGCCGGCCGATGCCCGGAAGACGATGCGCGTGCGCTCATTCATAACGCTCGGGCTCTTTGCGTCGGCTGCCATTGTAGCGCTTGAATATCCGATCGGCGGCATGGTCCTGATTTGTGTCTGCCTAATCATCTATCTTCGTCCAGAGGTGGGCACCGTCATATCAAGTCACGGTCATTCGGATGTAGACCGAGGCGACCGATCGCCAGCAGATGTTGCGGGACCACCAATCGCCTAGCACGCTCCTGTTCCTCGACCCAAACTGCGGACCGAAGGCGCGACCGGTGGGCGACAAAGGCTTGCCCTCGGCGAACCGCTCGCGCCGCTCGGAGGTTAAGGCATGCTCGAACTGCCGGTGCGACGCTCTTCCAGAGCAGCCTTGCGCTACTTCGCCACGCGCCACAGGGGCGACCGTGATCCATCTCGTTGAGCGAAAGGACGCCGCGACCGAAAGCTTGAGCATCGCTACGATGCTTGAGGCCGAACCTCAACATAGATCAGACATTGCGGTAACCCCGTTCCTGTAGCACCCAGCTGTTACCATCCGGGTCCGAGAATTCGGCGAAGCTGGCGTAGTCGCTGCGCGCGGGATCGAGCCCCGGTGCGAAGGCTCCGTCCCAGGTACCAATGGGTACCTTGTGCCGGATCTCACCGACTTCGACCCCACGCTCGAGCAGGCGCCTCCGCGCATCCTGAAGGTCGGTGACAACGAGATAGACGTTGCGAAGTGATCCGGCTGGAGCGTTGGTGAGCCCCCTACCGATCTGTACCGAGCAGCCGGAGCCCGGGGGAGTGAGCTGCACGACGCGGAACGCGTCGTTCGGCGAATAGTCGACGTCGAGTGTGAAGCCAACCTGATCGGCATAGAACCGAAGCGCTCGATCGACATCGCTCACCGGCAATGTGATCACCTCAAGTGAGAACTTCACGACCGCTGTGCAGCTTGTGTTCATTGCGCCGCGCCTCCGTCTTCGGCCTGAAATGCGCCGCCCTTGGCGGTTCACAAATCGATGACGACGTTGCGAGTTGGTTGTGAGCAGCAAATGAGAAGGTTTCCGTCGGCAGGCTTCTCGAGTGGCTCAGGTCCGTAGATAACCGCACCCGAAACCAAGCCGCTCTCACAGTTGTGACAAACACCGGTCCGGCACGACCAACGGACCGGGACATCGCACGCCTCGGCCAGCTCCAAGATGCTCTGGTAGGCTGACGCCTTCCAGTGTGCGGCGATACCACTTCGTGCGAACGACACCAGCGGACCGGTGTTTGCGTCATCCTTGGGTAGATGCGGAGCTCGCATCGCTGCACCGACGACACCGGGAGTCATCGACTCGCTGCCGTTGAAGAGTTCGACATGAGTCCGCTCGGACGCCACGCCCGAGGCCGCGAGCGCCTCCTTCATGTCCGCCATGAACCGTGTTGGTCCGCACAGGTAGACCTCCGCCTCTGGCGGAATGCCGACCTCGTCGAAGACCGATCGCGACAGATGCCCAGTCGCGTCGAAATCCTCGCCCACCTTGTCGCGCGAGCCTGGCCTGCTGTAACAAACATAGCTGCGGCCGTGGGGAAGCGCGGGCATGAGGCGATGGACTTCGGTGGCAAACGGATGATGCTGCCCGTCCCGAGCCGCATGCAGCCACAAGACCTGCCGTGTTGAGCGGGCCGCCGCCAGTGCGTACAGCATTGACAGAACAGGCGTCGCTCCGATTCCAGCGCTGAGCAAAACCAGGGGCCGCTGCCCAGATTGTAGGATGAAGCTTCCGCGCGGGGAGCTGACGTCGAGAACGTCGCCCACCCGGACATGGTCCCGCAGATAACTTCCAGCAACTCCGTTCGGCTCGATCTTCACGCTGATCCGATAACGCTCTGTCGAGACGGGACCCGAAAGCGAGTAACTGCGAAAGAGTGGTGGGCCGCCGTTCTGTGGAAGGCGCAAGACGACATATTGACCGGGCAGAGCCGGTGTCAGCGGCTGATCGTCCGGATGCCGCATCAACAGGGAGAGGACATCCTCGGACTCCTGATCGATCGCAGCCACCGCGAGCGGCTGAAATCCCGGTGCACTTGGATGCGCGGCCGCTGCCGGCGCGAGCCCTGCATTGCCGCCTGCCGCGGCAGTCGTTTGGCTCTGCAATAACGCCTCAAACGATGCGCGCCACCCGGGCGAAAGCGCGTCGATCCGCAAGGCGCGCTCCAATCGGTCGCGCGCATGATCGGGCGAATAGAGAAGCGCGTTAATCTCTGCAACAGTCATTCGCTCGTTCGCTTCGCCGACCTTGACGATTTCGTCACCTGCGCCCACTTCGCCTTCCTGCAGGACGCGGAAATAGAACCCCGGACGTCCGCTCGATGTCAGCAATGCTGGCATCCGCGGCTCGTTCATCCGAATGCCAACGCGGTAGCAGGTCACGCGAGGTTGAGTGACCTCGAACATTGCGCCGCCGATTTGGTAGCGGTCGCCGAGGCAAACGGCATCGTCGGGCAATCCTTCGACCGTGAAATTCTCGCCGAATTGTCCGTGGACGAAGTCGGTCCGCTTCAGCCGCTCCTGCCAATAGTGATACGATTCGATCTGGTAGACGAAGGCGGCTCGCTGCTCACCCCCGTGGCCGCCCAGGTCGCCTTGACCGTCTCCGTGCAAATTCAGCCGACCGACCCAACAGCGGCCAAGCACCGGAGTTTTCCAGATCCCGGTGTACACCGTGCGACCCTTCCACTCGATATCGCGCGGAAGTCCGACGTTCACCGATAGCAGTCGCGCCATGTCCCGCTCCGCTTTGATGGAGGACCGGAAGCTCTAGCCGCTCGCAGCCGCTGCGGGCCCGCCACTGGGTGCTCGCTCCAGTTCGGCGATGTCGAGGTTGCGATCGGGGCCGTGCGGAACAACCGTCTGGCCCGGCTCGAGGTGAAGCTGGGTGCCGTCGAGATGCACCGTGACGATGTCCGGCTCGAACGACACCAGGTTGGAGATGCGGCGGACCTCCGGATAGGCGTCAGGGTACGACCATGCCGCTTGGCGTGCGTCATCGATGGAGTAATAGCCGCAGAGCCCTTTGTAGGGACAGAAGGTCTGGAGTTTCACGGGAGTGAGGGCGGACTCGTCGATGTCCGCGCGTGGAACGTACCAGCGCGGCGCGAAGCCGGACTCATAGAGGACCACCGGCCGCTTGGTGTCGGCGATGATCCGCTCGCGATGACGGACCACGAGGTGACGGGAGGCTTGGCGAATGTCGATTCGGTGGTACGGGTCGGCGGCATGACCCAGGACTCGTTCGTCCTCCTCGTAGAAGGCGTCCATGGCCCGCCAGGCAAACGCGACCCGCGCCTGCAGTTCGCTTGCGTGGGCCGGCAGATTCGTGTGCTGCCACGCGCCTCGCGGGGCGATATGTTGCTCGCCCGCCCGGACCGTGTACCAGGACGTTAGTCCGAAGTCGGGATGTTGGGTCGCATGCTCGGAGGGTTCCAGGACGTGTGGAGACACGTCGCTCTCCGGGAAATAGGCTACCGGATAACGACCCGGTTCGAACAGCAACATGGCATGCTCGCTATCGGCGATCCACATTCCTCCGAAGCGCACGCGCATGCGCCGGCGCAACCGTTCGACGTACAACCATCTCTTGGGCAGCGGCTCGGGCACGAGGAACCGGCCGATTGCTCCCGTTGAGAGCGGACCTTGTTGCCAGGATAATCCCACTGCTCTCTCCTATAAATTCGAGCATCGAGACCGGCGACGTCCGAGTTCCTCGCCTCCGGCACCACTCGGTCTGCATGTAGCTTCGCTGGTGCAATCCGACATGATTATATTCGTGGATCCTCCAGGTTTGGTTACAGGGTCGCAGTCTAGTTCTTAAGGAAATTAAGAAGATTCGAGACCGCTGCGAGAGGGACCTCGATTCGAGCGGTGAGACGGCCCGCCAAGGTGGTGAAGAAGGAATGTCGTCGTCGAGAATTTGGCTCAGGCAAACTCCGTGCTGGCCAGCAGCCGCAAAGCTTAGTTTCAACATCACTCGGATGTCGCCCTTGGTTCTTAGCTGTGCAAATACCTGGCGCCAGAATGTAGTCAGGGCGCAGTCTTCTTGGAGAAGGGCACTCTTCAGCCCCCGGAGCCGATCCAAGCTTCAATCGCTGCGGAACTTGCGCAAGGTGTTGCGGCCGGCGCTTTTGGCACGTCCTCCCGCGTTGCCGCAACCGAATAACTTTTTTGCGAGCCTGTAACCAAATCGAGTTGGCCCACGAAAGTAGTCAGGTCAGATCTGTGATGGGTTTTCGACTGGCCCTGAGGAGAGCCGCTCATGACTAAGGTTCATTACCGGAACGCTGATGTGAACGGACTCGAGGTCTTCTACCGCGAGGCAGGGCGGGCCGATGCGCCCGCTCTGCTGCTACTGCACGGGTTTCCATCTGCGGGCCACATGTTCCGTGAGCTCATTCCAGCATTGTCGGATCAGTTTCGTGTCGTAGCACCAGACCTACCTGGATTCGGTCAGTCCGAAATG
The DNA here is from genome assembly GCF_036924575.1 of Bradyrhizobium sp. AZCC 1577. NCBI lineage: Bacteria > Pseudomonadati > Pseudomonadota > Alphaproteobacteria > Hyphomicrobiales > Nitrobacteraceae > Bradyrhizobium > Bradyrhizobium sp. AZCC 1577. The sequence continues at coordinate 1,984,586 of NZ_JAZHRQ010000001.1, forward strand.
CCTTCTCGCGACAAGTTTTCCTACACTTTCGATCAACTCGCGGAAGTCATCGGACGTTTCACCGAAATCATCGGGCTCGCTCGCTTTGCGCTTTACGTCTTCGACTACGGTGCCCCGACCGGCTTTCGACTCGCTGCTCGACACCCTGAGCGCATCACTGCAATCATCTCGCAGAACGGCAATGCTTATGAGGAGGGGCTCAGCGATGGGTGGAATCCGATTCGTGCCTATTGGCAACGGCCCTCTGAGGCCAATCGGAACGCGCTCCGATCCTTCCTCGCCCCCAAGACGACGATTTGGCAATACACTCACGGTGTGTCCGAGACGGCCCGTGTGTCTCCAGACGGCTACTCACTCGACAACTTCTATTTGGCCCGCTCCGGTGCCGACGAGGTGCAGCTGGATCTGTTTGGCGATTACAAGAGCAACGTCGCGCTTTACCCGGTCTTTCAGGAATATTTCCGCAAGCACAAGCCGCCCTTCCTGGCAGTGTGGGGCAAGAACGATCCCTTCTTTCTGCCAATGGGCGCGGAGGCGTTCAAGCGTGACATTCCGGGCGCGGAAGTCCGTTTCTTCGATACTGGCCATTTTGCACTTGAGACGCACTGCGACGAGATCGCGGCAGCGATACGCGAGTTTCTTCTGCGCCTGAAGTGAATCGATGGGTAACCGCAAGTTTGCGGATCTCAAGTCATCCGTTCCAGCGAGTGGTCTGATGCGTGCAATCGTTCTCGAAAAATTTGGAGGCTTCGACAGCCTAGTGATCAAGGAGATCCCGGAGCCTGAGCCGAAGGCAGGATATGCCGTTATCCAAATAAAGGCGTTCGGCATCAATCATGCCGAGATGCATATGCGCCGGGGCGAGTGGGCAGAGGCCGCTCCGGTCAGCGGCATCGAGTGCGTCGGCCTCGTCAAATCCTGTCCCGGTGGCGAGTTTCCGATTGGCGCCAAGGTAGCTGCGCTGATGGGTGGACTCGGACGTACGATCAACGGCAGCTACGCCGAATTTACCCGCGCACCCGTGTCGAATGTTGCGCTGATCGAGTCGGACTTGCCCTGGGCCGAGCTCGCGGCAATCCCTGAAACCTACGCGACCGCGTGGACATGCCTGTTTCGCAATCTGGAGATCCAAGAAGGTCATCTACTCGTGATTCGTGGTGCGACCTCCTCATTCGGTCAGGCCGCGCTCAAGATGGCTGTCAATGCAGGAGCCCGGGTGATCGCAACGACCCGTAGCCGCGATCGCTTCGCCATGCTTGAGGAGCTCGGGGCTGAGCGCTGCGAAATCGAGCGACGTGACTTGTCGAAGCAAATCCCGCAGGCGAAGGAGATAGATGCGGTGCTCGACCTAGTGGGCAACACGGTCATGCTCGACTCCCTCGCCATGCTTCGTCGTGGCGGCCGGTCCTGTTTGGCCGGCTGGCTAGGTGGTCTCGATCCCATCCCCGATTTCAACCCGCTGCTGCAGATGGCGAGCGGCGTTTATCTGACTTTCTTCGGAAGCTTCGTGTTCGGCACCCCAGGCTTCCCGCTCTCGGATGTGCCTCTCCAGAGAATTGCCGCGGACGCCGCGGCCGGTCGGCTGGACGTGAAGCCCACCAGAATCTTCCGTTTCGAAGATATCCGCGAGGCGCATCGCGTGATGGAGGCAAACGAGGCCAAGGGGAAGATGGTCGTGGTTCACGCCTAGAGCGGTGGTCCGAACCGTACAATCAAATCACAACGCGAAAAGGCAAGTAGCGATCGTAACCGGCTCAAGCTCCGGCATTCGTTGGGCGACGGCGATCAGACTTTCTCGCGACTTCTCGGCTGCTATCCTCGCCGCGCGAAACGCGGTTGAACTCCGAAGGGTTGCCGGGGCAGGTGAGGGCGAACGGAGCCAAGCCACCAGTGATCGATTTCGACCGCCGCCACTTATCTGCGGTCCGGCCGCTGGCCGGTGGCCGCCACTTAGCTGAGAAGGGACGCTAAGCGTCCGCCTTAATCGGCCGTATGCTCTTGAAAAATACGTAACAACAGTCGTGGTCGTAACGCTCGCGACAATAGCCCGGAAAATGAGAGCTAAACGAGAACGCGGTTTCGGCTTGCTCGCAGAAAATTCAGTCGGGCTCAAGGGCGGCATGGGCGCAAGGTTTAGGCTGAGCCGATCGCGCTGACTGGCGTTGAGTCGGCGAGGCTGTCCGCCAAATAGTTCGCGAGTTCGCTGACCACGCGCGAATTGCTGCGCCGCCCGTGCGAGTAGACGAGTTCTACACTCGGTAGATGTGGTAGTCTCAGTCCATGACGAACCACGCGCAAAGGGGGAGTCACCAAAGCGCGTGCAAGTACTGTGATACCGAGGCCTTCCACTGCAGCCGATTTAAGGCACTCGAAGCTCGGGCTGACAAAACTGAGATGCCACGGTCGGCCGCATTCCTTCAGCGCAGCGACCGCGAATCGCCGATACGCGCAGCCCTCCGGAAATACGATAAGGGGTATGGAGTTTAGCGCGTCAGGCGAATAGTTGGGCCCGCTCGCCCAAACAAGTTGTTCGCGCAGCGCAACGACTCCGTTTTTGGCCCCGGTCTCTTGCTTGAAGAACGCCAAATCGAACTCGCCGCGCGCACTGCGCTTCATTAGGTTTTCTGATTGGTTAGCCTCTATCTCCAACCCGACCATTGGGTGCCTATTCTTGAAATGCGCAAGCCACGTGGCGAAGTTCCGGCCAAAGAAATCGTAGGGTACCCCGAGCCGCACGAAGCCCGTCAGCATATCGTCGGACATCGACGCATAGGCTTCATCGTTGAGCTGCAGGATGCGCCTTGCGAATTGTAGCAGCTTGCCGCCTTCCGAGGTCAGCTCGATTACGCGGCCCTTTCTGCGAACCAACAGCCCTTTGCCCACCTGAGCTTCGAGCTTCGCTATCTGCTGACTCACGGTCGATTGCGAGCGGCCGACGCTGTCCGCGGCCCGCGAGAAACTCATGCTGTCCGCAACAACAACGTACGAACGAAGACAATCGATGTCGAAGTTCACGAGCCGGCTCCATAATCGTAAATTGCGATATTCATCATCGTGATTATTCATTTGTCACTTAAGGCCGATCCCGTAAAGATGCTTCGCCCGGTCTAGTCGCTTCAACCGGGTGAACCCGCACCGAATGCGAGAACGGAAAGAGCGCGCCTTGAGACGCGACAAGACATAAGGGGAGGGAGGACTATGGACCACACTGGGACGTCTCGTGAGGCTGCACACGCCTCCATAAGGCTCTTGGTAGGCGAGAAACTCCGATATCTCATCCCCATGACGGTCATGTTCATGACGTGTTACATCGGGCTCACCGTTCTTGCTGCGTTCGCGAAGGATTTCGTCGGAACGAAGGTCGTCGGCTCCGTCAACCTTGGCTTCGTCCTGATCGCTTTCAATTACGTGCTGTCATGGGGGCTTGCGATAGCCTACGGCTCTATCGCGCGAAATAGATTCGATCCGCTGGCAGCGCGCGCCGCTGCCGCTTCCCGAGAAGGGGAGTTGGTCAGATGAGCATCACCCTAGGAATTTTCGCCTTTATACTGCTGATCACTATCGGGATTACCTATTGGGCTGCCAAGCAAACGGCGACGACCAGTGATTTCTATGCGGCCGACAGCGGACTTACGGCGGCCCAGAACGGCTTTGCCTTGGCTGGCGACTGGTGCAGCGCCGCGGCGTTCTTGGGCTTCAGCGGACTTACCGCGCTCTACGGAATGGACGGAGCGTTCTATGCCCTCGGTCCCCTCGTCGCGTTCTGCACCGTGCTTTTTCTTATTGCCGAGCCGATGCGCAACACGGGCAAGTATACGCTCGGCGACATTGTCCGTAGCCGAATGCAAACCAGAACTTCGCTTCTCGCCGTCATAGTAGGAACGATCGTCGTAAACTTCGCGTATCTGATGCCGCAGATGGCAGGCGCGGGAGTTCTTGTCCGGCTGCTCACAGGCATCTCGTATGATTGGGCCGTGATCTTCGTCGGGATCAGCATGATCGTCTATGTCGCGTTCGGCGGCATGCTGGCGACAACATGGGTCCAGATCGTCAAAGCGGTTCTCATGATGAGCGCCGGGGCCATCATCCTAGTGATGATCCTCTCCATGGTGAAGTTCAATCCGCTGACACTCTTCGAGCAAGCCGAGAAGAAATACACGGCGAGCTATTTGCTGCCCGGAAATTATCTGAAGAACCCGTTCGACCAGATCTCCCTCGGGTTGGGTTATGTACTCGGCCTCGCAGGATTGCCCCACGTCATGACGCGCTTCTACACGGTGCCGGACGCCAAGGCGGCGCGGCGTTCTGTGGTCTGGGTAATGTTTCTCGCCGGAGTGTTCTTCGCCTGCACGACCATTTTCGGTTTGGCAGCTGCGGATTTCCTCGGTCAGGAGACCATTCGCGCCGCAGAAAAGGGTGGCAATCTCGCGCTTCCCCTGCTTGCCCAGCATCTCGGCGGAGGCGAAGGAAGCTTCGGCGGGGATCTCATGCTTGGCTTCGTCGCCGCGGTCGCCGTGGCGACTATCCTGGCAGTGGTTTCGGCTTTAACGCTCTCGACATCGAGCACGATAGCGCATGACTTTTACGTCAACTGGATCAAGCATGGCGGCGTAGAAGGCAAGCAGGAAGTTTGGATCGCGCGCACGAGCGCCGTTCTGATCGGGGTGCTTGCGATCGCACTCGGCATTCTCGCCCAGGGCGTCAACGTTGCAGTGCTGGTCATTCTGGCGATCTGCATAGCGGCGAGCGCCAACTTTCCAGTGTTGGTGCTATCGCTCTTCTGGCGGCGATTCAATACAGGTGGCGTGATCGGCGGAATGACGCTGGGGCTCGTATCGTCGGTCGTGTTGGCGATGATCGGGCCGGCGATGCGCGGCGCAGATGCGTTCTGGCCGCTCGTCAACCCAACGATCGTGTCGCTGCCGCTGGGCTTCCTCGGTGGTGTGCTGGGAACATTATTGGCCGGTCGAGACTTCGACAACGAAAAGCGCTTCGACGCGTTCTTGTTCCAGGTGCACACCGGCGTAGAACCGAAGTGAGCCGACCCTCCCATGGCCCTTCGTGCGAAGTTGCCGGAAACCCAACCCCCGAACGAGAGCTAACCAGTGACCATCAAAGCAGTTGTTTTCGACGCATACGGTACCCTTTACGACATCCAGTCGGTTGCCTCGATCACCGACGTGGCATTTCCGGGCTATGGAGAAATGATCACGCAGATTTGGCGCATCAAGCAGCTTGAATATACCTGGTTACGCTCCCTGATGTGTCGCTATGAGGATTTCTCCGTCATTACCCGCGAATCGCTCGCATACACCTTAAGAACCCTCGGTCTGAAGTACGATGCCAGCGTGTTCGAGCGGATCATGGAGAAGTACGTGCATCTCGATCCGTATCCGGACGCGAGGCGGACCCTGACCGATTTGAAGCAGTACAAGCTCGCCATACTATCGAATGGCAGCCGGGATATGCTGAACACCCTAGTTCGCAATACCGGTTTGGACGCAGTCCTCGACGCAACCATCAGCATCGACTCAAAGCGGATATTCAAGCCCAGCCCAGAGGCCTACTCGCTGATCGAAGGCCGCCTCGGCGTCACGCCCGCGCAGGTCATGTTCGTTTCCTCCAATCCATGGGATGCCATCGGCGCAAAGTCGGTTGGCCTGAACACGGTCTGGATTGAGCGAGTGTCGCCTGAAGCGATGGCGGAAGCCTGCCGGAATAGCGATCTTGTGCCGCCGCTGACGATGTTCAAGGCTCTGCGGATGCAAATGGACGAACTCGGCGTGGCGCCCGATCATCGGGTCCATGGACTCTCGGCGCTCGCCGATATCCTTTCGTCGGTACCAGCGTAACATCTACCCAGCAAGATAAGGATATCCAAATCAAGAAGGAAGTTCTCCATGTCCAAGTACAACATTCTTATCCTGGGTGCATCGTACGGTTCGCTTCTCGCCTCGAAGATCCTCTTCGGCGGTCATTCAATTAAACTGGTTTGCCTGCCGGCGGAGGCGGACCTCATCAATTCCGAAGGGTTTCGCGTCAGGATTCCGGTGCGCGGCCGAAGCGAACCGGTCGAACTCGATTCGCGGCGGTTGCCTGGCCGAGTGTCAGCGGTGGGAACAGCGGAGATCGATCCGCGAGAATTCGACCTCATCGGCTTAGCGATGCAGGAGCCACAATACGGTTCGCCGGGCGTTAGAGAACTTCTGAAAGCGATCGCGACGTCTCGTGTGCCGTGCATGTCGATCATGAACATGCCTCCACTTCCCTACATGAGGGGCATTTCGGGAGTGAATTCTGAACAGCTAAAGCCTGCATATACAGCGCCAGCTGTGTGGGATGATTTCGATCCGGCGACCATGACGCTCTGCAGTCCGGACCCGCAGGCCATAAGGCCACCCGACGAGAAGGTAAACGTACTTCAAGTCACGCTGCCGACCAATTTCAAGGTTGCACGCTTCGATGTCGAGAAGGGAAACGAGATCCTCCGACAGTTGGAGCAGGAGATCGATGACGCGCGGCTCGATACGCCGGAAGGCGGGATTGAGTTGCCGGTGAAGCTGCGGTTCTACGATTCCAAGTTTGTTCCACTGGCGAAATGGGCGATGCTGATGGCCGGCAACTATCGCTGCATTACTGAAGGCGGTATGCGAAGCGCGCGAGACGCTGTCCATTCAGACCTTGAAGCCTCGCGATCCATCTACGAATTTGTGCTCGACGTGTGCGTGAGTATTGGAGCTGCGCGTGAGGAGTTGGTTAGCTTCGAGAAGTACGCGGCAGCGGCCGACGGCCTATCGCGTCCCGCGTCAGCCGCTCGTGCGTTGAACAATGGTGCTCCTAACATCGAGCGGGCTGACAAACTGGTTCAGCTTGTCGCGAGACAGAAGGGCATGAGTCATCCGATCCTCGACGAAGTCGTAGCTCTCGTCGATCGACGGCTGGAGGCAAATCGGAAATCAAAGTCCGCAGCAGCATGACAACGCATCTTGTGCCACGGATCTCCCGCAAGCATGAGCACTTCGTGTTCGGCGTAATCCAGTCCGGCCTTACAGCGGGGATTGCTTCGGGTGTAGCAAATGGTCATCTTATTAAGGAAGGCACGTTTGTCCTCAATTGGATCGGGTCCTGGCTGACATCGTGGGCCGTAATGGTTCCGGTTGTGTTGTTCGCCGCGCCGGCAATTCGCCGAATAGTGACCTCGATGACCTATGACTAACTGGTTCTAGTCCGCAGGCAAGCTGGCGGCTAGAGTTCACAGGTTCGCTGATGAAGCAAGGCCGGGCGCTAAACTGTGACCACCCCATCGGATGTCCGTAAAAAAAGATAGTTTCCATCAAGCGTTAAGAAGGCACCGCGGACGCACCGTTGTGCGCTCGCAGCTCTTTCTCAGAAATAGCGAATTGACGATACCTGGATCGCCATAGCGGCGCACGACGAGAAATCTCGTGATGCGATTTGTCCTAAGTACTATTATCTTACACGAGCGGAACTGATCGCGATGCCGCGAGGGAAGTCGAGCTGCGAATATTGGGTGCAGCCCGACGTCTGTCAGTTATTTATTCCTCGGGTACCACTGGCGGGCGATATCCAATGCGGATTGTGCTGACTTGACTGGATCTGCCACTGGGTGGGCTGATCAGTAACCCAAGGTGGCTTCGCAAGGGGGCCCGTTACCCATGGCTGCGTGGCACACGCGCCGACCCGCGGCGCCGCATGCACGAATGAATGCGCTGCGCCTGGTTTGGGCGTTAGTTCCCCCGCCGTATCGCTGGCGCGAGGGAGGTGTAGGGCCATTCGGCTGCGTGTCGACCTTGGCACGTTCGCGCTTAACCGCTGGTCCATGCGCTCTGGAACCGCTGACCTAACTGGTTGAGCTCGATTTCCGGAACGTGGAGTCCCGTCGACGCGGTGTCCAGATGATTGGCGTGCACCGTTAGAACCGGCCAGCGTCGCGCCAGGACTATTCTCTCTCGTCAGACCGGGCGTCCTTAAGGTTCGCTTAAGGCGGTATGCCTCTTCTCATTCCAGCAGGCAGCTGAAAGGAAAGCGCGTCATGCGTGGTGCATGGTTCCCTCCGGTCGCTCGCTGCACGATGCGATGCGCATTCTCACCATCCTTTGAATTCACGCATTGGCAACTGCATCATGCCCACGTCCTGCGCAGCGGTAACATTCCACGAAAAAGAGAAGTGAAGCAATGACTAAGTCAAGAACGCCCTATGACAACACGAAAAGCGCCGCCAGCGGCATCGGTCGAAGCGTCGTGGTATTCCAGCAGCTACTCTCTTCCTCGGTGGGCCGCTGGGCACCACTTCCGTTGCGTCTCATCGTCGGGTACGGATTTGCCGCGCATGGCTTTGCAAAGTTGTTGCGCGGCGGCGATAATTTCACGGGAATTCTGCATGCGATGGGACTGCCCATGCCCCACGTGTTTGCCTGGATAACAATCGTAACGGAAATCGTCGGAGGATTTTGTATCCTGCTGGGGGCACTCGTTCCGATCGTCAGCATTCCGATGGCTATCGTATTGCTGGTCGCTATCTTCACTGTCCATCTACCGTATGGGTTCTCGTCGATAAAGCTTCAAGCGATAACTCCGAACGGAGCGCACTTTGGTCAACCGGGGTATGAAACTGATCTGCTTTATCTGGCCGGTCTTGTTGCGCTTGTCCTTGGTGGTTCTGGTCCCCTCGCAGTGGACAACTGGTTGCTCCAACGGTTAGCTACCGCGCCTGGCGCGGCCCGCGAAGTCGTTAGGCGGCAGACCGATCTCGATGCTTAAGTTGGCTCGCTCGCAAATGCAGGCACGTGTTTGCGAGCGGCTCACTCGCTATATAATCCCTTAATTGGACGCTCCTCTCAATGCCGGAGCAGATGACCGGCCGTGGGCTGCCCCGGGTACGTCTGGAGGAGAAAACGATCGTAATCGGGACCATGCGCTCCGCTTAGGTCCGACGTAGATGTGCCCTGTTACGTAGGAGACATTCGCCACGTAGCGCGCACGATGCGCTGAGGCGCCGACATGAGCGGCTCTGGGCGCGCAAGCGCCGCCTCCGTTGTTCGGACAGGTTGCAGCGTTTTGTTCAGTACCTGCATCTGAACGACGACGTTGTGATGGCGAGATCGCCACTGCAGGAACCGAACCCGCCGTTGCTAGGCGCCAGGTTCCAAGCTCGGCGCGGAATTCCGCCCGAGCCTACAGGATCTTCTGGCGAGAACGCGAGGTTTCCGATTCCGCAGAGGCTCTCCGCGGCGGCCGGTTGTTCGACGTGGCTCGATGTGAGCGGCCCAGCCGCATCGTTCGTTCGGGTACGACTAAGCTGCGGCTGGACAGTATCTCGGGGATTACGCTGGGCTTGCGGTTATCTAGCGTGCCTGTGGCTTAGTTTGCCATGGGCATCGTGTGACGGCGCTTGCGCGATCAGACGCGGGTTCTCGATGCATTCAAAAGCGGTTCCAGAGGCTGTCTGCAGGCATTGCTCGCGCGTAGCAAAATCGCACTGTACCGCACCCTCTCGCTGGGTGCACCAAGCATATTCTGAACCATAAGCCGGTGGGGGGATAATCGAGCTGATTCCGCCAATGTTGGCGGCGGCAGTGATGACGAAGGGCATTGCGATTGCCCGAACGCGCGTAAGCGTTCGCTTAATCAAGATCGCGGCAACTGTGTAGCAACGTGTCTGGAGCATCTTTCCCTCATATTCGCTGAAAGCGATTGACGTTGGGAAAGTGTGATCGCGCAGCTTAAGCCGAGCTGAAGGGCACCATCGATGTCGTTGGCTCTTTGGCGCCTCGCTCACAATGAACGACGAATTCGGGTCAACTGCGGCGCAGTCCACCAACGCTTGGAGTGTTGCCGAGGATTTGCAATATCGAGGTGAAGCCCTCCGCTGGAGTCGGCACAAGCTTCAGATTGGCTTAAGCTACGAGGCGATTTTGCCCCTCAAAGCAACTGGCCTGGCTTTCTCGATTCGTCATGGATCGTTTTGCCGGTCCAAATTGGGAGGCATCGCCGTGAGAGCAATAGTATCTACAGCCGCCATTCTTGGATTTACGACTGCGACCTGCGCAGGCGAGCTTCCTAAGGCTTCATTGGAAAAGCTCCCAGCTTCGCAGAGGGTGGTCAACAACGGATTGGAAGGACTAAAGAAGCAACAAAGAAAGTTCGGCGCTCGAGTTCGGAAGTCTGCGACTGCGACGAAAGTGGAGCTCCCGGCAAACGCGGTGGCTGTGACCAAGGGTCCAAAGGTGCCTGTGGATGATAGCCTGACTTGGCATGGCCTCACGCTATATGGCCAGATCGATGTGGGACTGACCTATCTGAGTCACGGTGCACCGTTGAGCCCCACTGCAGGGACCGGCGTGAACTATCTGATTGCGAGAAACAGCAACAGATCGTATTTCGGCGTAGGCGCCAATGGATTTGCTGGGTCGTTCATCGGCCTAAAAGGAGAGCAGGACATTGTCGATGATTTCGCGGCCATATTCAAGCTTGAAACCGCATTCAATCCGCAGTCGGGCCTGCTTTCCGACGGACTCGGGTCCATAGTGCACAACAATGGCTTGCCGATCGACAGGCAGAACTCGTTTGCCGATTCCGCCAAAGCCGGTCAGGCTTTCAACGTGGCGGCTTACGCAGCTCTGCGCTCTCCCACCTACGGCACACTGACATACGGGCGGCAAGCCGCTTTGACCTCTGAGGCTGTAGTAGCCTACGACCCGATGGCGAGCGCCAGTGCTTTCTCGGTCATTGGCTTTCAGGGCGCCACCGGCGGCGGCGGCGATACAGAAAATCGGATTCTCGACAATTCACTCAAGTATGCCGTGAATTTCGGCTCCGTGCGTGGCGCAGTTCAAGCACAGATTGGCTCAGGCCCCAATGCAGGACCCCGCAACGCAGTGCAGGCGCAGATGGGCGGGGATTACCTGGGTCTGTCAGTCGACGCGATCTTCAGTCAGATCAACGGCGCGATCTCTGCGAGCCCGCTGCCATTTCCACTTCCTAATGGCCTGCCGACGAATATCGGGAAGGGACTGGTCGCCGGAACGATCTCGGACAATACCAGCTACATGCTGGTTGCAAAGTACGCCACCGGTCCGTTCAAGTTCTTCGGCGGATATGAGCACATCCAATTCGCGAACCCGAAAACACCGTTGAGCCCAGGCGATTTCATCGCCGGCGGCTATGTGCTCGGGACCGTGGCCAACAATAGCTTTACTACGGACAGAGTGCTTCAGATATTTTGGACCGGTGCGACATACGCAGCCAGACCTGACCTCGATTTGAAAATCGCCTATTATCACGAAGAGCAGAATGGTTATCACGGAGCACCGGGAAGCAACTTTAATGCCGGCCGCTGTTCGAATGCCAGCCTGACGCAATGCAGTGGCCAGCTCAATGCGCTCTCGTTCTTGATGGATTACAAATACTCGAAACATTTGGATGTGTATTCCGGCATAATGTGGTCGCAAGTGTCGAACGGCCTAGCAAGCGGCTTTCTTCAGAGGTCTACGATTGATCCGACGGTAGGGCTCCGGTATCGCTTTTGAAGCACCGCGCTTTATTCCGCAAAGCGTTCAGCTCTGGATGCCGTCTCCCCGTTCTCCTGTTGACGGCTCTCGATGAAGTGCCGGGCGTCGGGGCCGTTTTTCGGGGCAGGCAGTCCGTTTCCAGCATGCAGCTCCAGAAATGCCTGCCTGCGCGGTCAATCGCTACCGCAAAAAAGGTCGAGCGTCGCTATGAGGTGCTTGATACTCATCTAAAGGGACGCGAGCTCATCGTTGGGAGCGACTATGCGATCCCTGAGATTTCGGCGTGGGCATGGCTGAATCGTGCTCCCCGCGTCTTGTCGGGTGATTGTCGACGCCAGTCCGCCGTGTGGACGAGAAAGTAGGCTGTAAGGTGAAGGGCCTCCGGTACCTGCCAAGGCAACAACTACAGTAATGGGAATCAAATGAGATTTGGTGAACTGCCGTCAGCGTCTAGCCCTTCCTGGTGTCGGCAGTTCGCCAAGGAGGGATGACAGCACCATGATGACCCAGATCGGCTATTATCAGTTCCAATAGCCGGGGTCGACAGTGTCGCGCAAACAAGCCGAAACGCCGCAATCTCTCTCAATCAGATTATGCGTGTTCTGGGGCGCGCAGCTCTTGCTATGGCGGGCGCAATGTGCGGCACATTCGTTGCCCCTCGCGAGGGCGAGTGAGGCATTCGACTCCGAGGGAATTATAGCTCTGACGATACTGCTGGAACAGTCGCATTCTATCTTGGTGTCGATGTTCCCCGACAAGGGCGATTTCATTCCTCAGCGGAAGGAGTGACGCTCAACAAGATAGAGTTGCTTAGCGCAATGGGAACATTTCTCGCGGCTCTCTGCGCGCTCATCTCAGTCTATGCATTTGTGTTCGACAAGGACCTGCGATCAGGCTGGGCTTTGACAGTAGGCCTCTCATGGATGCTCGGAATTGCCATGCAAATCGGCGCAGGCTTAGTCGGACGGGGTCGTCGAATGGCATTATGAATGTTTCCAGATAGAGGGCGAGGAGTTCACGGACGGACGGCGGGGACCGTCGTCTGATTCTGGCAGGCGGCAATGATGTCGTCGGCCAAAAGCAGGACAGGCTTCCGCTCTTGGCCTCTAGCCGAACTAATTGGAGGCTACTCGCACTCCGCTTTCGAACGTGAGCGGACCAACCCTGACCAGAGGGACGGGTTGATCCGAAAAAGCGGATGTCCGTCCAAGGCCAGAAGCGGCGAAGATCGAGTCGAACCAAGCGCAGTGCCCCCTAGCAGCGCAGCCCATGCGGTCAACGAGATGACCTGGCGCCCGTCTTCTACGCGGCTCAAAGCGTGGGCAGATCTCAATCTGCTGTCGCGCGCGAAATGATCGCGCAAACGCCCGTCATTCGAGCGATCGGGTGGTGTACAAAACGCCGAACCGCGTGGAAGATCGGCTCGACCGGCAATGGTGGCTCGGTCGTGGTAATCTCGCGAGCCATTCGCGCTCCGATTGCCTCGCCGAGCTTGCGGGTGGGGCAACGGCTGACGTCAGTTCTCCAGACTTATGGAGAGGTACGAGAAGCGTCCTCACTAGCGAAAGAAACATCGGCCAATGCGCAAGGTGACGATACATGCTGGCGATGAGATCCACGTCGGTGTCCTCACCAAAACAGTTTAGCTCTTGGACCAGGCAGCCAGCGCCGGAGGCATCTCAGCGATCGCTGTGAGGCGCGGAAGAGCCACGCGATTAGGGCGCGCATAGGAAAGTGCGCCGCCATTGTTTCAGGTGGAGTTTTGTCGGCCGCAAAACGAGCAAGAATGGTGAAAAGCAGACGAGCGCCAAGGCGTTCGTATGTTATAGCTGTCGAGAACATCCCGGATGTCAGAGAGCGCCGATGCCCCGATGCCAGCCGCGAGAGGCGTTGAGATGGCCAGGACCGAAGGCAACGGCAGGCTTGCGCGAATCTGTTCAGCAGGCGCGATTGCAGGTCCCTGGTAGAGGGGCTTCAACGATCCCCATACCCACTCGAGCGCGCCCGGCATAGTCGCGAGGTGACGCCAAAGAGGTTGACCACTTCGACATCTAACGTGCTGCGGATATCGGCAAAAATCTCCGCTATCACGCCCGTCGCACCTTGTTCAGTGATAGCAGGGACCGGGTCGCTATACGAGTAATGGATCATATCCTCTGTCCTCCAAGGAACCGTCCTATGCCGGCAACAGATGGGAGCTCACGGTGAGGCCATGGATGTGAGATTCTTCGAGGGACGTGGATGGCGAGGCCACAGCATTTCCGCGCGCAAGCCAGATGCGTCGATCCGGTTGCCCAGACGCAGCCGCGCGCCCCCCGCCTCCAGCGCCAGCGTGACGATTGAGAGGCCTAGGCCGCTGCCAAGAGCCGTCTTGTTGCGTCCACGAAAGAAACGATTGGTGATCAACTCGAGTTCGTCTTCCGGAACGCCAGGCCCGCTGTCCTCGACGAACACCAGAGTGCCTTCTTTGGTGCTTTCCGCTGACCAGCGAATGGAGCCACGTTGCGGCATATGACGAACTGCGTTCTCATGCAAATTCCGGATGGCAAGGAGCAGCGCGTCCCGATTGGTAAGTACAATTAAGCTTCGCAACGTTGGATCGACGGCGACATCAGCGTCCTGGTCGGACGGCGGCAAGTTACGGAGGACTTCTTGCACGACATCGCCGACACATACCGGCGCCCTTGGCGTTTCCCGGTCGGAATCGAGCTTTACGATCGCCAATAGCTGTCGGACCAGGCGCGCGGTCCGGTCCACGGAGAACAGTATTTGACGTAGTGCTGCCTCCCGAGTGCCTTGGTCCGGCGCGGTCATTGCGATCTGGGCTTGGGTCCGCAGGCCCGCGAGGGGCGTTCGGAGTTCGTGCGCCGCAAAGGCCGTCATGTCTCTCTCGTGGCGCAACGCGTCCCTTACCTTCCCGAAAAGATTATTCAAGGAAACAACCATGGGCCAAATTTCGGCCGGAACGTTTCCCGCTTCCACCGGAGTCATATCGTCGGCATTGCGACACTTTAGATCCCGGGCAAGCGCTTGGAGAGGCCGGAGGCCGCGGTTGAGACTCGCCCAAATGAGGAGCGCAAGGAGCGGAACTGTCAGGAGCATGGGAGCGGCCAGCCCCTTCATGATATCGGTTACGAAGGCCTCCCGCAAACCCAGGCGATCCCCTACAAGAACCCGAACATTCTTTACTGGATCCTCAGCCGTGAATACCCGCCACGTTTCCCCCTTGATCGTACGTTCCGAAAATCCTGTTCGCGTATCGCCGAGACTCTCGCTGGGTGCACCGCTGGATCGCGCAACCAAGCGGCCGTCAAGCGACCAGATCTGGCAGGAGAGTTGGCGTTCGTAAGTCAGGTAGTCGGTGGCGTGACTCGCTCCGGCATCCTTTTCGGGCGAGCCGATGCCGTTGCTCGAGGCGAGAGACAGGACCATCCGTGCAGCTTCTTGAAGACGCGAGTCGAGGACGTTCTCGACCTCTCGGCTCGTCCCGACATAGATCCAACACGTAGCGGCAAGCCAGATAACGCCCGTTGCGGCGACCAGGATGAAAAACAGTCTGTGCTTAAGGGAGCTCATGATATGATGGGCCTCATCCGATAGCCGATGCCACGAAGCGTCTCTATCCTGGCGCGCCCAATCTTCGTGCGCAGCTTGTGGACGTGGACTTCAACCGTGTTGCTTTCGATGTCTTCCTGCCAGCCATAGAGGCGCGCCTCCAGATCGTTCTTGGACAGAACGACTCCGGGGCGATCCATAAGGGCCGATAGGATGGCGAATTCCCGGCGCGATAGGCTGACCTCCGCACCGCCAATCGTAGCCGTCAGTCGGGCAAGGTCGAGCGTCACACCGTCGTGGGACAGGAAAGATGTCGCGCGCCCTTCCTGCCGGCGGCTGATCGCACGAATCCGCGCCGCGAGCTCGTCCAAATCAAAGGGTTTGCCTAGATAGTCGTCGGCGCCCACGTCCAATCCCCTGATTCGATCCGAAACCTCATCAAGGGCAGTGAGGAGAAGCACGGGAATACGATCGCCTTTGGCACGCAAGGAGGCCAGCAACTCTAGCCCCGATCCATCCGGAAGCATGACGTCGAGTACAACCGCGTCAAAAGCGTCAAAGGCGAGCGCCGCCTGTCCGTCTGCACAGCTTGAAACGACGTCGAGGGTAGCTCCATGGAGGCCGAGGCCGACCTTCAGGCCGTCCGCGAGCACGGCATCGTCCTCCACGACTAAAATCCGCATGAAAGCCGCTTCCTTTCCTGAATTTTTCCGTCGGCCGCCAACCTTAAGACTGGCTTAAGGTAGCGACGCCACATGGCCCCTGTTCGTTTCGGAAAGGGTCTCCATGCCATACGTCCGCATTCTCGGATTTGTTACCTTGCTGCTTGGCTTTATGGCTGGTGCCGCGCCTGCCGGCGCTGGAGAAATTACACCGCCGGATCAGGCTTTCCGGTTCCACGCCGAAGCGGCCGATAACGGCGGAGTGCGCGTAGGATGGTCAATTCTGCCCGGACACTATCTCTACCGCGACCGGATTCAGGCCTCGGTCGATGGGCGGCCCGTTCGGATCGAAACCGTACCCGGCGAGCCGAAGGACGATCCAAATTTCGGTCCAACCGAGGTTTACCACGCGTTGACCATGGCCACCGTCGCATCCGACCAATTGCCCGAGAAAGGCGCGTTGCTTGTGACCTATCAGGGCTGCGCAGAGAATGTAATCTGCTACCCGCCCATTTCGAAGGTTATCGATCTTCCCTCCTTACTGTTTAGCGACGCTCCGGATGGCGCGGCCACGGCCCCAGCCTCTGACCAAAGCGCGGATCAATTCCGGGTGCCGGCGGCGCCCACTACGAATGGAGTAGAGGAAGAATCGACGGCGCTGTTCGGCCAAGGGTTGATTTCGACCATGTTCGCTTTCCTTGGCTTCGGCATTTTGCTGTCGTTGACACCTTGCGTGTTTCCCATGATCCCGATCATGTCGGGCATGCTGGCGCGCACCGAGGGCGAGCTATCTCTAGGGCGTAGCTTCGTGCTTTCAGCAGCCTACGTCCTCGCGATGGCTATGGCCTATGGTTGCCTTGGCATCTTCGCCGCGTGGTCAGGCGAGAATCTTCAAGCCGTATTGCAGACCCCCGCGGCAGTCCTCGCGATGAGCCTGGTATTCGTGGCGCTCGCGCTTTCCATGTTTGGCCTTTATGAGCTTCAACTTCCGCAATCCTGGACGGCTAGGCTCGCGCAAAAGGCAGGAAACAGGGGGTCGGTCGGAGGCGCTGCTGCGCTCGGTTTTGGCTCTGCCCTGATTGTCGGCCCTTGTGTCACGCCGCCGCTCGCCGCCGCCCTGATCTATGTGGGACAGACCGGGCAGGTATTGCACGGTTCGCTTGCCTTGTTTGCGCTGGGTCTTGGCATGGGACTTCCCTTCGTCGCCTTTGGCGTGTTGGGCGCCAAGGTGCTTCCGCGTTCCGGCGCGTGGCTCATGCGCACCAAGCATATTTTCGGTTTTGTGTTCTTTGCGCTTGCCGTCTGGATGCTGTCGCGTGTCCTGCCTGTCCGACTTGTGGCGGCGACATGGGGGGCTCTGTTTCTCGCGATTGGAGGCTACTTGGTTTTCACTTGGGCGCAGGCTAAGCCCCGCAAGGGTGCTCATGTTGCTGCGGCGGCGCTCGGCGCATTGAGCGTTGTTTACGGTGGAGCGCTCGCAGCGGGTGCCGGTGCGACCGTCTATGAGCCACTTCAGCCCCTGGCGGCGATCGGACTTGTGACGGCTCCTGCAAACGCAGCCGGTTCGCCCGACGGATTACATCTCGTCACCAATAACTTCCGAATCGTGACGAATGGAGCCGATCTCGACAAAGCGATCGATGTTGCCCGGAAGCAGGGGAGGACGATCATGGTCGATTTCTCCGCCGAATGGTGCACAGAATGCAAGCTCATGGAGCGTAACGTCTTCTCGCAGGAAGTCGTACGACAGGCATTTCGCCATTTCGTGCTGATTAAAGCTGACCTCACGCATTTCGATGGCGACAGCAAAGACTTGATGAAGCGTTTTAGGGTCGTAGGGCCGCCGACCATCGTCTTCCTCAGTCCAGAAGGCCGAGAAATCCAGGCGGCCCGGATTGTCGGGGACGTCGGCGTCGCGGGGTTTCTCAGCAAGCTGGCCAAAGCCATCCGGACCTAACTGCTATTCTTAAAGGAGAGCTTCCTTGACCAACCCGATATCACGCACCCAGTTTCTACGGCTCGCCGCGCTATCGGCGACCGTTCTCATCATGCCTTCCGTAGTCCGTGCGGATGACAAGGAAATCACACGAGACATGATTCTGAACGATCCGGAGACGCCGACCGGCGGCAACCCGAACGGTGATCTCACCATCGTCGACTTCTTCGATTACAATTGTCCGTACTGCAAAGGCGCGGCAAAGTCGCTCGAGAAGGTCGTTAAGGCGGATGGAAATATTCGGCTTGTCTACAGAGACTGGCCGATCCTGCATCCGACGTCCATTATTGGGGCCCGTCTCGCTTTAGCGGCTAAATATCAAGGAAAGTACCTGCCTGTTCATCATGCGTTGATGGACATTCCAGGCTATGGGGTCGCCCAAGAGAGGATGATTGAGGTCACTCGCAGCGCTGGTATCGACGCCGAAAAGCTCGATACCGACATGACAGCACATGCCGACGACATCGCGCGCTTGATCAAGCGCAACTTGAATATCGCCGAGGCGATCGGCTTGCAGGGAACACCAGGCTTTCTTGTCGGCGCGTTCAAGGTCAACCAGGCTTTGAATGAGCAAGGGTTCGTGCGGGTGGTGGCAGACGCGCGCGCACGCCAGAAGGCCAAATAGCCAGCCCAGTTCATTCAGGATCCCACTTTTATGCTGAGTTCTGCTTTTGGCCGCGGCTTGCGGCTTGTCGTGTCCGCTTGCGCCTTGTCCGCCGTCCTTGCGGGGTGTTCTGTGACCGGTGGAACGGTTGCAACCGCGTCGTTCATGCCAACGGCACCCGACATTTCGTCCCACTACGCCGCGCTAGAATCAGAGAAGTTTCCGGTTGATGAGGTCGACACATCGCATGTCGATCCTTTATTTCTCAAGCAGACAGTTACTTACCGATCGCCTTATCCGGCCGGCACAATCGTCGTCGATCCGCATAAGCGCTTCCTCTACCTGGTGCAGAAGGATGGTCAGGCCATCCGTTACGGCGTCGGGGTTGGACGGGAGGGGCTTGCCTTCGCCGGCACCGGAATTGTGCGGGAAAAGCGTGAATGGCCACATTGGACGCCAACCAGCGCCATGATTGCCCGCGAACCCGAGCGCTATAGGAAATGGGCGAAAGGGATGGAAGGCGGCATCGGCAACCCGCTGGGTGCACGCGCCCTTTACCTCTTCAAGGACGGGAAAGACACGCGTTATCGCATTCACGGGACGACCGAGCCCGACAGCATTGGCAAAGCCGTTTCCTCAGGATGCATCCGGATGATGAATCAAGACGTTATCGACCTCTATTCCCGGATCCCGCTCGGAACAAAAGTTGTGGTGCTCTAGACGCATGCGACGTGATGGCTGATTAACATTGGAGCTAATGCGGCGACTGATCTTGCGTTTATTGGCAGCTGCATCGACTGCCTCACAACGAGAACTGGCTGGGGATCTCGATGCTGATCCGCTTTGCGGCCGCCGGTGCGTGGTTCTCCGAACGGCGCTGATCCCGGGCTTGGACCGGAACTCAATGAAAGCGTTCTAAATGCACGGGCGTCTTCGCGACGCACGGTCAGTCGCCCTTAAGCTGGACTTAAGGTGCAGGGTCCCTTTGCAGGGCAGAGTAACCGTCTACAGGGATCACCCTCATGCGTGCTTTTAATCGATCTGTAGAAGCGCTCCGCGATTGGGCGCCGCTGCCCATTCGCCTCATCGTCGGCTATGGCTTCATGGCCCACGGTTTCGCCAAGCTGACTCGCGGACCGGACACGTTCGCGGTGATGCTTCATACCCTCGGCGTTCCTCTGCCGGAGATCGCGGCCTGGGCCACAACGGCCATTGAGATCTTGGGCGGCGCGGCCGTCTTCATAGGCCTGCTCATTCCGATTGCCAGTATACCGATGGCCGTCGTGTTGCTTACGGCTCTGTTTAATGTCCATCTTCCCTACGGATTTTTCTCGGTAAAGCTGGCGCAAGTGACGGAATCCGGCACGAAGTTTGGTCCGGTTGGATATCAAATTCTCCTACTGTATCTCGGCGGGTTGACCACACTCTCACTGAGCGGACCCGGTCGGCTTTCGCTTGATCGCTGGCTCGAAAAATCACGCTTACGAAATGCGCTTTTCTCGCCGCGAACGGGGTAGCACCCGCCTGTAACAAAATGCGTTGCGCAACGAATAACCAGGGCAAGCGTGTAGCTTCGGATGAAAGAATGCGAAAGCGGCGTGAGGGGCCCGCCGCGGAATAAGGGAACATCGCGCAGTGACCACCGAGGAACTGATAAGGGTTCTGGCGGCTGATCGCGTGGTCGGGCCCTCCGTCGACCACTCCTTCCTGGCTGCGTTGTTCTTCGGTACCGGCCTTGTTGCCCTGATCTTCTTCACTACTATCGGCTTCCGCGAGGACATCGTTTGGGCCTTGGGCACGGTACGATTTCTCTTCAAGTTCATGATCGTGCTTCCACTCGCGGTGCTCGCGATAGGGGGAACGTTCCGGAACATGACACCGGTATCGTCACCTGGATGCTGGGAGTGGCTACTTCTGATTCCAGCGATCATGCTGGCCTCGGGTGTCTTCGCGGAGCTGATGGCCGTGCCAAGCTCGCAATGGTTGACGAAGGCGATTGGATCGAACTCGGTCAACTGCATGACCATTATCCCGACACTTGGCGCGGGGCCGCTGATCATGCTCATCGTCGCCTTGCGGCGAGCGGCGTCGTCGAATGCAGGCCTTAGCGGTGCGCTCGCTGGCCTCGCTGCGGGCGGTATTGCCGCGACGTTCTATGCCACGAATTGCTTCGATGATAGCCCCCTGTTCGTCATCACGTGGTATCCGCTGGCAATCGGCATTCTAGTCTTGACCGGCTATCTCGCAGGGCTCCGCTGTCTCCGCTGGTAACGTCGGTCAGGCATTGTTTCCGCCAAGCTCCCTCGAGCGTACCTCTCGGCCGCCGATGGCAAACGAGTCGCTTCCAGGGAGCATCGAACCTTACCCTACATACGGGAGGCGTTTGCACGCCAACCTAAGGCTGGATCCTCGAACATGGTCGCGAGGATCCAGATCAGCGCGCACTTGCCGTGGCGGAAGGTGAGCCCGGTGCGCGACAGAGACCCATTGATTGGTATTCGTCTGCGATTGACGTTTGATGGACCTGTAACCCGTGTCCGCCCAGGGAACGAGTATGGCTGTTTCGTTGTCGAGAACGAACTCACCTTTGTCCGTGACCACCGTCAGTACGGCACGTCCATCATCGTTCCTATCCCGCACGACGGGAACGAGCGCGACTCCTGTGGCCAGCCGGCGTCACAGAATCTTCCGCTTCTGAAGGTCCGCCCAAACCTCAGGCGTAAGGACGATGTCGCAGGCCAACGTTTCCCTGGAGACGCAATCGACCGGATGGTCCGTGCGAAACCAACCCATTGGAGGGGGACGGCCGCGCCGATTGAAGCTCGATCGTTCGCGCTCTCCGCGCTGGCGGATGCTGTAAGGAAGAAGAAAGCAATGCCTGTATTCAGGATACTGGGGCGCCTTCCTGACCATGAGCTTTCCGCGGCGTCTTGATAACATCGTTGACACAGAGAATCTGAAAGACCGATGTGCGATTGCGCTCACTTTGAACGGCCGGGCCAGAAAGATCATTTCCTTGCCGCAGAGAGCGCGGACTGCATGCGATCCACGCCAACGGCACCGACGATGATTTGATCGCCGATAACAAACGCGGGCGTCCCGTTTACGCCAAGAGCCTCGGCTGCCGCGAAGTTCTCACGCAAGATGGTGTCAATCTCCGGGTTCTTCAAATCGCTTCTGAGTTTCGCCTCATCGAGCCCCATGCCGGTCGCGGTGGAGAGCGCGAGAACGCCAGTCATCGATCCCTTGGCTTTCATTGCCGACGTGTAGTAGCGCGCCCGTAACGTAGCGTCAGAAGTCTCGCGAGCCACGGCAAGGGCAAGTCTGCTCGTAGCCGTCGAATCCGGTCCCAGAATCGGAAATTCACGAAAGACCACCCGAAGCTCGGGATTTTTGTCGATCAGCTTCTGGATATCCCCAACCGACGCGCGGCAGTAAGGGCAGTTATAGTCGAAGAATGCGACCAGGCTTTTGCTGCCGTTTGGATTGCCGATGATTGTGCTGCCCCGCGGCGAAAGAAGCTGGCTCCGGTACTGCGCGAGCGCCTTGGCTTGATCCGCTCTCCGCATTTGCTCCGTGCGCCTTTCAAGCTCGATGCTGGCGTCCCTTAGCACCTCCGGGTTCTGAAGGAGGTATTCCTTCACGACCTCGCCGACGGCCTGGCGTTGCTCCGGGGCAAGGGCAAGCGTAGCTCCTCCGAACGGGCCGTGCCCAGGAAGGCGAGGCTGGCGAGCGCGATGATTGAGAGAGCTACCCATCGTGCAACCAATCCAGCTTTCGGACCCTGGCTGGCCACGCGAGTGCATTCAATCCACGCGCGGGTTGACGATTCGATAGATGTCGCTCGCCGGGGGGGATGCACGGGGACGGGCGGCGATCTCATCCAGATCGACGGGTTTCACAATGCAGGCGTCGGCCTCTGCGTCGAGCCAGCGGACGCGCTCCTCAGCACCATCGGTGGTCAGGGCCGGGAGCGGAATGCGATCATCGGCGATCCTCAAACCGGGAGCGAGGTCTCGGCCTGTCCTTTCGGGGTTCGCGAGATCCAGAGCGATGCCATCAAAGCTCGACTTGCACGGGCATGCCTGTCCGCCCGGACTGACTGGGGCGTTCTCCACGCCGAACCCGAGCCGGGGCAGACCGGCCTTGAGGCCCACGTGCAACGGTGAGCTGTCTCCTGTCAGTACGACGCGCATGCGAAAGCTCCTGTATGGGCTGCCCTCGGATGCGAAACTTAACGCTACCTTAAGGTCGATTGACGTTCACGGGCGGCGATGGCGGTCAGCGAAGCACGGCCGGACGGAAGGACCTGCACCGCATACTGGCGATTGCCGACAAAGAGAGGCGGCCCCACGAACTTGGATAGGAAGCGAACGTTGCTAACCGCTTCCCGCGAGCCCTGGCCCGGATCCATGCCCGTTTATCAACGGGACTTTGTGCGGCGCGCCGAACCCTTGTTGTCCAGCAAGCCGAATATTGGGCGCGCGAGTCCTTCAAGGAGGGCGCGCTCGGGCCGAACCCGTGCGAGCACGCGGATGCCAAGCAAGATACCAAGCAGCGATTTTGAAAGATCCGCCGCTGAATGCGCGCGCGTGATTGTTCCGTTCTTTTGACCCTTGGATACGCATCGAAGGAAGAAGGCCTCGACTTCATCGAGGAACATCGCAACGATCACCAGAAAATCAGGATCAAAGGGCGCGCTTTCGATGGCTGAATTCACCAGCATGCAGCCGCGCCGTTGCTTGTCCGTCAACGACCGATTGATGATTTCCTGCAGGAAAACGGTAATGGCTTCGCGGGGCGGATGCGTGGGCTCGATTCGTCGAATGCGCTCGCGGAAGGTTTGATCAAGATACCGGTTCAGCGCCCGCTCGTATAATCCCCGCTTGTCACCGAAGGTGTTGTAGAGACTGGCGCCCGCGATGTTCATCTCGTCGGCCAGATCGCGCACGGATGTCGCCTCATAACCACGCAGCCAGAATCGCTCGATCGCCGCGTCTAGCACGGCGGCTTCGTCAAACTCGCGCGGCCGTGCCATTCTCGCTGGCCTCCATCGTTAAATACCTGATTACATGAAGTAATCCCTTAGCATCCGGCGCGGCATGTTGACAATCTCGGTTGCGGACCTCAACGCTCATCTTCGTGTCATTGACTGGTCATTTTAGATCGTTTGATCTATAATTTCCAGCCTTGCGGAGCCTCGCTTCGTGCGCAGGCGACTGAGGTAAGGAGGAACCGTGGCCCTGTCCCTTGATAACACGCTACCTGGGGCCCTTCGCGCCCAATGGCCTTACGCGCCGCATGAGGCAAGCGTGAACGGCTGGCGCATGCATTATATCGACGAGGGGGTAGGGGACCCGATTGTCTTGCTGCACGGCAATCCGACCTGGGGTTTCCTCTACCGCGACATGATCGGACCCTTGGTGCGGTCTGGTCGCCGCGTGATCGTCCCCGATATGATCGGCTTCGGCCTGTCCGAGAAGCCGACTCGGGAACAGGCGCATTCCCTCGACGGGCATGTTGCCAACCTGACTGCCTTGATGCGCCAGCTCAACTTATCGCGAATCATGCTCGTCTGCCACGACTGGGGCGGCCCAACGGGGCTGTCATTCGCGATGAGCAATCCGGAGCGCGTGCGGGCCCTCACAATCATGAGCACCTGGGCCTGGCCGCTGCCGCCGGCCGAGTTTCACACCCGCATTTTTCCCTGGCGCATGATGCATGCGCCGCTCGTCGGTCCCTATCTTCTTGGCAATCACGGAGCGCTTGCCCGACGTGGCGTCTACTTGTCGGTCGTCGATCGCGAGAAATTCGCGCACGGCGCACAAGCGGCTTATGAGGCGGCGCTCCCGGATGCTGCCTCACGCCTTCTTACCTGGGTGTGGCCGCGCTGGATTCCTCTGGACGAGAATGCGCGCGCGTATGAACGGTTTCAGTGGCTGGAGCAGAAGTTGTCCCGATCGAAGCTGCCCGCCTTGATTATATGGGGACGCGAGGATGACGTCTTCGATGCAACGACTTTTTCGAGTCGATTCAAGCAAATGATGCCCCATGCCGAAGGTCCGCTCCTTGTGACCGGTCGTCACTTCCTGCAAGAAGACTCCGGTCCCGAGATTGCGGACCTCATTCGCCACTTCATGGATCGCCTCGATAAAGGGGAGAAAAGATGATGACCGAAGTCACGGTTATCGAGAATCCGGATTTGCATGGGAAGCGGTTATCCTTCGCCTTGGCCGAGGATCGCGTTGCGCACTACCCCGAATTTCGCGAGTTCTTTGTCCGGACGTTCGAACTGGACCGCAAGGGCCTGGCCGAGCCTGGCTTTGTTCAGGCGCCTTCAGGCCTCGCCTACGCGCTTGTTTTCATTGGCCGCAGTGGCGAGCCGTTCCCATCAGGAATCGAAATTCACGCCATAGTGGAGGCGCTCGAGCCCGTAGACGGCGCGACGCTCGATAGCGATTTGTGGGCGATCCTCCGCTGGATGGTTGGCGGCGTGGGCAGTCCGTGGACAGTTGGGGATTTCGATCGCACGGGGCGGCTTTACCGCGTGCCGGCGGCGCCACCCAACTGAGGACGAGCGATAAGAGACGCCGCAACGCGGCCTTACGCCCTTCCGAAGCCCCAGATAGCTGCTTGCGCCGTCGACACGGTTGTGGCGCAAACGTGTCCCGCGCCGTTGCGACTTGAAGGCAGGAAATTTGCGCATGAACGTGGGGGCGTACGCCCCAATGGGTGACGTCAGCAGGTATCGACCTTCAGCTCAATCGTGTTGGTCACGTTTCGCAAACCGCTCCGCGAGTACGAAACAGCACAAAGCTCGGCTCTAATTCCTATTTTCCGGTGATGAGGCGGCGGTGATCGGCATCACTTGGAAACGGCGCTTGATTCATTTTAGATCACATGATCTAAAACAAATGTCATGACGTCGAACTCAGCCAAAACGACCTTGCCTCGCAAATCACTCGATCGATGGCGGATCACGCGCGGTGTGGGTTGGGCCGGACTATCCGTAGCCATTTTCTCTGGCTGGTTCGTCGTTACCAGGTTAGGGCTGCGGCACGAGCTCCGTATCTGGGACGTCATTGCGCTACGCTTCGGTGAGGGGGCGCTATTTCTCACGCCGGCCCTGCTCGATGGCCCATCGCGATTGGCGCCCCGTGAGTGGCTTCATGGAGTTGTGTTGGCTTTTCTTTGGGGCCCCCCTTTCATCCTTTTGGTCGCTCTTGGGCTGCAGCTCACGACCGCCACACTAATTTCCACTGTAACGCCGACGTTGATGCCCGTGTTTGCCGGCCTCATCGCGTGGGGTTTTTTTAGGCGAAGTCCCGCCAATGCGTCAGTTTGCCGGTTATGCCTTAATCGCAGGCGGGATCCCGCCCTTGATATACAGCGATGTGACAGAGACCGGTGCCTTCGATGTGGGCGGAACCGCAGCTCTCGTGGGCGCGGCTGCCTTGTGGGTTCTCTATACATTGCGGCTGCGACGGGCGCCGCTCACGCCTTTCCAGGCCGCGGCTCTAATCTGCCTTTGGTCCGCGGTCTTCTACCTGCCGATCTACGTCGGCTTCAATCTTTCGAACCTAAGCCAGGCATCCCGCGGTGAATTGCTGTTTCAGTCGATTTATCAAGGCGTCCCGACAAGTGTGGTTGCGATCTTCGCATTCAACCGCGCCGTCTTCTCGCTGGGGACTCGCGCGGCCGCTGCCATCATTGCCCTCGTGCCGGTCACCGCGACCGCGCTCGCCATTCCACTTCTCGGAGAGTTCCCGACCTTCGTCTCCGCGAGCCCCATTTGCGTCATTGCCCTCGGCGTTGTGGCGGCCGCCGCTGGCCACTTTAACAAATTAACGGAGGAGAACTGATGATCCGCTTCTACTACCATCCAACCCCCAATCCTGCCAAAATTGCGCTCCTACTCGAAGAAGTGGGTCTCGCCTACGAGCTCGTTCCGATTGACACGAGCAAAGGCGAACAACACACGGCTCCGTTCCGGTCCATCAATCCGAACGGCAAGGTGCCGGCCATTGTGGACACAGAGGGGCCCGGCGGAAAGGAAACACGAGTATTCGATTCAGGCGCCATTCTACTCTATCTCGCCGAAAAGACAGGCCGCCTGCTCGGGGCCCCGGAGCACAGGGGCGAACTTTTGTCGTGGCTCTTCTTCATCGCGAGCGGCATCGGTCCGTTCTCCGGCCAGGCAGTGCATTTCCAGCACGCCGCCCCTGAGAAGCTGGCCTACGCGATCAATCGCTATCGACGCGAGGTCGAACGTCATTACGAGGTGCTCGACACCCATCTGACGGATCGCAGTTTTATCGTCGGCGACAGCTTCACGATCGCCGATATCTCGGCCTGGGGGTGGCTCGACCGCGCACCGCGCGTTCTGCCTGGCGACGACGCGCCACTCGCGCCATTCCCGAATCTGCAGCGCTGGTTCGCGGCCGTAGATGGTCGTCCGTCGGTGATCAAGGCGCGAGCTGTCGGCAAGGGTCACGTATTCAAGAAGGAAGTGGATGAGGAAACGCGACGGGCATTGTTTCCATCCAATTACCCAAAGGTGGCCCGCTGAAACTCACGGGAGGATAGAATGAATCTACAGGGCAAGCGGGTGCTCATTACCGGTGGCTCCAGCGGCATCGGCTACGCCTTCGCCGAAGCTGCGCTGGGCAAGGGTGCAAACGTCATGATCACCGGCCGTCGGGCCGACGTTTTGCGCAAGGCCGCCAAGCAGCTTGGTGAACGCGGCCGCGTCGAATGCGTGGCGGCCGACGTAGGTACGGAAGAGGGACGCAAAGAGACGCTCGCTGCGGCGCTCAAGTCGCTGGGCGGGCTCGATGTACTCGTGAACAACGCTGGCGGCGTGAGGGCGGGGCGGCTCGAAGAGACGACCGAAGCTGAAATACGCGCAATGATCGAAGTCGACCTTGTCGCGCCGATCCTGTTAACGCGAGCCGCCTTGCCTGCGCTACGGGCGAGCGGGGAAGGATTGGTTGTGAACGTGACGTCCGGCATCGCGCTGGTGGCAGCTCCGTTCTACGCGACCTATGCCGGGGTCAAGGCAGGCCTGGCCAAGTTTGGTGAATCGCTCCGACGCGAGCTGAAGGGTGAAGGTGTGCATGTCATGACCGTCTATCCTGGCGCGACGGAAACGCCGATGATGAGCTCCAATCGCGCGGGGCCGGAACTTGGTTTCACCCGTGAATCCGCCGGCGCCGTCGCTGAAGCCATTATCGCAGGGATTGAACAAGGTGCCTTCGACGTGATCCGCGGTGGCGAAGCCAGGGCAAAGATGATTGCGCTCAATCGGGACAATCCGGCGGCGCTCGATCAACGTTTCCTCGATCTCAAGCCAGCATTAGCAGACGCAGTGCGCGATCATTCGGCGCTTTAGGGCGAAGAACGACATGTGACCCCGAGAGAAGATACAGGCGATGACCCGCATTGACGATGAAGCAGGCAGGACCGCGCGCCTCAACGGTGCGGTGGCCGCTGCCCTCATGGCGAGGCTGCTGAACTCCGCGCGAATCCGCCCCATATCCGCCAGCCTCCAGTATTGGCCGAAAAGCTTCCTGGCTAGTCGGCCATGTTGAGGATCTGGGGCAGAGCGAATTCGATCAATGTCCAGAAAGTACTCTGGTGCTGCGGTGAGCTCGGCCTCGATTTTGAAGGAGTGGATGCGGGGAATGACTTCGGACTAACGCGGACGCCGGCATACCTTGCGCTCAACCCCAACGGCCTTGTACCTACCATCGAGGACGGCAATTTCCGCCTCTGGGAATCGAACGTCATTGTGCGCTATTTGCGCACAAGGATCCGGATGCGCGCCTTTTGCCCGTCCGATGTGCAAATGCGTTTCGACGCAGAACGGTGGATGGACTGGCAGGCAACCGTGTTCTGGCCAGCCTTGCGCCCACTGTTCATCCAGCTTGTCCGCACGTCTCCTGATACGTGACGCCTCGGTCATCGCGCGAGGCGAGCAACTGTCATTGGCGTCCGTGCGGATGCTGGATGCGCAGCTTTCCGGCCGTATGTTTGTGGGAGGGACAGCTTCAGTATGGGCGATATCCGAGCAGCCGTGGCCGTTCACCGCTGGTACGAACTTGACACGCGTCACATCTGCAAAGCTGGTACGAACGCATATGTGCGCGCAAGCCGTTTCAGCGGGTGGTGATGAAGCCCCTGAGCTAGCCGACCTGCTCAGACGATGTGGCAATTCACATAGGGCTGGTCGTCCACGGACACGACCACATGGTCGCCGGGTCTTACCGGATAAAGCCCAAGCGGCGTACCGGCAAGGATCAGGTCTCCTGGGGTAAGCGCCACGCCGAAGCGGGCCAAATCATGTTTCAGCCAGTCAAGGGCCTCGACCGGACCCCCGCGCATGGCCCACAAAGCACCGGCATCGACCACGGCTCCGTTGATAGCGACCGAAAGCCTCTCGGCATTGGTCCAGCGCGCAAGTGGCATCATGGCATCGTTCTGGGGAAGAACGGCTCCCGCATTGATGCCGTTGTTCGCGACAAGCTCGACTAGCGTCTTTCGCTGGCCGCGGAACACGAAGTGATGCAGTTCAATAACGGGAAAGGCGGCGGCAATACCGCCGTCGGAGCCGAAGCGAAGCGCCATTTCTCCTTCAATTGCCAGGTTGGCGTACGCGCTGTGCCGAAGCCGATCGCCGGAGGACCGAAGTTCGCTCCTGAACAAGCGCGCATGAATAGGTCCACTCATCCCGAATTGCTCTTCGATGGCAGGCCCGATGCATCCGACCTTGTAGCCGGCGACCATGTCTCCGGCAGCACAGCGGAGGCGGGCGATCTCCATCTGGAGCTGGTAGGATTCGTGAAGCGTCAGCGCGAGCAAAGGGTCCGCGAGGGACTGTCCTGGAGAGCCGTGCTGGTAATCGCGCCACTGCCGAACAGCCAATGCTTTCAACAGATCGTCCGGAACGCTTGCGCTGCTTGCGATCACGGCTTAATCGAGCCGGTATTTCGCAAGAACGTCATCGTTCCAAGCGAGACCGTTTCCGGGGCTGTCCGAAATGATGGCCATACCGTCTTTGATGACGAGCGGCTCCTGCAGAATCGGGTTCGCCCAATCAACATATTCGAGCCAGTGACGGCCGGGCGTCGCCGCCATCAGGTGTGCGCTCACCTCGGGGAATAGATGCGACGAGACTTCCCGGCCATAGGCGGCGGCCAGTCCCGCCGCACACTGCCAGCCAGTGACACCGCCAATCCGATCCAGGTCGAGCATGACATAGTCGGACGCATCCGCCTCCAGCGCGGCCGCCATGGGGGCAAGGCCGGTGAAATTCTCACCAATCTGAATGGGAGTCCGTGCCGCCTGAGCGATGCGCGCCATGTGGCGATAGTCGTCGTGCCGGGTGGGCTCTTCGATCCAGTAAACGCCTTCCTGATCGAGCGCGAGCGCATACGTCATGGCATCCGAAAACGTCAGCGCCTGATTGAAGTCGACCATGAGCCGCACGGCATCCGGGATCCGCTTTCGGACTGCGCGGACAGTCGCCAGATCGTGCTCAAAATGACCTCGCCCAAGCCTGAGTTTCACGCCGGTAAACCCGCCTTCGAGCAGTGCTTCGGCCTCGTCGGCGGCGGCCTCCGGAGCCATGAGGCCCAGCCCATTGCTGTTATAGGCGGGAATCGGGTGGCGGGCCGCACCTAGGTAGGTCGCGAGCGGCATTCCTGCCGCCTTTGCAAGCGCATCCCAAGCCGCCGTGTCGACGGAGGATGCTACCATCGCCAACGGCCCGGTCACGCCCGGGAGGCGGAAATAGCGCGAAACCGCCCGCGCCAAATCCAGCGGGACGAGGAGCTGGCCGGCCAACTGCGTGCTAAGCTCGGCAACAATAGGAACGAGAGAGCGCGCAATTGAAGGTTGATAGCAGAACGCATAGGCGTGACCAGCGACGCCGTCCTCGGTCAGGAGATCGAGAAGCAATAGGCATGCTTCATCAATGCTTCTGGCGCTGGTCCCGAGTGGCCGGTTCATTGGTAACCTGACGGCCGTTCCCGTCAGCGAGCGGAGCACCGGCGGGTCGAACTTCGTCAATCGGTTTTCTCCGATGTGGGCCGGGTCGCGCCGTGCTTGCGAACCAGTAATCGTTTTAGATCAGTTGATCCAAAATGGCTTGTCTTATGCTGTTCGTCAATACCGTCAGCAGGAGGCCACACCAGAGGTACGCATGTCGTGGCCGAAGCGACCTCAACCACGACATGGCGGAGGTGTCTGTTCGATGGCCGCATTAACTTCATCGCGGCGCGACTCAACCAGGCCGACCCCTCCATCAACCACCATCTCCGGGGTGTAGGATCCGTCACCAAAACGGCGACCGTACCGATCCTGACGCGATGTGGCCGCCTCCAGTGAGAACGGGTCCTTCCAACGAGGCGATCCCAATACGTGACGTGAAAGGCTAGTGGCAGGACATCCGGCCGGCCTTTCGTCATCTCGTTGAGAAAGGCATTCGCCGGCGGACACGACGAACAGCCCTGCGACGTAAAGAGTTCAACGACCACGGGGCGTTCAGCCGCAGGAGCCATCATAGGCAGCAGGCCCAAAGCCAGGCCGGCAAGGGTGAAAAGGCGCAGAGAGATCACACTCCTCCAGTTCGCTGTCTTCCTGTTTCGACGCCAAGCGTTTCGTTACGGGAGAGGTCAACACGAAATGGTGAGCGTGGGGATGGCTAAGCGTTGTGTGGGACTAGGAAGGCTCGGCGGAATACTATTTCGGCCCGCGAATGAAGCGATTTTGCTTCCGTGGCGCGTTTCGGACATTGCGTCTGGTTCTTGGGTATAGGTCGGAGACGAGCCTACACCACCTATTCAGGCCCAGAGAAACTGGTGTTCGTGCCCATCGAACGACGTGGTCATGCACCTTGCTTCCGTGCGAGCGCGGCGACAGAGATGGGCATCGACACCGCGCACGTCGTGTGACTTCTCCAGATCAAACGTAAGAGGCACTCATGTACGGCTCGAGCACGCTTCGCGCTCGAACAGACCACGTCACTATCTGTGGCGATAACTGTGACGGGCTTTCCTTGGCTTGCGCCGCCCGGCGTAAGTCATTGATCTCTTGGTGGGCCCGCAGGACTCGAACCTGCAACCCGACCGTTATGAGCGGCGGGATATCGGCTAGCTTCGTTGATTTTGCTGTGGTTTCGTTCGGGTTCGCTCGCGTTCGTTGCCTTTTGGCGAAGTCGTTTCTGGTGCGAAACTGGTGCGGTCACGCCTACGCGTGCAGACGGGCCGGGATTGACATCTACAGGACTCTTTCAGGACGATGATTGAGCGGATCGACTTCGCCAAGGCTGAAACAGGGGTTCGATTCCCCTAGGGAGCGCCAGCAAACTCAGGCACTTAGGTAGCCATCAGCCGCGTTCGTTGAATAATGGTTGAATAAGACGCTGGTGAACAGCGGCGAACGCTTGGGGAATTTGCTGCTGACATTAGCAAGATTAGCCTCGGCGCCATGCCTCACTGTGGCTGGCGCATTTCCGAAAAATTTCCTCATAGCCCTTGGTGTCCGGAAATATTCAAAGCGCCGCTGACGTGCGCTGTCGTACGCGAGCGCCCTCGGATGTTCGCATTGACGTTGCTCGTCGCACAATCAACTCTTGTCCTGTCGAGCTTTGTGCGAATAGGAGGGCCACGTGAGATACAGTCGACGTGAGAAAACTGGC
The DNA here is from genome assembly GCF_036924575.1 of Bradyrhizobium sp. AZCC 1577. Classification (NCBI taxonomy): domain Bacteria; kingdom Pseudomonadati; phylum Pseudomonadota; class Alphaproteobacteria; order Hyphomicrobiales; family Nitrobacteraceae; genus Bradyrhizobium; species Bradyrhizobium sp. AZCC 1577. The sequence goes on from NZ_JAZHRQ010000001.1 coordinate 2,016,633, forward strand.
GGACAACAGTCACAAGTCAGTCTATCCGCTCCGAAAGCCGCAGAACCGAGCACGATGCCATTCGCCCAGCGGCTCACCTGCACGATTGACGATGCATGCGAAGTGACCGGCTTGGGACGCACGAAGCTTTACGAGTTGATAGGAGCTGGGCGTATCGTCACGACAACGATCGGACGTCGGCGACTAGTAGTGGTGCGCTCACTTATGGCGCTCCTTGACACCAACATGTCGAACTAATGGACGTGCGACTTAAGGGAGCAACCCCCTTTTCCTCAGGCACTCATTTTGATGACGCGACCGTGCTCCCTTAGCCGGTCGAACTCGTCCGCCCACCACCGCACGTCCGCGCGGCGCTCCTGCCAGAATTCGGCCGCATGGGTAGTGAGAGGCGGGCAGCACTCACAGCCTCAGCCAGACTGTTATGAGCGGCAGATTATCGATCAGCTTCGTTGATTTTGCTGCGTTTTCGTTTGAGGTCGATCGCGTTCGTTGCGTTTTGTTGGGGTCGTTTCTGGTGCGAAACTGGTGCGGTTAGTGAATCGGGATCGGACCTGGCTAGCCCCGATCGTTCGGAACACTGCATGTCGGGGTGTGAGTCTGTCCCATGATGGATTGGAACGGGACATTTCGAAAAGCGAGGCATCATCAGTACTTAAGCGTTGTCGCCTTGCGCCATGCTGTACCAAATGCTGTACCGCCCGGCTGACGCGTCCTCTTTAGCGGACAGAATTCGGCTTCTTGCGGCGTTCGGTGGCCGCAGCGAGTTGTAGTCGTATCTGCGAATTTAGCGGATCGAGCTTGCAGCTAACTTCATGCGAAAGATTGGAGGCGATATCGGCGTGGGGTTGGTAGCGCTCCCCCCGCTACCAAAGCTGCGAGCCGACGCTCCCGTGGCCGAGAAGAGGATGCGTAGCTATCAGACTGCCGGGATCTTCCATGACGAACCGATCGCCGCAACCGAACAGCAGTCGCGCAATGAGCGGGCCAGGGAAGGTCCCACGGACGTGTTATTCCAGAGAGCCGTCGAATCCAGCGCATCCTCGCTTCGACGACCGCTTGTCTTGAGGAGACAGATCGCCTCCTGGCTCGAGGTGCTGCGCTCCGACAAGCGCGATCTTCACGGGGCGCAGCAGATCGCTGATTGGATGCGTGCCCAGCAACCGCCATCTAAGGCGGCGAGTTCGACTTAGTTGACAGCCGTCTCGCCGAACAGCGTCTCGATCAGCGGGCATTCAGGCAGCGTGCCGTCACCACATTGGGCGACCACGTCCTTAAGCACGCGCTCCATGCGCTTCAAATCGGCGATCTTCGCGCGGACATCCTGGAGGTGGATCGCCGCGACGGCGCGTGCCTCTGCGCAGGGCTGATCGCGTTCGTCGACGAGACGCAGCAGCGCTCGGATCTCATCCAAGGAGAAGCCAAGTTCACGTGCCCTCAGCACGAACCGAAGACGGCGCTCATGCGTCGTGTCGTAACTGCGATAGCCGCCCGCGGTACGCGGCGGCTCCGGCAAGAGGCCGACTTTTTCGTAGTAGCGCACGGTCTCCAGATTGCTGCCGGTCCGCCGGGCCAGTTCGGCCCGCTGCATACCCCTCACAACAGCTTGATCGCGCATCAAAAGGTTCCGCTTGAGCCTGTAGCCACTACAGACTTCATCCTACGCCGCACGATCGATTTCAGCAAGGAAAGCGAGGGCGGAGATGATTGCATCGCGATCCGGAACACCGGGGGTAGCGGCGGCCGAGCTGCCTGCGTCCAAGCGGGGCGAGGTCGCACGGCAGCGCCTGGTCGCCGCCGGCGGCATTCTCGGCGCGCTCGCAGCATCTTCGTGCTGCATCGTCCCGCTCGTTCTGTTCAGCCTCGGCATCGGCGGCGCCTGGATCGGCAATCTGACGGCGCTCGCACCCTACAAGCCGTTCTTCGTCGCCGGAACGACGGGCCTGCTCGGCTACGGCTTCTATCTCGTCTACTGGAAGCCCAAGCGCGCCTGCGCCGACGCTGCTGCCTGCGCCCGTCCTATCCCCAGCCGCATCGTTCAGCTCGCGCTCTGGATCGCCACCGTGATCGTCCTGTCCGCCTTCGCCTTCGACTACATCGCCCCGCTGCTGCTTCGCGCCTGAGACAAAGGAGACCACTTATCATGAATAAGACCTTGAGCGCTTTAGCCATGATCGCCTCGCTAATGACCGCGCCGGCCGCATTCGCCGGCGAGCGCACAGTCATCTTCGCAGTCGACAACATGACGTGCGCCTCATGTCCCTACATCGTGAAGACCTCGATGACGGCGGTCCCCGGCGTCGCGAAGGTCGCCGTCTCGTTTCAAGCCAAGACTGCGACCGTGACCTTCGACGACGCGAAGACGAACCCCGACGCCATCGCAGCCGCCAGCGTGAATGCGGGCTATCCCGCGCACCTGAGGCAGCAGGGTGGTTGAGATGAACGACCACACGCTGACTCGCGTTGGCGTGGCGGGCGCCATCCTCGCCGGGATCTGCTGCGCGGCGCCGCTTCTGGTCGTAGGCCTGCCCTTAGCCGGTTTTGGCGCGTGGCTGGCGGGCGCGGGTCTGGTAATCATTCCCTTGATGCTCGCGGCAATCGCTCTCATCGCATGGGGCATCCATCATCGCCGGGCAACAGCTGCGGCCCGTAAGTCCAAGGTTCACGAGGAAAGTGTGAAGCCATGAACGATTGCTGCGCGTCCTCATCCCCTCGAAACAAGGCTCCGGCTTCGACATCCGCTACGCTGCCAAGCCACGCCGTACGGCCAGGCGTGACGTTTCCGGACTGGTCGGTGGTCACATCGCCGACGGTTCAAGAGGCTCTGCAGGCCATGGTCAGAACCGACCATGTGTTCGATCGCTGGAGCGGCTACGATCCCGCCACCGACCGCGTTCGCGTCGCGCTGCTCCAACTCTATGCCGAGGATGGACGAGCCCCGACCCCAGGCGCGCTTGCAGAGCGCGCGAGGCTGAACGAGACCGCCATTCGTCCGCTGCTCGAGGAACTCCGCGGTCGCGACCTCGTCGTGCTCGATAACGAACGGATCGTCGGCGCCTATCCCTTCACTGACCGGGACACCGGCCACCGGGTCACGCTGGACGGACGTGTTCTCAACGCCATGTGCGCGGTCGATGCGCTCGGCATCGGCGCCATGACCGATCGCGACATCACGATTGCATCGCGCTGCCGCCATTGTGGCGCGCCGGTCGCGATCGCTACCCGGGATTGGGGGCGGGCGCTCGCCCAAATCGAGCCGGGGACGGCCGTCATGTGGCAAAGCATCCGCTATGAAGGCGCGTGCGCCGCGAACTCACTCTGCGCGACAACGGCCTTCTTCTGTTCGGACGACCATCTTGCCGCTTGGCGCCGCGAGCGTTCCTCTAACGAGCCAGGATTCCGGCTGTCAATCGAGGAAGGGTTGGAGGCTGGTCGAGCTCTCTTCGGACCGAGCCTCGCTGGCCTCGAGACGACACCACGAGCGCCGGCCGGCCCGGCCTCGAAGATCGGCGCACCGGCAGACCGTCATGTCCGCGCGATCGGTCACAATAATGGCGCCTACGATCTCGTTGTCATCGGCGCTGGCTCGGCCGGCTTCTCGGCTTCGATCGCCGCCGCCGATCAGGGCGCGCAAGTGGCGCTCATCGGCAGTGGCACCATCGGCGGCACCTGCGTCAATATCGGGTGCGTGCCGTCAAAAACCCTGATCCGCGCCGCCGAGACGCTTCACAACGCGCGCGTGGCAGCTCGTTTTGCCGGCATCACGGCCGAGGCCGACCTGACAGACTGGCGCGGCACCGTTCGTCAGAAGGACGCCCTCGTTTCCGAGCTGCGCCAGGCCAAGTACACGAACCTGCTCCCTGCTTACAACGGCATCGCCTATCGTGAAGGGCCGGCGCGCCTCATAGATGGTGGTGTCGAGGTGGGCGGCGCGCGGATTTCGGCTGCTAAGATCATCATCGCGACCGGCGCGCGGCCGGCCGTACCCGCCATCCCAGGTATCGGGACCGTACGCTATTTGACCAGCACAACTGCGCTCGACCTTGAGGAGTTGCCGCGATCGTTGCTCGTTATCGGCGGTGGCTATATCGGCGCGGAGCTCGCTCAGATGTTCGCCCGCACTGGCGTCAAGGTGACGCTCGTGTGCCGGTCACGCCTGCTCCCTAAGGCAGAGCCTGAGATCAGCGCGGCGCTGACGAGGTATTTCGAAGATGAGGGCATTACCGTGGCTTCCGGCGTCGCCTACCGTGCGATCCGGAAGATCGATAAAGGTATTGCGCTCGATATATCCCGCGACGGTCAAGATACAACGATCGACGCCGATCAGGTGCTGATCACCACCGGCCGCACGCCCAACATCGAAGGCCTTGAACTCGCCGAGCACGGCATAGCCCTCACGCCGAAGGGCGCCATCGTCGTCGATGACCGCATGCGCACCACCAAGGCCGGGATCTATGCCGCGGGCGACGTCACGGGGCGCGACCAGTTCGTCTACATGGCGGCCTATGGGGCCAAGCTCGCCGCCAAGAACGCCCTCAACGGCGATAGCTTGCGTTACGATAACGCTGCGATGCCGGCCATCGTGTTCACCGATCCACAGGTCGCCAGCGTAGGGCTGACGGAATCCGCCGCGCGCGCGGCCGGCTACAATGTCCGCGTCTCCACGATCCACCTCGATCAGGTGCCTCGCGCACTCGCTGCGCGCGACACGCGCGGACTTATTAAGCTCGTCGCCGACGCCGGCAGCGACAAGCTCCTCGGCGCCCACATCCTGGCGCCCGAGGGCGCCGACAGCATCCAGACCGCGACACTGGCAATCTCATGCGGCCTGACTGTGCAGCGGCTCGCCGAGACGATTTTCCCGTACCTCACCACCGTGGAAGGCTTGAAGCTTGCTGCGCTCTCGTTCAACAAAGAGGTGGCCAAGCTGTCGTGCTGCGCGGGGTAAGAAACCATCGAGCCCAGAGCGCCATGGCATTCAAGGAAAAGCCCTTCAGCAGTGCCGCCGATGCGCGCATGGGCAAAGTTGCACCGATGACCACGAGGCTGAAGCCAGGAAATCGAGCGCGCGACCCGCGAACACCCCATCCGATCACTTATGGAAAGATTCTCCGTTCTTAGACTGGCGAGCTATCGACTGAGATCGTCAGTTGCCAAGCTATCTGCACTCGGCAACGATTTTCCTCCAGATTGCTTACTCGCATGACAGTGCGCTCGGCTTTGTCACAGATGGGCGTGCCGACCCGCATCTCCTAGGCATCTCCTAGGTGGGCCGTGGTCACGCCGGCGGAGCGTCCCGCCGCCAGCCGTCACGGCAGTGCCGCGCAGCCTCGCTTCCGCAGTCAGTCGGGCATATCAGGCGCGCTGTTGATGATAGCCTTCCGGTCTGCCGCTGGTCGTTTGCGGCACGTTCAAAATCGCCTATGGCCTCGCACTGCTATTCTCGTTCCGCCACATCAAGCCCACTAGAAGAGGCCGCCCGATGTCGCAAGTGATCGATCAATGTTGCGCGACATCCGTCTTGTCGAGCGCAGCGCGGACGGTGCGCGCCAGTTTCACGGCGTCGTCATTGGCCCAGAAATGGATGAAGAACATCCGCGGCTCTTCGTCGAGCATGTGACTGTGGATCGCCGTCACGTCGATATCGCCCGATCGCAGCGCCCGGATCAGCGGATTGACCTCGTTGCCGGTCACCAGGAAATCGCCTGTTATAGCCGCTTTACCGCCGCCTGTCGGCTGAAAGTTGATGGCGTTGGCGCCGCCGAGCGCGGTGTTGACCTGCATTCCGCTTTCTTTGGCCGGCTCGCGTCGCGGAATGCCGAACTGGTAGACGCCGCCGGTCGCAGTGCCCTTGGCCCGCATGATTTCGTCCAGCTTCGCGGTATCGAGATCGACCGTCGGAGCCGCCCCCGCCGTCGCAGCGGGCGGATCGAACGATGTCTTGCTTCCCGTCGACAGTGCCGCGCGGATCGCAGCGGCCATCTTCTCCGGATCGCCGTGACCGGCCACGTGCATGTAGAACGTCGCGGGAGAGGCGCGAAGGATGTGATTATGGATGGCCGTGATCTCCAATCCGCTGTCCAGCAGCTTGGTCATGACCGGCGTAATCTCGGTCTCGAGCAGGACGAGATCGCCCATGACCATCGCCTGGCCGTGCATCGGCGCGAAGGCCACCCAACCGCCGAGCGCTAATGCCGGTTTGATTGCGATGCCGTCCAGCGTAACGTGGAGGTCGGATCGTGGCAGTCCATAGCGGTGAACTTCACCACTCACGGCGGCGGTTTTGCCTAACGCCGCATCCACCTTCTTCCAGTCAATCTCAGCAGCGCGTGCCGGCAACGACAGCAACAGCGCTGCGCCCAGCGTGAATACTATGAGGGGATGTTTCATAGTTTCCTCCTATCTACGCCCGAAACTTTGGGCCGCACAAAGCGGATTCCGGCGACACGATGAATCGCGGCTGAGCTATGATGAGTCTTTTGATGAGACGGAGACGTACAGACATACGTGCGCCCTCGTAAAACGGGACGCGATACTTGGGCATGTCGCCTCGTGGGGGGATCGCCTGCCCCCATGCTCCGAATAGAACGCTTGCGACTTACGCTGTCAATGCGTTCCCAGATGATCAGCGCGGGCTTGAATTAACAACAGCGTGAAGACGATCTTTGTCAATTCTTTCGACGGGTGCGACGGCTCCGCCGGATTCCAGCAAAGAGGAAGGGCGGATCCAAAACTGCCAATAAAATAAACGGCAGACCTCTTGCCGGCAACGGCTTGCCGGGACGAGAGAGCCAGTCTCTAGCGCCGCTCTTGGATTTTGCCGCTGCGGTCGACGACGATGGATACTTCCTTGCCGTTTTTCGTCGCCTTGACGGACGTACCTTCGGCGGTGGATTTGATATCTCGAATTTGCGAATAACCCGCGGCTTCAAGCTTGGCTATAAGCTCCTGCTCGGTCAGGGCGTGGGCAGGCGACAAGGCGCTAACCATCACAAGAGAACAAAGGACCGCTTGAAAGACTGCTCGGGCCGACATGATCTGTGCTCCCTATGCTGGTGCGAACCACAAAAACATGCTCGGAGATGCTTCAACGCTTATTCGAGACAGCGGTTCCGCTCTCAGAGCCATGTCGTGCCGCGCGGCGTGATCCGCGCCCTTATTTTTCGGTCCTCCATCCGCCCAACAGAAACACCTTGCGTGCTCTGCGGTTGTGCCCGGCCTGCGATTGGACGTCCGATAGATCGACGCCATAGCGCTTCATCAGGAATTTGATGGCCGCTCCCAAGAGCAAGAACGGCGTTACATAGATCGCGAGTACCTCAAGTGCCCACATGGCTACTCTCCGCGATTGGTCGACCTCGAACCTCGGGTCATGGGCTTCATCGGCAAGACATCCCGTCGCTTATCTCGCCCCAGAAGCCACATTGCGTCACCGACGGTAGAGCGACCGAATGCCCAGTGCTGTAGATCAGCATGGTGGCCGACCCGATCAGTATCAGCAGGGCCGCCGCGATCACCGTGAGTAATATCCGATCCATGATCACCAAATGAAGCGGCAGTGGCTTTCGTTCCAGCATACTTGGGTATAGCCGGCGAGCGCTCCGTGCTCAGAGAACACTCTCGGCCGCCGCCGTTGACGGTCTGTTCCGATCGGGAAAGAGATTGCCCTTTTCTGGAAAAGACTTTCCGGACACGGAACGTCCCGTGACCGTAGTCTAACGGGGAATGAAAAGGGCCGGTTCGGTGCTAATGCTGGCGGCAGAGCCGGGGGTGCGAATTTCAGTACCGACAAGCATACTTCGATCCGGTGGGCCGCAGAGCGATCTGCGGCCATTCCGTTTGCACTGCCGCACAATAATGCCCGTCCTGCCCTTTAGATTGATCCTAGATCTCCCATGGGATTTTTGGAGGCGTCGACCACAGGCTTCCCCAAGCCTTGTGTTCACTTTTGTACCGTCATCGGGAACTGGCCCCCTGTTGAAACGTCATGCTTGGGTCTCTAGCGGCAGGGAAGCGAGCAGTGCCAGGAAGCGAGTATCTGATCAGACAAGCAGCGACACTGATCAAGTTCGCGAAAGTTATCAGCGATCCTGATGTTGCCGCCGGCCTCATCGAGAAGGCAGCCGACCTCAAATCCAAAGCGGAGGAGAAACCGGAGATCGTCAGAACTCCGCCGCTCAGAGATTGAGCACGAAGGTTGATGGCTGCGGCGACCACGGCCGCCTCCTGCAATGTGGCAAGAGGAATCCCGGAATGAATGACGCCATTCCTGTTCTCGTGGTCGAGGATGAACCGGCCGTGCAGAGCTTCATAGAAGAAGTCCTGTCAGACGGCGGCTTCGAAGCTGACTTTGCTGAATGCGGGTGAGGAGGGCGTTTCCGCAAGGCTGACCGCAGATACCGTGCGCTGTTGACCGACATCAACATAGGTAGATGCATAACCGGCTGGGACGTGGCGCGACAGGTTCGCGAGATCGATCCGGATCTCCCGATCGCCTACATGACTGGCACCAGCGCGGAGGAATGGAAATCGCGCGGTGTTCCAAACAGCATCCTCCTGGAAAAGCCCTTCGCACCCGCTCAACTCCTCACCGCGGTTTCTCAGCTTCTTAATACTAGCACGACATCGCTGTGACCGATCGGCTCAAGTCGAGAAACCGTCGACCAGTATTCGGCACAGGTTGATCGCTGCAATCTCCTTGGGATCGCGGTCAATTACCGTCGTAACTGCTGCGGTGGCGCTTCCCAGCCTTGCCTTCCTGCGGATATCGGCGGTGTTAGTACGGTGCAGAAAATTAACCTTTGGTGCACACCAGACAGCGATCGTAGGTTGATGACCGGGAGTTGTCTCCGTGAATGCGACTGCGAAACCTATGTGTGTCCCTTGCGGCGTCGACCGCAAGCTGACCGTCCGGGTGCCGGTTACCGACGAATACGTCATAACCTCCTACGAATGCCCGAACTGCACGACGGTACTGCGCCTAGTAGAGTTCTGCGACTCGATTGAAGATGGGCCGGCTGCCCGCTATTAATGCGGGCTCCGGTGCGCCTAGGTGACCGACGGCCTTAACCGGAACAACCTGGCACGACAGTGCTGCGGGCGCCTCGCGCTGACCCCCGTAGTCTAAGGCGAGGGCGACATCTACTTTTACCTGAACGTGGATGGACGCCGAGAAGAAGAACGTCAGATCACCGTCGACGATCTGACGGCGGTCGCGGGTAGCGAACGCTTCGCACTGATCAAACCATCGGGCAGCCTTAGCGCTGGTGACCGAGCCCGATGCCGAGCTGGTGCGCCTTCGCCCTCAGTGCGGGGACCGACCGCTTCATCTGCTTGGAGATCTTGGCGATCGGCGTCCTGGACTTCGAGTGCGCCTTCAGAGCTTTCACGTCCTCGCGGGTGTACTCGCGCCGCATCACTTTCTTGGCCTTCGGCATAGTTCCTCGCATTGTTGTTTCAATCCCCGCCTCGCATCGAGCGGCCTCGGTTCGAAGTGTCTGAAGCTTGGACCGAGGCCGCCTGGAGCCCGCCGATCATGCTGCTGCCGGCAGGTCGACACCATGAGATCGGCCGCACCATCGGGGGCTGGTGTGGTGGCGGGCCGTCCCACCGGATGCGCCCGGTCCAAGGTTATGACCCGGGACGCACGCGGTAATGACCGCTCCCGGCGAACGTTCCGCAAACGATCAGGCAAACGCCCATGCAAATGCTCGCGTTGACAGCCACAGATTCGCCGCTGGCGCTTCGCAGCGCCTGAGCGCTGTCCCGCACAGGGAGTGGGACGCTGGGACAGGCTTCTGCCCACGGCTTTGGGATCATCTCGATATTGAAGGCGAGCGTGGCCTGGAAAAAATAGCTAGTCGGGTTGTCGATGCAGACTGTTTCGCTTATCTCATCCACAGTGATGGGGATGGGGTTCCCCCGATAACCGCCATTTTGGCTGATGACTCCTACTGAGCGCGGGAGCGCAGGTAGGAGCATGTGCAAATGACCCCTCAACTCATTCTTGCGGTAGGCGCCGGTGGCGCACTCGGATCAGTCGCGCGGTATTTGGTCGGCGTCGGATCGGGAAGATTATTCGGAACAGACTTTCCTTGGGGCACGCTCGTAATCAACGTGACCGGCTCATTTTTGATTGGTGCGTGCGTCGGCCTTTTTGCAGCCAAATGGGATTTGTCGCAGGTAATGCGGATATTCCTGACGGTCGGCGTCTGCGGTGGCTACACGACTTTTTCCACATTTTCTCTGGACACCTACTACCTGATTGAACGTGGACAGACGTTGGCATCATTTGCTTACATGGTGACTTCGGTGACGCTGTCCGTTGGTGCCCTGATCGCGGCGCTGCGATTTGTTAGGGCACTTGTATGAAAAATCTTCTGCTCTCCTGGGTATTTTGGGCGCTGCTTTCCGCAGGATTCGCGGCCCTAACAGCCATCTTCGCAAAGATCGGTATCGAGAACGTCAATTCGGACTTTGCGACGTTTATTCGCACCGTTGTCATCCTGTTAGTGGCAGCACTGATCGTCTACGCCTCCGGGAATTGGCAGCAGCCGTCCAGCGTATCCCCAAAAACGTGGCTGTTCCTCTTCCTATCGGGTGCCGCTACGGGCGCTTCTTGGATTTGCTACTTCCGCGCCTTGAAGCTCGGGGATGCCGCGCGCGTTGCTCCGATCGACAAGCTCAGCGTCGTCTTCGTGTCAGTTTTCGCAGTGCTCTTCTTGGGTGAACGGCTTGCGCTGCCAAATTGGCTCGGTGTGATTTTGATCGCGTGCGGTGCCGTACTTGTTGCCTATCGAGCCTAGGGGAGACGGCGTCGCATCGGCTAAAACTGTTCTTGAATTGACCGAACTGGTTCAGAGCCACAAGAGCCCAAAAGCAATCGTCAGGACCGTGAGTGGCGCACCCACCTTGAAATAGGCCCAAAAATTTAATTCCACGCCTCGCGCCTTGGCACGCTGCGCGACAATGAGATTGGCAACAGAACCGACCAATGTAAAATTCCCAGCCAGCGTCGCCGCCATCGCGACTACAAGCCAAGCACGTTGCGGATCTTGTAAGTTCGGAACGAACGACTTGAGGAGAAGCACGGCCGGAACGTTGCTAACCAGGTTGGACAGCACCGCCGTGAGGCTGGCCAGGATGGTTGGGTTGTCGAGGTGCTGGCGGGCGATCGCAGCGCTGACATCGGCTGTGATGACCGCTTTCTCGAGCCCGCCGATGACGACAAACAATCCGACGAACATCACAAGAAGCGGCCAGTCGATCTCGATATAGACCTTTTCAGGTCTCACGCGCCGCGTCAGCAGCAGAAACGCACCACCCATTATAGCCACCTTGGCGACTGGCTGGCCGAAGAAGAACAGCACGACCATAACCGCCATAACGACAAGTGACTTCGCCAACAGCGGGCCATGATAGCGGGCTGAGATGTCGATTTTGTCAAACCGGTCAGGCGTAAGGAATTCACTTCGATAGGATAATGCGATGAGAACAGAGGTGACCATGAGCCCGATGACTGCGACCGGCACAAGCGCCGCAGCGAAATCGCCGTAAGGAATACCTGAGAGGCTTCCAATGATAATGTTCTGGGGATTTCCCGTGATAGTTGCCACACTACCGATGTTAGATGCGGTCGCGACCGCCAAGAGGTAGGGAATAGGGTTTCGCTTTAGCCGTGTCACGAGTTCGAGCACAAGCGGGGTCATCACCAAGCAGATCGTGTCGTTGACCAGGAACGCTGAAAGAATCCCGGAGGAAAAAATTACCGTTCCAAGCAACGTTATCGGCCGTCTAACGTAGGCCGCGGTCCAGTAGGTGATGACGCGAAAAAATCCCGAAAGCCGGAGATTGGCGACGACGATCATCATGCCAAGCAGCAACACGATCGTATTGAAGTCGACCGCTCGATACGCTTCTTCGAGCGACAATACGCCGGTGGCGACCATCAAACTGCCGCCCAGCAGGGCCGCCCCAGCCCGGTCGATCCGGTATACGGGTAACTTGCCGAGGGCCATGACGGCGTAGGTTGCAAGAAAGATCAACCATGCAGCAGCACTCGTTGTTTCAGGCATCCAGTTCATTCCGCCCATCAAGCCTTCGCCTGTGAGCCATGTCTCAAATGGGTCAAACGTGAGGCTTTCGCGATGTCTGCGGGACCTCCGCGTTCGTCCGAGGATAGCGACCGAAGAGAGACATGGCAGCAGTCCGAAAAGTGCCACCTTGCGGATTTTCGTGCCGCACAGGTAGGCGATTGACGCCGCCTAAGTCTTGGACCGGAGCCTGGTTCTACCTTGCGACTAAGCCGCTTGCGCTTTCTTTGTAGCCGTGGGTTTGGTCCCCTTCGCCTTCACCAGAGCGGCGTGATCGGCGCTTGTCTGATCGGCATAGGCCGTCGCGAAGGACGCGATCGCGTCATCGAGCGCGTCGCTCTTGCCACTGTAGCCAGCGATCGCGGCCGGATCGCCAGAGCGCGCATGGGCACGCGCGAGCGTTCGACCGCATAGCTGGGCATAGTCGGAGAGTGCCTCGCCTTCGCTGATTTCGCTGACGGCGCCAAGCCTGCGGTTTTTCAGCGTCCGAACATAGAACTGACGGCCGGTCTCATTGTCCTGCGTAGCACCCAGGAAGATGTCGCTGGCGGCCTGCATCATCTGCTGGCCCTCCACAACCCGACGGCCTTGATTTCCGTTGTAGGCATGCTTGCCGCCGAGCCGTTCCAATACCGATCGCTGCGCTTGTTTGACCTGCAAGAACAAGGGCTCGTTGTCGTCGGTCATGAACAATGCCACGCAGCAGAATGTGCCGACGGATCCGACGCCCACCGCCTTGAAGGCGAGATCCTTCATTGTGAAACGGTCGAGCAACCGCTGCCGATCAGGATTGAGGCCTTTACGATAGGCAGCGAACACGCGCTCGACACCAAGCCGGTGTCGCGGGTCGGCCTTGGGATCGAGATGGAAAATGGTAGGGGGTTTATCGACGATCTTCGGATGATCGCCGCTGACCAGATGCGGGAAATTATCGTCCTTCGCCAAGCCCCTGCCACGCGCCTTAGCGATCACGCCAGCGAGCTGGCGCCGCAGATCACTATTGCCGATCCGCTTGATCTCCTGTTCGAGGTCGACCCGGCTGTGCCAGATCTCCAGCGGCGACAGCTTGGCAAGTGCGGACATGTGCGACCGATAAGCCTTGACAGTCGCAGCCGCAACCACGCGGGCCTGTTTCTTGCTTGTGCCCGAGGCCGATGCCGCTACCGCTACGCTCGCTGCGAGACGCTTCAGATCGACGGTGAAATCGACGCCAGGCAGCGTCTCATCAAAATCGTTCACGTCGAACAGGATATTGTCCTCGGGAGTAACGAAGGCGCCGAAGTTCATCAGGTGGCTATCGCCGCCTGCCTGCACCGGTACTCCGGCCACTGGCTGGGCGGCCAAGTCCGTCGCCATCACCGCCGCGGCGCCGCGCAGGAAGGCCAACGGGTTATGCGTCATGCGCGCGTAACGCTCCGGCACAAGCTCCGGAACGCGATCCGGATCGCTCTCGGCGAGAATTGCAACGGCATTGCGCGACATCGATCCCTTAAGGTCGGCATGTGCTTCTCGCGGCGTCTCGCGTCGGAGCGCTTTGCCCACTTGAAACCGTTCGCTACGCGTACCCAAAGTGACCGTCATCTGGAAGTGCTCCAATGAAGGACAAACGGTATATGAAGCCGCCTAGTTGTCCGCAAGCCGCAAGCGTGGCTGTGCGGGACGCCGGTCCGGCCCTGGCCTCCCAGGAAGCGGAAGGCAGCGCGCCTTGTATCTCGTGCACAGCCACAGTCGTTAAGCGGGCGATCTATCAGGCCTGCCTGCTACGGTCCGACCGATCATCATGACGACCATGGCCGCAGTCCTCCGCTGCATGACGGCCATAGTGTCCGACTTGCGTTCCACGGAAGCGACCGGGGGCTCGAATGGGGGTGTCATAGCCTTCAAGGCGTGGAGCTCCAGCACGAAAAGACTCGCGCTGGTACCGACTTATCCTAAGCGGCCTCTTCGGAAGGACGTGGACAGCCTCTAGCGCACGCAGCGAACTCATGAGAGCATCGACGCGATGGTCTGTATGTGGTCAGCTCCCGCGGCTACAAGCTCTGCGTAACTGGTGCGGCCCTGCGCCGCTGCTGTTAATATGCATTCAGCGAGATAGGCTTTCGCGGACACGTTGCAGAACTCTGCAGGCACCCTCAACATTACCTCCTCAAGAGCGATCCGCATTAGTGCAACAACTTCAACATCGAATTGCGGCATGTGGCTCTCCGTTTTCCAACTCAGGATGCCCAGGTCCTGCAGACTTAGGTCGCTGACGTTTGTGATCCAGAGGCCCCTCTGATGCACTTTGTCGACCGGACTGGTTGAAGCCTTGAGCGAGGACGCGGCAAAATCAACTCAATTGAGCGATAGGATTTGTGAAATTTAGGTAAGGACTACATGTGCGACGTGAAGGTCTCTCGTCAAAGATCGACGTTTCATTCCGTTCTTAGGCCAATTGGAGATCGATTTCCTCCGATCGAGCCACGTCCTCGGGATACTCCAGCTCATGAAGAGAGCTCTGAGCCAAACAAGCGTGGCTGCGCCAAAGCCGGTACAATTCTAGTCAGGCAAGTCTCATTCACACACAACCATTCCTACGGCCCACAGTACGGGCGTTTCCGGATCTTGACTTTGAACTGCAAAGCTCTGAGCCTTTCTTGTCGCGGCCCGCTCTGCCTACTGTCCTGATGGTCGCGCCATTTTTGGAAGCACCTATGCAAACAAGTGATCGAAGGCTACACGGCAGCAGCCTCTGAACTTATCGATCGTTTCAATGCGATCTCTTCTTCGGACCTCTTCAAGCCTGTGATCGATCTGCTACCCCTGTCCAGCGTGCGTGTCGTCGACATCGGAGCGGGTCGATCGAGACTCGACTGTCGTCGAAACGCTTCGAGTCCGAGGCGACGCCCCATCTCCTGCATCCGATCGATCAGTTCGTCATCAGTGCCGCGGTCGGGGTGGAGGGATGCGCGCAGCGACCGCCGGCTCAATTCCTTGAACGGATGGACGGCGAGCTTGGCCGCGGCGGCCTTCCGCGCCCCTGTTCGGTCGTATCGGCCCGCGAGGAGGTGGCGACGAGAACGAGAGCCGATGAATCCTGAGTAAGCCTGGCCACCTCACGGGCGACGTAACACCTCATGGGCGACGTAACCACCGAGCGAGAAGCCGATCAGGATGAAGCGGCCCGGAGCCGCTATCAGACGATGCGCCATCGTCCGGACGCTGTCGTCGCGGCCAATGTCGGCATGAAAATTGGATGGAAATCCTCCATCTCCTGCCCCCACATCTCCTTGTCGAGCATGAACCCCGGTTCGGTCATTTAGGAGACGGCAACATACATATGAACGTCATGCGTCCGCATTCTGCTGGCACACCTTCGCCTTCGGAAGCGAATGACGTCGCCGCAATCGTCTATGACATCGTGGGCTCGTTAGGGGGAACCTTTTCTGCCGAACATGGTATCGGCGTGGCGAAGCTGGAGTATCTTGAGCGGAGACGCTCGGAGCCTGAACTCCACTTGATGCGTCAGATAAAGAGAGCGCTGGATCCGGCAAATCTGATGAATCCAGGCAAAGTGCTGAAACTCGGCTAGGCTATTCACGCACTTGCTGTCTAGGGTTGCCGTCCGTCTCAACCACTGCGAGGGGGCGGAGGGCCAATGGAAATTTGTTCAATGGATTGTATTTGACCCATTATTTGCTAAATCAATGATCCTAGGCTTGCTCAGAGTTCGTCATGAATCTCAGATCCGTCGATCTCAACCTTTTGGTCGCTCTCAACGCTCTTCTCACGGACCTTCACGTAACCCGCGCGGCTGACAGGATTGGCCTTAGCCAGCCGGCCATGAGCAATGCGCTCTCTAGGCTACGTCACATCTTTAAGGACGAGCTTCTGGTGCGCACGGCCAACGGGATGCAGGCCACGCCACGCGCGATCGAACTGGCGGAGCCGGTGAAGCGGCTTTTGCGGCAGCTAGAGCGCCTTCTAGACAGCGAAGCCGCTTTCGATCCGACCACGACCACACGAAGCTTTTCCGTCAGGTTGTCCGACCTTCTCAGCCGTCTTCTCCTTCCGGCCGTCGGAAAAGCCATCGAAACGACGGCGCCCTTCGCGCAGCTCGACGTCGTGCACTACTCGCCGACGCAGACGGTCGAGGCTCTCGAGAAGGACGAGATCGACCTGGCGATCAGCATGGGCTTGGCGCATTCGAATTCCATCAAGTCGGTCGTGCTGATGAAAGACCGGATGGTGTGCGTCATGCGCGAAGGACACCCTTTGGCGCAGCGACCCCTGACGATGGAGACGTTCCTCCAGGCGACGCACCTCAAGGTCTCGATGTCGCCGACCGATCTCCGCTTCGTGGACGACGTGCTCGCCCGGCAAGGGTTGACCCGCCGGGTCGCGGTGAACGTCCCGCACTGGCTGCTCGTCCCGCACGTGCTGCGGGATTCCGACCTCCTGTCGGTCATGCCACGTCGCCTGGCCTTCGCGATGGTCGCGGAAGATCTCGCGATCCGGGATTTGCCGTTCGCCTCCGACCCCTTCGAATGGTCGATGTATTGGCACCGAAGGCACGACGCCAGTCAGGACCTGAATTGGTTGCGTTCGATCTTCGTTGATGCCGCGCGGGGCCTTCCCGAAAGTGACTGAGCGGGCCCGGGCAAGCTACTATTCGAACGCCGCTGCACCGAGAAGAGCGGATCGGAAACGGTCCTTGAGATAGGAGCCGTTGCGCGGCGGCATAACGCGCGGCACGGGACTCGCGTCGATCTTCACTTGGGCGAACAGGGTACTCTCCTTCTGGCGGATCCGTCCGCAGAGCCTGTCGACGTCTTCCTCGGAACGGACCATATGGGATTCGCCGATGCCGAAACCGGAGGCGACGGCGGTCAGATCGACGCCCATGCCCGTATGGGTGGGTTGCGCCCCGGTTTCGAAGTAGCACTCGTTGTCGAGTACAACGATGCTCAGATTCGTCGGCTTCTGTGTCGCGATCGTGGCCAGCGCACCGACCTGCATCAAGATCTCACCGTCTCCGGTGATGACCAGGACCTCGCGAGCCGGCTGGGCGACCGCGACGCCGAGACCGACCATCGCGGCGGCACCCATCGCGTTCCAGAGCGGAAAGGTCAGCGGATGATCGCCGGCGGCGGCGCAATCCCAAACGGTCGAACCGACTCCCGCGATCACCAGCCTGTCTCCCCGATCAGCGAGGAGCTTCTCGACCACCCACCGGCGCTGAAGTCTGCTGTCTTCGGGCATGAAAGGCGCTTTCAGTTGTTGAAGGATTTGGCGCCGAGCATGCTCTGCTCGACCAGGAGCACGACGCGCTCGTTGCCGCTGAACGCGTGCTGAAGCGCGGCCCTCATGGTGTCGCCGGCGCGAGAGGCGTCCGTGAGGTTGTAGATGCTGAACCCGAACAGCTCAAAGCATCCGCGGGTCGCCTTTCCCATCGGGACCTGCCACGGATTGAACTCACCCCAAACGCCGCGCATGGTCACGACCATGACGGCCGGGAACGTGCAGGTCGTCAGCAGGGAGAACATGTTCACGCAGTTGCCCACTCCGCCGCACTGCATGAGGAGGGCGGAGCGATCGCCGCCGAGCCAGGCGCCCGCGAGCAGCATGACGCCTTCCTCTTCGGTCGTGAGCGGGATGGCGCGCATGGAGGAGTCCTCCCGACACAGGTCGATCAGCGGTGCAAGCGATCCGTCGGGCAGATAGGGCACTTGCTTGACGCCGAAGTCCTTCAGCGCCCGATAGACCTGATCCGTCCAGGAAGTTTGTGGGGGATACGACGTCGGAGAGTCGGAGTTCCTAGTGGAAGTCATGTTTGGTTCGGACTCTCTGCACCGTTTCGGCCTCCTCGGCTGGCGGGGAGGGTTTGGGCCAACATAGGAGGGCGGCCATTCGGTGGGCCAATCGATATTTCCCATGGGTCAATCCGCCCCATGAATGATGCCATATCGAAGCGCGATTAGCGTAGCGCTGGACACAGGCCGAGGATCGGGCTGCCTAAGGGCATCGACGATCCAGGAGCTTCCATGAGCGCGACTTCGAAGGACTACAAGCTCCCGTGCGGTTCTGTCGTCATCACGGACCACGTCACGGATTGGTCCATCGCCCGCGAGGTACTGGGCGACGCGCTCGGTGATCAGTTGAACGCCGAAACCAGAGTGGCGGTCGTTTGGCGCCATCGGGTCGACGATGCGTTTCTGGACGCGCACCCACGGATTCGCGGGGTTGTCCGCTACGGCGTCGGATTCGATAACATCGACTTGGAGGCCGCGTCGCGGCACGGCGTGGTCGCCTGCAACAATCCGACCTACGGCGTCGACGAAGTAGCGGATACGGCTGTTGCGATGGCCTTCGCGCTAGTTCGCGGCATCCTCAAATACGACGAGATTGCTAGGAAATTGCCCTCTAACTGGCAGCAGAACGTACAAGCCACGATTCGTCGCACGAACCGGACGACGGTCGGTATCGTCGGGGCCGGGCGGATCGGGAGTGCCGCTCTCCTGAAATTCAAGGCGCTCGGGTTCCAAACTCAATTCTTTGATCCCTATGTGCCCTCCGGTTTCGAGAAGGTGCTGGGAAGCAGACGAGCGGAAACGCTCGCAAGCCTGTTGGAGGAGTGCGACGTGATTTCTCTCCACACGCCGCTCAATGCCGAAACGGCTGGCTTCGTCGATCGCAGGTTCGTCGAAGCAATGAAGCCGGGCGCCATCCTGATCAACACGTCACGAGGCGGCGTCGTTCGAGAGCTCGACGTGATAGCGGACGCTCTAGAAGGCGGTCGTCTCGGCGCTGTGGGATTCGACGTAATGCCGGAGGAGCCGCCTCAACCGAATAACCGCTTGATCAAAGCCTGGCACGGTCGATTGCCGTGGATCGTCGGCCGATGCATCATCAACCCTCACACAGCGTACTACTCCGTCGAGTCCCAAGCCGAGATGCATAGGTTCGCGGCCGAGACGGCCAAACGCATTCTGCTCGGAAATTGGCCGCCGAACGCGCTCAATCCGGAGATTCGTGAACAATGGCTACTGGTCTAACGTCCGAACGCGCGCGGTCGTCGATGTCGCTGCGGATTTCTTCCATGCTCCTCGTCGGCCCTGGGACGGCCGAAGATGTCTACCTATACGCGGCCGGATCCGCGCTATCGGTCGGTGCAGCCAAGACCTTCGACAGCGCGTCGCTGATAGGCATAGCCAGAGTGTTGCCCCGGGGAGGAATTGGTCGGAGGAACCACTTCGCGTAGATCTCCTTCATCTTCGGGCTCTTGAAGAGATCCGCAATCGCCTTGTCGACGACCGTCTTGAACTCGGGATCGTCGCGCCTCATCATGAAGCCATAAGGCTCAAGAGACAGCGGCTCCTGAGATATCTGATAGGCAGATGGATCCTTCGAGCCGCTGACGAAGCCGGCGAGGATCACGTCATCCATCACGAAGGCCATCGCTCGGTCCGTTTCGACGGCCAGGAAGGCTTCCGCGTGATCCTTCACCGCAAGGATGTTGATGCCGAGGTTCCTCGCGGCGTTCAACTCGGTCAATTGTTTGATGTTCGTCGTGCCCGATACCGAGACGACAGTCTTGCCCTTCAGGTCGTCGAACCTGGCCAAGTTCTGGCTCTTCTTCGCTACGAAACGATTTGAAGTGACGAAGTGGGTTACGGAAAACGACACGTGCCGCTGGCGCTCAGTGTTATTTGTGGTCGCGCCGCATTCCATGTCGATCGTCCAGTTGGCGAGCAAGGGAATGCGATTCGACGAACTCACCGGCACGGGAGCGATCTTGAGATTGTCGACGCCCGCGGCCTTCGCAATGGCGGGGAGGATTTCTAGACAGATATCGGCGGAATAGCCGACGACCTTCTGATCTTGGTCGTAGTAAGAAAAGGGAATGAGGCTTTCTCTGTGACCGACGGATATCGCGCCCCGCTCTTTGATGGCTTTGAGCGTGGCGGACGAGGTTTGAGCGCTCGCGACCGACAGAGCACCACTTCCGACGAGCGCGATGATCGCATACTTCAATGTCTGCCGAATGTGCATCGTCCCCTGCCTCCTTTGCTAGGTTGCTTTGCTGCTCGTCGAGGCTAGGGGTGGCGGGGGATGGGCAGTAATGGATATTTGAAATGGCGTCATTTGTCCGTTGGATGGGGGCCGAGGAGACCGTCAGGCGGCTGGCAGAGGTCGGTTGCCCGCCGGTGAAGAGCTGACGGCGACCATTCACGCCGTCAATGTCGAAAGACATTTTCGCGATTTCCACGATTGCGTCCGGTCCCCTTAAATATGCGCGCGCCACTGGAGCCGAGGGGGTTTTCGCGGCCCGCGTGCAAGACGGTGATTTCAGGCATGTCGAGCGATAAAGAACAAGCGATCAGGCCTTGGCAACGGGACATCTACTCGGTGTTCAAGGCTGCGAACATCCAACACGTTTGCCATGTTCCGGACGGCGGGCACCGTGGGCTGATCGATCTCTGCACGGACGATGCGGAGATCGGCACCACCGTGCTCACGACCGAGGAAGAGGGCGTCGGCCTGGCGGCCGGGCTATTCCTCGGTGGACAGCGCAGCGTGCTGCTGATGCAATCTTCGGGGGTCGGTAATTGCCTGAACCTCTTTACGCTCGCCGAAAATTGCCGCCTCCCGCTCGTTCTCCTAGTGACCATGCGCGGGGAGTTCGCGGAGTTCGTGCCTTGGCAGATCCCGATGGGCAAGCGAGCCGGCGCCGCTCTGGAATTGATGGGTTTCGACGTCTTCCGTGCGGAAGACTCCGCCACAGTCGGGGACATCTGCGCCGGCGCGATCGATCAGGCGTTCTATTCCAGCCGGTGCACCGCCGTTCTGCTCTCGCAGCGGCTGATCGGCCGGAAGAACTGGTCGAAATGACGATAGTCCGGGCGGATGATGAATTCAGAGGTTCAAGATGATCGAGCGTCGTCCAGCAGTCGCGGAATTGCTCAAGGATCGCGGAAACGCACTCGTCGTCGCGGGCCTGGGCTCGCCGGTCTACGACGTGTTCGCCGCAGGCGATCACGACCTGAACTTCTATGATTGGGGCGCCATGGGTTCGGCCGCTATGGTCGGATTGGGCCTCGCATTGTCGCGTCCGGAGCGGCCCGTCATCGTCTTCACCGGAGACGGCGAGATGCTGATGGGGCTCGGGGCGTTTTCGACCATCGCCCAACACCTTCCGACCAATCTCTCGATTCTCGTTCTCGATAACGAACAATATGCCGAGACCGGGATGCAGAAGACCGCCACCGGTTTCGGCACCGACTTGGCGGCGGTCGCCCGCGCTTGCGGAATCCAGAACGCGTCGGAGCTCACCGGTCAGAACGAAATCGCGACGCTGCGGCCTAAGCTCTATGGGCGGGCCGGCACGTTGGTCGCTGTGCTTAAGATCAAGCCGGGAGATCAGCCCCGCACGGTGCCGGAGCGGGAGGGAACCCTCATCGCTTCCCGATTCATGCGGAGCCTGCTTGCCGATGATCAACGGCGAGTCTGACACCGTGCGCGCCACGGCCGAATGTCGGTGACGGCCGGTGACCCAGCCGACGTCGGCGGTGCACCAGTAGATGTCGCCGTCCCTGAAGAATCGTGACCGACCTTGGGATTAAGGTTGATCAGGCAGGCCGCGATCGTATGAGCATCTCTGACGTTGTCGGGATTCGAAGCCAGGCGCGAAGCCCCTGACGCTGCTAGACCTAATGGTCCTAAGAGGAAGGATGCCATGTCTGCTATTCAAATCGTCTGCGCGGTGGCCGTCCCCTTGTTATGGGGTTATCAATTCGTGGCCATCAAAGTGGGCGTTATTGAATTTCCGCCTCTCTTTTTCCTCGCACTGCGCTTCCTCGCCATCGCGCTGCTCCTTATTCCATTCGTCAAAAGGCCCACACGTCAACAGTTCGGCCCTATCGTAGCTATTTCGGGTTTCCTTGGAGGACTAAACTTCGGGCTCCTCTATGTTGGCCTTGGGCTCGGCTCGGGAAGCATGTCGGCCATCGCGTATCAACTCGCCACGCCCTTCACCGTCCTGTTAGCTTGGCCCCTGCTCGCGGAGAGGCCGTCTCTAACTACGTCCGCCGGCGTAGTGCTTG
This sequence comes from Bradyrhizobium sp. AZCC 1577, assembly GCF_036924575.1. NCBI lineage: Bacteria > Pseudomonadati > Pseudomonadota > Alphaproteobacteria > Hyphomicrobiales > Nitrobacteraceae > Bradyrhizobium > Bradyrhizobium sp. AZCC 1577. The sequence goes on from NZ_JAZHRQ010000001.1 coordinate 2,038,804, forward strand.
CATTCGTCGGCGTGGTCGTGTTGGCAGCGGGCCCTGGCCTGTCGGCAAACGCGCTTCCGCTCCTGCTTGTGGTCGGGGCAGCCTTCGCGTTCGCGGTGTCCAACGTCCTGACGAAGCGTTACGGCCCTTTCAGCCCTTTGATGTTGATGGGGTGGTCGTCGCTGCTCACGGTGCCACAGGTCATGCTAATGTCGTTACTGCTTGAATATGGACAAGTGGCGAGCCTTATCACAGCGGATGAACGTGGTTGGCTGGCACTCGCCTATACAATTTTCATCGGAGGAATTGTTGGGTATGGCCTTTGGTTCTGGCTGATCGGCCATTGCTCCATGAACCGTGTCGCACCATTCGGCTTGCTGCTTCCGGTATTCGCCATGATTTCGAGCGTGTTGTTCCTTGGCGATCGTTTGACCCCAAAGTTGATTGTTGGTGGACTGCTCGCGCTCTCCGGCGTCGCCATTACACAAGTGAGACCAAGCGCTCGATCAATGTGAACTCAGAAATCGCGTCATGTGACTTCCAGGTTTGGCCCATCCTTGTTGCGCCTGCGCAAGAGTGGTCGCTATCGGAGCGAAGCAGGCATGTCCGAAACCAATGAGCACGCGCAGACACCTCCATCGTTACGCTCAACCTTCCTTGGCGTCCTGCTTGATCATGTCGGCGGCCTTCTCCGCGATCATGATCACCGGGGCGTTCGTGTTGCCCGATACGATCAGCGGCATGATCGAGGCGTCGATCACCCGCAGTCCGTCGATGCCGTGGACGCGCAGCCTATCGTCGACCACGGCCATCGCATCCGAGCCCATCTTCGCCGTGCCGACGGGATGATGGATGGTGCCACCCTTGCGCCGGGCGAAATCCAACAATTCGTCGTCGCTCCGAGCGTCGCCGCCAGGATCGACCTCCTCGGCGATATAGCGGGCGAGCGCCGGAGCCGCCGTGATCCGGCGCGCGATCTTCATGCCTTCCACCAAGCACTCGCGATCGGCTTCCTTGCTCAGGAAATTCGGGCGAATCGCTGGCGCGGCGAACGGATCGGCCGATTTGATGTGGATGCTACCACGGCTTTCGGGCCTCAGCGGAGTCGGCCCGATCGTCAGCCCGGGCTCTCGATCGAGGATCCGCTTGACCGGATCTTTGAAGCTGGCGTGCGCGATCGTGTACTGGATGTCAGGAGTTTCCAATTCGGGGCGCGATCTAACGTTGCCGTTCACGATGCCGGCCGACGTGGTCAGTACGCCGCGACGCGTGAGGGCATATCTGAAGATCTCCTTCAGGAGAGGAAGTCCGTGAGAGCGCTCGTTCAGGGTCCGTGCTCCGATGACACGCCACACCATCCGGATGATGTAGTGGTCCTGGAAGTTCTCTCCGACGCCGGGCAGTGCGTGCAGCACGTCGATGCCGTGTTCCCGGAGGACGTCCGGTCTACCGATCCCGGAGAGCTCGAGCAATTGCGGGGACTGGACCGCGCCGGCGCAGAGGAGGACCTCGCGCCGCGCCTTGGCTATTAGGTCTGACGAGCCCTTGCGATAGGCCACCCCGACGGCGCGCTTTCCGTCGAAGATGACCTTGGTCGTGTGCGCACCGGTCGCGACGCGGACGTTCGGTCGCTTCATGGCCGGCTCGAGAAATGCTCGCTTGGTGGACCATCGGACGCCGTTCTTCTGCGTGAGCTGGAAGTAAGCGAAGCCGTCCTGCTTTCCGCACGTGTAGTCCGGATTGCGGGGGTAGCCGCACTCGCCGGCGGCCGCGATCAGCGCGTCGGTGATCTCAGCGAATTCGTACTGGTCGCGAACATTCAGCGGACCGTCTTTTCCGCGCCAGGCGGCGGGGGCGCCCTCCCAATTCTCCGACTTACGAAAGTACGGCAGCACGTCGTCCCAAGACCAACCTCGATTGCCGAGCTGCGCCCAGCCGTCGTAGTCGCGGGACTCGCCTCGGACGTAGAGCATGGCGTTGAGCGAACTCGTTCCACCCAGAACCTTGCCGCGCGGGATCGGGAAGGGGCGCTGATAAGTATAGGCCTCGGGCTCGGTCTGGAAGCGCCAGTTCACAGCGGGCATGTCGATCGTTTTCACGTATCCGACGGGGACGTGGATCAGGATGTTCCGGTCCGGACCGCCGGCCTCGAGCACGAGGACCGACACGGATGGATCTTCGCTCAGCCGCGATGCGACCGTGCAACCCGCCGAGCCGGCGCCGATCACGATGTAGTCGAATTCCATGTGCCTACCTTCGCGTTCCCTCCCATCGATTGGCCGCAGGAGCACGTCAATGTCCAATTCGTTTCGCCAATTGTATCATTGGCTTGGTCGATGGGATCGAGTTCGCGGCTTTCGGCCATCACTCTCGTGAATGGCCCCATACCAAACTTCAGTTGGCGGGGTGGGGACGTCTTCCAGCATTTTCCAATGCGGCGCGTCGCATGACGATGCCCACAGCGGTTCTTCAGGAGGAAAAGCGGGTGCGACGTTTTGAAAATCTCATCGGTGGCAAGAAGGTCGCGGCGGCATCCGGCAAGTGGCTGCCGAGCCTTGATCCCTATCGCAACGAGAACTGGTGCGAGATTCCCGATAGCGGTCCGCAGGACGTCGAGGCCGCCGTCGCCGCCGCGAAGACGGCCTTCCGTTCTTCCGGCTGGACGGGACTGTCGGCAACCGCCCGCGGCGCGCTGCTCCGGAAGGTCGGTGATCTGATCGCGACGAATGCCGAACGGTTGGCGGAACTTGAAGTCCGCGATAACGGGAAGCTGATCAACGAGATGTTGGTGCAGCTCAAAACGATCCCGCAGTGGTTCTATTACTACGGAGGCCTGGCCGACAAGGTCGAAGGCGGCGTCCTGCCGATCGACAAGCCTGACCACTTCGTGTTCACGACCTGGGAGCCGCTCGGCGTGGTAGCGGCAATCACTGCCTGGAACTCGCCTTTGCTGCTGCTGACCTGGAAACTGGCCCCGGGCTTGGCTGCCGGCAACACCTTCGTCATCAAGCCGTCCGAATACGCAAGTGCCTCGACCGTCGCTTTCGTCGAGTTGTTCGAAGAGGCGGGCTTTCCGGCAGGCGTCGTGAACGTCGTCTGCGGCACCGGCCAGCAGGTCGGCGCGCCACTCGTCGCTCATCCCGACGTGGCGAAGATCGCGTTCACCGGGTCGGATGCCGCCGGCAAGGCGATCAACAAGGCAGCCGCCGGCGACTTGAAGCACGTGACGCTCGAACTCGGCGGAAAATCGCCCAACATCGTCTTTGAGGATGCGGGCCTGGAGGCCGCTGCGGCGGGCGTGGCATCGGGCATCTTCGCGGCCGCGGGACAGACCTGCATCGCGGGCTCGCGGCTGCTTCTTCAGCGCTCGATCTACGACACCTTCCTGTCGAAGGTCAGGGCCATGGCGGAGGGCGTCAAGGTCGGAGATCCCCTCGATCCTGACACCCAGATGGGGCCGCTCGCGAACCTTCCTCACTACGACAAGGTAATGACCTGCATCGCCGACGCCAAGAAGGAGGGCGCTGTCGTCGCCTTCGGCGGCAACGCGATGAAGCATCCGGCCGGAGGGTTGTTCGTGGAGCCGACGATCTTCCGCGACGTCGACAACGCCACGCAACTCGCGCAGCGCGAGATATTCGGCCCGGTGCTTGCCGTCATCCCGTTCGACGACGAGGCGGACGCGCTCCGGATTGCCAACAACTCGAAATATGGCCTCGCAGCGGGCGTTTGGACCAAGGACATGGGACGCGCATTCCGCATGTCCAAGGGACTTCAGTCCGGAACGGTCTGGGTGAACACCTACCGCGCCCTCAGCTTCATGGCGCCGTTCGGCGGCGTGAAGGACAGCGGTCTCGGTCGCGAGAGCGGTCAGGAGATGATCAAGAGCTACATGCAGCCGAAGACGGTATGGCTCAACAATTCCGCTGAACGCCCGCAGAATCCCTTCATCATGAGATTGACCTGAGGAGCGCAATTCTTCGCGGCGACATTCATGTCGCGAATGTGCGCAGAAGAACAATCCATTTTGATTATGGCGATGGGTGCGGTCAAATCCGGATCATCCATTCCGCCAGCGAGCAAAGGGAAAAAGCAGTGACCGACATCCAGAAACTGAAGGACACCGTGAAGGTCTGCATGTTCGACCAGTACGGCACGGTCGTCGACATGCAGGGTGGCCTCGTCAAGATCGCGACGCCGTTCCTCAAGGGGAAGGGCTGGACGGGCAATCCGAACTCCTTCGTCACCTGGTGGCGCCGCACCCACTTCGAGAACTCGATGATCGACGCGCTGCTCCACCGCGAGCACACGCCGTATCGCGAGATCGGTCACCGCGCCGTCTCCCAGGTCATGGACCGGTCGGGCATTAAGTACACGAAGGATGAGGTGAAGTACCTCGTCGGCGAGATCGAGAAGCTCGAATGCTTCCCAGAGGTGCCGGCGGCACTGGCGAAGCTACAGACCAAGTACAAGCTGGTCGTGCTCTCCAACGGCGATCGCGACATGCTAGAGGCGGCCAAGAAGTATCACAAGATCCCGTTCGACAATGTGATCTCCGTCGCCGAGGCGAACTCCTTCAAGCCGCACGTCGCGACCTACACGAAGGCCGCCGAGATCCTCGGCCTCAAGATGGATCAGATCCTCTTCGTCGCCAACCACGCATTCGACGTCATCGGCGCGAAGTCGGCCGGCATGCGCACCGCGATGATCAATCGCCGTGACCGGCCGTTCGAAGAGACGCCGCACAAGCCCGACATCACCGTACCCACGATGAAGGATCTGGCGGATGCGATCGTCTAGTACGGAAGCTCTCTCCGGCATCAAGATTCTGGACCTCTGCCGCGTCGTCTCCGGCCCGTTCGCCACGATGCATCTCGGCGACCTCGGAGCGGACGTCGTTAAGATCGAAGATCCCCGTGTTGGCGACGAAAGTCGCCGGTACGGCCCTCCGTTCGTCAACGGGGAGAGCTCGTACTTCCTCTCGGTCAACCGAAACAAGAGAAGCTGCGCGATCGATCTGAAGTCGCCGGCGGGTAGGGACGCGGTGATCGCCCTCGCCAAGGCCGCCGACGTCGTGATCGACAATTTCAGGCCCGGGACTCTCGACAAATGGGGCCTGTCCTACGAAGCGTTGAGCGCCCACAACCCCAATCTCATCCAGTGCAGCATCTCCGGCTTCGGCCGGACCGGTCCGGACGCGAGCCGGCCCGGCTACGATCTGATCCTGCAGGGCGAGTCCGGCGTCATGGACATCACCGGTGATCCGGACGGTCCGCCCATGAAGGTCGGTACGTCCATCGCCGACCTGGTCACCGGCCTCTACGCCTCGCAGGCGGTGCTCGCCGCGCTCATGAAGCGCGAGAGGAGCGGCGTCGGCGGGCGGGTCGACGTCTCCATGCTGGACGCCATGGCCTCGCTGCTGACGTTTAACGCGGGCATGTATTTCGCGTCCGGAGAAAGCCCCAAGCGCCGCGGCAACGTGCATCCCACGATTAGCCCGTACGAAACCTTCGAGGCGAGCGACGGCTGGTTCAACCTGGGCGTCGCAAATGACAAGTTCTGGTCGCTGTTCTGCGCCGCCATCGGCCGCAAGGACCTCGAAGCAGATGCCCGCTTCGATACGGCGCCCAAGCGGGCGGCCAACCGCGCCGCGCTCGGCGGGACTCTCCGTCCGATCTTCAAGGCGGAGCCGCGCGACCGCTGGCTAGAGATCTTCGGCGGCGCCGGCATTCCGTGCGGCGCGATCAGGACAGTCTGCGAGGTCTGCGAAGCGCCGCAGCTCGTTCAGCGCGACATGGTGCAGACCGTATCGCATCGGGTCGCCGGCGAGGTCAAGTTCGTCGCCCGGCCACTGCGCTTCGACGACAAGCCTCCCGCTCCGTCCACGCCGCCGCCGACCTTGGGCGAGCACACCGTCGAGGTGTTTGAGCACTGGCTCGGTTGGGCGCGCAAGGAAGTGTTAGACTTCGCCTCCAAGGGCGCTTTCGGCGATGCGGCGCTGAAACAGTCGGCCGAATAGGGAGCGGGACGCATGGATGAGGGGCAGGTTCGCGAGCTGATCACCGCGGCTATCGGCGATGGCCGCCATGAATTCGGATCGTTCTTCCTGTCGCGTTTCTTCGGGATGATGGTCTCCTACGAGGACGATGCCTGCATCGCGTCTGTCGATGTGAAACCGTATATGTTCAACCCGCAGGGATCGCTCCACGGCGGCGTGCTGGCGACGGCCCTCGACATCTCGATGGGACACCTGCTCAAGCATCAGTTCGGCGCCGGCGCGACGCTCGAGATGAAGGTCCAGTATTTCGCCCCGGTCCGCAGCGGCCTGGTCACCTGCCGTGCAACTTTCTTGAAGAAGGGACGCAAGACCTTCTTCCTGCAATCATCGGCCATGGACGGCTCCGGAGAGACCATCGCGCACGCGACCTCCACGTGGAAGCAACTGTGAACGACGTCGTCGCCAGACCCCGAGAGCTGCTGGGCTCCGACTGCATCACCGATCCCGCTCTGGCGGACGGCTATCGAGACCCGATCGAGCTCCACCTCATGCGCCGGATCAAAGGCATCGCTCAACGAGGACAGCTTCTTCAATCCCGGCAAAATCTTTCGACAATCGTAAAACGAGCCCGCAGAGGTGCGACGATGAAAGCAGTCTATTTTCTCGGAAACAAAAAGCTGGAAGTCCGCGACGTTCCGGATCCGATCCCGGGTCAAGGCGAGGTCATTTTGGAGATCAAGGCGTCGGGGATGTGCGGCACGGACATCAAGTATTATCGGGCCGCCGGCGGCGCGAACGCGCTCGGCATAGGCAAACCGTTGGAACGACCAATCATCGCTGGCCATGAGCCTTGCGGCGTTGTCGCAGAGGTCGGCAAAGGCGTGTGGAGCCCGCTCGCCAAAGTTGGTACTCGCGTCATGAATCATCATTATTCGGGCTGCGGATGCTGTCACCAGTGCCGAGGCGGATGGACGCAGATGTGCGACGAAGGCTCCACCACCTTTGGGGCCAACGGCGATGGGGCTCATGCCAAATACATGAAGGTTCCGGCGGACTCGCTTATCGAGCTTCCTGACAGTCTTTCATTTCAGGCGGGCGCCGCCGTCTCTTGCGGCACTGGCACCGCTTGGGGAGGCCTCGATCGACTTGGACTGCGCGGAAGCGAGACGATCGCCATCTTCGGCCAAGGTCCCGTTGGATTAAGTGGCACGCAACTTGCTGCCGGGATGGGAGCTCGGGTTATCGCCTTGGATATCGATCGGGGCCGCCTGCAGCGCGCAAAGCAATTCGGAGCGCACGAATTGGTGGACGCGCGTTCCGACAACGTCGTTGAGGCCATTCGAGATCTTACCGGAGGCCGAGGGACAGAGTGCGCCATGGACTGCACCGGATCGCCAAAAGCGCGGTCGGCTGCGATCAAGGCAGCGGCCAAGTGGGGACGGGTCATCTTCCTCGGGGAAGGCGGCGACGTCACGATCGATGTCAGCACTGATATGAACAGGAAGCAGCTCGCCGTGTACGGAAGCTGGACGTTCAGCAAGAACGGTCAGGCCGATTGTGCGCGGTTCGTCTCGGAGCGGAAGGTGGACGTCGATGCACTCTTTACGCACTCCTGGCCGCTTCAGGAGGCCGAAGAGGCCTATCGGCTGTTTGATACACAAACGACAGGGAAGGGGTATTTGGTTCCTTAAGGCTGCGGATCCATCGTTCTTGGACGACGAATAGTTCGAAAGATCTGGATGTCTGCAGGGTGCACAAGTTCGGTCGTCGCACCGTCTTCTAGATGAGGATTGAAGCATGCAGCCTACGATCGATCTGAATTCGGATATGGGTGAAGGCTACGGTGTGTATCGCGCCGGCGACGACGAGGCGCTTCTCGACGTGGTAACCTCGGCCAACGTCGCGTGCGGTTTTCACGCGGGCGATCCCGAAATCATGGCCCGTACCTTCGAGATGGCCAGGGAGCGCGGCGTCAACGTCGGCGCCCATCCGGGCTTTCCGGATCTTTGGGGCTTCGGACGACGGGCGATGCCCTTCTCGCCCGCCGAGATCGAGCGCCTGGTCGCCTACCAGATAGGGGCCGCGCAGGCACTGTCCGCCTATGCCGGAAACCCGATCACGTACGTCAAGCCGCATGGCGCTCTCGGCAATTTGACGGAGCCGAGGGGGACATCGCGACCGCGGTCTGTCGCGCGGTGAAAGCGGTCGACCGAAACCTGATCTGCATGTCACTCAGCGGTGGCACCTTGCTTCGCGTCGCACAGGACATGGGTGTACCGACGTGTGCCGAGATCTTCGCGGACCGGGGCTACACCGACGAGGGGCGTCTGGTTCCTCGCGGCCAGCCAGGCGCGATGATCCATGACCCAGAGGTCGCTGCGGCAAGGGCACTGCGCATGGTGCAGAGCGGTGCGGTCGAAGCGGTTTCCGGGAAGCAGGTCAAACTGCCGATCGAGACCATCTGTATCCACGGAGACTCTCCCGAAGCCGTCGCCACTGCCCAGCTCGTTCGGCGTGCGCTTGAAGGGGCCGGAGTCAGGATCGCGAGTTTCGTACCGACGGGTTCGAGACGACAATAACCGGAGCAGACATGACCGCCTATGCGCATTGCCGCAACGTCAAACGATTGACGCCGTCTGCTGAGGAGAAGGCGGCCGAATGCGCGCGCAATCTTGGTGACTGGTCGAGCGCGGTGGATGAAATCCATGGCTGGCCGGAGTACGCGCCCCAGCCGCTGCATACGCTGGACCGGACGGCGTCCGCGCTCGGCATTGGGAAGCTATTCTACAAGGACGAGAGTCAGCGCTTCGGCCGCGAGCTCGGTAGCTTCAAGGCTTTGGGCGCACCCTATACGATCTCGTCGCTGCTGCGCGATGAAGTAGTCGGCGTCACGGGCGAGCGTCCAACAACGGCGGAACTTCGGACCGAAAAGTACCGACGCATCACCGAGCGCGTCACCGTGTGCGTCGCCACCGACGGCAACCAGGGGCGCGGCCTGGCCTACGGCGCCCGCGAATTCGGCTGCCGCTGCGTCATCTACATCCACGGCCACGTCAGTCCGAGGCGGAAGGAGGCGATTGAGAGATACGGCGCCATCGTGATCCGCATCGACGGCGAATACGAAGCGTCGGTCGCGCGTGCCCGCGAAGACGCCCGCATGAACGGCTGGCATTTCGTCAGCAGCACGTCCTGGGACGAGTTCAGGTCCCCGCTTCCACGCTACGTGATGAACGCCTACATGGTGGTGATCGAGGAAGCGCTCGCGCAGCTTCCGGATCCGGACGCCGTCACGCATGTGTTCGCGCAGGGTGGGGTCGGGAGCATCGCGGCCGCTATCTATCTGGGCTTCCGTCGACGCTGCCGTAAGCTGCCGCGCCTGGTGATGGTCGAACCAGTGGAAGCCGACTGTCTATTTCAATCCGCGGCGAACGGTATGCCGACGCCCTCGGCCGGCTCACTCCGGACGATCTGCGCAGGCCTGGCCTGCCGCGAAGTGTCGCCGGCGGCGTGGGCTCTCCTGGAATGGCTCGGCAGCGACTTCATCCGTATTCCGGATTCCTGGGTGGTCGACGCGATGAAGGCGCTTGCCGACAGCGGTGGCGACGTCCCGATCGTCTGTGGCGAGTCTGCGGCCGGCGGTATGGCCGTTGTGCTGAAGGCGGGCCATGATCCGGACCTGCGGCAGGCGCTGGGCCTCGATGCCTCCAGCCAGGTCGTCCTCTTCGGCCTCGAAGGTGCGACCGATCCGGAGATCTTCGAACGGCTCGTCGGTGTCGCCCCAGAAGCCGTGTTCGAAAGGCAAGCGAAGTTCAGGGGCGCGGCCTGATCGGTACGGCAGCCGCCGAGGGCGCTTCAAGCAGCCACGACTTGACGAGCCTCGCCAAGGCGGCCGGCTGTTCCATGGGTAGCATGTGGCCCGACGCCGGTACGATCGCTAGCCTGGATCGCGGGATGCCGGCATGGAGTTCGCGCGCCTCGTCGAGACTCCGGAGCTCGTCGTCCTCGGCTGCGACGACGAGCGTAGGGCAGGCGATCTCGCCCAGTCGGTCGACATCGCTCGGCCGTGCAAGATTTGACTGCCGTCGGAATGCCTCGAGACCGAGGCGCCGCCCCATCCCCTGCAGGCGACCGATCAGTTCGTCGTCGGACCGGCGATCCGGATGTACCGATGCGCGCAGCGAGCCGCGGCTCATTCCCCTGAAAGGAAGCGTGGCGAGCGCTGCCGCCGCGATTTTCCGCTGCGCCTGGTCGGGCGTGTCGGCGCGCGAGGAGGTGGCGACGAGGACGAGGGCTTCGACGGCGTTCGGAGCCAGCCTTGCGGCCTCGCGCGCCACGTACCCGCCGAACGAGAAGCCGATCAGGACGAAGCGCGCGGGGGCATCCGCGATCAGCCGCCGCGCCATCGCTGGAACGTCGTCGTCCGAGGCGAGGTCCGCGTGTACGATCGGGCGGAACTCCTCCATCTCTGGCTCGAAGGAGGCCCACATTTCCCAATCGAGCATAAACCCGGGTACTAAAACGAGCGCCATCTATCGTCCTTGAGGAGCTCCTAATGTCCGAGCTTGTTTTGCACCACTACGACTTCTCGAATTACTCTGAAAAGGTTCGCGTAGCATTAGGTTTCAAATCCTTGGATTGGTCCAGCGTGACGATGCCGCCCGTCGCGCCAAAGCCGGACCTGACCGCGCTGACGGGCGGTTATCGTCGGGCTCCGGTGCTGCAGATCGGCGCCGACATCTACTGCGACACGCGCCTGATCCTGCGCGAACTCGACCGACGGCATCCCACACCGACGTTGTTTCCGGCCGGCGTGACAGGCATCGCCAACGCGGTCGCCGCCTGGGCCGAAGGACCACTCTTCCGTTCGGTGATGTTGTACGCGTGGGGCACCAATCACGACGTGATGCCGAAGGAGTTGTTCGAGGATCGCGCTCTGATGCGGGGACTAGCCGTGCCGAGCGTGAGGTCGGTGGAGCGCGCGGCGGCCCGCAGCGCGCCGCTCGTCCGCAGCCAAATGCCCTACATCGAAGACATGCTCGGCGACGGCCGTCCGTGGATATGCGGACACAATTTCACGGTAGCCGATCTCGCGGTTTTTCATGCGATGTGGTTTCTGACGGATCGCAGTCCGCGGTTGTCGCATGAATTCGATCGCTTCGAGCGACTCCGGATGTGGATGGAACGCATGCGGGACTTCGGCCATGGCCAGTCGCGGCCAATGACTGCCGACGAGGCGATCGAGGTCGCGCGCGTTTCTTCACCGATGGCTTCACGGACGTCGGTTCGGCAGCCCGAGGATCCCGAACTCGGCAGCCTCGTCGAGATTCGTGCCGCCGATTACGCCAAGGACGCAGTCGTCGGCTGCCTCCAACTCATCGACGACGACGAAATCGCTCTCTCGATCCGGAGCGAGCGTGCCGGTGATGTCGTCGTCCACTTCCCTCGCATCGGCTTCGATCTGAAAAGCGCCCGTCAGACTTGATCTAGAGGCGGACACGACGGCCGGCGAGGCGCGAGCACCGACATCAAGAGAAAGCTTGGATGCGGTGGTCGCCCGCTCAATTATCAGAGTAGGATGTCCATCAGCCAGCCACCGTGGACGGAGCTCGGCGGACGCGCGGGGGAGTGGGAGAGGTGAGCTCGTCGTCGATGAACTCCATGCGGTCCTTCCCCCAGAACATCTCCTCGCCGACGAAAAAGGTCGGGACGCCGAACACGCCGTGCTCGAGGCCGCGGTCGGTTTCCGCGATGAGCTCGTCGCGGATCTCGTCGCTCTCGACCAGCTTCGCGAACTCCGTCCGATCCATACCGAGTTCGGCGGCGATCGGCTTCAGTCCGGCGAGTTCGCCGACCGACGCGTCGTCGCGCTCCCAGTAGGCGGCGAAGATCTTCTCCATGTATTCCCATTCCTTGCCGAAGCGACGCATCGCGAGCGCGCCGCGCAGCGCCGGGCTGGTCTTCATCGGAAATTTCTTTGGCATCTGGAACGGGAGATTGTACTTCTTCGCCCATCGCATCAGGTCGATCTTCCGCGAACGGAGCTTGACCTTGGGCTCTTCCATCAGGACGTAGTTCTGCTTCCGGAAGACGTAGCCGAGATTGAACGGGTGAGGCACAACGGTTGCGTCATGCTTCTTCGCGATCGGCTTGATCAGATGCAGTGCGAAATAACTGTTGGTGCTGCCCAAATCCCAATAGAACTCGATGGTTTTCGCCACGACTTATCTCCGTTTGGTTATTGCGCCGAGCTGCCGCCCGAGGGCCGGCCGAATTGCTTGTTTCCGAAGAGGTTGTCCCAGGCGGCGCCCGCAGGCGGCTTCCTGTTCTTTTCGAAGCGCTCCTTCAAAACGGCCAGGCCGCGCTGCACCCCGGGGCGTTCGCGGACCGCGCTATACCAGCGCTGTATCGACGGATAGTCGTCGAGGTTCTGGCCTTGAAACTTGTGAGACCGCAGCCAGGGGTAGGTCGCCATGTCGGCAATGGAATACTCGCCGGCGAGAAACTCGCGCTCGGAAAGGCGACGCTCCAGCACGCGGTAGAGGCGTTCCGCCTCCGACGTGAAGCGGTCGATCGCATAGGGAATCTTCTCCTTGGAGTATTCCCGGAAGTGATGCGCCTGCCCGAGTGCGGGCGCCATGCTCGCCGCCTGGAAGGCAAGCCACTCTGCTACCCGATATCGCGGACCCATCTCTGCCGGCATGAAGCGAAAGCCGCCTTTTTCCGCGAGGTACATCATGATGGCCGCCGACTCGAAAAGCGCGAACGGCTTTCCGTCCGGTCCTTCGGAATCGACGATGGCCGGAATCTTGTTGTTCGGGCTAATGCGCAGGAAGTTCTCGCCGAACTGCTCGCCCTTGCCGATGTGCACGGCTTCCACTTCGTAGGGCAGCCCGAGTTCCTCGAGGAGGATCGAGATCTTGTAGCCGTTCGGGGTCGGCCAGAAGTACAGCCTAATCAATCGAACCTCCCGCCTTTCGTCGTTGTCCGAGACGTTAGGCAGCGGGACTTGTGCCGTCCAAGACTATGAAAGACATGATTCAGTCGTGCAACGACTTGTCCTACAAGTCGTGAGGCGTCTTGATCGAGTTGCCGTCCATATTGGACCGGGCCGCGGCCCCAAAATATTCGTAGCCTTCCATAACAAGCGAACGGGAGCGCCAAGATATGACGACGAGCGGTACCTTGCCCATGCTGTCCGGCCTCAAGGTCATCGACATCACCCAGTTCGTCGCCGGCCCGACCGCATCGCGCGTCCTCGCTGAGTTTGGGGCCGACGTCGTCAAGGTCGAACTTGCCCCCTACGGCGACCGGTCGCGCGTGCAGGGCGTGAAGGCGAAGGACGCGCCCGAGAACGCCGCGCCCCACAGCACCTATTACTTCCAGCACAACCATTCCAAGCGCGGCATCGCGCTGGACTTCAAGAACGAACGCGCCCGGGGAATCCTCAAGGGCATGATCGCGAAGGCCGACGTGCTCGTCGAAAACTTCAGTCCGGGCGTTATGGCGCGGGCCGGCATGTCCTACGAAGATCTGAAGAAGCTCAATCCCCGTCTAGTGATGTGTTCGATCTCCTTCGCCGGTCAGACGGGCGACCTCAGCGAGAAGCCCGGCTACGACTACATTGGCCAGGCCTATGCGGGCGTGACCGGCATGATCGGGGAGCCGGACGGCAGCCCCGCAATGGTGGCGATGGCCATCGGCGACGTCTCCACCGGCGTGTCGGCCGCCTTGGCGATCGTCACCGCTCTCTTCCACAGGGAGCGCACCGGCGAGGGCCAACTCGTCGAGAGCACCTTGCTCGACACCTATTTCCACATGCACGAAGCGAGCATTCCCCGCGTGTCTAGGCTCGGGAAGGGATACGTCCAGAAGCGGACCGGCTCTCAGCACCCGGACGGCGGTCCGACCGGCATCTTCAAGTGCGGCGACGGCCAGTACATCACCCTGATGTCGCTGTCCCATCAATGGCCGCAGTTGGTGCAGGCCTTGGAAATGCCCGAACTGCTCAACGATACTCGGTTCGCGAGCGCGAGCGCCAGGCGAAAGAACAACGACTTGCTTAAGGAAATTCTCGAAGGATGGTTGGCCTCTGTCGGCTCCCGGGAGGAATGCCTGAAGCGGCTCGAGATGCACCGGATCCCGGTGGCCCCCGTGCTCGACCTGAACGATGTCATCGAACTCGACCATCTGAAGCAGCGCAAAACCGTGCGTTCGGCGGTCGATCCGATGCTGGGCGAATTCAAGGTGCCCGGGATGCCGGTTCGCTTTTCGGGATGGGAGGGTCCGTCGCGCCTTTCAGCGGCGCGGCTCGGGGAACACAACGCCGACGTTCTACGCGAATACGGGTTGACGGAAGAAGAGATCGCCGATCTCCACGACAAGAAAGTCTTCGTGCGAGACCGCGCGCTCGGCTAACGTGGTTTTCGTGCTCGCTTCTTCCTTTCCGATCCCTCGGCCGGTTCCGAGCCGGTCGAGGATTTGGGCTTGAGCCGCGACCCCCGCTGAAACAGGTGTCGTACTAAAGACGACCGGTCGTCCCATCGCTTGGCAAGCCAGACGGCGGTCTGAGCCTTCGGCTCGCGCAGCGGGACGAACTTCAGGCCATCAAGCGGGAGCCGTTTGAGGGATTCCGGCAGGATCGAGATGCCCATTCCGGCGGCGACCAGACCCATCATCGTGGGCGTCGCGTTCGCCGCCTGAGCCACGTTTGGCGCGAAGCCCGAGTCGCGACAAAGATCGACTATCTTCTGGTACAGCCCGCTACCGATCGAACTGGCATAGAGCACCATGGGCTCATCGGCGAGGTCGGCCACGGAGAGATCGCCTTGCCTAGCGGCCAACGGATGGTCCTTCCGCATGACGACCATCAGCTTCTCCCGGGAGATCTCAACGGACTGGATCGACTCGGGCTTGGGCTGTAAGGGCCGGACGAAGCCGAGGTCAAGACGACCGTCGAGGATCGCGTCGACCTGCTGGTAGGTCGGCATCTCCTCGAGGATCAGATCGACGTCCGAATGCTCGGCGCGGAAGTCGAAGACGAGTTTCTGAAATTCTTCCACGAACGGGGCGGATCCGAAGAATCCGACCCTCAGTTCGCCTACCTGTCCGCGGTGGATCCGCTCGGCGCGTATCGCCGCAGCATCCACCCGTTCGAGCACCTCTTTAGCTTCCTTCAGAAAGTTCTCTCCCGCGTTCGTCAGTTCAACGCGCCGGTTCGAGCGTTCGAAGAGCCGAGCGCCGATCTCCCGTTCGAGCGCGAGAATCTGCTGACTCAGCGGGGGTTGCGAGATGCCGAGCCTGTTTGCGGCCTTGCCGAAATGCAGGTCCTCGGCGACCGCCACGAAATAACGCAAGTGCCGCAGTTCGATATTCATATCGACAGAGTATCAAACAAATCGGTCGTGAGACATATCGAACGTGACCTAATGTGTATTGGACTCCGGTTACCCTCCGTCGCCAATGTAGACGGAGCGAGTTTCGACCAAGGGTGATCCGTGATTTCGGAAAGAGCGCCTTCCATCGCGTCGGCAGACCGGAAGCCGCCAATCCTTCGCGGCGTGCGCGTTCTCGATCTCAGCCGTTTTCTGTCCGGCCCGCAGGCGACGCTGTTTCTCGCCGGCATGGGCGCGGAAGTAATCAAGATCGACGAGCCGAAAGGAGGAGACCCGACGTTCACGGCGCCTCCGTATTTCGGCCCCCGAGGGGTCGCGTTCGAGCGCAGGACGTCTGAGGATCTGGGCATCGCATATCTCAAACGGACGCGCGGCAAAAAGTCGATCAGCCTCGACTTGAAGAAGCCAGAGGGGCACGAAGTTCTGCTCAAGCTCGTCCGCGAAGCCGACGTGCTCGTCGAGAACTTCAAGGTCGGCGTCACGGCCAGACTGAAGATCGACTACGACACCCTGCGCGCCGTCAATCCGAGACTGATCTATTGCTCGATTACCGGGTACGGAGCGACAGGACCCGAACGGCACCGCAAAGCCTTCGACTTGATGGTCCAGGCGGCGACCGGGATGATGAGCATCACGGGAGATCCGGCCGGACAACCGAGCAAGACTGGTGCGTCGTTGTCCGACGGAATCGCGGGAACGTTCGCGATGGCCGGCATTCTCGGTGCGCTCTACCAGAGACACGAAACCGGCGTGGGCCAATTCATCGACGTCTCGATGGCCGACTGCCTGCTTTCGCTCATCTTCGACGAGCCTTTCGAGTGCTATGGCGATCTCGGCTTGGCTCACCGTCAAGGCAATCGGATCGCAAGATTCTCTCCGTTCAATACCTACCGCACGGCCGATGGCGCGGTAGCGATCGGCGCAGGAACGACGGCGGATTGGACAAAGCTGCTGGAGATCATGGGACGCCAAGATCTTTTGAAGTCTGCCGAGTTCATGAATCCGGGTTGGCGCATAGAAAATAACGATCAAGTCGATGCCGTCGTCGCTCGGTGGGCGGAGAGCAAGCCCATCGACGAGATCATCAGCCGATTGGACGAGGCGGACATCACTTGCGGACCGATCCGGACGATCGACGATGTCATCGGTTGGGACCAACTGCGTGCCCGCGACATGCTCCAGCCCGTGCGCAATCCGCATCTTCCGTCGGCGGCCGGCCCGCTTGCTGCGGGCTTTCCGCTGAAATTCAGCGAGGCGGACGCCGTTCATGATCCTCGCGTTCCGATGCCGCGCGAACACAACACGGAAATCTACGAAGGGCTTCTCCGGCTCTCGAAGCAGGAGATCGCAGGCCTTAGCAAGAGCGGGATTGTCTAACGGCCGTTTGGAAACGTCAAAAAACAAGCAACCGCAAAAGGAAACGCAAATCGTGGTCTATCCGTCCGAGAGCAACCGCCGCCTATCAAGTGAGGCTCAAAGTTCGCTACAGTCGTGGGGAAAGGCAACAAGGAGGGTAGTAGCCTACGCACTTTTATCATTGTGCTTCGCAGTTTGGCCTGCCGCCGCGCAACCATATCCAAGTCGTCCAATTACGATGATCGTTCCCTACGCGGCCGGTGGACCAACGGATACCGTGGCGCGCGTTGTTGCCGATGCGATGGGACGCGATCTGGGGCAGCGCGTGATCGTCGAAAACGTGGCCGGAGCAGGCGGCACCATCGGGTCCTTGAGGGCCGCCAAATCGGAGCCGAACGGTTACACGCTGATCCTCAATCACATCGGGATGGCGACGGCGCCAACCCTCTATCCGGGGTCGATAGATCCCCTTACGTCCTTCGAATACATCGGGCTGGTCGCGGACGTGCCGATGACCATCGTGGCCCGACGGTCATTTCAGCCCAATACCCTGAAGGAATTGATCGATTACACCGTCAAGCAGGGAAGCAAGATCACCTATGCGCATGCGGGGGCCGGAACGGCATCGCACATCTGCGGGGTCCTCTTCGCGTCTGAGACTGGGGCGCAGCCCGTCACCGTTCCCTATAAGGGCACAGGACCCGCAATGATTGACCTGCTCGGTGAACAAGTCGATTTCATGTGCGATCAGACGACCAACACGACGAACCAGATAAAATCCGGCGAAATCAAAGCGTATGCCGTCACGACAGCCCAACGGATTCCAGCGCTTGCCAATATCCCTTCTGTAAAGGAGGCGGGCCTCGGAAACTTGGAACTGTCAATTTGGCACGGGATTTATGCTCCGAAGGGAACAACTGTTGAAGTGACGCGCAAGCTGACTTCCGCTCTTCAAGTCGCGCTCAAGGACGAAGCCGTCTCGGACCGCTTCAATCAACTCAGTGCGATTGTGGTCTCAAATGAAGATGCGAGCGCAACAGGATTGAAGGCAAAGCTCGAGGCCGAAATCGCGAGATGGAAAAAGGTCCTCGCTGCAGAGGGCCCCAAGTAATCTCTTTCGGGTGGCTCCGAGTACGATGCTCCAAGCGTCGTACTCGGAAAGTCGGGCGTTCATATCGAGAATCGGGATCTTCCATGACGACAAGCATCACGCGTCGAGGCTTCTGCGCGACGACTGCTGGGGCAGTTGCGGGATTGGTATGTCCCAAGAATGCACGCGCCCAAGCCGAGCTGCCTAAAGGATTGATCACACTCATCGTCCCGTTCGCGGCCGGTGGCGCAACAGATGTCATCAGCCGGCACGTCGCGCGCAAAGTGTCCGAGCAGATCGGTCAATCCATCGTCATCGAAAACGTCGCCGGTGCCGGTGGCATTGTTGCGGCGACTCGCGTGGCGCGCGCCAAACCCGATGGCCAGACGCTATTGATGGGCACGATTTCGACCCACACGATCAATCCGCTGATGGCAAAGCAGCCGCCCTACGATCCGGTAGCGGATTTCACCGCTGTGTCCATGATCGTGACGGTGCCGAACGTTCTTCTGGTTTCATCGGAAGTCCGAGCAACAAGTATCCAAGAATTGATCGCGCTCCTGAAGGCCAATCCTGGAAAGTACAACTACGGATCGTCGGGCGTAGGCACTCCTCCGAACTTATCCGGTGAACTGTTTAAGACATTGGCAGGTGTGCAGATGGAACACGTGCCTTACCGCGGCGGCGCGCCGGCCATGAACGACCTGGTTGGTGGGCAGATCCCGATCCTTTTCGATGTGCTTAGTGGCGCCGCGCCCCTTATCAAGTCGGGTACAGCGCGGGCGCTGGCTATCACCACGAAGAAGCGGTCCGCCTCGTTCCCCGACATTCCCACCATCGCCGAGTCCGGATTCCCCGACTACGAAACGTATACGTGGAATGCAGTCTTCGGCCCGGCGAATATGCCGCCCGCACTGACGGAACGTCTAAGCGGCGAATTTCGGAGGGCGGTGGCGGAGCCCGAGCTGCAGCAACGTCTGATCGAGCTTAGCGGGGAGCCAGTCGGATCGACGCCGGATCAAGTTGGCGCCCAACTCAAGGCGGAGATCGCAAAATGGGGGCCGATCATTCAGGCGGCCGGCCTCAAAGCAGAGTAGCTTGATCTAATCGGGGCCGTAACAGTAATTATCCGCTACGTGTCGGGCAGCGACCGAAATCGATCCCTCGCTTCTCGATGAAGTCGATTCATGGACGGAACGGTAGGCTTTGGTGAAAAACGTGAGAGAGTGGGAGAGCGACCGTCATGAAGACTAAGTTGCGCGGCGCGGACATCGTCGCACAGTCACTGGAACGCTTGGGGTGCAGCAGGATCTTCACGCTGTCCGGCAACCACATCATGTCCATCTTCGATGCCGTCCTCGACACGAAGATCCAGTTGACCCACGTGAGGCACGAAGCCGCCGCGGTGCATATGGCCGACGGGTGGGGGCGGATCACCGGCGAGCCGGGCGTGGCGATGGTGACCGGCGGTCCGGGCCACGTAAATGCGCTGGGAGCGCTGTTCGCGGCCCAAGCGGCCGAATCCCCCGTGGTGCTTCTTTCAGGGCACGCGGCGACGTGGGAGTTGGGGCGAGGCGGCTTCCAGGAGATCAGACAGGCGGACATGGCAAAGCCAGTGACCAAAGCGTCATGGACCGCAAAGTCGACCGCTGCACTCGGAACGGATATCGGCGAAGCGCTTCGGTTGGCCCGGGAAGGGCGCCCCGGACCGGTCCATGTCAGTTTACCTTCGGATCTCCTCGACGAAACGGTCGGTCTGGACGAAGTCGTTTGGCCAGAAGTTACGGGGTCAATTGAAGGAACAGATATCGAAGCGGAGGCCGCAGATAAGATACTCTCTGCGATCGCGTCGTCGGAGCGACCGATCATCTTTGCGCCGCCCGCGCTCTCGAGCGTGGATGGACGCTCGCTTCTCAAGGAATTGGAACTTGCGACCAACGCACCGGCGGTCATCCTGGAAAGCCCGCGCGGGGCTGCCGATGCAACTCTGGGCGCGTTCGCGGATCTTGTCCAATCGGTGGATCTCATCGTGCTTTTAGGCAAGGCGTTGGACTTCACCACCAAGTGGGCCGCAGCTCCACACTACCGACCGGACGTCCGACTTGTCGTCGTAGATCCGGATGCGGCCATGGTCGGGCGTGCGATGAATGAGGTCGGCGCGCGCGTTCTGGTCGGGTGCGTAGCGGACACGAAGATTACGGCCCGGACGTTGATCGCGCGCGCTTCGAGCTCGGCCCGGCGAAGCCCAGATTGGCTCAAACAGGCCCGCTCGGCGCTGGACGACAGACCTGCGGAATGGGCCACCGTCTCCTCGTCGACAGACGGGCGACTTCACCCGGCCGAGATGCTGCGCGTGTTGCGACCCCATCTAGATCGCGACAAAGACGCTGTGCTGGTCTCCGACGGCGGCGAGATTGGACAGTGGGCACAGAGCATTCTTCCATGTACACGTCGAATGGTGAACGGCGTATCGGGTGCGATCGGAAGCTCACTGTCTTTGGCAATTGCCGCTCGGTACGCGGAGCGAAAGGCGCCGATCTTCGCTGTCCTCGGCGATGGCAGTCTCGGATTTCATCTTTCTGAATTCGAGACGGCTATTCGATGCCGCCTACCGTTCGTGGCCGTTGTTGGAAACGACGGTTGTTGGAATGCGGAAAGCCAGATTCAGTTGAGATCGTACGGCGCGAATCGCATGCACAACATGGATTTGCTTCCCGCCCGATACGACCTTGTCGCCGAAGCGCTTGGCGGGCACGGTGAACTCGTCGAACGTGCCGCCGATCTCCCCGGCGCGATCGAGCGCGCCCTTGCGAGCGGGAAGCCGGCTCTCATCAACGTCATGACCGAAAGCGTTGCGGCTCCCACGATACGGCTTGCAACCTGATCGCTGCGAAGCGTCGCCGACCCTAAGCTACGGGTCGACGGAGCACATAATTCCGCTGAATAGTCCCATTGGCACTATCGATTAGACCTCTCGCCCGGGCGATGCACAGTTCGTGCGACTGTGGCGATTCCGCCGAAATCGATGTCAATTCAGATCACGCGAGGAAACATCGTGCGAGCCTCTTTGAAAGTTGCTGCCTGCATCGTTCTTGCGGTCCTGTCGTTTTCCGAAGTGCCGCGCGCACATGTAGTAGAGTGGCCTACCAGGATCGTCAAAATCATAGTGCCGTACGGGCCCGGCGGCGGGGTGGACAGTTTCGCGAGGCCTATCGCGTCGACCCTCAGCGACCAACTTCCCAATCGGATCATCATAGAAAATCGCGCCGGCGCCGGCGGCACGGTCGGCGTGCTCGCGGCCGCGAAGTCTCCCGCCGACGGTACCGTTCTTTTGGCCGGCGGCGTCCATCAGCCGATGTCCGAGGCCGTGTATCCCACTCGCGGCTACCGCATAGAGCAGGACTTCGTCCCGATCGCTATTACCGCCGTCGTTCCGAACGTCCTGGTTGTTCCGGCGGAGTCCCGTTTCAACACTGTCGCGGACATCATCAACGAAGCAAAGGCCAATCCCGGGAAACTCAGCTATTGCTCGTCGGGCAACGGCACCTCGCAGCACATCATCGGAGAGATGTTCAAGCGTCGCGCGGGCGTGGACATCCTGCATGTACCCTATCGAGGGACCGCCCCGGCGCTGACCGATCTGATTGCGCAGGTTTGCGACATGATGTTCGACGGAATGGGCACGTCCGCTCCGCAGATCGAAGGCAAGAAGCTGAAGGCGATAGCCTTAATTGCCAACAAGCGCTATCCGCGATTCCCGCATATTCCCGCTTTCACGGAAGCGGGAGGACCCGAACTCGATGCATCGATCTGGTATGCGATGTGGGCGCCGGTGAATACGCCACCAGAATTGGTTTCCAAGATCAGAGGAATCGTCAAAGGTTCTTTGACAAGTCCCGCAGTTGCGCGCGCCTGGGAAATTCAAGGAGCAGAAATTCCCAACGTAAAGGACGAGGACATCGTCGAGTTCGTGAAGCGAGAAACGGCCGAATGGACGAAGACCGTGACCGAACTCGGCATCAAGGTGGATTGAGAGTCGTGGGTTGGGTCGTGGAAGATAATGGCTCGGTTGCTCAAATTGACAGCGGTTGGATTGGCGAAGGCGGGCTCGCTTGACTCCGCCTCTGGCTCAAAGCTCTCGAAAGTAGAGCGGACGTGGGCAGCGGTGCTGCACTTAACCCTCTGACGCGGACACCAGGCCTTTCGGACAACCGACCACGCGCATGCACTCAGCTTCGGCAGTGAGAACCGGCGTCAATTGTCGGCGACAATTTGTTATTTGCACAAGCCTTGACGGAGCTGCATCTCGGCCTGGAGCGCGCTTGTCAGTCTACAGAATTAAGAGAATCTGGCGCACCCGACACGATACGAACGTGTGACCTTTGCCTTCGGAGGGCAACGCTCAACCTTCGAGCTGAACTTAAGCCGAGGCCTTCGCCAGCAGCGCATCCAATCGTAAGGACCACCTTGCTGACTGCAACCCGCCGGTTTTTTCGCTATCCCCGCCAAAACTACGATGGCACTCGGTCTATCCTAGGCGCGGCCGGACCGGCACATTACTTTGTGGCAGAAGCAAGCGGGATTGGTGAGGAGGCACGAACCAGAGCGGTACTGTGCGAGCTCATCAGGTACGGCCACGCCGCACCTAGCAGAGGTGCAGTGTTCT
Source organism: Bradyrhizobium sp. AZCC 1577 (assembly GCF_036924575.1). Taxonomy (NCBI): domain Bacteria; kingdom Pseudomonadati; phylum Pseudomonadota; class Alphaproteobacteria; order Hyphomicrobiales; family Nitrobacteraceae; genus Bradyrhizobium; species Bradyrhizobium sp. AZCC 1577. Next base: position 2,061,285 of record NZ_JAZHRQ010000001.1, read on the forward strand.
AGAGGGCTGAGAAGTCCTCCGAGTAAGCACTTGAAGTGAAAGGAAAATGCCTTAACAGTCAGCTTTGAATTTGTGTCGGCCCAAAGATCAACTGCTCCAGACGAGACAATAAAGCGAAATAACATCAACATGTTATCGCATCGATTTTGCATTGCACCCATGATGGATTGGACCGGGACATCTCGAAAAGCGAAGCGCGATCAGAGCACTTAAGCCATGTCTCGATTGGTCATGTCGCACCAAATGAAGTACCGCCGCTAGTTCGGAGCTTCGATAAGCAAGCGATTTCGCGCTCCTGCGTTTGTTGAGCGGCTGCAGCGTAGGGCAGGGTAATATCCCATCCGCCCGGCGGCAGCTGCTGATGCGGCTCGGTCGCTGCATGCAAAGCATGGCAGCGCTATCGCTTCCATTTCGTATTTGCCTGGCGCGCTTTCGGTGCGCGTCCTGCTTTTGCTCGATTGCTACGCTGCACTACCTCCACTCACGGCGGGATGTTGAATAGTCTGCAATAGGGGAATTCATTCGTTCGCAGGCTTTTGACGCTCTTTCAGAGTGATCACAGTCAGACACTTGCCAAACGAAAAGCCGGACCGCTCAGCACACATGTGCATCGTGGTCCGGCTTTAGATTTTGCGTCACTGAACCACATCAAGCCGCGGCAACATCGGCTGGTCGATGGCAAAGCCGCGCACGCGCCTTGATGTGTCTCAGAAGGTACTGGGTGTCGGCGACGGCTACTTCTTTTTCTTCTTGCCGGTCGTCTTCTTCGCCTTCTTCGCCTTCTTCGCTTTCTTAGCCACGTTGCCCTCCGCAATCCCAAGAATTTGGTTCAATGCAAGTCGACCCTCGACGTGCATAAACACAGAGTACACCACAATTGCAAAATTGATACTGCGTGATTCGAAGAAGGTAAACGGCAGTCACACCGTCGCGTGTTGCAGGCGAGCGAACCTCTGGATACGTGGACACAGCTTGTTGCCCAGCTGGAGAACATCCGTGACGAGATTGACACGGGGCCATGCCGCCAGTGGCAAGCAGCTTGGAGGTGAGGCAATTTTGCTCGGAGCTATAGCGTGCGCCTTAATCAGAGCGCACGTCATGTTTGTGGCAACTCTGTCTGGGTCGCCCCGAAAAAGCGAGGAGCTGGAGTGACACCTAGATCGTTAGAGCTGTCATCTCTTTTCTGGCGGCCTCAACTCGAGCGTCCAAATATTTGGCTAGATCCAGAAGATGGACGCCTTTTGCACATTTCTGGCTTGTTTCTATTCGGACTAGTGGGATTACTATTTCACCTGCGCCGATCTTCTGCACCAGCTTGGTCGGATTTAGGTGTGAAAAATAATCCCGACAGACGTCCTCAATCGGGATAATGGCCTTACCTCCATACTGAGCCATCAAAAGAAACGCAGTGTTCATTGAGCCACTTCCCATTTCGACCAGGGCCAAGCAGTGCTTTCACATCTTGTGCGCTGGCAATCGAATGTTGCCTCAGCTGCTCGGCAGCCGGCATCAAATTAGAAAACTCTCCGCCTTGGCAGATCCTTTTCCGTTGGGGGCGGTATTTGGCTTTCCTAGCGTAATAAAGGGAGGCTCGGCTCGTGCGGCGGCAATAGCATCATGAAATTGAGGGGGCATTTCAGGTGATCTGAAAGAGCCACTCTTCCATTGTAAGCCCGGCAGGACTCGAACCTGCAACCAGACCGTTATGAGCGGCAGACTATCGATCAGCTTCGTTGATTCTGCTCCGGTTTCATCTGCGCTCGATCGCGTTTGTTGCGTTTCGGTGAGGTCGTTTCTGGTGCGAAACTGGTGCGGTTGCCAGATCGCGGTTCGGAGGGTGGGCGATCGTCCCCGGGCTCTTATCACCTAAATTTTAGCCTTTCGCAGCGGGCTGATTCCCACGACCCCGGAGGGCGTAGGCCTTCACATCGAATCCCGCGGGCGTCGGCGGTTCGATTTCAGTCGCAGTTGTCGCGAACCACTTGCTGGAATTCTCTTGCACTCTCATTGCCGAGATCTGCCCCTGGCCGGCATTGAATCTGCTAAGTAAGACGTTGATATTATTATTGTTTGGCGGATCGTTTTGTCTGCTCTACCAACATGAGTACCAACATTGGGGGCATAAGTGTTTGATTCAGGCTTTTCTTGGCGGTCGTTATCTGCTCAATCACAACGCGTTGAAGCCTTATCACACGCGCTCCCGGTCATTGCCGAAATTTACCGGGCGCGATTCTCCCATTACCTCCGGATTTCTCATGTGGGCCGACACCGATACCGATATCGACTTCCTCAATTATTCAGAGGTGGCGGAACTCATCGCCGAGATGATCGGCAAACCCGATTTGCTTCCGATGTCGCTGGGTGTCTTCGGAAGCTGGGGTGTCGGCAAATCGAGCACGCTTCGGTTAGTGGCAAATGAGCTTGCCAAAAGCGAGGACAAATACCTCATCATCCATTTTGACGCTTGGCTCTATCAGGACTTCGATGACGCGCGTGCTGCGTTGATGTCGGTCATCGCCAGCGAACTTGTGAAGGCCGCGCCAAAGTCCCTGGCATCGAAAGCGATGTCGCTGTTCGGCAGGATCAACAAGCTGCGGGCACTTGGGCTCATGGTCGAAGGAGGCGCGCTCGCGATGGGCGTTCCGACGTTCGGCTTGATCACGCGCGGGCTTGAGGGAGCGCGCGACCTGCTGGAGGGAAAAGCTGACAAGGAAGACCTGGAAGCGATCAAGAAAGCGGGCGCGGATGCCAAGGAGCAGACATCCGGTCTGCTAAAAGGGGTCTCGGAGAAGGGGCCGCCGGAGGAGATCGCCGCCTTTCGCGGCGACTTCGGCGAGGTGCTGGACGGTCTCGGCAAGACTCTCGTCGTCTTCATCGACAATCTCGACCGTTGCCTGCCGGAAAACGCCATCCACACTCTTGAGGCGGTTCGACTCTTCCTCTTCATGCCCAAGACGGCTTTCGTGATCGGAGCGGATGAGGACATGATACGTCACGCCGTGGCCCGTCACTTCAAGGAGCCCGGCGAAAAGCAGGTCACGGACTACCTCGACAAGCTTATCCAGATTCCGGTCCGCGTCCCGCGCGTCGGTGTCGAAGAAGTTCGTGCTTACCTTTCCCTTCTGCTGTTCCAGAGCGCATATGCCGACAAGGCGCTGCGCGAAAAGCTGAGAACGTTCCTGATCGACCGCCTACGTAAATCATGGACGCACGACGAGCCGTTCAAGATCGATGACGTGCTGAAGAGCGTCGGCAAGGAGGGCGATGACGCGTTACGGCGCTCCCTGGAGATGGGTGATCGAATGGCCCTACTGCTTGCACATTCCGAGCGCGTGCTCGGCAATCCACGTATTGTGAAGCGGCTCCTCAATGTCGTTCGCATGCGCGCTGCCATTGCCCGGAAGCGCAGCATGCCGCTCGACGAGGCCATTATCGCGAAACTCGCATTGTTCGAGCGCTGCGTGGATTCTTCGGCGACCGAGGCGCTGCACAACGCCATCAATGCCGCGCCAGGTGGAAAACTTCAATTTCTGCAAGCGATCGAGAACGGCGACCCGATCGAAGAACACAAAGCGGCATTGCCCGACAAGTGGCAGCCGCATCTCGCTTTCGTATCGGATTGGGCCCGCCTTCAGCCCAAATTGGCCGACATCGATTTGAAGCCGGCCGTTTATCTGGCACGCGAAACCATCCCGGTCCGTGTCGCCTCTGGAGCCGTGCCACTGCATGTCACTAACGCGGTCGAAACACTGCTGAAAACGCCAACACTGTCGTCACAGGCTGCCGCTGCGGCCGTGACGGCCCTGAAAGGAGGACACGAGGTGGTCGGCATGGACGCGCTTGTCGCCGAAATGCGCAAGAACGCGGACTGGTCGAAAGTGCGAGCCGATGTCCGCGGCGCCGTTCTACTCGCGCGTGCGTCACCGGATGCCGCAAAGATCGCCGCGCGTTTTCTTCACGAAATTCCATCACCACCGGCGTGGTTACGGAACATGTTGTCCAGTGAGCCGTGGTACGAGGCGTAGACCATGGGCACATCAGGCTCGAGCAAAGGTCCAAAAAACTCGTCTCCGCTCGTGCCGCCAGGCGTTGATGACGAACCTGGCAAGCCGCTGCCCGAGCCAGAAGGTCAGCGCTTTCGCGGCTTTCGGACGGAGTTCGGGCGAGCGGTTGCCGGCGGCGGAACGGCGACTCTCTCGTCGGCTCTCGGAAAATATGCGCGCGACGCGACGCACGGGAGCGCGGTCGGACCGCGGCGCTTCGGATCGGCCTACAGTTCAGGCGCGACTCTGGCTCAAACTCTCGCCGACATTAGCGCAGGCGGCACCGGTCAAGGACCGAGCGGCGTTAATTTCTCGTCGCTGACAGGACAGCCAATCAATGTCGCCGCGCAAGAAATCGCTCGCGCACTCGCCCCCGAAAATATCGACGCCGATCACATAACCGTCGCGATCCAGGAAGCCATCACCGAAGTCCTGCCGGAGGCTGGCGTGTTCGATCCTTCCTTGCTCACGCCCGACTCGCTGGTTCAAATCATGGTGGAGTTCTTCAGCCGCATTCTCTTCATCGAAATCACCAACGCGGCCGGCGATGCCTGGAACCATGCCCCTGATGCGACACATGCCACGCAGACGGAAGCCGACCTTCTCGAGCTGATCCGCGTCGTTGTCGACAAGCACTTCGGGCCACGGGTTGCGCAAGGTCTTGCCGGCGCAACGCGGGGGGAGTTTCGGAAGCTGGAGCGCGCCGCCATGGACGAGGTGTGGCGCGAGTGGGAAAGCCAAGCGTGACCCGGTTTGTATTCCACATCGACCAGAAAACCGTTCCCGACGAGCCGGATGGTGATGTTCATGTCTGGCTATATGGACCGAGTCCTCCCTACGAACATGTCGGCACCGTCGGCGCACGCGCGTATGACGCGGCCACACGTCTCTCGCTACAGCCGAGCCGGGCGGCAATGGACTTTCTGTCCATCGCTATGGCGGTGACCGCAGCGGACACATTCATCCTTCGTGCGGACGAACCGGACGGATGGCGACGAACCTTTGAAATGCATCTCCCGCTGTGTGAGCCGGACAGGTGGATGCCTCTCAAGGCACAGCTGGAGGCAACGCTTCGGTTTCTTAGCTCCGATCTATGGCACTTCGAGTTTACAAGCGGTGGAATGGACCCGCCTCCTATATCGGAGATCAGAAGCCGCAACCGCGTGATCAACCTTGCGAGAGTTGATTGCGTGGCGCTCTTCTCGGGCGGCTTGGACAGCGCGATCGGCACGCTCGACCTGCTCGCGCGCGGCACCCGGCCGCTTCTCGTTAGCCACGCATCGAAAGGCGATGCCGATAAACAGGATATCGTAGCCAGCCTCCTGCCAAGCACATGCGAACGCATGTCGGTCAACAGCTACCCGACTTGGGCAGGAGCAGACGATGACAGTCAACGGACAAGGAGCTTCCAGTTCCTGGCTCTCGGCACCTTGGCTGCCGAGGCGGTCGCTCGATATCGCCGGGTGCAGAAGGCAGACCTTTTCGTTTGCGAGAACGGCTTGATCGCGTTGAATCCGCCGTTGACGCCTCGCCGAATGGGATCGCACAGCACGAGAACAGCGCACCCGCATTTCCTCGGCAGCGTCCAAGCTCTGCTCGACGGAGCCGGCATTCCAGTTGCAGTGTCCAATCCCTATAGACACGCCACCAAGGGCGAGATGGCGGCTCCTCATGCCGCTCAAAAAGCGTTTTCGCAGTTCGCCTCAGAAACCGTGTCCTGCGGCAAGTGGAAGCGACGCAACCAGCAATGCGGCCGGTGCGTTCCCTGTCTAATACGCCGTGCCTCCCTTTATGCCGCAGGTGTGGTCGATGGTACGGACTACCAATACCCTGATCTGCAGGTTGTCATGACAGATGAGGATGGCCGGGATGATTTGATCGCGGTACAAGCGGCTCTCATCCGGGGCGGCAATGCGGAGCGCCATGTCATGAGCGCTGGGCCGCTACCTACTGGCGCAAACGAAAGACAAGCTTACGTTGATGTTGCAGAGCGCGGGATGGATGAACTTCGCCGTTATCTAGCTTCCGAAGGATTCGCCGTTTGATTGACTTCCACTGCCATCTCGATCTCTTCGATGATCCACAGCAGCTGGCGGCGGATTGCGAGAAAGCTGGCATCTACGTCTTGTCGGTGACGACAACGCCCAAAGCCTGGCCGAAGACGGCGGCGCTTGCGAAGGGAAAGCGCTTCATCCGAACGGCCCTCGGCCTTCATCCCGAACTCGCGCACGAACGATTTAACGAAGTCTCGCTCCTGGAACGGCTGCTCGATGAAACGCGCTACATTGGCGAAATTGGGCTCGATGGATCACCCGCCCATCGATCGCATGCGGAGGTCCAGCTCAAAGTTTTCGACCGGATCCTTGCTTCTGCGCAAGACCGCGGAGGCCGCATCTATACCATCCACAGCAGAGGCGCTGCAGATGCGGTGCTAACTAGCCTTCGAAAGCACGGGTGCGGGCCGACTGCGGTCTTGCATTGGTTCTCGGGGTCCCGAACCCAGTTGAAAACAGCTATCACCCTTGATTGCTGGTTCTCTGTCGGTCCTGCCATGCTGCGGACCGAGAAAGGCAGAGCTCTTGCGACTCAAATGCCCCGGGGACGGATATTGACTGAAACAGACGGGCCGTTCGCACGGAGCGGCAAGCGGCCCTTGACGCCGGCCGACGCGCGGGTGGCTGCCGCGGAGCTTGCCGCTGTATGGTCGGTGACCGAGGCGGAGGCCGCGGCGCAGATCAAGCAAAACCTGAAAGAGCTTTTGACGCGCGTCCCGGGTACGACCTGAAATGGTCTCAACGCCGTGAGATGGCGGGCCGGATCGAAGGTCGAATTGCAGAGGCGCAGAGGGGTTACGAGCTCATATGCTGACGATCGAAAAACTCCTGAACGGGCTTCCGCCAGACCTCACGCTCCAGTTCTTCGCGACCTTCGCTCGGATGGAGTTTGCGCTGAAACAGTGCCGCTTGCTTCGATTCACGGTGGAGGGAGACGTCGCGCAGATCGGCCAGCCCAATCTTATCGGCCGCCTCGGATCTGAGTTTTTCCCTGCCGTTCACGAGGCGCAGGTTGCGGAACTCTGATTGCGATCCCGCCCAAGCACTTCATTGTCAATGGCGATGGAGGAGTGGAATTCGGCGGGCAGCCCGCTCCGATCGCGAACACGTCGGACTTGATCGGTGCAACATGGCGCGTCCGGAACAATCTCTTTCACGGCACAAGATGTTTCCGTCCAACCGCGCGCGTGACAGGCAATTGATGACGGATTCGCTGGCGGTGCTGGAAATGATCCTGCAAGCGCTGCCCGATGTGTCGTCTGCCTTCCATGAACCTCAGCAGTTCTTTTGATAGTTGATCAACGAATTGCCGCAGCGTCCCGCGTTGCTCAACCTTGCTATTGAGTCGCCCGATCTTCGCGGCCGACTTGATCGCGGATCTCTTTCTGCGGGTCGCTCGGCCATTCGAGCGTGGCGCTACCGACCATGCCGCCTTGTGTCGCTTCTCCTGACTTGATCCAGGCATCAAGATCGACATCCGCAATCAGAGCGCTCGAAATCGGTTAGAGCGTTTCCGAATGAAGCAGGCGCGACAGCTTTTTGATGTGCCGGTCGAACGTAGCGAATTCGGCAGAGCGCAGGTCGTTTACGGTGTTTTCGATCTGCCTGAAAACGCCTTTGGTTCACGCCACCGTCTTGTTTCCGTCCGTCAGTCTCGCCGCTGCTGCACGCGCTAGAAAGTCTTCTTCATATTTCTGCTTGAGCTCAGCCACGAGGTTATCGACCATGGTGCTGCTCCGAAAGCCGATCACCTTTTGGTCAATCGCAAGTCTTGAGCAAGTGAAGGTTTGGTGTCCGTAGTGATTGTTCCAGATAGAGAATTGCGAGAGCGATAATGTATCTTACGAAAAATGCGCGTCTACTTGGGCTTCGATTTGAGATTTAGGGTCACCTTGTTGCAGGCGCAACGCAGAGACTCGGGGATTGGTTTGGGCGAAGCGTAAAGCCACGAGCCACAGTCATCGCAGCGAAAGCATTCGAGCAGGCTCTTGAACGCGGCGATGACGGGTTCAAAATCCTTTTTGCCGAAATTGGCCCATTCGTTGTAATGCACCGCCTTATTAACGGCCCACTGCTCAACGCTGCGTGCGCCGTTTGACTCGGATAGCGCCGTCTTGCGGCTAAGAGCTTCCTCCTTTGCCGCGGTATTGCCCCAAGAATGGCCGGCATCCGCAGCTTTGCCGCAGAGTTCTTTCATGCGAACCAGGACGCTGGGTAGGAGTTCACCGAGCTCGTAATTTCCGTCGCTGCGGAACGCAGGCCGCGCCGCCAGTTGGTCTGCCAAGTGCCGAGACGCATATTCAAGATGATGCCGCAATCCATGGGCGGCGGTTTCGACCTTGCCGCGCGAAAGTGCGGCCGCGATTTCGTCCCAGATTTCTTCATTTGATTCGACAAGCGGACCTGCATCAACGGTCCAGCTGTGAAATGCGAGCGATGTCTTGGTGGTGACCAGGCCAGCCGAGCGCATCTGCTCCGCCCAAAGGCGGTCGTGAGTCGTAATGATGAACTGGGTATTGGGGAAATATGATTTAAGCAGCTTGCAGAATTGATAGCGATGTCCGGAGTCGACGGACATGACCACGTCGTCGAGCAATGCAAGCGTGAAGCGATCGCCGAACAGACGCTTCATGAGTGCCAGATAAAGGCACACGCCCATCCCGTCCTGATGGCCTTCACTGTGATAGGCGCCCGGCGGAAACAAGCCGCGCTCGTAAAAATTGACGTTGAAGTCCAGCTTGCCCTCGCTCGGGCTGAGCTTTGCCGTGAATTTCCCTTCGTCGTCTTCGTTGACCGCCTTATAGTAAGTGCTGAAGTCCTTTTCGACGCTGTCATAGAGCGCATTGAGTTCGGTCTCCATGACATCGCAGTAGACGTCGTAAGCTGCTTTGCCGAGTCTGGCTGCTTTCTGGGCTGCGGTACCTTTACGCATCGCCTCGCGATAATCATCGAGGCGCAACTGTGCCGTCGTAAGAAAGGTATGCGCATCTACATGGGCTGTCTGGTCAGGTTTCGCGTCCACGGCGGCCCTAATAGCAACGAGCATTGCGGCGAGCTGACCCGGTAGACCATGCCAGCCGCGTTCAAGCCGCGATTTCATGCCGACAAGGCCCTGCAGGTCGGATAGACCGCCTTTGAAGGTCTCAAGATCTTGCGCCCAGCGATCGAGCAGCAGGCGGGCGGCATCATTGTGCCCGGCTGCGATTTTGACAACTGGCGCAATGAGCCCGCCCAGCCGGGCGCTGTATTGTGCGAGCGTTGAACCGGCGCCGAGCATCTCGGCCTGAAGCTTGGCGGCTTCTCCAGATTTCGACAGCTTCGTTTCCAGATGCTTGCGCAGGTGATCTTCATCATCCCAAGAGCGATCACAGAGTGGACACTCGGCGCCGTCCAACAGTTCAAGCCCTTTCTCGATCAGAGCGCGGCGCTGAAATGCATCCAGGAGCGAGGGATCGGCTTCAAGACGGGCGATTGCTGCCAGAATGACTGTGGCGGGTTCTGCGCCGGCAGGCCCAATCTTTTCCAAGGCGCCGGAAAGGGCTTCAAGATCGCGCAATTGGGATGCCTTGTTGAACTCTGGCAGTTTATCGCCGCCGGAAAGTCCCGTATCAAGCATAGTATCCGCTGCAAGCGTCGCGATCTCCGGCAGCCCGAGAGCCTTTCGCCGCGCATTGACCGCGCTGAGGAGGTCAGGCGCGCGGAATTCCGCAATTTGCAGGTGCCGCTGCAGCGTGTCCCGACAGCTATCGACCTGTGTCGCCGCGAGCTTGTGTGCGGATTGAAGTCTGTTGGCAGCAGTGTTCAGGGCTGCGCGCGTCTGCCCGATCTCGTCAAGCTTCAAGATCGCCTGAATCTCTTCTGACCGTTTGGTGGGTTCGATCAGGATGAAGCGCAGAATGTCGCGGCGCGACAGCGTAATTTCGGGATGCCCGGCGATTTCGTCGAAGGCCGCCCGGATATTGGGTTCGTTGGGATTGATCGTCGGCTTTTTTGGAGCGGAAACTTTGCGCGTGATGGTCGCCGTCTTCCCAAGTTCCTGAAAATGAACGGTCAGGCTGACGAAGGCCGCGTCCGGAAATTTGGTCTTATCGACATGGGGCCCATGCTCGGCCACGGACAGGCCCTTGGTACCCGCACCGGTCAGACGACTCATCTTGCCTGTGAGCGCGAACTCGATTGCATCGATCACGCCGCTCTTACCCGATCCATTGGGGCCGGATACCGAGAACGTATCCTTGCCGAATGTGATATCCAGCTTTCGGATACCACGTACCTCTTCGATATGGGCGCTCTCGAGCTTGATCATTCGATGTCGCCGGCGTCATCAGACGCGAACACCTTGGCGAAATCGTCGGCCTTAGGCTTCTTATCGGCCGCCAAGAGATCGGTAATCTGCTCGATTTTTTTTGAATCGAAGTCCTCATCCTCGGCCAATTTGGCGAGGAACTTGTCTGCAATCGTCTTCTGCAACGTGCTCATGAGCCAATCTCGGCGATTCGTAGGTTTTACCGCTACTGAAAAGATATCTCGGACAGGTTCTGCCGCCATTCGATGATGCGGCGTCCGCTAGTTGAATTTCCGAAAGACGTCGCTGCCGCTTCTGGGCTCCGGTCGCGTTGGCGCGAGGGTCTTTGAGAACCGATTCCCAGTATTCCGCCGGGAGGGGCGCATCTGGGGGGCACAGAGGAGGGCGTCGCATCCGCGCGGCTTCTGCGGCCAGCTTTTCCATCTGTTTCGGGGTCGGCATGCGCCAGCTCGCGGGTCGATCGGTCATTCCGAATTAGAACATAACAAGAACAAATGTCGGTCCGCTCGGACCCTGATCGAGAAAAAATCATCCTGTTGGAAGGGGCGCGGTGTCGGAACCAAGCCGGGTCGTTCGTCTTGAATCCGGCACCAGTAATGGAGTTCCCCCGCGATGGCCCCCCGCGCTAACTGGAAAGGCTTCCTGCGTCTTTCCCTCGTCACCTGTCCGGTAGCGCTCTATCCGGCCACCTCGGAATCCGAAAAGGTCTCCTTCAACCAGCTCAACCGGAAGACCGGTCACCGCATCAAGTACGCCAAGGTGGACGCTGATACCGGCGAGGAGGTCGACAACGAGGACATCGTCAAGGGCTACAAGGTCGATACCGACACATTCATCGAGGTGACGAAGGAGGAGCTCGAGAACGTCGCGCTGGAATCGACGCGAACGATCGAGATCGACGAGTTCGTCGACCGCAGCGAGATAGATCCGCGATATCTCATCCGGCCTTATTATCTGCGCCCCGACGGCAAGGTGGGACACGACGCTTTCGCCGTCATTCGCGAAACCATCCGCGAGATGAACAAGGTCGCGATTGGCCGGGTGGTCCTGACCAATCGCGAGCACATCATCGCACTGGAGCCGCTCGACAAAGGGTTGATGGGGACGCTGCTGCGTTATCCCTACGAAGTCCGCGCCGCGGATGAGTATTTCGACGACATCCAGGACGTCAAAGTCACCAAGGACATGCTCGATCTCGCCAAGCACATCGTTAATCAAAAGGCGGGCCATTTCGAGCCGGACAAATTCGAAGACCAATACGAAACCGCTCTCATCGATCTCATCAACCAGAAGCGCGCCGGTAAACCCATCACCGCGAAAGCGCGTCCCCGCGGTGAGAACGTGGTCGACCTGATGGACGCTCTGCGGAAGAGCATCGGGGGAGGCACGGCGGCAGCGACAGAGGCGCCGAAGAAGTCAGCCAAGAAGGCCCGCAAGGCGGCGGCCGGGCAGAAGGAAATGCTGATGCCGATTCCCGGCAAGAAACCGGTCAAGGAGGCCGCGAAGAAGCCGGCGGCCAAACCGCAGCGGAAGTCAGCCTAGCGTGTCCTGAAGCAACCAGTGATGCCAGACGGCCGTTACTTCGATCCGCGGCAGGGAGCGATATGGCTGCGCTGAAAAAGACTTCCAGGAGATCAACCTTGAGCGCGGGCATTCTCGCCTACCGCAAGGGCGCTCGCGAGCTCGAGGTTCTGCTCGTTCATCCGGGCGGTCCGTTCTGGCGTAAGAAGGATAACGGCGCCTGGTCTATTCCGAAGGGCGAAATCGATGCCGCAGATGCTCCGGAGCAGGTCGCGCGGCGCGAGTTTGCCGAAGAACTCGGCCCCAGCGCTTCGATTGGTCCCCTCCAGCCGCTGGGGGAAATCCGGCAGCGAGGAGGGAAGCGCGTCATCGCATTCGCCGGCGAGGGCCATTTTGACCCGGCGGCGCTGACCAGCAATACCTTCGATATCGAATGGCCGCCCCGGAGCGGTCGACGGCAGAGCTTTCCCGAAGTCGACCGCGCGGAATGGTTCGATATCGAGTTCGCGCGGACGAAGATGCTGTCCGGGCAGGTAGAGCTCCTCGATCGTCTTTTGGCGATCGCGGTTGAGAGCGCCGGGAAATGACGTTCAGGATTGGAATCATTTCGGACACGCACGGCCTGTTGAGGCCGGAGGCGGAACGAGGCCTGACGGGCGTCGATCACATCATTCATGCCGGCGACATCGGGCGGCCCGAGATCATCGACGCGCTTCGCCGGATCGCGCCTGTCACCGCCATCCGTGGAAACGTGGATAGTGGCGAGTGGGCCCGCGAATACCCCGACACGAAACTCGTGCGCTTGGCGGGAAAGTCGATCTACGTTCTGCACGACCTGAGGACGCTGAAGGCCGATACTGGCGCCGGCATCGACGTCATCGTCTCCGGGCATTCCCACGTGCCGAAGATCGACACCGTCGGTGGCGTTCTCTACCTAAATCCTGGCAGCGCGGGACCGCGGCGCTTCAGGCTGCTGATCGCGCTTGCGACGCTTGAAGTCACGCCTGACGGCATGCGAGCGGAAATCCACGACCTTGAAGGCGACTGAGCGTACCACCGCGCAGGGAATTCGCAGCGGAGGAGGCGAATGCGTTAATTCGTTCCGTTTGCCGGTTACGCCCGAAGGGAAGCGCTATTTGCGCGGACGTTCTCGCTCGCGCACGACATCCTTCGCCCGCTTGTCGGACCTGAGCCCGAGGTAGACGGGCTGGCGCAGTTCGCCCTTACTCGTCCACTCCGCGAATTTGACCTCGGCAACCAACGAGGGCCTGACCCAGGTCGTGGCGGCCTCATCCTTCACTTTGGCAGGGAAGGGTGATTTAGGGGTCGTCAGCTTCACGAGCTTGGCATGGAGGTCTTCCAGGACCTTGTGGCTGAAACCAGTGCCGACATGTCCGATGTAGCGCCATGCATCGTCTTCCCATACGGCGAGGACCAGGGCGCCGAAGAACGGCCTGGTGCGCCTGGGCGCCGTGAAGCCGGCGATCACCACTTCCTGTCGCTTTGCCGTCTTGATCTTCAGCCAATCCGGGGTCCGGCTTCCAGACGTATACGCGCTGTCGGCGCGCTTCGCCATGAGGCCTTCCAGACCCTTCCGCTCGGCCTCGGCGAAGAATTTCGTGCCGTCTCCTTTGCGGTGAGGGCTGAAGGCGATCAGCTTGTCGCGCGGCAGAATCGCTTTCAGCCGCTTCTTGCGCTCGAGGAGGGGCTGCTTGCGCAAGTCCACTGCGTTCTCGAACATGAGATCGAAGGCGCAATACAGGAGCTTCGCTTCATGGCGCAGCGCATTTTGAAGCAGCTGGAAATGCGAGACGCCATCCTTTCCGATGGCGACGAGCTCGCCGTCGATCACGGCGTCGCCCTTCACGCCCTCCAGCGCTTTGGCGACCTCGATATAGCTGCGGCTGATGATCTTGCCGTTGCGGCTGTAGAGTGCAACCTTGCCCTGCCGGATTTCCGCGATCATCCGGAAGCCGTCGTACTTGTCCTCGAAAACCCAGCCGGGGTCGTTGAACGGCGCGTCGGTGAGCGTAGCGAGCATCGGCTGTAAGCGCTTGGGCAGGGTCGACGTCCGGCTCATTCAAAGGCCAATCCTTCAGAGCGCGTTGCGTAAAGCATGGACGTCCTTCAAGAATGAGGGAACGCTCAAATCCATGGCATGTTCCGTCAGACGCCGCGGCAAATCCCAGAGTGCGTGACATTGACTATCGAACGGGAAGGGCTGATCAGACCGATGGCCAGAAAACTCAAGACCTACCAGACTTCGCTAGGTTTCTTCGATCTGGCGATCGCCGCTCCCTCCATGAAAGCGGCTCTGGAAGCGTGGGGCGCAGACAGCAATCTCTTCCACCAAGGCGCTGCGAAGGAAGCCACGATCCGGATATCATCGCCGCGACCATGGCAAAGCCCGGCATCGTTCTCAGGCGCCCGGTCGGATCCGACCGACCTTTCAGCGAGCATGCTGAACTGCCCACCCATCTTGGTGCCGGCGGATCAACGAAAGCCGCCCGCAAGTCGAAAGGCCCAAAGGCGAAGAAGCCTTCTTCTCGCCCTGTCGACGAGGCTGCGGAGCGAAAGGCCGCTCTCGCCTACGAACGCGAACAGAAGCGCCGCGATGTTGAACGGGCGAGGGAGGAGGCCGCAAGGCAGAAGGAGCGTGAACGCCGTCAGCAGGCGGTCGACAAGGCACAGGCAGCATTGGACAAGGCCGAGCAGAATCACGCGAAGCGGTCGGCCGCCATCCAGGCCGAGGTCGAGGCTCTTGAGAAGAGATCGCAAACCGAAGAAGCCCGCTGGGATAAGGAGAAAGAGCGATTGCAAGCCGCCTTGCGGCGCGCGCGGGGTTAGTTTCTGTGGCTGCACCCACGCGTGAAGGCCAGCGGTCCCCTTCAAGCGTTCATCGTTCGGGATCCAGCACGCGTGCTGCGGCTTGGTTCACCGCGGCGCGGTCTCGTCGGGCCTCAGGAGCAAGCTCCATGACCGCTCGATGCAGCTCGGCCGGAATCGTCAGCTGACTTTCCAAGGGCTTGGTGGCCCACTGCCAGAAGCGGTCAAAAGCGTCCATCACAGATCCTCCCGAAGTCCCTTGAAGAAGGGATGGCGGACTTTGCCCTCCGCCGACTTCGCGCGGTACTCGATCTCGGCCAGCAGCTTTGGCTCGACCCAGATTCCCTTGTGCGCGGTCCGCTTTGCATAAGGCTGCGTCTTGCGGATCAGCGGCTTCAGTCGCTTCTGAAGGTCAGTGGCTGACGTCTTGTCGAAACCATGGTCTACCTTCCCGGCGTAGATCAGATCGGCACCCTTTCGGCGGCCGACGTAGATGCCATCCCACTTGCCTTTATCGAGTGCATATCCGGCAATGGAGTCTCGCGTTGCGCGCAGGTCTTCTTGACCCAATTGTTTCCTCGACCGCTCGCATACACGCTGTCGCGAACCTTGGAAACGACGCCTTCAAGCCCGATCTTGCAGGCGTGCGCGAACATCTCGCGCCCCTCGATCTCGAAGCTTTCGCTGAAGTGCACGTCGGTCCCGGCGATGATCTTCTTCAGTTCGGCCTTGCGCTCAAAGAGCGGCAGCTTTCGGAGGTCTCTGCCGTTCAGGTAGAGCAGGTCGAAGGCGATCAGTACAATCCTGGTCGAGGTGCCCTTGAGCTCGTTCTGCAGCACGGAGAAATCGGTTGCACCATTGGCCGCCGGCACTACGACCTCGCCGTCGATGATCGCCGAGCCCGCCTTGATGTGCCAGGCGTCACTGGCGATCTTCCGGAAGCGCTTGGTCCAATCATTTCCGCGACGGGTGAAGACGGTCACGGTCTCGTTTGCGAGGTGGACCTGGACGCGGTAGCCGTCGAACTTGATTTCGTGAATCCATCGGGATCCGCTCGGCACCTTCTCGACCGAGGAGGCCAATGCCGGTTCGATGAAGCCAGGCAGCGGCGCCTTGACGCCAATTGCCGCCGTTTTTCGACGCTGAAACGCCACTCACGAACTCCACGCTACAGGTGATTCAAAGTGGCACAGTTCGAATCGTTCCGGAACCGGCGAATCCTTGCGGCGTTGCATGGTCGTCTCGTCACAAAGGAGGAGAGCCGATGGCGACAGCGAAGAAGACGGCCCGCGGGCGGAAGCAGGACAGGGCCCGGGTGGCAGGGCGGCAGAACTACGAGCTACGATACGAGTCGAAAAAGACCGGGCGCTCGGCGGCTGCGGTGAAGAAGGCCGTCAAGAAGGTCGGCAACAGCCGAAAGAGGGTCGAGAAGGGGCTCGGACGCTAGGCCAACTTGCCTGGCGTCGATTTCCCCGGCGCCGGGTCCCTAGCAGTCCGGCGGGCATTCAGGGCAGGTGTCGCCGATCGATGCTAATACGTCTTCGATTTCGGCGACCGCCTCTGTCCCCGAGAGTCCGTCCGGCGGATCCTGGCGGGCGATGTCGAGGGCGCGCTTCCGGGCGTGCGGGTCGGCGCGATCCTGCCCCCAGCCGTGCTCCTCGCACTCGTGGATAGCGCCCGCTTCCTGCAGCACCGAGACGGCCCAGCCACGCAGCGTCCGGATCGCAGATGGGCGCTCTTTCGTCATAAGCATAGTGGGGCTCCTGCCGAGGGAATCGCTATGGCCGGCGGTTGTTCCTCGTCCCTGTCGCAGGGATTCAAAATCGTAGTACTTATCTACGAAGCTCTAGCGCCACATCCCTCGCATGCGAGCTCCGATGTCAATTCGCGGCCCCTGGCTTGGGCGGCGTGCAGCACCGTCTGCAGATGCAGTCGGCCAGTTCGTGCGGTCGAACAGGCCGAGCAGCTTCTCGGGGATGAAGCGGGTTCGCGATGCATAAACGTGCCGGTCACTCTGTGAGTGCTGACCGTGCGTGAAGAACCGCTGCGGCACCACCAGATGGAGATCGTCCTTCGCCCGCGTCATCGCGACATAGAGAAGGCGGCGCTCCTCCTCGAGCTCGGCGGAGGTGCCGGCTCCCAGGTCGGACGGCATGCAGCCATCGACCACGTTGAGGACGTACACCGACTTCCATTCCTGGCCCTTGGCCGAGTGGATGGTCGACAAGATCAGATAGTCCTCGTCCAGCAACGGCACACCGGCCTGGTCGCTGGTCGCGTCCGGAGGATCCAAGGTGAGTTCCGTCAGGAAGCGTTCGCGTGAAGGATATCCGCTGGCTATCTGTTCAAGTTGAATGAGGTCCGCGCGCCGGACTTCGGCGTCCTCGTGGATACGGTCGAGATGTGGTTCGTACCAGAGGCGGGCACGCTCCAGGTCCGATGGCCATTCCGAATATCTGAGGTTTCCGATCGTTTCGACAAAGGTGGCCCAACCGTCGCTGGCGCGCGGCGGGCAGGGAAGCGTACAAAGCGCGCCGAGCGGGTCGGCGGCCTCCGCCATGTGATCGAGGAAACGCTGCGCGGAAGCAGGGCCGATACCCGGCAACAGATGCAACACGCGGAAACCGGCGACGCGATCGCGGGGATTCTCGACGAACCGCAGCAGCGCGAGCATGTCCTTGACGTGCGCGGCGTCAAGAAACTTCAGTCCGCCGAACTTCACGAACGGAATGTTGCGACGGGTGAGTTCGACTTCCAGCGGCCCGCTGTGCGACGAGGTGCGGAAGAGCACCGCCTGCTGTTTGAGGAGGAAGCCCTCCTCGCGATTCTCGAGGACGCGTTCGACGACGTACCGCGCCTGGTCTGCCTCATCTCGTACTGCGACCAGGCGAGGTTTCACTGACGACGTGCGCTCCGTCCATAAGTTCTTGGTGAAGCGCTCCCTGGCGAGATCGATAACGCCGTTTGCGGCGGAGAGGATCGGCTGCGTCGAACGGTAGTTGCGGTCGAGGGTGACGATTTCTGCCCTCGGGCTGAATTGATCGGGAAAATCGAGAATGTTGCGCACGGTGGCGGCGCGGAAGGAATAGATCGATTGCGCATCGTCGCCGACTACCGTGAGGCCGCGTCCTCCCGGTTTCAACGCCAGCAGAACCGATGATTGCAGGCGGTTTGTGTCCTGGTATTCGTCGACGAGGACATGATCGAAACGGCCGCCGACGTCGTCGGCAATGCCTGCGTCGGTCATCATCTGTGCCCAATAGAGAAGGAGATCGTCGTAATCGAGAACGTTGTGCTTCTGTTTGGCGTCGACGTACGCCGCGAAAAGCTCCTTGAGTTCATTGCTCCAGCCGGCGCACCACGGGTAAGACGCTCCGAGCACTTGGTCCAGTTCGGCCTCAGCGTTGACGCAGCGTGAATAGATCGAAAGACACGTCCCTTTGGCAGGAAAGCGGCTCTCGGTCTTTGAGAGCCCGCGCTCGTGTCTGACCAGATTCATCAGGTCCGCGCGATCGTGAGGCCGATCTGGTCGGCATATTCGCGAAGCAGTCGGGCACCGATACCATGGAACGTGCCGGCCCAGCTTAGCGCGTCGGTCATGATGCCTGCATTGGCGCCGAGAACTTTCCGGGCGATCCGCTCGACCCGTTTCGCCATCTCGGACGCCGCGCGCCGCGAGAATGTCATCAGCAATATCTGACGAGGATCAGCGCCGCTGACGATGAGGTGAGCAACGCGGTGGGCAAGCGTATTCGTCTTGCCGGATCCTGCGCCCGCGATGACCAGCAGGGGAGCTCCGACATGACAGTCGGCGGCGACCCCGTGCTCGACGGCTCGACGCTGTTCCGGGTTGAGCGCCTCAAGATATGATGTGGCCGTCGACGCGAGCACGATCGTCCCCCTATTAGAACTGCACGCTCGATGATTCTCGCTCAAATCGCAATGAGATCATCCACGCTTTGACCCCAGTAGAGAGCGTCCTTCAGTCCCTCCCTGCGTTCCAGCGCTCTATGCATACGGGGCTAAGCCGCCGCCTTGTCTTCCTTGTCTTCGCCGCGCAGGACGATCTTCAGCGCGTCGTCAGGCAAAGGGCGCTGCAGCGCCTTCGCCTCATCCCACGGAGCGCGCATCCAGACCTCGCGTTCTTCCTCGGTTGTCAGGATCACCGGCATGGCCTTTGAATGGATCGGCTCGACGACGGCGTTCGGTGATGTTGTCAAGAAACCATAGACGAGGTGAGGGCCGGGGATCGGCTTCGACTTCGTGCCGCGATCGCCCTTGAACTCGGTCCAGATGCCGGCGAACATGAACAGCGGCCGGCTGTCATCGAGTGCAAACCAGACGACGTCCTTCTTCCTGGTCTCCGGGTTCATCTCGGGCGCGTACTCGGCGAAGCTGTTCGCCGGCACAAGGCATCGGTTCTCCGGCTTCAGCCAGCCGCCCCAGTGGGGCGAGGACGTGTTGCGAATGTTGGTTACCGGGGGGCCGCCGGTCCTTGGTGGCGGCGGCATGCCCCAGCGCATCAGGACCATTTCTTCAGCATCGCTGGCGCTGCGAATTACGGGTGCTGGATAGTCCGGAAAAACACCGGGCATCGGCGGCAGGTTGCCGACGTACTGGTTCATGCGTCTGAACAGGCCGGCAATCGCCGCCTGGTTCGTGGTGATCGAATACAGATTGCACATTTCAGCGGTCGCTCTCAACGGGTAACGACGTCGCCAGGCCGCGGTGCTCCGAGTGACCGAACATCACTTGGTCTGCATGTCCAGCCGTCACGATGACTTCCTCACCCGTTCTGTTCAAATGACCGCATCATGATGCCGTCGAGAATCTTGCCGGCGCCGGCTCGAACCTTTCGCTCAGTATCCTCAGGCATCGGTGGCAGCTTATAGCTCGCCACGAGATCGGTGAGTTCCCCATGTACATGCGTACGGAAGCCACGGGGGTCATCCGCCATTTCCGACACGAGCTGAAATAGCGTCATGAGCATGAATTGGATCGCCATGTCGGCTCCCATCTGCTCGGCTTGGTCAGCCGTGATGAAAGACCGCGTGTCCTGATGTTTCATCGCTATTTCACCACACCTGACTCTATCCTGTGAAGGTCCGAAAGCGTCCGCGCGTGTAAGCATGCGATACGGCCTTCCTCAACTCCGCTAGCTCCGATTCCAAGAGATTGTTCGCAATGATTAGCGCGCGGACAGCCGCACGCGGATCGCCGTCGCAGACGGCGATTGCCTGGTCAACGGCGGCTTCAAGGCCATCGTCCTGTTCGTTCGGCTGAGAGACCGAGGACATGGCCCTGTTCCAGGTTGACCGTCGATGGCGTATGTTCCTATTTTGTTCTCATGGAGTCAAGCCGCCGTTTCAAGCCGCCCTGGACGCTGATCCGGGAAAATTCGGAATGCTACGTGGTCAAGGACGCCAACGGCGTGACCTTGGCATGGCTCTATTGCCGTGATGACGCGCAGCGCTACAGCTTCGGCGTCAGCAAGCTATCCTCGGATGAGGCCCGCCGCATCGGCAAGGCGATCTCGCGCATTCCCGAATTCATGATGCCGCGCCAGGGCTTCTATCCGCGTGGCGGCGGACCGCGCTGGCGGCAAGATCGGCCATACCACGTCGCGCTCGAAGATCGTTACATCCGCGAGCACTGGGACGAAATCTACGCACTCTGCCGGTTGAACAGCCTGCCGTTGAATGCGACCGGCGAGGTGATTGAAAATGACGGCGTTTGGAGAGTCTACGAGTTTACCTGGCAGATGGATGCAATCCTGTTCTGGGAGCGGTTCGAGGGGCACTGGCTGCGCGGCACGGAGTTTCACTATCCTGAGCGGCCTGAGAATCTGCCGTCACTGAAGCCGCTTGAGAACTGGCCGAAATTCAATCCGCGCGATATGCGATAATCGATGGGTATTCAACACCATGATCAAACGGCGGATACTCGTATTGATGCTGCTGCTCTTCTCAGGCGAGGCGCTGGCTGATGACTTTGTTGGTCGAGCCAGTGTCGTTGATGGCGACACACTGGAGATTCAAGGAACGCGAATCCGGCTGTGGGGTGTCGACGCGCCGGAGAGCAGCCAGCTATGCCGCGGCGAGGACAGTTCGCAATATCGTTGTGGTGCGCAGGCAGCAAAGGACCTCGACGCATTCATTGCCCGGCGTCCGGTTAGCTGCTCGCCAGTTAGCTTCGACGCATATGGCCGGACAATTGCGACCTGTTCAGCCGGCGGCACCGACCTCGGCGAATGGCTTGTGCGCAAGGGCCTGGCGCTGGATTGGCCCCAATACTCCAAAGGCCGATATGATGGCGCTCAGCGCGACGCCGAACACGGCGGCCGCGGAATCTGGAAGGGCAGCTACGTCGAGCCGTGGCTCTATCGCGCCTGCATCCGTACAAGCGGAAAGCCCTCCGACTGTTCGGACGACGCAAATGCTCATCCTTGATGGAACTCCAATGCGAAGCGCCAATGCACAGTGCGATGGTCGATTCCCACAGTCGCGCAGGTGGCTCTGGCGTGGTTTGGGCGACTCACGCTAACCCATCGATCTCAACCACCTCACTGCACAAAGGAACGAAATGGTTGCCGCCACCCGTGAACTGCCGGCCTCTGGTTACGCGCTTGAGGTGGACGGCCGACCCAAAACCGAATTTGCTACCCGAGACGGTGCCAAGGCAGGTGGAGAAGAGCTCAAGAAGCGTTTTCCCATGCTTCAGATCCGGATTTATGACGCGCAGACGAACGCGCGAGAGGAAATCTAGATCTTCTGACTCAAGTCTAAGCGGATTCTTCTGCTTGTGCGCATCCGCTAGCGCGGACCGGGCTCTCGTGAACCGAGCCGCTGACGCGTCTCGGCCGTCCGGCGTCGATCCCTTGCGCGAGTACGGTGTCGCTCGCCGGAGGCTCTCGCGTTAGGGGCCGCCGGCATTGCATGCTGGCGCCGCTATCACTGCCCCGAACGCGGGTGCCTTGTTAACCGGTCTCGCGACTGCAGTTGCCTCGGTGCCCGCGGGCATTGCATGCCCGCGTCGCTATCACTGCCCTTCGTCGGCTGCCTTTCTCTCCTTGCAGGATTAACTTTCATCAACCAACGGGTCTCCTCTTTCGCACGAAGCTAAGGGGCTCTGCCCCTCGCGCGCGCCAGGGTGAAGCGCCGGCGTGTGCCGGCGCCGACCCGGGCGGTCTCCCCGGTCTTCCGCGCTTCTTCGAATCCTCAGCTTTCGAAATCCCGGCATGCGCTTGTGCAGACCCGCTTCACGAAGCGGCCCTTCGGGCGGGTGATCCCCCTCCGCCCGGGTCGCCCTGGCACTTGCTACCCCTGGTCTCGCCGACGGGCAGGGGCGCAGGCGCGTAGTGCGCCTGCTCCCATGAAAGCAAAGGAGAGAAATCATGTCGGCCAAGTACGTTGAAGCCATTCCTGAGAACGGCACGGAAATCTTTATTCCACTCAACAAGCTCAAGAAGTCGCCGAAGAATGCGCGCAAGATGCCGCACAGCGAGGCGGCAATCGAGGCCAAAGCGGCGAGCATCGCCGCCAAGGGCATCCTGCAAAACTTTGTGGTCGAACCGGAGTTGGACGCGGAAGGAGCTGCCACCGGGTTCTACCTCGTGACTATCGGCGAAGGCAGGCGGCTCGCCCAGCTTCTGCGGGCGAAGCGGAAAGGGATCAAGAAAACCGAGCCGATCCGCTGCGTGGTCGATACCAAGAACGATCCGCACGAGATCAGCCTTGACGAAAACGTCACCCGGGAAAACATGCATCCCGCCGACCAGTTCGAGGCCTTCCAGAAGCTCGCCGATGAGCGAGGCTTTGGCGCAGAGGAAATCGCAGCCCGCTTTGGCGTGACGCCGCATGTGGTGCGGCAGCGCCTGCGGCTCGCCGCGGTTTCCCCGAAGCTGATGCTGGTCTATCGCGATGGCGAGTTGACCCTTGATCAGTTGATGGCCTTTGCCATCACCGCCGATCACGGTCGGCAAGAGGGCGTCTTTGAGCGGCTATCCTACAACCGCGACGCCAGCACCATCCGCCGTCTGCTCACCGAGACCCACGTTCCCGCCACCGACCGCCGCGCGCGCTTTGTCGGGATCGAGACCTACACGGAGGCAGGCGGCACGGTTCTGCGGGACCTCTTCACCGAGGACCGTGGCGGCTATCTGGAGGATGTCGCACTGCTCGACCTCTTGGTGACAGCAAAACTTGGCCGGGAGGCCGACACGTTGCGGGAAGCCGAGGGCTGGAAATGGACGGAAGCGCATCTGGATTTCCCGCACGCCCACGGAATGCGGCGAACCTATCCGCACCCGGTGGATTTGTCGGCGGAAGATCAAACCGCCCTCAAAGCTGCGCAGGCGGAATTCGACCGTCTCACCGAACAGCACCAGACGGCCGAGGAACTTCCGGACGAGGTGGACGCTCGCTTTGGCGAGCTTGAGGCCGACATCGAGCGGCTGGAAGCGAGGCGTCAGGCCTATGATCCCGACGACATCGCCCGCGGCGGTGCCTTCGTGATCCTCAATCATGACGGCACGGTACGGATCGAGCGCGGTTTCATCCGATCCGAGGACGAGAGGCCGAAATCGGAAACCGAGGAGCCGGGTCATTCGGAGCCGGGCGAGGAGGGTGCAGATGGCGCCCCCGTGCAGAGCGGGGACGGCGAGCAAGAGAGTGGCGAAGAAGAAGATGACGACCGTCCGCTGTCCGACACGCTCGTCCGCGATCTTACGGCCCACCGCACCTTGGGGCTGCGGCTCAATTTGAGCGAGCAACCGGAAGTGGCCATTGTCGCGGCGACCCATGCCCTGGCTGCGCAAATCTTCTATCTCGGTGCAGACGTGCATGTCGTCGGCATCCAGCCCGTCAAGGCTGACTTGGCTGGGCATGCTGAGGGGATCGAGGATACCCCGAGCGGCAAGGCGTGGGCGGATCGTCACGCCAATTGGGCACGGCAGATACCCCGCGATGCCTCCCACCTTTGGGCCTTCGTGTCCGATTTAGATCACGATAGCCGGCTGGCACTGTTCGCGCATTGCGTCGCCCTGACGGTCAACGCCGTCAGATTGCCGTGGGATCGCAGGCCCCGCGCCGTGGGGACCGCGGATCGTCTGGCCGAAGCAGTCTCGCTGGACATGACGGGCTACTGGCGGCCGACCATGCGGAGCTATTTCGGACGTGTCACCAAGGCGCGCATTCTGGACGCCGTGCGGGAAGGCATCAGCGATGAGGCCGCGGAACGGATGGTCGACATGAAGAAGCTCGACATGGCGGAAGCGGCCGAGCAGTTGTTGGCTCCAACGGATTGGCTGCCCTCATTGTTGAGGACCGCCAAGCCCGCGGCGGAACAAGTCGAAGCGCCGACCAGCGTCCAAGACTCCGACGCCTATTCGCAAGCAGCTGAGTAAGAGTACTGGCCGGGGCCGCGTAAGCGGCCCCGGTGTCTTCCAAGAATTTCGGCCGCGCGCCTTCCTGGCGCGCGGCCGGTTCAACTGTTGGCAAAGCTGCGACCGCTCACGCCCCACCCGGAGAGGCAGAACGCCATCTCCGCAGACGACGCCATTTTGGGCCGGGCCGAGTAGAGGATTGCCACGTCGCAGACCTTTATTGACAACGCGAGAAGCTTGCCGAACGGGCTCGTCGGATGATCCGAGTTCATCAGTCGTGCTCCGGGACTGAATCTTCCGACGCGGCCCCCGATCCCGCGCGAAAGTCTGCGAGCGGGCTCGCTTGCGCTCGTTGTGATGCGCCGTCGTCGCCGTTGATGCGCCTGCGTCAGCATGTGCTCGACCGGTCTGCCTGCGTCCTTGTGCGATGGGAATGCCGACAGCCATGGTGATCTCCGTCAGTTCGTTCAGGGGCCGCGTCCAGCGCAACCTCGATGGCTGATCAGGCCCGAGGGCCGGCAAGAGCCTCGATCGCGTTCCCGCAACGGCTACGCCTGCTTTTTTCCCCTGCCGCGAAGGGGCGGCATTCCTCGCGGAAAACAAAAAAGCAGGCTGACGCCGTCCTCCGCTGGCGCTGCGGGCCCAAGGGCTGCGGGCCGATCGCTCCCCGGGCCAAGGATCGCCATCGAGGCCGCGATGGGCGCGGCCCGAGCAACCAACGGAGACTACCATGGCCAACATCGGCACCTTCACCGCCTCGGACAATGGCTACACCGGCTCGATCAAGACGCTGACGCTCAACATCAAGGCGAAGTTCGTCGCCAGCGACAAGGACAACGACAAGGCGCCTGACTATCGCATCTTCGCGGGAGCCACCGAGTTCGGCGCCGCCTGGAAGAAGACCGCCCGCGAGACCGATCGCGAATACCTCTCGGTTAAGCTCGACGATCCGAGCTTCCCGGCGCCGATCTACGCCTCGCTGGTGAAGGTCGAGGGCGACGAAGGCTTCACCCTGATCTGGTCCCGCCGCAGCAACGACTGATCCTCAGGGATCATCGCCCCGCCTCTTCGGAGGCGGGGCTTTTTGCGTCTCCGACCACTCTACACGGAAGCAGGAGGAGTATTTTTTTGGAAGGGGGTGCTAAGGGCTCCGCCCTCGCGCGGGCAAGGGTAAAGCACGCCATGCGTGCCGGCCGGACGGGTTTCCCCGGTCTTCCGCGCCACGAGGATCTTCATGACGATGTTGATGCCAAGCGCGTGCAGACGCGCGCGTTATCGCGCGCCCCTTTGGGCGGGTGATCCCCCTCCGCGTCCGGCCGCCCATGCCCTTGCTACCCCGGTCTCGCCGACGGGCAGGGTTGCAGCGCAGCGCTGCGCTTCAACCTCAGCCCAATAGGAGAAAGACCATGAACATGATGACCCCATCGCAGAACGAGCAGCCGGTTTCCGGCGGATTCCGGGTAGATGTGTCGCGTGGCCAGCGGATTGGCCGTGTTTCCTCGGAATGGTTTGCACGCCCCGATGATGAGCGGTTCTTGAGCCTGCCGGACCTTTATGAAGCGGTGCGCGGCAGGGCCGAGCGCGCGCAGTCGCGCACCGTGGAAAGCCGGGCTATTCGGGTGGAGGCGAACCGCGACAATTCGGAACGGCTTGCCTTGATGGTGCCGGGACGTGACGCGCCCGTGGCGCCGACCCATTGGAGTTTTGGGCAGTTGTGCACCCTTGTCGGCGCGCCAACCTCGTATTTGCGGCAGCTTCCGGCAACCCTTTCCGCCATTAACCTGCAGCACGGCTTGCTCACGCACCGCGCCGAGCTCGTCAAAACTCTGGAAACCCATAACGGCCGCGTCGAGCTTCGCGCCATGACTGGACCGGATTACGGCCGCATCTGGGATCATGAACTGGTCGCCGCGGTCATGAAGATCGCGGGCAATGGCACAGGCGATACAAGGTGGAAGGTGCCAGGTGTGATGGATTGGATTACCATGACGCACAATCCCTTTGTGGACGTCACCAAGGACACGACAACGCTCTACGCCAGCGACCGGGACGTCTTCCTGTTTCTGGTCGACGACACCAATCCGATCGAGGCGGGCCGTTTGCCGGATGGATCGCCGGATTTGTATTTCCGGGGATTTTACTGCTGGAACAGCGAAGTGGGCAGCAAGACGCTTGGAATTGCCAGTTTCTACCTCCGCGCCGTCTGCATGAACCGTAATTTGTGGGGTGTGGAGAATTTCGAAGAGATCACCATCCGGCATTCGAAATTTGCCGCGCAACGGTTTGCACATGAGGCCGCGCCCGCGTTGACGAGCTTTGCCAATTCCTCGCCCGCGCCATTCGTCGCCGGCATCAAGGCTGCGCGGGAGCGGATTGTTGCCCGGACGGACGAGGACCAGGAGACCTTCCTCCGCAGAGGCGGGTTTTCCAAATCGGAGACCGCGAAGATCATCGAAACCGTTTTGGGCGAAGAAAATCGCAAGCCGGAAAGCATCTTTGATTTCGTGCAGGGCATTACCGCATTTGCTCGCGGCAAGGCTCATCAGGACACGCGACTTGAACTGGAAGGCAAGGCAAAGCGCATGATGGAGCGTGCTATCTGAAGACATGGGCCGCGTAACCGGGCGCCGGTTGCGCGGCCTCGCTTCCAGGCCCATCGCATCGCCGCCGATCCGGTAAGCCGGATCGGCGGCGATGACGCGTATCCGCGTCCGGCGCTCGCCGGGCCTGTGGCCCGGCTCGCGGGAGATCAGGATCGAACCTTGGACACTTTCTCCTCAAGCAGATCTGAAGGCCGGACCTCCAACGCTTGGGCAATCTGCCAGATTGTGAGCAATGTCGCGTTTTGCAGCCCTCGCTCCATGCTGCTTACGAAGGCCCGGTCGACGCCCATGCGTTCCGCCACTGCCTCTTGGCTCAAGCCAAGGGCAAGTCGAAATCGACGCGCGTTCGTTCCAAAGACCTTGCGAATATCCATCCGCAGGATAGGAAGCAATCGCGTATTTTGGCGCTACGTGTTATAATACGCGGAAGTCGGATGTTGAGGATCACGGACGGAGCTTTGATTGCCTGAAATGTGGGGAACGCGGCTCGGCTGGTTGAACGCTCGCCCGGGCGGGTGGCATGCCATATGCTACGACAGGGAACTATTCGAGCGGACAAGGCTCACGCCTCGCGATTTGAAGTTCGGTCACGCGTACATTGTAGTCTCTGATGTCGAAGCCGCCGCTAGATCCTGACGTCGCGGATGTCGCCCCGAACGAGCCGGCGCTGACGACCTATGACGAACAACATGTTGTCACGTACATTCGCCTTCTGCAGGCGGAGGGTGAGGGGGCGGACTGGCGGGAGGTCGCTCGAATCGTCTTACACGTCGATCCGGAGCGAGAGCCGGAACGTGCGCGGACGGCATATCAGAGTCATCTTGCGCGCGCCAAATGGGTGACCGAGCAGGGGCGCCTTTTACGCGGCGCCGGCTCAAAATAGAAGAAAATCGCCGACTAGAGAATTGCAGCCAAAACTATTTTCTCCCGCTAAGGAGTGGTCATTCTCATGCACCACGTGGTGCCAAACTAGGGACTTCCTACAACCGCCTCGTTCATAATTATTGCGCCGCAATCCTTGTTGGCTGCGTGCAATGGGGCGGAAGCAATGCCTGAATTCGACTGGCGATCGCCGGATTCGTTTAAGAGCCTAGAGAACGCTGAGATCGCTCACATCGCCTGGGAAGGCCTTCGTATGAACGTGGACTACCAACGCGATTACGAAACCATGATTGCGAATAGCCCCGATGGCGAAGTGACCGAGGAATTCAGGAGGAGGTGGGGCATCTGCTTTCGCCCACGATCCGCAAAGGTCCTCCAAAGAACAGGCGATCTTTTGGACACCTGAAGTTCTAGCATCCGTTGTTCCGGTGGCAACCGCCCCGGCTGTTTCTCACAAGTCAGCGTCTCAGCCGCTGCTCGACTTTACAGGCGGACAGGTGTGCCGCGCCGCCGACGGTTGGCATGCGGTGCTGCGCATCGGCTCAGTGGACCATCGCATCTGGTCGAAACAGCCGCTGACCGCAGGCGCCCACTATGCGGCCGAGTTGCCGCTTGACGGCGATCTCGAAGCGCGCGCGCATGCTGCCACGCGGCTGTGGCGCGCGATGAATGGGCGCGCGCCAGGACCTGCCTTCCGTCGTTTGTCCAAACAGCGGCGCGAAAGATTATGCGCAGCCCTTCGCGCGGTGGCTGCGTATTTCGCCGGCGCGACCTATCGCAGCATCGCAGAGGCTCTTTTCGGGGAAAAGCGCATACCGGTTCGCGCCTGGAAAACGCATGATTTGCGCGGCCGAACCATCCGTCTCGTACAAAGCGGCCTCGCGTTCGTGCGCGGAGGCTATCGCAAACTTCTGCGGCCCGAGCGCAGGGACGAGTAGCGCCGTCCCAGGGGGTGCCGAAAACCGGCCCCCCAATATTCGGCATCCCCCTCCGAGAACTTGCTTCTCCATGATGACCGCACACACGCCGACGCCGCCATCCGCGGTGCGCTGTCATCCTGGAGTTCTCAAATGCCCGATCCGATGGCCGGTCTACCCCCGCGCTTCCTGCGTACACCGGAAGCCGCGCGCTATCTTGGCCTTTCCGGTCGCACGCTGGAGAAGCACCGCACATACGGTACCGGCCCGACGTATCGGAAGATTGGCGGACGTGTCGTCTACGCACTGGATGACCTAAAAGCATGGGCCGACCTCGGCGCCAAGACGTCGACGTCCGACCCCGGGAAGGGGACCGTACTGCCGGCCAAGAAGCAGCCGGTCCTGCGCCCGTATGCGGGCCAGGAACGTCGCTGATCGCCGCATGAGAGCAGTGACCATGCGACGCAAACACCACTCCGAGCGCGACCAGCTTGAGCTCTTTCGGGCGCTACCCGGCGATCTTGCGCCCCGCGACGCGCAGGATCTGATGGCATATCCGTTCTTCTCGCTCGCAAAAACAAAACGGATTGTGCCGATCGATTTCCGTGCCGGTGCGATCGCAATTCGGGTCGAAGCGGTGCCGGAACATGGTATGGCTACCATTTGGGATGCGGACGTACTGATCTGGGCTGCTTCCCAGATCGTAGAAGCTCGTGACGCCGGCTTGAAGACGTCGCGCCTGATGGCTGCAACGCCTTACGAGATTCTGACGTTCGTCGGCCGCGGCACCAGCGCACGCGACTACGACCGGCTGAAGGCCGGTCTCGACAGACTTCAGTCAACGACCGTGCTGACGTCTATCCGTCAGCCGATAGAACGGCGACGGCATCGCTTCTCGTGGATCAACGAGTGGAAGGAGACTGCCGATGCAAATGGTCGCCCATTTGGACTCGAATTGATCCTGCCTGATTGGTTCTATGCCGGCGTTATCGACGACGCGCTCGTGCTGACTATTGATCGCGCTTATTTCGATCTGACGGGCGGACTTGAGCGATGGCTTTACCGGCTCGTGCGCAAGCACGGCGGCCGGCAGGACGGCGGATGGAGTTTCGATCTTGTGCACCTCCATGCAAAGTCGGGCATCCTCTCGCCGCTCAAGCACTTCGCTTACGACATCCGGCAGATCGTCCAGCGCCAGACATTGCCCGGCTATCAGCTCGTGCTCACGCGCGATCCGAACGGCACCGAGCGGCTGAACTTCGCGCCTACGCCTGTTGATCCCTTAGCGGCACGCCTCCGCGGGCGCGGTCTCATTCCAAATTCGGAGGACAACCTGTGAATCAGCTCGTGCTATCGGGGACCGAAACCCTCGTGCTATCAGGGACCCAATCCTCGTGCTATCGGGGACCGAAATCGAGCTTAAGTGCTTGTTTCCCTGCGCATTCCAGCCGCTCTAACTTTACTAACCAGAAATCCTTCGGATTTCTTCTAACGGACCAGGCCGAAAGCCGCGATGGAGGCGACCGGCAGCCGCCGGCCGCCAGTCCTGTTTGGCTTTGCAAGCCGCACACGCTCTTCGCCGAACCCCAGGCTCACGGCTGCCAACTCCAGCGTCAGGGAGCCGCGGCATGAGCGATCTCACGGAAGTGGAAGTTCTGTGGCTCGAGAAGCGTATCGAAAATCGCATTCGGTTCGGTCGTGTTGTCGAGGAACGGAAGATTGATCGTCACCGGCGTGTCCTGTCATTTGCACCCGGCAGCATCTTTGCCTTCGTCCGTTGGACCTCGAATGACTTTGGCACGATCATTTCGCGGATCGACATCTTGCGCGCAGTCGCACCGGGACAGCGCTGCTCGACCGTGCCGTATGTGAAGCCCGGCGGAGAGATTTTGCTACGGCTCTCGGGCTGGCCGAAGGTCGAACGAGTGCTACAGATGACCGATGCCGTTGAGGCGCTCGGCATCGATCCCGCCGACGTCGCTCCTGATCATTGGCATCACGTTCATAACCGTCTGTCCGTCAATGAAAACCCGCGCTCCTACACGAAGGCGCGCCACCAGGCCTGGCTCCATCGTCAAAGGGTGATGCGGTGACAGGACGCCTGAAGATGCTCATCCCGACGTTTGGGACTGCTGCTGCGCTCGTCGCGACAATCGTCCTGGAGCCACTTCCGCTTTACATTTGGAATGCATCGGCAAGCGTGCCAATCGGTCTCTACAGCTTACGACCGGCGAAGCGCCTCCATGTCACCGAGCTGGTCGCCGTTCAGCCGCCGGAGCCGCTTTCGACCTTTCTCGATCTGAACGGCTATCTGCCGGTCGGCGTCCCCATGCTCAAGCGGGTCTTGGCACTACCCGGGCAGACGGTCTGCAGAAGCGGGCTCACGATTTCGGTGGACGACATTGCAATGGGCGAGGCGCGGGATCGCGACGCTCGCGGGCGGCCGCTGCCGAAATGGCAGGGCTGCCGCGTCGTGGGCGATGGCGAGCTCTTTCTCATGAACTGGCAGTCGAACGATTCGCTGGACGGCCGATACTTCGGATTCCTGCCGGCGTCCGCCATTATTGGCCGTGCGCTGCCCGTGTGGACATGGGAGGAGTGATCATGCGTCCTCTGTGCCCGCGCCTTGCCATTCCTTTGTTCGATCGATTGCGAGACCATTCCTCCGTCCCGACCGCTCTTTGCAAGGCCGGCGCGCGCAGCGGCGGTCAAGGGCGGCCGTATGGCCGGCGCGAAGCAGCTTCACCCTGGACGGGCGCGAGCACGACGGCACGCTTGGCTCGGTCGGGCGTGCGTGTTTGGGCTGTCGTGTCGCTGCTGCTTATTTTCGCTGCGTCGGACAGTGCTGCTCTAGCCGAGAGCGGATCAGCTTTGGTTCGAGCGGTTGCTCAAGCAAGCTGTCCGTTTGCAGATTTCGTCGACGAAGCCTCAAAGCGCTTTGCAATTCCGGTGAGCTGGATCGGTTCAGTCATCAACATCGAAAGCGCTGGAGAGGTGCAGGCCAGGTCGCCCAAGGGCGCAATGGGACTGATGCAGATCATGCCGGCGACCTGGGCGGAACTGCGCCAACGCTATGACCTAGGGAACGATCCGTACAATCCGCGCGACAACATTCTGGCCGGCACGGCATATCTCCGTGAACTGCTCGATCGCTATGGCTCGCCTGGCGTGTTTGTCGCGTACAACGCGGGGCCAGCTCGCTACGAAGAGCATCTTGCGGGCGGCCCTTTGCCGGATGAGACGCGTGCATATGTAGCAAAGCTTGCAAATCTGCTTGGCATCGAATTGCCTCCGACGTGGACAGCCGACCGGCAATTTTCGGCAGCTGCAATGCTGTTCGTCACTCGATCCGATCTGATGAAAACGCGCGATCGGTCGCCGGCGCTCACGCCTTCGAGCGACGCCACGACCACAATCTCGTTGCGCGATGTTTCGCCCATGGTCCCGCGGCCTATTGGCGTGTTCGTCCCTCGATCGAATTCGGGAGCATCGCAATGACCAGGTCTGCAGATTCGCAAGCCATGGCGTGCTTCAGCGAGCAATCGGCGGAAGGGCGAGAGCAGTTGCCAAACTCGACAGCAGGACGGCGAGATAAAAGGGGCTCGCCGGTCGAACCGCAAGCCATTGACATGGCTTGGGTTCCGGCGTGCTGGTCGGTCGGGGCGCGTGCCGCGCCTTGCAGTTTGACGAATGCAATCAAAGGCGTTTTCGGCACTGTGTACGCTTTTGATCGTTGGGAGGCCCTCCTGTGAGCGTGGGCGACAGCGACCTGCGTATTCGACCTGGGCGCATCCGCAGTACCCGCGCGCCGAAGCCCAAGAGCTTCATCAACCAGGTGCTACGCGCGGGGAAGAAAGCAGGACACACCTCGGGTCAGACCGTGGCCGGCAGGCGTTCCGCGGCCTATTGGCGCTCGACGTTTGGCCGTGGCCGGCTGTCCTTTAGCCGCGCCAGATTGTTCAGCCCGACGCGGCGCGTTGTGGTGAAGGCGCGCGTGGTTCGGCACAAAGGGCGAGCCTTCCGCTCAGCACCACTGAGCGCTCATCTCTCATATCTGAAGCGCGATGGCGTGACCCGGGGTGGCGAGCGGGCCGAGATGTTCGATGCGGGTAGCGACCGCGCCGATAGCGCGGCTTTCGCAGAACGGTGCAAGGACGACCGGCATCATTTCAGGTTCATCGTCTCACCAGAGGATGCCGGCGAGATGACCGACCTGAGAGCCTTCACCCGCGATCTCGCCAAGCAGATGGTGACCGACCTCGGCACGCGGCTCGACTGGGTGGCTGTCGATCATTGGAATACCGACAACCCTCACGTCCATCTTCTGGTTCGGGGAGTAGATGAGGAAGGGGCGGATCTCGTGATCTCGCGCGACTACATCAGCCAGGGCCTGCGCTCACGCGCCGAGGAACTGGTCGCCATCGAACTGGGTCCAAAACCGGAGCACGAAATCCGCAATTCGCTGGAACGGGAAGTCACGGCGGAACGATGGACGCGGCTCGATCGCGAGATCCGGCTGGCGGCCGATGAGACCGGCTATATCGATCTTCGCCCGGAGAATCCCGGCAAGTCCGATCCTGAGATCAGGCGCCTGATGGTCGGTCGCCTTCAACACCTGGAGAAGCTGGGCCTTGCCGCATCCGTCGCATCAGGGGAATGGATGGTCGGGCTCGAGGCCGAGCGTAGCTTGCGCGACCTCGGCATGCGCGGCGACATCATCAAGACCATGCACCGCGCCTTTACCGAGCGTGGGGAAGCGCGCGGCGTTGCCGACTTCGTCATCGAAGGTGGACAGCCGACGTACCAGATTGTCGGACGATTGGTCGCCCGCGGATTGCATGACGAACTGACTGGCGAGGCCTACGCCATGATCGACGGAACAGACGGACGCGCTCACCACGTGCGTTTCCGTGGGATCGAGGCCTTCGACCACGCACCGCCGATCGGCGGAATTGTCGAAGTCCGACGCTTCGGTCAAACCGGCGATCCGCGCCCCACCCTGGTGATGACGACCCGTTCCGATCTCGATCTCGGTGGCCTGGTCACGGCAAGAGGGGCAACCTGGCTCGACCATAGGCTGGTTGAACGCGATCCCATGCCGCTCGCCATGGGCGGATTCGGTCGCGAGACCCGCGACGCCATGGAAGCCCGTACCGAGCATCTGATCCAGGAGGGCCTGGCGCGGCGGCAGGGCCAACGCATCATCTTGCAGCGCGACCTCCTGAACACATTGCGCCGGCGTGAACTGGACGAGGTGGGGGCAAAAGTCAGTGCCGACACCGGCCTGCCTCACATGAGGGCTGCCTCTGGTGAGCATGTGGCCGGCGCCTACCGCCAGCGCCTGACGCTCACCTCAGGACGCTTCGCCATGGTCGATAATGGGCTTGGCTTCCAGCTCGTGCCCTGGTCGCGTGAGCTCGAACAGAGGCTCGGCCAACACGTCACCGGGGCCGTGAAGGACGGCGGTGGCATCGAATGGGGCTTTGGTCGGAAGCGCGACCTCGGCCTCTAGCAATCTCGCCAATTCAGTTGCGGAAGGGCGTTTGGGATGTCCGGAACCAAAATCCTCTGGGGACAGGTGATCGTTGTCGGCCTGATCGCTTTGCTGGCCATCTGGGGCGCAACCGAATGGACGGCCTGGCGACTTGCCTACCAGCCCGAGCTTGGGCGGCCCTGGTTCGAACTGTCGGGCTTCAAGGTTTACTACCCGCCCGTCTTCTTCTGGTGGTGGTTTGTCTACGACGCCTATGCGCCTCAAATCTTTGTCGAGGGGGCCTTCATCGCGGCGTCGGGGACCTTCGTTTCGATTGCGGCGGCGATCGGCATGTCAGTCTGGCGGGCACGCGAAGCCAAGAACGTCGAGACCTATGGCTCGGCGCGTTGGGCCGATTCGCAGGAGGTCAAAGCGGCCGGACTTCTCGGTCCGGATGGCGTGGTGCTGGGCAAGCTCGACCACGACTACCTTCGCCATGACGGACCAGAGCACGTCTTGTGTTTTGCACCCACCCGGTCGGGCAAAGGTGTCGGACTCGTCGTTCCCTCGTTGCTGGCCTGGTCCGGCTCGGCCATCGTTCACGACATCAAAGGCGAGAACTGGCAACTGACCGCGGGCTTTCGCTCGCGGCATGGCCGCGCCCTGTTGTTCGACCCCACCAACCCAAAATCCTCCGCCTACAATCCGCTGCTCGAAGTCCGGCGCGGGGAATGGGAGGTTCGCGACGTCCAGAACGTGGCCGACGTCCTGGTCGACCCCGAAGGCTCGCTCGACAAGCGAAACCATTGGGAGAAGACCAGTCATTCGCTCCTGGTCGGCGCCATTCTCCACGTCCTCTATGCCGAGGCCGACAAGACCCTGGCCGGTGTCGCCGCCTTCCTGTCCGACCCGAGGCGGCCGATCGAGGCGACGCTGAAGGCGATGATGACCACGCCGCACCTCGGCGAGCAGGGCGCCCATCCCGTGGTCGCCTCGACCGCGCGCGAACTCCTCAACAAATCGGAGAATGAGCGCTCTGGCGTCCTGTCCACCGCCATGTCGTTCCTCGGGCTTTACCGCGATCCCGTCGTGGCCGGGGTGACCCGCCGTTGCGACTGGCGGATCGCCGACCTGATCACCGATGCTAGCCCCACGACGCTGTACCTGGTGGTGCCCCCCTCGGATATCTCACGAACCAAACCGTTGATCCGCTTGGTGCTGAATCAGATTGGTCGGCGCCTGACCGAGGATTTGCACGCCCGCGACCGCCGGCATCGTGTCCTGATGATGCTCGATGAGTTCCCAGCACTTGGGCGGCTTGATTTCTTCGAGTCCGCGCTCGCATTCATGGCGGGCTACGGCATCAAGAGCTTTTTGATCGCGCAATCGCTCAATCAGATCGAGAAGGCCTACGGGCCGAACAATGCCATTCTCGACAATTGCCATGTTCGCGTCAGCTTCGCGACCAACGACGAGCGGACCGCCAAGCGGGTATCCGATGCGCTGGGCACGGCGACCGAAATGCGGGCGATGAAGAACTATGCCGGACACAGGTTGAATCCCTGGCTGGGGCACCTCATGGTCTCGCGGCAGGAGACGGCGAGGCCGCTCTTGACCCCTGGTGAGGTCATGCAGCTTCCGCCGCGAGACGAAATCGTCATGGTAGCGGGCACACCGCCGATCCGGGCGAAGAAGGTTCGCTACTACGAGGATCGGAGGTTTACCGAGCGGGTCTTGCCGCCGCCCGATCCCGCGGCCTCCGGCCGGTCTTCGCGAACGGACGGATGGTCGACGCTTGGAACGCTTAAGCCGGCGACACTTCCATCCGACAGGGTGGAGCAAACAGGGGAAGACACCGCAAACAGCGGCCTTCGTCGTGAACCCGAACTCCCCGATCACGTCGCTATTGCCAAGGAGACAACCGAGCCATCGCCGGCGGAAGAATTTGCCGCCGTTCTCGACGAGGACGACGACGCGGTCCGTCAGTCTCGACTTCTTCGTCAGAAGATGCGTGGCGTCGCTCGTCAGGTCGCTATGGACCCGAATGACGGCATGGAGTTGTGAGACAACATGCGCGACCGGATGAACGTATATTTCCCGCCAGAGCTTTTAAAGCAGATCACAGACCTTGCCGATCGCAGGAAGCTTTCCCGGTCCGCGATCGTGGAAGCGGCAGTCGCTTCATTTCTGTCACCGGACGCAACGGATAGGCGGGAGGCGGCGTTTACTCGTCGCCTCGACCGGCTATCTCGCCAGATGCAGAGGCTGGAACGCGACGTCGGCTTAACGGCCGAGACCCTGGCCCTCTTCATCCGCTTCTGGCTGACGATCACGCCCCCGTTGCCCAACGACGCGCAGTCGGCCGCACAACTGAAGGGTCGGGAGCGCTTTGAAGGATTTGTCGAAGCGCTCGGGCGTCGACTGCAAAAGGGGCAAAGCTTCCTACGGGAAATTCCGGACGATATCATGCATAGGAAGCTAGACGAGCCCGGTAGCTGAAACGCCGTTCTTAAATCGAACTTCCGGTTCGAACTGAGAAACGTGCGCCCTGCCTATCCATCTCGCCGTTTCTTTCTTTACCTACGACAATCTACGAACCCCGTGTTCACGCGGTTGCAGCTGCGGTCAGTCCATCGTTTTTGCTGACCGGGTTCACGTCTGATCCTTCTCGACTCAACTTCATGTCGCGGGTTGAGAACAATGTGCGGATCGTTGGCGTGTCCGTGGACGGGGGGCATACAATGCAGATTGGGAATGAGGTCGATAGCCACATCGACTCTATCGTGAATCAAACCAGCCCGGATGGGCAGCAGGCGCCCCGAGAGGTCCCACGAACCAGAAAGGTGACCGTTCAACTCTCCGAAAACATGTTTGAGCGCCTTGAATCTGCTACCGATCGTCCTGGCGTTGGCAAGAGCATGGTTGTCGAGACGGCTCTTGAGCGCTTCCTCGATCCGGCTCCGCCCATTGAGGGTCTTATCCACGAGCACTTTGATCGGATCAGCAGTCAGCTGGATCGTCTTCAAAGCGAGCTACGAATTGTCGCGGAGACGGTCGCACTCCACGCCCGATATCATCTGACTATCACTCCGCCCATGCCGCAAGCCCAGCAGGGCGAGGCATGTGCGCTTGGTCGCGACCGGTTCAATGAGCTTGCCAAACAGGTTGAGAAGCGCGTTCGCTCTGACCGGTCCTTGATGCAGGAGACGATTGATCGTCTAAGCGAGACTCCTTCCGAGTTGGAGTCGGATGATGCTTTGCCGCTAGCGTCTCAGGGGCGGTCAGCTAATACAGTTCCACGACCAGATTCAGCGGCCGATCAAGACCAACCGATTGCTGCCGTCCAGGAGGACGGCAGCAATCCAAACTTTCGGCACCTTCCAAACGCGTTTTGCTAATGCAGCCCACGGCTTGCGGCTCATCGCATGTGTCTTTCTTCCGTTCTCCTTGGGATACTACCTTGCGTATCTGTTTCGGACGATCAATGGCCTGATCTCTGGTCACCTCAGAGCAGATGCTGGTCTTGGCACTGCTGACCTTGGGCTGCTTACTTCGGTCTATTTTCTTGTCTTCGCTGCTGCACAGATTCCGATCGGCATACTCCTGGACCGCTATGGTCCGCGTCGTGTCCAGAGCGTACTGCTCTTGGTCGCAGCAGCAGGGGCCGGACTGTTCGCGACGTCGACGGATTTCATGTCGTTGTTGGTCGGGCGTGCCATGATTGGGCTTGGTGTCGCAGCGTCGCTGACAGCCGGACTTAAGGCGATCGTGCTCTGGTTTCCGAGAGAGCGCGTGACTCTGCTGAATGGCTACATGATCATGCTGGGTTCGCTCGGAGCGGTGACCGCGACAGCTCCAGCTGAACAGTTGCTTGCGTGGATCAGCTGGCAACAGCTGTTTGTCCTATTAGCTGCGGCGACCGGCGCTACAGCCGTACTTATCTATTTCCTGGTGCCCGATCGGGCCATCTCATTATCAACGCCACCGAGCCATGGCACTTTAAAGGACGTGTTTCTAGATCGGCGTTTCTGGAGAATTGCTCCCTTGTCAGCGACTTGCGTCGGTTCGGCTTGGTCGCTGCAGGGGTTGTGGGCATCGCCATGGCTGACGGACGTAGAGGGGCTTGATCGTGCGGCTCTCGTCGGACAGCTTTTCCTAATGTCGATCGTACTTAGCGGAGGCGCATGGCTATTCGGTACGACCCTACATCGGATCCGACGAAAAGGGGTGGGGACGGAGGTGGTGTTGGTCGCGGCCGCGGTGCTGTTCATCGCAGCTGAGTTAGCCCTGATCCTGCGCGCGCCTTTGCCGTCTGTTTTGCCCTGGTCGGCGGTGGCAATTTTCG
This sequence comes from Bradyrhizobium sp. AZCC 1577, assembly GCF_036924575.1. Lineage (NCBI taxonomy): Bacteria > Pseudomonadati > Pseudomonadota > Alphaproteobacteria > Hyphomicrobiales > Nitrobacteraceae > Bradyrhizobium > Bradyrhizobium sp. AZCC 1577. Next base: position 2,099,637 of record NZ_JAZHRQ010000001.1, read on the forward strand.
GCGCAGCAACGGTGGTCAGCTTCGCGGTCATAGCTGAATACTTCCCGCCAGAGCTTGTCGGTCGTGCCAACGGAGCCTTGAACGTTCTACACTTCGGTTGGGCATTTCTGGCGCAATACGCGACGGGCCTCATCATAGGGCAATGGTCCACTCAGGATGGTCACGCGTCCGTCCTGGCCTATCAAGTCGCGTTCGGTTTTAACGCGATAGTGCAGATCACGGCGTTCGTTTGGTTCGCGCTCCCTTGGCTCCGAACCTTCATCTGGAGGATACGGTCATCTGCCTCCAAGTCTGTTTGCGCTTCCGATGCGCTCGAACCGGTCAATATGCACGAGGAAGCGATCCGACCGATGTCCACGGAAGACAATGCGGAGTGGTAAGAGATAACCCGCAACCAGCGGCTCCGATTTGGCCGGCACCAACGATCAGTTCTCAGTCTTTCTTTTTACACGCCGGCCTACGATCACCGAAAGCGCTTGTTGCGCTAAGCCGAGTGGTGGCTTTTCTAATCATCCCCATCTGAGGACGCTCTCTAGACGTCCTCATTCGGTGGGGGCGGCGGTGGCAATCCATTCTTTTCAATCCGAGGCCAATTCGCGCGGCGCGCGAATGCTGCGTAGCGCTCTTGGCGCGGCGATCGCGGCCTACCTCGAAGACGAATCCATCGTCGAGGTGATGCTCAACCCTGATGGGCGGATCTGGATCGACCGCCTGTCGAGCGGTCTTACCGATACCGGCGAAACCTTGTCCCCGGTCGACGGCGAGCGCATCGTGCGCTTGGTTGCACACCACGTTGGCGCGGAAGTACACGCTGGCTCACCGCGCGTCTCCGCGGAATTACCCGGGACCGGTGAACGTTTCGAAGGCCTCCTGCCTCCCGTCGTCGCCGCTCCTGCCTTCGCCATCCGCAAACCCGCAGTCGCCATCTTTACGCTCGACGACTACGTTGCCGCAGGCGTGATGACCTCGGAGCAGGCCCAAATCCTGAAGAGCGCGGTCGCCGCTCGCAAGAATATACTCGTCGCCGGTGGAACATCGACCGGCAAAACGACCTTGACCAACGCGCTCCTAGCCGAGGTGGCAAAGACTTCCGATCGTGTCGTGTTGATCGAAGACACTCGCGAACTTCAGTGCAAGGTGCCCAATCTTGTCGCGCTTCGAACCAAGGACGGCGTAGCGACACTGTCGGACCTCGTCCGCTCCTCGCTCCGACTGCGACCTGACCGCATCCCGATTGGCGAGGTCCGCGGTGCCGAGGCGCTCGACTTGCTCAAGGCCTGGGGCACCGGCCATCCCGGCGGCATCGGTACCATCCATGCGGGCACCGCGCTCGGCGCGCTACGGCGGCTCGAGCAGCTCATTCAGGAAGCTGTCATCACGGTCCCGCGCGCCTTAATCGCCGAGACTGTCAACCTCGTTGCTGTGCTTGCGGGCCGCGGCTCCGATCGGCGCCTTGCAGAACTCGCCCTTGTCACGGGACTTGAGGCTGCCGGCGACTACAGCCTTTCCCCAGCAGGAGACTGACATGCGTCCGCAATTGCGTTTTCGTCGAGAAGCTGCCTCGATGGCCTCTTTCGGCTTAGTTCTCTTGATGACGGCACCCGCATGGGCGGCCGGCTCGAACATGCCGTGGGAGCAGCCGCTCAATCAGATCCTCCAGTCGGTTGAAGGTCCGGTCGCCAAGATCGTGGCGGTCATCATCATCGTCGTGACCGGGCTCACGCTCGCGTTCGGTGATTCGTCGGGTGGTTTCCGCAGACTGATTCAAATCGTGTTCGGCCTGTCGATCGCGTTTGCTGCCTCGAGCTTCTTCCTGTCGTTCTTCTCCTTCGGCGGCGGCGTGGTGATCTGATGGAAGAACCGATCGCAGGTTTTTTCGCGCCCGTCCACCGCGCGCTCACGGAGCCGATCCTGATGGGTGGCGCGCCGCGGTCGGTTGCGATTGTCAACGGCACATTGGCGGCGGCCCTTGGACTCGGACTGCGGCTCTGGATCGCAGGTCTTGTTCTCTGGTTCATCGGTCACATGGCCGCCGTTTGGGCCGCGAAGCGCGATCCTGCCTTCGTTGATGTGGTGCGCCGACACCTCCGCATACCCTCTCATCTCAACGTCTGAGGTCTCGTTCATGCTGAACCTTGCCGAATACCGCCGGTCTAACGCCCGTCTTGCGGACTTCCTGCCTTGGGCAGCGCTCGTCGACGAGGGAATCATCCTGAACAAGGACGGCTCGTTCCAGCGAGCGGCGAAATTCCGGGGACCTGACCTCGATAGCGCAGTGCCGGCTGAACTTGTCGCCGTCTCCGCTCGTCTGAACAACGCCTTACGTCGCCTCGGATCCGGCTGGGCAGTATTTGTCGAGGCGCAGCGTCATTCTGCGGGAATCTACCCACTGAACACGTTTCCCGATGCGGTGTCTGCGTTGGTTGACGCCGAGCGCAGGGCTCAGTTCGAGGAGGAGGGCGCCCACTACGAGTCCAGCTATTTTCTGACGTTCCTCTATCTCCCGCCGGAGGAGGGGGCCGCCAAGGCCGAGCGATTGCTTTATGAGGGCCGAGATCGCGCGATTGGAGCTGATGCTCGCGAGGTGTTACGTGGGTTTGCCGATCAAACCAATCGCGTGCTGCAGCTTGTTGAAGGGTTCATGCCCGAATGCGCCTGGCTTGATGACCAGGACACGCTGACCTACCTGCACTCGACAATTTCGACTAGACGTCATCGCGTTCGAGTGCCTGAAATTCCGATGTACCTCGATGCGCTGCTGGCCGACCAGCCGTTGACCGGCGGGCTTGAGCCGATGCTGGGTTCAGCTCACTTGCGGGTACTCTCAATTGTGGGCTTTCCGAGCACGACGACGCCGGGAATCCTGGACGACCTGAATCGCCTGGCATTCCCGTATCGTTGGTCGACCCGCGCGATTATGCTCGACAAGACCGATGCTACGAAGCTGCTGACCAAAATCCGTCGCCAATGGTTCGCCAAGAGAAAATCCATTGGCGCCATTCTCAAGGAGGTCATAACCAACGAGGCGTCGACGTTGCTCGATACCGACGCCCACAACAAGGCGATCGAAGCCGACGCGGCGCTGCAGGAACTTGGCTCGGATCAGATCGGGCAAGCCTTTGTCACGGCGACCATCACTGTCTGGGACGGTGATCCCGGTGCCGCCGATGAAAAGCTGCGGCTGGTCGAGAAAGTAATCCAGGGGCGCGACTTTACCTGCATGATCGAGACGGTGAACGCCGTCGAAGCCTGGCTCGGTAGTCTGCCGGGACATGTATATGCCAATGTGCGGCAGCCGCCGGTCTCGACCCTCAACCTCGCCCACATGATTCCAATGTCGGCCGTGTGGGCCGGAGAGGCGAGGGATCTGCACTTCAAAAGTCCGCCACTCCTGTTCGGCAAGACGGAGGGATCGACTCCTTTCCGATTCTCGCTTCATGTCGGCGACGTCGGCCATACCCTCGTGGTCGGCCCGACGGGTGCCGGCAAGTCGGTGCTCTTGGCCCTGATGGCGCTTCAGTTCCGCCGATATCCGAACTCCCAGATCTTTGCGTTCGATTTCGGGGGGTCGATCAGGGCTGCCGCCACCGCCATGGGTGGCGACTGGCATGATCTCGGTGGCGCATTATCAGACGACGCGTCTGCGCCTGTATCCCTGCAGCCGCTTGTCGGAATCGATGACTTGTCGGAGCGCGCTTGGGCATCTGAGTGGATTGAGGCACTCCTGGCGCGCGAAAAAATTGCGATCACGCCCGAAGCCAAGGATCACTTGTGGTCGGCCCTGACCTCTCTGGCCTCCGCGCCGACGGAGGAGCGGACGCTTACAGGCCTCTCTGTCCTTCTTCAATCGAACGCACTGAAGCGCGCCCTGCAGCCATATTGCCTAGGCGGGCCATACGGCCGACTGCTTGATGCGGAATCAGAGCGCCTTGGTGAAGCATCGGTCCAAGCTTTCGAGACTGAAGGCTTGCTCAGCTCCGGAGCCGCGCCCGCAGTCCTGTCCTACCTTTTTCATCGCATCGGCGATCGTCTGGATGGCAGGCCGACCCTTCTCATCGTTGATGAGGGCTGGTTTGTGTTGGATGACAGCGATTTTGCCGGTCAGCTACGAGAATGGCTCAAAACGCTTCGGAAGAAGAATGCGTCCGTCATCTTCGCCACCCAATCGCTTTCGGACATCGACGGCTCTGCGATCGCGCCGGCGATCATTGAAAGTTGTCCAACACGCTTGTTGCTACCGAACGAGCGTGCGATCGAGCCGCAGATATCAGCCATCTACCAGCGCTTCGGCCTCAACGACCGACAGATCGAACTTCTGAGCCGGGCGACGCCGAAACGAGATTACTACTGCCAATCTCGCCGCGGCAACCGGATGTTCGAGCTCGGGCTTGGTGAGGTTGCACTCGCCTTTACAGCAGCTTCCTCAAAAACCGACCAGGCAGCCATTGAGCGGCTACTTGCCGAGCACGGCCGTGACGGCTTCGTACCCGCCTGGCTCCAGCACCGTGGCGTCGCCTGGGCCACAGACCTGATCCCCAATCTTGGCAATCTGGAGAGATCACTATGAGGTGTCTTAGCTCATTGGTGGCCGCTGGAACCATCGTCCTCACGCTTGGCGTCACGGTGCCCGCACGGGCGCAGTGGATCGTCTTCGATCCCAACAATTACGTCCAGAACGTCCTTACCGCCGCGCGGGAGCTGCAGCAGATCAACAATCAGATCACCTCGTTGCAGAACGAGGCGCAGATGCTGATCAATCAGGCAAAGAACCTGGCAAACCTGCCGTATTCATCGCTACAGCAACTGCAATCATCGATCGTGCGTACTCAGCAATTGCTGGCCCAGGCTCAGCGCATCGCTTACGACGTTCAGCAGATTGATCACGCGTTCTCGACCAGCTATGCGCCGGCCACCGGCAATCAAACGAATCAGGTCTTGATCACCAACGCTCAATCGCGGTGGCAGAATTCCGTTGCCGCGCTACAGGACGCGCTCCGGGTCCAGGCCGGCGTCGTCGGCAACCTCGACAGGAACCGCGTCCAGACGTCTGCGCTCGTAACATCGAGCCAGGGTGCCAGTGGCGCCCTGCAGGCAACCCAAGCGGGCAATCAGATCCTCGCGCTTCAAGCGCAACAGCTCGCCGATCTCACGGCTGCCTTTGCGGCTCAGGGCAGGGCGCAGAGCCTTGAAGCAGCTCAGCGCGCGGCTGCGCAAGACCAGGGCCGAGAGCAGCTCCGGCGGTTTCTGACGCCGGGGCAGGGCTATCAATCCTCCAACGTGCAGATGTTCCACTAATGTCAGATGTAAGGGCCTTCAAGGCTTTGTCGCTGGCCACGACAATCGGCGTATTCGTCGTTGCGGCCTGCACGATCCAGCTTCGTGGTGGTGAAGAGGCTTCCGCGCCGCCAAAGGCAGAGCAGACCACGGACGTCGATGGTTCCGACCTTGCGCGCTGCCGCAGCGTTACTTCGGAAGAAGCGGCAAGCTATCAGCATTGCCAAAAGGTGTGGGCCGAAAACCGGCGGCGCTTCTTTGGCAAGAGGGACGGTGCCGCTTCTCACGATCCAGTCGCTGGCCTGACGCCCGCGCGAAAGGATCAGGGCCGGATACCGCAAGGGTATCCATCCGTTGCGATGCCCGGTGCGAGCAAGCCATGACCGGTACTGGGATCATCGATCAGTTTCTGGAAACGTTCACGCGCTACATCGATAACGGCTTCGGGCTCTTGGGTGGCGATGTCGGATATCTCGCAACGACCCTTGCCGCGATCGACATCACGCTCGCCGCTTTGTTCTGGAGTTGGGGAACAGACGAGGACATCATCGCGCGCCTCGTCAAGAAGACGCTCTTCGTCGGCGTCTTTGCCTACCTCATCGGCAACTGGAACAACCTGGCGCGCATCGTCTTCGAGAGCTTGGCCGGTCTCGGCTTAAAAGCGTCCGGATCAAGCCTATCCGCGTCAGATTTCCTGCGACCGGGAAAGATCGCCCAAGTCGGACTCGACGCCGGCCGGCCGTTGCTCGATTCAATTTCCAGCCTGATGGGCTACATCAGCTTCTTCGAGAATTTCGTCCAGATCGTCGTTCTCCTGTTTGCATGGGTCGTAGTGCTGCTCGCCTTCTTCATTCTGGCGATCCAGCTCTTCGTCACCCTGATTGAGTTCAAGCTGACGACGCTTGCCGGCTTCGTGCTCATCCCATTTGGTCTGTTTGGCAAGACCGCATTCGCGGCAGAGCGAGTCTTGGGCAACGTCATGTCTTCCGGAATCAAGGTCCTGGTCCTGGCCGTTATCGTCGGTATCGGCTCGACCCTGTTCTCGCAATTTACGTCAGGCTTCGGCGGCGGGCAGCCGACCATCGAAGACGCGATGACGCTGGTACTCGCAGCGCTCTCGTTGTTGGGCCTCGGCATCTTCGGTCCGGGAATCGCAAATGGCCTGGTGTCGGGCGGACCGCAACTTGGCGCCGGCGCCGCAATTGGAACGGGACTTGCTGCTGGCGGCGTTATTGCGGCAGGTGCCGGCCTTGCCGCCGGTGGTGCTGGCCTTGCCGGCGGAGCTATCGCAGGTGCCGCGCGCGGTGGGGGCGCCGTCTTGAGCGGCGCACACGTGCCCTATCGAAGCCGCGGTCTTGCCAGCGTCGCTGAATCTGGTGCTTCGGCCGCTATGAGTCCGTTACGTCGAGCGGCCGCCGCGTTCGCCAGCAACGGGCAAGCGAGTGAGCCGGCCGCGAGCACTTCCGCGGATGGGCAACCTGATTGGGTGCGGCGCATGAAACGTGCCCAGACCATCCAACATGGCGCATCTACAACTGGCCATGCCGTGCGCTCCGGTGACCACGGCGGGAGTGGCTCCTCCGTCGATCTGTCCGAAGGAGAGCGCTGACACAACAGAGCGTCGCTTTAGCCACCCGCCGCGGGTAGTGGCCACATCCGGAGGCCGCACGACTTGAAGCCGATCAATTGATGCCAAGGGCAATCACAGATGTTCAAACGACCTTCCGTTCATTACGGGCGCATGCCCAAGCCGGTCACACCGTATCAAAAAGCAGCGCAGGTTTGGGACGAACGCATTGGATCGGCGCGCGTTCAAGCCAAGAACTGGCGTCTGATGGCGTTCGGCTGCCTGATGCTGTCGGCGGGTCTTGCCGGTGGACTCGCTTTGCAATCAACCCAAGGATCAATCACGCCCTGGGTGGTGGAGGTTAATCATCTCGGCCAGGCCCAAAGGGTTGCGCCGGCCAACATGGACTATCAACCCAACGACGCGCAGATCGCCTACCACTTGGCACGTTTTATCGAAGATGTCAGAGGCCTGCCCGCGGACGGCATTGTTCTACGCCAGAATTGGCTTCGAGCCTATGATTTTACGACCGATCGTGGGGCGGCTGCGCTCAACGACTTCGCGCGTAACAACGACCCCTTTGCCAAGCTGGGCAAAGCGCAGATCTCCGTCGATGTCTCGAGCGTCATCCGCGCTTCTCCGGACAGCTTTCGGATCGCGTGGATCCAACGCAGTTACGACAACGGCTCCCTGAGTTCGACCGAGCGCTGGACCGCCATTCTTACGATCGTGATCGAGATGCCGCGCGACGCAGAGCGCCTGCGCAAGAATCCACTCGGCGTCTACGTCCGCGCCATCAACTGGTCAAAGGAGTTGGGTCAGTGACGAAAACGATGCCGCACGCTTATGCGAAGCCGCCAATTCCACGACGCCAGCTCAACGCAAGCTCGTCCGAATCCCTGACTTCGAGGCGAATGCTCCTTTCTGTCCTTCTGCTTGGCATGTCCGCTCTCGGAGGTTGCGCGACTTACATTCCGGCGCAGATCAGCCATGACAGCGAAGTCCCGCCGTTGCCCGCGCCGCCAGCACCGGTCGACGACAGGCTGCAGCCGCTTCATGTTCCGCCGCTCTGGAAACCTGTTCTGGGCGGCAAGACGGGAGGAAAGGAAGACGCCGAACCCGTAAGCCGGGTTGAGACTGCGAACAGCGCAGCGCGAGTCGAGCCGCGCAAGCGGGGATATTTCAACGCGGCTCAGATCTACGCCTACAGCCCGGGTGCGCTCTACCAGATTTACGCCGCGCCCGGCCAGATCACGGATATCGCGCTCGAAGAGGGAGAGCAATTGACGGGATCGGGACCGATTGCGGCCGGGGATACCGTGCGCTGGGTTGTGGGCGATACTGAGAGCGGGAGCGGCGATACGCGACGCGTCCATATCCTGGTGAAGCCGACCCGCGCTTCGATCGAAACCAACCTTGTCGTCAATACCGACCGGCGCACCTACCTGATCGAACTCCGCTCCCGCGACCGGCCCTACATGCCATCCGTTGCCTGGTATTACCCAGAGACGGCGCGCGAGAAATCGCGCTCTGCTTCCCTGAGACCGGTTCTTCCAGATCCGTCACAGCGTGTCCTCCGCTACGCGATCGAAGGGGACAGCCCGCCCTGGCGGCCCCTTGCCGCGTATGACGATGGCCGTAAGGTCTACGTCGAATTCCCCCAAGGGATTGTTCAAGGCGAGATGCCACCGCTCTTCGTCATCGGCCCTGACGGCAAGACCGAACTCGTAAACTACCGCGCCTACGGCAACGTACTGATCGTCGATCGGCTGTTTGCAGCCGCCGAACTCCGGCTTGGTGGTGAGCATCAGCAGAAGGTCAAGATTGTCAGGACCGACGGGAGGCCGTCGTCATGAATATTTCAGATGAAAACGCTCACGAGCAAGCAGTTTCGCCGCAGACTCAAGTGGAGCAGTCCAGGAGTTTCCGCTTAAGAGCAGAGCATCGGCGTGTGACACGGCTGTCACGAAAGTTTCTGGCCGGAGGTAGCGCCATTGCATTTCTTGTCATCGGCGGAGCCGTGCTGTGGTCTCTGCAGAACAATCGTCCCCGAAACCAGACGGTCGATGAACTCTACAGCACCGATCATCACAATGTTGCCGACGGCATTACGGCGCTGCCGAAGGACTATGCTGGCGTTCCACGTCAGACAGTCCCGCAGCTTGGTCCGCCACTCCCCGGGGACCTCGGTCGACCGATCCTGGCTGCCCAGGGGCAGCCGCCGACGATCGGCGTTGATCCGGAGCAGCAGCACCGGGACCAAGAGGCCGAGGCAGCCCGTGTTAGCCAATTATTCGCTTCGACCAATAGGCGAGAGGTGCGTCCACCTGTCGCTGCGGCTCTGAGGACCGACCGCGTCGTGCCAACAAGCCCACTGAGCACTAGCGACGATGGATTTGCGCAGAATAGTCAGGACAGGAAGCTCGCCTTCGTAAACGCATCTGTGAATCGCAGCACGGTAAGTCCTGACCGCATCACCCGTCCGGCCTCACCGTATATCGTGCAGGCTGGAACGGTCATTTCGGGAGCCCTGATCACAGGGATCAGATCGGACCTCCCAGGTCAGATTACAGCGCAGGTAACCGAGAATGTTTTTGACACGCCGACCGGCCGTTTTCTGCTTGTGCCTCAGGGAGCGCGTCTGATCGGCATGTACGATAGTCAGATCACCTTCGGGCAATCCCGCGTCCAGTTGGTTTGGACGCGGCTGATCATGCCGAATGGACGTTCTATTATTCTTGAGCGGCAACCTGGCGCTGACACCGCTGGCTATGCGGGCCTTGAAGACCAAGTGGACAAGCACTGGGGTGAGCTATTCAAGGCCGCCGCGTTATCGACGTTCTTGGCTGTCGGGACGGAACTGGGCGCAGGCTCCAACACCAATAGCAACGACAGCGCCATCATCCAAGCATTGCGACACGGCGCCTCTGACTCACTAAACCAAACCGGACAGCAGGTGGTTCGGCGCAGTCTCAACATCCAGCCTACTTTGACCGTACGGCCTGGTTTCCCAGTTCGCGTCCTTGTCAATCGTGACCTCGTCCTTGCGCCATACGGAGGATAACGGCATGCCAAAGCTTAAAATAGGAGCATTGCCTGACGACAAACCGGTGAAGGTCACGACTGAGATTCCCGCCCAAGTGCACCGCGATCTCGTTGCCTATGGGGAAGCCTTGGCACGTGAAGCTGGAAAGCAGATCGATCCCGCCAAGCTGATCGGGCCTATGTTGGCTCGATTTATGGCGACCGATCGCGGTTTCGCAAAGCTACGACGAACCGCTCATTCCTCTAGGGCCAGCGAAGAGGCAGGATAGCGTTCCGCTAGGAGATCGAGGAAACGCCTAAGTGTCGGATTTCTGTTGTCAGTACGCCAATGCACGTAGAATCCGATCCGACTTGGCCCCGCTCCATCCTGCAGCTCCCGGTAAGCCAATCCAGCGAACCTTGCTCCTACATCTGATTCCATGACGAGGCTGACTCCCATGCCGAGACTGACCAAGCTCTTAATAATGCCTCGGCTAACGTCATGGCGTTCAATTTTTGGACGCCCCTCAGCAAGCACTAGTTTCGATACCAGAAGGTCCTCAAGTTCCTGTCCTGGATCGTACTGGCTCAAGAGAACAGTTTGGTCGCGAAGATCCGTCCAGTAGATGCTCTCGCGCGCTGCCAAGCCGTGATCCTGAGGCAGCGAGATCATAAGCCGTTCGCTCCAGAGCGGCTGTGCCTCTGTATCCCTTGATAGCAAGCGGCCTGGAATCACGACCGCGTCGACTGTCCCACTGCGAAGTGCGGTCATCAGCCGAGACCGAGAGCGCTCTACCGTAGTCAGCTCGACTTGAGGAAGTCGTTTCTTGAACTCGCCTAATGTAGCTCTCAAATTGCCGGTCGACATCGATGTGCAAAAGCCTAAGACAAGATGACCGGCCTCACCGCGGCCAATCGATCTGCCAGTGTCAACCAGCGTGTCAACTTGTTCCAAAATTAGCCGGGCAATTCGCAGAACCGCGCGGCCAGCGAGAGTAGGCCTGACTCCCCCGCTTGAGCGCTCAAACAGTGAAGTCCCGACCAGATGCTCGAGCTGACCGATAGAACGGCTGAGAACAGTGTGCTTGATCGAAAGCGCTTCTGCGGCTCGTCGAAAGCTTCCGTAGTCACAAGCGACAACGGCTAACCGAAGCTGCTGCAGGTCAATAGTTCTTCCGGCTCTCCGCAAATCGTTCCTAATCCGGATTTCGGTCATGCTCGTCGCTCGGTAGCAAACGTGAGACACGGCGTCCCGCTCTACGCGGGGACGCATATTCGCTTGTTGCTGTGGATCGTTCTACGCGGCCGCAAAGATGACTGGCGTCCAAAGAGCCGGCATTGAAAGACTGCCAGCTTTGCGAAGTTTAGAAAGAATCTCACTCGATATTGCAAGGTAACCCGCCACGGCTAAGGTGTTGCCGATTGGAGACGGACCACCTATGCGTCGCAGGGGCCAACCGGCTCGTCGGAGGATTCTCTCCATTCTGACATCCGTGACGGTAACGATATCAGTGAGCTGTCGTGAAAGTCCGAACTCGACCATTCCTGCAAACAGCTCGTAAGCGGCACGCGTGATACCGTGATCGCCTTTCGGAGCGTCGGCGGTTACATCGATCGCAAACCTGCTGCTTTCCCAAACGAGGGGACTTGAGGGCGCAGGTTCGCCTTCAAGGAGTTTGGGAAAGGTATCGCGAAGCATCGTCGGGCCGAGTGTGGGTAAAAGGCGAACGGACCCCTGCACGTGGCCGCTGTCAGATAGCTGCGTCAGGTAGACTGGATGCAATGCGTCGAAATCATCAATCTCCATATCGCCGCTGGTCTGAACGTCCCACCCCATGCGGAGCTTGAAAACACGATGGCGCAACCGATGCATCTCCACCAGAGTGCTGGAGAACTCCCCATAGGAACGCGATGTGAGCAACTGAATCATAGCCCCTCCAAAAGTGTTTTTAGACATCCTTTTGAAGCGAAATCGTTGACCAGATGCATCACCCGTAGTTACAGGGGGAGAGCGTCCTAATTTTGCTTTATTTTGTTCGCAGCGGCTAAACGAGTCACCGCTTGTACCACCGTCCGAACACCTAGCTTTTCCTTCGCATTCTCCAGGTAGTAAGCGACGGTGTTGCGTGAGATGCCGAGGATGCAACCGATCTCCCAAGCGCTTTTTCCTTGCGAAGCCCATTCTAGGCATTCAAGCTCGCGCGGAGACAGATGTATTCCATCTACACTACCTCTGTTTGCCAGCTTGCGGCGCACGTGAGCATGGAAATACATCGCCATGAGTTGTAGAACGCGCTGATGCGACTCAATGCATTTTTCAAATTGCGGCCTTCTCCCGTCAGCGGCGAAAGTTAGTGCAGCGACAGGACCGTGCCCATCATGAATGGGGACCGTAAAGCCCGATCGAATCCCAAATTGAGCGGCTTCGTCGAAGAGGCGCTGCTCCGCCGTCAAAGTGAATCTTGATGAGATTTCAACTCCCCATCGGAAGGGTTCAGGAGTCTGCAGCGCTTCTTCAACAACAGGGTCAATCAATTGATAGTTGTTTCGCAAATAGTGTGCTGTCCAACTTGAGGGATATGTAGAGATTAGCCGCGGCTTGTGCCTTTCTGCGCTTTGGAAAGCGAGGTAGGCGAAACAGGAAAGGTCCAAAGAGGCCGCTGCGTTGGCCATGGCTTGGGAAAAATCGTGCGGATCTTCAGCTGTCGACAGCAAATCAATGAAGTCCTGAAAGATGCGATGCATGATATTATAATCCGAGACGATCGCATTCCCCTGCGAAGATTAATCTGGAGCGACGTAGTTACAGACGTAGGAGACATCTTTGGCGGAAAGCAAACCATGGCAACTCGAGCAGACAGCGACTGGCGTGACGACCTTGCCCGAGGGATGAACGAAATCGAAATTGCTGCGTCCCCCGCGGACGACCCACTTCTCGCCCCAGGCCTTCATGAGGATCATCGGCCCGTAGCTGTCCAGCCCCGTCTCGGTCAGGTTATAGCCGCCGAGTTCTTCGTTCTTTTCTATGAAGCCGGCTCGTTGCAAATTGAGCAGCCGTCCTGACAGGACGCTCGGAGCAATCGAAAGGCCGTTGATGAAGTCGTCGAAGCGGTGGTTGCCGTGGAAGAGCTCCTGAAGGACAAGGAACGTCCATCTATCGCCTACGATCGACAACATCCGTTCCACCGAGCAAGGGCGCCGACCCTGTACGGACCCGTCCCAGGTGGACCTCCTGTGTCGCCGGGCGTTCTTGGGACGCGGGATCCAATAGTCCTTCGGAATGCGAATACGTATGTCGTGTGCCTGGACAGCTTCGCCCGTCTCACGCCAAACGACCCTCGCGGAGAACCACGATCTGCAGGTGTTGTGGAACAGGGCGAGCGGAGGTGTGCCGTTGCACATCCACTTGTCCCCGAACCACATCATTCCGAGTGTTATGGGATAGACGTCCCTCCCGCGATCAGTGAGGCGATATTGTTTGTGCTGGCCGGCTTTGCCGATCCGTTTCAAGATTCCGCTCTTCTGCAGACGTTCAAGCCTGTTGCTCAAGGTGGCGCGAGGGATGTTCAACTTCCGTTGGAATTCGGCGAACCGGCGCGCGCCGAAAAACGCCTCCCGAATGATCAAGTAGGTCCACGTATCCGCCAGGATATCGATGGTCGCCGATTCCGCCGAGTGTCTGACGTACCCTTGAGGAGGGTGGCGGTCGGGGCGTACGCCGCCGCCGGAACCAGAAGCGCCGTCCATCTTCCAAACCGGAGACTTGGGAGAGAGTGGTTCCATTTTAGCAGGCAATCGAGGTGGCCCCCTTTGCCAACTCGAGCTCAGCTTCTCGCATCTTGAAATACTGCACCTTGCCGCTGGCCGTGGTAGGGAATGCGTCGACGAGCCGGACATGGCGCGGAATCTTGAACGTCGCAATCCTGCCTTTGCATCTCTCCTTGAGTTGCTCGGTAGTCATGCTCGCGCCTGACTTCAATTTGATCCAAGAACAGACTTCCTCGCCGTACTTCGCGTCCGGGAGGCCGAAGACATAGGCTTCCGCAATTTCGGACATCGTAAGCAGAAACTCCTCGATCTCGCGGGGGTAGATGTTCTCTCCGCCCCGTATGATCGTGTTCTTGCTCCGCCCGACGATCTGCAGATAGCCGTCGGGAGTCATCGTCGCTAGATCACCTGAATGCATCCAGCCATCCTTATCGATGGCTTCGCGAGTGCTTTCCGGATTCCGCCAGTAGCCCCGCATGACTGAATAGCCCCTGATGCAGAGTTCGCCGCTCACGCCACGCTCGACCGTGTGGCCGGTTTGGGGATCGACGATCTTGGCCTCGATATGAGGGTGGATGGTTCCGACCGTGGTGACCCGCTTCTCGTTGGTGTCTTCGGGAAGCGTCTGAAAGGAGATCGGCGACGTCTCCGTCATGCCGTACGTCACGGTGATCTCGCGCATGTTCATCCGCTCGACGGCCTGGCGCATCGTCTCGATCGGGCAGGGTGCGCCACCCATGCAGCCAGTCCTGAGAGAGGAGAAGTCGGCCTTGTGGACCGATTCATGGGTGAGCAACGAGATGTACATCGTCGGAACGCCGTAGAAGGACGTGCATCGCTCTCGCCGGATCGCTTCGAAGGTGGACTCCGCGTCGAAGCTTTCCCCGGGCAGCACGATGGCGCTGCCATGCGTCATTGCGGCAAGCGCACCGAGAACCAGACCGAAGCAATGAAAGAAGGGGACAGGCAGGCATATGCGATCGGAGCTCGTCAGCTTCTGCCGCTCACCGACGAAATGTCCATTGTTCAGGATATTTCGATGCGTCAGCAGGGCACCTTTCGGACGTCCTGTCGTACCGGAGGTGTATTGGAGACTACAGGGATCGTCCGGAGAGACCTCGCCTTCGGCCTTCTCGATCCCTTTTCTGTTCTGCGGCGACCGGTTCAGAAACTCGAACCAGTCCGAACCAGACTCGTCGAAATCGAAGTAGATGATCTCTTCAAGATCGGAAAGCTCGGGACGCATGTTCTCGAGTGCGGTTGCGAAGGAGTAGCCACGAAAGGCACGCGCGGCAAAGACCAGTCTCGCACCTGAATCGGCCAGCACGTGCCGCGCCTCTTCCTGTCTCAGAGCCGGGTTGACCGTCACGATGACCGCACCGACGCGCACCGCCCCGTGGTGCACGATCAGCCACTCGATCTTGTTCGCGGACCAGATCGCGATACGATCTCCCTTCCGGACGCCCATTGCGAGCAATGCCCCGGCCACCCGATCGGCATCGCGATCCAACTCCTCATAGGTCAGCCTTTGACCTTGGAAGATGCTGACGACAGCATCGCTCGCACCGTATCGAGAAGCCGCGTCGCGCAGAGTTCCTCCGATGGTAAGCTCAAGAAGCGGGGACGCCGTGGTCCCG
This sequence comes from Bradyrhizobium sp. AZCC 1577, assembly GCF_036924575.1. Taxonomy (NCBI): domain Bacteria; kingdom Pseudomonadati; phylum Pseudomonadota; class Alphaproteobacteria; order Hyphomicrobiales; family Nitrobacteraceae; genus Bradyrhizobium; species Bradyrhizobium sp. AZCC 1577. Next base: position 2,114,907 of record NZ_JAZHRQ010000001.1, read on the forward strand.
ATGACATGCGAAAGTTCGACGTTCGCCATTGTCTCCCCCGATCGGTAAGTTTTGCTGTTTCGACTAGGTACTTGCGGCCAAAAGGAAATTGTCGAGCGCATCCCCTTCAGGGTCCGCGTTCGCTGCGGCGCGGGCACCGCGTACGGCGGCCGTCGCTGATTTCACCTGGCGAATCGCGGGATCTACCAGCTTGTCGAAGATCAGATCGAAGCTGCGCACGCCACGCCGATACGTGCCGCTGTAACCCTTCACTAGGTCGGCGCATTCGGCGACTTCGATGCCGAATGCGTAGTCTAGGAGTGCTGCATTCTTCACCGCGGTCAGCCAGCGGGTCGTGAGCGCCTCTTCCTGCGCGAAACGCCAGGAGCGGCGACGAAGCACTCGGGCACGCGCCAACATCCGCATCATCAGAAAGCCGGATATGGTGTCGCTTCTCACGTGAAGGCCGACGTGGAAACGATGCTCGAGTCCCCGTTTTCGGAGCCAACCCAGAAAGGCATTGCCCATCCTGGGAGAGAGCAACGCGCAGACCTCCTCCGGACCAGGCTTAAGATACTCGACGATACGCAGACCTTCGCCCGCCTTCACTCGGGTTTCACGGCGTACGGTCGCAAACCGATTCGCACGGGTCTTCAAATCGGCGACCCTGATGACGTCCTCGTAGGTCATGCGGAGTGCCAGAAGGCGTGCAGCTTCCAGCGTAAGCTTCCAACCCTGATCGGCTCCGCCGGCCTGCCGATCCGTCGCAAGCACATCGCGCACCCGCCGCTGGTATAGATCGGCGTAGGCCTTGTCCTGATAATCGAGACACCGCCTGTATCCGGTGCCGATGACATGCCGCGTCTCCACCGGAAATTCGGCCTCCCCAAGCTGAGTTTCAGTCGTTGTCGGAGTGGCTGGCGCGGAGGATGCGGGGAGAGTTCCTCTCGCCGCTTCGAAACCATACCGATATCCTTTGAGGCTGGCCGCCACCGATTTCCCGGACTTCTTGATAGCGGCTTCGAACAGTTCGGGGGCGATGCCGAGCGCGTTCGAGCCCGCGAGGGTGCCGAGGATCACCGCGTTGATCACCGTGCCGGCTTCGAGCGCTGCGCTCTGCATGTCGAACACTAGAGATCGCTTGGCCGCCGCATGGATCGCGTTCAACGCCGCCTGGGAGTCAAAACGCCCGTCGGTCATCGAAATTTTCTCGGTCGTCGCATAGACCCGATGATTGGATGCGATCAGCGTGGTCCTGTCCGGCGAGATATAGCCTCCTTCCGCCGCCCGAGCCGCCTCGATCAGCTCGGACGCGATCATGACGTCGACGCGGCCCGGAATCGGTGTGAGTGCGAAGACCGGGCGTGTTGATCCAAGTTCTTCCTTGGGAGTCGGGAGGTACTCGATGTAATAGGTCGTCGCACCGGTACGTTGCGCTACGCCCGGAATCGAGGTTCCCTGGACCAGAAAGCCCGCGCTGCGGATGGCTTCGATGGTCCAGTCCGACAGAACACCGCCGCCCTCACCACCGAGGGCAGCAATCAAGATGGAACGTGTCTTGGAGGATCCGATGGTCATGCGACGACCCTTTGACGCTGCTGCATGAAGCGGATGAACGCGCTGCGGATGCGCTCCGCGGTGCGATCAAGGAAAGTGGGGTTTTGGATCACTTCGGCGCGGTAGAACGACGGACAAAGGACCGCCGCATGCGCAACTTCGCCGCAATTGCCGCAACCGACGCAGCCGTCGTTGACATAGGCAACAGGGCTTCTGCGAAGCGGATCCGGGTTGCTCTTCACCGTGAGCGTCGGGCAGCCGGAAAGACGGACGCAAGAATGGTCACCGGTGCATGTCGTCTCGTCCACTCCGTACTTCGTCCGGATGACCCGTTTTCCTTCCTTGACGCGGGCGGCCGCCGCGGGTCTCTCCCTGCGCTGACGAGCCAACATGCATTCGCCTTCCGCGATGATGACTCGAAGCCCTTTCCCTTGCGCGAGAATGGCCCGCTTGAGCGCCGTGATCATCCGGCCGATACGGTACGAACCGACCGTCTCGATCCAATTGACGCCCACACCACGCAAGGCCTTCTCGATGTCCATCTCGCTGGCTTGGTTGCGGGAGTTCGAGCCGGTAGACGGGATGTGCTGATGCCCGGTCGCCGAGGCGTAACCGTTCTTAAGCAGAACGAGTACCCCCTCATCCTTGTTGAAGATGTGGTTCGCGACGCCCGTCACGAGACCCTGGTGCCAGAAACCGCCATCTCCCATGATGCTGACGACCGGTCTCTTCATCATCGACGAGAGGCCGACGGAGGAGGCGAGGCCCAAGCCGTACCCGAGAATCGTATTTCCGACCTTGAACGGCTCCAGGGTCGCGAAGCTGTGGCAACCCACGTCGGCGCTGACGTGCACTTTTCCCACCTGCTCCTGAACAAGCTTGAGTGCGCTGAAGACCGGCCGTTCAGGGCAACCGGTGCATAGACCTGGAGGACGGCCAGGCAGCGGTCCTCCGAGCAGCTCCGCGGCTCTGCGCTTGTTATCCTGAAACGATTTGACCGCCAGCGCGATCTCCTTGGAATCGAGGCGAGCCGGACGGGAGCGCACCAAGAACTTGTCGAATCCGTCGATCAGCACCGCTCCGACGTATTCGCCGGCCATCGGCAGGCAATTCTTCCCGTGGATCTTCGTCGCGACGCCGGCATCGGACAGAAGGGCCTTGATATCGTTCTCTATGTAGTTGGGCTGGCCTTCCTCGATGACGAGGACAGCTTTCTTGTTCCGGCAGAAGCTCTCGATTTCGTCCGGTACCAGCGGATAGACGCAGTTGAGTACCAGTAGAGGTATGCGTGAGTTGCCGAAATCATCCGCAAGGCCGATGGCTCGCAAGGCGGATATGACGTGATTGTACATGCCGCCCTGCATGACGAAACCGACGTCGTCGAACTCGCCCGGAAAGACCTCGTTGATCTTCCGTTCCCTGACGAAATCGACTGCTGCGGGGTATCGGACGTCGATCTTGAGCTTTTCCTGTACGTAGGTCGCCGGAGGCAGGCTGATCCGGTTCTTGTCGAAAACGGGAGATTCGATCAGGCTCCGTTTCGACATCGGCGCGCGCCGGTTGTCGTTCGCCTCGAACCTGCCGCTCAAATGGCAAGCCCGAATGCGGAGTTCCATCATCACCGGAGTATTGGAGGCCTCCGAGAGCTCGAAAGAACGCTCGACGATGTCGACGACCTTCCACAGGTCCGGACGCGGATCCATGAGCCAGATCTGCGATTTCGTCGCGATGGCATGGCTGCGCTCCTGGATGATGCTGGATCCCTCGCCGTAGTCCTCACCGACGACGATCAGCGATCCGCCGACGACGCCCGCTGAGGCCAGATTCGAGATCGCATCGGCAGCGACGTTCGTCCCCACGATCGACTTGAAGGTCACGGCGCCGCGGATGGGATAGTTGATGGAGGCGCTCAGCATCGCTGCAGCGCCGGCCTCGTTCGCGCACGTCTCGAGATGGATGCCCAGCTCTTCCAGCAGGTCGTGCGCGTCGCTCAACACGTCCACGAGCGCGGATACCGGGGCTCCCTGATAGCCGCCGACGTAGGATACCCCCGATTGAAGCAGAGCCTTGGTCACGGCGAGGATGCCTTCGCCTTCGAAGACCTCACCCTTGCCGACACGAAGCTGCTGTACTTCCTCGTGAAAAGAACGTTCCGGCATGTCAACTCCCTGATTATAGCTGGCCGATCCTGGCCTTAAGGTCCACTACCGAAACGATCGTCCGGACGTGGCTGGCGTTTGCGATTGCGCGGCCATCGCAGGTGACCGACGCGGAGAACGTAATGCTGCGCTTATTCGCTTCCGCCACGGTCACTACGACGTCGGCGCTCCGACCGAGCTTCGCTGCTCCCACATGCTCGAGGGTGACCTGGGATCCGACGCTATCCATTCCCTCGTCGATCATCGTCAGCAGCAGATCGCGACACGCGAATTCGATGTCGGAGAGGATGCTCGGAGTCGCATAGACCCTGAGCTCCGGGCCCATAAAAGAGATTGCTCTCGTTTCGTCGACCTCGATGGTTCGACTGAGTTGTTTGCCGATTTCAACCATTGCTCCACCTCCGGGCGCTCCGTCTACACCATTTAGTTCAGATATGGAAGTCACATTAGAAGGTGGTCGCCATTTGCCGCAGTTTTTTGCGATGCAAAGCGATCATGCAGCCTAGCTCCGTTGGAAAACCCGGTCGGATCGCTTCGTCCACACAGTCGCCAACGCGACATCATGAAAGCGATGGACAAGCAAATTATGCTGCAAAACACGGTATGTCCTGACGTTTCACGGCGCGGTGAGCCTTGGCTGATAGCTATGTGCAGGCAGCAAAGCTTGTCGCGGAATCACGCTTTTATAGTTGAACTAAATGTGCTAGACGCAGTTCCAGATCAAAAAAGCTGGATCGCGCGCCTGAACTGAGAGTGTCCGCTGCCGGAGCAGCCGCATCCGCGGTCGCTTCTCCAGCCATCGCGCAGTCGTCGCCCGAGATCAGGTGGCGACTGACGTCCAGCTTTCCGAAGTCGCTCGATATGGTCTATGGCGGCGACAATTATTTGGCCAAGCAGGTCGCCGAAATGACCGACAACAAACTCCAGATTCAGGTTTTCGCAGCGGGGGAGATCGTCCCGGCCTGCAGGCGCTCGATGCGGCGTCGAACGGCACGGTCGAAATGTGCCACACCGTTTTGTATTACTGCGTCGGCAAGGATCCGACTTTTGCTGTCTACGCATCGGTGCCGTTCGGCCTCAATGCCCGTCGCAGAATTCCTGGCTTTATCAGTCAGAGGCAACGAGCTGGCCACCGAATTTTTCAAGTAATACGGCTTGATCGGATTTCCGTGTGGCAACACGAATGCGCAGATGGGAGGCTGGTTCCGCAAGGAGATCAAGACCGTTGCCGATCTACAGGGATTGAAGATGCGCGTCGGCGGCATCTCGGGACACGTGCTTGCGCAGATCGGCGTCGTGCGCAACAGCTTGCAGGTGGCGGCGTTTATCCGGCGCTCGAAAAAGGTGCTGTCGACGCGGCCGAGTGGATCGGCCCATACGATGATGAAAAGCTCGGGTTCCAGAAAGTTGCGAAGTACTACTACTGTCCGGGCTTCTGGGACGGCGGACCGACGGTCACGCCTTCGTCAATCTGGAAAAATGGAATACTCTGCCAAGACTTATCAGGCGATCCTCTCCAATGCCGCCGCCAACACAAATACTTGGATGGCCGCGCGCTACGACATGCAGAATCCCACCGCGCTCAGCAGCTTATCGCGAACGGAACGCAGTTGCGACCGTTCAACGAGGTGCTGGATGCCTGCCTGAAGTCGGCCAAGCGGAAGCGGTGCAGCAACCTCGCGTCGCCCAGTTTCGAACTTTGGATAAGCGGTGGCGGACGGCGGCGTTGCAGTCGATTACAACGACACAGGTCAGATGCACCAGCCATAAAGCCGGCCGCATCGCCCGATGCCGTCAAGGACCCGCGTGATCCTACGTCCACCGCGTCTTCGCGAAGTGTCCCACCGCTTGCGTTCGCTCGCGTCCGCGAGGTGACTCATTGGGCCGAGGCAATGTGACGCGGCGCGTTCCCGATCGCTCGGCTCGTCAGTTGCCGATATCGACCGTCGCTGCCCCCATACGCGGAACGACACCATTTAGTTCAGATATGGAAGTTACTGGTGCGATAAGAGCGGAATTATGGGCGAATTTCACCATGCGGGACGCGAATGACATTTTTATGCCTGCGGCATCCTTCGGTTGGAGCGCGCCAATGTAGTTATCCGTCCGAGGCATAGCGCGTAAGGCGTCGAATAATGCCGGTGAAATAAGGCTTTCCCATCGAACGTATGCCCGGAGTGCTCATCCTATCGTCGTATCTATCCCGGTTCTGACGGATAAAAAGAGACTTTTATAGCTGAACTAAATATGCTACGGCTTCGTTCAGGGTTAAAAGGAGAGAGAGATGGTTGCGACGAAATCAGCACCGACGCCGCTTGCTCAAACGTCAGGTCGCGCCGGATGGCCGAATGTCTCAGGGGACTACGCGGCCGACACCAGGGCATTTTCGCAGTATTGGCAGGAAGCGCTGGCGAAGCTTGATGGGCTGCCGGCGCGTCGCGACCGCAGCGAGGAGCAGAAGGCGGCAGCAATTGCCGTTATCGACGATGCGCAAAAGTCTCGATCTCGCTTTCTTTCCGCCCACGCGGTTCGCCTCTATCGCGAGCTGACAAACGATCTGGGACGCTTCAGGCGGGTGGAAGATCTCGCATACGCCGTTGCCGAGGCCGTGCCGGGCTTGTGCCCCACCAAGGAGCGCGTGGCGAGCGAGTCGACCTTGGTGCAGGCGGACAAGGACGGTCATGAGGTCGACCAGGGGCTGTTCTTCAACGCCGTTCTTGCCGATCGCGAATGCGGGCTCCATCTCTGCCATGCGATGTTGCTGCCGCGGAAAGAGGCGGTGGATCGGCTCGATCAGCTCAAGAAGGAGGGTAGGGTCGAGCTGGAGCATGCCGCGGTCGAGCGGCAGGGCAAGGCGTCCTTCGTTTATCTGAAGAACTCCCGCTATCTCAATGCCGAGGATGACACGACAGTCGCCGACGTCGAAACGGCGGTTGATCTGGCCCTTCTCGATCCCGAGACCTCCGTTTGCGTTCTCCGCGGCGGAAAGATCGAGAATGGAAAGCATGCCGGGCAGCACGTATTCTGCACGGGCATCAATCTGACGCACATCTATTACGGCCGCCTGTCGTACCTCTGGTACCTCATCCGCGATTTGGGGTTCATCAACAAGTTCTACCGTGGCCTGGCGCTGCCGGACGTCCCGCCGGACGAAATGATCGGCGATTCGATCGAGAAGCCATGGATCGCGGCGATCGACAAGTTCGCGATCGGCGGTGGCTGTCAGTACATTCTCTCGACCGACTACAACATCGCCGGCAAAGACGCCTATATGACGCTGCCAGCCCGGAAGGAAGGCATCATCCCTGGCATCGCAAACATGCGGATGCCACGTTTCGTGGGAGATCGGGCCACGCGCCAAGCGATCATGGCGGACATGCGCATCGATTGCGATAGTCACACGGGACGGCAGATCTGCGACTTGATCGTCGAGCCTGAAGCGATGGATGCCGCGATCCAGGACACGATCGATCGCCTGACGAACTCGGGCGTCGTTAGCGCATCCGGCAATCGGAGGGCCATGCGCATCACGGCCGAACCGCTCGACATGTTCAGGACGTACATGTCGGTCTACGCGCGTGAGCAGGCCTACTGCCACTTCTCGCCGGCGCTGATCAACAATCTCGAGCGATTCTGGAACGCTCAGAGCCGAAAAGTCTGAACAGATCCGCGGCGTACAAGAAGGTGCGCCGCTCTTTCAATCATAGGGAGCCAAGGATGAACGCTATGTGGAAATCACTTCGTTTGACGTTCTCGACGGCGGCGGCGGCGCTATTGATGGCGCAAGCAAGCTACGCCCAGCAGCCGATCAAGATCGGAGCCATTCTCTCGGTGACCGGCCCAGCTTCCTTTCTCGGCGAACCGCAGAAGCGAACGATCGAGATGCTCGCGCAGCAGGTGAACGCGGGGGGCGGCATCGCGGGCCGGAAGATCGAACTGGTCGTCTACGATGACGGAGGCGATGCCAACGCCGCTCGGACTTTCGCGAGCCGCTTGATAGATCAGGACAAGGTCGTCGCAATGGTCGGCGGCTCGACGACGGGCACGACCATGGCCATGCTGCCCGCCTTCGAAGAGGCGGAGATCCCGTTCATGTCCATGGCCGGCGCGCTGCAGGTGGTCCAGCCCGTCAAGAAGTGGGTCTTTAAGACGCCGCAGACCGATACGATGGCCTGCGAGAAGATCTTCGAGGACGTCAAGGCGCGAGGTCTTTCGAGCATCGCCGTCGTCTTCGGTACGGATGGGTTCGGGCGGTCGATGCGCGACCAGTGTGTGGCCGTTGCTCCGAAATACGGCGTCAACATCGTCCACGAGGAGAGCTTCGGACCCAAGGATTCCGACATGACTCCCCAGCTCACGAACGTGAGGGGGAAGAAGGAAGTACAGGCGATCGTCGTTCCGGGCATCGGGCAGACTCCCGCGATATTGGCCCGCAACTACAAGCAGCTTGGTATGAGGCTCCCGCTGTACGTCAGCCACGGCGTCGCCTCCAAGGAGTTCATCGACCTATCTGCGGGAGGGGCGGAAGGTGCACGACTGCCCGTTCCGGCGCTTCTAGTCGGGTCCAACCTGGCAGCCGAGGATGCGCAGCGGGCTCCGGTGCTGGCCTACACGCAAGCCTACGAGAAGGCTGCAAACCAGCCCGTGTCGGCATTCGGCGGCTTCATGCACGACGGCTTCCAAATGGTCGTCGAGGCGATCAAGCGGTCGGTTTCGACGGAGCCGGCGAAGATCCGTGATGCTCTCGAGGCTACGAAGGGCTTCGTGGGCGTCAACGGCATCTATTCGATGACCGCGAAGGATCACATGGGTCTCGACCTCACGGGCTTCCGAATGGTCGAGATCAAGAGCGGCAACTGGTCGCCCATCGCTTCCGGCAAGTAATGGGCTCCTAGCCGCTCCTATCGAATGGTATTGGCATGGCCGCTGATCTACTACAGTACGCCTCCTCCGGCGTTACAATTGGTGCTGTTTACGCTCTCGTCGCGTTGGGATTCACGCTGATCTACAACTCGACGCACGTGGCTAACTTCGCGCAGGGCGACTTCGCGATGTTGGGAGCCATGACGACCGTTTTTGCCGTGGCCGGCGGCCTGCCGACATTCCCTGCTGCAATACTCGGCACCGCGGTCGCAGCGGTGGCCGGTCTGGTGCTATACCGGCTCGCCATCGATCCGGCCCGCAGCAGTCCCGTCCTCGGATTGATCGTCCTCACGATCGGTGCATCGATCTTCGCAAAAGGGGTAGCGCAGCTCGTTTTCGACAAGAGGTTCCATTCGTTGCCCTCATGGTTCGATGCGGGTCCGATAGAGCTCTTCGGAGCCACGATTCAAACGCAGAGCTTGATGGTTCTTGCGGGCACGATCGTCATCGTCGGAGCGCTCGCTGCGTTCACGACCAAGACTCTACTGGGCAAGGGAATCCTCGCAGTCTCGCAGAATTCCCTGGCGGCGACCCTCATGGGAATGAACGTACGCTCGATCGTCACGCTGGCATTCGTGGTCTCCGCGGCGATCGGCGGTTTGGCCGGCATCATGGCTGCTCCCATTACCCTCACCAGCTACGACGCCGGCACCATTCTGTCGCTCAAGGGATTTGCCGCCGCGATGTTGGGCGGCATGGGCAATCCGGTCGGCGCGGTCGTCGGTGGCATCGTTCTGGGGGTCGTCGAGGCGTTCGGCGGCGGCCTGATCTCATCGGCCTACAAGGATGCATTCGCCTTTCTGGTCATCCTAATCGTGTTGGCAGTGAGGCCGCAGGGCTTCTTCGGCTCGATCGCAAGGGAAAGAGTCTGACATGAGCTCGGTACGCTCACGATTGGTGCAACTGGCGATTCTGGTCGCAATCATCGCCATTGCCCCGCTTCTGGTGCCCTCCAACTACTACTTGCGGGTCATGACCCTGATCTACGTCTTCGGCCTGGCGGCCGTCGGGCTGAACCTGCTCATGGGCTTCGCTGGACAAGTCAGCCTGGGGCACGCCGGTTTCGTCGGCATCGGCGCGTATTCGGTTGCGCTGGGCTCGGTGCACTGGGGGCTACCAGGACTCTATTCGGTCGTGCTGGGTGCCTTAGCGTCGGCCGCGATCGCCGCTTTGGTCGGTCGTCCTATCCTCCGGCTGAAAGGGCACTACTTGGCGGTGGCTACGTTGGGATTCGGCTTCCTGATCGCTCTCCTGATCACGAACGAAGCGGGGCTGACGGGGGGACCGGACGGGATCAGCGTACCTCGACCCGTCGTGTTCGGATGGCGCCTCCGGACGGTCGAGCAGTGGTACTGGATCTCAGGCGTGGCGCTCATCGTGGGCGTGTTCATTGCGCAAAATCTGGTGGCCAGCACCACCGGGCGGGCCTTGCGCGCCATTCACGATAGCGAGGTCGCGGCACAAGCGATCGGGGTCGACGTCGCGAAGCAAAAGCTGAAGGTGTTCGTCGTCTCGGCCGTTTACGCCTCCATCGCCGGATCTCTTCTGGCATTTTGCAACGGCCACATCACCCCTGATTCCACTGCAGGATTCCTTCGAAGCGTCGAACTCGTCACAATGGTGGTGCTGGGAGGCCTCGGCTCCGTTCTGGGCTCGGTTCTGGGGGCGGCGGTCCTCGTTCTCCTGCCGCAGGTCCTGACGGTCTTCCACGACTACGAGCATCTCATGCTCGGACTCCTGATGGTCCTGTGCATCGTGATCTTGCCGACCGGGGTCGTGCCGTCATTTGCCAAGAAGTTCGCGAGCAGCGGCGCATGAACTCGATGCTCGAAGTGTCATCAGTTTCCATCGCATTCGGCGGCGTCAAGGCCGTTCGCGATGTGTCGATCTCCGTGCCTGCTGGCACCGTGTTCTCCATTATCGGCCCGAACGGTGCCGGCAAGACGACGCTCTTCAACATGATCTCCGGGGTGTACTCGCCGCAAGGCGGTTCGATCCGGCTGAACGGCAAGGACGTCACCGGAATGCGGTCGGACGCGCTTGCGAGGGAAGGGCTGTCGAGAACGTTTCAGAATCTCCAGGTGTTCATGCATATGAGCGCCGTCGAAAACGTCATGGTCGGCAGGCATATGCATGAGTGCAGCCGGACGTTTTCGCAGTTGTTCAGCCTCCCCGGGGCGTTGCGCGAGAACCGGGCAAGTCAGGGGCGGTCCCGCGAGTTGCTCCAGTTTGTGGGGCTTGGTTGCTATGCGGATCGTTCGGCCGCAGCGATGCCGTACGGAGCGCTGAAGAAATTGGAGCTGGCGAGAGCTCTCGCAACCGAACCCAAGATGATCCTGCTGGATGAGCCCGCCGCCGGATGCAATCCAGCCGAAACGATCGAGGTGGAGAAGCTGGTTAGGAAGATAGCAAGTTCCGGAGTGACGGTCCTGCTCGTCGAACACGATATGAAACTCGTCATGAGGATCTCCGACCGGATCCACGTTTTGGACGGAGGCCAGACGATTTGCGAGGGAACGGCGTCCGAGGTGCAGCGGAATGAACGCGTGATAGCCGCCTATCTCGGCGATCACGGAAGGCGCGAGGCAGCCAATGCTTGATGTCGTGGGTTTGAGCAGCCGCTACGGCCGGATCGAAGTGCTTCACGACGTCACTATGACCGTCTCCGCAGGGCATATCGTCGCTCTGATCGGCGCGAACGGTGCCGGCAAGACCACCTTGCTCCGCGCCATCTCCGGTGTGCAGCCGATCAGTGCCGGTCAGATCACGTTCAAGGACAAGTCCCTGAACGGAGTGAAAGCATGTGCCCGCGTCAAAATGGGCCTGTCTCAATCTCCCGAAGGACGACAAGTGTTTGCGGGGTTGTCGGTCGAAGACAATTTGCGATTGGGCGGTTGGACCAAGTCGAAGGCGGATTCCAACACAGGCTTACAGACTGCCTATCAAATGTTTCCGATACTGTACGAGAAGAAAAGCTTGCCGGCTGGCTCTTTGTCCGGAGGACAGCAGCAAATGCTGGCTATCGCTCGGGCGCTGATGAGCCAACCCGACATGCTTCTTCTCGACGAGCCGAGCATGGGCCTTTCTCCACTGCTGATCGATCAGGTCTTCGAAGCCGTCTGTTCCCTCAGAGATCGAGGTCTAACGATCGTGTTGGTCGAGCAAAATGCCAACTTGGCCCTATCGATTGCGGACCAGGCCTGCGTCATGGAGACGGGTCGGATCGTTTTGAAGGGGACCGGCAGTGCGCTACAGGCAGATCCCCGCGTGCGCGAGCTATATCTCGGAGATAGTTGATCGCTCCAGCGCGCCGCGCCGCAAAGCCTCGAGGCGCCGTGGGCGCCCCGTCCGCGGATCATTCATCGACCTTCGGCCGTACTCCAGCCAGATTGCGCGCAAAGGCCTTCTTGCTTTCGATTTCCATACCGCGAGCGATCTGAACGCGTTGCGCTTGCGGCGATCCGGCTCCGTGGAGGCTTTCGGTCAGATAACCGACCGCGTTGCGACCGATAGTCATGTTCTCGATCAAGCGAAGAATTCGCATGCGATCGACCGTATCGACGCCATCGCGTCCCTTCAGGAACTTTCGGATCAACGGTCCGGTCACGTTGTTCAGTAGGTCCCGTTCGGACGGCATGGTCGCAACCAGTCCACCCGCGATGTCCTGAGCAAGCCTCGCGATCTCGAACGGAAACCTCGTAACGTTGTGCTTGGCGACATTGGAGAGCATCGGATCGTTATAGACCGCACCGGAGGGCGCCTTCGAAGCACGATATGCGCCGGCTACGCAGCTCGAATACACCGTTTCATTCAGATGCGTCATCTCCACGAGCTTGTCGCGGATGTGCGAAGCGTTCTCAACTCCATTCTGGGATGCGGCCTCTGCGGCAGCACCGATCAGCACGTCGCCCAAACCGGTCTTACAGACGTACGAAGACCGGTGATACGTGGTGAACCGCTCGACAAGCGAACTGGCCATCTGCCACTCACCATCCATGAAGATGTGCGCATGCGGGATGAACACGCAATCGAACACGATGAGGGCTTCCTGACCAGCGAAACCGGCATTTCCGGCGTCCAGCGAGCCGCCGTCGACGCTTCGGGTATCGTTGGTTTGACGGCCCAGGATATAGGTCAATCCAGGAGAATCGGCCCGCACGGCTCCGACGACGGCCCAATTGCGATCCGCCTCCGTCAGCCTCATTGTCGGCATTACGATCAGCCAATGGGAATTGATCGCGCCGGTCTGGTGCATTTTCGCACCCGAGACGTAGATTCCGTCCTCTGAGCGCCTCACGACATGTAGAAACATGTCCGGGTCGGTCTGTTGATGGGGGGCCTTGGAGCGGTCACCCTTCGGGTCGGTCATTGCGCCTCCAATGACCACGTTGCCCACCTGTGCCCGCTTCAGGAACGCCAAAAATCGCTGATGGTAGGACGTGCCGTAGGCTTGATCGGTGTCGAACGTGATCGAGTGACACGCGCTGATGGCGTCCAATCCGACGCAGCGTTGGAAGCAGGTCCCCGTGCGGCGTCCCAGTTCGCGCTGCATCTCATGCTTCACGGCCAGATCACCAGGGGTGACCGGGACGTGAAGGAATCTACTGGTGCGATGGCCGGTATCGCCAATTGGCACGCTGGCCAGGTCCTGCTGCTCGGAAGCCAGCCGATAGGTCTCGGCCATGGCATTGATCGAGGGAAAGATGACCGGGTCGTCCACCGGCTCTTCGACGGGCTCGCCTCTGAAGAAGACGTTCAACCCGCGCCCTCGCAGGGAGTCGATGTACGCCTGCGCCGATGCGATCGGGCGGGAGAAATCCTCCCACAACGCGTCGGCACTTCGCTGGATAGCTTGCTTCGAGGAGGTCATGTTCCTTCTCTCCAAAAAAAGCGGGCCGGGCTCGCCCGGCCCAAGTCTGGGAGGAACTTGAGAGATATAACTTGCATAACTGAACTATAGGCACGAGTCAAGCGCACGGAGCGTCAGCGTGCCATCGTTCGGCCTCTCGCCAGCACCGTGGCGACGCTTGAAACTACGTGTTGGTTTAGTAGGGAGATCATGGCAGTATCGGTGCCGATATTCCGACAGGAGACCGTATTGAATCCGGCGCAATCACTTAAACGGCAGGTGCAGCAGAAGAAGTCGGCCGTTCAAGCAAGCAAGCCGCAAAGCGCGCCGCGAGAGCGCAAATGTTCAGTTGCAAGGACGGTCGTCATTCTCTCGGACGCCTGGACGTTCCTCGTAATCCGAGAAGCATTCTTCGGAGCCCGACGCTTCGAGGAGTTCCGGACGATGCTGGAGATTCCGCGGGCGACCCTGACCGATCGGCTTCAGCGGCTCGTTGCCGAGGATATCTTCCGCCGGATCGAGTATTCGGAAAAATCGAGCTGGGTGGAGTATCGGCTGACCCGGTCGGGCATGGATCTCTATCCCACTTTCATGTCGCTCATGCAGTTCGGGGACAATTGGCTTTCCGAGAAACACGGTGTTCCGCTGCAGCTCATCCACACGCAGTGCGATCAGGTCACGAAGCCATATGTCGGATGCTCCCACTGCCGCGAGAAAGTGGTGGCCCGCCGCGTCTCGTATCGCGACGGCGCCGGCGCCGGCTCTGTGATGGCCGAGCCGATGAAGCGTTCGCGTCGTTCTTCGGACGACAATCAGTTCAACCGGGGCAGACCGAGTTCGGTGTCACGAGCTCTGCAGGTGATCGGAGACCGTTGGAGCTTCCTCGTCATCCGGGAGGCATTCTTCGGCGCGCGAAGGTTCGACAAGCTGCAGAGCGAACTCGGAATCGCACCCAACATCCTGTCCGATCGGCTGTCCCGGTTGGTCGACCGCGGCATTTTCATGAAGCGCATGTACCAGAGCGGGCCCGACCGCTTCGAGTACCTACTTACTCCCATGGGGTTCGATCTGTACGGACCTCTGATTATGATGATGGCGTGGGGAGACAAGTGGAGGTCGAATGGCAAGGCCCCTCTCGTGTTGACTCACCTCGACTGCGGACACGATTTTACGCCTATGGTACTTTGCAGCGAATGTCGCGAGCCAATCGCCGCGCACTCGATGCAGTATCGTATGCGCTACAATCCGGATCGTTTCGGCGGGAAGAAGAGCAGCCGGGCGCTTCCCGGCTGAATTAGACATCCGTTCGCTTGGCCAGTCAGCGATTGCGGTGACAGAAAGTCTCTTAGTGAAAGCCGATCTACCTAGATGTCGAGCGCGGCCTAAAACTATCCCTGGTGACTCTTGTTACGAGCGCCGAAAAGATAGCCAATCGCTGCGGCCATGATCAGTTGGATCGTGCTGGACATATCCGGCGAGACGTGCGCCCGCCCATCGGCTGCGATCGTGTCGGACGCGGGAACGAGGCTTGGTAGCAAGCCGCCGTAGCGATACCAAGCGAGTCCTATGGCCCCCACCACAGCGATCGCACCGACCAGCTTCAAGAAGGAAAACAAGCCTGACGGGTGATCGATTGCGGTCGAAGGTACGGGCGCATGGCGTCTGACGCTTTGCCGATCCGAAGCCTGAGTGGGAGCCGAAGGCTTGGCGAAGGCAGCCGGGCCAACGGCGCCTGGAGGCGCTCCGGCGGCCGCAACGGCGGTGGCATCTTCGGCTGCGTGCTGTCTGTCCTGAATTTCTTGCGCGAACTTCTGGAAGAAAAGCCCAGACATCTTCTTCGCCGTGGCGTCGATCAGACGACCGCCTAGCTGAGACAGCTTGCCGCCGATCTGTACGTCGACTTCGTAGTGTAGGAGGGTGCCGTTCCCATCGGCTTCCAGCCGCACGATTGCGGTTCCCTTGGCGAACCCGGCGACGCCGCCCTGTCCTTCACCGCTGATCTTGTAGCCGTTCGAGGGATCCAGGTCGGATAGGGTGACCGCGCCCTGAAAACGGGCGGTGACCGGTCCGACCTTGATGACCGCGACCGCGGTCATCTCCGTATCCGAAGATTTTGTCAGTTCCTGACAGCCTGGAATGCAGACTCGCAGGATTTCCGGGTCGTTAAGGGCAATCCAGACGACCTCGCGACTTGCCGGAATGTGTTGCTGGCCACGCATATCCATGGATGATCTCCCGAGTCCTGAAGGAAGGCGACGTGCGAGCTGACAGCGGACGTGCGGCGCAGCTCAGCTTGACATTTTCAATAATAGTCTAATAATGCAAGTCAATCGAAAAGCGCAATGTAGCTCGAAAAGCGGAAGTAGGAGAGCGCCGCGGGATGTCGGAACGGGGTCATCGATCGATAGATGTGCGACTTCGCCAACCGCGACTGACGTGTCGCCGATGCCTTTGAGGCCAATCGCATGAAGCCTGCGCCATTCGACTTCGTTCGCCCGAGCACGATTTCCGAGGCAAGTGAGGTGCTGGCCGAATCTGGCGGTGACGGAAAGGTCATAGCCGGCGGGCAAAGCCTCATGCCTATGATCAACTTCCGGCTCGTAAAGCCATCGGTTCTGGTGGACATCAACGGCATCCCCGAGCTTTCGCAAATTGAGTCGAAGGGAGACCGGCTGCGACTGGGTGCGACCGTGCGCCACTACATGACGGCGACCGATCCACTTATCCACGAACGGATTCCGATCCTCCACGAGGCCATGCACTACGTGGCCCACCTCACCGTGCGAAACAGGGGGACCTTTTGCGGAAGCGTCTGCCATGCGGATCCGGCGGCGGAGATGCCCATGATGACGCTGCTGCTCAACGGACAGATCACAGCCCGATCGGTTCGTGGTGAGAGACAGATAGCGGCCCCCGACTTCTTTCAAGGTTCCCTGATGAATTCTCTCGAGCCAGAAGAGTTCGTCACTTCGATCGAGATCGATACGCTATCGACGGATACCGGTTGGGCGTTCGAGGAGTTCGCGAAACGGCATGGAGACTTCGCACTTTCTTGCGTCGCAACGACGATGCGCATGCGGGACGGGAAGGCAAGCGACGTGCGTTTCGCAATGATGGGAGTTGGAGAGACGCCGCTGCGACTTGGCTCGGTCGAGGCGCTCATCGAGGGCCGAGAAGTCACGCCGGGCCTCGCGAGCGAGGTGGTCGAACTTCTCAACGACACTCTGCAACCCAACAGCGACCTTCATGCGTCCGCCGACTACCGGCGCCATCTCTCGGGCGCCTTGGCCCGTCGGGCTCTCGACGCGGCCTGGCGTCGTGCCGGCGGGCTCACGGAGCATGCACGATGACAACTGCCAAGGTCACGCTGGTCGTTAATGGCCTGACCTGCAGCCGCGTAGTCGAACCGCGGATGCTCCTCAGCGATTTCTTGCGACACGAACTTGGACTTACCGGGACGCACGTAGGATGCGAGCACGGCGTCTGTGGTGCCTGCACGGTCTTGCTGGACGGACGGAGTGCGAGATCCTGTTTGACCCTGGCGGTCCAGGCGCAAGGGGTGCAGGTGGAGACGATCGAGGGGATGGGCACGGTCGATAGTCTGGGGCGCGTTCAGGAAGCCTTCCGAACGCATCATGGACTGCAGTGCGGCTTCTGCACGCCCGGAATGATCATGACGATCACGGACATGCTCCGGCACCATCCGCTCGAGACGGACGAGCAGATCCGGGAGGCGTTGTCTGGAAACATCTGTCGATGCACCGGCTACCAACATATCATCGACGCCGTCCGCGAACTGGCGAAGGAGAGAGGTCCCTTGAGATGAAGTTGCATTTCCTTCCGGGAGGCCGGTTGCGCATGAGACGGTCGATCTACGTACCAGGCTCGGCAAAGGACGAGACGATCGAGCTGCCGGTCCACGCCGCGCTCGTTCGTCATCAACAGGCGAATTTGCTGTTCGATACGGGTTGCAGCCCCGAGGCGGCAACCAATCCGGAACGCCGGTGGGGTGGGCTCGCACGGGTAATGATGCCGATCTTCAAAGCCGAAGAAACGATGGTCCAGCAGCTCGCCGCGATCGGTCTCACGCCCGACGATATTGATATCGTCGTCTGCTCGCACCTCCATCCCGACCATTGCGGGTGCAACGAGTACTTCCATCGTGCCACGATCTTCTGCCACGCTGCGGAGCTCGAAGCGGCGCGGGCGGACGGCGCCGAACAGCGGGGATACCTGCCTCAGGAATGGAATCAACCGCAAGGGTTCAAGACCTTCGACGGCCAACACGACGTGTTCGGAGACGGGAAAGTCGTGCTCGTGCCGATGCCCGGACACACGCCGGGTTCGACCGTCGCGCGTGTCGGGCTCGACCGTGACGGCACTTTCGTGCTCGCGTCTGACGCGGCGCCGTTGCAGAGCTCCATCGATACCGGCGTTCCACCCAAGAACACCTGGGACATGGATCTGGCAGCGGCAGCGCTGGTCGAGCTCAAGAAGCGGCGCGATGCCGGAGAAACCGTCGTCTCCGGACATGACGACGGGCAGTGGAAGCATTTGCGGAAGGCGGCAGAGTTCTACGAATGACCCGTCCCGAACCTTCGATCGAGCTGCGGCCCAAACTGGTCGGCGAGCGCATCCAGCGGACCGAGGATCCGCGGCTGCTCGCCGGCGTCGGCCGGTACGTCGACGATATCAATCCGCACGGGACACTTCATGTCGCCCTGCGGCGATCGGATCAGCCGCACGCCCGCATCATCAGTATCGATGCAGGCGACGCCCTTTCGATCCCGGGCGTGGTCGCAATCTACGACGCGACCGACATCGCGGGTGAGTTCAGCCCGGCGATTCCAACCTCGCGAATACCGGGTTACTACGCCACGCCGATAGGGCCATTGGCGGAAGGCAAGGTACGCTATGTCGGCGAACCCGTTGTCGCGGTTCTGGCCGAAAGCCGCTACGCCGCCGAAGACGCGCTGGAACACATTTCGATCGAATACGAGCCGCTGCCGTTCGCGATAAGGCAGATCGACGCCGTCAAGGACGACGCTCCGTTGCTGCATGAAGAGGCCGGCACGAACACGATCATCCAGAGGGAGTTCAAACGCGGTGATATCGACAGCGTGATTGCTTCCGCACCGGTCACGGTCAAGGGCCGTTTCCGCATGACACGGAAGACCGCGGTCTCGATTGAGAACCGGTCGTATCTGGCGGAATGGGACGAGCGGAAGCGCTCGCTGACCCTTCATACGTCGTCGAATATTCCCGGCGTCATTCGCGACGTGATCGCCAACTGTCTCGATCTGCCGGGCACGAGAGTTCGCGTCGTTGCGCCGGATGTCGGCGGCAGTTTCGGAGGGAAGGGGTCCCTCTATAGCGAAGAGATGCTCGTCTGCATCCTCGCCCGCAAGCTGGCACGGCCGGTCAAGTACGTAAGCGACCGTCTCGAAGACCTCTCGGCTACCAGTCAGGCATTCGACGAATTGATCGAGGCCGAACTCGCAGTCGACAGCGACGGCACGATGTTGGGACTGCGTGCCGACGTGATCGGAGACGTGGGCGCCTATTCGATCTACCCGTGGACGGCCGCGCTCGAGCCCGTTCAGGTGATCAGTTTCATGCCCGGACCATATCGGATGGAGCACTATCGCGGCCGCATCCGGGGCGTTCTGACGCCGAAACCTCCAACCGGTCCATATCGTGGCGTAGGCCGCCCATCCTCGACATTCGCGATGGAGCGACTGGTGGAGATGGCCGCCCGCAAGATCGGTATGGATCCCGTCGAATTCCGGCGGAAAAATTTGGTGCGCGACGAAGAATTCCCCTATCGAACCGCGTCGGGGATAATCTGGGACAAATCCGCATTCCAGGAGTGCCTCCAAGGCGCGTGCGACCATGTCGACTATCCGACATTGGTCCGCGAACGCGATATTGCGCGGTCCGAGGGGCGGTGGGTTGGGATCGGACTTGGCAGCTACGCCGAACTCACGGGGATCGGTTCACGGATATCCGTCGCCCCTGGCATGCCCATCAATACGGGAACCGAGACGTCGAAGATCGAGATAGATTCGACCGGTGCCGTCACTGCCGCCTTCGGCGTCTCCTCCCATGGCCAAGGGCTGGAGACAACGCTCGCTCAGGTGATAGCGGACGAGTTGGGCTGCAAGCTCGCGGACGTCCAGGTCCAGCACGGCGACAGCTCGCTTGTCCCCATGTCGACCGGCACGTACGCCAGCAGGTCCGCAGTGCTGGGAGGTGGGGCCGCCATCCTTTGTTCACGGGTCGTCAAAGCCAAGGTGCTGCGCGCCGCAGCCTACCTGATGGAGCAGAACGTCGATGACCTGGACATGAACCAGGGGATCGTCAGCAGCCGCGCGTCCAACAAGACAATGACGCTCAAGGACGTGGCCTCTGCGGTCTACAAGCAGATGGGGCGCATACCGCTGAAGCAGCGCGAGGATCTTGTCGGTTCGGAAACGTACGATCCCTATCTCGGCACGGCCTGCTCGTCGACCCATTTGGCCATGGTCGAGGTGGACCCGGAAACGTACGGGGTCCGCATCCTTCGCTACGTCGTCGCCGAGGATTGCGGCAGGATCATCAATCCCATGATCGTGGACGGTCAGGTTCACGGAGCGGTCGCGCAGGGGATCGGCGCGGCGCTTCTCGAGGAGATCGTGCACGACGATCAGGGACAAGCGGTCACCGCGAGTCTTGCGGACTATCTCGTCCCAGTCGCGACGAATGTTCCGGACATCGGAGTCGTTCACATTGAGGCGGGTATTCCCAACAACGTTGGGGGTTTTCGAGGAATGGGCGAGGGTGGAACGATCGGAGCGCCCGCGGCCGTCGCAAATGCGGTAGACGATGCGCTCGCGCATCTTGGCGTTTCGGTGCAGACCCTG
Organism: Bradyrhizobium sp. AZCC 1577; assembly: GCF_036924575.1. Taxonomy (NCBI): domain Bacteria; kingdom Pseudomonadati; phylum Pseudomonadota; class Alphaproteobacteria; order Hyphomicrobiales; family Nitrobacteraceae; genus Bradyrhizobium; species Bradyrhizobium sp. AZCC 1577. Next base: position 2,135,276 of record NZ_JAZHRQ010000001.1, read on the forward strand.
CCGGTGACGCCTGAACGCATCTTCCAGATGTTACGGGATCGTCGGGAGGCCGATCCGTCAGTAGCCACCCAACGTGATGCGACATGATTGAACGACATTGCTCGGTTCGCAAGACCGTCGAGATCGTGCTCGATAGTTGGACATTCCTGATCATTCGCGAAGCGTTCTTCGGCGTTCATAGCTTTGACAAATTGCAGCGCAGACTTGGCGTTCCACGTCAGACGCTTTCGACGAGACTGACCGCTCTTGTCGAGAACGGAATTCTGCGGCAAACGCGGGACGGCGAGCGCGCGACCGGCTACCATTTCACCGAACAAGGCAAGGACCTGTTCGCATCGATGCTGTCGCTGATGGAGTTCGGGGACAAATGGCTGACCAGGGGTCAGCCCGCTCCGCTGTCGCTGACTCACGCGACCTGCGGTCACGCCTGCCATCCCACGACGGTCTGTTCCGAGTGCTTGGAGCCGATAAACGCTTGGGATGTCGCCTATCGCGATGGTCCCGGGGCCGGCTATTCGGATTACGAGATCAAGTTCAAGAGTCGTCGCAGTTCCGACCCTACGCTGCTGGAGCGCGTGCGCCCCTGCTCCGTCGCGCGTACTCTGCAGATCATCGGCGATCGCTGGAGCTTCCTGATGATGCGCGAGGCATGGTTCGGGGTACGCCGCTTCGACGAGATGACCGAGAAGCTCGGCATCGCTCCCAACATCCTTGCCGATCGATTGACGCGGCTGGTGGATACCGGGATCTTCCGAAAAAGCGCTTACCGCAAGGGTGGGGATCGTTTCGACTATCGCTTCACCAAGATGGGGCACGACCTCTATCGACCGATGGTCGTGATGATGGGATGGGGCGATCGTTGGCTTGCCGATGCGAAACCACCGCTCAGACTGCGTCACCGCCGCTGCAAGTCGGATTTCGAAGCACTGGTCGTCTGCAGCCACTGCAGTGAACCGATCGCTGCGAACGACTCCACCTACACGACGAACTACGAGATCGATGGTCTGACCGAAGGGCCGGGGGCTCGCGGATTCACGGGGGAGGTCGTGGGAGCTCGCAGTGGCCTGGGCGAAAGCTAGTTACTTCGCGGCAGGTTTGTCGTTCAAATATCGGTACGCCATCGTCGCTAGGAGCGCCCCCCACTACACTCCGATCGTCCGTAAGCGTCGTCCCCAGACCGTGACGCGCGCTACCTTTCCTTATCATTTCGCGCGACATACACGTGTCGATCGCCGCGCTGGGCATTATGGACAGTGCTGTGGAACTCCATGTAACGTGGCGTCCAGCACCTCAGCAAGGGCATTTCCATGGAAAGGACTCTCGGTAAGACGTCCACGGTCTTGAACGGCAGTCTCACAAGCAGGCCTCAGATCGTCTCACCTAAAACGAAGCAGCCGGGCATCGCCCGGCTGCTTCAGCGCGTAGCGAGGTTACTTCTGAACCAACGGACACTTGCTTTCGGACAACGGCCGGAACGCCTCGTCCCCGGGGATCGTGGCACGTAGTTTGTAGTAGTCCCAAGCGTATTTTGACTCTTCGGGCTTCTTTACCTCGTAGACATACATGTCGTGAACGAAGCGCCCATCCTCCCGGATGCGGCCATTCTTCGCGAAGAAGTCGTTGACAGGCAGCTCGCGCATCTTCGCCATTACCGTCTTGGCATCGTCCGTACCGGCGGCTTTGATGGCGTTGAGGTAATGCATCGTGGACGAGTAGTCGCCAGCGTCACCCATATGCGGCATCCGCTTCATCTTCGCGAAGAAGCGCTTGGCGAAGGCGCGGGTCTCTTCGTCACGGTCCCAGTAGAAGGCATCTGTCAGGACCAGACCTTGCGAGGATCGGAGGCCCATCGAGTCGATGTCGGTGATCCACACGAGCAGTCCCGCCAGCGTCTTAGTGACGCCGAACTCCTTGGCCGACTTCAGCGCGTTGATGAAGACGGTACCGGAGCCGGCAATTGCGAGGACGTTCGCCTTGGAGGCCTGAGCCTGCAGCAGGAACGCGGCGTGATCGTTGGTGTCGATGGGATAGCGGACGGCGCCGGCGACGGTGCCTCCGTTCGCCTTGATCACCGCAGTGGTATCGGCTTCCAGCGCATGACCGAACGCATAGTCCGCAGTCAGGAAATACCATGATTTCAGGCCTTCCTTGAGCAACGCCTTGCCGGTGCCCTGAGCCAGGGCATAGGTGTCGTAGGCGTAGTGGATGCTATTCGGCGTGCACGAATCACCAGTCAGACGGGACGTGCCGGAGCCGTTGACGATGGCGACCCGGTTCTTCTCCTTTGCGACGTTCGTAACGGCGAGGGCAATCGAGGAATTGATCAGGTTAGCGATCATGTCGACCTTGTCGACGTCGTACCATTCGCGCGCCTTGGCGATTGCGACTTCGTTGCGGTTCTGGTGATCGGCCACCACAACCTCGATCGGCTTTCCGAGGACGCTCCCGCCGAAATCCTCGACGGCCATCTTGACCGCCGTGACCGATCCTTCTCCCGACTCGTGGGAGAACTGTCCGGACATATCCGTCAACACGCCGATCTTGACGAGACCATCGGAAAATCCCGTGGTCTGCGCCAAGGATGCATTCGCGCCGGCCAATGCCAGCGCCAAACCCAGACTGAACGTACAGATCGCCTTCATTGTTTCCTCCTGAGAGCCTCTGGAATCGCTTCGCATAACGCAATTTAAGGCTTGCATAACTAGACTAATTGGATAACACTTTGTCAAGTGACCTCGGCGCCGCGCATTCGCGTCGCGCCGGCCACCGAAAATCATTTGGAGAAACGCGGATGAGCGGGGCCGAGCCCAGCGGCAGTCTGCCGACCGATTGCGTTCTGGAGGCGCGTGGTCTGCGAAAGGAGTTTCGCGGATTCGTTGCAGTCTCCGGTGTCAACTTGAAGATCCAGCGCGGCTCCATTCACGCGCTGATCGGCCCCAACGGGGCCGGCAAGACCACCGTCTTCAATCTGTTGACACGCTTTCTCCCGCTTTCAGGCGGCGAAATCCGCTTCGAGTCTGAAGATGTAACCGCGTTGCGACCTCACCAGCTCGCCGCACGTGGCCTAGTCCGTTCATTTCAGATCTCTGCCGTATTTCCCCATCTCTCCGTCTCGGACAACATCAAGTTGGCGCTGCAGCGTCCACTTCTGTCGCCGCTCCGTTTCTGGGCCGGTGTCCCCGCGGAAGTCACGAGCGAGCAGAAGACCCTGATGCTTCTCGAGCAGATGGGGCTCGAGAATTTTGCGCGCGAACGGGCCGGTGATCTCTCCTATGGACGTAAGCGGGCGCTCGAGATCGCAACCACGCTCGCGGCCGATCCGAAGGTGATGTTGCTGGACGAGCCGACGCAGGGGCTTGGTCATGAAGACGTCGATCGGGTGACGGACCTGATCAGACGAGCGGCCAACGGGCGGACCGTCGTCATGGTCGAGCACAACATGAAGATGGTCGAGCAGGTCGCCGACAGCATCACGGTCCTGCGGCGAGGCGAGGTCATCGCGGAGGGCGCCTATCGGGAGATCGCCGAAAATCAGGAGGTCGTGGAGGCCTATCTGGGTTCAAAAAGGCGCGGCACACACAGTCCACAGGGAGCGCACTGATCATGAACGCCGGGCTCAAACCGATGGGCGCGCCGACGCTGAACGTCGTCGATCTTCACGCATGGTACGGCGAGTCCCACATTCTGCACGGCATGAACCTCACCCTGGGGGAAGGGGAGATAGTGGCGTTGCTCGGTCGCAACGGCAGCGGACGGACAACGACCCTACGCGCGATCGTCGGTCTGGTCGACCGGCGCACCGGATCGATCATGGTTCGAGAGCGCGAGGCTATCGCATTGAAGCCGCACATCGTGGCGCGACTTGGGATCGGCTATTGTCCCGAAGAGCGTGGCATATTCGCGAGCCTGTCTTGCGAAGAGAACCTTATGCTACCACCGAAACAGCGGGACGGCGGCATGTCGCTGGAAGAGATCTACGAACTGTTGCCGAACCTTGCGGATCGCCGCCGGGCTCAGGGCAGCAGGCTTTCGGGCGGCGAGCAACAGATGCTGGCAATCGCCAGAATACTACGCAGTGGCGCGCGCACCCTATTGCTCGACGAGATCTCGGAAGGTCTCGCGCCGGTCATCGTGGATCGGCTGTTCGACCTCGTGATCAGGCTCAAGGGGCTCGGCTACACGATCTTGCTCGTCGAGCAGAACAAGTTCTTCGCCGAACCTCTTGCGGACCGTTTTCTCGTGGTCGAGCGCGGCGAGGTGGTCATGAAGCTCACGCGCAATGAACTCGGCGGCAAGGCCGACGCCGTAGATCAGGTTCTCGGTATCTAGGGGAGAGGCCGCCATGTTCGATATTCCGCTTCAGGTACTGCTTGGCCAGATCACGATCGGACTCGTCAACGGCTGCTTCTACGCGATGCTTAGCCTCGGTCTTGCGATCATTTTCGGACTGCTCAACGTCATCAACTTCGCCCACGGTGCGCTCTACATGCTCGGAGCGTTCGGCGGCTATCTGCTGCTACAGACATTGGGAGTCAACTATTGGTGGTCGCTGCTGATCGTGCCGATCGGCGTCGGCGTGATCGGCGCGGCAATCGAACGGTTGTTCCTTCGGCGGCTTGCAGGCTTCGATCACCTCTACAGCCTGCTGTTCACGTTCGGCCTCGCGATCTTTGTCGAAGGCGTTTTCCGAGACATCTACGGCGCCGCCGGCCGGCCCTATCCCGTTCCGGAGGCGTTGCAGGGGTTCGTCGATCTCGGCTTCATGCGGATGCCGGTCTACCGCGTCTGGATCATGGCTGCTTCGCTTCTGATGTGCGGCGGCATCTGGCTGCTGATCGAGAAGACCATGCTGGGATCCTATCTGAGGGCCGGAACGGAAAACCCGCGGCTGGTTCAGGCGCTCGGTGTCAACGTTCCCGTCATGATCACTCTGACGTACGCGCTCGGAGCCGCGCTCGCTGCCTTCGCGGGCGTGCTTGCTGCGCCGCTCTATCAAGTTCAACCGGCGATGGGCTCCAATTTGCTGATCGTCACCTTCGCAGTCGTCGTGATCGGGGGATTGGGCTCGCTGTCCGGTGCGATCCTTTCTGGCCTCGCGCTCGGCGTCCTGGAGGGCCTATCGAAGGTTATCTATCCGGAAGTGTCCTCGACCATCGTGTTCATCGCTATGGCGGCCGTTCTGCTGCTGCGGCCTGCAGGTCTTATGGGACGGGAGGCGTGACCATGCGCGGATCGACTGCAATCCTGCTTGCCGTTCTCACCATCGGCATTGCGGCGCCCGCGGCGGGTCTCTATCCCCTGTTCCTAGTGAAATGCCTCGCGTTCGTGCTGTTCGCCAGTTCGTTCAACTTCTTCACCGGCAACGTCGGGCTTCTATCCATCGGTCACGCAGCCTTTTTCGGCGTGGGCGCTTACGTCGCCGGGCACGCGTTGAAGGTTTGGGGCATCACCCCCGAACTGGCGCTTGGATTGTCCATGCTCGTCGGTGCCGCCCTTGGATGCGTGATGGGTGGCATGGCTATTCGACGGCAAGGCATCTATTTCGCCATGGTGACGCTCGCTCTCGCGCAGATGGTCTACTTCTTCTGCCTTCAGGCCCCATTCACCGGCGCAGAGGACGGTCTTCAGCGAATTCCGAGGGGGACGTTGCTTGGGCTGCTCCCGCTCGACAACGACCTTGTCATGTATGGTTTCGTGCTGATCGCCGTGACCGGCGCCATTTGGGGTCTCCAACGCCTAATGGAGGCACCCTTCGGACAGGTGCTTCTGGCGATCCGCGACAACGAGCCCCGCGCAGTGTCGCTAGGATATGACACGCGCGGCTACAAGCTGACGGCTTTCGTCATATCAGCGTCCGTGGCCGCATTGGCAGGCGGCTTGAAGGCTCAGACCCTCGGTCTCGCATCGTTGCCCGACGCGCATTGGACGCAATCCGGCAATGTTATCCTGATGTGCCTCCTGGGAGGACTCGGAACGGCCGTCGGTCCGATCGTCGGCGCCATCTTCATCGTAGCGCTCGAAAGCTATCTCGCCGATGTCGGCGTGGTCAATCTGCTCGGGCTCTCGGTCGATCTCTCGACAAAGATCCCGATCGTGATCGGTGCGATCTTCATGCTGTGCGTTCTCGCCTTCCGCAAGGGGATCGTCGGGGAGATCGCGAGCTGGGCGATGTGGAACCAACGCAAGACCGATGCCGCGGTCGTCGCCAAGAAGGTTGACACGTCATTGCAAAAGTAGTTCAGTTATGAAAGTCGAATTAGACACCGAAATCGCTAGGATTATCCGTGCAATCTTTCACGTTCCAGTCGACCAAGTCCTCTCTCGTCGAGCCGGGCGGCTCGGCCCGCATCGGTGAGCTGGCGCTCGGGCTGGCGTGCCGATCGGTTCTCCTGGTCTCCGATCCGGGAGTTGCGGCGGCCGGACTGCTGAAGCCCGGCCTCGAGGGTTTGAAGAAGGTTGGTATCGCCGTCACGGTCTTCACCGACGTCGAGGCGGATCCGCCGGAGCACGTCATCATGTCCGCGGTCGAACGGGCCACGTCCGCGAAGGTCGATGGCGTAATCGCCATCGGCGGCGGCAGTTCGATGGACACGGCGAAGTTGGTCGCCCTCCTGGCCGTGGGTCGCGAGAAACTGTCGAACGTCTACGGGGTCGGACTTGCGAAGGGGCCCCGTCTGCCGTTGATCCTCGCGCCGACCACCGCAGGCACCGGCTCGGAGGTCACGCCCATTTCGATCGTCACCACGGGTGAGAACGAAAAGAAGGGTGTGGTTTCGCCGGTGCTGCTGCCGGACTGGGCTGTGCTCGATGCCGACCTGACGCTCGGGCTTCCGCCTGCGGTGACGGCTGCGACGGGAATAGACGCGATGGTGCATGCGATCGAGGCATATACCTCCAAGCGGCTCAAGAACCCGGTCTCGGATTGTCTGGCACGCGAAGCGCTGAGGCTGCTGGGCAGCAACATCCTCGAGGCCTGCACCAACGGCAAGAACCGCGCTGCGCGCCAAGGCATGTTGCTTGGCTCGATGCTCGCCGGAATGGCATTTGCCAACGCTCCGGTAGCTGCCGTTCACGCATTGGCCTACCCGATCGGCGCCCGATTCCACGTCCCTCACGGTCTGTCGAACGCGCTCGTTCTCCCTGGCGTCCTTCGGTTCAATGCGGCTGCCGCGGAGCCGCTCTATACCGAGATCGCCGATGTGCTGCTTCCCGGCCAGAAGGGCGGCGTACGCGAGCGCAGCACGGCGTTAATCGACTACCTAGCCAATCTGCCTACGTCGCTGGAGCTTCCGACGCGGCTGCGCGATGTCGGAATTTCGCATAACCATCTGCGGCAACTTGCGGAGGATGCGATGAAGCAGCAGCGGCTGCTCATCAACAATCCGCGGGAAGTGACGCTGGACGACGCGCTCGCGATCTACGGCGAAGCGCTATGAGCGAACGCTCCCGTCCGCACCGCCGTTCGGACTATGCGCACTTTCGTGCGATGACGACACGCTGGATGGACAACGACTCCTATCGGCACCTCAACAACACCGTCTACTACTCGTTCTTCGATACGGCGGTCTGCCAGTATTTGATCGAGAACGGAGTGCTGGACGTCAAGCAAAGCCCGGTCATCGGCCTCGTCGCCGAGACCAAGTGCGGCTACTTCAAGGAAATATCCTTTCCTTCGGTGGTGCACGCCGGACTTCGGGTCGGACGACTGGGTAACACCAGCATCACGTATGAAGTCGGCCTGTTCCGCGATGACGACGATGACGCGTGTGCGCAGGGCCACTTCGTGCACGTGTACGTCGATCGCGCGACGAGCCAACCCGTCCCTCTGCCAGACGGAGTGAAGGAAGCTGTCGCTCCACTTCTTGTCCGCGGCCCTACCGTCGCGGCCTGAGCGGGAGATCGGCGAATGGACATGTTCGGAACAGTCCAGCTCAAAGCACCGAGAGAGCGCTTGTGGCACGCGTTCCACGACTCGTCTTTGATAAAGCAATGTATCCCAGGCTGCGAAAGTTTCGAATGGACCGAAGAAGATCGGTGTGTCGCGACTGCGGCAATTGCGGTCGGACCGATCGCGGCGACCTTCAAGGGCGAGCTCCAACTGTTCGATGTCGAGCCTCCGGTGACCTGCACGATATCCGGCGAAGCGAACGGCGGCGTCAAAGGCTTTGTCATGGGAGTCGCAAAAGTCAGACTCGATGAATCACCCGAGGGCACGGAACTTTCGTATTTCGCCGAGGCCAGATTTTGCCGAAGGCTGACCAAATTCGGGTCGAGCCGGGTCGACGCCACCGCGAAGGAGCTCGCGGCTCGGTTCTTCGATAGTCTGTGCGAGAATGTCGAAGTCGAGGTGCGAAAACACCTATTCAGCAGCCCATCGAGTAGTCGTGGTTGAGGTGAACATGGCAGATATCACCCTTTCGATCAGCGATGGCGTCGCGATCGTGACCATCGACCGAGCGAGCGCTCGCAATGCCATGACACTTGGCATGTGGAAAGGCATGGCCGAAACCTTTGGGAAACTCGGCAAAGACAGGAACGTTCGCGCGATCATTCTGACCGGAGCTGGCGAGGACTTCAGCGTCGGCGCCGACATCGCCGAGTTCGGCGGTGTCCGAGGGGACGCTGCCGCCAGCACGGCATACGAAGTTGCAGTCGACGCGTGCTCGGATGCGATCGCCGGCGTGCCACAACCGGTCATCGGGGTAATTTCTGGATATTGCCTCGGAGGAGGATGCCATTTGTCGATGGCGTGCGACTTCCGCTTCGCGAGGCCCACCGCCAAGTTGGGAATTCCAGCGGCAAACCTGTCCATCGTCTACGGTGTCCGGAGCACCCGACGGCTTCTGTCGCTCGTCGGGGTAACGAACGCGAAGCGTATTCTGTTTGCTGCGGAACGCATCGATGCCCGAGCGGCGCTGCATATGGGACTCGTGGACCGGATCGCCGAGGATCCGCTCGGCGATGCGAATAGCCTGGCCACCCAGATGTCGTCCAAGGCGCCGCTATCCATCGCAGGCGCTAAATACATACTCAACGAGGCGGTTATGGGAGGTGACGGATCGCTCGCCCAGGCGATGATCGACCATGCGTCCGATAGCGAAGACTACAGCGAAGCCCGCCAGGCTTTTGCGGAGAAGCGGCCACCGAAATTCAAGTGGCGTTGACACGGAGGTTGGCTCGGCACCGCCAGTCGAGCCGCCGAGAATCCCATGGACGGCCCTCTTTGTCCGATCAGAAACGAAGCAAAGCAAGGAACAGACTTATGGACATGAAACTCAAGGGAAAGGTCGCGCTCGTCACCGGTGCGGCAAGGGACGTCGGTCGCGAGATCGCGTTCAGCCTCGCTGCGGAAGGCGCGTCAGTTGCCGTGAACTATCGGGGCTCGAAGGACGAGGCTGCCGCCGTCGTTGCCGAGATCGAAAAGGCAGGCGGTAAGGCGATCGCCTATCAGGCCGACGTCGCGGACTACGAAGCCGTGACGAAGATGGTCGAGAGCATCGCCAAGGACTTCGGCGGCCTCAACATCGTCGTGAACAATGCCGGCGTGGCGTTACGCAACCGCTTCACCGAGACCAAGAAGGAGGAGTGGGAGAAGCAGATCAACATCTGCCTCTACGGTGCGATCCATGTTTCGAAGGCGGCGGCTCCGTATCTCGAAAAGAGCGGCGACGGCCGGATCATCGCGATGGTCGGCGACTCGTCCCGCGTCGGCGAGTCCGGGCTCGCCATCGTCGCGGCGGCACGCGCAGGCGTGATCGGCCTGATGAAGTCTCTGGCACGCGAGTTCGGCCGTTTCGGGACCACCGCCAACACGATCTCGCTCGGTCTCATCGAGACCGCGCATGATCGGGCTTGGGTCGACGCCAACCGCGACAAGCTGACGAAGTTCTATCCCCTGCGCCGCTTGGGCCAACCGCAGGACATCGCGCCGATGGTGACGATGCTGGCATCGCCGCATGGGAGCTGGATCACCGGTCAGGTGATCAGCATCAGCGGCGGCTTCAGCATGGTCTGAGACAGGTAAACCGGGCAGAGCGGAGGAGAACATGCTGCAGACAGACCTGATTGCGCCGATCTCGGTGTTGATCCAGCGGCATGCGGGAGAGCGTGGAAGCAAGATTGCCTTCGAGGACGCCGGAGCAAAGGTCACCTACGGCGAACTCGCGAACCGGACGACGAACCTGGCCGGCCATTTCGCCGACCTGGGTGTCCGCGCCGGCGACCGGATCGCGATCTTCCTGCCCAACTGCGTACGATGGGTTGAAGCTTGCTTCGCCATCGCCAGGGCCGGGGCTGTCAGCGTCCCAATCAGCTACGATGCGACGGAGGGCGAAGTCGTCTACCGGTTGCAGGATGCCGCGTGCACGATGGTGATCACCACCGACGAGCGGTCCGACTTCATCGGGTCGATCCGGCAACAATGTCCGGGTCTCGACAGCATCGTTCTGATCGAGCGCGGCCAAACGAAGGGGAAGGGACACCGGTTCGAAGATCTGGTTTCGAAAAAGGCAATCTCGGTTCCGCGGGACTCTCTCACGATGCATGAGCCGGCGTTCATCATCTATACGTCCGGAACCACCGGTCGCGCCAAGGGCGTGCTGCTATCTACGCACAGCATGCTGTGGGTCACTGCATCGTGTTGGGCGCCCATTGCAATGCTGTCGGACACCGACACGCTTCTTTCGCCGCTGCCGTTGTTTCATTCGTACGCATTGAATCTCTCCGTGCTTGGCGTCCTCGCGGCCGGCGCGAGCGAATACATCATGGAGCGGTTCTCCACCAGCGATGCGCTGCGGTTGCTGTCGACCGGCAAGTTCACGCTGTTTCCGGGCGTGCCGACGATGTTTCACTATCTGCTCGAAGCGACCAAGTGCGAAGATAGAGTGAAGCTCGGTGCGATACGGCTCGCTCTCTCCGCCGGCGCCATCATGCCGGCGCCGCTCAATCGGGAATTCGAGTCGAAGTTCGGCATCAAGCTGCTGGACGGGTACGGCATCACCGAGACGTCCACCATGGTGACGATGAACTGGCCGACCGGCGGCCGCGTCCTAGGCTCCTGCGGTTTGCCGGTGCCTGGCCTCAGTGTCCGCATCGTCGACCAGCCCGGAAAGGACGTCGCACTAGGTTCCGAGGGCGAGTTGATCGTCCGCGGGCCGAACGTGATGCTCGGCTATCACAACAAGCCGGACGAGACCGCGGCAGCCTTGCGCGACGGTTGGTACCACACGGGAGATCTCGCCAAGAGCGACGAGAACGGCTTCCTCACCATCACGGGCAGGCTCAAGGAACTGATCATCCGCGGCGGGCAGAACATCGCTCCAGCCGAGATCGAGGAGATCGTCAGTGGTCACGAGCACGTTGTCGATTGCGCCGTTGTCGGAGTGCCGCATCAGCATCTGGGCGAAGTTCCGGCTCTCTTCGTAGTGAGCCGCGTGGCCTCGCCGGACAGCGAAGCGATCCTCGCGCACTGCCGCAAGCACCTGTCGTCCTACAAGGTTCCCGAAAGCGTGTCCTTCATCGAAGAGATTCCCCGAACGGGCTCGGGCAAGATCATGCGGTTCAAGCTGCGGGCCGCTTCCGAGTCCAAATCTGCAGGATAAGTTTCCAATGACTGTGAACGTGAAGATCGCAAGCACCGCGCCCGAGCTCAAAGACCCGTCGTTGCTGCGCAGCGCCTGCCTTATCGACGGTGCGTGGGTCGGAGCCGATAGCGGCGCTACGCTGACGGTCACCAACCCAGCGAGCGGCGCCACACTCACGACGGTCCCGAACATGGGAGCCGCGGAGACCCGTCGTGCTATCGCCGCCGCTGATGAGGCAGGGCCATCCTGGCGTGCGAAGACGGCCAAGGAGCGTGCCGCGATCCTGCGGAAATGGTTCGACCTGATGATGGCCAATCAGGAAGACCTCGCAATCATCATGACTGCGGAGCAGGGCAAGCCGCTGGCGGAGAGCCGCGGCGAGATCGCCTATGCCGCTTCCTTCATCGAGTGGTTCGCAGAGGAGGGAAAACGAGTCTACGGCGACACCATTCCGGGTTTCACCGCCGATCGCCGCATCATCGTGCTGAAGCAACCGATCGGCGTCTGCGCTGCGATCACGCCCTGGAACTTCCCCGCAGCCATGATCACCCGCAAGGCCGGTCCCGCACTGGCGGCGGGCTGCACGATGGTCGTCAAGCCGGCAAGCCAGACGCCGCTTTCGGCGTTGGCGCTCGCCGTGCTAGCCGAACGTGCAGGGGTCCCCAAGGGCGTCCTGTCGGTCGTAACGGGGGCAGCCAGCGCGATCGGCGGCGAGATGACCTCAAATCCGACGGTACGCAAGGTCACGTTCACCGGCTCGACCGAGATCGGCAAGAAGCTGATGGCGCAGGCGGCAGCCACCGTCAAACGCACGTCGATGGAGCTCGGCGGCAATGCGCCGTTCATCGTCTTCGACGACGCCGACATCGAAGCCGCCGTGAGGGGGGCCATGGCCTCCAAATATCGCAATGCCGGCCAAACCTGCGTCTGCGCCAACCGCCTGTTCGCGCAGGACAACGTCTATGACGCCTTCGTAGCCCAGCTCACCGAGGCCGTGAACGCAATGAGGGTCGGTGACGGCTTCGGGCCGGATATCACCATCGGACCCCTGATCAACACGGAGGCCGTCGAGAAGGTCGAGGAGCATATCGCCGATGCCGTGGGGAAGGGCGCGCGGGTCGTGACCGGCGGACAGCGCCATGCGCTCGGACACTCCTTTTACCAGCCGACGGTGCTGGCAGACGCCAAGCCGGACATGCTGATCTTCAAGGAGGAGACTTTCGGGCCGGTCGCGCCGATCTTTCGCTTCAGTACCGAGCAGGAGGTGATCAAGCTCGCCAACGAAACCGAATTCGGTCTCGCGGCCTACTTCTACGGTCGCGACATCGGACGCATCTTCCGCGTCGCGGAGGCGCTCGAGTACGGGATCGTCGGCATCAACGAAGGTATCATCTCCAGCGAAGTCGCGCCGTTCGGCGGCATGAAGGAGAGCGGTAACGGGCGCGAAGGCTCGAAATACGGTATCGAGGATTATCTCGAGGTCAAATATCTCTGTCTCGGAGGAGTCTAAGGACCCTGGACGGCCATCCGAATAAGGAAGTCGTCAATGCAGCACATGTCGACTTTCCCTCTGAGAGGCATCCTCCGCGGCAGTTCGGCCCTGGCTCCCGTCTTGAGACTGCAATAGATGGCCGAGGACGAAAAGAAGCGAACGCCTCGCAGAAGTCCTCGTGCCAAAGGTAAGACAGGCTCATCGAAAGCGATGCGCGGTTCCGGCGCCGTGACGTCCGGCCGGTCTCTGACAAGCCGTTGCTGGAGCGCGATCGTGCTCCTGAAACTGCGCGAAGGTCCCAAGCGCCTCAGCAGATTGAGACGCGAGGTCGTTGGCTTACCACAACATGCGCTGTCCCAAACGCTGCGGAAGCTGGAGCAAGAGGGAGCCGTCGCCGAAAGAAGAGCGCTAACCATTCCACCGTCCGTCAAGTACGAGCTGACTGACGTCGGACGCAGCATGCTTGAGAGTGCTGCGGTGGGGTCCGCAAGGGCGAAAGCGTGCCCGCGTGGTGTTGGAGAAGCGAGAACCTCGGCGGAAATCAGTAACTCCCGCCTAAGCCGCTCTGACCTTGGATAGCAGCAGATCGATGCTCGAACGAAGGTCCCTAGACTGGTCGCCAAGCCTCGTTGCCGATCTCGAAACCTCGTCGGCGGCGACGGCAGTATCTTCGACCGACTTGTTGACGCCTTGGATGTTCTCCGAGAGCTGAGCGGTACCGGTCGACACTTCCCGGACGTTACGTGCGATCTCGGCGGTTGCGGACTCCTGCTCCTCGACGGCAGCGGCAATGGCCGTTGCGATCTCGCTGATCGAGCCGATGGTCAGACTTACCCCGTTTATCGCGTGCACGGCCTCGACGGTTGCGCTCTGCATCGTGGCGACCTGCGCGGAAATCTGTTCGGTAGCCCTCGCGGTCTGGGTTGCCAAAGTCTTCACCTCGGTTGCGACGACCGCGAAACCTTTGCCGGCCTCGCCGGCCCTGGCTGCTTCTATCGTGGCATTCAGAGCCAAGAGATTGGTCTGGCTCGCGATCTCGCTGATCAGCTTGACGACGTCGCCGATGTTCTGCGCCGCCACGGACAGGCCGTTGATGGTCATACTCGTCCGATTGGCCTCTTCCACCGCATTTGCGGAGATCGTTGCCGAGCGCGTGGCCTGTTTTCCGATCTCCGAGACGGAAGCAGAAAGCGCGTTGGTGGAAGCCGCGACGGACTCGATGGCCAGAGAAGCCTGTTGAGCCACGCCTGCGACCGTCACGGTCTGACCGCTGGCTGCTTCCACGATGGCCGTCATGCTCTGAGAGGTCGCCCCCAAGCCGCGGATGGCCTCCGCAACGGTGAGCAGCGAGGAGTCCACTGCGGCGTCGAACTCGTCCGCAACCCGGTTCAGCAACTCCACGCGATCCTCTTCAGCTCGCGATCTCAGGGTGTCCTGCTCTCTACGAAGATTGTCAGCTTCGATCATGGAGTCCTTGAAGACGCGTACCGATTTTGCCATGGCGCCGATTTCGTCGGTTCCCTCAGCTGGCACCGCCGCGGAAAGGTCGCCTTCTGCCAGTTGATTCATTGAGCGGGTCATCACCCGCAACGAATTCACGATACCTCTTCCCATGAAGAACGACAGGGCCAAGGTCAGAAGGAGCGCAATTCCGATCAATGCTCCGGTTCGCCAAAGCTGCATGTGGAAGATTTCGTCGATGTCGTCCAGATAGGCACCTGCGCCGATAGCCCACCCGTAGGGCTTGTATCCGGCCGAGTACGATATCTTGGGCAAAGGCTCCTGACCGCTCGCGCGCGGGTAGCGATAGTCCACGAAGCCATGGCCCGGGCCTTCGTTCGCAAATTCGACCAGACGCTTGGTAAACAGTACGCCGTCAGGGTCGGCAACAGCCATCAGGTTGGTGCCCTCGACCTTCGGGTTCGGATGCACCGCCACCTGCCCGCGCATGTCGAGCGCGAACAGGTAGTCGTCCTTGCCGAATCTTAGCGCTCTCAGGAACTCCTTGCTGCGAACGAGCGTCTCTTCATCCGACAATCCCGCCTTGAGCGACGTTTGGCGATCCTGTTCCAGAGCCCTGATCGTGAGGCGTACTACGTCTTCTAATTTGGACTTCCTGTCCTCAACCAAGTTGGTTCGGAGCGCGGACAAACTGAACCAGGCCACCGCGACAATGCCGGCAACAGAAGCTGCAGTGATCACGATCAGCCTAGTGGAAATCTTCAAACTTCTGCGCATAGCCACCCTCTCGTTCAACCAAGGTGGCTTGCATTAATGAACTACTCTGCTTAAAATGCCTTTAATGCCGCTCGCGCCAACGGGATCGCGCGATCAAGCCGACATTCCCTTCCGAAACGGGCCCTAACGTTTGGGCAAAGATCCGCCGACGAGCTGTTTTGCTGCAGAAACTGCAATTTCAGCGCGTTGATGCCGTACCGTCGCTATGACGAAGCCTGCCAGAGAAAACATCGCATCGAAGGTCACGCGGCGGTCGGCATATCGCTTGGCGCATCGTTACACGTCGAACATCCGTCGAATATACGAGGGTGTACGTCGGCGAACAATACTGGATCGTGGACATTCAACCTATTGAAATCATTGGACGTGGGCGAACGGTGGCGGAGCTATTATTTGGCCCTCTTAAGGCTGAAACAGGGCTTCGATTCCGTAGGGAGCGCCATCTGCGAGATTGGAGCTTTTGACGTTGGCTCTAAGTCGCTGCCTCGAAGAGCAATTTGAGGTGGTTGCGGGTCCCCGATTTGAACCTATCAAATCGATGGCGTTGTGCAGCGGATCCCTTCGACCGCCGATCTCATTATGGCGCGCAACGCGCGTCGGCGGTGAAGGCAACCCGCGATGCGATGCCGAAAAGAAGCGAACTCTCCAGCTGCATTGATCCTTATCGCTTTACGATGCTGCCGACGCGGATGTCGTCGTAATGGATCAGCTAGGTCTCTTGATCGGCGTCGGGGTCGCGGCGGCACCGGTTGAGGGTAGCGATGGCAAAGCGATTTTCGTCAAACGTGCCAGAGCGAGGTGCCCCAATTGTGCCCCAGCTTTTTTGGGGCACACCTCCAGGGATTCAGTTCCCTAAATCATTGATTTCAAAGGCTTGATGGTGGACGCACAAGGGATCGAACCTTGGACCTCTCCCGTGTGAAGGGAACGCTCTCCCGCTGAGCTATGCGTCCGGGAAATATGGGCGAACGATGAGCCCCGTCAGAGCCCGCGATTTACGAAGGACGGGCCCATAGTGTCAAGCGATCAGTCGGGCCGTGACCTCGCGTTTTCGCGCGGGGACGGGGAATTACGCCCCCTGCTGGCGGGCCCGCGAAGCGTGCGACTGCAGCGCGCGGATGCGCTCGGCCAGCGTCCCGCCGCCTTCCGCCATCGCGGGGGCGGCACCGGCGACGTCGTTGGCGGGTTTGGCAGGCACTTTCGGGACGGCCGGTTCCGCGGCCAGCATGGCCTCGATCGCCGAATTCGGTCCCTCGAGCTGCATCGCGAGTTTTGCAACTTCGGCCGCGATGTCGTTGATGCGCTCGCGGAGCAGCGCGTTTTCCATCCGCTCGGTCGCCCAGGAGCTTTCGGCCTGCTGCTGGATCGCGTTGATGTCGCGCTGCAGTTTGGCGCGCTCGTCGCGGGCGATGCGAAGCTGCTCTTCCAGAGCCGCCTTCTCGGTGCGCAATTTTTCCACGGTCGGCGACTTGCCGCCGCTCATGCCTGCGATCTCCTCGCGCAGTTCGCGCGCGGTGCGTTCGGCGTTTTCGTTCGCCTGCCGGAGCTGATTGTTCTCGTATTCGCGCTCAGCCAGGATCTTGCCTTGCGTGGCCAGCCGCGCTTCGAGGTCGTTGACGCGGTTGCCGAGCATCTCGGCTTCCTTGACCTGGACGATCAATTGCCGGTCGAGATCGGTGACGCGCTGGCTCAAATTTTCGACACGGCTGCGCGCTTCCGTCAATTCGCGCGTCGCATGCTCGGACTCGGCGCGCTCCTGCGCGAGGCGGGTCTGGGTTGCCGAAAATTCCTTCTCGGCGTCGCCGACGCGGCTCTTCAGTTCCTCGATCTGCGTGCGCACCGTGACCAGCTCGACTTGGCGGCTGTCCGCCATCATCGAACGGTCGTTCAATTCGTGATTGATCCTGGCGAGTTCGGCCTGCTTGTCGGTCAGCGCCTGCTCGGCGTTGCGCAACAGCTCGGTCTTGGCCGCGAATTCCTCTTCGGTGGCGCGTAGCTGCTCCTTCATCGCCTTCTCGCGCGCTTCGAGCGCAAAGATCGTGGCGTTCTTTTCGCCGAGCTCGATCTTCAAGCGATTGATCGCATCGCTCTTCTTGCCGAGTTCGGCGAGTTGGCTGGTGGTCTTGTTCTTGAGCTGCTCGACGCTCATTTCGAGCCGCCGCGCCGACATGGCGAATTCCGCGCGCAACTGATCCTTGTCGGCCTGGATTTCGGCCATCGACAGCGGCGTCGCCGCCTCCAGCCGCCGGGTCGTCAGCCGCACCGCGCGGTTATGCACCAGCGGCACGATCATCAGGCCGAACAACATCGAGACCAGAAAACCGATCGCCAGATACATGATCGGCTCGATCATGGATGGTTACTCCACACAGACAAGGAATCGTTAATCACATTGCCACGCCAGCCCGACCCTGCGCCAGCCCGATGCCGCGTTAACCTGAATCCACCCGGGGAGATCCGGGGAGACTTGGCGTCTGTGCTTGAAGCTGGGCTTAGAATGGGTTCCAGGTCGCCCGTGGAGTATATTTGAGATACCCGACATTGGCGCCGAGCCTTAAGCCGATGCCGGAACGGATCGGCACCAGCACGATGTTGTTGGCGGTCAGCGCGGTCATGCCGAAGCCACCGACGATATAGGCGGAGCCGTCGATGCCGACGAAGCGCTGATAGATCGCGTTGGTGGCGGGCAGGTTGTAGACCAGCGTCATGGTGCGCGCGCCGTCGCCGCCCCAGTCGAAGCCGACCGACGGCCCCTGCCAGTAGACACGCAAGTCGCCGGCATTCTTGGTGTAGAGCGTGCCTTCGCCGTAGCGCAGGCCCGCCACAAAAGCGCCGGAGCCTTCCTCGCCGAGCACATAGCCATTGGGCAAGCCCCATTGGCTCACCGCCCGTTCGATGACCGAAGCGAGGCCGCGCGAGACGTTGCCGAAGAACTTGTGCCCGGCCGACACCAACTCCTCGGGCCCGAAAGTCTCGGGACCCGGCTGCCGCTGTGGTGGCGGGTAAGGTCCGCCCGGTGGGGGCGGATAAGGCCCTCCCGGCGGCGGCTGCTGCGCAGAAGCTGGCACGGTCCAGCACATCAGCGCGGCGAACGTCACCGCGGCAAGGCGTGAAGCAAACGTCATGAAAGAACCCCTGGCATCGAATTCTGGCCGCCGCCTTAACCTGACGCCAACAAGCATGGCTCTAGGTTGCGCCCAGTGTCCCCTCGACTCGCATGTTATCGGCACCAACTATGACGGCACAACGGCATTTTGGCTTCGATATAACGGCATAAGTCCACCGTTTCAGGCTTCCTGCCATCGGCCAAGGAAAATCAACGGTTCAATTGGTATCAATTCAGACAATGACGGCACAACGGCAGGAAAGATACGGTTCGCGCCCCCAAATGGCCGCTTTTGCCTTATTGGCAAGTTTTTTTTGCGCAGCCAGCCTTGATTTCGCCGCGCGCGCCGCGACCACCGAGCGGGTGGTGGTGAACCGCTATTCCGGACTCGCCATCGGAGGCTTCGATCCCGTCGCCTACTTTACGGAATCCATGGCCATCGAGGGCTTACCCGATTTCGAGGCTCGCGAAGCCGGCGCCGTCTGGCGTTTCCGCAACGAGGGCAATCGCGCTTCTTTCGTCGCGCATCCGGATATCTACGGGCCTCAGTTCGGCGGCTATGATCCGGTCGACCTGGGGCGAGGGGTTACCTATGCAGGCAACCCGCGCTTTTGGGTGGTTGCGGGCCAGCGGCTCTATTTGTTCGGCCGCGAGGACAACCGCGATGCGTTCGCCGCCGAACCGGCGCGTTTCGTCGAGGAAGCCACCGCACGTTGGCCGGCGCTCGAGCGAGGGCTGGCGCAGTAGCTTCCATTTGGCCGGCACTGTTCCCGCGGTCGCTGCGCTCGCCCGGGTTACAGGCCCCGCGTTCAGGGCGTCGCCTTCGGATCGCCCCAGGCGATGAATTCGGGAACGATGAAGCCCGTCCGTCCCGTGCCAAATTGCAGGGCGGCGCCGGTTGAATCCGTGATCTTGCCGCCGGCGGCCGCGACGACGGCATGGCCCGCGGCCACGTCCCATTCCGAGACCGGCGACAGCCGGGGATAGATATCGACGGAGCCTTCGGCCACCCGGCCCAATTTGACCGCCGAGCCAAGCTCGCACCGTACGGCCCCCGGTCTTGCGGCAATAAAGGCTTCGGTCCTGGCGTCGCCATGCGAGCGGCTGACCGCCACGGTCCATGGCTGGCCGCGCGGCGGGCAGGGGCGGGTACGTATAGGCTCGACGAGCGGCTTGCCCTTGCCGAGCGTCAGCCGCTCCGCGCCGCGTCCGACAATGCCGCGCCAGATCAGCCCGAGCGCAGGTGCGCTGATAATGCCAAGCAGCGGCGTCCTCCGGGTCACCAGCGCCAGGTTGACGGTGAATTCGTTGCGGCCGGCGACGAATTCCTTGGTGCCGTCGAGCGGATCGATCAGGAAGAAGCTTTCCATATAGGGCAGCGCGGACGTTTGGACGCGCTCTTCCGAGAGCGCAGGTATTTCGGGCACTACCTGGGCAAGGCCCTCGGCGATGATTCGGTCGGCCGCCAGATCGGCCTCCGTTACCGGCGAGCCGTCGGTCTTGCCGTCGACCTTCATGGCGGAACGGTTGACGGCAAGGATGGCGGCGCCGGCCCGGATCACGATCTCGGTCAGCGGTTCGATCAGCACTGCTGCGGCCTCGCGATCGAGCGCGGGCGGACGTGCCTCATTCATGAGCTCGGCCCATTTGCTGTTCGTCCTGCCTTACCATTGCCGCCCCCTGCTGGCAGCACGGGGCTGCGCAGTGTATCAAACCGATAAGCACGCGTGATTCGTAACGGTCCGCCAGCAATTTGCGACCCGGCGGCTTTCCAGGAACCCATGATGTCTGGCACTTCATCTCCCGGTCCGGCTCCCGATACCCTCGAACTTGCGGCGCTGTTGTGTTCGCGAGTCTGTCACGATCTCATCAGCCCGGTTGGCGCGATCGTCAATGGGCTTGAGGTGCTAGACGACAACCCGAAGCCCGAAGACCGCGATTTCGCGCTCGATCTGATCCGCAAGAGCGCCAAGACCGCCTCCGCACGGTTGCAGTTCTGCCGCCTGGCGTTTGGCGCTGCGGGATCGGCGGGCGCGCAGATCGATCTCGGCGATGCCCAGACCATGGCACGCGGCCACATCGAGGACGGCAAGATCGCCATCACCTGGAATCTGCCGCGGCTGTTGCTGCCGAAGAACCGCGTCAAGCTGCTGTTGAACATGCTGATCATCGCGCAGCAAACGATCCCGCGCGGCGGCACGCTGACGATCGATCCGATCGGCGACGGCGAGACGATGGGTTTTCGCGTCACGTCTTCGGGCCTCAACGCGCGCGTGCCGCAGAACATCGCCAATCTCGTGAGCGCGAGTTCGACGGCGACCGTCGACGCGCATGCGGTGCAGCCTTACTATACGCGGCTGTTGGCGCAGGCCTGCGGGCTGAGCGTGACGCTTGAGCCCGACGGGGAAAAAGTGCTCGTTACTGCTTCCTGAGCGCGGCGCAGCGCCGACATGGTTAACCAACGGTTGAAAACAGGCGGCAGAATTCATTTCTGCCGTCTTATCTCTTTGTTGATCCCGTTCTTTTCCATTTGCTCAACCAATATTAAACGCTTTGCATAGAAGCTGGCCCTGTTCCGTAAGGCGCGTCGATGTCGCGTGCCGGTGCGTACGAAGGCCAGTTTCATGGATGATTTGTTGCGGGAGTTCCTGACCGAAACCAGCGAGAGCCTGGATACGGTCGACAATCAGTTGGTGCGGTTCGAGCAGGACCCGAGCGACGCGAAGATTCTGGATAACATCTTCCGCCTCGTCCACACCATCAAGGGCACCTGCGGTTTCCTGGGCCTGCCGCGACTGGAAGCACTCGCCCATGCCGGCGAGACCTTGATGGGCAAGTTCCGCGACGGCATGCCGGTCAAGGCCGAAGCCGTGACGCTGATCCTGTCCTCGATCGACCGCATCAAGGAGATCCTCGCAGGTCTGGAAGCCACCGAGACCGAGCCCGAGGGCACCGACGAAGACCTGATCGAGAAGCTGCATGCGATGGCCGAAGGTGGTCACCCTGCCGAGGTGCAGCCTGAACCCGCTCCCGTCGTCGCCGCGCCGCCGGCTCCGCCCGCGATGACCAAGGGCACGCTGGTCGAGCAGGTGCTGGAACGCCCGTTGCGTCCGGGCGAAGTCTCGCTCGACGACCTCGAGCGCGCCTTCCGCGAGACCGCGACCGAAGCCGCGCCGGTTCCCGTCGCCAAGGCTGCGCCGGCGCCGGAGGCCAAGGAAGTAAAGGCAAAACCGGCCAAGCGCGCCGCTGCCGTCGAAGTCGACGGCGAGGTCGCCGACAAGATCGCCAACCAGTCGATCCGCGTCAACGTCGACACCCTCGAACATCTGATGACGATGGTCTCCGAGCTGGTGCTGACCCGCAACCAGCTCCTGGAAATCTCCCGCCGCAACGAGGACACCGAGTTCAAGGTGCCGCTGCAGCGGCTCTCCAACGTCACCGCCGAGCTGCAGGAAGGCGTCATGAAGACGCGGATGCAGCCGATCGGCAATGCCTGGCAGAAGCTGCCGCGCATCGTGCGCGACCTCTCGGGCGAACTCGGCAAGCAGATCGAGCTCGAGATGCACGGCGCCGACACCGAGCTCGACCGCCAGGTGCTCGATTTGATCAAGGATCCGTTGACGCACATGGTGCGCAACTCCGCCGACCATGGCCTGGAGACCCCGGCGGAGCGGCTCGCCGCCGGCAAGGGCGAGCAGGGCACGATTCGGCTCTCCGCCTATCACGAGGGCGGCCACATCATCATCTGCATCGCGGACAATGGCCGCGGGCTGAACACCGAGCGGATCAAGGCCAAAGCGCTGCAGAACGGTCTCGTCACCGAGGCCGAACTGGAGAAGATGACCGAAGCCCAGATCCACAAGTTCATCTTCGCGCCGGGCTTCTCCACCGCCGCCGCCGTCACCTCGGTCTCCGGCCGCGGGGTGGGCATGGACGTGGTGCGCACCAATATCGACCAGATCGGCGGCACCATCGACATCAAGAGCGTGGCCGGCGAAGGTTCTTCCGTCACCATCAAGATCCCGCTGACCCTGGCGATCGTCTCGGCCCTGATCGTGGAAGCCGCCGGCGACCGCTTTGCGATCCCGCAATTGTCGGTGGTCGAGCTGGTGCGCGCCCGCGCCAACTCCGAACACCGCATCGAGCGCATCAAGGACACCGCGGTCTTGCGGTTGCGCAACAAGCTGTTGCCGCTGATGCACCTGAAGAAGCTGCTGAAGATCGACGACGGCTCGTCCAGCGACCCCGAGAACGGCTTCATCGTGGTGACGCAGGTCGGCAGCCAGACCTTCGGCATCGTGGTCGACGGCGTGTTCCACACCGAAGAAATCGTGGTCAAGCCGATGTCGACCAAGCTGCGGCACATCGACATGTTCTCCGGCAACACCATTTTGGGCGATGGCGCCGTGATCATGATCATCGACCCCAACGGCATTGCCAAGGCGCTCGGCGCCTCCGGCGCCTCGGCCCATGAGATGGCCGACGACGCCTCCGCGGCGCATGCCATGTCCGGCGAGCAGCTCACCTCGCTGCTCGTGTTCCGCGCCGGCTCCTCGCAGCCCAAGGCGGTGCCGCTCGGCCTCGTCACCCGGCTGGAAGAGATCGCCACCGACAAGATCGAGCTCTCCAACGGCCGCTACATGGTGCAGTACCGCGACCAGCTCATGCCGCTGGTGCAGATGGCCGGCGTCACGGTCCAGAGCACCGGCTCGCAGCCGATCCTGGTGTTCGCCGACGACGGCCGCTCGATGGGGCTCGTGGTCGACGAGATCATCGACATCGTCGAGGAGCGGCTGCACATCGAGGTCGCCGGCCAGCAGGACGGCATTCTGGGTTCCGCCGTGATCAAGGGCCAGGCCACCGAGGTGATCGACGTCGGCCACTTCCTGCCGATGGCGTTTGCCGACTGGTTCTCGCGCAAGGAGATGCGGGCCTCCTCGACCGCGCAATCGGTGCTGCTGGTCGACGACTCCGCCTTCTTCCGCAACATGCTGGCGCCGGTCTTGAAAGCCGCCGGCTACAAGGTGCGGGTCGCCGTCAACGCCCAGGAGGGGCTCTCGGCGCTGCGCTCGGGCCAGACCTTCGACGTGGTGCTGACCGACATCGAGATGCCCGACATGAACGGCTTCGAGTTCGCGGAAGTCATCCGCGCCGACAACAATCTGGGCACGCTGCCGATCATCGCGCTGTCCTCGCTGGTGTCGCCGGCGGCGATCGAGCGCGGCCGGCAGGCCGGCTTCCACGACTACGTCGCCAAGTTCGACCGCCCCGGCCTGATCGCGGCGCTGAAGGAACAGACCGCCGAGACCCGGCGCGCGGCCTAGAGCATGATCCGGAAAAGTGGGAACCGGTTTTCCGAAATGATCATGCTCAAAACGAGAGAACGGTAACAGACCATGACAACCAAGACCGAGACCATCGAGGGCACCGTGGCCGAATACGTCACCGCCGTGATCGGCGGGCAATTGTTCGGCCTGCCGATCTCCCGCGTCCAGGACGTGTTCATGCCGGAACGGCTGACGCGGGTGCCGCTGTCCTCCGCCGAGATCGCCGGCGTGCTCAACCTGCGCGGCCGCATCGTCACCGTGGTCGACATGCGCGCCCGGCTCGGCTTGCCGAAGAACGACGACGGCAAGCCGCCGATGGCGGTCGGCGTCGACTTGCGCGGCGAGTCCTACGGCCTGTTGATCGACCAGATCGGCGAGGTGCTGCGGCTGCCCGACAATGGCCGCGAGGAAAACCCCGTCAACCTCGACCCCCGCTTCGCCAAGCTCGCCGGCGGCGTGCACCGCCTCGACGGCCAGCTCATGGTCGTCCTCGACGTCGATCGCGTTCTCGAAATCATGCCTGACCTGATGGCGGCATGAAAATCCAACCCGGTACGGAAACATCCCTCTTGGGAATTGATGTAAGTGGAGGCCTAAAATGAAAACATGTCTGGTCGTTGATGACTCGAGCGTCATCCGAAAGGTCGCGCGACGTATCCTCGAAGGTCTCGACTTTCAGATCGTCGAGGCCGAGGACGGCGAGAAGGCGCTTGAAGTCTGCAAGCGCGCGATGCCCGAGGCGGTTCTGCTCGACTGGAACATGCCGGTCATGGACGGCTACGAATTCCTCGGCAATCTGCGCCGCATGCCCGGCGGGGACGCGCCCAAGGTGGTGTTCTGCACTACCGAAAACGACGTCGCACACATTGCGCGTGCGCTGCATGCCGGCGCCAACGAGTACATCATGAAGCCGTTCGACAAGGACATCGTCACCGCGAAGTTCCAGGAAGTCGGCTTGATCTGATCTCTATGTGATCCCGGCGGCTCGACGGCCATCGGCGTTGGTTTTGCAAGTGTGCCGCTTGAGTTGGGTCGGGTGAAGTAATGAGTGTTGCGTTAACGAAGTCTCCGCCGCCAATCTCGACAAGGCAAGACAAGCTGCGCGTGATGGTGGTCGACGACTCCGTGGTGATCCGCGGGATGATCTCGCGCTGGATCGGCGCCGAGCCGGACATGGAGGTCTCCGCCTCCCTGCGCACCGGCCTCGACGCCGTCAACCAGATCGATCGCATCAAACCCGATGT
Organism: Bradyrhizobium sp. AZCC 1577; assembly: GCF_036924575.1. Lineage (NCBI taxonomy): Bacteria > Pseudomonadati > Pseudomonadota > Alphaproteobacteria > Hyphomicrobiales > Nitrobacteraceae > Bradyrhizobium > Bradyrhizobium sp. AZCC 1577. The sequence goes on from NZ_JAZHRQ010000001.1 coordinate 2,160,265, forward strand.
CGCCGTGCTCGATATCGAAATGCCGGAGCTCGACGGCATTTCGGCGCTGCCCCAGCTGCTTGCGAAAAAGCGCGACCTCGTCATCATCATGGCGTCGACGTTGACCCGCCGCAATGCGGAGATCAGCTTCAAGGCGCTCTCGCTCGGCGCCGCCGACTACATTCCAAAGCCGGAGAGCACGCGCGAGGCCACCGCTGCCGAGACGTTCCACCACGATCTGATCCAGAAGATTCGCCATCTGGGCGCCAGGGCCCGCCGCCGTGCGTCGCCGGGCGCGAGCCCGGCTCCGGCACCAGCCGAGCGGGTGCGCGAGGTATCCGTTCATCCGGTCGCCGCACCGGTTGCGCAACTGCCACTGGCGCGCCGGCCCTTCAGCATGCTGGCGCCGCGTGTGCTTCTGATCGGCTCGTCGACCGGCGGCCCGCAGGCGCTGATGGCGCTGGTCGCCGACATCGGCCCGGTGATCGATCGTTTTCCGGTGCTGATCACCCAGCACATGCCGCCAACCTTCACCACAATTCTCGCCGAGCATCTGGCACGTGCGAGCCGCCGGACGGCGCATGAGGCCGTTGACGGCGAGATCGTCAAGCCCGGCCGGATCTATCTTGCGCCGGGCGGCCGCCACATGCGCGTCGTGCGCCATGGCGCGGACGCCACGATCGCGCTCGACGACGGGCCGCCGGTGAATTTCTGCAAGCCTGCGGTGGACCCGCTGTTCAACTCCGCCATCGACGTCTGGCAGGGCGGCATCATGTCGGTGATTCTGACCGGCATGGGCTCCGACGGCATGCGTGGCGGCAAGGAGATCGTCGCCGCCGGCGGCAGCGTGATTGCCCAGGACGAAGCGACCAGCGTGGTGTGGGGCATGCCGGGCGCGGCCGCCAATGCAGGTATTTGCGCGGCGGTTCTGCCGCTCAATCAGATCGCGCCAAAACTGGTTCGGTTGTTTTCGGGAGATCGTTCGTGACGCCTTCAGACTATGAGTATCTGCGTAAGCTTCTGAAAGAGCGCTCCGGGCTCGATCTTTCGGCCGACAAGCAATATCTGGTCGAAAGCCGGCTGCTGCCGTTGGCCCGCAAGTCCAGCCTGCCGGGCATTTCCCAACTCGTCGAGAAGATGAAGGGCGGGGCCAACACGCTGACGGCAGAGGTGGTCGAGGCGATGACCACCAACGAGACGTTTTTCTTCCGCGACAAGATTCCGTTCGATCATTTGCGGGAAGGGGTCATTCCGGCGCTGGTGCAGGCGCGCGCGGCCCGCCGGTCGTTGCGCATCTGGTGCGCGGCTTCGTCCACCGGGCAGGAACCGTATTCGATCGCGATGTGCCTGAAGGAGGCGGGACCCCTGCTGTCCGGTTGGCGTACCGAGATCGTCGCGACCGACCTGTCGCAGGCGGTGCTGGAAAAATCGAAGGCCGGTATCTTCAGCCAGTTCGAGGTGCAGCGCGGATTGCCGATTGGGTTGCTGGTGAAGTATTTCACCCAGAACGGCGAACTCTGGCAGATCAATGCCGAGATCCGCGGCATGGTGCAGCACCGTCAGCTCAATTTGCTGCAGGACTTCTCCCATCTCGGCGTGTTCGACGTCATTTTCTGCCGCAACGTGCTGATCTATTTCGATCAGAATACCAAGTTTAACATCTTCGAGCGGCTCTCCCGGATGCTGGAGCCCGATGGCGTGCTGGCGCTGGGCGCTGCCGAATCCGTGGTCGGCATCACCAACAGCTTCAAGCCCTATCCGGAGCGACGCGGACTTTATCGTCCGAACATCGCACCGGTGATACGGGTGGGGGCGTCGACCCTGGTGCCGCAAACCCTGCGGGCGGTTGCCGCGGCGGGCTGATCTTCTTTACCTCGCCCCGCTCTTCGCGGGGAGAGGTCGGCGCGTAGCGCCGGGTGAGGGGTCGCTCGGCGCGCTCCGGTTGTCATTGGATTTCGCGGGTAGAGCCCCTCCGTAGGGGCCTCTCAGCCTCAGCCGGTCGAGGCGGAGGATCTTCAGGTGTGCAAACAGTACTTCGATCTTCTCAGCGCGAGTGACGGCGTACTCGCCATTCGACAGGGGGCCGCGGCATCAAGCTGCGACGCCCTTTACGGGTTTGATCCGCCGCAGCTCATCGAGTTCCAGTTCCGCTTCCGCCTTTGCAGTGGCCAGTATTCGCACAGCGTAGGCGATGTTTTCCTCGGAGTGATTGGCCATCACCTGCATGCGAATTCGGGCCGCGCCCTTGGGAACGGCGGGAAATTCCACTAGGTTGGCGACCAATCCGAGTTCGATAAGGCGTCTTGAAACAAGACGTGCAAGGCCTTCCGAACCCATTTTGACGCAAACGATCGCGGATGGGTCGCCATAATAGTCGAGGCCGGCCTGCTTCAACTCGCGACGAAGCGACAGGACGTTGGCGAGCATCTTGCGCCGTAGCGCGTGCCCTTCGGCGGAAGCGACGATCTCGAATGCCTTCAGGATCGTCGCGGCCTGCGCCGGCGAAAGGGCATTGGAGAAAGTGGCAGGGGCGCTGTAAAAGCGTAGATATTCCTGCACCGCTCGGCTCTTGCAGGCGACGAACCCGCCGTTTGACGCAAACGTCTTGGAAAAGCTCCCCATCACTATGTCGACCTTGCCGAGCATGTTCTGCAAGCCGATGTGGCCGCGGCCGTCCTCGCCCAAGCAGCCAAGATCATGTGCGACGTCGACGACAAGAGTCGCATTGAATTCGTGGCAGAGAGCTTGCAGGACAGCGAGATCGGGGGTGTCAGAGTCCATCGAGAACAATCCCTCCGTGATCACGAGGATTCCGTTCTCTTTGTCCTTGGCTCGGATTTTCGCGAGGATGTTCCGGCAATATTCGTTGTCGAGGTGCCGGAACAGATGAAGGTTGGTGCTTGCGGCGTGAGCGCCCTCCTGCAGGCAGGAGTGTGCCAGCATGTCCATCACGATATGGTCGGCCGACCTGACGAGGCCCTTCACGACGCCGAAGCCCGCGGCCCAACCTGTCGGGTACAACACGACGTGGTCCATCGCCAGGAATTCGGCGATCTTGCGCTCGAGCGCTACCGAGTACGAAGTGTTGCCGACAAGCGCAGGAGAGCCAGCGCTATGTACCCCACAGCGCTCGATAGTCTCGATCGCCGTTGCCTTGATGGCCGGATGCGATGCCAGGCTGAGATAGTCCTGCGAAGCAAAGTTTACGCCGAGCATCCTGTTGCCCCGGTCGTCCTGAGCAGAGCAAACGGTCTTGGGACCGTCCTCCGTGGCACGAGAGAAGGGCCAGAGGCCGTGATGCCGGCGCAGATCCTGCCAGCGGAAGAAACCTTCGGTGCGTCCCAAAAGGTCTGCCCCACCGGGGACGCGGAAGTCCCTCATGCTGCCCGTCAAGACGGCCGGCGCAATACCGGTGTATGAATCGTTTGAAGCCATCCCGAACTCGCATTTTTTGGTTATTCTGTATGCCCGGGACGAGATTAATTCCTGGTTGGATATTGGGAAGTTTTCCGGCCTTTTCCGGCGAAATTTGTGTTTGGTTTTCTGTACCTTAAGAGCTGCACAGAAAGTCATGGCGGACGCCAGGAAGGGCCGCGGGGGTCTTGGGCGCCCGCGCGCGTAAAGGCGGCGTTAACCATAGATGGCGCAATGTGTCTTTCACGTTTCAAGGCCCATCCGGAGCAAGCGAGGAATTCATGATCGGCGTCCTGAAAGGCCAGCCATTCCACAAAATTTCAAGCCGGGTCGCGGCGGCAGCGATGGTTGTCTGTGCGCTTTCCGCGCCCGCATTCGCTGCGGATTTGCGACTGCCTGTGAAGGCGGCCCCGCCCATCCCGCCTGTTCCGGTATTCTCATGGACCGGCTTTTATATCGGCGCGAACGGCGGCTGGGGCTCGAGTCGCAACTGCTGGGATCTTGTTCCGCCCACGCCGGTACCCCCTGCGCTGCTCGGCCCCGAAGGCTGCCACGATGCGACAGGCGCCGTAGCCGGCGGCCAGATCGGCTATCGCTGGCAGGCAGGCGCCGCAGTCTTTGGTCTGGAAGCGCAGGGTAACTGGGCTGACCTCAACGGCAGCAAGATCAGCCCGCCGTTCCCTGCCACGACCAACCGGTCACGGATCGAAGCGTTCGGCCTGTTCACCGGCCAGATCGGCTGGGCCGTCGAAAATACACTGTTTTACGTCAAGGGCGGCGGCGCCGTCACCGATAGCCGCTTCCGCTACACCGACAATGCGACCGGCATCGTTCTCGGCGCTGCGAACGACACGCGATGGGGAGCCGCGGTAGGCGTCGGCCTCGAATTCGGCTTCGCTTCGAACTGGTCGGTCGGTGTGGAGTACGATCATCTGTTCATGCAGGATCGTACGTTTGACTTTACCAGCCCGGCTGGTGCTTACGCCGGCACGGTTGCCACCCGTCAGGATGTTGATCTCGTCACGGCCCGCGTGAACTACAGGTTTGGTGGCCCCGTGGTCGCGAAATACTGACCGCGCTGAAGTTCGACGGCGTGGGCCTAGGCCGCCGGACTCTCGCGAGCGACCGAAGGCAGATGCGACCGCATCTTGCCGAGCAGCCGCTGCATGTCGACAGGCTTCGTATCAAAATCGGAGCATCCGACTTCGACGCTCTTGTCGCGATCGCTGGCAAGCGCATGGGCTGTCAGTGCAATGATGGGAATGGCCGATGTTGCCGGATTGGCCTTGATCCGCTGTGTTGCTTCCCAACCGTCCATTTCGCCGAGCGCTACATCCATCAGGATCAGATCGGGCAATTCGCTCGCTGCCATATCCACGCCCGTCGGACCGTCGCAAGCGGAGCAGACAGAAAAGCCGTTGCGCTCGAGACGGCGCGTAAGCATGTCCCTGTTCATCTCATTGTCTTCAACAAGCAGAATTCTATGCATTGGCAATTCCGGCGGGAGCAGGCAGAGCAGTATCGGTGACGTCGGGAACGAGCGTGGCCGCGGCGTAGCGGTCGGTTTTCCGCCGACCTTCGACGAGTGGCATTCGGATGGTGAAGCGGCTGCCCTTTCCGGGTTCGCTTTCCACGGAGATCCGGCCGCCCATCAACTTGCAGAGCCTTTGGCTGAGCGCCAATCCAAGTCCCGTACCGCCATACTTGCTGGTGCTGGAGTCGTCGGCGACAGTGAATTTCTCGAAGAGATTCGGCATTTGATCCGATGCGATACCGATTCCCGTATCGATGACGTCAACGATGAGTTGATCGCCCGCCACGCTCTTGAGGCGTCGCGCGGCGATTTCTACCCTACCGTTGTGGGTGAATTTCGCTGCGTTATCAGTCAGCTGCCCAACCAAATTGCGAAACCTTCCAGCATCGCAGAGCGCGGTCCCCAGATCGGGGGAGATCGAACATGCGAACTCGCTTCCGTTTGCCTCAACTGCGGTCCTCGCCCGCTCGGCAACATACCGAAGCAATTCGCTGAAATCTATTTCTTCCAGATGCAGCTCCATTTTTCCTGCTTCGATCTTGGAAAGATCGAGCACCTCGTTGACGAGCTTCAGCAGGTGCTGTCCGGCCGTGTGTATCTTGGTCAGGTCAGCGATGCCCTCCCTGTCGCCTTCTATCTCGGCGTCTTCGAGCAGCATCTGGCTGTAGCCGATCACTGCGTTGAGCGGTGTGCGCAGCTCGTGACTCATCTTGGCCAGAAATTCGGATTTCGCGGCTCCCGCGCGCTCGGCTTCCTCGGTAGCCGCACGCAACGCCGATGCCGTCGCCATGTGCTGCCGCATCTCACTTTCTAGCTCGCCCTGCGAGGCCTGGATCTTCGCATAATAGAGCGCCATCATCGCCACATAGATCGACGCCGCCGTCGTCGAGACGAGACCAAGCCCCTGCATCGCAGCAACCGGCAGCTTGCTGTTGATTTCGAACCCACGCGAGTAGAAGAAGGTGAATACCGCCACGTTGGCAACGAACATGATCATTACGATCAGGCGCAGCTTGCTCGACGAGCCCAGATAGAAAAATGCCAGTAACGGTATGACGAGTACCCAGGCAAGCGTGGGGGAGGTCACGCCGCCATAGAAGAAGCAGCTCCAGAGAATGCAGAAGATCAGGTTCTCGATCGAGACGAGCGCAAGCGTGTCGTAGGGCGCGCCGGCGCGCAGAATGAACGGAAATACCCAGAACAACGTGATCGACGCCGCCAACACCGCCACGTCATATCCGGGCGCAGGATCTAGCAGATAGATCGAAATCGGGACGACGTTTCCGATGAACGGACCCAGGATGTGACTGACAAGAAACACGTGAGCACGGTTTCTCGTATCGCGGTCGGAGGCGATGCTAGGCGGAATGAAGTAATTGACCAGATTGTCGAGGGCAGCAAGTGCCGTTGCAAACTTGGCGTTCATGAAATTGGGCCCGCTTCCTGCGAGTTAGTGTTCCGATATTCCGATCCGTTGCCCTTGCGACTTTGCAAGTAAAAATAAGTACAGTTTCCGGCAGCTAACAGTTTCACAGCTCGCTTAAAACCGCGTTAATCGACAGTCACCCCCGACTAAACCGATTCTTAAAAGGCGGTGCGCTAGCTTGCCTGCCATAAAACTTCAGTGGGGGCTCAATATGCCCGTTTGGCAAGAAGTCGTTAAGTTTATTGATTGGTTTGTTCCGGCGGAGGCCAAGCTCGAGCGCTCCGAGCGGGAACTCGCGCAGAACTTCATATTCACTCATCTGTTCGGGCCTGCACTTTCGCAGTCCATCAGTCTGTTTCTCTATCTCAGCGACCCGCACCAGGGCGTTGCCTGCTGGACCGTCATCACTTGCATCTGGCTGTTCTGGACTCTTCCGTTCGTCTACAAGACGAGCGGCAACCTGCAGCTATCGGCGCTGATCTCCGTTGAGTTGCTTGCTTTTACCTCGTTGTTCGGCGCCTACTTCTACGGCGGCGTCAGCTCGCCATTTCTGCCGTGGTTGATCGTCAGCCTGCTGCTTGGCTTCTTCTATCTGTCGGAACGGCCAATCCTCGTTGTCGGCCTGTTCACGTTCAACATTCTTGGCTTCATTCTTGCCTACCTGCTGTGGGGTTTTCCGACGCTACTGTCGCACGAACAACTTTCGACGGTCGGCTGGATCTCGATCCTCTCCGCCACGATCTACATGTCGTGGATGGCGATCTACTACGCCAACATGATCACCGTGGGATCCGAGCTCGAGCGCGAAGCCGAACGGCATCGGGAGACGGCGGTGCGCCTGCGCGAAGCCAAGGACAGGGCCGATGAGGCGAACCGCGCGAAGTCGATCTTCCTGGCCAAGATGAGCCACGAGCTTCGAACGCCGCTGAATGCCGTGATCGGATTCAGCGAGATTTTGCTCGAGGGTGTGGAATTCGAGGGCAAGAACAGCCGAAAGAAGCCGGATCTCGAACGGATCAATTCAGCAGGAAAGCATCTGCTGTCGTTGGTGACCGACGTTCTCGATCTGTCGAAGATCGAGTCCAACCATGTCGAGCTGAAGATCGAACAGTTCGATCTGAATGACATGGTTCGCGAGGTTGTCGCCACGGTTCAGCCGACGGTGGCCGAAAAGAAGAACAAGCTTGTCGTCAGGTGCCCATCCAACCTGGGCATCGTGTCGACGGACCAGACCAAGCTGCGACAGGCCGCGCTCAATCTGTTGAGCAATGCCGCGAAGTTCACGGAAGCGGGCACGATCGTCCTCTCGGCGCAGCGCCGCAAGCATCAGGCGGGCGACTGGATCGAGATCCAGGTTCAGGACACCGGAATAGGCATCAGCGAGTCCGAAATCGGGAGACTCTTCCAGAATTTTGGTCAGGCGAGCCAAGCGACATCCAGCAAGTATGGCGGAACGGGACTCGGTCTTGCGCTAAGCCAGAAGCTTTGTGCGCTGATGGGCGGAGGCATCTCGGCAACCAGCGAGCCTGGACGAGGATCCTGCTTCACCATACGTGTGCTGGCCTGGATGACCGAGCAGCAGCCGGCCGATGAACCGTCCATCATGCCCGCGTTTGCGGTCGCCAGTTCATCGGCGGTGTAAAGATGTCCATCCAGAACACAAATGTAACTCGTCTCGAGGACTTTGCGTCACAGGAGTCCACGAGTACCACCGCCAGCGATGCTGAGGTGCGTCCCCATTTGCTGATTGTCGACGACATCAGCGACAATCGCGCGATCCTTTCGCGGCGCTTTGAACGGCGCGGCTTTGCCGTCACGGAGGCGGAATCCGGGCTTGCCGCCATCGAACTGATCGAGAGAGAGACGTTCGATCTCGTCCTTCTCGACGTCATGATGCCTGGAATTGACGGCATAGAAACCTTGAAGCGGATCCGCGATCGAAAATCGGCGTCCGCACTTCCCGTCATCATGGTTACCGCCAAGTCGGAAAGCACCAACATTGTCGACGCCCTCGAGTGCGGCGCCAATGACTACGTCACGAAGCCGGTGGATTTTTCGGTCGCATTGGCGCGGGTTAATACGCAGATCAGCCGCAGGCGCGCCGAGCAGCAGGTGGAGCTTGCGAATGAGCAGCTTCGCAGGACAAATGAAGCATTGGAGGCGCGCGTGGAAGAGCGCACCAAGCGCCTCGCCGACGCCAATCAAAGGCTCAAGGAAGAGATCGCGGATCGTGAGGAACTGCAGGCGAGATCCCAATATCTAGCTTATCATGATTCGCTGACGGGGCTCGGCAATCGGATGCTGTTCAAGGAACAACTCGAGCAGGCGCTTACAGACGAAACGGTGACACCGCATCCGCTTGCGGTCCTGTTCGTAGATCTCGATGGATTCAAGGCGGTCAACGACACCGGGGGCCACTCGGTCGGCGATCTGCTTCTGAAGTCCCTTTCTGCCAAGCTTCGCGATCTGCTGCCGCCAACGGACCGCATTGCGCGGCTTGGCGGCGACGAGTTCGCGATCCTGCAGATATCGGGTATCCAACCATCAGCGTCGCTCGCTCTTGCGGAGCGAGTCATCGAGGTCGCGGCTCATCCGCAGACTATCGAGGGAAACGACGTGACTGTGGGCGCGAGCGTCGGAATTGCGATTGTGCATCCTGGTGAAATGAATGCGGAAACCGTCCTTAAATGCGCGGATCTCGCGATGTACAGCGCGAAGTCCGGCGGTCGCGGCACATTTCGCATGTTCGATCCGCAGATGGATGCCATCGTCCAGACCAGGCGGTCGCTGGAGCGGGATATGCGCAACGCGTTGGCCCAGGGCGACTTCAGCCTGTTCTATCAACCGCTGGTTAACCTGCAGACCAAGAAGGTAACCGCCTTTGAAGCGTTGATGCGCTGGCATCATCCCGAGCGGGGCTCGGTGGCGCCGTCGGAATTCATTCCGGTCGCCGAGGAAATGGGCCTGATCCTGCCGCTGGGCGAGTGGGCGTTGAGACAAGCATGTATGGAGGCGGTCCACTGGCCGGACGAAATCAACCTCTCGGTCAATCTGTCTCCTTTGCAGTTCGCCAAGGGGAACCTTGTTTCAACCGTCATGAGCGCGTTGGCTTCGTCGGGACTGCCAGCAAACCGCCTCGAGTTGGAAATCACGGAATCGGTGTTGCTCGAAAAATCCGAAAGAAACATCGGGATCTTGAACCATTTGCGCGCACTGGGCGTCCGGATATCCATGGACGATTTTGGCACGGGCTATTCTAGCATCGGTTACCTGCGCAGCTTTCCCTTTGACAAGATCAAGATAGATCAATCCTTCGTCCGGGATGTGCTCGTTGATGAGGGTAGCCTGGCAATCGTTCGGGCGATCGCCGGGCTGGGTGTGAGCTTCGGCATCACGACAACCGCCGAGGGAGTCGAGACGGAAGAGCAAATGCGCTGCCTTAACCAGGAGGGCTGTATCGAAGTTCAGGGATACCTGCTCAGCAAACCGGTACCACCAGCCGAAGTGCCTGGATTGCTGGAGCAGCTTAAAGCCGCTGGTGCGCCAGCTTCCGGTTCCTGAAGTGTGTGCTACCCAAATGCCGGTGGGAGTGTTTTTCCGCGTCGGGCACGCTCTTAGGTTCAACCCGATTGATTGGTCCGAGAGCCGGTGATGGAAACCGGACTCGATGTACCGACAGAACTTCGCCCCCTGGTCGCCACTGGCCTCGATAACGCTGAAAAGGCTTTTGCGTTCTTTTTCGACGCCGGGACAAAGTCGGCTGCACCAGCTTCCAAGGAAACAATCGCTCTTCTAAAGCGGGTTGTGGCCGTGAAGTTAGATTACGCTCGAAAGCTTGCGCTCGCGAGTGAGCTATCAGAAATGACCGCGTTGCAATTCGTATATTGCCAAGCACAAGTTGAAATCACGGCTGATCTAATTCGCATTGTTTCGGATTCGATCCCCCAGCGAGCGCTGACTCAATAACGGCATCATTTAGTGATGTCTGTTAGTCTAAAGGTTAAAAATCGAACCCCATTAGGCGTGCCCCCTTCAACGAGGGACGCGACCTCACCCTCACCCCACCAACCCTCTAAGAGCGAGCTTCGGTCGTCTCGACCCCGCGAAGAGCGGGGCGAGGGAGCGCGACACACCGCCTCTGCTGCCGCGCTACAAGATCGCGTGCGGCAGAAAACGCGACGCGTTGCCGGTGATCGGGTTCTCGTCCTCGCGGATCGACAGGCCGCATGGCGTGTGATCGACCAGCCAGCTTCCGAGCACCGGGTATAGGTCGGTGAAGCTCGGCAGCGGTGCGAAAGCCTGCCGGATGAATCCTTCCGCGCCATAGGGGCCCTGCTGCTCCGCCAGCGTGGTGCCGGCGCTGACGAGCGCAACATTGGCGCCTTCACGCGAATAGAGCGGCTTGCGCACGAACGAGGAGCCGAGCATGGCCGCCTTCGGATCGTCCTCGAAATAGGCCGGCAGCAAATTGGGATGCTTCGGAAACATCCCCCACAGCAGGGGAAGGATGCCCTTGTTGGAGAGGATCGCCTTCCATGGTGGTTCGATCCAGCGGGTCGGCGCGGTTGCGAGTTTTTCGCCGAACGTGTCGCGGAACATCCATTCCCAGGGATAGAGCTTGAAGGCGAGTTCGATGGCGCGGTCGTCGAGATCGACGAAGCGGCCATTGCCATCCAACCCGATTTCCTTGATGTCCATCAATGTCGTCTTCAATCCGGCTTGGCTCGCAGTGTCCTGCAGATAGGCCAGCGTACCGGCATCCTCGGCATTGTCGGTCATTCCTGTGAGATGAAGATGCTTGGCGCCGCCATGTTTCTTCCAGGCGTCGATCAGGCGCTCGTGGATTGAATTGAACTGGTCGGCGCGTTTCGGGATGATGTTGCGCTCCATCGCCTGTTCGAGCCAGGTCCACTGAAAAACCGCTGCTTCGAAAATCGAGGTCGGCGTATCGGCATTGTATTCCAGCAGTTTCGCCGGGCTCCAGCCGTCGTAGCTCAGGTCCAGCCGGCCGTAGAGGCTGGCGTCACGGCGGCGCCAGCTCTCGGAAATCAGCGGCCAGAACGCTTCGGGTATTTTCAATCGGCGCAAATACTTTTCGTCGTTGATCACGCGGCCGACCAGCTCAAGGCACATCGCATCGATCTCGGCGGTGGGCGCCTCGATCCGCCGTTCGATTTCCTGCAGCGTGAACGCGTAATAGGCCCGTTCATCCCAATAGCGTTCGCCATTGATGGTGTGAAAAGTAAACCCGACGCCTTCGGCGGTGGCACGCCAGTCGTCACGTTCGGGGCAGACGATCCGTTGCATGAAATTCAACCGCCTGAAAAGCCGATGGCATGCCCGAACGAGCCGAAGCCGCCGCGCTGCACCGAATGCGAGCCGGAATCGGAGGAGGAATGGCTCGAGGAGGAGTAGTCGCTGCTATAGTAACCGCTGCGCGACGAGCCGCCGCCGGAGCCGCCGCCATGGCCCGAGGAAGAGCTGTGGGAGGAGCACTCGGCGGTGTTTTGCGTCGGCGATGCCAAGTGCGGGTTTGGTTGCTCGCAAGTGCGGCTCGGCATCAGCGTGTAGGCGGTGGCGCCGACGGCAAACGTGCCCATGAGCAGGAGTGCGACATGGCCCGAACGCTTGGCCGGCGGCGGAACGGGACGCGGCGCCGCCGGCACCGAGACCGGTTTGCGCTTGCCGAATTCAGGCTCTGAATTGTTCGCCATGGTCAGTAGGTCATGCAAGCGGCGTTGATCGCGCCGGCGGCCAGCGAGGACAGCCCGAGCCAGATCGCGGCGGCGAGTTCGCCCGATGCGATCCGCTTCGACAGGTTCGGCACCGGAACCCTGACGAGGTAATAGACGATGATCTGCACGATCAGCGCGATCGCGGCCCAGATCAGGCAATCCCAGACATTGGCCGAATGGGTGATGGCGCTGACCAGCGGCAGCACGAAGCCGAGCAGGCTCAGGCCCAGCGCAATCGCGGCGGCCGGCTCATTGGCGCGGATCAGATCGAACTCGTTGTGCGCGGTGATGCGGGTATAGACGAAGAGGTAGGCAACCACGGCAACGATCGCCGTGCAGAAATACACCAGAAACGCCGGCAGCCCGGCGAGGGATTGCAGGATCATTGAATTTCGCCCCAACTCGTGCGTTCCGGCAGGTTCGCACGATCTGTCAGTCGACGCATCGGGGCAGGCGGTTCAATCCCAAACAAAAACCCCGCCATTTCGGGCGGGGTTCGCAAAACTTCCATGGCGGCCTTGATTCAGCCGACTACTCCTTGACCTCGATCTTGCCCTTCATGGCCGGGTGCAGGCCGCAGATGTAATCGTAGATTCCGGCGTCAGTGAGGGTGAGTTGGGTGGTCTGGCCTTTCAGCGCGATTGACGAGCGCTGCGCCTTGGGGCCGGTGATCGTGACCTGGTGCGGCGAGGAGTCAGTGTTGTGCCAGGTGATGGTCTGGCCCTTGCTGACGACGACGGTCTCTGGCCCGAACTTGAAGTCGGAGATTGAGACCACGCCGGGCCCCGGCGCAGGCTTTGCCATGGCGCCTTCAGGCGTACCCTTCAGGCCTGCCAGCGAGATAACGAAATCCTGCCCGGCATGCGGTTTGTGGCAGGTGAGGCAGGCCGTCAAATTGGCCTTGTCGTTGACTTTCTTGTCCGGGCCAAACGCCTGATACTCCCATTCGCCGTTCCGAATGTCGTCCTTGTACTCGGTGCCCCAGCCGTCGCGCTTTTCCATCACCGTGTAAGCAACGAGGTCGCCCTTCTGGAAACGACCGTTGGCATCCTTGAGAGGCTCGCCGGCCGCATCGAGCTGCGCCTTGTACTGCACCAGCGTCAGCACCGTGCCGCTCGGGATCGGCTGCCCCTTGCGTACCGCATCGACGGCTGCCGGCGTCGCATAGAGCTCGCGATACTGCTTGTTGTCGTAGCGATCGACCGTGGCGTAGAGCGTGCCCTTGTCGAAATTCTCCGGGAAGGCGACCTTGTCGCCGCCGGCGAGCGCCGAATAGCCGATGAGTGCGCCCGATGCCGATCCGAGCGCGACAGCGGCAGCCAGCCTGACGTTTTTCATGACTTCCCCTCGTTTGCGGACAACTCCGTCAAGTACGAGACACCGCGAAGCGGGTTTCAATCCAGGGAAGCTAATTTGTCGCGTGGCAGTGGCCCAAACAAAAACCCCGCCATTTCGGGCGGGGTCCAGCCGGGAGGAGTGAGCCTTGCGGCTCGCCGTAAGCCCTGATCAGGCGGGGATGCGCTCGTCTGCCTCGTGCGGCTCGCGCAGCACGTAGCCGCGGCCCCACACGGTTTCGATGAAGTTGCGGCCTTCGGAGGCGTTCGCGAGCTTCTTGCGCAGCTTGCAGATGAAGACGTCGATGATCTTCAGCTCGGGCTCGTCCATGCCGCCATAGAGGTGGTTGAGGAACATTTCCTTGGTGAGCGTGGTGCCCTTGCGGAGCGAGAGCAGCTCCAGCATCTGGTATTCCTTGCCGGTCAGGTGCACGCGCTGGCCACCGACCTCGACCGTCTTGGTATCGAGATTGACCACGAGATCTCCGGTCTGGATGACCGACTGGGCGTGACCCTTGGAACGGCGCACGATCGCGTGGATGCGGGCAACCAGTTCGTCCTTGTGGAACGGTTTGGTCATGTAGTCGTCGGCACCGACGCCGAGACCTTTGACCTTGTCCTCGATGCCGGCGAGGCCGGAGAGGATCAGAATGGGAGTCTTGATTTTCGATACCCGGAGCTGCTTGAGCACGTCGTAGCCGGACATGTCGGGCAGGTTGAGGTCGAGAAGGATAATATCGTAGTCGTAAAGCTTACCTAGATCGACGCCTTCTTCTCCGAGATCCGTCGTGTAGACGTTGAAACTCTCGGATTTCAGCATCAATTCGATCGACTGCGCGACGGCGCTGTCATCTTCTATCAGCAAAACGCGCATGCCAGTCCCCTTTAGTCCGCCGCTCCGGGCGTCAGGTCGGCCGCACTTGCGGCACTCAAAACGCCTTTAACAACTGATTCGGATCCTGACAGACACATGGTTAACAAAATCTGATTCCGGTTCGCAAGCTCTTTAAGTGCAATTTCTAACGAATCGCCCTAAGATGTTGCTCGGAAGCAGCTTTTCTCCATAGTGCCCACTCAGGTTCCAGATTAAGAGGCGGGCCTAACCGACTCCCGCGTTTAGCCCTTCTTCTGACGGGCAAGCGCTTTCAGTCACCAAAGACAGTGACGCAATGATTAATGATGCGGGTAAACACGAGGTTAAGCGCGGTTTCTTAAAGTGCGGAAACTTAAGGTTTTCGCAATGAAGGCGCTCGCGGAGCAGATCGGCGATATCGACAGCGTCAATATATATGGCCGCGTTGTGGGCGTGCGCGGCCTGATGGTCGAGATCGCAGGGCCCATTCATGCGATGTCGGTCGGCGCCCGCATCGTCATCGAGACCGGCGGAAGCCGCTTCATCCCGGCCGAGGTAATCGGCTTTTCCGGCAGCAATGCTGTCGTGATGCCGTTCGGTGGACTCGACGGCGTCCGGCGTGGTTGCCGCGCGGTCATTGCGACGGCGGCAAGCCAGGTGCGGCCGTCGCCGGCCTGGCTCGGCCGCGTCATCAACGCCATGGGGGAGCCGATCGACGGCAAGGGGCCGCTGATGCAGGGCCCGTCGCCCATGCCCTATCGCAATGCGCCGCCGCCGGCGCATTCGCGCAAGCGCGTCGGGGCGCCGCTCGATCTCGGCGTGCGGGCGCTCAACACGTTCCTGACCTGCTGCCGCGGCCAGCGGCTCGGCATCTTCGCCGGCTCCGGTGTCGGCAAATCGGTGCTGCTGTCGATGCTGGCGCGCAATGTCGATGCCGATATCACCGTCATCGGCCTGATCGGGGAACGCGGCCGCGAGGTGCAGGAATTTCTGCAGGAGGATCTTGGCGACGAAGGCCTGGCGCGCTCGGTGGTGGTGGTGGCGACATCGGATGAGCCCGCCTTGATGCGGCGGCAGGCCGCCTACCTGACGCTGGCGATATCAGAATATTTCCGCGACGAGGACAAGGACGTGCTGTGCCTGATGGATTCGGTCACGCGCTTTGCGATGGCGCAGCGCGAGATCGGGCTGTCGGCCGGAGAGCCGCCGACCGCGAAAGGCTATACGCCGACGGTGTTCACGGAGCTGCCAAAACTCTTGGAACGGGCAGGGCCGGGCACCGGCGTCGGCACCATCACTGCCATTTTCACGGTCTTGGTCGATGGTGACGACCACAACGAACCAATCGCGGATGCGGTGCGTGGCATTCTGGACGGTCACATCGTTATGCAGCGCTCGATTGCAGAGCGCGGACGGTTTCCCGCGATCAATATTCTCAAATCGGTCTCGCGCACCATGCCGAGATCGGCCAATCCCGACTATCTTCCCATAATCATGCGGGGCCGCCAGGTGATGGCGACCTACGCCGACATGGAGGAACTGATCCGGCTTGGCGCCTATCGGGCAGGCTCGAGCCCGGAGGTCGACGAGGCGATCCGGTTGCACGAGCCGCTGGAAGCCTTTCTGCGCCAGGCCAAGGACGAAAACTCGAGCCTTGATGACGGCTACCGCCAATTGGCGCAGATCCTCGCCAATTTGGAAACGGAACGCTAACTTTGTCAGGCCATCATCCCCGGCACATGATTAATGACGCCGGTGGGGTCCCCCGAGGGAGCCGGCTCCGTCCCGCGTTCAGATTGGGACTTCTGGGGAGTATGAGTCGATGAAGTCACGAGAAACGCTGATCCGCCTGAAGAAATTTCAGGTCGACGAGAAGCGCCGAAGGGTTACCCAGATCGAAGGCATGATCGCCGACTTCCAGCGCATGTCGGTCGATCTCGAGCGCGAAATCCAGACCGAGCAGGAGCGGGCCGGAATCAACGACCCCTCCCACTTCGCCTATCCGACCTACGCCAAGGCCGCGATCCAGCGCCGGGAAAACCTGACCCGCTCCGCCGACGA
This sequence comes from Bradyrhizobium sp. AZCC 1577, assembly GCF_036924575.1. NCBI lineage: Bacteria > Pseudomonadati > Pseudomonadota > Alphaproteobacteria > Hyphomicrobiales > Nitrobacteraceae > Bradyrhizobium > Bradyrhizobium sp. AZCC 1577. The sequence continues at coordinate 2,176,601 of NZ_JAZHRQ010000001.1, forward strand.
ACTGCGCATCCAGCTCGAGGATGCCAAAAGCCTGTTGAGCGAGGCGTTCGAGGAATTGAAAAAGGTCGAACTGCTCGACGAGCGCGACCAGGCGCGCGAGCGCGCCGAGGAGAGCGCCCGCGAACAGGCCGACATGGACAGTATCGGCCTGATGCGCGCCCGGCTTGGCGTCGCCTGACGCTTCTCACACTCATCGGTCGAAGGAATCGAAAACCCGGGCCACAAGGCCCGGGTTTTTTCTTGGTGGTTTTCTTGGCGGATTGCCCGGAATCGGCGACTTGGTGCCCAGTTTGACGCAGGGTATGCTACGAAACTTCTCGATTGCTCCAGCGTACGACGCGATGGAGGACCGAGATCGATCTTGGGGGTCGTTGAATGCTGACGCCAGCGGAGCTGGTCTGGCTGATTGCCGCGGTGGCGAAGGGGGATGAGGCCGCTTTTGAGCGCCTTTACGCCGCCACGCGCGCGAAACTCTTCGGCGTCGTGCTCCGTATCTTGCGGCGTCAGGACCTCGCGGAGGAGGTCATTCAGGAGGCTTACGTCAAGATCTGGAACAGCGCGGGACAGTTCAACCCGGCGCTCGCTTCGCCGATCACGTGGATGGCGTCGATCGCGCGCAACCGGGCGATCGATGTGGTGCGCAAGAAGAGCGAAAGCTCGATCGAGGAGGAGCCGACCGCCATGGAAGTGGCGGCCGAGTCGCCCGATCCGCTGGCGCGGCGCGAGATGACAGAAGAGTTGAAGCGGTTGCTGGAATGCGTCGGCCGCCTGGAGCCGGATCGGCAGAAGCTCGTGCTGCTCGCCTACTACAACGGCTGGAGCCGCGAACAGCTCGCCGCCAAGTTCGAGACACCGGTGAATACGGTGAAGACGTGGCTGCGCCGCAGCATGATGGAGATAAGGGAGTGTCTCGGACTAGGGTCCGGGTCTTGAACGATGGCCTATAGCGAAGACCATATCGCACTCGCTGCGGAATATGCGCTCGGCACCCTCGATGCCGACGAGCGCGCGCAGGTCGAGACCATGATGGCCGTCGATGCCGAATACAGCGCGCTCGTTCACGCCTGGGAATACCGCCTTGGCGTCTTGAACCAGATGGTCGGTTCGGTCGAGCCGCGGCCGATCGTGTGGGAAAACATCAAGGCCGCGATTGGAAGTTCCACGGAAGCGCAGGCGCCGCTGACGCTGCCTCAGGCGCCGCAGCCTGCGCCTCCGGCCGAGCCCGTGGTGGCCGAGGCACCGCCAGCCGTCACGGCGCCGGGCGTGGCAGACAATGCGGTTGCGGACAGTTCGAACGTCATCCAGTTGACGGGCCGCGCGAAGCGCTGGCGCAATGTGGCTTCCTTTGCCACCGCAATTGCCGCATCACTTATCGCGATGCTGGCGGTGCAGGTCTATCGGCCGGAACTGTTACCGGAGGCGCTGCGGCCCAAGCCGCGCATCCAGACCGTCGAGGTGAAGACGCCGGCGCCACAGCCGACACCCTCGGCGCAATATGTCGCGCTGCTGCAGCGTGACGGCGGTTCGCCCGCGTTCATCTTGACAGTCGATGCGGCGACGAAAAATTTCACCGTCCGCAAGGTCGGGGCCGATGCCGAGCCGGGCAAGAGCTTTGAGCTCTGGCTGATTTCCGACCGCCTGCCGCAACCGCGCTCGCTCGGCGTGATCGGCGGCAGCGAATTCACCGCGCGCCCGGCGCTCGCCACCTACGACGCCAGTACGATCAACACCGCTCTCTTTGCGGTGACGGTCGAGCAGGCCGGCGGCTCGCCGAGCGGCCAGCCGACCTCGGCGCCGGTCTTTAGCGGCAAGCTGATCGAGACGGTACCGGCTGCTCGCTAGCGCCTGCTGGGGCGGAGCAGCACGCCAACAAAAAAGAAAACGCCCGTGGGGAGCGGGCGTTTTCGCAGTCAACTTGGGGGTAGTTGGGGTCTTATATATCCACGTGGCGACTTTGGGGGGCTGTAAAGAGCCGCGTGAATTCCGTGAATTCCTGTTTTCGGATTCCTCCGTTAACGTACGACTGAGTTACCGGAACTGGTGATCGCCACCGGCTTGCCGGCCTTCATCACGCGCGTGCTCGCGGTCTGGGTGAGACCTTCATCCGAGCTGTTGCGCGCGGAGATGCTGAACCCGGCGACCACGACACCTGCCACGAGGGCCACGACCACGATCTTGAGATGGGTCGTGCGATCCGCGCTGTAGATCGAATGGTTCATGGAAGTCTCCTGCCGACTCCGGCCTAACGGATTTGTTGGATGCGTCCGCAGGCTGGTTCAACGTCTCGCGTCAGGAAACGTAGGACTCCGGGATCCGTTTCCAAAGGAGCGATCACAAGGCGGTGAAAAGACTTGAACGGCCGCGATCGGAACGCCTGCGGCGATCGCCGGAAATGAATAAATATTCAGTTTCTGTAATAGCTTATGGGGAGATCACCGCTTCTCAAGGCCGAATGGTGCCGTATCGGCCATTTTCGACAAACCAGTTGCCTGTGGCGAAAAGGCTTCGCCATTTTCGCCGGTGATTTGCGCCGCGCCCGCCGCCAAACTAGACGCTACCGACCGTCTTCAGCCGCGCGCGCGGGTGAATTTCCGCCTGCGACAACACGGTGGTTTGCGAGCGGAACCGCTCGACCAGCGAGCGCACGAACGGGCGGATTGCAGCGGAGGTGACCAGCACCGGCGCCTCGCCCTCGCGCGCTGCCTGCTCGAAGGCGTTGCGAACGCTGGTCATGAACTCCGAGAGTTTTGAGGGCTGCATGGCGAGGCTGCGCTCTTCGCCCTGGCCCACGATCGATTCCGCAAACGCCTGTTCCCACCGCGCCGACAGCGCGATCAGCGGCAGATAACCGTTGTATGTGGTATTCTGTGCGCAGATCTGGCGGGCGAGGCGGGCGCGGACGTGCTCGACCATGGTGGCGGGGTTGCGCGAGAAGGCGAGCGCGTCGGCGATGCCTTCGAGGATGGTGGAGAGGTCGCGGATCGAGATCCGCTCGGCCAGGAGAAGCTGCAGCACGCGCTGGATGCCCGACACCGTGACCTGGCTCGGCACGATGTCCTTGACCAGTTCGCCCTGTTCCTTCGGCAGGTCCTTCAAGAGCTTCTGCACCTCGCCATAGGACAGCAAGTCGCTCATGTTGTTCTTGAGCAGCTCGGTGAGGTGCGTCGACAGCACGGTCGCGGCATCGACCACCGTGTAGCCCTTCAGCGAGGCCTCTTCCTTCAGTGCGGCATCGACCCAGGTGGCCGGCAGACCGAACGTCGGCTCGACGGTGTGGATGCCGGGCACGCCGACCTGGTTGCCGGCGGGGTCCATCACCATGAACTGGTTCGGCCAGATTTTGCCGGTGCCGGCGTCCACTTCCTTGATCTTGATGACGTAGGTATTGGCCTCGAGCTGGACGTTGTCGAGGATGCGCACGGCGGGCATCACAAACCCCATTTCGATCGCGAGCGAGCGGCGCAACGCCTTGATCTGCTCGGTCAGGCGGTCGGTGCCGTCAGGGCCGTTGACCAGCGGCAGCAGCGCATAGCCAAGCTCGATCTTGAGGTCGTCGATCTTGAGCGCGGTGGCGATCGGCTCTTCGGCCGCGGCGTTGGCGGCCGCCGCCGCGAGATCGGGCGCAGCGGCCGCGGCGGCCTCGGCAGCCTTGGTGACGTTGTTGTGGTTTCGCGCTTTCCAGGCCAGCGCCGCGGCGCCGCCGCCGAGCGCCAGGAACGGCAGCATCGGGATGCCCGGCAACAGCGCCAGCACCAGCATCACGCCGGCCGACATGCCGAGCGCCTGCGGGTAACCCGAGAGCTGCTTCATCAGCGCCTTGTCGGCCGCACCGGTGATGCCGGCCTTCGACACCAGGAGGCCCGCGGCGGTGGAGACGATCAGCGCCGGCACCTGCGTCACCAGGCCGTCGCCGACCGTCAGAATGGTGTAGGTACGGGCGGCGTCGCCAAAGCTCATGCCCTGCTGGGCGACGCCGATGATGATGCCGCCGATCACGTTGATGAAGACAATCAAGAGGCCCGCGATCGCGTCGCCGCGGACGAATTTCGAGGCGCCGTCCATGGCGCCGAAGAAGCCGCTTTCGTCCTCGAGTGCCTTGCGGCGCTCCTTGGCGGTCTTCTCGTCGATCAGGCCGGCGGAGAGATCGGCGTCGATCGCCATCTGCTTGCCCGGCATGGAATCCAGTTGGAAGCGGGCGGCGACTTCGGCGATGCGCCCCGAACCCTTGGTGATGACGACGAAGTTCACGATCACGAGGATCGCGAACACGATAATTCCGATCACGAAATTGCCGCTCATCACGAAATTGCCGAACGCTTCGATGACATGGCCGGCGGCGGCCGTGCCCTCATGGCCGTGCGACAGGATCAGGCGGGTGGAGGCCATGTTCAGCGACAGCCGCAGCATGGTCGAGATCAGAAGCACGGTCGGGAATGCCGAGAATTCCAGCGGCGCCTGGATGAACAGCGACGTCATCAGGATCAGGATCGATACCGTGATCGAGATCGCCAGGAACAGGTCGAGCACGATCGCCGGCAGCGGCAGGATCAGCACTACGAGGATGACGAGGACGCCGAGCGCCAGCGCCAGATCGCCGCGCTTCAGGATATCGCCGATTTCGCTCAAGGACGGAAACTTGCCGCCCGTGCCTGCGCCGCCCTGACCCGCCGTGACATCGACCATGGTAGCCGCTTCCCCCCGCGTCTGCCGCCATCGGGCGCCAGACGTCTTGGCGGCGGCCGAAGGGCCGCCGTTCCGAAAGTGAGGCACCGCACTGGCGTCCACGGGGTTCCTCCCGTTTTACGCGGCCGACGACACTCGACTTCACCCGGCAATTTTTGCCCGGTGTATGGTTAGCAAAGGGTTAACGGGGGAGGTTTGGCCCGGTTATTCCGACGCCGATGGCTTTGCCGCCGTAAGTCGCTCCACATTTTCCTGTCATACCCGCGAAGGGCACACTGACCGAATTGTTCGGCGCCGGCGGAGAGACGGTGTGGATGCAGCCGCCGTTCTTCTGCGATTACGGCTCGAACATCGAACTCGGCGAGCGCGTCTTCTTCAACTTCAATTGCGTGGTGCTCGACGTATGCCCGGTAAGGATCGGCGACTTCACGCTGTTCGGCCCGGCGGCGCAAATTCTGACGCCGATGCACCCCTGGAACGCCGAACAGCGCTGAAAGGAAGAGTTCGGCAAGCCAATCGAAATCGGATCGGACGTATGGGTCGGCGGCGGAGCGATCATTCTGCCGTCCGGATCGGATCGCGGGCAGTGATCGGCGCGGGAAGCATTTGTGACGCGGGACATTCCTGAGGGCGTGTTTGCTGCAGGCAATCCTTGCCGCACCGTCCGGGAAATCACCGAGCAGCGATCCTGTTCCTCCATTTAACGTTCAGGAACATCTAGGCCGGCGGGTTAACCTTGTTGGCAAACAGACTGTACGTGGGTCGGTTTGTTACGCGAGCCGCCGCCAAGTTGCCGCATTGGACCGGAGAATTTTCACTGCCACTAAACAAAGTGGAGGAGCATCATGCTGAGAATGATGTTGTTGGGCCTCCTCATCCCATTGGGTGTTGGCGTGCTCGCGGCAATGGAACTCAGAACTCCTGCGCGTAATGCACTAGTGGTCGTCCAGCCCGTTACCGAGACAACCGTAGGCGTTTCCGATTCACATATTTCCGATTCACATGCTGCGTTGGCGAAGGCTGATCGACTTGAATTTGCCGCTGCGAGCAGCGAGACGCCAGCGCAGCATGCTCTAGAGCATGATCCGGACCCAGAGGGCAGCGTTCGCGAAAAGTCGGTACCGGTTTTCCCTCGCGACAAACGCGGAACGCGTTTGCGCGAAGATCATGCTCAAATCAAAGAGATAGGGCAGGATGACGATTCGAAGAAAAGTCATCATGCTCTGGTCGACGAACGCATTTCTCCGCCGCAAGGCATCAGTGTCGGTTCTTCGGAGCCCCCGAGGATAATCAACCGCCATCGGCACGATCGCAAATCAAAGAAGGTCACGACCGCCGCCGCTCCTAAGCCGAAGCCAAAGACAACCGATATCAGGCGAACTACCATTTCCGAGCGGCGAAAGACCGCCAGCGACACCGAGCCCTGTCGGCTAAGCGCGTTTGGTGGCTTGCGCAAGGCTTTGAATTCAGTCGACTGCGAAATCTGATTATCGGAACGGCTTGAAGCTGCTTCTAACGAGCCACTTCTCGCCGCCGCCCGTCATGGATTCCATCCGCCGCTGCCATAGGGGCGGGTGATGATTTCGAGGAGGTGACCGTTGAGATCCTCGAAGTAGACCCCGCGTCCGCCGTCGTGACGATTGATCTCGCCGGGCTGCTTGCGCGCCGGATCGGCCCAGTAGGCAAGCTTGCGTTCCCGGAACCCGACCGAAAATCTCGTCGAACTCGGCTTCGCTGACCAGAAAGGCGTAGTGCTGCGGCGCGATTTCGTCGGTGTCCATGTAATCGAGAAAGGCTCCGTTTTCGGTAGCGACCATCTCAAACGGCCCCCAGTGCTTCGGGGCTGGAAGGTTCAATATATCGGTCAGGAACTTCGCGGAAGCCTTGCTGTCGCGCGCCGACAGGATCGTGTGGTTGAAATGGACCGCCATGTTCGCTTCTCCCTAAAGATTTTGCGCTGCGCGCCGCTGGTTTGTTCGATCCATAAAGAGAGCTTCTCGACAGCGCGAACAACGAGCCTTTGCTACCGGCTGTCTTCAGGCGCCAGAATGGATCGGACGAGGCGGCTGACCTCGTTCGAGTAGCCGCAGCTCAAGCCTTGCTGCCAAACGGGTCCACGCCTAACCAGCACACCTTCGGTTGAGTTCCATTCGTTGGAATGCAGTCAAATGATTTTGGCTGCCGCGCGGCAGGAGACGAGGGGGCGCTACGCGGCCTCACGGAAAACGATGCGTGGGGGAGCCGAAACGAAAACCGAACAGCATTTGCGTCCTCGGAGCTACGCTTCGCGCCAGCCGATTGAAGTCATTCCTTCATGCCAGGGCCGCGCGCGAGTGCCGCCGATTGCTGCAGGCTGATGCCATGGGCGAGCGGGTCGGCGTGGCGATGCACCAGGTGCCACTCGGTCCCGTCCCGCCGATAGACGAGCGTAACGCGCAACGCCCATTCCTGTGCGGGCAGCTCCCCGACCTCGACATGGTCCCGTTCGATCAGCGCGAGAACCACCATGTCGGCCGAGCCATAGGATTGGACGACCTCCTGCTTGTGGGTGCCGTTCTTGAAGAACCGTCCCACCCTGTCCCAGGTCTCGGACGTATACTGCGAGCCGTGCGAGGGTGGCCCGCCGAACGGAGACATCAATGTGAAATCGTCGGTGATGGCGATCATCGTTCGGTAAGTCTCTGCGTCTCCCCGCATCAGCGCCGCGTTCGACACTTCGGAATGCTTGATCAGCTTGGCGACCGCATCTTCTGCCGCGGCCGGCTGCGCTGCTGCGAGCGGCAGACCCGCCATCGCCGGGATGGCGCGACGCCGGGATAACGCCGGAGGCGAGCCCGCGCCGGACGTCATCGGTGATTTCTTCGACATGTAAGCACCCCAGTGTTGAACGAACCCGTGTGATGAGCGAGGCGCTAGATGACCCTTTGGGTATCGTGAAGCCAGTGATAAAGTCTCAGCACCATGCTGAAGCCGGCTCAGCTCCTGCGCATCGATCTCAGTCTCCTGGTGTTGTTCAGCACCGTGCTCGAGGAGGGTCATGTCGCGCGCGCGGCGGAAAGACTCAATCTCACACCCTCGGCCGTCAGCCATGGGCTGCGCCGGCTGCGGCATCTCCTGCATGATCCGCTGTTCCTCAAGACGCCCGGTGGCGTGAAGCCTACGGACCGTGCCCTCGCACTTGCCGGTCCAGTTGCTGAGGCTCTCGCGCGTGTCGATGGAATCATGTCGATGGCCGGGCCGTTCGACCCCGGAGGCACGCGGCGATGCTTTACCATCGGTGCGCCTGATGCATTGGCGGCCATCTTCCTCGGCCCTCTCGTTTCCCGCTTGGCCCGCGAGGCGCCGGGTGTCGACATCCGGTTGCTGCAGCTCATGCCGCAACATCACGGCAAGCCGACGAGCCAAGTCTGGCAAACCACACTCACGGAGCTCGACTCCCACCGGCTCGATCTTGCAATACTCCCGATCGGCCCGTTGCCGCCCCGTTTCGCCGAGCGGTTGCTGTTCGAGGAAGACTTCGTCGTCGCCATGCGAAAAGGTCATCCACTGGCGCGCGCACCAAACCTGGCAGCATACCTGAAGGCACGGCACATGCTGGTTTCGGCTATCGGCGATGCGCAGGGAGTCGTCGATGCCATGCTTGCCGAGCGGGGGCATTCGCGGCGCGTGGCGCTGACGGTTCCGAATTTCATGATGGCGCTGGTTCAACTCGCCGAAAGCGATCTGGTTGCGACCTTGCCGCGAAGGCTGGTCGAGTACCACGCCGCGCGGTTCAATCTGGTGGTGCGCCCGGTGCCGTTGCCCTGGCGGCCCGATCCGATACGCCTCGTCGCATCGCAGGCCGCGATGGCCGATGCCGGCCTCGCTTGGCTGTTCGAGACGTTGGCGAGCTGCATAAGTACGAGCACCGGTTCGCGCTCGAGGCAAGAACGGAGGCGTCGCAAGCCGTGTTGACCTGGAAGCTGCGAATTTACGGTGACACCCGTTCAGTGGAACGGCTTCGGTGACTCTGACCTGATGTTGTCTCCAGAACTTGGGGTGCAAGTAGCGCGCACAAGCAAAGCAATATGCGGGACTCGGCATAACCAACCCGGATGTCGCTCCGCTCATCGGGCTACGCTTGCTGTACGAGGGAGAACCGCGCAAAATCGCTCATGCGCCGCAGGTCAACTCGTCGAGTAATACCTTTGTGGCTTTCAGATCCGCGGTCTCGAAGCCCTCAGTAAACCAGCTAAAGAGCGGTGCGAGCAGCGCGCAGGCATCCTTGCGCCGCCCCAAATCACACCACAGGCGCGCCAAGCTGCGGGCGGCGCGGAGCTCGAGCGACTTGGCGCCTTGTGCGCGCGTTATTGTCATAGCTCGCGCAAGGCAGGCTTCGATCTCGGAGGCTGATCTCCCTTGCACCCGCATGAGCTCCCCCTTGATGCGTGTAACTTCGCCCTCCCACATGTGTTCGTGATTGTTGGCGATGAGGTACTCCACCTCCGCAACGATCCGTAGCCCTGGTTCGGCCTGGCCGACTTGCGCATAGGCCGCGGCGAGCATGCAGAGATACCGGGCTTGATACCAACTGACGCCGAGAGCCGCGCGGCGCTCGGTATTCTCACACATGAGCGCGATACCCGACTCTGGGGCGCCCTGCTGTACCATAGCCCAGCCGCGAAGAATCAACCCATTCACGCGCCAATAGCCAAGGCTGTGCCGATCGGCCAGTTCAATGATCGCTTCGGCATGGGCTTTCACGCCTGAGACATCGCCGAGCAGTTCGTCCAAACCCGCGCCAGCGAAATTGTGGACATGCGCCGTGAGGTTGGCCTGGTCCAACTCCGCGGCGCAGTGGAACGCTGCGGTACTCGAGCGGCGCGCTTGCTCGGGAAAGCCCAGAATCCAGAGGACGGGTGCAAGATAGGTGAGAGCCGACACTTTCGGGTCGTGAACGTAGTGCACCGGTTGTGATCGATGCCGGCGTGCGTCGTAGAGGCGCAAGATCGCCTCAAATTCGGACCGTGCCTCGGCAAACTCGCCGAAGTGCATGGCCGTGATCCCGGCCAAGCGGTGACTGGCAAGACGGATAAGCGGGCTTGGAAGGCGCTCCGCTACACGACAGGCCTCGTCGGTTAATCGCCGCATCGCGGAATAATCGCCCCGCACGAAGTAATAGACGAACTCACCGCTGAGGGTCGCGACGAGAGGCTCGGCCTCGCCGAGACGTTCGCAAAGCGCGCGTGCACGGCCATAGGCGGCGCCTGTCTGTGGGGCGGAATAGCCGTATACGGCGATCATGGGAGTACCGATCGCGATCTGAAAAGCGAGCTCCTGCCGATCCCGCTCGAAATTTTCCGGTAGCGTGTTCAGCGCCTCCAACCCTCGGGTGAGATGCCGGATTGCTTCGAGATTGGCCGAACGTTGGGCAGCGCTTTCGCCTGCTTTCAGCCAATAGCCGACGGCACGTTCAATTTGGCAGGCTTCAGTATAGTGGTGCGCCAGTAGCTCGGGCTCGCGCGCCACGCGGTCCGGGAAATCCCCCTTGAGGGCACCGGCGATGCGCGCGTGCAACCGCTGTCGATCGCTGCGGAGCAGCGTGCTGTACGCCGCATCCTGCACCAGAGCGTGTTTGAAGCTATAGGCGGCCTCCGGCGGCGTGCCGTACTGGAACACCAGTTCCGAATGGACAAGCCGCGCCAAGCTGTCTTGTGCCTCCCTCTCGGTGAAGGCAACGACAGCCGCGAGCAGTTCGTATGAAAACTCGCGGCCAATGGCCGCTCCGATTTGCGCCATTTTCTTCGGACCTGGCCCGAGTCGGTCAAGCCGAGCCAACAACGAGGCGTGGAGGGTTGCGGGTACGGTTAGCGCCGATCGCGACGTTGCCGCGCTCGCATCTACGCCGTTATGTCGACTGGCTTGCGCTTCTACGACAGCCTTCGTCAATTCCTCGATGAAAAGTGGCACACCGTCGCTGCGCTCGATGATCTCTTCCGCTGTATGCCCGGGGAGCGCTTTGCCGCCTGCGACACACTGCACGAGGGTCGCACCCTGGCGCCGGTCGAGGCGGCTGAGGGCGAGCATCGTGACGTGTGACTGCCCGATCCATGGCGCCTGAAACTCGGGCCGGAATGTAATCAGCAACAGCACAGGCAGGTCTGCGACGCGATCGACCACGCGATCGAGGAACTCGCGTGAGCTGGGGTCGATCCAATGGACGTCCTCGTAGACCAACAATACCGGCTGGCTCTGCGCGAGGACGACGAGCTGGTGGAGCAACAGCTCGAATGTCTCCTCTTTTTTGCGCTGCGGATTTAGCACGCTCGGTGAGTACAGATCGTCAGCAGGAATGTGTAGCAACTCGGCGATAAGCGGCAGACCCGCAATCGTCGACGAAGTCGGCGAGAGCAGTGCCTCGATCTTGCGAAGCTTCATCTTTGGTGTATCGCCCCGCTCGAAACCTGCCGCGTGTTCGAGTTGCACGATCGTCGGGTGCAGCGCGCTATCCTGGTGGTGCGCCGAGCACGAACAGCTCAGCCGGACGTGGGGCTCACCACGCACCCGCTCCAGGAGGGCAGCGGTCAGGCGCGACTTGCCAATGCCAGGCTCGCCGGAGAGCAGGATCACCTGGCCCGCACCGGATCTTGCCTGTATCCAGCGCTCGACCAGCAGCTCGATCTCTTCCTCACGCCCAACAAGTGGCGTGAGAGCGGTCGCCGGATGCAGTGCTTCGAATCGGCTTTCGATCGTGCTCTCTCGTTGCACGCACCACGCACGCACAGGCTCAGCAAAGCCCTTTAGCTCGACCATGCCGAGTTCGTCATATTCGAAGATCCCGCTCGTCAGCCTGTGCGTGTTCGCGTCTATCACGACGCTGTCCGGCTCCGCCAAAGTTTGCAGTCGCGCCGCAAGATTTGGCGTCTCGCCCACTACACCGCGCTCCTGGGATTCTCCGGCGCCGATGAGATCACCGACGACGACAAGACCCGTGGCAATACCCACACGGACCGCCAGTCTGCCGCCGGGCGCAGCCGGCGCTGACCGCGCCATTGTCACAATCTGCAGGCCGGCGCGAACAGCTCGCTCTGCGTCGTCCTCATGCGCCTGCGGGTAGCCGAAGTAGACCAAAACTCCGTCGCCCATATACTTGGCTACGAAGCCATCGAACTTCCCCACCATCCTCGCAACGTCTTTGTGGTAGCTGCTGAGCACCTCGCGCAGGTCTTCCGGATCAAGCCGAGACGCAATCGCGGTCGAGCCGACGAGATCGCAGAACATGACAGTGAGACGCCGGCGTTCGGCACCGGCTAATGCCGGCTTGGCAGCCGCATTTTCGGCTCGTTCCAGAGGAGCGGCACTGGTCAAAGGAGCGCCACAGAAACCACAGTAGCTATTGCCGATCGGATTCTTGCGACCGCAGGCGCCGCAACGCTGCGGCAGCGGCGCGCCGCAGTTCCCGCAGAATCGGTTGCCACCCTGATTGGTGCTTCCGCAGCTTGGGCACTCCATGCTCGCCCTCCAGCTCGGAACAGGGCGGCAGTGTAGACGAAGGTCTGGCTGGAGGCCAGCTCTCCGCGCTCGGCCAAAGACGAGGCATCGCGTCGCAATACTGAAGCGATTTTGTACGCAGGGTTGTGACGATCGCAAACGACGCTCCCGGGCGTCTCGTCTACGCGAGCGTTCCCTTTCAGCTCTGCTGCAACGCTTGAGCTTTTTCAGACGTGTGTTTCTTAGAAACCGGTCGCCAGCTCAATGATCCATACGTTCGAAGAACCTCGGCGCTCCACCCATCCCACGTACTGCCTGACCACGCGAAACCTAGTCTACCTCTTCTCTAACAGCCGACATCGGACGGACCTCGCGAAGCGCCGAAGGACGGGCGGCCTTAAATCACGTGGCTCAAATGATCACGTGCAAAGCCGGCAAGGCTCAACGCTCGCGCGCAGATTCGCCTGAAAAAATAAGCCCTTAATGGTGAACGAGCTCACACCAGGAGCTCGAGCGGCAGGTCCATTTTGCTGGCCTCGGGACGATCCAGATGCACGACCGAATTACCATCCCCAAGTTCGTGGTCGGCGAGCTGCCGGAGCTGAGAGACCACGACCGCGACCTGCGAATAGATGCCTGCCGAGGCATCGCGCTGTGGTTCATCTTTCTTGACCATGTTCCCAACAACATCGGAGCTTGGCTGACGCTGCGGAACTACGGCTTCAGCGATGCCGCGGAAGTGTTCATGTTCGTCTCGGGCGTAACCTGCGCGCTGGCTTACGGCAAAGCATGGCGCTGCGAGGGCTGGACCGGAGTGATCAGCCGAACGCTGCGGCGAAGCTGGGACATTTATGTCGCATTTCTGCTGCTCACGCTCGCCTGCGCCATCCTGGTTCACCTCGCAGGCACGGGCCGTATTGCTGACGAGAGCAATACGCGTATCTTGTTGGACCATCCGGGCGCAACGTTCGCGCGCGCGGCGATCCTGCAATACCGTCCGGTCAATACCGACGTGTTGTCGGTCTTCGTGCTTCTTCACCTCCTGTTCGCGCCGCTGCTGTGGCTGCTGCTGCGAGCGCCGAATGCAACGCTTGGCGCCTCGCTGGCGCTTTATGTGCTGGTGCATGTCTTTGGCTGGACCGTCCCGGCCTGGCCAAACGGCCACTGGGCCTTCAATCCGCTGGCCTGGCAATTGCTGTTCGTGCTTGGCGCGTGGTGGATGATCGACGTCAAGAGACACCAGCCGTGGGTGACGTCACGCACGACGCTTGTGCTTGCCATCCTGTATCTGCTCTTCACCCTGGTCATCGCATTGAGCTGGCGCATCAAGCCGCTGGAAGCACTGATCCCGCAGGCGCTGGCGAAACTATTTTATCCATTGGACAAATCGAATCTCGATCCATTGCGACTGCTGCATTTTTTGGCCCTTGCGGTTTTGGCGTCATGGCTCGTGCCCCGCAAGTGGCGAGGGCTGACGACGCCGGTGATGCGCGGCGCGATCCTCTGTGGCCAGAACTCGCTGCCAATCTATTGCGTCGGCGTTCTCTTGACGTTCGCCAGCTACGCGGCGCTGCTCAACATCTCGGACGGACTTGCGATGCAGATAGCATTGAGTATCGCTGGCATCGCAGCGATGATCGTGACCGCAACACTGCTAAGCTCGATCAGCATCAAACCCAGGCAGCGATCGCAACAGTAACGCGCATCGTTGCACATGCGATCCATGTGGCGCTATACATTCCCCATGTCCCGCGATTTTCGCCTTGATCGCACTCCCGTCGACGTTCTCAACTATGAGATCGCCCAGGACCAGGCCGTTGCGCTTGGACGGATGGGGCGAGCGCTGGAAGCGGCCCTCGCCAGGCTGCGGGAGTTCGATGCCACCCAACCACGCTCGGGCGCGCCGGCGTCAGCGCAGCAGGCACGGCGCCTGCTGGTGACGGAGGCAGGCCACGCGCTCTGGATGTTCGTGGTGCAGCGAGAGGCGTGTGGCTTGCGCGACAGCCGCCCTGTCATGCGCGACTACAACGTGCCGAACGAGGTGCAGCAGTGCATGGGGGTAGTCCCTGCCACATCGATGCTGTCAGCAACATGACTTGCTGAGTTTCGACCGACCCATCGAGTTCGAGATGAGTAAGAAGCGGCCTCGGACGTTCGTGCGGCTGCCCGGCACTCGCGCCCCGATCTCGTTTTCCAGGCCAGAATGAATCCACCGCCTTGCCGGATTTGAGCCCTATTGTGACCCAGGTCACGGCCAAAGGTCGTTTCCAAGGGGGCGCAACTTCGGGGTTCCTATGTCCGGTCATTTGCGATCTTGCACCGCCGCTATTGTCCTTCTCGCAAGTCTCCCGACTTCGCCTGCATCTTCGAATCCGCTTGCAGACTTGTTCAATGTCTCTCCTCCGCAGACAGCCCCTGCGCCTGCTCCCGCGGAAAAGGAAAGCGAGTGCTTGCCACGACCCGGTACGTCGACGGCGGAAGGTCAGCGCTGGGTCTATCGTACTGAGGGGCGCCGCAAATGCTGGTTCCAGGCTGCCGAGGGGGCCGCGACGGTGAAGCAGGTTCGTCATCGCGTCGCGAAGCCTCGTGTCGCCACTGCCGAGGAGAATGAGGCCGCGCGGACCAAGCAGAAGGCGGTCATGGATGCGCGTGCAGAGCTGCTGCGCTCCGCACCGGCGGAAACGTCTCAGCCGACGCCACCCGCGCCCGAGCCCAAGATGGTCGATGCCGCTTCCGTCCCGGCTACGGCGGCCGCAGCCTTCGTGACGCCGGCAACCGTCGCCAACCGCGCGACCGATCAGCTCACGCCTGACCACCCCACGCCGCGCCGGCTCGACGCGGAGACACTTCTGGCAGCCCAACCGGCGCCAAGCGAGGCGGTTGCGGTCTCCGTGCCTCCGGCCGCACCGGTCGCCTCTCCGATCGCCGAGGCGGCTGATGACGGCTGGGGCTGGATGGCAACCTGGCTTGGCGCGCTGCTGATGGCGCTGGGGCTCGCCTCCGTCTTGGCCTCGAGCCGGACCCTTCGGGAGGCCGTGCTGTTGCGCGATTAATCGGGAGCAGTGGCTGTCCTATGCAGGCAGTGGCCAAGTAATCTCCCTGACTTTCAGCTCCCTATAGCATCGCGCATTGGCCTGGATGCTTCTAGTCGATGTCCGACTACTGGTAGCCACGACCGTGCTCTCGATTGCAACGGCTACTGCTCTTCAGCCCAATCCGTTTTCTCGCAGCTAAGGCAGCGGAGGAGGCGAAAGCTCTTGCCCTGGCGACTGTCGAGGATCACCACGGGCCGCGCTATGCCGCCGCAATGATTGCAAGTTGGATGTTGAGGCGGCTGGCACCGCCCGGCGTCGCTCGCATCTCGTACGTTACTCACCGCACCCTCCTCTAAGGGCGACTCACGCAAGACGAAGCGCACACTGGTTCCAAGAACGCGTCCGGGTCGGCCTTCGATCAAAACAAGCGCGAGTTGTCGTGAGAACGGCAGGCGACCGGCTGAAATCAGCGTTAACTCGACAACCGACGTCAGTGAGCACAAAAGCCGAAGCCAAGAACCAAGCGCACCGTCAATTTTCTAATCTAAAAGCCAGATCCTTCCGCTCCATAACTCATCAAAAGTGTCAGGAACGTAATTCGGCGCCCGGGCTTGCACGGCTTCCTCCGGTGCCCACGCTTGCACGGCTTCTTTCGGTACCCACGCTTGCGCGTCTTGTGGATTGAAACGCTTTGTCACAACGTCCTTGAGCGACGGTTGCGCGGCCACGCCCTTGGGCCACTCCAGCAAGGCTTTCGAAAGCCCCGGCTTGCCTTCGTACCAGCATTTTCGTCCGTCGATGAGACGATACGACCACCATTTTCCATTCGGATTTGACGGCGCCGCGGCGCTGCATTCCTGTTTCGCTTCCGCACCTGGAATCCCCAACAACAACAGCGCAGCAACGAAAGCCGTCAGAGCCATTGATGAGGGCTGCTTGCTCATTTGCGTGGCTCGAAGCAACTACGTTGCTGCAAGCGGCTCACAGCAGCCATCACATCGGGACGTTCGAGAACTTCTACCAATTTGTCGAGGATACGCTCACTGTTCTGCGGCCGGGGTTGCAGGTATTCTTCCAGTATGAGTTGCGCCTCGCCAATCGCCCGAATAGCCAATTGTTGATCAGTCATACGCGTTACTCGTTACTCACAGCGCCCCCGCTAAAAGAAAGAAGGCAAATCAAGACCCCATTTGGGTTTCTCCACGTTTTTTCTTCAGAGTTCCATCAATTTTTATTTCAATGTTTGGCAGGAGCCCTGCCGAACTATGTGGATGGAACTTGTCTACTGGGCGCAGACGGATTGCGGCCGCGATGGTTGTGGTTGCGATCTTTCAAGCCGCTATCTTGCGGCGAGATGGAAAGATCGGACCGCCTCCGGCCGTGAGTGACTGTCTTCTGAACTCGGATGTGCGCCAAGAAATCCTGCGTGGGGAAAACTCCGCTTAGGTCAGCGAACTGCATTGTGCGACTCGGCAGTCCGTGCTGGCTTCCTCGAAATTTGAGTCTGGTTTGCGGGGCAAGGAAGTTGAGCCAGTTTTCCTTTATGCTTCTGCTCGTGATGTCCCTGATGCTCACCGTGTGCGTCGGAGTGGCAGCTTGGCGCGTGTCCGACGACTGGCCGGAAGTTACCGGAAGCACTTCGCCGGCATTCGTCCACATGCATTGAAAATAAGGGCCTCAACTCCTGACGGAGCTAAGGCCCTTGCTGCAGCAGATACAGCCTGACGCTCACACCGGGCTGACGCCGGGATGCTGCGCGCATCCCACCCGGTCATGGCAAATGTTGGCCGTGCGTTAGCCGATAGGTTGCGCAACAGGAATGTAGGCGCACCACCGCACTACGATCCCGCGCGAGCGGGCGGCTCAATCGCAATAGCTCCACCCGCCATAGCCGTCGTCGCATCGCGCTCGGGCACGATACGGCACAGGCAGCGGCGGCCGCGGCGCGTATTCGCCCGCATAGTCGTATTCCTGCGCGTAGTAGCGTTCGCGATAGACTGGCGCACGTTCGACGTAGACGGGCTGCGCGGGGTAGGGCGTTCCGTACTCGCCATAGACCGCTGCCGGTGCGCGATATGCGGGGTCCGGCACACCGTAAGAGCGATATTGGTAACCGGGTTCCGCGTACGGCCGATAAGCCGGTCGCGGGCGCACATTGATGTTTGCGGAAGGCGCGTAGATTCCGCCTGGCGCGACGTAGACGGATGACGACAGATCGCTGGCCGCGGCGGCCCCGGAACACAGGACGACGAAAGCCAGCGTGAGCGATGATCGGTACATGTGTGAAGCCTCCAACTACTCAAGCCGCGCCAGCCAGCGTGGTTAATTTTCGCTAAACAAATCGAGCTGCGCAATGATATTTTGCGCGAAGAAGTGTGCCATTTCTGGACTGCGCACACATTCGCATCACGAGTTGGAGAACACTGCGTGATGCGATCGCAATCACGCAGTCTGGCAGTTGAATGTGAATGCCCAGCATAGCAGCGTCATTGCGACCCGTTGGCTCCTCGCAATGACGGCTCGAGGATTGCTTTTATGAACGACTTCACCATCCGCACGATGCGGCCCGACGAGATATCGATTGCAATCGACTGGGCCGCGGCTGAAGGCTGGAATCCAGGTCTTGCCGACGACGCCTGCTTTGCGTCTGTCGATCCGGAAGGCTTTTTCATCGGCGAGATCGATGGTGCGCCTGTCGCGACCATTTCCTGCGTCAATTATGAAGCGAGCTTTTCCTTTCTCGGCTTTTACATCGTGCGGGCAGATTTGCGCGGCAAAGGTTACGGCTTGCGGATGTGGAATGCGGCCATCGCGCATGCCGGCGCGCGCGTGATCGGACTCGATGGCGTGACGGCGCAGCAGGACAATTACAGGAAGTCCGGCTTTCAGCTTGCTTACGCCAACGTCCGCTATGGCGGCATGGTCGCGGCGCGGAGTGTGCCGCAGGCCGGGGTGATTGACCTGAGCGAAGTTCCGCTGGCTGACGTGGAAGCAGACGACGCAACGGTGTTTCCCGCGCGACGGCCGGCGTTCCTGCGGACCTGGATTGGCTCGCCCGGACATGTCGGGTGCGCGGTCGTGCGCGATGGACGGCTTGTGGGTTGGGGTGTGATCCGGCCGTGCCGGAAGGGTTTTAAGATCGGGCCGCTGGTGGCCGACGACCGCGCTACGGCCGAAGCGGTATTGTCCGCTTTGCTCGCCAAGGTGGGCGGCGGCGAGATTTTTCTGGACGTGCCCAGCATCAACCGCGACGCGGTTGCGCTGGCGGAAGGTTTTGGGCTCGCGCCGGTGTTCGAGACGGCGCGTATGTATACCGGCGCAATCCCGCCGCTGCGGCTGGAGCGGGTGTTCGGGGTGACCAGCTTTGAGCTGGGATAGGGGATACAACCGTCATTGCGAGGAGCGGAGCGACGAAGCAATCCATCTATCCCCGTGCGGAGAAATGGATTGCTTCGCTTCGCTCGCAATGACGATGGAGTACGCATCGCCTTGAAGCGAATACTACCGGTCGCTCACCCGCTCATCCCGTGACGCGCGCCGGGACGCCGAAAAAATCTCCCAGCTCACCATGAAGATCGCGGCGATCAGCGGACCGATGACGAAACCGTTGAGGCCGAAGACGTCGATGCCGCCGAGCGTCGAGATCAGCACGACATAGTCCGGTAGCTTGGTGTCCTTGCCGACCAGGAAGGGGCGCAGCACATTATCCACGAGGCCGATGACCAGCACGCCATACGCGATCAACCCGAGGCCCTGCCAGATCGCGCCGGTGGCGAGAAAGTAAATCGCGACGGGGAGCCACACCAGGCCGGCCCCGATCGCCGGCACCAGCGACAGGAACGCCATCAGCACCGCCCACAACAGCGGCGCGTGAACGCCGAGGAACCAGAACGCCAGGCCGCCGAGCGCGCCTTGCGCAATGGCTACCAGAACACCGCCCTTGACGGTGGCGCGAACGACGTCGGCAAAGCGGCTGAACAGCGCGGTCTTGTGGTCGGCGCCGAGCGGAACGGCCTCCTTGATCCGATCAGCCAGCACTCGCCCGTCACGCATCAGGAAGAACATCAGGTACAGCATGATGCCGAGGCCGATCACGAACTCGAACGTGTTCACGCCGATGCTGAGCGCCTGCGGCGCCAGGATCTGGCCGCCCTTCATCAGGCTGGACGACAAGGTCTCGCGAAGCCCTGAAAGGTTGGTCAGGTTAAGCCGCTCGAGCCAGCCGATCACCCAGGCCGGCAGCGCATCGAAGATGCGCTGGACGTAGCCGGCGAGATCATATTCGCCCGACTGGATTTTGCCGAACAGGCTGGTGGCTTCGCGGACCAGCGAGGCCGCAACGATGGCGAGCGGCAGGATCACCATCGCGATGATGAGCAGGACGGTCACCAGCGCCGCGAGGTTCGGCCTGCCGGGCATCGACCGCAGGAGCGCGCGGTTAACCGGCGCAAAGATGACGGCGATAATGATCGCCCACAGCACGGCGCCGTAAAACGGCTGCAGAACCACCCAGGCGAAAGCCAGCGTAACGGCAAGCAGCAGGAGGCGGAAAACCTGTTCGTCAATTCGTCGCACGGGCGTCTCGCTGGTTCCTTCCATATGGCCGCGCGGCCGTTCGGTGCTTGTCGCACGGCCACGATGAAAAGGAAATGCAGCAACCATTGAACCCTCATGGTGAGGAGGCGCGAAAGCGTCGTCTCGAACCATGTGGCCCGGCTGGGGTGCCATTCATCCTTCGAGACGCGCGAAGGCGCGCTCCTTAGGATGAGGTCTGGCAGGAATTGGAGGATGAGCAAAGCGCATGGCGCAGTGCCCATCCTCTGATTAGCGGTGTCCGTCTCGTCGCCGCTACTTCACTGTCACCCTGCCGATCATGCCGTTCTCGCGGTGGCCGGGGATCAGGCACGAATATTCGAACGTGCCCGGTTTGGTGAACTTCCAGACGATCTCGGCCGATTTTTTCGGCGTGAGCCGCACCGCGTTCGGCTCCTCGTGCTCCATATGCGGGTGCTTCTGCATGTCCTCGGCATGCTTGAGGTTTTCTTCCGTGGTGGCGAGCAGGAATTCGTGGTCATCCTCGCCGACATTGCGGATCACGAAGCGGATCTGCTCGCCGCGCTTCACCTCGATGCTCGAGGGCGCATATTTCATCTCGCTCATGTCGACCTCGACGGTGCGCGCGGGTTTTTTGGGGTCGCCGGGCTCGCCCGCCGAATAGGTTTCGTGGGCGTGCTTGTCATGGCCGAATGCCAGTGGCATCCATGCCGAAACGGCGATCAATGCGAGGCCGGCCGTCATGATGTTCTTCATCTCTGTTCTTTCCTGTTTCCTTGTCAGCGAAGCGCGGCCGCGAGGCGCGGGCCGCCAGGCTGAATCCATGATCTTGCAACAAGCCATGGGCATGCGCGCTTCACTCGCGCGGCTGCCCATGTCGTGACGTCAGAGATCAGGCGATGGGGGGACGGAAGTGTCGCGGCGGCGCCTCACCGGGCAGGCGCTGGACGTTCTTGGAGGCGCAGATCGACATCGGCTGCGAGGGCTTTGCGACGGCAGGCGGATCGGCCGCGATCGCGCACACGCAGAGCGTGGCGCAGCACGGTCCCGCAGAGCCCTTGCCGTCATGCTGATGCTTGGCAGGCACGGGCATCACGTCGCCGGCATCGGCGTGATCCATCGCGTGCTGATCGGTCTGCATCTCGTGATGCTGACGCGCGGCGACATGCTCCGGCTGCGCACCGTCATGGAAATGAGCGGCACCCGCCGTTCCGGGCTGGTGCATAAGGCAGGACGCGGCATCGCCGAGCGCCAGCGCCACGCCCGGCGCGAGCACGCAAAACAGGTAGAGCAGGGCGGCGAACCACCCCGCTTTGACACGCGCAGGTCTCGTCAGGCGGACGAACATGATGGGAAGGTAGGACCGACGGACGATTCCGCCAAGGCAATGAAGGGGCGTTGCCCCCCACAACTGCATGCCTAACATCGCGGCATTGTGGCTTGACCTTGGGCGATTTGACCCCGAAGCTCCGCCTGCCGTGGTGATTTCTTCTGAGCTTTCCCGAGATTCCGACCTGTTCGTTCTCGATTCGCGCCGGGCGTGGATCCGGCTTGCCGTGGCCGTGCTGATCGGCTCGCTCGGCAGCGTCGGCATGTGGTCGGTGGTGGTCGCGCTGCCGGTGGTGCAGACGGAGTTTGCCGCGAGCCGCGGCACCGCGTCGCTGGCCTTTACCATGGTGATGCTCGGGTTCGGTTCCGGCGGGGTGCTGACCGGCAAGATCACCGACCGCTACGGCATCGTCACCGCGATCGGGCTCGGCATCGGCATTTTGGGCCTCGGCTATGTCGTCGCGGGAATGTCGACCTCGATCTGGCACTTTATCCTGGTGCATTTCGCGATCGGGCTGTCCTCGTCCGCCACCTTCGGCCCGCTGATGGCGGAGGCCTCGCACTGGTTCGACCGCTATCGGGGGCTCGCGGTCGCGATTGCCGCTAGTGGCAATTACATCGGCGGCACGATCTGGCCGCCGCTGGTGAATTTCGGCATCGAGCAGCTCGGCTGGCGCACCAGTCATATCGCGATCGGCATCTTCACGGCGGTAGCGATGACGCTGGCGCTGATCGGCTTGCGGATGCTGATGGGCGCGGGAGGCCAGCGCGACCACGACAACGCGGCGCCGCCGCGCGTCGATCTAAAACTCTCCACCAACGCGCTGACGGCGATTCTGTCGCTCGCCGCGATTGCCTGCTGCGTGGCGATGTCGATGCCGCAGGTGCACATCGTCGCCTATTGCGGCGACCTCGGCTATGGCGTGGCGCGCGGCGCGGAAATGCTGTCGCTGATGCTGGGCTTCGGCATCATCAGCCGGATCGGAAGCGGCTTTCTCGCCGACAAGATCGGCGGCATCCGCACGCTTTTGATCGGGTCGTTCGCGCAGGGCACGGCGCTGTTGTTCTACCTGTTCTTCGACAGCCTGACCTCACTCTATATTATCTCGGCGATGTTCGGCCTGTTCCAGGGCGGCATCGTGCCGAGTTATGCGATCATCGTGCGCGAGGCGATGCCGGCCTCCGAAGCGGCGACCCGCGTCGGCATCGTGATCTTTGCTTCCGTGTTCGGCATGTCGTTCGGCGGCTGGATCTCGGGCGCGATCTTCGACGCCACCGGCTCCTACGGCGCCGCGTTCGCCAATGGGCTGGCGTGGAACGCGCTCAACATCGGGATCATGGTGCTGCTGCTGATGCGGGCACGGCAACGGCTGGCGATGGCGTGAGCGTCATACCGCCTGTCCCGCTTTCAGCAGCGAACAGCCCGTGATCTTCAGGCTGCCGTCCGGCTGCTGCTCCAGCGTGTACATCGCCTCCCAGGCCTCACCATTGTCGTCGACGATATGGACGCGCTGCGCGATCCGGCCATTGGCTGAACGCGCCTCGCCGAATTCGAAACTCTTGTGGCGATAGACGGGCGCGTAGCCCTGCCGGACCATCTGCATGAAGATATCGGCCTGAGGAAATATCTGCCTGATCTCGGGCGCGGCATGGGAATAGGCGGCCGCGGCGTCGTCGCGGATGAACGCCTGCTCCTGCGCGCGGATCACGCTCTGGGCAGTAGCGACGTCGTCGGCGAGGGCAGGGGTGCCCAACCCGATCAGGAAAGCGAGAACCAGAGCAAGAGCGCGCATGCAAAATGCCCCCGGACTGGCGGTGCTTGCCGCGGTGCAGACACGCGGAAATTTATACCCGCCGGCACGCGGGCGGAAGTACTATTCGCGTAAGCGTCAGGCGAGATAAGGAACAAGCCAAGGCAATTGTCGTTTCTCAATTATCGTTTCTCTCGGGGAGGAATACCCGATGACACTCGCACGCGGAAACATTGGCGGTTACGAGTTCGACCGCATGGTGCTGCTGTTTTCCATGATGGACGGCCCGAGGGAAATACCCTGCGCGGTCAGCGCCTCCGCGATGGATGCGCTGGAGCATGCCTCGCGCACGGCGACCAGCCAGCGCGAAGAACAATTCCTTCGGTTGCGCGACCGCATCGAACAATGCGCGTCGCGCAAGTTCGAAGCGGGGGAGTTCGAGGGGACCCCGCCCGGCATCATCCTGCGCAGCATCGATTTTCGCGGCTAGCTCTATTGCTGACCCTGCTCCAGGCAATGTCGTCGCCGCGATGGCTGGCCGCTTAGTGCGAATGCAAGTCCAGGAACGGCGTGTCATTCGCGCTGACATAGAAGATAACCACCTTGGTCGGCTCGGTGGCGCTGCGGTTATAGCCGGTCATGGGCACGTTCGGCGGTTCGACCATCGCTTCGCCGGCCTTGACGTTAAGCGGTGGACGGCCTTCGAGTTCGAGCGTGAAGGCGCCTTCGAGGACGTAGACCGTCACTGGAAAGCGATGGGTGTGATACACGGTCTTGTCGCCCGGCTTGAACGTTGCGGTCATCACCCGCACGGTTTGCTTGTCATCCTTTGGCAATCCCTCGACGATCTGTTGCAGCACCATATTCGGCTTGGCGATATTCGGCGCAGGCGCTCCTTGCTGCTGCGCCGATGCGGGATTGTCGAGGCCAGCGCCGAGGCCGGTGAGAAGGAAAATGGCCGGGATGAAATGGCTGCGCATGTTTTCGCTCCTTGTGTCGGTCAGGTACCGCGCGGTGTTTCGGCGCGAAGAAGCCTACGGGCCGCCGCCCTGCCGCGGGAGCCGCAAGATTGCGAAACCCCGCCGCAGAAGTGCATAATGGGCGAATGTTCGACTGGAACGATCTGAAATACTTTCTCGCGGTGGCGCGTCACGGCAGCACGATCGCGGCCGGCAAGGCGCTCGGCACCAGCCAGTCGACGGTGCACCGCCGCCTCGAAGAACTCGAACGCAGACTAGGGCGCGCCCTGGTGACGCGGCAGAACACCGGCTATCGCCTGACCGAATACGGCAACACGCTCTTGAAATATGCCGAGCGCATCGAGGCGGCGGTCGATGATTTCCAAAGGCGGGCAACCGACGTCGAGCAGGAACTAAAGGGCGTGATCCGCGTCACCTGTCCCGAGCCGATCGTCTATCGCATGACCCAGTCAACGCTGATCGACCGCTTCCATGCCCGTTACCCGCAGCTTCGCGTCGAATTTATCACCAGCGACCGCTATCTTGATTTGTCGAAGGGCGAGGTGGATGTTGCGTTTCGCTCAGGCGATACCGACGACGAGCTGGTGGGCCGCAAGATCGCCGACTCGGTCTGGGCGGTGTATGCCAGCCTTGGATACATTGAGCGCCACGGCAAGCCCGAACGGACCGAGGATCTGTCGCGTCACCTTCTCGTCGGTTTCGATGAGACGCTCGCCAACCACCGCGCCGCCAAATGGCTGAAGGAAGTGGCGCCCGGCGCCCCCATGCCGGTGCGCAACAACAGCGTGCTCGGGCTGGTCTCGGCCGTGAAATCCGGCGTCGGCCTCGGTCCGCTGCCGACGGCGCTCGGCGATGCGGAGCCGGATCTGGTTCGCGTGCTCGGGCCCATTCCTGAATTGACCCGAAGCTGGCGGCTCCTGGCCCACCCGGATATCAGGCGCGTCCCGCGGATCGCGGCGTTCTTCGACTTCATCGTGGAAGAACGCGACTCGTTGAAATCGATCCTGACAGGATGAGAGGCGGGCAGCCCCGCGCCTACCTGCCCTGAAACACCGCAGCGCGACGCTCGATGAAGGATTGAATGCCCTCGCTCGCATCGGCGCTGTTGAGCACGCGCTCGCGGACTTTTGGAATGTAGGCGATGGCGGCCTCCTCGCCGTGCTCGACATATTTAAGCGCCGCCTCCTTGGTGACCTGAATGCCGAGCGGCGCATTGCCGGCAATGATCCTGGCGAGCGCCATCGCCCGCTCGATTTGCTGGCCGGCCGGCACGACTTCCTGGACCAGCCCGATCTCGCGGGCGCGCGCTGCGCTGAATTCATCGCACAGGAACAGATGATACATCGCGTTGCCCCAGCCGGTGCGCGACAGGAAGCGGAAATGTGCACCTCCAAGCGGGGCGATGCCGCGCCTGGATTCCATCTGGCAGAAGCGGGCGTCGTCGGCGGCGACGACGATGTCGCCGGCCAGCATCAGCTCGATGCCGATGGTGAACACGATGCCCTGCACCGCTGACACGATCGGCTTCTTGCAGCGCTTCTGCAGGCCGAAGACGTCGACATTGCCCTCCCTAACATTCCGCTTCTCGGCGTTGGGGCCGAAGAATTTCGGCATGTCGAGGCCGGCGGTGAAATCCTTGCCTTCGGCGCAGATGACGCCGACCCAATAGCTGTCGTTGTTGTGGAGCTCCGTCAGCGCGTCCGACAATTGCTCCATCATGGCGGGCGAGAACGCGTTCTTCTTGGCCGGGTTGTCGATGATGATCTTGAAGATGCGATCGTGGATTTCGGTGCGGATTGTTCCTTCGGCGCTCATGATCTCCTCCGTCCTGATTGTTCTAAAAATGCAGTGCAAGACGCGCGTGTCTATCGCTCGTATTTGACGGCGAGTGCGGTGCGGATTGACGCGGCGCGTTCCGGCGAAAAGTGCGATGCGCCATGGTCGAGCAGGTCGAGGAACGACAGCACGCCGCCGCGCGAACCCCAGCTTCCTTCCTCGATGATACGGAAATTGATCCACCAGCCCGGCGAGGGCGTCTTCATCCCGCAGGCGTCCGCAAGCGCGGCGTGTATATTGCGGATGACGGTGGCGCGATCCTCGCGCGTCCAGCAGCAGTCCATCACCACGACGTCGAGTACCATCACGTCGCTGGGCTTGTCCGAGAGCAATTCCCCGCCGTGCGCGATCATGTCGAGCGGGCGCTCGACGAAATGGACCTGATAGCCGCGGCGCGCTTCGGGCGTCAGCTTGCCGACCTCCGGCACGAGGACGGCGTCCGTCAGCGTTTTTGCCAGCACCCGCCGCTGATCGGCGTTCAACCGTCCCTGCGGCGTCATCACATGGATAAACGTCATTGCGCGTCTCCTCGCGTCGGCATTCTTCTGACTATGACGAACGTCATAACTTCACATTGAGCTGGCTATGTCAAGCGTCATAATCTAGCATGCGGTCATGCGGACGAAGGAAGATTCGCGATGACGTCGGATACCCGCGCAAAAATGGTGGCAGGGGCCGCCAACCTGATGAGCCGCCGCGGCGTCAACGCCACCAGCATGCGCGAGGTGGTCCGCCACACCGGCACGCCGCGCGGTTCGATTGGTCATCACTTTCCGCGGGGCAAGCAGCAGTTAATCGAGGACGCGCTGGTATTTGCGGGCAAGCAGGTCAGCGGGCCGCTGGAGCAACTGACGCAGTCGCGCGGCGCGATTGCGGGTCTGCGCACCTTCATCGCGCTGTGGCGTCAGACGCTGGAGAAGTCGAAATTTCAGGCCGGTTGTCCAGTGCTCGCAGTCGCGGTCGAGCAATATGTCAACGATGCGACCGAGAAGGGCGGCGAACCTGACGAAGCCGCCCAACGCCATCTGCTCGATCTCGCCGACGGCGTGTTTGCCGACTGGCAGCGCATCATGCTCACGGCGTTGTGCCGCGAGGGCGTGGCGCCTGCGCGCGCGCGGCGGCTGGCGGCGCTCGTCATCGCATCGACGGAGGGAACGGTCGCGATGTGCCGCGCCGCGCGCAGCGCCCAGCCGCTTGATGATGTCAGGCAGGAACTGGAACTGGTGTTGTTGAGCGCGCTGCCGAAGTAGAAGGCGCGGATCGCAATGCTTCAGGCGATTGCTGCCAATGCCTGTCGCGTGTACTCATGGCAGACGCACCTTGGGCTCTGGCGGATGCTCGTAACTGACCCCAAGCTGACTATTGCGCTGCTTCATGCTAAGTGGCGGCGCTATGAATCGTGCAGGCGAAGTTCTCATCCTGACCGGGCCGCCGGGCTCCGGAAAAACCACGACAGCGCAGGCGCTCGCAAGGGAGCCCGGATCAGCGAAGGTCCATCTTCATTCCGACGACTTCTGGCATTTCATCAAGAACGGAGCGCTCCCGCCCTATCTGCCTGAAGCTCATGATCAGAACATCGTTGTTGTCGATGTGTTGACGAAGGTAGCCGCAGGCTATGCCGGCGGAGGCTATTTTGTCATCGTAGACGGCATTGTTGGGCCGTGGTTCTTGCGTCCATTCAAGAAAGTTGCCGCGCCACTCCACTACGTCGTTCTACGTCCATCCCTCGATGTAGCCATCCGGCGGTGTCAGGAGCGGGGCGGGGACACGTTGGCAGATCCCGGTCCCATCACGGAGCTCTATCACCAGCTCTCATCGCTGGGACCGCTTGAGCGGCATGTCTTGTCAACCGACGGGCATACTCCGAAGGACACTCTGAACGCAGTCATCAACGCTGTGCAAAGCGAAGCGTTTCGCCTGCCGACATGACATGAGAGACGGCTAGTCGAGCATTCCGGAAATAAACGGCCTTCGGCAGATGGCCCAGCCCAGACATGCCGGCAGGCGGTTCCGATGTCTGCCGCCGAGGCAAAGCCGGAGATGGCCACCATTCAGCGCTGCAGCGGGCTTATGAGTGTACGTCCTCGCTGCTCAAAACGTTGGCGGCGTGCAGGCACTTATCACCTCGCACGGCTTTCCGCCGACGCAGCGGAAGCGGTGCGGGCGGCGGCTTTCGAAATAATAGGCATCGCCGGGATCGAGGATGCGGCGTTCGTCGTCGACGGTCACTTCCAGCCGGCCGCTCACCACGATGCCGCCTTCCT
The DNA here is from genome assembly GCF_036924575.1 of Bradyrhizobium sp. AZCC 1577. NCBI lineage: Bacteria > Pseudomonadati > Pseudomonadota > Alphaproteobacteria > Hyphomicrobiales > Nitrobacteraceae > Bradyrhizobium > Bradyrhizobium sp. AZCC 1577. Next base: position 2,204,503 of record NZ_JAZHRQ010000001.1, read on the forward strand.
CGCCGTCATGCGTCAGCGGTACCCGGCCGGTGTCGCTGCCCGGCTCATAGCGCTCTTTGAGAATCTGCAACGCGCGGCCGAACAGATTGTCGCCGACCTGGCGGTAGGAAATCGGCTGCTTGCCGATTTCGGTCAGCTCGTCAGAGCGGTAGAACGCCTTGCGCGGCCGCTCCGGCTCGATCGCGAAGAACTCGGCGAGCCCCATCGGCAGCCCGTCGAGGATGCGCTTCAGCGCGCCGACGGAGGGGTTCATCTGGTTCGACTCGATCAGCGAGATCGTCGAATTGGTCACGCCGGAGCGCTTTGCCAGCTCACGCTGCGACAGCTTGTGGCGGGCCCGGACGAAGCGGAGTCGCCCACCGATATCGACGCTCATCGAAAATCCCTGTTGCAGGTGTTTCGGATCGAACAAATATGCCCTGATCTGGTTAGCAAAATCAATGGGTTGCAGGAGTGCAGAAAAGGACTTGTTGTGGCTTCCCGAGCGTGGCCCGGTGGTCCCTTGAGCTGCCAGCATAGGAGCTAGACCGTGACCCTTCATCAGAAGCCGAACACCCTGCAGACCGACTCGTTCTGGATGCCTTTCACGGCCAACCGGCAGTTCAAGAAAACGCCGCGCCTGTTCGCCTCCGCCGAGGGCATGCACTACACCACCGTCGACGGCCGCAAGGTGATCGACGGCTCCGCCGGCCTCTGGTGCGTCAACGCCGGCCATGGCCGGCGCCAGATTGCGGCTGCCGTCGAACGGCAATTGATGAACCTCGACTTCGCGCCCTCGTTCAACATGGGCCATCCGCTGGCGTTCGATTTTGCCGAGCGGCTCACCGAGATCGCGCCGAAGGGGCTGGATCGCGTCTTCTTCACCAATTCGGGCTCAGAGTCGGTCGATACCGCGCTGAAGATCGCGCTGGCCTATCAGCGCGCCATCGGGCAGGGGACGCGGACGCGCCTGATCGGCCGCGAGCGCGGCTATCACGGCGTCGGCTTCGGCGGCATGTCGGTCGGCGGCATGGTGGCCAACCGCCGCGCGTTCGCCACCCATCTGCCCGGAGTCGATCACATCCGTCACACCCATGATCTCGCCCGCAACGCCTTTGCGAAGGATCAGCCGGAGCACGGCGCCGAGCTTGCCGACGATCTCGAGCGGATGGTGGCGCTGCATGGCGCCGACACCATCGCCGCCGTCATCGTCGAGCCGGTGCCGGGCTCGACCGCCGTGCTGCCGCCGCCGAAGGGCTATTTGAAGCGGCTGCGCGAGATCGCAGACAAGCACGGCATCTTGCTCATCTTCGATGAGGTCATCACTGGGTTCGGCCGCCTCGGCACGCCGTTTGCGGCTGATTATTTCGGTGTCACGCCTGATATGATGACGACCGCCAAGGGCATCACCAACGGCACCGTCCCCTGCGGCGCGGTGTTTGCCAGCCGCAAGATCCACGACGGGTTGATGACCGGGCCTGAGGGCACGATCGAGCTGTTCCACGGCTACACCTATTCGGCGCATCCGACCGCGTGTGCCGCGGGGCTGGCGACGCTCGACATCTACAAGGACGAGGGGCTTTTGACGCGCGGCGCGTCGCTGGCCGAATACTGGCGCGATGCGCTGCATTCGCTGAAAGGTCTGCCGAACGTGATCGACATCCGCAATGTCGGCCTGATGGGCGCGGTCGAGCTTTCGCCGCGCAGCGACGGCGTCGGCGCACGCGGCTATGACGTGATGGTGGATTGCTTCAATCGCGGGCTTTATTTGCGCATGAGCGGCGATTCCTTTGCGCTGTCGCCGCCCTTGATCGTCGAGAAGAGCCATATCGACGACATGGTTTCGATCCTCGGCGATGCGATCAAGCGCGTGGCCTGATCCTTGCTCTGAGAAAGATAGAGCAGCCGCGGCAATGTTGCCGCGGCGGATGCGTGAGGGATCGTGAAAGTCATCGTTCTCGGCAGTGGCGTGATCGGCGTCACGACAGCCTATTATCTGGCGCGTTCCGGCCACCAAGTTGTTGTCGTCGACCGCCAGGCTGAGCCTGCACAGGAGACCAGTTTTGCCAATGCCGGCGAGGTCTCGCCCGGCTATTCCTCGCCCTGGGCCGGCCCCGGCGTGCCGGTGAAAGCGATCAAGTGGCTATTGATGCGGCACGGGCCGCTGGTGATCTGGCCCAAGCTCGATCCTGTCATGTGGATCTGGGGGCTGAAGATGCTGCGCAACTGCACGGCAGAGCGCTACGCGGTCAACAAGAGCCGGATGATCCCGATCGCCGAATACAGCCGCGATTCCCTGCGCGCGCTGCGCGCCGAGGTCGGCATCAAGTATGACGAGCGCAGCCGCGGCACGCTTCAGCTCTTCCGCAAGCAGAAGCAGCTCGACTCGACCGGCGATGATATCGCGGTGCTCAAGCAATATGGCGTGCCGTACGAGCTTTTGGATCGCACCGGCTGCATCGGCGCGGAACCGGCGCTCGCGGCTGTCAAGGAAAAATTCGTCGGCGGGTTGCGATTGCCGCAGGACGAGACCGGCGATTGCCACATGTTCACGCAGGCGCTCGCTCGGGAAGCTGAAAAGCTCGGCGTCGAGTTCAGGTTCAATACCACGATCGAGCGGCTGGTCGCGGATGGCGGCAAGATCACCGGCGTCGTCACCAGCGCCGGGTTGTTGCAGGCCGATGCCTATGTCGCGGCACTCGGAAGCTGGTCGCCGCGCTTGCTCAAACCTTTGGGTGTTTTTGTTCCGGTCTATCCGGTGAAGGGCTACTCGATCACGGTCCCCGTCATCGATCCCGACGGCGCGCCGGTATCGACCGTGATGGACGAGAGCTACAAGGTCGCGATCACGCGGCTGGGTGACCGCATCCGCGTCGGCGGCACCGCGGAAATTTCCGGCTATTCGAATACGCTTCATACGGCGCGGCGGGCGACGCTCGATCATTCGCTGACCGACATGTTTCCGCGCGGCGGCGATTTGAGCAAAGCGAGCTTCTGGTGCGGCCTGCGCCCGATGACGCCGGACGGCCCGCCGGTGATCGGCGCGACGCGCTACGGCAATCTGCACCTCAACACCGGCCACGGCACGCTCGGCTGGACCATGGCGTGCGGCTCGGGGAGGGTGCTGGCCGATATGATTTCGGGACGGAAGCCGGATATCGATGTGAGCGAGCTCAGCGTGAGCCGGTAGGATCAGCGGTTTGGGTAGTAACGCACGATAGCCAACCCGTCATTGCGAGGAGCGTAGCGACGAAGCAATCCATGTCTCCGTAAGTGGCGATGGATTGCTTCGCTTCGCTCGCAATGACGGCGGGACTAGCGACTAGCTCTCGTCACGCAATGCGGGGTGTCGTTGCCTTCATCACTCCTGATCGGGAGGATCAAAGGCTCGAATCGGAGGCAGCGTGCCCGAATACTTCTCGCACTCGACCACCGTCACCTGACCGCAGCAACCTTGCGCGAGCTGCGAGGTACCGATGTCGCGGGTGAGCACGTTCGGATTGCCATGGACGCAGAGCGGATGTTCTGCCGTGCCGGCTTGCGGATCATACCAGGCGCCGGTGGACAATTGCACCACGCCGGGCATGACGTCGTTTGAAACGGCGGCGGCGGCCAGGCACGCGCCCCGATCATTGAACAGGCGGACGATGTCGCCATCAGCGATGCCGCGGCGCGTCGCGTCGACGGGGTTGAGACGGACGGCTTCCCGGCCGGCAATTTTCTTGGACTGGCTGTAAGCGCCGAAGTCGAGCTGGCTGTGCAGCCGGGTCGCCGGCTGGTTGGCGATCATCGTCAACGGGTGGCGCTTATCTGGCGGTTCGGTTGACGGCAGCCATGCTGGGTGGGGCGGGCAATCGTCGTAGCCGAAGCCTGCGATGGTTTTCGAATAGATCTCGATCCTGCCGCTTGGCGTGGGCAGCTTGTTCTTGACGGGATCGTTGCGGAAGGCGCGCAGAAAGCCGCCGTCATCAGGGGCCGATGGCAGCGCGAGTTCGCCACGCCGCCAGAACTCGTCGAAATCCGGCGCATCCCAACCGGCATCGGCAAGCGCCCGTCGCGTCGGCTCGTAAAGATGGGCCAGCCATTGCCTGGTATCGCGTCCTTCCGTGAAGGCCTGTTCGACGCCCAATCGCCGCGACAGCGCGGCAAAAATATCGAAATCGTCGCGGGCTTCGCCAATCGGGTCCACGGCCTTGCGCATCGCGACCAGCCTCGGATCGGTGCCGGCGGCGCCGATATCGTCGCGCTCCAGCGTCATGGTCGCCGGCAGCACGATGTCGGCAAACTTCGCCATCGGCGTCCAGGCGCTCTCGTGCACGACAATGGTTTGCGGGACATTGAAGGCCCGCCGTAGCCGATTGATATCCTGGTGATGATGGAAAGGGTTGCCGCCCGCCCAGCAGACCAGCTTGATGTCGGGATACCGCATCGTGCGGCCGTTGTATTCGAACATTTGTCCCGGATTGAGGAGCATGTCGGCGACACGCGCGACCGGGATGAAGTCGGCGGTAGCATTCTTGCCTTGCGACAGCGTCGGGATCGGAACCGCGTTGAGACGGCGTCCGGTATGACCGAGCGCACCGAGCGCGTAATTATATCCGCCGCCGGGCAGGCCGATCTGGCCCAGCATGGCCGCGAGCACCGCGCCCATCCATACCGGTTGCTCGCCATATTGCGCCCGCTGCAGGGAATGCGAGACCGTGATCAAGGTGCGTCCGCGCGGCAGCCGGCGGGCGATGTCGACGATTGTGCCGGCCGGAATGCCGGTAATGTCGGCGGCCCATGCCGCGTCCTTTGGCGTTTGGTCGTCGCGGCCGAGCAGATAGCGTTCGAAGATGTCGAAGCCGGTACAATAGCGTGCGACAAAGCCGCTGTCCCACAGATCCTCGACGAGGAGCGTGTGCGCGAGTGCCAGCATCAGGGCGACGTCGGTCCCGACCTTGATCGGCATCCACCGGGCGCCGGCCGCTTCCGGCATATCGTCGCGCAAGGGAGCGATGCCGTAGAACACGGCGCCGCGGCGCGCGGCCCTTTGCATCGCGTCGCGCTCGATGTGCCGGCTGATGCCGCCGCTTGCAACGTCCGAGTTTTTCAGCGCCATGCCGCCGAAGGCCAGCACCGTATCGGTGTGCTCGGCAATCTGATCCCACGTCACGTTATGGCGCGAGATGCCCTCGAAGCCGCCGAGGACATGCGGCAGGATCACGGCCGAGGCACCGGCGCTATAGCTGTTCACCGAACGCACATAGCCGCCGAACGCAATGTTCAGGAAGCGATGAACCTGGCTCTGCGCGTGGTGGAAACGTCCGGCGCTGGCCCAGCCATAGGAGCCGCCATAGACCGCGGCGGCGCCATATTCGGTTCGGATCCGCGCCAATTCGCCTGCGAGCAGGTCGAGCACTTCGTCCCAGGGGCACGCGACGAATTTCTGGTCGAAGGTGCGCGGAGCGGGTGCGCTTCGCTCCAGCCACGCCTTGCGCACCATCGGCCGCAGGATGCGGGCCTTGTGGCGCATCGCCGTGCTGAAATTTTGCAACATCGGGGAGGGCGCCGGGTCGTGCTCGTACGGCTTGATATCCAGCGTCGCGCCGTTCCACCGCGCCGCGAAGGCGCCCCAATGCGCGCTGTGTGGGCTCCAATCCTCTCGGGCTTGATCCATTCCTTGTTCCAGACTGTTCATGACGCCTGCGTCACGCAATTCACCCACAGCACGACCGCTTTCGCATCTTTCGCGGGATTTGAGAAGCGGTGCGGGCGGCGGCTGGCAAAGCGAAAACTGTCTCCTCGCTTGAGCGACCAGGACTCGGCGTCGACAGTCAGCGTCATCTCGCCTTCCAGCACCAGCCCCGCTTCCTCGCCGTCATGCGTGTAAAGCTCATCGCCGGTGTTGCCGCCGGGCTCCATGTGCACGAGAAACAGATTGAGGCGGTTCTCAGTACCCGCCGGACTCAGCAATTGCTTGGAGATGCCGGTCCGCCACAGTTTCAGTTCGGCGCGCTGCATTTCGCGCGTCACCACGCCACCGGATGCCGCCTCGTCGTTCGGCTGCGAGCCGAACAGCGCGGCGATGCCGACGCCAAGCACGTCGGCCAGCGTCGCCAGCACGCGGAGCGAAGGCGACGACAGCCCGCGCTCGATCTGGCTGAGAAAGCCGATCGACAGATCGGTCTTCGCCGCAATCGTCTCCAGCGAGAGCTTTTGCTCGCGGCGCAGGTCGCGGATGCGGCGGCCGACCGCAAGGTCCATCGCCGGCTCGGCCGGCCTGACGGCGGTCTTCGCCTTCGGCCGGGCCGTTGCCTTTCCGGCGGCCTTTTTCCTGGCCCTTGCCTTGGCCTTGAACGCCGGTTTCTTTATTCGCTTGCCGCCGCTCACGTCAGACCGCTTCCTTCATGTGCATGAAAATCGCTTGCAAACCTTGGAGAAGTGTGACCACAATTTCATATTGGTGAAAATAGGCCTGAACGGCGTTGCCCGCAACTCTTTGGTCTAAGGCGGGCGGGCCCGGGCGGCGTGCAGTTTCAGGAGGTGGTGCGATGGCTCTGAAGCGTCTCGTTCAGGCTGCGGTGGCGGCCTTGGTTCTCACAGCCGCAATGCCGGCATCCGCGCAAAAAGTACTGAAGGTGGGCTCGACGCCGACCGGCGTGCCCTTCACATTCCTCGACACCAAGACCAACAGCATTCAGGGCATCATGGTCGATCTCATCACCGAGATCGGCAAGGACGCCGGCTTCCAGGTTCAGATCGAGCCGATGCAGTTCTCGACCCTGATTGCCTCGCTTACCTCGAACAAGATCGACATCATCTCGGCGGCGATGTTCGTTACGCCCGCGCGCAAGGAAGTGATCGATTTCTCCGAGCCGTTCTACAGCTATGGCGAGGGCCTCCTGGTGCCGAAGAGCGATACGAAGACCTACACCAAGCAGGACGATCTGAAAGGCGAAGTGGTCGGCGCGCAGGTCGGTACGGCGTTCGTCGATGCGCTGAAAAAGTCGGGACTGTTCAGCGAGGTGAAGGCCTACGACACCATTCCCGATATTCTGCGCGACGTGAACGCCGGCCGGCTGAAGGCCGGCTTCGCCGATTATCCGATCCTCGCCTACAACCTGAAGCAAGGCGGCTTCCCCGAGGCGCGCATTGTCGAGAGCTACAAGCCCGCGACCGTCGGTTCTGTCGGCATCGGCGTGCGCAAGGGCGATAGCGAGCTGCTCGCCAAGATCAATGCCTCGCTGGCGAAGCTGAAGGCGAACGGCACGGTCGAAAAGATCCTCGATAAATGGGGCCTCAAGGCGCAGGGTGCCTGATGCAGGCGTTCTGGCGCGACGCGACCGAGTTCCTGCCGATCCTGATGAGCGGCGTGGCGTTGACGGTCATCGTCACCATCGGCTCGCTGTTGCTGTCGACCGCGCTCGGCCTGGTCTGGGCCTTGATGCGGGTATCCGGCATCGGCATTTTCTCGGGGGTCAGCGCCGGGCTGATCAACGTGATCCGCGGAATCCCGATCATCGTCATGCTGTTCTATCTCTACTTCGTGATGCCCGAACTCGGCCTCACGCTGACGGCGCTGCAGGCGGCGATCTTAGGCCTCGGCATCGCCTATTCGGCCTACCAGGCGGAGAATTTCCGCGCCGGGATCGAGGCGATCGACAGGGGACAGATCGAGGCGGCGCAGGCGATCGGCATGGGCTGGTGGCAGACCATGCGCCGCGTGGTGCTGCCGCAAGCGATCAAGATCGTGTTGCCGCCCTACGGCAACATCATGATCATGATGCTGAAGGATTCGTCGCAAGCTTCGACCATCACGGTCGCTGAGCTCGCACTGCAGGGCAAGCTGATCGCGTCCTCCACCTTCAAGAACACCAGCGTGTTCACACTTGTGGCGCTGATGTATCTCACCATGAGCATCCCGCTCATTCTTCTGGTCCGTCACTTCGAGAAGCGCGCGGGCCACAAATGATCGAGCTCACCAACGTTCACAAGAGTTTTGGCAAGGTCGAGGTGCTCAAGGGCATCACGGCTTCCGTCGAGAAGGGCGAGGTTGTCTGCGTCATCGGCCCGTCAGGCTCCGGCAAATCCACCATCCTGCGCTGCATCAACGGGCTGGAGAGCTATGACAGCGGCGACATCCTCGTCGAAGGCGCGCGGGTCGATCGCAGCGCGCCCTCGATCGTAGCGATCCGGACGCAAGTCTCGATGGTGTTCCAGCGCTTCAACCTGTTTCCGCACCGTACCGCGCTGGAAAACGTCATCGAGGGGCCGCTCTATGTGAAGAAGGAGCCGCGCGCCGAGGCGCTGGAGCGTGGCCGCGCGCTGCTGGCGCAGGTGGGGCTCGCCGAAAAGGCCGACAGCTATCCGCCGCAACTCTCCGGCGGTCAGCAACAGCGTGTTGCGATTGCCCGCGCACTTGCGATGCAGCCGAAGGCGATCCTGTTCGACGAGCCGACTTCGGCGCTCGATCCCGAACTGGTCGGTGACGTGCTCTCGGTGATGCGGAAGCTCGCCGACGACGGCATGACCATGGTCGTCGTCACCCACGAGATGGGATTTGCCGGAGATGTCGCCGACCGCGTACTGTTCATCGACGGCGGCGTGATCGTCGAGCAGGGGCCGGCGAAGTCCGTGCTCAATCAACCGCAGCATACGCGCACGCAGGATTTTTTGCGGCGCGTGCTGCATCCGCTCTGAGTTCGCCAGCATGAATGCGCCCATCCGACTGCCGCTGCCGCCAAGTCTCTACGCCGATACGGCGGTCGCGCCGGCACCGACGCCGCCGCTCGATGGAGACAAGGACGTTGCGGTCGCGATCATCGGCGGCGGTTTCACCGGGCTGTCCACCGCATTGCATCTGGCCGAGCAGGGCGTGAATGCGATCGTGCTGGAAGCGCAACAGCCGGGCTGGGGCGCTTCGGGCAACAATGGCGGCCAGGTCAATCCGGGCCTCAAGCACGACCCCGACCAGATCGAGGCCGATTTCGGCGCCGAACTGGGCGGCCGGATGATCGCGTTTTCCTACGGCACCACCAACTACACGTTCGACCTGATCCGCCGCTACCAGATTCCGTGCGAAGCAAGGCAGAACGGCACGCTGCGCGCGGCCTACAACGAGGCGAGCGCCAGGGGAATCGAAAACACGGCAAAGCAGTGCATCCGGCGCGGCATGCCGGTGACGCTCTTGAATCGCGAGCAGATGCGGGAGGTGACCGGTACCGGCCGCTATCTCTGCGCCATGCTGGACAATCGCGGTGGCGACCTGCATCCGCTGAGCTATGCGCGCGGGTTGGCGCGCGCCGCGATCGCGGCCGGCGCAGCCGTCCATGGCGAGACGCCGGCGCTTTCGTTGTCGCGTGAAGGCGCGCATTGGCGCGTCGAGACGCCGCGCGGGATCGTGCGCGCCGAAAAAGTGCTGCTGGCAACCAACGGATTCACGGACGATCTGTGGCCGGGCCTCCGCCGCACTATCGTGCCGGTGTTTTCATCGATTGCGGCCACCGCGCCTCTATCCGAGGAGGTCGCGCGCGAAATCATGCCGACGCGTTCGGTGTTGTACGAGAGCGGCTACATCACGGTGTATTACCGGATCGATGCGCATAATCGTTTGCTGATGGGCGGACGTGGGCCGATGCGCTGGATCAGCAAGCCTGGCGATGTCGCCTATCTCATCCGCTATGCCGAACGGCTGTGGCCGCGGCTGAAAGGCGTGACCTGGACGCACGGCTGGAATAGTCGGCTCGCGATCACGCCCGATCATTATCCCCATGTGCATGAGCCGGCGAAGAATCTTCTGATCTCGCTCGGCTGCAACGGCCGCGGCGTCGCGCTCTCGACCGCGATGGGTGCACAGCTCGCGCGCCGTCTCGTTGGCGGAAGAGATGCTGTGATCGATATGCCGATCTCAGGCATCAAGCCGATGGCGATGCACGCGTTCTGGCCGCTCGGCGTCACCGCGGCCGTACTGGCCGGGCGGGTGCGGGACCGGCTGGGAATCTGACGCCGCGGCCGCGCAGCCCTCAAACAGCCAAACCGAGACATCGCCCGCCTTCGACGGAACCTTCCATCCCCCGCGAACGTTCGCTAGCGCAGGGCCGATTTCGAGGAGGTCAAGATGCGCAAGCAGTTACTGTTATCGACTGGGATTATCTGCCTGATGCTGGCACCGGGGCTATCGTATGGCCAGGCCCCGGGCGGGAGAAGCGAGGAACCGAAGCAGATGCAGCCGAGCGATCGTGGCAAGGGTGCTGCATCGCAAGAACGCGGCGCCGAGCGAGCGCAGGAACGCGCCAAGGGCGCCGAGAAGGGTGCGGAACAGAAGGCTCAAGGCGCGGCGGGTCGTGAGGAAAGAGGACCCGGTTCCCGGCAGGCAGGAGAGAAGGGCAAAGCTGCACCTGGGGCCGAGCGTCCAACGGCTGCGAGCGAAGACAGCAAGCGTGGCCGCGGCGATGACGCGAAGAGGGCCACGGAGCAAACCAAGGGCGCCCGCCCGGGCGATCGGGAGGCCGATCGCGGCCGCGATGCCAAGGAGAGCGCTAAGGACAGTGCCAAAGACAGAACCAAGGGCACCGCCGAGTCCGAGAGGACCAAGAGCGGAACAACGACATCCCAGAAGGAGCGCGAGGGCGCAACCACCACGCAGAAGGAGCCGAGCCGCGATCAACAGGACAGAACCTCGAAGGATGCGGCTGAACAGAGCAAGGACCGGCCGGCGACCGCGACTGACGCCACGCGCACACAGACCCAGGCCAGCCAGACGCAGGACCGCCAGCAGATCTCGACCGAGAAGCAGGTGCGCATCTCCGAGACGCTGACCCGCGAACGTCTCGCGCCGCCGCAGCGCAATCTCAACATCTCGATCCGGGTCGGCGAGCGGCTCCCGCGCCATGTGCGGGTGCAACGGCTGCCACCCACGATCGTGTCGATCGAGCCGCAGTACCGCGGCTACGATTACTTCACGACCGAGGAGGAAATCGTGATCGTCGAACCCCGCACGCAGCGGATCGTGAGCCATATCCCCCGTGACACGTCGCGCATTCGCGCTGCAGGCGGCGAGGCCGCCGGCAGTGGACGTGCGGCCGACGCGATGGCTCAGGCCGGCGGTGCGCCCTGCCGTATCATGCGGCGGGATACCGCGGGCAATCTTACTGAGGTCTCGCCCACGACGGTTGGTTCGACCGCACCGCAGGATTCGATCAGCGTAAGCGTTCGTGCGCCGGGCGGCGGTGGATCGACGAACCCGATTGCACTGGGCGCCTCGGAAGGACAGATCGTGGTCACCATGCAAGGCGGCGAGTGCACGGTTACGCTTGAGCCACAGGCGCGGTAAGCGGGTGCGTCTGGTCTCGCAAGAGGCCGCCACGTCAGCCGGTTAGAAATGGAAAGTGCGGCATCCGATCTGCCGCACTTTTCCGGTTGAGCGGCATTTTGTCATTGCCGCGCCGCTCCCCGGAGGCCTGTCCGCTTTCTATCCCTCCGCCACTGCCTCGCTCCAGGCGTGGAACGGCTCGGTGGCACCGCTGTTGGTTCCGCCGTCGCGCAGCACCACGCTGGGGCAGGCGAACTTCATCGGCAGGTTCTGGATGCGCGCCTCCTCGTAATCGAAACGCGAGCCCAGCGCTTCGCGCGCGGCCTGCGGCAGGCGGACGTCGCCGATCACGATCGCGCCTTCGCTGGCGTCAATGCGCGGCTGATGGATTGCGGCATCGAGATCCATGCCGTAATCCATCACGAAGGACAGAAGCTGGCTTACCGCCGGCAGAATGCGCCGGCCGCCCGAAGCCCCGGCCGCGACGCGCCTTCCGTCCGCCGCCTGCGCCAGCACGGGCGTGTAGTTGGTAAGGCACCGCTTGCCCGGTGCCAGCGAATTCGGCGTGCCCGGGGTCGGGTCGAACCACATGATGCCGTTGTTCATGGTGATGCCGGTCTGGTTCGTCACGAATTTGGAGCCGAAGGTGGACAGCAAGGTTTGCGTTACCGCGGCCATGTTGCCGTCGCGATCGACGGCGGAAAAATGCGTGGTGCAGGCAGGCGCCAGCGCTTCGGCGCCGAGCGCGCGCCTGCCGTCTTCATCGCCCATGTCCTTGAGGCGTTCGCGATACGCTTTTTGCAGCGCCGATGCATAGGCGATGTAGGCCGCGGCGTCCGGTCCGCTGCGCGCAGGCTCGAGATTTTCCTGCAGCAGACGAAGCGTGCGCGCCAGCGTCGGCCCGGCGGTGAGTTCGGGCGTCGCGAACACCTCGCCGCCGCGATAGGGGATCGCCAGCGGCTCGCGCACAATGCCCCGAAATGGCTTGAGATCCTCGGCCGACAGCGCGCCGCCGAGGGCCTGAATGTCGGCGGCGAGGCTTTGCGCCAGATCGCCTTCGTAGAAGTCGCGCGGGCCGGCGCTGGCGAGTTGCGCCATCGTGGCCTTGAGCCGATCCTGCGGCATGCGGACCTTGGACCTGATGCCCCATTGCGGGTTCGGCGGCAGGCCGTCCTGGAGATAGGCGGCGGCGCTCGCGGGGTAGCGCCGCAAGTCTGCTGCCGCGCTCGAAATCATCACCGTGGTCCACCAGTCGACCGCAAGCCCTTCGCCGGCAAGTGCAATGCTCGGCGCCAGCAACTCCTTCCACGGCAGTTTGGCGTAGCGGCGGTGCGCCTCTTCCATGCCGGCGACCACGCCGGGCACGGCGATCGAACTGGGGCCATGAATGTTGCGGTCGTCCTTTACCCGCGGCCAGGGGAAGATGTCGGAAGCCGCGCCACCGCCGGTCAGCGGATAATCTTCCACCCGCAGGCTCAGCGGCGCCCGCATGCCGTAGTCGATCACCTCATAACGGCGTTCGCCCGCCCGGTAGAGCACCATCGCGCCGCCGCCGCCGACCCCGCTCATCCAGGGCTCCAGAACGCCAAGCGCAAACGTCGTCGCGATCACGGCATCGATGCAGTCGCCGCCCGCGGCCAGCACCTCGGCCCCCACCTGCGCCGCCCTGCTTGATTGCGCAGCGACGATGCCGCCTCTGGAAGTGACGGCCGGCTTGCGTACCGCTTGGGTATTGGAGAACTGGTCGCGCATCGGATTGCCTTTGATTCCCTGTAACGTGTCTGGTTGCCGGTCGGGCAGAAGATCTCGTCGACGTCATTACACCCTAAAAATCTCAGGCCAGCCATGACAGAATGACATGCTGGGAATTCGCATCGCCCGTCTTCGTGTTGGCGTCTTGCGTCGGACAATGGCACATTGCGAACGATGACCGTATCCACAAAGGAGCATACTGGCTTGACCGCCGACGCATTTATTCATCTGCCGGAGCTGCGGGCCCGGGTAACGCACCCGGAAAAGTCGCTGCTGCGCCTGACGCCAAAGATGTTTTCGATGTGGGAGCAGCGGGCGCGGGCCGCGGGATGGCCGGCAGGCTGGCGGCTGTCGGACGAAGCGATCGAGGCGTCGCGGCTTGCGGTGCTCGGCGATCATCCTGATGGCGACGACCTCTGGGTCTACTCCTACGGTTCGCTGATGTGGGACCCCGGCTTTCACTTCGCCGAAGTCCGGCTCGCCGACGTCGAAAATTATCAGCGCCGCTTCACGCTGAAGATCAATCTCGGTCGGGGATCGCACGACTATCCGGCGCTGATGCTCTCGCTCGAGCCGCAATTGGGATGTTGCCGCGGGCTGGCGTTCCGCATTGCGGCCGATTCCGTCCATGCCGAGACCGCGATCCTGTGGCGCCGCGAAATGCTGCGCGGCGGCTATGCGCCGGCGATGGTGCCGATGACGACGCCGCAGGGACCAATCACCGCACTCGCCTTCACCTCCAACCGCTCGCACCCGAGTTATGTCGGCGAACTGCCGCTCGCCGAGACCGCCGCGATGATCGCGACCGGGAAGGGCGTTCTCGGCACCAACCGCGAATACCTCCTGCAACTGGCGACGCAGTTGCAGGCGTTGGAGATCGAGGATCCGTATGTCGCGCAGTTGCATGCGCAGATCGGCGGCGCTCCCGGTGCTTGAGGCGGTCACCTCACGGCGGCCTGCCGAGTCTACTTTCAAACAATGTTTCAGGCTGATTTTCCCGCACAATCCGGCATCCTGACGCAAGTGCTGGACGCGGATAGTTGGCATCATAAGAGCCGCCGCGCGGAGACAATCGACGCCGAAATAATCAATGGAGAGGGCGCGCATGACTGGGGAGATCAAGTCGCACTACGAGGTCGTTGTCGTCGGCGCGGGCGTGTCGGGCATTTACCAGATCAAGCGGCTGGCCGATCTCGACGTGGATGCCCTCGTGCTCGATGCCGCCCCCGATCTCGGGGGAACCTGGTACTGGAACCGCTATCCCGGCGCGCGCTTCGATTCCGAGAGCTACACCTACGGCTATTCGTTCTCGAAAGAGCTGCTCAACGAGTGGCACTGGCAGGAGCGGTTTTCGAGCCAGCCGGAGAATCTTCGCTACCTCAACTATGTCGCCGACAAGTTCGATTTGCGCAAATACATGCGGTTCAACCGCAAGGTGGAAGCGGCGGCGTTCGACGAGGGCTGTCATCTGTGGCGGCTCCGGCTCGACGATGGGCGTGAACTGAGCTGCCGATTCCTCATTCTTGCGGTCGGGTTGCTCTCGGTACCGACGCTGCCGCGGCTTGAGGGCATGGAGACGTTCAAGGGGCGTTCGTTCCATACCTTCTATTGGCCGCACGAGCCGGTTGAACTCTCCGGCAAGAAGGTCGGCATCATCGGCACCGGCGCCACCGCGATCCAGGTGATCGGCGAGATCGCCGACAAGGTCGGCGAACTCACTGTGTTTCAGCGGCGTCCGAACTGGAGCGCGCCGCTGAACAATAGTCCGATCTCGGACGAGGAAATGGCCGACATCCGTTCGCGCTACGATGAAATCTTTGCCGCCTGCAAGCGCACGCCCGGCGGCTTCGAGCACGAGCCGGACCGGCGCGGCTTCTATGAAGCCACCCGCGAGGAGCGGATCGCGCTGTGGAACAAGCTCTATGACGAGCCCGGCTTCGGGATCTGGCTCAGCAATTTTCGCGAGATTTTTACCGACGAGGCGGCCAATGCCGAGTTTTCCGCTTACGTCGCCGATCGCATCCGAAGCCGCGTGAAGGACCCGGTGACGGCGGAAAAGCTGATTCCGAAGGATCACGGTTTTGGCGTGCAGCGGGTGCCGCTGGAGACCAATTATCTCGAGGCCTACAACCGTGACAATGTGCATCTCGTCGACATCAGCGAGACGCCGATTCTGCGAGTCACCGAAACGGGCCTGCGCACCAGCGCGCGCGATTACGAGCTCGATATCATCGTTTACTCCACCGGCTTCGATGCCATCACCGGTGCATTCGACGCGATCGACATCGCCGGCGTCGGCGGAGTGAAGCTCGCCGACGAATGGCGCGAGGGACCCTCGACCTTTCTCGGCATGATGGCGCATGGCTTTCCGAACTTGCTGATGCCGACCGGGCCGCAAAGCGGTTCGGCTTCGACGAATTTTCCGCGCGGCATCGAGAACGGCGTCGGCTGGTGCATGGGCCTGCTCGGCCACATGTGGGACCGCGGCTACACGCGGGCCGAGCCAACGGCCGAAGCGCAGGCGCGCTGGACCGCGCACGTGACCAAGATGTACGCCATCATGCTGATGCGCAAAGCCAAGTCGTGGTTCACCGGCTACAATTCCAATATCCCCGGCCACGAGCACGGCAAGACTCGGTATCTCGTTTATAATGGCGGCACGCCGAAATATGTCGCGGCGATCACCGAAGTTGCCGATAGCGGGTATGAGGGAATCGTGTTCGATGCGGGCGCACGGGCAGCGGCGAGGTCCGCGGCCGCCGCGGAGTAAAATACGCATAAAGGCTGAGCGTAGGATGGGTTGAGCCTACAGGTCCGCCTTCGGCCGGCCCGGTGAAGGACTCCGCGAAACCCATCGTCTTTGGAAAGGCGATGGGTTTCGCAAGAGCTCAACCCATCCTACGAGTTCGAGTTCGATCGTCGCGCTCGCGCCTTTGCTTGCATCACGTCACTGCGCCCGCAGCAGCCGCCTGGGATGAACGCCATCGACATAGCCCATGAACGGCGGATGGATCGAATAACCGATCAATTCGCGAGCGCGCTCGGGCAATTTGCTGGCGACCTCGGCAGGGACCGCGAGCGCCATGTTCTCGAGTTGCCGCACCCAGCCCACGCAATATTGCGGCGTGATGATCAGGCGCGGCTGGTCCGACCGGTTGGCGCCACCACGGTGCCATAGCGTTCCCTTGGTGATGGCCAGCGAGCCGGATGGCATGATCAGCTTCACGGCGTCAGGCCTGTCGCCTTCCTCGTGACCGGCTTCGTTAGTGAAATGAGTTGGCTTCACCGCGCCCTCGATATATTGCCCGTCCCACAGATGGCTTCCGGGAATGATTTCGGTGGCGCCATTTTGCTCGGTCGTATCATCGATCGCCCAGAACGTGCTGATGCCAAGGGCGGGGCGGGGGCGCGGAATCTTCACGCCGCTGTCGTCGAAATGCCAGGGCTGGACGGTCTCGCCGGGATGGAGATTGATCGCGAGCAGAGCAGACAACAGGCAGCTCTCGCCGAGTTCGGCTTCCACAAAGGCCATCGCGAGCGGATGGATCGCGAGCTCGGCGAAGACAGGCGCTTTCGCCAGCAGAGCATACACGCGGTTGGTTCTGGTACCTTCGAAATCGTTGCGGCCGAACAGATCGCGCGCCAGATGCGGCGCCAGCGCCGCGCGGATTTCGGCCACGCGGTCGGGCGCAAGAACACGTTCGAAGATCAGGTAACCGCTGCGGTCGAACTCTTCCTTTAAGGAGGCGAATGAGCGTGCCCCGAGCCAGGGCAAAACCTGCTCCGCTGCCGCTGCCATCTGCGCTCTCCCTCGTGAGCCCGGTCAAGCCAGGCCTCTTGCGGCATATCATACGCAACTAAAGGCGTTTTTCACGAGATTTCTGCAGCGTCGACGGTGGCGCAGATCATGATCGCGGTGCGAATGCGTAGCGGAACGTGCAGCTCGGCGCGCCCTGCATCAGCGTTTGGTCGCGCCTGAGGCTGACCTCGTTGCCGCCGGCTGCCGCGATATCGAAATCGGTGGCGCAGACCAGCAGAGCGCCGAGTTCCGGCTCGCCCAGCGCGCGGAAGAATTCCGCGAACCGGCAATGCGTGACGTCGAATTCCAGCGCCGCCTCATCGTGCCGGCGCATCTCGACCGTTACTTCCCGCTCGGTAACTTCGGCAAGCGCGGTATGCATGGTGGCCCATTTGCGCCGCGCGCTGCCCTCGACGTTCTCGCCGATGGCGGCGAACAGCGCCTTCGACCAGTCGCGCAAGGCTTGTCGCGCAATCGCGTCAGCCTTTTCCTGGCCCAGTTCCGCGCGCAGCGCCCGCAGCATCGGCACCAGCACCTGCGCCTGGATCAGCGTTTTGTCCAACAGCGACAGGCGAGGATCGACCATATAATCGTCGAGCACGTTCATCGCAGTATCCTTTGGTTTCCCGACCTTCAGCGAGATTCGGCTGCCGGCGAGGCGAGCGCAACCGAGATAAATTGAACGATTGACTTAGAAAATCTGATGCATGACCCTTGCGGGGAACGTCGGGGCGATTGCAGGAAGTGGCCGCGGAGTGACTGTCAGCGAAAGCTATGCCGAGTTTCTGCGCGAGCAGTTCGCGCCGCTTGGCCGTCTCACCATGCGGCCGATGTTCGGCGCGACCGGTGTGTTCTGCGACGGGCTGATGTTCGCCGTGGTGACGGAGAACACGCTTTATTTCCGGGTCGATGACCAGAACCGGGAGACGTTCAGAGAGGCCGAGGCGTTTCCACCGCTCAGTTATGTGAAGAAGGGTCAGACCATCGACCTCGCGTTCTGGCGCGCGCCGGAGCGGCTGTTCGACGAACCCGATGAGCTTGCCGCGTGGGCGCGCGCCGCACTGGCGGCGGCGCATCGCGTTGCGGCGAAGAGGCCTGCGCCAAAGCAACGCAAAGCGCCGAGGCCGCGCAAACGCCCGTCGTAAGCGGTTCAAATCTTTTGGCCGCTCGAATCAAGCCGAGCGGCCGTTGCCTCGTGCCTATCCCGCAGCCGCGTTGACCGCGATCGGCGAAGCGCCTTCGCCGCTCTCTTCCAGCTTTCGCGGCAACCCCGCAAAACTGCGCAACGCTTCGGCCATCCTGGCACGCGGGCTGACGCCGGTGATCACCACATCCACCATCATCAGGGACGTGTGGATGTGGCCACGCGCCTGCAGTTGCTCGACCGGCACGCCTGCGGCGGCCATCGCCTCGGCATATTCGATCCCCTCGTCACGCAGCGGATCGAACTCGCAGGTCGCCACGAACGCCGGCGGCAGGTTCGCCAGATTGCCGCGCAGCGGCGAGGCGCGCGGGTCGGTGCGGTCCGCGGGCGAACAATAGATATCCCAGAACCAGAACATCAGCGCGCGCGTCAGGAAATAGCCGATCGCATTGTCGGTGTAGGATGGACGGTCGAACCGGCAATCGGTGACCGGGCACACCAGGAGCTGGCCTGCGATCTCTGGCCCGCCGCGGTCGCGTGCGAGCTGGCAGGTGACGGCGGCGATATTGGCGCCGGCGCTCCAGCCCGCGACCAGCACGGGTCCCGGCCGGCCGCCGAGTTCGGTGGCATGCTCGGCGATCCAGCGCGTTGCCGCATAGCCATCCTCGGCCGCCGCGGGGAAGCGATGCTCGGGCGCATGGCGATAGCCGACACTGGCGACGATCATCCCGCTGCGGCGGCAGATGTCGCGGCAGAACGGATCGTCGGATTGCTCGTCGCCGAGCACCCAGCCGCCGCCGTGAAAATAGACCACGATCGGATGCGGCCCCGGCGTTGCCGGCCGATAAAGACGATATTGCAACAGGCCATCGGCGCCGTGCAGCACGCCGTCGCCGACCTCGCCGACGGGCCGGCCGGCCGGACGGCTCTTGTTGAATTCAGTGAGGAAGTCGCGCGCGCCCTGGGCGCCGAGCGACTCGATCGCCGGCAGGTTCATCTCCGCCAGCATGCCCAGCACCAGCCGCACGTCCGGCTGCAGCCGTACGACCTGGCCGTCATTGCATTGCTCCGCAACGTTCGGGCCGGTGAGTTTGAAGCCGAGCATGCCGCGGGCGACGACCTCGTTGCAAATGCTGCGATAGGGGCCGACGCCGCCGGTATAGGGCATCACGCCCTGCGCCTTGCCGGGCACGTTGGCGCCCGTATACCAGGTGTTGGCGAGCCGATGCAGCGTCAGCGTCGAACAGTCGGCCATGTGCTGCGCCCAGCCGGCCTGCGCCGTCTCGGTCGCGTCGATGGTCGTAAAGCCGGCTTCGCGCATCGCCGCCAGCCGGTCAACTACCCAGTCGACATGCTGCTCGATCGAGACCGCCATGTTCGACAGCACCGACGGGCTGCCCGGGCCCGTGATCAGGAACAGATTGGGGAAGCCTGAGACCGTGAGCCCGAGATAGGTCTGCGGACCGTTGGCCCAGACGTCGGACAGCGATTTGCCATCGCGGCCTGTGATCGGATGAACGGCCTTGATGGCGCCAGTCATTGCGTCGAAGCCGGTGGCGAACACGATCACATCGACGTCGAACGTGCGCTTGTCGGTCGTGATGCCCGAAGCCGTGATCTCTGTGATCGGCTCCTTTCGCAAGTTCACCAGCGTGACGTTGGGGCGGTTGAACGTAGCGTAGTAGTTGGTATCGAGGCAGGGACGCTTGGCGCCGAACGGATGGTCGCGCGGGGTCAACGCTTCCGCCGTCTCCGCGTCCTTGACGATCTCGCGGATCTTCTCGCGGATCAGGTCGGCGAGCAGCGCATTGCCGTCGACGTCGACGCCCTGGTCGGCCCAAAGCTGAGTCAGGATGTAGACGAGATCGCCGGCGCCCCAGGCCTGCTCGAACCGCTCGCGGCGCTCGGTATCACTCAACTGCCAGCTCACCGCCATCTGCTGCGGATAGGGGACGCCTGCGAGCGACCACCGCGCCTGCTCGCGATAGCCGGCGCGGTCGCCCTGCAGCAGTGCGAGCCGGTCCGCCGGCGCGGAACCGTTGTGGGCGGGAAGGGCGAAATTCGGCGTGCGCTGGAAAACGCTGAGATGCGCGGCCTGCTCGGCGAGCAGCGGGATCGACTGGATGCCCGATGATCCCGTGCCGATGACGGCGATGCGCTTGCCGGCGAGCTTGACCTCTTCGTGCGGCCAGCGGCCGGTGAAATAGATCTCGCCCTTGAAGTCCTTGACGCCGTCGATCTCCGGCGGCTTGGGCGCAGAGAGGCAGCCGGTCGCCATGATGTAATAGTGAGAGGAAACATCAGCGCCATTGCTGGTCGTGAGCCGCCAGCGTTCGGCCGCCTCATCCCAATTTGCCGCCCTGACATTGGTGCCAAAGCGGATGTCGCGCCGCAGATCGTATCGATCGGCGACGAAACCGAGATAGCGCAGGATCTCGGGTTGCGTTGCGTATTTCTCCGACCATTGCCACGCGCTCTCCAGCTCGGGATCGAAGGTGTAGCCGTAGTCGATGGTCTGGATGTCGCAGCGTGCGCCGGGATAGCGGTTCCAGTACCAGGTGCCGCCGACATCGCCGGCTTCCTCGATCACGACCGCCGAGAAGCCGGCCTTGCGCAAGCGATGCAGGAGATAGAGGCCGGCAAACCCGGCGCCGACGACCGCGACATCGACCTGTTGTGTCGTACCGCTGTTTGTCGCTTCAGAAGAACGTGCTGCGACCGCTGCGTCTGGCATGCCACTCCTCCCGTATGTTTTATAATTTGGAGGAGGCTACTGCTGCGTGTTCAGTTTGTCATCAGGACATATGCAATCGTTGAGTGTTTGCTGCAGACGCGCGCCGCGGCGCCTCCGAGTCCGCGATTTCGCGAATTTCTCCGCGAGTGGCAGCGACTTAACCGCAACGCTTTTCGCTCTACATCTTCTACCGGACTGCATCCCCGATGTCGTCCCTGCGAACGCAGGGACCCATACCGCGTGATCTCTCGATAAGGCAGCGTCGCAGACGTCTTTCGCAAAACGTCCGCCGGTGGTTATGGGCCCCTGCGTTCGCACTAGGGCATCTACACGCTTGCCGGGCCATATACGAGGAGTTGGAAGCGAGCCATTCCCATGTGGAAGGTGATTGGTCCAGGTGGGCGATGAGAGGCGTAACCGGTCCATCCGCCGAGCTTTGCGATGATCCATGCCGCCCAGGCGACAGTGTTGGGGCGATGGTGGTTCTTCTGGAGCTCGGTGCGGCCTTTCAGGGTTTTGTTGATGGCCTTGAGCGCTTCGATCTCGTCCGGCGTGAACACAAATTCGACCTGCAATTGTTCGCCGCCATTGCGGGCTTGAACGAGCTGGATGACGATACATGCTACTCTGGTGGCGATCGCCACGAGTTTGATCAGGCCTTCAGCGCTGTCGAGCTGACTATCCTCGATGCGCAGACCCTGGCTCTTCAGCGAGCGAAAGAGCTGTTCGATGATCCAGCGCTGCTTGTACCAGGAGACGATCCGCCAGGCATCGGCGGCGGTGACGACCGGATGAGTGGTCAGGAGCAACCAATGAATGGGCTTGGCGCTCTTCGGGGGGTGCAACTCGACGACCTCCACGAAGCTGACTTTGACGCCCTGTGGCAGGTCTTTCACGCCGGGGCGCTGCGGTCGTTTGAGCACAACGGTTCCGAGGCGCATGGAGAGGTGGGCCTGGCGACCGTGGCGATCCATTCGCTTTGGTAGATCGATCACCGCCTTGTCGCAGAAGCGGGCCCGCGCGACCGCCTGATAAAGCGTGCCGCCATCGACCAGCGCATGGTCGTGCATGGCGCGCGACAGGAGGTGGACATTGTCAGCGGGTGTCAGCGACCAGTGAGCAAAGAAATCCCCCTCGCGGTCGTTGACGACGGTGATCATACGAGCAGCGACCAGAACCTCGCAGCCTTGCTTAGCCGTCGTCACCCAGCGCGCCGATTCCTTGTCGGCCAAGGCGCGCTTCTCGTGAGCGATCCTGGCCTTGCGCTTGCGCGTCCACACCTCACCGCCGGTGAGCCCGAGACAGACCCCGCTATCGGCATCGACCGCCATCATGGCATGCAGCAGCACGCCGCGAGCATTGCCTTTGCCGACCTTGCCCAAGTCGCGCCGATGTCCCGGACGAGTGTGGAAGTTGATCTCGCTGGTGTCCTGGATCGACAGCACATGACGCCCGCTGACCGCCATCGACGTCTGCAGGCTCCAGCCTTCAATCAGCTTGTCGATCGTGACTTGCGGATTGTTCACAAACCGCCAGAACGCCATGTTCGCGGCCCAGTTGCCCTGCGCCATCTGGCGCAAACAGACACTGCGCGTGCAAAGCATAGCCCGGAGAAGCGCCGCCCCCTTTTATCGAGGCGAACGTCTCCAAACTTACCCAGGGACAAATCCGGTTCCTGCTGCATCTCTGGCGCTCCTTCGAATCAAAGCGCCAGAGAGAGAATCATACAAAACGCTGCGGCGAACGCACATCATGCCGCCCCGAGTCAATCTGTCGCGTCCCCAAGACGTGTAGATGCCCTAGTGCGAACGCAGGGACGACATAGAGTATGCCGCGCGCTCGTTCGCTAGACGCGCTTGCGTCGCTCATTCGTGCGCCGGCGCTCTATTCCGCGGGGCGCCCAATTCGGGCTGAAATCGAGTGTGAAGTCACGAAAACTTTCCACGGCGGGTGACAGCGATGCGCTGTTCCGGACGAACATCGCGATCTTCCATTTGACCGTGGGTTGCGTGAGCGGCAGGAACGCCAGTCCGAAGCCGCACACCAGCGGCTCCGCCATCGAGGGGCAGATCACGGCGCCCTGTCTCACCCGCAGCATCGATAGCGCGGTGTTCACCCGGTGCACCGGAACCAGCTCCTTCGGGTGATGCCTAGGCGGCACGTTGCTCAACACATTGACGGCGATGTTGGGCATGTAGTTGAGCAGGGGCCGCTCGCGGAGATCCTTCCAACTGACCGACTTGCCCTTTGCCCGCGGATCATCGCTACGCAGCGCCACCCAGAGCGGGTCGGCGCAAATCATGTGCACCTCCATCGATTGATCGGGAACGACGCCTGCCGGCCCGAAGCCGATGTCGGTCGAGCCGTTCTGCAGGCCAGCCAGCACCTCCTGGATCGGCACGTCGTCAAAGCGGACGTCCACGCCGGGATGGCTGTTGTTGTATTCAGCGATCAGCTCCGGCAGCAGCGTGCACGATAAGGTCTCGGGCGCGGCTACGCGCACCAGTCCGCGGCGGAGCTCCTTCAGGTTGGTCAGGCTCTCCAGCGCCTCGTCGAGGTTCGACAGCACGCGCCGCGCCATCGGGGCGAAGATCTCGCCGACGATAGACGCAGAAACCTTGCGGGTGGTGCGGTCCAAGAGGCGGACGCCGACGCGGCTCTCGAGCTCCTTGATCAGGCCGGACAGCGCCGCCTGCGACAGGTGCATGGCCTTGGCGGCTTCCGAGAAGCTCGCGGTCTCCAGCACGGCCACATAGGCGCGCAACTGCCGCACTGTCACATCCATCGCCATACCGCGTCCCCCGGCATCGTCGTTTCTGTATTCATAGGGCGAGCTTATCAATTGGTCAAAAAATACACATTGTTCGATAGAAGGCGCGTATCTATCGTTGCATCCTCTATAGGATGAAGGGCCCGGCGATCCAGCCGTGCGATCGCGCCAATGTGGCTCGAATAAAAATGGGATGGACGCGACGGGCTGCTCCGCATTTTCAGGCGGCTCAAAAAGAGGCATTCATGAAAGTCACACGCCGAACCTTGCTCGGGACCATCGCCGCCTGCCTCTCGGCAAGCTCCGGCTTCGAGGCATTTGCCCAAGGCGATTGGCCGTCACGGCTGGTGCGGCTGGTGTCGCCCTACGGCGCCGGCGGAGCCAACGACATCTCGCTGCGTATTCTGGCCGAGCAGCTTGGGCGCAGCCTTAACCAACAGTTCATCGTCGAGAACAAGCCAGGGGCGGGCACGCGCATTGCCAACGAGCTGGTCGCGCGCGCAGCGGCGGACGGATACACCTTCCTCTATGCCGCCGCGCCCTATGCCACCGCCGAAGCGCTGTTCGGAAAACTGAAATACGAGCGCAAGGATCTGCAGCCGGTTGCGATGACTGTCATGGCGCCGCTGTTCCTGATCGTCAACGCCAAGGCGAGCTTCAAGAATTTGCAGGAGATGATCGCCTACGGCAAGTCGCAGTCGGACGGCCTGACCTTCGCCTCGCCGGGCGCGGGCTCTCAACCGCATCTGGCGGCCGAGTTGCTGCTGAGAGACGCCGGCGTCAAGGGTCTCAACGTGCAGTACCGCGGCGATGCGATGGCGTACACGGAACTGCTCGCCGGCCGTGTCGATGCCACCCTGACTGCGATCAGCACGGCGTTACCGCACATCCAGAACGGCGATTTCCGCGTGCTAGGTGTTGCCTCGGCCGAGCGGAGCGCGATCTACCCGCAGGCTCCGACCTTGCGCGAGCAAGGCTTTCCCAACGTGGTGGCCTCGGGATGGTTCGGCTTCATGGCGCCGGCAGGGACGCCGCAGCCGATCGTCGAGCGGATGCAGCAAGAGATCAATCGCGCGCTCGCCGACGCCGAGGTGAAACAGAAGCTGCTGGCCCAGGGGCTGGAAGCCCGCGCCGGCTCGGCCGCCGAATTCGGCAGGTTCATCGACAACGAGACACGGAAATGGAGCGAGGTGATCCGCGCCGCAGGCCTCAAAGGCGAATAGGGCGTTCAGTTCGCATACAGGCCTTCGACGATCGGCAATCGCGCGGCGCGCAGCGCCGGAAACAGTCCGCCGATCAGGCCCACGATCAGTGCGAGTGCCACGCCCTCGGCGATCAGCCAGGGGCTCAGCTTGAAGTCGAACACCACCTGGGTGAAGTTGCCGCCAAGCGTCGACGCCGTGACGCCATCGAATATCAGGTAAGTCGCGGCCGCGCCTAACAGGCCGCCGATGACGGCGAGCAACAGCGATTCGGCCAATGTTCCGACAAAAGCCGGGAAACCGCCGAACCCGATGGCGCGTAGCGTTGCGATTTCCGTCGCGCGCGCGGCGACCGACGAATACATGGTGTTGAGCGCTCCGGCGACCGCTCCGAGCGCCATCGCGATCGCCAGCGGCCAGCCGAGTTTCTGAATCAGGTCGGAGGTTTGCGAGGCCTGCTCGGCAAAGTAACTCGCTTCGGATTTGACATCGAGCTTCAGCCGCGGATCGTTGTCGCTGTAGCTTTTGAGCTCATTCAGTGCAGCCGGTCCGGTGAGCCGCGCGCGCACGGTCTGGACGATGTTGTTGCGGTTGAACAGGCTCTGGACCACGGAAAGATCGGCCCAGATCTCTGATTCGAACACGCTGCCGCCGGCCTCGAACACGCCGACGACGGTCCAGCGCGTGGCGCCAAACGATACTGTGGAGCCGAGGTCCAGCCCCTCAAATTCCCGCAGCAATGCCTTGCCGACCACCACTTCGTTGCTGCCGCGACTGAACATGCGGCCTGCGGTGATGCGAACGTCCTTGCGCAACTCGGAGCCCTGTTCGCCGATCCCGCGCAGCGGCAGATTGGCCTTGGTCTTGGTCGTGCGCTTGATGCCGTCGACCACAAGATAGAGTTCCGGCGAGATCAGCGGCTTGCCGTCGCTACCGCGCGCAATCCCAGGTCCATCCTCGATCAGCCGCACCTGATCGCGGCTCACGGTGCTGTTGATCTCGGCCTGCGAGCCGGCCCGCAGCACGATGGCAATGTCGTCGGCACCGGATCCCGCAATGGTGCGCTGGAAGCCGTTCGCCATCGCCAGGAATGCGAGCAGCACGATCACTACCAGTGCGATTGCGATCACCGTCGAGAGCGAAAGCCAGCGGCGCTGCGAAATGCTCTTGAGATTGATGGCGGTGACCGCCGCCACTTGAAGCCAAAGCGAACGCATGCCTATCCCCGTCCGAGCGCGGTTGCAATTTTGAGCCGCATGGCATTGAGCGCCGGGATGATCCCGGTGATCAATCCAAGCGCGATCATCAGCGCCAATCCCTGCAGCGCTATCGTCGGCGATACTGCAAACGCGGGCGCGATGTTGGCGAGGCTGGTGCGGAGCGCCATCGCAATCAGCGCTGCAATCGCAAGGCCCGGAATGCCGCCGAGCAGCGCCAGCAGCACGGATTCGCCGAGCACCATCGTCAGGATCCGCGGACCTGAGAAGCCGAGCGTCTTCAGCACGCCGATCTCGCGGGTGCGCTCGCGGATCGAGAGCGCCATCGTGTTGCCGACGATCATCAGGATGGTGATGAAGGCCGCGCCGACCACCAATAGCACGATCAGGGCGATATTGCCGAACTGCGCCGCGAACGCCTTGCCGAATGCTTTTTCGGTGTCGGTCGAGGTCTCGGCGGTGGAGTTGGCGAACATCGCGTCGATGGTCTTGGCCACGCGGTCGTTGTTTTCCGGCGAGGTGGTCTGCAGGATCATCCAGCCGATGGTGTCCTTTCCGAAGCTGCGGGTCTCGTCGAAATAGGGATACTGGAACAGGAGGAAGTTGGTATCGACGTGCTGGGCCTTGCCCTTGGCGATGGCGACAATGGTGAGATCCCAGGTATGACCACCGCTCTTCTGGCTGAAGATGTTGCTATTGAGAGGAATCCGATCGCCGATCTTCCAGCCCCACTTCTGCGCCAGCGTTTCACCGACCACCGCGCTGCCGCGGTCGCGGATGAAGGCCTGAAGCTGCTCGGGAGGAACGTCGATTTCGCTGCGATAGACGTCGAAGTAGGTGTTTGGCTCGATCGCGAGCGCCATGATGAAGTTCTTGGGGTCCTGATAGTAACCGCCGAACCAGTTGGCGAATGTCACCTGCCGCACCCCTTCCACCGCTTTTACGCGGTTGAAATAGGCGATCGGCATCGGCTGGGTGAAGTTGATCTTGTTGACCGTGATCATCCGATCGGCGGCGGCGGCATCCTCGCCGGCGGTGAAGGCACGGTAAAATCCGGCGAGCACACCGAAGATCATGAAGGCGATCAGGATCGACACGATCATCAAGCTCGCGCGCAATTTGCGGCGGAACAGGTTTTTCCTTACCAGATCGAAGTCGTTCACGCGGCAAGCTCCCGTTCGACGAAGCGGCCCTTGTCGAGATGCAAGACGCGCTTGGCATAGTTTGCCGCCGCGGGATCGTGGGTGACCATCACGATAGTCTTGCCGAGCTCGCCGTTGAGCAGTTGCAGGATCGACAAGATTTCGTCGGCGGATTGACGGTCGAGATCGCCGGTCGGTTCGTCGCACAGCAACAGGTTCGGGTCCGAGACGATGGCGCGCGCAATCGCCACGCGCTGCTGCTGGCCGCCCGACATTTCGCGCGGACGGTGCTTGACGCGATCGGCAAGCCCGACCACGGAAAGCGCGGTGTGAACACGCTCGGCGCGTTCTTTGCTGCGCAATTTGGTGAGCAACAGCGGCAGTTCGACATTCTGCGCGGCGGTCAGCATCGGCATCAGATTATAGAACTGGAAAATGAAGCCGATATTGGCCGCCCGCCAGGCCGCCAGTTCGCCCTCGGAGAGGCCGTCGATGCGATGGTCCGCCACCGCAATCTCGCCCGCGTCGACGCGATCGATGCCGCCCAGCAGGTTGAGTAGCGTCGTCTTGCCCGAACCCGATGGTCCCATGACGGCGACGAAATCGCCGCGGGGAATCGCAAGATCGAGATGGTCGAAAATCGAGATGGTTTCCTTGCCCTTGGTGAAGCGCTTGCTTACGCCGGTAAGGCGAACCATCGGGTGTTCGGCTGTCACGTTTGTCTCCTCTTTGAATCGGTCGGGAGCTAGTTCGCGGCGCTGGCGTCGGCGGAGCCGTTCGCCTTGGTTTCGCGCATAAAATTCACCTTCACTGCCATGTCGGGCAGAATGCGCGGGTCCTTCTTTTCGAAGCGAATGCGGACCTTCACCGTGGCCTTCTCGCGGTTTGCAGTCGGCACGATCGCGATGACCGAGGCGGGAATGGTCCAGTCCGGATAGGCATCCAGCACCGCATTCACGGGACCGCCGGGGGTGACGCGGCCGATGAAGGCCTCGTTGACGTCGACCTCGATTTCGATCGAATCCATGTCGACGATGGTGCAGATGCCGGTGCGGGTGTAGCCGCCGACCGACATCGGTGAAATCATCTCGCCGGGTTGGGCGCTGCGGTCGATGACGACGCCGGCAAACGGTGCTCGGATTTGGTGCTTGTCGAGCATCGAGCCGCTGCGCTTGGCGTCGATCTTGGCGGTCTCGAGTTGCGACTGCGCCTGGCGCAATTGCGCACTGAGCACGCCGACCCGAGCCTGCGCCTTGGTCAGATCAGCCTCGGTGGCAAAGTTCTTCTGCGACAATGTCTGTACCCGCGACATGATCCGGGTCGCATCCTCAAGATCGGCGCTGATCGCGGCCACGGCGGCGTCGGCGGTCTCGACACGCGAGCGCGCCAGTTCATAGTCCCTTTCAGCCAGCACGCTGTCGAGCCGCGCGACGACTTGCCCTTCGGTCACCGTCCTGCCTTCGTCGGTGAAGACCTCGACCACCTTGCCGGTAATTTCGGCCGCAACGGTTGCCTTGCGGCGCGCCACCACATAGCCGGAGGCCGCCAGGCTGCCGGCCGCCTTGCCATTCGTTGCGGGCTGCTGAGGCTGCTGCTGCGCTTGCGGCTGTGAGGCTGGCTGCGGTGCGGCTTGCGATGTCGTCTCTTTGGGCTGGTCCTGCCTGCGCAATTCGAAGGCGGCAAAGGCGGCAAATGCGACGATAACGCAGGCGGCAACGGCCGCCGAGATCGGCAGCCAGCGGCTCTTCGGTCGCTCCACCTTGCTGGCGCTGCGATCGATGGTCAGCGATCTCAGCAATTTGCTCTTGTCTTCGCGCATCGTTCATTTCCATCCGGCTGCTCGCTGCAGCTTCCGCGCGGGCGACGTCGTCCTCGCGCGGGCGGTCTCTCTTACAGCCGATCTACATGTCTCGCCATAGCAGGCGGTCGAGCCCTCAGCTTTTTCGTGAGGCGCCGACCCCCAGCTCGGTTGTAGATCACGTTCAGCTCTCGCGCGCGCCAGGCGGCGCCCATTTTTCGACGAGCGAATTGCGAAATCTAAAGCCTAATGGCGATAGAAGCAATTCTTGGAACCAGCAAGAGTTGTATCCGTCGCGCCGCCAATTGCCAGGCCGTCAGCATCGCGGATCCCTGCGTAGACGCCGATGATCGTGAAATGACCTCAAAACCCGGCAAAATCTTGCACTCGGAACCCTGTCATTGGACCCGCGTATATGCTTTTCGGCGCAAAGATACATAATGCTAGGGTTGAAGGCCCACCAGCCGGCAGGGCTTTCTTAAGACCATATTTCTGGCGTTCGCATTTACAAATGTTCCAAGACAAGAGCTTGAGGAATCGCGGAAGCCTCATCATGGTTGATCTGCCTATGACGAGACGCCAGCCTGTTTTGATGTGGCTTGGTGCTATCAGCGCCATCGTCAGGATACTCCTAGCAGTAACCCTGGTTTGGTGCGCGAGCGCGATGGCGGCGGCGGGAGCTGATCTGTATCGGGCGCAGACCGTCGTCACGGGGCAGGGCGAGGCCAACCGCATCATCGGCTTTGCCTCCTGTCTGGAGGACGTCCTGATCAAGGTGTCCGGCGCGCAGAAACTCGCAGGTGACCGTCGATT
Source organism: Bradyrhizobium sp. AZCC 1577 (assembly GCF_036924575.1). Taxonomy (NCBI): domain Bacteria; kingdom Pseudomonadati; phylum Pseudomonadota; class Alphaproteobacteria; order Hyphomicrobiales; family Nitrobacteraceae; genus Bradyrhizobium; species Bradyrhizobium sp. AZCC 1577. The sequence continues at coordinate 2,234,146 of NZ_JAZHRQ010000001.1, forward strand.
GGCGACGTACAAATCGAACGCGAAAAGTTTCGTCAGGGCATTCAGTTATCGCGACCAGTTTTCGGGCAAGCCCATTCGTGACGAGCAGGGCACCCGCGATCGGCCCTACGACCTGACGGTCGACTTCGAGGAAAAGAAAATCGACGACATTCTCAAGGCGCTTGGTCTCAAGCCGTGGCTTTCACATCGCCCGCGCCTTGCCGTCTTTGTCGGGATGGAGAACGGCCCGAGGAACTTTATCGTCACGGCGGATGGAGCTCAGTCCGATTTGCAGCGCGACGCGTTGCTCGCAGCCGCCGACAGGCGCGGGATGAACATCGTGCTGCCCAGCATGGCTGCGTTGGCGAAATCGGGCCTCGAAGGCGCGAAGCTCGAGACTGTGCCGTCCTCGACTCTGGCGCCGCTCGCGACCGAGCAGGGTGGGGAACTCGCGTTGGTCGGACATCTGGTCTGGAATGATCGCGAGCTTGGGTGGGTCACGCGTTGGCGAATGGACTGGCAAGGCCGGACGCACCGCTGGCAAATCCGCGGCGTGACTTTCGATGAGGCGTTCCGACGTGGCGTCGGCGGCGCGGCCCAGATTTTATCAGACAACGGCGATCCGGGCGGTCATGCGCGCCGCTGACGGAATGGGCCGCGGGTTAGCGGGAAGGCGCTTCACCCGATCTCGATCGCCACTTTGCCGAAATGCGCGCCGCTCTCCATGTGCGCAAAACCGTCCTTGGTCTGATCGAAACTGAACGTTCTGTCGATCACCGGCTTCATGCCGTTGGTGGTGATCGCATCCACCATCGCCTGGAGATCCTCGACCGATCCGACGGTGACGCCCTGCAACCGCTGCTGCTGCATGACCATCAAGGGTAACCGCAGGTCGGACGGCGGCGGGCCGGCGAGCACGCCGATAAACGCGATCGTGCCGCCGATCCTGGTCGCCCGGATCGATTCATTTAACGTGCCGACACCGCCGACCTCCACGACCAGATCGACGCCGTGACCGCTCCATTCGCGGGCTTTCTTCCCCCAGTCGGGTGTCGTCCTGTAGTTCAATGTAAAGTTAGCTCCGAGCTGCTTGAGGCGTTCGATCTTTGCATCGCTGGACGAGGTTGCGATGACGCGCGCGCCGCACATTTTGGCGAACTGAACTGCGAACAGGGATACGCCGCCCGTCCCCTGCGTCAGAACGATTTGACCGGGCCTCATGCCGCCGAGCTTGACGATCGCGCTCCAGGCCGTGAGCCCGGCGCAGGGAAGCGCGGCGGCTTCGATGTCGCTGAGGTGCTCCGGCGTTCGGACCAGCGCGTGCTTCGGAAAGACGCGATACTCGCTAAGGACGCCGTCGACCGCGCCGCCAAGGGCTGAGCGCATTTTTGCTTCGCTCGGTTCGCCGCCGATCCAGCTTTCGAAGAAGCTGCCGATGACGCGGTCGCCGGCTGCGAATTCTCGCACGCCCGGACCGACCCGCTCGACCACGCCCGCGCCGTCCGAAACCGGCACGAGTGGAAATTTCTGACGCGAGCCGTAACCGCCCTTGACCGTAATGAGATCGCGATAGTTCAGCGTTGCCGCCCTGAGCCGAACCAGCACTTGGCCGTCGCCGGGCTCCGGCACGGGCTTGTCCACGAGGGCAAGTCCATCGATTCCGCTCGGTCCCTGTAGTTCGTAGCACTTCAACGGAGATCTCCTTCGACGCGGTCCGGTGAGCGCTATATTGCCGCAAGTATTCCGGTTCCGCCAACCCTGCGAGCTAGAATCGCGCAGCCATCTCGGCCAGCCGCCGATGCGCGCCTTCGCGAGCCGCCCGGATCGGTTCGAGCGGCCCGGTCGTCGGTCCGATCGGCACGAAACGCACATTGCTGACGCCGATGAACCGCAGCGCCTCGCGCAGGTAAGGCGTCGCCATGTCGATGCGGCCGCGATTCATGCCGGTGACGAAGTCGCTGCCGCTTGCCAGGATCACCACCGTCGGTCTGTCTGCGACCAAGGGCAGATATCCCTGCGCGGGATCGAACCGGAACGTAAGCCCAGGCTGCGTGATCACGTCAATCCATTGTTTCAGCTTGTAAGGAATCCCAAAATTCCACATCGGCGTCGAAATCAGCACGCGGTCGGCGAGCGCGAACCGCAGCGCGATGCGCTCGGCGACCGCAAAGGCGTCGCGCTGTGAATCGGTGAAGGCCCGCCCATTGATGCGGGCATATTTGGCCTCCAGTACATAACCCTCGAATTCCGGCAGGTGATCCCGCCACAGGTTCATCACGTCGATGTCCCAGTCCGGCCGCGCCTGGCGGAAGCGGTCGATAAAAACGTGCGCGCCGGCCGAAGATTCCGAGTCCGCGCGCGGCGAGCAGCTCAGGTGAAAGAGTTTTGGCATGGCCGCGCTCTGGTCATCCTAATCCCCTGATAACCGCATCGGCGTTGGTGACGACGGCGACGTTCTGCATGGCAAAATTGATGGAGGCGTTGTGCCAGTCGGCGTTCATGGTCGAGCAGCAGTCTTCCGGCACGACCATAAAGTAGCCCTTGTCTGCGCCGGTGCGGGCGGTGTGCTCGACCGACATGTTGGTCCAGGCGCCGGTGTTGATGATCATGTCGCGGCCGGTCGCCTTCAGGATGGTTTCCAGCCGCGTGCCCTCCCAGGCGCTCATGCGCATCTTCTCGACCACGAAATCGCCGGCGCGCGGCTCAAGCCCCGGAACCGGCGCGGCGCCCCAGCTTCCGCGCACCATCGCGCCGCTATCGACCAGCCCCTCGAACAAGGGAGCGTTGAGCGTGACGCCGGGCGCGCCCGGTTCGACGATGAACCAGACATGGATGATGACGACGCCGCGGGCCCGTGCGGCCTCGGCAAGGCGGCGGACATTGTCGACCACCCGCTGCTGCCGCGCATGGACGGGCGATCCGGAATCGGCGAACGCGCCGCCCTCCATGATCACGTCGTTCTGCAAATCCTGAATGATCATGGCGCAGCGGCGCGGATCGAGTTGCATGTCGCCGCTGGTAAGTTGTGGTGAGGCGGGCTGCGCGGCACCGATATCGGGGCCGGTCGAAATCCGCCCGCTCATATAGGGCTCATGGCGCGGCCCGGCTTTGACCGGAATCGCATAGACCGAATGCGTGGCGGTCAGATAGAGCGTGCGAAACTCGGGTCCGCCCCAGGTGAGATTGGCGACGAGTTCGGGAACGCGCACCTTGCCGAGCAACTCGCCTGATGGCGAATAGACCCAGACACCGCCGGGCGCCGTGACCCAGACATTGCCGCGCTGGTCGCACTTCATGCCGTCGGGCAGGCCGGGCTCGAGCTCGGAGCGGATGCCGCTGGCGAAGACGCGCGCGTTGGCGAGCGAGCCATCAGTTTCGACGTCGAAGACGCGGATCAGCGCCTGCGTGGTGTCGTTGACGTAAAGCAGGCGCTCGTCGGGCGCGAAACAAAGGCCGTTCGGCTGATCGAACATGTGCCGATCGACCACGAGTTTCGGCGGGCCCCCGCCGGGCGGCACGCGAAAAACGCCCTGAAAGCCGAGCTGGCGCGGCCGCTCGACGCCATAGACCGGCATGCGACCGTACCAGGGATCGCTGAAATAGATCGCGCCGCTCGAATGCACGCAGACGTCGTTCGGGCTGTTGAGCTCCTGATTCTCGAAATGCGAGGCAATCACCTCGCGCCTTCCGTCGGGACGTTCGCGGATCAATGACGAGGTGGCGTGCTCGCAGACGATCAAATTGAGCCCGGCGTCATAGGTCATGCCGTTGCATTTGTTGGAGGGGCGCTTGACCTCGACGACACCGCGCTTGGCGTCCCATCGCCGGCGCACGTCGGCGGGCATGTCCGAAAACAGCAGATACTGATGAATCGGATGCCAGATCGGCCCTTCCGTGAATTCGAAACCGGTGCCGACCTGGCCGACCGGCGCATAGGGGTCGATCAACGTTTCGAATTCCGGGCGCAGCGTGACGTGCGTCATCGGTCCGTCCTTTCAGCGCTCAGGCCGGAAACCAATTGCGTTGCGGCAGGCTCTGCACCACGGGGCCTGGCACCTGGTCATGGAGCCGGCCGACCACCATGCCGCCTTCGATCTTGGCCGGCCGGTCGTGGACCGGGAGCAGATAGCGCGAGTTGCTCAGGAGTTTTTTGATGGCCGCCTTCTCCCCCCGCTTGCTGGTACCGTGATTGCCTGTCGTGCGCGGTTCCCAATCGTGAATCTCGTTGAAGGGCGTGACGATCTGGTCGTTGAAGTCGTAGATTACATCGCCGCAGATGGTGGCGATGCCGTCAGCGGTATGAACATGAATGTTCATCGAACCTTCGGTGTGGGCGTTGGCGGCATCGCAATAGACGCCCGGCATCAGTTCGATTGGGCCGGTCACTTCGAGATCGAGGAAACGCAGCGCGCTCCTGGTGTGCAGGCGGTCGATCAGGTGCTTGATATCGGGCGCCGGATATTGCGGATGCATCAACCCGGAGACGGAATATTCCAGCTCCTTGCGGTTGAGCACGACGGTGGTGTTCATCGGAAACAGATCGTCCTTGCCGGCATGATCGATGTGCAGATGGGTGTGGCAGACGAAGCGGACGTCGCCCATGCGCACGCCGTGGCGCGCGAGCTGATTCTCGATCATGTTCTCGTGGTATTGCAGACCGCGCATGCCCAGCGTTTCCATGATCTGGTTGGAGCGGTAGCCGGTGTCGACCACCACCGGATAGGGCCCGCCGACGATCAGGAAGCCCAGCGTCAGGACGCGGCGGGTCCGGCCGCAATCGCGGCCGAGCACGAGAAAGCTCGATTCCAGTTCGATATCCCCATAGTCGAGGATTTTGATTTCAAGCGGCATATGTTCCCTCCCACGTTCTTTTAATTGGCGGTCTGCGCGTGCGCCGTCATCGCTCACGCTCCCAGCCGATAGACGCGCGCGGCCGTCGTTCTCAGAATGGCATCGCTTTGATCGGCGCGAAGCGAAGCCGTCGCGGCGAGATAGGCGTCGATCAGTTCACGATAAGTTGTCCAGAGTTTTTCGATCGGAAAATTGGAGCCGAACAGGCAGCGGTCGGCACCGAAGATCGCGACCGTCTCGGTGAGAACACCGGCTACATGCGCAGGGTCGTTGCGGTGGATGAACGTGCCGAGGCCGGACAGTTTTGAGACGACGTTCGGACAGGCCGCAAGTCGGGTCATCCCGGCGCGCCACGCGGATCGGCCTTGCGGCGAGAGGTCTTCCGGCATGCCGGCGTGCTGCAGGATGAAGGTCACATCGGGACACGCTTCGGCGAGACCCGCGGCATCGGCCATCTGCGGCGCAAACACCTGCAGATCGAAGCTGAAACCATAGTGGGCGAGATGCGTGATGTTGCGCCGGATCTTTGGATCGGCGCAGAGGTCGGGCCGCGCCGCAAAACGATAAAGCGGGTTGTCGTGCCAGTGCAGTTGCATGCGCACGCCCCGCACGAGGGGATAGCGGGCCAAACGGTCGAGTTGCGGGCGGACATCGTCGACGTTGAAATTGGCATAGGAGACGATGGCGTGCGGCCAGCCATGGTCCTTTGCGGTCTCTTGCACCCAGGCCGTTTCATCCTCGAAACGGTCGTTGGCCCAGTTGGTCTGCACATAGACCGAACGCGTTACGCCGGAACCTGCGAGGTCAGCGAGATATTCCTGGATCGGATAGTCGCGCCGGATCGGCTCGTAGGGGCCGAAGATGCGCGGCTGCATCGGGCCAACCAGCCACGGCAGGTCGGCCTGACGCCAGATGTGGTGATGGGCATCGACGATTTCGGTCACGCGGCCTTCCTTTGTCCAAGCGAGAGTACATGCGAAACGATCGCAGCCGTGGATCCGCCATCGACCAGATCGTCCACAAAACGGCGGATCGCGATCAGCGCTTCGGTCTGCGGCTGAAAGCCGGGGCCTGACGCCAGCGGCGTCAGCCAGCTCAGGCGCCAGGCGCGCCGCGATAGTTTTGCCACCGCGTCGCGTAGCGCCGAGGGATCGCCACGTTCGAGGCCGTCGGAGAGGATGACGACGGCGGCGCCGCGCGCATAGCTGCCGAACCGCGGTACCGCCAGGAACGCCTGCAGCGCATCGCCGATGCGGGTGCCGCCGTCCCAATCGCTGACCAGATGCGCGGCGGCGAACAGCGCCTGCTCGCGGCGCTTGAGACGGAGCGCGCGCGTCACGCGGGTGAGCCTTGTGCCGAAGGTGAATACCTCGACGTTGGGAGCCGCATGCACCACGGTATGGGCGAGCTTCATATTGTCGTCCGTGCGCCCTTTCATCGAACCCGAGACGTCGATCAAGAGCAGCACCTTGCGCGGACGGGTGCGCCGCTTCAGCCGGCCGAGCCGCAGCACTTCGCCATCGTTGCGCACGCTGTCGCGCAAGGTACGGCGAAGATCCGCCCACGGTCCGCGGCGGGCGCGCATGCGCCGGTGGCCGCGGCGACGCGGTAATCGGGCAGGGGCTTCGCGTGACAGCCGACGCAAGGCCTCGCCAATTTGGCTTGGCGCGAAGCGGCGTTCGACCAGCGCTTCCGCGCGGGCCGCGGCAAGCCCCGACTCGTTAGCTTCATCGGCGAGCAACGCTTCATCCTCGCCGCGGCCTTCCTCCTGCACGCGAACCACTTCCTCATCTTCGGCGCCGGCACGATCGACCGCTTCGCTGCCGAGGAAATGGATGTCGAACAGCCGATCGTAGGTCGCGCGCCGCTCGGGTGGCGGCGCGAGCGTTGCCAATCCAGCCTGCCGAATGGCTTCGAGGCTGCGCGGACCCAGCAACTCGATGGCGGCCAGGAACGTAGTCGTCTGTTCCGGCGCCACGGCAAAACCGTTGGCGCGCAATAGAGCGACAAAGGACACGAAGACGCCGGCAGCACGTGGCAATTGAGGTTCGTCGCTCACGCGGCAGCCTCCGCAATGAGGGCGTCGAGCCGGCCGGAGATGAAGGTGAGATCCTCCTCGTCCTTCAGTGCAACCCCGATCGAGCGCTTGAACGCGTCCGGCCAGCGGGCGCCGCGCGCGTGCAGCAGTGTGGCGGCTTCGGCCCATTCCACAGCTTCGGCAATGCCTGGCGCCTTGCTCAATGGTTCGCGTCGCAACCGGCCGACGGCGGCGACGACCGCGCGCGCGGTCGCTTCGGCGACACTGGAAGCCCGCATCATGACGATACGCGCTTCGCGCTCGGCGGTGGGATAATCGATCCAGTGATAGACGCAGCGCCGGCGCAACGCTTCGTGCAGATCGCGGGTGCGGTTCGAGGTCAGCACGACGACGGGGCGCTCGGCGGCGCGGACGGTGCCGCGTTCGGGAATCGAAATCTGGAAGTCGGAGAGGAATTCGAGCAGAAACGCTTCGAACTCCTGGTCGGCACGGTCAATTTCGTCGATCAGCAGCACGGTGGAGTCGGGCGCGCGCAAGGCGGCCAGCATCGGCCGCTCGATCAGAAAAGTCTCGCCATAGATGTCGATGCTCTCCTCGCCGGCCTGGCGGATCGCGAGCATCTGGCGCGGGTAGTTCCACTCGTAGAGCGCGGCTGATGCGTCGATGCCCTCGTAGCATTGCAGCCGGATCAGGCGGCGGCCGAGCACGGCGGCGATGGCTTTTGCAGCTTCGGTCTTTCCGACACCCGGCGCGCCTTCGAGCAGCAACGGCTTGCCGAGCGCAAGCGCAAGATAGGACGCCGTCGCCAGGCCCTCGTCGGCGAGGTAGTACGCCGTCCGCAGCGCCCTTTCGAGCGCCTCCGGGCTGTCGATGCCGACGATGTTGCCGCGGACCGTCATGCCTGACCTCAGCGCCGCGCTTGCGGCCGCGCGCCGCCCTGCGCTTTGATCGCCCGCAAGACTTTCTCCGGCGTGATCGGCAGTTCATCCATCCGCACGCCGACCGCGTTGAAGATGGCGTTGGCGACCGCGGGCAACACCGGGTTTGCGCACATCTCGCCAGGGCCCTTGGCGCCGAACGGGCCGTCGGCCGCAGGGCGTTCCAGCACTGCGATATCGTGCGGACAGGTGTCGCCGGGGCCGGGCATCAGATATTCGACGAAATCGCGCGGACCATGCGCCGGGTCGGGATAATAGGGTTCGGGTGTTTCAAAGAGCGCGTGGCTGATTCCCATCCACGCGCCGCCAACGAGCTGCTGCTCCACCAGCCGCGGATTGAGCGCGCGGCCGAGTTCGTATGCACTGTCCATGCGCACCATCGCGACCTCGCCGGTCTCGTCGTCGACCTCGACCTCGGCGACCAGGCAGGCGTGCGCATAGCAAGTCGCAGGTGACATCTCGCCGGTCTCAGGGTTCACCTCGGACAGCGGCACCAGAAAGATGCCGCGTCCCGATATCGTCTTGCCCTGCTTGAACTGCGCGGCAATCGCGACATCCTTGGTGGAGATCGAGCGATGCGGCGCGCCCTTGACGCGGATATTGCCGCGACCGTCGGTCTCGAGATCGGTGGCGTTGACCTCCAATTCCTCCGCTGCAGCTTCCATCATGACGCCGCGGGCCTCTTTCGCCGCCGCCATCACCGCATTGCCGACCCGATGCGTGCCGCGCGAGGCGAACGAGCCCATGCAGTGCGGTCCGGTGTCGGAATCGGCGGTATCGACATAGACGTCCTCGACCGGCACGCCGAGCGTCTCGGCGCAAATCTGCCGCGTCACCGATTTCATGCCCTGGCCGAGGTCGATTGATGACAGCGACACCGTGAACTTGCCGCTGGGGTTGGAATGCACCAACGCCTGGCTGGGGTCGCCGCCAAGGTTCATGCCGATCGGATAGTTGATCGAGGCGATGCCGCGTCCGCGATGCTTGGCCATGGTCAGCGCCTCCTGGTGCCGAAGACGGAGGAGAAGCGGGTGGCGCGGTGTGACGGCGACGGAGCCGGCGGCCTCGGGGGAGGCGGCGCCGGCGTGGGGGGCGGCGGTTGCTGGGTCGTTGCAGGCGGTGTCCGATCGTAGGTGGTTCGCTGCTGCACAGCCGCGGCGCGTTGGAGAACAGGTTCAAGCGGCGTCGGCGATATTACTGCCCGGCTGCCGCCGCCATCCTTGCGCGACGACATCTGTTTGACCTCTTCGCGCAGCGGCCATTTTGCTTTCTCGGCGGCGACCTGGACGCATTCGATCAGCGCGGTGTTCTTGGCCTCGCGCCGGTGCGCCTTCATGTCGCCGTCGCGATAGGCGTTGAGGATGCGGAACTCCATCGGGTCGATGCCGACGAGATGCGCGAGCTTGTCCATCTGGCATTCGAGCGCAAAGTCCATTGCCGTGACGCCGAAGCCGCGCATGGCGGTAGCAGGCGTCCGGTTGGTGAACACGCAGTAGACGTCGCCGTGGACGTTCGGGATCGTATAGGGGCCGGGCAGGTGGGCCACGCATTTGACGACGGCGTAGCTTGAAAGCCTTGTATAGGCACCGCTGTCGAAATAGGCGCGGATCTTGCGCGCAACGATGCGGCCGTCGCGCATCACGCCGTCCTTGATGTAGATGCGCTCGGCTCCGCGCGGCGAGCCGAACTGCATCTCTTCTTCGCGGCCGAGCTGATAGCGCACCGGGCGTCCGGTCAGCATCGCGCCGAGAATGGCAAGCGGCTCCGTGAGGGTGTCGACCTTGCCGCCGAAGCCGCCGCCGACGGTTCCGCCGATGAAGTGGAAGGTGTTGGAGGGTACGTCGAGGATCTTGGCGCAGGTATCGAGCGAGAAGAACAGCGCCTGCGTCGAGGTATAGACGACGTAGCGGCCGTTGGTATCGGGGGCTGCGATCGAGCCGTTGGTCTCGGTCGGTGCATGCTCGATCGGCGACATCTGGTAGCGCTGCTCGAGCAAATGGTCGGCCTCGGCGAAGCCGCGCTCGACATCGCCGAAGCGCAGCTTCTGGTGATCGTAGACGTCGTGATAGATGAAGGTGTTTTTGGGGTAAGTCTCGTTGACGACGGGCGCGCCGGGCTTCAGAGCCTCCTCGACGTCGAACACCGCCGGCACCGGCTCGTAGTCGACGCGCACTTTCGCCATCGCCTCGTAGGCTTCGCGCGGGCTGTCGGCAACGATGGCGACGATCGGCTCGCCCTTGTAGCGCACCTTGTCGACCGCGAGCGACGGCTCGTCGTCCTTGCCGAAATTGATCAGGCTGAGCAGGGTGTTGAGGTTGCGCGGCACGTCGGCACCGCGAATGATGCGCCGCACTCCGGGCGATCGTTCCGCTTCCATCGTATCGATGCGGCGCAGTCGGGCGTGCGCGTGCGGGCTGCGCAGCACTTTGAGATGCAGCATGCCCTGCAGCTTATGGTCGTCGAAATAGGTCGAAGTGCCCGTAACATGGCCGAGCATGTCCTGGCGCTGCGTGCCTTTCCCGATCTCCTTCAAATTATCGTCGCGCTCGTCGGCGAAGATGTCCTTGCGCAGTTCCAGCATGGTCGTTCCCTTTAGGCGCGGGCGCGTCCGCTCGTGGCGGCGGCGAGCACGGCATTGATGATCGGCTCGTAGCCGGTGCAGCGGCAGATATTGCCGGAGATCGCCTCTATGACTTCCGCGCGAGTCGGCGACGGATTGCGATCGAGCAGCGCTTTTGCTGCCATCAGCATGCCCGGCGTGCAGTAGCCGCACTGGGCTGCGAACTGCTCCATGAAGGCACGCTGCAGCGGATGCAGGTTGGGACCGTCCTTCAGCCCGTCGAGCGTTTCGACGGCGCGGCCGTTCACGGTTTCCGCCAGCGTCAGGCAGGAGAGATGCAGTTCGCCGTCGATCAGCACGCTGCAGGCGCCGCAGCCGCCCTGGCCGCAGCCGAATTTTGGCGTCATGTCGCCAATTGATTCGCGGAGCGCGACCAGCAGATTGACGCCGCCGTCGACAAATAGCGCGACGTCGCGGCCATTGTGACGAAATTGCAGGGCGGTCTTGGTCATGAAGGCTTACTCCAGGCCGGACAACAGGCGGCGAAGATGAACGCCAACGATCTCGCGGCGATACCAGGCGCTGCCAAGGGCATTATCTGAGGGTGACACGCCTTCGGCGGCTACTGCCGCAGCGGCGTTGATCGCCGCGTCGTCAAGCGCGCGGCCCTCCAGCGCCCGCTCGGCGGCCCTTGCGCGAATTTGCGTTGCGGCCATCGAGCCGAGCGCGATGCGCGCACCTGAGACGCGGCCGCCGCTCGAAGGCAGGTGCGCCGCCAGCGTAATCACCGAACCGCCCTTCGGCTTGATGCGGGCGATCTTGCGATAGCGGAAGGCGTCGGCACTTGCAGGCCGCTGACACGCGACCGCCAGCACCAGCGCGCCGCTCTGCCGTTCGCGGGATTGCAGGAACTCTTCGATTGGCATGTCGCGGGCGCCAAGACCGCCCTGGACGGAGACGGTCGCGTCGAGCGCCAGCAGGGCGACGGTGAAGTCGCCGTAGGGACTGGGCGCGAACAGATTGCCGCCCACAGTACCCATGTTGCGCACGGCCGGCCCGCCGATCGAGCGCGCCGGCGCGTGCAGAAAGGCGAGTTCGCGCTCGGCCAGAATCCTCGCAAAAGTGACGCCGGCGCCGATCGTGACGCGCGAGCTTGCGACGTCGATGCGGGTCAGCGCCAGGTCGGTCGCGCGCACGACGGTGGAGATCGAGACATCGCCCTCGTTGAGGGCGCGCATGACGAGCGTGCCGCCGCCGAGATAGCGCGCGCTGCGGTCGGACGACAATGCCGACGCCGCCTCGCCAAAATTCGCGAATGTCTTCACCGTGACGGGCATGGCTTCACCTCCGCTTTCATGCGGCCTCCTTCAGGTGCCGGCGAATGGCGTCGAAGCCGGCTTGATAGATCTGTTCCGCGACCATCTGCGTCAGCCGCTCGGCATCGGCAGGCCGCGTGGTGAACCTGGATTCCCAATGCCAAAACGTGCGGTCACCGTCGGTGACCGGCAGCAGGCGGACATGGGCGACATAGTTGAACATCGGGATCGGCGTATCGAGCAGGCAATAGCTAAAGGTCTGTTCGAGGTCGGACAGGGCGAGCAGTTGTTCGCGCAGCTCCGAGCCGTCCTGCAGCTTGAAGCGGCGCACGCAGCCGATCTTGTCGGCGGCCTGTGCGCGCTCGATCGTGCTGGTGGCGACCTCAGGATGCCAGCGGTCGTGGCCGTTGAAATCGCGCAGCACATTCCAGACCGCGATTGTCGGCGCGTCGAGGATCGTGCTTTTGACGATATGCGGCACGCTAGCCTCCGAAGGCACGCTTGAGCGCATCAAAGCCGCCCTGGAACACGCCGGTCCCGATGTTGCTGACGAGTTCGTTCTCACGCTCGGGCGCGCAGTCGAACTCGGCCGTCCATTCCAGAAAGGTCTGGTCGCCGTCGGTCACGGGCGTCAGCCGCAGCGTCGCGACGTAGTTCTCCACGCCCATCGGGGACTCCAGGATGGAGTAGGTGCAGAACATGTCGTAGTCGGAGAGCCCGAGCAGCTTTTCGCGGATGCGATCGCCGTTGCGCAGGCGAAAATCCCGCACGCATCCGATCTTGTCCGCGGGCTCGCCGCCCTCGATGCGGCTCTCCGCAATCGCGGGATGCCAGTTCGGCAACCCGTTGAAGTCGCGCACGCGCGCCCAGACGCGGTCGTTGCGGGCGTTGACGACAGTGGAAACGTACACCCGGGCCATGACGCGTGCTCACCCTTTCTTGCGCGGTCCGCGTTCAGGGGCGGGTTCGCCGGGGCCGGGGACCGCAGGAGGCGCCTCGGACTTGCCTTCAAGCTTCCCTTGGCCGCCCTTACGCGCGGAGTCCCTGATGCCCTGCATATCGCGCGCTTCGCGAATCAGGCCGGGCATCTTGGCAAGGCTGCCGCCCTCGACGCCGATATCGGAAAGGATCGAGTCGATCAGCGGCGCCTGCACCCGGTAGCGCAGCGCCGAGTCGATCACCTCGTCGGTGGCGCTGCGACCGCCATTGCCACCGCCGCCGGCTCCATTGAGGCCGTCGACCTGAAGGATGCGGATGCCCTCGATCTTCTCCATCGGCTTGACGCTCTCGCGCACGATGCCCTCGATACGGTCGAGCAGCTTGCGACGGAACAGCGAGTAGCGCGCCTGGTCGGTGAGCACGTTCTCGGCCTCGTTGAGCAGCCGCTGCGCCTCGGCTTCGACCGCGGCGCGCACGCGTTCGGCGTCGGCAGCGATACGGGTCTCCTCGGCCCGCTTCTCCGCCAGCAGCACCTCGACGGTCTTTTGTCGTTTGGCGATCTCGCTTTCGCGCGCGGTGACGACGCGCTCGGCCGCTTCGGTCGCCCGCACCCGCGCATCCTCGGCGGCCACCTTGGCGGCGGACTCCTCCAGCGATTTCTGGTACAGGGCGATCGCCTTTTCCATCAACGCCGTTTCGACGTCCTTCTCGCGATTGACCTCGAGTTTCCGCAAGTCTCGCTCGCGGCCGATACGGGCCTCGTCGAGGCCGCGGTCGGCGGCGATGCGCGCCCGCTCGACTTCCTCGCGGGAAGCAATCTCGGCTTCCTGCAGCGCCTGGACACGGCCGACTTCAAGCTGCTCGATCGCGCGCCGGCGTGCCAGCCGGGCGGCCTCCAGCGCCTGTTCACGCGAGACGTCCGTGGTCTCGACTTCCTTGCGCGCGTTGATCTCGGCCTGCTTGACCTGGCGGTCGGCGTCGATGCGCTCGGAGCGCTTGGCGGCGAGCGCAATCACGCGCTCCTCGTCGGCGATCTCGACCGCTTTCTTCTGATCGATATTGAGCACCTCGCGAGTCCTGGACGAGGCGATGCGTTCGGCTTCGAGCGCCAGTTCGACCTCGACGCGGCGCCGCTCGATCGCGTCACGCCGCTTGAGTTCGGCGGCCTCGATGGCTTCGGTACGCTCGATCTCGAGTCCCCTTGTTTCTCGTTCGGCCCGAATACGCTGCGCGGCGACGACCTTCTCCTGGGAGATGCGGGCGGCCTCGATCGCTTCGCGCGAGGCGATATCGGCCTCCTCGACGGCGCGGTTGCGCGCGATTTCGAGCGAGCGAACGCGTTCTTCCTGGGCGATGCGGGAGGCTTCGGTCGCCTCTCGCGCCGAGATACCTGCGACCTCGAGCGCCTGGTTGCGCTCGATTTCCAGCTTGCGCGTGGTGTGCTCGGCGGCGATCCGATCGGCTGCGAGTGTCCGTTCGCGTGCGATCCGTGCGGCTTCCACGGCCTTCTGCGCCTCGATCTCCGCTTCCTGGATCGTGCGGACCTGCTGGATTTCCAGCGCGCGGGTGCGCTCGTCGGACGCAATGCGTTCGACGTTGACGATCGTGGTCTGGGCGATGCGCGCTTTTTCGGTCGCCTCGCGCGCCGCGATCTCGGCTTCTTCGACCGCGCGGGTGCGCTCGATCTCGCGCCGGCGGGTTTCTTCCTCGTTGGCGATCCGCGCGTCGGTGACGGCGCGGTCCTGCTGGATGCGCGCCTTCTCGATTGCTTCGCGTGCCGTGATCTCGGCCTCCTCGACGGTCCGCGTGCGCTCGATGTCGCGCTGCCGCACCTCTCGCTCGGAAGCGATGCGGGCGGTATCGACCGCGCGCTGATTGGCGATCTTGGCCTTTTCGATTTCCTCGCGCGCCAGCAGCTCCTTTTCCTCGACGGCGCGCGTGCGCTCGATCTCGCGGTGCCTTGTTTCGCGCTCGGAGGCGATCCGCGCTTCGGCAATGGCGAGCTCGTTGGCGATGCGCGCCTTTTCGATCGCCTCGCGGGCGGCGATCTGCGCCTGCTCGGCTTCGGTCTCGCGCAACGCGCGCTCGCGAGCTACTTCGGTGCGCTGCAGCGCCCGGCGCATCTCGATGTCGCGTTCCTGTTCGAGGCGGGCGGTCTCGCTCTCGCGCTCGATCTCCAATGCCTGCCGCTCGGCATCGAGGTTGCGGGCGCGGATCTTGATCATCGAATCCTGTTCGATGTCGTTGCGCAGCTTGCGCTTGGCCTCGATGTCCTCCATCAGCCGGGTGAGGCCCTCGGCGTCGAAGCGGTTCGACGGATTGAAATATTCGAGGTCCGTCTGGTCGAGATCGGTGATGGCAACCGATTCGAGTTCAAGTCCGTTCTGGGCCAGCGCTTCGGCAGCGGCAGCTTTCACTCGCGCGACATATTCGCCGCGCTGCTCGTGCATCTGCTCCATGGTCATTTCGGCGGCCACTGAACGTATGGCGGAGACGAACTTGCCGGAAAGCAGGGCGTGCAACTGCTCCGGCTCGAGAGTGCGCCGCCCGAGCGTGGCGGCGGCGATCGCGACGGCTTCACGGGTCGGCTGCACGCGCACGTAAAAATCGGCCTCGATGTCGATCCGCATGCGGTCGCGGGTAATCACCGCGTCATGCTTGGCCCGCACGATCCCCATCGGCAGCACGTTCATGTTGACGGGCGTGTAGTCGTGAATGAACGGCAGCACGAAGGCGCCGCCGTTGATCACCACGCGCTCGCCCAGGAGACCGGTGCGGACGAAGGACACTTCCTTCGACGATCGGTGGTAGAGCCAGTTCACGATATAGACGACAATGGCGATCACGATGATCGCGACGATCAGCCAGAGGATCAATTCGCCAACCAGAGTCCCCGACATCTCTTCCTCCCTTTGGTCTCGGCGTTACCGCGCGCCGATCGCCTTGAATTTGCGAACCTGTTCCGTCAGCGCTCGCTCCACCGGCAGGCGCTCCATCGAGGAGGCGCCGTAGAAGCCGTGGCACTTGCGCGTATGTTTCATGATGAAGTCGGCGTCTGCGGGCTCGGCGATCGGGCCGCCATGGGCCAGAACCAAAATGTCCGGATTGACGCTGAGCGCGGCTGCCGCCCAGGTGTCGATCTGTTCCGGACAGTCTTCGAGCTTCGGCGCGGTATGCGCACCGATCGCGCCGCCGGTGGTCAGGCCGAGATGGCAGACGATGATGTCGGCGCCCGCGATCGCCATTGCCGCGGCTTCGCTCTCGCTGAACACATAGGGCGTCGTCAGCATGTCCTTGTCGCGCGCCTTGGCGATCATGTCGATCTCCAACGCATAGGACATCCCGGTTTCCTCGAGGTTGGCACGGAACACGCCGTCGATCAGGCCGACGGTCGGAAAGTTCTGTACGCCGGCAAAGCCGAGCGCCTTCAACTGATCGAGAAAACTGTCCATGTCGCGGAACGGGTCGGTGCCGTTGACGCCCGCCAATACCGGCGTCCGGGTGACGACGGGGAGCACTTCGCCAGCCATCTCCAGCACGATCGCGTTGGCGTCGCCATAGGGCATCAGTCCGGCGAGGGAGCCGCGTCCTGCCATGCGGTAGCGGCCGGAATTGTAGATCACGATCAGGTCGACGCCGCCGGCTTCCTCGCATTTGGCCGATAGGCCGGTGCCCGCGCCGCCGCCCACGATCGGCTCGCCCTTGGCGGCCATGTTGCGAAACTTCTTCAGGATGGTTGAACGTTCGAACTTCGCCATGGTCACCTCGCGACTTTCCGACGTGTCCCCGGGCGTCCGACCAGAGGACGGAGCGCGTTGACGATGGCGGATGCAAATTCGGGTTCGTTGATGTGGCGCCTGATGCGGATGAGCTGGCGGTTGCCGGTCTGGCGCACGCTGCGTTCCAGCGCTGTAAACAGCGCCGCGTCGGCTTCCGGATCCCAGAACGGCTGGCTAGGGGCGTCGAGCGCGGAAACGCCGCCTTCCGGCAGGAAGAAGCGCACCGGCCCGTCCATCCGGTTGAGTTTTTCGCCGATCCAGCGGCCGATGCGGTCGTTCTCTTCCGGCGTGGTGCGCATCAAGGTCACCTGCGGATTGTGAACGTGCAATTTGCGCTGGCGGTAGCGTTCGGGAATGGTGTCGGGCGCGCCGAAATTGACCATATCGAGCGCGCCGGCAGAGCCGATGAAGGGGACGCGGCTGCGGATGATCGCGCCAAAGCGGTCGTCGGTCGCCGGGAACACGCCGCCCATCAGGAGATCGCAGACTTCCGTCGTCGTGAGATCGACGACGGCCGCGAGCATTCCGGAATCGACCAGCTTTTCCATCGAGCGGCCGCCGACGCCGGTGGCGTGGAAGACGAGACACTCGAAATCACTGCGGAGATCGGCGGTGATCTTCTGCACGGCTGGTGTTGTCACGCCAAACATGGTGATGCCGACAGCGGGCAACGCAACCCGCGCGTTACGCTCGGCCGCGCTTTGATTTTCGAGACGCGCCTTCACCATGCCGGCGATGGCGTTGGCGCCGTTGGCGAGCACGGCACGCGAGATCGAGTTGAGCCCCTGCACGTCGGTGACCGAATACATCATCGCGATATCGGCAGGTCCGACATAAGGGCCGACGTCTCCCGATGCGACGGATGAGATGATGAGTTTCGGCACGCCGACGGGAAGGCCGCGCATGCCCGGCGCGACCAGCGAGGCGCCGCCGGAGCCGCCGGCCGAAATGATGCCTGCGACACTGTTCTGACGGCGCAGCCAATTGGCGAAGGCATCGGCCATCGCGGTCACCGACGCGCCGCGGTCGGACCCGAACACGCTCGACCCGCCGCGGCCGTGGTTGAGCGCGATTTCCTGGGCGGAGACGTCGCAGGTGGCGAGCTTGCCGCTGGTGGACACGTCGACCAGGCGCGTCCGCAAACCGTGTCCGGCGATCACGTCGCGGACGAAGCGCAGCTCCTCGCCCTTGGTATCGAGAGTGCCAACGACGAGCACGACGGGCGGTCCCGATACGACGCTCGCGCCTATCTGACGCTTTTGCCGAGCTGCGTCTTCGATACGCGTAACTCCGGTCGAAAGCGTGCGCGCTGCAGCCTCAATGCGCGCAATCGGTGCCGGCTGCGACCAGCGCGTCGGCAGCGTGGGATTGGAGATATAGATGCGGATTGGCGCCGTGCCCGGGGCGCGCGGCGGGGAGGGGCGCGCCTTCTCCGCGCTCGCATCGGTAGCTTCAATATCCGCTTCCGGCTCGGCGTGGACTCCAACGACTCCCACACCGAGCAGACGTTGTTGCAACTCGCGGTCGGCGGCAAGGCGCGCGGAGTCGATGATGCGATTTATGCGGCCATTGACCATGATCGCGACGTTCTTCGAAATCGCCGTGGCAACGCCGATGTTCTGCTCGATCACCAGCACCGACATCTCGCCGTCTTCGGCAAGCCGCACCAGCATTTCCTCGACCTGGGCGACGATGACAGGCGCAAGGCCTTCGGTCGGCTCGTCCATGATGAGGAGGTGCGGATTGGTGAGAAGCGCGCGCGAGATCGCCAGCATCTGCTGTTCGCCGCCCGAGAGCTGGCCGCCACCATGATCTTTGCGCTCGGCAAGGCGGGGAAACGTCTCGTAGATGCGATCGATGGTCCAGACGCCGCGCCGCATCCCGGCCGCCAGCCGCAGATGTTCGTCCACGCTGAGCGAGCGCCACAGCCGTCGTCCTTGCGGTACGTAACCGACGCCTGCTTGCGCGATCCGGGCCGGGCTGAGGCGGGTGATGTCCTCGCCGCGGACGCGAACCGAACCACCGCTCGCCCGCAACAAGCCCATGATGGTCTTGCACAGCGTGGTCTTGCCCATGCCGTTGCGGCCGACCACCGAGAACACGCCGGAATCGAGAGTCAGGTCGACGCCCTGCAATGCATGGGAATGGCCGTAGTAAACGTCGAGACCCCGGACTTCGAGTGCAGGTGCTGAACGGCTGAAATCACTCATGGCCGGCCCCCAGATAGAGTTCCTGCACCTCCGGGTCGGCTTCGATCTCGTGCGGCAGGCCTTCTTTGAAGACACGGCCGTTGTGCATCATCGTGACGCTTTCGACGACGCGAAGCGCGACATCCATGTCGTGCTCGATGATGATGTAGCCGATATGGGCGGGCAGCGACGTCAGGATATCGATCAATTCGCGCCGCTCGGTGGGTGACAGGCCCGCGGCCGGTTCGTCGAACAGGATGAAGCGCGGCGCGCCGGCGAGCGCGAGCGCGATCTCGAGCTGCCGCTGCTGGCCATGGGCGAGTTCCGCGACCCGTTGCTCGCTGATTGATGTCAGGTGCACCGCCTGGATCAGTGCCTCTGTCGCATGCATGAGGGCATCGTTCGCCCCAGGGCGCAGCGGCGAGAATCGCCCGCGAGAAACGCCGCGGCAGGCGAGGTAGACGTTGTCCCTCACCGTAAGGCCGGGGAACAGTGCCGATATCTGGTACGTGCGGCGCAAGCCGCGCCTGATACGCTCATAAGGCGGGAAGTGGGTAATGTCCTCGCCGAAGAAGCGGATGGTGCCGGAGGACGGCGGAAAGTCGCCGGTCACGCAATTGAACAGTGTCGTCTTGCCGGCGCCGTTGGAGCCGAGAACGGCGCGGCGTTCGCCCGGACGAACCGTGATGGTGACGTCGGTCAGCGCCGCGAGCGCGCCGAACAGCCGGGTCACGCCGCGCAGCTCCAGCGCGGCGCCGGCGCCGACAGCAGAAAAGCGTGGCGCGGCGCTATCCATGGCCGTGGCCTCCGCCCGCACGTTTATCGACGGCGGCTGCGCCACGGCGCCACCGCTCCCATAGCCCGATCACGCCATCCGACGACCAGAACACGATGGCGAGGAAGCCGAGGCCGATCAGCAGCCGGAAGCGATTGCCGTCGAGCCCGAGCTTGACCAATAGATCGAGCGCGAAGGTGCGCAGGATGACGAAGATGAAGGCGCCGATGAAGGGTCCGATGGGGCGGGTGATGCCGCCGACTACAGCGATGATCAGGATGTCGATGCAGGCGCCGACGCTGACCGAGCCGGGCGAAATCTGCCGGTAGTTCCAGACCTGCAACACGCCGCCGAGTGCGGCGATGAAGGCCGCGAAGGCGTAGGCCGCCACGCGGTGCGCGTTGACATTGAAGCCGAGCGCCGCCATGCGGCGGGGATTGTCGCGCACGCCCTGCAGCGCGAGGCCGAAAGGCGCGCGCGAGACGTATTGAACGGCGAAGTAGCAAAACGCTGCGACGCCCAACGTGACGTAATAAAAGGGGATATCGGAGCGCCAGTCGATGCCCCAGAAGCGCGGCGTGGCGATGGTGTTGATGCCGGTGTGGCCGCCGAAGATCGCCCAGTTCTGGTTGGTGAAATAGTAGAAGGCCGCGCCGATCGCGAGCGTGATCATGATGGTGTAGATGCCCTCGGTGCGCACCGCGAGCGCGCCGCCGAGCGTGCCGAAGGCCGTGGCCAGAATGAGCGCCATCGGCGTTGCGAGCCACCACGGCCAGCCGAGGCTGATATTGGTGTTGGCGCTCATGCCGAACACCGCGACCATATAGGCTGCAAAGCCGGCGACGGTGAGCTGCATCAGGCTGACCATGCCGCCATAGCCCGCCAGGAACATTAGGCTGAGCGCGACGGTCCCGAGGATCAGCGTCGTGGCAAAGATCTCGATCAGGAAGAAGCCGTTGGCGATGAACGGCGTGATCAAGAGGATCACGGCCACCAGCCAGACCGCCGGCTTGTTGAATTCCGGCCATGCCAACAACGCCGCGCGCACTTTTGCCGGTTGACTGGTCTGAGGATGTGCGCCCTGGACCAACGACATGTCAGCGCCTCGCAAGCAGGCCCTGCGGCCGCAGCGCCAGCACCAGCACCATGATGAGGAAGGTCACGACAATCGCATAAGTCGGGATGTAGACGGAGCCGAGCTGCTCGGCGAGGCCGATGATGACGGCGCCCAGCGCCGCGCCCGGGATCGATCCCATGCCGCCGACAATGACGACGACGAGGGAAGCGAGCAGAAAACGGGTATCCTCGCCGGGCGAAAGCGACTGAAAGGTTCCGCCGACGACGCCCGCGATGCCGGCAAGGCCGGCGCCAAGCGCGAACACGGCAACGAAGACGAGCTGGATAGGAACGCCGGTCGCCGCCAGCATGTCGCGGTCATCGACGCCGGCGCGCACCATCATGCCGACGCGGGTTCGGTTGAGCGCCAGCCACATCGCGATGCCGATCACGATCGCCGCGACCAGGATCACGAGCCGCACCAGCGGATAACGCAAATAGACCGCCTCGCCCGACGATCTGACCGCGGTGACCAGCGGCAATTCGATCGGGCCGACCAGCCAGCTCGGCGTCTGGATCTGATAGAAGTCACCGCCGAAGGCCCACAGCATCAGATCGGCAAACACGATCGAGAGCCCGATCGTGACCATGGTCTGGCGCAGATCCTGCCCTTCCATGCGGCGGAAGACGGCGATCTGCAGGACGATGCCGACCAGCGCCACACCGAAAAATGCGATGATGAAGCCGAGGATCCAGGAACCGGTCCAGGCGCTGATGGCGTAACCGATGTAGCCGCCGAACAGATAAAGCGAGCCATGCGCCAGATTGACGTTGCGCATCAGGCCGAAGATGAGCGTGAAGCCGCTGGCCACCAGGAAGTAAAGGCTGCCGAGCGTGATGCCGTTGAACAGGGCGTTGAGAAAGACCCGCTTCCTGCCGATCGCCTCTTCAAGGCCGGGCGGCCAGACGGCAAGGATCAGCCACAACAGCACCGCGACGGCGATCAGCAGGATCAGCGCCCATGCCGGATGGCGTTCGATAAATCTTGTCACGGTAGCAGCCCGGCCGTCGCCATACCGTCCTCCCAGACGCCGCGGCCGTTTCGGCTCGCGTTTTGGGGCATCCTAACGGCGCCGCGGACCTTGCACTTGATTGTCAGTATCTTTTCGCGCCGGATACGCTCAGGGGCGCAAGACTTTGGCGGCGCGGCGGTATTCAGTCGGCGCCATCCCGACATTGGCCGCGAAGAAGCGGGTGAAGCCGCTCTGGGAGGAGAAGCCGAGATCGAAGCCGATATCGGCGATCGGCACTTCGGTCGCGACCAGGGCGTCCAGCGCCTGTTCCATGATCAGTGTATTGAGGTAGAGGTTTGGCGTGACGCCGGTCTGGGTGCGGAACAGCCGGTAGAAGTGCGGGCGCGACAGCCCGGAGGCCCGCGCGATCGAATCCAGCTCGATCTCGGCGCCTGGGCTTTCGGACATCAGCTTGATGGATTTGCGGACGCGAAAGTCGGTGACGGCGGTGGCGGTGCGCGTCTCCTGCACCGGCTCGGACGTCTGCCAGCTTTCGTCATAACAACTGTCGATCAACTGCCTGAGTTCGCAGTCGAGGCTGCTCAGCGAAGGCGCGCCGCACACCAGCGCGGCAGAGCGGCGAATATGCCTGTCGAGCGTGGCCGTACGCTTGAAGCAGGTGCGGCCGAACCGCAGGCTGTGGGCGCGGGCCGCGTCGGGGGCGAACCATTCGGCGTTAACGTAAAGGACGAAGAAGATCGCCCCGTTCTCCAGGTCCGTCGGGACAAAATTGTGCGGTTCCCAGGGGTTGACGGCAACGATGGAGTCTTCCGCAAGCAGCCATCGCTCATCGCACACATCAATGCGGGCTGGCGTTCCACCGACATGAAAAATCAGGTGCCCTTCGCGATGCGCATGCATGTTGAAGGGGCGGTTCAACTGATAGACCGTCGCGCGACCGAACCGGCCGTGGAAGACGGCGAGAGCCTTGCTCATGCCTTCCCTCCCGCGGGATGTTCTTGTCTTTTCAGTCAGCGTTCAACATCCGCCGCGAGAATGCAAGGGAAGATCACATGCTGCCCGGCCGCGCCCGGGGCCCCGGCGTGACCGGGGCCCGTTCGCAGATGCGAAGAACTCAGTACTTCTTGCACTCCGGAACCGTCCGGCTCGGCAGCCCGATCTTGGAGAACACTGCCGGGTCGTAGCCGAGCGTCTGGTTCACGTTCGGAATCACCTTCACGACCTTGCTGAAGAGGGCGCCCTTGCCGTCATCCACCACTTCGGTGACGAAGTTGGTTCCGATCGCCTGGCGGTTGGAGTCGAGCTTGATCTTGCCGTTGGGCGCGTCGAGTTCGATCTTGGCGAGGGCTTCCTTGAGCTTGGCCTGGTTGTTGCTGAGGTCGCCGTTGACCTGGCGCAGCGCGAGTATGAGCGCCATCGTCGAGTTGTAGTAGTTGGTGGCGAGCAGTGACGGGCTCGGGAACCGCTTGTTCGGCGGGAAGGCGTCCTGATAAGCCTTCACGAATTTCTGCCAGCCCGCATCCTCCCAGGTATCGGCCTGACCGCTCGCGGCGATGGTGCCGAGCAGCGCATTCTTGGCGTTGCCCTTGGCGGAGAGGATGGTCTGGTCGACCATGATCGAGCCGCCCATCAGATGCGCCTTGCCGCCGGCCTGCTGATATTGGTTCAGGAAATTGACGGCGTCCGCGCCGCCAAGGCCGAGATAGATTGCATCAACGTCGTCGGGCAGGGCGGCGATGACGGAGGCAAAGTCCTTGGTGCCGAGCGGCACCCATTGCCGGTTAGTGACTTGTCCGCCGGCCCCGCAGAACTCGAGCACAAGCCCGAACACCTGGGTGTAGATGAACGAATAGTCTTCGCCCACCGTTGCGATCTTTCGGTAACCCTTAGTGTCGTAAGCGTATTTGCCGAGGCCCACCTGCCACTGGGCGCCGTCCATGTTGTAGCGGAAGAAGTTCGGCGCCGGATCGACATAAGTGGTTTCCTGCGCGCCGGAAGCAGCATTCACAAAGGTCAGCTCGGGGCGCGTCTTGGCAAAGTTCTTGACTGCGATGCCTTCGTCTCCGGACAAGGGCGAGAGCAGGATCTGGACCTTGTCCTGTTCGATCAGCTTGCGCACGGCGCGGACAGCGGAGTCTGGCGTGGCATCCGTCGAAGCGATGATGAATTCGATTTCCTTGTCGCCGACCTTCTTGCTGAGCGTGTTGATCGCCGTTTGATGCCCGCGGATTCCGTCCTCGCCGAGCACCGTATAGGTGCCTTCGAGGGTCGCGGTGACGCCGACCTTGATCTTCTCTTGAGCTAAGGCGGCGCCGGAAAGCAACAGGCTGCTCAGCGCGACCAGTCCCGCACAGCTTCTAAACATCGAACCCCTCCCTTGTATCGCCAGTTTTTCTATAGGTCGTTCCGAAATCGCCATGCCCTTCACAGTGCATTGCGACCGGGACCGCCGGGCGAAAAGCTAGCCGATGACTGGGGCGGCGCACGCAGCTTCGCCCGCTGCAACTTGACCGGTAGTCTCATTTTGCATGCTGCGCCGCGACGAGATGCCGAGGCTGGCGAAGCCAGCGGAGCCTAGCCGGTCCGCCCCCAGCCACGGAGCCAAAGCGCAGATGCGACGATGCCCCCGGAAACGATCGAGCCCGCGGCAACGGTAATGAAGAGCTCCCGCAATCCGCCGCCAAGATAGGCAACGACGAGCCAGCCAATTCCCGCCGCGACGAGCAGCCGGACGGTTCCGCCGAAAACCGGCCACATCACGCGGCCGGCGCCTTGGCCCGCGAAGTAGAGCAGCATTCCAAGACCCGCCACGCCGTAGAAGGGGGCTACATTGCGGAAATAGATCGAACCGGCGGCCAGAACCTCAGGCTCCGTGCTAAACAGCGTCAGCCAGGCGTGTGGAAATATCGTCACGACAAGTCCGAGGAGTTCGGTGACACCGGCCGCAAAAAACGCGGCAACCCAGGCGATGCGCTCCGCCCGCCTGATCTGGCCCGCTCCGATGTTGACCCCGACCATCGTGAGCGCTGCGCTGCCAAGCGCGAAGAGCAGCGGAATCTGGATGTAATCGAGGCGCGATGCAATTCCGTAGCCTGCGATGGCGTCAGTGCCGAACAGCCCGACGGCGCCAGTGACCAGGACGACAGTCAAATTGGACTGAATGGTGCCGATGGCCGACAACCCGCCGACGCCAAGAATATCGCCAAGTTGCCGCCACTTGATGAGGCGCACGTCGAACGGCAGTCGCAACGAGGCCCGGGCGGAGCGCATGTAAACGATCAACACGAGCGCACCAACGAGATAGTAGACGACGACGGCAACGCCGGCTCCCGGTACGCCGAGCCGCGGAAAGGGGCCCCAGCCGAAGATCAAGGCCGGCGAAAGCGGAAGCAGCACGAACACGCCCAGCAGAATGACGGCCGCCGGCGCGACCGTGTTGCCTGCGCCACGAAGAGCCGCCGCCAGAAGGCTGACGATCCAGACAAAGATCGCCCCGAAGAAGATAACGTGGCCATATTCGAGAGCTGCGCCGAGGGCTCCTGCCTGACCGCCGAGCAAGCGGTAGACAGCCTCGCCGAACAGCCACTCGGCGGCGGCAAAGATCACTCCGAAAGCAATGGCGAGAACGAGTGCGTTGAGCGCCAGCGCCTCGGCTTCCGCCACCTTGCCGGCGCCCATCGCACGCGCGATTGCCGATGCGACACCACCACCGATGCCGCCGTTCGACATCATCTGCATCAGCATGAAGACGGGAAACACCAGGCTGACGCCCGCCAGCGCTTCCGTCCCGAGGAAGCTGACGAAATAGGTCTCCGCGACCCCGACCAGGGTTTGCACGACCATGACCACGAGCGTCGGCAGAGCGAGCGTCAGCAGCGTCGGCAGCACGGGGCCCTCGAGCATCGACCTCTGCTTGACCTTCGCCGCTTCGTTTTCTTTCACGCTGCCGGCCACGGCCACCGGTCGCGGCAACGACGATTGTTGCGGCGTCAGGGTCGTCATCATCGGCTCGGCAGGGTTCGAATAAACTCGATCAGCGCGGTGCTGACCTCGTTCGGCCGCTCCTGCTGGGTCCAGTGGCCACAGCCGGGCAGCATCTGAATCTTGCGCAGGCCGGGAACGAAGTTCTTCTGGTTGGCGAGCAACTGGTCCGTTCCGGGAAACGAGAGCAGGAAATCACGATCGCCCGCGATGTAGAGCGCCGGTACAGACACTTGCATGCCGGCCACAGCACCCGTGATTTCCCAGTTGCGATCGATGTTGCGGTAGTAATTGAGCGCGCCCCGGAAACCGGTTCGCTTGAACTCCTCGCCATAAAAGTCGATGTCGCTTTCGCTGATCCAGGATGGCAGGATTTCGGGGGCGCCGGGTCCTTGCAGAAATCCGCCGCCCTTCCGCACCATGCCAAGGTTCGGCGCGGGCTCGCCCGCAGCGACGGCCGCGCGAGCCGCGGCTACGCCGTCCCCGGACGCTCCGAACAGCATGTTGCGAATGGTCGCGCGCGGATCGCGCTCCAATTCCGCCTCGGCCGGTCCGGGCTCCATGAAATAGAGCTGGTAGAATTGCGCCGTCTCCGTGCGCGGCATGAGACTGGTCGGCGCCACTTTGCCGCGCGGGCGGAACGGGACGCTGAGGGCTGCCACCGCCCGGAAGCGGTCGGGCCGCATGAGAGCTGCCTGCCAGGCGATGCTGGCACCCCAATCATGACCGGCGATGACGGCGGTCGCCGCGCCCAAGGCATCAAGAATACCCACCATGTCGCCTACGAGATGCAGGATCGTGTACTGATCGACCGCTTGCGGTGCGTCGCTCTTGCCGTAACCACGCAAGTCCGGAGCGACGACACGGAAGCCGGCGGCAGCAAGCGCATCGATCTGATGCCGCCAGGAGAACCAGGATTCGGGAAAGCCGTGCACCAGCAGCACCAGCGGTCCCTCGCCCTGTTCGGCAATGTTGATGCGGATGCCGTTGCATTCGATGATCCGTTGCGTGGCCTTGCTCATTTTTCCATCCCGCTTCGAAGTTGCTGCTGATGCGTTTGACGAGATCGCGTCGGGGGCAACTCGCAATGCGAGCGGTGCCAAGGCCGCCGCTAGTAGCTGACGTCTGTTCATGGACTTTCCTCAGGCTAAGCCGGCAGCGAGTGGGTGAACGCCGCCGATCTTTACCGTCACAACCAGTTTTGGTACTGTCTGGTACCCAATGAGCGATGTATGGTACCACTGGGTACCGAGTCAAGAGGGAAATGACATCGATGAGTCCGAAGATGAAGCCGCGCGAGGAAGAAACCGATGGCGCCGCAGTCCAGAAGCGGATTCTCGGCGCGGCGCTTTCGGCATTCATGGAGGGCGGCTATGCGCAGACCAGCACGCTGGAGATTGCGACACGCGCACGCGTGTCGAAACGCGAGCTTTATTCGCTGTTCGGCAACAAGGAAGCGATGCTGGTCGCCTGCATCACCGAGCGCGCCCGGCGGTTGAAAGCGCCGGCCGATTTGCCCGAGTTGCGCGACAGGGAAACCCTGGCCAACGTGCTTACCGCTTTTGGAACGAGGCTTTTGACGGAAACGACCGATCCGGTCGTCGTTGCTGTGTTCCGGCTGGCGATATCCGAAACAGTGCACGCGCCAAAGGTTGCACAAGCGCTGGACTCGCTCGCTCGCCGGCCTGCGCGTGACTCATTGCGAGAGATCATGGCGAACGCCAAGTCAGCCGGGCTGTGCGATGGCGATCCTGCCGCGATGGCAGAACAATTCTTGGGGCTGCTCTGGGGCGACCTGATGACCGGCCTGCTGCTTCAAGTGGCCGATCGCCCGAGTGCCGCCGAAATCGCGCGGCGGGCCCACGCGGCAACGACAGGGTTTCTAAACATCCATCCGAAGCCCAGGTGAAATCGCCTGTCTTTGCCAGCAACGCGCCGGTACGCTCACCATCTCGGATGATCTGCCGTTTTGGCTTGACCGCGGTGTGCGGTATTTCTACGTCCATCCGACCCACCCTGCACGCATGGAGAAGGTCCGCCGTGGCATTTGAACTGTTCAATCTGGCCGGCAAACGAGCCCTCGTCACAGGATCGTCCCAGGGGATCGGCCTCGCCATCGCGCGAGGGCTTGCCGAGCATGGCGCCTCCGTGGTCCTGAATGGACGGGAGCGCAGCAAGCTTGAAGCCGCCGCCGCAAGCTTGACCGCAGCCGGGCACAAGGTTGCGGTCGCCGGTTTCGACGTCACCGTGGCCGACGATGTCCGCGAAGGAGTTGCGACAATCGAACGGACGGATGGGGCGATCGATATTCTCGTCAACAACGCCGGCATGCAGTTTCGCACGCCGCTTGAGGATTTTCCCGCGGAGAAGTGGGAGCAATTGCTCAGGACCAATGTCTCGAGCGCCTTCTACGTCGGCCAGGCCGTCGCGCGCCACATGATCCCGCGCGGAAAGGGCAAGATCATCAACATCGCGTCGGTTCAGAGCGAGTTGGCCCGCCCGGGCATTGCCCCGTACACCGCTACCAAGGGAGCGATCAAGAACCTCACGCGCGGCATGTGCGCCGATTGGGCCAGGCACGGACTGCAGATCAATGCCATCGCGCCGGGTTACTTCAAGACCCCGCTGAATCAAGCGCTGGTCGACGATCTCCAATTTTCAGCGTGGCTTGAAAAGCGGACGCCGGCCTCGCGCTGGGGCAACGTGGACGAACTGATAGGCGCCGCCGTCTTTCTGTCGGGAGATGCCTCGTCCTTCGTCAACGGGCATACGCTCTACGTCGACGGCGGCATCACGACCTGTCTTTAATTGTTGGCGCTTCTTTCACGCAGCCCGGCACAAGTCTTCAAGGAGCGTTTCGCGCCTGGCAGACGTCAAGCCGGTTTCGCCTCGCCTGACCGCGCACGCAAGGCACTGAACGCGTCGACCTTGATTTCGGCGCTTGAGCCATCAGCGAAGGAAAGGTTTACCGGATGGAAGCCGATATCCAACGTCAACTGGTCCGATCCGTCTCCGAAGGACACTGTTGCGACGTTTCCTGATATCGTGACGTTCATATTCTCGGCCGAAAAGCCCTCGCCCAGTTTGATGGTGACGTCGCGGTTGGTGAAGATGGTATCCTTGCCATCGCCGACGTTGAACAGGATTGTGGAGCCCCGGTCAGCGCGAATCGTATCGTCGCCGGTACCGCCGGCAACGATCGTTCCATTGTCCCCATCGATGGTGTCGTTGCCGGCACCGCCCTCGACATAGCTGCCGACGAGAGCTGAGATGGAATCGTTGCCGTCACCACCATAGGCGCGGCTGTCGGACCATACCGAGATCGTGTCATTCCCTGCGCCACCATCGACCAGGCTCTCCGACCAGGCGCTGATCGTGTCGCTTCCGGCGCCACCCATCGTCACGGTATTTGACCAGGCGCGCACCATGTCGTCGCCATCGCCGGCATCCACGGCGCTATCGGACCAGACGTCGATCTGGTCGTTGCCGGCGCCGCCATAGACAGCCGATCCCGACCAGGCACGGAGCGAGTCATTTCCTGCGCCACCATCGACGACGCTATCGGACCAGGCATCGATCGTATCGTTGCCATCGCCGCCATCGGCGAGAGTCTTGCTCCAACCGGACAGCGCGTCGTCGCCGTCGGTTCCCGGGCGATATGACATTCCGAGTTCCTGCAACCGCAGCAAGAACGCCTGTACCATCGGTGATTGGCCGATGCTGCCGGTGGACGGGGTTGAAGCTCCGCTTTGCGATTTCTCGTTCGATGAAGCCTGATGGTTGGACGCCAGCGTGGCCAAAAGCTGCGGCGGCTCCGGCGGCTGCGGCAACTGCCAGGGTCGGAACGATGGGGAAAGAGGATTGTAGAGCACTCTCATGGCGGCATTTCCAAACCCGGTTGCCGCCCTCTGCGAGCGGCGACACGCTGTGAAGATGCCAGAACGGTATCGCGATGCTCCTAAGAAATAATTACTCGTCTACCTAAGGATGTATCGAAGGATACTTGTCGGCAGCATTATCATTTCGGGTAAGCGGGCGTCGTCCGTGAAATGGCAGCGTCCGGCAATCAACGCCGGACGCTGCGAGCGCAAGATAATGCTGGTCTTACTTCTTGTAGGCGGCGATCACGGCTTCACCATCAGCACCCGCCTTCTTGAGCCAATCGGCCGTCAACTGCTCGCCGATTTTCTCGAGGCCGGACTTCAGCGCCGGAGGTGGTGGCAGCACCTTCATCTTGTTGGCCTGAAGCTGTTCGAGATACCACTTCGCCTTTTCTTCCGCGAGCTTCCAGCCGCGCTCTTCGGCGACCGCCGCTGCCTTGAGGATCGCGTCCTGCGTCGGCTTGTCGAGCGCATCGAAAGCGGCCTTGTTCACGAAGGTGACGTTCTTCGGGATCCAGGCCTGCGTATCGTAAAAATGCGTCATGGTTTCCCAGGACTTGCTGTCGTAGCCGGTCGAGCCCGAGGTCATGAACGCGTTCACGACGCCGGTGGCCAGCGCCTGCGGCAGTTCCGCCGCCTGGATGGTGACGGGCTGCGCGCCGACAAGTTCGGCGATGCGCGAGGTGCCGACGTTATAGGCGCGCCACTTCAAGCCTTTCATATCCTCGACCGTGTTGAGGTCCTTCTTGGCATAAATGCCCTGCGGCCCCCATGGCACCGCGAACAGAAGCATCAGTCCCTGCGACGCGAGCTTCTTTTCGATGGCGGGTTTCGAGGCGAGCCACAGCTTCTTGGCTGCCGGATAGCTCGTCGCCAGGAAGGGGATCACGTCGATGCCGAACATCGGATCTTCGTTCTCATGCAGCGAAATCAGAACCTCGCCGGCCTGCGCCTGGCCGGTTGCGACCGCGCGCTTGATTTCCGGCGCCTTGAACAGCGACGCGGCGGGATGCACGGTGATCTGCAGCTTGTTGCCGGTGGCGTCGGCAACGTCCTTGGCGAACGCGATCAGATTCACCGAATGCGGATTGTCCGCCGGATAGGCCGCCGGAAGATTCCATTTTGTCTGCGCCATTGCGGGGGCGGCAAGCGCCGCGATGCAGGCGGCCAATGCGCACGTCTTTATAAGTCTGAACATGACAATACCTTTCTCTAGCCAGGGAACGCGATCCGCGGCAGCAGCATCACGATATCAGGAAAGACCGTGATGATGGCAACCGCCAGAACGAGCAAGAAGAAGAACGGCAGGGCCGCCTTGGCGACCGTGTTGGAATCCTTGCCGCTCATGGTCTGCAGGACGAACAGGTTGAAGCCGACGGGCGGAGAGACTTCCGCCATTTCCACCACCAGCACCAGGAAGATTCCGAACCAGACCAGGTCGAAGCCGGCCTGCTTCACCATCGGAATGACGATGGCGGTGGTCAGCACGATCATGGAGATGCCGTCGAGTGCCGTGCCGAGCACGACGTACATCACGGTGAGCGCCGCGATCAGCGCATAGGGGCTGAGCTGGAGCCCGTTCACCCAGTTCGCGAGCGCCATCGGGATGCCGGTATAGGCCATCGACGTGCCCATGTAGGAGGCGCCCGCCAGGATCAGCAGGATCATGCAATTGACCCGCGTCGCGCCCATGACGCTCGCCCAGAACGATTGCCAGGTCAGCGCGCCCTGCCACCATGCAATCGCGAGCGACCCCAACACGCCCCAGGCCGCGCATTCTGTCGCCGTCGCCCAGCCCATCAGCAGCGACAGAAAGACGAAAATGATCAGCAATAGACAAGGAATGAGATTGAGCGACTCGGCAATGCGCCTGCGAAAGCTCATGGACGGTTCCGCCGGCGGCGTGCTTTTCGGATTGGCGAACGACCAGATCGCGATGTAGCCGGAATAGAGCGCCATCACCAACATGCCCGGCAGAAAGCCGGCGAGAAAGACCTGAATGATGGAGACGTTCGCCTGCACGGCGTAGACCACCATGGTGATCGACGGCGGGATGAGGATGCCGAGCGTGCCCGCACCGGCGAGCGAGCCGAGGCTCAAGCCTTCGTCATAGCCGCGCTTCTTCAATTCGGGCAGGGCGATCTTGGCGACCGTGGCGCAGGTCGCGGCTGACGATCCCGACACCGAACCGAACACGCCGCAGGCGAGGACATTGACGTGCATGAGCCGGCCCGGCAGCCAGTTCAGCCACGGCGCAAACCCGCGGAACATCTCCTCCGACAGGCGCGTGCGGAACAGGATCTCGCCCATCCAGATGAAGAGCGGCAACGCCGCGAGCGACCAGGATGCGCTGTTGCCCCACACCGTCGTCGCCAGCACGCTGCCGGCCGGAATGCCGCCGGCGGCGAATTGCATACCGGCCCATCCCGTCGCCATCAGGGCGACGGCGATCCAGACGCCGGCGCCAAGCAGCAGCGCCAGGAATCCCAGCAGGATGGCGGCGATGGAAAGCAGCTCCATCTCAGACCCCGCTCTGCATGGCACGCTCGACGATTTCCTCGGCGCTCTGCGCCTTCGGCAATTCGTAGCGCGGCGCAAAGCCGCGCAGCACATGGATCAGCTCATCCACGAAGGCGATGAAAAGAATCGCGAGGCCGCCGCTGTAGCCGAGCTGCGGAATCCACAGCGGCACCGCGATGACGCCTTGCGAAATATCGGAAAATTTCCACGACTGCCAGGTCATGATCGCGGCATGCCAGGCGAAAAAGCCGATGAAGCCGACGCCGACCAGGAGGGCTGCGATCTCGACATAATGGCGCACATTATCGTTGAGGCGGTCGATCAACAGGCCGACGCGGATCATCTCGCCGTGCTTGAACGTATGCGCGAGCCCGAGGAAGGCGGTCGCCGCCATGCACCAGGAGATGAAATCGTCGCCCGCCGGAATATTGATGCCAAACGGCCGGCCACCCGACAGCAGCAGCATCAGGACAAAAATCGCAATGAGGAAAAGTCCGGCAAGATAGCCGGAGAAAAGGTAGAGCCGATCAAGAAACACGCGGATCATAATGAGTCCTTACCCCTCGCACGCATATTGCCTGGAAGCAATAGACGTACCATTTTCGGTCGTTCCTACTGGAAGGGCCGATCGATCCGCGTCCCGCCAAAGCGACCGAAATCAGCCTTCTAAGGGGATAGGTTTTCGGAGTTGTTGGGGACAGTCAAGGCAGGACGCACGCAAATCCTGCGACTCTTTCGGCGGGATACCATTCCGATCGCGGCCGGACCTTGGCCCTAGTCCTTCTCTCGTGCAAAGCGAGGTGAAAGCAGAGCGCGTCAGCCGCGCCTGGCACGGTCTGACGGCCGGGTGAGGCGCAGCCTGCGATGGGTGCGGGGCAGAAACTGCTTGCCCTTGGCGCTGAGGAAATCGAGCATTGCCTGCGCCGGCGGCAGCAACACCTTGTCCTTGCGTGCAAGCGCGAACCACTGCCGCACGATCGGCAGACCATCGACGTCCAGGGTGACCAGGCGCCGTTCGTCGAGCTCGGTCGCGACCGTGTGCGCAGAGAGGAAGGCGATGCCGAGCCCTGCGATCACCGCCTGCTTGATGGTCTCGTTGCTGCTCATGGCGAGGCCGATCTTGGGGCGGATGCCCGACGTCTCGAACAATTGCTCCATCAGCCCGCGCGTTCCGGACCCCGGCTCGCGCGTCAGGAAGGTTTCGCCGGCGAGCTCGCGCGGCGCGATGCGGGATTTTCGTGCCAGCCGATGCGCGGTCGGCGCGATGATGACGTGGGGATGATCGCCGATCAGGTGGACGTTCATGTCGATATCGGCGGGTGGGCGGCCCATGATCGCGAAGTCGAGATCGTAGCCGCGTAGCGCCTCGCCGACCTCCTGGCGGTTGCCGATCGAGAGCGTGATTTCGACGTTCGGATAGAGCTTCGAGAATCCGGAGATCATGAACGGCACGAAATATTTCGCCGTCGAGACCGCTCCGATCGAGATGCGGCCCGCGGTCTTTCCCGCCATCATCTCCAACGTGGTCTCGCAATCGGTGATCGCCGCCTCGATCCGCTCGGCGAGCGCCAATACCTCGCGCCCGGCATCCGTCAGCAGCATGCCGTCGCCGGTGCGCTGGATCAGCGGCAATCCCGCGACCGCCTGCAGGTTGCGTAGCTGCAACGTTACCGCAGGCTGTGTCAGGTATAGCTGCTTCGACGCGGCGGTGACCGATCGGTGCTTCTGCACGGCAGCCAGCGCGCGCAATTGGCGGATGGTCAATTCGCGCAACAATCGGCCGGCCATGGCACGCTCCATTATAACAAAAACTTTGCACAGGCCAAAGATAACAAAATTTCCCTAATTCGGCAAACTGCGCTTGCTTAAGAGCGCGGGTCGCCAATCGGCGGACGCTTCGACAGCGCCGAGAGAGCGCACCGGGAGACGGCCATGGACGGACGCGTGACGCTGCGTTCACATCTCGAGAAGTCTATTGCGCAGATCCCGCATGGCGCGGCGGTCGGTGCGGTGATCGAGGCCATTGCCGCCGCTGCAATCGAACTCGCCGCGCTGATTGCGAATGGGCCGCTCGCCGATATCACCGGGCAGGATAGCGGCATCAATTCCGATGGCGACCGGCAGAAAGACATCGACATCGTCGCCGACGAAATGATGCGGCGTGCGCTGCGCGACGCGCCGGTGGCGGCGGTCCTTTCCGAGGAGGCGGCGCTGCCGGAAACCTTGCGGCCCGAGGCGCACCTGTGTGTTGCGATCGATCCGCTCGACGGATCGGCCAATCTCGAAAACAACATCTCGCTCGGCACCATCTTTTCGATCCGCCCGCGAGGCAACGACATCCTTTCGACTTTCTTTGAGCCCGGTACGGCGCAGTGCGCGGCAGGCTTTTTCGTCTACGGTCCACAAACCACGTTCGTTCTCGCGCTCAACGCGCGCGTCGATATCTTCATTCTCGACAGGCGCGCGGGGGAATTTCTGCTGATCCGGCAGGCCGCGCAGGTCGCACGCGATACGCCGGAGTTCGCCATCAATGCGTCCAATCGCCGGCACTGGCATGGTCCCGTTCGGGCCTACATCGATGAATGTCTCGCCGGTACCAGCGGTGGCGGTGAGGCGGATTTCAACATGCGCTGGATCGGTTCGCTGGTTGCGGAATCGCTTCGCATTCTGGCGCGCGGTGGCGTGTTTCTCTATCCGGCCGATGCCCGCCCCAGCTATCGCGAAGGGAGGATTCGCCTGCTGTACGAGGCCCATCCGATGGCGCTGGTAATGGAATGGGCGGGCGGCGCGGCCTCGACCGGACGGCGGCGAATTCTGGAAGTGGCTGCGAGAACGCCGCACCAGCGGGTGCCGCTGATCATGGGTTCTTTGCGTGGCGTGCGCGACATCGCCGCCATTCACGAAAGGATCGAGCCGATGTTCGACAATAGCGATGCGCCGCTGTTTGCGCGGCGCGGCCTGTTCCGCTGACGGAGCATCACGATGTCGCGGGCTCATCCCATCATATCGATTACAGGTTCGTCGGGCGCCGGCACCACGTCGGTGAAGAAGACGTTCGAGCAGATCTTCCGCCGCGAAAAAGTGGTCGCGGCCTACATCGAAGGCGATGCCTTCCATCGTTACAATCGTTTCGAGATGCGCAGCAAAATGCTGGAGGAGGCCGAGCGCGGAAACAAGCATTTCAGCCATTTCAGTCCGGAAACCAACTTGTTCGAAGAGCTCGAAAAAGTGTTTCGCGACTACGGTGAATCCGGCACCGGAATGACGCGTCATTACGTTCACGACGACGAAGAGGCGAAGCTGTACGGCGCCAAACCGGGAACATTTACCGAGTGGGACCAACTGCCGGCAGGCTCCGACCTGCTGTTTTACGAAGGGTTGCACGGCGCGGTCGTGACCGAAAAGGTCAACGTGGCGCAGCATGCCGATCTCAAGATCGGCGTCGTGCCGGTGATCAACCTGGAATGGATCCAGAAGCTGCATCGCGATCGTCGCGACCGCGGCTATACCGCTGAAGCGGTGACCGACACCATCCTGCGGCGAATGCCGGATTATGTGAATTACATCTGTCCGCAGTTCGCCGAGACCGACATCAATTTCCAGCGCGTGCCGACCGTCGATACGTCGAACCCGTTCATCGCGCGGTGGATTCCGACGCCCGACGAATCGATGGTGGTGATCCGTCTCAAGAATCCTCGCGGCATCGATTTTCCCTATCTGCTGTCGATGATTCCGCACAGCTTCATGTCGCGCGCCAATTCGATCGTGATCCACGGGGCAAAGCTCGACCTGGCGATGCAGCTCATCCTCACCCCACTGATCCTGCAACTGATGGAACGCAAGAGGCGCACGATATGAACGCTCCCGCTCTGTCCCGCATAGCCAGCCGCCCGGATCTGTCACACGCAGAGATGGCGAACGCTATACGCTTCCTGGCGATCGACGCTGTTGAAAAGGCGAAGTCCGGTCATCCGGGCATGCCGATGGGCATGGCTGACGTCGCGACCGTTCTGTTTTCGCGCTTCCTCAAATTCGATCCCTCGGACCCGGCGTGGCCGGATCGCGACCGCTTCGTGTTGTCGGCCGGCCATGGCTCGATGCTGCTGTATGCGCTTCTGCACCTCACCGGGTACGAAGGCATGACGCTGGACGAACTCAGGGCCTTCCGCCAGTGGGCGTCGAAGACACCGGGACACCCCGAATATGGCCATACGGCGGGCGTCGAGACGACCACCGGACCTCTCGGGCAGGGCATTGCCACGGCCGTCGGTATGGCGCTGGCCGAGCGGTTGATGAACGCCCGCTTCGGCGACGACTGCGTCGATCATTTCACCTACGTAGTCGCGGGCGACGGCTGCCTGATGGAGGGGATCAGCCACGAGGCGATCTCGCTGGCCGGGCATCTCAGGCTCAATCGTCTGATCGTGCTGTTCGATGACAACGAAATCTCGATCGACGGCGCCACGTCACTGTCATGCTCGGATGATCAGCTCGCACGGTTCAAGGCGGCGGGGTGGTCGGCCAGCCGAATCGACGGCCACGATCCCGAAGCGATCGCGGCCGCGATCGAGCGGGCGCGCAACAGCGACCGGCCGTCGCTGATTGCCTGCCGCACGATCATCGGCTTCGGCGCGCCGAACCGTCAGGGAACCGAGAAGGTCCATGGCGCGCCGCTGGGTGGCGAAGAAGCCGCCAAAACCCGCGATGCGCTGAACTGGCCGCACGCGCCGTTCGAGATCCCGGAAGCCGTCCTCGCGCAGTGGCGTCAGGCAGGCCGCCGCGGGCATGCCGCCCGCCGCTGCTGGATCGAACGGACCAAGCGTCTGAGTTCGGATTCCCGTTCGCCATTTCACGATGCGCTGAATCGCAACCTGCCGTGCAGCTATGCGCAAGCAATGACAAAGCTGCGCGATGACTTCGCGACTGAGCGACCGAATATTGCCACCCGGCAGGCGTCGCAGCGCGTGATTGATGCAATCGCCGAGGCGCTGCCCAATCTGCTCGGTGGCTCGGCGGATCTCACGCATTCCAACCTGACGCGGGCCAGGACCCAGCGGCCGGTGCAGCCCGGCTCATTTGCAGGCAGCTATATTCACTATGGCGTCCGCGAGCATGCCATGGCGGCGGCGATGAACGGCATCGCGCTGCATGGCGGCTTCATCCCCTATGGCGGTATGTTCCTCAGCTTCGCCGACTATAGCCGTCCGGCGATCCGGCTAGCGGCGCTGATGAACATTCGTGTCATCCATGTGATGACGCACGACTCCATCGGGCTGGGCGAGGATGGCCCCACCCACCAGCCGGTCGAACATCTGGCATCGCTTCGGGCGATCCCCAATCTGCTGGTCTTCCGACCGGGTGATGCCATCGAGACCGCCGAGGCGTGGGACTGCGCGCTACGGGCGCAGGCCAGTCCGTCCGTGCTGTGTCTGTCGCGGCAAGCGCTGCCTGCCTTCCGCGAGGACGGTGGTGACAATCTGGTCGCGCGGGGCGCCTATGTCGTCGTTGAGCCGGAGGGCGGACGCGATGTCACGCTGATCGCGACCGGATCGGAAGTCTCGATCGCCATCGAGGCTGCGAAAACGCTCGCAATGGATAGTGTTCGCGCGGCCGTCGTCTCGGCCCCGTGCTTCGAGTTGTTCCGTCAGCAGTCACACGAGTACCGGGCGGAGGTTCTTGGAGATGCCCCGCGGATCGGGGTCGAAGCCGCGGTCGAGGGCGACTGGGCGCGCTGGCTCGGCGACGGTGGCGAATTCGTCGGTATGACCGGCTTTGGCGCATCAGCGCCGGCGGAAACACTCTATCGCGAATTCGGCATTACCGCGAACGCTGTCGCCATAGCGGCTATGCGCTGCATCGCGCGGTCAAGAATGACGGCAACCTGGGCATGACGAAAACACGAGAGCAATGAGACGGAGGCTGCGATGGCGCTGATAACGCTGAGGCAATTACTGGATCATGCCGCCGAGCGTGGCTATGGCGTGCCGGCATTCAACATCAACAACATGGAGCAGGGCCTTGCCATCATGGAGGCGGCGGCTGCTGTCGATGCGCCCGTCATCATCCAGGCCTCGCGGGGCGCGCGCTCTTACGCCAACGATATCATGCTGGCAAAGATGATCGAGGCGCTGGAAGAGATGTATCCGCAGATCCCGCTCTGTCTGCACCAGGACCACGGCAACGAGGAGTCGACCTGCGCCACCGCGCTGCAGCACGGCTTCACTTCGGTGATGATGGACGGCTCGCTGATGGCCGATGCCAAGACCCCGGCGAGCTATCAGTACAACGTCGACATCACCCGCCGCGTGGTTGACATGGCGCACTGGATCGGTGCTTCGGTCGAAGGCGAACTGGGCGTGCTCGGCTCATTGGAGCATGGCGGCGGCGAGCAGGAGGATGGCCATGGCGTGGAAGGCGAGGTCAGCCACGACCAGTTGCTGACCGATCCGGATCAGGCGATCGACTTCGTTCGCGCTACCAAGGTCGATGCGCTGGCGATCGCGATGGGGACTTCGCACGGCGCCTACAAGTTTTCGCGCAAGCCGGACGGTGACATTCTTGCCATGAGGGTGGTCGAGGAAATCCATCACCGGCTGCCCAATACGCATCTGGTGATGCACGGCTCGTCCTCGGTGCCGCAGCCGCTGCAGGACGCATTCAACCAGTTCGGCGGCGAGATGCCGCAGACCTGGGGCGTGCCGGTCGAGGAAATCGTCCGCGGCATCAAGCACGGTGTCCGAAAGGTCAACATCGATACCGACTGCCGGTTGGCGATGACCGCGGCGTTCCGCAAGGTCGCAACGCAGAGCAGAAGCGAGTTCGACCCGCGCAAATTTCTGAAACCGGCGATGGATGGCTTGCGCGATCTTTGCCGCGAACGCTTCGAGCAATTCGGCACGGCGGGGCATGCGTCCCACATCAAGGTCATCCCATTGGCCGAGATGGCGCGACGCTACCGTTCGGGTGCACTCGATCCACAAATCGGAGGAATAGCCGATGCCGCCGAATGAGCTGACGACGCGTTCGATCCCGGCCAACCGCCGCACACCACCCCAGGAGAGCGACATGAACATGCACTCGATGACTGTCCGCGGCAAGGATCGCTATAAATCCGGCGTCCTCGAATACAAGAAGATGGGCTATTGGGAGCCCGACTACGAGCCCAAGGACACCGACATCATCGCGCTGTTCCGCGTCACGCCGCAGGACGGGGTCGATCCGATCGAGGCGTCGGCGGCAGTCGCCGGTGAATCCTCGACCGCGACCTGGACCGTGGTGTGGACCGACCGGCTGACGGCGGCGGAGAAATACCGCGCCAAATGCTTTCGCGTCGATCCCGTCCCGAATTCGCAGGGACAGTATTTTGCCTATATCGCCTACGACCTCGACCTGTTCGAGCCCGGGTCGATTGCCAACCTCTCGGCCTCGATCATCGGCAACGTGTTCGGCTTCAAGCCGCTGAAGGCATTGCGGCTCGAGGACATGCGGCTGCCGGTGGCCTACGTGAAGACGTTCCAGGGGCCTGCGACAGGCATCGTGGTCGAGCGCGAGCGTATGGATAAGTTTGGCCGGCCGCTGCTCGGCGCCACGGTGAAGCCGAAGCTCGGCCTGTCCGGGCGCAACTACGGGCGCGTGGTGTACGAGGCCCTGAAAGGCGGGCTCGATTTCACCAAGGACGACGAGAACATCAACTCGCAGCCGTTCATGCATTGGCGCGAGCGGTTTCTGTATTGCATGGAGGCGGTCAACAAGGCGCAGGCGGCGACCGGCGAGATCAAGGGCACCTATCTCAACGTCACCGCCGGCACCATGGAAGACATGTACGAGCGCGCCGAGTTTGCCAAGGAACTCGGCTCGGTCATCATCATGATCGATCTCGTGATCGGCTACACCGCGATCCAGTCGATGGCCAAGTGGGCGCGTCGCAATGACATGATCCTGCATCTGCATCGTGCCGGGCACTCGACCTACACGCGGCAGCGCAATCACGGGGTCTCGTTCCGGGTGATCGCGAAATGGATGCGGCTTGCGGGCGTCGATCACATCCATGCCGGCACCGTGGTCGGCAAGCTCGAGGGCGATCCGGCGACCACGCGCGGCTATTACGACATCTGCCGCGAGGACTACAATCCGATGCGGTTGGAGCACGGCGTGTTCTTCGACCAGCATTGGGCCAGCCTCAACAAGCTGATGCCGGTCGCGTCCGGCGGCATTCACGCAGGCCAGATGCATCAACTGCTCGATCATCTCGGCGAAGACGTGATCCTGCAGTTTGGTGGCGGCACGATCGGTCATCCGATGGGCATTCAGGCCGGCGCGACCGCCAACCGCGTGGCGTTGGAAGCCATGATCCTCGCGCGCAATGAAGGCCGCGACTATCTGCACGAGGGTCCTGAGATTCTCGCCAAGGCAGCAGAGACCTGTACGCCGTTGAAATCGGCGCTGGAGGTGTGGAAGGACGTCACCTTCAACTACGAATCGACCGACACACCAGACTACGTGCCCACGCCCAGCGTTGCGATGTAAGGAGCGGAAATCATGCGCATTACCCAAGGCTGCTTCTCGTTTCTGCCCGATCTCACCGACGAGCAGATCTCCCGCCAGGTCCAGTATTGCCTGGAGAATGGCTGGGCGGTGAACATCGAATTCACAGACGATCCGCATCCCCGCAACAATTTCTGGGAAATGTGGGGATTGCCGATGTTCGACCTCCGCGACGCCGCCGGCGTGATGATGGAGCTGAACCAATGCCGCAAGGTGTATGGTAACAGCTACATCCGCCTGTCGGCGTTCGATTCCAGTCACGGCTGGGAATCGGTCCGGCTGTCCTTCATCGTCAACCGACCGAAGGAGGAACCCGGCTTCCGGCTCGAGCGGCATGAAGTTGCCGGCCGCAACATCCGCTATACGACCAAATCATACGCCGCCGACCGTCCGGAGGGCCGGCGCTACGGTTAGGTCACTGGCTCGGTCCGACAGACGAGTTCTCCCTGATCGTGCCTTTCGTCTGCCGGATGCACTGCTCCGTCGCTGTGGAAGCGGCGACGGAGTTTTTTTCAAATCGCGCATGCTTGCGTCGAGGTTTGCCAGATGGACATGGATACCGCCGACATGACAGACACGGTCAACCTCCGCGAGGAGCTCGAAGCCGTCGGCATTGAGGAAATCCTCACGCAGCTCGACCGCGAGTTGATCGGGCTGGTGCCCGTCAAAACCCGTATCCGCGAAATCGCATCGCTCTTGCTGATCGAACGTATCCGCAAGCGGCTTAATCTGACGTCGGAGGTGCCGACATTGCACATGTCGTTCACCGGCAATCCCGGCACCGGCAAGACCACGGTGGCGCTGCGGATCGCGAGCATTCTCCACAGGCTCGGTTTCGTGCGTCGCGGCCAGGTGGTGTCGGTTACCCGCGATGAGCTGGTTGGACAATATATCGGCCACACCGCGCCCAAGACCAAGGAGGTGCTGAAGAAGGCGATGGGCGGCGTACTTTTCATCGACGAAGCCTATTATCTCCACCGGCCCGACAACGAACGCGATTACGGTCAGGAGGCGATCGAGATCCTGCTGCAAGTGATGGAATCCCAGCGCGAGGATCTCGTGGTGATTCTCGCCGGTTATGGCGATCGAATGGATAAATTCTTCGCCAGCAATCCCGGCTTCCGCTCCCGCATTGCCCATCACATCGATTTTCCGGACTATTCCGAGCCTGAATTGCTTGCCATCGCCGAGCTGATACTGCGCGACATGAACTACAAATTCAGCGCCGACGCGCGCGAAGCGTTCATCCGCTACATCGCGCTGCGCAAGACCCAGCCGCTGTTCTCCAACGCGCGCTCGATCCGAAACGCGCTCGACCGCATGCGCCTGCGCCAGGCCAATCGTCTCGTCGCCGATCTCGATCGCGTGCTGACGGCTGACGACATCATGTCGCTGGAGGCGTCAGACGTGCTCGCCAGCCGGGTCTTTCTGAAGGACAAGCCGGTGGCTGGCTCGGCGTGAAGCGCGATCGCGCGTTCAGGATCGAACCAGCAGCCAGACCGTCATGAGCGGGAAGATATAGGTCAGTTTCATTGACCGTCCTGTGGTTTCGGTCGATTTCAGCCGGGTTCGTTGCGCTTTGTCGAGGCCGTTTCTGGTGCGAAACTGGTGCGGTAACACGGAGGGGTTGCAAGGCCATCGTTTTGCATGATTTGTTGCTTCTCTTGCGAGACGTCGGGCGTTCAATGCGAAGTTGGCTTTGAGGTTCTCGAGCTGGTGGGGTCGGATCCGCCCAACACTTGTCGAAAACGGACAGGATGGAGGTAGCTCGATCTTGGAGATCGCGGGAGCTGCCAGCTTGCCGAGCCGGATCGTGAAACAGCTTCCGCCATTCGTGAAGCCCTAACGCATAGGGCCTTGTTGCTAGCGAGCGCACTGAGTTTCGACTGTGGTTCTGGTTTTTCCTGAAACTGGAGCACTAAAATGACTCATCCGTCACGCACATATCAGTCGCAATACGATTCGATCGCGAATAGATCACGCATGGGCATAGCCCGCCTGGCCGCGCTCGCTCTTGGGGCGCTCCCGTCGATCGCGTTCGGCGCCGATAAGCCGGCGCTGAGCCCGGACGCAGCAACGCCGCTCGTAACGACTTCGCGCATCTCTGCGACGGTCGAGTTCGGCCTGCCGGCTCTCGCTGCGGCGATCGAGCGGGATATTCCAAAGCGGCTTGCCACCATCGACGAGCGCGTCAATTGCGTTCATCGTCGTGTTTTCATCTTCCGCATCAACGCCAATTGCGACGTCTGGGGTTTTGTCGACCGGACTAGCCCGGTCTCGCTGTATGGTCGGGGCGACCGCGTCTTCGGAGCGGTCTCTATATATGGCGCCGCCGAGGGCCAGGGAGCCAATCGCTTCACGGCGCGTATTCGCGGCGACACCGAGGCGCGCGCGACGATCGAGGTTGAAGCGCGCCCCGAGCTGCGGCGGGACGGGTCGCTCCAGCTAAACATCAGTGACTCCTTCCACTGGAGCGAACATCCCTACCTTCACGTGCTCGGCCGCGAGTTTGACCTTGCACCCTACGTCGAGCCCAACATCCGGACGCAGTTGGGCCACATCCGGTCGCGGGCGCTGGCGGCGGCGCGCGCACTCGGCCTGCACGGCAAGGCGGAGACGGCGTGGCGTCACGCGTTTGAACCCATCAAGCTCGCGGACGATCCGCCGGCCTGGCTGCAAGTGACCCCGCAGAGCGCTGCTTTCGCGGGTGTCCGCGCCAATGCCAAGCTATTGTGGGGATCGCTTGAGCTTGCCGGTTCCGCCGAAACCGTAATCGGGCAGCAGCCGCCGGCTGTCGCGGCAACGGCGCTTCCGCCGCTCGGCACCGCGGTGGCCGAGCCGGGCACCTTCGATGTCATTCTTCCCGTCCGCATCAACTACGACACGCTCAAGGACAAGATAAGCCAGGCGATCACAGCCTTGCCGGCGCAGGACACGTCCGTGCGCGAGGTTCAGGTTTATCCGTCGTCGGGTAAACTTGTGATCGGCCTGCGTATTGCAAAGAGCTCGGATACCGATTCTAGCGCGGGCCAATGGACCTATCTCTCCACCACGCCAAAAGTCGATACGAACAATAAGACCGTCGGCCTCTCCGAAATCGACCTGACAACTTCATCAGACGACAGCCAGATTGGATCTGCCGTGCAACAGCTAGCGGCGCAATTGAGGAATGTCGCTAATCTCGACTACGGCATCTCCTACCAGAACCTGCTCATGGCGGCGAACGAACGCCTGACGCGCCCGCTGAAGGAGGGCTTTCGCATGGAGGGCCACCTCGACTCGGCAAGGCTCGAAAAGGTGCAGTTGCTGCGCGAAGGCATCCTGATTGCCCTTCATGCCAGCGGCGGTCTGAAGATACTTTACGGACTGTGAGCACGTGGGTTGGACCATGCGATGCTTCAATTCCGTTGGCCGCTGGCGGGGCAAATGGATGCCGAAGGCGCTCGTCGCCGCGGCTATCTTTGGCTTGGCGCGAATAGCGTCGGCCCAGACGGCATTCTATGATGCGCCGGAATCGTTGCTCGCCGGTGCCCCGGGGACCTTGGTGCGGCAGGATCCGATGGATGGCGCTCCGCTCGGCGCCTCCACCTATCGCGTGCTCTATCGGTCGACGGGGCTGAATGGTCGGCCGATCTTTGTGTCCGGCGTCGTCGTTGTTCCGCAAGGCGCGCCCCCGCCAGGCGGTCGTCCGATCGTTGCTTGGGCACATCCTACATCGGGTATCGTC
Organism: Bradyrhizobium sp. AZCC 1577; assembly: GCF_036924575.1. Taxonomy (NCBI): domain Bacteria; kingdom Pseudomonadati; phylum Pseudomonadota; class Alphaproteobacteria; order Hyphomicrobiales; family Nitrobacteraceae; genus Bradyrhizobium; species Bradyrhizobium sp. AZCC 1577. Next base: position 2,278,253 of record NZ_JAZHRQ010000001.1, read on the forward strand.
CCGCGCTGCGCGCCGTCGCTTGCCATTTTTCTGTTTCAGCAGATCCAGGGCCTTCGCTCGATGATCTCTCGTGGCTTCGTCGTGGCGGCGACTGATTATCCGGGGCTCGGCACGCCGGGCCCGCATCCTTATCTGGTTGGTGAGAGCGAAGGTCGCGCCGTGATCGATATCGTGCGCGCGGCACGCTCCCTTCCCCGCGCAGGCGAGGGCAAGGACTTCACAGTGTGGGGACATTCGCAAGGCGGGCAAGCCGCGCTCTTCGCCGGGATGATGGCAAAGGCTTACGCCCCTGAGCTGAGGCTTCTCGGCGTCGCTGCTGCGGCGCCGGCAACCGACCTCGCAAAGCTGATGAGCGACGATATCAACTCGATCGGCGGCAAGAACATCACGGCGATGACGCTATGGTCGTGGCACCGCGTCTACGGAGCCGTCATCGACAACGTCATCGATCCGCGCGCCATGCCCGCGATCGACAGGCTGGCGCAAGAATGCATCGAAGGGCCTTTCGACCTGATCGTCAGGCAGAGAACAGGGAGGCCGCTCGAGCAATATTTCCTGACGGTGCAAGATCCGACCAAGGCCGAACCTTGGCGCTCGCTTCTTCAACAGAACAGCACCGGCGTGCTCTCTCCTGATATCCCCATCTTTCTAGCGCAGGGGACCAACGACCAGATCATCCAGCCCGCGGTCACCCAGGTCTACATGGACAAGCTGTGCAAGGCCGGCAGCAAGGTGAGGATGGTCATGCTGTCCGGTATCGGCCACGCGCGCGCCGCGCAAGCGAGCACGATGGCGGCGGTGAACTGGATGACTGACCGCTTTGCCGGGAAAATACCTCCGGACAATTGCGTCAGATAGAGCTTGTCCATAGAGCTACGAACGAATCGTCTATCTGCTCGATGGGCGTAACAGCTTCGACTTCACCTGTAGCGTGCGGCGGTGCCCGGCTTCGGTCGCCAGCCAGCGATCAGTTGCTGTCAAAACGTCTCGGTAATCTTGCTCAGGCGAGGGGGACGATCGGGATCAAATCCGCAGGCGCGCGCCGCCTGCTCGATCATCCGATAGGCCGGAACGAGCATAGTGATCGGGTCGGTGGCGGGGTCATCCTCGGCCAACCAGGGCAGCGAGCCATGCGGTCCGCCGCATAGATGCAGCGCGATCTTTTGCTCGCGCAACTCTTCTGCCAGCGCGTCCACCGTGGCCGCCGTTTCATCCATGAGGCGCATCATGACGACCGGCGTGCGCGATGATAACGCGGCGCGCGGCCCATGCTGCAGCTCGGCGGCGCTGAGACCAATGGAAGGCAGGCGCAGGATTTCCGAAAGTTTGAGCGCGATCTCCCGCGCCGAGCCCAGGCCCAAGCCCCGCGCCGCCACAAACACGGCTGATGCCTTGGCTAGATCATCGGCAATCTCGGACCAGTCGAGCGCCAGCGCGCGGTGCAGGCGCTCGGGCAGCCTGTCGAGGGCCGACCGCAGCGCACGATCTTCCGCCAGTTCGGCAACAAGTTCGGCGCTAGCAGCCATCGAGCCAATCACGGTCTTGGTCGCCGCTACGGAGTGCTCTTGGCCGGCTCCGATCGGAACGACGAACTCCGCTTCGTCGGCCACCGGCGAGGGCGTCGCATTGACGATGGCGATGGTGCGGGCGCCCGCGGCGCGCGCCGACCTCGTCGCCGCGACAAGATCCGGGCTGCGCCCGGATTGGGAGATCACGATGAACAGCGCATGGCGCAGCATCAAGGGCGTGCGAAATGCCGTGATCACCGAAGGAGCGCTGGCTGAAACGGCAAGGCGAAGCCGCGTCTCGACAAGGTACCTCAAGAAAACCCCGGCATGCCCAGAGCTTCCCCGGCCGCACACGACGCACAGGGGGGCAGAGCTAATCCCGATCCGCTGCGCGATGTCGCGGGTGGCGGGGCGGTTACGAACGATTTTGGCGACAACGTCCGCGCTTTCGCCGATTTCGCTCGCCATCGCGGATGTCGTCACGGCTCAACCGCTCCGCCTTGCTTGCGTGGCGCCGCTTCCTTGGGATGCCGGTTGCGATCCTTGGCGAGCTCGGCAAACACGCGCCGAAGGTTGCCGTCACAGCTTTTCAGAATGGTCTCGGCATCAACCCTGTCGAGACCCAACGCCAGAAGGCCTGCCGTCTTGATGTCTCCCTCGGCCTGCTCAAGCGAGCGTGCCGCGTGCGACGGATCACAGTGCGCGATTTGCGCCACCATGGCCTCGGCGCGCCGCTTCAGTTTGGCATTGGTCGGCTGCATGTTCACCATCATGCCACGATACACCCGGCCAAGGCGCAGCATGATCCCTGAGGAGATCAGGTTGAGCACAATCTTCTGTGCGGTGCCCGCCTTCATCCGCGTGGAGCCGGCGATCAGCTCGCGGCCGGTCTCGATCAAGATCGGAAACTTTGCCGATGCCAGCAATACGGTGCCGGGATTGTTGGCGACACCGATCGTCACTACACCGAAAGAGCCTGCCTGCTGCAGCGCCGCGACCGTGAATGGCGTCGTTCCGCTGGCGGCAACGGCGATCACCACGTCGTGCGCTGTGAGCCGCGCGGCATTGATCTGCGTGACCGCATCATCGACATCATCCTCCGCGCCCTCGATGCTGCTGACGAACGCGCTGTCGCCGCCGGCGACGATGAAGCGGACGCGCTCGTTGGGCCAGGCGAAGGTCGGCATCAGCTCGGCACCGTCCTGGACCGCCACGCGGCCCGAGGTGCCGGCGCCGACATACACAATGCGTCCGCGATCGCCCAGCGCCGCCTTGGCCGCTTCGGTCGCCGCGGTGATCGCGGGAAGGGCATGGCCGATCGCCGCGACTGCCGCAAGCTGGCCCTCCCACATCGCTTCCATCGCTGACGTCAGCGGCCATGCATCAAGATCGGCAAAGCGGGGATCGACTTCTTCGGTGGCCATATCGTTGATCCATGCGCCATCAAACGCGGAACTTTGAAGCCTGTTCCTGGTCAGCTTCTCTCTCGGGCAGTTCTCTCTTGGGCAGGTCAAGCCGCCCTCGCGCAACCAGTAACGCGCCGGCCGCCGCGTCGGCGTCGGGACACCTCAGGCGGGCACGCAGGTCGGGCGTCAGCCACGGCGTAATGGCATCCGCGAGCCCGCCCACCAGCGAGAGCCGGTCAATTCCTCTCGCCAGAAACAGATCGAGCAGATCGCCAATGGCATCGGCCGCGCGTTCCACAATGCGTCGGCCGACCGGATCGCCCTGATTGGCGTGCCGCATCACGATCGGCGCGAACGCAGCGTAGTCTGTGGCCCTGGCTTCTTCAGACCAGGCCACCGCCTGATAAGGATCATGATCGAATGCGCCCAGCACCTCTGAAAGCAATGGGGTCAGCTCGCCGCGTCGATCCGCGGCCCGCAACGCCAGTCGAACAACCTGCAGGCCGATATCGGCACCGCTGCCTTCATCCGACACGGGAAAGCCGTAACCGGCGATACGGATTTCGCGGCCATCGATGAGGCCGACACCCACCGAGCCTGTGCCGGCTACCACGATGGCCCCGTCCGCGCCGCTATGGGCGCCGAGACAGGCCGCTAGGCCGTCGCTGATGAAGATGACGGAGGCAAAGGGATGCGCGATCTTGTTGAGTGCCGCTTCCGCACCCCGGCGACCAAGACCGGCAAGGCCAATTCCGGCGTGCATCCGCGCGAAATCCTCGTGCGTCAGTCCGGCCTGTGCGGCTGCCGCTTCAGTGGCCTCCATGATGGACCGCCAGGCCTTCTCGAAGCCAATCCGCGTCGTGGCAGGTCCCGAGCTTGCTGCACCGAGTACCCTGCCGTTTTCGTCCTCGATCCGGGCGCGGCAGCGGGTTCCGCCGCCATCAATGCCGAGATACGTGGTATCCTTTGTTCCCATGGAAAGTTAACGCGAAGGTTTCGCTCCGGGTCCTCCCAAAGCGCCTTGGTGTACATATGAAGTCTTGTACGGGACTCGTCTCACGAGTCCGTGACTACCATTGTCGGATCAATGCTGATGGGCCACGCAGGTTCTTCCTCTCTCACCATTGCCGCGCAGCACATCTTTGATGGTGCCGAGATGCGCGGGCCGGGGTCGGTCAGGATCTCGCAGGGGCGGATTGAAAGCGTCACCTTCGGCGAGGCGGAGGCGCGCGCCTCAATCCGTCTTCCCGCAGACGCGATCCTTGCACCCGGATTCATCGACATCCAGGTGAACGGAGGCGGGGGCGTTCTTCTCAACGACCAGCCGACGGAGGCTGGCGTTCGACGCATCGTCGAGGCGCACCGCAAGGCGGGGACCACGGGCTGCTTGCCGACCCTCATCACCGATCGCAGCGAGGTCATCGAGCGATTGGCTGCAGTCGCCCAGGCTTGTCTGAAGATTCCCGGCGTTCTCGGCTTTCATCTGGAAGGACCGGCCCTCAACAGGTCTCGCAAGGGCATTCATCCGGAAGCCGAGATACGCGTGCCCGATCGGCGCGATCTCGCCGCGATCAAAAGTTTTGGGGGCCGCGGCCGCTCCATTGTGACCTTGGCCCCGGAATGCGTGCCCGCATCCATGATCGATGAATTGATCGGCGCCGGATTGCGTATCGCGGCCGGCCACAGCGACGCCACCGCAGCCGAAATCGGGCAGGTGGTCGATCGCGGTATCTCGGGGGTCACCCATCTGTTCAATGCCATGTCGCAGTTGAACGCCCGGGAGCCGGGTTTGGTGGGCGCGGCGCTTGGGGATGACCGGCTGTTTGCAGGGATCATCTGCGACGGCATCCACGTTGACCGCACCGGTTTGCGTATTGCTTTCCGCTGCAAGGGGCGCGATCGATTGATGCTGGTCACCGATGCCATGCCACTGGCGGGCACGAACGACCGGCAATTCATGCTGCAAGGAAGGCAGATCACGTTGCACAAAAATCGCCTGACTGGCCCCGATGGCACGCTCGCGGGCGCTCACCTCACCATGATCGAGGCGGTGCGCAACGCTGTTGCGCTGCTCGGAATCTCCCTTGTCGATGCCCTCATCATGGCTTCGCGGACCCCCGCGGCATTTCTGGGCCTTGAGTCCGAGCTTGGACGGATCGCGCCCGGATACCGCGCGGACCTTGTCGCCTTCAATCCGAATTTTGAAGTCGTCGGCACATGGATTGGCGGTGTCGGTTCGATGGGCGAGGCGAGCGAGGCTTCTCACCGAGGTTAGATGCGCAACCATCCCATCATCGTGCAAAAATATGGCGGTGTCTGCCTAGAAACACCGGAGAAAATTCGCGCGGTTGCGCGCAGTCTCGCCGACCTGCACGGCCGTGGTCATCGTGTCGTGGCGATCGTCTCCGCCATGGGCAAGACCACCGACCAATTGATCCAGATGGCTTATCAGGTAAGCCCGACACCCAATCGCCGTGAACTCGACATGCTGCTAACGACCGGCGAGCGCATCAGCATGTCCCTGATGAGCATGGCGCTTTCCGATCTCGGCGTGCCCGCGATCAGCTTCACCGGCAGCCAGGCCGGCGTGATGACCGACGGCTCCCATTCCTCCGCACGCATTCTGGATGTACGGCCCATTCGCGTGCGTGAGGAGCTTGATCGCGGACGCGTCGTAGTGCTTGCAGGATTTCAGGGCGTGAACCCGGCGACCCGGGAAATCACCACGCTTGGCCGGGGCGGCAGCGACACCACGGCCGTTGCGATGGCTGCGGCGTTGAAGGCCGAACGCTGTGAAATCATCAAAGAAGTCGACGGAATTTGTTCGGCCGATCCGCGCATCGTGCCGGATGCAAGGCCGCTGCGGCGAGTGGACTTCGCATCCCTGTCCGAGATGTGCTTCTGGGGTGCAAAGATCCTGCATTTTCGCAGCGTAGAGCTGGCGCAAAGTCAGGATGTGCCTCTGGTTCTCAAGCAGTGGGGCGGCGTTGAACACAGCACGCAAGTGACGAAAGGGGTTGCAGACATGGAAAACGGAAGGGTTCTGGCCGTCAACTCGATGGCTCGCATTGAGCATGTGGAAATCGATTCCAAAGATCTCAATCACGGATTCGAGAAATTCGCGCAGCATCTCAAGCAAAACAGCCTGTCCTGGCCGCAGCTCCTGGCATCACACTTCACCGCGGGAAAAACCAGTATGACCGTGGCCTGTGATTCGGAGTGGCTCGACGCCCTGCTGCGCACGCTGGAGGCAAGCAAGGGTCTGCGCAAACTGCGCGAGGCTTCAAGCTCGGTGAGTCTCACCTGCTTCGGTGGCGTTTCGTCGGAATTGCCGTTCAGGGCGTTGCAGGTTCTCGAACATCACGGGATCGTGCCCGACAACTACGTGTTGTCGCCGCATTCGGTCAGTCTGTTTGTCCCTGTGGAGAACCGGGAGGCCGCGGTCAAGGCGTTGCATTCCCTTGTCCAGCAAACATAGTTTCGAGAAGCGGCGGGGATCGCTGGTGGGCCCCGGCAGGACTCGACCTGCAACCGGACTGTTATAAGCGGGAGGACAAACAACGCGATCGTTGATTTTCCTGCATTTTCGTCGGAGATTGATCCTGTTCATTGCGTTCTGGTCAGATCGTTTCTGGTGCGAAGCTGGTGCGGTCCGCGCGGAACGTCTGTAGGACCATGGGTTTGTTCATGAGAACGAACGCAAACGTTGAACTCGATGCCGGCAGCAAGACATTTGCCTCGGGTCTCTTGCCGGATTTGATAGCTGCGCTCCGCCGAATCCGTAAAGGCGATCTGGTGGCCGTGATCAGCGGCGATCCAAGCATCGGCCCCGAGCTCGAGGCATGGTGTCGTTTCACCCGCAACAGTTTGGTCGACACAGCCGTCGAAAAAGGTCGCACCCGTTGGGTGCTCCGGTACGGAGAGGCTCCCGAGAACGTCGCAGAAGATCGGCTCGTCGGCTCTCGCCTGTGGCTTTATACCAACTTCGACTGCAACCTGAGCTGCGACTATTGTTGCGTACGCTCGTCACCCAAAGCTCCGCGGCGGGCTCTCGGTATCGAGCGGGTGCGACAGATCGCCACCGAGGCACCGGAGCTCGGCGTCAGGGAGATTTTTGTTACCGGCGGCGAGCCATTTATGCTGCCGAATATTGGCGAGATCATTGCCGCGTGCGCTGCGGCGGCGCCGACGACAGTTCTCACCAACGGCATGCTGTTTGCCGGGAGTCGGCTCGCAACGCTGCGCTCGTTGCCGCGCGAGCGCGTAACCTTCCAGATTAGTCTCGACAGTCCCACGCCGGAGCGCCACGACAGCCATCGAGGAAAGGGGACATGGGCACGCGCCTGGAAGGGAATCGAACGGGCCCGCGCTGAAGGATTCCGGGTGCGTTTGGCGGCTACAGTGTCGACTGACGCAGAGGCCGATGAGTTCCGCAGCTTCCTTGACGCTCATCATATTAGCGAGGAGAACCGGGTGATCAGGCGGATTGCGCTGCGAGGCTCCGCCACGCAGGGCATCGCTTTGGCAAGGGCAGATCTGGTTCCCGAGATGACGATTACGGCGGAGGGCGTGTTTTGGCATCCCGTTGGAGCCGAGGATGACGACCTGCTGGTCAGCCGTGAAATCTTTCCGCTCGCCGAATCCTTCGCAGCCGTGCGCCGCGCCTTCGATCGCGAATCCGAACATCAGCGCAGGTTGGCGATGATTTTCAATTGCGCCTGACAAAGGCGCGGAGCTCACTCAACGCTGGATCGGGCCTTTGGCTCGGCTGCTAGGCCAAAGGCCGCGTTAGGAAACCTTGCTGCGTCGACGCTTCCCGTAACTGCGCATACGCTTCAAGCTGCGGTGCTATCCATTGGCGCAACCCTTCCGCTTCGAGCACAGGACGATGGGCCGGGTTATCGTAGCTCATCCCAAATAATGCTTCGGCAAACTGCTGCTCCAACGCGGGATCCAGATCCGATCGCGCCGTGAACATGCAGTGGTTATAGGGCTGCGAGGTCCAGATCTCGGTCAGCGCACCTTGCGGCACGAGACGCTCGGTACGCACCGCGTTCCAGAATGGGCTGCCGATTGCGCCCGCATCGGCGCGGCCGTCGAGCACCGCGCGAACGACCTCGGACTCGCTTGTACCCGTGTCGCCGTGCTTGCCGACGTCGCTGTCGAAGCGCAGCGTTTGGTAGTCCTTCCCCTCAACCAGTCCCTCACGGTGCAGAAAATAGACCGGGAGGATTGCCGCATGGCCGCTGTCGCGGCTGCCGAGAGCGAGGGTGCGGCTTTTGAGATCGGCAAGCGTCGCCACCGGGCCGCCAGTGACCGCCACGATCTTGGTCATCCAGCCCACATCCGTGTCGCGCATCGCGATCGGTCGGCAGCGATGGTCGCTCCAGGCATCGGCCTGGATATAGGCGAGGTTCGTATTCCATCCGATGTCGATGCGCGGCAGCCGTTCGCTCGGCGAGGCCAGGAGGGCAGCGACCTGCGCCTCGTAACTTTGAAACAGCACCACCTCGACGGCGAGGCCCGCTTCCTCGTGAAAGTAGCGTCGCATGCCCTCCCAGATGCCAACCACCTTCGGGTCATATGCTACGGCGCCTACCCAGATCGTCCGGCTCATGATTGCATCTCGCTTCTCGGGCTCAATATTCCAAATGCGATCACCATAGTTTGCCAGTGGTCTTTGATCCCAACGTTCGAAAACCTGGTCTCGAATGGAATGCGAATGTTGGGATCGGACCACTAGAACAGCGGTATTCCCAAAACGGCTTTGCCGATGAACTCGCGCAGCACATCGCCCGTCGGCGCCATGACGGCGCCTGCATGTGCATCGCGGAACAATCGCTCGATGGCCAGATGCTTGGAAAATGCAGCGCCTCCGCACGCCCGCATCGCCGCCGAGGTGACGGCGATGGCGACATCACCCGCCGCCGCCTTGCTCTCCAGCACACGCAGCATAGTGGTGTCTCGGGGGCGCTCAAGATGATCAACGAGATCGTCGATGCGCGCTGCAAGCCCATCGGTGTCGATCTGCATCGTTGCAAGCTGTGCGCGGAGCGTCGGCAGGCTCTCGCCGAGCGTCTGGCCCAAATGCTCGAAGCGAGCGCCGTTGAGATGTGCTGCCGTCCCCGACACCGCAGCCCGGCAAAGACCAAGCGCGACCGCCGATGTTCCGAGGTTGAATAGCGGAAGCACGACCTCCAGCATCGCCTTGAATCCGGCGCCGTCGTCCGTGAGCTGGAGATCGGCTTCAATCTTGCAATCATCGAGCATCATCGGCGCGGAAGCGTTGGCGCGCATCCCAAGACCATCCCACGGGCCGGCAACCGACAGTCCGGCCGTGTCACTGGCGACAAGATAAATGGTCGAATCCGTTGGGCTCTGCCCTTCAGGCGCGATCGCCGAGACGACGTAGCTTTGTGCGTGACCGGCGCTTGTCACCCATGATTTCTTGGCCGTGAGGTGCACGTTGGCGGCGTTGCGCTTCGCTCGCGAAACGGGCGCCCAGAAGTGGCTGCGCGATCCGGCTTCGCTGAATGCCAGGGTAGTTAGGTGTTTTCCGGCTGAAATATCCTTTAGCGTCTGCGCAACCGTGGCACCCGGACGGGCCGCCGCGATCGTTGCGGTAGCGCTCATGTGCATCAAATAAACCATCGCGGCGGACGCGTCCGCTTCTGCGAGCGTCGCAACGACGGCAGCGAACGTCCGCGGTCCCAGGGCCGACCCGCCGACCTCGGTGGGCAGCATGACCCCCAGCAATCCGGCCGAACCGAGCGCTGCGATTGCCTCGGACGAAAATCGAGCTTCCTTGTCGTTTTGCCTGGCCGCCGGTGCGAGAATGCGATCGGCGATTTCTTTGGCATTCGAAACTGCGGTCTCGTGATTCATGGCGACCCTCGACGCTTAGGTGTTGCGTACCAAAGTTCGAAAATATCGCATCCGCTACCCTTGCGACCAATGCTACGCCACGCGCACCATCGGATCAACACGACTGGCTTGGGGCATGGCAAGCCCTTGCCGTGCCAGCAGCGAGTACGGGCCGCGGTTATTACGTTCTTCAAGGCCATCTTGTTACACCACCTGAAATCTTTTTTTGACGTCGCCGAAACCTTGGCGGCGCTTGCCCGCTGTTGCGGAGAACTTGCCCGTTGTCGGAGAGAACGCTACCAATGACCGGCAACCGGGTGACGAGGCTTGTCTGGTGATGGCAGTCAATGAGGGCGGGGTCCCGCCCATCCTCGCGCAAAAGCACTATGCGCAGCCGTCCGCCTTCACGCCGGAAAATCTGCTGCGCGAAGCGCGCAGGCAAAAGCGGATTATTGACGCCGGCATCCCGAACATCTGCATCCTCGATCCGGACGGCGACATCGTGCGCAGCCTGCTCGCCCGTGGCGAGGCCCGGCTTGAAGCGGGATGGGCCTGCTATCACACGCAGCTCTACAGCTTCAGTCGCGACGGGATTGAGTTCGGAATTGTCGGCTGCGCCGTCGGCGCCTCGTACGCGGTGCTGATCGCCGAGGAATTGTTCGCATCGGGCTGCAAGCTCCTGATCAGCGTCACGTCCTCCGGGCAGATCGTGCCGACGCGCCCGCCGCCTTATTTCATCATCATCGAACGCGCGCTGCGCGACGAAGGCACCAGCTATCACTACATGGCGCCGTCCGACTATTCGGATGCGGATGCCGGATTGATCGCGGCGCTCGACGGCGCATTCGGTGGATTTCCCGTGCCGGTGCTCACAGGCGCGACCTGGACAACCGACGCGCCGTTCCGCGAGACCCAGCCGGCGATCGACGCCATGGTCAAAAGGAATCTGATGGCAGTCGAAATGGAAGCAGCCGCGCTCTATGCGTTCGCACAAGTCAGGCAAAAGCCCGTCCTGTGCTTCGCACATGTGACAAATCAAATGGGGCGCGTCGACGGGGATTTTGAAAAGGGCGAAGCAGACGGCAGCGATGACGCGCTGCAGTTGATCGCGATCGCCGCCGATCGCCTGCGGTCACGGCTGCCATGAGCGTCGCGGCGATCGGGATTGTATGCAAGGCGCCGCTGCCCGGCCGCTCAAAGACGCGACTTGCGACGGTCATTGGCGACGTTGCCGCTTCCGAGCTGTCCGCCTGCTTTTTGCGCGACGTGGCCGCGGCAATCGAGGCGGTCCCTGAGGCGCTCGGCAGGCGCGGCTACGGCATCTACGCGCCGGCGGGCACCGAAGACGTCATGCGGCAACTGCTTCCGGCAGGGTTCGGACTGTTGCTACAGGCTGGCGACGATTTGGGGCATGTGTTGTTGGGCGCGACGCGCGCGTTCCTGGGCGCCGGACATGACTGTGTCCTGCTCGTCAATGGCGACAGCCCGACGCTGCCAATCCATTTGCTGGTACAGGCTATTGAGGCCGTGCGCGCGCCCGGAGACCGGATGGTGCTTGGGCCAGCAAGCGACGGTGGCTACTATCTCATCGGCTTGAAGCACCCGCACAAGCACCTGTTTACGCAGATCGCATGGGGAACGGAAACCGTGGCTCGCAGTACTTGCGAGCGCGCCGCCGAAATCGGGCTTGCTACGACCCTGCTACCGGAATGGTACGATGTCGACGATATCGAAACCTTGCGGTGGCTGCGGGACGAGCTAGCCGGGCATTCGACCCGCTTTCGCGGCGGCGGATTTGCCGCGGCGAGCCGGGCCTTTTTGAAGGACGCGCCGCAGGTAAGCCAATGAAGTCCATGCCAGGAGCGATCGCCGGGCAATTCGGTCGACTGATGCGTTCCGACCACAAGATGTCTCCACTTTTCTTGTTGGCCGGCATCGGAGTTGTCTTGAGCGGTCTTACCCTGGTGACTCCTTATGCCTTCGAGGCTGCTGGCGACAATGCCTTCATTGCTCTGAGCATCCTTGCAGGTCTGCTGACGATCGTAGCGACAGGTCTGGCGGAACGTTCGCCAACTGGTCGCGCACTATGGCTTATCGTTGGATTTGGGATCGCGCTGAGAGCTCATGTGCTGCTGTTCGATCCACTTCTGTCCAGCGACGTCTATCGCTACGTCTGGGATGGCAGGATTCAGGCCGCAGGCATCAATCCTTATCGCTTCATGCCAGCCGATGAGTCGCTGGCGTTTCTGCGCGACAGGATGGTCTTTCCTCACATCAACCGGGCTGATACCGCCGTAACAATCTACCCTCCCGTGGCGCAATTCTTCTTCCTCATTGTCACGCGGATCGGCGAGAGCGTGACGACGATGCGTCTCGCGCTGCTGGCGTGCGAGTCCGTCACGGTGATACTGATCGTGGTCCTGCTGCGGCGTATGGACCGCCCGGTGACGCGCGTAGTTGCCTATCTCTGGCATCCGCTGCCTGTGTGGGAGATTGCCAACAACGGCCATGTCGACGCGCTGATGGTTGCGCTGATGCTGCTGGGCCTGTGGATTGCCCTGACCGGCCACGCTCTCCGCGGAGCCGTCGTGATCGCGTTTTCGGTGCTGGTGAAGCCCTATGCGGCGCCGGTGCTGGCCGGGATCTGGCGCCCTTGGGACGTTAAGATGCCGCTCGTCGTGATCGCTACCGTCGCGCTTTGCTATCTTCCCTATCTGTCGGTCGGCTCGGGAGTTCTCGGATTCCTGACCAAAGGCTATCTGACAGAACAGGGGATCAGTGGCGGCAACGATCTCTGGCTGTTGTCACTTTGGCGCCTTGTGTTTGGCTATCATGAAGGTGATGTTGCCGCCTACGTTGCACTGGCCGCGCTGGCTCTTTGGTTCACGGGGCTCTCCGTGGCCCGCAGCTCTCATCACAGCATCGCATTCCGTCTTGCCGACATCAACATGCTGTTACTTCTCACGCTTCTGTTGTTGTCGCCCAACTATCCCTGGCATTTTCTCATTATAATGCCGTTTGTCGCCCTGTGTGGATCGGCGCCTACCTGGGCCGTTTCGATCGGAGCGCTGTTGCTGTCCGAACAGCTCGATTGGGATTTCTACATTCCGAGAATTGTGAGCAAATCAATTCTGTTCGGAGGTCTTTTCCTGGCTTGCGCCTTTACGGCGTGGAGGGCCCGCATGCAGCGGACTGCAGATTCCGGGGCATCGCAATGAACATTTCCGGCGAAGTGCAGGGCACTGGCGCGCCGTTCGATCCGCGCCGCTATCACGAGACGGTCACGGGCGAGCGCACCGAGGTTGCCCAGCGTCCGCCGGTCTGCGCTTATCTGGAAGTGACCAACCGCTGCAATCTGCTGTGCACCACCTGTCCTCGCACCTACGAGGAGCTCGAGCCGCCGGCAGACATGAGCTGGGATTTGTTCACGTCGATTGTCGACCAGCTTCCCGATCTGGCGCGCGTGGTTCTGCACGGCGTTGGCGAGCCGATGCTGGTCCCGAACCTGCCGCGAATGGTCAAATACCTGAAAGAGCGCGGCGTTTACGTCTTGTTCAACACCAATGGAACGGTCCTCAGTGAGCGCAACGGCCGTGCTCTGATTGACGCCGGGCTTGATGAGCTGCGTGTATCGCTCGACGCGTCAAACCGCGAGAGCTTCAAGGCGATCCGTGGCAGGGATTATTTCGGTCGGATTGTCCGCAATGTTCGCGCATTTCGCGAGCTACAGGAGCGGGAGGGGTTCGCAAGGCCGCAAGTTTCCGTTTGGCTCACCGGCCTGAAAGAGACTGTCGAGCAACTGCCTGCATTTGTGAAAGTTGCGGCGGAGATCGGTGTCAAAGAGGTTTATCTGCAACGGCTCGTATTCTTCACTGAATCCGCCATTGGCATGGCGCGACCGGATCAGGCCCTGTTCGAGCGCCTGACGCAGGCAGAAGCGGCCTACTTGAAAGAAGCGGAGGATCTGGCGCATTCCCTCGGCGTGACCTTCAGCGCGTCGGGCGCCGCAACCGAGCCGGGACTGAGCCTAAAGGGCAGTGGTGACGGTTCGCCGTGGTCGCTCTGCCGACGGCCGTGGTCGTTGATGTATTTCACGGCCAATGGCCGCGCCTTGCCATGCTGCATCGCGCCATTTTCGCAACATGGCTACGAGAACTACACGCTTGGCCATGCAGGGCAGCAGTCCTTACACGACATCTGGAACGGGTCCGCGTATCGGGAGTTTCGTGCGGCCCTGCTATCGGACAAGCCGCCTAAGAGCTGCGCCAATTGCGGCCTGCGCTGGAGCCTATGAAAGAGGTGACCCACGGGATCGGCGGGAAGCGGCCCGTGTTGTGTCAACCGCCAGTCGTTTCGGCGATCATTCCATGCCTCGACGAGGAAACGGCAATCGGCCAGGTCGTAGCTGCAGTGCTGGCACAGAACGTGAGTGAAGTCGTCGTTGTCGACGGCGGCTCGCGGGACCGCACGGCCGAGCGGGCACGGGCCGCCGGAGCTCGCGTGATTGCCGAGCCGCGACGTGGCTACGGTCGCGCCATCCAGGCAGGCATCGCCGCTGTGCGCGACGACGCCGACATTCTGGTCTTTCTCGACGGTGACGGCAGTGATCCTGCAGAGCGCATCTCAGATCTTGTATCGCCGATCGTGGCTGGGCAGGCCATCTTCGTTGTCGGCTCGCGCGTTCGCGGTTCACGCGAATCCGGCAGCCTGGCGCCGCAGCAGCTCCTCGCGGCCCATGTCGCCAGGCTGCTCCTGCGCCTCGTCTATGGCGTAGGTTTCACCGACCTGTCGCCGTTTCGCGCCATCCGGCGGGATGAGCTCAGACATCTCGGTATGAAGGAGGAGACGTATGGCTGGAACCTGGAAATGCTGATGCGGGTTGCGGCCGCTCGCTTGCCGGCACTCGAGATCGCCGTGGGGCAGCGGCGCCGGATCGGTGGGGTATCGAAGGTCTCCGGCAATCTCATTGCCGGCATCAAGGCAGCTTGGTCGATTTCGACGACATTTGTTCGCCTCGCAATTGAGCTGCGACACCAAAGGGGTCCGGGAGAGAGGCACGGCTAGATCAGCGAGTGCCGGCACCCCGACAAGCAACGATGTCCCGGGGGGCTTTTCGATCCCGTGGCTCCGGTGGCGAAAACACCGCCAGGTATCCGCCGTCGCCTGCGAGCTGATGTGTGGCGACCTCGCGATAGCCAATGGCGGTCAGTTCGCAACGCAACAGCTCGATCGGCGTGCCATGCTCGGACGTCGGACGCTCGAGGTCGACAATTCCGACCCGCGCGCCCGACCTCAAGGCGGGCGCCAGATTGTAGAGCAAGGCGTAGGGCTGAGCTATTTCGTGATACATGTGCACGAGGATGGCAGCGTCGAGCGAGGAGCCGGGAAGGCGCGGGTCGTGTGGTTTGCCCAGCGCGAATGTGACATTTGTCAGCCTCAGGCGTTGCGTTCGCCTGGCGAGCGCGATGAGGTAACTTCGCGTGACGTCCTGGGCGATGACGGCGCCGGTGGGACCGACGAGACCGGAGAGACGCACCGTGTGGTAGCCGCTGCCTGCACCAATGTCGGCGACGGTCATGCCTGGCTTGAGTTCAAGAAGGCGGGCGATCTCACCCGCCTCATTCAGGGAATCGCGGTGCTGCTCGGAGGCACGGCCTGGGCTGACGATTTGCGCAACCGGGCGCTGAGGCGCGGGAAACTCCTTTGCAGGGACACCCGGCGGAGCAAGATAGCCAATGTCAGCGGCGTGTCCGCAACTTGCGCCTAGGCCTAGGCCCACAAGAAGCGTCACCGCGCGGGCCAGTGCCATCATGCTCGTCTCCCCACGTAGAACGACAACGACTAACCGGCGATGTTGAAGAACCAGCCAATAGGTCCCTTCCCATCGCGCACGGTAGGGATTTTGCGGCGCAACCAGGCATCAAGGCCGAGACTGCGGCCGGCGCCCTCGACCACAAACAGGAACATCAGCATGGCCAGGAACATGTACGACCACGGCCACTCGGCCGGATCGCCCGGCCGATAAATGCCGAGCCAGAGTTGCAGCGTATAGGCGAGGGCCAGCACGCCCACGAACCGTACCGCAAGCCCGAGGATCATCGAAGTGGCGAACGCAAGCTCGGCAAGAAAAACAATTGGCCCAAAGAAATTCATGTTGGGCAACACGATATCCTTCACGAAGGTGCCGTGAAACTCGAACGCCGCGCGGGTCATTTCCTGTTCGGTCCAGTATTGCAGGCCGCCGGACACGGGCAGCGGGAGTTTCCACAACATGCCCTCGAACCACATGCAGCCGATCAGGACCCGGACCAGCCAGATTCCAAGATGTCGGCCGGTGCGTTGCGCCGGATCCTCCCGCCAATTCTGGAAGGCCACCGCAATGCCGGCGAGCAGCAGCGCCCAGAACAGCGCCAGGATCAGAAAGCGCCAGTTTCCGAGCTGAAGATAGTCGCCGGTGGTCGCGGTCAGGAACTGCCAGACATCGGTAAATGGATTCTTGGGCATGGGCGCGTGCTCCAATGAATTGAATAGTTGCTCTGCCTATCGGCCAGTTGGCGCACCGCCGCGTGGGCGTCGAGGGCGCCTACCAGGTTATTACGCAGTAGAACGCGTGGTTATTACGCAGAAGGCGCGTCACAGGCGACATCGGAAAGGAAAAAAGGCCTCCTATCGAGGAGACCGTAGTTAGGCGGTTGTATCCCGGCGAATTGGCCCAATCCTTTTTCGCTGAGGACTGGAAATTCTCATGACCGCTGGAGCGTGTCTCTTGAGGGACCTGGAGCGCAAGGGACAAAATTGGCCGAGCTTCGGAGGCGCGATGTCTACAAGACGCCCCGTGTACCTTGTGGCCCGATCGCAGGACCGAAAGCGAATCGTGCTGCTTCAAGAAATCCAAGTATACTACCGATTATTAACGTGGTCTCAATGCCTTGACTTGCCGGTGGTGGTGCTTTGGCGCTATGCCGCAGTGTTCGCCACCCGCGCATGCGACCAAAGGGCCCAAGGTGCAGTTCCTGTTTGCCGACTACGTACTCGACCTTAATCGGCGGGAGCTCACCCGCGGCTCGGCCGCAATTGCAATTGGCCCAAGGGTGTTCGACCTGCTGGTCTACCTGGTGCAAGCCCGCGACCGCGTCGTCACCAGGGATGAACTGCTGGACACCGTGTGGAGCGGGCGCATCGTCTCTGAATCAACGCTCACCAGCCATATCAACGCGGTGCGCAAAGCGATCGGCGATAGCGGCCAGGAACAGCGCCTGATCCGAACGATTGCCCGCAAGGGCCTCCGGTTCGTGGGCGAGGTTGAGGCAAGAGGCCCCGATAGCGCCATCGTCCGAAACGTGGAGCAGGCTAACTCGAATGAGCGCCAGGAGCCGTCTCTTCCTGACAAGCCCTCGGTTGCAGTCCTGCCGTTTCAGAACCTGAGCGGTGATCCCGAGCAGGAGTACTTCGCCGATGGTGTTGTTGAGGACATCATCCTGGCCTTGTCGCGGATACGCTGGCTGTTCGTTATCGCCCGGAATTCGAGCTTCACATACAAGGGCAGGGCCGTGGATGTCCGACAGGTGGGGCGCGAATTGGGCGTGCGATATGTGCTTGAAGGCAGCGTGCGCAAGGTGGCGACAAGGGTGCGCATCACCGGGCAACTCATTGATGCGACCAATGGCGTGCATCTCTGGGCCGAGCGTTTCGAAGGCACCCTCGACGACATCTTTGAACTGCAGGACACGGTCGCCGCAGGCGTCGTTAGTGCGATCGCGCCGCAGCTTGAGCTTGCCGAAATCGAGCGTGCGAGCCGAAAGCCGACCGAAAGCCTCCACGCCTATGACTATTACTTGCGTGGATTGACCAAGTTTCACCTTGCGAGCAGGGCCGGCCTCGATGAGGCATTGCCTCTATTCTACAAGGCGATCGAGCTCGATGCGGAGTTCGCCTCCGCGTATGGAATGGCGGCGTGGTGCTACTACTGGCGCAAGATGAATCGTTGGCTCAACGATCGCGAGGCAGACGGCAACGAGGCTGCGCGATTGTGCCGACACGCCGTGACGCTGGGAAAGAATGACGCGGTCGCTCTGACCAGAGGCGGGCACGCATGGCCTCATTTTGGCGGTGACCTCGAAAGTTGCGTCACCTATGTCGATAGGGCCATGGTGCTCAATCCCAATCTCTCGACGATCTGGTACCTCGGCGGGTACCAACGAATTTCCCTTGGCAGACATGATAGTGCGATCGAATATTTCACGCGTGCCATGCGCCTCAGTCCGCTGGATCCGGAGACATTTCAAATGCAGACCGGAATCGCAATGGGGCATTTGTATTCCGGGCGATTTGATGCGGCTGTCGCCTGTTTAGAGATGGCATGGCGGGAGGTACCGAATGTCCTGCGGGTTGCGGCCTTTATGGCCGCAAGCCATGCGCTGGCAGGCCGGGAGGAAGAAGCGCGACAAGCCATGCACCACGTGCGTCGGCTCGATCCCACGCTCCGCATTGGCAAACTCGATGACTGGCTGCTGGTCCAACCGAAGGATTTCGCGGTAGCGGTGGAAGGCCTGCGAAGAGCGGGATTGCCGGAGTAACGGCACCGCTTGCTCCTGCTTCTACCCCCCGAAAGATCAGAAGATCGAAAAGCCGCGGTCCAACCGGGATGCGTCCGAATCGTCTTTGTGCCTGCCCGCGTCAGACAATAATCTTCAAATGAAATTGGCGCTTCCGCGCGCCGCTTGGACAAATTTCCAAGATAAATCCAATCGCAATCCAACATGGCTGCAAGGCTTTTCGGCCAGCTTGGGCGCAATCTCCCCTCGCTTTCACAAGCAAGGCCATTGGTGGCCCGAAAGTCGAGGGAAAGTCATGAAGATTGTCATTATTGGCGGTACCGGGCTCATCGGAACGAAGCTCGCGAGCAAGCTCCGTCAGAAAGGCCACGAGGTGATCGCGGCATCTCCCCGTACGGGCGTCAACACGATCACGGGCGAGGGTCTCGTCAGGGCGCTTTCGGGCGCCGAGATTGTCGTCGATGTTGCAAATTCGCCCTCCTTCGAGGACCGCGCGGTTCTGAAATTCTTCGAAACCTCAGGCCGCAATCTTCTCGCCGCCGAGGCCGCCGCCTCAGTACGCCATCATGTAGCGCTGTCCGTTGTCGGGGTCGACCGCCTTTCGGAAAACGGTTACTTCCGCGCCAAGCTGGTGCAAGAAAGCCTGATCAAGGCCTCGAAGATTTCCTACACGATCCTGCGCGCGACCCAGTTCTTCGAGTTCGTCGGCGGGATCGTCGATTCTTCTGCCGATGGACAAATCGTCAGGCTGTCGCCTGCCTTGTTTCAGCCCGTGGCTTCGGACGACGTCGCTGCCGCCCTGGCCGACGTCACGCTCGGCGTTCCGGTCAACGGCATCGTTGAGCTGGCCGGACCGGAACCGTTCAGTCTCGATGACTTCGCCCGGCAATATCTGGCGGCGACAAAGGACCCGCGCAAGGTCGTCGCCGACATCCATGCTCGCTATTTCGGAGCAAAACTGGACGATCGGTCTCTCACGCCGGGCCAGAATCCCCGGCTCGGCGCCGTGCGTTTCGAGGACTGGCTGGCCGGGCTCCGCCAGTGACGGGCACGACCAAGGCCCGCAAATCGATACTCACGACGCCCGGCGCATCGCGAGCAAGACAGGGCCCGCGCGTCTGCTTGCCGTTTCGTCGTGGATAGCGACGAAAAGAACCTGACCATCCGGATCATGACGACTAGCGGGAGCTTGTTCGTCATACCGTACCCGGCCCCCTAACACGAGCACAAAACCATGAGTAAGCCGATCTTGCGCGATTCCTCGCATGAGGATCCGTCGGCGGCGTCTGAGGCGCGCCAATTCCAGTCGCCCGATGCCGACCGGCGCCCTGCCGATGTAGAGATGGCGCGCGTGCTCAGGACCGCGCCCCTTCGCATGGCCTCCGACCCGTCCAGCGGCGCAATCGCCTATTGGAAACATGAGCCCGTGCACGACGTCGTCGAGCCCATGGCTGATCACGTCATCATGACTTACCCCGCCGGCTCGCAGCGCCTGGAGCGGCGCACCGGGAGATCAGCCGCGATTGCAACGGCGCGTCCCGGGGGTGTGACGATCATTCCGGCCGGTTCGACCTCCCGGTGGGACATTCACAAGCCCATGCATGTCGTTCAGCTCTACCTTCCGCACAGAACGCTCGAACGTGTTGCCGGCGAAGCCGACCTGGCTGCTCCCGGCGATCTCCTGGAAAGAACGGGGCACACCGACCTCATTACATCCCGATTGCTCATGAGTGCGGCGGATGCGCTTGAGGGCAGTGCGGCGTTGGATGCCCTGTTCAGGCAGCAACTGACGGATCTTTTGGCCAACCGTCTACTGGCGGCGCACGCCGGCTCGCCGATCGTGTCCCCGCCGGTCGTGGGCGGCCTTGCGCCGATGGCACTGCTCCGTGCCATCGAACGCCTGCGCTCGGATAGCGATGCGGATGTCTCGCTCGCGACGCTGGCTGCGGACGCCGGCCTGTCGCGCTTCCACTTCTGCCGTGCCTTCAAGGAAAGCACCGGGCTCTCACCGCATGCCTGGCTGCGCCAGCACCGACTCGAGCAGGCCATGAACATGCTGCGCGACACCGACGCGTCGGTCGTGTCGGTCGCCGCCGCGCTTGGTTATGCCTCCCAGACCGCCTTCGCCGCGGCGTTCAGGCGGCTGACCGGAGAAACCCCGAGCGATTGGCGACGACGCTTTCGGTAACAGCAATCGCTCTGCGATGACAGCAATCGCGCTGGCGCAGCCGCCGGACTGGTTCGCTAAGACATCACGGAGCATTCGCCAACACCAGGGAAGACAAGAAAATGGTCGGGAACAAATCCATCAGCCAGCTTGCAACTACTTCGCGCCGGAAAGTGCTCGCAAGCGCGCTCATTTACGCGACTTCGCTCACCGTCCGCTCCTCTTCGGCGACCGGTAAGGAAAAAGACTCTTCGACATTCCCCGCTCAAAGGACTGATCCCATGACCTCCGTCACCACCAAGGATGGCGTACAGATCTTCTACAAGGACTGGGGACCGAAATCCGCCCAGCCCATCGTCTTTCACCACGGCTGGCCGCTAAGCTCCGACGACTGGGAGACGCAGATGCTCTTCTTCGTCGGCAAGGGCTATCGCGTCATCGCCCATGATCGCCGCGGTCACGGTCGCTCAAGCCAGGTGAGCGATGGCCACGACATGGATCACTACGCAGCCGACGTCGCCGCGGTCGTCGAGCATCTCGATCTGCGCAACGCCATTCATGTCGGCCATTCCACCGGCGGCGGCGAGGCCACGCGCTACGTCGCGCGGCATGGCAGCGGCCGCGTGGCCAAGCTGGTCCTGATCGGCGCCGTGCCGCCGCTGATGCTAAAGACGGAGGCCAATCCCGGCGGCTTGCCAATCGAAGTGTTCGACGGCCTGCGCCAGCAGCTCGCTGCGAACAGGACACAGTTCTATCTCGATTTCGCGAGCGGTCCTTTCTACGGCTACAACCGCCCGGACGCCAAGCCGTCACCGGCGGTTGTCTGGAACTGGTGGCGCCAGGGCATGATGGGCAGCGCCAAGGCGCACTACGACGGCATCAAGGCATTCTCGGAGACGGATTTCAGCGAGGACCTGAAGAGCATCGTCGTGCCTACGCTCGTCATGCATGGTGGAGACGATCAGATCGTCCCCGTCGCCGACTCCGCGCCCCTGTCGGCGAAACTGCTTAAGAATAGCACGCTCAAAATCCACGAGAAGCTGCCGCACGGCATGTGCACGACCCATGCCGACCTCGTCAACACCGAACTGCTTACGTTCATCGCGACCTAGCGTCTTCGCATTTCGTCTTTGCATCAGAGTAACTCAAAACCACAGGAGTAGATCACATGCGACTAGTCATCATCGGCGCCGGCTTCGCCGGCATGTACGCCGCCCTTTCCTCCGCCCGGCTGCGCGACATTCAGGGCGTTTCGCCTGACGATCTCGAAATCGCACTGATCGCACCGGAGCCGACGCTGGTGGTCCGCCCGCGGCTCTATGAGCCGAAGCCGGAAACCCTGACCGCGCCGCTGCTTGACGTCCTCAAGGCGATCGACGTCGACTACATCCAGGGCAGCGCCGAGACAATCAACACCGATGCTCGAACGGTGCAGATCACGACTCCAAAGGGCCCGCGAAAGACTCTGTCCTACGACCGTCTCGTGGTGGCCACCGGCAGCCGCCTGTTCCGCCCCAACATTCCGGGCCTTGCCGAGCACGGCTTCAGTGTTGACTCGCTCGATGACGCAATCGCGCTCGACAAGCATCTACACAGCCTGGCCGACCGGCCGGCCATCAACGGGCGCGATACGGTCGTCGTCGCCGGCGGCGGCTTCACCGGCATCGAGGCAGCAACCGAGCTGCCCGCGCGCTTGCGCGAAATCCTTGGCAAGGACGCCAAGACGCGCGTGATCATCGTCGACCGCAACAGTGCGATCGCTCCCGACATGGGCGAAGGCCCTCGCCCAGTGATCGAGGAAGCGTTGCGCAAGCTCGGCGTAGAGACCCGGCTCGGGGCCGGCGTCGCCTCGCTCGACAAATCCGGCGTGACCCTATCGACCGGCGAACACATCGAAACCGAGACAGTGGTCTGGGCGGCCGGCATTCGCGCCGCGCCGTTGACGGTGCAGATTCCCACCGCGCGCGACAATTTCGGCCGGCTGCTGGTGGATCGCGATCTGCGCGTGCCGGGTGTCGCCGGCGTCTTCGCCACCGGCGATGCTGCGCGTGCCGCATGCGACGACGAAGGCAACTACGCGCTGATGTCGTGCCAGCACGCCACGCGGATGGGCGCCTTTGCCGGCAACAATGCCGTCGCCGAACTCCTGGGCGTTCCGACCAGGCCGTATCACCAGAAGGCCTACGTCACCTGCCTCGACCTCGGCGAAGCCGGCGCTCTGTTCACGCGCGGCTGGGAGCGCAAGGTCGAGATGGTCGGCGTCGTCGCCAAGAAGACCAAGCAGGAGATCAATACTGTCTGGATCTACCCGCCCCGCGCCGAGCGCGCCGCGGCGCTCGCGTCGGCCGATCCGGAGCGCGTGACCAACCTCTAGACGCCCCAAGCGATGGCGGCCGCGCTCCCCTGGCTGCGCGGCCTGCTCAACCAAGACCAGCCAGAACCAAGACCAACCAGGCGCCTTTACCATGAAACAGGAGACGAACATGAACCTGCATAACACCTCATACCCCGTTACATCGGGACCCGAAGAGCTCGTTCCGTCGCGCTACGCGCTGAAGGTTGGCGACATTGACGTGCTGGTGGTCAGCGATGGCGTGCTGCCGCTCCCAACCCAAATGTTGGGACACAACGCCGACCCAGCCGACCGCGCGGCCTGGCTGAAAGACATGTTCCTGCCGCAGGACGCGTTCGACTGGGCGCTGAATGTGGTCGTGGTGCGTAGCGGCGGCAAGACCATCCTCATTGACGCTGGACTAGGGTCCGATCCGGACTTGAACTTGCCGCGGGCCGGCCAGTTGATCAAGCGACTGGAGGCCGCCGGCATCGATCTTGGGTCCGTGACCGACCTGGTGCTGACCCACATGCACATGGACCACATTGGCGGGCTGCTCGTCGAGGGGGTGAAGGAGCGACTGCGTAAAGACCTGCGGATCCACGTGGCGGCCGCCGAGGTCAAGTTCTGGGAGTCGCCCGATTTCTCCCACACCTCCATGCCGCAGGGTTTCCCGGATGCGCTTCGGTCGGCCGCCAAGCGGTTCGTGAGCGAGTACGGGAGCAACCTGCGGACGTTCGATGAGGAGCACGAGATTGCGCCGGGCGTGGTCGCCCGTCGCACCGGCGGTCACACCCCCGGGCACAGCGTGGTCCGCGTGGCGTCCGGCGGCGACGGGCTGACGTTCGCCGGCGACGCAGTGTTTACTGTCGGGTTCGAGCAGCCCGACTGGCACAACGGTTTCGAACACGACCCCGAAGAGGCGGCGCGCGTTCGGGTCCGTCTTTTGCGGGAGCTGGCTAAGAGCGGCGAGATGCTGGTGGCCACTCACCTGCCGTTTCCGTCCATCGGCCGGGTGGCGGCCGACGGCGACGCCTTCCGTTTCGTACCGGTCTTCTGGGACTACTGACCGCTCGTTGGGTTAAGGCCGAACCAGGGCGCGTATGAATTCGCGCCCCGGTTCAATACCTCGCAACCACTGAGCCGCTGAAACCGAAGCGGCGTTTATGCCCGCTTTGACCAACTTCGAACTTTACAGATGAGTCGAACGAACATGCAGAACGAAAGAGTCATGATCATAACGGGCGGCAGCTCCGGCATCGGTCGGGCGGCCGCGCTCCGTTTCGCCAACCAGGGCGACAAGGTCCTCATCACCGGCCGCCGCGCCGGCCCCGTCGAGCAAACGGTGGCGGAGCACAAGAATATCGCGGGCATCGTTGCGAATACCGCCTCTGCTGAAGACGCCAAGCGGACCATCGCCACGGCGGTCGACAACTGGGGCCGAGTGGATGCGCTCGTCAACAACGCCGGCGCGGGCGCCATCCTTCCGTTATCGGATGCGACAGCCGATCGGATCATAGACATCTTTTCCGTCAATGTGCTCGGTCCGAGCCTGCTGGCCCGCGCCGCCCTTCCTCACCTGAAGGCGACGCAGGGCACCATCATCAACGTCTCCTCGACCTTCGGTCACCGGCCGGCGGCGGGACTATCCCACTACGCCGCCAGCAAGGCGGCGCTGGAACACCTGACCCGCTGCTGGGCGCTCGAACTCGCGCCGCTCGGAATAAGGGTGAATGCGGTCGCGGCCGGGCCCACGGAATCCGGTGCCTTGACCGGGATGATGGGACTATCTGCGGAACAGGCAGAAGCCGTCAAGGAAGACGAGCGCGCACGGATTCCGCTCGGTCGGCGCGGCGTTCCCGACGACATCGCGGAATGGATCATCCAGCTTGCGGGCCCCGCCTCGCAATGGCTGACGGGCCAGGTTCTCGCCGTCGATGGCGGCTTGGGACTGGCTTAGTTTCCGCGCTGCCAACTGCGGTCCCGACCTAGATAGCGCCCGTACCTCGCCCGGGAAGGCTTCCTGGTCTTTCCCCGCGCAAGAGACCGCGTTGTGCGGTGATTGCGAAACCAGACTCAGCAAACCACTGATTTGCTGGTGGGCCCGGCAGGACTCGACCTGCAGCCAAACCGTTATGAGCGACGGAACAACGGTTGGGTTCGTTGATTTCGCTGCATTTTCGTTTGAGTTTGATGGCCTTGGTTGCGGTTCGGTGAGGTCGTTTCTGGTGCGATGCGCTGCGATCGCCGACGACGCTTGCCGGCCGCGAAGGCATCCATATCGCGTTCTCGCGAGAGCAGGAATTTTGGAAAGCTTGTGTCTCTGACGCGACATGTTTGATTGAGAGCCGTCGACGAACCAGCACAAAGCGCGGCTCGACCGTTTCGTGCGAATCTACGACCAGAAAGGAGATGCCATCGTCAAATAGAATGTGCAGCGGTAGGTTGATGGCCGCTGAAGCAGAGCAGTGAGCGACGATGGAGTAGTGCCCCTGATTTGCCCGACGTGTCAAAATGTCTTCGAGCGATCACTCAAAGCCACTGGCTACTTTGCATGGGGTTGTTTTCGATATTTTGGTTGGGGGCGGTGGCAGTGCGGCCCGCCTTCGCCCGAAGGGCTTCGGCGTGCCAGCCTTCGCTACGAAAGGGCTTGCCAAGCCGAAGCTCGCGAATGTGGGGACACTTTGAAAACGACTCGGCTAAGTGCTTGAGTTTGCTGATTCCTGCATTTTGAAAACGACTCGATCTTGACCTTAAGAACGACTCGATCAGCGGTGCTTTCGTTTTGAAAACGACTCGATCCTGCAAGTCGTTCGAGACGCTGCGGAATTCGCCCCGTTTTTTGTGTCGGCGGGCGCTCGGTCCGGCAGCTTCGGCTCAGTCGCTGATAGTCCTGGTTCAGGACGAAGTTGAAAGCCGTATTCGCACGATGTTGCCGGCGATCGCTCGATCGAATTCGCTCCGGCTCGCCAGGGTCAACCGAAGGCGCGTCAGGGCTACTCGTAGATGCTGGCCGCATGCAGCAGTCGAGCAAGGACGGCGTAAGGCATGCTTTCCCGCTCATGCCCGTCCAGGAGGCGGCTTTGGCCAAGGGGGCTCGGCCCTTGATGGTCTCGCAGCACAGCTGCGAAAGCTTCGAGATATTGGTCCAGCGTAACCTGCTCCCATTCCTCCGGATGCGCCAGCAAGTGCTCGCGGAGACTCTCCACATAAGCGGAGAGCTCGGACGCATTCGAGGGAGCGGCATCGATAAGCCGGTGACTCGTGTCAGCACCCATCTCTTCTGCGTACCCTGACCGATTGGCCAACTAACTAACTCTCTACTCTCCGAGACCGAGACCGCCGGCGAATACGCCCTCATCTGGTCCCGCTGACCGGCCAAAGACGCCCCCCTCCACCGAGCGGGGCGTCTCCCCTGCTAATCGCTATCAGCTTGCGGGATTGCGCGCCGTGACGATCCACGTCGCGCTGTCGATCATCACCGACCGCTCGCCGGGGCGGCCCGCGAAGGCGGCACGAACCGCGGCCGAGGCGCGGGCGCGGATGTCGTCGGGCTGATCAGCGAGCGCGCGCGACAGCGGGCCGACCTCGAACGTCATCTGCACCGCGTCGTCGATCGCCGCGTCCCGCGTCGCGCCCTCGCCAAACGGGACGGAAGCATCGAAGGGCGCGATAGCGATATCGGTGAAGCCTGCCGCCGTCAGGATGCGAGCCACCCGCCCCCGGTCGCCGAACGAGAATGGGCCGGGCGCTTCGGGATCGGGCGGCGCCGTCGGCGGGACGATGCCTTTGATCGCGCCCATCGGCAGGCGCACCCAATCGTTCTCGGCCGCGCCACGCCAGCAGACGAAAGCGACCCGCCCGCCCGGCTGGAGCGCGCGGCGCATATGGGCGAACGCCCCTGTCGGATCGTCGAAGAACATCACCCCGAAACGTGAGAACAGGATGTCGAACGCCCCCTCGGGCAGCTCGGCGCTGCTGGCGTCGGCCACCCGGAACAGGACCGGCGTATCCCTTGGCGCAAGCGCGCGCGCTCGGCCGATCAGCGGTTCGGATATGTCCACGCCCAGCACTTGGCCCCCCGCGCCGACGCGGGCGGCCAGAGCCAGACTCGACGCGCCCGCGCCGCAGCCGACGTCCAGCACGCGCTCGCCCGCCGCGGGCGCGGCGGCTTCGATCGCGGCCTGGCCGAACACCGCCAGCCTGGCGTCGAGCCGGGCCTGGTGGGCGACCCAGCGCTCCCCGCTTTGGCCATTCCAGTCGGCGACCCTATCGGCATTGTGCTGTGCCATGGCATATCCTTGTTCTGGTTCGTTCTTAACTAAGCTGTCCGATGCCAAAGCGCGCTTCGTCTCCAGCGATCCCGCCTCCAGCTACCCGGTGATAGCTCGCGGCAAGGAAGCCGGTGCTGGTTTATCAGAAGGTCCCGCAGGCGGCAGCGGCGGAATAGTCAGAGCCAGCGGCGAACCTCGGCCTTGTAGCGGCGGTAGTCGTCGCCGAACTTCGCTTCGAGATAGCGCTCCTCGCGGGCGATCACCTGCGTCTGGATCGCGATCAGCACCAACGGGAGCAAGGCGAAGGCGATCGGCCCGTCGAAGCCGATCGCAAGGCCGGCATAGATAAGCGCCATGCCGAGATACATGGGATTGCGGGTCCACCGATAAGGGCCGGTCGTTGCGATGAGGGTCGTTGACTGCGACGGCGGAACGTTGGTGCCCAGCCGCCGGAACAGCCCCGCCGCCGCAAGCATCATCGCCGCGCCGGCAACGAACAGCAGCGCGCCCGTCGCGACCAGCAACCGCCAGTCGATGCCGAAAGAGCGCAGGGTGACGAACCGCTCCGCCGCCAGCCCCAACAGCAGCGCTCCCAGATAGACGAAGGGCGGAGGGAAGCGCACACCCGCGCTGTCCGGTTCGACGGCCATGCTCATCTCCAATCTGTGCTCTCAAACCACCATCGACTGCTGGGCGAAGATACCCGCCATCGCGCCCTGCGATGATGCCTGGGTGACCGAGGGCAAGAAGGGCGTGGTGAGGTCGCCGGCGGCGTAGATGCCGGGCATGCTGGTTTGGCGGCGCTCGTCGACCTTGAGGGCGATGCCGACGGGCGTATCGACCGTGGCGAGGCCCAGTGATTCATGCAGACTTGCGGACGGCTTGTTGCGCGGATTGGCGAACAGGATGTCGACCGCGACATTGCGGCCGGTATCGAGCTTGACGGTGGCGTTATGGCCCCCGTGATGGGCGATCTCGGTGATCCGGCGATCGACGACAGGTATGTTGCGGCGCGCCAGATCGGCCCGGATATCGGGTGGAATGTCGTGACCATCGGCGAAGAGCGTCAGCTTGTCGGTCCAATCGTGGAACAGCCTGACCTGATTGTGCGACTGCGGGCCGGACCAGACGAGGCCCCAATGCTGGCCGGCGACTTCAAAACCGTCGCAATAGGGGCAGGGCACGATGGACGTGCCCCAGCTTTCGGCAAAGCCCGGAATATCAGGCATCTGGTCGGCGACGCCATAGCTCAGGATCAGGCGCCGCGCCCCAAGGCTTTCGCCATCGCCAGTGAGGACGGAGAAATCGTCGATGGCGCCGGAGACACTTTCGGCCCGGGCACTGACCAGCCTGATCGTGGGATAACGCGCCAGCTGCTGCCGCGCCTCGGCCAGGATGTCCAGCGGCGGCTTGTGATCGTGGCCGAGCAGGCCATGCGAGTGGCCAGCGAAGCGGTTGCGCGGCAGGCCGGTATCGAGAACGGCGACCTTGCGGCGGGCACGGCCGAGCTGCAGAGCGCCGGCGAGACCGGCAAAGCTGCCGCCGATGATGATGACGTCATCCATGGTGATGGGCTCCGTTTGGAGGACAGGTGAAACCTACCCATTGGCTTGCACATTTCAGAGACTAGATGGTATCGTAATTCAAGAATTAGGATACTGTCAAGTACTGGAATTGTCGTGACCGAAAACAGCCAGGGCCGGCGCGGCCGGCCCGCCAACCAGGCGCTTGGCCAAACGATTGTCGACGCCGCGCGCGAACTCTTTGTGGAATTGGGTTTTCAAGCGACGACATTGGACAAGGTCGCCCAGCGGGCGAAGATATCCAAGCTCAGCATCTATCGGCACTTCGAGAACAAGGAGGCGCTGTTCAGCGCGGCCATCGCGGCCGGCTGCCATCAGTTGTTTGCACCACAGGCCCTTCTTGAAGGCGTCGACGGTTCGGTCGAAGATCAGCTCATGGCGGTGGGATCATCACTGCTTCGCACGCTGTTGAGATCAGACGTCCGCAGTGTCGAAGCCATGGTAATGGCCGACAAGACGAATCAAAACTCGTTAAGCAAGCTCCATTACGAAGCCGGCCCCGCCCATGTCATCGCCCAAATCGAGGCCCTGTTGCGTCAGTTGCACGCGAAGGCGGTTCTGAACGTGCCCGATCCTCTCCGGTCCGCCCGCTTGTTTGCCGCGCTTTTCAAAGGATCCGATCTCCTGATTATCGCACGCTTCGATGAGGCGAGAGCAGAGGACGACAACGAAATCGAATCCTATTGCCGGTCGGCCGTCGCCATGTTCATCGCCGCGCACGGTGGCAACGACCACGTGGGCGGATATTTGCCTGCCCCAAGGTCAAAAGACAAAATTTGAATCGTGCGTGACCGATGTTGTCAAAATAACCGAGACCGGTTTGAAAATCATGGAGGCTGAAGAGCTTTCGATTGGCGACAAGATCGCGGAAAAATACGCTTGTTGAACTATCGGTTGCGATACCAGTCCGCACGATGATTCCCGCGCGCCCACCCGCTCTTGTCAGTTGGGAAGAAAAGGGGCGTCCGGTCAATCGGCGGCACCCATCTTCCTTGGAGATGCAGCGGACAGCCCTCGACGAGAAAAGACCCCCCTCACTTTTTTCGGGTCGCAAATTCGGCGAAAAAATCGAGGAGAAATTTGACAGGCGTTTCAGGGAGATCTGAGATCGAGTCGTTTTCAAAACGAAATCGAGTCGTTCTTAAAGCGGAAATAGAGTCGTTTTCAAAGTGTCCGCATAAGCCATTGATTTGCTGGTGGGCCCGGCAGGACTCGAACCTGCAACCAGACCGTTATGAGCGGCCGGCTCTAACCATTGAGCTACAGGCCCCGCCGCGGAGCGGCCGCGGGGGAGGCGGGCCGGCAACGGTGCCGCCATCGTTTACAGGCATGACAGCGATACGGCAATGCCGACCTTGTGGGCCGAAAACGCGCTTTCACAAGCGCTCGCGCTTGCCTACAACCTTCCGTGCATCATCGTCACCGAACGTTTGAGGCCAACAATGAAACTCGCTGGGATTGCCTGCGCCGGCCTGCTGCTGCTTGCGGGCAGCGCCGGAGCACAGGAGGGAGGCAAGGCCATTACCAGAACCACGATCAGCCTGGGAACCGCAACGCCGGGCGGCGGCTTTCCGGTTTATGGCGATGCATTTGCAGAAGTGATGCATGCGGCCGATCCGGCGCTGTCGATCGAGCCGCGCAACACCAAGGGCTCCAACGAAAACATCCCGCTGCTGGAAGCCGGCCAGCTCGATATCGCGCTGGTGGCGGGGGAGCCAGCCTACGAAGCCTTCATGGGCATCGGCCGGTCGGCGACGAAGCTGAAAATCCTGACCGCGATGTATTCCAGCCCCGGCATGTTCGTGGTGCGGGCGGACAGTCCTTACAAGACGATCAGGGATCTGGTCGGCCAGCCGATTGCCTTCGGCGCCAAGGGCTCGGGCCTGCCGATCCTGTCGCGTTATATCCTCGACGGCATCGGGCTGAAGCAGGACGAGGACTTCAAGTCGATCTATCTCGACCGCGCCGGTGACGGCCCCGCCATGGTCCAGGACGGTCGCGCCGCCGCGCTGTGGGGCGCGGGCGTCGGCTGGCCCGGCTTTGCGGCGATGGCGCAAGCTCCCGGCGGCGCGCGATTTATCGCACCCGACGCCGGCGAGATCGCGCGCGTCCGTGCCAAGCACACGTTCCTCAAACCGCTGACGGTGCCCGCCAACAGTTATCCGAACCAGCCGACCGCGATCGATTCCATAGGCTCCTGGAGCTTTGTGCTGGCGCGTGAAAGCCTGCCCGACGAGGTCGCCTACAGGTTGGCGCGCGCGCTTCATGGGCAGGAGGCCGCGCTCTGCAAGAAGCTGCCGCAGGCCTGTGAGACCACGGCCGCGAACACGGTTGCGGCGGCGCCGAACGCGGGACTGATTCATCCCGGCGTGATGAAGTATTTTCGCGAAGTCGGACTGGCGAAGTAGAGCGCGTCTATTTCCACTCGTCGTCCCTGCGAACGCAATGCGAACGCAGGGACCCATAACCACCAATGCCCGTTGTTACGTCAGGTGGCGGCTCCAGCCTTCGCAACAACGCGACCCTGGGATTATGGGTCCCTGCTTTCGCAGGGACGACCAGAGATCACTTCTTCGCCATCGCGCACGCCGGATCGGGCGGGCCGAACGCTTCGTCGCCGGGAATCCTGGCGAGGATCTGATAGTAGTCCCATGGATATTTCGATTCATCCGGCTTCTTGACCTGCACCAGCCACAGGTCGTGGATCATCAGATTGTCCTCGCGCAGTTTGCCGTTGCGGGAGAAGAAATCCTCGATCGGCCTTTCGCGCATCTTCGCCGCTACCTTCAGCGGCTCGTCGGTGCCGGCTTCCTTGATGGCGTTGAGATAGCTCATGACCGAGGAATAGACGCCGGCCTGCCACATCGTCGGCATCCGGTTCATCTTGGCGAAGTAGCGCTTCGACCATTCGCGGGTCTTGTCGTCCATGTCCCAATAGAACGACGTCGTCAGCAACAGCCCCTGCGCTGCCGGTAACCCAAGCGAATGGATGTCGGTGATCAATGCGAGCAGCGCGGCCATCTGCTGGCCGCCCTTGAACACGCCGAACTCCGCGCCGGTCTTGATCTCGTTCATGTTGTTCGGAGGACCGGCGGCAATGCCGATGATCTTGGCTTTCGAGGCCTGCGCCTGCAGCACGAAGGATGACAGATCAGGCGTGGCAAGCGGCGGGCGCACCGAGCCCAGCACCTTGCCGCCATTGGCCGTGACCACGGTGGAAGCGTCGCGCTCCAGCGAGTGACCGAACGCATAGTCGTCGGTGATGAAGAACCAGCTATCGCCGCCGCGCTTCACCACCGCCTGCGCGGTGCCGACCGCCAGTGCGCGGGTATCGAACACCCATTGTATCGCGTGCGGCGAGCAGAACTTGCCGTGGAAGTCTGCGGTGCCGGTCGAGTGCACGATCAACAGCTTCTTCTTCTCGTTGGTGATGTTCTGCACCGCAAGCCCGACCGCGGAAACCGGAACGTCGAGGATCACGTCGACCTGATCCACGTCATACCAGCGCCGCGCAATGCCGCCGCCGATATCCGGCTTCAACTGGTGATCGCCGACGATGATGCTGATCGGCTTGCCCAGGACCTTGCCGCCGAAATCGTCGATCGCCATCTGCGCGGCAGTGACCGAGCCCTGGCCGGTCGCCGTTGCCGCCGGGCCGTTCATGTCGGTGAGAACGCCGAGCTTGACGACGTCGTCCGAGATTTGAGCGAGCGCCGCGGTCGGTGCCAGCAGCGCGGCCATGAGCACGGCAAGCCTGGATAGTTTCCTGGCGAACATCCTGTCTTCTCCCTAGGAATCAGCACATTGGCCGTTGGTGTTGTCAGGCGGTTGGTTCCGCCAATTGGTCTCATTTGCAACTATTTCGCGCCGACGTCAATGTGGGTTGGATGGGCTAAACCGCGCGCGCCATATCCGGTTCTATTTATTTTCCTCCCGATTCAGGGCATAGGCGCGCCAATGACCTCGAACCAGCGCTTGCCGACTTCGCTGACGCCGCTCGATGTGGCGTTTGCCGCGTTGCTGGAGGGCGTGGATCCTGCCGCGCCGGTGGAACTGGCATTGGCGGAAGCGCTGGGCTGTATTGCCGCGGATATGCCGGGGCTCGATGCCCACCCGCCGCGCGATATCGCTGCCGCGGACGGCTACGCATTCCGCGCGCGCGACCTTGTCGGCGCATCCTCCTATTCGCCGCTGCCAATAACGGCGGCGCCGGCGTGGGTCGAGGCCGGCGAGATCATTCCTGACAACTGCGACTGCGTGCTGGATTCCGATTCCGTCGAGATGTCCGGTCCGCTCGTGCAAGTGCTGGCGGAGGCGATCCCGGGGCAGGGCGTGCGCCGGGCCGGCAGCGATATCGCAGCGGGCAGCCGTCCCGTTGAAGCCGGCCAGCGCGTGCTGCCGCGCCATCTCATGGTCGCCCGCGCCGCAGGAATGGCGCGGTTGAACGTGCGCCGCCCACGCCTGCGCATCGTCAATATTCCCCGGGGCACGGTAACCGCGGATCTGGTCGCCGAGAGCGCGCGGGCCGCGGGCGGTGAGGTCGTCTTGGTCGCGGCCGCAGGTCGCGATGCCGCATCGATTGCCGCGGCGATCGATGACGGTGCGTGCGATCTGCTGCTGATCGTCGGCGGCTCCGGTGTCGGCCGCACCGACACGGCGGTGACGGCATTGGGCGCGCGCGGGAAGATTCTCGCACATGGCATTGCCCTGCAACCAGGCCGCACTTCGGCCGTTGGTCGTGCAGGCAAGACGCCGGTCGTGGTGTTGCCAGGCGCGTCCGACCAGGCCCTGGCGGCGTGGTGGACGCTGGCGCTTCCCGTGCTCGATCGCTTATCGGGCCGCCGGCGGCGCAGCACGCTCAATCTGCCACTGGCGCGCAAGATTGCTTCAAGCGTCGGCATTGCCGAGATCGTGCTGCTGGAACGAAAGCAGGATGCCTGGGTCCCGCTGGCGGTGGGCGAATTGTCGCTCGATGCGATTGCGCGCGCCGAGGCCTGGCTCGTGGTGCCCGCCGGATCGGAAGGATTTGCGGCGGGCACCCGGGTCGATGCCTATATGCTGCGGGAGTGATATGGGTTCGGGAATGACGAATACGCCCTCGCCGAAAGGCCGCGACAATATCGATCAGGATCAATTCCTGACCATCCTGTCGCGCGAGGATGCGCTGGCGCGGTTTGAAGCCGCGCTGTTTCCGCGTGCGGTCGCGAGCGAGAAACGCTCGCTTGCGGAGGCGCTCGGCTGCGCGCTCGCCGAGGACGTCGTGGCGCCGATCGACGTGCCGCCGTTCGATCGCTCCAATGTCGATGGCTTTGCGGTGCGTTCCGCCGACCTCGCTTCGGCCGGCGAAGCTTCACCGGTACGCGTGATGCTGAACGACGAAGTGATCGCGTGCGGCACCGCGCCGACGCGGCCGGTCCTGTCGGGAACAGCCACGCCGATCGCGACCGGTGGTCCGGTGCCGCGCGGCGCGGACGCCATCGTCATGGTCGAGCATACCCAGCCGGCGGGACATCGTGCGATCGACGTCCGCCGCGCCGCTTCGCCCGGGCAATTCGTATCCTATGCCGGCTCCGATATCGCCCGTGGCGAGGCGCTGCTGCGCGCCGGCACCGTCATCGGCTCGCGCGAGATCGGGATGCTGGCGGCCTGCGGCATCGCGGAGGTCGCGGTAGCGCGGCGGCCGCGCGTTGCGATCATTTCCACCGGCGATGAACTGGTGCAGCCCGGCCATTCCCTGCGGCCGGCCACGATCTACGACACCAACGGCGCGATCGTCACCGCGGCGATTACGGAGAATGGCGGCGAGGCCAAGTTTCTCGGCGCCATCGCCGATGATGAGGCGCAACTCGAATCCGCGATGCGTGAGGCGCTCGCGAGCAGCGACATGCTGGTGCTGTCAGGCGGCACGTCCAAGGGCGCGGGCGACGTGTCCCACCGCATCATCGGCCGGCTCGGCAAGCCCGGCATCATCGCCCATGGCGTGGCGCTGAAGCCAGGCAAGCCGCTGTGCCTTGCGGTATGCGACGGCAAGCCTGTCATCATCCTGCCGGGATTTCCTACCTCGGCGATGTTCACCTTCCACGACATGATCGTGCCGGTGCTGCGGCGGATGGCCGGCCTGCCGCCGCGCTCGGACGCCAAGGTGGCCGCGCGCGTTCCCGTGCGGATCGCGTCCGAACTCGGCCGCGCCGAATTCGTCATGGTGTCGCTGGTTGAAGGCGCGGATGGGCTGATTGCGTATCCTACAGGCAAGGGCTCCGGCGCCATCACCTCCTTTGCCCAGGCCGACGGCTTTCTGCGCATCGATGCGCTGGCGGACCAGATGCCGGCCGGCAGCGATGCCGAGGTGACGCTGTTCACGCCGCATGTGCGGGTGCCCGATCTCGTTATCGTCGGCAGCCATTGCACCGGGCTCGATCTCGTCACGGCACCGCTGGCGCATGCCGGGCTCACCGTGCGCTCGATCGCCGTCGGAAGCCTCGGCGGCCTCTCGGCCGCCAAGCGCGGCGAATGCGATTTTGCGCCGATCCATCTGATCGACGAGAAGACCGAGACCTACAACACGCCGTATCTCAGCGACGGGCTCGAACTGGTGCCGGGCTGGCGTCGCATGCAGGGCATCGTATTCCGCAAGGGCGATCGGCGCTTCGAAGGCCTGAGCGCGGAGGATGCG
This sequence comes from Bradyrhizobium sp. AZCC 1577, assembly GCF_036924575.1. Lineage (NCBI taxonomy): Bacteria > Pseudomonadati > Pseudomonadota > Alphaproteobacteria > Hyphomicrobiales > Nitrobacteraceae > Bradyrhizobium > Bradyrhizobium sp. AZCC 1577. The sequence goes on from NZ_JAZHRQ010000001.1 coordinate 2,313,615, forward strand.
GTGCGTGCCGCGCTGGCCGATCCCGCCTGCATCATGGTCAATCGCAACCAGGGCGCCGGCACGCGCATCCTGATCGACCGGCTGCTTGGCGGTGCGCGCCCGGACGGCTACTGGAATCAGCCGCGCTCGCACAACGCGGTAGCCGCGGCGGTCGCGCAGCACCGTGCCGACTGGGGCATGACCATTGCGCCGGTCGCGCATGCGTCAAATCTGGGTTTCATTCCCTTTGCCGAGGAGCATTATGATTTTGCGCTGGTGACGGCGCGCAAGCAGAGACCGGCCGTGCAGGCCTTTCTCGACGCGCTGGCGTCAGACGGGGCGCGCGCGGCGCTCGAGCAGGCAGGTTTCCGGCCGGCCTGAAGCCGTCGGAGCTGAAGAAGCCGTCAACAGAAGCGGCTCGGGCAGGGATGGGAATGGCAAGACCGCTATCGATTGCGATCGTCGGCGCCGGCATGGGCGGGCTCGCGACCGCCGCGGCGCTCAGGCGGGTCGGCGTCGATGTCACCGTCTATGAACAGGCCACGCAATTCGCGCGGATCGGGGCCGGCATCCAGATTGGCTGCAATGCGATGAAGGTGTTGCGCGCCCTTGGGCTGGAGGCGAGGCTGCGCGCGCAATCCTTCTATCCGCGTTCCTGGAATAACCGCGACTGGCGCACCGGCGACATCAAGTTCGACATGATCTTCGGCGAGAGCGCCGAGCAGAAATTCGGTGCGCCCTATCTTCTGGCGCATCGCGGCGACCTTCATGCGGCGCTCGCCAGCGCCGTCCCCAATGCCTGCATCAGGCTCAACCACAAACTGGTCGGGCTGGAGGAAACCGGCGAGGGCGTTCGGCTCGCCTTTGCCAATGGCGCAAGCGTTACAGCCGATGCCGTGATCGGGGCCGACGGCGTCCACTCGGTCGTGAGAGATATCCTGTTCGGCACGTCACCGGTGAACTTCACCGGGCGGATCGCCTACCGCACCACGTATCCCGCCGCGCTGCTCGGCGGCGAGACGATCGACGACTGCACCAAATGGTGGGGCGAGGACCGCCACATCGTCATCTATTACGTCAAGCCGGACCGCAGCGAGATCTACCTCGTCACCAGTCAGCCGGAGCCGGATTTCCGGATCGAGTCCTGGTCGGCGAAAGGCGATGTCAGGGAATTGCGCAAGGCGTTCGCCGGCTTCCACCGCCAGGTCGAGCAGGTCCTGGCCGCGTGCCCCGACGTGCACAAATGGGCGATCGTCGATCGCAATTCGCTGGAGCATTGGGCGGATCGCAATGTGACGTTGCTTGGCGATGCCTGCCATCCGATGACGCCCTACATGGCGCAGGGCGCAGCGATGGCGATCGAGGACGCCGCCGTGCTGTCGCGTTGCCTCGAGGGCGTCGAGAGGGAAGGCGTCGCCCACGCATTCCGCCGCTTCGAGGCGACGCGCAAGGAGCGAACCACGCGCATTCAGGCTACGTCGCGCGCGAATACCTGGCTCAGCGGCAGGACCGATACCGACTGGGTGTACGGCTACGACGCCTGGACCGTGCCGCTGGCGGCGTAGTTTCTCTTTGATTTGAGCATGATCTTTTCGGAAAACCGGCTCCCACTTTTCCGGATCATGCTCTAGCCCTGAACCCGCAACAGCTCGCTTATTATCCGTGGCTTCATCCATCCGACGTTGTCCATGATCTCGCTGCGCAGCGCGTCCTGCTCGGCCTCGTATTGCTCTCGCGTGATACCTTGGCCACCCATCGCGGTAACTCCGAACGCTTCGAGCGCGAGATCATGGCGCTGCTTCCATTCGATCACGCGCTTGGTCATGACTTCCGTAACCGCGGGCACCGTGCCGGGATGTGCTGCGATGTCACAGAGCTCCTTGGTGCGTACGTCCGCCGCCAACATCAATACGTTCCAGTCATCGTATCCGATGAGATTCATCTGGGCATATAGAAACGCACCATGCTCGCCGTCCCAGATTGTGTGGTCGATGACCAGGAATGGCGCGGCGCGGCAATAGCCGTAGCGCGTGGTCATTTCACGGTTGAAAGCCTCGGTGCGCTCATCCAGCCGCTTCTTGGCCGCGGCGAAGAGAGCGATATAGTCCTGTGCCGTGGGCAGGATGTTGCGCGCATCATCCGGAGCAAAGCCGACTTCCTGCAGAAACCTGCCGATCTTTGGATCGTCCCAGAGTTCCTTGGGGAAAACGCGGGTCACACCATCTGCGTCCGGTGTCGGACGCATCGTCTCCTTAAATTCGGAAAGGCTTGGTTGCTTGGTGCCGAAAGTCGTCCTGCGTCCGAACATTGCCACGGCCTCGCGTTGAATCCGCCGCGGCAACTTTATCGGCAAGTACATTAAATCGCATTTAATCTGAATCTGAAATCACGACCGATTTCGTCAATGTCCAGGTAGCTTGGTGGGAGTCTTTTCTCGGTCGTCTTCGCGAAGGGCGGGACAGCGCTGCTGGCGCGTAGATTGTTCCGGACGCGGAGCAACGTGTAATGCTGCGCTGCGTCCGGGACACGAAGCCTAACCGCCATCCAGCGCTGCCAGCCGTTCTGCTTCCGCGATGTCGTCCATGGTGTTGGCATTGAAGAACGGATCGAGCGGCGCGACTGGCCATGTCACTGTGGCGAGCCTGTAGCGCGCGGTCCAGCGGTCGATCTTCCTGATGTCCTCGACGACCAGCGCGTGGCGAAGTTGTTCGCGCAAGCCGATGCTCCATAATCCGATCACCGGATGCGACTGGCCATCGGAGGCGGCAACGGCCAACTCGGCATTCTCCGCTTCCACCGCGTCATATAGCCTGGAGACCAGATCGCGCGGCAGGAATGGACAGTCTGCGGCGGCGCTGAGAACAAATTCTACATCGGGCCGGTTGGCCGCAGCCCAGTCGAGTGCTGCCAGAATGCCGGCGAGCGGGCCAGGAAAATCGGCGACGCTGTCGGCAATGACGGGAAGGCCGAACGCTGCGAAACGCGCTGGGTCCCCATTGGCGTTGAGGATCAGCCCGTCGCATTGTGGCGCAAGGCGCGCGATCACGCGGTCGAGGATGGTGCGGCCGGCGATCGTGCGCATCGGCTTGTCGCCGCCACCCATCCGCCGCGCCAATCCGCCGGCGAGCAGAACGCCAGGAATTTTACTCGTCACGCTCTTCGCCCTTGCGCTTGTGTCGCGCGGATTCTTCCTCGACATAGTCGAGGTCCTGGTCGAACACGATCCGCTCCTGTCCTGATAGCGCAATGAAGCGCTTGCCGCGCGTGCGGCCAACCAGCGTCAGCCCGACCTGCCGCGCCAGTTCGACGCCCCATGCGGTGAAGCCGGAGCGCGAGACCAGGATGGGAATGCCCATCCGCACCGTCTTGATCACCATCTCCGAGGTGAGCCGGCCCGTGGTGTAAAGGATCTTGTCGGCGGGATCGACGCCGTGCCTATAGATCCAGCCGGCAATCTTGTCGACCGCGTTATGACGGCCGACATCCTCGGTATAGCAGACGGGTGTGCCTTCCTTGCACAGCACGCAGCCATGGATCGCGCCGGCCTCCAGATAAAGCGAGGGCATGGTGTTGATCGTGCGCGTCATATGGTAGAGCCACGAGGTGCGCAGCTCCGCCTTCGGCAGCGCCACGCTTTCCACCGCTTCAAGCAGGTCGCCGAACGCCGTGCCCTGTGCGCAGCCGGACGTCTGCGTGCGTTTCTTCAGCTTGGCTTCGAAATTGGTGTGATGCTCGGTGCGCACCACCACGACCTGAAGGTCGTCGTCGTACTCGACCTCGGTGACGACGTCGTCATATTTCAGCATGTTCTGGTTCAGGAGATAGCCGAGCGCCAGATATTCCGGATAGTCGCCGATCGTCATCATGGTGACGATCTCCTGCGCGTTCAGGTACAGCGTCAGCGGCCGCTCCACCGGCACCCGGATTTCGACCGTCGCGCCCGTCTGATCGGTCCCGGCAACGCGCTCGGTCAGCCGCGGATCTTCGGGGTTCGGCACGATCAGGGGGGCGGGAGCTTTTTCCATCTTCATCATAGGACGCAGGTTAGCATGACTTTGTCTCCGGGCTGATATAAGGACCGGAGTTAACAAGTCACGGTCTAGCCGTCATGTCCGGGCTTGTCCCGGCCATCCACGCCTTTCTTGCTGCGATAGCGTCAAGACGTGGATGCCCGGGACTTCCAGGGAAAAGACGCGCTTTGCGCTTTTGCCCGGGCTTGGCGGGGATGCTAGTACCGCTGTCGGAGTATGAGATGAAAGTGATAGGCCTCGCGGGATGGAGCGGCGCCGGCAAGACCACCTTGCTGACGCGGGCGATTCCGCAGTTCGCAAAACAGGGCCTGCGGGTGTCCGTGATCAAGCACGCCCACCACGCCTTCGACGTCGACGTACCCGGCAAGGATTCCTGGCGGCACCGCGAGGCCGGCGCGGCCGAAGTTCTGGTGTCATCGGGGCGGCGCTGGGCCTTGATGCATGAGCTGCGCGGGGCGCATGAGCCGCGATTGCCGGAATTGCTGGCCAAGATGTCGCCGGTCGATCTCGTCGTCGTCGAGGGCTTCAAGCGCGAGCCGCACCGCAAGATCGAGGTCTATCGCGCCGCAAATGAAAAGCCGCTGCTGTTCCCCGACGATCCCGGTATCGTCGGAATCGCGACCGATACGGCGGTTGAAACCACGCTGCCGACCGCCCATCTCGACGATATCGAGGCTGTGGCGGCGATGATGTTGCGGTCTGCAATATCGCTCGAAGACGTGCTGGCGAAATGCGAAGCTGAGGGCTGATCAGGCACATGGCGCAATTGTCCGACGATTGCTTTGCCTTCGGCGGTCCGATGATGTCGGTCGATGAGGCCGTCGGTCTCATTGCCACGCGTGTGACGCCGGTTGTGGATATCGAGACGGTTACGCTCGCCCGCGCCGATGGCCGCATTCTGGCGCACGAGATACTGGCGCCGCTGCCGCTGCCGCCCTTCACCAATTCCGCGGTCGACGGCTATGCGGTTGCGAGCCGCGACCTCCCGCAGCAGGAAGAGCAGACGTTTCCGGTTACCGGTCGCGTGCAGGCGGGTAGTTCCGCATCTGCGCCGCTCAAGCCGGGGCAGGCAATGCGCATCTTCACCGGAGCGCCGATGCCCGAAGGCGCAGATACCGTGTTCATGCAGGAAGACGTGCGCGTCGAGGGCGACAAGGTCGTGCTTCCCGCAGGCCTCAAGCCGGGCGCCAATGTCCGCCCCGCAGGCGAAGACATCGCTTCAGGTTTTGCGGCGCTGCAGGCCGGGCAGCGGCTGCGGCCGCAGGACGTTGCGCTCGCCGCAGCCTTTGGCCTGACACAACTCGATGTCACAAGGCGCATTCGCGTCGCCGTGTTCTCCACCGGCAACGAACTGGCCTCGCCGGGCGAGGCGCGCGCCGCGGTGCAACTGTTCGATTCCAACCGTTTCATGCTGATGGCGATGTTGTCGCGGCTCGGCTGCGAGGTCAGCGATCTCGGTATTATCAGGGATGATCGCGCCTCGCTGGCCCGCGCGCTGCAGGAGGTCGCCGGCGGTCATGATTTGATCCTCACGACGGGCGGCGTTTCGACCGGCGAGGAGGACCACGTCAAGGCGAGCGTCGAAAGCGTGGGCAGGCTGGTGCTGTGGCGGATGGCAATCAAGCCGGGACGCCCCGTCGCAATGGGCATCATCGACGGCACGCCCTTCATCGGATTGCCGGGCAATCCGGTGGCCAGTTTTGTCACTTTCGTCCACGTGGTGCGGCCGACCATTCTGGCGTTATCCGGTGCCCGGCCGGAGCCGCTTCGGCCGATGCCGGTTTGCGCCGCCTTCAGCTACAAGAAGAAAATCTCGCGCCGCGAATATGTCCGCGTCAGCTTGCGCGAGGGTGCCGATGGCGCGCTCGAAGCCGTAAAATTTCCGCGCGAAGGCGCAGGGCTCTTGTCGTCGCTGGCGGACACCGATGGCCTCGTCGAACTCGGTGAGGACATCACGCAGGTGTCGCCCGGCCAGACCGTCGGGTTCCTATCCTATGCAAGCCTGATCAACTGATGTCCGTTGACGATGCGGGCCCCCTTCGCCATGGTCGGCGCATGACGACGACAAAACTCGATCTCGCTGGCCTGAAATGTCCGCTGCCGGCGTTGAAGACACGCAAGGCGCTGAAGACGCTGCCGCCCGGCGACAGGCTGGAAGTGCTCTGCACCGATCCGCTGTCGGTGATTGACATCCCGAACCTCATTCGGGAGACCGGCGACAAGGTCGAAATCACCGAGCGCAGCCCAAGCCGCATCGTGTTTCTGATAGAAAAAGCAAATGGGACGATATAAAAGCCGAATGCTTGAGCGATCCCGCGGGTAAGCGCCCGCGCGTTGATTTAGACGAGTTCACGACAGCGTCCGATTGCCGGGTGCGACAATCGGTCCTACAAATCTCGGCATGAACTTCCCGACATCGAAGGCGAGCGCGGCGATATCCCCGGCAACGGTCAATGAACCGGCGGCCAAACCAGGCAAGCCGGCCGGCGGTCCCGAATTCAGCGCGCTGGCGCAGGCCTCGATCCTGATCGTCGATGACGAGCCCGGCATGCGCAATTTTCTGGTGCGCACGCTGGGGCCGCATTGCAAGCACGTGGAAGAGGCCGCCGACACCGACGAAGCCTCGCGCAAGCTCGACAAGAGCCGGTTCGACGTCGTCATTCTCGATAACATCATGCCGGGCAAGAACGGCGTCGACTGGCTGGCGGAGCAGCGGGCCGTCGGCTTCTTCGCCGATGCCATCCTGATTACAGCCTTTGCCGATCTCGATACAGCGATCCAGGCGCTGCGCGCCGGCGCAGTCGACTTCGTGCTGAAACCGTTCCGCTCTAACCAAATCCTCAATGCGGTTGCACGCTGTCTCGACCGGGTCCGGCTGCAGCGCGAGAACTACGTTTTGCGTTATGCGCTGCGCGCTTCATCCGATCGCACCTTCCTGCGCGACAATCTGATCGGGGAGTCGCCCGCGGCCCGCAGCGTGCGCGAAACCATTGCCCGCGTCGCCCGCCTACCGACATCGATCCTGCTCACCGGGGAATCCGGCACCGGCAAGGAAGTCGCGGCGCGCTCGATTCACTCCCTCTCCGATCGCGCCGACAAGCCCTTCGTGCCCGTCAATTGCGCTGCCATTCCGCCCGAGATGATCGAGGCCGAGCTGTTCGGTCACATCAAGGGTGCCTTTACGGGCGCGGATAGCGGCCGCGAGGGCCTGTTCCTCTATGCGCATGGCGGCACGCTATTCCTCGATGAAATCGGTGAGCTGCCGTTGCCGATGCAGAGCAAGCTGCTGCGTGTTCTCGAGGACCGCCGCGTCCGCCCCGTCGGCTCCGAGCGTGAAGTGCCGGTCGATCTTCGTTTCATCTTTGCGACCAATGCCGATCTCCAAAAGCAAGTGGAGAAGGGCCGCTTTCGCGCCGATCTCTATTACCGCCTGAACGTCATGCAGATTCATCTGCCGCTATTGAAGGACCGTGGCGACGACGTGCAGGAGCTCGCTACCATCTTCATGAACAAGCTTTCGATCCAACTCGGTATGCCGCCGGTTCCAATCGATAGCGCAGTGCGTGCCGCGCTCGCGAGTTACGACTGGCCGGGCAATGTGCGCGAGCTGCGCAATTTGATCGAGCGCACCTTGATCCTCGGCGCGTTCCCGGACGATTTCGCAGGCCCACGGAACGACGGGCAGGTCGCCACCGCCGACAGTCTCGCGGACCTGGAGCGCCGGCATATTCTTTCGGTGCTGAAGGAAACCGGCGGCAACCGCGAGGAAGCGGCGCGGCGGCTCGGCATCTCGCGCAAGACCATCGACCGCAAACTCGCGTTATGGAATGGCTGACCGGGCAGGCCGCATCGAGGAGCCGGTGCGCGGGGCATCCGTCCGCTTCCGGCTGCTCGCGATTGCGCTGCTGCCGATGCTGGTGATCCTGCCGCTTCTGCTTGGGGTCGCCATCTATCGCTGGAATGCGCGGTTTGACGCTACGCTGATCTCCAAGGTGAACGGCGACCTCACCATCGCCCACCAATACCTGGCCCGCATTCTGGAAAAGACCGGCGTTCAGATCCGCGGCCTGAGCCTTTCGTTCCGCTTTCGGGAGGTCGAAGAGCGGGAAACGATCTCCGCTGTGGAGACTTTGCTCGAACAGTCCCGCAAGGAGATGGGTCTCGACTTCCTCTATTTGATGGATGCCGGTGGAAAAATCATCGCCTCGTCACCTGCGCTTGAGGGACCGCCAAGGGCCGATTGGCCGATCATTACGTCGGCATTGTCAGGCGAATCTCCGTCGACGGGGATCGATATCTTCACCAACGACGAGCTTGCGGCGATTTCGCCGGCGCTTGCCCAGCGCGCGCGTCTCGACCTGGTGCCGACGCCAAACGCGGTGCCGACCGATCGCAGCACGGAAACCCATGGCATGGTGGTGCATGCGGCCAGCCGCGCCACGGCGCCCGGAGGAGGGCCAGCCGCGCTGGTTGGCGGGATTCTGCTGAACCAGAATTTGGAATTCATCGATACGATCAACGACCTCGTCTATCGAGCGGCCAGCCTGCCCGAGGGCAGCCAGGGAACGGCGACGCTGTTCCTGGACGACGTGCGGATTTCGACCAATGTCCGCCTGTTTGAGGGACGGCGGGCGCTGGGAACGCGGGTGTCGGCGGCGGTGCGCTCTGCGGTGATGGGAGAGGGGCGCACCTGGCTGGACAGCGCCTTCGTCGTTAACGACTGGTACATCTCGGCCTACGAGCCGCTCGTCGACACCTACGGCAAGCGCGTCGGCATGCTTTATGTCGGATTTCTGCAGAAACCGTTCAACGACGCAAAGCTTGAGACGATTCTCATCATTGCGCTCGCGTTCATCGCGATCACGGCGGCAAGCGTGCCGATCTTCCTGCGCTGGGCGCAATCGATCTTCATGCCGCTCGAACGCGTCACGGCGACGATTGGTGAAGTCGAGAGCGGTAACCTCTCTGCCCGCACCAAACTGCCGGCATCGGGTGACGAGATCGGCCGGGTGGCGGTTCATCTCGATACCTTGCTGGACCAGATTCAGGAGCGCGATCGTCAGTTGCGCGAGTGGAACGAGGAGTTGAACACGCGCGTGCGCGAGCGCACCCGGGACCTCGAACTTGCCAATCTGAAGCTGGAGGCGGCCACCAAGCAGCTCATCATGTCCGAGAAGCTCGCTGCCATCGGCGAGATCACCGCGGGCGTTGCGCATGAGATCAACAACCCGATCGCGGTGATGCAGGGCAATCTCGATGTCATCCGCAGCGTGATCGGCGCTGACACCGAGAAAGCCAAGGTCGAGTTTCGGCTTGTCGATGAACAGATCCATCGCATCAGCCAGATCGTCACCAAGCTCTTGCAGTTTGCGCGGCCGGAAGAGTATGCCGGCTATGTCGAGCGCCATGCGCCCGGAAGCGTCGTGGCGGACTGCCTGCCGCTGGTGCAGCATCTCCTGAACAAGACCGAAATCAGGGTTGCGCGGGAAGATCGGGCGAGCCGCCTGGTCCTGATGAACCGCACCGAGCTGCAGCAGGTCGTGATCAACCTCATCGTCAACGCGATCCACGCCATGCCGGACGGCGGCACGTTGACGCTGCGCTCGTTCGACGCCGATCGCGACGGCAACCCGGGCATCTCAATCGACGTGACCGACACCGGCATCGGCATGAGCGCTGACGTCCTGGACAAGGTCTTCGATCCCTTCTTCACCACGAAACGCAGGGAGGGGACGGGCCTTGGCCTTTCCATCAGTCAGACGCTGGTGAAGCGCCAGCGTGGCCAGATCACGGTGGAAAGCCGGATCGGCTCCGGGAGTACATTCCGGGTGTGGCTGCCGGAAGCGAGCTGACCGGACATTTTGTCCAGCGGCTATCAGGACATTTTGTCCGATACATCGGCAGGCATTTGGTTAAGTGATTGATTTTCTGCATCGCGCGATTTGGCACGCGGATTGCTGACTTCTCACTCAAGGGTTGGAGTGGGGAGGGCGCGATGATCGGATATTCGGTCGCAAGCTGGGCGACTGCGCGCGCTTGCCGTCGTCATGACGTGCCCACGCCGCACTTCAAAACGATTTTGCCTCGACTTGAACTCCGATCTGTCGCGTGGACATCGCACGTCCGCGCATACGGTCGGCGCTGCGTGGCCCCCCATCCAATACCCCAACCTCTCAACAATCGTGCCCGGTAAGGCAGCGAACCTGGAGAATGTGCCTATGACGACAGCCGATGCCACGCTCGCACCATCGGGTGCGCTCGGGATTCTCGACAAGGAGCGAACGATTGCGACCGCCGGCTTCAATCGCTGGTTGGTGCCGCCGGCCGCACTCTGCATTCACCTGTGCATCGGCATGGCCTATGGCTTCAGCGTATTCTGGCTGCCGCTGTCGCGCGCGATCGGCGTGACCGCGCCGAAGGCCTGCCCCGACATGACGCTGGTGCAGGAATTGTTCACCACCACCTGCGACTGGAAAGTCGCCAGCATGGGCTGGATGTACACACTGTTCTTCGTGTTGCTCGGCGTCTCGGCCGCGATCTGGGGCGGCTGGCTGGAGCGCGTCGGACCGCGCAAGGCGGGTTTTGTGTCGGCGCTGTGCTGGTGCGGTGGTCTCGTGCTCGGCGCGATCGGCATCATCACCCATCAACTGTGGCTGTTGTGGCTAGGAAGCGGCGTCATCGGCGGCATCGGACTCGGCCTCGGCTACATCTCGCCGGTGTCGACGCTGGTGAAATGGTTTCCGGACCGCCGCGGCATGGCGACCGGCATGGCCATCATGGGCTTTGGCGGCGGCGCCATGATCGGCGCGCCGCTGGCGAACCTGTTGATGAATTATTTCAAGTCGCCGACCTCGGTCGGCGCCTGGGAAACTTTCATCGCGATGGGCGCGATCTATTTCGTGTTCATGATGATCGGCGCCTTCCGCTATCGTATTCCGCCGGCGGGCTGGCGGCCCGAGGGTTGGACGCCGCCGGCGAAAGCCAATGCGATGATTTCGCAGAACCACGTCCACCTGAAGGACGCGCACAAGACACCGCAGTTCTGGCTGATCTGGTGGGTGCTCTGCCTCAACGTCTCCGCCGGCATCGGCGTGATCGGCATGGCTTCGCCGATGCTGCAGGAAATCTTCGCCGGCAAGCTGATCGGATTGCCCGACGTCGGCTTCAACCAGCTTGACGCCACGCAGAAGGCGACCATTGCGGGGATTGCGGCCGGCTTCGCCGGGCTGCTCTCGTTATTCAACATCGGCGGCCGGTTCTTCTGGGCCTCGCTGTCGGACAAGATGGGCCGCAAGAACACCTATTATACGTTCTTCATCCTGGGCATCGTGCTCTATGCGCTGGCGCCGACATTTGCGGCGATGGGCTCAAAACTTCTGTTCGTGCTCGGCTTCGGCATCATCCTGTCGATGTATGGCGGCGGCTTCGCCACCGTGCCGGCCTATCTCGCCGATATGTTCGGTACACAGTTCGTCGGCGCCATCCATGGCCGTCTGCTGACGGCGTGGTCGACCGCGGGCATCATCGGTCCCGTAGTCGTGAACTACATCCGCGAGTTCCAGCTTGCCGCCGGCGTGCCGCGCGACCAGCTCTACAACACGACGATGTACATCCTGTGCGCGATGCTGATCGCGGGCCTGATTTGCAACTACCTGATCAAGCCGGTCGACGCGAAGTGGCACATGAGCGACGCCGAGGTTGCCAAGCTGCAGGCGGCGACGGCGAGCGCGGGTAGCTCGGGGCCGTCAGGATCCTACGGCATCGGGTTCGGTGGGCTCGACGCCAAGGCTGCGCTGTTCTGGGCGTTCGTCGGCATCCCCCTGGCCTGGGGCGTGTGGAAGACGCTGGAAAGCGCCGTCAAGATCCTCTGACTCTATTGGCCGTCGCGGGGCGGGCGTTCCGCGACGGCGTTTCAGGCGCGATGTCGAATTCAAATCGGGTAATCGGAAATCCAGATCAATGCGCATTCGCAATCGCAGCATGAGACGGCTTTATTGATCTCCCGACCAAATTCGCGTTCTCATCCAGTGATCAGGCAAAGCAAACGTGGTTGCTCCGGGCGCGGAGAGGATCGAAAGCTCGCGGCCTGTGTTGCCCTAAATATCTGATAAATCTCTTGGCATCTGGCATGCCACTGAACTAGAGTTGGCTGGCAGACTGGCAGGAACGAGACGTTTCGATGGATCACGACGTACACGACCTACAAAAAGTCCGCTCGTTCGATCATCCGGGCGCGGGACGGAAGCGGGCCAAGGCGACGCCGAAGGGCCGCCAGGTCGACCCTATCGCGGCGCACGAGATTGAGCTCCTGCTCGGCGACCGGCCGCGGCGGCGCGACCTGCTGATCGAGCATCTGCACCTGATCCAGGACAAGTATCACCAGATCTCGGCGGCGCATCTGGCGGCGCTTGCCGACGAGATGAAGCTGTCGTTTGCCGAAGTGTTCGAGACCGCGACCTTCTACGCGCATTTCGACGTGGTGAAGGAGGGCGCGCCCGATATCGCGCCGCTGACCATCCGGGTCTGCGATTCGCTGACCTGCGCCATGATGGGCGCGGAAAAGCTGCTGCACGAACTGCAGGACAGTGCCGGCCCCGGCATCCGCGTGGTGCGCGCGCCTTGCGTTGGCCGCTGCGACACCGCGCCCGCCGCCGAAGTCGGCCATCACTTTGTCGATCATGCCACGGTTACGAATGTGCTCGCCGCCGCCAAGGCCGGCGACACCCACGCACATCTGCCCGAATATACCGACTATGACGCCTACGTCGCAGGCGGCGGCTACAAGCTGCTCAATCGCCTGCGCTCCGGCGCGATGACGAAAGAAGACCTGCTGAAGGCGCTCGACGACGCTTCGCTGCGCGGGCTCGGCGGCGCGGGCTTTCCGACCGGGCGCAAATGGCGCGCGGTGCTGGGTGAGCCCGGCCCGCGGCTGATGGCGATCAACGGCGACGAGGGCGAGCCCGGCACGTTCAAGGACCGCTTCTATCTCGAAACCGATCCGCATCGCTTCATCGAGGGCATGCTGATCGGCGCGCATGTCGTCGAGGCGACCGACGTCTATATCTATCTGCGCGACGAATATCCGGCGTCGCGAGAAATCCTCACGCGTGAAATCGCAAAATTGCCGCCCGGTGGTCCCGTGCTGCATATGCGCCGCGGTGCCGGCGCCTACATCTGCGGCGAGGAATCCTCGCTGCTCGAATCGATCGAGGGCAAGCGTGGTCTGCCCAGGCACAAGCCGCCCTATCCGTTCCAGGTCGGCCTGTTCGGCCTGCCGACGCTGATCAACAATATCGAGACGCTGTGGTGGGTGCGCGACATCGTCGAGAAGGGCGCCGACTGGTGGAAGAGCCATGGCCGCAACGACCGCCACGGCTTGCGCAGCTACTCGGTCTCGGGCCGCGTGAAGGATCCCGGCATGAAGCTGGCGCCGGCTGGCGTCACCGTGCGCGAACTGATCGACGAGTTCTGCGGCGGCATGGCTGACGGACACACCTTCCACGCCTACCTGCCGGGCGGCGCGTCCGGCGGTATCCTGCCGGCCTCGATGGATAATATCCCGCTCGATTTCGGCACGCTGGAAAAATACGGCTGCTTCATCGGCTCCGCCGCTGTTGTCATCCTGTCCGAGCAGGACAGTGTGAAGGGCGCGGCGTTGAACCTGATGAAATTCTTCGAGGATGAAAGCTGCGGCCAGTGCACGCCGTGCCGCGTTGGAACCCAGAAGGCGGCGCTTTTGATGCAGCGGCCGGTCTGGGACCGCGAATTGCTGGACCAATTGAGCCAGGCGATGCGCGACGCCTCGATCTGCGGGCTTGGACAAGCCGCCTCGAACCCGCTCACGTCAGTGATTAAATATTTTCCGGAAGAATTCGTGCCGAAAGAGGCCGCGGAATGACCAAGATCAAGTTCGAACTCGACGGCCAACAGGTCGAGGCCAACGCGGGCGAGACCATCTGGCAGGTGGCAAAACGCCACCAGAAGGAAATCCCGCACCTCTGTTATTCGCCGGAGCCGGACTACCGGCCTGACGGCAATTGCCGCGCCTGCATGGTCGAGATCGAGGGCGAGCGCGTGCTGGCCGCGTCCTGCAAGCGCACGCCGAGCGTCGGCATGAAGGTGAAGACCGAAAGCGCCCGCGCCGTCGCGGCGCAGAAGATGGTGATGGAGCTTCTGGTCGCCGACCAGCCCGCGCGCGAGACCTCGCACGATCCCGATTCGAAATTCTGGCACTGGGCCGAAAAGGTCGAGGTGACCGAGAGCCGTTTCCCGGCGGCCGAGCGGTGGCAGGGCGATACCAGCCATCCCGCGATGAGCGTCAATCTCGATGCCTGCATCCAATGCGGCCTGTGCGTGCGTGCCTGCCGCGAGGTCCAGGTCAACGACGTCATCGGCATGGCCTATCGCAATGCCGGCGCCAAGATCGTGTTCGACTTCGACGATCCCATGGGTGAATCGACCTGCGTCGCCTGCGGCGAGTGCGTGCAGGCCTGTCCGACCGGTGCCTTGATGCCGTCGGTGATGCTGGACGAGAACCAGACCCGCGTCACTTACGCTGACAAGAAAGTTGATTCGCTCTGCCCGTTCTGCGGCGTCGGCTGCCAGGTCACCTATCAGGTCAAGGACGAGAAGGTCATCTACGCCGAGGGCCGCGACGGCCCGGCCAACCACAACCGGCTCTGCGTCAAAGGCCGTTTTGGTTTTGACTACATCCATCACCCGCATCGGCTGACAAAGCCGCTGGTGCGGCTGCCGAATGCAAAAAAGGACGCCAACGACCAGGTCGATCCGGCCAACCCGTTCACGCATTTCCGCGAAGCGTCGTGGGAAGAGGCGCTGGATATTGCCGCAAAAGGCCTCGTCAAGATTCGCGACGAGAAGGGCGTCAAGGCACTCGCCGGCTTCGGCTCGGCAAAAGGCTCCAATGAAGAGGCGTATCTGTTCCAAAAACTGGTGCGCACCGGTTTTGGCTCCAACAATGTCGACCACTGCACGCGGCTATGCCACGCCTCATCGGTCGCGGCCTTGATGGAAGGCCTCAACTCCGGCGCCGTGTCCGCGCCATTTGCTGCGGCGATGGATGCTGAAGTCATCATCGTGATCGGCGCCAATCCGACCGTGAACCATCCGGTCGCGGCGACCTATCTCAAGAACGCGGCCAAGCGCGGCGCCAAGCTGATCGTGATGGATCCGCGCACGCAGTCGCTGTCGCGCCATGCCTGGAAGCATCTTGCCTTCAAGCCCGGCAGCGACGTCGCGATGCTGAACGCGATGCTCCACACCATCATCACCGAAGGGCTGACCGACCAGCAATATATCGCGGGCTACACCGAGGGCTTTGACGAGCTCGCCGAGCGCATCAAGGAATTCCCGCCGGAGAAGATGGAGGCGATCTGCGGTATCCCTGCCGAGACGCTGAAGGAAGTGGCGCGAACTTACGCGCGCTCGCAGGCCTCGATCATCTTCTGGGGCATGGGCATCAGCCAGCACATTCACGGCACCGACAATGCGCGCTGCCTGATCGCGCTGGCGCTGACGACAGGCCAGGTCGGCCGTCCCGGCACCGGGCTGCATCCGCTGCGCGGCCAGAACAACGTGCAGGGTGCCTCCGACGCCGGCCTGATCCCGATGTTCCTGCCGGACTACCAGCCGGTCGGACGCACCGATCTGCGCGAGCCTTTTGAAAAGCTCTGGCATCAGGATCTCGATCCCGTGCGCGGCCTCACCGTCGTCGAGATCATGAACGCGATCCACGCCGGCGAGATTACCGGCATGTACATCGAGGGCGAAAACCCTGCGATGTCGGACCCCGATTTGCAGCACGCGCGCCACGCGCTCGCCATGCTCGACCACCTGGTGGTGCAGGATCTCTTCGTCACCGAGACCGCGTTCCATGCCGACGTGATCCTGCC
The DNA here is from genome assembly GCF_036924575.1 of Bradyrhizobium sp. AZCC 1577. Lineage (NCBI taxonomy): Bacteria > Pseudomonadati > Pseudomonadota > Alphaproteobacteria > Hyphomicrobiales > Nitrobacteraceae > Bradyrhizobium > Bradyrhizobium sp. AZCC 1577. The sequence goes on from NZ_JAZHRQ010000001.1 coordinate 2,329,537, forward strand.
GGCCTCGGCATTTGCTGAAAAGAGCGGCACCTTCACCAATACCGATCGCCGCGTGCAGCTCGCGCGCGAGGTGATCCGGCCGCCGGGCGACGCGCGGCAGGATCTCTGGATCATCCAGGAGATCGGCAAGCGTATGGGCCTGCCCTGGAACTACAACGGACCGGCCGATGTGTTCACCGAAATGACGCAGGTGATGCCGTCGCTGAACAACATCACCTGGGAGCGGCTGGTGCGCGAGGGTGCGGTGACCTATCCGGTCGACGATCCGAACGAGCCCGGCAACGAGATCATTTTCACCACGGGTTTCCCGACCGCGAGCGGCCGCGGCAAGATCGTTCCTGCCAAGGTGATCGCGCCGGACGAGATCCCCGACGCCGAATATCCGATGGTGCTCTCCACCGGGCGCGTGCTCGAACACTGGCACACCGGCTCGATGACCCGCCGTTCGAGCGTACTCGACCAGATCGAGCCGGAGGCGATGGCGTTCATGTCGCCGAAGGACATGCGCAAGCTCAGCGTCTGGCCCGGCGATTTCATCCGCCTGATGACCCGCCGCGGCGCCGTCGAGGTCAAGGTGCGCTCCGACCGCGACGTGCCGGAGAACATGATCTTCATGCCGTTCTGCTACGCGGAGGCGGCGGCCAACTTGCTGACCAACCCAGCGCTTGATCCGTTCGGCAAGATCCCCGAGTTCAAGTTCTGCGCCGTGCGCGCTGAAAAGCTGGTGCTACAGTCTGCGGCGGAGTAGTAGGCGGCCCGTTACCCCATCTACAAAAGTCACGCAAAATTGTCGGTGCAAACTGGCTCGTACAGTGGGCTGACATCCTGCGGCACGGGCGGGACGCTGGTCCGGCGCGATGTCGTGCTGATGTGCTGCGCTTCCACGAATGCACTCAGGATTGCCAGCGCCAGATCGGCATGACGAGCTTCGACGGACTGATCGAGCCAGTCCGGCAGTTCGCGCTGCCGGGACAGTGCGCAGTACCATTCACCCTCATCATAGGCGATCCGTCGAATCTGCCATTGCGGCAATTCCAGATCGATCAGCGCCAGCGCGGCATCGATCCACGCGTGAGATTGGATCAATTGCTCGATGCGGGCGGTCTTTGCGCCGTGGGCTGTGGACGGAAATCGCCGGCATGCTGCGGCGATGTCGGAGAGGAATTCGACCGTCACGCAGCAGGCGTCGCGAAGCCGATCGCCAAGATCGGTGGTGACGCGGTGTTCCAAAAGAATTGACATGGCGTCGTCTCGTTCATTCGCGCGGCCGCGATTGCAACCGCACTCCCAAACTGGCGAAAACGCCATTCGAAAACGAGTGGGGGCGAGGGTTGTAAATATAGGGATTTCATAAGCGCTATCTCCGTCGTCCCTGCGAACGCAGGGACCCATACTCCGCGGCCGGTGTTGTTTAGAAAAGAAAGATAACGAGCAGGTCGCGAAATAATTAACGCCTGTGGTTATGGGTCCCTGCGTTCGCAGGGACGACGGAAGGCGTCTTTATGAGATTCCTATAACGTCGCCATCCTTCCCGTCTCGAAAACCTATGCACCCGGTGGCACCTCAGGCCGGAACGCATAGCCGTATCTTCGGCTGCACGGTTCACGTCGCAGAGGAACATCCCATGCTGGACATTGTGATGCTGGCGCTCGCTCTCGGCCTCTTCGTGGCGGGCATTGGTTATGCCTATGTCTGCGAGCGGCTTTAAATGTTGACGCGTTTTCTTCGCGCGAACCGAAAACCACCCCGGATCAGGTCTGGGGCAGGCTTTCGCTCGAAGACGCTATGGAGGAGAGCGCCATGATCTTCGATTACTCGCTCGCCGGCCTCGTTTCGCTTGGCCTGCTGTTCTACCTGACTTACGCGCTGCTGCGCCCCGAGCGATTTTGAACGGGTCATGACCACGCTCGCCGCCATCGTGCTGGCGTTTCTTGCGACCGCCGCGCTGCTCGTCGTGCTGCTGCGCGTGTTGCTGCCTGCAAGGTAATACGAAGGACACTCACCCATGACACTTGTCGGCTGGTTTCAGATTTTGCTGTACTGCGCGATCGTGGTCGCGCTCGTAAAGCCGCTCGGCTGGTATATGACGCGCGTCTTCAGCGGCGAGCGCACACCCCTCACGCCGATCCTGAGGCCGGTCGAGGCTGGGCTGTACCGGATCGGCGGCGTCGACGAGAAACGCGAGCAGCATTGGCTGACCTACACGGTCGCGATGCTGCTGTTCCATGTCGGCGGCTTCCTCATCATCTACGGCCTGATGCGGCTGCAGGCGCTGCTGCCGTTCAACCCGGCGGGACAATCCGCCGTCGCCCAGGATTTATCCTTCAATACCGCGATCTCCTTCATCACCAACACCAACTGGCAGAACTACGGCGGCGAAAGCACGCTGTCATATCTGACGCAGATGCTGGGCCTGACGCATCAGAACTTCCTGTCGGCAGCGACCGGTATCGCGCTCGCAGTGGCGCTGATCCGCGGCTTCTCGCGTTCCTCGATGCGCACGATCGGCAATTTCTGGGTCGATGTGACGCGCTGTACGCTTTACGTGCTGCTGCCGATCTGCTTCGTCTATACGCTGTTCCTGGTGTGGCAGGGCATACCGCAGACGCTCGGCGCCTATGTCGAGGCGACCACGCTGGAAGGCGGCAAGCAGACGATTGCGGTCGGCCCTGTCGCTTCGCAGGTCGCGATCAAAATGCTCGGCACCAATGGCGGAGGCTTCTTCAATGCCAATGCCTCACATCCCTTTGAAAACCCCACCGCACTGTCGAACTTCGTGCAGATGATCTCGATCTTTGCGCTCGGCGCGGCGCTGACCAACGTGTTCGGCCGGATGGTCGGCAACCAGCGGCAGGGGTGGGCGATCCTCGGCGTAATGGGCGTTCTCTTCCTTGCCGGCGTCGCCGTCACCTATTGGGCCGAAGCCAACGGCACCTCGACGCTGAGCGCGCTGGGGTTCTCTGGCGGCAACATGGAAGGCAAGGAAGTCCGCTTCGGCATCGTCGCCTCCTCACTCTTCGCAGTCATTACCACCGCTGCCTCCTGCGGCGCCGTCAATGCCATGCACGACTCCTTCACCGCGCTCGGCGGCATGATCCCGCTGCTCAACATCCAACTCGGCGAAATCATCGTCGGCGGCGTCGGCGCGGGGCTTTACGGTATGCTGTTGTTCGTCGTGCTGGCGATCTTCGTCGCCGGCCTGATGGTCGGCCGCACGCCGGAATTTGTCGGCAAGAAGATCGAGGCGCGCGAGGTCAAGATGGCGATGCTTGCGATCCTGATCCTGCCGCTGATGATTTTGGGCTGGACGGCCGTTGCGGTCGTCTTCCCTCCGGCGGTGGCGTCCATGGCCAATGCCGGTCCGCATGGCTTTACCGAGGTGCTCTATGCCTTCACCTCGGCGACCGGCAATAACGGCTCGGCCTTCGGCGGCCTGACCGGCAATACCTTCTTTTACAATCTGACACTCGCCAGCTCGATGTTCGTCGGCCGCTTCTTCATGATCGTGCCGGCAATGGCGCTGGCGGGGTCGCTTGCAGCCAAGAAATCGATCCCGGCCTCGGCCGGCACGCTGCCGACCACCGGTGGCCTGTTCGTCGGCCTCGTCGTCGGCGTCATCCTGATCATCGGCGGCCTGACCTTCTTCCCGGCGCTGGCGCTGGGGCCGATTGTCGAGCACCTGGCTATGAACGCCAACACCTTGTTCTGATCGAAGCCGTCAGGAGTTACGTCCATGGAAACCATGAAATTGCAGAAAAAGGCGACGGCGTCGGCGATGTTCGATCCGAGCATCGTGCTGCCGGCAATCCGGGCGGCCTTTGCAAAACTCGATCCGCGGCTGATGGTGAAGAACCCCGTGATGTTCGTGGTCGAAATCGTGGCCACGCTCACGACCGTGATATTCCTGCGCAATCTGGTGGCCGGCGGCGAGAACTTCGCCTTCACGTTCCAGATCATCCTGTGGCTGTGGTTCACCGTGCTGTTCGCCAATTTCGCCGAGGCCGTTGCCGAAGGCCGCGGCAAGGCGCAGGCTCTGTCGTTGAAGAAGACCCGCACCGAGAGCAAGGCAAAATTGCTGGAAGGTCCCGGCAAGAACTATCGTCTGGTTTCCGGCACCAGCCTGAAGGTGGGTGACATCGTCTTGGTCGAGGCCGGCGACAACATCCCCTCCGATGGCGAAGTGATCGAGGGTGTAGCTTCGGTGAACGAGGCGGCGATAACGGGTGAATCTGCGCCTGTAATCCGCGAATCCGGTGGTGACCGGTCGGCGGTGACCGGCGGCACGCAAGTGCTATCGGACTGGATCCGCGTTCGGATCACGGCGGCGCAAGGGTCGACCTTCATCGACCGCATGATCAAGCTGGTGGAAGGAGCGGAGCGGCAGAAGACGCCGAATGAGATCGCGCTCAATATTCTGCTCGCCGGCCTGACCATCATCTTCGTGTCTCGCCACCGTGACGATCCCGAGCTATGCGGCTTATGCCGGCGGCTCGATTTCGGTGGTGGTGCTGGTGGCACTGTTCGTCACGCTGATTCCGACCACCATCGGCGCGCTGCTGTCGGCGATCGGTATCGCCGGCATGGACCGGCTGGTGCGCTTCAACGTGCTCGCCATGTCCGGCCGTGCGGTGGAGGCCGCCGGCGACGTCGATACGCTGCTGCTGGACAAGACCGGCACCATCACGCTCGGCAACCGGCAGGCCACGGCGTTTCGCCCCTTGCGCGGTGTCACCGAGCAGGAGCTGGCGGATGCGGCGCAGCTCGCCTCGCTCGCCGACGAGACGCCGGAAGGTCGCTCGATCGTCGTGCTGGCGAAAGAGAAATACGGCATCCGCGGCCGCGACATGAAGGAGCTCAACGCGAGCTTCATTCCCTTCACCGCGCAGACACGCATGAGCGGCATCGACGCCGGGTTATCGTCGGTGCGCAAGGGCGCGGTGGATGCGATCCTGAATTACGTCGATGGTGGCGGCGCGATCCGCGCGGTCGCTTCGGGGAATGCGGCGCGCGCCGTGTCGGGCGTCCTCTCGGAGGCGGCCCGTGAGATCCAAACGGTTTCCGACGAGGTCTCGAAAGCCGGCGGCACGCCGCTGGCGGTCGCCAAAGATGGGAAACTACTCGGCGTCGTGCATCTGAAGGACATCGTCAAGGGCGGCATCCGGGAGCGCTTTGCGGAATTGCGCCGGATGGGCATCCGCACCGTGATGATCACCGGCGACAATCCGATGACTGCAGCCGCCATCGCGGCCGAGGCCGGCGTCGACGATTTCCTTGCCCAGGCAACGCCGGAGGACAAGCTGAAGCTGATCCGCGACGAGCAGGCCAGGGGCAAACTGGTCGCGATGTGCGGCGACGGCACCAACGACGCGCCGGCGCTGGCGCAGGCCGATGTCGGCGTCGCCATGAACACTGGCACGCAGGCGGCGCGCGAGGCCGGCAACATGGTCGATCTCGATTCCAATCCGACCAAGCTGATCGAGGTGGTCGAGATCGGCAAGCAGCTTCTGATGACGCGCGGCGCGCTGACCACGTTCTCGATCGCCAACGACGTCGCAAAGTATTTCGCCATTATCCCGGCTATGTTCCTGGCGTTCTACCCGCAGCTCGAGGTGCTCAGCGTCATGCACCTCGCAAGCCCGCAGAGCGCCATCCTGTCGGCGATCATCTTCAACGCGCTGATCATCATCGCGCTGATCCCGCTGGCGCTGAAAGGCGTCGCCTATCGCGCCGTCGGGGCAGGGGCGCTTCTGCGCCGTAACCTGCTAATCTACGGCTTGGGCGGCATCATCGTTCCCTTTATCGGCATCAAAGCCATCGACCTTGCGGTTGTGGCTTTGGGCCTGGCCTAACACCACAACCGTCATTGCGAGGAGCGAAGCGACGAAGCAATCCATCTATCCGCTTGTGGCGCCATGGATTGCTTCGCTTCGCTCGCAATGACGGAAAACTTACGGAGACCTAAAATGCTCAGAGAAATCCGTCCCGCGATCCTCATCCTGCTGCTACTCACCGCGATCACCGGCGTTGCCTATCCCCTCGCCATGACCGCGATTGCCGGCGCGATCTTCCCAAAGCAGGCGCAAGGCAGCCTGATCGAGAAGGACGGCAAGGTGATCGGCTCCGCGTTGATCGGGCAGGAGTTCAAGGACGACAAATATTTCCACGGCCGTCCGTCCGCGACCACGGCGCCGGATCCGGCCGATCCGACCAAAACGGTCCCTGCGCCCTATAACGCCGCCAGTTCGGGCGGCTCTAATTTGGGTCCGACCAGCAAGGCGCTGGCCGACCGGATCAAGGAGGACTTCGGGAAGCTGAAGACCGAAAACCCGGCCGCGCCCGTACCGGTCGATCTCGTCACCACCTCCGGCAGCGGGCTCGATCCCGACATCTCGCCGGAAGGCGCGCTATTCCAGGTCCCGCGCGTGGCGAAGGCCCGCAACCTGCCGGAGGCGCGCGTCCAGCAACTGGTTACCGAGCACATTCAGGGCCGCATGGCTGGATTGCTTGGCGAGCCGCGCATTAACGTACTGGCGGTGAATCTGGCGCTGGATGAGGTTTCAAAATGAGACACGCTAGGCCCCTCGAAGGGTGAGGACTATACTGCCGCATGGTCCAAGCCCGCCGCGACCGCGAACAACGTCCCTCGCCGGAGGCCCTGCTGGAGGCGGCCCGGCGCGAGGAGAGCCGCGCCGGCAAGCTCAAGATTTTCGTCGGCGCCGCGCCCGGCGTCGGCAAGACCTATGAGATGCTGCAGAGCGCCCACGCCAGGAAGAAGGCCGGTGCCGATGTCGTGGTCGGCATCGTCGAAACCCACGGTCGCGCTGAAACCGAGGTGCTTCTGAACGGCCTCGAGGTGCTGCCGCGCAGGCGGCTCGCCTACAAGGAGCAGACGCTCGAGGAGATGGACCTCGACGCGCTGATCGCGCGGCGGCCGCAGATCGCGCTCGTCGATGAGCTCGCTCACACCAATGCGCCCGGCAGCCGTCATCCCAAGCGCTATCTCGACGTCGAGGAATTGCTGTCCCACGGCATCGACGTCTATACGGCCGTCAATATCCAGCACATCGAGAGCCTCAACGACGTGGTCGCGCAGATCACGCATGTGCGGGTCCGTGAGACTGTGCCGGATTCCGTGTTCGACCGCGCCGACGCCATCGAGCTGATCGACCTCACGCCCGACGATCTGATCCAGCGGCTGAAGGAGGGCAAGGTCTACGTTCCCAAACAGGCCGAGCGCGCGCTGGAGCATTATTTCTCGCCAGGCAACCTGACCGCGTTGCGCGAGCTGGCGCTGCGGCGCACCGCCGAACGCGTCGACGAGCAGTTGCTCACCCATATGCAGGCCAACGCCATAGCAGGTCCATGGGCGGCAGGTGAGCGCATCCTGGTTTGCGTCAGCGAAGATCCGCGCGCGGCCGGGCTGGTGCGCTATACCAAGCGGCTGGCCGACCGGCTGCACGCGCAATGGACCGCTATTAGCATCGAGACACGCCGTAGCCTGCAACTGACCGACGAGCAGCGCGACCGGTTGGCCGATACCATGCGGCTGGCGGAAGCGCTGGGCGGTGAGGCGCTGACCATTCCCGGCGTCGGCCGCCGCATCGCCGACGACGTCATCCATTTCGCGCACGCCAATAATGTCACGCAGATCGTCATCGGCAAGTCGACCCGCTCCTGGTGGTTCGAGCTGACGCGCGGTTCTGTCGTGCACGATCTGGTGCGCCGCGCCGGCCATATCAGCGTCCACGTCATCCCCGGCGACGAACAGGGCGTGGCGAAAGCGGCGGTGCAGACTGCGGCGCGACAGGAGCCGTTCAACCCGCGGCCCTACATGATGGCGCTATTGTTCGTCGCGGTCAGCCTCGGCGCTGCCAAACTGATCCAGCCGATGTTCGGTGGCATCGAGAATGTCGATCTGGTGCTCCTCACCGCCGTGGTCGGCGTCGCCGTTCGCTACGGGCTCTTGCCATCGCTGTTGGCGAGCGTCGCGGCGTCGCTGTGCTACAATTTCTTCTTCATGCCGCCGGTCCACACCTTCACCATCGCCGACCCGATCAACATTGCCGCGTTCTTCCTCTTCATGCTGATCGCGCTGTTGGTCTCCAATCTCGCGGCACGGGTGCGCTCTCAGGCCGACACCGCGATCGGCCGGGTGCGCACCACCGAATCGCTCTACGCCTTCAGCCGCAAGCTCGCGGGCACCGCGACGCTGGACGATGTGCTGTGGGCGACCGCCTATCAGACCGCGCTGATGCTGAAGGTGAGGGTGGTGCTGCTGTTGCCGGAGGACGGTGTGCTCACCGTGAAGTCGGGCTATCCGCCCGAGGATCAACTGGGCGAGGCCGACCTTGCCGCCGCCAAATGGGCTTGGGACAACGACCGTGCGGCCGGGCGCGGCTCGGATACGCTGCCGGGCGCCAAACGGCTGTTCCTGCCGATGCGAACCGGGCGCGGCGCGATCGGCGTCATCGGCATCGACGACGACCGCACCGGTCCGTTGCTGACGCCGGATCAGCGCCGCCTGCTCGATGCGCTGGTCGATCAGGGCGCGCTGGCGATCGAGCGCGTGCTGCTGGTGGAAGACATGGACCGGGTCAAGCGCACGGTGGAATCCGACCGGCTGCGCGGCGCGCTGTTGACCTCGATCTCGCACGATCTGAAGACGCCGTTGGCCTCGGTGCTCGGTGCCGCTTCCGCCCTGCGCGATCTCGGCTCCAGCCTCAACGACGCGCAGAAGAACGAACTGCTCGCCACCATGATCGACGAATCCGAGCGCCTCAATCGCTTCATCGCCAATCTGCTCGACATGACCAAGCTGGAATCCGGTGCGATCGTGCCGAATACCGCGCGGCATGACGTCTCCGAGATCGTCGGCAGCACGCTGCGCCGCGCGAACAAGATCCTCCTGCATCACAAGGTGTCACTGGAACTCAGTCCCAATCTGCCGATGCTGGAGCTGGATGCGGTTCTGTTCGAACAGGTATTGTTCAATTTGCTCGATAACGCGGCCAAATACGCGCAGGCCGGAACCACGATTTCGATCCGGGGAATGCGCGATCCGGCAAGTGTGTCGCTGCAGATCCTCGACGAAGGCAGCGGTATTCCGCCTGCCGAGGTGGAAAGCGTGTTCGACAAGTTCTATCGCGCTCAAAAGGGCGACCACATCCGTCCCGGCACCGGGCTGGGGCTCGCCATCTCGCGCGGTTTCGTCGAGGCGATGCATGGCACGATATCGGCCGCCAATCGTACCGATCGCTCTGGGGCCATCATCACTATTCGACTGCCCGTCCCGGCCTCCGATAGCGCGCTGGATACCGCCGCATGAACGCCGCCCAGATCAAGGTTTTGGTGATCGACGACGAGCCGCCGATCCGCAAATTGCTGCGGATGGGGTTGAGCACGCAGGGCTACGACATCCTCGAAGCCTCCAACGGCAAGATTGCGCTGGAGAAGCTCGCGGATGGCCCGGCGCTGATCATCCTCGATCTTGGCCTGCCCGACATCCAGGGCCATGAGCTCCTGCGCATGATCCGCGGCCGCAACGAGAGTGTGCCGATCGTGGTACTGTCGAGCCGCGGTGACGAGGCCGGCAAGGTGCAGGCGCTCGATCTCGGCGCCGACGATTATCTGACAAAGCCGTTCGGCATGGACGAGTTGCTGGCGCGGATGCGCGCAGCGCTCCGGCACCAATTGCAGGTGCAGGGCGAGCGGCCGGTATTCCGCGCAGGCGACCTCTCGGTCGATCTGGTGCGCCGCATCGTCAAGGTTGGCGAGCGCGAAGTAAAACTCTCGCCGAAGGAATACGAATTGCTGCGCGTTCTGGTGCAGCATGCCGGCAAGGTGCTGACCCATCGCTTCCTCTTGAAGGAGCTGTGGGACGAGTTGACGGATGCGCAGTATCTGCGCGTCTACGTCCGCCAGCTACGTCAGAAGATCGAAGCCGATCCTGAGCGCCCGCAATTCGTGCTGACCGAGACCGGCATCGGCTACCGGTTGCGCGCGCCGGATTGATCATACCTCCGATGGTGGAGATCCTCGCACTTACGGTCAGCTTGCCCCACGCGGCATCACCATGAAGTGGTATGCTTCCCTGCGGAAGCCGGGTTGGACCTTCCACCCAGGTGGTTCAAAGAAGGAGGGCGTACGGTCATGGCTGAGAGCGTCATGTATCACGAAGGTAACAGGCAATTGCAGGACCGGTTCGACAGCCGCCGGATTTCGGATCGGCTGGAAGAGAAGCTGATGCGCAAGGAATTCACCGCTGACGACAAGCAGTTCATCGAAGGCCTACCCTATTTCTTTCTGGCAACCGCCGATGCCGAAGGCCGGCCCGATTGCTCATTCAAGGGTGGGGCGCCGGGGTTTGTGCGCATCACCGGGCCTTCCGAGCTCGCATTTCCCGACTATGACGGCAACGGCATGTTCAAGAGTCTCGGCAACATCGTCGTCAATGCCGATGTCGGCCTGCTGTTCATCGCCATGCATGGAAAGCCGCGGCGCTTGCGGGTCAACGGCCGCGCCAGCGTGAGCGACAGCGATCCGCTGCTGTCGGAGACGGTCGGCGCGCAGCTCATCGTTCGCGTCACCGCGCGCGCGATCTTCCCGAACTGTCCGCGCTATATTCCGACGATGAGTTCGATCGAGCCGTCGATCTATGTGCCTCAAGCCGGACAGGACGCGCCGGAGCCGGCGTGGAAAGGCTTTGCGGATTTCAAGGACTGTATCCATCCGCGGCAGCCGACATTCAAGGGGTAGGGAGCGATTGTAGCCCACACCGAAAATCACCCTCATCGTCCCTGCCTAGTGCGCAATTGCGCACGGGGCGCAGGGACCCATAACCATCGGCCTAGATTGCAGCGAAGGCAACTGGCCCCATCGCGCCGCAGATAAGCCGAGGCGCCGCGATGAGCGCAATTGCGCTCACGCTCGGGGTCCCTGCGTTCGCAGGGACGACGGTGAAAGTATTTGAAACGAACGGAAGCTCCCTAGATCGCCGTCATCTCGCCCTTGGTGCAGGCTTCTCGCAGCTTGAATTTCTGGATCTTGCCCGATCCGGTCAGCGGGAATGCGTCCACGACGTACCAGTGTTTTGGCGTCTTGTGCGGGGCGAGCGAGGCGCGCATGTAGGCGATCAGCTCTTCCTTGTCGATCGCGGCGCCGGGCGCAGGGCGGATGAAGGCTGCGACCTCTTCGCCCCATTTCTCGTGCGGCAGGCCGATGACGGCGACCTCGCCGACCTTGGGATGCTTGAACAACAACTCTTCCAGCTCGCGCGGATAGATGTTTTCGCCGCCGCGGATGATCATGTCCTTCAGCCGGCCTTCCACGGTGCAGTAGCCGCGCGCGTCCATTGCGCAGAGATCGCCGGTGTGCAGCCAGCCGTGGGCGTCGATCGCAGCCGCAGTCGCATCGGGCATTTCGAAGTAACCGATCATCACGTGATAGCCGCGGGTGCAGAACTCGCCGATCGTGCCGATCGGAACGGTCTCGCCGGTGTTGGGATCGATGATCTTGGTTTCCATATTGGGCAGCGGTAGGCCGATCGTGTTGGCCTTGTCCTCGACGCTGTCATGGGTGCGGGTCTGCGCCGCGACGGGGGAGCATTCCGTCTGGCCGAAAACAATCGTAAAGGGCGCGCCGAGCTTTTCCTCCAGGAGCCGCACCAGCGAGGCCGGCACTGTCGAGCCGCCGGAGCAGATCGCCTTGACGGAGGACAGATCGGTCGCCGCGAATGTCGGGTGCTCCAGCATCGCAACCAGCATGGTGGGCACGCCGAGCATGGCGTTGCCGCGATAGGTCCCGAGCATTTCCAGCACCAGCCCAGGCTCGAAAGCCTCGACCAGCACCGTGGTCGCGGCCTTTGATACCGCGCCGATCACGCAGCAGACGCAGCCGCCGGTATGAAACAACGGCATCGTGGTGACGAAGACGTCGCCGTCGTCGACGCCCATCCGGTCGGCGGTATCGGCACCGTTGTTGAGCAGCCCGCGATGGCGGAGCAGGGCGCCTTTCGGAAAGCCGGTCGTGCCCGAGGTATACTGGATCATGACGGGATCGTCTGGGCTGACGGCCGGCAGCTTGATGCCCTCGTCGTCGCCAGCCGCGATGAAGGCATTCCAGTCATCGAAGCAGATGATCTCGCGCAGCTCGGGACAATTCGGCGCCACTGCCTGCACGGTCTCCAGCATCGGGTTGCCGCGGAAGCCGTTGACCACGAAGACCCCGGCAGAGCGCGACTGTTTCAGCACATATTCCACTTCGCGGGCGCGGAAGGCCGGGTTGACGGTGACGAGCACCATGCCCGCCATGCCGGCGCCGAATTCGAGCATCATCCATTCCGGGATATTTTGTGCCCAGACGGCAATGCGCTCGCCGGGCTTGAAGCGCGACAGCAGCGCCCGGGCGGTGCGCTGGGCTTCGCGATAGAACTGTGCGTAGGTCCATTGCCGCCGCTGCGCCGGGTCAGGCACGCCCGCGATCAGGGCGAGGCGATCGGGCGCGGCCTCAGCCGCCTTGCGCAAGAGATCGCCGAACGTCATCTCCCGTACTGCAGGCGTGGTCGGTCCTGCGACGTGCGACTTCGTCAATGCCATTCATTCCTCCCCGGTCCGGCGCCGCTATCCTCGGTGGCGTCAGTTCCCAAGGGGAAAATGCCTTCCGGCTTCGGGTAATGCAAGCGCTCGCAATGACGGCCAGCGCAAGCCTAGCTCGCCTTGCGGTGCCTCGCCGACGACCGGTGTGCTTTCCTTGCTGTCCGGCGTGCCCGCGCCCGCCGCGAGGCCGGGGCTTGTGCGCGCCGTTTCGTCGCCGCCTTGCCCTTCAGGCTCGCCTTCAGCGCGTCCATCAGGTTGATGACGTTGTCCGCCCTCTCCTCGGGCGCGGCGACCTTGATCGGCTTGCCGGAAGCCTTGCGGCGCACCAGCGCCTTCAGCGCGTCCTCATATTCGTCCTTGAATTTCGAGGGATCGAAATGCGCGGCCATTTTGTGCAGGATATGGCCCGCGAGTTCGACCATGTCCTTGGTGATCTTCGGGGTCTTGATATCATCGAAGAAGTCATCCTCGTCGCGCAGCTCGTACGGATATCGCAGCGTGGTGCCGAGCAGTCCCTTGCCGAGCGGCTCGATCGCCATGACGTGCTCGCGGTTGGTCAGCACGATGCGCGCCAGCGCCACCCGTTCCTCATCCTTCATGGCGTCCCGGATCACCGCGAAGGCGTCCACCGCGGCCTTGCCGTCGGGGGCAATGTAGTAGGGGTGATTGTAGTAGCGCTTGTCGATTTCGTCCCGCGGCACAAAACTGTCGATCTCGATGGTATGATTGCTCTCGATCTGGACGGCTTCCAGTTCCTCCTTTTCGATCTCGACATACTGGCCCTTTTTCAGCTCATAGCCGCGGCCTTTCTGGTCGCTCTCGACGACGTCGCCGGTCTCGGCATCGATCATTTGCTGCTTCAGCCGGTTGCCGGTCTCCTTGTTGATCATGTGAAAGCGGGTTTTCTCGACCGATGTCGAGGCCGGATACAGCACAACCGGACATGACACCAGAGAGAGCTTAAGCGAGCCTTTCCAGTAGGCGCGGGGGGCCATTGCAATCTCCGGGCGCAGTTTGGGTTTGGGAACTTCAACGGTTAGTATGGGTTTTCGTTCCGGGTGTTGCCGCGGGGCGGTTTTGATTGAGGTGTGGCCGTGGCGTTGAAGAAGCTCAGCACGTACCGCAAGAAGCGCGATTTCCGCAAAACGGCGGAGCCCTCCGGCGACGTCGAGGTCGCGGCCGCCCGCGAGCGGCGGTTCGTGATTCAGAAGCACGATGCAACCCGGCTGCATTACGATCTCAGGCTGGAATTCGACGGCGTGTTCAAATCTTGGGCCGTTACCAAGGGGCCGTCACTCGACCCTCACGACAAGCGGCTCGCGGTCGAGGTCGAGGACCACCCGCTCGATTACGGCGATTTCGAAGGCACCATTCCCGAAGACCAGTACGGCGGCGGCACGGTGATGCTGTGGGACCGGGGCTATTGGGAGTCCGATGATCCCGATCGCGGTTTTAAGAAGGGCGACCTGAAATTCACCCTGCATGGCGGCAAGCTGCATGGAAGCTGGGTACTGGTGCGGATGCGGGGCGACCGCTATGGCGGCAAGCGCACCAACTGGCTCCTGATTAAGCACCGTGACGAATTCGCTAGGGAAGGCGAGGATAACGACATTCTCGACAAGGACCGTTCGGTTGCCTCCGGGCGCACGATGGAGCAGATCGCGCAAGGCAAGGGCAAGGCGCCAAAGCCGTTCATGCTAGCCACGAAGACAACGGCCGACGCGGTCTGGCAATCGAACCGCGGCGATGCCGCCGAGGCGCGGACCTTGCGGAAGACGGCCGCCTTGCGCGCCGCGCCGGAGATCAAAACGCGCGCCCCGGCCCCGATGGTCAAGCCGAAGAAGGTCGCGGCGATGCCCGATTTCGTCGCGCCGCAGCTTTGCACAGTCGTCGAGCGGCCGCCCGGCGGCGAAGGCTGGTGTCACGAGATCAAGTTCGACGGCTACCGCGTGCAATTGCGGGTCGAGGATGGCGATGCGGTGCTCTACACCCGAAAAGGCCTCGACTGGACCGATAAATTCCAGGCGATCGCCGAGGAAGCGAAATCGCTTCCCGACGCGCTGATCGATGGCGAGATCGTCGCGCTCGATCATAACGGCGCGCCCAACTTCTCGACCCTGCAGGCGGCGCTGTCGGACGGCGACAGCGAGAGCCTGATCTTCTATGCGTTCGACCTGCTGTTTGCCGATGGTGAAGATTTTCGAAAGGTCCCGCTCGGCGACCGCAAGGCGCGGCTGAAGAAATTGCTGGAAGCGCAGAAGGGCAAGGACAAGCAGATCCGCTATGTCGAGCATTTTGAAAGCGGCGGCGATGCCGTCCTGCGATCGGCCTGCAAGCTCGAACTCGAAGGCATCGTCTCCAAGAAACTCGATGTGCCCTATCGCTCGGGCCGCACCGAGAGCTGGACCAAGGCGAAATGCCGCGCCGGGCATGAGGTGGTGCTGGGCGGCTGGAAGACCACCAACGGCAAATTCCGTTCGCTGATGGCCGGCGTCTATCGGGGCGATCATCTCGCCTTTGTCGGTATGGTCGGTACCGGTTTCGGGCAGGACAAGGTGCGCCGCATCATGCCGGCGCTGAAGGCCGCAGCCTCCGACAAGAACCCGTTCGGCGGCAAGAACGCGCCGAAGAAAACCCGCGACGTGCACTGGCTGAAACCGGAGTTGGTCGCCGAGATCGAATTCGCGGGGTTCACCGCGGACGGAAACATTCGTCAGGCGGCGTTCAAAGGCCTGCGGCAGGACAAGCCGGCCGAGGAGGTGGAGGCGGAAACACCGTCCAAGGCAGGCGTCGCGCAGCCGAAACCGGGCAAGGGCAAGGGCAAGGGTGCGACGGTGCGGGCAACGCCCGCAACAACGAACAAGGCCGGCGAGGTCATGGGCGTGGTGATCTCAAAGCCGGACAAGGAGTTGTGGCCCGACGCCGGCGACGGCGAGGGCGTTACAAAGTTCGACCTCGCGCAATATTTCGAGAGCGTCGGCGAATGGATGATCGGTCACCTCAAGGGCCGTCCATGCTCGATCGTTCGCGCGCCCGACGGCATCCGTGGCGAGAAGTTCTTTCAACGCCACGCCATGCAGGGCGCGTCCAACCTGTTCGAGCTGGCCAAGGTTTCGGGCGACCGCAAGCCCTATCTGCAGATCGACCGGGTCGAGGGATTGGCTGCGGTGGCGCAGATCGGCGGCCTCGAATTGCATCCCTGGAATTGTGCACCGGACGCTTACGACACGCCGGGACGTCTGGTGTTCGATCTCGATCCCGCGCCCAATGTTGAATTCTCCGACGTCATCGAAGCGGCAAAAGACATGCGCCAGCGGTTGACCGCTGTTGGCCTCGAAAGCTTCTGCAAGACCACGGGCGGCAAGGGGCTGCATGTGGTGACGCCGCTGCTTTATGGCGCAAGGGACAAGGTTTCTTGGAAGGAGGCCAAGGCGTTCGCGCAAGGCATCTGCCAGTGGATGGCGAGCGATGATCCCGAGCGCTATCTGCTCAACATGTCGAAGAAGCTGCGCAAGGGAAAAATCTTCCTCGACTATCTTCGCAACGACCGGATGTCGACGGCGATCGCTGCCTTGTCGCCCCGTGCGCGGGAGGGGGCTACCGTGTCGATGCCGCTGACCTGGACGCAGGTGCGCGGCGATCTCGATCCGAAGAAATACACGATCCGCACCGTGCCGTCGCTACTGGCGAAGACGAAAGCGTGGGACGGCTACGATGACGCGGCAGCGTCGATCAAGCCGGCGATGAAGAAATTGGCCTCAATGTAGGGTGGCCAAAGCGACAGCGTGCCCACCATCTTTATCTCAACAAGAAAGGTGGGCACGGCGCAGGTGCGCCTTTGCCCACCCTACGATTCTCGACGCGTGGCTCAGATCTTTCCGAGCAGCAGCAGGATCAACAGGATCACGATCACCAGACCCAGTCCGCCGCCGCCGTAATATCCGGTGCCATAGAACGGGCCGCCACCGATGCCACTGAAACCGCCGAGCAGGGCGATGATGAGAATAATCAGAATGATTGTGCCGATAGACATAAATCTCTCCTCAGCCCGAAGCGGGGCGTGTGTCTATCCTGCCTTCGCGGAGAGTAACAAGCGTGAATCACGAAAGTTCCGGTGTGGGAGGCGATCGTACGGTCGTCCCTTACTTTCGAACCGCGTACAATTACATGTAGCTAGATCAGGGAGGATTTTTCAGCGATGACCAAACCGCTCGTGGTTTCCATCCCGCATAGTCTGGGCCGCGAGGAGGCGATGCGCCGCCTCAAGACAGGACTGTCGCGCGCCGCTTCCAGCGTACCGATGCTAAGTGTCGACGAGGAGCGCTGGGAAGACAACCGCATGATCTTCCACGTGCGCGCCCTCGGGCAAGGCGCGGCAGGCCATGTCGACGTCGCCGACGATCACGTGCAGGTGGAAGTGGTGCTGCCATGGCTGTTGCAGCGCTTTGCCGAAGCGGCCCAGGCCGCGATCCGCAGCCGCGGCCAGTTGCTGCTGACCAAGAAAAACTGACGTATCAGCCGCGACGGCGCCCTGGTGCGAGTTTTGTCGCGTCATTGTACCTGGCTTTCAGCACCGCGACCGGCATATGCGTCAACAGGTCTGACAGGCGCAATTGCGCAGCATCGGCGTCTGCAAAACCTTCAATCGCATAGCCGCCGACGTTCAGCGCGGCGTCGTAGTTCTCCGGACCGGGCCAATGTCTGCCGCCATCGGTGAACGGCGCAAACCATCGTGTGACCACGACGATCGCAGCCTCGCGGCCTCGCCGGCGGGCGAACGCGATGAAATGGTCGCGACGCGGTCCGCTAACTTCCAAGGGCTCGTAATCACCGCTTGTGAACGTATCGGCGAGCTCGGTTCGAAGCTTGAGCAGATGCCGTGTCCAGGCCAGCTTCAGATGACCGCTCGGCCACCTCTCGACCAGCCGATCCCAATCCGGATTCTCCACCGCGCCCAGCCGGCCAGCGCGTTCGGCAAAGTCGACGGGCCGCCGGTTGTCGGGATCGACCAGCGAAAAATCCCAAAGTTCCGTGCCCTGATAGAAGTCCGGCACGCCCGGTATCGTCGTCTTCAGCGTGATCTGGCTGAGCGCGTTCAGGCCGCCCAGCAACGAGAGCCGCTGCGCCAGCGTCTGCAGGGAGTTCAGGAATTCGCCTGACAGTGAGGGGTCGAGGATCTTCGCGATGAAGCTCTTGACACCCGTCTCGTAGGCCACGTGGGGATTGAGCCAACTCGTTTCCTGCTTGCCTTCGCGCGCAGCCTTCAGCGCATATTCCTGCATCCGGTCCACAAACGAAGCGTCGTTCGGCTGCCATGCCCCCACCAGCGCCTGATACAGCATGTATTCGAACGCCGCCGAGGGCGCGCGCAGATCGCCATCGACGAGCAGATGCGGCGCGTTGAGCAGTTTCCATCGGGCTACCGTGCCGGTCCATTCGCCCGGAATTTCCGAAAGCGCCAGGATGCGCGCACGCGCATCCTCGCCGCGCTTGGTGTCATGCGTCGCCGTCGCCGTCATGCCGTGCGGCGATGCGCCGGCGCGCGCCTCCATCATCCCGTGAAAGTCGTCAACCGATACCGCCCTTGCGGCGGGGTCGCCGCCGACCTCGTTGAGGGCAAGCAGGCGGTGGTAGCGGTAGAACGTCGTGTCCTCCAGCGACTTTGCCATCATCGGTCCGGTGAACTGCTGCATCTTCAAGGCAAACCGGCGCACCCGCGGCGCGCTGTGGTGGGTACGTCCGGGCTTGATCAGGTCCATTGTCAGGGCGTCGCGCAGGAAATCGAAGATGCCGTCATCGGCGGCAAACCAGTCGGCGCGCGCCCGTTCGATAGTCCCTGCTATCAACTGGCGGTCATGCGCAGATGGGCCAGACGCTGTCAGGTAGGTGCGATAGACCGGAAAGTGCAGCACGTAGAGTTCGAGCGCCTGCCGCAGGCTGTCGGCGGAATAGTCGCGGGTGGAATAATGTCCGCTGGCAATCCGCGCCAAGAGGCGCGTCAGCACCGTGAACTCGCTGGTCAGCAGCGTTTCCAGCACGCGACGCTTTGCATCTCGCAGGATCGGTTCGAGTTTTGGCGATTGGTTGCTGATCTGCCGCCAGACCTCGTCGAGCGGCTCCAGGCCACGGTCGTCGATCAGAACTTGGGTGATCGCGTTCAGCCACTCATAGCCGGTGGTGCCGTGAACGCCGGCGAACGATTGCAGCTTTTCGTGCTCGCCGAGAATTTTCTCGACCACCACGTAGAAGGGCCTGCTCCGCCCGCCAAAGCCATCGCGGATCAGCCGGCGCAGGCGCTGGAAATACTGGACGGGATCGCGCAGGCCGTCGATGTGATCGAGCCGCAACCCCGCAAGCTTTTCCTCCGCAATCAGCCGTTTGACCAGGCGATGGATCGCCTCGAATGTACCGGTGTCCTCGACGCGCAGGCCTGCCAGCGTGTTGACATCGAAGAAGCGCCGGTAATTGATGTCACTGGAAGCGAGCCGCCAGTGGCCGAGCTTGTAGTGTTGGCGTTCGAGCAGATGATGCAGCGCCAGCGTTGCAGCGGCGCGATCCGGCCCGGCGCGATAGGCTGCAAGCCCATGCGCGATGATCTCGGCGGCGCCTGTGATGCCCTTCAATTCGGCTTTGAACGCAGGTGCTTCCTTGCGGTTGGGGCGTCGCGGCCCCTGATAGCGGGAGGCCAGCGCAAGCATGGCCCTGCCGGTCGCACTTTCCTCCGCGCCGGCTTCCTTGACGATCATACGCAGGATTTCGCCATAACGCTCCGGCGCGATCGGCAGCCGATGCTCAAAGTACCAGGCCGAAAAACTGCCTTCGCCGGCGTCGTAGCGCAATTCGATCTCGCCGTTTTCCAGCGCCTGACCGTAGGACGAGCCGATGATTGGCAGCAACACCCCGCCGCGGGCGCGATATGGCAATTGCTCCCAGTCGATGTCGAAGGAGGCCGCGTGCGGCGAGGCAGGCCCCCACTCCAGCGTGTCGAGCCACCACGGATTATCGTCAAAATGCACGCCGACATGGTTGGGCACGAAATCGAGGATCAGCCCGAGATCATGTTGCCGCAGCATGGCGCTCAGCCGCTCGAAGCCGGCTTCGCCGCCGAGTTCGGGATTGAACTGGGCGTGGTCGATGACGTCGTAGCCATGCGCGCTGCCCTTGCGGGCGCGCGTGAAGGGTGATGCATAGAGATGGGTGATGCCGAGCGCCTTCAGGTAGGGCACCACGGAAGCGGCGGCGTCGAAATCGAAATCCGCCGACAGTTGCAGGCGGTAGGTCGCGATCGGGATCGCCGGGGGCATTTTCCTATCCGATGCGCCAGTGCACCGACCATGGCGGGACGCTATTGCCCAACTCGCTACCCCAGATCAGGGTTCCTGCAGCTTCGCCGTGGCTGACGGCCTTTTCCGACAGGTTGGCGGTGAGGCGAAGCGCGGTGCCATCGCCCATGCGCCAATCGGCGGTCAGCAATCCGTTGCTTTCCGCGTCTGCTTTCCCAAAAGCTGCGCCGGCCAGCCGCGGCACAATCTCCTGCCGCCGGACCTGCAGTAGGTTTCGCACCATGGTCAGGCGTTTCCGCCCTGCCGGAGCGTCACGGCCATCCCAGTCGAGAACGGCGGAATCGCGGGTCGAAGCGGCGAGCGCGTCGGGGACTTCATCACCATATTCCGCATAGGCCCAGGCCAATTCGATGCGGCGGCCCTTCCGAACCGCGTCGGCGAGTTCGCCGCCGAAATCGCAGAAGAAGGGGAACGGGACCGTCGAGCCCCATTCCTCGCCCATGAACAGCATGGGGATGTGAGGCGCGATCAGCAGGATCTGAAGCGCCGCTTCGATCATCCGCGTGTCGGCGTTGCCTTCTAGCCGGTCACCCAGCGCACGATTGCCGATCTGGTCGTGGTTCTGCAGGAAGTTGATGAAGGCGGTCGGCGCAAGATGGCCGCTCGGTTCGCCACGCCTGACGCCGCGAAAAGCCGATGGCTCGCCCTGGTAGACGAAACCTGATGACAGCGAGCGGGCGATATCCGATCTCGGCGAACGCTGGTAATCGCCATAGTAGCCCTGCTTCTCGCCGGTCATCAGCACGCGCCAGGCGTGATGGTAATCGTCGTTCCATTGCGCGCGGTATTTGCCGTGTGGTGGGTCCTGGACGGAATCCAGGATGCTGGCGCGGTTGTCGCCGTTCTCCAGCACGAGGTGAATGTGCCGGCCGGTTTCCGCGGCCAATTGGCCGGTAGCGGCGCTGATGTCGTGCAGCAGCGACAGCCCGCCCGGTTCAACGATCGAGTTGACGGCATCGAGCCGCAGTCCGTCGAAGCGGTAGTCGCGCAACCAGGAGAGCGCGTTCTCAATCGCAAAGGCACGGACTTGCCTGACGCGATAGTCGATCGCACTACCCCATGGCGTGTGGGCTTCGGTGAAGAAGGAGGGCGCATAGCGGCCGAGATAATTTCCCTCGGGGCCGAAATGGTTGTAGACGACATCAAGCATCACCATCAGCCCGCGCAGGTGCGCCTCGTCGATCAGCTCCTTGAGATCTTCGGGACGGCCATAGGAGCTGTCGGGTGCGTACCACAAGACGCCGTCATAGCCCCAGTTGCGGGAGCCGGCGAAATCCGCCAGCGGCATCAATTCCAATGCGGTGATGCCGGTGGCTACGAGATGGTCGAGCCTGTCGATCATGGCGCGGTAGCTGCCTTCCGCAGTGAAGGTGCCGACATGCGTCTCGATGATCACCGCCTCCTGCCACGGCCGTCCGCGCCAGCTTGCGGCCCGCCAGCGATACGCGTCATGGTCGATCACTTCGCTCGGGCCGAAAACGTCCTCGGGCTGAAACAGCGAAGCTGGATCGGGGACATCGAGTTCGCCATCGATGCGGAATTTGTAGCGTGCGCCGGCCTTGACACCGGCAATATCGGCCGTGAACCAGCCGTCTTCGCCGCGTCTCATTGCGTGAGGCTGCTCCAGCATCACCTCGACGCGTTTGGCCGCCGGCGCCCACAGCCGAAACCGCGTGCCGTAGTTTGTCAGAAGCGGGCCGAATTGCTGGTCATTCATGCGGCGCCCGCAAAGACAAGCACCGATCGCGGCGGCGCGCTGGTTTCGACGCCCGAAGCGAATTCAGCGGCGGCCAGCACGGCCTCGGTCGTATTCAGTACCTGCTGCCAGCTCTTGTATTCGGGCATCTGCGGCAACTTGAAAGCGATCTCTTCGGGCGCAGCGTTCAGCACGATAAAGATCGGCGGCTGACCTGGTTCCAAAGGCCCCAGCACATAGGCGAGGAACCGTCCTTCCGGAAAATTCCAGTCGGCTTCCTGCATTTCCTCGGCTGCCGGCGTCAGCCACAGCACGCCGTAGGAGCCGTCCTTGCGCCGCCCGGAGAGCCAGCGCTGGTAGCGCAGTTGCGGAAAGCGCCGGCGCAGCGCGGTCATGTGGCCGACGAAATCGGTGAGGTCTTCGCCTGGCTTGCCGAGATTTTCCCAGTTGACCCAGCCGATCTCATTGTCCTGGCAATAGGCGTTGTTGTTGCCGTTCTGCGAATTGCCGACTTCATCGCCGGCCAGCATCAAGGGCGTCCCCTGCGCGAGGAACAGGCAGGCGAACTGGTTCCTGCGGAGCTGCCGGCGCAGCGCCACGATCGCGGCGTCCGTGGTCGGGCCCTCATGGCCGCAATTGTTGCTGTGGTTGTCGTTCGAGCCGTCGCGATTGTCCTCGCCGTTCGCCTCGTTGTGCTTCTCGTTGTAGCTGAACAGGTCGGCCAACGTGAAACCGTCATGGACGGTGATGTGATTGATGCTGGCGCGCGTTGCGCGGTTGTCATGGTGGAACAGGTCGGATGAGGCGGTCATGCGGCGCGAGACCTCGCCGATCAGGCTGCCTTCGCCGCTCCAGTAGCGCCGTAGCGCGCTGCGATAGCGATCGTTCCATTCCGACCATTGCGAGGGAAACGCGCCGACCTGATAGCCGCCCAGGCCGAGGTCCCATGGCTCGGCGACGAGTTTTACGGTTGCCAGCACCGGATCCTGCCGCACCGCGGTCAGAAACGCGGAATTGCGGTCAAAACCGTTCGGCTCGCGCGCCAGCGTGGTGGCGAGGTCGAAGCGAAAGCCGTCAACGTGACAGACCTCGACCCAGTAGCGCAGCGAATCCATCACCATCTGCAGCACGCGCGGATGGGTGAGGTTGACCGAGCTGCCGCAACCGGTGAAGTCGTCATAGTAGCGCGGATGCTCTTTGTTGAGCCAGTAATAGGACGCGTTATCGATGCCGCGGAAACACAGCGTCGGGCCGAGATGATTGCCTTCGGCGGTGTGGTTGTAGACTACGTCGAGCATCACCTCGATGCCGGCGTCGTGCAGCCGCGCTACCGTGGTGCGGAATGCATCGAGCGCATTGTCCTGCGCATAGCGCGGCTCCGGTGCGAAGAACGCCAGCGTGTTGTAGCCCCAGTAGTTGGAGAGCTTCTTTTCTACCAGCACCCGGTCATCGATCAGGCCGTGGATCGGCAACAGTTCGATGGTGGTGACGCCGAGCCGCTTGAGATGGTCGATCATCGCCGGCGAGCACAGCCCGCCATAGGTGCCGCGCCAGCCCGGTGCCACGTTGTCGCGCCTCTGCGTCAGGCCTTTGACGTGGGCCTCATAGATGACGGTGTCTTCCCAGGCGATGTTCGGCCGTATCTCGCGGCGGCCCCAGTTGAAGGTCTCGTCGACCACGACCGCCTTCGGCATGCCGCGGGCATTGTCGCGGCGGTCGAACGAAAGATCCTCGCGCGCGCTCCCCGTTCGATAGCCGAAATGCGCGTCGCTCCACACCAGCCGGCCGGCGAGCCGCTTGGCATAGGGATCGAGCAACAGCTTGTTGGCGTTGAAGCGGTGTCCCCGCTCCGGCGCATAGGGGCCGTGGACGCGATAGCCGTAGAGCTGTCCGGGCGAGACGTCGTTGAGATAGCCGTGCCAGACGTCCTCGTTGCGCTCGGGCAGTTCGATTCGCTCGAGTTCGCGGCGGCCCTGGCCGTCGAACAGGCAAAGCTCGACCTTCTCCGCATTGGCCGAGAACAGCGCAAAGTTGGTGCCCCTGCCGTCCCAGCTTGCTCCGAGGCGGGCGGGGCTTCCCGCGGACAGTCGCATGCGTCAGCTTTCCGGTACGAGAAAGATCGCAGCCAGAGGCGGAATGGTTAGGCTGAGTTCGGGGATGCTGCCTTCCAGGGTCTGGACTTCGCCGACGTTGCCGACATTGCTGCCGCCATAATGCGCAGAGTCCGAATTGAGCGCTTCCTTCCACTTGCCGGCGAACGGCACCCGGACGCGATAATTGTGATAGACGTTCGGCGAGAAGTTCACCACCACGAGGCAGCGCGCGCGCGCATCGAAACCCTTGCGCAGCCAGGCAAAGACGTTGCCGCCGGAATCGTGGGTGATGACCCATTCAAATCCCGCCTGGTTGCAATCCATCTGGTGCAGCGCCGGCACGCTGCGATAGAGCCGGTTGAGGTCGCGGATCAGGTTCTGCATGCCGCTATGGCGGTGCTGCGCCAAAAGGTGCCAGTCGAGCGAATGATCGTGGTTCCATTCGCGCTCCTGGCCGAACTCGCAGCCCATGAACAGGAGCTTCTTGCCGGGATGGCCGAACATGAAGCTGTAATAGGCACGCAGGTTCGCAAAGCGCTGCCACTCGTCGCCGGGCATACGGCCGAGGATCGATCGCTTGCCGTGCACGACTTCGTCATGCGACAGCGGCAAAATGAAATTCTCTGAAAATGCGTAATGCAGGCCGAACAGCACGTCGCCGTGATGGTGCTTCCGGTATATCGGATCCTTGCCGATATACTGCAGCGTGTCGTGCATCCAGCCCATGTTCCATTTGAAGCCGAAGCCGAGCCCGCCATATTCGACCGGCCGCGAGACCTGCGGCCACGCGGTAGATTCTTCCGCAGCCGTGGTGGCTTCCGGAAAATGCCCGAACAGTTCGATGTTGAAGCGGCGCAGGAACTCGATGGCTTCGAGGTTTTCCCGGCCGCCAAGCCGGTTCGGGATCCACTCGCCGGCGGGCCGGCTGTAGTCGAGGTAGAGCATCGAGGCGACGGCATCGACGCGCAGACCGTCGACGCCGTAGCGATCGAGCCAGAACAGCGCGTTGGAGACCAGGAAATTGACCACTTCGGTGCGGCCGTAATTGTAGATCAGCGTGCCCCAGTCGAGATGGCGGCCCTGCATCGGGTGGGCGTGCTCGTAGAGTGCGGTACCGTCGAAATAGCCGAGCCCATGCGGATCGTCGGGAAAATGTCCGGGCACCCAGTCGAGCCACACGCCGAGCCCCTCGCGATGACAGGCATCGACGAGGGCGGAAAAATCTTCCGGCGGGCCGAACCGGCTGGTCGGTGCGTACAGGCCGGTCGGCTGATAGCCCCAGGAGCCGTCGAACGGATGTTCGCTGACGGGCAGAAACTCGAGATGGGTAAAGCCCATATCTTTTGCATAAGCCGGAAGCTGTTCGGCGAGGTCGCGATAGCTCAGCCATTCATTGCCGTTCTTGCGCCGCCAGGAGCCGAGATGAACCTCGTAGATCGAGATCGGTGCTTCCAGCTCGTTGATGCCCGACGGCGCCGGGCGCGGATGCGGAATTCTGTTTTCGTCGACGACGATCGAGGCCGTTGAGGGCCGGACTTCCGCCGCAAAGGCCACCGGATCGGATTTCAGCGGCAGATGCCGTCCGTCGGAGCCGGTAATGTCGAACTTGTACCGGTCGCCGGCGCGGGCATGGGGCACGAACAGTTCCCAATAGCCGACGCCGCGCACCCGCATCGGATGCCGCCGCGCATTCCAGAAATTGAAATCGCCGACCACGTTGACTGCCTTGGCGTTCGGCGCCAGCACCACGAACGCCACGCCGTCGACGCCATCGAGTGTCATCGGATGCGCGCCGAGCTTGTCATAGATCCGCCGGTGGGTGCCTTCGCCCAGGAGATAGAGGTCGAAGTCGCTGAGCACGGGCGGAAAGCGGTAGGGGTCGTCGAGATCGACGACGTTCTCGCCGAAGCGGGCGCGGAGCTGATAGCGTTTCGATCCGTTGGGCAGCGCGCCTTCAAACAGCCCGGCATCGTGAATGCGCTCAAGCGGCGCCGTCTCGCCTTGCTCGCCGACCGCCTCCACGTTGGACGCTTCCGGGATGAAAGCGCGCACCACGCTGTGTCCGCCTTCGCTGTGCAAGCCGAGATATCGAAACGGATCCGAATGCTTGCCTTCGATGATTGCGTAGGCCTCTGCGGATAGCTTGGTCATGAGGCCTCGAAGGACGGTTGTGACAACATTCTGATAATTCCGCTCAGTGGCACGCGCAGCCATTCCGGCCGGAATGACAGTTCGTGTTCGATCTCGTTCAAGGCCTTCTCGAGCAGGAAGAAGGTCAGCAAGCCGTCTGCTGACGTCGGATCGGCCGGCCACAGCCGTTGGTCGGTCATCGCTTCGCGGTAGGCGGCGAGAAATGCAGCCGTCGCCCGGTCCCGCCATTCGCCAAGCGCCGCGCCGAGCTTGCCGTGGTCATCGTGGGCTACTTTGAGCGCGCGCTCAAGGGCTGCGGTCGCCGAATAATCGATCGAGCGGATCAGGCTTGCGATGTCGCGTGCTGCGGGCATCTTGCGCCGGCGTTCGGCGATACTGCGCCGCGGCGCGCCTTCGAAGTCGACGATGAAGATGTCGTCCTTGACGATCAGCAACTGGGTGAGATCGAGGTCGCCATGGCCGCGAATGTTGGCGACGTGGGCCTCACGCAGCAGCAGCGTTTCCAGCCAATCCGGCAGGGCCGGCTGCAACGCCAGCACCTGATCGGCCAACGCTCGGTCGGCTTCCTTCAGCGTATCTCGCCGCTGCCGAAGCGCATCGAAGACGTGCCCGGCGCTGCGTATTAGGTCGTCGACCCAGCGCTGCACGTCGTCGCCGCCGGTCGGCTCGGGCGCGAATTCGGCAAGCTCGCCGTTGCTGGCCAGCGCAACATGGAGCTCGGCCACGCGCCGTCCGGCTTGCGAGATGTAGCGCAGATAAGGGATCTCTTCTTCGCGCTCGCCGGGATGGATGCTCGCTGCGAGCAGGCGCTGCTCCTCGACGAAGCGATCGAGATAGGCCGCACTCACGGTCCAGAGGTCACCCTGATTGGCGATGAAGGCGTGAACGACGCCGACCGCGCTCTTCTCGTTGCCCTCGACCAGCTCGGCGCTGCCGAGCAGCGCCGGCGCATTGGGAAAGTTGGCGACATCAGTCAGGAAGCGTCCCATCTCGATTTCAGGACTGGGGCCGACCTGAAGTGTCCGGTAGATCTTGACGACATAGTCATTGTCCACCAGCGCTGTGCTGCGCGGCAGTTCGGATTCAATGGTGCGGATGTACTCGGGCTGCCGGATCGGCTTGTCGCCGAAGCGGCCGGTCGGGCGGAATTCGAGCCGCAATCCCTGTTCGCTCTCGTCCACCGTCAGCGATTGCTGCAGATTGCGCAAAAATAGCGCGACGAAGATCTGGTCGGTGGCAACGTCGAGCAGCGTTCCCTCGCGCGCGCCCTGGCGAACGGCGGCCAGCGCATGCGGATTGTAGCGCTCGCGGTCGAAGCGCACCCATTCGATCTGCATCGGCAACACGTAGCGCGTGGTGACGCCGCGCTGCGTCGTTTCGAAAAAAGCAAGCCACGGCCGGTTGTCGCCGATGTCGCAAAATGGAATCGCCGACGTCAGTTTCGGATGGATCGCCTTGGCCGAGCGTTCCGGGTACCAGCGGCTGCGCGCCAGATGTCCCGGAAGCACGTCGCGTTCGAACACGCCGCGCTCGCGCGCCAGCGATACCCAGGTCGCGTTCAACGGTACCACCAGCGTTTCAAATTCGGGCACCGCGCGCTGTGGCACCGGCGCTGATTTGTCGGGCTCCTGCAGTTCGAACCAGTAGAAGCCGTAAGGCGACAGCGTGATCATGTAGGGCAGCTCGCCGATCGCCGGGAAGCGCGTGCGGCCGAGCATTTCCAGCGGGATGCGGTCCTTGAAGGCGGAGAGATCCAGTTCGGTAGCCTGAGCCGACCGCGACAGATTGGCGACGCACAGAATGACCTCGTCCCCGTACTGGCGCACGTAGCACAGCACCGAGCGGTTTTCCGGGCGGATGAATGTCATGCTGCCGCGGCCGAAGGCGATCGTGGATTTGCGGACCGCGATCAGCCGCTTGGTGGCAGAGAGCAGCGAGGAGAGGCTGCGCGACTGCGCCTCGACATTGACGGACTCATAGCCATAGACCGGGTCCATGATGGTCGGCGCGTAGAGCCGCGCGGGGTCGGAACGGGAGAAGCCGCCATTGCGATCCGGCGTCCACTGCATCGGGGTGCGGACGCCGTTACGGTCGCCGAGATAGATGTTGTCGCCCATGCCGATCTCGTCGCCGTAATAGATGATCGGCGTGCCCGGGAACGAGAACAACAGCGAATTCATCAACTCGATCTTGCGTCGGTCATTGTCCATAAGCGGCGCCAGCCGCCGCCGGATGCCGACATTGATGCGGGCCCGGGGATCGTTGGCGTAGGTCGACCACAGGTAATCGCGCTCGACGTCGGTGACCATTTCCAGCGTCAGTTCGTCGTGGTTGCGCAGGAACAGCGCCCACTGGCAATTGCCTGGAATATCCGGCGTCTGGCGCAGGATGTCGGTGATCGGAAAACGGTCTTCCTGCGCGATTGCCATGTAGATGCGTGGCATTAGCGGAAAATGATAGGCCATGTGGCATTCGTCGCCACGGCCGAAATATTCCTGTACGTCCTCCGGCCATTGGTTGGCCTCGGCCAGCAGCACCTTGCCTTTTGCGTAGGCATCGAGTTCGCTGCGCAGCCGCTTGATGACGGCATGCGTCTCCGGCAGGTTCTCGTTGTTGGTGCCGTCGCGCTCGCAGAGATAGGGAATGGCGTCGAGCCGGAAACCGTCGACCCCGGTGTCGAGCCACCGCTTCATCACCTGCACCAGCGCGCTCACCACGCGCGGATTGTCGAAATTGAGATCCGGCTGGTGCGAGAAGAAGCGGTGCCAGTAGAACTGGCCGGCTTCCGGGTCCCAGGTCCAGTTCGACTTCTCGGTATCGGTGAAGATGATTCGCGTGCCCAAATATTTCTGGTCGGTATCGCTCCAGACATACCAGTTGCGGGCAGAGGAATTCGGGTCCGAGCGGCGGGCGCGCTTGAACCAGTCGTGCTGATCGGAGGTGTGGTTGATGACGAGCTCGGTGATGACCCGCAGGCCGCGCTTCTTGGCCTCCTGGATGAAGCGCCTGAAATCCTTCATCGTCCCGAAATCGGGGTTGATGTCGCCGTAGTCGGCGATGTCGTAGCCGTCGTCGCGGCCGGGGGAGGGATAGAACGGCAACAGCCACAATGTGGTGACGCCAAGGTCCTGCAGGTACCCAAGTTTCTCCGTCAGCCCGGCAAAGTCGCCGATGCCGTCATTGTTGCTGTCGGCGAAGGCCTTGACGTGCAACTGATAGATGATCGCATCCTTGTACCAGAGCTCGTCGGTGGCGACCTCGGCGGCGGGCAGCTGCTTTGCTTCGACCACAAGGCTGCTATCCGGATTCAGCGGATAGGAGCCGTCGATAGGAAGGGAGACGCCGGCGTTGGAGCTCTCGGCGGTTTGCGCTTTTTTGTTCACGGTGATGCCATTGCCATGGAAATGACGTCCCCGTTTCGTTTGGAGAAAGGAGACGTTCCGGACATAGATAGAAAGCCGCTCGGCTTGCTTTGGTTCCAGCGGAACCGTTGGCGGGCCCGAACGTTAGACACCGTCTATCTCCTTCCCGTAATTGGACAATTTCGCGACATCGGTTTGATGTTTGCGTGCAAAGTACGTGCCGAATGGATCTTTTCGCTCAAGCTAAAGCCCTGGGAATTCAAACCGAATTCCTGGATGGTCAGGGTAATCGCCGTGTGACAGACGCGGCCGCCCTCAAAATTATCCTGGATGCCCTGCCGCCGCAGGCGTCGGGGCCGCTGGTCGGCCACCCGGTCGTGGTCCGGTCCGGACGGCCGTCGCGAACCGAAATCCCCACAGCCACGCTCCCGGCGGAGTGGAAAATCGTTGCGGATTCAGGAGTTATCGCCAAGGGCGAGAGCTCGGATCATGCCATCGACTGGCCTAGGGACCTGCCGCTCGGCATCTACCGGCTGCAGTTGAGCGATGCCGCGAGAGTCGAGGATGTGCCGCTGATTTCGGCGCCGGAACGGGCGTTTGGCGGCGAGTTCGACCGCTGCTGGTTGCTCGCGGCCCAGCTTTACGGCGTCCGCTCGGCGCGCAATTGGGGCATGGGCGACTTCACCGACCTCGCAAGCCTGATCGAACTCGCCGACCATCTCGGGGCCGACGGCGTCGGCCTCAATCCCTTGCACGTCCTGTTCGACGATCGCCCGGGCGATTGCAGCCCGTATTCGCCAAACAGCCGGTTGTTTCTCAACGCGCTCTATATCGACGTTGAAAAGATTCCCGAATTTCAACTCGATTCCGAAACGAGCGAGGCGCTGGCGCCGTTGCGGGCACGCGCCGTCGTCGATTATGTCGGCGTCGCCGGTTTGAAGCGGCGCGCGCTTCGCTCTGCCTTTGCTGCCTTCAAGGCCAGCGCCAAACCGGCCCGCCAACAGGATTTCGACAAATTCCGCTCCGAGTGCGGTACCTTGCTGTCGCATTTTGCTTGCTTCGAGGTACTCCGGCACAAATTCGGCAAGCCGTGGTGGGAATGGCCGGAAGAGTGGCGGCAGCCGGACGACGCCAGATGCGCCGCATTGCGCGAGGGCGCGGACGCCAGTGAAATCGAATTCGTCGAATTCGTGCAATGGACCGCGGACCGGCAGCTCGGCGCGGCCAGCGATCTGGCGAAGAAGCTTGGCATGAAGGTCGGGCTCTATCTCGACGTCGCGGTCGGCGTGCAGGCCGACGGGTTCGATGCCTGGAACGAACAGGTCGCGATCTCTCGCCATCTCGGCGTCGGCGCGCCACCCGATCCGCTCAACACCGCCGGCCAGACCTGGGGCCTTGCCGGCTTCAATGCGGCAGGACTCGAGCGGCAATCCTTTGCGCCGTATCGCGACATGCTGCGCGCCTCGATGCGGCACGCCGGCGCGATCCGGCTGGATCATGTCCTCGGGCTGAAGCGGCTCTATCTGGTGCCGCAGGGCTTCACCGCACGCGACGGCGTCTATGTACAGATGCCATTCGAGGCGCTGCTCGCGGTAACCGCGCTGGAAAGCCTCGCGCATCGCTGCGTCGTGATCGGCGAAGACCTCGGCACCGTGCCGGAAGGGTTTCGCGACCAGATCGCCGATTGGGGCATCTGGTCGTATCTCGTGATGATGTTCGAGCGCGACGACCACGGATCGTTCCGCAGCATCGATCATTACCTGACCAACGCGCTCGTCACCTTCAACACCCATGATCTCTCGACCTATGCCGGCTGGCGCTCGTTCGGCGATCTCAAGCTGAAGCGTTCGCTCGGGATCGATCCGGGCGAGAGCGACGATGCGCGCTGGCACGCGCTTGCCATGCTGGATGACGTGCTGCGGCATCACGCCATCTACCGCAACGATCTCTATTCGGTCGCGAATTTCCTGGCGCGGACCAAATCGCGGCTGCTCGCGGTCTCGCTGGAGGATCTGCTTGGGTTGGTCGACCAGCCTAATATCCCCGGCACCGTCAACGAGCATCCGAACTGGCGGCGGCGGCTTCCGGTGTCGATCGAGGAGATGACGTCCACGGTCGACATCGCCGCACTCAAGGCGGCAACACATGAGCGGTCGCGCGCCGCGATCTGACGAGTTCGAGAAGGAAGGCAGAGCGGGATGACAGTTGGAAGAAAAGCCATTCCGTTCTGGCGGTGAATCACCTTGTCGTGCCGGATCGAAGACTACGGGTTGATCGGCGATTGCGAGACCGCGGCACTGGTCGGCCGCGACGGATCGATCGACTGGCTATGCTGGCCGGCCTTCGATTCCGACGCCTGCTTTGCAGCCCTTCTCGGTACCCACAAGCACGGCCGCTGGCTGATCGCACCGGTGGAGGAAGTCACCGGCGCCTCGCGCAACTATTGGGGCGACACCCTGATCCTGCAGACGCGGTTCGAGACCGCTGGCGGCGCGGTCGAGCTGATCGACTTCATGCCGCCGCGCGGCAACGCCTCCGATGTGGTGCGGTTGGTACGCGGCCTTCGCGGCCGGGTCAGGATGCACATGCAGCTTGTCATCCGCTTCGGCTTCGGCACCGATATTCCCTGGGTCAAGAAGACCGAGGACGGCTCCGCCCTGCTCGCTATTTGCGGGCAGGACATGACGGTGTTGCGCACCCCGGTGGAAACGCGCGGGGAGGACCTGACGACGGTCGCCGATTTCGAGGTCGGCGAGGGCGATACCGTCCCCTTCGTGCTCACCTACGGCCCTTCGCATCTGCCGGTGCCCAAGCCGATCGATCCTGCCTATGCCTTGCAGGATACCGAAGCGTTCTGGACCGAGTGGAGCAACCGTTGCACCTATGAGGGCGAATACCGCGCTCTCGTGATGCGCTCGCTGATCACGCTGAAGGCGCAGACCTATGCGCCGACCGGCGGCATCGTCGCTGCGCCGACGACCTCGCTGCCGGAAAAGCTCGGCGGCGCCAGGAATTGGGATTATCGCTTCTGTTGGCTGCGCGACGCCACCTTCACGCTGCTGGCGCTGATGAACTCGGGCTATACCGAGGAAGCTTCCGCCTGGCACCATTGGCTGTTGCGGGCAGCGGCGGGTTCTCCCGCCAATATGCAGATCATGTACGGCATCATGGGCCAGCGGCGTCTCCTGGAATGGGAGGCCACGTGGCTGCCCGGCTATGAAGGCGCACGTCCCGTGCGGATCGGCAACGCCGCGCATGCGCAACTGCAGCTCGACGTTTACGGCGAACTGATCGACGCCTTTCACCAGTGGCGCGTGGCCAAGCTCGAAATGGATGAAACGAGCTGGGCGCTGGAATGCGCCGTGCTGCAGCACCTTGCCGAGCGGTGGGACCAACCGGATCACGGCATCTGGGAGCGCCGGAGCGCGGGCAGGCATTATGTCTCGTCGAAAGTAATGACCTGGGTCGCGTTCGACCGCGGCATCAAGAGCGCGGAAACATTTGGCTTCAAGGCGCCGCTCGAGAAATGGCGCGCGCTGCGCGACGCCATTCACGCCGACGTCTGCGCGAAGGGCTTTGACTCCGAGTTGAACGCGTTCGTCGAGTCATACGGCTCGAAAATGCTCGACGCGAGCATCCTGTTGCTGCCGTCAGTGGGATTTCTGCCGCCGGAGGATCCCCGTGTGCGCGGTACGCTTGTCGCGGTCGAACGGCATCTGATGCGGGACGGTTTTGTGCTGCGGCACGACCCGCGGGAAATCCCGGCGGAGAAACAACCGGCCGAAGGCGCGTTCCTCGCCTGCACGCTCTGGCTTGCGGACGCGTATGTGCTGGCTGGCGAATTCGGCACGGCGCAGGAGTTGTTCGCTCGCGTCGTCGCAGTCGCCAACGACCTCGGCCTGTTGGCCGAGGAGTACGATACGGTGGCCGGTCGCCAGACCGGAAATTTCCCGCAGGCGCTCACGCATATCGCGCTGATCAACACCGCGCAGAACCTCAGCGTGGCGAAGAAGTCGACCGAGAAGCCGGCGATGCAGCGCTCGAAATAGCGGGCGAGGTCCCAGCCGGTCGCGCGAGCCGGTACTCATCTTCGCCGCGGCAGGCTAGGGCTGGTGAGCCTGCCTTCATGGAGGAGACGGCGGTCGGGCACCGGCTCGCGCTTGCCGATCGTGCCGGCCGACAGAAGCGGATTCGCCGCGCGAAGACTTTGAGAGTTCCTCGATTTATCCTTCAGGCGGGCTTGATACGCCGGCTCTTGCCTATCCGAGCCGCAGCACCGTCTCGATCGCCGCCGCAAATCCGTCGCGCTCGTTGCTGTCTGTGACGTGCGTCGCGTGCTTTTTGACGTCTTCGGCCGCATTGCCCATCGCAAACGAAACGCCGCTTCGGGCAAACATCGGAAGATCGTTCTCCATGTCGCCGATGGTCGCGACCGCTGCCGCCGAAATGCCGAGTCGGCTGATCATGGCGTCCACGAAGGTGCCCTTGTTGTGACCGGGCGGCGTGACATCGAGATAATAGGTCTGCGAGCGGACCGCGACGACCTCCCGGCCGAGCGCCTGCCGCATTGCCACCTCGCAACGCTGCAACAGCTCAGCATCCGAACTGGCGCCGACGATCTTGCAGGTCTCCGCGAGATGCGGCGTGAAGTCGGTGACGATGGTCGGATTAGCCTTGATGGCCAGCTTCTCGTGCGGGACGTACTCGCCGTCGGGATTGCGCGTGTACCAGCGCTGATTGGTGAACAGCCAGATATCCACGCCGAAAGCATTGAGCACGTCGAGGCTGCGCTGGGCCACGGTTGCCCCGATCAAATGCTGCTCGATCGGTTTGAGCCCGGCATCGACGATCGAGCTGCCGTTGAAGGTGCCGACGGGAAGCGCGATCGAAAGCGGCTCGATCAGAAAACCCATGCCGATGGTCGGCCGGCTGGAGACGATGGTGAAACCGATGCCGGCCGCATGCAGCTTGCGAACGGCCGCCTTGGCGCCATCGGTCAGGATCTTGTCGTGCGTCAACAGAGTGCCGTCGACGTCGGAAACAACGAGCGCGATACGTGTCATTGGGGGACCAGGTTCAATTGACGGACGATGTCATCCACGATGTTCTCGACCGGGGCATCGATCGATACAGTGATCGGCCGCTCGCCCGCGCCCGGCGGCTCCAGCGTCCTGAATTGGCTGGCGAGCAGGCCCGGCGGCATGAAATGTCCCTTGCGGGCGGCAAGCCGGGCCGCGATCAAGTCCTGCGTTCCGTCGAGAAAAACGATGCGGACATCGTCGCGACCGTGCACGAGAATGTCGCGATAGGCGCGCTTCAATGCCGAGCAGGCGATCACGGCGTGCTCGCCGGACCCTGAGAGGCGGTCGATCTCATCGGCGATTGCCCGCAGCCACGGCCAGCGGTCCTCGTCGGTCAGCGGGTGGCCGGCGCTCATCTTCACAACATTGGCTGGCGGGTGAAACCGGTCGCCGTCCTCGTAGCGCCAGCCGAGGCGTCTTGCGAGACGATCGGCGATGGTGCTCTTGCCCGAACCGGAAACGCCCATCACCACCAGCGCGCTGGGAGTCCTATCGCCCACCAAAATCCTCCGGAAGCGCATCCCGGTCCACCAGCCAGACCGTCTCGCCGGTGGATCGCGCACGGTTGGCAGGCAGGTTCTCGCGTGCAAAGAGGCGCGTCAAGATCGCATGCTTCTCGGTGCCCGCGATCTCGAACAGCATTTCGCGGCAGGAGGCAAGGCTGGGCAGCGTGAGGGTGACCCGCGGGACGAATGGCTCGACACTCGCGCGTGGCACGCCGACCACCCAGCGCGCGGTCTCATCGAGCGCGGGATCGCCGGGAAACAGCGACGCGGTGTGGCCATCGGGACCTACACCCATCAACACGAGATCGAACAAGGGGCGAGCTTGATCGAGCGTGTCCGCCCCATAGAACGATTGCAGCTCCCGTTCGTAAAGCGCGGCGCAGCGGTCCGGATCGGTCGGGTCGGCGGTCGCGGTCGGAATCGGATGGATGTTTGCCGCCGGCGCGCAGCTATCCAGAAAAAGCGCTCGCGCCATGCCCATGTTGTTGAGCGGATCGTCCGCCGGCACGAAGCGCTCGTCGCCAATGAACCAGTGCACACGCTGCCACGGGATCCGGCTGCGATAGGCATCGGTTGCGAGCAATCGATAGAGCTGTCTGGGGCTCGATCCGCCGGTCAGGCAAATCGCCACGCGGCCGCTATTGGCCTCGATCCTGGCGAGCACGCGATCGGCCGCGGCCTCGGCCAGGGCGGCCGGATCGGCGACCGCGATCACGCGGCGATTGTCGTTCGCTGTCATCGCTCACCCGAGCTTTCGCCAGCTTCGGCCTTCGCGGGTCAACAATTCGTTCGCTTCCTGCGGACCTTCGCTGCCGGCCTTGTAGGTCTGCAAGCCCTCGGCCCCTGCCTTCTTCCAGGCGTCGAGGAATGGTTGCACCGCCTTCCAGCCGGCCTCGACGCTGTCGGCACGCTGGAACAGGATGTTGTCGCCGGTCATGCAGTCATAGATCAGCGTCTCGTAGCCGGTCGAAGGCTCCGCCTTAAAATAGTCCTTGTAGCGAAACTTCATCTCGACGCCGTCGATAAGGACCGAAGGGCCGGGCACCTTGGTGTTGAACTGCAGCGCGATGCCTTCGTTCGGCGCGACCCCGATCACGAGGTAATTCTGCGCCAGCCGTTCCACCGGCGTGCAGTTGAACATCGCGAACGGCGCCTGTTTGAACTTGATCGCGACTTCGGTGCGTTTGACGCCGAGCGCCTTGCCGGTGCGCAGATAGAAGGGAACACCCGCCCAGCGCCAATTGTCGATGATCAGCTTCAGCGCCACATAGGTTTCGGTCGTACTGCTGGCCGCGACGTCTTCGATTTTGCGATAGTCCGCAATCTCGCTATCTCCGATCCGGCCGGCCAGATACTGGCCGCGCACGGAATTCCGCAGCGCCTCGGCCTCGCTCTGGAGCTGGATCGCGGCCAGCACGTCCGCCTTTTCGGTGCGGACCGAATGCGCGTCGAACCGGATCGGCGGCTCCATTGCGACCAGTGACAGCAGTTGAAACAGATGGTTCGGCACCATGTCGCGCAGCGCGCCGGTCTGGTCGTAAAAACTGCCGCGGTGACCGACGCCGAGCTGTTCGTTGACCGTGATCTGGACATGGTCGATATGGTTGCGATTCCAGATCGGCTCGAACATGCCGTTGGCGAAGCGCAGCACCAAAATATTCTGCACCGTTTCCTTGCCGAGATAGTGATCGATCCGGTAGATCTCGTGCTCATCGACGAGCTTTAGCAATTCGCTGTTCAGCGCCTTGGCGGAAGCGAGGTCGGTGCCGAACGGCTTTTCCACCACCAGCCGCCGCCACGCGCTGTTCTCGGCCAGCATGCCGGTGCGGCCTAGCTCGCGGCTGATCGGCAGGAAGGCGTTCGGCGGCGTTGCCAGGTAGAACAGGCGGTTGCCGCCAGTGTTTCGCGCGACTTCCAGGTCGCCGAGCTGCTTGCTCATCGCGTCGAATGAAGCCGGATCCTTCGGATCGGCTTCG
Source organism: Bradyrhizobium sp. AZCC 1577 (assembly GCF_036924575.1). Lineage (NCBI taxonomy): Bacteria > Pseudomonadati > Pseudomonadota > Alphaproteobacteria > Hyphomicrobiales > Nitrobacteraceae > Bradyrhizobium > Bradyrhizobium sp. AZCC 1577. The sequence goes on from NZ_JAZHRQ010000001.1 coordinate 2,366,338, forward strand.
ATGCAGGTCAGGCAGTCCAAAAGACGACGCGAAATCGCATCCTCCACTGGTTGCGTCGCGAACTGGCGCAGGCCCTTCATCAGGCTCTCGCGCAGCCTGTCGCTCGTCATGCCCTTGCGAGCGACGCCGACCAGGCAGAACCTATCCGGCAGGAGATCGCTGGCGGCGAGATTATACAGGGCAGGGACGACCAGCCGGTGCGTGAGGTCGCCGGTGACGCCGAAAATGACGAAGGAGCAGGGATCGGGCTTCTTCTGTGTTGTTTGACCGACCGCCATGACCGCTCACACCTTCGCAGTGGGCTTCTTCGGCGGCTCCTTGTGGCCGCCGAAACCGGCCCGCATCGCGGAAAGAATTTTTTCCGCAAAGGTGTGGTCCTTGCGCGAACGAAAGCGCGCGTAGAGCGCCGCCGTCAGCACTTCCGCCGGCACAGCTTCGTCGATCGCGGCGTTGACCGTCCAGCGGCCTTCGCCGGAATCTTCGACAAAGCCGGAGTAGGTGTCGAGCGTCTGGTTTGCCGCAAGCGCGGAAGCGGTGAGGTCGAGCAGCCAGGAGGGGATCACGCTGCCGCGCCGCCACACCTCGGCAATGTCGGCCATGTCGAACTCGAAACGATGCTCCGGCGGCAGCGCGTCGATGTTGGCGTTCTTCAGAATATCAAACCCTTCGGCATAGGCCTGCATCAGGCCGTATTCGATGCCGTTGTGGATCATCTTGACGAAGTGTCCGGCGCCGGACGGCCCGGCATGGATATAGCCCTGCTCGACACGCTGGTCGCGGCCCTCGCGTCCCGGTGTGCGCGGAATGTCGCCCGCGCCCGGCGCGAGCGTCTTGAAGATCGGATCGAGCCGGTCGACCACCATCTTATCGCCGCCGATCATCATGCAATAGCCGCGTTCGATGCCCCAGACGCCGCCGCTGGTGCCGACGTCGAGGTAATGCAGGCCTTTTGCCTTCAGCGCCGCGCCGCGGCGGACATCGTCCTGCCAGAACGTATTCCCACCATCGATGATGACGTCGCCGGGCTGCATCAGCTTTGCCAATGCCTCGATGGTCGTCTCGGTGATCTTGCCTGCCGGGAGCATTACCCAGGCGGTGCGCGGCTTCTCCAGTTTCGCCACGAAATCTTCCAGCGTGTCAGCGCCGGTTGCGCCTTCCGCCGCGAGTGCGGCGACCGCCTTGGCGTCCTTGTCGTAGACCACGGCGGTGTGGCCGTTCTTCATCAGCCGGCGGACGATGTTGCCGCCCATCCGGCCGAGGCCGATCATGCCGAGTTGCATATCCTGACTTCCTTAACTGAGCGCCTCTGCGATCGCAGCATCGAGCGCAGATAGCCCCGACCCGAGATCGCCCTTGAGATGGACGCGCAGCGCACGCCTGCCGCGTTCGGTGAGCACGTCGAAATCGCCGCGCGCCTGCGCCGCCTTGATGATGCCGAAACTCGCCTTTTGTCCGGGCACCGGCAAATCCTCGGCATCGTCGGCCGTGATCTGCAGGAACACGCCGCTGTCGGGACCGCCCTTGTAGGCCTGGCCGGTCGAGTGCAGGAAGCGCGGGCCGAATTCGGCGCAGGTCGCCAGATGATGCTTGTCGCGCACCGCAAGCCGCATCTTTTGCAGCGAGCCGATCGTGCCGGGATTGCGCGCGATATAAGCGAGCAGGGCGACATAGTCGCCGCTGTCGGAGCGCGAAAGATGCGCTTTGACCCAGGAGCCGAGCGTGCCGTCGGCGCCGGCCTTGCGCAACTCGGCCGCATTGTGCTCGTCGGTGTAAAGATCAGCCTCGTCGGTCGAAATCACCGGCTCCTCCGCCGGCAGCGATCCGGTCCTTTCGAACGCACCCGTCAGCTCGCGCGTCTTGATCTTGGCCGCTTCTACGTCGGGCTGATTGAACGGATTGATGCCGAGGATCGCGCCTGCGACGGCGGTCGCCATCTCAAACCGGAAAAACTCCTGACCGATATGGTCGATCGACTTCATGACGATGCGAACCACGGGATGTCCGGCCGCCTCGAGCGCCTTGAGCCGATCATCATGCGAGGCGTCGTCCTCGCCCTCGGTCCGGATATCGATGAAGAAGCGGTCGTCGCCGTAAAGCGAGGGGTCGCCGAGCGGCTCGCCATCGATCGGGATCAGGCCCTTGCCCTCCTTGCCGGTGGATTCGGCGATCAGTTGCTCGGCCCAGGCGCCGAAATCCGCGACCTTCTCCGACGAGGTGATCGTCACCTTGTCGCGGCCGTCGAGGCCGGCAAGACCCATCGCCAGTCCGAGCTGCACGCCCGGATTTTCGTGCGGCGGCACGTCGGCGCCGCAGGAACGCACCATCGCGAGCGCGTGCGTGATCAGGCTGCGGACGTCAATGCCGGCGGCAGCCGCCGGCACCAGTCCGAACGGCGACAGCACGGAATAGCGTCCGCCGATTGTGGGATCGCCATGGAAGATGCGGGCAAAGCCTTGGCTGATCGCGACCTTCTCCAGGGACGAGCCGGGATCGGTGACCGCGATGAAGCGATGGCCGGCCTTGTCCTTGCCGATAGTCTTGGCGACGCGATCGAAGAAGTAATCCTTCATCACGTTCGGCTCGGTGGTGCCGCCGGACTTGCTGGAGACGATGAACAGCGTGTGGGCAAGGTCGACGGTCTCCTCCATCGCCTGCACCTGCGCGGGATCGGTGGAATCGAGCACATGCAGCTTCGGGAAACCGGATTTCCTGGCAAACGTCTCCGCCAGCACCTCCGGTCCGAGGCTCGATCCGCCCATGCCGAGCACGACCGCGTCGCTGAAATTCTGCCCCTTCACGCGGCGGGCAAAATCCTCGTAGTCGGCGACGTTGGCCGCGGCCGCGCTGTTCAGCCAGCCCAGCCATTTGTTCTCGTCGTCGCCGGTCCAGACCGACTTGTCCTTTTGCCATAGCCTTCGGATTTTGGCAGAGGCGCGCCACTCCTCGGCGCTCTTCTCGACGGACTTGCCGATGCCATCGCCGAACGCGAATTGCTGCCGGTCGATGCCGCCGCCGAGCGAGGTCGCACGCTTGTATGCGACCGCGCCATAGAGCTTGTCGGCAGAGTCCGCGAACAGCGTGACGCCGTCCTTGACCAGCTCGGCCGTGATGGCGTCGAGCGAGATGCCGGATTTTTCGAGCTCTTCGAGCACGCGGCGCGCATCCTCGATATTCTCCTCGAGGCTGTCTCTCAGCTTGCCATGGTCGCGGAATGCATCGAGCGTTGCCGGCGGCACGGTGTTGACGGTGTTGGGACCGATCAGCTCCTCGACGTACAGCACGTCGCTATAGTCCTTGTTCTTAGTGCCGGTGGAGGCCCACAACAACCGCTGCGGCCTGGCGCCCCTGGCGGCAAGCTTCTCCCACCGGGGGCCGGCGAACAGCCGCTTGTAGTCCTGATAGGCGAGCTTGGCGTTGGCGATGGCGACCTTGCCCTTCAGCGCACTCAGCCGCTCCTTTTCGCCGGGGTCATTGGCCCTCGCGATCTTCTCGTCGAGTTGCTTGTCGACCGCGGTATCGATGCGACTGACGAAGAAAGACGCGACGCTGGCGATGTGAGAGGGATCGCCGCCCTTGGCGACGTATTTTTCCAGGCCCGCGATGTACGCCTCCGCCACCTCGCGATAGACGTCTTGCGAGAACAGCAGTGTAATGTTGATGCTGATGCCTTCGCCGATCAGGTGTTCGATCGCGGGCAGGCCTTCCGGCGTGGCCGGCACCTTCACCATCAAGTTCTGACGCTTGACGTCCTTCCAGAGCCGTTGGGCTTCCGCAATGGTCCCCTTGGTATCCGTTGCCAGATAGGGCGAGACCTCGAGGCTGACGAAGCCGTCGTTTCCGTTCAAATGGTCGTACACCGGGCGCAGCACGTCGGCAGCATTCTGGATGTCTTCGACGGCGAGCGCCTCGAACAGGTCGGCGACGGGGCGGTCGCCCGCATTCAGGGCGCGGCTGATGGCACCGTCATATTCATCCGAGCTGCCGATCGCCTTTTCGAAGATCGAGGGATTCGACGTCACGCCCTTGACACCGTCGGAATCGATCAGCGCCTTGAGGTCGCCCTTGGCGACGAAGCCGCGGGCGAGGAAGTCCAGCCAGACTGCCTGGCCATGGTTTTCGAGTGCTTTGACGGGATTCATGGTGCCTGTTCTGTTCGATCGGTCGATTTTTGGGCTTCCGGCAGCTTTCGGGGGCAGGGCCGGAAAGTCAATATTTGGTTGGGCATACAGCCGGATGGAATGGGAGCTGTCCGGGACGATAACGCCAGTGGCTCCGGTTCGATCCCGGAAAAGTCCGTTCTGGCCCGCCGCGATACTGGCGGGTTGGTCGAACCAGGGTTCGGAATGGCGACACCGACGGGCACATTGCACGAAGTCGTGAAGGAGCCCGTCATGGCGCCGTTTTCTCGCATCCGGGCTGTCTCGCGATTTTGTGCGGCCTGGATCAGAGCACAAGAAGTATTCAGCGCGATGGAGCGGCGAAAGTGCGGCGTCCAAATTGTCCAAATGCGCGATCGACGCGAATTGTTCACGTCAATCAGCAACGCCCCACGGCCTGAGGTAAAGATAGCCCTGCGATTGCAACTCGGCGATCCGCACCACGCCGCCGCGGTCGGCGGCAATGAAGCCCGGCAGCAAATCTTCCAGCGCGACATTTTGGGCTTTCATGCTGTTGCCACAGGCGGCGAGCTCGATTCCAGCCTTGGAAAATTGACCGACACGCCGTCTATCGTCCTTCATCGCCACGTCAATGCCGCCGCCTTCGCAATCGATACTGCAGCCGAGACGAATTTCGCCGCCGGTGTTTTCGGCGACAATGTGATTGCAATAGCCGCTGGAATCGAAATTGCCTACGCGGTGGCGATATTTGAAACCGAGGCGGAAGGAATAATTGACGGTCTTGTCTTCCGGCGCGTCTTCGGCCGTCACCAAAAGCTTCATCGCGCTGACCTTCTGCTTCGGATGCCGCGCCAGATGGTTGGCGTCATAACGACGCACAAAGCAGGCATACGTCTTTTGGCTGAGCGGGCTGTCGAACATTTGCCCGTCGAATGCGGCGGCCCTGGCTTTATCGACGCCATCCTGGGCGTGGCAGGCATTGGCTCCGACGAGGGAGGCAACGGTGGCAACGATCCAGAGATATTTCATGGCAGACTCGGATTAAACGCGCGGCATATTACTTTAGTTGCAGGTGGCGCCGGGTGCGTTCAAACGCAGGTTCGCGACTGGCCCTGACGGGATATTTGGCCATTTTGCGTCAGCGCGGCCCGCCCAAAGGCCTGAATGCGTGATAAATACGGCGTTTATCCCCGGTTCAGAGCCCGGGGCTTACAGCGTTTGCCGCCTTCGCCTTGCCCGGGCCGGCGCAAATTCGAGCCCCGCACCTGCTCACAATCCCTAAAAAACCCCTTACATATTGCTCAGTACTTCCCCGGTGAAAAATGTTGCTGCCCGGCTACAACGCGAGCGAAATGGCACCGTATCTTTACGAGGTAGAGGCCCTTAGCATGAGTATTGCATTGCATTGTGAAGTCGCTCGCGTGTCCAATCGTCATATGTGACGACGGTGATTCGCGAACGGAAGCTGTGACGCTCCGATACTGGAACCCTAGTGGTGCGTCCGGCATTTACAGGTGACCATGGAGAGACGGATCATGTACAACGATTCTCTGTTCAATGCTTTCGCCCGGTCCTTCGAAGCTCGAAGTCAAGCCGACATGTCGATGGCGGAATATCTCGAGTCGTGTCGAAACGATCCGATGCGATATGCCAATGCGACCGAACGACTACTAGCTGCGATCGGCGAGCCCCAGATGATTGACACGGCCAAGGACCCTCGCCTTGGCCGTATCTTTTTGAATCGCACGATGCGGCTCTATCCGGCGTTCGCGGGCTTCTACGGCATGGAAGACACGATCGAGCGCATCGTCGGGTTCTTCCGCCACGCCGCGCAGGGTCTCGAAGAGCGCAAGCAGATCCTCTATCTGCTGGGCCCCGTCGGCGGCGGAAAGTCGTCGCTCGCCGAGCGCCTCAAATCGTTGATGGAAGTTCACCCCATCTACGTGTTGAAGGCCGGCGACGAACTCAGCCCCGTGTTCGAAAGCCCGCTCAGCCTGTTCGATCCGGATTCGCTCGGGCCGATGCTCGAGGAGAAGTACGGCATTCCGCGCCGTCGCCTCAACGGACTGATGAGTCCGTGGTGCTACAAGCGTCTCGAAGCGTTCGGTGGAGACATCTCACAATTCCGCGTCGCCAAGATCCAGCCGTCGCGGCTGCGGCAGATCGCGATCGCAAAGACCGAGCCTGGCGACGAAAACAACCAGGATATCTCGTCACTGGTCGGCAAGGTCGACATCCGTAAGCTGGAGACCTTCGCCCAGAACGATCCCGACGCCTACAGCTATTCGGGCGGCCTCAACCGCGCCAACCAGGGCATTCTCGAATTCGTCGAGATGTTCAAGGCGCCGATCAAGATGCTGCATCCGCTGCTGACGGCGACGCAGGAGGGCAACTATATCGGGACCGAGAACATCGGTGCGATCCCCTTCAGCGGCGTCATTCTCGCCCACTCCAACGAGGCCGAATGGACAAGCTTCAAAGCCAACAAGAACAATGAGGCGTTCATCGACCGTATCTGCGTCATCAAGGTGGTGCCGTACGTCCTGCGGGTCACCGAAGAACAGAAGATCTACGAGAAGCTGATCCAGAGCTCCGAACTGGCCACCGCACCGTGCGCTCCGGCCACACTGGAAACCATGGCGCGCTTCTCGGTGATGTCGCGGTTACGCAAGCACGAGAATTCGACCGTGTTCGCCAAGATGCGGATCTACGACGGTGAAAGCCTGAAGGAGTCCGATCCGAAGGCGCGCAGCGTTCAGGAATACAGGGACGCTGCCGGCGTCGATGAAGGCATGGACGGCGTTTCGACCCGCTTCGCCTTCAAGGTTCTCGCCGCGACCTTCAACCACGACACCAACGAGGTCGGTGCCGACGCGGTTCATCTGATGTACACGCTGGAGCAGGCGATTCGGCGCGAGCAGCTTCCCGACGAAGTCGAGAAGCGTTACCTCGAATTCATCAAGGCGGAACTGGCGCCGCGCTACGCCGAATTCATCGGGAACGAGATCCAGAAGGCCTACCTCGAATCCTATGCGGATTACGGCCAGAACCTGTTCGATCGCTATGTCGATTATGCCGATGCCTGGATCGAGGATCAGGACTTCAAGGATCCCGACACCGGACAACTGCTCGATCGCGACCTGCTCAACCAGGAACTGACCAAGATCGAAAAGCCGGCCGGCATCGCCAACCCGAAGGATTTCCGTAACGAGGTCGTAAAATTCTCGCTGCGATCACGGGCGCAGAACAGCGGCAAGAATCCGGCGTGGACCAGCTATGAGAAGATCCGGGAAGTGATCGAGAAGCGGATATTCTCCCAGGTCGAGGATCTGCTGCCCGTGATATCCTTCGGCTCGAAGAAGGACGGCGATACCGAAAAGAAGCATGACGACTTTGTCGCGCGCATGGTCGAGCGCGGCTACACCGAGCGGCAAGTCCGCCGGTTGGTCGAGTGGTATATGCGCGTAAAACAAGCAGGCTGAGGCGGATGAAAACGTGGCTATTCACATCGTCGACCGGCGCCTGAATCCAGGCAGCAAGAGTCTCGAGAATCGCCAGCGCTTTCTGCGCAGGGCCAAGGCGCTGGTCCAGGGAGCTGTGAAGAAATCGTCGCAGAGCCGGGACATCAAGGATGTCCTGGAAGGCGGCGAGGTCAGCGTCCCGATCGATGGCATGGACGAGCCGCGCTTTCGCCGCGAAGGCGGCACACGCGACATGGTGCTGCCTGGAAACAAGAAGTTCGTCGAAGGCGATATCCTGCCGCGACCAAACCAGAGCGGCGGCAGGGGAAGAGGAGCGGGCGAGGGCGACAGCGAAGATACGTTCCGCTTCGTTCTCAGCCGCGACGAGTTTGTCGACCTGTTCCTGGACGACCTGGAATTGCCTGATCTTGCCAAGCGAAAGCTGGCTGAGGTGGAGAGCGAAGGCATTCGCCGGGCCGGTTACACAACATCCGGATCGCCCGCCAACATCTCGGTGAGCCGAACGGTAAGTCGCGCTCTGGCGCGGCGCGTTGCGCTACGGCGACCGAGGCGGGAGGTGCTGGAGGCGCTCGAAGCGGAGCTTTTGGATTGCAGCGAGGAGCGTCGCGCCGAGCTCATGGCCGAGATCGAGGCCCTGAAGTCAAAGATGCGCCGCATCCCGTTTATCGATCCGATCGACATCCGGTACCGGCGTTTCGAGACGGTACCGAAGCCGGTGGCGCAGGCCGTGATGTTCTGCCTGATGGACGTCTCCGGTTCGATGACCGAGCATATGAAGGATCTCGCCAAGCGCTTCTATATGCTGCTCTACGTCTTCCTGAAGCGGCGCTATCGCCACGTCGAGATCGTTTTCATCCGGCATACCGACCGGGCCGAAGAGGTCGACGAGCAGACGTTCTTTTACGGGCCGGCTTCCGGCGGCACGCTGGTGTCAAGCGCGTTGCAGGCGATGCATGACATAGTGCGGTCGCGGTTCCGGCCGGCGGACTGGAACATCTACGCTGCACAGGCTTCCGACGGCGACAATTCCTACGCGGACGGCGAAGTCGCGAGCCGGCTCCTCACCGATAACATCCTGCCGGTCACCCAGTTTTTTGCCTACCTGGAAGTCGGCCAGGAAAACGGCCTGTCCTACGAAATGCCCAATTCGGCGCTCTGGACCCTTTACGAGGGCTTGCGTGCGAATGGTGCGCCGCTGTCGATGCGCAAGGTCAACGAACGCAGCGAGATATTCCCGGTGTTTCACGATCTCTTCCAGCGCCGTGGCCAGCAGGAAAGGACCGGGTCATGACCGCGACCGACCAGTTGCTGTTTGAGGGGGCCGACTGGGATTTTCGGACGCTGCAGCGGATCTGCGACGCCTGCGAGCAGATTGCGCGGGACGAATTGGGGCTCGACGTCTACCCCAACCAGATCGAGGTCATTACCGCCGAGCAGATGCTGGACGCCTATTCGTCGGTCGGCATGCCCCTGTTCTACAAGCATTGGTCGTTCGGCAAGCACTTTGCCTTCCAGGAGGCATCCTACCGCAAGGGGCTAATGGGTCTGGCCTACGAGATCGTCATCAACTCCTCGCCGTGCATATCCTATCTCATGGAGGAAAACACCGCGACGATGCAGACGCTCGTCATCGCGCATGCCGCCTTCGGCCACAATCACTTCTTCAAGAACAACTATCTGTTCAAGCAATGGACCGATGCCGACGGCATTCTCGACTATCTCGAATTCGCCAAGCGCTATGTGGCGCACTGCGAGGAGCGCCATGGCCGGCTGGCGGTCGAGCACACGCTCGACGCCGCGCACGCCTTGATGTCGCATGGCATCGATCGCTATCCCGGCAAGAAGAGCCTCGATCTTCGCGCGGAGGAAAAGCGGGCGGGCCGGCGCCGTGCCCATGAGGAGAGGGAGTTCAACGATTTGTGGCGCACCGTTCCCACCGGCCCGGCCAAGAGCGGCGCGGTACTGGATGTCGAACGACGTCGCCAGATGCTCGGTCTGCCGCAGGAAAACCTGCTGTATTTTCTCGAGAAGACGGCGCCTCGGCTGAAGCCTTGGCAGCGCGAAATATTGCGGATCGTGCGGCACATCGCGCAGTATTTCTATCCACAGAGTCAGACCAAGGTGATGAACGAGGGCACGGCGACCTACGTTCATTATCGCATCATAAGCCGGCTGCACGAGCAGGGGCGGCTGACGGACGGCAATTTCCTCGAATTCCTGCAGTCGCACACCAACGTCGTGTTCCAGCCCGAGTTCGACGATCCGCGCTATTCCGGCTTCAATCCCTATGCGCTGGGATTTGCGATGATGCAGGACATCGAGCGCATCGTCACCAATCCGGAAGCCGAGGACCGCGATTGGTTCCCGGATATCGCCGGGACCGGCGACACGATGGGCGTGTTGCGCGACATCTGGGCCAATTATCGCGATGAAAGCTTCATCAGCCAGTACATGAGCCCGCGGCTGATGCGGCGCTTCCGCATGTTCCATCTGCATGACGATCCGGAAGAGCGGGCCGGCATCCTGGTCGATGCCATCCACGACGAGCGCGGCTATCGCCGGCTGCGCCGCGAACTGGCGCGGCAGTACGATGTCGGTTTCATCGACCCGAATATCGAAGTCGTCGATGTCGACCTTGCCGGCGATCGTCGCCTGATGTTGCGCCACACCGTGGTGAAGGGTGCACAGCTCACCGAGGCCGACACCAAGCGCGTGCTGCAGCACCTTGCCGATCTCTGGACCTACGACGTATCTCTCGTCGAGGCCGATGCATCCGGTACGGTCTTGAAGGAGTACGTTGCAAACCCGCGGAAGATCGCCGCGGTAGCATAGCTACCGCAGGCTGGCGTTGATCTTTTCCAGCGCCGCCGAGCCGGGGCACAGGTCCTTGGCTTCGAGCGTATTGAGCGGTGTCTCGACGGTGTCGAGATGGGTGTGGAGGTCTTCCGCGTCCGGATCGACATAGAGCAGTCCGGTGACGACCTGGCCCTTGGCGGCGTGCTTCTGCAGGAAGGTCATGGCGGCCAGACGGTCGTTGGCGTCGTAGTCGGCGTCGATCTTGCGCAGCGCCAGTCGCGTGCCGTCATGCTGCTCGACCACCTGCACCGTGCCCGGCGCATATTCGACGGTGATCGGGTCGCGTCCGGTGAGCACGTCGAGGCGGTTGACCGCATCATTATGCTCGCGGACATAGTCAAAGCTCTTGGTCGAGCCGGCGTGATTGTTGAAGGCGATGCAGGGGCTGATGACGTCGATGAACGCCGCGCCCTTGTGCCGGATGGCCGCTGCGATCAGCGGCACGAGCTGGCTCTTGTCGCCGGAGAAGCTGCGCGCCACGAAGCTCGCGCCCAATTGCAGCGCGATCGCCACCAGGTCGATGGCGTTGTCGGTGTTAATCACACCCTTTTTCGACTTCGAGCCGCGATCGGCGGTTGCCGAAAATTGTCCCTTGGTCAGGCCGTAGACGCCGTTGTTCTCGACGATGTAGGTCATGTTGACGGCGCGCCGGATCGAATGCGCGAACTGGCCGAAGCCGATCGAGGCGCTATCGCCGTCGCCGGAGACACCGAGATAGATCAGGTCGCGATTGGCGAGGTTGGCGCCGGTCAGGACCGACGGCATCCGGCCGTGCACCGAATTGAAGCCGTGCGAATTGCCGAGGAAATAGTCCGGCGTCTTCGACGAGCAGCCGATGCCGGAAATCTTCGCCACCCGGTGCGGCTCGATCGAGAGTTCATAGCAGGCCTCGATGATCGAGGCGGTGATCGAGTCGTGGCCGCAGCCGGCGCACAGGGTCGAAACTTTCCCCTCGTAATCCCGGTGGGTGTAGCCGAGTTCGTTCTTCGGCAGGCCCGGATGCTGGAATTTCGGTTTTGCAATGTAGGTCATGACACGGCCTTGCGGAGAGGGGTCACTTTCAGATGATCCTGGTGGTCGCCGATCGCATTGGCGATGAAGCGTGCGGTGATCGGCGTGCCGTCATAGTGCAGGATCGGCACCAGCCGCACCGGATCGATGCCGTTCTCGTTGACGATCAACTGCCGCAACTGGGCGTCGCGGTTCTGCTCGACCACATAAACGAAATCATGGTCGGCGATGAAGCTCGCGACGCTGGAGTGGAACGGGAAGGCGCGGATGCGCATGCGGTCGAGCTGATGCCCGCGCGCTTCCAAGATCCCGATCGCCTCGTCCATCGCGGGCGACGTCGAGCCGAAATAGATCACGCCGTATTTGGTCGGTCTGGCGGCGTTGGCCTGCAACGGCCGCGGCACCATGTCCTGCGCAGTCTCGAATTTGCGCACCAGTCGCTGCATGTTGTCGGCATAGATGGCGCCTTCCTCCGAATAGCGCGCGTAGCGGTCGCGCGAGGTGCCGCGGGTGAAGAACGAGCCCTTGGTCGGATGCGTGCCGGGATAGGTGCGGTAGGGGATGCCGTCGCCGTCGACGTCGAGATAGCGGCCGAAATCGCGCCCCGGTTCATTGAGCATTTCCGCAGTCATCACCTTGCCGCGGTCATACTGCCTGGCGTCGTCCCACTTCAGCGGGCGGCAGAGGCGGTGGTTCATGCCGATGTCGAGGTCGAGCATCAGGAAGATCATGGTTTGCAGCCGATCGGCGAGATCGAATGATTGTGCGGCGAACTCGAACGCTTCGGCCGGGTCTTCCGGGAACAGCAGGACGTGCTTGGTATCGCCGTGCGAGGCATAGGCGCAGGCGATGATGTCGCATTGCTGGGTGCGCGTCGGCATGCCCGTCGAGGGGCCGGCGCGCTGGATGTTCATGATCACGGCCGGAATTTCCGCGAAGTAGGACAGGCCGATGAATTCGGTCATCAAGGAAATGCCGGGGCCGGAGGTTGCGGTGAAGGCCCGCGCGCCGTTCCAGGAGGCCCCGATCACGATGCCGATGGATGCGAGCTCGTCCTCGCCTTGCACGATCGCGTATTTCGCCTTGCCCGTCTCAGGGTCGTGCCGCAGCTTCTTGCAGTGGCTGGTGAAGGCTTCCGCCACCGACGACGACGGCGTGATCGGATACCAGGCGCAGACGGTGGCGCCGCCATAGACCGCCCCTAGCGCCGCCGCGCTGTTGCCTTCCATGAAGATGCGGTCGCCGACCTTGTCGGACTTCTTCACCTGCAAACCGATCGGGCACTTCAGGTTCTGCAGTGCCCAGTCGCGGCCGAGATGCAGCGCGTGGACATTGGACGACAGCAGTTTTTCCTTGCCCTTGTACTGTTCGCCGATCAGTTGCTCGACCAGCTTGGGGTCGAGATCGAGCAGGGCGCAGAGCGCGCCGAGATAGATGATGTTCTTGAAGAGCTGGCGCTGGCGCGGATCGGTATAGGTCGAATTGGTGATCGCAGTCAGCGGCACGCCGATCACGGTGATGTCGGCGCGAAATTTCGACGACGGCATCGGCTTGGTGGAATCGTAGAACAGATAGCCGCCGGGCTCGATCGAGGCGACGTCCTTGTCCCAGGTCTGCGGGTTCATCGCCACCATCAAATCGACGCCGCCGCGGGCGCCGAGATGGCCGGCCTCCGTCACCCGCACCTCGTACCAGGTCGGAAGCCCCTGGATGTTGGAAGGGAAGATATTGCGCGGTGACGCCGGCACGCCGTGGCGCAGGATCGAGCGCGCGAACAGTTCGTTGGCGCTGGCTGAACCCGAACCGTTGACGTTGGCGAAACGGACGACGAAGTCGTTTACGCTGCTGATCGGGCTTTGGACTGACATGTTGATCCCGCGTGAGTCATATCGATGAGGTACTTTTGCATGTCCCAGGCACCGGTCGGACAACGCTCGGCGCACAGCCCGCAATGCAGGCAGACGTCTTCATCCTTCACCATGACGCGGCCGGTCTTGAGCCCTTCGGCGACATAGAGCGCCTGGTCGTGATGCGGCGACGGCGCTTTCAGCCGCTGCCGCAGGTCATCCTCCTCGCCGTTCTCTGTGAACGTGATGCAATCCATCGGGCAGATGTCGACGCAGGCGTCGCATTCGATGCAGGCGGGCGCCGAGAATATCGTCTGCACGTCGCAGTTCAGGCAGCGCTGCGCCTCGCCGAGCGCGAGCTTGACGTCATAGCCGAGCTCGACCTCCGCCTTGATGTCCTTTAGCGCGATCACCTTGTCGCGATGCGGCACCTTGAAGCGCTTGTCGCCGGAGATGTCGTTGTCGTAGCTCCACTCGTGGATGCCCATCTTCTGCGAGAAGACGTTTACCTCGGGCAGCGGACGCTCGTTGATGTCCTCGCCAGAGAGCATCTTGTGGATCGACAGCGCCGCGTCGTGGCCGTGCGCCACCGCCCAGATGATGTTCTTCGGACCGAAGGCGGCATCGCCGCCAAAGAACACCTTCGGATTGGTCGATACGAAGGTGATGGGATCGACCTGCGGCATGTTCCATTTGTCGAATTCGATGCCGCAATCGCGCTCGATCCAGGGGAACGCGTTCTCCTGGCCGACGGCGACCAGCACGTCGTCGCAAGGGATGGTCTGGTTAGGCTCGCCCGTGGGCACCAGGTTACGACGGCCCCTGGCGTCGTATTCGGCCTTCACCTTCTGGAAGGTGACGCCGATCAGCTTGCCGCTTACATGCTTGAATGCCACCGGCACCATGTAATTGAGGATCGGAATATCCTCGTGAAGGGCATCTTCCTTCTCCCAGGGGCTTGCCTTCATCTCCTCGAAGCCGGAGCGCACGATCACTTTGACGTCCTCGCCGCCGAGCCGGCGCGCGGTGCGGCAACAATCCATCGCAGTGTTGCCGCCGCCGAGCACGATCACGCGGCGGCCGATCTTCTCGACATGGCCGAACGAGACCGATGCCAGCCATTCGATGCCGATATGGATATTGCCAGCCGCTTCCTTGCGGCCGGGGATGTCGAGCTCGCGGCCGCGCGGCGCGCCGGAGCCGATAAAGATCGCGTCGTAGTTCTCGTTGAGCAGCTTCTTCAGGCTGTCGACGCGGTGGCCGCCCTTGAACTCGACGCCGAGGTCGAGGATGTAGCCCGTTTCCTCGTCGATGACGGTGTCAGGCAGGCGGAACTTTGGAATCTGGCTCCGCATCATGCCGCCCGCCTTGGGGTCGGAATCGAACACGGTGCAGTGATAGCCGAGCGGTGCGAGGTCCCGCGCCACCGCAAGCGACGCAGGCCCGCCGCCGACCAGCGCGATGCGCTTGCCGTTCTTCGCCGATGATGGCTTCGGCATGCGGTGCTTGACGTCGTCCTTGAAGTCGGCGGCAACGCGCTTCAGGCGGCAGATCGCAACCGGGTTTTCCTCGACGCGGCCGCGCCGGCAGGCGGGCTCGCATGGACGATCGCAGGTGCGTCCCAGAATTCCGGGAAACACATTCGATTTCCAGTTGATCATGTAGGCGTCGCTATAACGCCCCTCGGCAATCAAACGGATGTACTCGGGAACCGGGGTGTGTGCGGGGCAGGCCCATTGGCAATCAACCACTTTGTGAAAGTAGTCTGGCGCCGAGATATCAGTCGGTTTCATTCCTACCTTGTCCGCGCAAGCTTAGGAAACGCGGCCTTATTTTTGCCTGCGAACGCTTAACGAGCGTTCTTGTGGTTTTTAAATTGGATCATAGGGTTATCTTATTAGAGCCATTCCAGACGCTGCGCACAAGGCAATTCTGTGCGATCTCCAGCCTTCCAATTGTACGGAGACGTGAATTTAGCGTCGCAGCGCTGATGTGGCACTGCAGCATGTGCAGTGCAGCTTTGATTTAATGCTGAATGAACGGGCAGACGTCAGGTCAGCCGCAGCGCAGCTCCGGCCGTCGCAAGAATGACGACGACAATCCATGGCGGCAGCTTCCAGACCGTCAGCAGCAGGAAGCCGGCCAGCGCGACGGCGAAGTCACGTGGCGAGAGCACGGCGCTGGTCCAGACCGGATTGTAGAGCGCGGCGCCAAGGATGCCGACGACAGCGGCATTGGTGCCGCGCATCGCGGCCTGAGCCTTGGGGCGCAGGCGCAGCGCGTCCCAGAACGGCAGCATGCCGTAGACCAGCAGCAGTCCCGGCAGGGATAAGGCGATGAGCGCAATCGAAGCGCCGGCGAGCCCGTTGGGGGCGGGCTCTGCGACGGCGCCGAGATAGGCCGCGAACGTGAACAGCGGTCCGGGCACTGCTTGCGCCATGCCGTAACCGGCGAGGAAATCCTCGTTGCTGACCCAGCCCGGCGTTACGACTTCCGCCTGCAGTAGCGGCAGCACGACATGGCCGCCGCCGAACACCAGGGCGCCGGAACGATAGAAGGCGTCGAACAGGGCAAGCCCTTGCGAGCCGGTTTTTGCTGTCACCAGCGGCGTGACCAGGAACAAGACCGCGAAAAGCACGAGCGCCGCCGCGCCGTGTCGATGCGATACGGAGAATCCGAGATGGCCGGTTGGAGCGGGTCCGCCTCCGCGGCACAGCCAGAGTCCGGCCAAGGCTCCAAGCGCGATGGCGCCGATCTGTCCGAACGACCCACCGACGAAAACCACGATCGCAACGGCGGCAAGCGCGATGGCGGCGCGTTCGCGGTCCGGCGTCAGGCTGCTCGCCATACCCCAGATGGCCTGTGCGACCACAGCAACCGCCACCAGCTTCAGGCCGTGGAGTATGCCTTCGGCAAACGGGCCAGTGAGGATGCTCGCACCGAGCGCGAAAGCGAAGAGAATGATGGCAGATGGCATGGTGAAAGCGAACCACGCAGCTAACCCGCCGAGCAGGCCGTTGCCGCGCAGGACGCCGAGGGCGAAGCCGACCTGGCTGGACGCCGGGCCCGGCAGGAATTGGCAGAGCGCAACGACGTCAGCATAGCTGCTTTCGCTCAGCCATTTTCGCCGCTCGACGAACTCCGCCCTGAAGTAGCCGAGATGCGCGATCGGCCCGCCGAACGATGTGAGGCCCAATTTGAGGAAGGCGGCGAAAATCTCGGCGATACTGTTCGCGGACTTTTGCGCCATGCAATGCAACTCCAGTGTGGGCTGAAAAGTAGATGCATGTGGCATCTTCAGCCGATCGATCGCCCCAGCACCTGCAAGAAGGAGCGCTTCCACGCGACCATCGCACATCTGAGAGATAACATCAGCAGGGTAACTGAAAGCGATATTAGAGACTTCGGCAGAAATTCTCACCTGCCTTATCAAGGCATTCGACCGTTACGAGAAGAAGAATTGAAGCCGCTTGGCGCAAGCACCAATCGTGCGGACCCGCTCCGGACCAGGCAATCCATGCCAGAAAGCAATCTTGGCCACCGGTTTACTCGACGTCGCGTTAACAACGCCTTCACCGGGTTTTTACGGAGCGGCATCGCTAGTTACCGTTCCGGAACGCCGCGATCAAGCCGCCAACCGGTTCACGTACCTGCGCGCGACCATCGGCAGCGGGGAAAGAGACTAGCCGATATCGCTCTTCGCCAGATCCCACATCAGCCGGTAGATTCCGCTCGAGATGATCAGCGGCTTCAACGCGATATTGCCGGAAAAGCGCAACATGGCCGCAGGCACCGCGCCGACATCGGTCGCATCGATCAGCACGAACCAGTCGCCGGCGCCGGGATTGGGCGCGGAGGGATCATCGGTGATCGGCTTCGACAGCGCCGGGTCGCTCTCGATCAGGTGCAGGGAAATAATACCGTCAAGCTCTGCGGGATCGAGATGTTCGCTCAGCGCGGCGCGCAGTTTCTCCTCGCCATCGCCGGTGGGCCGCAACCTGACGATGCCGAGCGCGGCGCCGCGGCCGGTGCCGCGGCTGATCGTGATGCGCGCCACCGCCCGAATCATGTTCTGGAAGCGGGCGATATTGGCGTTCGACCACGCCGTCTGGTTGGCGAGCGCCGCGCGATAGTCCGGGCTGTCCAGCACCTCGAACATTTCGGTGGAATAGAGGCTGAGATACTTCGGGTTGCCGTCGTGGGCGACGTAGCGACGGGCTTCGAGGAAGCCGTTGATGGCGACACGCTCTTCGAGGTGTTCGCGATCGTACCAGCGATTGAACTCGGCTTCGTGCTCGGCATCGATATTCATCGACGTCAGCAGCATGCCCTTTCCGGCGATCGGCATTTTCTTGCTTCCTATTTGCTGGCTTGGGACGCCATGTCCGCGATTGCCTTCATTACGGTGTCGCGGACGCCCGGATCGTACAGCGTGTGGCCGGCGCCCTCGACAAAGCGGATTTCGGCTTCCTGCCACACGGCAGCAAGCGCATGCGAGGTCGCAGGCGGGCACAGCAGATCATAACGGCCCTGCACGATGATGCCGGGAATGCCTTTGAGCTTACCCGCTTCCCGCAACAACTGGTTCGATTGCATGAAGCAGTCATTGGCAAAATAATGCGCTTCCATGAAGGGCGTTGTCGGCAGGCCGCGCGATGAATTCAGCGTTGAGCGGTCGAGGCGCGTGCGGTTCGGCGTGTGTTCGGAAAGTATGCGTTCGGTTTCGCCCCATGCCCGCGCGGCAGGAATATGCACGTCGGGATTGGAATCGAGGATGCGGCGGAAATAGGCCTGCAGCGGTTGCGCGCGCTCGCCTTCCGGCAACACGCTCATGAAGTCGTCGTAAAGCCCGGGATAGAACCGCGGCAGCACTTTTAGAAAACCGTTCTCGATTTCCTCTGATGTGCCCAGGAAAGTAGCGCGAAGCACGATGCCGCTGACGCGGTCGGGATGGGCCTGCGCATAGGCCAGCGCCAACGTCGCGCCCCAGGAGCCGCCGACGACCATCCAGCGCTGAAAGCCGAACTTCTCGCGGATCATTTCCATGTCGGCGATCAGATGCGGCAGCGTGTTGGCTTCGCGACGACCCTTGGGGCGGCTGCGTCCGGCACCGCGCTGGTCGAACAGCACCGCATGAAAACGTTCGGGATCGAACAGCCGGCGATGATCGGGCTGGCAGCCACTGCCGGGCCCGCCATGCAGATAGACCGCTGGAGTGCCATCAGGCCGGCCGATGCTCTCGACGTAGATGTCGTGATCGTCACCGACCGCGAACTGCTCCGACGTCAGCGGCGCAAAGGGGTCGGCGCGTTTGATGGACTTGCCGGCATCGGCATCAGGCGCCATGCTCGCCTTCCGTCTCCAGCGTGCCGCCGGCGAAATTGCGGTAGAGGAAGCGGTCCTGGTGCGCGGCGGCCTCGCGTTCGGCATCCTTGAAGATCTGCTCGTGCATCGGCGACAGCGTGCAGGCCGGATCGGTATTGCCGGCGTCACCCGTCAGCGCAAAAGCCTGGCAGCGGCAGCCGCCGAAATCGATCTCGCGGAACTCGCAGCTCTTGCACGGCTCGGGCATCCAGCCGGTGCCGCGATAGCGGTTGAAGGCTTCCGAGTTCTGCCAGATCCAGGCGATCGAATGGTTTGAGCGTACGGATTCGAATTCGAGCCCGGTGATGCTTTCCGCGGCGTGGCAGGGCAGCACCTTGCCCGCGGGCGAGATGTTGAAAAACTGCCGGCCCCAGCCGCCCATGCACTTCTTCGGCCGCAGCGCGTAATAATCCGGAACGACATAGTCGATGGCGAGGATGCCCTTCAGGCGCGTCGCGGCTTCCTCGACGATCCGGCTGGTTTCCTCGATCTGTTCGAGCGTCGGCATCAGCGCCGCGCGGTTCTTCAAGGCCCAGCCGTAATATTGGACGTTGGCGACTTCCAGCCGGTCGGCGTCGAGATCGACCGCCATCTGGATGATGTCGGAGAGCTGGTGCAAATTCTGACGGTGCATGACCGCGTTGACTGTCAGCGGCAGGTCGAGTTCGCGCGTCCATTTAGCGACTTCAAGTTTTTTCTCATGCGCATTTTTCAGCCCTGCGACGCGGTCCGCCACGATCGGCTCGTTGCCCTGGAAGCTGATCTGCACATGGCAGAGCCCGGCATCGGCAAGCGCCGAAAGCTTTTCCCTGTTCAGCAGCACCGCCGAGGTGATGAGATTGCTGTACAGCCCGACATCGGTCGCGTGCTGCACCAATTCCACCAAGTCCTTGCGCGCGGTCGGCTCGCCGCCGGAGAAATGGATTTGCAGCACACCGATTTCGGCGAGCTCGCTCAAGACCTTCTTCCATTCTTCTGTAGTCAATTCGCTGCTGCCGCGGTCGAGCTCAACCGGGTTGGAGCAATAGGGGCACTGCAGCGGGCAGCGGTGCGTCAGTTCGGCGAGCACGGCAAGCGGAATGCCGAACGTCTCCGCGGTCGAACGCTTCTGCTCGAGCACCGCGAGCCCGTCACTGGGCGCGGCGCTGGCTGTTTTGCCGTCTGCGAGGATGTCGGTCATGACGTCTTCTCACGCGCTTCAGTCAGAAAGCCCTTGTCGGCGAGGTCCTGCAGCATGGCGACGACGTCGGTCAAAATCGCCTCGCGCGGCGCGGCATATTTGGCTGCGAGCTGGTCGACCATGTCGGCGACGCTGCGCACGCCGTCGCAAAGTTGCAATACCTCAACTGCGATCTCATCCGGCGCCAGCACCCGCTCCGGCGCCAGGATCACCCAGACCTGGCGCGTCTCATCGAACTTCAAGCGAGCGTGGCGCGGCAATTTCGGCCGGCTCGCCTCGCTCACACTGATGTTGCGGCCTGCAGCCATCGATCGCCAGTGCCTTTGTCGGTTTCCTCGTTAGTTTCCGTGTTAGTTTCCTTGGGGCACGAATGCCCCGGGCGGTATGTGGCCCTCGACATAGGCATGATACAGCGCGTCGAGCTGAACCCATAGCACATTGGTCTTGAAGATCAGCGCGTTGCAGACCGCCTCGCGCTCGGCCGGCGTTTTTGCGTTCGCCTTGACGTATTCCAGCGCAAAACCGGCATCGCGCGGCGCCTGGGTCAGGCGGCGGCTGAAATAGCTCATGATGTCAGGATTGACGAAATCATAGTGCTGCAGCATCCCGGAGATGCGCTCCTCGTGCAGGTTCGGCGCGAACAGTTCCGTAAGCGAGGAAGCGATGGCCTCCAGTGGCGTCTTGTCGCGGCAGAAATGCACATAGGCCTCCACCGCAAATCGCGTTGCCGGCAGGATGCCTTCGGTCGATTCCACATAGGCGCTGTCGAGACCGAGCCCCTCGGTCAGTTTGAGCCAGCGCTCGATGCCGCCTTCGCTGCCCACATCGCCGTCGTGATCCTCGATGCGGTGCCGCCATTCGATCCGGGTCGCACGGTCGCGGAACCGCGAGATCACCATCGCATCCTTCAGCGGGATCGTGCTCTGGTAATAATAGCGGTTCAGTGCCCAGGCCTGCACCTGTCCCTTGTTGAGCTTGCCGCCATGCAACAGCCGATGGAACGGATGCAAGCTGTGATAGCGCGTTGCGCCGATATGGCGGAGGGTCGCCTCCAGTTCCTCGGCGCTATTGAGCGTAATGCCCTTGCCGATCGATAGGGCGGTCATTGCGGGTGCAGCGACGACGTTCACAGCTTGATCTCCGTTCCGTCAGCGGGGATGTGCCAGCCTGCCTGCTCCACGGCCTTGCGCTCGTCCGAGCCGCGCAGCAGAGCGGGGTTGGAGTTGTTGATATGCAGGAACACCTTCGTTCCAACGTCGAGATCGGCGAGGCTCTCGATCGCGCCATGATCGCCCGACATCGAAATATGGCCCATGCTTTGTCCCGTCTTGGTGCCGAGGCCGGCTGCGATCAACTCATCGTCGCGCCACACGGTGCCGTCAAAGAACACCAGTGCAGCGCCCGAAAGGCGCGATTTGAGAGCGTCGGTCACGCGTGCGCAGGCGGCCAGGAAATAGAAATACTTGCCGCTTCCTTTGTCCAGAATCCGCAAGCCCAGCGTGTCGCCCGCGCCGTCGCCGCCTGCCGGATGCGCCTTGCCTTCGAGATACCACGCGCCCTTGCCGGGAACCGCGAACGGAAGCACCTCAATGCCTGACGGCTTGCCGTCGGGCAGCGCCGGCTCGAACGCCTTGTCGACCTCGATCGGCTGCCGCTTCACGTTTTTCTCGTTCAGCACATTGAAGATGCTGTTGGATCTGAGAATCGCAAGTACCCGTTCATGCGCATAGAGCGTAAACGGCGAACCCTCGCGCATCGACAACAGTCCCGCGACGGCGTCGATTTCGCCATTGGTCAGGATCACGCCGGCGATCGGGCTGTGCCTGAGCTGTCCAGCCCGGGGATGAAGCGGCGGCGTTGCGGTCACCTGCTGGCGCAGGTCGGGCGAGGCGTTGACGAGAAACCAGTGCTCCCCGTCGGCGCTGACCGCGATCGAGGCCTGGGTGCTCCGCAATTCGGGATGATCGCTTCGTGCTTTCCGGCACACCGGGCATCCGCAATTCCACTGCGGAACTCCGCCGCCAGCCGCGGCGCCCAGGACGACGACGCGAAGCATGATCCGTCTCCTGGAGATTCGAAACTCAAAGATACAAACCAAAAACGCCACGAGGTGGATACCAGCCTCGGACACAATTCCGCACTCGCGGAACGCGTCAGGTCTGGAAGTCCACCTGCGTGAGATTTGATACGCGCTGCCGCTTACTTGCGGGTGGCACACATATACATGTTGATTTCCATGCCGACCGATACTTCGGCGATTTTCGGTGCCTTCCAGGCCATTTGGTGCTCCTTTTGCTACCGGACGACTTCCGCCCTCGCTGGTTAAAGTACTGCGGATCAAAAAGTTCGCCAGTTAAATCTTTTGCCTGGAACCCCTATTTGTTTATGCTGCGCCGCAAAGAACAAGTCACGGAGTTGTGCGGAGGGCCTTGGTCAAAACAGCGTGGGATCAAGCGTTTCGCGGTTGTTCGCACCACCGCGAATGGCAATTCTGAGTGCGACGGAGCGCTGCCGGCTCCGGATAAAGAACGTGTGAGATGGGCCTTCCGGTTGCGGGGGCTCAACTGGGAGCCAGGTTTCCGCCGATGCCGCGATATTACTTCAACACCCGTATCGGCGATGAGCTGATTTCCGATCCCGACGGCGAAGTGCTCAGGGATCCCGATCGCGCCTGGGAAATGGCGCGTGCCATGATCCGGGAACTGCTCAAGACCGATGGCGCCGACGGTGCGCTTCTCAGCGCCACCATCGAAGTCACCGACGACGATGGCGAGATCGTGCTGGAGTTTCCGTTCGCCGAAGCGATTCTAGATGCGCCTGGCGGTCCTATCACCAGGCACTGACGGCGCGCTGTACCGGCGTCGGAGCTTCGTGTTCGCTCGGTTTTGCGATGCAACTTCCGGGCGCAAGTTTTGCGATTGCGCACCGGCGGATAAATATTGGAGAGTGCCGGCCGGGAAAGCCTCCGGCGCCGGTGCGAGCCCGCGCGAAGAGAGAGGCTTCCGCCAGGGAGAACGCCCATGATGAGCTATTTGTCGGTGCCGCGCAGCGTGCTGCTGTCCGGCGCATTCCTGAGTGCCTTCATACTAAGCGCGGCTGCCCAGCAGTCCGCCGAACCGCCGGCTGCTGCCCAGCAGTCCGCCGAACCGCCGGCTGCCGCCCAGCAGCCCGCCGAACCACCTGCCGCTCAGCAGCCTGCTACGCCGCCGGCTGCCGGCGCGCCGCCGCCCGCCGGTACCGCGGCATCACCCTCGCTTCCGCCGGGATCGCCGCTGATCGGACGTCCCGCGGGCAACGATGCCGCCGCCAAGCTGGCGCCGATCGCGCCGCCGCCGATCCCCGCGGCGCCGGACAAGCTGCCGACGGCAAAGCTCAAGGTGCCGGCCGGCTTCAACATCGAGGTCTATGCCGCCGGCATGGCGAATGCCCGCTCGCTCGCGCTTGGCGACAAGGGCACGGTGTTCGTCGGCAGCCGCCTCGTCGACAAGGTCTATGCCATCGTCAACAAGGACGGCAAGCGCGAGGTCAAGGTGCTGGCTTCCGGCCTGTACCGGCCGAACGGCGTCGCCTTCAAGGACGGCACGCTCTACATCGCTGAACTGTCCAAGATCTCCAAGATCGAGAAGGTCGAAGACAATCTGGATAACCCGCCGAAGCCGACCGTGATCTTCGACAAGTTGCCGAAGGATGAGGCCCACGGCTGGAAGTTCATCGCCATCGGTCCCGACAACAAGCTCTACGCTCCGGTCGGCCAGCCCGGCAACAACGTGCTCAACGATGACGAGCATGGCCTGCTCCGCCGGATGAATTTTGACGGTTCGGGCGCGGAAGTGATCGCCCGGGGCCTGCGCCACACCGTCGGCTTCGATTGGCATCCGGAGACCAAGCAGCTCTACTTCACCGACAACGGTCGCGACTGGATGTCGGAGGACGTGCCCGAGGACGAGCTGAACCGGATCACCAAGGTCGGCGAACATTTCGGCGCGCCGTTCTGCCTGCAGGGCAACATCGTCGATCCCGAGTTCGGCTGGGGCAAATCCTGCGACGAATACACCGCGCCGGTAGGGCTGTTGGGCCCGCATTCCGCAGCGCTCGGCATGCGCTTCTACACCGGCAACATGTTCCCGAAAGCCTACAAGAACGCGGCGATCATCGCCCGGCACGGCTCCTGGAACCGCTCCAAGAAGGTTGGCGGCGATGTCGTCATTGCCAAGCTGAACAAGGACGGCACCATGAAGTCGCTGGAGCCGTTCCTCACCGGCTTCCTGGAAGACAACAAGTATATCGGCCGTCCGGTCGACGTGCTGCAGATGAAGGACGGTTCGCTGCTGGTCTCCGACGACTACAACGGCGCCGTCTATCGCATCACCTACGGCAAGCAGAAGACGGCGGGGAAGTCGTAGTCCAGCAACAACCGTCATTGCGAGTAGCAGTCATTCCGGGATGGTGCGTAAGCACCAGACCCGGAATCTCGAGATTCCGGGTTCGATGCTTCGCATCGCCCCGGAATGACGACAGTGCCGGGAAAAGGCCGATGCGTAAAACAATAATGGCGCTGGCGTTTGCCTCTATCGCCTTATCAGCAAGCGCCGAAACCATCGAACAACGCATCGCGCCGTGCCTCGCCTGTCATGGCGAGAAAGGCCAATCGGAAACCGAAAAAACGCCGTCGCTTGGCGGCCAGCAGGCGCCCTATACGCTGATCCAGCTTTTCATGTTCCGCGAGAAGTTGCGCGTCTTCGAGCCGATGAATGAGATCACGAAGCCGCTGACCGACGACGATCTCCGCCTTTTCTCGGACTTCATCGCCAAGATGCCGAAGCCTGAGCCGCCAGGGGAAAATGGCGATCCGGCGCGGATGCAGCGCGGCCAGGCGCTGGTGCGGCAGCATCGCTGCGATAGCTGCCATAACGGCGACCTCGCCGGCAAGGAAAACGTCCCGCGCATCGCCAACCAGCGCGAGGATTATCTTGCCAAGACGCTTGGCGAGTACAAAGACAATAGCCGCCATGGCTACGACGCCAGCATGGCCGACGTGATGGCGCCGATCTCGCCGGAGCAGACCGCCGATCTCGCCCATTACATCGCCCGTATGCGCTAGATCCGGGCGGCGGCCCCGCTGGCATTGCCCGGCGCGCGGCGCTACAAGGGCGGCAATTGGATGGAGTTTTGCATGCAAGAGCTATGGCGACTGTCGGCTGCGGAAATGGCCTCACTGATCAGGTCGAAAAAAGTCTCGGCGAAAGAGGCTGCGACCGCGGCGCTGGCGCGGCTCGACGCGGTCAATCCCAAAATCAATGCGGTCGTCGACCACAGGCCCGAGGACGTTCTTTCTCAGGCTGCCGCGATCGATGCCGCGATCGGGCGCGGCGAGGATGCCGGCCCGCTGGGCGGCGTGCCTGTTACGGTGAAAGTCAATATCGACCAGCAAGGTTTTCCCACCACCAACGGGCTGAAGCTGCAGCGCGACGCGATCGCCAAGAGCAACAGCCCGGTGATCGACAATTTGCGTAAATCCGGCGCGGTCATTCTCGGTCGCACCAATTGCCCGGCGTTCTCCTATCGCTGGTTCACCACCAACCTCATCCATGGGGACACCAAGAATCCCCGTGATCCCGGCATCACCCCCGGCGGCTCGTCCGGCGGCGCTGGTGCGGCGGTCGCGGCCGGCATCGGTCATATCGCGCACGGCACCGACATTGCGGGATCGATCCGCTATCCGGCTTACGCCTGTGGCGTGCACGGTTTGCGGCCGACCATGGGACGCATCGCGGCGTTCAACGCGGCGCTCCCCGAACGGCCGATCGGGCCGCAGATCAGCGCCGTGTCGGGCCCGCTGGCCCGCACCATCGGCGATATCAGGATCGCGCTGGCTGCGATGTCGGCGCAGGATTATCGCGATCCCTGGTGGGTGCCGGCGCCGCTCGAAGGGCCGGCAATGCCGAAGCGCGTCGCGATGTGCCTCAACCCTGGCGGCCTTGATCCTGTACCTGAAGTCAAAGCTGCGGTGGTGGACGCCGGCAAGCGGCTCGAGCGCGCGGGCTGGATCGTCGAGGAAATCGCCGACACGCCGCCGCTGCGCGAGGCCGCCGATCTGCAGACGAAACTCTGGCTCGGCGACGGCTATGAGGCGCAGTTGGAAGCCGCCGAGCGCGAAGGCGATCCCGGCGCGCTGGCGTGCCTGCGCGGCAATCGCGCGAAAGTGCATCCCTTCGACCTGTCGAAAGCGCTGACACGGCGTGCGACGCTGACCCGCGAATGGCTGGGGTTCTTCGAACAATATGCCGTGCTGCTGATGCCGGTATCGGGCGAATTGCCGTTCCCCGATCAGCTCGACCGCAAGGATGAGGCGTCGTTTGCGCGCGTCTGGCATGCGCAATTGCCGCAGATCGCCATTCCCTTCATGGGCCTGCCCGGGCTGACGGTTTCGACCGGACTGGTCGGACGCGTTCCCGTCGGCGTGCAACTGGTTTCCGGGCGCTATCGCGAAGATCTCTGTCTCGCCGCGGGCGAGGCGGTGGAAGCCGGCGGAACGCCCTCGGCAGCGATCGATCCGGCGAGCTAGAGCATGATCCCGAAAAGTGGGTACCGGTTTTCGGATAAGATCATGCTCCGGTGACAATAGAGAGGACGATGTCAGGCGTTTATGATTTTACGGCGCAGTCGCTTACCGGCGAAGACATTCCGCTGAAGCGGTTCGAGGATCAGGTGCTCCTGATCGTCAATACTGCCAGCGCCTGCGGGTTCACGCCGCAATACAAGGGCCTGGAGCAGTTGCATCGTGAACTGGCGCCACGCGGCTTTGCGGTGCTGGGGTTTCCCTGCAACCAGTTCGGCGGGCAGGAACCGGGCGACGCCAAGCAGATTGAGCAATTCTGCGCAGGCAAATATGACGTAACGTTTCCGATGTTCGCCAAGATCGACGTCAACGGCAGCCATGCGCATCCGTTGTTCAACCATCTGAAGAAGGCGAAATCGGGACTGTTGGGTCCGTCGATCAAATGGAATTTCACCAAATTCCTGGTCGACCGCTCGGGCAGGGTGGTCGGGCGCTACGCCCCAACCGCGACGCCCGAGGGAATCAGAAGAGAAATCGAGGCACTGCTGTGAACGAGACCGACAAAGCAATGAGCGACCAATTCCCCGACCGTCTTTCGGTCGATCCGAGCAGCCCGTACTACAACGCCGAGATCCTTGCGCGCGACGTCGGCATTCGCTTCAAGGGCGTCGAGAAGACCAATGTAGAGGAATATTGCATCAGCGAGGGCTGGGTGCGCGTCACCGCAGGCAATGCCAAGGATCGCTACGGCAATCCGCTGACCATCAAGGTGCACGGCCCGGTGGAGCCGTATTTCCGCGACAAGGCGAAGTCTTGAGCCAAATCTGCATCAACCGTCATTGCGAGGAGCGAAGCGACGAAGCAATCCATCCGTCCGTATGCGCGGCTCGATGGATTGCTTCGCTTCGCTCGCAATGACGGCAGAAGGGACGCGGTGGCGAAGATCGCAGGGAAGCCGCTGTTCAGGCTACTCGCCGAACGCCATGGCCGGGAGGGAAAATCCGATCTCTATGCCGAGATGAAGGCGCTGGCGGCGTAGGGCCGGATGCCATAGGAAAGACTGGAATCGGTGGCCTGGACAGGGCATTCGCTCTGGCGCCGATCATGGATTTCCGGGCCGCCAGTTTACCGCTCATCCATCGTTGAAGGACGCCGCGATCTTGGCCACCACGCTTCCCCAACTCTCGCTTGCGAAGGACAAGATCCGCGTCTTGCTCCTTGAAGGTGTCAACGACAGCGCCGTGCAGATAATCGAGACTGCCGGCTATTCCAACATGACACGCCTGTCCAAGGCGCTCGAGGGCGATGCTCTGAAAGAGGCCATCAAGGGGGTGCATCTGCTCGGCATCCGCTCGCGCACGCAAATCACCAAGGAGGTTCTCGACGCTGCGGACCGCCTGATCGCGGTCGGATGTTTCAGCGTCGGCACCAACCAGGTGGACATTGAGGCCGCGCGCCGGAGCGGGATTCCGGTGTTCAACGCGCCGTTCTCCAACACGCGGAGCGTGGCAGAACTCGTGATCGGCGAGATCGTCGTCCTGCTGCGCCGGATCGTCGCGCGCTCCAACGCCGCCCATGAGGGACGTTGGGACAAGTCGGCCAACGACAGCTATGAGGTGAGGGGCAAGACGCTCGGCATCATCGGTTACGGCAATATCGGCTCGCAGCTCTCCAACCTCGCGGAAGCGCTGGGCATGCGGGTGATCTTTTATGATCACACCGACAGGCTTCGTCACGGCAACACCGAGCCGACCGCGAGCCTGCATGAGCTTCTGACGCAAAGCGATGTCGTGAGCCTGCATGTGCCGGAAACTCCCGCCACGAACGGCATGATCGGGCGCGAGGAGATTCGCGCGATCAAGCATGGCGCGTATTTCATCAACAACAGCCGCGGCACGGTCGTGGACCTCGAGGCGCTCGCCGAGGCGCTGCGGGAAAACCGGCTCCGCGGCGCCGCGGTCGACGTCTTTCCAGTCGAGCCGCGCTCGAACTCCGAGCGCTTCGTCTCGCCGCTGCAGGGCCTGGAGAACGTCATCCTGACGCCGCATATCGGCGGTTCGACCGAGGAGGCGCAGGAGCGTATCGGCGCCGAAGTCGCGCGCAAGCTGGTCGATTACAGCGATTCCGGCTCGACCATGGGCGCCGTCAACTTCCCGCAGGTTCAATTGCCGCCGCGGCCGTCAGGCACGCGTTTCATTCAGGTGCAGCGCAACCTGCCGGGCATGCTCGGGCGTTTGAATGAAGTGCTGGCGCGTCATGCCGTCAACATCGCCGCGCAATATTACGAGACCGCGCACGACGTCGGCTACGTGGTGCTGGACGTCGATGCCTCGGCCGCCGACGGCCAGCGCGTGCTCGCGGACATCCGGGCGCTGGAAGGCACCATCCGAGCCCGGTTGCTCTATGAGTACAAGTCCTGAAGCGGATTCCCAGATCAGCCCTCGGACAGCAACCCCTTCTCGATGGCTGATTGCCTGTTCCTGAAAATGGCCATCGCCGTCTTCATCCGCAGGAAGCCGAACTTCGCATACAACGGCTCGCGGCCGGCGACCGCATAGAGGATTATCTTCGCGTGTCCTTGTGATTGGGCGAGCAGTCTTTCGATAAGCTGTTTTCCGAGACCTGTACCCTGATGGCTCGGCAAAACAGCGACGTCGCAAAGATACGCGCAATCGCGTCCGTCAGCCAGAACGCGGCCGGCGCCGACGAGGCGGCCGTTGTCGCGGGCAAAGCAACAGAACATGCTGTTGCCGAACACCACTTCGAGATCGGCCGCGTTCTTGGTGCCGAGCGGGGCGGCCCGATAGAGCGCTTCGAGTTCCTGCCAGTCCACGCCGTCGCGGCTGTCGCTCCAAATGACCGTCATCGCGAAGGGCTCCGCGCCGTCCTACGACAGCCGCATGTCCAATAGCCGCCGCCCCTCGGTCTTCAGCAGTTTCTTCACCGCGCTGGAGGCGGCGATCTCGCCCTGGTTGGCGTAGGCCTCGTGGTTCTTCTCGATGTCCTCGAGCCGGTAGAGGTAATTGACCATGATCCCGGCAGATTCCCGCAGGCCCTTGGGCGAGAGGTCGCCGAGCCAGTCGATCTTCTCCAGCCGGGCGCCGTTGCCGATGTGGAAGCGGGCCACCGAATCGACCAGCCGGCCCTTCGGTGTGCGGGCTTTCAGGAAATAGTACGCCGCCAGCGGTTCCAGCACGGTGCGCAATTGCGCGGTCAGTTCGTCGTTCTCGAACCACCAGTCCGGCTTGTCGAGGCTTTCGAGCAGTATCCGCTCCTCATCGCCCAGCGGAACATCGTCGGCCTGTTTCAGCCATTGCATGAAGCCCGGCACCGGCGACAGCGTGATGAAGGTGTCGAGCTTCGGCAGTTCGCGCCGCAACTCCTCGACCACCTGCTTGATCAGGAAGCTGCCGAAGGAAATGCCGCCAAGCCCTTTCTGCGTATTCGAGATCGAATAGAACACGGCGGTGCGCGCGCGTTCGATCGGCACCGGTTGCCGTTCGGCGGCAAGCAGCGGCGCGATCGCGGTCGGAATTGTCTCGGTCAGCGCGACCTCGACGAAGATCAGCGGTTCGTCGTTGAGCTGGGGATGGAAGAAGGCGTAGCACCGCCGGTCGACGGGATCTATGCGGCGGCGTAAATCGTTCCAGTCGCGGATTTCGTGCACGGCTTCATAGCGAATGATCTGTTCCAGAATATTGGCCGGCGTCGACCAGTCTATCCTTCGCAGCACGAGAAATCCCCTGTTGAACCAAGAAGACAGCAAATGCACCACGTCGCGGTCGAGCGCGGCCAGATCCTTGTTGCCCTTCATCAGGGAAAGCAGGTCGGCGCGCATCGCCACCAGCTCGCTGGTGCCGCCGGGCGCACGGTTGAGCCGACGGATCAGTTCCTGCCGCCGCGGCTCGGAAGCAAAATGAAGGTCGCTGGCATCGCTGTCGTTCGGCTGGCTGCGCCAGCTCTCGATCGCCTGCGACAGCTTCTCGCGGTCGGGGCCGAAGTTGCGGGCCAGCGTTTCGAAGAAGGTGAGCCGGCCGGCGGCGTCGAGATCGTGGTAGCGATCGAGCACCTCGCGCGCCATCGCGGTGCCGGATGCTTCGCCGCGGCCCGACAGCAGCGCTTCACATAACTCGATCAGCTCCGAAGCGTCCTGGCCGTCGTCGGACGGTCCGGCCCGCCGCAGCAGTGTACGGCCGCGTTCTGATATCGTCGCGAGAAGATCGGAGAAAAAGGCATTGGCCATGTGGCGGGTCGAATCCAGCGGGGGGTTTTGCGGAATCTTACATGGGATTTAGGTCGGTGCCGATCACAATCAAGAAGTCCAGGTCGTCATGCCCCGCCATCGCCTTCGGCGAGCCTGATGACAGGCTCCTGCGGGGTATCCAGTACGCCGCGGCCTGTTCGTTAATCATCACCGCCTCTGGAATACTGGATTACCCCGCCTTCGCGGGTAATGACGTCAATACAATGTCGTTTACCTCACTCCTTCCCCGCGAATTCCGTCGGTGTTTTGCCGGTAACCTGCCGGAAAGCATGGGAAAACGCCGGCACGCTGGCATAGCCCAAATCCGAGGCAAGCTGCTTGACGGAGACGCCGGCATCCGTCGACAGCTTCTCGATCGCCGCTGCAATCCGGGCGCGCTGGCACCAGCTCTTGAAGCTCAATTGCGTCTCCGACGAGAACAGCCGCGACAACGTCCGCACCGAGGTGCCGACCTCGCGCGCCAGCGTTTCGATCTCATGGTCGCCGGTTGGGTCCGCGAGCACGATGTCGGCGGCGCGCCGGCAGCGCAGCTCGCGCGGCAGCGGGATGAACGTCGCCGAATCTTCGGCCTGGTCGAGCTCCATCATGGCCAGTCGCAGCAGAAGCTCGGTTCGCTCGCGGTCGCCGCGATCGTCGAACAAAGCCAGGATGGTCTGATGCAGGAGCGGCGACACCCGCACCACGAATTCGGCATCCAGGCTGTGGCTGCGCACTTCGCGCTGCAGCCAGTCGAGTTCGAAATAGAGCGTACGCATCTCGATATCGGCGAGCACGTCGATCGCATGCTCCGATAGCGCGGGCACCCACACCGCACGGTCCGGCGGTACCAGCCAGCGGCCCTTTGGCGTCGTCACCTGCATGGTGCCCCTCGCCGCATAGACGAGTTGCGCCTCGCGGTGCATGTGGGTGTCGAGCCGGACGCCCTTCCGGTAGCTGTTCGCAATCATGTGGATGCCGTCGCCGGTCGAGATGCGGCGCCCGATAATGGCGGCAATTGGCTTTTCGGCGATATTCATTGGCGACATCCCGTCAGGACAACCCCGTATAACCTATTTCGGAAAATTGCGGGATTCGGGAATCGACCATGAACAGCCCAAGGAACAGCGCAAGCCGGGTGATCACTTTCGTCAACGCCGCCCACTTCATCGACCATTATTCGATGCTGATCTTTGCCGCCGCCGTCATCATCATGGGCCCGGCGCTCGGCATGGCCTATTCGGAGCTGTTGCCTTACGCCACCCCGGGCTTCGTCGCCTTCGGCGCAGGCTCGCTGGTCACGGGCTGGCTCGGCGACCGCTGGAGCCGGCGCCACATGATGGTGATCTTCTTCTCAGGGATCGGCGCGTCGATGATCGCCGTCGGCTTCGTGCAAACGCCCTTGCAACTCGGCGCGGCACTGCTGGCGATCGGCCTGTTCGCCTCGATCTATCATCCGGTCGGCACCGCGATGATCGTGTCCTATGCCGACAAACTCGGCCGCGAAATGGGCCTGAACGGCGTCTGGGGCAATCTAGGCGTGGCGTCCTCGGCGCTGGTCACCGGCGTGATCGGGCAGTATCTCGGCTGGCGCTGGGCCTTCATCGCGCCGGGAATCGTCACGATCCTGATCGGCGCGGCCTTTGCGCTGATGGTGGTGCACGAGGACCGAACCGGCACCAGGCAGGCCGCAGCGCAGGCGCGGGTTGCGAAAGAAGACATGTGGCGGGTGTTTTTGGCGCTTTTGATCGTGGTGATCGCGATATCCACGACCTTTAACGCCATCACCGTGGCGATGCCGAAACTGTTCGCCGAGCGGTTGGCCGGCCTGACCAACAGTCCGGCCCTGCTCGGGGTGATCGCGGCCGGCGTCTATGTGTTCGGCGCGATGACGCAATATACCATAGGCAAGCTGATCGACCATTATTCGCTGAAGGCCGTGATGCTGCCGCTGTCGTTCTTGCTGGCGCCGTTCATGTACTTCGCGGCGACGCTGTCGAACCTGCCGCTGATCATCGCGTCCATCGGCATCGTGATGGGTGCGTTCGGGCAGGTTACCGTCAACGACGCCATGGTCGGCAAGTACACCACCGAGGAGTGGCGCTCGCGCGCCTACTCGGTGCGCTACTTCGTCGGCTTCACTGCGGCCGGCGCCTCGGTCGGCCTGGTGGCGTGGCTCTACGAAAAGGGCGGCTTCGTCACCATGCTGCAGACATTCGGCGCGCTGTGCCTTTTGGTGATCGTAGCGGCGATCATTCTGCCGCAGGAGATCAAGGTACCGGCCGCGCAAACCGCGCCGTGACATCACTAATCAATTGATCATGCACCCTTTCCGTCATGGAAGGCGGGCACGAGGCCGGCATGACGAACGGAGGTGCTGGCGCCTGCGACCCGCGACGATTTGTTGCGGCGCAATAGCTCCGCTGTGCGGCCGTGAACTCAAACAGAACACTTGACCATCGCCACCCTCCTTGTGTGAGGTGAGTGCATGACCCGAATCCGGCTTTTCCTGTTCATCATTGCGATAATTATGCCTTCGCTGGCGACGGCGCAGACCATGAAATTCGAGGAGGCCGCGGCCAAGTTGGCGGCGAGCTGCGGCAAGGACATCGATGACAATTGCCGCGGCGTCAATCTCGACGCGACGCGCCTGAAGGAGTGCCTGGGCCGCAATCAGGATGTGGTGTCGGCGAAGTGCAAGACCGATTATCCCCAGGCCCTCGGCGCCATCCAGCAGCGCATTACCGCGCGCACCTCGCTTGTGAGACTGTGCAATTGGGAATTGAACCGCTTCTGCGGCGAGGTTCGGACCGATCCTGTCAAGGGTCTGCAATGCCTGCTGGAATCCACCCAGAAGGCGACCCCGAACTGCAATAAGGCGATCAGCGCCGCGGGGTATCGCTGATGCTTGGGGGAGAAAAGCTGTGCGGTATCGGTCTCGTGCTGGGCGCCATGGCCGCCTTTGCCCTGCCGATAACGGCGGGGCGGGCGCAAACCGCCATGTCGAGCGGGGACATCATTGAGAAGCTTGCCGTCGAAGCCGAGTCGGATATCGACCTGGCTGCCTTGCGCCAGCAGGCTGCCGACCGCATCAAGGCAAGAGCGGATGCGCAGCCGCAGAAGCGCCCGCCGATCGCGCCGCAACTGACGAAGCTGCCGCAAATCCGTGTCGACGTCGTGTTCGACCAGGATTCCTCCCTGATCCGGCCGGCCTCCTATCAGACCATCGGCAGCATCGCGGACGCGCTCACAGATCCGAAGACGCGGCCCTACCGCTATCTGATCGTCGATCACGTCGAATCCGCCGGAAGGCGCGACCACAATCTGATCCTGAGCCAGCGGCGCGCCGAATCGATCCGCGACGTTCTGGTGAACACCTTCAAGGTGTCGCCGAAACGGCTTCAGGCGCTTGGTTTAGGCGAGGAACAGTTGCAGGATGTCAATCGTCCGGCATCATCAGCCAATGCGCGCGTCCAGATCATGGCGATCGGCAAGTTCGAAACGGCCGAGCCGGCAACACCGGCTGCGGCTCCAAAAGGTGCGGCTGCGGCAAAAAAGAAGCGCTGATCATCGGTGAAGGGGTGAGCGCGACGCCAGCCGCCGGCTGGGAAAGGAGCACCGATGTTCAATCAACTCTCGCCGGCAACGGCCGGTCTCTTGCTGGGATTGACGGTGATGATGACGATGCCCGCTACAGCCGATGCCTTGAAGGATGAGATTGCGCCGACCGGCAAGCTGCGGGTGGCGATCGCGATCAGTCCGGCCGGCGGCGCGTTCTGGTCGACCAGGACAGAGACCGGTTATGCCGGCGTGCCGGTCGATCTCGGCAAGGCGATGGCGGAGCAACTCGGCGTCCCCGTCGAATATGTCGCGCACAACAATTCCGGGCAGATCGTCGATGCGGCGTCGAAGGGCGCCTGGGACATCACCTTCCTGCCGAAGGATCCGGAACGTGAGGGCAGGATGTCGTTCGGACCGATCTATGAGGTGTCGGATGCGACCTACATCGTCAAGCCTGGCTCGACAGTCACGAATTTCGCGACACTCGATCAACCCGGGATCAAGGTCGCGGCGGTCAACAACACGACCACGATGCGCGGCGCGATCGCGCATTTGAAGAACGCTGAGGTCACGGGCTACCAGACCTATGACGAAATCTTCGGCCTGCTCAAGAATGGCGAGATCGATGCGTTCGCGCTGTCGCGCGATCAGCTCAACGCGATGGCAAAGAGGATTCCGGGCACGCGCGTGCTGGATGAAACCTTCAAGCAGACCGTGACGGCGGTGGCGGTGCCGCCCAATCATCCGCTGTCGCTGGCGTTTGCGGTAGAGTTCCTGAACGAAGCGATCTCCAACGGCACGCTGCGCAAGGCCTACGACAATAACGGCCTGCAAGATCGGCCGATCCGGACGCAGACGAAGTAGTTCGTCATTGCGAGGAGCGAAGCGACGAAGCAATCCATCCATCCGTTATGCTGTGCCATGGATTGCTTCGCTCCGCTCGCAATGACAGAGAGAGCAGCCGGCAGGCGCTAACATCTGTGCAATTGCACAAATACAAGGCATCTGTTCTCGTCCGGATCCCGCGCGATAGGGCCATAACCACGTAGAAATACGCGCCTTTTTGAGCCTGCGGCCCGATTTCGGGTTGGCACATCGATTGCTTAATCCTGTCTCAGTCAATGACGACTGCCGTCCGTTCGGATTGCCAAGGCCAGCGTTGGCCGAAGGCGTTGGGATCAAGCGGCCTCATGTGAGGCGCTTCGAGCAGTCTTCGGGACCACCTCACGATAGCTCGCGCATCCTCCGTTCCTGATCGGGCGTGACCTGCGTCGTTCTGTGCCGCTCAAAGGCGGCGCGGGATCTGTCGCGCACGAGGACGGCAAGATTTTTCATTCAATCGGTGCACGGCTGCGCAGCATCCGGCGCGCTTCAACGTTGTCTCGAAAGGGGAACTGGAATGGCCTATCTCGCGCCTTCGGAATTCGTGACCAAGATGGTCGACGCCGGAGAATCCAAGATCTTCATGTCGACGCGCGATACGGTCATCCGCGCCTACATGGCCGGAGCGATCCTTGCGCTTGCCGCGGCGTTTGCGATCACCATCAACGTGCAGACCGGCGTGCCGATCGTCGGCGCCGCGCTGTTTCCGGTCGGCTTCTGCATGCTGTATCTGCTCGGCTTCGACCTGCTCACCGGCGTGTTCGTGCTGGCGCCGTTGGCACTGATCGACAAGCGCCCTGGCGTGACGCTTGGCGGCGTGCTGCGCAACTGGGGCCTCGTCTTCATCGGCAATTTCGCCGGCGCCTTCACGGTCGCCGTGATGATGGCGATCGTGTTCACCTTCGGCTGGTCGCAGCCGCCGGACAAGGTCGGACAGGTGATCGGCACGATCGGCGAGAGCCGCACCGTCGGCTATGCCAACCATGGCGCGGCCGGCATGCTGACGTTGTTCATCCGCGGCATGCTCTGCAACTGGATGGTCTCGGCCGGTGTCGTCGGCGCGATGATATCCACCCACGTCAGCGGCAAGGTGATCGCGATGTGGATGCCGATCATGCTGTTCTTCTTCATGACCTTCGAGCATTCCATCGTGAACATGTTCCTGTTCCCGTCGGGCCTGCTGCTCGGCGGCAAGTTCACCTGGTGGGACTACATCGTCTGGAACGAGATCCCGACCGTGGTCGGCAACCTCGTTGGTGGTCTCGCTTTCACCGGGCTGACACTTTACGCCACTCACGTGAAGACCGGTCCGTCGC
Organism: Bradyrhizobium sp. AZCC 1577; assembly: GCF_036924575.1. NCBI lineage: Bacteria > Pseudomonadati > Pseudomonadota > Alphaproteobacteria > Hyphomicrobiales > Nitrobacteraceae > Bradyrhizobium > Bradyrhizobium sp. AZCC 1577. Next base: position 2,402,754 of record NZ_JAZHRQ010000001.1, read on the forward strand.
GCAGCGCGTCGGCTGCGGCATCTTCGCGGCCGTCCTCGCGCATTGCCGCTTGATCTTAAGACGAGGATGGGCCTCTCCTCGTCAGGGGAGAGGCCCATTGTCGTGAAAGCCGGGAATGCCGCGCGAGCTGAAAATATCGGTCGGACAATTTTCCGATAAGGGCCTCAAGGAAACCAACCAGGATTTCCATGGCGTCCTGATCCCGGACGAGCCGCTGCTCAGCCTCAAGGGCATTTCCATCGTGCTGGCCGACGGCATCAGCACGAGCAAGGTCAGCCGGGTCGCCGCGGAATCGGCGGTCAAGGGGTTTTTGACCGACTATTACTGCACCTCGGAATCCTGGTCGGTGCGCACCTCGGCGCAGCGCGTGCTGGAGGCGACCAATTCCTGGCTGCATTCGCAGACGCGCAGCCAGTATGCCTATGACAAGGACCGCGGTTACGTCTGTACGCTCTCCGCCATGGTCATCAAGTCGACCACGGCGCATCTCTTTCATATCGGCGATTCCCGCATCTATCGCCTCTCCGGCAACACGCTGGAGCAACTGACCAACGACCACCGCATCGTCATTTCGTCGCAGCAGAGCTATCTTGGCCGGGCGCTCGGCGTAAATCCGCAAATCGAGATCGACTACCAGATGCTGCGGCTCGAGCCGAGCGACGTCTTTGTGCTCGTGACCGACGGCATCTACGAGCATCTTAGCGCCCGTCGCATGGCAAAGGCGGTGAATGAAGGCGGCGCCGATCTCGATGCGGCCGCCAAGGGGATTGTCGACCAGGCTTTTGAAGCTGGCAGCAAGGACAATCTCACCGTCCAGATCGTCCGCGTCGATGAGGTGCCCGACGGCGCCGCCAGCGAAGTGTTCGCGCAGCCGCATGAACTGCCGCTGCCGCCGCTTCTGGAGGCGCGCACCGTGTTCGACGGCTACCGGATCGTCCGCGAACTGCACGGCTCCAGCCGCAGCCATATCTATCTCGCCGTCGACATTGAAACCGACGCGGTGGTCACCATCAAGATTCCGTCGATCGACTTGCGCGACGATCCCGCTTACCTGAAGCGGTTCATGATGGAGGAGTGGGTGGCGCGGCGGATCGACAGCCCGCACGTGCTGAAACCCTGCCTGCTGCAGCGCAAGCGCAATTTCCTGTATGTCGCGACCGAGTACATCGACGGTCAGACGCTGACGCAATGGATGATCGACAATCCGAAGCCGAGCCTGGAGACCGTGCGCGGCATCGTCGAGCAGATCGCCAAAGGCTTGCGCGCCTTCCACCGCAAGGAGATGCTGCACCAGGACGTCAGGCCCGACAACATCATGATCGATGCTACGGGCACCGTGAAGATCATAGATTTTGGTTCGACGAAAATCACTGGCGTCGTCGAGGGCGAGCCCTCCGGCATCCGCAATGACATTCTCGGCACCCAGCAATACACCGCCCCCGAATATTTCCTCGGCGAGCCGGCGACGACGCGCTCGGACCTGTTTTCACTCGGCGTCATCACCTACCAGATGCTGACCGGAAAACTGCCCTACGGCGCGCAGATCGCAAAGGCGCGGACCAGGTCGCAATTCAACAAGCTGGTCTACCGCCCGGCGTCGCATGGCGACCGCGAGTTGCCGCAATGGATCGACGGCACGCTGGAAAAGGCGGTGCACTCCAATCCCTACAAGCGTTACGACAGTTTTTCGGAATTCTTGTTCGACCTGCGCCATCCCAATGCCAACTATCTCTCGACGTCACGGACGCCGCTGATCGAGCGCAATCCGCTCTTGTTCTGGAAGAGCACGACGGTCGTGCTGGCGCTCGCCGTGATCGTGCTGCTCGCCATGCAGCACGGTGGGCATCGGTAGGGCGCCCCGTCCGCGTCTGGCTTTTCGTGGGGGCGCAAACCTACTTTGCATGGGGTTGTTTTCGCGATTTTGTGTCCAGGCCCTGCGGGGCTTTAGTTCGTCGCGCCCGCCGGAATCGGGTCCATGCCACTCTTGACGATCTCGGGGCGCGCGGCGGGTGAGGCGAGGAACTTGATCAGCGCCTTGCCAGCGTCGGGCTCCTTCGAGACGCTGGCGATCCCTGCGGAAAACACCGTGATCTTCTGCAGCTCGTCCGGCAGCGGGCCGACGATCTCGATGCCTTCCACGGGCTTCAATTCGCTCATCTGTTGGAAGCCGATCTCAGCCTCGCCATGGGCGACGATTTCACCGACCGGGGTTGCCGGAATTTTTCGCGCCTTGCCCTGCATGGCTTCTTTGATGCCAAGCTTGTCGAACATCTCGGTCGAGACGTAGACGCCGCTGGCGCTGTCGGAATAGGCGACCGTCTTCACCGCAAGCAGCGCGCGCTTGAGCGCATCCGCCGTAGAGATGTCCGGCTTCGGCGTGCCTGACTTGACGGCAACCCCGATCGGCGACTTGACGAGATCGACTTTGGTGCCGGCAGTCACCTTGCCTTTCTTGGCGAGATCGTCGAGTGCATAACCGACCATGATGAGGACGTCCGCCGGTTCGCCTCGCTCCAGCCGTACCGGGATAGCATTCGTGGTCGTACCCATCGATGGCCCGTAGGCCGTCAGTACCTTGTGGCCGGTGCTGCGCTCGAATTCCGGAACTAGCGCCTTGTAGGCGGCCGACAGTCCGCCCGAGATCATCACGTGCACCTCGGCAGCCGTGGCTGTGACGGACAGCAGGAGTGCGCTGAGAGTGGCGAGCGCGAGTGTGCGAAGTGTTTTTGAAAGCCGCATCATGAAATCCTCCTGGGACGACTCTTGAGCGGTCGACCTTGGCAAATGCTAGCGCGCGAGAGGGAGGACGGCTAGACCCGCCACTCCGTCATTGCGAGCGAACCGAAGCAATCCATCTCTCGGCGCACGAGGAGCCAATGGATTGCTTCGTCGCTTTGCTCCTCGCAATGACGTGGAGAGAGCGGTGCGCCAGCCCTCACGAATTCAGATGCACAAAGTCCCGCAGCAGCGGATAGATCTCGTTGTTCCAGCGCTTGCCGGAGAACACGCCGTAGTGGCCGACGCCGGCCTGCATGTGGTGCACCTTGCGATAGGCGCGCACGCCGGTGCAGAGGTCTTGTGCCGCCAGCGTCTGGCCGATCGAACAGATATCGTCCTTTTCGCCCTCGACCGTCATCAGGCCCATGCGCCTGATCGCGGCCGGGCTGACCGGCCGGCCGCGATGCATCAGTTTGCCCTGCGGCAACAGATGCTCCTGAAACACGTCGCGAACAGTCTCGATATAGAATTCGGCGGGCAGGTCCATGACCGCAAAATATTCGTCGTAGAAGGTCTTGATGATCGCGGCCTTTTCCTTTTCGCCCCTGGCGAGATGATTGGCGAGGTCGATGTGCTGCTTGATGTGGCGCTCCAGATTCATCGATACGAAGGCGGTGAGCTGCACGAAGCCGGGATAGACTTTTCGGAACGCGCCCTTGCACTGCACCGGCACGTAATTGATGAGGTTCTTTTCAAACCAGTTGATCGGCTTGCTCTTGGCGAATTCATTGACCTTGGTCGGCTGGATCCGCGTGTCGATCGGCCCGGCCATCAGGGTCAGTGTAGCCGGGCGGGCGGGGTGATTATCCTCCGACATCACGGCAGCCGCAGCCAGCGCCGAGACCGACGGCTGGCAGATCGCCACCATGTGCGCACGCGGACCGATCTTGTCCAGGAAGGTGATCAGGTGATCGGTGTAATCCTCGAGCCCGAACCGGCCGGCACGAAGCGGAATGTCGCGCGGATTGTGCCAGTCGGTGATGTAGACGTCGTGGTCCTGCAGCAGTGTCTTCACGGTACCGCGCAATAGCGTCGCGAAATGGCCGGACATCGGCGCCACCAGCAACAGCCGCGGCTGCTCCGGCGCAAGCTCCTTCTTGAAGTGCAGCAGCGAGCCGAATGGGGTGGCGAAGGTGACTTCCTCGGTTACCTCCAGCTCCTGATTGCCGACCAGTACCCTGTCGATGCCATAGGCTGGCCGGTGATAGGTGAGGGAGGAGCGCGAGATCAGTTCGAGCGAAGCGGCCAGCCGGCCGAACAATTTGTCGGAGACGCCCTGCGGCACCAGGTTGAGATATCTGAGCGCCGCTGCCGCCCCGGTCCGCCATGGCGACGTCAGGTCCATGTGGTTCTGATAGGCTTGGTACATCATTGACATCATTCACACAGCCCCTGTCCCATAACGCCATGCAATATCGACGCCACAGCGGGCCCGGCCGCCTCTAAAACTGGCACGTGGTTTGCTGCGCAAATGCCCGGCGCACAGGCATTGGGCGGCGCCGCGGTCGGCCGCCCTTGCCCGGCAAAGGCGTTTTGGGGATTCGAGGGAAGGCCATATGGCGACGACGACACTGACCATCTCCAGCAAGAATTATTCGTCCTGGTCGCTGCGCGGCTGGCTGCTCGCGAAATTCTCAGGTCTCGAATTCGAGGAGGTCATCACCGCTCCCGACGATGCCTCGGCGCGGGCCGAAATCCTGCTGCTGTCGTCGTCGATCCTGGTGCCGTGCCTGCGCCATGAGGGCGCCACCATCTGGGATACGCTGGCGATCGCGGAATATCTCAACGAGACCATGCCGGACGCCGGCCTGCTGCCGGCCGACCGGATCCGGCGCGCGCATTGCCGCTCGATCTGCGGTGAAATCCATTCCGGCTTCACCACCCTGCGTGCCTCGCTGCCGGTCAACCTGAAGGGCTATTTCCCCGGCTTCAAGATCTGGTCGCGCGCGCAGGCCGATATCGACCGGGTCTGCACCATCTGGCGCGAATGCCTTGCGGAATCAGGCGGGCCGTTCCTGTTCGGCGAGCGCACCATGGCGGACGCCATGTACGCGCCCGTCGTGACCCGTTTCATGACCTATGACGTCCAGCTCGAGCCCGTCCTCGCGGCCTACGCCAGTACCATCATGGCGATGCCAGAGATGCAGGAATGGATCGAGGCCGCCAAGGCCGAGCCGGCTGATATCGAGGAACTCGAGGTCGAATATTAGGCAGGCCTGGCGCGGCCATGGCCGCCTGAGGGGGCTCAGGAAACGGGCAGGCTTGCTCAAGCCGGTATCGGTCGTGATCTGTGTGCGGCCGACCCTTTCGCCATTTTTCGCACGCTGCCGAAACCGGATTTCTGCCTCCGGCCAAGCGGTTCGCTGCACCGATGTCGGCCAAATCGCTGCATTGCAGCGCGACTGGCGTGGATTTCGCATAGCAACATGCAGCCGTGAACGCGACGATGCGACGCTGCCGAAAATTTGGACGCTCTTCGCCTGTCGCGGTCCCGTAAACGCGAACCGTGGAGGTTTCCATGAACCAGCAGGCCATCGTCAGTAAATTCTCTCACGTCAAACCCGGCGAGACCGAGTTCAAGGGCGGAGGTCTGCGCGACTTCTTCCTGTACCGCGATCTCGGCATTGCCGATGCCACCGGCGGGCAGGTGATTTGCCACCTGGTCAAGGCCAACCCCGACTTGCCGCCTGAAGAGGGCACCGGCTGGCACAAGCACGAATGCGAATTCCAGATCGTGATCATGACCAAGGGCTGGGCGCGCTTCATGTATGAGGACAAGTCGACCCTGGTGCAGGCCGGCGATGTCGTGCATCAGCGGCCGGGCATCACGCATTACCTGTACGATTACTCGAAGGACATGGAGTACCTCGAGATCGTCAGCCCCGCCGACTTCAAGACCGTCGACGTCCCTCCTGCGATCGACAAGGTGCCGCCGCCCACGCCGTGGAGCTGACCGCCATGTCATCCGCCGAGGAATTAACCTTTGTCGTCGGCCGCTGGCTGCGACCGATTGCCGTGGTCCTTTATGTGGTGCGCCGGCTGGGATGGCGCCCGACATCTAGCCGTGAACAGGAGCGTACGGCACCAAATCAGTGATTCGGGCGCGGTTCGTTCCGTAGCTGTTCCGAACCTTAAAGTTCCGCGCGCATCCGTCGCATTTTGACGCAATCTGCGACGGCTCAGGGCCTCTCCGCGGCGTTTTCGGATCTCGGCCGCGGCAGTCGCCAACCGACCACGGTGGCCTCGACCATGCCGCCGGTCCTGTCATTGCGCCATTGACCGTCGATCCATCGGCAGGCGAACGGCAGTTGATAGGTTCCGCTGTGATCCTCGCAAAGAACTTCCACCGGCAGGTTCGGCGGCGGCTCCCCGTTGCCGTCGAACTGCGCCAGTCGTTTTTCACGCGTTGCCATCAATCAATCTCCACTGCCGCAACCGGCAAACACACCGGCCTGAGGTGCGGCGAAATCCATCCACTGTTAACGGGATGAAGCACAACGCCTGAATGAGGTATCAGTATGGTATCTCTGGGGACGGGGCCCTGCTTCGCGCAAATTGCCGTGATAGACGTTCCCCCGCGTGAGATGCTTGTGGAACGAGGATTTTGATGATTGCTCCGATGCCAAGGATCATGATCGTCGCCATCGCGCTGCTGATGGCTTTGTTGCCGGCGAGCGTCCACGCGCAGGACGTTCCCGGCATCGAGATCTGCACCGTCGAAAAAACCATGGAGCGGCGCACCTCTTGCCTGCAGAGCAATGTCGACTTCCTGCAGAAGACGATCACAAAACTCACCACCGACCATCAGCAGAAAATTGATGCCGCCAACCGGCAGATCGAGGCGCTGAAGAACGCGGTCATTGGCTTGCAGAAGCTGGTCGGCGAGTTGCAGGCGGCGCAGAACAAGGTGGCGGAGGACGCGAAGAAGACCGCCGCGCCCACGGCGAAGGATGCCGCGCCTGCTGCGAAGGATGCAGCGACGCCGAAAGACGGCACCAAGTAGGGGCTGCCCCGCGGATTACGCCACGCGGTATTGCTCCATGATGGCCTTATCCGGTTCGTAACCGAGTCCCGGCCCCTGCGGCACCTCCACATTGCCATTGGCATCGACGTCGATGCGGCCGCGCCACAAGCAGGCGGCGCGTTTCATGGAGAACACCTCGACAAAGCTCGCGTCGTGGCGCAGCGACATCAAGTGCAGCGTCGCCAGGAAGCCCGGGCCGAAATACGGCGAATGCGGTGCAAGCCTGACGCCGAATTCATCGGCGAGGTCGACGACCTTCAGATACTCGGTGATGCCGCCGACCTTGATGACGGAGGGTTGCGCATGGCTTACCGCGCCCGCCTTCAGCATCTGCTTGAACTGATGAACCGTGCAGGCATTCTCTCCGGCTGCAACGTTGAGCCCGCCCTTGCTTCGCACCTCGGCCAGCGTTGCAAAATCTTCCGGCGGCCAGACCGGCTCCTCGAGGAACAGCGGCGCGGCGTCGCGGCAGGAATGCGCGAAGGCGATCGCCTCCTCGCCATTCAGCGGACAGTTCATGTCGACCATCAGCGGAATGCCGGCGCCGATCGCCTGCCGCGCGGCATATACCGCAGGCGTTGTGGTCTCATGCAGCTTGATCGCCTTGTAGCCCTGCCGCAGCGCGGTCTCGCATTCGCTTGCGATCAGCTCGGGCTTTCCGATCCGCAGCAGGCTCGCATAGGCAGGAATCCGCGTGCGCTTGGCTTCGCCGATCAGGCGGTACAACGGCACGCCCTTGACCTTTGCCGCGAGGTCCCACAGCGCAATATCCAACGCTGAGATCGCAAACATGGTGATGCCATAGCGGCCGAACAGATGCAGGTTGCGCTGGATCTGTTCCATGAAGGCGGGAATGCCGGCCGCATCTGGGACTTCCTGTCCCCGTGCTTGCGGCGCAATCATTTCCTCGATGGCGGCGTAGCTGGTTCGCGGGCAGACATAGGCAAAGGCATCGCCCCAGCCTGTGATGCCGGCGTCGGTCGAAACTTCCACCATGACGATTTCCAGCGCCGAGATGGCGGATGCGCCTTGCTTGAAGCTCGCGACACCGGCGTCATAGGGAATACGGATATGGTGCGCCCGGACATTGGTGATCAGCATGGTACCTCCGAAAGCGTTCCCTACCTTGTCAGTGGCACGATCGAAGAGCAAGGACTGTCAAATGAAGCGCGGCGGAACCGCCGATAATGCCAACGCTTCGCATGAGAGCTGTCTGTCATGAATCCAGCCCAGAAGGCGCTCTGGTACATCGAAAGTCATCTCGCCGAGCCGCTGACGCTCGATGAGATCGCGGGCATTGCTGGCGTCTCGCGCTTCCATCTGGTGCGGGCGTTTGCCGCCGCGACTGGCCTTTCGGTGATGCGTTATGTGCGTGCCCGCAGGCTGACCAAGGCGGCGCAGGCGCTGGCCGCCGGCGCGCCCGACATTCTAAGCCTCGCGCTGGATGCGGACTACAGCTCTCACGAAGCTTTCACCCGCGCGTTCCGCGACCATTTCGGCATCACGCCCGAAGCGGTCCGCGCCGCAACGTGCCTTGATCATCTCAAGCTTCAGGAGCCAATCATGATGGATTCAACTCTGCTCGATACTCTCAAGCCGCCGTGTTTCGAAACTTCCAAGCCGTTGCTCATCGCCGGCATCGGCGAACGCTGCACGCATGAGAACGGCGGCGCCGGCATTCCGAACCAGTGGGAGCAATTTCACCAGAAAGTCGACGACATCCCGAACCGGGTCGGCAAGGTGGCCTACGGCGTCTGCTGCAATGGCGATGATTCCGGCTTCGACTACATCGCCGGCGTCGAAGTCGCCGACTTCTCCGATCTGCCGCGCGAGTTCGCCCGTGTGCGGATTCCGGAGCAGAAGTATGCGGTGTTTACCCACACGGAGCACATCTCGACGATCCGCCGCACCGTCAACACGATCTGGAATCACTGGCTGCCGGCATCCGGCATGAAGGCGGCAGATGCGCCGAGCTTCGAGCGCTACGACGAGAATTTCGATCCCGCCACCGGCAATGGCGGGCTGGAGATCTGGGTGCCGGTCAAGGAGTAGCGTCTCCGCAATGCTGCCCTGCGCCGCTTCATTGCCCGTGATTGCTTGGCAAGCCAAACCGACTTTGCCATAACAGCCGCGACGAATTGTTGCGCGTGCGGGGCCGAGCCAGAAATCCGCCTGCAGCCAAAAGCAAGCCGGGAGGATTCATGGCCGATATCCGCGTTCTCGCCACCGATCTGGAGTTTCCGGAAGGCCCGGTTGTCATGCCGGACGGATCGGTGGTGCTGGTCGAAATCCGCGGCAAGCGGCTGACGCGGGTTTATCCTGATGGGCGCAAGGAGGTCGTCGCGCAAATTCCCGGTGGCCCCAATGGCGCAGCGCTCGGCCCCGACGGCAAGATGTACATCTGCAACAATGGCGGCTTTAGCTGGATTCCCACGGGCAAGATGATTATGCCGGGGCCGCAGCCCGATGATTATCAGGGCGGCTCGATCCAGCGCGTGGATCTGCAGAGCGGCAAGATCGAGACTGTCGTCACCAAATGCGGCGAGCATGCGCTGCGGGGGCCCAACGACCTGGTGTTCGACAAGCACGGCGGCCTCTGGTTCTCTGACCTCGGCAAGCGCCGCGCCCGCGAGATGGATGTCGGGGCGTTCTACTACATCAAGCCGGGCATGACGGAGGTCGTGGAGGTCGTGCACGGCGTGCTGCCCGCCAACGGCATCGGCCTGTCGCCGGACGAGAAGACAGTGTACATCGCGGAGACGCCGACCGCGCGGTTGTGGGCCTATGAGATATCCGAGCCCGGCACCATCAAGCCGCGCGACGTGATCTACCGCGGCGAGCGCGGCAAGCCGATCGCGGGGCTGGGTGGCTACCAGATGTTCGACTCGATGGCGGTGGAGGCGAGCGGCAATGTCTGCGTGGCGACGCTGGTGTCGGGCTGCATCTCGGTGATCGCGCCTGACGGCACGCTGGTCGAGCAGGTGCCGACCGGCGACCGCGTCACCACCAATATCGCATTCGGCGGGCCGGAGTTGAAGACGGCGTACATCACACTGTCGGGGAGGGGCGAGTTGATTGCGATGGACTGGGCGCGGCCGGGACTGGCGCTGAATTTTTTGAACAAGTGAACCATCCACGTCATTGCGAGTGCAGCGAAGCAATCCATTGCGCCACGAGGGGATAGACGGATTGCTTCGTCGCTTTTGCTCCCTTGCGCAAACGCTTCGCGTTTGTCGCAGGCAATGACGGTGAAAGAGCGGAGTTAGAGAATGGCCTTTCTTGAACCGGTAACGCTTCGCGGCGAGCACGCGCGGCTGGAGCCGTTGTCGCACGATCACATCGACGGCCTGGTGGAAGCGGTGAGGGACGGCGAGCTGTGGAAGCTCTGGTACACCGCCATTCCGACCGCCGAAAACATGAAAAAAGAAATCGATCGCCGGCTCGGCCTGTTCGCGGCGGGATCGATGCTGCCGTTCACGGTGTTTGATGCCGAGGGCAAGATTGCAGGCATGACGACCTATATGAACGTCGATGCCGCCAACCGCCGCGTCGAGATCGGCTCGACCTGGTACGCCAAGCGCGTGCAGCGCAGCGCGCTCAATACGCAGTGCAAATTGCTGCTGCTGACGCACGCGTTCGAGAAGTTGAATTGCATTGCCGTGGAGTTCCGTACCCATTTCTTCAATCACCAGAGCCGGCGCGGCATCGAGCGCCTGGGCGCCAAGCTGGACGGCATCCTGCGCAGCCATCAGATCGCGCCGAACGGGACATTGCGCGACACCGTGGTTTACAGCATCATTGCCAGCGAATGGCCGACGGTGAAGGCGCATCTCAATTATCAACTCAACGATAAGCCGCGGTAACTAAGCCGCGCCAGAAAAGAGACGATGGAAACGTTCGATTATGTGATTATCGGCGCGGGCTCCGCGGGAAGCGTGCTCGCCAACCGGCTCAGCGAAGATTCTTCCAGCCGCGTCTGCGTGCTAGAAGCGGGTGGCAAGGACTGGCATCCCTACATCCATCTGCCCGCCGGCTTCATCAAGACGTTCCACATGAAGAGCGTCAACTGGGCCTATCAGCAGGAACCGGGCCCATGGACCGGCGGGCGCAGCATCTACGCGCCGCGCGGCAAGACGCTGGGCGGCTCGTCGTCGATCAACGGCCACATCTACAACCGCGGCCAGCGCCAGGATTTCGATACCTGGGCGCAGCTAGGCAACCGCGGCTGGGGCTATCCGGACATACTGCCCTATTTCAAGCGGCTGGAGTGCCGCGTCGGCGAATGCGACGAGACCTATCGCGGCCGCGAAGGCAGTCTTATCGTCACCACCATGGATTGGCAGGATCCGCTGTGCGAGGCCTTCATGGAAGGTGCCGTCAGCCTCGGGATCCCCAAAAATCCCGATTACAACGGCGCGATCCAGGAGGGCGTCTCCTACTGCCAGCGCACCATCCAGAACGGTCTGCGCATGAGCGCCGCCAAGGCGTTTTTGCATCCGGCGCGGAAGCGGCCGAATGTCGATGTGCGGACGCATGCGCATGTCACCAACCTCATTTTCGAGGGCAAGCGCGCGGTCGGCGTGCGTTATCTCCGGGGCGGCAAGGGAGGCACGCCCGTCGAGGTGCGCGCCAACAAGGAAGTCATTCTTTCCGGCGGCGCCTATAACTCGCCGCAGGTGCTGCAATTGTCCGGCGTCGGCTCGCCCGAACTACTGCAATCGCACGGGATCGAGGTTCGTCACGCGCTGCTGGGCGTCGGTGAAGGCCTGCAGGATCATTACGCGCCGCGCTCGGTCGCGCGCGTCAAGAACATCAGGACCATCAACGAACTCCGGCGCGGCTTGAGCCTCTGGGTCGAGGCGCTGAAATGGGCCACGACGCGGCGCGGCCTGCTGTCGCTGTCGCCGACCATGGTCTATTGCTTCTGGCACTCGGGCGAGACCACCGAAAGCTCCGACCTGCAGCTCACCTTTACGCCGGCGAGCTACAAGGAAGGCGTGCAGGGCCAGCTCGAGGACGAGCCCGGCATGACGGTTGCCTCATGGCAGCAGCGCCCGGAGAGCCGCGGCTATGTCCGCATCCGCTCCGCCGATCCGTTCGCGCCGCCGATCATCCAGACCAATTATCTGGTGGAAGAGATCGACCGCCGCGTCGTCGTCGCCGGCATGAAACTGGCGCGCCGGCTGCTCGCGTCCAAGCCGCTCGCGCCATACTACGCCTATGAGGATTTCCCCGGACCCAAGGTGCAGAGCGACGACGAATTCCTGGCGGCCGCCACCGAGCGCGGCACGACCACATTCCACCCCGGCTGCACCTGCCGCATGGGACCGGCGGATGCCAAATGGGCCGTGGTCGACGACCAGTTGCGCGTGCACGGACTGCAGGGCCTGCGCGTGGTCGATGCCTCGATCATGCCGCGCATGATCTCGGCCAATCTCAATGCCTCGACGCTGATGATCGCCGACAAGGCCTCCGACATGATCCGCGGCAAAACCGCGCTGGAAGCCGTCAGATTCCCGGTGTCGGCCTAGCATTGGCACGAGGAGCATGGCGTTCGCGATCAAGGCCGAGGTTTCCGATCTGCGGCCGAAGACGTTCGCGTTGACAGCGCAAAAGACCATGTATGGCGGCAAGCATATCGCCGAAGGCGACACGGTTTTCGTGTTCGCGAGCGAGAACGAGGGCGGGCAGGGCCTTATCGCGCGCGGCGTTGTGGTTTCGGCTGAAGCGATCGCCAGGAAGCGCGGCATCACCAGGCAAACACCGCGCGTGAGCGTCACCATCCGACGCACCGCGCTCGCGAAGCGGCCGCTGGGGCGGAGCGAGCTCGAGCATTTCACCGACTGGAATGACGGCCAACCCGGGACCGAGCTCAATTTCAAGTTCTATCGTCAGGCAACGAACAAGATCGCCGGCATCTCGGATGAAGCGGCGGCGTTCCTCGACGAATTCTTCTAGGGGCGTGGACTCACAAAGGCGCAGATTTTCGCTTCGGACGGAGAGGCGGAAATCCTACGATCAGTTAGAGGATTGCCGCTCGTGACCCGGAGAAGACATTTCACCTCGGGGCGAGCCTTTATCAGCAACGGAAACCTCGTCGCTTGTCGATGTGTTGGCATGCTGTTGTCTTGATTGTCAACAGCAAGAGGGCATCTATGTCGATAGGCACACGCCGAGCCCAATTAATAGGCGCATTCGGCGCCATCTATCTATTATGGGGGGGAACATATCTAGCAATCGCGCTAGGCTTGCAGTCAATCCCTCCTTTGCTTCTGATTGGAGCGCGCTCCATTCTTGGTGGCGCTGTATTGCTTGGCTTCTCGCAATTGAGGAGATTGACTCCACGATCGCGGGAAGATTGGTGGCACGCTGCAATCAGTGGCGCGCTCCTCTTCATCGGATGTCACGGGACCCTCGCATATGCCCAGCGTTATGTCCCTTCGGGGTTATCGGCCATCTTTTTGGCGACGATTCCGTTCTGGATCGTGCTTGTCAACGTATCAACTGGTCAAAGCGAAGCTTTAAGAAGACTCTTAGCGCTTGTGCCCGGCTTGGCCGGCGTTGCAGTAATCGCATGGAATGAAACATCGAATACGCACAATTCGCTGCCGATCGGTGTGATTCTTTTGCTTCTGGTATCCTCTCTGTCCTGGGCACTCGGCAGCGTGTACGTGCAAAGGCGCGCAGCCCATATTCCGCCCCATGATCTTGCTGGCATGCAGCTTATCTGCGGTAGCGTCGGCCTGTTGATGCTGAGTCATTTGGTCGGCGAATGGATCGACTTCTCGCCGCGCCAGGTCTCAATCGTATCACTCGGCGGTATGCTCTATCTGGCGCTCCTCGGTAGCGTCGTCGGGAACACAGCCTACCTGTGGCTGCTCGATCGCATGTCCGCCCCGGTTGTCGCCACTTACACCTTCGTCAATCCAGTCGTCGCGCTCATGCTAGGAGCATGGATCCTTGGCGAACGTATTACGATGCTGAGCTTAACGGGCGCGGCGTTAGTGATCAGCTCTGTTGCGGCGCTTCTCTACTTTTCTAGTGCCGATGAGCGGACTTGACAGCGATCCACTGCGGATCGACGACAAAACTTGGCGCGACAAGGGGTGCTGAGGCCTCATTAACTGTCCGCTCCTGGCCCATCGCCGGCATGACGATCACGATGGGCAACGTCTGCTCTCGCGGGCAGAACGGAAGTCCGGAGATGGGCTGTAGGTTCAGCTAATGACCCCCAACTGGACACGCCGATCCGTCCGATTGGTGTGTGCTTCCCGGGGGTAGACCGGACATGGCGAAGTAAACCGCCACTTCCGCCCAACGGACAATAGCCTGAAATTTTCGAACCCAGTCGGCTCCGCTAGCGTTCGAAAATTACTAGCGCGCAACAAATCCCGCACCTCGTGCGCATAAAACATTGACGCGCCGAATTTTCTCTGCGTTTAGATCGTGACATTCGTCGCGGGTGAAATTGCCTGCACTCTTGAGGACCGCAATGCGTAACGCGCGCACACACATCGCAGAGACTGCCGTCCGCGTCCGGCCGCTTATTCGGCTGGCCGATTGGTCGTGCATGTCCGTGATGACGTGGGGCCCGAACTTTCAGCTCGAAGCGGGGCTGATCCGCAAAGCAAGAGTGTAACTCTCGGCGCAGGGCCGCTCCCTCCGCCGAACCGGCAGGAGGGCAAGATGAACGCCCGCAACGACGTCAAAAGACCATCCAATCAGAGCTTGGGAGCGAGGCCTTTGCTGGCAGCGGCTCAACGGCGATTTGCCGCGCGGGTTGATTTTCTCGTGGCTCGCTGGCTCGAGCGCTGCGCCACAAACGCCGAGGCCGCACAACGGTTGTTGAGGACCGATCGGAAGCCCACACGTGAGTTCGGGATGGGCGTGAGCCCTGTCGTTTCATCTCCACGTTGGGATGAGTCCCCATGACGGGGGCAGGCGGCGACGTGGAGATAGCTTCAAGGCATGGAGAGAGGCTGCCCACATGGCAGCCTCCGTTACTCTATTGCCGATCACCTCCGGACTTCCGAGTTTGCCCAAAGCCGAACAACGTAGGCCCGTTGTCAATATCGCCTTGGCGTCGCCATCGGATGGATTGGCGCGACAATGGCGTTCGGCTATCGCACCATCGACCCAATAGGGTCGAGGTTCCAACATGTCTCATATATGCCGCACTGTAGACCTATCCCTCGAACGTGTCTGATCTGCCGCACTGTCGACGTATTCCGACGCTCATGCTCACGGCGGGTCTGAGGAGAACGCCGCAGCAGTTTGCTGCCTTGTTTCTTCTAACCTGGAGGAAAAGTACCGTGATGAAGACTGTGATTGTTGTCGGTGCAACGCTTGCCGTGGTGACTGCCGCTGGTGCTGCCGACATTCCGCGCCGACAGCCCGTCTATCAGACGGCCCAAATCGGCAAGATGCCGATTGGCAAGACCCCAATCGGGAAGACCCCAATCGGCAAGACGCCTGTCGCGCCGCCGCGGCCCTATGCGCGGTATTGATTTAAGGTCTCGCGGAATCTGACCTTTATCGTCGACAGTTGAAGGGCGAAGCGTGGCAAATCGGCCGAAGAGGTTGGGAATATGCTTGCTTGCGGGATTCGCACTCGCTGTCCTGCTCCAGTGCAACATCCAATCAGCTTCGGCACGCGAGATTGACACTCGCGCCCGCTCGGAACGTTTCATTCCCCAGAAACGGGAGCTCCACAAGCGCGCCGCCGCTGCGAGCGCGCTTGTTTCCAGTGAGGCGGCGCCCATTGAATCCAAATCGGCGCCGCAGTCGACTCGAAAGCCGGGATCGGGATCAGCAAAGGGCCCGTACTACGTTGATTTCAGAGCCAGGACGGCGGCGAGCTGGGGACACGCTTTCGTCTGGTTTGGGAAGACAAGCGAGCGAGCAGTTGAAGTCGCAGGCCTTACCCCTGCGGGAGACAACGCAGCTTATGTCCTTGGTCATTTGATGTGGGTGCCGTCCGAGACCACGGCAAGCTATGGCGATCTTGATCCGCAGTACCTGACCGCTAGTTATCGAGTTTACTTGAACGAGCCGGACGCAAAAAGGGTTTTCGCCTACATCAAGAAATTACAGGCGAGTTCACCGGTCTGGAACGCCGAAACAACCAATTGCACTGCGTTTATCGGTGACATCGCGGATTTCATGGGATTGAAAGTTCCTCACCGCTGGCAGCGCCCAGAAGAGTACGTCAACAATCTCAAGGCGATGAATAGCGGGCGCCAGATAATCCGCCTGTCCGAGCGCTAAACTAGACAGCCTCAGCCCGGTACAGCGTATCGATGGTCACGACACCGATCGCGCGCGACACGCAGGGGCAGATCTTGCGGTTGTCCTGCTTCTGCTGATCGCTGAAGAACACGTCGCGATGATCGATCTCGCCCTCGACGGCCACGACATCCACGGCGCAGACGCCGCACTCCCCGCGCTGGCAGTCCGATATCACCTCGAAGCCGGCGCCGTTCAGCGCGTCGAGCATCGAGCTGTTCTGCGGCACCACCAGTTCGGTGTCCGTATCCTTCAGCCGCACCCGGAATTCCGCCGTCGGCATCAAGCCGCTGGAGCCGAAGGTCTCATAGCGGAGGTCGGCGGGCGCTCTACCTGCCTCGTTCCAGGCGCGCCGCGCCGCCTCCAGCATCCGCATCGGCCCGCAAATGACGGCGATGGCGTCGCTCGCCAAGGCGCGGAAAGTGGCTTCGAGATCGATCCGCGCGCCTACATCGGAGGCGTAGACGTTCAGCCGGTCGCCGAGCAGCGTCGTCAGTTCGTCCAAGAAGGCCGCGTCGCCGCGCGATTTCACGGCATAATGCAGCGGGGCGTCGATATGCCTGCGGCGGAGTGCGGCTGCGATGCCTGTCATCGGCGTGATGCCGATGCCGCCGGCGATCAGGCAATAATTTCGCCGCGTCCAATCGATCTCCAGCAGCGAGCTCGGGTTGCAGATCTCGATCCGCGCGCCAGCCCGCAAATTCCACATGCCGCGCGAGCCGCCGCGGCTATCCGGCGCCAGCCGCACCGCGATGCGATAAGTGCCGGCGTCGTCGTTCTCCACCAGCGAATAGGAGCGCCGCGCCGGCTGTCCGTCGATCAGCACGGAGACGCCGATATGGCTGCCTGCCGGGTAGGGCGCTAGTCGGCCGCTTTCAGGACGCAGGCGGAACTCGCGGATCGTCGGCGTCACGTCGCGGATCGATTCGACGGTGCACCAGCTCCATTGCTCGGCAAAACGCATGGGCTATCTCTATTCGACTGGCGATTTCAAAAGGGCGAGCGCGGGCAGCAAATCGAGATGCGTGCGGTTCCGGATCGCGAGCCGCAGGTTGCGCGCGGCGAGGCGGGAATGTTCGCGCATCACGGCTTCGGCCCGCGCGCCCTCGCGGTTCTCGATCGCATCGACCACCACGCGGTGATGATCCTGCCCGATCAGCAGGATCTGGTGCGCTTCCGGCAGCGCCGACTGCGCCATCACGAACGCGCTTGGCGAAGCGAACGGCAGCGCCGAGACGCGGTCGATTTCCCGGATCAGCGGCGCGCTGGCGGACAATTCGTTCAGCAGCGCGTGAAACCGCGCGTTCATCGTCACATAGGCGGAAAAGGCTTCGACCGAAATCGGATCCTGCCGAACCAGTTGGTCGAGATCGGCAAGGCACTCCTTGAGCGGCTCAAGGCTACGCGCGCTGACGCCGCGCTCGGCCGCAAAGCGCGCGGCGAGGCCCTCCAGCGTGCCGCGCAGCTCGATCGAATCCAGAATGTCGCGCTCGGTGAACGCTTTCACCATGAAGCCGCCGGACGGGATCGCCTGCAGCAGGCCTTCATCCTCCAGCCGGACCAGCGCCAGCCGCACCGGGGTCCGCGAAACGCCGGTGATGTCGACCGCCTGCAATTCGGAGATGCGTTCGCCCGGGCGCAGCCGCCCGGACAGGATCATGTCGCGCAGCGCGAGCTGCGCCCGCACGGTCTGCGACACGGAACGTTCGGCGTCGCGTTCGCTCATTTCCTCACTCCGCAGCTTGCATGGCCTGCGGTGCGCTCTCGCGCGCCACCATCCGGTCGATCACGCGCCGCGCCCACATCGCCCCCGCATCGATGTTGAGATTGTAGAACGTGCGGTCTGGATTCTCGTCCATCGCGCGCTGCTGCGCTTCGAGGATGATTTCATCCTCGTGGAAGATGTTCGACACGCCTTCGCGAATTTCGGTGGTCAGTTTCTGTTCGGTCGTCCGGTAATTGCGGACGAAGGCCCAGAAATAATGACAGGTGGTGTCGGTCTCCGGCGTCATGGTGTTGAGCACAAAGCCGTTGACGCCCTGCGAGCGGTCGCCTTCCGGCGCGCCGGTGCCGACGGGCGCCACGCCGACGTCGATGTTGACGGTGCCGGGCGCCTGGAAATGGATGATCTGCCAGCGGTCGACCGGGCCCGGCTTCTGCAACTGCGCGGCCCAGAACGGCGGCGCGTCGATGCCCTTCATCCAGCGCGTCACGGTGACCGTCTTGTCGCCATGGGTGACGTCGAACGGGGCTTCGGCCACGTGATCATTGCCGATGCTGGAGCCATGCACGAAGGTTTCGTGGGTCAGGTCCATCAGATTATCGACGACGAGGCGGTAATCGCATTTGACGTGAATGGTCTTGCCGTCGCCCGCCCAGGCCGGGTCGTCGTTCCAGTGCATGTCGGGCACCAGCGCCGGATCGGCCAGCGCCGGATCGCCCATCCACAGCCAGATGAAACGATGGCGCTCAACCACGGGATAGGAACGCACGCAGGCGGACGGGTTGATGGTCTCCTGCGAGGGCATGTAGGTGCAGCGGCCCTGCGCATTGAATTTCAGCCCGTGATAGCCGCAGACGACGGTATCGCCGTCGAGCCGTCCCTTCGAGAGCGGCACCAGGCGGTGCCAGCAGGCGTCCTCCAGCGCGCAGACCCGCCCGTTGGACTGGCGGTACATCACGACATGCTTGCCGCAGATCGTGCGCGGAAACAGTGCATGCTTGATGTCGACGTCCCAGGCAGCGGCGTACCAGGCATTGAGGGGGAATGAGGACGGCATGGCTGCACCTCCTTCGTTTTGGGTGCAGTTTGTATACAATAATCGCGATCGTCTGGCAAATTTACCGCAAGTTGAGGTATCAAAATACCTTTATAGTATACATGAGTTTTGTGAGTTGGTTCATTTCATTCATCCCGGTTAGGCGCCACGCTTGATGGGTCAAGCGCGCAAGTCCGCAGGGAGATCAACAATCACGACAACAGGAGGCGCGATGTCATCTCAAGTATCGGCCCTCAGGCTTTTCGATTTGATCCAGTCGCAACGTGTTACGGCGGTGATCTATGTCGCGGCCAGACTCGGGCTCGCCGAGTTGTTGAGCTACGGACCGCAGACGGTCGGCAAGCTCGCCAAGGCAACCGGGGCGGATGAGCGTTCGCTCGGACGCCTGCTTACCGCGCTTTCCACCATCGGCATCTGTTCGCGCAGCGGCGAAGATCGCTATGCGTTGACGGATATGGGTGCCTGCCTCGATAGCTCCGCGAAACATTCGGTCAAGGGCTGGGCAATCCTTGAGACCGAACTGATTTCAAAATCCTGGAGCGGAATGCTTGAATCCATCATGACCGGCAAGACCGCAGCGCAACTGCAAGGCGTCGATGACAGCTTCGAGCTGATGGGCCGGACGCCTGAGATTGTGGACAAGTTCAATGTGGCGATGGTGGAGCTTACCCGTCTTGTCACACCGAATGTCCTTCAGTCCTATGACTTCAGCGGGATACGCCACCTGATGGACGTCGGCGGCGGATCCGGCGAATTGCTCGGCGTTATCGCGCAGCAAAACAGCAAACTGCGCGGAACTGTTTTCGATCTTCCGAGATGTGCCGAGGCCGCGAGCAAGCATCTCAGACAGATCGGTGTCGATGACCGCGTGGAATTTGTGGCCGGCGATTTCTTCAAGACCGTGCCGGCGATCGCTGATGCGATCATCCTCAAGAGCATCATTCACGACTGGGATGATGCGCGCAGTGTCACGATCCTGCAAAACTGTCGCAAGGCGCTCCCGGGCGAAGGCAAACTGCTTCTGGTGGAACGGCTGATGCCGGAGAGGCCATCCATGGTGGACGAGGACAGAGAGCAGGCGCTGAGCGATCTGAACATGCTTCGCGGGCCCGGAGGACTTGAGCGCACCGAGCGACAGTACCGCGAATTGCTCGACCAGAGCGGCTTCGATCTGGTCACGAGTTATCCGGCCGGCCGCTTCAATCTGATTGAGGCACGTCCTGCCTGAAGACGCCGGGTAAGGGGATGCAGCCTTCACCCGGTGACCGGCTTCAGCCGTAAACGAACGCCTTGTCCTTCAGATCGATGGCCGGAAATTCGTCCTTTTCCGCCCAGTAGTCCTGATTGTGCTGCCATTCCGGCTTGTCGCCGCGCTTGGGCGGAAATAGCCGAACACCCAAACGACGTTCGGCACGCCGGTGAACATCATGCCGCGATAGGTCACGGTATCGGCGAAGTCGAGCGGCTTGCCATCGATGATGATGTCGGCCTCGAGCAACAGGCACGGTGAGGTCCAAAGGCACGTAACGCAACGCAAATTTGACGCCCATTTTGCTAGGTGATGGCGATCGTCGCTAGGTTGCAAGTCTGGAATGCCTTGCGGTAGGATTGTCCAAGAGTCTGAACTTTGAAGGTTCATATGCTGATAAGTGACATGCTAATTGCGATGAGGATTTTCGAGCGCGTTTTTGTCCTATCAATTGCTGCGACTGCCATATGGCTGGGCTTTTTGCTGCTGCGAAGGAGGGCGGGCGAGATCTCAAAGAACAAGACAGCAAAGTTAAGCGTTGGGCCGCTGGGGACATTTGAATTTTCTGGATTCGGCCCGGGGCGCTTTGCTTACTATTGGGAATCGGGCTTGGAGCATTGTCAATGTTTAACGCTATCGAGATCGACAGCGATGGCAAGATCAAGCGTTTTTTCAACGCCGGGGCGCGGGTTGGGATCGACAATAAGCAAAATGAATATTCGTTTCTTGTCGCGTCAAGGACCTACTCCAACTCGTGCAAGTCCTCGACCAACCCAAAAGAAATGAAGGAATGTTTTGGGATTTCTGAGTTTCGCGAGGAACTTTTGAAACAGAAGTATCAGCCTGAAATCGCGAGGTATTCCGCGCTTAAGGCAAAATTTCCTGCCCTTACGAAAGCTGAATTAGAGGAATATATGACGTGGGCTCAAGTCTTCGAGTAGTAGCTTTCTCGGTACTTCTCATTTTTTGCTCTTCCTCCTCCCGATCTCAGGAGGACGATCGGAGCGAATCGTTTGTTGTGTTTCGAAAGGATGAAAATGATTTCGCGCAATCGTGGATGGAGTCACTGTTCAGCTACTACAAAAACTATATCGCGCGATACGACTCTTATCGTACAGCAGTCGAGTTGACGGAAGTTAAAGTCGATTTCACATCGGACTACAGTGTCTATTCGACGAAAGAGAATGGAAAATACGTAATAAGAGTCTCTACCGGGCTCTATAGATTGATGATGAACCTGTCGATTGTTCGGCTGAGCGAGTTAGATATTAAAATTAAGACCGCTCAGTGCATTCGTGGCTATTTTGCAGATTCGTCAAAATTTCTAAGACCTGTTCCCGGACTCCCGCCAAATGCGCTGATGCCTCGAATAGACAAATATCTTACAGCTACTTGTCCCGAAATAGCTCAAGCTCTTCGACCCGTTGGCAGCGGACCCTTCGAGCCTCTCGGAGAAGAAATGGCACCTTGGGTCGGGTTCATTTTGCTCCACGAAATCGGCCACATCGTCCTAGGACACTTTGAAAAGAGGTTTGACCCGCAGCAGGAGCTTGACGCTGATGCGTTTGCTACCATCCATTCGATGCATACCCAGAAGCAGGATTACAACAAGGTTTTGGGCCGACAGCTATTATATTTCACGTTGGTTCCTTCATCGGCTCACTCGCTAAATCGTGGTGGCTCGGATTCCATTTCGTCTGGACAACGGTTTGCGCAAACGATGCAGTCGTGCATCGACTATACGGTTTGGATAAAGGACGAAGCTCTCGGGCTTAAGATCAAAAAGAGCTTTACTGAAGCTTTCAGGCATTTTGAACAAATGGGCTTGATTACTCTTCCCCGGCCCAAATAGCTTGAGGTACGTGTTGTCAACACGCGCAGCGGACTGGACAGGCCAGTTCTTGCGCCGTGCCAACACCTACTTCCATGCGACCAATAGCCTCGCAGTCCCGCTCGGGACGCTGATCGTGGCGGTATCGAGCCACGGTTATCGGTAAACGAACGCCTTGTCCTTGAGGTCGATCGCCGGGAATTCGTCCTTCTCGGCCCAGTAGTCCTGGTTGTGCTGCCATTCCGGCTTGTCGCCGCGCTTGGGCAGCAAGTGCATGCCGCGCATCATGTAGCCGGGATTGAAGTTTTCCGGATCGATCCACGGCAGTAGCGGCATGTTGTGGTCTTCGGGACGAAGCTGCGGCGTTACCTTTTTCGCACCGGTTTCTTTCATGTGCGTGAGCAGCCGGCAGACGAAGTCGGCAACGAGGTCGACGCGCAGGGTCCAGCTCGCGCGGAAATAACCGAACACCCAGACGAGGTTCGGTACGCCGGTGAACATCATGCCGCGATAGGTCACGGTATCGGCGAAGTCGAGCGGCTTGCCATCGATGGCAAACTCGATGTCGCCGGTGGCGCAGAGATTGAAGCCGGTCGCGGTGATGATGATGTCGGCCTCCAGCTCCTTGCCGGATTTCAGCAGGATTCCCTTCTCTGTGAAGCTCTCGATCTCGTCGGTGACGACGGAAGCCTTGCCGGACTTGATGCCCTGGAACAGGTCTCCATCAGGAATGAAGGCGATGCGCTGCCGCCACGGCCGATATTTTGGCGTGAAGTGCGTTGCAATGTCGTAGTCCTTGCCGAGATAGGCTTCGACCGCCGACAACAAATCCTTCTTAGCCGCTTCCGGCTCATTGAACGTCTTGCGGGTGAAGGCGTCCTGGTCGAACAGGATTTTCCGTCGTGTGATTTCGTGAATCCAGGTCTCGTCGACCTGCAGTTTCCGCAGCTCCTCGGCGATTTCGATCGCGTTGCGCCCGGTGCGAAAATACGTGGGCGAACGCTGCAGCATGGTGACGTGCGCGCAATCGGGAGCCAGCGCCGGGATCAGCGTCGCTGCGGTAGCGCCCGAGCCGATCACGACGACGCGCTTGTTCTTGTAGTCGAGGTCGTCAGGCCATTTCTGTGGATGGACGATCGGGCCCTTGAACTTGGCCATGTCCTTCCACTCCGGCGTATAGCCCTCGGTGTGACGATAATAGCCCTGGCACATCCAGAAGAAATTGGTGGTGAAGCGCAGCCTCTCGCCGGTGTCGGTGCGCGTGGCTTCGATGGTCCAGAGGTTTTCCTCGCTCGACCATTTGGCCGAGGTGATGGTGTGCCGGTAGCGGATGTGACGGGCGAGATCGTTTTCCTCGATCACCTCGCCCATGTATTTCAGGATTTCCGCAGCGCTTGCGATCGGAGCTGTTGTCCATGGCTTGAAGCGGTAGCCGAAGGTATGCAGGTCGCTGTCGGAGCGGATGCCGGGATAGCGGTGGGTGGTCCAGGTGCCGCCGAAGGTCTTTTGCGCTTCGAGCGCCACGAACGTCGTTCCCGGGCATTGCGTGGTGAGGTGATAGGCGGCGCCGACGCCGGAGATGCCGGCACCGGCGATCAGGACGTCGAAATGCTCCGTCGTGCGGGGCGACGTTGCGTCGATCTGGCTTTGAACGTTCATCTTCCCTGTTCTTTTTTTTGGTCGTGTTCTGAAAAGCAAAACGCCAGAACCTCAGGTTCTGGCGTCGCAGTCGTCAGCGAATTACACTTCGCGTCGGCTGAGGAACGCCAGCCGCTCGAACAGGTGCACGTCCTGTTCGTTCTTCAAGAGCGCGCCGTGCAGCGGCGGGATCAGCTTGCGCGGATCGCGTTCCCGCAGCATTTCCGGCGTAATGTCTTCGTTGAGCAGCAGCTTGAGCCAGTCGAGCAGCTCCGAGGTCGAGGGCTTCTTCTTCAGGCCCGGCACCTCGCGCACCTCGAAGAAGATGCGCAAGGCTTCCTCCACCAGGCGCTTCTTGATGCCGGGGAAGTGCACGTCGACGATCCGGCCCATGGTGTCGGCGTCCGGAAATTTGATGTAGTGGAAGAAGCAGCGGCGCAGGAACGCGTCCGGCAGTTCCTTTTCGTTGTTCGAGGTGATCATCACGATCGGGCGCAGGCTCGCCTTGATGTTCTCGCCGGTCTCGTAGACGAAGAACTCCATGCGATCGAGTTCGAGCAGGAGGTCATTCGGGAACTCGATGTCGGCCTTGTCGATCTCGTCGATCAAAAGCACCGGGCGCTTGTCGTGGGTGAACGCTTCCCACAATTTGCCGCGCTTGATGTAGTTGGAGATGTCGGAAACCCTGCTATCGCCGAGTTGGCTGTCGCGCAGCCGCGACACCGCGTCGTATTCGTAAAGGCCCTGCTGCGCCTTGGTGGTCGACTTGATGTGCCAGGTCAGAAGCGGCGCGCCGAGCGCCTTGGCGACTTCTTCCGCCAGCACGGTCTTGCCGGTGCCGGGCTCGCCCTTGATCAGCAGCGGGCGCTCGAGCACGATCGAGGCGTTGACGGCGACCTTGAGGTCGTCGGTGGCGACATAGTCCTTGGTGCCGGTAAATTTCATCTATCCGTTTGCCTTGTGGTTCGTTCGTCAGCCGCTCGCGGCCTGAACAGTAAACGACCGCCGGTCCGGCGGTCGCGATTGGAGTTGCTGCGGCTTCGTCAGCGTCTGATCAGTGACAGGATCACCAGGATGATCACCGCGCCGATCGTGGCGTTGACGATATCGCGGATCCAGCCTGCGCCGAGGCTGACGCCGAGCTGCGGCAACAACCAGCTCGCCAGCAGCGCGCCGATGATGCCGATCACGATATTGCCGATCAGCCCGAAGCCTGCGCCGCGCACGATCAACCCGGCAAGCCAGCCCGCAATACCGCCAATGACCAGCGCCGCTACGATTCCCATTGAATTTCCCCTGCCGGAATAAGCCTTTTACAGGTCAATTGTAATTGAAAAACCCACCCGGTCTAGGCCTGACAGCCATGCGCCGGCCTTTGAGAGGCTCTGGCCCTTGACGTGTGCCGCCCGGCGGGCAATCTGTAACCTATGTTTCTGCAATTCTTCACATCGTTGCGCGACGCGCAGGTCCCGGTGACGCTGCGCGAATATCTGACGCTGATGGAGGCGCTCGACGCCGACCTTGCCGATCAGACGGTGGAGAATTTCTACTATCTCTCCCGCGCCGCTTTGGTGAAGGACGAGCGCAACCTCGACAAGTTCGACCGCGTCTTCGGCACCGTGTTCAAAGGGCTGGAAAGCCTGCTGGACGCCATGGAGAAGGCGGACATTCCCGCCGAATGGTTGAAGAAGCTCGCGGAAAAATACCTCACCGAGGAAGAGAAGAAGCAGATCGAGGCGATGGGCTGGGACAAGCTCATGGAGACGCTTCGCCAGCGCCTGAAGGAACAGCAGGGCCGCCATCAGGGCGGCAACAAGTGGATCGGCACCGCCGGCACCTCGCCGTTCGGCGCCCATGGCTACAATCCCGAAGGCGTCAGAATCGGGCAGGAGAAGAACCGCAACAACCGCGCCGTGAAGGTGTGGGACAAGCGCGAGTTCAAAGACCTCGACGGCAATGTCGAGCTCGGCATCCGCAACATCAAGATCGCGCTGCGCCGTCTGCGCAAATTCGCCCGTACCGGCGCGCCCGACGAACTCGATTTGGACACCACGATCAGGGAGACCGCCAACCACGGCTATCTCGACGTGCACATGCGCCCCGAGCGGCGCAACGCGGTGAAGGTTTTGGTGTTCTTCGACATCGGCGGCTCGATGGATTCCCATATCGAGCAGGTCGAGGAGTTGTTCTCGGCCGCGAAATCCGAGTTCAAGCACATGGAATATTTTTACTTCCACAACTGCCTCTATGAAGGCGTGTGGAAGCAGAACAAGCGTCGCTTCACCGACCGCACGCCGACCTGGGACGTGCTGCACAAATATCCGCACGACTACAAGGTGGTGTTCGTCGGCGACGCCTCGATGTCACCGTATGAGATCATGGTGCCGGGCGGCTCGGTCGAGCATGTGAACGAGGAAGCCGGGGCGGTCTGGCTGGAGCGCATCACGCGCACCTATCCGCATACGGTGTGGCTCAATCCGGTGGCGCAGAAACACTGGGACTATTCGGAATCCACCACCATCATCCGCCGGCTGCTTTCGGATCGGATGTATCCGATCACGATCGAAGGCTTAGAGGCCGCGATGAAGGAATTGGTGCGGTAACGGCTTTCGCGCCCCGGACGTAGCGCAGCGCGCCAGCGGTGCGCTGCAGAGCCGGGGCCCATCGGTTGGCCGCGATGTAGGTCCCGGCTCTGCGTCGCGTCACTCCGTGCCGCGCCGCGTCCGGGACACGCGAGGGCAGGCACAAGCATAAAGAGGTGACAAATGCCCCAGACCATTCACCGCGGTATCAAATCCCTGATCGACGAAGCCAATGCCGAGATCGAGACTGTCAGCGCCACTGAGGCCATCAAGGCGGCGCAGGATCCCAACGTCGTGATCGTCGATATCCGCGATCCCCGCGAGATCGAACGCGAAGGCAAGATTCCCGGCGCGTTCTCCTGCACCCGCGGCATGCTGGAATTCTGGATCGATCCGCAAAGCCCCTATGCCAAGCCGATCTTCCAGGAGGACAAGAAGTTCATCTTCCATTGCGCCGGCGGCATGCGCTCGGCGCTCGCGGCCAAGACCGCGCAGGACATGGGCCTGAAGCCGGTTGCGCATATGGGTGGCGGCTTCGCCGCCTGGCGCGACGCTGGCGGTCCGGTCGAGAAATGGGAGCCGAAGAAGAAATAGGGCAGCTCGTCACACGCGGGCTTGACCTCGCGTGTCCACCCTGAAGTGAATCGTTCCGAAGAACGATGGATTGCCGGGTCAAGCCCGGCAATGACGATCTCAGCAAATGCCGGAGACTTCAATTCCATGCCCACCACCACTGACCCGCTCGTCTCCACCGAATGGCTCGCCGCGCACCTGAACGATCCCAACGTCAAAATCGTCGACGCCACGTTCAAGATGCCGGGCGTGATGCCGTTGCCGAAAGACGACTATCTCGCCGCGCATATTCCGGGCGCGGTGTTCTTTGACGTCGATGCGGTGTCCGACCATTCCAATCCGCTGCCGCACATGTTTCCTCCCGCCGAGCAATTCGGTCGTGACGTCGGCGCGCTTGGGATCGGCAATGACGACACCGTCGTGGTCTATGATTCCGGCGGCTGGGTCGCTGCACCCCGGGTGTGGTGGATGTTTCTGTCGTTCGGCAAGGACGTGCGCGTGCTCGATGGCGGCCTGAAGAAGTGGGTCGCGGAAGGCCGCAAGGTCGAGAGCGGGCAGGTGACGCCGAAGCCTTCGACGTTCAAGGCGACGTTCGATGCGCGGCGCACGCGCAGCATGCAGCAATTGGTCGAAAACCTCGCGACCCGCGCCGAGCAGGTGATCGATGCGCGCGCCAATGAACGCTATCAGGGCAAGGTTGCCGAGCCGCGGCCAGGACTTCGCTCCGGGCACATCCCGGGTAGCCTCAGCCTGCCCTACAACAATTTGTTCGATGCCGCGACCGGGACGATGAAGCCGCTCGATGAGTTGCGGGCGGCGTTCTCAGGCGCCGGCGTGAAGCTCGATGTACCGATCGTGACGAGCTGCGGATCCGGCGTCAGCGCCGCCGTGCTGACGCTGGCGCTTTATCGTCTCGGCGTCGAGAACCCGGCGCTGTATGACGGCTCGTGGACGGAGTGGGGCGCAGCCGACGGTCCCCCGGTTGCGACCGGCCCGGCCTGATCCTCAAATTTTGGACGTTACCTCGTCGCGCTCGTCATCGGGAGCGGAAAGAACGGATTGGGTTGCTGCTGCTGCAGAGTCAGCGCTGCCTCACGTGCCAGACGTGCGCGGCGCGCCGCCGCAATTCGCCGCTTTTCCCGGGCCCGCTGTGCAGCCTGCTTCTTGATTGCGCTGCGATCCGGCTTCGCTTCCGTGGCCGATGTCTTTTCATCGATGAGGACGGCGGGACCGCCGAGCGTCGCGATCCGGGTCGCAGCGAGGCTGCCTTCAGGTGAAGCTGCCTCCGTCGCCGGCTCGGCCGGGGATGACGGGGTCGCCACGGCTGAAGGTCCGGGCGTCTCCAGGATGGCGGCGAGCTTCAGTTCCGTATTGGTAGCGGGAGCTTCGGCTGCCGGAGCGGGCGGGGTCTCCGCGCTTGCCTCTCGCGCGAGAGGTTCCGGCCTGGCGGCATCCTTTGCAACTTCCTTGGCGACTTCGACTTGCATCGGTTCTGCCGGCTTCAGCACTGCCAGTTTCTCGGGCTCAGCCGGACTGGCGTCCGCAGTCGGCGGTGCCGGGGTGTCCGCGGTTGCTTCCGGAGCGGTGGCGGCCGGAACACTCTCCGTGGGGTTCTGCACGACTGGCGTGTCGATGCGCAGCAGCGCCAGCGTCGGCGGCTGCTCGTCAATCTGGCGGGCGAACATCGGCTCGGGCGCCGCCCGTCGAGAGGGAAGATTGGCAAATTCCTCATGCGCGGCCCGCAACAGGGCGGCAGCGCCAAGACCAAAAACCAGAATGGACGTCGACAGCACGATAGCGATGAACAAAAAACGAAAGCCGGGAAGCATGGACCAGGGTTCCACCCTCCTTGATCTCTGAAGGGTTATTGCTTGCCAAGGGAACGCGGTGACCACTGTGCGGGCCGGATGCGGCGGGGTGGGGGGTGCACGCGAATCAGGCCGATTTGAGAATATCTCAATGCCGGGCGGCTTTTCGTTACAAAATCTGCGGTTCGACGTCGCGCACCACCCGCCGATGGCGATTTCCGCCGTCCTGAGGCATCTTTGCCGCAGCTTGGCCGCGATCACAAATGGCTGGCTTGGGCCGAATTTCGTGGATTTGTCTTGAATGCGCCGCGATCTTCCGTCATCTGCCGTTAACCGTCCGGTGGGGCTTGGGGTCTATACAAAGGCGATGATGAACAACCGCATTTTGACGATTTGTGCCGCCATTGCCGCTGGCATGGCGGGAACTTCGCTCGCCCATGCGCAGAGCTATCCGTCAGCTCCCGGCCAGACCTATTCGACAGCTCCGGGACCGTACGTGCCCGGTGGCTATGCGGTTGACGATCGCCGCCCCGGCGACCCTGATTTCGACGGACTGGAAGACGACGAGGCGCCGAACGCGCCGAGTTCGGCTGCGTTGCCGCCGCCCGGCCCGGTGCTGTCGCCCAGCGATCCCCGTTATGGCCGCCCGGCGCCCGCCCCGGTCTATTCGGACCGCGGCGCCCCGGTGCCCACCGGCCCGATCCTTTCTCCGGACGACCCGCGCTATGGCCGGCCGGCCGCTGGCCCGGCCTATTCGGACCGTGGCGCCGCGACGCCGACGGGCCCGATCCTTTCGCCCGACGATCCGCGTTACGGCCGCCCGGCCGGTCCGCCGCCGGTCATCTATGCGGACCGCCCGCCCGGTGCGCAGCAGCCGGTCTATTCGGACCGCGGCGATAGCCGCATTCCCGGCGCCGGTATCGTCTATCCGAACGACGACCGCGCCGGCCTGCGCCCGCCGGGGGCCATCGGCGCTGCACCGGCGGCCGCGCCCGCCGCCACTGGCGCGCTCCCGCAGTCGCAGCAACCCGCC
This sequence comes from Bradyrhizobium sp. AZCC 1577, assembly GCF_036924575.1. Lineage (NCBI taxonomy): Bacteria > Pseudomonadati > Pseudomonadota > Alphaproteobacteria > Hyphomicrobiales > Nitrobacteraceae > Bradyrhizobium > Bradyrhizobium sp. AZCC 1577. Next base: position 2,432,335 of record NZ_JAZHRQ010000001.1, read on the forward strand.
GTTGGAGCTGATGGCAAGCCGGTGCAACTCGCCGCGCTGCCGCCGGAAGAGCAGCCGGAAGTCGGCCCTGCGCAGCTTCCGCCGCATCTGCGCCGCCAGGAAGTGGCCTTCACGACCAAGGAGCCCGCGGGCACCATCGTCGTCGATACCGCCAATACCCACCTCTACTACGTGCTCGGTGGCGGACGTGCGATTCGCTACGGCGTCCGCGTCGGCCGCGACGGCTTCACCTGGAACGGCGTGCAGAAGATCAGCCGCAAGGCCGAGTGGCCGGACTGGCATCCGCCGACCGAGATGATCGAGCGCCAGCCCTATCTGCCGCGCTTCATGGCCGGCGGCCCCGGCAATCCGCTCGGCGCACGTGCAATGTATCTGGGTTCGACCATCTACCGCATCCACGGCACCAACCAACCTTCGACGATCGGCAAGTTCGTCTCCTCGGGCTGTATCGGCATGCTGAACGAGGACGTCTCCGACCTGTTCGAGCGCGCCAAGGTCGGTACCCGCGTGGTGGTGATGCCCGGTGGCCCCCCGCCCGCCAATACCGCAAGCGCGTCAGCCGCTCCGCCGCCCGCCGCTGGCCCGGCTGCCGCAGCCCCCCGGCCGGCACAGGCCCAACTGGCGCCCGCTCCCAGTGCGCAGCCGGCGGTGGTGCCGCCGCTGCCCGCGCCGGTCACGATTCGGTAAGAGTCTCAGTCACAACGACGTTTCGAAGGCGCGCCCACGGCGCGCCTTTTTGTTGTCGATCCGCGCGCGATGCGGCTTGGCCTTTGCGGAACAAGTCCGGGTGGGCCTTCAGCCACATTCGCGCGCTTGAATTCACATTTCCTTCGACTACCTGCCGGCCATAATTGTGGGGCAGCAGCAGGAGGATTTGCCATGCGGATCTTTGTTGCAGGCGCCACTGGCGCTGTGGGCCGTCCACTCGTTGCCGCCCTGATTGCGGCCGGTCATTCCGTCGTTGGCACGACGCGAACGGCGGCGAAGGCCGCGATCATCAGACGGATGGGCGCGGAACCTGCTATCGCCGATGGGCTCGACGCGTCGGCCATTCGCGCCGCAGTGCTTGCAGCGAAGCCGGATGTCATCATCGACCAGATGACCGACCTTGCCGGGGTCACGGATCTCAGGCATTTCGATCGCGCGTTCGCCACCACCAATCGATTGCGCACGCAGGGCACCGATTTTCTGTTGGCAGCCGCGCGCGAGGCCGGCGTGAAGCGCTTCATCGCCCAGAGCTTCTGTGGTTGGACCTACGGTCGCAGCGGCGAACCGATCAAGACGGAGGCCGATCCGCTCGATTTCGATCCGCCGGAACAACTGCGCCGCACGCTGGACGCGATTCAGTATCTGGAGGACGCCGTCACCAGCTCGGCGAATCTCGAAGGGATCGTCCTGCGATATGGATCGTTCTATGGCCCCGACACCGGCATGCTCTCACGCGCGATGATCGCACAGGTGCAGCGCCGCCGCGTGCCGCTGATCGGCGGCGGTGGCGGAAGGTGGTCGTTCATCCATGTCGATGATGCGGCGTCCGCTACCGTCGCTGCCATCGAGCGCGGCATATCAGGCGAAATCTACAGCATCGTCGACGACGACCCTGCGCCGGTCGCCGAATGGCTGCCTGCTCTTGCTACGCTGGTCGGAGCCAGGCCGCCGATTCGCGTGCCGGCTTGGCTCGGCCGGTTGTTCGCCGGCGAGCACCTGGTTTCCATGATGACCGAGGTGCAGGCAAGCTCCAACGCCAAGGCCAGGCGGGAGCTAGGCTGGCAGCCGGCGCATCCGTCGTGGCGTCAGGGATTTGCAGAGGTCGCCAGCGGCGCAACCACGCAGCACGCAGCGTAAGCGTGACTAAAGCTTGGTGAAATTAGATTTGACTGCGACCACGCAGAAGGTGCGCTCCCTCTCCCGCTTGCGGGGGAGGGCTCGGGTGGGGGTGTCTCCGCGGGCGATACTGCCCGAGTGGAGAGAGCCCCCACCCGGCGCTCCGCGCCGACCTCCCCCGCAAGCGGACGCTCGGAGTCTCGATGCCAGCGGCTGCCTGCTACTTTGCATGGGGTTGTTTTCGATGTTTTTGGTTGGGAGCGAGATCGGCCATTCTCAGGCGAGCCGCTGCTTCGGCTCGCCGTTGAACCAGGCGTCGATGCCTTCCACCATCTGCTGATAGTGGTTTCGAAAACTGTCCTCGGTGACGTAGCCGAGATGCGGCGTCAGCACCATGTTGTCGAGCTTGCGGAAGGGATGGTCGACCGGCAGCGGCTCGACCGAGAACACGTCGACGCCGGCGCCCGCGATCATCTTTTGCGTCAGCGCTTCCAATAGCGCGTCTTCGTCGACGATCGGCCCGCGCGCGGTGTTGACGAGATAGGCGGTCGGTTTCATCCGCGCGAGGTCATCGCGTCCGACTAGCCCGCGCGTGCGCTGGCTCAGCACCACATGGATGGTGACGATGTCGGCGGTCGAGAACAGCTCTTCCTTGCTCACATAACTGACGCCGACTTCCTTGCACTTTTCAGCAGTCAGGTTCTGGCTCCAGGCGATAACGTTCATGCCGAAGGCCTGCGCCAGCTTCGATACTTTGGTGCCGAGCTTGCCGAGGCCGATCACCCCGAGCGTGCGACCCTCGATCTCCATGCCGACATGTGCCTGCAACGGCTCGCCGGCATGCATGCGGGCGTTTTCGCGGCCGATATTGCGGGTCAGCTCCAGGATCAGGCCCATGGTCAGCGGCGCCGTCGGGTCGCGGCCCCATTTCGTGCCGCACAGCACCACCTTATGGTCCTTGGCGGCCTCCATATCGATGGCGGCATTGCGCAAGCCCGAGGTGATCAGGAGTTTTAGGTTGGGCAGGCCTGCAAACATGGTGCGCGGGAACGGGGTGCGCTCGCGCATCGCACAGATGATCTCGAAATCCTTGAGCGCGGCGGCCGCGGCTTCCGCGTTCGCAAACGGCTGGTTGAATACCGTGATGTCGACGCGGTCGGTGACCTTGGACCAGTCGGCGACCTTAAGCGCCACATTGAGATAGTCGTCGAGGATTGCACAGCGCAGCCGCGTCATTTGAGAGGTCCGTTGATGGCGAGGATGACGGCGGGAAACGCCGTCGGAAAGGTCGCCATGGTTGCGCGCAATCGGTAGCGGCGCAAGCGGACTAAACGCAGGGCAGGCTCAAATGCAGGGCAGGCTCAAAAACCAGGAAATCTCAGTTCGAATGGCCGGGATGCTTGGCGCGCCAGGCCGGTCCCGGGCCGCGCATATAGTGCAGTTCCGGGCGGTAGGGGTTGAACGCCCTGGCCACGAACTGGCGCCAGAAAGCGCGGAGTTCTGCCAAAGGTTTTGCCAGTCCGGCGCTTGCATGAGCCGGGGCGGAAAGGGATGCCGAAGCGATCGTAGCCATGACGCGGGCCCTTGTTTTCAAGACGCCTTTTTCGGCGCTGAAAACGAGTTTTCGCCTGATTTATTAAAAGATAGTTTCAATTGTCGGGATCTCGGCGGACATGGTGACGATCCCGTATTCATCCGTGGTGAACGGATGGAAAACGCCCCGCCGCGGTTGCCCTTTGGGGGCCGCGCCGCTACATCACGGCAGCAAATTTCCGTAAAATCCAACGATTCCAAGGATCGCGATGGCTCGCCAATTCATCTATTTCATGCAGGGTCTGACCAAGAGCTACCCGACCCGAAAGGTGCTCGATAACATCCATCTGAGCTTCTACCCGGACGCCAAGATCGGCGTGCTCGGCGTCAACGGTTCCGGTAAGTCGACCCTGCTCAAGATTATGGCTGGTCTCGACAAGGAATATACCGGCGAGGCCTGGGTCGCCGAGGGCGCCCGCGTCGGCTACCTCGAGCAGGAGCCGCACCTGGACCCTGCGCTTACCGTCCGCGAAAACGTCATGCTGGGCGTCGCCAAGAAGAAGGCGATCCTCGAACGCTACAACGAGCTGGCGATGAACTATTCGGACGAAACCGCCGATGAGATGACCAAATTGCAAGACGAGATCGAGGCCGCGAGTCTCTGGGATCTCGACAGCAAGGTCGACCAGGCGATGGACGCGCTGCGCTGCCCGCCCGACGATTCCGACGTGACAAAACTCTCCGGCGGCGAGCGCCGCCGCGTCGCGCTGTGCAAATTGCTGCTCGATCAGCCGGACCTCTTGCTGCTGGACGAGCCGACCAACCACCTCGATGCCGAGTCGGTGTCGTGGCTGGAAGGCCACCTGCGCAATTATCCCGGCGCGATCCTGATCGTGACCCACGACCGCTACTTCCTCGACAACGTCACGGGCTGGATCCTCGAGCTCGACCGCGGCCGCGGCATTCCCTACGAGGGCAATTATTCGTCCTGGCTGGTGCAGAAGCAGAAGCGCCTCGAGCAGGAGGGCCGCGAGGAGGCCGCGCACCAGAAGACGCTGGCCCGCGAGCAGGAATGGATCGCGTCCTCACCGAAGGCACGCCAGGCCAAGTCCAAGGCGCGCTATCAGCGCTATGAGGAGTTGCTCAAGCAGGCGAGCGAGAAGCAGACTCAGACCGCGCAGATCACCATTCCCGTGGCCGAGCGCCTCGGCCAGAACGTGGTCGATTTCGAAGGGCTCACCAAGGGGTTCGGCGACCGCGTGCTGATCGACGATCTCACCTTCAAGCTGCCGCCGGGCGGCATTGTCGGCGTGATCGGCCCCAACGGCGCCGGCAAGACCACGCTGTTCCGCATGATCACCGGGCAGGAAGAGCCGGACAAGGGCACCATCACCGTCGGCGAGAGCGTCCACCTCGGCTACGTCGACCAGTCGCGCGACGATCTCGACGGCAAGAAGACGGTGTGGGAAGAGATTTCCGGCGGCAACGAACTGATCCTGCTCGGCAAGCGCGAGGTCAATTCGCGCGGCTATTGCTCGTCGTTCAATTTCAAGGGCGCCGACCAGCAGAAGAAAGTCGGCGCGCTGTCGGGCGGTGAGCGTAACCGCGTGCATCTGGCCAAGATGCTCAAATCAGGCGCCAACGTGCTGCTGCTCGACGAACCGACCAACGACCTCGACGTCGATACGCTGCGCGCGCTGGAAGAGGCGCTGGAGGATTTCGCCGGCTGCGCCGTCATCATCAGCCACGATCGCTGGTTCCTCGACCGCATCGCCACCCACATCCTGTCCTTCGAAGGCGACAGCCATGTCGAATGGTTCGAAGGCAACTTCCAGGATTACGAAAAGGACAAGATGCGCCGGCTCGGCCAGGACAGCATCATTCCGCACCGCGTGAAGTACAAGAAGCTGACGAGGTGAACCAATCGGGCGTTTGCATGATTAGTGTCCCGCTTGTGCTGCGGCCAGTTGTCGCTTCACACGGCGGTGACAGTGCGTAGATATAGGCTTCATTCCGCAGTTCCAATCCTCCAGCGAGCCACCTCTGATGTCCCTTACCCCCGAAACACCCTTGCCGCCGAAAGGTAAGGGGAAGGCATTGCGCCCTGTTCCGATGCTGATCTTCGGCTCGCGGTGGCTGCAATTGCCGCTTTACGTCGGCCTGATCGTGGCGCAAGGCGTCTATGTCGTGCTGTTTCTGAAGGAGCTGTGGCATCTGTTCGCCCATGCCTTCGATTTCAGCGAGCAGCAGATCATGCTGGCGGTGCTGGGCCTGATCGACGTCGTCATGATCTCGAACCTGCTGGTGATGGTGATCGTCGGCGGTTATGAGACCTTCGTCTCCCGTCTCAACCTGCAGGGCCATCCCGATGAGCCGGAATGGCTCAGTCACGTCAACGCCAGCGTGCTCAAGATCAAGCTGGCGATGGCGATCATCGGCATCTCCTCGATCCATCTCTTGCGGACCTTCATCGAGGCCGGTGCACTGGCGTCGGGAAAAAGCGTCTACACCGAAACCGGCGTCATGTGGCAGACCATCATTCACACGGTCTTCATTCTGTCGGCCATCGGCATTGCCTATGTCGACCGGGTGTCGAACATGGCTATCGACGAAGCAAAGCGCGCCACTTCGCATTGATGGGCGGCCTGTCGATCATCGGATTTTCAGCTTTGCGAACGAGGGCGGCTGCCGCAGTTCTGATAGTGGCTGCGGTGACGCTCGCCGCGTCGCAACCGGCGTTCTCCGCCGACGCCGCCTTCACCCAGTTCATCGCCTCGCTATGGCCTGAGGCGCAGGCGGCCGGCGTGTCGCGCGCGACGTTCGATCGCGAAACGCAGGGACTGGAGCCCGACTACAAACTGCCCGATCTCTTGCTGCCCGGGCGGCCGCCCACCGGCGCGCCGTCGCAGGCCGAATTTGTGCAGGTGCCGGCCGACTATGTGAAGGAATCCTCGATCGCGCGGCTGGCGGCCGAAGGGCAGAAGCTGATGCAGAAGCATCGCGCCGCTCTCACCGAGATCGAAAAGCGTTTTGGCGTTCCTGCATCCATCGTGCTCGCGATCTGGGGCCGCGAGACTGATTTCGGCCGCTACCGGTTGCCGCACGATATGCTCCGCGTGGTCGCGACGCAGGCTTATCTCGGCCGGCGCAAGGATCAGTATCGCACCGAGTTCATTCAGGCGCTCAAACTTCTCGGCGAGGGCGCGGTGGCGCGCAAGGATTTCCGCTCGTCCTGGGCCGGCGCCACCGGCCTCACCCAGTTCCTGCCGTCCGAATACTACAAGCACGGCATCGATCTTGACGGCGACGGTCGTGTCGACATCTGGAATTCCGTGCCGGACGCGCTGGCGTCCGCCGCGCAGCAGCTCGTCAACAAGGGCTGGCAGGCGGGCGTGCGCTGGGCCTATGAGGTCAAGGCGCCCGCCAATGCCGATTGCACCATGGGCGTGCCCGAGGTGACGAAGCCGATCGCCGAGTGGCTGCGCGCCGGCTTTGTGCCGGTGCGCGGACAAAGGCTGAGTGCGGCCGAACAGGCGCAGCCGGCCTCGCTATTACAGGTGGAGGGCATCTACGGCCCGTCGTTCCTCACGACGAAGAACTATTTCGTCATCAAGGAATACAATTTCTCCGATCTGTATGTGCTGTTCGTCGGCCATCTCGCTGACCGCATGACGAGCCCGCTACCGTTCGCAACCCCGTGGTCGGCCTCGACGCAGTTGCGCTCCGCCGATGTCGAGGCCATGCAGCGTCATTTGACGCGCATCGGTCTCTACAAGGACAAGCTCGACGGCAAGGGCGGGCATGCAGACCCGTGCGGCGTTGGGCGCGTATCAGAAGTCGGCGGGCCTCAAGGTCGATTGCTGGCCGAGCGAAGCGGTGCTGCGTTCGATGAGCGCGGGGCGATAGTCACCCTCCCCTGGAGGGCCCGGAGGGGGAGGGTCGGCTCGTGTGGAGCGAAGCGACATGCGAGACGGGGTGGGGTGATCTCTCCACTCGGGCACTGTTGGACGCGGAGAGACCGTCACCCCACCCCGCCGCTCATTTCATGAGCGTCGACCCCCGAGCGAGCTTTGCTCGTCTCGGACCCCTCCAGGGGAGGGTGAGCAAACATCCGGATTTCTGTGGCGAAAACAAAAAGCCCGGCCGAGATATCGGCCGGGCCTTGATCAACGCGCGCAGATCGCGTTGATGTCAGATCAGTGGCAGACCTCGACGCGGCGATAGCGCCAGTCGTAGCCATCCCAGAAGCGCTCGCGAACCATGCGGCACGCCGGATAGGGCGCCTCTTCCACATACACCGGACCGCCGTAAGCCGGGCGGCTGGAGGCGATCGCGCCACCGATGATCGCGCCGCCGAGCAAGCCGGCCGCCACACCTGCGGCAACGCCACGCTGTGCGCTCGCGGGCGTCGAGGCAAGCGAACCGGCAATCGTTGCGACCGCGACGAAGGCAGCAAATGTCTTCTTCATGTCCTGGGCTCTCCTGGAGTGACGCCTTCGGGCGCCGGGTTTAGGGGATGACTCACACGTGTTTCGAACTGCCGCTCCGCTAAAAAAGCGCACATGGGTCAATCGAAAGTAAACGTCTTCAAACGGTCGTCGAAAAAAGCGGTCTTTTTCGGGCCGGAAATCGCATGCACCCCGGAAAAGCACTGCCTTTTCCGGGGTGTCGGGTGCAATTTAATGAAGATGAACGGCAGCTCGAGCGTTTTCGAGCGAAGCGGCTCTAGTCGCAGACCCTGACGTTGCGGACCCGCCAGCCATAGCCATCCCAGAACCGCTGTCGCTGCCAGATGCAGGACTCGCCGTAGCCGGGATCGACGACATAGGCCGGGCCGCCATAACCGGGCTCATAATAGCCCGGGCCGTAATAGTAACCGTTCTGCGAAGCAATCGCGCCGCCGACAATGGCGCCGCCGATCAATCCGGCGGCGACGCCCGCCGCAACGCCGCGCTGCGCCTGGGCGGGAGCGGGAACAGCCACGGCCGAAACGGCCAACGCGGCGGCGGCGCCGAGCGCCATCAATGTCTTCTTCATGGCCTCACCTTTCTCGTGGAGCAAACGACGTTAAGTTCCGTCCCGGCAAAAGTTCCACATTTCGCTTGAATGATCAATGAACGGCCGCGCAGGGCGGGGGCGACGAAACGGGAAGTGAGGCAAGTCACGGTGCGAAGACACCGAAATGTTCTTCTTTTTCCTTGAACGCAGGACACGGCGACGAGGGGCGGAATGGCGGTATTCATGCTGGCGGGCGCTGAGCGGAGGCGGCGGCAGCAGTGGCGGCGACTGATGCCGGAAACATCGGGAGATCAGCGCCCATTTGATCTACCGCAACACCGCCTTTTAGATTCATTCCAGTATTTCCCCGGCATCAGTTTGGAATTACTTGAAAATGCGGCTTTTCCTTTTGCATCTCGCAGCTCTCTTCCATATCGATGAGCAGGCATCACCAAGGGTTCTACCGGTTTCATGATCGTCTGTTCCTGCAACGTCCTGAGCGACCACGATGTCCGTAATGCTGTGACTGCAGCTTCGGACCTGCCGCGAAATCCCAAGCAGATTTACGGTTGCCTCGGCTGCAGCGCCGAATGCGGCCGCTGCGCGCGCACCATCAAGACCATCATCGATGAAGCGCTCGGCGCCTGCGCCAAGGAGTGCTGCTCCGGTTGCCCACACACGCGCCAGGCCGCCAACGACGAGCCGGCGCAGGAAACCGCTCCGGCCTTCGCCCTCGCGGCCTGCTGAAATCCGTCTGAAATCCCTTCGAATTTCCCCGATTTCCCCGGTTCCCGCCGCATTTTTGCGCGGAACAGTTGCTCTTGGCTCCAAACTGATTTAGAAGCGTTCTAAATACAGTGTCAGGCCGTGTCGGCCTGAGGAAATTGGAGTGGACCCATGCAGGGCGATCCCAAGGTCATCGACTATCTCAACAAGGGCCTGCGCAGCGAGCTCACCGCGATCAACCAGTACTGGCTGCACTACCGGCTCCTGAACAATTGGGGCCTTTTGGATTTTGCCAAGGTCTGGCGCAAGGAATCCATCGAGGAGATGGAGCACGCAGACAAGTTCACCGACCGGATCCTGTTCCTCGACGGCTTTCCCAACATGCAGGTGCTCGATCCGCTCCGGATCGGCCAGAACGTCAGGGAAATCATCGAATGCGATCTCGCAACTGAGATGACCGCGCGCACGCTCTATCAGGAAGCGGCGACCTACTGCCATGGCGTGAAGGATTACGTCTCGCGCGACTTGTTCGAGACCGTGATGAAGGACGAGGAACATCACATCGACTTCCTCGAAACCCAGCTTGACCTGATCCAGCGCATCGGGCTTGAGCTCTACACCCAGAAGCACGTCGGCGGCCTCGAGAACGGGGACTGACTTTCTTACCCTCCCCTGGAGGGGAGGGTCGGCTCGTATGAGCGAAGCGAATGCAAGACGGGGCGGGGTGACGGTCTCTCCACTCGGGGACTGATCGAGCGGAGAGACCTTCACTCCACCCCGCTGCTCATTTCATGAGCGTCGACCCCCGAGCGAGCTTCGCTCGTCCGGACCCCTCCAGGGGGGTGATCAGGATCTTGCCGAGACAATCCTACAACTGCGTCTTGTAGCGCTCGTAGATCTCCGCCTGGCTTTCGCGCTCGCCAAGTCCGGTCTGGTCGTGGATCACTTCGCCGATGCTCGGCATCACCGAGCGTTCGACCTGCGTGGCCGCCCACAGTTTCGAGCGCATCAGCGCCTTGCCACAGTGGAAATAGGCTTCCCTGACGTCGATATGCAGCACCGCGCGCGGCGGCTTGCCGAATTCGATCATCGACGCCATCAGCTCCGGATCGACGGATAGCTTGCCCTTGCCGCCGACGCGCAGCGTCTCGTCGATCCCGGGCACGAAGAAGATCAACTGTACGAAGCCCGAGCCCTCGACGATGTTGCGGAAGCTGTCGATGCGGTTGTTGCCCGAGCGATCCGGCATCAAGAGCAGGTTCGGTCCCGCGACATGGACGAAGCCGGGATTGCCGCCACGCGGCGATGCATCGACGCTGCCGTCCGAACCTGAGGTGGCGAGCACACAGAACGGCGACATGCCGATGAATTTTTTCGCATGCGCGTCGATCTCCGGCCGCGCCTTGGCGACCACGCGCGGCGTGGGAGCGGGATAGATCGTGGCGAGGTCGCCAGGGGCAAGATCGGACAAGGGCGGCTCCTTTCGATTTTCCTTCAGATTATCATCCGCCGGTGCCACCGTCATCTTGAACTAGACCGCGTCCGCCGGCACGAAGCAGCTAATGATGATGCTGCCGCGGTGGTGCACGTACCACACCACGGCTTCGCCGACCGGGTTGCCCTGGTCGCGAATGACCGCGCGCTCGGGCACCTGCATCCATTGGCCCTCGATCGGCACCCAATAGGCGCCGCCGCGAACATCGTAGCTCGTGCGGTGCCCGTCGGAAATATCGCAGCACGGCACGCCGTTCGGCGCGATCACGCTCTTGAACCAGGCGCGGATATCCGGCGGCACGTGATCGTACTGGCCCCTGTCGACAGCGAGCGCTGCGCCGGCCAGCACCGAAAGGCAGACGAGCAAGCCGAATGGCGCAAGCCTTCGCATCCGATCCTCCGCTGCGTCGCCTCTTCCTCGCGACGGCGCATGCCGCTCACGATTCGTAATCTGAGGACAATTCAAGCGGAGCCCGCTTGTCGATGCACGCTCAAATAATGAGCGATGTGGGCGAAGCAGACTTGATGCGGTGCGAAATCATGGCTTCTTGTGGCGCGCGGATTGTGCCCTTTCCAAAGGCCCTGGCTTACATCGCCCGTTGCGGCGCGCTCTGCAGCGACTCCTGCAGCTCCTTCTTGTAGAACTTCGCATTGCCGGTGGTGAGATGGCCGCGCGTCTCGCTGGAGGCCGGGATCAGGAACAGGCGTCCGTTCTTGACGCGCTTCATCGCCGCCTCGGTGACGCCGGTTTCCGGCGGATTGCGCTCGTCGTCGGCGGCATTGATCAAGAGCAGCCTGGCCTCGATCTTCTCCAGCGACGGCGCCGGATTGTAATCGCGCGAGGCTTCCCACTGGTAGATGAAGTCGTTGGCATCGGCGCTGATGGCGGTTGCCAGCCGGTCATCGACCATCTTGTCGGCCTTCGCCGCCGTCGGCGCCAGCGCCTGATAGGCCAGCGTGCCGCCGGCGGTCGCGATGCCGAAGGCGTTGATGGCGTATTTCATCATGCGCGGCTGGACGGTGTAGTTGCCGCCATTGTAATCGGGATCGTTCCGGATGGTCTCAAGCATCATCCGCCGCAGCATCCAGTTGCGTGCTGCCATCTCGGTCGGCTGCGAGGCCATCGGCACCAGCGCGTCCATGAAGTCAGGATATTTGCCGCCCCAGATCCAGGTGTGCATGCCGCCCATCGAATTGCCGATCACGAGCCGCACGTGTTTCACGCCGAGTCCTTCCGTGACCAGGCGGTGCTGCGCATCGACCATATCCTCGTAATTGTATTTCGGAAACGCCGTCTTCAGGCCGTCGGAAGGCTTTGACGATTTGCCATGGCCGACGCTATCCGGAATGATGATGTAATATTTCGCGGCATCGAGCGGCTGGCCGGGGCCGAACAACTCCCCGCCGAATCCGGCCGTCAGCATGCTGGCCGCGGAGCCGCCCGAGCCGTGCAACACCAGCACGGGCTGACCGGTCGGCTCGCCGATCGTGGTGTAGTGCAACCGCAATTCCGGCATCGTCTCGCCGGTGTGGAATTTGAAATTCTTGGCGATCCAGTCGCCCTGCTTGGGTGCGGGATAATCGGCGGCGAAGGCGGTGATGGAGGTCAGGGCCAATGCGGCGGCCGAAAAGGCGGCGTGCGAAAAATTCATCATGGTCTCCCCAAAACTGCGGCCGTCTTTGCGGACCGCTTGACAGGGGAACCTAGCACACCAGACCGCCGAACAATGCACTAACCTTCCACTTCGGTTTCCGGCCGGTCATTGCCGGCGGCGGTCTCCGACCGCCATTTTCCATCATCGGTTTCGTATTCGATCACCTCGGTGCGCCCGGGCACGCGCTGCTCGGCGGCCGCGCGCCGGGCGGCTGCCAGCGCCGTGGCGCGGTTCGGAAACGGCTCGGAAAACACGCCGTTGACGGTGTAGGCCCAGCCGCCGTCATGTTCGACGATCTTGTAGGTCACGTGGGGCATCGGGAACTCGCTGCTTGCAGGTGCCGACAGGGGTGAACACGCCGCTAGTTTCATGACAGAATAAGCCACGCCGTCGGATTTTGCACCGGCCGTTCGTCCTTGATCGAAGACCTCTGCAGAAGAGAGAACCATGTGCCGTAACATCAAGACCCTGTTCAATTTCGATCCCCCGGCCACGCACGCGGAAATCCATGCCTCCGCGCTGCAATTCGTGCGCAAGCTCTCCGGCTTCAATTCGCCCTCGCAGGCGAACGCCGAGGCGTTCAACCGCGCGGTTTCCGAAGTCTCCGACAGCGCGCGGCGTCTGCTCGCCTCGCTGCAGACCAACGCGCCGCCGCGCGACCGCGAGGTCGAGGCCGAGAAGGCGAGGGAGCGGTCACGGGCGCGGTTCGGGTAGGGGCGTGGGCTCATCGACGCGAATGACATTTCGGAAGTCGCGTCGCCCTGCTGAACGCCGCGCGGACAGCCTCATTTGCCGGCCAGCCGCAGAGGATGCCCAATGGAATTCCCATCCACCATGATGCGCGGAAACCCACGATTGCAACGCGAATGCGATCAGGAACGTGAAGATCGATCACTCGAAACTGAATAAACTTGAACTTCGTGTAGTATTCCGGCGAGACGGAGTAGCTAATCTGATCGTGTATCATGCCGAACAAGGCGGCGGCCGCAACTGCCGCAGGCAGGAACACAAGAAAGACGCCGATTTTCTTCACGGCCAAGGCTCTGCTTTTCAAGAATCGCAATCAATCACCTGCACTTTCGGCCTGCGCCGGTTAATCACCGGTATAAGCGGTAGCGGTAGTGCCTGCATTGAATCCGAGCGTCTGGAATTGGCCCCTTTGAGACGTGCCTCCGGACTCTAAACATGTCTGCTTTTTGAGGTAGACCGGAAGTGGCCTGCGCGCCGTCAGAACGACGCAACTGACCCATGAAGGACATGTATGTTCGACAAGCGGTGAACCCGTCGCTATATTCGACGCATGGCGTTGCAATACATTCGTATCGCTCGGTTCGGCGGCCCCGAGGTCCTAGAACTGGCGGAACAGCCGACAATTCCCCAACCCGGCCATGGCGAGGTCCGCATCAAGGTGCTCGCTGCCGGCACCGGCTTCACCGATACCTTCATCCGGCGCGGCCGTTACCCAGACTTCAAGGGGCCACTGCCGTTCACCCCGGGTTACGACCTTGTCGGCGTCGTCGAAGAGGCCGGACCCGGCGTGCCTGCCCAGCTCACCGGACAGTTGGTTGCTGATCTCTGTGTCGTCGGTGGGTACGCACAGTATGCGATCCGCCCCGCGCGCTTTCTCGTGCCGGTCCCCGATGGCGTCGATCCCGCCGAAGCCGTGTGCATCCCGCTGGCCTATCTCACCGCCTACCAAATGCTCACCCGATACGGTCGCCTACCGCGCGGAGCAACTATCCTCGTAATTGGTGCCTCTGGCATGGTCGGCACGGCGCTACTCGATCTGGCGCGCCATCTCGGCCTGAAGGCGATTGGCACTTGCTCGGCGACCAACATGGCTGTGGTAGAGCGCTTCGGCGCAACGGCGATCGACTATCGCGCCAGCGACTTCGTCGCGGCTGTGCGCGGGCTCACCGCAGGGCGTGCGGGCGGGGTCGGCGTCGATGCAGCCTTCGATGCGATTGGCGGCGCGCATTTCGCGCGGTCATTCGCTTGCCTCGCACCCGGCGGCCTACTCGTCGGCTACGGTGCCCAGACAATGGCAGTTGGCGGCGCAGGCTTGGCGTCAGCGGCACTCGGTTTGGCGCGGCTCAAACTGTGGAACGCATTGAGCGGTCTGTTTGGCGGCCGTCACGCCGTGTTCTACAACATCACCTCACGCCGATCAGCGCACCCAGAAGATTTCAAAGCTGACATGGTCACGCTGTTCGACCTACTTCGCGACCGCGCTATCCATCCCGTAGTTATCGACCGTCTGCCCCTCGCGGCCGCGCGCGAGGCCCACACCCGCATCGATGCCGGCGGACTCGGCGGTAAGATCGTGCTTCTACCCTGGCCCCAAGGCGTGATTTCAGGATGATCGCCTTTGAGACTTTCTCGTCTGCAAGTGCCAAGGTCTGGAATTGGCCCTTTTGAGACATGCCGACCGGCCCTGGCGATGTCCGTTCACCGGGGTACACCGGAAGTCTTCGTCAGACGGTGAAAACGACGCTTTTGACCCATTGGGGTCTTCGCTCCAGCAGACCTAATGGCAAGGGCTACGATTAGGCTGCCTCAGTTGGCGCCCTATGGTGGCGTGTAAGGAGCAGGCGTGAACAAGCAGGCCTCTTCCGCTCCTCCTTTGAGACGACAGTCCCAAAACTTCTCGACCATGATGCCCGCAATGATGATGGACAGCACTACTAGGCAAAACACCGCCAGCCGATTATCTGCTTTCATTCTCTCGCCTCACTTAGCGGCACGTCTATAGACCCGACTCCTGTAGATGCGGTTACTGCATGTTCGCTTATTGGCCCTTTCGGACCTCACGCGATGTCCGATGTGAGTCCGGAGCGCGCATCAAAGCGGAAGTCCGCCAACCACTCTGGATTTTGTGGGTTCATAGCCTCGACGCAGCGTGACGCTGCTCACGGTGCGGCGAGGTCGCAGCGCTCATGGTGCCATCCATCGCCAGCCATCGGAGGGGTATCATGGATCAGGCAACGCGGTTGAAGCTCGGCGCCATCTTCTTCACGATCTTCTGGGTCGGCGGAATGTTGTGGTGGAGCGGCGAGTATCATCCCGCCAATATCATCATTCTCTCGGTTTGCGGCGCGCTGGCCGGCTATTTCTGGTACCGCGCGATGCATTGGTCGTTCCGCCGCATGCGGCTCTTGCCGCACGATTGATGCCTGCGCGGCAGAGAGACGCTAGTTCGCATCCCAGTTCACCGGAAGATTGAGCAATCCTCGAAACGCCCAGCCGCCGATCCGCACCGGTTCGCGCTCGTCCAGCCGCAGGCCCTGCAGCCGCGCGAACAGGCTCGGCAACGCGACGTTGGCCACCATGGCGCGCGAGGCAAATGCGCCGGCGCAATAATGCGGGCCGGCGCCGAAGGCGATGCTTTTTTGCGTATCGCGCGTGATGTCGAAACGGTCGGGATGGTTGAAACAGGCCTCGTCGCGGTTGGCCGAGCCGAACATGAAGAACACGCGGTCCTCCGGTTCGAAGTCGACGCCGTGATACGTCCACGGTTTTGCGACGCGGCGCGGCGACATCTGGATCGGCGCGATCCAGCGCGCATATTCCTCGAACACGTCGATCCACTTTGCTTTTCCCTCGTGCACCAGCGCGAGCTGATCGGGATGCGTCAGCAAGGCCCAGGTCGCGCCTGATATCGCATCGCGCGGCTCGTTCTGGCCGCCGGAGATCGCAAGCTTGATGTTGGCGCGGATGCTTTCCATGTTCTGGCCTGAAACCAGCAGCACGCTCAGGATCGAGGTGTTGGGGTGTTTCTTCACCACCGGAATCATGTCGTCGATCGCGGCGTCAATGCCGGCGGTCGCGGCATGGCAGCGCGCCTCGACCTCCTTGTTGCCGGTATAGTTGGCGATGCCATCGATCATCGCCTGCGACCATGCGTCCATGTCCTCGTAGCGCATGTTGGTCAGCCCGGTGACGTCTTTTAAGCATTCGGCCGACAGCGGCAGCGCGAACGCCTTGCAGAGATCGGCGGAGCCTTGCGGCACGAGCTCATCAAGGATGCGGTCGGCATGGGCTTGGAATTGCCGGATCCAGGTATCGCGCACCGTGCGCGGCGAGACGGCGGGAAACATCGCCTGCCGCTCCGTCATGTGCGCTTCGCCGTCCTTGCGCATCATGTTGTGGCCCATCAGCACGTTCATCAGCCCGTTCGGCTGATGCGAGGAGAACACGTCGATGCGCTTCTCCTGGGTAAAGATGTCGTCGCGCCGGGTGAACACGGTCGAGCCGAGCTGCGGCACGAACGCGATCGGCGTCTCTTTCCGCATCTTCGCCAGCGCGGGATAGGGATCGGCCCAGAAGGCGGGGACGTCGATGTCGAAATGCGGGGCATTGGACATGATGACCTCACACCGCCCGATAGCCGCCGTCGACCATCACGATCGATCCGGAGACGTAAGCCGACAGATCGGACGCCAGGAAGATCGCGGGGCCGACGATGTCCTCCGCGGTGCCGGCACGTCCCAGCGGCGTGTGATCCATGAAGGTCTTCACCAGTTCCGGATTGTTGGCGCGGGCATTGGCGTTCAGTGGCGTTGCGATGAAGCCGGGGCCGATTGCATTGACGCGGACGCCTTCCTTGCCGAGTTCGGCGGCGAGCGCCTTGGTGAAGCCGAGCACGCCGTGCTTGGAGGCGGTGTAGGCCGGCGAGCTCGGCGTGCGCACATGCACAAAGGACTGGATCGAGCCGATGTTGACGATGCGCCCCTTGCTCGCGCGCAAGGGATCGAGAAAGGCATGCGTCACGTTGAAGACGCCGGTGAGGTTGATCGCGATAATGTCTTCCCAGTCGCTGATCACGGCCTCTGCCGCGCCCAGCATGCCGTTGCGGCGGACGATGCCGGCATTGTTGACGAGGACCGAGACCTGGCCGACCTTATCGGCGATCTGCTTCGCCATCGCGACGCAATCCTCGCGTTTGCTGACGTCGAGCGCAAAGCTGTCCGCATTGCCGCCGGCGTCGCGGATTTCCCTTGCCGCTTCTGCTACCGCGTTCTCGTCCCTGTCGAGCAGCACGACCCGCGCGCCCTCCCGTGCATAGCCGCTCGCAATCGCGCGCCCGATACCGGAACCTGCGCCGGTGATGACGGCGATGTGATTTTGGAGAAGGGGCATGGCGCGTTTCCTCTTGCTTGGTTTTGCCAGAGGATAGCAAGCACGCCCGCTTGTACAAGAGGGACGATTTCGTAGGGTGGGCAAAGCGATAGCGTGCCCACCATCGCGAAGACATAAGAAGGGTGGGCACGGCGCTGCGCGCCTTTGCCCACCCTACACATGTCGGTTACAATTTGCTCCGGTCGGCAGCGTGGCGATGCCGACGTCGGAGTTGAAGGAAGCCAGGCATCATGCAAGCGGCAACCGGATGGCGCGTCTCACGCCGGCGCAATGGCGCAAGCGCCGTGCTGACGATGCTCTGCGCGCTCGCCGCATTGTCGCTTGCATCGAGCGGATCGCCGGCCGCCGCGCCGATCGCGGTCGCGGTTGCGGATTTCGATTATTTCGATACTTCCGGCGAGGTCACGGACCAGAGCGTTGAGCATCAAGCGCGAGTGGCGTCGTTTGCCGCGTTGCTGCGCGACAATCTCGCGGCGCAGGGCGGTTATCGCGTGGTGCCGATCGAATGCCCCGATCATCCCTGCACGGCCACCAGCATGTCGCAGGACGTCTTCATCGCCGCCGCGCGCAAGGCCGGCGCGCGACTCGTGGTCTATGGCGGCATCCGCAAGATGAGCACGCTGGTACAATGGGGCGAAATCCAGTTGCTCGACCTCGAAGCCGAGAAACTGTTGATGCGGCGAACGGTGACGTTCCGCGGCGACAACGATGCCGCCTATCGCCATGCCGCCGATTTCGTCGGCAATACACTGAAGGAAACCATGCCGAAGCCGTGAGATGTTCCGTAGGGCGGATTAGCGTAACGTAATCCGCCGACCTTGCCGTGAATGGCGGATTACGCTTCGCTAATCCGCCCTACGCTTTCTACGCCTTCGTCAGTGAGGCAACAGCTTCGATCTCGATCAGCATCTTCGGGTCGGGCAGCGCCTGCACCACGCAGGTGGTGCGGGCGGGGTAGGGCGCCGGCCCGAACGCCGACGCATACAGCACGTTCATCGTGGCGACGTCGGATGCGCGCGTCAGCAGCACGTTGACCTTGACCAGATCGCGAAACGTCGCGCCGGCCTCGTCGAGCACGCGCTTGATGTTGGCGACAACGAAGCCGAACTGCGCCTCGAAACCATCCGCCAGCGCGCCCTTGTCGTCAAAACCCGGAATGCCCGAGATGAACAACAGGTCGCCGGTGCGCGTGGCAAAGGATAGCGGCGGGGCCTTGACGCCGGCGGGCGGCGCAAAATGCTGGATCGGGGGCATGGGACACCTCGTGGCTGGTTCGGTGCCTTGAAGCCTAACGCGCCGCTGCCTCGCTGGAAAGGCAGCGGCGCCCGCGCTTCACGACCCGCCGATTGGTTTGTAGGTCCCGCCCGTCAGGGAATTCACCCGACACGAAATAGCGGGTTACGGTTGCTGCGACAGTAATGCAGTTCACAGGGCCGCAATTTTTTGTTCGTGCAATCGTGATGAAATTGTGTCGGGCGCACGGCGCGGGTCGGCACACAGAGCATCGCGCAGGGCGTGATTATGCTTTGCCCCTTGCGCCGATCGGCTACAATCCGATAGTTGCGACTCAATCTGCACCGCAAAGCCCGCCCGACACTTTTCCGATTTGCAAGCCCTCCGGAGATACGATCCATGAACATGCCATCCGCCGTTCGCGCTACCGTGCTCGCGTTAGCGGCCTTCGCCGGCGTCACGCTGTCGTCCGCCGCGCATGCCGACGAAGGTTTCGTGCAACTCACGATCTACAAGGCGGGATGGATCATCGGCGGCTCCGGCGGCAGCGGCGTTCTGAATTTTCACGGGCGACGCTATCCGCTGTCGACAGGCGGGCTCGACTACGGCCTGGTGTTCGGCGGATCGAAGACCGTGCTGCGCGGCCGCGTCAGCAACATCTATCGCCCTTCCGATGTCGCCGGCGTCTACGGCGCAGCCGGCGCGGGCCTGGCGGTCGGCCGCGGCGCCCGCGCGATCGTGCTCACCAACCAGAAGGGCGCAGTGCTGGAATTGACCGGGCACCAGGTAGGCTTGATGGCGAACGCCGATCTCAGCGGATTAGCGATCACGATGCGGTAGCGGTTGTTGGAATGGGGCGCGCGAATGCGCGCCGCGGAGCCTTGCGATGAACCGCGACCAGCTTGTCACCGCCTACACGGCGCCGGGCCGCCACTATCACAACCTCACGCACGTCGAAGACTGTCTCGCCGCGCTCGCGCGCGTCGACAATCTTGCGGAGCGCGAGCGCGAAATCCTGACCGAGGCGATCTGGTGGCACGATGTCGTTTACGACCCGACCCGCGCGGACAATGAAGAGCTCAGCGCGCGGCTGGCCGAGCAGCACGTCCGCGAGGATATCGGAGCGGAAGTAGCCCGCCTGATCCGCCTGACAAAGACACACGACATCCAGGGCGACGATCGCCTGGGCGCCATTTTGATCTCGATCGACCTCAGCATTCTCGGCGCGGAGCCCGCGCGCTACGACGCTTACGCCGCCGCGATCCGGCAGGAGTTCATCCACGTGCCGGACGCTGACTATCGCGCCGGCCGCGCGCATGTGCTCGGCCAGTTCGCCGCGCGGCCAGTGATCTTTCCCGATCCGGCCTTTGCCGCAGGATATGACGGCCAAGCCCGCGGAAACCTTGCGCGCGAGCTAGCCGCTTTGCGCTGACGATTACCTCACCCCGAGAAAATCGCGCTTGCCGATCTCGACGCCATTATGGCGCAAAATGCCGTGCGCGGTGGCGGCGTGGAAGTAAAAATTCGGGAATGCGAAATTGACGAGATATTGCTGGCCCTTCATCGTCATGGTGTTGCTGGGGCCGATCGGGAAGGTCACTTCGCGCGTCTCGCCGCCCTCGAACTGCGCCGGCTTGAATGCCTTCACATAATCGGTCGTTTTCGCGATCCGCTGCTGCAATTCCTCAAAGCTCTTTTCGGTGTCGGGTATGGATGGCACTTCGTTGCCGGTCAGCCGGGCGCAGGTCTTCGCGGCAAAATCGCAGGCAGTCTGCACCTGGCGTGTCAGCGGATACATGTCCGGGTAAAGCCTGGCATTGAGCAGCACTTCGGGCTGAATGTTCTTTGCCTTGCAATGCGCTTCCGCCTTGCCGAGCAGGCCGGAAAGGCTGCCGAGAATCTGCAGGAAGGCGGGCACGGTTAGGTCGTGGAAAGACATGCGATGCTCTTTTCGTGATGTGGAAATTCATCTCAAGAGGATGAGGTGCTGCTCGAGATGGGAAGCGCCCTAGGAAATGCAACTCGGGCAGGATGCTGATGCAGCGAAATATTCCGAACGCGCGTGACGCTGCTGAAGCTCGCCCCGCTTGCGGAGAGAGGTCGGATCGCATCGTCAGATGCGATCCGGGTGAGGGGGTACAGGTCTCTCGGATAGATTTCGCTCGCGGATCGAGCCCCTCACCCCAACCCTCTCCCCGCGAAGAGCGGGGAGAGGGAGAAGAGCTACCGCGCCGCCGGCATCACCAGGCCGGCCGGCTGCGCCTGGACGCTGGGGCCGCGCATCCGCGCCAAGAGCTCCGCCGTCGGCCAGGAATCCGCCGGCAGGCCGTATTTGATCTGCATCGCCTTCACCGCCGTGCGGCTCAACTGTCCCATCACGCCGTCGACCTTGCCGACATTGTAGCCGGCGCGCACCAGGAGCTGCTGCAGCTCCTTCAGTTCGTTGAGCGGCAGTTGTGCGACCGGCGCCGATGGCTGCCGCATTGGCGGGGCGCCGGCGATGCGGCTGGCGAGATAGGCGGCGGTGGTCGAATAGATCAGCGAGTTGTTCCACTCGGTATAGGCGGCGAAATTCGCATAGGCCAGGAACGCCGGTCCGGTGCAGCCCATCGGCAAGAGCAGCGAGGCCGGCAGGTCGTCGTTCGGCAGCGGCCGGCCGTCGGGATAGGTCACGCCGAGCTGCGCGAATTTTGCGCGCGGCAGCTTTGTCGTGAGGTCAGCCTGCTCCCACGGAAAATTTTGCGGCGCGCGCACTTCCTGCAGCCACGGCTCGCCGCGCCGCCATTTCAAACCGTTGGCGATATAGTTCGCGGTCGAGCCGATCACGTCGGACGCGCTGCGCAACAGGTTGCGGCGGCCGTCGCCGTCATAGTCCACCGCGTAGTTGAAGTAGTGCGTCGCCAGGAACTGCGTCTGCCCGAGTTCGCCGGCCCATGCGCCGATCATCTCGCTTGCCGTCAGATCGCCGCGTTCGATGATCCTCAGCGCGGCGATGGTTTCCTTGCTGAACATCTCGGAGCGGCGGCAGTCGTAGGCCAGCGACACCAGCGAGCGCAGCGTATGCAGATTGCCTAGCTCGGCGCCAAAACTGCTCTCCAGCCCCCAGAACGCGGCGATCACGGCCGGCGGCACGCCATATTCCTTCTCGGCGCGGTTGAACGCGGCCGCATGCATCCGGATTCGCGCCTGCGCATTTTTCGCCGCGCCATCGGACGCCCTGTTCCGTGCGAACTCGGTGAACACTTGGCCAAACACGCGCTGGCCGCGGTCGCGGTTGACGATGCCCTGGTCATAGACGAGGTAGGGCGCCGCTTCGGCCAACGTGCGCTGCGACACGCCCTCCGCGGCGGCCTGCTGCTTGAGGTCGGCCAGGAAGCGGTCGAACGACAGGCCGTTGTGGCAAGCCGCGCCGCGGGGTGCGCGCGGAGCGGCGGCCGGCGGCTGCTGACCGGGTGCCGGTGCGACCACAGGTCTCGGTGCGGAACGGACAGGCGAGGGAGCCGTTTGGGCGATGGCGGGGGATGAAAGTGTCAGGGACGCCGTGGCAGCAACGAGGAATCTGAAAAGCGGCATCCATCCCCCACAAAAATCGTGAATCCGAAGCCCGGGTTTTAGACCGGCTGACTGCATTAGCCAACGGTGTTGCAATGACGGCGGATGGGACGCTGCCCAAGCGATCCCCGCCGCGGCTCAATCGGCCGCGCAAGCACCGTCACGCGCATAGGAGCCTGCCGTATCAACCTGATCTCGCAGGCTGTTCCAACCGCTTTTCCCCGTGTAGGCTTGGCGTCTGCCCGACTTTTGAAGGTGAGCCGACAATCACTGGGGCGGGCGGAACGAGGGAGATGGCGGAAGACCATGACGGAACTCCGATATTTGGCGCCTGATACGCTTGACGAAGCGGTCGGTGCATTTGCGAAAGCCGGCAGCGCCGCGCGCATCCTGGCCGGCGGCACCGATCTTCTGGTGCAAATGCGATCGGGCGTGCTCAAGCCGGGCGTGATCGTCGACATCAAGAAAATCCCCGAGATGACCGCGATCGAACAGACCGCCGACGGCGGCTTTCGCATTGGCGCCGCCGTCTCCGGCATGGCGCTCGCCGAACACCGGAATTTTGGCAAGGTTTGGCCTGGCGTGCTCGAAGCGGTCAACCTGATCGGTTCCAAGCAGGTGCAGGGCCGCGCGTCTGCCGGCGGCAATCTCTGCAACGGCTCGCCCGCCGGCGACAGCGTGCCCGCGATGGTCGCGGCCGGCGCCACCGTCACCGTGCAGGGCCCGGATGGCCGCCGCGAGATGAAGGTGGAGGACGTCCCCGCCGGCCCCGGCCGCACCAACTTAAAGCCCGGCGAGATCCTCGTCAGCTTCACGCTGCCGCCGCGCCCGCCCGGATCGAGCGATGCTTACTTGCGCATGATACCGCGCACCGAAATGGACATCGCCGTGGTCGGCTGCGGTGTCAGCCTCACCATGAAGGACGGCACCGTCACCGCCGCCCGCGTCGGCTTGGGGGCGGTGGCGCCGACCGTGCTGCTGGTGGAAGACGCTGCGAAAGCGCTGATCGGCTCAAAGCTCGACGACGCCGCGCTGGCGAAGGCAGCCAGCGCCTGCTCCGCCGCCTGCCGCCCGATCGACGACAAGCGCGGCACCATCGCCTATCGCATCAAGGTGGCCGGCGTGCTGCTCAAGCGTACCGCCGCGATCGCCGCCCAACGCGCGCAAGGAAAGTAATTCATGGCTAAAGTTCACGTCACGACCACCATCAACGGCGAGCCGATGGAATTTCTGTGCGAGCCCAGCGATACCATGCTCGACGCGCTACGCGGGCCGCTTGCCCTGACCGGCTCCAAGGAAGGCTGCGCCTCCGGCGATTGCGGCGCCTGCTCGATCACGATTGACGATCGGCTGGTCTGCTCCTGCCTGATGCTCGCCGTGGAATCCGAGGGTCACGATATCAGGACCATCGAGGGCCTGGCTCAGGGCGAGCGTCTGCATCCGCTGCAGCAAAAGTTTCTCGAAATGGCCGCGCTTCAGTGCGGCATCTGCACCTCGGGCATGCTGGTCGCGTCCGACGCGCTCCTCAAGAAAAACCCGGACCCGAGCGAGGAGGAAGTCCGCTTCTGGCTCGCCGGCAACCTCTGCCGGTGCACCGGCTATGACAAGATCGTCCGCGCGGTGATGGAAACCGCTGCCGAAATGCGCGCGCACTAATTTTCGGGAGATAGCCCCATGAACCTCGTCACCAACAACAAATGGATCGGCCAGCGCACCATTCGCCCTGATGGCATGGACAAGGTTACCGGCCGCGCCCAGTTCGCCGCCGACACCACCATGCCCGGCATGATCTGGGGCAAGGTTTTGCGCAGCCCGCATCCGCATGCGCGCATCAGATCGATCGACACCTCCAAGGCCGAGAAACTGCCGGGGGTGAAGGCCGTCGTCACTTCGAAAGACATCGTCGATTTCCCGATCGAGAAGGGCGCTGTCATGCTGGGCATCCAGGACATGCGCTGGATGTGCCGCAACGTGATGGCGCGCGACAAGGCGCTATTCCCCGGGCACCCCATCGCGGCCGTCGCCGCGACTACGGAAGCGATCGCCGAGGAAGCCTGCAAGCTGATCGAGGTCGATTACGAGGTGTTGCCGTGGTCGATCGAGATTGACGATGCGCTCAAGCCCGATGCGCCTGTTCTGCACGAGTTCAACAAGTTCGACGGCAAGCCCTCCAACATCGTCGGCCGCCTCGAGCACAAGAAGGGCGACATCGCGGAAGGCTTCAAGAAGGCCGACATCGTCATCGAGCGCACCTTCACCACGCGCCCGGTGCACCAGGGCTATATCGAACCGCATGCCTGCCTGATTTCGGTGGCGCCAGACGGCAAGACCACGATCTGGAGCTCCAGCCAGGGCCAGTTCATGGTGCGCGCGATGACGGCCTATCTCACCGGCATCCCGCAGAGTGACATCCGCGCCATCCCCGCCGAGATCGGCGGCGGCTTTGGCGGCAAGACCATCGTCTATCTCGAACCGCTCGCAACCTTGCTTGCGAAAAAATCCGGCCGTCCGGTGAAGATGGTGATGACGCGCGAGGAAGTGATGCGCGCGACCGGCCCGACCTCAGGCTCGAAAAGCACGGTGAAGATCGGCGCGACCACGGACGGCAGGATCGTCGCCGCGCATGGCACCTTCTACCTGCAGGCCGGCGCCTTCCCGGGCTCGCCGATCCGCGGCGCCGCGGGCTGCAGCTTCACGCCCTATGACATTCCGAACCTGCTCTCGGAAGGATATGACGTCTGCTCCAACCGCTCGAAGGTCGCGGCCTATCGCGCGCCGGGCGCGCCGATCGGCGCCTATGCGGTCGAATGCGTGCTCGACGAAGTCGCGGAAGCCTTGAAGATGGACCCGCTCGACTTCCGCCTGAAGAACGCCGCCAAGGAAGGCACCAAAGCCGCGCACGGCCCGGTGTTCCCGCGCATCGGCTATGTCGAGACGGTGGAAGCGGCTAAAGCCTCGCCGCATTACGCCGCGCCGCTCGGCGACGGCAACGGCAAACTGCAAGGAAAACTAAGAGGAAGGGGCGTTGCTTCCGGCTTCTGGTTCAACGCCGGCGGCGAATCTTCCGCGCAGGTCAACATCACCGAGGATGGCAACGTCGTCGTCACCACTGGCCATCCCGATATCGGCGGCTCGCGCGCCGGCATCGCCAACATCTGCGCCGAGTTGCTCGGCATCGACTACCGCCGCGTCTCCGTCATCATCGGCGACACCCAGACGGTCGGTTTCTCCAACCTCACCGGCGGCAGCCGCGTGCTGTTTGCGTCGGCGATGGTGGTGACGCAATCGACCGAAAAGATCATCCAGACGCTGCGCGAGCGCGCGGCCAAGATCTGGGAGATCGATCCCGAAGCGGTGAAGTGGGAGAACGGCGCGGCGCATCCGGCGAGCCCGAACGCCGGCCAGTTCGAGCCGCTGACGCTGGAAGAGCTCGCCGAGAAAGCACCTGCGATGGGCGGCCCCATCGGGGCCGGCGTGCAGCTCAACACCCAAGGCGCCGACGGCGGTTTCGGCACGCATGTCTGCGACGTCGAGGTCGACGTCGATCTCGGGATTGCGCGGGTGATCCGCTACACCGCCGTCCAGGATGTCGGCCGCGCCATCCACCCCGGCTATGTCGAAGGCCAGCTCCAGGGCGGCGTCGCGCAAGGCATCGGCTGGGCGCTGAACGAGGAATACATCTATACCAAGGAGGGCAAGGTCGATAACCCCGGCTTCCTCGACTACCGTATGCCCGTCTGCTCGGACCTGCCGATGATCGACTGCATCATGGTCGAGATCCCGAACCCGAAACACCCGCAAGGCGTCAAGGGCGTCGGCGAAGTGCCGCTGGTGCCTGTGATGGCCGCGGTGGCGAACGCGATCTACAACGCGCTGGGCAAACGCTTCTACGCGTTGCCGATGTCGCCGCCGAAGGTGCTGGAGGTGCTGGAAGCGCCGACGCAGCAGGCGGCGGAGTAGGGAGGCCGTATCGCCGAGCCGTCATTGCGAGCGAAGCGAAGCAATCCATAGCGCGGCAAATGGAGATATGGATTGCTTCGTCGCTTCGCTCCTCGCAATGACGGGCGTGCGTAGATGCCCGGATGAGCGAAGCAATATCCGGGACCTTCACTATCGTTCCCCGCATATCGCTGCGCTCATGCGGGCTACTGGCTGGCAACGCAAATGAGCGACGTACTTCCCTATCGCGCCATGGCGTACAACAACGCCTGGGCAAACCATCGGCTGCTCACAGCCTGCCTCGGGCTGTCGCAGGATGAATTCACCGCGAAGCGAACCGGCTTCTTCCCAAGCCTGCGCGCCACGCTCAATCACATCCTGATCATCGACCATTTTTACGTCGATGCGATGGAAGGCGGCACGCTCGGCCCGGCCGCCTGGGCGGATCAGGAACCTTGCGCAACGGTCGCCACGCTGAAGGAAGCGCAGGCCGCAGTCGATCAACGTTTGCTCACGGTCGTCGAAGCGCTGGACGGCGCGGGCTTGCAGCGTATCGTCTCCGTGCATCGCGGCACCTCCATCCAGCGCGAACGGATGGACCGCTTGCTGCTGCATCTGTTCCAGCACCAGGTGCATCATCGCGGCCAGGCCCACGCCATGCTCTCGGGCACCTCGGTGAGCCCGCCGCAACTCGACGAGTTCTTCTCGGCAGGTGAAGCGCCGTTGCGGGCGACGGAATTCGCGGAGCTGGGTTGGACGGAGGAGCGGATCTGGGGCGGGCCCAGACCGGCAGACCATCGGGGAGAATCAGCGAATGGATAAGCAGCCAGTCTACTCCGAGAAGGATATCCAGATCGTAGCTAACGCCGTCACCTGCATCCGAGAACGGCCAGAGATGTTCGTTGGCAGTGACCCAACCGGCGCGCGTCTTGCGGCGCGTGTCGTCGAATATCTGCTTCTGCTGGACTCCGGGCCGGTCCAGATCGCGAGAAATGGTTCGTGGTATTTGATATCCGCGGCAAGGGACTGGCTGATGTCCGAGGACGGTATTGTGTCGTTCGAGTCGTTCCACCGCTTGGTGCCGATGCCAAGTGGCGGAATGTTCCACGATCGGGCCGAGGTCTTTCTAACCGCGCTGGCCGACGTAGTCGTAACGTCGGGAATCGACGGGACTACCTGGATCAGCGGTGAACCGGGTAATTGGAAACTGCCGGGCGATGTTTCTCTGCCTCCGCAGAACGGTCGCGTGGTTGCTTTTCACTTCGAGAAAGCTTAGGTCGCGGACCGATCCGGGCTGCGCGCCGAATTCGAAAGCCATCATGACCGATCAGAACGCACCCACCACTTCTCCCTTCCAATCCATCCGCGCGATCGACTACACCGTGATCTTCGTGCGCGACATGGCGGCGATGCGCCGCTTCTATGAGGACGTCCTTCGCTTATCCCTGACGCGCGAATTGTCGGCGGGCTGGATCGAATACCAGATCGGCGGCAACACGCTCGCTCTGGCCCGGCCGAGCCGGACGGCGAAGGATGCGCCGACGCCCACAGGCAGCGCGTCGCTGCAGCTCGCTTTCAAGGTTGGCGCAGATGACGTCGATCGCTGTGCCGACGAGCTGGTGCGGCACGGCGTCGATCTGCTCGAGCCGCCGACCAACCAGCCGTTCGGCCATCGCACGCTATTCTTCAGGGACCCGGATGGAAACCTGCTGGAGGTGTATGCGGAGATTTGATGCGCTCTCCGTCATGGCCGGGCTTGTCCCGGCCATCCACGATTTGACTATCTCGATCGCGAGCAAAGACGTGGATGCCCGGGACAAGCCCGGGCATGACGATGGAGAGAGTAGGGCGTAGTGCTCTAATTCAGCGTCAGCCACACCAAATTGACGTCGCGGTGGCAGGTGTTGCAGTGCGCCGGCTGGTTAAAAGTGTTGGCGAGCTGCCATTCCTGCGCTTCGTTGCTCCATTGCGCCGTGGCGTGGCAGATGATGTCGTCGGAACCGCAGGCGTCGCAGACCGGCGTGGAACGGGCGGCGCGATTGACGACCTTACGCTCGATCGGCTGCGGCCGCTCCGGCGCAAGCCGGTCCTGGACGATTTCGAACGGGTTCATCAGCTTGACGCGTCGCAACATTGGCCCTGCATCCATCCGCGAGTTCTGAGAATCGCTACTTTTAAACTAGCGAATCGGCTTGGCCGTTCCATCGCAAAATTGCGGAATACCCACGTTTTAAATGTGATCGTCACCAGCGGGACACAGAAGCGGCTTGCCGGCGGGAGAAAGCGGTCCATTGATGTATCGCACTGCGCCAAAGACACGAGAGGACCTATAGAAAGATCGAACCTGTGGACATGCGCACGCGAAACGGCCCGGCATCGATGCCGGGCCGCGCTGTTGGAGAATTAGTACTTCTTCGCACCCGCTCCGGTGGTCGTGCCGGGTGCGCTTTCCGGTGCCCCCTTCGCGGTCGAAGCCTTGCTCTTCTTCATCTTCTGTTCCGACGTCTTCTGCATCTTCTTCTGTGCCGACGAGTACTCAGAGGAATCCGAGGATTTCATCTTGTCGCTCTGCGCAAACGCCGAGGTTGCGACCAGCAGGGCGGCGGTCGCGGCAATCAATGGTTTCAGCATTGGTCTCTCCTTCGTGTCGTTGGACGAAATGCAACGTCCTGGATGCAGCGATGTTCCGGTTTTTCCCGATGGACCGACCCGCGATGTAATGCTGATGAACAGTCCTTCATCTTCGCGCCGAAATTTCGTGCTCAGGTGGCCCAGGTCGCAGGCCGGATTGGCGACAGCATCATCCGCCGCATGCCTTCTAGTTTGGTGGCTTACGCTGCCGCTAATCAACCCCACGGGCATTGCGCGCAAACAAAAAGTTTCTCAATCATTTCAAGCTGATTTGCCCGGTCCAGTCCTGCGCGAAAAAAGAAACCTGTTCTCGCGCGACCCAAATCAGTCCTACAACTCCCGCCATCCCGGCCCGCAAGAGGGGCGTTGGCCATCGTCACGAACGTTGGGCCGGGCTGCGCTGGACGCGAAAGCGCCGGGCGCGTGATCGGAATCGCAGGGCGGGCTTCCCGTGAGCGATGCCAGCGCGCCAGACGAACGGCGTTTCCTTCGCCTTCGCTTAAGAGCTCGACGGGCGAGTACCAGGCCTGGCGAAGCATCGGCGAAGGCGGGTCGCGTACGGCGAAACCGTGTGGTCCTGGCACCCGTGGCTGGTGTCAAGCCGGCGGAGGTTTGCAAAGCTCAACCGGGCGATGCGAGCCGCCAATTCGCCGGCGACGGAGGCAAGAGGAATTCGTCTCCGGGGAGAGCTCGGCATAAGCCGTCAAACCATTGCGCAGGGAAGGCCGGTTGTTTCGGCTGATACCTGTATGCTCGTGTGCGTTTCTTTAGCGCTTATTGCACACGAGACCGCGGGTGCCAGCCAGCACCCGGCCTTCCCTGCACCCTCTGATTTTTAGGGGGTGAAGAATTCAAGCACAACTCGGGCGCAACGCGCCGCGAGGATGCGAGCGCATATCTATCCGTCGTCCCTGCGAACGCAGGGGACCCATAACCACAAATGTTCATGTTCTGCCAGGCCGTGGCTACAGCGCCTCTCACAACGTCCGCCGGTGGCTATGGGTCCCTGCGTTCGCAGGGACGACGTGGGGAGAGCGTGTGGGCTTCACAACTCCCGTGCATTCGAAAATGCGAACGACGACACCCGTCGCGTGTTCTCGTCCAGGATCAGCGTCCGCGTGATCGGCGGCTCGGCGCGCTGGCTGCAGTTTTCGCGTTCGCAAAGCCGGCAGTTGACGCCGATCGGCGTGCCCTCCGCCTTCTCCAGATCCATCCCGGCGGCGTAGACGAGCTTCGAGGCATGACGGATTTCGCAGCCCAGACCAATCGCAAAGCGCGGCTGCGGCTGCGGGTGCGGTGCGACCGGCCGGCGCACCATCTGCGCGATGGAAAAATAACGCGTGCCGTCGGGCAGCTCGATCACCTGCTTGAGTAGGCGGTCCGGCGTGTCGAAGGTCGAATGCACGTTCCAAAGCGGGCAGGTGCCGCCGAACTTCGAGAACGGAAACGTGCCAGACGAGAATCGCTTGGAGACGTTGCCGGCATTGTCGACGCGCAGCAGAAAGAACGGCACGCCGCGCGCGTTCGGCCGCTGCAGCGTGGTGAGGCGGTGGCAGACCTGCTCGAAGCCGGCGTTGAAGCGCTGCGCCAGCACGTGCACATCGTAGTTCAGGTTTTCCGCAGCACTATGGAATGGCTGATAGGGCATCATGACGGCGGCGGCGAAATAGTTCGCCAGCGTGATCCGGTAGAGCCGCCGTGGCGTGTCGTCGAGCGGACCGGCGCGGTTGACGATGGCGTCGATGGATGCGCCGCATTCGGCGAGGCCAATCTGCAGCGCGAGCTGGAAGGCCCGGCCCGAGCCGTCGACCAGTTCGGAGATCAGAAGCTGGCGCCGATGGCGGTCGAACCGCCGCAGCGTCTCACGCATCACGTCGACCGGCATGATGCGGGTGACGATCGAATGCTTTTCGCGCAGCCGCGCCGCGAGCGCGGCAAACAGTTCCTCGGCGGAGACGTGGAGCTCGTCCCGCAAATTTTCCGCGGCCTGTTCGAGCTCGGGAAAATAATTGCGGTTGGCCTCGATCAGATCGCGCACGCGCTCGATCGGGTTGGCCTCGAAGCGGGCGCCCTCATCGCGGTCGGCCATCTGCGCCGCCACCAGCGTCTCGCCGCGGCGGGCCTCGGTATAGGCGGCGTAGAGGCGCTGCAGCGAATGGGTCACGCCCGGGCAGAGTTCGGCGAGGTCGCGCAGTTCCTGCTTCGGCAGGTCGATCTGGCGGAACAGCGGATCGGAAAAAATCTCGTTCAGCTCGGCAAAAAAGCGGTCCTCATCGGCGGTGGCGAGGTCCCGCAGGTCGAGATCATAGGTCTCGGCCAGCCGCAGCAGGATCTGCGCCGTCACCGGCCGCTGGTTCCGCTCGATCAGGTTGATGTAGCTCGGCGAGATCCCGAGCCCCTCGGCGATCTGGGTCTGCGACAGCCCAAGTTGCTGGCGGATCCGCCGGAACCTCGGCCCGACAAAAAGCTTCTTTCCGGATTCGGCGGCCATAGCAAGGTTCCTGACCTAAGATTGTGATAAAATTTACAAAATGACATCTGTTACAAGTTCATATGTTACAAGACATCACCAATAAAATGCAAGGTATCTATACGAATTTCTCTTTTCCGCGTTTAGCTCTCAGGACGTTTCGCAATGCACTGTCAAGAATGTCGATTGAAGACAGTGGAAGACAAGGATCATGCACATGAACTACCAGCCGCGTGGAATCAGTGACCGGACTATCCAGGGACCGGCTTCCTATCTGAGCGAGATTGGAGCTGCTGAAGCACTCCTGAAGGCCCAGCCGACCTGGAATGGCGTCACCGCCGAAGCCGTGGCGCGCATGCGTCTGCAGAACCGCTTCAAGACCGGCCTGGACGTCGCCCGGTACACCGCGGCGCTGATGCGCAGTGATATGGCTGCCTATGACGCCGATCCCACCAAGTACACCCAGTCGCTCGGTTGCTGGCATGGCTTCATCGCGCAGCAGAAGCTGATTTCGGTCAAGAAGCACTTCGGCACGACCGATCGCCGCTATCTGTATCTCTCCGGCTGGATGATCGCCGCGCTTCGCTCCGAGTTCGGACCGCTTCCTGATCAGTCGATGCACGAGAAGACCTCGGTGCCGGCGCTGATCGAAGAGCTCTACACCTTCCTGCGTCAGGCGGATTCCCGTGAGCTCAACGATATCTTCCGCGCGCTCGACGCGGCCCGCAAGGAAGGCGACAAGGCGAAGGAAAAGGCGCTGATCGAAAAGATCGACAACTTCCAGACCCATGTCGTGCCCGTCATCGCCGACATCGACGCCGGCTTCGGCAATGCCGAGGCAACCTACCTGCTCGCCAAGAAGATGATCGAGGCGGGTGCGTGCGCCCTGCAGATCGAGAATCAGGTCTCCGACGAAAAGCAGTGCGGCCACCAGGACGGCAAGGTGACCGTGCCCCACGAGGTGTTCCTGGCGAAGATCCGGGCCTGCCGCCATGCCTTCCTCGAACTGGGCGTCGAAGACGGCATCATCGTGACCCGCACCGACTCGTTGGGTGCCGGTCTCACGCAGCAGATCGCTGTGAGCCACAAGCCCGGCGACCTCGGCGATCAGTACAACAGCTTCCTGGATTGCGAGGAAGTGACAGCCGCCACGGCCCGGAATGGCGATGTCATCATCAACCGCAACGGCAAGATGATGCGTCCGAAGCGGCTTGCCAGCAACCTCTATCAGTTCCGTGCCGGCACGGGCGAAGATCGCTGCGTGCTCGACTGCATCACCTCGCTGCAGAACGGTGCCGACCTGCTGTGGATCGAGACCGAGAAGCCGCATATCGAGCAGATCGCCAAGATGGTAGACCGTATTCGCGAGGTCATTCCGAACGCAAAGCTGGCCTACAACAACTCGCCGTCGTTCAACTGGACGCTCAACTTCCGTTGGCAGGTGTACGACGCGATGAAGGAAGCCGGCAAGGATGTCAGCAAGTACAATCGGGCCGAGCTGATGAAGCCGGAATACGACGATACGCCGCTGGCCATTGAAGCCGACGAGCGCATCCGCACCTTCCAGGCCGATTCAGCAATGCGTGCTGGCATCTTCCACCATCTGATTACGTTGCCGACCTATCACACGGCAGCTCTGTCGACTGACAATCTCGCGAAGGATTATTTCGGCGAGCAGGGCATGCTGGGCTATGTGAAGAATGTTCAGCGTCAGGAGATCCGTCAGGGCATCGCCTGCGCCAAGCATCAGAACATGGCCGGCTCCGATATCGGCGA
Organism: Bradyrhizobium sp. AZCC 1577; assembly: GCF_036924575.1. Lineage (NCBI taxonomy): Bacteria > Pseudomonadati > Pseudomonadota > Alphaproteobacteria > Hyphomicrobiales > Nitrobacteraceae > Bradyrhizobium > Bradyrhizobium sp. AZCC 1577. Next base: position 2,465,305 of record NZ_JAZHRQ010000001.1, read on the forward strand.
CGATCACAAGGAGTATTTCGCCGGTGAAGCCGCTCTGAAGGCGGGCGGCGTCCACAACACGATGAACCAGTTCGGCTAACGGTGGAATTGATCAGTCTGGGGCCTGGCCGGATTCCAGACTGATCACGCTACTCGGACAACAGGAGACTGAAAATGACCAAAGGCAGCAATTTCTGGGTGATCGGCGGCGAGTTCGGTTCGATGAACTTTCACAAGCTCGTCGAAGGCTCGGCCCAGGTCAAAGGCCCGTTCAAGACCCGCAAGGAAGCCGAAGAGTGCTGGAAGGAGGTCTCGGAAGAGAGCCGCCATAAAGCCGGCGTACGCTTCTCGATCGTCGAAGAGCCCTCGCGCGTCTCGGCCTGACCGGCTGCTGCCGACCTATCAGAAGAAACGTCCAAGGACAGGCGGCCCCATCCGGAATTCCGGCTGGGGCCGTTTGCTTTTTTCAGCGAGCACCCTTCACCCTCTCCCGCTTGCGAGGGACGGCCGGGGTAGGGGCCGCAACGGGGGATAAGGCCGGAAGCATAACTCATTGAAAACAAACAACCATTGCGCAAGGCATGGTTACTGCTAGGTTAAGCTCAGGCTAACCCCTGCAGGATAAAGGCGGCTCCCGATGTCAAACGCGCAAAATACCGGCAACGAAGCCCGCGACATGCGACCGACCCGGCTGCGCGATGCGCTCCGCCAGGCCCGGATCGAGGCCGCCGATCGGACCGGCGTCGTGGTCGAACTGCGCGATGCCGAGGTCGCGCGGCTCGAGATCCTGAACGAGGCGCTCGATCCGCTGTTCGCGGAGGTGCCGGAGCAAATCGATTTGTTCGATCGCGGTGTCAGTCAGGGCGAAACGCCGCGGCTGTGGATCGACGTGGTCGCGCATATCGTGATGGGACGCGACAAGCGCATCTACCGCTTCGTGCAGGATACGCGCTTCGGCCGCATCGTGCTTGCCGAGTCGCATGATGTGCCCGTCATCGTCGATGCCGTCACCGGCTATGTCGCGCGCCGCATGATCGAGCGCGAGCATGCGATGGTGGCAATGCCCGTGGCCGAACATGTTGTGGAAAAGAAACCGCGCCGCCGCGGCCTGGGCATGTTCGTGCTCGGCTTCGTGCTGGGCGCGGTGGCGCTGTTCGGATTGGCGCTGTATGCGAGCCTGAAGAACTTTTAAAGCAGCGTCGCCTGCTTGATTTGCTTGACACGGAAGTCGGCATCCACGGCGCGCACGGTCTGTACGCAGCGCCATTTGCCGCCGTCGCGCGTGATCGAAAACAGGTTGTAGGCAGCGGCCGGATAATGCCGGTGCGCCAGCGCCGATGCCGAGGGCACGCCAACCGCGGGGATCTGGTGGCCGGCGCCTTCAAGCCACATCGTCGAATGGATGTGGTCATGGCCGTGCAGGACCAGTTCCGCGCCGCGCCGCTTCAGCACGGCGCGCAGCGCCTTCGAGTCGGTCAGTCGCTTCATCCGCGAACTCGATTGCAGGGGGTGATGGACCAGCAGCACCCGGAATGCCTCGTCCGGCGGCAACTGGGCAAGCTGGCGGTCGAGCGCATCGAGCTGCGCGCGGCCGAGCCGGCCGGTTGCCATCAATGGCAGCGTCGGCACCGCCGAGGAGACCCCGATCAGCACCAGCGGACCGCGCCGCCGCACGAACGGAAACGACGCTCCGTCCGCCGCGGCATCGCCGCGCAGATATTGCTCGAAGTGGCCAGCGAAATGATGCCGCGTCGCCCGCACATAGGCGTCGTGATTGCCGGGAACGACGGTCACCTGTTGCGGCGTGCCGACGCTTTCGAGCCACGCCTGGGCCGGGATGAATTCCGCCTCCAGCGCCAGGTTGACGAGATCGCCGGTCACCGCGATGTGGTCCGGCCGCTGCGCCTGCATATCGGCAACCAGTGCATCCAGCACCTCGCGGCGGTGATATTTATGGCGGTTGCGGGTCCAATTGAAATAGCCGAGCGCACGTTTGCCCGCGAGATCGCGCAGCCGCGCCGCGGGCAGCGGTGGCAGATGCGGGTCCGACAGATGCGCCAGCGTGAAGGTATCGGTCATCCGCGCTCCGCCGCATTCTCTGTGATATAGAGCCGTCGCACCATCATGTCGGCGATATAAGGATCAAACGTGATAACTGTCCATCCGAGGTTTGCGTGACGGCGCTGCAGCACTTGCGAAAACGTTTCGAACGGCAGTTGCGGCGCGTATTTCACCTCTATTGGCGGATGGCCCGCGGCATGACGCTCGGGGTTCGCGGCGTCGTGCTCGATGGCGATGACAAGGTGTTCCTGGTCAGGCACAGCTATGTCGCCGGCTGGCACCTGCCGGGCGGCGGGGTCGAGGTCGGCGAAACCTTTCTCGAAGCCTTGCGAAGGGAGCTGGTGGAAGAGGGGCGGATCGAATTGACCGGAGAGCCGGTCCTGCACGGCCTGTTCTTCAACGGCCACGTTTCCCGCCGCGACCATGTCGCGGTCTATGTCGTCAGGCAGTTTCGGCAGGACCGCCTGCCCGAGCCCAACCACGAGATCGTCGAGTGCGGGTTCTATGCGGCAGGCGCGCTGCCGGCGGAGACGACCAGGGGCACACGGCTCCGGATCGCCGAAGTGCTCGACGGTGCCGCGCGGACTGCGACCTGGCGCTGACGCAAGACTCGGTTGCTTCGCCGCCCCGCAATGCATAGAAGCGGGGAAACGGGGGCGGGAATCGACATGGGCAGGATGGGGGTCCTGAGGCTACTTTGCGCCATTGGCTTCCTGGCGGTGCTGGCCAGCAACGTCTGGAGCATTTCGCGCTGGAGCGAAAGCCGCGGTGTCTATGACGACATCTGCTATCTGCGGCAGGCGCATCTGTTCGAGAGGTTCGGCCTCCGAGGCATCGACACCAACGTCACCTTTGACGACGACCACTATCTCAAGAACGGCCTGAAGGCGATCGGCTACGCGGAATGGCATGACGTGAAGCGCGCGCCCTGCCACCCCTTCATTCCCGCAGTGGACAAGTATGTGCTGCAGTATCCGCCGGGGACCGGCTTCGTCCTCTCGCTGTTTCCCACTGGATTTCAGGCGATCCCGCTCTACGTGCTGACGAATGTCACGATCTTCGCGTTTGCGCTGCTTGCGCTGTTCCGCGCACGCGAACCGGTATCGCTCGCGCTGGCGGCGGTGTTCGGCTTTGCGGCGCTTTACCTGATGATCAATCCGAGCAAGGCGAGCTATTCGGTGGCGCCGACCATGATGGTATGCGCGGCCGCGGGCTTCCTGACCGCGAAGCTCTTCGCGGTCCGGCGACAGCGTCGGCTCCTTATCATTGCGCTGGTGGGCCTGCTGATCGGTCTTTCCGTCAACTTTCGTTTGCCGAACCTGTTTCTGGCGGCAGGCTATTGCCTGTGTTTTGCCGGCGCGTTCCTGCTGGCGCGCAGCAAGGAGACTTTCCTGCACGGGCTCGCGTTTGGTGTTTCGTTCCTGATCGGGATTGTGCCGACGCTGATCGCGAATGCGATCAATGCGGGGAGCCCGTTCTCGACCACCTACGGCAGCGTCGATGTCGTGCCGCCTGAACTGAATGCGGGCGTACTCTTGAGCTATCTTGTTGACGTTCAATTCACCTTGCTGGCGATATCGGTCGGCTGGACCGCTTGGTTGTGGTGGTCCGATCGGGGCCGAGCCAGAGGAGTTGCCCTGCTGGTCGCTGCAAACATCGCCGTGAACCTGATTTTCTTCATGACCCATCCGATCTTTACGCCTTATTATATTATTCCGATCGACATGCTATCGCTGTGGACCCTGCTGTTCGCAACGCTCGATTTGCCCGCGGATAAGTCGGCCTTCCCTCAACCGGCCAGTGCCTGATTGCGGTATAGATGTTCCATGAACAGACTTGATTCTGTGTGCCCGCGATGACGGCACCAGCGCTACGGATCGCGGTTCTGGTGCCGTGCTTCAACGAGGAGGCCTCGGTCGCTACCGTGGTCTCCGACTTCCGCAAGGCGCTGCCGACGGCTCAGATTTTCGTCTACGACAATAATTCGAGGGACCGCACCATCGAGGTCGCGCGCGCGGCTGGCGCCATCGTGCGCAGCGAGCGCCGCCAGGGCAAGGGGCATGTGGTGCGGCGCATGTTCGCCGACATCGATGCCGACATCTATGTACTGGTCGATGGCGACGCCACCTATGACGCGCCGAGCGCGCCGCGCATGATCGACGCGCTGGTCAGCGGCCACCTCGACATGGTGGTGGGCTTTCGCGTCGACCAATCGGTCGCGGCGTACCGGCCCGGCCACCGCACCGGCAACTGGATGCTGACGAGCTTCCTCTCCGCGGTGTTCGGTCAGGCGTTCAAGGACATCCTTTCGGGCTATCGCGTGTTCTCGCGTCGCTTCGTCAAATCCTTTCCGGTGCTGTCCGACGGTTTTGAGATCGAAACCGAGCTCAGCGTTCACGCGCTCGAACTGGCGCTGCCGGTGACGGAAGTCGAGACGCCATATTACGCCCGGCCCGAGGGATCGTTCAGCAAGCTCAACACCTGGCGCGACGGTTTCCGGATCCTCGGCACCATCCTGAAGCTGTACCGGTCGGAAAAGCCACTGCGGTTCTTCACGGTGATCGGCATCTTCCTGATGCTGGTCTCGATCGGCCTCGCGATCCCCGTAATCGTCACCTATCTCGAGGAAGGCATCGTTCCGCGGCTACCGACTGCGGTGCTATCGATGGGCCTGATGATCGTGGCGGTGCTGTCGGTCAGTTCGGGGCTGGTGCTGGATACGGTGACACGCGGCCGCCGCGAGATGAAGCTCCTGGCCTATTTGTCCCAGCCCGCCCGTGTCAGGGATTGAGGCAATACAGGGATTGCCGTCTCCCAGCGATGGACCGCGCCGTCGCCAGATGCTATCCCGCGCTCCATCATGAGCGAACTTGACGTCACCATCCTGGCCGAAACACCGAAGGACGCCCAGGCGATCGAACGGCTGCACGAGCGCACGTTCGGTCCCGGCCGTTTCGTGCTGAGCGCCTACCGCCTGCGCGAGCATGTCGATCACCTGCTCGACCTCTCGTTTACGGCGCGGATCGGCACATTGCTGGTCGGCTCAGTGCGCCAGTTGCCGATTTGCATCGGCGACACGCCGGCCCTGATGCTCGGGCCGTTGACGGTCGAGCCGCCGTTCCGGAAGCGCGGCGTCGGCCGCATGCTGCTCGATCGTTCGCTGCAGGACGCCAAGGCCAAAGGCCATCGTTTGGTCATTCTGGTCGGCGACGAACCCTATTACAGCCGCGTCGGCTTCAGGGTGATACCGAAGGGACGGGTGACCATGCCGGGACCCGTCGACTACAGCCGCCTGTTGGTGGCAGAACTGGTCGAGGGCGCGTTCGACGGCGTGTCCGGCAATATCCGGCCGGACTGGAGCAAGGCGCGATAGGGCCGTTGGCGTGCCGCCGCCGCAGTCCATCAGAAAAATCGCCGCTTTTTGGTGCCGGTCGTCCGAACCGGCGTGACCGCGGCGCTTCCCGCCGCCTTCTGCAATTCGTGCCGGAACTCCTCGCGCTTTTCGTGGATGCTGGCGACGACATGACCCATCGCCACCCCGAGCCCGATCAGGGCGGCTTCCGATAACAGCAAGCTAGCCTCGATGGTCTCCGGCACCGCGTCGGTAACGCCGATTTGGTAGAGATGCCGCGCGTGGTCGGCGTCGCGGGCGCGTGAAACCACCAGCATGTCTTTCCTCAGCGCGCGGACCTGCGCGACAATTTCGTCGATGTTTTCAGGTTGATTGATCGTGACGACGACAGCGGCGGCGTCCATGAGGCCGCAGCTCTTCAGAAACTCCGGGTTTGTTGCGTCACCGTAAAAGACGGTACGCCCCTGTCTTCGCTGCTCGGGGACGGCCGCGGCATCATTGTCGACCGCAATGTACTTGAACTGGTGCCGGTCCAGCATCGTACAGACGACCTGTCCCACCCGGCCATGTCCGACGACAATGGCATGGCCGCTCCCGCCGCTTGGCGCAACGGCGAGTTCAGGGTCGGGCGGCTTGTCTTCGCGCATCATCGGCGCCAGTCGGCGTGCGACATGAGATAGCGCCGGGGTGAGCATCATGGTCAGCGAGGTCAGTGCGACCGTGAAGCTCGATACGCTGGCATCGATCAGACCAAGCGTCGTCGCCATTCCGATCCCGACGAAAGCGAACTCGCCGCCGGGACCCAGCAGCAGCCCGACTTCGATAGAAGCGGGCCATGAGAGGCGAAACATCCGCGCCAGGAAGATGAGGATGACGGACTTTACGGCGATCAGCCCGGCCGCAGCCGCGATCAGCCAGACCGGGTCACGCGCGAGCTCGCGGAAATCGATATTCATGCCGACCGTGAAGAAGAACAGACCAAGCAGGAGGCCCTTGAACGGATCGATGGCGGTCTCGATCGCCTTGCGAAATTCCGTCTCGGCAAGCAGCAGTCCGGCGACAAAGGCGCCGAGCGCCATGGAAAAGCCAGCCACGGCGGCAGCCACGCCGGTTGCGACGATCACGAACAGCGTCGTGGCGACGAACAGGTCGCTCATGCCCACTGATGCCACCAGACGGAACAGCGGTCGCATCACGACGCGGCCGACGATGACGATCACCGCGAGCGCGATGGCTGCGTTGGTGAGCGCGAGAAGGAGCGTCGCAACGACCGAACCGGACTCGCTTGCGCCAAAAATGGAGATAAAGAGCAGGAGAGGGGCGACTGCCAGGTCTTGCGCCAGCAACGTCGCGAAGCTTGCCCGGCCCGCGTTTGTACTAAGTCGTCGCTGCCTGGAAAGCATCTCGACGACAATGGCCGTCGAGGACAAGGCAAGGCAGGCACCGAGGATGAAGGCCACCGGAGCTTTGTTGCCCAGGAGGGCGACGACCACGCCGATCGCCACCGTGGAGAGTACGATCTGCAAGCTGCCTAGCCCGAATATCAGGCGGCGCATTGCCTTCAGTCGATCGTACGATAGCTCCATCCCGATGAGGAAGAGCAGGAACACAACTCCGAGGTTCGCAATGCCGGAGACGTTTTTGGGATCGACAACGGTGAACCAGTAGAGAAGCGGAAAACTCTCGATGAACGATCCCAAGCCGAGAGGGCCCAGGATCGCGCCGGCGCCTAGATAGCCGAGAACGGGATTGAGGCCGAACCGCCGCACCAAGGGAATGACGACGCCCGCGGTGCCGAGCAGAACGAGCGCGTCGCTGTAGACGGGAACATTGATGGACGAGGTCATCTATTCGTCGAGCATCCGCTTTCGGTGGGCAGGGGACATCTGACGCGGGATTGCGCCTGGTGTCCCCCGTCATCCCACCTGGACGTTAGCTGGTAGCACCAGCTAACGCCACCCGTCTGCTCATGCGGCTTAAAACTTCAGATTGGCAAACGCCCGCACGCCAATGCCCGGCAGCAAGACCTCGTCCTTGTTGAAGGACGCCGAATTGCGGATGTTCTCGTTCAAGAGGTTGTTGCCGACGAGCCCAACCAGCATTTCCCGCGCGCCGAACCAGGTTGGATCGAGCTTCGTCCTGTAGCTGACCTCCGCCTTCAACAGATTATAGCCCGCCGTCGGCGTCTCGCCGATCGGGGCGATATCGTTCTGGGCGAAGGCGTGCAGCAGGTTGATCCGCGTGAGCCAATTGGCATCGCGCCAGAACAGGCCGCCACCCACGCGCACGGGTGGGATGCGCGGGACATTGGTGCCGTCATTGAAGGTCGCGCGCACGACATCGAACTGGTTCTCGATGCCCCAGATGCCGCCGTAGAGCGGCCCGACGTCCAACTGGCTTTGGAATTCGCCGCCACGAAAGGTGGCGTCGCGCTGCGAATAGATCGCCTGGTTGAGTTCAAGGGGAAAAGCCGGGTCCGCAGGACCGACGCAAGCGACATCCTCGCACGTGTTGCCGGTGAGGCGACGGAAAATGAAGCCATTGAACTTGGTGTAGTACGCAGTTGCTTCGAATCGGAAGGGGCCGGTGGCGCGTCGTAATCCGATCTCGATCGATTTGGCGGTTTCGATGCCGAGATTGGGATTGCCGATATCGAACGTGGCGGTCGCATCGTGCGGTCCGCGCGAAAACAATTCCGCCGGCTTGGGCGCGCGCTCGACGTATTGGGCGGTAATGCTTGCGACAAGACCCCCTGGCAAATCCTGGAGCAGACCGACGCTCGCACTTTTCGGCGTGAAGTTCAGGTTGCGCGGTGTGGCAGGACCAATGGCAGCAGGGTCGACGTTGAGGTCGAACAGCTCCGGAACAAATGCCGGCGTCGTTCCGCTGAGACTGACATGCTCGATACGGCCCGCGATCTGCGCCTTGGTTGAGTCAGTGAACTTCAACTCGTTGAAGACGTAGCCGGCGGCCCTGTTGTTCTTGTTGGGATCAAACAACCCGTTGAGCGGGCTGCCCGGATCGTCCGGGCTTGATGCCGTCAGTTCCTGATGCCCCGCCTGCAGACCGAAGGCGGTCGTAACAGCGGCAAAGCGCGCGTTGAACGGCGCCATCTGCACCTCGACGCGCCCTTCCTGCTCCTTGTTGGTAAAGGTTTGCCGCACCCCGGCGGACGACAAGTCGGCGGGATCTGCAAGACCGATCTCGTCGTGCTTGTAATTGGTCGCGCCCGCCCAGAAACGTACTGCGTCGATTGCCGCCGCGTCCGGCCTGTATTCGCCCTTGGCCGTGAATTTGGTCTGACGCGCGTCGATGCGGGTCTGGTGATCGGCGCCGTCGATGCCCGGAATCCGATAGAGCGTGTCGTTCTGCGTGATCGCCGCGCCGATAAATCCGCCATCGAAGATGTAGGAGCCGCCAATCGATGCACCAGCCGCCTGCATCGCCGAATTGGGCTGCCGGCCGTTGACCGGGCGGGTCTGGTCGAACAAGTACGGATAGCTCGGAATGCTGTAATCGCTGGCCTTGCGGCCATAGGCGTCGGCGTGGAACGCGAAATTGCCGCCGCCGGCATCAATCAGGATGCCGCCATCGACACCCCGGTCGACGGAACTGACAGCCGTCCGGGTTTCGACCGTGACGCAGGAAGGTGATCCCACGTTTGCAAGCGGCGCCTTCGCTGGCAGTCCGTAGGTCTGGAAGGGTGCCGCCGCGCATGAAGGCAAGGCGTCAGGGATGCGATTGTTGGTTGCGCTGACGACGCCGCCGATCGATGTTGATCCGTACCGCATCGCCGCCGGACCACGGATGACTTCGACTTGATTTGTCGCCAGTGGATCGACCGGCACGAAATGGTCTTCGCCGAGATCGGAGGCGCCGCCAGCGTTGGTGCCGTTCTCGAGGATGCCGACGCGATTGACGTCGAGGCCCCGGATGATCGGCCGGCTCGCGGCACCGGGCGCGAAGGTGGAGCCGGTAATGCCGGGCTTCGAGAACAGGAGATCGCCAAGCTGGGCGGTGCCTTGGCGGCGGATCTCCTCGTTGGGCACCACGGTAACCGTCGCGAACTGGTCGGTTACGACCGGCAGCACGCCCTGCTGGGGCGCGGCGACGACGGGCGCGGCCACTGGTTCTGGCGCGCGCTCGCGGGTCTGGCCGGGCGCTGCGCGGGTGACGCGCGCCGGCGTTCGTACGACCACGGGTTTGCGCCGCACGATCGGGCTCGGCGCCGTCACGGTGATTTCAGGCAGTTGCGTCGAGGAAGGCGTCGCCGCGCCCTGCGCCATTGCGCCGTTGCCCGCCGCGCATAGCAATAGCCAACTAGCCCCACCGATGTAGAACGCACGCTTCTTCTTGAATGTCATTGTCCCGATCCTGATTCCGCCGGGGTGCGACGGACGATTCCGATTTCTCCTCAGGAACCGCGCCTGACGCGGCAATCCCTTGGGGAGTGCATTGATTCAATCGGCGTCAGGAGGCGGGCGGTGCGCGAGACTGGAACGCGAGATGGGACGAACCGAGATGCGCGAATTCAGCGCCGGTGGTCAGGTACAGAAGTTCGACAGCCCCCGGCAACTCCAGTACGGGCGGCGTGATGAACAGGAAATTGTTGGCCAATGAGAGAACGGCGCAGACCGCGCAGACATTGGTCGTGTGTTGGTCGTCGTCATCGTGGCCCGCAGGCTGCTGCGGCTGCGCGGCTTCGGGGTGCGCATTTTGTGCGGCGACGGACGTGGCGATCGCAAGATTGACGCCGGTCAGCCCGCTTTGAACGGCCGGTGCGGCCTGCGTGGCTGCCGCGTGAAAATGCCCGCACGACAGCGCAAGCTGGATCGCGAGCGCAAACAGCGCCAGCCGCGAGCCGTGCTTGAGGTGCTTTCGGAACCAGTTCACGACGATTGACGCCTTGTCCCCTGGGCGGCTCTGGGCATCTCGCCGCCCCAATGTAACATTATAACGTCGCGAACCCCGCGGAGTGTCAATCGACACCGGGCTGCCGTCTTTCCGGAGCCCTGACAATTCCGCCAAGTGTGAGATTCGCGCAACATCGGCGCTTTCGTCCCGCGCGCCCCGCCTGTTTTGCCAATTGACAATCCCTCGATGTTTCATTGTTATGTTATAACATAACACGATCCGTCACCAACGGGGTCCCTCGCATGCGTCGTCCTCCCCGGTTGGGGCCCCGTGAGCTCAAGAGGCTTTTCGATCTCCATGCGAAAACTCCCCGTCACCGTCTTGTCCGGCTTCCTCGGGGCTGGAAAGACAACTTTGATGAATCACGTGCTCAACAATCGCCAGGGCCTGAAGGTTGCGGTGATTGTGAACGACATGAGCGAAGTCAACATCGACGCAGACCTCGTCCGCGATGGCGGTGCGAACCTCTCGCGGACTGACGAAAAGCTGGTCGAGATGACCAACGGCTGTATCTGCTGCACGCTGCGCGACGATTTGTTGAAGGAAGTGCGCGCGCTCGCCGAGAGCGAACGGTTCGACTACCTGCTGATCGAATCCACAGGCATCTCGGAGCCGCTGCCGGTCGCAGCAACCTTCGATTTCCGGTCCGAAGACGGAGAAAGTCTGTCCGATGTGGCAAGCCTCGACACGATGGTCACGGTCGTCGATGCCGTCAATCTGCTGAAAAACTATTCCTCTACCGTTTTTCTGGCGGATCGCGGCGAGTCGCTCGGTGAAGATGACAAGCGCACACTGGTGGATCTCTTGGTCGAGCAGATCGAATTTGCCGATGTGATCGTGCTCAACAAGATCGATGCGGCGTCGCAGGGAGAACGGGACTCCGCCCGAATGATTATCCGCTCTCTGAATCCCGAGGCCGATATCATCGAGACCAATTTCTCCAATGCGCCGCTGGAGCGCATTCTCAATACCGGCCGCTTCGATTTCGAGCGCGCGCAGCAACACCCGCTGTGGTTCAAGGAGCTTTATGGCTTTGCAGGTCATACGCCCGAGACCGAGGAATATGGCGTCAAGAACTTCGTCTATCGCGCGCGACGGCCGTTCGAGCCTGCGAAATTTCATCAATTCCTGAAAGAAAGCTGGCCTGGCGTCATCCGCGCCAAGGGACATTTCTGGATAGCGACTCGCCCGCAATGGCTTGGCGAATTGAGCCAGGCCGGTGCGATCGTCCGAACCGAAGGGCTGGGCTTCTGGTGGGCGAATGTGCCGGTCGATCGGTGGCCGGACGATCCGTTCTGGCGACAATCGCTCAAGAAGAACTGGAGCGAGGTGTACGGTGATCGCCGGCAGGAGATCGTCTTCATCGGCACGAATATGGATCAGGACGCGATCACGGCGCGTCTCGATGCTTGCCTTGTTTCAGGAAAGCCGGGAATGCGCGTTGCGGAATGGTCCGGGCTTGCCGATCCATTTCCGAGGTGGCGACGCGCGGACGAGGCTGCCTAGAGCATGATCCGGAAAAGTGCGAAGCGGTTTTCCGAAAAGATCATGCTCAGACAAAGAGATGAGATCATGATGCGATTCTACGAAATCGCATCATGATCGAGGGCGCATCGACGAGGCGGGCGTGCCGTCAGCGCCCTTCGCGCACCCAGGTCGCGGCGAAGGCGCCGAGCAGCAGCAACAGCCCGACCAGGCCGGCAAACATCGGCAGCACGCCGACGCCCTTGACGACGCTGGCCTCGCGCATCTTGACGCCCATCCAGCCGTCGCCGTGGAAGATACCGGAGGCGCGCACCGGCACCACGCGGGGCAGGTCGATGCTTCCGCCTTCGGCCACGCGGCGCGCGTCGCCGCCGGTCGCCTGCGCCAGAGGTTTCAGCATCTCGGTGGTGGAGGTGACTTCCGAAAATTCCTTCGGGTTGGTCGGCCCGACATTGATCAGGGCTTTCAGCGCGCCATCGGTCGCCTGCCACAGCCCGAGCTCATTGGCGGGAATGGTCGCGCGCCAGGTGCCGGGCTCGCTCGCGGTCAGCGTGAGCTCCTTGGTGGCGCCGCTCGGCGAGGTCACGGTCACTGGCGGCACATTGTCGGCCATGGTCTGGCGCAGCACCACGAGGTCCTTGCCCTGGATCTGCAGGCGCAGCGCCTCTTCGTCGAGATCGGGTTGCTTCATCAGCCAGTGCGACATCCGCCGCAGCAGATCCAGATGCGGCCCGCCGCCTTCATAGCCGCGCGCCCACAGCCAGATGTGGTCCGACAGCAGGAGCGCTACGCGGCCTTCGCCAAAGCGCGACAATAGCAGCAGTGGCTTGCCGTCGAGACCGGTCATCACGGGCGCGCCGATGGCGTTGCGCGTTTCCACGGTGCGGAAGAAACGGCTCCAGCGCGGCGGTTCGCTGGCGGAACCTTCGAGGCCGCGCGTCACCGGATGGCGCTTACCGGCGTCGCTCAAGTGCGCATAGAACGGCTTTTCGGTGACGCCGACGGGCTCGGCCGGCAGCACCGTATCGAGCGGCGTGCGCCAGATGCTGGTGGTGGAGGCGTAATCGGGACCAGCCGACACCAGCACCGCGCCGCCGGCGCGGACATAGCGCGCGATATTGTCGAAATAGGCAATCGGCAGCACCCCCTGGCGGGCGTAGCGGTCGAAAATGATCAGGTGGAAATCGTTGATCCTCTGCTGGAACAGTTCGCGGGTCGGAAACGCGATCAGCGATAGCTCGTTGATCGGCGTGCCGTCCTGCTTCTCCGGCGGGCGCAGGATCGTGAAATGCACGAGGTCGATGCTGGCGTCCGATTTCAGCAGGTTGCGCCAGGTGCGCTCGCCGGAATGCGGCTCGCCCGACACCAGGAGCACACGCAGCCTGTCGCGGACGCCGTCGATCGCGACCACGGCGCGGTTGTTGACCGGCGTCAATTCGTTCTCGAGCGGCGAGGCCTCGATCTCGACGATGTTGGGGCCGGCATGCTTGATATCGACGTCGACATTGGCGGTCTGGCCGCTGACCAGATTGCGCTCGCTGATCACCTCGCCGTCGCGGCGCACCACGATCTTGGCGCGCTGGCCGGTGACCCCCTGGTCGTCCAGCCGGTAGGTGATGGTCTGCGGCTGCCCGACGATGCCGAAACGCGGCGCGGCCGTGATTGCGATGCGGCGATCACGCTCGTCCTTCCGGCCGGTGACGAGCGCGTGCACCGGCGCCTGGAAGCCGACCGCAGCGGCATTTGCGGGGATGTCGTGCACCCGGCCGTCCGTGATCAGGAATGCGCCAGCGACCCGGTCAACCGGAACATCCGATAGCGCCGAGGACAGCGCGCCGAACAGTTTGGTGCCGTCGGTCTCGCCGTCGGCCTGTCCGGCCTCGACGACGCGGACTTCCAGTCCCTTGATCTTCTTGAGCGTGTCGACCAGCGCTTCCTGCGCCTTCGCGGTCTCCTGGTTGCGGGTGCCGAAATTCTGGCTCGGGCTCTTGTCGATCACGACGGCGGCGACCGATGATAACGGCTCGCGGTCCTCGCGGGTGAAGGAGGGGTTGGCGAGCGCCAGCAGGATCAGCGCCAGCGCCGCGACCCGCACGGCCGCACCGCGCGCGCGGCTGAACAGCAGCAGCGCCGCGATGACGACGATTGCGGCCAGCGCGATCCACAGCACGAGTGTCGGAACGAGAGGAGTAAACGCGATGCCGTACTGCATGGCCTATTGCCCCAACCGTTCGATCAGGGCGGGCGCGTGGACCTGGTCGGCCTTGTAGTTGCCGGTCAATGTATACATCACGATGTTGACGCCGGAGCGGAAGGCGAATTCGCGCTGGCGCGGCTCGTTCGGCGTCAGCGGCAGCATCGGCTGGCCGTCCGGGCGATGCGCCCAGGCGCCGGCGAGATCGTTCGAGGTGATGATGATGGGCGAGACGCCGTCGCCGCCGCGTGCCGGGCGCGAGGCCGTATCGTCTTCATCCTCGCGCGGCAGGGTCTCAACCCAGGTCTGGCCCGAGGTGAAGCGGCCGGGAAAATCGCGCAGCAGATAAAACGTCTTGGTCAACACATGCTCGCGCGGCACCGGCTCCAGTTCAGGCACGTCGAGGGAGGAGAGAATCTCGCGCAAGGTGCGCATGCCCGACGTCTGCGACGCGCCGTTCTCGCCCGGCGGCGCCTCGACGGCGTCGCGGGTATCGAACAGCACCGTGCCGCCCTGTTTCATATAGGCGTCGATGCGGTTGATGGCGTCCTGCGGCGGCTTCGGCGCGCCCGGTACAACGGGCCAGTAGATCAGCGGGAAAAATGCCAGTTCGTCCTTTGCGGGATCGATGCCGACGGGATCGCCGGCCTCCAGCGCCGTGCGCTGCGCCAGGAACAGCGTCAGTCCGGCCATGCCCGCCTTGACGATGGAATCGACATCGGCATTTCCGGTGACGACATAGGCAAGCCGCGTCTGCGACACCGACTTGATGGCGAATTCATCGTTGCCCTGGGCGCGCGTCGGCGAAGGTGCAGTCGAGGCCGCGACCAGAATCAGGGCAAGTAGAACGGCGGCCGTCGCCGTGCGCCGCCGCCACAGCGCGGCAAGGCCCGCGCCCAGCATCGCGACCACGATCGCGTCGAGCAGGAACAGCACCAGCGACGACGACAGCAGGATGCCGCGCAAATCGCGCGGTTCGGCATTGGTGTAGCTGGCGCGCTGCGCGCGCAACGAGGATGTTTCGAGCGGCGCGATACGATCGGCTGCAGCCAGCGTATTGACCGCGATCGGGCCATCGGCCGGGCCGTAGAAGCCCGGGGGATGTTCCGATGTACCGCGATCACGATAATCCGCCGGCATCGGCTTGGCGGTCGAGGGCGGCGGCCCGAATGCGCCGAAACCATCGAGGGTGCGTAGTGGCGCAACCGTCTCGACGTTGGTCGCCTCGCTCGCAACGCCAGCACCGGGCTTCGTGGTGTAGCCGGACATGTCAACGAGCCGCCGCAGCATCTCGACGAAGCTGCCGGACATCGGCAAGTCAGACCAGCGCGAGTCGGCGCCGACATGGAACAGGCTGACAATGCCCCTGCCACGATGCTCGCCGGTCACCAGCGGCGTGCCGTCTTCCAGCGACGCCCAGGTCTTGGTCGCGAGCACCGCATCGGGCTCGGCCAGCACCTGCCGGTTCACGGTGACATCCTTGGGCACTGCGAGGCCCGCGAACGGAGCGTCGGCGGCGAAGGACGCCAGATGCTGCGGCTTTTCCCAGGTCAGACTGCCGCCGAGGACGCGGCCGCCGCGACGCAGTTTCACCGGCACCAGATCGTCATCGGCCTGCGCCAGGCGGGGACCTGCGAAACGCACCAGCACGCCGCCCTGATCGATCCATGCGTTCAGCCGCTCGCGGATTTCCGGCGACAGCGTGCCGACATCGGCGAGCACGATCATCGGCAGCCGCTGATCGAGGAACTGCGCGATCACCTGTTGCGGCGCGCCGCGGTCGCCGAGCCGCACGTCGGCGAATGGCGACAGGGCGCGGGTAAGGTAGAAAGTCGATGCCAATAGCGGTTGGGCGGTATCGCTGGTCGCGCCGGTGACGACGCCAACGGCGCGCCGTCGCCATCGTTTGTCGAGCAATTGCACCGCACCGGCCGATCGTTCACCCGAGATTTCCAGCCGCGAAATGTCATTGCGCAGTTCGACCGGCAGATCGAATGCCGCTTCGCTTTCGCGGTCCTGCATGCCGAACGCGTAGCGCGCCTCGCCGATCGGCGAGCCCTTGGCGTCGATCGCGCGGACCACGCCGGCTGCGACGCCGCCGGTGGTGCGCAGCACCTTGACCGTCATTTTCGCCGCGGCGTTTTCGGCAGCGACCAAGGCTTGCGCTGGCGCCGCGCCGCCCTCGAACACCGTCAGCTTGCGGTCGCCGATGGTCTTGGCGAGATTCTCGACGAATTCGGCGCCGCGCCCGGTATCGACACCGTCGGACAGCCACGCGATCTCGGCATCACCGGTGGCCTTCAGGAAGCGGTCGAGCGCGCCTAGCGTGTCGACGCGGTCGATCGAATGCGGCTTTGGTGCAATCTGGCGCAGCGCGACGCGTGCGGTACCGGCTAGCATCAGCGTGATGTCACGTGCGGGTTCGGAAAGCGAAACCAACGCGACCCCGCGGCGGTCGTTGTCGGCGTTGGCGATCAATTCGTCCGCGGCCTTGATCCGGGTGTCCCAGCTTGCGGCCGCGCTCCAGCCGTCGTCGAGCAGAATCACCAGCGGCGCATTGCTGCCGCCGACCCCGGTCTGCGGATTCCAGATCGGGCCTGCGGCGGCAAGGATGACCAGCGCCGCGGCGGCGAGACGCAGCGCCGTCAGCCACCACGGCGTCCGCGACGGGGTTTCTTCCCTGGGCCTGATGTCGAACAACAGCCGCGTCGGCGGAAATTCGATCCGTCTCGGCCGCGGCGGCATCACGCGCAACAGCCACCACAGCACCGGCAGGCTCAGCAGGCCCAGCAGAAGCAGCGGCTGCGCAAAGCTTAAGGGGATGCCCGCCATCATGCGCTGCGCCCCGCCTTGACCGTTGAGCCGCGCGCGCTTCCCTTGGCTGCCATCATGCCGGAATGCAGGAACAGCAGCAGTTCGGCGGCGGACCGGCTGGTGGTGTGGGTCGAGAACAGCCAGTCGAGCCTGTTGGTTTCGCTACGGATCTCATCGCGATGCAGCGTGACGCGGGCGACATAGTCGCTGGCCCAGCTCTCGGCGCGGCCGGCGGTGATGACGCCAAAACCTTCCGGCTCGACGAACTCGATCCGGCCGGCGTAAGGAAAGGTCTCTTCGGCAGGATCGACGACCTGGATCAGCGTGCCATGGGCGCCGGAGGCCGAAAGCCCGGCGAGCATCGTCCTGATTTCGCTCATCGGCGACCAGAAGTCGGACAGCACGACAATTTCGGCCAGGGCCGACGGCACGAAGGAGGGCGGCAGGCTGGCGCGCACCGCATCGTCATGCAGCATCGCCTGCGCCATCTTGTCGATCACGTTGCGGCTTGCGGTCGGGGTCATCAGGCCGGGAATGCCGACGCGCTCTCCGCCCGAAACCAGGAGTTCGGCGAGCGCAAAGGTCACGATCAGGCCACGCTCCAGCTTGGAGTCGCGGGCCCCCTTGGAAGCAAATGCCATCGACGGCGAACGGTCGGGCCACAGCCAGATCGTATGCGCCGCCTCCCATTCCTGCTCGCGGACATAGAGATGATCGTCGCGCGCCGAGCGCCGCCAGTCGACGTTCTGCGACGGCTCGCCGGAGACGAAGCGGCGATATTGCCAAAAGCTCTCGCCGGCGCCGGCGCGGCGCCTGCCGTGCAGGCCATGGATGACGTTGGCGGCGATGCGGCGGGCATCGAGCACGAGACGGGGCAGCGATGCGGCGAGCGTTCGGCTTTCGCCATCGGCACGTCGGATCGCAACAATCTCCCTGTTCTCGTGGCTGGTCTCTGCGGCCATCAACCAATCCGCGTCTTCAATTGTCTGATTACGTCGGGAATGGTGCGGCCTTCCGCGCGCGCCGAGAAGGTCAGCGCCATGCGGTGCTTGAGAACGGGTTCGGCGAGATCGAGCACGTCGTCGATCGAGGGCGCAAGGCGGCCGTCGAGCAAGGCGCGGGCACGGACCGCCAACATCAACGATTGGCTGGCGCGCGGGCCCGGCCCCCAGGCGATCAGCTTGTCGCCGCCGTCTTCGGTGTTGGGGCGTGCGGCGCGCACCAGCGACAGGATCGCCTCGACGACGCTGTCGCCGACCGGCAGGCGCCGCACCAGCCGCTGCGCCGCGATCAGGGTTTCCGCGTCCATCGAGGCCTTGGCAAGCGTCTCTTCCGCGCCCGTGGTCTCGAACAGGATGCGGCGTTCGGCGTCGCGATCGGGATAATCGACGTCGATTTCCATCAGGAAGCGGTCGAGCTGCGCCTCGGGCAGCGGGTAGGTGCCCTCCTGCTCCAGCGGGTTTTGGGTGGCGAGCACGTGGAAGGGCTTGGGGAGATCATGCCGCGCGCCTGCAACGGTGATGTGCTGTTCCTGCATGGCTTGCAGCAGCGCCGATTGCGTCCGCGGGCTGGCGCGGTTGATTTCGTCGGCCATCAGAAGCTGCGCAAACACCGGTCCGGAGATGAAACGGAACGACCGCCTGCCGGAATTGCTCTCGTCCAGCACCTCGGCGCCCAGAATGTCCGAGGGCATCAGGTCAGGCGTAAACTGGATGCGCTTGGCATCCAGCCCGAGCGTGATGCCCAAGGTTTCGACAAGCTTGGTCTTGGCGAGGCCGGGAACGCCGATCAAGAGCGCGTGGCCGCCGGACAGGATCGTCACCAGGGTATTTTCGATCACCCGAACCTGGCCGAAGATGACGGTGGAGATCGCTTCCTTCGCGGCGCGGATCTGGCCGGCGACCTGCTCGGCCGACCGGACGATCGCGTCCTCGAGTTTCTCGACACCGTCTGCGCTCGCCATGTCTTTCTCCTTCAACAACCTAACCGCTTCATGACGCCGTTGGTTGCGTCGTCATGCCACGAACCTCATGCTAAGCCTGTGTAAAGGCCATGCATTCGTTGAATTAAACTATCCCCACATTATCGGTATTTCGGGGTATGAACGGCATCACGATATGGCGACTTGATCCGCAATAGTACGGACACAAATCGTCGGGAACACATATCTCGGTATATGTGCACCAATCGTGCCAATCGAGGCGCCGAGACTCAGGGCAAACAATGGCGAAGCAAGGGCAAACCAGCGGCCAGCGTCAGGAAGGCAAGGGCCACGACAGCAAAGGTCTTGAAGGTCTGACGGTTGCTGCCACCGAAGCCGTCAATCGCGCCCCAACCGGGAAGGGACTGCCTCCGGTTCATCTGTGGAATCCACCGTTCTGCGGCGATCTCGACATGCGAATCGCCGGCGATGGGACGTGGTTCTACATGGGGACGCCAATCGGGCGGCCGGCGCTGGTGCGGCTGTTTTCGACCATTCTCAAGCGCGAGGACGGCAAGCACTTTCTCGTTACCCCGGTCGAGAAGGTCGGCATCCGCGTCGACGATGCGCCGTTCCTCGCAGTGGAGATGCAAAACGAGGCCGGCGATCGCGGCCGGCTGCTGCGCTTCCGCACCAACGTTGACGACTGGGTGCCATGCGATTCCAGCCATCGCCTGCGCTTCGAGATGGCCGCCGACGGCGGGCTGACGCCCTATCTGCACGTCCGCGCCGATCTGTGGGCGAAGGTGACGCGCGCGCTCTATTACGATCTGGTTGACATGGGGGAGGAGCGGATGGTCGATGGTCAGCCGATGTTTGGCATCGAGTCCGGCGGCGAGTTCTTTGCCATGGCGGACGCGAAGCAGGTGAGGGATGCGGTTTGAACGAGCCGATGCTGACGAAGATGGAGGCGGCTCCGATCAGCTCGACGGAATTCTTCGCGCGAAGCAAGACCCGGCTGAACTTCGACGTGCCGCCCGGCCTGGTCGATCCCAATGTCATTCCGAAGACGGGCGATGCGGGCAATGATCGCATGCTCGAGATCGTGGCGCGCGAGCAGCCGGTGCGCCCGGCGGCGGTGCTGATCCCGGTGGTCGATCACCGCGAGCCGACGGTGCTGCTGACGCAGCGCTCGCCGCATCTCTCCAGCCACGCCGGCCAGATTTCCTTTCCGGGCGGCAAGATCGACGCAATCGACGCTTCCCCGCTCGATGCCGCCTTGCGCGAGGCAGAGGAGGAAATCGGCCTCAAGCGCGAGTTCATCGAGCCGATCGGCTATCTGGATCTTTATGGAACCGCCTTCGGGTTTCGCATCCTGCCGACGGTGGCGCGTGTGAAGCCCGGCTTTGAGCTGACGATCAACGAAGGCGAGGTGGTCGACGCCTTCGAGGTGCCGCTGGCGTTCCTGATGAATCCCGAGAACCATCAGATCCATTCCAAGGAATTCCGCGGCATGGAGCGCTCCTATTACGCCATGCCGTTCGCCGAGCGTTACATATGGGGTGCGACCGCGGGAATCCTGCGCGTGCTGTATGAGCGGATTTATCTCGCATGATCCGTCCGGTTCTGACCGAGATCGCAATATTCCTGGTCCCGTTCGTGGCCTACGCGTTGTTTCTGATTGCCACCCGTTCCGGCGTGTTCGCGTCCTCCTCCTGGCCGGCACATCTTGTCGCCAAACTGGCGCTGGGATCGCTGCTGCTGGTCGCGATCAGCTTCGTGCTGCTCGCCCAATTCTCCGGCGCGCCGCCGAATTCGACCTACGTTCCCGCGCATCTGGAAGACGGCAAGCTGGTTCACGGGGGGGAGAAATGAGCGAGGCACGCGTGCTGTCGGAAGCGCCCTGGCTCAGATCCGGTCCGGCCGCGCGCGTGCTCGCGTTGCTTAATGGCGATGGCGAGGAAGCCCGCGTGATCGGTGGTGCCGTGCGCAATGCGCTTCTGAAAATTCCTCTCGGCGACATCGATATCGCGACGACGGCCTTGCCCGACGAGGTCGTCCGCCGCGCCAAGGCGGCCGGCATCAAATGCGTCCCGACCGGCATCGACCACGGCACGGTCACGCTGGTCGTCGAATCGCACCCATTCGAGGTCACGACCTTGCGTGAGGATACCGAGACCTTTGGCCGCAAGGCCAGGGTTGCGTTCGGGCGGGACTGGGTTCGCGATGCGGAACGGCGCGATTTCACCATCAACGGGCTTTCGGTTGATGCCGAGGGCGTCGTGCACGACCACGTCGGCGGGCTTGCCGATATCCAGGCCAAACGCGTGCGTTTCATCGGCGACGCCGGCCAGCGCATCGCTGAGGATTATTTGCGCATCCTGCGCTTCTTTCGCATGCATGCCGCCTACGGGGCGGGCGAGCCCGACCGTGCCGGATATCTCGCCTGCATCGACGGGCGCGCCGGGCTTTCGAGCCTTTCCGCCGAACGCGTGCGCATGGAGATGTTGAAGCTGTTGATCGCAGAAGGCGCCGCGGTTGCGGTGCAGGCGATGGCGGATGCCGGCCTGCTGCTACCGATCTTCGGCGGCGTCACCTATACGGGGACATTCGCGGCGATGATCGCGGCCGAACGGGCGCTGGGCCTGCCGCCAAGCGCCGTGCGCCGGCTGGCCGCGCTCACGGTCGCCGTCACCGAGGACGCCAGGCGCGTCTCGGCACGGCTTCGGCTTTCCAACGCGGAAACCAAAGCGCTGGATTCGATGGGCCATCGCTGGTGGCGGCTCGCGAGCAAGGACGACGCGCGTGCGCGACAGCTTCTCTATCGGCTCGGCGAGGATCCGTATCGAGACCGGCTGATGCTGGCGTGGGCGCGGGCAGGCGGCGTCGGCAATGGCGACGCGCGCTGGCATGAGCTTGCAACCTTGCCGCAGCGCTGGAGCGCGCCGAAATTTCCGCTGAAGGCTGCCGATTTTATCTCCCGCGGCATTGCCGAAGGTCCCGGTCTCGGTCACGTGCTGGCGCTTGCGGAAGACGCCTGGTTGGCCGCGGATTTTCCGCTTGAACCATCCGCCCTTGCCGCGATCGCCGACCAGGCCGCCGCCCGTTTCACCCGCGATCACCGGCTGTGAATATTCTGGCCGGGTTTGCCGACGTTTCGCTCGGTCAACTCGTGCTGGTTGGAGGCATGGCGCTATTGGCCTCCGTCATCGGCGGGCTTGCTGGCTATGGTACCGGCGCCTTGATGCCGCTGGTGCTGGTGCCGCTGGTCGGCGCCGAGCCCGTGGTGCCGATCATCGCGATCTCAGCGATCTTCACCAATATCAGCCGCTTCGTGGCGTATTTTCGCTACGCCGACCGGCGTCGCGCCCTGATCGTGATCGGCGCCGCCATGCTGACGACGGCGCTCGGCGCCTATGGCTACACGCGGCTGACCAGCGCTGGCGCGGCGTTCGTGATCGGCGGCATGCTGATCCTAAGCGTGCCGCTACGCCGGCTGGCCAAGCAGCGCGATATCAAGATCGGCGATACCGGCCTTGGCGTGAGCGCGGTGGGTTATGGCGTGGTGGTCGGCGGCACATCGGGTTCGGGCGTGATCCTGTTGTCGCTGCTGATGGCGTCCGGCCTCGAGGGAGCTGCCGTGATCGCTACCGACGCGGTGATCTCGGTCGTGACCGGTCTCATCAAGATTTTGGTGTTCGGCCTTGCCGGCGTCGTCACCGCGCAGGTGCTTGCCTTCGCGCTCCTGATCGGCGCCATCGCAATTCCCGGCGCGTTCCTTGCCAAGGCCTTCGTTGAACGCATGCCGGTGCATATCCATACTGCGATCCTCGACGCCGCCGTGATTGTCGGCGGCCTCGTCATGATCACCGCGGCGCTGCGGCACTGATCGGATCAACGCGTGAGCGATGCCGTGCGGATCGGGAAGCAGTTCAAGCTTGATATGTTCCAGACAAAGGGCACGTTGCACCAAAGGCCGGCCGGGCGATATTTCACCCGAATTTGCTCCAACTGATACAGCGCCAGACTGCTGAACGCATTGATCCGGCCAGCCAGATCGTCCAGTTCGGCGTTGATCTCCTTTTCTCCCTGCAGAATATCGCTTTCCTTCGCGGCGTCGCCGACGCTCCCGGCGGCCCATTGCCGCGCTGCCGCCAGCTTGTTGTGCGCGGCCTCAAAGCAGTAATGCATCGTCAGGACATGGTGCTTGGCGCTGTACCAGTAGATTCGCTTTGCTGCCCTGTCTTGAGGGCCGGCGCAGATTCGGATGAACGCGTCTTTCGGTCTGGTCGTATCGTCAACGCCACGTTTTTCGGCCATCGTGCAATATTTGTCGTCGGCAACTTCCTTGGGTGGTGTGTCGTCATCCGGCGCGTGCACGTTTCCGAAGGCCGGAAAATTGAACTTGTCGGAACAATCGAAGGCGTAGTCGCGCAACACCCGTCGTGACAGCGGGTCCTCGTCGACGTTACGCTTCTCGGCCGGATCGCGATATGTATTGCTGGCCCAGTCGATGTAGATTTCGGCCTTTCGGGTGAGGAGGTCGATGTTTTCACGGAGTTCGTTCCGTGCTTTCTCATAACTTTCCGAAATCGCCCGCGCGTTGCTGGTGGCCAGCGCCTTGTCGCTGGCATCGGATTTCTCGCCGACGGCGCGCACGAAGTCGGTGTAAAGGGTTTGCTGCAGCCCCTGCATTTTGGAGAATGCGTGTGAGATCTCGGTGAAAGTTGCGGCGGCCGAGTTCATGTCTTCCTTGGCCTGGCTGCTCACCTTCTCCTGATAGGCGTTGAGATATTGGAAGTAGCCGACCAAGAGACTGCTCAGCACCGTAACCAGCGACAGGCCTTTGACGATGTCGAGCCCGTGATTGAACTTCCAGAGCCACCTGAGCGGGGCGGCTTTCGGTGCGATGTCATGCGTGTCGTCGTTCGGCATCGGTGAACTCCCCAGCCCTTGGACTTCAGCCTTGAACCAATCTCGACACAATCTGGGATTGTCGGCCTCGGCTCTGTGAGACAACTCACACTACACGCGATCGTGTGATGGGCGGGGAGCGGCAGGGACTTCAGGGGCGCCGTCAGCTCTTGGGCCGTCAGCTCTTGGGCCGTCAGCCTTGGCGGGGCAGCAGTTCCGTCAGCGAGCGGATGATGCGGTCGGGCTTTACGGTGGAATCCGGCGGCAGGCCGTCGCCATGCACGTCGATCCAGATGGCATAGATGCCGAGCCGCTGCGGCGCCACCACCTCCCATTCGAGATTGTCGCCGATCATCCAGGTTTCGGGCGCGGTGACGCCAAGCGCCTGCATCGCGTGCAGATAAGCGCGCTCGTCCGGTTTGCCGAAGCCGTGCTCGCCCTCGATCTGGATGTGATCGAAACGGTGCGACAGCGCGAAGCGTTCGACCTTGGCGCGCTGGGTGCCGGCGGCGCCGTTCGTGACCAGCGCCAGCTTCACGCCGCGTGCCTTCAATTCGTCGATGGCGTCATGCGCGCCGGGGAAGACGAACATTTCCTCTTCGCGGTAGGCGGTAAAACGGTCGGCCAACCGTGTCGCGAGGTCTTCAGGCAGGACGTGGCCGTCTTCGGCAAGCGCGGCAAATCCGTTCCTGACGGTGATGCGCCGTGCTTCATCGAGCTTCAGCCGCCATTCGGCTTCGGCAACAGCCCAGAATTTGCGCGCGGAGTCCAGAACGGCGACGGCAACCTGCTGCGAGGTCAGGGGCTCGAACTCGGCGGCGAACTCGGACGTGACATTGTGCCAGGCGATCTCCGGACGTCCATAGGCCGACAGGATGGTGTCGTCCATATCGATCAGCATCGCGCGGGGCAGGTGGATCATTGTTTCGCGGCCATCTCACTTCAAGCGTCATCGGCCGCGGGAAGCAGCGGCGCACTTGTCGCGAATATCAGATCACCCGCACCGGGTCCAATCCCGGGAAACCACGCCGCCGGACCATGGAAGCCCGGCGGCGTCAAAAAGTGCCTCACGCAACCTTGTTGGCGCGGTCGTCCTCTTCCTCGTCCTCGGCTTCCTCTTCGTCCTCGTCTTCGTCGTCTTCTTCGTCTTCGTCGTCCTCTGACGTATCGGCTTCGGCGAGCTCTAGGACGGCAAGCGGCAGCGTCTCGCGGAACAGATCGCCTTCATTGCCCATCCATACGCACGCAACGTTGCCGTCCTTGACCTCCACCACACTGAGAGGATGGCCGCCGGACTTCAGAATGACGACGTCGCCTGGTTTCAAATCCATGATCTACTCCTCGGATGACATGACACGAATCGCACCATAGCGATCAGTCATGACAACCCGATCATGCGATCATGGCCACTTTACCTCCGGCGGCATCGACGAGAGGATGGAATCCACATTGCCGCCAGTCTTTAGCCCGAAGATCGTGCCGCGGTCGTAGAGCAGGTTGAACTCGACGTAGCGCCCGCGCCGGATCAACTGTTCCTCGCGGTCGGCGGCATTCCAGGGAAGGGCGAAATTGCGGCGGACCAGTTCAGGATAGATTTTCAGGAAGGCGCGGCCGACCTCCTGCGTAAAGGCGAGGTCGGCGTCCCAGTCACCTGAATCGTGCCAGTCGTAGAAGATGCCGCCGATGCCGCGCGCTTCCTTGCGGTGCGGCAGATAGAAATATTCGTCGCACCATTTTTTGTACTTGTCGTAATCGGCCACGCCGTTCGATCTCCCGCAGGCCTCTTTCATCGCCTGATGGAAAGCGAGCGTGTCGGGGTCATCCTGGGTCCGCCGGCGGTCGAGCACCGGCGTCAGATCCGCCCCGCCGCCGAACCAGGCCTTGGTGGTGACCACAAAGCGGGTGTTCATGTGCACCGCCGGCACATGCGGGTTGCGCATGTGCGCGATCAGCGAAATGCCCGACGCCCAGAACCTGGGATCGTCGGCCGCGCCGGGTATCTGCGCGCGGAATTCCGGCGCGAACTCGCCATGCACGGTCGAGCAGTGCACGCCGACTTTCTCGAACAGCCGCCCACGCATCATCGACATCACCCCGCCGCCGCCGGGCTTGCCGGTGTGGTCGGTGCGGTCCCAGGACGTGCGGACGAAGCGACCGGCCTCGCCGGGATAGAGGGCAGGCGGCGCGTCGTCTTCCAGCTTTTCGAAGGCCGCGCAGATGTCGTTGCGCAGCGCTTCGAACCAGGCTCTCGCGCGCGTCTTGCGATCCTCGATGACGGATACGTCCATTAGGAATTCCCAACGTTACCTTTCCGTCATTGCGAGCGAAGCGAAGCAATCCATCGTGGCATGAAAGTACTGGATTGCTTCGTCGCTTCCGCTCCTCGCAATGACGGTGAAAGTTAGCCTTGCGGCCCGAAATACGTGCAGCTCTCGTTACAACTGTCGCGATGAACGCTGACGCGAGTAACTTGGCCTGCGTGCTGGACCCGCTCGAAGATGTAGCGCGAAATGTTTTCCAGCGTCGGCGTCCCCAGCGCCTCGACCTTGTTGAGGAGCTTGTGGTCGAGTGCTTTGCGAACTTCTTCCATGCTGCGTTCGAGCAGGCCGAGATCGAGCACCATGCCGGTTTCCGGGTCGGGCGTGCCGCGCACGCTCACTTCGGCGCGAAACGAGTGGCCGTGAATTTCCTCGCTGGCCGCGCCGAAGGTCGTTCCCTTCAGGGAATGCGCAGCTTCGAAGCGAAACGATTTCGTCAGTTCCCACATCTTGAAAATCTAAATCCTATCTGATGCCAAGTTATCTGATGCCAAGTGTCTTGTGCGTCTGCAGGCTGAGCCGCCATTGCGGATGGCGCAGGCAGTAGTCGACCGCACGCGCGGTGTTTTCGAGCACGTCGGGTCCATCCATCGGCTGCAGCGAAAAGCGCTCGAAATCGAGCCTCACAAAATCTTCCGGCGCTGCGCCTGCTTGCGGATAGACCAGCTTCAATTCGTGGCCGCGGTGCACTACGAGATCGGCGCCGGCTTTCGGACTGACGCAGACCCAGTCGATCCCTTCGGGCGGTTCGATCGTGCCGTTGGTCTCGATGCCAACGGCGAAGCCGCGCGCATGCAGCGCATCGATGAAGGGGGGATCGACCTGCAGCAGAGGCTCGCCGCCGGTCAGGACCACGTAGCGGTTGGTATTCTCGCCGGTCCATTGCCCGGCGATGGTGTCGGCGAGTTCGTCCGCCGTGGCATAGCGGCCGCCGAGCGTGCCGTCGGTGCCGACAAAGTCGGTATCGCAGAACTGGCAGGTGGCGCTCATGCGGTCCTGTTCGCGGCCGCTCCAGAGGTTGCAGCCGGAAAAACGGCAAAACACTGCCGCGCGGCCGGCATGTGCGCCTTCGCCCTGCAACGTCAGAAATATTTCCTTGACCGCGTAGCTCACACCTTCTCCTTGGACCCGATCTCGCCTGCAATCGGATGACCCGTCTGACGCATCGCCTCGCCTAGTGCCATGGCGGCCGCCATCGCCACATTGAGCGAACGCAAGCCCGGCCTTATCGGGATCGTCACCCGAGCGTCGGCCGCGGAGACGACCTCGTCGGTAACTCCTGCGGATTCCCGCCCGAATAATAGGACGTCGTCACTTCGATAGCGGAAATCCAGATAGGAACCGGCCGCCTTGGTCGTAAACAGCACCAGCCGGGAACCAGCCTCGTTACGCCATTGCTCGAATTTTGGCCATGAGTCATGGCGGGTAAGGACGACATGATCGAGATAGTCCATTCCCGCGCGGCGGAAATGCCGATCAGAGGTCGGGAATCCCGCCGGCTCAATGATATGGGCGGCCACGCCCAGGCAGGCACACAGGCGCAGAATCGTCCCGGTGTTCTGGGGGATGTCGGGCTGGAAAAGCGCAATCTGCATGGTGTCAGGCTTTGGTGGCGCGAATGAAATGTTTCGAATAAATCACGGCCGGGCGCCGATTTAGTGCATTGCACGCTATCGAGCCGATAGCGGGCTTGCGCTCTCACGGCAAGGGTGCCAATAGAACGATTCTGGACTGCTTGTTCCGCCGGAATGGGGGAGGAAAAGCGGTTTTTTCTGCCGCCGCGGGGGCCGCGGGCGCCGGCAGCCTCCTCCGGGGCGCGCTTTTGCGCGGGTCCGGGGCGGTTCCGCTGGCTGCAGATAAGAAAGGGCTTGAGATCGTGACGACAGCGTCTTCGGCGGACCATCCGACACGCCGTGATTTCCTTTTTGTTGCAACGGGAGCCGTCGCCGCCGTAGGCGCGGCTGCCACGGTGTGGCCGCTGGTTTCGCAGATGAATCCGGATGCCTCCACGGTCGCGGCCGGTGCGCCGATCGAGGTCGACCTGACCCCGATCGCCGAAGGGCAGGACATCAAGGTGTTCTGGCGCGGCAAGCCGATCTACATCAGCCACCGGACCAAAAAGCAGATCGACGAGGCCCGCGCGGTGTCGGTGTCGAGCCTGCCCGATCCGCAGAGCGACGAGGCGCGGGTCAAGCCGGGCCATGACCAGTGGCTGGTCGTGGTCGGCATCTGCACCCACCTCGGCTGCATCCCGATCGCCCATGAGGGCCAGTACGACGGCTTCTTCTGTCCGTGCCACGGTTCGGTGTACGACACGTCGGGCCGGATTCGGCAGGGACCCGCGCCGACCAACCTGGCCGTGCCGCCCTATACCTTCGTTTCCGATACCAAAATCCAGATCGGCTAAGGGCTCGGACGCCAGTCCGAGACCTCCCTTAAGCCGTTGCGTCGTTTTACTTCCTCAGGATCGCATCAATGAGCGGACCATCCGATTTCCAGCCGACCAATCCCGCCTTGAAGTGGATCGAACGGCGCCTCCCGATCATGGGACTCATGCATTCCTCGTTCGTGGCGTATCCGACGCCGCGTAACCTGAACTACTGGTGGACGTTCGGCGCCATCCTCTCGTTCATGCTGGGCGTGCAGATCCTGACCGGCGTGATCCTGGCTATGCACTACACGCCGCATGCCGATATGGCCTTCAAGTCGGTCGAACTGATCGTCCGCGACGTCAATTACGGCTGGCTGCTGCGAAACATCCACGCCTCCGGCGCGTCGATGTTCTTCTTTGCGGTCTACATCCACATGTTCCGCGGCCTCTATTACGGGTCGTACAAGGAGCCGCGTGAAGTGCTGTGGATCCTCGGCGTCATCATCTATCTCCTGATGATGGCGACGGGCTTCATGGGTTACGTGCTGCCGTGGGGCCAGATGAGCTTCTGGGGCGCTACCGTCATCACCAATCTGTTCTCGGCCGTACCCTATTTCGGCGAGAGCATCGTGACGCTGCTGTGGGGCGGCTATTCCGTCGGCAATCCGACGCTCAACCGCTTCTTCTCCCTGCACTACCTGCTGCCGTTCGTGATCGCCGGCGTCGTCGTGCTGCACATCTGGGCACTGCATGTCGCGGGCCAGAACAATCCGGCCGGCGTCGAAGCGAAGACCGAAAAGGACACGGTGCCGTTCACGCCTTACGCTACCATGAAGGATATGTTCGGCGTCTCCTGCTTCCTGCTGTTCTTCGCCTGGTTCATCTTCTACATGCCGAATTATCTCGGCGACCCCGAGAACTACATTCCGGCCAATCCGGCCGTGACGCCCGCGCACATCGTACCGGAATGGTACTACCTGCCGTTCTACGCGATCCTGCGCTCGATCCCGAACAAGCTTGCCGGCGTTATTGCAATGTTCGGTGCGATCCTCATCCTGGCCTTCCTGCCCTGGCTCGACAGCGCCAAGACGCGCTCGTCGAAATATCGTCCGCTGGCCAAGCAGTTCTTCTGGGTTTTTGTCGCTGTCTGCATCGGGCTCGGCTATCTCGGCGCGCAGCCGCCGGAGGGCATCTATGTCATCGTCGGCCGCATCCTGACCTTCCTCTACTTCGCCTATTTCCTGATCCTGCTGCCGTTGCTGGCGCGGATCGAGAAGCCCCGTCCGGTGCCGAACTCGATCGCGGACGACGTGCTGGCTAAGTCGGGCGGCAAGGCTGCGCCGATGGTCTCGGCCGTGATCGCGCTGATGGTGGCCGGCGGTCTGCTGCTGGGCGGCGCCGAGAGCGCGCGCGCCGCCGAAGGCAGCACCAAGCCGCCGGCGCAGAAGTGGTCGTTTTCGGGCCCGTTCGGCAAGTTCGACCGCGGCGCCATGCAGCGCGGTCTGAAGGTCTATAAGGAGGTCTGCGCCTCCTGCCATGGCCTGTCGTTCGTCGCCTTCCGCAATCTCGCCGAAACCGGCGGTCCCGGTTACTCGGTGGCGCAGGCCCAGGCGTTCGCCTCCGAATACAAGGTCAAGGACGGCCCGAACGACCAGGGCGAGATGTTCGAGCGGCCGGGCCGGCCCGCCGATTATTTTCCGTCGCCGTTCCCCAACGAGCAGGCGGCGCGCGCGGCCAATGGCGGCGCGTATCCACCGGACCTATCGCTGATCACCAAGGCGCGCAGCTACGGCCGTGGCTTCCCGATGTTCCTGATCGATTTCTTCACCCAGTATCAGGAGCAGGGCCCGGATTACGTCACGGCGCTGTTGCAGGGCTATGAGGACAAGCCGCCGGCTGGCTTCAATCTGCCGGAAGGATCCTACTACAACACCTACTTTCCCGGCCACGCCATCAAGATGCCGAAGCCGCTGAACGACGGTCAGGTCACCTACGACGACGGCTCGCCGGCCACAGTTGCGCAATACGCCAAGGACGTCACCACGTTCCTGATGTGGGCTGCGGAGCCGCACATGGAGGCGCGCAAGCAGCTCGGCCTGCAGGTGTTCGTGTTCCTGATCCTCCTCACCGTCTTGCTGTACTTCACCAAGAAGAAGGTCTGGGCCAACGCCCACTGATCACGACGTCATTAACGCGATTTCGGAAAAGCCCCTGCGGGGGCTTTTTTGTTGGGTGCAGCAATGCGCCGACAGGCGATTGCGTCCGGCTTTTGCAGCCGCCAAAATGGCCGCCAGCATCACGTTCAAGAAGCAGTCCCGGAGGAACCCATGGGCACCCACATCACCTTCAAGCGTCCGGACGGCAAGGAAACCGCCGGCTATCTCGCCAATGCCGCGCGCGGCAACGCACCGGGCGTGGTGGTGGTGCAGGAATGGTGGGGCCTGTCGGAGAACATCAAGGGCCTGTGCGACCGCTTTGCGGCGGCCGGTTTCGATGCGCTGGCGCCCGATCTCTACAAGGGCGTCGTGGTGCCGTATCACGATACGGACGCGGCCAACGCGCAGATGACCTCGCTCGATTTCATGGACGCCACTACCCAAAATGTACGTGGCGCCGCGCAATATCTCGCACGCAACGGCGCCAAGGTGGGGCTCACCGGCTTTTGCCTCGGCGGCGCCGTGACCATCATCGGCGCCACCAAAATTCCGGAGCTCACGGCGGGCGTCATATTCTACGGCATCCCGCCGGAGCAGGCCGCTAAACCTGCCGACGTGAAAATCCCGCTGCAGGCGCATTTCGCCAACAAGGACGACTGGTGCACGCCGGCCGCGGTCGACGCCTTCGAAAAGGCGATGAAGGATGCTGGCAAGTCGCTCGAGCTGTTCCGCTACGATGCCGAACATGCCTTCGTGAACGAGCAGCGCATGGCCGTGCATGACCGCCAGGCCGCCGAGCTTGCCTGGGGCCGGGCGACGGAATTTTTCAGGAAGCATCTCGGCTAAGTTGAGCGTATCTCGGCGAAGGAGTTGGCCGCGCATGAAAATCTTCTGCACGGGCGCATCGGGCTATATCGGCGGGTCGGTTGCGGTTCATCTCATTGCCGCCGGACATCAGGTGACCGGATTGGTTCGCTCGCCTGAAAAAGCCGAAGCGGTTCGTGCGCGAGGCGTCCAGCCCTTGCTGGGAACGCTCGACGACAGGGACCTTCTGGCGCAAGCAGCGCAGGCCGCCGAAATTGTCGTCAATGCTGCGAGCGCCGACCACGGAGGCGCGGTCGAGAGCCTGCTCGGCGCGCTCGTGGGAAGCGGCAAGCCGTTCATCCACACATCGGGATCGAGCATCGTCGGCACCCGCGCCAAGGGCCAGCGATCGGATGCGATCTTCGACGAAGATACGCCAATTACGCCGTCGCCCGCGCGCGCGGCGCGGGTTGCGCTGAACGAGTTCATTCTGTCCCATCGCAATAAGGGATGTCGGCCGGTCATCATCTGTCCGAGCCTGATCTATGGCCTCGGTCATGGCGCTGGGCGAGACAGCGTGCAGGTGCCGTTGCTGATCAATCTTGCAAAAAAGCGCGGCAACGCGGCACATGCCGGGCCCGGCGAGAACGTCTGGTCGAACGTGCATATCGACGATCTCGTGACGCTCTACGCGCTTGCCATCGAGAAGGCGCCGGCGGGTAGCTTCTATTTCGCCGAGAACGGCGAGAGCTCGATGCGTGAAGCGTGCGAGGCCATCAACCGCATGCTGGGTTTTGCGGGCCCGCCGACGGCGATGTCGATGGCCGAAGCCGCCGCCGAATGGGGCGAGGGTACGGCCGAGGACACGATGGCGTCGAACGGCAGGGTGCGGGCGAAACGCGCGCGGCAGGAACTTGGCTGGCAGCCGAAGGCGCGGGGACTGATCGAGGAGATCGAGAGCGGGTGTTATCGGGAGTAGCGCCGCAACCCAACTGTCGTCCCTGCGAAAGCAGGGACCCATACGCCGCGGCCTCTCATTTTAGCAAGGCTGTTCGACGACTTCGCGCAACGACTGCTCCCTGTGGTTATGGGTCCCTGCGTTCGCAGGGACGACGCGGTTTGTTGGGCGATACTTCTGACCACGAACCACCCAAAGTTGGGCTTGGGGCGGGCGTCCCGGCCCATCCCTCCCTTGACATCGCCTCCGCCGGATGGTGATTAGGTTCCCATGAGCACCGTTGTTGCCCCCTGCCGTCTCTGGTGGCGCACCTCCTAAGAGGTGGCCGGTGCGATTTCATTTTTTCAATCGTCGAAGGTCGCCATCGCAGTGCGACGGTTCCTTCGTTTGTCCTGTGTGGCGCGCCCTCCCGAGGTTTCGTAAGAGGATCACATGAACAGGACAGCCTTCTCCCTGCCGGAGCACAGCGAATACCGGACCAGCGGCGGTCTGGCGATTTCGCGCGCCGTCGAGCAGTTCACCGGCAACGCCAAGCGCCTTGACGACCTGATCGAGCTGCTCGATCGCCGCCGTGGCGTGGTGCTGTCCTCCGGCACCACGGTGCCGGGGCGCTACGAAAGCTTTGACCTCGGCTTTGCCGATCCACCGCTGGTGCTGGAAACGGCCGGCTCGAATTTCTCGCTCCAAGCGCTGAACGCGCGCGGCGAGGTGCTGATCGCCTTCCTCGGCGATGTGCTGCGCGAGCCCTGCGTCGTCATTTCGGAGCGGAGCGAGCGGCGATTGGCGGGCCACATCGTCCGCGGCGCCGCGCCGGTCGAGGAAGATCAGCGCACCCGCCGTGCCAGCGTGATGTCGCTGGTGCGCGATCTCGTCGCCGCCTTCACCGCAAACGACGATCCGCTGCTCGGCCTGTTCGGTGCCTTCGCCTACGACCTCGTGTTCCAGATCGAGGACCTCGTGCAGAAGCGGGCGCGCGAGGCTGACCAGCGTGATATTGTGCTCTACGTGCCGGATCGCCTTCTGGCCTATGACCGCGCCACCGGCCGTGGCGTGGTGTTGAGCTACGATTTCTCCTGGAAGGGAAGGTCCACCCAGGGCCTGCCGCGCGACACCGCCGAGAGCGTTTACGCCAAAACGCCGCGGCAGGGATTTGCCGATCATGCGCCCGGCGAATATCAGGCAACGGTCGAAGTCGCGCGTGCGGCGTTTGCGCGCGGCGACCTGTTCGAGGCGGTGCCGGGGCAACTCTTCGCCGAGCCCTGCGAGCGTTCGCCGGCGGAGGTGTTCCAGCGGCTGTGCCGCATCAACCCGTCGCCCTATGGCGCGCTGATGAATCTCGGGGACGGCGAATTTTTGGTGTCGGCCTCGCCGGAAATGTTCGTGCGCTCCGACGGCCGCCGGGTCGAGACCTGCCCGATTTCGGGCACCATCGCGCGCGGCGTCGATGCGATCGGCGATGCCGAGCAAATCAGGCAATTGCTGAACTCGGAGAAGGATGAGTTCGAGCTCAACATGTGCACCGACGTCGACCGCAACGACAAGGCGCGCGTCTGCGTCCCCGGCACGATCAAGGTGCTGGCGCGGCGGCAGATCGAAACCTATTCGAAGCTGTTCCACACCGTCGACCATGTCGAAGGCATGCTGCGCCCGGGCTTCGATGCGCTGGATGCCTTCCTGACGCACGCCTGGGCGGTTACCGTGACCGGTGCGCCGAAATTGTGGGCCATGCAGTTCGTCGAGGACAATGAGCGTTCGTCGCGGCGCTGGTACGCCGGCGCCATCGGCGCCGTGAATTTCGACGGCAGCATCAACACCGGGCTGACCATCCGCACCATCCGCATGAAGGATGGGCTGGCCGAAGTGCGCGTCGGCGCCACCTGCCTGTTCGATTCCGATCCGGCCGCCGAAGACCGCGAGTGCCAGGTGAAGGCGGCTGCGCTGTTCCAGGCGCTGCGGGGCGACGCGCCGAAGCCGCTCTCGACCTTTGCGCCCGACGCGACCGGCTCGGGCCGCAAGGTGCTATTGATCGACCACGACGACAGTTTTGTTCATATGCTGGCGGATTATTTCCGGCAGGTCGGCGCAAGCGTAACCGTGGTCCGGCACGTGCATGCACAGGAGATGCTGAAGCGGAAGGGCTGGGATCTCCTGGTCTTGTCGCCGGGCCCGGGTCGTCCTGAAGATTTTGGAATCTCGAAGACCATTGGAACGGCGCTGGACCGAAAACTGCCGATCTTCGGTGTCTGCCTCGGCGTGCAGGCGATCGGCGAGTATTTTGGCGGCCAGCTCGGTCAGCTCACCCAGCCGGCGCATGGACGGCCGTCGCGGGTTCAGGTCCGCGGCGGACGGCTGATGCAGAACCTGCCGAATGAGATCGTGATCGGCCGCTATCATTCGCTCTATGTCGAGCGCGACAGCGTGCCCGATGTTCTCGAAGTCACCGCGACCACCGAGGACGGCGTCGCGATGGCGATCGAACACAAGACCTTGCCGGTCGGCGGCGTGCAGTTTCACCCGGAATCGCTGATGTCGCTCGGCGGCGAGGTGGGTCTGCGTATCGTCGAGAATGCGTTTCGGCTGAACGCGGAGGCGAATTGATTGACCGTCATTGCGAGGAGCGAAGCGACGAAGCAATCCATACCTTTCGTGGTACGGTGGATTGCTTTGCGGAGCCTGTCATCCGGTGGCGCTTTGCGCCGACCGGGTGGCTCGCAATGACATTGGGGACAATTGAAAGCGAGATAAGCACCAATGACATTCGATCACGACATCAAGGCCACCGTCCGCACCATTCCGGACTACCCGAAAAAGGGTATCCTGTTTCGCGACATCACGACCCTGCTGGCGGACGCGCGTGCCTTTCGGCGTGCGGTCGATGAGCTGGTGCAGCCCTGGGCGGGATTGAAGATCGACAAGGTCGCCGGCATCGAGGCGAGGGGATTCATCCTCGGCGGCGCGGTCGCGCATCAGGTTTCCGCCGGCTTTGTTCCGATCCGGAAAAAAGGCAAGCTGCCGCATACCACCGTGCGGATCGCCTATTCGCTGGAATACGGCCTCGATGAAATGGAAATGCATGCCGACGCCGTCCATCCTGGCGAGCGCGTCATCCTGGTCGATGATCTCATCGCCACCGGCGGCACCGCGGAAGGCGCGGTGAAATTGCTGCGCCAGATCGGCGCCAACGTGGTCGCGGCCTGCTTCATCATCGATCTGCCCGATCTCGGCGGCGCCGCCAAGCTGCGCGCGATGGAAGTGCCGGTGCGCACGCTGATGGCGTTCGAGGGGCATTAGAGGTTTCTTCGCAAGAACTCTCCCCACGTCGTCCCTGCGAACGCAGGGATCCATAACCACCCTTGCTCGTTGTGAGAAGAACGTCAGCCATCTCGCCTCAACCTGCGTTCGCAGAGACGACGACCGCTAATTGTGTCCGCGCGGTTTCAGACCGCCACAGCGCCGAGCTGGGACCGCCAATGCAGCGCGCGCTCCTTCAAAAGCGCGTCGCGGATGTAAGGCACTTCTTCCTCTTCCAGCCGCTCGCACTCCTCGAACGTCAGGCTGTCGGGGCCGTGCGCGGCCCACGCTGCCTGCAGGCTGCGGCAGGGGTGGCTCCCTTGGCGCAGCGAAAACCAGATGCGGTTCTGGATTTTCTCCAGATTGGGCGTCTGGCCGACCCATGTCCCGGAGGTCGCCTTGTAGCGGATGACGAAGACCCCCGCGATGGTCTTCCGCTCCTTGTAGGCGGCAATGGCTGCCTTTCTGGCTGATGTCACGGGATGCCTCGCGGGAAATGGTCAGGGGTAGGAGGAGGCACTAACAGACTGGCCGCCCAGCGTCAATATTACCCGGGTAATATTTGCCGTCGTGGAGGCTTCACGGCCGCTGCGGGAGCAGGCTGAACTCGAGCTCGCGAAAACAGGTGTAGTTCCTGCGGATCCACTGATGCAGCTCGGTCGACGAGTCCCGCTCGTTGCGCAGGTAGTTGGTGAAGGAAAAGGTCAGCCGGTCGATATAGGTTTTCAGGAACGAGGGCAGCGCCGATATGCGCAGCACGCGACCCAGGCCCATCGCCTCGGGCAGTTCGCCACGCACCACATACTCGTTGTCGACCGTAATCAGCGCTTTCAGCGGGATCTGCTCCCGTAACGTCGAATAAGCGCGCGCGGAAACGCGGTCGGTATCGGCCACGAACAGGATGATCGGCGCCACGCCACGCCGTGCGGCCTCTTTGAGGAAACCGATCTCGTTGATCATCTTGAAGAACTCGTCGAACGCATGAAAGCCGAGGTCGATCACCTTGGCGACGCCGTCGTCGACGATCAGGCGATCCATGAGCTGCATCTTGCCATAGGTGTCCATCACGTCGGCCGTCTCGGTGATGCGCGGCAGATATTCCAGCAGTGATGGTTCCTTCAGGTTGATGTCGAAGGAAGATACCGTCCCATCCTTCAGCAGCAGGAACTCGCTCAACAGGCGCGCGAGCAGCGTCTTGCCGACTAGCGGCCGGGGCGAGCAGATGATGTAGACAGGCGTGGAGCTCATCACCCGCTATATCAAAGGAATTTTTCGCCTAATCCAGCCCCGTCGCGGCGGCTATCCGACTATTTTTCGCCGCCGCGCACGCCAGGCTTGGCACCGACGAGATCGGTCAGCTTGATGCGGTCGAACTCGCTCCAGACGTTGGCGAGCCAGTGCCGGACATAGCCGCGCAGCACGAACGAATAGTTCGCGGCCTCGTCGTCCTTGCCCTTGTTGGCGACGAATTTGAGGAACGGCACCGAGGAAACCTCGACCTGCTCATAGGCCATCTCATTGAGCTTGGGGATCGTGAGGTCGGTGGCGTCCTTGATGCGGTGAAAGTAGGAGTTGTAGGTCGACTGATCCCACTGGAAGAACTGGGTGTCGTTGATGAAGTTCTTCACCAGGAAATATTTGGCACCGTGCATGAAGTTCGCGGTCTCGGCGATTTCGTCCAGCGAGGCGATCGAGGGGCCCAGGATGTGGAACACGGCAAAGGTGATCTGCCCGGCCTTCGCGGCATCGAGAAAGCCGATGTCGCGGAGCGAAGCCAGCGCCGGCGACAGCAGTCCGGCGCGGACGTCGATTACGGTCACCGAAGGCCCGGCACTCAGCGTGTCGAATATCTTCATCTGATCCGATGTCGTCGTCATGTCGACGATCTCGGTGATGTCGGGGTGGAAGCGCTTCAGGGTACCGCGCGGCGATTCGGTATCGAATGCCCGGGTCGGCACGTTATTGGCGCTAAAATAGTCCAGGAGCGTCCGCGACACGGTCGTCTTGCCGACCCCGCCCTTGTCCGCGCCCACCACAATCACGACTGGCTTTGCCATGGAATTCCCTTGAACAGCAGTTCCGACCGCGGGAGCGGCCGGCTTGCCCCATTCCCTGCTTTGGGCGCGAACATGGCAGAAACAAGGGAGAATTCAATTCATTAGACGGCCGTCGCCATTATTCCGCACGGAATTCGTTAATCCCGCGCGTCGGCGGGCGCTGTTTAGCGATGCGGGCCCCAAGGGCCGTCCAGGGGGCCGGAGCGGGCGCCCGGAACGCCGGCAGGCTCGCTGGCGTCGCTCCACGGGCCGGGGGGAACCGGCGGCTGGAGTTGCTCCGTGGCCGATTCCTCCGACTTGGGTTCATCCGCCGTATCGGACGGGAGGGCGAGCGGGCCGGGATCACGGCCACCGGCAAACTGCACCAGCGCCTTGACGCGCCGGTCGACTGACGGATGGGTCGCGAACAGGTCGGCAAAGCCTTCGCGCGGATTGTCGACACAGAGCTCCATGACCGCAGACGTCGCGCCGGGCAGCTCGCCGCGATTTTCGATCTTGCGCAGCGCCGTGATCATGGCGTCGGGGTTCTTGGTCAGTTCGACCGAGCCGGCGTCGGCCAACAGTTCGCGCGACCGCGACAGCGCCAGCTTGACGACTTGCGACAGCAGCCAGGCCAGCAGGATCAGCACCACCGCAATAATGATCGCCATGATGGCGCCGCCGCCTCCCTTGCCGCGGTCGGACGAAGAAGAGGACGATGATGATGAGGAGGAGGAGGATGAAGATGAAGACCAATCGCTGCCGGTCGAGTTCCACGACAGGTTGGTGAACGTGCGAAAGAACAGTTCGCTGAAGAATCCCACCACGCCGGCGATGATCATGGCGATCACCATCAACTGCACGTCGCCGTTGCGGATATGCGTGAGCTCGTGGCCGAGCACGGCCTCGATCTCCTGGTCGTTGAGCGCCTGCAGAAGGCCCGAGGTCACCGTGATGGAATATTGCCGCCGGTTGAGCCCGGTGGCGAAGGCGTTCAGCGCCGGGCTGTCCATCACCTTCAGCTTCGGCATCGTGATGCCGCGCGAGATGCAGAGGTTTTCCAGGAGATTATAGAGCCGCGGCTGCTGTTGCCGCGTCACGCTCTCGCCGCCGGTCACGGCGTCGATCATGTTCTGGTGGAAGAAATAGGCGATCACGATCCACAAGGCGGCGATGATTGTCGCATAGGGGAGGGCTGAGATCAGGTCGCGCGAGGCGCGCGTCAGATAATAGTTGAGTGAAGCACCGCTATTGAGCACCACTTCCGCAACCAGCGCGCCGGCGAAGACCAGCACGTAGATCAGCAGAAATAGCCCGGCGAGCAGCAGCATCGAACGAAACTTGTTCGATGCGATATGCGTGTAGAGACCATACGCGGCCATGATGGACTTTCGCTAACCACGGTCATTCCGGAGCGTCGCGAAGCGGCGAACTACGATGTGCAATTGCACATCGGAGAATCTCGAGATTCTCAGGTGCGTAATTGCGCACCATAGTTCACGCCTTTGGCGTGCCCCGGAATGACGGCGGTAGTGAGTTCTCATCCGTTCAGAACTTCACGCTCGGCACTGTCTCGACTTCGGTGCGGCTGGTGCCGAGATCGAAGAATTCCTTGCGGGTGAAGCCGAACATGCCGGCAAACAGTGCTGCCGGAAGCTGCTGGATGCCGGTGTTGTATTCCTGGACGGCGTTGTTGAAGAAGCGTCGGCTCGCCGCGATCTTGTTTTCGAGGTCGGAGAGCTCGCTGGCAAGTTGCTGGAAATTGGCGTTGGCCTTGAGGTCCGGATAGGCCTCCGACAGCGCGATCAGCCGGCCGAGCGCGCCGCTCAACTGGTTCTCCGCAGCCGATACCTGGGCCGGTCCCTGCGCCGACATCGCGGAATTGCGCGCCTTGATGACGTCGTCGAGCGTGCCGCGTTCGTGCGAGGCGTAGCCCTTCACGGTCTCGACCAGGTTCGGGATCAGGTCGTGGCGCTGCTTGAGCTGCACGTCGATATCGGCAAAGGCCTGGCCGACACGCTGGCTGAGCGCGACCAGGCGGTTATACGCAGCGAAGGCAAACAGCACGATGATGACGATGACGCCGAGAACGATCCAGCCGGTCGACATGATGGAGAGCTCCTAAGGGGGACGAAAGACAGCGAACCTAGACGAAAACCGGGGCGTGCGGCAGCCCGCCCGTGAGGTGGGGCATGGCTTTAGTCGGAAGTGGGGCGGGATAAGTTCAAGACCGGATTGTGTCGGTTTGCGTGTCCCGGACGCGGTGCAGCGTCTCTTGACGGTGCACCGCAGAGCCGGGACCCACTGTCGCCAGCAGAGCTGGGCCCCGGCTCTGCTGCGCATCACGCCGCAAGCGCGGCGCGCTGCGCAGCGTCCGGGCACGCGACCGGTAATAGATCAGCTCTCCTCGATCACCGCATCGCCCCACCGCCAGCGGCGCGCACGGGCATAATCCGCCTTGGCGCGGCGGGGCATTTTCGCGAAGCTGAGACCTTCAGGCGTGCAAAGTTTCGCCGTTACTTCGACCTTGGTGACGATCGGTTGCGCCAGCACGCGAGAGGGGTGCCGTTCCACCGCCGCGCGCGTCAACGCGACATAGGAGAATTTTTCGTCCTCGTATGGCAGCTCTGCGCCCTTGACCTGCTTGTGCGCGCGTGAGCGCTGCAGGCGCTGGGTGAAATGGCACCAGTCCGGTGCTTGTAGCGGGCATTGGCTGTCGTGCGGGCAGGGGGCGGCGACATGTGCGCCCAGCGTGATCAGGTGCGCGCGCAGCGCAATGATCCGGGCATAGCCGGCGGGCGTGCCTGGTTCGACCACGAGCAGCGTGTCGTGGGTCTTCTGCCACAACAGTTCGGCGAGCGCGCGTTGCTCCGCTTCGCCGATCTCGCCGATCATGTAGCTCGCCACGACAAGGTCTGCCGTATCCGCTTTGGCAAGCGCGGCGCGGGCCTCGCCGAGCTGGTAGCCGATGCCGCGTAACCGGGTGCTGTCGTGCGCCAGATCCAGCGCCAGCGTGCGCAACGCCGCGTTGGCATCCAGCAGCGTGAAACCTGTTAGCGACGGGAATGCTTCGGCGGCTGCCCAGGAGGCCGTGCCCGGCCCGGCGCCGACGTCGAGCAGGGTCTTTGGAGCGAAGTCAGGTCTGTTCTCGACGAATGCGTTCAGGCTGGCCGTGACCGCGGCATAGGTTGCAGGCATCCGCGCCAGCGCATAGGCGAGCGCGTCCGTCTCTGAGCGGACGGTCGTGGAGCCGCGTCCTTCACGGTAGTTTTTCGAGATGACGGCTGCGCGGCCGGCGGCGTCGCTGCGCGAAAAACCCCGCAGCTTGCCATCGAGCGCGGCTTTCAGTTCGGCGGGGAGATCGGGTGAGGTCATCGTTTCCTGTCATGCTCGCCACCGGGTCTCACCTTCGGCGAGCCCGATGACAGGCTCAGGCGGGCATCCAGTACGCCGAGGCGGCTGTGACGATCACGGACAGCGCGGTGTACTGGATCATCCGCCTTCGCGGATGATGACGTCAACTGGGCAGGCGAACTGCCTCACGCCACGTTCTGATCCAAAATCTTCACGGCGTCGTCGAGGCCGACCGAGACCAGTTGCGAGACGCCGCGTTCGGCCATGGTGACGCCGAACAGCCGGTTCATCCGCGCCATCGTGATCGGGTTGTGCGTGATGATGATGAAGCGGGTTTCCGTCGACGAGGTCATCTCGTGCAGCAGGTTGCAGAACCGCTCCACATTGTGGTCGTCGAGCGGCGCGTCGACTTCGTCCAGCACACAAATCGGCGACGGGTTGGTGAGGAACACCGCGAAGATCAGCGCCAGCGCGGTCAGCGCCTGCTCGCCACCCGAAAGCAGCGACAGCGTCTGCGGCTTCTTGCCGGGTGGTTTGGCGATGATTTCGAGGCCGGCTTCCAGCGGATCGTCGCTCTCGATCAGATGAAGCGCCGCTTCGCCGCCGCCGAACAGTTCGACGAACAGCCGCTTGAAGTGCTCGTTGACGGTCTCGAACGAGGTCAACAGCCGCTCGCGGGCTTCCTTGTTGAGGCTCTGGATGCCCTGGCGCAGCCGCTTGATGGCTTCGACCAGATCGTCGCGTTCGGTGGTCAGCGCCGTGTGCTGGGTCTCGACCTCGCGCAATTCTTCCTCGGCGCGCAGATTGACAGCGCCAAGGCGCTCGCGGTCGCGGCGCAGCTTTTCGAGGCTTTCCTCGATTTCGGAAAGCGGCGGCAATTCCGCACCGGGCTCGATCTCGGCGAGCGTGGCGACGGCGTGCGGCTCGACTTCGAGCATGTCGTGGATTTCGCGCTCGATGTCGGAAAGCCGGCGCTTGGTGCCCTCCATGCGTTCCTCGGCGCGGGCGCAGGCCTCGCGGGAAGAGGAGAGCGCTTCGAGCGATGCCTTGGCCGCGCGATCGGTCTCCGCCATCAGGCTTTCGGCGGCGGCCAATGCGTCGGCGGCGACGCGGCGGGCGCCTTCGGCAGACTCGATTTCGTTGATCAGCGCGCGGCGCTTTTCGGCAAACACGGCCGGTGCATTTTCAAGCTCGGCGCGCTCGGCCGTTACTTCGGTGATGCGCGCCTCGAC
The DNA here is from genome assembly GCF_036924575.1 of Bradyrhizobium sp. AZCC 1577. Classification (NCBI taxonomy): domain Bacteria; kingdom Pseudomonadati; phylum Pseudomonadota; class Alphaproteobacteria; order Hyphomicrobiales; family Nitrobacteraceae; genus Bradyrhizobium; species Bradyrhizobium sp. AZCC 1577. The sequence goes on from NZ_JAZHRQ010000001.1 coordinate 2,507,459, forward strand.
GGTGGCGACCTGTGAGGCCGAGCTTTGCTTGCGGTTCTGCCATTCGGTGCGTTCGGCCGTGATCGCCTGTACGCGCTTGTCGGCCAATTCAGCTTCGCGCGCTAGCGCCTGGGCTTCGGCCCGCACCTGCGCGGCAAAGCGTCGGTGTCCGTCGATCTCGGTGCGAACGGCGCTCAGTTTCGCTTCCGTCTCATCCGTCGGCGGCAGTTCGGTCAGCGCGGCAGTGGCGCTCTCATGCGCGGCCTCCGCTTCACTGCGGTCGGCGGCAAGACGGGTATGGGCTTCGGTCAACGCCGATTTGCGCGCGGCGTGGCGATTGATCTCGCGCTCGGTCGCGGCATGGCGCTCGCGCGCCGCATCGGCCTCGCGCTGCGCGGCCCGCCAGGCCTCGCGGGCGGCGGTTTCGGCAGCGGATGCCATCTTCAGTTCCGCCTCGGCGTCATCCAGGGCCTGCCGCTTGGCAGCGGCGTCAGTGCGGGCCTGGTCCAGCTCGTGTTCGATATCAACCAGGCGGGCGCGTTCGGCCAGACGCCGAGCGGCACCGGTCGGCGCATGCGCGGCGGCGACAAAGCCGTCCCAGCGCCAGACGTCGCCTTCCAGCGAGACCAGCCGCTGGCCGGTCTTCAATTGCGAAACGAACTCCGCGCCACGCTCCTTCGGCACGACGCCGATTTGCGCGAGACGGCGTGCCAGTTCGGCCGGCGCCTCGACATGCGCAGCCAGCGCCTCCACGCCGTCCGGCAGGGCCGGATCGTCGAAGCTTGCACCGGCATTGGTCCAGCGCATTGGCGCGGAGGGATCGACGGGCGCGTCAAGATCGTCGCCGAGGACGGCGCCGAGCGCTTTCTCATAGCCCTTGGCGACGGTGACGCCGTCGATGATCGGCGGCCACAGATTCTTGGTCTCGACATTGACCAGTTTTGAAATCGTGCGCGCTTCGGTCTCGAGCCGCTGCACGCGCTTTTCGGCCTCGGTGAGCGGGGCGCGGGAAGCTTCGAGCTTTTGCCGTGCGGCGATGTGGCCGGTCTCGTTGGCTTGCGCTGCCGCTTCGGATACGGCCAGCGTTTCCTGCGCGGTCTCCATGGCGGCGGCGAGCGCGTCGAGGTCGCCGAGATTGCCGGTCTCCTGCGCGAGCTTTTCTTCGTCGGCCTGGACGGTGGCAATTTCCTGGTCGAGCCGGGCCAGCCGGTCGCGATGGGTGCGCACGCCGGCCTCTAACTGGTTGCGCTTGGCGGTGAGGTCGGCGAGCGCCGTGGTCAGTTCGCCGAACATGCGCTCGGCCGCGGCCAGTGTCGCTTCCGCTTCCGACACGCGCTCGTCGACGCCAGAACGCTTTTCGACGCGTGACTTGATCTCTTCCTTCAGCTCGGCGTCCTCGGTGTCGAGGCGCTGCAGAGCGATCTCGGCATCGGATGTCTGCTGCTGTTCGCGCGCGATGTCGGCGGTGAACTGATTCAGCCGCCGGTCGAGCTCGGCGACACGCTCCTTGGCGCGCTCTTCCTCGCGGTCGAGTTGTTCGCGGGCGTTGGTGAGGCGCTGCAGTCCCGCCGCGGCGCGAGCTTCGCCTTCGCGCAAGGCCGGCAATTCGGAAGCGCGGATCGCCTGGATACGCGCCGCTTCGGCCTGCTCGCGGGTGCGCTCGGCCATCTCGCGCACGTTGACGTCGTGCGTATGCGCGGCTTCCGCGACGTCGGCATTGGCCTCCAGCCAGCGCAGGTGGAACAGCGTGGCCTCCGCCTTGCGCACCTTGGCCGCAACTTCGCGGAACCGGATCGCTTGCCGCGCCTGCTTCTTCAGCCCGTCGATCTGGCCGGAGAGTTGCCCGATCACGTCCTCGACGCGGGTGAGGTTGGTTTCGGCAGCCCTCAGCCGCAGCTCGGCCTCGTGGCGGCGGGCGTGGAGGCCGGCGACGCCGGCGGCATCTTCCAGCACGCGGCGGCGCTGCTCGGGCTTGGCCTGAATGATCTCACCGATCTTGCCCTGGTGGACCAGCGCCGGCGACCGCGCGCCGGTGGCGGCGTCGGCAAACAGGATCTGCACGTCGCGGGCGCGTACGTCGCGGCCGTTGATGCGATAGACCGAGCCGGCCTCGCGCTCGATGCGGCGGGAGATTTCCAGCACCTGGCTGTCATTGACGGCGGCCGGCGCCGTGCGATCGGCATTGTCGATCGTCATCGTCACTTCGGCGTGGTTGCGCGCCGGACGGTTGCCGGAACCGGCGAAGATCACCGCATCCATGTCCGCGGCGCGCAGCGATTTGTGCGAAGTTTCGCCCATCGCCCAGCGCAAGGCTTCGACCAGATTCGATTTGCCGCAGCCGTTCGGTCCGACCACGCCGGTGAGGCCGGGTTCGATCATGAAATCAGTGGGTTCGACGAACGACTTGAAACCGTGGAGGCGGAGGCGCGTGAGTTTCATGAACACAATTCTCTGTTGGCCGGGCGCGAATCTCCCTGCCGTGACAATACCATAGAAGGCAATGTCAGTGTGGATGAGCCGCCCGTTGCGGCGCTTATGAGCCGCGACAATGGCGAGGCCGAGGCCGGAGAGCAACGCCCCCGCGGGCTTTTCCCAAGGGATTTGAGGCGCTTGTGTGGCGCCTTTTGCTGGACTTACGAGCGCGAATGAATCCGGTTCGCGCGAATCAGCTCTTCAGCATTGCATTGATGCGCTTTGCGAACTCCTCGAAGCTCTGCTCGCCCTTGATCATCTCGCCGTTGATGAAGAAGGTAGGCGTCGACTGCACCTTCAGCACCTCGGCGGCATATTTCTGGTCGGCCGCGATCTTGTCGAGCAGCGCCTGATCCTTCAGGCAATCCTCGACCTGCGTTTGCGTAAGCCCGGCCTGCTTGCCGATCCGGATCAGCGTCTCCGTGGTATTCTTCGCCACCCAGTCGTTCTGCTGCTTGAACAGGAGATCGATGACGGTGAAATATTTCGGGGCGTCATCCTTGGCGATGCAACGGGCCAGCATCGATCCGGCGGCGGCCTTGATGTCGAGCGGGAATTCGCGGAACACGTAACGGATCTTGCCGCTGTCGATGAATTCCGACTTGATCTTCGGGAACACTTTTTCGCCGAACGCGGCGCAATGCGGGCAGGTCATCGAGGCGTATTCGGTGATGGTCACGGTCGCGTTGGCGGGCCCGAGCGCCATGTCGGGCAGCGACTGCGGCTTGGCGACGTCAGCGGGGCTCTGCGCCATCGCATCGGTGATCAGTCGCAGCGGCGAGAAGCCGGCGAACAGGCCAAGCCCGGTCAGCGAGAGAGCGGTGGTGAAGGCGCGGCGCGTGATCATCAAAGTCTGCTCCCGAATGGCGCGTTCACGCCCGAAAGAACTGCGAAAAAGAAGCCTTCGCTAGCTTGAAACGCCAGTTGTGGCAATGGCGGGTCGTGGCGGTCGTGCCGCGCTGTGGGCTCAATTTCGCTTGATCGAGGCGCCGAGCCGGGCCAGCGCAGCGCGCAGTTCCTCATCCTCTACGGCGGACAGGGTTTCGGCCACCTTCGCGACCGATTTCGGGTCGGGCGCGCGGGGCGGCGCGGGGCGATTTCGCCGCGACAGCGGCGCCTGCCGCAGCGCCAGCCGGCCGACCGCGCTCCAGCCGAAAAAGCGGTTGACCCGTTGCAGGATCACGTCGGAGGAATGCTGGATCTCCAGCGCCATCGGGCCCTCCACCCGCAGTACCAGGGTTGCCGGTTCCTGCGGCTGCCCCTCCACCGGCCGTGGCCATTGCATCTTGAGCGGCTCGGAATGGGCGGCGATCTCGGAGCCGGCGATCTCGGCCCAGCGCGTCACCAGTTCGCGTGCGGCAAATCCCTGCTTGGCATAGGCGTCGGAAAAGACGTCGCTGAGCAGGACGGAGAGAGGTTTCGCCGAGATCGGGAGGGGTTTTGCCATGGGGCTCTATAACACGGCGCCAATTGCGGTAGAAATCGCCAGTGCAACCTCGTCATGGCCGGGCTTGACCCAGCCGTCCACGTATCCGATCAACGCAAGAAAGACGTGGATGCCCGGGACAAGCCCGGGCATGACGTGGAGAGATTTGCGTTCCAGCACTAAAGTAGGTGGATGACGTCGTCCGCGGCCGCAAAAATCAAACGACAGGCAGTACCTGCCGGAAGCGGTTCCCGCCCCGCGCTGCTGCTCGATTGGTACGACCGTCATCGCCGTCGCTTGCCGTGGCGGGCGGCAGCGGGCGAGCGGGCCGATCCGTATCGGGTCTGGCTGTCGGAAATCATGCTGCAGCAGACCGGCGTCAAAACGGTCGGGCCGTATTTCGAGAAATTTCTGGCGCGCTGGCCCGATGTCGCTGCGCTCGGCCGCGCGTCGCTGGATGACGTGCTGCGGATGTGGGCCGGGCTCGGCTACTATTCGCGCGCGCGCAATCTGCATGCCTGCGCGGTCGCCGTGCTGCGTGACCATGGCGGGATATTTCCCGATACCGAGGAAGGCCTGCGCCGATTGCCGGGAATCGGGCCTTACACGGCAAAGGCCATCGCAGCGATCGCTTTCGATATCAGAACCATGCCGGTCGACGGCAATATCGAGCGCGTGGTGTCGCGGCTTTACGCGGTCGAGGAGCCATTGCCGCAGGCGAAGCCGCTGATCGGGGAATTGGCGGAGACGTTGCTGGGGCCTTCCCGCCCCGGCGATAGCGCGCAGGCGCTGATGGATTTGGGCTCCTCGATCTGTACTCCGAAGAAGCCGGCTTGCGCGCTGTGTCCGCTGAATGATGATTGCGCCGCTCGCCTGCGCGGCGATCAAGAGACCTTTCCGCGCAAGGCGCCGAAGAAAGCGGGAACGCTGCGCCACGGAGCCGCCTTCATCGTCACCCGCGGCGACGAACTCCTCGTTCGCACCCGGGCGGAGAAAGGCCTGCTCGGCGGTATGACGGAAGTACCCGGCTCGGCCTGGCTCGCCGGGCAGGACGACAAGATGGCGCTGAAGCAGGCGCCTCAGGTCAACGGCGTGACGCGCTGGCACCGCAAGACCGGCGTCGTCACTCACGTATTCACGCATTTTCCGCTCGAGCTCGTGATCTACACCGCCGATGTCGCCGCGCGCACGCGCCCACCTGCGGGCATGCGCTGGGTGCCGATTGCAACGCTCGCCGACGAGGCGTTGCCCAATGTGATGCGCAAGGCGATTGCCCACGGGCTGGACATTTGAAGATGCGAGACTGTTTGCTGCTGACACCATGCTGGCAGGAGGGCTGCGTTAGGAGGGAGCCTCACGGAGGTTCCCATGATCAGCACTGTCTTCGACAATTTCACCGCCCCGCCATCTTCCAAATTGCTCGGCTGGCATCTGCTTGACGCGCGTCCCAAGGACGGCTGGATCCGTATCGGATTCGACGGCAAGCGGGAGTTCTGTAACCCGGCCGGCTTCGTGCAGGGCGGCATTCTTTCGGCGATGCTCGACGACACCATGGGGCCTGCGGTGTTCGCCATGACCGAGGGAAGGCTCTACACCGCAACCATCACCATGACGGTGAATTTTCTCAGCCCCGCCAGGCCGGGGCCGATCACGGGCGAGGCCAATGTCACCCAGCTCGGCAAGACCGTCGCCTTTGTCGAGGGACGGCTGACGGCCGAGGATGGCACGCTGCTGGCGACGGCTACGACCAGCGCGCGGCTGGTCGAGAGCACAAAGGCAATTCGATAGCTTGATAAGGCCGGGCGGGCCGCAAGCCGTTTACCGGCTGGTGAGATCGCTCGGCATGATTTGCAGCAGGGGCTCCGGACCGATTGATATCTGGCCCGTAAACGGTCGGTCATGTGCGGCGATCAGCAGCACTGACGCGGCAACACCGGTCGCGAACAGCGCCAACGCAATGGCCGACGCCAGCCGATTGTCGCAGTGAACGATCGCGATCACCAGCAGCTCACATATCGCCTGCAGATAGAGGCACCACCACTTGACCCGGTTCACCTCAGCCTGGCTGACAATGATGCGTTGCCTTCGCGCATCCAGGGCGGACTGAAGTGCGGAGATGATTTCGCGCTGCGCGTTCTGCTGACCTTCTCCCTGTGGCGCGATCGCGACGACGAGTCGCAGGGCTTCGACGAGCGCCGGCGGAGCGGCCCGCAGCGAGGCTGTCTGGCGCGCCATCATCGGCCATTCCACCGTTGCGGAGTGTTCGACATAGTCGCGAACGAGACCGCGCAACTTGGCCTCATTCTCCGCGGGCAAGCCGGCGGCGAGAAGCATCGCAGCTCGCAGCGCGCTTGCTTCTCGGCTCACCGCCGCGGCGGCGCGGTCACCGTCATTCCAGACCTGCGCAGCGGTGAATGCAACGAACAGGCCGAACATGATGCCCAGTACCGGCAGCATGCCTGGAGAGATGGTCTTGAACGACTTTGCCCGCTCCTCCGTCGCGAGGGCGGTCACGCCCAGGAAAACGGCGATGGCGAGCAGATAGGTGAAGCCGAAGACGACCAGCGCCATGGCCCACACCGGTAAATTATGCAGCCAGTCGCTCATGCCGATGCCTTGGTTTTTTAGCCGGCGCCAGCCCGCGACGCTTCCCGCATAATCTGAACAATCGGCGGCTTGGCGTTGAGGCCTTCGACCTGGAAGCCGGCGACGCGCTTGTAATTGGCGGCGATGTCTTCCAGCTCTTGCAGCGAGAGCACGTCGGTCACGACGTTGTAGCCATCAGGCGCGCGTTCCTCGACCATCTGCATCACCTGCTCGGGGCCGTTTCGGCGGTTGAGCATCACGAGGTCGGTCGTGGCGGGCCGGCGCTCGGCTTCATACGCCGACAATGCGGCATTGGTCGTGCCTTTCGCGAGGATCTCGCGGGCGATGACGCGGGCGTCCAGAATTGCCTGCGACGCACCGTTGGAGCCGATCGGGTACATCGGGTGCGCGGCATCGCCCATCAGTGTGACCCGGCCGAATGTCCATTGCGGGATCGGATCGCGATCTACCAGCGGATATTCGTAGGCGTGCGGGCAGTTCTCGATCAGGCCGGGCACGTCGAGCCAGTCGAACTTCCAGTCCTTGAACCAGGGCAGAAACTCTTCGAGCTTTGCGGTGCGGTTGTAGTCCTCGCGCCGCCACTGATAGGTCGGCGGCATGTGCCGCTCGGCCACCCAATTGATCCGGAACTTGCCGGCGCTGTCGGCCTGCTTCGAAATCGGATAGCAGACGAATTTCAGGATCTCGTGGCCGGCCATGATCATGGTGCGGCCGGACAGGAAGGCGTCGCTGTCGGTGATGCCGCGCCACAGGATGCGTCCATTCCAGATCGGCGGGCCTTCGTTGGGATAGAGCTTTTCCCGAACCGCCGAATGGATGCCGTCGGCCGCGACCAGCAGCGCACCATCGTGAGCGCCTTTCGACTTGCCAGTCGCCTTGTCGATGAATTCGGCGCGGACGCCATTCTCCGTTTCGGTCCAGCCGGAGAGGTGATGGCTGGTCAGGATGTTCTCTCTTCCCAACCGCTCGATTGCGGCATCGAGCAGGATCTGCTGCAGCGCGCCGCGATGGATCGAGAACTGCGGCCATTTGTAACCGGCCTCGATGCCGCGCGGCTCGCTCCAGATCGGCTTGCCGTGTTTGGAAAAATACGCGAGCTCCTTGGTGCGGACGGCGGCCGCATCAAGCACATCATGCAGGCCGAGCTCGATCAGCTCGCGCACCGCATGCGGCAACACGTTGATGCCGACGCCGAGCGGTCGCAGTTCGGGCACGCTTTCGAAAACTTTAGCTGATACGCCGATCTGATGCAGGCTGAGCGCTAGCGTCAGCCCGCCGATGCCGCCGCCCGCGATGAGAACAGTCATGGTACGCCCCTGTTGCTTCCCGGGCGTCATGGCATGAGGGAGGGCAGGGGGCAACTGCGAAGGGCCGGCAGAGTCCCTCACGGCCCCGGTCATTTACGGAAGCGGCGGGGCCGGGCCGAAGAAGCCGACGATCCTGATTAGCCGGCCATCGGGACCGACCTCGCCGAAATCGATCGAGGTGTCGCCGCAGGTTCCATCCGCACGCACCAGGCGCCAGAGGAAGCGGACCATGTTGTGATGGACATCGATGCCGCTCATGAACTCCAGCCGCGCGCCGGGCCGGCTGGCCAGCACCTCACCGATCTTCTCCACCAGCGCGTCGCGTCCGGCCAGCGAGACGTTCGGATCGAGATAAACGCCGTTGTCGCTCCAGCATTGCGCGAGCAGGGTGCGTCTAGCCGCATCGTCCGGCTCGTTCCATGCCGCCATGTACTGCGTTACGGTTTTCGCGATTGCGCTCTTGTCCATCCGTGCTGTCCTTGAACTTCGGGTCTCTACAGGGTTCACTCTGCAAGGAATTCCGAAGCTCGTCACTTACATCCGAGGTAATTGCCCTTCCGAAGCGATGCTCTAGATTGTCGGGATGGCTGCTTCAGACACGAACTCGCACGAAATCCCGGCTGGACATTTCAGCCGCCTGCTGAAGCACTGGCGCAGCGTTCGTCGGCTGACCCAGATCGAACTGGCGGCGGACGCAAACGTGTCGGCCCGGCATCTATGTTTTCTGGAGACCGGCCGGTCGCAGCCGAGCCGCGAGATGGTGCAGCTACTCGGCAGCGCGCTCGATCTGCCGCTCGAGGAGAGGAATGCCTTGCACGTCGCTGCGGGTTTCGTGCCGCCTTACGGTGATAAGGGGCTGGCGGCCGAGAATTTGCAGCCGGTGCGGCAGGCGCTGGACTTCATTCTACGGCAGCAAGAGCCGTATCCTGCCATTGTGATCGACGGGCATTGGGACGTTCGCATCCGTAATCAGGCGTCGGCCCGCCTGCTAAAGCCTTTCCGCGATTCGTATGAGATGGAAAATCGCCTTGCAGACAACGCCATGCACGTCGTCTTTCATCCAAAGGGCCTGCGGCAGTTCATGTTGAACTGGGATGAGTTCGCGCGACAGTTGATCCAGATCCTGCACCGCGACGTCGCGCAGGGCAGCCGGGCCGCGGCGCAATTGCTCGATGAAATCATGGCCTATCCGGGGTTGTCGGCCGATTGGCGGCTGCCGCGGCATCCGCAGGCGTCTTCGCCGGTCATGACGATGCACCTGGCCAAGAGCGACTATCGTCTCGCCTTCTTCTCCACCTTCACGACGCTGGCGATGCCGATGGACGCAGCTCTGCAGCAGATCAAGATCGAGTGCTTCTTTCCGGCTGATAATGCGACCGCCGAGAAGGCGCGCCGGATGGCCCTTCAAACTCCGGGAGATCAAGATGCAACATGCCCTGCGTGATCATCAGTCGGCCGCGACGATGGACGAACTGCGTGCCCTGAACGCCCGCTTCATCCATAATTTCGTAACGCGCGACGTGGCCTCGCACGATGCACTACTGCACCCTGATTTCATCAATATCTGGCCGACCGGCCAGCGGTGGGATCGCGCGACCTATTTGAACTATTGGGCGACCGCCTTCGATCCTAACGTTATCGTCTACTGGGACGTCCGTGACGAGTTCATCACCATCATCGGCGACGTTGCGCTGGTGCGCTCGACCAACAAGCACATCCGCCGCCGCGACGGCAACGAAGTGACCGGCATGACCATGTACACCGACACATATCTGTTAGAGAACGGCGCGTGGAAGTGCATCCAGGCCCAGCTAACAGCGGTGGCTCCCGAGCACTATCCCCCCGACGATACGATCGTCAGCGTCTATATCGAGGGAACGCTTCAGCCGCGGGCGAATTGAACTGCGAAGGCCGCTCCACACACTTGGGTGTGGACGGCGGATGAGCATGCCGTTAACGTCCGGCTTTCCCGTGAGGACAGCTATGTTCAAGCTCTACTACGCCCCCGGCACCTGCGCACTCGCATCGCATATCGCTCTGGAAGAGGCCGGCGCCCCCTACACGGCAGAGCGGCTCGACTTCAAGAACAGCCAGCAGACCACCCCGCAATATCTTGCCATCAACCCGAAGGGCCGCGTGCCCGCGCTGGTGACGGACCGCGGCACGCTGACCGAAACGCCGGCGATCCTCGCCTTCATTGCGAGCAGTTTTCCGAAGGCGCAGCTTGCGCCCGAAGATCCCTTCGCCTTCGCGCAGGCGCAGGCGTTCAACAGCTATCTCTGTTCCACCGTGCATGTGTCCCACGCCCACAAAATGCGCGGCTATCGCTGGGCGGCCGAGGAGTCCTCGTTTGCCGATATGAAGCGCAAGGTGCCGGAGACCATGGCCGCCGGCTTTGCGCTGATCGAGCGCGACATGCTGAAGGGGCCGTGGGTGATGGGCGAGCAGTACACGATCTGCGACCCCTATCTCTACACCATTGCGGGCTGGCTGGAAGGCGACGGCGTCGATCTCGCGACGCTGCCGAAGGTGGCCGCTCACCGCAAGCGGATGTCGGACCGGCCGGCGGTGCAGAAGGTGCTGGCGGAGGAGAAGGCTTAAGCCGTCGTCCCGGCCAAGCGAAGCGCGAGCCGGGACCCAACCACGAACGCCAATGTTGTGCTTCGCTGGGACCGCAGCTCGTTTCAGCAACAACGCGCTGTGGTTATGGGTCCCTGCGTTCGCAGGGACGACAGTTGTTATGACGCACGAATCGTGGCGCGCTCCATCTCGCGGCCGATGCCGAGCATGATGTTGCGCAGCCAGATCGAGCCGGGGTCCATCTGGGCGCGGGTCGGGTAGAACATGAACTGCTCGTCGATCCCGGGGTCAAGCGGCGGCGCGACGGTTGAAAGCGACAATTGCCTCGCCAGCGCACGGGTCAGCCGGCGCGGCACGAAGGCGACGAGATCGGTGCGCGCGGCGACGTGCAGCGCCTCGAGATAGCCCGGCACGACCAGCGCGATCCGTCGCTCGATGCCCTTGGGGCGCAACCACATGTCGATCAGGTCCTCGCTCTGGCCGCGGATCACGACCGCGACATGGCGCGCGTCGAGAAAGCTTTCGATCCGCTTCAGCCGCGCGCCGGCGGGATGACCGCGCCGGACGGCAAGCGCGTCGCTGTCGGTGTAGAGACGTTGCCGATGAAATCCGGTGAAGGCATTGCCGATCGAGATCACGAGATCGATGGTGCGAGCGAATTCCGCGGTGAAGATCGCCGGCCCGCGCCATGGTACCACGTCGATCCGGACGTTCGGCGCAGCCTTGGTGATCTTCTCCATCAGCGGCGGCATCAGAAGTTCGACCGCCAGATCCGGCATCATCAGGCGAAACTGGCGCTCGCTCCGTGCGGCGTCGAACTCGTCGGCGATGAACAGCGAGCGTACCTGGTCGAGCGCCTGCGCCAGCGGCGCGCGCAGGGCTTGCGCCCGCGGCGTCAATTCCATGCGCGCGCCGGTTCGAACCAGCAGCGGATCGCCGATCAGGTCGCGCAGCCGCTGCAGCGCGTGGCTCGCCGCCGGCTGCGACAGCCCGATCCGCATCGCGGCGCGGCTGACGCTGGTTTCCCTCAAGAGCGCGTCAAGCGCCACCAGCAGATTGAGGTCAAGCGAATTCAAATTCATGGAGTGAATATATATCATACTCCCTATTGATTGGAAGAATGGCGTGCGACGCGCGATGATGTCGACACCGGATCAAAGGAGAAGCCGCCATGGGCGCAGTAGCGAACAAGAAACTAGTGCAGCAGGTCTACACGGATTCCGCCAACCGGAGCGGGACGACATTTCTCGACAACCTTGCCGAGGACGCAACCTGGATCGTTACCGGCCAGTATTCGTGGTCGCACGAATTTAGGGGGCGCGATGCGATCAATAACGGGCTGATGGGCCATTTGCGCTCACGTCTCGCTACCGCACGCCCGCGCACGGTGGCCTTCAACTTCATCGCGGAAGGCGATTACGTTGTCGTCGAAGCGCGCGGCGACAACATCACCAAGGACGGCGTCCGCTACGACAATCAATATTGCATGGTCTGGCGCATCGAGGACGGCAAGATCAAGGAGATCAAGGAATATTGCGACTCCGCGCTGGTCGAGCGTGTGCTCGGGCCGTTCCCGGCAGAGCGGAAGCTTGCTGCCGCGGTTTAAGACATTGAACCGCGTTTGCGCGGAGAGTCGGCCGCGCGACGAACTGCACTTGCAGGGGGCCGGAGCGTTCGCGACAAGAGCCCTTGCGGCTATGCGGATCTGGCGCAGGCGCGCTCGCCTCCGGCATCAATTGGCCGCGATGAGCGATCGCGAGTTGCAGGATATCGGCACGAGCTGGTCGGAGGTCGCGGCGGAGGCGGCCAAGCCGTTCTGGCGAAAGTGATGACTGAAACAAGAACGGCGCCCGCGAGGGCGCCGTTTCATCTATTGTGCTGCGCTCAAGCGGCCTTCACCGACAGGTGCCTGAACATGTTGCTGCGGGCCTCGTCGTCCATCTCGGCCTTGAACTTGAAATTGTCCTTCAGCGCGATCGCCTTGGCGGCTGCCGGACGGGCCGAGATCTCGTCGACCAGCCGCTTGACGTTGGGATATTTTGCGGCCGCTTCTTCGCCGAGAACGAAGGGGATCATGCGTGCCCAGCCCCACACGTCCATGTCTACGATGGTGTAGGTGTCGCCGACCATGTAGCGACGCTTGGCCAGATGATCGTTGAGAATGCCGAAATGTCGCTGCGCCTCGAACTGGTAGCGGTTGTGGGCGTAGTCGACCTTTTCCGGCGCAAAATGCTTGAAGTGGACGGCCTGGCCGGAGAACGGCCCGACGCCGGTGGCGACGAACATCAGCCATGACAGCAGTTCACCGCGGTTGGCTGGCGTGTTCGCGGGCAGAAACTTGCCGGTCTTTTCCGCCAGATAAAGCAGGATTGCGTTGCTGTCGAACACCGTGACGCCGTCGTCGTCGATGGCGGGTACCTTGGCGTTCGGATTGATGGCGAGATATTCCGGCTTGAACTGGTCGCCCTTGCGGGTGTCGATGGCGACCGGCTGATACGCGATGCCGGCTTCCTCGAGAAAGAGCGCGACCTTGGTCGGGTTCGGCGACCCGTTGAAGTAGAACTTGAGCATTTGGAATTCTCCTCCATTGCTTCTTGCAAGGAAAACTTGTGTGGCAAGCGGCGGCATTACCGCCGGGCGCCACGTCCATGCTCAAATTTTTGCGGGATGCGCAAGCGACGAGTTTGTGACCGGCCGGGGCCGGACCCTTACGACAGCGCCAGACCGCCTATGCCGGCGACGGCCAGGCCCGCACCGGCAGCGATCATGACGGATGCGAAGCGCACTTCCGAACGCAGCGCCGTTCGTTGTCCCGCGCGTTCCGATCCTCGCGCATAGCCGTGGACGATGATCTGCTCGCTGAAAGTGCCGCTAGCGTCGAGAATGTCGGTTAGACCTGCGCAGGCGACCAGAATGCCGAGGATGATCAGCCCAGCCGGACCCAGCAAGCTCAACAGCAGCATCGGAAACAGGCCGATCAGGAAGATCGGCAGCAGCGGCAGCACAATGAAGGACTCGGAGCCTCGTGTGCGCATGGGAGTAATCTCGCAATGGGAAAATGAATATAGCTTATTTACCTTCAAATAGGGGCGAAAAGGCACAACGCCACCTGCAAGCGTGGCACGGCTGCCATGCCGGCCAATCACGCCGGCTGCGCATGGTCTGGGCAAGCCGCATTTGAGCCATGTCGGCCCGCAAACCGTACGCATGTTACGGTGCTTTGGCGCGGCCCTGCCATCGGACCGCGCACGGGACGCGATGTGGTGAACCAGGTCTTACCCCGCCGCCATCTCGGAGCGGATTTCGGCGCGCAGTTCGTCGATCAGCTTGAGGCCGTTCTTGGTCTCGACATGCCAGAAGGTCCAGCCGTTGCAGGCGCCGGAGCCCTGCGCCACTGCGCCGATGCGGTGAATGGAGCCGACCTTGTCGCCGAGCATGATGGCGCCGTCGGCGCGGACCAGCGCGCCGTGGCGTTTCTTGGAATCGACCAGTTTGGTGCCGGGCGGAATCATGCCGCGCTCGATCAGTTCGGAGAATGCCACGCGCGGGGCGTCGCGCGCCGTCATGAACGGCGCCAGCGTCGCCTCGGGCAGCGGTTCGACCGCTGCGATCCGTTCTTCGGCCGCAGCCGCATAGGTCTTTTCGCGCTCGAAGCCGATGTAGCGGCGGCCGAGACGCTTTGCCACGGCGCCTGTCGTGCCGGTGCCGTTGAAGGGATCGATCACGAGATCGCCGGGCTTTGACGACGACAGCAGCACGCGCGCCAGCAACCCTTCCGGCTTCTGGGTCGGGTGCACTTTCTTGCCGTCAGCGCCCTTGAGGCGTTCTTCGCCGGTGCAAAGCGGGATCAGCCAGTCGGAACGCGCCTGCACGTCCTCGTTGGCGGCCTTCAGGGCCTCATAGTTGAACGTATAGCCCTTGGCCTTCTCGTCGCGCGCCGCCCAGATCATGGTTTCATGGGCATTGGTGAAGCGGCGGCCGCGGAAATTCGGCATCGGATTGGTCTTGCGCCAGACGATGTCGTTGAGGACCCAGAAGCCGAGGTCCTGCATGATCGCGCCGACGCGGAAAATGTTGTGGTAGGAGCCGATCACCCACAGCGTTGCCGACGGTTTCATGACGCGGCGGCAGGCGAGCAGCCAGGCGCGGGTGAAATCATCGTAAGCGGCGAACGATGAAAACTTGTCCCAGTCGTCGTTGACGGCATCGACATGGGATTCATCGGGACGCTTCAGATCGCCCTTGAGCTGCAGGTTGTACGGGGGATCTGCGAACACCAGATCGACCGAACCGGCCGGAAGCTTCGACATCTCGGCGACGCAATCGCCGACGACGATACGCACGCTTGAGTCAGACTCAAATTTGGTGCGGGGCGCCCTTGCAGACGCCCCGCGACGCGACACAACCATGACTCAATTACTCTGACTCAGGCGACGCTGTCGGCGACGCGGGACTAAACAACCGACTGGCGATACATTGACCGGGCAAAGTAAAAATCGACTTAACCAAGAAAGTTATCGACGCAGAATGCGAAGAGAGATCATCGGCCAGATTGCCAGCAGAGATTGCGGTGGCTTGCGCACTAGGCAATTTTTGCCGGGCGGGTTATTGATTAATGGAATGGAAATTTTACGTGATTGCCGCGTTCAGTATTCGGGCCGACAGCCGGGGATGAGGAAATAGCGCCATGCGTTACGATGATTTCCGCCGCAGCGACGACATCGAAGACCGTCGCGACCAGGGCGGCGGCGGAATGGGTGGCGGCGGCGGCTTTGGCCTGCCGATGGGTGGCGGCGGGCTCGGCATCGGCACCATCATCGTGCTCGGCCTCGTCGGCTACGCCTTCGGCATCGATCCACGTATCCTGATCGGCGGCGCCGAAATCCTGACCGGCGGCGGTCAGGCGCCGACCTACCAGACCGATCGCCGGTCCGGGCCGGCCAAGACCGGCGCGCCGAAGGATGAAGTCGGCAGCATGATAGCAGGCATTCTCGGCGAGATCGACGACCGCTGGAGCGAGATCTTCCAGTCCAGCGGCCAGAATTACACCGGTCCCCGCATCGTGCTGTTTCGCAACGCCACCAATGGCGGCCGCTGCGGCATGGCGCAGTCGGCGATGGGGCCGTTCTACTGCCCGCCGGACAAGCAGATCTTCCTCGACACCAGTTTCTTCCGCGAAGTCGAAACGCGCTTCCGCGGCTGTTCGGGCAGTGCCTGCAAGTTCACGGCCGCCTACATCATCGCGCATGAAGCGGGACATCACATCCAGAACCTGCTTGGCATCCTGCCGCGCGTGACACGGCTGCAGCAACAGGCCGGCAGCAAGGCGGAAGCCAATGCGCTGCAGGTCAAGGTCGAGCTGCAGGCGGATTGTCTTTCCGGCGTCTGGGTCAATCGCGAAGAGAAGAAGCGTCCGGGCTTCATCGAGCCCGGCGATATCGATGCGGCACTGAAGACGGCAACCGCGATCGGCGACGACACGCTGCAGCGGCAGTCGACGGGCAGGGTGGTGCCCGACAGCTTCACCCACGGCTCGGCAGCGCAGCGCAAGCAGTGGTTCATGACCGGCTACCAGCAGGGCACGGTGCAGGCCTGCAACACGTTTGCGGCGGGAGCGTTGTGATGGTCTCGTGCCCCGGATGCTGCGCAGCGCGTCCGGGATCGCGCTCCGCGCGCCTCCGGCGATGCGCTGCTGATCCGGGGCCCAAACCACTTGGACACACATAGGTCCCGGCTCTGCGGCGCACCGCTTCGCGCTGCACCGCGTCCGGGACACGGGGAAAGCGACATGTCCTCCATCGATGAATCAAAACAATTCGTGCCGCTCAACATCGCGGTGCTGACCATTTCGGATACGCGTTCGCTAGCCGATGACAAATCCGGCGCCACGCTGGCCGACCGGCTGACGGCGGCCGGCCATCACCTTGCCGCGCGCGAGATCATTGTCGACGACGTCGATGCGATCCGCGTCATCGTCAAGCGCTGGATCGCCGATCCTGGCGTCGATGCGATCATTACCACCGGCGGCACTGGTTTCACCGGCCGTGACGTGACGCCGGAGGCGGTCGAGCCGCTGTTCGAAAAGCGGATGGATGGATTTTCCATCGCCTTCCACATGCTGAGCCATGCCAAGATCGGCACGTCGACGGTGCAGAGCCGCGCCACCGCCGGCGTGGCGGGGGCGACCTTCATCTTCTGCCTGCCAGGATCGCCGGGCGCTTGCCGCGATGCATGGGACGGCATTCTCGCCGCCCAGCTCGACTACCGCACGCGCCCGTGCAATTTCGTCGAGATCATGCCGCGGCTGGATGAGCACCTGCGGCGGCCTAAAGCCCAAGGCGCTTCAGCCTGACCAGCAACGCCCATAACGCACGCCACATGTTATGCCAGGCCTCGACGCGCAATTGATGCGCGTGCCTGGTATGGAACGCGAGCAATTCCGGCGTGACGCGCCGCGAGGTATCGCGGCGCCCGGGCTTCACAGTTCCAGCTCCCAGGTTTCGCCGACGAGATCGACGCCGAAGCTGTGGTGCGGCTCTTCGTTGACGCGACGGAAGCCCGCGGCCTGATAGATACCTCGCGCGGCGACAAGGATGCTTTGGGTCCACAGCGTCATTTTCTTGTAGCCTTTCTCGCGCGCCGCGCGGACGCATTGCTCGACGAGCGCGCGGCCGACGCCGAGCCCGCGCGCTTTTTTCTCCACCAGCAACAGCCGCAGCTTGGCGACGTCATCACTGCCCTTCACCAGAAAGATCGAGCCGACCGGCTCGCCGCCAGCTTCGGCGATCCAGCAATGCTCGCGCGAAGCGTCATAGGTCTTGATGAATTGCGCGCAGATCTCGGCGACCAGTGCCTCGTAGCTGATGTCCCAGCCATACTCCTCGGCATAGGCCTTTGCCTGGCTCGAGATCACCCAGCCGATGTCGCCGGGCCGGTGGCTGCGCAGGAGAAAGGCGGCTGGCTTCGCCGTGGGCCGTTCCAGCGCCTGCTCGATGGTCGTCATCGCTTGCACGACAGCGGCGCGCTGACTGTCTTCGAGCGAAGCGAGCAGGCTTCCGACCTCCTCGCGCGAGCGGCGCTCGAGCTCGGCAGAGGCGGCGCGGCCTTTGGCGGTCAGCGAGAGTTCGTTGACGCGGCCGTCATCCTTTGAGGGCTTTCGCGTCACGATCTGGCGGCGCTGCAGCGCCTGCAGGGTGCGGCTCAGGAAGCCGGGATCGAGCCCGAGGTCGCGGGTGAGGTCGGTGGCGGTGCAGGCCGGGCGATGCGCGATCTCGTAGATGATGCGCGCTTCCTGCAGCGTGAAGGGGCTGTGCAGCAGCTTCGGCTCGATGATGCCGAGCTTGCGGGTATAGAAGCGGTTGAAGGCGCGAACGGCCGCGACTTCTTGTTCGGAATTCATCTGGGACCTCGGGCATCTCGATATTTGTCATTGTCAAATAGATATTTGACTTTGGCAAGTATATTCTGATGAGGGAGGCGCCCGGCTCGTCCCGCTTCTACTTTGCATGGGGTTGTTTTCGATATTTTGTGTCCGGGCCTGCGGTGTATCGCTTTAGGCGACGACCATGATCCGGCTGCGCAACTGGGTGCGTGAGGCGCGGCCGAGCTGGCGCAAAAGCCGCGTCTCGGGACGGCGGGAATCCACGCCATGGCCGCCAAGCCGCTCATAATGATCGCGGGCAATCAACAGCCCCTGTTCCGCCGACGGTCCGACAATCATGCGGGCCATGAACTTCAAGCCGTCGCGCAGGCTCGTATCGGCATAGGGCGATCGGGCATAGCGAAAGACGCCGGCGCGCGGCCGGCCGCTGAGCGATACGTTCTGGATGAACTGTGTGGTCTCGTCGATCCAGCCGCTGTCGAGCACCGCGCCGGCGTGCAGGAACATCAGCCATGGCGAGCGCGCCACCCGCGCCCCGGCGGCCAATGCCGCGGCGCGTGTTCCCTCGAACTTAAGAAAGCGGCAACCGGCCACGTCGGCCACCCGTTCGATCACGCCGTTGCCGGCCCGGTCGACCAGCAGGACCTCGCGGATGACGCCGGCTGCGGCTCCCGGCACCAACGCTGCCAGCGTGGCGACGGCGGGCTGTTCTATTCCTTCGGTCGGAATGATCACGCTCAACATGAGTGAGGTTTTCGATGGCTCGAGCAGTGAAAAACGCTGCACAGTTATCATCTTGTCACAATCAAAACAGCCGCTTGCGTGCAGATTTTTGCGGCATCGGGCGCCGGCTCCGTCGCCGGTGTCTGCGCTTCCGGTGAATTGTTGTCGGTTATGTTCTTGATTTGTTCTTGGTGCGTGCTATGTTCGCTTCATGAGCCGAGCATCCTCTCATGCCCTCAAGCACCCGCCGGTCAAGCCGCCCGCCGAACCGGCGGGTGCGACACCTTTTCCCGAACTCGCGGTCGCCATCGAACGCCAGCGGCGGCGCGGCCGCGGCGCGCAGTCCAACGACAGCGGCCGGTTCGAAGCCGAGGCGCGGGTCGCCTTCGACGATGGCTGGCAGAGTCTGGACGAGCTGCCGCCGTTCAAGACCACGGTATCGCTCGATACCTCGCGCAAGGTCATCACCCGCAACGACTCGCCCGACATCGGTTTCGACCGCTCGATCAATCCGTACCGCGGCTGCGAGCACGGTTGCGTCTACTGCTTCGCGCGGCCGACCCACGCCTTTCTCGGCCTGTCGCCCGGGCTCGATTTCGAATCCAAACTGCTCGCCAAGCCGGATGCGCCAGAATTGCTCGAGAAAGAATTGGCGGCGCCCGGTTACGAGCCGCGCATGATCGCGATCGGCACCAACACCGATCCCTATCAGCCGATCGAGCGCGAGCACAAGATCATGCGCGGCATTCTCGAAGTCCTCGATCGGGCCGGTCATCCCGTCGGCATCGTCACCAAATCGGCGCTGGTGACGCGCGACATCGATATTCTGCAGCGAATGGCAAAGCGTAATTTGGCAAAGGTTGCGATTTCCGTGACCACGCTCGACCCCAAGCTCGCCCGCACGATGGAGCCGCGCGCCTCGACGCCGCCGAAGCGGCTGGAGGCGCTGCGGCAATTGTCGCAGGCCGGCATCCCTGCCACCGTGATGGTCGCACCCGTTATTCCCGCGCTGAACGATTCCGAGATCGAACGGATTCTCGATGCTGCGGCTCACGCCGGCGTCAAGGAGGCGAGCTACGTGCTGCTCCGGCTGCCGCTTGAGGTGCGCGACCTCTTTCGCGAATGGCTGATGGCGAATTATCCCGACCGCTACCGTCACGTCTTCACCCTGATCCGCGACATGCGCGGCGGGCGCGACTACGACTCGCAATGGGGTACGCGGATGAAGGGCACCGGCCCGATGGCCTGGATGATCGGGCGGCGGTTCGAAATCGCCTGCGAGAAGCTCGGCCTCAACAAGCGGCGTTCGAAACTGACGACCGATCATTTCGTCAAGCCGAAGCGAAGCGGACAGCAACTTAGTTTGTTCTAGGTCGTTGTCGTCATTGTGAGCCAACGGGTCGCGCGAATGCGCGCCCGATGACAGGCTCCGCGACGCAATCCATCGCGCCAAGCAAGGAAGAATGGATTGCTTCCGCCTTCGCTCTACGAGCTACGGCGGACACGTCGCCGCTTCCGCTTCTCGCAATGACGGATGGAGATTTGCATGAGCACTGGCAGGCCAGTCCCCCGGTTCACGGTCATCACGCTCGGCGTCAACGATATCCGCGCCAGCATCGCCTTTTATGAAGCGCTCGGTTTTGCAAGAAAAATGCACGCAACCGGTGAGGCCGTCGCTTTCTTCGACACCGGCGGCACGGTGATTGCGCTCTACCCGTGGGATCAACTCGCCGGCGACGCCAAGCTGCCGGATCAGCCGCGGCCGAAGACGTTTCGCGGCACGACGCTCGCCTGGAATTGCAGTTCTACCGAGGAGGTGGATGCTGCACTCGATTTCGCCATCTCCTGCGGCGCGTCGCTGTTGAAGCCGGCGCACAAGACCGATTACGGCGGTTATTCCGGCTATTTCGGCGATCCCGACAACCACATTTGGGAAGTCGTGGTGGCGCCCGGTATCGAGGTCGGCGAGGACCGGCGGGTGCACCTGCCGGATTAAACGCGCGACGTTGCGGCAGCGCCACTTCTCCCGGCCGGTGAATTGCCGTATTGCGGTTTGATGAACCAGCAGCCCGCGCCAGCGTCGGAAGAGCAGCCGCTCGTCATTCTGACAACGCCGCGCCTGATTCTGCGCGCTGCGGCTGAAAGGGACATACCGGTCCTGCAGGATCTGATTCTTGGCGATAGCGATGTAATGCGCTTTGCATTCGCCGGAGCGCCGCTGGCAAGGGAGGCTGCCGAGGATTTCATTCGGCGATTCTTCACCTTCGGTGGCAGCCCCACGGGGATGGCGGTTTTGGCCGAAAAGCCTGCGGGTGAAATCATCGGCTTTGCCGGCTTGTCCCCATGCGATGCGTTGGGAACTAACGATTTTGAGATCGGGTTTGTGCTTGCGCGCCGGGTATGGGGCCGGGGGATCGCGACCGAAATTGGGAAGGCGCAGCTCGCTTTCGGGTTCGACCAACTCAAATGCGAAAGATTGCTCGGACTGGTCGACCCGAGAAATGTGCCGTCAATTCACGCGCTTGAGAAGCTCGGAATGCGTTACCGGCAGACGATTGCGGAGCCCAAGCGCGGCAGCCGGGGCGTTTATGTGATCGAGGCCGGGGAATGGCGACGAGGTCACGCTGAATAACGGGAATTGTGCCGGGTTCCCGGTTGCGCGCCGCCGCGCGCTGGCGCACGAATCTCGACCATGATTCGGGACAAGTCTGCCAAGAAATCTGACGGGAAATCGGCCAAGAAAGCCGGCAAGGAAGAGGCCGAGCTGCTCAAGGGCGTGATCACGCTTGCCCCGCCGAGCTTTCGCCGCGAGCGGGCGCTGATCAAGCGCGGCGTCTGGCCGGTTGCCGGCTGCGACGAGGCCGGGCGCGGCCCGCTGGCGGGTCCGGTGGTGGCGGCCGCGGTCATCCTCGATCCCAAGCGAATCCCCAAAGGCATCGACGATTCCAAGCGGCTGACGCCCGAACGTCGCGAGGAACTGTTCGAGGAGATCTGCGCCACCTCGTCGTTTGCGGTCGCCTTTGCCTCGCCCGCCCGGATCGACCGCGACAATATCTTGCGCGCTTCGCTCTGGGCGCTGGCGCGTTCCGTGCGCGCGCTGCCCGAAATGCCGAAGCATGTATTCGTCGACGGCCGCGACAAGATCGATGCGCCCTGCGACTGCGACGCCGTGATCGGCGGCGACGGCATCGTCATGTCGATCGCCGCAGCCTCGATCATCGCCAAGGTGACGCGCGACCGCCTGATGAGCGCATTGGCGCTGGATTGTCCGGGCTACGGCTTTGAAAATCACAAGGGCTACGCCGTGCCGGAACATCGCGAGGCGCTGGACCGATTAGGCCCGAGCATCCACCACCGCAGATTTTTCGCGCCGGTGATTGCCGCGCGGCTGAAACATGACCCGGAGAGCATCGAGCGCGACCTGTTCACGGTGGATATCACGGCGGAGACGGAAATCGAGTCTGAGATTTCGGCGGCGATTTGACTCGGCCGTGATTTTTTCCTGACGCAAAACCGGTAACCCGTTCGCCTGAAACGCTGCAGTTGCCTCGGCGGCTCGTGCGCTCTATCAAAAGTGCCGGGGACAGGGCTGCCCGGCCCGGCATTCGGACGTTTCATGCGCTTCACCTCGCTCGTTGTCGAACTGATCCGCGCCCGGCCGCGGCTGGTGGTCTGGCTCGTGGTGTTGGTCCAGGCCGCAATTTGGCTGATCCTGCCGATGCTGCTGTACCGCAGCCCGCCCGGTGATCTTGCGACCGCGCTGGCCTTCGGCCGGGAATACCAGGTCGGAACCTGGCTCGGTCCGCCGTTGGCGTTCTGGCTCGCCGATATCGCGTTTCGTGCCGCCGGCAACCATATGTTCGGCGTCTATCTGTTGGCGCAGGTCTGCGCCGTCGTCACTTTCTGGATCTACTATCAACTGGGCCGCGCGATTATCGGCGGGCAGCAGGCGGTGCTCGCGGTGCTGCTGTCGATGACGGTGGTGGCCTTCTCTTCGCCCGGCGTCGAGTTCGGCCCGCTGGTGCTGGCGCGCCCGTTATGGGCGCTGCTTTTGCTGCATTCCTGGCAATTGATCGGCCAGAACCGGCGCAACGCCTGGTTCGCCTGGTCGATCGAGGCGGGGCTTTTGCTGCTGACGACGCCGGCTGCGCTCGGATTGCTGCTGCTGCTCGCCGGATTTGCCGTTGCCACCGCGCGGGGGCGGCGCGTGCTGATGTCGCTCGATCCGCTCTATGCGCTGCTCGTGATCGCCGTCCTGGTCTTGCCCTATCTGATTTGGTTGCTCCGCGCCGATGCGCTCGCGATGCCGCCGTGGCCCGCGATCTACGATCTGGGCGGGCGCGTCCTGCAATGGGGCTGGCTACTCGTTGGCCTCGTGCTCGCAATGTCCGCCATCGTGCTGCTGGCGATCCTCAACTCCGGCCGGTTCGCCCGCCATGCCGGGGAGGCGCCGATTATCTACCGGCCGCCGGTCGATCCGCTGGCGCGCGACTTCGTCTATTTCTTTGCGCTTGCGCCGGCGCTGCTCGGAAGCCTGATCGCGGGCATCTTCAACCTCGATCATGTCGTCGGCGGGGAGGGCGTCGCCTTGTTGATGTCGGGGCTCGCCGTAATCGTGGCGAGCGGCGATCTGATCCATCTGCGGCGCCAGCGCCTGTTGCGGACGGCATGGGCGGCGGCGGTCGTCGCGCCTGCCTTGGTGACGATCGCGGCCACGCTGTTTTTGCCGTGGACCGCGAACGAAGTGTCGACCTCGCTGCCGGCAAAGGCGATCGCGCATTTCTTCGGCGACAGCTTTGAGCGCCGGACCAACCAGCGCCTGCGTGCGGTCGCTGGCGATCCGCAATTGGCAAGCTTCATCGCCATGAACAGCGGACGTCCGCATCTGTTGCTCGATGCCACGCCGGAGCGAACCCCATGGCTGTCGGTCGCGAAATTCAACGAGACCGGCGGTGTCGTGGTCTGGCGCGCTTCCGATACCTCGGGCGCGCCGCCGCCCGATATCGCGCAACGCTTTCCCGGCCTGGTGCCGGAAGTGCCGCGCGCCTTCGAATGGATGGTGAACGGCCGCCAGCCATTGCTGCGGATCGGCTGGGCGATCGTCCGGCCGAAGGCGCAGTAGAGGCGCTGCACCGCGTCCGGGACACGAGCTAATTCGCTTGCTCCAGCGCCGTTGCGATCGCGCGCAGGTCCTGCCAGGACATCCGCTTGTAGGACGGCGAGCGCAACAAATAGGCCGGGTGGAACGTCGCCATGGCGCGGATCGTGCGGGTGCCGGTGTCGTAGTCGAACCACCTGCCGCGGGTCTTCATGATGCCATCGCGGGTCGACAGCAGCGTTTGCGTCGAGGGGTTGCCGAGCGTCACCAGTATGTCGGGGTTCACGAGTTCGATCTGCCGCTGGATGAAGGGCAGGCAGATTTGCGTCTCCTGCGGCGTTGGCGTTCGGTTGCCGGGCGGCCGCCAGGGAATCACGTTGGCGATGTAGGCCTTGCTGCGGTCCAGTCCGATTGCCGCGATCATCCGGTCCAGCAACTTGCCGGAACGGCCGACGAAGGGCAGGCCCTCGATGTCCTCGTCGCGTCCAGGTGCTTCGCCGACGAACATGACGCGCGCCTGCGGGTTGCCGTCGGCAAACACCAGCCGCGTTGCGGTGTTTCGGAGCGCGCAGCCGTCGAAAGTTTCCAGGAGCGCACGCAGCGCTTCCAGCGTCGGCGCCGTTCGCGCCGCCTCGCGCGCAAGCGCGATGGCGGCTTCAGGCGCGGGCGCTATTTCGCTGCGCGGAACCGCCGGCATCGCGGCGGGCATTTCCCTGACGGGGCGGGGTGGCGCAGTCTCGCGGACAGCGATGGGGGCAGCAGGGGGGTCGGGCTCGGTCAGCCGATCGACTGGTTCCTCCATCAACGCGCAATCGACCCCGGCCTCCAGATAAAAAGCCAGCAATTGCCTGACATTAGGCGCGGGTTCTGAGATCAAATCCATGATGCCAATCTAGTATGGATCGCGCCGGCGTGAAACGCCTCGCATTGCATTTCCATGGTTGTCCTCCCCGCAAAAATCGGAAACAACGAGCCTTTAGAGCCGTTCTCAATTGGGCTGAGATCAGATCATGAGTGCAGAAGAGCTTTCTCCCCGCGAATCCATGGAATTCGACGTCGTGATCGTCGGCGCCGGGCCGTCTGGCCTCGCTGCGGCGATCCGGCTGAAGCAGCTCAATGCCGATCTCAGCATCGTCGTGGTGGAGAAGGGTTCCGAGGTCGGCGCGCACATCCTGTCGGGCGCGGTGATCGATCCGGTGTCGCTCGACAAGCTGATTCCCGATTGGCGTGAGGACGCCGATTGCCCGCTGAAGACGGAGGTCAAGGACGACCGCTTCTACTGGACCACCGCGACCAGCGCGATCCGGCTGCCGAACTTCGCAATGCCGCCGCTGATGAACAATCATCACTGCTATATCGGCTCGCTCGGCAATGTCTGCCGCTGGCTGGCGCCAAAGGCCGAGGCGCTCGGCGTCGAAATCTATCCCGGCTTTGCCGCGGCCGAGGTGCTGTATGACGATAACGGCGCGGTGCGCGGCATCGCGACCGGCGACATGGGCATCGCCAGGGACGGCAGCCACAAGGATTCATATACCCGCGGCATGGAACTGCTAGGCAAATACACGCTGTTCGCCGAAGGCGCGCGCGGCAGCCTGAGCAAGGAACTGATCGCGAAATTCTCGCTCGACGCGAAAAGCGAGCCGCCGAAATTCGGCATTGGGCTGAAGGAAGTCTGGGAGATCGATCCCGCCAAGCACCAGAAGGGCCTGATCCAGCATTCGTTCGGCTGGCCGCTGAACAACAAGACCGGCGGCGGCTCGTTCCTCTACCATTACGACGACAACAAGGTGGCGGTCGGTTTCGTCGTGCATCTCAATTACGACGATCCGTATCTCTCGCCATTCGACGAATTCCAGCGCTTTAAGACGCATCCCGCCATCCGAACCGTGTTCGAAGGCGGCAAGCGTATCTCCTACGGCGCGCGCGCCATCACCGAAGGCGGCTATCAGTCGGTGCCGCGTTTAAGTTTCCCGGGCGGCGCGCTGATCGGCTGCGCGGCAGGCTTTGTCAACGTGCCGCGCATCAAGGGCGTGCACAACGCGATGGGCAGCGGCATGCTCGCGGCCGAACATGTTGCGGCGGCGCTCGGCGCCGGCCGCGCCAATGACGAACTGGTGGAATACGAAAACGCCTGGCGCGATTCCGCCGTAGGTCGAGACCTGCACCGGGTCCGCAACGTCAAGCCGCTATGGTCGAAATTCGGCACCATCATCGGCGTGGCGCTCGGCGGCTTCGACATGTGGTGCAACACGCTGGGCTTCTCGCTGTTCGGAACCCAGTCGCACGCCAAGTCCGACCGCAAGACGCTGGATCCGGCCAAGGCGCATGTGCCGATCGCCTACCCCAAGCCGGATGGCAAGCTCACCTTCGACAAGTTGTCCTCGGTGTTCCTCTCCAACACCAACCATGAGGAGGACCAGCCGGTTCATCTCAAGGTCGCCGACATGAACCTGCAGAAGGCATCCGAGCACGATGTCTATGCCGGTCCGTCGAACCGCTATTGCCCGGCCGGCGTCTATGAATGGGTCGAGGAGGCTTCAGGTCCGCGCTTCCAGATCAACGCCCAGAACTGCGTCCATTGCAAAACCTGCGACGTGAAGGACCCCAACGGCAATATCACCTGGGTTCCGCCGGAAGGCGGCGGTGGGCCGAATTACCAGGGCATGTAGAGAGGCCGTATAGACCACGATTGCGTGAGTTGGAGGAGGGTGATACCGCCTCCGGCCACGATACCGCCACAGTAAAAGCGTTTCCGGGTTAGGCTGGCTAAATCGGAGCCCTAAGGGCCTATCTGCCAATCGATTCGCCAACCCGTATCCTTGCGGTTGAAGGCCAAAAGCGGCATTGTCGCAGGCTGAGATGCCGCCGCTTGGGTTTGCATTCGAGACCGATCGTAACGATCCCGCCATACATCCTGGAGCTAGGCGAACTGTGATGCTTTCCACTCGTATGAATCGTTGGACCATCGCCGCAATTACTGTTGCCAGCCTGGCCGCGCCTGGCGTGGCCTGGGCCCAGACGCCCGAACATACGGCCGACAACGCCGCGCAATTCCCCACCAAATCCGATCTGAAGTCGCTGACGACGGCAGGCAGCTATCTCGCCGCGCGCCATGCCAGCGTCGAGCGCGATGCGGCCTCGGCTGCGGCATTCTATCGCTCCGCGCTGCGCACCGATCCGAAGAACAACGAACTCCTGGATCGCGCCTTCATCTCTTCGCTCGCCGATGGCGACATCGATGAAGCGGTCAAGCTCGCCGATCGCATCCTGACGATGGACAAGGCGAACCGCGTCGCGCGGCTGGTGGTCGGCGTCCGCGACCTCAAGCAGAAGAAATATGCGGCCGCGCAGCTCAACATCAACCAGTCGATCCGCGGACCGATCACCGACCTGGTGGCGACGCTGTTGTCGGGATGGGCGAGCTACGGCGCGGGCGATGCCAAGACCGCGGTTGCCAATATCGACAAGCTGACTGGACCTGAATGGTATCCGATCTTCAAGGATCTCCACACCGGCATGATCCTGGAGATCTCGGGCAAGGACAAGGACGCCGGCACGCGGTTCGAGCGCGCCTACAAACTCGACGATTCAATGCTGCGCGTGTCCGACGCCTATGCGCGCTGGCTGTCTCGCAACAAGGATGGCGCGGCGGCGGCCGGCATTTACGAAGCGTTCGACAAGAAGTTGCCGCGGCATCCGCTGGTGCAGGAAGGCCTGCGCGAGACCCGGGCCGGCAAGAAGATGTCGGCGCTGGTCGATTCGGCGCAGGCCGGCGCGGCCGAGGCGCTGTACGGAATCGGCGCCACGCTGACACGCCGCGGCGGCGAGGATCTGGCGCTGGTCTATCTGCAGCTCGCGCTCTATCTGCAGCCCAATCATCCGCTGGCGCTGTTGTCGCTCGCCGATCTCTACGAGTCCGTGAAGAAGCCGCAGATGGCGATCAAGGTCTACGAGCGCATGCCGGCCAGTTCGCCGCTCAAGCGCAATGCGCAGATCCAGCTCGCCACCAATCTCGACGCCGCCGACCGCAGCGAAGAGGCGATCAAGATCCTGAAGGGCGTCACCGCGGACGCGCCGAAGGACATCGAAGCCATCATGGCGCTCGGCAACATCGAGCGCGGCCGCAAGAAGTTCAGCGATTGCGCCAATACCTATACGCTGGCGATCGACGCGATGCCCGGGGTGACGGACAAGAACACCTGGGTCACTTATTACTATCGCGGCATTTGCGAGGAACGTTCCAAGCAGTGGAGCAAGGCCGAGGCCGACATGCGCAAGGCGCTGGAGCTGCAGCCCGAGCAACCGCATGTCCTGAACTATCTCGGCTATTCCTGGATCGACCAGGGCATCAACCTCGACGAAGGCATGAAGATGATCCGGCGCGCCGTCGACCAGCGCCCCGATGACGGCTACATCGTGGATTCGCTGGGCTGGGCGTTTTACCGGATCGGCAATTTTGAAGACGCGGTAAAGCATCTCGAGCGTGCGATCGACCTCAAGCCGGAGGATCCGACCATCAATGACCATCTCGGCGACGCCTATTGGCGCGTCGGGCGGACGCTGGAAGCCAAATTCCAGTGGGCCCATGCCCGCGACCTCAAGCCCGAGGCGGAGGAATTGCCGAAGATCGAAGCCAAGATTGCCAACGGCCTGCCCGAAGACACTTCCTCCGCGGCTTCCGCCGACAAGAAGAAAGAAGACGGCAGGGGTGGCTGAGGCAAGGACTTTGGGGGCTGTTTGGCAATGCCGCTGTTGAACGACAAGGCGCGCGCCAAGGTCAACCTGACCTTGCGGGTGAATGGCCGCCGTGCCGACGGCTACCATGATCTCGAAAGCGTGGTGGCGTTCGCCGACTGCGCCGACCGGCTGACGCTGACGCCGGGTGCGGATCTGGATTTGAAGATGTCGGGACCGCTGGCGCAAGCCTGCGGCGAGACCTCGGACAATCTGGTGCTCAAGGCCGCGCGCCTCTTGGCCGAGCGCGTACCGGATATGAAAGCCGGCAGCTTTACGCTCGACAAGGTCTTGCCGGTCGCGGCCGGAATCGGCGGCGGTTCGGCCGATGCCGCGGCGGCGCTGCGGTTGCTTGCACAGTTGAACGGGCTCGCGCTCGACGATCCCCGTATCGTCGAGGTCGCGCAACTGACCGGCGCCGACGTGCCGGTCTGCGTTAACTCACGCGGCTGCGTCATGACCGGCGTCGGCGAAACGCTGCAGCCGCTCAGTCTGCCGAAAATGCCGTGCGTGATGGTCAACCCCGGCGTTGCCGTCGCGACCCGCGACGTTTTCAATGCGCTGGGCCTCCGCAGCGGCGAATTGCTTGTCGGTGTCACCGACGTGCTGCTGCGGGACCGCTGGCCGGACGAGAAGGCATCGCTGGAAGATTGGGTCGAAGCGCTCGCCGCCAGCTCCAACGATCTGGAAGCGCCCGCCATGCGTGTCCAGCCCGTGATCGGCGAGGTCATCGCAGCGCTCAACGCGACCAACGGCGCCTGGCTGGCGCGGATGTCCGGCTCCGGCGCCACCTGCTTTGCGATCTACGAGAACACCGTCGAAGCCGGACGCGCGGCAGAGCAGATCCGGCGCGATCACCCCGGATGGTGGGTGTATGCGGGAACGCTGAGTTAGCTCGCAGGCCGCCGCGCCAGCGCCAGCGAAACACCGAGGCCCGCGATGAACAGCCCCGAGCCCTGTCGCAATCGTTGAAGCAAGTTCGGCCTGCGCGTGAGACCACTGCGCGCCGTCGCGGCCATCATTACCACGATGATATCGACAAGCGTGTTCAGCGCGACCGAGATCAGGCCCAGCGCCATGAACTGGAGCGCCGGATAGCTGCCGGCCGGGTCGAGGAATTGCGGAATGAAGGCCAGGAAGAACGCCGCGGTCTTCGGGTTCAAGGCTTCGACCAGCACGCCTTCCCGAAACGCCCGCTCTGTACCGACCGCGACGGCTTGTTGCGGCAGCAGATCGCGCGCTTCGCGAAACGTCTTGATGCCGAGCCACACGAGATAGATTGCGCCGGCGAATTTGAGCGCGGTGAACAGCTCAGCGCTGGCCAGGATGAGCGCCGAGACCCCAAGCCCGCCCGCGACCACATGCACCAAGCCGCCGAGCGCAGTCCCGAACGTCGAAGCGATACCGGCGCTCTTGCCGCCCGACAGCGTCCGTGCGGCGACGTAAAAGATTCCTGGACCGGGGACGGCGGCGATGACGAGCGCGGCCAAGAGGAACAACGTGAAATTGGTGCAGTTCAATGCGATCTCTCTCGTAGGATGGGCAGAGCGCTGTCATCACCCGCGAAGGCGAAGGCGGGTGATCCAGTATTCCAGAGACATCAGTGATTGAATCGATAGGCCGCGGCGTACTGGATACCCCGCCTTCGCGGGGTATGACGGAAGCGGAATCAATGTGACCTCGCCAGGCAAAACGCCACGACCTGTTCGAGTGCGGTTTTCATCGGCGAGGCCGGGAATAGCGCGAGCGCGTCGACGGCCATTGCGCCGTAGTGCTGGGCGCGGCTGATCGTATCCTCCAGCGCGCGGTGCTTGGTCATCAGGCCGATGGCGTGATCGAGGTCGCTGTCGCCGATCTCGCCACGCTCCAATGCCTTGATCCAGAATTTCCGCTCGCTGTCATTGCCGCGGCGGAACGCCAGCACCACCGGCAGCGTGATCTTGCCTTCGCGGAAATCGTCGCCGATGTTCTTGCCGAGTTTCGCGGCCTTGCCGCCATAGTCCAGCACGTCGTCGACGAGCTGGAATGCGATGCCGAGATTCATGCCGACCGAGCGGCATGCGGTCTGCTCGGCCTTCGGGCGGTTGGCGATCACGGGTCCGACTTCGCAGGCGGCGGCGAACAATTCGGCGGTCTTGCCCCTGATCACGGCGAGGTATTCGTCCTCGGTGGTCGCGGTGTTCTTGGCCGCCGCAAGCTGCATCACTTCGCCTTCGGCGATGGTGGCCGCAGCCGAGGAGAGAATGTCGAGCGCACGCAGCGAGCCGACCTCGACCATCATGCGAAAGGCCTGGCCGAGCAGGAAGTCGCCGACCAGCACGCTGGCCTCATTGCCCCACAGCATCCGCGCCGACAGCTTGCCGCGGCGCAGTTCGCTCTCGTCGACTACGTCGTCGTGCAGCAGGGTTGCCGTGTGCATGAACTCGACCGCGGCGGCGAGCTTGATATGGCCGTCCCCGGAATAGTTGGAGAGCTGGGCCATCGCCAGCGTCAGCATCGGGCGCAGACGTTTGCCGCCGGATGAGATCAGGTGGTTGGCGACCTCCGGAATCATGGTGACTTCCGATCCCGTGCGCGACAGGATCGTGGCGTTGACCCGCTCCATGTCGGCGGCGACCAGCCCGACCAGCGCATCTATCGAAGCGTTCGACGGGCTTTCGAAGGGTACAATAACCGCCACACGGGTCTCCAATTTTGGCCAATTCGCACTATCCTTATTCTACAATAGAAAGTGCCGGCAATCGCGGCAAGGGCACGTAGCAGTTGACAGACCTGGTGCCGCGTCGCATCGGGGCGAAAAGGAGAACACCACTTGCGGGAATTGGTCAGGACCAACGATATCGTGCTGGTTTCTGCGATCGGCGCGCTGCTCGACGGCGCCAATATCCATCATCTGGTGCTGGACCAGAACATGAGCGTCATCGAGGGATCGATCGGCATCCTGCCACGCCGCATCCTGGTTCATGAGGACGACAATCGCGCAGCCCGCCAGTTGCTGGCCGAGGCGGGTCTGGCTCACGAATTGCGCCCCGATGACTGACCTCGAACTCACCGAGGATGCGTTTCTCGGCGGGCAATTGCGTTTGAAGCAACTGAAATCGGGACATCGCGCCGGTCACGATGCAGTGCTGCTGGCGGCAGCGACGGCAGCCCGTCCGGGTGACCGCGTGGCCGATCTCGGCGCCGGCGTCGGCGTCGCGGGGCTTTCGGTCGCCAGGCGCGTGGCCGGCATCGATCTGGTTCTGGTCGAGATCGATGCTGTGCTGGCGGGCCTTGCGCGCGCCAATGCGGAGGCGAATGCGATTCGAGCCGACGTGATCGTGCTTGACGTGGAGGCCGATGCCACGGCCTTTGCCGCTGCCGGACTCCTTCCTGACAGGGTCGATGCGGTGCTGATGAATCCGCCCTTCAACGACCCGGCGCGGCATCGCGTCTCGCCGGACACGGCACGCGGGACCGCGCATATGGCGACCGCAACGACGCTCTCGAAATGGATTCACGCGGCGCGGCGCATTCTCAAATCGAAGGGAGCGCTGACGCTGATCTGGCGTGCCGATGGAATCGCCGAAGTGCTCTCGGCGCTCGATCACGGTTTCGGGAGCCTGCAGGTGCTGCCGGTTCACGGTGACGCACGGGGGCCTGCCAATCGCATCCTGGTTCGCGCCATCAAGGGTGGGCGGGCGCCGACGCAAATCCATCCCGCCCTGATGCTCAATGACGAGCAAGGTCAGCCCCATAAAAGGGGCCAGGAGATTCTGGCCGGGAAGGGAACCTTGCCGCTGGCGAACCTGTAAAGTCGGCCCGCAACTCCCAATTACTCGCTATTGCGGAAGCGTCTCGGACTGTTGTTTGGGCGCCGACGTAAAGTGAATCGCGGTCAGAAGGCTGCCGATGAGCATTATCAGCAGGTAGATTTTCATGTCAGTCTCCGCTGCGCCATTGCAGTCTCTCGTCTGCGATGCAAAAGGCATCCTGCCAAAAGGCGTTCCGGCCTTTCCAATGACATTGGCGTGATAAAAAATGGTTAATTCGAGGTAACGGCATGAGTGAACAATTAAGTGATCGCACGGGATTGCCGGGCCTCATTGACAGGATGAAACGATTCATTCCGGCAAAATTCCGGCGCGACGTCCCGGTCGTTCCGGTGGTTCGCCTGTCGGGCGTCATCGGTGCGGTGACGCCATTGCGGCCGGGCCTGACGCTGGCCGGCATCGCCAACAACGCTCGAACGCGCTTTCGCCACCCGACACGCCAAGGCGGTGGCGCTGGTGATCAATTCGCCCGGCGGCTCGCCGGTGCAATCGCGGCAAATCTATTTGCGGATCAGGCAGCTTGCTGCGGAAAAGAAACTGCCGGTGCTGGTGTTCGTCGAGGACGTCGCCGCATCCGGCGGCTACATGATCGCCTGCGCGGGCGACGAGATATTCTGCGATCCGTCCTCGATCCTGGGCTCGATCGGCGTGGTCGGCGGCAGTTTCGGCTTTCAGGACTTGATCAAGAGGATTGGTGTCGAGCGGCGGCTTTACACGGCAGGCGAGCACAAGGCGATGCTGGACCCCTTCTTGCCCGAAGACCCGGATGACGTCGCCCGCCTGAAGACGCTTCAGCGCGAGATCCACGCCATCTTCATCGCGCTGGTCAAAGGCAGCCGCGGTGCGCGCCTCAAGGGGGCCGACGACGTCCTGTTCACCGGCGAATACTGGGCGGGCGAGAGATCGGTGTCGCTCGGCCTTGCGGACAAGATCGGCGATCTCCGCTCGACGCTGCGCGAGCGCTATGGTGACAAAGTGCTGACGCCCCTTATCGCGCCGGCAAGCGGAATGCTGGCCGGGCTGTTGGGCCGGAGATCACCGGGCGCGGGTTCGCTGGCCGACGGTATCGGGGGATTGCCGGATGACCTGATTTCGGCGCTGGAGACCCGGGCAATTTGGGCCAAATTCGGGTTCTAGGCCGGGGGTACCCGCGCCATTTAGTCCCAAAAGCGTAATTGCGATGCAGGCCGGCTTCGGCGAGAATGCGAGCCATTGGGGGCTGACACGTGAACGACAAGGATCGACCGATGCCGCCGCTGATCGCATTCGCGGGTGCCCTGGGAGGGCTCGCCGTGGTCCGCTGGGCCTACAAGACCGCCGTCCGCATCAACAGGGAACTCGAAGAGGCACGGCTGGCGCGCGTCGCCGAGGCCACACAGACGGCCGACATCCCAACGCTGCGCCGCGACCCCGTCACCGGCGCTTACCGGCCGGGCTAGCCTCCGTCCTGAGGGGCGGGCGACAGCCCGCGTCTCGAAGGATGGCCCACACGTTCGGGGCCTCATGGCTCGCTCGGCGATGCTGGCATCGTCCTGAGACGCGCGGCCCGCCGCGCTCACCATGAGGAATACAAGGCTCCATCGCCTTGATTCCCTGCCCCTACGCCGATACGGTCCCGCGCACTTTAAAACCCCCTTCGCGAGACCGATTCTGCCGATGGACGCTTTGCCTGCCCATATGCGCCCGGAACGTTCGTTCCAGGGCTTCATCCTTGCTCTCCAGCGGTTCTGGGCGGAGCAGGGCTGCGTGATCCTGCAGCCCTACGACATGGAAATGGGCGCAGGCACCTTCCATCCGGCGACGACGCTGCGCGCGTTGGGGCCGAAGCGCTGGAATGCGGCCTATGTGCAGCCCTCGCGCCGGCCGAAGGACGGACGCTACGGCGAGAACCCCAACCGGCTGCAGCACTATTATCAGTTTCAGGTGATCATGAAGCCGTCGCCGCCGAACCTTCAGGATCTGTACCTGAAGTCGCTGGCCGCGATCGGCATCGATTCGAGCCTGCACGACATCCGCTTCGTCGAGGACGATTGGGAAAGCCCGACGCTTGGCGCATGGGGGCTGGGCTGGGAGTGCTGGTGCGACGGCATGGAAGTCAGCCAGTTCACTTACTTCCAGCAGGTCGCGGGCGTCGAATGCGCACCCGTTTCCGGCGAGCTCACCTACGGACTCGAGCGTCTTGCGATGTATGTGCAGGGCGTCGACCGCGTCTACGATCTCAACTTCAATGGCCGCGACGGCGCCGACAAGGTCACCTATGGTGACGTCTTCCTGCAGGCCGAGCAGGAATATTCCCGGCACAATTTCGAGCACACCGATACGGCGATGCTGTTCGAGCAGTTCAAGATGGCCGAAGACGCTTGCAAGAAATATCTCGCGGCCGGGTGGAAGGAGGGCGGTAATCAGAAAGAACATCTGATGGCGCTGCCGGCCTATGACCAGTGCATCAAGGCGAGCCATGTCTTCAACCTGCTCGATGCGCGCGGCGTGATCTCGGTGACGGAGCGGCAGAGCTACATCATGCGCGTGCGCGAATTGGCAAAGGCCTGCGGCGAGGCCTGGGTTCACACCGAAGCGGGCAGGGCGGTCTGATGCCTGATCTTCTGCTGGAATTGTTTTCCGAGGAAATCCCCGCGCGCATGCAGGCGAAGGCGGCGGACGATCTGCGCCGCATGGTGACCGACAAGCTCGTCGCGGAGGGCCTGGTCTATGAAGGCGCGAAAGCGTTCGCGACGCCGCGGCGGCTGGCGCTGACCGTGCACGGCATTCCCCAGCGGCAGTCCGACCTCAAGGAAGAGCGCCGCGGCCCGCGCGTCGGCGGCCCCGATGCCGCGATCCAGGGATTCTTGAAGGCGACCGGTCTGGCCAGGATCGAAGACGCCAAGATCCAGACCGACCCGAAGAAGGGCGACTTCTACATCGCCCTGATCGAAAAGCCGGGCCGCGCCACCATCGATGTGCTCGCCGAGATTCTGCCGGTCATCATCCGAACCTTCCCGTGGCCGAAGTCGATGCGCTGGGGCGCTCGTTCGACCAAATCGGGTTCGCTCTCCTGGGTGCGGCCGCTGCACTCGATCATCGCGACCTTCGGTCCGGAGACCGAAGAACCCGATGTGGTAAAGTTTTCCGTCGACGGCATCGAGGCCGGGCAGACCACGTTCGGCCACCGCTTCATGGCGCCGTCGGCGATTCCGGTGCGGCGCTTCGCGGATTACGAAGCCAAGCTGAAGGCCGCGAAGGTCGTACTCGATCCGCAGGCGCGCAAGGACATCATCCTCGCCGACGCCAAGCAATTGGCGTTCGCGCAAGGCTTTGAGCTGGTCGAGGACCAGGGGCTCTTGGACGAGGTCGCCGGCCTCGTCGAATGGCCGGTCGCGCTGATGGGCTCCTTCGATGAGGAATTCCTGCCGATCCCGGGCGAAGTGATCCGCGCCACCATCCGCAACAACCAGAAATGCTTTGTGGTGCGCGACCCCAAGACCGGGAAGCTCGCCAACAAATTTATTCTGACTGCCAACATTGAAGCGACCGACGGCGGCAAGGTGATCGTCGCCGGCAACGAGCGCGTGATCCGCGCGCGGTTGAGCGATGCAAAATTCTTCTACGAGACCGACCTGAAGACGAAGCTGGAGAGCCGGCTGCCAAAATTCGAGCAGATCGTGTTTCACGAGAAGCTTGGCACGCAGGCGGAGCGGATCAAACGGATCGAACGGCTGGCGGCCGAGATCGCGCCGCTGGTCGGCGCCGACGTCGCGAAGGCCAAGCGCGCGGCGCATCTGGCAAAAGCCGATCTGTTGACCGAAGTCGTCGGCGAATTCCCCGAGCTGCAGGGCCTGATGGGGAAGTACTATGCGCAGGCGCAAGGCGAAGACGCCTCCGTCGCCGCCGCGAGCGAGGACCATTACAAGCCGCAAGGCCCCACTGATCGCGTGCCGAGCGATCCGGTAAGCGCGGCGGTCGCACTGGCCGACAAGCTCGATACTCTGGCGGGTTTCTGGGCGATCGACGAGAAGCCGACCGGCAGCAAGGACCCCTATGCATTGCGGCGCGCAGCGCTGGGTGCCATCAGGCTGATCGTTGAGAATACA
This sequence comes from Bradyrhizobium sp. AZCC 1577, assembly GCF_036924575.1. Taxonomy (NCBI): domain Bacteria; kingdom Pseudomonadati; phylum Pseudomonadota; class Alphaproteobacteria; order Hyphomicrobiales; family Nitrobacteraceae; genus Bradyrhizobium; species Bradyrhizobium sp. AZCC 1577. Next base: position 2,543,666 of record NZ_JAZHRQ010000001.1, read on the forward strand.
CTCCGGCTGCCGATCTTGAACGTGGCGAAGTCAGCATTGGCTGGCTTGCCGGAAAAGGGCGACGCCGAGAAGCTTCCGGGCGACCTGCTTGTCTTCTTCGCCGACCGCCTGAAGGTCCAGCTCCGCGACCAGGGCGCGCAGCACGATCTCGTTGACGCCGTGTTTTCGCTCGGCGGACAGGATGATTTGCTGCTGGTGGTCCGCCGCGTCGAGGCGCTCGGCAAGTTCCTCGACACCGACGACGGCAAGAACCTGCTTGCAGGGACCAAGCGTGCGAGTAACATCCTCTCGATCGAGGAGAAGCGGGACAAACGCACGTTCGATGGTGCGCCGGATGCCGGGCTCTACGCGCTTGCCGAAGAAAAGGCGCTCGCCAAGGCGATTGATCAGGTCAAGAGCGAGGCCGGAGCCGCAGTCCAGAAGGAAGATTTCGCCGCCGCGATGAGCGCAATGGCGAAGCTGCGGCCTGCCGTCGATGCGTTCTTCGACAAGGTCAAGGTCAATGCCGATGAACCTGATGTGCGCGAGAACCGACTAAAACTCCTGAACGAAATCCGCGCGGCGACCCGCGCGGTTGCGGATTTTTCCAAGATCGAAGGCTAGACCATGGATCCTCAGACGCTCGCCGCTTATGACCAGGATGCGGCGGCGTGCGCGAAGGACTGGCTCGGTCAGCCGGCGCCCGTCGACCTGCAGGAAGTCGTCGAACGCTTTTTCGTGCGCGGCGGCAACTCGGCCGATATCGGCTGCGGCTGCGGCCGCGAGGTCGCCTGGCTTCACACCCACGGCTTTTCGGCGATGGGCTTCGACGCCTCGGAGGGCCTGCTCAATGAAGCGCGCCGGCGCTATCCGTCGTGCAAGTTCGCGCATGCCGAATTGCCCGAGCTGCGCGGTATCGGCACGTTCGATAACGTGCTGTGCGAAACCGTGATCATGCATCTCGACCGCAAGGAGATTGCGGCATCGGTCCGCCGCCTGCTCGATATCGTCAAGCCCAGCGGCATTCTCTATCTGAGCTGGCGCGTCACCGAGGGCGCCGATCAGCGCGACGCGCAGGGACGGCTTTACGCCGCGTTCGATCCGGCGGTCGTGCAGGCGGAGCTGACGACCGCGACCGTATTGCTCGACGAAGAGATCGTCAGCGCCTCATCGGGAAAGAAGATTCACCGGCTGGTGGTGAAGAAGCCTGGATTGGAAATCAGGGAATAGCTGACCGATGCCCGTGCCCCGGATGCTGCGCAGCACGAAGTGATGCGCTGCTAAGCCGGGGCCCATCTCGCCTCAATCATACATAGGTCCCGGCTCTGCGGTGCATCGCTCCGCGCTGCACCGCGTCCGGGACACGGCAGTGAACGAGCGCACAAAGAAGACCCCGCCCGGAGGGGACGCCGGGCGGGGCTTCTTGTCCGGTCGTATCTCGCGCACATCCGCTTGCGCGGCGCCCGGACCAATCGTTCAGGCTACTGAAGGTCAATCGACCACCTGAACGATGCGGCGCGAACGCGGTTCGACCAATATCGTCTGGCCGTTCACCACGGTGTAGCGATAGGGCGTCACCCCGAACGATTGCGGCACGTCGTAGTAGGTCACGCCGGTTTCCGGTAGCACGGCGCCAACCGTCACACGCTCGGAAATAGTGTAATTCGGCACGCGTTCACGCACGATGTATTCGCGGAAGGCCGGACGCACGTCGGGCGCGATGCCTTCTACATGTTCACCGATGACGACCGCGCTGCCGCCACCTGTGCCGATCGTGGATTGCGCCTGAGCCGCGATCGGGACGGCCATCGCGCCGGCGATCGCCGCAATGGCAAATAGTCTGTTCCGCATGGTCAACTCCTTCGCGAGAAGAGGTGCCGGCTTTCGCCAGCACACACAATGCGGGCCAATTCATCGCGTGCAGCATTGTTCCGGGAAAAGCGCGGCCTCATCCGCGACATTTCTGGGGAATTGTTGCGGAGGCTGGAACCCATTGAAGCGGTTAAGCGTCTTGCTATTCCCGAACCGCGCCAGCGGTTAAGTTGCCGCCCTCGATTCGATTTCCCGCCCCCGATCATCTGGAGATTTCAATGACCATCACCGCCACGCATGTTCCCGCGATCGTTGCTCTGCTCGCCGGGATATTCATCCTGATCATGCCGCGGCTGCTCAACTACATCGTCGCGATCTACTTGATCTTCGTCGGCCTGGTGGGTCTTGGCGTGCTCAAGATGTTCAAGTTCTAGCACTGAAAAGCGGGGTTTCGCGGCTTGCGCGGAACCCCTCAAAATGGTGTAAGGCGCGCAATCTTCTTCCCTTTTTCGGATAGTTGGAATCCATGGCCAAAGCCGTCGCGAAGTCCAAGAAGGCTGCAGTGAAATCTGTAGCGAAATCAAAGCCATCCGCCCGGCCGAAGGCCGCGCCGCAGGCCTCGGCCCGCAAGGCGCTGAAGAAGGCCCCGGCCAAGCCGGTCGCCAAGGCCGCGGCCAAGAAGGCTGCCGTCCGCAAGCCTGCCGCCGAGGCGGTAAAATCCGGCAAGTGGGTCTATACCTTCGGGGACGGCAAGGCAGAGGGCAAAGCGGGCCTGCGCGACTTGCTCGGCGGCAAGGGCGCCAACCTTGCCGAGATGGCCAATTTGGGCCTGCCGGTGCCTCCGGGCTTCACCATTCCTACCTCGGTCTGCACCTATTTCTACGCGCATGACAAAACCTATCCGCCCGCGCTGAAGGCGCAGGTCGAGAAGGCGCTTGAGTATGTCGGCAAGCTGACCGGCAAGGCATTCGGCGACTCGAAAAATCCGCTGCTGGTGTCGGTTCGTTCCGGCGGCCGCGCGTCGATGCCGGGCATGATGGACACCGTGCTCAATCTCGGCCTCAACGACAAAACGGTCGAAGCGCTCGCCGAACTCTCCGGCGATCGCCGCTTTGCCTATGACAGCTATCGCCGCTTCATCACGATGTATTCGGACGTGGTGCTCGGCTTCGAGCATCATCACTTCGAGGACATTCTCGACACCTTCAAGGACAGCCAGGGCTACACGCTCGACACTGATCTGACCGGCGATGACTGGGTCGAGCTGGTCGGCAAGTACAAGGAAGCGGTGGCGCGCGAGACCGGCAGGGATTTCCCGCAGGATCCGCACGAGCAATTGTGGGGCGCGATCGGCGCGGTGTTCTCATCCTGGATGAATGCGCGTGCGGTGACCTACCGCCGCCTGCACGACATTCCGGAATCCTGGGGCACCGCGGTCAACGTGCAGGCCATGGTGTTCGGCAACATGGGCGAAACGTCCGCGACCGGCGTCGCGTTCACGCGCAATCCTTCGACCGGCGAGAGCAAGCTGTACGGCGAATTCCTGATCAACGCGCAGGGTGAGGACGTGGTGGCGGGCATCCGCACGCCGCAGGACATCACCGAGGAAGCGCGCCAGGAATCCGGTTCCGACAAGCCGTCGATGGAAAGCGCGATGCCGGAGGCCTTCAAGGAACTGACGCGGTTCTACACGCTGCTCGAAAAGCACTATCGCGACATGCAGGACATGGAGTTCACGGTCGAGCAGGGCAAGTTGTGGATGCTGCAGACCCGCGGTGGCAAGCGCACCGCGAAGGCAGCGCTGCGCATCGCGGTCGAGCTCGCCAATGAAGGCCTGATCTCGAAGAAGGACGCGGTGATGCGGATCGATCCGGCTTCGCTGGATCAATTGCTGCATCCCACCATCGATCCCCAGGCCAAGCGCGACGTGATCGCGACCGGCCTGCCGGCCTCGCCCGGCGCCGCATCCGGCGAGATCGTGTTTTCGTCCGATGAAGCCGCGAAACTTCAGGCCGACGGCCGCAACGTCATTCTGGTGCGCGTCGAAACCAGTCCGGAAGACATTCACGGCATGCACGCCGCCGAAGGTATTTTGACCACCCGCGGCGGCATGACTTCGCACGCCGCGGTGGTGGCGCGCGGCATGGGCAAGCCCTGCGTTTCCGGCTGCGGTGCCATTCGCGTCGACTATGGCCGCGGCACCATGAGCGTCGGCTCGCGCACCTTCAAGACCGGCGACGTCATCACCATCGACGGCTCGCTCGGCCAGGTGCTGGCCGGCAAGATGCCGATGATCGAGCCGAAACTGTCGGGCGAGTTCGGCACGCTGATGGGCTGGGCCGATCAGGTTCGCAAGCTCGGAGTTCGCGTCAACGCCGACACGCCGGAAGATGCGCGCACCGCGATAAAATTCGGCGGCGAGGGCATCGGGCTGTGCCGCACCGAGCACATGTTCTTCGAGGAAACCCGCATCCGCACCGTGCGCGAGATGATCCTTTCCGAGGACGAACAGTCGCGCCGCGCGGCGCTGTCAAAACTGTTGCCGATGCAGCGCGCCGATTTTGTCGAGTTGTTCGAGATCATGAAGGGCCTGCCCGTCACGATCCGCCTGCTCGATCCGCCGCTGCATGAATTCCTGCCGCACACCCAGGCCGAGATCGAGGAAGTCGCGCGCGCGATGAACACCGATCCGCGCAAGCTCGCCGATCGCGCCCGTGATCTCGCCGAGTTCAACCCGATGCTGGGCTTCCGCGGCTGCCGTCTTGCGATCGCCTATCCTGAGATCGCCGAAATGCAGGCGCGCGCGATCTTCGAAGCGGCGGTAGAAGCCGAGAAGCGCACCGGCGAGGCCGTCGGCCTCGAGGTGATGGTGCCGCTGATCGCGACCAAGGCCGAGTTCGACCTGGTCAAGGCGCGGATCGACGCCACCGCGCAGGCGGTGATGAAGGAGACCGGCAAGAAGCTCGCTTATCAAGTTGGTACGATGATCGAGCTGCCGCGTGCGTGCCTGCTGGCCGGCGATGTCGCCCAGACCGCGGAGTTCTTCTCGTTCGGCACCAACGACCTGACCCAGACTACCTACGGCATCAGCCGCGACGACGCCGCGAGTTTCCTCGGCACCTATGTCAGCAAGGGAATTCTCGAGATCGATCCGTTCATCTCGGTCGATCGCGATGGCGTGGGCGAGCTGGTGAAGATCGGCGTCACCCGTGGTCGCAAGACACGGCCCAATTTGAAGGTCGGCATTTGCGGTGAGCATGGCGGTGATCCCGCCTCGGTGGCGTTCTGCCACGAGATCGGGCTCGACTACGTTTCGTGCTCGCCCTACCGCGTGCCGATCGCGCGCCTCGCCGCCGCGCAGGCCGCGCTCGGCAAGAAGATTGAGAGCCAGGCGTAGGGCTTCTTCGATACGATGACGAACACGACGTGATGCCCGGGCTTTGTCCCGGGCATTTGCGTCTTGCTGCCTAGGTGAGGGTCGTCGCAATTCATCGACAGCAATGACGAACTCAAACGCTTCAGCGCGACACAGTGAATTGGAACCCGCGCCATTGCGAGGTGAGTGAGCCGCGCAAGAATCTCTTCATCATCTTCGTTGACGGGATGTTTACCACTTTCATCGAGCGGCCATTTACCAACGCTTCTCATGCGATCCGGAAAAATTGCGCGATGTCTTGCGGGTAGCACGCACGCCACGCCGATTAACTCCCCGGCAACCTAAATTCGATACCAACGAAAAAGGTCGAATTGCACGGATGTACTGACGTTCGACCCGTGTAAGCGTTGCGTGAGCGTATCGATGTTTGTGTTGCGTAACCAGCCGAAGGGCGCGCGGTTCGCGTCCTTCGGTCTCGGTCTCTGCGTCTTCGCTTTGATGCCGACCGAGATCGGATATCAGGATATCGCCTCGCTGCTGGCGCGCCAGCCGGGCGTCGCCGAGCGCTGGCAGAAGCGCGTGTTCTCCTCCGCCGGCATCCAGGTCGCGACGTTCTCCTTCGGCCGCCCGATCGGAACCTCGTCGCCGCAGACCGCGACTTACCGTCTCGCAAGCCTCGACACTCAGGGCATCGACATCACGGGTTCGGTGACGCGCAATCCGCTGGTCGCTCCATCGCCGCGCTATCACGCCGCCGATTTCCCCAAGGTCGACCGCACATTGAAGGGCGACCGCCTTATCATCGCGCCGCCGTCGCCGGCAGTGGAGACCACTGGCCCTGCCGATCGAGCGCCGGCGATCGAGGATCCGGCGACATCAAATGCATCGGTCAAGGGCGCCAAGACTGCCGAGACGCCGCCGCCCGTCGAGCGTGCACCGCTCGATCCCGAGCTGCAGGCCGCGCTGAACGCGCCGCCACTGGATATGTCGCTGTCGCTCGAGAGCAAGCCGCAGGACGATCTCAAGGTCGCGCCGCAAGCGGCTACGCCACCGCGCGATGGTTTCTCCTTCAAGACCTCGAGCCTGTTCTTTGGCTCCTCGCTCGGCTCGCCCGAAAGCATCGAACGCTGGCAGCCCGGCGAAGAGCCTGTCATTGTCATGCCACCAGCGCATCCGGACTCCGACATGAAGGTGATGGCCTCGCTGCCGGTCGATGCCGATGGTCCGGTGCGAGCCGGCGAGATGGGCGAAAGCGTCGCGCCGAAGGGCGAGGTCAACGCCGACAACCAGCGCGCCAAGACGCCGGCCGAACGTCTCGGCCTGTTTGACGAGAAGTCGCGCGCCAAGTCGGAAAAGTGCCTGGCTGAAGCGATCTACTTCGAGGCCCGCGGCGAAGCGGTGCGAGGCCAGATCGCGGTGGCGCAGGTGGTTTTGAACCGCGCCTTCTCCGGCAAATATCCCGAAACCGTGTGCGGCGTGGTCTACCAGAACAAGCATCGCCATCTGGCGTGCCAGTTCACCTTCGCCTGCGATAACAACAAGGATGTCATTCGCGAGCCCGACATGTGGGAGCGGGCGAAGAAGATCGCGAAGGCGATGCTCGATGGCCAGCTCTGGCTGCCGGAAGTCGACAAGTCGACGCACTACCACGCCTATTGGGTGCGGCCGTCCTGGGTCAATGAAATGAAGAAGATGCACAAGTTCGGCGTGCACACCTTCTACCGGCCACGCGCCTGGGGCAATGGCAGCGACGCGCCGAGCTGGGGCACGCCTGCCGAGACCGCGGCGATCTCCGCCAAGCTCGCGGAAGCCGCGCAAAGCTCGGCCGAGCAGGCGAGCGCGAAGCGGTAACAAATGTCGTCCCTGCGAACGCAGGATGACGGAATAGAGGCGAGACCCCTCAACTTGTCGCCCCTGCAAACGCAGGGGCCCATACGCCGCGGCGGGCGGAATGGGCACTCGGAGCGACGGCTGCGCTTCAACAATGTAGGCTGGTGGTTATGGGTCCCTGCGTTCGCAGGGACGGCATCTCTGCCAGGTGCCCCGCTCAATAAATTGCACTCATTGCCCTCGACAATTTTGCAGAGCTGCCCTGCAGCGGAAAATTTTTCTCTCCCTCCCTCTTGGGGTTTTCATGCACCTGCATTAACTCACCGTAACGTTTCGCTCGGGCCGTCCCGGGCGCCGATTGGTCCAGGGGGAAGCAAATGGCTGTAACGACCGACCTTCGTCCATCCTCCGGCCTCGGCACCTGGCGCACGCCGCTGGTGATCATGATCTGCGGCTGCATCATTGCGCTGTTGAGTTTCGGGCCGCGCTCCAGCCTCGGCTTTTTCGTTCAACCGATGAGCGCTGAATTTGCCTGGGGCCGCGACGTGTTCGGCCTCGCGCTGGCATTGCAGAACCTGCTGTGGGGGCTAGGGCAGCCGATCGCAGGCGCCATCGCCGATCGCTTCGGCATCCTGCGCGTCATTGTCATCGGCGCGCTTCTTTATGCCGCCGGTCTTCTATTGATGCGCTATTCGTCGACGCCGCTGTCGCTCAATCTTAGTGCCGGTGTCTTGATCGGCTTCGGCTTGTCAGGCTCGTCGTTCAACCTGGTGCTGTCAGCGTTCAGCAAGCTGTTGCCGCCGGAACGGCGCGGTTTCGCGCTCGGCGCCGGCACGGCTGCTGGTTCGTTCGGTCAGTTCCTGTTCGCTCCCTTCGGCGTGGCCGTGATCGATCAGTTCGGCTGGCAAGCAGCGCTCATTGTATTTGCGGCATTGATGCTCCTTATCGTGCCGCTGTCGCTGGCGCTGGCAACGCCACCGGCCGCAACAGCGGCCGATGCGCCGCCCGCCGAGCAGCAATCCTTCAAGACCGCGCTGGCGGAAGCGTTCGGTCATCGCTCCTACGTGCTGCTGGTGCTCGGCTTCTTCACTTGCGGCTTCCAGCTCGCCTTCATCACCGTACATCTGCCGGCCTATCTCGTCGATCGCGGCATTCCTGCATCCACCGGCGGCTGGGTGATTGCGGCGATCGGCCTGTTCAACATCATCGGCTCGCTCAGCGTCGGTTGGATACAGAACTATTTTCCGAAGCGCTATATCCTGTCGCTGATCTATTTCACGCGGGCGCTCTCGATCATCGCCTTCATCTCGTTTCCGATCACCACCTTCTCGGCAATCGCGTTCGGTGCCATCAGCGGCCTGACCTGGCTCTCGACGGTGCCGCCGACCTCGGCGCTGGTGGCGCTGATGTTCGGCACAAAGTGGTTCGCAACGCTGTACGGCTTTGCCTTCGTCAGCCATCAGGTCGGCGGTTTCCTCGGCGTCTGGCTCGGCGGCATCGTGTTCGAGCAGTTCGGCTCCTACACCCCGATCTGGTGGCTCTCGATCCTGTTCGGTGTGCTGTCGGCGCTGATCAACCTGCCGATCGTCGAGCAGCCGGTCGCGCGCCCGGTTGCACAACCCGCCTGATGCGGTAAACACTCCCGACACAGAAAAGTCCGGGGAGTTTGCCATGGGTACGTTCAAGGCCATCAGGATCGACAAGGCCGATAAAGGCACCACCGCCGCGCTGACGCAGTTCGACGAAGCCGAGCTGATGGAAGGCGACGTCACCGTCGCCGTCGAGTGGTCGACGCTGAACTACAAGGATGGTCTAGCCGTCACCGGCAAGGCTCCCGTCGTGCGGCGTTTCCCGATGATCGCCGGCATCGACTTCGCAGGCACCGTCGAACAATCTTCGCATCCGGCGTGGAAGACCGGCGACAAGGTCGTCTGCAACGGCTGGGGCATGGGCGAGACTCATCTTGGCGCCTATGCCGAAAAGGCGCGCGTCAAGGGCGACTGGCTGGTGCGGCTGCCCGATGGCATCTCCACGCGTGAGGCGATGGCGATCGGCACTGCCGGCTACACCGCGATGCTGTCGGTGCTGGCGCTGGAGAAACACGGATTGACGCCGAAGAGCGGTCCCATCGTGGTGACCGGCGCCGCCGGCGGCGTCGGCTCGGTCGCGTCAGCCGTGCTCTCGAAACTCGGCTATCACGTCATCGCGTCCACGGGGCGGATGTCGGAGGCCGACTACCTGAAGGGCCTCGGCGCCGCCGAAGTGATCGATCGGGCCGAGCTCGCAGGTCCCGCCAAGCCGCTGGCAAAAGAGCGCTGGGCGGGTGGCGTCGACAGCGTCGGATCGACCACGCTCGCCAACCTGCTGTCGATGACCAAATATGGCGGAGCCATTGCCGCCTGCGGCCTTGCCGCCGGTATGGATTTGCCGTCCTCGGTCGCACCGTTTATTTTGCGTGGAGTGTGCCTTCTCGGCATCGACTCGGTGATGTGCCCGATCGAGCAGCGCAAGCTTGCCTGGAATCGCCTTGCCAGCGATCTGGATAAGGGAAAACTAGCTGATATTACTCACGAAATCGGTTTGGACCAGGTGATCGGCGCGGGCGCCGAAATCCTCGCAGGGAAGGTCCGCGGTCGAATCGTGGTAAAAATCCCCTAACGGTGTTCAGACTTTACCAACCAACCTGCTCCAATGTTGCCATGGTGGTTGGTATGGTAAGCAGCGGGTAAAGGCGGGCGCCCGCGCTCTTGTTAAGTTGGAGTAGCTGCATGCTTGCGCGTTTGGTTCTGGGGGCCGTCACGGCCAGTGCGATGATCGTTCCCGCGCTGGCCGGGATGATGAATGCCGACGAGGCCCGCAGGTTCGTGAGCGGTAAGGTTTTCGCCTTTACCTGCTTTGACGGCACTCGCGGCGCTGGACGCATCCTTGACGATCTCGGCGCAGCCGGCTCCGTCCAATTCAGCGGCTCGGGCCCGATCCGTCATGTGCGCCTGCCCGGCAACACGCTGCAGATTCGCGGCCAGGCCGTCTGCGCTTCGATCAAGGGACTGCCGTTCGAGCCGTGCTTCAATCTCGACAAGCGTGATGATCGCTCGTTCCGCGGCTCGGTCTCGGGCATGGGCTTTGCCTATTGCGATTTCCGCCATCAGGGCGCCTCGCAGATGCTGATGGCGCGCTCCGTGGCGCGACCGCGCTCGCTGCATCGTCGGGAGGAGCCGTCGCGTGTGCCGGTCGATGCACGGGCCGAAGTAACGACGCGGGTCGAGACGCCTGCGGTCGAGAGCGCCAAACTCGAGCCGGTGAAATCCGAGCCGAAGGTGGAGCAGGCGAAGCCCGAACCCGCAAAGGCCGAGAGCGCCCCGGAGCTGCGCCGCTCGACTGATTGATCGTAAACTTCGCCTGCGGCCGCCGCCAAATCCCACATTGTCAGCCAACGGGAACCCGTAGTCATACGGGCTGGCGCATTCATGTCCTGGTAGCGAATCTCGTTCCAAGTGGCCGACAGAGAAGGCCGGGAGGCGGCCCAACACATGAGATCAATCATGCCGCTGTATTTTTTTCGGATTAGCCACGGTCGCTACGCAGGCGCGTCCGATCAGGGATCCGAATTCGAAAGCCGCGAGGCCGCCTGGGCCGAGATGACCGAGGTCTGCGGTAACCTTCTCGGCAGCCTTTCGCGCAGCCTGAAGCAGAACGCCGAATGGCAGATGGAGCTTTTGGACGAAGCCAAAAAGCCCGTGTTCAGGATTCGCCTCGTCGCCGAATCCGTCGGTTAGAGGATCATCCTCTAGTGTCCTGAACCAGAAGTTCGCAATATCGTGTCGTGTTTTGCCGGAGCATTGTATCGGCAGAAGCGCTCGATGGAAGCAAGGATGTCATCGGCGGATTTGGTCCATCGGAACGGTTTGGGATCGGCGTTGTGTTTGTCGATGAACGAGGCGATGTCCGCCCTGAGGGCGGCTACGCTGCGATAGATGCCGCGCCTGATCTTCTTGTCGGTGAGGAGCGCGAAGAAGCGCTCGACCTGGTTGAGCCATGACGAACCGGTCGGGGTCAGGTGCACGTGCCAACGTGGCCTTTTGACCAGCCATCTGCGGATCAGTGGGGTCTTGTGCGAGGCGTAATTGTCCATGACGAGATGGACATCGAGTTCACGCGGCACGGCGGCCTCGATCTCGTCGAGGAACTTGCGGAACTCGGCAGCGCGATGGCGTCCATAGCACCTGCCGATGACCTGTCCGGTCGCGATGTCGAGGGCAGCAAACAGCGATGTGGTGCCGTGCCTTCTGTAGTCATGGCTCCTTCGGGCCGGCTGGCCGGGACGCATCGGCAGCATCGGCTGACTGCGGTCCAGCGCCTGGATTTGGGACTTCTCATCCACACACAGAACGATGGCATGCTCCGGCGGCGAGACGTAGAGGCCTACGACATCGCGCACCTTGGCCACGAAGTTCGGATCGGTCGAGAGCTTGAACGTCTCCATCCGGTGCGGCTGGAGCCCGAAGGCCCGCCAGATGCGTTGCACCGTCGATACCGACAGGCCGCTGGCCTTCGCCATGCCGCGGGAACTCCAGTGGGTGGCGTTCTCCGGGCAGTTCTCCAGCGTCTGCACGATCACAGCTTCGATGCGAGCATCGTCGATCGTGCGCGGCGCTCCAGAGCGCGGCTCATCATGCAACCCGGCCACCCGCAGCTCCACAAAACGCCGCCGCCACTTGCCTACCGTCTGCCGGTCCAGGCCCAGCTGGGCCGCCACTTCCTTGTTCTGACCACCTTCCGCGCAGGTCAGCACGATCCGGGCTCTCAGAGCCAGCGCCTGCGCCGTCTTCCGCCGCATCGTCAGCGACTTCAGTTCGGCACGCTCTTCATCGCTCAATATCAGGGGGGCAAGCCGCTGGACCGCCATTGGAGACTCCATCCCTGTTTGTCTCCACTCTTGGCACAGCGACACGAATCTACTGCGAATCTACGATTGCGGACTTATGACTCGGCACACTAGCTTCCCGTCGGCGCGGCCGGCGCTGCCGCTTGCCTGCGGAACAGGATCCGCTGGTACAGCCACCCGATCGCCACCAGCACCAGGCCGAGGCACATGAAGGACAGCGCGCGATAGACGCCGGTCAGTGCCGACATGTCGATCAGGAATGCTTTCAGGATCGTCAGTCCGATGACCACCGCGGACGCCAGCCGCGCGCGCTGCGAGTTGGAGAGAATACCGATGCCGAGCAAGACGACGCCGAAGGCGAGATATGCGATCGAATAGGTATATTGCTCGGCGCCGCTGGTCGGGCCGGCCGCAATCGCCGGACCGTGATAGATTCGCCTGATCTCGAACGTCACATAGGCAAGCGCGAGAACGAGCGCTGCCGCCGCGATCGTGTTGCCATAGGCGACCGGCCGCCGACCCGCGACGGCATAGGACAATAGCAGCGCGAGCACCGCGGGCAGGGCATAGCCGAGCAGCAAAAGGTTGATGACAATGCCGCCGACATCGATCCATCGCAGCATCGGGTTCTCCAGCAGCAACAGCCCGAACACCGTCGCGAGGCCGGCAAACGCCGTCAGCAGGATCGCGCCGGCATTGTGAATGATGCTGCCGGTGCGGATGCGCAGCCGCTCCAGCCCGATCGCCATCGCGAGCGTAACGCAGACCTGCAGCGCGACTTCGGTGAGGTCGGCGCTCGCATGGTAGACGTCGCCATTGTTCACGGCATGGCGGATTTCCATGAACGCCAGCAGCACCGTGAACAGGATCGCCGCCGATTCCACCGTGCGCAGTGGTGCGTCATCGCCGCCGCGGCGCAGGAAGATGCTGCCGGCCCAGAATGATGCCGCCGGAATGCCATAGCCCCACAACAGCCAGTTGAAGATCGGCGTGGTACCGACGGCCTGGCCGACGATGCGCGGCTCGTAGCCGATGCGCAGCACGACGATGCCGGCGAGGATGGCAGCGAGGGCACGCAGGAACGGAATCGGCCGCTGCGTGGATATCCAGGCGGTGCCTGCCGACATCAGCGCCAGGGCGATCGTCAGCCAGCCTTTTTCCAGCGCAAAGGTCAGCGCCAGCGCCAACGCTGCGAGGGTGCCGGTCGCAAACAGCGCGATCGAGGCTTGTAGTCCCGGACGATCCTCGCGCCTGCTGAGTATCTCGGTCGCAGCGGCATAGGCCGCGGCGAGCATTACCGCGAGAATCGCAAACGGAATCGAGCGGTCGAGATGCGCAATGCGGGCGTAGAGTGCGACCAACAGCGCCAGCGGCGTGAACACCGCCGCGGCCGACCAGATCACCGGTATCACCGGCCCCGCGAAGCGGCCCTGCGCGAAAAATCCCGCCACGCCAAAGCCCGCCGCGAAGATCGCGGCCGAGATCAGATGCAGCGACACTGATCCGTCCGTGGCGGTCGGCCCGATGCCTTGCAGCGGCCCGCCGGGCAGCACCAGCATGTCGGGATTGGCCCGAATGGCCCATTCGGCGAACACGACGAAGACCAACGCAGCAGCGGCGCCGACGGCACCCGCGGCGGCATCGCTGCGCCAGGCAACCGCGATGCTGCCGGCCACCAGCAGCCCGAATACGATCATCGCGGCGTCGGCATGAAAACCGTTCAGCACGATCAAGGTCGCGCCGAGCAGATAGGCCGCAAGCGAGCCGGACGAGATCGGCTCAACCTGGCCTTCGTCCGCGGGCGGGCCGAACATGAAGCCGCACACCACGAGTAGCGCGGCGAGAATGAATCCGGCGAGCACGTGGAACGCATGCGGGCCGATCATCGACGGGCCGCATTGCAGGCAGGGGAATGTCCATAGCAGGGCAAACGCGATCGTGGTGACCGCGAGCCAGCGCCACAGCCTGATGCGCGCCAGACCGAAGGCTGCCGCAGTGACGATTGCGAGATAGATGTAGAGCGCCCAGAAGTCCGGTTTGTCGGACGAGACCAGGACCGGCGTCACAAAGGCGCCGACCACGCCGAGGCCGGCCAGCGCCGGGCCATGCAGCAGCGCCGCGGCCAGCGTGCCCAGCGCTACCAGACCGAGCAGGATGAACGCGGTCGCCGGCACCAGGAAGCCGTACAGCGCATAGGCTGCGTAAACCGTGGCAAATGCCACCGCCGTTCCGGCGGCGGTCAGGATGGCCGGGATATTGGCGATCGGTAGCGCGTCGATCGTGGAAATGCTTTCCTTGCGCCGCGTCCATTCGCCCGCAAGCAGCAAGGCCAGAGCGAACAGGCCGCCGAGGATGGTGCGCACGCCAGGGCCGAGCAAACCGGCTTCGATCGAATAGCGCACCATGAAGAATCCGCCGAGCGCCAGCGTCAGACCGCCGATCCACACCACCCAGCGCGTGCCGACGGTTTCCTCGAAACCGCGATCGGCCGGCGGCAATGGAGGCGGCGGCGGTGCCCCGCCGGCGGCTTGCCCAGCCGCCTCAGGGCTGGCGGCGGACGCGATGGATTCCGCCTCGGGAACGATCGGCGGAGGCGTCGGTGTGGCCCCGCTCGGAGCTGGCGGCAGGCTTTGCTCGAAGGCTTCGAATGGCGTGAGGGGCGGAGGCACGGCTGCAGCAGCGGCCGCCGGCGTGGCCTGCATCGCCTCCAGGCGCTGGCGTAACTCCGCCACCTGATTCATGGCCTTCCGCGCCAAGATCAGGGCGACGATCGCGATCGCAAGCGAAAAGAAAACGAAGGGGTCGTCGAACATCGGGCCTCCAGGCGGGCGCGTCAGAGCGTTAACCGGCCATGTCGGCAGCCAGGTTGCAATCCTGTGTGTGCTTTTGTCCGCTAAAAGTTCACGCCGATCCGGGCGTCATTTGGCGCATCCGGGGAACGCCACGTCATTCCAGATCTAGTCGGAATGGCCGGCCTTCGACCATCATGCTGCCCGGACCCATTTCGTCCAGCGCGCGCAGCATTCGCCCCTCACGGCCCAACGCCTTGTCGGCGAGGCTGACGATCAACCGGTTCGGCGACGCGATCGGGGAGCGGGCGCGAATTTGCCGGGCGATCTCGATCTCGGCGCGATGCGGATTGAGGGCGCAGGCGGCGGCAAACGCGCTCGCCGTCGAGCGGCTGATGCCGGCATAGCAATGCACCACCATCGGCGCGCTGCGGTCCCAGCTTCGAACGAAATTCAGCACCCTTTCGATATGATGATCCGCCGGCGCGACAAAGCCGTCCATCTCCTCGATGATGTCGTCCATCGAGATTTTCAGATGGTTGGCCTCGAGCACCGAGGCCGGGCGCTGCACCTGATCGACATTGGCCATCACGGTGAGAATGTGGCTGGCGCCGGTCGTCCTGACGGTGTCGGGAAGTGCGGCAAGCGAGCAGACGTGAAGCATGGCGTTCCCTGGGTAGTCTTTGGTCAGCAATATAACCGGTGTCGTAGGGTGGGCAAAGGCGCCCTTGCGCCGTGCCCACCATCTTGGTTCCGGGGCAATAATGGTGGGCGCCCACCCTACAACGGCCCCCATTCAACCAAGCAATAGCTCGAATCGCGCCAAAAATTGCTTCTCGGCCCGGGCCGCAGTCCACGGCGTCAGGTAGTCCCGCACGGTGGCCTCGGGGAGGCCGGGATCCCTGCCGAACAGGCGCTTCGCTTCACTTACCGAAAATCCCGCCAGATGGGTGGCTTCGAGATAGGCCGCACCGCGGTCGGCCGCTTTGATGGCGCTCGTGATTTCATCGGCGAGACTTGGCGGCAGGCCGAAGCGAACATGGATCGCGGCCAGCAGGCGCTTCTCAACCGCCTTGTAATCGCCGCCGAGCACTGCCTTGAACGGCGAGATCATGTCGCCGATGACATATTCCGGTGCGTCGTGCAGCATCGCCGCGAGGCGGAAGCGGGCGTCGACGCGCGGCATCTGCTCACGCATCACGGCTTCGACCAATAGCGTGTGCTGCGCCACCGAGAAGATGTGCGCGCCGCTGGTCTGCCCGTTCCAGCGCGCCACGCGCGCCAGGCCATGGGCGATGTCGGCGATTTCGATATCGAGCGGGGAGGGATCGAGCAGATCGAGCCGTCGCCCCGACAGCATCCGCTGCCAGGCGCGCGTGGCGACGCCGGACGATCTTCGCGCCGTCATTTGGCCTTGAGCCGGGGCTTGCGCAGTTTGCCGCTGCAGGCCTCGTGGCAGAAGCACGTGACAAGATGGTCGTTGACCATGCCGGTAGCCTGCATGAAGGCGTAGACGATGGTTGGGCCGACGAATTTGAAGCCGCGTGCGCCGAGTTCCTTTGAGATCTTGACCGAGACCGGTGTCGAGGCCGGTACGCTGGCCGTGGTCTTGAACTGGTTGACGATGGGCTTGCCGTCGACGAAGTCCCACATGAATTTGGAGAAGCCCGCGCCTTCTTCCATGATCTTCAAATAGGCCTTGGCGCTGTTGACGGCGCCTTCGATCTTGGCGCGGTTGCGAACGATGCCGGCGTCGTTCAGCAGCGCGTGGATTTTCTTGGCGTTGTAGCGCGCGATCTTTTCCGGCTGGAAATCGTCGAACGCTTTGCGGAAGTTTTCGCGCTTGCGCAAAATCGTGATCCACGACAGGCCGGCCTGAAAACCGTCGAGGATCAGCTTTTCGTACAGCGCCCGGTCGTCATACTCAGGCACACCCCATTCTGTGTCGTGATAGGCCATGTAGAACGGGTCTTCGCCGGGCCACGGGCACCGCGTCTTGCCGTCGGCGTGCAGGCGCGCAGATTTGCTCATGCGACGGTCTGCTTCGGTGGGACGCGGACGTCGTTCGGATCGGTCAGCCGGATCGCAAGGCCGCCGGCGGTCAGCGAAAGTCCTGCATCGAGCGCATCCGCAACGCGGTCGATCCGGACCAGTGCGAGGCCGTGGCCGCCGGCGGTCGATCCCATGGTGCCGACCTGCTTGTCGCCACCGAGAACGGCGACGCCGGTTTCCGGCGAAAAGTCTTCGAGCGTGACGCGCACGATCCGCGTGCGCGCGGTGCCGCGATGCTGCATGCGCGACACCACTTCCTGGCCGACATAGCAGCCCTTGTCGAAATCGACGCCGTGCAGGCGGTCCATATTCGTCTCGTGCGGGAATGCGTCGCTGTACGTGAAGTCGAGCCCGCCGCGCGGCACGCCCAAGGCGATGCGATGCGCCTCGTAGTCCTCGCTGTCCACCAGGTCGGCGCCGATCAGCTCGGCCACCTTTTGCTTGAGATCTTCAGGGACAAGAATGCGCCAGCCGAGAGCTTCATGCCGCGGATCGGCAAAGGCCAGATCAGGCTTCGTCGAAGGCTCGCCGTCCCAGGCGGCCAGCACGCCCATGCTGTCGGAGATGTTCTCCACGGCGACTTTGGCGCGCAGCTTGTAGAAGCCGAGTTTGTCAGCGAGGTTCTGCGCCAGCACGCGGGGCGCATCGATCAGGAAGGCGCCGCCGTGACCTGCAGGGGCTTCGGTAATGAGGAAGTCCGCCGTGATTTTTCCCTGCGGCGTCAGCAGCGCGCCGAACCGGCCGAGACCGGGCTGCAGCGGCGTGACGTCTGTGGTGACGAGGCCGTTGAGGAAGTTGCGGGCATCCTCGCCGCTGACCTTGACCACGCCCCGGTCCGGAAGAAACGCTGCTTTCATTAGTAAAACGGCCTCTTTTGCAGTGCGGCTTGCAGTGAGCTTTCAAGTTCCCGGGAAAACGCAGGAGCCGGATATCACATGAGAACGTAAGGCGCTAAGGTGCTGTCAACAAGGCCTTAAAGCGAGCGCCAGAGGACCATGAAGCAGCGATGAATCAGCGATTTGATACCATTCTAAAATCCGGCACCGTGGTCAATCAGGACGGTGAGGGCATCTGCGACATCGGCATCTCCAATGGCCGGATCGCTGCGATCGGGGGGCTCGGACAGGCCTCCGCCGGCGAGACCATTGACTGCAAGGGCCTGCACGTCCTGCCCGGCGTGATCGACACGCAGGTGCATTTCCGCGAGCCGGGGCTGACGCACAAGGAAGACCTCGAGACCGGCTCGCGCAGCGCCGTGATGGGCGGCGTCACCGCGGTGTTCGAGATGCCGAACACCAATCCGCTCACGGTCACCGAGGAGGCGTTCACCGCCAAGATCAACGCCGGCCGTCACCGCATGCATTGCGACTTTGCCTTCTTCATCGGCGGCACCCGCGAGAACGTGAACCATCTGCCGGAGCTGGAACGCGCGCCCGGTTGTGCCGGCGTAAAGGTGTTCATCGGCTCTTCCACCGGCGCGCTGTTGGTCGAGGACGACGAAAGCCTGCGGCGCATCTTCCAGGTAATCCGCCGCCGCGCCGCCTTTCACGCCGAGGACGAATATCGCCTCAACGACCGCAAGTCGCTCCGCATCGAGGGCGACCCGCGCTCGCATCCGGTATGGCGTGACGAGACTGCAGCGCTGATGGCAACCCAGCGGCTGGTCAATCTTGCGCGCGAGACCGGCAAGCGCATCCACGTGCTGCACATCTCGACCAAGCAGGAGATCGACTATCTGCGCGACCACAAGGATGTCGCGTCCTGCGAGGCGACGCCGCATCATCTCACCATGGCCGCACCGGAATGCTACGAGCGGCTCGGCACGCTTGCACAGATGAACCCGCCGGTGCGCTCGGCCGATCACCGCGAGGGAATCTGGTATGGTATCGAGCAGGGTATCATCGACGTGCTCGGCTCCGACCACGCGCCGCATACGCTGGAGGAAAAGGCGAAGACCTATCCGGCTTCGCCCTCCGGCATGACCGGCGTGCAGACGCTGGTGCCCTTGATGCTCGATCACGTCAACGCGGGCCGGCTGTCGCTACAGCGTTTCGTCGATCTCACGAGCGCAGGTCCCGCGCGGCTGTACAACATCGCCTGCAAAGGCCGCATTGCGGCGGGCTACGATGCCGACTTCACCATCGTCGATCTCAAGCGCTCTGAGACCATCACCAACAAATGGGTGGCCTCGCGCGCCGGCTGGACGCCCTATGACGGCGTCCGCGTCACCGGCTGGCCGGTCGGCACGTTCGTGCGCGGCAGGCGCGTGATGTGGCAGGGCGAGGTAACGACGCCGTCCACCGGCGAACCGGTGCGGTTCCTGGAGACGTTGAAGGCGTAGGGCAGAATCTCTCCCGTCATTGCGAGCGCAGCGAAGCAATCCATCGCGCGGCATAACGGATGGATGGATTGCTTCGTTGCTGCGCTCCTCGCAATGACGATGCAGCCGCTACTGCTTCGCCAGCGTCAGCGAAAATTCGCCGTTGCGCACGCGGGCCGAAAGACCTTCGGCGAATTTCGCCACCGCGTCCTCGCCATAGGTCGAGACCAGTTCGGCGAGCGCCGTGAACAGGCTCGCCTGCGCCAGGCAATCGCCGTCGACGCCATCGTGCCGCGCTTCGGCCCAGGCCTCGCTCAGGTAGCTAAGGGCAGTCTGCTTCTGTTCGAGATCCGGAAGCGGGTCGTGGGCGGTCGAGAAGGAGACTGGGCGGCTCATGAAGCTCAACGAAAATCTGCGCGCGAACCAGGGCGGTTCGCATCCTAACGCGACAAGCTGTAGCACGCGGTGCGCGCCCGCCTAGGCCACATCTTTAGGAAAGGTTAACGGCACTGCTCGAATTTCAGGCGGCGGTTCCATGAGGTTCCCATCGTCAAGGAATGCAACCGAGGATCGCTCCGGGCGTGGCGCAGACATGGTGGGCGCCGGCCTCGATCAGCTCGGCCCGGCTGCCGTAGCCGTACAACACGCCGATGCCCTTCATGCCGTTGTTTTTTGCGCCGACCATGTCGTGGCTGCGGTCGCCGATCATCAGGGTTTTGGACGGATCGACGGCGACTTCTTTCAACGCATATTCCAGCAGATGCGACTTGTCCGCGCGGGTGCCGTCGAGCTCGGCGCCGAACACGCGTTCGAAGTGCTTGCGCAAGCCGAAATGGTCGATGATGCGCTCGGCGAACACGTGCGCCTTGCTGGTAGCGACGAACAGCCGGTGGCCGGACGCGCGGAGTGCCGTCAGCACTTCGTCGATGCCGTCGTACACGCCGTTTTCGTAGAGGCCGATGTCGGAAAATCGCTCGCGATAGAGCGTCACCGCGCGGTCTGCGGAGTGATCGCCGAGCAACTTCACAAAGCTTGAGCGCAGCGGCGGGCCGATGCACCAGGTCAGTTCGTCCTCGGTCGGGATGGTGGGATGATCGAGCCTTTGCAGCGCATACTGGATCGAGCGGGTGATGCCGGGCTTGGGGTCCGTCAGCGTTCCGTCGAGATCGAAATAGATCGTGTCCATGGCCTTAGTTCGCATAGCGCGCGGTAAGATCGCGCGAGATTTTGGAGCCTTCCTCGATATATCTGCGGATCGCGACCGAGGCTGCCGGCGTGCAGGTCCGGTAGGTCTGCTGAAAGCCGTTATAGCCGCGGTTGAAGCCGGCGATCATGCGAGCGCGGCGGTCCCCGGAAGGGGTTTCGGCATCGATCAGCGCCTGCATTTCGTTGCGCCATTTCGCCCCTTCATTGGCACCGCAAATGCCCCGGAGGTAATGCAGGGTGCCGAGAATCTCGGCCAGCCGCTGCAGGTCGCCGTCGAACGGCGCAGCCGCGTCCTGGGCGCGTGCGGGGGCCAAATGGCATGCCGAAACGAGAATGAGGGCGGCGAGGGCGTGCTTGAACATTTGAGGGCCGATATGCCCCCTCAATACGCCCGAGGCAAGGCATGAGGCGCCGGTAGGACGGCCTAGACCAGCTTCCGGGCGGCCTCGATGACCTCCAGGAGGCCGCCGGTCACCTTGAGATCGCCGAGCCTGTCTGGCGCCAGCCATTTGAAATCGTCGTGCTCGTCGTTCAGGACCGGCTCCCTGGCCGTCCAGCGCGCCGCGAACGACATGATCAGGTAATGCCCGCCGCCGCTGGCCTGAGGCAGCACCTCGCGCCAGCCGGCCAGGCTCAGAATCTCGATTCGCAAGCCCGTCTCCTCGTCCACTTCACGGTGGAGCGCGGTGTGCAGGGATTCGCCGAATTCGACCCGGCCGCCGGGGAGCGAGTAAAAGCCCTTGCCCGGCGAGCGGGCGCGGCGGACCAAGAGGACCTTGCCGTCGCGGAAGATCGCGCCGCTGACGGCGAGCTGGGGGCGGTCCGACTGAATGGGGGAGGTCAAGGGGTGATCCGGTAGCCAAGGAACTCGCTGCGCAAGCGATCATGCCCGATCGGGCCACGCAGGTCTAATGTGGTGGGCCGGGGACGAGGCGGCTAGTTCGACATCACCGCGTCGAAGTCGGCCTCTGCATTGCCATTGATGACACCGCCGGCCAGCGCCACCAGCGGCTTGACCCAGGCGGTGGCCTGCTCGGCCAGCGTGGCGCGGGTTTTATCCTGCTGGGCCTCGCGCATCGCCTTGCCCACCGCGGTCAGAATCGAGGTCATGGTCGCCGTGAGCTTGTCGAAATCGGCACGGACCTTGGGGTCGGCGCATTCATAGGCCTCGATCGCGAGGTCGCGGGCCTTGAAGTTGGAGGCCCAGAAATGCTCGGCGTAGGACAGCGGCGTCCAGGTGAGAAAATCCTCGGCGCATTCCGGCATGTCCGGAACCATTTCGAGCAGCATGACGGCTTCGTTGAAATGATTCAAATAGTCGGTGGCGAGCCCGGTGCGAGGATTGATATTGGCGGCGCGCAGCTGCTCCGCGCGGGCCTCGTCTATCCGGCCCGTCGGTGGCGGCATCGGCGGATCGGATCGCACTTCTGTGGCGGCCATGGAGGTCATCCATCGCACTGTTAACATCTGGGGTTAACACCCATTAAACGGAAGCTTATGTTGGTCAGATAATGTGCGGACGCTTCGTCATCACCTCGCCGCCGGAGGCGCTTCGGCAAATCTTCGGCTATATCGAGCAGCCCAATTTCCCGCCGCGGTATAATATCGCGCCGACTCAACCGATTCCGGTGGTGATTCTGGAAAACGGCGGCCGCCATTTCCGGCTGATGCGCTGGGGCCTGGTGCCGGCTTGGGTGAAGGATCCCCGTAAATTTTCGCTCCTGATCAACGCGCGCTCGGAGACGGTGCTCGACAAGCCCGCGTTCAAAAACGCCATCAAGCGGCGGCGCTGTCTGATCCCGGCGGACGGCTACTACGAATGGCAGGACGCCGGCGGCCGCAAGCGGCCGTTCTTCATCCATCGCCGCGACGGCCGTCCCGTTGGCTTTGCTGCGCTGGCGGAGACCTGGATGGGGCCGAACGGGGAGGAGACTGACGGCGTCGCCATCGTCACAGCGCCCGCGAGCCGCGATCTCGCCACGCTGCATCACCGCGTGCCCGTGACGATCGCGCCCGACGAATTCGAGCGCTGGCTCGATGGCCGCATCCACGACGCAGAAGATGTCATGCCGCTGCTGCGCGGGCCTGTTGAGGGCGAATTCGCTTGGCACGAGATTTCGACGCGCGTCAATCGCGTGGTCAATGACGACGCGCAATTGCTGCTGCCGATCACGGACGAGCAGCGCGCAGCGGAGGAGCCGAAGCCTGCGAGGCGCACTGCGCCGCGCAAGGTGGCTTCGGCGGTGCCGGAGGATGACGGGCAGGGCTCGTTGTTTTGAGCGTGATGCTCTCTCCGTCGTCCCCGCGAACGCGGGGACCCATAACCACTGATCTGAATGTTGAACAACGCCGGGGCCACGCTCCCACTCACAATGGACATTTGGGGTTATGGGTCCCTGCGTTCGCAGGGACGACGAAACGATAGAGCTAATCACCGAAAAATACTCAGCGCTGCGTATTGCAGCAGCATGATGGTCTTGGCGTCGACGATGCGGCCGTCCGATATCATCGCGAGTGCCTGGTCGATCGGCAATTCCAGCACCTCGATGTCCTCGCCTTCGTCGGCCAATCCGCCGCCGTCGCCGACCCGCATCGCAGCTTCGTATTCGGCGACGAAGAAGTGCAGCTTCTCGGTGACCGAGCCCGGGCTCATGAAGGCCTCGAACACCTTGCGCACATCGTGTAGTCGATAGCCGATTTCCTCCTCCACCTCCGCACGAATCCGATTTTCGGGAGTCTCGTCGTCGAGCATGCCGGCGGCGGCCTCGATCATGAGATCGTCGTGACCGGCCCGATAGGGCGGCAGGCGGAACTGCCGCGTCAGCACGACGGTGCGGCTTGCGACATTGTACGCCAACAGAGTGGCGGCGTGACCGCGGTCGAAAACCTCCCGCTTCATCGTCTGCCATTCGCCGTTGCCGCGTCGATAATCGAACTCGACTTCCTCCAACCGATAGTGCCGGTCGGAGAGCACGCGGACGTTCTTGACGCGGACACGATCTGCGAGGCTCATGGCAATCCTTCAGCTCACCGCGTCGGCGCGCGGCCATCGAGCCATTTGGCGAACACGACGGTCTGGGCTTCTTCGTAGCCGATCGACTCGTAGAATGCGGCGACGTCCAAGTTTTCGCGCCGAACCATCAATTGCAGTTTCGGAATGCCGGCTGCGCGCAGCCAGTCCTCGGCTCCATTCATGATGGCGCGGCCATAGCCTCGCGCGCGGAGCTTGGGATCGGCGGCAACGTAATACACCCAGCCGCGATGGCCGTCATGGCCGACCATGGCGGTGGCAACGATTGCGCCACCGTCGCGGCCGATCAGCACCGTGGAGTGCGGTCCGCGGCGAGCGAGCGCGATATCGCTGGCGGGGTCGTTCCAGGGCCGCGTCAGGCCGCAGGCCTGCCACAGCGCGATCACGGCCGCGACGTCGGCATCCGCGATGTCGGTGATGGCGAGCGCAGGCACGGGCTTCGTCGCTGATACTGTCACAGCACCTTGCCCGGGTTCATGATGCCGAGCGGGTCGAGCATCGACTTGATGCCGCGCATCAGTTCGATCGCGACCTTGTCCTTGACGTCGGGCAGTTCGTCGCGCTTGAGCACGCCGATGCCGTGCTCGGCGGAAATCGATCCGCCCATCCGCAGCACGATTTCGAATACCACCTCGTTGACCTCATGCCAGCGCGACATGAAATCGGCGGTGTTGCCGCCGATCGGCTGGCTGACATTGTAGTGGATGTTGCCGTCTCCGAGATGGCCGAACGGCACCGGCCGCGAGCCCGGAATGAGTTTTACAACGGCCGCGTTGGCTTCCTCGATGAAGGCGGGCACCGCCGCGACCGGCACCGAGATGTCGTGCTTGATCGAGCCACCTTCCGGCTTCTGCGCGGCCGACATTTCATCGCGCAGTTTCCAGAACGCGGCGCGCTGCGAGAGATTCACCGCGATCACGGCATCATCGACGATGCCTTCCTCCATGCCTTTGGCGAGGATCGCTTCCAGCGCGTCACGCGCGTCGTCGCGCGAGGACGACAATTCCATCAGCACGTACCAGGGGTGCTTGGTCGAGAGCGGATCGCGGATGTCGATGCCGTGACGCAGGCTGAAATCGACGGCGATGTCGGCCAGCAATTCGAAGCTGGTCAGGCTGCCGGCGGCCTCATTCTGCGCGATCGATAACAGCTTCAATGCCTGCGCCGGCGATTGGAGGCCGATATAGGCGGTCTCCACCGCGTGCGGCTTCGGAAACAGCTTTAGCGTCGCCGCGGTGATGATGCCGAGCGTGCCCTCGGCGCCGATGAAGAGGTTGCGCAAATCGTAGCCGGTATTGTCCTTTTTCAGTTTGGACAATCCGTTCAGGATCCGGCCGTCCGCCAGCACGACTTCCAGCCCGAGCGCCATCTCGCGCGCCACGCCATACGCCAGCGCCGCCGTGCCGCCGGCATTGGTGGAGAGATTGCCGCCGATGGTGCAGCTTCCTTCCGCACCGAGCGAGAGCGGGAACAGGCGATCGACTTCGGCCGCGCGAGCTTGGGCGATCTGCAGCACCACGCCGGCCTCGCACGTCATGGTGTTGGAGGCGGGATCGATCTCGCGAATTTTGTCCAGCCGCCGCAGCGAGACGACGACCTCGCCATTGTGCGGGGTCTGCCCGCCGACCAGCCCGGTGTTGCCACCCTGCGGCACCAGCGCGATTTTGTGTTCGCTGGCAAGCTTGCAGATCGCGGACACTTCTGCCGTCGAGCCCGGTCGCAGCACCAGCGGCGAGCGGCCGTGGAACAGGTCGCGTTCCTCGGTGACGTAGGGCGCAATATCGGCGGCATCGGTCACCGCATATTTGTCGCCGACGATGGCGCGAAACTTTGCGATCAGCTCGGCGGGAAGCGGTGGCATGGAACCCTGAACGATATTCATTTTCTTCTCTTTCATTCCCGCCCCACCGCTGCGCGGCGCAGCCGGTCGTTGATGGCTTCGCCCAATCCTTCGTCGGGAATTGGCATCACCGCGATGGTGCGCGCGCCTTTGCTGTCGAGCGCGCGAAGATGGCCGAACAAATTGGCGGCGGCCTCGTCGAGATCGCCGCGCTCCGACAGATTCATCACGTGAGAGGCGGCGTCAATTCCCGAAATTGCTCCGAGGCCAAACGCGAGCAATGCTTCGCCCGGCTCGAGCGCAACAGCATTGAGCCGGACACGCGCGCGCGGCGCGTAGTGCGAGGCCAGCATGCCCGGCGCCAGCGGCTGGCCGCTTTCGCTCTCGGTGTCCGCCGGCGGCTGCACCAGCGCGCGGCCCAGCACGCGCTCGATCTCGGCGCGGGGCAGGCCGCCGGGGCGCAGCAGCATCGGCGCGTCAAGGCAGCCGACGATGGTCGATTCGACGCCGACCTCGACCGCGCCGGCATCGACGATCAGGTCGATCCGCCCCGCGAGGTCGCTCTGCACATGAAGGGCCGTGGTAGGCGAGACATGGCCCGAGATGTTCGCGGATGGCGCCACCACCGGGCCGCCGAACTCACGCAGGATGTCGCGCGCGATCCTGTGGGCCGGAATGCGGACCGCGACCGTATCGAGGCCGGCCATGGCGAGATCGGCGACTGCGCAACCTTCCGTCTTCGGCAGCACCAGCGTCAGCGGGCCGGGCCAGAACGCTTCGGCAAGCGCCGTCGCAGCCGCATCAAACCGGGCGATCTGCCGCGCGGCGGCGAGATCGCCGACATGGGCGATCAGCGGGTTGAAGGCGGGCCGGCCCTTGGCCTGGTAGAGGCGGGCGATCGCGGCCGGATTGGTGGCATCGGCGCCGAGGCCGTAGACCGTCTCGGTCGGGAACGCCACCAGCCCGCCTTCTGAAAGTGCACGCGCGGCAGCCGCCACGGCGGCCTCGCCGGCAGGCAGAATCTGGGTTTTCAGGCCAACATTCACTGTGATTAATTTCCTTAATTCGGCTGCTTGCGGTCGCCGAAACCCAAGGCTATAAGCCGCGTTCCAAGTCGGAGTGTGGCTCAGCCCGGTAGAGCACTGCGTTCGGGACGCAGGGGTCGCAGGTTCGAATCCTGCCACTCCGACCATTTATTCAATGACTTATAATTTCGATGTTCTGGCCGCGCAACGAAATGCGCAACGAATTGAACTCCTTATACGCTTATACGGCCCCGATTGAGGCAATTCCTCTCTATTGCTGCTGGCAGCCAGATCCCCTAAACAGGTCCAGTGGGATGTCGAAGACGACGCCCGGGAACGCCGGTCGAGATAATCGAACTCGCAGGGCAATGACCGCGTATCGACTATGCGCGGAGCAACGATCATCGACTGGCGGGATGTCTAGCGCCGTCCGAAGGCCTCTGCCTCCTCCTTCTTGGAAGTCGGGATGGAGGTTGCCGTAGTTTTGCGCGGACTTGCTCGACGGTCACGCCGAGCCATCCAGCAGCTTCCCACAGGTCGGTGCCTGCCTGCACTTGCCGCGTAGCCGCGGTATGCCGGAGCGAGTGCCGCACCACGTCCTCACCTGCATCCTCAAGGATGCCGTCCCAGCGGAGCGAATCTTGCCGGCGAGAGGCTGGCCATCATACATGCGATTGATGACGAAAGGGATCTCCTTGCCTTCCTTGATCAACCCTGCTGCGCGTAACTCGGCCGAACGGCGCGCGTCCGAATCGACGGCAAAGTTGGAAGTCGAAATTGGCGATGAGACTGGAGCGCAGCGAGATTCGCATCCAGCAGCGTCGCTGGTTGTGGGCACAAAGCCATTCTAGGCGCGGCCGCGACTGCCAAACGCTTCCGCCACCTCTTCTTGGAAATCCGGATGGTGATGGCCGTAGTTGGCCTCTAGCTGCTCTACCGTCATTCCAAGCCAGCCAGCAGCTTCCCACATATCGACGCCGGCCTGCATCAGCCATGTTGCTGCTGTGTGGCGCAGCGAATGCCGGACAACATCTTCGCCAAGCCCCGCGTCCTGCAGAATACCTTCCCAGGCTGACCTGATCTTGCCGGCAAGAGGCTGACCGTCGTTGATGCGGTTGACCACAAACCGGATTTGTTCGCCGTTCTCGAAAATGCCGGCCGCGCGCAGCTCGGCCGATCGCGTTTGATCTAATTTGCGCCAGCGGACCAGGTGAGGGCGCAGACGGCTGGCGATCTTTGCTGGCGGTCGTCGCTTCTTGGTTGACCGCTCTAGTGCGCCTTTGCCCTGATAGATCATGGCATCAAGGTTCATCCAGGGATGCGTGGTGGTGGGGAGCCATTGCGTGCGCCGAATCGTTTCCTCACGTCGCGCGCTGTAAACGCCAATCAGGCAGAAGCGGGCGGCCGGATAGCGTCGCCGAATGATCCAGCGCTCGCGGCGCAATAGCTTGCCGTCTTCCTTTCGTTTCCAGGAGTTTAGCTCGTTATCCCATACGTAGCCAATCGCGGCACCGAGCAGACGCGCGGCTTCGTTGCGCGTCAGCCAGCGGTGGCGGCCTTCCGCCTTAGGAGGTAACGTAATCTTCGGAACGACGCTCAGCGTGTGCTCCGCATGGTACGCGTTAACGGCAGCCCGCAAATCCTCAAGCCGGCGCCTGGCGGTTTGATCGGAAACTTTGCCCTGACGTGGCTTAATCCCGGCCTGCCTGTTGTTTTCATTCGGCGCGCCGGTGGACCAGTCCACGAAGTCGCGGCACAGCTGGGCCTTGAGCTTGCTCACCGTCTTGTCACCGAAGAAGCCATTAAGATCGAGAAGCCGGATGAGCAGCAGATCGTGCTGCGCCCAGGCTCGCTCGTCATTCTTGTCCTTGGGCCGTTTGGATATCTCGTAAGCTGTAAGGACGTCGGCTATGGCGAGGACGCTAGGGTCAGTTGCGCCGACTGTGGTTGTGTGCCGTCGGCCGATGTAGGTTTCGAGCGCTTTCGCAGCGCCATCAACATCGTCGCGGCTGCAACCTGTGCGGATTTGCCGTCGCTTTCCCTCTGATCGATCGAGGATGACCCAGCATCCTTCGTCTTCTCGGAACCAGAGTCGTGGCGGCTTGGCTTTGCGGCCCGGCATGACGGTTTGACCAATTTGCGGATGGCACGAGGCGTGGTCAAATGCTTACCTGCCACTTTGGCGATTTCAAGAATCCCAGCGGCCGCGGCCTTGCGCAAAGATGATAACGTCAATGGCCCTTCCGGAAAAAACACAACAGCAGCCTCGACCAGAGTCATTACTTCGTCCTCGCCCCATTGGGCGGGATCGGGCCGTGCTTTAGCGCGGGCGAGCTTGTCGGTGTTACGCTTGAGCATGTGTTGGAGGCGGTACTCTCGAATACGCGAGACCTTTGGCTCGATCGTTCTGTTCAACGTGTACGCGAAATCCGCTCTTCAGGAAGCTTGATGCCTTGACCGGTGCGGCAATCGGCGACTTCGGAGTGCAAATCGGACGACTGAGGACTCTGTAATCAGCGGGTCCCAGGTTCGAGCCCTGGTGCGCCCACCAAGCCTCGCAAGGACTTAGCGAGAAAAACCGTTTGAGAAGGCCGAACTAAGACGGTTTTTCAAACGGTGTTTTTTCCGTCCTCCTGGACGTCTACTCCCGACAATGTGATCGGTAAGACAAAGCGGTTCGACAAGCGGCTTCTTGTTTATTCGGGACCGCTACTGAGTCACCACGCGCCCAGCGAGTGTACTGCCAGTTCGCATCCCTCTTCTTCCGCAGGGCGGAGACCAAGAGAGCCAGGCACTGATGAACAGGATGTTCTTAGAGAGGATCCACCCGGCGTCGCCTCCTCCTGGCCTCAGCTTCCTCGATGGCCTTCTAGATTGCCTGTCCGTGCGTCCACGCATCACTGGCGTCACCCTGACGCCTCGCAAGGCGCTCATCGTCTAGGGAACGGTCAGTTCAATGATGCTGTCCGGTACCGTGCGGCGCCCACCTCTCCCACCATAGTCGCGCGAAAAGTAGTCGTAGACTGTAACAGGCCCTTCGGAGTGCTCAGCCTCGGCGTTGGCGCGATCGAGAACCGGAACGTTGAGGCGGTATCTCTCTGCTAACTCTTCGACTTGGTCCTCGGTGGGCGTGTTGAGAAGAACGTTATCGTTGATACCAGCGGGCGCTGCCGTGGCACTCTGCTCTTGGCGGTACATGACGTCGTGCATGCCAATTTTATTGAAAAGCAGCTCGGTTGGCCGTAACGCATCTGGGAGTCCGCTAGCGAATCAAGGGAGCCCCAATATACTCCTCCGTAATCGTCAATGGACTGGGGGTTGCGAGGCATCTGTAGGTTGAGTGTATAATCGGGCGTGGCCAAGCGTGGGCGCGTGTCCGATTGCCTTCGCGCCTTTGAGGGGCTTGGATCATGCAAAAAGTCGGCACCGCTTTAGTGCTCAGTGCCCACGATCTCGTGGGCAATCTCTATTGCGCGCATTTGACCAGCGTCGATCTCAAGGTCGCACAGGGTTTGCTGCCTAAACCCGCGCGCTGGGACCCGCTCCTCGACATATTGCGCGAGCGCGGCCAGAAGCACGAACAGGCCTTCCTCTGTCACCTGAGGGCTAACGGCTTCGAGCCGTTCCTGATCGAGGGCGTCGATGTTACGGATGAGGCCGTGGCCCAAACGCGCGAGGCGATGCAGGCTGGTCACGCAATCATCGTCCAGGCAGCCGTGCGTGACGGGGACTGGGTGGGACGCGCGGACATTCTGCGGCGGGTGGAAACACCGAGTGACTTCGGGGACTGGTCCTACGAGATTATCGATACCAAGCTTGCCCGCGAAACTAAGGGCGGCACCGTCTTGCAGCTATGCCTCTACGCGCAGCTCCTCGCTGCTATGCAGGGCGTCGAGCCGGAGTTCGTCTACGTCGTAGCGCCGTGGTCCGACTTTCATCCGCAGCAATTCCGTGTTGCCGATTATATGGCGTTCTTTCGTAAGGCGCAGTGCGCCGCCCAGACGGCGGTGGACAGCGGCACCGACCCTGCCAACATCGTCTATCCTGATCCGAAGATCCATTGCGACGTGTGTCGCTGGGAGCCGCAATGCGACGCGCGCAGGCGCGCCGATGACCATCTCTGTCTGGTGGCCAACGTGACCGCATTACAGATGAATGAGCTGCGCACCAATGGGATCGCGACGACCAAGGCGCTCTCTGAAATGCCGGTGCCCCTGGCATGGAAGCCGAAGCGGGGTTCTGTTGCCAGCTACGCCAAGGCGCGGGACCAGGCGCGTGTTCAGGTCGAAGCGCGCGAGACCGGCACTTTGCGCCACGAACTGCTCGATATTGTCCCTGGAACGGGCCTTTGCCTTTTGCCTCCACCGTCTCCGGGCGATGTCTTCTTTGATATCGAGGGCGACCCGTTCATCGGCGATGGGGGTTTCGAATACCTGTTCGGCTATCGCTACCGCGACGCGGCGGGCAGCGACAATTACGAAGCGCAGTGGGCGTTCGACCGAGCATCCGAAAAAGTGATCTTTGAGACCTTTATGGACTTTCTCTCGGCGAGACGCTCCGAGTTCCCGGACATGCACGTCTACCACTACGCGCCCTATGAACCCGGCGCGTTGAAGCGCCTTATGGGGCGCTATGCCACGCGGCAAGCCGAGGTGGATGATCTTCTGCGCCGCAAGGTTATGGTTGATCTCTATGCCGTCGTGCGCAATGCGATCAGGGCAAGCGTCGAGAGCTACTCGATCAAGAAACTAGAGCCATTTTACGCCTTTACGCGCATGATGCCTCTCCAAGATGCAAACGTAGCGCTGGCGGCTATTCAGGCGGGTCTGGAACTGGCCGACGCCCAGTCGATCGATGAGGCGGCACGCCAGGCCGTGGCCGCGTACAATCAGGACGACTGCAATTCCACGGCGGCTTTGCGGGATTGGCTGGAGCATTTGCGCGCGCAGGCGATTGCAGATGGTGCCGCGATTGATCGGCCTGCACCTGGCAGCGATGGTCCAAGCGACGATATTGCCGAGCATGAAGCGCGCATCAACGAGCTGATCGAGCGGCTGACGCACGATGTTCCGATCGACCCTGTCGAACGCACGCCGGAGCAGCATGGTCGCTTTATTCTGGCGCATTCGCTCGACTGGCACCGGCGGGAGGAGAAAGCGATCTGGTGGGAGTATTTCCGGTTGGCGGCGCTGACACCCGAAGAGCTGCTTGATGAAAAGGCGGGCCTCAGCGCGCTGGAATTCGTGAGGACGGTAGAACGAAGCAAACAGGGCATACCCACAGATCGGTATAGGTTTGCTCCGCAGGATACCGATATTCGCGCCGAAGCCGACTTACATGCCCTGGGAGGAGAGAAATTCGGGTCAGCCGCCGCCATCTCACAGGATGACCTCACTATCGATATCAAGAAGTCCAAGAAGACGGCGGATATCCATCCGGACGCC
This sequence comes from Bradyrhizobium sp. AZCC 1577, assembly GCF_036924575.1. NCBI lineage: Bacteria > Pseudomonadati > Pseudomonadota > Alphaproteobacteria > Hyphomicrobiales > Nitrobacteraceae > Bradyrhizobium > Bradyrhizobium sp. AZCC 1577. Next base: position 2,575,255 of record NZ_JAZHRQ010000001.1, read on the forward strand.
GTCTTCGAGCACACGCATATTCCAACCAAGGAGCAGCAGGAATCGCTTCTGCGCCTTGGCACCTACGTCGCTGAACACGGCATCGAGGGCGTGGGGGAATATCAGGCGGCCCGTGACCTTCTGCTTCGATTGGCTCCGCGGCTTGGTTCCGCGCTGCTGCACATCGAAAGTGAAACGACCCTGGAGGATGCGCTGCGGATCACTCCTGCGCTTTCAGGCGGTATACTACCGATCCAGGGGCCGCCCGGCACCGGCAAGTCCTTCACCGGTGCGCACATGATTTGCCGCCTGCTCAAAGACGGCAAGCGCATCGGCGTCACCGCCAATAGCCACAAGGTCATTCGCAATCTGATCAACAAGGCGATCGAAGTGGCACTGGCAGCGGGACAGGCCGTCAAGGCCGGGCATCGATGCGCGGACAAAGACTCTGAAACCGCTCACGTGCGTATTTATCCTGATAATCCTAAGGCAGTTGCGGCGATCAGCTCCGGCGAAATCGCTATCCTGGGCGGCACGTCATTCTTCTGGGCGCGCGAGGATGTGGCGAACAGCGTTGACGTTCTCTTCGTCGATGAAGCCGCGCAAATGTCGCTGGCCAATGTCCTGGCCGTTTCGCAGGCCGCTCCCCAGGTCATCCTGTTGGGCGATCCCCAGCAGTTGGACCAGCCCATGCAGGGATCGCATCCGGACGGGACCGGCGTATCCGCGCTTCATCACATCCTCGCCGGTCGTCAGACGATTGCTCCTGATCAGGGTCTTTTTCTAGAAGAGACCTGGCGGATGCATCCGGCGATTACCGCCTTCAATTCGGAGCTGTTTTACGACAGAAAACTGCACGCAGTGCCAAAATGCGCGCAGCAGAACGTGACCTCGACCGGGGTGTTCCTCGGAACTGGGCTTCGGTACGTGCCGGTTTCTCACACCGGCAATCAATCCAGTTCGATTGAAGAGGCCGAAGCCATTGCGCGGATCGTGACCTCCTTGCTGTCTTCAGGAACGCAGTGGACAGACAGGGACAGCAAAACGAAAGCGCTGGAGCTTTCCGACATTATTATCATCGCTCCGTACAACGCGCAGGTTTTTGAAATTCAGCAGCGCATTCTCGGTGCGCATGTCGGCACCGTTGACAAATTCCAGGGGCAAGAGGCCGCCATCGCGATTTATTCTCTTGCGACATCATCCCACGCCGATGCTCCGCGCGGAATGGAATTTCTCTACAGTGCCAATCGCCTGAACGTTGCGATTTCCCGTGCCAAATGTCTCGCGATCATGGTCGCGTCTCCGGCTATCTTTGAGGCCGAATGCAAAACACCGCGCCAGATGCAACTGGCGAATGCGTTCTGTCGTTACCTTGAACTGGCACAGACGATCACGCTGTAGTCGGCATAACGCGCTGCATCTCGATCTTTCCGCACAATCGAAATCAATGCGAAATACTAAAATGCTGTAAGCGCTCATTTCGAGACATTTAGGCACTCCTGTGCGGCCTTGTTCAAGGTCGGTGGGCATCTATACGGGGTGCGCGACCTACTCGACACTCATCGTGGTCGAGCTGCCGCCGAGCCTCAGAAGCTGAGTAGCCCGCGGGTCACCGAGTGGACAGCCGGACCGCGCTGACACCCCGTGGACGAGGCCGTACGGCGTGCTGATTTGAGTCCTTGGGGAGTTTAGCAAAGAAGGGCTTGCCGCGGCCCGCGCCTAGCGTCACTCTGGTTGCAAAGGGGCGGGTGCCATGGCGTCGGCGCAGGGGCTACAGACCAAGATTTTGCGGCGAGCGAAATCGCCAGAAGACTATGTCGTGTATCGGGCCGCGCTGGAATGGGGGCTGACCGACCCGATCGTGATTGAGAGCCGAGACGATTTTAAATCGGAGTTCCGCTGGAAGGAACGCCTCGATCCCTTCCACCACCAGGTCCAAAACCTCATTACCTTTTGCCGGCGCCTCCCGGTTACCCTTCTCGCGGACGATGTCGGTCTCGGCAAAACGGTATCGGCGGGCCTTGTTGCGAGCGAGCTTATCGCCCGAAACCGCGTTGCCAAGATCCTGATTGTCGCTCCCAAATTACTCGGCCCTCAGTGGAAGGATGAGCTTGAGACGAAGTTCGATATCCTGGGTGAGGTTGTCACCGGAAGCAAACTTGTTTCCGCCGAACCTGACGACGTAGGTGCCGTCATCACGACCTATCATTCGGCGCGGTCGCATTTGGAAAAGATTCCCGACGACCGCTTCGACATGCTGGTGCTGGACGAAGCCCATAAGCTTCGCAATCTCTACGGTGTCGATCCCACACCTCGGGTCGCAAAAATCTTTCATCGAGCTCTTCAGCAGCGCCGCTTCCGCTACGTGCTGATGCTAACGGCCACGCCGATTCAAAATCGGCTCTGGGACCTCTATTCACTGGTCGATCTGCTTACAGTTGCGCGCGGTCACGAAAACCCCTTCGGTAATGAAGGTATGTTCGCCCGCCGGTTCATCGACGACAAGCGCGAGAATGCACGCGTCCTCAAACCCGAAGCGCGGGAGGAGTTTCGAAAGATCGTTTATGGTTATATGTCGCGCGTGCGGCGCGGCGATGCCAATCTGGATTTTCCCGAGCGGAAAATTCAGCTGCACAAGGTTGAACCTTCTGCCGAGGAGCTTGCCCTTATCGAGGCCATCGCCAAGCCTATCCAGAAGCTAAATCGGCTAGCGCAGATAAGCATTCTCCAAGCGCTGACCAGCAGCCCGCATGCGCTTATGGCCCAGCTTCAGACTATGGCTCGCAACGAGACGGTGCCGATGGAGCTTGCGGAGACTGTCAAAGCCATTGTCACACCCATGAAGACGAGCGCGAAGCTTGAAGGGCTGCGTCAACTCGTTTCGTTGCTCAAGCGGGAAAATCCGACCGGCTGGCGTATGGTCGTATTTACTGGGCGCCGTGAAACTCAGACCACGATCCAAGTGTTTCTCGAGGAGCTCGGCCTCAAGGTCGGCATCATCAACGGATCATCCGGCCAACGCAACCAAGAGACCATAGCTCGTTTCCGTGCCGATCCGCCTGAAATCCGTGCGATTGTTTCAACCGAAGCTGGCTCGGAAGGCGTCAATCTTCAGATTGCCAACGTGTTGATCAATTTCGATCTGCCTTGGAATCCAATGATCGTGGAGCAGCGTATCGGTCGCGTTCAGCGCCTCGGCTCTCAGCATAAGAACGTAATCATCTACAATGTGATGCTCGCCGGCACCTTCGAGGAATATATTGTCGGCCGTCTGATGACCAAGTTGCAGATGGCGACCGATGCCATCGGCGATATCGAGTCCTTGCTTGAGGCATCGGGCGTTGCCGATGAGGAAGAGGGTGCCGGTTTCGACGAAAAGATACGCGAGCTTGTGGTTGCGGCACTTGCTGGCCGCGACATGAAAGCTGCCGCAGAGAGGATCGCCCGCAGTATCGAAGCTGCCAAGAAGACCCTCGAAGAAGAGAAAGAGAATATCGAACAAACGCTAGGGTCGCAGGATGGCTACGGCTATGTCGGCCCCCAGACGCCGACGCTCGAAAAGATCAAGCCTTCCATGGATCTCGAGCCATTCGTCCGTGCGGCCTTCACAAGTCTCGGCGGAACCGTCAACGATATCGCTCCTGGTGTTTTGCGCATCACAGGCAAGGGTGGGCCAGAATTGGCGCGCCTCACAGAGGATGCCGGGTCTGATTACGCAAAGGCACCGCTCTATAGGCCAGGGAGTCCCGCCTTTCTTCGCCTTATTGATCGCGTCACGGCTTCCGGCCTTCATGACGTTCAGGATACCGATCATGAGCCGCGGCAGCGGATAGAGGAGCTTGTCGACGAGTGGGTGTCTGGCTTTAGGGGAACGAAGCCGGAGGTGACAATCCAGAGCGTGCAGCGCGGGTTCGAAGGTAATGCTATTGCCCGCGTACGCGCGACAACTGCCCATGACAGTTACGAGCGCATCGTGACGATTACCTGCAATCCAGTCGAGCACACTCAGGCGGCCGCTACGCTCGACGCTATGTCGGATCTACTTCAGCAGCCCGCGGTCGCTGGTCTCAATTCAAATCTCGTTCTGGATGAAGCCAATCGCGACCCAAACATCGTTGAATTTAACCGCTTCTATCTCGAGCGGCGCGACACTGAACTGAGGTCGGCCGGTAAAGATGCTCGGAAGCGCAAGAAGCTGGAAGATGAATTCACGCCGCAGATTGACACAACACTTGTGGCCTTGGACGGGCTGGTGAGCCGGCGGGTAAATCTAAAGGTACGATACCAGCTGGATGGCGCATCATATGAGAGCGACCTCGCCGTCACGCCTTCCGCCGATCGGATCGACACTGCGCCCGCGCTGGAGCCATGCGCGCTGACGCGTGTAGAGGTGCCTGCCGACTGCCTCGCCGCCTGTGAACTGTCGGGCGTGCGCGCGCTAAAGCACCGGTTGGCGCGCTCGGAGGTGAGTGGACGTTATGGATTGCCTGAACATCTCCTTCGCTGTTCGCTTTCTGGGAAGTCGCTCCTCGTTGACGAAGCTGGCATGTCCGACATCACGAATGCTGTCGTTGACCGGACATTGCTCAAATCCTGCACCATCACCGACAAGAAGGGAGAGCCTGCCCATTTTGGGCAATGCGCTTTCACAAGCACCGATGTACTCTCGGAGCACCTTGGCGAAAGCGAGGTTTCGGGCAAGCTCTATCGGCTTGATCAAGAGGCGTCCTCCGTAGTCTCCGGCAAGCGCGGACATGGCCGGGAATTTGTCCGCTGCCAAGAAACCAAACGCACCTTGCTGCCGCGTGAGGCCGAACGCTGCGCCAAGACGGGACGGATCGTCGCACCAGACGTCCTTCAAGCCTGCGCGGTCACAGGCAAGCGCGTGCTGCCCAGCGAGCTTCGGACATCGTCCGTCAGCGGCAAACGCGTGCTGGCGGAGCATTTGGTCTCGAGCAATCTGTCCGGCGCTATTTTCCTAGCAGATGAGGGCATCCGCTCCGCTTACGGGAAGTTCTGCGCGCCAATCGAGGCGAAGTACTGCCAGTGGAGCGGTGCCGCTACCCATCCGGATGATCTCAAGACCTGCGCCCTCTTGGGTCTCTCTGTTCATTTCCAGTACCTGTCAGACGAGACACGTCGTCTTCAGCCTATTGAAGAGCTTCTCGCCGGCAGGCGTCGCACCGTGGATGCACGAGATCGTTGGGGCATCATCCTTCCTTCGGTGTCATCAGCGGTAAACACGAAGAAGTGCCAAATCGAGTCCGGACAACTCTCGCCTGATGGTCAAAAGCTCGCTCTCGCCGTCGAGATCAAGTCCTTGCTCGGGCTCAGAACGCAACATGCGGCGATGCTCTACTCACTCAGAGACAATGCGATCCTCGGCAATATCGCGATCGTGAAGCGACACGGGCGTGGCGGTTTTCGCTAACGCAGCAAGCGACGTCATGCCGAGGCGCTTGCCGAGCTCGAGGCCCGTTGGGCCAACCTGCGTGCCGGACCTTAGAAGGGCGAAGTGTTGCCTTTCAGGAATTTAATATCTCATGGTCCTGGCCACTGTGAAACCTAGAGTGTCGAACTGAACTTTGCGGTGGCGCTTGAAGCGGATGGCGGAGCGCACGAGCTCGGTCTCATTGTGCCCGGAGCCGCCTCGTATAACGCGATAGGTTGGATCGGCGTCCTGAAGCAGCTATGCTGACCCGTCTGCTGGTGCACCTTTATAGTTCTCGTGCCAACTATCTTCCACCCACTCCCAGACGTTGCCGTGCACATCGTAGAGCCCAAACGCGTTTGGCGCAAAAGATCCGACGGGTGCGGTCTGGATCGCAACGGTCTGGGGCGCTGGCCGGATGCGTACGTTGGACGATCAGGGGCACTGCGGCATCCAAGGCTTACTGCGGCACAAACGGGAAAGATCCGGCGGTGGCGGTGGCGGTGGTGGTGGTGGTGGTGGTGGTGGTGGTGCCGGTGTAGCAGCGTAGCCAAGGCGTTTCGAGAGAGTTTCGTTGAGCATGTATGCTTCACTCTCGAAGCTATCGTCGCCGTAACCGAACATGAGAGTTTCCAGAAAATAGTTCGCAACGAAGGTGTCAATGCCCAATTGGTCATACTGGCGCACATGAATCAGTTCATGTAGCAAAAGTAAGAATGCGCGGACGAATGCTTCAGGCGCAGCTCCTGATGCACCTTTCGTGAGATTGGCGACTGTGAACGCTGGTGCGGTCAACAAGGCGTTTAGACGGTCATCCTTTATTATGATAAGATTGTCGAGCGTGATTGCAGCTTTATTGTATCTAGCTGGCAAATAGATCCCAGCTGTCGAGCTGCTCTCGGCCAATAGCTTTGCCTTTCCTACGTGCGATTGGTCGAATCTAGGCAACCCATCAATGAGCGGGGAGGACGCCATTATTTCATTGGCAAGATTCCGCACGCTTTGTGGGATGGGGACCGCCCGATCCTTGAGCACCTGGATATGCAGCCAAGCGGCATCCTTTGTTTGCACTGGAAGCGGAAGCCGCAACGTTCCTCGTACGGCCAAGTCAATGATTTTGTTGACCGGCAGTAACTCACATTGAACATCTTGCCAGCGGCCCCCGGTCTCGATCACTGTTTCAATTATGACGCAGTCGGGAAAGAGTTGACAGGCGGGAAGGCAGCAATGAGGTGCAACAACGCACTTGGCCAAGGTCTGGGTACATTTACTAACTTCACGATGCGTCGGCGGCTTCCAGATTGGCTCCAGCAACTTATGGCAGATGTTATACTCGTCAGCGGCGGCCGATGGCGCCATTATGGCCAACAAAACGCCTGCGAATATGAAGCCGCCAGTCAGCCATGAGATTTTGCGCACTGTGCTTTTTGAAACCACGATGACGCTCCCCTGTGAGAGAGGTTTCGATAGAAACGACCCACGGTAAGCCTACGTTGTGTTGTACATCATCGCTCTACATCGGCGGCACGAGGTCCTTGCCGATAGCAATAAGCGTGGTCGAAAAGGTGCCGTCTGGCCGCTGCGACGCAGCAGGCATGAACACATGGCGGCCAAGTCGTAGACCTCCTGTGTCTCCGGACTCCAAAATCACGACAGACGTGTCGGATGGAGCTACCACTGTCTTCTCGCGGTCATGGTAGCGAAGCGTGAGGACGTAACCACCCGCGTTAGCCTCGGCACGTCGCACAGTACCATTCGTTATGGTGGTCTCCTTCGTTAGGTCCCAAGGGTGCTGCCCTTCGCCGGCGCCGCTCATCTCCTTCGGGTGGACTATTACGGAGAGCGCGGTCAGCCTGCTATCTGATCGAGGGATTGCGATGGTGCTGACGAAGGTGCCCGGCGCAACCGTCTCCAACTTAGCCGGGACCACGAAGACGACCTTGGCGTCGGAGGTTAATTCTACCCGTACAGTTCTTCCGTCGCGCGTCCGAATCGACAGGGACTGGCCATGGACACCGACGATCTCGCCTCGCATCCGAACGGGCGACGCGTCCAGCGCCGTCGCGGCCGATGTGGTGGCGAGCGCAACCAGAAGGATAAAGATGCACCTACACCAGATTGCCATTATTCTCTCCCCCATCAGGAATCCCGGTGGTGGCGACGGCTTTCAGCTGCAGTCTTCAGATAAGGTTGGCGGCACACGAAATCATGGTTTTTTGGTGCCCCGCTGTCAAATCAAAACTTGTGCTTGGTGGCGGATCCGGTGGCTGTCACCATCGTGATCCTGGAAGATCTCGACCGCCCGATAGGTGAGCCGGACATCCACCCGACGGCCGATTAGCCGGTGACGGCGAGTTGTGGGCCGATATTTACGTGCCTGAGAATGCGACCGGACCAGTGACGTTCATCGTCTTGGATGACCACGAGTATCGGTTCGTCCCTTAAGCCATGATGCACGGAGAGTGTGATGTTTGGTTGGTTCAAATCCGAGGATCGTCAGCGTAGAAGCAAAATCAGACTGGACCGCAAACACCTTGAAGCCAGGGCGCGTCGTTTCCTGAAAAGCTATCTTGAAGCAGATGAAATGCGAAAGCCTCAGTTCTATCGGCCGTTGAGGACCTGCAAGAAAATGCCAGCCAGCCGAATTAGGTTTAGCCCAGCCCTGACTTGGATGATGGTCGGATTGCGGAGGCGACGTCTCAGGCAGCGACGCAAATGATGTTAGATCGCTAGAAAGGCGACCGGATTGGAGACTTCGTCATTGACGCCTGCGCTACAGTGGCGGTCGCATACCACCGTGCGGCAGGTGTCTACGTAAAGGACGAAAAGATGCAGCAGTTAGGAGCTGCCGCCGTCCATCTTTTACCGATGGCAACTTCATAAACGAGTTCGTAAAAAGAAGAATAGCGGAAAGACCAGCGAGCAACGAGCATGGTCAAAGTAAGCCGCCGCGTCCGCCGGAAATTCGTTGCTAAAAGGATCAAGATAAGATTGTTCCGACTGCTCCATAAAAACGTTGGTGGTACGCCGATCCTTAGATTGCGACGTTGAAGATACCGATCCGATACATCGGGGGCAGCGGAATTCCCAAGTCAGCCTCAGCGTGTCGGTCCGAAGAAGACGGTCAGGTAGATTTTGCACGCCCACGCCGACGGCATCACGACGTTCAGCACGGCGACCCAAGTCATCAGCCCGATCATGTTGGGTCTGGCGACCGCGGAGCGCGTTACATGACGCTGGAAACCATTGCGCCTATCAGCGATAATCTTGTCGTCGGGTTGCCTGCCATGGCAACCTGGCAAGCCCGGCCCTGGTCGGCGTTCGTGGTGGCCATTCAGAAGCTACACCACGCTTAAGGACACGATCTGTATTGCCTTTCTATCAACACGGGTGTCTACTTCGAACCTATCCATCTTCCATCCTTCGATTGTCTCGAGAAGGAGTAGGTCGAGATGCCAAGCCTCCAGGTTGTCATTCTCAAAGCTAGTGCCACTGTTCGCGTCGCCATCCGCTGAACAACCCCATTGGTTTAAGCGAGCCTGGAGGTGATAACCACCGGATTTGCTGGCAGATCGGCGCTATCCAGATCACGCCACCCTTGGCAATTATTGCTTCAGCTAAGAGGCGAACCTCCGTCGTGTGTAGCTCACCGAGCGAGGTGCTATATGTCACATCGTCGCACAATGAGATGTTTCATTTTTAGTGTCATCTTGTCTGTATTGAGTACGGGCGTGCCTCAGGTTTGGGCCGATACAAATCGGGTGTTGACGACAAGTGAACAGGCGGCCTCCGCATTCACACTCTACACGAGATTATATCCTCAAGAAACGCCGGCAGCTGGTCCGTCACCTCATTTGCCATGGGAATTTCCTGTCGACAAGCAGGAGGTATGGTCCAAAAGAGTAGAGCGCCCGTCTGACCACGCGTCCATCGACGTAGCGTTCATCGAATTCGAGGATAATGGCTCTTCAAAGAATCCTGAACAGCTGCAAACTGCTCTCGCTCTAATCGATGAGGCGCGTGAGAGCCCCAATGGCGCAGTAGTTGTCGTCTTCACCCATGGATGGTTCCACGGCAAGGACTGGAGCGATAGTCATTTTGCCTCCTTCAGGCAAATCCTCATGCACCTGGCAGTGCGCGAGGAGGAACGTGCCGGCGCCAAAAGAAGAGTGGTAGGTATCTATCTTGGCTGGAAGGGTGGGACTGGGTTGGTACACCAGATTCCCCTTCTCAATCTCAGCACGTTCGGCAATCGTCTTCGTGCTGCCGAACACATTGGCCTTGGCGGCGCGTTTCAGAGAGCGATCTCCCGAATTGTCGAATCCACGAAACGCCCGACACTTGACGACCGCATGAATCCGCTAGTCGTAGTCGGGCACTCAATGGGGGCCCTAATGACCGAGGTCGCCTTGCTCCAGCTGCTGCGTGATGACGGTTTTCCTGAGGTCTACATTGTGGGCGGAGATAGGGCGGGCCAGCGAATACTCTTTCCTGACTTGTTCCTCCTGCTCAACTTGGCGGCCGATTCCAAGATCGCGGAGGCTATTCGCGCTGAGCTTCGCAAGCGACCGGTAGCACCTCACCGCCGTAAAACACCTTACCAAGCACCACTGTTCATTTCCGCCACCTCAGAGGCGGATTGGGCCACCAAGTATGCCTATCGGCTTGGCAAGTGGGGACGTGTAACCGACGGCAACAGCGATGCGCTCGTGACGCACCAGCTCATGCGGGAGCCCAATGGGGCCTACTGTCCTCCGAAACCAGGGACCGATTTCGGACAACCTTGGCACTGCTTACGAGAGCCCAGTATTAAGCCCGACAACAAGCGAATGAACAGTGTCGCAATCGACCTCCCGCAGAGGAACGATCCACGTTCCCATTGCCACCTGCGCTATCACCTTGCGGCGCGGCTACAGCACTATGAAGTCGACCCGTTCTGGTTTTTCAAGATGCCCATCGATATCAGCGCGGGCCACAACGACATCTTCAACGAACGTGGGAGCCTGCTCACCATGGCTCTTATGCAAGTTTCCGGCGCGATTATGAGTCTCTCTGAGAACTATGAAGAGAATTTTGAAGGCAAAGGCGAAGCTGAATGCCCACTGCCCAAACTTCCGTAGCAGCGCAGCCATCGCGCTTGGGCGCTCACTCTGGGGCTTCTGGCCAAGCTCTCCTTCTAGGGGAACGCGACCGGATGCCGCTCGCCTTCGCGCCACGGCTGGCCAAATTTGGTTGCAGTAAGTTCAGGAAACACATGTTTCAATCGCGGACGACTTACCATTGAATGAATGTGTTCGGCGGCAGTGTGGGAGGCGGATATGAAGAAATGGGGTCCGTTGATAGGGTACCTGCTTGCGCTGTTCGTCGTGGTGCCTGTAATCGCCGGAGGTGTATTTTCGCTCGGAAGTTCGCGAAGCCTAAACCTCTTGCTCGTGATTACAGGAGCACTGACCGGTTGGGTTGTCGGAATGCTGATGGCTCCCGTATCAAAGAGCGAGGCGAAGCATTTTCCTGAGTATGGAAAGGCGATTTCAACATTCGCGGCGGGCTACCTGGTGGCCAAGGCGGATAAGCTATTTGACCTGTATTTCAAGGACGGAAGCGCCATAGACGAGCTGCTAATTGGACGCTTGGCGATGTTTGTTAGCGCGTTCGCGGTGGGTGCATTATCGACATATGTTTGGCGCATGTACGTTTCGTCCGGCGGCGAGGAATTGCCTAAGACTCCTGCGCATGGCTAAGTGGATACGCGAAAGCCTGATCGTCTCGGCCTTGGCCCATGTGGCTCCGCGAAAGCAGCGGTCATAAGCAATGCAATGGTAAGCTGGGATTGGCCTTGGATAATAAGCCGGACTTCTTTTGCAATAACCACCATCGCAATTGGCGGAGCGAGGCAAGCGGATGCGAAACGATGATTGCGGCCATTGTTCAGGCGCTGAGAGCGAGCCGGTGATCGATCCACGAGTAACTGGACAAGGTTAGACAAATCCACTGTAACTGATTGATACCCATTGATTAGACAGTTTTGATTTTCTACCGGTCTGATTATGTTCATGAAAAATGAGCCTGAAAACCGCAGTGTCGGTGGTTCGATCCCGTCCTGGGCACCACGGCGCTTCTAAGCGCCTGATTTCCAAAGCAATTCAGTAACATCAACGGCTTAGCGCTACCGTGGCTTTTGAGAATGTGCCCATCGAGAGATACGGCGGGCTGAACACCTCCCTCGAGCGCTGGTCGCGCTCCACCACGCCCGGCCGGGGATCGACGCCGCCCGCCGTAAGCACGCGGCCGTCGGGGAGAAGCACGGCAATCGAATGGTACTGCCGCGGGTGTTCCATCGGCGCCATCGGCGTCCAGGTGTCATTTCGAGGATCGTAGAGCTCGGGTTCAAGCACCGTCTGCGGATCGGCGTTCCACTTGCCGGCGCGCTGCCCGCCAACGACGAAGATGGTGCCGTCCGGGAGGAGCACGGCGTTCACGTTGACGCGTGGGTAGTGCATGTCTGCCGTGCGCGTCCACGCCGGCGGCGGCGCGAGTGTGGTAAGGTCGATCGTCTCGGCAGTCTGCGGGTTCCGGACGGTCGCCGCTCCCGAAACGCCGCCACATGCGATCTTGATGTTGATGAAGCGCACCCTTTCAGGGCCGTTCCATGCACGATCACCCGAGCTGCTGCCAAGCCGCCTCCGACGGCACCCCGTTCGCCTTCACGATGAACAGCATGTAGAACCCGGGCGGCGCAAGATTGCCGTTCGCCGGCGCGCGCACGCTCACGTGCGCGGCGGTGCGCCCGGTAATTGCCAGCTTCACGTAGCGCTGTCCCGCGTCGGTGTGATGGGTCACCGCGCCGGGCCGGATTAGCACCACGGAATCCACGCCATTCGGGTCGGGCGTGTCGATGTCGAAGGCTGCGCCGTACGCGACCGCCGCCGGCGCCGCCGTGATCACAGGGCGGGGACCCATCAAGAGATACGGCGGGCTGAACACCTCCATCGAGCGCTGGTCGCGCTCCACCACGCCCGGCCGGGGATCGACGCCGCCCGCCGTAAGCACGCGGCCGTCGGGGAGAAGCACGGCAATCGAATGGTACTGCCGCGGGTGTTCCATCGGAGCCATCGGCGTCCAGGTGTCGTTTCGAGGATCGTAGAGCTCGGATTCAAGCACCGCCTGCGGATCGGCGTTCCACTTGCCGGCGCGCTGCCCGCCAACGACGAAGATGGTGCCGTCCGGGAGGAGCACGGCGTTCACGTTGACGCGTGGGTAGTGCATGTCTGCCGTGCGCGTCCACGCCGGCGGCGGCGCGAGTGTGGTAAGGTCGATCGTCTCGGCAGTCTGCGGGTTCCGGACGGTCGCCGCTCCCGAAACGCCGCCACCGACGATCGTCACACGTGCCGTAGGAGGCGTCGCAGAGGTGTCGACCTGGATCACCGCCGTGCCCTCCTGGCGGTCGTTGAACTGCAGGGCGCCGAGATCGCTCCAGGTCCCGGACGTCGGCCCGGTGAGCGAGAGGTACGCGGTGTTCGTGTTGCCGGTTGCCGCCATCGCCCAGCCGGCGCGCGAATAGAAGATCTGGCCGCTCGGCACGACGTGGAGGCTGGGATAGAGCTCGGGGAAATTGCGCGTGGCGCCGGTGACTAACGTCCAGTTGCCCGTCGCCGTGGTATACACCTCGACGTCCGATACGCCCGACCCGGAGAACGCCATCACGCGGCCGTCCGCCAGCGGTACCAGGGTTGGATACCAGCGGGCGCGCAGCATGTCGTTCACCTTGGTCCACGTTTCGGTCGCTGGGTCGAAGATGTGCGTCGAGTCGAGCGAACCTGCCGGAGCGCCGCCGCCAACGAGCAGGCGTCCGTCGCGCAGGAATGTCTGGCCAGCGCAGAACAGGTCCTCGCCGAACAGCTGCGTCGTCATCGTGCCGGTGACCGGGTCCCACACCCGGGACTCGAGCGGATCGCCCACTTCCGCCGTCCCCGCCCAGAGAAGCACTCTGCCGGTCCGCATGACTGCCGCATGCACGATGAAGATCGACGAGTCGGGGAGCCGCTCCCACGTGCCGGCGCCGCCTCCGCACGGGTGGAGATCGACGACGGGACACTCGTCGGGATGATGGAGCGGCAGCTCGAAGCAGTACGCACTCGCGAGCTCCTTGGTGACCCTCATGGTCTGGATGCTGCGCACCAGCGCCGCCATCCCTTCCATCATGTGCATCTCGACGTGGCAGTGGACAAGGAAGTCGCCGCGGAGGCGCACCTTCTTCCCGGGCTCGAGATCGGATCCGTGGCCGTGACCGTGCGAATCGGATCCGTGATCATGCGAGTGAGATTCGAGATCGTGCGAATGGGAATCGGACCCGTGAGTGTGTGAGTCCGTGTGGGCATGGCCCGCGGCGCCATGTGTGCCGCCGTGAGGCGTCTGTCCGCCGCCGGCGTGGCCGCCGCCTGGGTGCCCGCCGGCAGCCGCCGCCGCGCCGCCCGCGCGTCCGCGCCCCGCGTTCCTCGGCAGCAACCCGGGGACGTCGCGCAGGTGAATCTCGCCCTCCTTGCCGCAGCAATGCGATGCGTGGTCCGCGCAGTCGCCCTTGAGCGGCAGCAGGACGACCGGCGGAACCACGGTGTCGGCGATGAACGACTCTGCCGGACCGAGGCTTCTCGTGTCCATGGTCTCGTCGCCGACCCGGAACCGCTGGCCGTGCACGTGAAAGTTGTGCCACATCATCCCGAGGTCGAGGTTGAAGACGTACCAGCGGATCCGGCGTCCAACCTTCGCGCGAATCGTCGGCGTGTTGCCGATGAAGCTTCGCCCGTTGATGCACAGCGACTCCTTTGCCGCCGCGGCGGCCTGACTCACAGTATGCGGTTCCGCGCCCTGATGCGTCCAGGTGACGATGCCTCCTGGCCTCACGGTCACGTCGTCGGCGTCGAACCGTCCCGGGCCGTCCTTGATCGACACGCTTGCGCCGGCGGGTCCCCCCATGGTGACGCGCACGATGCCCTGCATCGGGTGGAAGCGGCAGAAGTACTCGAACGTTCCCTCGTCGGGGAAGGCGTGCGCGAAGGTTCCGCCCGGCGAGAGCGTGCCGCTGTCGAAGCCGGTGTCGGCGTGTCCGGCGCCATGTCCGTGCGCTCCGCCCGAGAGACGATGAAGGAAGAACGGCACCTCGAGGTCGGGCTCGCAGCACCGTGGATCGCGAACGATCAAGCCGCCGAACAGCCCGAGGTTCACGTGGTCGTAGATGTCGGTGTAGTGATCGTGGAAGGGCCACGCGCCGATCGTCTCCTCCGTCACGTCGAACGTGCAGCACCACTCATCGCCCGGGCAGATCACGTCGCTACGGCGTCCGTCAGCGTCGGCAACCCCAAACGGCCACGAGCCGTCGGAATCGATGCCGTAGACGAGGCCGTGAACGTGGAAGCTGTGCGGGAAGTCGTCCGCGTTCAGCACGTGAATGAACAGCCGCTCTCCAGGCTCGGCGTAGAGGACCGCGCCAGGCACCCGGCGGTCGTACCGCGGCTCGTTGATGTCGGCGGGCGCGATCGGGTCGGTGTTCGGAATTGTGAACGCGGGATCAAGATATTCCCGATAGACGACGGCGTCGAGCTTGCGTTGCTCGACCTCGGCATGCGGAATGTGCGTGTCCTCATGCGTGGGATTGCGCATGCAGTCGCGGCGATGCTTGTGGTGTTCCGCATCGTCGGGCGCGACGGGGCTGTACGCGGGGATCTTCTCAATCTTGAGGTAGATGTCGCGGCACCGGTCGGGAGGCTTCGGAACGTGGCACCGATCGTGCCGCCCGTGGGCGTGGCCGCACCATCCGCAGCGTACCGGCGGGTGATCATGATCATGGTCGTGATCGTCGCCCTCTCCGTGGCTGTGGCCGTGGTCGTCTTTTTGCTCTTGTCTTTTTTTTTTCCGTGCCGTGTCCGGATCCCTTTGGTGCTTCGAGGACCTCGCCCGGCACGTCGATGGCGGCGATAGGCAGCAGCTTCCCGGCGCTCCAGCGCAGATCGCGCCGCGCGCTGTGAACGGCGCCGTTCGGCAGCCGGACGTCGATCACGACGTCGGGGCTGTCCTCGACGAAGTCGGCAAACGTGTCGTCACCGCCGGCGATTTCGAATCGGCCATCGTCTGCGGTCGCCGCTTCGCCGATCAGATCGTCGACGTAGTCATCGCGATCGTAGGCGCAAACCTGGGCGCGCGCGATTGGTTTTCCGGAGGCCTGCTCTCGCACGTGTCCCACGATGGCCTGAATGTTCATGATCCTATCCTGTCCAGTTGCCTCGACGACGATCGGCTCACTCTATGGAAATCGTTGTGAACGATAGCGGTTTGATTGAGGCGCACACGCTACTTGTGCAACGCGACGCGCGTAACTTTGAACTAGTTCAACTTTGAAATCTGCTACAGCGACGGGCATAGGAGTTCCTTTCGATCACTGCGAAAGAGAGCTCGGAGGCCACTCAGAACAATTGAACGCAAAGAGCCGTAGCTAACGCTTGATGGAGGTCAGGGGCGTCCGAGGAACTTGCATCGCAAACAAGCGCGCACCTCCCCTCTGGATAAAAGATCCATTCACTCGACGGTGCCGTCAGCACGAATAGTAGTGAAACATGGGTCGTGGTAAGTTTCAATCGCGATTTTTGGTTGCGTCAAAAAATGACGCATAGATTGTATCCGGGCTTCCGGCCGCGCGCTAACACTTGATCCTGTCTTGATCGTGGGCGCTCCCGCCAACTGAAGAGCACTACTGAATTCGGTGCGCCTAATGCTCAACAGTAAGCCGCCGCGTTGCACTGCGATCTTTCTTTTCCCGCCATCGCTCGTTCAGCTCCGCCCATTGGGTCAGAGGCCATGGTCTTGGCAACCTGCTCGACCAACACATCGCGCCGAACAAGATATTCGAACCGCTGGTCGTCGCCAACCACCGCAACAAAACGCGCAGGCATCGATAGAAACGACCTCAACTGCCCCGCTGCGTTCTTCGATCTCAGCTCGCTAGACCGAACGACCACGACGTTGCAATCGGCGCCAAGAACCAACTCGAGCTCTTCGGCATTGATCCAGCGCGCATGCTCCTGCGTGTTCGTTGCAGGATCCACCACAACCCATTCCTCCGGCTCCGCCGGTGTGGGCACTGGAACAGGTGGCTGCTGGACACGCTGCAGAAACTCCTTCAGCAGTTCGATGCCCGTGTTGGGGTCGCCAGGCGCATGTGGGTAGCCGAGCCTTCCGTGGCGGGAGACGACAACAGCATTGCGCTGCGAAGTGACGTTGGCATACGCTTCGGCATGCGCCCGCTCCAGCCACGGATAGCGATGGGCGAACGCCCAACGAATTTTCGCCGGCTCCGCCCATCCGACGAATCGCTTCCTCACGGCTCCGGACGTTTCGACGAATACGAAGCACTCGATGCCCTTCATTCGAGCAAAGACGATGGCCATGATGAACAGGCGTGAAGTTAGCCATTCCCCACCGGTACCCAAGTTGATTCGGCGTAGTCGCCGGTACCTTCGTCCGTCAACTGGGTGAGAAATGTTCTCGCAGTAGAGTCGTTGACCTGAATCGCCGTAGCCTTGTGGCGGAGATCCAAGGCGTTGGGAGACCCCGACCACTTTGGAACAAAGGGCTTTGCGTGCGCGAGTTCCAAAGAAACGCCTGCAAACTCGAGCTTCTTCACCCGGCCGGCCAAGCCTTCAACTACGATCGGAATCTTGGATCGATAAGCGAGGAGAATGGCCAAGACGATAATTGCCCATATAACGGCGCTGAGCGCCGCGGCTATATCCAACGTGGTCTTCATAGCCTCACCCCTTACGTCCGCTGTGGGTGTCTGCTCGGCCGTCGGCGCTGCCCCTTCTCCTGCATCCTCTCGTTGTAGTTAACCGGGTGGCGAGCGGTCAAAAAGGTCTGGGCGCGATCAGCCTGGCGAACTGAACGCCCTGGTACTTTCAGACCTATCTTGCACACGAGTTCTCCATGCTTGGCTCGCAAGGGCCTTGCGATCGACCAATCCACGAAACTTGTGGTGACGGTCGACGATAGCCACAAAATCGTCGTTCCGCTTGAGGATGGCCTCGACGAGTGCACTATTCGGCGTGTCCTGCTCTTCTGTGCACCATGCGTCGCTCAGTGTAGGCCCAAGCCACCGCTCAAGAAGTTCACCTGTAATCCACGTCGTTTTTTCCCAAACTTTTTCCGAAACCGTTGGGTTCGTTGGTGATGTCGATTCCCACTGCTGATAATCCCTCTCTTCGCCTTTAGGCGGCTCTGTTTTGCGCTGCAGTGTCTCGACATAATTCTTTGCTATGTGGCGCAATGTCGCGGAGTTCGATGTCGGAAACATCGCATTTCCTAGCTTCGCAGTCGCGCCTCCAAATTCCACCTCAAACCAAGGGTGCCGGGCAGCCAACGCTTTCCACACTGCTTTTGGCGAGGCAATACCGAGAAACGCTTTGCGGGTTGAACTCGACTTCTCCAAGAACACGAAGGCCCGCACCCCAGTCACCTCGCCCAGAACAAGAGCGAAAAGAAATAGCCGGGACGACAACCACTCTTTGCCCGATCCCAGATCGACGATCGCGCAATCTGCGGGGGCAGGCTTCGAAAGCTCGTCGAAGAGGGTTACAGTGTAGCTGTCGATGAGATGAGCGGACGATAGCTGCCGCACGTCTATTTCTGGGGGAGACCATGACGGGCTTAGCACGGGCACGGTCGCAAGTTCTACTGAAACATGATAAACAGAAACCTTTCGGGCCCGCCGGATGACTTCACCCAGCAGCTCGACGAGAGGCCCGCGAAACAAGATCAGCGCCAGGACAACGACGAGGGGCCAGGCAAGCGCGTTGATGAGGTCAAGAGCTGATTTCACGTCGTCCAGCTCCATGAGAGCCTGCACTGTCGCGATCATTGCATTGACATTATAGAGACACCGCGAGTTGGCTCGTGTGAGCCACTTCACACACGGTTGGTTCAATCTGGAAGGGCCGTGTAGCGAGCCTTCGACGTTCCGCGGCTCGACTGCGACTGAGCGGCTCGACTTGAACGACGGCTTGCTGGCTAGCGAGCTCCGACGAACAGAGACTCGTCAAGCGTGAGACCGCAAGGTTGCGGGGCTGCAGGAGGAAGCGGTCCGGAGATTTGAAGTACTTTACATCCCTGTGTTCTTGGTCCGGGCTAAGATGGCGAAGCTTCTTACTTTGAAGGAGGCATCTGATGTTCGCGACAATTAAATGGAACTCCCGATATAACGCTCGCGAATGGGTGATGATGGCTGGGGCGCTCGTCGTCCAACTCAGCGCACTGAAAGCAAAACGACAAAAGGGTTGAAAGCAAACCAGGGCGGCCACTCTGGAAACACTTCGACGACACCCATCATTGGGACTCAACCGCGGAGGAATGGGTCCCCAACCATGATCGGTGATCGTGCAACGCATTATGCGTCCCGCAGGGCGAATTCCGAGACTTCAAGATCCCTCTCACTGACGGCCCGACGGTCTCTCAGAATATTTGTTTATCGGGGTAGACCGGAAGTGATCGGCGGAAGGTCAAAACGGCGCCTTTGACACACCCGGACCTTGCATCATAGGGATTTCCTGTGAACCTCTGCAGCCACTCCTAGAGCTACCCATGGGGGCTCTACGGAGGGATTAGGTCATGGCTATTGTACAATTTACACGCTTCAAGAGCGACAAACATGAGGAAATGATCAAGACCGCCAAGCAGGCGAAGGCAATCTTCGAAAAGCACGGTGCTGAATTTCTTCGGCTTTCCCGGTTTCACACGGGTATGTGGGCCGGGGAGTTTCTTATCTCTACGCGCTATTCCAGTTGGGAAGTGTACGGAAAGGTACGGGAGGCATTGGCAAAGGACGAAGCATTCGCAAAGCTGTACGCGCACACAGCTACCTTTGCCGAGCGTTTAGGCTTGCCCATGATCGACAGCCGATAAACAATTTCGGGGCGTTGATTTAAATCAAGACAGACATTCTGCTTGCGTGATCGATTTGACTATTTCGCCGTGGATGCGTGGCGCGCCCCAAAGCGGATTGTCGACGCTCATCCGCCGGATCAATCCGCGCAGCTCCATGTCGATCTGCGGTCGCCCTCCCTGTGGGCGCGACTTCCAACGCCAGTAGCCGCGAAAGCCGGCCCTGTGCCAACGCACGAGCGTCTCTGGCCGGATCATCGTGAGGACCTGCAGGATTGAGGGAAACCAGCGCTACAGCTGGATCAAGAACCAGCGATCCTGGTTCGTCAGCCTGGCGCGACCATGCAGCCTGCGCCGCAAGACAATCAACTGATGTCGAAGCGCCGCGTTCTCCGCTTCCAGCCGCAACTTCGACTTGAAGGGCGAGGCCAGGACGGCTAGCACGAAACACAGCAGCCCGATCATTCCACCAGCTTAGGCGTTTCTATCACGTCATCAACTCGGATGGGGTTTTCGGTACACACAACCTTTGCAGAAGCGATTTCCGGGATCCCGCCGGCAACGGCAGCCCCAGTCAGTGCGCCCGCTGTCAAGGGACGAGCACGGATGATGCGAGGGTCGTCCTCCGGGCTCAACAACCCAAGAGAGCCGCGAGGGCTTCCGCTCTGCGAGAGCCGCTCAGTCGTTCCTAACGGGAACGTCCTAGATCGCTTTGGTGAGTGTCCTGACCAGACGAGTAGCCGGCGTCACGGCTCTCATGCATACTGTGGTCGCCTCCGTGCCCCTCCGAAGTGTAGGTGCTGTTTCTCCAGCAAGTTGGCGCCTTACCGTGATTTGTTTCGATTTCTTTCGTGGTTCACCGCGTTAGCGGTGTCGATGCCCCGACCCGCTCGATTTCAGTGATCAGCCTGGCGGGCTTGAGAAGTCATCGGCTCCCATCGGCGATCGAGGGCAGGTGAGTTGTTGTTTGTCGATTGTGTCAGAAACGCGTTGTTCATACCCCAGATTGCCGCTTGTGTCCGGTTCTGGACCCGGATCTTGCGAAGGATCGCTTTGACGTGGACCTTAACGGTGGCCTCTGTAATATCCATTTTTCGCGCGATGCATTTGTTGGAGTGGCCTTCGACCAGGCAGCGCAGGATCGATTTCTCGCGTTGGGAAAGGTGCGGCTCGATCCTATCCGCTGCTGCGAGGAGCATCGCCTGATCGTTGCGTTCGTCGCTCGATGCCGTCCCGCTCAAGTGTTCCCCCTCGGGATCGAGGACGAAAGACAGAAATGCGGGCGGAAAGACTTTTTCACCCATCATCACCAGTTCAAGGGATTTGATGAAAACATCGCACGTCATCACATCGACGAAATAGCCGTTAGCACCTGCCCGAAATGCTGAAGCCACCTCGCCTACCCCATATTGATCGGCCACGATCGCAATTCGCCCGCTCGGGTACTGATTTTTGAAAAGTTCGATTTGTTCAACGGCGGAGTCAAAGTTATCTCCTGTATGGACAATGAGAAACAACAGCTGGTGTGGTGGGAGTTTGGTTGCGGGCAAATCATCGGCGCATAATGCCGAGGCTATGATACGGAAATTGACGGAGCGCAGGATACTAGCAAGTCCTTCTCTGAATAATATGCTTTTTCCAACAAGAATGGCTGCAAAAGATTGGCGGCGGCTCCGCATGGCAATCCTCCCCCACCACTTTTTTCAAAAAATAAAGCGTACATCTGGGGGTCTCGAGCGGACCCTCTCATTTTTTTGTCACCGGGCGAGGTGTCTCTCCCAGTTGGAAATCCTGGTGTCGAACGTCTTGTTGCAGGTTGTGTCAGTTAGATTTCAAGAGCTCCCAGCTTCAGGTTTAAAGAGTTCCCAGCTTCAGGTTTAGTGAACCTTTTATGAATACTAGAGGTGAATTCCCGATATCCATATATATCTTTGGTTATAGGCTGGAGGAGCAGGTGGTGATGGATGTTGTGGTTGTCGCAAGCGACGGTGAGCAGCCAAGCAGCCTCGGGTCTCTCGTGACAAAATACTATGCGCTGTGATGTGCATTGCGCCACGGCAAATTCAATGCTGCGCATGTTTCAAAAAAGGACGGCTCCGGGAAACATGCGCGGATGCCCGGCGTTAAATGGCTCAAAGGCAAGGCTAAGGAGCAGCCATGCAGTGTACGCGTGTGGTGCTCGCCGATCGCCATCCAGTGGTTATTCAAGGTTTGATGAGCGTACTCCGCGGGCAAAGTGGCTTTGAAGTTGTTGCGTGTTGCAGTGATGGAAAAAGCTGCTTGGAAGCGATCCGCAATTTGGTTCCGGACATCGCCCTTCTCGACATCTCAATGCCTGACTTGACTGGGCTGGAGATCCTCACCATCGCTAACTCAGAGGGGCTTTCCACGCGGGTGATCTTTTTCACCGCATCTGTCGACGACCGCAAATTCGTTTTGTCAGCCGCGGCCGGCGCCTACGGCGTCATTCTGAAGGATGTGGCGCCTGAAATTCTCGTGCAGTCCTTGCGGCAGGTCGCGGCTGGCCAAAGGCTGTTGCCGCTTCCCTCCTGTAGTCAGGCTGCTTCTGAAGAACAAAGAAATATCGCGATTACGGAAAACGCGCTGGCTATGCTGACAGAACGCGAGCGCCAGATTATGCGGTTGGTGTCCGAAGGATTGTCGAACAAGGAAATCGGGCGCCGCCTGAACATTGCCGACGGCACTATCAAAGTTCATCTCCATCACATTTTTCAGAAGCTTGAAATCAGCAATCGGACAGTGCTCGCGGCGCTCGCCATATCGCGAAGCGACAATACTCCCCCTTTGAAATCAGGTACTCCCCCTTGAGATCAGGTCCCCTAGCTTCGCGGCGATTAAGACGCTTTCGCAGACGGCTCAATCCCACCCCGCGGGCGTGAGCAGCGCTGGCAAGATTGCGCTCAACATCATGATGATGGCCTCGACCAACTTCGCTGAAGTTTCGAAGCCCTTTGCGAAACGGCGCGGTGCCTTCGCGATTGTGCCGCAGAAGCAGTGGCAACCCTGGGGAAATCTGCAATGAGCGTGTCGACCTGGAAGGGCACGACATACTGCGCATGGTGTCACGACCGGATCCCGATCAGCTGCGCTAAGGCCGGCATTTCAACTGAGGCCGAGATGCGGCGCGGTTTTCTGAGATCACTCCAAAGTGGGACTCGTCGGTTCAAGTGTTTTCCCTAACGGTGAGAGGAGGGGACGCCTAAGGGAGGGCTGGTCTACGGAATAGGTTTGAACAATGCGGGTTTGCGGAGCGGTTCGGGTCGGCTTGTTCACTGCATTCATTGCAGCGGCCTCGCTCGGCGAACAGGTCCGGGGATGCCTCGCGTTCTTTGTGTAGCGGCAGAAAGGAGAGGAAGTGGCAGGACGGTACTGGGAACCGTCGACCTGCCGTTGAATACCGCGGACTTCCCATCGTTTTTTGCTCTAGGCGCAGCCAACCAATCCGAACGTCATCGCTTTACGAATTCATTCACGACACCAGTCAATTTGATCAAGCGAGCCGTGGAATTCGTGCTGACGGCCAATAGCGCGCAATTTGCGGCTTACGTTCTGGTCCTTGAGCACGTCCAGAGCATTACCTTGACGTTGCAAAAGGGCTCCGAGAATCTGTCGCCTGCAAACGTGTTAATTGGCACGAGGTCTTGGGCATATTCGCAAGAGGCGCTCGATATTTTTGCAGAACTTGATGCGCGAGTGAGCGGGTCGGGTCATCTACTTAATTGCAGCGACTGATCCTGCTACTCCCTTTTGATTACCTCTACTGCGAGATCGACAAACGACCGGTGAAGGCTGTGTCATAAGAAATCACTATGCCCTAGGACCAAACTTGAGTTATCGCGATTGTCTTTCAGACTGATGGCCTTGCAGGCTCTGGCCGGCTATTGAGGTGGCTCCAAGGACGGAAACCCAGTTTCCTGGTGGACCAACACACCGGTGACATGACCACAGCCCATCGGGGCGTTTCATCTCAAAGGAGGGCGCGTCGATTGCTTTTTTTGCCAACCCATTGGCTGCCGAGGTCCAAATTGCCTAGGTTCAGAACATTCGAGGGCTCACGCCGAACAAGCAGAGGCGTTGCACGCACATCTTTTGCTTTAGCAGTGTGTGTTCTGTGGGCTTTTATTGAAGCTGCGGCGGACAAGGGGCTATGCGGTGAAAGCGATACCCGCGCCCTCTCGTTCGTTGCACCAACCGAAATGGAATCCAAGATCGCGCGGTCTAACGCCTTGCGCGACAAATCCTTAGTGGTCCCGCGGGTCGTTGAAACGACGCTCGTCGGGCACAAGCAGAATCTCAAATCGGGCCGTGAGAAAAGCGATGTTCTCGCAGATCGGCTCAAACCCATTCAACAGTTAGATGCAGCGCAGGGCGAAGCCGCGCAAGCGCCGCAATGCGCCCCGGCTTGCGAGCAAAGGCACGCGCTTGAACATGGACAGAAGTGCGACAGTGCTGAAGTCCTTGCACGTGCACTTACCTCGTCACTCCGAGAAGAGCTCGATGCGATGCGATCCGCGACTGAAGCGGCAAGGATCAAGCAAAAGCAGGCGCTTGATCACGAGCGCGGCAGGGCAGACGCGCTTGAGCGTGAACTTGCCTCCCTCTGGGCAGAACTCGATGCCGCGCGGATCGCAGGCTTTGAAGACCTGAAGGCCACCGAGGCGGAGAGAAAGCAGAGGCAGGCGCTCGAACAGGAGCGCGGCAGGGCAGACGCGCTTGAGGGTGAGCTTGTCTCGGTCCGGGCAGAACTCGATGCCGCGCGGATCGCAGGCTTTGAAGACCTGCAAGCCACCGAGGCGGAGAGAAAGCAGAGGCAGGCGCTCGAACAGGAGCGCGGCAGGGCAGACGCGCTTGAGGGTGAGCTTGTCTCGGTCCGGGCAGAACTCGATGCCGCGCGGATCGCAGGCTCGGACGCCGTGCAAGCCACCGAGGCGGAGAGAAAGCAGAGGCAGGCGTTCGAACAGGAGCGCGGCAGGGCAGACGCGCTTGAGGGTGAGCTTGCCTCGGTCCGGGCAGAACTCGATGCCGCGCGGATTATAGGCCAGGAAGTTACGCCAGCCGCCGCGGCAGAGGTCCAGCAAAAGCAGACGATGAAACGGGAGCGAGACAGAGCAGAGGCACTTGCGCGCGAACTTACCTCTGTCAGGAGCGAGCTCGAAGCCGCAAACCGGCAGATCGCCGCCTTGAACGCTCTGCATGCCCTGCAATCACGCGAGCCGGCCGTTAATAGCTCGCCCGAGCGGATGGGCGAGCCCCCTTCGAGCACGACTGAGGAAGAGGCGCTCAGCGGAGCAGATCTCTGCGGCGGCCGCCGCTTCGACCCCAGGACGGTCGCCCGCTGAGCCAAAGTCGACCGCTCGCGAAGCCGCATCGGATTTTGATCCGGAAGTGGCCAGGGAGACAGAGCGATCTACGCCGGCGGACGCCGCTTCCTCTCGCTTCCACGTGGACGAACAGAGGCTGCTTGCTCGGGCAGACACACTGCTCCGGCAAGCTGACATTAGCGGCGCTCGCCTGTTACTCGAACATGCTCTTGAGCGCGGCAGCCCGCGAGCCGCCTTTATGCTGGCCGAGACTTATGACGCGCGCGTGCTGCAATCGTGGGGCGCAGGCGGAATCTCGGGGGATCCTACGAAGGCGCGCGAACTATATGAACGAGCTCGGGCAGGCGGCATTTAGGATGCGAAGACGCGGATCGAAACTTTGAAATAGGCATCGGCTTGTCGCCGACCGCCTCACGGTAGTCAGTTGGAGATGGCGATGCGCATTGCGCAGAGTTTTCTACGTTGGCGCTCGCTTGTGACTCGTCGAAAGGAGTGCCGAATGACGATAATGATCACGGGGGGTGCCGGGTTCATTGGCGGTCATACAGTTCTCGCTTTTCTCGATCGGGGTGAAATTCCGATTGTGCTGGATGATCTGTCGACTGGTAACACAACGGCAATTCCGCCAGGCGTCCCTTTCTTTGCCGGCGACGTCGGAGATACGGAGCTTGTACTGCGTCTCGTACAAAACCATAAGATTGAGGCTATTCTACATTTGGCCGCCAAAATAGTCGTTCCGGATTCAGTCGCCGATCCGCTCAACTATTATCTCAACAATACGGTCAAAACACATGCTCTGCTACAAGCAGCGGTGAGGGGAAACGTAAAGCACTTTGTTTTCTCTTCAACGGCTGCAGTCTATGGCAACCCAGGTTTTGCGCCCGTAAAGGAGACAGCTGATCCAGCGCCGCTTTCGCCTTATGGAAGGTCAAAGCTAATGTCCCAAATCAAAGCTAATGTCAGAGTATATGCTGGCTGATGTAGGCGCAGCACATGATCTGCGGTATGTGATCCTGCGTTACTTTAACGTGACGGGAGCCGATCCGGCCGGACGACTTGGTCAATCGACACAAGGTGCGACGCACCTAATCAAAGTGGCACTGGAGACAGCGCTTCACCGGCGGCCTTACTTGAGTATTTATGGCAGCGATTACCCGACACCCGACGGGACATGCGTGCGAGATTACGTGCATGTTTCCGATTTGGCTCGTGCGCACCTTGCGGCGCTCGATTGTCTTCGGGAAGGTGGTGTGTCCCGAACGCTCAATTGCGGCTATGGACGCGGGTATTCGGTCAGAGAGGTTGTTGACACAGTAAGGAGGGTCGCGGAAATTGATTTCGAAACTCGCCAAGCGCCCCGTCGGGCGGGAGATCCCGCCTCAATTGTGGCAAACAGCGAGCAACTCATGAAACTGGGATGGAAGCCAGAATTAAATGATTTGCCAACAATGATTGAGCATGCCCACAATGGGAAAAAAAGTTGACCGCGGTTACATAGTGGCGGGTTAACCGTCCGTCTGGTGGAAATGTCTAGATTAATTTACCGGTTGAGATTGCTGCAGACCGCTCTTTTGCAAAACTCGGCGCGCGGCGGTGTCGTCTGCGCGGTAATCTAGCCAGTTTACTGGGTGCGTCTGGGATCGCATCCCTCAGCCAAACTACTGATCCGAAATTCTTTCCTGCGAAATTGCGACGGCTACACGCGGACATTCTGGCCAGCGCAGCCTCCCACGATGGCGACTTTGTCCCGGGTCTGTTTGCGCGGCGTGAGCCACAGAGCCAGGCATATCCCGACACCGAGCGCCGCGCCCGCGGTAAGCCCAAGTATCAAAGTGATAGAAGGCCCGGAAGGGATAAAGGTACTCTCGGCCGCAACAAATGACTGTCCTGTGACGAGACTGGCGGCATCGTCGTCAGGTGCATTACGCAAGGCGATCAGGCGATTCTGCAGAGTTTCCAGCCTCGTGCGCGCGAGAGCGTAGCTCGGGTGACGTACGCCGTATATCGAGGAAAGCTGGTTTAGTTCGCGCTCAGCGGCGGCCTGGGAATCAGATAATTGCTGCAACATCCGAGCGCGGAGGTATTCCAAGGCAACTGTGTTGGCGAGGGTGGTGGCCTGCTCCGGATCGCTTGCGGTAACCGCCACCGATATCAAATAGGAGCGCGGCGGGTTGGTCACCGTGACCATCCGCATCAGCCGGTTCGCTGCAAGATCGCGGGGCGTCGGCGTCGCCGCCTTCATACCGAGCGCTGCTCGCGTGCCTAAGAGCACGCGCCACATGGTCGACTCGCGTGCGAAGTCAGGATCCTTGTCAAGGCCAAGCCGAGCCACTGCGGCGCTGGCCGTCGTCGGCGAGCGGATGGCGCGCGCTACGCTGTCTACAAGTGCGACAGCATCCACGGTCGCGATCGACTGGGTTTTGACGCCGGTGGCTGGCTCATCACGAATGAAGTTGAGCTGGATCATGGCTTGGCTCGAATAGCGTGGTCCGATTAGCACGAGCGTGATTGATGCGGCCGAAAGTGCCAGCAAAAGGATTCCTATAATCAGTGGTTTTTGATGCCAGAGAATTCCTAGCGTTTTGCGTGCGACTTCCTCGTAATAGGCTTGCGCAAGGATACCCTCATTTTTCTTAATCTTTAGCTGCGCTGTCATTCTAGGCGTTCCAGGCTCCAAGGTTGCGGACCTTGCGGTTGGTTGGGTCAGCTCCTGACTGCGCTGATCGCAAGCCTCGTAGCGGCAACAGGGTGAACGTCTCGTAGCAGCAACAGAGTGAACGCCGGATCAGGCACGATGGAAAGGATTGCAGTCGGGGTAATCCGCAAGAGTTATGCCGGATGCCGTAGCGCCCAGTGCCCCTGCGCCCCACGCGCCTTGATTCCAGGTAACCTAGGTTGCTAACGCAAGAAATTCTTGAAGACAGCGGGGTCGAATAGAACGCGGAACAAATTTGTGGCCCGGCTCTCGTCCGCGGCTTTCAGAAGTCCAGAAACAGGGTTGACGGCAAATCCCCGTGATTCGCTGCATCTGTGTTGATTACCATCGTGGGCATGCGTGAGTCCTTGCCGGTTGGCCGGAGACGCTTGGTAGATAGCGCGTCAATTTCGAAGTTCATATCTCGCGAGCATTGCTGAGCGCCTTCTCATAGATAGTCATAAGCGTTTTGTGGTTGGAATCGGCGGTGTAATCCTGCTCGAACTTCTGGCGAGCAGCCTGCCGCATCCGAGCGAGCTCCAGTGAACTTCCTAGGATTCGCCGCACCGTCGCGGCGAGATCGACGGGGTCTCCCGGCTGGAAGTGCAGCCCGGTGAGGCCATCGTCGACGATCGCGGCCATCGCCCCCAACCTGGAGACAACCAACGGCGTGCCTTTGGCAAAGGCTTCGATGACGACTCGAGGAAAATTCTCGTAGCACTGGGATGGGAGCACCAAAAACGTCGCTTCTCCAACCAACTTATAGACGGCCTCAAGTGACTGATTTCGCATCCATTGGATAGACGTGTCCTTCGCCGCGGCCTCCTGCACTGCCGCTGCCAAAGGACCGTCGCCCACGAGCTTCAGCGGCAGCTCACCGCCGAGATGCCGCCAGGCCTGGAGGAGCGCCGTCACTCCCTTCTCCGCTGACAATCGCCCGACGAACACGGCATAATGACCTGTCCCTGCACCGGGGCCTGGATCGGGGTAGGCGAAGTTGGATTTGATCGCGATCTTATCTGCGGGCAAACCCCCTTCAACGAGTTTGCGCCGACCGAATTCGGTGAGAGCGATATACACGTCCACTGCCTTCCACCAAGTGCCCAGCACTCGGTGCGTCGCAAGCATCGTGGCGACAGTGGTGCTGGCGGCTCGGCTGCCCCGGTAACAGTTATGCACGATGCCCGGCCAAGGGATCAATCTCCCGAGACACTTTTCGCAGACGTCTCCGTTACGAAACAGAAGCGCATTAGCGCAAAGAAGGCGAAAGTTATGCACGGTCTGGACCACACGAACGTTTTCTGCCCGTGCGGCATAGTAGGCGGCCGGTGAGATCAGGGGAAACGTGTTGTGGAAGTGTGCGATCTGCGGCCGATGCGTTCGAAACAGTTCTCGCAGCTCGCGGAACGCCGTGCGGCTCCAGATCGTGCGCGACGCGAGTTGTAGGCGACCCATCGCATCGATCGATTTGTTGTGCAGCCAGTACTTCGTCACCTCGTGCCCGTGCGCCCTGAGCATGGCGACCTCGGCCGTCACGCACTGATCTTCACCGCCGGGCTGCTTGTAGAAGTTATGCGCTACCAGAATTTTCATTGGAGAATATTCCCAACAGGGACAACGTCGATCGTTCGCAAGCTCCGTCCGCGAGATGCGCCATTTCTTCCGAAGTCTCACCTCATGTTTTTCACAGGTCCATTTCTTCCCGCCGCGCTACTTCGTCAGTTGACGCGCTCGACAACAATGCGCGTTGGCAGATCTGTCCATTGGTAAGCGAGGGGGCTTGGATTGCGAACTCACTCATGCAACGCAAAACCTCATCCAGGCGTCGCCACTGGTCGGTTTCCTGCAGCTCCCATGAATGTCCCCACAGGTGCAGCATGCCGCCACATCTGAGGGATTCGTACAGCAAGGATCGCGTCAACTCAGGCCAATCGATCGAACGACCATGAGTTATCAGCCGTAAGAGGTTCGTGAGGGCCATGCGCTTGACCGCGTTCTTCGCGAACGCAAAGGAGCCGTGCGGATAGGCTTGGATCGTGGTCGGCAGCAGCATGATCCCCGCATTCTTGCGGGGCAAGTCGAGCGACAATAATTCGACATTGCGCGCACCCAAGTACCCTGCCTTACGGACCATCTCCAAGTGCCTATTTTTGTACTTTCCCTTCGGCGGACAAAACATCAGGCATCGGATGCCGGTATTGCTTTCAACCCACGATTTGGAGCCGGCAATCTCCTGCCACGCCTTTTGCTCGGTGGCCTCGGTCAGGACAGCGTGATGTAGGGTATGTGCACCAATCTCGAAGGCGAGACTGAGCTCCCGGATCTGGGCTGCCGACATCGTCTCATGCTCGGCGATCCTCGGGACGTAAAATGTGCCGCGCAAACCATACTTCGAGAGCAGCTCGGCCACGCGCAAATCCAGCGGATGGCCGTCGTCCCAACTGGTTGTGATGAAAGTCGCCGGCTTCATTCTCGATCTCCCTCAGAGGTCAGGGAGCCTCATTTCTCAGTTGTGAATGCACCACTGGGTTGTGCCCGGCATCCCTGTTCTGTTCTAGCCCAAGGCGGCGCGCAATGCGCATTGCAAGGTGCCGCAGAATGATGTCGCTTACGTCGCGGACGACGTGCTCCAGTGGCCGGGCAGCATCAACGACGTGTCCATTGTTCATTGTCTTCATCAGCGACAGGTAAGCCCCGCGCTGCCGGGCTGTCTCTTCAATTGGAACGTCCTGTTTGCGGGCCTGAATTACCCCGGGCGGTGCGTCAAGGAGCATGACCAAATCAGGTTTGGGAGTGAAACGCCAAATCAGGCGCAGCAACCAGGTCGGGCCGCCATAGTGATAGCGCTTGGGATCCACGAGAGCATCGACGAGATGGCGGTCGTGCAAGACGAGGGTAGAGCGTGCCAACGCAAAATGAATCGCCAGACGGTAGTAAACGAGGTAGTACACCAGCCAATAACACAGCGCCAGCATGACCGATATCATGCGCGATCGCGGAGCTGCAGCGTGTGGTAGAGTTGGGCCCGAGGGGCGGCGGAACAGACTGAGTAAGCCAGGCGCAAAGTAGTGGCACGTCGTTCGAGCGAAGGCACCGGCCAAATCTTGACGCACCAACTTTATGACAGACGACTTGCCGGCACCGTCTGGCCCGAGAAAGATGACACTGAGCCCCCCCTCGGGCCACAACCCTGAGCGAATTTGGTGTCCCATGCGGCGCGACCAATTCCCAATCGACCGCCGGGGCTCTCTCAACATCGCACGCATCCGCATCTCTGCACCAAGCCAACTCAGACAACGCCTCACCGGGGTCCAGTCGCCGGAACTAGCGGCGGAGACGATCAGCGCCGTGTTCCTAGCGCCCCAGAAACGAGCGGCATGCTGCTGGCAACCGGTCGGATCTTGCGCATACACGGTACTGAGCCTTCGCCCCTGCGTGTCGTTTAGCTGCGCCTTCGCAATTTTCCTAACCAGATAGCAGCCGAACTCGACAGGCGGTGCCGGAATCCAGAAACGACTGTGCCTGCGACGGCTCTCTATAACCTCCCTGCCGTTGTAGAACCTGAGCCCGCCAAGCTCATAATCAATGCTTAAGTCTAGCACGAGATAGCTTGGCGAGAGGTCCGCATTCCTGCCAGCGAGCACGAAGTAGTACTCCCTGAAACACACCAGGTCGGCATCAATGCTGATTCCCCTACTTTCATGAAATAAGGCTGCTAGCTGGCCTGGATGAACGCTAGCGGAGATCATGCAGTCCACATCGGACGTGATCCGCTGGGGATAGCGTTCATACCCGTGCAGAACGCAATAGGGTATCTCGGCGCGGTCCAGCGTCTCAAATACACCAAGCAGGATCCGGCCTGGGCCGCTCTGGTCAACGCCGTCGGCTAGCGCCGACGATTTTTCCTGATGTACAATTTTCATGCTTCGCATTGGCGTTGCTCCTCAAATCCCGTTCACGAATGGGCGGCCCTGGCGGACTCAGAAATTCCGACAGCTGAGCGGTGCCCAGCCCTGCATCGGCTTGCACTCTGCCAATGGTTTTCTTTAGTCGTAAACGGCCGATTTGTCTTTGGAGCATTTGGTACAGCCCGCGCGGCGACCATGAAACACTATCCAGGGCCATCAAATGCAGCCGTACGCAGGCCCGGATCTCCTCTAACTGCGACCCTCGTGCTTCTAGCGAACCGATCGTCTCGACGAATGCTAGTACGACACCCTCGGCGAACCTTCGCTTGCGAGCGCAGGCGACGGGGCTGACGATCGTGTTCAACACAGATACTGCTGCATCATAGAGCATGTGCGCCAGATCGTGCGAGGCCGGCTCCCAACGGCTGCTGAGGTCATCGTCAAAAGAGCAAGTTCTTCGCCTGCCGGCGTCCACAAATGAGAGACTCCGTGCTCCGACGTCGCAAAGGATGTTATCGAGCGTCAGGTCTCCGTGGAGTAGACCGTTCGACCATAACCTATTCATCGCAGCGATGATCGCGTGCGGAAGCGA
The DNA here is from genome assembly GCF_036924575.1 of Bradyrhizobium sp. AZCC 1577. Classification (NCBI taxonomy): domain Bacteria; kingdom Pseudomonadati; phylum Pseudomonadota; class Alphaproteobacteria; order Hyphomicrobiales; family Nitrobacteraceae; genus Bradyrhizobium; species Bradyrhizobium sp. AZCC 1577. The sequence goes on from NZ_JAZHRQ010000001.1 coordinate 2,607,125, forward strand.
TTGAAACACTTCGGGGGGCATGTTGCCATGATCCAGCCAAGAGCCAAGCGGCTTACCCGTGACCCTGGAGGTGACCAAGGCCAGGGGAGACTCGCAAATATAGACTGGCGTCGGGATAGAGATCTTCCAGCCGTTAATGGCGCTGCCGTCCAGGGCGGTATGCAGCCGTGACAGTAGTTCAAACTGGCAGCGCACCAGTTTGACATCCGGTGATAGCCACGGTTTGTACAGCTTAATTACAACGCTACAGTAGTCTTGCCAGACCGGCAGGTGGTGGTCCGAGCATTGTACGTGATAAATGCTGGCCTCGACCCCTTCGGCAAGTTTTTCAATTATCCAGTCGTTTGTTTTGCAACCCGGGGCTAGTTGCTGGAGCACCGGGAGCACTTTCGAGGGGATGGGCGTCGCGCTTATCCTTCCGGAATTTGTCCGCGTGCCGGTCCGTGGGACGAGCGACAAGAGCGCGATCCAACGTGCCGTCGATTTGACCAGGTTTCCTGCGAGGATTCCGTAAGCGGCGCCCACCGAACCCCAAGTCACCACTAGGCACCAGACGAGGCTACCGGTGACAACAGCCGCCCATAGAGCGGTCCAGAAGATCACACGAGGATGCTTCATGCTTGTCAGCGCGTCGTTTGCCGGCATGCCTATGGCCATCACCAGCATCGCTACCATCAGCACCGTGATGGTGTGGCCTTGGTCGGCATAATTGGTGTCCTCGTAGAGGAACTGCATCACGACTTCACCAACGAGCAACGCCGCCACGCAGAACAAGACCATTGCGGCGCCGAGCCACATTGCGTTCCGGATGCTCTCGCGCCGCAGTCGCTCGCCACCACCCTCATTCCAGGCCAAGGCAAGTTTCGGAGTGAGGAGATTGCCGGCCCCAAGGATCAAAGGATTTGAGAGCAACGCAATGCTCATGCACGCGGCGAAGATACCCGTCGCCGTCGTGCCAGCGAGCCATGCCAGCAACCAATAGACAAGCGAACCTTGAACCGCCGAGGTCAGGTGCACGGCAAGAAGCCATTTTCCCAGACCCCAATTCTCCTTCGTCGCGGCCCAAATCTGGTCGATGCGGACCATGAAGCTGGCGTGGACGACGTACAACCCCACGATACAGGCCACGGCGCAGGCGCCGCCGAGCGCGGCGTACGCGGAGACAGCAGACAGGTGCCCGGTCCATCCCATCCAGCCGAGTGCCGCAAGCTGAATGGCCGCCACCGCCGTATCGAGTATTAGAGCTTGGGCCATGCGAAGATGCGCGAAAGCTAACCGGCGACAGAATTCTCGCAGCATCACAAGCGGTGCGACCGCCGCCAGCACCCAGAGCAATGTCCCGAGCTCAGGCCATGTGCCGCGGGCGGACAGCCCCCAGGCGGTGGCAGCCAGTGCGACGGCAACCAGGGCGGAAAGCAGGCCAGCCTGTCCCAGCGAGGCGCCTGCATGTTCGGCTGCCATCCCAAAGGAACGATGCTGGTGGATTGTGTAGGGAGTTGAGATCAGCGATTCCAGGATGCAGAGGCATGTTACAAGCAGGGAGAAGCCCATTGAGTAAAGTCCCAGTTCACTCGGCTGGGCGAAGCGACCGATTAAAATCGTGGTCAGAAAACTAGCAGCGCTGACCACCGCCTGGTCTGTCAGCGCTAATGCCTGGCTCCATGACAATGTGCCCTGTACCTTAGCCCACACACTTGCTTGTTGTCCCTGCGCCTTGCTCGCGTCAGCCTCGTAGGCCGCCGGGTCGGCATGGGCTAGCCTTTCACCCACGAGGACACGCAAGCAGGAGAGGGACAAAAGCATCAGGCCACGGGGTCTCTAGTGGGATCTGCTGCGGAGCCAGTTACCTCTGAGACCGCAGTCGCGAAGGTGCATTCACAGAGTATAGGATGGCTTGGCGGACGACCGCTCCGGCGACAAGTAACAGGAAGGCGGGCACGATGTAGGCATAGCGGCGCCATAAGCGGCGCGGTTCCGAGCACAACCGAAACAGCCACTCCAGCCCGTTTCGCTGCATCCACAGCGGAGCCTGACGTTTGGCGCCCGCCAGGAAGTCGAACGCGGCCCCTACACCGATCATGACCGGTGCCTCAATGCGCCCGATGTGGTTCGCCATCCAGAACTCCTGTTTCGGCGTGCTCAGTCCCACCCATACGATGTCTGGTCGCGTCGCGTTGATCGCGACAACCGCGGCCTCATCCTCCTCCTGCGTCAACTCGCGAAAAGGGGGACAAAGCAAGCCCGCCACGTCGAGCTTTGGGTGCGCTGTGATCAGGACTTGTTTGAGCTTGTCGGCCACTCCTTCGGCGCCGCCGTAATAGAACTGGCGGTAGCCGCGCCGGCTTGAAACGGCCGTCATTTTCCGCATCAAATCCGGACCATAGACTCGGTCCATGCGACTCTTGCCATAGAGGCGCGAAAGCCACACCAGCGGCATGCCGTCGGGCGTTACCATGCCGGCATCATTGTGAATGCGGCGCAGGCGCTCGTCGCGGCGGCTCTCCAAAACGCCGTGAACGCCGGTAACGCAGACGTAGTTGCAGCTGCGACTGCTGATCCAGCGCTCAATCGTTGCGATAGCGTCGTCCAGATCGATTGCACTGACACCGACGCCAAGAATGTCGACACGGTCGTCGCGAATGGGGCCGGCGGAATTTAGCTGGCGATTTTCCATACGATCTTCTTTGCTTCGTCGGGACTCGAAAGCAGCCTATCGAAATAGCGGATGGTTCGGCTCAGGCCTTCCCTGAGCGGCACCGCCGGCTGCCAATGTAGGAGTTGCGTGGCGCGGGTGATGTTCGGGCAGCGCTGCCGGGGGTCGTCCTGTGGCAGCGCTCGGAACTCTAACCTCGAGCGCGAGCCGACGAGGGAGATGATAAGCTCGGCCAGCTCCGAAATGGTGGTTTCTGAGGGGTTTCCGAGATTGACGGGCCCGTCGACGTCGCCCTCGACATTCATCAGACGCGTGAGGCCGTCGATGAGATCATCGACATAACAGAACGACCTCGTTTGCAACCCCGAGCCAAATATGGTGATCGGCTCGTTCTTCAGAGCCTGGATTATGAAGCTGGAAACGACGCGCCCGTCCTGCGGGTGCATGTTCGGCCCATATGTATTGAAGATGCGCGCGACCCTTATGGAGAGCCGGTGCTGACGTTTGTAATCGTAGAACAGCGTCTCGGCGCATCTTTTGCCCTCGTCGTAACAGGCGCGCGGGCCTGCTAAATTAACTCGACCGCGGTACTCTTCGCTCTGCGGATGGACGTCGGGATCGCCGTACACCTCGCTGGTGGACGCCTGCAAAATGCGCGCGTGCAAGCGTTTGGCGAGACCCAACATGTTGATCGTTCCAATGACGCTCGTCTTAGTCGTTTGAACTGGATCATGCTGATAGTGGACCGGCGAGGCCGGGCAGGCGAGATTATAGATCTCGTCCACCTCCACATAGAGAGCAAACGTCACGTCGTGACGCATGACCTCGAAAGCCGGCTCGAGGAGCAGTGGTTCGATGTTGCGGCGCGAGCCTGTGAAGTAGTTGTCGACACAGAGAACCTGGCACTCCTGCTCGAGCAGCCGTGCACATAGATGCGAGCCCAGAAAGCCCGCACCCCCCGTCACAAGCACCCGCTTTTTCACCACACACCTCCCGTTGCGATCGCGACAAGATCTCTCTCGTCCAAGCTGATCTGCCTGCAAGCTGATGCTGCCGGCCCTCGGAGTGTGATCGGCAGGACGAAAGTTGAGAATTGCTCATTGGGGGCAGGACAGAACATAGGCCAGCAAAGGCGGGGTATCCCGCGCATACCTATGGGGTACTCACGAAGACCTTAACCCATAGCCACTGTTCGTGCCCGACGGCCCTTGGGCGGCCGCTAGACTGTATCAAAATCGATGTAGCGCTATTCGGTTTAAGTGCAAAGTCGCGAGGAGCGCGAGGAGAACGCCATGACTCCTGGTCGGAGGGCAACGGCCGGCACGCTCGGGCACCGCTGTGCGACTGCAGTGTATCAATGTACAAGAGCGGCAGCTCTGCTCGGCGTACTCGCATTCTCCTCCCCTATGCTTGCGGATTCCCCGGGGGACAGTCGCGTCTATAAGCTCGGGCCAGGCGACCGGATCACTGTGACCGTGTTCGGGCAGGCAGAGTTATCGGGCGAGGTGCTCGTCGACGGGGTTGGCAATATTGTCCTGCCGCTCATAGGCCCAATCGAAGTCAAGGACCTGACGACGCTCGAGTGCCAGAACCTTATTCGAGACCGGCTTGGCGATGGAATTCTCCAGCAACCTTCAGTCAGCGTACGCATTAGCGAGCTCCGGCCGCTATATATTCTGGGCGACGTGCGCGCGCCGGGTGCCTATCCCTTCCGTTACGGCAGCACCGTGCAGAGCGCCGTAGCTGTTGCTGGCGGTTTCGCGCTTCCCCAATTGGCTCACGGGACGGCCGTTTCCGAGTTCCTTCTGGCCGACGAGCGTGTGCGCCAGCTGAGCTTCCAGAAGCAGGCTATGCTCGTTCGTCGTGCGCGTCTCGAAGCGCAACGCGACGGCATGAAGACCTTCTCTCCTCCGCAGGGCATGACCGAGGGAGCTCCTATGTCAGGTGGACGCGCGACCGCGCAGCCGCAAGCGTCGAGCATAGTAGCGGACGAGACGGACACGTTCGAAAGGCAGTCGGCCATCCTGCAACGTCAACTGGACTTGCTGCACTCGCAAAAGCCGCGATTAGAAAAAGAGATCGAGGCCTTCAACGGGCAGATTACGGCGGCGAAGAAGCAGCTTGAAATCGTCAAGCAGCATGCCGATCAATATAGCCGGCTGGTCAAACAGGGCCTCGGCGTCGTCAATGCGGAACTGCAGTTCAGGATTACAGAGGCGAACCAGGAAAGCGAGCTTTGGAGGCTAACGACTCAGGTCTTGCGCCTGCAGATGGAGGCCAGTGAGCTCGACATCAAGATTCATGAGGCCGAGGCGTCCTTCAAGAGACAGGTCATTACCGAATTGCGGGAAGTGCGCGAGCGCCTCAGGGAGCTTGATGTTGCGCTGCCGTCGGCGCGCGAAATCCGCGACGTAAAGCTAGAGCAGGCTGGCAGCATGGCCGGAGCCGAAGCCTCTCGCTCCATCAGCGTCGCGCGCACTCAAAACGGCAAGGCCACCATCTTCCAGGCAACCGAGACAACAGCCCTGGAGCCCGGCGACATCATCGATGTCAAGAAGTCGCTTCCCCGTGAATCGCCTCGGAGCGCTCCGGCCAGCCAATCTAGTCTGCGTCCATATCAAATGGAACCACCAGAGTCTGAAGGGCCGGTCGCTTCGGTTTCCCGGTAGTAGCCGGCATGGGTAACCGCCGTGAGGGCAGACCCGCGGTGGCCCCTGTTTCCGCGTTTGGAAAGCCTATGGCTTACATTTCAAGTGCTTCACGACCAATGAGCTTGGGCGATCATTATCTGGCGCTGCTCGGCGGCGTGCTGCTGGGATATGCGATGATGGGTAAAGGGTTCGCCTACCTCGGTTTCCCACCCATCTACATGGGCGAGGTAGCCCTCTTCGCTGGCATTGTCGTCTTCCTGCGGACAGGCTGCCTTATCGCTGCACTGGCGAAGCTACCGAGCCCTCTCCTGTCTGTTCTGATGATCTGGGTACTGTTACGCACGCTGCCCTTCGTTGGGGTATATGGCGTCGATGCGCTGCGCGACAGCGTCTTAATCATGTATGGGGCCTTCGCCTTCATCGTCATTGCACTGCTGCTGGAAGACGCTCGCCGCATCAATACGATAGTTCGCTACTATGGTGCCTTCTTGAAAATCTATATCCCGGCAATCCCTTTCCTTTTTGCGTTCAATCATCATTTGGCGGATTCCATTCCGTATGTGCCCGGAACAACTGTCCGGCTGATTTGGATTGGGCCCGGCGAGGTCGCGGTGCATTTGGCCGGAGCTGCCGTGTTCGCCCTTGTGCGATTTCGCAAGGTGACGCTGCTCTGGATCGTCCTTCTCGCCGCTGCGCTGGCAACGGTTAGCGCCTTGAGCCGCGGCGGCATGCTTGCTTTTGCCGTTCCCGTCACGTTTGCGATGCTCACGCTCGGGAAGATACGCGAGATGGCAGCCGTTCTCCTGACCGGGCTGGTGATCCTTGCCGCAGCCTACACCGTTGAGCCGACTTTCACTGAGTATAGCGAGGCGCGCTCCAGCGAAGAGCGCTCCATCAGTACACGTCAGCTCATCGATAATGTTGTGAGCATCGGCGGCCGGGCCGGAGAGCAGACCGAAGGCACGAAGGAATGGCGCCTGGAATGGTGGAGCATTATTGTCAACGATACGCTCTATGGGCCGAATTTCTGGACCGGACGAGGCTTCGGATTGAATCTGGCCGACGCGGATCGCTTTCGCACCGATCACAATGTACCGGCGCTGCGAAGTCCCCACAATGTCCACATGACACTGCTGGCGCGCGCCGGGGTTCCGGGCGTGGCACTGTGGATCCTCTTCCTCGCCTCCTGGCTTGCAATGCTGATGAACGCCTTGCTGACCGCTCGGCGCTGCCGGCAGGCCGAGTGGGCCGGCCTCTTCCTATTCATCGGCTGTTACGTCATGTCCATGATCATCAATGCCACGTTCGACGTCGCGCTCGAAGGGCCCATGCAGGGCATTTGGTTTTGGTGTCTGATCGGCTTCGGTATCGGGTCGGTGATGGTCTATCGTGCGCAGGCGCTCAGCGTCTTGCCGCACCACGCAGTCTTGTTTGGCTCCAAGGCAGTGCCCGCCAAGGAGGCGCCATGAGCGCGCCCGGCGCAATGGGGCCGTTACAGTCGACTGCGCTAGCCGCGGCGTTACTCGGTACTAGCATTCCTAATGCTAGGGTTTCAGCGCGAGAGGCTAGGAACAGAATGGTCGGCGCACATCTAACATATAATGATCGACAGAAACGATCGTCGCTCCGCCTACAATCGCGCAAGGGTTCGAGCGGAGCGCCAAATACTGCGACAACGGAGCTTTCCCCTCTTTCGCGCATAGGTCGGAGCCATCGCCGCATTCAAGCTGGATGCGGGAAGCAAATCGTGTGCAGGTAGCGTACCGATGAGGATACTCGAGATCTCTCGCTCCGGCTTTTTCAAGGCGCTGCAACCCGACAGCACGGTCTGGATCCGATGGGGCTCACCTTTGACCGCCGACGAACCTCATCGGCCTGAAGCATTCGGTTCGTCGACCGTTGCGAGCGCGCTTCGGCATGCTTGCAACAAGACCTACGATCTCATCGTGCTTCCGGCAATCCATCCCGACCACAGGTTCGATCAACCTCTGCACAAATTGCTGGCTAAAAGCATGCTGCAGGCGTTTGGTCGTTCGCCAGCATTTTCAAGGCTGCTCAATCGTCTCATCATCGGCGCCAACCGCCATGCTATCGTCGACGTCAGGGACGAACGCGATCTCTGCGAGACGACGATCCGGCTGTTTCCGCGAAACACACTCTATTTCAAGAGAGAATTGGACCTCGATCGGATCCTAGATCTGCAAGCGCCTGACAGAGTTCGCCCCCTGTCCCTGTTCGTTCCGGACGAGCGCTACGTGCCTTCCCCGCGCGGAAAGGATATCGACATCTTTTTCGCCGGTGCTCTCTGCAACGGGATAAGAACGGAAGCCCTCGATGCGGCTCACAGCTTGGCTGCTCGCGGTCTCCCTGTCGTCACGCCGTGCACGCCTTTGCCTTATCCTGAGTTTATGACGGCGCTTGCCCGGTCATGGCTGGTGCTCTCACCGGAAGGCTATGGGTGGGATTGCTATCGTCACTACGAGGCCTGCCTCGCCGGCTCCGTTCCGGTGATCAGCAGCCCGAGGTACCGTCGCCGTCTTTATCTCGAGGACGGCGTGCACTGCTTCTACTACGACGCCGACCGGGGTTCGCTCGCCGACCAGTTGCTGGCACTTCTCGTGGACAAGGACCGGCTTTTGCGTATGGCCGAGGCCGGCCGGCGGCATGTACTCGCCAACCATACGCGTTCGGCGGTGGCCAACTACATGTTGAAAGAGATCTTTGGAGGAAGCCCGGCGATGGCTGACCTGCTCTCCGAGAATTCCCAGTCAACACCTCGCCTCGAACGAAGGTCCCTTTGAAGCCGCTAGGTCGAAAGTCGGACTCATGGTGCAGGTGCGTGGTCGGCTAGGAGTCAGTGATGATCTGCTGCGATCGACCGAATGATGCTTTTTGGCGATGGGTGAATGATGCCCAACACCCTGGTCGACCGCTGTGGCGGGCACTGATGCGGTTGATTGCGGCCGAGGCCGCAATTTGCCGGGTGATGGTCTGCATCCTGCTTGCCGTGGCTCTACAACTGGTCGCGACAGCCACCGCACAGGGGGTCAGCAACGCGCCCTGCCCCCGAAATGCGTTTGCCGTGGAGCCCGGTGCGTCGATCCAGGCCGCGGTCGACCGCGCCGACCGTGGCGCAACATTCTGCCTCAAGAATGGTATTCACCGGATGCAAGCTATTCGCCCCAAGCCGGGGCAGAGCTTCCAGGGCGAGGGCCAAACGGTTCTCAACGGCAGCCGCTTGCTCACAACCTTCAGCCTCGAGGAAGGGTACTGGGTGGCGAGTGGGCAAGTACAGGTTGGACGAAAACATGGGGAATGCACGAAAACGGTTCCGGCTTGTAACTTGCCTGAAGGTTTGTTCATCGATGACCAGCCTCTCGTCCAGGTGCTAACTAGGGAGAGCGTCGAGCCAGGCCGGTTCTATTTCGATCACGCTAGGTCCCGCATCTATTTCGCCGATGACCCGACGGGCCGCAAGGTCGAGGCCACGGTGGCCGCGTTCGCGTTCGAGAGCAGGGCGTCCAACGTGGTGATCAGGAACGTCATCATCGAGAAATATGCGAGCGTTGCTGAGAAGGGCGCGATTCAAGCCCAAGAAGCCGTTGAATGGATCGTCGAGAACTGCGACGTGCGGCTGAACAGCGGGGCTGGAATCGCGGTCGGTACTGGCAGTCGCGTACGCGGCTCCAACATTCATCACAATGGCCAGATCGGTATCACCGGCGCAGGCCGAGACGTCCTGATCGAGGGCAATCAGGTTTGGGCAAACAATATCCGCGGATTTTCGTCTTCGTGGGAAGCTGGTGGCGTGAAGATCGCCTTGGGTGATGGTGTCGTGTTTCGTGGCAATCACATCCATGACAACTTCGGTCCCGGCTTGTGGTGTGATATCAACTGCCGCAACGTAGTTTACGAGAATAATATCGTCGAGCGCAACCACGGCGCCGGTATTTTTCACGAAATCTCGTTCAACGCAGTCATTCGCAACAACATCGTCCGCCATAACGGCATCGCTAACAATGGCTGGTTCGGGGGCAGCGGCATTCTCGTTGCTGCATCGCAGGACGTGGAGGTATATGGCAACACACTGGCTGTCAGCCCAGGCAGATGCGGAGTCATGCTGATAGACCAAGGCCGCGATGACCAAGCTCGGACTCGCAGCGGTCCGATATACAAGACGCGCAACAACTCAGTCCGCGACAACGAGATGACTTTTGAGGGCGCCGCCTGTGCTGGAGGCGCGTCCGACGTCGAGCCGGGCCATGAAAACTTCTCCATCATCATGGACGGCGACAACCTGTTTGACGGGAATGTCTATCGTGTTCCGCAAACGGGCGGGCCGGCGCGCTTTGTGTGGGGACATGAGGTTCTCGACTGGGAGACGTTCCGCGGGAAAGGCCTGGAGCCGAAGGGGCGGCTGGTGGTCTATTGATTGCCGGTCTGCCTGAAACTCTCAGGTCATCGGTTCGCCTCGGCTGTCATACGACATGGAGACTGTAATCGGCCGCGGGAAGCCATGAAACAGAAATCGGCCCGCAGCACGCATGTTGAGCGATCTCACTCGGATCGCCGCGGCGATGTGTTCGAGAGCGCGTTCCAGAGCAGAGGCCCAACCGGATTACTCCATTGTTGCAGTGATCGATCTGCCTCGATCCCGAGTATCATCAATAACGAGTATCATCAATAAATCGGCCCATGGCAGGAAAAATCGGCCCATGGCAGGAAACTGTAGGGAGCGAGTGCAATGCGTAAACAAGCGACCGTGCTGGTGACTGGAGCGGGCGGATTTATTGGGCACCATCTCGTCAAGTACCTCGCCAAGCGTGGATACGTCGTGCGCGGTGTCGACATTAAGGGTCCGGAATACGAAAGAACGGAGGCTGACGAGTTTGTGATCGCAGACCTTCGGAAGCCTGCCGACTGCATGAGAGCGACCAAAGACATCGATGAGGTCTACCACCTTGCCGCCGACATGGGTGGTATCGGCTACATCAGCTCGTCTCATGCGGAAATTGCTGTCAACAATACGCTGATCAATGCGCATACGCTCCGCGCAGCCCGCGAGAACGGAGTGAAGCGGTTCCTATTCTCGTCATCAGCGTGCATTTATCCTCAATACCTTCAGAATAAGCCCGATGTCGTGCCCTTGCGCGAGGAAGACGCCTTTCCCGCGCAGCCCGAGGAGGGCTATGGGCTCGAAAAACTCTACATGGAGAAGCTCTGTCAGTACTTCACAGAGGACTGGGGCTTCTCGACACGAGTCCTCCGCTTCCATAATGTCTATGGGCCGCTCGGCACCTATGAGGGAGGCCGTGAGAAAGCTCCGGCCGCAATTTGCCGGAAAGTCTCGTTACTCGCGGATCACAGCGAGATCGAGGTCTGGGGCGACGGGAAGCAGACGCGATCGTTCATGTACATCGATGATTGCGTCGAAGGCATTTACCGCATCATGCAGTCCGACTATAGCGCGCCGCTCAATCTGGGAACCGATGAATTGGTCAGCGTCGACGATCTCGTCGACATCGTCTGCGAAATCGCGGGCAAGACGCTAGTGAAGCGGTACGACACCTCACGTCCACAAGGCGTACGCGGTCGCAACAGTGACAACTCGCGGCTGAGAAGTGTTCTCGGCTGGGAGCCGAAGACGCCGTTGCGAGTAGGGCTCATCCCGACTTATCGATGGATCGAAGCGTGCATACGAGGTCAACTGGGTCAGCCTATGGTGACTGCGGCCGAGTAGGAGCCGGAATCGCGTTTGCCGATCAAGCAGGATGTGGTCCGCAAAACACCTGTCGCAGAGATACCCAAAATCGGGAAGAGGTGCGAATGGCAGAAGTTGGGGCGATTCTTCCGGGGAGCGATGCGCCGAAGAGCCGTTATCGTGGCTGGCGTAGGGGCGATGAGGGATTTGCCAATCGATTTCGAAAGCCCGTTGTCGTCGCGACGTTGGTGTTCGGCGATGTAGTTGCCGCCATTGCCGCCATGTCCCTCAGTCGAGCGTTGATTGAGATGACTGGTACGCAACCGCCCGGCCCCCAACACCTCCTGATACCCCTCCTCATTTTGGTGTTTTCTTGCGTTCGCCTATACACCGGATGTGGGCCTAGTCCCTATGAGCGTCTCCGGCTGCGCGCCATCGGTATCATGGGCCTGATGGCGATCGAATTGCTGATCGGACTTCCGGATGGACAGTGGGGCCTGCTCCTTGTGGGATTTAGTGAAGCACTTTGTCTGCTGGTCTTCGGTCACTACGTCGAGACGATGATACGGACCCTATTGATCCATCTCGATCTGTGGGGAGCTTCGGTCGCCTTAGTCGGCTGTGGTGATAACAGTCGAAAAGTGGCCCAGTTGCTCGTGGATCAGCCTTCCCTCGGCTTAAGGCCGATCGGATTCATCGAGACTTCTCGCGACACAGATTTGTGCAACGCGGCGCTTCCGTTCCCGCTGATTGGGCGGATAGCGGAGCTGGGCCGAATAAGTCCTCATGTCGAATTCGCGATTTTCGTTTCTGCGGATGAACTCTCCGCGCTCACGTCTGACCCGCAGCGATGGATGTCATCTTGTCGCTTCCTGCTGGTCGAGGATGTGCGAGATGTACAGAGCTTGTGGCTGCGTACGCAGATGCTCGGTGGGGCAATCGGAATTGAGATCAGGCGCGACCTCTGTTTGTGGCACAATCAGGTACTTAAGCGAGTCATCGATATTCTTCTCGCGATTCCCATTGCGCTACTGGCGTGGCCGATCATCGTCGTTCTTGCGTTTGCCGTTAAGCTTGTCGATCCGGGCCCCGCGTTCTACGTTCAGGAGCGGATCGGGCGCAAGTCGAAGACGTTGCGAACTTTGAAGCTTCGCACGATGTATACTGACGCCGAACAACGGCTGGAGGAGCATCTGCGCCGCGATCCGCGGGCGCGCGCGGAATGGCAGCGCTTTTTCAAGCTCACGCACGACCCTCGGATACTGCCGATCATCGGAAGTTTCATGCGGCGCACCAGTCTTGATGAACTGCCGCAACTCTGGAACGTAATTCGTGGCGATATGAGTCTCGTCGGTCCGAGGCCGTTTCCCGCGTATCATATGAATAGCTTTGATCACGAATTCCGAATCATTCGTGTCAGCGTTCAGCCCGGCATCACCGGCATGTGGCAGATCTCATCCCGGAGCAACGGCGATTTGCAGGTTCAGAAGGCGCAAGATCTCTTCTATATTCGAAACTGGTCCATCTGGCTTGATATCTACATTCTGCTGCAGACAGTGATTGTTGTTCTAAACGGTAGAGGCGCCAAGTGAATGCGGCTTCCCGGGCCTCATCGCGTGAACGTCGTCACGATGTGCACTCCGCGTCGTCGTGGTCAAAGCAGAGGTCAGAGTGCGAGAGTTGCCGAACAGCGGAGCAAACCTGACGAGTGGCATCCCGTACGGCGTGACGATTCCGGCGTCGTTGTTTACTGCGCGACCGCTCGCTGCGGGCTCACGTCGCGCCGTTTGGTCGGAGGAAGGATCAACTGTCCGACGCTAATGGAAATCCAGTAGGACCGCCGCACTGCCTATCTTGACGCGCAGGCCCGGCTATGAGGGGTAAAGCGGAAGTGGCTCGGACATCGTCAAACCGGCTCGATCGACCCTGAACGGACATGAGGAGAGGATTTCGCCCGTCACGCTAGTCATTCCGGCTTTCTGTCTGGACGTTCAACAAGTTCATATATGGGAACGTACGTGCTTTCCGACCACGATTATAGCGCAGCTCCGCAGACCGCGCAGATCGCGTCACCAGTATGCGGCACCAAGAACTTCTCTTCGGTGCGTCTGTACTCGGCGCCGCAATTGCAACTCGCCAGCGGAAGCTTCATCGCCCTGGGGCACGATCGACCTCTCGCGTCTTCGGCTTCCGATGTATCTTCTTGCTGGGAGCGCCGACAATGTGGTCGCCCCGGAACAATTTCTTGCAGTGGAGCGGCTGGTAGGAACGCAGCCGGAATATGTCCGCCACGAGGTCGCGCCGTGTAATTATCTGGGTCTACTCATGGGAAAGCGGACGCTCGACGAGTATTGGCCGAGGATTGCGCGTTGGATGAAGGAGGTTGATTGAGTGAGCCTGGCCACTTCCGCTAATGGGCACAAACTTGACCTGCCGTCCCGTCCAACGCATGTCCGCTGATGAATAAGGGCTACACGGCTCGGCACGGACGTCGTTTCTGGTTCAGTTCATGACCCGTCTGAGAAATCGGTAAGCCGCTACTTTGTTTTCTACGCTGCCCATCTCACCCGCCCGTAAGAGCCCGGCGCGTCTTCTATAATCGTGAGCTTGCCACCGCCAGGTTCACGCGCAGGAACGCGGTCCGAATCGAGTTGCGTTACCCATTCGTCCCAGACCGGCCACCACGACCCTTGATGAGACGTCGCGCCGGCGAACCATTCGTCGGGACTGAGCGGCAAATTGTCGTTCGCCCAGTGTCCATATTTGCTGCCCGGTGGGCTGATCACGCCAGCCATATGGCCCGCATCGGTTAGAACGAATTTGATCGGCCCGGAGTACAAGCGTGTCGCGGCATAGGTCGATTTCCACGGCGCAATGTGGTCTTCGCGCGTAGCCAGAATGAAGGTCGGAGTCCTGATTTTCGATAGATCGATCGGCGCATCCGCCAACGTGATGCCGCCGGGTTTTGCCAGGAGATTTTGCTGATACATCTTACGCAAATAAAACGAATGCATCGCCGCTGGCATGCGCGTCGAATCGGAATTCCAGAACAAAAGATCAACGGGAATTTGCTCCTTGCCGAGCAGGTAATTGCTGACGACGAAGGACCAGATCAGGTCATTGGCGCGCAACATATTGAACGCCGCCGCCATATCCTGCGCTTCCAGATAGCCGCGCTCGCGCATTCGTCTTTCGAGAGACGCCAGCTGCCCTTCGTCGATGAAGACGGCCATATCCCCGACTTCGGTAAAATCGACAAGCGTCGCGAAGTAGGTGGCGCTTGCAATCCGGTCGTCGCCCTTCGCGGCCGAATATGCCGCCGTCGAGGCGAGCAGGGTTCCGCCGAGGCAATAGCCAATTGCGTTGACGTTATGCTCACCGGTCGCGGACTCGATCGCGTCCAATGCCGCCAAAGGTCCCTCGAGCATGTAATTTTCAAAGCCCTTTTCAGCGAGCTTCTCATCGGGATTCACCCAGGAGATGGCGAACACCGTATGTCCCTGATCGACGGCCCATTTGATGAAGGAGTTCTTTGGCTGTAGATCGAGAACATAGAACTTGTTGATCCATGGCGGGATGATCAGCAGTGGCCGCCTCCGGACTTCTCTTGTCGACTGCGTATACTGGATCAATTGCATGAGCTCGTTCTGGTAGACGATTTTTCCTGGGGTCGTTGCGATGTCTTCGCCGAGGCGGAAAGCATTCATGTCGGTCATTGTAATCGCAAGCCGGCCATTGCCGCGCTCCAGATCGGCAAGAAGGTTCTGCAAACCACGCAGTAGGTTCTGTCCGCCGGATTCCAGGGTTGCGCTGAGGACCTCCGGATTGGTGGTGACGAAATTGGAAGGCGACAAGGCATCAACGAACTGGCGCGTGTAGAAATCGACCCTGCGAGCAGAGGCCTCGTCCATGCCTTTGACTTCGCGGATAGCAGAAAGAATCGACTTGGCAGCAACGAGATAACTGTCCTTCACAAAGTCGAAGATAGCATTCTCGCTCCAGTCCGGATGCCTGAACCGTTTGTCTTTCGGGGCATCGGCTTCGCGTGCACGCAGCATAAGCATGCGTTCCGCCATTTTCTGCCAGATACCTAGAGAGTTGTAGAATAGGTCGATCTGGGCGCGGGCGACAGCCACCGGGTCGGTCATCATCCTGGTCATGAGCTCGAAAAAATCGAACCTGAGCGTTGACGTGCCGCCCATCTCGAAATTGATCGCGCCCGGCTGATGAGACGCGAAGCGCTGCATCAGTAGCTGGTTTTGTTCCGCGATATTCCGCAGTTGCGCCGCAAGGGCAATCGGATCCCAGGTGGGCTGCATCCGTTTGTCGGCCAAAGCTCTCTCCTGCTGTTGACAGGCCTGACCAAAGCCGTTTGGGTAACTTCCAAGAAAACTAACATCTCGCCGGATGCGGTTGGATACACGCACGGTCGGCAGATAGGGTTGATTAGTTATGTAAAACCGGTCTTCCGTGTACGCAGCTCCTGTTCGAGAAAGCCCCCGGCGCGCTTATGGCCCTAGTCTTCCACCTGCATCCGCATGAGTTGGTGGCGTATCAATAGAATGCGACGGCGATACGTTTTTCTTTACGCCAGACGACTGAACAGCGGCGCGGGCCACCGTCCGGAATGACAGTCAGCGCGAATTCGTCGGGAATCTTTTCATCTCCAGCGATATCAAGGGCGGCACCGTATGCGGAGATGCTGCGAATCAAGCAATCTGCTTTCGAACGGCCGAAGCTGATTGAGCCGGACTTTGGGATGCGTGTCGAATGGGAACTTTTCTGCTCCATAGTTTTTCTCCGAGTAAAGAGTTCACCCCGCCGAGCGCAAATCGATTGTCGTCGGGCACCTCCTGCCCTCAAAACAAGCTCGTCAAAATCTCGGAAGCCGATCCGATCTCAGAGCCTTGAATTAAATAAATGCCATTAAAATACCACATTAAAGTTGCGAATTAAACTGAAATATAAAAATTAAATTAAAATTAAATGAGCGGTCGGGGGTCTGAGCCGAAGTTCTGCAAAGGCTTGCCTTTCCTGCAATTTTAGCGCCGATTGCATTCGATCCTCCTCAAAAATGGCTGCACCATTGGCATTTGATCCAAGCGACCTTTAAATCGCTCATACAGCCGTCGGTTATTTATTTCGATCCCGCGGGGCCGCGTCGCACTTGTTAGTCTCGGCGGCCGCCGACGGGGACCGGACCGACGGGGTCGATGCCGATTGCTGACACCGCGCTACTCTATGCGCTTGCGCCAGATCGTGAACGACAGCGCCCCAACAGTTGGTGCCTTATTATTCTCGGCAGTCGCGCAAAGCTAAACGCTACAATCCTGAAACCAACACCATCTGGTGGGGAACGGCGAATCCTGCACCGCCTTTACGACTGGTCCGGTGCGGACTGGCAGAAAAGCGGACCGCGGCCCGGCAGCAACATCACAGGATTTATTGATTTCGGGATGCCACGCTGCCCGCAGGGACTGGCCAATTCGGCGCCATTCAAGCAGTGGCGCGGCGGACCTGCAGCAGTCTCTGCAGCAGGAGCGCGACTGGGCCAAGGCGCTGGAGACCGAACTGGTGAACCAGCGGCGGGACGTCGACATGCTATTAGGGGACGTCGAGAAGCTGCTATCGGCGCACAAGATCAACGAGGCGGAGCGGCTTAAGCAGGCGGTGGACAGCGCGACGGCGGACCTGCGTCAGTCTCTGCGGCAGGAGCGCGACAGGGCCGAGGCGTTGGCAACCGAACTGGCGAACGCGCGGCGCATCATGGAACGGAAACCTGCCGCTGTGGAAGAGAAGCCCGGTGTCTCCTTGACCGCCCGGACAAACAGCAACGCCTTCCTGAAGCCCGATCAGACCGCTTTGCAGCCGGACGCCGCCACGGGGATCAGCAAATCGGCAATGAAACCGGTTGAACCAGCTCGCGTTGAGCACGAACCGCGCGGGCGCTACGGATGCCATCGGACATTGGCGCTATCGCGCTTGCCGACAACAAACGACTGGCTCACCTGTTGGCTGTTCAGACCATCTATAGCGATGCCTTCACGACGGCCACAGCATACGCGCCGACCCGCTATTTTGCGAAACGACCCCCAATCAAAGTACCTCGGCGAAACTGTGGGTAATGCGTCCGCTTTGAGGTAGCCACCCGCTTGACGCTAGCGCAGCGCATCGGGGCCGAGGGGAACTGGTCTAAATCGGTTAGGGGCGCTATCCTTACTGGATGTCGAGGCGGGTTGGCATGTAAGAAGAACATCGCAGGATAGTCGAGCGACAACGGCAGCGTATGGCATCAAGCATTTCGAGCGATCGCAAGCGATCTTTGAGGATCAGCTAGCTCGGCTTATCGAAGATCGGAACCGGCCGCCAAGGTAACGAACGTCCCAGATTCGTGCATCACCAGCCAACCGCGCTCGATCGCGAGATTGATGCCGGCTCCGATATTCCGCCATGCCTTGTAACAGAAACGGCCCGTTGACCTTCTCAATGTGGATCGACCGCCTTTGGCTATCGCGAGGAGCAGGCGCGCGGCCTTTTCCGGATCGGCAAATGGGCGAGGGGAGGCGTACATCATCGAGTACCCATTCTTGCCGGCTCGAATTTTGGCCGGACTTCCGCGCCACGATGGCCGCACACTTGGCAGGTAAATCGCGGCTCGATATCGGACAAACGCAGGCCAGTAAGCCGCGTCCAGTTCGATCGCGCGACCGCGGACGCAATGCACAAGGAGGATTTTCGTGGCGCCGCTTTCACGCATTTCGCCTGTTCGCGCCTCATCGCACCCGCAATTCTGTTGAGAAAGTCACATTAGCCGCGGAACTGTTCTCATCGAATACGGTTCAGGTGTTCTCGGCAAATACAGTTCAACAATCTATCGGGATTTGCCGGATTCCGTGCGTTGGCTCTTTGAATTGCTTGTTCCTTGATCCGATAAGATTCATGATCGTGGCAGCGCATCATGAAGAGCGAATGGGAATCTCAGTGGGAATCCATGACGATCGATGAGCTGTTTGAGCTCCGCGAAATGATGCAGGATGTCCTTAGCGAGAGACTGAAGGCCAAGAAGGCCGAGATCGAGCATAGATTGCAAATGCTCGATCAGCCGTCGAGCGATGTCGGGCCGACGAAGTCTCGCAGTCGCTAGTCCGCTTACTTAGACGTGCAGCTCATTGCCGACGGGCTGCCCGATGATCGCAGGATGGACCGGCTCTTGGCTGCGCTGTGCAGCCTCCGCTGATCGCACCATCTCTCTCAGTTTCTGGATTTCCGCCATTCGGTTGTGAAGATCGATCGAGATCTGCAGAAGGCGCTGCGTGCGGACTTCAAGCGACTGTTCCATGTTGGCCCTCAAAAGCCTTACAACACTTGGATCGACCAGGCTAATCCTCTCCGGTCGTGACAGTCTGTACGAAAAAGCACATAGGGCTGAAAAATGCTTGGACGCGTTTCGTCAGCTTCGGTGGGCCGCAAGGAGGAGATGGCTGGGATATGGCCGGGCACACGTTCCGAACTGCCCTGCAACTGTCGAAGCGCAAGCTGGCGCATTGTGAGGGCTAGGCGAGCCCCACTGCACATTGCCTAGTTCACTGGCACAACCTATCTCAAGGATCGAGCGCCAACCTTGGCGGGCCGGCGCTTGCAGCCCGGTCGACGCCGGATGAAAGCGCGGCTGAAGTGCAGGGCCATCGCCACGATCCAGCGAGTCGCTAAACGGCCCAAGGGCTTGGGCGGGATCTCGCCCGAGACACACCATCCGGGTTGGCATGTGTCTCGCCAAGATGGGGCGCGGGCTCTTTAGGCCATGAGGACTGAGGCCGCCCGCTTACTCACGCTAGGCGGGCTTCTTTTTTCCTTCGATCGACGGACCGCAGCGCTACCTGCGCTTGCCTGACCAATTCGCGCAACAACTCCAATTCGGCGCGCTGCGTCAGAAGGATGGAGTAGGCGTCAATTCGTTGCTGAATATCAATGCGCGGCTGAAGAGAAGGCATTTAGAAAATCCCTCACTAACTAATACTAATACTTCATTGTGAAGAGGGGAGACGGCAGCTTCAACAGGATTCGTCGAGTTTGAGAGCCACATCCGGAGTCTTACGGGCGCTTCAATTTGTGGGCAGAGCCTTTGCGAAGAGGCCGCTAACTCAGGCAGCCTCTTTCATTCGCGGCGCAGGCAGGTGGTTCAGCCGGCCCGCCCTTTGTCAGCGGCCGTACAGACGATCGGTCCGATTGAGGTCTAGTCTGCACATCCCCGGCATGTCCCCAAGCCGGGGGTTTCTCCAAGGTGCGGCGGCCCCGGTGCGTTGCGTATTGCCGGGGCCGCTACAGCGACCCGAGCACCTGCCAGACAATCGCGAAAATCAGGATAGCTATCATCGCGTAAGCAGTCCTGCGGCCGATCCGGTCATTCGATGACCGGATACTCGAGCGCCACGCCTTCCGGGTCGTTTTCCTCGGACCAAGTTTCCGCAGTGTCTGCATTTGCGGACACCTTGAGGTGATCCGGGTCTGGCGCCGACTCAGTACCGATCCTCGCAAACTGTGAAACTATCGTGGCCTCGGCCGATATCGGGCCGCCGCGACGCAGGTTCTGCATCTGCCGGCGCAATCACCAACAAAAAGACCGCCCGAAGGCGGTCTCTCTTTGGCACCATGTAATTGGTAATCACCCACTTCGCAAAGCTCTGACTAACCATGCAATCGTATTGATCGCGGTGTTCTGGATTTGGCACTTTCAGTCACCCGGACTTGCTGTTTTAGCTTATCTAACTCCGCCGCCACTTGCACTCGAAGAGGTCACAAGCTCTGCATCTGCCGGCGCGTCGCGCGCTTGGTGGAGCAGTGCAATGGTTGTTTTCTGCGCGGCATTTGGAGATGATGGCTGGCGTTGAGGGAACCGCCCATGCCCGCCTATCTCGTCCGCGTGATCGATACTCGTGACCTTGTAGGATTCTATTTCGCTGACGAGGCCGACGATTTGGTCACCATTATCGATGAGTGCACCGAGGTCGCCGATTGCGAATATGCTGAGCTGCCAGATGGTGGGATTACTTGGGAAAGTCCGGCGATCTCGGTGCCGATCGAGATCGACAAAGACGACCCGAACGATATCGAGGACACGCCTGAGGTGCCTTGGTCAGGCGCGTCGCTTTCTGAAAGCTGGTGGAGTGTGCTTTACGGCTACACCGATGATCAATGGACGGCGTTCTTCCCAGACCGCCCGCGTGAACCTAGGCCACCGTCGCCACGAAGAGCGCTGGGTCCGGGAAGAGTTGTGAAGTTTAGGAGGCGGGGCGCTTAGACTTTAGGCCCAGTTCTACCAGCCGGCGGATGGCTTCTGGGCGGCTCGGCAGATCGCCTTCCTTGCGGCGCCAATCGTCAAGCGCTTCCGATGCTGTGGAAGTCATCCCTTTACTAATCGAGGTCCGGCTTTTTCGTCTTGGAAATCGGCTCCGATGAAGGGAGATGCTGTGATCTCCATGAGGTCAGCTCTCCAGGAAGCAGAATTGGGTCGGTTTCGACCTCGTTCTTTATGCTGAATGCTAGCGCAATGGATGCCACCAGCACCAACAGGCCTCCTGCAATCATTAGCCAGGCGAGCAATTCCAACCATGGCATTGCGGTCCCCCGCATTCATGTCCGGCGGTGCCATAGATTGTTACAGGCACTCACTCTGCAATGACCGACAGAATTGCTTCGAGATAGTCGCGATGAACGGTGGTTGGTGACTTGTTTCCGTCGAGCAGGACGCGGGCGCAATTTACGTAGACGCTGCTCTGCCCGACGATAGTGCCCGCCTTGTCAGCAAGGCGCGGACAGCGTGATGCGCCGAGTGCGCTTAGTTGAACACGATCGCCAATCGAAAAATCTGACGTCATGGTGCCAATCCAGACTGCATGGGATCAGGCAATAGTGCTTGATCTGTGAGGCTGCTTTCCAGAATCGCTCAGTCGTTCAGTTCAAAGCAATGCCAACTGATATGTCTAAATATTTAGTTAAAGCCGGGTGCTTGCCGCATGGCGGGGAGTTTCAAAAAGATACGCCGGCGGGCTCGAAATAAACTGTCCCGGCTTCTCAGACTGGGCTCTGAAATTCCAGTCGTTGGATTAGGTGCAATGCCTATGCCACAGGCGTATGACATGGCCCCGGCGGTTCACGCTGGCGGGCCTGGTCTTTGTCAGCGGCCGTACAGACCGCGCCCCCGGTGGCGGCTATTCTGTAAGTCCCCCGACTGCATGCCCCCAAAGCCCCTAGCCGGGGTATCTCCAGGTGCGGCGGCCCCGGCGCGTTGCGTATTGCCGGGGCCGCTTCATTCCACGAGCCGCATGGTCCGGCGCCGTTTCATGCGATCCAGAGCGTGGACAACTTCGTCCCCGATCGAGAACGGCTATTAGCCGGTGCACCGTTGCCGTGGCGTCGCGCGATGTATTCCCCGAGGATGCGCCTGGCATCCTCCATAGCCCGCAGTACGATATCTTGATCCGTGGTGTTCATGGTACGCGCCCAACTAAGCGCGATTCAATCACATCTCCCTGGCCATAGTTTCCTAAAGCGATCCTAGGATTTGCCAGACGATCGCCAGCACCAAGATCACAAGCATGGCGTAAGCGGTTCTGCGACAAATGCGGTTCACTTCAGTAGACCCGGCGATGCCGCCGATAATCCGCGGGCTCTTGCGCGCCCCCGAAATATGGATTGATGACGCACTGTGCCGAGCGGCCCGATGCCGACGCGTTGCATTTAGGCAGCGACGTGTCGCGGCATTTGCTGAAGCTCAAGATCAAGACGATCTTCAGCGACTATGCCGTGGATGAGCGGGGATATCAGACTGCCAACAAGGGCCTCTTCGTCCAATGGCAGGACGGTCAGAAGGTTGTGGTCTGGCCTGACGAACTCGCGTCTGCCAAGCTCCGGTTCCCGACCCCAGCATGGAGCCACCGATAGCCGCAAAAGCGTGTTCGCGAAGGAGAACCATGGGCAGCTTTTCAAGAGTGAATTGTGCTACCCGGTGGGCGAGGCGCGCTGGCCATTTTGATCGGCACGATCGGCAGCTATTGGCACAAACCGGCGGTGAGAAGGCGGGCAGAGCATGTCCGCTCTGCCCGGGTACTTCAGACATCCACTTGTTCCGCTAAATCAGGGCTTCATCGACCTCAATGCCGAGATATCGGACCGTGCTTTCGATCTTGGCATGCCCAAGCAGAAGCTGGACGGCCCTGAGATTGCCAGTCCGCTGGTAGATTAGGATAGCTTTCGTTCGCCGTAGTGAATGCGTTCCGAACAGCCTTGGGACCTTGGCGACATCTGTTACCGTTGAACCTCGGACGCTCCGGGAAAGGTAGCAAACTTCCGAAGGCAACGTGAGTTGCCGTCAGTGGTCACACTTACTGGAGTTGGAGGATGGTCGATGAAGCTCTTCGAAAGGCGGTCGACACGGCTTGGACCGTTTATCTGGCGACGCATCGCGACGTTGACGTTGCGGACGGTCGACGATGCCTACTGGAGCGCCATTTGCAAGGGAGATTGGAGGCCCAAAGCGAGACTGAAGAACTCACGTGTTCCGGACTCGCCTATCTTGACCGGCTTCCCAAGGACG
Source organism: Bradyrhizobium sp. AZCC 1577 (assembly GCF_036924575.1). Lineage (NCBI taxonomy): Bacteria > Pseudomonadati > Pseudomonadota > Alphaproteobacteria > Hyphomicrobiales > Nitrobacteraceae > Bradyrhizobium > Bradyrhizobium sp. AZCC 1577. The sequence continues at coordinate 2,629,723 of NZ_JAZHRQ010000001.1, forward strand.
AATGATGAAGCGGATAGAGTTACTGCTCGGACAGTTAACAGCAGGAAGCGCGAGACCGGATTGGACGTTGCTCGCCCTTTCGTCGCTGCTTTCAGCGACGCTGGTCTTGGCGATGCAATCTATTAGTAGGTGAGCCTTCGCTCGCGAGCTGCCGTGTACGAATTAGGCAACTCACCGGCTCGATCGTGAAGAGCGAGGAATAGGCCGAAGCGGTCAACCAACTCGCGCAATTAGACAGAAGGAAAGTGCGCCAGCGTTTGAGAGCAATTACCGGCAGGCGGTGCAACCGTGTAAGCGAGGATCGCCCCCTGCGGGAAAACCGACCTCCGGGCAGACCGTTTGAATGCATTGGCTAGTTACCTGCGCGGGCGCCCGAGCAGAACACCGACTAAGAACGCTACAGCGACTGCGTGTAGGGGCGCTTCTTGAGCCCAACGCGCTAAGCGGTCGAGAGGCGCACTTGGGTGCCGGCCTGCTTCGATGGCGTCAGCGACGGACTGAGTGGTTTCCTTGACTGCCTGAGTAGCTGCCTGAACGGCCTCCTTGGCCTGGTCGCGCTTGTTTGGACCATCAATACCTTCCCCGATCATCCGAGTTCTCCACAGCAACGCGGAAGATCGACGCCTGGAACGGACAATCGTTCCCAGACGCCTTGAGGCGAATGAACCTGCTAAATATAGCGCATCAGTAATCCGAATTTCCTGGCGCCCCATTTCTGGGAACGCGTAAGAATGGGTTGCGTTTGAATCTCGCTTGAGTCTCATGGAGGTGACAGGCCCATGAAACAGCGCAGTCGGATCAAACACATTCGCCCTCTGGAAGAACGTCTCGCCGAGGACGCTAAGCAACTTCGAGAGGAAGCTAAAAAGCTACCGCCCGGGCACCATTGGCCGGGGTCAATTCGTTAGTGTCCTGGTTCCTGAAAAGCAGTGTCCGTATTCGGACAGCACCAAGTCAAGGGCGCTGACCTGCTTCCGACGGAGTGCGCCAGTCGCCTCCGTCGGCCTGGTTCCGGTTTTCCCGCGGCTGTCATGGTTCTGTGATAGAAGGAACTTGCGCTGGGGTTGTGCATCGATGCCCATCTATCGCCTGCTGCAAAATTCTCCGTTGGGCCCGGAGGAAATAGCGGTTTTGACTGACGCTTATGAGCGCACCTTGCGCAAGTTCAGCTTGGTTGATCGCGGTGATCCCATCGCAGAATTGATCGCCAGAAAAGTTATTGAACTTGGTGAGCGCGGCCTTCGCGATCCGAAACAATTATCATCACTCGCCATTATAGAGCTCGGCGTCGAATAGGCGGGGGCATCCGTGCTGTTGGCAGGAGTTATGTGTTTTGTCGGACTTGTGGAGGCGATCGGGATTGCCATCCCGATAAGCTATTTCAACGCTCGCGCGTGAACAGTCGCCATCAGAAAATTGAGGCCACCTCAGTCAGGAGTCCTTCGTCGGAGAATACTGCTTGCCTCCACCGTGTAGGAACTTCTGATGTCAAACGAGAGATCGGACGCTCTTCGCGGCGGGACCGGCGAGTGATTGAAAACAACGGCGTTTGGGCGGGATTACCTGCCTCGGACACACGAAGCGCAGATATGATGGCGCTCAGCGCGGCGCCGAACGCGACGGCCGGGGAATCTATGGCTCTACCGCGCCTAGATCCACGCAAACGGAAAGCCCTCCGACTGTTCGGACGACGCAAATGCTCATCCTTGATAAACTCCAATGCGGGGTGTCAATTCACAACGAGCGGTGGCCTATTCCCACGGTCGCGCGGGTGGCTCTGGCGTGGTTTGGGCGATTCACGCTAACCCATCATTCAACCACCTCACTGCACAAAAGGAATGAAATGGTTGCAGGCACCCGTGAACTGCCGGCCTCTGGTTCGCGCTTGAAGTGGACTGCCGACTCAAAGCCGAATTTGCTAGCAAAGACGGGGCCAGGGCAGGTGGAGAAGAACTAAAGAAGCGTTTTCCCATGCTTCAGATCAGGATCTATGACGCGCAGACGAATGTGTGCGAGGAAATTTAGTCTAAGCGGATTCTGCTTGTGCGCATCCGCTAGCCGCGGACCGGGCTCTCGGGAACCGGGCCGCTGACGCGTATCGGCCGTCCGGCTTCGATCCCTTGCGCGATACGGTGTCGCTCGCCGGAGGCTCTCGCGTTAGGGGCGGCCGTCATTGCATGCCGGCGCCGCTATTACTGCCCCGGCGTGGACTTTGGCAAAGCGCATAATCCGCTTGCCAATGCTCGCTTAGCCGCCAAACCTCACTTCGTATCTTTGGAGATTGATGGAAGTTGAACTCCCCGGAGGCGACGAAGATGAGAACAACTGAATCGCAGAATGCTGCCAGGCATCTGAAGTCTTGGGCTCCGACCTTGTTCGTCGCCGTTCTTCTGTTCGGTTTTGCCTTCATCGCACTGGAAGTGACCGAAGGAGAGCCTATCGCGTTTGACCGTTGGTTGATGGTCGCCTTTCGTCATGCGTCCGACTTCTCGCGGCCAATCGGGCCGCCATGGTTGCTTGACGTTGTGCGAGACATCACCGCACTGGGCAGCACCGCGGTACTTGCACTGCTGGTCACGGTTGTGACCACGTTCCTTTTTGCCATAGGCAAACGTCGCGCCGGTTTGTTCGCCCTGACGACGGTCCTGAGCGGCGCCATTCTCAATACCCTTCTCAAGCTTGCCTTTGCGCGAGCGCGCCCCGATCTGGTCGCTCAACTCACTGAGGTCTCTACGCTGAGCTTTCCGAGCGGGCACGCAGCGATTTCGGCTGTCTGCTACCTGACGCTCGGCTTGATGCTTGCTCAAACGCAAGCTTCCCGCTCTGTTCGCATCCATCTTATAATGACCGCCGCGATCCTTACCCTGCTGGTCGGAGTCAGCCGCATATATCTCGGAGTTCATTATCCGAGCGATGTGTTGGCGGGCTGGTGCTTCGGCACTTCGTGGGCCCTAATTTGCCAGATGCTCATGTCGTATTTTCAGCGCACCGGAAGGATCGAGCAGCCGAGCGACTAGTTCGCGTTGCGCCGCCCAGGCGGCGACTTTGCTCGCCTGCGCCGACGAAGTGATCGAATGAATACGTCGGACTTCCGCTATTGGCGGATAGTGTTGAAACCAGCGCCTCCGAAGGCAATCGACAGAATGACGTCGCCCAGGCCGTCTTGGTGGGCAGCTGTTCTTCAAAGGGATCAGAGAGGATTTGGCGCGGTACCAAGGCGATTGGGCGCACGAGTGGACTAGCTCTAATCTAGCGGCCGTGGGCGCGAATGCTCAGGCAAGCAGCATTTCACTGGTGGCGTCCGGTCCTCCGGAACAGTGTAAGAGCCAGCTGGCTGCCTCCCGAGGATCAGACCCTGGATAGGACCGCGATTGCACGATTGAGTTGAGGATCACTACGATCCATGGAGTCCGGGTCAGCTTGGACTTCGATCGTGGGTGCGACGCCAACGCCTTCCAGCCGCTCCCCGTCGACATGCACGTCCTGGACCGCGAGCAACAGCAAGCCGCCGCCAATGAAGAATGCTGTCGCAGCGAGGACAGCTCCCTCGGTACGGGTACCGATGACCTCGCCAAGCCGGTATTTTTTGAAGCCGTAGGCAAGGATCTCCTTGCCGCTGCGGGTGCCACCGTTGATAAGCATGGCGACTGGCTTGCGCCACTTCACGTTCCGGAGTTCGCTGGCGCCATTGCGATCAGTGACTCGCATCATCGGCGCTCGGGTGTTGAACAAATCGAGATACTCGGGAATCGCGCCGCCCCAGCCATCGCGTAGGTCCCAGATCAGCGCGTCGGCTTCGTTCAGCGGACCTTGCGATAGAAGATGCTCGAGTGTCCGCTGATATACGGAGCCAGCGTAGCACCAGACATGAACATAGCCGATGCTTCGGCCGTTGGCTCGTATTATGCGGGCGCTGGCCCTCAAGCCGTCCAAGAACATTTTGTTGGGTTCGATATCGACTGGGGTAGCCGATATTTGCATAAGCGCGCCGGCACGACGCAGGCTCAGCACTACTTCCTTGCCAATTTTTTCGCGGAACGACTGTACCGGCTGAAACGGTGCACCGTCTGCGAAGACGATCACATCGCCAGCGAGCAGGCCGGCTTGTTGGGCCGGCGTGCGCTCTATAACACCGGTAATCACGCTATGGCCCTGCATGTCGAGACGCGAGAGGATGCCAATGCCGGGATAGGAGATACGGCCACCCGGAAAAGCGCGTTCCAGTCCGCGTCGCCTTAGCGCACCGGCAAAAATATCGGAAAGCTGGTAGTACTCTGGTTCGTACCGTGTGTAGTAGCGGGTGTGCGAAGCATGCAGCTCGGAGAGCATGCTATTAGTGACGCTGGCCAGCGCCTCTTCGGAACTCGCCCGGATGGCGTCTGGCAAGTAACGTTCCCGAACAGCCGACCAATCGAGCCCGCGTAGGTGCGGATCGTAGAATCGGTCTCGGACGGTCCGCCATACCTCCTCGAACGTGGCGATGCGTCCGGACACGGGCTGGGATGTGGCCGAATCCGCTGGTTCTAGCTGTTCGGCCCACACTGGAGCCAGGGCTGATGCCGCAGCCATTGATGTTAGCCGCAAAAAGTGGCGGCGCGACGGTGCTGAGTTGATTGCCTCCTTCATCGTGCAGCCTTTGGAGCTCGTCGCTTCACATCAGGTTGGAACGTGATGATGAACAAGCTCTCTTCCAACTTTCATGGTGTTTGCCTAGTCAGGATATATAGCCTGCCGTTTCGAGGCTCCATCCGATCGTTCGGATAGTCAAATAGCATAAAAGGATCGCCAGAAAGATTGGAAGAGGTGCAAGCGTTTGTCACCGGACCGACCACGCGCGTCGCGTGACGAATTCGTCCGAGAGCCGCGTCCCACAGGTCGCGTGGTAGCAATGTCGTGCACGGCAGATATCGTCGGATACGCTCCTCGATCAGTGCCAAGTCGCCGAGACGGACATTTTATTGTGCGCCCTTTCGATTGCAAATCGATGTCCGCATCCCAGACCTTGCGCAAGGTTCGGGAAACCGCTCGGGTCATTCCCCGCAGGTATCGGACCGTTTCCAGCTCAAGGAAGCCGCCCTCGGCGAGGGCGCGCTGAACCGCAAGATCGAGATGTTCTGACGAGATTGATGTCGTGAAGCCACCTGGCAGCCTCGCGGCGAGCTGTGGTATTGTCAGGATCTGAAGGCCGCATTCGTTCGAACGCGCTGCAGCTGCGCGGCGCATCTGAAACGCGAGAGCTCCCCCAACGACGGCAGTTCGCGCCCGAAACGTGAAGTCCGCCACGGCATCTCCTAGTTCTGTCAGTTCCACCAACAAGCAATGCGTTTGCTACTTTCCCTGCTATTAGCAACGCCGATCTCGATCCGGTCCACGACCAGTACATGATGCAGGATTCAGATCAACGTGCCGACCGAAATTCAACTCATGCGCAGCAGCGAAAGGTCGAGCGCAGGCAGTCTCATCGGGTCGAACGGTGCTAGATCGATGGTTTTTGCTGCACCGTCAGCGATCAATTCGGCAATCGCTTCCCGGTCGCTGGTGAGTTAAGTATACCCCAGACATTGTGCCCGGTAGCGACATAGAGCCCCTCGCTGCGTGGGACTTTGCCTATCAGCGGCAAGCCGTCATGTGTGACCGGTCGGAAACAGGCCTGCCGCGCAAGGATCCTTTCTGGGCGGAAGACCGGCGACAATCGTTCGGCGATGGCCTGCAGGCGACCGATGGCCTCTGAATCCGGCTTTACCGCGGCGGGGTCGATCGGCAGCGGGACCACGTCGGATAGAGCCGTAATATGGGTGCTGCCGTCTGCGCGCGGAAACACCTCGACGCTTACCATGTCTCCGGTCTCGTCGTGATAGTCGAGAAATAGTGCGTGTGGGGGAAAGTCTGCGCCAGTGTCGTAGACAAGACTCGGACTACGCTGCCCGAAAACGGCCGGCAAGCTCATCCATTCCGCCGCCAGCAATGACCACGGTCCCATGGCGACAACGACGGCGTCTGCCTCAATAATGTCACCATCAACTTCGACGCCCCGCACAGTCGTGGCGTGGGTATGCCTCACCACGCCAGTAGCGCGCCCGCGGCGCAGTTCGGCGCCGCGCGCCTGGGCGGCGCGCATCATAGCGGAGGTGAACATGCGGGGATGAACAATTGCCGTCGTCTCAGGGGTGCTTAACCGCGACGCAATGACAACGCCGTTGGAGAGCCAATCGAGCTCCGAAGGTTTCTGGCGGCGCGGGTCGCGCTCGGAAGCTACGAAGCCGCTGTAAGCGGTCATAGGACGATAGCCCCAATCGTCGGCGATCTCCTTCGGCAATGCAGCGTGCAGCTGGAAACTGCGTCGGGCCAGTGCGTCTAGCGGCGTGCCAGCGCACCAGTCGAGTGCCAGAAATCCGCCGGCCTTTCCAGATGCTGCGGCGGCAACCTCAGTGCTCTCAACCACGATCACCTGGGCGCCGCGTCGGCTAAGGAAGTAGGCTGTGCAGGCGCCCACTACGCCGCCGCCGCAAATCACAACCCGCATGGTCTCTCCGCTTGCAAGCTATCAAAACGCCGAGGAGGTCCGGGATGCTAACGCGTCGGCCGTCCCTTTGTCTCCTTGAGCTTATGACGTACCTTTAGATACAGACGGCTTGCGCACGTGGGCGCTGATGAAAGGGCCGACACAACCCGAGCCTCTGGCGTGCAGGTCCAACGGTTTGGAACCAAGATTCAACGAAAGGAGTGGCTGTATCTTGAGACTAATCACGCCGGCTGACCGATGCCATCACGTAGACTGGCTGGATGCTTACCGCGCTGCCCTTATTCCGATTCAAATTCCGAAATCCAGTTGCGGCTCCGTGTCGTTCTCGCCTTGCAGGGAAGACAGCGACACTCCCAGGAGGCGCACCGCTTTTGGAAGGGGCATGGCGTCTTCCAGCAGGCCGATCGCCAGGCGCGCGAGATCGTCGCGGTTCGCGACGACAGCAGAGACGGATCGGCTGCGCGTGATGATCTCGAAGTCGGCGAACTTCACTTTAAGTGTCACTGTTCGCCCCCGGGTGCCCGTCGCCTCGCAATGTCGCCAGACCTTTTCTATCAGCGGCTGAAGCTCGGCGAGCATTGCGTCGAATTCCGTGAGATCGGTGAAGAATGTGTTCTCGGCGCCGACCGATTTGCGGATACGATTGGCCCGTACAGGACGGTCATCGACGCCGCGCGAAATCCAGTAGTAATAGCTACCGGACTTGCCGAAATTCTCCTGCAGGAAGGCCAGGGACTGGTTGCGAATGTCGAGGCCAGTCCAAATCCCGAAGGCGTTGAATTTGGCGGCGGTTGCCGGTCCGATGCCGTGAAACTTCCCGACCGGAAGCTGCTCGACAAAGGCCGGTCCCATCTCCGGCGAGATGACATACTGCCCGTTGGGTTTGCGATGATCGGAAGCGAGCTTCGCCAGGAACTTGTTGTAGGAGATGCCGGCCGACGCATTCAGGCCGGTCTCAGCCTTGATCTTCTCCCGGATCCGCAGCGCGATGTCTCTGGCCAGCAGGATGCCTTGCAGGTTTTCCGTGACGTCGAGGTAGGCCTCGTCGAGCGATAGCGGCTCAATAATCGGCGTGTGCTCGGCGAAGATCTCGCGAATCTGTCGGCTGACCGCCTTGTAAACTTCGAAGCGTGGCTTGACGAAGATCAGATCCGGACACTGGCGTTTTGCGGTGACCGACGGCATGGCCGAGCGAACGCCGTACTGGCGGGCTTCATAGCTCGCGGCGGCGACGACGCCGCGCTCGGCCGAACCTCCCACTGCCACCGGCTTGCCGCGCAGGTCCGGATTATCGCGTTGCTCCACCGACGCGTAGAAGGCATCCATGTCGATATGGATGATCTTGCGGTGAGGCGCGGTCGAAACGCTGTGTTCCGGATCGGGAGGGACCATGGGCGGATTGTACAGGGGACCGCAAGCCAAGTCGCGGCCAAGTCAGCCTCAATCCGCCGAGGGGCATTCAGGGCACGTGTCGCCAATCGAGTCCAGCACCTCGGCGATCGCGACGGCAGCCACTTGCGATGACACGCCGGCCGGCGGATCCGTCTGAGCGATCTGGAATGCGCGGTCGCGGGCATGTGGATCGCCGCGGTCCTGCATCCACCCGTGCTCCTCGCATTCGCGAATGGCGCCGGCCTCGCTGAGCATCGAAATCGCCCAGCCGCGGAGCGTCCGGATCGCTGGTTGCCCCTCCTTCTTCGTCATCAGCATTCGAAATCGCTCCTGCGGGGCCGAATCCTCGCACCCCGCCGTCCGTTCCGGGCTGCTAACACAGGTCAGGGATTCCGAATTGCATGGCTAATTGCTTTTCCACGTGTTCCGTTCGCCTATGCAAAATGTCAGGCGGCCAGCGCGGGATCTTCCTTTTCGCCCGTCGCAACGATCTTCAGCGCCCCGTCCGGCAACGGCCGCTGGAGCGCCTTGGCCTCGTCCCAGGGGGCGCGCAGCCAGACGTCGTACTCTTCGGTCGTGGTCAGGATCACCGGCATCGCCTTCGGATGGACGCGTTCCACCTCGGCATTCGGCTTGCAGGTCAGGAAGGCATAGACGTCGATCGTGACTTCTCCTTCCTTGGTCTTCCGAACGCTGGTCCAGTTCGTCCAGAGGCCGGCGAATGCCAACAGTGGGCGGCTTTCGTCCGGAGCGAACCATACCGGCACCTTCTTGCCATCGATCGTGTCGTACTCGCTGAACGACGTGAAGGGGACCAGGCAACGGTGCTCGGTCCCGAGCCACTGCTTCCAATGCGCGCTGCCCACATTTCGGATGTTGGTGGTGCCACCGTCCGGCTCCATCCGAAGCAATTCCTTGAAATCGACTGGCTTACCCTTGGCCTCGAGCCTCTCGGCTCGCTTCTTGGTTGCATCCAGGAGCGCCTGCTGGGAGGACGGCATGCCCCATCGAGCCATGACGATCTCACGATCGTCGGGCGCGTTGCGAACGATCGGCGCTGGGTAGTCCGGAAAGATGCCGGGCATTGAAGGCAGGTTGCCAACGCGACTGTTGAGTGCGCTGAACAGGCGACGGATCGCGTCAACGTTCTTGGTCATCGAATAGAGATTGCACACGGTCAGTCCTCCGGAGGCACGTTGCGCGGTCGCTGAGTTAGTTGCAGCAGCGTCGCCGCGGGGCGCCGGCCCGCCTTAGCGCATTTCTGACAGCGCAGCCTGCCGGCAAGATCATGAACGAAGGTTGTCCGTGGATGGGGCAGGGCAGCGAGATCGATCTGGCTCGGCGCCTTGCAGCGCGAGCACTCGATCTGAAGCCAAGGATAGCCGCCGTTTATCGCCTGGTCGACGGTCGGAGACGGATCGATCGGTTCTCCGTCCGCCCACATCCGCTCGTTCCAGCTTTCAGCCAGGAGCCGATCGGCCTGGCGGATCAGTGCGTCCCCCTTGGCGCGCAGCTCGTCCGACTGCGCGGCCAAAATGCCGGTCATCGCCCGCGCCTCGCCGAGCTCTCTCTTCAAGGCCTTACGGTCTCCGCCAGACAGAGGCGTCGGGTGATGTTTGGTGGCCATCCGGAACGACGCCGAGCTATGATCAGATTGGTTCGAAGGCCGGCCAGCAGCCGTCTTCCTCATGGCGGCCAGTCCGGTTCTGGCAGGTGTTGTCTAGCAGTCGTTGCCCGACCTCCCTCCAGCTGGCTTGCTGCCCATACAGGCGGATGGCGTCGGCCTTCTGTATCTCGACAATGCGCTGGCACCTGCGACAGGACACCCGCAGGAGATGCTGCGGGATTTCGGAGAGGCGTTCTGCGTTCGGTTGTCGCAACAGTCTGTCGCCAACACAGGCATCATTCAGCACGGCCTGCCAGTATTCGTCCGGCATCTCGTCCTGCGGACCGAGAGGGGGCGTCACTACCGTCTTTTTGCCGATCGAAGCGGCCAGCTTTTCCATTTGTTTCGGGGTAGGCATCCGCCAACTCGCGGGTCGATCGCTCATGGCATGATTAGAACATATCAAGAACAAATGTCGAGTCCCACCATCGACGGATGGGAGGATTTTCTGGTTGCGATGGGCCGTAAAATTGAGAGTCGCAAAACAGGGCGGAGTGTCGGAACCAGCCACTTTCGATCGTCTTGAATCCGAGCCGCTCGAAAACGGAGTTCTGCGTACATGGCCCCCCGCGCCAACTGGAAAGGCTTTCTGCGTCTGTCCCTGGTTACGTGCCCGGTCGCGCTGTATCCTGCCACCTCCGAGTCCGAGAAAATCTCGTTCAACCAACTCAATCGGCAGACCGGCCACCGCATCAAATACCTCAAGGTCGACGCGGACACCGGTGACGAGGTGCCGAACGAGGACATCGTCAAGGGCTACCAGCTTGAGAAAGACCAGTTCATCGAGGTGACCAAGGAAGAGCTCGAAGAGATCGCGCTGGAGTCCACGCGCACCATCGAGATTGACGAGTTCGTCGAGAAGTCCGAGATCGATCCACGTTACTTGATCCGTCCCTATTACCTGCGTCCGGACGGGAAGGTCGGCCACGATGCCTTCGCGGTCATCCGCGAGACCATCCGCGAAATGAACAAGGTCGCCATCGGCCGCGTGGTGTTGACCAATCGCGAGCACATCATCGCGCTTGAGCCGCTGGACAAAGGGTTGGTCGGGACGCTCCTGCGGTATCCCTATGAAGTGCGCTCCGAACATGAGTATTTCGACGAGATCCAGGACGTCAAAGTTACGAAGGACATGTTGGATCTGGCCAGGCATATCGTGAACCAAAAGTCGGGGCGGTTTGAGCCGGAGAAATTTGAGGATCAGTACGAAACCGCCCTGATCGATCTCATCAACCAGAAGCGTGCCGGCAAGCCGATCACGCCAAAGGAGCGGCCGCGCGGCGAAAACGTGGTCGATCTGATGGAGGCGTTGCGACGAAGCGTCGGCGGGGCTACGGCCGAAACGAAGGCCACGAAGAAGCCGGTGAAAAAGCCGCGCAAGGCGGCAGCCGGACAGAAGGAAATGTTGATGCCAATCGCCGGCAAAAAGAAGGAGACGGCGGCGAAGAAGCCGGCAGCGAGGCCGCAGCGCAAGTCCGCCTGATTGTGATACCGTGTGATCGGCGAAAACAAGGGCGTGAGCGTTCTCGACTACCAACACCGGTAAGAGGGGGAAGCCGGCCTCCAATGTTCGCGCTCACATTCCTGGGGACGTCGGCAAGCGTTCCGTCGGCTGATCGGAATCATCCTGGTCTCCTCGTCGAAGCCGGAAGTCACCGCATTCTGGTGGATTGCGGAGAGGGGACGCAGCGCCAGCTGCTGCGCAGCCGCGCGGGCTTTCGAAGGCTCGATCGGCTCTTGCTGACCCACGGTCATTTCGACCACGTGCTTGGCATTCCCGGCCTCTTTTCGACCCTGCGGCTGCGACAAAGCGCTGACGTCATGACGATACACGCAAGCCCGGCCACGCTCGAAGTCGTCGTCGGGATGCTCGCCGGCCTCTGGGGCGAGGGAAGGGCACCCATTCCGCTGGAGCTTGTTCCGCTGACGGCAGATCAGGTCATTGATGGAGGCGAGTTCACAATTGCCTGCTTTCCGGTCCGCCACCGTGATACCGACAGCTTCGGCTTCTCATTTGAAAGTCGGGCTCGCCGTCACCTTCGACCGGACCGCCTCGCCGCCCTCGGTGTGCCGGACGGTCCGGTGCGCAAGGAGCTGGCGGAAGGAAGACCGGCGTCACTCGCGGACGGTAGGACAATTGATCCCGAAGGCGTCCTTGGGCCGCCAGAGCGGCGCAGAAAGCTCGTCATCGTGGGCGATGCCGAAACCACTGAGGGATTGGCCGAACTGGTTCGCGGCGCGGATGTGCTGGTGATCGAGGCCACGTTTCTGGACCGCGACGCGGCAATTGCGCGCGACTACGGACATCTCACCGCGGGCGAAGCGGCCGCGCTTGCGGCTATGTGCGACGTGAAGCAGCTCGTCCTGACTCACATTTCCGGCCGTTATACTGATGAGGACCTATTGGCGGAGGCAAAGCAGACGTTTCCCAATAGCCGGATTGCCATGGATTTCGATCATATCGTGATCTAACCGGCCGCTGCGGAGTACATGCATGGCGAAGAAGCTGAAGACCTACGAGACATCATTAGGCTTTTTCGACCTGGCGATAGCGGCGCCTTCGATGAAGGCCGCTTTGGAAGCCTGGGGCGCGGAAAGCAATCTTTTTCACCAGGGCGTGGCGAAGCAAAGTGAGGATCCCGACGTTATCGCAGCGACCGTGGCGGCGCCGGGCGTCGTTCTGAAACGCCCCGTCGGGTCCAGCGTGCCCTTCACGGAGCACGCCGAACTGCCTGCCGATCTCGCCGGCGACCGCGGCTCAAAGACGTCGGGCCGCAAAATGCAGGGCCGCAGGGCACAGAAGCCCTCGAGGCGAGGCAACGACCAGGCGGCCGACCGGAAGGCCGCACTCGCTTTCGAGAAGGAGCACAGTCGCCGCGAGCGCGAACGCGCGAAGGAAGAAGCCGCCCGGGAGAAGGAGCGCGAGCGACGGCAGCACGCGATAGACAAGGCACAAGGCGCCTTGGACGCAGCCCGTCGGAAGCACGAAGAGAAATCGGCGGGCATTCGAGCCGAGCTAGGGGCTCTCGAGGACGAATCGCAGGCCGAAGAGGCGCGTTGGGAGAAGGAGAGGACGCGACTGGAAGCTGCGTTGCGACGGGCGCGAGGGTAAGCAGCCACTACCTGGAAGCAACCGGTGAGTGGATAACCATGACACCGCGGCCCGTCACTTGCTCGAGACGATTGATACTCTGGTAAAGCACGCGTGAGCGCTGCAGCCTATTGCTCTCCAACAGAGCGATCAGCGCATCCAGCGCTTTCGGGCGGAGCAAAGCTGTCCCTGGCCCCTAAAGGAACCGGTCGTTCCTCATTGCGTTTTCCGCCCGGAGCGTTGATCCATGGTCAATGCGCTCGTCATTCACCGCAATACCCAACTGGCAAAAGCCCAGAAGGCGCTTCGCGCGGCGCAATATGTTCGAATGTCCACCGATCTTCAGCGCTATTCCACCCAGAACCAGGCGGCCGCCATCGCGGCATACGCGCAGCAACGAAACCTTACTATCGTTCGGACTTATGTCGACGAAGGGCGCAGCGGAGTGCGGATCAACCGGCGGCCGGCCCTCGCCGAACTTATCAAGGATGTTCAATCAGGAAACGCGGACTTTGAGCACGTTCTGGTTTACGACGTCAGCCGATGGGGGCGCTTCCAGGATGTCGATGAGAGCGCGCATTATGAGTTTGTCTGCAAGCAAAGCGGCGTCAAGGTCGCCTATTGCGCTGAACAATTCGAAAACGACGGAAGTCTTCTGTCGAGCATTTTAAAGAACATCAAGCGCGTCATGGCGGCTGAGTTCAGTCGGGAGCTTGGCGTCAAGGTGCACGCCGGCCACTGCCGAATAGCAAGCCTCGGCTATCGCGTGGGGGGCTCGCTTACGTTCGGACTTGGCAGGGAGATGGTCGATGAGGAGCAACGCTCGAAAGGTCGGCTGGCGAAGGGCGAGTACAAGGCCCTGAAAACGGACCGCGTGCGGCTTCGGCTCGGTTCTGACGAAGAGATCGCGGTCGTCAGATGGATATTCCAGCAGTTCGTCGTGGAGCGAAAGACTGACGTTGAAATCGCACGGCAGCTTAATAGAGCGAATATCCCCAATCACCATGGGCGTCCTTGGTCCTACCTCATGGTCCACTACATTCTCAAGAACGAGAACTATATCGGAAACATCGTTTACAACCGCACGTCCCGGCGCCTTGGACAGAAGCAGGTGAACAACCCTGATCACCTGTGGATTCGGACCTCATCGGTGGTCGCTCCAGTGGTTGATCAAGACCTCTTCGCGCGCGCCCAAAAAATCATGGCCGAGCGGTATATCTCAATCCCGGAAGACCAGATGCTGCGCAGGCTCCGTCTCACGCTCGGTCGCAAAGGAAAGCTTAGCTCCAGTATCATCAAAAACGCGCCGGGACTTCCCTCTCCTGCATGTTACGTCAAGCATTTCGGCTCGATAAGAAACGCCTACAAGCTCATCGGCTATGAAGGTTCGCGCGACTGTAGGTGGTTTGACGTGCGCGATCACTGGACCGAGGTTCTGTCAAACCTCACAACACAGGTTGCGAAGGCGTTAAGGACCGATCTCGGGATTCGCTTGAATCCAACCGGCGATGGTACAGGGCTGGCACGGAACGGAAGCAGAAAGATCATCTCATTTCAGGTGGTCCGGAGAATGGCGAAGAGAACGCCAAACCACGTTGCACTATGGAGAGCCCACCTGAGGAAGGAGCGATCCGAGCTGTGCGTTTACTTGCGACTGAACGACTCCAACGAGGTGGTTCAAGACTATGTATTGCTGGCCTCAGCAGACACTACGACGCCTTACCTGACGCTATCAGATGGCCTTTTAGCTCGCCACCAGGCCGTTCGCGTCGACACTGAGAACGAAGTTATCCGGAACATCAAAGCGAGATTCACTTCGTCCAGCCATGCCGCGCCAGCCAAGCCAACGCGACCGAACAAGCGAAGGAAATCAAGCCGGCCCAAAACCAGGAACGTCCACGCGCGGCGCTGACCGAGCGCAGATAGAGAATTGCGCCCAATACCTTGCCGTAGTTTCTCCTGAAATCACCATTGAGCTTCGAAATCTCGACGAGCTCGGAACATTGGTCGGACATTACATTCCCCTGGAGACATCCCAGGTGCCCCATAGAACACTGATTTGCCTGACCAGTCAATCTAAATTTCTGATTTTCCGAAGTGGCCCCGCAGCCGTTCGGTTTCGATGCTGACGGCCTCGAACAACCTGGCGCAAGCGGCCGAGAATCTGCCATCAGTAAGGCCGCTCGGGAACTGGCCGAAAATCCAGTCCACGCGATTTGCGATTGCCACCGGTACCCAACGTCATGATCAAGCGCCGAACATTGGTATTGATGCTACTTCTGCTGTCAGGCGTCGCGCGGGCCGACGATATTGCTGGTCAAGCCAGCGTCATTGATGGCGACACGCTTGAAATTCATGGAAGCCGCATTCGGCTCTGGGGTATCGATGCGCCGGAGAGCAGCCAGCTATGCCGCGGCGAGGATAGTTCGCAGTATCGTTGTGGCGGGAAGGCAGCCGCCGAACTAGACGCATTCATTGCCCGGCGTCCGGTTAATTGCTCGCACGTCAACCTTGACCCATATGGCCGGGTGGTTGCGACCTGTTCGGTCGGCGGCACCGATCTCGGCGAATGGCTTGTGCGCAAGGGCCTGGCGCTGGATTGGCCCCAATACTCGAAACACCAATATGATGGCGCTCAGCGCGACGCCGAGCACGCCGGCCGCGGACTCTGGAAAGGCAGCTACGTTGAGCCGTGGCTCTATCGTGCCTGCATCCGCGCAAACGGAAAGCCCTCCGACTGTTCGGACGACGCGAATGCCCATCCTTGATGAACTTCAATGCGAGGCGTCAATCCACAGCGAACGATAGCCTATACCCACAGTCGCGCAGGAGGCTCTAGCGTGGTTTGGGCGACTCACGCTAACCCATCAATCCGAACGCCTCACTGCACAAAAGGAAGAAAATGGTTGCAGCTACCCGCGAATTGCCGGCCTCTGGTTACGCGCTTGAAGTGGACGGCCGACTCAAAGCCGAATTTGCAACCAGAGACGGCGCAAGGGCAGGTGGAGAAGAGCTGAAGAAGCGTTTTCCCATGCTTCAGATCAGGATCTATGACGCGCAGGCGAAGGCGCGCGAGGAAATTTAGGTCTTCTGACACAGGTACAAGCGGAATCTTTTGCTTGTGCGCATGCGGCTTCCGCCGCACCGGACTCTCGTGAACCGAGCCGCTGACGCGTCTCGGCCGTCCGGCTTCGATCCCTCGCGCGATCATGAGTCGCTCGCCGGAGGCACTCGCCTTCGGGGCCCGCCGTCATTTAATTCCGGCGTCGCTATCACTGCCCCTCTGCGGGTGCCTTTTTAACCGGTCTCGCGACTGCAGTCGGTCCCGCGTCCCGCCGCGGTTTCCGCGTCGGCGCTATGCTGACGCTCCTGCGGCTGCCTCTTTTGTTTTTGTCGGACCTAGGTGACTTCGCTCGCACTGTGCGAGTCCTCCATTGAGAGTCTAAGGGGCGCAGCCCCTCGCGCGCGCCAGGGTAAAACGCCGGCAAGCGCCGGCGCCGACCCGAGCGGTCTCCCCGGTCTTCCGCGCTTCTCGGATCTCCTCCACGCCCGAACTCGTGGCACGCGCTTGTGCAGACCCGCTCTTCGAGCGGCCCTGCTAGGGCGGGCGATCCCCCTCCGCCCGGGTCGCCCTGGCACTTGCTACCCCCGGTCTCGCCGACGGGCAGGGGCGCAGGCGCGGAGTGCACCCTGCACCCATGAAAGCAAAGGAGATCGATCATGTCGGCCAAGCACGTTGAAACCAACCCTGAGAGCGCAACCGGGATTTTCATTCCGCTCAACAAGCTCAAGAAGTCGCCGAACAATGCGCGCAAGACGCCGCATAGTGAAGCAGCGATAGAGGCCTATGCGGCCAGCATCGCCGCCAAAGGCATTCTGCAAAATCTTGTCGTCGAACCGGAGTTTGACGGAGAGGGGGCCGCGACGGGATTTTATTTCGTGACCATCGGCGAGGGCAGGCGGCTTGCCCAGCTTCTGCGGGTGAAGCGGAAGGAAATCAAGAAGACCGAGCCAATCCGCTGCATTGTCGATACTGCGAACGATCCGCACGAGATCAGTCTGGACGAGAACGTCACCCGCGAAAACATGCATCCCGCCGACCAGTTCGAGGCCTTCAAGAAGCTCGCCGACGAACGCGGGTTTGGTGCGGAAGAAATCGCAGCCCGTTTCGGCGTTACGCCCCATGTGGTGCGCCAGCGCCTGCGGCTCGGCGCGGTCTCTCCAAAACTGATGCAGGTCTATCGGGATGGAGACCTGACGCTTGAGCAGTTGATGGCTTTTGCCATTACTGCAGACCACGCTCGCCAAGAGGGTGTCTATGAGCGGCTGTCCTATAACCGTGACGCCAGCACCATCCGCCGCCTTCTCACCGAAACCCACGTCCCCGCCACCGACCGACGCGCGCGTTTTGTCGGGATTGATGCTTACACGGAAGCGGGCGGAACCATCCTCCGTGACCTCTTCACCGAGGATCGCGGCGGCTATCTGGAAGACGTGGCGCTGCTTGATTTTCTGGTCACCGCAAAGCTCGGGCGTGCTGCAGACGCCTTGAGAGAAGCGGAGGGTTGGAAATGGGCCGAAGCCCATCTGGATTTCCCCCACGCCCATGGCATGCGGCGTACCTACCCGCATCCGGTAGAACTATCGACGGACGATCAGGCCGCGCTCGGAGCGGCGAGAGCGGAGTTCGACCGTCTCACCGAACAGCACCAGACGGCCGATGAGCTCACCGAGGAGGTGGATGCGCGGTTCGGCGAGCTTGAAGCCGAGATCGATCGTCTGGAAGGCAAGCGTCAGGCCTACGATCCCGACCACATCGCGCGCGGTGGCGCGTTCGTCATCCTCAATCATGACGGCACGATCAGGATAGAACGCGGGTTCATTCGCCCTGGGGACGAGCATCCCCAAGCCGAGAGCGAAGGAGCTGGGGATACATCGGGGGCGCATGACACCAATGGTGACCCCGAGGGGGAAGGGGAGCAAGGGACTGACGACGAGGAAGAAGAAGACCGTCCCTTGTCTGACGCGCTTGTCCGCGATCTTACCGCGCATCGCACTTTGGGGCTTCGGCTCAATTTGAGTGAGCAGCCGGAGGTCGCCATCGTCGCAGCGACCCATGCGCTGTCGGCGCAAATCTTCTATCTCGGCGCAGACGCGCATGTCGTCGGTATTCAGCCGATTAAATCGGACTTGGCCGCGCACGCCGACGGGATCGAGGATACCCCGAGCGGCAAGGCATGGGCAGATCGTCACGCCAATTGGGCAAGACAGATGCCGCGCGACGTGACCGGCCTGTGGACGTTCGTGGCCGAACTGGATCACGATAGCCGGCTGGCGCTGTTCGCGCATTGCATTGCGCTGACCGTCAATGCGGTCAGACTGCCTTGGGATCGCAGGCCCCGCGCGATGGCAACTGCGGATCATCTGGCGGAAGCCGTCTCGCTCGACATGAACGGCTATTGGACGCCGACCGTGCGAAGCTATCTCGGCCGCGTCACCAAGGCACGCATTCTTGAGGCTGTGCGGGAAGGCGTGAGCGATGAGGCTGCAGAGCGAATGGCCGACATGAAGAAGTTCGACATGGCGGAAGCGGCTGAACAGTTATTGGTCCCGACCGATTGGCTCCCTGTGTTGCTGAGAACGGCCAAGCCTGTTGCGGAACCGGTCGAAACGCCGACCGATGTTGCAGGCGGCGAGGCCTATTCGGAGGCTGCGGAGTGAAGAGCCAATCGGGGCCGCGATAGCGGCCCCGGCTGATCGCCAAAAATTTCGGCCGCGCGCTTTTGCAGCGCGCGGCCGATTCACAGTTGGCAAAGCTGCACTACGCTCAAGCCCTCCTGGCGGAGCGGGCGCAATCTCTCGGAGATGCATCGTTTGTTGCTGGATCGGTGGGATTACCGCATTGCCGACCGGCGAGGCGAACTTTGCGCCAAATGCTCCATTGTCGGATGATTTCGAACGCTTGGATCGCCTTTCGGCGGGATTTCCTCTGGTCGTCTTCGATCTCGCGCGACAGATTGCGAAAGCGCTTGCTTGCGTTTTCTCCTTCGCGTCGTCATGGCCGGTGATGCGCGACTGCCAGCAAGTGCTCGACCGATCAAGCCGCATCCTTGTGCTGTGGTGATGCCGGCAGCCATGATTATCTCCGTCAGTTCGTTTCATGGCTCGCGTCCAACGCAACCTCGAATGGCTGATCAGGCCCGAGGGCCGGCCAAAGGCCTCGATCGCCTTCCCGCAACGGCTACGCCTGCTTTTTTCCCCTGCCGCGAAAGACGCGGCATTCCTCGCGGGAAATCAAAAAAGCAGGCTCACGCCGTCCTCCGCTGACGCTGCGGGCCCAAGGGCTGCGGGCCGATCGCTCCTCGGGCCAAGGATCGCCATCGAGGCTGCGATGGGCGCGGCCCGAGCAACAAACGGAGACTTACCATGGCTACCATCGGCACCTTCACCGCCTCGGACAACGGCTACATCGGTTCGATCAAGACCCTGACGCTCAACATCAAGGCGAAATTCTCCCCGAGCGACAAGGAGAACGACAAGGCCCCCGACTACCGCATCTTCGCCGGCGCCACCGAATTCGGCGCTGCCTGGAAGAAGACCGCCCGCGACAGCGATCGCGAGTATCTCTCGGTCAAGCTCGACGACCCGAGCTTCCCGGCACCGATCTACGCCTCGCTGGTGAAGGTCGACGGCGATGAGGGCTTCACCCTGATCTGGTCTCGCCGCAGCGGCGACTGATCCTGACCTTAAATCTCGCGCGCCCCGCCTCTTCGGAGGCGGGGCTTTTTTGCGTGCGGAAGCAAGAAGAGTTTTATTTTTGAAAAGACTGCTAAGGGCTCCGCCCTCGCGCGGGCAAGGGTGAAGCACGCCAAGCGTGCCGGCCGGACGGGTTTCCCCGGTCTTCCGCGCAAAAGGATCTTCATGACGATGTGATCGTCAGGCGCGTGCAGACGCGCGCGTTGTCGCGCGCCCTTGTCAGGCGGGTGATCCCCCTCCACGTCCAGCCGCCCTTGCCCTTGCTACCCCAGGTCTCGCCGACGGGCAGGGTTGCAGCGCAGCGCTGCGCTTCAACCTCAGCCCAAAGGAGAAAGACCATGAACATGATGACCTTGACCCAAAGCGAGCAGACTGCTTCAAGCGGTTTCCGCGTCGACGTATCGCGCGGCCAGCGGATCGGCCGCGTTTCCTCGGAGTGGTTTGCGCGGCCCGATGACGAACGCTTCCTGAACCTTTCTGATCTCTATGAAGCAGTGCGGGGCAGGGCGGAGCGCGCGCAGGCGCGGACGGTGGAAAGCCGGGCCATCCGGGCAGAAGCAAACCGGGATAGTTCGGAGCGGCTTGCCTTGATAGTCCCCGGGCGCGACGAACAGGTCGTGCCGACCCATTGGAGTTTCGGGCAATTGTGCACACTGGTTGGCGCGCCAACTTCCTATTTGCGGCAACTTCCCGCGGCCTTATCGGCTATCAACTTGCAGCACGGCTTGCTCTCCCATCGTGCCGAACTTGTCAAAACGTTGGAAGCCGACAACGGACGTGTCGAACTTCGCGCGGTGACCGGGCCGGATTATGGCCGCATCTGGGATCATGAACTGGTCGCGGCCGTCATGAACATCGCTGGCAACGGCACCGGTGACACGCGATGGAAAGTCCCCGGCGTGTTGGATTGGAGCACGATGACCCATAACCCCTTCGTAGACGTGACCAAGGACACGACGACGCTTTACGCCAGCGACCGCGACGTGTTCCTTTTTCTGGTCGACGACACGAATCCGATCGAAGCGGGCCGATTGCCCGATGGCTCACCGGATTTGTATTTCCGGGGATTTTACTGCTGGAATAGCGAGGTCGGCAGCAAGACGCTCGGAATTGCCAGTTTCTACCTCCGCGCCGTTTGCATGAACCGCAATCTATGGGGCGTCGAGAATTTCGAAGAAATCACCATCCGGCACTCCAAATTTGCCGCTCAACGTTTCGCGTATGAGGCGGCACCGGCCTTGACCAGCTTTGCCAATTCTTCTCCGGCGCCCTTCGTTGCCGGTATCAAGGCCGCGCGCGGTCGGATTGTTGCCCGGACCGATGAGGATCGGGAAAGTTTCTTGCGCAAAGGCGGGTTTTCGAAATCGGAGACCGCGAAGATTATCGAAACCGTGCTTGGCAAAGAAAGTCGGAAGCCCGAAAGCGTCTTTGACTTCGTGCAAGGGATTACAGCGCTGGCCCGGACCAAGTCGCATCAGGATGCGCGGCTGGAGCTGGAGGGGAAGGCCAAACGCTTGATGGAACGCGCCATCTAGAAATTGAGCCGCGCAATTTGAGAAAATTGCGCGGCTACTTTCCATTTTCGTTCAGGTGCATTGCATGCGCCGCCGCCGATCCGGCAAGCGGATCGGCGGCGATGACGCGTGCCCGCGCCGGCGCTCGCCGGGCCTTTGGCCCGGCTCGCGGAGCAACTGAGAGGCGCATTCGTCAGCGATGGAATTTCGAATGGAACCGTTCACTTTTTCTTGGAGTGTTTGGACCGCTCGCTGCGTGATTCATCATCTGGTAGGACAAGGTCGATATGGCTCACGCCCAAGGTCGTTGCGAGTTCAAACAATGTAACGACGGTCGGATTGCGACGTCCGTTTTCGAGACCGCTGATGTATTGTTGGGTAAAGCCGGATGCTTCCGCAAACTTCTCCTGCGTGAAGCCCTTCTGCTTCCGCAGTCGCCCGAAGTTTCGGCCAACCAACTTGCGCATATCCATTCGCGCAAGTTGCTTCTTTACATACTATGAGGTTTATCTCCTATAGTATGTATTCCCAACTGCGTCGCATTCGAATGCCCTCCGGGAATGACAACTTTCGCAAAGCTCGGCTGCGAATTGCCTTGAATAGGACTAAACTGGGGCTATCAGCTGGCAGGCGCAGCCCCGTAGCTCTAAGGAGTCTTATGCCGTCACCCCCGCTGGACCCTGATGTTGCGGACCTGGCACCGGATAGCCCCGTGCTGACGGCCTATGACGAGCAACATGTCGTCACCTATCTCCGGCTGTTGGACGCCGACGCTGAGAATGCCGACTGGCGCGAGGTGGCGCGCATCGTGCTTCACATCGATCCGGTCCAGTATCCGGAGCGTGCGCGGACGGCCTTCGAGAGCCATCTGGCTCGCGCCAAATGGATGACAAGTCGTGGCTACGGCCATTTGCTTCGCGGTGGTCCAGGCAAGCAGCCGGACAGGGATCAGTAGATCCATCGCGCAGAATAATTTCTTTGCCACAAAATATTTCGCGTAACCAAACGGTTCATTACGCATTGCAACCACAAATGGTTCACAATTTTCGTGCTGCAATGCCGCACCGTATTGCGTGAGGATCAAGTACAATGCCGGAATTCGATTGGCGCTCGCCCGAGGCCTATTCAAAAGTGCAGAACGCCGATCTGACGGGTCTCGCCTGGGAATGCCTTCGCCGTAATCCCGAATACCGAAAACACTATTGCGAGCTTGCCAATCCACTTGACGCCGCTCCAGCCGAATTCCGGAAGAAATGGGGCCTGACTTTTCGCGGCTGATCCGCAAAAGGCTTGCTACGAGCAGACTATCTTTTGGTCGCCCGAAGTGTTGCCGACCGTTTTGTCGGTGAGCGCTTCGTCGCACGCTTCTGCTCAACCGCTCTCACTGGATTTCGCAAGTTTGCCTGGCGGCGAACTGCGGTCGAGCACGGACGGCTGGCATGCCGTGCTTCGGTTCGGCGGCGCCACGCATCGCGTGTGGTTGAAGGAATTGCCTGCCGCCGGCGCTGCGCAAGCGATAGAGTTGCCAATCGACTCGTCGTTTGAACTCCGGGCCCAGGCGGCCCACTCGCTCTGGCGTGCGCTGAGCGGCCGTTCTCCCTGTCGACCGCTCGCTGACTACGCTCCACACCGACGTCAGCGGATGACCCTTGTCTTGCGTGCGCTGGATGGACGCAACGAGGGCAAAACCTATCGCGCGATCGCCGAAGGCCTGTTTGGCAAGAAGCAAATTCCGGAGCGCGCCTGGAAGACGCACGATCTGCGCAATCGCACCATTCGCCTGGTGCAGCGCGGCCTCGCCTTGATGCGCGGTGGTTATCGCGAACTCCTGCGTCCAAGACGCAAGGACAAATAGGTCCTTCTAAGGGTAGCGAAAATCCACCCCTCAATCTTCGGCATCCCCCTGCGCGGGAATGCTCCTCCATGATCACCGCATACACGCTGTCACCGCAGCAATGACGCGATCCCCTCATGGAGCCCTCGAATGCCCGATCCCATGGCTGGTCTGCCGCCACGTTTCCTGCGAACGCCGGAGGCCGCGCGATACCTCGGACTGTCCGGTCGCACCTTGGAAAAGCACCGCACCTACGGCACCGGACCGACCTATCGGAAGATCGGTGGCCGCGTGGTCTATGCGCTCGATGATCTGAAGGCCTGGGCCGATCTCGGCGCCAAGACGTCGACGTCCGACCCCGGGAAGGGGACGGTGCTGCCTGCCAAGAAGCACGCGACACTTCGCCCCTATGCCGGCCAGGAGCGTCGCTGATGCGGCACAAATTACGATCCGAGCGCAGCCAGCTCGAGCTGTTCCGTGCCTTGCCCGGTGATCTGGCGCCGCGCGACGCCCAGGATTTGATGGCCTATCCATTCTTTTCGCTCGCCAAGTCAAAACGGGTTGTGCCGATCGATTTCCGAGCGGGAAACATTTCCATTCGGGTTGAACCGATGCCGGAACACGGCATGGCGACAATCTGGGATGCTGACGTTCTGATCTGGGCCGCCTCGCAAATTGTCGAGGCGCGTGACGCAGGTCTGAAGACCTCGCGTCTGATGGCGGCTACGCCTTACGAAATTCTGACCTTCGTCGGCCGCGGCACCAGCGTGCGCGACTACGATCGCCTCAAGGCAGGTCTCGACCGGTTACAGGCAACTTCGGTGCTGACATCGATCCGCCAGCCGGCAGAACGGCGGCGGCATCGCTTTTCCTGGATCAACGAATGGAAAGAGACGGCCGACGCCAATGGGCGCCCGTTGGGCCTCGAACTTATTGTGCCAGATTGGTTCTATGCCGGCGTTCGCGATGACGCGCTCGTGCTGACTATCGACCGCGCCTATTTCGGTTTGACCGGCGGACTCGAGCGCTGGCTTTACCGGCTTGTCCGCAAGCACGGCGGTCGCCAGCAGGGCGGTTGGAGCTTTGACTTTCTGCATCTCCACGCCAAGTCCGGCAGCCTCTCGCCGCTCAAACACTTTGCTTTTGACCTCCGCGAAATCGTCCGGCGGCAGACCTTGCCCGGCTATGAACTCCTGATCACGCGCGATCCGAACGGCGTCGAACGTTTGAACTTTACGCCCCATTGCATCGATCCATTCGCGGAGCGGCTTCGCAAGCGCGGTCCCGTACCTCAGGCTGGAGATAAGCTGTGAATCATCTCGTGCTATCGGGGACCGCAACCCTCGTACCATCGGGGACTAGATCCTCGTGCTATCGGGGACCGGAATCGGTCTTATGCGATTGTTATCAATCGCGTTTCAGGCGCCGTAACTTTACTAACCAGAAATCCTTCGGATTTCTTCTAACGGACCGCGCCGTTTTCCTCGCTGTGCATAACCCGCTGCCCGATTTGCTTGCCCGGCCCAAGGTGTCCGGTCTTCGAGCAGACGGAGCCGCCTCATGAGCGATCTCACACAGGTCGAGCTTGTCTGGCTGGAAAAGCGCATCGAGAACCGAATTCGCTTCGGTCGTGTGGCCGAGGAGCGAGTTCTCGACCGTAACAGGCGCGTCCTGTCGTTCGCGCCCGACAGCATCTTTGCCTTCGTGCGCTGGATGTCGAACGATTTTGGGACGGTCGTTTCCCGCATCGATATCTTGCGGGCGGTCGCAACTGGCCAACGCTGCTCGACTGTCCCTTATGTCAAACCCGGTGGCGAGATTCTCTTGCGCCTGTCAGGTTGGCCAAAGGTCGAGCGCGTATTGCAGTTGATCGATGCCGTTGAGGCACTCGGCATCGATCCCGCCGACGCTGCTCCCGACTATTGGCATCACGTCCACAACCGCCTGTCCGTCAACGAAACGCCGCGCGCCTACACAAAGTCACGGCATCAGGCCTGGCTGCATCGGCGGAGGGTCGTCCCGTGATGCCCCGAAACCGAACTCTCATCATGACGATCGGCGCAGTTGCCATTCTCGCTGGGCCGATCGTCGCAAAGCCTTCCCCTATCTACATCTGGAACAGTTCAGCGAGCGTCCCTGTCGGCCTCTATCGCGTGCGCCCGGCCAGCAGTCGCTACGTCACCGAACTCGTCGCCGTTCAGCCCCCCGAGCCGCTGGCAACCTATCTGCACCTGAACGGCTATCTGCCGACAGCCATTCCGATGTTGAAGCGTGTGCTGGCGCTTCCCCGGCAAAGCGTCTGCAGAAGCGGAAGCACCATTACGGTCGATGGCATCGTGATGGGCAAGGCGCTGGAGCGCGACAGCCGTGGGCGGCCGTTGCCGGTCTGGGAAGGGTGCGACGTCGTCGAAGACGGGAAGCTCTTCCTCATGAACTGGCAAGCCGCAGACTCCTTCGACGGGCGTTACTTTGGAATGACACCAGCGACGGCTGTCGTCGGTCGCGTACGTCCAGTATGGACATTCAAAGATTGATCGTGCGTTCCGTGTGCACCCCCACCATTCCTCTGTTCGATCGGGCGCGGCACCATTCCTCCGTCCCGACCAAGGTCGTTGCAGCCGCCGCGCGCAG
Organism: Bradyrhizobium sp. AZCC 1577; assembly: GCF_036924575.1. Classification (NCBI taxonomy): domain Bacteria; kingdom Pseudomonadati; phylum Pseudomonadota; class Alphaproteobacteria; order Hyphomicrobiales; family Nitrobacteraceae; genus Bradyrhizobium; species Bradyrhizobium sp. AZCC 1577. The sequence goes on from NZ_JAZHRQ010000001.1 coordinate 2,655,130, forward strand.
CGGCGGTCCAGGGCGGCCGAAAGGCCGGCGCGAAGCAGCTTTACCCTGGATGGCCGCGAGCACGGTGGCATGCTCGTCTTCAGTTGGGATTGCCGTTTGCGGTTCGGTGGACGCTCGCTTTTGCAGTTCTGACGGTCGCGCACGAGGCAAACGCGCTGAATCGCATTCGATCGAAGCGCTTCGCATTCTTGGCGGTGAGCGGTTGGAAGAAGGAGCAGACCAGCCACGGACGGCAAGGGAAAAGCGCCGCCTTCGGCCGGGCGCATGTGGTTGGTGCGGTTGAGGTTTTAAGAGGCATCGGGAACGACCAAGCTGTCGCTCCATTCCAAATCGTCAAGGAAATCAACGCAGCGAGCGCCGTCGGCGTAAGCAAGATTGCGGTGAGGCTATCGTGAGCCAGCACGACAATGATCTTCGTGTTCGCCCTGGCCGCATTCGCGATAGCGGACGTCGCTCCTCTCGTCCAAAGAGCTTCGTTGGCCAGGTCATGCGGGCGGCCAAGAGGGCCGGACATGTCGGCGACGGCTTCGGGCGCGGCAAGGGCGGCGCGAGCCGGTCGCGCTTCGGGCGAGGCCGGCGTGCCGCGCTCACCTTGTCACTCCGCTCGACCTCGCGACGCGTGGTGATGAAGGCGCGCGTGGTCCGCCACCACGGCAGCCGCTTTCGCTCGGCACCGCTGTCCAAGCATATTACCTATCTGAAACGGGAGGGCGTAACGCGGGACGGCGCCGATGCCCGGATGTTCGATGCAGCGTCGGATACACCGGATGAGAGTGCTTTCGCAGAGCGTTGCAAGGATGACCGGCACCATTTTCGATTTATTATTTCTCCGGAGGACGCCGCCGAGCTCGGCGATCTCCGCGCCTTTACCCGCGAGCTGATGACCGATGTCGCGCGGGATCTCGGAACCAAACTGGACTGGATCGCGGTCGACCATTGGAACACCGACAATCCGCATGTCCATGTTCTGATCCGCGGCCGCGCAGAGGATGGTCAGGATCTGGTCATCAGCCGGGATTACATCAGCCGCGGGTTTCGGGATCGTGCCGCTGAGCGCGTTACGCTGGAGCTTGGCCCGCGCAGCGAGCGGGAAATCCAGTCTGCCCTGGAAAGAGAGGTCGAGGCAGAACGCTGGACGAGCCTGGATCGGGCGCTGCGTATTGCCGCTGACGAAGGGGCGGGCGTGGCGGACCTTCGTCCCAGTGATCAGGCGAAGACCTCGAACTCCGCCGCCTGATGGTCGGCCGGGCTGCCAAACTGGAACGCTTCGGGCTCGCCGAGCAGATTGTACCCGGCTGCTGGACCCTCAAGCCCGGTATTGAGGACAGCCTGCGCGATCTCTCGATTCGCCGCGACATCATCAAAACGATGCATCGGGCGATGCGCGGGTTTGGCCGCGAGCTGGACGTGTCCGGCTTTTCGCTGCACGGCGAACAGACGGCAGATAAAGTGGTCGGCCGTCTAATCGAGCGCGGACTGCATGACGAACTGAAGGGCTCGGCCTATGCGGTCGTCGAGGGAATTGATGGACGAACGCATCACATCAGGTTCACCGATATCGAAATGACTGGGGACGCCATGCCCGGTGCGATCGTGGAGGCGCGGAGTTACGACGATGCTCAGGGCCGCAAGCGGCTCTCGCTCGCCACGCGGTCCGATCTCAATGTCGAAGCCCAGGTAACGGCGCCGGGCGCGACCTGGCTTGATCGGCAGTTGCTCGCGCAGGATACGGTCGTGGCGAACGGCGGTTTCGGATCCGAAGTGCGCAAAGCCATGGAGCGCAGGGTTGACCATCTCGCAGGCGAAGGCCTCGCGCGCCGGCAGGGGGCACGGGTCATCTTTGCCCGCGATCTCCTCAATACCCTGAGACAACGGGAGCTTGGTGCTGCGGTCGCAAGACTCTCAGCCGAGACAGGGTTACGCCACGATCCTTCGTCGGAGGGCGAACGCATCGTGGGCGTCTATCGTCGACGCATAACACTGACGTCAGGCCGCTTTGCCATGATTGACGACGGACTTGGGTTTCAACTCGTGCCGTGGCGGCCAGCATTGGAGCAACATCTCGATCGGCAGGTATCCGGCGTCGCGGCGAGAGGGGGCGGGGTGACCTGGAGCTTTGGAAGGAAGATCGATCTCGCGATGTGATTACCCGATTCGGGTCGAGTCGTTGGGCTCTGTCGAGCGGGGTATCGGCCTTTGTACGCCAATCTATCCGGACGCACGATGGCTGCGATCGAGCGGTTGCTCAGAATCGGGAGTCGCCCTTTTTTGTAGCCCACATTCAGCGTGTTGGCTGAGGTCGACCGGCATCATCCGCTACCTCAGCCGCGCACTACGGAAAGTCACGCTCTCAAAAGGTCCGACGATGAAACCCAGAATTGGCGTCTACCTCTCCGAGCAGATGGCCGCGCGGCTGGCTGCAGCCGCCAAGCGTCCCGGCGCCAGCAAATCAGCGCTCGTGGAAGCCGCCTTGGCTCAGTTCCTCGGTGATGACGATGTCGTCGACAGCATCCCGGTAGACCGTCGCCTTTCCCTTATGAGCCGCCAGCTCGAACAACTCGATCAGAATCTTAGAATCGTCAACGAGACTGTCGCGCTGCAGGCCCGATACCAGCTTGCGGTGACTCCGCCACTGCCGCCCGCCGCTCTGCGCGCCGCCTGCGCGCTCGGGTCGAAGCGGTTCGACGAATTTGCTGCGCAGGTTGGGCGTCGCGTCCAGTCGGGAACCTCGCTCATGCAGGAGACGATGGATCGGCTCGGCAAGACGCGGGATCTTCTCACTGATGACTTTGGGAAGGGAGCGGCGCAGACCTCCTCGTTAAATCCCGGGCCAGGCCTCCCCACGTCATGCCCGGGTGGTACCGAAGTGGACTCCGCTGCCGTCCGGGAGGGCGGCAGCCTGCTCAACTTTCCAGGAAAAGCAGGAATACCTCTGCACTAGGCCAGTTGCGAAGCCGGAAATTGAAGAACAATCGAGCGACCGGCCACTGCAATCCCGATGGTCCAGCCATGCGGATCGACGCCGACGTGTCGGCGACCTGACAAGAAATGGGCAGCTGCTTCTGCGGGTGTTCTTGCCATTCGTTGCCGTTTACTATCTCGCGTTTCTCTTCCGCAACATCAATGCGACGATCGCCGGCTCTTTGACCGCGGAGTTTGGCCTCGCTGCCGGCGATCTTGGCCTGCTGACGTCTGTCTACTACCTTACTTTCGCGGCGGCCCAAATTCCGATTGGTATTATGTTGGACCGATGCGGGCCGAGGCGGGTTCAGAGTGGCGTGTTGGTCGCCGCAGCTCTGGGTGCCGCGTTATTTGCCGTCTCGGACCATTACTTGCTCCTCCTGGGCGGCCGTGCGCTGATCGGTCTCGGAGTCGCCGCGGCAATGACGGCTGGCATGAAAGCGCTCGTTGTCTGGTTTCCTCGGGAACGCGTTCCACTGCTCAGCGGGCTGATGGTCACCTTGGGAGCCATGGGGGCACTGACGGCAACCTTGCCCGCGGATTTCCTGATGGGCTCGATGGGCTGGCGAGGACTGTTTGAGCTACTTGCGATGGTCTCAGCTGGATGCGCACTTCTCATCTACCTTGTCGTTCCGGAGGCGCCGGACGTTGCGCCGGTGGCGGGTGAGCCAGCCACCAATGGTCTAAGGACGATTTTCACTGACCCACGCTTCTGGCGTCTCGCGCCGCTTTCGGCCACCTGCATCGGGACAGCCTGGGCCTTGCAGGGCTTATGGGCGGCGCCATGGCTTAGCGATGTCGAGGGCCTCGATCGAGCCGCATTGCTCCGCTACTTGTTCGTCATGGCAATCGCGTTGAGTTTGGGCGCGCTTCTGTTCGGTGTGACGGCCGATCGGTTGAGCCGGCGCGGTGTCAGACCACGGCTGCTATTCGGCCTCGTCGCAACGGTGTTCGTTGTGGCTCAATTGGCGTTGATCCTGCGGCTGCCTTTGCCCGCCTATATCCCGTGGAGCGTCGTCGCAGCGGTAGGTGCTGCGACCGTTCTCAGCTACGCAATCCTGGCCGAGTATTTCCCAAAGGAGTTCGCGGGAAGGGCCAATGCGGCGCTGAATCTCTTCCACATCAGTGGCGCGTTTGTCGTGCAATATATGACGGGATTGGTGATTCAGTTCTGGACCCCTACAGATGGGCACTATCCAGACATCGCTTACCAGACCGCATTCGCTTGCAACGTCGGTCTTCAAATCGCGGCTGCAATCTGGTTTTTCTCTAACTTGGGTGGTGACACGCTTCCGAAGAATGGCAGGCGCGTGCCTATAGCATTTGCAGCAAACCGCAAGCATCATCCGAACCGGATGAAAGCGTCACCGATCAGTACGAAGACGTCGCTGAGGCCATTGGCGGTCACCCACTAGCACACTTGGCGGTTGATGCCGGCTTCTGGGTCGATATTGTTGCAAAAGTCGAAAGTTGCAGGGCTCAAGATTTTTCGCGAAAACACTAAGCAGCGAGCGATCGCTCATTCGTATGGCCTCAATCGCGTTACCGAAGTCGCCTGTGAATTTTGCGTGAGGCTGTGAGGTCCCTCACATCTTGTACACGAAAGTCGCGCCCACGGCCCGCAGAATTTTGGTCATCGGCGAAAAACGACTTTTGCAACACAATCAGGGGGTAGAGCGGACGTCGTCGGTATACACCTAGACAGGCTGTCTCGCCGGAGGGATCATGCAGCGCGAGGAGAGCTGGGGCGCCGACCCCCTTGGGCAGGCCCCAAACGGCCGTCACCCAATGCGTCCCAAGCAAACTGCCTGTGGTAATTTGATGATCATCGGGCATTCGCAGGTTGGAGAATGGCGATAGCCCATGCCTGCCAATTCGCTCCAACTGGAGTGACGAAACATGGATCCATCGGTCACTGATTTCATCGCGAGGGAAGCGCGCTTTGGCGCCCGGAACTACGAACCGCTCGGCGTCGTCCTGTCGCGCGGCGAGGGCGTCTTTGTTTGGGATACGCAGGGCCATCGCTACCTCGATTGCCTCTCCGCCTATTCCGCGGTGAATCAGGGCCACTGCCATCCGAAGATCTTGGCCGCGATGGTGGAGCAGGCGGGCCGGCTGACGCTGACGTCGCGCGCCTTTCACAACGACCAGCTGGCCCTCTTCTACGAAGAGATCGCGGCGCTGACCGGCTCCCACAAGGTGCTGCCGATGAACAGCGGCGCCGAAGCGGTGGAGAGTGCGATCAAGTCGGTGCGGAAATGGGGCTATGAGGTGAAGGGGGTGTCGGACGGGCAGGCCGAGATCATCGTCTGCGCCGATAATTTTCACGGCCGCACCCTTGGCATCATCGGCTTCAGCACCGACCCGGCGGCACGTGACCATTTCGGACCGTTCGCGGCGGGCTTCAAGATCGTCGCCTTCGGCGATGCCATGGCGCTGAAGGAGGCAATCACGCCCAACACGGTCGCCTTTTTGGTCGAACCGATCCAGGGAGAAGCGGGCGTCGTCATCCCACCGTCAGGTTACTTTACAGCAGTGCGCGAACTCTGCACTGCGCACGACGTGATGCTGATTCTGGACGAGATCCAGACCGGGCTCGGCCGCACCGGCAAGCTGCTCGCGGAACAGCACGAGGGCATCGAGGCGGATGTCACGCTGCTCGGCAAGGCGTTGTCCGGCGGCTTTTATCCAGTGTCGGCCGTGCTTTCGAACAACGCGGTGCTCGGCACCCTGAAACCTGGCCAGCACGGGTCGACCTTCGGCGGCAATCCGCTGGCCTGTGCGGTGGCTCGGGCCGCGCTGCGCGTGCTGGTCGAGGAAGGGATGATCGAGAACGCAGCCGCCCAGGGCACCCGCTTTCTCGATGGCCTGAGCAGCATCCGCAGCAACACGATCCGGGAAGTGCGCGGACGCGGGCTGATGCTTGCCGTCGAGCTTCACCCGGAAGCAGGCGGTGCACGTCGCTACTGTCAGGCCCTGCAGGCCCGAGGCATCCTCGCCAAGGACACACATGGGCACACGATTCGCATCGCCCCGCCGCTTGTTATCTCCAGCGATCAGGTCGACTGGGCGCTGGAACAGATCGCCGCCACTTTGTGGCAGGATTTCTCGTGACCACTGGCCAGCGCCGCCGATTGCCGTCGTTCTGTTGGTCTCGATACACGCCCGCATGCCTCATCTTCTCGGTATGCCGAAAACCCATTTCAAGACTCGCGTGCGGATGCGCGCGCTTGCTGAGCTATTTCCCTTCCCCGAGCTACTGGTCTCGAGTGCTTGCTGGTGGAGGGATACAGCTCGGCCATCTCTTGTGCGCGGGATCGCTGATGACGAAACCGCCGGTCCGATGCTATGCCGGTTCGAGACAGTCCTTCGGCCTTAGCCGTTTCAGCCGGTCTGCGCGAATTTGATGGTTGAGACGGGCCACTTTCCATCGTGGCCCCTGATCGAAATTCGTAGGCCGTGCAGCTCGTCAAGCCAAACGTTCTCTACTGTCCCGGCCTTTCCATCAGTGAGAACTACGGCCTTGCCGACAAGCTCAGACCGGGCCTCATCGAGCGCGCCAAGGATTGTTAATGCATGGAGTTTCGCCGTAGGCGTAGTTGCCTCCGAAATCAGGCCATGCGAGGGCTGCGGATGTCGTCGTCGGCGCATCCGGAAGCGGCGCCCTCACTCTCGCTCCGACACGGGACAGGGTCATCATGAGTTCGAATGGCTTTCTTGTATGCGCTGCTGCAATCGATCGGCCGACCACTCCCGAGGGGATCACAATTGGCATCGAAGTCGGATCTACCACATGTGTCTTTGCCACGCGCTTGCTTCCCCCCAAGGCCCACTAGCACTCCTTTATCGCTTGGGTCTCTTTTGGTAGATCCCTGAAAACGACACGTTTGCGCCGCCGCAATGGAGATTGTCGCCGACAACCAGTAACTTGCCGACGAGCTGCAGAGTGACTTGGCAGTCGATTTCGTCCGTCCCGTCGCCGAAGCTCATTTTATCGGCAGAAGGCTTTGCGTCGTAATCGAACCCGCCGGTATGGGTGCGGCTGCCTGAACCCCATGTGGCGCCCTTGATGGCCAGCATGCCGGCCTCTTTCGGTTTCGAGATGCGAATGAAATTGTCGTAGGCGCGCCATTCGCCGAGCCAATCCCGTTCTGCCGGTAGTCGTATGTCCCCCTGCCACGCAAGCCTGTCGGTCGCGCTCGCCAGTCGTACGCCAATATCTGTCATCAAGCCGCTCGGCTGTGGCCAAGGCTGCCGCAATGATGCTTCACTGCCGCTCAGTATCGGGGTCGGTAGTCGCCGCGCCGCCGGAGCGCGAAAGCGTATTGGGGATTGATCCCGCAAAAGGCGTCGGTATCACTCGCGGTAGCCATGCATTGGGCGTAGCTGGAGAATTGGCAGTTGCCCGGATAGCCCTATATCCGCCCTCGCAGGCAGTAGCTATTCGGTACGCTCTCATAAGCCAAGGGGGAACCGTAAAAACCCGGGCCATATGTCTGAGCCCGGGCTTGCCCGTCTGCTAAGGCTATACTCACGTCAAAATCGTCAAAGCCAAAGTGCGCATTGGATCTTCCTCGAAGTCGGCACAACAGCCGTGCTTAGATGGTGGGCAATAATCAATGTGCTCGGAATGGTTCAGGCCCGCGCAATGAGTCACTGAGCCAGCCGTGCTGCACTGCTTGCAGAAGAAGCGCCAGCCGACCACCGACCAAGGTTGATCCTGGGGCAGGGTATCCCAACCAGACGTCCACTAAACGCCGATCGCGTTCACCGAGGGCACTGAACGGAACAAGTAACGTGCCCGTTCGCAATCCAGTCTGCAGGGCCGCTTGGCAGGTACTTGCCTGCCCATCGTGAGTGTCGTGCCGCGAAGTCATCAGCAATGATTCCGCGCCGACGAGATCGCGCAAATTGTCAATCCCTTGGGGACCGAAGTAGCACGAAGCTACAGCGTGTCGCGCATGTGGAAATCTTACGGATCCGAGGCGCCCCCAAAAGGGGGATGGGTTTTAAGTGGGGCCGACAGCGCTGATGAGCCCGACCGCTATGGGGACGAGAGCAGCGCAAATCCATAAAGCCGGTGCACTGGAGCTTAGGCCAGCAATAGCGATCCATACGCCGAAGCCGACGAGACCGGCTGAGATTGCATAGGCGGCCGCTTTGTCCATGGCCCGTCCAAACGCGTGAACGATACCGGCTCAACGACTCGCCAGGGGCCTGAAGCGTTCCAACCCTTTGACTCAATCATCGTGTCGGCTGGGTGGCACTCCCGGTTTTTGGCCTCGCGGCTTCCCTCGCCCGCTCAGCCTGCCAGGCGTCGTATTCTGGCGTAGCCGGACGCGGAGGCGCGCCCGGCGGCAGTCCGCCCATCCAATGCGGCATGTCGGCTACATGGGGACCGCTCGCACAGGCCGAGACCATCAGGAATAGGGCGCATAGGATGAGAGATGTCCGGAGCATCGTCGGCTCCCTAATGGAAACGGCCCCAGCCTGGGGGCTTGTAGGCTGGGGCCGTCATTCCAATGCGCCAGCGCCAGATGGCATAGCGCCAGCATTAACGCGCTCAAGTGCCTCCCGTTCCCATGCGCGGGCGTTGCCCAGGATCCAAGCGGCCAACCCTTCCTAAACTGCCGGCCGATACGATTTGAGCAATCGCGGAGGTCATCGCCGCGAGAGTAATGCGTAAGAGCCGTCGCTGATACGGCCCAGCGGCGGCTTTCGCGTGCGAGGATTCACGCTGCCGGGCCCTTTCTTTCGCCGGATTTCGGTCGCCATCTTTTCGTGTTTTAGAATCAATGGGGAGAATTGACGTGGCGATAGGTACAGTGAAGTGGTTTAACGCGACAAAGGGCTACGGATTTATTCAGCCCGACACTGGCGGCAAGGACGTGTTTGTCCATATCTCAGCCGTCGAGAGGGCAGGTCTGAGCAATCTGAATGAGGGCGCCAAGGTGAGCTACGACGTGGTAGCGAACCGCGGGAAAGAATCCGCCGAAAACCTTAGGGTAGGTTGATAGTCGAGGATCGTAGAGGGGGCCGCCACGCTGGCGGGCCACACTCAAACAATCTTCCACGCTCTGTTCACTATTGTGCAGACGTTGCCAGCTTTCCCGCTCCTGTTAGCGCGCCAGATGGGTACCCACTACCCTATCTGGCTGTTTGAAATGTGAATATTTTGGATGGCCTCGGCGCGCGTTACGCGCTGGGGCCATTTTTATTCTCGGCCGGTGCCCATGCGGCTCGTTGCGGCGTCCCGATGACGCGCTGTCACACCCGCCGGGCTGGTTGTAGGATGATGTGGTCAACCGCGCGATTCGGAGGGGCCATGACCGCACGGCAGCCGAGACTCGGCAATCTCTTGGCGATGCGCGCAGAGATCCAGGCCAAGGTCGACCAATATCCCGCTGCGCGTTTTCCTATTCAACACGAAATCGAGAAACTGCAAAAGCACCTGGACGAATTTAACGACCGAATCATAGAATTGGAAAACGAACGTCATCGCGGCCACGCCATGGAGGTGTTGAAGGCCAATGCGTTGGACTTCGCGCGGCGGATCGATGAACTCCGCTGTTTGTTAATCGATTCCCGACGATCATAGATCGTTAGGCTTCACGCGGCCGCCTTGTCCGCGCCGCGGGCGACGATCATCGGCGCGCCGTCCGCCAACTGCCGTTGCAGCGTCTTGGCTTCGTCCCAGGGCGCGCGTATCCAGACGTTCGCACTCTTCGTCGGTCGTCAAGATCACCGGCATCGCCTTCGAGTGGATCGGCTCGCCGATCCCACCGAAAGCGCGACCGGCAGGGGCTTGTCGCCGCCCTGGTGACGAACAGCTCCGCTCACAAAAAAGGGCCGCCGGGGTTCGGCGGCCCAAGTCTTGGGAGGAATACGCCGAGGAGCAAAAACACTCAACACGCAATGCACATCATGGGAAGTTGCAGCCGGTGCAGGCCACCAGCAAGCACGCACCGCCTAGGCCAGGCGGCTGTCCCGCCGATCGGCTTTCGACCCGCGAAAGTCATCGGGGAGGGAGGTGGCCAAGCTCTCCAGATAAGGCGGCGCTGCTGTCGACCTTGCTTGGGGTCGGGGCCGGACTCGGATCTGGTTCGGATGCCGGCAACGAAGGTAGCGCCATTCTCCAGGCGCTTCGCCGTGGGGCAGCGGATTCCCTAAACCAAACCGGCCAACAGGTTGTTCGGCGCAATCTCAACATCCAGCCGACCCTGACGATACGGCCGGGATTTCCGGTGCGGGTCATAGTCAATCGCGACCTCGTGCTTGAGCCATACAGAGGGTAAAGAACTGTCGGGTGAGTCTGTCCAATGATGGATTGGAGCGAGAGTTGAAGTCTTTCAATTGGTTGGAAGGCGGCGTGTGCACAATGTGTGCACTGGAGATCAAGAAAAGTCTACTGAGGGCAAGCGGGCGGTCATTTTTGGATTGACGTGACGCCCACAGAAGCCTGGCAGAACTAGAGAACGGTAAGGGCAGGGTATTACATCCCATTTGCGAGCTGACAGCGCTCCTCACGAGCAACAGTGTTCAATTAAAATTTCGCATGCGAACTGCCGTGAGAACAAAAGTTGTCGGGGGTTCGAGTCGCTCCACTGACTCGAACCCCCGACAGCTCACCGCCTGAGTGCATATAGCAGCCCAATATACTGCTGTCGGGGCCAGCCATCCTGGAAGAGCTTGCTGGCGTCGACTCCTGCAAGAACGGGCTTCCACCTGGAAGCGTCGCCCCCTGTGCAACGTGATGCGCATCCGGCGATCCCGTTCGATGGCGCGACACCGATACGCAGTCATGCCCCTCCGCTGAAAGCCGTGCATGGATCGCAAGGCCCGTGCCGCCGATGATCAGGATGCGCATCGGACTAGTCCTTCGCCCGCCGTTCCCGGTAACGCAAGCCGCGGATCAGCTCCTCCAGGTACGGCAGGACCTCGAAGAGCGCGGTCAGCGCCAGCATCGTGAAAATATAAGATAGAGGTAGAGGCACCTGTTTCAGCCTGAGTGCAAAGTCCGGCGTGCCAAAACCGAACAATGCCGCGAATGCCGGCCAGTGAAGCGCAATGACGAGCAGCAAACCCGTCAAGGGAAGCATTTCGAGAACGCTATGAATGTGCTGCTCGGTCGGCGAAACCTCGCGCATGGCCGATGCGTAGCGGACATCCCAGATGGCAGTGGCTTCATGAAGAACCAGGAGCACCATCATCGCCAGAATCACGCCCGAGGTGATTTCGAGGAAAAGCGCGGCAAGTACCGGAACGGCCATCTCGGCAAACTGGGCGAGATGCAGAACAGACTCCCGCCAGCCACTCGTTTTCTCGATGTGGGCGGCGCGATGACAGAGATAATCGGCAAACCCGGCGGCCAGCCAAAGCGGCAGTACGAAATACATCAACATTCCCCTCAGGACTTCGTCGGCCCCCATGTCAAATCTCCTAGTGCAAGGGCCACTGCAGATTCCGCAGCCCGGCTCTCGATATGACACATCAAATCGTTGGCCATCTGCTCGAGGCGTTGGCGATCGCGATCCATAAACTCGCGGGGCTGCGTGTCAACGATGCAAAGGGAGCCTACGACGTGTCCAGCTGAGGTTCGCAAGGGGACGCCTGCGTAGAAGCGAATGCCCTTCTCCAACACGCGTGGATCGTCGGCAAAGCGTGGATCCTCGGTCACGTCTTCGGAAACCAGCACTTCGTTTGCCGCGATCACGTATGCGCCGAGCGGCTCCTCATGAGGAGCCTGATTGATGGCCTGATTTTCCTGCGACAGGTCTATTGCGTCTGGCTGAGTCGGGTGAATATCGTGAGCCAGAGATACGAGTGCGATCGGGACATTGAACGCCTGCGCGATCTTCTTGGATTCCTCATCGAACTGCCGTCCTTTCGCGGCGGCCAAACCGAGACTGTGCAGCGCTGCAACCTGCTCTTGCCTAACGTCAGGAAGCACCGGACGCGTACCGCTGCCAGATGCTGGGCGGCACATCCATTCCTCAACTTGCTTGATACAGCCCTCAAGCGAGGCGAATACCGCATCGGCCGCCATCTGCTTGTTGAGCTCTTCCGTCTGTTGCGTACCATGCGCCAGGTTCCAGGAGCAGACGATGAGCTTCACGTGGGGGGCTCGGCGACGCAGACGACGGAGGATGTACCGGGCAAAGACCTGAGGCTGAGGATGCAGATAGGACAGGCACACCACGTCGACGCCTTCGAGAGCAAGCTGCCCCAGCGCTCTCTGGCTGACTGCGATCGGCGGCAGGACCTTGGCGCTGATGCTTCGCTCCTTGAGCACCTGCGCCATCATCTCCGCCGCCGCGTGATCTAGCTCAGTGCGGCCGGCGACGCAGAGAACACACGGTGGCCGCTCGGCTGTGCGATCTTCGCCCCGCTCGGCCGCTGAGGAGGCCTTTTCCTGGATATGGTCTTCGACCTCGCGCACAACAGAGATCGCCGTGTCGGCAACGAGCCGCCGGTAATTGGTATCCGTCGTGCTGCGCTAGCGATCGTTTTCCGCAAGGCGCAGTGCCGGAATGGCCACGTTATCATAGAACTCGTGCGAGGAGTATTTGTCGACATAGTCTTCAGCAATCTCCACCGCCTCTTCCAGGTTGCCGGCTAGCAGGCGTTGATAAAGCTGCTCCTCCGGCGCAAGCACCGGATCGCTGCCAAGAAGCACGCCAAGGAACTCGAGTTGCGGGACGTAGCGCCCGATGACGACGGCGCAGACGGTTAGGGGTCGCTAGGAAGAGGCCGACAGGGCCCCACAGCATGGTCCAGAAGATTGCCGCAATGATGATGGCAAGAGAGGACAGGCCTGTGCTGGCGCCGTAAAGCCATGGCTCGACGATATTGTTGCTGATCAGTTCAGCCACGAGGAACACCCCGACCACCCAGAATAACATGGTCCAGCCAGGATCGACGGCGACTGCAAGGGCAATAGGAAACAGGGCCGCCAGAAAAGGACCGAGATACGGAATAAATCGAAGGACGGCGGCTAACAGCCCCCACAGCGGGGCATTGGGCACGCCAATGAACTAAAGGGCAATCCCAATCGGAATGCCGTAGGTCAGATTCACGATGAGCTGCATCAGGAGATAACGACTGATCCGGGCGGTGGCGTCGTTGATGGCTTGCGTACTTTTCTGAAGGTCTCCGGCCCCTGCGAGTTTGATGAAGCGATCGCGCAGGTCCTCCCGCTCTAGCAGCACGAAGATCACGAAGATGACGACCAGCCCGGCAGTGGCAAGCGGCGCCAACAGCGGACCGACTACGGATCGGATAATCTCAAGGGGTTTTGGCCGTGGCGCCTCTAGGCGCACGGTGACCGGCTCTGGAGACTTGGGGCCGGCTCCGAGGCGGGGCTGTGCTTCTTCAGGCTTCCTCTCGTCGCCCGAGATGTCCTTGCCGAGATCCTCTATCGTTCTGGTGATGTTATCGAGGACGCTGCCACCAGGGGCGGACTCCTGCAAGGAACGGATTTTCTGAGTGATAGTAGTCTGGTAGCTCGGAAGATTGTTGGCGAGTTGGACGAGCTGGCGCCCGACCACGAAGGTGACGCCTGTAATCAGGATAAAGGCAAGCGTAACGGCAATCAGCACCGCGGCAATGCGGGGCAGCCCCCAGCGCCCTAGAAAGTTTACCAACGGCGTGAGAACGAAGCTTAGGAGGATGGCGAGGGCGAAGGGAACAAAGATATCCCGGCCAAAATAGAGTCCTCCGATTGCAAGGACAATGCCGCCGGCCGTCAGGATCGGCGAGCCTGTGGGCTGAGTGGCTGGCGAAGATCGAGGCGAGACTGGAGCAAAGTCCGCCATAGTCGACGGCCTTTCCGTTAATGACCAAGTCAACGCACGATCGGCGTGTCTGATCCACCAAGAGCATAAAGCGATTGATGCTCGAAACGTTCAATCAGTCCAGCACCGTCCGACGGGTTCGGAGCGGGCACGGTGATGTCCGATACGGGTCTTGGCCGTGTAAAAACGGTCTTACAGGAGGTCAATTCTGAGAGCCAGGCGCAGAGAAGTCTCAGGCCGCGATCGCAGCGATCAGTGGCTTGGTCCCGACGATGTTCATGACCCGTGTCAGGCTGTAGGCCAGAACCGAGAGCGCCATCTCGGCCGCTACTTTTGGGAGCGTTCTGGTAAGGAAGTGCGTCGCTGCCATGCGGGCCTTCATCGTGCCAAACGGATGCTCGACCGTCTCCCGACGCTGACGCATGGCTTCCGGGTTGGCGTCAAGGCGCTGCTGCACAGCCTCGAGCAGATGCTCATGCTCCCAGCGTGTAATTCGCCGCTCTGGCCCTGTCGTGCACTGCGATTTGAGCGAGCAAGTTGAACAGGCTATGGTCCAGTAGCGCCGCAGCATCTTGCCGTCTTCTTCGTTTGTGTAGCGATAGGGCAGCCGCTCCCCAGCCGGACAGCGATAGGCGTCTGCCACCGGCAGATAGGCAAAGTCCTGCTTGCCGAAGCGGCCATCTGACTTGGCACCCGACGTCTGCGGCTTGGGCAGGGTTACCGTGATGCCGGCCTCGTGACAGGCGAGGATCTCCAGGCTGCTGAAGTAGCCGCGATCGGCCACGGCCTCAAGCGTCTCGGCCTGGAGAACAGCCTTGGCCTGCTTGGCCATATTGGCCAGTTGAGCCCGATCTGAGCCGCTGTTCGTTACCTCATGCGCCACAATCAGATGATGCTCGGTATCCACGGCGACCTGCACGTTGTAGCCGACGACGCCGGAACCACGCCCGCTCGTCGCCATCGAACGGCTGTCGGGATCGGTCAATGAGATTTGCTGGTCAGGCGAAGCAAGCATCTGCTTCTCGTAAACGGCAAGCTTGCCCATTTCCTCCTTCAGCTTCGTCAGCTTCTCGGTGAGCCTTGTTACCTTCGCGGCCAGCGCCTCCGTCGGCTCCTGCCGGTCGGCCGTGTCAAGCTGGCTCAGATAGCGCGCGACGCTCTCCTCCAGCTGAGCACGCCGCCGCTCCACCTTCGCCTTTGTGAAGAAGGCGTGTCGATTGCCTCGCAGGAACAGGGCGTTCCTGACCGCATTGATCTGGGGGAGGTCGCATCATGGATAATCTCACAAAGCGTAGTCAGCCTGACCGTAGCAAAATCAACATGAGCGAGGACTTCGAGGTCAAGTACTGGAGCAAGGCGCTCGGCGTGGATCGTGACACGTTACGGAAGGCCGTCGATAAGGTTGGCAATTCTGCCGCCGCTGTCCGCAAGGAGTTGGGAATTCTAGGCCGCAGGCACTGAGCATGCCGAACCCTTAATCCGTTAGGTCAGTAGTTTCGTGCGTGTCCGCATTTGAGTGCCTCGCTCAACTGCAGACGCTTGAGTAATTCACGAAAAGTATGTTAGCTGAAAATAAGAGCGCGGACAGGTTAACCTTTGTTGTGTCCCGCCGGGTTAAATAGCCGCACACTGCTCCCCATCACCGAACGGCCCCGAGGTATCTATCTGTGATGAGAACGCACGAATTGCGCTCCCGCCTTCCCCCAACGGAATGGAGCAGCGCATGCAGAAGCGTCGCCGTTTCAAGCAAGTTCAATCTCTCGAAGAACGACTAGCCGACGAAGCAAAACGCTTGCGAGAGCAAGCCAAGTTACTCCCATCTGGCACGCTCCGCGAGCAAGTTCTGCGCAAGGCCAGACAAGCCGAAACCGGCTCGCATATGAGCGACTGGCTCCGCTCGCCCGGCCTGCGACCGCCAGAGTAGTTGGAACGAATTCTCGCTTTCCAACTTTTTGGAAGACAGGAGGCGCGAATGCCTCGCTACTACTTTGACCTGTGCGATAACGACGAACTTGCCGTCGATGACGAAGGACTGGAACTGCCAAACCTACAGGCCGTCCAGATAGAGGCGGCACGTTCGTTGGTTGACATGGCTAAACATGCAATCTGGTCCAAAGCTGAGACCGTTCTTAGGCACCGGATGGCAATCGAGGTCCGGGATGAGAAGGGCCCTGTCCTGCAGGCCAAATTCACATTCAAACTTGATCACCACAAACACGATGTTGGCAACGGAGGCAGGTAATAGGAAAGGGCCGCATTCGCGCGACCCTTCGCCAGCCAAATTTGTTCGGGATGAAAAGACCGCGCTGGCTGGACCAAGCTACAGCCCTTCAGTGTGGTCGAGAATTCCGTAAGATTACGGCGTTTCCTTGCCGAACCAGTTCACACCGTTAGGGCTGAGAGGCATCGGTGACCTCCGCAGCGACTTACCAGAGCGGCATCCGCTAAGGCTGATCGCGAGCGAAACCCTTCCGCGCCCGGGCGTGAAGGTCATGCGGCAGCCTTGTCTTCCTTGTCAGCGCCTCGGGCTACGATCCTGATCGCATCGTCGGGCAATGGCCGCGGTAGCCCCTTGGCCTCATCCCACGGCGCGCGCATCCAGACGTCGCCCTCCTCGTCCGTCATGAGGATCACCGGCATGGCTTTCGGATGGATCGGTCCGACAACGGCATTCGGCGAAATAGTAAGAAAGCCATGGACGTTGTGCGGCCCGGGTATCGGCTTTGATTTCGTGCCACGATCGCCTTTGAACTCGGTCCAGTTGCCCGCAAAGAAGGTCAGCGGCCGATCATCATTAATCGCGAACCAGACGACGTCCTTCTTCTTGGTGTCCGGGTTAGGCTCCGGCGCATATTCGGCGAAACTGTTGAACGGCACCAGGCAGCGGTTTTCCGGCTTCAGCCAACCCGCCAATGCGGCGAGGAAGTATTGCGGATGTTGGTCACCGGAGGCCCGCCTGTGCGGGATGGTGGCGGCATGCCCCAGCGCATCAGGATTAACTCGCGCTCGGTGCCCGCATTGCGGACAACTGGCGCGGGATAGTCGGGAAATACGCCCGGCATCGGCGCGAGGTTGCCGACGTAGCGGTTCATCACGCGGAAGAGCGCGCGAATGGCTTCTTGATTGGTGGTGATGCTGTAGAGATTGCACATCGAAGCCTGCCGCGAAGGCTCGTCCTTGCGCTAATCTCTATTGCTATGCAGGTCCCTTAGCTTGCGCATGTAGTAGCCCTGCCTCTGGAGCGCGGCGCTGATCTCGTCGCTGACTTTGATGACCCTCTTTTTGCTTTTACGCCACTTTCCTAACGCCGCGATGGGCGGCATCGGATATCCCTTCTTCACAACGAGCAGATCACGTTTGGTGTTCAAATACACGTCCATCATATGCCTCTCTCCCAAAGCGATTGAACTTACGTTTGCGAGCAAGAGCAATGGGCACCAAAAAACAACACCGAGCCAGTATCCTGCGCTCACGATTTACCACTGGCAAGTGCGCACGGCAGAGGCGCGCGGTTCAAAGACTATTCCAATACCTCGCATTCGAACGCGATGCCTTCGGGATCGTCCTCGAACCACTTTTCTGCGGTATCCACATTTGCGAATACCTTGACGTGATTTCGTCTCCGATCTGCTTGCTGATGTTGACGTAAGAAAGCCGCCATTTGCCGCTCTTCAGCTTGCACGCTAATGAAGCACGAGAGCGCTTGACCAAGCGAAAGCGGCAGATGCCATCCGCAGGGCGCGTGAAACGCCGATCTGGAAGCTAGAACCGTCCTTCCGATGCCGGTCCTACGGCACGCGCCGCTACAAGCCGCCGGTCCGCATGATCAAGTTGGGTTGAATGTCGCCAACCAGCCCTTCGGCTTCGCCACTTGTATGATCCTGGTAATTGCTGGAACTGCCGTGCTGGCGACGACGCTCGGTTGCCATGCACAGGGTCGCGCACCCAAGGGGAAAAACGATCCGGGTCCAGGTCTCACTACTCACCACGCATCAACCCTGTTCTGGGCGCTGCCTTTTGAGGCATGGTTGGCGTCTCATCCGCCTCGATCATCAATCGAACTATTGCGCGACGCTGCTGCAATGTCGGCAATTTCCGCGGTCGTGGATTACGATAACCCCAAAGCGTCTGACACCGGGCTGGGAGTTGACCCTATCCAAGAAATCGATGATGGGGGCATTTGCGGGCTTGGCTGCCGGTCTCGCCGCGGGCGCCCTCATATCGCGACGATACTTTGTGCCCGAGGTCGGAAGCCTCAGTACAAGACGCGTCAATGGCTGATCCTGACGTCTCTCTCTGCGATCAGACCCAGCGCAAGACAGCCGCCGCGATTATCACCACGAGGACGACGGCAAAGGCCATGATGAGCCAAGGCATGTCTTTGCGCTCGCGCGGCGTCATTGTCTGATTTCCCAGGCCATTTTGGTGCTCGCGTCCCAGCATTGGCGAGAGGCCGTAACGGTCGGACGGAAACCACTGCCTGCGCCTTCTGCCCTTGCGAATCTCGCAAGACCTGAAAACGCCACGTCAGAAATGGCAGCGAGGTAGACTTTCTTCATGGGCTTTCCCCTGGTGGCGAAGCGAATTGCCTTGGCGAACGTCAATACTCGCCTTTGAGCTGCGTCCCTGGATCCGCGTCAGCGGCCCCGCCGCGGGCGAATTTAGGAACTAACCGACGGCGCTGCCGTTCGGCAATCATCATCCCAACCGTCGAGGTCTCCTATGTATCATCACGTCAAGAAGCTGATGTTCACTGTTCGCGTTGACGAGCCCGATCCGCGCTTTGGCAACATGCTGCTCGAACAGTTCGGCGGCGCTAATGGCGAATTGGCGGCTGCAATGCAGTATTCGATACAGGGGCTCAATTGCGAGGATCCGGACCGCAAGGACCTGCTAATGGACATCGGCACCGAGGAGTTGAGCCACCTCGAAGTGGTCGGCTGTCTGGCGCGCATGCATCTCAAGCCTTCCAAGTTCGATCGTCAGGCCGCCGAAGCCGATCCGCTGATCGCGATCGCCGGCGGAGGCGGCATCAACCTGTTCAATTCGCAAGGCAATCCATGGACGGCCGATTACCTCAAAATAACCGGCGAGCTCGATGTCGACCTCCGGAGCAACATCGCCGCCGAGGCGCGGGCAAAGATCGTCTATGAACGCCTGATCAACTTCTGCGACGACGCGGGCACCAAGGACGCCCTCCAGTTCCTGATGACCCGGGAAATCACCCACATGAAGGCGTTCTCGCTTGCGCTCGAGAGCATGAACAAGCCGGCGCTCAGCATCGGCCGCATCGCGCCGACGCCAGGATTGGTCAACCAGTTCTTCAACGATTCCACCGGAACTGGAGAGCACGGCGAAATCGATACCCGTGGCCCCTGGAACGAGGGTGACGGCTGGGTCTTCATGGAATCTCCTGCCATTCAGGCCGGCGAACCTGGCGCGGCCACTGGAATTGTCACGGAAAGCACGGCGCCGGTCGACGAGGCCGGCCTGAACGAACTGCTGATCGAAGAACTCCGTGACATTCTGCATGCGGAGAAACAGCTTACCAAGGCATTGCCAAAGATGGCGCAGGCGGCGCGCTTCGATCAGCTCCGCGAGCTTTTCGAGCAGCATCTGGTCGAGACCGAAAAGCAGATCGAGCGCATCAACGAGTGCTTCGAACTGCTTGGCAAAACTGCCCGCGCCAAGCCGTGCAAGGGCATGATGGGTCTCGTCGAGGAAGGTCAGGAGATCATGGCCGAGGGCGAGGAGAAGGAGGACGCCGGTGCGGACCTTGCGCTGATCGGTGCCGCGCAACGCGTGGAACATTACGAGATGGCGAGCTATACGACGGCGAAGAGCCTGGCTCAGCAATTGCGCAACAGCGCAGTTGTCGCCTTGTTATCGAAGTCGCTGGCCGAAGAAGAAAACGCCGACCAGCTCCTCAATCAGGTAGCCCGCTCGCTGATGTCAGTGGCAAAGATGCCTGCTGCGATCGAGCAGGCTGAGTAACTGCGCATTGCAAAGTATCTCCCGGTATCCGTTGCCAGCGCAACGGATACTGAGCGCGATGAGCAGCGCACAGCGTCGCCGTTCAAACGGAGCGTCCACTACGAGCGTGCATCGCTGTTCGCTTAATTAGGAACGGTGCTACCGTCACAGTTTTGGCCGGTATGGATGCTGATGAAAAGCGCTCGTGGTTGAGGGATTTCGCTATTTGCGGGGGCCGGACCGGATTTCAAGATAGCCGATAACAAGGAAGCTTGATGACGGATAGTCTGACCAAGAGGGACAAGCCGGACCGCAGCAAAATCAACATGAGTGAGCACCATGAGGTGTTGGACAAAGCACCTGAAAGTCTCGAAGGAAGAACTACAGAAAACCGTCGACAAAGTCGGAAATTCAGCTGGTGCTGTCCGCAAGGAATTGGCGGTGTGACTGAAGGCCTGCGGTACGCTTGCGATCTTTGGAGCGAGGCCCGCACGCTTTTCAAGCGAGGACTGAAGCGCTTTTGTAAGAACGTCGTATCGACCGGTATCTGCCGCGGTGATGAGCGCCTGCTGTTCGGCAGAACTAGCGCCGCTGACGCCCATTGGCAACGCGTGATCGTTGAATGCAGAAACACACACGCCGCCCCGTAAGCTCCGACTGTAGGCAGCGACCAGTGACGCCAGCCGGCGTTTTGGCGTCTCACCATCGTCGAATGCCCGAGCCCGCGTCCGCCAAGTCGTAGCATGTTCGAATTCGTTCCGGCGCCCAGTGGGCTGGCGAAGGAGCGATGATGCCGCTTTGGGAACAACAACCGCGGCAGCAGTGTTTTAACGGGCATCTAAATCAGGAGGATGCCATGGGACTATTCTCACGAGACATCAAGACAATGGACGACCTGTTCCTGCACGGCTTGCAGGATATCTATTACGCAGAGCAGCAGATCACGAAGGCATTGCCGAAGATGATCGATAAGGCGACCAACCGCGATCTCGCGGCGGGTCTGAAGACGCATCTGGAGGAGACAAACAAGCAGATCGAGCGGCTGGACAAGGTGTTCTTGAAGCTCGAGAAGCAGCCGAGCGGTACCCAGTGCCCGGCCATCGATGGTCTGATCAAGGAAGCCGATGAGGTGACCGGCGAAGTGGCAGACAAGGCCGTTCTTGATGCCGCGATCATTGCCAGTGCGCAAGCCGTCGAACATTACGAGATGTGCCGCTACGGCACGCTGATTGCCTGGGCCGAGAAGCTCGGTCACGACGAAGTGGTGCGCTTGCTGACCACCAACCTCAACGAGGAAAAGGCGGCCAACACGAAGCTCAATACCATTGCCCTTCGAAAAGGTGTCAACGCCAAGGCGTCGCACGCCGCCTGATCCAACACCGGCTGCCAAGACTCGAGAATCAAGTTCCAGCGAGAACGGGGTCTTGGCAGCGCCTAGCCTGTGAGGACGGCTTTTGCAGGAAGGGCTTTCCGCCGGTAACGGCGATCGTCGCACCGGATACATAGCTCGAAAGCGGATCTGCCAGCATGACATAAGCCGTGGCCAACTCGACGGGCTGACCGGGGCGCTTCATCGGGACCTGCTTGCCGAAATTCTTTACAGGTTCATCAGGCAAGGTCGAGGGATGAGCGGCCTCCAGATCGGCC
The DNA here is from genome assembly GCF_036924575.1 of Bradyrhizobium sp. AZCC 1577. Taxonomy (NCBI): domain Bacteria; kingdom Pseudomonadati; phylum Pseudomonadota; class Alphaproteobacteria; order Hyphomicrobiales; family Nitrobacteraceae; genus Bradyrhizobium; species Bradyrhizobium sp. AZCC 1577. The sequence goes on from NZ_JAZHRQ010000001.1 coordinate 2,676,504, forward strand.
CCGGGGAGACCGCATTAGCGCGAATACCCTTCTCGGCCAGCATCTGCGCCAGCCCCGCCGTGAAATTGTGGATCGCACCCTTGGTCGTTGCATAGGCCAGCAGCGTTGGGAGGTGTACGTCCGAATTGATCGAGGCCGTGTTGATGATGCAGCTACCCGGCTTCATGTGGCTGACCGCAGCCTTTGAGATAGAACATCGCGTGGATATTCTCCTTGAACGTCAGCTCCCATTCCTCGTCGCTGATGTCCTCGATTGATTTGAAGCTGGCCTGACGGGCCGCGTTGTTGACGAGGATGTCGATGCCGCCGAACTCCGACACCGCCTTCGCGACGACTGCGCGGCATTGACCGGGATCCTGTATGTCGCCGGGCAGCAAACTGCCTCCCTGCCGGCTTCCGTCACCAGCCGCTCGGTCTCCCGGGCGTCGTCGCTCGTCGAGATAGGAAATCAGGACGTCAGCTCCCTCTCTGGCGTAGGCGATGGCAACCGCCCGACCGATTCCGCTATCGCCAACAGTGATGACGACCTTTTTGTGTGAGACATTTTGACGCGCGCGCGGACCGTCAGTTCGAACACGACCCGCTCCGGGTTGCTGACATCGATCACCTTGGAAACGTGGACGGCCGGCACTGCCTGCCCGCAGCAGCATGACGTCAGCGGCGAGCTTGGAAAGCGTCCCCTGCCAGCTCGAATCGCCAGCGATGACCACGCAAAGAACGGCGAACCTGCGGTCGTGGCAACCCTGGAAAGCACCTCTCACGCATCCAGGTGATGGCGGAGTTTTACGACCGGCCGCCGGCCATAAGGGCGCGCGAGGAACCAATCAATGCAGCATGAGTTCGTGCTGAAAGAAATCCAAGAGGGTGACGCCATGACACGATCCGTGGAGGAGTTGAGGCGTGAGTCCGAGCGCAGCCGCGCAGAGCTGGCCGCAACGGTGGATCAGTTGAGGGAGCGGATATCCGATACCGCCGAAGACATCCGCCACAAGGTTTCGCCGCAACACATCAAATCGGAAGTCTCCGATTACGTCAGCCACAAGACCCAGAGTTGGGTCGGGGCACTGAAGCAACAGGCCACAGAAAATCCGATGCGGGCGATCGCGGCCGGCACCGCGGTCGCGGTTCCAGTGCTGCGCCTGGCGCGTGGTTTTCCGCTGCCGCTTCTGATGATTGGCGCCGGCCTTGCCCTGACCTCGAAGACAGCGCGGGAACGCGCCGCAGAGGCGGCGGCTCCACCGATGGACAAGGCCAGGGAAATGCTGGATGACGCGGCGGAACGCGCGCAGGCGCTGCGCGGCGACGTCAAGGACGGACTCTCTTCGGCTCAAATCCAGGCCACCGGCATGGCCAATGACGCGCAAGATACGGCTGCCGGCATTGCCGACGATCTCCGGAGCCGGGCGGGGCAGGCCACCAGCACGGTCAGCGATAAACTCAGGAGCGGCATGGATGCCGCCAAGAACACAATCGAGCGGGCGCGCTCCACCGCAACGGATACGGCAGCCGCAGCCAAGGATGCGGCGGCCACGGCGCCTGCAAAGGCCCATCAAGTCATCGGCGACAACGCCGCGCTGATCGGCGGTCTCGGGATCGCGATCGGGGCGATCATCGCCGCGGCCCTCCCTGAGACCAAGGCCGAAGCCAAGGTGATGGGCCAGACGAGCGAGAGTGTAAAGCAGGCGGCAGCCGAGGCGGCGCAATCTGGATTTGAGGCAGCTAAGGATGCGACGATGTCAGCGGCCGACGCGGCAGCGAAAAGCGTCGCCGAGGCAGATCTCGGGGGAAATGCAAGCCGCATGACGCAAAACATGGCCAACACGCTCAAGGAGGCTGCTGATGACGTCGTGACGGCGGCCGTCAGTCCTTCCCGAAACCCGAACACCTAAAAGAGGCCGTCATGAGCGATTTGGACCTGACCAAGAAGACGAACTTCAGCCAGAACCAGAATACAAGCTCGTCGCAGGACCTGAAGGATCAAGTGGCCGATGCCGGGGCGGAGGTGAAGCAGCGCGCCGGCGACGCCTTGCGAGCATCGACCGATGCTGCGCGTGAACAGTTCAAGGAAGCGGCTGATGCGGCCAAGGACGTTGCCTCCGGAACCGCGCACCAGGTCCAGGACCAGGCCCGCCAACAGCAACGCACCGGCGCCGATTTCGTCGCTCGCTTTGCCGGCAACATCCGAGAGGCCGCTCGCGCCTTCGAAAGCGACGCCCCTTTCGCCGCCCGCGGCATCAATTTCGCCGCCGGATATGTCGACGATGCCGCCGAGAAAATCCGCAACGGAAGCTTCCGCGATCTAGTCGACGGCGCCACCGACTTCGCGAGGCGGCAGCCAGCCGCGTTTCTCGGGATCTCCGTGCTTGTTGGCTTCGCGACAGTCCGCTTCCTCAACGCGTCCGGCGGCCAGTCTTCAGCTTCGAAACGGCCCGAAAATACCCGGGAGCAATCGTCATCCTCACAGCGAAGCAACATGTCATGAGCATCCAGAACGATATCAGAACCAGCAAGGACGACCTTCGGACCATCTCCACGCTGCTGGGCGATGCGCTGTCGCAGTTCGCCAAGCTATTTCAGAACGAGGTGGATCTCGCCAAGGCCGAATTCGGCGAGAAGATTCAGAAGGTCGGTGGCGCGCTGGGCTTCATTGCCGGCGGCGCCGTCCTGGTGATCCCCGCACTCGTGATGGCGCTGTTTGCGTTATCCGCGGCGTTGATTGCGGCGGGGTGGTCGCCGCCCGTCTCCTATTTGACGTCAGCGATAGTGGCCGCTGTGATCGCCGGCGTGTTGTTTGCCATCGGCATTAACCGGATCGACTCACGCAATCTGGCGCCGCATGAGACCATGCGGCAGCTCGAAAAGGACAAGGACACCGTAAAGGGAATGGTGCGATGAGCAGCACGCAAACCGGTTTTTTCGACAGTCTAGTGTCGGCGGTCCGGGAAAATCCCCTTGCCGCAGCGCTTATCGGAGGCGGCGCGTTCTGGCTGTTGGTCGGCAACGAGAAACTCAAGAGTGCAGCGCGTTCGGCGACAGCCGCGGCTTCCCCGATGGTCGATATCGACGCTCACAATCTACGCGCGGCAGCGTCCGGGCTCCAACGCACCGCGGCGCCGCCGACCGCGCCTGAAATGGACCATGAGGGCGGATCGTTCCGCGTCGGTGAAACCTTGCGGGATGCCGCTAGCGCGGCTTCCGATGCCACGTCAGGAGCGGCCGACAAGATCAGAGACCGGTTCGCCGAAGGGGTCGCCTATGCGCGGGAGAATTTCGGCAAGCTGGGCAATCCGCTTTCCGGAAAAGAGACCCTCACGAAAGCGCAATCATCGCTGGTCGACGTGCTTGAACGGCAACCGCTCGTCCTCGGCGCGGTGGGCTTGGCGATCGGTGCGGCAGTCGCGGGTGCGTTCCGGACATCCGACCTCGAGAACGAATGGATCGGCGAACTCAGCGACGATGTGAAAGTCGATCTGAATACGCGCGCAGGAGCGGTATCGCAGAGCCTGCGCGAAGCCTCGGATACGCTAAAGGCCGAACTCAGCGACACCGGAGCCGAGGCGGTCGATCGCGTGAAGCAGGCCGGCATGGATGCGGCAGAGGCGGCACGGGACAAGGTGAAGTCGCCTTAGTTGAGGCCGGGCCGAACCGGAGGAGCTTCGATGTGGTGGACGGTCGCGAAAGAGGCGGCGACCAGTTGGTCGAGCCACAAGGATGCCCGGCAGGGTGCCGCCCTCGCATATTACTCGGTGTTCTCCTTGGGCCCTATTATCGTGATCGCCATCGCGATCGCTGGGCTTTTCTTCGGCCACGACGCGGTCACCTCGCAGGTCACGTCCTCCTTGAAGCAGATGCTTGGAGACGCCGGAGCAAAGGCTATCGAATCCATGCTGGCGGGAGCCAGCCGTCCCGCCGAGGGCGCCTTAGCGACGATCCTCGGCATCGGCGCGCTCCTGTTTGCCGCCATCGGCGTTGTCGTGCAGCTGAAGGATGCGCTCAACGTGGTCTGGGAGGTGAAGGAGTCGGAGAAGAGTGGGATTTGGTATTTCGCCCGCAACTACGTGCTGTCGTTCGCCGCCGTCCTTGCCCTCGGCTTTCTTCTCCTCGTCTCGCTTTTGGTTACCGCGGCACTGGCCGCCGCCGGCAAATTCGCGTCGCCTTACCTGCCCGAGGGCGTTCTGCACGTCGTCAGCATGTTGGTCTCGTTTGCCGTTGTGATGGTGCTTTTCGCCATGATGTTCAAGTGGCTGCCGGATGTCTCGGTCAGTTAGCGGGACGTATGGCTGGGCGCGTTCCTGACCGCCCTGTTCTTCGAGGTCGGAAAGGCGGCGATCGGCTTCTACATCGGCAAGCAAGGCCTGGAATCGACCTACGGAGCCGCCGCCTCGATCGTCGTGGTGCTGATCTGGGTCTACTACACCTCTCAGATTATCCTGATGGGCGCGGAGATCACCCAGGCCTACGCCAAGCACGAGGGCTCGATCAAGCGGCGACGATCACAGAACGACTGCGCGAACGTGCAGCCTCTGTCTCAGCCGGGCGGGGCCCAGGAAGGCGAGCGAATCGGGCTTTCTAGAAAATCGGCCGCGACTTCCCGCTCATCGCAAGCCAGCAGCGAGACCAGCAACCCAAGCCCGCAAGGGATTCCGGTGCTCATCGGCGTCTCCATCTCCGCCTGACGCTTGGCGTTCACACCCCGCGCGCAGCCGAGGTCCCAAGCGGCCTGCAACCCAAAACTATCGCGCCCGTTAGAATTGCAGGACCAAAAAAGCAAACTCCTGGAGCAGGCCGCACGGCGCCGTCGCCTGCCGATTCGATCAACGATCCCGAGGTCGTCGCGCGGTTGAGACATCTGGCGGCGGAATACGAGCGGCGGGGCCGCCGACTACCGACCCGAAGGCCGGCCAGAAATAGGAGGCGCATCCAATCGCGGAGATCCCGAGATTCACCGGGCGGGGTTCAGATCAGGTTCATGCTCAGTGCCTAACCTGCACACGGGGCGTTTGCGGGTGAATGCCCCATTTTTTCTTCGCCATCGAGAGCAACGGGAGAACTGACGAGCCGACGGAAGCCATCGAGCTTGCGGATTTGGACGCTGCTTGGCAGCAGGCAACTAAGACGGCCGGAGAGATTGTCCGCGACTTGGACGGCGGTTTAGAACCAGATATGGAATGGTCAATCCAAGTTCAGGACGAACAGCGCAAACCGCTGCGGACGATAAAGGTGGTGTCTCAATATCATTAGAACACGATCAGTTCGATATCGTGCAGAAAAGCTTCGCGCATATCGCAGAGGTCGTTAGGCCATGGACAATGCGCTTATCATCCGCCGCAATACGCAACTGGCAAAAGCCCAGAAGGTTCTTCGCGCGGCACAGTACGTTCACATGTCGACCGAACTTCAGCGCTATTCGATACGGAACCAGGCTGCCGCCATCGCAGCATACGCTCAGCAACGCAACCACTATCGTTCGGACTTACGCCGGCACTCTCAGGACGTCGACGAGAGCGCGCATTACGCGTTTGTCTGCAAGCGAAACGGCATCAAGGTCGCTTATTGCGCTGAGCAATTCGATAATGACGGAAGCCTTCTGTCGAGCATCGTCAAGCACATCAAGCGTGTCATGGCGGCTAAGTATAGCCGAGAGCTTGGCGTGAAGGTGCGGCGGGCGCTGCCGGATAGCGGGCCTTGGCTATCGCGTTGGTGGCGCGCTCACGTTCGGGCTCTACAGGTAGATGGTCGATGAGAACTAGCGTTCGAAAGGCAAGCTGGCGAAGGGGGAATGCAAGGCCCTGAAAAACGGACCGTGTGCGACTTCGGCCAGGGTCTGACGAAGAGATCGCCGTCGTCAGATGGATATTCCAGCAGTTTGCTGTTGAGCGGAGAATGTACGTTGAAATTGCACGACGGCTCAATCGAGTGAACGTGACCAATCATGATGGGCGTCCTTGGACCGACGTCATGATCGAGGCTATTCTCAAGAACGAAAACTACGTCGGGAATCTCGTCTACAAGCGTACGTCCCGCCGGCTTGGACAGAAGCTGGTAAACAATCCTCATCATCTGTGGGTTCGGAGCGCGGCGGCGGTCGATCCGATGGTCGAGCAAGACCTCTTCGCACGTGCCAAAAAATCATGGCCGAGCGGCATATTTGCATCCCGGAAGACGAGATGTTGCGTCGGCTGCGACTAACGCTCGCTCGCAAGGGAAAGCTTAGCGATAGCATCATCCGCAATACAGCCGGACTTCCCTCTACCCAATGTTACGTCAAGCATTTTGGCTCGATAAGAAAAGCCTATGCGCTCATCGGCTATAAAGCCTCGGGGGACTGCGCTTGGTTTGATGCGCGACAGCATTGGTCCGATGTATTGTCAAAACTGGCGACGCAGGTTGCGGAGGCGCTAAGGACCGACCTTGGGCTTCAAGTGCACCTCAGAGAGGACGGTCCAAGCCTGGCGCTGAACGGAACAGGCAACATCATTTCATTCCGCGTAGCCGGCAACCGCCAAGAAGAGCGCGAGCCGCACTTCACAATGGCGAGCTCACGTGAGGAAGATGCGATCAGAGGTTTCATCATAAGCTAGCCTTCCGCGTTCAGAACCCTGGACTTGGCGCCGCTCAGGCTACTGAGGCACTTCCTGCCCGACCGTTCCCGATGAGGCAGCAGGTTCTGATTTCACCGACGCTTCTTCGTCCGCATCACTCGTTGTAATGGTGGCTACGACATCGGCCGCCATCGTTTCAAGCAATGCGACCTCATTTGCTTCGAGGGTACGGGGTTCGGAGTCGAGAATGCATAACGCTCCGATTATTAGACCGTCAGCTGCGCGTAGCGGCGCCCCAGCGTAGAAGCGCACGTCCCATTGCTCGATCGTCTTGTTATCGGCAAACCGTGGGTCGCGCTCGATATCCGAAACCACCAGCGTCTCGTCCTTGGCCACAACGTAGTTGCAGATCGCGTGTTCGCGGTCCATCGGCAGCAGCGTGCCTGTATCGTCGGTGATGGCATCCGGCAATTTTCCACTTTGTCCGACGAAGTATTCGCGGTCCTTATCGATAGTGGTGATCACGGCAGCGCTAGTATTGAATACGTCGGCCGCGCGTTTGGCGAGTGCATCCAGCGCTTCGCGTTTGCCCCCTTCCAGGACCCCGGTCGCTTTCAGCGCATCGACACGCGCTGCGTCGTTGTCCGGCGCGGGGGCTTGTTGCGCTGCCTTTGCTTCCTCGGGGTCGACAATGCGGTGAATACGACGGACCGCCTCTTCAACCGATGTGACGACAGCATCGGCTTTGAGCTTTTCGAGGGATTCGTCGGACAACAGTTCCGGGGGGGCCCTCCATAGCGCCAAAACGATGCGCACATTCGGCCATCGTTTTCTCAGACGCCGGCAGGCCTGACGAGCGGGGATGGCTGGATTCGACGTAAAGTAACTAAGGCTGACAATGTCCGCGCCCTTCAGATCAAGCTTGGCCAGATAGTCGGCAGTGACGCATGCAGGGGATTGAGAGGTCGCGGCGATCCCTTCGAAGGCGAGCGCGTGGGCCAGCATCTCGCCGGCGAGGGCATCGATCTCCCATTTTCCTCCGATGCACAGAACCGTTGGCGTTGCCTCCGAGCTCAGGGATGACGGGTATTGATCCCTAAGATCGTCGAGCAGCGCATCCATTCCGCTTGCCAGACGCAGGCGGTGCTCGGCGCTTGCGTTCTGGAGATACTCCTCGCTTGCCAGACGAAGGACCTCGATGCCGATTGCATCGTAGAATGCTAGCACCGAAGATTTTTCGATCTCGGTGCTTGCGATCTCGACTGCTTCGTCTGCATCATTTGCAATCAGCCGCTGATAGATGCGGGTCGGAACATCCAGTGCAGGCGTCGAGCCGAGCATGGTGTCGAGGAAGCGCAGCTGCGGCAAGTTGCGTCCGAGGACTAGCAGACAAACGGTGAGGGGAGTGGAGAGGATCAACCCCACGGGACCCCAAAGCGCTGTCCACAATATCGCCGCGGCGATCAGCGATATGGCCGACAGGCCGGTGCTGGAACCATATAGCAGCGGCTCGACAATGTTGTTGCTTATCAACTCAAGGGTGACGATCAGCGCGACCGTCCAGAGCAACATGGTCCAGCCACTGTCAACGGCAAAAGCGATCGCGGCTGGAAAGATCGCAGCAATCAGCGGGCCGACATAAGGGACGAATCGCATGACGGCACCAAGTGCGCCCCACAGCATGGCGCCGGGCACACCAATGACCCAGAGACCGAGAGCGAGCGGCACGCCGTAACTGACGTTTACGAGTAGTTGCATCAGAAGATATCTGCTGATACGCGTCCCGGCCTCCTGAATAGCATCCGTCGACCGATGGAAGTTTCCACCCAACAGGCGTAGAAACCGGTCGCGAAGGTCGCCAATATCAAGCAGCCCCAGAAAGACGAAGATCAACACGATACCGGCGGTGGCCAGAGGCTCCGCTGACCGCACAAGCCAGGCAAATGCCTGCTCGAGCGGCGTTTGCGGCATGGGAACGATTTCGACACGCTGTGGCGCTGGGCCTTCCGCGGGTTTGTCGTCCTTTGACTCGACCTCCTTCTGTACGCGTTCGACCGTCTTCAGCACGCCGTCAAACAATCCGGGTGCCTTAAGATTCTGGCGTAGATCCGCCAACTTCGTCAGTATCGTCGATTGGTAGGCCGGCAATTCGACGGCGATCGTACGGACCTGTGCGCCGAGAATGACGCCTAGTCCAACCAGAGCGCATCCGACGGTCACCATGACGAGGCTCGTCGCGAGCAGTCTGGGCACGCCGAGCCGGGCAAGCCATGTGACGGGCGGGTTCAGCGCGAATGTGATCAGGAATGCGATCGCGAGTGGTATGAGTATTTCACGGCCGAAATAAAGGGCAGCAAGGATGACCGCGCCTGACACCAGGGCAGCCGCAACTCTTACAATATCCAGTTGGCGAGACGTGACCGGGTCCGCGCGGACCTGGCTTGGTGATGGAAGCCCTGAGGCTGTAGGCAAATTATGCATTGTGCTCCGCCTCACACGAAAACACGAACGGACCCAGCTAGTTCCCTTCTTGCCATTCGTGTCGCGAGTTTGGCACCGGCAATAAATCGTCGGCTTCACGGACGACGGGACATGCACGTGTCCGCGGGGATGCGATCGAGAGATCCGCACCCAGGTAACGGCAGGCTGATCAGCCGTCTCTCAGGGAGTGTCGATTCCGAGGTCCGAGCGGTCTTGATCCACCCATCGGTGCCCACCGCAGCTTATGGCACTAAGCGGATTATGCGCTTGCACCAATCGATGCCCCCTGTGCGACGCTTTAGTGATGTTGCCGGGATTTGCGTAGCAAACATTTCGCGGACTCCAGGGGCGCTCATTCACCTGCGGGCGTTCGCTATGTGACATTGTCACGCATAAAACGACCTGTCCGCGCTCTAAATCTTTCGGCCCGCCTCCCGGCGATGTCTGTTAGGCGAGGCAAAGCGGAGATCATCCAGAGCCGCAAGGCTGTCCGCTCACAACCCAATTTAGGCCGTGGGTGCCATGGCCCCGGTCCATTGAGCTGCGGTGTTGTTAGTTGCTTCAGTCCGGCATCAGATTAGCCCTGATTGCGAGGAACGAACCTGAGGGGTGACTGTTCATCCTGCGCTGCAACACTTCTTGGATTCTCCCGGATTTCGTGCACGCCCCTTTGAGTGCATACGATGACCGCAGCCCACCTCCAGACACGCTCGCTAAGATCCCTTGCCCATAAAGGCCGCATGATCGCCGAGGCGCATCCTTATTTAGCAGCTGCAGCCGCGACCGCAGGAGCTTTGGCCATATTGGCCTTGGTGAACCGCCGCCTGTCCAATAATGCTGAATACGACAATCGCCCCGCTGGCCAATTCCTTAAGGTAAACGGCGTCCGGCTACACTATGTCGAACGTGGCTCAGGCATGCCGCTGGTCCTGCTGCACGGCAATGGCAGCATGATACAGGATTTCGAGTCCAGCGGTTTGATCGATTTAGCCGCCAAGAACCATCGCGTCATCGTTTTCGATCGTCCGGGCTTCGGTCATAGCGATCGGCCGCGCAATGTTGTCTGGACTCCAGCGGCACAGGCTGAACTGGTTAACGGCGCCCTCCAACGGCTGGGCGTCTCAGATGCAATCGTATTGGGGCACTCGTGGGGCGCTTCTGTCGCAGTCGCGCTGGCACTCAAAGATCCGGACCTGGTCAAAGGCCTAGTTCTTGCCTCGGGATATTACTATCCGACGTTGCGTCCTGACGTGGTTGCGTTGTCCGCTCCAGCGGTGCCTTTAGTGGGCGATGTCCTGGGGCACACTATCTCACCGATTCTAAGCCGGGTTATGTGGCCGCTCTTGATGGCAAAAATCTTCGGTCCGCGGTCCGTGCCCAAGAAGTTTCAGGGCTTCCCGAAAGAGATGGCCCTTCGTCCTTCTCAGATTCGCGCATCGGCTGCGGAGTCGGCGCTTATGATTCCAGACGCATTTTACTTTCACGACGAGTACGCAAATTTGAAGATGCCCGTGGTCATCGTCGCAGGGGAGGGAGACCGATTGGTCGACATTGATGCGCAATCGGCACGGTTGCACCGCGATATTCCCCAAAGCAGTTTTCACCGCGTTCCTGGAACCGGCCACATGATCCATCAGACCGCAACCGGTGTAGTCATGTCTGCAATCGAGGAAGTGGCGATCGCGAGGTCCGCGTCGGGCTGACAGAAACTGGTCGAGGAAGCAAATGAAGCAAAGCCGGCTGTCTTCTGACGAGGTATCCATGCCGGTGTGTCACGAAAAGCACTTGCGGGCCGCAACTCGCGCCGCAGGCGTGGCTTTGTGGTCTTGGAACGTCGACACTGACGCCATCACCATGGATGAACGCGCATATGACCTATGGGAAGTTTCGAAGGACGAAAAGCAGATCACATTCGAGATCTTATCCAAGAACATTCATCTGGCCGATCTGGAAAGGGGCAGATCTGCATTTTCCGCTACGCGTGCAGTAGTCGGCGCTTACGAAGTTGACTTCCGGATTCTGTCAGGCAGCGATATCCGCTGGATCTCCGCTCGAGGCCAAGGCGACGACGCGGACATATCCGACCGAATTATGTTTGGAATCTTCCTCGACGTCACTCAACGCTAGCAGGCCGAAGAGGCTAGCGAATTGCTCGCGGGCGAGATGAGCCATCGGGTGAAGAATCTCTTGACCATTGCAACCGCGCTTACTCAAATTACTTCGCGGTCTAAAGAGGATATGGCCCATGAGCTGACCAGCCGGCTGATGGCGTCAGGACGTGCTCAGGACCTCATTCGTCCCATCCCAGGCCGAGAAAGAGAAGCGCGCTTCTCGGTGATCTTATCTCGGTTCTGCTTGCTCCCTATGATGAGAAGGGAGCCAGCGTTCGCATTCGCGTTTCAGTGCCAAAGATGAATGTTGGAGAGTTCGAGCACGACGCTGGCCCTGGTTCTCCATGAACTGGCAACAAACTCGGCAAAATACGGATCGCTGTCGGTCGCAAGTGGCACGCTGGACGTGTCGTGCAATGCCGAGGACGACGAGGTCGTGATTATGTGGACCGAACGGGGCGGACCACCACGCTGGAAGGCTTTGGTAGCAAACTAGTGCATCGGAGCATGGCCGCACGCTCGGCGGCACGATCGCCTTTCACTGGTCAGCGGAGGGTTTGCTCGCCACCCTGAAAACGAGCAAAGACCCCATAGCGAAGTGAGCCGGCTGGAACCAACGTGAAGCAGCGCGTGGCACAATGCCGCCTTCACCGGCGCTTCATAGAGAGCGAAAGCCTGAATTTGGTATCAAACGGATCTGGTGAGCGACGTCAGGGATGTCTGCTCTCGGAGGCAGAGCGAGCCTCACGTCAGCCCATCTGGACGAACTATGCGGCTGCGAGAATGCGTAACCGACATCCGATTCGGACCTCGGTTCACTCCTGAGCGATGTCCGCTTGCCCCCTCCGAAAGACTTGGCGTTACGCGAACGTCAGGTCCGCAAAGTGCCATGAAGGCGACCTACAGCATGCGGACGGTTGCGGTGCAAAGCGGACGTGTATTCCATATGCCTGCTGCGCGCGAAACCGACCAACGGTGCCTTACTCAGATGTTGAGATTTGGTGCCAAGGAAAGGACAGGATCACCACGGCCGCGCGAGATTGATTTTGCTAGGCCGTCCGGTGATTTCTTGTACAACTTGATTTCATCAAAATCTGAGCGCTAGGGATGCGTCACGACGCGGTCCTTTGGAAAAGAAAGTTCTATTGTCAGGCCCGCTGGGTTCCAATTCCACGCGATCACGCCCCCGAATTGGCTCTGCACCGTCGCACGGGCGAGTAGCGTACCAAAGCCCTCTACCTCTGCTTGGCGACCGACCGGGGGTCCTCCGCGTTCCGTCCAGGTTACCGCAAATTGGTCAGTGTTTTCGGAGCACGCGATATTGATGGAGCCACTTTGGGTCGAAAGTGCCCCGTACTTTGCGGCATTGGTTGCAAACTCGTGCAATAGCAACGCAAAGCCAGTCACCCCATCGCCCGCGATTGGAATGTCGGGTCCACTGATCGCGACACGTGCCCCGCCTTTGTCGGTGCCGCCGTCATAAGGGGAGAGAATCGTCCTAATCAACGTATGAAGCAGCGTTGACTGTTGCGTTCGATGAGTGCCATCGGCTGTCAGCTTCAACGTCAGGTCGTTGGCTTTCGCGAGGGACAGCAAGCGGTCGCGCACCACAGAAGCGAGTTCTTCCGCTGTTTTCGCCGATCGGGCACTCATCGTGACCACGCCGCCAGCGACAGCAAAGAGGTTCTTGATGCGATGGTCCATCTCTCGGAAGATTAGCCGCTGCTGCTCCTCTGCTCGCTTTCGAGATGAAATGTCACGGGCTATTTTCGAAGCGCCGACGATCTTGCCGTCCTTATCCCTGATCGGGGAGATCGTCAGCGAAATGTCGATAGTGCTGCCATCCTTGCGTTGACGAACGCTTTCGTAGTGCTCGACGCGCTCGCCGCGCCGGATGCGGGCAAGAATGGCCGGCTCCTCATCCTGACGATCGGGAGGGATTAGCATCGTGACCGACTTCCCAATCGCCTCTTCAGCACTATAGCCGAACAGCCGCTCCGCGCCTTGATTCCAGCTTTTGATGATGCTGTTGAGGTCTTTCGAAATGATCGCGTCGTCGGACGAGTCAACGATCGCAGCGATGGCTCGATAGCGCGCCTCGCTTTCTCGAAGCCGTTGTTCAGTCTCCCGGCGCTCGGTGATGTCCACCAGCATGTTGATAGCGCCAACCAAAGCACCTGAAGCATCGAATAGGGGAGTTGGATACGGAATGAACGGCACGCGCGTGCCGTCCGGCCGTTCGGCGACCGCTTCCATGCCACGGATCGGACGCCGCTCTTTCAAAGCCAGCGCCATCGGACATTCGGCGTGCGGCAAGGGAGTGCCGTCCGACCAATAGAGCTTCCATGATCCGCAAAACTCGGCAGTCCCGAGCGTCGGCCGGCAGCCCCACAATTGCGCCGCCGCTTCATTGTAGTAAGTAATGCGGCCAGCGGCATCCGTCATGTAGAGCGCTGCCGGCAGAGCCTGCAAGAGTTCGTCGGATCCCCACGCCCCTTGATGTACATTGGGCTTCTGCAGGGAGACCAGCAACGAATCGATGGCGTCTTGTTCGGCGTTACTCATCACACCCTCACGGCTGGAACACCTAAGCTTGCCTAAGCTCGACCGCCGGCATCGCGTTAGCGTAACATCCTGCGGAGCCGGCGCAATTTCAAATTTATTCCTTCGCTGCCCGATGACCGATGGTGCGGTTCCGGAAAGCTCCTGTCTCGCCTACAGCCCGGATCGATGCTGCTTGCCGATCGTGGCTACGACTCCGATTGGATAGAGAGCTCGCTATGAAGAACGGCGCATGGGCCAATATCCCATCCAAAAGCAATCGCAACAATCCGATCTGCTTCAGCCCTTATCTCTACCGCAATCGCAACGGGGTCGAACGGTTCTTCAACAGGATCAAGCAATGTCGCCGGGTGGCGACGCGCTACGACAAACTTGCAGCCAACTACCTGGCCTTCGTTCAGCTTGCATCAATCCGGCTCTGGCTGCGCGCTAATGAGGTCATGCCGCTTAATGCCTGTCTGTTTTTCGAGGAGCCATCTTATGCTTTTCACCTTAGCCATTTCATTAAGAGCGGCCGGCTTTGGTCCGCCGGACGCTCCTTACGCAACTACAACCTACGCGATGCACAGGGCCTGAGTGGGCGGTGGCCGGCGACCAGCTATGCGAGCCGTAGCAGATTTTGAGCGATGTCGGACAGAACAAGCTCATCCTAAGCGCTTCGCGGGGCGCGAAGTCGAAGCCGACCGAGTCTCAGGATGCGCTCCAAATGCGCGAACCGCATCTCGATCCTCTTGCGCTCCCGTCGCAACTGCTCGAAGCCCTCGGTGCCAGGAGCGACCGGGCAACGTCTCAGGCATGTTCGCATCGGAAGCAATCGTCGGCACGGTGCCCTGCAGGGCTATGTCACGCGATGCCATCGTCGCGTTGCGGTAACATGCACGCGATGTGGCAGCGCAGTCCTGCCTTGTTGAAGTCTAGGATCGCCGTGCCGCCAAACTGCCGCGCCAGTCCTCTTTCGATGAGGTCCGAGCCGAATCCTCGCCGCGTGGGCCTTACGACGGGGGGCCCGCCCGTTTCCGCCCAGTCAATCGTCAGGGAATCGGGTGCGGGGTTCCACCACTCTATGCTGATGCAGCCGTGAGGGGTGGAGAGCGCGCCGTATTTCGCGGCGTTGGTGGTGAGCTCATGCAGCGCCATGGCGAGCGTCACCGCTACCTCAGACCCGAGCCGGATCTCGGGGCCCCTCAGGCGGAAGCGTTCTCCCGCAGCGGTCTCATAGGGCGCGACGGTCTCGAGGACCAGGTCACGCAACAGTACGCCAGTCCCGATCTCCCGCGTCAGCAATTCATGGGCGCGATTGAGCGCCATGAGCCGTCCTTCGAAGGCCTGCGTAAAGCCATCGAGATCGGTTGCTCTGCGCCGGGTCTGCATCGCGACGGATTGGACGGTCGCCAGCATGTTCTTCACGCGGTGGTTCAATTCGTCGAGCAGTAGTTTCTGGCGGGCCTGCGCGCGCTTGAGTTCGGTGATGTCCTGCACAACACGAATGCCGTAAAGCGGCTGGCTAAGATCATCCCGCACGATCGAGGCGGAGACGGCCACCCAGATTGCTGTCCCATCTGGTCGAAGGAAGCGTTTCTCGGTCTGGTACGTGTCGGTCTGGCCGGAGACGAGGGCGGCAAACTTATCCATGTCCGAGCCTGCATCCTCGGGATGGGTAATCGAGCCAAAGCTGAGGTTCGGCAACTCATCGGCCGAGTACCCTGTGATTTCGCAGAACCGGGCGTTCGCCCTAAGGAACCGGCCCTGGAGATCGACCTCGGCAATCCCCGCGAAAGCGCGCTCATGAGTAGCACGCAGGCGCTGCTCGCTTTCGCGCAGCGCGGTTTCCGCTTTCTTCAGGTCGGTGACATCGAGGGTGAAGCAGCGGGTGTTGATGAACTGGCCGTCATGGAAATGCACATTGGAGCTGATCAGCACGTGCTTGATCGAGCCGTCCTTCGCCTTGAGCCTCGCTTCGTACTTGTCGAGCTTTTCGCCCCGGGTCAGGCGGGCGAGAATGTCGTCGATCGCGGGCTTGTCGGCATGGAATTCCGCGATATGGCGGCCGACATATTCCTCGCGGGTGTACCCGAGAAGATCGAGTTCCGCCTGATTGACCCGGAGGATAGAACCGTCGGAGGCGACCCAGTGCAGTCCGACTGCGCCGTTCTCAAAGAAATCCTCGAGGTCACGCTGGCTGCGCTCGAGTGCGTCCTTGAGGCGTGCTGGCTTTTTCGCTGGGTTGGATCTTACCTCCATGGCCCTCAATGCCGTTCGTGTTGGGCCCAGTGAACTAGCGTCCCTCGATTGACCCGATCTGCTCTCCAAATTCCTCCGCTGCGCTCCGGAGCATGTCCCCGACCAGGTCCGCGTCGCACTCTGCAACCGGCCCGAGCGCTCTTCCTGGCTCGCCCGGCTGGTATAGCCACACCGAATCCCCGCCGATGACATTGACGGAGTACCGGAGGCCTTGCGCGCGCCGCCCGTCGAGCTCGGCAAGCCAGAAGTCGGCATGCGCGTGGTTGGTCGATTGCGGGTCAAGATTGAGGTCTAACCGGAAGGCCACGTGCTCCGGCTCAAGCTCTGCATTGCCTTGTTCGATCGCGGGAACAAGAACCCGAGCGACCCATGCTGCGCCGTTCTGAAATGCCGAAGCGGGTCCAACCCCGGGGTGTGCGGGGCCACCGAAATGGCTCCGTCCACGGGTGAAAGCATCACGCACTGCGGGCACAATCGAACTCCATTTGGTCGGCGGCCCTCGTCCTACTTACGTGGTCCGGACCCGAAGGCCAACGGGCAGAATGCAAAGACGTTCCTGCGCTGTCCCTTTCGGCCCCTCCAGGCCGCACCCCGATGACCGGAGCTGTCTAGCCACACCCGAAATCGCGGCTGGGTTTTGAGATGAGCCGCCGATCGGCCGTCAGCCATTGGGCCCCTGACGGCCCACTATAGCGATCGGCGCTTCAAAGGATTGGCTCAGCTCCCTAGTTCCCTGCGCCCCGCTGCGCGGACGTCCCCACGCCCTTATGTTGGATTCCATCATGTCAATCGGCGTTCAAATTTGACCCCTCATCGGCTTCTAATTTTGGCCCCTTTGAGCGGCGGGGTTTGGCGGTGGCGCTCGGCTCGTCGGAGCTGGCCGGGATTGCGGAGACGAAACGAGCGCGGGTTGCGTGATCATCGTCGCGGCTTTTGAATCGCCAGCTGTCATTGCCAGCGTCGACGATGTAACACTGATGGGTCAACCGGTCGAGCAGCGCGGTCGTCATCTTGGCGTCGAACACGCTGGGCCATTCTCTGAAGGCGAGATGGTGGTGACGGAGGCGCGCTCGTAGAGCCGGCTGACGAGATGGAACAGAAGCTGGCCGCCGGACTGGGCAAAGGGCAGATATCCGAGTTCGTCCAGAGCGGTGAAGTCCGTCTGGTTCAAATGCTCAGCGAGCCGCCACTGCCGTCCATTGCGGGTGTCGATCTCGAGGCGGTTGATAAGGTCGACCACGTTGTACAAGCGCCCATGAGCGCGAGATCGGATGCAGCTTCTGGCAATTGCGATGACCAGATGGGTCTTGCCGGTGCCGGTGCCGCCGACCAGCACGACGTTGCGTTGCTGGGCAATGAAGCCGCCGGCGGCGAGGTGATTGACAGCGTCCGGTTGATCGGCGTGCCGCGAACTGGAAGTCCTCAAGATCCTTGGCCATCGGCAGCTTGGCGATAGTGAACTGGTACTTGATCGAACGGGCCTCTCGTTGATCTCGGCGTTGAGCAGGTCGCGGACGATGCGCTGGGGTTCGTGCTGACGGCGGTCGCCATGATCTCGTCGAAGGCGGCCTTATGTCCGCGCGGTTCACCCCAGATTTTGCCAGGACTGACCCTCCGTGGAGGGCTGTTTTTCATTTGAAAACAGCTGCCAAGCTATTGGAATTGCTAGAGGGATTTTGGCCGTTTTTTCCAAATGCGCCTTGAGATTGTAATCAAGCTGATTTTGATTCCGCCATTCGAATGCCTGATTCGTCGCGGCCCAAATAGGACCTAAGGCGCCGAGTTAATTGGGATGAATGCTCCGCTAGGATGCAGATTCTTGGCGAGCGTTTTGACCGAAGGCGGTCTCTCTTTGGCACCATGTAATGGTAATCATCCACTTCGCAAAGCACTGACTAACCATGCAATCGTATTGATCGCGGTGTCCTGGATTTGGCACTTTCAGTCACCCGGACTTGCTGTTTTAGCTTATCTAACTCCGCCGCCACCTCGGCTAAGCGTTGAGGCGTCCATAGCTGCTTAGGCTTCCGTTTTGAAACGCGGACCTTCTTTTCCATTGCGGCCCCTCCGTTCAGGGAACGAAAGGGGCGAGCATACGTCTGCTCAAAAGCGATCGTCTGTTCGGCTTCTGACTCAGGAACCGAGATAAGCCAGAGGCTACAAACTCGGAGATGTGTTCACTATCGCATAGATATTGCCACGTTTTTCCGCTTCCGTGTGCGTGCTAGGTAGGCTCCACTACTCCTGTCTGCCTGGAAGGTAACTTGGATGGCCTCGGCGCTCTGGCGCTGGGGCCATTTTTCTTCATGATAGACAGCTCGAAAAACGGACTACGCGGTCGGGACCGTCTGCCGTGCTCATTAAATTTTCTTCAGTGCATTGAGACTGAGCCTCTCTCCCATATCTCTGAAGTTTTCTATCGTGAGCAATAATTCAAACGGTTTCATGATCGCCGGGACGCGTCATGCGGAGTGAGTGGGAGTCAATGTCGATCGAAGAACTGTTCGAACTGCACCAGCAGATGCAGTCGATTCTCCGCGAAAAACTGATCGCCAAAAAGGCAGCACTAGAAGATCGATTGTGTCAGCTCAACCAGCCACCGAGCGATGCAGCAAGCGCGAAGCCCACTCGACGTGTGAAGCCGCCGACCTAACTAAACCGCCAATCGAGATTCGGTGTACGAAGCGGTGTCGCTCGGTGAATGTGGGGGACGCCTTTGCGCCGTTGACGCTTGCAGCGCCTCTGCAATGCGGACCGCTTCTCTGAGCTTTTGAAGTTCGGCCATGCGGTGGGAAAGATCGAGGTCTATCTGCGAGAGACGCTGCTCCCTTGAAATAAACTGATCCATCTTTTAATCCTCCCACCAACGCACCACTCAGAACTTTACAGGTTATTCCCGTGGGAGCGTGAAGGTCTGTCCGCTGTGTTACACATGGCGGAACAAATATGAGCGAAAGCTATTGTGGCGGCTCGGAATGATGGACGCCCAATAAACGCGGTTCCGAAGCGTCATATGGTTGCTGCGCTTAATTGCGGGAAAAGGAGAGCGCGATGGACGATCGAGGCGGCGCTAGATCAAGCGTGGGGTGATGAACAGGATGCGGCTTACGAGCTGCTCAAGATCGACCCAACTACCCCGGCAGGCGTCATTGCCTTGCTGACCTATGCTTGTGACTATGACGACGCTACTCACGGCATGGGCTGGCCCCAAGACGTGTGGGCAGACGATTTGTTCGTGGCTGCAGGCCTTGTCGATATCCTGCCCAAGCTTATGTCGCGGGTAGGGACATAGAACGTCTTAGGCCCGCCAGCGTGAACCGGCGGGCCTGCCCTTTGTCAGCGGCCGTACAGACCGCGCCCCGATGGCTGGCTATTCTGCAAAAGCCCCCGGCTACATGTCCCCCAGAGCTTAGCCGGGGGTAATCTCCAGTGGTCCGGCGGCCCCGGTGCGTTGCGTATTGCCGGGGCCGCTTCATTCCACGAGCCGCATGGTCCGGCGCCGTTTCATGCGATCGATAGCGTGGACAACTTCGTCTCGATCGAGAACGGCTATCAGCCGGTGCACCGTTGCCGTGGCGTCGCGCGGACCAGGTGCAATGTATTCGCCGAGGATGCGCCTGGCATCCTCCATAGCCCGCAATATGATATCCTGATCCGGGGTGTTCATGGTGCGCGCCTTACTAAGCGCGATTCAATCACATCCCCCTGGCGATGGTTCCTAAAGCGCCCCAAGCACTGCGGTGAATATCGTTCCTTTGCTCTGCTCGGATCCAAGCTGCCGCCGGTTCTGTTCACTCCAGAACCTCATACTCGAACGCCAGGCCCTCAGGGTCGTTCTCATCGAACCATTTTTCCGCGGCAGCCACATTGAGGGGAAGGCGCACGCGAGAACGGCCACGGCTATCACCCGTTCGGAACGAATCGATCACTATCGGCTTAGTAGCCAAATGAGCGACTTCACGCCGCAGAATCGCAGCCAACCAGGACGATCGCGCCGCATACTGCCTTGGATTCTACTTCTTCTCCTCGCGGTTGCTATCGTTGCTGTGCTTTGGGCCAGCAATCGAATTGGATCCGAGTCCTCTCCATTAGCGGCTGTTCATCCCAATGCTGAGCCGTCTCTGGCTGCTGAAATCGCTGACAAGACGGCTAGAGATGCTGTGGCCAATCTCCAGCAAACGATCCAAGAGCTCCGGGCAGCACAGGAACGTGCCTCGGAACAGATCAGCGGTCTACAGCGGCAGATATCGGCGGAGCAGGGCCAGCGTAAATTGCTTTCGGACAGCTGGGTGGGCTTTCCGCTCGCTTGGACAGCCTCCAACGATCGAATGCAGCAATGCCACCCAGCCCGCCGACACCTAGCAACAAAGGGCCCGGGAAATGAGTGTCTGATCGGGGGGCAACGAATGCGCCTGATCCGGCTACTGCTGGCGCCCGCCCGGCTCAAGTTCGAACGGTGGCGGTTCACCCGCCGGTCCATGGTGATCTGAGACGAGAAGGCCCGCCGGTTCACGCTAGCGGGCCTTATCTTCCGATCGAGCTGATCAGGGCTGCCGCGCCAAGCGCAAGCCGTCAAGTCAGTTAAAACCTTGCACGCCTTACTCGGAACGACTTCTGCATGACGCGTTATCGTAGATGCAGCCAGCAAACATGGAGGCAACGGGACATGGACAATCGGATCATTGCCGGTGTTGTCGCGGCCGTTATCGTTGTTCTTGGGCTGATAGGTTGGACTGGCGGCTGGTTCGGGGGTGAGACACCGTCGCCAACGACGCCACCAGCCGGGCAACAACCACCGAAGTAAGATCACGGATATTGCGGATCGCCCTTTAGGCGGTTCTTCGTCGGTACCGCCTAAACTAGGGCGAACGGCCCCAGCGCCTCGGGGAGGGAAACACTGGGGCCGCTGAATGCGCGCCACGGGCAACAGATAGAGGCGCGCACAGTCACCAGAAAAACGGCCCCAGTGCTTCGGGGGATGTGCACACTGGGGCCGTAAGGTCCCCCTCCTAATCATTGCCTAATTTTCCCGGCCCGGGTTTGTTCTGGTGGGCCTATTTCCGCCAGTACCCGGATGGATTTGGATCAAAGATCGTTCCCGGTCGTTACCCCTCCATCAACGGGAGGAACCAGAATGGGCCAATCGACCCCCATCAAACGCAGGAATCGGTTTTCGGAGGAAGAGCGCGCGAATCGTCCCGCTCTTGAAGAGCGGGTCTTGCAAGTCGCGAAAGATCTAGAGGAACGAGCGAGCAAGCTGCCACCCGGTCGAGAACGTGATGACCTCATTCGCCGGGCGCGTCTGATGGATACAGCAAATCACATCAACGAGTGGCTTTCATCCCCCGGGCTTAGGCCCCCTACCTAGAACTAGGGTCGCCTCAGTTGGCGGCCCTACAGCGACCCCAGCACATGCCAGATAATCACCAGCACCAAGATCACTACCATCGCGTAGGCGATCTGGCGCCAATGCGGTTCATTCCAGAACCTCATACTCAAAGGCAACGCCTTCCGGGTCGTTCTCCTTAAACCAGGCTTCGGCAACGTCTTGGCTCGCAAATACCTTGAGGTGATCAACGTCGCCAACTTCCTTGCTGGTATCGACGTATATCCAAACCGTCGTCATTGATCCCTCTTCAGTTTGCGCTTGCCCCAGTGATGACTTTTGCGATCGGGATTGAAGACCCGCTCGATGTGACGGTTTAACGCCCGCATGACGCCGATGCGGGCGAACATCGTCGGGCCATCGTTTTCTGCAACGAGAATCAGTGCCTGCATGGCAGCCTGCCATTCCGGCGCGGAGTGTTCGGCCTTCGGCAGCCTCATTATGTGGCTGGCGGCATCCTTCAACGTGTGGAGCCAGCGGCCATTTGGAAGCGGAATCGGGTCGTCAAACGGGGTGGACCAGGGCAATCAAATCTACTCGGGCAATTAATTGGTATTCCGCCTCATAGCGGCTTGTCATCTCGTTCACGTTTTGTACTGTCTGCCTCACCGTGAAAAACGACCGTGAAATCGAGATCCTTCTCAGGCGCCTGCGCCTGTATGACCAGCTCGGGCGCGAGGCCGAAGGCCTTTACCGAACGATCGAGAGAGCATTGAGGAGCGTTATGGGCCTAGATCACGTTCGTTCCGAGATCGAGCACATGCGCGGCCAAGTCGGAAGACAGCGTAAGGAGATCCTGCAGCTTCAGCGCGCCGGCATCTCGACTGCGTCGGCCGAGTTGCTGCTAACGAGGATGCTGGCCAAGATCGAGGGCCTTTGCGCCGAGCGGGATCGGCTCAAGGCAGAGCAGCACGGTCCAACAAAAGGGCGCGTGCTTGGCGGCCGGAGCTGGTGATGGCGGAGCCGCTCAAATGGTACGATGACAAGGCAGACAACTCGTCATGGCTTAGGGCGCTCGCCGAAGTGCGCCATCGGGCCACGCGCGAGGGCCATTGCTATCAGCATGTGCAGGCCATCACAGTCGCGATAGATCAGTACGCCGAGAAGGCGCTAGGCAATCGAGACTACTTCCTCAACAAGCCTGACAGCATCGGCGAGTCCAGGAACGCCGGCGCCGGATAATTGGGAAACACGCCGGGCATCGGCGGCAGATTGCCGACGTAGCGATTTATCACGCGGAAGAGCGCGCGGATGGCTTCTTGGTTTGTGGTGATGCTGTAGAGGTTGCACATTTGGCGGCCGCCGATAGATGTTTCCCGCTAGTCTCGATCAATATGCAGGTCTTTCAGCTTGCGCATATAGTAGCCCTGCGTCTGAAGCGCTGACCTAATCTCCTCGCTGACTTTGACAACCCTTTTCCTGCTCTTGCGCCATTTGCCCGGCGGCGCAACAGGCGGTATCGGCGATCCCTTCTCTACGACAAGCAGATCACGTCTGGTGTTCAAATACACATCCATATGCCTACCTCCTAAAAACGACTGAACTTATCGTTTGCGAGCAGAGCATGGGTTACCGAAAGGCAACACAGATCTAGGTTGTGCGCCCTCCTAATTTACCGCTGGCAAAGAGCGCAGCGAAGCACTTGACCAAGCTAAAGCGGCGCAGGCCCAAGAAGCAGCTAGGTCTCGTGGATTGCTCAGGGGGCTTCGGTGACGCTGTAATTGCCACCCATGAGCACGAAAAAGCGCGAAGTCATCTGGGGCGGCCGGATCATGGGCGCCGACATGCGCGCCCAGACAGCCCGCCAAAACGCTAAGAAGGCCGCCCGTGCCGCTGATCGAGCCAAGGCAGAAGCATGGTCGGTCCGCATGGAAGGCTATGGCGGCCCGGCCCAGCCATCCCCAACGATCCGCCAATGCCTGAACGGCGGATACGGCTGGCTAGAGATCGAATGCTGCCGATGCCACACACGAGTAAGCCTGCCGCTGGATGCAATCCGCAGGGCACGTGATACGCCGATCTGGAAGCTAGAACCATCC
Organism: Bradyrhizobium sp. AZCC 1577; assembly: GCF_036924575.1. NCBI lineage: Bacteria > Pseudomonadati > Pseudomonadota > Alphaproteobacteria > Hyphomicrobiales > Nitrobacteraceae > Bradyrhizobium > Bradyrhizobium sp. AZCC 1577. The sequence goes on from NZ_JAZHRQ010000001.1 coordinate 2,699,866, forward strand.
TTCCGATGTCGGTCCTGCGGCACGCGCCGTTACAAGCCGCTTGTCCGCATGATCAAGTTGACCGAGCAGCGGGAGATTACGCCGTATAAGTGCGTACATCCTGATGAGGAGCGATGAGACCGCAGTGCAAGGAGAAGCAGACCTCGGCGTCGGTGCTTTGCATATCCGCTAATGGACCCATCTCGGACGCGGGCGTAGTCGGACATCGGCCCATAATTGTGCTATATGAACATTCAATTTCCTGGAGCCCGGGGTGCATCTTGAGCAGAGAGCACGTAGAGCGGCGACTGGCAGCTATTCTGGCGGCAGATGTCGCGGGCTCTTGCCGCTTGATAGGGATCGACGAAGAAGGCACGCTGGCGCAACTGAAAACTCTTAGAAAGACGCTTTTTGATCCCAAAGTCACTGATCATCGCGGACGCATCGTCAAGAACACTGGGGACGGCGCCCTTGTTGAGTTCGCGAGCGTGGTCGACGCCGTGCGATGTGCCGACGAAATTCAACGCGGCATGGCCGAACACAATTCCGATGTGGCGCAGGACAAACGGATCGAATTTCGCATCGGCATTCACGTCGGCGATATTATTGTCGGAGAGAACGATATCTTTGGTGATGGGGTCAATATTGCAGTGCGTGTCGAAGGGATCGCAGAGCCGGGTGGGATTTGCATTTCCGACGATGCTCACCGGCAGGTTCGTGGCAAGGTTGAGAGCACCTTAGAGGATATGGGCGCTCAAACTCTCAAGAATATCGCCGAACCGATTCGCGTCTGGCGTATTCAGAAAAACCGCGCCTCCTCTCTAGTAATCTCAGCGTATCCATCCAGCGATGGTCACGCTGCACTCCCTCTACCTGACGGCCCGTCGATAGCGATACTGCCGTTCCAGAATATGAGCGGTGATCCCGATCAGGACTACTTCGCTGATGGCATGGTGGACGAAATCACCACAGCGTTGTCGCGGTTCAAATTTTTATTCGTGATCGCGCGCAATTCGAGTTTTACTTACAAGGGCAAAGCCGTCGATATCAAGCAGGTCGGGCGCGAACTCGGGGTCCGCTACGTGCTTGAAGGCAGTGTTCGTAAGGCAGCCGGAAAAGTCCGCATTATCGGCCAATTGATCGATGCCGCGACGGGGATACACCTTTGGGCAGACCGGTTTGATGGTGGGCTCGGCAACATCTTCGAACTGCAGGACCAGGTAACTGAGAGCGTTGTCGGGGCGATCGCGCCAGCGGTGGAAAAGGCCGAGATCGAGCGTGCCAAGCGCAAGCCGACCGAGAGCCTCGACGCGTACGCCATCTATTTGCGCGGTTTGGCCAAGCTTTATCAGTTTAGAAGTCGACAAGCGAACGACGAGGCATTGCGCCTGTTCAACAGCGCGATCGAGCTCGACCCAGATTTTGCCTCCGCCTACGGTCGTGCAGCCTTTTGCTACCTCTGGGCCAAGACCAATGGCTGGTTTTCAGACACAGCGAACGAGATTGCCGAAGTGACGAGGCTCGCCCGGCGGGCGGTTGAGTTGGGCAAGGATGACGCGATCGCGCTCGCCGCCAGCGGGTGGGCGCTAGCGTTTGTTGTTCGGGATCTTGAGCTAGGCGCCGCCTTAATCGACCGCGCGCTTGTGCTCAATTCCAATTCGGCCGAGGCATGGAATTGGGGCGGCTGGGTAAAAAATTGGCTCGGCGAGCCGGAACCGGCGATCGAGCGCTTCGCGCGTGCCATGCGCCTGAGCCCACTTGATCCGCGGGTGACAGCAATGCGAGCCGGGACCGCATATGCCCATTTCCTCCTGGCCCGCTATGACGAAGCGGCATCGTGGGCGGCAATGGCATCGCAGGACAATCCGGACCATCAAACTGGATTACGTATCGCCGCCGCAAGCAACGCAATGGCCGGACGACCGGAGCAAGCACATAAGGCAATGGCTCGGCTGCGGCAACTCAATCCCGCGCTACGTATTTCCAATCTCAAAGACGTGCTCCCCCCTATTCGGCGTGCCGAAGACCTCTCGCGATTGGAAGAAGGATTGCGGCAAGCCGGACTGCCCGAATGACAAAAAGCAGCCAGGCTCGACCATTTGCAACGAAGTGATCGAATGAATGCGACGTCCGTTGTTGACCCAAACCGGGCATTTGGCCACTGCATCAGATGGCATCCAGATCATTGACGCGCCAGCGATTAATGGCATCGGTCCTTCAGCTCCGATCGCGTGCTGAGCACAAAGACCCGAAGTTCCGAATGTGCCCAACCCCCGGAGCTCATCCAAGGATAGTTCGTCAGGTTCGTGTTGGCTTCCGGGGATGGAATAGCTCTTCGACGGACTGTTTCGGGTTCTTGATCCGAGAACGGTCCTTGCGATCGTTCTTCTGTGCTTCGAGCTTCTGCAGGAAACGGAAACGCGGCGATTGGGTCGCGTGCCCCGATCGGCCGTGCTTGGTCATGCCGAAACCCTTTTGGCCGCTATGCGTCATTTGATCACCAACGAAAGCTGTGCGTCATGGGCACGTGTTGGGTATCTTGCCTCGCCGAGTTTGCCGGTCGCAACCGAGCTTGGAATTGCTGATCTTCTCAAACACGGTCCCCGAGATTCTTCGCCGGTCGCGCCTCTCGAGGCGTGTTGGCTTCCGACCAACATACCAGAGTGGTAACCTTCATGCTCACCCGCGGTTATGTGGGGCAATGTCGTTGACGGATCACTTCCTGAACGGCAGAGGCTCATGTCAGATAGCGCGCGGGCCTCCGGTTTCCGAACCTTGCACGCCGGCGTTGCCGTTAGCCGGCAATTCGCGACTGCCGTCTATCCGACGATCTGGAACGCGTCAGCCGCACGCAACACCGTGCCGTCCTCCCAGTGGCGTCCGATCAGCATCATGCCAACAGGGAGCCCTGCCGACATGCCTGCTGGAACCGTGGCGGCCGGATGACCAGTGACGTCGAACGGGCAAGTGTTGGAAATCATTTCGAGTGCCCGCGCAACGTAGTCCTCGCGGCTTGCGTCCGGGGCTGGGAGTAGCGTGGCCTTCAAAGGTAACGTCGGCATGAGCAAGAGATCGACGCCTTTGAGTTGCTCATCGTAGGCGGCGCGTAGCACGCGCGCGAGGTTTTGGGCCTTCGCGTAGTAGCGGCCCTGATAATTGTCCTGCATGTACTGGCCAAGCAGGACGACGAGTTTGACGGTCTCCGAAAGGTCGTTGGCACGCACCCGCCGGCTCCGGCCGTAGAAGTCCAGCAGCGAAGTCGTGTAGTGCCCCTTCCAGTTGGTTCCCATGCTGTTGCCCGCGACCATCAGCGCCGTGGCGCCCTCGACGGCGATAGCGTTCCAAATATGGATGCCATCGCGGTGGAGAGGGATCGATACCTCGCTCACGGCTCCCCCCGCTCGCGTCAAGCGCTGTGCCGCCTCGCGTACCATGGCGTCGACATCGGGCTCGGAGTTGGGCCAGCCAAACCCTTCCTTAACGATCCCGATCCGGAGGCCGCGGGCGTCTCCGGTGAGCTGCTTGGTATATGCTTCCGTGCGCAGTCCCGCCGGTTGGCGCGGGTCGAGGCCATCGGCCCCGGCGAGCACCTCGAGAAGCCGGGCGGCATCGCCGGCGGTACGGGCAATGGGCCCGGTATGATCAAGTGTCAATTCAATCGGGAAGACACCTGTGTATGGCACAAGCCCATGGGTGGGCTTGTGGCCAACCGCCCCGCAGAAAGAGCTGGGAATTCGGATCGACCCGCCCTGGTCGCCCCCAATGGCCATGTCGCACTCGCCGGCGACGACGAGCGCCGCGCTGCCGCTGGAGGAGCCTCCGGCAGATCGCTTCGGATCGTGCGGATTGAGCACCGGCCCAGTGTCGGAGGTATGGCTACCGCCCGAGAAGCAAAGATGCTCGCACACCGCCTTGCCGACGATCTCCCCACCGGCATCGAGGATGCGGGTCACAATGGTTGCGTCCACGTCAGGGACGTAGCCCTCCAGCACATTGGAACCGTTCATCATCGGGATGCCGGCAACGCACACATTGTCTTTGATGGCGATTTTCTTGCCCGCGAGAGGCCCCGAAGTTGCGCCTTTGATCGAGCACCTCCAGTACCAAGCGTTGAGCCGATTGTCCGAGGCACCTGGACGGAACCCCGCGTCCCGCGGGTACTTCACCGCCAATGTCGGCTCCGCGAACTGGTCCAATCGACGGTACGACGCGAGCACGCCGTCCATGAGGTTGCGGAACGACGTCAGATCGTCGCGGCTGAGAGCCAAGTTGTAAGATTTGGCGATGCGCTCCAATTCAGGCAGCGGTGGCTTGCGCAGGATCCGCGGCGCCGTCGCGGTCGGGGGTGGCGGTTGCATGCCGGCCTCGGCGGCCGCACGAACGGGCGTTGTCGCCGCGGCGACGGTCGCCGCTACCCCGGCCGTGCCAGCATGAAGAAAGCGACGACGCGAATAGTTTGGCGGTGCTCTCATAGCACATCCTCCCTCGACCAATGGGTTGACTCCTCAAATCCACCGCTCGCCCTAAAGTGTCGAGACCGTCTGGTGGTCGGTGGCCGCGACGGTCACCAAGCGGTAGGCCGCCGACGCTGCGCCGGCGTGCCAAGCTGCAACATCACATGCATCCGGACAGGGCTGAGGCGGAGCAGCCACATGAGGTCGGCACATGAGGCGTGGTCGAGCGGATCGTTGCGGTCATTTAGGCTCTACCGGATGCCTCCGGCATCCTCGCGCGGGCTGCGGAGCGACGCGCCGTCCAGGAGACAGATTATCGTGCAGCCACAGGCGATCTTCAAGAGCCTGCATCTTTCACGGTCTGCTTTCGTCAGCCACGTCGCGGAGCACATTGACCCTCGCGACACAGGCACAGTCAAGCCAAGCGCGCGATGGCACCTTTAAGACATGCCGACGGACACTGAAAATGTCTGCTTATCGGGGTAGATCGGAAGTTATCGGCGCACTGTCGAAATGACGCGTTTGACCCTGATCGGACATTCAGCCTCTAGCCGACCCGCGTCTTCGTGTGATTGAATGATCGGGGATCGCCAGAACGCGAAGGCAAGCGCTATGGACAAGCTCAGCTTTCACAATCCGCTTTTCAGTACCTATGCGGTCGCTGCCTGCATAATGATTCTCAAAGCCGTCATGATGTCTTGGTTGACGGTTGTTCGGATGATGCAGGTAAAGGCCGGGTTTCGCTCGCCCGAGGACATCAAGAAGACGATCCTCAACCCCAATCCAAGCTCCGAACAACTGGCACCCAATGAATACGTGGATCGCATCCGGCGAATTCAGCTAAACGATCTAGAAAACCTGCCGTTCTTCCTGGTTGCTGGATTCCTCTTCATCCTGACCGAGCCATCAGTAGCGCTCGCCCAATGGCTTCTGTATGGCTACGTCGTTTCGCGGCTTTTACATTTCGCAGCCTATTTTACAGCAAGGACTCACGATACACGCGCGACACTCTGGACGGTGGGTTCTCTGATCTTAATCTTTATGAGTTGTTGGACGCTCTTTGTTGCCTTGCATCCATGACGTCGGCAGCTATTGGCCCATGGCTGGCATGAGCGGAAAGGTCGCTCATGTCCGGTTTCTGGAAGTAAAACGGTCCACTGCGAGTGGAAATGGGATGTCCCTTAACTGCCCGGCCAGCGAACGCTGTTTCGCGCTCTGGGCCGCGACGTTGAGCGATCACCGTAACATCCAGCGGGTAGATAACAGGAGAAATAGCGCCCGGTTACCCCTGTATTTGGCCGCTGGTCGGGTGGTTTCAAACCCGCCCATAATCGTCGCGCCGTAGCGGTCACAGACTCGCCATTCCCACCTTGTCAGGCTTCGCTTGGTAATCAACACTTCCAACACGGTCGCGTCTCCGCCCCCCAGTTGCGTACCATCAACATACCGATGGGCGTTCAGGTGTCGGCTCGCTTTTGGACTCTCAGATGTAGTTCGATGAAAGTATGTGCTTGAAACAGTGTTTGAAACACAGCGTCTGGCGATGTCTTAGTTTGGCAGGTTTGTCACTTACCCGCAGCAGGCGCCTCTTCAATTGCAACTCCCGTCGCTAGCTTCGGTAGCGAAACAAGTTCGATCCTCGATCAGAAAGTAGCTCGATACTCTTGTGAGCCCGAAGTCAAAACTAACCAAGCCATCAGGAAGCCGAAGGCGACATGGGACGAACCGAAATTCTTTGCCGACGTTGAGTACCGAGACATCACATCGGAAGGCTTACTACGTGCCAGTTCGTTCAAAGGACTTTCTCGGAAGGATCAATCCTAATTGCCGCACCTGCTTTGGGGTAGGATGGGTTTGCGAAAATCATCCCAAGCGGGCTTGGAGCGACGAGCTGGGTTGCCAGTGTGGGGCGGGCATGCCGTGTCAGTGCGGATGGGCTTGAGGAGCCTGACGTGAGCCTCCCTCTCGTAATTCCACTAGTGAACAGCACGAAGTAACTAGTATCCGAATTCCACTAGTGAACAGCACGAAGTAAATAGTATCCGACGCCGCCAACAACGATGACGGTCGGGACGGCCCATGGCAGTAGAACTGGCATTTACGCCTCCTCCTTATCAGACTGCCCTCATCGATAAACGTGGGTCGATTGCCACTTGTTCCCGCCACAAGTTCCCGTGGTATGATGCTTTACCAAAAGCTGCCGGGGAGCCCGATGCCGATTTATCGCCTGTTGCAAAATATGCCGATGGGGCCGGAAGAGATCCACCGCTTGACGACCGCCTATGAGCAAGCATTGCGCGCCATTGGCATCGTTGACCGAGGCGATCCGCTGGCTGAACTTCTCGCCAAGAAAATCATCGAGGTCGCGCAGACTGGCATCCGCGAGCCGGCCGACATCTCTGCTCAGGCGATCAAGGAAATCGGCATCCCGTAAAATCCTGATGTCGTGCCACAGGGTGGTTCCACGCTCGAGCTATCAAGCGGAAGCCTGTTGTCGACCAGCATCGCCGCATCGCTTCGCTATGCGTTCGGATAGAAGTCTCACCGCCTTGTTCTAATTACTAACAATCTGTGAGTTATAGGTGTTTGGCGCGATACACATGTTTAGGAACGCCGTACCGGGTATTGATTTATCCGATGAATGCGTGACCCAATCAAAGAGCCGAAGTACTGGCGAGACCGCGCAGAAGCGACGCGCGTGAAGGCGAAGCGATACTACGATCCTAGACAGATTCGGCGAATGCTGCGGGTTGCGGAGGAATATGACAAGATCGCTGATCGTGCTGAAGAATGGCAGCGCGGGGGCGAGGGAGATGCCGATTAGTCCATTCCGTTCGGATGTTGCGCAGCCGCATCGGAGGCAGGCTGCCGACGAAGCGGTTGATCACGCGAAAGAGGGCGCGGATGGCTTCTTGGTTGGTCGTGATGGAATAAAGGTTACACACGGGCCGTACTTATAGCGTCCCAAATCCGTTCCTTGCCCCAAAGACTAGTAAAGTTGCTCAGCTCGGCCAAGCCGCTGTAATTGCCAGCCATGAGCACCAAGAAACGTGAAGTGATTGGGGCGGCCATGGGCTGGGCGCGGATATGCGCGCCCAAACGGCGCGCCAAAAGGAAGGAAAGCCACCCGCGCCGCCGACCGAGCCGAGGCAGAAGCGTGGTCGGTCCGCATGGAAGGCTATGGCGGCCCGGCCCAGCCGTCTCCAACGATCGGCCAATGCCTGAACGGCGGTTACGGCTGGCTGGAGATCGAGTGCTGCCGATGCAAGACGACGGCGAGCCTGCCGTTGGATGCTATCCGCAGGGCGTGTGATACGCCGATCTGGAAGCTGGAGCCTTCGTTCCGCTGCCGATCGTGCGGAACGCGCCGTTGCAAGCCGCCGGTTCGCATGATCAAGTTGACTGAGCAGCGAGAGATCAAGCCTTACAAGTGGGTGCATCCTGATGAGGAGCGGTGAGGCCGCAGTGCAAGGTGAAGCGGACTTCGGCTTCGGTGCTTTGGATGCCCGCTTATGACCCTGTGTGAAAACGCCGTGCCGCTGTTATGATTCTCCCGTGATTCTAGGGGGGATCGATGAGGCGCTTCGTTGAGGAGGCCGATCGTGGGCAATGGACGCTACTGCCCGAGTGCCTCGATGATTTCATTGACGAGGGCAACCCCGTCCGCGTCATCGACGTGATCAGGCGATCCGGCATTTTGTTGCAGCTTTATCTCGGCACAAAGACTTGCGACGGAATGAACGATGGCTATCAAATGTTGGCCGAATTCTATCGGCTGAAGCAAGGGGGCTTGGGTCCTTTGCGAAGCTGGCTGGATCGAAATTGGAAAGTTGCGCCAGACCGCGTCTCGGCGTCGCAGCTTCATAAACTCATTGTCGAGCTCGACTTTCCCGCTATTTATACGACCAGCTATGACCGGAACCTCGAAACAGCTTTCGAAGTCCACAATAAAGCCTATGCAAAGATCGCAAATGCGAAGCAGATGGCAGACGCGGCGGACGACGTGACACACATCATAAAGTACCATGGCGACTTTGATGACGACGCGTCACTGGTGCTTACCGAGACCAATTTTCTCGATCGATTATCCTTCGATTCTCCTATGGACATCAAGTTTCGCGCGGACGCCTTGGGCCGCACCATCCTGTTCATTGGGTGTAGCATGTCGGATCCCAATATCCGCCTCCTGCTACATGGCATTTGGCGGACTTGGGAAAAATCAGGTCACAAAAATCATCGCCCCCAGTCGTTCGTCTTCATGCCCCTCGTCGAACCCCCTGCAGGAGGCGTTGCTCGCCCACTGGGGAATTACACTTTTGACACCCGAAAGCGGAGCCTGCGTGGATGATGCGCTAGTGGCGTTCCTTGCGGAGATCCAAGCTAGAACTCACGCCTCCTGACAGCAGCGCGTTTCGGCACCTATCGCCGCCTTGGATCCTCAGGACCGCTCAAAATTCCACCGCCTGGCTTTCGCATGTACGCGTTCGTTACTGAAGGCTTTCCTCACAAGCTGTTCCTGGCTGATCGGCTGATGCCTGCAAAGCCCGGGGCGGTGCGTCGTCGCCCGCAGCAATGCGCGGCAGCTTCTCAAGCATGAGGCCATGCTGGAATTCATTCTTTGTCTTCGGCTCAACCTCACCGATTGCGGCTAACGCCAGAACAACGCAAGCAGCAGGATGACGGGAAGAGGAATGCCAAGAAGCCACAGCAGGGCGCCTCTACCAAATGTCATGATCCGCTCCTTCCATAGTGTTTCTGCAGACTCTCAACAACCGGAGAACACCAGCGGTTCCGCGCAGGAACTCGGGTTTGACCGGTGCGTTGGGAAATCGGGATCATCTTCTGAAGGAGGTATCATCATGGCCTCTCGCACAATACCTAACGCCTTTTTTGGTTGGACATGGTCGGCCGTGCTGGCTGGCGTTTTTGCCTCGTTAGTGGTCCAAATTCTGTTGACCATGTTAGGCTTCGGCATCGGTTTGCTGGCAATTGATGTCCCAACTGCGCAGGCTGCACCTGCCGGTGCTAGCTGGGCAGCGTTCGTATGGTGGGCGGTCTCCGGCATCATCGCCGCTTTTGTTGGTGGCGCAGTTGCTGCGGCCAACTCGCCCGATCAGACGGATCTTGGCCGGGTCGGACATGCCTTGGCCGCCTGGTCAGTAGCAACTGTCGTCGTGGTCACGGCGGCCGCCTTGCTTCCAGCTTCTGCAACCAGCATTGCAAGCAATCTGGTGGGTCCCTCATACGCGGCAAGCGCCCGCGTTACGTATCTGGCTGGTGTTCCCGGGCGCGAGACTGTCGGCGCAACGGCTAGGTCTCCGACGCAAGCTCAGATCGAGGAGGCCCGCAAACACTTTGCCTACGCCATGTTTGCGAGCTTCTGTGCGCTGCTGCTGGGCGCCGGAGCCGCCTATGCGGCCGGAATGGCAACTACAAGTCAGGCTGTCAAAGAAGCGGCACGACCTGTTACGTAAGTGGTGCAGTGCGCGGGTTTTGTGTTTACCCGGGAAAAGTATGCAATTTGCTGCGCAGTCGCTAGGGTCTGCCGTCCATTCCGATAAGCTGGTGGCATTGCAAGGCCGCTGATAATGAAGCGTGGCCTGAGCAAGCAAATTGAAGATGGCTAGCTTCGCCGGCCTTGAGTTAAAACAGGTCCATCAGAATGGCCATTATCGCATTACTTAGAAACTGCCCGTTGGGACAGCGGCCAGTCGCATCATAGCAGCTTGTGAGCAAGCGCCGAATACCTTAGGCGTTAAGGACCGCCCCTCAAACGGGATGGCCACGAAGATCATCAAGCTCGTGCAAACTGGTGTCCATGATCCGGCGCAGATTTCCGCTCTGGCGATCCAAGCCTTAGAAGGCCGGGAAGGTAGCCTCAGTTACCGGCCGTGCGCTTCTCGAACTCTGTCGGCACCGACACTCACAGACGAGGAACGAACGTTCAAAAATGCCGTTAATGAATTCAATCAGTTCGAAGGAGCCGACCATGGATTGGAATCGCGTCGAAGGAAACTGGAAGCAGGTCCGAGGCAAGATAAAGGAGCAATGGGGCAAGCTAACCGACGATGATCTCGATGTCATTGCAGGCAAGCAAGATCAGCTCGCAGGCCGTCTTCAGCAACGTTATGGCTATGCCAAAGACCAGGCGGAGAGGGAGATCAACGATTGGTACGATCGCCAAACCTCTGGCAGTAGGCGTTCGTCGTTCAATGTAATTTCCTGCTTTGGGCACACGCGCTAAATGGCTTGGCGGCCAATGCGGCCGCCAGCAATACCCAATACAAATTGAAATCGGAAAGCTGATGCTGGAGCGGGAAAAGTGCCACGAGTCGAAAGTGCGCTGAGGCCCTGTGGGCGCCGGTTTGGAATCGCCGGGATCGCTACGGAGCCACAGGGCGATCGGGCACTGAACCTTTAGGCAAGGTGGACCTGAGACCGGTATGAACTTCGCCGGCATTCGATTGGACCAAGGCCTTGTAGTGGCGAAGATATTCCTGCGCCATGCGCCTGGCGGTAAACCTCTTCTCGAACTGCCTGCGCACCTGACTTCGATCGAGCTCGGAAAGTCTTCCGATCGCTTCGACCGCTTCTGCTTCGTCCGCAACGACAAAGCCGGTAATGCCGTTGTCGATGACTTCGGGCACGGAGCCTGATTTGAACGCGATGACAGGCGTGCCGCACGCCATGGCCTCGATCATGACGAGCCCGAACGGCTCCGGCCAATCGATCGGAAACAATAGCGCCGCCGCGCCCGCCAGAAACTGCCGCTTCGCGTCATCATTGACCTCACCGGTGAGCTGGACCCGCTCGCCATCGATCTGCGGCTCGAGTTGTTCCTTGAAGTAGCTTCTATCCCCGCGCGGCACCTTTGCGGCGATACGAAGCGGCATTTTGGCGGCGCGTGCGATCCGGATGGCGGCTTCCGGTCCTTTCTCCGCCGTCAGCCGGCCCAGGAAAGCAAGGTAGGAGCCGGTCTCGAATGAAGGCCGAAACAGGTCGGCCGGCAAGCCATGATAAATGGTGCCGATCCAGTTGGCCTCGCTTAACGGAATGCGCTGATTATCCGATATCGAAACGAACGGCGCATCGGGAAAGCTGCGGACCACCTCCGGAAAGCCAGGCAAGTCCATGCGCCCATGGCAGGTGGTCAGAAACGGAACGCCAAGCCGGCTCAGGAGCGGCAGGTGCAGCCAATCGATGTGCGCGTGAATGACATCGAACTCATTCGCAGTGCGGGCTACCGCTTCCAATAACGCCGCCTGGGCAACCATCGGGTCGGTCCGCGGGCGGCCAAGGCGAAGAGCCCGAGGCCAAACGGCATGAAGCCGGGCTGACGTTACCGAGTCCCCGCTGGCAAACAGCGTCACCTCGTGCCCCAGGCTCACCAGCTCATCGATCAGCCATGCCACCACGCGCTCGGTGCCGCCGTAAAGCTTGGGAGGGACGCTTTCGGCCAGAGGCGCTATCTGGGCAATCCGCATGGGCTTTCTACCATCGAGATCGAACCAAACCGTCAAACCACCGGCCGTTCGTATTTGGACAGCAGGTCGAGCCAATCCTCTAATAGTCGGCTCATCAAAAAGTTCTGCCGCACACTTTCTTTCGCACGCGCACCGAGCTCCTCCCGCAGGTTCGGATTCTTCAAGAGCTCGACCATTCTCGCCGCCGCCTGATCGGGTGTGCTCACCAGAAATCCGTTCCATCCGTCCTTGATTTGGTGCCGGATGCCTCCGACGTCGCCGCCGATGACGGCGGCGCCCTTCCACATTGCCTCGGCGACCGTGAGACCAAAGCCTTCGCGGATCGACTTCTGCAGCACCACGGCGGCAGAGCGCTGCAGCGCGTTCACCAGCGTTGGATCGTCGACGCTGAGAACAATGATGCCGTCATCGGCGACGCTCTCGATCGTCTCGAGGATTTTTCCGCCCTCGGGATCATCGGAGGCATTATTGCCGACGAGCACGAGCGTGCAGTCGACCTGCTCTCTAGCCTTGCGGAAGGCCTCAATCACGCCCATCGGGTCCTTCCACCGATCGAACCTGGAAATCTGCGCCACCAAGGGACGATCTGTCGGAATTTTGTAGTTGCCCAGGAATTCTCGTCTCTCGCGGTCGGACATCTCCCGGTTCTTCGCCGAGAACGGATCAATCGCCGGGGTGACGAAATGCTGTCCGACCTGAAGATCCTGGCCGTATTCGGGTAGCGAGAAGACCGCTGCGTTATATTGCTCGATGAATTGACGCAGATAGGCCCAAACCGGGACGTGCGGCGACGACAGATCGACGTGACATTGCCAGAGCCACGGCGTTTCCCGATCGGAAAAATGCGTGATGAGCGGCAGAGGTTGGGGATCATGCACGATGACCGCATCGCACTCGTCGAGATGAAGCCGCGTGGCATTTTCGAACACGACCTGTTCATAGATCGCCTTTTCAGCGTCGGAAAACTCCGAGCTGGTGCCCTGCAGCGTATTGTGCAGTTTCTTCGTACAGCCAAAGAAGCCCGGCGTTCCCTGAATCAAATGCCAGTCGGTCTCGATGCCGGTCGCATTCATCATAAGGGTGAGCGGCGTGAGCAGTTCGGTGACGCCTCCGCCGTAGAACGTCGAACTGATATGGGCCACGCGCATCGTGCGTACCCGATCGGCCTTCGCTGCTATGCGCTCGATCGTCGCAGTGCCGATGAGCGGCTCGTACTGTTCGAGCGTATGAAGCCCGAGGCTGGACCGTTGAACGGCGGAGGTGAGTATGGACATCGAAGGGTCACCTTTGCAGTTCTCGAGAGCGGGAACGCGGCCTCGTCGGGGTTGCCGTAAACTTGCAACGGCACAGCAAAGTTGATGAGCGTCCCTCCCGAACGCTTCTTCCGCTTTTTCCCATCGCAATAAGTCCGAAACCTCCCGGAAGTTGCGCCGGCCGGAGGTCGGTCGAGCATCTGAACTAGATGAACGTTTGTTCATCGTGCTTATTGGACGGGTAATGGAGCTGCTCGAAACGTTGAACCGGATCGCCGATAGCTTGAGCTTGGCGCTCACAGCTTGCGGCGACTAAGGCGCGACCCCGACCAAATCGAGATCCGCCGCAGCGTGCATACCGCTCGGTGAAACAATGCGCATGCGATTGGCTGCGACTTTGAACTCAGTCGATCGCGAATCGCGCGAGCGCCGCATCGACAAGGTTCCAATTGGCGATATCCGTTACCGTTGAACCTCGGATGCTCGGGGAAGTACAAAACGTCCGAAGGCAACGTGAGTTGCCGCGACGTCAGGCTGCGGGTCACGCTCCAAGGGGACCCGAAGAGGGTCGCCGAAGCCATGCTTGTCCTCTGCAAGCCAAGGCCGCACCGCGCACCGATCGAGAGCTGGCGAGAGTGACGTCGATTCGGACTCGTAGTCGGCCGCGCTATTCGGCCGCTTCGTGCTTGACCGGCGGCTGGATGCCGGCAAGCGGCGAAACGGCCGGTCCATTGAGGGCAGTCCCATCGGGCGCAAATTGCGAGCCGTGGCAGGGGCAATCCCAGCATTGCTCCAGGGAATTCCAGTGCACCACGCAACCGAGATGGGTGCAACTTGCGGAATGCAAATGCAGCGCGCCCCCGCGGTCCCGGCAAGCCGCTATCTTTTTTAGCCCGCTGCGGACGAGGCGGCCTTCTCCCGGCCGAAGCCGTTCGACGGATGCGATCTCGGTGGCTGTCAGGTACTCGGCGAAATTCTTCAGCGCCGTAATGTTCTCGCTGATGAACTCGCCGATGTTCTTTTGGAGTTTTCGAGACGGCGAATATACCCGTTCCCAGGGACTCGATCCGGTCGTAATCAGGTCCCTAATCAAAATGCCGGCGACCAGCCCGTTCGTAATGCCTTGTCCGGAATCGCCGCTGACGAGGAAGATGTGTTCTTCGTCGGCGCTGTGACCAATGAAACCTAGAAAATCTACCGGTTCCAGAACCTGGCCGGACCAGCGGTGAGTCACCTCGCGCAAGTTTGGCAGCCGGTCGCGCGCCCAGCGCTCAAGAGCGGCAAAGCGTTGCTCGCCATCGTCCGCTTCGCCGGACTTGTGGTCTTCTCCGCCGATGATCGCGAGATCGTCCTCGTCAGAGAACGGCTGCAGACGGACATAGTGGTAGGGGTCGAGCGTGTCCCAGTAGAGCGCATCCGCGAGCGTGCCGGCCGGATTCTTCGCCGCAATCACATAGGTTCGGTAAGGTGCCTGCTGGGTATGGATCGCCACGCGCACGTTAACAGGCGAATTTGTTGCGACTACCACGTCGGTCGCGCGGACGTCGTGCCCGGACATGGTCTTTACGACAATCTCGCCCTGCTGTTGATCGATGCTCTTGACACAGGTGTCAGCATAGAGCCGCGCACCGCGACGCTGCAGCACGGTTGCGAGCCCGGCGAGATATTTCGTGGGATGGAAACGCGCCTGTCGCGGAAAGCGCAAGGACCGCACAATGCCTTCAACGTGGAGCGGCGTCGGTGTCCTGCAGTCCTCGACAGGAATCCCGAGCTTGGTGCAGCAATCAAATTCCTCGTCCAAGTGGGATGCGGGCGTGCCCGGCGCCAGCACCCGGTAGCCGTCCAATCGCCGAAAATCACAATCGATGTTTTCGGTCGACTGAATAGCCTCGGCGCGATCGATCGCGGCTGCGACGCTCTGGTAGCAAAGCCGGGCGCAGTCCTGGCCCCGCACGCCGACCAGTTCCTTGTAGTCGTCGTCGAGCGCCGACGCCAGATGAGCGGTAGTGCGCGCGGTCATGCCGCTGCCGATCTTGCCGCGGTCCAGCACCACAACAGAACGCCCGCGGTTGGCAAGCTCATAAGCCGCGGATAGCCCGGCAATTCCGGAGCCGATCACGGCGACGTCGGCGCGTGCCGCACTCGAAAGTGCCGGAGCTTGGGCGATCGGGATATCCATCCAGATGGACCGGCTGTGCTCGTCCAGTACGTTCATGACGCTGTCCTCAAAAGAAGAAAACGATGGCGTCGGACGAGGGTTCCTCTGGGGCATGGCATTCGGATGGATCGGCTCGACGACCGAGTTCGGCGATTCGTCAAGAAGCCGTAGACGAGGTGCCGGTCGGCCACGAGGCTGAGCATCGGGCAAAGCGCGCAAATTCGAGGTTCCGTGTTCAGAAACATCAACAACATCGGGAAAAAGCGGCAACTTTTAACCGACCATCGAATTGAAATTAGAACGGATATTTGGAGTTCAGAATTACCGCTGAAGCTTGCTGTTTGGATCGAACTTGGTCCTTGCATTTGGCAACGCACAACGATGGTTGACGCGTTGCTCGCTTGAGAGGAACCTAAGTGGAAAATGGAGAGCTGCTGAAAGTGATCCTGAAGAACTGAGATGCTGCGGCCTCCTATCTAGCACGACTAGGATCTGAGAGGTGGTGAAAGGAGGATGGCAAACTTGGCAGAGGCTCTGAACCGTCTCGCTGCTCGCAGCGCCCGACCAGAATGGACGCTGTTCGCGATAGCTAGTCTCATGGCAGGCGGTCTCACAGCGTCACTCCAACATGCTTTTCAATGGGGTTTCGCCACGATTGAAACTTCACTGGGGCAAGGCCAGTTATCGCCACGAGGGCCCAAATGGCGGATACCAGTGGATTAACGGGTTTGCTTTCGCAATCGTGACTCTCCTTGCCGTCACTGCAACAGCGGCCGTGGTTGCGAATGTGGATGCTGATCGGCTCGAGATGGAATCGAGGGCGCCGGAAGGTAGGTAATCCTCCTCCTCCGGACGCACCCATTTCCCGATTGCAGCCATTCGCGGGCTGCGGCGGGTACGGCCGGCGCGATGAGCTCGCAGGTCGGCTGCAAAAGCGCTACGGCTGCGCCAATGATCAAGCCCGTAAGGATGTTGATGATTGTTTTTCGACATTGCCCTGAACCTCGCGTCTAGGACAAACGCGAACTCGCTCGGTGTCCTTAAAACCGCCTTGCCACACTGCAAAGGCGGTTTTTGCTGCAACCGGACTTGGCAGGCGGACAAACAAAATGTGCTCCAGGAATCCGGGCAACCTGTCCGTGCCGGTAAACTGCAAAAGGGGCTGCGCGAAACGATTCAGATTCTGCCCAGCAGAATTAAAATCAGCAGGACAATGATTACGAGCCCCAATCCACCGCCGCCGTAGTAGCCGGTCCCATAAAATGGGCCGCCGCCGATGCCGCTAAAGCCACCCAACAACACAATCACAAGAATAATCAGAATGACCGTACTGATCGACATGGACTTTCTCCATTCCGCATGTGCGCCAGACGGAGAGATAAGCCAATGCTGGAACCTTTGTTTCAACGCATGTGGGGGCGCTAGGGATTTCGAGCATGGGACGCACCCAAGGAACGTCATAATCTCCTTTTCGTTAATCGCCGAGGGCAGTGCAAACTGTGGAGGAGGATTTCCATGACTAAGCGTTTTTTGATCTCGGTCGCTGCGGCGTCTCTGATCGCTGGGACCGGTTTCGCCAATGCGCAGGGAACTGGGATGGGCCGTGAATCACCGTCGGGCGGTGCCGCAACGCAGCAGAGTGGCGCGGCAGAACAAAAGTCCGACATGAAGTCTGAACAGAAGTCGATGGGCGCTGAGAAGAGCCAGGGCGCCGAAGGCCAGATGAAGGGCGGCAAGGACATGAAGGCGGAAGGCCGCGAAGACAAGGGCATGAAAGCCGAAGGCAAGGAGGACCGCGGCGGCATGAAGGCCGAACAAAAGGGTGATCGTGAGCAGACGACCGGCCAGGGCACGACCCAACGTGACCAAGACCGCGATAGGAGCACGACGCAGCAGCGTGATCAGAGCACGACCCAAGGCCGCGAGCAGACTACGCCTCAGAAGGACCAGAAGGCCCAGGGCAAGGAAGACCGTATGCAGACTCAGACGCAGGGCGGAGCCGCGGGCAAGGAGGCCACCACGACAGGCCAGGCTGGCGCCGCCGCGAAGCTCTCGACCGAGCAACGCACCCAGATCACCAGCGCGATCAAGGAGACCCGCGTTCAGCCGGTGACGAACGTGAACTTCTCGATTTCGGTCGGCACTAAGGTGCCGCGCGACGTGACCTTCCACACGCTGCCGGAGCGAGTGGTGACGATCTATCCGGAATGGCGCAGGTATAAGTACATCCTCATCAAGGAGCAGATCGTGATCGTGGATCCCGAGACCTACGAGATCGTGGCGGTTCTGGAGGCCTAAGTCCGACGGTTGGCTGCGAGTTCTGGGCGGGCAGAATGCCTGCTCAAGGCTGACCGATCGGGAACAAGTGGCAATGATCCCGAATTGTGCTGGCGTCTGGAGGATACCGGACACATGCAAAACGGCCTCAGCGCTCCCCGAGGCGGTGGGGCCGTTTTGTTTGCCTGCTAGGACGGCGACAAACGATGTTATGCAGGAGGGTTGTTCCGGCGCCTCATCGCGACGGGCGTCGGCTTCGGCCTGTACTTCTTGCGCGCGATCCGCCGCGTGAGACTTCTGACAGGAGACGGCGCCGCGCGACCGTTGGGCGCCAGGACCTTCGACACCCTGGTCGTTCGTGTCACCGCGGCGGCTTTCGCCACTACCAATCGATCATACGCTACGGCCTCCGGCATCGGATGAAGGGCGCGGCCGTCTGGCAAGCGAGCCCTCGAAGATTTCGGCGCGCGGATGGAAGGACATTCTGCTCCGGGTTTTGCACAACATCTCGGAACACAGGATCATTGCTCTGTCCGCCGGCGTGACGTTCTACACTCTGCTGGCAATATTCCTGCCATCGCGGCCCTGGTCGCCGTCTATGGGCTGTTCTCGGACCCCGCAACGCTCACCATTCATCTGGAAAAGCTGTCGGGTTTGCTGCCAGGCGGCGCGATCGACGTCATCCGGGACGAACTCACTGGGTCACATCCCAGCGTGGCGGCGCGCTCGGGCTAACCTTCATCGTCGGGCTTGCCGTATCCCTGTTGAGCGCGAACGCGGCGATGAAGTCGGTCTTCGACACCCTCAACATCGTCTACGCCGAAACAGAGGCGCGAAGCCTCATCAAGCTGAACGCCATCTCGCTTGCGTTCACCGCGGCCGGCATCGTCTTCGCGCTCGTGGCCATCGCCGTTTTGGTCGTTCTGCCGTCCGCACTCAAGTATCTGGGCCTGTCGGAGTTGACAGAATTTCTTGTGTGGGCCGGTCGCTGGCCGGTACTGTTCGCCGTTCTCACGTTGGCGCTTGCGTTCGCTTATCGCTACGCACCATCCCGCGAGAAACCGCGATGGCAGTGGATCACGTGGGGGAGCGCCTTCGCCGCTTTTGCGTGGATTGCGGTCTCCATGCTGTTCTCATGGTACGCTGCGAATTTCGGGAGCTTCAATCGGACCTACGGCTCCCTGGGCGCGGTCATCGGGTTCGTGACCTGGATCTGGTTGTCTGCGATCGTGATCCTAATCGGGGCCGAACTCAACGCCGAAATGGAGCACCAGACCGCACGCGACACGACGACGGGAGTGGCCGAACCAATGGGAGCTCGTGGTGCTCGTATGGCCGATACCGTTGGACCGGCGCAGAACTGGCGGGCAGATAAAACGGCGCGGCGTGCCAATTGAACGCGCCACTCGATCCGAGCATCCGGCGAAGTGCTCATACATGCGAACAGCAGCCAAGCCAGTATCGTCGCCATGGATTCCGCTAGCCGGAAACGTCAGTGTGTTCGCCTGTCCAACATAGCTGAACGCGGTCGTTCCACGGCATCCTTGCTGCAAGACACCAAGCCGGCGCGGCGTCGGAGGGCCAATGTATCCAGCCTTGGCACCCCGTGATTCGCGGGCTCCTCAGGTCAGGCGGCCTCCGCTTGCTCTTGCTCCGCTTCGAGGTTGATCACTGACGTCGCAAGCTCGGTCAGCGCCTTGTCGGTTGCTTCCTCCTCATCCAGCGTCTCCTGAAATAGACGTGCGGCGTCGGACATGCCAAGCTGTTCAGCCCAGGTACGAAGGGTGCCGTAGCGGGAAATTTCGTAGTGCTCGACCGCTTGGGCGGCAGCGACAAGTCCGGCGTCGAGAGCAGGCATCCCACGAAACTCCTTCATGATTTCCGCACCCTCATCAGCGATGCCGTTGATCGCCTCGCAGGGCTTTCCGCGGGCCGGCTTGCCGATAATACGAAAGACGCGGTCCAGACGTTTGACCTGACCTTGGGTCTCCCGAAGGTGTTTATTAAAAGCTGCAGCCAAATCCTTGGACTGCGCCGCCTTCGTCATCTTGGGCAATGTCTTGATGATCTTATTTTCAGTGAAGTAGATGTCCTTGAGCATCTCGTGGAAAAGATCGCTCAGCTTTTTCTGCGGCCGACTCGTGCGACGCGCCGCCGATCTTCGCTTCTTCGCTCGTTTTGCCATAACTTCTCCTGTCGCCGCATTTGGAAGTCCCTGTCCCCTTGATCAATGTTGCGTGACGTCGAAGGTTCCAATTGGGTTCGAAGTGATCCGCTGTTCGAGCGGGCCTGATAGGGTAACGGCAACCCTATTCCAGAAGCCAATCCAGGGACGGCCTCAGACGTTCGGTTGCATCGTCAGCGTACCATTAGCCATGACAAGGATGACAAAACGTGGTTTGAAATCGACCAAGCGTCTGGCCACTACCGCAGCTCGTTGCGCTTCGATGCGCCTTCGGCCATCAGTATCTGCCGCATCTGCAACGTCTCCCGCGGCGTCGTGATTTCGACTGGATCCGAGGCCGGCGAAATGGGTGAGCCGACGGCGGCGCCTTATGGCGGCTCAAGGGCATTTCCTCCATTGAAGGAATTCGCTCCGCGTCCCCATACCATGGCGGCCTTCTGGTTGCCGCGCTGGTTCCGGGCCTCAGCCTCCACCGACAGGCTCCCCAATCCGATGGGAATGCGTGGAGTGGGTACGGGTACTCAGGGGAGGAGGATGGACGGCACCACAGAGGCCACCTTGGATGCCCCCGCCGCCGCAGGGTCAGTCGGTGCCGCGTGGAAGCGTCCAGCGGCTTGATCAGGGATGACGGGCTCATCGAGGCAAGGTCGGCTCGGTCTTCTTTCGTGAGGACGACGTCGCCGGCGGCGGTGTTTTCTTCCAAGTGAGCAATGGACCCGGTGCCGGGAATTGCGATCATTGCCGGCGAGAGAGCCAGCAACCAGGCCAAGGCAATCTGACTGGTGGTTGCTCCGTGCCGGCTCGCAACCCGCGCCAGGCGGCCGCCGTCGATGGTCGTCATTCCACCACCGAGAGGAAAGAAGGGGCTGAATTAATCTGCCCGCTCGCATAGCGACTCGATGTAGGTCCAGTGCAAACTCTTGGCTGTTCTTAAACCATCGAACAGGACTCGGACGCTGCCAGTATTGTGATTGACGAGGCCGACAACGGTACCCGTTTCCGTCGTCGGTTTTCGCGTTCGCTGCTTCCCAAGCTGGCTCAGGCGCACCCTGTCACCCAATTTAAACCGATGCTGATACAAGTGCGCTCTTAGTTCCACGACTTAGCCCTTCTGAAATTCATCGATGAACCGCGGCGTATAAAGTTGTGCGCGAGAGCAACCGAAGGTGTCCGCTAAGTGCGAACGAGTGACGCCTATCCGGTTCTAGGGACGCGCTACGCGCCCAACTGAATCTTGGTCGTTTACTACTGAAGTACGAATGGCGAAGTGCGAAGAATAAGTTGGCAAAGGGGTCTCCCCGCGTCGAACTGATGGCGGGTGAAGTAGGCGAAGGCATGTTGTTCGATGAGCCCTGCTTCGCTTCCGACGATCGGCGTCAGGCAATTGAGCTTGTCTCATTAGTTTGCCGGTCACCTGAAGCTATCGAACAGTTCTAAGGTTCTGCGAGCGCCAGGCGCTCGATCTCCTGTCCGAACACGTGACTACATTGATGTCGCTACAGATCATTCTGAGGATGCGCAGAACGATGTCGGGTAGCGAGCTAGACGAAGCGATTAGAACCGTGCTTGCGCACGAAGCGATGGCACGCGAACGTCACCGTCGGTAGCAGTGGCAACGCGTTGTCGAGCGAGCAGCGGCGTTCAAGCCTGAGCAGGTTACCATCAAGACGTGGTCATCAACTATTTCTTGAGGAGGCTCTCCGCCCCCTTCGGAAACGCAAGTATATAATAGTGGTTGGAATGTTCGGTCATAAGCGACCAGCCGATCCTTAACCTAGCGGGATTATCCCAGCGGCGGCTTTTGCGTCTCCGGGCCCGGAAAAGATCCTCTCAATCGCAGAGGTGGAATCGACTCTCAGTAAAGCGGTAGGTTCCTAAGAAGGGTCCGACGCAGGGCTGGGAGCTCGACGGATCTTCCCGCGTTCCGTTCACTATTGGACAAGACGTTGCCATTTTTTCCCGGTTCTGTCGGGGTGCTTGGCGGGTACCCACTACCCTGTCCGGCAATTTGAAATGGGAATACTTTGATGGCCTCGGCGCACGGCCTCGCGCTGGGGCCATTTTTATTCTGGGCCGATCACCTCATAATCAAAAGCCACGCCTTCGGGATCACCTGATCCGGCTGTTGATCTGCCGACATCCGCTGCGGGACGAGTGCTGGCGGCTTCGGCGGTAGTTGTAGAGCATCTACGGCCCGCCGGTTCACGCTGGCGGGCCTGCCTTGTCAGTGACCGTACCGACCGTCCCCAACTGGCGGTCTATTCTGTACGGCCCCTGGCTAAAATGCCCCCAAGCCCCTAGCCGGGGGTATCTCCAAGGTCGGCGGCCCCGGTGCGTTGCGTATTGCCGGGGCCGCTACTGCGATCCGAGCACCTGCGAGACGATCTGGCCGCGAGCCCTGAACAGATCAGCCCCAGCACCTCGGGGAGGGAGACGCTGGGGCCGATGAGAGTGAATGTGCACCCCGGGCAATAGAAAGAGGCGCACAGCCACCCCAAAAACGGCCCCAGTCCTTCGGGGAGTGCTTCGGAGGATGCGTGCGCTGGGGCCGCAAAGGTCCCTTCTCTTAACAATCGCCTAATTTTCCCGAGCAGGGTTTGTTCCGGATTAGTGACTCAATTTGGTTTCGGCAGCCGATCCGATTGATCCGGTTCACTCCAAAACCTCATACTCGAACGCCACGCCTTCCGGATCGTTTTCACTAAACCAGGCTTCGACATCTTGGCTCGCAAAGACCTTGATGTGATCAACATCGCCAACTTCCTTGCTGGTATCGACGTATATCCGCCGCGCGCGAATCCTCCGTTTAGGCGCAGTGCCGGTTCCGCTCAGTCGTAGCCGACAGGAACATTCCATTCCCACGGCCTTTATTAATCGGAGCGCGACAGCTTCTGTTGGACCGGACATGTGGTGGACGGTGGTCAAAGAGGCGGCGACCAAGTGGTCGAGCCACAAGGATGCCAGGCAAGGGGCCGCCCTCGCGTACTACTCCGTGTTTTCACTCGGCCCCATCATTGTGATCGCTATCGCGGTAGCGGGCCTACTTTTCGGCCATGAAGCGGTCACTTCCCAAGTCATGTCAGCGATCAAGGAGATGCTCGGAGAAACGGGGGCCAAGGCCGTCGAAGCGATGCTGGCGGGGGCTAGTCGCCCGGCCGCCGGTACTCTAGCCACCGTCCTGGGCCTCGGAGCCTTGCTGTTCGCGGCCATCGGCGTTGTCGTGCAGCTGAAGGACGCGCTCAACGTGGTCTGGGAGGTGGGCGAGTCCGAGGAGACCGAGCTTTGGCACTTCGCCCGCAATTACGTGCTGTCGTTCGCCGCCGTGCTGGCGCTCGGCTTTCTCCTTCTGATCTCGCTCGTCGTGAGTGCGGGCCTCGCCGCGGCCGGCAAATATGCCGCCAGCTACTTGCCGGAGGGAGCACCTCACGTCGTCAGCATACTGATTTCGTTCAGCGTCGTGATGGTGCTCTTCGCGATGATGTTCAAATGGCTCCCCGACGTGTCCGTTGGCTGGCGCGACGTCTGGCTGGGCGCGTTCCTTACGGCGCTGTTCTTCGAGGCGGGGAAGGCGGCCATCGGCTTCTATATCGGTAAGCAAGGACTCGAATCGACCTATGGCGCGGCAGCCTCGATCGTTGTCGTGCTGATTTGGGTCTACTACACGTCGCAGATCATCCTGATGGGCGCCGAGGTCACCCACAGTTACTCAAAGCACAGCGGCTCCTTAAAACGGCGCGACTGAAGGGTTCTGGGCAGCAACGATCGCATTCCGGCCGGCGTTCGAGCAGTCGCGTATGAGGGAACTCCGACCGCAGCCGACGTTCAGCCGAGCGTATAGACCGGCCGAGCAGACCTGAAATTTTCTGCGAGCGAGGACGCACTTCGGGATACCACGACCTTACCCAGTCGAAGCTTCAATGGAGAATGACGATGCCGATTCTTGAAGATCTGAAGGAATATGCTGAGCGCGCCACCGGCCTCCGACGCCCCGGCAAACCAAAGGCTCCGGAACACGTCCAGGCGCGAAAACCCCATGCCGCCCGCTTCAAAGATGACGGTCTCGTTCCCAATCATCCGCGATGGCCGCTGATCATCTATCGCGGCGCCGTCGATCTTGACGAGCGCCATGATCCGGCGGCGATGATCGAGGACCTGTTCGAAGCTAATGGATGGGGCGACACCTGGCGCGACGGCATCTACGACTACGTGCACTATCACTCCAGGATTCATGAGGTCTTGGGCATCGCGCGCGGCAAGGGGCGCGTTCGGTTCGGCGGCAACAAGGGCAGGATCTACACGCTGAAAGCTGGCGACGTCGCCATTCTCCCCGCCGGCACCGGCCATCAGTGCTTTTCAGCGGACGATGATTTCCTCGTCATCGGAGCCTACCCGCCGACCGGCACATACGACGAGTGCACGACCGTCGAGGACCACCCGCGCGCGCTGAAAACCATCCCGAAGGTGCCGGTGCCACGCAAGGATCCGGTTTACGGGGCCGGTGGACCGCTCTCAAAACTCTGGAAGAGAGCGAAATGACTGAGTACATCATCCGCTTTCTGGTCGGGGGCGCCGTTGTATCGGCCTTCGCGATGCTGGGAGATCTTCTGCGTCCAAAGAGCTTCGCGGGCTTGTTCGGAGCAGCTCCGTCGGTCGCGCTCGCCACGCTTGGAATCGCGGTGTATCAGCACGGGACCGACTACGCCGCCCTGCAAACCCAGGCAATGATTGCAGGAGCGATTGCGCTCGCCATCTACAGTGTCATCGTGTGCCACCTGCTTGTCCGCGCGAAGTTGCGAGCGGTGACTGCTACGTTATTGTCGCTGGTCGTCTGGCTGATCGTCGCCTTCGGGCTACTAATCTTCGCCGGAGGTCAGACATGACCCCGATCCGCTTTTCGCCGTCATCTCTCAAGGAAGGACGCTGGTACGAATATCTGATCCGCTTCGCGCTCGGCGGCGCCGCGACCGTCTTCACCGGCCTCGTCAGCAGCCGCTATGGAGCATTCGTCGGTGGCCTCTTTCTCGCCCTTCCGGCCATATTCTGTGCAAGCGCGACGTTGATCGAGAAGCATGAAATCCGCCGCAAGCGCGAAGCGGGTCTCGCGGGTGAGCGCCGCGGGCAAATGGCGGCCGCCGTCGACGCCGCTGGCGCCGCGCTCGGCGCGATGGGCATGCTGGCCTTTGCGATCGCTTTTTCGGTGCTAGTAATACGCAGCAGCGTACCCGCCGCCTTCGTCGGCGCGTCGCTCGCGTGGCTAACTATCGCAGTGGTAGCTTGGTACGCGCGCCGGAAAATGCGATCGGTGCGGACAGTGGAACAGACCAGCAGCTCCGCGAATTCGCGACGCCGCCACGACTGATCGGACGATGGCGGCATCAAGCCGCGGTCGAAGCCTTGGCCTGGACGCCTTTGCGTAGCGCCCCGTGTTAAGTCTTGGATAAGTTTGGTGTAGGCCGCGTTTTCTTCAATCAAGTTCGTTGTGAGGAAACGCTCGATCTCGCCTGGCCGAGCTCCTCGGCCTGGGCTATCAACGTCCCATATCGCAGCACTCATAGTGCTCGATGGCCCGAGCGGCGGCGACGATGGCGGATCGGGCACGGCCCTTGTCTCGTTCGCCCGCGATCTCGTCGGCCTCCCGCCGCCGGCCGCCGGCTGTTCCATTCAAGACGATACGTCGGGAGAACCGAAATGGCGGATGAATGAGATTGCCGCCTGCTTGGTCGAGGTCTGGGGCGAAATCCCGCGCGACATTCAGGAAGCGCTTTCGAGACCGCAATGAAGGGGGTTGAGGGAGCGGAAGGAGCTAGCGCGCCTGCTACACAATCGTCACCCCGGATTGTGCCCCCGGGCGAAGCCTGCCTAAGGACGCGAGGAACCGCGGTCCGGGGCGCGTGTTGAATGCAAACCGCCCTAGTTGCCCGCGGCTTGTTCAAGGTTCAGCATGGCCGACGAAACGATCACGACCACTGGCATCGCGGCTCACGGCGCCTCCCGCCTCCCGTGGGTTGAGATCGACAGTTTCAACCTCGAACTGAAGGATGAGGAAGGATTCCTCGGGGACCGCGCCAGCAAAGGCGCCTTCCGGGAAACTCTCGAAGAGTGGCGGAAGCCGCTACGCAAGTCTGGCAACGACCCGTTCGGGAAGGAGCTTTCCGAAAACATCAGCAAGAAGGAACTCGACGCTATCCTGATTGGCGACGACACCGAGGCGTCAGCGGTAGTCCACAGCGCCGTCGAGGACTTCGCGCAGGATCTCGCCCACGTAACGCGCCGCTTCCTCAAGACCAAGGCCTGGGATAAGACCGAGCGCATCGTAGTGGGCGGCGGCTTTCGCGATAGCCGGCTCGGCGAACTCGCCATCGCGCGCGCCGAAATTCTCCTCAAGGCCGAGAACTTCAAGGTCGAGATGTTGCCGATCCACCGTCACCCGGACGACGCAGGCCTTATCGGCGCGCTACATCTCGCTCCTTCCTGGGTTTTCGAAGCTCATGACTCCATCCTTGCTGTCGACATTGGAGGCACTAACATCCGCTGCGGCGTCGTGGAAACCCGTCGCAAGAAGGCGCCGGACCTCTCCAAGGCGTGCGTGTGGAAGTTCGAGCTGTGGCGTCATGCCGACGACGAGCCGACCCGTGAGAACGCCGTCAAGCGCCTCGTCAAGATGCTCCAAGACCTGATCGCGAAGGCGGAAGACGAGGGATTCAAGCTCGCACCGTTCATCGGCGTCGCGTGCCCCGGCGTCATCGAGAGCGACGGCTCGATCAAAAAGGGCGCGCAGAACCTGCCGGGCAACTGGGAGAGCAGCAAGTTCAATCTGCCGGCAAGTCTTGTCGAAGCGATCCCCCGGATCGGCGAGCACGACACGGCCGTCGTCATGCACAATGATGGCGTCGTGCAGGGGCTCTCCGAGGTCCCATTCATGCAGGACGTGAAGCGGTGGGGGGTACTGACGATCGGCACCGGTCTGGGCAACGCCCGCTTCACCAACCGCAACGGCATGGGCGAACGCTGAGGCTATCGGGCGGTCGATGCCTTTGAGAATTGGCCTCCAGTTGGTAGGGCCCGTCGTCTGAGCAAGGTCAGCGGCGAGGTGACGCGGCCTGCCCAGCCCCGTCGGCGAGGGCGACACCGATATGCCCTCAGCGGAAAGCCGTGCGTGAATGGCAGATCCAATAAACCCGTACCGCGATCAGGATGCGCATGGATTAATCCTGTGCTGGCCGATCCCGGTGACGCAGACCGCGGATCAACTCCTCCACGTAGGGGAAAATTTCGAGCAGCGCGGTCAAGACCAGCATCGTGAAGATGTAGGGGACGGGTAGCGGTTGCTGCTTCAGCGTGAGTGAAAAATCCGGCGTGCCAAAGCCGAACAAAGCTGCGAAGGCCGGCCAGTGAAGTGCAACCACCAGCAGCAAGCCCGTTAGGGGAAGCATTTCGAGAACGCTGTGGACGTGCTGTTCGGCCGGCTGGATCTCGCGCGTTGCCGATGCGTAGCGGACATCCCAAATGGCAGTTGCTTCATGGAGAATTAGAGAAACGGTCATAATTAGGATCACGCCCGATGTAATTTCAAGAAAAAGCGCGGCCAGCACCGGAAGAGCCATTTCGCCGAACTGAAGAAGGTGCAGGACCGACTCCCTCCATCCGCTTGTCTTTTCGATATGGGCGGCGCGATGACAGAGATAATCGGCAAAGCCGGCGACCAGCCAAAGCGGCAGCACGAAGTACATCAACATTCCCCGCAGGACCTCGTCGGGCCCCATGTCAAACCTCCTTTGCAACGTATCTGGACGGATAAATCGGCAGCCGCCACAAACGTTCCGCTGGCGGAACTCATTTGGAGCTCGCCAGCAGGAGGCGGCGGTCATCTCCGCAGTCTCTCGCCCTGCGGGAGCGCCTCGAATCCGTAGCCAAGTGATCGCTCGTGCAACATAAGGTCGCGAGCAGTGGTTGTAGCCGCGGACGAATTGAAATTCGCAACCGTTGGTTTCGGCCCTCTTGACGGGTATCGTAACCGGCTGGTTTCGACGGCCGCGCTTCGCTGCATTAGCGAAAGCGGAAGGAAACGTGCTATGCAACCACATTCCACTGCGATGTCGGCAACCGCAGGGATCCTGGATACTGAACAGCTCCAAAGCGTCTAACTCCAGGTTGGGAGTTGACCTTGACCGGGCAATCGATGCTTTGCGAGCTTGGCCGCGGACTCGCCGCGGGAGCCTTGATATCGCGGCCGGTTCGCCCGAACCCCAAGATCCAACGCGACAAAAGGCGCTTCAGATCGAAGCATGATTGCTTTGCCATTGTCTAGGAACCGTTTCGACCGCACAGCTTTATCATCGTCAGGCCGCTCGCGGTGTAAGGTGTGGGAGGCTGTATGCTGTTTTCGGGCTACATATTCGATGTGGAAGGTACGCTAGTCGACTGTGTGCGCCAGAATTTGCTGAGCCTGCAGGAGTCATTGGCCAATTTTGGCGCAACGGTACCCTATGAAATTTTGCAACTCTATTCTGGATTGGACGGCGACCAGACGCTTCAGCTCATTGCTCCCGCTATAAGCGCTGAAGAGCGCAAAAGGGTGCTCGAAGCCAAGGAGAAAGTTTACGACGGCAAATATCTGGCAATGGCAAAGCCCTTCGCGGGCGTGCGTCATGTACTTGAGGCGATAGCCAAAGCTGGCGGACGAATTGCGCTGGCTACGGATTGCAAAGGCCCAGAACTCAAACATTACCGATCGCTTCTGGATGTCGACGACCTCATCTCCTGTGTGGCGTGTGGGGACGATGTCGATCATGGCAAGCCAGACCCTCGGCTGGTGCAGTTGGCGATTCGAGGGTTAGGCGTCTCGGTCGAGCAGGCTATCATGATCGGCGATACTCCGTATGATGCCGAGGCCGCGAGGTCAGCCGGTGTGGCAGCCGCCGGTCTCCTTACTGGCGGTTTCGCCAAGGAAGCGCTGCTTGAGGCTGGATGCTCCATCGTTGCAGATGATTTGCCCGAGCTTCTAACGAGTCTGGAAAGTCATGAGCGATGAAGGATCTTTGGACCGCTCAGGAAGCCCAGTTTGCGTTTCATAGAGCAGGCATCCGATGACTTATGTTTCGCAGCATCGCGTGGTGCTTGTTGGTAAGGTCAGCGGCGCATCCATGCCGTGCGCCTGTGCGAGAGGCGGCACGGTCCGCCGGTCAGATTTTTATTGCGAGCGTGCGGGTGGAATGGCCGGCTTAGGGACGCGGGCTTAGCAGCGTCGGCTCTGTCCGGACTAAGGATCGAAACCTGCTCGTCGGCGTTTATTGGCCATGAGAACGTTCGGCGAAATGGTGCATATCCGAAACATCGAGACGCTCGTGCAGACCAAGAAAGCCAAGCTGATGAGCGTCAGTTATACCCAGTGCAGGCGCGATGGTGAGCAACAGCAGTGCACGCGTGAGATTTACGACAGTGGAAATTCTGCTGTCGTTCTTCCCTATGATCCGGCTCGCAAGTCAGTATTGCTGACCCGGCAATTAGGGCTGCCCATATTCCTTCAAGATGGAGAAAAGAACGCGCTGGAAGCCTGCGCCGGGAAGCTTGACGGTACAACAGCTGAAGAGCGAATCCGGAAAGAGATTGAAGAGGAGCTTGGTTATAGAATTGTCGAGGTCGAACGATTGTTCGAACTCTACGTCAGTCCTGCATCGATCATGGAGAAGATTTTCTTCTTCACTTGCTCCCGCCCGCACAAAGAGTTTCCGGAGGCGGCGGAATCAAAGAGGAGGGGGAAGATATCGAGGTGGTCGAGACGACCCTGGAGAACGCTGCGAACATGGTTGCGACTGGCGAGATCATCGATGCAAAAACAGTCGTGCTCATTCAGTATCTGAGCGCCCGCGTGCAGCCCCCGAGGAGCGTATAGCGCAACGTCGGGTGTCTGCCCCGTGGATCTAGGTGAGGCGATTGAGACTACCGAACGGATTGAGGTTCCCGGGTTCGCTGTGCTGCTTTTCGTCACCGCATTGTTCCGCCCTGATGCTTACCTCAGCCAATGGGCCGATGTGTTGAGCGGTGTTCCATCGATGGCGAAGTGAGATCCGTGGCAGGGGCAATCCCAGCAGGTCTCGAATGAATTCCAATGCAGGTGGCAGCCCGCATGCGTACAGGCTGCGGAGCGGACATACAACGCGCCGGAAGGATCACGATAGGCTGCGATCTTGCTTGTACCCTGCCGGATGATGGCGCCGTGTCCGGCCTTCAGGTCGCTGACATCGGCCAGCTCGCCCGGCGCGAGGTACTCGGCGAAGTTCTTCACGGCGGTTACGTTCTCTTTCCGTGATCTCGTCGAGGGCCTCAAGGCGCCTGTGGCGGCACGCTGATTGCCTGGGCCGATAAGCTCGGTCACGACGAAGTCGTCCGTTTCCTGACCACCAACCTCAATGAGGAAAAGGCGGCGAACACGAAGCTCAATACCATCGCGCTTCGAAAGGGCGTCAACACCAAGGCGTCGAACGCCGCCTGACTCAGCACTGGCGACTTGGCAGTGTCTTAAGGAGCCGGCGGAATGCCTTCTACAGGAAGGGCTTGCCGCCGGTGACGGCAATCGTCGCGCCGGATACGTAGCTTGAAAGGGGATCGGCCAGCATGACATAAGCGGTCGCCAGTTCGACGGGCTGACCGGGGCGCTTCATCGGGACTTGCTTGCCGAAATTCTTCACGGAGTCCCCAGGCAAGGTGGATGGGATGAGCGGCGTCCAGATCGGCCCCGGAGCAACCGCATTGGCACGAATGCCCTTCTCGGCCAGAAGCTGCGCCAGTCCGGCCGTAAAATTGTGGATCGCGCCCTTGGTCGTTGCATAGGCCAGCAGCGTTGGGTTGGGAACATCCGAATTGATTGACGCCGTGTTGATGATGCAGCTACCCGGCTTCATGTGGCTTATCGCTGCCTTGGTAAGATAAAACATCGCGTGGATGTTCACCTTAAACGTCAGTTCCCATTCCTCGTCGCTAATGTCATCGATCGATTTGAAGCTGGCCTGATGCGCCGCGTTGTTGACGAGGATATCTACACCGCCAAGCTCCGATACGGCCTTCGCGATGACGGCGCGGCATTGACTGGAGGTCTGTATATCGCCGGGAAGCAGGACAGCCTTTCTGCCGGCTTCCGTCACCAGCCGCTCGGTCTCCCGGGCATCCTCGTGCTCGTCGAGATAGGAGATCAAGACGTCAGCTCCCTCTCTGGCGTAGGCGATGGCAACCGCGCGGCCGATCCCGCTGTCGCCGCCGGTGATGACGGCCTTCTTGCCGTTGAGGCGACCGCTGCCCTTGTAGGACGTTTCGCCATGATCGGGCGCCGGCTTCATCGCGGCAGTCTTGCCGGGCATCGGTTGGTGTTGGTTTGGAAACGGAGGGCGGGGAAAATTCAGCATGGCTGCCTTCTCTCTGGTCGCTATTGCGTTCCAACCTCCGTTTTGCAGGTTGGTTCCTGCACTGAAGCAGGCGAACGGCGCGCGATCCCAACGTAGCTTATTAGGCTGGCAGGTGAACTTTCAGGTGATACCATCCTCAAGGTGTTGATGGACTACCGCGACGGCTTCGCAATTCTGCCGGATGCCAGAGCGACATGGCCATTTTGGCAACCCGTGGGGCCAGAATGGTCGGGAACGCACGCGGAGACTGACGGCTGGCTTACCTGCTACGGGGCCGGAAGGCGATCGGGCACTGACGGGGCCAAGGTGGGCCTGATGCCGGGATGAACTTCGCTGGCATCGGATGAACCAGTGCCTTGTAGTGGCGGAGATAGTCCTGCGCCATTCGTCTTGCGGCAAACCTCGAACTGCATTCGCACCTGACGCCGATCGAGCTCGGATAGTCTTCCGGCTTCCGGTTCTTTCTCCGCCGTCAGCCGGCCCAGGAAAGCAAGGTAGGAGCCGACCTCGAACGAAGGCCGAAACAGGTCGGCCGGCAAGCCGTGATAAATGGTGCCGATCCAGTTGGCCTCGCCCAAGTGAGCGCGCTGATCGTCCGATATCGAAACGAACGGCGCATCAGGAAAGCGACGGACCAAATCCGGAAGGCCAGGCAAGTCCAGGCGCCCATGGCAGGTGGTCAGAAACGGGACGCCAAGCCGGCTCAGGAGCGGCAGGTGCAACCAATCGATATGCGCGTGAATGTGCTGTCGACATCATGCTCGTCCTGCCGCGAAAACCAAGATCTTGCGGCGCGCTCAGGTCATTCGGAACGCAGCCATCGGAAGAAACGTCGTGTCGGCGAACCCAGATCCCGGTCTCGGCCGCGCGCATCTGAATATTCCAATTCCTCATCGGGTCTCGTTCTCGGTCAGGAAAGCCGCAACGAAATCGCAACGAATTGGGTGAAACGACCGTGAACAGAACGCGACCGATACGGCTTCCACATCAAGAAGGATCAATAAGTTAGAAGATGCTCACTGCGTTCGGGACGCAGGGGTCGCAGGTTCGAATCCTGCCACTCCGACCAATTATTTATGCCAACTATACTTGCCGTTCATTTTTCAGGGCTTTTTCTGATTGCTGGCGGTTCCCGAGTCAACCGCCGATTCCCCTCCCAAGGCCGATCGCAAGTCAGCGTTCCCGCGGCGCATGGCGTCCGGGGCTTCCGGCATTCCCTGCGCAATGGTTTGACGGCTTATGCCGCACTCCCCGGAGACGAATTCCTTTTGCCTCCGTCACTGCCGGCGGACTGACTCGTTTGGAACATCTCGAAGGAGAGGTTGAATCAGATTGCGTACGATCGATGAATTTTTCAACGTCCGCCAGATGGTCTCGATGGTCACGAACCTGGGATAGCTCATGTTCTTGCGCGAACAGGACCTCGCCGAATTGGTGGCCTGGCGCCGCGAATTGCATCGCAGGCCGGAATTGTCGGGGCAGGAGAAGGAGACGGCGCGAACCGTACAGGCGTTTCTCAGGGCGGCCGGGGCCGACAAGATCATTACGGAATTAGGCGGGCATGGCGTGGGCGGGATCTATGACGGGAGTACGCCGGGCCCGACGATCATGCTTCGGGCCGAACTGGACGGACTGCCGATTCAAGAGACGTCCGCGATTCCGCATCGGTCCGAGGTGCCGGGAAAAGCGCATCTCTGTGGCCATGACGGTCATATGACGATCCTCGCAGCCGTAGCGCGCGATCTCTGCCGAACGCGTCCGCGCTGCGGGCGGGCCGTGTTGCTGTTCCAACCCGCTGAAGAGGATGGATCGGGCGCGGCTTCCGTGCTTGCCGACAAAAAATTTCAGCAGGTCCAGCCGGATTTCGTGTTTTCCTTGCACAATCTGCCGGGACTTGCGCTGGGCGAAGTTGCCATCGCAGAAGGCCTGGCCAATTGCGCCTCGCGCGGCATGCAGATCGCATTGTTCGGCCGAACGGCGCACGCGTCGAATCCGGAGCTCGGCGTTTCGCCGCAACGAGCCATGGTCCGGCTGCTGAACGAAATCCCAGCGCTGGGACAGGGCGGCGAGCTGACTAGCGAATTCTCGATGGTCACGGTCACCCACGCCCGGCTGGGCGAGCCGGCGTTTGGCATCTCGCCGGGTCATGCCGAGCTTTGGTTGACGCTGAGAACGCTGACGGATGCAAAGATGGAAAGCATCCGCTTGCAGGCTGAGAGTCTGGTTCGGCGCGTTGCGGAAGACGAGCGGCTGAAAGTGGAGATCGCCTATCGCGACGTATTCGCTCACTGCATGAACGCGCCGGAGGCCGTCGTTCATCTGAAGAACGCGCTTGATGCCGAAGGGATCGCGCACTCTACGCGGGGTCTGCCGCTGCGCGGCTCTGAGGATTTCGGTCTGTTCAACCGAAAAGCGAAGTCTGCGATGTTTTTCCTGGGCGCAGGTGTTGATCATGCCGGCCTGCACGCGCCGGACTATGATTTTCCGGACGAGCTGATCGAAGTCGGCTCGCGGGTCTTCATTCGCGCGTTGCGCAATCTGTTGGGTTGATGTGGCGCGAATCAATTTCCTGATATCGCTGCACAACAAAGCATCACGACTCGGCGACCGCTGCATTCGACTTCGCGTTCACCTCACAAATTAGAACGCTTAAAAACTTCATACGGTTTAGAACGAATCGAAAAGCGTGAGGTGTTGCCTCATCGCCACTAACGCAATCCGTTATGTGCACGCTTCGTTACCTTAGATGGCTTCTACTCGCCGTTTGCACCTCAGAAGTTAGAACGAGCCGAGACCTGCTTGTGGGCTTTTGGGGTGGAAGTATGACGTATCAAGTCGCTGCCAGAAATGTTGTGCGCGCTGTTTCGCTGGGAGCGGTGAGCTATCTTGCGCTCTCTCTGGATTTTGCCGGCGGCCACAAAGCATTCGCGCAGAATTTGCCGCCCGTCACCGTCGATGCTCCAACCCAGCAACGCGCGCGGCCCGCCCCAGCACGGAGAACGCAAACGTCCACGTCGCGCGTGCAGCGGCGCGTCGCGGCGCCGGCGCCGAGTCGGGTGGAGCCGGTTCCGTATGTGGTGCCTTCAAGGGGCACAGTTGGCACAGTGCCGCCTGCATATGCCGGCGGACAGGTGGCGACGGGCGGGAGCCTCGGACTTCTCGGCAACCGCAGCGTGATGGATACGCCGTTCAACCAGACCAGCTACACGGCGGAGTTGATCGCAAATCAACAGGCTCGAACCATCCGTGACGTCCTGGCGAATGATCCGTCCGTGCGGGTCATCCAGGCAGCAGGCGGCGGCGCGGACAGTCTGTTCGTCCGCGGCTTCTACTATGACAGCGGCGATTTCGGGCTGAACGGCCTGTACGGAATCGCGCCATACTACTCCATCGGGGCAAATTTCATCGAGCGGGTTGAGGTTCTGAAAGGCCCGAGCGCCGTGCTTAACGGCATGACCACTGGCGGTACCGGTGTTGCGAGCGGCGGTGCGGTCGGCGGCAGCATCAATCTCATCACCAAACATGCTCTCGACATTGACATTACGCGGCTGACGGGGACCTACGTTTCCAAATCGCAGTTCGGCGCGAATATGGACGTCAGTCGGCGCTATGGCGAGCACAAGGAATGGGGCGTTCGGGTCAACAGCACCTATTCGAACGGCAATACACCGTGGGACCGTCAGACCGACGAGTTCGGCAACGTCGTCCTCGGCCTCGACTACCGGGGCGAGAACGCGCGCATCGCAGTCGATGTCGGTTATCAAGCCGACAATTTGACTCCTCCGCTACGCTTCTTTGGAATTGGCCCGGGCCTCACATCCATTCCTGCGCCGCCGAAGGCCGGGACGAACTTCCAGGTGCCGTGGGCCTACTATAAGCCGAAGGACTTCTTCACCACCGTAAAAGGTGAAGTGGACGTGACTGACTGGATGACCGCGTATGCGTCGTTTGGCTATCATGACAGCAAGATCGACTATACTTATCCCTCTCCCAGCATTATCAACGCCAACGGCTCTTTGGTAGGGCGTCCGGGACTTGGGCATGAGACGTTCGAGACCTTTGCGGGAGAAACGGGCGTGCGCGCGTCGATCGACACTGGCCCGATAAATCATGCTCTGAACATGAACTATTCGATCAATGACCGGACCTATGATCAGAGTGTCCTGAGTTCAGCAGGGCTAATTGCCTGGAATCTCTACACCCCGCCGACGAATGTCCCCCGTCCGAACTTGAATGTCCCGACTCTAAGACAAAATACCAACGTAAATCTCCAAAGCATCGGCTTTTCCGATACCATGTCGATGCTGAATAACCGCATTCAGTTGACGGTCGGTGTTCGTCGTCAGACGGCCGGAAGCGAGGTGACGAATATCCTTGCGCCCAGTTTAAGTCATCCTTTTCAGGATGAAACCGTGTGGACCCCGGCTTACGCCCTTGTCGTCAAGCCGGTCGAGAACATTTCGCTATACGCAAATTATATCGAAGGACTCCAGACGCCGCATGTCGTGGGTCCGGGGTTTTCCAATCCCGGGACTGTATTCCCGCCGGGGCAGACCCAGCAGGCTGAAGCGGGCGTGAAGATCGATGCGGGCCGTCTGACGACGACCATGAGCGTGTTTGATATCGAACAGCCGAGCATCATCACGGTGGCGACGGGAATCCCTCCGTCCCAGCAGCTTAACGGAAGGCAGCGCAATCGGGGCGTCGAACTCAATGTGTTCGGCGAAGTCACGCCTGCGATTCGGTTGCTCGGCGGTGTCGCGTTGATCGATGGCAAACAGATCAAGACGCCCAATGGTGCCACTGACGGCAGGACGGCGGTAGGCGTTCCGGCAATCACCGCCAATATCGGAGCGGAGTGGGATACGCCGTTCATGCGTGACCTGACGCTCTCGGCTAGGGTCATTTATACCAGTTCGCAATATGTCAATATTACCAACACGCTCTCGCTGCCGGAGTGGACGCGAGTCGACATTGGAGCGCGGTATACCTTCACATCGCCCTGGAACGGCAAGCCGATCGTGGTCCGCGCCAACATCGAGAACGTCTTCAACGAAGCCTATTGGGCCTCGGCCTACAGCGGCGTTATCACGCTTGCTGCCCCGCGCACCTATCTCTTGTCGACGACGTTCAACTTCTGAGCGTCGCGTCAATCCAATCACCTGCAATTTGTGCCGCCGCGGATCTCATCCGCGGCGGCATTTCTTTGATCTGATGGTGTCGCAAAATTGACTCGTCGAAATTGATGACAATGCGATGAAAATCGTCGCACGCTGGATGTGCGATTTCGAAAATCGAAAAGGTTCCCGCCTGGCGAGTTAGAATTGCAAGAAACTGCGCATCGCATTGCCCATCAGTCACTTGGTCATGAGCTCGGCCGCGCAAGCGCGGAGGTTGCATCGTGTCACGTCATCGCCAACTTGGAGCTATTAAAAACTTCGTCGTCGATATTGCTTTGACCATGATTTGCTTCTGACCTAGTCAACACGCCATTGCTTTCGTTTTCTGAAGAAGGGCCCGAACCATGATGGTGTTCGACAGAGACGACGTCACCTTCACCGTCGTCATCAATCACGAAGAGCAATACTCCATCTGGCCGACGTTCAAGGAAATTCCGAACGGCTGGAAAGCAGTGGGAAAGACGGGCAGCAAGAAGGAATGCCTTGAACACATCGAGCAGGTGTGGACCGACATGCGCCCGCTGACGTTGCGCAAATTCATGGACGAGACGGTCCCGCAGAAGTCGGCTTAAGCCAACGGAGCCTTGTCTTCCGATGCGGCTTCTTTGTCTGCCTTACTCCGGCGGCAGCGCCATGTTCTATGCGCGGTGGCGCAGGCTTTTGCCGTCATGGATCGATGTCTACCCGGTGGAGTGGCCGGGGCGCGGCGCGCGCATGGACGAGCCGCTGGCGACGGACCCCCACGCGCTTGCATGGCAGCTCGCTGCAGAACTTCACGCCCAGCTCGATGCGCCCTATGCGCTGTTTGGACATAGCCTCGGCGCGCTGATTGCGTTCGAACTCGCGCATTTCCTGCGTGATCGCGGCGCGCCCGCGCCGGCTATTCTCTTTGCCTCCGGCGCCGAGGCGCCGGCCGTTCGAGACGGCAGCAAATGGCGCCTGCCATTGAGCGACGAGGCGTTGCTGAAGGAGCTCCGCGATCTGCAGGGCACGCCGGATGAGGCGCTGTCGAATGCGGAGCTGATGCGATCGGCATTGCCGGTGCTCCGCGCCGATTTTCTGATGTGCGGCGCCTATGTCTATCGGCGGCGGCATCCGTTGTCGTGTCCCGTGCACGTCTTCGGCGGCGCCGACGACGAGACCAGCCGCGAATCGCTACAAGCTTGGCAACAGGAGACCTCGGCGGAATTCACGCTTCACACGCTGCCGGGCCATCACTTCTTCATTCACACGCAGCAAGCCGAACTGCTCGGCCTGATCGGATCGGCCCTGGCCCGACGGTCGGGGCGATCGATTGGTTCGCATCGGAGCGAGGATCATGAGCGTATTCTCCGTCCAGCCACTCATTGAAGGCAAAAGCCTTCCGCTGTTGCTGAAGGCCGACAAGGCCGGGCAGCCGCTCGGCGCGGCGCTTCCCATGCTGCGCGACACCATCGATCGGCATTTGACCGATTGCGGCGGCATCGTGTTTCGCGATTTCTCTCTCGACGGCCCTGACGCGTTCCGGGCGTTCGCAGCCGATTTCGGTCATCCGCTGCTCACATACGAGTTTGGATCGACGCCGCGCTCGCAGGTTACCTCCGGCGTCTACACCTCCACGGAGTACCCGCCGCACCAGCACATCCCGCTGCACAACGAGCAGGCCTATACGCGCGATTGGCCGATGAAGATCTGGTTCTATTGCATGCAGCCGGCGCAGGAGGGCGGCGAAACGCCGATCGCCGACAGCCGCGCCATCTATCGCGATATGCCGCCGGCTATACGGGAGCGTTTCGCCGAGAAGGGCGTGATGTATGTGCGGAACTACGGCAACGGGCTCGACGTCGACTGGCAGCAGGTGTTCGGCACGGAGTCCAAGGCGGAGGTCGAGGCCTACTGCGCCGGGCACGATATCGAATGCGAATGGAAGGAAGACGGCGAGCTTCGCACGCGCCAGATCTGTCAGGGGACGACGCGGCATCCGGTGACGGGAGAGTGGGTCTGGTTCAATCAGGCCCATTTGTTTCACGTCTCCAATCTCGAGCCGGAAGTTCGCGAGAGTCTGCTCGACGTGGTCGGCGACGAGACTGAACTGCCGCGTAACGTCTTCTACGGCGACGGTTCGCCGATCGACGACGAGACGCTCGCCACCGTCCGCAACGTTCTCGAAACGCACAAGATCAGCTTTCCCTGGCAGGCCGGCGATGTGGTGATGCTCGACAACATGCTCACCGCGCATGCGCGCGCGCCGTTCAAGGGGCCGCGCAAGGTGATCGTCGCGATGGCGGAAGCGCATCGGCAGGGCTGATCGGCACTTTCGGGCGGCGAGAATCGTCGTCGCGCGCGGACTGGATTCGAGAAGATGTACAAAGACAACCTCGTCGAACGACTACGGTGCCACGCCGCGTTACGCTCCGATCGGATCGCGTTGCGCTTCCTGGAGGGAGACAGCGTCGCCGAAGAGCTGACGTTTGCCGGTCTCGACGCCCGGATTCGATCCGTCGCAGCCTACCTGCAGCAGTTGGGCGGCGCGGGCGAGCGCGCGGTTATCCTGCTGCCCAGCGGCCTCGACTATGCCGTGGCGTTCTATGCGTGCCTGTATTCCGGCGTGATCGCCGTCCCGGCCTATCCGCCAGAGGGCGGCGCCGAACGCTATGCGGGGCGTCTCAACGGCATTCTGCGCGATGCGACGCCTCGCTTCATCCTGACAGAAGCCGCGCTGGTTGGTGCGGTGGAGGCGGCACTTTCCGAGCGGGCGAACATAGAGATCGTTGCGGTAGATGCGATACCGGCGGCGCTTGCTGCAGAGTGGCGCGAGACGAGGCCGGAGGCAGATGCGGTCGCCTTCCTGCAGTATACGTCCGGATCGACCTCGCAGCCGAAAGGCGTTTGCGTCTCGCACGCCAACCTGACGGCCAACGAGAAGGCCATCGAGGCCGTGGCCCGAGGGGCGCTCGACGACGTCTTCGTAAGCTGGCTGCCGCTCTATCACGACATGGGATTGATCGGCGGGTTGCTGAATCCGCTGTTTACCGGCTTTACCGCCGTCCTGATGTCGCCGCGCAATTTTCTCGAGCGGCCGCGACGCTGGCTTGAGGCCATCGATCGTCACGGCGGCACGATCAGTGGTGGACCCGACTTTGCCTTCGCGCTGTGTGCCGATCGCATTTCCGACGAAACGATCGACCGGCTCGACCTTAGCCGCTGGAAGTTCGCATTCTCAGGCTCGGAATTTGTGCGCCAGACCACGCTGCGCAGGTTCGGGGAGAGGTTCGAGCGGGCGGGGTTCAATCGATGCGCGTTGACCGCCTGCTACGGCCTGGCGGAGGCGACGTTGCTGGTGACGGCAGGTGACCTCTCGACCCAAACTGTCAGCTATACCCTCGATACGGCGGCGCTTGCGGCGGGCCGCGTCGCAACAGCCGACCAAGGCACCGATCTCGTGGCGTGCGGCCGGACGGTCGCGGGCCACGTCACGCGCATCATGTGCATCGACGGGTCGGCTGCGGCACCGGCCGACGAAGTCGGCGAGATCTGGGTCGCCGGCCCGAGTGTCGCGCTCGGATACTGGAACAATCCCGAAGCCACGCAAAAAGCCTTCGTCGCGCGCGATGGCGCGCGCTGGCTGCGTACCGAAGACATCGGTTTCGTCAAGGACGGCACGCTGATCGTGACGGGCCGGCTCAAGGACCTGCTGATCGTTCGTGGCCAGAATGTATATCCGACTGACGTCGAGCAGGCGGTCGAGGCCGAGGTCGAAACCGTCCGCAGCGGACGGGTTGCCGCGTTTGCGGTCGAGATCGATGGACGGGAAAGCATTGGTGTCGCGGCAGAGTTCAGCCGTACCGTTCTCAAGCGCGAGCGTCCCGAGGCTCTCGCCCAGGGAATCGGCGAGGCGGTGCTGCGGCAGGCGCAGGAATATCCGGCCGTGATCGTGCTGTTGAATCCGCAAGCGATGCCGCTGACGACGAGCGGAAAACTGCAGCGCTCCGCCTGCGCCGCCGGCTGGGCCAACAACACGCTCGACAGCTTTATGGTGTTTGAGCGAGGGCGACGCCGCGATGGCGCGACGCTGACGGCGCCCGTAACCGACACCGAGCGCGCGCTGGCATCGATCTGGTGCGAGGCGCTGGGCGTCCAGGCCGTGCATCGCGAGGACGATTTCTTCGTGCTGGGCGGAAACTCGATCGCGGCCGGCCAGACCGCGGCCGCGCTGCGCGAACGCTTCGGCGTCGAGTTGGAACTGCGCAGCTTTTTCGACGTGCCGAAGCTTGCAGCATTCGCGGATCATATCGACGCCCTGTTGCGCGAGGGCGCGAAGAGGGCGCTTCCTCCGATCCAGCGGGCAGCGCCGGCCGACCGCGTGACCTTGTCCCATGCGCAGGAGCGGCTGTGGTTTCTCTGGAATCTGGACCCCAATGGTACGGCCTATACGGTCGCGAGCACGATCCGGCTCAAGGGAAAGCTCGATCATACCGCCTTGTCGCAGGCGATTGCGGAGATCGTTCAGCGTCACGAAGTGCTGCGCACCACATTCGTCGCAACGGACGGTCGCGCAAGGCAGGTTATTCACGACGCCCTCGGCGTCGATATCTGGCACCAGGATCTCCGGGGTCTTTCCGCCGAGCATGCGGCGGAAGTCAGACGGTTCGAACTCGGAAAACCGTTCGACCTTGTCAATGGGCCGCTATTGCGGGCGCTGTTGCTTCAGTTCGCAGATGATGCGCACGAATTGCTGCTGCTTGCTCACCACATCGTCGTCGATGGATGGTCGCTCGACGTGATGCTCGAAGAGCTGGCGGGACTCTACCGCAACGGCACCGGGCAGGACGCAGGCCGGCCGCCGGTGCCGATGATGCAATATGCCGATTTCGCAGTCTGGCAACGAAACTGGCTCGCTTGTGGCGAGGGAGATCGGCAGCTCGCCTATTGGCGCGCAAAGCTGGGTGACGCGCACCCCGTGCTGGCGCTGCCCCATGACCGTCCGCGTATCGCAACGCAAAGCCATGCCGGCGATACGATCGGCCTTGCCATCGATGGCGCGCTGGCCGCCCGCTTGCGGGACATCGCCGCAAAATATGGCGTGAGCGTCTTCATGCTGCTGCTCGGTGCATATCAGGCGCTGCTGTATCGCTATACGGGGCAGAGCGATTTGCGCGTCGGCGTGCCGGTCGCGGGGCGTCGTCACGCCCAACTCGAGCGGCTGATTGGCTGCTTCGTCAACACGCTGGTGCTGCGCGCCGAGATTGCCGATGAAGCAACTTTCCCGAACCTGCTGCAGCAGGTCAAGGACGCGGTGATCGAAGCACTGTCGCATCAGGATATGCCGTTCGAAATGCTGGTCGACGGGCTGCGCCCTGAACGAAGCAGTGGGCACAATC
This sequence comes from Bradyrhizobium sp. AZCC 1577, assembly GCF_036924575.1. Taxonomy (NCBI): domain Bacteria; kingdom Pseudomonadati; phylum Pseudomonadota; class Alphaproteobacteria; order Hyphomicrobiales; family Nitrobacteraceae; genus Bradyrhizobium; species Bradyrhizobium sp. AZCC 1577. The sequence continues at coordinate 2,741,595 of NZ_JAZHRQ010000001.1, forward strand.
CGCTGTTCCAGGCCAAGTTCAACTACATGACGGCGCCGCGCGGGTTCGACGGCATCGCAGGGCTCACCGCCGAGATCGACATCATGGACCTCGCGGGTTCACATTTCGATCTCGCGCTTGATGTCGTCGACGGCGCCGGCGGCATGAAGGCGACGTTCAACTACGCCACCGATCTGTTCGATTCCCCGACGATTGCGCGACTGGCCGCACAATTCGGTTCGATGCTGCGCCAGATCGCGAAAAATGCGGAGCGGCGGATTTCCGACTTCGTCATCGACGATGCGAACCGGCAGGCCGTGCCGAGCGAGGCAGCCGTGTTCGGATTCACCGATGTGGTCGGCCTTCATCGCGCGTCGACCGCCGATCGCCAGGCCGCGATTGCCATCCGGTGCGGCAGCGAGACGCTGACGTTTGCCGAGCTGGAGCGGAAATCGAACCGCATCGCTCACATGCTTGCAAGCAAGGGCGTGACGTGCGAGGTGCCGGTTGCGCTGTGGATCGAGCGCTCGCCGGCCTTTGTTGCCGCGCTGCTTGGCGTGCTGAAAGCAGGCGGCGCCTATGTGCCGCTCGATCCGAAATGGCCGCTGGGGCGCATCAGGCGCATCCTGAAGGACGGAGGCATCGAAATCGTGCTGGCTGCCGGCGATAAGCTGGCGGAAGCGCGTGCACTCGATTGCCTCGTGCTCGATGCGGAAGCCGAAGCGGCGCGCGGGGATACATCGAGCGTACCGCCCGACAATGTGATCCACCCGGCGCAGACCGCTTACGTCATCTATACCTCCGGATCGACCGGGACGCCGAAGGGCGTCGCCGTCTCGCACGGCGCGCTGGCCAATTATGTGCAGGCCCTGCTGCAACGCCTGCAGCCGCAGCACTTGGCGAACATGGCGATGGTCTCGACAGTCGCGGCGGATCTCGGCCATACCGTCCTGTTCGGTGCGCTCGCCTCCGGCGCGACGCTGCATTTGTTGCCGCCCGAAGTGGTGTTCGATGCGGATGCGTTCGCGAAAGCCATGCGGGACGGCGAAGTCGACATTCTCAAGATCGTGCCCAGCCATCTGCGAGGGCTGCTGAAGGCGTCACGCTCGGCCGATCTCCTGCCGAGCTATGCGCTGATCCTCGGTGGGGAAGCTAGTGATTCTGCGCTGTTGAACGAGATCCGGCAGTTGCGGCCGCAATGCCGAATTCTGAATCACTACGGGCCGACGGAAACGACAGTTGGCGCGGTCACGCACGAATGTGAAGCTGAAGGCGGGACGGGTTCGGTTCCGATTGGCTTGCCGCTTGCCAATCTGCGCGCGCACGTTCTGGATGATGCGCTGAACGAAGTGCCGATCGGCGTAGCCGGCGAACTCTATATTGGCGGCGCCGGCGTTGCGCGGGGCTATCGTGGCGAGGCTGGCTTGACCGCCGAACGCTTTGTTCCGGATCCGTTTGGGCCTGCCGGAGCGCGGCTGTATCGCACCGGCGATCGCGTTCGCTGCGATCGGGCAGGCCGCCTGATATTCCTCGGCCGAGGCGATGATCAGATCAAGCTGCGCGGCTATCGCATCGAGCTTGGCGAAGTCGGGCGCGCGATCAAGGCGCTGCAGGGGATCGACGACGCGGTGGTTGTCGCACGCGCCATCGGCGGCAGCGCCGAACGCCAGGAGCTCGTTGCTTATTGTGTGCCCGCGATGGGCGCCACGCCGAAGCCGGATATGATCAAGCAGCAATTGGCGACGGTGGTGCCGGAATACATGGTGCCGTCGCACGTCATTGTTCTGCAGCGGCTGCCGCTCACGCCAAACGGCAAGGTCGACCGCAAGGCGCTGCCCGAGCCGGCGGGAGATGTGGTGGCCGCGAACTATTCCGCGCCGCTGGGAGACACTGAGGAACAGATTGCGGCGGTTTGGCGTGAGGTACTCGGTCGCGAACGCATCGGCCGCAACGACAATTTTTTTGAGCTTGGCGGCGATTCCATTCTCAGCCTGCAGATCATCGCACGCTTGCGCAAGCGCGGCATTCGCCTGACGCCGAAGCAGGTCTTCGGCCAGCAGACCGTGGCGGGGTTGGCAACCGTTGCCGCCGTCGCGGCGGCACCTGCGGCAAGGAAGGAGAGTTCGACCGCAAAGGTTTCGACCGATGCGGCAACCGGCATGCGTCATTTGCTGCCCATTCAGGCGCGTTTTTTCAGCGAAGACATCGGCAACAGGAACCATTGGAACCAGGCGGTGCTGCTGGCACCGCAGACGCGGATGGACTGGGAGACGCTGCGGCGTGCGCTGACGACGATCGTCGATCATCACGATGCGTTGCGCCTGCAGTTCGCGCAGGTCGACGGCGCGTGGCGCGCGGCGCAGGGCACACCGCCATCGCCCTCGGAATTGCTGTGGATCCATACCGATGTCGGAGATGCGACACAGGTCACCGCGCTTGCATCGGCCGCGCAGGAAAGCTTGTCGCTGTCCGCGGGTCGTTTGCTGCGTGCGGTGGCGATGGACCTTGCGGACGGCAGCCAGCGGCTGCTGATCGTGATCCATCATCTGGTTGTCGACGGCGTATCCTGGCGGGTCCTGCTCGAAGACATGGCCTCGGCGTACGACCAGTTGAAGAGAGGCGCCGTCGTGACGCTGCCGCCGAAGAGCGAGTCCTATGCGTCCTGGGGCGAGCGCTTGCATTCCCATGCGACGACCAGGGAGCTTGCTGGCGAACTGCCGTTCTGGCTCGATTGTGCGGCGGGTCCAAGCCTGCCGTGCGACGATGATCATGGCGGCGTCGATCGCGTCGGTGACGGCGAAGAGGTGTCGCTGGTGTTCGATACCGAAGTGACGTCAAGCCTGCTGCAGGAGGCGCCATCGGCCTATCGGACCCAGGTCAACGATCTGATGCTGGCGAGCCTGGCGCGTGCCGTATCGCGCTGGAGCCAGCGCGACGATGTGACGATCGAGATCGAGGGGCATGGCCGCGAGGACATATTTCCCGGAGCGGATGTTTCCCGGACGGTCGGCTGGTTCACGACGGCCTTCCCGGTGCGGCTGCAAGTCTGGTCGGACGACCATGCCTCCCTGATCAAGACGGTGAAGGAGAAGCTTCGCGCGCTTCCGAACCGTGGGCTTGGCTACAGCGTGTTGCGCTATCTCGGCTCCGAGGACCAGCGCAAGGCGCTGGCGCAACTGGCGGAGCCGCAGATCGTCTTCAACTATCTCGGCCGCTTCGACGGCAGCGTGGGGGCTTCCTCGCTGTTCGGATTCGCGCCTGAGAGCGCGGGTGCGTCGCGCAGCGCCACTGCTCCCTTGCGGGGATGGCTGAACATCACCGGTCTGGTGCGCGAGGGACGTCTGCATCTGTCCTTCGGATATGGACGCAAGCGCTATCGGCGAGAGACGGTCGAGCGGCTGGCGAAACTTTACGAAACGGCCCTGCGCGAGCTGGTGGCGCATTGCTGCAGCGGAGCATCTGGTCTCACGCCTTCGGACGTTGCGTTGTCCGGGCTCGACCAGGCCGATCTCGATCGGTTGGCGACGACTTTCGATCTCCGCAGCATCGAGGACATTTATCCGCTTTCGCCGATGCAGCAGGGCATGCTGTTCCACGCGGTCCGGGATCGTGACAAGGATGCCTATGTCAACCAGGTCGGGTTCGAGCTGTTCGGCTTCGAGGCCGACAAGCTTCGAGCCGCGTGGCAAGCGGTGAGTGACCGGCACGCCGCCTTGAGGACCGGCTTTGTCTGGCAACACATGTCAGGCGCGGCCCAGCAGGTTGTGCACCGTCATGTGACGGTGCCATTCGTCGAAGAGGATTGGCGCAACCGGACGGCAGCGCTGGAACGCAATGGCGGGCGCGCTGAACTGGATGCCGTGCTGGCGGACGCGTCGCGGCGGGAGCGCGAGAGCGGCTTTGACGTCTCTCAGCCGCCGTTGCAGCGGGTGCGGTTGATCCGGCTCGACGACAAGCGCCACTGGCTGATCTGGACCCATCATCACATCTTTGTCGACGGCTGGAGCTCGGCGCGGCTGGTTGCGGAGGTGTTTCGGCATGTGAGCGGGGGCACACTGCCGGCCGTGCAGGGCAGCTATCGCGACTACATCGCATGGCTGCAGGGCCGCGATCATGCAGGCGCCGAAAAATTCTGGCGCGACGCTTTGGCAGGGCTCGAAGCGCCGACCCTGCTGGCGAATGCGCCGGCTACGAACAACAAAACATCGGAGGAGGGACACGCCAGCATTGCGCTTTCGATGAATCCGGAATTGGCCGAACGGCTGAAGGCATTTGCGAAGCGCGAGCGCGTGACGCCCAATACGCTCGTTCAGGCGGCGTGGGCGCAGTTGTTGCGGCGGCATTCGGGGCAGGCCGCCGTCTGTTTCGGGGTGACCGTGTCGGGCCGTCCGGCAGACCTGCCGGGCTCCGAGGAGATGGTGGGCCTCTTCATCAATACGTTGCCGATTGTCGACGCGCCGAGCGCGCAAGCGCGAGTCGGCGAGTGGCTGCGTCAGTTGCAGGAGCAGAACCTGGCCTTGCGCGAGCATGGCTGGACGCCGCTCTACGAAATCCAGCGCCTCGCCGGCCAGGCCGGGCAGGCGCTGTTCGACAGCATTCTGGTGTTCGAAAACTATCCGATCGATGAGGCGCTGCGCGGAACGGGGGAGAGCGGCCCGCGCCTGGGACGGGTGCAACATGTGACGCCGACAAATTATGCGCTGGCGGTTGCCGTGTTTGCCGGAAGCGAACGGCTCGATCTCGAGTTCAGCTACGACCGCGCCCGCTTTGACGAGGTTGCCATCCGGCGCCTCCGGGACATCCTGCACGGATTGCTGGAGCGGATCGCTGCCAATGCGGAGCGGCCGATCGGCAATCTCGGATTATCCGCCGGTGATGAGGCCCGGCGAATTCTGGAATGGAGCAGTGCCGGCCGCTTGGCGACAGGTGCTTCCTATGTCGGCGTCGTCGCGCATATCGAGGCGCAAGCCGCGGCGGCGCCTTCTGCCGTTGCGATTGTATGGGGCGGCCAGCGCTTGAGCTATGGCGAGGTCAATGCCCGGGCCAACCAGCTTGCGCGGCGGCTTCGCCACTTCGACGCCGGTCCAGATCGCCTGACCGGCATCGCTTTGATGCGCAGCCCTGAAATGATGGTCGCGCTGCTGGCCGTCCTGAAAGCAGGCGGCGCCTATCTTCCGCTCGATCCGGATTATCCGGCCGAGCGGCTCGCCTACATGCTGCGCGACAGCGCGGCGACACTGATATTGACGCAAAGCGCGCTGCTCGAACCTCTCGCGCCGGTGCTGCGCGAGACCGGCGTCGAGGCCTGGTGCGTCGACGAGCCGCAACGGCCCGTCAGCGAAGATACAGCCAATCTGAATGTCGAGATTCATCCGGATAGTCTGGCCTACGTGATCTACACGTCGGGTTCGACCGGGACGCCGAAGGGCGTGGCGGTAACGCATGGGCCGCTGGCGATGCATTGCGAAGCGATCGGCCGGTTGTACCGCATGACTTCCCGCGACCGGGAATTCCAGTCGGCCTCGATCAATTTTGACATTGCGCACGAGCGCTGGCTGGTGCCGCTGATGACAGGTGGCTCGCTCGTGCTGCCGTCCAGGCCAGGTCTATTGATCGACGACCTCGTCGATGAGATTGCGAGAAACTCGGTAACGTCGATCTTTCTGCCGCCGGCCTATGCGGATCAATTGAGCGCAGCGTTGCGGCAGAGTGGACGCCGGCTTTCGATCAGGGCCTGCATTGTCGGCGGCGAGGCCTGGTCGGATAGCGGAATCAAAGCGCTTCGCCAGGCCGCCGATGTCGACCTTCTGGTCAACGCCTACGGCCCGACCGAAACGGTGATCGCGCCGACAGCGTGGCTCGTCGACGACGCCGCGTTGACGCCGGGCCAGCCGGCGCCGATCGGACGGCCCGTTGGCAATAGGTCCGCCTACATTCTCGATGCCGATCTCAACATTGTACCCGTTGGTGTCACTGGCGAGCTGTTCATCGGCGGTGTTGGATTGGCGCGAGGCTATCTGAACCGGGTCGCGCTGACAGCGGAACGGTTTATCCCGGATCCGTTCGGCGGTAGCGGCGCGCGCCTCTACCGGACCGGCGACCTTGCGCGGTGGCGGGCGGACGGCGTGATCGACTATGTCGGCCGCGCCGACCAGCAGGTGAAGATCCGCGGCTTCCGGATCGAATTGGGAGAGATCGAGGCGCGCCTGCTCGAGCAGCGCGGCGTGCGCGCCGCCGCGGTGGTGGCGCGCGAGAGCAGGACCGGCCGTCAGTTGATCGCCTATGCCAGCGGCGAGCCGACGCTTGACGGCCGCGCCTTGCGCGATGCGCTGTCGGCCATTCTGCCCGACTACATGGTGCCATCGGCGATCATGGTGCTCGAGCAATTGCCGCTGACCCCCAATGGCAAGATCGACCGCCGCGCATTGCCGTCGCCGCACGAGGATCCCCAGCCGCCCCGCTTCTATGAGGCGCCCGAGGACGAAATCGAGATCGCGCTGGCGAGGATCTGGACCGAACTGCTCGGCGTAGAGCAGATCGGACGCAACGATCACTTCTTCGAGCTCGGGGGACACTCATTGCTGGCGGTGCGGGTGCTTAGCCGGGTGTCGCAGGAGATCGGCGTGTCGATCCCGGTTTCAGATCTCTTCGTTCATCCCGACCTCGCGTCATTCGCGCGCGTCGTGTCGATCAGGCTGATCGAGCAGGAGTTCGATGCCGATGAGCTCCAGGATCTGATCGCGGCAGGGCAGTGAACATGGCTGAACCATCAATGCCGGATTTGCGTGATCTGGATTCCGCACAGGTGAAAAAGCTCCTGTCGCTGGCGAGAGACCGCGGTCGAACTGCCGGCAAGAATGCAATCTCCTCGATTCCGGCGGTGCCGCGCGGCGGGCCGCTGGAATTGTCTTTTGCACAGCAGCGGCTTTGGTTGCTGGCGCAGGTCGATGGCGCCAACGCCAACTATCACATTCGCGGCGCTTTGCGCCTCGCGGGTGATCTCGACGTCGATGCATGGCGTCGCAGCCTTGACCGGTTGTTTGCGCGTCACGAAGCGCTGCGCAGTGTCTTCCGCGTGGTCGAAGGAAAGCCTTGCGTTGAATCGCTGCCGGCCGATGCGCACCTGCCGGTGCTCGAACATGATTTGCGGCAAAGCCTGAATGCCGAACAGGAACTCGCGCGCTTGTGCCGCGAGGAGGTCGATACGCCGTTTGATCTCGCCGCAGGACCATTGATCCGCGGACGCCTGATACGGACAGCGGAGAAGAAGTATCTGTTCCTGCTCACCCAGCATCACATCATATCTGACGGCTGGTCGATGGGCGTGCTCGTGCGCGAACTGGGCGCGCTTTACCGAGCCTTCACGGCGGGCCAAAATGATCCGTTGCCGCCGCTGGCAATTCAGTATCCGGACTACGCTGCCTGGCAACGGCAGTGGCTGACGGGCGAGCGGTTGCAGCGGCAGGTCGACTATTGGCGGCAGGCGCTCGCGGGCGCTGCCGCGGTGCTCGAATTGCCGACAGACCGGCCCCGCCCGCCGGTCAGGTCTCTCGCCGGCGCGTCATTGCCGATCGAGATCGACGCCGAGCTTGCGCATCGCATCAGGATATTCAGCCAGTCGCACCGCGCGACGGCATTCATGACGGTGCTGGCGGCCTGGGCGGCGGTGTTGTCAAAACTTTCCGGGCAGACCGATCTCGTGATCGGCACGCCGACGGCAAACCGCAACAGGCGCGAAATCGAGGGCCTGGTCGGCTTCTTCGTCAACATGCTGGCGCTCCGCGTCGATTTATCGGGAGAGCCTGATGTGGCGGAGTTGCTCAGCCGCGTGCGCGCTGCGGCGCTCGAAGCTCAGGATCATCAGGATCTGCCGTTCGAGCAACTCGTCGAGATCATTCAACCGCCGCGGCGGCTAGAGCATACGCCGGTCTTTCAGGTCGTGTTCGCCTGGCAGAACAACGAGGCGGCAATCGTTGAGCTACCAGGCCTCAAGGCCGAGATAGCCGATATTCCGCTGCAGCAGGTCAAGTTTGATCTCGAGCTCAATCTGGGGGAGGCGGATGGCCGAATCGTCGGCGCCTTGAACTATGCAACGGCACTGTTCGACGAAGCGACGATCAAGCGTTACCGAGACTATCTGCTCGTCTTGCTGCGGGTCATGGTCATCGACGCGGATCAAATCGTCGATCAAATCGATATTGTCGGCCAAGAGGAACGCAAGCTCGTTCTGGATACATGGAACGAAACTGCTGCGCCGTTCCCATCGGAGCGCTGCATCCACGAACTGTTCGCAGAGCAAGTCCGAACCGCCCCCGAAGCCACAGCGCTGGTTCACGAGGACGTTCGTCTGAGCTATGGCGAGCTTGATGCGAAGGCCAATCGGCTCGCGCGGCACCTGATCGCTTTGGGCGTCGGTCCAGATCAGCCGGTCGCGATCTGCCTGGAGCGCGGCATCGCCATGGTCGTCAGCCTGCTGGCCGTGCTGAAGGCGGGCGGCGCCTATCTGCCGCTGGATCCGGCCTATCCTGCGGAGCGGCTGCGGCAGATCGTGGAGGATGCAAGCCCGGGATTGTTGATCGTTGACGATGCCGGACGCGCAATCTTCGCGGATGCGGCGTGCAAGGTTGTCGATTTGGAGGCGAGCGCATCCACCGTCGCCAGTCTGGCGGCATCAGATCCAGGCGGCCTTGTCACGGGACTTACGTCACGGCATCTCGCCTACATCATCTACACGTCCGGCTCGACCGGGCGGCCAAAGGGGGTGATGGTCGAGCATCGCGGCCTGGTAAATCTGGCGCTGGCGCAGCGAGCGCTGTTTGACGTTTCCCGGCGCAGCCGCATCGTGCAGTTTGCCTCGTTCAGCTTCGATGCCAGCACCTGGGAAATTGTCATGGCGCTGTGCTCGGGGGCCGAGCTGTTTCTCGTCGGTCCGCGACAGCATCGCAATACGTCGGAACTGCTCGATTTTCTCTCGGACAACGCCATTACGCACGCGACCTTGCCGCCGGCCATGCTGCAGGGGCGCGATGATCTCGGCAGGCTGGCGTCGCTGCGGGTGCTCGTCCTCGCCGGAGAAATGCCCAAGGCGGAATTGATCAGGGGTGTGCCGCCTGGCGTCGCCGTCTTCAATGGCTACGGGCCGACGGAAACAACGGTCTGCGCTACCAGTTGGTTGCGCCCGGCGGGCTTCGATGGCGACGTCGTCCCGATCGGTCGCCCGCTTCCCAATACGCGAATCTATCTGCTTGATAGCTTCGGCGCGCCCGTTCCGCTCGGTGCGACCGGCGAAATCTACATCGGTGGGGCAGGGGTCGCTCGCGGCTATCTCAGTCGCGCCGATCTGACGGCGGAGCGCTTTGTGCGCGATCCCTTCAGTAGCGATACTGGCGCGCGGATGTATCGCAGCGGCGATCTCGGACGTTACCTGCCGGATGGCAACATCGCGTTCCTCGGCCGCAACGATCATCAGGTAAAAATCCGCGGCTTCCGCATTGAATTGGGCGAGATCGAGTTTCGCCTTAATGAGCACACCGGCGTGACCGACGCGGTGGTGCTGGTCCGTCAGGATCACAGCGGTGATCCGCGCCTGGTCGCCTATGTGGCCGCGAAGGACGATGGCCTGAAGCTCGATGCCGGTGAATTTGCGGCTGTGATGCGCAATCACCTCCGTGAACGTTTGCCGGACTACATGGTGCCGTCGGCGTTCGTACGCCTGGAGGCACTGCCGCTGACGCCGAACGGCAAGGTCGACCGCAAGGCGCTGCCCGCGCCGGAGGATGATGCCTTTGCAAGGCGCAGTTTCGAGCCGCCGCAGGGGGAGATCGAGGAGGTCGTCGCAAGGATCTGGACCGAGCTGCTCGGCGTCGATCGGATCGGACGCAACGATCACTTCTTTGAGCTGGGAGGCCACTCGCTGCTCGCGGTCCGCATGCTGGAACGCTTGCAGCGGCATTCGCTGAGCGCCGATGTGCGCGTGCTGTTCGCCAATCCCGTGCTCGCCGATTTCGCCGCCAGCCTCAGTGGCGGCGTCGGCGCGGCTGTTCCGGCCAATCTGATCACGCCGCAGACGACGGCGATTACGCCTGAGCTGCTGCCGTTGATCGCGTTGAAGCAATCCGACATCGACAGCATCGTGGCCAACGTGCCCGGCGGCATCGCCAACATCCAGGACATCTACGGCCTGTCACCGCTACAGGATGGCATCCTGTTTCACCATCTGCTGTCGAAGCAGGGCGACCCGTATCTGCTGGTCGGCCAGATGGCGTTCGCAAGCCGCGACCTGATCGACCGTTATCTCGCCGCCGTTCAGCAGGTCATCGACCGGCACGATATTCTCCGCACGTCCATTGCATGGGAGGGGCTATCAGCTCCGGCGCAGGTGGTTTGGCGGCGCGCTTCTGTAGTCATCACCGAGGTCGTGCTGGACCGCGAGAGCCCGGCGCATGAGCAGCTTGCGCGGCGTTTCGATCCGCGCCGCCATCGGATCGATCTTGGCCAGGCGCCGCTGTTGCGATTTGCGGTCGCGCGCGATCCCGGCGAGGAGCGCTGGCTGCTTTTGGTGTTGCTGCATCATATGATCGGCGATCACTCCACTCTGGAAGTGATGCACGAGGAAGTGCAGCAAATATTGTCCGGACGCGGTCATGAGCTTCCGGCTCCCTATCCGTTCCGGAATCTGGTGGCGCAGTCGCGAGGATCGGCAGCTATTGCGGAGCACGAGCGCTTCTTCCGAAGCATGCTGTCTGATATCGATGAGCCGACCACGCCGTTTGGACTGGATCGCGTGCATGGCGACGGTGGCGGCGTGGCGGAAACGCGGCGAACGCTTCCGGAGCAGCTCAATGCACGGCTCCGCGCTCTGGCACGGCGGCTGGGGGTTAGCCTTGCCAGCCTCTGCCATCTCGCATGGGGTCAGGTAGTGGCGCGAAGCAGCGCGCGTGAGCACGTCGTGTTCGGCACGGTTCTGTTCGGCCGAATGCATGCGGGCGCCGGCGGCGACCGCACCATGGGGCTGTTCATCAATACATTGCCGCTGCGGCTTGATCTCGATGACACCGCGGTTGAAGACAGCGTTCGTCATGCTCACGCAAGGTTGGCCGAGCTGATGGCACATGAACATGCCTCGCTGGCGCTCGCGCAGCGATGCAGCGGTGTCGCCGCCCCCGCGCCCCTGTTCAGTTCGATCCTGAATTACCGGCACAACGCCATGCCGGAGGCTTCGTCCACGGGGCGGGGCGGCGCAGGCCTGAAGGGCATCGAGTGGCTCGGCGGCGAAGAGCGTACGAACTATCCCTTGATGATGGCGGTCGAGGATTATGGTCAGGCGCTCGGCTTGACCGCTCAAGTCGTCCATCCGCTCTCGGCCGATCGCATCTGCGCCTTGATGCAGCAGGCGCTCGATCAGATGGCGGAGGTGCTGGAGCGCGCGCCTCGCTCTCCGGTGCGGCAACTGGATGTTCTGCCTGACGAAGAGCGTCAGCTTTTGCTGGAGACGTGGAATCGGACGCAGGCACAATATCCACGGGACCGCTCGTTTATCGAACAGTTCGAGGCGCAGGTCGATCAATCTCCGGACGCTGTTGCCCTGGTGTTTGGCGATAAGGAGCTGAGTTATCGCGCGTTGAACGTGCGCGCCAATCGGCTGGCGCGGCGGCTGCGTGATCGCGGCGTCGGAACCGACGCGGTGGTGGGGCTGGCGCTGGAGCGCGGCGTCGAGATCATGGTCGCGCTGCTCGCGGTATTGAAGGCGGGCGGGGCCTATCTGCCGCTCGATCCGGACTATCCGGCGGAGCGGCTGGCGCACATGCTGCGCGACAGCGGTGCGGCGCTGGTGCTGACGCAACGGGCGCTGCTGGATCAGTTTGCGCCGGTGCTGGAGGAGACCGGCGCCGAGGCGTGGCTGCTCGACGAGAAGCAGCACGAAGATGGCGAGGGCGGTGACGGCGGCAATCTTGATGTCGTGGTCCACCCCGAAAGCCTGGCTTATGTGATCTACACCTCGGGCTCGACCGGCCTGCCTAAGGGCGTGATGGTCCGCCATGATGCGGTGACAAACTTTCTGGCGACGATGGCGGATCGGCCGGGCCTTACGCGCGAGGATCGCGTGCTCGGCCTGACCTCACTGTCGTTCGACATCGCGGTGCTGGAACTGTGGCTGCCGCTCACGCGCGGAGCATGCGTGGTGCTGGCCGATCGCGCCGCCGCGCATGATCCCTCGCGCCTCAAGGCGATAGTGGCGAAGCACGGCGTCACGATGATCCAGGCGACGCCCTCGACCTGGCGGATGCTGCTTGATCATGACGGCCCATCACTGCCCCCAAGCTGCCGCGTGCTGTGCGGCGGCGAGGCCTTGCCGCCGGATCTGGCGCGGCGGCTGGTGGCGCGGGCCGGCGAGGTCTGGAACCTGTACGGCCCGACCGAGACCACGGTGTGGTCGGCCCGCCACCGCCTCGATGCCAAGGACGATCGTCCGGTGCTGGGCGGCCCGATCGGCAACACCACGTTGCACATCCTCGACAACGACCTCAACCTGGCGCCGGTTGGCGTTGCGGGCGAGCTCTATATCGGCGGCGCGGGCCTGGCGCGCGGCTACTGGCAGCGCGGCGCGCTGACGGCGGAGCGCTTCATCCCCGATCCGTTCGGCCCGCCAGACGCGCGGCTCTACCGCACCGGCGACGTGGCGCGGTGGCGCGCCGACGGCGTGATCGAATATATCGGCCGCGCCGACCACCAGGTGAAGATCCGCGGTTTTCGGATCGAACTCGGCGAGATCGAGGCGCGGCTGTTGGCGCAGGCTGGCGTGCGCTCGGCGGTGGTGGTGGCGCGCGAGGTCGGCGCTACCCGCCAGCTCGTCGGCTATGTCAGCGGCGCGGCGTCGTTGGACGGGACAGCTCTCAAGACCGCGCTGTCGTCGCTGCTGCCGGACTACATGGTGCCGGCGCGGATCGTGGTGCTGGACCGGCTGCCGCTGACGCCGAACGGCAAGATCGACCGCAAGGCGCTGCCCGCCCCGGACCAGCTCGCTACATCAACCGAGCATGTGGCACCGCGCACGCCGGTGGAAGCGGCGCTCGCCGCGATCTGGGCCGATCTGCTGCGCCAGCCCAATATCGGCGTCACCGACAATTTCTTCGAGTTCGGCGGCGACTCTCTCACCGCCGTCCAGCTCGTCAGCCGCATCAAGCGCGATCTCGGTCACGACCTGCCGCTGAACCGCCTGTTTGAAATGACGACCATCGAGACGATGGCTGCTGCGCTTGCCCCGGAGATTCAGGTCGACAAGCGCAGCGACGACATCGCCGCGATGCTCGACATGTTGAAGGAAGTCGAGCTTTCCGATGAATGATATCGCCGCCACGCAGAAGCAGCAGCTTCGTGACATCTCACGACGCTTGATGCGCCTTGATGCCAGCAAGCAACTAACGTTCCTGACGCAGCTCGCGGCGAAGGGCGTCAATCTCGCCATGCTGCCGATTGCGCGTCAGGAGAAAACGCGGGCACCGCTTTCCTTTGCGCAATCGCGCCTCTGGTTCTTGTGGCGGATGGATCCGGATAGCGCCGCCTACAACATATCGGCGACGGTACGGGTGCGAGGGCAGCTCCAGCGGCACGCCCTGCAGCAGGCCTTCGATGCGCTGGTCGCCCGTCACAGCGCGCTTCGTACGGTGTTCCGGCAGCAGGGCAAGGAAGCCGAGCAGGTCGTGCTCGACCCGCAACCGTTCGCGTTGCGGCATGTATCGCTCGATGGCGATGACAGCGAGCAACAGGCGTATCTGCTGGCGCGGCAGGAAGGATCGCTGCCGTTCGATCTCGAAGCCGGCCCGCTGATGCGCGCCGCGCTGCTGAGGCTGGAACAAGACGACCATCTCCTTGTCGTCAGCCTGCATCACATCGTGGCCGATGGCTGGTCGATGGGCGTGCTGGTCGACGAGTTCTGGCGCTTGTACGCGGCATTCGCAGGCGGCGAGGCGCCGGCTTTGCCGGAGCCTGATATTGAATATGTCGACTATGCCTGTTGGCAGCGGCTCTGGATGAGCGCCGTCGATGGCGAGCGCCAGGTCAATTACTGGACGGCGCGCTTAAAGGATCCGGCGGTGCTGCAGCTTCCAATCGATCGGGCGCGGCCGGCGGTTCCCGATCTCGCCGGCGCCGCGCTCCGCATGGCGCTCGATCCGGCGCTCGCCGAGGGCTTGCGCGCGGTGGCGCGCCGGCATCAGACCACGCTGTTCGTCGTCCTGCTGGCGAGCTTCAAACTGCTGCTCTATCGCTACACCGGCCAGTCCGACATCAGCGTCGGCGTGCCGGTCGCCAATCGCCACCGCGACGAGACGCATGGCGTGATCGGGCTGTTCGTCAACACCCAGGTGCTACGCACGCAGCTCGATGGTCGCGCGACGATCGCTGACTTCATCGCATCCGTTCATTCGGCCACGATCGAAGCCCAGGAGAACCAGGACCTTCCGTTCGAGCGGTTGCTGGAAATCCTGCAACCCAAGCGCAGCCTGAGCCAGAACCCACTCTTTCAGGTGCTCTACAATCATCAGCGTCGGCGCGTGTCGGACAATCCGCCCGACCGCACCGGTCTGCAGATCGAGAAGATCGACGCCGAAGTCGACACGGTCAAGTTCGACCTGGCGCTCGACAGCGAAGAGGGACCGGCAGGGGAGATCCGCGCGATCTTTACCTATGCGACCGCGCTATTCGAGCCGGCGACGATCGAACGCCTTGCGTCGTATTGGATCACGATCCTGAACACGATGGTTCAGGACGGCGCGCAGTCGGTCGCCGGCATGGCGCTGCTTTCCGCGCAGGAACTGGCCACGCTGCGCAAGTGGAACGGCGCGGGAGCCGGGATGGACGCGCCGTTTACGCCGGTGCATCAAACGGTCGCGCGGCTGGCCGCGGAAACGCCCGACGCGCCGGCGCTCATCTTTGGCGACGACGTGATCTCTTATGCTGAGCTCAACCGTCGCGCCAATCGGCTCGCGCATCGCCTGATCCGCCTGGGCGTCAGTCCTGCCGATCTGGTCGGCATCTCGGCACGGCGGTCGCCGTCGCTTGTTGCAGCCTTGCTGGCTATATTGAAGATCGGCGCGGCCTATCTGCCGCTCGATCCCGAGCATCCGGCAAAGCGACAGGTCGGAACCATGCACGACGCCGGCGTGCGCTTCGTGCTGGTTGACGCCGAAGGTTCGGCACTCGCTGCGCTTCCATCAGGGATCGCGGCTGTCCCGCTCGACGCAAGCGATCTCGGCCGGGAGCCGGAGAACGATCCTAGCATTGCCGTCGAAGCAACAAGCCTTGCCTATGTCATCTACACCTCGGGCTCCACCGGCATCCCGAAGGGAGTAGCCGTCGAGCATGGGCCGTTTGCGATGCATTGCGAGGTGACCGCCGGGCTCTACGACATGGACCGGCACTCGCGCGAACTGCACTTCCTGTCCTTTACGTTCGACGGCGCCCATGAACGGCTCTGGACGGCGCTGACCTGCGGCGCAGCGCTCGTCATGCGCGACGAGAATCTGTGGTCGGCCGAACAGACGCTCGACGTGCTGCGCCAGCAGCGCGTTACCAATGCGGGCTTTCCGCCGGCCTATTTGCAGCAGCTCGCCGACTTTGCGGCGTGGCGCGGCGATCCGCCGCCGGTCGGGCTTTACTCGTTCGGCGGCGAGGCCATGCCGAAGGCAGGCTTCGACAAGGTCAAGCGCGCGCTCAAGCCGCGAACATTGATCAACGGCTACGGCCCGACCGAAACCGTCGTGACGCCGCTGGTCTGGAAGGTCGATGCCAGCGAAGAGATCGAGGGCAACTATGCGCCCATCGGCCGTCCCGTGGGACGCCGCTCGGCTTATATTCTGGATGGGGACCTGAACATCGTGCCGGTTGGCGTAACCGGCGAATTGTTCATCGGCGGCGAGGGACTGGCGCGAGGTTATTGGCGGCGCGCCGGATTGACGGCCGAGAGATTCGTCCCCGATCCCTTTGATGCGCCCGGCGCGCGGCTGTATCGCACCGGCGATTTGGCGAGATGGCGCCCCGATGGCGTGATCGAGTATGTCGGGCGCTCCGATCACCAGGTGAAAATCCGCGGGTTCCGGATCGAGCTCGGCGAGATCGAGGCGTGGCTGATGCGGCAGCCGGGCGTGCGATCGGCGGTGGTCGTCGCGCGCGAAGCCGGCGTAACCAGCCAGCTGGTCGGCTATGTCGCCGGCGAGGGCGCGTTCGACGAAGCAACAATGCGCGCGGCCCTTTCGGACGAACTACCCGATTACATGGTGCCGGCCCGTATCGTGAAGCTTGAGCGGCTGCCGCTCACCGCGCACGGCAAGGTGGACCGCGGAGCGCTGCCGGCGCCCGAGATGCCCTCTGCAACGGCCGCACATGTCGCGCCGCGCACCGCGACCGAGGCGACACTTGCCGCGATCTGGGCCGAGCTGCTTGGCCAGCCGCTCATTGGGGTTGACGACAATTTCTTCGAGCTCGGCGGCGATTCCATCATCTCGCTGCAACTGGTCGGCCGCGCCCGGCGGGCAGGCCTCGTGATCGAACCGCGTGACGTTTTCCGGCACCAGACCTTGCAGGAGCTGGCGCGGGCCGCGCGCATTGAACGGTCGGTGGAAGCGGCGGCTCCCGAGAGAGACCTCGAGGGCAGCGAACATCTGCTGTTGCCGATCCAGGCGCGATTCTTCAGCGAGGATGCCGGCGAGCGTCATCACTGGAATCAGGCCGTCCTGTTGATGCCGAAGGCGCGGCTGGATTGGACGAGCGTTGAGCGCGCGGTCGCCGCCGTTGTCGCGCATCACGATGCGTTGCGTCTTCGTTTTGCGGAGATCGACGGTGTCTGGCGCGCAACCCACGGCGCCGCGCCGGCAGCGTCGGAGTTGTTGTGGATTCGGAGCGGCATCCGCGATGCAGCCGAGGTGACGGCCGTCGCTTCTGCCGCCCAGGTGAGCCTGTCGCTGGCAGGACCGCTGTTGCGCGTGGTCGGCATGGATCTCGCCGACGGTAGCCAGCGGCTTCTCATCGTCGTGCACCATCTCGTCATCGACGGCGTATCATGGCGCGTGCTGCTCGAAGACTTTGCTGCGGCTTACGGGCAGTTTCAGCAAGGCGCAGCGTCGATCGCGCTGGCGAGGAGCCAGTCCTATGCATCCTGGGGCGTGCGCTTGCAGGCACATAGCGGCACCGAAGAGCTGTCTGCCGAGTTGCCCTATTGGCTCGAACGGGGATCGCGCGCCGATCTGCCGTGCGACGACGATCATGATGGTGTCGACCGGGTTGCCGAGGGCGAGGAAATCCTGCTGGCATTCGATGCCGGGTTGACGACGCGGCTGCTCAAGGAAGCGCCGTCCGCCTACCGGACTCAGGTCAACGATCTGCTGCTGGCGACACTGGCGCGGGCGGTATCGCGCTGGAGTGGAATTGAGGACGTTGCCGTCGAGCTCGAAGGGCACGGCCGCGAGGACATCTTCTCCGGGGTGGATATTTCCCGCACAGTCGGCTGGTTCACGACCGCTTTCCCGGTGCGCTTGCCGGGCGGCTCCGGCGATGATGCTTCCCTGATCAAATCCGTTAAAGAGGAGCTTCGGGCGATTCCCGCCCGCGGGTTAGGCTTCGGCGTATTGCGCTATCTCGGCACCGAGGCGCAGCGCCATGCGCTTGCCGCGCTGCTCGAGCCGCGCATCGTTTTCAACTATCTCGGCCAGTTCGATTCCAGCGTGGGTGAGGGCACACCGTTCAGGATCGCTCCTGAGAGCGCCGGGCCGTCGCGCAGCGACAGCGCGCCGCTTGGCCGCTGGCTGAGCATCAACGGCCAGGTGCGGGAAGGCCAGCTACGGCTGTCGTTCAGCTACGGCCGCAGGCGTTACGGGCGAGCCACGATCGAACGCCTCGCGGAGCATTATGCCGCGGCGCTGAGAGAACTCGTCGACCATTGCACAAGTGGCGCCCACGGCATCACGCCATCGGACTTCGCATTGTCGAATTTGAGCCAAGCCGATCTCGATCTCCTGGGCGCGACGATCGATTGCCGCGATATCGAAGACGTCTATCCGCTGTCGCCGATGCAGCAGGGCATGCTTTTCCATGCGCTGCGCGACGGAGAAAGTGGCAATTACGTCAACCAGGTAGGTCTCGAGGTGCGAGGTCTCGATGCCGGCAGGTTGCGTGCAGCCTGGCACGAGGTGGGCGCGCGTCATGCGGTGCTGCGAACCGGCTTTGCCTGGCGCGAGCTGTCAGGCGCGGCACAGCAGGTGGTATATCGCCATGTGACGCTGCCATTCGCGGAAGAAGACTGGCGCGAGCAGGCCGCAGCCATGGACTGCGGCGAACTCGATGCGGCGCTGGCGAAGGCGTCGCAGGCCGAGCGCGCTAGGGGATTCGACCTGTCGCAGGCGCCGTTGCAGCGCGTGCGCCTGATCCGGCTTGACGAAAGCCGTCACTGGCTGATCTGGACGCATCATCATATCCTGCTGGACGGCTGGAGTTCGGCGCGGCTGGTGGCCGAGATACTGCAACATGAACGCGGCGATCGTTTACCTGCCGTGCAGGGCCGCTACCGCGACTACATCGCCTGGCTGCAACGGCAGGACCGCGACGCGTCCGGGACGTTCTGGCGCACGGCATTGGCGGAACTGGATGAGCCGGGTTTCCTGGCGGATACGCTGGGAGGACCTGCATCCACCGGCGCGTCCGGCCATGGTTCGCTCGACCTGCTTCTCACTGCCGATCTGACGGCAAAGCTGCACGCATTTTCAAAGCGCGAGCGCGTTACGCTGAACACCCTGTTGCAGGGCGCATGGGCGCAATTGTTGCGCCGTCATACCGGCCAGCGCGTGGTCTGCTTCGGTGCGACGGTATCGGGCAGGCCGGCAGAGATCGGCGGGTCCGAGGACATGGTGGGCCTGTTCATCAACACCCTGCCGGTTGTGGATCGGGCAAAGCCGCAAACTGATTTGGGTACGTGGCTGCGGGATCTGCAGGAACGCAACATCGATTTGCGCGATCACGGCTGGATGCCGCTCTACGAGATCCAGCGCCTCGCCGGACGATCCGGTCGGCCATTGTTCGACAATATCCTGGTGTTCGAGAACTATCCGATCGACCAGGCCTTGCGCGGCGAGAACGAAAGCGGTCGCCGCTTCGGGCGGGTCGAGCAGGTCTCGATTACCAACTATGCGCTGACGGTGGCGGTATTCGCCAAGGCCGACGGGGTCAATCTCGGCTTCCGCTACGACCGCAGCCGGTTCGATGAAGACCAGATCAGATATCTGCAGCTCACGCTGTCGCGGCTCCTTGCCGAGATCGTCGCGGATGCTTCCCGACCGCTGGGTGAACTCAGCGGGCTCGATGCCGATGAGACGCGGAAGGTGCTCGGCTGGAGCGGTGGCTTTGCCAAGGCGCCGAATGTTGGCGACAGTATCGTTGCTCAGATCGAGGCTCGGGCGGCTGCTTCGCCATCCGCGATTGCGTTGGTATTTGGCGACCAGCAGGTCAGTTATGAGGAGCTGAACGCTCGCGCCAATCGTCTGGCGCGACGGTTGCAAGGCCACGGCATCGGCCGCGACCGGTTGGTCGGGCTCGCACTGGAGCGCAGCGTCGAACTGATCGTCGGTGTTCTCGCCGTGCTGAAAGCCGGCGGAGCCTATCTGCCGCTCGATCCCGATTATCCGCCGGACCGTCTTCTGCATATGCTGCGCGACAGCGGAGCTGCGCTGGTGCTGACGCAAGGCCGGTTAGCGGAGCGCCTTGCGCCGGTGATCGCGGACGCTGCCGTCGAGGCCTGGCTTATCGATGAAGAGACCGGGGGGCCGATCGGAGAGCCGGTCCGCAATCTCGACGTAGCGCTCCATGCCGACAGCCTGGCCTATGTGATGTACACGTCGGGATCGACTGGCATCCCCAAGGGCGTCGCGTGCTCGCACGGTGCGCTGGCCGCGCGGCTTGGCTGGATGCAGGCGGAGTATCGCCTCGATGCCGGCGAGACGTTGCTGCAGAAGACGCCGTTCAGCTTCGACGTCTCGGTCTGGGAGATCCTGTGGCCGCTCGCAACCGGCGCACGGCTTGCGATCGCAGCGCCGGGAGCGCATCGGGAGCCGCGGCTGCTGGTCGATGCCATCGTCGCTCACGACGTGACGACGTTGCATTTCGTGCCGCAGATGCTCGAGCATTTTGTTGCCGAGCCCGAAGCGAAACGCTGCGTCACCCTGAGGCGGCTGTTTGCCGGCGGCGAAGCCTTGTCGTCAGAGTTGAAGGCGCGTGTGCTCGCAGCCTTCCCCAATGTGCGCTTCGATAATCGCTACGGTCCGACCGAAGCCTTGATCAATGCCACGTTCTGGAACTGTCGTGACGATGGCGCGGCGCGGGTGCCGATCGGACGGCCGATCCCGGGTACGGTCATTCGTATCCTCGATACCGACCTGAACATGGTGCCGGCCGGCGTGACCGGTGAACTGTTCATTGGTGGAGCAGGGCTGGCGCGGGGCTACTGGCGACGTCAGGCGCTGACGGCGGAACGCTTCCTTCCCGATCCCTTTGGTGGCCCTAGCGCGCTGCTATATCGAACGGGTGATTTGGCGCGTTGGCGCGCCGATGGCGCGATCGAGTATATCGGGCGGTCCGATCACCAGATCAAGATCCGCGGATTCCGCATCGAGCTTGGAGAGATCGAGACACGGCTGCTCGAGCAGCCCAGTGTCCGCGCTGCGGTGGTGGTGGCGCGCGAGGCTGGACTAGGCCGCCAGCTCATCGGATACGTCAGTGGCGCGAGTGAACTGGAGGAACAGGTTTTGCGGACGGCGCTGTCGGCCGTTCTGCCTGATTACATGGTGCCATCGCGGATTGTGGTGCTGGAGCGGCTGCCGCTGGCGCCGAACGGCAAGATCGACCGCCAGGCGCTCCCGGCGCCCGACGTTGAGTCCACGGGTGCGCAGTACGAGGCGCCGCGTACGCCGGCCGAACTGGCGCTTGCGGCGATCTGGGCCGAACTGCTCGGCCGTCCTGCTGTCGGCCTTGCCGACAATTTCTTCGAGCTCGGCGGCGATTCGATCATCTCGCTGCAGATGGTAAGCCGGGCCCGCCGCGCCGGTTACCTGATCGAACCGCGCGACGTGTTTCAGCATCAAACGCTCGAAGCGCTGGCGCTGGCTGCACGTGCCGAGCAACGCAGCGAAGCGCTCGCCGATCAGGGGCAGGTCACTGGCCCGCATTCGTTGCTGCCGATCCAGGCGCGGTTCTTTGCGGAGAACGCAGGAAAGCGCGATCACTGGAACCAGGCGGTGCTGCTGCGGCCGAGGGATCGTCTCGATTGGGAAATGATGCGGCGCGCGATGGCAGCCGTGATCGACCATCATGACGCGCTGCGGCTTCGCTTCGAGGAAGCCGAAGGGACGTGGCGCGCGGCGCATGGTGCCACACCCGCCGCCGGCGATTTACTTTGGATACGAAGCGCGGCCGACGGGGAAGCCGTGACGGCGTTGGCAGGATCAGTGCAGGCAAGTCTTTCGATATCGAGGGGACCGCTGCTGCGGGCGGTCGGGATCGACGTCGCCGATGGCACTCAGCGTTTTCTGATCGTGATCCATCATCTGGTGGTCGACGGCGTGTCGTGGCGGGTTCTGCTGGAAGACGTCGCCGCCGCCTATGCCCAGCTAGTGAACGGCGCCGCCGCGGTTGCGCTTCCGCCGAAGAGCCACGCCTATGCCGTGTGGGGCAAGCGGCTGCAAGATCATGCAGCATCGCCCGAACTGGCGACTGAATTGTCCTATTGGATCGATCGCCGTGCGAATGCGGATATTCCTTGCGACGACGATCACGGCGGCAGCGACTATGTCGCCGATGCCGATGAAGTCTTGCTCACGTTCGAGCGGGAATTGACGCAGCGCCTGCTGACGGACACGCCGTCCGCCTATCGTACGCAGATCAACGATCTTCTTCTCGCCGGCCTTGCACGCGCTGTCCGGCAATGGAGCGGACAGGACGATGTGCTGGTCGAGCTGGAAGGCCACGGCCGCGAGGACCTGTTCGGCGATCTCGATATCTCGCGCACCGTCGGCTGGTTCACCACCGCGTTTCCCGTGCGGCTGGCTGGCGGGTCACAGGACCCCTCGTCACTCATCAAGACCGTGAAGGAGGAACTTCGCGGCATTCCCGGCCGGGGACTCGGTTATGGCGTATTGCGCTATCTCGGCTCCGAAGAGCAGCGCGCGGCGCTGGCTGACATTGCCGAGCCGAAGCTTGCCTTCAACTATCTCGGCCAGATCGACGGCGGCGTTGAAGACGCGGCATTGTTCGCCATGGCATCGGAGAGCGCGGGCCCCTCGCGTGACGCATCGAGCCCGTTGCGGCGCTGGCTCAGCGTGAACGGCACCGTGCGCGAAGGCCAGTTGCGGCTTTCGTTCGGCTTCGGTCGCAAGCGCTATCGGCGCGAGACGATCGAGCGACTGGCTGGGCTGTACGAAGCGGCGCTGCGCGAACTGGTCGATCACTGCACCAGCGGCGCCTGCGGCGTGACGCCGTCGGACGTGGCACTGTCAGGACTTGGCCAGGCCGATCTCGACAGGCTGGAGTTGGATTGGCGAGAGATCGAGGACATCTATCCGTTGTCGCCGATGCAGCAGGGCATGCTGTTCCATGCCATGCACGACGGCGAGAGTGGGCTTTACGTCAATCAGGTCGCTGCGGAAGTGCGCGGCCTCGATGCCGGAAAGCTCCATCGCGCCTGGCAGGCGGTCAGCGATCGCCATGCGGTGCTGAGAACGGGCTTCGTCTGGCGCGACCTGGCAGGCTCGCCGCAACAGATCGTCTATCGTCGGGCTGAGGTGCCGTTCGTCGAGGAGGACTGGCGCGCGCGAGCCGCGGCGTCCGAGCCGTCCCAGTTGGAGGCTGCGCTGGGCGAAGTTTCGCTGCGTGAACGGGTCGAAGGGTTCGACCTGTCGAAGCCGCCCCTGCAGCGGGTGCGGTTGATCCGGCTCGGAGAAAATCGTCATTGGCTGATCTGGACGCACCATCACATCCTTCTCGACGGATGGAGCTCGGCGCGGCTGATCGCCGAGGTGATGCAGCACAATGGCGACGGCCGGCTGCCTGCATTGCAGCGTCGCTATCGCGACTACATCGGTTGGCTGCAGAGCCGGGACGGCGATGCATCGGCGGCGTTCTGGCGCAATGCCATGGCAAAGCTGGAAGAACCGAGCTTCCTGGCAGGTGGTCCGACCGAACATGCAGATGCGGAGTCGCCCGGTCACGGCATGCTCACGCTGGAGCTGGATGTTGCGGCGACTGAACGTCTGCAGCAATTTGCTGCGCGCGAGCGTGTGACGCTGAACACGCTCGTGCAAGCGGCTTGGGCGCAACTGCTACGGCAATATACGGGGCAGGGAACGGTTTGCTTCGGCGTCACCGTATCAGGCAGGCCGCCGGAATTGGCCGGCGCAGAGGATATGGTGGGCCTGTTCATCAACACCTTGCCTGTTATCGACGATGTCGGTCCGCAGCAGAAAGTCGGCGCATGGCTGCGCGAGTTGCAGGATCGCAATCTGACCTTGCGCGAATACGGCTGGACGCCGCTCTACGAGATCCAGCGCCTGGCGGGACGTCCTGGGCGGCCGCTGTTCGACAGCATCCTGGTGTTTGAGAATTACCCGGTCGACCACGCGCTGATAGGGAAAGATGGACAGATCCGTGTCGGCGAGACCAGGATCGTCGAGACCAGCAACTATCCGCTGTTCGCCAGTGTCGGCATCGATGACCGGTTGCGGCTGGTCTTCAACTATCAGCGCAGGCATTTTGATGAGGCGCAGATCGCGCGGCTGCAGTGCGCTTTTGTGCAGTTGATGGACGCGTTGAGTATCGATGCCGATCGGCCCGTCGGCATGATCGCGGCCAGCGATCCGGCCGATGATGCGCTGCTCTCCCGGGCGAACGACACGCGCCGCGATGAGCCGCGCCGGGGAATTGTCGAGCAATTCGAGGCACTGGTCGATCAATCTCCTGATGCGGTGGCCCTGGTGTTTGGCGATAAGGAGCTGAGTTATCGCGTGTTGAACGTGCGCGCCAATCGGCTGGCGCGCCGGCTGCGCGATCGCGGCGTCGGAACTGACGCGGTGGTGGGGCTGGCGCTGGAGCGCGGCGTTGAGATGATGGTCGCGCTGCTGGCGGTGCTGAAGGCGGGCGGGGCCTATCTGCCACTCGATCCGGATTACCCGGCGGAACGGCTGGCGCACATGCTGCGCGATAGCGGCGCGGCGCTGGTGCTGACGCAACGGACGCTGCTTGAGCAGTTTGCGCCCGTGCTGAAGGAGACCGGCGCCGAGGCGTGGCTGCTCGACGAGCAGCAGGACGGAGATGGCGAGAGCGGTGATGCGGCGAACCTCGACGTCGCGGTCCATCCCGAGAACCTCGCTTATGTGATCTTCACTTCCGGCTCGACCGGCCTGCCCAAGGGCGTGATGGTCCGCCATGATGCGGTGATAAACTTTTTGGCAACCATGGCGGAGCAGCCGGGCATAACGGCCCAGGATCGCGTGCTCGGCCTGACCTCGCTGTCGTTCGACATCGCGGTGCTGGAACTGTGGCTGCCGCTGACGCTCGGGGCATGCGTGGTGCTGGCCGATCGCGCCGCCGCGCATGATCCCTCGCGCCTCAAGTCGATAGTAGCGAAGCACGGCGTCACGATGATCCAGGCGACGCCCTCGACCTGGCGGATGCTGCTTGATCATGACGGCCCATCACTGCCCCCAAGCTGCCGCGTGCTGTGCGGCGGCGAGGCCTTGCCGCCGGATCTGGCGCGGCGGCTGGTGGCGCGGGCCGGCGAGGTCTGGAACCTGTACGGCCCGACCGAGACCACGGTGTGGTCGGCCCGCCACCGCCTCGATGCCAAGGACGATCGTCCGGTGCTGGGCGGCCCGATCGGCAACACCACGTTGCACATCCTCGACAACGACCTCAACCTGGCGCCGGTTGGCGTTGCGGGCGAGCTCTATATCGGCGGCGCGGGCCTGGCGCGCGGCTACTGGCAGCGCGGCGCGCTGACGGCGGAGCGCTTCATCCCCGATCCGTTCGGCCCGCCAGACGCGCGGCTCTACCGCACCGGCGACGTGGCGCGGTGGCGCGCCGACGGCGTGATCGAATATATCGGCCGCGCCGACCACCAGGTGAAGATCCGCGGTTTTCGGATCGAACTCGGCGAGATCGAGGCGCGGCTGTTGGCGCAGGCTGGCGTGCGCTCGGCGGTGGTGGTGGCGCGCGAGGTCGGCGCTACCCGCCAGCTCGTCGGCTATGTCAGCGGCGCGGCGTCGTTGGACGGGACAGCTCTCAAGACCGCGCTGTCGTCGCTGCTGCCGGACTACATGGTGCCGGCGCGGATCGTGGTGCTGGACCGGCTGCCGCTGACGCCGAACGGCAAGATCGACCGCAAGGCGCTGCCCGCCCCGGACCAGCTCGCGACATCAACCGAGCATGTGGCACCGCGCACGCCGGTGGAAGCGGCGCTTGCCGCGATCTGGGCCGATCTGCTCAAACAGCCTAACGTCGGCGTCACCGACAATTTTTTTGAGCTCGGCGGCGACTCGATCATCTCGCTGCAGATGGTGAGCCGCGCGCGCCGCGAAGGCGTATCGATCGAGCCGCGCGATGTCTTCCGGCACCAGACGATCGAAGCATTGGCCGCGTTGTCCCGCGACGTCAGCCCGAACAATGACACTCCGGCATCGGCGCGCGGCTCACTTTCGGGTTTGACCAGCGAACAGCTCGATCGGCTCGATCTCGACCGGAGCCGCATCGAGGACATCTACCCGCTGTCGCCGATGCAGCAGGGCATGCTATTCCACAGCCTGCGCGATGCCGGCAGCGGCGTCTACGTCAACCAGGTCAGCGTTGAAATCCGCGGACTTGATGCGGAGCGTCTCGACCCAGCATGGCGCGAGGTGACCACACGCCATCAGATGCTCCGGACCGGATTCCTGTGGCGCGAGCTTGCCGGATCTCCGCTGCAAGCCGTCTATCGCGAGGCCGTCGCGCCGTTCGAACAGGAAGACTGGCGCGGACAAGCCATCAATGAGGACCGGATTGCGGCGGCGCTTGCCGGCGAACGCGCCGCCGAGTTCGATCTTTCGACGCCGCCGCTGCAGCGCGTGCGGCTGCTGCGCCTCGAAGACGATCTCTACCGCCTGATCTGGACCTATCATCACATCCTGATGGATGGGTGGAGTTCGGCAAGGTTCGTCGGGGAAGTTCTGGAATGCTATTATGGCGGCGCGCCCGCGGCGAACCCGACGCGTTACCGCGACTACATCGCCTGGCTGCTGGCGCAGGACGCCAAGGCTGCCGAAGCTTTCTGGCGTGAACAGCTCAAATCGTTCGACGAGCCGACGCAACTGGCGGACGCTTTCGGCGCCCGCCGTCACCAGCCATCCGGCCACGAGCGCTGCTACACGCGGCTTGGAGAGACGGCGACCGCGGAGCTGAAAGCGTTCGCGCGGCGTGAACGGATCACGCTCAATACCGTCGTTCAAGGCATCTGGGCGTTGCTGCTGCAACGCTACACCGGCCAGCAGACCGTGACGTTTGGCGTTACGGTCGCCGGCCGGCCAGCCAGTCTCGACGGATCGCAGCAGATGCTCGGGCTCTTCATCAACACGCTGCCCGTGATCGAAACGCCGCCGTCCGCGAGCACGGTGGGAGAATGGCTGCGCGCGCTTCAGGATCGCAATTCGGCGATCCGGGATTACGAGCATACGCCGCTCTACGATATCCAGAGCTGGGCCGGCCGCGCCGGTCAGGCGATGTTCGACAGCATCATCGTGTTCGAAAACTATCCGATCGAACGCAGCATGCACGAGGGCGGCGGCTCGCTGCAGTTCGGCGGCCTCAGGAACGTCGACGTGACGAACTATCCGATGGACCTGTCGGTACTCGTCGAGGACACGCTTCAGGTCGAGTACACCTATATGCCGAGCCATTTCACCGCGGCACAGGCGGGGCAGATCAAGGCGCAGTTCGAGCGTCTGCTTGAAGTGCTGACGTGCGACGCGTCGGCGTTGCTCGGCAATATCGATCCGGTCACGGCGGTCGACGCCGCGCTCGCCGAAAACTGCAATCGCCACGCGACGTCGGCGGCCGAATTGCCGCTGGTTCACGAGTCGATCAGCGCCCACGCGCGGCGTCATCCGGAACGGACAGCGCTTACCATCGGCGGCAGAACGCTCTCATTTGGGGCGATCGATACCAGGGCCAACCGTCTTGCCCATCACCTGATCGGCCGCGGGTTGAAGCCTGAGCAGCGCGTTGGCGTCGTGGTCGAGCGAACCGAGGCTACGATGGTCGCGCTGCTGGCCGTACTGAAGGCGGGCGGGGCCTACGTTCCGCTCGATCCGGAGATTCCGGCCGAGCGGCGCGCCTTTGTCATGCGCGATGCCGGGATCTCGTTCCTGCTGACGGGACAGCTCGATGTCCGGGAAGGCATCGAGGGTGTCGAGAGAGTCTCCCTTGCGACGTTCGATTTCGATGCCGGCCGGGAGCATGCGCCGCAACCGGAGCTGCATCCCGAGAATCTCGCTTATCTGATCTACACGTCCGGTTCGACGGGAACGCCAAAAGGCGTCGCCGTCGCCCATGGGCCGCTCGCGATGCACTGTCATGTCACGGGCCGGCTTTACGAGATCGACGAGAGCTCGTGCGAGTTGCACTTCCTGTCGCTTGCCTTCGATGGTGCCCACGAACGCTGGCTGACGGTCTTGTCGCATGGCGCGCGTCTCTTGATGCGGGACGCCGAATTGTGGACGCCGGAGCAGACGGTTGAGAACCTGCACGCGCATCGTGTCAGCCATATCGGATTGCCGCCGGCCTATCTGCAGCAGGTCGCGGAGGCGGTCGAGCAGGCGGGCAATCCGCCGCCGGTCAAGCTCTACTCATTCGGTGGCGAGGCGATGCCGAAAGCTGGCTTCGACAAGGTCAGGCGCGTTCTGAAGCCGCGGATTCTGATCAATGGCTACGGCCCGACCGAGACCGTCGTTACGCCACTGGTCTGGAAGGTCGATGGCGCATCCGAATGCGAGACGCCGTATGCGCCGATAGGGGTGCCGGTCGGCGACCGCCGCGGGTACATCCTCGATAGTTCGCTCAATATCATTCCCGCCGGTGTCGCCGGTGAGCTTTATCTAGGCGGCTTCGGACTGGCGCGCGGCTATTACGGCAAGGCCGGCATGACTGCCGAGCGTTTCGTGCCCGATCCATTCTCTGCGGTGCCAGGCGGGCGGCTATACCGGACCGGTGACCTCGCGCGCTGGCGCGAGGACGGTACCGTCGAATATCTCGGCCGCAGCGACGATCAGGTCAAGGTCAACGGCTTCCGGATCGAGCTTGGAGAGATCCAGACCTCCCTGCTTCGTCACGAGGAGATCGAACAGGCCGCCGTGGTGGCGCCAGCGGGCGCAGCCGGAAACCAACTCGTCGCCTATGTCGCGCCGAAGGCGGCAAAGAACGCAGCGGGAGATGCTGCCGAGGCTCTGGTCGATAGATTGACCTCGTTCCTGAAGCAGACCTTGCCTGTTTATATGGTGCCGCCGCGGATCATGGTGCTTGAGCGGCTGCCGGTGTTGTCGAGCGGCAAGGTTGACCGGCGCGCGCTGCCGGCCCCCGACTCGGCTGGGCGAAGCTTCGTGGCTCCGCAAGGGCCGGCCGAAACCGCGATGGCGCGGCTGTGGGCCGACATCCTCAAGCTGCCGCAGGTCGGCGTCACCGATAATTTCTTCGAGCTCGGCGGCAATTCGATTCTCAGCCTCAAGGTCGTGGCCCGGCTGCGGCAGGACAAGACGTTTGGCCTCGAGATCAAGCTGCGCGATCTCCTGCAGAAGCCGACGATCCGCGCGCTGCTCGCGGATAACGTTTCCCCGGCGCCCGCCGCTGCGCCGCCGACAGCGCTGCTTCCGCTGAATGCCGCGGTTGATGGCGTGCATCCGGTATTCTCTGTGCATGGCGGCTTCGGCACTGTTTTCGATTATGGGCCGCTGGCGCGCCGCCTCGAAGGACGCCGGCAGGTGATCGGGCTGCAGTCCAGGATGCTGGTTGACAGCTCGTGGAGCGATCGGTCGCTCGAAGCGATGGCGGCGGATTATGCGAACGAGATCAGGCGGGTTCAGCCAAACGGTCCCTATAGTTTGATCGGCTGGTCGCTCGGAGGCCTACTCGTCACGCTTGTTGCAGCCGAACTCGAACGGTGCGGTGAACTTGTCGACTGTCTCCTGATGGTCGACAGCTT
Organism: Bradyrhizobium sp. AZCC 1577; assembly: GCF_036924575.1. NCBI lineage: Bacteria > Pseudomonadati > Pseudomonadota > Alphaproteobacteria > Hyphomicrobiales > Nitrobacteraceae > Bradyrhizobium > Bradyrhizobium sp. AZCC 1577. The sequence continues at coordinate 2,770,828 of NZ_JAZHRQ010000001.1, forward strand.
TGTGCTGCGGCAACACGGCGGATCGGAGCGGCAGGCAGCGGCAGCCCACTGGGCCGATGATCTCGCGGGATTGCTGTCGGCCGTTCTTCCGCACGCGGCAGCCGTTCGTATCAGCTTGCATGTGGAGGAGGCGAAGGCCGCAGGCATGCCGGAGACATCCGAGAGCGTCCGACGTCTGGTCGCACAGATATTGGGGGAGGAAGCATCGACGGACGACACACTGCTGCTTGGTGTCGACGACCTGTCAGCAGCCTTCGCAGTCGGCCGGCACCTCAAGTCCCTGACGCAGAATGCCGCGCCGCCGCGCCGTCTTGCGGTCAAGCCATTGTGCTGGTGGACGTCGGGCCACCTGACGCAGCGCGATCGGCTGGAGACGCAACTGCCTGACGCCATTGACCGCGGCGTTGTCGGAGACAACCACTTCACGATCCTCAAAGATGCCGGCTTGCTCGATGAGATCTGCGGCCTGCTCGTGCCGGAGACGGCATCGGCGGCGTCGCAGGACACGGTGCCGGAACCTGCGGAGTGAATATTCGCATGAGCCTTGATCCCGATATCGCCGCACTGCTCGAGATGGTGCAGGCCGGCACCGAAAGCGGATCACGCATTCCGTTTCCGCAATTGACGGCCGTCCAGGCACGGGCTGATTTCGAAGCATCCTCGCCGTTGCTCGACGTCGATCCGCCGGCGCTCGCGTATGAGCGCCACCTCGCGCTGCCGACGCGCGATGGAGCCACGATCGACGCGCGGCTCTACGCGAAGCAGGAGCCGAGCCGTCGCAATCCAACACCGGTCCTGCTCTATATGCACGGCGGCGGTTTTGTCGTCGGAAGCCTGGACTCACATCAGCCATTGTGCCGCGGTCTCGCCGAAGACAGCGGCGCGGCTGTGCTGTCGGTCGGCTATCGGCTTGCGCCGGAGCACAAGTTTCCGACCGCGTTCGAGGATGCGCTCGATGCGCTGGCCTGGATCGGCCGCGAGGGACCTGCTGCGGGACTAGATGCCGGCCGCGTCGCCGTTGGCGGCGATAGCGCTGGCGGAACGCTCGCCGCGGCGCTCGCCATCGAAGCAAGGGCGAACCGAAACCTGCCGCAGCCCGTCCTCCAGGTGCTCGCCTATCCCGGCCTGAGCTCCCGGCAAACGTCTAATTCCTACGAACGATACGGCTCCGGCTATCTCCTGGAACGAAGCACCGTCGACTGGTTCTTCGGGCAGTATCTCCGCGACGATTCAGACCGCGACGATTGGCGGTTTGCGCCGCTGGCCGCGGAAGATCTCTCAGCGCTGCCCCCGGCGCTCATCGTGCTTGCCGAATACGATCCACTGGTGGACGAAGGGCGCGACTACGCGGCAAGGCTCCGCGCCGCCGGCGTTCCCGTCGATCTGCAGATCTATCCGGGCATGATCCACGAGTTCCTGCGCATGGGCAATGTCGTGGCCGATGCTCTGCAGGCGCGGGCGGCGATCGGGCAGGCGCTGGCCAGCGCCTTTCGAGCCGCAGGCGAAAGGCAGCGGCCGGGCATGGAAAGACAGAGCATATGAAGCTATGGCATATGAAGGTATGTCATAACTCCCGTCTCTCGCAGCCTCGCCGCAAGCCGTTCCCGAGCCGCACCCCATGAGCAAGAATTCACTCTCCGACTACAAGCTGTCTCGCCGCGCGCTTCTCGCAGCGGGCGCGGGCATCGGCGGCGGGGTGGTTGCAGGTGGCTGGCCGATGGCGCTTGCTCAAGCCGCACCGCAAGGAGGCCCCCGCATCGCCGCGCTCGGCTGGGCCTGCGCGCAGACGATACTGGCGCTCGGCGTCGTGCCGCTGGTTGTGCCGGAGATCGAGCGTTACAGCCGGCTCGTCGTCGAGCCGGCCGTCCCGTCAAGCGTTCAGGAGATCGGCCTGCGTTCGGAGCCAAATCTCGAACTGCTGCAGAGTTTTGCGCCTGATATTATCATCATCGATCCCAGCATCACGGCCGCAATACCCCGGCTCAAGCTGATTGCCCCGGTCGAGGTCTTTACGATTTTCAAGCCCGGCCGCCATCCGCTTGAAACAGCGCGCAGTTCGACGATGGAGCTGGCTCAGCGTCTCGGCGTGCAGGCCGCATGCGAGGCCTATCTGGCGCGCTTCGATGCCGCCATGACCGGCTACCGCGACCAGCTTCGCGGCCGCAACGACAAGCCGCTGTACCTCGTCAGCGAAATCGCGCGTAACCGTGCACTCGTGTTCGGGCCGAACAGCCTTTACCAGGAAGTCCTCAGTCAATTCGGGTTGAAGAATGCCTGGACCGGCCAGAGCGGTCCGTGGGGACATACCAGCGTTGGCCTTGAAGTGCTCGCTGCGGTTCCGGATGCGCGGCTGGTTCTGATGAGTTCGCGGGTTGCCGATATCGAAGCTTTGCTCAACGCAAGCCCGGTGCTGCGGACCTTGCCGTTCCTCCGCTCGGGGCGGCTGACGGTGCTGGGAAATCAATTCTTCTATGGCGGCGTGCCGGCGGCTGAACGCTTCGCACGCCTTCTCGCCGAACGTTTGCCGCAGGAAAACAATGAGCAAGGTTGACGCGCTGCCCGCCCGATCCGGGATCGAGATGCATCCTGCGATACTGATCGGCTTATTGTTTGCGGCGGCCGCTGCGCTGACCGTTCGGCATCTGTCGGGATATCTGCCTCGTCAACGCGTGGTTGCCGGTGCTGTGGCGTCCTGAAATCAACGATCCGCAGCAGATGCTCGTGCATTATACCGTCTTTCCGCGAATTGCGGTGGCGCTATTGGCCGGCGCAGCATTGGGCCTTGCCGGCGCTGTTTGTCAGCAGGTGCTGCGCAATCCGCTGGCCGAACCGACCACGCTCGGTGTCTCGAACGGCGCCTATCTCGCGCTGGCGGTGACGACGTTGTGGGCGCCGTCGCTGCTTGCTTTGGGCCGCGAGTGGATTGCGCTGGTCGGCGGGTTCGCTGCGTTCCTGTGCGTGTTCGGCCTCACCTGGAAACGTGCGCTATCGCCGGTCGTGCTGGTGCTGGCCGGGTTGATCGTGGGCTACTACTGCGCCGTGACGACCCAGGCCCTGGTGTTGCTCAACCATGACTACCTGATCGGCCTGTTCATCTGGGGCGCAGGCTATCTCAATCAGCAGGACTGGAGCAATGCGGCGTTCCTGGCGCCGCGGTTTCTGATTTCGTTCGTGCTGATCGCGGCGATGGTCCGCCCGCTGACCTTGCTCGGTTTCGACGACGAGACCGCGCGCAACCTCGGCCTCGGACTGACAGGCGCGCGGGTCTGCGCGCTTGGCATTGCGATCGCTCTCAGCGCTTCGGTCGTCAGCGTGGTCGGCGTATTGGGCTTTGTCGGTTTGACCGGGCCGGCTCTCGCCATGCTTGCCGGTGCGCGGCGTTTCCGCGATCGGCTGATTTGGGCGCCGCTCTGCGGCGCTGGCTTGCTGTGGCTGGCAGACGAGCTTGTGCTGCTGATTCCGCCGGGCTATCGCGAGATGCCGGCCGGCGCAGCCACGGCATTGATCGGCGCGCCCATGTTGCTGGTGCTGCTGCCGCGGCTACGGTCCGCAGCTCCAGTGGGAAACCTCACACCATCCGTTCCGCCACGTCTTGAGCATCCCTGGCGGGTGATCCTGCTTGGTCTGGCCTTGCTGTTGCTCGTGGTCTGGGTCGCACTCGCAGTCGGGGTCGGCGCCGAGGGCTGGAGCTGGAGTGGTCTCGCCGGCATCCAGGAATTCCTGCCGTGGCGCTGGCCGCGCGTGGTGTCGGCGTTGGCCGCGGGGGCCACTCTGGCGGTGGCGGGCACGCTGCTGCAACGCATGACCGGAAATCCGATGGCGGCTCCGGAGGTGATGGGGATCAGCTACGGCGCCGCGATGGGCGTGATCGTTCTTCTCTATCTCCTTCCCTCCCACACCCGCGTGGCGCAGATTGCGGGCGGCGGGATCGGAGCCTTCATCGTGCTCGGGCTGGTACTGCTGTTCAGCCGGCGGTCCGAATTCAGTCCGGAGCGTGTGCTGCTGGCCGGTGTCGCCATGAGCGCGGCTTTTGCCGCAATCGTCGCCATGGCGCTGGCGACCGGCGATCCGCGCATCGGCATGCTGCTGTCGTTGCTGACCGGCTCGCTCTATCAGATCAGTCCGGCCGAGGCCTCGGTGCTTGCCGCCGCGGCGGCCCTTTTGTTGATCATGGTGCCGATGCTATCTCGCTGGCTCGACATTCTGCCGCTCGGCTCGGCGGCCTCGCGTTCGGTTGGAATATCGATGGCGAGGAGCCGCATCATCATCATGCTGCTGACCGCATTGTTGACGGCGACCGCGACGCTGATGGTTGGGTTGCTGAGCCTGGTCGGTTTCATCGCGCCGCATATGGCGCGGATGATGGGGGCGCAGCGCGCGCTTCATCAGACGGCGCTGGCCGCGCTGATTGGAGCCATCCTGATGGTGTTTGCGGACTGGGCCGGGCGAATGGTGATATTTCCGTTCCAGATGCCGGCCGGCATTTTCGCGATGATGCTCGCCGGGCCCTATCTGCTCTGGCTGTTGCGCCCGCAGCGCGGATGAGACGGTGAAGCGCCGAATGACTTGCGATCTCACCGTGCGAAGCTGATGAGATGGCTGTGATCCGGAGACGGCATCACCGCCATCGGAATGCCGTAGATGGTTTCGAGTTCGGTAGGCGTCATGATCTTGTCCGGCGCGCCGCGCGAAATCAGCTTGCCCGAATGTAGGGCGATGATCTCGTTGCAGAAGCGTGCTGCCATGTTGACGTCATGGAGCACGACGACCACGCCGAGATTGCGCTCCCGCGCGAGCCGCTTCACCAGCGACAGCACTTCGATCTGATGGGCAATGTCGAGCGCCGACGTCGGCTCGTCGAGCAGCAGGCATTCGGCATCCTGCGCAACCAGCATGGCGATCCAGACCCGCTGGCGCTCGCCGCCTGACAATGTATCGACCAGCCGGTCCGCAAACGGCTCGATGTGGGTCAGCGCCATGGCTTCCGCAACCTTGTCGCGGTCGGTGTCGCCGAACCGGCCGAGCGCGCCATGCCAGGGATAGCGGCCGAGCGCCACCAGTTCCTTCACCAGCATGCCGGCGGCGGGCGGCGTCTGCTGGGGCAGATAGGCGACCTTGCGGGCGTATTCCCGATCGCTCCATTCGCGTAAAGCGCGGCCCACGAAACGGATCGTGCCGGATGAGCTTGGCTGTTGCCGCGCCAGCAACTTCAGCAAAGTCGATTTGCCGGAGCCGTTGTGCCCGATCAGGCCGACGACGCTGCGCGCGGGAAGCGACAGGGTGAGCGGTTCGAGCAGCGCGCGCCCCGCCACAGCGAAGGCCACCTGGTCCAGTTCGAACAAGGGCGCGGCCGCATCGGGCGCGGCTTGCGCGATTTCGGTTGGCCGAACTACATGCATGAGAAAGTGCCTGCGGGGGTAATGCGGTGCGAGGTGAATGTCGTCCCGTCGGCCTGCGGATGCGGGGACGTCATGGCTGCCGCAGGCTCCAATACGCGACCGCAAGATGCTGCTCGCGGGCGAGCTTCCGCTCGTCGCGCAGATGGTTTCGCAGCGTCTTCAGCGCCTGCGCTTCGCACGCGACCCATGCAAAGACCTCGCGATGATCCGGCCATCGCACGGCCTTGACGGCATCGACCAATAGCTGCGTCGTCCCGGCCGGACGATCGCCGCGATGCAGCCATTGGATCGATACACCGGCTGGCGCGATCAACGGAACCTCTTCAAGCCGGTCGGCGACTTCGATGAAGACTTCGCCGGTTGCCGTCGCTGGCAGCATCTCAAGAATTCGCGCAATGGCGGGAAGGGCGGTCTCGTCGCCCGCCAGCAGCAACCAGCGCGCCGGCCGAATGCCACGTCCGAGTGGACCGGCCATGCCGCAAATGGCGCCGGTTTGCGCATTGAGGGCGAAAGCCGAGCCCGGTCCGGCATGATCGTGGACCACGAAATCGATGTCGATCTCGCAAGCCTGCAGGTCGATGCGGCGGATCGTGTAGTAGCGGGTGATGGGTCTGCGGTCCGGTTCCGGCCACAGGATGCGCCCGTCGGGGGCGGGCCATGGCCATTCAGGCTTGGCGAGGCCTTCCGGCGGAAAATACAGGCGGACGTGCAGGTCATCGTCGTTCACGAAGCGGGCGATGTCGTTGCCGGTGAAGGTCAGCCGGCGCATGCGGGGTGTCAGGTCGATCGCTGCCTTCAGCCGCACCTCGCGGAAGTTGGCCAGCGTGCCGCCGTTGGATTCGTGGCCGGACCAGACGATGGTCGGCGGCTCCTCGCCGGCAAACTCGATGACGTGGGAAGCGACGACCGAGCGCAGCATTTCCAGATTGCCCTTGTCGTTGGCCTCGACGCGGATCTTGAGCGCCTCGGCCTCGACGGCCAGCGAACTGGTTCCAAACGGCAGCTTCGCCACCATCAGGCCACCTTGGTCCTCGAAGGCGATATCATGCTCGGCGAGATGATCGATCATTCGGGCAGCAAGGCTGGCGGCATCAGCAATCGGGATGCGGGTTTCGGAAACAAGCGAATCCAAAGTCATTTCTCCAGTCGGGCCTGCCCGATGCTGGCCTGCGCACGCTTCGATTTCCGGATATCGCAGCCCGACATCGAATCCATGTCGCTAGTGGATCCATGTCCTACTCGCTCGCCGGCTGCGACGCAAAGGCTCTACTACTCGCATTTTATTAAACGCGTTGCCGATCACAAATTAGAATCAATCGAAAGAGGCCGAAAAATAAGCTCTGGAAGAGCGATGCTGCCATCGTGTATTCGCATCACTCCCGCAAGGCTATTCGTATTACGACGGGCCGTGTAGGTTCGCTTCAGCTCTACTCAAGCGCGGCACTCATGATGAATCCACGAAGCGGCCTGACGGCGCAGATTCTGCATCTCCTGCGGCCCTACTGGCCGATCGTGCTGGGCGGCACCGTTCTGGGCGTTGTCGGTGGCGCCAGCGTTGCGGGACTGCTCGCGGTCGTCAATCGCGGACTTTACGCGTCGCAAGACGACGTCACAACGCTGCTGTTCGCGTTTGCGGGCCTGTGTCTCTTGATCCTGATCGGCTCGATCGGCGCCGATATCAGCGCCAACTATGTTGGGCAGCGGATCATCGCCGAGCTGCGCAAGTCGCTCGCCGCGAAAATTTTGGCCGCTCCGATCGACCAGCTCGAAATCTACCGGACGCATCGATTGATTCCGGTCCTCACTCATGACGTCGACACCATCAGCGATTTCGCGTTCTTCTTCTCCTCCTTCTTCGTGTCCGTCGTCATCACGCTTGGCTGCATGGTTTATCTGGCGGTGCTATCGTGGCCGCTTTTCCTGATCACGGGGCTGGTCATCGTTCTCGGCTCGCTCGCGCATGCCTATGCGCGAACGCGCGGCGTTCAGGGCTTCAACGTCGCCCGCGATTCGGAAGACCAATTGCAGAAGCACTACCGCGCGATCGCCGAGGGCGCGAAGGAGCTGCGCCTGAACCGTGCCCGCCGTCAGCGCGTCTATGTCGACCAGCTTCCGCGCACCGTCGACCGGATCAGCGCGGTGCAGATCAAATCGATCAACCTCTTTGTGACCGCGCGGGCGTTGGGTACGATGTTGTTTTTCGTCGTGATCGGCGTCGCGCTGACGTTGCGTCCGTTCCTCTGGCCTGACAGTCCGGCGGCCGTCTCCAGCGGCTTCGTCCTGGTGCTGCTCTATATGCGGGGGCCCATCGATCAGGTGATCGGCATCCTGCCGGCATTGGGCCGCGCCCAGGTGGCGATGAAGCGGATCGCCGAGCTTTCGGAGCAGTTCGCGACGCCCGAGCAGGGCTTGCTGGCCGCGCCCTCGGCCGCGCCGGATGGATCAGGCGGGATCGAATCGATCGAGCTCCGTGGCGTATCGTACGGCTTTCGCGCGGTGCCCGGCAGCAACCCCTTCGTTCTCGGACCGATTGACCTGCACGTCCGGCAAGGGGACATCGTTTTCATTGTCGGTGAAAACGGAAGCGGAAAAACCACGCTGATCAAATTGCTGCTGGGTCTCTACGCTCCACAGAGCGGTACGCTGCTTCGCGACGGTATGCCCGTCGTGACGGAAACGCGGGATGATTACCGGCAGCTCTTCACGACCATCTTTTCCGACTATTACCTGTTCGAAGATCTTCTGCAGGGAGCGGGAATGGTGCCTGACGTCGCGGAGCGCTATCTGGAGCGGTTGGAGGTCGCGCACAAGGTCTCGGTCGAGAACGGCGTGTTTACGACGACGGACCTGTCGACCGGTCAACGCAAGCGGCTGGCATTGATGAATGCCTGGCTCGAGGAGAGGCCGGTACTCGTGTTCGACGAGTGGGCCGCGGATCAGGACCCTGCCTTCCGGCATATCTTCTACACGGAACTGCTGCCGGACCTGAAACGTATGGGCAAGACGATCATCGTGATCTCACATGATGACCGTTATTTCGGCGTGGCAGATCATCTGGTGCGACTGCGGCACGGCAAGATTGTCGCGGGCGATGCGAAGACCCATGACATCATCAAGTCGTCATCGGTTCCAACTGACGCCTCTCTTTAGAGCTATTTTATTCTTCCGGAAGATTTGCGTCGAAGTTCAGGCTCTTTCGAGAGGCGCGCCGGGGAACGCGTGCGATGTCTTTCGCGACGCCGTTTTGTCAGATTTGTAAGAAATCTAAACTGCGTGTGCCTGCATTTCTTGTCATCCTGTACGCGAGTGCTTTACACCGCAAGGCGCGCGTCAAGATCGCGTGCTGTTTCAAGCAACCACGTTTGCGATGCGAGGGCCGGATGAACAAAGCTTCGAGCTCCGCGACTGGGCCTCGCGCATTCCCGATTGGGCCGGATTTTTCCATGACCGTCGTTCAAGACGGCGGTGGAGATATCCGCGTTGCCGTAGGCATCACGACGGTGATGCGCCTGTGTCTCGATGAACGGCTCGATCACCTGAAAATCTTGACCGCTCCCGACGATCCGCAACTGGCGATCTCGGCGGTTTCGGCGGCGGCTGAAGCCATTTTTGGATGGCGGCCGAGTCTCGACCGGCTTGTGCTGGATTCAGCCAGCGTGGAGCTTGCGCGCGAGCTGATGAACCACGGTCTCGCTCTCATGGCGGGGGCAGACCTCGTGCTGCTTCCCGAACTGATCATGCAGCGGCGGGACAATTGGCTGGTCAATGCCGGACGGCCGCCATTGCCGCAACTCCACGTCATGACGGACGGCAAGCGCCATCCGCGACGTTCGCCAAAGCCGGTGGGAAAAGTCTATGCCCGCTTCATACCCTGGCTCGCCGAAGTTATCTCCTTTCGCGTCGCCAACACGGACGGTGACCTGCATCTGCTGCACCGGTGGATGAACGATCCCCGTGTCGACGCGTTCTGGAACGAAGCGGGCGATCTCGAAAAGCATCGGCGTTATCTCTCCGGTATCCTGGCGGACCCGCACATGCTGCCGCTCATCGGCTGCTTCGACGACGAGCCGTTTGGCTATTTCGAGCTCTACTGGGCCAAGGAGAATCGTATCGCGCCGTTCTACGATGCCGACGATTACGATCGCGGCTGGCATGTCGTCGTCGGCGAGGACGCCTATCGCGGGCGCCGCTATATCAGCGCCTGGCTGCCATCACTGATGCACTACATGTTCCTGGACGACTGTCGAACACAACGAATCGTCGGCGAGCCGGCGGCGGCGCATGCGCAGCAACTCCGCAATCTGGAAGTCTCGGGATTCGCAAAGATCAAAAACTTCGATTTTCCGCACAAGCGGGCCACGCTCGTGATGCTGTTGCGCGAACGCTTCTTTGGTGACCGGCTGTGGCTGCCGGCAGCTACCAGCCCGGCGACCACGTCCTAACGCCCGAACGGAGCGCAGCTCATGTCTCACCAGTTTGCGATCGAGCACGACGTTATCGGCGTCGGATTCGGGCCGTCCAATCTTGCGCTTGCGATCGCATTGGATGAATCCGCCAGAAGATCACGTCTGAAATGCGCCGCTCTGTTCGTGGAGAAGCAGCCGCAATTCACCTGGCACGGCGGCATGCTGCTTCCAGGCAGCGACATGCAGATCTCGTTTCTCAAGGACCTCGTTTCGTTGCGTGATCCGACCAGTCCGTTCACGTTCGTGAACTATCTGCACAAGCGCGGCCGTTTGCAGGATTTCATCAACTGCCGAACGTTCTATCCGAGCCGGATTGAATTCAACGACTATCTGCGGTGGGTAGCAGCCCAGTTCAAGTCTCAGGCGGCTTACGGCGAGACCATCGTCGCCATCAAGCCGGTGACGGTCGGGCAGTCGGTGACGTCCTTGCGCGTTCATTCACGGACACTCGCCGGCGGGGAAACGGTGCGGCTTGCAAGGAACCTGGTGGTCGCGGTGGGAGGGCGACCGTATATCCCACAAGTGTTTGCAGAGATCGCCGATGATCCGAGATTATTGCATTCCAGCCGCTATCTCGACACGGTCGATGACATCGGCCTCATTGGAAAGGCCGCGCGCGTGGCCGTGGTCGGGGGAGGGCAGAGCGCGACCGAGGTGACGGTCGACCTTCGCGGACGATTTCCGGACGCGAGCATTGATCTGATCTTTCGCGGCCATGCCTTGAAGCCGTCCGACAGCAGCCCGTTCGTCAACGAGATTTTCAATCCTGATTACACCGATTTCATCTATGCGCAGCCCGCCGAGCGGCGAGACGCGATCGTTCGCAACTTCCGGAACACGAACTATGCGGTGGTCGATGCCGACCTCCTGGATCAGTTGTATCGATTGCTCTACCAGCAGCGCGTCAGCGGCACGACAGGGATCGCGTTGCATCCGCGTAGCGAAATAGTGAGTATCGATGCCGCACCTGAAGGCATCGAGATCGGCACAGTTGACAAGTTCGGCGGTGCAAAGCGCCGATCCACCTACGATGCCGTCATCCTGGCGACGGGCTATGACCGGGAGACGCCGCACGCGTTTCTGGAGCCGATCCAGCGCTACATTCGCGACACCGTCTTGGACCGCAACTACAAGCTCGTCACCACCCCGGCGTTTCGGCCGCAAATCCATCTGCAGGGATATTCGGAGGCCTCTCACGGCCTGAGCGACACGCTGCTCTCCGTTCTTGCCACGCGCTCGCAGGAAATCGCAGAATCGCTGCTTTCGACGATTTCACGCCGCGAGCTCATCGCGTAGGGCGTCAGATGGCGGGCGCGATGAGCCGCCACTGCGCGGCTGATCCAAGCGCGGCCGGCACCGACAGCACGGCAGGTGACGGGCCTGCGTCGACGATCACGGTGTTCGGAGCTATCGTGAATCCGAGGGCGGCCGCCTTCAGCAAGGCTTCCTTGAGGGTCCAGTAGCGAAGAAAGAGCCGGGACCGAAGCGCCGCGGGAGCGTTCCGAAGAACCTCCCGCTCTTCGGCCGCCAGGACGATTTCGGCGACCGAATCCATATCGGCGATTTCCCGCCGCGGTTCGATATCGACGCCGATCGGCATGCGGGCCGCTGCAACGGCGACAGAGCCCCTCGCGTGGCTCAGGCTGAAGTCGATCTCCACTGGACCAGCAACGAGCATGGGCTTGCCATGCTCCGATGGTTGAAACCGCAGCGCTTCGGCCGGTTGACCGACAAGCCCGCCAAGCATGAGGCGAACGCCCGCATGCGCAGCCAGATAGCTCATTCGATCTTCGATGTGCAGAAATCGCCCCATGCGATCGGTCTCATCGGCATCGAGCACCTTCGCAGCTCGCTCGACGCTGAGCATGCCGGGTTCGCCGGCAGCGATCTCCTGCGATGGAGGTATCGCTGCCAGCCAGAAAAGAATTTCTTCCGGTTCCAACGGCCCGACCGGCCTCGTGATATCCGCATCGCCCAAGCATCGCACCCGCAATTGATCCTGCGGAGTCGCGCATTTCACGGCGATCGACCACGCGAGTGAGACGCTTGCATGCGCCATTGAAAGCGATGCGGCAAATGGTCCTTGTCGAGCCTTCAGGGAGTTGGCCATGTCCACGGGCTTATCGACCAATGTGCAACCGTCTGCAACCCCCGGGTGTATACAGGCCGTGTCGAGGTGATCTGACTTAGAATCCATCTAACTGAGACAAGCCGAGATCGCGTGCGCTTGCGGTACTGATAGATTCATTCTCAATCGCATCGGCAGATATTCAACGTGGAACCGGTCATGATAAAATCCGTCCCTCTCGAGCAGCATATCGATGGCTATCTGCCGGAGCGAATTGCAACCATACTGGTTCGCAGTCACCACGCGGGGCTCGTCAGCAAGGAACCATCCACGCGCATCAACTACCTTCTCGAGATTGCGTCGCTCCATACCAGGGGCGAACTCCTTGGGCAGCCTGGCCTTGGGCGCCTGAGCTTGCAGCGGATCGAGAAGTGGATGGATTTTCATGGCCGCCGCCTTCGGCGCAACGATGAGAGTCTGGATAGCGTGATCTGCCGATTTGGCTTTCGGCACGCTTTGCTCGAGAAAAAGGCCAGCCGGTTCGCGCCCAGATCGGTCATCTCGTCCGAGGACAGAGACAAGATCTTGCGCGAGTTCGGTTCATACGGCGAGCGTGAAGATATCCGGCGGCCGGAACGGCGGATCGCAGTGAGCCATGATACTTGATGCAAGGGTGCCGCGCGTTCGCTACCCGTCTACGTCTCATCCGCAAAGCCGAAATATTCGAGCCGTTTTGAACGCGCCTTGAGTGAAACTCAACGCGCGTATTCTGAACCTGCCTTCATCGCAGTCTTCTTCGCGGCGGGCTTCTTCGGCGCTTGCTGGCCACGCGCATTGTTCAGCCAGGCGACGAAGGCGGTCAGGGCGGGATCGTCAGCCATACGCTGCTCGTATTCGAGCACGAACTGCCGGCGCGTCGGGCGAACGGTTGGATGGGCCTTGACGAGATTGCCGCGTGCGAGGTCGGGCGCGAGAAGGCCGTCGATGGCGATGGCGACGCCCATGCCGGCGGCGGCGGCTTCAATGGTCAGGCCGAGGCTTTCGAAGCTGCTGCCGCCCTGCACGGGCACGTCGGCGAATTGCGCGTGATCGAGCCACCGCCGCCAATCGTCCGGGCGCGGCCGCGCATGCAGGAGAGGAACGGTTGCGAAATCCACGGCGCCGCTCGTCATGAATTGCGGCGCGCAGACCGGCACGGTCGCAATCGGCATCAATGGATGGGTGACGAGCCCGGCGCGAGGCTGTCCGTCCGAGACGGCGATCACCGCATCGTAACGGCTGGCGAGAAGGTCGAGCGGATTGGAGCTCGTGTGCAGGTCGACTTCCAGATCGGGATAGGCCGCATTGAGCGTGGGCCAGATCGGCAGCAGGAAGCGCGAGACGAAGAAGCCGTAGACCCCGACCGAAAGCCGCCTGAAACGCCGCAACCGCAGGCCGTCGGCGGCATCTGCGATCCGGTCCAATGCTTCGCGGGCGGAATCGGCGAAGGTCTTGCCTGCGGAGGTGAGAACCAGGCCGCGCGAGCCGCGCAGAAAGAGCGCGGTCCCCATTCGCGCTTCCAGGGCGCGCACGTGCCGGCTCACGGCGCCGACGGTCACGTTCAGTTCGTCGGCGGCCCGGGTGATCGACAAATGCCGTGCAGCGGCCTCGAACGCCCGCACCGCATGCAAGGGAGGAAGTCGTCGTGATGCCATCGCGGGAGCTTAGTTCAAAAGGAACGGCCGGCAAACGGGGGAACCGCAGCGTTGAGTCTGGCTCAAGCCCCCGACCCAAGAAGTCGTTTGCACGGACGCTCCCCGGCTCATACGCCGATATTTTCCGCAAGTTTCGTCCAGGCCGGTGCGGCCCGGGCGGGCGGAGCCGAGGGAGATGCCCATGACCATTCATGTCGATCTGACCGGCCGCGAGGCGGCAGCCCGGCGCTCCAGAGCACTGGCGCCGACCTGTCGCGGGCTGAACTATTATTCGCTCGACCAAAGCCTGCGCGACCTCTTGCCCCATTACATGGAGGCATCACTGCTGGCGCATCTCGCGCCGCACCTTTCGGAACTCGGCGAACTCGCCGGAGGCCGGCTGCATGACCTGTCTGATAAGGCCGAGCGCCATCAGCCGGTGCTGCACCCGCGCGACGGCTATGGCCGCGACGAGGAGTGGGTCGAGTATCACCCGGCGTATCGCGAGATGGAAAGCATCGCGTTCGAAAAATTCGGCATGCACGCGATGTGCAATCGCGGTGGCGTCTTGGGTTGGCCATCGCCGATGCCGCCGATCGCAAAATACGTATTCCATTATTTGTTTGCGCAAGCCGAGTTCGGCCTGCTTTGCCCGGTCAACCTCACCGACAGTTCTTCGGAGCTGGTGCGCCGTTTCGGCACGGATGAGCTGCGCCAGCGATATCTCGAACGGATGTGGAGTCAGGATCCTGCCGCGCTGCTCAAGTGCGCGCAGTTCATGACCGAGAAAACCGGCGGCTCCGATGTGGGCGCCGGCGAACTCGCTGCTGTCAGCGATGGCCAGGATTGGAAGCTGTGGGGTGAAAAGTGGTTCTGCTCGAACGTCGACGCTGAACTGGCCGTGTTGCTGGCCCGGCCCGAGGGCGCGGTGGCCGGCGGCCGCGGGCTCGGCCTGTTCCTGATGCCAAAAGTGCTTCCCGATGGACGGCGGAATTCGTACCGGATCCTGCGGTTGAAGGACAAGCTCGGCAGCCGCACCATGGCAAGCGGCGAGATCGTGTTCGAGGGCGCCACAGCGTACCAGCTCGGCGAGCTCGATCAGGGCCTCAAGCACATGCTTGTGATGGTGAATTCGAGCCGGGTGTCGCACCTTGCGCGCGCGGCCGGCATGATGCGGCGATGCCTCAATGAGGCGATGATCGCTGCCCGGCATCGCAGCGCGTTCGGGCGCGCGGTGATCGACCATCCGCTGATGCGCCGGCAGTTGCTCAAGCTGATGGTCCCGACCGAGCAGGCGCTGTCGGCGCTACTGTACGCGGCAACCGCGCCCGACAGGGTGCTGCGGCTGCTGACGCCGATCGCAAAATACCGGGCGTGCCGGGACAACGTCACGGTCGCCACGGGTGCGATGGAGGCCCGTGGCGGCAATGGCTACATCGAGGACTGGCCGAACGCGCGGCTGGTTCGCGATGCCCACCTCGGCCTGTTGTGGGAGGGCACCAGCAACATCAACGCGCTCGATGCGGTCCAGCGCGCGGTCGGAAAGGCGCGGGGCCACGAAGCGTTGCGCGACGATCTCGGCCGCCGGTTGGACGACACGGCCGGGATGCCGGGTCAGTTTCGGACGCGCCTTTCCGGCGCGCTGACGGATGCGATGCGGTTTGCGGAAGAGGTTGGGGCGGATCCCGAGAACGAGCGTTTTTGCAGGATCGCCGCCGGAAAGCTCTACCACGCCACGACGGCCGCGCTATTGGCGTCCCAAGGTACGCGCCTCGGCAACGACGGCGGCGACGCACGCCGCCTGCTGCTTTCGCGTTTTGTGCTCGAGCATCGCTTGGCCGAACATTCGTCGACCAATCTGCAGGCGCAGCATTGGGAGAACGCAGCGATCGATTTGCTGCTCGGCGATGCGCCGGTCTCGCTGCGCGAGGCTGCCGCGCTGGTGCAGGGATAGGTCATGGACATCGCTCACCAACGTGAACTCGCCCGCCTGCTCGCGACGCTGCGCCGTGAACGACGACCGCAGAGCGGCCTCGATCAACGGCTGGTGCCGCCCGACAAGGCGACAGCCTATCGCGTCGCCGGCATGGTCGCGGAAGAACTGGGCTGGGAGGTCGTCGGCTGGAAGATCGCCGGCATGAAGGAGGGGCTGCAGCGTCAGCTTCGCACGGACTCGCCGATCTATGGCCGCGTGTTCGCACCGATCATGGAATCGCC
Source organism: Bradyrhizobium sp. AZCC 1577 (assembly GCF_036924575.1). Taxonomy (NCBI): domain Bacteria; kingdom Pseudomonadati; phylum Pseudomonadota; class Alphaproteobacteria; order Hyphomicrobiales; family Nitrobacteraceae; genus Bradyrhizobium; species Bradyrhizobium sp. AZCC 1577. Next base: position 2,786,651 of record NZ_JAZHRQ010000001.1, read on the forward strand.
GGCCAGTGTCGAGCACGCCAAACTCTGCAGCCCGATTCCCGAAGTCGAGTATCAGGCGCGCTTGGGCGTCGATCTGCCGCCGCGCGAAAAGTCCTACACGCTGGCTGAGGTCACCGAGGCGGTCGTGTCGCTGCATACGGGAATCGAACTCGCCGAATGCCGCTTCGTCCACGACGCCGCGTTTCCGCCGCTGCCCGCGATCCTCGCCGATGGCGCGGGAAGCGGCATCATCGTCTGCGGCGCCGCGATCCCCGATTGGAAGACGCGCGACATCGCCGGGCAGGAAGTGTCGTTGACCTGCAACGGCATGCTGCGCCGAAAGGGCACGGCGGGGGAGGCGCTCGACCATCCCATGGTGCCGCTCACCTGGCTCGCCAACGAGCTCTCGCGCACCGGCATCGGAATGAAGGCGGGACAGACCGTCAGCACGGGAACGCTGACAGGCATGTTGCGGCCGAAGCCCGGTGAGACCTATGTCGCGGATTTCGGCCCGTTCGGGAGCGTTACGGCGACGTATGCGTGACGAGCGGCGGCAAGGCCGATCTCACTTGCCTTGTTCGGGAAGGTCGCCAAGGAGATTCGACAGCCTGACCGCAAGCTTTCGCAGCCGGACATTCTCCTCGAGCAGCAGCCCGAGATCGCCGTTTTCCTGCTGCCGCGCGCCATCTCTGCGAAGTCCGTCGGCTTCGTCGAGCAGGGGCGATAGCGCGGCAAGCAGGGCGTCGCCTCGAAGCGGCGCGTCGCGCGCTTGAAGCTCGTACTTGCCCTGACGCAGCGGCACGACGTTGTCGCGATGTCCGGCGTCCCGAAATGCATCGACGCCGGCCTGTCTGGCACGCGGTGAATGTTCGGTACTCATGACAATTTCCTGATCACAAGGTGGCACAGTCGCCTTTTCAGCGACCAACTTTCCATTGAGTCCGGGGCAAATTTGCGTCGGAAAGGCAACGGCGAAAAGGCTCGCCAGATAGTTCATGCGTCGTTCGAGTCACACGGCAGATCGGATTAGGCCCAATTTTTGACGTACCGCCGGCCTTTCTGGCGTCTCGGGGTGGGCTGGGGGAGCAAACCACCTTAGGGGCGTACCGATGACGGATTTCCTGACCAATGCGGAGCACTGGCGCAAGCGCGCGGAACGGACGAGGGAGCTAGCTGCGGTTGCCGTCAAGGATCAGGGGCGCCTGCTCAAGGTAGCGGAAGAATACGATCGCTTGGCGGCGCTCGCCGAACAGCGGCGAAGCGCGCCGGTTCCGGCGGGCTCCTACGTTCCGGCAAGCCGGCCCGAATAAACCCTTCAATCGAGAAACCGTCGCAAGAGGCGGGCATTTTCCGCTTCGTCATCGCGGCGGAGAAACGCGCCGCCATACGCCAGATGTGTGACCTCTAAAACACAACCGCCGAGCAACGTTCAAGCCATTGTGATCGCGCGATTGCGGTCGAATCAACGAATCGCCTAGACCGTTAGCGGGGCTGGGAAGCGGAGAGTTAGTATGAGAGTCGCTTCCTTAGAAAGTGTACTGACGGCGGCCACGCTGGTATTGGCCATCGTCATCGTGCTGTGGGGAATCAAGATTTTCCACGGTGTGTGAACAGGCGAGCTGGCGTCGAACTAGAGACCTCCGGTCAAGAAGAGGCTCGCGACCAAGGCAGAGGCAAAGGCGTCACTTCCGCGGCGGCGGAGGCCTTTTTGCTCCTGGTTGCCCGACGCATGGTTCGCCGGAGGCTTGTCCCTTCCGACGCGTATCGAGTTTGATTTACGGCCTGGCGCGATTCCGCACGGGCCGCGAGAGGCATTGGTTTCAAATTCCGCATGCATTTTGGCTATTATCTGATGATCGCAGCCCTCGTTCTCATGGGGCTTGAGGTTCTTTACGCGCTCTATCAATTGTCGACGTTTCTCTAAATCGCACGCGCAGGCTGCAGGTTTGCCCCGCGCGGGCCTTACGGTTTGCCGCAATCACGCCGCTTTAGCGCCGGGGTCGTCTCCGCACGATTCCAATTTTAGTCGCAAATTTGCCTGCCGACTCACCTCATTCTCCGCGCGCGAGACAGGGTGACTGGGGGCACGTTCCGCTTTTTAAAATTGGAGTATCAATCATGCGAGTAGACCATCCGCAGCTTAATAAGCGAGACCGCCGCGCTGAACCTTCATTTTGGGTTGAGGAACCGACCGACGACGCTCTTTCACTGCTTGAGAATGCCCTGCGCGGGGACGAGCCCGCCCTTCGTCGAAACGAACAGGCCGACGAAGCCCATGCGCTGATCGAGGAGAATGCCAGGCTTCGGGAGCTTTTGTCCCAGCTTTCGGACCTGATCCGCAAAAACGGCGTCCACACGCGCTAGACTAGCGCCCACGATCTGATTTCGGCCCCGCCCCGGCACGAGTGGTTCGACCGCTGCCGGGGCGGGGCCGTATTGTTTTCAAGGATTGAATTCTGTGCCGCCGCCCCATGAGACGCGGCGGATAGCCAGGCGGAATAAGCCGCCGCTGTCAGGCCAGATGACACGCGACGAAATGCCCGTCGCTGCCTTGCTTCAGTTCGGGCGCGCTTTCCCGACAGCGCGGCTCGGCGATCGGGCAGCGGGTGTGGAAGTGGCAGCCGCGCGGCGGGTTCATCGGGCTGGGTACGTCGCCCTGCAGTCGGATCCGCTTGCGCTTCACCTTCGGGTCCGGCACCGGCACGGCGGAAAGCAGCGCCTGCGTGTAGGGATGCCGGGGATTGCGGTAGAGGTCGCTCGCGTCAGCCAACTCGACGATACGGCCGAGGTACATCACCGCGACGCGGTCGGAAATGTGCTCGACCACGGAGAGATCGTGGGCGACGAACAGATAGGTGAGCTTGAGCTCGGCCTGCAGGTCTTCCAACAGATTGATCACCTGCGCCTGAATGGAGACGTCGAGCGCGGAAACCGGCTCGTCGCAGACGATGAACTTGGGTTCCACCGCAAGTGCGCGCGCAATCACGATGCGCTGGCGCTGGCCGCCGGAAAATTCGTGCGGGTAGCGGCGCATGTGCTCGGCCTTCAGCCCGACCTTGACGAGCAGGCTCGCCACGCGGTCATCCCGCTCGCTTGCCGAGGAAGCGAGCGCGTGGATGGTGAAGGTTTCGCCGAGAATCGCGCCGACCGTCATGCGCGGATTGAGCGAGGCAAAGGGGTCCTGGAAGACGATCTGCATGTTGCGCCGCATGGCGCGCAGGTCGCCGCCGGAAAGGCCTCGCACGTCGCGCCCATCGAAGACGATCTCGCCTTCGCTGGGTTCGACCAGGCGCAGCACGCAGCGCGCGGTGGTGGACTTGCCGCAGCCGGACTCGCCGACCAACCCGAGCGTTTCGCCGCGATTGACTGCAAACGACACGCCGTCCACCGCATGCACGCGCCCGACCTCGCGCGAAAGGAATCCGCCCTTGACGGGAAAGTGCTTTTTCAGATCGGTGACGCGCAGCAGGGGTTCGCTCATGCCGTCTCTCCGCGCACGTCTTCGAGGTGACACGCCATGCGATGGCCCGGTGCGACCTCGCGCAGCACCGGTTCCTGTTCGGCGCAACGACCAAAGGCGTAGCGGCAGCGCGGCGCGAAGCGGCAGCCGGGTGCGGGATTGATCAGGTTCGGCACCGTGCCGCCGATCGCTTCCAGCCGGGTCTTGCGCGCGGCAGCAAGGTCGATGCGCGGGATCGAGCGGATCAGGCCTTGCGTGTAGGGATGGCGCGGGCTTTCGAACAGGCTGTCGACATCGGCTTCTTCGACCACCTTGCCGGCATACATGACGACGACCCGCTGCGCGGTTTCGGCCACCACGCCCATGGCGTGGGTGATCAGCATCACCGCCATGCCGAAGCGTTCCTTCATGTCCTGCAACAAGTCGAGAATTTGCGCCTGGATGGTCACGTCGAGCGCGGTGGTCGGCTCGTCGGCGATGACAAGCTTGGGCTTGCAGGCCAGCGCCATCGCGATCATGACGCGCTGGCGCATGCCGCCCGAGAACTGATGCGGGTAATCATGGACACGGGCTTCCGCGTTGGGGATCTGTACCAGCTTGAACATCTCGACCGTGCGGGCGAGTGCGTCCTTGTTAGAGAGGCCCTCGTGGCGGCGCAGGCTCTCGGCAACCTGTTCGCCGACAGTCAGCACCGGGTTGAGCGAGGTCATCGGCTCCTGGAAGATGAAGCCGATATCCTTGGCGCGGATGTTATCCAGTTCGCTGCTGGTGAGCGGCACCAGGTCGCGGCCCTCGAACAGGATCTGGCCCTGGACGATGCGGCCGGGCGGCATTGCGATCAGTTTCAGGACCGACATCGCGGTGACGGTCTTGCCGCAGCCGGACTCGCCGACCACGCAGAGCGTCTCGCCCTTGTTGAGCGTGATGTCGACGCCGTCGACCGCCCTCAGCATGCCGTCGTCGGTGGCGAAGTGGGTTTTCAGGCCCTTGATTTCGAGCAATGGGGCCATCAGATCACCCGCCTCGCATCGAGCGCATCGCGCATGCCATCGCCGATGAAATTGATGGCCACGACCGCGATGAAGATGGCGCCGCCCGGAAACAACGCCCAATGCGGACCGATGTCGAGATAATCCTTGGCGTCGAACAATAGCCGCCCCCAGGTCGGGGTATCCGGCGGAAAGCCGAGGCCGAGAAACGACAGCGTCGATTCGGCGATGATCGCGGCGGCGACGTCGATGGTGCCGGCGATGATCACGGGGCCGACTGCGTTAGGCAGGATGTGCCGCACCACCTGCCGCAACGGGCTGGCGCCGAGCGCGCGCGCGGCTTCGACGAATTCCTTCTCGCGCAAGGAGAGGAACTGAGCGCGCACCAGCCGCGCGACCGGCATCCAGCGCAGGCCGCCGATGACGAGCACGATCAGGATGAAGATGCCGCCCTCGGGCCCGAACACGGATTTGAGCCCGTCGCGGAACAGATAGATCAGAAGCAGCAGCAGCGGCAGTTGCGGTAGCGAGAGGAACAGGTCGGTCAGCCACATCAGCGCGTGCCCGAGCGCCCCGCGCGACATGCCGGCGAGCGCACCGATCAGCGTACCGACGAGGACGGCGACCGCCATGGCGGCAAGCCCAACCGCGAGCGAGATACGTCCACCATAGATCATGCGGGCGAGGATATCCTGTCCGAGATCATCGGTGCCGAAGGGATGGGCGAGCGAGGGGCCCTCAAGGCGCGCATTGAAATCGATGTCGTTGATGCTGACGCGCCAGACGAAGGGACCGAATACCACCGCTGCGATCAGGACAAGCAGCAGGAACGCGCTGACCACGGCGAGCTTGTGGCGGCGATAGCGCCGCCAAGTCTCGCGCCAGGGCGACCAGGCCGGCCGCCGCTCAGCGGAAGGAGATGCGAGGGTCAAGCCAGCCATAGAGGACATCCGCGATCAAGTTGAAGAGCACCACAAGACAGGCGAAGACGAAGGTCACGGCCATCACAACCGGCGTGTCGTTGGAGAGGATGGAGGAAATCAGCAGTGAGCCGATCCCCGGAATCCGGAATATCTGCTCGGTGACAATGGCGCCGCCGAACACGGCGGGCATCTGCAGCGCGACCAGGGTGACGACCGGAATCATCGCGTTGCGCATCGCGTGCTTGACGATCACTCTCGATTGCCCGAGGCCCTTGGCGCGGGCGGTGGTGACGTAGTCAAGGCGGATCACGTCCAGCATGGCCGAACGCACGAAGCGCGTCATCGAAGCTGCCTGGAACAGGCCGAGCACCATCACCGGCATGATGGCCTGGCGGATATGCTCGAAAAGCCAGCGTATCCCGGTCGCCTTGATGTCGCTGGAATAGACAAAGGGTAGCCAGTCCAGCGTGATCGAGAAGACCAGGATGAATAGCAGCCCCGTGAAGAAAGTCGGCAGCGAGAAGCCGATGAAGGCAAATGTGTTGGCAATCTGATCGAAGATCGAATAGGGCCTGGTCGCGGCGAACACGCCCACGGGAATCGCGATCAGCAGCGCCAGTATTTGCGCCGAGCCAATCACGTAAAGCGTGGTCGGCAGGCGCTGCAGGATCAGCGTGTCGACATTCATCCGGCTGACAAAGGAAAAGCCCCAGTCGCCTTGCGCCATCGCCGCGAGCCAGCGTAGGTAGCGGACGTAGATCGGATCGTCGAGGCCGAACTTGGCCCGAAGCGCCGCCCCGACTTCGGGCGGCACGTTCGGATTGGTCGCCAGTTCACTGAAGGGATCGCCGGGCGCGAGCGCCAGCACGATGAACAGAACGAGCGAAATGCCGAGCAGGCTCGGCACGGCGATCATGAGACGACGCAGCACATACTGGCTCATGAGGGAAAAATCCCTTCGCGATCAGCCCGTCGCCTCCCGATACCAGTCGAACAGATTGTCGGTCTCGTTGGCCCAGCCGCTGATCACCGGGCGGAGCGTGTTGGCGGCAGCTTCCACTTTCAGGCGGTGCATCACCGGGATGAACACGATGTCCTGCATCATGATGTCGTTGGCCTTGATGTAGAGAGCGGCGCGCTTCACCATGTCGGTCTCGGCCTCGGCGGCGTCGATCGTCGCGTCATATTCCTTGTTGACCCAGCGCGGGAAGTTCACGCCCTGCCACTTGTTCTCCTTGGTGGCGACATTGCGCGAATGATAGCGGCGCATGTGCTGGGCCGGATCCGGCTGGCTCATCGGGATCTGGAACATCTCGAGGTCAGCATAGAACTTGGCGTAGGTGTCGGGGTTGGCGACGTCGGAGGAGAAGAACACCGAGGCGACCACCGATTTCAGCTCGACGTCGATGCCGGCCTTCTGACAGGCCTGCTTGACGATCGCCTGGGTCTTCTGGCGCGGGCCGTTGATCGCGGTCTGGTAAAGAAGCTTCAGCTTCTTGCCGTCCTTCTCGCGAATGCCGTCCGCGCCGACTTTCCAGCCCGCGTCCTCCAGCAGCTTGGACGCCTTCTCGATGCTGAATTCCCAGCTAGTGTTTTTGGAAACAAACTTCTCGGGGCCGTTGAGGAAATTGGGAGTGACGCGTCCGGCGCGGCCATAGATGACTTTCTTAACGGCCTCGCGGTCGACCAGCATCGAGAGTGCCTTGCGCACCGCGGGATCGGAGAGCAGCGGGTGCTTGGTCTTGATCGAGGAACGCTCGCCGTCGACCTCGGTATTGGGGTCGGTGAAGTTGAGGGCGATAAATTCGGTGTCGCCACCGACCGCATAGACGGTCTTGCCCTTGCCGCCCTTTTCCAGGCGCAGCAGGACGTCGTCTTCCACCTGGATGTTCCAGCCGAAATCATACTCGCCGGTCTGGATGACGGCGCGCGCAGCCGAGACCGCGTCGCCGCCGCCCTTCATCTCGACGGTGTCGAAGTGTGGGCGGTTCGGCATATGGTAGTCTGGATTGAGCACGCCGCGGATCACATCGCCCGGCTTGAACTCGACGAATTTGTAGGGACCGGTGCCGACGGGGGCGAGGTTGTTCGGCGCTTCGCGCGACTTGGCTCCCTTGTAGTCCGCGAACAGGTGTTTTGGGATGATGCAGTTGGGGGCGCCGACAAAGGCATCGGCCCAGAATGGCGTCGGCTTCTTGAAGAGGATGCGGACGGTGAGGTCGTCGACCTTCTCCACAGTGATGTCGCGATGAAAGCCGATGGTCACGGTGGCGGTGGCGGGATCGCGGGCGTATTCCCAGTTGAACACCACGTCATCGGCGGTGAAGGGTTTGCCGTCGTGCCATTTGACGCCGGGCTTGAGTTTCCAGATCACCGATTTGCCGTCGGCGGCGAGGCCACCGTTCTGCAGCGAGGGAATTTCGGCGGCCAGAACCAGCTTCATGTTGCCGTCCGGGTCCCAGCAGGCGAGCGGCTCATAGAACAGGCGCGAGCCGTCCTGGTCCTTGGTGCCGGTGGCAAAATGCGGATTGAGCAGGGTCGGTCCCTGCCACCAGAGCAGTTTCAGCGCGCCGCCGCCGCCGCGCTTGGTCGGCTTGTAGACGGAGGGGCCTTCGGCCATGGCCACGCCGCCAATGGCCAGAATCTGCGTCGCCATGGGTGCGGTGAGACCGAAAGCAAGCATACGCCGAACGAAGCCGCGGCGATCCATGCGCCCGTCCTTTACTTCGTCGATCATGGCTTTGAGTTCAGTGTCCAGCATCGTTGTCCCCGTCTGGTTTTCGTTTGGTTGTGGCCGGGCCCGCGGGCCGCGGCCGACGGAAGGTAGATTGCGCATCGTTTGAACGCAAACGGTTCAATGGTCGTCGTTTGGGCAAAAAGTCCTTGCACCGCACACGGCTTCGGCAATCCGGCCGTTTCTGTGCGCCAAATTTGTTCGCTTGGTCAGACCAGCGACATGTCCAGCGGCGGGGCCACGCTGTCCGGCAGCGGGCTGACATAGGGGGTGCGGGCGGTGCGCTTGTTCAGGTCAGCCTTGGCGGCGGCGATCAGGTCCGGTTCCGTCAGAGCCCTGACGCCCAGCGCCGCCATGGCCTTGGCGGCCTGCACCATGGCCTTGTGGGCGTGCGGGCTCTTGCCCTGCGCCACCACCTGCCAGGTGTGCAAGGGGGTGCCGATGGCAATGGTCGGGGCATGAACCTGGACGGTCGGCACGACCCAGCTCACGTCGCCGACATCGGTGGATCCGATCAGCGGGTTGCGCTTGGCGTCCAGCGGCACGATGAAATCGGCCAGTGGCCGGTCGGTCGGCTCCATGCCGATCGCATGGTAGACGGTAGCGATATCCTTCTCGGTCAGCGTCGAGCGGATTTTTTGCGCGAAATCCTTGTCAGCCTCGTCGAAATGCGGCGGGCCGAGTTCCTCCATGATGTCGTGAAGGGCCTGTTCGAGCGGGGTGTTGGGCAGCAAATTGGAGACGGCGGAAATGATCCGCATCTCCACACCCGTTTCGGTCATCAGCGCCGCGCCTTGCGCGATCTTGTGGACGCGCTCCACCAGTTCGTTCATGCCGGGCAGATCGCGGGCGCGGATCGAATAGCGCACGCGGGCATGGGCCTGCACCACGTTGGGGGCGATGCCGCCGGTGTCGAGCAGGGCATAGTGAACACGCGCGTCGCTCGGCATGTGTTCGCGCATGTAGTTAACGCCGACATTCATCAGTTCGACCGCATCCAGCGCGCTGCGGCCGAGATGCGGCGAGGCCGCGGCATGCGAGGTGCGCCCGGTGAAGATGAAGTCGGCGCGGGTGTTGGCGAGCGAGGGCGTCACCACGACTTCCCAGAAACTGTGGGGATGCCAGGTGATCGCGATATCGGCGTCGTCGAAGGCGCCCGATCGCACCATGAAGGTTTTCGCCGCTCCGCCTTCCTCCGCGGGGCAGCCGTAATAGCGCACGCGCCCCGGCACCTTGTGCTCGGCGAGCCAATCCTTCACGGCCGTGGCCGCGAGCAGGGCGGCGGAGCCGAGCAGATTGTGGCCGCAACCATGGCCATGGCCGCCGGCCTGCAGCGGCCGCGGTTCCGCCACTCCAGCCTCCTGGCTGAGACCGGGCAGGGCGTCATATTCGCCAAGGAAGGCGATCACGGGTCCGCCTTTGCCCCATTCGCCCATCAGGGCGGTAGGAATGCCTGCGACCTGCTCCGTGATGCGGAAACCCTGATGACGCAGCTCGGCGAGATGTTCGGCGCAAGAACGCGTCTCGGTGTAGCAGATCTCGGGCATCGCCCAGACCCGGTTGCTCAAGTCTATGAAGCGCGGCTTGATGGTGTCGACGCCACGCCAGATGCTACTGCGGTTATCCATCTTCCAATTCCTGACTTAGAGGCGATGTGAGCAATTGTTACCAGCTTCGCGAGATAACGCCCAGCGCAGGGCAGGTATCCGCCATGCTCGTCACACCTTAAAGACGTGCGGCCTGAACAGCCGGCCCTTCTCCACCACCAGCACCACCGCGAGCGCGGCCAGCGTGCAGAGCAGAAAGCCGGTCGCGAACGGCACCAGCGTCCCGTCGTAATCCTGGCCGATGGTGGCGCCGATGCCGATGCCGAGCAGGGTGGTGATCGAGCCGTACAGCGACGCGGCGGTGCCGGCGATATGGCCCTGCGGCTCCATGGCGAGCGCGGTGAAATTGGCGATCATCAACCCGAACGCAAACATCATGGATACCGAGAGCACCATGAACAGCGGCAACGGCAGCATCTGCATTTTCGCCGCGACCAGCATGGTTGCGGCGATGACCACGAAGCCTAGCAGAGCAGCGTGGGAGATCACACGCATGCCGAGGCGGCCGACGAGGCGGGAATTAACGAAGCCGGCGATGGCGGTTCCGACCGCGACGCCGGCAAACGCAAGCGGAAAATAATATCCGAGCTTGTAGATCTCGGTGAACACCTGCTGCGACGTAAACACGAACGCGAACAGCGAACCCAATATGCCGCCGGCGACCAGCGCATAACCCAGCGTCTGGCGATTGGTCAGCGTCTGGCGGAACGCGTCAAGCACCTCGCCGACGGCGAGCGACCTGCGCTTTTCGACCGGCAGCGTCTCGGGCATGCGCAGCGCGCTCCAGATCAGCGCCACCACGCCATACAGCATCAGCACGATGAAGATGCCGCGCCATTGCGTCAGCAGCAGCACGGCCTGGCCGAAGGCCGGGGCGACCACGGGCACCGCGATGAACATCATCATCGCCAGCGACATCACGCTGGCCATGCGCCGGCCGGCATAGCAGTCGCGCACGATCGATGTCGCGATCACGCGGGTTGCCGAGGTGCAGAGGCCTTGCAGTGCGCGAGCCAGCAGCAGCGTTTCGAAAGAGGGGGCGGCAATCGCGAGCAGGCTGGCGATGCAATAGACGGCCATGCCCCCGAGCAGGACCGGCCGCCGGCCGAACCGGTCGGATAAGGGGCCCATCACGAACTGCCCGACGCCGAAGCCGACCAGAAAGACCGACAGCACCATCTGCGGCCGGTTGGCCGAGGTGATGTGGAAGGCGGACGCGATGTCCGGCAGCGCCGGCAGCATCATGTCCATCGCAAGCGGATTCAGCGCCATGATCGACGCGATCACGATCACAAATTCGCGGAAGCCCATTGGGCGGTGGCCTGAAGCGGCCAAGGCATCGGCACTGGTATCGGACAACGAAAAATCCTCTTGAGGGCGGCACCTTATGGATTCTGGTGCGATGCACAATCGGCGTTTTCGAATGGCAGACCATCGGCGGCCGGCCGAACGCACATCGATCGGGCAGACTGCCGTGCTGACCTATTCGCCGGCGAGTGCCTCATTGCACCGTTTGGCAAACGCCATGAGATAGGCACCCATCTCGGCGGAAAGCCGCGCGGTGGGTTGCACATTCTGTGTGCTCATGTTCAGCGCATAGACCGGCAGACCCTTGACGACAATCGGTGTCGCGACCGCGAGAACGCCGCGCTGCCACGACACGGCGCAATACCCATCGCGCTTGACCGACCGGATCGATCGTTGCACCTCGGCGAGCAAGCTTTGCGTTGCCCCGGCACTGCGCCGCTTGAAGGTCGCGAACAGACGGGCTCTTTCCTGTTCAGTGATGCCCGCCAGATAGGCGCGCCCGAGCGAGGTCAACTCCATCGGCACCTGCTGTCCCGCAACGACGTTGCGTAGCGCCACGCGCGGGTCGAAGCGCACTGATTCCAGATAGACCATCATCGAGCGGTCCGCGGTGGCCAGTCCTACATTTATCCTTCGCCGCATGGATTCGGCACGCATCATCCGGCCCAAGGCGTTGAGCACCGGCGAGCTCACGCGCATCGCATGCCCGAAGCTGATCACCGCTGCGGCGAGCCGGTAGGCGCGTTCGCTGCGAACGTCGTCCAGCATGCCCGATTGCACAAGCGTGCGCGTGAGCCGGCTGACCGTTGCGCGGGGAATTCCGGTTCGTTCCGCGATCTCTCCATTTCCGAGAACATCGATGCCCTGGCGGAATGCGCGCAGGATCTCGATGCCCCTTTGCAACGAACGATTGCCGCCCGCAGCTCTCATGGCGCGCCGCCTCCCTCGGCTTGTCCAAGGGATAGGCGAGATCGCCGGCGGGAAGCAAGCGGCCGGCCCATGCCGTCACCTTGGCAGCGTCGGCACCTGTTCCGCCAATTCCACTAGATGGAAATGGCCTCGGGCGCTGCAGAATTGCCCGTGCTAGCTGCAGGAGCGCGGCCCGGAAAGAAGCCGCCGTGACAGACGCATTTTCCAAATGCCCGAAAACAGCCCAAGGGAGGCACGCATGCCAAAGCGCAAGGCCATCTGTCCTTCAAGAACCGCGGCGCGCCGGCGCCTGCCGATCATTGTTGCCGCCCTGTCGTTGATGGCGGCGCTGGCCGGCACCCCGGTCCGGGCCGAATACCCGGCCAAGGTCATCAAGATCGTCGTTCCCTTCTCCTCCGGCGGCGGCACCGACATCATCGCGCGAACGCTGGCACAGGAGATCTCGACGGATTTGGGTAAGCCGGTCATCATCGAGAACAAGCCGGGCGCCGGCACCGTCATCGGGACCCAGCTTGTCGCGACCAGCGAGCCCGATGGCTACACGCTGCTACTGGCAAGCTTCGCCCATGCGGTCAATCCGAGTCTGAACAACAAGCTTCCGTTTGATCCGCACAAGGATTTCGCGGCGGTCTCGCTGATCGCGCGATCGCTCAATATCGTCGTCGTCAATCCAGCATCGAAGATCAAATCGGTCGCCGACTTGATCGCGGAAGCCAGGGCCAACCCTGCAAAACTCAACTACGGTACGTTCGGCACGGGGACTTCGGCCCATCTGGCGGGCGAACTGTTCAAATCGATGGCCAATGTGAACCTGACCACGGTGTCTTACCGGGGCGCCGCGCCGGCGATCACCGATCTTTTGGGCGGCCAGATCGATGTCATCTTCACCACGGTGGCAAGCGCCGCCTCGCTCATCGGAGGCGGGCAATTGCGAGCATTGGCCGTCACTACCGCGGAACGTTCGTCTGCATTTCCCGATTTGCCGACGGTCGCCGAGGCCGGGGTGCCAGGCTACGCCGCGGAGAGCTGGTACGGATTGTACGCGCCGGCGAAGACGCCTGCGCCGATCATCGAGCGTCTGAACAAGGCCGTCGCAAAGGCGGTTCAATCCTCGGCTTTCAAGCGCCTCGAAACCAATGAGGGCCTGATCATGGTCGGCGGCGCCCCCGAAGAGCTCGACCGCTATGTGCGGGACGAGGAAGCGCGATGGGGCAAGCTGATCAAGGACGCGAACATCAAGGTGGAGTAGTCCGCAACGTCGCCAGGACATCCATGAGATCCATCATCCGGTGAGAGGTAACGATGACTAGCCTGGTCGAGTATTCAGTTGAGGATTCCGTCGCCATCGTGCGATTGAACAGGCCGGATGTGCGCAACGCCATCAACGATGAGATGCGTGCCCAGTTCATCGCCGCGTTCGACCGCGCCGGTAACGACGAGGCGGTGCGGGCAGTGGTCCTCACCGGCAATGGAAAATCGTTCTGTTCGGGCGGCGATATTTCCGGCATGCGCGATCGGCTGCAGGCGCCGGCCGGAAAGGTGGCGTTCAACGGCTGGCGCAGACAGCAGCAGACTCACCGCAGTGTCGCGGCACTCCACGGCATGGGGAAGGTGACGGTTGCGGCGGTGAACGGCGCCGCCGCGGGTCTCGGATGCGATCTCGCGCTCGCCTGCGATTTCATCGTGGCTTCGGAAGATGCGGCGTTCAGCATGAGCTTCGTTCGTCGCGGACTGGTCTCCGATGGCGGAGGCATGTACTTCCTGCCGCGCCGGATCGGGCTGTCCCGCGCCAAGGAGATGATCTTCACCGGCCGTCCCGTGGGTTCGGCCGAAGCCATCGCGATTGGCCTCGCAGATCGCGTGCGTCCGGCCGGGACGCTCGTGCATGATGCGGCCGCATGGGCGCGCGATCTCAGCAAGGGTTCTCTTGCAGCCATCGCTCTGACCAAGGGGATCATGGACCGCACGTTTGAAACGGCGGAAGAGCAGGTCTTTGCATTGGGACGCGAGGCCCAGGCGATCTGCTACACGACTGCCGAGCACCGGGAATCGGTGGCGGTATTCCTCGACAAATCCGGGCGCTAGGAGGCCGATATGGACGCTCTGGAACGTTTGATCCGACCGAAGAGCGTGGCGATCATCGGCGCGTCGGCCGATGCCGGCAAGTTGACCAGCCGTCCGCTCGCCTTTCTGCAAAAGCATGGCTACGGGCACGAAATCTTTCCCGTGAACCCACGCTATCCGTCGATTTCCGGCCATCCCTGCTTTCCGGACATCCGGTCGTTGCCGCATGCGCCCGATGTTGCCATCGTTCTGGTCGGCTCTGCGCGCGTTCCGGAAGCGGTGAGGGACCTCGGCGCCATCGGCACCGGGGCGGCCATCGTGCTCGCCGGCGGATTTGGCGAAAGCGGCGCGGACGGAATGGCGCGACAGCAGGCGTTGAAAAGCGCCGCGGGCGGCATGCGGCTGCTCGGGCCGAATACGATCGGCCTCGTCAATCTCACCGATGGGATCGCATTGTCGGCGAGTGCGGCGCTTCAGAACAGCCAGGCTGTGCCCGGCTCGATCGCGCTGGTATCGCAGAGCGGGGGCATTCTCGGATCGCTGCTGTCGAGAGCCGAGGCCCAGGGGATCGGGTTTTCCAAACTGATCGCGACGGGCAATGAAGCCGATATCGATGTATCCGATCTCGTCGACTACCTGATCGACGATCCCGCCACGCAGGTGATTGCGCTCTATCTGGAAGGCCTGCGCAAGCCGATGCAGTTTCGCCAGGCGGCGCAGCGGGCGGCGCAAGCCGGCAAGCCGATCGTCGCCTTCAAGGTCGGGCGATCCGAGTCCGGCGCCCATGCCGCAAGCTCGCATACCGGAGCGCTCGCGGGATCGGATGCCGTCTACGATGCGTTGTTCAGGCAACTCGGTATCATCAGGGCGCTGCAATTCTCCGATCTGCTCGATATTCCGCTGGCATTAAGCTCCGGGCGGCGACTGAAAGGTCGCCGTATCGCCGTGGTGACATCAACCGGCGGCGCGGCGAGCCTGGTCGCCGACGCGGCCGGCCTGGCGGGGTTTGAGACCCTGGCGCCGGACCAGATGACGGCCGAGCGCTTGAAGGCGCTGAACATCCCGGATGCCGTGCTGGATCGAAACCCGATCGACGTTACCTTGGCGGGCGTGAAATCCGAATACTTTCGAGGTGTGCTCGACAGCGTGCTCGAAAGTCCTTCCTACGATGCGGTTGCCGTCATCCTGGGATCGTCCTCGATCACCGAGCCAGAGATTGTCGGCGCGCCCTTGCGCGATTGCTTCGCCCGGACCGACAAGCCGATTGTGACATTTGCCAGTCCCCACGCGCCGCAGGCGATCAGGCATCTCAATCTCTCGGGCATACCGACTTTCGCCACCCCAGAGGCCTGCGCCACCGCGTTTTCCGCCATGTGGCGCATGCGCGACAAGAGTTCTCCGCAAGTCAGCGCGCCGACTGTCCCCGCGGCGTTTGGAGCCGATGTCCAGAGCATGCTGCGGCCAGGTCCTCTCAACGAGTATGAGAGCAAGGCGCTGTTTGCGAAGTTCGGCGTTCCGATCACCCGCGAGGTCTGTGTCGCTACATCAGAGAAAGCTGCGCCCGCTGCGCTGAATTTCGGCGGCAACGTCGCGATCAAGATTCTCTCGCGCGAGGTGCTTCACAAGTCCGATGTCGGGGGAGTGGCGGTTAATATCGCGCCCGGTGAGGCCGGAGCCATCTGCATGCGTATGGCAGAAGGCTTTTTGTCGGCGACAGGCCGAAAGCCCGAGGGATTTCTGGTTCAGGAACTGGTGACCGGTGGCATCGAAATGATCCTCGGTTTCAAGTACGACAAGCAGCTTGGCCCCTCGATCCTGCTCGGCATGGGCGGCATCGCCGCCGAACTTTACAAGGACACCGCCGTGAGACTGGCGCCGCTTTCGCGGCGGGATGCGGAGGAAATGATCGACGAGCTGAAGTCTGCCCCGCTGCTGCGCGGCTTTCGCGGCCGTCCCGTTGCCGATGTCGATGCTCTCGTCGACGCCATGCTCGCTTTCTCCAGCATGGCGACGTCGATCGGAAAGAACCTACTGGAGGCGGAGATCAATCCTTTGTTTGTCTTGCCGAGAGGGAACGGAGTTAAGGCGGGAGACGGTGTCGTCGTTCTCGCGGCAGATGGGGATGGCAGAGGCTGAAGCCCTCCTGGCAGGTAAATTGCTTTGTTGCACAATGGGTTGCTTCGAGATGAGCGGCCGAAGGGGCCGGCTATCAAGCGGCCGGTTTTCCCGCCGCCAAAGACGTTGTTCTGGAGGACCGCTTGCTCTATCCCCTACGCTCGAGACAATCGTTGTGATCGAACGGAGACCTTGTGTCAGGACAAACCTTGAAGATTGGCACGCGCAAGAGCGCGATGGCGCTGGCGCAGACGGAAGGAATTGCGCGGCTGCTGCGCGCGGCTGATCCGGCGCTCGATGTCGAGATCGTCAAGTTCGAAACCCGCGGCGATCAGGACCAGACCAGCAAGCTGTTGCGCCACGGCGGCAAGGGCGGCGCGTTCGTCGCTGAAATTCGCGAGGCGATGCGCGGCGGAGAATTGCAGGCGGCGATGCATTCGCTCAAGGACGTTCCCGGCAACGAGGAGACGCCGGGCCTGATCATCGCGGCGACCCTGCCGCGCGATCCGGCCAACGACGCGCTGGTGTTGCGTCCGGGCCTTTCGCTGGATGCGTTTCGCGCATCGAAAGGTAAAGGCTTCAAGATCGGCACCAATGCGGTGCGCCGCGCCGCCTATCTGCGCCGGCTATTCCCCGAGGCCACCGTAATCCATTTCCGCGGCGCCGCCGATACCCGTGTCGCAAAGCTCGATCGCGGCGACAAGCAGCGGCTTCCCGATGGCGGCGAGGTGGGACCGGCGGATGCGCTGGTGATGGCAAGGTCAGGGCTCGAACGCATCGGAATGGCATCGCGTATCGTCCATGACTTTTTGGTTCGCGAAATGCTGCCCGCGGTAGGGCAGGGCATCGTCGCGGTGGAATGCGTCGAGAAGGACTGGGTCACGCGCGGCCGGCTCGCCAAGATCGAGGACGCCTCGTCGCGCCTCTGCGCCGAGGCCGAGCGCGAAGTGCTGTGGGTTTTAAACGGCCACTGCAACTCGCCGATCGCCGGCCATGCGACGTTGGCGGATCGTGAGATGACGCTGACGGCCGCCGTGCTGGATGAAGCCGGCGACTGCTTTATCGAGGTGTCGCGGAGTGGTCCGGCAGATCGCCCCCGCGAACTCGGTCGCGCCGTTGGGCTCGATCTGCTCGACAAGGGCGCGGCAGAGATTATCGCGCGCACGCGGCCGGAGGAAGATTCGATGCTTGCGTGAGGGTGCCGGTTATCGCGCCCAGCGTCATTGCGAGCGCAGCGAAGCAATCCATCTATCCCCGAGCCGAAATGTGGATTGCTTCGCTGCGCTCGCAATGACGTGGATGCGCCGCGGCGTGCCTCTCATGCGCGGAGGTGCAATGACGCGGTGGGCGTTACAGCCACAAAATCTTCTTGCGATATTCGAGATCCGTCAGCAGCGGTTGCGCCGGTCCTTGATGGAACACCGCGCCGCGTTCCAGCGCGAAGACGCGGTCGGCGAGCGCCAGCACTAGGTCGAGATTGTGCTCGACGATCACGATGGAGATGTGTTGTCGCAGCCGGTCGAACACCTTGAACAGTTCGAGGATCACGGCGGGTGCCAGCCCCTCGAAGGGCTCATCGAGCAGCAGGAGTTTGACATTGCCCGACATCGCGCGCGCCACCGCCACCATCTGCTGCTCGCCGCCGGAAAGATAATCCGACGCGACGTCCATGCGCTCGCGCAAACGCGGGAAATAGTTGAGGATCTGCGCTTCGTCCCACACCACGCCGTTGCTGCCGTCGGTCTTGCGCGCGAGACGCCCGAGCGAGAGATTTTCCCGTACCGTCATCCCGGCGAACAGGCCGCGGCCCTGCGGCACATAGCCGATGCCGGCGCGCGCTATCTCGGGCGCAGGCAGGCGGGAGATGTCCATGCCGGAATATTCGATCGCGCCTGACGACAACGGCACGAGGCCTGCGAGCGTCTTCAGGAGCGTCGACTTGCCGGCGCCGTTGCGGCCGAGCAGCGCAACGATTTCCCCTTCGCGCACGTCGAGGGTGGCGTCGTGCAGGATATGGCTCTTGCCGTAGAACGTGTTGACGCGTTCGAAGCGCAGAATGGGGGCTGTGCTGTCGCGGGCCTGCTCGCTCGTGACATGCTCGACCTCGGGAACGCCGGTGCCGGTATAGATCTCCTGCACCTTGCGGTCGGCGCGCACGGCCTCGGGCGTGCCGGTCATCAGCACTTCACCCTGGTTCATCACGGTGACGGTGCGGGAGAAGCCGAGCACGCGATCGATGTCGTGCTCGACGATCAGGACCGGAATGTTGGCGGCGATGTTCTTGACCAGGTTCGAGACGCGCTCGCGCTCGGCGGCGGCAAGCCCGGCGAGCGGTTCATCCAGCAGCAGCACCTGCGGCTTGGAGCCGAGCGCGATGCCGAGATCGACCAGCCGCTGCCCGCCATAGGACAGTTCGCCGCCTTCGATTGTCTCGATGCCTTCTAGGCCGAGGAACTTGATCAGCTCCGCGGTCTCGGCGTGGATATCCCTGTAGTGGTCGATGTCACGCCACAGGTCGAAACGCCCCGGGCTTTGCGCCTGTAGCGACAGGCGAAGGTTTTCGTAGATCGAAAGGCCCTTGAAAAGATTGGTGATCTGGAACGAGCGGGCCAGTCCCTGATGGCAGATCGCCTCCGACGGCACGCCCTGGATCTCGCGGCCGTTCAGCCTGATGGTGCCGCTGTCGGTCGGATAGAGGCCGGAGACCAGATTGAACAGCGTGGTTTTTCCTGCGCCGTTCGGCCCGATCAAGGCGTGGATTTCGCCCGCGCCGACGGTGAGGCTCGCATCGGTGACCGCGCGAATGCCGCCAAAGCTCTTCGAGACGCCTTGCACGTCGAGCACAATACCCTCGATCGCTTTCGGCCGCAGGAAGGCCGGCAAAGGCAGGCCTTGGTAGATTTTTCGCCTGCTCATCGCGGCGGTTTCTTCCGGCGGCGGCCACCAGCGCTTTGCGAGTGTCGCCCAGATGCCGACGAGGCCGCCTGGCGAATACAGCACGAAGGCGACGAAGACGAGACCGAACCAGAGCAGCCAGTTCGGCGTCCAGATTGAAAACAACTCGCGGAACAGGATGAAGAACAGCGCGCCGATCGCCGGTCCGAGCATGCTGCGCATGCCGCCGATCACGACGATGGCGAGCAGTTCGCCGGAGAACGGGACGGAAACGGCCTCGGCAGAGACCAGATAGTTCTGGAAGCCGATCAGCCCGCCGGCAAAGCCGGTCACGACCGCCGAGATCACGAAGACCCCGAGCTTGTAGCGCTCGACCGGATAGCCCTGGAACGTGGCGCGCAACTGGTTCTCGCGGATCGCCATCAGCACATGGCCGAACGGCGAGCGCACCAGCCGCAGCAGGAGATAAAGCACGCCGAGGCAGAGTGCGGAGACGACGAGGTAATAGTTGAGTGCGTTATCGAGGCTGAACGGGCCGATGCTGCCCCGCTTCAGGCCGCCGAGACCGTCCTCGCCGCCGGTTACCGCGGTCCAGCGAAAAGCGATGGTATAGGTCAGCGCCGACAGCGCCAGCGTCAGCAGCGAGAAATAGACGCCGCGCCGGCGCAAAATGACGAAGCCGACGAAGGTCGCGATGACGGCGACGACGATCGCCGCAAGTAGCAGCGGCAGGAAGATGTCGCCACCGAACCAGTTGCGCTGGATCAGTCCCGCCGCATAGGCGCCGATGCCGAACCAGGCGCCGTGGCCGAACGAGACGAGCCCGGTATAGCCGATGCAGAGGTTGAGCCCCATCGCGGCAATGGCGAGCGCCACCACCATCGTGCCGGTGTTGAGTGACAGGCCGAGCAGATAGAGGCCGAACGGCAGCACGATGACGGCAAGCGCGGCCAGCAGCAGCGGACGAAATTTGGCGGCAGGCGTCATCATTCGAACTTCTCGATACGTTCGCCGAGCAGCCCGCGCGGCCGCACCATGAGCACCAGGAACATCAGCACATAGATCGAGGCTTCACCGGCAGCCGGCGCGAAGTGGATGGTGATGCCCCTGACGACACCGACCAGAAGGGCTGATATCACCACGCCCCAAAAGCTGCCGAGGCCGCCGATCACGACGACGACAAAGGCAACCGTGATGATCTCGGCGCCCATCGCCGGATGCACGATCGTGATCGGTGCAAAGAAGGCGCCGCCGAGCGCGGCCATGCCGACGCCCAGCATGACGATCGCGGTCATGTAGGGCTGCAAGCGAATGCCGAGTGCGGCGACCATGTCCGGCCGCTGGATGCCGGCGCGCACCACGCGGCCGAACGACGTCTTGTGCAGCAAGAGCCAGACACCGAGCAGGACTGCAGCGACGACGGCGAGGATGAGCAAGCGATAGCGCGAGAACAGGAAATCGCCGAGGAACACCGAGCCGCGAAGCGCCTGCGGGATCGCGGCCGAGATCGGCGGCGCGCCCCAGATGATGCGGATCGCCTGTTCAGTCACCATGGCGAGGGCGAACGTCACGAGCAAGCTCAGGATCGGGTCGGCGTCGTAGAACCTTCGCAGGATGAAGCGCTCGAAGAGAATGCCGAGCAGCGCGACCGCAACCGGCGACAGCACCACCGCCGAGCCGAAGCCGAGATACTTCGTGATCTCGACGGAAATGTAGGCGCCGAGCGCATAGAACGCGCCATGCGCGAGGTTGACGATGCCGCCGACGCTGAAGATCAGCGACAGCCCAAGCGCAATCAGGAGGTAATAGCCTCCGAGCACCAGGCCATTCACCACCTGTTCAAGCAGGAATCCAAACTGCATCTGCGATCCGCGACTCTAACCGCACCTTGAAAAAGAGACGGCGCCGGCCGATCTGTGCCGGCGCCGTTAACGCCAGTGTGCCCGACGCCCGGATTCGGGCTTCTATGCCTTCATGTTGCAGGGATTTTGCGTCTTCGTCGGGTAGATCGTTTCAAGGTCGGCGCCCGCGGCCGGAACGGCCTCGCCGAGCACCAGCATGTCCCACTTGTCCTTCATCTCGTTCTTCGCCTTCACCGTGAAGGGATAGGCCTCCTGAACGAGCTGATGGTCCCAGGATCGGAAATACGCCTTGCGCGACTTCATGATGTCGAACTGCGTCTGCTTCTCGAAATAGCCGATCAGCGCGTCGCTCTCGGTCGACTTGGTCTCGGTGATCGCCTGCGCGATCATTTTCAGCGTGATGTATTCGATCCAGGCATGGTTCTCCGGCGGCTTGCCGTATTTCTTGCTGAAGGCCTCGACGAAGGCCTTGGACGCCGGATTGTCGAGCGTGTGGTACCAGACCGTCGGCCAGGTGCCGGAAAGATTGCCTTCGCCCATCGCCCAGGCGTCGCCGGTATTGAGGTTGAAGCCGACGAGCGGGTAGGGGAAGCCGAACTCGGCATATTGCTTGACGAGATTGGTGACCTGGTTGCCGGCGAGGTTACAGCAGACGACATCGGGCTTGGCCTGCCGCACCTTCAGGAGATACGGGCTGAAGTCGGTAACGTCGGTCGCGATCAGCTCGTCGCCGATCAGGGTAGCGTCGTTGGCGCTGAAGAAGGCCTTTGCCGCCTTCAAGAGGTCGTGGCCGAAAATATAGTCCGCCGTCAGCGTGACGAACTTCTTGCCCTTCACCATGCTCTTCTGCTTGAGCGCGGTGCCGACGGCGTTGACCATCACCGTGTTGGGAATGTCGCAATGGAAGGAGTAGCGGTTGCAGTCCTTGCCGCGCAGCGCGTCCGAGCGCGCGCCGGTCGAGAAGAACACCTTCTTGTTGCGTTCGGCGACTTGCATGATGGTCAGCGACGAGGCGGATGAGATTTCGCCGAACAAGAGCACGGCGCCGTCCTGTTCGATCATGCGCTGCGCCTTGGTCGAGGCGGTGGCGGGGTTGACGGAGTCTTCCGACATCAGGTCGATTGGCTTGCCCATGATGCCGCCGGACGCGTTGATCTCCTCCGCCGCCATCTTCACCCCTAGCTGGGCGTAGCTGCCGATCGCGCCGAGGAAACCGGTCAGCGGCACCAGATGGCCGATTTTGATCCGCGCGGCCTGTGCGCGGACGATGGCGGGAGATCCGATAGCGGATACGCCGGCAAAAGCGGCGCCGGCCTTCAACAGAGTGCGTCGGCTAAAGCGGGTCATGACTGATCTCCTCCCGAGAGTTCGCCTTGACGTTCTCCCTCCGATTCCCGCTTATGCGACAATGTGAGAGACGTTCTTTTATTATTGTAGGATATTTCCGGACGCGGCGTCGGCTGTCAACGCCAAATGCGTCGTGGCCGCGCAGCACCGCGCACTGAGGCAATTCAGAAAGAGTGAGGTCGGGAAATCAGGAGGATTTCGCCAGACCCCGTGCGCCGAATTCGATCGACAGCCGGCTGGCGGCCGATTGCACCAGCTTGGCGCGGCTCTGCACCACCTGATCGGTCATGCGCCAGATCGGGCCGGAGATGCCGAGCGCGCCGATCACTTCGCCGGTGAAATGATACACCGGCACCGCAACGCAGCGGACTTCTGCGTTGTATTCGCCGTCGTCGAATGCGATCGCGTTGCGGCGGATTTCGGCGATCTCGCGCATCAGCACGGCGGGATCGGTGATCGATTTTTTCGTCGAGGGCTTCAGCTCGACGCGTTCGAGAAAGCGCTTCAACTGATCGGGGCGGAGCGAGGCCAGCATGATCTTGCCGAGCGCGGTGCAGTGCGCCGGCCGCACCACGCCGACGCGGTCGGCCAGTTGGAACGCGCCAGCCCCGCTGGTGCGGGCGATCACGACCACCGCGTCGCCCATGCGCACGGCAAAATGACCGCTCTCGCCGGTCTCTCGCGACAGCTCTTCCAGGATTGGCGTGGCCAGATTGACCATCTCGATTTCGTCGAGCGCGCTGGCCGCCAGCGCAAACAGCGGCCGGCCGACGCGGTAACGTTTGGAATCGCGCTCCTGCCTGAGATAGCCGAGCGACACCAGCGTCTTGGCGAGATGAAAGGTGGTGGAATTGTGCAGGCCGACCAGCTTGCTGAGATCAGCCAATCCAATGCCTTCGCGGTGGCGCGCGACTTCTTCCAGGATCGAGAACGCGCGCCCGAGCGACTGCACGCCGCCGCGTGCGCGCTCCTCGGCTTCGTCGTCGATGTTGGGCTCGCTCGACGGCATCAGCCTTGCGATCGAAACCTTGCGTGGGCCTGCAGGCTTGTCGCTCGTCCTCGGCTTGGTGCGCGGCTTCACGGAATCAGTTCTCCAGGTGGGCGAGGCGAAGTCTAGCAGGTCGCCCTTGCCCTTCAACGGCATCACCTCCGGTCGGAGGTGCGATTCAGCATACCACAATAGCAATTGACGTACAGTATTATGAGAAATAGGTTCGCGAGGCAGCCGACCGCGCGAGGTAAAGACGCGGAGGCGAATTCGTTGGGCTTAGGGAGAGAGAGTGAATCGATGTCGCGTAACATGCTCAACGGCGCCCAGGTCATCGTCGACTATCTGATCCAGGAAAAGGTGCCGCAGGTGTTCGGCCTGTGTGGCCACGGCAACATCCAATTCATCGACGCGCTGTATGAACGTTCCCACGATATCAAGACGATCTCGGTGCATCACGAGAGCGTCGCCGGCTTCATGGCCGACGTTTACTACCGCGTCTCGGGCCGGCCGACGGCGACGTTTACCTCCTGCGGGCCCGGCTCGGCCAACCTGCCGATCTCGCTTGCGAATGCCTTTCTCGATTCCGTGCCGTTCCTGGCGGTGACCGGCAACGTGCCGACCAGCCAGTTCAACCGGGGCGCCTTCCAGGAGATGTACCGGCATCACCAGGCCGATTTTCCTTCCACCGTGCGCACGATCTGCAAGAAGGTGTTCCAGCCGACGCGCGGCGAAATGGTGCCGCTGGCGGTCCGGCAGGCCTGGAAGACCATGACAACGGGCCGCCCCGGGCCTGTCGTGCTCGACGTGCCCTTCGACGTGTTCATGGAATCGGCGGCCGAGGAGGCGCCGAACGCGATCGAGTGGAACGCCAACATATCGAGCCGCTGCGGCGCCGATCCGGAGGGCGTGGTGAAAGCCGTCGACATGCTGCTCGGTGCCGAGCGGCCGGCGATCATCGTCGGCCAAGGCGTGCGCTACGGCGGCGCAGCGGAGGAACTGCTGCGGCTCGCCGAGCGGCTGCAGATTCCGGTCGCGGCTTCCGCCAGCGGCCTCGGCGCGATCGACTGCAACCATCCGTTGGCGCTGGGCCTCGTCGCGCGGGCCGGCCACTACCAAGCCAATCACGCGACGCGTCAGGCCGACGTGCTGCTGGCAATGGGGATGCGGTTCGACGATCGTACCTCGAGCTCGTGGATTCCCGGCTATTCCTTCACCATTCCGCCGACGCGTCTGATCCATGTCGATATCGATCCGGAGGAGATCGGCCGCAACTATCCGGTCGCGCTCGGCCTGATGGCCGACGTCCGTACCTTCCTGCGGCAGGTTCACGCCGAACTCGATCGCCGCGGCGATCTCGCGAAGAAGCTGGACGCGCGCAAGAAGTGGCTCTCGCAGATCGATGGCTATCGGAAAGAGTGGGACAAGTTCGTCGCCCCCGGATTTTCCGACGACACCACGCCGATCAATCCGCAGCGCGCCGCGCTCGAAATCGACAAGGCGCTGCCGGAAGATGCCATCCTCGTCAGCGACATCGGGGTGCATCACAACTGGCTGCTCGGCTTCTGCAAGCCGAAGCGGCCGGATTCGCTGATCGGCTCGATGGGGTTCGGTCCGATGGGCTTTGGCGTTGCCGGCGTGATGGGCGCGAAGTTCGCGGCGCCCGATCGTCCCTGCGTGTCGGTGTGCGGCGACGGCGCGTTCTTCATGCACGCCAATGTGCTGGGGACGGCTGTCGAATACAATCTGCCCGTGGTCTGGGTGGTCTGGAACAACTACGCCTACGCCTCGATCCGCGGGCTACAGCGCGGCTATCTCAGTGGCCGCGAGCTCGCGACCGATTTCCACGATCCCAACACCGGCGAGCGCTACAATCCGGATTTCGCGGCGATGGCCCGTTCCTGCGGCGTCGAGGGCGTGCGCGTCGATCGCGCCGGCGATCTCGGCGAGGCCATCCGCAAAGCCATCGCGGCGAACAAACCCTATCTGATCGACGTCGATATCGCCGCCGACATCAATCCGGTCGGTGCGGGCGTCTGGGAATTGCCCGGGCTCGGGCAGAGCAAGGCCGGTATCGGCACGCGCTACCAGCCCGCCTGATCTCACTTCGAGGAAATCACATGCTGCTAGCAGGCAGGAAAGTCGTCGTCGTCGGTGGTTCCTCCGGCATCGGCATGTCGACCGCGGAGATGGCGAAGCGCGAGGGTGCAGACGTCATCATTGCGTCCCGCAATGTCGAAAAACTCGACCAGGTGGCGGAGAAGCTGAACGCCATCGCGATCCCCGCCGACGTCACCAGCGATGATAGCGTGGCAAAGCTGTTCCGCCGTTGCGGTCCGGTCGATCATGTCGTGGTCACGGCGGCGCAGCTTCGCACCGGGGCGTTCAAGACGGTGGCGATGGAAGATGTGCGCGTCACCATGGAAGGCAAGTTCTGGGGCGCGTGGCGGGTCGCGCGCGAGGCCGAAATCCGCGCCGGCGGCTCGCTGACCCTGGTCTCGGGTTTTCTCAGTGTCCGTCCGCGGCCGAACTCGGCAATCGTCAGCGCCGCCAACGGCGCGCTGGAGTCGCTGGCGAGGGCGCTCGCGCTGGAATTGGCGCCGGTGCGTGTCAATGCGGTCTCGCCGGGCGTGATCGACACCCCGATCCGTGCTGCGATGCCGGAAGAGGCGCGGCGCGACATGCTGGCGAAGACGGCGGCGGCGCTGCCGGCCGGGCGCGTCGGTGCGGCTGAGGACATCGCGCGGCAAATCCTGAGCTTCATGGCGAACGGTTTTGCGACCGGATCGATCGTCTATGTCGATGGCGGGGCGCTAGTGATCTGACCGGCAAAGGAGGCAATCATGGCTCCAGAAAACAACGGCGCCTTTATCCGCAATATCGCCGAAGTGCCGTGGCGCGAATTCCCCAATCACTTTGGCGGCGCCCTATCAAAGCCGCTGGCGATGCCGGAGACCGCGGGCTCCCGCCACATCGACTATCGCATCTCGATGTACCAGCCGATGGCCCATGTCGCGCGCCACAAGCACCTCGTGCAGGAGCAGATCTATCACGTGCTCGAAGGCGAGGGGCTGATGGAGATCGCGGGAAAAAATCACGTGGTGCGCAAGCACGACGTCATCTTCCTGCCGCCCGGCGTCGAACACGCCATTTCGAATTCGGGGTTGGTCGATCTGGTGTTCCTGGTGATCACCTCGCCGGTAACGGATGAGGAGAAACCGGTGTGAGCTGCGTTTCCCGGGCGCAGCGCAGCGCGTTAGCGGTGCGCTGCAGAACCGGGGTCCATACGCTGTTGGTGGGTCCCGGCTCTGCGGCGCAGCGTTGCACGCTGCACCGCGTCCGGGACACGGAACCAAGAATCACGCCGCAAGATCCTGCAGCAGCAGTGACGAGCCGCGAATCAGCACCTTGCGTCCCTTCGCGGTGATAACCGGCACATCGCCGTGCATCACGGCGAGTTCGAGCGCGATCAGGCCGTCGATCGTGGTGCGGCTCATGCGGGGCAGGCTCGAAGATGGAGTCCGCAATGCCTTCAGCGTTTCCCACTGCGCCGGTGTCAGCTCGTAGTCGAATTCTTCGTTCATGGTGCCTCGGCTTCCCACAATTCTTGTGGCGCCTCATAGCGAGCGCACATGAAATTCGTACGACCGCAACGAGACGGGATTTCGACAAGCGACGACGTTGCTGTCACATCATCGTGTCATTGGAATCGATCGATTTTTTTCGAATCACGCGGGGCGACCAAAAACAAACAACGCCGGCGCAGATCGCGTGAGCAGGGGCGCGTCAAAAAGACCGCCCAACGGCCGCAATCCTTAAGAGAAGGTTACTAATTAAAGGTAAACATGCGGGGCGGGAGTAATACGGTTCCGCCACTGTATCTACGATTCTCGCGGACACAACACGACTATCCCCGCCGCACGCTCGCGCCGCCATCGACCGGCAGTGTCACGCCGGTGATAAAACTCGCTTCGTCCGAGGCGAGGAACAGCGCGGCGTTGGCGACGTCCCAGCCGGTGCCCATCTTCTGGCGCAGCGGCACCTTGCTGTCGCGTTCGGCCTCGACCTCGGCGCGGCTCTTTTTGAATTCGCGGGCGCGGGTGTCGACCGCCATCGGCGTGTTCATCAGTCCGGGCAGGATGACGTTGGCGCGGATGCCGTATTGCGCGTTCTGGTAGGCGAGCTGTTCGGTGAAGGCGATCATCGCCGACTTGGTCGCCTTGTAGGCGACGTACGGATAAGTCGTGATCGCGGCCATCGAGGAGATGTTGATGATCGCGCCACTTCTTTGCACCCGCATGATCGGGATGACGTGCCTGGCCGCCCACACGCAGCTCTTAAGGTTGATCGCGACGCAGCGGTCGAACGCTTCCTCGCTGATATCGAGCAGTTCGGCGTCGCCGCCGGCCAGGCTGACGCCGACATTGTTGTGCAGCACGTCTATGCGGCCCCAGCGTGCTTGCGCGTCTGCCACCATCGCCTTCAACTCGGCGCTTTTGGTGACATCGGCTCTGAAGGCTGCCGCAGTGCCGCCGCTTGCGGCAATCATGTCGACGGTCTCCTGCGCCGAGGCCAGATTATGATCGACGCACAGCACCTTGGCGCCTTCGCGCGCAAAGGTCAGCGCGGTGGCGCGGCCGTTGCCGATGCCTTCGCCGGGGCTCTGGCCGGCGCCGACGACGATGGCGACACGATCTTTCAGGCGCATCTCATTCCACTCCCCGCATCGGGTACTGTTTCCGGATCATGCTCTAGCCGTAGAGCGCTTGGTGCTCCTGCTCGTAGTTAGCGTAGGAATCCTTGATGCTCGCCATGTTCAACAGCATGGTGGCGACCGGTGTGTCGTCGGCTGCGAACACGGTGGTGCGGACCCAGACGCTTTCGGTGCGGCGGCTGCCGCTGAGCGCGACGACCTCGCGTTCGGTTGCATAGGTCTCGCCGACGAATAGCGGCCCGCGCAGCAGGCGAATCTCCTGATCCGCGAACAGCCCGACCGCGGGTCCGCGGACCGGCAGCCGGTCTTCGCGGGCGCGGTACTGAAACAGCACGCTCAGCATTTCGAACGGGATGATCGCGCGGCCCCAGGGATTGAGCTCCTGGGAATAATACGCGGATGGTTCGGTGATGAGCTTCAGCTTCTGCTCAAGCGAAAACGGATAGAGATCGCCCATATGCTGGTCGAAATCCATTTTCACGGCCTGACGCGGCGTCTTCATGCCAACCTTGACGTCGGCGAGGATGACGGGATCGGCGAGCGGCTTCAATTCGCCGAGTCGCCGGGAAAGTGCTGTTTCCATTACGTCGCCGACGGAAGCGGTGCCGCGCAAAATCTCGGTGCCGTCGTGCTTGGTCATCCCGATCGCACAAGTCGTTTGCCCCGGCTTCGGTTTCTCGATGTTCGCCTGCACTTCTTCGCCTTCGAAGGCGGGATTGCGGTAGTGCGCGGACAGGCAGCCGGTTTCGAACCAGGCCTGGCCCCAGATGCGTTCGCACAGCGGCGCGAACTGGCTGAAATGGGTCGGGCCCTCGATGGTGCCGCCCTGAAAGCCGAGCTTCTGCGCGGTCGCATCGTCGTGGATCGAGGCGTGCGAATCATAGACCTGCGCGTGGAGCATTTGCCTCGGGCTCCGCCACGGCCCGACGAGCAGATTACCGCTCTCCGATATCTCGGTTCTGAAGGCCGGTTCTGTCATCGCTGGCGTCTCCCTTTATTCCTAAGCGTTTCAAAGAAGGAAGGCTTCCGCAAGAGGCCCGGCCGATCCACAACACGGGCGAGATATGCCCTGCGGCCATGAATTCACGCTGGGCACGCATAGCAAAATCGGTGCATGCTGTTCGCAATTAGACCGGTTCAAATAACCGGCGGAACGTGCGACGGGGAGCGGACGAATGGCGTTGATGGAAGTGGGACTGGACGACAAGTACCGTCTGGATGCGAAACGGATTTTTCTGTCCGGTACGCAGGCGCTGGTCCGCCTTCCCATGTTGCAGCGCGAACGCGATCGCGCACAGGGGCTCAATACCGCAGGCTTCATCTCCGGCTACCGCGGCTCGCCGCTCGGCATGTACGATCACGCGCTGTGGCGCGCCAAAACTTTCCTCAAGCAGCATGACATCGAGTTCTCACCGGGTCTCAACGAGGACCTGGCGGCTACCGCTGTATGGGGGAGCCAGCAGGTCGGCATGTTCCCGGGCGCCAAGGTCGATGGCGTATTCGGCATCTGGTATGGCAAGGGCCCCGGCGTCGACCGTTCCGTCGATGCGCTGAAGCATGCCAACTCCGCCGGCACCTCGCCGAATGGCGGCGTGATTGCGCTGGCCGGCGACGACCATGGCTGCCAGTCCTCGACGCTCGCCCACCAGAGCGAGCAGGTGTTCGCGGCAGCCTTGATGCCGGTGGTCAACCCGGCCACGCTGCAGGATTATCTCGATCTCGGCATTTTGGGCTTTGCGCTATCGCGCTATTCCGGCTGCTGGGTCGGGTTCAAGGCGATTTCCGAGACGGTCGAAAGCTCGGCCTCGATCGTCAGCGATCCCGATCGCATCAAGATCATCATGCCCGACGATTTCGAGATGCCGCCGGGCGGGCTTTCGATCCGCTGGCCCGATGCGCCGATGGAGCAGGAGCGGCGGCTGCACGGTCCGAAGATGCAGGCGGTCGCCGCATTCGCGCGCGTCAATCGCTTCGACCGTATCGTGCTGGATTCAAAGCCGGCGCGGCTCGGCATTATGGCGACCGGCAAGGCCTATCTGGATCTGCGGCAGGCGCTGGCCGATCTCGGCATTACCGATGTGGAAGCGCGGGCACTGGGATTGCGTATCTACAAGGTGGCGCTGACCTGGCCGCTGGAGGAATCCGGCGCGCGGGCCTTTGCCGAAGGCCTGCAGGACGTGCTCGTGGTCGAGGAGAAGCGCGGCTTTGTCGAGGACCAGCTTGTCCGCATTCTCTACAACATGGATGCCGCGAAGCGCCCTTCGGTGGTCGGCAAACTTGACGAGGGCGGCGCCATGCTGTTGCCGAGCGAAGGCGAATTGACGCCGACCATGGTGGCGGCGGCCATCGTGGCGCGGTTGCGAAAACTCGGTCATCGCAGCCCGGCACTGGAGCAGCGTCTCGCAAAACTCGAGGCGTTCGACCGTCCCGTGGACGGCGTCGGCACCGCAAAGCTGCAGCGGACACCGTATTTCTGCTCGGGCTGTCCGCACAACACCTCGACCAAGATCCCCGAGGGCAGCCGCGCGATGGCCGGCATCGGCTGTCACGGCATGGCGCTGTCGGTGCCGAACCGCCGGACGCAAACGATCTCGCATATGGGCGCGGAGGGTGTCACCTGGATCGGGCAGGCGCCGTTCACCAGCGAGCCACATGTGTTCCAGAATCTCGGTGACGGCACCTACACCCATTCCGGCCTGCTCGCGATCCGCGCGGCGGCGGCTGCCGGCGTCAATATCACCTACAAGATCCTCTATAATGATGCGGTCGCGATGACCGGCGGCCAGCCGGCCGAAGGCGGGCTTTCGGTATCGCAGATCGCGCACCAGGTTTCGGCGGAGGGCGCCAAGCGGCTTGCCATCGTCTCCGACGATCCCGAGAAATATCCCAGCAACTATTTTCCGGCAGGCGCGACCGTTCACCACCGCCGCGAGCTCGACGCGGTGCAAAAAGAGTTGCGCGAGGTCAAGGGCCTCACGGTCCTGATCTATGACCAGACCTGCGCGGCGGAAAAGCGCCGGCGCCGCAAGCGCGGACTCTATCCGGATCCGCCGAAGCGCGTCTTCATCAACGAACGCGTCTGCGAAGGCTGCGGCGACTGCTCTTCCGTTTCGAACTGCGTTTCGGTGCAGCCGCTGGAAACCGAATTCGGCCGCAAGCGGCGGATCGACCAGTCGAACTGCAACAAGGACTTTTCCTGCATCGAGGGCTTTTGCCCGAGCTTTGTCACGGTGCATGGCGGGCGCTTGCGGAAGGCCGATCGGGCGGCGGCTGATCCCTCGGCGCTGTTTGCCGATCTGCCGACGCCGGCAGGCCCCGCGCTCGATGGCGCCTACAACATCCTCGTCACCGGCATCGGCGGCACCGGCGTCATCACCATCGGCGCGCTGCTCGGCATGGCCGCGCATGTCGAGGGCAGGGCGTGCTCGACGCTCGACTTCACAGGGTTATCGCAGAAGAACGGCGCTGTGATGAGCCACGTCCGCATCGCGCCGCAGGCCGACGATCTCTCGACCGTCCGCATCGCCCCCGGCGGCGCCAATCTCATCCTCGGCTGCGACATCGTGGTCGCCACCAGCATCCCCGCGCTGAGCCGGGCCGAGCGCGGCGTGACGCGGGCGATCGTCAATGCCGACCTGTTGCCGACCGCGAGCTTCGTCATCAATCCCGACATCGATTTCGAGGCGGGAACGATGCGGGATTCGCTCAACGAGGCGGTCAGCGCATCCGACCTCGACATTCTCGATGCCACCGGGCTTGCCACCGCGCTGATGGGCGACAGCATCGCCACCAACGCCTTCATGCTCGGCTTTGCGTTCCAGCGCGGGGCAATCCCGCTGTCGCTGGAAGCGATCATGAAGGCGATCGACCTCAATGGCGCGGCGATCGAGATGAACAAGCTCGCGTTCTCCTGGGGCCGGCTCGCGGCGCACGATCTGCCGCGCGTTGTCAGCGCCGCACGCTTCAAGAGTTCGGGCGCGGCGCCGGTCCGGCGCACGCTCGACGAAAGCATCGCGTTCCGCGCCAAGTTCCTGACGGACTATCAGAATGAGGCCTACTCGAAGCGATACCTCGCCGAGGTCGAGCGCGTCCGCGCCGCGGAAGCCAAGGCCGCGCCGGGCTCGCATGAACTGACCGAGGCGTTCGCCATGGGCCTGTTCAAGCTGATGGCCTACAAGGACGAATACGAGGTCGCTCGACTTTATTCCGACGGCGAGTTTGCAAAAGCGCTGAAGGAGCAGTTCGACGGTGACGCGAGCGTCAAGGTCAGCCTCGCGCCGCCGCTGCTGGCATCCCGCGATAGACTGACCGGGCATTTGCGCAAGCGCGAATTCGGCTCCTGGATATTCCGCGCCTTCGACATCCTGTCCCACTTAAAGTTCCTCCGCGGCACCGCGTTCGATCCGTTCGGCTATTCAGCCGAGCGGCGGATGGAGCGGGCCCTGCCGGGCGAATATTCCGCGATGGTCTTCCGCCATCTCGACAGGGCCAAGCCGCATGACTGGCCGCGTCTGGTGGCGCTGGCGAAATCAGCGGAACTCGTTCGCGGCTATGGCCATGTCAAGGAAGCCAATGTCGCGAAATACCGTGCGGAGTGCACGCGGCTGGAAGCGGCGATCGGCCAGCCGGTGGCGCAGGCCGCCGAGTAGGGGCTGTTCATCCGGCACGTGAAGTTTTTCACGGGGCTGGCTCAGTCACCGGTAACCCTGAGGGCGGGAACGGCTGGAATTGTCCGGCCGGCGCCCTACATGTCGGCTGTTCTTAATTCTTTGGGTTGATTTCAGGAGGCCTGCGATGGTCCTGAAAAACGCTATTGCCGCGGCGCTTTGCACGGTGCTCCTGATGTCGGGCAGCGCCGCGCTGGCAGACGAATATCGCGCGGGCGAACTCCTCGAGCTCGATCCTTCCCAAGCCATGCTCTCACCGAAGCGACTCGGCCCGGAGACGCGATTCGCCCCGGTCCGGATCGAGGCCAGAACCGATCGCAAGCAGGTGAAGACGGAGCGCGTGGTCGTGCCAAAGCCCGCCGCCGCATCCAAAACGGCTGCGCTCAAGACTGCTGCGCCTAGGACTGCTGCGCCCAAAACTGCTGCCGCCAAGACTGTCGCGCCCACAACTGTCGCGCCCAAGACTCACGTGGCGCATGAGCGTGTGCAGAAACCGCGCGGCTCTGCCCGCACCAAATTGGCGCGACCCCACAGCAACCCGCTCGACGCGCAGGCCCGCGACACGCGGATCCAGACCTGGCCGTGCAAGTCCGGCGGCATCTGCGACTGGCAGCGGTAGTTGCTACAACTCTTCACCTTCATCCACCTGTCGCAAAACCTTCGGCCAGCATTCAAATTGCTCGGGCACACCTTCGTCGTGATTCGACGAGGGGTGTTCGATGCCGATTGCGATTCG
Source organism: Bradyrhizobium sp. AZCC 1577 (assembly GCF_036924575.1). Classification (NCBI taxonomy): domain Bacteria; kingdom Pseudomonadati; phylum Pseudomonadota; class Alphaproteobacteria; order Hyphomicrobiales; family Nitrobacteraceae; genus Bradyrhizobium; species Bradyrhizobium sp. AZCC 1577. The sequence continues at coordinate 2,819,969 of NZ_JAZHRQ010000001.1, forward strand.
CGCCAAGCCCGCTCTGACGCGGCGTCAATGGCTGGTCCGCTCTGCCGCGACATTCGCCGTCGCTGGTTTCGGCGGCCTCGCCAGACCCTACCTCAGCCGCGCCGCGGATCGGCCGCTCGTCACCAGCGGCATTCAATCGGGCGACGTCTCGGCCAATTCCGCAGTGATCTGGGCGCGCGCCGACCGGGCGGCGCGGATGCAGGTCGAGTGTTCGGCCAGCGAAGATTTCAAGACCATCATTGGCACGGCTTCTGCCGATGCGTTGCCGGACGCCGACTTCACTTCGAAAGTTCTGCTCGACGGACTGCCGCCGGGGCAGGATATTTTCTATCGCGTGCGGTTTGAAAGCGAGCCGGGGATCGCCGGCGAGGCCCAGGTCGGGCATTTTCGTACCGCACCCACGGCACGGAGCAATGTATCATTTGCCTGGTCGGGCGATACGACGGGGCAGGGCTGGGGCATCGACGAAAGCCGCGGCGGCATGCGGACTTACCGGATCATGCTCGACAACCGTCCGGACTTCTTCATCCATTGCGGCGACCACATCTATGCGGACTGCCCGGTGGAGCGGGAACTGACGCTGCCCGACGGCGGGGTCTGGCGAAATCTCGTTACCGAGGAAAAGTCTGTCGTCGCCCAAACCCTCGCGCAGTTCCGCGGCAACTACAAATACAACTGGCTCGATCCGAGTTTTCGCGCCTTCCATGCGGCGATCCCCTTGTTCGCGCAATGGGACGATCACGAGGTCACGAACGACTGGGCGCCGGTCGGCACGGCCGACGCGAGTGGCTATGCCGAGGACGGCACCTCGCATCTGGTGGCGCGGGCGCGCCGCGCGTTCCATGAATTCATGCCGATGCGCGCGACGCCCGCGCAGGACGGCCGCATCTATCGCAAGATCGCCTACGGCCCGCTGCTCGATGTCTTCATGATCGACATGCGCAGCTACCGCGATTCCACGTTGAACCAGCGCGACGACCACAGCGACACCTGCATCCTCGGCGCGGCGCAACTGGCCTGGCTGAAGCGCGAGCTGGTGGCTTCCGACGCCACCTGGAAGGTGATCACGGCCGACATGCCGATCGGCCTGTTCAGCGAGGACGCGATTGCGCTCGGCGACGGTCCGCCGGAGCGGCGCGAGCTTGAGATCGCCGATCTGCTGTCGTTCATGAAGCGCGCCGGCATCCGCAACATTGTGTGGCTGACCGCCGATATGCATTACACGGCCGCGCATCACTACGATCCGAACCGCGCGATCTATCAGGACTTCGAGCCGTTCTGGGAGTTCGTCTCCGGCCCGCTACATGCGGGCACTTGGGCGCCGGCCCCGCTCGACAATACGTTCGGCCCGAAAGCAATGTTCCAGAAGGGGTGCAGCGGCGAGAATCTCGCTCCCTGTTTCGGCCTACAGTTTTTCGGCCGCGTCGACATCGACGGCAAGACCGGAGTCATGACCGTGACATTGAAGGACGTCGACAACCACGACCTGTGGTCGGTCGATATCGAGCCTCGCCCGGATGCGCGGCCCGGCCGGATCATGGCGCAGCATATCTGAGGCGTTCGGCCGCCAGGCCGTCGGCACGGAATTCCTGACGACCTTCCATGTTCGCGCCTCATAGTCTGGCTAGGCTTCATCGCGCGGGGCGTGTGCTGAAAGAAAAGCAGCCGGAGATTGCACGTCGTTTCTCGATGGGGCACAATCCGCCTGTCCCTCCCGACCGGAGCGCTGCCATGTTTGTTGCCGAGAGCAAACGCCTGACGCATCAGGGCGCGAAAAGGATCATGGCGACGGCGCTGGAATTGGCCGGCCAGGCCAACATCGCGATCTCCTGTGCCGTCGTGGATGCCGGTGGCCATGTGATCCTGATCGAACGAATGGACGGCGGCCGCTTCCATACCGTGCACTCCTGCACCACCAAGGCGGTCTGCGCCGCGTCGAACCGGCGTCCGACAACGGCGAAAGGCGCGGCCGGCCAGGACCTCGACGTCAGCCATGCGATCGGGCTCGCGCTCGCCGCCGGACCGGAGCGGTGGACGGCGATGGAAGGGGGCGTGCCGGTGCTGGTCGACCGCGAATGCATCGGCGGTGTCGGCGTCAGCGGCGGCGATTGGGAGACCGATTTGCGGATCGCCAGGTCGGCCGTCGAGTCGATCGGTGCGAAGTGGGAATGAAGTAGCAGGGACCGAAGCCGGCCGGACCAAGGCGGCCTTTGGGAAGGGCATCTTTGAGAGCAAGGTCCTTGGGAGGGCGAAGTGATGAGTGCCGATCCGCTCCGCGTGGCCTGTATCGGGATGGGATGGTGGTCCGACGTGCTGGCGGATGCCATCCAGCGCTCGGGCAAGCTCGAGATCCGCGGCTGCTACACAAGGTCGGATGAGAAACGCAAAAATTTCGCGGCAAAATACCGCTGCCGGCCGGCCGCGAGCTACGAGGCGCTGCTGGCCGATGCCGAGATCGAGGCGATCATCAATACGACGCCGAACGATGTGCATCTCGCGACGACCTGCGCTGCCGCGGCCGCCGGCAAGCACGTCTTTCTGGACAAGCCGATCGCCAACACCATCGCGGACGGCCGCGCCATCACCGAGGCCTGCCGCAAGGCCGGGGTGGTGCTGGCGCTCGGCTATCAGCGGCGGCGCGAGAGCCATTTCCGCTACATCAGGCGAGAGATCGACGCCGGCCGGTTCGGCAGGCTCGTTAATGCCGAGGCGAATATCAGCCGCGACCGCCTTGGCAAGATCGATCTCACCTCCTGGCGCTACCAGGCTGCAGGCATGCCGGGCGGCGTGATGCTGGAGATCGGCATCCACTATGTTGACGTGCTCACCTACCTGATCGGGCCGATCCAGGCGGTACGCGCACAGTCGGCGCAACTGGTGCTGCCCGGTGACAATCCGGATGTCGCGAGCCTGATCCTGCAGCATGAGAACGGCGCGCTCTCGACGCTGAATGCAAGCTACGCCTCAGCGTCCGAGTACTACCTGATGAACGTCTACGGCAAGGAGATGACGGCGTTCTACGACGACTTGCACAACGGGCTCCGGTTGCTCAAGCGCGGTGAAAGCCAGCCGGTCGCGGTACCATGCACCAACAACGATACCCTGGTCGAAGAGCTCGAGGAATTTGCCGCGGCGGCGCGCGGGCAGCGCCAGCACGAAGTCGGCGGCGAGGAGGCGACGCGATCGCTCGCGGTGGTGCGCGCCGGCATTCTTTCGGCGCGTGAGGGGCGTTCGGTCGAGGTCGCGGAAATATTGAACGACGGAAACGTGTGACCGCGCAGCAGCAAGGGACAGGAGCGCGTTATGAAACCTTGCACGTGTCTCTGGAAGGCCTGCCTGGTTGCGATGCTGTTCGCTGGCATCGCAGGATCGGTGCGTGCGCAGGACTACCCCTCCAGGGCGATTACGGTGATCGTGCCGTTCCCTCCCGGAGGTGCCAGCGACGTGGTGGCGCGGATCGTCACCAATCAGATGTCGAAGATCCTCGGGCAATCCATCGTCATCGAGAATGTCAGCGGCGCCGGCGGCACGGTTGGTAGCGGCCGCGTCGCGGCTGCCGCACCCGACGGCTATACCCTGCTTGCCGCTGCCATGGGCTCACATGTCGCAGCGCCAGTGCTGACGCCGAACCTCAAATACGATCCCGTTGCCGACTTCGTGCCGATCGGCATCACCGCGCATTCCCCGGCAGTCGTGATCGCGCGGAAGGATTTCCCGGCAAACGACCTGAAGGAGTTCGTCGCAGCGCTGCGGCAACGGGGCGACGCGGTGAAGCAGGCCCATGGCGGCGTCGGTGCCTCCTCGCATATGGCGTGCCTGCTGTTCACCGCGGAGCTCGGCGCGAAGCCGGCGCTCGTTGCCTATCGCGGATCAGGCCCGGCCTTGAATGACCTGGTCGGCGGTCACGTCGACTTCATGTGCGAGCAATCGGTCAGCGTGGCGGAGTCGGTTTTGGCCGGTTCGGTCAAGGCTTTCGCGGTCTCGGCTGCGAAACGCCTCGAAACGCTGCCGAATGTTCCGACCGCGGGGGAGGCTGGCATCAACTACGAGATGAGCGTATGGGCGGGACTATTTGCGCCGAAGGGCGTTTCGCCCGAAATCATCGCGAGGCTTTCCGATGCGCTCGACCGGGCGCTCGATGAGCCCGTCATGCGCGAGCGGATCGCCCAGCTCGGCGGCTCGATCCCGGCAAAGGACGAGCGCAATCCGGCGGCATTCGACCGTTTCGTTCGATCCGAGATCGCACGCTGGGCACCCATTCTCGCCGTGGCCGGAACAGGGAAGTGAGGCGTCTCGTGTGTCACATGAAATGGGCTTAGAGCGTCACCGTGAGATGGCCGCTACGGCCAGCGGTACGGAAAGCGCAATGTCCTTACTATCGCACCCCTGACCTGTCTTGGAGCGCTGTTTGCGGGCGATCTCAATAGCGGCCAATTTCGCTGAGTGAAACAGCCGGCGCATGCGGCCTTCGTCGCGCATCGGCCGCAGAAGACGTGGCCTTGCCCAAGAACGGGCATTGTGCAAATCCCGGCCTTGAGCCGGCCTGCGGTTCATTCTGTTCCGTCCGCCGGAATTCGGGTTTTCGCTACACACCGCCGCGGCTCCAGTCCATACTGGATCGCATCAAAGGGAGGTCTTTCAAATGCGTGAAGCTGTCATCGTTTCCTATGCACGTACGGGGCTGGCGAAGTCCGGCCGCGGCGGGTTCAACATCACCCCGCCGATGTCGATGGCGGCTCACGCCATCAAGCACGCGGTCGAACGCGCCGGCGTCGACAAGGATTATGTCGAAGACTGCTATCTCGGCAATTGCGCGCATGGCGCGCCGAACATCGGCCGCCAGGCCGCGCTGCTCGCGGGATTGCCGAAATCGACGGCCGGCGTCTCGGTGAACCGCTTCTGTTCCTCCGGCCTGCAGACCATCGCGATGGCCGCCAACTCGATCCGCTCTGACGGGGCTGACTGCATCGTGGCCGGCGGCGTCGAGAGCATCTCGATCCCGGGCGGCGGCTCGCCCAAGGAATCGATCGATCCGGACCTGCTCAAGGTCGCGCCCGATATCTTCATGGCGATGATCGATACCGCCGATATTGTTGCCGAGCGTTACAAGCTCAGCCGTGAATATCAGGACGAGTACTCGCTGGAATCGCAGCGCCGCATGGCCGCCGCCCAGCAGGCCAACAAGTTCAAGGACGAAATCGTCCCGATGAAGACCAAGATGAAGGTGGTCGACAAGCAGACCAAGGCGGAGAGCATCGTCGACTACACCGTCGACCGCGACGAGTGCAATCGTCCCGACACGACGATGGAAGGCCTTGGCAAGCTCGAGCCGGTCAAGGGCCCGGGCAAATACGTCACCGCCGGCAACGCCAGCCAGCTTTCGGATGGCGCGGCGGCGGTCGTTCTGATGGAAGCCAAGGATGCCGAGAAGCGCGGTCTCAACCCGATGGGCCGCTTCGTCGCCTGGGCGGCGGCGGGTTGCGAGCCGGACGAGATGGGCATCGGTCCGATCTACGCCGTGCCGAAACTTCTGAAGCGCCATGGCCTGAAGATCGACGACATCGATCTCTGGGAGCTCAACGAAGCCTTCGCCAGCCAGTGTCGCTATTCCCGCGACAAGCTCGGCATCGATCCGGAGAAGTACAACGTCAACGGCGGCTCGATCGCGATCGGCCATCCCTTCGGCATGACCGGTGCGCGTCTCACCGGCCACATCCTGCAGGAAGGCCGCCGGCGCAAGGCCAAGTGGGGCGTCGTCACGATGTGCATCGGCGGCGGTCAGGGCGGCGCCGGCCTGTTCGAGATCTATAGCTGATATTTTTTCGAACGCAGCGACACGCAAAACAAAGAGAATGGCCCCGCGAGGGGCCATTTTTCGTTTGGGGTCATCCGGACCGAACGCGCGACGCGATGCGATTCGAGGCGTCAGTAACGATACTTCTTCTTGATGACCACTCGTCCGATCGCTTCTCTTGTTGTGGCCGTGTCGCGCATGCGTGCGCCGCGAGAGGCAAAGCTGCGAACGTCGATACAGCAAGCGCCCACTGCAAACCGGCAGCGCCGAGCTTCAATCCAGCGTGGGACGAGGATGGGCAGGCTTTACTCTTGCTTGCGCAAGGCTGGGAGCGGGCGCATCATCGCGCCATAACAATCAAACTGGGGAGGCTGCCATGAGCGGGGTTTCACGCCGTCATTTCCTGAGCCTGACCGGATCGGCCGCGGTCGCCGCGATGTCCGGAAGCGCCCATGCCACGATGGGACCGAATGACAAATTCGACCTCGTGATCAAGGGCGGCGACGTGCTCGATCCGAGCCAGTCGCTCAAGGGCAAGCGCGATATCGGTATCCGCTGGGGTGTGATCGAGGCCGTCGAGAACGAGATTCCGGCCGCGCGCGCCGCCAAGACCATCGATGCCTCAGGCAAGCTGGTGACGCCCGGCCTGATCGATCTGCATTCGCACGTCTACCCCTATGGTTCGGCGATCGGCATTCCCGCCGACGAGCTGGTGCAGGCCCAGGCCACCACCACGGTGGTGTCGGCGGGCGATGCCGGCGTCAACAATCTCGCGGCGCTGCGGCGTTACATCGTGGCGCAATCGCGGGCGCGAATTTACGCCTTCGTCCATATCGCCAACAACGGATTGTCCGGCTTCCCGGTGGCCGAGCTCTACAACATCGATTACGCGCAAGTCGATGCCTGCGCGATGGCGCTGGCGGAAAATCCGGAATTCCTGCTCGGCGTGAAGGTCAGGATGTCGGAGAACGTGATCGCCAGGCACGGGCTGGAGCCGCTGAAGCGCGGCATCAAAGCCTGCGAAATGTGCGGCTGGCCGGCCAAGATGATGGTGCATATCGGCGGCGTCGAGACCAGGGAGCTGATGTCAGAGATTCTCGATCTGATGCGGCCGGGCGACGTGCTGACGCACGCCTATTCCGGCGCTCCGAACATCGGCGGCCTCTTCACCAACATCGTTCAGGACGGCAAGCTGTTGCCGGCAGCGCTCTCAGCCAAGCAGCGCGGCGTGATGTTCGACGTCGGCCATGGCGGCGGCAGTTTCGATTTCACGGTGGCGGAGGTCGCGCTTCCCGGCGGCTGCACACCGGATACGATTTCCTCCGACATCCATGTCTTCTCCGGCAACTCGCCAGGCATGCCGTATTTGCCGAATGTGATGAGTAAATTCATCACGCTCGGCCTTACATTGGAGCAGGTGGTGGCGGCGGCGACTTCGACGCCGGCGAAGATCATCAACCGCGCGCCCAAGATCGGCACGCTGCAGATCGGCGCACCCGGCGACGTCGCCATCCTGGATCTGGTGGAGGCGCAGACCTCGTTCGTCGACACCCGCAACAACAAGCGCGAGGGCAAGCTGTTGCTCAAGCCCGTGCAGACCGTGATCAACGGCGTGCCATTCGGCCGGCCCTATCAGGCGCCGTTCGCGGTGCGGTGAGCCGCCCATTCACTTTGATGGCCGCTGCGCGCGGATATCGCCGGCGATGTCGGCAATGACGGCGCCCATCACCAGAGCGCCGCCGGCGAGGACCCGTAGTGTGGGCACCTCGCCAAATCCCACCCATATCCAGAACGGCATCAGCGGCGTCTCCAGCGTGGAGATCAGGGCGGCCTGCCCGGAAGGCAGCAGCCGCGAACCGAGGAAAAACAGCGTCAACCCCAGCGCAACCTGGAAAAATCCGAACATCGCGAGGATCAGGATATCGGCCCCGGGGATGCCGGCGATGCTGCCGGCAAAGGGAATGCTGACGATGCTGCCCAGAAAATTGGATAGCGCGGCGGCGGCCACCATGGACGTATCCTTGTGCCGCCGGACCATGACGGTCATCGCGGCGATCGCCAGCGTCGTGAAGCAAGCGAGCGCTATTCCCAGGATATCGGACCCGATGCGCGCGTTGCCGACGATGACCGCAACGCCGCAGAGCGCCACGACACTCGCGACCATAGTTCGCGCATGCGGGACTTCTTGCAACCACACCCAGGCAAGCGCGGCCGTGACGAAGGGGCCTGTCGCGATGATGATGGCCACATTGGACACGCTGGTCAGTTGTAGCGATGGGATGAAGGCGATCATGGCGGATGTCGATAATGATGCGACCAGCCAGCCGCTTTTTCCTATCCTTGTCAGATCCCGCAGTCCGGCGCGGCCTTGCAGCACCAGCATGATCGCCACGATCAGGCCGCCGCCGAACAATCCGCGCCAAAACAGGATGGTCCAGGAGTCGTAGGGAAGCAGCCTTGTAAAGAACGGCGCCGTGCTCCAGGCAATGGCGGCGGCGACGACCAGGGCAATGCCTAGGCGATGCTGGGAGCGCGCCTCCGTCATCAGGGGATCAATCCGGGCTGGGGGTGAGGCTTCGGCCGATCAGCTTGCCGACGAGCGGCGCGGGATCGTCAGGGATCGCGTTACCCCGCCAGGCGACATGCTGGTCGGTGCGCGCAAGGATGAGTTTGTGGCCGCCGGGCGGCGGCGCTTGGTCGCCGGGTACATCGACGATCTCAAACGGGACGCCATTGGCGCGCATCGCATCGGTCAAGGGCGCAACCACAACACCCGGATCGTAGCGCAAAAGCGTGTAGCCCGGACCCAACGCATCATAGACCGGCCGTCCGTCCGGCAGTTTCGCGAACGGAAGCCGGCAGCCCGGCGTCGAGGACGGCGTGAAGTCCGCCATCGTAAAACCCGGATGCTCGGCGCCGTCATAGGCGATGATCGGAGAGCGATCGTAGAAATACCCGAAGTTGAGGCCGGCACAGCAATATTGCTGCACGTTCAGGTCATAGGCCGCTTGCCCCACCTGCTTGCGGACGGCATCGCCTTCCGGCCCCGGCTGCTCGATTGCATCAGGAACGGTGCGGCGCTGGCTCAAGACCTTGCCCGCCATCTCCATCGCAAAGCGCGACACTTGTTCGGTGATCGGCAGACGCTCGGCCTCATAGGCGTCGAGGATGGCGATGTCGGCCCAACCCTGCAGATAGGCGGCGAGCAGCCATGCGAGGTTCGTTGCGTCCGCGATCCCGGCGTTCATGCCGTAGCCGGCATAGGGCATCCACAGATGCGCGGCATCGCCGCAGATGAAGGCGCGTCCCTTGCGAAACCGGTCGGCGACAAGGCGGCGGCCGACCCAGTCCTCTTTGCTCAGAATCTCGTATTCGAAGTCGGGGCCGACGCCGAGGATGGCGCGGATCGAGGCATCGCGATCGACGGATTCGAAGGTCTCATCCTCGCGATTGAGGTGATTGTGGATCAGCCACTTCTCGCGGCCGTCGATCGCGACAACCGTGCCACAGCGCCGCGGATTGAGCGACAGCGTCATCCAGGCGGGCCGGTCCATCAGGCCGAGCAGGGCGGGCGCGCGGATGTAGGTCGATTGCACGCGCTGGATGATCGGCGTTCCCTGCAGATTGGCGTCGATCGCCTTGCGAACCAGCGACCGCGCCCCGTCGCAGCCAACGATGAAATCGGCGTGAATCTGAAAGGCGGCTCCGGTATCGAGGTTGCGGACGGTTGCAACGATGCCCTCATCGACTTCGCTGAAATCCTCGAATGCGGTGCGGTTCAGAATCTGCAGCCCGTTGATGGCGGCGGCGTGGGCGAACAGCACGGGTTCCATATAGATCTGGTTGATGCGGTGCGGAGGCTCGGCTGTCGGCCAACCGGTGTCTGGTCCGCCGGTGGCGATATAGCGATCGCGCCGGCAGGGAATGAGGATACGCGAGAGCTCGATGCCCGTCGCTGTGGTGCGGTAAGAGCAATCGTTCGGATAGTCGGCCGGCAATCCGGCGTCGCGCAGCTTCTGCGCCAGTCCTAACCTGCGAAAAATTTCCATCGAGCGCGACGAGACGTGGTTGCATTTCACGCTCGGCGGCTCGCCGGCGGCGCGTGTTTCCACGACAGTGATGGATATTCCCCGCGATGCGAGGTCCATCGCCAAGGTGAGACCAACCGGACCGCCACCGACCACGAGAACGCTGGTCTTCACCATGTCACTTGCCGCCTTGTCGCTTGCTGCGCTGGGACGATCATGCATTACTGAGCGCCACAGAGATCATCGGGGGGACCCTCAATGTTTCCGTCGATCCGGCAAGGCATGACCCGCGCCCTTGTTGTTGTTTTGTCGCTGTCGTTGTCGGCGATTGAAGCAGCAAACGCATATCCCGATCAACCCATCAAGATCATCGTGACATTTCCGCCCGGCGGCAGTGCCGATATCGTCATCCGCGCCCTGCAGCCGTTATTATCGGAAACGCTGCGTCAGCCCGTTGTCATCGAGAACAGGGCGGGCGCGGGCGGCAATATCGGGATCGGCGCGGTAGCGCAGGCAGCGCCTGATGGCTACACGCTCGGCGTGGCCGCAGCCGGCGTGCTGACCGTCAATCCCCACCTCAACCGCGCGGCGATGGCGTTCGATCCGATCAAGGATCTGGCGCCGGTCACCTTGCTGGCGGAAATCCCGTTCGTGCTGGTGTCTTCGCAACAATCGGCCATTGCCTCTGTCGCCGATCTCATTGCCAAGGCCAAGGCTCAAACGGCGGGGCTGTCGATCGGCCATGGCGGCAACGGCACGGCGATGCACCTGACCTCGGCCTTGTTCAACCAGAAGGCCGGTGTCGGAATTCAGTTGATCGCCTATCGCGGCACCGCGCCGGCGACGACAGACGTTCTTGCCGGCCACGTCCCACTGGCCGTGCTGGATATCCCTGCATCCAAGCAGTTGATCGGCGACGGCAAGTTGAAGGCGCTCGGAGTCTCCGCCGCGAAACGCGTGGCTTTCCTGCCCGATGTTCCGACGCTGGCGGAGCAGGGCCTCTCCGGATTCGAATCCGTCGGCTGGTTCGGCATCGTCGCGCCCGCCGGCACGCCGCCCGACATCGTCAAAACGCTGAATACCGCCTTCGTGAAGGCGTTGAGCGATCCCGCGGCGATCGAGAAAATCCGCGTTCTCGGCGCCGAACCCGCGCCCACCTCGCCCGAGGCTTTTGCAAAATTCATCCAGAGCGAAAGCGTGAAATGGGGCAAGCTGATTACCGAGGCCGGGATCAAGGCTGAATAGGACGCTGGCCAAGGCTTGCAGGCTCAGCTCCGCGCCCGCTTCTCCACATTCGCGATCCGTGCCGGCACGCCGAACTCCTTGCGGCAGACTTCGGCGAGCACGGCGACGCCTTCGCGGATCTGTTCATGCGAGGGACTTGCGAAGCACAGCCGCAGCCGGCTGCCGGCATAGGCCTTGTCGGTCGACCATTCAGGCCCCGGATTGATGGCGACGCCGGCGGCAAGCGCGGCCTGATAGAGTTTTAGCGTGTCGACATTGTCGGGCAGCTTCACCCACAGGAAGATGCCGCCCTCGGGCTCCTCGAATTCGGCCGAGGTGCCGAACTGCTCGCTGAGCGCTTCCATCAGCGTGTCGAGCTTGGCGCGCAGGCCGCGTGTCAGCTTCGGCACGTGGGTCGAAAAATGCGGCGCGCAGTACTCGGCCAGCACCATCTGCTCCAGCGCGCCGCTTCCGGCGTCGGTCTTCAGCGCCAGCATCCGCGACATCATCTCCCAGGGTGCCACGATGAAGCCGACCCGCAGCGCCGGCGCGATCGACTTCGAGAACGAGCCGATGTGGATGACGCCGCCATGCTTGCTCATGGCGTAGATCGCGGGCGGACGTTTGCCGGCCCAAACCAGGTCGGCGTAGCAATCGTCCTCGAAAATCGGCACGCCATATTGCTGCGACAGCTTCAGCATCTCGGCGCGCCGCATCTCCGGCAGGATGCTGCCGGTCGGGTTCTGCACGGTTGGGATAGTGTAGATGTATTTCGGCGTGATGCCGCGGCTTTTATGGTCGGCAAGGGCTGCCGCCAGCGCATCCATCCGCATGCCCTGCTCGTCGAGAGGGATGCCGATCGCCTTGACACCAAGCCGCGTCAGCCGGGTCAGCGCGCCCTGATAGGTCTCCTGCTCGACCAGCACGGTGTCGCCGCGCGCCAGCAAGGTTTGGTTGACGAGGTCGAGCGCCTGCAGCGAACCGGAGACGATCATGATATCGTCGGCAATGCAGGCGATGCCGGCGTCGCGCTTGAGTTTCGCGCTGAGGAATTCGCGCAAGGGGCGATAGCCCTGCGGGCCGCTGGCTAGGCCGTAGGTCGCGAGCGTCTTGCCCTCGCGCCGGAGAACGGTATTGACGGCGTCGATCAGGCCATCGACCGGAACCTGCTCGGGATCATTGTTGCCGCCGACAAAGCTGTATCTGGCAAGGCCGGTCCACCGCGCTGCCGGCGCCGGCAATCCGGTGGGCAGCAAGGGCGCAAAATCGAAGGAAGCGGTAGACATGAATGTTCACTCCATCTTGTTTCTTGTTGAGAGGCCCGACCGGGCGGCTCTCTCGTCTCGTCGTCGTTTCAGCCTGGTTCTTGCCGACGATCCTGATCGGCCTGGCTGACGAAGGCATGATGTCCGGTGCCGACGCCGACCATCAGCGCCTCGACCGTGGGCTCGGTGATCTCGCCCGTGGCCGCCCAGTCGACCACGAAATTGGCTCCCGTTTCGCCGCGCACGTCGTCTGCAGCGATGAAGACCTCGACGGTCGCGAACGGTTTTAACGCAATCGGGGACTTGAGGTAGCTCCCCGCCATCTTGCCTGATGTGTCGAAATAGGCGATCCGCTGGGGGATCAGGGGGCGGGAGTTTGCGAAATTCTGTTCGATTCCGCCTGTGGTCCGGGCGCTGGCGGTGGAGGCGTACGGGATCGACAACACGGCCAGAATCGCGAGAAAAGCCCCCATTCTATGGCTGTGACACATTGCTTGTTTGACCCTTGCGCCGGGACCTCTAGGTTGCAAAAGGGGGAAGTCCGGAACCATGCACGAGCTTATTCGCGATATCACCTTATGCATCCTGTTCGCCTGGGTGCTCGGCCTGTTGGCGCATTTTTCCCGGCAGCCGTTGATTTTGGCCTACCTTATCGCCGGGTTCTTCATTGGTCCATTCGGCATGAAGTGGGTCGAATCCCAGGATTCGATCACCGTCATCTCAGAGCTCGGCCTGATCTTCATGCTGTTCATGATCGGGCTGGAAATCGACCTGAAGAAGATCGTGCGCGCCGGCAAGGTGATTCTGTTTGCCGCGGGCGGGCAATTGGTCGGCGGCGTCCTGCTCGGAATATTGTTCTTTATCGGGATCGGCCTGTCGATGGGGAGCGGGCATTTCGACGCGCTCTATCTCTGCATCGCCTGCGCGCTGTCGAGCACGGTCATCATCGTCAAGGTGCTGTACGAGAAGCGCGAGCTCGACACGCTGCCTGGGCGGATTACGCTCGGTGTGCTGGTGCTGCAGGACATCTTCGCGATCCTGTTCCTGGCGGTGCAGCCGAGCCTCGACAATCTGCAAGTAAGCGTGATCCTCTTGTCGATCGCCCGGGTCGGCGTGCTGGTGGCGACCGCGCTGGTGCTCAGCCGCTATGTGCTGCCGTGGCTGTTCCACCAGATCGCGCGCCGGCCCGAGCTGATCCTGCTCGGGGCACTGGCCTGGTGCTTCCTGATCGGCGAGATCGCGGAGAGGCTGCATTTGTCGCGCGAGATGGGCTCGCTGGTGGCTGGCGTATCGCTGTCGACATTCCCCTATGCGCTCGACGTCACCGCCAAGGTGACGACGCTGCGCGACTTCTTCATCACGCTGTTTTTCGTCTCGCTCGGCATGACCATCCCGGTCCCCGGTGCGTCGGTGATCGGGCTGGCGCTCGCGATCGCGGCCTTCACCGTCGTCAGCCGCATGGTGACGACGTTCACGCCGCTTTATCTGATGAAGCAGGGCCTGCGCGCGAGCCTCCTGCCGGCGATCAACCTGGCGCAGATCTCGGAGTTTTCGCTGGTCGTGATCCAGACCGGCGTGCTGGCACACCATATCAGCCCGGAAACGTCGAGCGCGGCGTCGTTCGCCTTCGTGGTGCTGGCGGTCCTGAGCACCTTCGTCATGGGCCGCAGCGACCAGGTCACGCGCGGCCTGATCGGTCCGCTGAAGCGGATCGGGCTTCGCGACCTCGATCACAAGCATGAGGCCGACGCAGCGCACGAGGGCGGGCACGGGGAGGCGCGCCGGATCGTCATTCTCGGGTTCTTCCGCGCCGCCAGCGCGCTGGTTGCCGAGATCGAGCGCCTCACTCCGGCGGTGCTGGAGCAGATCACCGTGATCGACTTCAATCCGCTGGTATTCAGGACCTTGACGGACCGCGGCATGCACGTGGTCTATGGTGACATCAGCAACGTCGATACGCTGGTGCATGCCGGCGTCGGCAAGGCCGAACTGATCATCCTCAGCATCCCGGATTCGCTGTTGAAGGGCGCCGACAACGAAAAGCTGGTCCGGCACGTCCGCTCGCTCAACCCGACCGCCAAGATCGTTGCCACCGCGGAGATCCTGGCCAACGTCAACGACCTCTACGAGGCCGGCGCCGACTACGTGACGGTGACGCGGCTCAGCGACGCCCACGAACTCTACAAGGTGATCGAAGCCGCCCAGGCCGGGCTCCTGGAGGACAAGCGCGCCGAGACCGACGCGCTGCTCAGCGAGCGCCGCGAGGTGCTGCCGTAGAGCCTGACGAAAATAGGTTTGACTGCGACCACGAATAAGGTGCGCTCCCTCTCCCGCTTGCGGGGGAGGGTTGGGGTGGGGGTGTCTCCGCGGGCGACACTGCCTGAGTGGAAAGACCCCCCACCCGGCGCTTCGCGCCGACCTAAGAGCGAGCTTCGCTCGTCTCGACCCCGCAAGCGGGAGAGGTGAAGCGCGTCTGCGGCCAAATCGATCTAAACAAAAATCAGCATGCTAGCGGCAAAAGACGGGCGCCGCGGGCTGACTTCTCCGGCAAGGCGGCATATCTACGCCTGATCGGGACGAAACCGGCCGATGCCACCGGGCGGAAATCGTCGACAATTTATCCCGCTTCAGCACCGCCGCAGCATGGCCGCTTCGCGCCCGCCGGCAGCGGCCTGCCCTGCGTATTGACGCTGGCGCCGGCCATGGAGTCCGGCTAATGCACTGGCTGAAGCTAGCTAGATTTGGCGAGATTTTGAGAAATGGCCGATAGCATCCAGGAAGTTCTGCAAGCCTTTGCCAAAGGCGAACTTGTCGTCGTCACCGACGATGACGATCGCGAGGGCGAGGGCGATCTGATCGTTGCGGCTTCGCTCTGCACCGCGGAGAAGATGGCATTCATTATCCGCCACACCTCCGGTATCGTCTGCGCGCCGATCACCACCGACGACGCCAGGCGGCTGCGGCTCGATCCGATGGTGGCGCATAACGAGTCCAATCACACCACCGCCTTTACCGTCTCGATCGACTACAAACCCGATGGCGGCACCGGCATTTCGGCGGAGGAGCGCGCCTCCTGCTGCCGCGCGCTCGCCAATCCCAACGCCGGCGCCAATGATTTTGCCCGGCCCGGTCATATCTTTCCGCTGATCGCCCGCGACGGTGGCGTGCTGCTGCGCTCCGGCCATACCGAAGCGGCGGTCGATCTCTGCAAGCTTTCCGGCCTGCCGCCGGTCGGCGTCATCTCTGAATTGATGAACGACGACGGCACCGTGATGAAGGGCGAGCAGGTGACGAAATTTGCCGCCGCCCACAAGCTCAAGCACGTCACAATCGCTGACATGATCGCCTACCGTCAGGCGCGCGAAAAGTTGATCGAGCGGGTCGCGACGTTTACCACCGACAGCCCGATCGGTCCGCTGCAGGGCTATGCCTATCGCTCGCCATTCGACGAGATCGCGCATGCTGCCTTCGTCTACAACGGGATCGGCGACGGCAAGAACGTGCTGACGCGCTTGCACAAGCCCAATATCGTCAAGGATCTCTTCACCGGCCAGGCGCGGATGCAGGTCGTGCTGGACCATTTCAAGAAGGCCGGCCGCGGCGTGCTGGTCTACTTGCGCGACGGCGCGGCCGGAGTTCCCGTCGAGCCGGTCGGCGAACAGAAAACAGCAGAGGCGGACAGGCACCGGCAATGGCGTGAAGTCGGCGTTGGTGCCCAGATCCTGCGCGATCTCGGCATCACCTCGATCGTCAATCTCACTTCGTCGGTGCACGACTATAAGGGGCTATCCGGTTTCGGCATCGAGATCGTTTCCAACGAGAAGTTGGAGTAGTCATCATTCCCGGAATGGTGCGCTAGCACCATATCCGGAATCTCGAGATTCTCAGGGGTGCAAGGGGCGCCCCACAGCTCATGCTTCGCATGCCCCGGAATGACGTGGTGAAACATTTGCGCTTCTGCCGATAGCGCATTAATTTGTCGACAATTTACATGAGGACAATGATGCGAAAGGGATTTTCATGAGCGTGCGCCCTCAAGCCAAGGACAAGCCGGCGGCGGCTTCCTTCCAGTGGGACGATCCGTTCCTGCTCGACGACCAGCTCACCGAAGACGAACGCATGATCCGCGACACCGCGCGTGCCTATGCGCAGGACAAGCTGTTGCCGCGCATCATCAACGCGTATCTGGAAGAGAAGACCGACCGCGAGATCTTCAACGAGATGGGCGAGCTCGGCCTGATCGGTGTCACGCTGCCGGAAGAATATGGCTGCGCGAACGCGAGCTACGTCGCCTATGGCCTGGTGGCGCGCGAGATCGAGCGGGTCGATTCCGGCTATCGCTCGATGAACTCGGTGCAGTCGTCGCTGGTGATGTACCCGATCTACGCCTATGGCGACGAGAACCAGCGCAAGAAATACCTGCCGAAGCTTGCCACCGGCGAGTGGGTCGGCTGCTTCGGCCTGACCGAGCCGGATGCCGGCTCCGATCCCGGCGGCATGAAGACCCGTGCCGAGAAGGTGTCGGACGGCTATCGCATCAGCGGCAGCAAGATGTGGATTTCCAACGCCCCGATCGCCGACGTCTTCGTCGTCTGGGCCAAGTCGGCTGCGCATGACAACCAGATCCGCGGCTTCATTCTCGAGAAGGGCATGAAGGGCCTGTCGGCGCCGAAGGTCGGCGGCAAGCTTTCCTTGCGCGCCTCGATCACCGGCGAGATCGTGATGGACGGCGTGGTGGTGCCGGAGAGCGCTCTGCTGCCCAACGTATCAGGCCTGAAGGGACCGTTCGGCTGCCTCAACCGCGCCCGCTACGGCATCTCCTGGGGTGCAATGGGTGCAGCGGAAGACTGCATGCACCGCGCGCGGCAATACACGCTCGACCGCAAGCAGTTCAACCGGCCGCTAGCGGCAACGCAGCTCGTGCAGAAGAAGCTCGCCGACATGGAAACCGAGATTGCGCTCGGCCTTCAGGCCTCATTGCGGGTCGGCCGCCTGATGGACGAGGGCAAGATGGCGCCGGAAATGATCTCGATCGTCAAGCGCAACAATTGCGGCAAGGCGCTCGACATCGCCCGGGTCTCGCGTGACATGCACGGCGGCAACGGCATCCAGATCGAGTACCACGTGATGCGCCATACCGCGAACCTGGAAACCGTGAACACCTATGAAGGCACCCACGACGTCCACGCCCTGATCCTGGGCCGCGCCATCACGGGGATACAGGCGTTTTCGTAAAGTGTGAGGGGCGCGCAGAAGTAGCCCCACATTATGCCGCCATCGCCCGCCTTGTGCGCAATTGCGCACTGGGGCGGGCGATCCAGTACGCCGCGGCGGTTCGTTTCTTCTCGAACGTCAGTGATTACCGGATACCCCGCCTTCGCGGGGTATGACGGGAGTGATGGTAGGAACTCCGCATGGCCGACAACGACGACATCCCGTTCAACCGCGACTTTCCGCTTCGAGCCGGCGTCGTCGATGAGCCGCGTCCCGGCGTGCGGCGTGTCCTCTGCAATAACCCGAGCCCGTTCACCTTCACCGGCACGGTCAGCTACATCGTGGGCAAGGGCAATGTCGCGATCATCGATCCCGGTCCCGATGATGATGCGCATGCCAAGGCGTTGCTCGACGCCGTGCGCGGCGAGACGGTGACGCATATTCTCGTCACCCACACCCACCGCGACCATTCGCCGAACACCGCGCGGATCAAGGCAGCCACCGGCGCGCCCGTTTATGCCGAGGGGCCGCACCGCGCCTCGCGGCCACGCTTCGAGAGCGAAAAGCACAATCCGGAATCCGGCGCCGACCGCGATTTCAGGCCCGACATCGAGGTCAAGAGCGGCGACGTCATCGAAGGGCGGGGCTGGGCGCTGGAGGCGGTCGCAACCCCCGGCCACACCGCCAATCACCTGGCGTTCGCCTGGCCCGAGCGAAAGATCAATTTCGTCGGCGACCACGTGATGGGCTGGTCGACCTCGATCGTCGCACCGCCGGACGGATCGATGAGCGACTACATGGCCTCGCTGGCGCGGCTGGAAGTGCGCGAGGAGGATCTGTATTTTTCAGGCCACGGGCCGGAAATTCCGGAAGGGCCGCGTTACGTCCGTTTCCTGACCCGGCACCGCCAGGCCCGCGAGGCCTCGATCCTGCATCGGCTTGCCAAGGGCGAGGCCGACATCCCGACCATGGTGCGCGCGATCTATATCGGTATCGACCCGCGGCTGACGAATGCCGCCGGCTATTCCGTGCTGGCGCATCTGGAAGATCTGGTCGCCCGCGGGATCGTGGCGACCGATGGCGATCCGGTGATCGGCGGGACGTATCGGCTGGCTTGAGCTCTCACCGTCATTCCGGGGCGACACGAAGTGTCGAACTATGGGGCGTGCCCTTGCGCCCCTGAGAATCTCGAGATCCCCCGGTGCGCAATTGCGCACCTGAGGTTCGCGCCTCGCGCGCCCCGGGATGATGCTGACGCGTCATTTTTTTACATTCTTTGCCTGGGCCTTGGCCGGTGTCTGCGGCTTCTTCGGCGCCGCCGGCTTGGCGTTGTCGACGGCGGCGTTGATGTCCTCGATCAGCTTTGAGACGCGGGCGGCGTTGCTGCCGAGGTCGCTTTCGAAATAGCGCGAGGAGGAGCGGATATCGACGCGTGAATCGTCGCCGTCGGGGGTAATGCGGATCGAGATGTCCTCGCGGAATCCCATGATCGGCGTTCGCGCCACCGCCTCGATGCGGCCGATGCGGCGTGGCGGCTGCGGCGGCCGTTCGTCGATCACGAGCCATTTGCGCTTGTTGACCAGCGCCAGCGTCACCTCATAGGCCCGCTGCGGCGGTACTTCGAGCTCCACGGTCTCGATGTCGGGATAGGCGATCCGCTGCTGCTCGGCCGAATAGAGTCCGGCATAGACCGCGGAGTTGGCGCCTTCGCCGCTGCGCAGCCGCGCCAGCGCCTCGAAGCGCGGTGGATCGATCGGATCGGTGGTGATGTCGTGGATCGGCGGCAGCTTGCGATATTGCAGGGTGAGGTAGGCCGGGTAGGCGAGCAGAAGGGCGCTGATCAGGAACGCCAGCACGATCCGGCCCATGCCGCGCGATCCGTTCTGCCAGATTGCGGCAAAGGCGGCGAGGCCGACCAGGATCGAAAGCACAGCCAAACCGAGCGCGCCGAAGAACGTCGCCAGCGCGGGTTTTACCTCCAGGAAGCCGAAGCGGACGATGATGATCGAGACCACCACCGCGACCACGGCGAAGATGGCAAGGTTGCGCGACCAGGTGGCGAGGCTGGACACGGGCTCCGACTGGTAAGGAGAGGAAAACCTTCGGGCCATCGGTGAATCTGCCGGGTTTCTGAAATCTGTGTGGCCGGCGGGCCGGCTGCAAACTCGCAAGCTTGAGACCACGGCGTGGCGCGAATTTCAAGTTTGCAGGCGATACTAATCGGGCAAATGCGCTGCGTGCAGCAACCTCATGGGTAACCATCCCTGTAAATTGATTATTAGTTGTACATTGAAGTTGGTCCAATTTTCGTCTACCTCTCGCCGCCTGGTTGTCGTATTTGCCGCAACACGGGACTGTCCTGCACGGGACACCGGCGAACGCCAGCCAAGGGGAAACGGTGGGCGTCAGCCGGAAGCGCTGCAGGATGATCTCAACTCTTGGTCCTTGTTGCGGGCGGAGTCGCAAAAAAATTGCGGTTGCGCCCCCGGAGTTCTAGGATCGCATAGGGCGCAATCGGCATACGTCCGCGGGGCTGGCGGAAGGCCCCATGAGGGCGAGTGTTCAGTATGAGTGATGCAAAGCACGAACGATATGTCGGCCCGAACGATCCGGCATATTATGCGCCGCGTGAGCAGAGGGAACGGACGAGCAGCGATCAACCGGGCACGATGCTGATGCAGAACGACGATGGCTGGCGTCCGCGAATGCCAACGGAAGGACCGCCCTTGCAGCCCTTCAGCAAGCCCGCGCGCCGCCAAGATTCCGAAATGTTCACCAAAGCCGTGGCCCAGGCCATGCAGGAGGCGAGGGAGACCGCGCCGGTCGAAGCGCCATCCGTGCTCCGCGACCTGTCGGGACGCCGCGCGCTGTTCCAGCAGGTCATCCGTTTCTCGATCGCCGTGGCGATCGCAGCGAGCATCGCGATGCTTCTGGTCATGGCCATTCCGTCGTCGCAGCGCCCGGCCAACCAGGATAATGCGTCGCTCTCAGCCGCCTGGCAGTCGGTGAAATCGTCGGTGCTTCCGGCGCCGCAGCCGCAGCCAGCGAGGCGTACGGCGACCTTGGCCGTACAGGACGGCAGTGGGTTCACCAGCGATCCCGTGCCGCTCGGGATCCACGTCGGCTCTCCGCCGCCCGACGCCTACGTATCCATCAATGGACTTACTGCCGGCGCACGGCTCACATCCGGCAAGCGTGTCGGTCCGAGCGAGTGGCGCGTGTCGGCGACGGAGATTTCCGGCGTTTCGGTCATTCCGCCGGATGGCTTCACCGGCCAGATGCTGGTGACGGCGGAGCTACGTGACGGCAATGGCGTGGCGCTCACCGGCACCTCCACGCGACTGACCTGGGCGCCTGTGCCAAAGGCCCCTGTCGCTGCGCCGCCGGTTGCCGCGCCAGCCCCGGTCGTTGCCGCGCCGGTTGCTGTAGCGCCAGTCGCTATACCGCCGCCGCCGGTCGCCATGGCCGCGGCCGCGCCGCCGATGCCAGCCGTGCGGCCAGCAGGCGGAAGTCGTGCGAAGCCTCGATCCGAAGGAGATCGCTGCCCTGATCAAACGCGGGCAGGACCTGCTCGCCGCCGGCGATGTGCAGTCGGCGCGGCTGGTGCTGATGCGTGGGGCGGAAGCGCAGGATGCGCGCGCGGCGCTGCTCGTCGGCTCGACCTACGATCCGGCGCGGCTCAGGCAGATGGGTGCCGATGGCCCGCTGGCGGACGTCGCGCAGGCCCGCATCTGGTATCAGCGGGCAAAGGAATGGGGCGAACCCGACGCGCAGCGACGGCTCGACGCGCTGGCGCTCTCGCGCTGATCCTGGGCGGGCGTGTTGCACCCCGCTTGAGTAAGATTTTTTAGGAAGAGGCCGCCTCCCGCTTTGCCGGAAGGCGGCCTCTTTGAATCGAGCCCAGGCTTCGCGTCACGCCGCCGCGTTCGGGAAGCTGTAGCTCTTGAACTGCTCGCGCAGCGCGGTCTTCAGGATCTTGCCGGTTGCGGTGTGGGGGATGCCGTCGACAAAGACGACGTCATCGGGCATCCACCATTTCGCGATCTTGCCATCCATGAATTTCAGGATGTCCTCGCGGCTTGCCTGCTGGCCGGCCTTGAGTTGCACGATCAGCAGCGGACGTTCGTCCCATTTGGGATGGTAGACGCCGATGACAGCGGCTTCCGCGACCGCCGGGTGGCCGACCGCGAGGTTTTCGAGATCGATCGATGAGATCCATTCGCCGCCGGACTTGATGACGTCCTTGGAGCGGTCGGTGATCCGCATGTAACCGTGCTGGTCGATGGTGGCGACGTCGCCGGTGTCGAAATAGCCTTCCTCGTCGAGGATGTCGGTATCGACCTTGAAGTAGCCCTTGGCGACCGCGGGCCCACTTACCTTGAGGCGGCCGAAGGTCTTGCCGTCCCACGGCAGTTCCTTGCCGGCATCGTCGGTGATCTTCATCTCGACGCCGAACGGCGGGTAGCCCTGGGTCTGCAGGATGTCGAGCCGCTCCTCGCCGGTGAGTTCGGCAAACGGCGGCTTCAGCGCGGCCACGGTTCCGATCGGGCTCATCTCGGTCATGCCCCAGGCGTGGCGCACGCGCACGCCCATGTCGACGAACGACTTGATCATTGAGCGCGGCATCGCCGAGCCGCCGCATACCACGCTCTTCAGGTGGGGCAGCTTCAGATTGTTGGCCGACATGTGGTTCAGCAGCATCAGCCACACCGTCGGCACGCCGGCGGTATGGGTGACTTTCTCGGTGTCGAGCAGTTCATAGACCGAAGCACCGTCGAGCTTGGCGCCGGGCATCACGAGCTTGGTGCCCATCGAAGGCGCGGAGAATGCGATGCCCCAGCTATTGGCATGGAACAACGGCACCACCGGCAGCATGGTCTCGGCGGCGCTGGTGCCGAGCGCGTCGACGTTGTTGGCCATCAGCCCGTGCAGCACGTTGGAGCGATGCGAATACAACACGCCTTTGGGGTCGCCCGTGGTTCCCGAGGTGTAGCACATCGCGGCCGCGGTATTCTCGTCAAAATCCTTCCACGTGAACTTGCCGTCCGCTTCCGCGACCCAATCCTCATAGGCGACCGCGTTCTTCAGCGTGGTCTGCGGCATATGCGCCTTGTCGGTCAGCACGATGTAGCGCTCGACGCTCGGCAGGTTGGCCGCGATCTTTTCCAGGATCGGCACGAAGGTGGTATCGGTGATCACCACGCGGTCCTGCGCGTGGTTGATGATCCAGGCAATCTGGTCGGGGAACAGCCGCGGATTGACAGTGTGGCAAATCGCGCCGATTCCCATGATGCCGTACCAGCATTCGAGATGGCGCCAGGTGTTCCAGGCGATGGTGGCGACACGGTCACCGAGCTTGATGCCGTCGCGGTCGAGCCGTTGCGATACTTTCAGCGCGCGTGCATGAATTTCGGCGTAATTGGTGCGATGAATGGGGCCTTCGACCGACCGCGTGACGACCTCTTGCGTGCCGTGATACTTCGCCGCGTGTTCGATAATCCGATGGCAAAGCAAAGGCCAATCTTGCATCAATCCGAGCATACGCACTTTCCTCCGATGGTTGTTTTATTGCCGCACGATCCGCGAACATTGCTGGCGGATCGGGGTTAAGTTCATGGAATTGAAATGAACTTTACCGCGCAGAAAGCAAGCCGAAAATGGGCTAATGGCACCTTTGGCCGCATTGCAGCGGCAATGGTTACCGCTGCCGCGGCCGCGCTGTTGATTGGCATGCCAGTCGAGCCGGCCTGGGCGGCAAAGGCTTCGCACGCCGCGCCGTGGGACAACCTATTCAGGCATTTACAACCACGTCCGCGAGCAAAGGCGCGCCGTGTGGCTGTGCCGCTGCCGAGGCCGCGTCCCGCTGAGGCGCCGTCTGCCGAGCCTGAGCAGCCGGCCGAGAAGGAGCAGGCGTCGCCTGAGAAAGACAAGGCCAAGGAGCAGGCGGCGCCTGCACCGCAGCCCACGCCACAACCCTCCGCGTGCCGCCTGGCGCTGACGGACGAAGTCGCCATTGCGCCCAGCATCCCGGACATCCGCGGCGCCAACGGCTGCGGCGGCGAGGATCTGGTGCGGCTCGAGGCGATCGTGCTGCCGGACAAGCGGCGGGTGTCGGTGAAGCCGGCGGCGATCCTGCGTTGTCCCATGGCGTCTGCGCTGGCAGAGTGGATCCGCAAGGATATCGCACCGCTCGCTGAGCGCCTCGGCAGCACCGTCTCCGATCTCGACAATTTCGACTCGTTCGAGTGCCGTGGCCGTAACCGCATCGTCGGCGCAAAACTCTCCGAGCACGGCCGCGCCAACGCGCTCGACGTGCGCGCCTTCAAGCTCACCGATGGCACCTCGATCTCGCTAACCGACCGGACCGTGCCGCGGAAATTGCGCGAGACCGTGCTGCACTCCGCCTGCACGCGGTTCTCGACCGTGCTCGGCCCTGGTTCGGACTGGTACCACGAGGACCACATCCATCTCGATCTGATGGAGCGGCGCGGCAATTACCGGATCTGCCAATGGGACGTCTGGGACCCGCTGCCGCAGAGAGCGCCGCTATTGCCGGCCGAACGGCCCGAGGAAGCGCCGCCGCGCGAGGTCGCCGCCAAACCCGACGACGCCAAATCCGACGCGAACAGGTCTGACAAGCCTGATGCAAACAAGTCTGGTGCGAAGCCCGATGCGGCCAAGCCGGACGCTGAATCGAATGGCGAGAAATCGGAAAAGGCCGAGCCGGCGCGCGAGGACAAGCCCGCAACGAAAAAGCGCCGGAAAAACCGGCGCTCTTGATCTTCCACTGCAGTGTAACCGGCGTCGGCTACTGCGCCATCGAGCTGCTGTTGCCGCCGCCCTGCAGCGCCATCTTGGAATTGAACGGCGAGTCACCCTGCTTGGGTTCGAGCACGACGACCACGGTGCCCGTCTTCACCCGGCTGTAGAGGTCGATGACGTCTTCGTTGGTCATGCGGATGCAGCCCGACGAGATCGAGGCGCCGATATATTCCGGCTGGTTGGTGCCGTGGATGCGGAACAGCGTGTCGCGGTTGCCCTGGTACAGGTAGAGCGCGCGGGCACCGAGCGGATTGTCGACGCCGCCGGGCACCGAGGCCGGCAGGCCTTCGATACGCTTGTGAATGTCGGCGGTCGGCGTCCATTTCGGCCATTCCGCCATGTTTCCGACGCGCGCGATGCCGGAGAATGCGAGGGCTTCCTCGCCGACGGTGACGCCGTAGCGGATCGCCTTGCCGCCGTCCTGGACCAGATAGAGGTAATGGTTGTCGGAATCGACGACGATGGTACCCGGCAGTTCCTTGCGGTGATAGTCGACGATGGCGCGGCGGAACGGTTCCGGGGGCTTGACCGCGGCATAGCGCGCCTTGGCAAGCTGGGCCTTGTCGTTCGGCTTGAGGGTGGCTTCAGGGGCAGCTTGATAGGTGGTTGCCGGCATGCAGCCGGACAACGCAAGGCCGGCGGCGAGCAGCCCCAAAATTACTTTCAGCGACGACATGGTACACTTCCAATCGAAAGTCAGGCGTTCGCAAGCCACAATCTTGCGCCTCAAACGCGACGATTCCATTAATCTCATTATCTGCAAAAGCCGGCTGACATGCCAGCATTTGCATGTCCATTCTGCGCTGCGGAAGGCTGGCTGTGGCTTTTATGCCGCAAGTTTTGCGGCTTCCGGTTGATTTCTGGGCAGGGATGGCGCAGGGGCCAAATCGCGGCCGCGCCGCCGCCACCCCGCTGCCATAAATATCGACGCCGGTTAATGCGCGGGTCATGAAGCACTTGCCAGAATCGGGTCTAGTGCCGCTGGGTGGGATGTCTACCGGTTCCGGAGTTGCCTATGTTTTCGGTGTTTGTTCCCTTCGAATCTACCCTGAAGAAGCTCCCGGATGTGGACCCGGCAGCATTGCCGGACAATGCGGTCTGGATCGACCTGTTGAACCCGACGGGGCAGGAGGACCGCGCGGTCGAGCGGCTGACCGGGATTGCAGTACCGACCCGGGAGGACATGCAGGAAATCGAGATTTCCAGCCGGCTCTATATAGAGAACGCCGCCCGCTACATGACCGCTACGCTGATGTGCCAATCCGACACCGATATGCCGCGGACCACGGCCGTCACCTTCATTCTCGCCGGTCACCGTCTGGTGACGGTGCGCTACGACGAGCCGAAGCCGTTTGCGCTCGTTGAGCACAAGCTGGCGCGCTCCTGCCTGCCCGGGATATCGGGCGAGATGGTGCTGATGGAACTGCTCGACGCGGTGATCGACCGCTGCGCCGACATTCTGGAGCGCGCTGGCGCCGAGGTCGACCAAGTCTCGCACGACATCTTCGAGCCCGAAAGCGCACGCCATGGTCAGGCCAAGCGATACTCGCAGATCCTGATCGCGATCGGGCGCAAGGGGGATCTGGTCTCCAAGATCCGCGAGAGCCTGGTCTCGATCGGCCGTGTCGTCACCTTCCTGTCGGCGGTGGTGGAGGGTGTCAAATGGTCCAAGGATATGCGCGAACAGCTCAAGACCATGCAGCGCGACGTCGGTTCCCTGACCGACCACGCCTCCTACCTCTCCAACAAGATCACCTTCACGCTCGATGCCATGCTCGGCGTCGTCAATCTCGAACAGAACAACATCATCAAGCTGTTCTCCGTAATGGCGGTGGTGCTGATGCCGCCGACCCTGATCGCGTCGGTCTACGGCATGAACTTCAAGGTGATGCCGGAACTCGAATGGGCGCACGGCTATCCGATGGCGCTGCTCATGATGCTCATGGCAGCAGTGCTGCCGTACTTGTTCTTCAGATGGAAGAAGTGGCTGTAGAATCACAGTTCCGTGCGGTTCCCGATGTGCGAAAGATCGACTCAATCCCACCGCTAAAATTTGAGCAGTGGACTGAACGAATGGTCGAAACTTGTCTGCGATAACGCGTCTCTCAGGCCGCGAGGATCCCATGGTTGAGAAACTTATAATGTCGCCACGCAACGTCATCGACCTGGCCCGCTATCAGCAGAGCCGCAGCGTTGGCAAGGCGCAGGCGTTCTCGACGCGGCTTTGCCGGCACTGCGGTGCTGTGCTGGCGGACGGCGAGAACGAGGATGAGTGTTCGAGCACGTTCAACGTCGCTGCGGCGACTGCTCTGCGCACTGCACAGCGGAAGTTTTGCGCGGAGTGAACGGCAAGCATGCGACGTAGCGTAGGATGGGTGGAGCGAAGCGATACCCATCGCTTCATCGCGAGCCGGTTGATGGGTTTCGCTGCGCTCTACCCATCCTACAAGATCACGTCATGCACTACACGTGCTGGCCGCCGTTGATGTGAATCTCGGCGCCGTTCACGTAAGAGCTGGTTTCCGTGCACAACACGTAAATGATCTTCGCCACCTCGTCCGGCGTGCCGAGGCGGTGCATCGGAATCTGCTGCTCGACGATCTTCTCGGTGCCCGGCGACAGGATCGAGGTGTCGATCTCGCCGGGCGCGATCGCGTTGACGCGGACGCCGACGCGGCCGAAATCGAACGCCATCTCGCGCGTCAGCGCGGCAAGCGCCGCCTTCGACGTCGCATAGGCCGCGCCCGCGAACGGGTGCACGCGCGAGCCCGCGATCGAGGTGACGTTCACCACCGCGCCCCTGGCGTGTTTCAACTCCTCGAGCAGTCCGCGCGCGATCATGATCGGCGCGAAGAAGTTGACGTGAAAGACGTGGTTCCAGGTTTCGACATCGGTGTCCATGGTGCCGAGCCGCCCGCCGCCCGGCGCCTTCGGCGAGATCGCCGCATTGTTGACCAGCGCGTGCAACTCGTCGTTCTCCAGCCGCCTGCGAATCTCGGAAATCGCGCGCACGGTGTCGTCATGGCTGCCGAGGTCGACCTCGATGTGATCCTCCGGGCCGGCGCCCCACGGGCAGACTTCCGGGAAGGCGTGCCGCGAACAGGTGATGACGCGCCAGCCGGCCGAGGAGAACCGGATCGCGGTGGCATGGCCGATGCCGCGGCTGGCACCGGTCAGAAGCAGCGTGCGCCGTGGCGCATTGGATGGAGCGGGCATGCAGGTCTTTCAACTTTGAACGTCGTCGCGTGCGTTTAGCGTCAGGGATAGAGCCGCACCTTGCTCCAGGCCTGTGACGGCGCATCGCGGCGGAATTCGATGCGGTCGTGCAGGCGGTACGGTCGGTCGTGCCAGAATTCGAAACGCTGGGGTTTAATGCGCCAACCGCTCCAGCCGGACGGGCGCGGCACTTCGCCGATGACGTATTTGGCCGCGACCCTGGCGATTGCCTGCTCGAAGGCGAAGCGGCTCTCCAGCGGCTGCGACTGCTTGCTGGCCCAGGCGCCGATCTGTGCCTGCTTCGGACGCGTCGCGAAATAGGCATCGGCTTCCTCGTTCGTCACCGGCGTCACGGTGCCGCGGACGCGCACCTGACGGCGCAGCGACTTCCAGTGAAATAGTAAAGCGGCCTTAGGATTTGCGGCGAGTTCGCGGCCCTTCTGGCTGGCGATGTGGCTGTAGAACACGAAACCATCCGCATCATAGCCCTTCATCAGCACCATCCGGACGTCGGGTAGCCCGTCGGCATCGACGGTCGCCAGCGCCATCGCGTTGGGATCGTTCGGCTCGGACTTCACGGCTTCCGCAAACCACTCGGCGAACAGCGCAAACGGTTCCTCGGCCGCGGTAAAATCACCCGATGTTAACGGTGTCGGGTGTTTGATGGAGGTCGTGTCCGTCATGTCAGGAGTCCCAGTTGCGTACCCTCGCGTCCCAGAACGCGTTGCAGCCCCGATACGGGCACGCCCTATATAGGGCATGGGGACGCGTTGGCCTATCGGCGATCGGGCCGAGGGGCGCTGTGATGACGTTGATTTTGATCGGTCTCGGCTCGGGCGGCTGCAGCCTCTCGCGCCCGGATGCCTACGCCAAGATGAACGGTGCCGACGTCACGGGTGCACTGGGCAAGCAATCGCCGGTGCCGACCGAGAGCGATCTCGCCTTTGCCCGCACCGCCGCCTCCGACGTGCTGACCAAGGGCGACAAGGATTCCAGCCAACCCTGGGAAAATCCGGAGACCGGCGCGCGCGGCTCGGTGACGCCGCTGTCGCAGGCCTATTCTGCGGAAGATGGGCGCACCTGCCGGGATTTCCTGGCGAGCTACGTCAACGGCCGCTCGGAAAGCTGGCTGCAGGGCGCCGCCTGCAAGGCAGGCCACGGTAGATGGGAAATCCATACAATTAAGCCGTGGACGAGGGGATAACGCCTCAAATCGACTTCAAGCGACATGGTAGTTGCAAAAATGCAACTGGCTCCCCAGATGAAGCCAAAGCGGGCGAATTGCCCTAAGCTTCAAGAACCGAATTTCCGTGAAGGAGACGTGACGGATGCGCGACCCCTATGAGGTCTTGGGGGTGCCGCGAGGCGCCAGCGCTACGGCGATCAAGAGTGCCTACCGCAAGCTCGCCAAGAAGCATCACCCCGACAACAACAAGAACGATCCGAAGGCTGCGGCGCGATTTTCCGAGATCAACGCCGCCAACGAGATCATCGGCGACGAGGACAAGCGCAAGCAGTTCGATCGCGGCGAGATCGATGCCGAGGGCAAGCCGCGCTTCCAAGGTTTTCCTGGTGGCGGCTTTTCCGGCGACCCGCGCGGCCGAGCCGGTGGAGGCGGTTTCGAATCCTACACTTTCCGCAGCGGGGGCGGCCCCGGCGGCATGGGCGGCGCGGGCTTCGAGGACATCCTCAACAGCATGTTCGGCGGCGCAGCCAGGAGCGGACGTGCCGGCGGCGGCCGAACCTTTGAATTCGACACCGGTGGAGTCGGCCTCGATCTCGATCTGAACGTCACCATGACGGTGTCGCTGGAAGAGTCGGTCAAGGGCGGGGAAAAGCGCGTCCGTTTGCCGACCGGCAAGGAGCTCAACGTCAAGATCCCCGCAGGCGTCACCGCCGGTCAGCAGATCCGGCTAAAGGGGCAGGGCGAAACCGCGCCGGGCCACCCGCCGGGCGATCTCCTGATTACGGTCAGCATCGCCCCGCATCCCTTCTTCAAGGTCGATGGCAGCGATTTGCGCCTGGATCTGCCCATCACGCTTTATGAGGCGGTGTTGGGCGGCAAGGTCCGCGTGCCCACCCTGGGTGGCGCGGTAGAGCTCTCGATCCCGAAAAATACCTCGAGCGGCCGCACCTTCCGCCTCAAGGGCAAGGGCCTGCCCAAGCCTGGGGAAACCGGGGACTTGCTCGTCACCACCCGGATTGTTTTGCCCGACGGGAACGATAGCGAGCTTGAGGCATTGATGCAGAAGTGGCGCGATGGCCACCCGTACAATCCGCGCAGCGATTTCGGCTGATTCGGCCGGGTTCGCGGCGCAAATTTTGCGTGGAATTGAATAGCGGGGTTCCGAGCGGGAGTTTCCAAAAAGGTGCATTTCTTTCCTGGAAACAAAGGGTTTCCCGGAAAAGGGGCGGCCTCGAAAGGGGGACCAGCGCGGTACCAAACCCCGATCGAGGCCGCTTGCGCCGATCGGCGGATCGAACGCTGCTCATTTTCGCGTGATCACCCGGTGCATTAATGAGACGCACCGGTGTTTTGATTCCAGATTTTCGATGTCAGAATTTGGACAAGCGGCGCGGGTGTTGCCAATTCGTCGCTTTTCGCCGCCCGCAGCCCGGACGAAGCGGAGCGCAATCCGGGAACACGTGATCCGATCGCAACGATCCCCGGGTTCCACTGAGCTCCCCCGGGGGGCTTCTGGTCAGCCCTTCTTTTCCATCTGATCGTAGACGGCCTGGGCGATCTGGGTCAGCCGTCCCCTGTCGGCGCCGGTAGACACCACCGCATAGACGACGCCGTCGTCGGCCCAGAACAGGGTGCTCTCCTTGCCTTCCGCCGCGTACCGCATTTGGGTCGCCTCGGCGTCCGATTTCGCGGTGTAGATCGTGAAGCGTTCGCCTGAGGCGCTCTCATACATCATGAAGGACGCTGGGCCCCCGGAACCCGGCAACAGCCGTCCGCCGACGAGTTTCAATCCGGCCCCCGCCAGTTCCGGCGCGCGGACGACCCAGCCGCAGCGCTTGGTCAGCCATTGCTGCAGATGATGGCGTTCACTGCCCGGCACCTCGACGGGATGCCGCACTTCCACCACGTAAAGCCGGTGCGCTTCGATCGCATGCACCGTCAAATTTTGGAAAGCCGAAGGTGCAGTCGCCGCGCCGCGTGCGAACCAGCCGATGCCGCCGCCGGCGATGAACGCCGCCAGCGTCGCCGCCACCGCGCCGTACACCCATCTGCGCGGCTGTCGCACCAGCCGCTCGATCTCGAGCCGTCTCGGCACCGCCTCGTCGACAACCGAATCGTACCTGGTATGCAGCGCTTCCGCCATCGCGCGCCACGATCGCACCCGCGCGGCATCGTCGGGATGCGAGGCGAGCCACGCTTCGACGTCGCCGCGGCGTTCTGCCGGCAGCTCGTCGTCGACGTAAGCATGCAGCTCGTCTTCGGTGACGGGAATGTTGCGATCGGTCATTGTCGTCTCTGTCTATTCCTGATCTGCTGCGTAACGCGTTTCGTGCACCTTCGTCATTTCACCCGCCTGAGCGCCGCGCGTTCGCCCTCGAGCGAAGCTTTGACATGCGCGCGTGCGCGGGCAAGCCGGGACATTACGGTACCGATCGGCACGCCCTGGATGTCGGCGACCTCGCGGTAGCTCAGCCCTTCAAGCATCACCAGGAGCAGCACCGAGCGCTGTTCTTCCACCAACGTTGCGAGCGCCCGCGCAATGTCGCGGCCCTCCGCCTCGGTGCCGCTGGCGTCCGGGTTGTTGTCGAGCAGCGGCATGAATTGCGGCCGCCGCGCCAGCGAGCGTCGCCGGTTCTTGTTCAAATTGGTCAGGATCGTATAGAGCCAGCTCCTGACGTCGCCGCCGAGAAACAGCCGCTCGGAACGCAACGCACGCACCAGCGTATCTTGCACCAGGTCGTCGGCGATGTCGGCATCGCGCGCGAGTGCGCGTGCATAGCGGCGGAGCGCCGGAATCATGGCTTCGACACTTTGACGAAACGCGCTCATCGGGACCAGATTGCAAGAGTTGCGGGCGCGAACGCCTTACCTAGCATAACACCCAATCGCCGCGTCTATTCCAGCCATTGAGGCCGATCCGGAACAGCGTTAATCCGAGAGCCGATTTAGGCTCGACCGCGCTGGACTGCTGGTGTACCTCCAAGCCCCACAGGGAAGCTCGATTGGAAACCGGATGTCGCAAAAATCAGGTCTGATGCAGGGCAAGCGCGGGGTGATCCTCGGCGTCGCCAACAACCGCTCGATTGCCTGGGGCATCGCCAAGGCATGCCACGACGCGGGTGCGGAAATCGCGCTCACCTGGCAGGGCGATGCGCTGAAGAAGCGGGTCGAGCCGCTGGCCAAGGAGCTGGGCGGTATCCTGCTGGGTCATTGCGACGTCACCGATGCCGCGACGATCGATGCGGTGTTCGATGTGCTCCGCGAAAAGTGGGGCAAGATCGATTTCGTGGTCCACGCCATCGCCTTCGCCGACAAGGACCAACTCGACGGCCGTTACCTCGAGACGACGCAGGACAATTTCACCAGGAGCATGCTGATCTCCTGCTATTCGCTAACTGCGATCACGCAGCGCGCCGAGAAGCTGATGACCGACGGCGGCTCGATCCTGACGCTGACCTATTACGGCGCCGAGAAATGGATGCCGCATTACAACGTCATGGGGGTTGCGAAGGCAGCCCTGGAAGCCAGCGTGCGCTATCTAGCCGCTGACCTTGGTGAAAAAAACATCCGCGT
This sequence comes from Bradyrhizobium sp. AZCC 1577, assembly GCF_036924575.1. NCBI lineage: Bacteria > Pseudomonadati > Pseudomonadota > Alphaproteobacteria > Hyphomicrobiales > Nitrobacteraceae > Bradyrhizobium > Bradyrhizobium sp. AZCC 1577. Next base: position 2,852,291 of record NZ_JAZHRQ010000001.1, read on the forward strand.
CAACGCGATCTCGGCGGGGCCGATCAAGACGCTGGCGGCGTCCGGCATCGGCGATTTCCGCTACATTCTGAAGTGGAATGAATACAACGCGCCGCTGCGCCGCACCGTGAGCATCGAGGAAGTCGGCGGCAGCGCGCTGTATCTGTTGTCGGACCTGTCGCGCGGCGTCACCGGCGAGGTTCATCACGTCGATTCCGGCTATCACGTCGTCGGCATGAAGCGCCCCGACGCGCCCGACATCTCGCTCTCCAATTCGGTAGCCAAGGAATAGCCGTAAAGTCCGATGCCTGCGCCCGTGATCTACTACATCCGCCATGGCGAGACGTCGTGGAACGCGGAAGGCAGGCTGCAGGGCGCGCAGGACATTCCACTGAACGATCTCGGCCGCAAGCAAGCGGCCCACGCCGGCAATGTCCTCGCCGATCTCCTGAAGCGGGACGGCCGCGACAAGTTCGCGCTACCGTTCGTCGCCAGCCCGCTCGGCCGCGCACGGGCGACGATGGAATTGGTGCGTGGCGCCCTAGAACTTCCGCCGGAAGACTACGCGCTCGACGACCGCCTGCGTGAGATCCGCTACGGCGTCTGGGAGGGCTCGACGCTGGCCGAGATGCAGGCCGCCGACCCCGTGCTCTATGCCAAGCGGCTGACAGCGAAGTGGACGATGGCGCCGGAAGGCGGCGAGACCTATGCCGAGGTGCAGCACCGGATGCGCGACTGGTACGATTCCGTGCGCGCGGATACCGTCGCCGTGGCCCATGGCGGCACCGCGCGGGCGTTGATGGTGGCGCTCGGTATCGAGACGCCGGCCAGCGCCGCCGACCTCATGATCGAGCAGGGCGCGGTCTACGTGTTCCGCGACGGGGGGCTTAAGAAGTATAGTTAGGGGCGGACCTATGAACGCCGTCATTCCGGGTCTGGTCCTTCGGACCATCCCGGAATGACGGTCTACGGGTTTGACCGCCGCGCGGCACCGCGTTACGACACACCATGTCCTTCAACACCTTCGGCCATCTGTTCCGGGTCACGACCTTCGGCGAAAGCCATGGGGTCGCGATCGGCTGTGTGGTCGACGGCTGTCCGCCGCTGATCCCGCTGACATCAGAGGACATCCAGCACGATCTCGACCGCCGCCGTCCGGGACAATCGCGCTTCACCACCCAGCGCCAGGAGCCGGACGCGGTAAAAATCCTCTCCGGCGTGATGCCCGATCCCGAGTCCGGCGCGCAGGTGACGACGGGAACGCCGATCGCGCTGTTGATCGAGAACACCGACCAGCGCTCCAAGGACTATTCCGAGATCAAGGACAAGTTTCGCCCCGGCCACGCCGACTTCACCTATGAGGCCAAATACGGCCTGCGCGACTATCGCGGCGGCGGACGCTCGTCGGCGCGCGAGACCGCAACCCGCGTCGCGGCCGGCGCCATCGCCCGAAAGATCCTGCCCGAGGTAAAAGTGCGCGGCGCGCTGGTGCAGATGGGCCCGCACAAGATCGATCGCGACAAGTGGGACTGGGACGAGATCGCGCGCAATCCATTCTTTTGTCCCGACAAGGACAAGTCCGCCTTCTTCGAGCAGTATCTGGACGGCATCCGCAAGAGCGGTTCCTCGATTGGCGCGGTCATCGAAGTGATCGCCGAAGGCGTGCCAGCAGGATGGGGCGCGCCGATCTACGCCAAGCTGGACGCCGACCTGGCGGCGGCCATGATGAGCATCAATGCGGTGAAAGGTGTCGAGATCGGCGCGGGCTTTGCTGCTGCCGAATTGTCGGGCGAGGAAAACGCCGACGAGATGCGCACCGGCAATAACGGCACGCGCTTCCTCTCGAACAATGCCGGCGGCGTGCTCGGCGGCATTTCGACCGGCCAGCCGGTTGTGGTGCGTTTTGCGGTGAAGCCGACCTCGTCGATCCTCTCGCCGCGCAAGACGGTCGACCGCGCCGGCGCCGACACCGACATCATGACCAAGGGCCGCCACGACCCCTGCGTCGGTATCCGCGCCGTGCCGGTCGGCGAGGCGATGATGGCTTGCGTGCTGGCCGATCATTTCCTGCGCCATCGCGGGCAGGTCGGCGGGTAAGGACCAGGCTTTCTCTCACTGCATGGCGTCTGCGATCTTTTCCGCCGCCATCAGGACCGGGAAATTGGTGTTGGCGCATGGCACCACCGGGAAGATCGAGGCGTCGACCACGCGCAATCCCTGCACGCCCTTAACGCGGCCTTGCGTGTCGACGACCGCCATCGGATCGTCCGCCCGGCCCATCCGGCATGAGCAGGAGGCGTGCCACACGCCGATCGCCGCCTTGCGCACGAAGGCTTCGAGCGCCTCGTCGTCGCGCATGACCTGCTCGAACGTAAAACCTTCGACGATGAAGTTATCGATCATGGCGTGACGCAACGCGGCCGGCCCGTCCATCAGCGTTGCGGCAATGGCGGTGAGGATCTTGTTCTTGGTGTTGACCACACCGATCTTGCGCACGCGGTCGGAATACGAGGCCGGGAATGGCTTGTCGGTGACGGCCTTGAGCGGCGCGCTCATCTGCAGCGCCGCCATCTTGCGAAAGCCGCTCATCAGGCGATCTAGATCGCGCCTGTCGGACAGCAGGTTGAACTGGACAATTGGTTCTGCGCGCGGGTCGGTTGAGGCGAGGTTCACCTGCCCGGTTTCCGAATAGGTCTTGTTGACGAAGGTGAGCAGCGAGGCGATCTGCTCGCCGACCGAATGCCACGCCGACTTGGTGAGGACGGCGACGAACATGTCGCCGGCCGGCGTTCCCGGAAGGCCCGAGGAGTAGCGCAGTCCCATCTGGATGTGGCGTCTGGTGTGCGCGTTCATGCGCGCAGCACGGCGGACAAAAGACGACAGCGCGATCGAGGGATGATCCATCAGACCCTGGCCGACGCCCGCAAGGCCCATCAGGACCGGAATGCCAATTTCCTTCAGGTGCCCGACCGGTCCGATACCAGCGCGCAACAGATGCGCCGGCGAATGGATCGCGCCACATGAAAGGATGACCTCGCGACCGCGAAACTCCTGTTCGCGGCCATCGACCAGCGCCTTCACGCCGACGCATTGCGTGCCCTCGAACAGCAGCTCCTTGACTTGCGTGTTGGTCGCTATCGTCAGGTTTGCGCGCTTGCGTGTTTCGCGATCAAGATAGCCCATCGCAGCCGAGACACGCTGCTCGTCTTGATTGGAGTGCGTCACCGGAAAGTAGCCGTCGACGAACTCGCCGTTCTGGTCGGGCAGGAACGCATAGCCGGCGAGCTTGCAGGCCTCGCCCATCGCCTGCGAATGCCCTGTCCAATGCTGGTGCGGAATGCGGCGGACGGGGATACGGCCGTCTTTGCCGTGCAACGGCCCGTCGAAATCGAGATCGCGCTCGACCTTCTTGAAGTAGGGCAGCACGTCCTTCCAGTTCCAGCCCGTGGCGCCGCGGGCCTCCCACTCCGCGTAGTCGGTCGGCGCGCCGCGGTTGGCCATCTGGCCGTTGATGGAGGACCCGCCGCCCAGTACGCGCGCCTGCTCATACTTGCGGAGCGGCGGGCGGCTTTCATCGGGGTTGTTGTGGCTGACGATTTGGGTCGTGACCTTGAGTTCGGTCCAGTGGAAGCGCGGATCGAAATATGCCAGCCCCGAATAGCTGTCGCGGATCTCGGGCGGCTCGTTGCCGGGCGGCGTGTCCTGGCCTGCTTCGCAGAGCAGGACCTTGTTGGCGCTCCTGGCGGAGAGCCGGTGGGCCAAGACCGAGCCCGCCGATCCGCCGCCGACGATGATGATGTCGTGCACTGACGTTTCCTCTTGTTTTTGCATCGTAAAGCTAGCGCAGCTCCGTCGTCGGGTCACGCCGGGAGCGCGCTTGACCTTTCACGGAGTTGCGCGGCAAATACCGGCGTGATGAATATCGCAGAAGTGCAGAAGCTGACTGACTGGCTGATCGACGGCGGGCGAACCGCGACCAGCCCGAGCCGGTTCATGGCCGAGTGCTGCGAGCGAATGGTCGCGGCCGGCTTGCCGCTGTGGCGCGTCGGCGTCTTCGTTCGTACCCTGCATCCCGAAATCTATGGGCGCAGCTTTATCTGGAAGCCAGGCGCCGAGGTCGAGATCGGTTCGGTCGATTACAATATCCTGCAGTCACCGGATTTTCACACCAGCCCGCTGATCATCGTGTTCCAACAGGGGCTGGAAGTTCGAGCCCGGCCCGATGATCCCCAGAGCAGGCGTTTTCCAATCATCGACGACCTTCGCGCCGAAGGCGTTACCGATTATGTCGCGCTGCCGCTGCCCTTCATCGGCGGCACGGTGAACGCATCGAGCTGGACCACCAAACAGCCGGGCGGCTTCACGGAGGAACAGTTGGCGGCGCTGCGGAGCCTTGCAAAGCCACTGGCGCGGGTGGTCGAGATCCTTAGTTTGAACCGCATGGCCGCGAGTCTTCTGGACACCTATGTCGGCAACAGCGCCGGCGAGCGGATCATGGGTGGACAGATCCGCCGTGGTCATACCGAGACGATGAATGCAGCGATCTGGCTGTCCGATTTGCGCGGCTTCACGGCGCTGTCGGACCGGCTGCCGGCCGAGACCGTCGTCGACATTCTGAACCAGTATTTCGATTGCCAGGTCGCCGCGATAAAGAAGCATGGCGGCGACGTGTTGAAATACATGGGTGACGGGCTGCTCGCGGTGTTCCCGATCGACGAATACGTCGGCGACGAGAAACAGGTCTGCTCGCATGTGCTGGAGGCCGCCCACGAATCCCGCGCCAGCGTGGCCGAGCTGAATTACCCGATTGGCGACGCGGTCGAACGTTTTCGTTTCGGCCTCGCCCTGCATGTCGGACGCATTCTCTATGGCAATATCGGCGGCGGCAACCGGCTCGACTTCACCTGCATCGGGCCTGCGGTCAATCTCGCGGCGCGGCTCGAAAAGATCGCCAGCCAGCTCGGCCGCACCGTCGTCGCCTCCGAAGGCTTTGCCGGAATTTGCCGCGGCGGCTGGAGCGAGCTTGGCGAGTTTCCTGTCGCCGGCTTCTCCAAGGCCGCACGCGTTTACGGGCTGGCCGACGAGACTTCGGCAGCCTAGTCGCCGCGGATTTATCCCGGAAACACGGCACGTCCGGCATCGATTTCGCCGACAAGCCATTGATGGAACCCGCGGGAGATCAGCCATTCCAGCCGATCGCCGCTCCAGAACAGCCGCTTGCGCTCATGGGTCAGGTGCTTGAGGTCCCTTAGAAAGGTGCCGGTGCGCTGTGCATCGGCGACAAAGATCGGGTGCGTGCGCATTGCGCCAAACCAGTTCTTCACTGCCGGAAAGCGTTCGGAATCGATCGCCAGGCCGAACGTCCGTAGTGCAGCGAGGTTGGCAAACCAGGCGCACTCGACAACGCCGGGAGTTTGGAAGGGCCACGGTTTGGGCCGGGAGAGCAGCATGGTTTCGAGGCGCTCGAACAGCACGTCGATATCTTTCCTGGCTGCGTTCAGAAGGCCCGGCGGCGGCTCGTCTTCCCGTTCGGCCCAGTGCCAATACGAGCAATCCACCACGATTGGATCGAAACGCTGGTCGGCCAGCCGTTCGAATGCCCGGGCGACGACGCGCTCCTCGATCGCGGTCGGATAAAGCGGATACTGAGGGTAGCGCCAATCCAGATACTGCAGGATGTCGCCGGAATTGACGATGACGAGATCGCCGTCGGTCAGAACCGGGACTTCCAGCCTCGGATTCAGTTGTCGCAATTGCTCGCGGCGATCGGCCGTCAGCGCGTCGATCAGGTCGTAGTCCAGCTTCTTCAGCTCGAGGCCGATCGCCACCTTGCGGGCAAAGGTGCTGATCGGGCTGCCATATAGACAAATCGTCATGATGTTCTCCCGGCCGAACCCTGCAGCGGCGAACCAGTTGTTGCAATTTCTTTCTGATACGCAGAATAATTCCAATATTTGCATTAATCGAGAAACGCCATCGCCGGCAGTCGGAGAGAGGACGGCATGAGACGCGACAATTTCCCCAACCTGAACTCGCGGCAGCTTCGCGCGGTTCTGGCGGTGGCGGAGTATCGGAGCTTTGTCGCTGCGGCGAACGCGCTGAAGACTTCACAGCCGGCGCTGACGCGAGCGATCCAGCAGATCGAACTTGAGCTGGATGTCCCATTGTTCTCCCGCAGCACCCGCCAGGTGACGGTCACCGATGCCGGGCAGGAGTTCGTCTCGTTCGCCGAGCGCTGGCTCAACGATCTAAAGATCAGCGTCGAGAACATGCGGGAGCTGACCGGGCAGCCGCGCGGACAGATTGTCGTCGCGAGTGTTGTCTCGCTGGCGAACGCGGTTCTTCCGACGCTGATTGCGGATTACAGCCGGCGATTTCCACGGATCGAGATTCACCTGCGCGAAGGGCTGCACAGCGTGGTGAGGGACGAAGTGCGCAGCGGCCTGGCCGATTTCGGGATCGGCTATGTCGACGATGCCCCGAAATCGTTCATCGCCGAAGAACTCGGCATTGAGACCTTTCATCTCGTTCTGCCGAGGAACAGCGGGCTGGCGCGGCGCCGGAAGATCGAGTTGCAGGCGTTGGCGGACGCTCCCCTGGTTTCGTTCCCGGCGGAGTCGCGAACCCGCCGCATCCTGGACGACGCGGCGGCGGCTGCCGGGCTGTCCCTCCGGTATCTGATGACGACGAACAGGCTGCCGACGCTTCACGGCCTGGTTCGCAATGGCGTGGGCCTCGCCGTCGTCCCCGCCAGCGAACGTCCGCCCTTGGATGACCCGAACTTGATCTCGCGGCCCTTGATCGGCCGGCGGCTCGCTTGTCCGATCGGCATCATGCGCTTGCAGGAGCGGGAGCTGTCGCCGCCTGCAGCGGAATTTCTGGCGGTGGTTCGCCGATGGCTGCGTGCCGCCCGGCGCAACACTGGCAGAAAACAGCTTGCGCAGACCGGGCTGGCTATTCCTCCGGCTCGGTGGTGAACAAGAGCGGATAGCCCTTGGCGCGGCCGGCGTCGGTGGCGCGCGTCGCCTTGGTCTCGGCAACGTCCTTGGTGAACACGGCGACCACGCAGACGCCGCGGCGGTGCGCGGTTATCATCACCTTGTGGGCCTGGTCCTCGGTCATGCGGAATTCGGCCTTCAGCACCGTGACGACGAATTCACGCGGCGTGTAGTCGTCATTGATCAGGATGACCTTGTGCAGGCGCGGCCGTTCGACCTTGGTTTTGACCTTGGTTTTTGGCGTGACGACGGTATCTGCCATTTGTAGTCCCGAAGCGAAGGAAATCCGACGAGCCCGCCGCGTTCAGTTGGCGCGGCAGTCCGCCAGGCGCTGCGCCAAGGTCTGATCGCCGCGGCTGACGGCCGTCTCGATCAGTTTACAGGCTCCAGGCCGGTCCTGAAACCGGGGGGGCCGAGTGTTTCAGCTCGATCAGGGCGGCCATCGCGCCGGCTCGGACAGGCCAATCGCTGCGCGGAACCGGCCGAGCAGGCTGCTGTGGACGAAGCCTGATCCTAACCCGAATGTGAAGGACAAATGATTTCAGCGCTTTGCGTCGGCCATTTTGCATGTCACCATCACTGACGTTCGACGGGAGGGCCGCAATGCGCTGGTATGTCTCGATCGGGGTCGTGCTTGTAGCCGGCATGCTCGCTGGCGGCGACGTGGCAGGTGTTGCCGCGCCGAACCCAACGAACCGGGCGGGCGCCGCTGCCCGCCAACTGGCCGACAAGGACGCCAATCCCACCGTCGACCTCGAACTCGTCCTCGCCGTCGACGTCTCCTATTCGATGGACATGGATGAACTGGCGCTGCAGCGGGAGGGCTACGCGCAGGCGATCGTCTCCAAGGAGTTTTTGCAGGCGCTCAAGAGCGGGCCGAACGGCAGGATCGCGATCACCTATTTCGAGTGGGCGGCATCAACCGACCAGAAGATCATCATCCCCTGGCGCGTGATCGATGGACCCGAGACGGCCGATGCCGTCGCCAACGAGATCGTCAAGACCCCGATCCGCCGGGCATCGCGCACTTCGATTTCGGGTGCGATCAACTTCGCCATGCCGCTGTTCGACGAGAGCCCGCACCGCGGTTTGCGGCGGGTGATCGATATCTCGGGCGATGGCCCGAACAACAACGGCGCGCCGGTCCTCATCGCGCGCGATGCCGCGTTGGAAAAGGGCATCGTCATCAATGGCCTGCCAATCATGGTGAAGGAGCCGTCTTACTCCACCATGGATATCGACAATCTCGATTTGTATTACGAGGACTGCGTCATCGGCGGCCCCGGCTCGTTCGTGGTGACCATCAAGGACCGCGACAAGTTCAAGGAAGCCATCCGCACCAAGCTGCTGCTCGAGATCGCCGGCCGCACGCCCGAACGCCCGGTAGTGCCTGCAGCGGGCAGGGAGCCGCGCGTCAATTGCATGATAGGCGAGAAGATCTGGCAGGACAGGTGGGGGAGGTAGCTGTTCACGCTCCCCTCCAGAGGAGGGTGAAGAAAGGGGTGCTTACCTCTTGAACCGCGCCACCAATTCCACATGCGGCGTATGGCGGAACTGGTCGACGGGTGTGACGCCCTCGATCTTAAAGCCGCCGTCGATCAAGATCTTCGCATCGCGCGCGAACGTCGTGACGTTGCACGATACCGCAACCGCCGTCGGCACCTTGCTTGCTGCAATCTGGGTCACCTGCGCTTGCGCGCCCTGCCGCGGAGGATCGAACACGACGGTGTCGTAGTCGCGCAGTTCCTGCGGCATCAGCGGGCGTCGGAACAGGTCGCGCGGCTCGGCCTTGACCGGCTTCAGCCCTGAGGTGGACGTCGCGGCTTTCTGCAAGGCTGCTACCGCGCCGGTGTCGCTGTCGAAAGCGGTTACACGCGACTTCGCCGCAAGCCGCAGCGCGAAGGGGCCGACGCCGCAGAACAGGTCGGCGACATGTTTGGCGCGCTTGCAATGCTCGAAGACGAGCGCAGCCAGCGCCTCCTCGCCCGCCACCGTGGCCTGCAGGAATGAGCCGGGCGGCAGCGTGACCTGCGCCGCGCCAATAGAGATTACGGGCGGCGTTCGCATCAGCACCAATTCGCCATGGCGCGTCAGCCGCGCCAGCCGGTGTTGTTCGGCGATGCGCGACAGCCGCGCGATCATGGCTGAAGATACCGGCCCGGAGCCGCGCACATCGACGTCGAGGCCGCTATTGGTCGCGGTGATCTGGATGTCGAGTGGCTTGCCTATCGCGATCAACGGCTCGGCGATGGCCCAGGCGGCCTCGATTGCGCCACTCAATTGGGGATCGAGGATCGGGCAGCGGTCGATCGGAATGATGTCGTGCGAACCGGCCGCTGCATAGCCGACCTTGAGCACGCCATGCGTTCCGATTCGGCCGTGCAGGGTGATGCGCCGGCGGCCCGCGCCATGGGCATCGACTAGGGCTGCGACGTCGCAATCAATTCCTGCCTGCGAAAGCGTCGTCACCACGAACTCGCGCTTCCAGGCGCGATAGGGTTCGGCGTCCCAGTGCTGGATCGCACAGCCGCCGCAGACGCCGAAATGCGGACAGAACGGTGCGACGCGCTCGACGCTCGCTGTCTCGACCTTGAGCAATTGCCGGCGGTCGGGATGGTGGCCGGGAACCGGACCGGCCTCTATTGTTTCGCCGCCGAGCGCGTACGGCACATAGATGTTGCCGCCGCCTGATATGGCGACGCCGTCGCCCTGATGGCCGACATGGTCGATGACGAGGCGTTCGCTCTCAGCCACGGCGCGCGCCCATGAAGAACTCGATATTGCCGTCGCCGCCTTTGATCGACGACGGAAACACCTGGATATCGGTGCAGCCGAGCGAGGCGGCGAACGCCGAGATGTCGTCGCAGATCGCCTGATGCACCATCGCGTTGCGGATGATGCCGTGCTTGGAGTGCTTTCGTTCCGCCTCGAATTGCGGCTTGATCAACGCCAGGAGCTGCGTTGGCGCTGCCGCAAGCTCCAGCGCCACCGGCAGCACCGCCTTCAAGGAAATGAAGCTGACGTCGATCACGACGACATCCGGCCGGGCGGGCAGGCGCTTGCCCTCGAACTGGCGGATGTCGGTTTCTTCCATCGACACGACTTTGGGATGGCTCTGCAGCGAGGGATGCAACTGGCCGCGCCCGACATCTATGGCGAAGACGAGGCTGGCGCCGTTTTGCAGCAGCACTTCGGTAAAGCCGCCGGCGGAGGCGCCGACGTCGAGGCAGACATGGTCCTCGATCTCGATCGGGTACTGCTCCAGCGCGCCGGCGAGCTTGACGCCGCCGCGCGAGACGTAAGGATGCGCGGGCTGGGCGGACAATTCGGCATTGGCGGCGATCATCTCCGACGCCTTCAACACGGGCCTGCCGTCGGCCGTCACGCCACCGGCGTCGATCGCAGCGCGTGCGCGGGCGCGGCTTTCGAACAGGCCGCGCTCGACCAGCAGCACGTCCACGCGCGTGCGGGGAGAGGTTTTGCTGTCGCTCTTGTCAGCCAAGTTCAGTCCGATTTGCCGGTAGCGCGATCCGCCGCCACAGCGACGCAGGCCTCGAACGAGGTGAGATCGTGCCAGATATCTTGCGGCCGCTGCCGCGGCGTCACCAGTCTAGCACCATGCAGATCGAGCGTGTGGATCATCATGAGATTGTCGGGCAGGCCGAAATCTTCCACCGCCAGCCCGTCGCCGTCGATCAGGTGGCCGGTGGCGGATTTGGTCACATCGTAGTTCCGCTTTACCCGCTCGACATAAACCGCGGGGTCGTTGCTATAGGCCAGGCACAGCTTACCGCGACCGGCCATGTAGCCGAGTTCATAGACGGTGCCGGCGTCGGCACTGGGGCCGCGAAACGGCGTAAGATTGGCAATGATCGCGTCCGCCGCATCCATCATTGCTTCGTTGCCCTTGAAAATGGCGAGCGAGGCGTCAGCGGCTGCAAGATCGACCGTATTGTCGAGGGGGTAGAGGCCGCTCACGCCATGGCGGTCGCAGATCGCGACCTTGCGGCGCCCAATCTCGATGGCGTCCGGCAGGAACACATCGGGACCTGCCAGATAGATCTTCATGGGTTTACCTGCGAAAGAGCCAGACCTTCAGTTCTGATCAGGGCAGAACCGAAGGGGCTGTGCCTCAGGCGAGCTTGACCGTCTCGGTCTTGTAGTCCTTGCCGAGCGCGTCGAACACCTTGGCGACGATGCCCTTGGCGTCGAGGCCGGCGTGGGCATACATCGCGTTCGGCGAGTCGTGGTCGATGAACTCGTCGGGCAGGATCATCGCACGCATCCTTAGGCCGCCGTCGAGCATGCCGTGGTCGGACAGCGTCTGCATGACATGCGAGCCGAAGCCGCCGATCGCGCCTTCCTCGATGGTGAGCAGCACCTCGTGGTCGCGCGCCAGTTTCAGCACCAGATCGACGTCGAGCGGCTTCATGAAGCGGGCGTCGGCGATGGTGGTGGACAGGCCGTGGGCGGCGAGTTCGTCGGCAGCCTTTTCGCATTCGGCCATTCGCGTGCCGAACGAGAGCAGGGCGACCTTGCTACCCTGGCGGACGATGCGGCCCTTGCCGATCTCGAGGGGGATGCCGACCTCGGGCATCTCGACGCCGCGGCCTTCGCCGCGCGGATAACGCACCGCGCTCGGGCGGTCGTTGATCGCGACTTGCGTGGCGACCATGTGCACCAGTTCGGCTTCGTCGGACGCCGCCATGATGACGAAGTTCGGCAGGCAGCCGAGATAGGCGTTGTCGAACGAACCGGCATGGGTGGCGCCGTCGGCGCCGACCAGGCCGGCGCGGTCGATCGCGAAGCGGACCGGCAGGCTCTGGATCGCAACGTCATGGACCACCTGGTCATAGCCGCGCTGCAGGAAGGTCGAGTAGATCGCGCAGAACGGCTTGTAGCCTTCGGTGGCAAGCCCCGCCGCAAACGTCACCGCATGCTGCTCGGCAATGCCGACGTCGAAGGTGCGCTCCGGAAATGACTTGTTGAAGATGTCGACGCCGGTACCCGACGGCATCGCGGCGGTGATGGCGACGATCTTGTCGTCCTTCTCGGCTTCCTTGACCAGGCTCTGGCCGAACACGTTCTGGTAGGCCGGCGCATTCGGCTTGGCCTTGGCCTGCGCGCCGGTGGCGACGTCGAACTTGACCACGGCGTGATACTTGTCGGCGGAGGCTTCCGCGGGGGCGTAGCCCTTGCCCTTTTGGGTCACGACGTGAACCAGGATCGGGCCGGTTTCCATGTCGCGGACGTTCTTCAAAACAGGCAGCAGATGGTCGAGGTTATGGCCGTCGATCGGGCCGACGTAATAGAAGCCGAGCTCCTCGAACAGCGTGCCGCCGTCCATCATGAAGCCGCGGGAATATTCCTCGACGCGGTTGGCGCGGTTGGCCAGGATCTTGGGCAGACGCTTGTTGATCTGCTTGGCCGCCTCGCGCAGCGAGCGGTAGGTCTTGCCGGAATAGAGCCGCGACAGGTACGCGCTCATCGCGCCGACCGGCGGCGCAATCGACATGTCGTTGTCGTTGAGAATGACGATCAGGCGCGAATTCATTGCGCCCGCATTGTTCATAGCCTCATAGGCCATGCCCGCCGACATCGCGCCATCGCCGATCACGGCAATCACGTTGTTCTTGCCACCGGCGAGGTCGCGCGCCACGGCCATGCCGAGGCCGGCCGAGATCGAGGTCGAGGAATGCGCCGCGCCGAACGGGTCGTAGTCGCTCTCGCTGCGCTTGGTGAAGCCGGAAAGGCCGCCGCCGGTGCGCAGCGTGCGGATGCGGTCGCGGCGGCCGGTCAGGATCTTGTGCGGGTAGGCCTGGTGGCCGACGTCCCAGATCAGGCGGTCGCGCGGCGTGTCGAAGATGTAGTGGATCGCGGTGGTCAGTTCGACGACGCCGAGGCCGGCGCCGAAATGGCCGCCGGTCACCGAGACGGCGTCGATGGTTTCCTGGCGGAGTTCGTCCGCGACCTGCCGCACCTGCTCGATCTTGAGCTTGCGAAGATCGTCGGGCGTTCGGATGGTATCGAGAAGCGGCGTTTTACTATATGTGGTCACTGCGATATTCCAATTTTGCATGTCGGGATAAAGGCCCGACGCGAGACGGGAAGCGCGTTAACCGCGCCGCGAAAATCCGGGCCCGCCTGCCAGTCCGGCAGGCCGGTACCTGATTTGAAAGCCTAGATGCACTCCGGTTTAAACCATGTGATATGCATCACTTAGTCGCTTCTAACCCTTCCCGGTTCAGTTTCTTTAGCTATTTGAGGTGCTTGCAGCCGTGGAAAGTTGCCCGGCAGGCTGCCTTCCCCGGCGCATAGAACCGCAAGCTTTACACCAAAGCCGCCGCCAAAGCCAACCCGGAGGGCCGATTCGGTTCCGGGGCGCCGGGCCGAAAAATTTCGATTTTTCAACCGCTGCGGCGGGCGGATGGTTCCAATTTGCTCAAATCGGCGGCACTTGTGGCCGCGGCGGTGGCCGCTTCGATCCTCTTCCAGGCCCGATCGCGCGCTCCGGAATCGCCGGTGGCGACATCAAGCGCAGCGTCGGGGACGGCCATGCGCGCGCTGAGCGGGACCGGCCCGCAGACGATCATGAAAAAGTCGTAGGCGTTGGGCCGTTCGTTGGCCATTACGAACTGGAAATGCACGCGGAAGAACTGCCAGCGGAATTTCTCGTAGTGCTCGGGCCGGATGATGTCACGGAAGCGAACCGGCACGATCTTGGGGTTGCGCCGCGCGGCGCCTGCGTCGATGCCGTGGCTCGTGATCGGGTCGAACTGGTAGAAATTCATCACGTCCTTGCGGGCCTGACAGTCGATCCAGTCGACCGACGGCTCGACCGCCAGCATCCGCAGATGCTCGCGAAATTCTTTCGATACGGCGTGATAGCCGACGATCGGAAAATTGCCGCCGATCGTCAGCAGCACGATCCGCGGCCCGTGACGGCCGAGCGCGGGATCGAGCTTGAGCGCACGCGCCAGCATTTCCGTCGACAGGAACGACCCGGAGCTATGGCCGACGATGACGATCTCGTCGGCGTCGGTGCTCTTGGCGACATTGACCAGATGCTGCGCAAAACGGTCGATGCGCTGGTCCCATTCCGGTCGCTCGCGGTGCGAGAACTCCCAGGTCCAGATCGTGTCGCACAGGAGATAAAGCACGTAGGTGGCATTCTCGGTGTATTTCAGCACCGTGCCGAGCAGGGCAACGAAGAGGGCGGCCGCGATGGCGATGCTGAATGCGTCGGGAATGCCGATGGCGTTCAGGCCTTTCTCGAACACGAAGGCGATCGCCGCAGCACACGCGGCTTCCAGCAACAGCATCAGGTGCGGATAGGTGATGAAAGTTGCAAAACGCCAGTTCGCCTTGCCGAAGCGGGCGATGGTGCCGGCGAAGAGGAGACGCCAGTAGATCCAGACCGCGCTGAACACCGTGCGCCAGATCGGCGCCGCCAGGTCTTGCTGGATGAAGTCCTCGAACCGGAGGAAGTCGTAGGACGTGCGTGTCTGCCAGTCCTCAGCCTTGGTATCGATGGTCCAGGACGCGATCTCGTCGTCGGATGCCACCTTTGGCCGGCTGATGGTGGCCTGGAGCTGATAAAGCCGGCCGAACTTGCGCAGCTCGGTCCGGAACATGCGATAATATTGCGCCAGCCCGCGCGGATCGTAGCCCTGAATATAGATGATATGGCGGTGCTCGACGCGCACGTACTGTCCCCAAATGTCGGCGGACTATATCAGGCTGTGCGGGGGGCAAAGAACTAATTCGGCTGGTCCGCCTCCCACGGCCCGGGAGGGCGGAATTCGCCCAATATCCCCGATTGTTGCGCGAACCCCGAAACCAGACGGCAGGCTTACTGCACGTCGAGCGGCTCGGTCCCCGTGACCTGGCCGTTCGCATCGGTCGTGATCTTGTCGACGCGGGCCTCCGCCTGCCGCAGCAATTCTTCGCAGCGGCGCTTGAGCGCCTCGCCACGTTCGTAGATCGCGACCGATTCCTCCAGCGGCACCTTGCCGTCCTCGAGCCGTTTCACGATCGATTCAAGCTCCTCGATCGCGCGCTCGAAGGAGAGTTTTTTGACGTCCATCTGGTTATTTTCGGCCATATCTAGTTCCCGAATGCGCGCCATTGAGGCGCGGAATCAAACTATAGCGTTTTCGAGCGACGTGGGTACCGGCTCGCGTGAAGAAAACGCGTCGAAACAAGGGCTTTTGAGGGCCTATTGTGGCCGGGATTTACGCGTCCATCAGCGCGGTGACATGCGCCGCCACCGACTCTTTCAGCCCCTGCAGGTCGTAGCCGCCCTCCAGCACCGAGACAACCCGCCCGCCGGCGCTATGGTCCGCCACATCCATCAGCTTGCGGGTGACCCAGCCGAAATCGTCCGCCTTCAGGTTGATCGAGGCGAGTGGGTCGCGGTAATGCGCGTCGAAGCCGGCGGAGATGATGATCAGTTCCGGCGAGAACTTCTGCAATTGCGGCAGGATCAGGTTTTCGAACGCGGCGCGGAATTTTGCGCTGCCGTCTTCGGAAGCCAGCGGCGCATTGACGATGGTGTCATGCTCGCCGCGCTCGCCGCTGGCGCCGGTGCCCGGAAACAGCGGCATCTGGTGCGTCGAGCAATACATCACGGTCGGATCGTGCCAGAAGATGTCCTGCGTGCCGTTGCCGTGATGGACGTCGAAATCGACGATCGCGGCGCGGCCGATGCCGTATTTGCGCTGGGCGTGACGTGCGGCGATGGCGACATTGTCGAAGAAGCAGAAGCCCATCGGCTTCGAGACCTCGGCATGATGGCCGGGCGGGCGCACCGCGACGAAGGCGTTCTGGTGGGTTCCGGACATCACTGCATCCGTCGCAGCCACCGCACCGCCGACGCCGCGCATCACCGCTTCCCAGGTGCCCGGCGACATCGAGGTATCGCCGTCGATATAGATCATCCCGCTTTGAGGGGCGATGTGGCGGAGTTCGCCGATATAATGTTCGCCATGGCACAACGTGACGGAATCAAGATCGCCCTCCGGCGCATCGCCGCGCGAGAGCGGCTTGAAACGCTCTTCCCCCAGCACCTCGGCGACCGCGCGCAGCCGGTCGGGGCGCTCGGGATGCCCCGGAGGCGTAACATGGTCGAGACAGGCGGTATGGGTCAGAAGCAGCGTCATGCAAAAATCCTGGCGTATAAGGAACGCGCCGGTAAGGAGCGGCTAATCTAGGCTCTTAAGAGCCGCTCGGAAAGGCCTCCGGCCTTTCGGCTCAGTTGATCCTGGTGATGCGATCGGCAGCGGTCGGGCTGACCGGGCTGCTGGCCTTGAAATAGGCGTATAGCGCGTCGACGTCGTAGATGCCGACCTGCGGCGCGGTTCCTTGCGTGAGCACGGTGAAACCGTCGCCGCCGACGAAAAGGAAATTGTTGACGGTGACGCGATAGCTCGCGGCCGGATCGACCGGCTGCCCGTTCAGCAACATCCGCTCGGGCAGCACGCGTTCACCGTCAGGCTTGGTCGCGTCCCACGCATAGGCAAATCCCTTCGACACCTGCAGGATCCGCGGGCGCTTCGGATCGAGCCATTGCTGCTCCAGCATGTCCTTGATCTGCTTGCCCGTCAGCGTCAGCGTCACCAGTTGATTGCGGAACGGCTGGCTGGCGAACACGTCGCCATAGGTCACCGCGCCATCTTCCTTCCGTGTTACGTCGGCGCGCACGCCGCCGGGATTGGTGAACGCGATGACCGCGCCGCCTTTCGTCTCGCTGCTGGTCGCGGCGAGTTGCGCATCGGCGATGATGTCGCCGAGTGGGCTCTCGCCGGCGGCGTTGGGCACGCGCGATAGCGTTGCGGTCACCGAGCCCGCCGGACGGTTGGCGATCGGCGCGGCCAGCCGGTCATAGGATTCGATCAGCGCGGTCTGTTGCGCATCCTTCGCCAGCGTTGCGGTGCGGACGATGGTGTTGTCGGCCTTGGCGCTGATGACGTCGCGCGTCGCGGGATCGAGCTTGAGATCGATCGCGGTGACGAGCGTGCCGTATTTGTCGCCGGAGGTAACGAGCCGTCCGTCGATCTCGCAGACATAGGCGCGATGAGTATGGCCGGAGACCACGACATCCACCGCCTTGTCGAATTTTTTCACGATATCGACGATCGGCCCCGAAACGCCGGGGCAGTCGTTGTAATCGCCGGTCGGCAATCCACCTTCGTGGATCAGGATGACGATGGCCTCAACGCCGCGCGCCTTCAGTTCAGGGATCAGCGCGTTCACCGTATCAGCCTCGTCGCGGAATTCCAGGTCGGCAACACCGACAGGTGCAACGAGGCCAGGGGTGCCCTTCAAGGTCAGGCCGATGAAGGCGACCGGGATGCCGTCGAATGTCCGGATTTCGTATGGAGGAAACACCGTCTTGCCGCTGCTCTTCTCGATCGTGCTGGCGGCGAGATAACGAAATTTCGCGCCCGTAAACGGATGCGGCCCCTGGCATTTGTCGACCGCATGGCAGCCGCCATTCTGCATGCGCAAGAGTTCGTCCTTGCCCTCGTCGAACTCGTGATTGCCCACGGAGGAAAGCGCCAGCCCCATCATCGACAGCGCTTCGATCGTCGGCTCGTCATGGAACATCGCCGACAGGAATGGGCTGGCGCCGATCAAGTCGCCGGCCGCAACGAAGATCGAGTTCTTGCGCCCGTCGCGAAGCTGACTCACCAGCGTCGCCATATGCTCTGCGCCGCCGGCGGCGACGGTGATCTTCTTCGTCCTGTCTTCGGGATCGGCGATCGTGATTCCGCCCGGCGGCGGACGAAGGTAGCCGTGAAAATCGTTGATCGCGAGAATGCGCAGGTCCACCGGCGCGGTGGTTTGGGCGCCTGATAGCGTCGCAGGCGCAAGCAAGATCAACAATGCAAGGATGGGACGGAGGAGAGTTCTCATGGCACTGACATTAGTGGGTAGCTTGACTTTTCCACGTCATTGCGAGCGCAGCGAAGCAATCCATGGTACCGCATAAAGAAAGAATGCATTGCTTCGCGGAGCCCCGACTCGTTGGCTCGCAATGACAGTGGCCACATCCTACATGATCCAGCAAGAGGCCAAACTGTCCCGCCCACCGAAGTGACTACGAGGACAACGCAATGCAGCTAGGCGGAATTCATCACCTGACCGCGATCTCGGCGAAGCCGCGGGAGAATTTGGCGTTTTACACCGGCCTGCTCGGCATGCGGCTGGTGAAGAAGACCGTCAACCAGGACGACGTCAGCGCCTATCACCTGTTCTATGCCGACGGCAAAGCCAATCCCGGCACCGATCTCACCTTCTTCGATTTTCCCGCGGCTCCCGAACGTCGCGGAACCAATTCGATCTCGCGCACCGGGCTGCGCGTCGCCGGCGAGAAGACCCTCGGCTACTGGCGGGATCGCCTCAAGAAGGCGGGCGCGGCGGCCCGCGATATCGTCGAAGTCGACGGCCGGCTGACGCTGCCGTTCGAGGACGGCGAGGGGCAGCGGCTGGTGCTGGTCGACGATGGCGGTGTGGGGCCGGCCTCGCCATGGGAGCGCAGCCCGGTGCCCGTCGAGCACCAGATCCGCGGCCTCGGTCCGATCGTGCTGACCGTGCACGAGCTGTCGCGCATCGCCTTCGTGCTGACCGAGGTCATGAACATGCGCCGCGTGCGCGAGTATGCCGCCCACGGCGCGGAGATTCATGTGTTCGAGATGGGCGAGGCAAAGGGACAGATTAGCCCCGCCGCCGAGTTGCACGTGATCGAAGCCAAGGGTTTAGCCGTCGCGCAGCAGGGCGCCGGCGGCGTGCACCATGTCGCATTCCGCACGCCGGACGAGGCGCAGTACCACGCCTGGACCCAGCGCCTGAATCAGTTTCGCATCCCCAACAGCGGCGAGATCGACCGCTTCTATTTCCGCAGCCTCTATTTCCGCGAGCCCAACGGCATCCTGTTCGAGATCGCTACCGACGGCCCCGGTTTTGCGACCGACGAGCCGATGGAAACGCTCGGCGAAAGGCTGGCACTGCCGCCGTTTCTCGAGCCGCGAAGAGCCGCGATCGAGGCGGGGCTGAAGCCGATTTCGTAGTTTCGTGGGATGGGTAGAGCGACTTGTCCGCCGTAGCTCAACGAGCGAAGGCGGAAGCGAAACCCATCGCCATAATTCCGTGCCGCCTATCGTGGCGTGCGGATGTGTATAGTAATATTGATCCATACACGTCACATACGGAGCGCTGCCCGTGCGCACCAATATCGAGATCGACGACGCGCTGATGGCGGAAGCGCAGAAAGCCTCCGGACAGCAAACCAAGAAGCAGACGGTGGAGCGGGCACTTCGCTTGATGGTCAGGCTGCGAAGGCAGCAGGAGCTCGGCAAGGTCTTCGGCAAGTACTGCTGGCGTGGCAACCTCGCCCGAAATCGCATGAGGCGAGGGACCGGGTAATCGTTGTCGACGGCAGCGTCTGGAAGACCATCGGCTTGTTGATCGGTACCTGGTGCATCGAGAACCGCGGGCCGCTGCTACACAACGACAGTGACTTCCATCCGATGGCGCGCTATTTGAGGCTGATCAAAGTGCCGGCCCATGCGTGAAGGCGGTAAGCGGACGCGCGACACGTCAGTTGAGTGCACTGGCACCGCAATTTTCTAGCCTCGCCGAACTTGGCGCCAATTTCAAAACATCAGCATTAGATCGAGCGCAGCCGACTGGAGGCGGATGACACAACGTAAGCCAATAGCGACGCTAAGGGCGAGTTGGGCGAAGGTCTGTTTTGGCTCACAAGCGGCGGTCGCAGGATCGCTGATCCGAAGTCCGGACTGCCCTCAATACCAGACCAGCCGCAAGCGACGAAGTTGGTCAGCTTGGGTCCAAAAGCGCAAATTAACCTAGTCGTCCTGTTCTTCGCGATCTGAACCGCCTCGGACCCCCTCGACTTACTAATCTTGGCCGTCCTCGGCATCGCTATCCTTCTCTTCGGCAACCTTGCCCGTGTTGCCACTGCTTGTTCGGAAGGGATCAAGCTTGGCACCAATTTCAGGCTTCGACCAGAATACATAAGATGTGGCAAAGCCCCACATCTCCTTCTCAGCTTCAAGTGTATCTGGCACTCGCAGTCCAAGTTGCTCGGCCAACTTAATCCGTCCAATATTCACCAAGGCCTGCACCGAATAGCTCCACTCAGCCGTTGTCCTCACAGCGAACCAGTGACTTAATAGTGTCAAGCCGAACGCGCCGGCAGAGACGATAAACAATTTCGGTGACCCGAACCGACTAAGAGCCAAGAACAAAGACGTCAACCCAAATAAGAAGCTGAGATAAGTCATCGCAACAAAGAAATCGACGGAAGATCTGGCGGTCTCAATCGCACTTTGAAGATATTTTGGTGCGCTGGCACACAACTCGTACCACAGCGTCTGAGAGTCTAAATTGAAGCGCGTTTTGCCGTACGTCTCGAAAGAGCGAATTGCATTTCCAAATCTTGTTGGCACCACCTGTTCATCTCGCATAGGATACCGTGCTAGTTTTTCAAGTGCCAAACCACGGGCCCAACCGCCGTTGTCCACGTCGCGCTGCAACTCATGTTTGAGACGCAACTGTCGCTTGATGGCAACTTTCTGCACGCACTTTGGCCAAAGCAGGTATCCTTCAAGCACTCTATACAAGAAGGCAGAGCACGAATTTAGCGTGAACGCGATCAAAGCGGTAATCGCAACAAACAGGGCTGACTTTTCCGAGCTGCTACTGACCCGTATTGCGCCGTGCAAGCAAGGCACACTTGGATATACGAGCAGCCAGAACGCACCAACAAAAAACGTGCTGGGGAGGGCCCATGCGTAAAGCTTGCCCCAGAATGTTTTGACAATGTCAGACAATAGTCCCCCTTAGCTGTCCGCGAAATCGAGTCTCACCTAGGCCCCTTCGTTCCTCCCGGATCAATAGGACCGGGAGGCCGAGACGTGAGCGCCCGTCCAACCTCCTCAACGCATTTCGAGAAGCGCGCATAGTCTTGCATAGGAAGCCGCGCGAAGACCCGGCCGTCTTTTTGGATCGTTAGCTCGTTATTCTTGCTGACCTGAACATCGTAGCCACCCGCTGTGAATGAGGTGGTTACTGCCGCATTAGCGCTAAGGCCACCACAAATTTCAGCGGCCGATCTTGCTTTATCCCCTTGCGGCGGTTGCGCGAACGAATAGCTCGAGCCCGTCACCATCACAGAAATGATGGCTATAGTTTTTGAGGCGGTAAGCCATGTCGCCCTGTCAAAACGGAAGAGCGGCATAACCAAAAAAATGCAACTCATGAAGCGCCCAATCCCTTTAGTCTAGGGATCGATCGGTCCCGGCGGCCTGTCAGAAGGGGTCGGATAGGGGCGAGTAGGTTTCTCTGGTTTTTGTGGTTGGGGTATTGGTTTTGTAATCGCAATGATGTCCATGAATCCCTCGTGTGTCAGCAGGGCCTGCGCGACAACACATCCGCCCGGTTTTATAGCAGAGCTTTGAGTAGCGTGCAGTTCAGTATAGCCAAACGGTTTGGTTGTGGAAGTCCGTTCTTGGTAGTTAGTTGCAGAAGACACAAGGGGACATGGGTGATCAGGCCAGTGCACTCATGTCCGCTCTGGGTCTAGGCCGTGTGAAAACTCAAAAGCGCGAAGCGCGACGAGAATGATATTCTGAAGTTCGATTTGAAAGACTAGGAGGGCTGCGGTGTAGGTGCTTAAAACAGCCTTGAACGAATAACTTGTTCTACCGCGATCGAGCGTCTTCGCGTTTTCACACAGCCAGGGTCAAAGCCGACATCGCTCTTTGATCCAGGCGCTTCAACTAACGCTCGGTAAGGCGCCTATACGGGAAGCAGAGCGAGAGCTGCTTGCCCACCTCCTCGCCACTTAAGGAGGAATTGCGTGTATCCATTCTATCGCAAGGGACAGTCATTAGGTCAGATTCGCTGACGTAGACGGATTGCAGGAATCACTGTACTTACCGCGGCCCGTCCGAAGGGTCAGCGCTGTGCTTCAGATCAACGCTGCCGAGCTGGTTATTGGCGCGGCGGCAGGGAAAGGTGAAAAGCATCATTACATCCCGTCCCTTTACACATGTGCGTGGGCTGGGCCGGACGGTCGTTTGTGTGAATATGCCCGTCCCTACCAGGAAGTGAAGCCGCAATGGAAGCACCCGGACGCGACCGGATACGTTCGCGGGCTTTACACCGTGCCGCAGAACGACCCGACGGTTTCTGAGTATATCGAACGCAAATTTCTCAAGGTCACTGACGATCAGGCCGCGAAAGTGCTTCAGCGCATGCGCGCTGGGGAGCACATCGATTGGGATTCCAAATCCCGGAGCGCCTGGTCGCGTTTCGTCATTTCCCTGATGTTGCGCAATCCCGAATACGTCGCGCGCATGGCCGCTGAGGTCTTGGGCTTTTTCGACCCGAACAACGAGGAAGCGGAAAAGAGGTATCGAGAGATTCGAGGTCAGGACGACCCCGAGACCTATGCCGCGCACATCGCGCGCCTTGAATTTCATCCCGCCGGCCGCGCGAGCGCGATCGCGATGCAGGAGGTGATCGATAGCCCTCTCATGGGCGGCCGATTGAACCAGATGCGCTGGGCTATCGTGACGTTCAACAATGAGCGCTTCCCGCTGCTCACTTCGGACCGGCCGATCATCATGACCAACGGACTCGTGAAACCGACCGACCATCTGTCCATTCCGATTGGGCCGCGCATGCTTTTCGTTGCGACCAACAATGAAGAGACCGAGAACATGATCCGCAACATGAACCCCATAGCCTTGATGAAGCAGGTCAATGACCGCGTCGCCTCGCAGGCGCGGCGGTATATCTACTCTTGCGACAACAAGCAGCTCCGGTTCGTCGAGAACCGGCTTGGAAGGAAATGGCCATCAACGCCGCTTGAAACCAGCGCTCCTGTGTAAGGTCGGGGCGTGATGACCTCAGTGATGCCGTTGGCCATGACTGAAAAACGGAAACAGACGCTTAGGTCCAGCTTTACACTCGGCAACGGACAAAAGTAGGCGGCAGAAGCGCCCAAGCCTGAAGTTGCTCAAAAGGTTGCACATCATTTGGTCGCGCCTAGCCAGCAATGCCAGCCTATCGCGCTCTGAACTTGGCCGCGTTCTCCTCCCGTCTTTGCCAATTCCTGCGAAGGTAATGTTCGCGCGTCACCGCTTGATCTGCCACCACGCTCGCGATCGCTTCGTCTAGCTCGCTACCCGACATCGTCCTGCGCATCCTCAGAAGTATCTGCATCGACTTCAACCCGGTTGCATGCTCACGAAGAAGTACCCGCTATCATGATCGCCGCCCTCGAACGTTGCGCCAAAAAGTTAATTTTCCAAGCCATTTCAACGTGATTTGCCCCGTCCAGTCCCTTCCGAAAAAACAATTTCCTTTTCGATCACCCCAAATCAGCATTAGAAATTCCGCCGTCTCATTCCTCACGAGGGGCGGATCGCGATCGTCACGGACGCGGGGTGGGATGCGGTGGACGCGGCAGCGTTAGGCGCGAGAAGGTGTTTGCAGGGCGGTTATCCGTGAGCGAACACGGCGCGCAAGACGTACGGCGCTGAAGCGTACGGCAAAACCGTGTGGTCCTGACACCCGTGGCTGGTGCCAAGCTGCCGGTGGCGAATTTGATCCAACCGGATCGATCTCGTCATCAAGCCGGCAGTGATGGAGGCAAGAGGAATTCGTCTCCAGGGAGAGCACGGCATAAGCCGTCAAACCATTGCGCAGGGAATGCCGGAGTGCTCCGGCTGTACCTGTATGCTCGTGTGCGCATCTCACTCCATCTCTTGCACACGAGACCGCGGGTGCAGCAAGCACCCGGCATTCCCTGCTCCCTCTGTTCTGAGGGAAAAGGTCCATGCAAACCTCGGGCGCTAGCCGCGCCGCGAGAAGGCGAGATCATGCTTACGAACGTTGACGCAAACAAGTTCGTTATATCAGGCAAAGAACCGCGCCGGCGTGAGGCAGCCTGCGGCGCCTCAGGCTTCGTTTTTCGGAACGTACTTTCCGAGCACGCACTTGTAGCGCTGCAATCGCCATTCGCGATACGGCCCCTTGGCGAGCCAGTCGGCGATTCCAATCTGCGCGTTGACCGCGCAGGCGCTCATGGTGATGCCGGACTGGTCACTGGTGGTGACGATTTTTTCGAGACAGAGTTGGCTGTTGCAGAGAACGGCGACGAGAGTAACGAGCATGGGTGACCTTCGTTGCTGAATACCCGGTTCGCTCACGCCATGCAGGGTTCGTGCCAGCAGGGTGCGCGCCCGGCCTTTAAGGAAATCGGCCCGTAAAACTACGCACTGCAAAGCCGCGCCTTTTCGGCGCGGGGACGATCTAGTCGAACGCTCAAGGGAAACAATTGCGGTGAAAGTAGAATCCGGGCGTGGGCGATTCGCAAAGCGTAGAACTACGGTCTCGGCGGCGGATTAGCCCGACTGTCATTATGCAGCAACAGTTATGCATGGCGTTGTTCGGAACGTAATGACGCTCAGCCGCATGGAAGATTTGGATTGTCCGACTGATTTTCTTCTCGACAACATTTCGGACTCAATCCTGACATCGCGCCATGTTCGCCTCGCGCGTAACGTGTGAGGCGGTTTCGCGCGACGAGCAGGATGAGACATTCGTGCAACAACCGGCGTCCTAAATTCCGGAGGGCGAATCGTTGAGCAGCTACGGCCCGCTCGTGGAGATATAATCGCATCGACGAATCCAGAAGGAGTTTTCGATGTCGAAGTTTGCGATTGGCGAGCAAGTCGAAAACGTTGCCAACGATCACGAGTCAGGGACAGTTGTCGCCGTGGTTCCGAGGGCTCCATGACAGGCCGTGCAACCACGCGAGCGATCTCCGCGACCGAACTGACGGACGGCGACAATGATGCTGCGCGCATCAGGCATCAGCTTGATGCCTGGGCCAATGCCTCACCTCGCGCCCCCAGATTGGTGGCGACACCGGCGGAAGAGTTCAGCACTGAACCGTCCGGCAAGACGCCCCCAGCAGCAAAGAAACGTGGCCGCTCCGCTCCAGCGGCGGGGCGTGCCAAGGCCGGCAGGGCGACTAAGGCCAAGGCAACGGAAGTCAAAGCAACGGAAGACCAGGCAACGGAAGTCAAGGCTACTGAGATCAGTAGCGAGCCGGAGGTGCCCAGCGCGCCGCTTGAGCCACCGCCGGTTTCCGCCGCGCCTGCTGTGCCTGAGATCGTTTCTCCCGTTCCCGCCCCACCAAGGAGCGAGCGCACCAGCCGGACCTTTGCCATTGCCGCGGCCCTCGCGCTGGCAACGGTTGCGGCCTATTTTTCAGTCGCTGGCATGGCCGAAATATTTCCCGGTGATCCGGTTGCCGTGATGGTGCTTGCCGCCACGATGGAGGCCGGCAAGCTGGTGATCGCCGGATGGCTGGCGGCGCATTGGCGCCGGACCAACTGGAAAATGCGTTTCGTCATGGTCGCGCTCGTTGCCGGGCTTGCGCTGATCAACGCCGCCGGCGTGTTCGGCAAGCTGGTCGAGGCGCATGTCAGCGTCGCGGCCACGGCGCGCTCCGGCGTCACCGAGCGCATCGAATCGCTCGACGCCCGCGTCTCGGCGCAATCGGCTGTCGTGGCCGATTTGGCCAACCGCATCGCGCAAATCGACCGTGCCGTGGATGAATCGACACGGCGCGGCCGGGTGACGCGGGCTATCAACATCGCAACACAGGAGCGCGCGACGCGGGACGGGCTGGATACGCAGCGCCAGACGGCCACCGCAACGCTGGTTGGACTGCAGGCGCAACGCGCGGCGCTGGCCGGCGAACGTTCGCGCATCGAGGCATCCGCAGGACCGATCCAGTATCTCGCGATGATGGTCGGTGCCGCACCCGAAGCCGCGGTTCGCTGGCTGATATTGTTGATGGTGCTCTGCTGCGATCCCGCAGCGATCGCCTTGACGGTCGCTGCGGCCAGTTCGCGACGCTAAGGAGTACACGTCAACTTCATTCGGTCCCGCATGTCGCTGAGGTCATGCGGGCTACGCGCTTCCTCCAATGGCGGTAAGCGCGTCCCTTGGACCGGTTACATGGTCCTGCCTTTCGACAATTTCGCGGTCTTCGCCGGTTTTGCTGCCTTGTGATCGTGCCGCTTGTGATCGTGCCGTGCGGTCACACGGACGCGCTTCTTTGCACTCGCTTGCGCGTCTTGCGTCTTCGTTCCGCCGCGGCGAGAGGCGTACTCCTTGCCGTCGATCGGACCGACGTGCGGCGGATCCCGGTCGAGGTAGGGACGTCCGATTCCAAATTCCTTGCCGTGCTCGTCGATCCATTTCCAGAACTTTTCCGTGGAGACCCATCGCTGCGCCCGGCTTGCGCCCTTGACGCTCACCAGGTCAGCCGCGAGTCCGCGGCCGTAGCCGCCACGCAAACTCCCGCCATGGTAGGACCGATCGCTTGCCGCCTTCAGGCCGCTGGCGATTGCTTGACGGTAGTCATCGCGAAATGCGCTGGTGATGCCGGGCGAGAGCCCGGCCTGCTCGGCCGCGTGGAGCATATGAAAGAGCTTTAGCTTGAAGCTCTTGTCCATGCCGCCGATGACGTAGTCCATCATGGTCATGCCGGCTCTTTCCGCGGCCTTCGGGTCCTTCCAGGTAAAATCCTCGTCGACACGCCTGGTAAAGGTTTTGGTGACGGTCACCGTCTTGCCCTTCCGCTTGACCGTCACTTTCCTCCGCTCATGCACCTTGATGGCGTCGATCTTGGGCGCGCGCTCGTAGAGAGCCCACAAATAGCGATCGATGCAGGGCTCCGCGACCAGGCATTCCTCGTTGATTTCGATGGTGCGCACAGCCTGCACGGCATTGTCGGGTGCGGAATCGGGCGTGATCGTCGTCGCAACCTCGGCGGAAGAAACTTCCGGCGGCAGTATCTCCGCCGGATCGGTCAGCGCGGCCACGACAACAGGTTTCGGCTCATCCGAGTTCGCGGTCGTGTCAGGAGCTTTCGACGTATCAGGAGCTTTCGTTGTGTCAGGCGCTTTCTCGATCACGGATGCGATAGGGATCGGCACATCGATGGCATCGATGGCGGCGCTTGCCAGGGCGATCACAGGCGGCGTGTGCGTAGGCGCGGCGGTTGCGGTGAGAGATGGCTCTTGACGTTCCACGACTGAAGGCGCCTCGGCCTTCTCGATGGAAGCAGCAGCATTCTTGGTGGAAGCGCGGACGACAGAAACGCTGACGCGTTCGGTGGAAGCCGAATCGAAGCCAGCGAGACAAACGAGAATCCAGCTCACGAGAGCCAGGGCCGCGAGAACGTTGATGCGGCGCTGCGCCGTCGTCGCCAATTGCCAGGGGTCCATGATCCGGCCTCCCAAGGCTCCGCATGAGCCTGATTACACAAGCACGCGACAGGGTTCATTCTTCGGATTGCGAAATCAATTCGCAACGGCCGGAGACTACGGGATTATCTGTTTTTTTAAGGGTGTTGCTTCAAAACCACGAGCGGCACAATGGAACTTATTGTGTATTTTTGGGACTTGTGTGCGGTACCGACAGGGACTTACCCCAGCAATGCCGCGTCCGCGCCGTTCACCGCATCGGCACTGTCGGTCACCGTCTTCTCCAGCGATCCCGCCTGCACGGTAATATTTTCCGCAAAGAACCGCGCAACCGTCACGTAGCGCTGCGGATCGCCGGCATCGCCATGGCTCTTCGCGGCCAGCGCTTCGCCGGCCAGCATGCAGCCGCCGAGCGTCGAGCCGAACAGGCGCAGATAAGGTGTGGCGCCGGCGAGTGCGTCGTTCGGCGCAGACACCACGCGCTCCAGGAGCCACTTGCTGGCGCGCTCGAGCGAGCCGAGCGCCTCGCGCAGCTTCGCGCCGGTCGTGCCGAAGGCGGGATCGTTCGAGGTTTCGACCTGCTTGACGATGCCGCCGAGTTCGTCGAGCAGCGCCCACACCGATGCGCCGCCATTCGCCGCGAGTTTGCGCGTGACGAGGTCGATCGACTGGATGCCGTTGGTGCCCTCGTAGATCGAGGTGATGCGCGCGTCGCGATAATGCTGCGCGGCGCCGGTCTCCTCGATGAAGCCCATGCCGCCATGAATCTGCACGCCGAGATACGTCACCTCGTTGCCGATATCGGTGGAGAATGCCTTTGCGATCGGCGTCAGCAGCGCGCCGCGCGCGGCCGCATCGGCGCGTACCTTCGGGTCCTTGGCGCGAGCGGAGATATCGAGCGCTACTGCCGTCGCGTAGCAGATCGAGCGCGCCGCGGCCGTCATGCTGCGCATCTGCAACAGCATGCGCTTGACGTCGGGATGCACGATGATCGGATCGAGCCCGTCGCCCTTCTTGCCGATCGCGCGGCCCTGTTTACGTTCTTGCGCAAAGGCCAGCGCCTGCTGATAGGCGCGGTCCGCAATGCCGACGCCTTCGAGGCCGACGCCGAGGCGGGCCTGGTTCATCATTGTGAACATGCAGAGCATGCCCTTGTTTTCCTCGCCGATCAGGTAGCCTATGGCGCCGCCATGATCGCCCATCGTCATGGTGCAGGTGGGGGAGGCGTGCATGCCGAGCTTGTGCTCGACGCCGGACGGATAGATGTCGTTGCGCTTCCCGAGCGAGCCGTCGGCATTGACGAGGAATTTCGGAATCAAAAACAGCGAAATCCCCTTGGTGCCAGCGGGCGCATCGGGCAGGCGCGCCAGCACGAAATGCACGATGTTGTCGGTCATGTCGTGGTCGCCATAGGTGATGAAGATCTTAGTCCCTTTGATGCGATAGCTGCCGTCGGGCGCGCGCTCGGCACGGGTGCGCAGCGCGCCGACGTCGGAGCCGGCCTGCGGCTCGGTGAGCTGCATGGTGCCGGTCCATTCGCCGGACACGAGTTTTTGCAGATAGATCTTTTTCAGTTCCTCGCTGCCATGGGCGTCGAGCGCCTCGATCGCCGAGAGCGTGAGCAGCGGGCAGAGGCCGAAGGCGATGTTCGACGCGCTCCAGATTTCGGTGCAGGCGGCGTTGATGGCGAGCGGCAAGCCCTGGCCGCCAAACGCTTCGGGGCCCGATACCGCGTTCCACCCGGCGGCGGCCCAGCGCTGATAGGCATCGGGCCAGCCAGGCGCGGTCGTCACCTTGTTGTCGGCAAGCTTGATGCCGTGTTCGTCGCCCACCCGGTTCAGCGGCGCCAGCACGTCGCCGGCGAATTTGCCGGCTTCCTCCAGCACGGCGGCGGCGATCTCGGCGTCGAAATCGCCGTAATGGCCGGCCTTCACGGCCGCCTGCAGGCCGGCACCGTGGTTGAGCGCGAGCAGGATGTCGGAGATCGGCGCGCGGTAAGTCATGACGAAAATCTCGCTTTTTGGCTAGTGAGCTGCCGCCGTCTTCCCACGAAACCGGGGTTCTCTCAACTCTCCGGTGGGCGGTATCGCTCCCGCCCGGGCGCGAGAAACCGGCTCGGGAGACCCGAAGCAGTGACCCTTTATAGTGACCCTTTATAGAGGGTCACGTCGAGGGAGCTGATTTTGGGTGAAATTCGCCCCCGCTGCCTGTTGAAATGGCGGGGCTCCCTCTATAGACCGGCGGTGCCGGACACGGATTGCATCGATCGGTCCCGTGTCCCGGCCAGGCCTTTTGGGGCGTAGCCAAGCGGTAAGGCAGCGGATTTTGATTCCGCCATTCGGAGGTTCGATCCCTCCCGCCCCAGCCAGCGGCTCAAGGTCCTGAGTTCGTTAGATAAACAGCTCTGTTCTCAGCCGAATTTCTGGCCGCGTTTGGAAATGGAGCTTCTGAAGCTCGGTCGAGAATCGAACTAAACGGCGTCGCGCGTCATGCTGACCATATCGTCTTATCTCCATGGCGTTGGCGCAATTTGGGGGGCGCGTGCTTGACGGCGGCGGAGCGTGTGCACGGGGCTACGGCCACTTCTGCAGCGCAGTTCCGTCGAACTCGTCCAAAGGAAGTTCGAGATGCGCCAGTGCCGTCGGCGCGATGTCGATGATGCGGCTCGTTCTCGTGTACGACGCGCCTGCCTCAAAGCCACGCCCTACCGCGATCAGCGTTGGCTGCGTTTCGTAAGCGCCCAGACCGCCATGCATACCGCGGTCTCGACGGGTCGCGTCCTCCTGTTCGGAAAACCGCACTGCCATGGCGGTCAGGCCGGGAACGCCGTTGCTGTTTGAGCCCGAGCTCTTCGCCATATCGACGGCCAGCAGATCGTCGCCGGGGATCTGGCCCAGTTCGGCAAGGTCCTCGCCGGATATGATGCGGCCAGCCCAGGGCTGTTCGCCGAGCCAGGAGGCGACCTCGCCGCGGCGCGACAATGCGCTGCCACCAAAGTGAATGAAAGCAGATGAGCCCTGCGGCGCGACGGCAATTTCGGAGCTTTCGAGCGAACTCTTGAATCCAGCCTCGAACAGTCGGCGCTCGACCGGAACTGTTTCCGTCACGGATTCATGTCCGTGATCGGAGCCTATCAAAAGGAGAACATCGTGGCCGTTATCCCGCAGCCGTTCGACTGCCTCACCAACCGCGCCGACATGATCATCGACCGCACGCAGCGCGAGGAGATGCTCCGGCGAGCCAAGTGGAAATGCGTGCATCGTCTTGTCCGGTTCGGATAACCACAAGGTGGCGATCGAAGGCGGATTCGAGGCGAGCTCGGCAAGAAAGCGATCTGTCAGCAAGGCATCACCGATGCTTCCAGGCGGCGCATCGATCGTCTCCTTGAGAGGCTGTCGCCCCGGAGCGTAAGACAGCTCGCGATGCAGCAAGGTTCCGTGACCGTACGAATCATGGAAGAAAGCCGCTCCGGGCGAGACGTTGGAGCACAGGACGGCGCCGTTGAGAGGTGCCACGCGTTCGGCCAATGATCGGCGCGCCAACAGGCGGCCGAAGTGATCGCGATAGGTATCGTAGAACGCCGGTTTGCCGGCGTCATGGACTTCATGCCCGTCGACCACAGGCAGCGCGACGGTATTGCCGCGCAGGCCATGCGATCGTGGCCATGAGCCGGTGGCGATCGAGGCAGAGGAGGCGCGAGTGGCCGATGGAAAAATTCCCCGGTGATTTGCGAACCACGTTCCTTCACGCCTTAGGCGAGCCATGTGCGGGGTCGTCTCGTCAGAGACAAAATCCGGCCTGTGGCCGTCGCAAATGACGGTGACGACGATGGGGTGGGGCATGACGATATCCGGAAGCAGAGGGGCTATTTCAGGGTTGGATCAAGCTTGTCGCGCAGCCAGTCGCCGATGATCGAGACGGCAAGGGTCGTCAGGACGATGGTCGTGGCCGGGGCAAGCATGATCCACGGTGCGCGGCCAAGATATTCGCGGGCATAGCCGACCATGTTGCCGAGGCTGGTCATTGGCGGCTGCACGCCGAGGCCCAGAAACGACAGCCCGGATTCGAGCAGGATCACTTCCGGGAATACCAGCGTCATCGAGACGATCAGGGTAGATGCGATGTTGGGAAGAATGTGCCGGACATAGATCCGGGACGGCGTCGCGCCGAGTTGCCTGATAGCTCCCGCATAGCCCTGTGCCGCGGCCGAGATAGCAAGGCCGCGCGCAATCCGCGCGTAGCGCTCCCAGCCATGGAGCCCCATGAGACATACGAGGAGCGGCAACGAACTGCCAAAGAAGGCCAGCACGGCGAGCGCCAGGATCAGGAACGGCATGCTGGCCTGAAAATCAGCCAGCATGAGCACAATCTGTTCGATCAGGCCGCGGAAATGCGCTGCCAGGAAGCCGAGCAAGGTGCCAAGCACGGCGGAGATCGCCGTCGCGCCAAAGGCGATCAACAACGAAATCCGGATCGAGAATAGCAGGCGCGAGAGCACATCGCGGCCGAGTTCGTCGGTCCCAAGCCAATGCGCCGCATTGCCGGGCATCGACAGCCGGTTCTTCAGGTCCATTCGGGTCAGGCTGTAGGGCGCGATGGTGTCTGCAAGCAGTGCGACGACAAGGATTGCTAGAATCCAGACAATCGCCATCACCACCGCAGTCGGAATTTTCGGCAGCGAGAGACGTCGACGGGCGGCGCGCTGCTGCGGAAGCGACAGGTCGACCATCTCAATGCGCTCCCGCCTGTGTTCCGGTCCGCAGCCGCGGGTCGAGGAATCCGTAGAGGAAATCGACGGCCAGATTTGAGGCGACCATCGTCGCAGCTACCAGCAGCAGGACACATTGGACCACCGCGAGATCGCGGTTGGCTACCGCGACCACCAGCAGCCTGCCAACGCCCGGCCAGGAAAATACGCTTTCGACGACGACGGCACCGGCGATCAGCGTCCCCACCATAAAGCCGACGATCGTCACGGTGGGGATCGCCGCATTTGGCAGCGCATGCCGGGCGACGACCGCGCGCCATGCGAGACCCTTGGCCGATGCCGTCCGCACATAGGGTTGACCAAGCACCTCCAGCATCGCGCTGCGGGTGAAGCGCGCCAGCACCGCAGCGCCGCCGATACCGAGCGTGATGATGGGCAGGATGGCATGCCGCCAGCTATCCTGACCACCAGAGGGTAACCAGCCGAGCTGTACCGCGAAGATGAGGACGAGCACGAGGCCGAGAACGAAGCTCGGGACGGTGAAGCAGGCCACGGCCGCGGCCATCACCACGCGGTCGATGATGCGGCCGCGGTAGAGCGCGGCAAGGATGCCGGCAGGAATGCCGATGCCAAGCTTGAGGAGCAGCGCCGGAATTGTGAGAACCAGCGTCGCCGGAATCCGCTCCGCGACCAGTTCGATCGCCGGTCGCCCGTCCCGCATCGAGCGGCCGAGTTCGCCACGAGCGATCGCCCCGAAATAGTCGAGATACTGCATCCAGATCGGGTCATCGAGTCCCCAGGCCTTGCGGAAGGCGGCGATCACCTCCGGCGGCGCTTCCGGTCCCATGATGATCAGCGCCGGATCACCGGAAAGGCGCAGCACGACGAAGGCGAAGGTGACGACCAGCGTGATGGTGAGCATTGCGCGGGCAATGCGGACGGCGAAAAATCGCAGCATCAGGCGGCGGCCTCCGAGGCGGCCGGGACGGTCCCGGTATCGATCAAATGGCAGGCAACGCTGCGGTCGGGTGAGATCTCAACGAGTGTCGGCGATTCCACGCGGCAGCGTGCGAAGGCGTGAGAACAGCGCGGGTGAAAGGCGCAGCCGCGCGGACGGGCGGCGGGATTTGGCGGATCGCCGGTCAGAACGATCCGCTTGTTACTGCGTCGCCCTGGTGCCGGCGATGCGGAGACCAGCGCGCGTGTATAGGGGTGCTGCGGGGTGGCGAAGAGGTGGTCCGCGTCGCCGAGCTCAACGATACGGCCAAGATACATCACCGCGACCCGCTTGCTGATCTGTCGCACGACGCGCAAGTCGTGGCTGATGAACAGCATGGTGAGGCCTAGTTCCGCCTGCAGGTCGATCAGCAGGTTGATGACCTGGGCCTGGATCGATACATCGAGCGCGCTGACCGGTTCGTCGCAGACCAGGAAGTCCGGCCGCGTTGCCAGCGCTCGCGCAATTACCGCCCGTTGCCGCTGACCGCCGGAGAGCTCGTGCGGATATCGCAGCCCTTGATCGTGCGAGAGGCCGACCGAACGGAGCAGTTCGTCGGTGCGCGCTGCGCGGGAGGCATCGTCACCGATAGCGTGGATGTCGAACGGTTCGCGAACTTGTCTCGCGATCGTCCAGCGGCGATCGAGTGCTCCGAGGGGGTCCTGAAATATCATTTGCATGCGGGCACGTTGAGAGCGCCATGCCGGAGATCCGATCGTCGTCATTGCCGCCCGTTCGAAGGCGACCGAGCCGCTGTCAGGCGCTTCGAGCCCGAGAACCATCCGCCCAGTGGTCGACTTGCCGGAACCGGACTCGCCGACGAGACCGAGTGTTTCGCCGCGTTGGATGTCGAACGAGACGCCGTCGACCGCGCGCACATCTGTGACACGCCCGAACATGCCGGTTCGCATGCGATAGCTGCGGACGACGGCTTCGACCTTGACGAGAGGCGCCGTCATTCTGCCGCTGCCTCCAGCACAGGCGAATGCAGCGGAGCACCGCCCTCCAGCATGCAGGCGAGCCGTCGCCGTTCGCCGATTGCGCGCAGAAGCGGCGGCTTGTTTTCGCAGAGCCGGTCGGACGAAGCGCAGCGCGGCGCGAACGCGCAGCCTGGCGGCATCGCCTTCGGATTCGGCACCATGCCGGGTATGGCGGTCAATCGGCGACGCGGACCGTCGATCGGCGGCAGCGCGCCCGTCAGGCCCCGCGTATAAGGATGACGCGGATCGGCGAATAGCTCGTCCGCCGCGGCTTCCTCGACGATGCGGCCCGCATACATCACGGCGACCCGGTCGCAATTTTCCGCAACGACGCCGAGGTCGTGACTGATGAGCACTAGCGCCATTCCCATCTCGCGCCGGACACTGCCGATCAGTTCGAGAATCTGAGACTGAATTGTCGCGTCGAGCGCCGTCGTCGGTTCGTCGGCGACCAGCAGGTCCGGGTCTCCCGCAAGCGCCATGGCAATCATGATGCGCTGGTTCTGGCCGCCCGAGAATTCGTGCGGATAGGCGGAGAGGCGTCGCTCCGGATCGGGAATGCCGACAAGATCGAGCAGACGCCGGGCTTCAGAGCGGATCGACGCGCCGGAGATGCCCCGATGCAGTGCGAGGCTTTCACCGATCTGCTTGCCGATGGACAACACCGGATTGAGTGCGCTTGCCGGATCCTGAAAGATCATGGCGATCCGCCCGCCGCGAACCCGGTCGAGTTCGACCGGCGCGGCGCCGAGGATGTCGGCTCCTTCCAGCCTGACGCGGCCGCCAATCGAGGCGGCCTTCGGCGGCAGCAGACCGAGGGCAGCGAGCCAGGTGACGGACTTGCCTGATCCGGACTCGCCGACTAGGCCGAGCGCTTCGCCGCGCTCGACCTGCAGATCGATCCCGTGCAGCACCGCTGCCCCATCAAAGGCGACCGTGAGGCTTTCGATCGAGACCAGCGGCGCCATCGGCTTCAGACCTCGAAATTGCCGGCGCGGAAATCCATCGCGAAGGCCGGCGCAGCCTTCCATTTGATTGACTTCGGCTTGGCGGTGAAGACCGCGTTCTGGTGCAGCACCGTGTAGGCGGGGTCTTCGCGCTCGCAGATTTCCAGCATGCGGCGAAAGGCCTTCCTGCGCGCGGGGCGGTCGGTCGAGGTTTCCAGAAATTCCGAGAGCGTATTGACTTCGGCATTTGCGTATTCGCCGATCTGCTGCTGCTGGCCGTTCGGCCCGTGCTGCGCGACGATGGAAGAAACCGGATCGTTGAACGGTGCGGAGTTGGACCAGTCACGCACCGCGCGGGTGTTGGAGCGCTCCATGATCTGGGTCCAGTTTTCCTTGGTCTCGATCTGGACGTTGAGGCCGACGGCCTTCCACATCTCAACGAGGATCTGCGCGGTCGCCACCTGGTTGGTATAGTAGTTGTTGAGCAGCCGGTATGGAATTGCATCGCCCTTGTAGTTCGCCTGCTTGAGGAGATCCTGCGCCAAAGCTGGATTGTATTCCGGAACCGTCCAGTCGGCCTGGAACATGTCGGCGTAATATTCCCACTGCAGGCCACGCGGTACGCGCGTGCGTCCAGACCAGAGGCTGTCGACGATCGCCTGCCGGTCGATCGCATGGGTGAAGGCGCGGCGCACCAGCGGATTGGCGAGCTGCGCATGATTTTTGTCGAACACGGTCAGGCGGTGGTTGAGGATCGTGCCGCCCTGAACTTCGAAGGCGGCATTCTTCTCGATGCCGGCTATCTGGTCCGGCGGAATGTCGCAGGCGAACTGATAGTCGCCGGAAATGAGTCCGTTGACGCGGCTCGAAACTTCTGGAACTTCGACGAACCGGATGCGCTTCAGGGGCGGCCGACCACCCCAGTATTCGTCATGGGCCTCCAGCGTCAGCGACACGTCAGGTTTGAACTCGACGACCTTGTAAGGACCAGTCGTGACCGGCTTGCGCGCCCAGTCGAGGTAGCTCGCAGCCTCTTCCCAACCGCGGCGGCTCAAGATGTTGGAGCCGTAACGGGACAGGCGGCCTTCCAGCGTTACGTCCGGCGTCGCATTGACGAAGCGCACCGTGTATTTGTCCACGGCGTCGACGCGCAGGAGATCCGGCCAGATGCGGCGGGCCGTGGCAGAGACTTCAGGCGGCAGTTCCTTGCCGGGGCGGGGCGTTGGGATCTGTTCGAACGCCTTGATGGTCGTGCGGTTCTTGGCCTCGGTGCTGCCGAACATGCGCTCACGGCCGAAGCTGAACACGACGTCCTCTGCGGTCATCTCGTCGCCATTGTGAAACTTCACGCCCGGACGCAGTTTCAACTCGACGGTCTGCTCGTCGATGCGGCGCCATTCCGTGGCGAGACCGGGGACTGTTTCCAGGCTGCCGCGCCAGTTCTTGCCGATCAGCGCCTCCCACAGCGAGGAGAAGAACACGCGCTCTCCGACGTTGGACTGCTCGCGCAGCACATCCAGCGTGTTCGAATTGGTGACCTTCTGCACCGCGATCGTGATCGTCGGCCGGTTGTCAGTCTGCCCAATCGCGAAGCGTGGCAGCAGCAGCGTGCCGGCTGCGGCGGCGCCGAGGCCGACGACCGAACGGCGGGAGGGGCGTATCATGGACTTCTCCTTCTCAGACAAAGCAAGCCGATATTTCGCGCACGAGACCCTTGCCTGATCGCGGCGAAGGTGAACCGGATGCAACACGCCCAGGCCGCGCGGCCGTCGTGTCAGACCACCAATCCCAGCGCTTCGAGATGCGCCGCGCCTGCGCGGATGTTGGTCTGGTCCTTCACCTCAATGATCAGGCGCGGACGGGATGAAAGACGGCCCAGCGCGCGAAAGACCGCCGGCCAACCGACGTTGCCTTCGCCGGGAAGCCAGTGCCGGTCCGCATAGCCATCGGTGTCCTGGATGTGGACATGGGCAAGCGCGTCGCCAGCGGCATCGACGTAGAAATCGGCGGGCGGAGCGCCGGTGGAGCCGTGGGCGTAGTTTGCATGGCCGGTATCCAGCGAGACGCGCACGGCAGGACTTGCGAAACTATTCGCAAGTTCCACACGGTCCATTGGATCCTTGTCCTCGATGTTTTCAATGACGAGTTCGCAGCCGATGCCTTCGGCGCGCTTCACGACATTCCCGAGCGTCGCGTGGACGCGCTCGATGACGCGCGCGCGGGCACCGGGATTGATATCGAGATTGTTGTAATCCCAGGTCGAGTAGGGCGAATGGATGACCATCTGTGTTGCGCCAAGGGCTTCGCAAACCTCGAGCCCCTGAAGCAAACGCTTGGTGACGACCGCGCGGATCAGCGGATCCTGGCTGTCGATCTTGAAGCCCCAGAAAGGCCCGTGAATGCCAAGCCGGCCTTTATAGCCGTCGAGAAGCTTGCGGATCGACTCAACCTGTGCGCGCCAATCGCCGTCAAGCGTCTCCGCCTCGAAGAAGTCCTGGATCTCGAGGTCGCGTTGTCGTTCGAGAATCCAGTTCCGATGCAACGCGAGGGTCGTGCTGGTCAACGCGGCGCCAACTACCGGAAGATCGGACGAGGCGGGCATCGTAAACTCCACAAGCGGCGTAATCTGCTGTCAACATGACCGGCTATAAGCAAAGCATGACGTGCGCATGACTGGATGGAGCGCCTGGGTTTTCGGCAGCGCATATGAACTCGTTTTCAACAACGGCGCTGTCGTTCTTTCGCATCGGCGTCGAGTTTCCGGCTCTTCGCGGTCGACACGTGCGCGGCACGTTGCCTCAAATTTTGCAAGACTGATCCTGCCTGCGAGAGGCTACCTCTTCATTTGGAAACGATTGTCAAGCTATTGAAATTGCGTGCGATTTTGCACGCAAGCCGGCGACTTGTTGCAATCCGGTCCGGCAGGTTGATGGTCTGGACATCGCAGCTCTCGTCTCGCCGCGGCGCGCCCATCAACTCTTGACCAAATCCCCCAGCAGGTTCGCCGTCACAGTCAGCTTGGCGAGCGTCAGTCCGCTGACAGCGATCTCCTCGACGGAGCGGCGGATGCGCGTCGCCTCAGGATGAGCCGCGAGCCAGGTCTCGGTAGCCTGCTGGCCGCATTGGCCGGTTGTCAGCATATCCGCGGCCAATCTTCTTTCGGCTGCTGCGATCTGGTCAATCGCGCGGTCGATGGCGAGACGTTCGAAGTGATCGTTTGCCGGCACGCTGCGCGCGGCGACGATGATGGGATGAAGGTGGAAATTGGCCTCGGCAGCGAAGAAGGTCGTGGCGGCGTCGCCGATGGCGCGGCTGGTGCGCTCGGCGACAGTCACGATATCCGGTGCGGAGACCAAGGCGTCGAGATCGGCGAGTTCGTTTGCGAGGTCGGTGGGGACGCCGGCATCGACCAGGTCCCGTCGCCGCTTGCTGCGGCCAGACTGCAGGTCCTGCGGCAGGGCGTTGTCGAGCCCGGCGGCGATCTCTCGGATACTCGGGCCGAAGCGCGAGATGACCGCATCCAGGCCGGCTTTGAAATCAACGTTGCGCACATACCAGATCATGCGGGAGAGCAGGAGATCCTGAATCGCCGCGTAGAGGCCGAGTTGGACTTGACCGTTGATCTCCGTGTCAAGCGCATCAATCGCGTTGTTCAGCCGCTCGAGACCATAAGATTCCTCCACCGCCACGAAGGCCATGGCGATGGTGGATACATCGGCGTCCGTCTCATCGATCAGGCGGCCGATGCAGGTCGGGCCGCCGCGATTGATTACGGCATTGGCAAGATTGGTGGAGATAACCTCCCGGCGCAGACGATGGTGTTTCATGGAATCGGGGAACTTGTCTCGAATCTCGTGCGGGAAATATTTTGACAATTCGCCGATGAGATAAGGGTCGTCCGGCACGCTTGTGACGAGCAGATCATCGTAAAGGGTAAGCTTGGCATAGGCGAGCAGGACGGCGAGTTCTGGCCGCGTAAAGGGCTGGCCGCGCTGGGTGCGCGCGGCGATCGCGACGTCGTCCGGCAGGAACTCAACGGCGCGGTCGAGGAGGCCCCTCCGCTCGAGCGCTTGCATCAGGCGGGCAAGGAAGCCATTGTCGGCCACGCCCTTGCGTTCGGCCAGCGACAACGCCAGCGACTGAAGGTAATTGTTGCGAAGCACCAGCGTGCCGACCTCGTCGGTCATCGCGGCAAGCAGGCTGTTGCGGTCACTCGGACTGAGGCGTCCCTCGCGTTCGGGACGCGCCAGCGCAATCTTGATATTGACCTCGACGTCGGAAGTGTTCACTCCCGCCGAATTGTCGATGGCATCGGTGTTGAGCTTAACGCCTCTCTGCGCCATTTCGATGCGGCCGCGCTGGGTCGCGCCGAGATTGGCACCTTCGCCGATCACCCGGGCGCGGATGTCAGAACCGGTAACACGGATCGGATCATTGGCCCGATCGCCCGCCTGATCGTCGCTTTCCGTAGACGCGCGGACATAGGTGCCGATGCCGCCAAACCAGAGCAGGTCGACGCGTGCCTTCAGAATCGCCGTCATCACCTCGAAAGGCGTGGCCTGCGGCTTGTCGAGATCCAGCAGGGTGCGCACTTCCGGCGCGAGCGGAATCGCTTTGAGCGAACGCGAGAACACGCCGCCGCCCTGCGAGATCAGCGATTTGTTGTAGTCCTGCCAGCTCGACCGCGGCATGTTGAACAAGCGCAGGCGCTCGGCGTGGCTGATGGCAGGGTCGGGCGAGGGATCGATGAAGATGTCCCGGTGGTCGAAGGCCGCCA
Source organism: Bradyrhizobium sp. AZCC 1577 (assembly GCF_036924575.1). NCBI lineage: Bacteria > Pseudomonadati > Pseudomonadota > Alphaproteobacteria > Hyphomicrobiales > Nitrobacteraceae > Bradyrhizobium > Bradyrhizobium sp. AZCC 1577. Next base: position 2,891,995 of record NZ_JAZHRQ010000001.1, read on the forward strand.
CCAGCCTTGTCGCCGGCGAAAGCAGCATGCCATTGCCGAAGACGTCGCCGGACATATCGCCGACACCTGCAACGGTGAAGGGCATGGTCTGGATATCGGTGCCGAGCTCGCGGAAATGGCGCTTGACTGCTTCCCACGCACCGCGCGCGGTGATGCCCATCTTCTTATGGTCATAACCTTGGCTGCCGCCGGAGGCGAAAGCGTCACCGAGCCAATGGCCCTTCTCGACTGAGATCGCGTTGGCGGTGTCGGAGAAAGTCGCCGTGCCCTTGTCGGCCGCGACGACGAGATAGGGATCATCCTCGTCGTGCCGCACGGTGTCGTCGGGCGGCACGATCGCATCGCCATCGAGATTGTCGGTAAGTTCGAGCAGCGAGCGAACGAAGATGCGATAGGCTTCGGTGCCTTCCGCCATCCAGGCCTCGCGATTAGAGGGCGGCGGCAGGCGCTTGGGCACGAAGCCGCCCTTAGCGCCGACCGGCACGATGACGGCATTCTTGACCTGCTGTGCCTTGACAAGGCCGAGGATCTCGGTGCGGAAATCCTGCGGCCGGTCGGACCAGCGCAGGCCGCCGCGCGCGACCTTGCCGAAACGTAGATGGATACCTTCGAGACGCGGCGAATAGACAAAGATCTCGTAGAGCGGTCGCGGAGCCGGCAGGTCATCGATTTTGCGGGCGTCGAACTTGAAGGAAATCACCGGACGCGGATGTCCGTCCAGGCCAATTTGCCACAGGTTGGTGCGGACGATGGCCTGCACCAGATTGGTGAAGCGGCGCAGAATGCGGTCTTCGTCTAACAAGGCGACGGATTTGAGTTGCCCCTCAATCTCGGCGAGGAGCGCCGTCTCCCGCGCCGAGCGCTCGGCATTGGTGGCGGCGAGCCGCGGGTCGAAGCGAGCCTGGAACAGCGCGACGATGCTGGTGGTGATTGCGCTGTTCTTGCGCAACGTCCCCCACATATAGTCCTGGCTGAACGGAGCGCGGATCTGGTGCAGGTAGCGGGAGAGGGCGCGGATGGCCGAAACTTCGCGCCAGCTCAAGTGCGTGCGCAGGATAAGGGCGTTGTATCCGTCGGATTCGGCGCGATCGCCCACCACCGCCATGATCGAGGCTTCCAGGCGACGGCCGAATTCCGCGGTAATAATGATCGGCTTGCCGTCATTGGCCTCGATCGTCATGTCGTGTAGCCAAACCGGTGCGGGTGCAGGCGTGGCGCTGGGCGTAATCTGGTAGGTGCGCTCGTTGACGACGCGCAGGCCGTGATTTTCGATTACCGGGACGCGATAGGACAGTGATAGCGGCGTGCCGCGCGAAAAGACCTTAAGGCCGAAACGCGTCGGATCATCGCCGTCGATGCGGTAGACCGAAAGCGCCACGGGACGAGCAGCGCTGAGCTTTTCGATGGTGGCGATGTCAGTGATGGCCTGTGAGCCGTCGAAGATCTCCGTATAGCCGCCGGTAAAGGCCCGGGCATAACGGTTCGCGAGCAGGCGAGCCCGCATGCCGTCAGTGGTGGTCGCAAGCGCAGCTTTCAGCTTGTCGCCCCATGTTGCGATGATTGCGCTGATCCCGCCTTCAAGCGTGGCGCGCTCGACGACGGGCGTTTTGCCTTCATAGCGCCCGATGATGTAATGGACGCGCGCAAGCGGACCTTCGGGGAAGGACACGTAGGAGGCTGCCAGGGTCCCCTTGTATTCCTGGGCCAGGAAGGCGGCGACACGCGTCCGTACGTCGGTGTCATACTTCTCGCGCGGAATGAACACGAGAATGGAGACGAAGCGGTCAAACTTGTCAGCTCGTGCCAACGCCCGCAAGCGAGGGCGCTCATAAAGCATCAGGACTTCCATGACGAAATTATAGAGCGTCTCGATATCGACCTGGACGATCTCGTCGCGCGGATATTCTTCGAGGATATGCAGCAGCGCCTTGCCGGAATGGCTGTTGGGGTCGAAGCCGGCGCGCTCGAGCACCTGCGCCACCTTGTGGCGGACGTAGGGGATTTGTCGCACCGAACGAGTATAGGCGCCCGAGGTGAACAGACCGACGAGGCGCAGTTCGCCGTCGAGCCGGCCGTCCGGTGTGTACAGTTTGATGCCTACGTAGTCCATCCGGACGCGGCGATGGACGCGGCTGCTGACATTGGCCTTGACAACGATGAGGAGTGTCGGCTCGCGCATAAACTCGCGGATTTCCTGTGTCATCACCACCATTTCGGTGCCGCGGCGCAGCACCCTCACATCAGGATCACGCAGGATGCCGAGACCTTCGCCGCTGCTGATCTCGTCCGACGCAGCGCTGTCGGGCGAGAAGCGATATTCGCGCAGGCCCAGGAAGGTGAAATTGTCGGCGCACAGCCATTGCAGGAACTGGTTGGCTTCGGCGACCTCGTCGATCGGCAGCGGCGGCGGATTGGAGCTCAAGGTCTTGATCGCCCCTTCGACGCGGGCGCGCATGGCTCGCCAGTCGGTCACGCAAGCGCGCACGTCGTTCAGCGTCTTGGTGAGGCCGTCGATCAGTTTCTGCCGGTCGTCAGCGGCGTCGAGACGGGCGATATGCAGATGGATCAGGCTTTCGCGCTCGCCCTCTGACCCTTCGGGCAGTGTTTCGCCATAGAAGCGCAGCAGCTTGCCGTACGCGTCGCGCTCGACGGCTATGATCGGATGGGCGACCAGCGTGACTTCGATGCCCTGCTCGGCGAGTTCCGCCATGGTCGAATCGAAGAGGAAGGGCATGTTGTCGTTGAGAACTTCGAGCACTGAAATCTCGCGCCCGTCCGGCATCATTGGATTGATGACGCGGATATCGGCACGGCCTGCCGCGCGTTGCTGCACATGCTCCCAAGCCTGTTCCGCCAGGAAGGCGAGGGACGCGGCATCGTAGCTGGTGAGATCCTCGCTATTGGTGTGGCCGAACAGAAGCTCGGCAAAAGTCCGGGGGGTCTTGCCCGGCTGGACGCTTCCCGCTGCATCGCGGATCAGGGTTGCCCTGACCCTGTCGTCACGCCAGGACGTCATAACGTCCTCCATTTTCCGCGCCATCCGACCGCAGGCGCGATCGTCCGCTTGACCTTGGAGTGCATCTCTTCGAGGGCCATTGTCCCGACCGCGATTGATCGCGTAAGGGAAATCCTCGGTCTCGGAGCTTCAATAGCTCCTGAAGACAATACCATCCTAGAGCGGCCCCCGCCAGCCATAGCGGTGCCATCCCAGTTCTACAATGCCCGTGGACAAGCTCGCCGTGTGCGGTGCGTTCCACGTCCCGATCTGCTCGGTCGCTTCCATGAGTCGGAAGATTGAAGAAGATATCGCAGGTTCGGTTGGTGTGGGGAAAGGCGGTAGCGGCCCCCCGCTACCACGGGCCGCGATTTTCTACGCCAAGCTACGATCTTCTGCGATTTCGTACTCCTGACGGTAGCGGTTGGAGCCCGCTGGCGGCCCCGAAATGTCAATGCAAGCAGCTCGCCGCATGGTCGCAAGCCGTACTGCAAGCACACACGCCGGTCGTACTCGTCGAGATTGATCTATTCGTCGATCGTGCGCGGCTCGTTCTGCCCCGCGCCATAGGCCGCGGCTCGCGGGCGTTCCGCGGCCTATGGGCGCTCATCGTTTGGCCGCGGCCAACCACTGTCCGTCGTTCGGTCAGAGTGCCCCGCATCAGCGACCGGGCTCCGGCGCATGACCGGTCGCTACACTGGCGGAATGGTTTGTCAGTGGCTTCAGTCCCGTGACGGTGCGCAATAGAACGTAGAATACGGGTGTCAGGAACAGGCCAAACACCGTGACGCCGATCATGCCGGAGAAGACGGCGACGCCCATAGCTCGGCGCATTTCCGAACCGGCACCGGTCGAGAGCACCAGGGGCAAGACGCCCATGATGAATGCCATCGAGGTCATCAGGATCGGACGCAGCCGCAGGCGGCTTGCCTCGATCGCTGCCTGGATCGGCGAACGACCTGCGAATTCCAGTTCGCGCGCGAATTCGACGATAAGGATCGCGTTCTTGGCAGACAATCCCACCAGCACGATCAACCCGATCTGGGTGAAGACGTTATTGTCGCCCTTCGACATCCAGACGCCGAACATCGCGGCAAGCAACCCCATTGGCACAATCATGATGATCGACAGGGGCAGGGTCAGGCTCTCATAGAGCGCAGCCAGCACCAGGAACACGAGGAGGATCGCGAGTGGAAAAACCCAGATGCCGGAGTTGCCGGCGATGAACTCCTGATACGTCAGGTCGGTCCATTCAAAGGCGAAGCCAGGCGGTAGCACTTCGGCGGCGATGCGGGTGGCCGCTTCTTGGGCCTGGCCGGAGGAATAGCCGGGCGCTGCCGCGGCGTTGATGTCGGAGGACAGGAAACCGTTGTAACGGATCGCGCGTTCAGGCCCGGCGCTCTGGCGAATCTTCAAGAGCGCCGAGAGCGGGATCATGTCGCCGGACGCAGAGCGCACCTTCAACTGCCTGATGTCGTCGGCCCGCGTACGGAACGGCGCGTCAGCTTGGACATAGACCGAATAGGTGCGCCCGAACTTGTTGAAGTCGTTGACGTAGTACGAGCCCAGATAGATCTGCAGTGTGTTGAAGACCTCTGTCACGGGCACGCCGAGCTGCAAGGCCTTGGTGCGGTCAATGTCGGCGAACAACTGTGGCACGTTGACCTGGAAGCTCGAGAAGACGCCGGCGATTTCCGGTGCCTTCTGCATCGCGGCCATGAACGCCTTGGTCGCCTCGTTCAACGCGTCATAGCCGAGGCCGGCGCGGTCCTCGATCTGGAGCTTGAAGCCGCCGATGGTGCCGAGCCCGTTTACCGGCGGCGGCGGGAACATGGCGATGAAGGCTTCCTGAATCCCGGCATATTTCTTGTTCAGCTCGGCCGCGATCGCGGCGCCACTCAACGCGGGATCCTTGCGCTCGTCGAACGGCTTCAAGGTAGAGAACACGATTCCGGCGTTGGAGGAGTTGGTGAAACCGGAGATCGACAGGCCGGGAAACGCCACCGAGCTCTCGACGCCGGGCTGGGTCAGCGCAATGTCGCTCATCTTGCGGATGACCTCTTCGGTGCGGTCGAGCGTGGCGCCGTCGGGCAGGCGTGCGAAGCCGACGAGGTACTGCTTGTCCTGACCCGGGACGAAGCCGCTCGGCACCTGCTGGAAGAGCAGGGCGGTCAGGCCAATCAGGAGCACATAGACGCCCATCACCGCGGCCTTGCCGGAGATCACTTTGGACACGCTGCCGCTATAATTCTCCGAGGCGCGCGCGAAGGCGCGGTTGAAGCCGCGGAAGAACCAGCCGAGCCCTTTTTCTAGAATGAGGGTCAGCCTGTCCTTGGGCTCGTTGTGGCCCTTGAGCAGCAACGCCGACAATGCCGGCGATAGCGTCAGTGAGTTGATCGCGGAGATCACGGTCGAGATTGCGATCGTCAGCGCGAACTGCTTGTAGAATTGCCCGGTGAGACCGGAAATGAAGGCGAGGGGAACGAATACGGCAATCAAGACCAGTGCGATCGCGATGATGGGGCCGGAGACCTCCCGCATTGCCTGGTAGGTGGCGTCTCGCGGCGACAGCCCGGCCTCGATGTTGCGCTCGACGTTCTCGACCACGACGATAGCGTCGTCGACGACGATGCCGATCGCGAGCACCAGGCCGAACAGGCTGAGCGCATTAATGGAGAAGCCGAACACGTGCATCACGGCGAATGTGCCGACGATCGACACCGGGACGGCCAGGAGCGGAATGATGGAAGCCCGCCAGGTTTGGAGGAACAGGATGACCACCAGTACCACCAGCGCGATCGCTTCCAGCAGCGTGTGGATCACCGCCTCGATCGACGAGCGCACGAACTGTGTGGGGTCGTAGACGATCTGGTAGGATACGCCCTCGGGCATGTTCTTCTTGATCTCGGCCATGGTGGCGCGGACGTGGTCGGAGATCTGGAGCGCGTTGGAGCCCGGCGCCTGGAAGATCGGGATCGCCACCGCCTGTTTGTTGTCGAGCAGCGAGCGCAGGCCGTATTGGGACGCACCTAATTCGATGCGCGCGACATCGCGCAGCCGCACCACCTCGCCACGCGAACCGGTCTTGACCACGATGTCGCCGAACTGTTCTTCACTCGCGAGCCGACCTTCGGCGTTGACCGACATCTGAAGGTCGATGCCCTTGACGCTCGGCGAGGAGCCGACCACGCCGGCGGCGGCCTCGACGTTCTGCGCCTGGATCGCCCTTACGATATCGCTTGCGGTCAGGCCGTGCTCGGCGGCCTTCTGCGGGTCGGCCCAGACGCGCATCGAGTAGTCGCCGGCACCGTAGAGCTGGACATCACCGACGCCGTCGATCCGCGCAAGGCGGTCCTTGACGTTCAGCACCGCGTAGTTGCGAAGATACGTCATGTCGTAGCGGTTGTTTGGCGACAGCAGGTGCACGACCATGGTGAGGTCGGGCGAGCTCTTCTTGGTGATAATGCCGAGCTGGCGAACTACCGCCGGCAGGCGCGGCTCGGCCTGCTGCACGCGGTTCTGTACAAGCTGTGTCGCCTTGTCAGGATCGGTGCCGAGGCGGAACGTCACGGTCAGTGTCATCGCCCCGTCGGTGGTTGCCTGGCTGCTCATGTAGAGCATGTTCTCGACGCCGTTGATCTGCTCCTCGATCGGCGTTGCCACTGTCTCCGCGATCACCTTCGGATTGGCGCCGGGGTAGGTCGCGCGCACCACCACGGAGGGCGGCACGACGTCCGGATACTCCGAGATCGGCATGGCAAAGAGCGAGATTAGGCCGGCCAGGAAGATCACGATCGAAAGCACGCCGGCAAAGATCGGCCGATCGATGAAGAACTTTGAGAGTTTCATTGCTATGCCCCAAGCGCTGCGGGTAGTTAGCGCTGCACGATTTGCTGGTTGCTGTCGTTCGATGCTTGCTGTGGGCCGCGCGAGCCCATCTGGGCAATTTCGGTCTTCAGGAGTGCGCCCGGGCGTACCCGCTGTAGGCCATTCACGACGATGCGGTCACCGGATTTTAGGCCACCCGTCACGATGCGGAGCCCGTCGACGGCGCCGCCGAGCGTTATTCCGCGATAGACCGCGCGGTTGTCGTCGCTGACCACCATAACGAACTTCTTATCCTGATCGGTGCCGATGGCTCGCTCGTCGATCATCACCAGCGTCTGTTGCTGCGGCTGGCCCATCCGCACCCGCGCGAACTGGCCGGGGATGAGGCGGCCATCCTCGTTCTGGAATACCGCGCGGACGCGTATCGTGCCGCTCTGGCCATTGACCTGGTTGTCGATCAACTGGATATGGCCTTTGGCCGATGTGCCACCGGAGGTGTTCATCTCGACGGGTATTTGATCAAGATTGCCGCGCTTGCCCGAATGATCTGCAATGGAATTCAGCGCCCGCAGCACGATCTCTTCGTCCGCATCGAAACTCGCATAGATCGGGTTGACAGAGACCAGAGAGGTCAGGACCGGGGAGGCAGTCCCTGCGGCCACGAGATTTCCGACGGTCACCTCGATCTTGCCGACGCGGCCATCGACGGGTGCGCGGACCTCGGTGTAGTTTAGATTGAGCTTTGCAGTCTGCAGCGTCGCCTCGGCCGCCTTCACATTGGCGATCGCTTCGCGATTGGCGTTGTCGCGCTGGTCGAAATCGCGACGCGTGACGACGGCGTTGCCGACGAGTTGCGCGCCGCGCTCGACTTCGCTCGCAGTGAAGATCGCACGCGCTTTTGCTGCCTCGAGCTGCGCGCTCGCCTTATCCACTTCGGCGGCGTAGGGCGCGGGATCAATCTTGAACAGGACATCGCCGGCTTTCACCAACGCGCCCTCGGCAAAGTTGGCCGACAGGATAGCGCCAGCGACGCGTGGGCGGAGCTCGACGCGGTTGACGGCTTCGAGACGTCCAGAGAAGTCATCCCACAGCGCGGTCCGGCGCGGCTCGACCACCGCGATCGTGACGGAGACGGCCTGCTCGGGTGCGGTCCCTGTGGTCGCCTGGGCTGCATGAAAATAGCGGCCGCTCGCGATCGAACCGGCCGCCGCGAGGACGCCGATGATGGCAACGCCGCCGACAACGTGTCGGAATCGGCCGGAACGGGGGGTATTGGCGGATGGGGGCATTTGCGCGCTCCATAAATGTAGTGATCGCTACAGATATGGAGCTGGACGACGGTCCGCAAGATACTTATGTACTGTACACTACGAAAATCTTATGTCGGAAGCCGCAAGACTGGAAATCAAATAAAAGAACCACAACAAATCAGAATGTTAGAGGATTGAACGCCGAGCGGAAAACGGCGTCGGCTTCAAGGGAGTAACGCGAATGGCCATGGGACGCCCGAGAGAATTCGACGCCGATGCCGCACTGGATCAGGCGATGGAAGTCTTCTGGCGACATGGCTATGAGGGCGCGACCATTGCCCAGCTTACCGAGGCGATGGGCATTAACCCGCCGAGCCTTTATGCGGCATTTGGAAACAAGGAAGGTCTCCTGAAGGCTGCGCTCGACCGGTACACGGCCAAACGTGCGGCCTGGATGGAGGGGGTTTTGAGCGCGCCGACCGCCCGCGACGTCGCGGAGCGGATGCTCTTGGGTACCGCAGACAGCCAAACCGATCCCGACAATCCGCCCGGTTGCCTGCTCGTGCAGGGCGGCCTTGCCTGCGGTACCGGTTCGGAGAACGTTCCCTTTGAGCTGGCAGCGCGCCGTGCGCTGACCGAGGATCAGCTCCGCGAACGCTTCGTCAGGGCGAAGAAGGAGGGCGATCTGAAGCAGACCGCCGACGCTGGCGCGCTGGCGCGCTATCTCTCGGCGGTGTCCGCCGGCATGGGCGTGATGGCGTCATCAGGCGCCGATCGGGAAGCACTGCGACAGGTGGCGAACGTATCCGTCAAAGTTTTCGAGGAACAGTCGACGAAACGTTGATGATCCGCAGTTCAGCTGCAGCCCCGCTGCACGGCGGTGGCTCCGAACATGCTCCACGGCAGTTCGTGCCCTTCGTACATCTCAAAGGCAGCAGCCCGAACGCGCATGAACTGCCTCATGCGATGAGATATCGCAGGTTCGGTTGGTGTCGGCAAAAACGGTAGCGCTCCCCCGACTCGAACCTCCCGACGGTCCGCACGATGGGACATAGCAAGGCTTCGTGAGCTGAGAATCCGACAACTCTGAGCTCGTACTGCTCAGTGAGCTGGGCCACTTGTGCGCAATTGGCGCCGTGCTGCAATTCACCATCGGCTTTGCCTCGGGAGTTCTAGCAGCTCCCCGCTGCTGCGCCGTATTCCTCAAAATGAGTTGCGTACCTCAAATAACCTCTGCTAGCCTTCAGCTCATGAAGGAGCCGGACGCCGACAACCCTCTCACGCTCAGGGACATCGCCCGCCAGGCTGGCGTCAGCCTCGCGACGGTCGATCGCGTCCTGCACAACCGCCCCGGCGTGCGGCCGGATACGATCCGCCGTGTCAAGGAGACGATCGCGCGCAACTCCTTCCAGCCGCATGTGGCCGGTGCCGAGCTCGCCCGTGGCCGTGCCCGGCGCTTCGCCTTCGTGATGCCGTCGGGACCGAACCTGTTCATGCAGCAGATCCAGTCCTATCTCGGCGAGATGTCGGGCTGGCTGTCGGCCCGCCGGCTCGCGGTCGAGATGGTCGCGACCGACGTGTTCGATGCCTCCGTTCTCGCGAACTCGCTGGAGGCTCTTGTCGGCGAGTATGACGGCGTCGCGGTTGTCGCGCTCGATCATCCGAGCGTGCGGGCCGCCATCAATGATCTCGTCGATGGTGGCGCCAAGGTGGTGACGCTGGTTTCTGATGTGCCGTCGTCGCGCCGTCATTATTATGTTGGCATCGATAATATCGCCGCCGGGCGCACCGCCGGCGCGCTGGTCGGCCGCCTCGTTGGGCCGCGATCCGGCAAAGTCGCGATCGTCGCCGGCTCGCAAGGCCTGCGCGACCATGCCGAGCGCATCTTCGGCTTCAATCAGGTGATGGCGTCGGAGTTTGCTGGGCTTAACGTGCTGCCCGTGCTCGAAGGGCGCGACGAGGACGAGCGCTCGGAACAGCTCATGTCGCGGCTGCTCGGCAAACATCCTGACATCGTCGGCCTCTACAATGTCGGCGCCGGCACGCAAGGCGTTGCCAAGGCCCTGATCGATTCCGATCGCGAGAAGCAGGTGGTGTTCGTCGGACACGACGTCACCGTGCTCACGCGCAAGCTCTTGTTGCAAGGCGTGATGGATGCGGCGATCTCGCAAAACCCGGGACATGAGGCCCGCGCCGCCGTGCGCGTGCTGCTCGCGCTCGCCCGCGGCGAGCCGATCCTGAGTGAACAGGAGAAGATCCGGATCGACATCGTGATGCGGGACAATCTGCCATAGCCTGCAGAACTGATTTGCAAGACGGCCCGATGTGGGGAAGGCGACAGAGATCGCGAACCGGGCCGGAAGGGAGGATGACGACGTGTATCTCGGGATGGACATCGGCACGTCCGGTGTGAAGGCGGTGCTCGTGAACGAGACTGGCGCAATCGTCGCGACAGCCGCGCGCGAGCTTGCGCTCTCGCATCCCGCACCGTTGTGGTCCGAGCAGGATCCGGACGCCTGGGTTGATGCAGCGATCGGCGCCATCGACGATCTCGCGTCCGTTCATCCGAGCGACGTCGCGCAGGTGCGTGGCATCGGTCTCTCCGGCCAGATGCACGGCGCTACCCTGCTCGGCGAGGACGGCCGTCCGCTGCGTCCGGCCATCTTGTGGAATGATGGCCGCTCCTATGCCGAGTGCAAGGAGCTGGAGGCGCGCTGTCCCTCGCTCCACGCTATCGCCGGCAATCTCGCGATGCCAGGCTTCACCGCGCCAAAGCTGCTCTGGGTAGCGCGCCATGAGCCCGAGATTTTCGAGCGCGTGGCAAGAGTGCTGCTGCCAAAAGCCTATGTGCGCTACCGCCTGACCGGCGAGATGGTCGAGGACATGTCGGACGCCGCCGGCACGCTCTGGCTCGATGTCGGTCAGCGCCGTTGGTCTGCAGTGCTGCTGCATGCCACGGGGCTCGATCTTCACCACATGCCGCGCCTGGTCGAAGGCAGCGAGATCGGCGCGGCACTCGCCCCCGAATTTTCGAAGCGCTGGGGTATGGCGAAAGATGTCATGGTTGCCGGCGGTGCGGGAGACTGTGCCGCGAGCGCGATCGGGCTCGGCGCCATCACGCCCGGCGATGCGTTCCTGTCGCTGGGAACTTCGGGCGTGGTGTTTCGCGTCACCGACAGTTTTGCGCCGGCGCCCGCGTCGGCTGTGCACGCCTTCTGTCATGCGCTTCCGGGTCTCTGGCACCAGATGGGCGTGATGCTGGCGGCGGCCGCCTCGCTCGCCTGGCTTTCGGGCGTCATGGCGACGCCTGCCGCCGCGCTGCTGGCGCCGCTTGGCGAGACCGTCCGCGGACCGAGCCCCGTCAAGTTCCTTCCCTATCTCGATGGCGAGCGCACGCCACACAACGACGCTGCCGCCAGCGGCGCGTTCGTGGGTCTTCGCGGCGCGACGGGACGCGATCAGATCGTCCAGGCTGTGCTCGAAGGCGTGGCCTTCGCCGCGCGCGACAATCTCTCGGCGCTCGGCGATGCCAGTTCGGCGATCACCGAAGTCGATCTCGTCGGTGGCGGCTCGCGCTCGGCGCTGTGGGCCCAGATCTGCGCCGATGTGCTCGGCATTTCCGTCCACCGCGTTGAGGAGGGCGAGGTCGGTGCAGCGTTTGGCGCGGCACGGCTCGGCCGGCTTGCCGCCACAGGCGAAAACCCTGCCCAGGTGTGCACGCGTCCGCGGCGGCTTGCGAGCTTCACGCCGCGTGCGTCTGCCGAAGCCGCTTACGATGAAGCCTATCACCAGTGGCGAAAACTATATCCCGCGCTGAAGGAGTTCTCCCTGTGAACGTGTCACCCAAATTCTTCGGGGCGAGTGCGCCGGTCGCCTACGGCGGCAAGGACGCCAAAAGCCCGCTCGCCTTCCGCTGGTACAATAAGAATCGCATCGTTCACGGGCAGCGGCTCGAGGACCACCTGCGTTTCGCGGTCTGCTACTGGCACTCGTTCTGCTGGCCCGGCGGCGATCCTTTCGGGGGCGAGACGTTCATGAGGCCCTGGCATCATGGCGCGGATGCGATGGCAATGGCGCGCGCCAAGGCCGACGTCGCGTTCGAGCTGTTCCGCCTGCTCGATGTGCCCTTCTTCACCTTCCACGATGTCGACGCCGCGCCGGAAGGCGCCTCGCTGGCAGAGTCCGTTGCCAACCTCAACGCCATCGCCGATCTCTTCGAACAGAAGATGGCGTCTTCCAAGGTGCGTCTACTCTGGGGTACGGCCAATCTGTTCACACATCGTCGCTACATGGCGGGCGCGGCGACCAATCCGGATCCGGACATCTTCACCTATGCCGCCGGCCAGGTCCGCGCCGCGCTTGAGGTAACGCATCGGCTCGGCGGTCAGAACTATGTGCTCTGGGGTGGACGGGAAGGCTATGAGACGCTGCTCAACACCGACATTCAGCGCGAACTCGACCAGCTCGGCCGCTTCGTCTCGCTCGTCGTCGAGCACAAGCACAAGATCGGTTTCAAGGGACCGATCCTGATCGAGCCGAAGCCGAAGGAGCCGACCAAGCATCAGTATGATTTCGACGTCGCCACCTGCTACGGGTTCCTCCAGCGCTATGACCTTCTGAACGACGTCAAGCTCAACATCGAACAGAACCACGCCATCCTTGCCGGCCATTCGTTCCAGCACGAGATCGCGCTGGCCCAGGCGCTCGGCGTGTTCGGCTCGCTCGACATCAACCGCGGCGACGATCTGCTCGGCTGGGATACCGACCAGTTCGCGATGAACGTGCCAGAGCTGGCGCTGGCGTTCCACGACATCCTGAAGGCCGGTGGCTTCACGACGGGCGGTCTCAATTTCGACGCCAAGATCAGGCGGCAATCGATCGATCCGGACGATCTGATCCACGCCCATGTCGGCTCGATGGACGCCTGCGCGCGGGCGTTCGTTGCCGCCGCCGACATGCTCGATGCCGAGGCGCTGACGATGCCGATTGCGGAACGTTACGCCGGATGGGCTGATGCCGAGGGACGCGCGATCCTCGCTGGCCAGCGTTCGCTTGCCGATCTTGCTGATCGCGCGCTGGCACCCGGTTTCGATCCGCAGCCGCGCTCGGGTCGTCAGGAATATCTGGAATCACTGGTCAACCGGTACGTCTGAGCGAGGCCGAGCATGGAAACCGCAGGTGCAGCCGGGCAACCGGTTCTGGAATTGACAGGGATCGGCAAGGAGTTCGGCGCGATCCGCGCGCTGCACGACGTCGACATGCAGGTCTTCCCCGGCGAGGTGGTCGGCCTGATGGGCGACAACGGCGCGGGCAAGTCGACGCTCGTCAAAATCATCGCCGGAAACTTCCGCCCCACCCATGGCGAGGTCCGCTTCGGCGGCAACGCGGTGCATTTCTACCGTCCCATCGATGCCCGCGCGGTCGGGATCGAGGTCGTCTATCAGGACCTGGCGCTTGCCGACAATCTCACGGCGGCGGCCAACGTCTTCCTCGGCCGCGAGCTCAAGCGCAAATTCGGCCCGTTCGCTTTCCTCGATCACAATGCGATGGCGGCGCGCGCGCTGGAGCTGTTCGGCGAGCTGCGCTCCGAGACGAGACCGCATGATCTCGTCAAGCAGATGTCGGGCGGCCAGCGCCAGGCAGTTGCGATCGCACGAACCCGCCTGTCGAACGCCAAGCTCGTGATGATGGATGAGCCGACCGCGGCGATCTCGGTCCGCCAAGTCGAGCAGGTCCTGGGCCTGATCCATCGGCTGAAAGAGCAGGGCGTCGCCGTCATGCTGATTTCCCACCGCATGCCCGATGTCTTCGCGGTCTGCGACCGCGTCGTCGTCATGCGCCGCGGCGAGAAGCGGGCGGACAAGTCGATCCGCGATACCAGTCCCGAGGAAGTCACTGCCCTGATCACCGGTGCGAAGGAGGCTGCGTGATGGCCATGCCGCTGGAATCTCCGATCTCCTTCACCAATGTAGGCCGTATCAGGTGGTGGCAGCGCGGCATCTTTGCATCCCAAACCGGCTACGTTCTGCTGGCGCTGCTGGGGCTGCTGATCGCGATGCATTTTGCGAGCCCCTACTTCTTCACGCAGGGCAACATGCAGAACGTGGCGAAGAACTTTTCCTTCATCGCCATTGCCACCCTCGGCATCACCTTCGTGATCATCACCGGCGGCATCGATCTCTCGGTGGGATCGATGATGTGCTTCTCCGCCATGATCACGTCCATGGTGATGTCGGGCCTGTCGACGCCGGGCATGCCCGGCGCGTCCCTGTTCGTGCATCTGGCTGCGGACGGCAAGACCGTGGTCGCCAATGTACCGGGGCTGATCCTGCTTGTCTCGATCCTGGCGGGACTTGTCACCGCGCTGATCGTCGGCCTCGTCAACGGCTTCTGCATAGCCGTGCTCGGGCTGTCGCCCTTTGTCACTACGCTCGGCATGCTCTCCATCGTCCGCGGTCTCGGCTATGTCGTCTCCAACGGGCGCGGCAGCTTTCCGGGCGGACCGGATGCCGACTATTTCTACGCGCTGACATCGGGCGATCTGTTCGGCGTACCGGCGCCATTCATCTATCTCGTGATCCTCGCGGCGGTAATGGCGATCGTGCTGCACCACACGAGCTTCGGCCGTCATGTCTTCGCGCTCGGCGGCAACGAGAAGGCGGCGGAATTGACCGGCATCCCGGTCGTACGGGTCAAGATCGAAGTCTACGTGATTTGTGCGCTGGCCGCAGGGCTGCAGGGCATCATCGTCTCGGGCTGGCTGGGGTCTGCGCCCGCGAACATGGCGACATCCTACGAACTCAACGTGATCGCAGCGGCGGTTATCGGCGGTGCCAATCTCGCAGGTGGCGTCGGCGGCCCGCTCGGGGCCATCGTCGGCTGCGTGCTGCTTGAGGTGATCCGCAATGGCCTCGTGCTCGCGCAGGTCAGCTCCTACTGGCAGCAGACGCTCGTGGGCGTGATCATCATTCTGGCCGTGCTGGTCGACCGCATCCGCTCACGCATCACTTGAGGTTACTCCGGGAGAGCAACGAACACTTCGTCTATCCGCCTTCTGGAGATTCAATTCAAAGGGATAGGCACAAATGTGGAGGGACCAATGAGGAAAATACTTCTCGCCGGAATGGCCATCGCGATGATGGCGACACCGGCATTCGCCCAGACCTACAAGTTCGTGATCGTGCCCAAGGCGATGAACAATCCGTTCTTCGACGTCGCGCGCGACGGTTGCCTGAAGCGCGCCAAGGAGCTCGGTAACGTCGAATGCATTTACAAGGGGCCGGTCGAGCATGAGCCGGCGACGCAGGCGCAGATCATCCAGGATTTCATTACGCAAAAGGTGGATGGTCTTGCGATCTCGGTCGCGGATGTCGCAGCGATGACGAAGTCGATCGAGGCTGCGACCGCGGCCGGTATTCCTGTCATCACCTTCGATGCGGATGCGCCAGGCTCCAAGCGCATTGCCTATATCGGCACCAACAACAAGGACTTCGGCCTCGCGCTCGGCAAGCAATTGCTGCAGCTCAAGCCCGAGGGCGGC
This sequence comes from Bradyrhizobium sp. AZCC 1577, assembly GCF_036924575.1. Classification (NCBI taxonomy): domain Bacteria; kingdom Pseudomonadati; phylum Pseudomonadota; class Alphaproteobacteria; order Hyphomicrobiales; family Nitrobacteraceae; genus Bradyrhizobium; species Bradyrhizobium sp. AZCC 1577. Next base: position 2,907,608 of record NZ_JAZHRQ010000001.1, read on the forward strand.
AAGTATGCCGTCGTCTCCGGTGGTCCGGGCGCCAAGAACCTCGCCGAGCGCGTCGATGGCGTGCGCGAGGCGCTCAAGGGCTCGAAGTGGGTCGAGGTCGCGGGCTCGCCGACCTTCTGCAATGACGATCCTGCGCTCGCGGTCCAGCAGATGGCGGATCTGCGCACTGCCACGCCGGATCTCGGCGCGATAGTGCCGGTTGGCGGCTGGCCGATGTTTGCGCCGGAAGGCTACAAGGCCTTCGTCAACAAGAACAAGAAGGACATCGATGCCGGCAAGCTGACGCTCGTCGTCGCCGATACGCTCAAGATGCAGCTTGAACTCTTGCGTGACGGCTACTCCAACGCGCTTACGGGACAGCGCCCGTTCGAGATGGGCGAGAAGGCGATGGACACTCTGCTGGCAATCAAGAAGGGCCAGAAGGTTCCCGAGGTCATTTATACCGGCCTCGACCTCGTGACCAAGGACAATGTCGCTCAACTGTTGAAGTAGGAAACGTTCTCAGCCCCAACGTTCCTGCGCTACACTCCCTCTCCCGGTTGCGGGAGAGGGAGTGCTGGGTCGACCCCGGAGCTTGGAATGAAGCGTACACGGCTTGCGGATAGGCTCGACGTCACGGCGATTGGTCTCGGAACCGCTCCTCTCGGTGGATTGTTTGCGCCGGTTAGCGATGCGGATGCAGAGGCGACGATCGAACGCGCCTGGTCGCTCGGCGTCCGCTTCTTCGATACCGCGCCGCTTTACGGCTTTGGATTGGCCGAACGTCGCTTGGGTGGTTTTCTGCGTCAGCAAAAGCGGGATTCATTTGCGATCTCCACCAAGGTCGGCCGTTTGCTGCGCCCGGCCAGTGCGGCTGCGGAAGACGATCACTACAAGGGCACGCCGGCCGAGCGGCCGGAATTCGACTTCAGCTACGACGGCGTGATGCGTTCGGTGGAGCACAGCCTCGACCGTCTCGGGCTCGATCGCGTCGATGTACTGCTCGTCCATGATCCGGATGACCACTATGAGGATGCAGTCGCCGGTGCCTTCCGCGCGCTCCAGCGCTTGCGCGACGATGGTACGGTCAAGGCGATCGGCGCCGGTATGAATCAATCCGAGATGCTCGCCCGCTTCGCCGAAGCGGCGCCGGTCGATTGCTTCCTGCTGGCGGGCCGCTACACGCTGCTCGACCAGGGCGCGCTGACGACGTTGTTTCCGATCTGCCGTGCGAAGAGCATCGGCGTCATTCTCGGGGGTATCTACAACAGCGGCATCCTCGCCAACCCGCGCGCCGGCGCGAAGTTCAATTACGAAGACGCCGATGCGGCGCTCGTCGCCCGCGCGCTGGCGCTGGAGGCGCTGTGCCGCAAGCATGGCACAGAGCTCAAGGCCGCCGCAGTGCAGTTCTGTATGGCCCATCCGGCGGTAACGGTCGCGCTACAAGGTGCGCGTAGCGCTGCGGAGGTTTCGGACAACATCGCGATGTCCGAGCGGCTGGTGCCGTCCTCCTTCTGGCAGGAGCTGCGCGAGCGCAAGTTAGTCGATGCGTCCGCACCGCTGCCGGGTGGAGCTTGACCCATGGTGATCGACGGTCATCAGCATTTCTGGGATCCCGCGCGCGCCGATTATCCCTGGATGGAGGCGCCCGAACTCGCGCGGATCCACCGCGCCTTCGGCCCGAGCGATCTCGCGCCGCTGCTTCTCGCCAACGGGGTCGATGTAAGCATTTTGGTGCAATGCCGCTCCTCGATCGAGGAGACCGAGGAATTCTTGCGCGTCGCCGCTGCGACGCCCTTCGTCGTCGGTGTGGTCGGCTGGGCCGACCTGACGGACGGGGCGGTCGACGAGACGCTCGAGCGGCTCCGTGGTTCGCTCGGAGGCGACAGGCTGGTCGGCATTCGTCACCAGGTGCACGACGAGTCCGATCCCGATTGGCTGCTGCGCGAGGACGTGCAGCGCGGTCTGACCGCCGTGTTCGCGCGCGATCTCGCCTATGATCTCCTGGTGCGCACGCGTGAAATGCCGGCCGCGATCGCAACTGCGCAGGCGTTTCCGCAAGGGCGCTTTGTCCTCGGTCACGCCGCCAAGCCGCCGATCGCGGAGGGATTCAGCCGTGAATGGGCCGATCTTCTCGTCGCACTCGCCGCTTGCGGCAATGTCTGGTGCAAGATCTCGGGTCTCGCCACCGAGGCAAGGTGGGACGACTGGGATGCGGAACGTCTGCTTCCGTTTGTCGCGCACGCCGCCAAATGCTTTGGCGAGGATCGCCTGATCTTCGGCTCCGACTGGCCGGTGTGTTTGCTCGCGGGAAGCTATGGCGCGACCAAGGGCGCGCTCGAGGAGTGCCTGATGAAGCTTGGTCCGCACGTGCGCGACAAGGCGTTTGGGGCGAACGCTCAGCGGGCATATCTTATTCCTTCTGCCCTTGTGGGAGAAGGTGGCGCGTAGCGCCGGATGAGGGGCTCAAACGAACCATGGTGCTGATGGACTGGAGCGAGAGTTCAAGTTTTTCAATCGGACCTGGCATCTTATCTATACGGAGGTCCGTTATGTTGCCAAAGAAGCCACGCGAACTCCGGGTGTCTCAGCAGCAGGATCAACCAAGCCAAAAAATTCTTCACCGCGGACTGCGATCTCTACTTCATCCCCGCTAGCCGTCAAGGCGCTGCATCCAGCGGATCACCACTTTGATGAACGGACATTGCTTAACTTCCGTTGACCAACCAAAAGAATGTTCTTATTTTGTTCTTACGTCAAGTGTGCCATCCAAAAGACGGCACCAAATTTCGGTCAAGTGTCACAGGTGAACGGCCGGGTGGCAACCACATCCACCATCCTTCATGCAGACCTGGATGCTTTCTATGCCTCGGTTGAGCAGCTCCTCGACCCTTCGTTACGCGGTAAACCGATAGCCGTCGGTGGCGGGGTTGTGCTTGCCGCTTCTTACGAAGCCAAGGCGTTCGGGATCCGCGGCGGCATGCCAGGACGGCAGGCGCGCGAGCTGTGTCCGCAACTCATTTTTGTCGGCGGGCATTTCAAGGACTACCAACGGCTGGGTGATGCCGCCATCAAGGTGATCGGCGATTTCACACCCCTCGTTGAGCGGATTTCCATCGACGAGGCCTTTGCCGACGTCGCAGGCTGCACCCATCTCTTTGGTACGCCTGCCGACATAGCTACGGCAATCCGTCGGCGCGTGCGCACCGAGCTGGGGCTTCCGATCTCAGTGGGCGTCGCGCGGACCAAGCATCTGGCGAAAATTGCCTCGCAAGTAGCCAAGCCCGACGGGCTCGTGGTTGTCGATCCCGACGCTGAACTGGAATTCCTTCACGAACTGACCGTCGACCTGATGTGGGGCGTGGGTCCGGTCACGAAGGCGCGGCTTGCCAAGATCGGCGTGCTGACGATCGGGCAGCTGGCAAACACGCCGGGATCGTCGCTCGAGCACCTGCTCGGTCCCGCGGCAGGGCAGAAACTCGCAGCGCTGGCGTGGAATCGCGATCCGCGGCAACTCAAGCCTCACCGCCGGGCCCGATCGGCAGGAGCGCAATCGGCTATTGGCAGGAGGCCGGCCGAAATGCGAATTATTCGATCTACCCTGCTTCACCTTGCGGACCGCATTGCAACGCGGCTCCGGGCGAAGTCCATGCCTGGTCGAACTGTGACGGTCCGCGTTCGCTTCGCCGACCTGAGCTCGGTCACGCGCTCGGTAACGCTCGATGCACCAATTTCCGCGACCATGATCCTCGCGGAGCTTGCAGAGGAACTGGTGCGCGCAATCCTTGCAGATCATCCGGACGAGAAGACCATCTCTCTGGTGGCGATCTCCGTTTCGCATCTTGAGGCGCACTGGGATCTGGAGCTGGAACTCCCGTTTGGACTTCGAAATGAAGCGCGCCGCCCCGGCACCAAAATGGGCATGGCACGTTGGGCGGCTGACTGCGCCGTTGACAAGATCCGCGATCGCTTCGGACGGGATGCTATCGGATACGGTTCGACGGCGCTGGGTATTTCTCGTTCCGTGCCCGACGAGTTTCGCAAGCTCGCCGAGAAGGACCTGTAACCATCGCCGATCACGAGCTACGGTGGGATATCGGGCTCAGCGGGCACGCGCTGCTGCGGCGTCCAGAGGAGAAGGAAGCACTTGATGAAGATAATCAAGGGACCGGCGATATTCCTCGCTCAGTTCACTGCCGACGCGGCGCCGTTCAACTCCTTCGAATCTATCTGCGGATGGGCCGCCTCGCTCGGCTACGAGGGAATTCAGATCCCGAGCTGGGATGGACGACTCTTCGACCTCAACAAGGCCTCAGAGTCCCAGGACTATGCCGATGAGGTGAAGGGGATCGCAGCCGGTCACGGCCTTTCCATCACCGAACTCTCGACGCATCTGCAGGGCCAGCTCGTCGCCGTTCATCCGGCCTATGACGCAGCATTCGACGGCTTCGCCGTGCCGGAGGTGCGCGGCAATCCCAAGGCGCGCACCGAGTGGGCCGTTGCCCAGGTCAAGCGCGCAATCCGCGCCTCAGGGCGCCTCGGGCTCACGGCGCACGCGACCTTCTCCGGCGCATTGGCCTGGCCCTATGTCTATCCCTGGCCGCAGCGTCCGGCCGGCCTCGTCGAGGCCGCCTTTGACGAGCTCGCCAGGCGCTGGCGGCCGATCCTTGATTATGCGGAGGAGCACGGCATTGATGTCGCTTATGAGATCCATCCAGGCGAGGACCTGCACGACGGCGTCTCCTATGAGATGTTTCTCGAGCGGGTGAATGGCCACACGCGCGCGAACCTGCTCTACGACCCGTCGCACTTCCTGCTACAGCAGCTCAACTATCTCGACTACATCGATATCTATCACCAACGCATCAAGGCCTTCCACGTCAAGGACGCGGAGTTCAACCCGACGGGCCGCCAGGGTGTCTATGGCGGGTTCCAGAGTTGGGTCGATCGAGCTGGCCGCTTCCGCTCACTGGGCGATGGCCAAGTAGATTTCGGCGCGATCTTCTCGAAGCTCACGCAGTACGATTACGGCGGCTGGGCGGTGATGGAATGGGAATGCGCGCTGAAGCATCCTGAGCAAGGCGCGCGCGAGGGCGCCGAATTTATCAAAAGACATATCATTCGGGTCACGGAGAAGGCCTTCGACGATTTCGCAGGCTCCGGCGCCGACGACCAGATGAACCGCAAGATGCTCGGCATCTCCTGAGCGAGGAAGAAGAATGGCGATTGAGGTAAACAGCGAAACTGGCAGCCATGGTCGTATTCGGCTAGGCATGGTTGGCGGCGGCCAGGCATCTTTCATTGGCGCCGTCCACCGCATTGCCGCGCGTATCGACGACCGGTTCGAGTTGACAGCCGGCGCGTTGGCGTCGGATCCGGTCCGAGCCAAGGCCTCGGCGAAGGAGCTCGGTATCGCCAACGACCGCGCCTATGGCTCTTTCGAAGAGATGGCGAAGGCGGAAGCCGCGCGCCCGGACGGCATCGAGGTGGTCTCGATCGTGACCCCCAACCACATGCACAGCCCGGTTGCCAGGGCCTTCCTTGAAGCCGGCATCCACGTCATCTGCGACAAACCGCTGACGACGACCGTCGCCGAGGCCGAGGAACTGGTGGCGCTGGTCAGGAAGACGGGCAAGGTCTTCGTCGTGACCCACAACTACACGGGCTATCCAATGGTCCGACAGGCCCGCGCCATGGTTGCGAACGGCGATCTCGGCGAGATCCGGCTCGTCCAGGCAGAATATCTGCAGGATTGGCTGACGGAGCGATTAGAGGCAAGCGGCCATAAGCAGGCCGCGTGGCGCACGGACCCGACCCGATCCGGGGCTGGCGGGTGCATCGGCGACATCGGCACCCACGCCTACAATCTCGCCTGCTTCGTCACTGGACTTGAGCTCGACGAACTGCTCGCTCAGCTCTCGACCTTCGTCGACGGCCGGCGTCTCGATGACGACGTCCAGATCCTCCTCAAGTGGAAGGGAGGTGCCAGAGGTATGCTTTGGGCAAGCCAGGTCGCGGTCGGCAATGAGAACGGCCTGACGCTGCGCGTCTATGGGACCAAGGGCGGACTCGAATGGGTACAGGAAAATCCGAACCATCTCTGGTTCACCCGCTATGGGCAGCCCAAGCAACTCCTGACCCGCGGCGGTGCCGGCGCCTTGGTCGAGGCGGGCCGTCTCACCCGCGTGCCATCGGGGCATCCCGAGGGTTACCTTGAGGGATTCGCAACAATCTATACTGAGGCAGCGCGCGCTATCCGCGCAGCACAGGCCGGCAAACCACCCGATCCGGCGGTGATTTTCCCGACTGTCGCGGATGGCCTCGCCGGCGTGAAGTTCATCGAAGCTGCGGTGAACTCATCCGCAAGCAATGGCGCCTGGGTTCGGATCACGTAAATGCCGACGTGGCTGCCATGCTGATTTTGGCTGAACGTCAAGAACGGCAAACTCGACGTATCTACAAGAAATTCCACGGGATCGAGCTGCCGGCCGACATGCGTGGTTGAACGAAGGCGTCGTACCTGTCGGCCGAATTCTCAACGGACGAGGATTTCCGTCGGCGAGTCGAAAAGCTTCGCGTCATGGATGAACAGGGCTGAGGCCGGACATGGGCCCGTCAATGTCGTCGAGCGCCTGCCGCATGGCCTCCACCAGATCCAACGCGACTGGCGAGGGGCTGCGCTGCGGCGGAAAAACAGCAGCGAACTCGAAATCGATCCGCGGCGTGAAGCGGCGCGCGATGACGCCGCGGCTTTCGAATTCTCGCGCCGTGAATGGATCGCAGATCGCCACGCCAACTCCGGATGACACCAACCCGCACATGATCTCAGACAGGCTGGTTTCGACCCGAAGGACACGGCGGACATCGTCGCGATTGAAGGCCTGGTCGATCAGATGCCGGCCTGTCGACCCGGTCGTCAGCGACACGAAGGTCTCGCCCTCGAAATCGCGCGGCTCCAGCATCGCCTTGGCCGCGAGTCGGTGTCCTTCGGGCAGAACTGCAACGCGAGGGGGCGCTGGCAACCGCACGATCGACAGGCCCACATGGGCGATAGGTACCTCTGCGAAGCCGATGTCGCATTGGTTGTTCAATACCCAGTCGACCACAATCGGTGAGATCACGCCAAAGAACGCCAAGTTGAGGTTCGGCCGCTCCCTCAGAAACCGCCCGGCGAGTCTTGGCAGGTAGCCGTTGGACAACGCCGGCAAGGCGGCGATCCGAAGCGTGCCGGTTCGGCGGCTGCGGATTTCTTCGGCTGCTGCAGTGATCCGTTCGAGACCAACGAAGGAACGCTCGACTTCCATGTAGAGTGCCGTGGCGGCTGCCGTTGGCACAAGTCCGATGCCACGCTTTTCGAACAGCTTCATTTTGAGTAGCGCCTGGAAGTCGCGCAAGAGGCGGCTCACCGCCGGCTGCGTCACAGCCATGAGCGCCGCCGCGTCCGTGACGCTGCCCGTCAGCATTGTCGCTCGGAAGGCCTCGACCTGCCGCGAGTTGATGCGCGCCATCCCCCGCTCCATTCATAACATTCCAGTATGAAGATGGTGCCATTATTAATTGGACGGCGAAAGCGGGGATTGCGATCTTTTTCAGCAAGACTCGAGACGGCTCATTTTTTGAGCAGGGTCGGGCAATCCGAGGCGAGGCGGTCCGTCGATCCCGACGAACGGGCACATCCGTCTCGGGGAGGATGCCAGTCAGAATGCGAGCCAGATGTCAGGTCGTCGGTACGTCACGTCGCAACCACGCAATTCGGAGCTCGTCCACATGAAGCATCTCGGCCTTTTGACAGCGGTCAGCATCGCGGCCCTGGCCTCGGTCCCGTCTTCGGTTTCGGCGCAGCAGAAGACGCTGTATGTCGCCGGATACGGCGGCTCCTTCGAAAAAACGATCCGGGACGCCGTGGTCCCTGCCTTTGAGCAGGCCCACGGCGTGAAGGTCGAATACGTTGCCGGCAACTCGACGGATACGCTTGCCAAATTGCAGGCCCAGAAGGGCAACCAACAGATCGACGTGGCCATCGTCGATGACGGTCCGATGTATCAGGCGATTCAGCTTGGCTTCTGCAGCAAGATCGAAGGCCTACCCGCCGATCTCTATGATGCCGCCCGCTTCAAGGATGACCAAGCGGTTGCCATTGGGCTGGTCGCGACCGGTTTGATGTACAACACCAAGATCTTCGCCGAGAAGGGCTGGGCGCCGCCTACCTCCTGGAACGACCTCAAAGATCCGAAATACCAGAAGCAACTGGTCATTCCGCCGATCAACAACACCTATGGCCTGGAAGCTCTCCTGATGCTCGCCAGGATGAACGGCGGCAGCGAAGCCAACGTCGACGCGGGGTTCAAGATCTTCAAGAATGACATCAATCCGAATGTGCTGGCCTACGAGCCCTCGCCAGGCAAGATGACCGAGCTGTTCCAGTCAGGCCAAGCCGTGTTGGCCGTGTGGGGCACAGGCCGGGTCCAAAGTTTCGCGAACACCGGCTTTCCTGTCGACTTCGTGTATCCCAAGGAAGGCGCCGCCACGCTCCTCGCAAGTGCGTGTCCGGTCGCCAAGCCCAACGCTTCACCGCTCGCCGCGACGTTCGTCAAGACACTTCTCGACCCGAAACTGCAGCTCGTCCTGTTGAAGGACTACGGCTACGGCCCGGTGCTGAAGTCTCTGGTCGTTCCGCCGGAGCTCGGCAAAATGGCGCCGATCGGCGAGCGCGCGGCGAAGCTCTATACGCCCGACTGGACCATTATCAACGAGAAACGCGAGGAATGGACCAAGCGGTGGAATCGCGAGGTTGAGCGCTGAACCAGGCGGGCCGACGGGATTTCGCTTCAGCAGCCGAGAACGCCACTGACCGCGTATCGGCGTCGGCCACACCAGGATCCGAATCCATGTCCTTTCTCGAGCTCGACCGTGTCGCGAAGCAGTTCGGCCCGCAGACCGTTGTGGACGACTTCAGTCTTGCCGTGGGCAAGGGCGAGTTCATCTCCCTCCTCGGTCCATCGGGCTGCGGAAAGACCACCACGCTGCAGATGATCGCAGGCTTCCTGGATCCCTCGCGCGGCGCGATCCGGCTCGAGGGCCGCGACCTCACCGCAGTCCATCCGGCCAAGCGTGGCCTCGGCATCGTATTTCAGAGCTACGCGCTGTTTCCGCACATGACCGCGGCAGAGAACGTATCTTTTGGACTCGAGATGCGGCGCGTGCCGAAGGCTGATCGCAGCGAGCGAGTCCGCACCGCCCTCGCGATGGTCGGGCTCGCCGGCTTCGAGGATCGTTATCCGCGACGCATGTCGGGTGGCCAGCAGCAGCGCGTGGCGCTCGCCCGCGCGCTGGTGATCCGGCCGAGCGTGTTGCTCCTCGACGAGCCGCTGTCGAATCTCGACGCCAAGCTGCGCGAGGAGATGCAGATCGAATTGCGCCAGATCCAGCGCAACCTGGGCACCACCACGATCCTCGTCACCCACGACCAGATCGAGGCGATGTCGCTCTCCGATCGTATTGTGGTGATGAGCCAGGGCCGCATCGAGCAGATCGGCACGCCGCAGGAGACCTATGAGCGGCCCGTGTCGGCCTTCGTGTCTCAGTTCCTTGGCAAGACCAACGATTTCGCTGCGACGATCGACCGGACCGCCGCTCCGGCGCGGCTGGTTGCCGGCTCCTGGAGCGCGCCCGCGCCCGCTGGTGTCGCCGGCTCGGTGACGGTCAGCATTCGCCCCGAGCGAATTGGCTTCGGCGACACGGGGCTCGCAGCGAAGATCATCACCCGCATCTTCCAGGGCAATCACTGGCTGTTCCAGTGCGAGACCGAATCTGGTCCTGCGATTGTGATCCGCCAGAATGACGGTCAACCGCAACCCGCCGAGGGCGAGGCCGTCCGGCTTGCCTGGCGGCCGGAAGACATGAGCCTGCGCACCGCCGGAGGCGCCAAATGAGCACGGCTCCCGACACGTCTGTCTTGACCACAGGACCATCGACCGATGAACGCGCCGCGCGCGCCCCTTGGGCGCTGACCGCGCCCGCGCTGATGCTGTTCATCGGCATCCTTGTGATCCCGCTCGCGATGACCGTGATGCTCTCGTTCCATGATTGGGGCCAATACAAGGGCATTGAGCCGGTTTTCATCTTGAAAAACTGGCACGAGATCGCAACCGATCCCTACTATGCCGAGATGTTCTGGCGCACCTTCCGCGTCGCGCTGCTCGCGACGCTGATCACCGCCGTGTTCGGCGCGCCGGAAGCCTATATCCTCAACCGCATGAGCGGACGTTGGAAGAGCTTCTTTCTGCTCGTCATCCTCGGCCCGCTATTGATCTCAGTGGTCGCACGCACGCTCGGGTGGGCGCTTCTGTTCGGCGGCAACAACGGCCTCGTCAACAAGTTCTTGATGTCGCTCGGGCTGATCGGCTCGCCACTACCCTTCATGTTCACCGAGACCGGCATGGTCGTGGCGCTTGCCCATGTGATGATGCCGTTCATGGTGTTGTCGGTCTGGGCCGCATTGCAGCGCCTCGATCCGCAAATCGAAAACGCCGCGTTGTCGCTTGGCGCCAGCCCGCTCACCATCATCCGCCGCATCGTCCTGCCGCAGATCATGCCCGGCGTGTTGTCGGGGGCGATTATCGTGTTCTCGCTGTCGGCCAGTGCCTTTGCCACGCCGGCGATCATCGGCGGACGTCGGCTCAAGGTCGCGGCGACGCTGGCGTATGACGAGTTTCTCAATACGCTGAACTGGCCGCTCGGGGCGGCAGTCGCCGTGCTGCTCCTCATGGCGCTCGTGCTGATCGTCGTCGGTAGCAACGCGCTGATCGAACGGCGCTACGCCGAGGTATTCCGATGAGGACAAATGGCCCGATCTCTCTTGTGTTCCACACGGTATTCGTCGTCTTCATGCTGGCGCCGATCGTGGTGGTCTGCCTCGTTGCCTTTACGCCCGATGGCTTCCTGTCGCTGCCAACCAACGGCTTCTCGCTGCGCTGGTTCAGGGCGATCGCCAGCTATCCCGAATTTGTTCACGCCTTCTGGGTGAGCCTCGGACTCGGCGCGCTGTCGTCGTTCGTGGCGCTCCTCTTCGCGGTGCCGGCGGCGCTCGCCATCGCCCGCTACCGCTTCCTCGGCCGCGATGCGCTCGCGGCGCTATTCCTTTCACCGCTGATGATTCCCCATGTCGTGCTCGGCATCGCCTTCCTCCGCTTCTTCACGTCGATCGGCATCGGCGGCAGTTTCGCGGCGCTCATCATTGCCCATGTCTTGGTGGTGTTTCCGTTCGCGCTCCGGCTGACGCTGGCTGCGGCGACCGGCATGGACCGCTCGGTCGAGATGGCGGCGCTCTCGCTCGGCGCGGACGATTGGACACTGTTCCGCCGCGTGACTCTGCCCTTGATCCTCCCTGGCGTCGTCAGCGGCTGGGGCGCTCGCCTTCATCCAGTCCTTCGATGATCTGACCATGACCGTCTTCCTTGCCACGCCCGGCACCGAGACGCTGCCGGTCCGCATGTTCCTTTACATCCAGGACAACATCGATCCGCTGGTGACCTCCGTCTCCGCCAGCGTCATCGCAATCACCATGACAGCTCTGGTGCTGCTCGACCGCTTCTACGGACTCGATCGCGTGCTCGCCGGCAAGAGCGACGCAGGGCGATAGGAGAAGCCATGTCAAAGGATTACGACGTCGCTGTCGTCGGCGGCGGTCTGCTCGGTTCCGCCATCTCTTGGGGTCTTGGCCGGCTCGGCAAGAAGGTCGCCGTTCTCGACGAGGGCGATATCGCCAAGCGTGCCTCGCGGGCCAATTTCGCGCTCATCTGGGTGCAGAGCAAAGGCCTCGGCATGCCGGCCTACACCGGCTGGACCGTCCGCGCCTCCGAGACATGGCCAGCGCTTGCCGCTGAATTGAAGGAGCAGACCGGTCTCGACGTTGCCCTGCAGCAGAATGGTGGCTTTCACCTAACGCTCGGTGAGCACGAATTCGAGCAGCGCGCTCAACTCGTCACGCGCATGCATAACCAGGTGGGGGCGGCCGATTACCGGATGGAGATGCTGTCGGCGTCCGAAGTGAAAAAGATGCTGCCTCTCGTCGGCCCCGAAGTCTCCGGCGGCAGTTTCTGTCCGCTTGACGGGCACGTGAATTCGCTGCGCACCTTCCGCGCTTTCCATACCGGCCTAAAGCTGTTTGGTGTCGATTATCTTCCCGAGCGACCGGTTGCAGCGATAACCCGCGCCGGCGGCGAATTCCACCTGTCGACGCCGCAGGGCGATATCCGTGCAGCGAAAGTCGTGCTCGCCGCCGGCAACGCCAACCAGACACTGGCGCCGATGGTCGGGCTGTCAGCGCCGATGGGCCCGACCCGTGGTCAGATCGTGGTCACCGAGCGCACAGTGCCGTTCCTCCCGCATCCGCTGACTACGATCCGCCAGACCGACGAGGGGACGGTGATGATCGGGGACAGCAAGGAAGAGCAACTCGACGACCGCGTGCTGAACCATTCCGTCAGTGCTGTCATGGCGGATCGCGCGCAGCGCATGTTTCCTCACCTCGCCCGCCTCAACGTGGTGCGGAGTTGGTCCGGTATCCGCGTGATGCCGCAGGACGGTTTCCCGATCTACGACCAGTCGGAGAGCCAGCCGGGCGCTTTCGTCGCCTGTTGCCATTCCGGCGTAACGCTCGCGTCCAATCACGCGTTCGAGATTGCCCGGATGGTCGCCGAGGATGCGCTCGACGCGGAACTCGTCGGCGCCTTCTCGGCCCGGCGCTTCGTCGAAGACCGCGCTGCGACCGGCAGTGGCTATTACTGAAATCGACATGGCTCGAAGGGGCCAGGAGACATCAATGTTCAAGCGATCCGATCAGGACACCAGAAGACCCCTGCAGATCTTCGTCGACGGGACCGCAGTCGAGGCGCGAGAGGGCGACACGGTGTCCGCAGCGCTGCTTGCCTCCGGCCGCGACGCCCGCCGCGCTACCGCGGTCAGCGGCGCGCCGCGGCTACCCTATTGCATGATGGGCGTGTGCTTCGACTGCCTCGTCACGATCGATGGCGTGGGCAACCGCCAAGGCTGCCTAGTGCCGGTCGCCGAGGGGATGCAGATTGAAATCCAGAAAGGCAAGCGGGAGATCGGGCGATGAGAGCGACCCCCAAGCGCGATAGCTACGACATCGTGGTGATCGGGGCCGGGCCTGCTGGTCTCGCCGCCACCGTGTTCGCAGCAGAGGCCGGCCTGTCGACCCTGCTGCTTGATGAGAACCCCGGTCCCGGCGGCCAGGTCTGGCGCGCTATCTTATCGACTCCAGTAGTGGAGCGCGAGCAACTGGGCGCAGACTATTGGGCGGGCGCGGACCTCGTCCAGGCGGTGCAGTCGAGCGGTGCCGAAATCATCCATCGCGCGACCGTCTGGAGCCTTGACCGCAACCTCGAAGTCGGTGTCTCCGTGGGCGGCGCGTCGGCCTTCATAAAGGCGGGTCGCGTGATCCTGGCGACGGGCGCGCTGGAGCGGCCGTATCCCATTCCGGGCTGGACGCTCCCGGGGGTGATGACTGCCGGCGCCGCGCAGACGATGCTGAAGTCTTCAGGTCTCGTGCCTGACGGGCGCACGGTTATTGCCGGGCAGGGACCATTGCTTTGGCTGCTCGCGGCGCAGATCCTGCGCCTTGGCGGCCGCATCGACCGCATCCTCGATACAACCGAGCGCCGGAACTATCTCGCCGCGCTGCCCCATGCCTTCGCCTTCATGACCTCACCCTATTTCGCGAAGGGACTAGCGATGATGAGGGAAGTGCGGGCGAAAGTGCGCGTCGTGACCGGCGTCAATGAACTTTCTGCTGAGGGGGATGGCCAGCTTGCAACCGTCACCTATGCGGCAGGCGACCGACGTGAAACGATTCCCGCCGGGTTGCTTTTGCTGCATCAAGGCGTGGTACCCAACGTCAATCTCGCCATGGCAGCCGGAATCGAGCATCGCTGGGATGACGGGCAGCTCTGCTGGTCGCCGGTGCTCGACGACAAAGGTAACACGTCGGTCGAGGGCATCGCCATCGCCGGTGACGGCGCCGGGATCGCTGGCATGGAAGCTGCCGTCTTCCGGGGCCGTATCGCAGCAAGAGCCGCAGTTCAAACTCTGGCGCCCGAGGAGGCGGCAAAGCTCGCACCCATGGCTACGCTCAGGACTAATCTGGCTCGCGCCGAGCGCGGGCGCGTCTTTCTCGACACGTTGTTCAGGCCCGCGCGGCAGTTCCGTATTCCTTCGGGCGACACGATCGTCTGCCGCTGCGAGGAAGTCACTGCCAACGACATTCTCGACGCCGTCGCAATCGGCGCGACGGGTCCAAATCAGCTCAAGGCCTATCGCCGCACCGGCATGGGCCCGTGTCAGGGGCGGCTCTGCGGGCTCACGGTCACCGAACTCATGGCCGAGGCCCGCGGCAAGAGTCCGCAGGAGATCGGCTACTATCGGCTGCGTGCACCCGTAAAGCCGATCACGCTGTCGGAATTGGCGGCCGTGGCGAAGACAGAGGCCGACGTGAACGCCGTGGTGCGGGGATGACCAGGCTTGTGGATGCTATCGTCGTCGGCGGCGGCATCCACGGATGTTCGACTGCACTTCACCTGAGTCTCGCCGGGATGAAGCCGGTGCTGATCGAGAAGGACTATGCTGGCCGCCACGCCTCGGGGGTGAATGCCGGCGGCGTCCGTCAGCTCGCAAGGCATGTCGCCGAAATTCCGCTCTCGATCCGTTCCATGGGCATATGGGAGGGGATCGGCGAGCTGGTTGATGATAGCTGCGGATTCGAAAGCCACGGCCAGGTGTTGGTCGCCGAGAACGACGCCGAATTCGATGCTTGCCGCGCGCGCGTCGCCGAGCTGAACGCGCTCGGCTTCACCCACGAGGAACTTATCGATCGGCCGGAGCTGCGACGGCTGGTGCCGGCCGTTGCCGAAACCTGCCCTGGCGGCGTCGTGTCCCGGCGCGACGGCGCGGCCGAACCCGCGCGCACCACCACTGTCTTCCGCCGCAAGGCGGCAGCTCAGGGTGCAACCGTCCGCGAAGGAGTAGCGGCGACCAATATCCGAAAGCAGGACGGCCTGTGGCGGGTTGATGTCGGCACCGACACCTATGCGGCGCCGGTGCTCGTCAACGCCGCCGGGGCGTGGGCCGGCCGTATTGCCGCGGCACTTGGCGAGCCGGTGCCGGTGGAGACCGTGGCGCCGATGCTGATGATCACCTCGCGCGTGCCGCATTTCATCGATCCGGTGGTGATCCTGCGCGGACGCAAACTCTCCTTCAAGCAGTTTGCCAACGGCACAGTCCTGATCGGCGGCGGCCATTTGGCAGCGGCGGACCAGGATCGAAACGAGACCGTACTGGACTGGCGCAGTCTTGCGGTCAGTGCCGGCACCGTCTTCGATCTCTTTCCAGCCATGCGGAGCGCATCGATCGTTCGCGCCTGGGCCGGCATCGAGGCAAGGACGCGCGACGATCTGCCTGTTCTGGGTCCGAGCGTGCGCCACACGGGGCTCTACCACCAGTTCGGTTTCTCGCTGCATGGCTTCCAACTCGGCCCCGGCGCCGGCGCTGTCATGGCCGAGCTGATTGTCAACGGCGGCACCCAGACCCGGATCAGCGAACTGGGCATCGACCGTTTCTTTTCCTTCAATCCCGCAAACGAAGATGAGACATTATGAGCATCATCCGCAACATCCGCACGCCAATCATGCATCGCGCCATCGAGGCCAACGGTTTTGTGTTCGTCGGCGGGACAATCGCCGACGACACCAGCGCCTCAATGGGCGAGCAGACCCGCAACATCCTTGGCAAGATTGCTGGCTACTTGAAGGAAGCAGGAACGGACTCGTCCCGCATTGTAAGTGCCTCGATCTTCGTGACGGATCTGTCGAAGAAAAAGGAAATGGACGCGGCCTGGACCGAGTTCTTCGCCGACAACTGCCGGCGCGAGCAACAGTAGGTGTGGCCGATCTCGGCGGCGGTGCCTTGATTGAAGTGGTGGTCACCGCCCTAAAGAGTTAAGACCAGCGCGCGTGTATTAGGAGCATTTCATTCCCATCGGCAAGGTATCTCACACGTTAGACGTGGCTTGCCGTAGCTAGCTCAAACTTCCCGGTACTGATCGTGGCCGATCGTCGAATGCACGGTAGGACCGGGATAGAGGGCTAGCTTCCATACTTCTCGTACAGGAGCGGATGCAGCCGGTCGGGCTTTAACGGAACGTCGACAAAGCGAATGCCGGTGGCGTTGGCAATGGCGTTACCGAGTGCGGCTGCCACCGGATTGTAGGGGCTTTCGCTCATCGATTTCGCGCCCATTGGTCCCAGCGCGTCCGACGTGTCCGCAAACAGCACTTCGGTGCGGGGAATGTCGGCAAAGGACGGCAAGTGGTAATCGCGGAACCTGGGATTAACGACGCGGCCGCCTTCGTCGATTACCATTTCCTCATAAAGCGTCGCCCCAAGCGATTGCGCGACGCCGCCTTCGATCTGTCCGCGGCACTGCATCGGGTTGGCGACGCTGCCGGCATCGGCGGCATGCACACTTTTCAGAATTTTGATCTCTCCGGTGGCTTTATTTACTGCGACACGGAAGCCTTGGACATTGAAGGTGACCGACCGCGGTGTGCCCGCCGAGCTGCCGACTGCTGTGAAGGTCTTGCCGAGCGCCTGGGCTGAAGCGGCTATCTCGGCGTAGGACGTGCGGCGGCCAGCGCAGACTGTCGCGTCACCGTCGAGCGAACACGCATCCGCCTTTTCGCCGATCAGGGATGCTGCGAAGTTCTTCAGCTGGTCGGCCAGCGCCTCGGCCGCCGCCTGCGTGGCGCGCCCAGCGACGAAGGTACCGGCGCTGCCGTATGCGCCGGTGTCGTGGCCGCCATGGGCGGTGTCGGATTGTCGGAGGTGAATACGCTCGAGCGTCGTCGCCAACGCAGTGGCCGCGATCTGCAAATGCACGGTCGAGGTGCCGTTGCCGAATTCCGCTGTTCCGACCGTGAGGTCAAAGCCGCCGTCTGCGCGCAGCGACATTGTCGAGTCGGCGAAATGGCCGGCTGGTGGCACGGTATCGATCATGGTCAGCGCAATGCCATCACCGGTCAGCCATTCGGCGGGAAGCACAGGTTTCGGCGTTTCCGCGGCCATCGCGCGCTCGACCAGGTCAAGGCATTGGTCAAGGCCGTAAGAGCCATACATCACATCGTGATATTTCGAGCCCGGCGGCGACAGCATGGGATCTCCGGGTTTGACCACATTGCGACGGCGCATGTCGAAAGGACTGATGCCGAGCTGTTTTGCCAGTTCGTCGATCGCGGCTTCCACCGCAATCAAAGCCTGCGGCAAGCCGTAACCACGGAAAGCGCCGGAGGGAACCGTATTGGTATAGGCGGCGACGGCGTCGACCTTCTTGTTCGGGCAGTTATAGACGCCCAGCGACTCAGCGACGGAATGAAACAGCACCGGGCCGGCATGATTGCCATAAGCCCCGGTGTTGGAAAGCACGTCGAGCTGCAGCGCCGTCAGCTTGCCGTCCTTGTCGGCGCCCGCTTTGACGGTGACGCGCATCGGATGGCGCGTCGAAGTCGAGGTGAACTGTTCCTCGCGGGTGAGTTCGAACTTGACCGGCCGTCCGGTCTTGAGCGCAGCCAGCGCCAGAATGTCCTCGACGAACATTTCCTGCTTGCCGCCAAAGCCTCCGCCGACGCGTTCGCAAAACACCCGGACCTTGTCGGACGGCAGATTGAAGAGGTCCGCCAGCGTGCGCCGCGTCAGGAACGGCACCTGCGTGCTCGAGCGAACGGTGAGGACACCATCGGCATCGATCCAGGCAAGGCCGCCGTGGGTTTCGAGCGCGGCGTGCTGGACCCGCTGGGTGGTAAACGTGCCTTCGTAAGTGACCGCCGCCTCTGCCAGCGCTTTGGCGACATCGCCGAATTCTCCATGGGTTTCCGCAACGATATTGCGTTGGGCGTTGGTGACGCGATGCTCTGCTGTCTTGTCGCCATGGAGCACCGGCGCACCCGGCGCAATCGCCGCAACGGGATCGACTACCGCGGGCAGGATCTCATAGGCGACCCTCAAGCGCCGACATCCTTCCTCGGCGGCGGTCTCGGTGTCGGCGATGACAGCCGCGACCTTCTGGCCGATGAAGCGGACGACATTGTCGAGCACGCGGGTATCGTCCGGGTCCATCCAGTCCCACTCGTGCCGCGCGGTAGAGAACAGGCGATCCGGAGCGTCCTCGAAGGTCAGCACCGTATGGACGCCGGGGATGGAGAGCGCCGCGCTCGCGTCGATCGAGATGATTTTCGCGTGCGGATGTGGCGAGCGGAGCATCTTGATGTGCAGCAGGCCTTCAATCTGCGTGTCGAAGGTATAGCGCGCCGCGCCGCGTACGATCTGCGGGCCGGCGGGCGCGGGAAGGCTGCGGCCAAATGCGTGACCTGCGGCGGCGTCTTCGATATTGATCTTACCGTTGAGCGCATCCTCGATCGGCCGATAGCCGGTGCAGCGGCAGATGTTTCCTTTCAGCGAAGCACCGAGATCCTGACGCTGCGCCTGGTTTAGCGATGCGCAGGTCAGGATCATGCCCGCGGTGCAGAACCCGCACTGAAAGCCCTGCGCGTCGAGAAATGCTTGCTGCATGGGATGAACGTGACCTTCCGGCGCAAGGCCCTCGATGGTCGTGATTGCATGGCCATCGGCACGGAAGGCTGGGATCAGGCAGCTATGCACGGGCTCGCCGTCGAGCAGCACGGTGCAGGCGCCGCAGTCGCCGGCATCGCAGCCCTTCTTGACGCCGAAATGACCGAGCTCGCGCAAGAACGTCCGCAGACACTGTCCGAGCCGCGGGGATTGCGAGAACGACTTGCCATTGATCTCGAAACTCATGGCAATGCCTGCAATTCGCGGCGGATCTCTTCGGCTAGCCGCAGGGTCATGTGCTTGCGCCACTCGGGCTTGCCGTGAACGTCGGCATGGTAGAGGTCGTCGGGGATGCGTTGCAGGATCTTGTTGCGCAGCTCTTCCGCTGTCGGAATCCGGTCAAAGGAAAGCGGGACGGGTCTGGCGGTGGACGCCGTGACCGTCAGCGCCAACGCGCCCTCGTTGCTGACACTGCCGATCAGCAACGCCGCCGACCGGCCAACCGGCGTCAGCGATATCTGGCGAAGTGCCGAACGCCGCCTCAACGCCGCGAGCGGGATATCGATCTGTCGCAGCAGATCGCCGGGCCCGAGCAAATTGCGCCCGTCGCCGGTGACGAAATCGGCCACCGCAATCCTGCGTTCGCCACCGTCAGCCAGCCAGATCGTGCAGACGCCGTCGAGCGCCGATGTCAGCGCGATCATGGGCCCCGCCGGCAGCGACATGCAGATATTGCCGCCGACAGTCGCAGTCTTCCAGATCTTGAAGGAGGCGACAAACGCCCGGCAGCATTGGCTGACGAGGGGTGAGGCGACCCACTCCGGTGGGCAGGCCAACGCATCGAGCTGTGCGACTGTGCAGGTCGCCGAGATCGACAGCCCGGCCTCGCTGACGGTCAGCGCCGGCCATTTTAGGTCGGTGAGATCGATCAGCCGGCGCAGATGGGCCTGCGGTTCGGAGAACAGCCAGGTTCCGCCCGCAAGCCAAGCGTCGCCTGCCGTCCAAACGGGCAATTGATCCCGCCTCTTAGGATGCGCAACCGCGGTAATGGTGTTCAGGTCCATGGATACGCTAACGCTTTCAAGAGGATGCATCTCCGATTATGAAGTCTTGCAAGACCAGCGCCAATTGCCAATGCCATTGGGACGGACTTTGCAGTGTAGAAGCGGGCGTTTGCTAAGGCGCTCCGTTGGAAGAGGGTGGGATCATGGACCAAGCGCGGGCGAGCTGGATCAGGGACCCTCTCGCCATTCTGGCCGAGGGCGCCGAACGCGGCATTGTGGTTCGCGGCGGCAGGATCGTCGAGTTGGTGCCGCGCGGCCGGGAACCGGCAACGACCAATATTTCCGCTTTTGACGCGGGCGCGCACGTCGTGCTGCCGGGCCTGATCAATACCCATCATCATTTTTACCAGACGTTGACCCGGGCGCTGCCGGCGGCGCTCAATCGCGGACTGTTCCCCTGGTTGCAGGCGCTATATCCGGTCTGGGCGCGGCTGACACCGGAATTCCTTCACCTCGGCGCCACCGTGGCGATGTCCGAATTGCTGCTGTCGGGATGCACCACCACCACCGATCATCATTACGTCTTTCCGGCCGGGCTCGAGGACGCCATCGATATCGAAGTCGCCGCCGCCCGGCGGTTGGGCATCCGCGTGCTGCTGACGCGCGGCTCGATGAACCGGTCGCAGCGGGACGGCGGCCTGCCGCCGGACAGCGTAGTGCAGGACGAAGATACAATTTTGGCCGACAGTGAACGCGTGGTGACAAAGCATCACCAGCGCGGCGAGGATGCGATGGTGCAGATCGCGCTGGCGCCATGCTCGCCGTTCTCGGTAACGACCTCATTGATGCGTGCAACCGCGGCACTGGCGGACAGGTTCGACGTTCGCCTGCATACGCATCTCGCCGAAACCGAGGACGAGAACAAATTCTGCGAGCAGATGCATGGCTGCCGTCCGCTGGACTATCTCGAGCAATGTGGCTGGCTCAGTGCGCGGACTTGGCTGGCGCACGGCATCTTCTTCAATCCGGACGAGATGAAACGGCTGGGTCTGGCTAAGGCGGCCATCAGCCATTGCGCCTGCAGCAATCAGATCCTGGCATCCGGCTGTTGTCCGGTCTGCGAGATGGAGGAGGCGGGGGTTTCGATTGGCCTCGGCGTCGACGGTTCGGCATCGAATGACGAGTCCAACCTGATGCAGGAAGTCCGCGCCGCGTTCCTGCTGCAGCGGGCGCGCTACGGCGTCGAGCGCGTCAGCCACAAGGACGCGTTGCGCTGGGCCACCAAGGGATCGGCGGCCTGCGTCGGCCGTCCCGAGCTCGGCGAGATCGCAGTTGGGAAAGCCGCCGATCTCGCGCTGTTCAAGCTCGATGAATTGCGCTTCTCCGGCCATGGCGATCCCTTGGCCGCGCTGGTTCTCTGCGGCGCGCATCGCGCCGATCGGGTCATGGTCGGCGGAAACTGGGTGGTGGTCGACGGCACCGTCCCGGGACTTGATGTGCCCGATCTGATCCGTCGCCACAGCGCCGCGGCGCGCGCGATGCACGCGGGATGAGGGACCGGCGTTGCGCCGCCGGGCCCTTCTGTCTGCCGGCTTTCCTGCCTTACTTGCCGGGAATCTTGTCGTCGATGCCCTTCACGTAGAAGTTCATGCCCAGGATCTGGCCGTCATCGAGGTGAGTGCCGCCTTTGCACTCCACCTCCTTGCCGTCCTGTGCGATCACCGGACACTTGAAAGCGTGCAGCTTGCCTTCCGTGATAGCGGCTTCGGTTTCCATCGCGAGCTTCTTCACGTCGTCAGGCATGTTGGTGTAGGGCGCCATAACGACCATTTTCGTCTTCAGGCCGCCCCAGTAGTCTTCCGACTTCCAGGTGCCGTCGAGTTCGGCCCTGACCCGCGCGATATAATAGGGTCCCCAATTGTTCATGATCGAGGTGAGCTGCGACTTCGGTCCGAACTTGATCATCTCGGAATCCTGGCCGAACGCCAGCTTGCCGCGTTCCGACGCGATCTGCATCGGTGCCGGGCTGTCGGTGTGCTGCATGACGATGTCGGCGCCCTGATCCAGCAGCGCCTTGGCCGCGTCGGCTTCCTTGCCGGGATCGAACCAGGTGTTCGCCCAGATGATCTTGACCTTGATGTTGGGGTTGATCGTTTGCGCGCCCAGCATCGTGGCGTTGATGCCCGAGATGACCTCCGGGATCGGGAACGAAGCGATGTAGCCGAGCACGCCGGCCTTCGACATCTTGGCGGCGATGATGCCCTGGATATAGCGGCCCTCATAGAACCGGCCGGAATAGGTCGACACGTTCTTGTCGCGCTTGTAGCCGGTCGCGTGCTCGAAATGCACGTTGGGATATTTCCTGGCGACCTTCAGCGTCGGGTCCATGTAACCGAATGACGTGGTGAAGATCAGCTTGTTGCCGGCGCGCGCCAGCTGCTCGATCGAACGTTCCGAGTCCGGGCCCTCGCTGACATTTTCCAGATAGGTCGTTTCGACCTTGTCGCCGAATTCCTTGACCATGGCCAGGCGGCCCAAATCGTGCTGGTAGGTCCAGCCTAGATCGCCGACCGGACCGAGATAGATGAAGCCGACTTTGAGCTTCTCGGCGGCGGAAGCACCGACCATGCTTGCGCTGGCGGCGAGCATTACCGCCGTGGTCGCGATGAGAATTTTTCTCATGGGTTTCTCCGGTTAGTAAGGGGTGGCCAGTTACTCCCGAAGCGCGCACGCCCCGTCGCGCGCGCTTCGGATATGTCTATCGGTCGGGCACGAAAATCGTGCCCAGGGAGGCGGGTGCAGTCGAGCCCCCGGTTCGCGCCCGCGAAATCAGAACCAGGACGATGATCGTCGCCAGATACGGCAATGCCGACATGAATTGCGATGGAATGCCGACACCCCAGCCCTGCGCGTGAAGCTGCAGGATGGTGACGGCGCCGAACAGGTACGCGCCGATCATGAGACGGGCCGGTCGCCATGACGAAAACACGACCAACGCGAGCGCTATCCAGCCGCGGCCGGCCGTCATGCCCGGGATGAAGAACGGCGTGTAGGCGAGGGGAAGATACGCGCCAGCCAGCCCCGCGCATGCGCCGCCGAACATAACGGCCAGCATCCGTATCCGAAGCACCGGATATCCCAGCGCATGCGCCGAAACATGATTGTCGCCGACGGCCCGCAGTACCAATCCGGCCCGCGTCCGGTACAGGAACAGCCAGACGCCGACAACCAGCGCCAGTGAGAAATAGACGAATGCGTCCTCGCCGAACAGAATCCGCCCGACCAGTGGAATGTCGGTGAGGCCCGGGATGTGAAGATGCGGAGCCGTCGTTATCCGTTCGCCGACGAAACGGGCGCCAATCAGGCCGGACAGCCCGACGCCAAGGATCGTCAGCGCGAGACCCGTCGCCACCTGGTTGACCGCCAGGCCCAACGCCATCATCGCGAAGATCAGCGAGAGCAACGTGCCGGCGGCGATCCCGCAAAGGGCGCCAATCATGGTTGAGCCGGTGAGCCAGGCGCCGCCGAACCCGCACGCCGCTCCCACGATCATCATGCCCTCAACGCCGAGATTGAGGACGCCGGCCCGCTCCGTCACCAGTTCGCCGGTGGCGGCGATCAGCAGCGGCGTCGATGCCGCGAGCACGGCAAGGATGATTGCTTCAAGCAGCCCCACGGGACACCTTTGGCGCAGGCAAAATCAATCGGAACCGATACAGAATGAGGGAGTCGCAGGCGAGCACGTAGAACAGCAGAATCCCCTGAAATACCTTGGTTACGTCAAGCGGGATTTTCATTGCGATCTGGGCCTGCTCGCCGCCAATGAAGGTGAGTGCGAGGAAAAGGCCTGCAATTAGTATTCCAACTGGGTTCAGTCGCCCCAGAAACGCGACGATGATCGCGGTGAAGCCGTAGCCGGGCGAGATGCCGGGCCGGAGATTTCCGACTGGACCGGCCACCTCGATAATTCCGGCCAAACCTGCCAGCGCGCCTGACATCGCGAAGGTCAGAAGGACCAACTGGTTGGACTTGAAACCGCCGAAACGCGCGGCGCGCGGGGCGGCGCCGATGACGCGGATTTCGAAGCCCTTGATGGTTTTCCCGAGCAGCACCATGCCGGCCGCCACGACAATGAGCGCGATGACCGCGCCGAGGTGCAGGCGGCCGCCCTCAATCAGGACCGGCACCGTCGCGACCGGATCGAATTCGGCGGTGGTTGGAAAGTTGAAGCCAGCGGGATCCCGCCACGGACCGCGCACGAGATAATCGAGAAGGAGGTCGGCGACATAAACCAGCATCAGGCTGGTCAGGATCTCGCTGGCGCCGAACCTGACCTTGCAGATCGCCGGGATCAGCGCATAAAGCGCGCCGCCTGCTGCGCCGAGCAGGAGCATCGCCGGCAGCACCCAATGGCCGGCGTCGGTGCCGTGCGTCTTCACCGCAAGCCAGCTTCCGGCGACGGCGCCGATCAGGAATTGGCCTTCGGCGCCGATGTTCCAGGCATTGGCGAGATAGCAGAGTGAGAGGCCGATCGCGATCATCACCAGCGGAGTCGCCTTCACCGCGATCTCTTGCAGCGAATATCCGTCCGTGAGCGGATCGATGAAGTAAACGCCGAGCGCGGAGATCGGATTCTTTCCAAGGATCGCAAAGAGGATGCTCATGGTCGCGAGCGTGAGGCCAATGGCGATCAACGGCGAAACCAGCGCGATCGTGTTTGATCGTTCGGCGCGCTTTTCAAGCACCAGTTGCATGCGCCGCGTCCTTTTGCTCGATACTGCTTCCGCCCATCAACAAGCCGAGTTCCTCGCGGCTGGCATCGTGGGTGGCCACCGGCTCCGACAAACGGCCATGGAACATCACGGCGATGCGGTCGGTGATTTCGGCGAGTTCGTCGAGGTCCTGGCTCGTGACCAGAACGGCGGCGCCGCTGGCGGCGAGGTCGAGCAGCGCCTGCCGAATTACGGCGGTGGCGCCCGCGTCGACGCCCCAGGTCGGTTGATTCACGACGAGCACGGCAGGATTACGCAGGATTTCCCGGCCGACGATGAATTTTTGCAAATTGCCGCCCGAGAGAGTGGCAGCTTCCGGATCGCGCTTGGCCTTGCGCACGTCGAAGGCCTCAGTGGTGCGATCAACGGTTCGGAGCATTGCGGCGGTTTTCACAAAACCATGATGAACCATGTTGCTCGCGGCATGCCCGGTCAGCAATGCATTCTCGGACAATTTCATGCGTGGCGCTGTGCCATGACCGAGCCGCTCTTCGGGCACGAACGCCGCGCCGAGCCGGCGCCGCCGCGTGATCGAAAGGTGACCGGCGGCAGTTCCGTCGATCACAACTGTGCCGGGGTCCTGCGCCAGCCGTTCCCCTGACAGGGCGGCGAAAAGCTCGTCCTGACCATTGCCGGCGACGCCGGCGATGCCCAGGATTTCACCACCTTTGAGTTCGAAGGAGATGTGCTGGAGCTGGATGCCGTGCGGATCGTCGGGCTCGAGGCTGAGGTCGTTGACCACGAGGCGCGGCACCGTGATCTTGCGGTTGGCAGCCGGCTTCACTTCCTTGATCTCGCCGCCAACCATCATGCGGGCGAGCGAAGCCGCGGTTTCCATCCTGGGATTGCAGGTCGAGATCTTCTTGCCGCCGCGCAGGATCGTGGCGGTGTCGCATAGCCGCTTCACCTCTTCGAGCTTGTGGCTGATGTAGAGGATGGCGCGGCCCTCGGCTTTGAGGCGCTCGAGCACAGTGAAGAGCTGGTCGGCCTCCTGCGGAGTCAGTACCGCGGTCGGCTCATCGAGGATCAGGAATTTCGGATACTGCATCAGTGCTCGAACGATTTCGATGCGCTGACGCTCGCCAACCGACAATTGCCAGACCTCGCGCTTGGGATCGAGCGGAAGCCCGTAAACACGGGATACTTCCTCAAGGCGCGCCGACATGTCCTTGAAGGATTCCCTGCCGTCGAGACCCAACGCAACATTTTCGGCGACGGTGAGATTGTCGAACAGCGAGAAATGCTGGAACACCATGCCGATGCCGCGCACGCGCGCTTCCGATGGTCCGGAGAGAACCATGGCCTCGCCTTGCCAGCGCATTTCGCCACCGGTCGGCCGGATCAATCCGTAGATGATCTTCACCAGGGTGGATTTTCCCGCGCCGTTCTCGCCGAGCAGGGCGTGGATCTGTTGCGGCCAGATATCGATGTCGATTCGGTCGTTCGCCGGGAAGTCACCGTAGCGCTTGGTCAAACCAACTGCCTGAAGCAGAGGTTTAGCGTCGGTGTGCTGCGAGTCAGTCGTAGAGTCCTGCATTCGTCGTCACGCATAAGAGGAAAGGATGCCTCGATATTGGGCTAGTTTGGACCCGCGCGTAAGTGGGGAAAACGCGTCAGCCCCGGCATAACTCTTCGGCAAACGGGCGACGCGCGATTCCGGATTGCTTCGCGGGAGCAGACGCCCGTCGCGCTCCCAGCGATAGCGCCGATCCACATGTTGCAGAATTGCTGCCCGAGCGCGGCTACTTGTCCCAGACGCCGTCATGCACCGCGGCGGCCTCGTCTTCCAGCAATGGCCCAACCACCTCGGTCGCGCGCTGGCCGCTGCCGAATACTTCACGGCAGGGAAGATCGAGGGTCGGATTTTCCGGGTGGTTGCCTGTCAGACGGCGCAGCCGAAGTTCGCTCAAGCCGTAGACGACGCGGCCGATGCCTGCCCAGTAGATCGCGCCAGCGCACATCGCGCAAGGTTCGGCCGACGAGTAGAGCGTGGGCGTTGCCCAGGATATCAGGCGCGACTGTGGTACAGGCCTGCGTTGCCAGTAGCCGTTCGGCATGCGCGGTGCCGTCATGCGACGGCATGTAACCATTCTCGGTCTCGATCAGGACGTTACGGCCCTGATCGACCAGAACCGCCCCGAAGGGGTGGTTGCCGTGGCTGATGGCGCGGCGGGCAACCGCGAATGACAGCCGCAGGAAATGCTCATCGAGTTCCGGGGGACTCAGCGTTGAAACATCGACCATGGGGCCTCACCATCAATGTCCGGCCATATGCCGCCCGATTTCAGTGAGGTCGGCTTCGCTGGCGCGGACCTCGTGGACACAGTCAGGAACCTTCCCGGCCCAAAAGCAGGCTCGCCTGCCGGACTTCGTCCAGAAATGCCTTGGCCAGACGTGATAGCGGTTCTGCTTCCGACCATAGCATGTAGGCCACCGCGTGTGTTTTGGGCGCAAAAGGCCGGACGATGAGATCGTGGCTGCCGCCTTGGCTCGGCGAAAACGGGTCGACGACCGCAGCGCCCACCCCGGCGACCGCGAGCACGCAGGCCGTGTTGCAGTATCGCACCTCGACGGTCGGCTGAAACGGTGCGCCGGCTTGCGCGAAACTCTCGCGCACGGCTTCGCCCAAACGCGTGCCGCGCTCCAGCCCGATGAAGGGTAAGCCGACGAGGTCGGCGGCGGAAATGACCGGCCGTTCGGCAAGCGGATGTTTCGGTGGCAAGACGCAGACCATTTCGCCCGAGTGAACCACCTCGTGCGCAATGCCCGGGTGGGGCGACAGACCGAGGGCGAAGCCCAGTTCCGCAACCCTGCTCAGCACGCCCTCGATGATTCCTTCGTAGCGCCGGACATCGAAGAACATCCGCGTCTGCGGGCGACGGTGCAGGAATCCTGACATAGCGGGTGGAATGATGCTGTAGGCGACGGGCGGCGTCGCCACGATCGAGAGATGCCCCGAGCGAGACTCCCTTAAGTCACGCACGCGGTTCTCGAGTTTTGCATGCAGCGCGAAGATCGCCTCGCTTTCCTTGTACAGCGCCATCGCCTCGGTGGTTGGGAACAGGCGGTTGTTGACACGCTCGAACAACGCGAACCCCGCTTGCGCTTCCATGGCTTTCAGCGCGTTGCTGATCGCCGGCTGCGACAATGCCAGATCATCCGCTGCCGCGACTGTCGTCCGGTGGCGAATGACTGCACGCAGGATCTCGAGTTGGCGCAAGTTCATAATAACTGCCGATTATAGTCTGGGCGAAAATATCATAGCACGAGTGATTGCCATTGGCGTCGTGTGTTTGCGTAATAGCGTGCGTTGTTGCGCGCAGTTCGGTTGAGATCATCCGCCTAATGAGGCAGCAATCCGCATAGATTGGAGGCAATGTTGGTCCGTGTTCTTCGCGCCGCCGCCGCTCAGATGGGGCCGACGCAAAAGGCTGATACGCGAGAGCGCACGCTCGATCGGATGTTAAAGCTCCTCGATCAGGCTGCCGCGCTTGGCGCGAAGCTGGTGGTGTTTCCCGAGTTGGCATTCACGACTTTCTTCCCGCGATGGCTAATCGAGGGCGGGGCGCTCGATCAATATTACGAGCACGGCATGCCGAATCCGGCGGTGCAGCCGTTGTTCGATCGCGCGCGGACGCTTGGTGTCGGCTTCTATGTCGGTTACGCCGAACTGACTTCGGAAGGGCGGCGGTACAACTGTTCGATCCTCGTCGACAGCGACGGCGAAGTTCTCGGTCGCTATCGCAAGGTGCACTTGCCCGGCTCGGTCGAGGTGCGTGCCGGCGCGCGCTACCAGCAGCTTGAAAAGCGATATTTTGAATATGGCAATTTGGGATTTCCCGCTTTTCGGGCGGGACCCGGCTGGTGCCACGCCATCGTGGGCATGATGATCTGTAACGATCGCCGCTGGCCGGAAGCATGGCGGGTTCTGGGCCTGCAGGGCGTCGAACTGGTCTGCGTCGGCTACAATTCTGCGGCTTACGATCCAAACGGCGGGGTTACGGAAGACGCTGTGCTTCGCACCTTTCATTCGACGCTCGTAACTCAAGCCAATGCCTACATGAACGCGACCTGGGCAATCGCGGTCGCCAAGGCGGGCGACGAGGACGGCTCCGGACTGATCGGCGGCTCCTGCATCGTGGACCCTGATGGCCGAATAGTCGCCGAAGCGCAGACGCTCGCGGATGAAGTTCTTGTCGCCGACCTCGACCTCGATCTCTGCCGCCAAGGCAAGGACAAGATGTTCAATTTCGCCGCCCATCGGCGGCCGGAGCAATATGCTGTCATCACGGAGCGCGCCGGTGTCGTCGAGCCGGACGTCAGGCAGCCGGTCGCGGCGCCAACGAGGGAGCTGATATGAAACGCATCTCGAGCTCCGCCGGTCTTGCTGCGCTGACTGCTGTTGCGACGGCGAACGCCGTCGAACTGCCTGATGCGATCAAGCAGGCGGCCCATTGCGGCTCACGGTCAATTCGACCTACGCGCCGATGGAGTATCGCGATCCCTCGACCAACCAGTTCGTTGGGCTCGACATCGATCTCGCCAACGAGCTCGCGAAACGGCTGAATGTGAAGATCATATGGAGCGAAACGCCGTTCGCCGAACTGATCCCCTCGTTACAGACCAAGCGCGCCGATTTCATCATCAGCGGCATTTCGGATCGGAGTTCACGCCGCGAGACGGCTGATTTCGTCGACTACCTGACTACAGGCCCGCAGTTCTTCGTTCTGGCTGACAGCGCGGTGAAGTCAGCCATCGATCTCTGTGGCAAGAAGGTCGGAACGACGCGAAGCACCAGTTTCCCGATCGAGATCGAGAAGTGGAGCAAGCAGAACTGCGAAGCCAGCGGAAACCCCGCCGTGCAATATGTTCCGGGCGAAAACAGCATCGATGTCCGCAACCAGCTCAAGCAAGGTCGCATCGATGCCGCCGTGCAGGGCAGCGAGACGCTGCCCTACGCCCAGCGACAGGAACCGGGAAAATACCGCGTCGTCGGAGAACCGTTCGCTATCGGCTATCAGGGCAGGGTCGCTGTCTTATGGCGAGCAGCGGCTTGTCGGCGTGGCGTTGGCGCTGGCCGCCGAGCCCTCGATGCTGCTGCTCGATGAGCCGGTCTCCGGCATGAATGCCTCGGAAACCGATACATTCGTGCAGTTGGTCCGCAGTATCAGGGATCACGGCGCCACCATCCTGCTGGTCGAGCACGATATGCCGATGGTGATGAGCGTCTCTGATAGAATCGTGGTGCTGAACTACGGCCGTATCATCGCCGAAGGTCCGCCGGACGTGATCCGGAACGATCCGGCCGTCATCGAGGCCTATCTCGGGCAGGGAGCGACACGTGCTTGAGATTCTCGACATGGTGTGCGGCTATGGCGGGGTCACCGCGCTGCGAGGCATTTCGCTGGAGGTCAAGGCCGGTCAACTCGTCGCCCTGATCGGCGCCAACGGCGCCGGCAAGAGCACCACGCTGCGTGCGATCTCCGGGCTCGTTGCGCCGCGCTCGGGTTCGATTCTGTTCGAGGGCAAGGACATCGCGGGCGCCAAGCCGCCGCGCGTGGTGGCGAGCGGGATCGCGCATTGTCCGGAAGGACGGCGGGTATTTCCGCACATGACGGTCGAGGAAAATCTCGACATGGGGGCCTATCTGCGCAACAGTGCTGCCGAAATCGCGGCGGACCGCGATCGGATCTATGCCGAATTTCCGCGCCTGGCCGACCGCAAGCGACAAGCCGCCGGCACCTTGTCAGGCGGGGAGCAGCAGATGCTGGCGATCGGCCGGGCGCTGATGTCACGTCCACGCCTGATCATGTTCGACGAGCCTTCCCTTGGGCTCGCGCCCAACATCGTCGAGCGGACTTTTGCGATCATCCGCGGCATCCGCGATGCCGGAACGACGGTCCTGCTGGTGGAGCAGAACGCGTTTGCGGCGCTCGAGATGTGCGACCACGCCTACCTGCTGGAAGGCGGCCGCGTCGTTCTGTCCGGACCTGGCGCCGATATGATCGAGAACGAGCACGTGCGAAAGGCCTATCTTGGCGGATGAACGGCCCGAAACGGCGGCATTGTCAGGCGACGGGCAATGGATGCCAGTCTGCGGGTTCGGCCGGCTGATTTCGGAAACGATCGTCTGTGTCCGCGTGACCGGCGTCGATTTGATCCCGGTCTGGAGCGAAGGACGCGCGGTCGCCTGCGAACGGATGTGTCCGCACGAACAGGCCGACCTCAGTCTCGGACACTTGTCGGGAGGGCGCTTGTTCTGTCCCCGTCACGCGGCTTCGTTCGATCTCCGTAATGGCCGGATTTCCTACGGCTGGCCGAGCCGGCCGTTGCGGGTATACCCGGTCCAGATCAGGGACGACCAGGTCTGGATGGACGCAGGCGCGATCAAGACGCCAATAATCTAGGCAAGGGCTATAGGACGAGCTTGCGGGCGATATCGACAAGCGCGCCGTCGGGGCGTCGCAGTTCTGCGAGGATGCTGAAATGGTCCGCGCCTTCGATCGGGAAGAGCTTGCCCGGCCCGCCAGCGGCGATGCGCATTTCATGAAGCTTGATTGAATCGAAAATCAGCGCCGGTAGTTCGGCCGTCCCATAGGCGATGTCGAGGCGCTTGTGGACGGCGGGCAGGCGAAGCGGCGATAATGCCGCGACTTCCGCGCTGGTTAGCTTCAGCGCATTGTTAAGGCCGGTATCGCGGATGGGCCCAAGATCGTACACACCGGAAATCGCGAATCCTGCGGCGACGCGCGGGTGATCAAGTGCCATTGCGACGAGATGGGCGCCAGCCGACCAGCCCGAAAGCACGACGGGCCCGGAGATGTCGTGCGCCTCTCCGTTTTTGGCCAACCAATCGAGCGACTGGGATATCTCCGCTACGATGTCCGTCAACGAAACGTCGGGCGCCAGCGAATATCCGGGAATGGCAACCGACCAGCCATGGGCTGCGACGCCTTCGACCAGCATGGCAAAGACTTCGCGCGAATTGCGCTGCCAGTAACCGCC
Source organism: Bradyrhizobium sp. AZCC 1577 (assembly GCF_036924575.1). NCBI lineage: Bacteria > Pseudomonadati > Pseudomonadota > Alphaproteobacteria > Hyphomicrobiales > Nitrobacteraceae > Bradyrhizobium > Bradyrhizobium sp. AZCC 1577. Next base: position 2,939,006 of record NZ_JAZHRQ010000001.1, read on the forward strand.
ATGCAAGAAAACCAGGCAGGGTGCTGTCTTGTCGGTGGTCGGATAAAGATCGATCTTTGTCCTTTCGCGGTCACCATAGGGCACATCAAGAAAGGACTTGCGGCTGGCGCGCAGCGTTTCGGACATCTGGTTTCTTTCGGCGATCAGCGCTGCGCTGTTCTTTACCGCCGCATTGTTGTCATAGGCAGCGTCGCGTTCGGCTTGGGAAAGCGCAGCCCAGTTCGACCGGGGATCGATAGGCCAGTCTTTCGTTGCCAAGATGTTAGTCACCGCGAGTTGCTCCTCTGGAAAACGACTTCGTAACCACTTTAGATCAGCAGCCGATGAACGCGAGAAAAATAGCGCCGGTTCGGCAAGATGAAGACAAGGACCCGAAGAAGCGCGATTGCACGCTGACTACATCTTGGGTGCTGGTAGAGGGCCCGGATATTGCTTCATGAGATGAATGATTTAGACTGGAAATTCTCCGTCGCGTCCATGATGGATTGGAGGGAGGGTTTAGGTTTTTCAATTGGTTAGAAGGTAGCGTGTGCACGACGTGCGCACCGGGAGATCAAGAAAAATCTTGCGACGGCCAATGCACGCCGTTCGGGCGCGCATGGAGGGATACTGCGCAGTGCTGAGAATTGGAATCATCTCGGACACCCACGGGCTCCTGCGGCCCGAGGCGGAGCAAGAGCTTGCCGGGGTGGCGCATATCATCCACGCTGGCGATATTGGTCGCGTGGACGTTCTCGTCAAACTCCGTCGGATTGCGCCTGTCACTGCGATTAGAGGAAACATCGATACCAGCGACTGGGCGAAACTTTATCCCGACACTCAGGTGGTACGGCTCGGGGAGCGGTCCTTCTATATTGTGCACGACCTTCAGCAACTGCAGATCGATCCAGCAGTTTGCGGAGTTGACGTGGTCGTTTCCGGCCACTCGCACCGACCGCTGGTCCAAACGATTGACGGTGTGCTTTATCTGAATCCTGGAAGCGCCGGGCCACGGCGTTTCAAGCTGCCTATCACACTGGCTACTTTGGAGCTAACCGCAAGCGACCTTCGACCGGTCATTCACGATCTTAGCCGCGCCGAGTGATGTGGACGAGGCTCGACGGAGCACGGAGCAGTGTCCTCTCTAGGATATTCCAAACCGGACTGGACCAGATCGGCTAGACCCAGTTGATTTCGCTGGAGTTTTTCGACCGCGCCCGCACGAGTCGACTGCCGGGGAGTTGATCTCCCCATGCGCCGTCGCGTGCGGCGGCGATCGATGGCTGTGGCGCCGCTCGCATTGCCGGCATGCGCGTTCCTCTTCAACTCCTCACGCCTACCGATCCGCGGTCAATGGTGAACACGCGATCGAGCAGGCCATGCGCGTGCGTCATGCTGGATTCGGCGAGGATCACCGACAATCCGGATTTGCGCAGCCCCGCGATCACCTCGGCCAGACGCCGGGCCAGCACCGGCGCCACGCCCTCGAACGGCTCATCGAGCAAGAGAAGCTTGCGCCCCGCCATCATCGCCCGACCCAAGGCCACCAGCTTCTGCTGGCCGCCCGAGAGCTGCAAGGCCTTGCGCGCGCGCAAGGTCGTCAGCTCCGGGATGGTGTTGTAGATTTGCGCGAGTTGCACCTTTGCGTCGTCCGCGTCCGCGGCCCAGGCAGGCAGCAGGATATTCTCCTCCGCCGACAGATCCGGCACAAGCCGCCGGTCCTCCGGCATGTAGCCGATGCCGAGCCCTGCGCGACGGTAGGTTGGCAAGTTCGCCAGCTCCCGGCTCTCGAAGTCGAGCCGTCCGGACGCTGGCGCCTGCAGCCCCATGATGGTGCGCAACAGGGTGGTCTTTCCTGCGCCATTGCGCCCGATCAGGCCGGCGAATTCCCCTGCGCTGACCTCGAGATCGACGTCGCGCAGAATCGCCACCGCCCCGATTGACACGGAGACACCCTCAAGCCGCAGCATGGGGTATCTCCTCGCCGATCACGTAGCGGCGCACGTTCTCTGCGCGCAGCACGGTGTCGGGCGATCCGTCCGCGATGATGCTGCCGTCGTAGAACGCCACCACGCGCCCCGCAAATCGCGCCACGATGTCCATATCGTGTTCGACGAAGATCACCGTCACCCCGGCGACATGCGCCGCGCTCATCACGACGTCCATGATGGCGAACTTCTCGTCGGCGGAGACGCCGCTCGTCGGCTCGTCGAGCAGGAGCAGCTTGGAGCGGCTGGACAGCGCCATGGAAACGTCGAGCAGCTTGCGGATTCCTTCGGGCAACAGGCCGGCCTTTTGCGCAGCATAGGGAGCGAGCTCGAACCGCGCCAGCGCCTCATCGGTCGCAGCCTGCGGATTGTCAGTCGCGGCGATACTCTCGGCGACCAGCAGATTCTCGCGGACGCTCAGCGAATTGAAGAGCTGCGGTATCTGAAATGAGCGTGAGATGCCGAGCTTGGTGATCTGGCGCGGGCTGAGGCCCACGATGTCGCGTTCGCCGAACAGGATTTGCCCGCTGTCGGGCCTGAGGTAGCCAGTCACCATATTGAGAAAGGTCGTCTTGCCGGCGCCGTTGGCACCGATCAGGCTGACGACGGTGTCGGGATCGAACGTCAGGCTGATATCGGCTGCCGCCCGCACGGCGCCGAAGCTCTTCTGCAACCCTTCTGCAGTCAGCACCGCACTCATGCGGACCTCCGCCGCCGCTCGGCGAGCGTCCATAGGCCGGCCGGCAGGAACATGATGATGGCCAGCATGGCAAGGCCGAGCGACATCTGCCACACGTTGGGCGCGTACTGGCTGGCGATCGTGCGCAGAGCCTCGAAGATGGTGGCCGCCATGAACGGTGCCAGAATGCTCTGGATGCCGCCCAGGATGGCGATGAACACGAACTCGCCTGAGGTCGTCCAATACGTCATCTCGGGATCGACATGGCCGACCGCGAGTGCCGCGAGGGCGCCGCCCAGGCCCGCCATGGCACCCGCGATCAGGTAGTTGACGTACACCACGCGGTAGGGCGAGGCGCCGAGATAGGCCACCCGCAGCTCGTTGTCGCGCACGCCGGTGGCCAACCGTCCCCAGTGTCCGCCCAGCAGCCTGTGCACCAATAGCGCCACAACCACTGCACAGACCGCGCCGGCAATGAGAAACACCCGCCGCTCCACGCCGGGCGCCAAGGCAACTCCGAAGAATGTGCGCGCATGCAGGTTGAACCCGTCCGTGCTGCCGAGCGCGGCGCTCTTCACCAGCACGCCGTACAGGATCATCGAAAATGCCAGCGACAGCATGGCAAAGAAGATGTCGCGATACCCAGCGAGCAGCAGTCCCAGCAGAGCGGCTACCAACCCAGCGGTAGCGGCGCCTGCGAGCAGCATCACGGCCGCATCGGCAACATGCAGATGATGCGAGAGCAGCGCAGCCGCATAGGCGCCGATACCGAAGTACAGCCCCTGCCCAAACGACACGAGCCCGGTGCGCATCAGCACAAGAAGCCCAAGCACCACCACGCCTTTGGCGAGCGCCAGCATGGCCATGAACACCAGCCATTGCGGCGAGAGCAGAGCCAACGCTGTCAGCGCGACGAGAGAAGCGATTGCGACGATTGCAGCCTTCATATCTTGCGCGCCTCCTGCGCCGCGAACAGTCCCTTCGGGCGCGCAATGAGCACCATGGCCATCACCGTGTAGATCGAGAACAGCTCGGCCTCCGGCCAGTAGTGCACCGTGGCCGAGCGGACGAGGCCGACCAGAAGCGCGCCGAGCGCCGCTCCGCCGAGACTGCCGAGACCGCCGATCACCACCACCGCGAAGGCGAGCACGATCACCTCCACGCCGATGCCGGGCGTCACGGCTATCGTCGGCGCTGTGAATGCTCCGCCGAGCGCCGCCAGCGTCGCACCGATGGCGAAGGTGGCGAGATAGACCCGGCTCACGTTGATGCCCATGGCCATGCTCATCTCACGGTCGTGGATGACGGCGAGCAGCACCTTGCCCTGGCGTGTGCGATAGAGCGCCCAGGCAACGGCGAGCCCGGTCGCCAGCGCCAATGCGATCAGCAGTACGTTGTAGACGGGGTAAGGCAGGCCGCCGAGCTGAAAATTTCCGGGCAACGCGTAGGGCTCGGGCAGCAGCAGCGAGTCCACGCCCCACACCAGCTTGATCACGTCCTCCATGATCAGGAAGACAGCATAGGTGATCAGGACCAGCACCACCTCGTCCTTTCCGTACATCCACTGCAGCAGGCCACGCTCGATCAGCGGACCGACGAGGGAGCCGACGAGGACGGCCGCGAGCAGCAGCATGGCGAAGCTGCCGGCCGCCGGCAGTCCACCACCGAGCCATGCGCCGGCAAGCGAGCAGGCCGCATAGGCGCCCAGGGCGTAGAGGCTGCCGTGGGCCACGTTGAGGATGCGCATGACGCCATAGATCAGCGTCAGCCCGGCTGAGATCAGGAACAGCCAGGATGCGTAGGCGATGCCGTCGAAGGCAACAGGCAGGATGGTGCTCATTGGAAGCGAAGCGGCGGCAGCCTGCAGAGCTGCCGTCCCTGATTGCTATTTCTTGAGGCCAGACTTGATCCAGGCTTCGCTTTTCACGCCGTCGGGTGGATTCACCTTGTCCGCGGAATAGCGTGCGACATCCACGATCTTGAGCTCACCGCCCTCGACCTTGGTCGTGCCGACAGCGGCATCCATGATCGCCTGGTGGCCCTTGCCGAGCGCCATCTTCACCGGCCCACCGGGGCCTTCGAAGGTCAGGTTCTCGAGCGCAGCGATGATCTTGTCCTGGTCGGGTGCCCCATTGCCGCTGCCCTTGGCCTTCTCGTAGGCCGCCTTCACGCCGAGGATTGCCTGCGTCATCTTGAAGGACGCATAGTTCGGCGGAACGTGGTAGCGGTCCTGGTAGGTGGTCTTCAGCCAGCGCGCGAGATCAGTGTCCGGTGCGAACGGTCCGAACGGACCACGCGCCCCCAGAATGGTTCCGTCCGGAATCCGCGTGCCCAGCCTGTTGATGGCCGGTTCGCCGGCTGACAGGACCACCTTGTGCTTCTCGAACAGGCCACGCGGTGCGCCCTGCAGCACGAGGCCCTCAAGATCGCCGCCCCACATGCTGGAATGGATCACCTCCGCCCCACTACCGAGAAGCGTGGTGATTTCGGCGCCGAACTGACCCGCAAAAAGCTTCGGCATCTGCGAGGTCTTCACCTCGATGCCAGGCTTGAGGGTCTTCATGGCGTTCTCGAAGTCCGCCCAGGAGTCCTGACCCCAGGCATAGTTCTGATTGAGGCCTGCAATCGACTTTACGTTGGGGGTGCGCTCCACCAGATAAAGCGCAACGGACACGTTATCCATCGTGCCGGTCGGACCGGTGCGGAATACATGTTTGTAGCTTGCGTCCTCGAAGATGCGCGGCGTGCCGCAGTCGAACAGGACGGTGAGCTTCTTCTGCTCCTCGGCAACGGGCGCAATCGCAAGGCAATCGCCGCTCGAGATATAGCCGATCACGATGTCGACTCTTGGCACGAGATTGCGATACTCGGCCACCTGCTTCTGCGGGCCACCCGCCTCGTCGATGATGACGAGCTCGATCGGCGTTCCGCCGAAGCCCTTTTGGGTATAGGGTGCGGGTACGGTGCCTGCGTTGAGCAACTCGGCCGTCAGCTCGGCCGCGTTGCGGGCGGGAATCCCGAACGGACCAGCGGCCGGACCGGACAGGAATGTCACGATGCCGACCTTGATGGGCTGTTGCGCCAGCGAAGCCGGCGCCGCCAGCAGAAAGACGAACGCGGCCAGGGCCGCGCGCAACCCGAAGCTCGATAATGGTCGCATTTGTTTCCTCCTCCTCCTCGTTGTCGGTCTGATTGGACCCTGGACCTGACGGTCCCTTGTAAGGCTGCGCTATCTCATCTGAGTTGCTGCCCCGATCCGGGGCCAGAAGACCTTGGCGTGTGGAAGGACCATGTCCTCCACTACTTCTTATAGGCTTCGCGCGCGCTCCCGCAGCGTGAATTTCTGCACCTTGCCGGTTGCAGTCGTCGGCAGCGGCCCGAACACCACCGACTTCGGCGCCTTGAAGTGCGCGAGCCTGTCGCGGCAGAAGGCGATGATCTCGTCCTCGGTCGCCTGAGTGCCTGGCTTGAGCTGCACGAAGGCGCAGGGCGTCTCGCCCCATTTCGAATCCGGCCGCGCGACGACGGCGGCGAGCTGCACCGCCGGGTGCTTGTAGAGTGCGATCTCGACTTCGACGCTGGAGATGTTTTCGCCGCCCGAGATGATGATGTCCTTCGCGCGATCCTTGATCTCCACGTAGCCGTTCGGATGCTCGACCGCGAGGTCGCCGGTGTGCATCCAGCCGCCGCGGAAGGCGTCGAACGTCGCCTTCGGCTCCTTCAGGTAGCCGAGCATCACCGTGTTGCCGCGAACCATGATCTCGCCGATCGACCGGCCGTCGCGGGGCACCGGCTTCAGCGTCCTGGCATCGGCCACCATCTGCCCTTCGACCACGGGATAGCGGACGCCCTGGCGCGCGACGAAGCCGGCGCGTTCTGCGAGCGGCAGCACCGACCAGTCATCCTGCGGCGCGCAATAGGTCGAAGGACCCTGCAGCTCTGTCATGCCGTAGATGTGCGTGACGCGGAAGCCGAGTTGCTCCATCGCTTCGATCACCTTGGCCGGCGGCGGCGAACCGCCGGTCTGGATTTCCACCACATGGTTGAATCGGCGAAGTTGCTCGGCCGGCGCCGACGTCAGCATCGTCAGCACCGTCGGCGCGCCACACATGTGCGTTACGCCGTTCTCGACGATCATCGGGAAGATCAGCGCCGGATCGACCTTGCGCAGGCACACATGCGTGCCGCTCATCGCCACCACCGACCAAGGAAAACACCAGCCGTTGCAGTGGAACATCGGCAGCGTCCAGAGATAGACCGGCTTCGGAGGCATCGGCCAAGCCATGATGTTGCCGACAGACTCGAGGAAAGTGCCGCGGTGATGATAGACGACGCCCTTCGGGTTGCCGGTGGTGCCGGACGTGTAATTGAGCGCGATCGCACTGCTCTCGTCGGCCGGCGCACTCCAGGCGAAGTTCGGATCGCCCGTGGCGATGAACGCCTCGTATTCGACCTTGCCGAGCCGCTCGCCGGGCCCGGTATAGAGCTCGTCGTCAACGTCGATCACCAGCGGTCGCTTTTTCAGCGTCGCAAGCGCAGGACCAACCTGCGCCGCGAACTCGCGGTCGGTGATCAATACCTTCGCCTCGGCATGCTGGAGAATATAGGCGATCGTTGCGGCCTCGAGACGGGTGTTGATGGCGTTCAGCACCGCGCCGAGCATCGGCACGCCATAATGCGCCTCGAGCATCGCCGGTACGTTCGGCAGCATGACCGAGACGGTATCGCCGCGCTTGACACCGGCGCCCGCAAGCGCCGATGCGAGGCGACGGGCGCGCTCATAGAACTGGCGATAGCTGTACCGCCGCTCGCCGTGGATTACCGCGACCCGATCCGGATAGATCTCGGCCGAGCGCGGCAGGAACGAAACGGGCGTGAGCGGGGCGAAGTTTGCTTCGCTGCGGCCGAGACCAGAAAACACGCCGTTGCCGGCCCCGTCGTGCGACCGTCGATTGGACTTCGCCGCACGCGTCCTGCGTGTGGGCCTGGGGATCGTTCGCTTCGGCCGTGCCGCACGCTTGCCTTGCGGTGATCGTACCATCGCTGCTCCTCCCGCGGCGCCCGAGCTGTGGCGAAGCGTCGGCGCGCGCCGTCCGATCCGGTTCTTAGACAAGGGCGCCGAGCATATACCAAACCGCGTCCCCATTGCCGGCAAGGCGTCATTGTTGATCGCTGGCGGCGTCTTGGCAAGGCGGACCAGCTTGAGCAAGCCGTTGATGATGCCGATCCAGATGCTGCCGGCATCGCCCTGGCTACACTACCTCACGCAGAGGTGGCGTGAAGGTCTCGTTTCGTCCTGCCACGCCCCTCAAGCAGAAGCCCACTATGGCGACAGCGTGGTCGTGCCGCTCGCGATCGGTTGTGAGGTTGTCTGAGGCAAGTGGACCGACCAATCCTTCAAACAAGGAACCGACGATGCACGATGCTGCGGCATGAACGTCCTGCAAGGGAAAATCCTTGTCCCGGATGCCCTGCTCGATAACCGTTTCGAAGACTCTCGCGAGCTTCTTTCGATACTTGAGACGCGCCGCTTCGATCTCGGGCTCCACCGGCTCAGCCACCAGGGCATGGGCAAGTTTGCGACCCCGCAAGGCACGACTTGCAAACGTCCAGGCAGACAAGGCGAGCCGCTCGGCAGCGCTTCCATCGCCCATGGCCACGCCCGCCGCCGCGTCAACCTCGCGCTGGGAAACATAGCCCACCACCTCGATCATCAGCTCTGCTTTCGAGGAGAAGTAACGGTACAGCGTTCCAAGCGCGATACCGGCTGCTTCGGCCACCGCAGCCATTTGCGCGTCGCGGAAGCCAACGTCGGCCACTAGGTTGCGGGCAGCCCGAAGGATGGCAGCGCGCCTTTCGGGCGACGGCGCACGCAAACGAGCGCTGTCGGCCTGCTTGATTGGGCGAGTGCGAGCCATCACTTCTCCATCAGGCACACGATGATTACGCGCAGAATCATTGGCTTGTTCGAGCCCGAGTCGCAATTTCCCATTTCGAAGACCGAATTTGGCAATCCGCAGCAAGTGACGCATCTTGCCACTTGACATGGTAGAATTACAATTCTAGTTTTGATGAAAATATGAAATCAATAGTGGTCGCCGTGTAACTAGAACATTAGGTGACGGAAACGATAATACTGGTAGAATGCAAATTCTCACCGTCCGTTACCCGACCCTAAGCCGCGGCAGTCGCCATCGAGATTGTGTGTAAGGGCGCGCTCAGGGGAGGCATCGTTGCCAACGACAACGCAAAGCCAGGATCTATTCGACCGCGTTCGCGAGCTCGTTTCGCGCTACAGCGACGAGCGCGCGAGCGCAGCCTACCTTCTTTGTGATCGCCACCCCCCGAGCGCTCTCGCCTATCGCGTGGTGGGCGCCGACTTGGACACTGCGGACCTCACCTACGGCGACCTGCGCACCGCTTCTGAGCGTCTGGCCTCAGGATTGGCAGATCTCGGTGTATGTCCCGGCGATCGGGTGGCCACGTTGATGGGGAAGAGCATCGAGTATCTCGTAACGCTTATGGCGATCTGGCGCCTCGGAGCTGTTCACGTGCCGTTGTTTACGGCTTTTGCGCCTTCTGCCATTGCGCTGCGATTGGCGGGGAGTGCCGCGAAAGTCGTCGTGTGCGATGAGAACCAACAGGCCAAACTGGCGCCCAGCGCCGAAATTCCCGCTGATGCATCATGGCAGATCATTACCACGGCTCCAGAGCACCTCGTTCCGCCCGCTGCGCTCCGTTTCGCAGAACTCCTTGCCGCCAAGCCCCCCGGATGGCCAGCCGCCTCTCTCGGCGGCGATGCGCCGCTCATCCACATCTATACGTCGGGTACGACCGGTCGTCCTAAGGGCGTGGTGGTGCCGATCAAGGCGCTCGCCGGCTTTCAGGCTTACGCCGAGTTCGGGCTCGGCCTGCGCTCCGACGACTTTTTCTGGTGCGCCGCCGATCCAGGCTGGGCCTACGGCTTGTACTTCGGCGTGCTTGCCTCGTTCACGACGGGCATCCCGAGCCTCCTTCTGCAAGGCGGATTCGACGCTGAAGCTACATACGAAGTTCTGTCTCGCTACAAAGTAACGAACTTTGCTGCAGCTCCGACCGTCTATCGATCGTTGCGCGCCACCCCAGTCGCCGCGCCACGCACCCTGCAACTCCGCTGTGCTTCGAGCGCGGGAGAACCGCTTACGCCAGAGGTCAACGAGTGGGCTGTCGGTGCGTTGGGTGTGCCCGTTCATGACCATTACGGACAGACCGAGGCTGGCATGCTCATCAACAACCACCACCATCCCGCTTTGAAGAGACCGCTCAAGGACGGGTCAATGGGAATGCCCATGCCGGGTTGGGCAGTTCTCGTTTTGCAGCAGCATGAGGATGCTCCCGCTCCGGATGGAGAGCTTGGCAGGGTTGCCGTTGAAGTGCCGCGAAGCCCTCTGGCCTGGTTCACGGGATATCTGAACGATCCGGAAAAAAGCGCCGAAAAGTTTGCCGGGGCAGGGCGCTGGTATTTGACCGGCGACGTCGGCTGGAAGGATGAGGGCGGCTATTTTCACTTCTCGTCGCGGGACGATGACGTGATCATCATGGCCGGGTATCGGATTGGCCCCTTTGAGGTCGAATCCGTGTTGGCCACTCACCCTGTGGTACGCGAGTGCGCCGTGATTGCGGTGCCGGACGATATTCGCGGCGAGGTTCTCGAAGCATTCGTGGTTCTTCGCTCGGACGTGAAGCCCTCGACGGACATCGTTCAAGATCTTCAGCAGTGGGTGAAGGTCGGCTACGCGGCGCATGCCTATCCGCGAAACATCCACTTCGTCGAGTTGCTGCCAAAGACGCCGAGCGGCAAGGTGCAGCGCTTCGTGTTGAGGCAGAAGCGGCGTGACGAGCTTGTGGCAATGAAGCGGCGCTGATCCGAAGTAATGAAGAACGCCATGCACCTGAACACCGAGAGTATCAGTGCGATGCGGGATGCGGGTCAACGTCGACAGTTGACGGTGAGAGAAGCTGTCGCCGGACGTCGGTCTGTGCGCAACTTTCTCCCGACGCCGGTGCCCCTGGAGACGGTACGAACGATCCTGGCTGATGCGGCGCGCTCCCCGTCCGGTACCAACATCCAGCCCTGGAAAGTCTACGTTGCAATGGAGGCCGCTCGCGATCGGCTTTCCCGGAGCGTTCTCGCAGCAGTACATGTCGGTGCTCGTTCCGACGAGTATGCCTATATGCCGTCGCCGCTAAAGGAGCCCTATCTATCCCGCCGGCGGCGCATCGGGTTTGATCTCTATAGGCTGCATGGCTTGACGCGGGATGACCGGGAGGGCCGCAAACGCGTGATGCTGAGGAATTTCGAATTCTTCGGCGCCCCCGTCGGATTGTTCTTTGCCATGGACCGCTTTCTTCTCCTCGGCTCCTGGCTCGATTGTGGAATGTTCATGCAGAACGTCATGATCCTCGCGAGGGCGCACGGCCTCGAAACCTGTCCGAAGCAGTCGTGGTGCGAATACGGTTCGATCGTGCATGACGAACTTTCGATTCCGGGCGATCAGGTCATTCTCTCGGGCATGGCGCTTGGATTTGCCGATCCGCAAGCTCCGGAAAATTCGCTTGTAAGCGAACGTGCGGCACCGGACGAGTTCGCCACATTCCATTTCAGATGATGCGACAGCAATCTGTAATCTCGCGACGAAGTACGCGCAGCTTGGACAGCGCTTCAAGAACGGGAGCCACCGAACAGGCCGGCCCGTCGTGTTGGATGGCCGCCGGCTCGCCTGCCATTCGATTGCTGCGGCACGGCATAAGCCTGGGCTGGAAGACAAGGGACTTGCAAACGGGCGTGACATTCCTCAGGCTCACCAGTGTCCGCGGACGGTCAAGCACAGGGGGTGCGACGCGGGACCGACTTTGCAAATTCTCAACCACAAGGAGGCGGAAAACCGCCCGCTTTTCAGCAGGAGGAGGCACCATGAGAATTGTCAATGTTGCGGCGGCCGCGCTGCTTGCCGGCACGATGACCGGTCTTTCGGGCGGCGCTTTAGCGCAGGAGCGTACAGTCAAGATCACCGGCTTCGGCGCCAAATCCGGCGTCGTCCGCGTGTTCGGCGTCAACAGCGAGGCGGCCATGAAGGCGGCCGCCGAGGAGATCAACAAGGCGGGCGGCGTCACCCTGGGCGACGGCGCGAAAGCGAAGCTTTCGGTCGAATTCCTCGATGACCGCTGCAATGCCGAAGAGGGGATCTCCGTCATCCGCCGCATCGCTTCGTCGGATGCCTTTGTGGCAGTCGGACCGACCTGCTCGAACGTTGCCGAGTCGCTTTTCGGCATTCTGCAGAAGAAGGTGGGCGATACCTCCGACAGCGGGCTGCAATTTCCCGTGTTCGCCGACGTCGCTGCCAAGGGCGGCCTCGCTGCGATTTCCGAGTGGGCGTTTCGCAACGTCCCGAGCGAGCTCGAAATGTACAAATCGCTGTTCGCATGGCTGAAGCGGGAGCACCCCAATCTGAAGACGATCTATGGCGGCGTCGAAAAGGACTTTGCGCATTCGAATGCCACCTACGGCGTCATGAAGAAGCAGGCCGAGGAGAACGGCTTCCAGCTGCTCGGGACCGGCGAATGGCTGCTGAATGACACGAACTTCTCGACGCAGGTACGCGAAATGCGCCGTACCAATCCGGAGATCGTCGCCATTTCCGCCCACCCGTTCACAACTTGCGGGGTGCTGCGCGAGATGGACCGCCAAGGCGTGAAGCCGAAACTCCTGATCGGCCTGACCAGTTCCTCCAGTATCGAGACGCTGCAGGGTTGCGCCAAGCAGGCGGAGGGCATCATCATTCCGACCAGTTTTGCACCCGTCACCCCGGAGGCGAAAGCCGCGGCGGAGAATGTTTCCAAGCAAGGCGGCAGCATGGATCTGCACAGCGCGGCGGCCTACGAGATCATGTTCATCCTAAAGGACGTGATCGAAAGCCAGAAGATCATGGCGAAGCCCGATACCGTGCAGGCCGACCGTACCAAGATGCGTCAGGGGCTGGCCGCGTTGAAGGAAACAAAAGGGTTGCTCGGCAGCGTCGGACGCACCAACGACCGCGAAGCGATCAAGCCATACCTATACGTGCATGCGAAGGACGGGAGCTGGCAAGTCCTCCACAAGCCTTCGTCGTGATCGCTGTCAATGAGGCGGCGGGCCGACCGGCCCGCCGCCTCCTGTCAACCTTGACCCTGTAGTGTGGGGGCGCCGCAGTGGACCTGCTTGATCTGATCGATGCCGTGCAGTCCGTCGCCGACGGGTTGCTGTTCGGCTCCACCTACGCGCTGCTTGGAATTGGTTTCACGCTCATCTTCGGTGTGATGCACAAGATCAACCTTTCCTATGCCGCAGCGTCGATCGGCGCTGCCTACGGAAGCCTGTTGCTTCTCGGCGGCTTCACCGCCGCGCCGGCCATCATCGTCTTCATGGCCGCGGCGCTGTGCGGCGGGGTGATCGGCGCGCTCGTCTATTTCATCGGCTTCAAGTTCATCCCCGTGGCCAATCCGCTGGCCACCTTGATGTCGACTGTCGGCCTGTTGTTGCTGATTGACGAGATTATCGTGCACACGACTCAAGGCGTGCCGCTGGCCTATCCGGCGCTGTACTCGGACGTGGTCATCCGGCTCGGCCCGTTCATGCTGCGCGGCGACCTGATGTTCGTCTTCGTGCTTGGTTGCGCCTGCATGGTGCTGTTCCTGCTGCTGCTTTATCGGACCAGGCTGGGCATCGCCACGCGCGCCGTCTCGCAGCAGCCGATCGCCTCGCAGCTCTGCGGCATCAGCATCTTGCAAGTGAACGTCCTGACCTTCGTGGTCACCGGCATGCTGGGCGGCATTGCCGGCGCCATGAGCGGCGCGGCGATCGGCATGCTCTCGCCGCTGTTGGCTCAGCCGCTCACGGTCAAGGGCCTGATTGTCACCGTGATCGGCGGCCTCGGCAGCATACCTGGGGCGATCATCGCCGGTCTGATCGTGGGCGGGCTGGAGAGCCTGTTCCAGTTCCTGCGCGGTGTGACCGAACGGGACCTCTACATTATGATGCTTTTGTTCGCCTTCCTCGTGTTCCGGCCGGGAGGCATCTTCGCCAGGGCGCCCGGGCGCGACTGAGAGAGGCAGGCATGGATTTCTATCTCGGTCTTGCGCAGGTCATCGGCGTCCATACGCTGCTGGGGCTCTCGGCCTATTGCGTCCTGCTCACCGGCCAGGTGAGCCTGGCACAGGCGGCCTTCTTCGCCGTCGGCGCCTATGTTGCGGCGATCCTCACCGTCATCTTCAAGTGGCATCTGTTTGCCGCGCTCGGCGTTTCCGCCGTTGTCTCCGGCCTGACCGCCTGCGCCGTCGGCTTCCCGGCGCTGCGCGTGAAAGGATTGATGCTGGTGGTCGCCACGCTCGCCTTCGGCGAGGCCGTGCGTCTGTTCTTCTTTAATTTCACCTACCAGATCCAGGCGGGCGAGCTGAAGATCGGTCCGCACGGCGCCGAAGGTTTTCGCCAGATCCGCTACTTCCCGGAGCATGGCTGGTCCACCTTCGACGTCCTCATGTTTATCTGGCTGATGGTAGCGATCGTGATGGCATGCCTATGGTGGCTCGATCAATCGCGCGCCGGCGCCGTGATGCGCGCGGTCGGCGAAGACGAGGTAGCGGCGCACAGCTCCGGCATCAACGTCACGGCGGTGAAGGTATTAGCCATGACCATCGGCGGCGTCATCGCCGGAATCGGCGGCGGCATCTTCGCGCACTATACGACGCATATCGAGCATGTGCAGTTCGGCGTTATTCTCGCGACATTCGCCATCGCCTATCCGATCCTCGGCGGGCTTTCGAACGTGTTCGGCACGCTGCTTGCCGTCATCTTCATCCAGGGCTTCCTGATCGAGGGCCTGCGCTTTCTCGGCGATTGGCGCAATCTGCTGTTCGGCGCGCTGATCGTGCTGGCAATGAACCTGCGGCCGCGCGGCTTTCTCGACGCAGGCGGCGTCGCCTCCCTGAAACGGATGCTGTTCGCAGGGAAGGAGGGCTCCGGTGCTTGACCTTCAGGGCATCGCCAAATACTTCGGCGGCGTCCACGCGGTGGACGGAATCGATCTGACCGTGAAGCGCGGTGAGATCCTGGGCCTGATCGGACCGAACGGCTCCGGCAAGAGCACGATCGTCAACCTGGTCTCCGGCCTGCTTCCATTGACCTCGGGCCGGATTCTCTTCAACGGCGACGATATCTCGGACCTGCCGTCCCATGCGCGGGTGAGCCTTGGCATTGCACGAACCTTTCAGAATATCCGGCTATTCGGGCAACTGTCGGTCTGGCAGAACCTCTGGGTCGCGCAGAATTCCCGCCTGCAGCGCCAGGAAATGTTCTTCAAGCGCTGGTTCGGCGGCTCCGCAGGCGTGCAGGCGGAAATCGAGCGAACGCTCGAATTCTTCGACCTTGCGCACAAGCGCCACGAACTCGCCGCCAATCTTTCCTTTGGCGAGCAGCGGCGGCTGGAATTTGCCCGCGCCATTTCCGCCAGGCCCAGCCTGCTGCTGCTCGACGAGCCGGCGGCGGGCATGAATGCCGAGGAGGTGGATCAGCTCGATGCCCGCATCCGCAAGATGCGCGATGACGGGTTCACGGTCCTGTTGATCGAGCATCACGTCGAGCTGGTCATGTCGGTCGCCGACCGGATCGCCGTTCTGAACTTCGGCCGCAAGATCGCCGAGGGGACGCCGGCTGCCGTGCAAGACGATGCGGCCGTGCGCGAAGCCTATCTCGGCACGCGGTGAGGTGAAATCATGCTGAACGTGTCGGACCTGGTCACGACTTACGGTAAGATCGAAGCGCTCAAAGGGCGTGTCGCTGCAGGCCGAGGGCGGGAAGATCACCTGCCTGCTCGGACCGAACGGCGCCGGCAAGACGACCTTGATGATGACCATCGCCGGAATTCTCAGGCCCCGCCGCGGCTCGATCAAGCTCGAAGGCACCGAACTGGTCGGTCTGTCGCCCGCGAAAATTGTCTCGCGCGGTGTCGCGCTGGTGCCGGAGAACCGGCTGGTCTTCCCGGAGATGTCGGTGCGCGAGAACCTGCTGGCGGGGGCATACCAGCGCAGGGACAAGAGCGAGATCGCCGCCGATATCGAACGCATGTACGTACGCTTTCCGAGACTGAAGGAGCGGAGGGAACAGGCTGCTGGCACGCTGTCCGGCGGCGAACAGCAGATGCTGGCGGTTGCTCGCGCATTGATGTCGCGCCCGCGTGTGCTGTTGATGGACGAGCCGTCGCTCGGCCTCGCGCCCCTTATCGTGGCGGAGATCTTCGACATTGTCGCCTCGCTCAATCGCGATGGCACCACCATTCTTCTGGTGGAGCAGAATGCGCACATGGCCCTGAAGGTGGCGCACCAGTTTTTCCTGATGGAGCAGGGCCGAGTCACCTTCCGGGGCACGCCCGGTCAGCTGGCGGAGGACGAGGTGATCCAGCGGGCTTATCTCGGTACCCGCCGCGCCGCCGGATGAGCCGGCAGGTCAGGAGCCGATGATCGATTTCATCCAGAATACGATCGACGGCGTGATGATCGGCTCGTCATACGGGCTGCTCGCGCTCGGCTTCACCGTTATCTTCGGCGTCATGCGGCGTCTCAACCTGTCCTACGGGCCCACCGTCATGATCGGCGCCTATTTCGGTACCGTGCTCTATCTGGACTTTGGCGCCGGGCTGCTCGTGGTCGCCGCCGGCGTTGTCGCCGGAGCGGTGATCTCCGGCATCTACGTGGAGCGGCTCTGCTTCGCACCGATGAAGGCCGGTGCCGGGATCGCCTCGATGGTGTCGAGTTTTGCGATCTGGATGCAACTGGAGCAGGCGGCGGTTCTGGTCCTGCCGCGTCACACCTACCCGTTTCCGCCGCTTGCGACCGGTCTCGCGCTCGAGATCGGTCCATTGCTCGTTCGCCCCGACCACCTGATCATGCTGGCGGGCGCGCTCCTGCTCGCCGCTGTCGTGCAGCTCGCGCTCTATCGCACGCGCTTCGGCCTTGGCCTGCGCGCGGTGATCGCCAACCCGATTGCGGCGAACCTTGTCGGCGTCGACGTCAAGCGCTCGGTCATGCTGGCGTTCGCCGCGGCATCAGCCATCGGCGGCGTGGCCGGCTTTCTGGTGCTGGCGGTGGATCAGCAGGTGACGCCGATGTTCGGCATGTGGGCAACTCTCAAGGGCCTGATCGCGATGATGATCGGCGGCCTCGGATCGATACCCGGCGCGCTGCTCGGCGGACTGCTGCTCGGCGTCGTCGAGGTGCACAGCCACTGGCTGTTCGGGCCGCAGGTGCGCGATTTGTTTGCCTATTTCGTGCTGTTCGCTTTCCTTGTGGCGCGTCCGGGCGGCCTGCTCGGCCGCACGGCCGACGTCGAGTTGTCGCACAGGGTGTGACCGATGGACGACTATCTGGTCAGCGTATTGTCCAACATCGGCGTCATCTCGTTCGTCGCGCTGTCGGCCTATCTGCTGCTGCTCACCGGCGAAATCTCCTTCGGCCAGCAGGCGTTCTTTGCGATCGGCGCGTATTCGGCCGGCGTGGCTACCGCGATGTGGGGATGGCCGCTTCCGCTGGGCATTGCCTGGGGCGCAGCGGCGGGCGCAGCTTGCGCCGTGTCGCTCGGGGTCCCGACGTTGCGGCTTCGTGGACTTCAGTTCTCGATCGCGACGCTTGCGTTCGCCGAGATGGTGCGAATCCTGTTCGAGCTGGTGCGTTATCAGATTGAGATCGACGGCGAACCGGTCGGGCCCAATGGCACCGAGGGCTTTCGCAATATTCGCTATATCTTCGATCACAACATCGAACCCTTCGATTTCATGATGCTGATCTATGCGGTGCTGGCGATCACGCTCGGAGGCTTCATGCTGCTCGAACGCTCGCGGCTTGGTGTCATCTTCCGCATGATCGGTGAGGATGCGACGCTTGCCTCGCTGCAGGGGATTGCGGTCGCCCGCTACAAGGTACTCGCAGCTGGCATGGCCGGCGCGCTCGCCGCGATCGGCGGCGGCCTCTATGCCCATCTGACCACCTATGTGGAGCCGCGAACCTTCGATGTCATGCTCGGGGTGCATTCCCTTGCCTATGGTCTGATCGGCGGGCTCGGCACTGCGCTCGGGCCGTTGCTCGGGGTCTTCATCGACGTCGGGCTCCTCGAATCGGTGCGACTGTTTGCGGGGTACCGCATGATCATTTTCGGCGGTCTGGTTGCGTTGCTGCTGATCGTTCGTCCACGCGGCCTGCTTGATGAGCGACTGGTGCACGGAGTTGGCCGATTGTTCCGGAACACGTTATCCGGATCGACCCGAACCGGACGAGGACCGCGATGAGAACGATCGTTTGCATGCTTGCTGCCGTGGCGGCCCTGATGGCCGGTTATCCGCAAGCCGCGCACGGCCAGGTGCGCGCCAAGGCCGTCGTGACCTGCGTCTCGGCCGGGCAGGTGCTGGAGTACGACTGCACCATCAAGCTTGCGAACGCGCGCTCCGGCGAACCGCTCTCGGGGCTGACCGTATCCGTTGGAGCGGACATGCCCTCGATGCCCGGCATGCACAACGTGCGCCCCGTGAAAGCGACCGAGCAGGCGGAGAAGGGCGCTTATCAGGCCCGCCTCAAGCTCGAGATGCACGGCGACTGGGCAGTGCAGATCGATCTGCGCGGCGCCGTGCGCGACCGCGTGATCGCGATGTTGCGCTTCGAAGAGGCAGAAGTCACTGACGTCAAACCGTCCCCGGGCCGCCACAGGCATTGAGGGCGCTCTCGGCTGACGGCTTTTGAGCTGATTTCAGTCCACTAGACTAGCAAGTTAGGATCGACAGTCTGGCCCGTCGGTGATTAAGCTGCATGGCGAAAGCAAAACAGCGCTCACCGATAGTGGGTTTGGGTGCGTCGCCGCGCACTGCGCGGCTCAGAGACGTAACACCTATTTTACTGCGATCGCAGCCTGGGATCGAGCTCGTCGCGCAGCGCATCACCGAAGAGGCTGAAGCCGAACACCGCAAGACTGATGGCGATCCCCGGGAAGACAGCGATCCAAGGGGCGCTCTCGGCGTATTCCTCGGCGCCGCCCTGAAGCATCAGGCCCCAGGCCGGCGTCGGCTCCTGCACGCCGAGACCGAGATAGGAAAGCGATGCTTCAAGCAGGATTGCCTGCCCCACGAAGGCGGTGATCATGATAAGAAACGGCGCCATGACATTCGGAACCATGTGCCGCAGAATGATGCGGCTGTGGCTAAATCCGTTGGCGCGAGCAGCGTCGATGTACGGGAGCTCGCGGATCGCCAGCGCACTCGAACGCACGACGCGGGCGCAGCGCGGAATGAACGGTATGGTGATCGCGATGATCACGTTCTGTGCACCCGTCCCGAAGATTGCGATCACGGCGAGCGCCATGATGATCAGCGGGAACGCCATGAAGATGTCGATGATGCGCTGCAAGATCAGATCGATCTTGCCGCCGAAATAGGCGCTCGCGACGCCGAGCACCAGGCCGAAGGTGGCGCCGACGAACGACGACGCAAATCCGACCAGCAGGGCCGTGCGCGCGCCGTAGACGATGCGCGAGAACACGTCGCGTCCGAACTGGTCCGTGCCGAGCCAGTTCTCGAGACTCGGCGGCTCATGCATGCGGTCGAAAGCGTTGGCGACCGGGTTGTAAGGGGCGATCAAGTCGGCAAGCGCCGCAACCACCACCATGACGACGATCACTGCGGCGCCGGCGGCACCGAGCGGATTGCGGCGTGCGAACCGGGCAATGGCCGCAAGCCTGCTCTGTGGCTTGAGCTCTTCCGTCAGCTCGATTCTTGTTCCGAGGTCGGTCGCGACAGTCATGCAAGATCTCTGGTTCCTGCCATCATTTGTACCGGATCCGCGGGTCGAGCCACGCGTAGATGATATCCACCACGAAGTTGGTGACGACGAAGATCGTCGCCACCAGCATGACCAGCGCCTGGGTCATGGCGTAATCTTGATTGGTCACGGAAGCGACGAATAGCTTGCCGAGACCGTTGAGGTTGAACACCTGCTCGGTGACCACCAGTCCGCCCATCAGGAACGCGAATTCAATGCCGATGATCGTGACCACCGGCAAAAGCGCGTTTCCAAGCGCATGCCGGCGGATGATGAGCTGATGCACGAGTCCCTTGGCGCGGGCCGTGCGGACGTAGTCCTCGCGCAGCACTTCGAGCAGCGCCGAGCGCGTCATGCGTGTCGCAACGGCGGAGTAGCGGTAGCCGGTGGCGAGCGCCGGGAAGATGGTCATGCTCAGGTTGTACAAGGGGTCGACCCAGATCGGCACATATTTGATCGGTGGCATCCAGGGAGCTCCGAACACCGACTTTGTGGTGATCAGCAAGCCGAGGATGATCAGGACGCCAAGCCAGAAGGAAGGCATCGCGATCCCGGCGATACTGAAGGCCCGAACCACGTAGTCGATCCAGGTGTTCTGCTTGACCGCGGAGATCGTGCCGAGCGGGATCGCGAGCAGGATGGCGGTGAGCGTGGCCATGATCGCGATCTGCAGCGAGAGCTCGAAGCGGAGTCCGACCTCCTCCACAATCGGGCGTCCGGTCCACATCGACTTGCCGAAGTCGAACCGGACGAAGTCCCAGATGAAGGTCAGGAACTGCACGGCATAGGAGCGATCAAGGCCGAGCTCGCTGCGGCAGAGATCGATCGCCTTGGGATCGACGTACCCGGCCCCACCTGTCATGCGCAGCACACAGACGTCGCCCGGTACCAGCCGTAGCAGGATGAACACGAGCAGCGCCGCGCCGAGCAGCGTCGGAATCATCAACAGGAGCCGCTTCAGGATGTACTGGTACATGATCCCTGTCGCACTCGTTTGCGGACTTCTCGATCACTGCCCGGGCAAGGCAGAAGACTGGGAAACCGCCGCCTACCGGACGGCTACTTGTCGAGCCATACGTTCGCGAGATCCTGATTGAGGTAGTGGCTCGGACTGACCTTCCAGCCCTTCACATAGGACCGGTGAGGGATGATCCGGTTCCACCAGAGCGTGACGAACGAGTGTGCCTGCTCATCGAGCACACGCTTCTCGAACTGCCGCATCAAATTGCGCTGCTCGGTCTCGTCGGAGGTGCGGTTCATCGCCTCGAAGATCTTGTCGAGGTCGCGATCGATGTATGCGCCGTAGCTTTCGTTGCCGATGTCCTCCGACAGGAACTTGCCGACGTCGAGCAGCGGATTGATGACCGACTGGCAGTTGAAGTCGACCGTCACGTCGAACTCAGCCGACCTGAGGCGCGCGTAGAATGGGCCCGTCGGCTCCATCTTCTGCTCGACCGTCACGCCGATCTGCCGCCACTGGTCGATGAGCCAGGTGCCCACGATCGTGTAGGGCTGATCGACGGCGCGATTCCACAGCACGAACTTCAGGTCCGGGACACCGGCCTCCTGCAGCAGCCGCTTGGCCTCGGCACGCGACTTGTTGATGTCCCGCCAAAAGCCCGGGATCTGTTCGAGCTCCACCTTCGTTGCCGCCAGCGGGTGACCGGGGAACACGACACCACCGACAGCCTTGACGATCGCGATGCGTGAAAGGCTCTGGGATCCGCCCCAGCGGTCGACCGCCAGCGTCAGCGCGCGGCGAACGCGGGCATCATCGAATGGCTTTTTCTTGTGATTGGGGGTGAACAGGAGCACGCAGTTCCAGTCACTCTCCTGCACCGTGATCTCGTTGCCGAGCGCCGCGACGAGGTCGTCACGGCTTTTCGGCGGGAAGCCGCGGAACTGGATTGCGGCCCGGTCGCCGCGGACCGCTTGCACCTGCACCGCCTGCTTGTTGGAGAAGATCGCCTCGAAGCCGTCGAGATAAGGCTGCCCGGGAACGTGGTAGCCCTTGTTGCGCTCGCCGCGCACGTAGGCGCCTGCCTCTCTTGCGACGAACTTGAATGGTCCCGATCCCATGACGTTGGTCTCGTACCAGCGAAGGTCCTTTTCGAGCTTTGCCTTCGAGTAGATGAAGTTATACGGCGTCGCGAGCGCCGGGATGAAGGCGCCCGATGGATACTTGAGCTTGAACACGACGGTGTGGTCGTCCGCCGCGCTGACGCTCTCGACCATGACGAAATAGGCGACGCGCGCGCTGGTCGTGCCCTCCGGCGGGAAGATGATCTTTCTGAATGACGCGACGATGTCGTGCGCCGTCAATAGCGTACCATCGTGGAATTTCACGCCCTGCTTGATCTTGAACGTGTAGGTCTTGCCCTCGTCGGTCGGGGTCGGCATTTCCGTGCATAGGTCGCAGACGAAGTCCGTCGATGAGGACGGATTATCCGGGTTGACCTTGATGAGCAGACTGTAGAACGGCGCAAAGGGATGGATCAGCGCGAACGTCGTCTCGCGGTGGCCGTCCCAGCTCGGCGGCTCGTCCGGCACGACAAAGTTCAGAATCCCGCCCTGCTTCGGTGCAGCCTGGGCTGGAACCCCGGAGAAGCCGAGGGCAACTGCCGCGCCGACACCCACGATTGACACGGCTTTGAGATATTTTAAAGGGTTCATAGTCTTTCCTCCCTCTGGAACACATTCCTCCTGTTCTTCAAGGGCCGGGTCTTCTGCCCAGGCCGATCGCCCCTTCTTGCGAGGGCTTTCAGATTACGGAACAAGCTACCCAGTGGCCGGGCCGCAGTTCTCTGAACTCCGGGACGTTCTTCGCACAGCTATCGATAGCAAGCGGGCAGCGCGGATGAAACACGCATCCCTTCGGCGGATTCATCGAGCTCGGCACTTCGCCCTTTACGATTCGGCGGGCGCGCATCCGCTCCAGGTCAGGATCCGGCACCGGCACGGCCGCGAGAAGCGCCTGAGTATAGGGATGCAGAGGATTGCCGTACAACTCGTCGCAATCCGCCAGTTCGACGATCTTGCCGAGATACATGACGGCGATGCGATGACAGAGGTGGCGAACGATGCTGAGATCGTGCGCGATGAACAGATAGGTCAGTCCGAACTGGTCCCGCAGATCCTCCAGCAGATTGACGATCTGCGCCTGAATCGACACGTCCAAAGCCGAGATCGCCTCGTCGCAGACGATGAATTCCGGGCGAACCGAAAGGGCGCGTGCGATGCCGACGCGCTGGCGCTGGCCGCCGCTCATCTCGTGGGGGTAGCGGTCGGCAAACCTGGGATCCAGGCCGCACAGGCGGAGCAATTCCGTGACGCGCGCATCACGCGCCGCCTTGGTCGGTTCGGTCCGGTGCACCTTCATCGGCTCGGAAATGATCTCCCCGATCTTCATGCGCGGATTGAGGGAGCTGTAAGGATCCTGAAAGATGACCTGGATCTTCTGCCGCAAGGCCCGCATCGATCTCTGATCGAGGTCGACTAGATTCTTGCCGTCGAACAGGATCTCGCCTCCGGTCGGATGCTCGAGCCGCAGGATGCACCGGCCCGTGGTGGTCTTGCCGCAACCCGACTCGCCGACCAATCCGAGCGTCTCACCTTTGCGGATGGTGAAGCTGATGCCATCGACAGCCTTCACGTGCGCGATCTCTCTGGAGAAGAGAGCGCCCTCGGTCACCGGAAAGTGCATCTTCAGGTTGCGGATCGTGACCAGTTCCGGCGCCAGGTCGATGCGCCATTTGGATTGTCGCCCATGCTCCAGCGCAACGTCTTCCACGACGGTCGATACCTGTACCGCCGCCTGGACGCTCTGCCATACCGCGCCGGTTGACTCCATGGGGGTCATGACGGCCTCGTCAGCGATCCGGCTACTTTGGCTGCCTCCCAACATGCTGCGAGATGATCGCCGCCGTCGATCCGCTCGAACGGAGGCGACTCGCTTGGGCAGCGCGCCACGGCAAAAGCTGCAGCGCGGGTGGAACGAGCAGCCGGCGCCGAGGCGCGAAAGGTCGGGCGGCTGTCCTTCCACCGGATCAAGCCGGGCCTGGCGCGGCCGATCCATGCGCGGCACCGAACGCAGCAGCGCCAGCGTGTAGGGATGATGGGGATGATGAAAGATGTCGCGTGCAGTCCCGCTCTCGATGATCCTGCCCGCGTACATGACATTGACCCTGTCAGCGTAGCGCGCGACGATACCGAGATTATGGGTGATGATGATCAGCGCCACGCCCAGACGCTGGGTCAGATCCTTCATCAGCTCGAGAATCTGTGCCTGAACCGTCACGTCGAGCGCAGTTGTCGGTTCGTCGGCGATGATGAGCTTGGGCTCGCAGCACAACGCCATGGCGATCATCACGCGTTGGCGCATACCGCCGCTGAAGTGGTGCGGGTACTGCCTCAGGCGACGCTCCGGATCCGATATCCCCACCATGCCCAACAACTCGATCGCGCGCGTGATCGCCTGATCGTGGGTCATGTTGAGGTGCTGCTCCATGGTCTCGGTGAGCTGCCGGCCGATCGTCAGGACCGGATTGAGTGAGGTCATCGGCTCCTGAAACACCATGGCAATTTCCTTGCCTCGGACCTCGCGGATTTCCTCGTCGCTCAGCTTGAGAAGGTCCCTGTTCTGGAAGCGAATACTGCCACCGATGATTCTGCCGGGAGGATCGGCGACAAGCCGCAGGATCGAGAGCGCGCTGACGGACTTGCCGCATCCGGATTCGCCCACGACGGCGATCGTCTCGCCCTGATCGACGTGGACGCTGATACCGTCGACGGCCTTGACCACACCTGCCGCAGAGAAGAAGTAGGTTTGCAAATTGTCTATCTCGAGAAGCCTGGACACCTCGCTCCTCTCGTCATCCGTCGATGCACAGATGGCCTTTCGGCCGTTTGACCTGACCGCTTTGAATTTGCAGCTTGATTCTTCGAATCTCTCGGCCGCAAGTCAAATCTAATCGTGTGGTCCCACGACAATTTAGACTAAGGTCTTGGCTGCATTAGCGCGGCTGGTGGACCACTGGTGCCGCGAGTTCGCGACCGGGCACTGTTTGCACTTGCGAACGATCGGCCCAATCGGGAGCACGTTCGCGACGGTACGGCGCAGGCATCCCGCCGGACAGAGAGCTACCCAGCCCCTTTCACGGCATCAGTCAGCGTTAGGTCAGGCTCCCTTACCTGGACGACATCAGGGAGTCGCGAGGAATCGATGTGGTTGCCTTGGCTGGTCCAGGTCCAGCGATGCTGCTCCACCGTGATCTGTCGCCGATAATGCGGACGGTGTGGACGTCGATCTCGATGCGGCCCAATGTAGGATTTCCAAAACGGGATCTCCCAGCGGGGAATGAATTCCCGAATGGCCCGGCCAAAACCGGCAACGCCATCTGGATCGACAGTGATCGTCGAGGCGGGGCGCGTGACACGGTGGAGGGCAGTCTGGCGCGGCCCACATCAGAGACAATAGACGTGTCTTGAGACGTGTCTTGCGGCGCCGCAGCAGGTGCGTCTGCGGTCGGCTGTTGCTTGTCAGCAACCGGCGAAAGGAGCATCCTCAACACGTAATTAATTTGAGCAAGTCCGGAATTATCGGTTGGCACTGCCTGAAGGCCCGTCCCGTTCGAGGGACGCGCCGGAATGAAAATGACCCAAGCCAAGGGGTCTCGAGCGGCAGTCCGCTCACGTACCGATAGGGAGGACATCCATGGAACGCCAGAAGCCTCATCGTGGGCTATCGCGCCGCGATGCGATCAAGACGGCGACTGCCGCGGGCGTCGCCGCAACTATCGGCCCGTTCTTCCATGTCACGCCTGCACGGGCCGCCAAGACACTGAAAATCCTGCAATGGAGCCACTTCGTCCCCGGTTACGACCGGTGGTTCAACAACACCTACACCAAGGAATGGGGCAAGAAGAACGACACCGAGGTGATCGTCGACAACATTAATCTTGCTCTTCTCGAGTCGCGCGCCGCAGCAGAGGTATCCGCCCAGAAGGGCCACGACCTCTTCATGCTCCTCATGCCGCCTTCGGTGTTCGAGGATCAGGTTGTACCCATGAACGACGTCTATGCTGAATGCGAAAAGGCGAATGGCAAGGCGATCGAACTCGGCATCAAGAGCACATACAACCCAAAGACCAAGAGATACTTCGCCTTCTCCGACAGCTACGTGCCGGACCCGGTGAACTACCGCACCGATCTCTGGGGTGACATTGGCATGAAGCCGGACACCTGGGACGACATTCGTGTCGGCGGCAAGAAGATCAAGGAGAAGACCCGTATTCCGGTCGGCATCGGTCTCTCCGCCGAGATCGACACCGGCGTGGCCATGCGCGCGATCATGTATTCATTCGGCGCGCATGAGCAGGACGAGGCTGGCAACCTCACCATCAATTCCAAGAACACGCTGGAGGCCCTGCGCTTCGTTAAGGGACTCTTTGAGGACTGCATGACGCCAGAAGTTCTGGCTTGGGATGCTTCCTCCAACAACCGGCAGATGCTCGCCGGCCGCTCCTCGCTGGTGCTCAACGCCATCTCGGTGACGCGCACCGGAGAGAATCAGAAGATGGCGATTCACGAGAAGATCGCCGTTGCCAAGGCCGCCAAGGGTCCTGTGCGCCGCATGGGCCTCGAGCATGTGATGGACTGCTACGTGATCTGGAAGTTCGCGGAGAATATCCCAGGCGCGCAGAAATTCCTGGTCGACTACATTGCCAACTTCAAGGAAGCCTTCCTGGCCAGCGAGTTCTACAACTTCCCGTGCTTCCCTCAGACCGTGCCAGATCTCAAGCAGCTCATCTCCAACGATAAGAAGGCGGTGCCGCCGGACAAGTACGCGGTGCTCGAGGACGTGCTCGATTGGGCGACCAACATTGGCTATCCCGGCTACTCCACTGCGCCCATTTCCGACACGTACCAGACCTGGCTGCTCAACACCGCCTTCGCCGAGGCGGCGACCGGCGCGGAGACGCCCGAAGACGCCTTGAAGAAGCTCGATACCAAGATGAAAGCGATCTGGGCAAAGTGGAAAGAGCGCGGGATGATCTGATCGCGCGCGTATTGTGATCGGTGGGGCCCGGCGGCGGCCCGGCCCCGTTTGACGCCGACGCGAGAGAGCCGAGAGGCATTCATGGCGACGGTCGAAGCACGGCACATATCGAAGCATTTCGACGAGGTGCGCGCGGTCGACGGCATCGACCTCCTCGCGCGCGAAGGCGAATTCCTCGTCCTGCTCGGCCCCTCCGGCTGCGGCAAGACCACGTTGATGCGGCTCATCGCCGGACTCGAACAGCCGACTGCGGGCGACATCGTCATCGACGGCCGCGTCGTCACTGACTTGCCGCCGCGCGCGCGCAATGTCGCGATGGTGTTCCAGAGCTACGCGCTGTATCCGCATCTCACAGTCGCGAAGAACATCTCGTTTCCGCTGCGCGCGATCGGCATGCAAAGGGACGCGATCCGCAAGAAGGTGGAATGGGCCGCGCGCATGTTCGGAATCGAGCGCTTCCTCGATCGCAAGCCACGCCAGCTCTCCGGCGGCGAACGTCAGCGCGTGGCGCTCGCACGCGCGGTGGTGCGTGAACCGGTGGTGTTCCTGCTCGACGAGCCTCTGTCCAATCTCGACGCCAAGTTGCGGAATTCCGCCCGCGACGAGCTCAAGCAGTTCCAGCGCGACCTCGCCACCACCACCATTTACGTCACCCATGATCAGGCCGAAGCGATGGGGCTCGGCGATCGCATTGCAGTGCTTAACCAGGGCAAGGTGATCCAGATCGGCACGCCGCAGGAGATTTACGGCAAGCCGATGGACACCTTCGTCGCCACCTTCATCGGCTCGCCGCCGATGAATCTGGTGGAGGAGGGCGCCTCCTATGTCGGCTTTCGGCCGGAGGCGTTTCTGCCGCGCGAGGTAGGCAATTCGGACGACAGCATCGGCTTTCCCTTCCGCGTCACCCGCGTCGAATATCTGGGCGCCGATCGGCTGGTCTACGGCGTGCTCGAAGGCAGGACGGCCGAGGCGCATGTGATCTCGAAGATGCCGAACAACATCCGCGCCGAAGTCGTCGCAGGCGAGTGGTACGATTTCGTGGTGCGCAGGCGCGAGATCCATCGCTTCGACCGGAACAGCGGCCGGCACATCGACGGGATCGGGCGATGACGACGGCAACCGCTAACGCCTTCACTGCGAAAGCGGGCTGGCGCACGCGGCTTGCCGACAACGAGCGCCTGTTGTGGCCGCTGATGCTCGCGCCAGCGATCCTCTACATCGTATTGCTGGTCGGCTTTCCGTTTTTTCTCTCGCTGTTCTACAGCGTCTCCGATGTCACCGTCGGCAGCCGCAGCATGAACTTCGTGGGCTTCGAGAATTTCCGCCGTGTGGTGGTATCCAACACGTTCTGGACTGCGCTCAAGAACACCCTCATCTTCACGATCGTCTCGCAATTCTTCGTGCTTGTTTTCGCCAATATCCTTGCGATGGCGCTGTGTGCCGATTTCCGCGGCAAGTGGCTGGTGCGCCTGCTTATCCTGTTGCCTTGGGTCGCTCCGATTTCGCTTGGTGCAATCGGCTGGTTATGGATCTACGATTCGATCTATTCGGTGATCAACTGGACCGGGCAGGCCTTGCGCATTCTCGGACCGAACGATTGGCCGATCTGGCTTGGCCAGCCCAATCTCGCCATGGCCTCGATCATCGTTGTGCAGATCTGGCGCATCGTGCCGCTCGCCACCGTGATCCTGCTTGCAGGGCTCACCTCGATTCCCCAGGACATTCATGACGCCGCCGCTGTCGACGGCGCCGGTTTCTGGCGCCGCACCTTGCAGATCACATTCCCGCTGCTGCTGCCGATCACGCTCGTCGCCGTGCTGTTCGGGATCATCTTCACCTTCACCGACATGATCGTGGTGTTCTTGCTCACCCGCGGCGGCCCCTACGACCAGACCCAAGTGCTCGCAACCTGGGCCTTCTTCACAGGCATCCAGGGCGGCGATCTTGCGGGAGGTGCGGCGGTGTCGCTGTTCCTGTTCCCGGTATTGATGGCGGTGGCGATCGTGTTCCTGTTGCTTGCGCGGCGTTCGGAGGTGACGTGATGACGCGCCGCCCTTTCAAGCTAGTGCGCATCGCCAGGGCCGGCGGCCATGCCAGCATCCTGGTCTTCTTCATCACGTTCCTCGCATTTCCGTTCTATTGGATGCTGATGACGACGTTCAAGACCACGATCGATCTGCACGACGTCAGCAAGAACCCGTTCCTGTTCAACGAGCCGCCGACGCTCGAGCATCTCGCCGTGCTGTTTCAGGACACCCAGTATCTGCAATGGCTGATCAATACCGGCGTGGTGGGGATCGCGGTCGTTCTTATTACGCTTGTACTGGCGGTGCCGGCGGGCTACGCGCTGGCGCGCATGACCGGCCCCTGGGCGCAGACGCTCGGCATCGCTATCTTCCTCACCTATCTCGTGCCGCCAACCATCCTGTTTATCCCGTTCGCGCGCATCATCGCGACGCTTGGCCTGCAGGATTCGCTTTGGTCCTTGGTACTCGTCTATCCGAGCTTCACGGTGCCGTTTTGCACCTGGCTGCTTATGGGATTCTTCAAGGCGATCCCACGCGATCTTGAGGATGCGGCGATGATCGACGGGCTTTCGCGGCTCGGTGCGTTCCTCAAGGTGGTGATGCCGATCTCGCTCGCGGGCGTGCTGACCGCGGTTATCTTCGCGTTCACGCTGGTGACACAGGAATTCGTCTACGGCGTCACCTTCATCACCTCCGCATCGAGCTACACCGTCAGCGTCGGCGTGCCGACCTTCCTGGTGCGCGGCGACGTCTATTTCTGGGGCTCGATGATGGGCGCCTGCTTGATCGTAAGCGTTCCCATCGCAATCATCTACAATCTCTTCGTCGACCGCTTCGTGGCCGGCTTTACGGTGGGGGCGGTGAGATAGGGTGGTGGCACATGTCAGGCGCGAGCGTGTCGGATCAGGAACGCGAACTGCATGAAGTGAATGGCTGCCTTGAACTTCTTTTCACCTTGCGCTCGGAATTCGCGCAATGGCTGGGCGAGGTGCGGGACGGCTCCGCGCGCGAGGCGTTGGAGAATGTCCTGGGTCATATCGAGGCGCTGGAACGGGAGTACCGCACGCGTCGGGACGAACTGCGGGAGCAGCAGGCTACGAGACCGTAGCGCGCCGCCCCGCGAGCGTGAACCGCCGTCCTCAATCTGAAAACACGATCGGCAGCATGGCTTGATGGCCGCGCGAGAAGGACAGCAAAGACGCCACCTGATCATTCAAATGTTTAACCATCGAAGATGAGTCGAAGTTTCCCCTCGTTCCAGTTTGGGCGGCCATTCCAAAACGCCTTGAAACGCAATGAGGCATTTCTTAGCCAAACAATCCCGTAAGGCATTGAATTCATTGTGTTATCGCGGATCTCTAGGGGGCGCCAATTTTTCTTCTCGCTCCATGACGGTGTTCATAGGCGCCGGCCCTGACACGATCGGGCTGTCGAAGCCGCTCTCTGCCAAAGATGAAGCACGGCTGGCCCGCGTTTCGAAGGCGCAGGCGTTCTCGCGGTGCAGCAACCGGTGGAAATAAGCCCTCCTGTAAGCCTTCCTGCAGGTGCGACTTGCCCGGTCCAACGAAGGTCAAAGCCATGCGGCCGCCTCGCACGCCCGGCACCGCAGCATTCCTGCCGGATGTCCAGGATTCGAAAAAGAGTGGGCAAGGACAAGAAGGGGCGGAGGATGTAAAGTCAGTTCGCGCGACCTTGGTGGCCAGCAGTTTGACTTGCTGCACGATCGGCGGGTCGCTGTGTCATCGGGCGGGCTCGGCTGAGGTTTTGGGAGGGCGAGAGCAAAACGGAGGAACCGATGAAAAGGGATATCTGGCAAGAAAACAAAGAGCGCTACTTCGAGTGGAATCCCATCGAAGGCCTCGGTGCCAAGTTCACATGGGCTGCGATCGGAGCAGCTGTGGCTGTCGTCGCCATGTACCTGCTGCGCTAGAGCGGACGGGAATAGATGGACTCGCGATCGCACCCCCAGGTTTTTGATTGAGCATGATCCTTTCGGCAAACCGGTACCCACCCCCGACCACGTCGAGGGGAAGCTCTTCGGGATCATGCTCTAGGTAGGTGGCGCGGAATTGGGCAGAGCGCACTTTTCGCTTGCCGCGCTCTCGCGCGGTCGAGCAAGGCGACCTCTGGAGGATGCAATGCCGCAAAGCGTGCTCGTGGTCGACGACGAGGCCAACATCCTGCTGTCCCTCGAGTTCCTGATGAAGAAGGCCGGCTACGAAGTTCGCCTCGCCCGCGATGGCGAGGAGGCGCTCGCGGAGATAGCCAAGGCGCGGCCGGATCTCGTGCTCCTCGACGTCATGATGCCGAAGCGCAACGGTTTCGACGTGTGCGAGGCCATCCGGGCCAATCCAGAGTGGCGGGCGGTGCGTGTCATCCTGCTGACAGCCAAGGGCCGCGACATCGAACGCGAAAAGGGCTTGGCGCTGGGCGCCGACGACTACATCACCAAACCGTTCTCGACGCGCGAGGTCGTTGAACGGGTCACCGCTTGGATCGGGCCGGCCAAGTAACCGGGCAACAAGGGCGTGCGATGCAGGCTGCCGTTGCGATACCAATCCTCCTCGCAGCATTGGCGCTTGCCGCCTTCGCTGTGTCCGGCGTTGCGCTGTGGCAGGCGGTGCAAGGTGGCGGAGCGGTCGGCGCTTACATGTCCATCGCATTTGCCGTCGTCGCCGCTTTGGTTGGACTGGCTTGGGCGCTGCTGCATGTCAAGCTCCTCAAGCCTCTGGCCGCTCTGAAGCGGGAACTGCTGATGCAGTCGCAGATACGCGTCGATCGACCGCTCGCGGTCGATCGCGGCCACTTGCTCGATGGGCTTGCAACGGCGGTCGAAAAAATACTCGGCGCGCTCCGAGCCGCGCGTGGCGAGACACAGGAGGCCGTGGATGCTGCCACGCGGCGTGCGGAGGAACAGAAGAGCCGGCTCGAGGCCATCCTGCTCGATCTCTCCGAAGGTGTGATCGTCTGCAATCTCGAGCACCGCATACTCCTCTACAACCAAGCCGCCGCCCGGATACTCAACGCGCGCGATACGCTTGGACTTGCCCGCTCATTGTTTGGCGTGCTGACGCGAGAGCCCGTGCTATTGACGCTTGAGCTGCTCCTGCAACGGTCAGAGGACGCAGCCGGCGATGAAGCCCGGTCCACCGGAGAATCGACGCTCGATTCCACGACGCGCCGCTTCGTCTGTGCGTCGGTCGACCTTGCGACTTTGCTGCAGGCGAGGCTCAGCCTGGTGCGCGAACCTTCGGGCCGTGCCTCAGGCTACGTGTTGACCTTTGCCGATGTCGGCGCCGAACTCGAAAACGTGGCCCAGCGCGATGCGCTTCTGCGCGAGGTCGCCATGGAATGGCGACGGCCGCTTGCAAGCTTGCGCGCCGCGACCGAGATGCTGGCGGGGGAGCTCGAAGCGAGCGAGCGCCGCGTCTTTCAAGACGTCGTTGGCAAGGAGGTCGAAGCGCTCAATCGGAGCTTTACCGACGTTGCGCAGCGTTACGAACGCCTTGCGACGGGTCAGTGGCAGTTGGCCGACATTTACTCGTTGGATCTGTTCCGCGCCGTCCGCAGGCATTTGGCAGACGCCGACGGCATCCAGGTCACGCCCGTGGGCGTGCCGGTCTGGATTCATGCCGACAGTCACTCGCTGGTGCTGGCGCTCGAGCATCTGATCCGCGCCGTTGCCAGGCACACGGCGAAAGCCGCCTTCGATATCGGCGCCGTGGTGCAAGACAAATACGTCTACGTCGAGGTGGTTTGGGACGGCGCGCCGCTCGCCTCGGCGATCATCGAAGTCTGGCTGGCCGAGCCGCTGAAGGGTACGATCGGCAACCGCACAGTCCGCGAGATCGTGGAGCAGCATGGCAGCGAGCTATGGAGCCAGGTGCTGCCGGAGGGGCGCACGTGCCTCAGATTGCCGCTGAGGAAGGCCGTAGAGCCGCCCGCCCGGGAACGCCGGGACCGCGTTGTGCCGATGCCGGAGCTATACGACTTCGACCTGTTTGCTCTTCCGACTGAGGCAATCAGGGACACGCCGTTGCGCAAGCTCGACCTGGTCGTATTCGACACCGAGACCACCGGCGTAAGGCCCGACGAGGGTGATGAGCTGATCTCGATCGGAGCAGTTCGTGTGGTTAATGGCCGCATTCTGACGGGCGAGACGTTCGAGCGACTGGTCAATCCGAGTCGCGATATCCCCGCCAGCACGACGCGAATTCACGGCATCACCACCGACATGGTACGCGACAAGCCCCCAGCACAAGTCGTCTTGCCGCAATTCAAGTCCTTCATCGGTGAATCCGTGCTCGTCGCTTACAACGCCGCCTTCGACATGAAATTCCTCGAGAACGGGGCCGAGCAGGCAGGCGTCAAATTTGACAACCCGGTGCTCGATGCTCTGCTTCTGTCCGTGTATCTGCAGCCGGATGTGTCCGATTTTTCGCTGACTGCCACTGCTGAACGACTGGGTGTCGAGGTCATTCGCAGGCACACCGCAATCGGCGACGCCATGACCACGGCCGCGATCTTCGTAAAGCTCCTGGATCTGTTGAGAGCCCGCGGGATCGAGACGCTCGGTCAGGCTGCCAGGATTTCCAGCCGGATGATGGAGCATCGCCGTCAGCAGGCGCAACTCATATGATTCCGCGCTGTCGCGGCAAGGACGCAGCGAAGCGCACATCGAGGTGATACCATGCCAAGGCGAGGATTGACCGGCGAGCGCTTGATCGGCTTGTTCCTGTTCGGTTTGCTTCTGCTCACACCGCCGCTGATCGGCGCCTTCGACAAGGCCACCTTAGTGGGCGGGATACCGTCGCTTTACCTCTATTTATTTTTATCATGGGCGTCGCTGATCGCCCTCACGGGCTTGATCGTCGAGCGGCCGGACCCCGACGAGGAGATTGCCGAAAGCGAGCCTGGCCCGAATTCCGACCAGGGTCCCAACCGCAGACCGCGAGCCTGAGCCATGCTGGGCGGGTACGTCATAGTCACGGTCTCCTTCCTGTATCTCTCGATCCTGTTCGCCATCGCCTACTATGGCGACCGCCGCGCGGACCAGGGTCGGAGCATTATCGCGAGCCCCTACATCTTTGCGCTGTCCATTGCCGTGTACGCCACAGCCTGGACCTTCTACGGCAGCGTCGGACGGGCCGCGTCCTCCGGCGTCAGTTTCCTGCCCATCTATCTTGGCCCGACGCTGACCTTCATCCTTGGCTGGTTTCTGATCCGCAAGATCATACGCATCAGCAAGGTCAATCGCATTACCTCGATCGCCGACTTCGTTGCCTCGCGCTATGGCAAGAGTTCCTTTCTGGGCGGACTGGTGACCATCATCGCGGTCGTCGGCATCATGCCGTACATCTCGCTGCAGCTGAAGGCGATCTCGACGAGCTTCGCCGTGCTCCAGCACTACCCGGACATCGTGATGCCGGCCAAGCTTGGCTCGACTCCGGTCCTGCAGGACACAGCGCTCTACGTCGCGGTGATCATGGCCGCATTTGCCATCCTGTTTGGCACGCGGCACATCGACGCCAGCGAGCGTCATGAAGGCATGGTGGCGGCGATTGCCTTCGAGTCGGTGGTCAAGCTGTTCGCTTTCCTGGCGGTTGGGCTATTCGTCACCTTCGGCATCTATGGCGGCTTCGGCGAAGTGTTCTCGCGCGCGGCCACCGACCCAGCCCTCGCGCGTCTCTTTACGCTCGAGGCAGCCGGCGGGTACACGAGCTGGATTTCGCTGACGCTGGTCTCGATGGCAGCCATTGTCTTGCTGCCGCGCCAGTTTCAGGTGCTGGTGGTCGAGAATGTGGATGAGCGCCACATCAAGAAGGCCATCTGGCTGTTCCCGGTCTACATGTTGCTCATCAACATTTTCGTCTTGCCGATCGCTTTTGGCGGGCTCCTCCACTTTCCCGGAAATACGGTCGATACCGACACCTTCGTGTTGACCGTGCCGATGGCCGAGCATTTTTGGACCATCGCGTTGTTCGCATTCATCGGCGGCCTCTCCGCGGCAACGGGCATGATCATTGTCGAAACCATTGCCCTGGCCACCATGGTGTCGAACGATCTCGTCATGCCCCTGCTGTTGCGCTTCGGCCGACTGCATCTCTCGGAGCGCAAGGATCTGTCTGGCCTCATGCTCGCCATCCGCCGCAGCGCCATCATCTTCGTGATCCTGCTCGGCTATGCGTATGTCCGGTTGATCGGCGAATCCTACGCGCTCGTCTCCATCGGGCTGATGTCATTCGTCGCTGCCGCACAGTTCGCGCCCGCTATCCTCGGCGGCATCCTGTGGAAGGGAGCGACCCGCCTCGGCGCTATGGCTGGAATGAGCGCCGGGTTCCTGGTGTGGATCTACACCCTGCTGCTGCCTTCGTTCGCACGATCGGGGTGGATCTCGGAGAGCTTCGTGCAGGACGGCCCATGGGGGCTTGCGCTGTTCAGTCCCTATGCGTTGCTCGGGCTTTCCGGCCTCGATCCCATCGCGCACGCCCTGTTCTGGACCATGGTGATCAATATCGGACTTTATGCCGCTGTATCGCTTATGACGACGCAGACCATGATCGAGCGCAGCCAGGCCGTACAGTTCGTGGACATCTTCAAGCAGCCGTCCGAGGGCGCGCGCATTTGGCGCGGCAGGGCCACTATTGGCGACCTCCGTCGCCTCTCCAATCGCTTCATCGGTGAGACCTTGACGGATCAAGCCTTCCAGCGCTTCGAGCGCGACCGAGAGCGCCGGCTCGACGATGCGCATGCGGCGGACGCGGACATCGTGCATTACGCGGAGCGGCAACTCGCCGGCGCCATTGGCGCGGCCTCCGCGCGGATTATGATCGCCTCAGTGTTGAGGGAGGAGATGCACGACATCGATGAGGTCATGCAGATCCTCGATGAGGCTTCTCAACTCGTTGTCTACAGCCGTCAACTGGAGGAGAAGTCGCAGCAGCTCGAGGCGGCGACGGCCGAGCTCAGGGCCGCTAACGAGCGGCTCAAGGAGCTCGACAAGATGAAAGACGACTTCGTCTCGACGATCAGCCATGAGTTCAGGACACCGCTCACCTCGATCCGCTCCTTCAGTGAGATCGTGCACGACAATCCGGACATTCCCGTCGAGCAGCGCAAGATGTTTCTCGGTACTATCGTTCAGGAAACCGAGCGGCTGACCAGGCTTGTCAACGACATCCTCGATCTCGCCAAGATGCAGGCGGGCCAGACGGACTGGCAACTGGCTAGGATCGAGCCAAGGAAGGTGATCGACAACGCGCTCGCCGCAACGGCCGGCCTGTTCGCCAAGAACCCCCGCATCAAGCTTGAGTGCCGCGTGGCCGAGGATCTGCCGAGGATTCTCGTTGACGCCGATCGGATCACGCAAGTGCTCGTCAATCTGATTTCGAATGCGGTCAAGTTCTGCGACAAGGACAATGGTTTGATAACCATTGTGGGGCGAGCAGAAGAAGCGGGGTCCGTCCTGATCAGCGTGCATGACAATGGTGTCGGCATCGCCAGGGAGGATCACAAGAAGATTTTCGAGCGGTTCCGCCAGGCGGGCGACACATTGATCGGCAAGCCGCAGGGCACCGGTCTGGGGCTGCCGATCAGTTTGCATATCCTTGAGCGCTTCGGGGGCACCATCTGGGTCGAGAGCGAACTCGGCAAGGGTGCGACTTTTTTCGTCCGCATCCCTTCGGCCGCCTCTTCGGCCGAGCTCTCCCACCCGGCCACGGCCGCTCGCGAAGTCACTTGACCGCAACGTGGCGAGTTGCTCGCCAGCTAGAGCGAGCGTTCCGCGAATTCCATATTCAGTGTTGCACGCAGGTTTTCGATGGCGCGGAAAGACGCCACGAGATGTTTGTTTTCGCGTTGTGAGAGATCAGCCACAGGGACATAGTTGGTGATCTTGCGCCCGGCCTTGAAGTCCTTCAGCTGCTGGCGCAGCAAGAGACGGGTCATATGCCTGAAGGCGTCGGCAAGATCCTCATGGTCTCCAGCGCTGATGGCTCCCTTCTCCTTGAGGCAGTCAAGCCGGGTGAGAGTCGACGTGGCCGGAATGCCGGCTTTAAGCGCAAGCAGCCGCGTACCTTCCACGAGCGGAAGCGTTCCACGAAGCTTCAGGTTCACCACACCCTGCCGATACTCCCCATGGTACTCCTTGCGCAAGCGTCCGAACCAGCCGAGTGCCACCTTGTGCTCGGCTTCGATGGCGAACAGGTGTCGGAGGAACTGAGGGGACTCCGACGTTACTGCGGTGACGTGGGCGCGGAGCTCGCTTGAGAGTGCGGGATCGCCGAACGCATGACGGAAATCGAAGAAGATATCGCAGTTCAACAGCATCTCGGACTCGCGCCGCCTGATCCAGTTGTCGATCTGCCGGCGCCAATCCGACAGGCGCTTGCGCCAGACGGGATTGGTGGCCATGACATCGCCGACGCAGAGGCGAAAACCGACCGCGTCAAGCATCCGCGTCATGCGCTCGGCAAGCTCCAGAAAATATGCGTCCGCACGCTTGCCCTGGCCGACGACGTCGTCAGCGAGGATGAAGCCGTTGTCCTGGTCGGGCGCCAGAAAGTTTTCGCCGCGCCCGCCCGACCCCATGATAATGAGAGCGAACCGCGCAGGAGGCTCCCCCCAGCCGTCGTCGCGCATCGCCGCTTCGACCAGCCTCAAGACACGCCGGTGGATATCGTTGTTGATTTCCGTGAGCAGCGACTGCACCTCCGGCGCCGAAACGTTGTTGTCCAACAGTGCGCTGGCAAGCTGGGCCTGTGCCTTCCTTATGAGGTGCAGGCCCTCGACGCTCTCCTCGTGCGTGAGCTGCTCGATGAGCGACATGCTCTCGCTCGACAAAGAGGCGAGCGCTTCGTCCAAGGCGAGCATGCCGATCATCGCTCCGCTCCAGTCCACGACGGGGACATGCCGAAGCTTGCTACGGCGCATCAAGGCGACGGCCTGGAAAAGGTAGTCGTCGGCCCCCGTCACGACGACCGGCGCCGTCATCACCGACTCGACGCCTTGATCGGGCTCCGTGCGCCACGCGATCCGGCGCACGACGTCCTGTTCCGTCACGATGCCCCTGGGGCGGCCCGCAGCATCGATGACGACAGCACAGGACGCGGGCGTCGCCGTCATCAGGCTTACGACCTCGCCCACCGTCGTGCTCGGTGCAACACGAACAGGCGGCGGTCGCATATGGTCGCGTACGAGGCGCCGGAAAATCTCGGTTTGCGTACTCAATGGTGGTTTGCTCCGCGGACCCACATGCCCCTGCACGATCATCAGGCCACGATTTGAACCTACCGCTACGCGGTACGCGCTTATGGCCTCCGGCTGCAGTCTAGATTATATTGCAATTTCAACCACATAAGAGTTTCGTAGTTTTGTTCTGGTGGCGTGCCAGCGGCTCTGGAAGCTCACCTAACATGCGAGGGCTCGTCACCACCTTGTTTACTTCGAAGCAGCGTGTTCCGCAGGAAGCATTAGGGACCCGCGTCTTGATGTCTGGACGCGTGCCCGGAAAGGAGCTTGGCCTGAGCGACCAGAGATCTTGATGATCATTCTTGGAGCTGAGTTGCCCAACGAAGGACTGCTTCTCCCATTTGGAAACGAGTGCCAAGCTATTGAAATTGCTAGGGCGCATTTTTTGAATTTCTTCCAAATGCGCTTTGAGATCGTTGAATAATCAAGCGGATTTTGATTCCGCCATTCGGAGGTTCGATCCCTCCAGCTCCAGTTAGGGCTCAAAGCGCAAGCCCGGCACGACCGCGGCGCCCTCTCGCGCCGGATACGCGACAACTCGCCGGCAACCCGATGCGCACAAGCAGATTGCGGCGGGCTCCGTTGACGAGGTCGCGCGAGGACACGACATATCCTGTACCGTCGATCCAGGTCACTGCTCAGGAGCAAGATATGAACGCGCCGCCAAAAATCGATCCCGTTACCGCGTGTTCTGACCGGGACGTCTTGCACTGGCTGACAAACGGCACGCGTGATGAGC
The DNA here is from genome assembly GCF_036924575.1 of Bradyrhizobium sp. AZCC 1577. Lineage (NCBI taxonomy): Bacteria > Pseudomonadati > Pseudomonadota > Alphaproteobacteria > Hyphomicrobiales > Nitrobacteraceae > Bradyrhizobium > Bradyrhizobium sp. AZCC 1577. The sequence goes on from NZ_JAZHRQ010000001.1 coordinate 2,977,593, forward strand.
GCTTCATTGACAATATTTTCGCTGAGCTGTGTATCCGGCTCCAGCGAGCAGGCATACCGGTCAAGCGGGCGTCGCTTCATATCCTGATCCACCATCCGCAATGGCTTGGCGCACGGATCATGTGGGCCGACGGGATGCGCGAGGCGGAGATTGCGAGGGTCGACTACGACGTCAGGGAGCGATCCGAATACATCGGCAGTCCCGCCAACGAAGTCCATGACGGTGCCTCCGAGGTGCGCGAAAATCTCGAACGGGACCCGTCACTGGGCCGCAAGCATGCCGTCTTTGACGAGATGCGGGCGAAAGGCCTGACTGATTATGTGGCGTGGCCGCTGTATCATACGCTCGGTAAGCGGCATATCGTGACCTTTGCAACCGACCGGCCAGGAGGTTTCGACGATGCGCATATCGCCAGCCTGTTAGAACTGTTGCCGGTTCTAGCGCTGGTCAGCGAAATCCGTGTCAAGAACCGGTTGGCGCGAACGCTGCTCGAAACCTATGTCGGGTCGCATGCCAGCGAGCTCATTCTAGCCGGCGCCACCAGGCGGGGCAGCGGGACGACGGTACGCGCTGCCATCATGATCTGCGATCTGCGTGATTTCACCAGGATCTCCGACAACTGGCCGCGCGATGACGTCATTGATCTCCTGAACGGCTATTTCGATGCGATGTCGGAGCCGATTGCGCGACATGGCGGGGAAATACTGAAATTCATCGGCGACGGCCTGCTTGCCATTTTTCCGCTGAGCCAGCCATCGGCCTGTGCAAATCTGCTGCATGCCGTGGCGGAAGCCCGTCAGGCCATGCTTGCCCTCAACGAAAAAAACGGCGAAACCGGCCGTGAGCCGCTGAATTACGGCATCGGCGTCCACGTCGGTGATGTCATGTACGGCAATATCGGGTCGCGCAGCCGGCTCGACTTCACGGTCATCGGTCCTGCGGTCAACATGGCCTCGCGTCTGGAAGCCCTCACCAAACAGTTGGGAAAAACGGTGCTGCTGTCCCGCGCGTTCGCTGATTTCGTCGAAAACGATTTCGATCTCGAACGCGTCGGGGAATATCCGGTGCGAGGCTTCAACGACCCAATCGAGCTGTTTGCGTATCACGGCTGAACGACGATCTATCGACGGGTGCCGGGCCGCCCCACGGGCCACCAACATTTGATTCGCGCGCAGGCCATTCAGCGCAGTCGCTCCCTGATGTTGCCGGGACCGATCCTCTGTGGGGACTGGTTCTATTTGGAAACGGCTGCCAAGCTATTGAAAGGCTACGGCCGTCTTGAGCTTTTTCCAAGAACGCCTTGAAATCATTTGATAATTTGGCTGATTTCGATTCCGCCATTCGGAGGTTTGATCCCTCCGGTCCCGGGCAGGCGCTCTGCCGAGTTCGGCACCCTCAATTGCCATTCGGCGCGGGAACAATGCACGGCCGCAAGAACGGTGCTATTGAGATGCTTCCCTTGCGACATCAACGGAATGCATCACCATCCAGGCACCCATGACCCCGTTCTTGTCGCGCTGTCAGTCCTGATCGCCGCGCTTTCTTCCTACACGGCACTGGATCTCGCGACTCGCATGCGAGCTGCCTCCGGTTCCGCCAGCCTGGGCTGGCTTGGGGCTGCAGCCGTCGCCATGGGTGGCGGCATCTGGTCCATGCATTTCGTCGCCATGCTGGCGTTCAGCCTGCCCGGCGTCGAAATTTCCTACGATCCGCTCCTCACGCTCCTCTCGCTTGCCCTTCCCATTTTGGTCGCTGCAGCCGCGTTCGTCGTCGTTAGTCAGCGGTCGAACACGCTCATCATTTCCGGCATCGGAATGGGGCTCGCGATCTCCGGCATGCATTACACCGGCATGGGGGCCATGCGGATGGCGGCTTCGATCCACTACGATCCCCTCTGGGTTGTGCTTTCCATCGCCATTGCGATCGGCGCGTCCATCATTGCGCTGTGGCTCGCCTTTCGCACTACGAGCGTGCTCGAGCGCATATCGGCGGGCGCCGTCATGGGCCTGGCGATCTCCGGGATGCACTACGCGGCCATGCGGGGCTCCTCCTTCGTTGCCACGGATGCCATTCTTGGCCGCGCAGTCCACGGCGCGGTTGGGCAAGCGCCGCTCGCGTTCCTGGTCGCCGGCACCACGATCATCGTCCTCGTCATCGGGCTCGCCGCGGCCGTGTACGACCGCGCCTCGGCAGAACGTGCCGATCGCGAAGCCGAGGCACTCAGGCGAAGCGAGGAGAAATTTCGCCTGCTGGTGGAGGGGGTGGCCGACCACGCCATCTTCATGCTCGACCCCGAAGGGCGGGTGGCGAACTGGAATCTCGGCGCGCGCCGGCTGATCGGCTACGGCGACGAGATCATAGGTACCCACTACGCCATCCTTCACACCGAGGAAGACCGCGCGTCCGGAGTCCCCGATGCCGAGCTTCACGACGCAAAGCGGGAAGGCAAGTCAGAAGGCGAGGGCTGGCGCGTCCGCAAGGATGGCAGCCGCTTCTGGGCCGAGGAGACGATACGCGTGGTGCAAAACGAGCGTGGCGAGGCAATCGGTTTCGCCAAGATCGTGCGCGACGTGACGGAGCGGCGCCGAGCCCAGGAAGCGCTGGAGCGCACGCGCGATGCGCTCGTGATATCGCAGAAGATGGAGACTGTCGGACAGCTTACCGGCGGCGTCGCCCACGACTTCAACAACATACTCGCCGTGATCCTGGGCAGCCTCGAACTGGCGAAGAAGCGCCTCCAGCCAGAAGATCCCCGGATTCACCGGCTGCTCGATAACGCGATTCAAGGTGCGCTGCGCGGCGCCTCGCTGACCCAGCGTATGCTGGCGTTCGCGCGCAAGCAGGACCTCAAGCCCGTCGTCGTGGATGTCCCGGAGCTGGTGCGCGGAATGGCGGCTCTCCTGAAGTTTGATCCAGCCATCCGGGTCGAGACCCGTTTTCCGATCGAGCTTTCGAAGGTGAAGGTCGATGCCAACCAGCTCGAGCTCGCGATCCTCAACCTCGCCGTCAATGCGCGCGATGCGATCGCGGCCAGTGGCGGGGTCATCAGCATCGCTGCCCGCGAAGAGCATGCCATCGATGGCCTTGCCGAGGGACGATACGTCGCGCTCTCGGTGAGCGACACCGGATGCGGCATGGACGAGGAGACGCTCAAGCATGCGCAGGAGCCGTTCTTTACGACCAAGGGCGTCGGTAAGGGAACCGGTCTCGGCCTCTCGATGGTGAAAGGGTTGGCCGAACAGTCCGGAGGCGTGTTGCGGCTGAAGAGCCGCATCGGCGAAGGGACCACGGCCGAGATCTGGCTGCCCGCCTCTCAGGACGAAAAGCTGCCGGTGCCCCATGCGGCGGAGCCGTCGCGTTCCGCGCCCCGCGGCAGCCGCCCCCTTTCCGTGCTGGTCGTCGACGATGATCTTCTCGTCCTCGACAGTGTCGCTGCGATGCTCGACGATCTCGGCCACGCCGTGATCGAGGCGCGCTCCGGCGAGGAGGCAGTCCAGCTTCTGCGCCGAATGCCGAAGATTGACATCGTGGTGACCGATTACGCCATGCCGGGGATGAACGGGTTGCTGCTTGCCGAGGCAGTGGCCGCCGAGCGTCCCGGCACGCCCGTGGTGCTCTGCACAGGGTATGCCGAACTGCTCGGCTCGACGCAGCCTCACTTGCCGCGCATCTCCAAGCCGTTCGACCAGGCGGCGCTGCTGGCCGCCATTGAGGAGGTGATGAGCGCACAGGCAGCTTCGCGCTCGGTTGTGACCCTACACCCGAAGAGGGCCTGACAGTTGATCGTTCTCATCGTGTCTCAGTGAGCCGCCGGAACTCCCGTCATTCCGCCGGCGTCAGGTTGGCGCCCTCGTCAATCGCCGGCTTCCTCTTGCCGAACAGCCAGGTTTGCAGCCGGTCGAGGTAGATGTAGACCACCGGCGTCGTATACAGCGTGAGAAGCTGCGACACGGCCAGTCCTCCGACGATGGCGTAGCCCAGCGGCTGACGTATCTCGGAGCCCGCGCCGGTGCCGAGCATCATGGGAACGCCAGCAAGCATGGCTGCCATCGTGGTCATGAGGATCGGCCGGAATCGCATGACGCAGGCGCGATAGATGGCGTCTTCCGCCGACAATCGCTCCTGTTGGCCGACATGCAGGGCGAAATCGACCAGCATGATGCCGTTCTTCTTGACGATGCCGATCAGCAGGATAATGCCGACGATCGCGATTACGCTGAGATCGAGGTGAACCGCCATCAACAACAATAGTGCTCCGAGCCCCGCCGACGGCAGCGTCGAGATGATGGTAATGGGATGGATCAGGCTCTCATACAAGATGCCGAGGATAAGATAGATCACGAACAGCGCCGCCACGATCAGGATCGGCGTTGTCGATAGGGAATCGCCGAACGCCTGTGCGTTGCCCTGGAAGCTGGTCTGCAGCGAAAGCGGTTTGCCGAGCTGCTTCTCGATATTCTGGATGGCGCTTGTCGCCTGGCCGATCGCCGTGCCGGGGAGCAGGTTGAAGGAGATCGTCACCGACGGAAACTGTCCCTGGTGATTGACCACGAGCGGGGCGACCTTGACCACACTGTCGACCAGCGTCGATAGCGGCACCTCCTGGCCGGCTGAGGATTTGACATAGATTCCAGTCAACGCCTCGGGCGAGTACTGGAATTTTGGATTGACCTCCATGATGACGTGGTACTGGTTCAGGGTCGTGTACATCGTCGATACGATGCGCTGGCCAAAGGCGTCATCGAGCGTGTTGTCGATGGTGAAGGGCAGGATGCCGTAGCTCGAAGCCACCTCGCGCTTGATGGAGATGTCGAGCAGGGGGCCGGAATTGAGCTGGTCGGTCGCGACGTCGGTGATGCCGGGGACCTTCTTGATCCTGTCGAGGAACAGCGCAGCCCAGTGATTCAGCTCACCGGGATCGGCATCGCCCAGCGTGTACTGATACTGGGTTTTCGAGACGCGTCCGCCGATGGTGATGTCCTGCGCGGCCTGCATATAGAGCGTGATGCCCTGAATCTTGGCCAGGTTGGTACGCAGGCGGGCGAGCACCGTTTCCATGCTATCGCGCTGCTTGTAGGGCTTGAGCGCAATATAGATGCGGCCATTGTTGACCGTGGTGTTGCCGCCGCCGGCGCCGATCGCCGAGCCGACGGATGCGACGGCCGGATCCCGCGTGATGGCATTGAGCAGCGCCTGCTGGCGCTCGGTCATCGCAGAATAGGAAATATCCTGCGCGGCTTCGGATAGACCGATGATCAGCCCGGTGTCCTGCTGCGGAAAGAAGCCTTTGGGAATGACGACGTAGAGATAGCCGGTCAGCCCGATGGTCGCAAACATCGTCAACAGGGTGATGAAGCGGTGACGAAGCACGATCTTGAGACCGGCCTCGTAGGCTCCGAGTAGTGAACCGAAGCCACTTTCGAGGATGCGGAACAACCGTCCGTGCGTCCTGTTTTCCGGCTTGAGCAGCCGCGCGCACATCATCGGCGTCAAGGTCAGCGAGATCAGGAGCGACAGCACCAGGGCGACGCTGACGGTGACGGCAAATTCGCGGAACAGCAGCCCGACATATCCGCCCATCAGGAACAGCGGAATGAAGACCGCGATCAGTGACAGCGTGATCGACATGATGGTGAATCCGATCTCGCCGGCGCCCTTCAGCGCCGCCTCGAATGGCGTGGCGCCACCTTCCATGTGCCGCACGATGTTCTCGATCACGACCACGGCGTCGTCGACCACGAAGCCGACGGCGATCGACAGCGCCATCAGCGACAGGTTGTCGAGGCTGTAGCCGAGCTCGTAGAGGACAGCGAGCGTGCCGATCAGCGACAATGGAACGGTGACCGCCGGGATGACCGTCGCCCAGAAGTTTCTCAGGAAGATGAATATCACCATCACCACCAGCGCAACCGTCAGCATCAGCGTGAACTGAACGTCGTGGATGGATGCGCGGACCGTATCGGTGCGGTCGGAGATGACGTTGACCTTGATCGCGGGCGGGATCGAGGCCTGCAGCACCGGCATCTCTGCCTTGATCCGCTCGACGGTGTCGATGACGTTGGCACCGGGCTGGCGCTGGATCGCCAGGATGACCGCGCGCCGGTTGTTGTACCAGCCGGCGATCAGGTCGTTTTCCGGCGCGCTGACGGCGCGACCGACGTCGCGGATTCGGACCGGCGAGCCGTTCCGGTAGGCGATCACGAGATTGGCGTAGTCCTCCGCCTTCAAGAGCTGATCGTTGGTGTTCAGCGTATAGGTCTGGCGTGGGCTGTTGAGCGTGCCTTTCGGCAAATCGACATTGGCCTGGCCGAGCGCCGTGCGGACGTCCTCGAGATTGATGCCGCGCGCGGCAAGCGCCTGCGGATCGAGCTGCACGCGCACGGCGGGCTTCTGCTGGCCGCCGATGCCGACGAGGCCGACGCCCGGAATCTGCGATATCTTCTGCAGCAGAATGTTTTCCGCGTACGCATCCACTGTGGTCAGCGGCAGGCTGTCCGATGTGAGACCGAGCACCAGGATTGGCGTGTCCGCCGGATTGACCTTGCGGATGGTGGGCGGGTAGGGGATGCCCGGCGGTAGAAACGGACTCGCGGCGTTGATCGCCGACAGCGTGTCGCTGACCGTTCCGTCGATCTGGCGGTTCAGATCGAACTGTAGCGTGATCTGGGTGAAGCCGAGGGCGCTCGCCGACGTCATCTGGAGGAGACCCGGAATCTGTCCGAACTGGAGTTCGAGCGGCGTCGCTACCGACGCCGCCATGGTCTGCGGGTCCGCGCCCGGCAACTGCGCCGTCACCTGCAGCGTCGGATAATTGACGTTCGGTAACGCCGCGACCGGCAGCAGCGGGTAGGCGATGAGGCCGCCGACCAGAAGGCCGACCATCAGGAGCGCCGTTGCGATCGGCCGGTGAATGAAGGGCGCGGATATGTTCATGGGATCGTCGCCTGTTGTGCTTGCTGTGCCGCTGCTTCCTCGGCTGCTTCGCCATGTAGCAGCGTGACATGTGTGCCCGGCTGCAGCCGGTATTGTCCGTCAACGACGACCTGCTCGCCGGCCTTCAGGCCGGTATCGATCAGCGCCTCGCCGTCGGTGATCTGTGCGACCTTGACGGGGCGCATCGCTACCGTGCTGTCGGGCTTGATGACATAGGCATAGGCGCCGTTCGGACCCTGCTGCACGACCGAAGCGGGGACGGTCAGCCCGTTATGTCGGGTCGTGACGAGCAGCCGCGCATTGACCAATTCACCCGGCCACAGCTCACGAGATTTGTTGGGAAAGGTTGCCTTGAGCTGGATCGAGCCGGTCGTCTGCAGGATCTCGTTGTTGACCAGCGCGAGCTCGCCCCGGCCTAGCTGCAGGGTGTCATCCTGATTATAGGCGAGGACGGGAAGCGGCGTCTTGGTCGCTTGCTGTTGCTTGAGGATCTGCGGCAGCACGCCTTCCGGCAGCGTGAAGATCAGCGAGATGGGATCGAGCTGGGTCACGACGACGAGCCCGTTGGCCGTCGTCGGGCTGATGATGTTGCCGACGTCGATCTGGCGAATGCCGACCACGCCGTCGATCGGCGAAGTCAGCCGCGTGTAGCTAAGTTGCACCTTGGCCGCCTCGATCAGCGCCTGGTCGGTCTTGATCGCGGCCTCCAACTGGCCGACCTGCGCCTTCTGGGTTTCGATCAGTTGCGGCGTAGCCCAGCCCTTGTCGCCGAGTTGGTTGTAACGCGCGAGATTGGCGCGGGCATTGGTGAGCTGGGCCTGGTCACGCTCCAGATTGCCCTCAAACTGGTCGATCTGGGCCTGATAGGGACGCGGATCGATTTGCGCGAGCAGGTCGCCGGTATGGACGGTCTGCCCTTCGGTGAAATTGATGCTGATGAGCTGGCCCTGGATCTGGGCTCGCACGACATCGGTGTTGTACGCGATCACGGTGCCGACGCCGTTTTGATAGATCGGCACGTCATGCTGCGCAACCACGCCGGCCACGACCGGAACCGGAGGTGACGGCGCGGCCGCGACAGCAGCTCTGAACGCATTGGCCTGCGTGAAGTAGAGCAGGCCGCCGGCGGCGACGGCACCGAAAAGGACTGCAGGTATTGCAAATTTCATTTTCATGGCTGCTTCTCGCGCGTGGGTTTCCGCTCAACGGAACATCGTGGCGGCGGTTGATAGGCCTGGTATCGTGTTCGGCGCCCCTGTGATGTTCGGTATCCCTGTGATGGCGCCGGTGGGCGCGGCGACGGCCGTCGTGTTCGGTGTCGGCAGCGTGACGGCGGGCACCGTCGGGACCGTCGGCGCGATGGTGCCGATGGTGGGTCCGACGGTGATGGTTGGCACTATCGCGGCGGAGCTAATCCCAAGATTGCCGAGCTCGGTCGAGCCCATCGGAATGCCAGTGCGCGCCACGCCGCCCGGCGCCACCGGAGACATCGGCGTCGATGATGCTGCTAGACTGCCCGAGCCGGCGCCGCACATGCTCGATGTACCCGAGGTGTCGATCAGGGCCGATGTCGGCGGAATACCCGATGACGACATTCCTGACGAATTTGGCGCTCCCGCCATCGGCATCGCGGACATCGTGTTCTGCGGTGTGACCGTCCCGACCGCCACGCCGCCGCCGTCGAAGGTCGCAGCCGATCCGAACATCGTCGACGGTGCCGTGCCGATCGTCGAGCACACGGTGCTGCCGATTGTGCCGGTCTGGTCGGCCGGCGCGGGACTCACGCCGGGTGAGGCGATTTCCGTTGCGCCCAAGGGGATGCCGGTGCCGCCGACTGGCGCGCTTGGCACCATGCCGAGCGGCGACGTGGCCGAGAGCGAAGGTGTCGGCATCACCGCGGCCTGCTGCGCAAAGGCCGGGCCGCACAGCAAGGCAGAGGCTGCTGTGATCATCAGGAAGCGTATCATGTTGCTCTCCAGTACCGTTCAACCGACACGAGAACGCGTGGCGCGAGGTCCACGCGATATCCTTCGGGCTATTGGGGGATCGGTCCGGAGGACGTTTGAAGAAAGCAGGAAAACGTCCTCCGAACCGACAGCCTGCGCGCAGGTCCTGCGCGGCGGGTTCAGCTACAGCTCAGCGGCAAGGGGCTGTAGGGGTGCAGATAGTACCAGTCATAGCAATCGGGATAACCGTAGTACCCGTAGCCGTATGCCGGCCCGTACCTGTCGAAACGATGCACGGCGTGCTGGTGGAGTCCGAAACCATGCGCGCCGATGTGGCCACCGCCGAGACCTCCCAGATGTTCGCCGACGCCTATGCCGCCGATATGGGCGCCGCCACCAAAGCCTCCGATGTGGCCTCCGCCGCCAAAGCCGCCCATGTGACCACCGCCACCGAAGCCACCGCCCATATGGCCGCCGCCACCGAAGCCGCCGCCAAAACCTCCGCCGTGGCCGCCACCGCCGCCACCGCGGGCCTCGGCCGCGCCCGCGACCAGACTCGAAGCGAGAAGAGCCGTTGCCAGTATCGTGAGCATGCGTTTCATCGTGAGACTCCTTTCAGTCAGATGCTCGTCGCGAGCGAACTTCAACGGGCCGCGCGAGCGAAATGTCGGATGGCTGACAGGTAGGTGCGATGCACAAGGCATCCATTAAATTCGGCGTTAGTCTTCGCCGCCTTGGCATTCACGAACTGGAGCAGCCGCGGATATGCGTCAAAGGAGAACACGTTGGCGCGCGGGCAGAAGACGGGCCAGCGGGATGTCCCGCCAGCCCGGCATGTTCATTGTTGGGTCGTAATGCAAGCGGATCAGTAACCCGTGTTGGGTTCGCAAGGCGCCGCGTTGGTCCACGGTGCCGTGGCATAAGCGCCGACGCGCGGAGCGCGGACGCAGCTATCGCCTACGTCGCGATGCATCGTCGACATCACGCGGCCATTGGCATCGGTTACGACATGCCGCGTGTTGGCGGCCAGTACCGGAGTGGCGAAGGTGGCTGTGGTGAGTAACACAGCCGACAGAAGTTTCAGGTTGCGCATGGGTGTTCTCCATAGGTGGGAAGCCAGGCCGGCTTCTTCCTGTGACGTGCGGCTGGCCTGCCGTCGTCCAAAGCGAATATCGCTTCACGCGCTCTCAACTCGACGTGAAGGTGATGTGGGTCTCACCTATCCGACATCGTGCCGGCTGATCGGGCAATGCAGGCCCGCCGATTCATTAAATTGCTATTTATTGGCGCAACGGGCCGCCGGCGGCTAACTGTTTCGGGCGGGCCGGCCGTGCTTGTACCGAGGCGGCGGAATGGCCGCCTGGCGGATGGCGCCTGCAGGATATTGTAGGGATCGCGGCGCTGTCTGGCTCCCCTGAACCGTGAGACTTGTGCGCGTCGCCATGGCATTATTGGCTGCCCGGCGTATCATTGCCACCTGGCGTCGAGAGGGTATCTTGATAGCAATCGGATCGATCAGATGACGAAGGTTCTCCTCATAGAAGACGACGGCGAGACGGCGGGGGAAATCACGGCCGAACTGGCCGATCGTGGCTTCGAGGTGGAATGGTCGCCCGACGGGCTCGATGGCCTTGCCAAGGCGCGCGACCTGCGTCCGGACGCCATGATCGTCGACCGCCTGCTGCCGGGAATGGATGGCCTCACCGTCATCGAGTCCTTGCGGAAAGATCAGGTGCGCACGCCGGTGCTGGTGCTGAGCGCACTTGGCGCGGTCGATGACCGCGTGCGCGGATTGCGGATGGGGGGTGACGACTATCTCACCAAGCCGTTTGCGATCGTCGAACTCGTCGCGCGCATAGAGGCGTTGCTGCGCCGCCCGCCGGAAACGCGGGAAACCAACTTGCGGGTGGGGCAACTCGAGCTCGACCTGATCGAGCGGACGGCAAAACGCGGCGAGCGCAGGATCGATCTCTTGCCGCGCGAGTTTCGCCTGCTCGAATACATGATGCGGCGGAGCGACCAGCTCTTGACGCGCGCGATGCTGCTCGAAGAGGTCTGGAATTACAAGTTCGTCCCCGCCACCAACCTGGTCGACGTTCATATGGGCCGCGTGCGGCACAAGGTCGACGGTCCGGGCGACGCCCCGATGATTCAAAATGTCCGCGGCGCAGGATTCATTCTTCGTGCCGTGCCTTGACCGACTTTTGGCGGCCTTGCCGGGCGCCCGCGCCGTTGGGCCGGCAAGGTGATCGAACGGCAGGCCGGGAAGCTTCAGTTGCAGTTCATTCGCTCGAAGACGTTCCACTGGACCACCGTGCTGGCGGGCCTGTTCGCGATCTTCGTCACGGTTTTGTTCGGTTTCATCTACATCAGGATCGACGACTACCTGATCGCGCGATCCGATCGCATGATCACGACGCAGATCGGCTTCTTTGCCGGATTGCCGCGCGAGCGTCTGATCGGTGCGCTCAATGATCATCTCGGGCAGGATTCCCGCGGCGTTCAGTTCTCCGGCGTGTTCGACGCGAACGGGAATCGGCTGGCCGGCAACGTCGCAGCCCTGCCGGACGGGCTCGACATCGGGGCACCGGCGCGGAGCATGCCGCTGGTGCGCCTTGATGACAAGGAAGCCGGTGCGACATCCGTTAGAACCGTCGCGCGGCGCCTCGAGAACGGCGACATATTGCTGGTCGGGCGAAACGTCGACGAAACGGCGGAAGTCTTCAGGGTCGTCGGAGCGGCGCTGGCGCTTGGCCTGTTGCCTGCGTTCTGTCTCTGGTTGTTGGCCGGCGCCTGGCTGAGCGCGCGTGCCCGCAGGCGGGTCGAGGAGGTCAACTTCCGGGTCCAGCGCATCATCGCCGGAGATCTACGCGAGCGGCTGCCGCACAAGAACGTCGATGAACCGTTCTCGCGGCTCGCCGCCATCGTCAACGGCATGCTCGATGAGTTGGAGACCACGATCAACGCGCTGGCCGGCGTCGGCAACGACATCGCCCACGATTTGCGAACGCCGCTGACGCGCGCTCGTCTGACGCTCGAGCGCGGCCGTACCAACGCGACGACCCTGGAGCAACTCCAGGAAGTTGTCGACAAGGCCATCGCCGGCATCGACCAGTCGCTGTCGATCGTCACGGCGCTGTTGCGGCTCGCCGAGATCGAGAACAGCCGCCGCTCGTCCGCCTTCGGCGACGTTGCGCTCGGCGACATGCTGCGCGAGGTCTGCGACATGTACGAGCCGATCGCCGAAGACAAGCAGATCGCGCTGAGCGTGAACATAGCCGACAAATTCTCCGTGCGCGGCGATCGCGACCTGCTGCTGGAGGCGGTGGCCAATCTCGTCGACAATGCCATCAAGTTCACGCCCCGGAGCGGCAGGGTCGAGCTTGCGCTGCTGCGCGGTGAGGGCGAAACCATCTTGCGTGTGACAGATACGGGTCCGGGGATCAGCGCGCTGGAGCACGAAGCCGTGTTGCGCCGGTTCTATCGCTCGGACAAGATTCGTAACACGCCGGGCATCGGCCTTGGACTCAACCTGGTCTCGGCAATCGTGAAGCTGCACGGCTTTCGCCTGATCATCCACGCCGGCCCGGGAGGCCGGGTGGAGATCGTTTGCCCCGATGAGCAAGGTGGCCGGACATAGGTCCGCCAACGTCACCCATGCCGGCGGTCATCATGCTCGGCGCGGGATGCGTGGTGTACACGCCGATGCTGCCAGACGCTGGGGCCGGCCATGCCGCTTTCCCTTTCGTTATAGGCTTGCATCACCGAGGGCGGCAGCCCTTCCATCCGGTAGGCCGGCGTGGGTGCACCGCCATTCAGCACGTCCAGATTCGGATAGAAAAATGCAAAACTGCCCGGCTCCTGGATGGCTTCTTGCGCGAAGGCAGGCGCTGCGGCCACCATGGACAGCAATCCTGCGACAGCGATGGTCTTGATCGAGGTCATTGTCTTTCTCCGTATCATCTACGCGGCAGTTCGCTGGACGCGCATGCGCAGTCACATGCCGCAACGGGCGCGTGTTCTTTTCGAATGCGAACTGCTCGCTTGAGGCTGCATCCAGGCAGCGGATGCATGACGGAGATGTAGGGCGGGCGCGACCTCGTCCCACTAAATTGCCTTTTACAAAGCTCAACTGGTCTTGAGCCGTCTTGCAAAGCGTTTGCAGAGGGAGCGGTCGTTTCGAATTCGCACGAGCGCGCGAATGCTCATCGATCGAGGTTTCGCGAGCCTCGAGCGAAATCGTGCGATTTTGAAATCGAGACCAGAGCGGCACGGACGCTAACAGCGAATTTAGATTCCTCAATTCCAATTTAATGGCGGCATCGCGGTGCCGTCCCTAGGGTCTCTCTGCCGGACCCGATGGATTGGAGCCACCCATGAACGCCCACAGCACGACGATACTGTCAGACAGGCGCGAGCCGCTGACTGTCGACAGATCGCGAGATATCGTCGATGAATATGCCGCACTCATCAGGCGATACGCTCTGCTTGAACCGACGCGCGAGCAGCAGCTTGCCCGGCGCTGGCAGCAGCACCGAGACCGAAGCGCTACCGATGCGCTCGTCACCAGCCATCTCCGGCTCGCGGCCAAGGTCGCGCGCCGCTACCAGCGATACGACCTGCCGCTTGCCGATCTGATCGGGGAAGCCAATCTCGGCCTTGTCATCGCGGCCTCGCATTTCGAGCCGGGCCGTGGCGCCAGGTTCTCCACCTACGCCTTGTGGTGGATCAAGGCCGCGATCCACGATTACATTCTGCGGTCGCGCTCGCTGGTCAAGATCGGGACGACGGCAGCTCAACGGAAGCTGTTCTTTGGCCTCAGGCGCGCCATGCGCAAGTTCGGAGGCGACAGGACGGGCCTTACGCCGGAGGTGGCCGAGGCCGTCGCGCGGGAGCTCGCGGTCCCCGTTCGCGATGTGATCGAGATGAGCAGCCGTCTGACGGGCGACCTTTCCCTGAATGCATCCGTCGATGAAGACGGGCCTACCGAATGGGAAGCGAGGCTGGTCGACCCTTCGCCGAACGCGGAGGCGATGATCGTCGAACAGGATGAGGGCGGGCAACGGGCGAGGGCGCTCCATTCGGCCCTTGATGTGCTGACGGTGCGGGAGCGCCGCGTGTTCGAGGCCCGGCGGCTTCGCGAGGATCCGCCGAGCCTGGAAGAGCTCGGGCGTGAACTGTCGATTTCCGGCGAGCGCGTGCGGCAGATCGAAGCTTTGGCCTTCGAAAAGGTCAGGCGTGCGGCGACAAGGCGCTTGAGACATGCCGCCCTGGCAGCTTGAAGGTGGCCCCGAAAACGGCGAGCGACACCCTTCGCGCCGCTCGCAGTCCTTCCGACGGCCCGATCAGCGCGCGGCGCGCTCGACGGCGATCGCGGTCGCTTCTCCGCCGCCGATGCAGAGCGCAGCGACACCGCGCTTTAAGTTCCGCGCTTCCAGCGCATGCAGCAGCGTCACGATCAGACGCGCGCCGGTGGCGCCGATCGGGTGGCCTAGCGCGCAGGCGCCTCCATTGACGTTGAGTTTTTCTCTCGCGATGCCGAGATCCTTCTGCGCCGCCATCGCCACCACCGCGAACGCTTCGTTGATCTCGAACAGGTCGACGTCGGAGACGGTCCATCCGACCTTGTCGAGCAGCTTGCGGATCGCCGGGATCGGCGCGGTGGTGAACCATTGCGGCTCCTGGCTGTGGGTGGCGTGACCCTTGATTTCGGCGAGCACTGGTAGCCCGTCGCGATCGGCGAGCGAGCGCTTGGCCAGAACCAGCGCGGCGGCGCCGTCGGCATTCGCGGAAGAGGCGGCCGGCGTGATGGTGCCGTTACCGCGGAACGCGGGCTTCAATCCGGGAATCTTGGCCGGATCCACCTTGAGCGGATGCTCGTCATTGGCGATGACGCGCGGACCCGCCTTCTCGGACAATGTGATCGGCGCGATCTCGGCCCTGAACGCGCCGCCCTCGACCGCCTTGCGGGCGCGGGTCAAGGTCTCCATCGCGTAGGCGTCCTGGTCGTTGCGGGTGAACTGATAGGCCTCCGCGGTAGCCTCGCCGAAGTCGCCCATCGAGCGGCCGGTTTCGTAGGCGTCTTCCAGCCCGTCCATCAGCATGTGATCGATGATCCGGTTGTGCCCGGCGCGATAGCCGCCGCGCGCCTTGGCCAGCAGATAGGGCGCGTTCGACATGCTCTCCATGCCGCCGGATAGCACGATCGAGGCCGAACCGGCATTGATGATATCGTGCGCCAGCATCGTCGCCTTCATGCCGGAGCCGCACACCTTGTTGACCGTGGTGGCGCCGGTGGCGTCAGGCAGTCCGGCGCCGCGCGCAGCTTGGCGTGCCGGCGCCTGGCCCTGTCCGGCCGGCAGCACGTTGCCCATGAACACCTCCTCAATCCGCTCCGGCGCGAGTTTCGCCCGTTCCAGCGCCGCGCCGATCACGTGAGCGCCGAGCCTGTGCGCGCTGAAGGGGGACAATTCGCCCATGAACCGGCCAAGCGGCGTGCGGGCGGCGGAAAGGATGACGACGGGATCGGGGCTTGCGGCCATTGCGGGGTCCTCCTGTTCGATCGCTGTTATATGACGATAATCATATATTGTGGCATTGCAATAGGATGCCGCCGCTTCCCGTAGCGAGGATGCGCTGGCCGACAGATCGAGAAATTGCCGCGAGTTCCGGCAGGAGCGATGAAATGGCAACCGGCGCAATGCCGAAAATCAATCGCTAGTGAGATATGGATGACCTGACCGTCATGGCTGAATCCGGAGTAATCAGTGCGACGGGACTGTCGAAGGAGACGCGCGCCCCGGCGATCGCGACTTGGGTCCGGTTGCTCACGCCCAGCTTGCGCATGATTTCGCGGACATGGACTTTCACCGTCGTTTCGGTCATGCCGAGCTTGCGACCGATCACCTTGTTGGGATCGCCTTGGCAGAGGCAAGCGAGCACCGCGCACTGCCGCTCGGTAAACTCGGGCGCGTTCCGCGCGCCGTTTAGGCCATGGTCGCGCTGCACGCTTACCGCCTTACCGTCGAAGAGGGGCCCTTGCTGGTCGTAAGGACCGTCCTCTGGCCCGAGAGGGGGCGCCTGCGTCTGTTGTTCAGGCTCCGGCGGGCTGAAGGTCTGGCTGGCCAGTATGGCGGTCGCCGGAAAGTAGGTGCCGCCATGGAGGACGAATGAAAGGGCGTGCAACGCAAGCTCGGGTGCCATGGAATTGCTGAAGTAGCCCCGGGCTCCGCAACGGATCGCCGCGACAACGGTGGCGGGATGTTCATCGTCGGAGATGATGGCGAGTGCCGCTTCCCGGCGAAGGGTATGCAACACCTGTATCTCGGTGAAGACCTCGTGGGGAGAGGAGGTGCCGACGCTGTAAATCAGCATCTCGCATTCGCTCCGCTCGATAAGCCTTCTGTGCGCCTCATCGGGATCGAGCGAAATCAGTTCGACCTGTTCGTTGCTGGCCCAGGAACTTAAGAAGCTCTCTGCTCGAGCTCGTCGAAAGGCCATTGCGTCTACAATAAATACAGTCTTCTTGCGTGGGACTGACATAACGCGCCCCCGGATTTTAATACTAGATTCCTTCAGAACCGCTCATAGTTACTGTGAATTAGTTCACTCTGTATCTTAATTGTTCAAAAGAAACTTTACCCTCGTTAACGGGGGATGCCAAGCAGCCCGAATGTGACCGAATGTCGTCAAAAACTGGTCATTAAAGCGTGTTTTCTCATTCCTCGACTGCAAAAAGCCGTACCTCGCAACCTGGCTGATATATCTTTCGATACGTACGCCTGCCCTGACGAAGCAGGTACGATGGTATCGTTGTCGGCCTCGCGCATGTCTGCGGCGGTGCGCAGCCGCAAGGCCTTCCTACCAAAGTCGCCTAGGCTCGACCCGGCGACGTCGGGCCGTCGTCCCGGCCTCATCTGCATTTTCAAATCTCCAAAGCACAGCCTGTGTCGATGGTTGAATATCGCAAGATGCCGCGACTGATCGCATGCGTGCATGTTGTTGGCGAACGTGTGGCGTCATTCTGACCAAGCCGGCCTCCGCAATAGCGCGAGATGCCGGCCCAGCCGGGGTATTGCTCGGCTTGCGGCCGGCAATCATCGACTGCCGGCGCATGGTGCGCCGGTGGATTTCTCGCCATGCATTCGAGACCGAACGTATTTCCTCTCCGGCGGATAGATGAACCGGCGAAGGCGCTTGGCCCAAGGATGCGATTGCCCAAACAGCCACCCGATCACCGGACTCCGTTGCCTGAACGGACACGCGTCAGGATGAGCGCACTCGGGGCGGCGCGATGCCCAAAGTTCGCCGGTCGGGAAGGGGTGACCATCGGCTCCGGCCGCTATCGCAGCACTGTCCGCATCATGTTCGACGGCTTCAAGTCGCCGATCTCGCTGCACAGCACCTACATCGAACCGGTGGTTGAGGAAGAAAGCGTCTCCAGCACGGGCCGGAACACTACGCCCCCGGATCTCACCGATAGGCGCAATCGTCGCTGACGCGCGTGTCTGGTGATTCAACGGCGCGCCGAAGGCGGCGGGACGGAGGCAAGTTCCGCCTGGCTGGAACTGTCGCGGCTGCAGATCGTTGGATTGGCGTCGGGCGAACATTCGTTCGTGATCCCGAACGGGTTTTCTCATCCTGTTGCCGAGGTGCCGTCTGCTGCAAAGCTCATCCATCCTCATTCCTGGCGAAACCGTCTGGAGAAGGTGCAAGGCAGGGCGGCTGACAATCCTCAATGATGCGGCCGCATATTTCGCCGCTTTGCGGGAAGCGCTGCTGCTCGCAACCCGGCAGGTGTACATCATCGGCTGGGACATCCACAGCCAGACCCGGTTTGTCGGGCCCTCCGGGTACGCCGACGACGGCTATCCGCAAGAGCTCGGTGCGTTTCTGAAAGCGCTGCTAAAGGCGAAGCCCGATCTGCGGATCAACATCCTTATCTGGAATTTCCCGGCCCTCTATGCCGCGGAGCGGGAGTGGAATTCGGCCGCCAAGTTCACGGCGCACGCGTCGGACCGGCTGCGCTTTTGTTTCGACTCCAGCCTTCCCTTAGGCTCAGCGCAGCATCAGAAGATCGCCGTCATTGACGGTGCGCTTGGCTTCGTCGGCGGTCTCGACCTGACGATCCGGCGCTGGGACACCAGTGCGCATGAGGCGCATCATCCGCTTCGTACCGATCCCGACGGCAAACCCTATCCGCCGTTTCACGACGTGCAGTGCATGGTGGATGGCGAAGCTGCGGCCAGTCTGACGGAAGTGGCGGAGAACAGATGGCACGCCGCCGGCTGCACGGTCGAAAGACCCGCAGCGACCAAGGGCGAGCGCTGGCCGGCCTCGGTCCCGGTGCAGTGCCGGGGAATGACGGTGGGCATCGCCCGGACCGAGATAGCCACCGCACGCAGTGGCGGCGTGAACGAAGTCGCGCGGCTGTTCGAAGCGTCCATCAATGCGGCCGACCGCTTCATCTATATCGAAAACCAGTTCACCAGCGCCACCGACATCGCGCGCCTCCTGGCGCAGCGGTTGCTGGACGTGCCGCAGCTTCGCGTCCTGATCGTCATGCCGAAGATGCATTCGTCCTGGTTCGAATCGCAGGCCATGCAGAGCGGGCGCGGCGGATTTATCGCCCGGTTCGTATCGGCAGGCGTCATGGACCGGGTCCGCTTTGTCTATCCATCGACGCGCGATGCCGAGCAGGCGGCCGCGGTCATGGTGCACAGCAAGGTGATGATCGTCGACGATCGCGTCCTGCGCGTGGGATCGGCCAACCTCAACAATCGTTCGATGGGGGCGGACACCGAATGCGACCTGGCCTTCGAGGCCACTTCCGACGCGCATTGTGAATATCTCGCCTGGCTTCGCCGTAGTCTGATCGGGCATTTCTGCGGCGTCGATGAACGCGAAATCGAACGCCACGAAGCCGACCTGTTCGGATTTCTCGACCGCCTGGCGGAGGACGACGTCCCGAAATCGTTGCAGCCGATCGATCCGGCCGCGTCGGTCGGCGGCGTGGCGGTCATGGTGCAGCCGGTAGCCGATCCCAGGGAACCGCTTCACCTCGACCGCGCCGCCAATCGCATGTGGACGGCAAGAACCATTTTGGCCGTATCCGGCCTCGCTGCGGCGCTCGCCGGCCTGGCGCTGGCCTGGCAGTACACATCGCTGCGCGATTTCGCCGATGTCGGCTTCGTCTCCTCGATCATCTCGCACCCCGCACGGTCGCAATTCGCGCCGCTGTTTGCGATTGCCGCCTTCGTCGTCGGCGGGCTGGTGGTTTTTCCGGTGCTGGTACTGATCGCCGCAACATCGGCTGCTCTCGGGCCGTGGATGGGTTTCTTGAGCGCGAGCGCCGGCGTGCTGCTCAGCGCGCTCACGCTGTTCTCGATCGGCCGCGTGCTGGGCCAAGCGCGCTTGCAGCGGCTGCTCGGGCGCCGGGCCGCCCGGGTTCAGAGCAGCATTATCGGCAAAGGGGTCATGGCGGTCGCTATGATCCGGATGGTGCCGATCGCTCCGTTCTCGATCGTGAATGTGGTGGCGGGCGCCAGTAAATTGAGCCTGCGCGATTTTGTGCTCGGCACCGTGCTCGGCATGGCGCCGGGAATCGCAGTCATGGCCGCGCTTGGCGCGCAGATCGCGGATCTGGCGCGAAACGCCTCCTGGATCAATGTGCTGCTGCTGGCGCTGGCGATCCTCGCCTGGATTGCGCTGTGCCTTGGCGTGCAGTTCCTGGTGACCTGGCTGGCGGGGCGAAGAACGTGATGGCTACGGTTCGCATCATGACGTGGAACGTTCACGGCATCTTCCACCTCAATCCCGGGTTTGATTTGGATGGCGTCTGTTCCGTCATTCGCCGCTGGTCGCCTGATATCGTGGCCCTGCAGGAGGTCGATTCGCGCGGGAGAACCGACGATCCCTTTGCCCTTCTGGCGAAAGCCGTCGGCGACCACAGCGTCGATGCGCGATCGATCGTCACCGAGGACGGCGACTACGGACAGGTGCTGTTGAGTCGCTGGCCGTTCGCCGAGCCCCCGAAAATTTCCGACGTCTCGTATCAGGAGCGGGAGCCCCGCAGGGCCATTGCCGCACGCATTTTGTCTGATCATGGCGAGGTGAGGGTCATCGCCACACATCTCGGCCTCAGCATCCATGAAAGGCACGCCCAGGCGCATGCCCTGGCCGGGCTGGTGCAGCCGACGCGGACGCTCGTGCTCGGCGATTTCAATGACTGGTTCTGGGTGAAATCGGTGCGGGGCGTGCTGGCGCGGATTTGCCCGGTCCGAACGCGGTTACGGACATTTCCAGCGCGCCTGCCGATGATGCGACTCGACCGAATCTACGCCTCGCCCGATCTCGTGATCCGTTCGGCCTGGACCGATCGCAAGGCGCGCTCCTATTCGGACCATCTTCCCGTCATCGCGGATGTTGCGTTTCCGGAATAGAGGTGTGAGTCAGGTGGGTTTGCTCAGTCGGGTTTGGCCGGGTGCTGCGTTCTGGGGTGGCGCTCATGCAGCAGCACGGCCAGATCGTGACGCAACTCGGAGCGGTTGCGCATCGCGGTTTCGAACAGCGCCTCCTGAATGTCCCGGGGCATGTCACCCCAAACCGCAATCGCGGCCTTGCCGAGCAGTGATGCAAAGGTCTGTTCGTCGGTCATGTCGATGCTCCCGATTTTCGACGTTTGATCGAAACGAAGGTTCCCTATCGATTGAAATCAATCCCATCTCGTCCAGTGACAAATATTGTGTCACGGGCCAAGCGGCAGCCCGAGCCGGCCGACGCCCGGCAGTTTCAATGCGGGGCGGCGGATATCGAAGCCGAGAACGCCTCCGAAAAGATTGAGTTCGATGCCTTCGACCCATCCGATCGTCAGCCCAAGATAACCTCCGAGCGAAGCAAACACGCCGGTCCGCGACGGCGTGAAGCCGGCCCAATTGCCGTGGTAAGGATAATCCTTGCCGATCGCCGTCGGCGGCAACACCGCTTCAAGCTCCGGAACGGCATCCAGTATCGCCTGGATGAACGTGTTGGAGTTCGGACCCGGCCAGGCGCTGTAATCTCCATTGGCCCGAAACTTGTAAGTCTCGATGACCGAGCGGATTTTGGGAATCAGCGCTTCCGCTTTCGGACCATCGAGGCTGACGACCGTTTCGGGAATCTCGCCGAACCAGCGCCCGTCGGCCTGGAATCCGTCGATCCGGATCGGTTCACCCCAGGCCGTGTAATCGTAGCGGCTGTAACGGCTGGCCCCGCGCTCCTTCACGACGATCCAGGTGTGAACCGCGAATATCCCGCGCCAGCGTACGGTTCGTGCCGCGAACACCCTGATCACGGCATCGGTGTGTTCGGAAGCTTTGGCAAGAAGCCCGGCGCTTGAACGGTCCGCCGTTTGCCAGTTCGCGCGCCTGTCGCCGAGCAGGTATTTCACGGCGGAAACAGCCATGGGAACGAGCATGAGCAGAAGGAAAATGACGAGGTATTTCTTCACGGCGGGAATCAATGTGAGCGGGCACTTGATGTAATGGCTTCAACTCTGATTTCCAGTTCAGCGCTGCGCAATTTTAGCGATCAAAAACGCAGAACGCCGAGCGCAAAAAGCAGGCCGACGGTCACGGCAGCCGAAAATAACAGCGAGCCAAGACATCCCAGCCTGTTCGAGAAAAACAGGAACATTGCGCTTCTGCGCCTATGATTTCGCTTCTCCGACCGTGTCGGCCATCTTCGCCCCACGCTGGCCCAACGGCTTGTTTCCGCCCTCCGTGCTGTCGGCTGCGGTCTGATGCTCGATCTCCGCATTGAGTTCGGCACCGAGCAACACGACGATCGTGGACATCCACATCCACATCATCAAGCCGATCGCGGCCCCGAGCGAGCCGTACGTCGCGTCGTAGTTTGCATAATTGGAAAGGTAGAACGACAGCAAGGCCGATCCCGCAAGCCATGCCAGCGTTGCAACCACGCTGCCGACGCTCAGCCAGCGCCATTGCGGCGAGCGGCGGCTTGGTCCGAACCGGTAGAGCACCGCGAGGCCAAACAGCATCATCAGGACCAGGACAGGCCAGCGTCCGAATCGAAACAGCGCATCGGTGACGGCTCCGAGCCCGATCGTGGACAGAACGATCGGAAGCGCGACCACGGAACCGATGGTGAGAAGCACCGCCACCAGTCCGCCAAAGGTGAGTGCGAGGGAAACCGCATTGAGCTTGAAGAAGCCGCGCTTCTCGTCCTCGTCATAGACCACATTGAGCGCATCGATGATAGCCTTGATGCCGCCATTGGCGCTCCATACGGCAAGCAGGAAAGAGAACAGAAACGCCAGCCCCAGCGTGACCTCGCCCTTGGCCAGTACGCGATTGACCTGATCTCTGACGATGCCGAGCGCGCCCTCTGGCAGGATGCCCGCAAGCATCGTCATGTGATCGTTGATCGTACTTGCCTTGGCGAACAGCGCGTAGGACGAGACGAGGGCGGTGACTGCCGGGAAAAGGGCAAGCAGGCCATAGAAAACGACACCTGCGGCAACGGCGAGCAGCCGGTCTTCGCCGACCTGCTGATAGGTCCTGATCAGGATATCCTTCCACCCTCTCCAGGGAATCTGCCACGGAGACACCGCACGGCGGCCGCGGCCCCGATCGCCTGGAGCTCCTGAAGCATCCGGCTGTCCGTTGGCTGGCTCAGGCTTCGTGTCGTGCCTGCAACTCACATGGCTCATGACGAACCGTCCCGCGTCTCTACGCCTCAATGCGCAGGAAGCGGCGACGTTCCTCGATCAAGTCGTGATGAGCAGGCGGCTATACAGTGCCGAAGAGCGGTGCCGGCTGACGGTGGCGATCTACCGCCCCCAGCGCAACACCACGGGATCGAGCTGGCGGGCGATTTCGATGAGACCGGCGCGCGCCGCCGGGTGAACCCTTTGCAGCGGATGACGAACCGCGTCCGAACCGATCACGCCGCCTTCCTTCATCAGGATCTTGGCGGCCTGCAAGCCGCACTGGCGGTTCTCGTAATTGATCAGCGGCAGCCAGCGCGCATAGGCTGCCATCGCTTCCTCGCGGCGGCCTGCGAGATAGGGATCGATGATCTGCCGGATGCCATCAGGGTAGCCGCCCCCCGTCATGGCGCCGGTCGCCCCGGCGTCGAGATCGGCCATCAGCGTGATCGCTTCCTCGCCGTCCCAGGGACCTTCGATGCTGTCGCCGCCGGCCGCGATCAGATCGCGAAGCTTCGCCGCCGCCATCGGCACCTCGATCTTGAAATAGCGGATATTCGGAATTTCCCGCGCCATGCGCGCCAGCAGGTCGACCGAAAGCGGCGTCCCGGCAACGGGCGCATCCTGGATCATGATGGGAATGTCGATGGCGTCGGAGACGGTGCGATAGAACTCGAAAATAGCCTTTTCCGGCACGCGGAAAGTGGCGCCGTGGTACGGCGGCATGATCATTACCATCGCCGCGCCCGCGTCCTGGGCCTGGCGGCTGCGCTCGGCGCAGATGCGTGAACCGAAATGCGTCGTCGTCACGATCACCGGCACGCGGCCGGCGATGTGCTCCAGCACCGCGACCATCACCTTTTCGCGCTCGGCATCGGTGAGGACGAACTGCTCGGAGAAATTGGCCAGAATGCACAGGCCGTTCGAGCCGGCGTCGATCATGAAATCGATGCAGCGCCGCTGGCCTTCGAGATCGAGCTCCCCCTGATCGTCGAAGATGGTCGGAGCGACGGGGAAGACGCCGCGATAGGGCCGTTGTGCAGTCGGGGTCATTTAGGGATGTTCCGTTCGAAAGGGATCAGTGATTGTATGGCCGTCCCATTCATTCATCAACATGATAGAAGGCTCGTGACAATCGAGCAGTCAGACAAGGAAAAAGACCGATGGGGGGAGTTCTGGAGGGCATTCGTGTCCTCGATTTCGGGCGCTATATCGCGGGGCCGTATTGCGCGACATTGCTGGCGGAGTTCGGTGCGGAAGTCATCCGGGTGGAAAAGCGCGACGGCAGCGAGGACCGTTTCGTGGCGCCGGTCGGCGAAGGCGGCGAGGGCGCGTTGTTCCTGCAGGTCAACCGCAACAAGAAATGCATCACGCTCGATCCGATGAAGCCGCAAGGCCAGGAGGTGATGCGCCGACTGGTTGCGACATCAGACGTCGTCGTCGCCAACCTGCCGCCGCAGACGCTGCGCGCGATGAAGCTCGACTATGACTCGCTGAAGGCGATCAAGCCGGACATCATCCTGACGACCGCGACCGCTTTCGGCGGGCCGGGACCATGGTCGGATCGCGTCGGCTTTGACGGCGTTGGCCAGGTGATGTCGGGCGCGGTCTTCATGACGGGCAAGGGCGATCCGCCGTACCGGGCCGCGGTGAACTGGATCGACTTCGGCACCGCGCTGCATTGCGCCTTCGGCACGCTCGCCGCGCTGATCGAGCGCGGCAAATCCGGCCGCGGGCAGATCGTCGAGGGCGCGCTGCTCGCGACCGCGCTGTCTTTCACCAACGCAATGCTGATCGAGCAGGCGGTGATATCAGCCAACCGCGTGCCCACGGGCAATCTCGGCCAGACCGCGGCGCCCGCCGATATCTACCGCACCAAAGACGGCTGGGTGCTGTGCCAGGTCACCGGCCATCCGCTGTTCATCCGCTGGGCCAGATTGATGGGCGAGGATCATTGGCTCAGCGATCCCCGCTTCGCCGACGACATCAAGCGAGGCGATCACGGTCCCATTATCAGTGAGCGAATGGCGCGCTGGTGCGCCGAGCGCACCACGCAGCAAGCCATCGATACGCTCGGCCAGGCGATGATTCCGGCAGGTCCCGTGCTGAGCCCGCAACAGGCGCTGGAGCATCCGCACATCCGCGCCACTGGTTTCATGCAGGATGTCGATTATCCCGGCTTGCCGAACCCCGCGCCAGTGGCGCGCGCCGCGGTGCGGCTTTCGGAGACCCCAGGCGAAATCGTCGCGCGCCCGCCGACGCTCGGCGAGCACACCGATCGCGTGCTGGCCGACATCGGTTACGACGCCGACGCGATTGCAGCGCTGCGAAGAGACGGGATTATATAGCGCTTAGCTGCCGTAGGGTTGGCAAAGGAGCGTCAACGACGTGCCCATCATCCATCGTCGTCCCAGCGAACGCACTAGTGGATGCACACATGTTGCAGTGCGATTCAGGCTTCATATGCAATTTTAGAATCGAAGATGCGAGCTCATCGAAATTTTGGAATCGAGGCTGGCGTTTTCGCGCAAGATCGGAATCCAGCGCTTCGGTGGGGTGGAGAGCGCGCGCAGCAAAACTACGTCGCAACACTTGAGAAGTGCAAAAACCCTTGGCTTTTCATGAGTATTTGCGGCGCAACAAGTGTGCATGCCCTAGAGCGAACGCAGGGACCCATAACCACCGGCTTGCGTTGTTGAAGAAAGCCGTCGACCAGCGCACCCAAATAAT
Organism: Bradyrhizobium sp. AZCC 1577; assembly: GCF_036924575.1. Classification (NCBI taxonomy): domain Bacteria; kingdom Pseudomonadati; phylum Pseudomonadota; class Alphaproteobacteria; order Hyphomicrobiales; family Nitrobacteraceae; genus Bradyrhizobium; species Bradyrhizobium sp. AZCC 1577. The sequence goes on from NZ_JAZHRQ010000001.1 coordinate 3,002,910, forward strand.
TTCCGCCGCGGAGTATGGGTCCCTGCGTTCGCAGGGACAACCGGACCGCCGCAACGAATGCGCGCCCCTTCCTTGCAAAAGCTTGAAGTTTAAAATATATGCTGAACCCTGATCCTGGAGGCTTGACCGATGTCCCAATTGTCGCGTTCCTCCCATGCGCTCGTCACCGGCGGCGGGCGGGGCATCGGCCTTGCGATATCGGCGGCGCTGTCGAAAGCTGGTGCAACGGTAACGGTGCTCGGGCGCAACCGCGCGACATTGGATGAAGCGGTTGCGTCCGGCGCAGCGCGGTTTGCAGCCGTCGCTGATGTCGCCGACCAGGCTTCCGTCAAGTCGGCCGTTGCGGAAGCCGCCGCGCGGCAGCCGATCGATATCCTCATTGCCAATGCCGGCGCGGCGGAGTCCGCGCCGTTCGGCCGCTCCGACGCGACGCTGTTCCAGCGGATGATTGACGTCAATTTCATGGGCGTGGTCCACGCCACGCAAGCCGTATTGCCGGGAATGATCGAGCGCCGCCGCGGCCGGATCGTTGCGGTGGCTTCCACCGCGGGCCTCAAGGGCTACGCTTATGTCAGCGCCTACAGCGCGGCGAAACACGCGGTGATCGGCCTTGTCCGTTCGCTGGCGCTGGAGACGGCCAAGAGCGGCGTTACCGTGAATGCCGTGTGTCCCGGCTTCACCGAGACCGATCTGCTGGAAGGCTCGATCGACAACATCATCAAGAAGACCGGCCGCAGCCGCGAGCAGGCGATCGCGGAGTTGTCAAAGCACAATCCGCAGGGACGTCTCGTGGCGCCGTCGGAAGTGGCTGATACCGTGCTCTGGCTCTGTGGCGAGGGCGCAGGCGCCATCACTGGACAGGCCATCGCGGTTGCCGGTGGCGAGGTCTAAGCGGTCAACGACAATGCAATTCAGGGAGATCCCATGAGCAAGCCTGCCAACCCCGTCACGCTGCCGCTGGCCGACTATTCGCCGAAACATTTTGTGCTGGCGGTCGTGGATCGCGTCGCCACGGTGACGCTCAATCGTCCTGAGCGAAAGAATCCGCTGACCTTCGAAAGCTACCGCGAGCTCACCGATTTCTTCCGCGCCTGCGCGATGGATGACGAAGTCAAAACCATCGTCGTCACAGGCGCGGGCGGCAACTTCTCGTCCGGCGGCGACGTGTTCGAGATCATCGGCCCCTTGATCCAGATGGACACCAAGGGACTGACCGCCTTTACCCGCATGACCGGCGACCTGGTGAAAGCGATGCGGGCCTGCCCGCAGCCGATCGTTGCCGCCGTCGAGGGCATCTGCGCCGGCGCGGGCGCGATCATGGCCATGGCCTCGGATCTGCGCCTGGCCGCCACCGGCGCCAAGGTCGCCTTCCTGTTCAACAAGGTCGGGCTCGCCGGTTGCGACATGGGCGCCTGCGCGATCCTGCCGCGCATCATCGGGCAATCACGGGCGTCGGAACTGCTCTACACCGGCCGCTTCATGACCGCGGAGGAGGGCGAGCGCTGGGGCTTCTTCAGCCGCATCGTTACGCCGGACGCGGTGCTGCCGCAGGCGCAGCTTCTGGCCAAGCAGATTTCGGAAGGACCCACCTTCGCCAACACCGTGACCAAGCGTATGCTGGCGATGGAATGGGCAATGTCGGTGGAGGAAGCGATCGAGGCCGAGGCGGTGGCGCAAGCGCTCTGCATGACCACGGAAGATTTCGCGAGGGCGTTCGAGGCGTTCTCGAACAAGCGAACCCCGGTGTTTCAGGGGAATTGAGGCCCATTCATCCCCTCATGGTGAGGAGGCGCGTTAGCGCCGTCTCGAACCATGCAGCCCCGTGGCCCATCCTTCGAGACGCGGCCTAAAGGCCGCTCCTCAGGATGAGGGCGGAGAGGTGGTAACAGGGGCTTGCTCCGAAATTACTTTAGGCTTAAAGTAATTTGGAACTAGCCCGACAGCCTGTTTCGGAGGCGGTAGATGAAGATCGCGATTATCGGCGGCGGACCGGCCGGTCTCTATGCCGCGATCCTCTTGAAGAAACAGCGGCCGCAGGCCGAGATCACCGTCTATGAGCGCAACCGCGCCGACGACACCTTCGGCTTCGGCGTCGTGTTCTCCGATGCCACGCTGGACAATTTCGAAAAGTACGATCCGCCGAGCTACCGCCGCATCACCCAGGAATTCGCCTATTGGGACGACATCGCCGTGCATTTCCGCGGCACCGTCCACCGCGTCGGCGGCAACGGCTTTTGCGGCTGCTCGCGTCGCACGCTGCTGTTGATCCTGCAGGAGCGCGCCCGCGAACTCGGGGTCACATTGCTGTTCGAAATCGATATCGACGACGAAGCCCGTTTCGCCGACACCGATCTCATCGTGCTCGCCGACGGCATCAACAGCCGCTTCCGCGACAAGCACATCGAGCATTTCCAGCCGCAGATCGACCTGCGCTCCAACAAATTCGCCTGGATGGGCTCGACCCGGCCGCTCGACGCCTTCACCTTCATCTTCCAGGAGACAGAGTGGGGCCCGTTCATCGCGCACGCCTATCAGTATGAAGCCGGCCGCTCGACGTGGATCTTCGAGACCGACGCCGAAACCTTCCACCGCGCCGGCCTCGAAGGCCTCAGCGAACGTGAGTCCGCCGATCGCATGGCCGAAATCTTCGGCTGGTTCCTCGACGGCCATCCGCTACTGATCAACCGCTCGATGTGGCGCAATTTTCCGATGATCCGCAGCCAGCGCTGGATCAAGGACAACATGGTGCTGCTTGGCGACGCCAAGGCGACCGCGCATTTCTCGATCGGCTCGGGCACCAAGCTCGCGATGGAAGACGCGATTGCGCTCGCCGACGCCATGGCGCAGGCGCCGACCGTCGACGCCGCGTTGCAGACCTATGAGCAGGGGCGGCGCGAGGAGGTCGAGAAGATCCAGCACGCCGCCGACGTGTCGCTGGTCTGGTTCGAGCACGTCGACCGCTTCTGGGATTTCGATCCCGTGCAGTTCGCGTTCGGCGTCATGACCCGCGCCAAGGCGATCACCTACGATAACCTCACGCTGCGCGCGCCGGAGTTCGTCCGCGAAGTCGACAAGGCGTTTGCGAAGCAGGTTCGCGCCAAAGGATTCGATGTCGACCTCGACAAGCCGACGGCGCCGATGTTCCAGCCGCTCAGGCTGCGGGAGATGGAAGTGAGGAACCGCGCGGTGGTGTCGCCGATGTGCATGTATTCGGCGAAAGACGGCGTGCCCGGCGATTTCCACCTGGTGCATTACGGCTCGCGCGCCATCGGCGGCGCGGGACTGATCTTCACCGAGATGACTTGCGTCGGCCGCGACGCGCGCATCACGCCCGGCTGCACTGGTCTATGGAACGACGAGCAGCAGACCGCCTGGACGCGCATCGTCGATTTCGTCCACGCCAATTCGGCCGCCAAGATCTGCCTGCAGCTCGGTCATGCCGGCCGCAAGGGCGCAACCAAATTGATGTGGGAGGGGATGGACCGGCCGCTGGAAGAGGGCGGCTGGGATACGATCTCGGCGTCACCATTGCCTTACTTCCCCGACAGCCAGGTGCCGCGCGAAATGGATCGCGCCGCGATGGGCCGCGTCAAGGAAGAGTTCGTGGCGGCCACGTTGCGCGGCGTGGCCTGCGGTTTTGACATGCTGGAGCTGCACTGCGCCCATGGCTATCTGCTGGCGAGCTTCATCTCGCCGCTGACCAACCAGCGCACCGACAAATATGGCGGCACGCTCGCCAACCGGCTGCGCTATCCGCTCGAAGTGTTCGAGGCGATGCGCGCGGCGTGGCCGGCGCACAAGCCGATGTCGGTTCGCATCTCGGCGACCGACTGGGCCGCGGGCGGCATCACCGGCGATGACGCGGTCGCGATCGCGCGCGCCTTCGCCGAAGCCGGCGTCGATCTCGTCGATGTCTCGACGGGCCAGACCGTGCGCGACGCGCAGCCGATCTATGGCCGGATGTTCCAGACGCCGTTCTCCGATCAGGTCCGGAACGAGGCCCGCGTCGCGACCATGTGCGTCGGGAACATCACCACCGCAGACCAGGTGAACACGATTCTGGCCGCCGGTCGCGCCGATCTCGTCGCGCTCGCCCGGCCGCATCTGGTCGATCCGTTCTTCACGATGCGGGCTGCGGCCTGGTATGGCGCCGACATTGCCTGTCCGCCGCAATATCTGCCCGGCAAGGAACAGATTTTCCGCAACAGCGTACGCGACCGGCAGGATTTCGAGGACCTCAAGGTTAAGGCTAAACCGAAAACCCGCGCCGAGCTGAAAGCCGAGGCGACAAAGCCGCTTGCGGCCGAATAGGCCGGATGGCAGGCTCTATCGTTCCCTCGCCCCGCGCCAGCGGAGAGAGGTCGAAGAATAGAGTGGAGTTACGCGCATGAAAGCGATCATCGTCGGAGGCGGCATCGGAGGCCTTACCACCGCGCTGATGCTGCGCGCCCGCGGCATCGATTGCGAAGTGTTCGAGCAGTCCGACACCATCCGCGAACTCGGCGTCGGCATCAACACACTGCCGCATGCGATCAGAGAACTAACCGCCCTCGGCCTGTTGGACCGGCTCGACGCTACCGCTGTTCGTACCGATCAACTGTACTATCTCAGCCGCCACGGCCAGGAGGTCTGGCGCGAACCGCGCGGCCTCGATGCCGGACACGACGTGCCGCAATTCTCGGTCCACCGCGGCCGCCTGCAAAGCGTGATTCATCGCGCCGTCGAGGAACGGCTCGGCAACGAGGCGATCCACACCGGTTGCCGCCTCGGCGCGTTTGCCCAGCATGAAGGCGGCGTGGTCGCGCACTTCTTCGACCGCACCGGCTCCCACGTCGAAACCGCGCGCGGCGATATTTTGGTCGGCGCCGACGGCATTCATTCGCGCGTGCGCGAGATGCTGTTTCCGGACGAGGGACCGCCGTGCTGGAACGGCTTGATGCTGTGGCGCGGCGCGCGCGACTGGCCGGCGTTCCTGACCGGCCGCTCGATGATCGTGGCCGGCGGCTTGAATGCCAAGGTCGTGGTCTATCCGATTGCGGAAGGCTCAAGTCCATCGAGCCGGCTGACCAACTGGGCGGTGCTGGTGAAGATCGGTGACGGCAATTCGCCGCCGCCGCGCCGCGAGGATTGGTCGCGGCCCGGCAAGCGCGAGGAGCTGATGCCGCATGTCGAGCGCTTCAAGGTGCCATATGTCGACGTGCGTAGCCTGATCTCGGCGACGCCGGAATTTTACGAATATCCGTGCTGCGACCGCGATCCCTTGCCGTACTGGACCTGGGGCCGGGTGACGCTGCTCGGCGACGCCGCGCATCCGATGTATCCAGTCGGATCGAATGGCGCCTCGCAAGCGATCCTCGACGCGCGGGCACTGGCCGATGAACTGGCGCGCGCCGAACATCCGCGCCAGGCGCTGGTTGCCTATGAGAAGAAGCGCCTGCCGATGACGGCGGAGATCGTGCGCGCGAACCGCCGCGGCGGCCCCGAGGGCGTGATCGACGCCGTCGAGCAACTGGCGCCGGACGGCTTTACCGATATCGAAAAGGTGTTGAGCCACGCCCAGCGCGAAGCGATCGTGCGCGGCTATGCGTCGAAGGCCGGCTTCGCCGCGCCGCAGGTCGGGCTCGCGGCGGTGCGGGCGTAACTCACGCCCCCGGAGGCGGCGGCAGGAAGTGGATGTTGTGCTCGGCCGCCAGCGCCACCACCGCGTCCGGCTTCTGCTCCTTCATGTTGTGGATCGCCCAGAACAGGTCGTAGAGCCGCCGTGTCGGCGAGACCCAGAACAGCGTCTTCGCGGTCCGTCCCGACTTGTTGAAGATGCCGTGCGGCTTGCCCATCGGCAGGCGAACCAGATCGCCGGGTGTCGCCTGCGTATCGGCGCCGTCGAGAAAGAAGTCGAGCTGCCCTTCCAGGATGTAGAGATACTCGTCCTGATCGGGATGGATGTGCGGCGGCACAAAAGTCTCGGGCGGCAACGTCGCATGCCAGGAGAAGGAATGCTCGGTGATGCTCTTCGGCACATAGGTCTGACCGAGGATGCTCCAGGAAATTCCCTGGATTCCCTCGTTGGCGCGGGTAATGCCGGCGATTTCAGTCTTCATAGTGTCGCTCCCTCTCGATTGTTATTTCGCGGCCGTGCAATCCTTGGCATAGCGATCGCCGTAGTTGGAAAACACCTTCTCGACGATCTCGGTCTGGAATTTGCCGTCCGGACGCTTGGCGACCTTGGTCAGATAGAAATTCTGGATCGGATAGCCATTCACGTTGAACTTGAAGTCGCCGCGCAGCGAAGTGAACTCGGCCTTCTTCAGCGCGGCCGAGACCGCGTCCTTGTTCTTCAGATCGCCCTTCACCGCCTTCACCGCGCTGTCGATCAGCATGGCCGTATCATAGCCCTGCATCGCGTAGGTGCCGGGCACGCTGTTATAGGCAGCCTCGTAAGCAGCGACGAATTTTTTGCTGTGGGGATTGTCCATGTTCGGCGCCCAGTTGGCGCCGCCGAACATGCCGACGGCGGCATCCTGCTGCGCGGGCAGGGTCGATTCGTCGACCGTGAACGCCGACAGCACCGGGATCTTGTCGGCGAGGCCGGCCTGCCGGTACTGCTTGACGAGGCCGACGCCCATGCCGCCCGGCATGAAGGTAAACAGCGCATCGACCTTGGAGGAGGCGATCTTGGTCAGCTCGACCTGGAAATCCAGCGTGCCGAGCGGTGTATAGCTCTCCTCGACGATCTCGCCCTTGTAGTCGAGCTTGAATCCGGCCGCCGAATCCTTGCCGGCCTGATAGTTCGGCACCAGCACGTACATGCGCTTGTAGCCGCGGTCCTGGGCGACCTTGCCGAGGATCTCGTGAACCTGGTCGTTCTGGTAAGAGGTCACGTAGAAGAACGGGCTGCACTCCTTGCCGGCATAGCTCGACGGTCCCGCGTTCGGGCTGATCAGGAACGTCTTGTTCCCCGTCACTGGCCGGTGAATGGCCTGCAGGATGTTGGAGAAGATCGGCCCGACGACGAAATCCACCGTCTCGCGCTCGAGCAGGCCCTTGGCCTTGGTCACGGCGCCATCGGGCTTGAGTTCGTCGTCGACGACGATCACCTCGACGTCCTTGCCGGCCATCTTGCCGCCGAGATCCTTGACTGCGAGCTGGAAGCCGTCGCGGGATTGCTGGCCGAGTACGGCCGCCGGGCCGGACAAGGTCGTAATCACGCCGATCTTGATCTTCTCCTGCGCTGCGGCCGGAGCGGCGGCAAACCCCAGCAAAACGGCAAGCCCTGTCAGTTTCAACGACTGCTTCATGATTATTCCTCCGTTCGGCGGCCCTGCAGCCAAAACCTACGCTACATCAAATGCTCGGGGTGCAGCTTATTCTGACGGCGACGGCACCCGCAAGCGCAACGCCTCCATGCAAGCCATGCGCCAATTGCTTGAAACTTAAAGAAATCTGGGCAATGATCCCAAGCTGAGCTCTGTTCGAGCTCGCCGAAAGTTAAAATGCAGACAAGATAGGATCATGACTCTCGATTCAGAGACCAAGGCCGTCGAACTCCCGGAGCATCATGGCGACGAACTCAGGCTGTGGCTTCGCCTCCTGACCTGCACGACCTTGATCGAGGGCGAGGTACGCAGCCGCTTGCGCGAGCGCTTCGACGTCACGCTGCCGCGGTTCGACCTGATGGCCCAGCTCGACAAGGTGCCGGAGGGCATGACGCTGTCCGATGTCTCCAAGCGGATGATGGTTTCGAATGGCAACGTCACTGGCCTCGTCGAGCGCCTGGTCGAATCCGGGCATCTCGACCGCCGCACCTCGGAGGTCGATCGCCGCGTGCAGGTGATCCGCCTGACCAAGGCCGGTCGTGCCGAATTCCGCAAAATGGCGGCGGAACACGAGTTATGGATCGCCGATATTTTTGGAGACCTGACACCGAAGGACGTCCGCGAGCTGATGCGCCTCTTGGCCAAGACCAAAACTTCGGCGCAGAAATCCGCGAGAGCGCGGGGCGACTGAAGTTGACACCGGAAGTGTGACCCGTTGAGCGCCGAAGTGGACTACGAGGTCGAATACAACAATCGCGCAGGAGTCGCCGGGCGCTAGTTGATCCCGCGCATGGTCGCTGACGGCGTTTCGCCGAACTTGGCGCGATAGGCGCTTGCCATCCTGCTTAGGTGTGTAAAGCCGAGCTCGAATGCGATATCGGTGATGCTGTCGTTAGGGGAGGCGACGGCCAGTCTGACGTTGAGGTGCGCGAGGCGGATGTCGCGCAGCATCTCGGAAATCGATGTGCCGAAATGCCGCCGGAAGCCGAGCTGTAGCGCACGGATGCCCGTGCCTGCGGCTGCAGCAAGGCGCACGAGATCGAGCGGCTCGTCCGCGTGCGCGTATAAGAACTCGCGCGCCCGTCGCAACGATTGTGGCAGCGTTTCGGCCCGTCCGCCAAACCGGTCGATCGCGTCGCTGGCGCTGTGATGCTGACCGTGGAGCAAAGCACCCAACAACGCCTCGCGTATACTGGCTGCTGTTATCGGCGAAAGTGGCCTTCGCGGTCCGAGGTGCTCGGCAAGATCGACGACCTCCAAAATCTGCGACTGAAGCGCGCGGCCGGCTGCGGAGGAGAGGTCGACCGCGTGCTCGAACTCGACCGCGCCTGCCGGCCGCCCCGATAATGCCGCGGCCCGTTGCTCTATCAGGCGGCGGTCGACCAGCAGAATGATCTGGGCGCAATTGCTCCGCCAAGTCATTCGCGTCGGGATCGTCGGCGACAACAGCGAGGCGCTGGCGCCGGGAGCGGTTGCGATGTCGCACGAGGCCGTCTGGATCCGTGCCGAGCCGTGCACGGGAATTTGCAACAGGAAGAAACGCTCGAGGCAGCCGGGGTCGATCAACACCGACCCGCCATAGGCGACGTAGTTGATGGAAAATCCGCCAAAGACGGCGCTGTTATGCAGCGCGAAGAATTCGGCTGATGTCCCGCGCTCGGGCATCAGTCGATGCGGGCAGAATATCCGGCCGATCGCGGCGGCAGCGTCATCGACGCTGCCGGTCGAAACGCGGTTGAACGCCGCCAGCCGGACGGTCGGGTCATGCCTGACAATGCTGGTGCCCGTCTCCACGATCCGGCCCTCCGCATTATTTGAAGCCTATAATATCTCTCGGAGCCGTGGTTGGAAAGGCGATTTGGTAGTCGTGGGTGCCTGGTCGGAAGGCAACGCGGTCTGCTCGTCATTCTGCGCCGCAGCAATCTGAAAAATTTCGCGCGAAGCCGGCCGGATTCGTTTTCCGGCTAGACGGCCGCTTCGGCTCGATCCAGCCTGCACGAACTATTTTTCGGACATCGCAACCACACCAACCGCGAGAGGAGGGCGACATGGCCGCGCTCGAAAAAGGCATCACCAAGAACGGCACCGGCTACGGCGGCAAGACCTGGAATATTCTCGGTCAGGTCTACTTCCCCAAGGCCGTGACTGATTCAACCTTCGCCTTCGAGACCAACAGCGAGCCCGGACAATTCGTGCCGGTGCACGTTCACCCGACGCAGGATGAATTCATCCTGGTGCAGGAGGGCGTTCTCGATCTCAAGCTCGACGGCGTCTGGGTGCAGGCCAAGGCCGGAGACCTGGTTCGGATGCCACGCGGCATCCCGCATGGCTACTTCAACAAATCAGACAAGCCGGCCCGCGCGCTGTTCTGGGTGTCGCCGATGCAGAAGCTCGAAGCGCTGTTCAACCAGCTTCACAATCTGACCGACCCCGAAGAGGTGGTCCGGATCTCGGCGCAGCATGAGGTGAACTTTTTGCCGCCCGAGGCCAACGAATAGCTCCCTGAACTCATCCTCGCTGGAGACGTCGTCATGGTCAGCCGAAAGAAAGTCTGCGTCATTGGCGCCGGCGTATCCGGACTTGCGGCCGCAAAAGCCTTCGCCGCGCGCGGACATCAGATCACGCTCGTCGAGCGCAGCGGCGATCTTGGCGGCGTCTGGGAACCGGCGCGGTCCTATCCCGAGGTGCAAACGCAGAGCCCGAAGGATTTATACCGCTACACCGACAAGGCCATGCCGGATTCCTATCCGGAATGGCCGAAGGGTCCGCAGGTCCACGCCTACCTGACCGAATACGCAAAGGACAACGATCTCCTCGGCGCGATCCGCTTCAACACGACCGTGGTGCAAATGGATCGTCGGCCCGACTCTGCGCCGGGCTGGCGGCTCGATCTGCGTGGGCCGGACGGCGGCGTCAGTCATGAAGACTTCGATTTCGTCGCGGTATGCACCGGGCAGTTCAATGAGCCGCAGATACTCAGCCTGCCGGGCGAAGACGCCTTCAAGGCGCAGGGCGGGCGCATTCTGCATTCCTCGCAATACAACGACCCGGCGATTGCCAAAGGCCGCAGGATCGTCGTGCTCGGCGGCTCGAAGTCGGCGACCGATATCGCCGTCAACGCGGTCAATTCCGGGGCGGCCGAAGTGACGCTGGTGTACCGCGAGCCGGTGTGGCGGATTCCCTATTTCATCGGCGGCTTGGTCAATTTCAAACGCATTCTCTACATCCGCGCGCAGGAGGAGATGTTCCGGAGCTGGGGCATCGGCGCGATGTCACAGTTCGCGCATGCGGTGGCAAAGCCGCTCGTCTGGGCCAACTGGCGCGGGCTGGAGAGCCTTCTGAAAATTCAGCTCAAGCTCGGCAAATGCGACATGGTGCCGAAAGAGCGGATCGAAGACGGCGTCAACTGCTCGGTGCCGATCGCGACACCGGGATTCTTTGCGATGGTCGCGGACAAGCGCATCAAGGCTATCAGAGGCAGTTTTGAGCGCTATGATGGCAATACGATCGTGATGACCGGCGGGCAGCGCGTCCAGGCCGATGTGGCCGTGCTCGCGATCGGCTACAAACTGGGTGTGCCGTTCCTGCCGCAGGCTTACCGGGACAGACTGATCGATCCCGACGGGCAGTATCGGCTCTATCGGCTGATTGCCAACCCGGACCTGCCCGAAATGGGATTCGTCGGCTTCAACTCCAGCTTCTGCACAGTGCTGTGCGCAGACCTCGCCGCGAACTGGCTCGTGCGCTATGCCGACGGCCAGCTCATCCGTCAGCCGACGCCCAAGGAAATGCGCGACAACATCGAGATGATGCTGCGTTTCAAGCGCGTCGAGCGGCCGGCCGCCGGCGTCTATGGCGGGCTGTGCGTCGCGCCCTATCACTTCAAGCATTTTGACGAATTGCTCGCCGACATCGGCGTATCCGGACGAAGGCGCAATCCGCTGGTGGAGAAATTTACCCCGCCCGATGCCGCCGCCTACGGCCGCTTCCTCGCCGCGGCGCCGGACTACCGGGTCGCCTGATGGGGCGAGTTCCCGGCAGGGGGCGCGCGGCCGTTAATCTCTACCGTGGGAATACGCGATTCCACCCTTGATTCCACCCTTGCGAAAAATTGTTTTAAGCCTAAAATGATTTGTGAGACGGCGTTGCCGGGCGTCCTCGATATTGATCTCGAGCCTTTCATGGATGGAAGCGAGGGGAGATTAAAAATGTCAGGTAACACTCCCAGCCGGACCCTTGGCCGGTCTCTCGGCCCGTCGGGGCACGTCGACGATTTTACGCGGCGAAATCTGCCGCCATCAGAGCAATGGCCGGATCTGCTGCTCGATCGGCCGGAATTTCAGTATCCCGAATATCTCAACGCCGCAGTCGAACTGACCGATCGGGTCGTCGAAGAAGGCTGGGGCGATCGGATCGCACTGATCGGCAACGGCCGCCAGCGCACCTACAAGGAACTGGCTGACTGGTCCAACCGCCTCGCGCATGCGCTGGTGGAGAACTACGGCGTCAAGCCCGGCAACCGCGTCCTGATCCGCTCCGGCAACAACCCGGCGTTGGTCGCGGCGTGGCTCGCGGCCACAAAAGCAGGCGCCGTCGTCGTCAACACCATGCCGATGCTGCGCGCCGGTGAATTGAGCAAGATCGTCGACAAGGCGGAGATTGCGCTGGCGCTGACCGATAGCCGCATCGCCGATGAACTGGTCGCGTGCGCGAAGACCAGCCGCTTCCTGAAGCAGGTGGTGAATTTCGACGGCACGTCCAACCATGATGCCGAGCTCGACCGGGTGGCGCTGAACAAGCCGGTCCGGTTCAACGCGGTGAAGACAGGGCGCGACGACGTCGCCCTGTTGGGATTTACCTCGGGCACGACGGGCGAGCCGAAGGCGACGATGCATTTCCATCGCGACCTCATGATCATTGCGGACGGCTATGCCAGGGAAGTGCTCAACGTTACAGAGGACGACGTTTTCGTCGGCTCGCCGCCGCTGGCCTTTACCTTCGGGCTCGGAGGGCTGGCAATCTTCCCCCTGCGCTTCGGCGCAACGGCGACGCTATTGGAAAACGCGTCGCCGCCCGAGATGGTCAAGATCATCGAGACCTACAAGGCGACGATCTGCTTCACCTCGCCGACCGCGTATCGCGCGATGATGGCGGCGATGGATAATGGCGCCGACCTGTCGTCGCTGCGGCTGGCGGTTTCCGCCGGCGAGACATTGCCGGCGCCGGTGTTCGAAGGCTGGACCCGCAAGACCGGCAAGACCATTCTTGACGGCATCGGCTCCACGGAATTGCTGCACATTTTCATTACTAACCGGATCGGCGATGCGGTGGCAGGGACGACTGGACATCCCGTGACGGGCTACGAGGCAAAAATCGTCGACGACGACATGAACGAATTGCCGCCCGGCACCATCGGCAAGCTCGCGGTGCGCGGGCCGACCGGCTGCCGCTATCTCGCCGACGCAAGGCAGTCGAACTATGTGCGCGACGGCTGGAATCTGACGGGCGATACCTTTGTCCGCGACGCGAATGGCCGATTGTCCTTTGTCGCCCGCTCGGACGACATGATCGTCTCCTCCGGCTACAACATCGCAGGCCCCGAGGTCGAAGCGGCGCTGCTGTCGCATCCCGCCGTCGCCGAATGCGGCGTGGTCGGCGCGCCCGACGAGGCGCGGGGCATGATCGTCAAGGCTTACGTGGTTCTGGCCGGCGGCGCTGCTGCCGACGCTGCGCTGACGCAGGCCTTGCAGGATCACGTCAAGCAGACGATTGCACCCTATAAATATCCGCGTGCGATCGAATATGTCGCGCAACTGCCGAAGACCGAGACCGGCAAGCTGAGGCGCTTTGCGCTGAGGCAGATGGCTGCGGCCGGCCCGGCGTCGCCAAGCGTTGCCGCGGAATAATTTCTAACCTGATGGAGAAAAGCCGGTGACCGCCCCCAAAGGCCCCACACTGAGCGTGGTGCCTCATCCCACGACCGACACCTCGCCGCCGGGCCCGCAAGTGCTGCAGCCGAGCGGCTGGCCGATGCCGAAAGGCTACGCCAACGGCATAGCGGCCGACGGCCGGCTCGTGGTGACCGGCGGCGTGATCGGCTGGGATACGCAGGGCCGCCTGGAGCCCGATTTCGTCGCGCAGGTGCGCCAGACGCTATCCAACATCGCCGAGATTCTAGCCGAGGGCGGCGCCGGACCTGAGCATCTGGTGCGCCTGACCTGGTATGTCGTCGACATCGAGGAGTATCTCGCGAGCCTGAAAGAACTCGGCCGCGTCTACCGCGAGATTTTCGGCGCGCACTATCCGGCGATGGCGCTGGTGCAGGTAGTGCGCCTGGTCGAGAAGGAAGCCCGCGTCGAGATCGAAGCGACGGCGGTGGTGCCGCGCTGAAACCTTCTTATCGGGTGTCGTCTTAAAGCTCTGTTCTCAGCCTCCAGAGTTCCGGAAAAAGTTCGACTTCGAGCATCTTGCGCAAGTAGAAGACGCCCGACGTGCCGCCGGTCCCGCGCTTCAGGCCGATGATGCGTTCGACGGTCGTGACGTGGTTGAAGCGCCAGCGGCGGAAATAGTCTTCGAAATCGACCAGCTTTTCCGCAAGCTCGTAGAGCATCCAGTGTTTCGCTGGCGACGCATAGATAGTCTTCCAGGCCTTCAAAACCTCGTCGTTTGGCGTGCGCGTGACGCGCCAGTCGGTTCGGCGCGCGTCTTCGCCGATGTCGAAACCATTGCGCGCCAGCAGCAGCAACGCCTCGTCATAGAGGCCCGGCTCAGCGAGAATTTCCTCGAGCTTGGCCATGATGTCGGCGCGGTGGGCATGCGGGCCAAGCAGCGCCAAATTGCGATTGCCGGCGAGAAACTCGATCGCGCGGTACTGGTACGACTGAAAACCCGAGGACTGCCCGAGCTGATCGCGAAACTCGGTGTATTCGCTGGGTGTCATCGTCCGCAACACGTCCCAGGCGGTATTGAGCTGCTCGAAGATCCGGGCGACGCGCGACAGCATCTTGAAGGCAGGATGCAACTGGTCGTGGCGGATCGCCTTGATGGCGGAACGGATTTCGTGGATGGCCAGCTTCATCCAGAGTTCGGAAGTCTGGTGCTGGATGATGAACAGCAGTTCGTCATGCGCGTCCGAGAGCGGCTCTTGCGCGTCCAGAACGCGTTCCAGATGCAGATAATCGCTGTAGGACATGCGCCCGTCGAACGACATCTGGGCTGCCTCATGCGAGGAGTCGTCGGGCTTGCCAGTCATGTAACGAGCGCCTTTTTGCGATAGTCCGCGGTATCCCAGCGGCGATTGGTCAAGACGTCGGCGAGGACGTCGACTGCCGCGCGAACCTCGGCTTCTCCGATGTAGAGCGGCGTAAAGCCGAAGCGCATCATGTCCGGCGCGCGGAAGTCGCCTATCACGTCGCGCGCGATCAGCGCCTGCATGATCGCGTAGCCATCCGGGTGACGAAATGAAACCTGGCTGCCGCGCCGCTTTCCGTTCCGCGGCGAAGCCAGCGTCAGCTCGGGACAACGTCGTTCGACTTCGCGGATGAACAGGTCGGCGAGCGCGATCGATGCATCGCGCACGTCGGTCATGCTGACGCCGTCCCAGACGTCGAGGGCGGCGTCGAGCGCGGCCATCGCAATGATCGGAGGCGTACCCACTCGCATTCGCTCAATGCCCGGCCCGGCCCGATAGTCGAGGTCAAAGGCAAAGGGCGCATGATGACCCATCCAACCGGAAAGCGCTGGCCGCGCCGTATCGGCGTGCTTCGGCGCAACATAGATGAAGGCTGGCGCGCCAGGACCGGCATTGAGATATTTGTAGGTGCAGCCGACGGCGAAATCGGCTTCGGTTCCTTCCAAGTCGACCGGAATCGCGCCCGCGGAATGCGCCAGATCCCAGACCGTCAAGGCGCCGGCGGCATGCGCCCTGCGCGTCAGCGCGCTCATGTCGTGCAGCCGGCCGGTGCGATAGTCGACCTCGGTCAGCATCAGCACCGCGACCGTCTCGTCGATGGCGCCTTCGACGTCTTCGGGGGCCACGACTTTCAACTCGTAGCCACGGCCGAGCGTTTCAAGCAGACCGCTGGCAATGTAGAGATCGGAAGGAAAGTTGCCGGTGTCCGACAAGATCACGCGCCGCGACGGATTGAGTTCGAGCGCCGAGGCCAGCGCCTGGTAGACTTTGATCGACAGCGTATCGCCCACCACAACTGTCCCGTCGGCAGCGCCGATCAACCGGCCGATGCGGTCGCCGACACGCCGCGGCTGCGTCATCCACCCGGCGACGTTCCAGCCCTTGATAAGGTGCTTGCCCCATTCATCCGACATCATGCGGCCGACGCGATCGGCGGCTGCAACGGGCAGGGGACCGAGCGAATTGCCGTCCAGATAGATCACGCCATCCGGGATGGCGAACAGGGATTTTGTTCGCGTGAAATCGGTCATGTCATTCCCTGGCCCGCGCCCCCTGGAATTATTCGCGCTGATATCAATTATTTCAAGCTTGAAATTTATGGGGCGGAAGATGCGCTTCCTAGTATAGACTGGTTGCCTGCGGGCATCGATCGGACATCGGCCCGGCCCACAAGATCGAATGGAAGCCGAACCGCGTGATTTTTCATCAGATTTCCGACTGGAACGACGCCTATGCGAATGCTCCGAACATTCCGGGCGGCGAACGCTGGCCGGCGGCGTGGGTGCAGCCCGCACAGGCCTATCGCGACGCACTTCAAGACAGCGGCCGCGCGATGCTCGACGTCGGCTATGGCGAGCGCGCACGAAACCGCTTCGATCTCTTTGAACCGGAGGGCCGGCCAAAGGGCCTGGTCGTCTTCGTCCATGGCGGATTCTGGAAGGCGCTCGACAAGAGCTTTTGGTCGCATCTCGCGCGTGGATCGGTTGAAAGCGGCTATGCGGTGGCGATGCCCTCTTACACGCTATGCCCGGCCGTGCGCATCTGCGAGATCACGCGCGAGATTGCCGCGGCCGTCGAGCGCGCTGCCGCGATGGTCGAAGGTCCGCTTTTTCTGGCGGGCCATTCCGCCGGCGGGCATCTGGTGACACGCATGATCTCGGCGACGTCGCCGCTCCCGGACGATGTCAGGGCTCGCATCAGCCACACCGTCTCCATTTCCGGCGTTCATGACCTTCGTCCGCTGATGAAGGCCGCCATGAACACGGACCTTCGGATCGACGAGGCCGAGGCGCTCGTGGAAAGCCCCGCATTGCTGGAGCCGATGCCGAGTGCGCGCCTAACATGCTGGGTAGGCAGCGCCGAGCGCCCGGAATTCGTCCGCCAGAACGCGCTCCTCGCCAACATCTGGACCGGGCTGGGTGCGAAAACCTGCGTGATCGAAGAACCCGGCCGGCATCATTTCGATGTCATCGATGGGCTCGCCGATCCCTGTCACCAACTCACCAGGGCCTTGTTGTCGCCGCAGCCTGCTGAATTTGTGAAATGAACGGCGGTCGCGGTGTGGCCTTGCCATCCGGTGGCTCTGACCTGCCAATCATGCTGCTTGAAACGTCTGTACGGCCTGACGTGCACCGAGTGCGTAAAGTTTTGCGAGCGCCCCGGTGACGGCGCTGCGCATGCGGGGATCGTTCCCGAGCGTGCCGAAGATGGAGCTTACCTCCAACAGCGCGGGAGCAAGCCGCTCTGCGACCGGACCGGCACGCTCGGCGATATCAGCCAACTCTCGCGCGAGGGGATCGCGCACGTCGATGGCGCGGCCTCGCTCGTCGGTGCCGGTGACGTAACGCATCCAGCCGGCCACCGCGAGCGCGTGGGTATCGATCGGCAGCCCCAGCCGCAGCCGGTCCTGCATGGTCGCGAGCAGCCGTTGCGGCAGCTTCTGCGATCCGTCCATCGCAATCTGCCAGGTGCGGTGATGCAGGGCGGGATTGGAGAAGCGCTGCAGCAGCGATGCGCTATAGGCTGCCAGATCAGTTCCTGCAGGCATCGCCAGCGTCGGCGCGGCGTCTTGCATCACCTGTCGGACAAACGCCACAAAGCGATGGTCGGCCATGGTTGCGGCGATGGTCTCAAAGCCTGCGAGATATCCGAGATAGGCGAGCGCCGAGTGGCTGGCATTGAGCAGCCGCAGCTTCATATGTTCGAACGGCGTTACATCCGAGACCAGTTGCACGCCCGCAGCCGCAAAGTCCGGCCGTCCGGCCGGAAAACGGTCTTCAACGATCCATTGCGTGAACGGTTCTGTGATAATGGGCCATGCGTCGATCATGCCGAGCGCTGAAGAAATCTCCGCCCGGTCGAGCTCCGTGGTCTCCGGCACGATCCGGTCCACCATGGTCGAAGGGAAGGCCACCTCGGCTTCAATCCATTTCGCGAGATTGCGCGATCGCAAGGCGGCGAACTGCGTCACGATCCGTTCAACTGTTTGGCCATTGGCGGAGAGATTGTCACAGGAAAGAACAGTGAAGGGGGCTTCGCCCGCGATCCGCCTGCGCGCGAGCGCGGCCACCAGGTATCCGATGGCCGAACGCGGCGTGCCCGGATTCTGCAGGTCATGAACGATATCGGGATGACGCTCGTCCAAATCGCCGGTCTGCGGCGTATGGCAATAGCCCTTCTCGGTAACCGTCAGCGAGACGATACGCGTGGCCGGGTTGGCCAGGCGCGCGATCAACTGGTCGGGTTTCTCGGTGGCGACGTCGACAGCGAGCACCGAGCCGATGATGCGGTGATCGATGCCCGCGCCGGAGCGAACGGCCAGCGTGTAAAGGCCGTCCTGCGGGGCGAGGGCATCGCGTGTCGCCGGGCTGCGCAAGCTGGCTCCGATGATTCCCCAATCCATAGCGCCGCCTGCCAGGAGGTCGTCGATCACCACGGCCTGGTGGGCCCGGTGGAACGCGCCAATTCCGAGATGAACGATGCCTGGTGAGATCAGCGAGCGGTCATATGCCGGTTGCCGGATGTGGCCGGGAAGCCGAGGAAGGTTGGCGTTCGAAAGGCGGAAATTGCCGTCTTTCGGGCTGAAAACCGGGATTTTCGCCGTGTCGCTTGACATGGAAGGCTCGATCTATCAATCTTTGGTCAATTGGTAAGGCCAATGTCCCGATTTATTGGCCTTATCCCGACCAAGCAAGAAAAATTCGATTCACTTCGGGGGATCGTCAGGGAGAGCCGAGCGTGCCGCTCGAAGCCGTGGAAGCACGACGCCTTTATCGCCAGGTTGCCGATCAGCTTCGCGCCTTGATCGACAGCGGCGAATACCGCGTGGGCAGCCGGCTTCCGACCGAACGCGATCTTGCCGAACAGTTGAAAGTGTCGCGGCCGACGGTGCGCGAAGCCCTGATTGCTCTGGAAGTCGAGGGCAGGGTTCGGATTCGCGTCGGCTCCGGAATATATGTCAGTGAGCCGGCGGCGCTCGCATCGCCTTTGCCATTGGCGGCCGAGATCGAAGGTCCATTCGAACTCTTGCGCGCCCGCGAATTCCTCGAAGGCGCGATCGCCGAACAGGCGGCGCGGGTGGCGACAGCCGAAGATATCGCGCGCATCGACGCTTCGCTGGAGGCGATGGCCACCGTGCAGCATCCCGGCGAAGCCTCGATGATCCATGACCGCGCGTTTCATGTCGCGGTCGCCGGCTGTCTCGACAACGCTGTGCTGGTCCGCGTGGTAGGCGAGCTGTTCGACCAGCGGCTCAATCCGTATTTCGCCAAGCTCGCGCATTATTTCGAAAATCCGGAATCCTGGAATGCGGCGCTGGCCGAGCACCGCGCGATCCGCGATGCCATCGCCGCGCACGATTCCGATGCTGCCCGCGTGGCGATGCGCGAGCACTTGGCGCGTTCGCAGGCCCGCTTTGCGCAAAATTTCGGAGCGGAAGCTTCGTCCGCCTCGCGCATCCGCTCAAGCAGCGGCTGAACAACGAGAATTCGAACGGTTCGGCGAGAGAATGTCGGTCCGGTTGGGTAACAAAAGCAAATTGTAACGACGGAGGAAATTCACGTGTTGAAAAAATTGACGATTGCATTCGCGGCGTCTGCTGCGGCGCTGCTGGCCGCGACCACATCAGGCCTGGCACAGACCAAGCTGAAGTGGGCCCATGTTTACGAAACCTCGGAGCCGTTCCACACCGCGTCGGTCTGGGCCGCGGGCGAGATCAACAAGCGGACCAACGGGCGCTACCAGATCGATGTCTATCCGGCTTCGCAGCTCGGCAAGGAAACCGACATCAACCAGGGGCTTGCGCTTGGCTCCGTCGACATCATCATTTCCGGCTCGAGCTTTGCGGCCAAGAGCTTTCCCCCGATCGGCGTGACTTATTATCCCTACACCTTCCGCGATGCCGATCATCTCCTGGCCTACACCAAGAGCGACGTCTTCAAGGAACTCGCCAAGGGCTACGAGGACAAGAGCGGCCATCACATCGTGGCGGTGACCTATTACGGCGTGCGTCACACCTCTTCGAACAAGCCGATCAAGGCCTGCGCCGACATGAAGGGCCTCAAGATGCGTGTGCCTGACGTGCCGGCCTATCTCGCAATGCCGCGCGCCTGCGGCGCCAACACCGCGCCGATCGCCTTTGCCGAGGTCTATCTCGCCCTGCAGAACGGCACCGTGGAAGCCCAGGAAAATCCGCTCACCACGATCGAGGCCAAGAAGTTCTACGAGGTGCAGAAGCACATCGTGCTGACTGGTCACATTGTCGATCACCTCAATACGGTTGTTGCCGGCGCGCTCTGGAAGAAGCTCTCGGAAGAAGACCGCAAAATCTTCACCGACGTCGCCCAGGAAGCGGCGGCAAAGGCTACGGCGGAGATCAAGGCCAACGAGGCCAAGTTGGTCGACTTCTTCAAGCAGAAGGGGCTGACGGTCACCGAGGTCAACAAGGACGAGTTCCGCGACACCGTGATCAAGACCACGAAGTTCGAGACCTTCGACTACCGCAAGTCCGACTGGGATCGCATCCAAGCGGTGAAGTAAACGCCTAGGCCTTCGTCCGTGCTTGCCGCGATTTCGGCGGCAGGCACGGCGGAAGCCTCGAATACGCCAGCTCGGGGAGGGCGCTTGTCGATGGTTGAAGTGCACAAGCAGATCACGGCGGACGAGATCGCCCATACCTTCGAGGACGAGGTCCCCAAGGGCGCCGATCTCGGCCAATACGCCGCCGAGGACTGGCTGGCGCTCGCGATCTTCTGGATCATGGCGCTGTCCGTGTTTCTGCAATTCTTCACCCGCTACGTGCTCAACGACAGTTACGCCTGGACCGAGGAGATCGCGACCTATTGCCTGATCGGCGTGGTCTTTATCGGCTCGGCGATGTGCGTGCGACTGTCGCGGCACATCCAGGTCGATCTGCTGTTTCGTTATCTGCCGCATCTGCCGGCGCGCGCGCTCTCGACGGTCATCGACCTGATCCGGATCGCGTTCTTCGGCTATGCGATCAAGTTGGTCTGGCAGTTCATCCAGATCATCGGCGACGAGCGGATGACCACGATCAAGTTTCAAAAGGGATTTGTGTATTACGCCGTGCTGCTCGGCTTCGTGCTGATGTTCGCGCGCTCGATCCAGATCGCGGTCGAGAACTGGCGGCGTGGTTACTCCATCCTGGAGCGACCCGGCGCATTCGACGGAACGGAAGGCTGACGCCATGCTGCTGCTGCTTGGGGGATTTCTGCTGCTGATGCTGGTCGGCCTGCCGGTCGCGCTTTCGATGGCGGTGTCGTCGCTGGTCTACATTCTCGTCACAGGCATCACGCCGGATGTCACGCTGGCGCAGCGCATGATTGCCGGTGTCGAAAGCTTTCCGCTGCTCGCGGTGCCGTTCTTCATCCTGGCCGGCAATCTCATGAACATCGCGGGCGTGACCGGCCGCATCTACAAATTCGCGGTCGCGCTGGTGGGCTGGATGCGCGGCGGCCTCGGCCACGTCAACATCGTTGGCTCCGTGATCTTTTCCGGCATGTCCGGCACCGCGATTGCGGACGCCGCGGGGCTCGGCACCATCGAGATCAAGGCGATGAAGGATCACGGCTACTCGACCGAGTTCGCGGTCGGCGTGACCGCGGCGTCCGCCACGCTCGGCCCGATCATCCCGCCGTCGCTGCCATTCGTGATCTACGGCATGATGGCGAACGTCTCGATCGGCGCGCTGTTTCTGGGGGGCGTGATTCCGGGCGTGTTCATGACGTTGGCCATGATGGCGACCGTGGCTTATTTCGCCCACAAGAACGGCTGGGGCAGCGATACGCCGTTCTCCTGGCCGCAACTCGGCTCGGCCGCGATCGAAATCCTCATCGTGCTGGCGTTCCCGGTGGTCGTTTGGCTGCTGGTCGTCGCCGGGCTCTCGGTGAACATGGCTGTCGGAATCGGTCTCGTGGCGCTGCTGGCGCTCGACTGGTATTTCGATTTCTCCGCGGTGATGGCGCTGATGGCGCCGGTGATCCTGATCGGCGGCATGACGCTCGGCTGGTTCACGCCGACCGAGGCCGCAGTCGCTGCCGTGATCTGGTCGCTGTTCCTCGGGCTCGTGCGTTACCGCTCGATGACGCTGCAGACCGTTGCCAAGGCGACGTTCGACACCATCGAGACCACGGCATCCGTGCTGTTCATCGTGACCGCGGCGTCGATCTTTGCCTGGCTCTTGACGGTGTCGCAGGCGGCGCAGACGCTGACGGATGCGATGCTCGGCATCACCCAGAACAAGTGGGTGTTCCTGCTGCTGGCGAACATCCTGATCCTGTTCGTCGGCTGCTTCATCGACACCATCGCCGCGATCACCATTCTGGTGCCGATCCTTTTGCCGATCGTGCTGAAGCTTGGCATCGACCCCATTCATTTCGGCCTGATCATGACGCTGAACCTGATGATCGGTCTGTTGCACCCGCCGCTCGGCATGGTGCTGTTCGTGCTGGCCCGCGTGGCGAAATTGTCCGTCGAGCGCACCACCATGGCGATCCTGCCGTGGCTGGTGCCGCTCCTGTTGGCGCTCGTCGCCATCACCTACATCCCGGAGCTGACGCTCTGGCTGCCTAAATACATGGGACTCTCAAAATGACATCGATGGCTTTGGCTGCAACGCTGTTCGGCCCGGAAGATCTGCGTATGATCGAGCGGCCGCTCGATCCGCTTCCCTCCGGCATGGTGCGCATTCGTTTCGGCGCCGGCGGCATCTGTGGCTCGGACATGCATTACTATCGCCATGCCCGCACCGGCGATTTTGTCGTGACCTCGCCGCTGGTGCTCGGCCATGAGATTGCGGGTGAGGTGGTCGAGATCGCAGGCTCGGCGCCCGACGTGAAGGTCGGCGATCGCGTCGCCGTCAACCCGTCGCGCTGGTGCGGCCATTGCAAGCCGTGCCGCGAGAATCGGCCCAATCTCTGCGAAAACATCTTCTTCATGGGATCGGCCTCGAAGACCCCGCATATGCAGGGCGGCTTTGCCTCTTACTTCGACGCCATCCCGGCGCAATGCGTGAAGATTCCGGACCACGTGACCTATCAGGCGGCGGCGCTCGCCGAGCCGCTCGCAGTCTGCCTGCATGCCGTCGCCCGCGCCGGGGACGTGACCGGCAAGCGCGCGGTGCTGTTCGGCGCCGGCCCGATCGGTCTGTTGACCATGCTGGCGGCGCAGCGCGCCGGGATCGCAGAGACAACCGTCGTCGATATCGCGGCGGCGCCGTTGGCGTTCGCCACGAGATTGGGGGCCAATCATGTCGTCGATATCTCCGGCGGCGGAGAGGCCCTGAAAGCGCAGGCTGCCGCGCAGCCGTTCGATGTCGCGTTCGAAGTCTCGGGCACCGCGGCGCGGGCTTGGCCAGCGCGATCAGTGCGGTCAGGCGCGGCGGCGTCGTGGTTCAGGTCGGCAACCTGCCGGGCGGACAGATTCCGGTGCCGGCGAACGCGGTGATGGCCAAGGAGATCGACCTTCGCGGCTCGTTCCGCTTCGGGACGGAATTCTTCACGGCGGTCGAACTGATCGCCGACGGCAGCGTGGACGTGCTTTCGCTGGTGACGGCGCAACGCCCGCTCGCGGTCGCGCCTGATGCGGTGCGGCTCGCGCTCGACCGCTCGCAGAGCGTCAAGGTCGTGCTGACCGCTTGATGGCCGTTCTCACTTCAGGAGCTTCCGCATGATGCTGCAGGGATGGCGGTGGTACGGACCCAACGATCCCGTATCGCTCGACGATATCCGTCAGGCCGGCGCGACCGACGTGGTAACGGCGCTGCATCAGGTTCCGATCGGCGAGGCCTGGACGCGCTCAGCCATTGAGGAGCGGAAGAACCTGATCGAGAACTCGCAACCGGGCCGCTCGCCACTGACCTGGTCGGTGGTGGAATCGATCCCGATTCCTGATGACGTGAAGCGGTTGGGGGGCAAGGCGACGCGCTCGATCGAGGCGTGGATCGCGAGCATGGAGGCGGTCGCTGCCGCCGGTATCAAGATCATCTGCTACAATTTCATGCCGGTCGTGGACTGGTGCCGCACCGATCTCGAATGGGAACTGCCGAACGGCGCCAAGGCGATGCGCTTCGACCAGGACCGTTTCGCGGCGTTCGACCTGCACATCCTGCAGCGGCCGGAAGCGCCTGCTGAATATTCCGAGGCCGCGCAGCGCCGCGCGAAGCAGGTCTATGAAGCGATGACGCAGGCCGATATCGACGTCCTCATCACCAACATTGCCAGCGCGCTGCCGGGATCCACCACCGATCCCCTGACCATTCCGCAATTCCGCGACCGCCTGCAGCAATACCGCGGCATCGATTCCAAAGTGCTGCGTCAGCACTTAAGCGAATTTCTCGCGCGCGTCGCGCCGGTGGCGGAGCAGGTCGGGGTAACGTTGACGCTGCATCCGGACGATCCGCCGCGCCCGCTGTTCGGCCTGCCGCGCATCGCCTCATCGGTGGAGGACTATCAGGCGCTGTTCGACGCGGTGCCATCCAAGGCCAACGGCATCTGCTTCTGCACCGGCTCGCTCGGCGTGCGCCCGGAGAACGATCTGCCCGCGATGGCCAAACGCTTCGCGCCGCGGATCGGCTTTGCCCATCTGCGGGCGACCAAGCGGGAAGCCGACGGCCTGTCGTTCTGCGAGTCCGATCATCTCGATGGCGACGTCGACATGATCGCGGTGTTGAAGGCTTTGCTGGCGGAGAACCGAACGCGCTCGCCGGAAAATCAGATCGTGTTCCGGCCCGATCACGGCCACCGCATGCTCGACGATCTCGCCGCGACCAAGCGCACCAATCCCGGCTACACCGCGATCGGCCGCCTGCGCGGCCTAGCCGAGTTGCGCGGTGCTATCCGCGCCATTGAACACGCCGGCTAGGGCGGGAAGTGCCCCGAGAGGGGCCCCATTCTACTTTGCATGGGGTTGTTTTCGCAATTTTGTGTCTGGGCCCTTACACCACTCTGGCTCAGGCCGATGTCCGTGCCGTCTTCGCCGCCTCGAAGGCCGCCAGCCGTGCGGCGAACTTTCCATTGGCAAGGCCGGCGCGCGCGAGGATGGTCGGGGCGGGCAGCGTCTCGAAAAAATGACAGGCGACGCGATGGCCGGGTGCCGCCTCGCGCAGCTCCGGCTCCTCGGCCGAGCAGCGCGCCTGCGCATGCGGGCAGCGGGTATGGAAGCGGCAGCCGCTCGGCGGCTTGAACGGGCTCGGCACGTCGCCCTGCAGCATCACGCGCTTGGTGCGGAGCGCGGGATCGGGCTTCGGGATCGCCGCCAGTAGCGCCTGGGTATACGGGTGCAACGGCCGGTCGTAGAGCGACTTCTTGTCTGATATCTCGACCAGCTTGCCCAAATACATCACGGCGACGCGGTCGCTGATGTGCTTCACCACGGCAAGATCATGGGCGATGAACAGATAGGAGAGGCCAAAACGCTGCTGCAGATTCTGCAGGAGGTTGACGATCTGCGCCTGGATCGAGACGTCCAGCGCCGACACCGGCTCGTCGCAGACGATCAAATCGGGATTGGCGGCGAGCGCGCGGGCGATGCCGATGCGCTGGCGTTGCCCGCCCGAGAACTGGTGCGGATAGCGGCTGGCATGTTCGGGCAGCAGGCCGACGATGTCCAGCAGCTCACGGCCGCGCGCCTCGCGTGATGCGTCATCGCCAATTTCGTGAACGCGCAGCGGCTCGGCCAGGATTTCGCCGACCGTCATGCGCGGATTGAGCGAGGCGTAGGGATCCTGGAAAATGATCTGCATATGCCGCCGCATCCGGCGCAGCGCATTCTTGTCGAGATCGGCGATTTCCTTGCCCTTGAAGCGTACCGAGCCGGCGGTCGGGTCCATCAAACGCAGGATCAGCCGTCCAGTGGTTGACTTGCCGCAACCGGATTCGCCGACCAGCGCGAGCGTCTCGCCGCGGGCGATCTCGAAGCTGACATCTTCGACGGCGCGCACGAGCCCAATGGTCTTGCGGCGGATCAGCCCGCGGGTGACCGCAAAATGCTTGACCAGGCCGTCGACCTGCAAAACGGGGGCGTCGCTCATGATGTCACCTCGACCGGGGCTTTCCAGCACGCGACCTGGTGACCGGGCGCGATGTCGCGCAGCGGTGGCGGATCAAGCCGGCAGCGCTGGTCCGCAAACGGGCAGCGCGGCGCAAAG
The DNA here is from genome assembly GCF_036924575.1 of Bradyrhizobium sp. AZCC 1577. NCBI lineage: Bacteria > Pseudomonadati > Pseudomonadota > Alphaproteobacteria > Hyphomicrobiales > Nitrobacteraceae > Bradyrhizobium > Bradyrhizobium sp. AZCC 1577. Next base: position 3,028,798 of record NZ_JAZHRQ010000001.1, read on the forward strand.
CGGCAGCCCGCCGGCTGGTTGTTGGGGCTGGGCACCGTGCCCTCGATGGTGGCGAGCCGCTTGCGGTCGATATCGATGCGCGGAATCGAACCGAGCAGGCCGATGGTGTAAGGATGCTGCGGGTCGGCGAACAGGTCGTTCACGTCGGCGCTCTCGACGATTCGCCCCGCATACATCACCAGCACCTTGTCGGCGACCTCGGCGATGACGCCGAGATCGTGGGTGATGATCAGGATCGCCATGCCGAGCCGCCGCTGCAGGTCGCTCAACAGGTCAAGAATTTGCGCCTGGATGGTGACGTCGAGCGCCGTGGTCGGCTCGTCGGCGATCAGCAGCGCCGGCTCGCAGGAGAGCGCCATCGCGATCATGACTCGCTGCCGCATGCCGCCCGACATGTTGTGCGGAAAGTCGTCGATGCGCTGCGCCGCTGACGGAATCCGCACCAATTCGAGCATCTCGATTGCGCGCGCCCGCGCCGCGCGCGGCGACATCGCGGTATGGGCAAGGATTGCCTCGACGATTTGCTGTCCCACGGTGTGGACCGGATTGAGCGAGGTCATCGGTTCCTGAAAAATCATCGACATCTTGCCGCCGCGCAGCCTGCGCCGCTCGTCGGCTGTGAGCTTTAGCACGTCGCGATTGCCAAACAGCACCGCCTCGGCCTCGACCTTGCCCGGCGGGCTCGGCACCAGGCCCATCACCGACAGCGAGGTCACGCTCTTGCCGCAGCCGGACTCGCCGACAAGGCCGATGGTGCGTCCGCGCGGAACGCTGAAGCTGATGCCGTCGACGGCGCGGAACAGCCCGCGGTCCGTCGCGAAGTGGGTTTTGAGGCCGCGAACCTCGAGAAGATTATCCATCAGAACGAGTAATCCAGACCCTTGTAGAAGGTGTTTTGATAGAGCATGTGCGGCCGCACGTCCTTCAGCTTCTTCGAACTGGTCGTATACATGGCCACGTTCATCACGGGCATCAGCAGATGCTCGTTCGTTACCTTCTCCTGCACGCGCGCGTAGTTGAGCGCACGCTCTGCGTCGGTGAGCGCGGCGCGGCCGGCGCGCAGCCACTCGTCGGTCTCGTCGTCTTTCCAGTTCATGCGGTTGGGCGTCGGGATGTTCTTGGAGTTGAAATAGATGTTCATCAACTCGCCTGCAGACAGATAGGGCACGGTGACGGTCCACAGCTCGAAGTCCTGCTTGCCCATCTCGGCAGGCGCGATCGTGGAGTCGAAACCGACGATCTTCCAGTCGATGCCGATCTTGCGCATGTAGCCTTGAATCGCCTCAGAAACGCGCGGGAAGTAGGTGACCTGCGGGAACAGCACACGGGGTGCGAGCTTCATGCCGTCCTTCTCGCGGATGCCGTCGGCGGCGACTTTCCAGCCGGCCTCGTCCAGAAGCTTCTTGGCGCGTTCGACGTCTTCCTTGATGACGTTTTTGGTCTTCTCGGCGAAATCGAGCGCCTTCGGATCGACGTAGGTGAATGCCGGCTCGGCATTGCCCAGCATGATGCCCTTGACGATCTCGGCGCGGTTGATCGCAATGTTCATGGCCTCGCGCACGCGCTTGTCGGCGACCATAGGGCGGGTGATCTTGTAACCGTAATACATGAGCTGGAAGTTGGGCTTGGCTTCCTGAACGGTCAGATTAGGCGCGGCCTTGACCTGCTCGATGAATTGCAGCGGGACCTGATGGGTGAGGTCGAACTGTCCGCCCATGATGGCGGCGACGCGGCTGGCGTCCTCCGGCACGATCTTGATGCTGAGTTTCTCGAACTTCACCGGGCCCTTGTTTTGGTACATTGAGGGGCCCCATTTGTAGGCGTCGTGGCGCTTCAGCACGATTTCCGTGCGCGGCTGCCAGCTCTCGAAACACCAGGGACCGGTGCCGTCGATTCCCTTGATGCCGTAGTCCTTGCCGAGCGTCTCCACGCTCTCCTGATTGTGGATCGCATTGGTGTACATGGTGAGCTGCAGCAGCAGTTCGGAGTAGGGCTCGTTGAGCTCATATTCGACAGTATAGGGATCGGGCGCGCGCACTTCCTTGATGTCGCCGGCGCGCCAGGCATAGGGCGCTTTGGTTTCCGGATCCTTCAATCGCTTGAACGTGTAGACGACATCGGCGGCGGTGAACTTCTTGCCGCTGCAGAACGTCACGTCATCGCGCAGCTTGAAGACGTAGGTCTTGCCGTCCTCGCTGATCGTCCACGATTTCGCGAGGTAGGGGATCGTCGTCTTGCCGTCCCAGTCGAGCGCCACCAGCGTATCCTGGAACATGTTGACGATATCCGACGTCGGCGACCAGGTGGTGCGCTGGCCGTCGTAGTGCGGCGCATCCAGTGACTTCATCACCCGCAAGGTCTGCGCCTCGGCCGTCGAGCACATTCCGGCCACGCCCAGCAGCGCCACAGCGCCTGTCAAAATGCTGCGCATCGTGTTCCCTCCCTGTTATTTCTGGCGCGACACGTCCAAGCCCTTATAGAAAGTGTTCTGGTAGAGCATGTGCGGCCTGGCATCGGTGATCTTCTTGTTGGCCACCTGATACATGTTGATATTGAGCACCGGCATCCAGAGGTGCTCGCGCATCACCTTGTGCTGCACCAGCGCGTAGTATTTGGCCCGGTCGGTGTCCGTCAGCGCCGAGCGGCCATGCTTCAGCCATTCATCGGTCTCGGCGTCTTTCCAGTTCATCCGGTTGGGCGTCGGGATGTTCCTGGAATCGAAGTAGATGTTCATTAGATCGCCGGCCGACAGATAAGGCACCGTCACCGACCAGATTTCGTAGTCCTGCTCCGCCATCTTCGCGGATGCAATGGTCGAATCCCAGGGCTGCAGCTGCCACTGTATGCCGATGCGGCGCAGGTAGCCCTGGATCGCCTCGGCAATGCGCGGCGTGTTGCCGGCCTGGGTGAAGTAGACCTTCGGTTGCAGCTTGACGCCGTCCTTCTCGCGGACGCCATCGCTGCCGATTTTCCAGCCGGCCTCATCGAGCAGCGCCTTGGCGCGCTCGATATCCTCTTTCACGATGCCCTTGGTGGTGGGGTCGTGATCGAGCGCGTCCGGATCGACAATGGTGAAGGCCGGTTCGGCGTTGCCGAGCAGCACGCCCTTGGCGATCTCGACGCGGTTGATGGCGATGCTCATCGCTTCGCGCACCCGTCGGTCTTCCACCATGGGCCGCGTCGTCTTGAAGCCGAAATAGAGCAATTGGAAATTCGGCTTCGCTTCCGTCACGTTCAGCATCGGTGCAGACTTGGCTTGGGCGATGAACTGCGGCGGGAATTGATTGGTGATGTCGAACTGCCCGGCCATCATCGCCGCCACGCGGCTGGACTCCTCGGGCATGATCTTGACGCTGAGCTTCTCGAACTTCACCGGCCCCTTGTTCTTGTACATCGAGGGGCCCCATCGATAGACGTCATGGCGCTTGAGCACAATTTCGGTGCGCGGCTGCCAGCTCTCAAAACACCAGGGGCCGGTGCCGTCGGCGCCCTTGATGCCGTAATCCTTGCCGAGTGCTTCCACGCTCTCCTTGTTGTGGATCACGTTGGTGAACATGGTGAGCTGCAGCAGCAGCTCGGAAAAGGGCTCTTTGAGATCGTACTCGACGGTGTAGGGATCGGTCGCGCGCAATTCCTTGATGTCGCCGGCCCGCCACGCGTAAGGGGCCTTGATCGCGGGATCCTTCAAGCGCTTGAAGCTGTAGACGACATCCTCGGCGGTAAACTTCTTGCCGCTGCAGAACGACACGTCGTCGCGCAGCTTGAACGTATAGGTCCGGCCGTCCTCGCTGATCGTCCATGATTTGGCGAGATAGGGGATCGGCGTGCGGCCGTCCCAGTCGAGCGCGACCAGCGTGTCCTGGAACATGTTGACGATGTCGGAGGTCGGGGTCCAGGTGGTGCGTTGCGCATCGTAATGCGGCGCGTCGATCCCTTTCATCAGTTGGAGCGTCTGGGCCGTCGCCGGGCCGGTGACGCATAGTGCCAAGGACATTCCCAGTACGAACCTGATCATGTCTGCAGCCTCGGATCGAGGACGTCGCGGAATGCGTCGCCCAGAAGGTTGGCGGCCAGCACGATCACGAAGATGGCACAGCTCGGGATCGTCGCGATATGCGGCGCCATGAACAGGAAGTCGCGGCCCTGCGCTGCCATCATGCCGAGCTCGGCGGTCGGCGGCTGCGCGCCCATGCCGAGGAAGCCGAGCGCGGCGCCGATCAGGATGATCTGGCCGAAGCGCAGCGTCAGGAACACGAAGATCGTTGATATGCAATTCAGCGTCAGATAGCGCCAGATCAATTCACGGTCACAGACGCCGACGGCGCGGCCGGCCTCCATGAATTCCTGGCCCATCACGCCGATCGCCGCGCCGCGTGCAACGCGGGCGACATCGGGTACCGTGGCAACCACGAGCGCGATCACCACGGCGGTCAGCCCGGCGCCGAAGATCGCGGCCACTGCCAGTCCGATCAGGATCGCAGGGAAGGCGAGCATCACGTCGACCAGCCGCATGATCCAGCCATCCAGCCGCCGGTAGTAGGCGGCGAGGATGCCGAGAACACCGCCGATGAAGCCGCCGACGATCACGCCGACCAGCCCGAGCATCAGCGTGTTGCGCGTGCCGTAAAGGACTCGGCTGAAAATGTCGCGCCCGGTATTGTCGGTGCCGAACCAGTGCGCGGCGTCGGGAGGCAGCATCACCTTGGTGAGGTCGGTGAAGTAGGGATCGTAGGGCGCGATCCAGGGCGCAAACAGCGCCGCCAGCACGATAGCCGCGAGCGCCAGCCCGGCGAGTGCAGCGACGCGGTCGCGCGCCAGCCGGCGCAACACCCCGGCGCGAGCGAATACGCCGGTTTCGCGCTCCAGGACAAAGCCTTGCTCGAGAGCCTCGACGCTCATCTGCGCTGCACCCTGGGATCGAGATAGACGTAGAGCACATCGACCAAGAGGTTGATCGTCAGGAAGGCGATGGCGAGGATCATGATCGCGCCCTGCGCCGTCGGAAAATCGCTGGAGACGATGGCGCCGACGGCAAGCCGGCCGACGCCGGGCCATGAGAACATGGTTTCCGTGACCACGGCGCCGCCGAGCAGGAACGCCGCTTGCAGCCCGATCAGGGTGACGACGGGGATCATGGCGTTGCGCAGCGCGTGATGAATGATCACCACCCGCTCACGCAATCCCTTGGCGCGCGCCGTGCGGACGAAATCGGCGCCGAGCACTTCGAGCACGGCGGTGCGCGTCAGCCGCGCGATCGGGCCGATCAGCACCGCGCCGAGCGTCAGAGCGGGCAGGATCAGGCTCGGCAATCCGCCGTCCCATACCGGGCCGGTACGACCGGTGAAGGGCAACAGCGCCCATTTGAACCCAACGAACTGGATCAGGATCAGGCCGATAAAGAACACCGGCATCGACACGCCGGCGACCGAGCAGGCCATGATGATGCGATCGGTGAGGCGGCCGCGATGGACTGCCGCCAGCGTCCCGAGCGCGAGCCCGGCCGGCACGGCGATCAGCATCGCACCGAGCATCAGCTCGATCGTCGGCCCGATCGTCATCGCCAGTTCCTCGCTCACCATTCGGTTGGAAATGATGGAGCGGCCGAGATCTCCGCGCAGCACACGCAGGATGTATTCGAAGAATTGAACGGGGATCGATCTGTCGAGACCGAGTTCCTGTCGGATCGCAGCGATGGTCTCAGCCTTGGCATCGGGCCCGGCAATGATCATCGCGGGATCTGCCGGAACAACCTGCAGCAGGCAAAAGCAGAGGAAGAGAACCCCGAGCAAAGCGGGAAACGAAATCAGCAGGCGATGGACAATCTGTTGTCCCATGCGACGCCAACGGACGGTTGGGCCAAAAGGAACTCACGCGCCCAGGCCGACGCTATTGTCTCTCCCTTGGCAGCCGCACTTCGTCCGACGTGCGCGGCATTTGATTATCGGGGAATAGTGACATGCGTCCGACGCAGCGTCACGCTCAATCTGACAATTCGTTTCGGGCTGCGTCCTTTTGCGTCGGCGCGACGACTTCTTGCGATGCGAAAAATCCGTGTCACGGGATTTTCGCTGACGCGCCGGCCGTGCTTGGCATCGCGCCCATCTCGACGCTGAGCGAAATCGGTGTGAATGCGTCCAGTGGTGAATAAACGGCGGTCACACGCGCAGGGATTCACAACGCGATCTACTGCACGACGTTTCCGATGTGCTTGCTGGACGCACGGCCAGATGAACGTTCGAACTCATGAGAGCCGTCCATCAGGTGCATTACCTCGATGCAATCGGCGTTCAGGCGGTCGTTGTCGACCAGCCGCCCCGCAAGCACCTTCGCCTGAGAGGGATCGTCGGACTGTACATCGACCCAGCGCTGGAGGCACTTGAAGCTGTGACCGTCGGAATTCAAGAGATCTTTGTAGAAGGAGACGCGGTAATTGCTCATCTTGGCACTCCCCGTCGATCCGGCATCTAGGCGCTAGCTTATACTCTCAGGCGTGGACGTCGGCCAGCCGCTTGCCAGCCCGCGAAGTCGATTTAATCTAACGCGCTGTTCGAGATGCCCGGCTATGCACCCTGTAGCTGTCCATCTAGTCAAAAGCTACCGGAAGGATCGAGGTGGCGACGGCGCTTGAACCGAGTGCCGGTGGACTCCTATCCCACGGCCGGCAGCCGGCCGGGGCTACGCAATGGCCCGGCGTCATGCTCGGTCTCGTCCGGGCGAAAATGGCTTTGGGCTCCGTATTCGAGCCGGTGGCCGCCTGGTGTGTGTTCCATTATATATAGTTCTCGAATCCACCCCGGCTCCGCCCCTAAATGCCCGACGGTACCGCCACCGCCCATCATTACCGACCCAAGCTCGTCACCGTTCTGTCGGAGGGCTATGGTATTGCCAGCTTTCGGAAGGACATGCTGGCGGCGCTTACGGTCGCGATTGTCGCTCTTCCGCTCTCGATGGCGATTGCCGTCGCCTCGGGCGTATCGCCCGAGCGGGGATTATACGCCGCCGTCATCGGCGGCTTTTTAGTATCGGCGCTCGGCGGCAGCCGTTACCAGATCGGCGGCCCCGCCGGCGCGTTCATCGTCCTGGTATCGGCGACCGTGACGCGGTTCGGTCTAGAAGGGCTGCTGCTGACGGTTTTCATCTCCGGCTTCATGCTGACGTTGATCGGCCTTTTGCGGCTCGGTGCCCTGATCCGTTATATCCCCCATGCGGTGACCGTCGGCTTCACCTGCGGCATCGCGGTCACGATCTTTGCCAGCCAGCTTCGCGATCTCGGCGGCCTGAAGCTTCCGACTGCCGAACCCGGGCCGCTGTTGCCAAAGCTTGCGATGCTCGGCCAGTCCTTGCCGACCATCTCGCCGGCCGCGGTCGCGATCGGCATCGGCTCGGCAGCCCTGATCTTCCTGCTGCGGCGACTTTCGCCGAATGTGCCGGGAATGCTGATCGCGGTCGTGCTGGCCGCAGTCGCCGCCTGGCTGTTCCATCTGCCGGTGGAGACGATCGGCAGCCGTTTCGGCCAGCTTCCAGACGGTCTGCCGGGACCGCGTCTGCCGGCGATCTCTTATGCGACCGTGCTCGAGGTATTGCCGGCGGCGCTATCCTTCACGTTGCTCGGGGCGGTCGAAAGCCTGCTATCCGCAAAGGTTGCCGATGGCATGACGGGGCGCAAGCACCGCTACAACATGGAGGTCGTGGCGCAAGGCATCGCCAACGTCGCCTCGGCTCTGTTCGGCGGCATCAGCGTCACCGGCACGATCGCCCGTACCGCGACCAACATCCGTGCGGGGGCGTGCAGCCCGGTCTCCGGCATGACCCATGCGCTCTTCGTACTGGTGTTCATGGTGGCCGCAGCTCCGCTCGCAAGCTTTGTCCCGTTGTCGGCGCTGGCGGGCGTGCTGGTCGTTGTCTGCTGGAATATGGCGGAGAAGGAGGAGTTCCTTCGCCTGCTTCGCAACTGGCGCAGCGCGGCGGTGCTGATCGCAACCTTCGGCCTGACGCTGATCGAAGACCTGACGGTCGGGATCATCGCCGGCTGCGCCTTGGCCGCGGCGTTTGCGATCTACGATCGCGTCCGCGCCTAATCCGTTGCCGCCGGCTTGGTCGCGAACTGCGGAAACATCGCCGCGACGACAGGGCCGTCGGTGCGCCAGGAGTGGCAGCCGCCGATGAAGAATGGGCGCTTGCCGGAGTTCTGCCGGTTCTCCAGCGTGTCGCGGCCTTCCGGATTCTTGCCGTAGGACATGGTCTGATACAGCGTGGTCACGGCGGGGCCCAGCAGTTCCGCCAGATGCGTGCAGGTTTCCAGCCGGCTGATCTTGCGCCGCACCGTTTCGCGCCAGCCGGGGCCGATGCGCTCGCCGATCAGGCGCTGCAAGATCGGCTCGACCTCGAGACAGGTCGGATAGGGCGTGGCGCGCATCATCGCTTCTGCCTCGCGGATGGTCATGTCCTCGTCGATCGCGAGCCGCAGGCCAATATCGTGCACGGGATCGCCCGGCTTCAGTTCGCCGCGGAAACGATCGGCGCGCTGGACGAAGGGTTTTGTGTCGCGCAGCCAGGCCTCGACTTCCCAGAGCCCGTCGTTCCGCAGAAAGCCTTCGCATTCGACCGATCGCGTGTGCATCAGGCGACGCGATGGCTTGCCGTTTTCCAGAGACATCATTCCGTATCCTGCTTCGATGCGTCGCTTCAGCCGAATTTCACGATCATTTTGCCGAGCGCCGATCGCGACTGCATGGTCTTGAACGCCTCGCGGAAATTCTCGAACGGCACGATCTTGCCGACCACGGGCCACAATTTTCCCGATGCCAGCCAGTCGAACAACTGCGCCATCAGGCGGGCGTGAGTTTCCGGCTCGCGCTTCTGGATCTGGGCGAGGTCGACGCCGAGCAGCGCGCCGCCCTTGAGCAGCGGCAGGTTGAACGCCAGCGCTGGAATGGTGCCGGAGGCGAATCCGACGACGAGGTGCCGCCCGCGCCAGGCGATCGAGCGGAACGCCTGCAGCGATACTTCGCCGCCGACGGGATCGAAAATGACATCCGGCCCATGCCCGCCGGTCAGTTCCTTCAGCGCCTCCCGCCAATCCGCGAGGGTGTAGTCGATGGTGTGATCGGCGCCGTGACGAACCGCGAAGTCGCGCTTTTCCGGCGTTGAGGCCGCGGCGATCACCCGCGCGCCCATCAGTCTGCCGATCTGGACGGCCGCGATGCCGACGCCGCCGGCCGCGCCCAGCACCAGCAATATCTCGCCTTCGCGCAGCGACGCGCGGGCATCCAACGCGTAGAGCCCGGTCAGATAGTTGGCTTGAAACGACGCGCCAGCCTCGAACGGAACTTGCGGCGGCAGGTGCTGGAGCGCCGCAGACGGCACCGAGATATATTCGGCGAGCGCGCCGGAACGGGCCATGCCGATCACCGGCATGCCCGGCTTGAACGCGCCGATATTGTCGGCGACGGCATCAACCGTTCCGGCAAATTCCGTTCCCGGCACGAACGGCAGCGGGTCCTTGGTCTGATAAAGGCCCTGCACCTTCAAGCCATCGACGAAGCCGACTGCCGCGGCGCCGATCCTGACGCGGACTTCGCCCGCGGCGAGGCCGGGCGTATCGATCTCCTTGATCGAGATACCGTCGATCGAATTGTAGTTCTCGACAACGACCGCCTTCATGCAAATTCTTTCATGGGTTTTCTCTTCATGTCCCAAGACCTTGCGCCGGTGTCTTGAGGTGCCTGCGGATACTCGAGGTGAACTCTATTCGGCTGCTTCGGCCTGCCGGTCGATCGCCAGCGCCCCTTGCTTGATGAGTGGAATCAAGTCGCGGCCGATCGCCATCGTGTCGTGCGGATTCTCGAAACCGCGCAGCAGGAAGGAGTGAATGCCGAGGCGGTAATATTCCAGCACCGCCGCCGCGATCTGCTCGGGCGTTCCGACCAGGCATGATGTATTGCCGGGCGCGCCGGTGGCACGCGCAATCCCCATCCACAACCGCTCGTCATGGACGTCGCCACGCGCGGCGTAGCTGAGCAGGCGTTCGGCGGAAAGGTTGGTCGGCTGCGGCGCGGCACCGGTCTTGCGCTCGACATCCTCCAGCAGCGCGTTCGCCTTGTCCCACGCCGCGCCTTCGCTGTCCGCCATGATCGGCCGCAGCGACATGTTGAAGCCGACGCTGCGCCCAAAGGCGGCTGCTCGGCGGCGGAAATCCTGCACCCGTTCCCGCGTTTCTTTCAGCGGCTCGCCGAAGATCGCGAACACGTCGCAATGTTTGGCGCCCATCTCCAGCGCACCCCCCGACGAGCCGCCGAAAAACAGCGGAGGGAAGGGCTGCTGGTAGGGCTTGATATCGGAGAAACCGCCCTCGACGCGGTAGAACTCGCCCCTGTGATCGATCGGGCTGTCGCTGGTCCAGAGTTTTTGCATCACCTCCAGATATTCGCCGGCGCGGCGATAGCGGTCATTCTTGGGCAGGAAGTCGCCTTCGCTCGCCTGATCCGCATCGCTGGTGCCGGCGATGATATGCAGCGCCACCCGGCCCTGCGTGAGCTGGTCGAAGGTTGCGACCTGCCGCGCGGCCAGGGCGGGGGCCACCGAGCCCGGCCGGTGTGCGATCAGGAACTTGATCCGCTCGGTGTGGTCGGCTGCATAGAGCGCAATCGCAAAGCCTTCGGCGGCGGAGGCGTAATAGCCGACAAGGACGGAATCATAGTTCCACTGCTCATGCAGGCGAGTGAAGTCGATCACCCATTGGCGGGAAATCTGTCCCTTGATCAGGTGAACCGCGACGCCCTCCTGCTGGGTGCCGATCATTCCGATGATTCTTGCGGGCATGGACGTTTCCCCGGTCGCTGATGTTTGACCGGAATGAAACGCGCAAGGCCAAGGGAAAGCAAGCGTTTAGGACCGTTCCGTTACGCGTCGTGTTCACGGCTGACATCCGCTGCCGCCAGCGCTTCGCCATGCCGGCGTGACAGCGCCGAGGTAATGTTGCGCTCGGTCAGGTCCATCAGGCGATGCATCGCACGCCGCGCGCCGTCGGGATTGCGCGCCCAGATCTCGTCGAGGATGACGCGGTGATAGGGCAGGCTTTTGCGCGGCGCGCCCGGGTTCAGCGTCGAGAGATCGAACGACATCCGCAGCGCCGCCTCGACGGTGGCGCCGAAGGCGACCAGAAAGTCGTTGCCGGTCGCCGTCAGGATGCCGCGATGGAAGCGTAGATCAGGTTCGGAATAGGCGCGGCTGTCCATCCCGGCGGCGTCCATCTCGCGATAGGCCCGTTCGATCCGGGCGAGGTCGGCGTCCGAGCCGCGCTCGGCACAGATTGCGCAAGCCTCCGGTTCGACGATCCGGCGCACCTGTGTGAGCTGGCGGGCGAACTCTTCCGTCGGACGCAGCGCCCATGTCCATTCCAGAAGCTCTGCATCCAGCATGTTCCAGTTGATCCGCTCGCGGACATGGGTGCCGGCCTTCTGCCGCGCTGCAATCAAGCCCTTTGCCTTGAGGATGGACAGCGATTCCCGGATCGAGGTGCGGCTGACGCTGAATTGCGACGCGAGCTCGATCTCGCGCGGCAGCGTGCTTCCCTCCTGCCACGTGCCGGAGACGATGAGCTTGGCGATTTCCCGCGCGACGTGGGTGTTGGACTGACGGAGTTCGACGTCCCTGGGCAATCGTGGACCCTCAAGCTTTGAAAAATATTGTCTGCTTTATTGCGATGCGATGTCAATTCATACCGTAAAAATAGTGTACGCGCGAGAAGCCTTCTTTTGACAGTACATTTTATGTCGGTCATATTGTCCAAAAAGACCGTCAGGGAGGGTGCCATGACCAAGAAGAATTCGAGCCATAAATCCGCGGGCTTCAACCGCCGAGCGCTGCTTCAGGCCGGCGCCGCCACCCTCGGCGCGGCCGCATTTCCGCTGCCGGCCATTGCACAAACAAAACCGTTTGCCGGCGTCACGCTGCGCGGCGCGTCCTTTCAGCACCGCTTTTTCACGCTGCTGCAGAACTACATCCCGGAGTTCGAGGCGCAGACCGGCATGAAGGTTGATCTGCAACTCTCGGCGTTTCCAGTCTACAACCAGCAGGCCAATCTCGAATTGTCATCGGGCGGCTCGGCGTTCGATTTCGTCAACGTCACCTTCATCCTGGCCGCGCGCTGGGTGGCGGCCGGCTTGCTCGCCAATCTCGACGAATTCACCACTGATCCAAATCTGACGCCGGCGGAATGGAATCCGAAGGATTTCGTCGAGGGCGCGCAGGTGCCGTACCGCGACGCCAAGGGCGCCACCTACGGCTATTCCTGGGAAGGCGGGGCTATGGTGATGGGCCTGTCGCGCATGGACCTGATGGAGAAAAAGGGCCTCAAGGTTCCGAAGACCTTTGCCGAATTGCAGCAGGTCTGCGCCGAGATCAACGGCACCGAGAACGTCAACGGCATCGTCAGCTTCCAGCTCCATCACTGGTGCCTGCCGCCCTATATCCAGGGTTTTGGCGGCAACATCTTCCGCAAGCCGCCTGCCGACATCATGCCGACGCTGAACTCGCCGGAGGCGATCAAGGCCATTGAATATTACGCGAACCTTCTGAAGAACTACGCGCCGAAGGGCGTACTCACCTATACGAGGATCAGGCGCGGCAATCCCACATGACCGGCCGCTCCAACATCTTCATTCATTCCAGCGCCTGGATTACACCGATCCTGCTCTCGAACGACAGCAAGGTGAAAGACACCTCCCGCGTCGTCAGGATGCCCGCCGGGCCTGTGCACGACTACCCGGCCGCCAACAGCCAGGGCCTCGGCATTCCCAAGAACGCCAAGAACAAGAAAGCGGCGTGGGAATTCATCAAATGGGCGCTCAGCCCCGAAATCTCGATGCGGCTGGTCAAGGAGCACGGCCATTCCTCGGTCTGCCGCAGATCCGTGATCGAGAGTGAGGAATACCGCAAGCTGAACACGGTCAACGGCCAGGACCTCGGCGCGCTCTATCTCGAAGTGCTGGGGCTGCCGGCCAAGGGCGAGAACTACATGGCCTATCGCACGGTGAAGGAGTTCCCGATCGTTGGCGATGTCCTCAACAAGGCGTTCGAACAGGTAGCTACCGGGCAGCTCGCAGCCCAAGCTGCGATGAACGCAGCGCAGGAGCAGGCGGTCGCCAATCTCCGCCGCGCAGGGACCGCGCTTTGAGCGGAGAAGGACTGGTCGACGCCGAGCGCCGCCGCTTCAACGCCATCGCGCTGGCGCCGAGCCTGATCGTGTTGTTCGTGATCGCAGGCTTGCCTGCGATCTATCTTGTCGTGACCAGCCTGACGCCGTTCCAACTGGTCAATCCGGGATCGTCGACCGATTTCTCTTCGCCCTTGCGGAACTATCGCCTGCTCCCCGGCGACCCGCGCTTCGTCAATTCGCTATGGGTGCAGGCCAAGCTGTCGCTCTGGGGCGTGCTGTTGCAGGTCCTGTTCGGCATGCTGTTGGCGCTATTGCTGCACACGCAGTCGCGCGTCGTGGAATTCGCCCGCACCCTGTTCCTGATTCCGATGGTGCTGCCGCCGATCGTCGTGGCGATCATCTGGAAGCTGATTTACACGCCCGACATCAGCCCGCTTTATTACGCCGCAGGCCTGCTTAACGTGACCATGCCGTCGCTGACTTCGAGCGTCGATTTCGCGCTGACCGCTATCATCATCGCCGACACCTGGGAATGGATGCCCTTCACCTTCCTGATGGTATTGGCCGCGCTGCAGACCATTCCGGAGGAATTTTCCGAAGCCGCCCTGGTCGACGGCGCCAACCGGCTGCAGATATTCTTCTACATCACGTTGCCCTTCATCACGCCGATCCTGGTCATATCGGGCATGTTTCGCCTGATCGATAGCGTCAAGGCATTTCCGCTGGTGTTCCTCTTGACCGGCGGCGGGCCGGGCAGCGTCACCGAGGTGACCAACTATTATGCCTATCTGCTCGCATTCGACTTCAACGAAATCGGCTATTCCAGTTCGGTCACGATCGTGATGCTGCTGCTCGTCGTCGCGGTCAGCCTCGGTGTGGTGTGGATGGGCCGCCGCCGCGAGGCCATGGCATGAGTGGGGGCATGAGTGGTCCAGTCCGCCGTTCGGCCAGCCCGCGCCGGCTCGTTGCGATCGGCGTGACGCTCATCATGCTGCTGTCGCCGTTCCTCTGGCTCTTGCAGATGAGCTTCAAGTCCAACGACCTGATCCTGCAGTTTCCGCCACCCTTGATCTTCACGCCGACGCTGCAAAATTATGCGTCGCTCTGGCAAGGCGCGTTCGCGGCCTCCTTTGTCAACAGCCTGATGAGTGCGTCATTCTCCACGGCGCTGGCGCTCATTCTCGGAGTGCCCGCGGCCTATGCGTTGTCGCGCTGGGCGGGGCGGGGAAAGCACGCGCTGAGCTTTGCCATCCTGGTAACGCGGATGGCGCCGCCGATCGCGTTCACGATTCCGTTCTTTCTGTTCTATCGCTGGATCGGGCTGCTCGACACCGTCACCGGGCTGGTGCTGGTCTACACCAGTTTCAACCTGCCGCTGGTGATCTGGATGATGCAGCCGTTTTTTGAAACCGTGCCGTCGTCGCTGGAAGAGGCGGCGCTGGTCGACGGCGCGTCGACCCGGGTCGTCTTCCTCCAGATCGTGCTGCCGATGGTCGCGCCCGGCATCGCCGCCACCGCGATCCTGTGCTTCCTCTACGCCTGGAACGACTTCTTCTTTGCGCTGATCCTGACGCGGACCAACGCGCGCACCGCGCCGGTCGCCGTGGTCAACTTCATGAACTACGAGGGATGGGAGTGGGGCAAGATCGCCGCGGGCGGCTCGCTGGTGATGGCGCCGGTCCTGATTTTCTCGCTCGCCGTGCGCCGCTATCTGGTCAGCGGGCTGATGGCGGGCGCCGTGAAAGGATGAGAGCGATGCGGCTTCCGACCGGTGCTTCACGATTTGTATTCATCTTTGCCCACCCGGCCGGCCATGTCGGCGCGCCCCGCCACTACACGCCTTACTTCCAGGGCAATGGGCTGGACTGGCACATGGTGCCGCTCGACATCGCGCCGGAACATCTCTCCGAGGCGATCCGCACGCTCGTGAAATCGCCGAGCGTCGCCGGCTTCAATCTCACGATGCCGCACAAGCCGGCTGCGTTCGAGCTGTGCGATGCGGTCGGGCCGGCCGCAGAGTTCGAAGGCGTCGTCAACACGATCCGGATCGAGGCTGGTGGTCGGCTGGTCGGCGAATCCTTCGATGGCGGCGGTTTCCTGAATGCGGCGCGCGAGGAGGGGATATTCGATCCCGACCGCCGCTGCGTCGTGATCGGGGCGGGGGGAGCCGGCCGCGCGATCTGTCACGCGCTGGCTGCCGCAGGCGTGAGGCGGCTGCAAATCCTGAACGAAGCGCCAGGGCCGGTCGAAATCCTCGCCCAAAAACTCCGCAGCCGCTTCCCCGATCTTGAGATCCGCCTAGACGAAAGATTCGATGACGCTGGCCTCTTGGTCAACGCCACCTCGCTTGGGCTTCGCGGGACGGACGCCCTGCCGATGAATCCCGCGAGGCTGCCGGATGATTGCGCCGTATTCGATATCATTGCCGCCCGCCGGACCGAGTTCATGCAAGCCTGCGCCGCGCGCGGCCTGAAGGTGGTCGATGGCGTCGCGATGATCAAACACCAATTGCCCCTGCAGACCGCATTCTGGCGCGGCGAAGCGTGAATAAGGCCGAGCGGAAACCGAGTTCCCAATCAATCCGGGAGCATTCAGTGAATTGCTGCGCTCACAATTAAGGTAGGCGCAAGGGTAGGCGCAGGGTGGACCCAAGGCGCTCGCTGAAACCTCCCGCAAGGCGGAATCGGCCTTGCGTCCGCTTGTTCGGGCTGTAATGGATACGGCTGAACCACGTCCTCACCTATATCCAGAAGAAGAGATCGATGAGCCAACTGATTGTCCGTGCCGGCGAATTTACTTTCCAGGCCCGCTTCGAGGAGCAACTGGCGCCGAAGACGGTCGCCGCCTTTCGCAAGGCGATGCCGTTCGAGAGCCAGGCGATCCACGTCCGCTGGAGCGGCGAGGGTGTCTGGATGCCGCTTGGCGATCTCGATTTCGGCGTCTCCTACGAGAACCACACCAGCTATCCCGCGCCCGGCCAGATCATTCTTTATCCCGGCGGCATCAGCGAGACCGAAATCCTGCTGGCCTATGGCGGCGTGCACTTTGCGAGCAAGATGGGCCAGCTCGCCGGCAACCACTTCATCACCCTGACTTCGGGGTTGGAGAACCTGACCGCGTTCGGCAAGGCCGTGCTGTGGAAGGGCGCGCAGAAGATCCGCTTCGAGGAAGTCTGATCATGGCGGCGCCGACCTATCCGCGCGACTTTCACGGCTACGGGCGCAATCCGCCCGATCCGAAGTGGCCGGGCAATGCGCGGGTTGCGGTGCAGTTCGTGGTCAATTTCGAGGAAGGCGGCGAGAACAATGTTCTCGACGGCGATCGCGCTTCCGAGGCTTTTTTGTCCGACGTGCTGGGTGCGCAGCCCTGGCCCGGACAGCGCCATGCCAACATCGAATCGATGTTCGAATATGGCTCGCGCGCCGGCTTCTGGCGGCTGTGGCGGGCTTTCACCGAGCGCAATTTGCCGGTCACCGTGTTCGGCGTTGCGAAGGCGTTGCAGCGAAATCCCGACGTGGTTGCTGCCATGAAGCAGGCCGGCTGGGACATCGCCAGCCACAGCCTGCGATGGATCGAGCACAAGGACATGTCGGAGAACGAGGAGCGCACCGAGATCGCAGCCGCAATCCGCGTCCACACCGAGGCGACCGGCGCCCGCCCGCTCGGCTGGTACACCGGGCGCTCCTCGATCAACACCTTAAGGCTGCTGATGGAGGCCGGCGGCCTGCTTTATCTCAGCGACTCCTATGCCGACGACCTGCCGTACTGGATCAAGTCGCGCGGCTCAAAGCCCCATCTGGTCATCCCCTATACGCTCGACGCCAACGACATGCGCTTTGTCAACGCGCAGGGCTTTGGCGGCGGCGATGAATTCTTCACCTACCTCAAGGACAGTTTTGACGTTCTTTATGCGGAAGGTGAGCGCGCGCCGAAGATGATGTCGGTCGGCCTGCATTGCCGGGTCGTCGGCCGCCCCGGCCGCGCGGCGGCGCTGATGCGGTTTCTCGACTACATCGGAAGCCACGAGCGCGTCTGGGTGCCGACGCGGCTGCAGATCGCGCAGCACTGGCACGCCAATCTGTCGCATCTTGCCGATAGCGCTTTCGATATCGGATAGGCCGGCACCGATGTTGAAGAAGCTTTCCGATCTAAACCATTGCAGCAAGGATGATTTCGTCGCGGCGCTCGCCAATATTTTCGAGCATTCGCCGTGGGTGGCCGAAGCGGCAGCCGTGCTGCGGCCGTTTGCAGGCATCGGCGCGCTGTTTGCGGCAATGACGGCTGCGGTCGACCGCGCGGCGGACGAAGCGCTGATGACGCTGATCCGGGCGCATCCCGACCTCGCCAACAAGACCCAGCGCGCCACGGGCCTCACCGCGGAATCCTCCGCTGAGCAGGACAGCGTCGGCCTCGATCGGCTGTCGGATGCCGAATATGAAGCCTTCCAGCGCGCCAACAGCGCCTATCGCGCCAAGTTCGGCTTTCCCTATATCGTTTGCGTCCGCCGCCATACCCGCGATTCCATTCTTCGCGATTTCAAGCGCCGTCTGCCGAACGACGCGAAAGCCGAGATGCGGACGTCGATTGCTGAAATTTGCCGGATTGCGGCGCTGCGCCTCGACCAGCTTGTGGCTTCCGGGGATCGGCTGCCGGTGCATGGCCGCCTGTCGACCCATGTGCTGGATACGCACTGCGGCAGGCCCGCGGCGGGGATATCGATCGAGCTCACCGAACTGTCCGATTTAGGGCAGAGTCGCGTCGTGACGCGCGCCGTGACCAACAGCGACGGCCGCACCGATCAGCCATTAATCGGCGGCCGGCCAGTGCCGCTCGGCCGCTATGAACTCATGTTCCGCGTCGGTGACTATTTTGCCGGCCGCAATGTGCCGACCTCCGATCCGCCGTTTCTCGATCGAATTCCCTTGCACTTCTCGGTGAGCGATCCCGAAGGCCATCTCCACGTGCCGCTGCTCGTGACGCCGTGGAGCTATGCGACCTACCGCGGGAGCTAGTGCCGACCCTACAGTTTACCTCACTAATGCGTCGCCGTTGCCGCCGCCGCTGCGGCATCCGCTTCCGCTGCGGACTTGCCGCCGACGCCGTTGAAGAATGCATTCAGCGTCACCGCGACCAGCGCGCTGAGCAGGATGCCGGACTCCAGCAGCGGGTGCAGGTCGTGCGGCAGGTTCTTGAAGAAATTCGGCGAGACCAGCGGGATCATGCCGAACCCGACCGAGATAGCCACCACGAACAGATTATGGCGGTTGTTCTTGAAATCGACCGCGGTAAGGATGCGCGCGCCGGTGGCCGCCACCATGCCGAACATCACGAGCCCGGCGCCACCGAGCACCACCAGCGGCACCGCCTCGACAAGCGCCGCCATCTTTGGCACCAGCCCCAGCAGCAGCAGAATGCCGCCGCCGGCGATGGTCACCCAGCGCGAGCGCACCCCGGTGACGCCGACCAGCCCGACGTTCTGCGAGAACGACGTGTAGGGAAAGGTGTTGAACAGTCCACCCAGAAACGTGCCGACGCCATCGGCGCGTAGCCCGCGGGTCAGCGCATCGCGGTCGACGGTCTTGCCGGTGATTTCGGCAAGTGCCAGGAACATGCCGAGCGATTCGATCATCACCACAATCATCACGATGCACATGGTGATGATTGGGACGAGCTGAAATTTCGGCAGCCCGAAATGCAGCGGCAGCACGATCGCAGCCCATGGCGCCGCGGCAACTTTTTCGAAATGCATGACGCCGAGCAGGGCGGCGAGGATCGCGCCAGCGACGATGCCGAGCAGCACTGCGACATTGGCGACGAAACCGGAGCCCCATTTGATCAGTCCGAGGATGACGAGCAGCACGAACAATGCGATGCCGAGGCCTTGTAACTGGCCGTAGCCGGGATTGGGGAACGCGCCCGGCACGCCATCGACGATCTTGGTCAAGGTCGGCAGGCCGCCACCGGCCCAGTTGATGCCGACCCGCATCAGTGAAATCCCGATCACCAGGATGATGGTCCCGGTGACGACGGGGGGAAACAGCGGCAACAGCCGGCTGATGAACGGCGCAGCAAGTGTGGCGAAAATTCCGGCTGCGATCACCGAGCCATAAATGCCGAGCAACCCGATGTCGGGCGCGGCGGCCATCGCCAGCATCGGGCTGACGGAAGCAAAGGTGACGCCCATCATGACCGGCAGTCGGATACCGACGCCGGGAAAGCCGATGCATTGCACCAGGGTGGCGATCCCGCAGGCGAACAGATCCGCGCTGATCAGGAAGGCAACGTCTTCCGGCGGCAGCTTCAGTGCTCGGCCGATGATCAGCGGCACGGCAACCGCGCCGGCATACATCACCAGCACGTGCTGCAGGCCGAGCGCCAGCAGGCGCGGCGTCGGCAGAACTTGGTCGACTGGATGGGCTTCGCTGCTCATGTTCGGACTCCCCCTGATGCGGGCCGCTCGGCCCGTCTTAACCGATACAAGGCTCGTGCCAGAAGCTGTCCCCTAAAGCCTTGTCCCTAAAGCCTTGCTCTGTGGCACGAAGGTTGCTCAATATCCGAGCTTAGCGGGCGATCGATATCGCCGCAAATTCTCCACCTGAACGGGAGGCCCTTTGCATGCCGTTGATCAAGAACCGATACGGAAAGGGCCGCGTCCGGGTCATGCGGATTCATCGGGACTGTGATCGCCATGAGGTCAGCCAGCTCAGCATCAAGGCAATGATGGAAGGCGACTTTGCCCGTGCCTATACCCATGCCGACAATTCCACATCGGTGGCGACCGACACAATCAAGAACATCGTCAATGTCGTCGCACGCGAGAACACTGGCCTCTGCACCGAGGAGTTTTGCCAGGTGCTGGCGAAACGATATCTCGACACCTATCCGCAGATTGCCTCGGTTGCCCTCACCGCGCATGAGACCAAATGGCGCCGCCTGAGTTTTGGCGGCAAGCCGCATCCCCACAGCTTTGTGCTCGACAACAACGGCAGGCCGTTTGTCGAGGTCGCGGCCGCGCGGGGCGGGCCGTCGACACTGGAATCCGGCATCGACGGGTTCTCCTTCATGAAGTCGACGCAGTCCGGCTGGGAGAATTATCCTAGGGATCGCTACACCACGTTGCCGGAGACCGCCGACCGGATCTGCGCGACCAGCATGGTCGCGTCCTGGAAATGGTCGGGCAAGCCGTCGAACTATCCGGCGGCGAATGCGAAGATTATGGATACCGTGCTCGAAGTGTTCAGCACGACGTACAGCATGAGCGTTCAGGACAGCCTGTACCGGATGGGCGAGGCGGCGTTGGCGGCGGTGCCCGAGATCTCGGAAATCAGCATGGCCTGCCCCAACATGCACTTCATCCCGATGAACCTGTCGGCTTTCGGGTTGGATAATGATAACGACGTTTTCTTGCCCACCGATGAGCCCCATGGTCAGATTGAGTGCACAGTGGGAAGGGGTTAAAAGGCGTCCTCACAATTCGGAAGGCGCCGCTCACGGCGCGTTTCGCTGGAACAGCATGACGAAGATACAGACGGCCAGTGGCGGGACGACAGGATCCCGGCTCGGCGATGAAATCGTAAGCCGTATCAATCAGCTCGGAATGATTTCCGAGACGCCGCAGCATCTGGCGAGGATCTTCCTCTCGCCTGAGCATCGCACGGCAGCCGATCTCATTCTGTCCTGGATGCGGGATGCCGGCATGGAAGCGCATCTCGACGCCATCGGCAATGTCTGCGGCCGTTACGAAGGAGACCGCCCGGGACTGCCCTGCCTGATGCTGGGCTCGCACTACGATACCGTGCGCGATGCCGGCAAATGGGATGGGCCGCTCGGGGTCATCACCGCGATCGCCTGCGTCGCCGATCTGAACCGGCGCGGCGTGCGGCTGCCGTTCGCGATCGAGATCGTCGGTTTTGCCGACGAGGAGGGCGTGCGGTTTGCCTCCACGCTGCTCGGCAGCCGGGCGGTCGCGGGAACCTTCGACGCAAGCGTGCTCGACGCGCGCGACCGTGACGGCGTCTCGATGCGCGAGGCCATGGTGCAATTCGGCCTCGACCCTGGCGAGATCGGTGCAACGGCGCGCACCCGCCGCGAGCTGCATGCCTATGTCGAGCTGCACATCGAGCAGGGGCCGGTGCTGGAACAGCAAAACATTCCTGTCGGCGTGGTGACGGCGATCGCGGGCGCCACGCGGCTCGCCGCAAATCTCTCCGGCATGGCCGGCCATGCCGGGACGGTGCCGATGGCGCTGCGGCGCGACGCGCTGGCGGGCGCTGCCGAATGCATCGTCGCGGTCGAGCAATTCTGCAAGGCCGATGGCGCCGGTCTGGTCGGCACCGTCGGCGTCATCACCGCGCTGCCGGGCGCCACCAACGTCATTCCGGGGCAGGTCTCCTTCACGCTCGACATCCGCGCGCCGGCCGATCCGCACCGCAAGCACGCCGTCGCCGAGATCGTGCAGCAGATCGAGGCAATCGCAAAGCGCCGTGAACTGTCGCTGCAGATCGACGTCACCCATGAGAACGGCACCGTGCCCTGCGCGCCCTGGCTGAAAGCGCAGGTCGCGGAAGCAGTTACTGCCGAAGGCTATGGCGTGTTCGAACTGCCGAGCGGGGCAGGGCATGACGGCATGGCAATGATCGATATATCAGATGTTGCCATGCTGTTCGTGCGCTGCCGCGGTGGCATCAGCCATAACCCGGCCGAGCATGTCGAACTTGCCGACGCAGATGCGGGGGCGCGCGTATTGCTGCGGCTGATCGAGAATTTCCAGCCGAGCGAACCTAGGACGGATTAACGCAGCGTAATCCGCCGCTCGCCTAAGTCGCCTTACGTTCTGAGCACCGCTGCCACGTCCATTTGTGACAAGCAGGTGACATCATAATTCATCTGACAGAAAGACGAATCGACGATGTCATGAGTAGCAACACGTGATAGTCGAAACCACGAGACCTCGTTGATCCAAGCCTATGCATCGTCATATTTCATTTTCATCACATCGCGAATACCGGTTTTATCAGGGTCCGTTTGCCTCCTGTGTCGCCAACGGTATTCAGGCCGTCAATTTTCTCGGTGATCGCTTCCTGAGAAGGTATCGCCCATCGGCCGGGATCGAGGAGCTGTACGCGCACTCGGTCAACAGTGCCTTTTCTCCGACGGAGGACTTTCTGGTCACGGGGGCGCCGCACGCATCCGCCTATTATCCCCGGGACTTTGCCTGGTTTTATCCAGACGTACTCGATCCCGAGACCATCCTGGATTCCGAGGATGCCGTCCGCAGGGTTGGCTTGCTGGACAAAAGCGTCCGGCTGATGTTGGAGGCCGTTCGCTCCGATGTCGTCACGACGACCATCGTTCCCGCAGGCAACGATCGTTACATCGGCGTCAATTACTTCTCGCTGCCGTCGGATACGCTGCTGGGCATTCTCGCGGGTCTGGAGCAGATTATGCGCGCGGACCAAAGGACATCTTGGTATTTGGCGATGGCGCAAGGCGCGCATGCCGGCCGCTTGTTGCTTGGCGAGTATCGGAAGGACCTGGAGAAAGCGATATTTCAACTTGCCGGCTCGTTGCAGCCGTTCGACGACAACGGCCTCACAGCTTTGCTGTGCGACGTAACGGCACCCCGTTCCGCGGCGACGGATACCCGGGCCGAGCGCCGGCGGTTCGTCACCAATGCATGCGTCTACGCGACCTTTGTGCGCGGAATACGGTTGGGGGTGATCGACCAGATCGAGCTGGAAGGGCTGCTCGGACGCACGCTTTCACAATATAAAAAGCAGTTGCTCGGGCTGTTCGGCAAGCATGGCTATATCACGCATTCCCTGGATTCCCCGAGCGAACCGGGGGCGTCTTCCGTTGCCCTGGACTTCGTCAATGTGCACCAGGGATTTTGGGATCTGAGCGAGGTAAGCGAACGCGCGCTATTCGCAGCCACGACGGATCTGATCCTTGGCGAACCGCGGTTTCGAATCCCGGATACATCACACTTCCTGGTGTCCACGGATAACCCGCAGAACAAGGTGATCCACAAGATTGCGGCTCCGGCCTACCAGGGGCGTTCCTGCTGGCCGACGTTTAACGTCGAATTCGCCGATCGCATGCTGGAGTACGATGAATTTTCCGGCACCGACAAGTACCGGTCCTGCGCCCGCGATATATTGAGGGACATCCGTCGCGCGACCGAAACGCACGGCGGCTATCAGGAGCTTCTATCCGAAGAAGGTCAGAAATATCGCACATGGGCCTATCAGAGCGCAGTCGCTCACTCGTGGTTTCCGCGTTTTCTGACGGTCTGGAGCAGAGCATTCGGGACGCCGCTGCTGAGCTGGAATTCGCAATCTCTTGAGGTGGCCTCTGCATAGCGAGGCGATGCCCGGCGCCAGGACAGACAAGTTGTCGTTCAGCACGCGCAATTGCGGTTTGCTTAGATAGTGAGCAGATGCCCGTCCAGAATGCGTTGGACGGAAAGCGCACCGCCTCAGCATCGACAATCAACGAATTGAAACAACGATCAATTTTGTCGCTGTCGGCCGCCGGTCGCCATTGTACACAATGGCACGCGCCTTGCTTGATTTCTCCCGAGGGGTTCTCTCGTTCGGGGCGCGTACGTCATGGCGAACTCAAGTAAGCTCGCAGCGGAGCCGGAGCCGATCGAGCTCGACTGGGCAGCGACCGCGCTTCTCATCATCGACATGCAGCGCGATTTCATCGAGCCCGGCGGCTTCGGCGAAACGCTCGGCAACGACGTCAGCCAGCTCGCGCGCGCGGTGAAGCCGATCGCCGCCGTGCTGGAAGCGGCGCGCGCGGCCGGCATGCTGGTCATTCACACCCGCGAGGGCCATCTGCCCGACCTTTCCGACGCGCCGCCGGCCAAGGTCGAGCGCGGCGCGCCGTCCTTGCGCATCGGCGATCCCGGCCCAATGGGCCGCGTCCTCATTCGCGGCGAACCCGGCCACGACATCATTCCCGAACTCTATCCGCTCGACAGCGAGATCGTGATCGACAAGCCGGGCAAGGGCGCCTTCTACGCCACCGAGCTCGGTGACGTCTTGCAGCGCTACGGCATCGAGAACCTTTTGGTATGCGGCGTCACCACTGAGGTCTGCGTCAACACCACGGTGCGCGAAGCCAACGACCGTGGCTATCGCTGCGTGGTGCTGGCAGATGGCTGCGCCTCCTATTTTCCCGAATTCCACGAGATGGGCCTGAAGATGATCAAGGCGCAGGGCGGCATCTTCGGCTGGGTCTCGGATTCAGCTGCGGTGCTGGACGCACTTTCACCGGAGATTCCAACAACGGCAGCAGCAGGGGGATTGCGATGAGCACGAGCGCAACGGGGACATCAGGTACATCCACTTTCAAGCCGGCGCTGTGGACGCCGGGCGACTGGAACGCGCTGTTCGGCTTCGGCACCAACATCCTCGTCAACATGCTGGTGCTGACCGGCTTGCTGCGCTTCGTGCTGAAGATGCCGGACAATATCGTGTTCGGCCGCATCCTGCCGGCGCTCGGCCTCATGATGTGCCTCTCGACGTTCTATTACGCATATCTCGCCTACAAACTGGCGCAGAAGACCGGCCGCAACGACGTCTGCGCGCTGCCGTCCGGCGTCAGCGTACCGCACATGTTCATCGTCACCTTCGTGATCATGCTGCCGATCACGCTCAAGACCGGCGACCCCGTGAAGGGCTGGTCGGCCGGCCTGGTCTGGGTGTCCTTCCAGAGTTTTATCCTGATGATCGGCGGTTTCATCGCGCCCTACATCCGAAAAATCACCCCGCGCGCGGCGCTGCTCGGCACGCTCGCCGGCGTCTCGGTCACCTTCATCTCGATGCGCCCGGCGCTGGAAATGTACATGACGCCGCAGATCGGCCTGATCTGCTTCGCCATCATCCTGGTGAGCTGGTTCGGTGGCGTGAAATATCCGAAGGGGATTCCGGCAGGCCTTGTCGCCATTGCCGCCGGCATGCTGATCGCGTGGGGCTCGAACCTGTTCGGCCTCGGGCTCGGCGGGTTGAGCCTGAAGGGCCTCAGTGATGCCTTTGCCAATTTCGGCTTCTCGGTACCGCTGCCGGCCTTCGGCCACGTCTTCTCCGGCTTCGAATTCCTCGGCATCATCCTGGTGACCGCGATCCCGTTCGGCATCTACGACCTCGTCGAAGCCATGGACAATGTCGAAAGCGCGGAAGCCGCCGGCGACGAATATCCGACCACGCGGGTGCTGATGCCGACGGCGTCGTCAGCCTGATCGGTTGCCTGATGGGTAATCCCTTCATCAACGCTGTTTATATCGGCCATCCCGGCTGGAAAGCGATGGGCGGGCGGATCGGCTATTCGGCCGCGACCGGCGTCATGGTGGTGCTGCTGTCGTGGTTCGGCATCATCTCGGTATTGCTGGCGCTGGTGCCCGTGGTCGCGATCTCGCCGATCCTGCTCTATATCGGTATGCTGATCGGCGCGCAGGCGTTCCAGACCACGCCGCTCAAGCACGCTCCCGCGATCGTGCTGGCGCTGACACCCCATCTCGCGGCGTGGGCGAAACTGCAGATCGACACCATGCTCGGTGCGAGCATGGCTGCGGCGCAAGCCGTCGGCGGTCTTGCGGCCGACAAAGTCGGCGCGGTCAAATCAGCAGCCCTTGCATCGCTACCGCAGCAAGGCGTGCTCTATCACGGGCTGGAAGTGATGGGCGGCGGCTCGATCCTCACCGGCCTCGTGCTGGGCGCAATTGGCGTGTTCGTGATCGAACGCGACTTCATGAAAGCGTCAGCCTTTGCGCTGGCTGGCGCGATCATGACCTATTTCGGCTTCATGCACGGCGAAGCCGTCGGCATCGGCGGCGGTCTCGATGTCACGCCGGGCGTGGCGCTGGCCTATGCCGTGATGGCGGCGGGACTGTTTGCGCTGGCGAAGACGAGTCCGAGCGTGGATTACAGCGCACATCCGGAGCTACCTGCGGCAGCGCCCGCGGAGTAATCGGCCGTCGCGTTCCCCGGACGCAGCGCATCGCGTTCGGGATCGCGCTTCGCGCGACTCCGGCGGTGCGCTGCAGAGCCGAGGTCCACGCCGCGGCTGCGTCCCGGCTCTGCGAAGCAGCGTACCGGACGATGCTTCGCATCGTCGGGAGAACGCTGCGTCGCGTCCGGGACGCGAGCACTCCGACTTACCCCTTAACGAACACCAGCATCGTGCCGTTGCCCTCTGCCGGCGGCACCACAACGCCATCAGCACTTTTCACGCCGACAGCGCCGAGCGCCTGTTCCGCCGCCGCGAGATCGGCCGCGATCACCAGCCCCGCGCCGCCGCGCTCGGGCAGCCCCGTCAGCGGAACGCCAGGGTAGCGTGTGCCGAGCTGGGTCTTTGTCAGGAATATGAAGTCGGCGCGGTCGCCGCCTGAGGGGACCGCAATGACGCCGTCTGGTTCGACCAGTGCCTCACGATCGATCATGCTCGCAAGTTGCGCGGCGTCATCCGCCGGCTCCGGCGTGACGATCAGCACCTGCTTCAGGCGCTTGGCGCCATTGGCGTGCTTCATCAATTCGGGAATCCAAACCGTCTCGCGCGTCTTGTGCTGGCAGGCAAACATGCGCACGCCGCCCGGCGCTTCTGCCGTCGGCCATTGGAAGATGCGAAACTTGGCCGCGGATACCGTGCCATCCGGCATCGTCACGGGACGTTCGAAATCGGTCGGTCCAATCGGCGGATAGCCGCGCGCGCGAATTTCTTCCGCGCCTTCGGCGGAATCCACCGCCGTGAACGCGATGCGCTCGATGCCTTCGCCGTTCTTTTCCAGATATGTCCGCGCCGGAGCATTATGTTCTGTCGGCGTCAGCACGCCGAGCAATTCCATGTAGTCGGGGTCGAACATGATGGTGTAGTTGCCCGATCCCATATGTGCGCTGTGGGTGCCGCGCGGCGACACGGTGAAGCCGAGCCGCTTGTAGTTTTCGGCGGCTTTGTCGAGATCTTTCACCATGACCACGGCGTGATCGATTCCGATGATGTTTTTGAGTGCCACTCTTTTGTTCCCTGAGGCTCGTTAGCGGTCTAAGCTAATCAGAACGATCAGTAGCCTGCAAGAAAGGATCATGATGAACACGAGCAACGTCCGCTGGCCCGATTCATTGTGGGCGGCAGTGACGCCATCGGGGCCTGATTTGCCGGAACTGATCGGCTCGCGGCAGGCCGATGTGATCGTGATCGGCGGAGGCTTCACCGGACTTTCCACCGCGCTGCATCTGCGCGAAGCGGGCGTCGATGTCGCGATTGTCGAAGCCGCGGAGCCGGGCTGGGGTGCATCGGGCCGCAACAATGGCCAGGTGATCCCGACGCTGTCGCGGCCCGATCCGGAAGATATCATCGCCAGGCACGGTGCGGCCGGCGAACGTTTCGTCGGCATGTTGCGCGACAGCGCTTCTCATCTCTTCGACGTGACAAGGCGCTACAGGATCGACGCCGAGGGGGAACAGGCCGGCTGGGTTCAGCCCGTGCATTCGCCCGGCCGCATCAAGATCGCGGAACGGCGGGTGCGGCAGTGGTTGAAGTTCGGCGCGCCCGTTGAGTTGCTGTCGCGCGAGCAGACACGCGACATGCTCGGCTCCGATGCATGGTTCGGCGGCTTCTGGAACAAAACCGGCGGCCACATCAATCCGCTGGCGCTGGCCCGTGGCCTCGCGCGCACCGTGCTCGGCCTCGGCGCGCACATTTACGCGCGCTCGCCGGCGGAAAGTTTTGAGCGACGGGGCGACCGCTGGGTCGTCAAAACCGAGAAGGGCGAGATTTCCGGCCGTGCGCTGGTCGTGGCGAGCAATGCCTATAGCGGCGAGTTCTCCAGATCGCTGGTGCCTGAGATTACGCGCGAGGTGATGCCGGTGCTGTCGTGGCAGATGGCGACGCAGCCGTTGTCGGACAACGTCCGAAAGACCATCATTCCCGGCCGGCAGGCGATGTCGGATACCCATGGCGAACTCTATTTCGCGCGCTACGACGCGCGAAACCGCCTGGTCACCGGCGGCGCGGTGATTGGCCCCGGCAACAAGGTGGAGCGGATCAAGGCGCGCGTCACCGAACGCCTGCAGCGGCTGTGGCCGCAGATCGGCGAGGTCTCGTTCGATTATGTCTGGAACGGTTATGTCGGCATGACCACGGATTTCCTGCCGCGCATTCACAAGCTCGGGCCCAATGCGTTCGGCTGGACCGGTTGCAACGGCCGCGCCGTGGCGCTGACGATTCCGCTTGGCAACGAGCTCGCAAAGGCCGTCCGCGGCGTGCCGGAGAACGAACTGGCACTTCCGTTCACCGAGCCAGTGCCGATCGTCGCCCACGGCATTTTGCGAAAACTGGCGCCGCTGATGCTGCTGGTCTACCGCCGGCGAGATGCCAGGGAGATGGCGTGATCTTCTCCCTCTCCCCCGCGAAAGGGCGGGAGGGAGCAACTACACCGCCGCCGTCGCGTGCTCCCGCGCAAACTCCCCGCCGGGGATCGAGTCGAGCAGCGCGCGCGCATACGGATGCTGCGGATTTCCGAACACCTCCGCCGCGTGTCCGTGCTCCACCACCTCACCATCCTTCATCACCGCGACGAGGTCGCAGATTTGCGCCGCCACGCGCAAATCATGCGTAATGAAGACGATCGAAAGCCCGAGCCGCGCCCGCAATTCGGCGAGCAGCGTTAACACCTGCGCCTGCACGGAAACGTCTAGCGCCGACACCGGCTCGTCCGCCACCAGCACGTCCGGCTTCAGCGCCAGCGCCCGCGCAAGTCCAATACGCTGGCGCTGGCCGCCGGAGAATTCGTGCGGGTAGCGGTCGCCGGCGGAAGGATCCAGCCCGACCAAACAACGTGCTTACTGGCCGCTCAATCTGCGCATTTTGTCCTGTCAGAAGGCAAATCACGGCTCGCCCCGGTAGGGGCAAAGACCCGAGGGCAGGGTCAGATTGTCCGGAAAGGGGGCCTCGGGGTGCGCTGATTCCCCATAAAAATAGGGCTCCGGACGGTTTCCGATGCCAAAAACCCCGGAAAAATTGGACGAATCACTGCAACTCGACTAGCGAGATAGTTGTGCAGAATGTCGGAAACCCTGTTTTTTAGGCGGTTTCCGACATATCGTCGCCTGTGCCAGAATCAATGGAGCAACCATGGCCACCCAAATGTCTAAGTCGCAGCTCATCGAGAAGATCGCGACCACCACCGAAGTTTCGAAGAAAGAGGTCAAGAACGTGATGGACACGCTCGTTGACGTCGGCCACAAGGAGCTGAAGAAGAACGGAGTGTTCCTCGTTCCCGGCTTCGCGAAATTCGTCGTGGTGAAGAAGCCGGCGACCAAGGCTCGGAAGGGCACCAACCCCTTCACGGGCGAGGAAATGATGTTCAAGGCCAAGCCGGCTCGCAAGATCGTCCGGGCCCGCCCGGTCAAGGCCGCCAAGGACGCGGTTTAAGAAAAAGCGAAAAGGCCCCTGGCGACGGGGGCCTTTTTGTTTTGTTTACCTCGCCCCGCTCTTGCGGGGAGAGGTCGCCGCGCTTACGCGGCGGGTGAGGGGCGCGCTCTCCGCGTACTCCGATCTTTCGAATTTGCCGAAACAGCCCCTCACCCCAACCCTCTCCCCGCAAGAGCGGGGCGAGGGAGAAGATGCAGCAGCGCAGCTCGCTCTTACACCACCGGCGACCGCCCGCCATCGACATTGATGGCGGTGCCGGTGATGAACGAGCCCTGATCGGAAGCGAGGAAACAGGCCAAATTGGCGAATTCCTCCGCTGTGCCGATGCGCCCCAAAGGCGTGCCCTTGGCGAGATTCTTGGCAAACACCTCGAAATCCATTTCGGGTGCCTGCGCGGCGTGGCGCTTGACCCATTGATCGCTCATGATCAGGCCGACCAGCATGGCGTTCACCAGGATGTTGTGCTCGCCGCCTTCGCTCGCCATCACCTTGGTCAGCGCCATGCCGGCCGCCCGTGAGACCGAGGTCGGCGCCGAGGAGGCCGCCGGCGCCTTGGCGTAGGTGTTGAGCACGTTGATGATGCGGCCCCATTTGCGCGCCTTCATGCCCGGCCAGACCAGCCGGCTGAAGCGGATCGCAGCGAATAGTTTGAGATCGAGGTCTTCCTGCCAGGCCTCGTCGGAGATGTTCTCGAACGCCATTGTCCGCGCGGTGCCTGCATTGTTGATGAGGATGTCGACCGGGCCGAGGTCGGCGACAATCCTTTCATGCGCATTGCCGATGTCTTCCGCCTTCGAGACGTCGCAGACGTAATCGCGGACCTCCAGTCCGTCCTTCGCAAGCAGCTTTCGCGCCGCCGTCAGGTCGGCTGCGCCGCGCGCGAGGATCGCCACTTTGGCGCCGGAGGCGGCAAATCGCCGCGCGACGGCGAGGCCAATGCCCTTGCTGCCGCCGGTGACGACGGCGCTCTGTCCTTCATCGTGACTTGCATGTGGTTTTGCCTGTGCGTTGAGCTGGAACGGGTCGAGTGAACCACATTGTTGCCGTGCCTCATCGCAGCGTCAACGCGCGCTCTTGCGCGATGACGAACGCGTGAGGGGCGGAAATACCATGCGGGTTGGCCGGCACTTTCGAAAAGGATTTTCCCCGTTTGCCGCCACCGGGAACGGCAATGTTGCTATTTTCGAGCGCGCCTTGTGGGGTTCGGCGGCCGCGCCAAGATCAAGCAGAACAACAATGGAGTCCAGGAGACCACCATGGGCCTGCAGCAAGCAAAACTCGAATCGCTTCCCTTCGTCACCGCCGAGCTGAACTATCTCGCGCCGACGCCGGGAAAGCCCCGCACCTACGCTTTCGATCCGCCGCCGGGCGAAGCCAAATCCACCGCGCTGCCCGAACCGCACAACGTTCCGATCTTCGACGCGCGCCTGATCGCGGCAAACCTTTCGCTCGACCGCGAAGGTTTTGCGCTGGTCCGCCATCCCACCATCGTCAGGAATTTCTACGACGATAAGGAAGTGAGGAACGTCTACTATCCCGCCGTGGAAGCCTTCCTGAAGGCGACGCTCAAGGCCGACCGCGTCTTCATCTTCGACCACACCGTACGCAAGCGCGTGGAGGGCGCCGCCGATATCAGGGGGGCTGGCCCACGCCAGCCGGCCACACGCGTCCATGTCGACCAGACCGACAAATCAGGCGCCAACCGCGTGCGCGAACATCTGCCGGATGAGGCCGACGAGCTTCTGAGGGGACGGGTGCAGGTCATCAACGTCTGGCGGCCGATCCGGGGGCCCGTGCTGGATGCGCCGCTGGCGATGTGCGACGGCCGGACGGTGGAGCCGGGCGATCTCGTCGCTTCCGACCTGATCTATCCGAACCGCAGCGGCGAAACCTATTCGGTCAAATACAATCCGAATCATCGCTGGTACTACATTCCGGAAATGCGGGCCGACGAGGCGTTGCTGTTGAAGTGCTACGATTCCGCAACCGATGGCCGCACGCGGTTCGGGCCGCATACCGCCTTCATCGATCCGACCACGCCGGCCGATGCGCCGCCACGCGAGAGTATCGAACTGCGAACGCTGGTGTTCCACAGGACCTGATCGCTGCGAGCGGCGGATTCGCGTTCTCAACATATTGGTGCTACCTCGCCCCGAACCGGTTTTGGGGCGAGACGGCTCATGGACGACGGCAAGGCCGACGGTGCGGATGTCAATTTCCGCGCCCTGATTTTTGCGCTGCTGGCGCTGGCCTGCGGCCACATGCTGTCTACGCTGCTGCGAACCATTCCGGCCATCAGCCTCGACGTGATGGCGGCCGATTTCAAAACGCCCTCGCAGACGCTGGCCAGCCTGACCTCGATCTATCATTTCGCCTTTGCCGCTTCGCAGATTCCGGTCGGCGCAGCGATGGATCGGTTTGGCGTGCGGCCGGTGTCGCTCGGTCTGCTGGCGGGAACCATCGTCGGCGCGCTGGCGTCGGGTCTGGCCACCGGGCCGGAGGGCTTTCTGTTCGGCCAATTTCTGCTCGGGGTCGCCACCTCGGGCATGCTGATGTGCCCGATGACGCTGGCGGCGAAGCAGATGTCGGCGGCACGCTTCGGCCTTTGGTCCGGCATCATTCTCTCGATCGGCAATATCGGCATGCTGCTGTCGTCGAGCCCGCTGGCCTTCGTCGTCGAACATTTTGGCTGGCGCGCGGGGTTTTGGATCTCTGCCGGTTTCGGCGCTGCCGTTGCGCTGGCCGTATTTCTGCTGGTTCCGAAACAGCCGGCCGCGCATGCCGATCCGTCCTCGCCGCTGTCGCAGATGGCCGATGTCCTGCGCATCGGCCTGTCGCGACCACTGCGCGGCCTGATCGCGCTGGCGCTGGTTTCGCTCGCGGCCTCGCTGGTGATGCGGGGCTTGTGGGGCGGCCCGTGGTTGATGGAAGTCAAGGCGCTCGGCCGCATCGAGGCCGGCAACGTGCTTGGCCTGTTCACGCTGGCGCTGATCGTAGGCCCCTTGTTGATGGGCATTCTCGATCGCACCATCGGCCATCGCCGCGAAGTGCTGGCCGCGACGCATTCCCTTGCGGCGTTGCTGCTAGCCCTGGCAGCGGCCGGCGCGCCCAACTATCCACTGTCCGAGTTGCTCGGCGTAAAGGCCGTGCCGGCGCAGATCGATGGCGCGCTATTTGTCATGATGGGCATCGCGATATCGACGCAGCCGCTGCTCTTCGGCATGACGCGGCAAATGGCGGGCGCGCAGAACGCCGGCAAGGCGCTCTCTGCGATCAACCTCGCATTCTTCCTCGGCGCCGCACTGATGCAATCGACAACCGGCGTAGTGGCAACGATCTTCGGCCTTCCCGCAGTGCTGCTATTCATGGCCGCGGCCTTGATAGTCGGGGTGATTGTGTTTTTGATGTACACGTAGGATGGTAGAGCGAAGGGAAACCCATCGAACGGCAAGTAATAACGGCACCGAATGTCCGCCAAGATCGATCCCATCACGCGTTCCGTCGTCCAGCATCGCCTCAGTTCGATCGTGAAGGAGATGGGCGAGGCGATGCTTCGCACCTCCTATTCGCAGATCCTCAATTCCAGCCGCGATTTCTCGCTGGCGATCTGCGACACCAGCGCACGACTGATCGCGCAGGCTGATCACTTACCTGTGCATGTCGGCGCGCTGCCCTGGGCGACGCTCGCGGTCGAAGAGCGGTTCAAGGATGTGAAGTGGGGCGATGTCATCCTGCTCAACGATCCCTATTATGGCGGCAGCCATCTGCCTGATTTGACCGCCTTCGTGCCGGTGTTCGACGGCGAGCGGCGGCTGCTCTGGACCATCGTGCGCGCACACCAGAGCGACATCGGCGGCGCCACCCACGGCGCTTATAACCCCGCCGCGACCGAGATCTATCAGGAAGGGCTGCGCGTTCCGCCAATCAAGCTCTATGAAGCGGGCAAGCTCCGCGACGATCTGCTTGACCTGCTGGCGCTGAACATTCGCAACCCCAGAGAGTTCCGCGGCGACCTCGCGGCGATGCTCGGCGCGGCGCATCTCGGCGAGCGGCGGTTGTCGCGACTGTTCGCCGAGTTCGGCGCGCCGGTGGTCGAAGCCGCGGTGGAAGCCATCCTCGACGCGACCGAGCAGCAGACCCGCGCGGTGGTCTCGACCTGGAAGGACGGCGTGTTTTACGGCGAGGCGTTTCTCGACGACGACGGCCATGGCCGTACCGATATCCGCATAGCCGCCAAGGTCACCAAGAACGGCAGCGACGTCGAAGTCGATCTCACCGACTCCGATCCGCAATCGACCAGCTTTGTGAACTCCTCGCACGCCAACATGCAGGCCGCGGTGGCGATGGCGTTTGCCTATCTGATCGATGCGGAAATCCCCAAGAACACCGGCGCGCTGCGGCCGCTGAAGGTAATTGCGAAACAGGGCACGGTGGTGTGGGCCGATCCGGGCCGGCCGGTGACGCTGTGCACCAGTCATCCGTCCAATGAAATCGTCGAGGCCATCGTGAAAGCCCTGTCGGCGTCCTGCCCGGAGCGCGCAATGGCGGGCTGGAGCCGGCGCTTTCGCATCGCGATCCAGGGTGAGGACCCGCGCACCGGCAAGAATTTCATCTGGCACCTGTTCCAGGCGCGGCCCGGCGGCGGCGCGTCGTCGGGCGGCGACGGTTGGTCGTCGATCGGCGAATGGCACTCGGTCGGCGGGCTGAAGTTCGGCAGCCTGGAGGTGGCCGAAGTGCGCTTTCCGCTGCATTTCCGTAACCATGAATTCCGCCCCGGCTCCGGCGGCGACGGACAGCATCGTGGCGGTCTCGGCGTGTCGCTCGATCTGGTACTGGAGACGGAAAAGCCTGCGAAGGGCAATACCGCCGGCGACGGCGCGCGACACGGTCCGTGCGGCATGCTCGGCGGTGAGGACGGCAAGCCGCACCATTATCGTCTACTCTCCGAGGGCCGCGAGCCGCGCGTGCTGCGCACCAAGGAAGTCGGTATCGAGCTGCGTCCCGGCGATTGCCTCGAAATACGTTCCTCCGGCGGCGGCGGCTGGGGGCCGCCTGCGAAACGATCGGCGGATGCGCGGCGGCGCGACCGCGAGCAGGGCCTGACCGAAGTCGCGGCGGAGCAGGCGTCCTCATGATGTTCAGGATAGGCGTTGACGTCGGCGGCACCTACACCGATCTCGTGGCCACGGACGAGACCGGACGAACCGTATTTGCAAAATCGCCATCTACTCCGGCGGATCAGTCGATCGGCGTGATGGCGGGGCTGGAAGAATTGGCGCGACGGCTCAACGTCACACGCGCGGACATGCTCGCGGCGACCGATCGCCTCGTGCACGGCACGACGGTCGCGACCAATGCGCTGCTGGAGCGCAAGGGCGCAAAAGTGGCGCTGATCACCACCGAAGGTCATCGCGACGTCATCGAGATGCGCGAGGGACTCAAGCCCGACCGCTACGATCTGCGCTCGCCGCCACCGGCGCCGCTGGTGCCGCGTGACCTGCGCCTTGGGGTCAGGGAACGACTCAAGGCCGATGGCAGTGTCCTTGTTCCGCTCGACCCAAAGTCGCTCGACGATGCCATTGCCGGCATCAGGCAATCGGGCGCGAGCTCGGTCGCGGTGTGCTTTCTGCATTCCTATCTCAACCCGGTTCACGAACTCGCCGCCGTCGAGCGGCTGAAGCAGGCGCTGCCCGGCATCAGCATCTCGCGCTCCAGCGACGTGCTGCCGCAGATCAAGGAATATGAGCGCGTCTCGACCACGATCGTGAACGCCTACGTCGAGCCGATCGTGCGGCGCTATCTGACCAACCTCGAAGCGCGGCTCGGCGAAGCCGGCTTCAAGGGCAGTCTCTTCGTGGTGCTGTCGCATGGCGGCATGGCGCCGGTCGAGGAAGCTTCGCGCCTTGCCGCGGGCACGGTGCTGTCAGGCCCCGCGGGCGGCATGTCCGGCGGACGGCGCTGTTCCGACTTGGTCGGCATTCCCGATCTGGTGCCGTTCGACATGGGCGGCACCTCCACCGATATCTCGCTGATTTCTGGGGGACAGGTCTCGCTCTCCGCCGACGGCATGCTGGCCGGCCAGCGCATCGCGCTGCGCAGCCTCGACATCGCCAGCATCGCCGCGGGCGGCGGCTCGATCGCGAGCGTCGATGCCAGCCGCACCCTGCGGGTCGGGCCCGAAAGCGCGGGCTCGGTACCTGGCCCGGCCTGTTACGGCAATGGCGGCGAGGCTGCCACCGTCACCGACGCCAATGTCGTGCTCGGCTATCTCGACGCCGCAGCCTTCATGGGCGGCAAGCGCCCGCTCGACCGCGCGGCGTCGGAGGCGGCCGTCGACCGCATCGCTGAAACGATGGAGCTGTCGCGCATCGAGGCCGCCGCCGGCATCTACCGCATGATCAATTTGAACATGGCCGACGGCATCCGCCTGATGACGCTGCGCCGCGGCGTCGATCCGCGAAAATTTGCGCTGTTGAGCTTCGGCGGCGCGGCGGGCCTGCACGCGGCGGAGGTCGCGCGCGAGCTCGAGATCAAGCGCATCATCGTGCCGACGGTGGCGTCCGTGCTGTCGGCCTGGGGCATGCTGACCAGCGATCTCCGCTATGAAGTTAGCCGCACGCATTATGGCGCCGGCGCGCGCATCTCGGCCGACGAAGTGCGCGGGCTGTTTGCCGGACTGGAACAGCAGGCCGCCGGCCGGCTGCGCTCATGGTTCGATGGGCCGATCGCAATCGAGCGCTCCGCCGAAATGCGCTACGGCGAGCAGATCTTTGAGATCGACGTCTCGCTCGACGGTCTTGACTGGAATGCCGCCGATCTCGTCGAGCAGATCGAGGACCGCTTTCACGTCAGGCACGAGGAATTGTACACCTACGCCTCGCGCGGCCAGGAAGTCGTGTTCGTCAACGCGCGCGTGGCAGCGGTCGGTGAAGTCCAGCGGCAGGACGAGGGCGCGCGGGAGAGCGCAGCATCCAGCACCTGTTCGCCACGCAGCCAGCGGCAGGCCTTCTTCGGCGGCTGGCGCGAAGTCCCGGTCTACGCGCTCGATGACCTGCAGCCCGGCCACACTTTGGCCGGACCCGCCATCATCGAGGCCGAGACCACGACCGTTGTGGTCGATATCGGCGACCGCGTCGCGGTGAATACGCTGGGATGGCTGGATATTACGCTCCGGTGAAGCGGAGAGCGTAGGGTGGGCAAAGGCGCGCAAGCGCCGTGCCCACCATCGATCCGCGAGGATGAAGGGTGGGCACGCTGAGCCTGTCATCGGGCGCGCATTTCGCGCGACCCGGTGGCTTTGCCCACCCTACGCGGCCACGCGGCCAACATTTGATTTCGACAATCTCGTCATGCGCGCTATCATTGCGGCCGCTGGGTTAGGCGTCACAAACTCCCTGTAGTTTGGAGGCCATGTTGATGCAAATAATAACAAAAGCCAGACTGGCGCTGTATTCCGTCGTCGCAATGTTGGCAGTCGCCGCCCTGCAGCCGGCCCGGGCTGCCGGCGTGACCGACACCGAAATCCGCATCGGCAACATCATGCCCTATACCGGCCCGCTTGCCGCGTTCGCTTCGATCGGCAGGGCGGAGGCCGCCTATTTCGACATGATCAACGAGCGCGGCGGCATCAACGGGCGTAAGATCAGGTTCATCTCCCGCGACGACAGCTCAAATCCGAGAACGGCGGTCGAGCATACCCGTGAGCTGGTCGAGCAGGAGCGAGTGCACCTGATGTTCGGATCGTTCGGCACACCGACCAACCTGGCGACGCGAACCTATCTCAACGAGAGAAATATCCCACAGCTCTTCGTCGCCTCCGGCGACGAGGAGTGGGCGCATCCCAAGCGCTTTCCGTGGACGATGGGCTGGCAGCCGACGTTCCGGGCCGAAGGCCGCATCTACGCCAATTACATCCAGGCCGCCTATCCGAGCCGGAAGATCGCCGTGCTCTGGCAGAACGATCAGTTCGGTCGCGATCTGTTCCGGGGATTGCAGGAGGGGCTCGGCATCACCGCCAACATGATCGTTGCTGACATCGCCATCGAGGCTGATATGTCGATCGATACCCAGGTCGACATCCTCAAGAACTCGGGCGCTGACGTCCTCGTGCTCAACTGCGCACCGCCGATCTCGGCGCGTGCCATCCGTAGAGCGGCTGAATTGGGTTGGCATCCGGTGCTAGTGCTGGTCAATGCGGCGGCGTCGATCGCGAACGCGCTGCGGCCGGCGGGGCTGCAGAATTCCGTCGGCGTGATCTCCACCTCGTTCCTGAAGGACGCCAGCGACGCCACCTGGAAGGATGACCCCGCCATCAAGGAATGGCTGGCGTTCATGGATAAGTATTATCCTGATGGCGACAAGGAGGATGGCAATGCCATCTTCGGTTACGCGGCGGCCGAGACGCTAGCGCGCGTACTGATCCAATGCGGCGACGACCTGTCGCGCGAGAACATCATGCGGCAAGCCGCATCCTTGCGGAACTACCAGAGCACGGTCGCATTTCCGGGAATAGCGATCAACACCGGGCCGTCGGACTTCCATCCGATCGAACAGATGCGGCTGGTGCAGTTCGACGGCAGTTCCTGGCAGCCGATCGGCGACGTCATCGAGAGCGCGTTTCTGGGCGACAAGTGAATGTAGGAGATTTCACTCTGTCCCCACCCTGAGGGGGCCGCGCAGCGGCCGTCTCGAAGTGCGATGGCTCGGCCGGTGGCCGTGCATCGTTCGAGACACGCATTCCGCGCTCCTCTAGATGACGAGTCTGCTAGAGCATGTACCTATGAAGGCGAAGAAGTCGGCTGTTGGGAGCTAAGCAGAAAATTTCTGCTCGCTTGGTGCATTACCGCCTTCGACCCCTACACGGCCAATCTCGACCATGCACACGGCCAAGACCCAATTCGTTCGCCAGCCACAACGGAACCGTTGCCTCTTGAGGCCCCTCGCGTATCACCGGCACTACGGGCCCGCCGCATGGATCGACCCGGTCGTCCTCAGGGCGATAACGATATCGTGGAACGATATTGTAATCCCAGTAGGGAGTTGGCCTTACGACGGGCACCCTGATGATGGGCCTTTCCCGTGGTTCACGAACGACTTGGGCCGTCTGCGCATGCGCTGCGGTACCAAACGTGCCCAGGTTATACAGGGCCAGGGCCGTTCCCAAAGCTACGATCGTTATCCTCATGCCTCGACCTCCTCGCCATACAGCCTTAACGCAACTCGGACGAGTTCGCGCCGCTGTTGGGGTATATGGGACATCAAAGACACCTGAACCGCAACGTTCGATTTTATTTATGTAGACCGGCGGCCCATTTGGCTTCGCTAAGCCGCGCCGCGCGGCCTTGGGCGCCTTGCCGCGGCTCAACGCGGCCCATAAGCACTGTCCGTTTTTGCGTCGTTGTCAGCACTATGGCGGACATCGAACGCGCCTGGTCTGCGCGCCGCGATTGAGTACACGTCCTGGTGTGCGCTACTGCAGAATCGCGTCGCCTATTTCTTCTGCCCGTAATTCAACAGCCCGCCCTTGCTCTTCGGCGGATGGGCGCGCAGGCCCTCCTCGTTGGGCTCGGTGCCCCAGCCCGGGCGGTCCGGCATGATGAGATGGCCATCGACGATCTCAGGCACATGCGTGAACAGTTCATGGTCCCACGCCAGGCGATCGATGTCGGTTTCCATGATGCGCAAGTTCGGCACCGCGGCGGAAAAATGCGCGTTCTGCATGGTGCAGAGGTGGCCGTAGAAATTATGCGGGGCGACGTTGACCTCGAAATGCTCGGCGGCTGCTGCGATCTTCATCGATTGCCACACCCCGTTCCATGGCGTGTCGACGATGGCGACATCCATCGCCTGCTCGTTGAAATAGGGCAGGAACTCGCGCAGTCCCAAGAGCGTCTCGCAGGATGACACTGGATGCGGGCTCTGGCGGCGGATGTAGCCCAGCGCCTGCGGGTTGAAGGTGTCGATCTCCACCCAGAACAGATCGATGTCCTTGATAGCGCGCAGTATCTTGAGGTAGCCCTCGGTCTTGGCATTGAAGTTGAGGTCGAGCAGCAGATCGACATCGGGGCCGGCGCCGTCGCGGATTGCCTCCAGATGCATGCAAAGATTGCGCAGCACTTTGCGATCGACGTTGATCTCGGGTTCGAACGGCGAACCAAAGCCCGGCCGCCAGCCTTGCGGCTTGCTGTCGGTGTAGACGAAGATGTTGGTCTTCATCGCCGTAAAGCCTTTTTCGCGTACCTCGCGGCCAATCGATTTCACACCATCGAGATCGGTAATCGCCGGCTTGAACCAGTCGGGATGGTTGATGCGCCAGGTCGCGCAGTGCGACCAGTAGAGGCGGATGCGGTCGCGGATCTTGCCGCCGAGCAGTTCGTAGCAGGGCACGCCGAGCGCCTTGGCCTTGACGTCGAGCAGCGCGTTCTCGAGAGCCCCAAGCGCCAGCGCCACCACGCCGCCCGCGGCCGGCCGCGTCGCGGCGAACAGTTCGGCGTAAATCCGCTCGTGCTGGAACGCGTTCTTGCCGACGACGCGCGCGCCGAGCCGCTCGATCGCCGCCGTCACGCCGGGCGCGCCAAAACCCTCGTCGTACTCGCTCCAGCCGACGATGCCGTCCTCGGTCATGATCTTGACGAAGTGGTAGTTCCGCCATCCGGCGTCGCAGGCGAGCGTTTCGACGCTTCTAACGGTGGTGGCTTTTTTCATGATTTCCTGCCCCCGGCTTGTTGTTGTGGTTGGCTGATAACAACAATGGATCGGCGGGATCGTCAATTGCAGGGCAGCGCATAAGGCACGGCATGGCCTGCATGGTTCGCCCGGCTATACGAAGCATCGTCCGGAGACGCGCCCGAAGGTCCGGCTCAGCAACCTACGGAGCAAATAGCGTCGGCTTTCGCCGCTCGAACACCTGCCGCCCGTTCTTGAAGCCCATCAGCACATCAGGCAATTCCGCAATCGCGTTTGTCCCGCTGTCGGTATCGAGAATGATCAGGTCCGCCGGATTGCCCACCGCGACGCCGTAGTCGCGCAGGTTCATCAGCCGTGCCGGCAGCTCGGTCACGAGATCGAGGCAGGCGTCGAAATCGCTGATCCCGGCATGTGCGACATTGGCGTAGAAATTCGCCATCCGTAGCAGCGAGGCGTCGCCGAACGGCGTGAAGGGATTGAGCACATTGTTGGTCGCCACCGAACAGAGAACGCCATCTTCAACCAACTTGTGCGCCACCGTCAGCCCGCGCGGCGCGTTATGCGTGGCGTCGCGGCCCATCAGATAGAGATCGGTCGCGGGCAGCACGGTGACGGCGACGCCGGATTTCGCCAGCCGCGCCGTTGCCGCCTTCAGCCGGTCCGGCGGCAGCGCCGATAATTTGGTGGCGTGACCGATCGCGACGCGGCCATGGTAATTGCGCCGCTCGGTCTGCCTGCAGACCTCGTCGAGATGCCACCAGGACGGATCGAGATCGAAGTCGAGGTGCAGGTCGATATCGACATCGAATTGCTGCGCGAGGTCGAAGATCTTTTCGAGATGCGTGTTCGGATCGGTGTCCATATAGGGGCAGCCGCCGATCACCTCACCGCCGTCGCGCAGGGCCGCAATGAGCAGTTCCTCGGCGCCGGGATCGTTGGTCAGGCCCTCCTGCGGAAACACGCAGATCGAAAGATCGAGCGCCCAGGCATAATCGCGCTTGAGCGCTTTCACCGCCTCAAAACCGCGCAAGCCGATCCGCGGATCGATTTCGACATGGGTACGCATCCGCGTGGTGCCATGCACGATGGCGCGCTCGATCACGCGCGCGCCGCGGGCATAGACGTCTTCCACCGTGAAATCGCGCTTCATCGCGGCGACCGCGGCGATGGCTTCGCTGACGCTGCGATGATTGTGCGCGCAGCGGCCGAGCAGGCAGGCCTTGTCGAGATGGATGTGGGCGTCGACGAAGCCGGGCAGGGCAAGCTTGCCGCCGACCTCGATCTCGGCTGCTTCGCAGGCAAGCCGGGGTTCGATGGCCACGATACGCCCGCCGGCGATGCCGATATCGACAGGCGTCGCCGAGGTTCGCGTCCTGGCGTTGCGGAAGATCAGGTCAAAGGCGGTTTTGGTGTTCATCAGGCGTCGGGCTGGAGAAGGTCTCAACCTATCGGAAGCGGGGGCGACGGGCAGCTCCAGATTGTGTGCAATTGGAAGGCTGAACTGTTCAAAATATGTGCATGCAGTTTGTGGGCTGAACTGTAGTATCCCTGGCATCAGGAGAAGCCGCCATGTCTGTCGCCGCTAAAACCGAAGTGAAGGGAATGTCCGACGCCGAGGTGGTCAAAGCCTACCTCACGGCATCGATGATCCCGGATCCCGATGCGGCCGTGGCCTACATGAAGCCGGGCACGATCATCACCTTCACCGGTGGACGTGAGTTCGACCATCCCCGCGGCCCGACCGGCTTCAACGCGCGGCGCTATCGCTGGGTCAAGAAGAAGATGGACCGCTTCGACGTCTGCCCGGGCGCCGAAGAGACCGTCGTCTACAGCATCGGCACGCTCTACGGCGAATGGCTCGACGGCACGCCGTTCGAAGGCAATCGCTATGTCGATCGCTTTGTGGTCAGGGGTGGGCTGATCGTGAAGATGGACGTCTGGAACGACAGCGCCGAGCGGATTTTGGTTCAGATGGGGATTGAGGCGTGAGGTCGTTCCCCGGATGCTGGGCAGCGCGCCGCACTTGCGGCGTGGTGCGCTGCTGATCCGGGGCCCACCCGCTGCTGCCGTGGGTCCCGGCTCTGCGGAGCAGCGTTTCACGCTGCGCCGCGTCCGGGACACGTCGCCCTACCTCGCCCGCACCACCTTCGGCAGCTTCACCACCCGCTCGCTTTCGCCTTCCTCGGCATAGGGCGCCAGAATATCCAGCAAATCGCGGCCGCGCGGCGGGGCGGGGGCTACCAGTGCGCGGCTGGCCACCGAATCCAGGTGGCTGTGCATCAGGCTCATCACCTTGGCCTCGTCGCCCTTGACTAGCGCGGCGATGATTGCGCGGTGCTCGTTGATCGCGCATTCCGACGAATGCGGGCGGCTGTAGAGCGATAGCGTCAGGCAGCAGCGATAGGCGACCTCGCTGACGTAACGCACCAGGATCGGACTGTTCGTCATGTTGGCGAGCAGGATGTGGAATTCCGTCGCGAGGCGGATCGACACCGCATCCGAGCCGTCGCGCGCGCGATCCTCGGCATCGACATGGGCGTTGAGTTCGGCAATCTGGCTCTTGGTCAGCTTGCCGGCGAGTTGCCGCACCACCAGACGCTCGAGTTCGATCCGGATATCAAAGGCATCGCGCGCTTCCTGCCAGCTCGGCGTCGCCACCACGGCGATCCGGTTGCGGCGCAGTTCGACGAGACCTTCCGCTGCCAATTGGCCCAGCGCATGCCGCGCAATGGTGCGGCTGACGCCAAACCGCTCGCCGAGCGAATCTTCCGGCAATTTCGCGCCGGGCGCCAGCGCCTGCTCGATGATGGCGCGGCGCAGCGCGCGGCAGATCACGCCGACCTTGTCGGATGGGACAGCAGTCTTGCTGGCGGGGCGGGGCGCCATCGGCGAATCCTGACGGGTGCTTCGAATGGGTCCTCTTATCACAATTGCCGCCTGATTGTGCGCCTCAATTGCATGCACTTTGAGGGCGGAATTGCACAAAAGGAATCCGCCGGATCGGGCGGCAAATCGCAGCCCCCTTGATTTCAGAGGCAAGTTTGGCTGGCATCCGGTTTGCATGCACTTCCAGCCATGATGCGCATGCAACCACATTCCGAATTTCAGGGCACGCCGGTTCCGGGCTCCGCAGCTCCGATAGCGATCGAACTGTCGGAGGCTTCCGTCACCTTCGGCCGCGGCGCCCGGGCGGTGCCGGCCCTGTCCACGACAAGCTTGCGGATCGCCGATGGCGAGTTCGTCGCGCTGGTCGGGCCGTCCGGCTGCGGCAAGTCGACCATCCTGCGGCTGGTGAGCGGCCTGGTGCAGCCGACATCGGGCGTGGTCATCGTCGGCGGCCGCGAGGTGGCGGCGCGCGCTTTACGCGTCGGCATGGCGTTCCAGAATCCGACCATGCTGCCCTGGATGACGATCGAGCGGAACATCATGCTGCCGCTCAAGATCGTCGAGCCGTTCCGCTCGCAATTCCGCAAGCTGCGCAAGACCGAATTCCGCGACAAGGCCAATGCGCTGCTCGAGCAGGTCGGCCTCAAGGGGTTCGGCAACCGCTACCCCTGGCAACTCTCCGGGGGCATGCTTCAGCGCGCCAATCTGTGCCGCGCGCTGATCCACGAGCCGCGCATGCTGCTGCTCGACGAGCCCTTCGGCGCGCTCGACCAGTTCACGCGGGAAGAGCTGTGGTCGATCCTGCAGGACCTCTGGATCGCGCACAAGCCGACCGTGCTCTTGGTGACGCATGATCTGCGCGAGGCTGCCTTTCTCGGCGGCCGCATCTGCGTGATGAGCGCGCGTCCGGGCCGCATCCTCGATGACAGCCGCGTCGACTTCGCCCGGCCACGCACCGTGGCCATGACCTTCGAGCCGGATTTCGTCGCGCTGAACCAGAAACTGCGCGCGTTCATCGAGGATGCCCGTACCGCGTCAGCGCAGGGAGCAGCCTGACATGCCCGATCTCGATTATCGCCAGAAAGCCTGGTCGGCGGCACTGATCGTGCTGT
Source organism: Bradyrhizobium sp. AZCC 1577 (assembly GCF_036924575.1). NCBI lineage: Bacteria > Pseudomonadati > Pseudomonadota > Alphaproteobacteria > Hyphomicrobiales > Nitrobacteraceae > Bradyrhizobium > Bradyrhizobium sp. AZCC 1577. Next base: position 3,073,078 of record NZ_JAZHRQ010000001.1, read on the forward strand.
TCTTCGTCGCCTGGGAATTGTTCTGCCTGATATCAGGCATGTCCGACCTGGTGCTGCCGCGTCCCTCGCAGGTATTCGTCACGCTGGTCGAGAAATTCCCCACCCTGTGGCCGCATATCCTGCAGACGCTGGCGACGACGATGGTCGGGTTTGTTCTTGGCGTCGGCCTCGGCGTCGTATTGGGCGCGGTGATCGGCGTCTCGAAAACCGCGTATGATACGGCCTATCCCCTGCTGGTCGGATTTTCCTCGATTCCGAAGGTCGCCGTGGTGCCGATCTTCGTGCTGTGGTTCGGCTCCGGTTCGGTGCCGGCGGTGCTGACCGCGCTCTCGATCTGCTTCTTCCCGATCGTGGTCAACATCGCGACGGGACTGGCGACGACCGAACCCGAACTCGAAGACGTGCTGAAAGCACTCGGCGCCAGCAAGTTCGACATCCTCTGGAACGTCGGCTTGCCCCGCACCATGCCGTTCTTCTTTGCCTCGCTGAAGGTCGCGATCTCCTACGCCTTCGTCGGCGCGGTATTGTCGGAGACCGTCGCCTCGAACCGCGGCATCGGCAACGTGATGATGACCGCGTCCTCGAATTTCAATGTGCCGCTGGTGTTCGCCGGCCTGTTCGTGCTCGCCGGCCTCGGCGTCGCGCTCTACGTGATCTTCTCGGTAATCGAGGGGCGCGTCACCGGCTGGGCCACCCGCAAGAACGACATGATCGCGACATGAAAGTTTTCGCCAACCGCCATCGAACCCCCGTCGAGGAGAATACGATGTTAGCCAGAGTAAGCGCCGTGCTGTTGGGAGCCGTCTTGTTTGCCGGCGCCGCCAATGCCCAGGAGACGACGATCAAGTTCACGCTGGGTTGGAAAACGCAAGGCTCGGATGCCGCGTTCTTCTACGCCAAGGACAACGGCTTCTTCAAGGAAGAGGGCCTCAATGTCGTGATCGATCAGGGCGAGGGCTCCGGCGCGACGGTGACGCGCATCATGTCGGGCGCCTATGACGCCGGCTTCGGCGACGTCAACGCCATCATCCAGAACGCCTCGACCAAGCCGCAGGACGCGCCCGTGATGGTCTACATGATCTGGAACCAGCCGCCGTTCGCCATCGTCACCAAGAAGACCAGCGGCATCAACACCATCAAGGACTTTGAGGGCCGCACGCTCGGCGGCGCGCAGGGCACGCCGACGACGCGGTTGTTGCCGGTGTTTGCCAACAAGAACAAGCTCGAGGGCGAGAAGATCAAGATCTCCAACATGGCGCCGAACCTGCAGGAGCCGATGCTGATCAAGGGCGATATCGACGCGGCGCTCGTGTTTAACATCACGAGCTACTTCAACCTGGTGCTGAACCGCCAGGATCCCGACAAGGACTACAGGTGGTTTTCGTTCGGCGATTACGGCCTCGATCTCTATTCCAACGGCATGATGGTGTCGCGCAAGCTGCTGGCGTCCAACCCGAAGGCCGTCGCCGGCCTCGTCCGCGCCGTCAACAAAGCCGTTATCGCGATCGCCAAGGACCAGAATGCCGGGATGAAGGCCGCGTTGAACTACGACAATCTGATCAATGCCGAGGTCGAGAAGCGTCGCCTGCAGTTTTCCTTCGACAAGCTGATCGTGTCGCCCGAGATGAAGGAGATCGGCGTCGGCGATGTCAAGGACGACCGCATGGCCCGCGCCATCGGTATCATCGTCGAAGGCTACCAGCTCGCCCGCGCGCCGGCGCCTGCGGAGATTTTCTCCCGCGAATTCCTGCCGCCGCGCGCCGAGCGGGAGTTGGTGTATACGGCGAATTAACAACCGGTATATCCGTTCGTCATTGCGAGCGAAGCGAAGCAATCCATGTCGCCGCACGGGGATGGATGGATTGCTTCGTCGCTTCGCTCCTCGCAATGACGGAGTGCGGTGATACAATGGAAATCGCGGCACATAGCCTATTCTCCGGCACCGACCATGGTCTGCTTGACAACGTCGTGCTTCAACACGACAACGGCCTCGTCACGTCCATCTCGCCAGCGACGCCGTCCACAACCGGCCCGCGCTCCCTCATTCTTCCCGCCTTCGTCAACGCCCATGATCACGCGCGGCCGACCGCGTCCTCGTTCGGCGCGCTCGGCATGCCGCTGGAAAGCTGGATCCTGCGCTCTGCGCTCGGCACGCCGGTCGATCCCTATCTGACCGCGGCGTCTGCGCTAGCGCGATCGGCGCGGGCGGGTTGCGCGGCGATGATGGTGCACTACACCCGGCCAAGCGGCACCATGCCGCTGGTCGAGGAGGCAAAGGCGATTGCGCGGGCGGCGTCCGATGTCGGCATCCGCATCGCGTTTGCGCTCGCGGTACGCGACCAGAACCCGGTCGTCTATGGCGACAGCGAACCGGTGCTGTCGCAGCTCTCAAGCGACGATCGCAAGGCCATTGAGGAATTGTTCGTCCGCGCGCCGATGTCGCCAAAGGCCTATATCGAACTCACGGATGCCATCGCCTCGGCCATCGCAGGTCCAAAAGTCGATGTGCAGCTCGGCCCCGCGGGCGTGCAATGGTGCTCAAAACCGCTGCTCGAGGCGGTAGCCGAGAATTCGGCGCGCACCGGGCGACGCATCCACATGCATCTCCTGGAGACAATCTATCAGCGCGCCTGGGCTGACCAGCATTTTCCGGATGGCGTCGTCCGTTATCTCCGCGACATCGGCTTCCTGTCGGAGCGGCTGACGCTGGCGCATTGCATCCACGCCCGCCCCGACGAGATCGAGATGATCGCCGCGTCCGGCGCGCGTATCGTCACCAACTTCTCCTCCAATTTGCACCTGCGCTCGGGTCTCGCGCCGATCGCCGCGGCGCACCGGTGTGGCTGCGCCATCGCGGTCGGCGTCGATGGTCTCGCGCTCGACGAAGACGACGACGTGCTGCGCGAGATGCGGCTGGTGCAGATGATGCACGGCGGCCGCGGCTTTGAGCGAACCTGGACCGCTGCCGGATTCCTCGCGCTCGCGATCGCCAATGGCCGCAAGGCGACCGGCGCGCCCGGAACGGGCGCCCTCATATCAGGCGCGCCAGCCGATTTCGTCACCATCGATCTCGATCGGCTTGACCGCGACCGGATCATGCCGGTCGATCCCATCGATCTCCTGTTCGCCCGCGGCAACGCGTCTTTCTTGCGCGACGTCGTGGTGGACGGTCGGCTGATCGTCAGTGAAGGCCGTTGCACCGGTGTCGATTTCCCCGCGATCGAGCGGGAATTGCGCGGAATCTATCGCGCCAACGCAAGACAACTCTCGCCATTTCAGCGGGCCTGGCCGCCGCTCGCAGCGTCGCTGCAGAGCTGGTTCGAAGCCCAGCTCGATTGCCGGTAGAGCGCTAAGCGCCTCAGTAGCTGTGTGAATTCCGTCATGTGGAACGAAATTCCACTTGCGCAGAATCTCGGCAACGGTTCATGTCGAGTAAACAAGAAACTGCCGGTAGCCGCCTCGCGCTGCTGATTGGGGTATGGGAAGCAAGCGGGGCGAGGTGAGCCGATCGCCGCATCATTTCGCTCTGCTGTCCAGACGGAACCGTTCATGTCTTTCCACAAGCTGCTGATTGCCAACCGCGGCGAGATTGCCATCCGCATCGCGCGCGCCGCGGGCGACGCTGGCCTTGCGACGGTCGCAATCTACTCCGCCGACGACGCGCAATCGCTGCATGTCCGCGCCGCCGACGCCGCCCTTGAAATCCCCGGGCGCGGCGCGCGGGCCTATCTCGATATCGAGGCGGTGATCGCAGCCGCCAAGGCGACCGAATGCGACGCCGTGCATCCCGGCTATGGTTTCCTCAGCGAGAATGCCGGGTTGGCCCGCCGCTGCATCGAGGAAAGTATCGTCTTCGTCGGCCCGTCGCCGGAAGCGCTCGATCTGTTCGGCGACAAGGCGCAGGCCAAGGCGCTGGCAAAAAAATGCGGCGTGCCTGTTATCGAGGGCACCAGCGGGCCGACCAGCCTCGATGAGGCCAAGGCCTTCCTGGAATCGCTCGGCGCAGGCGGCGCCATCATGATCAAGGCCATCGCCGGCGGCGGTGGCCGCGGCATGCGCATCGTCGACGACGCGGGCAGGCTGGAGGAGGCCTATGCGCGCTGCCAATCCGAGGCGATGGCGGCCTTCGGCAGCGATGGCGTCTATGTCGAGCGCCTGATTCGCAATGCCCGCCACATCGAGGTGCAGGTCATCTGCGACCACCACGGCGCGATCAGCCATTTGTGGGAGCGCGAATGCACGATCCAGCGCCGCAACCAAAAGCTCATCGAGGTCGCGCCAAGCCCGTCGCTGAACGACGCCTTGCGCTCGCGCATCATCGACGCCGCCAAGGAGCTTGCCGCCGCCGCGAACTACGACAATCTCGGCACTTTCGAATTCCTCGTCGATAACGACGCCAGGACCAGCGACAAGGCGTTTGCCTTTATCGAGGCCAATCCGCGGCTGCAGGTGGAGCATACCGTCACCGAGGAGGTGCTCGGCCTCGATCTCGTGCAGTCGCAGCTTGCGGTCGCGGCCGGTGCGACGCTGGGCTCGCTCGGGCTTGCGCAGGGCTATATCCCGAGGCCGCGCGGCTTTGCGATCCAGCTCCGCGTCAACATGGAGGTGATGGACGAGACCGGCGCCACCAGGCCGACCGGCGGGACGCTGGCCGTGTTCGACCTGCCGTCCGGCCCCGGCGTGCGCGTCGATACGTTCGGTTATTCGGGTTACCGGACCAGCGCCGCCTTCGACTCGCTGCTCGCAAAGGTCATCGTGCATTCGCCAGGCGGCAACTGGACCGACGTGGTGCATAAGGCCTCGCGGACGCTGCGTGAATTTCGCATCGGCGGTGTCGCCACCAACGTTCCCTTCCTCGCGGCGATTTTGGCGCATCCGGATTTCGTCGAGAACCGTCTCAGCACCGGTTTTATCGACAAGCATGTCGCCGATCTGGTTGGCGAAACCAACACGACGGCGGAGACGGAACTGGTCGAATCCGGCAGCGCTTCCGATGACGAGACGCTCGCGATCGCGGTCGCGGCATCGGCAACCGGCCCGGCAGGTTCGGTCGCGGTGCCAGCGCCGCTGCAAGGCACGATCGTCGCGATAGACGTCGAGGAGGGAGACCTCGTTCGCCCCGGCCAGCAGATCGCCGTGCTCGAATCCATGAAGATGGAGCATCTGGTCACGGCGCCGCAGGGCGGCCGGGTGACGCAGATCGCTGCCGGCTCCGGCGTGACGCTGATGCAGGACGAGCCGATCCTCTATCTGGAGCCTGCCGAGATCGACGCCCATGATGTCACCGAGGAGGACGATATCGATCTCGACCACATCCGCCCCGACCTCGCCGAGTTGATCGAACGCCATGCCATCACGCTGGATGAAAACCGGCCGGCCTCGGTCGAACGACGGCGGAAAACCAACCAGCGCACGGCGCGCGAGAACATCGCGCACCTCGTCGATGAAGGCTCCTTCGTCGAATATGGCTCGCTCGCCATTGCCGCGCAGCGCCGCCGCCGCACGGTCGACGACCTGATCCGCAACACGCCGGCCGACGGCCTGATCTCCGGCGTCGCCACCGTGAACGCAGAAAAATTCGGCGCGGACGCCGCCCGCTGCATGGTGATCGCTTACGATTACACCGTGCTCGCCGGCACGCAAGGTCACATGAATCACAAGAAGATCGACCGCATGCTCGGCTTGGCCGAGCAATGGCGGCTGCCGCTGGTGTTCTATGCCGAAGGCGGCGGCGGCCGCCCCGGCGATACGGACAGGCTCGGCATGACCGGCCTCGACGGGCCGTCCTTCGTGCAGTTCGCAAAGCTCTCGGGGCTCGTGCCGGTGATCGGCGTCGTCTCCGGCTATTGCTTTGCCGGCAATGCCGCGATGCTCGGTTGTTGCGACGTCATCATCGCGACGAAGAATGCCTCGATCGGCATGGGCGGACCGGCGATGATCGAGGGCGGCGGGCTCGGCGTCTATCACCCTGCTGAAGTAGGTCCGGTGTCGTTCCAGTCGCCGAACGGCGTCATCGACATTCTGGTCGAGGATGAAGCGGAGGCGACATCCGCGGCGCAGAAATATCTGTCCTACTTCCAGGGCGCGGTCGCCGACTGGAAAGCGCCGGACCAGCGCCTACTGCGGCGGTCCATTCCGGAGAACCGGCTGCGGGTCTACGACATCCGCAGCGTCATCGATCTCTTGGCCGACGAAGGCTCGGTGCTGGAGATCCGCCGGGATTTCGGCGTCGGCATGATCACCGCCTTTATCCGTATCGAGGGAAAACCGTTCGGCCTGATCGCCAACAACCCAAAGCATCTCGGCGGCGCGATCGACGCGCCGGCCGGCGACAAGGCCGCGCGCTTCATGCAGCTCTGCGACGCCTTCGACATTCCGATTATATCGCTCTGCGATACGCCGGGCTTCATGGTCGGACCCGAAGCGGAGAAAACCGCGATCGTGCGCCATGTCGCGCGCATGTTCGTGACCGGCGCCAGCCTTACCGTGCCGCTGTTCGGCATCGTCCTGCGCAAGGGCTATGGGCTGGGCGCGCAGTCCATGATCGGCGGTGGCTTCCATGCCTCTTTCTTCACCGTGGCCTGGCCGACCGGCGAGTTCGGTGGCATGGGGCTGGAAGGCTATGTCCGGCTCGGTTTCCGCAAGGAGATGGAAGCAATCGAAGACCCGGTCGAGCGCGAGGACTATTACAAGGCCAAGGTCGCCGAACTCTACGCCAACGGCAAGGCGGTCTCGATCGCCTCGGTGCTCGAGATCGACGAAGTGATCGACCCCGCCGACACGCGGCACTGGATCATGTCCGGCCTGCGTTCGGTGCCAAAGCCGGAATTACGCAGCGGTCGCAAGCGGCCGTGTATCGATGCGTGGTGAAACACTTGACTGCGCTCCGAATAATCTCGCTGATCGATCGTTTTGTGTCGGGGGCTGACACGAGTATCGCAAGCGCGAATGAAATCGAAGCCGCCCTGGATGATGCGTTTCCCGACGACGACTATCTCCAGCAAACCGTTGAGATACTGGCGATGTATCGTCCCGAGGGCGGCGAATATCTCTTCGATGCTAACGCCGTCGATACTCGCCTTCGTGAAACGAGGAGCTATCTGCTGAAGTTGATCGTCTGAGAAGGCGTAGGAGGTCCTACGGCGCCTGTGATGTGCGGGGCAAATCACTTCTGATTTTCAGAAATAATGTCAATCCGCCAAATCAAAAATATTCCGCTTCCGTTCTTCCCCAAATCAGCGGCATAACTCGCTCCGTCTCACGGCGAGATGAGGGGCGTCGGCCATCGTCACCTGACGCGCGGTGAGATGCGATGGACGCTGATGCCATGACTGACGAGTGTGCCGGATGCGTACGGCGAAGTCGTGTGGTTCTGATGTCGCGGTGCTGGCATTAAGTCCTTAAGAAGCGAAAGCTTCTCCGGGGCGACGGTGGCAAAAAGGCCGTTCGCCGAGAAGAGCACGAAGTAAGCCGTAAAGCCATTGCGCAGGGAAGGCCGGGATGCTCCCGCTGTACCTGTATGCTCGTGTGCGTTTCCTTTTGCGCACTTTGCACACGAGACCGCGGGTGCGGCGCGCACCCGGTCTTCCCTGCGCCCTCTGAATGAGAGGGCGGGAAGTTGAGAGCAAAGCTCGGACGCAATGCGTCGCGAGAAGGCCGCCTCATATTCAGTCGTCATCCCCGCGAAGGCGGGGATCCAGTATTCCAGAGACAGCAGTAATTGAACCGATAAGCCGCGGCGTACTGGATCCCCGCCTGGCGCGGGGGGATGACGATGGCATGTTGTGTCGCTACTTCCCCGTCATTGCGAGCGCAGCGAAGCTATCCCCGAGCCGAGACGTGGATTGCTTCGCTTCGCTCGCAATGACGGGAGGAGGCATTGCCGGCATGACGATGACGCTACCCCAGCCTCAACTCGTCATACCCCTTGGCCGCTACCTCGTCGCACCTCGCGCGATAAGCCGGCGCGCTGCCGCTGTAGCGGGCGACGATGCGCCTCTGTTTGCCTTCGACGTTGGAATTGATGCCGGTCATCCAGGAGTTGACCTCGTTGGACAGCAATCCCTCGCCGAGCGCCTTGACGTGATCGGTCCAGGATTTCACGCCCTCCGGCGTCGCTTCCAGCCGCGTCAACCCCTCTTTGATCGCGAACAGGAGCAGCCCGGTGACCCAGTCGACGCTGTATTCGATGCTGCGCGGGATGTTGCCGAGCGCGGTGTGTGGTCCCATCAGCATCAGCATGTTCGGAAATTCATGCACCATGATGCCGAGATAGGTCTCCGGTCCTCGCTTCCATTTGTCCTTCAGTCGCGCGCCGCCAATCCCGCGAAAATCGATCTTGTCGAAACTGCCGGTGATGGCATCGAAACCGGTCGCATAGATGATGATGTCGAACTCGTAATCCCGTTCGCTTGTCCTGATGCCCTCAGGCGTGATCCGCTCGATCGGCGTCTCGTTGATGTCGACCAACTCGACATTGTCCTGATTGTAGACCTCGTAATAGAAGGTCTCGAGTGGCAGGCGTCGCGTACCGAAGCCGTGATTTTTCGGAATCAGCTTTTCCGCGACCGCCGAATTCTTCACGCGCTGCCGGATCTTGCGCGCGACGAAATCGGAGATCGTGGCGTTCGCCTTGCGGTCGATCAGTATATCGCGAAAATTGCCCTGCCAGATGCCGAAGCCGCGCTCGCCATAGAGCTTCTCATAAAACGCCTCGCGCTCCTCGTCCGACACCTCGAACGCGCCGCGCGGGTCCGGCGTGTGCAGGAAGCAGGCGAAGGTTTCCTGGCAACGGGCGAAGATCTCGGGATAGTCGGCCTTGATCTTCTTCTGGGTTTCGGCGTCGATCTTGCCGTTGTGCAGCGGCGCGCACCAGTTCGGCGTGCGCTGGAATACGGTGAGGTGGCCGACCTGTCCCGCAATGGTCTGGATGGTCTGCACGCCGGTCGCGCCGGTGCCGATCACGGCGACGCGCTTGCCGGCAAAGTTCACCGGCTCCTTCGGCCATCGCGCGGTATGAAAGGAGGCGCCCTTGAAATCCTCGCGGCCCTCGATCCGCGGCAGTGTAGGCGTCGACAACGGCCCGATCGCGGTGATCAGGAAGCGCGCGTCGAACCGGCTGCCGTCCTCCAGCGTAATGGTCCAGCTCCGCGTATCTTCCCCGTAAGTAGCCGCCGTCACCCGGCTCCTGAACTGGATGTCCCGGCGCAGGTCGAACTTGTCGGCGACATAATTGAGATAGCGCAACGTCTCCGGCTGGCCCGCAAAATGCTCCGACCACTCCCATTCCTCCAGCAACTCCTTCGAGAACGAGTAGCCATAGGAATAGCTCTCGGAATCGAAGCGCGCGCCGGGATAGCGGTTCCAGTACCACGTGCCGCCGACATCGGTACCGGCTTCGAACACGCGCACGCGAAATCCATGCTCGCGCAGCCGGTAGAGCTGGTACAGCCCCGACATGCCCGCGCCGATGATGATGGCGTCGTAGTCCGGAATCGGCGTCGCCTCCATGCGTATGGTTTGCTCAAAAGCTACCCCGTCTCGCGTCCGCAAACAAACCTGTATCATGGCGTGGCTGGGTTGCGCGTTTGTCCCGCCAAGTCGGCCTCGCTCGGCTTTACTGCCGGCAGCATCTGCCCCTATCGTGGAGCCCAGATCGCCTTCAAGGCGACGCTAGTTCAGGGAGCGAAGCGACCGCAATGAACGACCCCGTTGACGTCCTCATCATCGGCGCCGGCGCGTCCGGCGCGGCGGTGGCGTGGAGCCTGGCTGAAACCAAAATGCATATCCTCTGCCTCGACCAGGGCGGCTGGATGAAGCCCTCGGAATATCCGAGCACGGGGCGCGACTGGGAGGCGAAATTTTATGGCGACTGGTCGACCAGCCCGAACGTCCGCGGCCGGCCCGAGGACTATCCAATCAACGACGACAACTCGCCGATCAAGGTCGTGAACTTCAACGGTGTCGGCGGCTCGACGGTGATGTACACCGCGCATTGGCCGCGGCTGCATCCGTCCGATTTCAAGGCGAAAACGCTCGACGGCGTCGCCGACGACTGGCCGATCGACTACGACACGCTGGTACCGTTCTTCGAAGAGAACGACCGCATGATGGGGGTCTCGGGTTTGTCGGGCGATCCGTTGTCGCCGCTGACGCATCCGCCTATGCCGCCGCAGCCGCTCGGACTTTCCGGCCCGCTGATCGGCAAGGCCATGAACAAGCTCGGGTGGCATTGGTGGCCGTCGGACACCACGGTCGCGACGACGGATTACGAGGGCCGGGCGCGCTGTATCAATCTCGGCCATTGCACGCCGGCCTGCGCGCAAGGCGCCAAGGCCTCGACCGACATCACCTATTGGCCGCAGGCGATCCGCGCCGGCGTCGAGCTCAAGACCCATTGCCGCGTGCGCGAGATTCTGACCAACGAGCATGGCATGGCCTCGGGCGTCGTCTATTACGACAGGGATGACGTCGAGCAATTCCAGCCGGCCGAAGTCGTCATCATCGCCTGCAACGGCGTTGGCACGCCGCGGCTGCTCTTGAATTCGGTCTCCGGCCGCTTCCCGAATGGCCTGGCCAATTCATCCGGCCTGGTCGGCAAAAACCTGATGTTCCATCCCTATGCGCAAATCTACGGTTTTGTGAAGGAGCCGACCGATTCCAACCGCGCGCCGCCGACTTGCCTCTGGAGCAAGGAGTTTTACGACACCGATCTCTCGCGCGGCTTCGTGCGCGGCTACGGCATCCAGTTCGGCCGCGGCGCGGGGCCGGTGTTCGAAGCCGTCGCGAGCGAACAGAAGGGCATTTTGCCATGGGGCGCGGACCATCACCGCGTGTTCCGCAAGCTCAACGGCCATCGGCTCGCGGTATCTGCGATCTGCGAGGATCTGCCCGAGGAGCACAACCGCGTCACGCTCGATCCCGTGCTGAAGGACAGCCATGGGATTCCCGCGCCGAAGATCGACTACACGATCAGCGAAAACAGCCGGAAGATGATGGAGCATGGATTGGCGCGCGGCCGGGAAATTCTCGAAACCGCCGGCGCCACCGACATCTGCATCAACAACCCGATTCCCTGGGGCGGCTGGCATCTGCTCGGTACCGCGCGGATGGGCACCGATCCTGCGCGCTCGGTGGTCAACGAATGGGGGCGGTCGCACGACGTGAAAAACCTCTTCATCGTCGACGGCAGCGTGTTCGTCACGTCAGGCGGCGTGAACCCGACCTCGACCATCCAGGCGATCGCGCTCTACGTTGCCGATCAGATGAAGCAACGCCTTGCCAACCTCTTCGATTGAGACCGCGATGTCCGCAGCCAATGAACTGACCAAAGCCCAACGCGACGATCTCCGCACTATTGCTGCGATGATCATTCCCGCCAGCGACGAGTACAAGGTGCCCGGCGCCGACGATCCCGCAATCCAGGTCGACATGCTGGCGACGCTCGGCCGCGATACTGCGATGGTGCGTGCCGCGCTCGACCATCTGGCGCGTCTGGCCGGCAAGCCGCTGGCTGAGCTTGAAGCGGCGCGGCGCGATGCGATCGCGACGGAGTTCCGCGCCACCGGCGGCGTTGCGGCGGCTACGCTCGTCCGCGTCGTCCTGCAATGCTACTACCGCGACGATCGCGTGCTGCGCTCGCTCGGGCTGGAGCTTCGCGCGCCATTCCCGAAGGGCCACGTGCTGGAAGAGGGGGACTGGTCGCTGCTAGACCCCGTCAAGGCGCGGCCGGCGAAGCTCAGAAGGGCGCCCTAGCAGGCCTGCCCTGCGCTGCATGCGCGGGCACCTTGCGCAGGCGGTTCCCGACCACCATCTGATGAGGCCGAAGGAATCTCGCCATGTTGGATTATACCTCAGATATCGCCGACGACGGACTGTCGCCGCGAACGGCTGAGCCTGCCCGGGACAATGACCGGGTTTTGCTCGATGCCTATTCCAATGCCGTGATCGATGTGACCGAGCGGGTCGGTCCCGCAGTCGTGCGCGTCGAAACCGGGCCGAAGGTGCGCAGCGTGCGTGAGCGCGGCGGACTTGGGTCCGGTATCGTCATCTCGCCCGACGGTCTCGTGCTGACCAACAGCCATGTGGTCGGATCATCGAAGGAGATCAGGCTGCGCGACACCGAAGGATTCGTCACCGACGCTCACGTGCTCGGCGTCGATCCAGATACTGACCTTGCCTTGTTGCGGGCCGACGGCGCGCGCGATCTGCGTTATGCCTCGCTCGGCAATTCCAAGAGCCTGCGTCGCGGCCAACTCGTGGTCGCGATCGGCAATCCGCTCGGCTTCGAATCGACGGTGACCGCCGGCGTGGTGTCGGCGCTCGGCCGCTCGATCCGTTCGGTGAGCGGCCGGACCATCGAGGACGTGATCCAGACCGATGCTGCGCTGAATCCCGGCAATTCCGGCGGGCCGCTGGTGTCGTCGGCATCGGAGGTGATCGGCATCAACACCGCGATCATCAACGGCGCGCAGGGCATCTGCTTTGCGGTCGCCAGCAACACGGCGCAGTTCGTGCTGTCCGAGATCATCCGCCACGGCTATGTCCGCCGCGCCTATATCGGCGTTGCGGGCCAGACCGCGCCGATCCCGCGGCGGCATGCCGTGGTCGCCGGCGTCGACAACAAGATGGGGGCGCTGCTGGCGCAGATCGAGCCGGACAGCCCGGCCGCGAAGGCGGGACTGTTGCCGGGCGATGTCGTGATCAAGCTCGACGGCGTCGAGATCAACGGCGTCGACGATCTGATCCGCGCCCTCGATCGCGACCGTGTCGGGCGGACGCTCGCGATGGATGTATTGCGCATGGGAAGATTGCGGGCGATCGACATCCACCCGGTGGAGCGCAAACAGGTGGCGCGGCAGTGATGCTGCTCACCCTCTCCCACAAGGGGAGGGAAGAAACGGAGTTCGCTGCTACTGCCGCAACGCCGCCAGCAACTCGTCGGGCGCTTCGGCCATGATCATGTGGCCGGCGCCGGGAACGATGACGATCCGCGCATTCGGCGTCGCCGCCGCCAGCGCCTTGCCGCCCTTGGCTGGCGTCATCATGTCGCGCTCGCCGAGAATGAAGGTGACGGGCACCTTCACCTGCGCGGCTGCTGCGAGTGCGTTCTGATAGGAGTTGCAGGCATTGAGATCGCTGTAGAGCACGCCCGGCCGCGTCTGCTGCAGCACGCGCTGCGCGCCCTGATGCATCCACAGTCCCGGCGCAAGACTGCCGCCGAGCTCGGCCTTGAAGCCGAGGCCCCAGATCGAGACCATGTCGATGGCATCAGGGTTGTTGACCTCGGCGGCCTTGAGCAGATCGGGGCCTACCGTCATCGCAGCAGCGGTGCCGATCAGGCTGAGGCCGGACACCTTGTCGGGATGACGCGCGGACGTCTCCAGTGCGATCAGCGAGCCCATCGAATGGCCGATGAGCTTCGCCTTCGGCGCACCCGCAGCGTCGAGCAGCGCGGCAGTCCAGTCGGCCATATCGGCGATAGTCGGCAGCGGGCTGCCTCCCGAACGGCCATGGCCGGGCAAATCGGGCGCCAGCACGGCGTAGCCGTGATGGGCGAACCAGCGGCTGTGCAGCGCCCAGGTCGAATGATCGAACCCCGCGCCGTGTAGCATCACCACCGCGGGCAGCGACGGATCGAACGGACGGCCGCCGGTCGCGACGAAGACATCAGCACCGTTGACGGAAAGCTGCATGGGTCAAACCTTCTGCGATGCGCGAAGCGCCTGGCCGAGATCATCGATGATGTCGGAAACGGCCTCAATTCCGATCGACAGCCGCACCAGCTCCTCGCCGACCCCGGCGGCCTTCAACTGCGCTGCATCCATCTGCTGATGCGTGGTGCTGGCGGGGTGAATGACCAGCGTCTTGGCGTCGCCGACATTGGCGAGATGGCTGATCATCCTGAGCGACTCGATGAATTTTTTGCCCGCCGCGCGGCCACCCTTGATGCCGAAAGAGACGATCGATCCGGCGCCGCGCGGCAACAGCCGCTTCGCGAGCTGATGGTCGGGATGATTTTCCAGCGCCGGATGCAGCACCCACTCGACAGCCTTGTTGGCGCTCAGCGCTTCGAGCACCGCAAGCGTGTTGCTCATGTGGCGCTCCATCCGCACGCCGAGCGTCTCGACGCCCTGCAGCAGTTGAAACGCGTTGGTCGGTGACAGGCAGGCGCCGAAGTCGCGCAGGCCCTCGGTGCGGGCGCGCATGATGAAGGCAGCCTGGCCGAACTGTTCGTCGAAAACGATGCCGTGATAGCCGGCATAGGGCTCGGTGAGCTGCGGGAATTTGCCCGACGCGTGCCAGTCGAACCGGCCGCCATCGACGATGACGCCGCCAATGGCGATGCCGTGGCCGCCGATCCATTTGGTCGCGGAGTTCATCACGATGTCGGCGCCGAGCTCGATCGGGCGGCTGAGGAACGGCGTCGCAAAGGTGTTGTCGATCAGCAGCGGAATCTTGGCGTCATGCGCGATCTGGGCGACCGCCGGGATATCCAGCACTTCCATTCCGGGATTGCCGATGGTCTCGCCGATCACCAGCCGCGTATTCGGCTTGATCGCGGCGCGGAATTCATCGAGCGCGCGCGGTTTGACGAACGTCGTCGTGATGCCGAAGCGCGGCAGCGTGTGCGCCAGCAAATTGATGGTGCCGCCATAGAGCGAGGCGGAGGCGACGATGTGGTCGCCGGCGTTGAGGATCGTCGCGATCGCCAGATGCATCGCGGCCATGCCGCTTGCCGTGCAGATCGCGCCGACGCCGGCTTCCAGCGCCGCCAGCCGCTCCTCGAGCACGGCGGTCGTGGGATTGGAAATCCGGGTGTAGATGTGTCCGGCGCGCTCCAGGTTGAACAGCGCCGCGGCGTGGTCGGAGTCCTGGAATACGTAGGAGGTGGTCTGGTAAATCGGAACGGCGCGGGCGCCGATCGCGGGATCCGGGCGCTGGCCGGCATGCAGGGTCAGGGTTTCGAAAGCAGGCGGCTTGGGTGCGGGCATGCGGGGCTCGTCAGATCAAGTGGTGGCGGGAAAGTATGTGATGGCTCAGACGTGCACGGCGGTGCGGACGCGTCCGGCATTGCCGAACACGCGCAAATAACGTTCGATCTCGGACGGCGTGCCGGTGGCCTTCTCGGGATTATCCGACAGCTTGACCGCCGGCCGCCCATCGACCGACGTTACCTTGCAGACCAGCGAGATCGGATCGAGGTCGGCCGATCCGTCCGGCGCGCAGCCGACGAAATCATTGGTGAGGTTGGTGCCCCAGCCGAACGAGATGCGGACGCGTCCGGCGAAGTGACGATAGGTCTCCTCGATCGAATCGACATCCATGCCGTCGGAGAACACCAGCAGCTTCTC
Organism: Bradyrhizobium sp. AZCC 1577; assembly: GCF_036924575.1. Classification (NCBI taxonomy): domain Bacteria; kingdom Pseudomonadati; phylum Pseudomonadota; class Alphaproteobacteria; order Hyphomicrobiales; family Nitrobacteraceae; genus Bradyrhizobium; species Bradyrhizobium sp. AZCC 1577. The sequence goes on from NZ_JAZHRQ010000001.1 coordinate 3,088,431, forward strand.
CTTGGGCTCGCGGCCCTTCTGCTTCCACCACTTGATGATGTCTTCGCCGGCCGTGATCGGCGGCGCGCTGTCGGGGCGGAAGCCGGTCCAGTCGGCGACCCAGTCCGGTGCATCGCGCAGGAATGTCTTGGTGCCGAATGCATCGGGCAGGGCGATCAAGAGATTGCCGCCGTAGGTGTGTCGCCACTGGTCGAGGATGCGATAGGGCGCCCAGCGCAGCTCCTCGTCGGAATTGGCGAGCGCGGCCGCAACCATCGGCAATTCATGCGCATTGGTGCCGATCGCTTCGAGATCGTTGTCCATCGCCAGCAGCACGTTGGAGGTGCCGGTGAAAGAGGGGCCGAGCCCCTCCTTGACGGCCTCGACGCACCAGCGCTGCCACAGATGGCCGTGGCGCCGGCGTGTGCCGAAGTCCGACAGCCGGAGGCCCTCGAGCTTGCGCAGGCGCTCGACCTTGGACCACAGCTTGGCCTTGGCGCGGGCATAGAGCACGTCGAGCACGAAGCGTCCCTGACCCTTGGTCGACTGCCGCGAGCGCAGCTCGTTCATGATCGCGAGCGCCGGGATTTCCCACATCGTGGTGTGGGTCCATGGCCCGTGGAAGTGCAACTCGTACTGGCCGTCGACCTTATTCAGCTCGTATTCGGGCAGGCGGAAGTTGGCGAGCCAGTGGATGAAGTCCGGCGAGAACATCTGGGTCTTGCCGTAGAACGTATTACCGGCGAGCCAGATCAGCTCCTTCTTGGTGAAGCGGATGGTGCGCGCGTGGTCGAGCTGTGCGCGCAGTTCGCCCTCATCGATGATCTCGGCGAGGCGAACCTGCCGGGTGCGGTTGATGACCGAAAAGGTTACGCGCTGCTCCGGGTAAAATTCCCGGATCATCTGCAGCATCAAAAGCTTGTAAAAATCGGTATCGAGCAGGCTGCGCACGATCGGGTCGAGCCGCCAGCCGTGGTTATAGGTCCGGGATGCAATATCGGTAACTGCCATGGCGGAACTTTACCGTGCCGCGGGCTGCCCAACCAGTGGGTTTTGCCGGCGGCATGGCAGCTCAGCGCGCTATTCCTGCCGGATACGGCCGATCGCAGCAGGAATATCCTTCCAGACCGGCTTATCGGGGGCAAATTGTTGCCTCAGATAAGCGACCAGTTCGGCGATTTGGCCGTCGCTCAGGCTGTCCTTGAACGCCGGCATGTAGCCGAGGTCGGTCACGGCCGGCTTTGCGATGCCGTGCAGGATGACCTGGATCAGGTTGTCGGGCACGGTGCTGTGCAGGTTGCTGTTGAGCGCCAGCGATGGCCGACTGCCGAACAGCGGTGCGCCGCCGACCTCGTGGCAGACGGCGCAGGCGCCCTGATAGAGCCGCGCGCCGACGCTAGAGGCCGCAAGCGTTCGCGTGCCGGTCGAGGCTTCGAGCCTGGCGGCAAGCGCTCGCTGCGCCGGGCGATCGATCGCGGTCTCGTTGAACGAGGCGAGATAGACCGCCATGGCGCGGATGTCGGCATCAGGCAACGCCGCGAGTTCCCTCACCACCGGCGCCATTGGCCCCGCGGCGACGCCGTGAAGGCGCGACTCGCCGGTTCGCAAATATGCGTACAGCTCATCCTCGTTCCACGGGATCGGCGCTTGCGACAACGAGGTCAGCGCCGGTGCTTCCCAACCCTCCGCAAATCCGCCGGCGAGATAGGCATTCGCCTTCTCCGCGCCGAGCGCATTGCGCGGCGAATGGCAGGCGCCGCAATGGCCGAGGCCTTCGACGAGATAAGCGCCGCGATTCCAGATCTCTGATTTTGCGGGATCGGGCTGGAACACGGCGGGTGTGTGGAACAGCGCATTCCATCCGGCCATCAGCGGGCGCAGGTTGAACGGGAATGCCAGCGCGTTGGCCGGCCTCTCCGCTCGCACCGGCGACTGCGCCATCAGATAGGCGTAGAGCGCCTGCATGTCGGCATCAGTGGTCCTGGCGAAATGCGGATAGGGAAACGCGGGATAGAGATGTCGTCCATCTCGATGGATGCCCTCGCGCATTGCGCGCTCGAAGGCGGGATAGGACCAGGCGCCGATGCCGGTTTCGACATCGGGTGTGATGTTGGTCGAATAGATCGTGCCGAACGGCGTCGGCAGCGGCCGGCCGCCGGCGTTGAGCACGCCGTTCGCAGCGGTGTGGCACACCGCACAATCGCCGAGCGCGGCAAGTTGCTCGCCGCGGGCGATGGTCGCGGCCGAATAGACCGAGGCATCGGGCCGCGCGATCGGCGCGATCGCTCGCCACGGCAACACTGCGGCGCCGATGCCGACTGCAGCCGCGCACAGCGCTGCGGCAGTCGCAAGCACGCCGCGCCGTCCCGCGAACGGATTGCGCCATCGGTTGAGATCAGGCTGTGATACGGATGCCGGCGCAGACAACGCCTCTGGTGCCGCCGGCTCCTCGCCGCGCAGCCCCCGCAGGATGCGTTCCGGCGTGAACGGCAATTCGCGAAAGCGCACGCCGGTCGCATCATAGATCGCATTGGCGATGGCGGCTGCGCTGGGGACGGAGGCGGACTCGCCGACACCGAGCGGCGGCTGATCCTGTCGCGGCAGCATCAGCACGTCGATCTCAGGCACCTCGGGAAACTTGATGATAGGGTAGGCGCCCCATTCCCGCGCCGTAACGGTGGTGCGATCGAATGGCACTTCCTCCATCAACGCGCGGCTGGTCGATTGGATGACGTTGCCGTGGATCTGGTGGCGCACGCCGTCCGGATTGATCATCAGGCCGGAGTCCTGGCCTGCCACCACCCGCGTCACGCTGACATCGCCGGTCGCCTTGTTCACCGCGACGTCGGCGATCCACGCCGACCACGCCGCGCCATAGCCGGGAAACTTGCTGTGCACATAGAGCGCATAGGCAAAGCCTCGCCCACGCACGATATCGTCCTCGACCTGCTTCTCCTCGCGTACCGGCCGCGGTTTCCAGCCGGCGCGTTCGGCCACCGCGTTGACGAGATCGATCGCGCGTGGATCCTTCAAATAGCGCAGACGGTACTCGATCGGATCGACACCCGCCTCGCTGGCGCATTCGTCGATCCAGGATTCATGCGCAAAGGTGTTCGGCAGCGCCGAGACGCCGCGCAGCCAGGAGGCGCGCACGATCGGCGGCATATCATTCGCTACCACGCGCAGATTCTCGTAGTCGTAGGGCGGGATCGCGGTGCGATCGCCCATCTCGAGTACCACCGGCGTATGTGGGACGGCGCCGGTCAGCAGCAGGGCCAGCGTCGGTGCGCCGTTCGATGGATAGCGCGTCGCAAAATCATAGCCGGCAATGCTGCCATCGGCGTTCAATCCGCCGTTGACATCCATCAATTGCGCGGTGCCCTTCGGCTCCCAGGCGTGCTCCTGTTCGCGCGTCAATTGCACGCGGACGGGCCGGCCGACGGCGCGCGACAGCAGCACCGCGTCGGCGGAAACATCATCGGCGCAGTTGCGGCCATAGCAGCCGGCAGCCTCCAGCCGGATCACCTCGATCTCGGCTTCGCGCCGGTGGATCAGCCGCGCCAGATCAGTGCGCAGATGGTGCGGGTTCTGCGTGCCGGACCAGACCCGCGTCACATCCTCCTGATAATCCGCAACCGCGCAGGACGGGCCGATCGAGGCGTGCATCTGATAGGGCCAGATGTAGGTTCGCGGCATCGGCTTGGCGGCGCCGGCAATCGCCGCATCGACATCACCCTTGTCGATCAGCGTTCGTGGCGTCGATGGATTGGCTCGCAACGCCGTTTCAATGTCCTTGAGGTCGGGCAACGTCGGCACCGGCTTCCAGCTCACCTTGAGCTGCGCCGCCGCCTTGATCGCATTCTCCTCGCGCTCTGCGACGACGCCGACGAAGTCGCCGATGCGAACGACCGCGACAAGTCCAGGGATGTCGCGCACGGAATCCTCGTCGACCGCGATCAGGCTGTTGCCGATGAAGTCGCCGACGTCGACGCCGGCATAGGGCGGACGAACGACGCGGCCATGCAGCATGCCGGGCACGCGCATGTCGTGCACATAGACCAGTTCACCGGTCGCCTTCGCCGGAAGATCGACGCGCGGCAACGATCGACCAACGATGTTGTAGGTGTCGACGGACTTAACTGGAACGTCGTCGGCGAGTTCAAGGCGAATGGTCTCGCCCGCAATCAATTCGCCATAGCTGACGCTGCGATTGTCCTTGCCGCGGACGAGGCCGTCTTCAATGACGAGGTCCTCGGCCGAAAGCTCCAGCCGCTCGGCGGCGCGCGCGACCAGAAACTGCCGCGCCTGCGCGGCAGCCTTGCGCAGCGGTACGGCCGTAATCTGAATTGTTTCGCTCGCAATCGTCGCGCCCTGATTGGGAACGAGGGCCGTGTCGCCGAGCACGACCACAACGCGGGCAAACGATACGTCGAGCTCTTCGGCAACGATCTGCCCGAGCGCGGTGCGGATGCCGGTGCCGAGATCGACGTGGCCATTATAGGCGGTGACCGATCCATCTGCCGTGATCTTGATGAACGTCTCGAACTTGACGGCCTCGACCGGCGATGCCGGACGCACGACGGACAGCGTGCCTTGCAACCGCTCGCGATTCTCGGCCGTGTCAGGGACGGTCATCGCGTCTGCGCCTCAACGAGACGGCCTGCGGCGCGCATCGCCGCGCGCATGATTTCGACATGTGCGCCGCAGCGGCACAGATGATGGCGCAGTGCTTCCAGTACGTCGTCTTCCGATGGGTGAGGGGAGCGCAGCAACAGCGCCTTGGTGGTGATGATCATGCCGTTGAGGCAATAGCCGCATTGCGCCGCTTGTTCGCTGATAAACGCTTGCTGCACGGGATCGGGATGCTCGCGCGTACCGAGGCCTTCGAGCGTCACGATGTCGCGCCCGGCGCAGCCCTCGATCGGGATCACGCAGGACCGCGCGGCGACGCCGTCGATCAGCACGGCGCAGGCGCCGCATTCGCCGAGCCCGCAGCCGTATTTCGGTCCGTTCAGTTCGAGGTCGTTGCGGAGCACGTAAAGCAATGCAGTGTCGAGCGCGGCGTCAACGTCGTGAACCTTGCCGTTGACGGTCAGGCGCATCATGCTCTCCCGAAGTCCTCGTTGCGCTGCAAAACCCGCACTGGATGCTTCGCGAAAGATACCGTTTGTGTACAAACGTGCAAGCCGCGCGATCCCGCGCTGCAGCGCGCTGCTCGCTTTATGAACAGAGCGGCGAGGCAAATGAGGTATTATGCGGCAAGCGGGGCGTTTCGCAGCGGGAGCGGCTTGACAGTGTTCCAGTCCGCGCGCAACATCATTCGTATACGAACAAATGGTCGGAACCGCGAATAAGCGGCTATGATCGGCGCCTTCCCGACTGCAGGCTTGTTCATGACTGACGAGACCGTTGCCACTGGCGACAAGATCCGCTGCGATGCCTGTCCGGTGATGTGCTACATCAAGCCGGGCGCGGCGGGCGCGTGCGATCGCTATGCCAACAATAACGGCGAGTTGGTGCGCGTCGATCCGCATATCGTGCTGGAACGAACGGTGTCGCACGGCGGACGGCTGGTGCCGTTTCAGGCCGGTGGCGACTGGGATGGCAAACTCGTCCACGAGCCCAATGTGTTCGTCACCGCGATCGGAGCGGGCACTACCTATCCCGATTACAAGCCGGCGCCCTTCATCGTGTCATCGGAAATCGACGGCGTCGACATGGTGACCGTCGTGACCGAAGGCATTTTCAGCTATTGCGGCGTCAAGGTGAAGATCGACACCGACCGATATCTCGGTCCCGAGACGGCGACCGTCCGCGCGGAAGGCGAGGCGATCGGCCATGTGACGACCAGCGAATATGGCTCGCAGATGCTTTCGCTCGGCGGCGTGCATCATCTGACCGGCGGTTCCAAGAAGGAGGGCCGCGTCACCTGCGACGCGCTGATGGACCTTTCCAATTGCAAGCCGGTGGAACTGACGATCGACGGTGGCGCTACGGTGGTGGTGCAGGCCGGCCATCCGCCGATCGTCAATGGTGTTGCCGAAGAGCGCATGCGGGTAGGCTGCGGCTCGGCGACCATCGGTATGTTCGCCAAGCAATGGCACGGCAAGGTCGATGAAGTCGTGGTCGTGGACGACCACATCACCGGCGTCCTCAGTGAGCACCAGGCCGGCAAGCTACTGGATATTCCCGATACCGGGATCAAGATGAAGGGCCGGCGCTCGACGCCCGGCCGTTACTTCCAGGTCGCCGATCCCGGCACCGGTTGGGGCGGCACCAATATTTCCGATCCGCTGTCGGTGCTGGGACCGTTCAATCCGAAGGAGGCGCGGCCCGGGCTCACGATGCTGATGGTCTCGACCACCGGCGAGCACGCAGCCTATTATCAACTCGACGAGGCGTTGCGGCCGATCGAAAAGCAGATGCCGCTTGATCTCCAATTCTCGGTCGAGCGCATCCAGGAAAATTGCGAACCGGCGCTGTGCACGGTGCTGTTCATGGGCGGTGCCGGCGGTTCGTTGCGCGCCGGCGTCACCGACAATCCGGTGCGGTTGACGCGGTCGGTCAAGGACGCGCTGACGCGGGTCACCAGCGGCGGCGCGCCTGTCTATGTCTGGCCCGGCGGCGGCATCACTTTCATGGTCGACGTCAGGCAAATGCCGGCCGGCGCGTTCGGCTATGTGCCGACGCCGGCGCTGGTGGCGCCGATCGAGTTCACGCTGAAACTGTCCGATTACGCGGCGCTGGGCGGTCACATGGATCATGTGCGCCCGCTGGCGTCGTTGCGGGAGAATAGCGGGTTCCGTCCGATGCCCAATATGCCGGGACGGCGCGCATGAAACGGCTCCCGCAAATCGCGCTCCTTCCTGATGGCAAGCGGCTGCATTTGCAGGACGGTCCGATCGACCTGATCATCGAGGCGAAGGGAAGTGAGGGCAACATGCGCGCCGCTTATGAGGCCGCCGCGCAGCGCTTCACCGGCCTGCTCGATGAACTCTGCGAGGAGTTGATCGAACTTCGAAAAGCCGCCGATCCGGCGCGAAGCGCGCTGAACGGTGTCGTTGCGCGTCGCATGCATGCGGCGGTCGCGCCGTTTGCGGGCGAGCACTTCATCACGCCGATGGCGGCGGTGGCGGGCAGCGTCGCGGAAGAGATTCTTGGTGCGATGCTGGGCACGGCGCGGCTCGATCGTGCCTACGTCAACAATGGCGGCGACATCGCATTGCATTTGACCTACGGCGAGCAGTTCACCGTCGGGCTGATGGACCGACCGGACCATCACGGCGTGATGCAAACCATCAATATCGAAGTCGATGATCCGGCACGCGGCATCGCGACCAGTGCACGGCATGGCCGCAGTTTCTCGCTCGGGATTGCCGATGCCGTTACTGTGCTGGCTCGAACGGCATCGCAAGCCGATGCGGCGGCGACCATCATTGCCAATGCCGTCGACCTGCCCGGTCATCCCGCCATCATCCGCTGTCCGGCCAATGAATTGCAGCCCGACAGCGACCTTGGCACGCGCCTCGTCACCCGCGACGTCGGCGTGCTCCGAGAAAGCGAGATCGACGATGCACTAAGGGCACTAGGGGTAAGCCGGGCACAACAATTGCTTGCGGCGGGATTGATCGAAGGTGCGGCCTTGCGTCTACTAGGCGAGACGGCCGTGGTGGGTGCAACAGGGATCAGGGCGGGTGCCTTGCCAACGTTGCATGGAAACGCGCTAGAAAGAACAGCGCATGTTTGATCGGGAGCGAGGCGAGTAAGATGAGCGCGATCATTCGCAAGATCGTCACGGTGGTCGAGGAAACCCATCTTGAGATGGGACAGAAGATTGCACCGCCGACGCGGCGGGCCGCGGCGATCGCTGTGATCGAGAATCCGTTTGCAGGCCGGTATGTCGAAGACCTTTCGCCCTTGATCGAAATCGGCGAGGAGCTTGGCGAATTGCTCTCGAAGAGAGCGGTCGCCGTGCTCGGCATCGAGGGCGCCAAGGCTCACAGCTACGGCAAGGCGGCCGCCGTGGGCGAAAACGGCGAGCTAGAGCATGCGGCAGCGATCTTGCATCCCAAGATGGGCGCACCGGTGCGGAAAGTATTGGGCAAGGGCGCGGCGCTGATTCCATCGTCGAAAAAGCGCAGCGGCCCGGGCACAACGCTGGACATTCCGCTCGGTCACAAAGACGCTGCTTTCGTGCGCAGCCATTTCGACGGCATGGAAGTGCAGATCAATGACGCACCCAGCGCCAACGAGATCATGGTGGCGGTCGCGGTCACCGACAGCGGCAGGCCATTGCCGCGCGTCGGCGGGCTGACGATTGCGGAAGTCAAAGGCGAAGACGGCTTGAGATAATGACATCAACATTGGAGGTAGGGATGCGACGGAGACATTTGCTGGGAGCGGGATTGGCGATCGCGGTCGCCGGGATGGCGGGCAATGCTATGGCGCAGAGCGAAATCAAGGAAATCAAGATCGGCGAGATCAACAGCTATTCGTTGTTGCCGGCCTTCACCGAGCCCTACCGCAAGGGCTGGCAGCTCGCGGTCGAAGAGATCAATGCCGCGGGCGGCATTAATGGCAAGAAGCTGGTCGTCATTTCCAAGGACGACGGCGGCAAGCCGGCGGATGCGCAGACCGCAGCCAACGAGCTGGTCTCGAGCGAGAACGTCGCGATGCTGGCCGGCACGTTCTTGTCCAATATCGGTCTCGCCGTCTCCGACTTCGCCAACCAGAAGAAAGTGTTCTTCCTGGCGGCAGAACCTTTGACCGACGCCATCACCTGGTCGAAGGGCAACCGCTACACGTTCCGCCTGCGTCCCTCCAACTACATGCAGGCCGCGATGCTGGTGGAGGAAGCCGCCAAGCTGCCGGCCAAGCGCTGGGCGACGATTGCGCCGAACTATGAATACGGCCAGTCGGCGGTCGCGGTGTTCAAGAAGCTGATGTCGGAGAAGCGTCCGGACATTCAGTGGGTCGACGAGCAGTGGCCGCCGCAGGGCAAGATCGACGCCGGCCCGGTGGTGCAGGCGGTAGCTGCGGCCAATCCGGAGGCGATCCTCAACGTCACCTTCGGCGCCGATCTGGTGAAGCTCGTGCGTGAGGGCAATACCCGCGGCCTGTTCAAGGGACGTTCGGTGGTGTCCTTCCTCACCGGCGAGCCGGAGTATCTCGATCCGCTGAAGGATGAGACGCCGGAGGGCTGGATCGTCACCGGCTATCCCTGGTACGACATCAAGACGCCGGACCATGACAAGTTCCTGAAGGCCTATCAGGCCAAGTACAAGGACTATCCGCGGCTCGGCTCGATCGTCGGCTACCAGACCATCAAGGCGGCCGCCGCGATCCTTGCGAAAGCCAACTCGACCGATCCGGAGAAGCTGATTGCGGCGACCGAAGGCCTGTCGATGCCGTCGCCGTTCGGCGAGATCACCTTCCGCAAGATCGATCACCAGTCGACGTTAGGAGCCTATGTCGGCAAGACCGCGCTGAAGGATGGCAAGGGCGTGATGGTGAACTCGGTCTATCGCAAGGGCGCGGACTATCTGCCGAGCGACGCGGAAGTGGAAAAGCTGCGTCCGAAGGATTGATTCTCTCTCCTCTCCCTCTCTCCGTTCTTACGGGGAGAGGGTCGGGGTGAGGGGCTCTCTCCACGAGTTGTGGCAGCCGATGGACCTGTACCCTCTCACCCGGATCGCAAGGGCGATCCGACCTCTCCCCGCAGGCGGGGAGGGGTGACCATAGCCTCCGACGCCGATCTACCTCGACGCAATAGACCACCAACCCGGACCGCCAATGGCCTTCTACTTCGTTCAGTTCCTGACCGGTCTCGCCAGCGCGGCGTCGCTGTTTCTGGTCGCATCGGGGCTGTCGATCATCTTCGGCGTGACGCGGATCGTGAACTTTGCCCATGGCGCGTTCTATATGCTCGGCGCCTATGTCGCGTTCACGCTGACCGAGCGGTTCTCCGGCGCGCTTGGCTTCTGGGGCGGCATCGTCGTTGCAGCGCTGATCGTTGCCATCATCGGCGTCCTGGTCGAGATGGTGCTGCTGCGGCGGATCTATCATGCGCCGGAGCTATTCCAGTTGCTGGCGACATTCGGCCTCACCTTGATGGTTCAGGACATCGTCGTGATGATCTGGGGCCCGGACGATCTGCTCGGCCGTCGCGCACCCGGCTTCAAGGGCGCGGTCGATTTTTTCGGCCAGAACATTCCGAGCTACGACCTGTTCCTGATCGTGCTCAGCCCGATCGTGCTCGGCGTGCTCTGGCTTCTGTTCCAGCGCACGCGCTGGGGCGTCTTGGTGCGCGCGGCGACGCAGGACCGCGACATGGTGGCGGCGCTGGGCGTCAATCAGAAATGGCTGTTCACCAGCGTGTTCGCGCTCGGCGTCTTTTTGGCCGCCTTCGGCGGCGCGCTGCAGATTCCGCGCGATGCGGTGCATCACGCGCTGGACCTGCGCATCATCGTCGAAGTGTTCGTGGTGGTGGTGATCGGCGGGCTCGGCAGCATCATCGGTGCTTTTGTGGCGGCCGTGCTGGTGTCCGAACTCAACGCCTTCGGTATTCTCATCTTCCCGAAGATATCCATCATCCTGGTGTTCCTGGTGATGGCAGTGGTGCTGATCGTGCGACCATGGGGCCTGTTCGGCAAGCCGGAAGCTGCCGCACGCCGCACGCCGGGCCTGACCGTCACGCCGTGGCGGCCGCTCACCTCGGGTGAACGGTTGATGTCACTGGGTGCGCTGGTCCTTGCGGCCATGATGCCGTTGTTTGCCGGCAACTACGCGCTCACCGTCGGATCGGAAATCGCGATCTTCGTCATCTTCGCCGCCAGCCTGCATTTCCTGATGTCGGTCGGCGGGCTCGCCTCGTTCGGCCATGCCGCCTATTTCGGGCTTGGCGCCTATGGCGTCGCATTCCTCGCCAAGGCGGCGGGATTGCCGATGATCGTTTCGTTGCTGCTCGGCCCGGTACTAGGCCTCTTGGGTGCGGCGGTGTTCGGCTTCTTCGCCGTGCAACTCTCCGGAGTCTATTTCGCGATGCTGACGCTGGCCTTTGCGCAGATCGTCTGGTCGATCGCGTTCCAGTGGGTCGAGGTAACCGGCGGCGACAACGGCATCTTGGGTGTGTGGCCGGAGAGATGGGCGGCGAGCCCCGCTAATTTCTATTGGTTGTCGCTCGGCATCACGGCGCTCGTGGTCACTGTGCTCCGGGTGATGGTGTTCTCGCCGTTCGGCTTTGCGCTGCGCGCAACGCGGGATTCGCCGCTGCGTAGCGAGGCGATCGGCATCAATGGCAAGCGCGTGCAGTGGACGGCTTTCGTCATATCAGGAACGGTGGCGGGCATCGGCGGCGCGTTGTTCGCCTATCTGAAGGGAAGCGTGTTCCCGGACAGCGTCGGCATCTCGCTCTCTGTGGATGCGCTGGTCATGGTTCTGCTTGGCGGCGTCGAGACGGTTTCCGGCGCGGTGATCGGCGCCATCGTGTTCAAGGCGGCAAACATCTGGCTGGTCAGCCAGACTGATCTTTCCAAGCTGGTGCTGGGCGGCTTCATTGTGCTGATGGTGGTGGCGTTCCCCAAGGGCATCGTCGGCACGCTGGAGACGATCCGGAATCGCCGGCGCTCCGCCGAAGCCAAAAAATCTGCGCTCGTCACCTCCCGGATCGAGGCCGCTGAATGAGCATGGTTCCGACATTGCTGAAGGTCGAAGGCTTAAGCAAATCCTATGGCGGCGTGCACGCGGTGCGCAGCGTGTCGTTCGAACTGCGTGCGGGCGAAATCCTGGCGCTGATCGGACCCAACGGCGCGGGAAAAAGCACCTGCTTCGACATGCTCAATGGCCAGAACATGCCGGACAGCGGACGGATCCATCTGCTCGGCGAGGATACGGTCGGCCGAAAGCCGCGCGCGATCTGGCGGCTCGGCGTCGGGCGCACGTTCCAGATCACGGCGACATTTCCGACCATGACCGTGCGCGAGAACGTGCAGGTCGCACTGGTGTCGTATGGCAGGCAATTGTTCAACCTCTGGGGCTCGACGGCGGCTTACGCCCGCGACGAGGCGGGCCGGCTGCTCGACCTCGTCGGCATGGGCGCCTATGCCGAGCGTCCGTGCGGTGAGCTTGCCTATGGCGACCTCAAGCGACTGGAGCTTGCGATCGCGCTCGCCAACCAGCCCAGGCTGTTGCTGATGGATGAGCCCACCGCAGGCATGGCACCGCGCGAGCGGATCGAGCTGATGCGGCTGACCGCAAGCATCGCCCGCGAACAGGCAATCGGCGTGCTCTTCACCGAGCACGACATGGATGTGGTGTTCGAGCATGCCGACCGCATCCTCGTCTTGAATCGCGGTAGCCTGATCGCCGAAGGCTCGCCCGAGGAAGTCCGTGGCAATCCGCAGGTGCGCGCGATCTACCTCGGCGAAGGACTGGTCTACGATGCGCGTCATCGCGAGGGAGCCGGCGCATGAAGCTGCAAGTCGCCGATCTCAACAGCTTCTACGGCCCCGCGCATATCCTGTTCGATATCGCGCTGGAAGTCGGCGAGGGCGAAGTGGTGGCTCTGCTCGGCCGCAACGGGGCCGGCAAGTCGACTACCTTCCGCTCCATCGTTGGTCTGGTCGAGAACCGTTCGGGACGGATCGTCTTCGAGGGCAAGGATGTCTCCCGCGAGCCGACGCATGCGATCGTGCGCGGCGGGCTCGGCTACGTGCCCGAAGAGCGGCGTATCTTCACCGACCTGACGGTGGAGGAAAATCTCGAAGTCGGCCGCCAGCCAAAACGGCCGAACGCGCCGCACTGGACGCGCGAAAAACTGTTCACGCTGTTTCCCAATCTCGGCGAGATGCGCAACCGTCCCGGCGGACGGATGAGCGGCGGCGAGCAGCAGATGCTGACGATCGCGCGAACCCTGATGGGAAATCCCTCGCTGGTGCTGCTCGACGAGCCATCGGAAGGGCTATCGCCAAAAATCGTCGAACAGATGGTCGACGCCATCCTGGCGATGAAGAAGGAAGGCGTCAGCATCGTGGTCTCGGAGCAGAACCTGCATTTCGCGCGGCTGATTTCGGACCGCGCCTACATCATCGAGCGTGGCAAGATTTGTTTCGGCGGCACGATGGTCGAGCTCGACTCGCGGCCGGATATCCGGGACGCGCATTTGTCGCTGTGATCGGCGAGGGGAAGGGCGGGTAACGCAGATGGGAAGGAGTGTTTCGCCGAAACGGAGCGTCAAGCCGCCGCGCCCGTCCTACATTCTCGACGAACAGATCGGCTTCATCCTGCGTCAGGTCTGGCAGCGCCATGCCACCATCTTCGCCCGCGAGATCGGCATCAACCTGACGCCGACACAATGGGCGGCGCTCGCCAAGCTGACCGAGACCGGACCGTGCTCGCAGAACCTGCTCGGGCGGCTGACGGCGATGGATGTCGCCACCATCAAGGGTGTGATCGACCGTCTCACCGCGCGTGGCCTGACCGAGACCAGCCCGGATCCCGAGGATGGCCGCCGCCTGCTCGTGAGTCTGACGCGCGCCGGCCAGCAACTGGCCGAGAAGGCCGCGCCGAATGCGCTGGCGATCAGCCGCGAGACGCTGGCGCCGCTCGACGCAAGAGAGCGCGAGACGCTGATCGCGCTGCTCGACAAGCTGCGTTAGGGCGTAGTTGGCGTCAGCTCAGGTTCAGCACCAGCGCGATCGCGCCCACGAGAATGAGGCTGAACGCCCAGGTCGTATCCAGGTTGAACCAGCTCTGCGATATGAACTGGAGGCCGAGATAGCGGTAGGCGAGCCACGCGCAAACTCCGCCGGCGGCGACCATCGCGATGGCGTGGACGGCCGCAACCAGCACGGCCATTCCGAGATTGGCGTTGATGAGAGTACCGGCGGCCGCGTGGCTGCCGTCGAGCTTGGCTTGCCGGCAGAGCCCGAGGTAGATCGGCACCAGCATCAGCGCGGCGCCATGCGCCAGCGCCACGGCAAACGACCAAAGCCCCAGTTGCGCCGGTGATATCCGTGCCAAAACTCTTGGATGGCGGCGGTTGGCAAGCCTGAAAAGGCCGAAGGCGATAACGAGGACGCTGGCGCCGATCTGTATCGTGCGCTGCCACTCGACGATGGCAACGAGCAGCGCGAAGGGAAGGAGTACGAGCAGCATCGCGAGCAGATGGCCGGCCGTGAGCGGCCCAAGCGCGGCCACCAGGGCACGCGGGCTCCGCTCCATCAGTCCAACTGAAACAGCGAGCGGCCAGCCCATGCCCGGGTTGACGCCGTGGTAAAGGCCGCTCGCGATGACAGCCAGCCAGAGCCAGGCCGGTGTCCAGTCGGCTGCGCTCAAATCTCAAGCCGACGGATAGCAGAACGAATCCGTCGAACAGTCGCCGCCGTCGAGCCGGATCTGGTGCGCGCGGTAGCCGTCGGGGAAGTTGACCCAGTAATTGCTCGCCAGTTCGAGACCACCGTCCGGCTTCGCATTGGCCATCACCATGGCTCCCGGGACGCCATCGGGATAAAACTGGTCGTCCCATGTCGAGTACAGCGAGTTGGTCCAGTACACCCGCTTGCCGTCGCGGCTGATCTCGACCATCTGCGGGCCGCCTGCAAACGCCTTGCCGTTCGGGTGCGGCGTGCGGCGCGCGATGCCGCCGATGTGAACCGAGCCGGCAAGCTTCGGCTTTCGTGGCTCCCTGACATCGTATTGACGCATCTCGCCGGTGCCCCAGCAGGCGACGTAGAGGAATTTGTCATCCATCGACAGGTCGATGTCAGTCACCAGCGGCGGCACGGCGCCAAAGCCCTGCAGCAGCGGCGGCAATTGTTCCTTCGCCGCCGGCTCGGGTGGAATCGTCGCCGTCTTCTCGACGTGAAACTTGCCGCCCTCGCGCCACCAGGTCCAGATCGAGCCTTCGAGGTTAGTGGTGTCGACCACGGTGCCCAGAAAGCCGTATTCGCGAACTGGATCATGCGCGGGACGCACTTCCAGCCCCATCTGGTGATTGGCCCCGAGATCGATCGTCTGCACATTTCGCCGGGCCCGCAGATCCCAGAAGTGAATATGGTGACCGTACTTGTTCGAGAGCAGATCCTCCGGCACGATTCCGTTCTCGAACTGCGGCGGCAATCCCCACTCGCTCGTCACCATGTAGTCGCGTGGCAGATTCCACCAGAAATCATAGTGCATTGTCTGGGGGCCGCGATCGATCTCCCACCGTCCGAGCACCTCGAACGTCTCGCAGTCCATGATAAAGACGCCGGGCGGTCCATCGGTGCCGTCCTTGCCGCTGCCGCCGAGCGTAGAGACGTAAATGCCTTCAGGCCCGCAATGAACGGTGTGGGGCCGCGAATATCCGGTCTTCCTGAAGATCTCTTCAGGCTCGATGATCTTGTGTATCGCCGCCTTGGTGGGGTCGGGCTTGGTATCGACGATATAGATGCGGGACGACCGCATGCCGGGAATGATCAGATAGCGGCGCTCGAGGAAGGCATGCCCGGTGAGCGGCGACAGCGCCGACGAGCAGGCGTTCCAGCCGAAATGGTGAAACTCGTCGCCCTTGTTGGGCATAGTCACGGTGTGAACGACCTGGCTGTAGCTCGAGGAGCCCGGCTTGACGTCGATCACGGCTAGGGCGTCCGGCTTTGAGGCGTCCGGACTGAGCAGCACGGTATAGGCGAAGCTCTCCGGCGGAGCTTCCATGGCAAGCTTTGGCGAAGCGTGAAACGTGGGATCGGGCCGAATGTTCATCGTACTGCCTCCCTGTTTGCCTGGAATGATCAAAGTCGGCGGAGGGGGCTCCGCTCTATTTGACCGTGATGGTAATTTTCTTCGAGACTACCGGAGGATTGTGCGGATAGTGGCCGGCGTCGCCCAGCACGAGCTGAAGCGTGTGCTTGCCGGGCGGAAGCTCGATCCGGGCTTCGGTCTGGCCCGCGCCAAAATGAAGGTGCGATTTGTCCTGCGGAATCTCTTCATTGGGATTGAGCGGTTCATTCACATCGATCAGCAGGTGATGGTGGCCGCTGTTTGGGTAGTTGTCGCCCGCGTGGGTTACGCCCATGTTGCGCAGACCAAAGCGGCACCAAAATCCGCCCTTGATGACGGCGCCGTCCTGCGGCCACACGAAATAGAGAAGGGCATCCTTGTGTGAGGGCTTCCCTTGAGCATACGCGGCGAACGGCAGACAGGTGAGCGCTGCTGAGAGAGCGATCCACTGCGTGAACTTCATGACCGCCCTCTTAAGACTACTTGGGAGATAGCGCGATGCGGAACCCGTGAGTGGGATATCGCACGTTGGTATCATAGCTGCCGCGGTTTGATACGCGGGCATAGGCTGAGTCCTTCCTCCAGGAGCCGGAGCGGATGACATGCGAGGAACATGCATTCTCGACCCATGCTGACCCGTCTCCTGGCGCGCCCTGATAATTTCTGTGCCAGCAATCTTCGACCCATTGATCGACGCCGCCGCCCATATCAAACAGCCCAAAAGGATTTTGCTTGAGGCTGCCGACCTTCACCGGCTGGTCGGTCGCTGGAATGTCGCTGCAGTTCTTGCAATTGACCATGCCGGGCTGAAAATGATCGCCCCACCAGTAGGCGGGTCTGCGTGCCGCCGCGCGCCGCATATTCCCATTCGGCTTCGCTCGGCAGTCGATATGGTTTTCCGGTGGTTTCCGCAAGCCATGCGACATATTGCTTGGCATCGCTCCAACTCACGTTTGTAACAGGCGCATCGTCCTTTCCGGCTGCCGTGAATCCGCATGCCTTTGCGGCGGCGCATGCGTTCCATTCCTGCACGGTGACGGGAAATTTCCCCATCGCAAACGGCTTGACCGTTACCTGACGGACCGGCCTTTCCGAAACGTCTTCGTTGCTGCCCATCGCGAAGCTGCCGCCCCGAAGCGAAATCATCTCGGGTTCTCGAACCGGCGCGGCCGCTTGCGTCGTCGGCGGAGTCTCGGGTGCGGCGGGAGGCGCCGGCGGCGGTAGCGGCGCTGCCTGTTGTTGAGGTGGCGAAGGAGAAGGTTGGGGCGCCGGCGCTGGTTGTTTCGCGGCAGGCGCAGGCGCCTTCGGCGCTTCCGCCGGAGATGAAACGGGAGCCGACGCCTGATTTATAGCCTTGCGGGGCGGTGCGAACATGTACCAGAGAGTGCCGATCGCAATGGTCAGCATCGCAATGCAGAGCAAGAGGATCAGAACGCGTTCGCGCCGGTTCCGATATGCGTTAAGGGCGGACGGGTCGGGAAGCACGCGATAGACCCGAACGGGATCGGTGATGTTCTTGACCTTTCGATCACCAAGCGACTCGTATCCGCAAACCAGCTTATGCTTTATCTGCTCATAAATGCCGCCGGAGATATAGACTTCGCCGGGATGGGCTATGCCCTCAAGCCGCGTGGCAATATTGACGCCGTCGCCATAGACGTCGTCGGTTTCGATAATCACGTCGCCAAGATTGACGCCAATTCGATATTCGATCCAATGATGCTTGGGCAGTGATGCATTGCGGCCAACCAGATTTTGCTGGATCACGATGCTCGATCGGACGGCTTCGACCGGGCTGTCGAAAATGGCGATGAAGCCGTCGCCCGTGGTTTTAACCAGCCTGCCGTGATGTTCTCTGATGCTGGGTTCGATGAGGTCGCGCTCGATCCTCTTGACGCGATTGTGCGTCCCTTCCTCGTCGATCTGCATCAGGCGGCTGTAACCGGAGATGTCGCCTGCCACGATGGCCGCAAGGCGGCGTGGCATTGGCTCGGGCGATCGCTCACCCGGTCGGCCTGACTTGATGTCACGAATTTGGGCCATGGCTTGGATTGGCTCCCAACTGTCAAATACAAATACAGTATGAGGCAAGCAATCTTTCCAGCGCCTACAGCGTACCATGGTGGCTGTTCGCCGCAAGCAGCCGTGCGCGGGTTCCACGCGGTTCGTAGGGGCTAAGTGTGAGTGATCTCACAAAAAATGAGGCCTGACCGGCAATTCGCTCATCACGTCCGAGGGTATAGTCGCCCGGCGCACTCGCAGGGCGACCGGCATCAATGTCCGCTGACGATCTCCGGCACCTTGCCGGCGGGCGGCGTGTTGCGGCTGCGCTGGGTGCGGACGATGCCATCGATGATGGTCATGCCGATGCCGGGGAGGTCGCCGAGCTGCACGCTCTCCAGAATGTTCTTGCCAGGGGAATGCTGGGCCTTGTCCATCAGGACGAAGTCCGCGGAGCGGCCGATTTCGATGATTCCGCAGTCGAGTTCGCGCATGCGCGCGGTATTGCCGGTCGCAAGGCAGAAGGCGAGTTCGGCCGGCAGTTCGCCGAGTGACGACAGCATCGAGACCATTCGCAAAATGCCGAGCGGCTGCACGCCGGAGCCGGCCGGCGCGTCCGTGCCGAGGATGACGCGATGGAGGTCACCCATCTCGCGCGCGGTGCGCAACGTGAACAGCGCCGAGCGCTCGTTGCCGTTGTGAACCAGCTCCAACCCGCGTTTGCAGCCCTCGCAGATGCAGCGGATCTGGTCGTCGGGCAGCGCGGTATGGCCGCCATTGATATGCCCGACCACGTCGGTGTCGGCTTCCAGCACCACATCCTTGTCGATCAGGCCGGAGCCGGGAATTGAAGGTCCGCCGGTATGGATCGTGCTTTGGATGCCGTATTTGCGCGCCCAGCCGACCATTTTGCGCGCGGTCGGGCCGTCCTTGACGCCGCCGAGGCCGACCTCGCCGAGCAGCTTGACGCCGGCCGCGGCCATCTCCTTGAAATCGTCCTCCACCATTTCGCATTCGATCACCGGCGCGCCGGCATGCACCTTCACCCCGCCTGGCCGCAGCGTCCAAAACGCGCGCTGCGCAAAGATCGCCATCGCCTTCAGGCCTACGACGTCGCGCGGGCGGCCGGGCATGTGGACCTCGCCGGCCGAGATCATGGTGGTCACGCCGCCATGGAGATAGCTGTCGATCCAGTTGACCTGGTTCTGCCGCGGCGTCCAGTCGCCGGCGACGGGATGGACGTGGCTGTCGATCAATCCGGGCGCGACGGTGGTGCCGTTGGCGTCGACTGTCGTGGTGGCGCCCTCGGTATTGCAGTCCTTGAAGCGGCCGACGGCTGTGATCTTGCCGCTCTCGGCCACGATCGTGTCGGCATCCAGGATCGGCTTTTCCAAAGCCCCCGACAGCACGAGCCCGATATTGCGGATCACCAGCTTGTTCGGACCGGTCGCCTGGGGTGCGTCGTGGGCCATGGTTTTTCCTTTTGCTTCAATGCCTTCGCCGGACATTCTGCCCGGCTTGACGATCGGATCAAGCTGGATTATTCGTTTGTATACGAATGATCGTATACGAATGATTTAACCGGTCAATCCGGCTTGCAAGTCAGGGAACGGTGCGATGAGCAATTTCAACCAGGAAAGCGTGCTGAGCGTTCATCACTGGACCGATACGCTGTTCAGCTTCACCACCACACGCGATCCCTCGTTCCGTTTCCGCAATGGCGAGTTCACGATGATCGGCCTGAAGGTCGGCGAGAAGCCGCTGCTCCGCGCCTACTCGGTCGCCAGCGCCAATTACGAGGACCGGCTCGAATTCTTCTCGATCAAGGTGCCGGATGGCCCGCTCACCTCGCGCCTCCAACACCTGAAGCAGGGCGACGAAATCATCGTCAGCCGCAAGGCGACCGGTACGCTGGTCATCGATAACCTCGAGGACGGCCGCAACCTCTATCTGATCGGGACCGGCACCGGGCTGGCGCCGTTCCTTTCCGTGATCAAGGACCCCGAGACCTATGAGCGGTTCGAGAAGGTGGTGCTGCTGCACGGCTGCCGCCGCGTCGCCGAACTCGCCTATGGCGAGATGATCACCGAAAAGCTGCCGAACGACGAGCTGATCGGCGAATATGTTCGCAACCAGCTGATCTATTATCCGACCGTGACCCGCGATCCCTTCCGCAACCGCGGCCGCATCACCGATTTGATCACTTCAGGAAAACTGTTCGCCGACATCGGGCTGGCCACGCTCGATCCAGCGCATGACCGCGTCATGATCTGCGGCAGCCCGGCGCTGGTGACGGACACGCGCGCGCTGCTCATCGGCAAGGGTTTTGCCGAGGGCAATCACGGCGAGCCGGCACAGTTCGTGGTCGAGAAGGCGTTCGCGGAGCGGTAACGAGAATGAGGGACATATGGTGCCGCGCCGCACCTCCCTAAGGCCGCACCGCCGGCGCTTCCATCGCCATCCCGCGCGCCCGCGACATCAGGTATAATTCCAGTTCAACCAGTTCCGGCGCGCCGTAATCATAGGCCTGCGCGCGGATGCCGGTGATGCAGGCGCGCAGGCGTCGCTGCAGCGAGCCCAGCGATTGCCATTCCAGCCGGTAGAGCGGGTAACCGGTCGGGTGTCCTTGTGTGATCGCGGCGCCGGCGAGTCGCTTGTCCCAATTGTCGTCATGGCAATGGGTACAGCCGAGATTGAGCTGGCCCTGCCGTTGCATGTAGAGCTCGCGTCCTTTGGCGACGAACGGCGCGAGCTGCGGGTCGGCTCCGGTTTCGATCGGAGCGCCCTGTGATTGCCTTGCGACAAAGGCTGTCAGCGCCAGCAACTCGCGGCTCTCGAACGGCAGCGGCGTCGCCTGTTGGTGGTTGGTGCGGCACGAATTGATGCGCTGTTCCAGATCGATCGGGCGGCCGGTTGCCTTGTCGAACGCGGGGTAGCGGGCGGCCACGCCCTTCATGCTTGCGCGTGCATTGCCATGGCAATCGGCGCACGCTTTGTCGGCGGCGCCTGTCTTGCGGTTCCACAATGTCTCGCCATTGAGCACCCAGAGCATGCCGGGATTGGCGGTGTCGTCGTCCTGCATCGTTTTTGTGTCCGGCTTCATGAAGCTGTAGCCGGAACGGCGGTCGGCTTGCGGGATCTCGGCAGCTCCGACGGCGCCCACCACCAGCAGTGCGGCGGCTATGGCGCCCAAAAATCTCATTCGACCGAGATCGAGGCGGAAGCGGTCTCGGAAAAACCCTTGTCGCCGATCCATTCGAACTCGAACTTGCCGCTTTCGGTCACGGTCGTGAAGAAGGAGAAGAACGGGTTGGCAGCAATCGCCGGGAACAAATCGGCGCGGAAGATTTCAGCGCCGTTGAAGCGGCAGGTAAAGCTCGTGATGATGTCGCGCGGCACAGATTCACCTGACGCCTTATGGCGATAGCCCGACTCCATGATGTGCGACATCAGCGTCTTGATCTCGATAATGTCGCCGCGTTTGGCTTTGGCCGGAACGTTGATTAGCGCGGAAGCCATCAGATCACCTCCTCGGTGCAGGCCGCCAGTGTCACCACGACGTCGACGCTGGCCGACCAGAACGACCCGTCCGAGAGCTTGGCGATCGCGACGACCTTCTGGCTGTCGGTGAGGCGAATGCGGGTCGAAACCTGCGCGCGGCCGGCATGAGGGCCGAGGTGGAAGTTGGCGACGTTCGGCTGCGGGTTCTTCTCGTTGAAAACGTGGATGCTGCTGACGTGGTCCTCCGGCGCCATAGGGTGGGCGACACTCACAGTCAGCGGCACGGTGTTGCCGTTCTCGACCAAGGGCGGCACGTCGAGCTTGACCTTGCCGGTTTTCACCGCAGCGCCGCCGGTGACATTGCGGATGGCGGAAGCGAGCATCTCGGGCGTCGCCTCGGCAGGCCGAAGCGTGACGACGGGGGCCGTGCCAAGCACGGCTGCCGCTCCGGCGAGGCCGAGAAACTGGCGGCGTGTCGAATTCGGTGGTGGATGCATCGGACCTTCCTATTCGCGTAAGCTTGCGAGATACGCCACGATATCCTCGATCTGTTCGGCCGACAGGATCGGCTTGCCGCGCCACAGCGTCCCGACGCGAGTGAGGCCGTCAACGCGGTAATAGGACGGCATGATCGTCTCAGCATTGAGACGAGAAGCATCCACCAGCCGAAGCCGAAGCTGACCTTCGGACCAGCGGCTGCCGGAACCGGAAAGATCGGGCGCCAGGTCGCCCTGGAATTTCTGTTCGGGAAATGGGCCGTTGTGGCACAGGATGCAAGTGCTGGAACGTTCGACGACGAGGGCGCGGCCGCGCGTCGCATCGCCGGCCGTGCCCGTCAGTGACTGCGGAATGGCATCGCCAATGACGGCATAGCTGCGAAGTTCCGTTGCGGCGGCGCAGCCGGGCAGCACGAGGAGAACTCCAGCAAGAATCGGATCCAACATGCGATAGGTGCGTCTAGCCAAAGACTTCCGCCGTAATGGTCGCGAACCAGGATTGCGCATAGTCGGCCTCGCGGGCGCGGAAATCACGTGACGCCTCCAGCGGACTAACGCCACCGGCGCCTTCAACGTCGGCAAGCGATCCATTCTTCGGATGGTATACGCCGGCAATCGAGATGCCATAGTCCGGGGCTGCCAGACTGTAGCACGTATTGATCAGCTTCGGCGCGGCTGGCGATCCGCCGGCGACCAGTGTGGCAATCGCGTTTGCGCAAGTCTTGGCCTGCGCATTCG
This sequence comes from Bradyrhizobium sp. AZCC 1577, assembly GCF_036924575.1. Taxonomy (NCBI): domain Bacteria; kingdom Pseudomonadati; phylum Pseudomonadota; class Alphaproteobacteria; order Hyphomicrobiales; family Nitrobacteraceae; genus Bradyrhizobium; species Bradyrhizobium sp. AZCC 1577. The sequence continues at coordinate 3,110,903 of NZ_JAZHRQ010000001.1, forward strand.
CCGAGAATGCGGATTTTGGCATCGCGCCGGCGAGACAGGCATCGCCGATGACATGGATGTTCGGTGCCGATCTGGATTCGAAAGTGACAGGATCGATCGCGCACCAACCAGTGTTATCGGTCGCGCCCGCAATAGCGGCGATGCGGCCGGCCCGTTGCGGCGGAATAACGTTGGCCACCTGGGCGGTGTGATTGCCGAAATCGGTGATCAGAGTATTGGTCGCCGGATCGACGGCATTCACCTTGCCGCCCTGCGATAGCGATATCCATTCGACCATCCCCGGGTAAAGCTCCTTCCAGGCGTTCTGAAACAGGCGCTGCTTGGAGAACGCGTCCTTTGCGTCAAGGATGATCAGCTTCGAACGCGGCTTCTTGGTCTTCAGATAGTGCGCAATCAGGCAGGCCCGTTCGTAAGGTCCCGGCGGGCAACGGAAAGGGTTGGCGGGAGCTGCGATCACCACCAGGCCGCCATCCTCCATGGCCTCGAGTTGCTTGCGCAGCAACAGCGTTTGCTCGCCTGCTTTCCAGGCATGCGGCATCTTCGCCGCGGCGGCTTCGTCGTAGCCCGGCAGGGCGTCGAAACGCAGTTCGATTCCGGGGAGACAGCACCAGCCGGTCGTAGGCGAGCGAGGTGCCGTCGGCGAGCCCCACGGTCCGCGCGGCTGCATTGATGGTCGTTGCTTCCAGCGCCACCACGGTGATGCCGCTGGCGGCGATCTTGTCGTAACCGAATTTTTGTTCCTCGATCGAACGCAGTCCGGCGATGACATTGTTGCTGAACGGGCAGGCGGTGAAGGTCCGGTTCGGCTCGACCAGTGTGACCTGCAATTTCGGATCGATCTGTTTCAGCGCGCGCGCACAACTCGCACCGCCGAAACCGCCACCGATCACGATGATGCGCGCCGCGGATTGCGCCAATGCGGGCAGTGGAGACGCCAAGGCCGTCACTGCGGCGGCCGCGCTGGCGCTACAGAACTTCCGGCGGCTGATGCGACGGCTAACGCCCATGCTGGCGGCCCCTTACTTTTGTGCAGCGAGCCACGCCGCCATCGCGCGCAACTCATCGTCGGAAAAGCCCTTGGCGATGCGGTTCATTACCGTAGCGGGAAGCGAGCCGTCGCGAAATCCAGCCATCGCGGTCGCGATCTCGCCGGCGTCGCGGCCGTTCAGCCGCGAAACGGACGAACCGGTCACCCCACCGGAGTGGCAGCCGGAGCAGGACGCCGCACCGGGCGGGGGGTCGGAAGCCGCAAGCACCGGCAGGCTCGACGCCATGACCGTTGCCAGCCCGATGACGACACGCAAGGCATTCATCAGAAATCTCTCGATGAGCGAGCGGCGGCCGGAGAGGCCGCCGCTGTTATTGTCAGGCAAACGTGATGTTCTGGTCCTTCAGCGGGACCGAACGGATCCGCTTGCCGGTTGCGGCGAAGTAGGCGTTGAGCACCGCGGGTGCGGCGACGCCGATGGTCGGCTCGCCGACGCCGCCCCAGAAGCCGCCGCTCGGCAGCATGACGCTTTCCACCTTCGGCATCGCGGCAATGCGCATTGAATCGTAGGTGTCGAAGTTGGTCTGCTCGATCTTGCCGTCCTTCACCGTGCAGCCGCCATAGAACAGGGCGGACAGGCCATAGACGAAGGAGCCGGCAATCTGCCGCTCGACCTGCGCCGGGTTGACGATATAGCCCGGATCGGTCGAGGCGACGATGCGATGCACCTTGATCTTGCCGTCGTCGGTGACTGAGATTTCCGCGGCACCTGCGACATAGCTGCCGAAGCCCATCACCTGCGCGATGCCGCGATGGACGCCTTGCGGCGCAGGTTTGCCCCAGCCGATCTTCTCGGCCACCGCATTGAGCACGGCGAGGTGCTTCGGATGCTTGCTCATCAGCTTGCGGCGGAATTCCAGGGGATCCTGGCCCACTGCATTGGCGAGCTCATCCATGAAGCATTCCAGGTAGATCGCGTTGTGATTGAGGTTGACGCCGCGCCAGAAGCCGGGCGGGACATGCGGATTGCGCATCGCGTGCTCGATCAGCAAATTCGGTACGCTGTAGCCGATCGCTGCCTCGCCCGTGGCATTGAGTCCTTGGAACACCACCGGGTCCTTGCCGTTTTCCAATGCTGCCGGACGCGCCGAGGACAGGATCGACTGTCCTGATATTCTGACATGCAGCGCCGTCAGATTGTTATTGGCGTCGAAGGCGCCGGTGAGTTTGCATTGCGTGACCGGATGATATTTCCCGTGCAGCATGTCCTCTTCGCGCGACCACAACAGCTTGACCGGTGTGCCCGGCATCTGCTTGGCGATCAGAACCGCCTGCCGGACATAATCGGTCATGCCGCGGCGGCCGAAGCCGCCGCCGACCATATGCTTGTGCACATCGCATTTTTCGGCCGGCAATCCCGATGCTTCCAGCACAGCGGCTAATGCCGCTTCGCCGTTCTGCGTACCGCACCAGACCTCGCATTTGTCAGGCGTATAGATCGCCGTGGCATTGAGCGGCTCCATCGTGGCGTGGTTCTGGTAGGGATAGTTGTAGACCGCCTCGACCTTCTTGGCGGCCGAGGCAATCGTGGCCTTGGCGTCGCCGTTCTGGTTGCCGATGTAAGCCGGCTGGGCGTTGTCGAGGCCTTCGGCCAGCCATTTGGCGATCGAGTCACTGGAGACTTTGGCGTTCTCGCCTTCGTCCCAGACGACCGGCAACGCATCCAGCGCGGTCTTGGCGTGCCACCAGGTATCGGCAATGACGGCGACGGCGGTGTCGCCGACACGGACGACCTTTTTGACGCCCTTCATGCCCGCGACCTTGGCTTCGTCGTAGCTCTTCAGCTTGCCGCCGAAGACGGGACAATCCTTGATCGCGGCGTTGAGCATGCCCGGCAGCTTGACATCGATGCTGTAGATCATCGCGCCGGTGGTCTTCTCCACCGTATCAAGCCGCTTCAGGGACTTGCCGGCGAGCTTCCAGTCCTTGGGATCTTTCAACTTCACGTCCGCCGGCGGCTCGAGCTTGGCTGCCGCTTCCACCACCTTGCCATAGGTCGTGGTTCTGCCTGACCGCGTGTGGGTGATCACGCTGTTGGCGGCAGTGCATTCCGAGGCCGGCACCTTCCATTCGTTCGCGGCGGCCTGCACCAGCATCATGCGCGCGGTGGCGCCGCCCTTGCGGACATATTCATGACTGGCGCGGATGCCGCGGCTGCCGCCGGTCGAGAAGTCGCCCCAGGTGCGCTTGCGTGCGACACTTTGACCCGGCGTGGGATATTCGGTGGTGACCTTCGACCAGTCGCATTCAAGCTCTTCCGCGACGAGTTGCGCGAGGCCGGTGAGCGAGCCCTGTCCCATCTCCGAGCGGGCGATGCGGATCACGACGGTGTCATCGGGACGGATCACCACCCAGGCATTGATCTCGGGCGAGCCGTCGGCGGCGCGAACCACGTTCGGTCCGCCAAAGGGAATATCAAGACCGAGTGCGAGGCCGGCGCCGGCGGCAGCCGTGCCGATCACAAAGCTGCGGCGATTGAGTTTGGGCATGACGTGCTTGTTCATGGCGTCCCCCTCAAGCGTTCGCGGCGGCGTGGATCGCCTCGCGGACCTGCTGGAAGGTCCCGCATCGGCAGATATTGGTGATGGCCTCGTTGATATCCTGGTCGGTCGGCTTCGGCTTTTCCTTGAGAAGGGCTGCGACCGCCATGATCATGCCGCTCTGGCAAAAGCCGCATTGCGGAACGTCGTTAGCTACCCATGCCTGCTGCACCTTGTGCAACGCGCCTTCTGAGGCGAGACCTTCGATCGTGGTGATCTGCTTGCCGACGGCCTCGCTGACCGTCATGCCGCAGGAGCGCATCGCGACCCCGTCGACGTGAACTGTGCAGGCGCCGCACAGTGCAATACCGCACCCATATTTGGTGCCGGTCAGCCCGACATTCTCCCTGATAGCCCAGAGCAGTGGCGTGTCGTCTTCGACGTCCACATTGATTGTTTTGCCGTTGATTGTGAGGTTTGCCATCGCATGTCCCTTTTTGAGTCCAATTCGCCAATTGAACCGGGCGCGATGTGATCCGAGAAAATAGAACAGTTCAAATCAAGAAAACGCGCACTTGACGAACGGGAAGAAAGTCGATTCGCCGGTGTTACGCCAGGTTTCCGCAACCTGGCCGATCGGGTGTCCTTCGTTCGGGGGATAGAGGCTAGGCGGACTTATCAAGGCGCTCGCTCAGCAGCTTCGCGATACGGGTCATCGCGGCGAGCTCTTCGGGACTAAACCCCTTCGCAAGGGCATTTGCCCACGGAACCTGGAGCGCGCTGGCGGTTTCGAAGGCATCCTGCCCACGCCTGGTTAGCGCGACGAGGTGCGCCCGGCGGTGATTTGGATTGGGCCGCAGCTCCACGAGGCCATCCTCTGCCATCTCGTTCACAATGCGCTGAACTCCCTGTCGATTGAGTCCCATGCTGCGCGCAAGCCAGGCCACCGGTTGCGGACTTGGCGCAAGCGCGATTGCGCCCAGCACCTGCCAGCGCGCGCTGGTGAGGCCGAGGTCCGAAACAAGCCGGTCACCGGCCGCGAGCAGGCGTCCATTGAGGCGGAACACGGCGAGAACCAGCTCGGTCAGGGCCCGACCGCCGGGCGTATGTCGTTTCGTTGTCATTTGACAATTAGTATCCAAAATGACAATATATTGTCAATAGGCAAAACGAGTGTGGAGTGAATAATGTTTGCAGGACAGCTTGCAATGGTCGTCGCGGCGGCGTTCGCCGGTGCCGCCTTCTTCATCAATTTCGCCGAACAGCCGGCGCGTCTCGGCCTCGATGACCGGGGCCTCTTGAGGCAGTGGAAACCAAGCTACGCGCGCGGCTTTGCGATGCAGGCGAGTTGCGCAGTCATTTCCGGCGTGCTCGGCCTGACCGCTGCCTGGCTGACGCGGGATTGGCGCTGGATCGTCGGCGCGGTGCTCATTCTCGCCAACTGGCCCTATACGCTGATCGGCATCATGCCGACCAACCGCCTGCTGAACGCTATCGACGAGAAGGACGCCGGCCCGCAGTCACGTGCGCTGATCGTGAAGTGGGGAGGGTTGCACGCGGTCAGAACGGGTCTTGGGATCGCGGCAACCCTGGCTTATCTTTGGGCGCTCAATTAGAGCGTTTTCAAGCGACACCGGTTCGCATCAAGAAAACGCGTCAAAAGAGCCCGGTTCTGATTCAATCAGAACCGGGTTCGAGGCGCAGCGAACGGGGCGTGTCCCTGCGTTGCATCATGTCTTTTCGGTGCCCACCGTCAGACGCAGGAAACTCATCAGGCTTCCGAGCGTGGCGAATCCGGCCCCGAGCATCAACGCAACCGTCGCACCCTCGTGACCGGCCAGCGCAAAGCAAAGGGCCGCGAGCGCGGCGCCGAGTGTCTGCCCGGTCAGACGAGCGGTTGCGACGATGCCGCTCGCGCTGCCGCTGCGGTGCGGCGGCGCGCTCGACATCAGCGCCCGCAAATTCGGCGTTTGAAAGAAGCCGAATCCGATTCCGCAAATCACCGTGCGCCAGACGATGTTGGCAACGCTAGGGTCCGAAGGCAGCGTTGCGAGCAGGGCCATGCCGATGCCGAGCAATACCAGCCCGAGGCCGCCGAGAATGCCGACAGGATAGCGATCGGAGAGCCGGCCCCCGATCGGCGCCATGATCGCCACCACCAATGGCCAGGGCGTCATGAAGAAGCCGGTTTCGACCTGGGACCGGTGCAGCACGTCCTCGAAGTAGAAGGGCAGCGAAACGAAGGCCAGTCCCTGCACCGCGAATGTGCAGACCGACGTGGCGGCCGACAACGCGAACATCGGCCGCCGGAACAGGTCGATCGGCAACATCGGCGCCGGATGATCCGCATCCCGTCGGGTCATGATCCAGCCGAGCAGCAATGCTGCGCCAAGCGCCACTCCGACAAGGAAGGGCGGCGCCTGATGTGCCGCGCTTCCGATGCCGATGATGAATAGCCCGAGACAGCTTGCGGTCAGCGCTGCGCTCGCAAAATCGAACGCGTGTTTCGCGCGCGGCGTTCTGGGCAACGTCTTCAGGCCGATCCAGATTGCGATCAGGCCGAAGGGAAGGTTGATCGCGAACAGCCACGGCCACGTTCCGATCGCAAGGATCGCGGACGCAATCGTCGGACCGAAAGTGAATGCCGTTCCGACCACGAGCGCGTTATGGCCGAAGCCGCGCCCCAGCATGTGGGTCGGATAGACGAAACGGACCAGCGCCGCGTTCACGCTCATGATGCCGCTGGCGCCCAGCCCCTGCAGCGCCCGCGCCGCCGTCAGGCTCGGCAGCGACCATGCCAAGGCGCAGCCGAGCGAGGCCAGCGTGAACAGCACGAGGCCGCCGATATAGATCCGCTGATGACCGACGATTTCGCCGAGTGCGCCGAGCGGCAGCAGCGTCGCGACCAAGGCGATCTGGTAGATATTGACGACCCAGACCACGTCGGCCGGGCTGACATGGAGGTCGACCGCGATGGCGGGCAGCGCGATATTGGCGATCGCGGTATCCAGCGAGGCCAGTGCCAGCGCGGTGAAGATCGCCGCCACCGCCCAGCGCCTGAGTTCCGGCGGCAAGCCATCGATGGGCGTGGGGGATGGTTTGGGGGCTAAGTCTGCGGACATTCTGTCGGGCTCTCCACGCCGGGGCGGACGTGCCCTGGGGTGGCGTGTACTACGGACGCGGCGCCGGCCACAGGCTCTCAGTTGCATGATGCGTATGCGAGGCGAGCCGCCGAAGTCCTGGCGCCTGCAGGGCTATGCGCTCGGGCTCAATCCCAGACTCGCGTAGATTCGCCGCGCATAGGCACCGAACTCATCCGTGGTCTTGATCGGCAATGCGCGGGGAAATGGCAGCTCGATCGGGAAATATTCCGCCATTCGCGCCGGACCTGCGGTGAGCACGGCGCAATGCGAGGCGAGGAACACCGCTTCCTGGATCGAGTGCGTCACGAACAGGATGGTCTTGCCGCTTTCGCGCCAGATCCGCAGCATTTCGAGATTCATCTGCTCGCGGGTCAGCGCGTCTAGCGCGCCGAACGGCTCGTCCATCAGGATCAGCTTGGGATCGTGGATGAAGGCGCGCGCAATCGCCGTGCGCTGCTGCATGCCGCCGGACAATTGCTGCGGATATTTATCCTCGTAGCCAGCCAGTCCGACCAGGTTGAGCAGATCGCGGGCGCGGCTCCGCGCGGCCTTCATCGGCAGGCCGACGATTTCGGCCGGCAGCAGCACGTTGTCCAAAATGGTTCGCCATTTCAGCAGCAGGGCCTGCTGGAACACCATGCCGATGTCGCGCGCCGGATCAAACGGCGTCTTCGCGCTACCGATCTTGATCGTGCCGCCGTCGGCGTCATGCAATCCGGCCAGGATCTTGAGCACGGTTGTCTTGCCGCAGCCGGACGGGCCGACCAGCGACACCAGTTCGCCTTCCTTGACGTCCATGGTGACGTCGGAGACGGCGAGGAATTCCGTAGCCCTCGACCGATAGACCTTGCGGACGTTGCGCAGGCTGATGAAGGGCTCGTCCGCCGTCATGCCAGCCATTTCTGCAGGTTCGCCTTCACGAAGCCGTCGTCGGAGAGATCGGCATGCTCGCGGCAGACGCGGTCGATCTCCTGCATCTGGCCCGGGCTCAGCCCTTCTGCGGGGTCGAGACACCAGAGACCTTGCATCAATCCTTGCCGCCGCAGGATTTCGTGGCAACCTGCGATGCAGCCGTGAAAATTGTTGGCAACATCGAAGAACGCGCTGTTGCAGTCGGTGACACGCGCGTCGAGCGCCAGCAGGTCGGCCGGCACGGTATCCTTGCCGCGTGCCGCCTTGCACATCTCGAACTGCTTGATCGCGCTCGCGGTCCATACCGACCAGTGCCCGAGCAGGCCGCCCTTGAAGTACGCTCGCGTGGTGACGCCCTTGTCGCGGAGGTCGAACGGCAAAGTGAGGTCAAGCAGGATGTGATCGTCGTTGCCGGTATAGAGCGCGACGCGGTCAAGTGCGTTCGCTGCAGCCACCCCACGCAGCACGTCCAGCGTCCGATAGCGGTTGAACGGAGCGATCTTGATCGCGATGACGTTATCGATGGCCGCAAAGCGCTTCCAGAAATCGGCGCTGAGGATCACGCCGCCGACGGCCGGCTGCAAATAGAAGCCCACCAGCGGGATCGCGCGTGCCACTGCCTCGCAATGCGCAATGATGTCGTCCTCGGATGCTGATTTCATCGCAGCCAGGCTGAGCAGGCCGGCGTGATAGCCGATGCTACGCGCGGTCTGCGCTTCTGCGATGGCTTGTTGCGTTGGACCGGCCACGCCTGCGACCATCGCGACCGGCCGTTTGGTCCATGAAGCGGCGGTCTCGGCCGCCAGCTCCAGCACCGGACGGTACATTCCGACGTCGCGGATCGCGAATTGCGTGGTGTGCACGCCCACGGCCAATCCTCCGGCGCCAGCATCGAGGTAATAGCGCGTCAGCGCCCGCTGATGCCGTACATCGAGTGCGCGCTTGGCGTCGAGCGCGAGCGGATGCGCCGGAAGCACGGTGCCGTCGGCGATCAGCTTTCGAACCTCGGCCTTGATTTCGCTATGATGCATGGCGGCTGTTCCTATCCGAATTCCGGGCCGGCGACGGCAAGCGGCGGTTGCGCGGGTGAGGCAGTCGCGGAACCAAAGCGCATGCGCTGAAATGGTCGCTCGATATTCCAGCCCGAGCGAACGAGACCGTTCAGAAACGCGTCCTGAGAATGAACGGCGTCGATCAGCCAGGAGCCGGTCTCGGAGCTAGTGATGGCGTCGACCAATGCCAACGCCTGATCGGCGTGGTCGGCCAGGACTGGACCGATGTGCCGTGCGGTGCGTCCATCGCGGATCAGGGCCATGGCTCGAGCATCCGACACGATGCGAGAACGCGGGCGCGCAGCAAATTCCGACAGCAATGTGCTGCGGTCGAATCCCATGGCGCCGGCATCGCGCGCGGCCAGGGCTTCGAGGTTGCCGGCCGCGAGCGGCCTTGTCGCTGTGGTGCCTTGCGGCTTTTCCAACCGCAACCGCCGCAGTTGCAGCGTCGGCGCAAAACCGAGCGGACCATAGACGGTCGCGCCAGCCGGCGTGGCATCAAGCCAGGTTGTGAGCCGGCGCCGCGCGGCCGCTTCCAGGCAGGTATCGACGAGCCTGGTCGCGAGGCCGCGGCGGCGAAAGTTGGCGGTCACCAGCACCATGCTGATCCAGGCATTGCCGGCCGAGTAGGGCAGCAGCGCCGCCGTCGCCACCAACTGGTTGCCGTCGCGCGCGCCGAATACGACCCCTTGGCTCAAGAAGAAGCGCCAGTCGGCTTCGTTCTGGTTCCAGCCGGCTTCGGTCGACAGCACGAGCCCGGCCTTCGCATCGCTGACATCGAGTTCGACGATGTCGATGGGCTCAATAGCGGCCATCGCGCACCTCGTATTTGGTGGGCTTGCCGAGGCTCGGCATCGAGCGCGACACCCAATCGGCGGTCCAACCGATGAGCTGCTCGGTATCGACGATCGGCAAGCCGAATAGTTTCACCGCCTGCGACGTGTCGGTGAGCCACGCCGTCGGCTCCTCTTTGCCGACAATCACGGGCGCGCGGCCGAAGCGCTGGCCGAATTTCGCGGCGAGATCGCGCACCGCCAGGATCTCGTGGCCACTGACATTGATCGGCGAGGTCGGCGTATCGCAATGCGCCAGACAGCGCAGCGCCTGCGAGGAAGCGTCGCCTTGCCAGATGAAATTGACATGGCCGAGGCTGACGTCGATCGGCTGGCCCTGCAGCACCTTGCTCGCGATATCGTGCAGCACGCCGTAACGCATGTCGATCGCGTAGTTCAGCCGGAACAGACGTCCAGGCGTTCCATGCTTGCGTGAGAAATACTCGAACATGCGCTCGCGCCCGACGCAGGATTGCGCATATTCGCCCGGCGGATCGGGTGCCATATCCTCGGCCGAACCCTTGCCGTTGACCGGCACGAACGGATAAACACAGCCAGTCGAGAACGCGACGATACGCGACGTCGCAAAGGCCTGCGCGACCAGGGCTGGGACGTGCGAATTCATCGCCCAGGTCAGCGAGAGGTCGCCCTCGGCGCCGAACTTGCGTCCGGCCATGAAGATGATATTCGGAATCTTCGGGAGCGCCTTGATGGCGGTCTCGTCGAGCAGGTCGCAATTGATGGTCTCGACGCCGCGCGCCTGCAGCCAGTCCTTGACGGCGGGATCGCTGAACCGGGCCACGCCGATCACGCGGCGCTCCGGCGCGGCCGCCTTGGCAAGGCCGGCCAGCGTCGGCCCCATCTTGCCGGCAACACCCAGGATCATGATGTCGCCGTCGACCTTGCGCAGTTCGTCGATCAATGCCTGACTCGGGCGGCACAGCAGCTCATCGAGTGCGGTGATATCGGCGATCGTCTGCGGCAGATTTTCGCGCGTCAGCAGCATCTTCATTCCCCGTCTTATTGCAGCCGGATGTCACGGACGACGAACATCCGCTCTAAGCCGAGCACGAGCCCATACAGCGCCACACCGAGCAATGTCAGGAGCACCACCGCCATCACCATCGCCGGCGTATCGAGTGAAGACTGCACCTGGATCATGAGGTAGCCGAGCCCCCGCTCGGAGGCGATGAACTCACCGACAATCGCGCCGGCAACCGCCAGGATGGCGCCGACTTTCATTCCGGAAAACACGTAAGGCAACGCACCCGGCAACTGGATCTTTCGAAACAGCGTCCACCGCGAACCGCGCAGCGACTTCACGAGATCCAAGAGATCAGGCTCGACCTCACTCAATCCACGCGCAGTGGTGAGCAGGATCGGAAAGAAGCAAATGGAAAACGCGATCAAGATGTTCGGAAAGATGCCGTAGGAAAACCAGACGATGAACAGCGGTCCCAGCGCCACTTTCGGGATCATGTTCAGCGTCACGAACAGCGGCAGCAGCAATAGGCTGACCAGCGGCGACCAGGTGAACAGCACGGCCAGCATGATGCCGACCAGCGCGCCGAGGCAGAACCCGCCGAGAATTTCGATGGCCGTCACCGCCAGATTGGAGGGCCACGCATAGCTCGGAGAACCCAGCGTCGCGACCGTCGCGAGTGGCGAGGGCAGAATGAATTTCGGCACCTGGAAGGCATCGACCAGAACCTGCCAGAGCACGATCACAGCCAGATGCACGATCAGGATGATCGCTAAAGACCGTGCCGATCCGCCGTCACCGCTGAACACCCGTGCGCTCCCTTTGGATGCGCGGCCGGTTCCACGCCGCGCGGCGGCAATCTACCGCGGCCTCTGCCACTAATCAACCATCCGGTTGATTATGGCCGCAGCGAATGCATCACCAGGTCGACCACGTGCCTGCGGCGCGCCTGCCGCGCGGCCCGGCTCGACAGATCCTTGCCGAAGATCGCCGACAGGGTCGGCGTGTTCGAAAAGTAAAAATAGCTGAGCCCGGCGATCGAGATATAGAGGTGCACGGGGTTGATACCTTTACGGAATATGCCGGCCTTCACGCCTTCGCCGAGAATGGTCGAAACCAGGCTGACCAGCGGCGAATGCATCGCTTCCAGTTTTCGCGATCCGCGCACATGCCGGGCGCCGCCGCGGTTTTCGTCGTTCAGCAGCACGATGAAGTCCGGATGCGCGGCGAGGTGATCGAACGAACTCTCGATCAGCTTCTTGATTGCCTGCTCGGGCGGCAACCCTTCGAGATTGAGCTTGCGCTCCTGGGCGCGGATCTCCTCATAGACCCATTCCAGCACCGCCAGATACAGCGCGTCCTTGTCGCCGAAATAGTGATAGACGAGCTGCTTGTTGACGCCCGCCCGCGCGGCGATCTCGTCGACCCGGGCGCCGGCGAGGCCACTGCTGGCGAATTCGCGCCGCGCCGCCGTCAGCAGTTTTTTGCGGGTCGCGGCCGGATCGCGCCGCTGCGGCCTGGTGTCGTCAGAACGTTTTTTCGGCATTTCCAACCAAATAGTTGACAAGTCGTCCGGTCCCTTGTTGCATTGGTAGCGTCACAGATGAGCGGCGACAAGATCGGTTGTAGAACGAGGAGGGTGCAATGAAGGCTTTGCGAATTGCAGGATTGGCGCTTGCGCTTGCCGTGCCGGCTGCGCCCTGTGTGGCCGCCGAGTCCGTCAACCTGATCCTGAACTGGACGCCGACGGCCGATCATTCGCCGTTCTATTACGCCAAGTCCCAAGGCTGGTACGAGAAGGCCGGCATCGATCTCACGATCGAGGTCGGCAAGGGCTCCGGCGTCTCCTCGCTGAAAGTCGGCTCCGGCGGCTCGCCGTTCGGCATCGCGGATCTCGCGACCGCGCTGGTGGCCAAGAGCAAGGGCGCCGACGTGGTGGCGCTGATGAGCATCTACGCCAACACTGGACAGACCTTCTATTGGCTGAAGAGCTATGGCGTGAACGGTCCGAAGGACTTTCCGAACCACAAGATCGGCAATCCGCCGGGCGACGCTTCACGAGTGATGTGGCCGGCCTTCGCCAAGGCGGCGGGCATCGCGCCAGATTCAGTGAGCTTCGTCAATGTCGGCCCGACCGCCAAGATCGCGGCGCTGAAGAGCCATACCGTCGATATCATCAGCGATTTCTACAATGAGCACGATCTGAAGGTGATCGAGTTCGGCGCCGATCTCGGTTACGTCAATTGGAAGGATATCGGGCTGAACCCTTACGGCAACTCGTTGATCGTCAACGGCGCCTATCTGCAAAAGAATCCAAAACTGGTGGAGGAATTCGTCAAGATCAGCCAGAAGGCCTACGCCGCCTGCGTCGCCGACGTCGCGCCCTGCCTCAAGGCGCTGCTCGACCAGGCCTCAGGTCTCGACAAGGAAAACCAGCAGCGGCAGTGGGAGCGCATCAAGTTCCTGATGACAGACGAATTCACGACGACCAAAGCGCTCGGCTGGATCGATGCCGAGCGGATGAAGAAGGATTACGAGCTGGTGCAGACCTATCTCGGCATGGAAAAGCCGTTTGATGTGAACACGGCGTTCTCGACCAAGATGCTGGATACGGGCATCAAGATGGATGCCAGCAAGGTGAAGAAGTAGGGCCTCAACCCTCGCCCCGTCGCAATGACGGTGGAGCTGTTCAGGCGTCGTCTCTCACTGCAGCGCCATGCCTGATGTCGCGATCACCTTCGTCAGCTTCTCGTAATCGGCCTTCATCAGTGCGGCGAGGTCGGCGAGCGGCATCGGCTTGCCTGGGATGTTGGCAATCGCGAGCTGGCGCTGCACTTCCGGGTTCTGCAGTGCCTTGTTGATGGCCTCGTTGATTTTCGCGACGATGGCATCGGGCGTTCCCGCCTGGACGTAGATGCCATACCAGGGCAGGTAGGTGGCTTCCGGAAATCCGGCTTCCGCAATCGTCGGCACATCGGGAAGATCGGCGACACGTTTGTCGGTCATGACAGCAAGCGGCTTCACGCTGCCGGCCCTGATGTGCGGCAGCGCCAGCTCGAGCGAGACGATCTCGAAATGCATCAGATTGGTCATCAGGTCGATCAAGGCCTGCGGCTGGCCCTTGTAGCCGACATTGGTCAGCTTGATATCAGCGACCTGAAACAGCTTTTGTGCGCTCAGATCGATGGAGGAGCCGGTGCCGGGATTGCCGAAATTGAGTTCGCCCGGCTTCTTGCGCGCGATCTCGACGAATTCCTTGATGGTGCTGGCCGGCATCGACGGGTGGACCAGCGCCACGCTCTGATTCCAGACCGCAAGACCGACGCATTTGAGATCCTTCAGCGCGTCCCAGCCGGCGTCCTTGTAAAGCTTCGGGTTGACCAAAGCCGCGGGGCCGGTAACCAGCCAAGTGTAACCGTCGGGTTCGCTGCGCGCCACTGACGCGGTGGCGATGTTGCTATTGCCGCCCGGCCTTGCTTCGATGACCACCGTCTGTTTCCAGTCGCGGCCGACTTGCTCGGTCACCGCGCGCGCGACCATGTCGACGATGCCGCCGGCGGGGTAGGGCACGATGACGCGGATCGGACGGTTCGGATAATTGCTCTGCGCGTGCGCCGCGTTACCGAGCAGCATGATTGCGCCCAAAGCAAAACCCAAGGCAGGATTCATGGCAAAGCCCAGCACGGTTTTGATCCGGCTCATTCTTCCCTCCCCATGTTTGCCGCATCGTTCCCGCGATGCGCCGTGCCCCTCTGACGGGGGTATTTAGTCGTTGGCCACCAGCGAGCGAATGCTGCGCGCCAAGCCTAGCATGCGCGGCCCGCATTCACGCTCGATCTGTTCGGCGTTGAAGCGAAACGAGGGAATGCCGCAATTGACCGACAGGCAATCGCCCGACGGCGTGCGGTACAGCGGCGCGGCGACGCCAAAAATCTCGCGCCGCCATTCGCCGAGCGAAATCGCAAAGCCGCGCTCCTTGCAGAGCTCGACGTCCGGCAGCGTCCGCCTCTCGACATAATCGGCCTCTTCCGGGCGCTCGGCCTTCACCTTCGCCACGTACGTGTCGAGCTCTTCCCCGGTGAAGAGCGAGAGCAGCGCGCGGCCGACGGCGGTGGGCGCCAGCGAACTGGCAAAGCCGACATCGGGCAGATGCGCCACGGCGTCGGTGGTGCGCAGCGTTTCGACATAGATGAAGTCGAGCCCGAACGGCATCGCGATCGAGACCGTGCCGCCGGTGTAGGCCGCGAAATCGCGCATCAGCGGGCGTGCCAACTGCCGCACCTTCAGCGCCGACAGCACCGGGTAGGCCGCGGCCAGAATGCCGAGCCCGAGCTGGAAGCGTCCCTTCGCGTCGCGCTTGAGATAGCCGAGTTGCGCCAGTGTGTAGGTCAGCCGCGACACCGTCGGCCGCGACAGGCCGGTATGGAGTGCAAGCTCCGCGTTCGACAGCGAGCCCGCGCGGTTGCGGAATGCCGCCAGTATGTCGAGCCCATGCGCCAGCGTGGTCGCGAAGGAGGGATCGGCCTGATCCTCCGCAGCCTGGGGTACCGATCGATCGGTATTGGAAATCGCCGCCATGGCCGAAAGTTGGCCATGTTTCCCCAAATCTGTCAATATATCGAAATCAATTTGCATATTGTGTCGATATACGCTTAGGTTCCGAAAAATCGGGAGGCGGCATGGATTTCGACCTTTCCGGGCGATCGGAAGAGTGGCGGGAGAAACTTCAGGCGTTTTTCGAAGGCGAAGTACTGCCGCGCCATCGCGGCTGGCTCGATCACACGGCCAAAGGCGAGCCCGCGCCCTTCATGGAGGACCTGCAGCGCAAGGCGCGTGCGGCGGGGCTATGGAATCTCGGGCTTCCTGAACTCGGGGAAGAGGAGCCCGGCACGCGTCTTTCCAACCTCGAATATGCGCCATTGGCTGAGATCATGGGCCGGCTGTTCTGGGCGCCTGAAGTCTTCAATTGCCAGGCGCCCGACGTGCCCAACATGATCGCGTTGCAGAATTGCGCGACGCCCGAGCAGAAGGCGCGCTGGCTGCAGCCGCTGCTGGAAGCCAGGACTCGCTCGGCGTTCGGCATGACCGAGCCCGACGTGGCTTCATCCGATGCGACCAACATCGCCACCCGCATGGTCAGGGATGGCGATGACTACGTCATCAACGGGCGAAAATGGTTCATCACCGGCGCGGCGCATCCGAAATGCAGCTTCCTGATCGTGATGGGCGTGACCGATTCCGACGCCGACCGGACGGGGCGCCATTCCTGCATCATCGTGCCGATGGATACGCCAGGCCTTCGGCTGGTGCGCCGGCTGCGCTGGATGGGATGCGAAGATCACGTCGCGCCGATCGGTGAGCTTTCGTTCGAAAACGTGCGCGTGCCCCGCGCGAACCTGCTCGCCGCGGAAGGCGAGGGCTTCAAGGTCGCGCAGATTCGTTTGGGGCCGGCACGCATCCATCATTGTATGCGCTCGATCGGGCTGTGCGAACTGCTGATCGAATTGATGATGGTGCGGTCATCCGAGCGGTCCGCGTTCGGACGTACCGTAATGCAATACGACACCGTGCAGCGCTGGATCGCCGAGTCCCGCGTCGAGCTCGAGCAGGCGCGCCTGTTGACCTATCGTTGCGCATGGCGCCTCGATCAGGCCGGCCATCACGGCGCCTGGCGCGATGTGTCCTTGATCAAGGTTGCGGTGCCCGCGATGCTGCAGAAGATCGCCGACCGCGCCATGCAGGTGTTCGGCGCCATGGGCGGCTCCGACGATACGCCGATCCATCAGGCGCTGGCCTGGGGGCGCCTGCTGCGGATCGGTGACGGGCCCGATGAAGTCCATCTGCGGCAGATCTTTCGCATGGAGCCGATGCCACCCTGGTCGATTGCCAACTCGCCATATCTGTCCGCACATCCGTCCTGAGTGGCGGCAATATAACGTAACGGCGGCCGGTTCGAGGGTCTCGCGCTGACGCCGTTCGAATTTCGACCTCTGTTTCTTCTGCGTAAGGGAGCACACAACAATGAGCCAACCAGCCACGATCGAAGCGCGCAAGGAGTCTCCAAAGGAAGCGTCCGCCTCCGTCATCGCGCAGCATGCGGCGACGCTGAAGGCGCTGCCCTTCTCCGACAGGCGTGATTTCGATGACGCCGCGCGCGGCTTCCTCGGCACGATCGAGAATGCGAGGATTACGTCGCCTCAGGGCAGGGTGGTCTGGAGCCTGGAACCTTACGGTTTCCTGTCCACGGAAGAAGCGCCGCCGACGGTCGATCCCAGCCTGTGGCGGCAGTCGCGCCTCAACATGCATCACGGCCTGTTCGAGGTCGTGCCCGGCGTCTATCAGGTGCGCGGGCTCGACATCGCCAATATGACGCTGATCGAGAGCGATAGCGGCGTGATCGTGGTGGATACGCTGACCTCGATCGAGGGCGCGCGGGCAGCGATGGAGCTCTACTTCCAGCACCGCGGCAAGCGGCCCGTTGCGGCCGTGATCTTCACCCATACCCACACCGACCATTGGGGCGGCGCGCGCGGCGTACTCGATGACGCAACACCTACCGGCGGCAGCGTGCCGATCATTGCGCCCAATCTGTTCATGGAGCATGCGGTTTCGGAAAACATCATTGCCGGACCGGCCATGTTGCGGCGCGCGCAATATCAGTTCGGGCCGTTTCTTGCGAAAGGTGTGCGCGGGCAGGTCGATTGCGGGCTGGGGAAGACCATGGCGGCCGGGGCGGTTGCACTTGTCCGTCCGACCGATCTGATCATGGCGACCGGCGACCGGCGCACCATCGACGGGGTGGAATTCGAATTCCAGATGGCGCCGAACAGCGAAGCGCCGGCGGAGATGCATTTCTTCATACCGCGTTACAAGCTTCTCAACCTTGCGGAAAACTGCACGCATAATTTTCATAACCTGCTGCCGTTCCGCGGCGCCGACGTACGCGACGCGCTGGCCTGGTCGAAATATCTCGGTGAGGCCCTACAGATGTGGGGCGGCAAGGCGGATGCGATGTGCGGCCAGCACCATTGGCCGGTCTGGGGTCAGGAGCGGATCGACGCCATGATCCGCCAGCAGCGCGATCTCTATAAATTCGCGCATGACCAGACCATCCGCCTGATGAACCATGGGCTAACCGCTGCCGAAATCGCCGAAACCATCCGCCTGCCGGCGAGCCTTGAGGGCGCCTGGCATGGCCGCGGCTATTACGGCCACATCAGGCATAACGTGAAAGCGATCTACCAAAAGTATCTCGGCTGGTACGACGCCAATCCCGTCAACCTCGATCCGCTGCCGCCGGTCGAAGCGGGCAAGAAGTATGTCGAGTATATGGGCGGCGCGGACGCCGTCCTGGCACGCGCGCGCGAGGATTTTGCCAAGGGCGAATTCCGCTTCGTCGCGCAGGCCGTGAGCCATCTGGTGTTCGCCAATCCCGACAACCAGGCGGCGCGCGCGTTGCTCGCCGATACGTTCGAACAGCTTGGCTATGCCTCCGAAAGCTCGACATGGCGCAATGCCTATCTGTTCGGCGCGCAGGAACTGCGGCAGGGCATGCCCAAGACGCCGCCACGCGCCGCGATGCCGCGTGAAACGCTGGCCGCGCTCCGCACCGAACAGCTCTGGGACGTGCTCGGCGTGCGCCTCAACGGTCCCAAGGCCGAAGGCAAGCGTATCGTCCTGAATTGGAATTTCACCGATACCGGCGAGACCTTCATCCTCAATCTGGAGAATTGCGCGTTGACCTATGTCGCGAACGCGCAAGCCCCCGATGCCGATGCCGGCTTCACGTTGCCGCGCAGCGTGCTCGACGAAGTGATCGCAAAGCTGACGACAATTCCGGAAGCAGTCGGCTCCGGCAAGATCCAGGTCAGCGGTAATCCGGCGCGGCTCGGCGAGTTGATGATGCTGATGGACGAATTCCCGCGGATGTTCGAGATCGTCGAACCGAAACGGACGATGGTCTCTTAGCGTCATTGCGAGCAAAGCGAAGCAATCCATCTCTCCACTCGCGGTGACATGGATTGCTTCGTCGCTTCGCTCCTCGCAATGACGATCATGCGTGGATGCCGCTATTCTGCGCTGCTCACGAGCTTGATGCGTGGCTCTTCCTCCATCAGGCCGCGATACGCAGCAAGATAGTCGAGCGCCATGCGGCGCGCCGTGAATCGGGCTTCGAACCGCCGGCGGATGGCGCCACGATCCAGCATGGATAGTCGATCGACCACGGCCACTGCGCTGGTTTCATCTTCCACCACGAAACCTGTGAGACCAGGATCGATGATCTCCGGCACCGAGCCACGGTTGTAGGCGACCACCGGTGTGCCGCAGGCCATGGCCTCGATCATGACGAGGCCGAAGGGCTCCGGCCAGTCGATCGGCACCAGCAGCCCGATGGCGCCGCTGAGGAAGTCGGGCTTTTCGCGGTCGGTGATCTCACCGATGTATTCGACCAGCGGATTGGCCTTGATCAGTGGGGAAATCAGTTCGTCGTAGTAGTCCTGGTCGGCGCGATCGACCTTGGCCGCGATTTTCAGCGGAATGCCGCATCGGGTGGCGATGCTGATGGCGCGATCCACGCCCTTTTCCGGCGCGATCCGCCCGAGCACCGCCAAATAGGACGGCTGCACCGGCTGCGGTGTCAGCAGATTCTGCGGTAGTCCGTGGTGAATGGTGCGCACCCAATTGGCCTGCGGCACCGGCCGACGCTGCGCGTTGGAAATCGAGATCACCGGGACCTTGGAGAAGGTATTGAATACCGGCTGATGCTCCGGCAGGTCGAGCCTGCCGTGCAGGGTGGTCACGAACGGCGTCGGCTGTCGGTAGAACAGCGAGAACGGATAGTAGTCGAGATGAAAGTGCAGAAAATCGAACTCCTCATCGTCGCATTTCTGCCGAACGCGTTCCAGCATCACCATGTGCAGCGCGTTGGGGTCGCGGACGGAGCCGTCGAGGCGCAACGCCTTCGGCCATGTCGCATCGAGTTTCGCCGAGGTGCGGGAATCCCCGCTGGCGAACAAAGTGACTTCGTGCCCTAACGTTACCAGTTCTTCAGTCAGCCAGTGCACCACCCGCTCGGTGCCGCCGTACAGTTTGGGGGGAACAGCCTCCGTCAGCGGGGCGACCTGCGCGATGCGCATCTTTCGTCTCCTGTTTCGAATGTTGGTTGGATAAATCCCTCAGCCCGCAGATCGGCACCGGCGTGCCGGAAGCTGGAACGTTCTTGCATCTGCGAAGTTCCAATCATCGGCGCATCTTGGTTCTTCCACACGACTGTCTTGCTGATGCCATCTGACACCAACAGATTTAAGGCGACTTCGATGCTGCAGAATTGTTGCGTGGTGATGGCTGCGCGCCAGCAAATCCGAAGCGGCACCGTTCACGACCTCGTGCGCGATGTGCGTTAGGGATTCCCTTTCACTCTCAACAGGTTTGCAGACGACATGGACAATCTTTCAGGGTATGTGCGGCGGCCGCTTCCATTTGTCTTGCGCTATCTGCGCCGGCGCCGCGGAGCCCATGTGGTCATCGTATCTGCCGTCGTTGCAGCGGTTGCCTGCTCGGTGGGCACGCAATATGGCGTGAAGAGTCTGGTCGACAGCCTGACGGCCGGTTCGTCGCACGCGAGTAGCGTATGGCTGGCATTCGCTTTTCTCATGTCGCTGATCGCGGCGGATAATCTGCTATGGCGGGTCGCGAGCTGGACGGCGAGCTTCACTTTCGTCGGCGTCACCGGCGATCTCCGCCGCGACATGTTCCGCCACCTGACCGGTCACGCCCCCAGCTATTTCTCTGACCGATTGCCAGGCATGCTGACCAGTCGTATCACCGCGACATCCAATGCCGTCTTCACCGTCGAAAACATGTTCGTCTGGAACGTGTTACCGCCGTGCATCGCGACCGTTTCGGCGATACTCCTCATAGGAACCGTCAGTCTTGCGATGTCTGCGGGCTTGATCATCATCGCGGGTATCATGCTGATGGCGATGTTTCACCTCGCCGCGGCGGGCAAGCCGCTGCATGATGATTTTGCCGACAAGGCGGCTGCAGTGGACGGCGAGATGGTCGACGTCATCAGCAATCTGCCGCTGGTCCGTGCGTTCTGTGGCCTCAGCTACGAACACGACCGCTTCGACGCCACTGTCGAACGGGAACTCGATGCCCGTGGGCGCAGCCTTCGTTATCTCGAGAAGCTGCGGCTGCTTCACGCCGTTGTGACCATTCTGCTGACGATCGCGCTGCTGGCGTGGGTCATCACGCTCTGGCAGCGGGGCGCGGCGACCACCGGCGATGTCGTTCTGGTATGTACGCTCGGGCTCTCGATCCTGAGCGCGACGCGCGACCTTGCGGTGGCACTGGTCGACGTGACCCAGCACGTCGCCCGCCTGACGGAGGCGATCGCCACCTTGCTGCTGCCGCACGAATTGAAGGATCATCCCGAGGCCGAGCCGTTGATCCGCAGCGGCGCCGCCGTCGCCTTCAACAACGTCTCGTTCCACTATCCCGGCGGCGTTCAGGTGTTCGAGAAGTTCTCCTTGCGCATTCAGCCGGGACAACGGGTCGGGCTGGTCGGCCATTCCGGCGGCGGGAAATCCAGTCTGTTTGTGCTGTTGCAGCGGTTCTACGACGTCCAGCACGGCAGCATCATGATCGACGGCCAGGACATCTCGCGGGTGACGCAGCAGAGCCTGCGCGAGGCGATCTCGGTCGTGCCGCAGGACATCTCGCTGTTCCACCGCTCGATCATGGAAAATATCCGCTACGGACGTCCGAACGCGACCGACGACGAGGTGCTGCGCGCGGCGATCGCGGCGCGCTGCGATTTCATCGAGAATCTCCCCGAAGGCATGGCGACGATGGTTGGCGATCGCGGCATCAAGGTTTCCGGCGGGCAGCGGCAGCGGATCGCTATCGCGCGCGCCTTCCTGAAAGACGCGCCGATCCTGTTGCTGGACGAGGCAACTGCTGCGCTCGACAGCGAATCCGAAGAGGCGATCCGCGAGGCGTTGTCGCGGTTGATGCGAGGGCGCACCGTGATTGCCATCGCCCACCGTCTCGCCACCTTGCGCAATTTTGATCGTGTGGTGGTATTACAGGGCGGGCGGATCATCGAAGACGGGCCGCCGGATATTCTTCTGCAGGGAAGGGGCCCTTACCGCGACTTGGTCGCGCGCGAAATGGGCCGTCTCGCGACCCACGCGGCCTGATCTGCGGCAGTAGCGTTTGCGTCCCGATGCGTCCATCACAACGCAAGGAAATCGCTTGAGGGGTCAAAATGACAGCCGAAGTCAGCCAACTGATCACCGTTCAGGCTGCCGAACACGTAGCGGAATCGCCATTCTACATTCCGATGACGGGCCCGGCGACGCGGCCGCGCTGCTCGCTCAAGCATGATGATACCTTTATCGTGCTGGACAGCCATGGCGATATCGGCGCCTCCGCCGGCGGGCCCGACGGTCTGTTCAACGCCGACACGCGTTACCTCGCCCGGCTGGAGATG
This sequence comes from Bradyrhizobium sp. AZCC 1577, assembly GCF_036924575.1. Classification (NCBI taxonomy): domain Bacteria; kingdom Pseudomonadati; phylum Pseudomonadota; class Alphaproteobacteria; order Hyphomicrobiales; family Nitrobacteraceae; genus Bradyrhizobium; species Bradyrhizobium sp. AZCC 1577. The sequence goes on from NZ_JAZHRQ010000001.1 coordinate 3,132,850, forward strand.
GTGCTCGACGAAGTCCAGCCGCTGTTGCTCGGCTCCAATCTGCGCGACGATAATTCGGCGCTGACCGTCGATCTCACCAATTCCGACGTGTACCGCAACGGCAGGCTGGCGTTGCAGAAGGACACGCTGCACATCGTTCGCTCGATTTTCCTGTGGCGCGGCACCGCCTACCAGCGCATCGCGCTGCAAAATCACGGCGATCGGCCGGCGAGCTTCGACCTGACGCTGCTGTTCGACAATGATTTCGCCGATTTGTTCGAGGTGCGCGGCGAGCGCCGGTCGCGCCGAGGCATAGGCTCCAGCCGGTTGCTCGGTCCCGCCGATGTCATGCTGGAATACAGTGGGCTCGACGGCAAGGCCCGCATTACAGCGTTGCATTTCGAGCCGCGGCCGACCCGGCTCGCGGTCAATTCTGCAACCTATCATTTCGAGCTGGCACCCAGGCAAGTGATCGCATTGTTCGTCGCGGTATCCTGCAACAAGCCGGCCATGCAGAAGCCGGTACCGTTCTATCGCGGCCTGCTGGCGCATCGCCGCGAGATGCGGCGGTCGACGGCCGGCGCAGCCAGCATCGAGACGTCGAACAATATCTTCAACGAGGTGCTGTGCCAGGCGATGGCCGATCTCAACATGCTGATGACGGATACGCCGCAGGGCAGATATCCCTATGCCGGCATCCCCTGGTACTCAACGACGTTCGGCCGTGACGGGCTGATAACCGCGCTGCAGATGTTGTGGGTCGATCCGCGCATTGCCAGGGGCGTGCTGCGGCGGCTGGCTCATTTTCAGGCCAAGGAGGTCGATCCGCTTGCCGATGCCGAACCTGGCAAGATCCTGCACGAAATGCGCGGCGGCGAGATGGCGGCGCTGCGCGAAGTGCCGTTCGCGCAATATTACGGCAGCGTCGACTCGACGTCGTTGTTCGTGCTGCTGGCCGGCCTCTATGTCGAGCGCACCGGCGACGAGGAAACGCTGGCCGAACTGTGGCCCGCGATCGAGGCGGCGTTGCAATGGATCGACGGCCCCGGCGACCCTGATCGTGACGGCTTCGTCGAGTACCAGCGCGCCACCGAGCAGGGGCTTGCCAACCAGGGCTGGAAGGATTCCTTCGACGCGATCTTCCACGCCGATGGACAGCTCGCCGAGGGCTACATCGCGCTGGCGGAAGTTCAGGGGTATGTATTTGCCGCCAAGCGGCTGGCGGCGCGCTGCGCCCGGCGGTTGGGATTGATCGACCAGGCCGCAGAACTCGAATCCGCAGCCCTGCTGCTGGCCGAGCGCTTCGAGGAGGCGTTCTGGTGCGAGGAGCTCGGCACCTATGCGCTGGCGCTTGATGGCGCCAAGCGGCCGTGCAAGGTCCGAACTTCCAATGCCGGCCAGCTTCTCTTCACCGGCATCGTTCGGACCGATCGTGCCCGCCTTGTCGCGGCCGATCTGATGAGCCAGAAATTCTTTTCGGGATGGGGCATCCGCACCGTTGCCTATGGCGAGGTTCGCTACAACCCGATGTCCTATCACGACGGGTCGATCTGGCCGCACGACAACGCGCTGATCGCGCTCGGTTTTGCGCGCTACGGCCTGAAGCATTCGGCGGCGCATCTGTTCAAGGGCCTGTTCGACGCTGCGAGCTACATGGACTTGCGGCGGCTGCCGGAATTGTTCTGCGGATTCCGGCGGGAGAAGCGGCGGGGACCGGTGCTTTATCCGGTCGCCTGTGCGCCGCAGGCCTGGGCCAGCGCGACGCCCTTTACCCTGCTGGAGGCGACGCTCGGTCTCGAATTCGATGCTGCGGGCGGCGAGATCCGTCTTCGTGATCCGCGCCTGCCGGAATTCCTCAACGAGGTGGTATTGCGCGATCTGCGGATCGGGCCCTCCAGCGTCGACTTGAGGGTCCGCCGCCACGGCGAGGTTGTGTCGCTCGAGGTATTGCGCACGCGCGGACAGATTCAGGTGTCGATCGTGTTGACGCACTAGCGGTCGTGCATTCCCTATCCATGCGTCTTCGGAGCTCAGGAGGCCATATGCGCGCCGGTATTGTCATCATATCGCTGATCGGCGGGCTAGCGATGAGCCTCCCGGTTTCGGCAGCGGAAGATAATGGACCGCCGGGAGGCCGTGCCGCTCCGGCTGATACCGCGAAAGATGCCCAGAAAAAGGAACCGGCGCCTCCGCCGTCGGTCACTGTGATCGGCGCCCGCGACGCGCTCGGCATTCTGGGCCGAGAGGTCCGCAGTGCGGCCAACGAAAATATGGGACGCATCGTCGACGTGATCGTAGACCGTGAAGGCGCTGTACGCGCCGCTGTCATCGATTTCGGCGGCTTTCTCGGTGTCGGCAGTCGAAAGATCGTCGTCGACTGGAGCGCGCTGCATTTTGGCCGTGTTGCCAACAAGAGTGACAGCATCACGCTCGAGCTGACCAAGGAACAGGTGACGGCGGCGCCGGAATACAAGCAGGACGCGCCGGTCATCGTGCTCGGTGCGGCCGGCCGCTTACAGCCGTGGGATTTCGACAAATAAAGGAGAAACGGTCTGATCGTGCGTCCGTCCCAGTCGCTCGATCCGATGAACGACGATCGCCATAGGCGATCCGCCGGCGAGGGTAATGTTGTGCCGGCGCCGCCCGCGCCCACCAAGCGGCCCAAACCGTCGCGCGAGAGCCAGCGCGGCCTCGACTGGTTCATCTTCTTTCTCGCCGACGTGCAGACCGGATTCGGTCCGTTTATCGCGGTTTACCTCACCACGCAGAAATGGACGCAGGTTGAGATTGGCTTCGTGCTGTCGATCGGCGGGATCATCGGCCTGCTCGGGCAGATGCCGGGCGGAGCCGTTGTCGATGCCGCCCGTTCCGAGCGGCTGGTGGCGGGGCTCGCTGTCGCCACCATCGGCTGCGCCGCGCTGGCCTACGCCTTATGGCCGATCTTCCCGGTCGTGACTGCGGCCGCCATCTTGCATGCGCTTGCGAGCTGCGTGCTGGGTCCGGCAATCGCCGCGATCAGCCTCGGCCTGGTCGGGCCGTTTGCGATCGGGGAGCGGCTCGGGCGCAATGCCCGTTTCGCGTCCCTGGGTAATGGTTCAGCGGCGGCACTGATGGGCGCATCCGGCTATCTGTTGTCAAGCCAGTCGGTCTTCTTCGTCACCTTCTTTCTTACAATCCCGACCCTGTTGGCGCTTGCCCGGATTCGTGGCCAGGAAATCAACGTGGCGCAGGCGCACGGTGCCTTGAGCGAGGACGGCGATGATACCAAGGCCGCCGACAAGGAGGCGACCAGTGTGCTTCATCTCCTTCGGCAGCGCCCGCTGCTGATCTTCGCCGGCGGAGTGTTGCTGTTTCAACTCGCCAATGCCGCCATGCTGCCGCTGATGGCCGGCGTGGTCACGACGCGATCGGCTCAATGGGCGCCGGTGCTGATTGCAGCCTGCATCATCGTGCCTCAAGCGATCGTCGCGTTGACCTCACCCTCGGTCGGGCGCAAGGCTCAGGCGTGGGGGAGGCGACCGCTGCTGCTCTTGGCGTTCGCTGCGCTGGCGATCCGTGGTTTGCTGTTTGCGGTGGTTCGCGATCCCTATGTTCTGGTCCTGGTGCAAGTGTTCGACGGCATTACCGCAGCCGTGCTCAGCGTGATGGTGCCGCTGATCGTGGCCGATGTCGCCTACGGCAGCGGCCACTTCAATCTGGCGCAGGGGATCGTCGGAACCGCGACCGGCATTGGTGCTTCGCTGAGCACGGTATTGGCAGGCTATATCAGCGATATCTTCGGCAGCAGCGTCGCGTTCGTCGGGCTGGCGGGGATCGCAGCCCTTGGCTTGACGGTGATCTGGGCGTTCATGCCGGAGACCCGGCGGACCGAGGTTTAAGCGTGAGGCCCACGGTCAATAGCGCCGCGATGGCCAGCGACGCGCCGACGCCGGCGATGCAGGCACTCCATCCGAAGCGGTCGAACAACTGGCCCAGCACGGCGCTGCCGACGAGACCACCGAGGAAATAGCAGGCAAGATAGGTTCCGCTGGCAATGCCGCGGTGGTCGCTGGCGGCCTGGCCGACGAAGCCGGTGGCGCAGGCCTGCGCAAAGAACGTGCCGACGCCGACCAGTACCATGCCGGCCAATACTTGCGGCAGGTGGGAAGACAGCATCAAAGGCAATCCACTGGCTGCCACCGCCAGCGCTCCCCAGATCGCTTGCCGCGTACCAAACCGGGCGACAGCCCTGCCGGCAAACAGCGTCGTGACCACGGAAGGCGCGAAGACGAAATACACAAGGCCGAGGTCCATCCGTCCGAGCGAGAGCGGTGCACGGACCAGCACAAAATTGACAAAGGTGAAGGTGCCGATAAAGGCAAACAGGATGCAGAAGCCGATAGCGAAAGCCGAACGCAGCGCCGGGTTACACCAATGCTCGATTGTTGCCGCGAGCGGCGATCGTGCTGCGTGCACCGCGTGCATCGGCTTGACCCGATGGATGGTGAAATAAACCAGCACCGCACCGGCGAGATTGAGCAGCGCGAAGAAATAGAAATTCGAGGCCAGCCCGAGCGTGTCGACCACGGCCGCCGACACCAGCCGGCCGATCAGATTGCTTGCGACGTTGCCGGTGATATAGGCCGCGAACGCGCCGCCCGCATCCATCGAACTGCATTGCTCGCCGAGATGGGCCAGCGTCAACGCGAACGCCGAGGCCATGCAGAGGCCCTGGGCGATACGAAGCGCCGTAAACGTCATGATATCAGGCGCGATCGCCAGCAACGTGGTGGGGACTGCGAGCACGACCAGGCTGACGAGAATGCCGAGCCGGCGATCGATATGCGGGCTCAGGAAGCCGACAACGAGGCCGGCAACGGCCATGCCGATGGTGCTGGCATTGACTGCAATACCCATGGCGGCCGGTGTTACATTGTAGTGCCGAGTCAGCGAGGGAAGGATCGCCTGCGTCGCGAACAGATCCACCACGGTCAGGAACGCCGTGAGGCCAATGATCAGGGATCGCAGGGCTACGCCCGGTGAGTGACCATGCATTTCCATCGCTTGGGATTTCATCGGCGCGGACATGCCGGTCATGGCGCTTCTCAATATCTTATCGAGAAAGAAGGATGTGACGCCTGGGCGTGTGGGGCGACACGGGGACCCCAGGCCGTCACATCCGGCAACGAGACGTCGGGTAGCGCTCGTTACAGCTCTTTACATATTGTGGTCGTGCGGATCCTTGCGGACGTCGCCGACATAGAGAATGACGGTCTCCTTGCCGAGATTCTTCCACCAGTGCGAGGTGCCGGCGACTTCCGGCCTGATCTCGCCGGCCTTGTGCACGATCGGCTCCGAGCAGTTGCTGGCGTATTCGACGATCTCGCCCTGCTGGACATAGATCAACGCAGGCCGGTCGTCATGGCTGTGCCAGGGCACGATGCCGCCGGGCTCGATGGTCAGCTTGCGGAAGCGCAGCTCGCGATCCCTGATGTTGGCCGGCTGCTTTTCGAGGTTGATCGAGCCGAGCGTCACGTCGGTGACGCCGACCGGCTTGTGGTCGACCATCGGGCGGACATTTGCCTGCATCTTCCCGGCCGGGCATTCGCCGGCCACGGCGCTCGAGGCGGTCGCAACCGAACCTGCGATCATTCCGGCGAGCGCGAGGCTCTGCCAGACTATGCGCGACGTGACGTTGGATTTGGACATGTCGTGGTCTCCTCTGGTTTTTGCCTTGGCCCCGGATGGTCCGGCCGGCTACGTCACCACCATCGTGGAAATGGCGCACGAGAGGAAATGCCGGTTGGCTTTTGACTCGATAGCTCCCTGCTATGCGGCTGGAGCCCTTTCAAGCGAAAGCCTGCCCCGGACTTGATCCGGGATGGACACCGGTTCGCGTCACGAAGATCCATCAAAGCAAAAGCCCGGTTCTGATTCCAACGAAAAGGCTCTAGCCGTGGCCAAGCATGTGTCTGATGTCGGAGGAGAAGGTCGGATAGGCGTAGACGTTTTCCCGGATCTGGCTCGCGGTAATGCCGAACCGCATTGCCAATCCGAAGATGTTCACCAGTTCCTGCCCCGAGTGCCCGACGAAATGAGCACCAAGAATGCGGTCCGTGGCCTGATCGACGATTACTTTCGACCACGCCACCGTTTCGGCATAGGTTTTCGCGGAGAACCAGTAGAGCATGTCGTTGACGTGGACGTCGATCGCAAGACCGTTCTGCCTGGCGGCGGCTTCCGTCAGGCCAACCGAGGCGAGTGGCGGCACCGTGTAGACCGATGTCGCCATGCTCGCGTAGTCCGGGCTGTATTTGGCGCCTTCGACGATGTTTCGGCCGACGATGTCGCCCTCATAGGTCGCGATCGGCGACAGTTGCGGCGAGGTCGGAACCGCGTCACCGCAGACAAATACGTTGGGATTGGAGGTCGATCGCAAATGGCGGTCGATCGCGACGCGGCCATTGGCTTGCTCGACCTGGCCCGCGGCAAGATCCAGCGTATCGACATTGGCGACGCGTCCGGCGCCGTTGACGACACGGTCGGCCTCGGCTGCGTGCTCGGCGCCGTTATGGCTGAAGACGACGCGCAGGCGGTCCTTCGCCCTTTCAATTTGCTTGACGCTCACTGCAGTTCTGATGCGAATGCCGATGCGCTCGCTCTCGGCCTGCAAGCGCGCGACGGCGTCGGCGTCCATGGCAGGCAATAGCTGCGGCAGCGCTTCGAGAATAGTGACCGCAGCACCGGCGCGCGCATAGATGTGGCCAAACTCGAGCGAGATGACGCCGCCACCGATGAAGATCACGGAAACCGGCAGTTCGCGCTCGCTCAGCATTTCGTCCGAGGTGATCATGAGTTCGGCTCCCGGAATAGGCAGCGGCCGCGGCTTCGATCCCGCCGCAATCACGATATGCCTGGCCTCGAGTGTCCGGCTTCCGACGCGGATTGTATTGGAGCCTGTGAACGCGCCGTGGCCCTTGATGACCTCGACATTGCGCTTGGCCATCGCGCGGGCGAGATTGGCAGGGATGTCCTTGATCATGTCCTTCTCGCGGTCGATCAGCGCGGCCCAGTCGAGTTTCGGCTTGCCGACAGCTATGTGATGGATGGGTGCGCGTTCGATTTCGTGCAGCGCGTGACCGGCGGCGACCAGCACCTTCTTCGGCGTGCAGCCGCGGTTCGGGCAGGTGCCGCCGAGAAGATCGGCCTCGATCATCGCGACCGACATTCCCGCGCGCCGGACCGGTCCGGTGACACCGATGCCGGCATTGCCGCCGCCGAGAATGACAACGTCAAATTTCTCCGGTGTCATCGGATGAACTCCTCTGTTGGCAACGCCGGATGCGATGAGGCCGCGCCGGCGGCGCAGCCTGATGAGCTTACGGCAAGCGGGGCGACACGGTTACTTGGTTGTGATGGTCGAGACGATCGAGCCCACCACCTTGGTTGCCATATCGAACTGCGCCACACGGTCCCTGATATTGTGACGCCTGGCGATCCATCCGAAATCGGTCCAGACTGCCCAGACGTCGCCATTGTCGTCCTGCGTCAGCAATAGCCGGACCGGCCAGTCAAGCCCGGCGTTCGGATTCGAGGTGATGAACTGCGTCCCGAGCGGCGGATTACCGAACACCAATAGCGTCGAGGGACGCAGCTTGATGCCGGCGTCGGCCGCGAGTTTCGACTGGTCGATCTCGCTGAAGAATTGGATGCCCTTGGCTGCGATATCCGCCTTGATGCGGCTGATCGCCTCCGGCATCGGCACCGTGCTCTTGACGCGAACGATACCATCGTCGCTGTCCGCCCGTGCTGCCGAGACGACGGAAAGCACGAGCACCGCCAGCAGCAGTGTGGCAAGGAAATTTGCAAAGCGGTTCGTCAGATGGCGTGTCATGGAAAACCTCCTGTCGGTGGCGCACCCTCCGCATGCCTTCGAGGACAGGATGAACGTTCGGCGGGCCGATATGAAATGCGCATCCGCTCTCAAGTCGATAGCGGCGGACTATCGGTGCCCCTCAATAGGCCATGGCTATCGAACCGATTGTGCAACGGCATTTCAAATCAAGGGAAGTCCATCCTCTGATGGGCCAGCGTCCGATTGGCGGGCGCGATGTCAATCTTGAGGAATTTCCCATGACCACCCTTTCCAAGACCCTGATTGCCGCCGCGGCCTTTGCTGCCGTCGCAACGACCGCCTTCTCGCAGGTTCCCTGGGAATTCAATCCGGGCATGGCCTACATGTATGCCGGTCCGGGGAAGATGTCGGCGATGGCCATGGCGGCGACGCCCAAGAATCACGACGCAATGATGAAGAACGCCAAGAAGGTGCCGAACAACACCGTGTTCTTCATGGACAAGGGCCAGCTCTATTCGACCTCGGGCATGCTCGACCCGACCGGCAATTTCTACTTGCCCTGAAGCGGGAGCGCTGCAGCGTTCGGGCCGCCCTTGCGGGGCGGCCCGAGTCGGAAAATAATACGGATATGCCGGAGCAAGCCATGACGACGCTATCGCCAGCGAACGCCGAACGCCTCAAGGAGGCGTTCCAGCAATGCCGCGACATGGAGGGTACCTTGCGCGAGCAGCTCGAGGCCTACGCCGAGGCTGGGCGGGAAATCTTTCCGGCCTATGGCGAAGCGGTCGACCGGCTGGTGGCGCGGCTCAATGCGAACGGCGGCGGCGAAAACGCACCGAGGCCGGGCGAGGTGATGCCGCCGTTCCTGTTGCCGGACGAGACCGGCCGGCTGGTCAGCCTGAATTCGCTCCTCGATCAGGGGCCCGTCGCCGTGATGTTCTACCGCGGCCATTGGTGTCCTTACTGCCGGCTGAACGTGAGGGCGGTGATCCAGGCCCAGGACCGGATCAGGGCATTGGGCGCGCAGACAGTTGCGATCATGCCGGAGACGCAGACCTATGCCGAGAAATTCAAATCCGAAGCCGCAGCGCCGTTCCCGGTGCTGACCGATCTCGACAACGGCTACGCGCTGTCGCTCAACCTCGCGATCTGGCTCGGCACCGAAATCCAGCGGCTGCTTTCGTATCAGGATATGGCGAGTTTTCAGGGCAATGACGGCTGGGTGCTGCCGATCCCGGCTACCTTCGTGGTTGGCCGCGATGGATTGGTAAAAGCCCGCTTCGTCGATCCCGATTTCCGCAAGCGCATGGAGATCGACGACCTGATCGCCGCGTTGAGGAGTGCAGGCGAGGAGCGATAGCCCGAGCCCATCCTGGCCGTCTTCGCATTGCGCCTAGCGGGAGGAGCTTTTTTTGCGCTTCGTCGCCTGAGCCTTGCGTATATTGCGGGTCCGCGCGCGCCGCATGGCCGGCGTCGGCTTGGAGCGTTCGGGTACGTTGGGCCGATCCGTCGCCTTGAAGCGGTCGCCGGAAAGATGGCGGGGCGGTGCGCCGAGCGTTTTCAGAATCTTTCGCGCATCCGCGGTATCCGGCACCAGACGGGCGCCGACGCGATGGGCATGCTCCTTGCTGATCAGCCATTTCTGAGTATCCCAGGAACCGCTGACGCGCTTACCGGCGACTCGTTCGATCCCGCCTTTCTTTCCGATATCCTGGGTCCGGAACGTCTTGAATTCGCGCCGCGGCCGCACTTCGATATGGAAGAAACCACCGCTGCTGCGGGCTCCGGGCTTGGCGCGGCGGCGCCCCTCGGGCTGAGCCCTCGCATGGGCTTGCGCCGACATGCCGCGCCATGCTGTGCGCGCCTTGCGAATGTTCTTCTTCGCTGCGGCCTTTTGCTTTGCCGTTGCCATCGTGAACTCCTCACTGTTGGTTCCGACATATTGTCAACACGAGGATTCTGGCAAGGTTCCCGGGTGATCGAGTCAGCGTTCGATGGTGCCCGAACGCCGGATCTTCTTCTGCAACAGCATCACGCCGTACAGCAGCGCTTCGGCGGTCGGCGGGCAGCCCGGAACATAGATATCGACAGGAATGATGCGGTCGCAGCCACGCACGACCGAGTACGAATAGTGATAATAGCCGCCGCCGTTGGCGCACGAACCCATCGAAATCACATATCGCGGCTCCGGCATCTGATCGTAGACCTTGCGCAGCGCGGGGGCCATCTTGTTGCACACTGTACCGGAGACGATCATTACATCGGCCTGCCGTGGACTGGCACGCGGTGCAAATCCGAACCGTTCGGCGTCGTAGCGGGGCATCGCCATCTGCATCATTTCGATTGCGCAGCAAGCGAGGCCGAATGTCATCCACATCAACGAACCGCCGCGGGCCCACGTGATCAAGTCATCGGCCGCGGTAACGAAGAAGCCCTTGTCGCTGAGTTCATTGTTCAATCCAGCAAAAAAGTACTCGTCACGCATGGGAGCGCCGGTCCCCGGGTCCAAGATTCCCGTTCCGGAGGGCGTGATCAATGGTCGGGAGTCCGACATCGGGCTGCTCCCACGGGTTGTTTGCGAGGCTTACGCTTTTCCGTCCATGACTACAGAAACTTCATACAGATGTGGATCGATCTCGCTGGTGATTTCGTCGAGGTGGCCCCACTGCCTGCGAAACTCCGGCGATTGATGGGCCGATCGCAGCAGATCGCTGTTCTGCCATTGCACGTAGTTGACGATGCGGCGCCCATCCAGACTGCGATGCAGGCTGATCGATATGAAGCCCGGCTGACGCGCCATGAAGCGGGCGCGCTCGGTCATGACCGACAACGCCTCCGCCTGCTTCTCGGGCTCCGACTCGACGATCGTGATCTGGGTAACGGGTTGTTTATCGGCGTGGATCTGCGGCATGGCTGATCTCCCTTGATCGAGACCGAATTCAGCGCAGCTTTGTGGCGCAGCGCCTGGCGCAGGTCCCTGGCGTTGCTGGCGCGGGGCCGGTATCCGCAAGCTCGACGACGCCGGCGAGCAGTCCAGTCATGGCGACCTCGCCTCAGCTACAGAAATTCCGGGAAGGGGAAGCGGTTCCGAGAGTTGCCTGAGGGCGTGCAGCTCGCGCGAACAGGATCGCTGCCGCACAAGGCCGGTGACCGGCCGACCTGATGCAAAGCGTTGGTAGTGGAACCGGTGGAGAAATTTCGGGGAAGAGAAATCTCCGGGAAAGAAAAATCTCGAAGAAACCCGGAACGTGATCGCGCGTCGAAGGTTATATCCGCAAGGAGCAAGTAATCTTCTTCATAGAAGATGAAATGCTCCGACGGCCCCGTCATTTTGCGATTTCAAATGGCGGGGTCGCTCTTTATCGAGCAGACATTCACCCTACCGAGCAGGCATGCGCCGCGGTTCCGCCGGGCGGAGCACCGCATCAGCGGGGTGGTTGCATGCCTGGGGAAGTCAGCCAATTTCTGATTTCGACTGCCTTCCTCATTTGCAACGCCTTGCGTTTGGCGGCTTCCTTGTCATCGCCGGGCGGCAGCTTATCCGCTGTCTCCTGTAAATCCTCGGCGATCTGCTCCCAATCTTTGCGGTTCGGGCGCGGATGAGATTTCATCGGTCCCTCCAACTCCCAGCCAGATCCTTAATATGGGGCGGCCGTCCTGGATTTTAAGGGGATCCGTGCTCAGCGCAAATGCGGCGGAAAGCGAGGGAACCGATCCAGCCGGAGCCTCTCAGGGAGTTCCATTCCTGTCGATGAGCTGCTGCCAGTTGGTGCTGCGCAGCATCCGCATCACGGCGGATGCCACCGCAGTCCGTTCACGTCCGGCCACGCCGTAAAGATTTACCGTTCGCCGCGCATCCAGCCCTTCGATGCTGGCGCGCTTCAGCGTCGGCGGGATCGACGCTGTATCGGGCACCACGGCGACGCCGATATCGGCCTCCAACAGCTCGATCAGATCGCGCTCGGATGCGATCTCGTGGCTGCGATCGACGTCGAGGCCGTGTTCGCGAAGCGATGAGTTCACCCGCGCCACATGCTCGCAGTAGTTCCGCGATAGCAATTGTTCGGCGCGAAGATCGCCGAAGTCGAGTTTGTCGCGGTCTGCCAGCGGATGCTTCCGATTGATGACGAGCTGAAAGTTTTCGGTAAACAGCGGCCAGGTATCGAGCCGGTCCCACTCTTCGCTGATTTCGGCGGCAATGCCGAGTTCGGCTTCGCCCTTCTTGAGATATTCCGCGACTTCGCGGGCGTTGCCACGCAAGAAACGAAACTCCAGACGGTTGAACATCCGCTTGATCTGGTCGAGATGCGGAATCAACAGCGACAGATCGACCGAATGGGTCAGCGCGATCCGGAGCGCGCCGACTTCGCCGCTCTTGAAGGATGAGGCAAGTTCGCGCGCACCGGTCGCCGCCTCATAGCATTGCTTGAGCAGCGGATGCATGCGCTGGCCGAGCTCGGTCAATTGCGCGGCCGGACGCTCGCGGCGAAACAGATCGCCGCCGAGTTCGGCTTCGAGTTGCTTGATCGCCCGCGTCAGCGACGGCTGCGTGACGTTGCACTCGTCGGCGGCGCGCGTGAAGTTGAGCACGCGCGCGACCGCAAGGAAGTAGCGAACCTGATGCATCTCCATGGTCGTGCCTCGGTCTGTCGTGCAGGAAAGCTACCCGATGGCGCCCCCCGATGACTACCCAAACCGCCATAGCGCGGGCGTATGGTTTTGGAAGCCAAAGGGCATTTCCTTGAAGCCGTGCCAAGCGTGCAGACTGCGGCGGAAATGGCTTCGTTACGACGTTGACCAGCCACACGAAAGGGCGGCCCATGAATATTCAGCTCAAGACACAGGGTGCTTCGGCCTTGCGGCCACTGACAGGCAAGGTCTCGCTGGTCACGGGCTCGACCAGCGGTATCGGGCTCGGGATCGCCCGGGCGTTGGCGGAAGCCGGCTCGGACGTGGTGCTGAACGGTTTCGGCCCCGCGGCTGAGATCGCCAAGACCCGCGATCAGCTTACCGCCGATTTTGGCGTCGAAGTCAGCTATTCCGCGGCCGATATGACGAGCCGGGAAGCAATCGCCGAGATGATCGCGGGCACGATCGCCAGTCACGGCCGGCTCGATATTCTGGTCAACAATGCCGGCATTCAACACGTCGCGCCGCTCGATCAGTTTCCGGTTGAGAAGTGGGATGCGATCCTGTCTATCAATCTGTCATCGGCATTTCACACCATGCGGCTCGCATTGCCCGCGATGCGCCAGAACAGGTTCGGCCGCATCATCAACATCGCCTCGGCGCACGGCCTGGTCGCTTCGCCTTTCAAGGCGGCCTATGTTGCCGCCAAGCACGGCATCGTCGGCCTGACCAAGGTGGCGGCGCTGGAGACCGCGGAAGAGGGCATCACCTGCAACGCGATCTGCCCGGGTTACGTCTACACGCCGCTGGTCGAGGCGCAGATCGACGGCCAGGCCAGGGCGCACGGTATTTCTCGCGAGCAGGTCATCCACGACGTGTTGCTGGCGCAGCAACCGAACAAGCGTTTTGCCACTGTCGAAGAGCTCGGCGCGCTGACGGTGTTTCTTGCCAGCGACGCGGCGGCCTCGGTCACCGGCATCGCGCTGCCGGTCGACGGCGGCTGGACCGCGCACTAGCGCGACAAACAATCCGAGGGAGCGTGACATGAAGGACGTTCAGGATTTCAGTTCTTCGTCGAACTTGCGATCGCTGGCCAGGTCCGAGTCGGGTCAGATCGTCCTGGTGCTGCAGGGCGGCGGCGCACTTGGCTCTTATCAGGCCGGTGTCTATCAAGCGCTGCATGAGGCCGGAATCGAACCGGACTGGATCATCGGCACCTCAATCGGCGCGATCAATGCCGGCCTGATCGCCGGCAACGCGCCGCAGAACCGATTGTCGCGCCTTCGCGAGTTCTGGAAGAAGATGGAACAGAGTCCGGTCTGGACCTTTCGCGACATCTTTCCAGGTTTCAACGAAAAGCTCTCCTACTGGTCGACCGTGACCAACGGCATTCCCGGCTTCTTTCGGCCCAACCCGTTGGCCCATGCCGGCGATTCCTATCCGCTCGGCGCCGACAATGCCGGCTACTACTCGACCGCGCCGCTGGAGCGAACCTTGAGCGAGCTGGTCGATTTCAAGCTGGTCAATCAATGCTCGCCACGCCTGACGGTCGGCGCCGCCCATGTCCGCACCAGCCAGATGCGCTATTTCGACAGCCGGGACTGCGAGCTTGGCATCAGGCACATCATGGCGTCAGGCGCGCTGCCGCCGGCATTCCCGGCGATCCGCATCGACGGCGAGCTTTACTGGGATGGTGGCATCTTATCGAATACGCCGACGGAGGCTGTCTTCGACGATAATCCGCGCAAGAACTCGCTGATCTTCGCCGTGCATCTTTGGAATCCGTCCGGCGCCGAGCCGACCACGATGGCGGAGGTGCTGAACCGGCACAAGGACGTGCAGTATTCAAGCCGGATCGCCAGTCACATCGCGCGACAGCAGCAGGCCCATCGCCTGCGCCACGTCATCAACCAGCTCGCCGCGCGCCTGCCGGAGGCCGAGCGCAACAGCGAGGCGGTGAGGGAACTGACGGGCTATGGCTGCCCGACCCGGATGCATGTGGTGCGGCTGCTTGCGCCGCAGCTCAGCCGGGAGGACCACACCAAGGACATCGATTTCAGCCCATCCGGCATCATGCAGCGCTGGGACGCCGGTTACCGCCATACCAAAGCAGTGCTCGAGAAGAAGCCCTGGGTCGGCGAGTTCGATCCGCTCTCCGGCGTCATCCTCCATGAGCAGACGGAGGCGATGCCGGAAGCGGCGGAGTAGCTCGAGTTACGCGGCGATCGAAGGCGCGACCGTCTTGTGGTAGAGCGCGTTGTAGCAGGCGGCCGAAAGGTCCCAGCTAAACGATCGTGCCATTGCGTTGCGTCGCATCGTGTCGAGGCGGTCCTTGGCGCGGAAGGCTTCGAACGCCCGCCGCACGCCGCCGAGGAACGACTCCGGCGACGGCTTCGCAAACAGGAATCCGGTTTCGCCGTCCTTGATGGTCTCCGCCAGCCCGCCGGTCTGATGACCGATCGGCAGCGATCCGAACCGCTGCGCATACATCTGGCTCAGCCCGCACGGCTCGAACCGTGACGGCATCAGCGTGAAATCGCTGCCGGCAAACATCCGCCGCGCCTGTCCATCGTTGAAGCCGATGACGACACCGATCGCGTCCGGCCGGCGCAGATGTGCCTCGACCAGCGCCTTCTCGATGTGGGGTTCGCCGCTGCCGGTCACGACGATCTGGCCGCCGGCATCGATGATTTTGTCGGCGGCTGACAATACGAGGTCGACGCCCTTCTGGTGGACGAGGCGGGCGACAAGCGCAAAAATCGGCCCGCGTGACACCGCCAGGCCAAACTGCTTGCGGACATAGTTCGCGTTGGCCTGCTTGCCCTCCCAATCGCCGGCGCCAAAGGTCTGCGCCAATTGTGCGCAGGCGCGCGGATCCCAGCTTTCGTCGATGCCGTTCAGGATGCCGGTCAGTTGGTCGGCGTCCGAGCGGCGCTTCAGCAGGCCTTCGAGCCCGCAGCCGAGCTCGCGCGTCGTGATCTCCTTTGCGTAGGTCGCGCTGACGGTGGTCAGATGCGAGGCATAGACGAGACCGCCTTTGAGGAACGACACGTGGTCGTAGAATTCGAGCCCGTCGATGTGGAAGGAGCTTTCGGGCGCCCCGATGCGGCGCAGCGAGTCCGCTGGAAACAGTCCCTGATAGGCGAGGTTGTGGATGGTCAGGATCGAAGGAACTTTTGCATCCTTCCAGGCCAGGTAGGCCGGCGTCAATGCAGCCTGCCAGTCATTGGCGTGCACCAGATCCGCTGCCCAATTCTTGTCCACGTTGCCCAAGGCAAGTTCGGCGGCAGCAGATGCAAGACGCCCGAAGCGGATGTCGTTGTCGGGCCAGTCGCGGCCGGATTCATCGCCGTAGGGGTTGCCGGGCCGGTCATACAATTGCGGGCAGAGCAGGACGTAGACCGGCAGGCCGTCCTTGGTCGCTGCCCGCCCGACCGAGCAGGCCGGCATCTCCGCCAGCACGTCACATTGTCCAACAATATCAATGTGGGTGAGTTGCTCGACGACGTCCCGATAGCCGGGCAGCATGACCCGGACGTCGCTTCGTCGACGAAGCGCCCGGGGCAGGGCGGCGGACACGGCGGCAAGCCCGCCTACCCTGACGAAATCATCCATTTCCGTAGTGATGAATAAGACTCTCAAAGGAATGCCCTCTACCAGCCTCTGATGAGAGGAAATGCAAGAAAGGGTCCAGTTTACTCTAAGGGTCCAGTCTACTGTCGATAATGCCGGGCCCTAGCTATCGGTTCCTAATGCGAAAGGCTTTCCTGCCGCGGCGGCGCCCATTAGGGTCACGCCGCGCCAACAACAAGTGCCGTTAGGCCCAAGGAGCTACACGAGAATGACGATAGCCGGTAACGAGCAGAGGAATGTGACAGGCAGCTTCGCAGGCCTGCGCGTCCTCGATTTCTCAACCACGATTGCCGGGCCTCACTGCACGCGCATGCTAGCCGATATGGGCGCCGAGGTCATCAAGATTGAAACCGAGGATGGCGAGACGATGCGGACTCGTCCGCCGGTGCGGAATAATTGTTCGACCGCCTTCGGTCAGCTCAACGTCGGCAAGAACAGCCTGGTGCTCGATCTGAAATCGCCCAGGGGCGTCGAGGCCGTTCGCCGATTGGTCGCGACCGCTGACGTGCTGGTGGAGAATTTTCGCCCCGGCGTGATGCGGCGATTGAAGCTCGATTATGCCTCGCTGCACGGCCTCAACCCGAAACTGGTCTATTGCTCGATCTCCGGATACGGCCAGACCGGGCCGTCGGCGGAGCTGCCGGCCTATGCGCCGGTGATTCACGCGGCATCAGGCTATGAGATGGCGCATCTGGCCTACCAGCCGGGACGAAGCCGGCCGGACTATTGCGGCATCTATCACGCCGACGTGCTTACCGGCGTCTACGCATTCGGCGCGATCTCGGCGGCGCTGTATCAGCGCACGGCAACCGGGCAGGGCCAGCATATCGATGTCTCGATGCTGGAATCCATGCTGAGCTTGACGCTGAACGAACTGCAATGGTCGCAATTCGAGGTGAAGCCGACGCAGCGGCCGATGTTCGGCCCGATCGAGACGACCGACGGCTATGTGATGATGGCGATCGCTAGCGAGAAAACCTTCCAGAGCCTGATGCAGGTGATCGGTCATCCGGAGTGGGTGAGCGATCCGCGCTTTGCGAAATATTCCGACCGCCGGGAAAACTGGACGAGCCTGATAGAAGGCGTGGAGGCATGGTCGCGCACGGTGACGACCGACCAGTGCCTTGCTGCGCTCAATGAGTACGGCGTGCCTTCGTCGGCCTATCGCACGGTCGCCGAGGCGCTCCGCGATCCGCAGATCTCCCATCGCGGTGCGTTGGCGGAGGTCGAGGACGGTGGCGGCACCTTCAAGGTCCTCAATCTGCCGTTCCGCATGTCGGGCGCCAACGTGTCGGCGGCGAAGCGCATGTCGACGCTCGGCGAGCACACGCGTGCCTACTTGAAAGAGACCGGTCTGTCGGAGGATGAAATCGCATCCTTCGCCGGAAAGGCGCAGGTGTCTGCGAACGTCTGACGGCGCGCGTCGCGACGCAAGGGTGTCGATGCTGCGGCTTTTCATCCGCGGCTTGCAAACGCCCTTGCCCGCGACGGCGTTTCCGGACAATCTCCGATAGACATCGACGATCCGGAATACCGGACGAACGGCATATCGGAGGGAACATCCATGAAAGCGGCGATCCGTTCGAGCGCGCTCGCGCGAATATTTCTTGTGGCGGGATTTGCTGTGGCGTTGTCAGCAATGCCTGCCAGCGCGCAGAAAAAGGGCGGAAGCATTACCTTCGGCCTCGAGCTTGATATCCCCGGTTTCGATCCCCTGAAAGTCGGCGTATTCGATACCTCGGCCGGAGCTGCAGCAGCGGCGATTTTCGACACGCTAACGACTCTGGACGATAAGGGCGCTGTGCAACCGAAACTCGCGCTGTCCTGGACTCCTTCCGAGGACTTCAAGACCTGGACCTTCAAGCTGCGACCTGGCGTTAAATTCCACGACGGCACACCCTTCAACGCCCAAGCGGTTAAGGAAAATTTCGATCGGCAGAAAGACCCTGCCAACAAGTGCCGCTGTGCCTTTTACATCGCCTACGTCAACAACGTGCAGGCGCCCGATGAGCTGACGCTGGTCTATAATCTGAACGACCCACAGCTGAACATGCCGGCACTTGTGAGCTTTGCCAGCGTCAACAATTCGGTGCAATCGCCAACCGCGTGGAAGACCAAGGGCGATGACTACAACCGCAATCCCGTCGGCACCGGTCCTTATATCCTGAAGTCATGGAGCGCGGGCGACCGCATGGTGCTTGAGAAAAATCCGGACTACTGGAACAAGGGCCGCCCCTATCTCGACCGCATCGTCCTCAAGCCGCTGCCGGACGCGCAGTCACGCTTTGCCAGCCTGCAATCCGGCGAAGCTGATATCATCTGGGACGACGAATACGATGCCGACAACATCATGAAGGCGCAGAAGGATCCGAAGCTTACCGTGCACACCTATGTCGGCTCCGGCGCGCAGGTCTACGCCTTCAACACCAAGGTCGCACCGTTCGACGACGTGCGCGTGCGCCAGGCGCTGGTGATGGCACTCGACCGCAAGAAGATGTCGCAGGCGATCACCAATGGCCTCGCAAAACCTGCCAGCAACCCCTACGGCGACGGCTCCTGGGTGAAATGCAAAGAGGATGGTGCACTTCCCGAAGACCTTGAGAAGGCCAAGGCGCTGATCAAGGAGTATGGCAAGCCCGTCGATTTCAAGATGCTCGTTACGGCGACGCCACGGGGGCGAACCGTTGGCCAGGTGTTGCAACAGTTCTGGAAGCGGGCTGGCGCGAACATGGAGATAGAACAGGTCGATCAGGCCACCATCCCGCCGCGTGCGTTCATGCGCCAGTTTCAACTGACTCCTTGGCGAATCATCGATCTCGCCGATCCTGACATCCAGATGTATGCCAATTTCCGCACCGGCAGCCCGGTTGCGCTTGCCAACTATTCGAATCCAGAACTCGACAAACTGCTCGAGCGCGCACGCACCACGGCCGATACGAACAAGCGCATCGAGGACTATTGCGCTATCAGCCGTATCATCAACAAAGAAGCGATCTGGTTCTGGACCTTCCAGAACACCTATTACGCGCTGTCGAGCGCCAAGCTTAAGGGCTTGCCAAAAATGTACAGCGGAGTGATCGACGTATCTAACACCTGGCTGGAATAATCTTTCCATGCTGCTCTTTGTGGCGCGCAGGCTTCTGTACCTAATACCGGTCCTGATCGCTGTATCGCTGTTGACGTTCTTGATTGCCTCGTTGCTGCCGGGGGATCTCGCCTATACGATCCTCGGCGATCAGGCGACGCCGGAGAATGTTGCGGCGCTTCGCAAGGACATGGGACTCGATCAGCCGATCTGGATACGTTACTTCGGCTGGCTCGGTAACATCCTGCAGGGCGATTTCGGGCGGTCGTTCCGCACCGGGCAAACCGTGTTGCAGGCCGTCGCCGAACGATTGCCTGTGTCGCTCGAACTGATGATCCTGGCCGAGATCATGGGCCTCGTCATCGGCGTTCCCCTGGCGATCGTGTGCGCCGCCCGCAGCGGCAGCGCGTTCGACCGCTTCATGACCGGCAGCGCCTTTGCCATGCTTTCGGTGCCGGCTTTCCTCTCCGCGATCCTGCTGATCTATCTGTTTGCGGTGGAGCTGCGTTGGCTGCCTGCGACGGGCTACGTGCCGTTTGCCGAAGACCCGGCCGCAAACCTACGCTTCATGGTGCTGCCCGCGCTGACGCTGGCGCTCGCCGAATGGCCCGGCATCATGCGCGTGCTGCGGTCCGACATGATCGCAACCCTGCAGGAAGACTATATCGCGCTGGCGAAGGCCAAGGGCTTGAAGGCCTCGCGCATCCTGTTTGTGCATGCGTTGAAACCTTCGTCGCTTACGCTGGTTACGATCACCGGCATCAATATCGGGCGGCTGATCGGCGGCGCCGTCATCGTCGAGACGATCTTCGCGCTTCCGGGAATTGGCCGGCTGCTGGTCGGCGCCATCTATACCCGCGACCTCATCATCCTGCAGGGCGTGGTGCTGATGGTCGCTGCCGGCTTCGTCATCGTGAACTTCATCGTCGATCTGCTCTACGCCGTTCTCGATCCCAGGATTCGCCATGGCCACGCTTGAACTCACGATCGACGAAGGCGCGGCTGCGCAACCGGCAAAGCGGGGACGCCGGCTGGGAGCGCTGTTCTGGATCGCAATCGGCTGGGTGGTCTTTATGTTCGCGGTCGCGATCCTTGCGCCCGTGCTGCCGCTGCCGAGCCCAACCGACATGGACATGCTGGAGCGGCGTGCGCCAATCTCTGCTGAGCATTGGTTGGGGACCGACGGCCTTGGCCGCGACGAGCTATCAAGATTGATTTACGGGGCGCGGATTTCGCTGGTGGTCGGGATATGCGCGTCGGTGATTGGGCTCATCATCGGCGGCGCACTTGGCATGCTCGCAGGCTACTTCCGTGGACGGTTCGAAACGATGGTGGTCGGCAGCATGGATGTGCTGCTGGCGTTTCCGCCTTTGATCCTGGCGCTGGCCGTGACCGCCTTTCTCGGGCAATCGATCTTCTATCTGACCTGCATTCTCGGTGTGCTCAGCGTTCCCGCCTTTATGCGCGTGGCGCGGGCGGCGACTCTCACGCTGGCGCGGCGCGAATTCGTGATCGCGGCCCAGGCGTTGGGGGCAACACATGCGCGCATCCTGCTGCGCGAACTCTTGCCCAATGTCATGTTGCCGCTGTTGGCTTTCTTCCTGCTCGGCGTTGCAGTCCTCATCGTGGTCGAAGGCGCCTTGTCTTTCCTCGGGCTGGGCGTGCCACCGCCGATCTCGAGCTGGGGCAGTATGATCGGGGAGGGGCGCGAGAGCCTCGAAGTCGCGCCACGGCTCGCCTTCTTTCCGGCGATTGCGATGTTCCTGACCGTATTGTCATTCAATCTCATCGGCGACGCGCTGCGTGCGCTTACCGATCCACGGCAGGGCGCGCTGTGACGGACAACGTGTTGCTTTCTGTCGAAGATGTCGTCGTCGACCTTCCGACCCCGCGCGGCAATCTGCGCGCGGTGGATCATGTCGACCTCACCGTCGGCGCCGGGCGCACGCTCGGTATCGTCGGCGAATCCGGCTGCGGCAAAACCATGCTGTCGCGGGCGGTCCTGCAATTGCTGCCGAAGAAGGCAAAGCTCTCCGGCCGGGTGATGTTCGACGGGCAGGACCTGCTGCAGCTTCCGCCGGAGAAACTGCGCAAGCTGCGCGGCCGGTCGCTGGCGGTGGTATTTCAGGATCCGATGACCTCGCTCAACCCGGTGCTCACGATCGGGACGCAGTTGATCGAGACATTGCAGGAGCACCTCGAACTGGACGACGCCGCCGCCACCAGACGCAGCGTCGAACTACTCGCGGCGGTCGGCATCCCGGCGCCGGAGCAGCGGCTGGCGCAGTATCCGCATCAGCTCTCCGGCGGGATGCGGCAGCGCGTTGCTATAGCGATCGCGCTGTCGTGCGAACCAAAACTCCTGATCGCCGACGAGCCGACCACCGCGCTCGACGTCACGATCCAGGCGCAGATCCTCGATCTCTTGGCGCGGGAGCAGCGCCGCCGGCACATGGCGATGATCATCATCACCCACGATCTCGGCGTCGTCGCCGGGCGTACCGACGAGGTCGCGGTGATGTATGCCGGCCGCGTGGTCGAGCGCGCGCCGACGCCTGCCTTGTTCAAGAAGATGCGGATGCCCTATACCGAAGCGCTTCTGGCGGCGCTCCCCAAACTCGATGCCGCGCCTCACACGCCGCTGCCGGCGATATCGGGACGTCCGCCAGATCCGACGCGGCCGCTGAAGGGCTGCTCGTTCTCGCCGCGCTGTCGCTACGCGGTGGCCCGCTGCCAGAACGAGAAACCGGAGCTCGAGGCGGCAGAGACGAAGGTCCATCAGTTCGCCTGTTTCCACCCGATAGAAGCCCACGCGGATGCCAACGCATGATGCCGCAATCCGCTCCATCGATTTCGTCTGACGCGTTGCTCGAAGTCGACAATCTCGTCGTCGAATATCCGGTCGGTTCCAGGATCGTTCACGCCGTGTCCGGCGTCTCCTTGCAGATCGCCCGCGGCGAAACGCTGGGTCTGGTCGGCGAATCCGGTTGCGGGAAATCGACGCTCGGCCGCGCCGTCCTGCAACTGCGCCGCCCAACCGCCGGGCGTGTGCTGTTCGATGGCCACGATCTCACGACGATGCAAGGCGATGCCTTGCGGCTGATGCGCCGGCGCGTGCAGTTGATCTTCCAGGATCCGATCGCCTCGCTCAACCCGCGCCGCAAGATCGGCGATATCGTCGCCGAGCCGCTGGTGATCGCGGGTGTGAAGGATCCGGAGAAGCGCAAGCGGCTTGTCTACGAGGTGCTGAGCGCGGTCGGGCTTGACCCGACGCTCGTCGTCGGACGGCTGCCGCATGAATTTTCCGGCGGCCAGTGCCAGCGCATCTGCATCGCGCGCGCGCTCATTCTCAATCCCGAGTTCATCGTCTGCGACGAGCCGGTCTCGGCGCTCGATGTATCGATACGCGCCCAGATCCTCAATCTGCTCGAGGAGATGAAGGTCCGGTTCGGGCTGACGTTGCTGTTCATTGCGCACGATCTCGCGGTGGTGAAAGCCGTGAGCGACCGCGTCGCGGTAATGTATCTGGGGCGTCTCTGCGAGGTTGGTCCCTCCGAGCAGCTCTTCGCCAGGCCGGCGCATCCCTATACCGGCCTCCTGATCGAGGCAATTCCGATGCCCGACCCGGATGTGCGCCCCGCCGAGACCGTACCCGTGGGGGAGCCGCCGTCGCCGATCGCGCCGCCGTCCGGCTGCCGGTTTCGCACCCGCTGTCCCCGCGCGGATCAACGATGCAGCGACGAGATGCCGGAACTGCGCACTGTGGCGCCGGGCCAGTTCGTGGCTTGCCATCACCCGCTGATCTGAATACCCCGGGGAGCGCCGTCCGCGTTTGTCTCGATGGGACGGACGTGGCAATGTCCGTTCTCAAGAAGTATCTAGCGCCCAAGAAATGGTTCAAGAACAAGAATGACGGGAGAGAAGCGATGAAGAGTTTTCAGGTCGCTGAGTTCAACGCACCGCTGAAAGAGGTGGATCAGGAGACGCCGCAGCCCACGGATACGCAGGTGCTGATCAAGGTGAAGGCCGCCGGCGTCTGCCATAGCGATCTCCACATCTGGGAAGGCGGTTACGATCTCGGCCATGGCCGCAAGCCGCTGTCGCTGAAGGACCGCGGCGTATCGCTGCCGCGCACGATGGGCCACGAGACGGTCGGCGAGGTCGTGGCGTTCGGGCCCGACGTTACCGCTGCCGACAAAGGCGATCTCAAGGTCGGTGACGTCGCGCTGGTCTATCCCTGGCTCGGCTGCGGCAAATGCGCTACCTGCGTGGGCGGCGACGAGAACATGTGCATCGTCAAGCCGAACTCGCTCGGCGTCTATTGCGACGGCGGCTATGCCGACCACATGACGGTGCCGAACCCGAAATATCTGTTGAACCTGAAGGGACTCGATCCCGTCACCGCCGCGCCCTATGCCTGTTCCGGCGTCACCACCTATAGCGCGCTGAAGAAGGTCGAATTCGCGTTCAACTCGCCGATCGTCATCTTCGGCGCCGGCGGCCTCGGCCTGATGGCGCTGTCGCTGCTAAAGGCGATGGGCGGCAAGGGCGCCATCGTCGTCGACATCGATGCGCGCAAGCGCGAAGCGGCCGAGGCCGCCGGTGCGCTTGCAACCGTCGACGGCAAGGCGCCGGACGCGCTGGAGCAGCTCGCGAAAAAGGCCGGCGAACCCATTCGCGCCGTGATCGATCTCGTCGGCAACGCGCAGACCACGCAGCTTGGATTCGATTGCCTCACCAAGGGCGGCAAGCTCGTCATCGTCGGCCTGTTCGGCGGCGGCGCGACCTTTGCGTTGCCGCTGATCCCGATCAAGGCGATCACGATCCAGGGCAGCTATGTCGGCAACCTACGCGAGACCAAGGAATTGCTCGAGCTCGTTCGAAACAAGATGATCGCGCCGATTCCAGTGACGACGATGCCGCTCGCGAAAGCCAACGAAGCGCTCGCCGATTTGCAGAAGGGCAAACTGGTCGGCCGCGCGGTGCTGACGCCGTAGAAGCCCCGCCGTCATTGCGAGGAGCGAAGCGACGAAGCAATCCATCGATCCGTGATACCGCGAGATGGATTGCTTCGCTTCGCTCGCAATGACGGGAATACCTCTGTCCGAACACTCTAAGGAACCCCCATGTCCGCGAATAACGCACTCCACATCGCCGTGCTCGGCGGCGATGGCATCGGCCCTGAAGTGATGGCGCCGGCGCTGGAAGTTCTGCGCAAGATCGAGGCGACGAGCGAGCTGAAGTTTCGCTTCACCGAGGCACCGGCCGGCGCCAACAATTATCTCGCGACCGGAAAATCCATGCCCGACAGCACCGTGCGGCTGTGCGAAGAGGCGGACGCCATCCTGCTCGGCGCCTGCGGCCTGCCGTCGGTACGCTACCCTGACAACACCGAGATCGCCCCGCAGATCGAACTGCGCTTCCATTTCGATCTCTATGCCGGCGTGCGCCCGGCGCGGCTGATCCCGGGCGTGCCGAGCCCGATCGTCGGCGCCGATCAGCGCGGCATCGACCTCGTGCTGATCCGGGAATCGACCGAAGGCCTGTTCGCCTCGATGGGCAAGGGCGTCGTCACGGACGCGGAGGCGCGCGAGACGCTCGTCATCACCCGCAAGACCTCGGAGCGGCTGTTCGAATTCTCGTTCCGCCTCGCCGAACGCCGCAAGGCGCGCGGGAAGGCAAATGGCGGCCTGACCTGCGTCGACAAGGCCAACGTGTTCAGGGCGTTCGCGTTCTTTCGCGAGATGTTCGATGAAGCCGCCAAGCGCCATCCGGACGTCAAGGCCGACCGGCTCTATGTCGATGCCTGCTCGCTGATGATGGTGAAGCGGCCCTGGGATTTCGACGTGATGGTGACCGAGAACATGTTCGGCGACATTCTCTCCGACCTCGCCGCCGGCCTGATCGGTGGGCTAGGCATGGCGCCCTCGGCCGATATCGGCGACCGCTACGCCGTGTTCCAGCCGTGCCACGGCACCGCGCCCGACATCATGGGGCAGGGCAAGGCCAATCCTACCGCGATGATCTTGTCGGCCGCGATGATGCTGGACTGGCTCGCCGACAAGCACGGGCTGGAAAGCGCCACTGAGGCCGGTGAACGCATCGAACGCGCGGTCGACAAGGCCTATGCGGGAGGAATCAGGCCGATGGAGTTCGGCGGCAACAACGGCACGGCGGATATCACGAAGGCGGTGCTGGCTGCGTTGTAAAAGGCGGCCCCACCGTTGTTGGAGCGGAGAAGTGGATTGCTTCGCTTCGCTCGCAATGACGCGGATAGGATTTCGCTCATTCGCCCTTTGTGAGCGTTACTTCCCCTTGAACTGCGGCTTGCGCTTTTCCATGAAAGCCGTTCGGCCCTCGCGAAAATCTTCGCTATCCATACAAGCGCGGCCGATCTCTTTGATCGCATCCATATCGCGCTTGCTTTCGTCCTTCAGCACCTCGGCGATGGTGATCTTGGCGGCCTTGATCGCCAGCGGCGCATTGCCGGAGATGGTGCGCGCGATCTCCATGGTGGCGTCCCATAATTCGCCGTCCGGCAGCACGCGGTCGACCAGCCCGATCCGCAGGGCTTCGGCGGCCTCGATCCGCATGCCCGTGTACATGATGAGCCGCGCACAGGACGGCCCGACCAGCGAGACCAAATGTTTGAGGCCGTCATAGCCATAGGCGATGCCGAGCTTGGCGGCTGGAATGCCGAACTGGCTGTTGTCGGAGGCGATCCGGATGTCCGTGAGCATCGCGACCTGCATGCCGCCGCCGAGGCAAAATCCCCGAATGCAGGCAATCGTCGGCTTGGGGTAACTTGCGAGCAGCGCGCGTTGCGCCTCGCTCCGCTTGGAATATTCTTCCGACGCCGCCGCATTATGGCGAGTCTTTTCGAACTGGCTGATGTCGGCGCCCGAGACGAAGGCCTTGTCGCCGGCGCCGACCAGGATCACGACGCGCACGTCGGCGTCGTCGCGCAGTTCGGTCAGCGCGTGGCCCAGGCCTTCCCACATTTCGAGCGACATCGCATTGCGCTTGTCGGGATTGTTGAAGGTGATGACGCCGACGCCATCGCTGACGCTTTGCAGGATCTTGCCGTCGGCATAGGACATTTCGGCAGTTTTGGCGATGTCGAGCATCGGTTGCGGCTTTCACGCGTGAGGCTTCGTCCATTGTCGGACAAGCGTCGCGCCGAGGTCAATTGCCGCCTTTGCACGTGCGACCAGCAGAGGCCGCGGGGCAATGGGGGAGGTCGTCAGGCGCGGTCGTGAGGGCAGGAGCGGGCTCACGCGCATTGCGTGTGAGGGAATATCGGCGTGACGGTGATGCAGTCGTTGTTGATGGTCGAACCGGCGGTAGTCGTCAGAGACCTGCCGCGTCGGCTTTTCGCTGCGGTGCGTCCGGACTCCGCCATCCCCATCCTGATGGCGTCGCACGGGTATGGTCCCGGCCAGCTCAAGATTTGGCCCAGCGCAGCAACAGGCTACCCGGCGATTTCTCGCGCGAATGATCGGGTCCGCGGTGCTGCGATCCAGGCGAGATTATGCCTAGCCCTCGTTGGCGGCGATCGATTCCATCAACGACACCAACTGACGCTGTACAGTCTGGTCCTTGATCTTGCTGTAGGCACGAAGCAGCCTCAGGCTGAACGCGCTGTCCAGGAAGAGCAGGCTCTCGACTTCCCGCGCCTTGCCGTCGCCGTCGTAGAAGAACGTCACCGGCACGTCGAGCGCGGTAGCGATTTGCTGAAGACGAGCAGCGCCGACACGATTGACGCCCTTCTCGTACTTCTGAACCTGCTGGAAGCTGACGCCGAGCTTGTCGCCAAGCTCCGCTTGCGAGATTTTCTGTTCCACACGCCGCAGGCGAATCCGCTTGCCCAATTCGATATCGGGTTTGCCGGCGCTGCGCTGTTTCATCTTTTTCGCTGCTGATCTGTTCATTCTGGTTTTACCGTCCTTCGATCGGGAAACCCTGGCAAAAGTAGGTCAGGGGTTCATCCATATGTACCGCGTTAAAGTCAGTCCGGTCCGTGAGTTGGTATAGGGAACCACGGAATTCCTGAGAGATTGCGGGATGGTAGCCAAACGCTTTTGCGCATGGGAAGCATCCTGATACCGGCGCCGCCAACTACCTAAAGCTGTCGGCGCCCGGGGCGTGTTGGCAAAACCCCGCCCATTACATTTGGCAAAATATTCGACAAACCACAACCACCGCGAGTTCAAAGGCCACAGATTTTGGCCGGCATGCTTACTGTGTCGGGATCAAGTACCGGATTTCTACGGGGAGCGCGGGCTGATCGTGCAGTCGTTCGCAGCGCATCGGCGGTTGTTGCTAAAAGTTTCCGCGGACACTGATGCCTGATAAAATGCAGCAGAGTTCAGCTCCGCTTTCGGATCTGGCGTGCTGGGAAATAGCAGCAAGCCGCGCGCTCGCCACGCTATCGGAATTCTGCAAATCGATATGGCGCAGCCTCATTCGAACGGGAACGCCTTGCACGCGGGACGGGCCGGATCCGACATCGCGCAATATTTGCGGCGTGTCGGTTGCACCGTGCCGGCGGCATCCACGGATAGACCGATGTCGCGCAGCGACGCGCATCCCGCGAAGCTGTGTCGGGGCGCTTACGGCTACTGGCCGGGGGACCCAAGGTTCGGCTCGAGCCGGGATTTGCCCAAATTGGTCGCAATCACCGGCCGGGCCGTCTGCGGCTTATTGGCCTGGGGTACTACTTAAATTGGCTTCCACCATCGCACCGTTTTGCATACGCTTTGCGGTAGTGGCCGCGTCGTCGGCCAGGCCAAAGTCCCGCTTACAAGGGACAGGCGTTACTGGGGAGGAAGCTATGAAACGAAGAACCCTACTTGCGGGCCTTGGTGCGACGGCTGCGGCCGGCGTCCTGGGCGTGCCATCGATCGTCAGGGCACAGGCGCCCGTTACCCTCAACGGGGCGGTGCAGTTCAACGACGATCACGCCTTCACCAAGGCGCTGACCAGGTTCGAAGAGCTGGTAAAGAAGTACTACGGCAAGCCGGTCAACTTCACGCTGCACAAGAATTCGTCGCTCGGTCTCGAGAAGCAGTATTTCGAGTACATGTCGCAGGGCAAGGCGGTCGATTACGGCATCGTCTCGCCGGCCCACATGTCGACCTTCGCCAAGGCGGCTCCCTTCATCGATGCACCCTTTGTGTTCAAGGGCATCGAGCACATGAATAAGGTAGTCGAAAAGAATATTCTGGCACCTGTGGCCGACGAAATCGCGACCAAGGCGGAGGTCGTCCTGATCGGCTATGCGGGCGGCGGCATTCGCAACATCTTCGCCAACAAGCCGCTCAAGAACCTCGCCGATCTCAAAGGCCTCAAGGTGCGCGTGCAGGGCGCTCCGATCTGGTCGAAGACGTTTGCAGCCGTCGGCATGAGCCCGACGGTGATCGCCTACAACGAGGTCTACAACGCCATCCAGAACGGCGTGATCTCGGCGGGCGAAAACGAGGCCGCCGGCGTCGAGGCGATGAAGTTCTACGAAGTCGCCCCGCACCTCAATCTGACGCAGCACGCAGTATCGATCCGGCCGATCTGCTTCTCGGTGAAGACGTTGAAGACCCTGCCGAAGGACTTGCAGGACGCGATCATGAAGGCCGGCAAGGAAGCCGGCGATTATGGCCGTCAGCTCGAGTCGAGCGAGGAGGTCGTCAAGCTCGATACGCTGGAAAAGGCCGGCAAGCTCAAGCGCGTTCCGTTCGAAGAGCGCGATGCCATGAAGAAGCTCGCCGATCCCGTGATGGCCACCTATGCCAAGGAAATCGGCGCCGAAGCCATCTTCGAGAAGATCAACGTCGCCTGATATTTGTCGCGCCGAGCGACAGGAACTGGGGCAAGCCATGCGGCTTGCTCCATTCCGTGATCGTTACCTTCCGGAGCCATGATGACTGAAATGTCGATGCCGCCGAACCCGTCGCTATGGCGACGAGCGACGGCGGTCTATGCGAAATTACTCGAAATCTTGCTCGCGGCATGTGTCGGCATTCTGGTCGTTCCGGTCACCCTGCAGGTCATCTCGCGCTACACGCCGTTCATTCCGTCCTACATCTGGACCGAGGAGATGGCGCGCTTCCTGTTCATCTGGACCATCATGATCGGCGCCATGGTCGGGATCAGGGAGGCGCAGCATTTCGAGGTCGACGTCTGGCCCACCCTGTCGCGGCGGGCGGAAGCCGCGGTGCGGATCGTCGCGCGTCTCGGCGTGTTGGCGATGGCGCTGGTATTCGTGTGGGCTGGCCTTGAATTCACGCGCTTCGCCTGGAACCGAACGTCGGAACTGGCCGATCTACCGCTCTGGATGATTCATGTCGCATGGCCCGTCGCGGGTGTGACGTGGATCGTCTTTGCAGGCGAACAGATCGTCGACGAATTGAAAATTCTGGTCGGGGCGAGCCGATGAACGGTGGTAATGTACTTTCCGCCGGAGAGGCCGCACTGGTGCTGTTTGGCGTTTTCGTTGGCCTGCTCATCGTGCGCGTGCCGGTGGCGTTTGCGCTCGGTCTTGCCTGCGTACCGATCCTGCTGATCGAGCCCCGCCTGTCGATGATGTCGCTCGCGCAGGAGACCTTCAACGCCTACAACTCGTTCATCCTGCTCGCCGTGCCTTTCTTCCTCTTGACCGCCAACCTGATGGGCATCGGCGGCATCACCGACCGCCTGGTGGCGTTGTCGCGCTCGATGGTCGGGCATTGGCCGGGCTCGCTGGCGCAGATCAACGTCGTGCTGTCGGTGTTCTTTGCCGGCATTTCCGGCTCTTCCACTGCGGACGCCGCGAGCCAGTCCAAGATATTCATCGATGCCCAGATCAAGGAAGGTTACGACCTCTCGTTTTCGATCGCCATCACGGCGGTATCGGCGGTGCTCGCCGTCATCATCCCACCCTCGATCCTGATGATCGTCTGGGGCGGATTGATCTCGACCTCGATCGCAGCGATGTATCTGGCCGGCATCGTCCCTGGCCTGTTGATCGCGGGCGCGCAGATGGCCACCGTCCATGTCTACGCGGTGCGCCGGGGCTATCCGACCTACCCGAAATCGAGCTGGGCCGACATCGGCTACGCCATCTGGCGATCGATACCGGCGCTGATGACGCCGTTCATCATCGTCGGCGGCATCCTGCTCGGGTGGTTTACCGCCACCGAATCCGCCTGCGTCGCCGTGCTCTATTCCGTGGTGCTGTCGGCGTTCTTTTACCGCGAAACCGGACCGCGCGAACTCTACAAGGCGCTACTCGACACCGGGCGCCTGGCAGGCGTTGCGCTGTTCTGCGTCGGCACCGCGAGCGCGTTCGGCTGGCTATTGGCCTATTACAAGATACCGCAGGAGCTCTTGGCCAACGTTTCGACCTGGGGCATGGGCGCGGTCGCGGCCGGCTTCTTCATCGCGTTCTGCTTCCTGGTCGTAGGCTGTTTCCTCGACGCCATTCCGGCGATCGTGATCGTCGGCACCGTGCTGGAACCCTTGGCGAAGTCGGTCGACCTGCACCCCGTTCAGTTTGCGATCATCTCGATCGTGTCGCTGGCGTTCGGACTGGTGACGCCACCCTATGGCCTGTGCTTAATGATCGCGTGCTCGATCGCCGGCGTGCGGCTGCGCTACGCGCTGAAAGACACGGTGATCATGCTGATACCGATGCTGCTGGTATTGGCCGCCGTCATTATCTGGCCCAGCGTATCGCTGTTCCTGCCGCGCCTGATCGTGCCGGAGATGCTTAAGTAGCTATTCTTCTCTGTCGAGCGCGCAGCTTACGGTGTAGACGACGCCACGCGGCAGGAAGTCGACGGTTGCTTCGCCGCCGAGCTGGTCGCGCGCGCTGCGCTCGATCAGCCGCGAGCCGAAGCCACGCTGCACCGGTGCCGTGACGGGCGGGCCGCCTGCCTCGGTCCAGATCAACCGCAACTTGCGCCCGTCGCTTTCTTCGAGGATTTCCCAGTCCACCGCGAGGGTCCCGGTGTCGTTCGATAGCGCGCCGTATTTAGCGGCATTGGTTGCGATCTCGTGCACGATCATCGACAGCACGACGGCGAGCCGCGGCGACAGCGGGACCCGCGGTCCGAACATCCGCACCCGCTCCGGATTGTTGAGCAGGTAGGGCTGCAGCACCCGCGCAATCACTTCCCGCAGCTCCGCGCCCTGCCACTTCTCCTGGCTGAGCAAATTATGTGCCTCCGCCAGCGCGCCGAGCCTTCCCTCGAATTTCTCGCGCTCCGCCCGGCTGGCGCTGCGGAAGGTCTGGGTGGCGATCGACTGCAGGACCGCGAGCGTATTCTTGACGCGATGGTTGAGTTCCTCGATCAGGAGATTGTGGAGCATCTCGCCGCGGGCAATCTGGGTTGCCATCCGCACCGCGAACGCGAGCCCAACCATCAGCAGTATGGCACCCATTACGCTCGTGATCGCGAGGTTGCGCCAGAGCGGCGCGACCAGCGAGCTTTCGGCCACGCCGGCGGCAACGGTCCAGCCGGTGAGCGAGGAGCGGGTAAAGCTCGTAATCAGCCGCACGCCCTCGAGCGATACCGTCGGCAGGGTGGTTTCCGGATTGTTGAACATCTCCGTATAGAGCGAGGGCGATGCACGCTTGCCGACAGTATCCTGTGGGTTAGGCACGCGCGCGAAATTGGTGCCTTCGCCGTCGAAGATCGAGATCGTCCAGTCCTTGCTCGGCCGCTGCTGCTCGACCATCGCCTGGAAAATCTCGATCGGTGGACTGAAGGAAATGTCGTAGAGTACTTCGCCATCGACGATGACGGGCACTTCGACCGTTACGATCAGCCGCTTCTTCACCGACCCAAAGAACAGGTTGGAATAGACCGGCTTCTTCTCCGCAAAGACCCTCCCGACCAGGGCGAGGTTGTTGCGCAACGGCAGGTTTGCCGTATCAGTCGTCAGCGAAGAGAACACCTGACGGCCTTCGCGGTTCGCAACCAGCACGACGCCGCCTTCGCCATACTGGTCGAGGAAGCCTTGGCAGATGCGGCGGAATGCCTCGAAATCCCCGTCGCGCAGTGCGTTTGTCAGCGATAGCACCTGGAGTGCGCCGGTGATCCGCTGCATCTCCGAGTCGAGCACGAGGCGAATGCTGCGAACCGTTTCAAGGACCCGTTGCGTCGCGTTCTGGCGGTCCTGCTTGTAATGGTTGAAGACGATGCCGGCGGCGAAAATAATCAACGGCAGCGTTGTTCCCGCGACCAGAAGAACAAGACGCACTGGCAGTGAGAGTTTCGGCAACGCAAGCCCCGGATCGGCGCCAATCGGGGCAAGCATAGGAGAAGCCGCCGAACTTCGCCAAGAATAATAAGAGGATAAGTAAGATATTCAGCCGACTGGAGAAGCGGCCGGGTTCCGCCGTGTGGCCCGGCCGCCGACCTCAAAGATTGCTGTCGGTGATCGCCGCATACACCATGGTGCGCAGCTCGCGCCGCAAGGGATAGGCGCTCGACGGCAGCACCTGAGTCATGAAGATCGTGATCAGTTCTTCCACCGGGTCGATGAAGAACGACGTTGTCGCCGCACCGCCCCAGTTGAACTCGCCGGGACTGCCGGCAATCAAGGTCTGCGCCGGGTTCATGGTGACGGCGAAGCCGAGCCCGAAGCCGATGCCGTTATAGGCCGCTTCCGAGAACAGCGAGCGCGACATCGTCGGCAGGTCGACCCCGCCGGGCAAATGGTTGGACGTCATCAGCTTCAGCGTCTTCGGACCTAACAATCTGATACCGCCGAGCTCGCCGCCATTGAGCAGCGCCCGGCAGAAAGTGAGATAGTCGGCCGTGGTCGAGCACAGGCCGCCGCCGCCGGAGATGAAGGAGGGCGGCGACAGGAATGAACTCGTCGCCGGGTCGTCCTGCAGCGTCAACGTGCCCTTGCGCTCGGCGGCGAGCGGGTTGAAGCCGCCTTGCGGATCGGCCGAGTAACACGCCGCGAACCGATGCGCCTTGTCCTTGGGCACGAAGAAGTCGGTATCATTCATCCCGAGCGGATCGAGGATGCGCTCTTTCAGAAACTGCTCGAACGGCTTGCCGCTGATCAAACCGATGAGATAGCCGATCACGTCCGTGGCGACGGAATAATTCCAGGCCTCGCCCGGCGAAAATTCCAGCGGAATTTTTGCAAGGTCGTCGATCATGCTTTGCAGCGTGCCGGCCTTGATGACTTCGCCGATCTTGTTCTCGCGATAGGCCGCATCGACGTTGCTGCGTTGTTGGAAGCCGTATGTCAGGCCGGAGGTGTGCCGCAACAGATCCACGATCAGCATCGGCCGTGACGGCGGTCGGGTCAGGAAGGCCGGGTGCGTACCGGCCACGAACACGCCGAGGTTCTTCCATGCCGGAATGTATTTGTGCACGGGCTCATCGAGCGCGACGTGGCCTTCCTCGACCAGCATCATGAAGGCGACGGAGGTGAGCGGCTTGGTCATCGAATAGATGCGGAAGATCGTGTCGTCCTTGACCGGCACCTTGCGCTCGAGATCGGCAAAGCCCTGCGCGGACGAATGGACGACCTTGCCGCGGCGATAGATCAGGAGCTGAGTCCCCGGGAAGCGGCCGGCATCGATGTAACGCTGCTTCAGATGATTTTCGAGGCGATCGAGGGCCGCCTTGGACATTCCGGCGGATTCGGGCGAGGCGGGGGCTAACATCGGCATCTCCGGCTGGCGACTGCGGCCTTGATAGCCGAAAAGTGTCCCGTGTTCCAACGGCCCGTGCTTCTGTGGGCTGGAAGGGTGATATAGGCTGACTCCAGCCATCGCATATCTCCGCAGGACAGCAAAAATGCGCCAATTCAGCGAGACCGAACTGACCGCCGCCGTCATCCGCAGCTTCGACAATACGCCGGATACGCGCGCCAAATTCCTGCTTCAGGAACTGGTGAAATCACTCCACGACTATGTCCGCAAGACCGACCTCACCTTCGAGGAATGGGAATATGCGATCGATTTTCTAACGCGGACCGGCCAGAAGTGCACCCCGATCCGGCAGGAGTTCATTCTGCTGTCCGACGTGCTCGGCGTATCGATGCTGGTCGATGCCGTGAACCACCGGGAGCGCGAGGGCGCCACCGAGACCACGGTGCTCGGCCCGTTCTATGTCGGCGAGCACAAGGTGATGCCACACGGCACCGATATTTCGGCGACGCTACCCGGCGAGCGGATGTTCGTGCAGAGCCGCGTCACCGACCTCGAGGGCAAGCCGCTGGCCGGCGTGCCGGTGGACATCTGGCATGCCGACGATGACGGCTTCTATGATTCCCAGAAGCCGGCTTATGCGACTGAAGGGCCGTCGTCGCGGGCGCGTTTCATTACCGATGCCGATGGAAGGTTCTTCTTCCGCACCATCCTGCCGTGCAGCTACCCGATTCCGACCGACGGTCCGGTAGGCGAGATGATCGTGCAGACCGGCCGTCACCCGATGCGGCCGGCGCACGTGCATTTCCTGGTCGATGCGCCCGGCTATCAGCCGCTGATCACCCACGTCTTCATCGACGGCGACAAATATCTCGATTCCGACGTGGTGTTCGGGGTCAAGGACGAGCTGGTCGCCAGAATCGAAAAGCGTACCGATCCGACGATGCCGGACGGCAAGCCCGCGGGCGAGCCGTGGCACCTGATGAGCTACGAATTCCGCATGAAGCCAGGCGAGGGAAGCGCGCCGAAACCGATGATGGCGAAGACCTCAGAGGACGCGTAAGCCGTCTGTTTCTGTGCTTGCCCAATTCTTGTGCGCCGCACAAGAATTGGGCGAATCGCAAATTTTGGATGCGGAACCGGTTTCTCTTTGGTTGCCGGATTTAGCGGCGGTAGATGAATAATACATTGATATAATTATAATTTTTGCGCTGCGGGAGGCTTGGCACGAAGCTTGAATAGCTTGTGTCGACGCCATTGAAGCCGTCCCTCGAGACCACTCATCCGAATTGTGACGCCGCCATTCCGGGGCCTCCCTGGAACGCGCCCTTCTGCGCCTGGCGCGGTGACACCAATCGGACGGCCCCGTTCAACGCACCGACGCAAAGGACAACGACGCCCATGACGAAGCCTACCCATCCGACCTCACGCCGCGGTTTCAGCCGCCGCCAGCTCCTCAAGGCCACCGGCGGCACGGCGGCGTTACTCGCCGCGGCGAAGCTGAATTTCCCGGCCGGCGCGTTTGCGCAAGGCGCGGGTCCGGAAGTGACCAAGGCGACGCTCGGGTTCATTGCGCTCAGCGACGCCGGGCCGCTGTTCGTCGCCAAGGACAAGGGATTCTTCGCCAAGCACGGCATGCCCGACGTCGAGGTCGCCAAGCAGGCATCGTGGGGCACCACCCGCGACAACCTCGTGCTCGGCTCGGAAGGCAACGGCATCGATGGCGCGCACATCCTGACGCCGATGCCCTATCTGATTTCGGCCGGCAAGGTGACGCAAAACAACGTGCCGACGCCGATGTACATTCTGGCTCGGCTCAATCTCGATGCGCAGTGCATCTCGATTGCCAAGGAGTATGCCAACCTCAAGATCGGGACTGACTCTTCACCGCTCAAAGCCGTGTTCGAGCAGAAGAAGGCCGCCGGCAAGTCGGCCAAGATTGCGATGACCTTCCCGGGCGGCACGCACGATCTGTGGATCCGTTACTGGCTCGCCGCCGGCGGCATCGATCCCGACAAGGACGTCGAGACCATCGTGGTGCCGCCGCCGCAGATGGTTGCCAACATGAAAGTGGGCACGATGGATGCCTTCTGCGTTGGCGAACCCTGGAATCTGCAGCTCATCAACCAGGGCATCGGCTACACCGCGATCAACACCGGCGAGCTCTGGAACAAGCATCCGGAGAAGTCGCTCGGCATGCGCGCAGCCTGGGTCGACAAGTATCCAAAGGCCGCCAAGGCGATCCTGATGGCTGTGATGGAGGCGCAGCAATGGGCCGACAAGGCTGAGAACAAGAAAGAGCTCGCCACCATCATGGGCAAGCGGCAGTGGATGAATTGTCCTGTCGACGACGTTTATGACCGTTCGGCGGGCAAGTTCGACTACGGCATCCCCGGCAAGGTCGTCGAGAATTCGCCGCACATCATGAAGTACTGGCGCGACTTCGCTTCCTATCCGTTCCAGAGCCACGATCTCTGGTTCATGACGGAAGATATCCGTTGGGGCAAATACGAAGCGGGCTTCGACAGCAAGGCGCTGGTCGCCAAGGTCAACCGTGAGGATCTCTGGAAAGAAGCCGCCAAGACGCTGGGCGTCCCCGCCGCAGAGATTCCGACTTCGACCTCGCGCGGCAAGGAGACCTTCTTCGACGGCAAGGTGTTCGATCCGGAAAACCCGGCTGCGTACCTGAAGTCCCTTTCGATTAAGCGCGTTGAAGTCTGATCAAGCCCGGGCTGCGCGCGGTTGCGGGCGGCCCGCTCATTGAACACGGAGATGCATTTTCAATGACGATGCCTGCGATCAAAGCTGAAGCCACCGCGGTGGCCATTCCGACCGCTTCGCCGACCTCTGCGGCGCCGGTGGTGACGATGACGCCGAAGCCGGCGCCGCGTGCCGAAAAATACGTCAAGGTGGGCAAGGAGATCGCGGTACGCGTCGTGCCGCCGCTGATCGTGCTAGCGCTCCTGATGTTGTTCTGGGAGCTGGTCTGCCGTCGCACCGGCTCGACCCTGCCGCCGCCGTCGCGCGTCTTCAAAGACACTAAGGAACTGATCTTCGATCCGTTCTTCGACAATGGCGGCATCGACAAGGGCCTGTTCTGGCATCTGTCCGCCTCGCTGCAGCGCGTCGCGTATGGCTATTCGATCGCCGCCATCGTCGGCATCGCGCTGGGTACGCTGGTCGGACAATCGGTGTGGGCGATGCGCGGACTCGATCCGCTGTTCCAGGTGCTGCGCACCATTCCGCCACTGGCCTGGCTGCCGCTGTCGCTGGCCGCGTTCCGTGATGGACAGCCGTCGGCGATCTTCGTCATCTTTATCACCTCGGTCTGGCCGATCATCATCAACACCGCGGTCGGCATCCGCAACATCCCGCAGGACTACCGCAACGTCGCGGCGGTGGTGCAGCTCAATCCGCTGGAATTTTTCGGGAAGATCATGATCCCGGCGGCGGCGCCTTACATCTTCACCGGCCTGCGCATCGGCATCGGCCTGTCGTGGCTTGCGATCGTCGCGGCGGAAATGCTGATCGGCGGCGTCGGCATCGGCTTCTTCATCTGGGACGCCTGGAATTCCTCGCACATCAGCGAAATCATCCTGGCGCTGTTCTATGTCGGCATCATCGGCTTCGTGCTCGACCGCATGATCGCGGGACTAGCCAAGTTCGTGACCCACGGTACCGCGGCGAATTGAAGGAAAACATGTCATGCAGGCCTATTTGAAGCTCGACCACATCGACAAGACCTTCACTCGCGGTAATGCCACGACCGAGGTGCTGAAGGACATCAGCCTGACGATCGAGAAGGGCGAGTACGTCTCGATCATCGGCCATTCCGGCTGCGGCAAGTCAACGCTGCTCAATATCGTCGCCGGCCTCACCGGCGCCACAAATGGTGGCGTGCTGCTGGAGAACCGCGAGGTCAATTCGCCGGGACCGGATCGCGCGGTGGTGTTCCAGAACCACAGCCTGCTGCCGTGGCTGACGGTGTACGAAAACGTCAAGCTCGGCGTCGACAAGGTGTTTTCGTCGACCAAGAGCCGCACGGAGCGCGACGCCTGGGTGATGCACAATCTCAATTTGGTGCAGATGGCGCACGCCAAGGACAAGCGCCCGTCGGAAATTTCAGGTGGCATGAAGCAGCGCGTCGGCATTGCCCGTGCGCTGGCGATGGAGCCGAAGGTGCTTTTGCTCGACGAGCCGTTCGGCGCGCTTGACGCGCTGACGCGTGCGCATCTTCAGGACTCGGTGATGGCGCTGCACCAGAAGCTCGGCAACACCATCGTGATGATCACGCACGACGTCGACGAGGCTGTGCTGCTGTCGGACCGCATCGTGATGATGACTAACGGCCCGAGCGCGCGGATCGGCGAGGTGCTGGAAGTGCCTTTGGCGCGTCCGCGCAAGCGGCTCGAGCTCGCGACCAACCCCGGCTACCTCAAGTGCCGGCAGCGCGTGCTCGAATTCCTCTACGAGCGGCATCGCTTCGTCGAGGCGGCGTAGGTCCGTACGAAAGCGGCTAGGTGAGGACGTGCCATGAGCGAACCGCTTGTCATCGTCGGCAACGGAATGGCCGCTGCCCGTCTGGTCGATGAACTCGCCAAGGTGGCCTTGGGCCGCTACGCCGTCGCCGTGATCGGCGACGAACCGCGGCTTGCCTATAATCGCGTGCTGCTGTCGTCGGTGCTGGCCGGCGAAACCACTTCGCAGGACATTGAGCTGCGGCCGGCGTCCTGGTGGCGCGACCGCGGCGTCACCCTGAAGTATGGTTGCGTGGCGACCGAGATTGATGTCGGTCGCCGCGAACTCAAGATCGAGAACGACGAGAGCATTCCGTTCTCGAAACTGGTGCTGACCACAGGCTCGTCGCCGCTGCGGTTGAATGTACCCGGCGCCGATCTCGCCGGCGTGCATACGTTCCGCGACAGCCGCGACGTTGACTTGCTGCTGACGCTGGCCGCGCAGAAAAAGCGCGTGGTGGTGGTTGGCGGGGGACTATTGGGCCTTGAGGCGGCCTATGGCCTCGCCAAGGCCGGCGCGCCGGTCACGCTGGTGCATCTCATGGACCGCCTTATGGAGCGGCAGTTAGATGTGCCCGCGGCGGCGCTATTAAAATCCCTCGTCGAGAGCAAGGGCATCGAAATCTTGCTCAACGCCAACACGGCGCGCATTTATGGCGAGACGCGGGTTGAAGGCGTCGAACTGGCGGACGGACGCCGGCTTGAAGCCGACGCCGTGATCTTTGCCGCGGGCATTCGTCCGAACATCGCGCTCGCTAGGGAAGCCGGTATCCTTGTCAACCGCGGTATTGTGGTCGACGATCACCTGCGGACCGGCGCACCCGACGTATTCGCGATCGGCGAGTGCGCCGAGCATCGCGGCCTCTGCTACGGCCTGGTCGAGCCGGCCTATGAACAGGCGAGGGTGCTGGCGCGGCATCTCGCCGGGCGTGAAGCGTCGTACAGCGGAAGCATCGTTGCGACCAATCTGAAAGTTTCCGGCGTCAGCGTGTTCTCCGCCGGCGATTTTATGGGCGGCGACGGCAGCGAGGCCATCGTGCTCTCCGACATCAACCACGGCACTTACAAGAAGCTCGTGATCGCGGATGGGCGATTGACCGGCGCGGTGCTGATCGGCGATGTCGCCGACGCGCTCTGGTATCTCGAATTGATCCGGACGCGTCAGCCGACGGCCCGAATTCGCGCCGATATGATGTTCGGCCGATCGCTCGCGATCCGTTCCGAGGCGGCATGATTGGATTGCTGGCATGACGGTTGTCGATCCCGATCTCCGCGCTGTCAAAACCACCTGCGCCTATTGCGGCGTCGGCTGCGGCATATTGGCGACGCCGGACGGGCGGGGTGGGGCCGCGATCTCGGGCGACCCCGATCATCCCGCCAATTTCGGCCGGCTGTGCTCGAAGGGCTCGGCGCTTGGCGAGACGCTCGGGCTGACGAACCGGCTGCTCTATCCGATGATCCGCTGCGGCAAAGGAACCATGGAGCGGGTCGCCTGGAGCGACGCGCTCGACCATGTCGCGCATAGGTTTCAGCACATCATCGCGCGCGACGGTCCGGGCGCGGTCGCGTTCTATCTTTCCGGCCAGTTGCTGACGGAGGACTACTACGTCGCCAACAAGCTGATGAAGGGCTTTGTCGGCAGCGCCAATGTCGACACCAATTCGCGGCTGTGCATGGCCTCTTCCGTCGCCGGCCACCGCCGCGCTTTTGGCGCCGACACCGTGCCGGGGTGTTACGAGGACCTCGACGAGGCCGACCTCTTGGTGTTGGTCGGCTCCAACGCGGCCTGGTGCCATCCGGTGCTGTACCAGCGCATGATCGCCAACAAGCAGAAGCGCGGCGCGCGCATCGTCGTGATCGACCCGCGCCGGACCGACACCGTCGGCGACGACGATCTGTTCCTGGGATTGAGGCCAGGCACGGATACGGCGCTGTTCAGCGGGTTGCTGGTTTACCTCGCGGACAACGGCGTACTCGACCGCGACTACTTCGAACTCCACACCACCGGTTTCGACGATGCCATCGCCCGCGCGCGCAGCATCACCGGCAGCGTCGGCGCGACGGCGCTGGCGACAGGCCTGTCCGAGCAGGACGTCGCAACATTCTTCCAGATGTTTGCCAATACGCCGCGCGTCGTCACCCTCTATTCGCAGGGCGTCAACCAGTCGGCGCAGGGTACCGACAAGGTCAACGCCATCCTCAATTGCCACCTCGCGACCGGGCGGATCGGCCTGCCGGGCGCGTCGCCGTTCTCGCTGACCGGGCAGCCCAACGCGATGGGCGGCCGCGAGGTCGGCGGGCTCGCCAACCAGCTCGCCGCCCATATGGGATTCACGCCGCCGGATATCGATCGCGTGCGGCGGTTCTGGAAGGCGCCGCGCATCGCCACCCATGAGGGCCTGAAGGCGGTGCAGATGTTCGAGGCGATTGCGCGCGGCGAGATCAAGGCGTTGTGGGTGATGGGCACCAATCCGGCGGTGTCGCTGCCGAACGCGGACGGTGTTCGCGAAGCCCTCAAGAAGCTCGAGCTGTTCGTGATTTCCGAGAACGTGATCTCGAACGACACGGTGGACGCGGGCGCGCATGTGCTGCTGCCGGCGCAGGCCTGGGGCGAGAAATCCGGCACGGTGACCAACTCGGAACGGCGCATCTCGCGGCAGCGCGCGTTTCTTCCCTCGCCAGGAGAGGCCAAGCCCGATTGGTGGATCATGGGCGAAGTCGCCAGGCGCCTCGGCTTCGGCGCGGCCTTCAGCTTCACCTCGGCGGCGGATATTTTTCGCGAGCACGCCGCGCTCTCGGCCTTCGAGAACGCGGGCGCGCGCGACTTCGATATCGGCGCGCTGCAGTCGCTGTCGGACAGCGATTTCGACGCAATGGCGCCGGTGCAATGGCCGGTCCGGCAGGGGACCGAGCCGCAAGCGCGCTTCTTCGCCGAAGGCGGTTTCTTCGCCAACGATTTCAGAGCCCGTTTCATCGCGCCGGAGATTCCGGCGCTGCGGACCGAGACCAGCGCGGCGCGGCCGTTGCGGCTCAACACCGGGCGCATCCGCGACCAGTGGCACACCATGACCCGCACGGGGGAAAGCCCGCGGCTCGGCCAGCATCTGCCCGAGCCGTTCGTCGAA
Source organism: Bradyrhizobium sp. AZCC 1577 (assembly GCF_036924575.1). Classification (NCBI taxonomy): domain Bacteria; kingdom Pseudomonadati; phylum Pseudomonadota; class Alphaproteobacteria; order Hyphomicrobiales; family Nitrobacteraceae; genus Bradyrhizobium; species Bradyrhizobium sp. AZCC 1577. The sequence goes on from NZ_JAZHRQ010000001.1 coordinate 3,174,302, forward strand.
GTGCATCCTGACGATGCCGCAAAATACGGCGTCGCCGACGGCGACTTCGCACGCGTCACCACCGACTATGGGCAATGCACGCTCCGCGTCATCGTCAGCGAACGCCAGCAGCGCGGCATGCTGTTCGCGCCGATCCACTGGAGCGAGGCCAATGCGACCGGCGCACGCGTCGGCTCGCTGGTGGCGCCCGTCACCGATCCGTTCTCGGGCCAGCCCGAGAACAAGGCGACGCCGGCCTCGATCGTGCCCTACGAATATGTCTTCCGCGGCTTTGCGTTGTCGCGCAAGCCACTCGAACTGCCCGCGCATGCTTGGGTGGCGCGCGTTGCCGTCAAAGGCGGCCATGGCTACCTGTTCGCCGACAATGCCGATGTCGCAGGCTGGCAATCCTGGCTGAAATCCATCGCGCACGATGACCTCGCGGAATACAAGGACTTTGGCGGCGGCGTCTATCGCGCCGCATCCTTTGACGGCGACCGTATCGACACCAGCCTGTTCATCGGCCCGGCGCGCGACGCCGGCGACTGGAACGTGGTCAAGGACCTGTTTGCCGCGGATACGCTGAACCACGACGAGCGCCGCATGCTGCTGTCGGGCAAATCGATCGACGGCCTCGCCAACGCCGGCCCGATCGTCTGCGCCTGCTTCGGCGTCGGCCGCAACACAATTTGCGACACTATCGCAGCGGGTGCGCGTTCGGCGGCCGATATCGGGACGAAGCTGAAAGCCGGCACCAATTGCGGCTCCTGCATTCCGGAGTTGAAGCGGTTGATTACGCAGATGGCGCCGAGCGATGCCGAACGGCGGAAGCTAGCGGCGACGCATTGACTTCTCCGCGTCATTTGCGAGGAGGGAAGCGACGAAGCAATCCATGCCTCCGCTTGTGGAGCGATGGATTGCTTCGCTGCGCTCGCAATGACGGACATTGGACGCGCCGGCTCTTCTCCTTCGCCCTGCTCTTGCGGGGAGAGGGAGCGGCAGCCAGCCCTTCACCCCCTCCTATTCTTCGCATTCACCGCGATCGCCGCCGCGGCGGTGCGGTTCTCGACGCCGAGCTTGGAGTAGATCTGCTCGAGGTGCTTGTCGACGGTGCGCGGGGAGAGTCCCAGGATCTGCGCGATGTCGCGGTTGGTCTTGCCCTTGGACAGCCATGACAGCACTTCGCCCTCGCGCGTCGTCAGCCCCAACTCGCTGGAGAATTCCACTGGCGCCTCCGTGCCGGAATCTTTCGCCAGCCGCAGCAGGAATTCGTTAGTGCCGAGCTTCCCCATATATTGCAGGCGAAGCTGCTCGGTGCCGTGACGCGTCGGCATGGCCGCGGCCTTTGCCGCGGCTTTACCCTTGCGCGCCTCATCGAGCCATCGCGGAATCGGCTCGGGCAGCACGACGTCATCGTCACCGTCGGCGGCGAGCGAGTCGGAGAGCAGCTTCTGCGCCTGCGGTGTTGCCCACATGATCTTGCCCGCGGCATTCACGGCGAGCAGATAGCGGCCGGAGACATCGAGCGCGGCGCGCGCGCTCTGGGTCAGGCGGGCATTGGCGAGATGGACGCGGATGCGCGCCAGCATCTCCTCGACCGCGATTGGCTTTGTCACATAGTCGACGCCGCCGGCCTCGAGCCCGCGCACGATGTGTTCGGTTTCGGCCAGCCCCGTCATGAAGATGATCGGAACATGGTCGAGCCCGGCGTCGCGCTTCAGCCGCCGGCAGGTCTCGAACCCATCCATCCCCGGCATCACAGCGTCGAGCAGCACGATGTCGGGCGTGATCTGGTCGACGATCCGCATGGCGGAAGCACCATCGAGCGCGACCATGACGGTCATGCCCGCACCGTCGAGCGCATCGGTCAGTAGCCGCAGCGTCTCGGGCGAGTCGTCGACGACGAGGGCGACGTCGCGCTTTTTGGGTTCAATGATCATAGCTGTGCAGGGCTTTCAGGGTCGCCATGTACTGATCGAGATCGAAGCGGTCGATCAAGGCGCGCATTTGCGACACGAAGTCGGCATGTTCGGGGTAGTCATTTCCGATCTCGTCGAGCTTGACCTGGATCGCGCGGATGTAGCCCAGTTGCCCGAGCCCGATCAGTTCCTCGACATGTTTCACTGGCGGCCGCGAACCGGTCTCCGGTCTCCAATGCGGAGCAGGGACATCGCCTGCCTCATACTGCCATTCGATCTTGAGCAATTGCCGGATGGTTTCGAGCAGCTTGGGAATATCGATCGGCTTCATCAGATAGCCGTCGTGGAACGGTTGCGCCAGCGGCGCGCCATGCGCTTCAAGCGCGCTCGCCGACACCATCAGGATACGCGCCTGGTGATGGCCGCTTGCGCGCAGCGTTTCCGCCACCGTCCAGCCATCCATTCCGGCCATCGAGATGTCGAGCAGGAACAAATCCGGCCGGCAATGCTGCGCCAGCGCGAGGCAGCCGGGTCCATCGGGCGCGCTGAGCAAAATGAAGCCGAGCGGCGTCAGCACCTCGCGCAGGAGATCGCGGTGGGTCGGATCGTCGTCGGTGATCAGGATCGTCTTGCGGGGGCCGTGATAGCCGAAGATCGGCGCCCCCACCGGCGCGATCCGCGTCGGATTCGTGACTTCCGACAGCAGGATTTTCACTCGAAACGTGCTGCCGTTGCCGACTTGGCTGGTCACCTTGATGTCGCCGCCCATGACGCCCGCCAGGAGGCGGCTGATGGTCAGCCCAAGCCCGGTGCCGGTCTGCGGCTGCGAGACGCCGAGCGCGCCGCGTTCAAAGGGTGCGAAGATACGTTCGAGGTCGTCGGGCTGGATGCCGGGCCCGGTATCGATCACCTCGAACTCCGCAACGGGGCTGCGGTAGTGCACGACGAACTGCACGTTCCCGGTCTGCGTGAACTTCAGTGCATTCGACAGCAGGTTGATCAGAACCTGCCGCAGCCGCTTCTCATCGGCATAGACGACGAGCGGCAGCACCGAAGGCCGTTTGAAGATGAAGTCGATACCTTTGGCGGCGGCCTGAACGCGAAACATGCCGACGAGCTGATCGAGAAATTCGCTCAGGCGGACCTCGTCGCGCGACAGATAAAGCCGGCCGGCTTCGATTTTGGAGATATCGAGGATGCCGTCGATCAGTCCCGACAAATGGTCGGCGCTGCGCCGGACCACGCGCACTTGGTCGCGGGGCTTTGCGGGGATGCTGGAATCCTGCTCCAGCAATTGCGCATAGCCGCTGATGGCGTTCAGCGGTGAGCGCAGTTCATGGCTCAGCCCCACCACATAGCGGCTCTTGGCGAGGTTTGCCGATTCCGCGACTTCCTTGGCGCGTTGCAGTTCGGCGTCGGTGCGCTTATGCGCATCGATCTCCTGGATCAGGAGCGCGGTCTGCCGCCGCGTCTCCGCTTCCGCCGCGCGGCGACTCTGTTGCGCCAGTACGAACAACCATGTCACCACGCCGATGATGATGGTGAGCGCGAAGAACACCTTCCACAGTACGTCCGACAGCGCAAAATTTTCGACGGGCATTGCCGCCGAGGTCTGCAGGTAGATCAGCCCCAGCGTCAGCCCGACCAGACCCGCGGAGACCGCGAACACGCCGAGATAGTGCCCGAACTGCGAATTGATCCGCGCGTAGATCGCCTCCGGCAACAGTTTCCCGAGCATGTCCGAGGCTTGAGCGCCGGCGCGCGCATGCGGCTTGCAGAGATCATGGCAGCGCGCATCGAGCGAGCAGCACAGCGAACAGATCGGGCCGGCATAGGCCGGGCAGGAGGCCATGTCCTCCGGCTCGAACGAGTGCTCGCAGATGCAGCACTGGATCGATTCGAGGTTCTGCCAGCTCCGCTTCGGCTTGCGCGCGATGTAATACTTGCCGTCGGTCGCCCAGGCGATCAGGGGCGCGGTGACGAAGGCAACCGCGAGCGCCACGAAGGCGGAGAGCGCCTTCGCCGTCGGGCCGAACAGGCCGTAAAAGGCAGAGATCGACACGATGGTCGCGATCGTCATCGCGCCGACGCCGACCGGGTTGATATCGCAGAGATGCGCGCGCTTGAACTCGATGTGCTGCGGGCGCAAGCCGAGCGGCTTGTTGACGATGAGATCGGCAACCAGCGCGCCGACCCAGGCAATCGCCACGTTGGAATAAAGCGCCAATGTCTGCTCGAGCGCCTTGTAGACGCCGATTTCCATCAACAGCAGCGCCACTAGAACGTTGAAGACGAGCCACACCACACGGCCGGGATGGCTGTGGGTCAGCCGCGAGAAGAAGTTCGACCAGGCGATCGAGCCGGCATAGGCGTTGGTCACGTTGATCTTGATCTGCGAGAGAATGACGAAGGTGCCGGTCAGTGCCAGCGCCATGTCCGGCTGCGACAGCACGTAGCGGAAGGCCTCGAGATACATGTGCGCCGGCTCGGCGGCCTGCTCGCTGGAGACGCCATGGCTCACCGCGAAGTAGGCGAGAAACGAGCCCAGGAGCAACTTGAGCGCGCCGAAAATGATCCAGCCGGGGCCGGCGCTGAGCAGCGCGATCCACCACGACGTTCGCGAGGTGCGGCGATCGCGGGGCAGAAACCGCAGGAAGTCGACCTGCTCGCCGATCTGCGCAACCAGCGAAAACACCACCGACGCGGCGGTGCCGAACAGCAGCAGATCGAGATGGCCGCCGGCGTCGCCATGTTCGCCCGCGAATTTGCGCCACTCCGTGAACGACTGCGGGTTGGCGTAGGCGATCGCTACGAAGGGCTGGATGTGAAGCACGATCCAGAGCGGCTGCGTCCACAATTGAAAGCGACTGATCAGGGTGATGCCGTAGGTCACCAAGGGAATGATGACGACGGCGCTGATGAGATAGCCGATCGGGCGCGGGATGCCGAAGCACATCTCGAGCGCCGCGGCCATGATAACAGCCTCGATCGCGAAGAAGATGAAGGTGAAGGAGGCGTAGATCAGCGAGGTGATGGTGGAGCCGATATAGCCGAAGCCGGCGCCGCGGGTCAGCAGATCGATATCGATGCCGCATTTTGCGGCATGATAGGCGATCGGCAGGCCGCAGAGGAAGATGATGACGCTGACGACAAGAATGGCTGATGTGGCGTTGGCCGCGCCGTAATTAAGCGTAATGGTGCCGCCGATCGCCTCCAGCGCCAGAAAGGAGATCGCGCCAAGCGCGGTATTGGCGACGCGTGCGGCAGACCACCGTCGCGCGCTCTTGGCGGTGAAGCGCAGCGCGTAGTCTTCCAGCGTCTGGTTGGCGACCCATTGGTTATATTGGCGCCTGACGCGGTCTATCCGCTGCCGCCCTGCCACTTGCTGCTCCTGCCCAGTTCGACCGACCCGCTTGGCCCAGCAAACTCCGTACCAAAAACTACGTCGCTATTTTGCGGTGCAATATACGCAATCCCACGTATCTGTGCGGTGCACAATTCTGGGCAATCCTCGCCTGACCGATAAGCGTTTTCGAACAAAAATGGGGTGCTCATGTCAGACGAACCAAACAAGGGCTTGCAGTCTCCGCTTCGCCGCAAACTGCTGATGGGCGCGGCGGCACTGCCGCTCGTCTCGATTCTTCCTCGGCCCTCATTCGGGGCAGGTCCCGCAACCGCCACCGTCAACACCACGGGGCTCGCGGTCACCGATACGGAGGTCACCGTCGGCATCCTGCACTCGGCCACCGGCACGATGGCGATCTCGGAGACGGGCTCAATCCAAGCCGAAAAGCTCGCGATCGAACAGATCAACGCCGCCGGCGGCGTGCTCGGGCGCAAGATCAGGTTCATCCAGGAAGACGGCGCCAGCGACTGGCCGACCTTTGCGGAAAAGGCCAAGAAGCTTCTCGTCAACGACAAGGTCGCAGCGATCATGGGTTGCTGGACCTCGGCATCGCGCAAGGCGGTGCTGCCGGTCGTCGAGCAGTACAACGGCATGCTGTACTATCCGACCTTCTATGAAGGTCTCGAGCAGTCCAAGAACGTCATCTATACTGGTCAGGAAGCGACCCAGCAGATCCTCGCCGGCCTGAACTGGATCGCCAAGGAGAAGGGCGCCAAATCGTTCTTCTTCATCGGCTCGGACTACATCTGGCCGCGCACCTCGAACAAGATCGCGCGCAAGCACGTCGAGAACGTACTGAAGGGCAAGGTCGTCGGCGAGGAATATTACGCGCTCGGCAGCACCCAGTTCAATTCGGTGATCAACAAGATCAAGCTGACCAAGCCCGACGTCATCTTCACCGACGTCGTCGGCGGCTCGAACGTCGCCTTCTACAAGCAGCTCAAGGCGGCCGGCGTCGACCTGTCGAAGCAGGCGCTGCTGACGATTTCGGTGACCGAAGATGAAATCGACGGCATCGGCGGCGAGAACATCGCGGGCGCCTATGCCTGCATGAAGTACTTCCAGTCGCTCGACAATGCCAACAACAAGGCGTTCGTTCCGGCGTTCAAGAAGTTGTGGGGCGAGAAGACCGTGATCGGCGACGTGACGCAAGCCGGCTATCTCGGCCCGTGGCTGTGGAAGCTGACCTGCGAGAAGGCCGGTAGCTTCGACGTCGACAAGATCGCAGCCGCTTCGCCCGGCGTGGAATTCAAGGAGGCGCCCGAAGGCTACGTGCGCATCCACGAAAACCATCACCTCTGGTCGAAGACCCGCGTCGGGCGCGCCAAGCTCGATGGTCAGTTCGAGCTGATCTTCGAGACCGCGGATCTGATCGAGCCCGATCCGTTCCCGAAGGGCTACCAATAAGCCCGGAGCCTTCCCGCAACGTTCCAACCGCTCCCTGGCGTGGACCGTCAATCCGCGCTTCACGACCCCGCGTCGCGAATTCGCTCGCGACGCGGGACCTTCCTTCGGCGGAGAAGTCAGATGTTCGGCGACTATTCGATTGGCGATCTGGGCTCCATCTTCGTCATGCAGGGTTTTGCGGGCCTGATCCTGTTCTCCGTCTACGTGCTGATGGCGCTCGGCCTTGCCATCATCTTCGGCCAGATGGGCGTCATCAACATGGCGCATGGCGAGTTCATGATCTTGGGGGCCTACGTCACCTGGATGACGTCGAATCTGTTCCAGAGCTATTTGCCAGGTCTTTTCAGCGGCTATTTCTTTCTCGCGATGATGCTGGCTTTCCTCGCCTCCGGCGCGCTCGGAATGCTGGTGGAGTGGGTGCTGATACGTCACCTTTACAAGCGCCCGCTCGACACGCTGCTCGCCACATGGGGCCTCAGCCTCATACTGCAGCAGGCTTATCGCTCCATCTTCGGCGCGCGCGAGGTCGGCGTCGAGCTGCCGCAGTGGATGCTGGGCTCGCTCAAGGTGACCGACAGCATCGAGGTGCCGATCAACGGCATCTTCGTGATGGGTCTCACCGTTTCGATCACGTGCGCGGTCGCTTACGTCATTTACAAGTCGCGCTGGGGCCGACAGGTCCGCGCGGTCGTACAGAACCGGATCATGGCCGGCGCCGTCGGCATCAATACCGAAAAAGTCGATCGCTACACCTACGGTCTCGGTTGCGGGATCGCCGGGATAGCGGGGAGCGCTTTTACCATGATCGGCTCGACCGGTCCGACCTCGGGGCAACTCTACATTGTCGATACGTTCCTGGTTGTCGTGTTTGGCGGCGCCGCGAGCCTGCTCGGCACCATCGCGTCGGCCTTCTCGATCTCGCAAACGCAATCGACGCTCGAATTCTTCATGTCGGGCTCGATGGCCAAGGTTCTCACGTTGCTCGCCGTCGTCGGAATCCTGATGTTGCGGCCGCAGGGTCTCTTCAGCCTCAGGGTTCGCAAGTAAGAACAAGAAAGCACGATCATGATCATCAACTCGCGCTTCTTCAATCGATCCGAGCTCATTGGCTTCGTTGCACTGGGCCTGGTCCTGCTCGTGATCCTGCCGCTGTCGCTGGATGTGTTCCGTCTCAATCTGGTCGCGAAATATTTGACTTACGCCTTTGTCGCGATCGGCCTCGTGCTGTGCTGGGGATATGGCGGCATCCTGAGCTTGGGGCAGGGCGTGTTCTTCGGCCTCGGCGGCTACTGCATGGCGATGTTCCTCAAGCTGGAGGCATCCAGCGTCGAGAACACCAAGATCCAGTCCACGCCCGGCATTCCGGATTTCATGGATTGGAATCAGATCACCGCGCTGCCGCTGTTCTGGCAGCCGTTCCACAGTCTCACCTTCACCGTTCTCGCCATCATCCTGGTCCCAGGCCTCTTCGCCCTGATCATCGGCACGGCAATGTTCAAGCGCCGCGTCGGCGGCACCTATTTCGCGATCATCACCCAGGCCGTCGCCGCCATCCTCACCATTCTGATCGTCGGGCAGCAGGGTTATACCGGCGGCATCAACGGCATGACCGACCTGCGTACACTGAAGGGATGGGACATCAGGCCCGACCACGCCAAGGTCGTTTTATACTTCTTTGAAGTGTTCCTGCTGTTCGGCTGCATCCTCATCGCGCAGTTCATCCGGCTGACAAAGCTTGGCCGCATCCTGGTGGCGATGCGCGAGCAGGAAGATCGTGTCCGCTTCTCCGGCTACAGCGTTGCCAATTTCAAGATTTTCGCCTTCTGCATGGCTGCGATCTTCGCAGCGATAGGGGGCGCCATGTTCGCACTCAATGTCGGTTTCATGTCGCCGTCCTTTGTAGGCATCGTGCCGTCGATCGAAATGGTGATCTACACTGCCGTCGGCGGACGGACGTCGATCTTCGGCGCGGTGTGGGGGGCGCTGCTGGTCAATTTTGCTAAGACCGGCCTTTCGGAATCCTTCCCGCAGCTCTGGTTGTTCGGCCTCGGCGCGGTGTTCATCGCGGTCGTGCTGGCCTTCCCGAACGGCTTGTCGGGCATCTGGGCGGATCACGTCCAGTCGCGCATCGATCGCCTGATCAGCTCGATCAAGAAGAAGTCCGGCGACTGGACCAGCAATTCGGTCGCCGACGGCGCGCCGGCAGAGTGAGGAGGACATCATGCTCGTCGGTCATATCGGTTGCCGATGCCACACTGGCGAAATGAGGAGATAGATCATGCTCATCGGTCACCAGCCTAAGCCCTTCCTGCTCGCGGTCGAAGCGCTCACGGTGTCGTTCGACGGCTTCAAGGCGGTGAACAATCTTTCCTTTTATGTCGAGGAGAACGAGATCCGCGTCATCATCGGCCCCAACGGCGCCGGCAAGACCACCGTGCTCGACCTGATCTGCGGAAAGACTAAGGCAACCTCAGGCTCGATCCAGTTTCGCGGCAAGGAACTGACAAAGCTGAAGGAGAACCAGATCGTACAGACCGGCGTCGGGCGCAAGTTCCAGACCCCGTCGGTGTTCGAGGATCTGACCGTGTTCGAGAATCTGGAGATTTCCTATCCGCGCGGCCGCACTGTGTTCGGCTCGCTCGTCTTCCAGCGCGATGATGCTGTCAAGCAGCGCATCGAGGAAGTCGCCGAGATGATCTTCCTGAAGGATCGTCTCGACACTTATGCCGATCAGCTCAGCCATGGCCAGAAGCAATGGCTCGAGATCGGCATGCTGCTGATCCAGGATCCGGAACTCCTGATGCTCGACGAGCCCGTCGCCGGCATGAGCGTCAGCGAGCGGGCGAAGACCGCCGAACTCTTGAACCGCATCATCAAGGACCGCTCAGTGCTGGTGATAGAGCACGACATGAAATTCGTCGAGGACATCGCCCATAAGGTCACGGTGCTGCACCAGGGCCAGATCCTGTCGGAGGGCACGATGGAGAAGGTCAAGAACGATCCGAAGGTGATCGAAGTTTACCTCGGGCACTAGCGCATGATCCCGGAAAGTGGCGTCCGGTTTCCGGACAAGATCATGCGCAACAAATAAGGAGCGCTCATGCTGGCTATTTCGGATCTTCACGTCGCCTACGGTCAGAGCGAAGTTCTGCACGGCCTCAACGTCTCGGTCGCGCCCAACGAGATCGTCGCGATCATGGGCCGTAACGGCATGGGCAAGACCACGCTGATGAAGTCGCTGATGGGCATCGTGCCGACCAAGAGCGGCTCGGTGAGCATGGCAGGCGCAGAGCTCAGCACGCTGCCGAGCTACGAGCGTGTCGCCAGGGGCCTCGCCTACGTGCCGCAGGGCCGCATGATCTTTTCCACCATGACGGTGAAGGAGAACATCGAGACCGGCCTCGTGGTGTCGGGCGGCTCGGAGGTGCCTGAGGACATCTACGAATTATTCCCGGTGCTGCTGGAGATGAAAGGCCGGCGCGGCGGCAATCTTTCCGGCGGACAGCAGCAGCAGCTCGCTATCGCCCGCGCGCTCGTCACCAAGCCAAAAGTGCTGCTGCTGGACGAGCCGACCGAGGGTATCCAGCCGTCGATCATCAAGGACATGGCGCGCACCCTGAAGCGCATTCGCGACGAGCGCGGCCTGTCGATCGTCGTCTCCGAACAGGTGTTGAGCTTTGCGCTCGACATCGCCGACCGCGTGTTGGTCATCGAGAACGGCGAGATCGTCCGCGACGAGCCGCGCGACAGCGTCGATGCCGCGCAAGTCTCGAAATTCCTGTCCGTGTAAACCCGCAAACCGTGCTGTCAAAAAAAGGGGAGCTATCGATGCCAGAGACACTGATCAAGGTCGATCTTTCGAAATCGGCCTACGACAACGACATGATCCACAACCGCTGGCATCCCGATATTCCGATTGTGGCATGGGTCAATCCGGGCGACGATTTCATCATCGAGACCTATGACTGGACCGGCGGTTTCATCAAGAACAACGATTCCGCCGATGACGTGCGCGACATCGATCTTTCGATCGTGCACTTCCTGTCCGGCCCGATCGGCGTCAAGGGCGCCGAGCCTGGCGATCTCCTTGTGGTCGACCTGCTCGATGTCGGTCCGTTGAAGGAAAGCCTGTGGGGCTTTAACGGCTTCTTCTCCAAGCAGAACGGCGGCGGCTTCCTGACCGACCATTTCCCGCTGGCGCAGAAATCGATTTGGGACATCAAGGGTCTCTACACCTCGTCGCGCCACGTGCCCGGCGTGAATTTTGCTGGCTTAATCCATCCCGGCCTGATCGGCTGCCTGCCCGATCCGAAATTGCTGGCGACCTGGAACGAGCGCGAGACCGCGCTGATCACGACCAATCCGACGCGCGTGCCGGGCCTTGCCAATCCGCCGTTCGCCGCGACCGCGCATGCCGGCCGCGCCAAAGGCGATGCCAAGGCCAAGGTCGGCGCCGAAGGCGCCCGCACCGTGCCGCCGCGCGAGCATGGCGGCAATTGCGACATCAAGGATCTGTCGCGCGGCTCGAAGATCTTCTTCCCGGTCTATGTGCCGGGTGGTGGACTCTCGATGGGCGATTTGCACTTCAGCCAGGGCGACGGTGAGATCACTTTCTGCGGCGCAATCGAAATGGCCGGCTGGCTGCATCTGAAGGTCGATGTCATCAAGGATGGCGTTGCCAAATACGGCATCAAGAATCCCGTGTTCAAGCCATCGCCGATCACGCCGAACTACAAGGATTATCTGATCTTCGAGGGCATCTCGGTCGACGAGGCCGGCAAGCAGCATTACCTCGACGTCCACATCGCCTATCGCCAGGCGTGTTTGAACGCGATCGAGTATCTTAAGAAGTTCGGCTATTCCGGCGCGCAGGCCTATTCGATCCTCGGCACCGCGCCGTGCCAGGGCCACATCTCAGGCGTCGTCGACGTTCCCAACGCCTGCGCCACGCTGTGGCTGCCGACCGAGATATTCGACTTCGACATCATGCCGTCGTCGGCCGGACCGATCAAACACATCAAGGGCGACATCCAGATGCCGATCTCGCCGGACAAGTGATTCCCGCGCGAGAAGGGTGCGGGACGGCGCCGGGTATCACGTCGCCCCGCATCCGTCGCGGAGCAAGGAGACATCGCGAGGAAACCAGATGCCTGTCTACGAATATCTCTGTAACGACTGCGGCCCGTTCACGGACATGCGGCCGATGGCCGAATGCGACGACCCGCAGGACTGTCCGAATTGCGAAAATGAATCACCGCGCGTGATCCTGACCGCACCGGCGTTCTTCTGCATGCCGTCAGAAAAGCGCAAGGCGATCGCCACTAACGAGCGCAGCGCCCATGCGCCGAAGACGGTGGCGGAATACAAGGCTTCGCACGGCCCCGGCTGTGGGTGCTGTTCAAGCGGCAAGAAGAAGTCGGCTCGGCTCATGACCAAGACCAGAGGCGGCGCCAAGGGCTTTCCAACCGCGCGCCCCTGGATGATCAGCCACTGAGGCTCGATCCTTCCAACTCAAACCAGAACAAGAGGCGATCCCAATGCTTCATGGTGACATATCTTCCAGCAACGACACCGTCGGCGTCGCCGTCGTCAATTACAAAATGCCGCGTCTGCACACCAAGGCCGAGGTGCTCGACAACGCACGTAAGATCGCCGACATGATCGTCGGCATGAAGCTCGGTTTGCCGGGCATGGATCTCGTGATCTTCCCGGAATATTCCACCCACGGCATCATGTACGACTCCAAGGAGATGTACGAGACCGCCTCGCAGGTCCCGGGTGATGAGACGGAGATCTTCGCCGAAGCGTGCCGCAAGGCAAGAGTCTGGGGCGTGTTCTCGCTGACCGGCGAGCGCCACGAGGAGCACCCGCACAAGGCACCGTACAACACCTTGATCCTGATGAACGACAAAGGCGAGATCGTCCAGAAATACCGCAAGATCATGCCGTGGGTGCCGATCGAAGGCTGGTATCCAGGCAATTGGACCTATGTTTCCGAAGGCCCCAAGGGCCTGAAGGTCAGCCTGATCATCTGCGACGACGGCAACTTTCCGGAGATCTGGCGCGACTGCGCCATGAAGGGCGCCGAGCTGATCGTGCGCTGCCAGGGCTACATGTATCCCGCCAAGGAACAGCAGATCCTGATTTCCAAGGCGATGGCCTGGGCCAACAATGTCTATGTGGCGGTCGCCAACGCTGCAGGCTTTGACGGCGTCTACTCCTATTTCGGCCACTCCGCGATCATCGGCTTCGACGGCCGCACGCTCGGCGAGACCGGCGAGGAGGAATACGGCATCCAGTACGCGGGATTGTCGAAGAGTCTGATCCGCGACGCGCGCCGCAACGGCCAGTCGCAGAACCATCTCTTCAAGCTACTGCACCGCGGCTATACCGGCATGATCAATTCCGGCGAAGGCGCGCGCGGCATCGCGGCCTGTCCCTACGATTTCTATGCGAAGTGGATCGCCGACCCCGAAGGGACGCGTGAGATGGTCGAGGCGATGACGCGTTCGACCGTCGGCACCGACGAATGCCCGATCGAGGGGATTCCGAACGAGGCGACGGCGAGTAATTACTAGCCGGTCAGCGTGCCACACATTCGAATGTCGTCCCGGCCCTCATGCGCAATTGCGCATCAGGAGCCGGGACCCATAATCACAAATGTGGGTTGTGGCGCGGCGCTGCGGCCGCAGTTTCCTTCATATCTGACCTTCGTGGTTATGGATCCCTGCTTTCGCAGGGACGACGTTGTGGAGACATCATAGCCCGTTTCGTCTAAAATCCGCGCCTGCGACTTTTGACGAGCGAGGCGACCTTGCAAACAAGAAAATTCGGCACCAACGGCCCCGACGTCTCCGTGATCGGGCAGGGCACCTGGTATCTCGACCACGGCGACCGCAAGGCCGCGATTGCCGCCCTGCGCCGTGGCATCGCAACCGGCATGACCCATATCGACACCGCCGAGATGTATGGCGATGCTGAGCCGGTTGATTGCCGACGCGATCGCGGAGCTGCCGAGGGAAATGCTCTTCCTGGTCTCAAAGGTGTTGCCGAGCAACGCCTCGCGCCGCGGCACCATCACCGCCTGCGAGCGCTCGCTGAAGCGGCTGAAGGTCGATTATCTCGACTGCTACCTGCTGCACTGGCGCGGTTCCTATCCGTTCGAGGAGACGGTGGCGGCGTTCGAGGAGCTGGTGGCGAGCGGAAAGATCCGTTCTTGGGGCGTCAGCAATTTTGATTCAGATGATCTCGATGAACTCGTCGATATCGCAGGCGAGGGCAAGATCGCCTGCAACCAGGTGCTCTATCATCTGCAGGAGCGCGCGATCGAGCACGCCGTGATCCCGTGGTGCGAGAGGCATGGCGTCGCCGTCGTCGCCTATTCGCCGTTCGGCCACAATGACTTTCCATCGCCGCGCAGCAAGGGCGGCGAGGTGCTGCAGGCGATCGCCGATGCACACAAGGCAACCCCGCGCCAGGTCGCACTGGCGTTTCTCACGCGCACGGCATCGGTGCTCGCGATTCCGAAAGCCTCCAGCGCGGAACACGCGGCCGAGAATGCGCGGGCGGGGGACTTGAAGTTGAGCGAGGCCGATATTGCCGCGCTCGACAAGGCTTTTCCGCGCGGCCCCAAGCCGCGGGGTTTGCCGATGCTGTAGCCTCTCTCTTCCCGCGCTTCGCGCGTCTGACGGACTTCAGGCGGCCGGAAACTGCAGTTCGAACGCGACGCCCTTGTCGGACGGCAGGAGCAGGATCGATCCGCCGTGGCTGGTCATGATAGCCTGGACGATCGAGAGTCCCATTCCCGTGCCGCCGGTGTCGCGGCGCGTGGTGAAGAAAGCGTCGAAGATCTTCTCCCGGTTCGCTTCGGATATCGGATCGCCATCATTGCTGACTATCATCCTGACGGATCCGTTTTCCTCGGCCGCTTCGAGCCGCACGGCCTTGGCGTTATGACGGATGGCGTTGTCGGTCAGATGCGACAACACGATCAGCGCCTTTTCGCTGGACATGCCGATCGAGCGGTCCAGGCACCCCGTTGCGTCGATCGCGCGTGCCGGAAACCGGCTCTTCAACCCGCCAATCACCTGCGAAAGCCCGGTCTGCTCATTCTGCGGCGCGGCCTCGGCGCGCGCCAGCTCGCGTAAGCGCTGGGTCATGGCTTCCAGGCGCCCGGTGTCCCCCAGAATGTTCGATATGAAATTCTTCTGCTCCATCCGGGTGAGGGTGTCTGTCTTGCTCTGCAGGGAATCCAGCAGTAGTTCGGCGGCACCCTTGATCGATGTCAGCGGCGACTTCAATTCGTGGGTAAGGTGCGCTGAGAAGGTCGCGATGTAATCCGACCGCCGCGACAATTGTTCGGCCATGTCGAGAAAACTGTGCGACAACTGCGCAAACTCGCGCGTGCCGTAATGGGCGAGGGGCCGAAATGCATCGCGATCGCCCCGCCCGATGCGCGCGGCGCGATCGACCAGCTCGCGCATCGGGCGGGTGATGGTTCGGGAGAATACCAGGCCGATAACGATGGTCGCGAAAACAACCGCAAGCGCCGCCAGAATGAACTTGCCGCGTTCCTGATAGAGGTGGTCGAAGATGTTGCTCGGGGTCCTCGACGTATAGATCACCCCTGCGACGCGGTTGTTGACGACAACAGGCATTGCCGAGAACACGTGGACGCCGACGCCGCGGCTGATCGAGTAGATCGGAGGAGGAGGCTTGTCGGGTTTGCGAATCCGCAGGGCCGCCCGGTATTGTCCCTTGAGCGCTGTGGCTATCTCCTCGATATGGGCGAGCGATTGGCCGACCTCGTCGCGGCCGGCAATCACGACACCCTGGGGATCGAGGATGCGGAAGCCGGCCAGCGTGACTTTCTGGGTTTCCCGGATAATCGGCGTCAGCCGCGAGCCGATCTCGACATAGGGTTGCGATGCGGGCGCGCTTGCTGGAAGTGCGTCAGGCCGCCGCCGAAGCAGGTCTGCGCCGGCAGCGAGATCGAGCGCGGGTCGGATCGGCGTAAGCTGGTCTTCCCGGGCCAGGCGCGCCTCGGGCGGAATTTCGGCGCCGAGCGCAATGCCGGCGTTAAGGCGGGTTTCCACTTCCCGGGCATAGACCGCGGCAAGCACCCGGCTTTGCGCGATCAGTTCGGCCTGGGTTTGGTGAATGAGCTGATTGTCATAGAGGCGGAAGAAGAATAGCCCGACCAGCGGCAGTGTCGCCGCAGCGGCGAGCGCGGCAAAAATGACCTGTCCCACCGACGGCCGCCATTTTTGAGCCTTGTGAGGCATCATGCCTGGAGCTCGCATCGCCCGAGCTTGAAGCCGACACCGTGAATGGTTTCGATGACGTTGTCGCAGTTCACGGCGGACAGCTTGGCGCGGATATTGCGGATATGGCTGTCGATGGTGCGGTCCGACACCTGGATGTTGAGCTGATAGGCGGCGCTCATGATCTGCTCGCGGCTGAAAACGAGCGTAGGCCGTGTCAGGAATGCCCTGAGGATTCCAAACTCGATGGCCGTCAGGCGCAGCGGCTTGCCCGCAAACTCGGCAATATGCTGGCCGGGATCGACGAGCAACTTGCCCTGCGACAGCGTGGCCGAGGACGCCTTTGCGTCCTGCCCGCGCGAGGTGATGCGGCGCAGGATGACGTTTACCCTCGCTACGAGTTCGCGCGGGCTGAAGGGCTTGGTGACATAGTCGTCACCGCCGATCTCCAGGCCCAGTACGCGATCGATCTCGTCGTCGCGCGCGGAGAGAAACAGGATCGGAACGTCTGAGGTTTTTCTTATTTCGCGGCAGACGTCCAGGCCGTCGAATTCCGGCATGCCGATATCCAGAATGATCAGATCCGGCTTGTCGGCAGCAAAGCGGGTCAAAGCCTCCTTGCCGTCGCGCGCTTCAAAGACGGTCATTCCGGCTTTCTTTCGTGCAACACGGATGACCTCGCGTATATGAAGGTCATCGTCAACGATGAGAATGCGGTGCGTCAAACGTCTCTCCCGGCGCAATCGGCTTGCAGTCGAACTAACCTGTGGTCGAACTCTTCGGTTGGGCTTCCAGGGCACGCTGGAGGCGCCAACTCCGAAAACCCCAGGAGCGCCAGGAAGCGGTCTCTTTCGCTTGCTGTTCTACAAGGCAACTACGGCGGGAAACAAGGGCCGGTTCGAACCCGCGAAGGGCGATGGCCCGGTCGATGGCAGGCAATGCCTGCGGCCCGAGGGATAGCAGATAGTTCATATCGATCCACACTCCTTTGCCGCCTGCTTCGCGGCTATGGCTGACATTATAGTCAGCGATGATGGCGGCGAAATTCACCAGTGAACAGATGTAGAGGGTCGCCGTCAGGGTGATGAGGTTGGCGCGGATCAGCCAATCATTCGAGCGGTTCAGCACGATGCGGGCGACGATGAGCACGAGGCCCAACGCGACCAGTACCATCCAGATGAAGGCCGCGACGCGCCACCAGGTCAGCAGATAGATTTGGACATAAAGATCGAGGCGCAGGATCGACGACATCACCAGCAGAACATTCTGCGCCACCCATAGATAGACCAGCGGCCGAATCACTTTCGACTGCCCGGCCGGCCCACCTGGTCTCATCGCGGCCAGAACGAAGCCTGCCGCCAGAAGCGCCGTGACAATGAGAGGATAGGCGCCTCGATGGGCGTAGGTGGCGTAGCTGATATCGGCGGGCAAGGCGACGTTGCCCCAGAGATAGATCGCATCGAGGATGGTTTGAACGGCGAACAACACGTTGAACAGGACCAGCGAACGCAGGATCGTCGCGACGCCGAAAAGCTCCATTCGGTCCGATCGTGGCGTCTGGTCCAGAACCGCCGGTTCGACCAAGGCGGACGAAACCGCCATCTTGCTACGCCACCAGACATGGATGAAGGGCCATATGATCGACAGAGCCGTAGCCCAGAACAATATCCGACTCAGGCTCAGATAAGAGGCGGCGTCGCCCGGGCTCATCAGCCGGATCCACTTCTCCAACAATGGATTTGCCGAGACGAGCAGAATAACGAAGATGCCGCCGAAGGCGACGGGAATGAACCAAATCGTAAGACCGGTCTTCAGTGTCGGCAGATTGAACAAGCCGATGGCGTCCCGAAAAAACCTGAAGGGGCCGACCAGAAATAGATCGCATAGCGCCGCCGCCTGTTCACCGAGCTTGTAGCTTTGCAGATTGGTGGTCAGCAACAGACCAACGCCGAGCGCCAGAATCATGAAGGCCAGAGAAGCCGCGTTGAATTCCTCGACAGCCGGTACAAGTCCGGCCAACACGAGCACGCCGGCCAGCAGCATCCGACTTCTGTTCAACGTTGCGAAATTGGCGGTGAGTGACCCCAGAGCCAGCGCGAGCGCAAAGACGATCGTAGAAATCCCGATTTGTTGGCCGTAGAACAACCAGTCGGCCAGAGCCGCCAGCGCCACGGCAATCGCGGGTTTGACCGGGATCGGGCTCGCCTGAGCGGAGCCTGCATCGGATGCCGGCGTGGAGAGGTCGGTCATTGGTCCGCTACCTGTCTGGAGGGGAGAATTGCAAATCAGCGCCGTCGCGGGTCGCTCGCATAGCCACCACCCGTCGCTAGCTAATCTTGTGGGAACAGGCATTCGAAGACCGCCGCTGAGTTGCAAGACGGACTATCTGGCGTGGTTGTGCAATTGGTTGGACCGCCGTCTGCAAGAGTTCAGGATTTTTCTGCAGTTTCCGTGCAGGTGCGGTTATGCGCTCGCGCCGGCGAGACAAGTTTGATACGGGCAATGGTCTCGTCTGATCCCCCTTGTCCAAACTCCCATCATTCTCATGCAAAGTCTCAAACGTATCGGCCTGATCCTGGTCTGGCTCGCTGGAATAGCCTTCGTTTTCGCTGCTGCGAACAAAAACGATCCCTATCTGATTTCGCTGCGGGGAAGGGGAAACATCGCTCTGGCTACCGCGAGCGTGGTTGTCGCCGTATTGCTCATCCGCCGCGGCTATTGGAGAAGAGGCATCGCGGGAAGGGCGCTCATACTGCTGTGGTGCCTGCCATCGCTGTCGATGCTTGGTGCGCATGCTGCATTTGAATGGCGCAAGCAACGGGTTCTGCGGACCGATGCTGCACAGGTGCGCAGCCTTGGAAAACATTTTATCGTTGGGTATTCGTCATTCCCGGAGGTTTCAGTTCTCGCCGAGAAGGGCCTGATCTCCGGCGTCTACATCACCAAGCACAATGTCGCGGGATCGTCGGCGACGCATCTGAAAGAGGAGATTTCGGCGCTGCAGGCAAAGCGGCGCGCTGCCGGCCTGCCGCCCTTGATCGTGGCGGCCGACCAGGAAGGCGGCATCGTATCGCATCTGGCGCCGCCTTTGACCAAGCTGCCGGCTCTATCGACGCTTGCGAGCGTGGCGCCGGATGTGCGCGCCGGGAAAGCACAGGCATTCGGGCGCGCTCACGGGCGGGAGCTGGCGGCGCTCGGTGTTACCCTGAATCTTGCGCCGGTGCTGGACTTGCGACCCGAACTGAAGCGCAACCGGCTCGACTTCAACACTCTGATCGGCCGCCGCGCGATTTCCGATGATCCGGCGGTCGTCGCCGAGATCGGACGAGCTTATGTGAATGGCCTCGAAGCGTCCGGTGTTGGAGCGGTCGTCAAGCATTTTCCGGGGCTCGGCCGCGTGCGATCCGATACTCATCATTTCAGCGCCGGCTTGGATGCGCCGCTCGATGAACTCGAAGCGTCGGACTGGATTCCGTTCAGAAAGGTGCTGGCCGGCACGAAAGCGCAACTGATGATCGGGCATGTGACGCTGACGTCGGTCGACCCGGACCGCGCCGCGTCACATTCCAAACGCGTCGTCGACGGCATCATTCGCAAAAAATGGAGCTATCAGGGCGTCATCATGACTGACGACCTCGTGATGGGAGCAATCTATCAACGCAATGTCTGCACGGCAGTGGTCGAGGCGCTCAATGCCGGCGTCGATCTGCTGCTGGTCGCCTTCGACGGGGCGCAGTTCTATCGCATCTTCACCTGCGCCATGGCGGCGTCGGCCGAAGGCAGGCTCGACGCCGCCATGTTGGGCGACAGTGAGATGCGGCTGAAAGGGGCGTTCCCTGTGGATTGAGGGACCGCGATGCAGAGCGGGAAGGCAAGATGCCGGCGCGAACTACTTCGCGAACCGGCTTTCCTTGGGCAGCTCCGCCATTCCCCGGGTCCGGAATGCGGGCTTGTGATCCTGCTGCTTGGACCACGACACATAGTAGGCGATGGCTGTCATGATCGAAATCCCGGCGAAGCTGACCAGGACATGCAGGGCAAGCGAATCCGGGCCTGTGATCAGGACGAGATGCGCGGCAAACGAGAGAAACACCCCGGCGCAAAACACGGCCAGCCATTCCTCGCCGCACTTCATGATCGGCTGTAACGCCTGCCATCGGAATCCGCGCCAGCTACGCGGCACCATGTAGGTAAAGAGAAAGGCCAGCGCCAGGAAATGAAGCACCCTGTAGGGAGCAAGGTTTTCCCCATCGTTGGAAGGAAAGGCGTCGCGCAGGAAATCCGGCACAATTCCAGCTTGCGGAAACTTCCCTGCAACGGTGACGACCAGCGCAAAGAGCAGGTACAGCCATGCCGCGGTGCGCAGGATTGCGAGGCCCTGAAGGGTGCGTATGGCGTGCACCTGTCTGGCACCGCCTAGCGCAAACCAGGCGCCGAGCACGAACAGGAGCTGCCAGGAGAACGGGTTGAGATGCCAGCGTCCGTCCGGAAACGAAGACAGATTCCAGTCGAGCAGGCGGGATGCGAAGTAGAGACCAATCGATCCGGCGAGCGTAAGGTTCGGTCGCCGCATCACGCCGAACAGCACGATCGGAAAGAACGCCATCAGCACGATGAACAGTTGCAGCACGTCGAGATTGAGCGGCTTGGCCTGAAGCAGCAGGCCGTGAATCAGCGTCCGGATCGCGTGGTCGACGATCCCCGTAACATTGAACTCGCCGATGAGTTCGGGGGCGCGGGATCTGCGCGCGACATATCCGATCAGTTCGATATAGATCACGAACAAAACGACGTAAGCGGCGTAAAGCTGCCACAGGCGCTTGAAAATGCGCGTCGCCGACACCACGAAACCGCGCTCCAGCATCATCTTTCCATAGAGGATCGCGGCCGTGTAGCCGCCGATGAATACAAACAGATCGGTGGCGCCGCTGAAGCCGAAATTGCGCATGGTCAGCAGGCTCACCGCATTGTGCGGGACATGATCTAGAAAGAGAAACCAGGCCGCAATACCAAGCAGGAGACAGAGTCGGAAATCGCGGTCGCGCGCGGCGAGCTCGGCCTTCATTGACGGATGCATTTTTGGCTAAGACTTTACATGTCGGAGGAATCGAATCGCGAATCTAGTGCGATCGTCCGCGCCGTCGGAATAGACTTTGCGTGAAGAATAATTAAGCAAGTTGTCGGCGATTAAAGCCCGCCCGGTAATCACAATGTTTTGAGGGAATAGCGTGACCGAACGTGATCACGCTCTCTCGTGCTTGCGCAGATCGCGGATGTGATCGAAATGGCTGGCCTGCAGATCGGCGCCCGTCGCGCCGATGTCGGGAAGGGCCGCCTCGCTCAGAATATCGGCCGTGATGTCCTCGACCGAGCAATCTGCGATTTCGTGGATGAAGCTGATATTCTTATACTCGCCCGACGCCACCCGGGAGATGACCTCGCGCCTTGTGATTTCCGGATCGACGATGGCCTCGCGACCGCGGCGGCCGTAGTCGATCATCACGACGAAATATTGCATGTTGGCGATCTGACCTTATCCCGCGCGCCGGAATCTACGAGAAAGAGTATTTCTGAAAATCGGAAATAAGTCAAGCAAAAATTCCGAAAAACAGAAATTGGGCGAGGTCGGCGAGGCGGTCACACCTTAGCAGGATTTGTTGATTCGGAAGTCGCAAGCTGCCTTGATTACTTTTCCAGCGTGCGTCCGCCGGTCGCCCTTGCTGCCTTGCGCGAGCGGGCCGCCGCCTTGTTGCGCAATCGTTCGATCTGGCCCCTCGGCAGGGTGACGCAGATCTCGCCGATCCATTCCAGCTTTACGCCGGTGATCGGCTTGGCATTGAAGCTCGTCAGGTTGACCGACGCTGGGGATTTTCCGCGCTCGATCGTCTTCAGATATCGCTCGCCGGTCTTCAGGCGGACCGCGGCTTCCTCGCCGTAGAAGCTCGACAGCGGATGGCGCTGCTGGCGATAGACGACGATAACGTCGCCATTTTCGTACTTTGGCAGCATGGAATCGCCGGCCACCTCGAAGGCAATGGTTTCTTCCGCGATCGGAAACGGCAATTCGACTTCACCGAGGCCCTCCGGCGGCACCTGCTCATGTTCCGGCTCGATCGAGGCGCCGGCACCCACCCGACCCATGATCGGGACCGAATTCAGTTCGAGATATTCGATGATCGGCGCGATTTCAGACGCCTTGATCAGCCGAATCCCGGACAGGATTTCGGAAACCGCGCCGGGACGAACGCCCATCGCGGCGGCCAATCCGCCCTTGGTCTTGCCCGGCTTCTCCAGGCCTCGCTCGATCAACCTGATGTCCAGCATGATCACACCTTTCCGAATTTCAGAAACAATAGCAATTCCGATTACCAGAAATCAAGCTTGACTTTTCATTTCGGAATATCAGAAATTAATTGCCGGCGTCGGGCGGCGTTGACAAGAGCAAGGACAACAAGGATGGAACTGTCGAACTGGGCGCCCGAGCACTCGGACGCGCTGCGGGAATTTCTTGCCAAAGGCATGAGCTATTCGGAGGCCGCACGAGCGATCAATTCACGATTCAGTACCTTCTACACTCGCAGTGCAGCGCTCGGGCGCGCACGGCGCCTCGGACTAGGAGCTGACCATCGCCTGCAACCGTCTATGCCCACCAAGCCGGCGGACCCGCACGACATCGGAGAACCTCGGGCCAGTGATTCCAGGACGTCTGCGCTTGTCTGGCCGGTGCCGTTGTTTAAGGAGATCAAGCCGCTCAAGCTGCGCTGCGCGGCGATCGAGCCACGGCATATCTCCCTGACCGAGCTGGAGAGTGGTGACTGCCGCTACCCCTACGGCGGCGATGAGGAGAGCGAGGTTATTACTTTCTGCGGTCATCCGCGCCGCCCGGGTTCGGCTTACTGCACGCCGCATTTTCATCTGAGTCGCAACCCGGTCGTGCCGTCCGAACACGCGGTGAGCGCTTTGCTGCGGATGTTGGAGACAGCATGACGAACGCTGCAGTCACATGCGTGGCCGACAGGTTGAAACGGCTGCCGCGTCGCCACCGGATCGCTCACCTGCGTGCGCTGATCGGACTTCAGCCGGAGGGCTGCGGCTGGCGGGATGCATTGTCCGAATTGCTGCGCGACGAGATATCGAGCGCATCAAACGAATAGATCTTCCGGTCGATACCGAATTCTACTGCTTTCAAGGAGTCCATCAGATGCCGAGAGCCAAACGCCGAAAGCCATACAATCCCGCCAAGGCGCATGACCGAAGGTCGCGCGATTTGTCACGCAATGCCGAAGTCGCAACCGTCGAGGTCGACAACCCGCTGGCGTTGGAGCCGGGCGAGAAGATTGTTGCCTTGCGTTCGATTCGCAACGATCCCCTCGCTCGGTTACATTCCCACCGCCAGATCGACGAGGCGCAGTACCAGGCGGGGAGGGCGTTCCAGAGCGATTGGGAGAAGGCGGAGCGCGGCCCGCGCGCGGTCGATCCGAGCCGGGAATATGTCGATGGCGGGCAGCGACGCGAACCGATCACCGAGGGTCAACGCAAGGCCGTGCTGCGGTTGAACCGTGCCGAGCGCGAACTTGGGGCGGACGGCTCGGCGCTGGTGCATGACGTCCTGGTCCAGCGAATGACCATGGAACAGGTCGGCGAGCGGAGGGGGCTGCGCACCAAGCGATGGCATGACTATTTTTCAAGGCGATTGCGCGAATGCCTCGACCGGTTGGCGCTGTTGTACGGGTTCGCGACGGAGCATCCCGTTCCGGTCAAAATCCTCCCGCGCTGAAGCGCAGAGGCTGCACCACGTCATAAGCTGCCTTCGTCAACGGTACGGCGTAGTCGACGGTCAAGGCGCCGAATGGCGAGGCCCAGGTCAGGCCGGCACCGACCGACGATCGCACGACATTCTTGTTGGCGACCTGAAGCGATGCCGTCGACCCGCTGTAGCGGAATACGCTGCCGGCGTCGACGAAGGCCGTGGCCCTGAGGCCGTATTCGTTGGGTACGCCGGGGATCGCGCTCTGCAGTTCGGCGGTCGTTGCCCAATAGGCGCTGCCGCCGACATTATCCATCGTGGTGCCCGGCGTCAGGTCGCGTGGGCCGAATCCGTTCGGGGCAAAGCCTCGCACCATGGTCGGGCCGCCGAAGAAGTTGTTCATCAGCGGTACCTGCTGGCCGCCCCAACCGGTAACGTAGCCGCCCTGGGCGCGCACCATGCCGACCAGGTCGCTACTGAGCGATTTGTAATAGCGCACGTCTTCCGTGGTCTTCAGGAATTTCACGTCTCCACCCAGTCCGGCCAGATCCTGGCTGAGCTGCGATCTGATTCCGCTGGTCGGGCTCTTTGTGTTGTCGAGCGTACTGTAGGTCGTCGTACTGCCGGGGGCGGATACCCAGGTCGGGCCGGCGGCGGCCGCCTGCCGGACGGCCAACGAGGGCGTCAGGCCGGAGCTGTTCGGCGATAGCGTGATGTTCTGATTGTAGATCGAGTAGCGCCACTGCACCCCGAGCTCCTCGTTGATCGGGGTGCCCAGTTGCAGCCTCGCGCCATAGGTGGTGCTGCCGTAGGATTGGTAGCTATTGGCGTCGTTCTGGCGACCGAAAAGTTCGATTCCCGCGGCGACCTTGGTGCCGAGAAAATACGGTTCGGACGCGGCCAGGTTGATGCCGCGCGCATATTGGCCGTACGTGAAGGTGGCCTGCACATTCTTGCCCGTGCCGTAGAAGTTGCGCTCGCCTACTTTGACCTCGACGAGCGCACCATCGACAGTCGAGTAGCCGCCAGCGATGTTGAAATCACCGGTTGCCTGGTCAACCGCCTCGACATCGAGGATGACATGATCCGGCGCCGAGCCCGGCCGGTTCGATATTTTCACCGTCTTGAAGTAGTTCAAGTTTTTCAGGCGCCGTTCGGCCCGATCTATCAATGTCTTGTTGTATGGATCGCCTTCGGCGATATCGAATTCGCGTCGGATCACGTAGTCGCGGGTCCGCGTGTTGCCGTGAATTTCGATCCGCTCGACATAGGCTCGAGGCCCCTGTTCGATCACGAAGGTAACGTCGATGCGTTGCGCTGCGGCATCACGGGTGAGTTGCGGCGTCGCCTGGGCAAAGGGATAGCCGAGCTTTGCCATTTCGATCGCCAGCAGCTCCGTGGTCTTGTCCAGGGCGTTGCCGTCGAACACCGCGCCTGGATGGGCGGTGGGAAGGCCACGAAGCTTGTCGCAGTCCATTCCCGGAACGTTGCAGGCGACGCTGACTTCCCGGAAGTGATAAAGCGGGCCTTCGTCGATTGCGAAGTTCAGCGTGAACCCCTTCGCCGCCGGATCATACTCCGCCTTTGCCGATGAGACGCTGACATCGGCGTAACCTTTGCTGCGGTAGTAAAGCCGTAGCTGTTCCTGATCTTGCGCGACGCGGTCGGGATCGTAGACGTTACCGCCGGTCAGAAAACTCAGCATATGGGTGGCGGAGGTCTTGATTACGGCGCTGAGCTGTCGCTTGCCGAACGCCTTGTTGCCCGTGAAATCGATCCGCCGTACCGGAGTCTTTGCGCCCTCCGTTACGGCATAGATGAGGTCGACCCGGCCGTTGCCGCGGTCGATGATTTGCGGATCGACGCTGACCTCGGCGCGACCGACACGCCGATATGCCTCGATGATGCGGCCGACGTCGGACTGCACGGTGGCGCGTTGCAGCGAGCCGCGCGGCTTGGATTCGATGGCGGCGGCGAGGTCGGTGTCCTTGACTTTCCTGTTGCCTTCGAATGCGACGCGGTCGAGTACAGGCGCTTCGGACAGATGCACGACAAGCCGATCACCGGCGCGTTCGATGGAAACTTTCTCGAACAGGCCGGTTGCGATCAGTGCTTTCAGCGCCGCATCACGCGCAGCGTCATCGAAATGCCCATCAGGGTTTGCGTGAAAGTGTGAGCGTACGGTCTCGGCGTCGACGCGGCGGTTGCCTTCGACGATGATCGTATCTTGCGATGGCGGCGCGGCTTCGGTGACGACCGGCGTCACGAAAATCAAGCCGAGGGCGCCGGCAAGCCGGCAAACGGCCGCCCCCGATCGGAACGATCGGTTGCGCTGCGTGATGCGTCTGATCTCCACGTCCCGCCGGACTCCCAGTTAATCGGCTGAGATCGAATTGCCGGCGCGGGGCGAAAAAATGTCTGGGATAAGGTGAGTTGCGGGCGAGTTTTTCGCGACGCGCCACAATTTAGACGCCTTCTGTTAATGCCGATTTTCTCAGAATTGTCGCAATGCACGCTTCATGCTT
Source organism: Bradyrhizobium sp. AZCC 1577 (assembly GCF_036924575.1). Classification (NCBI taxonomy): domain Bacteria; kingdom Pseudomonadati; phylum Pseudomonadota; class Alphaproteobacteria; order Hyphomicrobiales; family Nitrobacteraceae; genus Bradyrhizobium; species Bradyrhizobium sp. AZCC 1577. The sequence continues at coordinate 3,200,548 of NZ_JAZHRQ010000001.1, forward strand.
CGCCATCGAGAGAGCCTCGGACGCTCGCGCAGGAACCGCGCAGGCATCGACGCTCGCAGGAGCATCACATGCGATATGTCGCCTTCATTGCCGCTGCGCTCATGCTGATTCAGCCCGCGCACGCAGAGAAGGCGCCGGAGGTCGATCCGCGCGCCTCGCTTGGGGTAGTCCAGCAGTGGATCTATAACTACCGCGCCAAGCCAGACTATGCACATGTCCCCGCAGCCGTGCGGGTGCTGTTTCACTCGCAAACATTCAAGGAGCCGGAGAACGCCGGCATTTACCTGGGCTTTATCGCCGGTGCGATCGGCTCCAACCCCGCCAAGGCCGAGCAACTCATTGCCAGTTTCTTCCCCGTTCGGCCGGAAGACGAATGGGTGATCGTCCGCGCCATCGCCTATTCGGGGCTGCCCGACTGGAGAAACGTTTTGCGCCGGGTCGCGCCACGAATGCCGGGCAGGCGGGTCATGATCGACAGCTATCTGGCGGGCAAGCTGCCGACCTTGACCGACATCCCGCTGGAAGAAGTAAAGCCCGGCATGATGGACAAGTTGCGCGGCGCCTTCACCAAGAATCCGTTTGCCAAGGAAGAGCGCAAGCTGAACACGACGCTCACGTTGGCAAGCAACCAGGATTTGCTGGACACGCTGTGGGGCTACTATTTTGCAACCGGCTCGCATGCCCCGATCCAGCGCATTATCCAGATGCTGCCATGGAGCAAGAGCCGCGACACGATCGACAAGCTGACGGTCGGAAGCATGGCGCGCTATACGCTGGCAAGCTACGCGATTCGTGATGCAAGTTTGCGCGAATATCTCCGTAGTGAACTTGCAAGGCAACCGGCGGCAGTCAAGGCACCGCTTACCGAAGTGGTTGAGGCGGCGGACACAGTGCAGATCGCTGCTCTCCGCAAGGATGCCCTGACCGCCGTGGATGAACTCAAGACCAAGGGCTCCGATAGCCGCCGCGATCTCAGCTTCTGGGGTCAGGTCGGCGTCGGCGCGGTTGCGCTCGGTTGCGTCTCTGCGGCTGCGTTAGGGCAAGTCGCAGTCGGCATTCCCTGCGTGATCGGAGGCTCGGCCTCGCAGGGATTGCTGTCGTTCTGGGAAAAGCAGCAGTAATCGAGGCCGGTCGCGGAAGCTCATTCCAAGCCGGCGCGGCGAAAGCCTTCGAGATAGTGCTCGCGATCGGCATCGAGCTTCCAGGGTAACTGCGTTGCAATCCAGGCGAGCGAGATATTCGGCTGGGTCCGGCGCAATTCCTGCAGCGCAGCGCGCGCGAGTTCGATCTGGCCGGTCATGCCGGCGGCGACCGTCAGCACCCGATAGGCGCCGGTGAGGTCGCCACGCTGACGCGTCGCCTCGCGCGCCAGTGCAATGGCTTCCTGATAGTTCCGTCCCACGAACTGGGCGTAGGCGGCAACGCCGTAATAAATCGCGGAAGAAGGATCGCGGGGACTCTGGCGGATGGCGCGTTGTGTCGCCGCATAGGCATCGGTCCAACGCCCGGTATAAGACAGCGCCAGGGCATAGTACCCCTGCGCGAGGGAGAAGTTCGGGTTGAGCTGGAGTGCCAGTTCGAACTCGGCGAGCGAATGGTCGAGCCGGCGCGTGGAGAAATACACGCTGCCGAGGGCCGTATGGGCCCAGGCATCCTCGCTGTCGGCGGCAATCGCCGCCAATGCTGCCTGCTCGGCGACGGGTGCTGCGGTTGCAAGATCCGTCCAGCCCAGATGCACGCCGAACATATGGTTGGTCGCGAACAGCGCCAGCGCCTGGCCATAGTCCGGATCGAGCGCAATGGCGCGTTCCAGCAGCGCTCGCGCGGCGAGGCTGTCGGGTTGCGTTACACGCCAGTGATGCGACAGCGCCCGCATCACCAGGTCCCATGCATCGATGCTGTTGGGCGGCTTGCGCCGGCTGCGAAAATTCTCCGCGGCGTAAATCTGCGGCTCGATCGCGGTGACAATGGCGTCCGTGATCTCGTCCTGTACCGCGAATACGTCGGTCAGGTCCCGATCGTAATGCTCCGCCCAGATGTGGCTGCCGGTTGCCGCGTCGTTGAGCTGCGCGGTGATGCGTACGCGGTCGCCGCTTCTTCGCACACTGCCTTCGACTACGTAGCGCACGCCAAGCTCGGCAGCGACCTGCCTCATATGCACCGGCTTGCCTTTGTAGGTGAATGACGAGTTGCGCGCGATCACGAAGAACCAGCGCAATTTCGACAACGCAGTGATGATGTCCTCGCTAATTCCGTCGGAGAAATACTCCTGCTCCTGGTCGCCGCTCATATTATCGAACGGCAGCACAGCTATCGCCGGCCGGTCGGGCAGCGCGAGCCCCGCACGTGGCTGTTCTGCCTCTACCGATGATGCGGCCTGCGCATCACACGGCCCATTCACGTCGCCGACGAAACGAATCCCTTTGCGGGGAATGGTGCGGATGAGTCTCTGTGCCTTTCCGTTGTCGCCAATCGCATTGCGGGCAGCGTTGATCCGGCTGTCCAGCGTGGAGTCCGAGACGACCCGCCCACCCCACACCAGCGCAATGAGATCATCCCGGCTGACCACGCGATCGCGGTGCTTCAGCAGGTGAACCAGCAAGTCGAATACTTGGGGCTGCATCGCAACCAGATCGCCGCCACGGCGCAACTCGCGACGATCGGTGTCCAGTATGTGATTGTCGAAATTGAATCTCACTTGCCCGCCGCATCTGTTCTCAAGAAACAATCAAGTCCGTCTCATGACGAGATCAAGCGTCAGGCAAAGACCTGTCGCCATTTTCCGTGCATCTTGCCAAAGCCGGGAGTCCAACCAGCCCGGAGCGGAGCCATTTTCATGACGGAAACTCAAACCCTCAGCCCGTCGATGCCGGGCAATCGAGTGCTAAGATTCACTGCATTTCTGTTCGGAGGTGTGGCCTATCTCACATTTCTATTCACGATTCTGTACGCGATCGGGTTCGTCTCGGGCCTCGCGGTGCCGAAGACGATCGATACCGGCGCGAAATCGGGGATATTGGAGGCAATTGTCGTCAATTTCGGGCTGATGTCGTTATTTGCCATTCAGCATAGCGTCATGGCGCGCAAATCGTTCAAACACTGGTGGACGCAGTTTATTCCGAGATCTGTCGAGCGCAGCACTTATGTGCTGTGTGCAAGCCTGACGCTTCTGTTGCTGTTCTGGCAATGGCGTCCGATACCGGCCGTCATCTGGAATGTCCAAGAGCCTGAAATGGCCATGGTGATCGCGACGCTGTCATTCGTGGGTTGGATCATCGTGTTCACGAGCACCTTCCTGATCAATCATTTCGAACTGTTCGGATTGCATCAGGTCGCCAACAATCTCGTCGGCCGCGAGATGCCGGCACCAGTCTTCCGGACGCCGTTCTTCTACCGGTTTGTCCGGCACCCGATCTATCTCGGCTTTATCATCGCGTTCTGGGCGGCCCCGACGATGAGCGCCGGGCATCTGCTGTTCGCAGCGGTGACCACAGCCTACATCTTTATTGGTATAATGCTTGAGGAACGCGACCTCGTCGGCATGTTCGGCGACGAATATCGCCGTTATCGAGAGCGCGTTTCTATGCTGTTTCCATGGCACAAACCAACCTAACCACTTTTCAAGTGGCTGGATAGGAGACGGAGAATGATGAAGCATACTGGAAGCTGTTTTTGCGGTGTGGTTGAAGTCCAGGTCACGGGGGCGCCGGAAGGAATGGGCTATTGTCATTGCCGTTCCTGTCGTTCGTGGTCCGGAGGACCCGTGAATGCGTTCACGCTGTGGAAGCCGGATGCAGTACGGATCACGGCAGGTGCGCAACATGTTTCGACGTTCGAGAAGACGCCGATGAGCCAGCGCAAGTACTGTGCGGAATGCGGCGGTCATCTGATGACAAACCACCCGACGCTCGGGCTGGTCGATGTCTTTGCCGCAACCCTTCCGACGCTACCTTTCACGCCCGGCGTGCACATCAACTACGCCGAGACGGTGCTGCCAATGCGGGATGGGTTGCCAAAACTGAAAGATTTCCCGGCTGAGTTTGGCGGCTCCGGTGAAATGATTGCCGAGTAGGCGAAGCGGCGTTTTCGTAACGGCTCCGCGGACGCTGTTCGCTGCGCCTCTCATCGATAAGACGCCGCCCGTCTCCCGGACCCGATCCGGGGGCGGGCGGCGGCCTTTGGGTGCCCGTCACGGTCGGGCAACGCTGCACGTCTGTCTTTCGCCCTGAGAGCTATGTCAGCGGCAGGTCCCGCCCTGCAAAATCGGGTTTGGCGTTGCCCATCCGGTTCCGATAAGAAAGCCTTGAAGTCGCGGCGAAAACCTTCATTTCGCCAGGCAAAATAAACAAGAGGAAATGCCGGAAATGACTGCCAGACCGCAATTGCCGGAGCGAACGCCGCGCGCAAAGGGCGTGCCGACCGCACTGGACGGTCTACTGGTCGTCGACTTCACCAGGGTCGTTGCCGGTCCGGCCTGTACGCAAACGTTGGCCGATTTCGGTGCCGAGGTGATCAAGATCGAAAACCCCGATGGCGGCGACGATACCCGCCACTATGAACATGCGGAAATCGGCGGCGAGAGCGCGGCCTTCCTCAGCCTCAATCGCAACAAGCGCGGCATCACGCTCGATTTCAACAATCCTGCGGCGCTCGAGGTCGCTCGCGAACTGATCGCGAAAGCGGATGTCGTGGTGGAGAATTTCTCCGGCGGCGTGATGAAGAAGTTCGGCCTCGACTATGCCTCCGTCGCGCCGACCAACCCGCGGTTGATCTATTGCTCGATCTCGGCCTATGGCCGCAAGGGTGAGTTCGCGTTGCGTCCGGGCTTCGATCCGATCACGCAGGCCGAAAGCGGCTTCATGTCGCTGAACGGCTTTCCGGATGGGGAACCGGTGCGGACCGGTCCGCCGATCGTCGACATGGCGACGGGCATGTCGGCATGCAACGCAATCCTGCTGGCGCTGATCGCCCGCGACCGGCTCGGCCGCGGCCAGCAGGTCGAGATCGCGCTGATCGATACCGCCGTGTCGATGACCGGTTTCTATGGCATGGCCTATCTCATCAGTGGCGCGAACCCGGGCCGCTTCGGAAATTCGCCGAACGGCTCGCCCACCGTCGGCGTCTATCAGGCATCCGATGGACCGCTTTACATGGCCTGCGCCAATGATCGGCTCTACCGCCGGCTTGTAGTGGACGTGCTTGAACGGCCGGATCTCGTCACGGATCCCGAGTTCGCGCACAGGAAAAACCGAACTGCCAACAGAGAAAAGTTGCGTGCCATCATCGCCGGTGTCTTTGCGACAGACAGTCTTGAGAACTGGATGGCGAAGATGAAGAAGGCCAACATACCGGTTGGCTATCTGCGCACGGTAGAGGAAGGATTCAACGCGCCGGAAGTGCGCGACCGTCATCGCCTCAGCCGGATCCCGCATCCGACCGCGGGCGTCGTCCCCAATATTGAAACGCCGTTGCAGATGAGCTTGACGCCAACCGTCGATCCCGTGGCGGCGCCGCTGCTGGGTGAGCATACCAGGGAGGTGCTCCAAAAGACGCTCGGATACGATGAGCGACGTATTGCGGCTCTGGCCGAGGCGGGGGCTTTCGGGAAAACGGGTAACGCGGCTTGAGCGGCGCTGATCCTCGTTCTATGCCGACGTATCTCGCAAACGAATGACATCTCTGCGTTTGCACCACGCCTAACCCATTCAAAGCGGTAGCTTTTTCCGTTCTTCTGCGGCTAATGTGCTGCCAAAGCGGGAGAGAAACATCATGAACGACGGGACCCCCATACGGTCGGCGAGAAATGTCGAGCTCGGCGCGAGCGGCGAAGAATTCCAGAATCTCCACGAATTCGTCCGGAAAGCGCGCGCTCGCCTCAACCAGAACGCATGGGACTATATCGTCGGGGCCTCCGAAACGGAGACCACCATGCGTCGCAACCGCATGGCGCTCGACGAGATTGCATTCCGGCCTCGGGTATTGCGCAATGTCGTGGAAGTCGACCCCTCGACCGAGGTTTTCGGCCGCCGTCTGCGTTTGCCTGTCATGATTGCGCCGGTCGGCGCGCTGGAGATTTTCGATCCCGATTCAGGCGCCGCGGTCGCGCGCGGAGCAGGGCAGTTCGGCGCCGCTCACATGTTGAGCTCGGTGTCCGAGCCGGGGCTGGAAGCGACGGCCAAAGCCGCACCCGGCGCATTGCGTATCTATCAGCTCTATGTCCGCGGCGACGACGCCTTTGTTGAAGACGTTGTCAGCCGTTCTATCGAGAATGGTTATGCCGCCTTTTGCCTGACGGTTGACACCGCCCATTACAGCCGGCGCGAGCGCGATATCGCCAAACGGTATGTTCGCGAAAGCCGTATCCGGGCCACCGGCGGCGACTTCCAGAAAGGGCTGGAATGGCGCACGGTGAAGCTGATCAAGGACAAGTATAAAATTCCGCTGGTGATCAAGGGAATCGCCACCGCGGAAGACGCAGCCATCGCGCTCGATCATGGCGTGGACTGGATCTATGTGTCGAACCATGGCGGCCGCCAGCTCGACCACGGACGCGGCGCGATGCACGTCTTGCCGGAAATCGTCAACGCCGTTGCCGGTCGCGCCAGGATCATGGTTGACGGGTCGTTCTGCCGCGGTACTGACATCGTAAAGGCGATTGCCTCCGGCGCCGATCTGGTCGGCATCGGCCGTCTGCAATGCTGGGCACTCGCGGCCGCAGGCGAGGTCGCATCGTGGCATCGTGCGGATGCTTGAATTGCTGGAAGACGAAGTGATCCGCTGCCTCGGGCTGCTCGGCGTCACCCGCTTGGGCGAGCTCGACAAGTCCTATCTGCATTCAGCTACGGCGACCAATCCACCCAGTGTGTTCAGCGCTTTTCCGTTGCTGGACATCGAGCCCTACCGCTATTGAGGAGCCGAAAGCTGCGGCCGGTCCGGAGCGCGAATACCTTTGGTCGGTGCTGTCTTCGCATCGTCGGGAACCTGACGTCGATTACCGCATTATCAAGGCGCGTCCAGGGGGCGCCGCAGCCACGACAGATCTGATTCAATGGTCCAATAGTTGGAAGCGAAGCGAATGGCAGAAGATCCTTTCGCTGAGTTTAGCCTCGAGAAGGCTATCGATCTCCGCTGGACGTTGCGGGACATTCAGGCACGCCGACTGAAACTGTCGCCGGTCAGCGACGAAGACTTGCGAACATTGACGGGTCTCGGCCTGGTCGAAGTGCGCGACGAGGGGATCGTGCTAACGCAGGCGGGAATCGCCGCGCTGAACAGGTCGTAATCAGCGCGCCTTCAGGAAGCTCTCGCCGGAATCGCAAGGTGTGCAGCGGTAGGTCAGCACGTCGTAATTCTGGTCGCGTGGCTCGATCGCGGCGAGCCGCATCTGTGCCCCGCATTTCATGCACGGCATTTCTATGCTGGTTTGAAAGCGCGTGCAGGTCGGCGTCGGTCGAAATGTTTGCAGCATCTTATCTCCATGTCCCAAGAGAGACTTAAAACCAGAGACGCAACGCCACCGACAGCCGATCCCTAAGCCCGAATCACTATGCCACACTGTTGCCACCATTGGAATCGGGCACCGCACCCGTACGGCTACGGGCCGTGAGGGAAGGAAATCATTCCTTGGGGTCTCTCTGAAATTGGGCCGGCCCACTCCGGCCGCCCTGGCATATATCGGAGCTCGGTCTAATACGGCGCAGACGCAGCCGGGAATTATGCTAACCTGCCAATGTCGACATTGGAGAAGCGACCATGACCGAACCGAAACTCGAAGTCCCGGCCGAGCTGCGTGAGCTGGCCGAGAGAACCATCGATCAGGCAGAAAAGGCGTTCGGCATGTTCTTCGATGCCGCCGGAAAGTCCATGACGTCGATGCCGGGGGCGGGTACAGAAATTTCCAAGCAGGCGCTGTCGTTTACCGAACAGAATATGAAGGCTGCGTTCGAGCATGCCCGCAAACTGGTCCATGCGACCGATCTCCAGGAAGCGATGCAGATCCAGTCTGAATTCCTGCGCAGCCAGTTCACCAACGCCGGCGAACATATGCGACAGATAACCGGCGGCGTCATGTCCGCCGCAAAGGATTCGACGAAGGGCAAGTTCTGAGGCGCCTGCTAGCGGCGACGTCCGATCGCGACACCGAACAAAAAGGCGACGAACAGACTGGCCAGCGGCGCTTCGCGAGTGATCGCGCTGATGGTCGAGAGCGGCATTCCCGGCTTCCGTGCCGCCGTTACGGCATCGCTTAGCCGGCCGACCGCGGCCTGCAGCGCGGCGGACACTTCTGTCAGAGTGCGTGACACGTCGGTCGCGGTATCAACGGCGCGTTCCGCCATGCCGGGCTGGGATGGTCCTGAGATTTCATTCACAATTTGCAACTCACTCGATCGCTTTGGCGTTCGCCGACCGATGGCTGACGTTTCCGACAATGCGGGGCCAATACATTTGTTCCAATCGCCTCTGGCAGATCGATGGGAACTTTCGGCATCGTCCGGATTTGATTTGGTAAGAGGGAAGCAACGCGGATTTTCCGATGGCGAAAGAATTGACTGAAGATCAATTGATCAGAAGCGGTGGCGCGCCATTGAAGGTTGCGATTGGGGTCGCCATTCTCGGCGTGCTCGGCATGCTGATCGTTGACCATGGGCCGTGGAACAAGCCGAAAGTACAGCACCCAACGATCGCCAATTACAGCACGACCGGCGAAGCTGCACGGGCGGCCGGTGCGCAGGTCATGCCAACCGAACCGAAGCTTGAGGTGGAGCCTGAACCGCCCGTACCAAAGCCGGTTCACCCGGCTAATCGGGCGCCGCAATAAAGCGTGCCGTTTGACCCGCTGGGCAAATCACCGGCATAGCGGCATCATCACGGAAATTCGGAGGGCCTCCGAAAGAGCACATGAGCGCACGCTGACGAACACGCCCAGCATACGGCCAAGCCTGCCGCCATCAATACCAGCAGCGGATTGTCACAGAACGGGCTGCCATATTGGCACATCGCCTAGCGAGCCCATCTCGTGACTCACTGCCAGATAGCGGGGCTCGGCTATCGCGTTGGTGGCCCGCTCACGTTCGGATTCCACAGGGAGATGATCGATGAGAAGCAACGTTCGAAAGGCAAGCTGGCGAAGGGAGAGTGCAAAGCTCTGAAAACGGACCGCGTGCGACTTCGGCTTGGACCTGAGGAAGAGGTCGCGGTCGTGAGATGGATATTTCAGCAGTTTGTTGTCGAGCGAAAAACGAACGTTGAAATTGCACGACAGCTCAATTTGGCGAACATCGCCAATCATCATGAGCGTCCTTGGACCGACATCATGATCCAGGCTATTCTCAAGAACGAGAACTATGCCGGAACTCTCGTCTACAATCGCATGTCCCGCCGTCTCGGACAGAAGCTGGTAAACAATCCTTACCACCTGTGCATACGCAGCGCGGAAGCGGTAAATCCGGTGGTTGATCAAGACCTCTTCGCACGTGCCCCAAAAAATCATGGCCGAGCGGTACATCGTTATCCCAGAAGACCAGATGTTGCGCCTTACGACTCACGCTTAGTCGCAAAGGAAAGCTAAATTCCCGCATCATCACCGATACACCCGGACTTCCCTCCGTCACTTCGTATGTCAAGCATTTTGGCTCACTGCGGAAAGCCTACGCGCTCATCGGCTATGAAGGTTCGCGCGATTGCGACTGGTTTGATGCACGGCATCACTGGGCAGCGCGGGTTGCGGACACGCTGAGAATCAACCGTGGCCTCCAGGTGAGCCTCACAGAGGATGGTCGAGGGCTGACGCTGAACGGAAGATGCGAGACCATTGCATTTCAGGTAGTTCGTCAAACGCGAAAGAGGAACACAAACAACGCTGCGCAGTGGAGAACCCATTGGCGCAAGGTACGTTCGGAGCTGAACATCGTCCTGCGGCTTGATGATACTAACAAGGTGATCCAAGATTATGTGCTGGTTCCTGCTTCAGACATCGCGAAACCCTATGTGACGCTTTCGGATGCGGCCTTGGCCCGTCTCAATTCGGTTCGTGTCGAGACCTTGGACGAACTAATCCGAGAGATCAGGGCGAGATTGATAAGGACCAGCCATGTCGCGCAAGCCAAGCCAGCGCTACAGAACAGGCGAAAGAAACTAACCCGGCCCAAAACCAGGAGCGGCCGCGCGCCGCACTGACTGAGCGAAGGTAAAGATACGCACCGAGCAGCTTGCCGTAGTTTTTTCTGAACTCGCCATTGAGCTTCGATATCTCGACGAGTTCCGAAGATTGATCGGACATTTGCGGCCTCCTGGAAACAACCCAGGCGGCCTATAGACAACTGGGGGACGAGTCAATACGATTTCTGAAATTCCGAAATAGAAAAAACGGAAAAGAAAGCTGCGAAGCCGATCGGCATGACCACGATGTTTGAGTACCTAGCTGCGATTTCTCTTTGCCCTTTTTAGAAACTCTTCCGGCTCGGCCTTCAAGGCATCTGCAAGCCTGCCGATAACCTCAATGCTGACATGGTATTTGCGGGGGCAATGTTCGCAATCTCTATTCCTATTCCGCCTACGCAATCGCATGGGCGATTTTTTCAGTTGTGATCGGATTGGTGGCGCTGGCTAAGGGCCGATCTGCCGTCGGCTGGATACTTGCCTGCCTGATTTTGTCACCAATAGTCGGATTGGTGCTTCTTTTCCTGCCGGACGAGAAGCGAAATCGAGTTAAGGAAAGTCGGGCTGTGAAGGTAGCCGCCGATGCCAAGGGCATGGTGCGGCACTCACTAGAAAGCTTCACGACCAAGGCGGAGTTAGATCGGGAAATAGCGACCACGGTACGCCGCCAGTTTCCTCATAGTCGTTAGGGACATCCGGCCACGCCCGCCTTAACGAGTCCCGCGCACGTTTAGCACCAAGGCCGAGGAAGCGTCGGACAACTTGTTGCGCCGCATACGAAGCGAACGGCCAAGCCCTCGTTGATCAACGTTGACCCTACATCCACGCCATTGACTCGCAGAGTGCCGCAGCGGCGACCGAAGTTGCAGGCATCTGTGCCTTCCGTGCCCAGTGGACAGGAACATGCAACTTGATGAAAGTCCGCCCGGCCGCCGCTAACGAGTTCGCGAAGTCGCTGTTTGGCAGCTTCGCCCTTCTGGCGCTCTGCCTCGCACCTGGCTCGACTTCCCGTTTCTGGCGCGTTGAGTCCAACTAGACGGATATTCGGCCGACCGTCCTCTAGACCGATGGTGTCTCCGTCGATTACGCGCACAGAAATGGAAGCGGGGGCAGGAATCGGCTTGGCTGCTTCAAGCTTGAAATCAGAGAATATCCTTGGCCATGCCTGAACGGCCACGAAACCAAAAAGCACGCAAATAAAGATGAGGCCAGAAAGGTAACGCGAACCTTGCCGCCTTGGTTTGGAGTCAGCGGTTGACTTGAATCTCTTTGGATCGGTCCACTTCATTTGACGAAAATTGTAACTGTTATTGGGCATTCGCCAATGTTACGCGCCGACCATTAATGGTCGATGAGTTAAACGCTGAAAATCGTCAGGTACATCATGCGGAATACATGGCCCGTATCGATCATCGGCGTCGGTTCGCTGGCCCAATCAATCGGTGTGAACCTGAGCCGCCGTCGGTCCATGTCTTTGCGAAGCCTTTCGGCGTAGGCGCGGATACCATCGCCAGCAAAGCGATATGGACTCACGATCGCGATCAGCCTGATGAACGCCTACAACCGCATGGCAGTCAGCTTTCGCAACACACCCCAGGCGGCAATCATGAACTAAGCGAAGCGCAGCGCACCGGGGCGCTCACAAGGAGTTCCTCTCATGAAAATCTTTGTTGCTGGCGCCACCGGCGCGGTTGGCCTTCCGCTGGTGCGCGACCTGTGCACCCTTGGTCATCAGGTCGTCGGGATGAACGCGGGCCGGACCGGGCGTCGATCGCCTGCGCGAGCTGGGCGCGTCTGCCTCCACCCCCGATGCTTTCGACCGCCAGGCAGTACGCGATGCGATCGCGGCCGCCGCCCCGGATGTAGTGATCGACCAGCTCACCTGGCTGCCGCCCAATCCCGCAGATATCATCAAGTCCATGCCAAACGACACGCGGCTCGATAAAGAGGGCGGCGACAATCTGTTTGCCGCGGCGGAGGAGTTGGGGGTCGCACGCTATATGATGCAATCGCGTGGCTTCTTTCTCGACACTTCGTCTGGGCGGCTCAAGGCAAACTCGGAGCCTTGCCCTATCCCGGCCGACTTCGAGCCGCACGCGCGCACGATCATGGCCTGGGCGGTCCACCTCGAATGGGGAAGCGACCGCGACCGCGTCGAGCGCGAGCTCGAGACGGTGATCAGGACCATCGCCGAGGACGAACCGGTGACGCTGCTCGCGCCGCCGGACCTCGCCGGCGCCGCGGCCTCGCGATCGCGACCAGGAGCTGTCTTCTGGCCCGCAACCCGCACCTTTCCGAGACCGACCTTTCGGCCGCCTTCCGGTCCCTCGGCCTGCATGCGACGATCTGGCTCGACGGCGACCGCGACGAACCGATCACATCGGGGCATCCCGACGGCTATCTCGCCTTCGCCCCCGGCGGCACCCTTCTGGCCGAGCCCATCGAACGCGGCCGCGGGCGTCAGAAGCGCGAGCGCGATATCCTCGCGCTCGGCGGGGCGGTCGCCCATGGCCGGCTTTCGTCTCTCCGGCGGATCGCGCCGCCGGACTCAAGCCGCGTCGCCGCCGAGCCCGACGGTTTCGCCGCCACCTACCTCAACTTCTTCGTGACGCGACGCTCGGTGATCACCGCCCGCTTCGGCGATCCCGGCGACGGTGCGGCCCGTCACCATCTCGCCGAACTGTTTCCCGGCCGCGACATCAGGATGCTCGCGGTCGACGCCATCCTGCGCGGCGGCGGCATCCGCTGCCGTTCCTAGCGAAGTGGTAGGCTGGCGCGCCGTGTCGATTAACCGCAACGCCGAGTCCTCTCGGTCCGGAGTTTCCTCAACCCTCGATCAGCCTTAGACTGACTCCGTTATTTTCCGCGGGGACACGGATCAAAGAAATGAAACGCATTTTCCCGATGCTGATACTGACGCTAATCTCCACGGCAGCGTCAGCCGAAATGGTCAAGATACCTTGGAAGGGTGACTACGCGCACAATTATGATGCAGTTTACACCCCCGACAACAAGCACCGCTCAGGCTTGTCAAAGAACCTTCTCAATGGTGCTCCGGACGAAGGGGGCAAGGTGCAGAAGGACGGTGTGCTCAGTGCTGAAATCATCAAGCCTAAGGGCAGCACCGGCCAGGTGCCGTTCATCATCTTGATGCACGGCTGCACCGGCCTGTCCAAGGCGGTCGCCATTTGGGCCAAGGAAAAGGCCAAGGTTTTTCTCGACAATGGCATCGGCGTGGTGATCCTCGACAGCTTCAAGCCACGCAACGTTGAACGGACTTGCGGCGAAGCCAATTACCACTGGGGCTGGCGGCGAGCCGAAGACGCCTACTCGGCGCTCGACTATCTGATCGAAAACAAGCTTGCAGTCCCCAGCGAAGTCTACGTGATGGGTCGGAGCAATGGCGGTACCGCAGTGATGATGATCAGCCATTCGCACTACTCATCCAATCACCGCAACACCTTCGCCGCTGTCTTTGGGTCTCGCCGGGTTGTGCTGGTCTGACCAGGGTAAAGTTCTCGACGCGGCTAATCATTTTTACGGGCGACAAGGACAACGCTAACGATCCGAAAGTTTGCCAAGAAATTGTTAGCGACAAGGTTCAACTCGTGCTGTTCAAAGGCGTTCACCACGGGTACGAAGACAGGGGACCGGCCTACGTCATGAGCAATGGATGGCGAATGGAGTACAACGCCAACGCCGACAAAGAGACCATTAATCGATCACTCGCCGTGATGAAATCAAAGGAAGCCTTTAGGGCCCGGGGTGGAGGTACGTTGATGGACGTTAGGCTCGGTCTGAATGCTCGGCTTGCGCCGGGTAGTTTATCAGGACCCGGGCAGACCCTCCTCAGATTGGTTTCCGCTGAGGAGGTCAGGCCATGTGCGAAGCCTGCAAAGAACTCGACGCCAAGATTGAGCACTACGAGGCCGTTCGATGCGAGGGCCGCGGTTTCGCTACCGCCAGACGCTGTGCAGCGGCTTCCGTCTCGAGTGGATCCAACCGGGGTAGAGCGGCACGTCTCGGCCGCTTACTCGGACTTGAGGATCCGACCCTTGCCTCCGCACTTTTTGCAGCGGCCTGGATAGATCCTGCGGCCGGGCTCCGGCTCACGGGCCGGCGCCGAGCCCGTGCCGTTGCAGGAATCGCAGCGGATTTCGAGGCCGGCCGGTTTCGTCATGCCTCGCCAGCCCCGAGGAAGGCAGAGACGGGCGGCGTTGTGCGCGGCCGCGGCCGTTCGATCATCCTCGACGCCATCGAAGGGTCATAGAGCATTTTGCCGGTGAGCACGACATGCCCAGAGAGGCTTGTCGGATCGTTTCGCTCGGCTTCGAAGTCATCCGCGCGACAAAGGACGACATCACACCCTACGCCAAGACCTACGATCGGCGCATACACTGCATCATGGTCAAAGCCGCTGTCGCCGGAATTCGTCCTCGTGACGACCATGACATCAAAATCACTGTCCGGGCGATGGCGGCCCTCTGCTCGACTTCCAAACAACCAAATTTGCTCGGGATCGAGACCACTCACGAGCCGTTTCACCACCTCATCAAGAGCCACTTGCTCCGACGCAAACGGACCAGTGTTCGCGCGAACGGATGATGCCTTTTCTGGAATATGGTGTTGTAAGCTCAAAGAGATCTCTCCTTCAGTGCGCTACCGCGCCTGCCGGCCTTAGCATCATACCGATCGGCGACGTTCAGCAAGCGCTGTTTGGTGAACGGATCTGCCTTCTCGGCCAGATCGCGGACGCGCTGCGCCTGCTGCCCGGTAGAACTCCCGATCCATGACGCACCCCCACAACGACATCGCCTGCCGCGCAATTCACGACGCCGACGCCGGCCAAGTCAAGAGCCCGACCACATCGTTCGGCGTCAGTGTGCCCCAAGCAACTTTCCGCCAAGCGCTTGAGTCCGCCGGCGACCGAACTAAGCTCAGGGGGCAGGGGGAATTCAGATGATTGCGGTCTATCCGAACCGGAAGGCGTGCCCGGCGTGCGGCAAGCCGATGGCCGCGGCGCCCGACGATACCGCCGAGGGGCGGCAGCGCTACGTCTGCGCCAATTGACAGGCTGCGGCATCATAGGGGAAGCGCGAGGGAATAGTGCCCATCTTCATCAGTCGCGGCGCGCCGCTTCGGCATAAATTGAGCTCGCCACCCCCCGATCACATACCAAAAGCATTGTGGTGCTCGAACGAAGTGATCTCGAATTGGAGGCCCAATTCGCGAGCGCGGCGCCACGAATCCTCCAGCTCCGCGTGCGTCGGTCGGCGAGCGATTTCCGCATATTTGTCCCGGTACTTGGCACTCGCGGGATCACAGAAATTGTCGGGATGGAATTGCTCCATCACGTTCACGGGCGCTGCGGGCACGCGCGAGGCAATCCATTCCAGCACCGGATACGTGCAACACTCGACGTGATTGGGCATCACCAGGTGGCGGATGGAAAAATCCTCTCCCCACTCGTCGAGTAGCGCAATGTTGCGCGTCACCGTCTCCCAGTACCAAGGTGTCTTCGCCAGTGTCATCGCGCAACGGCCGGGACCGAATTTGAAATCAGGGAGCCAAACGTCGGTCAGGATGCGCAGGATCTTCATGCTCTCGATCGTCATGAAGAAGTTGCTGTTCCATAGCATCGGCGCATTGAACTTACCGTCATAGACAGCGGCGCCGGGTACCTCGTCGAACCAGAAGAAGCGGTCAGCCTTCGTTTTGCGCGCGCGAGCCAGCTCCGCTCGTGTCGGCGCGTAATCGCGGCCCAACAGCGCAATCGCATGGACGATGGCGTGCAGGTGAATGACGACTTCGCCGCCGACCCAATTTATGTTGTGGCAACCTTCGCGGCGCAGCGTCCACGCCATCGCCGCAAGAGTACGCGGATCCGTCTCCTCACCGTTGTCTTTGTCGGTGCTGATGTCGCCGTTCTGGCAGAAAGCGCAGCGCATGTTGCACGAGGTGAAGAAGATCGTGCCCGAGCCTTGCGTGCCGCGATAGAATAGCTCCTCGCCGGTATGATGGAAATGGGAGCTGACCCGTGAGCCGGCGGCGAGCTTGCAGGCGCCAAATTTGGTCCCTGCCGCGCGATCGATGCGGCAATCCCACGGACAGAAATTGCAGTGGGTGAGCATGCGGTAGGCGAGTTCGCGGCACAGCTCCAGCAGACTTGGGCCATCCGCCGCCGGTGGCAACGGCGCGCCCGCCCTGATCGCCTGCCACCGCGCGATAAAAATCGGCGTCAGGTCGTCGAGCTCGGCCCAGAGGGCATCTTCGCTACTTGCTGCAGGATCGAACTGCAGAGCAACCGTGGCGGCAATACGGAACTTGGCCGGGCATCGGTTTTCCGCGACGTCAAGGTACCACGACAGCGCGGCACGAATCGCTGGATCGTCCCACACTCTCAGCTGGGCCAAGTCGCTCATGCGCGGGCTCCGGTCACGCCAGCCTACATCCCTGCCTTGGAATTGTGGATCGTTTTATTCGGGGACAAGCGGGTCGCACGGTCGTGTCTAGCGATGACGATCGCGTCGAACCTGTCGTCCTGCACGATGACGACGGGGCGCGGCTTGCCTGCGTAATCCTTGCCGCCCGCGACAGATCTCACCGCGTCTCATTCATCGTCCAGATCGGACACGTCGTCGATGAAAGCCTGATCGTCGCGGGCATGACTGCTGGCCGCAACAGCAAGTGACTGACGATGAGCCTGCTTGCGGAAGGATGAAGACCGCACATCGGGCACCCAAATCTGGATAGGTCGCAAGCCCTGTGCCCGCAACCTCTCACGATGTTCCCGGACCTTCATCCGGCCAGGCTTGGGCCTTGACGCCGTCGCCATCTGTCCCTCCATGTTTGGTTACATGTAACCTAGCATAATCGCATCCGATTGGCCTTTGCCGATGCCTTGAGGGCTGCTCAAATACCTCTCAACACGATAATCCGAGCTTTCCTGTCGTGGATGGTCGCATTTCAACACGAAAATCCGGAAAGCCCTTTATTCGTCCTTCCATTTGATCGAGCAGCCAATAGACGCCGTTTGCTCAGCCGGCGCCACACCGGTGGTCGCAATCGCACGCATGGCCTCGACTAGCTCTCGGGCGCCCCCGCGCGAGGCGGAGTTGTGCGGCCTTCGTCGAGCTGGCCGCGATATTTGAGCTTGCGGTCGGCATTGTAACCGAAGAAGTCCGGCGTACAGACCGCCCCATACGCCCGTGCGACTGTCTGGGTCTCGTCGTGGAGATATGGAAACGGGAAATCATGAACCTTCGCGAAGCGCTTCATATTCTCAAATGAGTCTTCGGGATAGCTCGCCGCATCGTTCGAGCAAATCGCCGCAAAGCCTACGCTCTCCGACATCAGCACGCGGGCGTCCGAAACCATGCGGTCGATCACTGCTTTAACATAGGGACAATGGTTGCAGATAAAGACGACGACCGTGCCTTTTTCGCCCGCAACGTCGTCCAGTGTGTAAGTCTTGCCGTCCGTGGCCGGAAGCCGGAACTCCGCCGCAGGCGTATCAAGAACGAGTTGGGTAGCCGTTGTCGCCATATCGCACCTCCTTGTGCCAATTATATGCTGACGACGGCCTGCCGGGCAAAGTTTCCAAAGCCTGCTCGCCAGTCGTCGTTTTGGCCATACGTCAGCCATTCCGTCGATCCTTAACAGCCGGCATTTGGACGAGCGCGGATTTCGTCGGTGCGGGCCACTTTCGGAACTTTGCTGAAGAGCCTTCAGGAGAAGCCCATAAATAATCAGCGCTAAGGTTATACGCTACAGCCGCTACCGACGACCTCGCCACGTGGTCAAGCGCGGGATCCAACGCGGCAATTGCGGAGCGGACATTGACCCTGGCCGTACTGGTCCCGGACGCACCAGCGGTCTAGCGACAATCCTCTTTTTTCGTTGCTTGTCAGACGCGAGATTGCTGGAGTTGTCTTCTCGGGCGAGGTAAGCGGTTATCTGCGCGCCTAGGCCACTGCCGACGCACGATTGCTTTGGGAAATCGACACGGCGCGCGACTACGCTACCGTGAATGGCGTTTCGGCACGCAGTGGTGCCATGGAGGGATCCGGTCCAACCATCGCGCGCGCGGCGGGCTCGTCTTGTTCGGGAGGCAGGGTGAACTGAAACACTGCGCCCCGCGGTTCATTCGCGGTGACCCACAGCCGCCCTCCGTGCGTCTCGATGATCGAACGGCAGATGGATAGACCCATACCCATGCCGTCCGGCTTGGTGGTGTAGAATGCCTCGAAGAGGCGATCCTCACTCGTCGGGTCCAGCCCCGGACCGGTATCCCGCACCGCGAAAAGCACACCGTTCGAGATATCCGTGTTAGTGCTGATTCGTAGCTCCCGCGCCCCTTCGTTGAGGCAGCTCATTGCTTCGACCGCATTGAGGATCAGGTTGAGAATTACCTGTTGCAGCTCGACGCGAACGCCTTTGATGAGCGGCAAGCCGGTCGCGAGGTCTGTTTGCAGCGAGACGCCATGTCTGAGCACTTCGCTTCGGGTCAGGGCGATGACGTCGAGGATAGTGTTATTGACGTCCATGCTATCTTTCCGCGCGGGTGCTTTCTTGATGAGGGCACGGATCTGATTGATCACCTCGCCGGCTCGCTTGGTGTCATTGACAATGCGAGCAAGCGTCTGTCGCACCTCCTCCAGATTCGGAGGTTGAGAACCGAGCCAGCGCAGCGCGGCCTGGGCATTGGTAAGCGTCGCGGCGATGGGCTGGCTGACTTCGTGGGCGACCGAGGCGGTAAGCTGGCCCATCGTTGCGACACGGCTGGCGTGCGTCAGCTCCACCTGTTTCTCGCGGAAAGCCTCAGCGGCTCGCTTACGTTCGGTGATGTCCCGGCTTAGGGAAATGAACAGTCGCCGGCCGCCGTCTTGGCAGAACTCTCGCACGCGAATCTCGACGGGGAACACCGTGCCGTCTTTTCGGCGATGGCGACTCTCGAACGTTACGATGTCCCCCGCTTTGAGGCGATCGCCGTAACGCTGCCACGTCACTGTGTTCAGATCCGCATCGAAATCGAACGGAGTCATCCCGATCAGTTCGTCCCGGCTATAGCCCAAGCTTTCGCAGGCGTTTCGATTCACGTCGAGAACAATTCCATCCTGGTTGTGAAGCATGAACGTGTCGATCGCGTGGTCTACGAAGGTGCGGAAACGCGCCTCGCTCTCCCGTAGCGCCTGGTCGGTGCGCATGCGCTCGGTAATGTGCCGCCCGACGCCGCGATAGCCGACGAAGCGCCCCGCCTTGTCAAACACCGGGAGCCCCGAGACAGACACGTAGCGCTTGCCGCCGCCGGACGTCGGCCGGGCGAGCTCGAAATCGCGGAACGGGAGATGCGCATCAAGCGTCTCCCGGTGCTTGCGCCAGGCCTCTGCGTCCGGCTCCAGGTACGGCACTTCCCAGCGCGTCTTACCGATCTCGGAGCCCGGCGCCGGCGCGTCGGCAAGGCGGTCGGCGAACTCCTGGCGGATAAAGCGATGCTGAGCGTCGGTCTCCCAGTACACCCCGAAGGAGAATTGCATGAGGATGCGAAAGCGCTCCTGGCTCTCCTGCAGCGCCTCTTCCGCACGCTGGCGCGCTGCCAACGTTTCCAAGTCGGCCTCCAATACGTCGCGCCACAGCAGCATGAGTCTGATGTAAAGCCCGCTATACTCGTTCCTTTTATTGTCACAAACACAGAGAGTTCCGAACATCTCGCCGTCGGGCCAAGCGATCGGAACACCAAGGTAAGAAATCAATCTCAGATTACTGTCAGGGCACAACTTCCACCGTTCGTCCTCGCGGACGTCAGGGATAAGCAGCGATTGGCGGGTCTTCATCACGGTCTCGCAACAGAATCCCGTATCGGGCGACACGACGCCCCAAGGATCCCTCTTGGCATTGCTTGATAGGAAGGCCTTGATGCTGGGCGGCTCTGCCCGCATGATCAACGCGGAAGGGACGTGCACGATCTCGGCAAGTAGATCCACGATCTCCTGCCACTTGCTGACGATCTCAGAGGGTAATTGAGCAGGATGTGGCATGGTCGATTCTGTTGCCGAGAACAATTGATCTCATCGAATCATATTTTGGGACGAGTAGCTCGCCGCTGCGCGTCCCGCAGCGGCAGATTGCCTCCCCAACCGGTCTTGAGCATTGGATGCCGGTAGCTCTTCGTCCCAGCAGCGAATGATCGATCAGGGCATATCGCGTGACCACTATACTTATGTATGGGAGTAGCTAGACCTTCGCACTCTGACGCGGGATTATCTCTGACCGCTCGCTAGAAACAACGTCGAATTGGAACCAACCTAATGTACCCGCCTTCGGACCCGTATCGGGAGACAAGAACCATCATGGTCGGTAGGCACTACTCACGCGCCAGGCGGCGACTATCAGGGAAGTAGAACTGCCCTCTACTTGAACGAACAGAAAACCACCTCGGTTGGCGGCTTCTTTCAGACTGAGCCCCGACGAGGTGATCGAATGATTCCGACTTCCGCTCTTGGCCGATTTTGTTGCAAAAGTCGGCCACGGCCGATGGATGACCGTGAGCATTCGGCTTAGGATGACCGGCTTTGATCTGCCGGCCGTTACGCGGTTTACGCAACTCCAACGCTACGCGGCACACAGAGCCGTAGTGGGTGGTGGTCGAGCGACCAGCGAAGCGAACCGTCGGAGATTCTGAGCTATTGCGGCCAGAACAAATTCATCCTGAGCACCTTGAGGCCCGCGCAATCGAAGCCGACCAAGCCTCAGGATACGCTTCAAGTGGGCGAACCGCATCTCGATCTTTTTGCGCTCACGCCGTGATTGCTCGAAGGCTTCGGTGTCCGCGAGAGACCGGGCAACGTCTCGGGCGTGCTCATGGATGTCGCGCGGAATCCTGCGAAACGGAACCTTCGGACAGCATAACGATTTGAGTTCGCAGCTGTCGCAATCATGCTTCCTCGCCAGATAGAGCAGCGTGGTTCCGTCATTCACCAATGTCCCGGTTGTAGTCAGGGTCTTACCCGCAGGGCAGTGATAAACGTCGCTCGTCGGGTCATATCGAAAGTCACCACGCGAGAAGGTGCCATCGTCCCGCTTCGATTTGTCGAACACGGGGATGTGTGGCGCGATGCCCTTCTCCTCGACCAGCCAGTTCAGCATCGGAGCCGCACCGTAAGCCGTATCGCCGACAAGCCGCTCTGGCTTGAGGCCGAAGCGCTCCTCTGTCCGCTCGATCATGGTCTTTGCCGCGCCGACTTCGGCCTGCCGAATGGAGCGAGAGGCCTCGACGTCAACGATAACGCCGAACTTCACATCGATGAGATAGTTGTCGGAGCAAGCAAAGAATGCCGGCCCCTTGTGAGCCCCGGTCCACTGCGCTGCAGGATCAGATGGCGAGACGAACTTCGGGACAACCTCGCTGGCGGCGCCCCACGCCGTATCGTCAAGGGTCGCCAGATACTCCTTCACAGCGCGGCTTGACCTTGCCGGATCGCGATCCTTGCGCCAATCCTGACCAGCGATCGAGCGCTGCTTGTCGGCATCGGCCGCAATCAGGCTCGCATCGACGGCGAAGCCTTCACCGCCAACTAGTCCGGCCGCAATGCACGCCTCGACGACCCGTTCGAACACGCGGCGAAAAACATCTCCCTCGCAGAAAGTCTTCAGCGGTACCCGCGTGAGCGCAGATGCGCTGGCGGTACGAAGCCGCAGCGCCGACCCATTGTTCCGCCGTCGCCGGAACGCCGGCGCGCCGGCTGATGGTGCCAACCTGGACGTCGCCAAACAAGATCAGCCAGCAGTCGGCGGTATTAGGCGCGCGGGCGGCGGGTGAGTTCGCTCATGGTGTTGCTTCCGGCTCCTGACGCCGCCGCTTCGCCCGTTGCCGCAGCTCCGCCGACGGACGCTTGCCGGCCTTGCGGCATTTCTCGCAAGCGAAGTCGGCTGGCGAGGTGGTGCACGCAGGTAGCTGGCACGTGTGGGAGCGATGCAAAGTCGATGGTACGCGGTGTGCGGCAACGCGAACAGGCGATCTCAAGCCAAGTATAGCACCATGATCGCCTGGTCGACCCTCGGCGAGAGTCACACTCGGCTAACATCCACTTTTGAACCAAGGGCACACCGACCCCTACATATGTTCATGCCCTCAAGCGCGAGGAAATCGTGTCCGAGTTGCCTCTAATTCTCGTCATTGAGGACGAATATCAGGTGCAGGGCATCGTTGAAGATGCGCTTACCGAAGGCGGTTTTGAAACCGATATTCTCTCCTCTGCGGAAGAAGCCCTGACCTTGTTCAAGAGCGGACGCAAGAACTACAAGGCGCTTGTCACCGACGTTAGCTTGAAGGGTAGCTTGAGCGGTTGGGAGGTCGCGAGGCAGATCAGGGAAAAAGTCCCTGCCTTTCCGGTCGTCTACATGACGGGAGCGGCTGCGGACGAATGGGCGTCGCAAGGAGTCCCCAACAGCGTTCTTCTGCAAAAGCCGTTCGCGCCCGCTCAGCTTGTCACCGCCGTTTCCAATCTGCTCAATATGGGCACGCCGACAGCGTAGAGCCGCAGCAGAAACAGCAACACCCCGGTCGCTCGAGCGAACCGGGGTGCCGGGGGCTGGCAATGTGATGCGGTACGGCAATGTTCCGGCACCACCGGCCTGAATAGATACCGGTTTCTTAAGCGCGTCTGCCCGGTAGGTGGCGGTCCTTCGCGCAAAGAGAATAGCTGTTTGCGGCTCGTTCGCGTACTGAGCATCGAACCGCACGAGGCCTGGCTCGAAGACCAAAACATGGATCTGTTGAAGGAGCAGAAGAAGTAAGCGTTACGCCAGGCGGCCTGACGATGCTCGGGCCGACAAAGCGGATGCACGCCACCCTTCGCCGCCGCCGTGGCCGCCGAACTCACCACCAGCAGCAGAGCTTCGGCCGCGACTTGCCATTCCGGCAATTGGCGTTCTTTGGCGGACAAATCCAGCCTATAGGTTGCGGCATCGCGGAAGCTGGCGAGCCTGCGTAGGTGCGGCAACGCGATCGACTCGTTGAGTTCGCGGCCCCAACCTGAAGAACGCTCTGACATTTCTCCGCCTCGGGAACAGCCAATCGGAGGCGAGGGTCAGGCGAAAGCGACGCCGCGCTTATCACCGGTTCGTAGTGATGGGAACTAATCGATCGTTGTCGGTTTACTAGCTGGATTAGCGACTTCACCCCAAGTAATCGCGTCGACCGCGAGCCAAGACGACCGCGCCGCATACTGCCGTGGATTCTCCTTCTTCTTCTCGCGGTTGCCGTCGCTGCAGTGCTTTGGGCCAGCAATCGTATTGGATACGATTCCTCGCCAGTAGCTGTTGTTCAGCCCAAGGCTGAACTGTCTGCGGGTGCGGAGATCGCCGACAAGACGGCTAGAGAAGCTGTGGCTAATCTCCAGCAAACGATCCAGGAGCTTCGGACAGAACAGCAGCGTGTCGCGGAACAGATCAGCGGTCTCGAGCGGCAGATATCGGCGGTGCAGGGCGGGCGTTAGTTGCTTTCGGAACAATGGGAGGGCTTTCCGCTCGCGTGGACATCCTTCAAGGATCGAATGCGGCAGCGCCGCCCAACCCGCCGCAACCTGCCAAGAAAGGGCGTGGACAATGACTGCCGCTTCGTTTCGCTCTTTCTTGACCAGCAGGTGGTGATGCGGGCTGCTCCGGCATGTAAGCCTACTCGACGCCAAGTCGACGTTTCGCCGCAGGACATTTTCCCAGCGATCGGCAGGCTCCGTAAGGAGGTCAGAGACGAGATTGGCTGGCTTATCTGGTTTCTCGACGATACCGAGAACCATGGCGATCGATCGCGAACCGAAGGACGAGGGCGACGATAGCGAGCTGGAGGAAGGTGATCCTGGCGAAGTACGACGGCACCTAGAGCCGAGTCTGGGGGGTGATCAGACAATCTGTTCGATCGGGAAGCCAACCCCGCGATCCGCGCGCTCTTCTTCATTTCATTTGCATTCTTGCGGTGCGTCACGACCGACCGTGGATGCTCTGAGTGACCGACAAAAGAGAGGACTTTTGTGGCGTGATCGCGATCGAAACCGCTCTCTACACTAGACTAGATCTGAATTCAGTCACATGGTGCACCGACGGATGCGGCTCACGATGGCAGATGATGATACTGGCTCGTCTGATGCGAAACAGGCCTTAGATCAGGCGGCGCGCCCGTTGAGCAGCAGCATGTAGTGTCGCCGCTGCGACCGAGTTCGAGCGTGAGTTTACGGAAGTTGTCGCCGCTGAAATGCCACAGGTCGGCCAGCACTTTCGACCGCGTCGTCGATGGGAATCGATCTATTTGCTTCGTGATAGCGGCGTTGTGCGGATCAACGGTCGCACAGCAGTCTGCTCGCACTGCCGCAAGGCATTTAGCGAATGAGTCCAGCGGCTGAAGTCCGGATATCAGGTGCAACTCGCAAGCTATATGAAGCTGAAACGGGCTCGGAAGATCCGAACATCAGGCGTCCTCTCAAAGCAGCTCGTGATTGGTGGCTGGCTGCAGAGAATCGCGATCCGTAGCTTTACGGGCCCCTATGTTGCGGTATCTGGGCAGAGAGATCGACGGACAACGTAGCGCCCCGCTTGACGAGACAATCTCCTTTCTCCTACCATCGGAGAAATTATAGGAAGAAAATCGATTTAACTCACTTACTGGTTCATTTTGGCTGGGGGCTCAGCCGCCGTAAATCAATCTGGGTATTCGATTCGTGAGCTGCGTCGTGCGCAAAGGCATGCCGCGGCATGAACTCTTGCGCCCTTTTTTATGAGGAATTTCGCAATGGCGATCATCAACGGCACCAATGGAAACGATACGCGCAACGGTACTGCCGGTGATGATCAGATATTCGGGTTGGGAGGAAATGACGTCCTTGCAGGTCTTGGGGGCGCAGACCTTCTGGACGGAGGGACTGGTACCGACACCGCGACATACGCGGCTTCGCTCGCAGGAGTGAATGTCAGTTTAATGATCGGCGCCGCCGCAGGCGGCGACGCGGAAGGCGATACGTTCGTCAGCATCGAGAATCTGACCGGCTCGGGCCAGAACGATACGCTGGAAGGCGACGGAGGCAACAATGTTCTCGTGGGCGGCGCCGGCACGGACACGATGTCCTACGAGCATGTGCTTGCTGGGGTCACGGTCAGCCTGGCGCTGACAACGGCGCAGAACACTATTGGGGCCGGCACCGATACGCTGAGCGGCTTCGAGAACCTGACCGGCTCTGCGTTCGACGACACGCTGACCGGCAATACTGGAGCCAACGTCCTGAGCGGCGGCGCCGGCAATGACACGCTGAACGGCGGCACGGGTGCCGACACGCTGATCGGCGGCACCGGCAACGATAGCTATGTCGTCGACAACGTCGGTGACGTCGTCACCGAAGTCGTGGATGAGGGAATCGACACGGTCCAGTCCTCGGTCAGCTATACGCTCGGCGACAACGTCGAGAACCTGACGCTGTTGGGATCCGGCAATCTCAGTGGCACCGGCAACGCTGCCGACAATGTCATTACGGGCAACAGCGGCAATAATTTGCTTGCCGGACTCGGTGGAGCGGACACGCTGATCGGCAATACTGGCGTTGACACCGCGACCTATGCGGCCTCGGCTGCCGGGGTGAATGTCAGCCTGACGACCGGGCTTGGCAGTCGCGGCGACGCCGAGGGCGATACCCTTGCCAATATCGAGAACCTCACCGGTTCTGCATTTGACGACACGCTGGAAGGCAATGGCGGCAACAACGTCCTCGCCGGCGGTGCCGGAACGGATACGGTCACCTATGAGCGCGCGCTGGCTGGCGTCGCGGTCAGTCTGGCGCTGGCCAGTGCGCAGAACACCGGAGGCGCCGGCAGGGACACGCTGAACGGGTTCGAGAACCTCACCGGCTCAGAATTCAACGACACTCTGACCGGCAATGCGGACTCCAATATCATCCTTGGCCTTGACGGCAATGATACGTTGGTCGGCCTTGGCGGTGCGGACGTCCTCGATGGCGGTGAGGGTACCGACACCGCGACCTATGCGTCCTCTTCGGCTGGCGTCAATGTCAGCTTGGTGAGCGGCACCGGCATCGGCGGCGACGCCGAAGGCGACACGCTAATCAGCATCGAGAATCTGACCGGATCAGGCCAGAGCGACACGCTGGAAGGCAATGGCGGCGACAACGTGCTGGCCGGCGGCACCGGCTTCGACACGGTGTGCTACGAGCATGCCGCGGCCGGCGTCACGGTCAGCCTTGCGCTGACGACCGCGCAGAACACGGTCGGCGCCGGCACGGATACGCTGAGCAGCTTCGAGAACCTCACGGGTTCTCATTTTGACAACTTCCTGACCGGCTCGTCGGGCGCTAACGTCATTACCAGCTTTGAAGGCGACGACATCCTTGACGGCGGTGCAGGCGCGGACACGCTGATCGGCGGTGCCGGCAACGACATCTATGTCGTCGACCACACCGGAGATGCGGTAACCGAGGCTACAGACCAAGGAACCGACACGGTTCAATCCTCAATCAGCTACGCGCTCGGCGCCAATGTCGAGAACCTGACCCTGACCGGGACCGGCAATCTCAACGGCACCGGCAATGCGGCCGACAACGTCATCGCCGGCAACGTCGGCAACAACGTCCTTGCTGGACTTGGCGGTGCCGACACGCTGATCGGCAATTCCGGTAACGACACGGCGACCTATGCCGCATCGGCTGCGGGCGTCGATGTCAGCCTGGCCACGGGCACCGGCAGCGGCGGCGATGCCGCAGGCGATACGCTCTCCAATATCGAGAACCTGACCGGATCAGCGCTGAACGACACGCTTGAAGGCGACGGCGGGGACAACGTGCTCGCCGGTGGCGCCGGCACGGACATGGTGTCCTATGAACATGCGCTGGCGGGGGTCACAGTCAGCCTGGCGCTGACGACGGCACAAAACACGGTAGGTGCCGGCACCGACAGGCTGAGCGGTTTTGAGAACCTGACCGGTTCTGCCTTCGATGACACGCTGACCGGCAACACGGCCGCCAACGTCCTGAGCGGCGAAGCGGGTAACGATGCGCTGAACGGCGGCACGGGCGCCGATACGCTGATCGGCGGCACCGGCAACGATCTTTATGTTGTCGACAATACCGGCGACGTGGTGACGGAGACAGTGGACGAAGGGACGGACACGGTTCAGTCCTCGGTGAGCTATACACTCGGCGATGATGTCGAAAACCTGACGCTGACGGGTACCGGCGCACTCAGCGGCACCGGCAATGCCGACAACAATGTCATCACTGGCAACGGCGGCGGCAATGTCCTCGCAGGTCTCGGCGGCGCCGACAGTCTTGATGGCGGCGCAGGGACCGACACGGCGACCTATGCGGCATCAACTGCAGGCGTCAACGTCAGCCTCACGACCGGGCTTGGCAGCGGCGGCGACGCCCAGGCTGACAGCCTCGCTAATATCGAGAACCTGACCGGTTCGGCGTTCGATGACACGCTGGAAGGCAGTGGCGGCAACAACGTGCTGGGAGGCGGCGCCGGCACCGACACGGTCACCTATGAGCGCACGCTGGCTGGCGTTGCCGTAAGCCTGGCGCTAACCAATGCGCAGAATACGGGAGGGGCCGGCAGCGATACGCTGACCGGGTTCGAGAATCTCACGGGCTCGGAATTCAACGACACCCTGACCGGCAATGCGGGCGCCAATATCATCCTTGGCCTTGACGGCAGTGATGTTCTTGCCGGCCTCGGGGGGGCGGACCTCCTTGACGGCGGTGCGGGCACCGACACCGCGACCTACGCCGCCTCTTCGGCAGGCGTCAATGTCAGCCTGGTGACGGGTACCGGCAGCGGAGGTGATGCTGAGGGCGATACCCTCATTAGCATCGAGAATCTGACCGGTTCTAGCCAGAATGACACCCTCGAAGGCAATGACGGCGACAACGTGCTTGCCGGCGGCGCCGGCAACGATACGGTATCCTATGGGCACGCTGTGACTGGCGTTACGGTCAGCCTTGCGTTGACCACAGCACAAGACACGATCGGCGCCGGCACCGATACGCTGAGCACCTTCGAGAACCTGACTGGTTCGCATTTTGACAACGTCCTGACCGGTTCTTCGGGCGCCAACGTCATAACCAGCTTTGAAGGCAATGACATTCTGGATGGTGGTGCAGGCGCCGATACGCTAATCGGAGGCACCGGCAACGACACCTATGTCGTCGACAATGCGGGAGACGTTGTCACCGAAGTGGCCGACGAAGGCGTTGATACGCTTCAATCCTCGATCAGCTACACGCTTGGCGCTAATGTCGAGAACCTGACCCTGACCGGAACAGGCAACCTCAACGGCACCGGCAACGCGGACGACAACGTCATCACCGGCAATGTCGGCAACAACGTGCTTGCCGGCCTTGGCGGCGCCGACACGCTGATCGGCAACTCCGGCACCGATACGGTAACCTATGCGGCATCGCTCGCGGGCGTCAATGTCAGCCTCACCACGGGTACCGGCAGCGGCGGCGATGCCGATGGCGACACGCTCTCCAACGTCGAGAATCTGACCGGCTCGGGCCTGAATGATACGCTGGAAGGTGACGGCTCTAACAACGTGCTTACCGGCGGTGCCGGGATTGACACGGTGTCCTACGAGAATGCGCTGGCCGGGGTCACAGTCAGCCTGGCGCTGACGGCGGCGCAGAACACGGTCGGCGCCGGCACCGATACGCTGAGCAGCTTCGAGAACCTGACGGGCTCTGCCTTCGACGACACGCTGACCGGCAACACGGCGGCCAACGTCCTGACCGGTGGGGCGGGCAACGACACGCTGAATGGCGGCACCGGCGCCGACACGCTGATCGGTGGTACCGGCAACGACACCTACATTGTTGATAACGTCGGCGATGTCGTGACCGAGGCGGTCAACGAAGGCACTGATACAGTCCAGTCGTCGATGAACTATGCGCTGGGCGATGATCTCGAGAACCTGATGCTAACGGGAGCCGGCGCGCTCAGCGGCACCGGCAATGCCGACAGCAACATCATCACCGGAAACACCGGAAGCAACATCCTCGCTGGTCTTGGGGGAGCCGACGCCATCGATGGTGGCGCGGGTACCGACACCGCGACCTATGCAGCGTCGGCTGCAGGCGTCAATGTCAATCTGACGACGGGTGTTGGCGGCGGCGGTGATGCCGAAGGCGATACGCTGACCAATATCGAGAACCTCACCGGTTCTCACTTTGACAACGTGCTGACCGGCTCGGCCGGCACGAACGCATTACCAGCTTTGAAGGTAACGACATCCTGGATGGTGGTGCTGGCAACGATACGCTGATCGGCGGCGCCGGCAACGACGTCTATGTCGTCGATAGCACCGGCGATGTAGTGACGGAGGCGGCGGGCGAGGGAAGCGATACGGTTCATTCGTCGATCAGTTACACGCTCGGCGCAAATGTCGAAAATCTGTCGCTGGTCGGAACCGGCAATGTGAACGCGACGGGTAATGCCGAAAACAACATCCTGGTCGGCAACGACGGCAACAATGTGCTTGCCGGTCTTGCCGGCGCCGACCATCTCGATGGTGGTGCCGGATCGGATACGGCGACCTATGCCGCATCGCTCGCCGACGTGAATGTCAGTCTGGCAATGGGCGTCGGCAGCGGCGGTGATGCCGAAGGCGACACGCTGTTCGAAATCGAGAATCTGACTGGCTCTGGCCAGAACGATACCCTGGAGGGCAACGGCGGCAATAACACGCTCGCAGGTGGTGCGGGCACCGATACGGTTTCCTATCTCCACGCCGGAGCAGGGGTCACGGTCAGCCTTGCATTGACGACTGCGCAGAACACGGTTGGCGCCGGTACCGACATCCTGAGCGGGTTCGAAAATCTGTCGGGATCCGCGTTCGACGATACCTTGACCGGCAGTACCGCTGCCAACGAACTCGCCGGTGGCGACGGCAATGACACGCTAAACGGGGCAGGCGGCAACGACACGCTGATTGGCGGTACTGGCAATGACGGCCTGACGGCCTGACGGGCGGCGTCGGCGCGGATACATTTGTGTATGCCTCGGGTGGCGGGGCGGACTTCGTCGGCGACTTCAACCGCGGCCAGGGCGACCGGATCGACCTGACCGGGATGGCCGGCATCTACAGCCTGGCGGATGTACAGTCCCGTGCCAGCCAGCAGGGCCCGAACACCCTGATCGACTTCGGCAATGGCGATAGCATCACGCTGGCCAACATCGCGGTCGGCAGCCTGGTCGCCGGCGACTTCGTGTTTGCGGCCAATGGCGCGCCGACCGACATTGCGCTGTCGAACACGAGCGTGGCGGAGAACAGTGCATTCGGCGCGGTGGTTGGTGCGCTGTCCGCGGTCGATCCGGATGGGGGCGACACGGCGACGTTCACGCTGCTCGACGATGCCGGCGGGCGGTTTGCCATCGAGGGCGGCAATCTGGTGGTGGCCGGCGCGCTCGACTATGAGAGCGCCACCTCGCACCAGGTGACGGTGCGGGTGACGGACTCCGCCAACAATACCTACGACGAGACCTTCACCATCGCGGTGACCGATGTCGCTGGCGTGACGCTGAGCGGCGACGACAATGCCAACACGCTGGTCGGCACGGCGGAAGCCGACACACTGAACGGGCTTGGCGGCAACGACCGGCTGCAGGGTCTGGGCGACAACGACGCGCTGGATGGCGGCACGGGCTTCGACCGGGCGGTCTATAGGGATGCCAGCGGCGGCATCACGGCCAATCTGGCCGCCGGCACGGTGAGCGGCGCCGGCATCGGCAGCGATACGCTGACGGGCGTGGAAGGCATCATCGGCAGCGATTTCGCCGATACCTTCAATGCGGCCAGCTTTACCGGCTCGACTGGGGTGGCGGGCATAGTTACCGGTCAGAACGAATTTGAAGGCCGAGGCGGCGATGACCTGATAATCGGAAGTGTCAACGCGTTAGGTCAAGCGGTGACGCGGACCTCCTATCTCAGCGCGACCAGTGCAGTGACGGTGGATCTCGCCGCGGGTACCGCGGACGGCGATGCATCCGTGGGCCACGACACGCTCTTGAACGTCAACTCGATTGTCGGGTCGTCGTACAACGACACGTTCTACGGCAGCAACAATGCCAACTTCACCTATGAGACCTACGAAGGTCGCGGCGGTGACGACTACATCGACGGTCGCGGCGGTTCTGATCAGGTGAACTACCAAAACGATCCGGATACGACGTCGGGCATCACCGTTCACCTTGCCGCGGGAACCGTGACGGGCGACGCCACGGTCGGCACCGACACGATCCGCAACGTGGAGGCAGCGCGGGGCACCAACTTCGACGACGTGTTCGATGCGACCGGCTACGGCCTCGCCGGCGCGCTCAACGTCAGCACCACCAACGGCAACTTCAACGACTTCGGCGGTCTCGGAGGTAACGACACCATCATCGGTAACGGCAATACCCGCCTCAACTATCAGGGTGCGGCCGGGAGCGTTTTGGTCGACCTCGAGACCAGCGCCGGCACGGCCATCACGGTTGCCGGTTCGGCCACCGGGGCCACGGAAGGCACCGACAGCTTCACGGGCGTCAACGCCGCTCAGGGTTCGATGTTTGGCGACACGCTGCGGGGCAGCAGCTTCAGCAACACGTTCACCGGGCTTGGCGGCGACGACTTCATCGACGGCCGGGGCGGGTTCGACACCGCGAGCTACAACAGCCTCAGCACCGTCACCAGCGGGGTGAACGTCAACCTGGCGGCCGGTACCGCCACCGGCGATGCCTCGATCGGCATCGACACGCTGCGCAACATCGAAGGCGTGCAGGGCACCATGCTGGCCGACAGCTTCAATGCCACCGGCTATGGCCTTGGAGGTGCACTGAACGTCAGCACCAGCAACGGCAACTTCAACCAGTTCGAGGGCCTTGGCGGCGACGATGCCATCACCGGCAACGGCAACACGCGGCTGGTCTATACCAACGCGACCGCGGGTGTGACGGTCGACATTGCAACCGGAACCGCCACCGGTGATGCCTCGGTCGGTACCGATACGTTTACCGGCGTCAACAGCGTCAATGGCTCGGCGTTTGCCGATACGATGCTGGGCACGGCCAATGGCGAAAGCTTCCTGGGCCTCGCCGGCAACGACACCATCGATGGCCGAGGTGGCTTCGATGCCGCCCAGTATAACGGCTTCAACACCACGGGTGGCGTCAGCATCGACCTGGCTTCCGGCGTCGTTACGGGCGATGTATCGGTCGGCGCCGATACGCTGCTGTCGATCGAATCGGTTCAGGGCACCAACTTTGCCGATACGTTTGTCGCCACCGGCTTTGGCGCTTCAAGCGCCAATGGCGGCAGCAATGATACTTTCAATACCTTCCAGGGACTGGGCGGCAACGACACCATCACGGGCAACGGCAGCACCCAGCTTCAGTATGGCAGCGCCACCGGCGCAGTGAATGTCAACCTGTCGACCGGCATTGCCACCGGCGATGCCTCGGTCGGCACCGACACCATCACCGGCGGCGTCAACAACGTCTTCGGATCCAACTTCGGCGATACGATCATTGGTAGCAGTGCCAACGACTTCCTTCACGGTGGCAACGCCGGTAACGACACATTGAGCGGCGGCATTGGCAATGACAACCTGACCGGCGGCATTGGCGCGGACACGTTTGTGTACGCCTCGGGTGGCGGGGCGGACTTCGTCGGCGACTTCAACCGCGGCCAGGGCGACCGGATCGACGTCACCGGCGTCAGCGGCATCTACAGCCTGGCGGACATTCAGGCCCACGTCACGCAGCAGGGTCCGAACACCCTGATCGACTTCGGCAATGGCGATTCCATTACGCTGGCCAACATCGCGGTCGGCAGCCTGGTCGCCAGCGACTTCGTGTTTGCGGCCAACGGCGCCCCGACCGACATTGCGCTGTCGGGGACGAGCGTGGCCGAGAACAGCGCGGCTAACACGATCGTGGGCTCGCTATCGGCGGTCGATCCGGATGGGGGCGACACGGCGACGTTCACGCTGCTCGACGATGCCGGCGGGCGGTTTGCCATCGAGGGCGGCAATCTGGTGGTGGCCGGCGCGCTCGACTACGAGAGCGCGACCTCGCACCAGGTGACGGTGCGGGTGACGGACTCCGCCAACAATACCTTTGACGAGACCTTCACCATCGCGGTGACCGATGTCGCTGGCGTGACGCTGAGCGGCGACGACAATGCCAACACGCTGGTCGGCACGGCGGAAGCCGACACGCTGAACGGGCTTGGCGGCAACGACCGGCTGCAGGGTCTGGGCGACAACGACGCGCTGGATGGCGGCACGGGCTTTGACCGCGCGATCTACAGCGACGCCACCGGCGGCATTGCGGCCAATCTGGCCGCCGGCACGGTGACCGGCGCCGGCGTCGGCAGCGACACGCTGACCAACGTCGAAGGCATCATCGGCAGCGATTTTGCCGACACCTTCGATGCGGCAGGGTTTGCCGTCGATATCGGCGTACCCGGTACGCCGGCCGGATTCAACGAGTTTCAAGGCAGGGGAGGTGACGACATCATCGTCGGCGCGGTGAACGGCTATGGTGCCGCGCTAACTCGCGTTTCGTACGTCGAGGCGACCTCCGGCGTCACCGTTGATCTCGCTGTTGGCACCGCTGATGGCGATGCATCCGTCGGCCACGATACCTTCGTTGGATCGGGCATTCTGGCCGTATGGGGCTCCGCCTTTAACGATTCGATTTATGGCGGCGACAACGCGTTTGGCACGATCGAGGTATTCGACGGGCGCGCGGGCAATGACCTTATCAATGGTCGCGGTGGATTCGATCGAGCCGACTACACGGACGCAGCGGGAAGCATCGTGGCAAACATGGTAGCGGGTACCGTAACCGGCGACGCCAGCGCAGGCACGGATACCCTCATTTCAGTTGAGGCCGTTCGTGGGACAAACTCGGACGACACTTATAACGCCAGCGGGTACTCCAATGGATCTTTCGGTACCTTCAACGAGTTCACGGGCAATGGTGGTAACGATACCATCGTAGGAAATGGCAACACGCGCCTTAGCTTTAACAACGCAACAGGTGCGGTTACGGTCGACCTGGCTGGCGGGTTCGCCAGCGGCGATGCGTCAGTTGGTAACGACACCTTCACCGGCGTAAACGCCGTGCAGGGCTCGATGTTTGCTGACACGCTTTCGGGTTCCGGCGGCAATGAGACCTTTACAGGCATTGGCGGCGACGACTTCATCGACGGTCGCGGCGGATTCGATACGGCAAGCTACAACAACATTTACCTGTCGAATGGCGGGATCAGCGTCAGTCTCGCCGCTGGTACGGTCACCGGCAATGCCTCGATCGGCACCGATACACTGCGTAACATCGAGGGCGTCCAGGGCACCATGCTGGCCGACAGCTTCAATGCCACCGGCTATGGCCTTGCCGGCGCGCTCAATGTCAGCACCAGCAACGGCACCTTCAACCAGTTCGAGGGTCTTGGCGGCGACGATGCCATCACCGGCAACGGCAGCACGCGGGTGCTCTACAACAACGCGACGGCGGGGGTAACGGTGACGATCGGCGCCGGCGGCGCCGGCTCGGCGTCCGGCGATGGCTCGGTCGGCACCGACAGCTTCAGCGGTGGCGTCAACAGCGCCATCGGCAGCAACTTTGCCGACAGCTACAACGCCTCCGCCTTCAACAACGGCTTCAACTCGTTTCAGGGCAATGGCGGCAACGACACCATTACCGGCAACGGCGCCACCCAGGTCCAGTATGGCAATGCCACCTCCGGCGTGACGATCACGATCGGCGCTGGCGGTGCCGGCTCGGCGTCGAGCGACGGCTCGGTCGGCATCGACACCTTCACCGGTGGTGTCAACAATGCGATCGGCGGTAACTTCGCCGACAGCTACGATGCTTCCGGCTTTATCGGGTTCAACTCGTTCCAGGGGCAGGGCGGCAACGACACCATCACCGGCAACGGCTCCACCCAAATCTTCTATGGCAGCGTCACTGGGGCGGTGAACGTCAATCTGGCCACGGGTATCGTCACCGGCAATGCCTCCGTCGGCACCGATACCATCACCGGCGGCGTCAACAACGTCTTCGGGTCGAACTTCGACGACGCCTTGATCGGCGGCTCGGGCGCTGATTTCCTTCACGGCGGCAATGGCGGCAACGATACGCTGAGCGGGGGCATCGGCAATGACAACCTGACGGGTGGCACAGGATCGGACACGTTTGTCTATGCTTCGGGCGGCGGGGCGGATTTTGTCGTCGACTTCAACCGCGGTCAGGGCGACCGGATCGACGTCACCGGCGTCAGCGGCATCTACAGCCTGGCGGACATCCAGTCCCGCGCCACGCAGCAGGGTCCGAACACCCTGATCGACTTCGGAAATGGAGACAGCATCACGCTGGCCAACGTCGCAGTCGGCAGCCTGGTTGCCAGCGACTTCATCTTTGCGGCCAACGGCGCGCCGACCGACATCGGCCTGTCAGCCACCAGCGTGGCCGAGAACAGCGCGGCCAATACGGTCGTGGGTTCGCTGTCAGCGGTGGATCCGGACGCCGGCGATACCGCCAGCTTCACGCTGGTTGACAACGCCAATGGCCTATTCGCCATCAACGGCGGCAACCTGGTCGTTGCCGGCGCGCTCGACTATGAGACCGCGACCTCGCACCAAATAACGGTACGGGTGACGGATTCCGCCAACCACAGCTACGACAAGATCTTCACGATCGACGTCACCGACGTGGCGGGCCTCACGGTGAATGGCGACGGCAATGCCAACACCTTGGTGGGCACGGCGGAAGCCGACACGCTGAACGGGCTTGGTGGCAACGACCGGCTGCGGGGCCTCGCCGACAACGACCTGCTCGATGGCGGAACGGGCTTCGATCGGGCGATATATACTGACGCCACTGGCGCCATCACCGTCAATCTGGCGGCCGGCACCGTCTCTGGGGCGGGGGTCGGCAACGACACGCTGACGAATGTCGAAGGCATCGTCGGCAGCGACTTCGCCGATACCTTCAACGCTGCGGGCTTTGTGGGGTTGACTGGACTGCCCGGCGTAGCTGCCGGCACCAGCGAGTTCGAGGGCCGTGGCGGCGACGATCTCGTGATCGGTGCCATCAATGCGCAGGGCCAGGTGCTCACCCGGGTCGCCTATCTCGGCGCAACGGGTGCGGTCACTGTGGATATCGCTGCCGGGACGGCGGACGGCGATGCTTCCGTCGGCCATGACACGATTTCCAATATTTCCACGGTCTGGGGATCGGCGTTCAACGACACGCTGCGTGGCAGTGACAATGCATTCGCCACTTTTGAGACTTACGAAGGCCGCGGCGGTGATGACTACATCGATGGCCGCGGCGGTTATGACCAGGTCACTTACAACAACGATCCGACGACCACATCCGGGATTACTGTTCAGCTAGCCGCGGGCACCGTGACGGGCGACGCCACGGTCGGCACCGACACGATCCGCAACGTGGAGGCGGCGCGGGGAACCAACTTCGACGACGTATTCGATGCGACGGGCTTCGGGGGCGCCGGTGCTCTCAATGTCGGCTCGTCCGGGACGTTCAACGACTTCGCCGGCGCCGGCGGCAACGATACGGTTATCGGCAACGGCAACACCCGGCTTAACTACTCGCTCGCGGCCGCCAGCGTCACGGTTGACCTCGAGACCAGTGTGATCGGCACCACCAATGCGATTACCGTAGTCGGCATCGCGTCTGGTGCGACCGAGGGGACCGACAGCCTTACCGGCGTCAACGCTGTTCAAGGATCAACGTTTGCCGATACCCTGCTGGGAAGCAGCTTCAACAACACCTTCATCGGTCTCGGCGGCGACGACTATATCGACGGCCGTGGCGGCTTCGACACGGCAAGCTACAACAGCCTGGGTCTTGCGACGGCCGGGGTAAGTGTCAATTTTGCTGCCGGCACGGTGATCGGTGATGCCTCGATCGGCACCGACACGCTGCGCAGTATCGAAGCCGTTCAGGGCACCAACTTTGCCGATTCGTTCAATGCCACCGGCTTTGGCCTAGCCGGCGCACTCAACGTCAGCACCAGCAGCGGCAACTTCAACCAGTTCGAGGGGCTTGCTGGCAACGACAGCATCACCGGCAACGGCAACACGCGGCTGATGTATACCAATGCCACCGCGGGGGTGACGGTTGATCTTGCCGCCGGCACCGCCACCGGCGATGCCTCGGTCGGCACCGATACCTTCACCGGCGTCAACAGTGCAACCGGCTCGGCATTTGCCGATGTGCTGTCCGGAAGCGGAAACGGAGAGAACTTTACAGGTCTTGCCGGCAATGACGTCATCGATGGCCGGGGTGGCTTCGATACCGCGATCTATAACGGATTCAATACGACAGGCGGTGTCAACATCGACATGGCTTCCGGCACAGTGACCGGCGATGCGTCGGTTGGCACCGATACCCTGCTGTCGATCGAGTCGATTCAGGGCACCAACTTTGACGATATCTATGTCGCCACCGGCTATGGCACCTCGGGCACCAACGTCGGCGACAACGGCACCTTCAACCAGTTCCAGGGTTTGGCCGGCAACGACACCATCAGCGGCAACGGCAATACCCAGATCCAGTTCAACAACGCCACCGGCGGGGTCAACGTCAATCTTGCGACCGGTATCGTTACCGGCGACGCCTCGGTCGGCACTGACACGATCACCGGCGGGGTCAACAACGTCTTCGGATCCAGCTTCGGCGACATCCTTGTTGGCAGCAGCGCCAACGACATCTTGAATGGCGGCAACGGCGGCAACGACATCCTCAACGGCGGCGGCGGTGCTGACAATCTCTCCGGCGGCATCGGCGCGGACACGTTTGTGTACGGCTCGGGCGGCGGGTCGGATTTTGTCAGCGACTTCAACCGCGGTCAGGGCGACCGGATCGATGTCACCGGTGTGAGCGGCATCTACAGCCTGGCGGACATCCAGTCCCGCGCCACGCAGCAGGGTCCGAACACCCTGATCGACTTCGGAAATGGAGACACCATCACGCTGGCCAACGTCGCAGTCGGCAGCCTGGTTGCCAGCGACTTCATCTTTGCGGCCAACGGCGCGCCGACCGACATCGGCCTGTCAGCCACCAGCGTGGCCGAGAACAGCGCGGCCAATACGGTCGTGGGTTCGCTGTCAGCGGTGGATCCGGACGCCGGCGATACCGCCAGCTTCACGCTGGTTGACAACGCCAATGGCCTATTCGCCATCAACGGCGGCAACCTGGTCGTTGCCGGCGCGCTCGACTATGAGACCGCGACCTCGCACCAAATAACGGTACGGGTGACGGATTCCGCCAACCACAGCTACGACAAGATCTTCACGATCGACGTCACCGACGTGGCGGGCCTCACGGTGAATGGCGACGGCAATGCCAACACCTTGGTGGGCACGGCGGAAGCCGACACGCTGAACGGACTTGGCGGCACCGACCGGCTGCAGGGTCTTGCTGGCAACGACCAGCTCAACGGCGGGCTTGGCTTTGACCGGGCGATCTATACCGACGCCACTGGCGCCATCACCGTCAATCTGGCCGCCGGCACGGTCTCCGGCGCGGGTGTCGGCAATGACACGCTGAACAGCGTCGAAGGCGCCGTCGGCAGCGACTTCGCCGATACCTTCAATGCAACGGGCTTTACTGGCGTGAACGGCAACCCGGGTTCGACCATCGGCTTTAACGAGTTCGAGGGCGGCGGCGGCGACGATGTCGTCATCGGTGGCATCAACGGGCAGGGCCAGGCGCTGACGCGGGTGTCCTATCTCAGTGCGACGGCCGCGGTCACGGTGGACATCGCGGCCGGAACGGCGGATGGCGACGCCTCGGTCGGTCATGACACGATCTCGAATGTCAACGCGATCTGGGGATCGTATCTCAACGATACCTTGCGTGGCAGCAACAACGCCTTTGCCACCTATGAGTTGTTCGAAGGCCGTGGCGGTGAGGATTTTATCGATGGCCGCGGCGGTTATGACCAGGTGACTTACAACAGTGATACGGCCACCACGTCGGGGATTACCGCCCTTCTGGCAGCGGGAACCGTGACCGGCGATGCCACGGTCGGCACCGATACGATTCGTGGTGTCGAGGCCGTGCGCGGCACCAGCTTCGACGACGTCTTCGATGCGACGGGCTTCGGGGGGGCCGATGCTCTCAATGTCGGATCGTCCGGGACCTTCAACGACTTCGCCGGCGGAGGCGGCAACGATACGGTCATCGGCAACGGATTTACCCGTCTCAACTATTCGAACTCAATCGGCGCAGTCACGGCCGACCTTGAAACGAGCGCCATCGGTACCACCACGGCGATTACTGTTGTCGGCACCGCCACAGCGGCCGGCGAGGGGACCGACAGCCTGACCGGCGTCAACGCGGTACAGGGTTCGGTATTTGCCGATACGCTGCTGGGAAGCAGCTTCAACAACACCTTCACCGGTCTCGGAGGCGACGACTATATCGACGGCCGTGGAAACTTCGATACGGCAAGCTACAACAGCCTGGGCCTTGCAACAGCCGGGGTGAACGTCAATCTGGCCGCCGGCATTGCAAGCGGCGATGCCTCGATCGGCACCGACACGCTGCGCAGCATCGAAGGCGTCCAGGGCACCAACTTTGCTGATACGTTTGATGCCACGGGCTACGGCCTTGCCGGCGCGCTCAACGTCAGCACCAGCAGCGGCAACTTCAACCAGTTCGAGGGCCTTGGCGGCGATGATACCATCACCGGCAACGGCAACACGCAGGTGGCCTTCTTCAATGCAACGGGTAATGTGTCGGTCGATCTGCAGGCCGGCTCGGCCACCGGCGATGCATCGGTCGGACACGATACGTTCATCGGCGTCAACAGCGTCATTGGGTCGATCTTCAACGACACCTATGTGGCGACCGGATTTACCGGTACCAGCGCCGCTGGCTCGTTCGGCACGTTCAATCAATTCAAGGGCCAGGGCGGCGATGACACCATCACTGGCAACGGCAACACGCGGATCGTCTTCTCCAATGCTACTGGCGGCGTGACGGTTGATCTCGCCACTGGCAACGTCAATGGCAATGCCTCGGTCGGACACGACACCATCACCGGTGGCGTCAACGGCGTCTTCGGCTCGAACTTCGGCGATACCTTGACCGGAAGCTCAGGCAATGACTTCCTGAACGGCAACGGCGGCAACGACACCATCAACGGCGGCGGTGGTGCAGATAATCTCTTCGGCGGCGTCGGCGCGGACACGTTTGTGTATGCGACGGGTGGCGGGTCGGACTTTGTCGGCGACTTCAACCGCGGTCAGGGCGACCGGATCGACCTGACCGGGATGGCCGGCATCTACAGCCTGGCGGATGTGCAGTCCCGTGCCAGCCAGCAGGGTTCGAACACCCTGATCGACTTCGGCAATGGCGATACCATTACGCTGGCCAACATCGCGGTCGGCAGCCTGGTCGCCAGCGACTTCGTGTTTGCGGCCAATGGCGCGCCGACCGACATTGCGCTGTCGAATACCAGCGTGGCGGAGAACAGCGCGGCTGGCACGGTGGTCGGTGCGCTGTCGGATGTCGACCCGGATACGGGCGACACGGCGGTCTACACGCTGCTCGACGATGCCGGCGGTCTGTTTGCGATCGAGGGCGGCAATCTGGTGGTGGCCGGCGCGCTCGACTACGAGAGCGCAACCTCGCACCAGGTGACGGTGCGGGTGACGGATTCCGCCAACAACACTTACGACGAGACCTTCACTATCGCGGTGACCGATGTCGCCGGCGTGACGCTGAACGGGGATGGCAACACCAACACGCTGGTCGGCACGGCAGAGGCCGACACGCTGAACGGGCTTGGTGGCAACGACCGCCTGCAGGGTCTGGGCGACAACGACGCGCTGGATGGCGGCACGGGCTTCGACCGAGCGATCTACAGTGATGCCACCGGCGGCATCACGGCCAACCTGGCGGCCGGCACGGTCACCGGGGCCGGCGTCGGCAGCGATACGCTGACGGGGGTCGAAGGCGTCATCGGCAGCAACTTTGCCGATACGTTCAATGCCGCCGGGTTTACCGGCTCCACCGGCCAGCCGGGTGTGGCGGCCGGCCAGACCGACTTCGAGGGCCTGGGCGGCGACGACGTCATCATCGGCTACATCAACGCGCTGGGGCAGTCGGTCACGCGGATCAACTATCTCAGTGCCACGGGCGCGGTGACGGTGGATATTGCGGCTGGAACCGCTGATGGCGATGCCTCGGTTGGCCACGACACGTTCTCGAACGTGGCGACGGTCTGGGGCTCTGCCTCCAACGACACCATCTACGGCAGCAACAATGGCAACTTCACCTATGAGACGTTTGAGGGCCGGGTTGGTGACGACTACATCGACGGCCGTGGCGGTTATGACTCGGTGACCTACAACAACGATCCGGCGATCACGTCGGGCATCGTTGTCCACCTGGCAGCCGGAACGGTGAACGGCGACGCCTCTGTCGGCACCGACACCATCCGCAACGTGGAGGCAGCGCGAGGCACCAACTTCAACGACGTGTTCGATGCGACCGGCTACGGCCTTGCCGGCGCGCTCAATGTCAGCACCACCAACGGCAACTTCAACGATTTTGGCGGAGCCGGCGGCAACGATACGATCATCGGCAACGGCAACACCCGCCTCAATTACCAGGTTGCGGCGGCCAGCGTCACGGTCGACCTCGAGACCAGCGCCGGCACGGCCATCACGGTCGCCGGCTCGGCTACGGGGGCCACGGAAGGCACCGATACCTTCACCGGCGTCAACGCCGCACAGGGTTCGATGTTTGGCGACACCCTGCGGGGCAGCAGCTTCAGCAACACGTTCACCGGGCTTGGCGGCGACGACTTCATCGACGGCCGGGGCGGGTTCGACACCGCGAGCTACAACAGCCTCAGCACCGTCACCAGCGGGGTGAACGTCAACCTGGCGGCGGGTACCGCCACCGGCGATGCCTCGATCGGTGCGGACACGCTGCGCAACATCGAGGGTGTGCAGGGCACCATGCTGGCCGACAGCTTCAATGCCACCGGCTATGGCCTTGGAGGTGCACTGAACGTCAGCACCAGCAACGGCAACTTCAACCAGTTCGAGGGTCTTGGCGGCGATGATGCCATCACCGGCAACGGCAGCACGCGGGTGCTCTACAACAACGCGACGGCCGGGGTGACGATTACACTCGGCGCCGGCGGCTCGGGCTCGGCGCAGGGGACGGCAGCAGGCGATACAGCCACTGTTGGCACCGACAGCTTCGGCGGCGGCGTCAACAGCGCCATCGGCAGCAACTTTGCCGATAGCTACAACGCCTCCGGCTTCAACAACGGCTTCAACTCGTTCCAGGGCAATGGCGGCAACGACACCATCACCGGCAACGGCGCCACCCAGGTCCAGTACGGCAACGCCACTTCCGGCGTGACGATCGCGATCGGTGCCGGCGGCGCCGGCTCGGCGGCAGGCGATGGCTCGGTTGGCACGGATACCTTCACCGGTGGTGTCAACAGCGCGGTCGGCGGCAACCTGGCGGACAGCTACGATGCCACCGGCTTCGTCGGGTTCAACTCGTTCCAGGGGCAGGGTGGCAACGACACCATCACCGGCAACGGCAGCACCCAGGTCCAGTATGGCAGCGCCACATCCGGGGTGAACGTCAACCTGGCGACCGGCATTGCCACCGGCGACGGTTCGGTCGGCACCGACACCATTATCGGCGGGGTCAACAATGTCTTCGGATCGAACTTCGGCGATACGATTACTGGCAGCAGTGGCAACGACTTCTTGAACGGCAACGGCGGCAATGACACCATCAACGGTGGCGGCGGCAATGACAACCTGAACGGCGGGGCGGGCAACGATAACTTTGTGTTCGCAGCATATTCGACGGCAGGTGCAACCCTCACAGACTTTGCTGGTAATGGCGGCGCTGCTGGAGACACGCTCGAGTTCCACGGGTTTGGCCTGGCGGCGGATGGCGCGACCTTTACGTTCCTTTCAGGCAATCAATGGCAGGTGCACTCTGGTTTGGATGGGCACGATGAGATCATCACTCTCAATGGCAGTATCCATGCGAGTGACTACCAATTTTTGAACTAGGCTGCTGACCTCGCTCGTTCCTGGGAGGCCCGCATTGCGGGCTGCCGCATGGTGGCTTCGCCTGATTGCGAGGGTTGACGAACGGTCCTAATGCGAAGGATTGGATCAGGTATCGTAGGTTCGGCTGGTGGGAAAAGGCGGCAGCGCTCCCCTGATTCGTCTCAACGGCCCACAGTCTCGCTCCGCTCTGCAGCGTCGCTGTTTGCACCAAAGTAGGAAAACTGTCGGCTCGTTGCCTCGCCGGCCTCGGAACTGCTATTCTGACAAGGAGAAAACCCATTGCCGGTTCAATGCAGGTTGGACGATGCATTTGGAATAGGCATAGAAGTCATACGCCTCTTAATCAGCGGGTCCCAGGTTCGAGCCCTGGTGCACCCACCAAGCCCTTCAAAGGCCTGGGGACCTCTCGCGACGGCCATTCAAGACCCTGCTGATGTGCGCTCATTGGTGGGGCCGATGCCACCAAACCAAGCCGTAATAGATCACTTGAGCAAGCAGCGCGGCAATGAAGCCGGCCGGGTAGCCGATCCAGATGCCGTCCAGCCCGATCCAGCGGAAGAGCAGATACGCGATGGGCAGTTGGACCAGCCAGATCGCGGCAATCGTAATGCCCGCCGGTCACAGCACCACGCCGGTCGATCGCATGACGCCCGCGAGGACGTTGCCGATTCCGAACAACAGATAGCTCCAGAGCGCAATCAGCAGGGCGCGGCTGGCGATCGACCGCGTAT
This sequence comes from Bradyrhizobium sp. AZCC 1577, assembly GCF_036924575.1. Lineage (NCBI taxonomy): Bacteria > Pseudomonadati > Pseudomonadota > Alphaproteobacteria > Hyphomicrobiales > Nitrobacteraceae > Bradyrhizobium > Bradyrhizobium sp. AZCC 1577. The sequence goes on from NZ_JAZHRQ010000001.1 coordinate 3,244,559, forward strand.
CGGGATCGGTCATGAACCACGAAAGCACAATCTGCGGGTACAGGCAGATGAGGCAGATCACCGGCGCTCCAATCAGAACGTTCAGCACCGTCGCAATCCGCGTGATTGCTCCGAGCCGATCGGCTCGTCGCGCACCGATCGCTTGCGCCGCAAACGCCGTGGCGGCAAGCGCGACACCCTGCATCGGCGCAAGCAGATACCCGACCACCTGGTTGACGGCCCCGTAAGCGGCCTTCGCGCTCGATCCGAAAGCGTTAACGAGAAAGACCACTACCACTTCGGACAGCGAGGCCATCGCCATCTGTGGTAGGCCATGAGGGCTGGAAGCGATATCGCGCAGGCCACGAGATTGGCCCACGGGGCGCTCGTCACCGCAAGCTTCGGCAGCCCGGACCACCCTTCGATCAGGGTCGGCGTCAGTTCCAATAGCGGGCGGCGTCCACCAATGTCGTCCCGGAAGACCGCTCCTGTCGGCGGGTCGATGGCGACGCGCGGCGTCCTGAAACGGCGCGGCGCCCGAACTTCGTTCAGCTCTGGCGCGGCCTTGAAAGCACCTATAGGCGCAAACTGCATCTGCCGAGGATAACAAGAAGAGTTTTGCAAATGTCTCAGAAGTGGCCGGAAATAGCCGGATCAAAATGTTGGGGGTTTGCAAAACTAGGTGAGAGATTTCAACGGCCTAGCAAGGCGACCCGTCGTGGAACTGTACCAACCGAAATGGCTGAACTTGTCTTTGGTGACCATGGTTCAGGTCGCCGGAGAAGTGGGGTTTTGCTTTTTCGGTGCCTGGGCGGCGCCAACCGCACTCAACGCCGCTGCCTCCGCTTCAATACGTTCGATGACGGCCTCGAAGTGGGTGAGGAAGTAGGCGGAGATGATGAGCCACTGGTGGTCTGCGGTCGGGTCGGGACCGCTGTCGCTGAAATAGGCCACGTCCTCCGGATTGGTCATGCTCGCGAAAAAGCCCACCGCGCCAATCCCGCAAGGCGATTTCGAGGGCGGGTCCAATCGCATCTCAAATCGCCACAATCAGCGAATGTCGGTATCGGTGGTTGCGCGTCCCTGATTTGAACCTGTCAGTCGATGGCGTTGTGCAGCTGATCCTTCGATCGGGTCTCACCGTGGTGCGCAACGCGCATAGGCGGCGATCTAAACAGCCGTTCGTGCCCTGCGTTGTCCGAGGCTTGGTGAGTCCGTGATGAGCTTCGCTTCTGATTGTCAGCAGGCATCCAGATCGGGGCTCAATGTTGTTGGCGCGCCACATCATGCCCGCAGCACAACCTCCGCGTCCCTCAAGCTGATTTGTGCAGACGGCGATGCTCGGGGAAATACCACCGCATGACGTGTCGCAGACTGTCCGAATCTCCGCGCGCCCAGTTGCGCATGATCTCGCAGCCGAAGGAGATCGCAGTGATGGGTTTTGCCCCCGCCTTAATCATTCGGTCAAACGCGCGCTCGTGTGCGGTGGGCGAGATGCCGCCCACAGCGTCGGCAACCGGATAGACCTCGTAGCCTTCGGCCAGCATGTCGAGGGTCGGAAAGGTCAGGCAGACCTCGGTCCAAAGCGCGGCGATGACGACCTTGCGCCGCCCCGTGCCTTGGACGGCCTTGCGGAAGTCCTCGTCCTCCCAGGCATTGACGCCCGTGCGGTCGATCTCTTCCACTCCCGGCAGAGCCTCGCGGATCGCCGGAATCGTGCCTTCGTTCACGCCCATGTCCACTGCGACCGTCGAGAGCACCACGGGGATATTGTAGGCTTGCGCGAGTTTGCACAGCGCAACCACATTGAGGGTGATCTCCTCACGGGAGGATGAGGTCACGGTCGAATATTGCTCAGGCTGGTAGTCGATCAGAACCAGAACGCAGTTTTGCGGGGTCAGAAGATGATCTGCCTTGGGGTCGCGGACGGGCTCGGGCTGGGTCTTTGCCACGTTGTTCTCCTTCGAGACGAAGTGAAGCGGTCGTCATTGATGATTTAAACCTATATCAGACACAATCACATAGCGGTTCCTGTTTCCTCCTCTCCAGCGCACCCGACACGATTCGAACCTGACCTCCACCTTCGGAGGGTGGCGCTCTACGTGCATCTTTTTGCTTACGCGGTGCTTACGCAGATTTCTTGCGAGTGGGAAGCGACGAACAACGTGTGGCAAGCAGCGGAGCGTCGTTCAGTAGGCAACAGCGTCCCCATATCGGCGTTGGACATCTCAGCCATCGATTTTCCTAACCGGACGCCGCAACAGGCTTTTCAGGATCACGCCGGACCGAGAAGTGCCGTAGACCTTGTACCCATGCCTTTGCCAGGGTGAGATCAGCCTGCGAAAGCGGATGTCCGACTGGCAGCGTACGGTGCTGCACCTCGGCGCCGGCCTGCTGCAGCATTGTGGCGAGACGTGCCGAGTTGTCGCGCGGAATGATCGGATCCGATTTCCCCGACACGATCAGTACAGGCTTGCCGGCGAGATCGGTCGTCGGCGCTTGGCGCAAGGGCACCATTGCCCGGAGCAGGATGGCGCCCGCGAGCACGTCCGGGCGCAGCAGCACGACCGCGGCGGCGATGTTGGCGCCGTTGGAGTAGCCGAGTGCGATCGGCGCCGCGAGGCCGTAGCGACTACGCGCGGCGACAACGAAATCCGCCAGTTCGTTGGCGCGGCGGCGCACGTCGTCTTCGTCGAACACGCCTTCGGCCAGCCGGCGGAAGAAGCGCGGCATGCCCTGCTCCAGAACCTGACCGCGCACTGACAGCAGCGGTGCGGCGGGCGCGACGGCCCGACCGAGAGGCAGCAGATCGTTTTCGTCGCCGCCGGTGCCGTGCAGGAGCAGGAGAGGCGGTGCCTCTAGCCGGTTGCCCGGCTCAAGGCGGTGAATAAAGGTGAGGTCGTTGCTCATTACGCAGCCCTTTCCAATGGCGGTAATACTCCTTCGATGTCGTTGCGGTGCGGCTCGAGGAACGCCGGCAGCTTGAGATGTTCGCCGAGCGACTCGACAGGCTCGTCGACGGCAAAGCCGGGGATGTCGGTGGCAATTTCGAGCAGAATGCCGCCGGGTTCGCGGAAATAGACCGAACGGAAGTAGTTGCGGTCCTTCTGTTCAGTCGGATGCTGGCCGTGGGTCTCCACGAGCTTGCGCGACATCTCGGCCTGGTCGGCGTCGTCGGCGGCGCGGAAGGCGACGTGATGCACGGAGCCGGCGCCTTGGCGTCCGGGCAGGAAACCCTTTGCCTCATAGATGTCAACGATGCCACCGGCGGCATTGTCCGCCGTGAGACGGATGATTGAGCCTTCGCGGACGGTTTCCTTGAAGCCGAACACGTCGGTCAGGATCGAACTGGTCTTGGCGGCATTCTCAAGCAGCAGCGTGACTCCATGAAAACCGCGGATCGCATGTTCCCCCGGCACGTCACCGTTGCTCCAGCCGGCCTCGTTCTCGGCGCCGGGGACGCCGACCAGTGCGAGGCTCATGCCGTCCGGATCGGTGAAGGGCAGCACGGCTTCGCCAAAGCGCTTCTCCAGTGCCTCGTGGGCGATGCCCTTTTCAATGAAACGGTGCGTCCAATAGCCGAGCGAGCGAGCCGGCACGCGGAACGCGGTCTGCTGGGTCTGGCCGACACCGCCGCGGCCTGCCGCTGCGCCTTCCCACGGGAAGAAGGTGAGGATTGTGCCGGGATGGCCGGTCTCGTCGCCGTAATAGAAGTGATAGGTACCGGGGTCGTCGAAATTGACGGTCTTCTTGACGAAGCGGAGACCGAGCGACCGGGTGTAAAAGTCGAAGTTTCGCAGGGCGTTACCTGCGATGGCGGTGACATGATGGATGCCTGACAAGGTCTTTCTCCTGGATTAGGAGGCGCCCGGCCTCCGTTGTCAGGGATAATTGGCGTAGGCTAATTCAAAGACAATCCGGTCTTTCATGACATGACTGTCTATGATTTGATGACAATCATGGATAAGCTCAGCAGCCTCCGCGCCTTCGTCAAAGTGGTCGAACTCGGCAGTTTCTCGGAAGCCGGCCGGCAACTCAGGCTCTCGCGCTCAGCGATCAGCAAGTATGTCAGCGATCTTGAGCAGGACCTCGGCGTACAACTCCTGAACCGCACCACCCGGCACGCCAGCCCGAACGAAAACGGCCAGGCCTATTTCGAGCGCGCACTCGTGATTCTTGCCGACCTCGACGCAGCCGATCACGCCGTCGCGCAGGCGCAGGCGACGCCGCGCGGCCTGTTGCGCGTCAATGCGCCGATGTCCTTCGGCACGCTCCAGCTTGGCCCGGCCGTCGCGGATTTCATGGCGCTGTATCCAGAGCTCCGTATTCACCTTGTGCTCAGCGACGAGCAGATCGATCCGGTGCAGGGTGGTTATGACGTCACCTTGCGCATCGCTGATCTTGAATCGTCGAGCCTGATTGCGCGCAAGATCCTGGCGATCGATCGGGCAATCTGCGCGGCGCCGGATTATCTTGAGCAGTATGGCACGCCGAAACATCCCAACGAATTGCGGAGTCACGCGCTGCTGACCTATGGCTTTCTGCTGACCGGCAATCAGTGGAAATTGACTGGCCCCGATGGGGACCACTGGGTTCAGCCGGAATGGACGCTGTGCGCCAACAACGCCGAGGTGCTGCGCGACGCCGCGATCGCGGGCAGGGGCGTTGCGTTGCTGCCGACCTTCATCGCCGGCGATGCCCTGCGCGAAGGCGCGCTACAGAGATTCCTCGAAGGATATCAGGCACCGCCACTGCACCTTTACGCGATCTATCCACCGACGCGGCACTTGGCAGTCAAGGTGCGACTTTTCATCGATTTTCTGGTCGAACGCTTCGCGAGCCAGCCACCAGGGGATCTAGTAGAACCATGATCCATCATCCGATCGAACGAGCCTAGGTACGCGACCGCAAGCCCTCGACTGGCCCGTCGGCGAGAGGATCTTGAAGTCTTGGAATCTGGCCTTCGGGACGCCTAACACCTTGCACGATCACTGATCAACGTTGGGCACCCATTCCTCCGCGGTTGAGTCCCAATGATGGGTGTCGTCGAAGTGTTTCCAGAGCGGCCGCCTTGGTTTGCTTTCACCCCTCTGTCGTAACGCATTCAGTGCGCTGAGTTGGACGACGAGAGCTCCAGCCATCATCATCCATTCGCGAACGTTGTATCGGGAGTTCCATTTGATTGTCGCGAGCATCGGATGCCTCCTTCAAAGTAAGAAGCCTTACCCAATCTTAGCCTGGGCCGAGAACACAGGGATATAAAGTACTTCACAGTCAGCCACCATCTTCGACATAGCCGCGGGCGCCTTAGCGGCGGCAATTTGAAGCGAAGTACCAGTCGCCCAACAGAATCCGACCTGAACTGTCAAACGCCTCGGTGTGGGTCATAAGCTGCCCTCTGGCGAACGACCTCTTCTGGCGCAAAGCGGACAGCCGAGAGAAGAACCGTGTGAGTCAGCTCACAAATGAGCAGCTTACTAAGAGCTACAGTGCCTTCTAAGGGCCGATGTCTCAACTTCCATAGAGCTTCCCCAACGCGCCATCGGGCGCTCAGAACGGGGAACAGTGACACTAGTTCGAACTGCACCCCGACTGACCTGGCGGCCCTTGTGTAAGGGCAGGGAAGCACGGAAGCCAACTCAGCTCCGATCTTCCCACGTTGCAACGGTCTAATATAGTCGAGCGTGCAACGGAGGAGGGTACCTTGGCGATAGCTTCACCCGAGACGGATTCTGTTAGGCGCCTTGAGGATCTCCCGTCACCGCGCGGGCTGCCGTTAGTCGGCAATTTTCATCAATTACTCAATTTTGAAGAGTTGCATAGACGCATTGAGAGCTGGGAAGCAGAGCTTGGACAGTCCTTCACCTTTCGCATGTTTTCAAAGTTGGTTTTGGTTACTTCAGACCCCAAGCTCGCTGACATTGTTTTGCACGAGAGACCAGAGGCGTTTCGGCGGCTATCGACCATTCAGACAGTTGCCGACGAATTGGGTCTGAACGGCCTATTTTCGGTCGAAGGAGCGGCTTGGTTTCGACAACGCAACTTGATCCTCCAGGCACTTGCTCCAAACCAGCTGCCAGAGTTCTTTCCGACACTCCGCACGATCACAGGGCGGCTGCGCAGCCGATGGGAACGCGTCGCGAAAATCGGCGGGGTCACAGACGTCGTTGAGGATCTCACCCGGTACACCGTCGATGTAACTTCGAGCTTATCCTTCGGTCAGGATGTCAACACACTTGAACGTGAAGAGGATGCAGTCCAACGGCATCTTGGAGTGATTTTTCCTAAGCTTACCTCTCGAATCTTCAGTCCGGTGCCTTACTGGCAATACGTGAGATTGCCGAGCGATCGAAAACTAGAACGGTCGCTCGGGGAAATTCGAGCGCACATCCAGAATATAATTAACCGCGCTCACGCGGACCTGAAAGCTCAGTCCGGTGTTCCAAAGAATTTGCTGCAATCGATGTTGAGCGCCGCGGCTGAGCCAAACTCTGGCATTACGGATAGAGACGTCTATGCGAACGTATTGACGCTCCTTCTTGCTGGCGAAGACACCACGGCGCATGCGCTGGCGTGGACCTTATATTTTCTCTCGCAACGGTCCGACCTGCAGGCCTTGCTTCGGGGTGAGGCCAAGGAAACGCTTGGCGAAGCCGCAATCGCTCCGGATTACGAAACAACAGCAAAGTTGACGCTTTTCGATGGGGTCGCCTTTGAGGCTATGCGCTTCAAGCCAGTTACCCCGCTGCTTGGTCTAGAAACAAATCGAGACTTCGTTCTAGATGGCATCTTATTGCCCGCGGGTACGCAGGTATTTCTTTGCGCGCGGCCAGCTATGATGGATGACAAGTACTTCACCAACGCCCAGGCGTTCGAGCCTAGCCGATGGTCGCGCCGAGCCGAGGGGACTTCCTCCCGTCAGGCCTTTACCCAGTTCGGTGGAGGCCCTCGAGTCTGCCCGGGAAGGTCGCTCGCCATACGTGAGATTCGGATGGTGCTTTCTATGCTGTCACGAAACTTTTCGATCGAGTTCGTCGGCGACCCGAGCGAGGTTCGTGAGATCTTTTCCTTTACCATGAAGCCGAGTTCCGTGCCGCTACGCCTACGGGTGCTAAATTGACGGGGATCGAGCGTCGTTGATTGCTCCTTCGACGTGCCAGCAGAGCTTGCAGAAGCTGCGGCCGAACTTGCTACGCCGGACCGGTGCGTCCGGTCTTGGCGCGGAAGCGACCACCGCTCGTGCTGCCGGTGGTCGACGATCAGAGCTCGATTTGCTCCGCAATATTTAGAGCGTCATCCACCTCAATTCCAAGATATCGGACGGTGCTCTCCAGCTTCGTATGGCCGAGGAGGAGTTGAACAGCGCGAAGGTTGCCTGTCTTGCGGTAGATCTGAGTGGCCTTCGTACGCCGCATCGAATGGGTACCATAGGAGATTGATTCCAAACCGATGCCATCAACCCAGCGATGCACCAGTCGAGAATATTGTCGGGTGGATAGGTGAGGGCGTGCATGCAGTCTGCTGGGGAAGAGATATCGAGAGCCGGTCGTCCGGATCGATCGTAACCAAATCTCCAAGGAAGTCCTTGTCTGCTCCGTAATCTCGAATTGCACGGGTCGGCCTGTCTTCTTTTGAACGACCGTCGCTCGAACTCGGACCCTAGCGCTCGAACATATTTCGTCGACACGCAGTTTGACCAAATCACAAGCGCGAAGTTTGCTATCTATCGCCAGATTGAACAGGGAAAGGTCTCGCCACATCTGGGCGACCTCCAATCGAACGCGAATGGACCAAACGTGTTTGGGCTGAAGAGGCTTTTTCTGGCCGACGAGCAACCCCTTATTCCATGGTATTGGACGGCTTTTGCAAACAGGACGAACGTGCATGGTGGGTTCTCCGCCAACCCGCCCGGCCGCGTCGCTCAATAGCGAGCACGGTATTATAGCGACGAATGCGTCTTCATCTCACCCAGCTGCGATTTCAGGACGACAGGTTTGGCGCAAAGCGGACGTTCGCTGAAAAGCTGTGTCAGCTAAGTGCCAACAGGCAATATCATTCGATCAGTTCGTTAGGTCCTAAGAGAAGTGATTTGGCACGTACCGTGTAATCGCTTCGGTACGTCTAGCACGCGCAATGGCACCTGCAGTAATTTGATTGTCACGCCTGTGGGCCATTAATCCGAAGCGGAGATTTGGGCGATGGTTCATCAAAGGAAAGCGTAGGTGAGTAGAAGCCAGGTATGGAATACACGCCGAGTTGCTCCTTGCGTTTTGGGCCTCGATAGGTTTTAAGCCCGGTGACTTCATGACCATAGGCATGAACGAGAAGCGAGCTGCGTGGCTTTGCCGCGTTTTAAGCAGAGTGACGCACTCTGCGTCGCTCATGCGCTTTAGATTGTTCTGAGCCTCCGCAAAGGAATCCATCATGGCCAAGATGACCAAGAATCAGTTGATTGATGCAATTGCAGAGGGAACGCAGGTTTCTAAGGGAGACGTAAAGGCCGTCATCGAGCAGATGGCGACTGTAGGCTATAAGGAGCTGAATGAATTCGGCGAGTTCGTCATTCCCGGCTTCGTCAAAATGTCGGTCGTGAACAAGCCTGCTACTGAAGCCCGCAGCGGTGTAAATCCTTTCACGAAAGAGCCTATGGAGTTCGCGGCCAAGCCAGCCAGCAAGTCGGTCAAGTCGTCACCCCTGAAGGTTGCTAAAGACGCTGTTTGAAGCGGGCGGGTTGGTCGAGGCGTGTTCGTTTGTCTGAACTGTGGGTAATTCCATCACACCCTAGACAGACACCTCCACCCGCACGCTGTGCGCCCCGAGACGGAATCTCTGGAGGGCCTAGGGAGACAGCCTCGCAAAGGCCATGCGGTGTAATGCCCGCGTGGCCTTCTGTTTTTTATTTACGATTGTCTGACCGTAAAAATACGGACTCTGTTCGTTCTCCGTGAACAGACAGTGATTTTAGGCCGCCTTCGTCGGAGCGGCTAGGCTTGGAGATCGTTGCTATCCATCCGAATTCTGGGGGAACCGGTCGCCATGTCCCGTGAAGATTTTTCGGGGATCAGCCGGCATATGCCTTGTCGAGGTTGGCGATGGCAATTTTTTTCATCTTCATCATGGTCTGCGCGATCGGCCTTTTGCGATCGGGATCGCTCAGGTAACGGCCGAGGGCCGTGGGCACAACCTGCCAGCGCAAGCCGCCGAGCGGCTTAGCAATTCTCGCAAATCAGGTTGGCTTTTTGATCTTTGGACGCACGGCATCGATTGACGGGAGACCAAGGGCCTCACGAAGATAAGATAGCGAACCGCTGCCGAAATCTGGCAGGCTAAGCAGCGCAGCGTCGGAAACTTCACGCACGTCCCCAATCGTCTTCAAGCCCGCGGCATGGAGTGTTTTCCCCGTATCCTGGTGGTAAATCGGACGTTCTCGACGGGGGTGTCGCCTGGAAGCTCTGGGGCCGGATAAAGCATCGGCCCCGCGGCTGCTTCCCGCCTGAGACGTTCTTCCCGCAGCCGCTCCCGATTTTCATGAAATGCCTTCTGAGCGCTTTCATGCTCCGCGATGGCTTCTTCTGCCTCGCGGCTTCTGAGAGTTTTCCGCTCAGCAGCCGAGAGGTCGGCATCGCTGCTTTTCTCGCCGCTCATTTTCGCTTTCAGCATTTCGCTCCAGCCGGCGCGTAATCGATAGGTAATGCAGCAGCCAATCTCTGACGGTTTGGTAAGGGTCAGTGCTGCCGCTAGAGAATTTGTATTTGTCTTTTATCTGCATCGCGAACGCTGCGGCTTGTTCGTCCGTTTCTCTCAGATCCTTCGGAAGCGAACGCCATTCCCGAATAATCTCGTGCCTGGCATTCACCTGGTTCATTTTTGTGCCCTCAACTTCAACCCCAGTTTGACAAGCCGGCGTCTTTATTCCGCTACACGAGCGATCTTTTGCTTTAAATGGTGCGTCTCGTGATCGCGGCGGAGCTGGCTTAGCGAAGTCTCATTGAGTTGAAGCATTACCTCGCTGAGTTGCGTGGTTTCCGGATACCCGGCGGCAAAACCCTGTCCGTAAATTTTTCGCAGCGTGCGGACAAGGGTGTTTCCGTATTTCCCGCTAATTTCGCCATCCTTGTTGCGGTGCCGATTGTCGAGACCTGCCTTGCTCATGCTGCTCTCCATTGTGCTCACAGCCGAGAGCATCCTCCCGCCGGGACCGAATCGCAACTAGACTACGCTCGCGAAATCATGTCTTATGCGCGCCATCGGGAGGATGAGGGTGGGGCAACCGGTTCACACGCGAGCGGTTCTCTAAATTAAATTGAGGGCCGCCTAGCTCGACAATATTCAGCGATCCCGCAATCTACAGCAAAGATCATGTCGAACAGGAGAATCTTGCTGCCGCGTATGAGACTAAGCTGTGGCTAACAGCTACCAGTGGGACATCGTATTCGAGGACGGCAACTTCTATAAGAAGGGCATCGGTGGCCTAGGCCTCTACATATCACCCTCCTGTGATATGGTTCTAGCCTGGTTTTGCACTTGAAAGAATAGCGAGGTGACCATGGCGCGCTCTGGTGCGTTCGCGAAGTAACAAGCCCGGCGGCGAGATCCTGACCTCCACATGAGCGACCCACTCGCGTCGATCCGGCCGTAGGAACTGTGGCGCCGTGGCGCGCCGAAAAAGGTGCTGCTTGCTGCGGTGCAGGAGTCCGTTGCTGGCACTTTTCGGACCTGACAGGCTTGGCTGATGTCCGTTATTGAGAGCAAAGCCGACCTCCTTGTTGAGCATTCGGACTTCAGAGTTTGACCCTGGCTGTGTAAAAACGCAAAAAAATCGAAGAGCGACGAGAATGACATTCTTCAGTTCGATTTCTAAATTGAATGCGCTTTCGAATTGAAGGCCTAAAGCGGTCTTGGACGAATAACTTCTTCTATCGCGATTGAGCGTCTTCGCGTTTTCACACAGCCAAGACCCAATGCGGAATGCCGGCGGATGTAGCGCGTGACACCGTCATCCGTTGAAGCGGATTGACCGAGGAGCCTCCTCATCCGCAATTTGACAGCATCTCCTAGAGTGTGGTCTCGACCGAGTGCGGCGAAATCCCAAGTTCACCAAATCCGGGCATCTTCGGCGAAGACAGGGTGTCGATCTGCATCAGTTCCACTTGATTGCGCCTGAGGAACGGACTCGGCAACATTTCGGACGCCCACGCAAGTGCATGCCAAACGGCAAGCGGGATTGGAATCGGTCGGGTCCAGCCTGGTGCGCAACGGCTCTGAGAAACTCCTCGTAAGTGTAGACGCGAGGGCCGCCGAACTCGAAGTCGAAGGCGTCTCTGCTCGCTGCATGACCCGAGCAATCGCCTCCGCCACTTCTTCCACATAGGCCGGCAGCAATCTGGTCACGCCGCGGCCGAACATCGGATAGACTGGAAGGTGGCGGAGGAGCTTGAGGATGGTCGTGAGAAACGCGTCATCCGGTCCGAACATCACGGCCGGGCGGATGAAAGGTGTCTCGACGAACGCGGCCCGGACCGTCAGTTCGCCTTCGCCGCGCTTTCGGATGTACCGTGATTGCGAAACGGCATCGGCGCCGATACCTGAGATGTGAATGAGCCGATCGACTCCGGTACGGTGCGCTTGAGCCGCTACCCGTTGGGCAGAATCGACGTGAACGGAATGACAAGTCTCCTGTCCGTGCTCGACGTAAAGCCTTACCGCATCTACAACGCCGCAGGCGCCGGCAAGCGCATCCGCGACTGATCGCTCGTCGTGAATGTTGGCCCCTACGGATTGAAGTTGCGGATCATCACGACTAAACAGCCTGTGCCCCTGATCCGGATGCCTTGACGCGATCCGAACGGGAAATCCGCGAGAGCGCAGATGCCGAACGATGCGGCGGCCGAGAAAGCCGGTTCCGCCGAACACGGTGACGGTGCGACCGTTCGTTGCCATCCTTTGATTTTCTCGGTGCTCAGAGAGACCGTAGCATAGCCCCAGCCGAAGCTGATGTCAGGGTGACGGCCCTTCTGTCTCAGCAAGCCCCCCAACTTCCTGAACAAAGTCGCTATTGATTCTTTGCAGGCGAGCTCGGAAGCACGGCTGCCATACCTTCCGGATTGATGTTGAAGGCCAGGAATATCAACGGCTCGTTGCCTGGGTTTCCCCATTGGTGCACGAGGGCGTACGGTTCATAGATCAAGGAACCCGGTCCCCTTGTTTCCGTCTTGCCATCGACCGTGTTGGCCCCGGTGCCGGAGACGATAAAGTATAGCGCCGCGCCCGACCGATGGTGTGGCGGGTTGGAGGGCATCCCCGCCGGAAATATGACTCGCGTGAGATTGAGATCATAACTACCTGGCTTCAGGTCGGGAATTGGGTTCGCTGAGCGATATAATTCTGTCACGGCCGCAGGTGCCGCTTCGGCAGGCCGATCCAGGTCTGCGGCGGCAGCGAGCAAGAAGTGGAGGAAAGTAGATGGCCCGTTGGCGCCTGCCCTTAGCGCCGCGATCTTTCCGCGGGCGATAAACAGCCCCTCACCGGGGTTGAGCCTTTTTGCCCCACCATCGAGCGCGACCTGGGTCGTACCTGACATCTGGTAGAGGATGCCGTCGGCCGCCGAGATGGCGCTCATCGCGTCCGGTTGAAGGGTGACGCTCACCGCTTTGAAATAGAGCGGCACGTCCGTGACGGTCGCCAGTTTGGTTGCGGCGACCACCGTTCGTGTAATTGCCGGTGGAGCAGGGGTGGTTTGTGCGGTCCCGGAGGCGGGAAGCGCCAATGCGCCGAGCAACATTAGTCCGATTGTCCTGAACTGCATGATTGCCTCCCAGGGTCAGCGGAAAATCGGAGCACCATACGCCCTCCCGGCGCCTCTTGGAATGGCGGTTCGCTTTGGGCTGCTATTGGACGGAATCCGGGTGCAAAGGCCGAGCGAAACTGAGTTCGTGGCCGTCGGGGTCGACGAGGTGGAAGAAGCGCTCACTCCATTCGGCGTCGCGGGGCACGGTAGCTGGCTGCAATCCCGTACGAGCGCACGGTCGTAAAGTGCGTCAACATCGGCGACGTAGAAGATTACCCGCCCCACCAGGACCAGCGCCGCTCGGTAGGTTGGGCGATGAGGTTGAGATAGCTCGTCCCGCTCGAAAGCTTGTGAATGATGACTCCTCGCCGCCATGCAGGACCTCGAACCCTAGCGCGCGGTAGAACCGGACAGCTCGTCGCATTTCGCGGGTGCACAGTGTGACTGCGCTGATCCCCTCGATCATGGACAGAACTCTCCTGTTTTTTCCTGCGCCGTTTGTAGTCGATACTTTTCCCTGCGAAAGCAGGGATCCCGCTGAACGGCGAGCCGGTGCGAGGCGGCCGCGTCCGCTTTCCCGATTTTTGAGCCTGCCGTGTGTGGTAAGCTAGAGCGTGGATAAATCACTCAAAGTCGCACCCGCGAAAGGAGCAGAGTATGAAGAGCGATAAAGACGTTATCGAATACCTCAACAAAGCGCTGCGCCACGAACTCACCGCGGTGAACCAGTACTGGCTGCATTACCGTCTGCTCGACAATTGGGGCTACAAAGAGCTCGCCAAGACATGGCGCAAGGAATCCATTGAAGAGATGCAGCATTCTGACAAGCTCATCGAACGCATCATCTTCCTCGATGGATTTCCCAATATGCAGACGCTGGAGTCCCTTCATATCGGGAAAACCGTGAAGGCTGTGCTCGATAGCGACTTGAAGGCCGAGTTGTCAGCGCACTCCCTCTACGCTGAAGCCGCGACCCATTGCCATTCGGTCAAAGATTACGGGACACGAAGCCTGTTTGAGACCCTGATGCACGATGAGGAAGAGCACATCGACTTTCTGGAAACCCAGGTCGATCTCGTCACGAAGATCGGCCCCGAGCTCTATGCCCAACATCATATCGGAGAACTTGGCGAAGACTGAGGTGTTGAGGTCGATACATGCGAGCAGCCAAGCCAGACTCGGCCAACTATCGATAGCTCTCGCGAGCCAGAGCCAGATGAGGAATGTCCGTTGTTGGCCCATCCGCGAAGTGGCGGCGCGCCTGATTGACGTCCGCTTAGTGGGGCATGGCCGACTAGATTTGCTCACGTTGAGTTCTTCGCATTTTGACCCGGAACGGACCTCGTGATTCAATTTAGTGCACCCTTGGCCGTTGGCTCAACTGCTTGAAGCCGGGCGGGCAGGCAGCCTACCCCAGGGCATCAGGCGCGGAGAGTCGGCCTGCTCTTGCACAAGGACACTGGAATCTGCCGAGCGGGCAAGCTAGTCGCAATTAGCTAGTCCCGAAATGACGGATCCAACCGCTCCAACTTGCGAAGCAGTGCTGGCCAGGCGAGTGCGCCGGGGCCGACCCCCCGAGTGACCTTATTCCGAGCCATTTGAATGCCGTCGAGAATGGGTTTGGGGATGGGGATCAGCTCGCTGCCACCGGATTGCGCGCGGACCTGAATCATGCAGCTCGCTTCAAAAGTGTACATGAATGCGAATGCGTCGGCGATCGAGGCGGCCGCGGTGAGCAGGCCGTGATTGCGCAGCATCAGGAAGTTCTTGTCGCCGAGATCGCGCACGAGGCGCGGTTTTTCATCCTCGTTGAGCGCGAGGCCCTCGTAGTCGTGATAGGAGAGTGAAGAAAGGACGAACATCGACTGTTGCGAGATCGGCAGCAGGCCGTTCTTCTGCGCGGATACCGCGACGCCATTGGGCGTATGAGTGTGCATCACGCATAATGCGTCCTGGCGCGCAGCGTGCACCGCGCTGTGAATGGTAAAGCCGGCGGGATTGACGTCATATTCCGAGGGCATCACCTTGCGGCCCTCAAGATCAATTTTCACGAGCGAAGACGCGGTGATCTCCTCGAACATCCACCCGTATGGATTGATGAGGAAATGGTGCTCGGGTCCCGGCACGCGAGCGGAGATGTGGGTAAAGACGAGATCATCCCACCCGTATAGCGCGACGAGGCGGTAGGCTGCAGCGAGGTTGACGCGCGCATCCCATTCATCCTTGCTGACTTGATCGCGGACGTTGAGGGAGCTCTTGGAGTTAGCGACGCTCATGGCACTCTCCTTCATGCGGAAGTTGCAGGTACACTTTAGCACGGCTTGGAACGCAAAAAATCAGGCAATCTCACGGGTGTGACCTCGTTGAATGTCGAACTCGGATCGAAGCGGCTGGAGTTGCTGACGGCGAAAGTCGAGCTGATAAACCTCAAGACCGCTAAGGCGCTCGGCATTACCGTGCCGCAGGCACTCCTTGCCCGCACGAGGTAATCGAATGAATGACGAGATGTCTGTTCAAGGCCCTTAGCGGATGTCGAACCAGCGCTCTGCTAGGTCTGCTACTGTGGGTAAAACGGACATGGGCAGAGTTTGCCGGCTAACCGACCACTTCCAATTAGCCTGCCTCAATCTAACCATGGCCTGAAATGGCGCGCCGCCTGAGGCCCGACTACAATGGACCTATCATGCCATTCATGCTTTTGTTTGGAACGGCCTCCCAACCGGAGAGACTAGAATTTGGATCCTACTTCGAACGTTGCGACCGGAACATCTCTGCAAGACCTGATCGAGCGAATTGGCTCAGAACATGTTGAGCGGCGACTGAAAATCGAAGTCGAGCATGAGGCCCAGCTGTTTGGACAGGGACTGATCTTCTTTAATCTTGAAAACTGGTACGCAGCGCCGTGGATTGTTAGAACTGCGCTGAAGCTGACTGGACTTTATGGCCGTGCGCGTCGAAACGCTGACCACGTCGTTGTCAAACAACATAGCGTGGCTTTCGCCAATCTTCCCCCGGCATTTGACAATTTCACTATCCTTCACATCAGCGATCTGCATGCCGACATAAGTGTAGGCGCGATGCGGCATCTGGTTAGCGTGGTCGGCGGCCTTCAATACGACATTTGCGTCTTAACCGGCGACTATCGCGGCAAGACATATGGTCCATTCGAAAAAAGTCTAGAAATCATCGATGAACTGCAGGCCCCATTGAAGGGGCCAGTTTATGGGGTGCTTGGTAACCACGACAGCATCCGTATGGCCCCTTCAATGGAAGCCATGGGAATCTGCATGCTGTTCAACGAGTGCGAACCGATTGTTCGTGATGGACAACGTATTTTCCTGGCCGGCGTTGACGATCCGCATTTCTATCGGGCAGACGACATTGAGAAAGCCGCGTTGCAAATTCCTTCAGATGCCTTTTCGATTTTGTTGGCGCACACGCCGGAAGTTTACGATCGAGCGATGAGCGCCAGATTCGATCTCATGTTATGCGGACACACCCACGGAGGCCAGCTTTGCCTACCCGGTGGAATTCCGATCAAGCTGGAGGCAGCATTACCTTGATTCATGGGCGCTGGACCATGGCACCATGGCGCCATGGTCGGATATACCTCGGTGGGCGCTGGCACGAGCCTTCTGCCGGTCCGCTTAAACTGCCCGCCGGAGATAACTCTGCATACCTTGCGCTATGGGCAGCAGCTCTAGCTCACGAGCAAGTCCGTTGCCGAAAAACGAAACGCGGTATCAAAATATCCCGTCGCGGTATCCAAGGAATGACCGCTTTGCGCCAAAAGCGGAAGTGAGGTGTCAACGGGGCGATTGTTGCATGCCGAGTCGGTCTGTTGCGAAACCGAAAAACGCGCTACTGATTGGCGCGCTGGGCCAGCGCGGTTAAACCCTGCCAAGCCCGTTGACAGTGAGGGGCCATAAATAAGTATCCCCCAGCGCAGGCGGACGCCCGTGAGGCGGCTCACTCGTTTTCACCACCACGGTCGCGCGACGCTGGCTGAAACGTTAGCTGCCTATCACATATTAGGAGGCTCTCGTGATTGCATGGAAATCCTTACAGCCGAAGGTAAAGACTCAGGAGACTGGGGGCGCGTATTCTGTACTCGAATCCGTCGTGCAGCCCTCCACTGGGCCCGAGCCGCATCGGCACAGCCGCGAAGACGAAGGTTTTTATATTCTTGAAGGTCAGTACGAGTTTCGCGTGGGGACTCAGGTTATCAAGGCCGGGCCGGGTGACTTCCTATTCGCGCCGCGGAATGTTCCGCACACCTACAAGAACGTAGGTACCACGCCGTCGCGTCATCTGACAATCATCTCGCCTGGCGGCCTCGAATCATTCTTCGAAGAGCGGGCAGCGCTTCAGAAGGAGACACCGCCATCTCATCCCGAATACCTAGCAAGATACAAGGCTCTTCAGGAAAAGTACGGGCTGGAGTACAGCACGGAATGGCAGTTCTCGCCGCGACCACGATAAGGCATAACTCGCTGCTGCAGCCGACGCACTGAAGTGGGCGGTTGAGCGTAACGTTATACAGTCGCTGCGGTAATGAGTCCCACTCCCTAGTCCCAGGCCATAAACGGCCCTCAGGCGGCGAATCATGGATGCTTTAGCGCGCAAACCGGCCGTGGAAATCAGCGAGGACGAGCTATCAAAGCTATCCGTCGGCGTTGGCGAGTTAGAGCAGATGCCGGAATTGCCGGATGGCGATCGGTCGCCTTTTCGGGACATGACATTCATTCTCTATGGCGAGCAGTGGGATATCGTCGAGCGCGCCATCGCGCGGGCGACTAAGCCGCGCGCTCCGGACAATCCCAATCGATCGCCGCAAGGCAATGCGCTCGCCGCGATCTGCGCCGAATATTTAGGGAGCATAAATCGAGATTGATTGTTCGCGGGCGAGGCGCAGCCTTGCAACAAAACAGTGCAAAGCTAAACCACGATTTTCACCTCTTGCCGCTTTCGTGTTGAGCGGGAACCCTTGAGTCTCGACCCAAGCTCAAGGCCAAGAGCATGCGCAATGTCTTCGGGCGTGCCTCTGATGGTGCGTTTCCGAATTGTCCGCCCGCGCAACTCCTTCGGGACTATGACGCGGCGTCCCCACGCTTTCTGCAGGGCTTCCGCACACGCCGCTAGATCACCGGCGAGCGTCACATGCGGGTGCTTTGGGGGATTCGGCGGGGTAAAACCCTCCCCATTAAATACCGTGCCGTCACATTTCACCTGCCAACGACACCCATAGGAACCGCACCAGCAGGTGTAAGCGCACTCACTGGGGTACCGAATGGTAACGGAGCCGCATTTTTCCACGTTCTCAACCATTTATCGCTCCTGTCTGAAAGTTCTCGTGCAATAAAAAGGGAGATCGGAAGTGTCCCTCTTGGTATCACAAGCAGCGGTCTAGACATTTGGACTCTGCCGGTTTCCCGCGAAGACAAATGAGTAAATCACACAGCCATGGGACAGGCTAAGGAAATCCGAGTCGCGCCGATCGCGAAGAAGGATGCAGACGCGCTGATCATTCGGCTGCACTACAGCCATAAGACGGTCAATAACGGCCTCCTATCGCTGGGCGTTTTCCTCGACGGTCGGCTCGAAGGCGCGATGACGTTCGACCCGTCGATGGACAAGTCGGACATCCTCGGGCTCGTGCGCGATACCGCATGGAACGGCTTTCTCGAATTGAACCGGCTGGCGTTTTCGGAGGCTCTGCCGCGCAATTCCGAAAGCCGCGCAGCTCTCGATCGCTCTGCGGATGATCAAAAAGCATTATCCGCACATCGGATGGGTGATCTCGTTCGCCGATGGATGCCAGTGCGGCGACGGGACGATCTATCGCGCGGCCGGCTTTGTGCTCACCGGGATCAAGTTGAATAAAAGCTTATTGCGATTGCCCGATGGTTCAGTTACGCACAAGATGACGCAAGTAACCGGAAAGAACCGCGCGGCGCATTTCGCCAAAACCGGCGGTTCATGGGCGGGCCAGGGTATGCCGCTCGACGGCTACCAGATGCGATATATCTATTTTCTCAATTCCGAGCGCGCGCGGCTCGCTTGCAAAGAAATCCCATATGCGGAGATCGAGCGGCGCGGCGCCGGCATGTATCGCGGAATTGCGCGTGGCAAGCAGGCGATGGCCGATCACCAATCGGCACAGCGGCGCGGCAGCGGCGACCGCCACGCTCCATTTTGACCAACGACATCTTGCAGGCGCCCCGCTGCCGCGACCGCACGACGCTCACTTGGCATCGCCAAATTCAACGCCCGAGATGCGCTCATCATCAGCCAGAATCGCCCGACGAGATCGGGCCGTATTCTTCGAGAAGATCTCCTCAACTTCGAGACGCATGTTGCCGTGGCATTCGCACGCTGCCGCGGCGAGCCGCGACCGGTCGATCTCGATCCTGCCTCGTTGCTCAGACCTGATCGCTCCGCGCGCTCGCAGATTGCGCATCAGGAGCGTCACTGTCGTTCGTCGCACACCGAGTATTTGCGACAGCGCCTCTTGGGTGAGCGGGAGGACGTCGTCGTCAATGCAGTCGCGAATGTGGAGCAGCCAGCGCGCCATCCGGGCTTGCACCTGATGCAGCGCATTGCAGGCTCCACTCCGCTGAAGCTGTACCTGCATCGCCTTGACGTGACACTGGATCATGTGCCGGATCGCGGGGCTCCGGTTAAATGCGGCGTGAAATCGCGGCGCCGGGATTCGCGAGGCAGTGCCCGCCGCACGGACGATGGCGGTAAGGGCCGAAGTTGACGGTCCAAACACGGAAAGCGTACCTAATGCTCCCTCGCGCCCGACCACCGCCGTAGCTACCGTGTGACCGTCTGCCATGTCGATCATCAGCGAGATGGCACCGCTATGGGGGAACAAGACATAGTCGACCTGGTCGCCCTCTCGCGAGATCACTGCGTCCTGATGGAGCGCGACCGCGTCCAGTTCGGGCGCGAGCAGATCCACATCAACTTGCGGTAGCGCTGCCAGAAGGCGGTTACCAATGCCGCCGGGAGGCGTCACTGCGTCGAACCCGCGGTGAGGCATCCGCGGCTCGCTCCATCTGGAGCGTCGTGAAACGGCGGTCTTAACAAATGCCTAGCTCTGCTTTCTTTCTCTACGCCCATCGAGACCCAACTCACTTAGAGACGCTTTCACCCTCAAAAACGAATTCCAAAAACCTCTGCGCGAGAAGGGTTTTCCTGCTCGCGGCGTCGTGGGGTTAGACGCAAATAGCTGCCGGATACAACTGCAAAATCCGCATGGGTAACACCGTTAGACGTTCGGAAACGCTGGTTCCAATTCCCGATGCACGGCAAACAAGCGACATCGAACGTGCTAATCCAACGTCCCGATTTATGAGCACGCGCCCCGGTTCTTTGCTTCGATTGATTGGCGAGGATGCGGAGTTTTTCGATCAGGGCGGCGGTCAGCAGCGTGGTGTGGCCGTACTGAGCGATGGCGTAAATGAGCGCACGCCGGGTATACGCGCCCGGCTCGGTTTCGAGGGTGCGCGCGGCGCGCACCGCATCAAAAACAGTCGCGGCCTTTTCGACGCGGTACTGACCGCGCCCGAGAAAGACCGACGCAGTGAAGTGATCGGCGGCCCGGATTGCATCGATGGCGCCGCTGGTCAACTTCCGCGCAAAGCCTCAGCCGTGCCTGACGCCAGAGGCCGGCCGGATTAATCTCTGAGGCGTAACGTCCTGGATAAAATCTCTTAGTCCCTCGGTATCGAACGGCTTGCGTAGTATCCTTAAATTTGGGCCAGCTGCTTTTGCCGCATCGCTGTAGCCCGTCGTAAGGGCCACCGGCAAATTGGGATACCGCGACCGGATTTCTCTCGCGAGACCGACGCCGTCGATGGTCCCGGGCATGACGATATCGCTGAAGACGAGATCGATCTTCGTTCCGGCTTCGAGCAGTTTTAGCGCCGCTTCGGCCGAATCTCGATAGATAGTCTCATAACCCAGGTGCTCGAACAGCGAGGACGTCACTTCCGCAACCTCCGCGCTGTCGTCGACAACGAGAACCGTCTGCCGCTGTGAATATAGTGCTTTTGCAGCGGAGTTGTCTTTGCTGGTGATCTGCTCGTCCGCACAATAGGGCAAATAGAGTGTAATCGTTGTTCCTTGTCCCACCTTGCTGTCGGCCGTCACCGTTCCGCCGGCCTGGTGTGCAAAACCGTAGACCTGCGACAAACCGAGCCCGGTTCCTTTGCCGACCTCCTTGGTTGTGAAGAATGGATCGAACATTCTGGACAGAAGATTTGGCGGAATACCAGTGCCCGTATCGCTAAACGCTATCGCAAAGAAGACTCCCCCAGGGCGACTATCGCCGATTTCATGGTCTACTGTCACCTCGTTGACGGATAGCGTGAACGTACCGCCGTTCGACATTGCGTCGCGGGCATTAACGGCGATATTGACGATCGCTAGTTCTAGTTCGGCGAGGTCAACCTTAACCGGCCAAACGTCCTCACCAATATGTTCGTTGTACACGATATTCCCGCGCAGCGAACTTTCAATCATGGTCCGCATGTTTTTTATAGAAGCATTCAAATCAACGACGGTCGGGCTAAGATGCTGATGACGAGAGAATGTCAGCAATTGGCGCGTGAGACTTTCTCCACGTTTGGCCGCGGTCTGTATGGCTTCGATCGCTTTTGGCAATTTCGGATCAAGTAGGCGTGCAAAGATCTGAGCGCTACCTCCAATGATCATCAGTAGATTATTGAAGTCGTGCGCAATCCCGCCAGTCAGTTTACCGATCGCCTCCATTTTCTGCGACATCGCGAGCTGTTCGCGCGCCTGGACCAGTTTCTCCTCCGCGTCGCGTCGCTCGGTTGCGTCCCGGAGTATACTGATAAAGCCGATCAGATTTCCTGCGTTATCACAACTCGAAAAGACCGAGCCGGTGATGAAGAACGGCGTGCCATTTTTTCTGATACGCCAACCCTCAACGTCGTGCTTGCCTGTTTGGATTGCCAACTCTAATGCACGGTTTGGAGAGCCAGCCCGTCGCTCATCCGGTCGGTAAAATATCCCAAAATGCTTGCCGATAATTTCTTCCGGACCATACCCCATGATTTTTTGTGCGGAGCTATTCCAACTTGTAACATGCCCTTCTTTATCGAGCGCAAAAATTGCATAGTCGACAACACCTTCGATCAGCGTCTGGAAGTGACGCCTAATGCTGTCGAGCGCCACATTTTTCCGATCAATCCGACTGTTCAATTGCTCCTGCACCGAAAGCAAATTGGCTTCGATGCTTTGGCGTGTCGCAATTGCTGCAGCTAAAGCAAGGGGCGCCACTGATACGCTGATCGAAAGCACGAGCAACGATAACAGGGCTCCGTTCAAATCCGTTTTCGGAAATGGATCGTTGCCCACCGAGAAACCCCACGCGGCCATTCCGAAGAAAAGGAGCGCGGATGTAGCGACATTGCATCGATTGCCGCGCAAACCAGCCCACATCAACGGTAGCAAAACTAGAAAGCCAAGAAGGCTCCGATACGGCAGCAGCACGTTGAGGTCATCGCTTATGAGGTCGCTGCCGATGAGCGGGCTGTAAGCCACGATTCCGATGATGCTCACGAGAATGGAGACCGCGACCGATTCCAACAGATGCCATTTGGAAGACTTACGCAAAGGCATTGTCGCCCAAAGCACGATGACCGGAGCAATCACCAACGTTCCAGCCGCGTCTGCAAGCCACCAGGTTAACCACGTGACGAAAGAATCGGAAAGAATTAGCTTATTGGCGAGAATGAATCCTGCAACGACGACGGTTGAACTAATTATCGTGGTCGGTGCAAAGGAAATGATTGCAAACTTTGCGACAGTAAGGGGGGTGCCAAGCGTCTGGCGACCGTCAGACCAGCGATTGATCAGCCATGTTCCGGCAACCGCAGCGAGGAGAGTACCGAGCCCGACGGAGCCAAACTCCAAGACTGATTGGCTGGCCAGGAGGTGAGAAACGGACCCCACTAAAATCGCGGGCCAAATGCGATAGCCGCGCAGCAGGACCAGCGCGAGCGCGAACCCGGTTGGTGGCCACAACGGTGTCGCGGCCGGACCAATCGCAGGCAGTAAACGTGCCGACTCGGCAAAGCCAATGTAAATCGCGGCGACTATTAAAATCTCGACCAAGTAAGTTGCGGCACTCCGAGCGCTGCCAAATTCGAAAATCTTGGCTAGACCAAACCTTGTCCTTTCCATCACGAGCCTTTGCGGTGGGACCTAAAAAATGCGGTGGGGGACCGTCCAATGTTACCCGAAAGAGAGCAGTCGCATTTCCATTACGTCAACGAACCCGTCAAACACGCAATGCAGATTTGACCAAAGCATGGCCGCACGATGGTGTGTGGAGGGCCGCCGGGCAAGTTTCGGAACTCGTGGCCTCGGACAACACCATTGACCTATGCGGCCGCGCGTGGGTGAGAGAGATCATCAGCAAGGATCAGCTTTCGCTGTCGATCTAATGACAGCTTTGGGTCATAAGCGGCGGTTGAAGGATCGTTGATGCGAAGTCCGGACTGCCTTCAATAGCAGACCAGCCGCAAGCGACGAAGTTGGTCAGCTTGGGGCCACTAGCGGAAATCGCACTTTCAGCTGGTCATTCGTGCACATGCAGCGAAGAACTCACTTGCCGCGGTGGTGCGTATGTTGGTCCGGCTGAAATCCATGGGGTAGCCGAAGAACGAAGAGCCCCGTGGGGTCGAGAAGAGTTGGCGGCGCTCTCCAAAGCGCTATGCTTTCCCGCAGCGTCCAATAGTTTCAAACTATGAAAGGTCAGTGTTAGTTGCCGATCGCGCCGCCCCGCTCGTTCAAACCTATTTGCGGCGCGTTCACTTTTTCTCCGTGTGTGATACCTTGTGGAGTATCAAACTCTCCGGGGACCGAGAACTGAGCGGGGAGGCGCCAATGCCATGAGAGGCGTCACGGAGTGGCTCGAGTCAATCGGCTTGTCAGAGTACGCCCAGCGCTTCGCCGAAAACGGCATTGACCTCTCGGTCGTGCGCGACCTGACAGATCATGACCTAAAGGAGCTAGGCGTCCTGCTAGGTCATCGTCGCAAGCTACTGCGTGCCATCGCAGAGCTTGAAGACGCAGCTAGGTCTAAACCGACGAAAACAGCGGCCGAACCGAGGCGGCCGGATGAAGGCGAGCGGCGCCACCTTACAGTGATGTTTTGTGACTTGGTTGGCTCCACGGCCCTTTCTGCGCGGTTGGACCCGGAGGACATGCGCACGCTGATTGGCGCCTATCACACCTGCATCACAGAAGTCATAAGCCGCTATCAAGGGAAGATTGCTCGCTATATGGGTGACGGCGTGTTGGTCTATTTCGGCTACCCGCAAGCACATGAAGATGATGCCGAACAGGCCGTGCACGCCGCACTCGCACTCATCCGTGCCGTAGCGAGCATCCGGAATGTCGCCGCGGAGCTGCAGATTCGCGTCGGCATTGCGACGGTCACTGTGGTCGTAACCGAGCTTCTGATTGAGAATGTTCCGGCAGAGCAAGCGGTCGTTGGTGAGACGCCGAACCTCGCCGCGCGCCTACAAACGATGGCCGAGCCAGAAACTGTGTTGATCTGCGCGAGCACACGCCGGCTCACCGGGGGAGAGTTTCATTACCGCGACCTCGGTCCGGTCGTACTGAAAGGCTGGACCGAACCGGTCCGGTCTATCAGGTGCTGGAGATGAGCGGTGTAGAGAGCCACTTCGACGCCATGCACACCACCAAGCTGCCGCCGCTGTTCGGGCGCGATGAGGAAATAGAGCTGCTGTTACGCCGCTGGCGACAAGCCACACTGAAAGGAGGCCGGGTGGTGATCCTTACGGGAGAGCCAGGTATTGGCAAGTCACACATCGCGTCGGCGCTTAATGAGCGGCTCCAGGGTGAATCACACATCACGCTGCGCTATTTCTGCTCTGAGCATCATACCCACAGCGCATTGTTTCCATTCATCAGTCAGCTCGAACGGGCTGCCGGGTTCAAGCACAGCGACTCACCCCGCGAGAAGCTATCCAAGCTCGACGCTCTACTCGCGCAATCCACGCACGATCCCGAACACTTGGAGGTTCTCGCCAATTTGTTGGCGCTGCCAACCGATGTTCACTACAGACTGCAGGACCTCACTCCACTAAAACGCAAAGAGAAGACCTTTGTGGCCCTATTGGCCCAGCTCGATGGGTTAGCGGCGCAGCAGCCGGTTCTACTCATTTTTGAGGATGTACACTGGATTGACCCAACGTCGCTTGAACTCCTCGCGGCTACTGTCGAGCACGTGCCGCAGCTTCGGGCACTGGTGCTGATCACGGCAAGACCCGAATTCAGTGCCACCTGGCCGAGTTATCCTCACACTACAACGATCCCGCTCACCCGCCTTGGCCGACGTGACGGCATAGCGTTGGTCTTGCGGGTGACCGGCGGCAAAACACTCCCCAAGGAGGTAATGCAGCACATTCTCGCACACACCGATGGGGTGCCGCCATTCGTCGAGGAACTTACGAAGATGGTGATGGAAGGCGGGTTGTTGCGAGCGCAGGACGGGGAATATGTTCTCGAGGGGCCCCTGCCGTCATTGGCCATCCCAACCACGTTGCAGGCTTCGTTAATGGCTCGCCTTGATCGGTTGTCGCCGGTGCGGGACGTCGCCCAAATCGGAGCCGTCGCGGGTCGCGAATTCCATTACGAACTTGTGAGCGCCGTCGCCGGGCTGCCGAAACAGCGATTGGACGAAGCGCTCGATCAGCTAGTGCGTTCGGAACTGATATTCTGCCGGGGCGAAATTCCGCAGGCGGTTTACACCTTCAAACACGCGCTGCTGCGAGACGCCGCGTATGAGGGGCTCCTAAAGAGCCGCCGCGTGCATCTGCATGCCGCTATGGCGAAGTCGCTGGAGCAGGAATTCCCTGAGGTCGTACAAACTCAGCCTGAGATTATTGCGTACCACTATGCACAGGCGAGAAACTACGAAAAGGCCGTACACTACTGGTACGAGGCAGGTAAACGATCCGCGGCTCGTTCGGCGCACAACGAAGCGGTCGGTCATCTGAAACAAGGGTTGAATCAGATTCCAAATATCGACGACCCGATGCTACGCGCCAAATCGGAGTTGCTCCTTCAGACGTCTCTCGGCAACTCCCTCCGTGCGATTAAGGGTTGGAGCACTGACAGTGTCAAGCATGCGTACACGCGAGCACTTCAATTGTGCAAAGAGAGTGGTCTTGACGAGCTTATCTTGCCTGCGGTCTTTGGTTTATGGACGTGGAATTTTGTTCACGCATCGCTTGGTGAAGCTCAAGCCCTTGCCGAACATTTGCTGAATAGCGCCGAGAACGTGGACAACTCGGTTTGCAAGGTTCTTGCCCACGAGGCTTTAGGATTTACCCTGTTTGCACAGGGGAAATTTGCCGAGGCCCACGCGGAGCTAGAACGCAGTATTAACCTCTGTGAAGACAGTAAGGCTGCAGCATATCTTGACCTGTCAGCGCAAGATCCCCGAGTTCACGTAAGATCATACGATGGCATGGCACTTTGCTTGCTTGGCTATCCAGATCGGGCCTTGCGAATTTGCACGGAGGCTCGCCGATACGCGGCTGCATCTCAACATCCGTTCAGTGAGGCAATCGCACGAACGATAAACCTTCGCGTGCATCAGCTTCGGGGCGATGTTGCCGCTGTTGCAGATCGGGCAAAAGATGCCATCGCATTCTGCGAGGAGCATGAGTTTGTGCACTATCTGGCCATGGCTTGGATTTTGCGCGGCTGGGCAAATGCTCACCAAGGTGAGTTTGAGAAAGGCATTGCCGAGCTTCAAAAAGGCGTGGAGCAAGAACGGGCCACTGGCGCCTTAATATTTGAGTCTTACGCTCTCGGGTTACGGGCGGATGCATGCCTAAAGAACAAACGTTACGGGCAAGCGCTCGACTCTTTGAAACAGGCCCGATTGAGGCTCAATATAGAGAACTCCGAACGCTTTTACGCGGCCGAAATATATCGTTTGCTCGGTGAAACGTACCTGCGATCGAACCAAAAGTTGGATCAGGCGGAACATTATTTTTGCGAAGGCCTTAAGGTTGCGCGCGAACAGAAAGCCAAATACTTTGAACTTAGACTTTGTCTGAGCATGTGTGACCTGTACAAGCTGAGACAAGACGACAATAGGTGTCGCTTACAACTTGGCGAGGTTTACGCATCCTTTAGTGAAGGTTTTGACACCGCGGATCTGGTCAGAGCCAAGGCAAGATTGAAAGGCGCTTAGCGGCCCATACCCCGCGACATCCGCCGACAGCACTTGCCAGTCGCCGTTAGACGCGCTCGCCGCTTAACACGCAGCTCGGCCCGAGAAATCGAGTGCAGCTTAGTAGAAAAATGGGCTGATGTCCGACTAAGCCCGATGTCCGAGATGGACTCATTCGCGCCATTCTGACTGTGCGCCGCCCACTTCCGGTCTACCTCGATAAGCAGACATTTTCAGAGCCCGTCGGCATGTCTCAAAGGTGCCAGCACCGGAAGTCATTCGTTTTCTTTGACCTGCCCTGCTTTTTGGACACCACTGTCAGATTAGATTTGGGCTAATGTATCTGATCCAACTGCTTTGTTAGCCGTGGTGGTCAGCTCTTTAAGAGCGTGATATTCTGTGTATTCTGAATGGACGCTCTGGTGAGGCTCGGCCCTTCATGAGAGCAGATGGCGACCTGTTTATTACCCTTGTCCACGGGACTTGGCCGCGCAATGTTTGGCGCGACGTATTCCTCACTCCATTCTATGGAAAATGGCCAACTCGCTCTTTCCCGAGATCGCTTTGGTTCGCGGACGGCAGCGAATTCAGGAACAGGCTTTGTGCCGGGCTTTCCAAGCGTGGGCTTTCCGCCCGGATATCCCCGTTCCTATGGTCGGGCGCAAACTCTGTGCGGGAGCGAGACAAAGCTGCACAGGAATTAGCTGAACACATACGCGCGAAGCAGTTCGACCATCCCGGTTCTATCCAGGTCGTGATAGCGCATAGTCACGGTGGCAATGTCGCGCTCCGTGCACTTGATCAGCCAGGCGTCACGGGTGACGAAATCTTCATCACAACAATCGCTACACCGTTCGTCGAAATTTTACCGACAAAACTCTCGCCTGCGGAGACACGACGGATTGACGTTATGGTCTCACTGACTACGAGCGTTCTTATACCTCATTACGCCATAGCAATTAAGGACGCCTATTTCCCCACGTTAAACCCAAACGTCCTGTCATTCATTGTCCTGCTACTCTGCGCTCTTCCCTTCATGTTGTTGTTCCGATTGCGCGCCAGGAATGCTCGAACAGTAGACGAGCTTGTGGGACTGACTTCGCTTTCCCCCTCCGTTCGCAAGCATCCACTTCTGGTGCTTCGTGCTGTCGATGATGAAGCCGCTCTCACCCTTGCAGCCGCGACGATAGGTAACAGGTTCTCACGATTATTAGAAAGGTCGTCATACAAAATCTCGGCCTTGATAAGATTTGTTTTCATTTTGCTCGTTGTATTTATCCTCGTGATCGCCATCAGCTTTTTTTGGCCCCTGTTGGATCATTTCATGGCGTCGGCTTCGGCTTTCATGACTCGATTTCTTGGATTTCTTCAACCTGTTTCGGATTTCATGGCGTGGGTTTTCAAGACTCGATTTCTTCAATTTCTTCAACCTGTTTTCTCATTTGAGGGGTTCCCAGCGTTCGCGAGGGGCCTCGTACTTGCATTTTTTGCATTCTTGTTTTTGCGAGGGGTATTCAACTCTGCTTATGGCAGGGAGCTTCTCCCCATTTTCCAGGGGTGCGAAATCAATTCCCAGTCAGCCCCCGATAGCATTGATCGACAGTCGGAGTTTCAATCCGAATCGACCCCGACCAATTGGGGGATGGTCGTAACGCTCCATCAAGCTGAAGAGGCTCGAAGAGGTCGGCGGCATGGCCTTTATGATCACCCCCAGTGTGCAGAACGAATAGCGGGGTGGCTGCAATCCGAGCTTGCCTCCAGAGCGACATGAAGCCGATCACAACGCACCTAGCCGCTACCCCGCGCTCTCCTTTCGGAAAGTTCATCGCCGTCCTCGCTACGACAGTCCCAACGGACTGGGCAAAGTATGTGCACTTCACCTGCGCCGAAGGCTATTCCAGCTCCATCGATATGGCCACGGCGCTGCATCCGCAGACGCAGCTGATCTTCAAGTACGATGGAGACGTCCTGCCGCCGAAATACGGCTTTCCCGTGCGCGTGCGCATTCCGACCAAGCTCGGCTTCAAAAATCCTAAGCACGTCATCGGGCTTGTCGTGCTCAACAACTACACCGGCGGCTACTGGGAGGATGAAGGCTACAATTGGTTTAGCGGCCTTTGAACTAGATAGGCCCACCGACGCCTGTGACGTGTCCAGCGAGCTGCCCGAAACCGATGTCGGCTTTGGGGTCATGAGCGCCGTTTTGACCGCCGGCCAGTCACCTCCGATCTACCCCCAACTCCGGACACATCGCTGCACTGCACTAACTGACGGGACTTCCGGACTTTCCTGCCGCACAAGTAGGCGATTCAACGCCGTCTAAATCTTGGGGACCGGAGCTTGGCTCTCCCTTTGCGGCTAAGCCGCTTTCGCTTTCTTCGTAGCCGTCGGCTTGGCCCCCTTCGCCTTCACCAGAGCGGCGTGGTCGGCGCTTGTCTGATCGGCATAGGCCGTCGCGAAGGACGCGATCGCGTCATCGAGCGCGTCGCTCTTGCCGGTGTAGCCAGCGATCGCGGCCGGATCGCCGGAGCGCGCATGGGCACGCGCGAGGGTTCGACCGCATAGCTGGGCATAGTCCGAGAGTGCCTCGCCTTCGCTGATTTCGCTGACGGCTCCAAGCCTGCGGTTTTTCAGTGTCCGAACATAGAACTGACGGCCGGTCGCATCATCCTGCGTAGCACCGAGAAAGATGTCGCTGGCGGCCTGCATCATCTGCTGGCCCTCCACAACCCGGCGGCCCTGGTTTCCTTTGTAGGCAAGCTTGCCGCCGAGCCGTTCCAAAATCGATCGCTGCGCTTGTTTGACCTGCAAGAACAACGGCTCGTTGTCGTCGGTCATGAACAATGCCACGCAGCAGAATGTGCCGACGGATCCGACGCCCATCGCCTTAAAGGCGAGATCCTTCATTGTGAAACGGTCGAGCAACCGCTGACGATCAGGATTAAGGCATTTGCGATAGGCAGCGAACACGCGCTCGACACCAAGGCGGTGTCGCGCGTCGGCCTTAGGATCGAGATGGAAAATAGTAGGGGGCTTATCGACGATCTTCGGATGATCGCCGCTGACCAGATGCGGGAAATTATCGTCCTTCGACAAGCCCTCGCCCCGCGCCTTAGCAATCACGCCAAAGAGCTGGCGCCGCAGATCGCTATTGCCGATCTGCTTGATCGCCTGTTCGAGGTCGATCCGGCTGTGCCAGATTTCCAGCGGCGACAGCTTGGCGAGTGCGGAAATGTGCGTCCGATAGGCCTTGACAGTCGCAGCCGCGATCGCGCGGGCCTGCTTCTTGTTTGTGCCTGCGGCCGATGCTGCTACCGCTACGCTCGCTGCGAGACGCTTCAGATCGACGGTGAAATCGACGCCAGGCAGCGTCTCATCAAAATCGTTCATGTCGAATAGGATATTGTCCTCGGGAGTAACGAAGGCGCCGAAGTTCATCAGGTGGCTGTCGCCGCCTGCCTGCACCGGTATTCCAGCCATTGGCTGGGCAGCCAAGTCTGTCGCCATCACGGCGGCGGCGCCGCGCAGGAACGCGAACGGGTTGACCGTCATGCGCGCATAACGCTCCGGCAAAAGCTCCGGAACGCGATCCGGATCGCTCTCGGCGAGAATTGCAACGGCATTGCGCGACATCGATCCTTTAAGGTCGGCATGTGCTTCTCGCGGCGTCTTGCGTCGGAGCGCTTTGCCCACTTGGAACCGCTCGGTACGCGAACCCAAAGTGACCGTCATCTGGAAGTCCTTCAATGAAAGCCAAACGGTATATGAAGCCGCCTAGTTGTCACAAGCCGGCAACGGTGACCGTGCCGAACGCCGGTCCAGCCCTGGACGGCCAGAGACCCACCAGGACAATCAGCGAGCTGCGCATCTTATCGGTGAATCCGGGCCGAAAGAGTTGGGAGGGGACCAAAGGATCAACAGGCCATGTCCGAGTCGGGTCAAAAAGGCGACTTCAAGCGCCGGCTCTTGTCATCGCGGTCCATCCGTCGGTGCCGGCTCATACCTCAATGTTGCGGCCCCCTTGGAGGCCGGGAGCAATCCCGGCCCCGTAGGTTGGTGCAGGCTAACGGCTATTTATAGCAGCAAGTCCAAGTATTGATGCTCGAACACATGGAAGGCACCGTGCAAGCTCTTGGCTTCGGCCGGCGCTTCAGCGAGCCCTGCCTCAAGATTTACCGCGGCCTCTTGAGTAGCCTCGGCTATTAGGAGTTGGTCGGAACCGGGGAGCTGTTGCAATACGCCGGCGGCCGCAAGCCCAGCGATGGTGCCAAGGGTGGCGAAGCCCTCATACAGACCGGCCTCGGGGTCGTAATTAGTGTCACCAGGATCTGTGTACGTTAGTGCGTGCATGGCCTCCACAAGCTGAACGTCTGCTGCAGCTCGCACCAAGGGGTCTGTAGAAGTTTGGTACGCGAGATCATGCTGATAAAACAACGCATCTAGCGGGTCTACTGGAGGTGGGTCGGCCGAGGTCCCCGTAATCGTTCCACCCACCTCGCCAGCAGAATAATTCGGACCACCATAGTTCCCATAAGTGGGAAGCGGGATGCCGTGTGTCGCAAAGGGGTCTAGCGAGTTGAAGTCAAAGTAGGAGCGTGTTTCCCAGTTGATGTACATGTTCTCCTCCTTTTCATTAATGACGCCGTAGGATCGCGCGCCGCGGTGGCTGCCCCATACCCAAACTACCACAGACCGTCGAAAGAGTGTTTGGGCAGTTGTGCGAGGCGACCGGATGCGAAAGCATTGACGTAAGCCGTTCAATAGGTGCCGTCGGTTGGTCTTCGCTCTGATGTCTCTTGTGGGTCAAAACGCGACTTGGCGGGGAGGGCAGCTCTTGGCGCAAGCCGGACATTCGGCCGGACCCGCTCCGCACGCACATCAAAGAATGCACGTTGGCGTCATTCGAGCAGCCGCGTGGCGTCTCGTCCATCCGGATGCGATAAGGCGCGACGCCCGTGGTCCGGTCGGGCGGATCAGGCCCTAACCGGATCTCGGCTTTCACCTAGTCGTGAGTTGGGTCCGCTGGCTGCGCGGGTCTACATCAAGGGCGGGTTGATCGAGACGGTCTATCGCGCCACGAGCGCCATAGGACCTGAATCGACAGTGCCAGTGCCCGACGGGGCCAGCGCCGACAGTGCCAGCGTCCTAGCGGCCAGAGAAAGCGAGCATCAACCTCCGCGCCCCACGCGGCGCAAGCGCTTGCGCCGCAAGTTGGGCGCGGCTGGTTAGTTATAGGCCGTTTTCGTCTGATGATCCTGTAAGCCTTCGCGAGCCTCTTGCGCGGTGGTGCGACGTGAATGTCATCGCCACGCGCTCGCCTGCTGTGGGTTCACTTGTCATGAGCGAAAGCATCTCATCGGTATTGCTCGATGCGCACCGCGCAAGAAGGCAAGGTCTCAACGCCATCGCGCAGCGACAACGCGCTCGGCTTAGCGAGGCCGTCGCCTTCGCTCGCGCCAACTCGCCCTATTATCGCGAACTCTATCAGGGTCTATCGGAACGGATTGAGAGTTCGTCCGTGCTGCCGGTGGCTAATAAGCAAGAGCTAATGCGTCATTTTGACGACTGGGTCACCGATCGCGAAGTTAGTTTCGCGGCAGTGCGAGGGTTCGTCGATAACCCTGAGCTGATCGGGCAGCGTCTCCTTGGCAAGTATTCCGTGGCAACCACTTCGGGCAGCACCGGGACACCCGGAATATTTCTGTTGGATACACACAATTGGACGGTCACACTCGCTTTTTTGCTGCGCATGATAATGGGCTGGCTTAACGCCAGCGACATGTTTCGTCTCCTCGTCCGCAGCGGCCGCGCGGCGTCGGTGCTGGCGATGGGCGGCCATTACATCGGCGCAGCCAGCCTTGCTGCAATCCGCACAAAACGGTCGGCCAGACGATTACGGGCGCTTCCGGCGCAGGCGCCGTTGCGCAATCTGGTCGCCGAACTCAATCGGTACCGCCCGGCTCTGCTCATCGGATACGCCAGCGTCATGGCACTATTGGCCGCCGAGCAGGATGCCGGTCGCCTGCGTATTCAGCCGGTGCTGGTTCTTCCGACTTCGGAAGGGCTTTCGCAGGACGGATACGACCGGATCGCAAGGGCATTCCACGCCAAGGTCCGGACCGTTTACGTCGCGACGGAATGCCTGTTCATGGCCATCGGCTGTGAACGCGGTTGGTATCACGTCAACAGCGATTGGGTGATTCTCGAACCCGTCGATGCGAGCTATCGGCCGGTTCCGCCCGGCGAGGAGTCGCATACGGTCCTCGTGAGCAACCTCGCCAATCGCGTGCAGCCGATCCTCCGCTACGATCTAGGCGACCGCATCCTGCAACGACCTGATCCTTGTCCTTGCGGCAACCCGCTTCCGGCGATCCGCGTGCGGGGCCGCACTGCCGACATCCTCACCTTCCCAACCGAACGCGGAGAGAAAGTCGCAGTGCCACCGCTCTCGCTTGAGATCGATCATGTACCCGGTGTGGAGTTGTTTCAGATAGTACAGACTGCGCCAACACAATTGCGCGTTCGCCTACATCCCGCAGCCGACGCTGACCCAAACCGGGTTTGGCGGGCGGTGCATTCCGAATTGACCAAGCTGTTGAATGAGCATGGGCTTGGTCGCGTGTCTGTTGAGTTGGCCGCCGAACCGCCGGTTCCATCTTCCGCCGGAAAGTGCCGCACCGTCATCCCACTGGTTTCGAGCGCTTGAAGACTCATGAGAGCTTAGGCGGATCGCGCTGCTGCTAAGTGGCCCTAACGAGAGCCAAAGTTATGAAACTAACCTATACGGATTCACGGGATGGAAGGGTGGTTATTGGGTTCACCGATGAGCGCGGTAAACACGAAATCGCTCTAAGCACAGTAGAGACGGCAGACCTTATCGGTGCGTTGAGGACCTCGTTAGAAGAGGCGATTGGAAGTCCGGCCGCAGACAGCATGGCCATTCCCGGCATTGAACGAGTGCGGATCGTTGAGACTGCGGAAGAAGTCGTTTTCCGCGTTTATATGAATGATCGCATTTCCCATGATTATCTGGTTCCGAGAGGAACCGTTCTTGCGGATGAGCTTCGGATGCTGGCAGACCGGATGGAGGCGCGCAATTCGGCAAAGGCCACACATCCATCGCCCGATGCCCAAAAGGGCAAACTGAATTAGTGGATGGCGCGTGCTCACAATCGCGACCCTTCTGCAATTTCTAAGTGGTGTCTGCTTAGCTCCCACGAGCGTCGGAAAAGCGGACATCGCGGCCAGGGCCAACAGCAAACATTCGCCGACGTCATTCAATCACCTCGTAGGCGCGGACGGGTAACGAGGGCGGCACGGTAAGCCCATTTGCCAGCGAAAGGGGCCAATTGAATGCGAGGCAGCGAGAAATCGTTGCCTCGCATTCGGAACGCGATGGAGGGCAGGCTGACGGCTTCAGTCCGCGAGCGCCTGATAGACGAGGGCCTTGAACATCTTGCGGTAATAGGCGCGTATTGGGCTCGGGGCCTGTGTCATGTAGACACCGACAATCTCTTCCTGGGGATCGACCCAGAAAAAAGTGCCAGCGTAACCCGCCCACATGAACTCGCCCGCCGAGCCGGGCACACCAGCTACGCCGTCGCCCTGACGCACTGCAAAGCCAAGGCCGAACGTGTAGCCGGGAGTTCCCAGCAGAAGCTCACCCGGCTGGAGCGGCGCCGCGACGCGCGTGCCGAGATGGTCCGACGTCATCAGCTTGATGGTGGAGCGGCCCAATACGCGTACGCCGTCGAGCTCGCCGCCATTCAGGAGCATCTGGCCGAACCGCAAATAGTCTGTGGCGGTCGAAACTGCGCCAGCGCCGCCGGAATCATTCTTCGGCTCTGCCGACACATCGAGCACGCTCGTCTTCAGGCCTGAAGCCGGGTCGACCGGCAGCGGCTGCGCGAGACGCGAGATCGTCGACGACGGCACCCAGAAACCCGAGTCCACCATTTTGAGCGGCTTGAACAGTCGTTCGTCCAAGAAGATGGCAAGCCGCTTGCCCGACGCAGCCTCGACGACACGGCCGAGAATATCGACGGCCATGCTGTACTCCCACATCGTGCCAGGCTGGTGAATTAAGGGCGCCTTGGCGATGCGCTCGACTTGCTCGGCTGGTGTCATGCCGCGGGAGTCGTACTCGATGATGCCCGGCTGGTAGAACGTGGCCTCGACGTAGGCCGCCTTTACCGGCTCGTTCTTGGTGATCTCCGCATAGGCGAGACCCGCGCTATGTCGCAGAAGGTCCTGCACGATGATCGGCCTGGAAGCCGGTACGTTCGTATAGGTGGCCTTACCATCGGGACTAGGGGTTGCCACGCTCACTTGCATGTCTTTGAAGGCTGGCAGGAATTTGGAGATGGGATCGGTGAGCTGGATGACGCCATCTTCGACCAGCATCATCGCCGCCACCGAGACAAGCGGCTTGGTCATCGAGTAAATGCGGAAAATCGAGTCGAGCTTCATGGGCGTATTCGCGCCCTTGTCTTGGAAGCCAATGGCGTCCGAATAGACGATCTTCCCCTTGCGGGCGACCATGACTACCGCCCCTGGCAACTTACCATCGGCAATCTCTTTCTTTAGCACCGAGGTGATGCGCCCAAGGCGCTCGAGTGACATGCCTACCTGTTCAGGCGTTGCCGTGGCGAGGGGCTGGAGTTCGCGCGCGCAAACTGGTAGCGACACTGTCGGGGCGATCATCATCGCAGCCAACGCCGTCGTCGCTGCTAATATTTTCCACCTAGACATGACGTTCCTCCGTGACCGTTCTTGCGAGGACCGAGATCGCTCGATCCGGCAACGATCTTATCGGATATCGTCGCCTTGGGACATGCTTCCGGATAGCCGAACACGCCAGACGGCGGTCACGGCGTCGCCCGGATGACGAATGCCATGATGGTCACGAGCGAGCCGCCGACGTTGGCGTTGTTGGAGGACTCCGACGCGATGATGCCTTCGGGCACGCCGGTGCCGAAACGCTCGGGGTGGCGCGAGAACTTCTTCGCCTGGTCGTAGGCCAGCATATTGGCGGCGCTGCCACCGATCGCCGGCAGCACGCCGATCATAATGCCGACGATTGTCGACCACAGCAGCAGGAACGGACGGCCGACGATTTCGTCGATCACCTTGAGGTGGGAAACCCTGAGACTCGGCCGCACGGCCAGCGCGGCCTCGGGCTCCTTGGGCACTCCTACCTTGTCGCAAGGCGCCAGGACTTCGCAAACAATGATGCGACAAGGATGATCCGGCGGCGTGTGCGGCGCTCCGCCAAATCCAAATTCGTGGGGCGGAGTCCACGGGTGTCTTTGAGGCGCTCCGCAGAAGTGCTATAAACAGTCGTCTGCCCCACGTGATGCGCAATTCTGAGTTGCGGTCACCAGCGTCTTAAAGAGGTCGGCCAAGGCTTGACTAGCCATGGGAAAACGCGAGCGCTAGGCTGCAGCATCCTCCGTCGCAACCGTCCATCCGCGATGTTCGCCGGCTGGGGCAAGACGGACTTGAGGGAGGTCCGCATGAACAGGTTTCTGCCGCTTGCAGCCGCTTTCATTTGCGCCGGGGCCTTGGGCGTTGCTGTCGTGTCGTCGTCCCATGCCAAGGAAAAGATCAAGGTCGGCTTTATCGGTCCGTTGACCGGCGGCACATCCGCCAATGGTCTCGGCGGGCGCAATTCCGCAGATCTCGCTGTGCGACTCCGCAATGCGGATGCAACGGCCAAGTACGAATACGAGATGGTCGCGCTCGACGACGAATGCAAGCCGAATGTCGGCGTTCAACAGGCGACCAAGCTTGCGACCGACAAGGAGATCATCGCGGCTGCGACGCATTACTGCTCGGCGGTGGCCATCGCCACGGTCGACGTTTATCACAAGTTCGGCCTGCCGGTGATCGTGTGGGGCGCGGTCCTGCCCGACATCACCTATCGGAACAAGTATGCCGAGGTGCACCGCGTCAACGGCACGATGATCAATCAGAACGAGCGCAACGCGGAGCTGCTATCGAGCCTCGGCTACAAGACCTTTGCGGTGATTCACGACACAACCGACTACGGCAAGGGACACAACAAGTATTTTAGCGAAGCGCTCGCCAAGCACGGCGGCAAGATCGTCGGCACCTTCGGTGTCACCTCCGACCAGCAGGATTTCAGCGCCGAACTCACCCAGATCAAGTCGCTCAATCCGCAAGCAATCTATTTCGGCGGCTTGACGCCGATCGGCGTGCGCATCCGCGGTCAGATGGACAAGCTCGGGCTGAACACTGTGCTGTTCGATGGAACATCGGGGATCAAGTCCGATTCCTATATCGACGGTCTCGGCAAGCTGGCGGAAGGCTCGCTCTCCTTCATCGAAGGCGCCCCAACGGAGCGGCTGCCGGGTGGAAAGTTCTTCCTGGAGAAATACAACGACCAGAATTACCCGAACCCGCCCGAGGCCTATGGCGGCTTCGCCTTCGCAGCCATGAACCTGATCCTCGACACGATCGAGCAGGTGGGGTCCGACCGCAAGAAGGTGCAAGCAACCCTCAACAAGGTGAAGGATCGCGACTCGATCGTCGGCAAGATCACCTTTGACGACCACGGACAGAACACGGTCGCCCTCATTACCGCTTTCGTGGTCCAGGATGGAAAATGGGTGGTCTGGGAGGACAGCGAATATGTGTCGGGAAAACGCAAGCTTCCGGGCCAGTAGTAGCCTAGGCGGGGGGGAGCAAAGGTTTAGCACCTTCCCGTCTTGCTCCCGACAGGCTGGAGTCGCGGCATGGATCTGGGGCTGGTTGCCCAGTACACTATGAATGGGCTGATGCTCGGCATGATGTACGCGCTGGTTGCCGTGGGCTTTACACTGTTTTTCGGCGTGCTGGACGTTATCAAGTTCTCGCATGGCGACGTGCTCACGGTCGGCGCCTTCACGGCGCTGGCCTCATTCATTGGACTGCAGAGCATCGGCCTCACCTCCGATGCGGTGGAGCTCCTGGCCATGCTGGTGGCGGCCATCGGCGCCATGGCGTTGTTGGGGGCCTTTATCGCGCGGGCATTCATCCTGCCTTTACGCTCCGCCCCGGCCCTCAACACACTTCTGATCACGTTGATGCTAGGCACGGTTCTGCGTGAAGCCGTGCGGCTTTTCTATCCCGACGGCGCAAATCCGAAGCCGTTTCCGCGGCTGCTGCCGGCTGACTCCATCAACATCGGCAATTTCAACCTCAGGCTGGACAACGCGATCCTCCTGGCGGCCGGCGCACTTGTGATCGTCGGTCTGCAGCTTCTGCTCAACCGGACAAAGCTCGGGCTCGCGATCCGCGCCGTCGCGCAGGATGAGGAGACAGCCAAGACCATGGGCGTGAACTTCAATGCCATCGTGCTGATTACGTTTGCTATCGGCTCCGCCCTGGCTGCCTTCGCGGGATTGATGAACGGTCTCTACTACAACGAAATCAATTTCGGTATCGGGCTCTATCTCGGCGTGGTGGGATTCAGCGCCGCCATCATCGGGGGGCTCGGCAGTATCTACGGTGCGATACTCGGCGGATTCCTGTTCGCCGGGCTGCAGACCATCGGCGCCGTCGCGTTGCCCTTCGCGAGCGCTTACAAGGATGTGTTTGCATTCGCCGTGGTGATCGCGCTCATGGCATGGCGACCGACCGGTCTCATTCCAGAGAAGTTGAGCGAGCGGGTTTGACATGGCGCTTTCGGGGAACGATGGAGGGCGGTCGCTCCTGCCGGGAGCCGCTGCCGTGGTCTTGGTCACGGTATTCCTGATCATCCTCCTGCGGGTCGAAAATCAGAAAGCGATCATCGCGCTGCTGGCCCTTGGTATCGGCGCCGTTGTCGCGGCCAACCGTCTCGGATTGCTGAAGCCCGTTGCGCACAGTTTCAGCGAGCGGGAAGACGCGCTGGGGCTGCTCGCGATTGTCGCGGCGCTCGCGGTTGGGGCGGTCTTCCACGAAGACCATTTCGTCCTGCTGCTTGTCTGCACTGTGGTGCTTTACACCGTCGCGACACTTGGGCTGAGCATCCAATTCGGCTATGCGGGGGTGCTGAACTTTGCAGGCGCCTCGTTTTTTGGCATAGGCGCCTACACCGCTGCCGTGCTCAATCAGCACACCGCCATTCCGCATTTGCTCGTGCTGCTGATTGGCGGGCTCATGGCGGCGCTGATCGGATCGCTCCTCCTGCTGCCCGTCTTGCGCACGCGCGGTCACTACGCGGCGGTGGTCACCATCGCGTTTGCCCTCCTGTTCAAGACTTTTCTGGAGGTAAACGACGTCCTTGGAGGTCCCCAGGGGCTTCAGGTGCGAGGCATGACGATCCTCGGATGGTCGTTCAATGACAATATCGAGATCGGTGGGGTCGAGCTGTCGTTCTATCTCAATTATTTCGTCATAAGCATGATGATCGTGGTCTTGGCTTTCGTGGTCGTACGACGGCTCGAGCGGTCCTGGATCGGCCTCAATCTCGATGCGCTGCGGCTGGACGAGACCGCTGCCGGTTGCTTCGG
Organism: Bradyrhizobium sp. AZCC 1577; assembly: GCF_036924575.1. Classification (NCBI taxonomy): domain Bacteria; kingdom Pseudomonadati; phylum Pseudomonadota; class Alphaproteobacteria; order Hyphomicrobiales; family Nitrobacteraceae; genus Bradyrhizobium; species Bradyrhizobium sp. AZCC 1577. The sequence goes on from NZ_JAZHRQ010000001.1 coordinate 3,284,076, forward strand.
ACTCAATATCGTACGTTGGAAGATAACGGCCTTCCTGCTCGGCAATTTCCTAATCGGCGTTGCCGGCACGTTGCATGGGATGGTCGTCGGCTTCGTCCAACCCAACAACTATACGTTCGCCGACTCGCTCGTTTTTGTATCGATCCTGCTGCTCGGGGGCATCGGCAATCCCTGGGGCGTGGCCGTGGCAACCGTGATCGTCGTCATCGTTCCGGAGAAGCTGCAGGTCATCCAGGAATATCGCTTTCTGCTCTATGCCGCGTTGGTCATGATGGTCCTGCTGTTCCGGCCCGAGGGCCTGTTGCCGCGGCCGGTGCGCAGATATTTCCCCGGATGGCGGCCATGACGCAAAATCCCGCGCCGCGTGAAGAAATGCCGCTGGTGCTCGAGGCACGGGGTTTGACCAGGCGTTTCGGCGGCGTACTGGCTCTCGATCATCTCGACTTCGATGTTGCACGGGGCGAGATTGTTGGCCTGATTGGCCCGAACGGCTCCGGCAAGACCACATTCTTCAACGTCATCACCGGGATCTACAGGGCAGACGCAGGTCACGTGTCATTGGACGGCGCCGAGATTACACGGGCCACCCCGCAAGCCATCTATCATGCAGGAGTGTCGCGCACCTTTCAGCGTTCGCGGCTGTCCCTGCCGCTGTCGATCTTCGACAACATCATGATCGGCAACCACAAGCGCCTGAACCAGGGCCTGTGGTTCAACCTCGTCAGGCGCCAAGCATTCAAGGCCGAATTCGAGGAGAGCTTTGCCAAAGCGCAAGCGCTGGTCGAGGTGTTCGATCCGCCGCTCGCTCGGCGCATGCTGGAGCCGGTCGCGGGCCTGCCCATGATCGACCGCCGCCGCATCGAGATCTGCCGCGCGCTGATCAGCCGCCCCCAGCTGCTGCTGCTGGACGAGCCCTCCGCCGGCATGACGCACGAGGAAACGAGCCAGCTCATGGACGATATATTGGAAGTGCGGAAGCGACTCGACGGGCTTTCGATCGTGATCGTCGAGCATGAGATGGGTGTCATCGAACGCATCACCAATCGCTGCGTGGTGCTCAATTTCGGCCGCAAGATCGCCGCTGGTACATTCGCGGAGATCGCCGCCGACCGAATGGTGCAAGAAGCGTATCTGGGTCTGCAATGACAAACGACGAGGCCAACGCGCTCGTGATCGAAGGCGTCTCCACCGCCTATGATCAGGCCAACGTGCTGGAGAACGTCTCGCTGACGGCAGCGTCGGGCAAGATCACCTGTCTCCTCGGTTCCAACGGCTCCGGCAAGACCACTTTGATCCGCTCGATCCTCGGACTGACGCCACCGAACAGGGGCAGCATCCGATTCGGCGGTGCGGACCTTGCGGGACTCCCGACCCACCGGGTGATCGCGGCCGGCATTGCCTGTATTCCCGAAGGTCGGCGGGTATTCGCGAAGCTCACGGTCGAAGAAAATTTGCGCATCGGCGCTTATCAGGAGACATCGGACGCGGCTGTTGCGCAGCGCTTGGCGCATGTCTATGCCACCTTTCCGCGGCTCGGCGAGCGCCGCGATCAGCTTGCCGGCACCATGTCGGGGGGCGAGCAGGCGATGGTCTCGATTGGCCGGGGACTCATGCGCGCGCCGAAGCTTCTCCTCATCGACGAGCCTTCGCTCGGCCTCGCGCCCATCCTGGTGCGGGAGAACTTCAATATCATCCGCCGCATCAACCAGCAGGGCATCACCGTATTCCTGGTCGAACAGAACGTCCATCAGACGCTCGCGATCTCCGACTACGGCTACGTCCTCTCCAAGGGCCGCGTCGTCGCCGCTGGCGAGCCAGGCGAGCTCAGTCAAACGAAGCAAGTGCACGAGGCGTACTTTGGATAATGGTTCTCACTTGTTGAGATGATGCGGCGATCTGGTCGGCTGTACGACAGTCAATTGGCCCAACCACGAGGGTGCTGGCGCGCAACACCGAGGGGTTGTTTCGTGCCGCGACCGTCAAAGCAGTACAGCGATGGGATGACATACGCCTCGGATCGCAAAGCAGGTTGCTCCCCAATCGTCGTCCGCTTCGTGTCAAAACCGGAAAAACTCAACGTGAGTATATTTTTTCCGCTTTGCCCCTGAGAGCGGACATTGCGCAATGCAGTCGGCGTGTCCGTTTCAATCGGAGGACATGAGGGTCGATAGCCGATCTCGACCGTCAAATTTATCCAAAGCTGATTGCGTCCAGGCGTGCCGCGCACCGCATGCGGATGCCTGCCCCAATTGCACCCGAGGTTTTGGCATGATTCGGCCATCGTCGGTTCGCTTCGTCCTGAAACTCACACAGCAGGTCGAGTCAGGGACAAAGGCCCGGTGCTCCAGCCCGGGCCTTTGTGCTGGCGTCGCCGCGACGCTGGCGGGCGCCGGAGCAAATGGGGCGGGGATGGCAAAACGACTGCGCGGGCCCCTCTGGGGCCGCATGTCGCCGCAGGCGGCGGCCGAGCACCTCTGGGCGCGGAAGGGCTCCGGCGCCTTCGGCTTCGCCCGCGAGCGCGAGGCGTCGGCCTTAACCGGCGACATCGCGCGCTTCTGGTCGAAGGTGAGGGAGGCGCTCGACCGACTGGACGCCAATACGACGACAGACGGCTGGTCGATCTAGTCGGGTCGGCGCGGTGCTTCACCCATCGGGCCTAATGAATCTTTGCCGCACTCGCTGCGCACCTCCGGATCCATCGCATTTAGATCTTCGAGCAGGTGGCGCTCGAATGGATCGCCCACATGCTGAGGCACGCCTGCGGCTTCGCCCTGGGGAATCTCCCCAGATCCACCTACTTGGGAGCGCTCAAATTCCGCGATTGCCGTGCTCTCCTCGTTGGGCTTCTCCGAGAATCCGCGCAGGAAGATGAGTCCGCTGCAAACGATGGCGAGGCCAATGACAATCAGCGCGATACCTAGAGCATCCATTTTTCGACCGCCAAAACGGCTACCAATGAAATGCGAACAGGTTCAAACGAATGGGTCCGGCCAGTCGGTTCGAAATCCGACAGAGAGACGCTTTTGCGCTCGCACTGTGGGAATTAGGACACCATCGGCGGCGCCGCGGCGTGCCCCCGATGCAACGCGAGCGACCAGGAAACGGCGCCGACGTCAGGCCGGATCGGCAGAGCGTGGAGTCGCAATTCCCGGCCCTGGTGACTATGTGAGGGTATGGAGAAGCCGAGAATTAGAGCGCTCCGGCAAGCTCGGCTGTACGGATACCTTATCGACCGAACTGACAGGCTCTACTACCCCGGCGGCAGTCATCCTGTTTGTAGCGTGCAGACTGCGCAGGAGATGGTCAGAGCTGGGTGGCTGGTACGCCGCCCAGATGGCAGATACGAGATTACACCCGCTGGACTGCGCGTGCTGGAATTAGAGCACCCAGCGGCCTGATAAGCCCAGATAGCTGCGAGACGGAGCCTGCTTAGCCCTGACGCCCTTCAAGATCGCCGCCGCCGCGCGTCGGCGCACGCCGCATCTACGGGCGTCGCGGCGAAGGTTCGCGACGACCTGCGACGGCAACCTGATGATGCACGTGTTCCGCTCGTGGTGCTTCTGCTCTGTCATATCGCGATGAGCATCTTCACGCGCGAGATGGCACCGAGCACCGCGAGGCCGATGAGGCCGATTGCGATAGCCGGGAAGAGCGCCGCGACGATGAGAGGATGCGGGTTCGCGAATTGTGCGGCGGCCGAGAGCGCGCGGGTCAACGATCTGATAGCGATGATCATCAGGCCCTATGGCTCTCGATCCTGGTCGACGTCGACCGTCACTGTTTGGGTAAAATCGAGAGGGCCGCCGGAGATGGTATGCGACACCTTCCTGACCACGCCGGTAATCAGTCTAGATTCTGGAAATCCCTCGACACCGCCGATCCGGATGCGCTCGCCGTTGCGGATGGTGGCGAACGGCGTGTCTGACACGATCGCGACGCTGTCGGTGTGCTGTCGCTGCCACTCCAGTGGCGAACGTTAATGACAAGTCTATGCGTGATCTTCTTGATCTTCAGTTCTTCGATTCGCTCTTGGTTCATTGCTTAACCCCCTCAGTTATTGGGCCGCCCCCATTATCAGCGGGCGCCCGCCCGCCGGCAGGGCGGCTTCGGCTCAATCGCCCAGCGCGTCGGCCTTCACTGGCGGCGCGCGCAAGGGGGGTGGCGGAGTGGGCGAGGGGCGGCCGAAAAAATTTGAAGGCCGGTGGGTGCGTGTTGTTGCCAGTTAGGGAGTTAGCCCTGATTGGATTCCGGCAGCTGCGATCTCGAGCTCCTTAGCTTCGGCATTCATCCAAGCTCGCAACCGGCCAACGTCCTGGTTTGCGCCGTAGTGTCGGAATCTAACGGCCCACCACAATCCCTTTCCGTGACCGATCGCGAATAGTTCATTGTAGAGCTTCGGATTTTTAGCTGCCCATGCAGGATCTATCTCGCGTAGGTCCTCCGCAAAATTCGCAATTTCGCGATCGATGCGTCTGAGCTCTTGATCGACTAACATTTGATCGTGGGGCGAAAATTCACTCATCGTTGCGGGCTTGCTCTGCAAGTACTCCGCAAAAATGCGCTCCATTGCAGCGATACGAATCATCCGCGCGCCTATTTGAGCAGCACTGACTTTGCGCTTTTCCCTCGTCTCTAGATCGCCCCTTTTGATCATGAAAATTGCGAGATCTTTTATCGCTGTGGCTATTTCACCCAAGCTCAATTCTGCGGCCCGAAGAACGGTTGGTATCGGAGATAGGAGAGATAGGACCAAGAAAATCGATGTCCGCCGACTAAGAGTTGTAATCATAGCGTGCTCCGATTTTAGCGAGAGTATTTGCGTTGCCGCGCTTGTTTGCAAGTAACCCCGTAGCATCATCCTAAAAACAGTCGGCGTGCGGGTAACTGTCCTCGGTCTTGGCGATGATCTTGGTGAGCCGCTGGTGCGTCCCATCGAGGTCGTGGGGCCGAGCGTTTGAGCGCGCGCCTCTTGCCCAACATTCTCGGACACACGCATCGTGAAATAAGGGTTTGCTTCCTTCCACTTCTTCGGTCTGACCACGGGCACTGCACGGCCCCGCCGGCCCGAGGCGCCGTCCCTGGTCCATCAATCCACGCCGTCCCCGCGCAAAGCGCGTCTATCCGCGAGTCTGACTGGCATGTTGCCGCAGACGGGTGTGCCCGCGCGCTTGTGGCGCGACCCGGTACCGGAGAAGCGCCGCCTGAGCGAGCGCGTTTACTCGGCCATGTCGTCGCGGATCGTTTCGATTTGGGGATTCTGCTGCCCCGGGCTCGTGGCATAGCTTCGCCGTCACCGGCAAAGCCATGTCCTGGCAACACGGACGGAGTCGTTGCTTCGGGGCATAGACGGATTGACGAAACCTCGGTGTGTCAATCACTCCAAAGAGTGGTTTCAGTCTCGCGGACCGTTGGCTAGGGCAGTCGTGGCCGAGATGAAGGAAGCGGGCGTGCTCATCTTCGCCGCGGGAGTAGATGAAGATCTGAGCAAGGCTTTCAGTGCTAATAACATCAGCGGCGAACTGCAGTTTAGCGAAGGTCGGTATTCCAACGCCCCGGAGTATCTCGGTGGCTTCACGGTCGTTGATGTCTCCGAGCAAGAGTCGGCGAAGTTTTGGGCCGGCAAGCTCGCAATCGCTTGTGGTTGGCCGCAAGAGGTCCGGCCACTCCATGTGTGACGGCTGCAGGATGTGAGTCCGAACTTACGCTGAGGTCGATGGCTGAACGTCTCGCGTCGTTCATGATGACTGGCTTGGGTCACAAGCGGCGGTGGAGGCCAGCATAGACCGACGTCCGGTCTGCCTCTGTCGGCCGACATGACAACGGCTTAAGCGCTGTTCTGCGTGAGGAGAACCCGAGGAGACTATTCGGAGGCCGGCGGAACTCAATGGCAACGCCAGCAACGGGAGCAGCCGTGCCCAACCATAAATGGGCGTCTGGTCGTTATTGGACCGCTGCCCTTGACCGAGACTGCCTTGGCTCTACGCTCTCGTCTGCGCGATCTCGCAATGCTGAAACTTGCGAGCAGACCTGGGATGCGATTGCCCAGCGGATTGGCAAGTCCCGCTTCGCTCCCGATCGATGAATCAACAGGTCAAGCGCGTTCGCGCTGAATAGGAGGTCGGCTTTGGATTGACAGGAGGGAACTATGACGTATCGCATCGTCGTCGTCGACTATAGCCCCGATCGCCTTCACCACCTCAAGGCTCGCCTTGAGGAAAAGTTTCCAGACAAGACGGAGGTCGTCGCTCTACAAACCTCCCGCAACGGGAGCAATGTCGATACTAAGAAGCTAAAAGAGTTGAAGGAAGCCGCAGGAAAGCGGTTTTGGGGGTGGGGGCGCCCGCACCGGATTGATCTCCTAATCGGGCATATCGGCGGAAACCCCTCAGGCTACGACTGCCTGAAAAGCTTCAAGGAATCCAATCCTGCGGGCAAAGCGATCCTCTACACGAAAATGGAGACGCTACCATTAGATCAGTTTAGGGGACTAAGACTTGCTAATGAGGTTGTTAGACGAGCGGAAGATGAAAGGCGAGTCTTCAAGAACGATGCAGAGATGCTGGATGTTGTGGATCGAGTCCGTGGCGAACAGCCGATTGTGCTCCCGACCAACCCGTTTAAGGCCCCACCTGTGATTGCCGCGATGATTGGCTTTGGCAGTTCGGTGGTTGGCCTGGTCGCCGCGGTCGCAAAATTACTCCTCGGATGATTCGTTTCTAGGATTGAATGTCGGAAACGGGTCATGAGCGCCGTTTGGGCGGCCAGGCCGTCACTTCCGGTCTACCCCGAACAGCAGACGTTGTGACCGGCTGTTGGCAGGTCTCTGAAGGGCCACAAGCGGAAGTCGGCTCTCTATTCGATAACTTCATCGGCGTGGGCTAGGAGGCTTTCGGGTAATTCCAAGCCGAGCACTCTCGCGGTCTTGCGGTTGATGATGAATTCAAATTCGGTCGGAGCTTGCACTGGCAGGTCCGCCGGATTGGCGCCGCGCAAAATTCGATCAACATAGGATGCCGCGCCTGCATATATTTTATTGAGGTTTACTCCATACGAAACAAGACCCCCTACATCGCAGAATAGTCGTAGGAAGTAGATCGCGGGCAACCTGCACTTAGCAACAAGCGCGGTCATTTCCTTCCGTCGTGCGGCAGTCAGTGCGTCAGGTAGAAAAATAAGACCAGCGTTCCGCGCGTCTTGGAGAGATACGATTAGCCGTTCTATGCTGGAGCTATCGCCGTGGGGCGTCTCCACCGAAACCACTCCGAAGGTTTGTGCGGCGGCCTTTATCGAAGCGAGAAACGCAGCAGAGTTATTCCCTGGTTCCGGGTTGTAGATAACGCCGATTCGCTCAATCTGCGGCGCGATTTCCTTCAGCAGGGAGACCCACTTACCCCCGAGAGATGGTACAAAGGCAGTGAAGCCGGTAACATTACGACCGGGTCGCGCGAAAGTCTCTACATAGCGCATTCCAATCGGATCGCTGACCATCGCGAATACGGTCGGGATGTTAGACCCCTCAGCTTGCAGTGACGCCATCGACGTGTTGGTAACCGCGAACAAGACATCAGGCTTCAACGAGATCAATTCGCGCGCGCACTTGCGGCTCTCCTCAGTATCGCCATCGCTTATGCAATAGTCTATGAGCAGGTTCTGACCCAACAGCCATCCTTTCTCCTTCAACACTCTTTCGAGAATTGGCCTGCTTAGAGGGCTAGCTAGGAGCGCACCCACGCGGCGGACTTGGGCCTGAGCCCCCGCAGCAAATGGGAGGATTGCTACGGCACCGCTGAAGGCTATGAATTCTCGCCGTCGCATGCGTCGCTCCCTCTAGGGATCACGCCAGTGGGAAGATCAGCTTAGCACTTTTTTCATGAGACTATACCGGGTGCAATGACTGCTTCGGGTCACAAGCGGCGGTGGAGGCGAGCATGGACCGGCGTCAAGTCTGCCACTGACAGCCGACATGATAACGGTTTAAACGTTGTTCTGCTTGGGGCTAGAGGACGTCGCTATGAGTTGGCGCCGGTGGCTTCATGCGTTCACACTCGACCAGAGGCGCCGGGCGCCGCCCTAACTGCTGAGCCGCGGTCTTCTGGCGGCCATCGGCGCATGGCTGCTCTTTCGCGCAATCCGCGGTGAGCCGCACCGTCACGATGCTTGTCCGTGGGACTTGTGGCGGGTCTCGTACCGTGCCCGCCTCACGTTGTTCGCGATGGTCTACGCCCTGGCAAACGGTGTCCCAGCGGCCGGCGTTGCCTTCGCCGCCGCGATGCTGCTGGGCGTCGCCCTGACGCTCTGCGTCGTTGCGTTGCTGACGATCTTCGCACGCGAACGGCGCGTGTGCAGCTGGACCCGGCATGGCGGGACCCTAGCCCATCTGTCCCGTCTCCTGGAAGGTGCCACCGGCGTCGCCCTGTTGCTGATCGGTCTCGCGCCGTTCGTTTGGTTGTCTGACCGCGAAGGATATGTCCGTCGTATCAGCGCCGACACTGAAAACGCTGCACTTTGAGGACAAGGACCGACAAGAACGCCATGGCGGTGAAGAGGCCGTTGTTTTTCCGCCCTTTCGACCCATGGTGGTTGGCACTGACCCCAAAGGGGAGTAGCTTCGCCGGACGGTCGTCAGGACGAAATCTTGATCTCCTCATCGTGCCGCCGGGCGCCCAAGGCGTTGCCGATCGTCGTCCCGACCAGAATAGGGTCACGATTCTGCTGAGGGAGGAGCGAATGATGCAATCCGGGCAATTCTGGATCATCACTGCGGCCGCGACGTTGCTGCTCAGCGCAACCGCAGCGCATGCGGATACGACGTCCGTTAAGGCGTGGCAGGTTGTGCGCGTCGCGAAGACCGGCGCGCACTGCGTCGACGACAAGAACTGCATGAACCGCATGCACCCGGCCATCAAGCCGGTGAGTCGCGCCAACCCCAGTCAGCATATCGTCTTTGAAACGCGCGACGCCTTCGACTCCGACTTCAACCTCGGCTCCAAGCCTGAGGATGTGTCGGCGGCCGATCTCAATCTCGTCCATCCGCTGACCGGCCCGGTCTTCATCGAGGGTGCCCAGCGCGGCGACGTACTGGCGGTGACACTCCTCGACGTACAGCCGGACGACTACGGTTACACCGTGATCGTCCCGGGCTTTGGTTTCCTGCGCGATCGCTTCACCAAGCCGTTCATCGCCAATTGGAAACTCAACCGCAAGGAGGCGGTCTCCGACCAGATCCCGGGCGTCGTCCTCCCCTTTAACGGATTTATGGGCACGGTCGGGGTGCTGCCGGGCCAGCCCGAGGTGGCCACGATCCTCACGCGCGAGGCGGCGCTGCAGAGCGCGGGCGGCGTCGTGCTGACTCCGCAGCCGCTCGGTGCGCTGCCGAGCGATGTCTGCGGTCAGAACGGAAGCAGCAAGAATGAGTGCCTGCGCACCATTCCGCCGCGCGAGAACGGTGGCAACATGGACATCAAGCAGATGGTGGTGGGCACGACGCTGCTGCTGCCCTGCTTCGTGGACGGGTGCGGGTTGTTCGTCGGCGACGTCCATTTCGCGCAAGGTGATGGCGAGGTCTCCGGCACGGCGATCGAGATGGGGGCGACGGTCACGCTGGTCACCGAGATCCGCAAGGCGCAAGCCGCGAAGGTCAAAGTCCCGCACTTCGAAGGCGGCGATCAGCTCATCCGGTTGGCGCCGACCGAGTTCTACGCCACCACCGGCTTCCCGCTGAAAGCCAAGGGCCAGATCCCGCCTTACCATACCTACCTCGACAGCCAGAAAATCGGCCCGCTCGAGAACCTCTCGGAGGATCTGATGCTGGCGGCGCGCAACGCCCTGATCGAGCTGATCGACTGGATGGTTGTCGAGAAGGGCCTCACGCCGGAGCAGGCATATGTCGTGGCGAGCGTGGCCGCCGACCTGCGTATCGGCAATGTCGTCGACGTGCCGAACTACGCAGTCTCCGCCATCCTGCCGACCACCATATTCCGCAAGTAGTAGCGTGTGGCATAAGATCGAAGGTCCTGAGGTTGGCGGGAGGCCGAGCCGCCGGGAACTCCTCCGAACGGCGGGGGCCGGCGCCGCAGCCATGTTCCTTTGTGGCCACGCACCCTATGGCCAGTGGGGCGTCTACCGCCGGCGCCACCTGCTGATCCTGACTTCGCGCGCCGATCCTCCCTCGTTCGAGCTCGGCAAGCGGGTAGCTGAGGTCCTCGCGGATCGCTTGCCGAGCAGCAAGGCTCAGGTGAGCAGGGCGCCGCACAAGGAGCGCATCGCCAGTCTGATCAGCTCGCAGCAGTTGGACGTCGCGCTGATGCGGCGCGACGATGCGGCAGCCCTTCGACAAGGGAGGCTCCCCTTCGCCGAGCACGGACCAGTCAAGCTGTTCACCGTCGTCGGCATCGGAGAGTATTTGTTCGTCTGCCGCGACGACTTTGCAGCACGCCATGCCTGTTTGATCGCCGAAGCGTTGGACAAGAGCCGCAGCGCCGAATTGCTGCTGCCGAGCGGTTCGTCCGCCGAGCCACCCGACTCGCGCATCCCGCTGCATCCTGGCGCTCTAGGTTATTTCACGGGCGCGCCCATGCCGGGCCTCGAGCCACATGCCCATGAGGATCACACCCACGAGGTTGATGTCCCGCAATGAGCCGCGGCCCTAAGCTGGAGGCCGCCCAGACCTCTGCTTCTTCATCATTGCGAGCCTCGTCGCGCCCTCGCAGCATTTAAGAAAAGGGTCAGAACCGGGCGTCCTCACCTGCCTGGCTTCACGTCCGTTTTAGCCCCGAGACCGGCCGTCAGCGGCTCCAGCAGCCAAGTCGGCTACGGCCTGGACCGGACGTGAGCCCTTAATTTGGTGGTATGATCGAAGTGTCAACATGCTCCTTATCAGCCCGTCGAGTTGCAAGCTGAGGCACCATGATCCGTCTTTTGCTGTTCGTGTTCCTTTCGATTGTTTTCGAAGGCGTGGCCCTTGCGGAATCGGGTCCCGTGTTCTCGGACACCGGTCCTGACGCGGAGGCATATGGGGCTCTGAAGGGATATCCGGTACCACCCTTCGAATACCCGCCGGGGTCCCGGCAGGACTTTTTGGTTGGTACGCATAGTCATTTCGACAAGCTGCACTCGATGCGCGCCGTTCAAAAACCGGCGATGCCGTCGGTTTTGAAGCGAGCTGCCGAGGAGATCGTTGCAGTCTACCATTACGACGGTCGGCAAAAGACGATCGGCGATTATCTCGATACGCACCCGGTGACGGCCCTGCTGATCGCGCGCGGTGATACGATCCTGTTCGAACACTATCGCTATGCCCGTAGCGATCGGGATCGTTTGCTCTCGAACTCCATGGCTAAGACGATCACGGGACTGCTAGTCGGCATCGCGATCTCTGAAGGAGCAATTCGCTCGATCGACGATACGGCGGCCACCTATGTCCCGGAATTGGAGGGCACAGCGTACGGCGCTACCCCGTTGCGCGCTCTGCTTCGAATGTCGTCGGGTGTAGCTTTTCTAGAGAGAACGTATCAGCCAGACGAGGACATTTTCCGATTGCACATGGCGTTGCTGGGGAATGATGCGGTGGGTGTGATCCCCGCCCTTCGCCAATTCAGTACGCGCGACGCGCCACCGAATACACGCTTCGCCTACGCCAGTTCGGAGACGGAAGTGCTTGGCCTCGTTGTCAGCCGCGCGGTGCACATGCCGCTTGCCGATTATCTGGCGACGCGGATCTGGCAGAAGCTTGGTGCCGAGTCCGACGCCGCTTGGGCTATCGATTCCACGGGGCAGGAAGTGGCTTACTGCTGCTTCATCGCCACACTACGCGACTGGGCACGCCTGGGATTGATGTTGGCAAATGACGGTGGCTGGAACGGTCAGCAGATTGTTCCGAGGCAGTGGCTTCTCGATGCAACGGTGGCGCCACGGGACAGTTATCTACGCAACACGATTGCCCAGTCCTGGGGCTACGGCTATCAGGTCTGGTTGTTACCGGGTGAGCGGCGGATGTTTCTTCTCCTGGGCATCCATGGACAGGGTCTCTTCGTCGATCCCGAGTCGAAGCTGATCATGGTGCAGACGGCGGTTCGCAAGGTGCCGATCGGGGACCCCAAATCGCCCGAAGCGATGGCCTTGTGGTATGCGGTCGTGGCGCAGTTCGGACATCGTTAGTCCCAGTGGCAACTTTGTCCGCCTCGGAGCAGAAGCGGACTTTCGGAGATGGCCGTAGGCACGCACCCTTAGGGTCAAAAGGCGACGTTCTTGCTGCGTCCTACCTTGGTCTGCTCCGCCTCTGAGAGCGGACGCCGATGGCCCCAGCGCTTATGCCAGACACGCTTTCGCCTAGGTCAAATGGAAATGTGACAGTTTGGTCGTACTTCAAAAAAGAGTCTGCGTGGCCTGGCGGTCCGATCACCGCCTTCTTTCTCGTCCTTAGGGGGACAACACAACACTTGAAGGAGACGCGCAATGCCACGAAGCCCAGACGAAACTCAAATACGCAGGCTGATCGAGCGGTGGGCAAGAGCAGTGCACGCATGCGACATGGATAGCGTTCTTGCCGATCACACCGACGACATCGTGATGTTCGATGTCCCTCCGCCGAATGAGGTGCGCGGCAAGACGGCGTATCGCGACACATGGCCGCCTTTCTTCAAGTGGCAGAAGCAGGGTGCCACGTTCGAGATCGTCTCGCTCGACGTCACCGCTGGCAATGATGTCGCCTTCGCGCACGCGTTGCTGCGTTGCGGGACCGTGGAGGAGCTCGAAATGAATCCCGACAACCGCCTGCGTCTCACGATCGGCCTGCGTAAGCAGGGCGGCAAGTGGCAGGTCGCGCACGAGCACCACTCCTTTCCGTTGCCGGCATCGGAATAGCCGCAGATGTGGTCAAACCGGCCTGAATTGGAAAGCTCGCTCCGAGTTGCGGGATTGGGCGAGTGGGCGCCAAGGCTGGCTCAGTTGGCACGACGCTGTATCATCCTGGTCCCGGGCCCGGTTGACGAAGAAGTCAACGCACAAATTGGAACGTGTCGCCTCGGTGGCGAACCCGACTTGCCTCTCGACGTCAATTGGCCCACGAGGCCGCCGTTCATTGAGGAAGCCGGCTATGCCGGTCCTTACCCCGGCAACTTGATGCCGGCCGCTGGTACTGGCTCCACCGGCTCTTCAGCACAACGCGCTGGAAAGATTCGATAAGGGAGTGGGAACGCTCGCAGCAAGCCGAACGGAGCATCCGCAATCGCACTTGGCCGCTGAGCTTTATTGCCCAGGTTGATTTTGCCGAGGTCCATGCTGCCCACGCTCTGGGTGGCTTCACGCCGGCGCAGCAGACCGCGGTGCTGCAGTTCCTCGCCGATGGCGGTCTGGCCGAGATTCGCCCGAACCAGAGCGTTGATCTCGACGGCGGTCGCCGGTTCATCGCGGTGGAGACCGACCGCCTCTACTTCCTCACGATCAACGGCGAGCGCTTCGATTGGCCCAGCCGTACCGTCTCCGGGGAGGTCGTCTGGAAGCTCGGCAACATCGCGACGGAGGACGAGCTGCTGCTGACGCGGGTCGATCAGCCGGACCGGATGATCGAGCCGCGTGAGGTCATCGACCTCGGCCACCACGGCACCGAGGCGTTCGTCAGCCGGAAGCCGACCTGGAAGCTGAACGTCCAGGGCGTGACGCTGGAGCTGCACCTGCCGACCATCGTCGTTCGCGACGCGATGCAGAAGGCCGGGTTCGACATCACCAAGGCTTGGCAGATCTTCCTGATCGTGAAGGGAGAGCCCAAGCGCGCGGTGAACCTCGACTACACGGTCGACCTGCGGACGCCTGGCATCGAAAAGATCCGTCTGACGCCGGCCGGGGTCCACAACGGGGAAGCTGCCGCCAAGCCGCGGCGGCAGTTCGATCTGCTTGAGGTCGACGAGAAGCACCTGGATGCTCTCGGCTGCTTCTGGGAAACGGTGATCGACGTCAACCGTCGCTGGCTCCTGATTCACCACTATCAGGTGCCGGCCGGCTACGTGCCTCAGATCGTCCTGCTCGCGCTCGAGATCCCGCTCACCTATCCCGGGGCGCAGATCGACATGTTCTATACCAGCCCGCCGCTACGGCTGACGTCGGGCAGGGCGATCGACCGGACGCAGGTCTCCGCCGTGATCTGCGGCACGCCCTTCAACGGCTGGTCGCGTCACCGCGGCCGGGAGGCTCCCTGGAACCCGAACAGCGACAACGTGATCACTCATCTCGCGCTCGTCGAGTCCGCGATCGCCAAGGAAGTCGGCCAATGATTTCCCCGACGTTTACCCTGACAGGCGTTCTCTATGAGCGCCTTAAGGCGCATCTCTATCCAGGTGACGGCAAGGAGGCCGCGGCGATCGTGGTGTGCTCACGCACGCCCGGGCCGCGGCTGCGCCTTCTCGCTAAGGACCTGATCCTCATTACGCACCGCGAATGCCGCATGCGAGAGCCGGACGAGATCTACTGGCCCGGCGAATACCTGGAGAAAGCCATCGACCAGGCCGAGCCCCTGGGCCTCGCCATCGTCCTGGTGCACTCCCATCCCGGTGGGCTGTTCGCGTTTTCGGCTGCCGACGATGCGAGCGACCGCATCGTGATGCCGTGCCTGTTCGAAGCGACCGGAGATCTGCATGGCAGCGCCATCATGACGCCAGATGGCGCCATGCGTGCCCGCCTGTACGACCGCCAAATGAAAAAGACCGCCGTCGAGATGGTCAGCGTGATCGGCCACGATCTCCAGTTTTTCTGGGAACGAGACGCCCGCGACCGCGGCGGGCGCGGCGGCCGATGGCCTTCTCCTCCGGTATGACGGCCGAACTTGGCCGGCTCTCCGCGACCGTGATTGGCGTGTCCGGGACCGGCTCGATCACTGCAGAGCAGGGCGCGCGAATGGGCTTCGGGCACAACCAGTACGTCGAATTCGACAAGGTTGAGTTGAAGAACCTGAACAGGATTCTGAACTCCACCTTGGCGGACGCCAAGAGAGGAAGGCTGAAGGCCGAAATGTTCGCCGAAGCAGTCGCAGGTTATCGCGGTCCGGGAGTGGCATGTTCCGTGCCGCTTTCCATCGTGACGCGCGACGCAGTTCTCGCCGCGAGCCAATCGGATGTGCTGTTCTGCTGCGTCGACACGTTGGAGGCCCGCCAACTGGCCGACCTCATCTCAAGTGCATTTCTCATTCCGCTATTCGACGTCGGCGTCTCCATCCCGACGCGCAAGAGACCTGACGGTTGCCCGGCAATCGCCGACGTCTGCGGCCGCATCGACTACGTCCAGCCCGGACGTTCGACGCTGCAAGACCGCGGCGTGTATTCGCCCGAAACACTCCGGGCAGAATATCTGGAGAGGTCATCTCCGGAGGCGCATGACGTGGAAGTCCGGGAAGGCTACATCAAGGGCGTGGTTGAGCAGGCGCCTTCCGTCATTTCGCTCAACATGCGTGCTGCCTCTGCCCTCATGAGCGAGTTCATGGCGCGAGCATACCCGTTCCGACACGAACCGAACCAAAAGTATGCCCGCACCGAGTTTCGCCTGGCATCGTGCGAAGAAGAGTTCACGGGGGAAGCCGACGCGCTCAACTGCACGTAGCAATTTGGTCGGCAAAGGTTAGCCGCGTCAACTGCGACTATTGTTTTACCCGTGGATTTCGATCGACATGGTGGCCACGGGGACGGGCGTGAAGATGCGGTTGGTCGCTGGTGCGCGCCCGTCGTTCATCAATTTCCCTAGCTGACGACCTTAGAATGTTCAGGAACCAATGTACCGGGGATATGTGCGGCTGACTCTTGGCGCCACGTCCCCTTCACCCTCAGCGTGGCATGGACCCGTGGGCTGCCGTAGCATCCCCCGCTGTTCTGATGGACCTGTCGGATCGCAGCCAAGAGCGCGGCATTGGTGGTTGTCCGTGCGCTCACCGGACGCCCACGCCAAGCGTAATAGCCGGCCGCCGAGACCTCGAGCACAGCGCACATCAGCCGCACCGGATGGGCATCGCGATGGTCCTCGATGAAGCGGGAGCTCATGTCCGGGTTCCGGCAAAGATCGCGATCGACTTTTTAAAATGTCCCGCTCCATGCGCAGCCGCTCGTTCTCCTGGTGCAGCCGGGCGATCTCCGCAGCCTGGTCCGCCGGCATCGGCGTCGCCTGCGTGGTGGAGCGCCGCGCCACCGATGCCGGCTCCTGCGTACGAGGGCAGTCATTGTGGACGTCGAGCACGCTTGCCTCGTCAACTTTGCTTGCGAAGCTCTGATGAGAGAGATTTCTCGTCGTCCAACTTTGTCCGGGGGCAACGATACCAGATCGATCCTGTTCACGAAGCCGAGGATGAAGAGCGAAGTCAGCACCGGGCGACGATCTGCGCCTTGATCATCGGCGATCAACCGGTAGACTAGACTGGACAAAGCTCAGGCGGCGTACAACAACGGAGCAGGCGAGGAAACCGATGGCTCTAAACAGCGGCAAGCCGGATGCGGGCTCACCCGCGGGACCGGGGACGGCCAGCTATGCCGCCATGGTTGCACGTGCCAAGGCCCTGATTCCAGAATTGCGCGATCGCGCTTCAAAGACGGAGCAGCTCCGCCGCCTGCCGCCGGAGACCGAACGTGATTTGCATGACGCCGGCTTGTTCCGGATCGTGCAGCCCAAGCGTGTCGGAGGTGCCGAACTTGACTATATTGCTCTGGTCGATTGCTCCGACGTGTTGGCGCAGGCGGATGCTTCCGTAGCATGGAACTTCGCCAATCTTGCCAGCCACCACTGGATGCTGGGTATGTTTGACAACCACGCGCAGGATGCGGTCTGGGGCAGGAATGTCGATGCGTTGATCGCCTCGTCCTTCATCTTTCCAGCCGGGCGCGCGAGAAAGGTGGAGGGGGGATACGTTCTGCGCGGTCATTGGCCTTTCTCTTCGGGTGTCGAGTCCTGCGACTGGAACATGCTTGCAGGCGTGGTGTCCTCGGACGATGAGGCTGAGGGTATCGAATATCGGATATTCCTGCTCAACCGGAGCGAATACAGGATCAACGACACCTGGAATGCGACGGGCCTGTGCGGTACCGGGTCGAACGATGTACGGGTCGAGGATCGCTTCGTTGCGGAGAACATGACCATCGCAGTCAGCGATCTGACCGGCGGACCGACGCCCGGAAGCGCCGTCAATCCAAACGCGCTCTATGCGCTACCGGTATTCTCGCTATTTCCTTACGTATTGTCGGGCGTGGGTTTGGGCAATGCGCAAGCCTGTCTCAATGATTACGTCGAGTTCGCGCGGCATCGGGCCTCGACCTACAACCGGGCCAAACTCAGCGATCTGCAGACTACCCAAATCAAGATCGCGGAGGCGTCCGCCAAGATCGATGCGGCTCGTCTCGTGATGCGTACGAACTGCATCGATGCGATGGTCGAGGCGAGGCGGGGCCATATTCCCGACCTTGCGGTCAAGACGAGGTTGCGGCGGGATGGCGCCTTCGCAGTGAACCTCTGCACCGAGGCGGTCTCGCTGTTGTTCGCGGCAAGTGGCGCGCGCAGCCTGTTCACGTCAGGCGCGTTGCAGCGGCAGTTCCGCGACGCTCACGCCGTGAATTCGCACCTCGCATTCAATTTTGATGCGGCAGGAACCAACTATGGACGCGTGGCGCTTGGCCTGCCGTCCGAAAATCTGACGCTCTGAGGCCCGGCGGATGTCTGATGCACCCAAACATCCGGCCGATCCGGCCAATGAACTTGCCAGCGGCAACTCGGCGATTGACCCGCGGGATTTTCGCAATGCGCTCGGCACATTCGCCACCGGCGTCACCATTGTCACGGCAATGACCGTGGACGGGAGGCCGTATGGCGTTACCTGCAACTCCTTTGCTTCGGTATCGCTCAATCCGCCGCTGGTGTTGTGGAGTCTCGGGATGTTTTCGCAGGGGCTTACGATCTTCCAGAATGCCAGCCATTTTGCGGTCAATGTTCTCGGAGCTTCCCAGCAGCCGCTGGCGTCGCAGTTCGCAAAGTCGTCGGATGACAAGTTCGCCGGCGTGAACTGGACGCCGGGGCTTGGCAATGCGCCGGTGTTGACCGATTGCGTCGCCAATTTCCAATGCCGCGCGGCCAATCGCTATTACGGCGGCGACCACATCATCTTCCTCGGCGCCGTCGAGGCCTATGCCTATAATCGACAGGAACCCTTGTTGTTTGCGCGCGGTAGTTTCGGCCGGTTCATTGCTGGAGATGACAGTAAGGCCTCGTGAGCAACCGCCGAAGCTCGTTGGACCTTCGACGATCCTGCGGCAGACATCAAATCTAGATCTTTGCCATCTCTGCGCGATACCAGTCGCCAATCTCGCTGGCTGTCATCAGGGCCACGCCATCGTGACCCAGAACATAGTCGAGCAACGCCTCCAGATACTTGATGCGATGCGGCACGCCCGTGATGTACGGGTGAACTGAGATCGCCATGATCCGCGCGTTCGATGCGCCTTCTAGATATAGCCGATCGAACTGGTCGGTGCAGCGTTTCAGGAATTGCTCGGAAGAAAGTTGCTGCAGTGCGTGGATGACGATGTCGTTGGTTTCGACCGAATAGGGGATCGTCGTGATGGTCCCGTGGGGCGTGGCGATGTCCTGCGGCAGATCATCGATCACCCAATCCGCGACGTATTCGATGCCGTTGAGACGCAGCAGATCGAGGGTTTCCTCGGTCTCGGTGAGGCCGGGGCTTTCCCATGATCGCGGAGGCTTACCTGCAAATGTTGAAATTGTCTCGACCGATCGTTTGATCGCATCCGCCTGATTCTCGACTTTGTGCATCGGCCCCTGCACGAAACCGTGGCCCATGAATTCAAAGCCGGCGTCGAGCGCCGCGGATGCGACCCGTGGGTAGGCGTTGCAGACATTGGCATTGAGCGCCAACGTCACCGGTATTCTGCGATCCGTCAGTGCCTTGAGCTGTCGCCAGAAGCCGGCGCGCATCCCGTATTCATGCCAGGACCAGTTCGGCACGTCGGGCAATAGCGGCTGGCCCATCGGCGGGCTCAGCACGGTGCGAGGCATCGCGTTCTCGATCCGCCACTCCTCGACATTGAGGATGACCCACACCGCGAGTTTCTTGCCGCCGGGAAGCGTGAGCTTCGGCCTGTCGACTTGTGCTTGATAGGGAATGCGATCGCTCAGCGCCACGGCAAGCTCCCCCCGCGGATTATTCGGCGGCTTTGGAATCGCCGGACGCGCCGGCATTGATCCTCGGCATGACCTGTTCGGCCATCAGGACCATCGACTGTCGGCCCAGTTCGCGATCTCTCCAGTCCTTGCCGGCATACAGCAACGTTCCGAAGGGGCCGGTCTCTTCCTGAAAAGCCAGCAGTTGATCCGCCACGCTGTCCGCCGTGCCATGAATGATCAGTTTGTCGCAGATCGACTCCAGCGTCACCTCGTCGTCCGGCTGATCACGGCGGGTCTTGAACAGTTCGATGCGACCGCTCCGCTTCAGCTTGGTAAGCAACGAGCGATAATAGTAGACATACGGTCCGTTTGGATCGGTGGCGTAAGCCTTTGCGGTAGCTGCGTCCTTGGCTACGAACACGCTCTTGGCAACGCGCCAGTTCGCTGGATCCGCAGGACGGCCGGCGCGTTCGCATCCCTCCACATATTTCGGCCAATGGCTCTTCACCCAGGCCGGCATCAGGAAATTTGCCGAGATTGGTTCCCAACCGCGCGCGGCGGCTTCCGTCACGCCTTTTGAAAACGGCGCCACCGCAGTGACCACGATCGGCGGGTGCGGCCGCTGCAGTGGGCGCGGAATGAAGCCCTGGCCGATGTCTTCGATCAGAGTCTTCTGCACCGATATATTCCAGAATTGACCTTGCAGATTGTAGGGCGGCTCGCTGGCCCAGATCTGAAGTACCTGATTGATCGCCTCCAGGAACATGGCATTCCTGTCCGCCTCGAGGTTGCCGAACACTTCCGCGTCCGACAGCAGACCGCCCGGGCTGATGCCGAAGATCAGTCGTCCGTCGAGCATGTGATCGAGCATCGCTATCGAGGCTGCAATCGCCGCCGGATGAGCGTTCGGCATGTTGACGGTGCCGGTGCCAAGTTTGATCTTGCTGGTCGCCGCGGCGAGCCATGCAATGAATGCGATGCAGGACGTGATGTTCTCGGCTCTGTCGGTAGTGTGCTCGCCGACATAGCCCTCGGTGAAACCGAGCTCATCGGCCAGCAGGAAAGCCTCTCGATCTTCCTTTAGCGAAAGCCGCCAATCCTTGTCGACAGGATGGATCGGCATCGTAAAGAACCCAAGCTTCATGGTCCGCTCTTCCCTAACGGCAGGCTTTTTATTTGCACAGAACGTGCGTCGTTCGTCGCTCGAAAACAAGCTCAAAGTCGAAATATTCATCCAACAAACTTGACCTTTGGCGATCACAGCCGTCTAATTCCGCGAAAATGTCGATAGTTGGCCGGGGAGGTCACGCCAAAAATGAAAGCCTCGGCTTTCGCTTATGCCCGCGCAACCAGCGTCACCAATGCGCTGGAATTGCTGACCGCGTACGGCGAACGGGCCAAGGTGTTGTCGGGCGGCCAGAGCCTGGTGCCGGCGATGAATCTGCGCCTGGTTGCACCGGAGCTCATTGTCGATATTGGCGAGCTGACCGAGTTGCGCGGGTTCTCGGTTAAGGGAGGCGTCCTCACCGTAGGTGCGCTGACACGTCACGCCGATCTCCTGAAATCCCCCGAAATAGCAGCCCATGCTCCCTTGCTGAAGGATGCGGTCGCACATGTCGCCCATCCCGCGATCCGCAATCGCGGCACGATCGGGGGAAGCCTTGCGCACGCTGATCCGGCTTCAGAACTGCCAGCCTGCATGCTTGCGCTTGGCGCTACCATCATTGCCCGCGGATCGGGCCGCGAGCGGCGGATTGCGGCAAACGAGTTCTTCATCGGGATCTACGAAACCGCGCTTACTCCGCAGGAACTGCTGGTTGCCGTCGAGCTGCCGGTGACTTCAAAGAACGCGACGCATTTCTTTCATGAGTTCGCCCGTCGGCATGGCGATTACGCCATTGTTGGCCTCGCAGCGCAGGCTTCCATCAAGGATAGGCGCTTCGCCGATCTTCGACTTGGCTTCTTTGCCGTCGGCGATCGCCCGTTGCTGGCCAAGTCTGCCAGCAGGCTGGTCGATGTCGCCATCACACCTGCGGTGTTGTCTGAGGCAGCTTCTGCATTGGACGATGAACTCGATCCGCTGGACGATCAACAGGCGACACCCGCCATGCGTCGGCATCTGGCGAAGGTTCTGTTGACGCGCTGCGTGTCGTTACTGCTTGCCCGGCCTGATCTTCGTGCGGGAGCATCAGCGTGACGGCTACGGTTGCGATTGCGTTGAGTGTCAATGGAGAGCTCGTCGAAGCGAATGTACTGCCGCGCCTGAATCTGGCGGATTTTCTTCGTGAGCATCTCAAGCTGACCGGCACGCATGTCGGATGCGAACATGGCGTGTGTGGGGCATGCACGGTCCGCGTCAACGGCGACATCGTCCGCTCCTGCCTGATGCTCGCGGTTCAGACGCACAATGCAGCGATCGAGACGATCGAGGGGGTGTCCGATAGCGGCGAAATTGCCGATTTGCAGTCAGCATTCCGGGAGCGTAACGCACTGCAGTGCGGTTTCTGCACGCCGGGAATGCTGATGGCGGCGCAGGATCTGCTGAAGCAATCGCCGTGTCCGGATCGAGAGCGGATACGCGAACATCTTTCCGGCAATTATTGTCGCTGTACGGGTTACCAGGCAATCGTTGACGCCATCGAGAGCACAGCGTGGGCGCGCACGGGACGCCGGCCATGACATCGGAGCGGGCAAATCCTCAAACACTTTCTGTGCTGGATCGCCCGAACTCGTATATCGGGAAGGCAGTGCCGCGGCCGAACCTCGATCGGCTGATGCAGGGACGTGGGCTCTATGTCAGTGACATCGAGCTGCCGCGCATGGCGCATGCCGTGTTCCTACGGTCGCCGCACGCGCACGCGAGGATCGTTGGCATCGAGACCTCAGCGGCCAAGCAGATGCCCGGAGTCATCGCCGTCGTTTCAGGCAGGGAGCTATCGACCGTCATCACGCCGTGGGTCGGCGTGCTTTCGCATCTGAAGGGACTCAAATCCGCCCCGCAAAGTGCGATCGCTGTCGACCGAGTGTGCTGGCAGGGTGAAGCGGTCGCTGCCGTGGTGGCGGCCAGCCGCGCACAGGCCGAGGACGCCGCAGAGCATGTCTTGGTTGAATATGAGGAGCTGCACGCCGTAACGGATATGCGTGCCGCGCTCGATCCGGCAACGCCTGTGATCCACGCCTCCCTCGGCGACAATCTGGCGTTCGAGCGCATTCACGACGCGGGCGCCGTCGGTCAGGCCTTTGCCGAGTCCGACGAGGTGGTCGAAGCAGAGTTCGTTTTCGGACGGCACACCGGCGTGACGCTGGAGCCGCGCGCGGTGGTGGCAGACTGGAACGCCGCGGAAGCCAGGCTGACCATCTATCAAGGCACGCAGGCGCCGCATATGGTGCAGAATATCGCGGCGCTCCATCTTGGCTTGAAGGAATCACAGGTCCGCGTCGTCTGCAAGGACGTCGGCGGCTCCTTCGGTATCAAGGTCCATATCTATGCCGACGAGATGGCGACCTACGCACTATCCAAACTTCTGCGGCGTCCGGTCAAGTTCGTCGCCGACCGGGTCGAGAGCTTCAACACCGATATTCATGCCCGCGACCATCGCTGCAAGGGAAAGATCGGCGTCAAGCGCGATGGCACCATCATGGCATTCGAGATCGACGATCTTACGGGCATCGGGCCTTATTCCATGTACCCGCGCACGAGTGCGATCGAGGCCAATCAGGTCGTCAATCTCGTCGGCGGGCCCTATGTGACCGGGAATTACCGTGCCCGTGCCCGCGTCGTATTCCAGAACAAGAACGTGATGTGCCAGTACCGTGCCGTCGGCCATCCGATCGCCTGCTCGGTGACGGAGGGCCTGGTCGATCTGGCGGCGATGAAGATTGCCATGGATCCGGTTGAAATCCGTCGCCGCAATCTGATTGCCGACGACGCCTACCCCTGCGCCTCGCCATCAGGTCTGCGCTTCGAGCAGTTGTCGCACCATGCGGCGCTCGCCAAGCTCGTCCAAATGATGGACTACGATGCGTTGCGCGCTGAGCAGGCCGCCCTGCGAAGGAAGAACATCCATCGTGGCATCGGCATCGCCAGCTTCATCGAAGTTACCAATCCGAGTGCAGCGTTTTATGGCGTCGGCGGTGCGAAGATATCCTCGCAGGACGGTGTCGCCGTGCGGCTTGATGCGCAGGGGTCAGTGATCTGCCAAACAAGTATCACCGAGCAGGGGCAGGGATCGGAATCGCTTACCGCACAGATCGTCGGAAGCGTGCTTGGCGTCTCAATGGATCGCGTCCGCGTGATCCTGGGCGACACCGACAATACGCCGTATGGCGGGGGCACCTGGGCTTCGCGCGGCGCTGGTATCGGTGGAGAGGCCGCGCTTCGAGCCGCCAAGGTACTGCGCAAGAACATCCTCGACGTAGCGGCTGCCGTCCTGCAATCGACGCCAAGCGAACTCGATATTGTCAACAACGCGGTAGTGAATGTCGTCGATGGCGCGCCGCGGATCGATCTGAGCGAGCTCGCGCGAATTGTCTATTTCCGTCCCGACACGCTGCCGCCAGGTATTCAGCCCGAATTGATGGCGACCAGGCACTTTGTCCCGCGCGAATATCCTTTCGCCTTCACCAATGGCGTTCAGGCCTCATGGCTGGAGCTTGATCCCGATACGGGCTTTGTGAAGCTGCTGAAGCACTGGGTGGTCGAGGATTGCGGCACGATCATCAACCCGCAACTGGTTAATGAGCAGATCAGAGGCGGCGTGGTGCAGGGGCTTGGCGCCGCGCTATTCGAGAAATGCGTGTATGACGAACGTGGCCAACTCACCAACGCAAATATGGCCGACTATCTGGTTCCGATGTCCGGTGAAATGCCGGACATCGACGTCGGACATGTGGTTTCACCGACCCTCGAATCGGAACTGGGCGCGAAGGGCGCAGGGGAAGCCGGCACTGCAGGTGCGGCGGCCGCCGTGACCAATGCGGTCAACGACGCGCTCAGACCGTTTGGGACAATCATCACGGAAATCCCCCTGACGCCTCAGGTTATTCTGACCGCCTTGGGACGCATCTAATGCGACCGCGATAAATTTGATCAGGGGGCAGGGCGGACGTTGATGGCGCGCCGGGCGGCGCTGCGGCCTTCTCCGCAAAACGCTGTGTCGCAAAACCTTCATACGCGGCCTATACGTCACACCGATTGGTGATGAGATCGTCAATTGCCGCCCTAACCCGGAGTTTCCCATGAAGACCGCCCGTTTTGTTCTTGCCTTGCTCGCACTGTTGCTAATCGCGCCCTGGCAATCCGCCAAAGCGGCCGACGTCATTTGCTACAATTGCCCGCCGGAATGGGCGGACTGGGCTTCCATGCTCAAGGCCCTCAAAGCCGACCTCAACTACGATATCCCGCACGACAACAAGAATTCCGGCCAAGCGCTTGCTCAGATACTTGCCGAGAAGAATAACCCGGTGGGTGATATCGGCTATTTCGGTGTTACCTTTGGTATGAAGGCCAAGGCGCAGGATGCGCTTGAGCCTTACAAGCCGGCGAAATGGGACCAGGTCCCCGCCGGCCTGAAGGATGCCGACGGTTCCTGGACAACGATTCATTCCGGCACGCTTGGCCTGTTCGTGAACAAGGACGCGCTCGGCGGCAAGCCGGTGCCGGCCTGCTGGAAGGATCTCCTGAAGCCCGACTATAAGGGGATGGTCGGTTATCTCGATCCGTCGTCGGCCGCCGTAGGCTATGTCGGCGCGGTCGCGATCAATCTGGCGCTCGGTGGCTCCGAGGCGAACTTCGATCCCGCGATCAACTTCTTCAAGGACCTGCGGAAGAACGACCCGATCGTCCCCAAGCAGACTTCCTACGCCCGCGTCGTCTCCGGGGAGATGCCGATCCTGTTCGACTATGATTTCAACGCCTACCGCGCGAAATACTCCGAGAAGGGCAATTTTGAATTCGTGATCCCCTGCGAGGGGTCCGTGGTGTTTCCTTACGTCGCCGGCCTCGTCAAGAACGCGCCCAATAAGGACAAGGCCAAGAAGGTGCTGGACTATCTTTTGTCGGACAAGGGACAGGCGATCTGGACCAACGCCTACCTTCGGCCGGCGCGGCCGATCGATCTGCCCGAGGCGGTGAAGAAAAAATTCCTGCCTGACAGCGAATATGCGCGTGCGAAGAACGTCGACTGGGGCCAGATGGAGAACATGCAAAAAGGCTTTGTCGATCGCTATCTCGCCGAGGTTCGCTGAGGCAATATGGCGCCTCTCGCTGGGCACCATTTTCTGATGTCGCATAGGTCTTTTGTCTGGTTATGCCTGCTGCCGCTTGCGGTAGTGACGGCGGCGTTTTTCCTGTTGCCGATGGCGCGGCTTGTTGTAACGGGAGCAGCAGGACCGCAGGGGCTCGCGGGGTATCTCGCGATCCTGACTGAGCCGCGTTACCGGGCGACCCTCCTCAACACGGTCTTGCTAGCCACCGCGACCACCATTGTGACCCTGATCGTGGCGACGGTCGCCGGGATGTTCCTGCAGCGGCATCGTTTCCCCGGCCGCGCCATTCTGATTGCGATGCTGACCTTTCCTCTGGCGTTTCCGGGCGTGGTGGTCGGCTTCATGATCATTCTTCTCGCCGGTCGACAGGGCTTGATCGGCGATTTCTCGAACCGCGTGCTTGGCGAGAAGCTTGTCTTTGCCTATTCGATCTACGGGTTGTTTCTTGGATATCTGTATTTCTCCATCCCGCGCGTCATCCTCACCATCATGGCCGCGGTGCAGAAACTTGATACAGGCCTGGAAGAAGCCGCGCGCTCGCTTGGCGCGAGCCCTTGGGCAGTGCAGCGTGATGTCGTCCTGCCCGGCCCTGGCGCCGGCCTTCGTCGCCTCCGGCGCAATCGCGTTTGCGACCGCGATGGGGGCGTTCGGAACGGCATTTACGCTGGCGACCAACATCGATGTACTGCCGATGCTGATCTATACCGAATTCACGCTGGCTGCGAATTTCTCGATCTCGGCCGCGCTGTCGGTCGGGCTTGGCGTCACTACCTGGCTTATTCTTGCGCTTGCCCGCTCCTTCAGTGGAAGTGCCGTTGCGGCGGCTGGATGAGACCATGCGTGATCGCCTGATCTTCATCGGCCAGTTCATCTTCACCCTGCTGGTAGCCGGATTCCTGGTGGTGCCCGCGATACTGTCGATCTCCGCCGGCGTCACCGTGAACTACTTCCGCGGCATCCAATCCGGCGTAACCTTGCAATGGGTTGTGCAGGTATGGGAGCTTTATGCTGGCACCATCCTGCTTTCATTCGTGGTTGCATTTGCAACGCTTGCAGTGACGCTCGCCGCAGGCGTCCCAGCCGCCTATGCCTTGCATGTGCGGGGAGGGCGCCTGTCGCGGATCGTCGAGGAGATCATCACCCTGCCGTTGGCGGTCCCTGGCCTGGCCATCGCACTGGCACTACTCTTGACCTATGGAGGTTTCGGCGACTTTCGCCGCTCCTGGCTGTTCATTCTCGTAGGCCATGTCATCTTCACGATGCCCTTCATGGTGCGATCGGTGATGGCTGTGTTCGCGACCGTCGACATCAAAACGCTGGATGAGGGTGCGGCATCGCTCGGCGCATCGCCGTGGCGGCGCTTCCGCGACGTGATCGTCCCCAATGCTCTGCCCGGCATATTGGCGGGCAGCCTGATGGTGGTGACGCTGTCACTCGGTGAATTCAACCTGACCTGGATGCTGCACACGCCATTGACCAAGACATTGCCGATCGGGCTCGCCGACAGCTATGCCTCGATGCGGCTGGAAGTGGCCTCGGCCTATACGCTGATCTTCTTCGTGATGATCATTCCGTTGCTGGTCGCTATGCAATTGTTTGCCGAGAAGGAACAGAAGAGATGAGTGCGCAGGCCGGACACGGCGCCTCGGTGCGTATCGAGGCCTGCGGCAAGACCTTCGCCGACGGAACGCGCGCGCTTGAACCTGCAACGCTCGAGATCGCCCGTGGTGAAACACTGGTGCTGCTCGGCCCCTCCGGTTGCGGCAAGACCACCATGCTGCGCATTATCGCCGGCCTCGAACTGCCCGATGCTGGCGGCAGGGTACTGTTCGACGGCAAAGACATGACGGCGGTGCCGATAGAGCGGCGTAACGTGGGCATGGTTTTTCAGTCCTATGCGCTTTTCCCCAATATGACCGTATCTGATAATATCGGTTATGGATTGAATATCCGCGGCGTACCGAGGAAGGAGCGGGCGGCGCGCGTTGCCGAACTGGTGGCGCTGACCAATATCTCCGGGCTGGAGCACCGCCGGATCGACCAGCTTTCAGGCGGCCAGCGGCAGCGGGTGGCGCTGGCGCGCGCGGTAGCGATCCGGCCGGGCATCCTGTTGCTCGACGAACCGCTGACGGCGCTCGATGCCGCCCTGCGTGACCGGCTGCGCGGCGAGCTGAACCGCCTGCTGCGCGCGCTCGGCATCACCACGATTTACGTGACGCATGATCAGTCCGAGGCCATGGAGCTCGGCGACCGTGTCGTGGTCATGCAGAAGGGGAAGATTGCCCAGATCGGCACGCCGCGCGAGATCTACTTCACGCCGAACAGTCGCTTTGTCGCCGAATTCATCGGCGCGGCGAATATCCTCGAGGCGGCTGTCGAGAATGGTCACTTGGTATTGCCGGGCGGACGTCAGCCGATTGACGGCGATGCAAATTTACCGGCCGCAGTGGCGATGATTCGTCCCGAGACCATACGCGTGGTGGCAGCCGAAAGCGCGCCGCTTTCAGGCATCATCGACAGCGTCAGCTTCATTGGTGACAGGCAACGGCTGGTGGTCAGCGGCGTGTCTAACAGGTCGCTCACCGTCGATGCGCCGAATACGGTCCGGGCCAAGTCCGGCGAACGGATCGGATTATCGATTTCGCCGGACGCCGTCCGTCTGTTGCCGCCCGAAAGCTGAGAAAGTCGATGTCGCCAATGCCGGTTCATATTGCCCAGATTTCTGATCTGCACATCAAGCCGCCGGGAGCACTTGCCTATGGCAAGGTGGATACTGCAAAGGCGCTCGAACGTTGCGTTGCCGCCCTGAACGAATTCAGGCCTGCGCCCGATTTTGTAGTGATCTCCGGCGATCTGGCGGACACGCCGACGGCCGAGGAGTATCAATATCTCAATCGGCTGCTGGCGCCGCTCAAGCTTCCGTACGCCGGCATTCCCGGCAATCACGACTCGCGCGAATTGATGCGTGCCGCGTTTCCTTCCGCGTCCTATGCCTTCGTATCAGGGCCGCTCAATCAGAGGATCGAGGTTGCGGGGCTCGATCTGCTGTTGCTGGATTCAAGCGTACACCGAAAGCCGCATGGCGAACTCGATGGGCCCACGTTGCAATGGCTTGACGCGATGCTGGCTTCGTCGCCAGACCGGCCGGCGCTGCTGTTTCTGCACCATCCGCCGTTCAGGGCCGGAATTTGGCACATGGACCGTCAGAATCTCCTCAATGCAAGCGAACTCGCGCCCATCGTGCGTCGTCATCCCCGCGTGCAATTGATCGCAACTGGACATGTGCACCGCGCGGCACTGACCATGTTTGCGGGCGTACCGACCACGATCTGTCCCGCCCCCAACCATGCCGTCGATCTTGATCTGGCCGAACTGCGCGAACCTTCCTTCAAGGTGGAGCCGCCGGCCTTTCATCTCCATAGCTGGTTTCCGGGTGAGGGGTTCGGCACGGTCGTTACCCATCAAGTCCCGATAGGCACGTTCGACGGCCCACATCCGTTTTTTGGGCCAGATGGGAAGCTGCTGTAGCCGTGCGGCATTCCCCGGTCGGACCGATTGCATAAGCCGAACATCGGGCGCAATCTTTCCCAAAATGGCGGCCGCATTCCTAAGGTTGGTGCCGCTCATATTGGGGGGAATGATGCGGCCGCTTCATCTGGTGATTCCAGCGCTTGCCTTGCTCCTAGGCCATCATGCGATGGCGCAGGGGAGCTATCCGGACCGGCCCATCAAGATGATTGTGCCGCTGGCCGCGGCAAGTGCGGTCGACGTCGCTGCGCGGATCGTCACCCAGAAGATGGCCGACAATATGGGCCAGCAGATCGTGATCCTGAACCAGCCGGGCGCTTCAGGCCTGATCGGGGCGGAGGCCGTCGCCCGCGCCGAACCGGACGGCTACACGATTGGCGGGTTCAACGACAGCATCATGACGATGGTGCCGAACCTGCAGTCCAAGATGCGCTGGGATATCCTGAAGGACTTCGAGCCGGTGTCGCTGGTCGCGACGGTGGAGTGGGGGCTGGTGGCCAACAATCAGGCCAGCTTCAAGAACGCAGCAGATCTGATCGCGGCCGCGAAGGCGACGCCCGGCAAGATCGACTATGGTTCGGGCGGGCCGGGCAGTCCGCAGCATCTGGCGATGGCGATGTTCGCGTCGGCCGCCGGCATATCGCTCACGCATGTGCCTTACAAGGGCGCCACCCAGGCCGCAACCGACATCGCCGCTGGCCAGATTCCCGTAGGTTTCCAGGGCCTCGGCACGGTCGCAACGCTCGTGCGCGGCGGCCGACTCAAGCTGATCGGGGTAACCACCGAGAGGAGATTGTCGCAATTTCCCGATGTGCCGACCGTCTCGGAATCCGGTCTGCCCGGCTTCTTCTTCAATTCGTGGTTCGCAATTCTTGCTCCCGCCCGTACCCCGAAGCATATTGTTGCCCGCCTGAACGCCGAGGTGCTGAAGGCGGTTGGCGATCCTGACGTGCGCCGCAGGCTTGAAGAGCTGGGTTTCGCCGTGCGCGGCAGTTCAGCGGAAGATCTGCGCGCCATGACGCGCGATCAGCTCGCGAAATATGAGCGCGTGATCAAGGAAACGGGAATCGCCAAGGAATAGTTGCCGCGCGGATGGCGCCACGGACGCCGGCGGCGTTGGTACGACGACAATGGTCGGGACCTGCGTTGGCGCTGGCCTGGAAACACGCGCACGTCGTGTGACGCTTGTTTCCTGTTTGCTGGCGGCGGCTATTTTTGCGGCGATCGGACTCGGCGTTGCGTTTTCGGGAAGATCGATCGCTGGTCTCTTCACAAATGTCGAAGAAGTTGTCTTTGCGGCATCCGGCTATTTTTACGCGATCGGCCTGGTTTACGGGTTCATGGCCGCCTTTATGATCTTGTTTTCCGCCTATCAGGGATGGGGACGGGCGACAGCTCCGCTGCTTGTCAGCCTGTTCAGGGTTGCCATCGTATTCGCCGGCGGCTGGATGCTGCTGCAGCACGCGCCTCGGCTTGACTGGCTGTACTATATTGTCGCAAGTTCCACAGTTATTGGGGCGTTGACGCTGGGCATCGTTTTCGCCTTGCGGCCGCCGAATCGACGCGTTTTGATGGTTTCCGGTTGAAAATCTGACCGGCGTTGATTACGGAAGGGCTGCACCCCCAGCAGTTTTCCCTGGAGTTTGACTGTCGTGCCTCAACGAAGGACGGGTGAAGCTCACGGATTTTCGAACGGCAAACTGTCGGTGCTGCGCAAGCACCCGATTTTTGCCGATCTCGAGCCCGAGGCGTTCGAGCAGCTCTGCCGCTACGCCAAGCACTCCACGCTGAAGCGGGGCGCCACGTTATTTTCCAAAGGGGATCCTGGCCACAGCCTGTACGCGGTCATTTCGGGTACGGTGAAGATGAGCATTTCCTCGCCGGATGGCCGCAACGCGATCTTGAATATCGTCGGACCTGGGGAAATTTTCGGCGAGATCGCGCTGCTCGACGGAAAAGCCCGCTCCGCCGATGCCATCGCAAACAGCAATTGCGAGCTGTTCGTCATCGACCGGCGCGAATTCATCCCCTTTGTAAAAGATCAGCCGACGCTGGCGATGAAGTTCATCGAACTTCTTTGCGATCGGCTGCGGTCGACCAGCGATCAGGTCGAGCAGATCATCTTGCAAAATCTCCCTGGTCGGCTGGCCAGCGCGTTGCTGCGCCTTTCCGAAAAGCACAAATCCGAAGGGCAAGGCCGAACCATCACAATCACTCAGCAGGAGATCAGTGAAATGGTCGGCATGACCCGGGAGAGCATCAACAAGCAATTGCGGGCCTGGGCAAACCGCGACTGGGTGCGCCTCGAACACGGCGCGATCGTCGTGCTGAACGCCGAGATGCTTCGTGAGACGGCAGAAGCAGGGTCTGGCCACGACGGCGAATGACCGCGACGCGCGTCCGCTAAGGCAGCCAGCGAAGTCCGGACTGCCAAGTTTAGGCAATGTTTCGCGGCGCATCTATACGCGCCACGGCCCTTTGGCGACGTTCACATGTCGAACACGGCGACCGCGCGGATCGGCGACGCTGTCCCGCCGCGCCACTTCATCGGCAGGCCGATAAACGTGAACTGGCCGCGCCCCAACAGCGCTTCGAGATTGCACAGGCTCTCGATGTGGGTGATGTCGAGGTCGAGGCAGGCCTTGTGGACGAGGGCATTGACCTTGCCCTCCGGCCCCGGCCGCATCGAATCGATGCCGAAATGCACGACGCCCTGCTGCGCCAACCATTCGGTGGCGGCGACGTTCACGCCGGAATTGTCGGTCGAATATTCCTTGCGGGGGAATGTCCGTTCGTGGTGACCGGTGCAGAGCAGGACGGTGCCAGCCCTCGGCACCGGCACGCCGGCCTTCGCCACCGCCGCCTCAAGATCGGCAGGCGTTATCTCGGCGCGCGGTGCGATGTGGCGCAGGTCGACGCAGATGCCCGGCACGATGCATTTTTCCAACGGATATTCATCGATTGAGATGCCGCTCTTGCCGAAATGCCGGGGCGCGTCGATGTGGGTGCCGGCGTGGTCCACCATGGAGATGAACATCGACGCCAGCCCGTGCACATTGCCCGATTCGGCGAAGGATTCTTCGTGGGTTTTCCAGACGCCATGCATGACGGGAGGATGGCCGGGATAGCTCGGCGTGCGGTGATAGAGCTCTCGGCTGAGGTCGACGATCTTCACGCGGAGTCTCCGTGACGCGAACTGCGTCTGTTCTAGAACCCGAACGCCCTCGGCAGCGCCAGCGACAGCCAGGGCACATAGGTCACTATCATCAGCACCGCAAACATCACGTAGTAGAACGGCCAGATGCCGCGCATCACCTCGTCGACCGAAACCTTGCCGATGGCGCAACCGACGAACAGCGTCGTCCCTACCGGCGGCGTCAGCAGGCCGATGCCGAGATTGAGCAGCATGACGATGCCGAAATGCACGGGATCGATGCCGAAGCTTTTCACGACCGGCAGCAGAATCGGGGTGCAGATCAGCAGCAGGGGCGCGAGATCGAGCGCCGTCCCCAGGACCAGCAGCATGATGTTCAACCACATTAGCAGCACGTATTTGTTGCTCGATATGGCGACGAAGAACTCGGTCATCTTGGCCGGCATCTGCATCAGCGCGGCGACATAGCCGAAGCATGAGGCTGTTGCCACCAGCGTGAGCACCATGGCGACGGTTTGCAGCGTCTTGTAGACCAATAGCGGCAGCTCCGACCATTTGTAGTCGCGATAGATGAACATGGTGACGAAGAACGCCCAGACGCAGGCAACCGCGCCTGCCTCGATCGGCGTGAAGACGCCGGTAAGGATGCCGCCCAGCACGATGGCCAACGTTACGATCCCCCACATGGCGTCGCCGAGCATCTTGGCGGCTTGGCGGATCGGTACGGGCTCACCCTTCGGGTGTTTGTCGCGATAAGCGTAGAACAGGCAGAGCACCATCAGCGAGAAGCCGAGCAGTAGGCCAGGGAGCACGCCGGCTAGGAAGAGGCTGGTGATCGACACCACGCCGCCGGTCGCCAGTGAATAAATCACGGAATTATGGCTCGGTGGGACGATAATGGCCTGCAGCGAGGCGCTGATGGTCACGTTGGTCGCGAAGACCCGCGGATAGCCTTTATCGGCCATCTGGGGAATCATCACCGAGCCGATCGCGGACGTATCGGCGACCGACGATCCGGAGATGCCGCTCATGATCGTGGTCGCAAGGATATTGACCTGCGAGAGGCCGCCGCGAATTCGGGTGAATCCGACGAGCACGGCTGCAAAGTCGACCAGCCGCTTGGCCATGCCGCCCTCGGCCATGATGGCGCCCGCCAGCACGAAGAAGGGGATGGTCAGCATCGAGACCTTTCCGACGCCGCTGGCAAATTGCTGCATAACCGCGCCGACCGGTAGATCGATCCAGAGCGCACCGACGAGCGAAGACAGTGCCAGCGCGTAGGCGATCGGCATGCCGATCGCAAAGAACAAGCACATGCTGAGAAGCAGAACCGCGATATCCATGGCAATTACTCGACCGGTACGTGGGCGTCAGCGCCGTCGCGCGGCGGCGGGCCAATTGTCAGGCGTTCGATGACGAACAGGAGCATCATGGCGCCGCTGACCACGATCGGAAGATAGGTGATCCCGACCGAGAGCCATGGAAACTCATCCACCGAATTATCCCATGTGGTACGGACCAGCCGCAGTCCCCAAATGACCATGAAGACTGCAATCACGCCCATCAATATTTCGCTGAGGAACAGTGAGGCGCGCCGCAGCAGTGGCGGCAGCAGGTCGGTGCCAACAGTCATGTTCATGTGAATGCGCTGGCGGTAGCAGTTCGCCGAGCCGATGAAGGTGATGCCGACGGTGAGCAGCACGGCCATCGGC
Source organism: Bradyrhizobium sp. AZCC 1577 (assembly GCF_036924575.1). Taxonomy (NCBI): domain Bacteria; kingdom Pseudomonadati; phylum Pseudomonadota; class Alphaproteobacteria; order Hyphomicrobiales; family Nitrobacteraceae; genus Bradyrhizobium; species Bradyrhizobium sp. AZCC 1577. The sequence continues at coordinate 3,317,877 of NZ_JAZHRQ010000001.1, forward strand.
TCGGGCCATGACGAGGCGCTGTTGAGGATATATCGGGTATAGACGGCCCATGGGATGACAGCCGAGACAAGCACGAGCGCCACGCACGCGATCACGGCGCCGGTCCAGTAAACCGCATCGTTCACACGTCGGAAAATTCCGGCCGCAGAGTTGGACATTTTGACCTCGGAGAGTAGCGGCGCTTCAAATCGCCTCTGTAGCTCGCAGGAGTGGCCGGAACGGACGTCGCCCGGCCACCCGCCGCTCGCGAGCCGTACCTATTGGACCGCTTCGATACGCTTGACCATCGCGGCGTACTTCGCGCCGTACTTGTCCCAGACCGGCTTGACCGCATCCTGGAACGGTTTCTTGTCGATATCGGTGATGATCTCGGTGCCGGCCGCTTTCATTTTTTCGATGGCGGCATTCTCCGCTTCATACCAGAGCACGCGCTGCTCCTGCTGCGCTTCCTTCGCAAATTTCTTGATCAGCGCCTGATCGTCGGGCGAAAGCTTCTGCCAGGAGATCCGCGAGAACACCAGAAGCTCCGGAATGATCAGGTGCTCGGTCATCGTGAAATACTTGGCCACCTGATAATGGTTCTGCGCTATGAACGATGGCGGATTGTTCTCCGCGCCGTCTACCACGCCTGTCTGCATCGAGCTGAAAACCTGATCGAAGCCCAGCGCGACGCCGTTGCCGCCCAGCGCGTTCATGGTGTCGACGAAGAGCGGATTGCCCATCATGCGGACCTTGAGGCCCTTGAGGTCGGCCATGGTCCGGATCGGCCGCTTGTTGTTATAGACGTTGCGCGAGCCGGCGTTCATCCAGCACAGCGCGATCAGGCCGGTCTTTTCGTTCGCGGAAATCTTCGCCAGCAATTCGTCGCCGATTTCGCCGTCGATCACTTTCTCCATGTGCTTGGAGTTACGGAAGACGAACGGCATGTTGAAGACGTTGACGTCGTCCACGACAGGGCCGACGGCACCGACCGAAATACGGGCGAACTGCAACGCGCCGAGTTGGGCCTGCTCGATCATTTCCTTTTCGCCACCGAGCTGCATCGATGGGAACATCTGGATTGTCAGCCGGCCATTGGTAGCGGCTTCCAGCTTCTTGCCCATCCGGACCACGGCTTCGACCGTCGGATAGCCCAGCGGATGAACGTCCGATGCTTTCAGCACCATTTTCGTTTGCGCAAATGCCGATGAAAGCGGCATCGCGGTCGCCATGGTAGCCCCGAGTCCTGCGCTCAACTTGATGAAGTCGCGTCGTTTCATGTTGTTCCTCCTGATGTTTGTTTATCGTTTTATGGACTTTTCGAACTCTATATTCGCTCGTCGAAGTACTCCGGATTGATATGTTGAGTAGCCGAGATGTTCTCGAGAAGGCTTTCGAGGTGGATTTCCATTGCCCGCCTTGCGCCCTCCGCGTCATGCGCCTCGATCGCAGTCAGGATGGCCTCGTGTTCGACGATGACCTTTGCGATCCTCCCGCGCTGGGGCAGGGTTAGCCGACGATAGCGATCGACGTGAACCTTCACCTGCTGGATATACTTCCAGATTCCGGGATAGCCGGCGACATCGGCGACTGTAGCATGAAACGTTTCATCGGCCTGATGAAACGTCTCGCTGTCTCCGGCCGCGCTGGCCTCGCGCTGTCGCTCCAGGATCGACCGTAGCGCCAGTTTCTGGCTCGACGTCGCACGTTCCGCCGCGAGCCTGGCGGTGGTCTCCTCCAGTGCCTTGCGGATGATGATGGCCTCGGGGAGTGCTGCGACCGGAATGCGCGAAACGAAGATGCCGGACTGGGGATAGATTTCCAGGAGCCCTTCATCCGATAATTTGAGGATCGCTTCGCGAACGGGCGTGCGGCTCACCCCGTAGGAGAGCGCGATCTGCGCCTCCGAGACCGCTTCGCCGGGCCGGCGCTGCAGCGACACCAGTTCGCCTCGAAGATCGGAATAGATCCTGGATGCTGCCGTCGCCGCGCGCGGTCTGCCGCTTCGGCGCGTGCCGGCAGCAATTCGGCGAACCTTTGGATCAGTCTTTTTCGATACGCGGGCGGGCATGGCTGCTTTCTCGATTGATATATTAGTATATGAATTGGCTTTGACAAACCAAAAATCGTGCTGCGCACCTATTTCGTGTTGGGTGTGATCCGCAGAGGCTCATCCGGAGGTCAGAGCAGTGGCGGCCCAATTGGGGCCGCTGATGAAGCCCGCACGTTTGCGCTGTTCATATTGTCCGTCCCCAATCAACAAGTCGATCAGGTGCTGGGCTTGTTGCGGGTGGGCGGCGGCTGTCGTGATGCCAGCCGTGTACATCGTTGCAAGTTCGCAACCCGCCGGCAGCGGGCCGGATAGGGTTACGCCTTTGGTGCTGATGATCTCGGTCGATTGTGTGCACCCGATCGGGCGCCGTGCCTTGGACGTCGCCAGTTCGCGCATCGCCGTCGCGCCATTCGGGAAAATCCTGAGTCGGGCGGCGAGCTCATCGGCGATGCCGAGCTGCTGAAGAACATTCGCAACGTGAATTCCGGCTGTCGAAGCTTTGGTGTCCGGCACGAAGATCGCATCGGAGGCGAGCAAAACCTCGCGCAAGCTGGCAGCATCCTTGGCGACAGCCTGGGGATCGCCGTCGCGAACGGCGAGGGCGGTTTCGACCAGGCCGATATCGGCGATCGAAGCGGCAACGACCAGCCCCTCCTGCGCCAGTTTGGCGAGGAGTTCCGCGGTCAGGATGACGATGTCGGCCAGTGTGCCCTTGCGCAATTTGTCGGCCATGAGGCCGACCGCGCCGAACTCGCCCGCGATATCGAATCCGGTGTTAGCCTTGAAGGTTGGCACCAGGCTTCCGACCAGGCCCTGTGCCGCGCCGCCGCTCAGGAGGTTCAGGCTGCTCATCAGCTTAAGTCCATCGCCGCGATGATCCTGTCACGCGTGATGGGCAAATCGCGCACCCGCACGCCGAGTGCGTCGAACACGGCGTTGGCAATGGCCGCTGTAACCGGGCCGTGGGCGGCCTCGCCGGCACCGACCGGGTCCATATCCGGCCGCTGGATGACCTCCACCTCGACGTCGGGCACTTCGCTGAAGCGCAGGATTGGATACTCCGTCCAACTCGTGCTGGTGATGCGTTCTCGGTCAAAGCGCACGCGCTCTTTCAACACCCAACTCGTGGCTTGAATGGCGCCGCCTTCGATCTGGTTGATGACGCCATCCGGATTGATCGCTTCGCCGACATCGACCGCCAGCGTCAACTTCCTGACATTGATCTCCTCGGCGCCCTCGATCTCGGCGATCGCAGCACAATAGGCGCCGGTGTTCTTGTAGCGGCCAAAGCCTATGCCGTGCCCAATGCCGGGCTGCTTCTCGGGCTTCCACCCGGCGCGCGCCGCCACGGCGCGGATGACGTCCTTGGCCCGCTCATCCCGCAAGTGGCGCAGCCGGAATGTGACCGGGTCCTCGCCGCGCTCGGCTGCGATTTCCTCGAGGATAGATTCAATCGCAAACACATTGCCCTGCCCACCAAGCGTCCGGAGCGCGGAGGTGCGTATCGGCATGGTTGTCAGGCGATGGCTTTCGATATGCCAGGATGGAAAATCATAGAGCGGGACCGAGTTGCGATCGCCACCCCCGCCGTTGGCCTGCGGCGGATTGGTCGAGACCATGCGTGGAAACGGGTTCTCCAGTTCGAACGCTGCCAGCAAGGCGGGCTGAGCCGCGCGCCCCGGCCGCGCCGCATGGCCGTTGCTCCAGATGGAATGTCGCCAGTCGATAATTTCACCCTGCGCATCAAGATCGGCCTCGATCTCGATCGCCATCGCTGCGCCAAACGGCGCATCCGACATTTCGCCCTGGCGCGACCATTGGGCCCGGACCGGCCGGCCGCCGGCGGATTTGGCGAGCAGCACTGCGTCGAGCGCGACGTCGTCGGCGGCGTTGTGGCCGTAGCAGCCCGCGCCTTCCAGATGCTCAACGGTGATGTTCTCGACCGGGAGATTGAGAACGAGCGCTAGATCGGCGCGCAGGAGATAGACGCCCTGGCTGTGCGTCCAGACATGAACGCGATCGCCGTCCCACTGCGCCATGGCACAGGAGGGTGCGATCGACGCGTGAGCAATATAAGGGCGGGTATATTGCCGCCTGATCGTCCGCGTCACCGTGCCGGGTGCTGCGGCAGTTTTCTTGCCGATAATAGTGGATTCGGACGGTTGCACTTTGAGAAGGCTTGCGAGGTCGTTTTCGTCTGGCAGCGGCTCGCCGGCGGACCAGGTCGCGCCCTTGCGCAACGCATTGAGGGCTGCCTCCGCATCATGCTCGGTCTTGCTGACGACGCCTGCAAAACTGCCGTCGCGCACGATGGCAACGAGACCGGCAACCGCGCGGGCGCCATCTTCGCTCAAATCCCGGAGTTTCGCGCGCGCATGCTCCGGACGCAGCACGCGTCCGTGCAGCATTCCCGCCAACGCGCGGTCGTGGATGAACCGCGGCCGACCAAGAACCTTGTCCGGAATGTCGATCCGTTGGACCGAATGCCCGGCCAGCATACGGCTCGTTGCGATCTTGGGCGTTACGCCGGGTGTAGCGTCGCGATCGAGCGAAACCTCATCGGCAAGTTCCCAATAGCTGGTCCTGACATTGCCGGGGCCCGAAATGATGCCGTCCTCGATATGGAGGGTGTCGATGCCGACGCCCAACCGTTCGGCTGCCTGCTGAAGGAAGATATAGCGAACCTCGGCGCAGGCATGACGCAGCGCACGGCCCGATTGCTGGATGGAAAGGCTTCCCGATGTGACGCCCTCGTTCGGGCTGACGGCAGTCGACGCCCGGATCATCTGCACGCGAGATAGATCGATATCGAGTTCGTCGGCAGCAATCTGCGCCAGCGCCGTCACGATGCCTTGCCCGATCTCGACCTTGCCCGGCGAGACCGTCACCTCTCCGCTCCTCGAGAACTTCAGCCACGACGATAATTTCGGGTTCGCCGCAAGGCTTACCGGCAAGCCGGGCGCGGAGGGAGCGGGCGCTGGCTGGTTCATTCGGCCGCCATTTCTTCGGCCGCGCGCAGCACCGCCCGTACCATGCGATTATGCGAGCCGCAGCGGCAGAGATTGCGGTCGAGCGCTTCCTTTACCTCCCGGCTGGTCGGCGACGGATTTCGCTTTAGCAGCGCCGCCGCGCTCATCAGGATGCCGGAAACGCAATAGCCGCATTGCAGCGCCTGCTCAGCGATGAAGGCACGCTGCAACGGATGCGGCCGCTCGCTCGTTCCCAGCCCTTCGATCGTCGTGACATCCTTGTCCGCCACCGACCAGAGCGGCGTATCGCAGGCCGATATCGCGCGATCGCCGACCATGACGTTGCAGGCGCCGCATTCGCCGGCGCCGCAGCCGAAATGCGGTCCGGTCATACCGAGTTGTCCGCGCAGAATGTCCAGCAATGACCGCTCCGGATCGGCGTCAACCTCGGTCTCGGCGCCGTTGAGGCGAAATCGAACGCTCGGCATCGAACCTTTTCTCGCAGCTTCTATTGCGGCGGCTTATCGAATTTCTTGACCACTTCCGCCCATTTCACAATATCGCGGCGCAGGAATTTGTCGAACTCCTCAGGCGTCATCGACATCGGAACCGCGCCCTGCCGGGTCCAGAGCTTGACGATATCGGGCCGTTTCACCACCGCGTTTACCGCCGTATTAAGCTTGTCGATGATCGGCTTTGGCGTGCCTGCGGGCGCCATCAAGCCGAGCCAGATGGTGGCCTCGTAGCCGGAAATGCCGGCTTCGATCACCGTCGGCGCGTTGGGAAGAACGGTCGATCGCGTCTTGCCGGTCGTCGCCAGCGCGCGGACCTGGTTTTCCGCGACGTTCGGGGCCATCGCCGGAACTGCGTCGATCATCATCTGAACCTGGCCGCCGATCACGCCGCTGCGCGCCTCGCCGCTGTTACGGTAAGGCACATGCACGAGGTCAATGCCGGCCATGGCTTTGAACAGCTCGCCTGCCATATGGTACGGCGTGCCCTGGCCGGAGGAAGCGTAGTTCAGTTTGCCGGGCTGCGATTTGGCGAGCGCGATGAATTCCTGCAGCGTCTTCGCCTGCACGGAAGGGTGAACCACGATGACGAGGTCGGAATAGTTGACCGGTGCGATCGGCGCGAGGTCGCGCATCAATTCGTATTTGCGTTGCGGCACCAGCGATTCATTCGCCGTTTGGGTGTTTGACATCATCAGCAGCGTGTAGCCGTCTGGCGGCGACTTGACGACGTCCTGCGTGCCGATCACGCCGCCGGCGCCGGTGCGGTTCTCGATCACGAAGGCCTGCCCAAAGCTTTCCTGCAGGATGCTGCCGATCTGCCGGGCGGTGACGTCGGCAGGCCCTCCGGCGCCGAAGGGCACGATCACCTTCACCGGCCGCGACGGATAATCCTGCGATTGCGCTGGCGCGATTGGGGACGATATTGCGAGCAGAGTTGCAGCCAGCGCCAATGTAATCCTTGGGCTTGTCATCTCCATCCCTCGAACTTGTGTTCTGTTCGTTGCGCCAAGTCTAGCTGCAACGCAAATGAGCTGTCGACGAAAGAGTCGCTGCGCGCCTTCGGAATAAAGGGTATTCTCCGGTGTACCGGACCCAGCAAGAACGAACCCCGGGGAAAGGCCCCGCAGAACAGGCCTGACAAAATGTAGATGGGAGCGCCAATGAATTCGATTTCGCGACGCAACCTGCTCAACGGCACGGGGGCCGTTCTCGCAAGCGCAGCATTTTCCACGCGCGTCATGGCGGCTGCGCCGCCGCCGGAATCGGTCACACCCGCGCTGATCGAGGCGGCAAAGAAGGAAGGCAAGGTCATCTATTACACCTCGACCGACTTGCCGGTTGCGGAGAAGTTGGCCAAGGCGTTCGAGGCGAAATATCCTGATATTGCGGTGCGTGTCGAGCGCACCGGCGCGGAGCGCTTGTTCCAGCGTATCGGCCAGGAATATTCCAGCAACATCCACGCCGTCGACATCGTGAACTCATCCGACGCCGCGCATTTCATCGTCTGGAAGCGTGACGGCATTCTGGCGCCTTACGTGCCGGAAGACGTCGCAAAATTCTATCCGGCCGAGCACAAGGATCCGGACGGTCAGTTTGCGAGCTTCCGCGTCTGGCTCAGCATCATTGCCTACAACACAAACTTGGTGAAAGCGGAGGACGCGCCGAAGAGCTTTGCCGATCTGCTCGATCCCAAATGGAAAGGCAAGATCGTCAAGGCACACCCGGGCTATAGCGGCACCATCATGACCGCGACCTACCAGATGCAGCGCGATCTCGGCTGGAGCTTCTTCGAAAAGCTCGCCAGGCAGAACATCATGCAGGTGCAGTCGTCGGCCGATCCGCCGAAGAAGCTCGATCTAGGCGAGCGCGCCGTGATGGCCGACGGCAACGAATACAACATCCTCCAGATGAGGGAGGCAGGTCGTCCGGTCGAGCCGATTTATGCCACGGAGGGCTCGCCGTTGATCATCGGGCCGAACGGCGTCTTCAAGGATGCACCCAATCCCAACGCGGCAAGACTGTTCCAGTCGTTCAGTCTCAGCCGGGAGGCCCAGCAATTGATCATCGATGTCGGTGGCCTGCGCTCGGTGCATTCTCAAACCGTCGAGAAGGCAGGGCGCAAGCCGCTCAAAGACATCAAGACCATGAAGGACGACGCCGCGGCAGTAGAGAAGGAAAGCGAGGCCATCAAGGCGCGCTACACCAAGATCTTTCGCATTTGACCGGGATGGCCTCCGGACTGCCCAGGATTTCGGTCGCCGAAACGCTTGCCGAAAGGATCGCCGCACTGAAGCCCGGCGCGTTACCGGCTGAAACCGTCCGCAAATGCGAGGACCTGCTGATCGACGTGGTCGGCCTGTGCGTCACCGCGCGCAACGAGGACTACGTCGGAAGTGCGCTGGCCGGTTGCGACGATGATGGTTCCTGCACGGCGATCGGGCACAAGCGCACGCTGAGCGCGGCCGGCGCCGCCTTCGTCAACGGCACCGCCGCGCATGGCGAGGACTTCGACGACACTTTTGAAGGTGGTCCGGTGCATGCCGGCGCGGTGATTGTCCCGGCAGTGCTTGCCGCCTGCGAGCGGCACAACCCGGATGGCCGAATGGCGCTGATCGGGATTGCGGTCGGCACCGAAGTGCTGTGTCGGCTGAGTCTCGTGGTGCCCAAAGCGGTTCACAAGGCGGGCTTTCACCCGACTGCGGTCCTCGGCGCGATGGGCGCTGCCGCCGGCGTCGGTGCTGTCCTTGGCCTCAACGCCAGGCGGATCGTCGATGCGCTCGGCATTGCCGGCAGCATGGCCGGCGGCATCATCGAATATCTTGCCGAAGGCGCCTGGACCAAACGGCTGCATGCCGGGTGGGCGGCGCAGTCAGGCATCCGCGCGGCGCTGTTGGCGCGGGGAGGGTTCGTCGGGCCGCGCACGGTATTCGAGGGTGTAAACGGCCTGTTTCATGGCTTCGCACACACCACGGAAGGTGACTACGCCGCGCTGACCGGCGATTTCGGCACGCGATGGGTGACGGACACGCTGGCGTTCAAGCCTTATCCATGCGGGACAATGGCGCAGCCTTATATCGATTGCGCGCGCCGATTGGCTGCACGTGGTATAAGACCGGAGGATGTCGCTGAGATCGTCTGCGAGGTGGCGGAGGGCACGGTGCATCGGCTGTGGGAGCCATTGGCCGACAAGCAGCATCCGCACAACGGGTATGCCGCAAAATTCGCCGTGCCTTATTTGCTGGCCACCGGCTTCGTGCATGGCGGGGTCGGGCTTGCCGCGTTCACCGAAAGCGCGATCCGCGATCAGCAAGTGCTGGCGCTGGCCGCCAAGGTGAAATTCGTGATCGACCCGGACAATCCCTATCCGAACAACTACACCGGCCACATCCGCGCTACGCTCCGCGACGGCAGCGTGGTGGAAGAGCGGCAGCCGTACCTGCGCGGCGGTGCGCAGGAGCCGTTGACGCGGCAGGACGTGACCGACAAGTTCCTGCTCAACGCCGAGCATGGCGGCTGGAGCGCCGCGCAAAGCGACGCGGCGCTGAAGCTGATGGCGGGGCTGTATGATGGCCACATCGATCTTTCCTCATTGCGCGGGTAGCGGCTCATGACCAAAGAACTCGCCGGCAAAGTCGCCATTGTCACCGGCGCAGGCCGCAATATCGGCCGCGCGATCGCGCTGACGCTGGCGGAAGGCGGCGCGTTCGTCGTGGTGAACGCGCGCAGCAACCGCACCGAAGCGGAGGCAGTCGCCCAGGAGATCGAGGCCGCCGGCAGCAGGGCGGTGGTTCATATCGGCGACGTCGCTGATGCTAACGCAGTGCAGGCCATGGTGGATGCCGCCGTGCAGCAATTCGGCCGTATCGATATCCTCGTCAACAACGCCGCGCTGCGGCGCGAAAAGCCGTTCGCCGAGATGGACTATGCGGCGTGGCGCGAAATCCTCGACGTGACACTCGATGGCGCGTTCCACTGCGTGAAGGCCTGCCTGCCGGCGTTGCGAAAGTCCGGCGCGGGGACCATCGTCAATATCGGTGGCCTCAGCGCGCACACGGGGGCAAAAAATCGCGCGCATGTAGTGACGGCGAAGGCTGGCATCATCGGCTTGACCCGCGCGCTGGCGCACGACCTCGCTGATGACGGCATCACCGTGAACTGCGTGGTTCCCGGCCTGATCGGCACGCCGCGGCCGAAGGATAAGCCGGAGCCGGCGCATCACTTGACCCATCAGACCATCAGCGGCAATCGGGGACTGCCGGAAGACGTCGCCGCAACCGTGCGTTTCCTGTGCGGGCCTGGCGCGCGCTACATCAGCGGGCAGGCGATCCATACGAATGGCGGCGCCTATTTGGGCGCCTGATGCATGGCTAAAGGCCGTTTTTGCAGACGTACTGTCGGACAAACCCTCTCGGCGACCGAGGTGTTTGATGTTACCTAGAAACGCATGAACCAGCATGCCAAGGTCGATATCCGCCATTCCACCTGTCCGCACGATTGCCCGTCGGCCTGTGCGCTCGATATCGAAGTGATCGACGGGCGCTCGATCGGCCGGGTCCGCGGCTCCAAGCAGCAGACCTATACGGCGGGCGTCGTCTGCGCCAAGGTGGCGCGCTACGCCGAGCGCATTCATCATCCCGACCGGCTGCTCTACCCGATGCGCCGCACCGGACCGAAGGGCTCCGGTCAGTTTGCGCGGATTTCCTGGGATGAGGCGCTGGACGAAGTCGCGGCGCGGTTCGATCAGGCCGAGCGTGAATTCGGTGCTGAGTCGGTCTGGCCCTATTACTATGCCGGTACCATGGGGCTCGTCATGCGCGACGGCATCAATCGCCTGGCGCATGTGAAGAAGTACTCGCGCTTCTACTCGACGATCTGCGCCAACATCGCGCGTGTCGGTTTCGCCATCGGCACCGGCAAAATCGCCGGCGTCGATCCGCGCGAGATGGGCGTCTCCGATCTCGTCGTGATCTGGGGTACCAATCCGGTGAATACCCAAGTCAACGTGATGACGCATGCCTCACGTGCCCGCAAGGAGCGCGGCGCCAAAATCGCGGCGGTCGACGTCTACAACAACGACACCATGAAGCAGGCCGATATCAAGATATTGCTTCGGCCGGGGACCGACGGCGCGTTCGCCTGCGGCGTCATGCACGTGCTGTTCCGCGAAGGGTACGCGGATCGCGCCTATATGGATCATTATACCGACTGCCCCGACGAACTCGAGGCGCATCTGGCGACGCGCACGCCGGAATGGGCTTCGAACATCTCGGGCGTACCGGTCGAGGAGATCGAGGCGTTTGCGCGCCTGGTCGGCCAGACCAAGCGCGCGTTCTTCCGCCTCGGCTATGGCTTCACCCGCAGCCGCAACGGTGCCACGCAGATGCATGCGGCGCTGTGCATCCCGGCGGTGACGGGTGCCTGGCAATACGAAGGCGGCGGCGCATTCTTCAACAATGCTTCGATTTGGCAGTTCAACGAATCCATCATCGAAGGCCACGATGCGATCGATCCCACGACCCGCTGGCTCGACCAATCAAAAATTGGGCGCATCCTGACCGGCGATACCGACGCCTTGAAGGGCGGTGGTCCGGTGAAGGCAATGTTGATCCAGAACACCAATCCGGTGACCGTCGCCCCCGAGCAGGCGCTGGTGCGCCGGGGCTTTGCGCGCGAGGACCTGTTCGTCGCAGTGCATGAGCAATTCATGACCGAGACGGCGGTCATGGCCGACATCGTGCTTCCAGCCACCATGTTCATGGAGCATGACGATCTCTATTACGGCGGCGGCCACCAGCATATTTCGGTGGGCGCGAAGCTGATCGACCCGCCCGGCGAGTGCCGTTCCAACCATGAGGTGCTGCAGGGCCTCGGCCGCCGCCTCAATGCCGTGCATCCCGGATTTGAGATGACGCCGCGCGAACTGATCGACGCGACGCTGAAGAGGAGCGGTCACGGCGACATCGAGACGCTGGAAGCGGATCTGTGGCGCGATATCCAGCCGGATTTTCGAACCTCGCATTATCTCGACGGTTTTGCGCACCCGGACAAGAAGTTCCACTTCAAGGCCGATTGGGCGAATCCTCCGTCCGGCAAGCCTGGCCTCGGTCCGTGGGAGCAGATGCCGTCGCTGCCGGACCACTGGACGGTCATCGAGGAAGCGGATGAGGCGCATCCGTTCCGGCTCGCCACCAGTCCGTCGCGCAGCTTCCTCAATACCAGCTTCAACGAAACCCCGTCGTCGATCGCGCGCGAGGGCAGTCCGACCGTCATGATCCATCCCGAGGATGCGGCGTCACTCGGGATTGCCGACGGCGATGCCGTCATGCTCGGCAACACGCGCGGCGAAACGACGTTGACCGCGCGGCTATTCGACGGCCTGCGCCGTGGCGTGCTGGTCGCGGAATCCATTCATCCCAACAAGGCTCATATCGGTGGTCAGGGCATCAACATGCTGACCGGGGCCGAAGCCGTCGCGCCGGTCGGCGGCGCGGCGTTTCATGACAACAAGGTCTGGGTGAAAAAGGCGACGTCAGCCAGTGGGCGCAAGCGTTAGATCGCTCTTGCAGTCCACCGTCATCCTGCTGCAAATGCTTGCCACGGCAAAAAGGCGAGCGGGACAATGACCGACATGACGAGTGTGATAAACGAAAAGCGCGGGCAGGCGTTCTGGATCACCATCAACCGCCCGGACAAGCGCAACGCCATCAATGCCGATGTGGTCGCTGGCATCGCCCGCGGCTATCGCGACGCGCATGACGACAAGGACGTCCGCGTCATCGTCCTGACAGGGGCAGGTGACAAGGCGTTCTGCGCCGGCGCCGACCTGCAGAACAGTGGTGCGGCCTTTGCGATGGACTATTCGCGGCCGAATGTCGATTACGCCGATTTGCTGAGGCTGTCGCAAAATGCCACCAAGCCCGCGATCGCGCGGGTCGGGGGCGTCTGCATGGCCGGCGGCATGGGCCTGCTGTGCATGACCGACATGGCAGTCGCTGCCGATCACGTCATCTTCGGGTTGCCCGAGGTGAAAGTCGGCGTATTCCCGATGCAGGTATTGAGCTTGCTGCAGTCCATCGCGCCGAAGCGGCTGGTCAGCGAGTGGTCGCTGACCGGCGAGCCGTTTGATGCGCACGCGGCACTGGCTGCCGGGCTCCTGAACTACGTGGTGCCGGCGGCCGAACTCGACGCCAAGGTCGACTGGCTGGTCAGCCGCATCGTCGACAAGTCGCCGACGGCGATCCGGCGCGGCAAATATGCGATGCGGGCGATCGCCTCGATGTCGTTCGACGAAAGCATCGCCTATACCGAAAGCCAGATTGCGCTATTGGCGATGACGGAAGACGCCAAGGAAGGGCTGAGGGCTTTCAGCGAGAAGCGAAAGCCTGCGTGGCCCGGCAAATAGCTCGATTGTAAGTCCGCGAAGGCAAGCTGACGCCTTCGACCACGCAAGGAATGGAGGCTGAGACCGTCAGGGGACTCAAGAGCCCGCAAACCGAAGCGGTCTTATTTCTCGGTCATCAACATTAGACCCCAAGCCATGGTCGCCAATACCGGGATGGCCAAGAGGGACGGCTGGCGGCAAAGGCTCGCCGCCATCGAGCAGGCGGGGCCACCCGACCACCCATTGTCGTGAGCCAGTCCGACGAAAATGATCGAAAGTGTGGCAAGGGCTACAGCGATGACGATCGCGGAAATTCCAAGGGTACGCATAGTCGGCACTCGAAAGGGTAGGCACTGGAACAGATTGAAGTGGAACCTGAGCCGAATTCTGTCGCGATTAGGACGGTTCCATAGCGGCTCACGGACAACACCGGGGCAGCTATAAGCGCGCAGCGGACAGCTAAGTGTCGATTCTCATGCAACATTGTCGCAAGTTCCTTGCTCGAAATTACTCGAATCCCGGACCCGGCTCCGCTCAGAATATGGGAAATAATACCTCGCTATTCCAACGACATCGTGCTTTGAAATCTCATTCCCGAGGGGGGCTGCCTCGGGCAATTGCCAGCCAAAGTCCTCGAACATCAACAAATGCACCAGCGATCTTCACCAAAATCCTTTCCTGCTTTTCTTAGGCGATGAAATGAAAAGACCAGCGATTTTCTTTGATCGAGATGGAGTGCTCAATGAGGACCACGGCTATGTTTTCGAGATTAGTCGGCTGAAATGGATTGAGGGAGCGCGCGAAGCGGTCAAACTTGCCAATGGTGCTGGATATTTTGTGTTCGTGATTACTAACCAGTCGGGAGTAGCTAGAGGTCTTTACGAGGAAACTCACGTAGAAGCGTTGCATAAGTGGATGGAAAATGACCTGGCCAAGATCGGTGCGCACATAGATGCATTCGAGTACTGCCCTTACCATCCCGAGGCAGCGATAGAGCGATATCGTCGAGTAAGTCCGCGACGCAAGCCTGCACCAGGGATGATCAAGGATCTCGTGGAGCGCTTTCCGGTGGACGTCAGTCGCAGCATTCTGATAGGCGACAAGCCCACCGATCTTGAAGCAGCGCAGGCTGCTGGCATAAAAGGGTATTTGTTTCCGGGGCACAACTTAGCGCAGTTTTTGAAATCGATATTGGCGCTAAACAGGGATCTGCATTCGTTGTAGCATCAGATGTGTCGATCGAGGCCGGCGCGGAGGACACTCCGCGCTCGCTCGCTAAGCCGAATCCCCATGACCGGTGCGGATCGTCTTTCGCGATCGAAATCCGCAACGGTGCGGCGGAAGCCGATGCCGTTTCGATTGCGGTGAGCTAGCGTTCTCGCAGCGCGCGAGGCGTCAGCTAAGTGAGATCAATTGACGACGCCCGACCGTTACCCCGCATTTGCCTTCAGTCCGACGGCCTCGATGCCGGCGATCGCGCAAGTCTCGTCATTATCGGACGTGTCGCCACTGACGCCGATTGCGCCGAGCAACGTCGTGCCGTCCATGATCAGCACGCCGCCCGGCACCGGCACTAGGCGCCCCTGTGCCAGCGCATTCACCGCGCCGACGAAATAAGCTTGCTCCTGGGCCCGCTGGAACAATGCGCGCGATCCCATGCCCATTGCGAGCGCGCCATAGGCCTTGCCGTGCGCAATCTCGGCCCGCATCAGGCTGGTGCCGTCCTGCGCCGCCGTGACCTTCACGCAGCCGCGGGCGTCCAGAATGGTTATGACCAGCGGCTTCAGCTTCTTCTCGACGCCTTTGGCAAGCGCGGCATCGAGAATCTTGCGGGCGACGTCGAGAGTGAGCTCAGCCATAAATGAATTCCTTTGCGATTAGGCAGGATTAACGGTTGGATTGCGCGCTGTCGAGGCTCATCGCGAGCACCCGGGCGACATGCAGTGATGCACGGTTGGTGCCATCCTTGATCTGATGGCGGCATGAGGTGCCGTCGGCAACGATCAGCGTGGCGGTATCGGCGCGGCGCACCGCCGGTAGCAGCGACAGCTCAGCCATCTCCATCGAGGCCTGATAGGTGTCGGCGCCGTAGCCGAAGGCGCCAGCCATGCCGCAGCAACTGGACTCGATAGTTTCGACGCCGAGGTCGGGAATGAGACGCAGCACCTTCTCGACCGGCTTGAACGCGCCGAATGATTTTTGGTGGCAGTGGCCATGCACCAACGCTTTCGCCGGCATGGCGCCAAGCGGCAGCTTGAGCCGGCCGGCCTCTGCCTCACGAACCAGGAATTCCTCGAACAGCAATGCATGCGCGCTGACGCTCTTGGCGTCATCGTCCGAGCGCAGCGACAGCAGTTCGTCGCGCAGCGTCAGGAGACAGCTTGGCTCCAGCCCGACGATCGGCACGCCGCGCGCGGCGAACGGCGCATAGGTGGCGACCAGCCGGTTCAACTCGCTGCGCGCCTGATCGACCAGACCCGCCGAAAGGAAGGTCCGCCCGCAGCACAGCGGCCGGGCGCGATCCGTCGGTCTCGGCAAGTGGACACGGTATCCGGCTTCGACCAGAACGCGTAGCGCAGCGTCGAGATTCTCCCGCTCGTAAACACGATTAAACGTGTCGGCGAACAGCACGATCTCGCGGCCATCTGCCGGACCGAAGATCTCGGCTTCCGGCCTGAACACGTCGCGGCGGAACGCGGGCAGGGCGCGCTTCGTGCTGATGCCGGCAAATTTTTCGAACAATTTGCGCAATATCGGACTGCTGTTGCGGCAGTTGGCGATCGAAGCGAAGCGGGACGCCAGGTCCGCGTAGCGCGGCAGATAGCCGACCAGCCGGTCGCGCAACGAAAGACCATGTTTTGCCGCGCGTGCAGCCAGCACCTCGATCTTCATCTTGGCCATGTCGACGCCGGTCGGGCATTCATGGCGGCAGGCCTTGCAGGACACGCAGAGCTTGAGTGTCTCCATCATCTCGTCGGAGGCCAGCGCGTCAGGACCCAACTGTCCCGAGATCGCCAGTCGCAGCGTATTGGCGCGGCCTCGCGTAACGTCCTTCTCGTTGCCGGTCGCGCGGTAGGACGGGCACATCACGCCGCCCTCGAGCTTCCGGCAGGCGCCGTTGTTGTTGCACATCTCGACCGCGCCCTGAAAGCCGCCGCCGGCGCCCGGATAAGCCGACCAGTCGAGCACGGTCTTGAGCTCAGCCACACGATAGTCCGGCCGATAGCGGAACAGCGAGCGGTCGTCCATTTTTGGCGGATCGACGATCTTGCCGGGGTTGAGCAAATTGTTCGGATCGAAGCGCTGCTTGACCTCCGTGAAATCGGCAACAATGCGCGAGCCGAACATCGCTTCGTGGAATTCGGAGCGAACCAGTCCGTCGCCATGCTCGCCGGAGTGCGAGCCCTTGTACTCGCGCACCATCTCGAATGTTTCTTCGGCGATGGCGCGCATCGCCTTGACGTCCTTCTCAAGCTTCAAATTGAGGACGGGCCGCACATGCAGACAACCTTCGGAGGCATGCGCATACATGGTGCCGCGGGTGCCGTGCTTGGCGAAGATGGCGTTGAGCCGCTCGGTGTAGTCGGCGAGGTGCGGCAGTGGCACGGCGCAATCCTCGACGAAGGAGACCGGCTTGCCCTCCTGCTTCATCGACATCATCACGTTGAGGCCGGCGGCGCGAAAATCGGCGATGCCGGTCTGCAAGCTTGGCTCCGTGATCTCGACCACGCCGCCCCATTTGCGCTGCGGCTTGTCCCAGCCAAAGCCGAGATCGGCCATGAGTTCGCCGAGTTGCTTCAGCCGATGCAAATTCTCGGCCTGATCTTCCTCGGCGAATTCGACGACCAGCACCGCATCGGGATCGCCGCGCACGGCCATGGCGATGATCGGCTGGAACATCGCGATTTCGCGGCCGAGCGCAATCATGGTGCGATCAACCAGCTCTACCGCAATCGGCCGCAGCTTCACCAGATGCTGGGTGGCATCCATCGCCTCGTAGAAGCTGCCGAAATGGCAGACGCCCACCACCTTGTTGCGAATGACAGGCCACAGCTTGAGCTCGACCTGCGTTGTAAAGGCAAGCGTGCCCTCGGAGCCGACCAACAGGTGCGCCATGTTGTTGGGCGCGTTGCGCGGCACCAGGGCATCGAGATTGTAGCCGCCGACGCGGCGCTGCACCTTTGGAAACCGCTCGGATATCTCGGCGGCCTCGCGCTCGCCGAGATCGAGCATGTCGCGGAACAGCGCAAGCCCGCTCTGGGGCGAATTCACCCGCGCGAGATCCCGCGGCACTTCGCCGAAATGCAAAAGCGTGCCGTCGGCCAGCGCCGCATCCATCGACAGCGTGTTGTCGCGCATGGTGCCGTAACGCAGCGAACGGCCGCCGCACGAATTGTTGCCGGCCATCCCACCGATGGTGGCGCGGGAGGCGGTGGAGACGTCGACCGGAAACCACAGCCCGTGCTTCTTGAGCTGGCGGTTGAGATCATCGAGCACGATGCCGGGCTCGACCACGCAGGTGCGGTTTTCTACGTCGAGCGACAGGATGCGGTTCAGGTGTTTGGAGAAGTCGACGACGATCCCGTCGTTGACCGTCTGGCCGCACTGCGACGTCCCGCCGCCGCGCGGCGTGACGATCCGGCCCTCATCCCCAGCAATGTCAAGTGCCCGCAACGCCTCGTCCATGGTCCGGGGCACCACCACGCCGAGTGGCAGGATTTGATAGAAGGAGGCGTCAGTCGCGTAGCGGCCGCGGTTGAAAGCGTCGAACAGGACATCGCCCGTCATGTTCGACCGCAGGCGTCGCTCGAGCGTTGAGGCGTTCTTCATCCCAAATCCAAAGTGATCCAAGGGAGGCTACCCCTTCGACACGGTTATGCACTTTTTCGTCGGATGAACTAGCTTATGAATTCATAATCGGCAAGGCTAGTCCCCGGCGGCCGTGGCTGCGGTGGTCTCCCGTGCTTCAGCCAAGTGCTCGATAGCGGCGGTCCGCTTGTTGCGCAAATGCTCGAACAGGATGTCGCTCAGCTCGCTTCCGGCGCGGCGACGCAGCGCATCCAGGATCGCTTCGTGCTCGCGCATGGCCTCCGCCCAGCGCTGCCGCTTGCGGGCAAAGTTAGCGGAGTAGCGGACGCGGCGAATCCGGCCGGCGAAGTTGGCGTAGGCCGCGCGCAGGGTCTCGTTGCGCGCAGCGGCGACAATGCTCTCGTGGATGCGCTGGTTGATCTGAAAATAGCCGTGCATGTCGCGGTGCAGGTAATGACCATACATTTTGTAGTGCAGCCGCTCGATTTCCGCGATTTCCTCGTCGGTGATGGCTTCGCAGGCAAGGCGTCCGGCCAGGCTTTCCAGGCCGGCCATCACGTCGAAAAGCTCCTCCAGGTCGCGCTGGCTGAGCTGGCGTATCCGCGCGCCGCGGTTGGGCAGGAGCTCGATCAGGCCCTCAGCGGCCAGAACTTTCAGCGCTTCGCGCAGCGGCGTTCTTGAAATGCTGAGCATTTCGCAGAGCTGCCGCTCCGGAACCCGCGCGCCTTCCGGAATGTTGCCCTCAACGACATAGTCGCGAAGGCGCAGCAAAATTTCCCCGTGCAGTGATGGTTCCTGCCGGTTGGCGCCGCTGCCGGACGCGGATTGGGCGATCGGCGCCCCATCTTCGGGAATCATTGATTTCATTTGCATAACCGTAGTTTGGCAAATCTGCGGCGTCGACGTTTCAGATCGAATGCCAAATTAGCATTGAAAAGATAAAAAATGAATGCAAAATGAGGCCGGCGCTATCAGGAGGCGGGGCCTAGTGGGAGGTTTTCATGCAGCAAGGACGTCATTTTCTGCAGATTCCAGGGCCTAGTCCGGTCCCGGACCGCGTTCTTCGCGCGATGGACATGCCCGTGATCGACCACCGCAGCGCCCAGTTCGCCGAACTCGGGCGGGCCGTGCTCGGCGGCAGCCAGAAGATTTTCCAGACCTCGGGACCGGTGGTGATCTTCCCGTCGTCGGGGACAGGGGCCTGGGAAGCCGCCATCGTCAACACGCTATCGCCTGGCGACAAGGTTCTGATGGTGGAGACCGGCCATTTCGCGACCCTGTGGCGCCAGATGGCGGGACGCTGGGGAATTGACGTCGACTTCTTGCCCGGCGACTGGCGTCGTGGCGCTGACCCGACGGTCATCGAAGAAAGGTTGGCGCGCGACACATCGCATGCACTCAAGGCCGTGATGGTCGTCCACAACGAAACGTCGACGGGTTCGACCAGCCGGATCGGCGAAATCCGCGCCGCGATGGACCGGGTCGGTCATCCGGCCTTGCTGATGGTCGACACCATCTCCTCGCTGGGATCGGTCGAGTACCGGCACGACGAATGGAAGGTCGACGTCAGCGTGAGCTGCTCGCAGAAAGGGTTCATGTTGCCGCCTGGTTTGGGCTTCAATGCAATCTCGGACAAGGCCCGCGCTGCAGCCAAGACCAACAAAATGCCGCGGTCGTATTGGGATTGGGAGGAAATGCTGAAGCCGAATGCGAATGGCTTCTTTCCCTATACCCCGGCGACCAACCTGCTCTACGGCCTGCGCGAGGCCGTTGCGATGTTGCTTGAGGAGGGGCTCGACAAGGTCTTCGCGCGCCATCAGCGGCTCGCCGCTGCTACGCGTGCCGCCGTCAATCACTGGGGACTGGAGGTGCTCTGCCAGGAGCCAAGGGACTTTTCCCCAGTGCTCACCGCCGTGCTGATGCCGCCGGGGCATGACGCGGACCAGTTCCGCAAGGTGGTGCTCGACAACTTCAACATGTCGCTCGGCTCCGGACTGTCGAAGGTGGCTGGCAAGGTATTCCGCATTGGTCATCTCGGCGAATGCAACGAGCTGACCTTGCTCGCTGCGCTGACGGGCGTGGAGATGGGATTGTCGGTCGCGGGCATTCCGTACCGGGCCGGCGGGGTCGATGCCGCGATGAGGTATCTGGAGCAGCGTCCCCAAGGCAATTCCCCGGCGCATCTCAAGGTCGTCGGCAGCTAGCCAGCGGCTCGCGCCTGGCGGCGACGCCGCTCCAGCCCTGCTCCTTGCGCATTGACGTGCTGCGTCCGGCGGGCGACAAGCCCGCCGAATGGTGATATTCGAGCGGCTCGAAACGCCAAGGCAATACCGGGAAGGACGCCCATGACTGTGCATACTGGAAGGCATTTTCTGCAGATTCCGGGACCGACCAACGTGCCGGACCGGGTGCTGCGCGCCATGGACATGCCGACCATGGACCACCGGGGTCCCGAGTTCGCCGAGGTTGGTCATGCCGTGCTGGCGGCCATGCAGCGGGTGTTCCGCACCAAACAGCCGGTTATCATCTATCCGTCGTCCGGCACGGGCGCATGGGAGGCGGCACTCGTCAATACGCTGCAGCCGGGCGACAAAGTGCTGATGGCGGAGACTGGGCAGTTTGCCGTGTTGTGGCGCGGCATCGCTGACAAATTCAAGCTCGAAGTGGATTTCATTCCCGGTGACTGGCGTCATGGCGCAGACCTCGAGCAGATTGAGGCGCGGCTGTCGGCCGACAAGGCGCATAAGATCAAGGCCGTATGCGTGGTCCACAACGAGACTTCGACCGGCTGCGTCACCCATCCGCAGGACGTCCGCAAGGTTCTCGACCGCGTCAACCATCCCGCGCTCTTGATGGTCGACACCATCTCTGGTCTGGGATCGCTGGAATATGAGCACGACGCCTGGGGCATCGACGTCTCGGTCGCTGGGTCGCAGAAAGGCCTGATGCTGCCGCCGGGTCTCGGCTTCAACGCCATCTCGGAAAAGGCGCTCGCGGTGGCGAAGGCCAATCCCGCGATGCGCTCTTATTGGGACTGGCAGGAAGTCATCGCGATCAACAAGGCGGGCACCTGGCCCTACACGCCGGCAACGAACCTGCTGTTCGGGCTGCGCGAAGCGGTCAAGATGCTCGAGGAGGAGGGCCTCGAGAATGTCTTCGCCCGCCACAAGCGCCACAGCGCCGCGACGCGCGCGGCCATCAAGGTGTGGGGGCTGGAAACGCAATGTCAGGAGCAGGGCGCGCATTCGCCCGCGCTGACCGGCGTCGTCATGCCGGAAGGCCATGACGCCGACAACTTCCGCAAGGTCGTGCTGGAAAACTTCGACATGTCGCTCGGCACCGGCCTGAACAAGATCAAGGGCAAGGTGTTCCGGATCGGCCATATCGGACACTTCAACGACCTGATGCTGATGGGCACGCTGACAGGTGTCGAGATGGGTCTCGATCTCGCCAAGGTGCCGCATCGCGGCGGTGGCGTGCTGGGGGCGATGGAAGTGCTCAAGGGACGCGACGTCGTGGCGATGCCGAAGGCCGCCGTTGCCTGAGCCTGTTTGACCGAAACAAAAATAGAGAGAGCTGCTATGAACGCTCCGGTAGTTTCGACCGAAGACCTGATCTATTCCGTCGAGGACGGCATCGCCCGGCTGACGTTCAACCGTCCGCAGGCGCGCAACGCGCTGACCTTTGCCATGTACGAGCAGATGGCGGCGATCTGCGAGACCATCAACAACGATCGCTCGATCAAGGCGATGATCTTGACCGGCGCCGGCGACAAGGCGTTCGCATCGGGCACCGACATTTCGCAGTTCCGCGCCTTCAAGACCGCACAGGACGCGCTCGACTATGAGGCGCGGATCGACCGCGTGCTCGGTGCGCTGGAGGCCTGCCGGGTGCCGACGATCGCGGCGATTGCCGGCGCCTGCACTGGTGGCGGGGCCGGGATTGCGGCGTGCTGCGACATCCGCATCGGTACTGCGACAACGCGGATCGGCTTTCCGATCGCGCGTACACTCGGCAATTGCCTGTCGATGTCCAATATCTCCAGGCTGGTCTCGCTGGTCGGCCCCGCGCGGACCAAGGACCTGATCTTCAAGGCGCGACTGGTGGAAGCGCCGGAAGCGTTGGCGCTCGGGCTGCTCAATGAGGTGGTGCCCGATGTCGCAACGTTGCAGCGCCGCGCCGACGAGACTGCGAAACTCGTTGCGAGCCATGCGCCGATCACGCTCGAAGTCACCAAGGAAGCGGTGCGCCGCATCCGGCGGACATTGACGCGTGACGAGGGCGAGGACCTGATCCTGCGCGCCTATATGAGCGAGGACTTCCGCGAGGGAATGGACGCATTCCTCAACAAGCGCTCGCCGAACTGGAAGGGCAAATAGGGTACCCAAGCGTTCAGAACCGCGCACTATGGTTTGGCGGCCTTTTTGGCCAATTCCATACCGAGGTCGAGCGCCGCGATACCTATTCTGTCTGAGGGCGTGGTGAGGCAACGTTGATCCATCCACGCGATGATCGCATCGAAGTCGCCGCCACCCACCATGTCCCGCTCGCCGCTGATGTTCAGGCCGCTGATAAATCCAACCAGCCAGGATTCAAAGCTTCCTTTGACGACCGCATTCTTCTTGCGGTTGGTCCAAGCCGTGCAGGTTTGAGAGCCCGCACCAATTATTGAGGAGCCGGCGTCCGCGGTGGTGGCAAGACAAGCCAGGAGAAAACCAATCGCGAACGCTTTCATGTTTTTTCGCCGACCATCATTCGTCGGATCGTAGCGCAGCAGGGCGGCTACTTCTTGAGGCAGAGACCAACGGCCGGACCGGTGCCGCACTTGCCGCCATCGGGGGCACCGCCGGACGGACAGAACACCGACACCAGGTTTTCATTTGCATCGCAGCCGACCTCGCCGCTGGCCTGAACCGACCTGATGGAAGCGCCAGCCGGTCCGGGATCGCCTTTCGGACCGGGCACACCCTGCGGTCCTTGTGGCCCTTGGGGACCCTGTTGCCCTTGGGGGCCGGGCACGCCTTGCAAGCCCTGTACGCCCTGCGGCCCGGCCGGTCCTTGTGGGCCGGTATCCCCTTTCGGTCCTGGATCCCGTCCGCACCCCGCGAGGGTCAGCGCCGCACCCATGAGGGCGGTCATCAAAATCCTTCTCATTCAGTCTCTCCTCCAGATGTTTCTTGTAACGTGCATTAAACGGGCCGGCTCGCCGCCGCACAACGGAAAAGCGGCGAGATTGGATTCGGCTGTCGGTAGCTGAGGCCCTCTGCTGCTGGAAGGATTTGCACCTGATGCGAAAATCGGCAGGAGGTCGAGTTCCCGCGGGACTATCTCGAGTTGCGGATTTCAGTGGCCTTTTGATCTGATTGTGGAACGGCCGCCCGACGGCGGAAGCGCCGGCGACGAGCCAGACCGATATCTTTACGAAAGGCGCGGTGAGGCCGCTATCGTGGACCTCTCTCGCGCCTCGACAAGGGGCTGTGCGAGATCGTCTGGGCTTGATGTCAAAGCCTTCGCCCGGCCGCCAGGTGGCCGCCATGCTGCAGACCGAGGTGATGTTGCGGCTGGTTCGAAAGCTTGCGCCCGCTGCGGGGCCAACGGCATCAGGATCGCTCTGGTCGACCGCCGTGGAGAAGTTGAGGACGTGGAGGCGTAGGACCGGTGGGGTATTCAGCCAAGAGGCCGTCGACAAACTGACGAAGGGCCGCGCGGAGCCTCAGCCGGCCTTGCGCAAGCTGAAGGCCGCCCACGCCGGTCGCGCCTACTCGAACGATCAGGCGCGGGAGTACGCCCAACACGGCCGATGTCGTCGCCTGTCAACCATGGTGCACGTGATTGATACTGTTCTCGCCCAGGTGGACCCCACGATATTAAGCTTAACTCTGTGTTCGCCCGCGTCGACAACAAAATGCCCGGCATCGCTTCCGGCGTTGGGTTTCGTTCTGCGACAGATATCCCGAGCGGCTCCGGCGACAGAAAAACATAAATGTGGAAAAGCTAGGCATAGGGAAGCTAACTCGAGTTAGCTTCCCTATGCCGTTTGAAGGGTACCATTTTGCCAAATACTGTTTGATGCAGGAAGTGGGGTGGATGTGCGAAATGAACTGCCACCACAGCGACAGGAATAGAGGTAGCGATGATCGAGACGTTGGTGCCGACCGATATCCAAACTTTTCTCAAACATTTGTCCGTTGCAATCGAGCTCGATCAGGTTCGTGTCGACGCGTTGCCACGGGAGAGATTTTCGCCTGCATACAGCGATAGCATGTGGCGCGCTTGGCGGCTCGATCATCGCGTCACCATCGACGAGTTGCTGTCGACGACGGATACGATTCCACCAGCCGTGCTTGGTGAGCTCACCCGAATCGCGATCACTTATGAACCCGCACTTGTTAGGAGCGTTCTGCTGGAACTTTTCGCCGAGGTCATAGGTGGCAATTATTTGCATTATAACGCAGAGCGTTTCTTTGGTTGGCTGATCGAGCGGTTGGACGAGCAACACAAATGCGTCCCCCGCCAAGCGGACGCTCAAGCTTCAATCTTGCAATGGCTGGCTATTACCGATCCGCTGCGCATCAGCAAAGATCCGGAATGTGGCTATGGTCAGCCCTGAACAGGATGGTGTAGCCGACCGCATTCGACATCGATATCTCGGTATCAGGCACGCAATGACGCGGCCTTCCGAAGATATCTGTCATCCTGTCGAGTGTGTCGGCTGGCATCGGGCCGATCTCCATCACGCGCTCTCCGGATCCCGCAGCGTAAATTTGATGATTGCGGAGGGCCGTGTCGCGCGAGCGAAAGCTGCGGGATCGAATCCCTGTGCTTGGTCGTCGACGCCCTTGGTGATGTAGAGGAAATCGTGATCGGCTTCGACGATCACAGCAGCGGGCATGGCTGCGCACGCCGCGGTGGCGGCCGCGCCGGCGAGAAGATGGCGGCGGGTGAGGGCGGGCATCAGCGGAGCCTGTACTGTTGGAGTGTCATGAGTCGGAAAGACGGCTCCATCAGCGGCACCGACGGGCCTTCGTAAGGGAAGGCATCCAGCAGCTTGCTATGTGGCGTCTCGACATTGCACGTCATGGCGTCGACCTCCGGCGCGGGCGGCGGCGTCATCGAGCTGCTGTCGAACAGGCGGCGGTCGGCGGGCATCATCGCGAGTCCTTTCGTCTGTCCAACAGGCGTTCCAGCTCCGTGCGCCTTACATCCGCTTCCCACAGCCACGCGTAACGCCAGCCGGTATGGAAGATGTCTCGCACCGTCTGCTTTGGCGTATCAGGCGGAAGGCCGCGCAGTGCAATCTCGAGCTTGCTGGGTTGGAAACGCCAGTGACCCATGAAAACAGGAACGCGCTTTAGAAGAAGAGGCATCACAAGAAAGCTGATGAACCCGTTCCACATGATCTCCAGTCGACCGGGTCCATGGGTGTTGCCTTCGGCCACGATCATCTTCATCGTGCCCCCACCATTCTCTTGCCGGTCTCGGTCTTGAGCATCTTCGCCATCATCCAGCACGACCCCGCCGTGGTCGCGGCGACGTAGACGACGCCAGCGGCGGCGATGAGGCTGTAGCTGCCGCTCTCGATTGCCTTCCAGACGGTCGAGAAGACGAGGATCTGCGTCGCAAACCAGACGCCGTTCGAGGCGACCGACCACTTCGCGTGGTGCGCGACGTCGCCGCTGTTGCGCGACCGCGAGACGGCCGCGAAGGCGGCGTTCTGCACGAAGCTGACGGCCGCCAGGGCGACGAGGATGAGGACGGAGTGCATCAGGCGGGCTCCGATTGATCTTCGCAGCGCACGGTCCTGCGGCTTTCTTCTCGCATCCAGACATCCAGTTCGCCACCAGCGTGCTTAACCTTGACCTGTACGGCGTCTGGATGCGAGGCATCGCACTGAACCATGGTTACCTCGTCCTGAAAGTGTCGGCGCTGGACAAGTCCACCACGCTAACGCTCACAAGCTTGTCTGCCATCATCGCCTCTCCCGTTTTGATGAGGGGGCGTCACGCTCTTACACGCGACGCCCCCAATGGCCCCGACCTCCAATCATGTCGGCTGTGAACCACGCTTGCGCATGGGGAGGATTCGAACCTCATTGCTCACCCGATCTCGGCCAGCGAGGCGGAGTCGAACCGCACCACCGAGCGGAATCATCCGCGCGATCGCTGCAAGCTCCAAATGGAAAATGAATTGACTGCAGAAAATTATACGATGTTCCCGATCTGGCGCGACGTCACAGTAAAACGTAATTTGCGATGTTTATTACGTTATAATGTAATTCAGCGCATCGTCGGCTACGGCACCGCAGTTGCGGTCGGCAGCCCCTACGCCACACCTATCGCTCGTCTCTCAACTGCCACCGCCGCAAGCGCAGCCTTCCGGCGGCATCGCATCCGAGCGCCCGGCACCGCTCCGCATAGTCCGCGTCGGCTTCGTCGGGGTCGCGCTGCAGCGTCCAGACATCGTCTGCATCCGCGATCTCGCGCAGCGCCTGCTCGAGCGGATCCGGCGGCCACTCTCCGACGCGAGGTGCCTCGCGTTCGAGCAGCCTGAACGCCTTCACGATCGCCGTCTGCGCGGCGCCTGGCGACAGCGACGGGTAGTCGCGGCACATGTCGTCCACCGCCGACGATGCCAGCACGTAGCTGCATAGTATGCGGACGGGGATCCGCGTGCCGTCGAAGCATGCGGCTCCGCCCATCACGCCGTGCCGGCGTGTGACGACCTCGACCTGCAGCCAGTAGAATCCGTCGGAAGCCAGCGCCCAGGCCAGGCCGGCGTCGAGCCAGAGAACCTCCTCGGTCATCCACGTGTTCTCGAGATCGTAGATCTGATCGAGCAGGGTGCCGTGCAGCCGCGCCGCCGAGCGCCGACGGCGATATACGAAGTCCCATTCCACGAGCGTCCGCTGCGGGACGGCGGGATCGATTTCGAGCGCGAGCGGACGCCAACCCGTCTGCAGACGCTCCAGGAGTCTTTGTATCGCGCTCATTCGTCGCCCCGCTGCTTACCGAGCACCCATAGGCGCTCGTGCGTCCGCACCCATCGCGCGTGGCGGTCGAACCAGGCCACGGCACTGGTCTTGATTGCGTCGCCATCGGCGTGATCGCGGTGCTTGTGGACGTTGCCGTAGACGAGCAAAACGAATTCCTTGCCACGCCGCCCGATGCGCGCCGACCAGTTCTCCAGCTTCGGCGCGCGCAGCATCTCAATTGGCGACGGCTGCTCGCCGCAGGTGTAGCGTTCGATGTCACGCAGTAGATCCTCTTTGACTCCTTGCATATCAGTGCCTCATCGCGTGCTGGTCGCGGGCCTCGAGCGTCGCGCCGACGATCTTCTGCAGCGCCCTCATCGAGAACTTAGCCTGCGCCCAGGCCTTGCCAATCACCGCCAGCTCGTCGCCGGCGAGCGGCTCGTCGCCGGCGCGGGCCTCGTCCTCGGCGGCGAGGTCGCGCATCACGCTCGCCGCCAGCGCAGGCATATGCTGCAGCGTCGGCGTCGGCACCTTGATGATGCGCAAGCGGTCGCGCAGCGGTGCCGGCAACTTTTCAACCGAGTTCGCGGTCGCGATGAACGACACGAACGAGAGGTCGAGCTCGGCGTCAAGGCTTTGACAGCGGTGCCTGGCCGCCGTCTCCCGATCGAGGTAGGGGAGCAGCGCGTCGTGCAGCGGCCCGATGCGTGCCTGTGGCCTGAAGATTTCTCGATTTCGTCGATGAGCACGACCGGGTTCGCTGTCTTCGACTGTGCGATCGCACGAAACGGGACGCTCGGCTCAGTGTTCGACCACGATTTTGCGGAGCCGGAAAACCCCACCGCGTCTGTCGATGACGACGCATCGAAGCGGTAGACGTAGAGGCCGCGCGCAAGGTCCGCCAGCCGCCGCACCAGGCGGCTCTTGCCGGCGCCGGGACTCCCGACCAGGCAGACGGGCTTGAGGCGAAACGGACGTTGATCGCGCAAATCACGCAGCATCAGATCGACGGCCGTGACCGCGTGCGGAAACTCGGCGTGCAGCTCGGCCCGAATCCCGGCCAGATTGCGCACTGTGACGAGCGGAAGCGGGGCGTCGACCAGATCTTTGTAGGCGCTTTGCAAGTTGTTGAGCTTGGTCGCCTTATCCGCCGGCATTACGACGAGCGTCGGCAGGCCGATGTCGGCGAAGAGGGTGGCGGCCGTCGAAATGTGCGGTTCGAGTTGCTCCGCTGTCTCCGTGTCGATCCTGGAAAATTCGTTGTCTGCGCGGGTCTCGACATCGGCAATACGAAAAATGCTGACTTCACTTCCCGTCCACTCTGCTTCGGCGGCGCGCCACCAGATGCGGATTCGCTGGCGCAGGTCGGCGCCGGTGTCGGCATCGAGATCCGCACGGTCGACTGCGAATTGTAACTGCGGCAGCACGTGCCAGAACGTGTGCGGCCGCTCCGGGTCGACCGTCAGCATCGACCAGGCCAGCGCCAGCGCGCCCGTCCTTGGCGTGCCGATCTCATAGAGGTATTCGACCGCCTCCTGGATCTCGGTCTGCACAGCGAGGCGGTCGCGCAGCGCGTCGAGCATCGCCTGGCTGCGCTGCGCCCCAAGGATGGCCTCGGACGTTCCATGCAGCCATCCGAACGCATCGTCCCAGCGATCGAGCGTGAGTAGGGTGAGCGCCGGGTGCTCAGTAGCTGGCCGCATGTTGTTGTCTCCTTCGGCGGCAGCAACGATGAATCGCGTTTCACCGCGCCAGTACATGTCTGCGACCGCGAAGAAATCGTCGCCGTACGCCGCAGTGTCGTGCTTGCCGCGCGCGACGTCGTCCCACACGCGCAAGCGCGCGCGGGCTTCGCGGGTGTCGCCATCGGCGCTCACGACCACGCCGATTGCGCCAGCGACGGCGGCGTGGATCACCGACTGGTCGTCGGTCGGCCGCAGCGCCAGCAATTTCCACGCGCACGACAGAACTGGGTCGGCGACGCGCACGCGCTGGGCAAATCCGCTCAGAGTGTGGATGCGATCCAGGATCGTGACGGCTGCCTCCAGCTCGCCGACGGCGTCGAAACCGACGACCTGACGGGTTCGGTCGCTCGCCATGCGGAACGCCGCCCGCCACGTCGGCAGGCACAGCCAGCCGGCCAACAGCATGATGCGCGCGTCGACGTCACTCATCACTCGGCCTCCGGTTCAACGGACACCGGCAGCGGCGCGCTCTCGGCGCGGTCTTCGAGGACGGTCTGCAGCCAATAGGCGGCGGCCCTCGAATCCTTGATGCCGGCGGACTGCGAATCCTTCGAATCCATGCTACAAATCTCGCTGTACGAAGTTGCCATCATAGGGCTTATTGTTGCAACAAAAAGCACGCAAAAGCAAGGATTGACAGGCGTCGTGGTTAAGGATTCGAAACCCAAGAAAGCGACCAAGCGGGCGCAGGAGAAAAACCTCGGCGGCAGGCCGCGCCGGGACCCAAATACGCTCAGAACCGATCGTTTGGTGATACGCGTGCACCCGGACTTGATGACTTGGCTGGGCAGGCTTTCCGCGGAAAACGGAATCACGAGGAGCATGCTGGTGGAGAGGACGTTGGTCTCGTTCGTCAATTTGTCGCAACCGCAACCGATCCTCGACTACATGGGGCGGGAGCTGAAAAGCGAGCCGCCGCCGCAGAGCCGTCCCCTCGGCACTCCCGAATCCTTCCGCAGCATCTGGCAGCGCGCGATCGGAGGCGATCCTGCAAAGCCGCGGCGGCACCCGGCGGACTACGAGCCTCCGAGCGACGACGACCATTGATCGGTCGCTGACATTTCGAGTCTCGGAAATTCAAAGAGTCGAAGTGTCGTCGGAAACGCGAGTCATCTCAGCGACTTCTCGAATCTGTGTTGGCAACTCGACACGAGCTACCCGCGATCTCTTGATCAGAATGCGTGCGACGACACTTCGAGATTCTGATAATTCGAGAGTCGAAGTGTTGTCGATCTTTCGTCGAATTCACTCCGAGGTCTCGGACTTTCACTCGGACTTTCCCTCAAGGCTTGAGTGATGAGGTGAGGGAAAGTCGGCGATTTCTGAGTGAAAGATTTTTAGGGAGTGCTGAAAATTTCTATTCCGGATTTCTGAGAGGCGTGATCGAATCCTTGCCAGTCGCCAAGGATTCAAACCTTCGATGCTCTCGATCTCTCCCACATCTGCAGCAGTCGTCTCGGCCGTGCCAACGGCTGCATCGATCTTTGCGTTGCCAGGCGGGCGCTACGGCGATGAGAAGCCGGCACCGCCCCCGAACGCCAAGCTCATCAAGAGCACAGGTGGCGGGCTCGCTACTCTGACCGCCGACGACATTCCCTATCCCGCCGACTGGGACGAGCCGTCGTCGCACCCGCACAAGTCACCATTCGTGCATGTCCCGACCATCACACTGATGCGTGGTGACAAATCCTTCGTTGTCACCGGTCCAGTGGAGCCGGTCATGCCTCGCATGACCGAGGCCACACAGGCTGGTTGGGAACGATGGTTGGGCGACCTAGCCGCGCATGACGCGCAGAGCACGGCAGCGGGAGCGGCCGCGCACCGGGCCGTCAAAACATACTTCGAGACCCGGTCAGCCAAGCAGGAGGCTGACCGCGAGGCGAAGTACAAGCGCGCATGCGACCGGGCGTTCCGCCGTGGCCAGCCGGCTCCACCACGGCCGGTTTACAAGCCACCGCCTGACAACTGGACGATGTTCATCAAGGATCCGGAACTGCGCGCGAACATGCGCGCAGCCTCGTATTTCCGCTACAACGCACGGCGGCTGAGGCGCTACGTGCACACGCGCGGCCCTGTCGCCGATCGCGACACCGCCCGCTTCATCGAGGAGTTCAAGAAGCCAGACGGCAGCCCGTCGAAGGCATTCCGGACGGCCCTCAACATCATCTCGTTCCAGCTGTTGAGTAGCGCGCTGCCGAAGTCGCTGGTCTACGGTTACGATAAGACGACTGTTTTCTCCGCGTCCATCTCCGGCACATCCGGCATGGACGCGCGCGACATGGAGTATATCGAGAGCGACCGGTACCGTCGGTCGTTGTTCGTGGTTGATCTCGACGGCTGGTGGGCGAGCATCGAGCAGTTGCGCCGGGATCTGCGCCGGCTGCTGCCGCCAGAGTTCATGCCAAATCTGATCGTGTGTCGCGGCAGCGAGGAAAAGGGTGGAGTTGAAAACCCGCACCTGTTTTGGATGCTGCCGCCTGGCGCCCGGGTCTGCCTCGAGAATGGCAAGAGCAAGCAGAACAAGAACAAGAAGAAGCAGTTCAACCTGCACAGTATGGTCCAGAAGGGGATCGTCAGCCTGCTCATCCCGATCGGCGCGGATCCGGACCATCACAATGTCTGGAAATTTAAGAACCCGCTGTCCCCGAAGTGGAGCGTCGCGGCCTGCGACGATTCCTTCCCGACGATGAGTGAGTGGCGCAGCTTTCTGCCGACCATCACGCCCGACCAGCGCGAGATGAAGCGCCGGGCAAAGGTCGTGAAAGCCGCCAGGCTCGGCGTCGATCCTGACGACGTGACGCTGTCGTCGGCGGTCTTTAACGACGGCGTGACCTCGCGCCGGCTGTTGATCCGCGCCGCTCAGGCCTGCAAGGATCCGGCGTTCCTGAAGGCGGTCGAAACCTCGCACGCGGCGTTCGTCGATTGGCTCTACCATCCTGTCGACGGCAATGCGACCCGAAGGCTCATCAAGATCCACGGGGACACGCCGGCGGTGCGTTCAGTCCTCAAGGCGCAGCGCGAATTCGTCGTCGAGCTCAAGCTGACCCCGAAGCAGGCCAGCCAGTGGTACAATCACGGGCGCGACGCGGCACTGAACGAGGAGACCTTACCCGCTCCCGGCTGGAACGCGACGGCCGAGGAGCGCAAGGCATGGAGAGACGCGCGGAAGGGCCAGGGCGGGACGTACACCCAGCTGAACAAGCTGGCGCTCCATTGCGGCCTCATCTCCGAGGAGATCGAATCTCGAATTGCCGCCGGCGTTCCGGTGGTCAAGTCCGAGGTCGTGAATGCACTCGTGAAGGCCGGAACCGTAAAGAGATCAACAGCCTACAATCATTTCGATTACTGTCTTCAGATCGTCCAGCAGGCTCCAAGATATCAAGCAGTACATCTTGAGACACCGTCTTCGTCATCCTGTCAGCCGGTCGAAGCCACTCCTGACAGCATTCCCGAAACGGTCTCCGTCAACGAAACAACGGACGTTGAGCCGAAGGATACACCTGTCACCGTCGCTCCAGTGCTGAATCCGCCCCATCCCTACCGTCAAGCTCCTCCGTGGGTCGTGGACAAGGGCACTTTAACACGTTGGCAGGAAGCCTGTCGCATCCGAGAGATGTGGCGCCTCGTGGTCGACGAGTGGCGCAGCGCCACGCAGCACCTGCACGACGGTGACTTGGTTGATCTGGACGAGGATGATCCGATGATCCGTGCCGCGATGCTGCTCGACCGGTCCGCCTGGTCGCATCACCGTCGACATTGAGCCGATACGCGGCAGACAGCCTGCTGACACAGCCTCCCGGGATCCGGCCAACCCACAATCATCGAAACATCCTCTCCGGTGGTCGCCTGCGGCTCTCCGGCGACGTCAGGCAGGGCCCACCGGTGGTCATCAGATCGATGCTCCGGTGACGCCATGGTGGTCGGTGGTCATCAGGTGGTCTCCGGTGACCCCATGCAGGCCCCAAGAGGCCTGCAGATCAACTCAAAGGTTCTCCGGCAACGAAAACGACTTGAAAGTTGCAGGAGGTGGAACCAGAGTGTCGTGGTCTTCGTGTAGCCTGGAGAGAACCAACATGAGCCTGCGGCCGTCGGACGTCGCCAAGATCGTCGACCAGATCGACAGGCGGAAGGAATCGGAGTTCTGGCGGGATCCGGACCGGCCGTCGCGGGCCTTCGTACCCACACGTCAGAAGCAGGACCCGGCGATCCGCAGGGCCAAGGCCCGGGCCCGGACGGCAGCCTGGCGGAACGAGCTCGACCGCCTTGGGCGGCCGGAAGCCCGTGATATCGGCATGTCTCTGGTCACCGCTCTCGCGTCGTCTCCCGACCTTCTGTCCATGACAGGGCCGGAGGTCAGGTTCGTCTCCGCGGCACTGGCTGACCTCGAAAGCCGAGGTTTCGACCGGGCGCAAGTGTTGCGGGTGCTGCGCAGGCTCCGGAATCGACTGCTGGATCCGGCAGACCGGCAGGGCGAGGAATCCGAATCCACCGGCCCCGCAAATCGGGCCGTCTTCGTGGAAAACGGAGTCCACGATTTTTTAGCAGAACGCGGTTGACGATTGCTGGGATCGGGGCGATCGTCTCTTTGCGACGCTGAAACGTCAGCACATGTCGGCAGAATCCTTGGCGGGAAGCCGACAGACCCCCAGGCCCGGCCGCGACCCCGCGCGCCGGGCCAATTAATTTTCAGATCGCCGGTTGACCTTGTCCGAGCTTGGACTCAGTGATGCCGTCATCGATGGCGGGTTGACCCGCTGTTGGTGGGTAAACTCAGGCCCGGTGGCATTCGTCATCGGGCTTTTTCTTTGCATGGTAGCCAGCCCGGAATCGAATTTACGCAGGGAAGTGCTCCGAAGATGCTTTTTACGCAGCCGGAATCGATTTTACGCAGATGCACCGGCGTGACCCGTCACACGGCTGTAGTTTGATGGATTTTCGGCCGGCACATTGCCGGCCATGATGGAACAAGGCTCATCAGCAGCAATGTCGCCGGCCGAGCGCAAGCGCGCGCAGCGCCGGCGGATGCGTTCAGCCGGCCAACCGTCGATCCAGAATTTCGACCGTGCGCTGCGCGAGGCGGTGTTCGCCTCCTACCAGACCGGTGAGCTCTCGATCGACATCCCGGACCTGGTGCAGAAGGTCGTCGAGCAGCTGTCCGTCGGTGATGTTACCGACCGCGGCTGCCGAACCACCGTGAAGGCGCTGCTCGCAAAGGCCGGTGCGGCTGCGGGAGGGCCTGCCAGTGTTCAAGGTTGACCAGCAGCAGTTCGAGCGAAACATGAACGGCATCGCCGGCGCCATCCAGGCGTCGTCGTCGCGCACTGTCAAGGCCAAGGGCCTCAATGCCAAGGACCGCACGCTCGATGCGCTGAACAAGTACGTCGACAAGCCGACGCCGTTCACGATCAGGAAGGGCGCGTACCAGTCGTCCACACGGCAGCTGCGGGGCGACAGCGTCGTGGTGATGTTCTCGATCGCCGAGACCCAGAGCGAGTACCTCAAGTACATCTTCGATGGCGGTGTGCGCGGCCCAGGCGATCCGGGCACAACCCGCAAGCGCATCTGGCTTCCGACATTCGTCTCGAAGAACAAGTATGGTGGCCTGCCTGCCGAGTTCATCAAGAAGGTCTCGGCCCGGATCGCCCGCAACAAGAAGGGGAAGGGCGCTGGCGAGGCGGCCCACTACGGCTTCGTCAAGCTCGACGCGCACGGCCACAAGGCCTCCGGCATCTGGAAGTTCCCGGGCCGCAACGGTAGACGCTCACGTCTATGGACGGCTCGGCGCCTTCTCGATGTCGTCTGGCAGTGCCGACAAGCGCTTCCGGCGCCAACTCAGGGAACGCAACGTTGCCGTCGCCGGCCTGACTGACGGCGAACGTCAGCACATGCACGAGCTGGCCCACAAGTATCGGCGCCAGATCGGCGCGCCGCCACCCGCGATTAAGCCAGAGCGGATCTGGTCCGGACGCCATTCGCTGTCATGCATCGCCGCGGCGGCGGCCACGTCGGCATCGTCACAGGCGTCGCCGACGGCGGCGTGGTCGTCATCTCAGGAAACCACCTCAGCGCTGTACGCGAGGCCGTCTACCCCCGAAACCGTATCTTCGCGTATCGAGGCTACTGATGCCGTCCGCTCGCTCCCGCGAAGAACTGCCGTCGAGAAGTTCGGATCGCAGCGCAGGCGATGAAGGCGCTCGGGATGGCCAAGAGCACCGTCGGCCATCACATGAAGCGGGCGGCGAGGCTCGGAATGACCGGTTACGAGCCGGCGCAGGATGGCTTCGAAGTCCGCTCGGTAAAGACGACAACCGGCGGCGGCATCCTCAAGAGCCAAACGATTGTGCCGGGCCACGAGGCTGGCCCGAGGTTCTCCGAGCTACCGCCGGGGGATGTACATCGATCGGATGACGGTCAACTGCGACGGTGATCAGAACGTTCGCCAGGACTGGCTCAAGCTGAAGGCCAATGCCGCCGACCTGGAATCGCAGTTCGCTGCGATCCGGACGGCCTTCAAGGAGTACTTGCCCGTCAGCAAGATTATCGAGGCCCCAATGGCCTTGAACGACAAGATGCAGGTCTACACCCTCGTCGATCTTCATCTCGGGCTGCTCTCGGACGACAAGGAGACCGGCCAGGCCAACGACCTTGACGAGGTGACGGCCCGCGTCTACGGCGGCGTCGACGATCCGGTCGACCGCGCGAAGCCGGCCGGCCACGCCCTCATCCTCAACCCCGGCGACTTCTTTCACGCTAACGACCAGTGCAACGTCACCCCGGCGTCCGGCCACCAGCTCGACGTCGATAGCCGGCACCCGAAGGTGCTCATCGCTGGCGTCAAGACCTACATCCGGATCATCGAGCGGGCGCTGCAGAAGCACGACTTCGTCGAGGTCAAGAACCTCCGCGGCAACCACGATCAGGAGACCGCTGTCGCACTCACGATCGCTGTGGCAATGTACTTCGCCAGCAATCCGCGCGTGAAGATCGAAATCGAGGCTGGGACTTCGACTTCTATTGGTGTCTATTCGGCAAGTGCTACATCGGCTCGATGCACGGCCGCAATATGAAGCCGGAGATGATGGCCCGCGCCATGTCCGAGGTGAACCCGGATTACTGGGGCGCGTCGACGTACCGCTGGTTCATCTTCGGCCACGTGAACCACGACGCCGTCAAGCGCGTCGGCAGCGTCAAGGTCGGGTCGTTCACCCAGCCGGTGCCCGGCGACGCCTAAGCACATCTGCACTTCCCCGGTGCCATCAAAGAGATGCGGTCAGTGGCGCTCCACGCCGACGGCTACGAAGACGGCCGCCACTCGGTCAACTGGCCGGTGCCGCTTCCGTACAGGGCTGCAGCATGAGCGGGAAGGTCTTCGACATGGTCCTCTACCGTTGCCGGCTCGCCGCGCAGCGCGCGATGCGGGCGAGCGTTCCGACCAGGGATTGCGTGCTGATGCCGGTCCCGGAGGGACATTCGAATGGGTGCCGCGATCCGAGTGCACCGAGCGCGAGCTCGCCGACATTGATTTTTTCAGGAAGGAATGCGGACTGTGACAGCCGAGAAGAGCGCACAAACGACCGACCGCACTGTATTCAACTCCGGAGCGTTCCGCGACGCCGACATCGACAAGATCGATTTCGAGGGACACCTGTCGCCATTGGCTGAGGAAGTCGCCGCCCGCTACATGCACGAGCACCGCATCCTGCCGGACGGCAGCTGGCGGGCTTCTAACAACTGGAAGAAGGGCATCTCGCTCGACAGCTACATCAAGTCGCTGGCGCGCCACTTTCAGGATCTGAGGCGCCTGCATTGCGGCATGCCGTCGCGTGATGGAGACGACATCTTCGCCGCCGTCGGCGCCATACAATTCAATATCAACGGCTACGCTCACGAAATCGAGAAAGCCAGGATCGAGGCGGCGCGGAATCCGGACGCGGACAGCGCACGCACGAGGCCGGCGGCGTAGATCCCGCCGGCTCACAATTTTGAAGGGGCGTCCAGGGAGATGATCGCGGCCATTTTGAGGGGAGCAGCTCGCTGGTTGATCTCGCTGAGTCTGGCCGGCGCGTTCGGCCTCTACGCGCTCTCGATCATCCTGCAGGCCTAGCGCGAGCTCCCGCGCGTTGCCGAGCAGCAGCGCTCGGAGATCCTCAAACAGCTGCAGACCCCGGAAGAGTGGGGCATGTGAGACGTCCGCGTATCTGACCATGCCATGGATTCGGGCTCGAACAAGTTAACGGATTGGTCCGGCGCCTCGGAATCGAACCGAGCCGCAGACAGTCGTCCACTGCCAACTAAGGGGGTATAAATCCCTGCCGCACGAACCAGTGCTGCGCCGGAGAGAAGGCTCTCAGGCGCGTCGTATCTGGCGTGTGTCGCGGCTCGAAATCATGCTGCGGATATAGCGGAATGCGCGCCTGCGGGCAAGCTCTCCGTCGCCCGCAGGCGCGGCGCTCCGCGGTCGGGGCCGCCCGGTTGATCACGCCGATCGTTCCGGACGACCGCCGCCGGCTGCCGCAGCGGCGCTGAGTATTGGGATCAAACTGCCATCATTGGGATTCGACCGCAGGGCATCCGGGGCCCGCGAGGCTTCGGGTGCCCTTCGGCTTGCGCGCGCCTGGTCACGTTCGGGATCCGGCGGGCTCCGGGCGCTAGTTCGGTCAGCGTTCTCGTGCATGCATTCTGATGGGAAGCTAACTCGTCTTAGCTTCCCGCTATCGCACTCTAAGTTACCCTGTGCATACGCGTGACGCCGTCACACGTGCGCCAGATTCCTGGAACGCCCCCGTTACTTCCCCCCCTTGGTGACGAGAAACCCGCGATTCATTCAGATCAGCTTGCCGGGTTCGCGCACCCGCTCGACCTGGCGCCTGCAGACCGTGACGTAGTCCGCACGCCTGCCGCGGCGTTTTTCGGCCGGCGTGGGCACCAGGCGCGGGTCGTCGACGTCGCTCGTGGATTCGTACAGCGGTCCGATCGTGATCTCGGCAGGCATGCCGGGCCGGCTTCCGGGCGCCAGCGTGCAGATCTCGTCGTCGTCGTTGGCGCCCGCACGCTCCGCCTTCTCCTTTCGGATCCGGTCCTTGGTAATCTGAAAATATTCCTGAAGCTCGCGGTGCTTGCCGACGGCCCAAGCCGACCATTTGCCGCCGAATTCCTTGTTGATCTTCTCCAAGAGTAGATCCCACGTGAAATTCGGCTCGTCCCAGTCGAGGATGATATCCCTGATCCGGCTCTTCGCGGCTTCCTTGATCCGGAGGCGCTTCTTGCCCGAAGGCGACGAGGACGCGCGGGTTCGGACCGGGCGCTTGCGGCGACCGTTGTCGATCTTCTCCCAGTCCTTCGTCGGCTTCGGCATCTCGTCCTTTTTCCAAGGATTCGATCCGTAAGCTGATTCTACCGGGGGACTGAAATCCACGCGCGATTCATGTGACAAACGCGACCTACACGAACGCCACGAATAGCGGCCTACGGCCGCAGGCATCTGCCGATGGTCTCCGCGATTCCCGGATCGCCGGTCTCAATGGATTCGGCGAAGGCGGGAAACGCGGCCAAATGTTCGTCCTCGAATGGTCTCGACCCGAACCGCATGACCAGTCGGCCGACGGCGAAGGCTTGGTCCTTGGCGTGGCGAGGGGCGGCTCCGTCCCTGTCGGGATCCAGCGTCGCGAGCGCGTATTTCGTGATCGCGACGGCCCGCGGGTCCATTCCCGTCATGCCAACTGGGGCGCCGTCCTGGGCGATCGTAACCGCCGAAACGGGCTCAAGATCGAGCAGGCTGTGGAGCACCGACAGCTGCTCCTCGGAGGCCCCGTCAAGCTGATCGATGGACCGCACCAATGATTGACGAGTATGAAGGTCGACCCGGAAGCCACGAGCATTCCTGAGCGATGGGACGGGGTCTTCAACGAGCGCGAAAGACTTGTCCGCACGCAGAATGACCTGAAGCAACTCCTCAAGCGTTTCCCGGCGGCTGTCTGCCGACGACAGGAGGTCCAGGTCGCCGCGGGACATGATCGCCATCGGCAGCATGGCGCCGGCGGAAGCTTCGTAAAGAGGGATGGCGGCGCTGCCGATCACCATCAGCTTCGGCCCGAGCAGCTCGTTCGTGGCCAGTTCGCGCAACACGTCGCCAGCGATCGGCTCCAGCCGACCGATCCGCAACGCCCGTCCCACCCGGATCAAGGGCTCGAGCTCCTGCTTCATTTCGGCGGCCGCCTTGTCGACCTCGGCGCGACCGCGGTCGAAGTCGGCCTTTTTCTTCTCGGTCGCCGGCGACCGTCGGCCGAGCGAGTTCATCTGCTTTTTGCCGGTGACCGGGTCGGTCCAATAGCTCGTCAGGTATTCGTGCGGACCCACCTGCTTCCAGCCCATGGCGCCCCGGAATTTCTCCTGGAGAGCCGTGAGGAGTCGTAGCGCGCCACAGTTCGCGGATATCTTCGAGATGCCTGATCTGGGTGCGGTCCATCGGGGTGGGGTCGAGGTCGGACATTCTCTTCGACCTAACGATGGACTGAGCCTCTCCACCGCTATGGACGCGGGGTCTTTCTATAAATCCTTGATTTTGCGGCGCTTAAGGAAATTTCCAATTTGGCAACAGCTTCTTGCCAAATTGGCTCCGCACGGACTGTGGCGAGTCACGGCCGAGTGCACTATGTTGTTCAGGAAGTCAGGATTCCGGAAATCAGACATGGCCACCCGCACAATTGAGATCAGCGACGATGTCTTCGAGGTTGCGAAGCGAGCTGCGGCAATCGACAAGGTTGATGTGACGACCCTGTTGGAGAGCCTTGTCCGACGCCGTGCGGAGTACCTTGAGGCTCTCGGCGACCTATCGTCCCACATGCCCCGCTTCAGTCTTGACCATTACGAAATGCAGCGCGACCCCGGGGAAACCGACGAAGAATACGAGCATCGCAAGAGCCTCTTCCGGTGAACACTATTCCGGTGCGGTCTGGCGACTTCGTCTGGACGCTCTTCCCCTATGAATCCGACCCAGACGTCCCAGGGCCGATACGGCACGCGGCCTGCGTAA
This sequence comes from Bradyrhizobium sp. AZCC 1577, assembly GCF_036924575.1. Lineage (NCBI taxonomy): Bacteria > Pseudomonadati > Pseudomonadota > Alphaproteobacteria > Hyphomicrobiales > Nitrobacteraceae > Bradyrhizobium > Bradyrhizobium sp. AZCC 1577. The sequence goes on from NZ_JAZHRQ010000001.1 coordinate 3,357,331, forward strand.
TTTGGGGCCTTCAATCAGGAGGCTTCGGCTGCTACAACGGCGCCGGTGTCTTCGCGAGGTCTGGTGGTTGGGGGTCTATACGTCATCCCAGGTTCAGAAGTTCGGCGACGCCTTGCCTGTCGGCGTCATACAGGTCACTGGCGAACGGGCGACCAAAAATGGCGATCAGTCGCCCTTCTTCATCGACGTTCGCAAGCGAGCGTTCATCCCGTTCACGCGGAAATTCTTTCCCGAGATCGACAAGCCGGGCAACGGCGTAATCGCTCCGGCGGACAAGGGACTGCTAAGAGAACTCATCAGGCAGTACCGGCTGATTAATGAGCGGTATCCCGAGTCCGTCGTGAATGTCGGTCCGCTTCGACCGTGAGGATAAGCCCGCCGCCTTCAGGCCGGTGCGCTCAACGTCAAATTTTCATCGCGCACTCCCACACGAAGATCAGCAAACAAAACCTCTGTTCAGGCTCACCAGGGATCAATGACGGATCCCCGGAACCTCCCTCCCGCTCAAGACCCTGGCACCGCCGTGCTCGCGCGCAAGGGCATCCACGCCTGCGGCGCGGACCCTCCCTTGCGCGCTGCGCGCGTCGTCACCGGACGGTTCGCGTGAGTACCGCCGGCGGCTGGACGGTTTCAAAGAGAACGTGGTCGGCGAGATCACGATCAGGAAGAATGTCTTGCGCGAGGGCCTTTCCAATGAAGCCCAGCTTGCCTTCCGCAAGTCTGTGCGCAAAGCGACGACTTCATCTCTTTCGAAGAAATTTCGGCTATCCGGATTATCGTGTGGAATGACGCCATGGGCGTGCGAACGTTTGGAGGCTCGCCAGTCAGCAAAACGCCGCTCGACATTTTATATAGCCGGCAAAGATCCGGGCCGGGTTATTATGACGGCTCAAGGGCCCGAAGGACCATTCCATCCATATGCGGGCGCTTTGACAAGCTCATCTGTGCCGATCAACTGAACGCTCGCATCCGTGGCCGCCAATTTGCGGAGGCCATCGGTGAAGCCCTTGCGGGAGAAATATACGGTGTTTTGCGTCCTTCCTTCCGTGGCGAACTTCGATTTGGATATATTTTCGAGCAGATCCCGATGTATCGATTCGCCTATAAGGGCGTTCTCCCACTTGCATTCGCCGAAGAGTCTCGACTGATCCAGGAGGCTGCCGGCGATATCGATGTCGAAGTCGGGTCCCCAGATCTTGCCTATCTCCGACGCCGGCGCGCCGAAACGCTCCTGCGCGTGCAAACGGATGTGGTCGCGACAAACCTGCTCGAATGCCCAGCCCATGTAGTCCGCGAGATGAGGTTGGATCTGTCGTTCGTAGACTTCTCCTCCGAATCCGAGAGAGATCGGGGACGCGTTCGGCAGAATGAACCTGTAATAGAACCGGAACAGCGGATCGCTTACATAGTACCTATTGTCCCGTGAATTTTCATCGGCGTCGAGCGAGCGTATCCGCTCGACGATCCTCATCCGGATCAGAGGTTCGAGATAGGGTGTTATCTGCGCCGTGTCCTTCATGCCGGGCACGCGATTGACGATTTGGCCAAGCTTCGTTCCGCCGCGGGCGATAGCGGCTACGATCGACGCATACCGGCGAGGTTCCTTGAGTTCCGATTGCAGCAGGAACTCGGGCTCTTCGAACAAGGCGCCAGTCTTCGCCAACAGCAGCCGCTCGATGTTCTCCCGAAGAGGGGCGTGAGGGTCGCACATCTGCAGGTAGTGTGGGATGCCGCCGAACGTCGCGTACGCCGCGATCTGCTCGGCCGCAGAGTAGTCGGGGAGGAATTCGGCGGCTTCCCGCAGGCTCATCGGCTCCAATGAGAGTGAAAACGTCCGCCTTCCGTAGAGAGGATTGCGCTCCGAAAGCAGGCTCTCCATGTGCGCGATCAATGAACCGCACAGCACGACCTTCAGGTTGCCCCGTTCCGCTGCCTTGCTGTCCCAAAACTTCTGGATGACCGAGGTAAGCGAATCCCTGCCATCCAACAGATATGGAAATTCATCGATGATGACGACAAGCCCGCGGTGAGTCTCGGCAGCGCGTGCGAGATAGTGCAACACGCTTGCCCAGTCGCCGATGCCGTCGAGCAGGGGGTCGGCCCCGATGGTTCTTGCGATTTCCGACTTGAAGGCTGAGAGATTTAGGGATTCATCAACCTTCGTCGCTTGGAAATAGACGAACTTGCCGTGGTGTTCTGCGGCGTGCTGTAGGAGCGTCGATTTGCCGACTCGGCGGCGGCCATAGACGATGCACAGCGAGGCCCGTGAGGTACGAAATTCCCGGTCCAAATCCACCAATTCTTGTTCGCGACCGACAAACATAGACCGCTCCATCAATATAATATGGATTATAATAATCCTGATTATATAGTCAAGGCGACGAGTCTAAACCTAGGAATTCCACACAAAAATCCGGATGGCCGAAATTTCCGCTCTCGATCCGAGCCTTCAGATCAACGCCAGCGGGTCCCGCCCAATTATACAGCTGACAGATCGCATCCATCCGCGCCTGCATAGTCCTGAGCGCGATGTTCGTCGGGCGCAGGACCATGGTGCAATACAGTTGGCGTCGTCGACCTGCAGGCCGTACTTGTTGATGGCAAGAACGCAGAGATCACCTTCCAACAGCCGAATGGTCTTCGTGCTCAAAGGAGCAATGTCGCCCCATTCCATCCTTCAACCCCCAGTTCGAAGTTTTTGGGAGCCGAAATATGGGAGCTGAAGAGGCGTGACAGGAGTTGCAATTTTATTTGCCGAGTTCGGCTGCAAGTAACTGATTTACCTGCGGATTCGCCTCCCTAGTTGACGAATCCGCGAAATCACGTCCTGGGGAGGAATGGCAGCTGGAAAATTGATTCCTCCAGAGCAGCCATCCCTCTGTTTTTGCTACGAATTCCGCTTGTTAGTCGGAATTTCCAAGGAACGACGATCTAAAACGGGATGTCGTCGGCCGTGAGCGTCGGCTTTTGTGTGCTGGCGGGCACCGGCTGCTGCGGCTTGGTGATAGGCCGAAGAGGAAATTTCCCGGCGTCGTTCATCGACAGGCGCGGCAGCGGTGGTGATAACGGTGGCGGTGGCGCCATCAGCCCCGCCCCTGGCAGTCGCGTCGGCGGCGCGGCCGGCGCCGGGGTCCGATCGATGGCGGGCGTCGGCTGCCACATTACCCCTGAACGCCGCGGCGGCGGTGCCAGCGGCGTCGTGATGATGCGCCTGCCTTCCTCGTCGAATTCCGGCTCAGCCACCGGCATCAGAGCCGCTGGCTCGGCTGGAATGGGCACCCAGATCCCAGGCGGCCTAGGCGACGTCGCGGGCCACGTCGGCAGCCGCGGAAATCTTGTGCTCGGCTTCGCCTGCTGCTCGTCCCGCTGCTCGACGGCAGTCGGCGCCGCCGCGACCGGCACCACGGGCGCCGGCTTGTGATCCGGCCGCTTGAACCTGGGGAAACCTCCAATGCGCGACATCATGCGTCCTCCAACAGTTCGGCTATGGCATTGTGAGCAAACTCGTCCAGCGGCTCGCACTCGCGCATCCATGCATCGATGTCGAATGAGCTGACCTCGTTGGCTGCGCGCCCGACTGCGTTGGCGGAGTAGCAGGCGTCGTCCGCACGGCGCCGCAGATCCTCGGCGTAGCGGTGCAGATGATCGACCAACAGCGCGTCGAGCTTTCGGACGTCGTCCGGGTGCATATTGCGATCGACGAGCGCACGGAGCGTACTCTTCTCGCAGCCGAGCAGGGCGGCCCCCGCGGTGCGCCATGCGGATCCATCGGTCCGCTGGAACGTCGAGACGAGCCGTTCCCAGTGCGGATAGTTGGGCCAGCGTGCCGCCATCACCAGCACTCCAAATAGTTCTGCCGCGAACACTTCGCGCAGATGCGATTGCCCCTATTCAGGCTAAAGAACATCTCTTCCCGTGGCACGCATCTCCGAGGCATGGCCGCAGCTTCGCCCTCGGATCGCGGACGCAGTAGCGCGAGACAGCGGTGATGATCGACCCCTCGGTACGGCCCATGCGCAGGGCAACGGCCGAATTGGAGAGTCCCTCGTCGCGAACGAAGCAGGCGAGAATGAGTATCTGGTCCTCGGTCCAGTGATCGCCATTCCTGTCCATCGGGCCGCAGGGATCTGCGTCGGATAATTTCGTGGCGCGCGCGAAGCCCGAAGTCGAAGGCATAAAGGTCATTGTGGTCGTCAGTCTTTGGCGCGTGAGGTTGGTGCGGTGTGGCCCATCTCATGGCGAACATCTCCTCGGCTTTGGCGATCTCTCGGCCGCGGCTGTGGGCGGCGATGGCGTTCGCGCGCCATCAGCAGCATCAGGCGGTCATCGATGCCGGGCGCAGGGCGCTTTCGCGCCAAATATCTGTAGAGCGTCGACCGGCCTATCCCGAGGTCGCAGGCGATGTTTATGCGCCATCCGACGAGAGGGTAGAGGAGTTCGCCGACCCAGCGGATGCGGCCGCCTTGGGTGGCAGGGATCTCTGTGTTCTTCGGCACTTCGAGTCCTTGAGATTAGAAGGCGACAATATCTACCGCTAGGGCTACATCTGAGACAGAGGTTGTGCCAAAGTCAAGAGGCAGTGAATCCTTGACCGTGAATCCTTGCAAAATTTTTGCTGTTTGCCTCTTGCAGCTTTTCGACGGAGTTTTCCTCGGAACAGCAGGGAGAGCCGCTATGCTAAGAGCTATCGTGGGATCAATAGTGTCTGCGCTGCGCGCGTTCGGGCGCGTCGTCGGCAGAATGGCAGTGGCGCCGCTGCGCCTCATCGACCGTGTGCTGGTCGGCGATAGCGGTTCTCCACAGGAGATTCCGGAGGTGCGCCCGTACGACAACGGGGAGGCGACCGACAGCTTCGATCGCCAGGCGATCTACGCCGAGGTCGCCAACCGCATCATGACCTGGGCGGCGGACTCAGTCGTGGCCGGCCGGCCGGTGCCGTTGGCGGCGCGCGACATTCCGATCGATCTGAGAGAGTGGCTGCCGGGTCTGACGCGCGACGAGTGCCTCGCGCTCATTAGGGCCGATGAAAAGGCCGTTTCTGCCCATTTGCAGCAGATGTTCCCGCTGCCTGGCGTGCGGCCCGTGCAGCGCCTGCCGCGCCTGCAGATGTGGCCGGCGGAGCCCTCGCTGGCGTTCGACGAGGGCTCCCCGGGGTTTCTCAGCTACGCGACAGATGCCGGTTGGCCCGTGCGATCGCGCGCTCGCGCTCGAATCGCGCGATCGTGATGCGCTGCGCGCGGTTGACGCGATGTTCGCGACGCCGGAGCAGTTCCGACAACTCGAGCGCGGCGCGCAACTGGTGCTCGCGCCAGCCGGCGTTCGCCGCCGCGCGCTGCGCGCGCAAGTCGGCGAGCCCGGCTCCGAGCGCGCCAGCGATCGTTGCGGCTCCGGCAACGGCGCCGACGCTGAATGCGGTGCTCTCAAAGTTCGTGTGGCTGCCTCCTGCCATGATCTGCTCTTCCTTCTGGTTCGTAGGACACAATATGTACCGCGCTTGTACTATACGGGAACATGTGTTAATTATCGATCCAATGAATCCTTCGGATTGCAAGGATTCGGCTTTTCTCCGCCGGAGGCTCAGATGACGGAGAACGGTCTGAACTATCGAGTGGTGCAGGCGTATCAGCGATGACGAAGTGGTCGGACGACGAATACGAGATCTTGCATCGGCTCTATCCCGTCGGCTGCCGCGCGGTGCAGGCTCTGCTGCCGCATCGCTCGATCGGGACAATCAAGGTCATTGCTCACCGGCACGGCGTCCAGTCCGCCCGCGCAAAGGCGAGACGCCGCTGGACGGCCGAGGAGGATGCGATCATCCGCGCGAATTTTCCGCTGCTCGGTTCGAAGCGCACGGCGCGACTGCTGCTGACCGGGAGGACCCCGGATCAGGTGTGCCGTCGCGCGTGGAATCTCGGCGTCGCGTATCGCACCTGGACCGCAGAGGAGGACGGCAAGATTCGCCTCCATTACCGGACGTTCGGTCCGGATCTCACTGCAGGCCTGCTTGTTGCGCGCACCACGAGACAGGTAAGGGCGCGCGCAGGCGTGATCGGAACGACGACTCCGAAGCTGCGCGTCGTCGAACCGGAAAGGCTGGCAGCGTGAGCACGTTCCTGATCGCGGACCCGCACTTCTTCCATGCCGGCATCATCAGGCTGTGCCAGCGCCCGTTCGCCGACGTGCGCGAGATGAACAACGTCCTGAAGATGTCCTGGAACGCGGTCGTCGGCGACAATGACGACGTCATCGTGCTCGGCGACTTCGCCCACCGCGCCGGCGACGCGAAGGAATTGCGCGCGCTGTTCGACAGCCTGCAGGGGCGGAAGCACCTTGTGATCGGCAATCACGACGGCCCGAACACGCTGGCGCTGCCGTGGGCTACGCCGCCTAAGGATATCCTGCTGTGCTCGGTGGAATCGACACGACTCGTTCTCTGTCACTACGCGATGCGCGTCTGGCCGTCGATGCGGAAGGGTTCGACCCTCCACCTGTTCGGCCACAGCCACGGGCGTCTCGCTGGCACCCAGCGGAGCGCCGACATCGGCGTCGACGTCCTCGGCTGGGCGCCGCTGCGGCTCAATCAGATCAAGGCGCACCTCGCGAAGCTGCCGCCGCTGTCGGATCTTGAGGGCGACCCGGATCCGAACGGAGGAGTGACGCCGTGACGCTGCGCATAAACCTGGTTAGCGATTTGCATCTCGACATCGCCGGCAACGCGCTCGCGAGCATGCCGGCCGTCGACGCCGACGTGACGGTTGTTGCCGGCGACGCGGCCGCGCCGGGGACGGTCGCGCTGCGCCGCGTGCGCGATCTGTATTCGGACCGGAGCCGGCCTTTGATCTATGTGGCCGGCAACCACGACTATTACAGCGAGGGCAATCCCAAGATCCTGCGTCGTCACCCCGAAATGAAAACCACTTGGGACGCCCAGCGCAGGCTGATGCCGGAGGTCGCGCGCGAACTGGACATCATCCTGCTCGACGACTCCGCTGTTGAGATCGAGGGCGTGCTTTTCATCGGCAGCACGATGTGGACCGACATGTCCGTGCGCCCGCCCTACATGTCGCACGCCGAAGCGGTGCGCGCCGCCGGACGCACGATGAACGACTACAGGTGCATCAAAACCGGCGCCGGCCGCTCGCGCGACAGGCTGACGCCGGGGCAGACCGTCGACGCCCACAAGGCGTCGGTCAGATTCATCGAGAGCGCGCTGGCGGACCGTCCCGCCGATCAGGACGCGGTCGTCGTCACGCACATGGCCCCGTCGCGCCGCTCGCTGCTCGGCTACGATCCTGCGCATCCGGAGCGCATCCGCGAAATGGACTGGTGCTACGCGGTTGACCTCGAGCGCCTGATGACTGGCGACGCGGCACCTTCTCTTTGGCTGCACGGTCACATCCACGGCAACCGCGACTACACCGTCTGCAACGCCAGGATCGTCTCGAACCCGAGGGGATATCCGGAGCTCGGCGGCCGCCGTGAGAATCCGGATTTCGACCCGGCGCTGGTGATCGAGTTGGAGCCGAAGCTCTCGCTCGGAATGAGGAGGTGATGGGAGATCCCGCCGGCACCACCGACGTCGACGACGGCGCCGAATCGCTCTGGATGGTCTGCCGCCCGCGCGTCGGCGACTTCATCGTTCGCTGGCGCGATCTGACGGAAGCCGAGCAGCGCGACGCATCGACCACCACAACAAACTGCACCCGCCACTGGAGACGACATCGTGACCCAACGTATCCACGCCGCGCCCAACCAATTTCCAGGCCGCGTCATGATCGTGCAGGACGGCGAGGTCATCGCGATGGGCCCGCTGTCGAACCTGCTGGTCATCTCCCGCGCGCTGTCGACGCCGAACGTCGACATTTACCTACACCCGCACGATGCCTTGTTCAAGGCGTGGTTGGTCGATGAGGCGGAGAGAAAGCGGAGGCTGAATTGATGGACCGTCGTCAACTCATCGCCGGTGCCGGCGCTACCGCACTCGTCGCAACGATGCCGGCGGTGGCTGCTGTGGCTGAGATAGCAAACCCCGCCATCGAGCGCATGAAGTCGCTCCTGCATCAGCTGTTCGGGCTACTGCGGTCCGAGGGATACGCCACCGCGCAGTTACGCGACGGCGGGCAAGATCCTGTTCTGGCTGAACGACCGACAGGACATCGCATCGATGTGCGTGATGTCGCTCGATGAAGACGCCATTCCTGATGTCGTCGAGGTGCTGGAACGGGCAGCGGCGATCGAGCCGACTATGGTGCGACCATGAGCTACCGAGACCGAGACGCGCGTGTGCGTCCGGAAAAGGGAGGCTGAATTGAAGATCAACGTTTTGTTCGAAGTGCCTGGATCCATTGTGCCGGCGATCGAGGGTGTCGTCACGCTCACTGGCTGAGTCCCGACGAGATCGGTCAGCGCCTCGTCGACCGGCTGCTGCCGCGGATTGTCGCCGGCGAACTTTCCGGAGGCGACATCTTCTCGCTCCCGACTCTGCAGTCGGTGATGTAGTTCCTGTCGGTCGCCGACCGGATCGTGGCGCCATACGAGGAGTGTGAAGGCGACAAGGGGAGGCTGAATTGACAGACGACTTTATCGATCAGGTCGCCAACGCCAAGCGACAGTCGCAGGAGTTCCTGTGCTCGATCGGCATCAAGGACAACCTGTCCAATGCCGTTACGACAGGACACATCGGCAGCTTCATCATAGAGAATATGGCTGAGAATATGGCTGAGTGCCCGGCATATCTCGCCGGCATCACCGAAGGACTCTGGTGGACTCGGTACCGTGGCGCCGCTGATGGGCCTCAGGTCGTCTACGTCAGGGAGTGGGGCGATAGCCGCTGGGTAGAATGGCATGGTACCGCCGAGGCCGACGATCTTTCTGACGCGGTTGCAAAAGGGCTCCAGTTCTTCTGCAAGGTCGAACCGCCCGCTGGCATTGCCTGATGCCCTCCTACTTCGCCCGCACCCCTTCGCGCAGGAAGGCCGTCCGCTGGAAAGCGATGACGCCGAAGCTCGCGCGCCTGCTCGGGATGCCAGCGAAGGAGAGGGCGAAGCCGAAGAGCACGATGCCCAAGTTCAGCTTTTCAACGAGCACATCCGCGTTCGCCTGGTCGCCGGCGCGGTGGCGTTCGCGATCGGCAACGGCGGCCACCGGCACCCGAAGGTCGCGAAGGAGATGCGCGAGGAAGGCGTCACGCCCGGCGTGCCGGACATCTTCGTGATCCACGCCAGGTAGGCCTACTTCCTCGAGATGAAGAAGGCCAAGGGCGGGCGGGTGTCGAAGGAGCAGAAGACCATGATGGCCCGCCTGGTCGCCGCTGGCGCGATCTGCGCGGTGGCGTGCGGCCTGGACGAGTCGGTCGCACAGTTGGAGGCATGGGGCCTCCTGGTGGCCGCGATGGCGGCCGGGACAGAGGAGATAGCGGCGTGAGCGAACCCGATTTTTCAAGGTGAAGGGCTGTCTCGACCTCAAGACAGGCAAACGAAGATGCCGGAGGGCGGGCTCGGCGGGGAGTTCGTCATCGGCGAAGAGGCCGAGCGCACATACCGCGGAAACCTCACTGCGCACTATCTGACACTCTGCTCGCCAGCGCTCGAAGGACGGAGTTCCGCCGACCTGGTGCCGCACGTCAAGGAATGGTTGCAGCCGAGGAGGGCGGGATGACCACACTTGAAGCTATCATTGAAGAACTGAAGCGCCAGGACGAGAAGGGAGGGTCTACCTTCGCCGCGGTGCCAACGGAGAGGCGACCGACAAGCCGACGGAGTTCTTGGTGGACGGTTACGTCGACCTAGTCGCGCTGGCGGTAGCTATAGACACCGCGGCGATCAGTCGTGTCGGGAAGGCCGGTTCGGTGCTCCATCATCGTGGGGTGGAAAGAATCCGAAAGAATGGCATCGCGATGACCGATGCACGCGGGAGGACGCTGCCAACCACGACAACGGAATCAATGACGCCGTGAAGGCAATAAGGAGCATCAGATGACCACCACCTTCACCATCCCCGAGCGCCTCTGGGTCGCCTTCGCCGGCGCCCTCTTCGTCGCCGTCGCTGCGTTCGGTATGATCCACGTCGCGCCGAACCGGCACCTGTTCCCGCAGAACGAGATCACCGCCACGATCGGCCTCTACCTGGCGTCGATCCTGATGATCCTCGGCGTCTGGATGATCGCAGACTGGCGGCGGAAGCGGCGGGTGGCGCGGCTGCAGGAGTATGAAGACAACGCCGCCGCTGTCATCCGCGAGGTTGGTCTCTACCTTCCCGCCGGGGGGCAGGCCGCTGCCGACCACCGGCAGCGCAGTCGTCAAAGGTCCGCGGCAGGGTCACCGAAGAGGCCCAGGCCAAGATCATGAATTCTGTGGCGACCACGCTGAAGGATGCATTCGCTGATCCGGAGGCCGACCTACAGCGCCACCTCACCGACGCGCTCGCCGTCATGCTGCGGCATCCGGAGATCACCGTCGACGCCGGCACGCTGAAGCTGCTGTCGCGCAGGCCGCCGACGACGCGGGGGCCGGACGGCAGGTTCAAGAGCAGGAGGGCGTGATGGCGGATGGCAAGGTCATCGCCACGGTCGAGAACGGCGACATCGTAATCAGGATCCCGCGGCTTGCGATCCCGTACATCGCGGCCGACACCGCGGCGGAGCTTGGCGGCGACACGGTGATCTTCGTCGGAGACATTGGCGGCTTGCGCGACGAGATCGTCGCCGGCATCAATGACGCTCGCATCGCCGAGACCATGGTCGGCGGCGTCATCGTTGGGCTGATTAAGCGAGGGACCAAGCACGCGGCGGCGGTCAAGTTGCCGGTCGACGTCGCTGTGTACAGCTTGCAGACCGTCGAGATGGCGAAGAGCGGCGAAACGTGAGCTGCTACTACGACGATTTCCAGCACCCGATAGGCTCGATCGTCACCCGGTTGGGTACCGACCGGTGGTGCGTCTTCGGATCGAACGCCACGGAGACGGAGGTCGCCGACCTCGTCTATGTGGAATGCATCAGGGCACCAGACGGCGAGAACCCCTGGTGCAAGCCGGGCGATTACGCGGAGGCGACTCCGGACAGGTACAGGCTCATTTCTTCGCCAGCCCCTTGAACGACGAGTGCCGCAGATACCCCTCCGACGTGATGTCGCGTACTCGACGTTCACGACCAGCTTGGGATCCACCCACATCGCCTTCGGCTTCCGGAGGTGGCGTCAGCGTCATGGCGATCGTAGAGAATCGCTTCGACTTTGGATCACTATGCAGAAGTTATAGGCGGAAAGCCAGGCCGCACTCGATGGGCGGAGTCAACCGATGCTTGAGTTCTTGAATTTTTCGCCGGTGGCGGCATGGTCCGCGCGGGCTTGGGCGAGAGCTGGACCTGCCGTTTCGCCAAAGGTTTCGACCACAAGAAGGGCGCGGCCTACCGTACGAACTGGGAGCCTGAGAGCTCGCCTAAGGCCCTGAAAACGGCCGACGTGAAGACCCTGACGACCGGCGACCTTCCCGGAAAGCTGGACTTGGCCTGGGCGTCGTTTCCTTGCGAGGACTTGTCGCTCACCGGCGAGACGCACCCCTCGTTGTTCGTCTCCACAATCGCCGAATAGCCAGTGGCGAAGACAATGCGCGCCGAATTGCGTCAATGTTCCAGGGAGTTACTGCGGGCTGGCAGTATTCAAGAACTCCTGACGCACCTTCTCCTCACGGACAAAGAAGCAGTCCGTACGATCTCCATATCCTGCTCGTGCCTGTTTCGCAGAAGGGGGGAGAGCACATAGGTTGGTACTACGCGCACGCCATCTAGGAGGAAGTCGCCGCGCTCGCAAAGTTGACTTCAACGGCGCTCTCGATTTCGGTGAAGCGGGCGGAGTACCGATCCTGCCAAAGACCTATCACGCCGGCCGCGGTGAGCTCGGGATATTTCCACGTCAACAGCGAATAGAAAGCCGCGAGGTTGGGTGGAGGCGGGCTGATTGGTCAGATCGCAGAAGTGAAGTTCGGCCAGCGCTCCCGCTGCGGAGATGAACGCGCACTGATCAATGCCGAGCTCCCGCAGGTGCTCGTTGCGATCACGAACCGGCCGCTCGTCGTCCTGCAATCCGACGCTCGAGCACGATGTGACCGGGGGCCAGTCCGGATTCGTTCGCCGCCACGTAGTGACCCAGCTCATGCAAGAAAACTCCGCCTTACTCAGCAAGAATCCCTTCGCGTCTTGCTTGTTGCTCCGTAACCAATGTCGATCGATGGCCATTTCCGTATTGCCATTCGACCATTGCTTTCGTCGAGAATTGCAATTCGTCTCAGCAATCACTCGATTTTCGCTGGAAGCAGAATGTATGACCGTCATGTCTCACGACGGCCATACATTAACGTGGCAGGCTAGAGCTGCGAACGCGTCTGCATCTTCTTGAACACGGTGTTGCACTTGTGCTCGAGGAGCTCGTCCGAGGTGGACAGAACTTCCTCGACACGTTCGAGGAGAGCCAAGGCCTGCGTTTCCGAGAACATGCGGACAAGGGTAATCAGCTCTTCCAGGTGCTCACGCTCGACATCCAGCTTCGCCATGAAGGCGGCGCGGTTCTCGGGAGTATCGTTGGCGAACTTGACGCCGACGATTTCCTCCCGAAAATCGTGCTGCTCGTTCAAAGCATTCTGGATGGCTGACGCGAAAAGAGCCTTGCCGCTGACGTAGGCGAGCGTGTCGGAACCGTCCAAGAGCTGGCAGAGCGTGCGGAAATGGTCGAGACGGATCGCCGCCAAATCCGCTTCGACGATCAGGACCGCGAAGCGGTTTGCCACAGCATTAAGCGCCTGTTCATGATTGACGTGCTTCTTCTGCAGGAAGTGGTCCAACGTACTCATTACTGAAACCCTTTCTTGAGGTAGCTCAGCTACCCGATCGATCACAGCGAATTGCTGCGTCGCCCTTCTACGGACTTTGCCCCGAAAACATAGGCAAGTGGTCGGTAAGGTTTTGATGCAGCGTCTCTTGAACTGGCCTGGACGAGGACACAAAGGACGATGGGAATACACTTGCCGTTTGTTGGATATGTCAGGCCGAGCGGAACGCGCGGTACTCGAATGGATCCTGGCGGGAAGTACAATACCGGGAACATCACTAAGATACGTGAGTTCTTTCAATTTATGCGTGACGTGCCGCGCACGCTTCTAAACGATCAGTTGGTGCTCACCCCGAAGAACTTCGATCGTGATCATGCATTCGATGATATCTTGTTTGAGACCGATGAAAGTGAGCGGACGGTATTCCAAAGATTCTTGCGCCTAGGCAGGCCAAAGTCTCTGGTCATACCGCATCTTGATCACCTCTTCGACGCACGAAATCCTCTGATCGAGGAGTTCGCGAAAGATGCTCTCAGGTCTTACATTCCGATTATTTCGCTTTCCGACGATGAAGTCCCGTTGACGCCCGCGCAGATGAGATTGTGGGGCGATCAACTACCCTTCAAGATCATGGAAAATCAGTCCAACGTTCATAACTCGATCGAAGCCCGGTTCGCCAAGTTCGGAGTCAAATTTTAAGTCCATGTCTGATGAAGCGCGGCTAGATTTAATTCCACTAAGTGCCGTAACGTTATCGCAGAGAAGAAAGTATGGGCGAGAAGATCGACGACGAAAACATATCAAGACAAAGTTCCGGATTGGCGGGCGACTGCAGCGCCTGTTTTCCGTTTAGCGAGGCATCGACCATGACTCCGACAGTCGCGTGCGGTGTGAACCTGTGTGCCGGTCCAAGATCGATGCATCTACGGCAATAAAAAGTCGTCTGCCTGAGATCACCCCTCCTTGAAGGCCTGTCTTTCTTCTGTGTCACGGGAGAGCGAGGATCTTCCCCTTGTTGCCCGCGAGTTCCGGCTCACGCAGGGGCGGGGCCGCTCCCCTCGCACAGCGAACAGTTGCGAGCGCATCGACTAGTTGGACGCGCTCTAGCGCTGACAGCAGAAACTAGACGATATCTGTGCTTCGCAGAGGTCGTTGCTGATAAGCGTTGCGGCGGTGCAACGAAAGATGAACTCCGATCAGAACGCGGGCTTCGAAATCGTCATCAGGTGCCGTATCTCCATCTCGTGCACCTCCGGCCGAACAATCTCCTGATCGCATGAGGCAATGGGTGATAGCAGCCCGCACTTTTCTACGAATGTAGAAAGCCGGCAGATTGCAGCCAGAACCTGCAATCTCATGCGAAAGTCATAAGCGGTATGGCCGTGGTCCGGCTTGAACTCGCCCGCATTACCCCGCACAATGCAGCGGCGGGAAGCTCCAATTTGTCAAAATACAACAAGTACATAGGGAAGAAGCACGTGGGACATATCCTGAAAGCCGCGGCCGTGTTGGCGGCCATGACCGCCGGTGCACCTGCCTTTGCCGCCTGGGAGCCGACCAAACCGATTGAAATCGTGGTCGCGGCCGGCGCCGGCGGCGCCTCCGACCAGATGGCGCGGATGATGCAGGCGGCGATCCAAAAGAACAACCTGATGAAGCAGCCGATGGTTGTGTCGCTCAAGGGCGGGGCGTCCGGCGCCGAGGCGCTGATGTACATGAAATCCAGCGACGGCGATCCCAACAAGGTGCTGGTCGCCTATTCCCTGATCTACATGCTGCCGCTGTCGGCCAAGATTCCGTTCAACTGGCGTGACCTGACGCCGGTGTCGGTGGTCGCGCTCGACCAGTTCGTGCTGTGGGACAATGCCGAGGGTCCGAAGACGGTGAAGGATTTCATCGCCGCCGCCAAGGCGGCGAGCTCGCCGTTCAAGATGGGCGGCACCGGCTCCAAGCGCGAGGACCATGTGTTGACGGTTTTCATGGAGCAGAAGACCGGCGCGAAGTTCTCCTATCTGCCCTACAAGTCCGGCGGCGAGGCGGCGACGCAGCTTGTCGGCAAGCACACCGAAGCCAATGTCAATAACCCGTCTGAAAACCTCGAAGTCTGGCGCGCCGGACAGGTCCGCGCGCTGTGCGTGTTCGACAAGGAGCGCATTTCCTACAAAACCAAGGTCACGGAGACGCAATCCTGGAACGACGTCCCGACCTGCAAGGAGGAAGGGCTCGACGTGCAGTACCTGATGCTGCGCGCGATGTTCCTGCCCGGCAAGGTGACGCCGGAGCAGCAGGCGTTCTATGTCGACCTTTTCCAGAAGGTGACGCAGACGCCGGAATACAAGGACTACATGGAGAAGCAGGCGCTCAAGCCGATCTTCCTCACCGGCAAGGACATGCTGAAATTCCTCGAAGAGGACGACAAGCTGAATGCCTCGCTGATGAAGGAAGCGGGCTTCGTCGCGAAGTAACCCGCTTTGTTGTTTTTTGACGCAGTTTCTTCACGCGAACCGGTGTCCACTTCGCTCGAAAACGCTATGGCATCGTTACTCCTCCGCGTGGCCGTATCCGGCCATGCGGAGGCGGACTTTCTCGATTTCCGCACTTGACAGCAATGGCGGCGTGCCGATCTGCAGGCAGCCGTGATATTGCCGCGCCAGCGTTTCGACCTCGACTGCAAGCCACATCGCCTTTGCCAGTGACGGCCCGATCGCGATCATGCCGTGATGTTCGAGCAGGCAGGCCAGCCGTCCCTCTAGCGCGCGGACGGCGTGTTCGGAGAGCTCCTGGGTGCCGAAGGTCGCATACGGCGCGCAGCGGATGGTGTCGCCACCGGCGACGGCCACCATGTAGTGCACCGGCGGGATCTCCATGCCCATGATCGCCAGCATGGTCGAGTAGGGCGGATGGGCGTGGACGATCGCCTGCACCTCCGGGCGGGCCTTGAGGATGTCGCGGTGAAACCGCCACTCGCTCGATGGCCGCTGGGCGGGATCGTGGTTGCCGTCGAGGTGCATGTAGACGATCTGCTCGGGCTTCATCGCCTCGTAGGGCGTGCTGGTCGGGGTGATCAGCATGCCATCGCCATGGCGCAGGCTGATATTGCCCGACGTCCCCTGGTTGATGCCGAGTGCAGTCATGCGCAGGCAGGCATCGATGATGGATTGGCGTTTTTCCCGGTCGTTCCTGGTCGGCATTTTGAGGCCTCTTGCAACCGTGCGACAATGCTTGATTATTGCGGCGCAGTATAGTCGAACATCTTCCGTGTAATCGTAAGTGGGAGAAGTCATGACGCGTGCCGTGCTTGGCATCATCGGCGGATCCGGCATCTACGACCTGCCGGGGCTGGAGGATGTCCGCGAGGAAACCATCAACAGCCCGTGGGGCGAGCCGTCCGCGCCGCTGATGCGCGGCATCATCGCCGGGCTGCCGGTCGCGTTCCTGCCGCGCCATGGCAAGGGGCATGTGCTCTCGCCCTCCGACATCAACTACCGCGCCAATATCGACGTGCTGAAACGGGCAGGGGTTACCGACCTGGTTTCGCTGTCGGCCTGCGGCTCCTTCAAGGAGGAACTGCCGCCCGGCACGTTTGTGCTGGTCGATCAGTTCGTCGACCGCACCTATCGCCGTGAGAACTCGTTCTTCGGCAAGGGTTGCGTCGCCCATGTCTCGATGGCCCATCCGGTTTCGCCGCGGCTGCATGTGCATCTGGCGGCAGCGGCCGAGGCTGAGGGGATCGCGGCGGTGCGGGGCGGCACCTATGTCTGCATGGAAGGGCCGCAGTTTTCCAGCCTCGCGGAGAGCCAGACTTACAAGGCGCAGGGTCATTCGGTGATTGGCATGACCAACATGCCCGAGGCAAAACTCGCCCGCGAGGCCGAGATCTGCTACGCCAGCGTGGCGATGGTCACCGATTACGATTGCTGGCATCCTCATCATGAGGCGGTCACCGTGCAGGATATCATTCGCGTGCTGAACTCGAATGCCGGCAAGGCCAAGGCGCTGGTTGCGCGTCTCGCCCGGGATTTCCCGCGCGAGCATGAGCCGTGCCCGATCGGCTCGGACAAGGCGCTCGACACCGCCCTGATCACGGCGCCGGAAGCGCGCGATGCAGAATTGCTCGCCAAGCTCGATGCCGTGGCCGGAAGGGTGCTACGGTCGTGAGGATGTCTTCCAGCGGGCGCACGACGCGAAGGGCGTAGGACATGAAGGTCGATGGTCGGCATTTTCGCAGCATCTGGCTCGAGGACGACGGCTGGACGGTCGGTGCGATCGACCAGCGGCGATTGCCGCATGAATTCGTGGTGGCGCGTATCGCGAACGCCGCCGATGCGACCGAGGCCATCCGCTCCATGCTGGTGCGCGGCGCGCCGCTGATCGGTGCGACTGCGGCTTACGGCATGGCACTCGCCATGCGCGCGGACGCTTCCGATGCGGCGCTCGATCGCGCCTATGCCATGCTGCTGGCGGCACGGCCGACGGCAATCAACCTGAAATGGGCGCTCGACGAGATGGCGCGATTGCTTCGGCCGCTGCCGGCGTCGGAACGCGTCGCGGCAGCCTACCAGCGCGCCGGCGAAATCGCCGATGAGGACGTCGCGATCAACCAGGGGATCGGCCGGCATGGTCTGGCGTTGATCGAACAGATCGCGGCAACGAAGCAGCCGGGCGAGCCGATCAATATCCTGACCCATTGCAATGCCGGCTGGCTCGCGACGGTGGACTGGGGCACGGCCACGGCGCCGATCTACCTTGCCCATGATAGCGGCCTGAAGGTCCATGTCTGGGTCGACGAGACCCGGCCGCGCAATCAAGGCGCCTCGCTGACTGCCTGGGAGCTCGGACACCACGGCGTGCCGCACACGGTGATCCCTGACAACACCGGCGGCCATCTGATGCAGCACCACATGGTCGATCTCGCGATCGTGGGGACCGACCGGGTGACGGCCAGTGGCGATGTCTGCAACAAGATCGGCACCTATCTGAAGGCGCTCGCCGCCCACGACAACGGCGTCCCGTTCTATGTTGCACTGCCGTCGCCCACCATCGATTTCAGCATCGACGACGGCATCAGGCAGATTCCGATCGAGCAGCGCAACACCGAGGAAGTGGCGACCATGACCGGCCGCACCACCGACGGGCGCGTCGAGACCGTGCGCGTGGTTCCCGACGGCTCGCCGGTTGCCAATTACGCCTTCGACGTCACGCCGGCGCGGTTGGTGACGGGTTTGATCACCGAACGCGGCCTGTTGCGGCCCGATCGTGCTGCACTTGCGAGCGCATTCCCGGAGCGCAGCGCCGGACATTGACGCCGGCGACGTCGGCACGTATCCCCGTTTAGGACTGTCGTACCGGGGGGCACCGTCTCCATGTCCAATACCGACATCGAAATCGTCGTCGAGGATCCGACCGCGCCGGAGGCGGACTCGCCTCAGATGGCGAGCGTTCGGGTGGTCGACGTGGCCGTCTGCCTTCTGCTTCTCGCGCTTGCGCTGACGCTCGGGTACGACAACTGGCGGACGGGCGCGGGCTGGGAATCCACCGGTCCGCAGCCCGGCTATTTTCCGTTCTATCTGTCGATTATCCTCGGTGGCGCCAGCCTCTACGGCCTGGTTGCGGCGTTCCTGTCGCGCCGGGAAGCCTCCGAATCCTTCGTGACGCAAGCGCAGCTTCGCCGCGTGATGGCGGTGTTCGTGCCGACGGTTCTGTTCTGCCTCGCCACGCAATTCCTCGGGCTCTATGTCGCAAGCTTCCTTTTGATCTCCTGCTTCATGCGTCTGGTCGGCAAGATCGCATGGTGGAAGTCGCTGCTCACCGCCGTCGTGTTCACCGCTGCGATGTTCGTGACCTTCGACGTCGCCTTCGACGTCATCATGCCAAAGGGCCCGCTCGAAGCGGCGCTCGGCCGCTAACCGGTCGGTGGGACACACGCCATGGAAGCCCCGTAAATGGAAGCCTTGGGCCTCTTGATGCACGGCTTCGCCGTGCTGCTGACCTGGAAGACGCTGCTCCTGATGATGACCGGGCTGGTGCTCGGCATTTTCGTCGGCGTGCTGCCCGGCCTCGGCGGTCCGAACGGCGTCGCGATCCTGCTGCCCCTGACGTTCACGATGGACCCGACCTCGGCGATCGTGATGCTGTCCTGCATCTACTGGGGTGCGCTGTTCGGCGGCGCCATCACCTCGATCCTGTTCAACATTCCGGGCGAAGCCTGGTCGGTCGCGACCACCTTCGACGGTTACCCGATGGCGCAGCAGGGCAGGGCGGCGGAAGCGCTGACCGCGGCCTTCACTTCGTCGTTCATCGGCTCGCTGGTCGCGGTGATGCTGATCACGTTCCTGGCGCCGATGATCTCCTCGTTCGCGCTGAGATTCGGACCGCCCGAATTCTTCGCGGTGTATCTGCTCACCTTCTGCTCCTTTGTCGGGCTCGGCCGCGAGGCCAAGCACAAGACCGTCATTTCGATGTCGCTCGGTCTCTTGCTCGCGGGCATCGGCATGGACACCGTGTCCGGCCAGTTGCGCATGACCTTCGATTCGGCGGAACTGCTGCGCGGCGTCAACTTCCTGGTCGCTGTGATCGGCCTGTTCGGCATCAGCGAGATACTGCTCACGATGGAGGAGCGCCTGGCGCTGCGCGGCCACGCCGCCGGCATCTCCCTGCGCGTGGTGCTGTCGGTGTGGAAGGACCTGCCGAAATACTGGGTGACGCTGTTTCGCTCGTCCTTCATCGGCTGCTGGCTCGGCATTACGCCGGGCGGCGCGATTGCCGCGTCCTTCATGGGCTACAACCTCGCCAAGCGCTTTTCCAAGGACCAGGACAGCTTTGGCAAAGGACGCATCGAGGGCGTGTTCGCGCCGGAGACCGCGGCGCACGCCTCCGGCACCGCGGCGCTGCTGCCGATGCTCGCGCTCGGCATCCCAGGCTCGGGCACCGCGGCGATCCTGCTCGGCGGCTTGATGGTGTGGGGGCTCAATCCCGGGCCGTTGCTGTTCGTCGAGCACAAGGATTTCGTCTGGGGGCTGATTGCGTCGATGTATCTCGGCAACGTCGTCGGCCTCGTGCTGGTGCTGACGACGGTGCCGATCTTTGCATCCGTCCTGCGCGTGCCGTTCGCCGCCGTCGCACCGATGATCGTGGTGTCCTGCGCGATCGGTGCCTATGCGATCCAGAATGCGATCTTCGACATCTGGCTGATGCTGGGCTTCGGCGTCGTCGGTTACGTCTTCAAGAAGATCGGCATTCCGCTCGCGCCGTTCACGCTGGCGCTGGTGCTCGGCAACCGCGCCGAGGATGCGTTCCGCCTGTCGATGATCGGCGCCGGCGGCGATTTGAAGGTGTTCTGGTCGAACGGCCTGGTCGGCTCGATCACGACACTGGCGATCGTGCTGCTGTTCTGGCCCGTCATCGACAAGGCCTTCGCCAGTGTTACGCGCATGTTGCGGCCGGCGAAGGCGTAGCCGGTTCGTTTTTGGAACAGTCGCAGAACACGGCCTTTCGAATCTCTCGGCAAGGTTTGGCCGAGGTTCGCACAGTGCTTGTTACTCTAAACAGCAGAGGGAGCAGGAAGCGTGCAGAGTTGTTGCCGAGAGGCAGAGGACGATGTTGGCGGCATCACCAGAACCTCACTTGACGGCAAATAATCCAATAACAGATTGAGCAACAAGCGCGCGATTCCAGGGCTGCTTACTAGATCTCTCGAAGGCTCAACTCGTTGAGGTCGCGTAGCAATTACAACTATATCGCGCGATTTAAATCACTCCCGCCATCGGGAATATATTATTTAAAATAAGAAAGATGTTGAAAGCGATATTTAAGGTGGTGGGGTTATCGTGCGGCTCATTGCTGGAAGCCGATCTGCAGATTTCTGTCGAGTGTAGCCTGATTGCAACAACGCAAAAAATACGGCGGGATCAGCCATTTAGTGGAGCACGTAGAGGTATGCTCCTCTGACTTGGGCAATGACCTTAGCCAAGCCCCGATATGGTCTAAAAAAAGCCTCCGCCAATCGGCCAAGACGAATTCCTCGGCGCTGCGCAAGCAGAGTAGCACCTGGGGTCCCAGAGTCGCACTTGGGGTATCGTCTCCCGGAGTTTACGGAGGAAGGGCTTCTTGAAGCTTCCCTCTACCCTGCATGCGGGGACCGGAAGAAATAGATGTCGCGTTTCAGTTGCCACCGCAATTCGAAGTTCGGTACGTGCCGGGTCAAACTAGATCGAAGCTACGAGGAGAAAACTAGATGGTAGCCATCCCTCTGAGCTGGAACGACCCGTTGTTGAGCGGGGTTACGAGTTCGAGTTCGGTCACGCTTAGAGATGGCGGGACGCTTTCCTACAAGAGCATTACCGACACTGGCTCCACGGCGTCCGTTGTCGGCCTTGGCTCGTTCAGCCTCGACCATCTCCGGATAAGTTCGAGGGAAGGTGTGCGCATCGGGGGTGACGGTGACGTCACCATCAGCAATTCGTACATCGAGTCGACGGGACAAGGGAGCGATCACGCCGATACTATCCAGATCTATGCCCCCGGCAGCACCGGGAATGTGACGATCACGAATACGACGATCGTCGCCCACACCACCGCTGCAACTGCAGGTATGTTCGTTGCGGATGGTTGGAGTGGCACGCTCACGTTCGATAACGTGGTATTCCAAGGTGGTCCGTTTGGCTTGCGTATTGCCGCGGATGCGAACGATATCTCGGTATCGCTCAAGGACGTGTATTTTGTCGGGCCGTTTGGTTACGACGATATCCTCTTTGAGCAAGTCAATGCGGACATAAACATTACTCAGTGGGAAAATGTCCGCTCCGCAACGATCGTAAATGGTGAACTCGTTCCAGGTCCACTTATCCCGCCGCCTTTCCCGGTGGAAGGGGGTGGTGGTGGCGCTGGGTTGACGACGATCGACCACTTTTCGAACGACAGCGGCACATCCGGTGATGGCATCACCAACGACAGTACGCTGACCCTGAGCGGCAGCGCGGCCGCGAACAGCACGGTGAAGGTGTTCGACGGTACGACCCAGATCGGGACCACCACGACCAACAGCAGTGGCGCGTGGAGCTACACGACCGCTGCGCTATCGAACGGCAATCATAGCCTCAAGGCCACGGCCACCACCACGTCGGGCACCAGTTCGACGTCATCGGTGCTTGCCGTGAAAATTGACACGGTGGCGCCCACGGCCCCGACGATGGCGACGCCCACCAACAACGCCAACGGCGGCCTGAACCTGACCGGCACGGCGGAAGCGAACAGCGTCGTGAAGGTGTTCGACGGCACGGCCCAGATCGGGACCGCGACGGCCAACGGCAGTGGCGTGTGGAACTATACCACCGGTGCCCTTGCGGCCGGTTCGCACAGCCTCACCGCAAAGGCGACGGATGCGGCAGGCAACACCGGCGCGGCGTCTGCCGTGGTCACGGCCAGCACCGGCACCTCGGCACCCCCGGCTACGCCGGCTACGCCGACCATCGCGTCGTTCTCGAACGACACCGGAGCGGCCGGCGATGGCATCACCAGCGACAATACCCTCCAGCTCAAGGGCACCGCGGCCGCCAACAGCACCGTCAAGATTTACGATGGCTCGACCCAGATCGGCACGACGACCGCCAGTTCGACCGGGAGCTGGGACTACATCACCTCGGTCCTGACCAACGCCAAGCATGTGCTGACCGCGACCGCGACCACCTCGAGCGGCCAGACCAGTGCCGCATCCGGTGCGGTGACCGTGACGGTGGATACGCTGGCGCCGACCGCCCCGGCCCTGAGCAGCAACGCCATCGTCAATACCAATCAGGTCAAGCTGTCGGGGACCGCCGAGGCCAACAGCACGGTCACGGTCTACGACGGCACCACGGTGGTCGGAACCGGGACAACAAACTCGACCGGAGCCTGGAGCGTCACGACGAACGCCTTGTCGACCGGCACGCACGCGCTGACGGTCAAGGCTGCCGACGCGGCCGGCAATGTCAGCGCCGCCTCGCAGTCGGTCAGCAGCGTGATCAGCGGGACGTCGCCAACGCCAACTCCGGGTGAGCTAGTCGAGTCGGCTGGGTCGACAAGTCTCGTTGAGAGCGGCGGCAAATATTACCTCAACAGCAGCAGCGGATCCGGCCCCACGTTGAAGTATCGCGGTGCGGATTTTGTGGACGGGCAAGATGGCACTTGGACGCCGATCGGTGCGGAGAAGACGGCGACGGGCTATCAGGTTGCCTGGAAGGAGGCGAGCACCGGTCAGTACACGGCCTGGAACACCGACAACAACGGCAACTACGTTTCCCACGTCAGCGCCCTGACCGGCTCCGTGTCGGGCGGCGCCGTGTCAGGTACGAACGCTGCCCTTAAGTCGCTCGAAATGAGCTTCCAGCAGGATCTGAATGGCGATGGGACTACGGGCGCCGTAACCAATGCAATCGAGTCCGCTGGGTCAACCAGCCTCATTCAGATTGGTGAGAACTATAAATTCAGCAGTGGCGGCGATTCGGGTCCCACGTTGAGGATGAACGGCACGGCCGTGGTCGAGGGGCAGTTTGGCGGTTGGGTGCCAATCGGGGCGGAGCAGACGGCAACGGGGTATCAAATTGCCTGGAAGTTCGCAGACAAGGACCAATACGTTGTCTGGAATACTGATAAGAACGGCAACTACGTTTCAGACGTGACAGGCCTGTCTGCGCCTGCGTTGCAATCCTTCGAAGCTAGCTTCCAGCAGGATCTGAATGGCGATGGGACCACAGGCATCGTAACCAATGCAATCGAGTCCGTTGGGTTAACTAGCCTCATTCAGATCGGCGAGAATTATAAATTCAGCAGTAGCGGCGGGTCGGGTCCCACGTTGAAGATGAACGGCACGGCCGTGGTCGAGGGGCAGTTTGGCGGTTGGGTGCCAATCGGGGCGGAGCAGACGGCAACGGGGTATCAAATTGCCTGGAAGTTCGCAGACAAGGATCAATACGTTGTCTGGAATACTGATAGCAGCGGCAACCACGTTTCAGACGTGACAGGCCTGTCTGCGCCTGCGTTGCAATCCTTCGAAGCTAGCTTCCAGCAGGATCTGAATGGCGATGGGACCACAGGCATCGTAACCAATGCAATCGAGTCCGTTGGGTTAACTAGCCTCATTCAGATCGGCGAGAATTATAAATTCAGCAGTAGCGGCGGGTCGGGTCCCACGTTGAAGATGAACGGCACGGCCGTAGTCGAGGGTCAGTTTGGCGGTTGGGCGCCAATCGGGGCTGAGCAGACGGCAACGGGGTATCAAATTGCCTGGAAGTTCGCAGACAAGGATCAATACGTTGTCTGGAATACTGATAGCAGCGGCAACCACGTTTCAGACGTGACAGGCATGTCGGCGTCGGCGTTGAAGTCCTTCGAAACGAGCTTCAAGCAGGACCTCAATGGCGACGGGGTCATTGGTTCTTCCAGTGCGAGTTCGTCTGTTGGTTTGACCACCATGTACAAGAACTGGAACGACATCGTCACCATCAAAGGCTTCGCCGATGCCAACAGTCAGGTCAAGCTGTACGATGGCAACACGTCGATTGGAAAAGTTACTGCGGCAGCCGATGGTACCTGGTCGTTCCAGACATCGTCGGCCGTGTCCGATACGTTACACACCTATACTGCCAAGCAGATCGATAGCGCTGGCCAGGTCGTTGGTACTTCAGGCAGCGCGATTCTTGGCTCGACAGGCAGCAATACGCTGAAGAGCACCTCTGGCAATGACATCCTGGTTGGCGGCGGCCAACACGATACTTTCGTGTTTGCCGCAAATTTCGGCCGCGACGTCATCAAGGATTTCGCGGCGAGCGGAACTGCGCAAGATACGATACAGTTCAGCAAGACAGTATTCGACAGCTTTGCGAGCGTTCTCTCGCATGCGAGCCAAGTTGGTCAGGATATCGTCATTTCCACCGGAAGCGATGCGCTCACGCTGAAGAACACCAAACTGGGCGCGCTTAATAGTAGCGACTTCCATTTTGCGTGAGCTGGGGGTTTGTAAAAGGAGTTGGTAACATCTGCCTTGGGGACACTCCCAAAAGGGCATGGTTCAAGGGGCGAGTGCCATGACTGATTTCGGAAGGCGGGGGAATCCCCGCGCCCAAAAGGCTTGACGAGATCGAGGTTTCAAGATGGGCGGTGTTTGTCGCCGCCCTGGCAATTCTGGCGCAACGAGCTCGGTCGTGGTTGCGCATTCCTGAAGTGAATGGGTGGGCGGAGCGTTCGATCGAAGCCATTCGGCGGCGCTGTTTTTCAACGAGCTTCGTCCAGCCAACGACAGCAACAGAACGCGATATTCGATATCTGGCTGATGGTGGCTTTGGCGTCGTCGGCTACGTTTTCAATAACATCGGTATTACCTTGTAGCCGTTGCGCTGGGGCTCGTGCTCGGCAATCGCGCCGAGATGCGTTTGGCCTGTCGATGATCGGCTCTGCGGCGATCTAAGGTGTTCTGGTCGAACGCCTCGTACGGTTCGATCATGGCGCTGGCGATCGTGCTGCTGTTCTGGCCTGTGATAGACAAGGCTTTTGGCAGCGTCTTCCGCATGCTCCGGCCGGCGAAGGCGTGATCCGACTGGTAGACGTTCAGTCATCATTAAGAGCGCAGCGAAGCAATCCGTGTCACAACGCATGCATAGATGGATTGCCTCGCTCGCAATGACAGTGGAGACGCCTCCGGGGCGCCGTCAGCCTGGCAGGAGTCATTTCGGCAGGCTGAATGCCAGCCGGTAAAGCGGCAGTCTGTCGACACTATCGCAATCCGCCGTGGGAAGCGTCTTGCGCAGGTGATGAACCGCGTCGCGGACTGCGGCTTCCTCCAGTCCCTCGATCAGCAGCAAGGTGGCGAACGAGCCGTCATTGCTTCGCATGCCCTTCTCGCGCGTCTTGATCGAGGTTTGCGCGACGTCGGTGAGCAAGATTCGCGCGGCGACGATCCTGTCGAGATGGGCCAGCTCGGCGACGAGCGCGGCGGCGTCCCAGGATGGAACGGCATCCAGACGCAACGGAGCGACAATGCCGCCCTGGCCAATGCCGGCTGAGGCTGCGATGCGACCGCCACCGCGCGCGAAATTGCCGAGCCGGGGCATGATGGTTTGCGACCATGGCGTCGGCGCGTTCAGTCGCGCCAGGTAGTCAGCGCTGCCGACGACCCCTTCATCCTCGAGTTCGTACAGGATGAAGTAGCGATTTACCGACGCGCCCAGCGCGCGGAAGATGCGGCACGCCAGAAATCCGTTGATACCGACGCGCTCGGCGGCATGTTCGCGGGTGATCCAGTGCGCCCAGTCGGTTTCGTCCTGCGGCGCAAGATCGCTCCAGATGGCAAGATAGCCGGCTCCCTGCATCTCACGCTCCATCCCTCATTTCGGGCCAATGCGCACAGCCGCTGGCAGCGAGGCGGGCAGTTCGCCTGCGGCCTGCAGCGCAGCCTGCATGGCGACGATGTAGCCATAGGGGCCGAGGCCCGCGATCACGCTTTTCACGGCAGCCGAGAGTTTGGAGTGCCGGTGCAGCTCGTCGCGGGCATGGATGTTGGAGATGTGCACCTCGTAGATCGGTCCCTCGAAGATCTTCATGGCATCGAACATCGCAATCGAGGTGAAGGAGTAGGCGGCGGGATTGATGATAAGGGCGTCGGCTGAGTTTCGCGCAGACTGGATCAGATCGACCAGCTCGCCCTCGTGGTTGGACTGGTGAAACGCGAGCTCCGTGCCGGTGAAGGCAGCGAACTCCTCGCACGAGGCCTTGATGGCATCGAGCGTGGTCGAGCCGTAGATATGCGGCTCGCGGATGCCGAGCATGTTCAGGTTCGGGCCATTGAGGATCATGATGCGCATGGAATGCCTTTCACGGGATTAGTGACAAGACAGTGTAGCGAATCGCGACGGCATGTCAGCCGCCGAACCATTTCGCCGGCACGGCAGTGGAGGCAGGGCGGATCTCTGAAGTGAGGCAGGAGCCTCACCGCGTCATTGCGAGCGCAAGCGAAGCAATCCATCGTGCCCGCAAGCCGAGAGATGGATTGCTTCACTGAGCCTGTCATCGGGCGGGCATTCGCGCGACCCGCTGGCTCGCAATGACGGCGGAGGCCTACACCACCTTGCGCTGGCGCAACTCCGCGATCTCGGCCTGGCCGAAGCCGAATTCCGCCAGCACCTCTTCCGTCTGCTCGCCGAATTCCGGCGGGCGTGCGGCCATCGTGCTTGGCGTGCGCGACAGCGTCACCGGCTGGCCGACGAGCTGGATCTGGCGGTTCTCGTCGTTCGGCACGTGTTGCGCGAGGCCGAGGTGCTTGACCTGGGCGTCCTCGAACATCTGGTCGATCGAGTAGATCGGGCCGCAGGGCACGCCGGCCTCGTTCAATTCCCTGACCCAGGTTTCGGTCGATTTCTTCTCGGTGAGCTTGCCGATCGCTTCGTTGAGCGCGTCGCGGTTCTTGGAGCGCGCGGGCGCGGTGGCGTAATCGGGGTTGGTGATCAGTTCGGGGGCGCCGATCGCTTGCGCGCAGCGTTCCCAGATCCGCCCGCCTGTCGTGGCGATGTTGATATAGCCGTCGGAAGTCTTGAAGACGCCGGTCGGGATCGAGGTCGGATGGTTGTTGCCGGCCTGCTTGGCGACTTCCTTCTCCATCAGCCAGCGCGAGGCCTGGAAATCCAGCATGAAGATCTGCGCCTGCAACAGCGAGGTTTGCACCCACTGACCCTCGCCGGAAACATCGCGCTCCAGCAGCGCCGTCAGGATACCGAGGGCGCAGAACAGCCCGGCCGTGAGATCGGCGACGGGGATGCCGACCCGCATCGGGCCTTGGCCCGGCGCGCCGGTGACCGACATCAGCCCTCCCATGCCCTGCGCGATCTGATCGAAACCCGGCCGCTTGTGGTAGGGGCCATCCTGGCCGAAGCCGGAGATGCTGCCATAGACGAGGCGCGGGTTAATCTGGCGCAGGCTCTCATAATCGATGCCGAGTTTTGCCTTCACGTCGGGGCGGAAATTTTCGACGACCACGTCGGCCTTGGCGGCGAGGCGCTTGAACACTTCGAGGCCCTTCGGGTCCTTCAGGTTCAGCGTCATGGCCCGCTTGTTGCGGTGCAGATTCTGAAAATCCGAGCCATGGCGCGGGCCGCCCGGCTGCTCGCCGCCACCATCTTCCAAGAGGGCGTCGATCTTGATGACGTTGGCGCCCCAGTCCGCCAACTGCCGCACGCAGGTCGGCCCGGATCGGACGCGGGTCAGATCGAGCACGGTGAAGCGGGAAAGGGCCTGCGAAGCGCGCGGGAAGGGCATGAGAACCTTCGTTTTCTGGATTTTGCATCGGAAAGGCAGCCTCGGTCTGACTTAGACAATCTGGCGCAGGTTTCCAACTCCTGGTTCGATGCCCGCAGGGCCGGCGGGCGAACGCAAATCAGTGCTGATAAGGCCACGCAAACCTGCGCACCGATCCATCCGTTAATCCCATTATTTCAACGACTTACGTGGATTGCATTGCGGCGTTCCGGCTGATCCTGTAGTTGAGTTGTTAGGGACAAATCAGGCTTCTGGCACCTCGATCCGTTTCGCGGCCGTGCTAATTGCCCTCAGGCCATGTGACATGTTCCCCGGGACTTCATTGGCTGTCGGACGGTTGCGCCGACTGGCCGATCCGTGTCGCGCTCCCCGGGGGGCAGGCTCGGTCTAACGGGATGCGCGATTTGAGCAAGGGTGCGATGGCCTGATGGCTGATACGGCGTCAAGAAAAAGTCCGGTCGATGTGCTGGGTAATTCTGCCTGGAACGCGATTGCCTTTGCGGTAGCCGTGGCGCTCAACCTCCTGGTCCTACCGTTTGTGGTCTTTCGCCTCGGCGTCGCCGCCTTCGGTGTTGCAGGTCTCGTTACGGCATGCGTTGCGCCCGCACTGGCGTTCAGCAACGCGCTTGCATTGTCGACGACGCGGGAGCTCGCCCTGCGGCTGGAGCCGTCGGAGCGCCACGATGCGCGACGAATGTTCGCCACGGCGGCAGTGCTGGCACTAGCAGTCGGCGGCGCGATCGCGATGCTGTTTGCTTTGGCCGGGGCGCCGCTCGCGCGGCTTGGATTTCATTTGAGCGGGTCGTCCGCGGATGATCTGGGACTCGCGTTTGTGCTGGCCAGTGCCGGGTTGGCTGTGCCAGTGCCTGTCCGCTGTCTTCCTGGCCTTGTTCACGGCGCGCCAGGACTATAGAAGGGTTGCTTCGATCAGCATCATTAGTACCGTGGTCGCAACAAGCTCCATGCTGTTGTTGATTCCGCGCTGGCCTCAAGCCTCGACGTTTCTCGGCTGTCAGGCGTTGGGTTTTGCAACGAGCCTTGTTCTGGCCTTCGGATGGTCCCGACGTGTCGTAGGCGAGTGGCTCGGGCGCCCGACGGTCGATCGCGGGTCGCTCGGCAGCCTCGTCAAGCTGGGTGGCTGGCAACTGGCCGCACAGAGTGGCGCGCTCATTGCCGCACAGGCGGATCGTTACTTACTCGGAGCTTTGCTGCAGCCGCAATTCGTCGGCTTTTATACGATTGCGCAGCGGCTGGAGGAGGCGGTGTATATCGGCGTCCTGAAGGTCGGCGAAATTCTCTTCCCGTTCTTCAGCGCTCTACAGAAGGAGACTGACGATCGCAAGGCCGATCTCCTGTTCCGCTCGTCCTGGATACTCAATGTGCTCGCCGCGAGTGCGCTTGGCGGCCTTATCCCCGTCGCCGGCCCGTTGCTTCATCTGTGGACCGGCGCAGAAGTGGCCGCCGAAGCGCAGCGCGTACTGGTGATACTGTCGATCGCTGGCGTACTTGGATCGAGCTCGAACGTCTTTGCCTTCTACCTTCTGGCCCAAGGGCGGTCGAGCTCGAATGCCTTGATTTCCCTGCTCACGGGCGTGTTCACGCTGGCGACCAGCGCGATCGCCCTGCCATATTTCGGATGGCAGGCGGCGGGCTGGAGCGCCTGTTTCGGCATGATCGCGCAAATGGTTACAGCCGTGATCCTGCTGCAGCGGCGTTTTAGCCTCTCCGGCATGTGGTTGCGTCTGATCCACTTCGTGTTGATGCCCATCGGGGTTGGTATCGCAACCGCGCTGGCGTTGCGATATGGCTTCCGCAGCGCGCAAGTCGACCAGGCAATCGGCTGGTGGTACGTGGGGGGCCTCTATCTACTGGCGGCCGGCATCATCTTCATCGTCGCGGTCGCGGCTTCGCGGGTCGGCCGCTACCGTGCGGCCTGCTGGCGGGATCTCCGCGTCATCGCCGGCCGCTTCCTGCCCCTCAAGGCGATCTGACGAATGTGCGGAATTGCAGGCATCGTGAACCTCCGCGGCAACGCGGTCGAACCGGCGGAAATCTCGCGACTGACGAATCTCCTCGCCCATCGCGGACCCTTTGGCGAGGGCAGCTGGTACAGCGCGAACCGCAATTTGGCGTTCGGCCACCGCAGGCTTGCCATTATCGATCCTGGCGAGGGAGGCTTTCAGCCGATGGTCTCCGGCGACGGCCGTCATGTGATCGTGTTCAACGGCGAGATCTACAATTTCCTTGAGCTTCGGCGCGAGCTCGAGGCGCAGGGGGCAATTTTCCACAGCCAGTCGGACACGGAGGTCATTCTGGCCGCATGGCAAGCGTGGCGGGAAGGTATGCTGACGCGCTTCAACGGAATGTGGGCGCTGGCGATCTTCGACACCAAAACCGAAGAACTGTTTCTGGCGCGCGACCGCTTCGGCATCAAGCCGCTGCTGTATGCGCTGACATCGGAGCGCTTTGTCTTTGCATCCGAGCAGCGCGCATTGGTGCGAAGCGGCCTGATCAACGTGTCGCTGGATATCGACGTGGCGCGGCGACTTATGCTTGATGCCTTCGGAGTCGAAGGAAGCGAGCGGACCCTTTGCCGGGAGGTGCGCCGCCTTCAGGGCGGACATTGCATGTGGGTGCGCCAGGGCAAACTGGAGGTCCGACGTTGGTGGCGGACGGTGGACCACCTGCCGGTGGTCCCGAGCACCGAAGCCGAACGGGTGGAACGCTTTCGCGAACTGTTCCAGGACGCGGTCGCGCTTCGGATGCGCAGCGACGTGCCGATCGGGACCTGTCTGTCGGGAGGGTTCGATTCGTCGGCTGTGATCAGCACCATGGCCGCGCACGAAAAGGCCGGCATGGGTCCGCGGGACAGCACCTCGTGGCGCCACGCTTTTGTGGCGACGTTTCCCGGCGCCTCGAATGACGAGCGACCGATGGCGGAGGAGGCGGCGGCGTGGGCGGATGTCGCGCCGACCTTCCTCGAGATTGGGCGGGCCGACGCGCTGATCGAACTCGACCAGATCCTCGACGACAACGATGACGTCTATATCGGACTTCCAAGCGCGGCCTGGTTGATCTATCGAGAACTCAGGCGTCACAACGTGACAGTGTCGCTGGACGGCCATGGCGCGGACGAGTTGATGGGGGCCTATCTTCAGGAGGGGCAATCAGGGGCGTTCTGGGTGCGAAACCTGCTCGCCGGAATTGCTTCCAATTCGGCACCGGCGCGGCGAGGCACCGATCTGTTGCGGGCTCTGATGATCCGGCGCCAGGGAAACTATTTTCTGCGTGGTGGTCTGCGCGACGTGCCGGCTGAGCTTCCGCTGGTTGGAGAAGACGACGTTCTGCCGCGCGATTGGGGTGCATTGAATCGACGGCTCTACCGGATGTTTCACAGCACCGTGCTGCCGACCATCCTGCGAAACTTCGACCGCCTGTCGATGGCTCACGGCATTGAGGTCCGCATGCCGTTCATGGACTGGCGTCTGGTCACCTATGCGATGGCATTGCCGGAATCCAGCAAGTCATCGAATGGCTATACCAAGGTCATTGCACGAAAGGCGATGGCTAACCTGATGCCGGAATCCATCCGGATGGGACGCCGAAAGGTCGGATTCAATTCGCCGATGCCCGAATGGTTGAACGGACCTCTGGCCGGCTGGACCGCGGGTTTGCTCGACCAGAAGGTGCCGGCGTTTGCCGAACTGGTGGATGAGGAACGCTTGCGCCGGACCGTTGGCCATCTGACCTCCTCGAAACAGTGGGACTGGGAGTCGGTCGGCCGCGTCTGGCCGTATCTGAACATGAAATGGATGCTGGCGAGGTCTTAACATGCGGCGCATCCTGATCGGCCTAATCGACGCCATCCTGGGCTGGAAGAGCCGGCTTTCCGGGGCGGTAAGTATCGGACGTGGGTCGACGATCGCATGGCGCCGCATCAGGCGGGCGGCAGGCAACGCTTTGTCGGTAGGAGAAGATTCGATCGTCCACGCTGATATCAGTTTCGAGGAAACGGGAGGCAAAATTCAGATCGGAAGCCGCACATTTATCGGACGAAGTCATCTGGTCTGCTATCGAAGCCTCTCCATCGGCGACGATGTCATCATGTCATGGGGGATTACGATTGTGGACCACGATTCCCACAGCGTCGATTGGAAAGACCGCCGGAACGACGTTCGCGAATGGAGTGCCGGCCGGAAAGATTGGAAGAAGATCGCGCACGCGCCAGTGGTGGTGAGCAATAGGGCTTGGATCGGATTCAACGTGAGTGTGCTGAAGGGAGTCACGATTGGAGAGGGCGCTGCAATTGGGGCCTGTTCGGTCGTCACCAGGGATGTTCCGCCGTACACGTTGGCTGCCGGGAATCCGGCCAGAGTGATCCGGACATTAAGCCCCCCGCCAGATGCAAGTGCCGAGGGTTGAGTGTCATGCGTGTCTTCCAGAACAACGGTTTGTCTCGCGGATTCCAGGCCCATCGACGCCGCTTGCCGTATCAAAGTTTCGCCGCCGGACGAGCGCAGTTTCTGGATACCAGATTTACGGCTTCCCATATCCTTCTGCCCGTACTGACCAACGGCCCGGATGCATTTTATACCAACGGAGACGACAAGGACCTGCAACTGCTCTGGGCGAAAGAGAACGGTCTGCAGACAGAAAATCTGGAGCAAATTCTACTCGCGCAGATCGAGCAACATCGCACTGAAGTGTTCTACAATCTCGACCCGATCCGTTACGGCAGCGAGTTTGTCGCGAAATTGCCGGGTTGCGTGAAGAAATCGGTTGGCTGGCGCGCTGCGCCGTCCGGAAACGCAGACCTGACGAAATACGACCTGATCGTATGCAACTTTCCTTCAATTCTCGAGCGTTGGCGACAAAAGGGCTGTCGAGTAGCGTATTTTTTCCCGGCGCACGATCCGGTGATGGATGCCTATGCCGCAGCTCGAAGTGATGAACTCGATCTCATCTTCATCGGCGGATTCTCGCGCCATCACGTCAAGCGTAGCCAAGCCCTTCGGGCGGCGGCTTCAGCGCCCGGTGTGCGGGCACGCTTCTACCTCGAAGATTCGCGTCTTACCCGATTGGCAAATTTTCTTCCTCCTCTGCCGGCGCTGCGCTCATACCGTCATCCGGACGAAATTCGGAAGATTCGCGCCGATCCATTGTATGGCCGCGATGCCTATGCCGCGATCGCCAAGAGCCGGATCGTTTTCAATGGCGCCGTGGACATGGCGGGGGAGGATCGCGGCAATATGAGATGCTTTGAGGCGACGGGGGGCGGAGCGGTCCTTCTGACCGACGCGGGGCGCTATCCGGAAGGCTTCATTAATGGCGAAACCATGTTGCAATATTCCTCGCCCGAACAAATACCGGAATTGATCGACAAGCTCATGAGAGATGAAACCCTGGCAAGATCCATCGCTCAGGCGGGTTGCGCCATGGTAAAGGAGCGCTATAGCAAACAACTGCAATGGGCGAAATTTCAGGATCTGATCTGAATGGCGTGCTGGGTTAGCTAATTTATGGTGGAGCAGCCATTCACGACGTGGGAAGATGCCGTGGTTTGGCTGCGCAACCAGCCGGACCAGCGTCAGCTTGTCCTCGACGCGTTCTATGACGACCCTCTGATCGATGCGGCCGAGCGTTATTTTGCCAGTGCCGAATGGCAGGCGGTTTCGAAGTTTTTGGAGAATCGGACCGGTAAGGCGCTCGACGTCGGCGCCGGGCGCGGAATTGCGAGCTACGCGCTGGCGCGAAGCGGATTTGCGGTCACTGCGCTCGAGCCTGACCCCAGCGGCGTGGTCGGGACGGCGGCGATCCGCGGGCTTGCGGCCGAGGCTGGCTTGCCGATCGAGGTGGTCGAGGAGTTTTCCGAGCGTCTCCCGTTCGCTGACGGCGTGTTCGATGTCGTGTTCGCGCGCGCCGTGCTGCACCATATGCGCGATCTCGACAGCGCCTGCCGGGAAATGTTCCGCGTGCTTCGCCCGGGCGGAATGCTCATCGCCGCGCGCGAACACGTGATCAGCAGGGAATCCGATCTCGGGGCATTCCTCGATCAGCATCCCCTGCATCACCTCTATGGCGGCGAGCACGCGTATCTTCTCGATCGATATACCGGCGCGTTGAGAAATGCGGGATTTGCTGCGATCGAGGTGCTCTCGCCGCTCAAGAGCCCGATCAATCTGTTTCCCCATACAATCGAGACGCTGCGGGCGACCGTCGTGGAGAGATTGACGGACAAGATTCCGGTCAAGCCCGTTTGGCGCGCCGCGCTCGCTTCCACGAGCGTCCTCACCGCGCTGCTTTCGATGGCAGAGCGCTTTGACCATCGGCCCGGCCGACTTTACTCGTTCGTCTGTCACAAGGCGCGGTCATGATCATCTGGGTTACCGGCGCCAACGGCTTCATTGGCCGGCATCTCGTCAGGGTGCTGGCCGATCGAGGTCATCGCGTTCACGGCATCGGTCACGGTGCGATCGGCGACGCCGAACGGCACCGCATCGGTCTCGGGCATTGGCTGAACGGCGAAATCGATGCGGCCAATCTCAACGCACTTGCGGAGCACTCCGGACTGCCGTCGACGATTTTCCATCTGGCCGGCGGGTCGTCGGTCGGGTTGTCGATCGCGCAGCCGTTTGAGGATTTTTCGCGCACCGTTACGAGCACGGCCAGGCTGCTGGAGTGGCTCCGCGGTGCCGCCAGGGATTGTCGCTTGATTGTCGCGTCGAGCGCGGCAGTCTATGGAGACAGTCATGGGGGAGCGATTGCGGTGGATGCCGCAACGCTTCCGATGTCGCCCTATGGGCAGCACAAGCTGATGATGGAGCAGCTCTGCCGAACTTATGCCATCACCTTTGGCATACGCAGCACGGTGGCGCGGCTGTTCTCGGTCTACGGCCCAAACTTGCGCAAGCAATTGCCATGGGACATCTGCTCCCGCTTGCAAGCTGGTGAGCGGAACCTGGTGTTGGGAGGAACAGGCGCGGAGGTGCGGGACTGGACCGATGTTCGCGACGTCGCCCAGCTGTTGGCCGTGATCGGCGGAACGCCGCAGGCGGAGACCTTTCAAGTGATCAACGCTGGCTCCGGTCTCGGAACGACGGTGGCACGGGTTGCCGCCATGCTTGCAGAATGCTGGGGCGGAACCGTGCCGGTACAATTTTCGGGCATTGTGCGCGCTGGCGATCCGTCAAGTCTGCTGGCGGACGACGCAACGCTCCGCGCTCTGCCCTTCGAGTGGACGATCCCGGCTGAACAGGGCTTCGCGGACTATGTCTCGTGGTTCAAGAGTCAGAGCCGGTGAACGAGGGTTCGCCGCTGCGTCTCGCTTTTACGCATATTCCCCGCAGGCTCTGGGCCGGCGGTTACAACTATCAGAGCAATCTATTTCAGGCGCTGAGCAAGTTCCGCACCGGCGAGTTTGCGCCCATCCTGTTTGCCGGGGCCGGTGACGATGATGCCGATCTTGCGCCGCTTGCCGCGATACCTGGTGTGGAGGTGGTGCGATCGCCGGCGTTCGACGGCCGTGCCGGTTTGGCTGCCGCGCTGGCATGGGGATTGGACCGGGAGGCGGTAGCCGAATTCCGGACGCATCGCGTAGACGCCGTCTTCGAAGCTGCCCGCTTCTTTGGCTGGCGACTGCCTTATCCCGCAGTGGCCTGGTTTCCTGATTTTCAGCATCGACGATTGCCGCAGCTTTTTCCGGCGGCGGCGCGGTGGCGTCGCGAAGCCGGTTTCCGAATGCAGATCGCATCGGGGCGCACCGTCATGCTGAGCAGCGAAAGCTCGCATCGCGACTTCCGGAAGTTCTATCCCGGCGCGAAGAACGAGGTCTGTGTGGTTCGTTTCGCGACCGGGCCATCGCCGGCGTTCCTGACCGCAAATCCGGCCGAGATCGTTGCGCAGTATCAGTTGCCAGAAAAATATTTCTACCTGCCAAATCAGTTCTACACGCACAAGAATCACCAGGTGGTCGTCGATGCGCTGGCCATCCTGGCGGAGCGAGGGTTCGATGCGGTCGTGTGCGCCTCGGGCAGCACCGAAGATCGGCGCGAGCGAGGCTATTTCGACGAGGTCATGGCGGGCGTCCGAAGTCGCGGGCTCGAAAAGCGCTTCCGTCATCTGGGAATGATTCCGCTTTCGCACGTTTACGCGTTGCTGCGGGCGTGCACCGGGTTGATCAATCCGTCGCGATCGGAGGGATGGAGCACAACCGTCGAGGAGGCGAAGTCGTTTGGCGTGCCGATGATATTGTCTGACCTGGACGTCCATCGCGAACAGACCAACGACACGGCGAGCTATTTCGGGACGGACGATCCCGCGACTCTGGCCGATCACATTGTACGGGTCTCTCAGGACTCCGGCGCACCGTCAGTTCGAAGTTTTGTTCCCGGCCACGATGACCGCGTCGCTGCCTTTGCCACGGGCTTTGCGAGGGTTATTGAGAATACGCTGAAATCGTCGCAACATCGGGGATAGATTTCGGCTAAGTCGTACTTGCTGCGGTTTGAGAGACCGCTTGGTTTTTGCCGTCGAAGATGGTGCGTGGCGTAACGAACCAAAGCAAGAACAGGATAGCGGCGCCGTTGCTGAGTAAGTTAGTCGAAAGTGGCACGTTAAGAAGAACCTGCGGAAGCATCCCACCTGATAACAAGACAAATCTCCACGGCAACCCAGAAGACAAGCGGTTGGCAATTGCGATCACAAGGCCGCAACCGAATGCAGAAAGCGGTGCCAGCTTAAGGCCAACGGAAGCGATGCCTTCCGTCGCAAACAGCGATGCGTTGAATGCGCCTTGGTTATATACCTTCATGAGAATCGATAGCTGTTCATTGTACGGACAGTCGATGACAAGCTTCACGACGTTGATCTGGCAAAAGTGCGTCAACGGATGCGTCGAGAAGAAGTTGTTGTACACTTCGAGCGCGATCGATGGGATGGCGACCATCCTGGTATTGACTATGTCGAAGTACTGCGCTGACCATTCAAAGGGAATTAGCCCTGCCTTGGCGAGCAGTAGAGCTGCTATTCCGATCGATATTGGTAACAACAACGACAAAATGACTGCGCTCCTCGCTTCAACCAGTCTGCACAAGAAAGCGAGAAACAGGAGCCAGAACGGCGCAAAGAGCGTTAGTTTGGTCAATGTCACGGGATAGAGCAGCAGCAGCAGGGCGAGTGCGATTCCTGCCCGCAAAAGACTTCCACGCAGAATGAGGCCGGCAAATGCAAACGGCAACAACGCGTTCGATGTGATGCCGAGGGAATACCTCACCGCGGCAGGGAACGCGAGTTCTTCGCGAAATCGATAGATTTCCGATAGGCCGGCAAGCTTGAAATTGTAAGAGGCGGCGGCCGCGATAGAAATCGCAGCGAAAATCAAGATAGCCGATAACAGGAGATCGAAGCCCCTTGCGGACAAACCCAATCGCGTCCTGACCGGCGAAGTGACAAACAGCGCAGGCGCCAAGAACGCCAGCGCGGACGTGAAAATGGAAATTATCGCCAACGAGTGATTGTAAGGGAGGAGCGAAAACTCGATCAGCCAAAGATAGCCAAGGATCATCGTGTAGAAGTAAAATCCGACGAAATAGCCAAAGCTGAATCGGCTGACTATGAAAACGGCGGATACCGCGACGAAGGGTAGTATCCGCAGTATCGCTGTCAGGATGTTTGCTTTGTCAAACCCCACGATGCCAGGAAAGGAGGCTGCGGCGTAGGAAAGCGAGACGCAACATGCCGCGACATGCCAGCAAAGGAGCCACGCTAATCTGCGCCAGCACTGCAGGCGTGCGGATATCGTCGTGTGATGGGCGTCCGGCTCGATCATGATGCCTTACTGATGCTTAGGTGACGACGACAGGTGCTTTTGGTGGAATTGTTGGCGCCGCAGGGCTAGATACGCTGAAAAACCGTATATTGATAATACCGATAAAGCTCAATTGTTCGTGGCAGTTGTTAAGGGCCAACCGAGATTGCGCTACGATTCGCCGGTAGTTCGACGGAAGTAACGATTAGGCTGAAAATAGCATGGGCGATTTCGGCAAGATTACTTGCGGGGCGCGTTCATAAGGTCGGAGTTGGGATCGCTCAGGGTCGGCTTCCAGCCGAGCGCGAGCAGCTTTGTGGGGCGCGCAATGAGCGGTTCGCCGATCCGCTGCCAAAGCCCGGTCCAACCAGCTGCCGCGAAAAACACTCTCATCCAGTTCTCGGGAACTGACAGCAGCCAGGGTGCGCGAACCAACGTGGCCCGCCGCCGCGAAATTAGATCCGGAACGGTGAGGGGCGTGGGATCGGATACGATGAACATCTCCCCGCGGGCTCGCGGCTCGGTTAGCACCAGCACGACAGCCGAGCTGAAATTTTCAACCGACAGCACCGATCGCTGCGCCTTCAATGCTCCGAACGGCAGCGGTATCGGCAGACCTGATATCCTGTGTATGACGGAAAAATTTCCCTTCTCACCTTGTCCGTAAATTACAACGGGACGAAGAATCGTAAAGGAACCCCGGGCCGCACGAACGGATTCTTCAGCCGCCAGTTTGGAGCGCCCATAGGAATTGGTAGGTTTGGGCGGGTCATCTTCGGTTAGTTCCGCCTGCGAGAATGATCCGCTCTGCGCGGCAATCGATGAAACGAAAACCAGATGCTTTCCCTGGCGGGAAGCTGCATTCGCCAGCGCTTCGGTGGCCCGGTGATTGACTAGGTTGTACTGCTCCTCGTCAGCAAAGCGGTGCGCAATTCCGGCCAGGTGGACGACGGCGTCGCACTTTTCCAGCAGGGGCTGCCAATCGAACGGTGTAGCCAGGTCGGGAAGAGGCGCCGAGACAACGCTCGGATGCTTGAAGTCGGAAACCGTCCTGGACGCAGCGATGACCTTGAAATTTCGTGATGCGAGATAGTGAATGAGGTTGCGTCCAATGAAACCATCGGCGCCGGTCACGAGGACGGTAATAGCCATGGAACTGTCACAGAACGAAGGCGCTAAACCACATGGATCACATGTACCCGAACTCCGGCGGCTTGGGAAGTAAGCTATTTCTACCGTATCCCTGACTGCGCCTCCGCAACGAAGAGCAGAGTAGTAGACAATATCAGTAAAAATCTGTGAGCAGAATGAGAATGTCTTCCTCTGGCCAGTAGTTGCTCAGGATCGCGGTCCGAAAATCGAGTCGAGATTGATGCAGGTCAACACAGCGCGAAGCATTCAGGAGCTTGATCGAAAGAAACTTCATGGAGGGCCTGAACACGTCCAACATTCCCACGACGATGTATTACGAGAGACCTATGCATCAGTAGACCGCTTGTCGTGGCTATCCCAAGTTGGTGCCGGTCAGCGAGGCATTGTCGAAACGGGTGGTCAGCTTACGATGCATCCGTATCTCGATCGAGCTACTCAGGGCTACATCATAGAGGTCGTTCGTCGCTGTGTGCTGCAGCAAGGGATAACGTGCCCGCCTGACGTTTCAGCCGCTCACGTTCTTCTTTGGGTGTAAGACTGACCTCAGCAGTTGTGCCAGATCGCCACCCGAGAACAGAAGCCCTCGAACGCCAGCGGCCCGCGCTGCCTCCAAATCAGTAGGCTTGTCTCCTACGAGAATGCTCCGACTGATATCTACCGGGAAGCGCTCAAGAAGATCGGTGATCATTCCTGGAGCAGGCTTTCGTCGATGACTTACCTTGCGATATCGCTCTATCACCGCATCCGGATGATAGGGGCAATATTCGAATGCGTCTATGTGAGCTCCGATTTTGGCCAGGTCACCTGCCATCCATTCATGCAGAGCTTGCACGTGATGCTCATCGTAAAGACCTCTAGCCACGCCTGACTGGTTCGTAATAACGAAGACAAGATACCCAGCGTCGTTGGCGGCCTTTACAGCTTCACGTGCGCCATCTATCCACTTCAGTTTGCTGATCTCGTAAACATAACCGTGGTCTTCATTGAGTACGCCATCTCGATCAAAGAAAACTGCTGGTCTCTTCATTCGTCGCCTTCACATGGCAGTTTCGATGGCTTGCTTTGTTATGAGGCAAGCGTAGACCACAGCGCAAATGTGCGGTTCGGTCGATACTCGCCGTTTGGCGCGTTGTCGTAGGGGGCAGTTGGGAGATCGTCAACGCTTCGGAGAGGGGCGAAATCTATCAGTCCCCTCCGGGATTTGGAAGGCAGCCCTTTTGAAGGGTTGGCTGCGGTCGACGGGGCGGCTAATGTGAATCCAGACGGTTAATCGGAATAAGGCTCCCCATGATCAGATTCGGCCTGCTCGGATGCGGGCGTATCGCAAAGCGCCACGCCGACCTTTTGGGTGGCAATCATGTCGACGGAGCCAGGCTTGTCGCAGTATGCGACACTGTTCGCGCCCGTGCCGACGGGATTGCGTCGAGATCCGGCGTCCCCGCGGAATATGACATGGATACCTTCCTGGCCCGGAAGGATATCGACGCGGTGGCGGTGCTGACGCCGAGCGGGATGCATCCCGCCCATGTCATCGCCTGCGCCAGGGCCGGAAAGCACGTCATCGTCGAGAAGCCGATGGCATTGCGGCTTCAGGACGCCGACGACATGATCCGCGCCTGCGACGAGGCAGGCGTCAAGCTGTTCGTCGTCAAACAGAATCGCTTCAACGTTCCGGTGGTGAAGGCGCGCGAGGCGCTGGAGGCCGGCCGCTTCGGCCGCCTAATACTCGGCACCGTGCGCGTCCGCTGGTGCCGCGACCAGGCCTATTACGACCAGGATGCCTGGCGTGGCACTTGGGCCTATGACGGCGGCGTGCTCTCGAATCAGGCCAGTCATCACGTCGACATGCTGGAATGGTTTTTCGGCGACGTCATCAGCGTTCATGCCCGCGCGGTGACGGCGCTGGCAAAAATCGAAGCCGAGGATACGGCTGTCGCCACGCTGAAGTTCCGCAACGGTGCGGTCGGGATCATCGAGGCGACAACGGCCGTGCGTCCAACCGACCTCGAAGGATCACTGTCGATCCTCGGAGAGAGAGGAACGGTCGAGATCGCGGGTTTCGCCGTCAACCAGATCCGGCACTGGCGCTTTGTCGAGGAACTTGCCTCGGACAAGGACGTAATCGAGAAGTTTTCCGTCAATCCGCCGAACGTCTACGGCTTCGGTCACCAGGCCTATTACCAGCACGTGATCGACTGTCTGGTGAACCAGCGTTCGGCGCTGGTCGATGGTCTCGAAGGGCGCAAGAGCCTGGAACTGATTTCGGCTCTCTACGAATCCATCGAGACAGGCGCCGAGGTGCCGCTTCGCTTCGCGCCTCGGCTGGGCCGGCTTGGTGTCGTGTCGTGAACCGGCCGGAGATACATCAGGCGGGCGTGCGCGACGTCGAGTTCGGCGCGCGCGTCAGGATCGTTGATCCGTGCAATCTGTACGGCTGCAAAATAGGCGACGATTGCTTTGTCGGGCCGTTTACCGAGATCCAGAAAGACGTCGTGATCGGCGCCCGCACGCGGGTGCAGTCTCACGCCTTCATCTGCGAACTGGTCACGGTCGGCGAAGATTGTTTTGTCGGCCACGGGGTGATGTTCGTGAACGATACGTTCTCGACCGGCGGCCCGGCCCGCGGCAACAGGGATTTATGGCGCGAGACCGTGATCGGAAACCGCGTCTCGATCGGCTCCAACGCCACCATCTTGCC
This sequence comes from Bradyrhizobium sp. AZCC 1577, assembly GCF_036924575.1. Lineage (NCBI taxonomy): Bacteria > Pseudomonadati > Pseudomonadota > Alphaproteobacteria > Hyphomicrobiales > Nitrobacteraceae > Bradyrhizobium > Bradyrhizobium sp. AZCC 1577. The sequence goes on from NZ_JAZHRQ010000001.1 coordinate 3,399,084, forward strand.
GGTGAGGATCGCCGATGACGTCGTCATCGGCGCAGGCTCTGTTGTGACCAGAGATATCACGTCGCCAGGGACCTATGCCGGCAACCCGGCGCGTCGGCTGCTGGCGGACAAGTAGGAAGCCGACCGATGCCGGTGCCTTTTGCGGATCTGCAACTGCAGTATCAGACCATCAAGAGCGAGATCGATGGCGCAATTGCCTCCGTCATCCGCGACAATGCATTCATTCGCGGGTCCTACGTCGACACGTACGAAAGAGAGTTCGCCGCTGCCGTTGACGTCAAGCATTGCGTGTCCTGCGCCAACGGCACCGATGCGCTGTATCTCGCCATGGCCGCGCTGAAGGTCAAGCCGGGCGACGAGGTGATCACCACGGCGCACTCCTGGATCAGCACGTCTGCAATGATTACGCATGCCGGCGCCACCGTGGTGTTCTGCGACACCGACGGCTCGACCTTCACAATCGATCCGGCGGCGATCGAGGCCGCGACCACGCCGCGCACCGTCGGCATCATCCCCGTGCATCTGTACGGGCAGCCGGCCGACATGGATGCGATCATGGCTATCGCGAGCAAGCATAAGCTCTGGGTGATCGAGGACTGTGCGCAGGCGCATCTCGCGCGTTACAAGGGCCAGCAGGTAGGTACGTTCGGCGCGGCCGCGACCTATTCGTTCTACCCTGGCAAGAATCTCGGCGCGATGGGCGATGCCGGCGCCGTCGTCACCAATGACGCCGCGCTCGCCGAGCACATGACGATGCTGGCGCGGCACGGCGGTCTGGTAAAGCATCAGCATCATATCGAAGGCATCAACAGCCGGCTCGACGGCATGCAGGCCGCGATCCTGTCGGCGAAACTGCCGCATCTCGCGCAGTGGACCAAGGCGCGTCAGGATGCGGCGAAAGCCTACGATGCCGGCCTCAAGCAGATCGAGGATATGATCGTGCCTCAGGTCGCGCCTGACCGCACCCATGTCTATCATCTCTACACGATCAAGCATCCGCGCCGCGACGCGCTGGCCGCGCATCTGAACGCGAACGGCGTGCAGACCGCGATCAACTATCCGACGGCGCTGCCGTTCCTTGCCGCGTATCAGCGGTTCGGCCATCGCCCGGAGCAGTTTCCGAATGCGCATCGCGATCAGGGACGTATCCTGTCGCTGCCGATGTTCGCGGAGATCACTCCAGACCAGCAACGTATGGTAATCGACCTTGTTTGCCAGTTCGACTGAGCGGCAAGTTACGTGGCCTTCGAGAGCCGCCTGACGAGCTTGGTCTTGACGTCGGGACGGTGTTCTCGACCACGACATCGGCCTTCTCGACAAGGCGCTTGAATACGTCGAGGCCCCTCGGCTCCTTCAGGTTCAGCGTCATCACCCGCTTGGTCCGGTGCAGATTCTGGAAATCGGAACCTTGCCGCGGACCGCCCGATTGCTCGCCGGCGTCTTCCATTAGCGCGTCGATCACATTGGCGCCCAATCCGCCAGTGCCGCAAGCAGGTGGGCTCGGAGCGAACGCGGGTGAGATCGAGCACGGTGAACGGGAAAGGGCCTCAGAAGCGCGGAAGGAATTGAGAAACCCTCTCTTTTCGGATTTTCACGGGGGTAAGCGCAGCCGTCATCTGACTTAGATCATTTGGCCCGGATTTCCAACTGCCGGTTCGATACGGCAGGACTGCGCCTCCGCCGAGGCTGGCGCCCCGTCAAGAGTGAAGCTATCTCGAGTTGTTCCGCCCGGGTCGGTTCCGAATGCGAGGGTCCGCAAAACTACGGGCTTGGCGCTGCTTCTGTCCGCGATTCCGTTTCCCGCCGTAATCGTTTCTTAAAGGAAGTTCAGAGCAAATACGGCTGGTAATTGTGCCCTTACGAGCCGATTCTGGCGTCGCCCCGGATCTTCCGATTTCGTAGTGACGATGTACCTGCGGACAGGGTCTAGTCCATGAAGCGCAGCCATTTGCTTGCCGATGATATTTGGGCGACCTGGCGGTTCGGCCTTGGAGACCGTGTGGCTGTGCCCGCGCCTGGTACTGCGGCCGACACCCTCTATGTCGACGAAGGGGACCCTTACGCGCTGGCAGTCGAGGCAGCGAGCCCGATCAGCGTCAGCGCGGGTTCTCCAAAACCAGTCGCATCGATCGCGCAGCTTGCCGACTACCTCATCAACGGCTTCTGGCAATACAACAATACGATCGCCCATCACTGGGCTTCCAACACCATCACCTACAATATCAACGGGCTGAATTCGGCCGAGCAGTTCCTCGCGCTAGCTGCGCTGCAGGCGTGGTCCGAAGTTGCCAACATCAAGTTCGTCCAGACCTCCGGCTCTGCGAACCTCACGTTCGCCCATAACGGCACGATGCAGGCCTACACCAGCGCCAGCTGGTACGGCTCCGGTGCGATCGCATACGCGACCGTCAACATCAGCTCCGACTGGGTCACGACCGATGGCGGCGCGAATGACGGAAAGACCGGCATCGATAGCTACGCGTACCAGACCTACATTCACGAAATCGGACATGCCCTCGGGCTCGGCCACCAGGGGCCGTACAATGGCAGCGCCTCGTATTCGGCCAATGCGCTCTATGCCAACGATACCTGGCAATATTCGATCATGTCGTATTTCGGCGAGCACAATTATTCCGGGAGCTCGTACCGCTACGTCGTCACGCCGCAGATGGCGGACATCTACGCCATGGCTTCGATCTACGGGCCGGCGACCTCGACCAGAACCGGCGACACCGTCTATGGCTTCAGCAGCAATGCGGGCGCGGTCTTCAATTTCGGCAACTACACTTCGGCGCCGGCACTGACGATCTACGACAGCGGCGGCAACGACACGCTCGATTGCTCCCGCTATTCTGCGGCGCAGACCATCGATCTGCGCGCGGGCTCCTTCTCCTCCGTAGGCGGCCTCACCAACAATATCGGGATCGCCCTCAACGCAATCATCGAAAATGCGATCGGCGGCAGCGGCAATGACAGGCTGACTGCTAGTGACGCTAGCTGCACGCTGTCGGGCCGCGGCGGTAACGACACGCTGGTCGGCGGCGCAGGAAACGACTGGCTGATCGGCGGCACCGGCATCGACGCACTCTTCGGCGGCGGCGCCGCCGACACGTTCGTGTTTGCCTTTGGCGACAGCACAGCTGCCAGCGGCCAGCATGACAAGATCATCGATTTTGCGACTGGCGCTGACCACATCGACCTCAGCGGAATCGATGCGATCAGCGGCACGGGCGGATATGACCTCTTCCGATTTATCGCGACCGGCACTTTCAACGGCTCCGCCGGTGAACTCAATTACTTCTTTAACAGCGCGCTCGGCGTCACCACGCTGCAGGGCGATACCAACGGCGACCGTGTTGCAGATTTCGCAGTCGATATTAGCGGCAATGTAACGGTCAATGCGGCCGATCTGCTCGGGATCATCGTGGGTCCCATCGCGATCGAATCGGCCGGCGTGACCAGCCTGACCCAGGTCGGAAGTAACTATTATCTCTACAATGGCGGCGTAGGTCCGGAGTTGAAATATGCCGGCGGGGCCGTCGTGGCGGGTCAGTTTGCCCCGTGGGCGCCGATCGGAGCGGAGCAGACGGCAACCGGATATGACGTGGCCTGGAAGGTCACCGGCACCGATCGATACATAGTCTGGCATACCGACAGCAATGGCAACTACCTGTCAGATGGCGGCGCTGTGTCGGGTACGAGCCTGACGTTGGAGTCAGCCGAGAGCGGTTTCCACCAGGACTTGAACGGCGACGGGGTGATCGGTGTGCCCACCGCGGTGATCGAAGCAGCCGGCGTGACCAGCCTGACCCAGGTCGGAAGCAACTATTATCTCTACAATGGCGGCGTAGGTCCGGAGTTGAAATATGCCGGCGGGGCCGTCGTGGCGGGTCAGTTTGCCCCGTGGGCGCCGATCGGAGCGGAGCAGACGGCAACCGGATATCAGGTGGCCTGGAAGGTCACCGGCGCCGATCGATACATAGTCTGGTATACCGACAGCAATGGCAACTACCTGTCAGATGGCGGCGCTGTGTCGGGAGCGAGCCTAATGTTGGAGTCAGCCGAGAGCGGTTTCCATCAGGACTTGAACGGCGACGGGGTGATCGGTGTGCCCACCGCGGTGATCGAATCGGCCGGCGTGACCAGCCTGACCCAGGTCGGAAGCAACTATTATCTCTACAATGGCGGCGTAGGTCCGGAGTTGAAATATGCCGGCGGGGCCGTCGTGGCGGGTCAGTTTGCCCCGTGGGCGCCGATCGGAGCGGAGCAGACGGCAACCGGATATGACGTGGCCTGGAAGGTCACCGACACCGATCGATACATAGTCTGGCATACCGACAGCAATGGCAACTACCTGTCAGATGGCGGCGCTGTGTCGGGAGCGAGCCTGACGTTGGGGTCGGCCGAGAGCGGTTTCCACCAGGACTTGAACGGCGACGGGGTGATCGGTGTGCCCACCGCGGTGATCGAAGCAGCCGGCGTGACCAGCCTGACCCAGGTCGGAAGCAACTATTATCTCTACAATGGCGGCGTAGGTCCGGAGTTGAAATATGCCGGCGGGGCCGTCGTGGCGGGTCAGTTTGCCCCGTGGGCGCCGATCGGAGCGGAGCAGACGGCAACCGGATATCAGGTGGCCTGGAAGGCCACCGGCGCCGATCGATACATAGTCTGGTATACCGACAGCAATGGCAACTACCTGTCAGATGGCGGCGCTGTGTCGGGAGCGAGCCTAATGTTGGAGTCAGCCGAGAGCGGTTTCCACCAGGACTTGAACGGCGACGGGACCGTTGGCGTCTCCAACGTCCGGGTTGCAGCCACTCTTTCAAGTCCGGCTTTTGGCCAAGTGTGCAACGAGCCATTCTTCTTCGATCCAGCTCTCGGAATTCAGTCACCTTTATCAAGCGGAAACATGGGCCAGGTTGGATTTGATGAATTTTCACAAGTGGCCTTCAACTACGAGGTAGCAACGCTTGCGAACGATCCTCACTCCGATCAATTGCGGCTGTTCGGCTCCGGTTACGATCCAGTCGTCGATCTCGGCCATGAGGGTTCGAAAGCTGTTCTTGCTGACCCCGTGGTGCATGGTTTCATCGTTCATTGACGCGGTGCGCGTTGGCCCGGCTGCGGTTTGAGCGGGTTACACCCGCGGGCTCGTGCGCTGCGCAATTTAAAGCGAGCTTGTCGCCGTCCGCGTGTTCATGATTGTGACGTCGATCAATGGCTCTGGTAATTTTTCCGTTTGGCACCAGCTGTACTAATCAACGAGCAATTAGCGAGTACCAGGCTCAGCGAGACGCAGCAGACAACGATAGGAAAACCAATTAGGATTCCCCATCGGAGGCGTTCCCGCGTACGCGGATCATCGTTGATCATGCCTTTCGTCATCCAGTGCCGGATCATGCAAGTGAGATAGCTTAACCCAGAAAAGCGCACAACACTTGTGGGCCAACCACCGGTTCGCGTCCGGAGCGGGAATCGCCTATGCCTCTTTCTTTTGGCTGCCGCCTCAGCCACTTTCTGGTCTTTTCACACGAAACGGTGACGTGTCGCTATAGTGCTGCGAAAGCGGCTTTGCGTCACGGGCAGAGCGATAGTAGTAAAGCTTTCGTCCAGACGCTCAAACAAACACACACCCTAGACCAAAAGGCCCTTGGATCTTGTTCCCTGCACAACCCAAAATCATCATACTGCTTGCGACCAAAGATGGTGGTGAATATTTGCAGGAGCAGCTCGCTTCCTTACGCGCTCAGACCTATTCCAATTGGGAGTTGCAGGTCTCGGATGATGGCTCGACGGATGACACGATCCGGATTGTCAGATCATTTTCTGAGAGCGTCTCTCAACGCGTGGCCGTGCGCGATGGCCCGCGGCAGGGATTTTGGCAGAACTTTATGTCGCTGGTTCGAAATGACGAGATCGATGGTGACCTGTTCGCCTATTGCGATCAGGATGACATTTGGTTTCCGGAGAAGCTTGCTAGCGCTGTGACCTGGTTCGGAACGCACGATGCGAGGCGGCCTGCCTTGTATTTCACGCGTACCGAACTCATCGGGCCAGACGGTACCTCCAGTGGACATTCACCGCTCTTCACTCGGCCGCCGGTATTCAGGAATGCGTTGGTGCAGAATATCGGCGGCGGCAACACGATGGTTTTCAATCGCGAGGCGCGGCTGAAGCTGCGCGCAACGCCGGTGGACGCAGTGTTGATTGCGCACGATTGGTGGACTTATCAGCTCGTGACCGGAGTAGGCGGAGTCGCGCATTATGATCCTTGGCCGAGCCTTAAATACAGACAGCACGATCAGAATATCATCGGCTCGAATATCGGTGTTCGCGCTCGGACTAAGCGTTTGCTTGCGTTCCTCAACGGCCGCGTCGTGACATGGAATGACATAAATCTCGAGCGTCTCGGCCGGATGCGGGACCTGCTGACACCGGACAACGCAGCCGTTCTCCATAATTTTGTCGCAGCCCGGCAGTCGCGGCGCGTAAAGCGTCTGATCCTACTCTGGAAATCGGGCGTGTATCGACAAAACCTCATCGACAATATCGGACTTTTCCTCGCGGCTTTGCTGGGCCGACTTTAGGAAGTCAGCACCTGCACGTCCTTGCGAATTGGGGAAAGGGTTGTTGTCCGGCTTCCAATTCGATGGCAGGTGGCGCAACCTTTTTTGACGTTTACGAGCGAGGGGTTCGGTGGTCCGTTTAGAGGCTGTGAAATTTTAAGCCGATCATGAGCTGCGCTAAGGTTTACCCGGCCGACCACCCAAATCAGCGGTTACCTTGCTCGAAAATGCACTGATCGCCATTCCAGGGATAGCTAAAGCGCGTTCGCTTCAACATTCTGAATTCATGTTTCTGAATGCGAGTCACAACTTCATCGACGTAATCCCACCAAACGCTTTCGTACGCGCCTGGCTCGCGCCCGTCCTCGTCTTTAGAACCGCGAACGATCTCAGCAACAAACAGACCAGTTGGTTTTAGAACGCGCCGAATCTCGCTCATGACTTCCTTGAAATCGAATGCATGATCAAGGGCATTACTGAAAACTACGTCGACCGTCCCGTCTGCGAATTGCAGATGATGAAAGTCGCCCGTAAGCACAGTTTGATTGTTGGGTCCTGGATTCAGATCGATCCCAACGGCAAAGAAGCCGTTTTCAATGAAAACCTCGCATTCAGCGCCGTTGCGAGCTCCAAGGCAAAGAACCGTCGACCCTCGCGGGAGAGCAGACAATGCATCGATGCGCTTTGCTAAAGCGCTTCGAAACTGGGCACTATACCTGCTGAGGTCCAGGGTTGCGAGCTTCGAAACCTGATGCTCGCAATACTCTTGATAATTTCGGTATTGACGCTGTCTAATACCGTCGGTCTGGTCCCAAGTCTCACTCATAAAACGCTTTTAGCCAACCAGCGGTTCAGTTTCAATACCGACCCGCTCTATTGCCGGCTTGGCTGCCTCATCGCGTGTCTGCCCAATGGCGATGCGTATCGATTGGCGGCAGGATCCTTATCCGAGCGCCTGAGGAACTCGCCTGGCCCGAAAGAAAATTGGTTGGTAAGATAAAGGCGGAGGGGGCGGCCCGGAACTAATGCCGTCTTGACAATCTTGACACGTGCAGCTTTACAGCCCAAGCCATTGATGATGGAGGACATTCGGTCGCGGCGGGGCTTGAACTCGCGCTCCGAATTTTTGGGGTTTCTGGAGTTAGTTGTGGTCTTACGTTTCAGGAATAGCGTTCAGGGGCTAACACGAGCGCAAACATTTCATGGCGGCGTCACCTCTGAGGAAAGGTTCAACAGTAAGTAACCCAAGGATTTACTGTTTGTTCTGCCTCACTTCTTGCTCGGAGCTATCCCGCGGTTGTACGACATCTATACCTGAGCATTCATCGAGCAGTTGGAGCATTCGTCTTGATTCCTGGGAAGAGCAAAACAGTAACAAGCACGGCTGAGGAGCAGCCCTCCGGGTCTTCGACCAGTCCCACGACTTACAATACCGCGCTCGCGCTGCCCCATCCGTTGCCGCGCACGTCGTTTTACCAGGAAAAGATTCCGTTGCTGGTCGCGTTTGAGCAGTGTCTCTACAAACATCTTGCCAAGCAGGCAGGGCCTGGGGCTCGCCACCCCCGCCCTTTCGTGGCGGCCGAGTGCGGTGTTTATAAGGGACATTCGTTGATTGCGTGCGCCCGCATCGCGCGGGATCTCGGGGTGCCGATCAGGTTTTTTGGCCTAGACACTTTCAGCGGCTTGCCGACGTTATCCGAGATCGATGCCGACCTTTCACCGCCCAAGGCAGCCTACAAGGCGCGCACGCTGTTCGCAGATGCGTCCCTCGAAGATGTCAGGGAACGATGTGAAGCGGCCGGACTCCTGGCCTCGATTGAACTGGTCAAAGGGCTCTTCAGTGACACGTTGACCACGTTGCCCGAGCTTCAATATGATTTCGTCAATATCGATTGTGATCTTTATGAAGGGCATATGCAGTGCCTTGAGTACTTTTACGGTCGAATGAAGCAGGGTGGTACGATTTTTTTTGACGACTATCATTCCAAGGTGTTCCCGATGGCCCATCAGGCGATCGACGACTTTCTGAAGGATCGGCCCGAAATCCTCTTTCATGTCCGTTGGGGGGATGATGGAGAAAACCAGACAAAGGCTTTCATCTTGAAAGAGTAATTGGAGTTCCTGTAATAGCGGGCTCATTACGAGAATCGCTGGGCAGATAGGCGCAATCTGCGTTGGCGCGGCTGGGGCTCTCAGACGGTTGCTGCCAGGGGAACCGACGTGTTCATTCAAACCGGCCTTATTCGTAGTGCCCGGGAAGCCATTGTGCTTTCCCTTCAGATTTTCTCGCGGACTATCGGGGCCAAATACCGGAAATCGTTCCTCGGCTATTTCTGGATGATCGTTCCGGTGGTCGTGATCGCCGGAGGTGTCTCCGTGGCCAAAATGGCAGGTACGATCAACCCTGGCGTTACCGGCCTTCCTTACACCCTGTTCGTCTTCATCGGTGTCGTCATCTGGATGATCTTCGTTGAGCTTCTCGATGTCCCCTATCAGGCATTCGACAACGCGCGGTCGTATCTGACCCGGGTCAATTTCCCTCGGGAAGCCATCGTGCTAGTGCAAGTCTACGAAGCGCTTGTCGGCGCTGCCGCCCGATATGTTTTTCTGTGCGCAGTCATCGCGGCGTATGGGATATTGTCGTTTGCCGGTGCGCTGATCTTGCTGGTTTCGATTGTGACATCGGTGTTGATGGGGCTCGGCGTCGGAATGTTGTTGGCCCCTTTCATGATCCTGTTTGAGGATCTCCGGAATACAGTCAGGCTATTCATTGCCTATGGTATCTTCGTCTCTGCGGCCTTTTATGCACCGCATAGCGGCGTATTTGGCCGAGTGATCCAGATCAATCCGCTCTCGATCGTAATGGCGGCGGCGCGTGAAGGCGTCGAGACCGGCGGCCTGACGTCGGTGGCGCCGGCATTCCTCGCCGTCGTACTTGTGTCCGTTCTTTTGGTTGTTGTGGGCACGATCCTGATCCGCATCGCATTGCCAATTGTGGTTGAGCGAATGCTGATTGGAGGACGGTGATGGCCTCGGAAAAAGACATCTGCATTTCCGTTCGTGGCATCTCGAAAAAATTCGCACGATCGCTCAAGCGATCGTTTGTGTATGGCGCGGAGGATATCGCGCGGGCTGTGACCGGGCGCTCGCCTAATCCCGTGTTGCGGCCCAGCGAATTCTGGGCCTTGCAGGATATTTCTTTCGATCTTGAGCGTGGTTCTGCAATCGGAATAATTGGTCTGAACGGTAGCGGGAAAACAACGCTCTTGCGGATCATCGCGGGAATTCTGCGGCCGACGAAGGGGGAAGTCTGTTTGCAGGGCCGGGTCGCACCGATGTTGGCGCTCGGAGCCGGCTTTAAGCAGTCACTGTCGGGACGCGAGAATATCTATCTGAACATGTCAATTCTCGGCATAACTGCTGGTGAGATCAACCGGCGTTACGACTCCGTCGTCGACTTCGCCGAATTGCATAACGCGATCGAGGCGCCGTTGGGTACTTACAGCACGGGCATGCAGATGCGGCTCGGCTTTGCATGTGCAGTACACACGTCACCCGAAATTCTGATCGTCGATGAGGTGCTGGCCGTAGGCGATGCTCCGTTCCGGATGAAATGCCGCAACCGAATCAATGAGCTTCGCAGGGCCGGGACGTCGATGCTGCTGGTATCTCACAGCGCTGTCACGATCGAGATGCTGACCGATCGATGCCTGTATCTCAAGGAAGGCAAGGAAGCGGCGCTCGGACCATCCGACGAGGTCGTTAAAGCATATGAGGCCGACTCCATCAGCGTTGCCAGGGCCGCCAATTCGAAGATTGCGGCTAAGCCCGACTCGGGAAATATCTCGATAGCAAAGGCTACCAAGAAGACAGCCATCACGGGCGCCAAATTGGAAATGCCGGGGATGAGCGATGCAGGCCATTGGCGAAGTGGAGAACCTGGTTCACTCTCCATCTCCGTCAGGACGACCGCTTCTGAGGATGAACTTAGTATTCTTCTGGTGATTGCCGACCTAAGCCACGGCACGCCCCAAAACGTTCAAGTCATAACCTCGTCCGCTGACGTCGGCACGATGCGAGCGGATGGAACCGAGGCGACGATCGAGGTTGCATTTGCTCCGGTAACCCTTCCCCCTGGGATATATAATCTCAAGATCGCGATCACGCGGGGGAATCTTCAAGATCTCGTCGATATGGTCGAAAAGCTGCGGTTGGTCGTTATCGACAGCGGCAAAACCAAGCATTGCGCGTTCTATCAGCCGAGAGAATGGACGTTTTCTGGCGTTTCAATTGAAAACAACAGAAAAATCGATGATTTCGACGAAGCGGAGGGTCTTGAGGCCTTTTAGACCGGGCCGCGCTGGACTATGGATGGTTACGGACAGCGGAAGATTGAAGATTAAAGATGCTAATCGGTTGGATTGTACAGGGTGGCCATGTCCGGATCGCAAGCACGCGGTACCGCGTCCTTTATCCGGCACTCGCAATCGACGAACTGGGGCACAAGAGCAGAGTATACTTGAACTCGCTCGACGCTCTGCGTGACGTGCAGGAACTCGATGCCATTGTCCTGGTAAAACGGCTTGATCCGCATTCCCTACGTCTCATCGACGCTGCTGCGCTGCTCAATAAGCTTATTTTCATTGACCTGTGCGACAATACGATCGTCATCGAATACGAAAAGCATGCGTCGCAGCTTCAGCGCATGTGGCTCAGTGCAGCTAGTGCGCTCGTCGACGCGGTGGTGGTTACGACTGAGGCCATGGCGAGTGCCATCCGCCCAACCATGTTTCCGGGAACGCGCTTCGAGATCATCCCGGACCAAATCGAAACAGCCAAGTCGTATGGGGCCGCGACTGCTTATCTTGATGCCAATATGGTCAGGCCGTCGAAATCGTCCATGGTGAAGCGCGGCTTGGTGTTTGCGAATCATTTTCGGAAATCTCCGGAGCAAGCGTCCAGAATCGCTTGGGACCGACTGAGGCTAGCCGCTTCGCGCAAGGAACGGACTTTGCCTCGCACCAACGATGGTGCTGCTCCCGGTCCAGCGCGTTCGGATTGTCCGGTGTTTCTTTGGTTCGGCAATCACGGCTCGCCCCACAGCAATTTCGGGATGCTTTCACTGTTCCAGGTTGCTCCGGCCCTGGAGCGGCTTGCGCAAGAATACGACTTCGAAGTGTGGGTTATCAGTAACCATCAGAAGAAATACGAATCAGCAATCGCGCCGCTGAGGTTTCGGTCGCGTTACTTCGGGTGGTCGCCCTCTGTGATCTTTTCAAGTCTGAAGAGGGCTACGGCTTGTCTATTTCCCTCAACGCGAGATGACTTCTCTGAGACCAAATCGGCGAATCGCGTAGTCATGGCCCTTCAACATGGCGTGCCGGCGGTCGCTTCACCGCTGAAGGCACTCGAACCACTGGGCGAGGCTGTTCTGTTCGAAAATTGGGAGCAGAATCTTCGACAACTTTTGACAGATCCCATGACGGCAAAGCGGTGTCTCGACAAGGCTGCGCCTATTCTCGATGCGTTGTATTCGCCCAAAGCGATCGGCCAGCAATGGGACCATCTCTTGCGGTGCGCTCCGCATTCGAAGGTGACGCGCGGCAGCGCGAATGGACGCATCAAGGCAGGCATTCTGCTCGATTTGACGCAAGATCTCGACGTCCTGCGCCCTCTGATCGACGCTTGGCGGAAAAATCCGCGTTTCGAGCTTAGGGTTCTCTTATCCGATACCTCGCTATCGAGGTCGCCGCGAATTGGGAGGGCATTGGTAGAACTTGCCGTGGTTCCATCCGTCGTCGAACGCGAGCAGGTTCTGCTGGGCAACGACCAAAGTGTCCGCGGTCTGGACGTCTTGGTTTCCGCGTCGGAATCGACCGCGCGCGCACACCTGTTCAACCATAAGTTGACAATCGCGGCGAACGCCAATGGCGTTCGAACCTACACATTCCAGCACGGACTAGAGAATATAGGTCTCACCTACTTCGACGAAACCCACGGCCCCGAAATCAGGTTTGCTTCCGATCGCGTCCTGATTTGGGCGGCGCCGGAGAACCTGCCGGAAACCACCGCGGAGGAGACGCGCCGCAAGGCATTTGCTGTCGGCCGGTCGGCTGAGATCGTACGAATTAATGTCGACTTTCCCGAATTGTCCGGTCGTAACGTGGTCGGCGTGTTCGAGAATTTGCACTGGGAGCGATATCCGCAGTCCTACCGCGACAACTTTGTTCGGGATCTTCTGGCGGCGGCTGCCACACGGCCGGAGTTTGTATTTCTCCTCAAGCCTCATCACGCCGGAAAATACCTTGCGAAGCCTGGCAGGCTTGAGGGATATGGGAGTAACGTGATCATTGCCGATCCCGACGATCCGAAGTGGGAGCCGTATACAGCAGCAGCGGTCATTCCCCACTGCAAATGTGTAATAACGACACCATCGACAGTAGCGCTGGATGCGACCGAGCTCGGCGTGCCAGTCGCGATGGCGGCGTACGGCCTAAACCTTGATGTCTACCGCCCATTGCCGCAAATTCGGAATGTCGCGGATTGGCTCGCGTTTGCCGATTTAGCCCTGACCGAACCAGCCGCTTTGATTGACCAAAATGCCATTTTCCGGGAGCGTACCCGCCTCGATGGCGACTGCATCTCGCGCGTAACGGATTTGGTTGTTGCGGATATGGCGGGCGCTGGGGTATCGAAAGGTCCGAACGTCGACAGTCTCGACAAAGCGCGCCGGCTCTCTTCCGGGAGGAGTTTTGCATGATTAGAGGTCTGTTGAAGAGCGTGCGTGACGCAGTCAAACCTGCTGCTAGTCCGGGTAATCCAGCCCGTGCGGTGGTCGCTGGTCCAACGGTTGGCGGCGTTGTTGATGCGGCAGCCGCGGCCAAGCAGATGATCGGCCATCCTATGCCGATGCAGAAGTTTAAGCCTGTCTTGAGTAGTGCCGAGATTCGAGCGGGCCTTGCACAGCTTTCGCCGGAGCAGCCTTGGGCGCATTATTATGATCTCGGCGAAGCCGGAGAAACAATTACACCTAGCAACGAGCGTTATTTCGGCAAAGCAAAGGGCCTAAAGATCATTGGAACGCAGGTTGTCGATTCGGTTCCCTTCGTTACGCGCCGCGGCCGGGTCGAGGGCCTTTCAGTACTCGATTTGACCAGCGCGGAAGGGCAGCATTCGATTGAGTTGGCTATGGCTGGCGCCGGCAGGGTCCTCGGCATCGAAGGTAGAAAGCTCTATGTCGATCGCTCGCGGTTTATCGCCAGATGTTTCGGTGCAAGCAACGCGAATTTTCAACACGGCGACGTCAGGAAGATCTCTCCAGCGGAGTTGGGCAAATTCGAACTCGTGTTGTTTTTCGGTATTCTGCATCATCTGGGGGCCGATGACTTTCTGCCGATGCTCAACCTTCTGCGCGAAGTCACTTCGGACACGTTGATGCTCTACACGCACACGGCCGAAAACGGCGCCGACGTGCGGTTCGGAAAGCGCCTTTCCGAGCCGATGACGAACAAAGACGGCTATGCCGGGCGATTGTATCGAGAGCATCCGGATGGGCTCACTCCAGAGGAACTCGAGCGCAGGGTCCGTAGCTCGCTCGACAACACTTTCTCATTTTGGGCCCAGGAAGCGGAGCTTCTTCGCGCGTTGAAGGCCGTCGGCTTTCCCTATATTGCTCGGCAACTACATCCCAATCCGTTTGGCGACGCGGCCGGAGATTTCCGCGTCATGTATGTTTGCCGCGTTGATCGCGACCTCTGATCTCGCCCTATCAGTCTAGCGCGATGAGGAGGCTTCTTGGCGTGCCCAATCCGCCAATGCCTCAAGGCCTTTCTCCAGGGAAAAGCGCGGCTTCCAATTGAGACGCTCGCGCGCGCGCGCGATATCGGCTACGGAGTGGCGGATATCGCCGACGCGGAAGTCGCCGGAGATCAAAAATCTATCCTCCGGCGCTCCAAGTATTTTTAGCAAGAATTGCGCGGTGCCAAGGATACTTGCTGGCGTGCCGCTGCCAATATTTATCGGCGTGCTGCCTGGGGCTGCGGCGGCGCCGGCCTTCACTAACGCCTCAACCACATCATCAACAAAGACAAAATCGCGCACGATTTCGCCGTCTTCAAAAATGTTGAGCGTTCTTCCTGCGAGGATCTGCGAGCAGAAGATCGACAGCACGCCCGTGTAGGGGTTACGCAAGCTCTGGCCTGGCCCGTACACGTTCTGAAATCTCAACAGCACCAGCTCAGTGGCCATGCCGGCAAGACCTTGCTCCAGCAGGTATTCCTGCATCAGTTTCGTGGAGCCATAGATCGAAGCGGGCGCTGGAGGCAGGCTTTCCGGCGTTGGAACCGGCCTCAAGGCTCTACCGGCGAGATCGCGTGGCACGAAATCGCCCGCCTTTAGCCGTTCCTCGCGACGTGGAGCCGGGATGATTAGCGACCCGTTGTCGGTCTGGAACGCACCCTCGCCATATACTGCACGGGAACTGGCGAGCACGACCCGGCGTGGTGGGGAGCTGCTTTGACGCAATGCCTCGATAAGGCGGGCCGTGCCGCCGACATTGACATCGCAGTAGCGCGAAATGAGATCGTAGGATTGTCCGGTGCCGGTTTCCGCGGCGAGATGATATACAAGTGTCGGAGCGTGATCGCTGATCGCGCTTCTCAGGGCATCGCTATCGCGAATATCCGCTTTCATGCAGATCACGTTTGCCCCTTCGTCCGGAAAGGTCGCCCCTTCGCCATGGACTTGCGGGTGCAGGCTGTCGAACACCACAGTCTTTTCGGCAGTTACGCAAAGTTGGCGTACGAGCCGCGAACCGATGAAGCCGGCGCCGCCGGTCACAAGAATACGATCGCGAGTCAGGGGACACTCCTCAGCGGGCAAGCCGCGCACGCAAGCGGTCTAAGAGACCCGGGCGAGGGAACGTCGGTCCGGACGAAACCTGTCCACTCCTGACCTGCTTCTCGTACTCCTTTATCTCTTGCCTTCGTCGCTCGCGCGCCTCGGTCAACGATGCATGCTTGACGAAATGGGCAACTTTGTCTTCTGCGACCAGAGCCCTTGTCTGCTCCTTGGTCAGCTTGGCGGAGTCATCGACCATCTTGAGCTCGGTCAGAAACGAGGGGCGCAAAAAGCCAAGCGCTTTCTCCTGTTCGAGCTCGGCCAAGCTGAGAGCGCCATCGGCAAGCATGCGGCGGACCTCGTTCGACCAAAGGTACCCGTTTGGATTGTCCGCGGAAACCCACGGCTGGGTAGGCATGTCCGTGTAGTGGATCAGGCATGTGGTATCGTCGTAATGTTCAAGGCTATTCCATCGGAAGGGCACCCGGTAGGAAACTTCGTCTTCACGCAGGATGCACAGGTTCTGCATCAAATCTTCATAGCTATAAGAGTCGTCGAGCCCGCGCACGATCTCCTCTGGATCCCATTTTGCGGCTTCGCAATCGATCAGCATTACCGAGCATTGCTTGACCCGCTTGCCCGGCGCGAATGCCTTCCGGTGTTTGGCGTGTTGGTCTGGAAGCTCTTCCTGAACGACGACTTTCGCTCCTTCGAAATCGACCGACCATAATTCGCGAATGTCCTTGAACACCAGCATGTCGGCATCGGTGTACAGTGCCCTGCCGCGGTAATTGGCGAGCCTCGGGATGGCGAATCGGGCAAAGCTGAACCCGGTTCGTTGGCGCTGCCGCGGGTCGCGAGGTTCTGGCAGCTTGACATCGATGAGGGGTGTGACTTCGACTGGAAGATCGGTATGGCGTTTTACCGAGTATTCCAGCACCTTGACGCCGACCATTTGCGAGCGGTCAGTGCCAACGAATATCCGAACCGGCGTTTCAAGCGTCACACGTCGTCTCCATCAGATTGGGTCGGGTACACTAGGCGTTTGGGCGTGGTCGCGCGCATTGACCTAGCGCAAGACGAGCAGGTATTTTAACTGAGCGTGGCACTCAATACAAGGATGCCTGCCCAGGGTCTTGCGGCTTGGAATTGCTCTACGCGGCTGGTCCAAAGCCCGCGCTCCGGAACTGAGGTCTTTGTTTGGATAGTTTCGGTCCGGTGTTAATGGCACCAGTCGCTTCCCTGCGAAGCTCCCCAACTCATAGCCGTTTGGAATTCATTATGACGCTTTGGTCGAGTATCTGGAAAAGAATTTCTTCGGCTGCGGCCGTCGGCGTTGCGGGCAACAAGATCGAATTTGGCGGCTTTGATCGGCATCGCGTGCCGACGCGTCACGTCGATGCAATGTCCGACGACGATCTCAGGCATTTGAACGCATTGCTTCCATGGAGATGCTTCACGGTTGATAGTCATGGCCGCCGCTTCGGCAACATTGCGTGGAAGGGAAAGCGCGACGCGCCGCAGGTCATTCCTGATAGGCGCATTCAAACGATGAATCAGATATTCAAACTGAGCGGCAAAACGGTCCTCGAGGCGGGTTGCTTTGAGGGTGTACATACTGTGGGCCTGCTTGGCTTCGGAGCGAAAGTGGTCGCCGTGGATTCTCGCATTGAAAATGTGGTGAAGACCATCGTCCGCTGCGCGATGTTCGGCTACTGCCCGAATGTCTTTGTGTGCAACTTGGATCTATCTTCTGATCTCGCCACATTACCTGAAACAGACCTGATTCATCATGTCGGGGTACTCTACCATCTCAAGGATCCCGTTCGACACTTGCTTGCTCTGGGTAAGGTCGCGAAGGACGGGATCATGCTTGACACACACGTCGCGATTCCCGATATGGCACGCAGCGTGTACGAGGTCGACGGGAAGCAGTACCGCTACCAACATTACAAGGAAGGTGGCACTGCCGAAGTGTTTTCAGGCATGTATGATCACGCCAAATGGTTGCTTCAGTCGGATATCGAGGCCTTGCTCCGACAAGCGGGCTTTGCCTCGGTCAGGATTGCCGAGGAGCGGCAAGAGCGCAATGGTCGTCGTATCCTGCTTTTTGCCAGTCATTGAAGGCAAATGGCCGTCTATGTGCTGACCTGCTGTGCGGCTGATTGATGGCATGCAAGGCTCTAACTTCAAGCAGTTGCCGAGTACTCGCTGAGCGCGGGTTGGTGCAGACCACGCAGGACGCGTTCCGTTACCAACTGTTTCTTTAGGAACTGGCTATGGCACATACCGAACTCCGGACATCCAAATCCCCAAAAGGCAATGACACGGCGATTACATCCGCATTAGAGACGCTTGAGGCAGAAGCTGAGGGCGTTCGCGCGCTGGCGGCAGCACTAGCCGCGGATCTTGGTAGTGCCTTTGGGGAAGCGGTCGAACTTATTCTCAATACAAGTGGACGTCTGATTGTCACGGGTCTCGGCAAGTCGGGCCATATCGGACGCAAGATTTCCGCTACTTTTGCGTCCACCGGGACGCCTGCCTTCTTTGTGCACGCTGCGGAAGCGAGCCATGGCGATCTCGGTATGATCACCGACCGTGACGTTATTCTGGCGCTGTCGTGGTCCGGCGAACAACAGGAAATGAAGAACCTTATCAACTACGCCAGTCGGTTTAAGATTCCGCTGATTGTGATGACCGCGAATGAACGTTCGACCTTGGGGAGGGCGGCCGATATAGTCTTGGCTTTGCCTAGAGTGCGCGAGGCTTGCCCGCATAATCTGGCGCCTACCACTTCGTCGTTGATGTTATTATCGCTAGGCGACGCGTTAGCGATCGCGCTCTTGCAAAGTCGCGGCTTCACCCCAGTCGATTTTAGCGTGCTGCATCCAGGCGGCAAGCTCGGCGCCATGCTAAAACATGCGCGAGATCTGATGCATGTCGGTGATACTATGCCACTGAAGCCACTCGGCACGAACATGGCAGAGGCGTTGATCGAAATGTCGTCAAAGGGATTCGGTTGCGTTGGCATCGTCGACAGTTGCGGCGACATCGTCGGCATCATAACTGATGGCGATTTGCGCCGGCACATGCGTCCAGATCTGACGAATGCGAGGGTAGAGGACGTGATGACGAAGAACCCGAAAACGGTCACCGCCGATTGTCTTGCCGGCGAAATTCTCCAAATGCTCAATGCCTCAAAAATCACCGCGGTTTATGTGACTGATGCGGCAAAACCAGTTGGCATCGTGCACATACACGACTTGTTACGAATAGGTGTTGCCTAGGATAGCGCACTGCAATTGCAGCATGCTCTAGGCATTGATAACAAACAAGTCGTCGTCCAGTGCTATTCCGATTTCATCGGACTCGCCGAAGCTTGACCCTTGGCAAGCGTGTCGAATGCCATCAGAGTCCGTACCAGATCTTCGAACTCGCGCAACGGTACCATGTTGGGACCGTCGGACGGGGCATGATCGGGATCGGGATGGGTTTCGATGAACACGCCGGCGACTCCGACCGCGACCGCTGCCCGCGCAAGCACCGGCACGAATTCGCGCTCGCCGCCGGATGACGTGCCCTTGCCGCCGGGCTGCTGCACCGAATGCGTGGCATCGAAAACGACGGGGGCACCGGTGGTCCGCGCAAGGATCGGCAGTGCCCGCATGTCCGACACAAGCGTGTTGTAGCCGAAGGACGCGCCGCGCTCGGTGATCAGCACGTTGCGATTGCCTGCGCTCGTGATCTTAGCGACGACGTTGGCCATATCCCACGGTGCGAGGAACTGCCCCTTCTTGACGTTAACGACCTTGCCGGTTGCCGCGGCTGCCAACAGGAGATCGGTCTGCCGGCACAGGAAGGCCGGGATCTGCAACACATCCACGGCCTGCGCCACCTCGGCGCATTGTGAAACCTCGTGGACGTCGGTGAGTACGGACAGTCCAAGCGAGGCGCGGATTTCGGCGAAGATTGGCAGCGCCTGTTTCAGTCCGATGCCGCGCGCAGCCGATGCGCTGGTGCGGTTGGCCTTGTCGAAAGAGGTCTTGTAGATGAGCCCGATTTTCAGCCGCGTCGCGATCTCCTTCAGGGCGCCGGCAACCTCGAGCGCATGTGCGCGGCTCTCGAGCTGGCAAGGGCCGGCGATGACCGACATCGGTAGGTCATTGCCGAATTTGACCGTGCCAGCGGCGACTGCCGGTGCGGCTGTAGGAGTGATGTTCAAAATGTTTTCCATTGTTTGTACCCGAACCATGCCTGAAGAGGCTACAGGCACCAATCCCTGAAAAGTCCCGCAGTGACTCAAAGCAAGTCAGCGGCTCTCGCTGGACCTAGGCCGCTCCACGAACTGTTTCAGCGTCTCCGGCGAAGGCTGAAACAATTCCATTTCGAAGAACTGACGGACCACGATATCCGGATGAACTTTGTCAATATAGGCGGTATCGAAGTCACGCCACAAGATAATCGTTTCACGAAAATGCTCCGAGAAAAATGGCATGAGCGACGTGAAGAAGCTGTTGCGAAATACCAGCACCCTGGGCAGCCTGTCATCGTCGATCTTGTACACAAAGGTCGGATGAAACGAATCCAGGGTAGGAAACTGCATATAGGGACTTGTCGGATCCCTTCGGCTGCGGAAGCCGCCGCTTTTCGTCACCGCGTAAATTGTTTCCTTCAGGTGTGCTCTCAAACTGATTAGCGCGCTGAGGTCACCGCCGACGTCCTGCTGCGGGGTGACCGCATATTCCGACCAGGGAGATGGATCAGGGATATTGACGTTTGCTTTTTGCAGCGACGTAATGATTTCTGCGTTGGCGAAATAGCCCGCCTGCATGGTCCAATGGATATCGGTCGGAACAAACAAGGGGGCGAGGTGCTTCGCGTTGCGAACGCCATCGCGGGTATCGATGACGATGATTTCGGGGTATTGCTGCTTAACATATGCCAGGATCTGATCGGTCGCACTCGACCCCAAGGACCGCTGCGCCCAGTCTGGCAGATTTTCCGGATAGATCGATTGCTTGTTTGGAGCAATGACAGCGGCATAAGTCATTCCCCGCGACGTGACAGCGTCGTATTGGCGCTTGAGACCATCGGCAACTTCCTTAAGGTGGCTCTCAGGTACGACGTAGCGCCCGCGGTACGCGTCTATCTGTTCAAATTGCGTGTAGTACATCCAGCGGTTCTTGCCGAATAATGCGCGGCCAGATCCGGTGTCGTAGTTGCCGAACACGCGATACTTAACCACGTTGTAGGAAGAGAGCAGCCAGTTTCGCAGCCCGTAGTTATCTTTCAGGTATGCATCCAATTCGCGCACGAAGGTCCGAACGGGACGGTCCTTCCCCGGCAGAGACGGAAATGCCGCGGCGTTTCGCTTTTCGTCGCGCAAGACGGCCGCGGAGCCTTGCCAGCAATGGATCACAAGCGGCGTTGCGATCATGATCACGAACGCGGCGGCAAACAATCCGCTAAAATCAGAGGCGCGCCCCCTCGGTCGGTCATGAAGCGTCATGTTCAGAACCGGAAGTAAAGAAATGGATTATGGGTTTGGGCAGTTACCGCCATGCTCGACAGCACGAAGCAGGATATCGACAAGGCCACCTGCGCCGCACGAGCGACACCCCAGGATAGCCGCGAAACTTGCCGCAAGCGCTCGATCGCCGCGGACATATAGGGAACGAGGGGCGCGCTGAACACGATGGCCAGCAGCGTCAAGACCAGGATCTCGGTGGTGAAATAGGCCTCCAGCGGATACAGGTTTCCTCGGAACTCTGCGAAGTTGAACATGTGGGAGATCAGACTGAAGGCCTGCGGCAGATCGTCCGCCCGGAAGAACACCCATCCGATCAAGACGACCAGCATCGCATAGCCGTGACGCAGTCCGCGCCAGGTACGCTGCAACACGGCCGACAAGAATGATCGCTCCAGAATGAGAAAAAGTCCGTGCCAAAGGCCCCAGACGACGAAATTCCAGGAGGCTCCGTGCCAAAGTCCGCACAGGAAGAAAACAATCAGCAGGTTCAGGTAAGTACGCCCGGGCGATACCCTGTTGCCTCCCAAGGGAACGTAGAGATAGTCCCGAAACCAGTTTGAAAGAGATATGTGCCAGCGCCTCCAGAATTCCTGGATCGACTGCGCGACGTAAGGATAGTTGAAGTTCTCCGGGAAACGAAATCCGAACATGCGCGCGAGGCCGATCGCCATGTCGCTATATCCGGAAAAGTCGAAGTAAAGCTGAAGCGCGTATAGTATAGCACCCAGCCACGCCAATTCGAAACTGAGCTGCGACTGCTGCAATCCAAAAATCTGATCGACCGGGACCGCGAGTGGGTTTGCGATCAGCGTCTTCTTGCCCAGCCCGATCACAAATCGTGAAGCGCCGATGCTGAAATCCTGCCAGCTCATCCGCCGGGTCAGAAATTGTTCCGCGATCTCATGGTAACGAACGATCGGACCCGCAATGAGCTGAGGGAAGAAAACAATGTAGAGCGTAAAGACATGGAACCGACGTTGTGCGGGTGCCACCTTCCGGTGGATGTCGACGATGTAGGAAATCGCATGAAAGACAAAGAACGAAATGCCTAGCGGAAGTTGGACGTGACTCACAACGAACGGAAGCGAAACAACTTCCGACAGGTTAGTCAGCACGAAGCCGGAGTATTTATAATAGCCCAGGATTGTAAGATTGATCGCTATGCCCGCCACCAATGCCGCGCGTCTGCGAGACAGGCTTGCTTCCTGCATCGCGAGGCCCGACAGGAAGCTGACGACTATGACAAGGAAGACGATGTATGCCTTGTCGAATTCGCCGTAGGCATAAAAAGCGACGCTGAAAACAAGAAGTACCATATTGCTCGCGGACACCGAGCGCGTGAATGCCACGGCGAGAAGCAGGAGCGGCAGGAAGTAAAACAGAAACGTGACGGAGCTGAAGACCACGGGTTAAGTCCGGCCGCCAATTGTGCGAGCCAAGCGGCCCAATTGCCGTGTCTTGTGAACAAGTGTCATCCAGGCATTCGCCCTGGCACTCTCAAATTGCGGGAGAGCCCCATACTTGATCAGATCGGGATCCGTACCGGCGTATTGGGCGGCATCCGGATGACGTTCCATCAGTTGCCTCAGGAGATTCTGTATAAGCTGCTTGGTGCGCGCTTCCGAGCGGCCGGGTTCATGATGGCAGGTGACCGAGCCGACATACACGTGCTTCAGTCCCAACCGTAGCGCGCGAATGAAAACATCGGCATCGTTGTATTGCGAGCGGAAGGTTTCGGTGTCGAGAGGGCCGACGCTGGCCCAAGCCGCCTTGGAAACAGCAGCGCATCCGAAACTGCTTCCGGCGGAGTAATGAACGGTCGACGCAAACGTGACGAGTTCATTTTCTCGAATGATGGTGTGGCTGCTCTTCTGCGCCGGCCGTATAAATACGCCCGACGAAACCAGGCGTCCGCCTTCGCCGGTGAACAATGGACCGGCTGAAGCCACGCCGGGAGTGGCGGCCCAATCGGAGATAGTTTGCAGCGCATCGAGATGAGTGAAGGCGGCATCGTTGTTCATCATCACCGTCACGTCGCCCGAAGCGGTCTCTACGCCCAGATTATCCTGCGCCGATTTATTGAACGGCTTGTCGTAGCGGATATGGCAAACCTCCGCTTTGGCCGACAGCAGACGTGTCGCTGAAGATGCAATGCGCGCAAGACTGTCGGGGGACGATTGATTGTCGATCAACAGCACTTCGAGCCGGCTGCGCAACCTCTGACTCGCAAGACTCTCCAGGCATGCTTCCATCAGCTCCGGCTGATCGCGATAATTGATGATCACCGATATCTTATCGGCCCGTGCGGACGGTGCGGGGGGCGGCGCGATCGGATTGTAGACTGACGATTTGACGGAGCGGGTGAAGCGAAGAATGTCGGAGCAGAATGCGATAGGCCGCTCCTCATCGATGATTCTCAATAGCGCCCGCGACGTGGCTCCCGGCGCTTCATCTCCGACAAAGTCTGCGCGAACCGCACAACGCCCGGCGTGATTGACCTGCTGATAGAAAAGCTTGTCTGGCCTTGGCCACACGAGCCGAAACGCCTCGGGACGAAACCCCCGCCGTTTCTTGACGATAAGGTCGTCCCAAACCAGTGCGGCGGGATGGGCGCGACAGGCCTCTTGTAGACTGACTTGCCATCCCGCCGTCAGCGGATATGCGGGATCGATTTCAACAGCGTACGCGACGTTGCC
Source organism: Bradyrhizobium sp. AZCC 1577 (assembly GCF_036924575.1). Classification (NCBI taxonomy): domain Bacteria; kingdom Pseudomonadati; phylum Pseudomonadota; class Alphaproteobacteria; order Hyphomicrobiales; family Nitrobacteraceae; genus Bradyrhizobium; species Bradyrhizobium sp. AZCC 1577. The sequence goes on from NZ_JAZHRQ010000001.1 coordinate 3,422,714, forward strand.
GACTATGACCCGGCGGAGTTGGCTTTTCATTGGACTCTGTTGATTCGGACAGCGGAATGGGTTAGTTCGTCGGTCGGAAGCGCGGGCCCGGCATGCCGCTGCCGCCCCGGTCCTTCGAGAATCTGGGAGCCCGGCGGCGGAGTTGATCCCGTTCAAGGGTTTGGTGATAAACGAAAGTTGTGCTTTCCGTCAATCGGAGTATTGCAACCGCTGAGGCTGTCTTCGTGATGGAAATTGCGACGCTTGAAGTTCCTGACGTGAAACTCCTTGGTCTTCGTCGGCATGCCGACAAGCGAGGATTTTTCTCCGAGACTTATAACAGCGCGGCGTTGCGCGAAGCCGGTGTCATGACGAATTTCGTTCAGGACAACTATTCTTTCTCTCTCGCCAGGGGCACTGTTCGCGGGCTGCATTTCCAGCTTCCGCCGGCCGCTCAGGCCAAGCTCGTGATGGTTTTCGCAGGACGAATTCTGGATGTGGTTGTGGATTGCCGACGGGGTTCGCCAACTTATGGCCGCCATGTCGCGGTGGAGTTGAGCCGCGATTCGTGGAGCCAACTCTATGTCCCCGAAGGCTTCGCTCATGGCTTTTGCACGCTCGAGCCCGATACGTCAGTGCTTTACAAAGTCTCCGCGCCATATGCCCCGAAGCTCGATAGTGGTGTGTTATGGAACGATCCAGATCTTGGCATAAAATGGCCGGTTGAAGCTGACGCTGCTGTGATTACCGAAAAAGACCTGGCGTTACCGCGCTTTCGCGATCTAGCTGATCCCTTCGTTTATCGCAATTGAATCTCATGAAAATACTGGTCACAGGGGGCGCAGGATTCATAGGCTCTGCCGTATGCAGGCTTCTGATCGAGGACACTGACGCAGAGGTTGTTAATATCGACAGGCTGACGTATGCCGCATCGCCCGAAGCAGTTGCGTCGCTTACGGCGAGCAATCGTTATCGCTTCGAGCATACCGACATTTGTGACTCAGAGACCATCGACCGTATCTTTCGTGAGCAGCAGCCGGACGCCGTGATGCATCTCGCCGCAGAATCGCACGTCGATCGATCGATCGACGGCCCCGAGGCGTTCGTCGAGACCAATATCGTCGGGACGTTTAAGCTCCTTCAGGCAACGCGTCGATATTTCGAGCGGTTGCCGCCGGCGCGCCGGGAGCATTTCCGTTTCCATCACGTCTCAACCGATGAGGTCTTCGGAACGCTCGGAGCGGAAGGTGCATTTGGCGAGGACTCACCTTACGCTCCGAACTCGCCTTACTCCGCGAGCAAGGCCTCGGCGGATCACCTGGCTCGAGCCTGGCATCATACGTTCGGTCTGCCGGTGGTGATGTCAAATTGCTCCAACAATTATGGACCTTATCAGCATCCCGAAAAGCTGATTCCACTGATGGTCACCAACGCCATGCGTGGTCGGCCGTTGCCTGTTTATGGCACCGGAATGAATGTACGGGATTGGCTGTTTGTCGACGATCATGCACGGGCGCTTTGGCTTGTCCTTAACCGCGCACGCCCCGGAGAAAAATACAACATAGGCGGCAACGCCGAGAGCACGAACATCGACTTGGTTCGGTCGTTGTGCTCGATCCTCGACGATCTGATCCCCAATCGGCTGCACCGGAACCATGCCGATCTGATCTCTTTCGTTAGCGATCGTCCGGGGCACGATCTTCGCTACGCCATCGATTGCAACAAAATCCGCCGCGAACTGGGATGGAAGCCCCTCGAAACCCTCACGTCGGGATTGCGTCGCACGGTGAAATGGTATCTGGCTAACCATGACTGGTGTGAGCGGGTTCGCGCGCGGGGATACGACAACGCGCGGCTAGGCGTGCTCGAGTCCGCCGCAACACCATGAGTCGTCTTGTCGGACCGGTAGCCGTTTTTGGCGCGGCGGGGCAGGTTGGCCGCGAACTGCTGAGGCAACCGTCGATCGGCTTGCCTGTCGTTGGCTTCACGCACGAGGATGTCGATATCAGCGATGCTGCCGCTGTTCGCGTTGCAATCGACAGGCTTCGACCTTCGGTCATTATCAACGCCGCGGCCTATACGGCTGTCGACAAGGCGGAATCCGAAGCGGAGCGCGCGTTTGCCGTTAACGGGCAGGGCGCGGGTAACCTTGCGCAAGTTGCTCAGTCGCAGGGATCGACATTGATTCATATCTCCACGGATTACGTGTTCGACGGCCGCAAACGCGAGCCCTACGTCGAGGACGATCCGGTCAATCCACTCAGCGTGTACGGACGCAGCAAGCAGGCCGGCGAACGGCTGGTGACCATAGGGTGCGAACGCCACATTATCCTTCGGACCGCATGGGTCTGCGGCACACATGGATCGAACTTTGTCAAGACGATGCTGCGGCTCGCAGGCGAACGGGAACTTGTTCGTGTGGTGGCCGATCAGTGGGGAACGCCCACCTCCGCCGGTGATTTGGCAGGAGCCATCTTCGCGATCATCACCGGGCTGTCCGAAGGTCGCGACGCGTTCGGGACGTTTCATCTGACGAACTCAGGAGCCACCACTTGGCACAGTGTCGCTGCCCACGTCTTTGCCTGGCTTGTCGCGAGCGGCCGCACCGCGCCGCGGCTCGATGCCATAACGACAGCGGAATATCCGACGCCCGCAGCGCGGCCGATCTATTCGATACTTAACTGCGGCCGGGTTTTTCAAGTTTACGGCGTCGCCTTACGGCCCTGGGAGCGCGCGCTGGATGATATCCTGAGCGGTCTTCATAATGATCTATCAGAACAACAACGGAGCGGGACATGAAGGGTGTTATTCTTGCGGGCGGTGCCGGCACACGGCTTTATCCGGTAACGCTCGGAGTCTCAAAGCAGTTGCTTCCGGTTTACAACAAGCCGATGATTTACTACCCGCTGACGGTGCTCATGATGGCCGGCATCCGTGACATTTTGCTGATCAGTACGCCCCATGATCTGCCGCGCTTCAAGGAGTTGTTTCGGGGCAGCCAGAAATGGGGCATTCGTTTGTCATTCGCCGAGCAGGATCGTCCGCGCGGCCTCGCGGACGCTTTCATTGTCGGTCGCGATTTCATCGGTGAAGATGGCGTTGCGCTAGTGCTTGGTGACAATCTGTTCTTTGGCCACGGCTTGCCCGATGCCGTTGGACAAGCCGCGGCTCGCAAGAATGGGGCGACGGTTTTTGTGCATCCCGTTGCTACCCCGGAGCGATATGGAATTGCTACATTAGATGCCAGTGGGCGCATCGCGGCGTTGATTGAAAAGCCGAAAGTCTCTCCCAGCAACATGGCCGTCACTGGGCTCTATTTTTATGACAACCGCGTGGTCGATATCGCAGCGAAGCTGAGGCCCTCGGCGCGGGGTGAAATTGAAATCACGGATGTCAATATCGCATATCTGGAAGCGGGCGATCTTCACGCCGAGGTTCTTGGGCGTGGCTTCGCTTGGTTCGACACTGGAACGCATGATTCATTGCTTGAAGCCTCTGAGTTCATCCGCACGATCGAACATCGACAGGGATTGAAGATTGGCAGTCCTGAAGAGACCGCGTGGCGATTTGGGTTGATCGATGACGCCCAACTAGAGACGCTTGTGCAACCGATTTTGGCAAGCGAATACGGCGCCTATCTCAATAGCCTGCTGAAACGAAATTGAAAGCAAGCCCTACTCGACCAGGATTGCATCCCGTTCGTCAGCCCTGTTTGGACTGGTTCTCGTGATCGTGAGGGGAGGGCGACGACGGAGAGCAAGACCAGAGGAAGAAAACGTTAGCGGACCGCCGCTACATCAAGACAGGCGGATTGAGATTTCGCCAGTGTCTGGCGGGCGATTTCAAGATCGGTCGGGGTGTCTACGCCGCGGGGCACTGCGTCGACGATGGTGACGTCGATCCGCATGCCGGCCTCGAGCGCCCGCAGTTGCTCCAGTCTTTCCTGCCTCTCCAGCAGAGAGGGCGACAGCCGCACGAAGCGATCCAGGGCTGCGCGGCGATAAGCATAAAGCCCGATGTGATGGTAGCGCGGCCCGTCGCCCCAAGGCGCCGTGGCGCGGGTGAAATAGAGCGCGCGCAAGCGCCGATCGCCGATCGGCGAGCCAACCGCCTTCACCACGTTGGGATTAGTGCTCTCTTCCTCGGTGTGGATCTGGGCCGCCAGGGTCGCGATATCGACGGCGGGGTCGGCCAGCGGCGGCAGCACGTCCCTGATATTGACAGGCGAAATGGTCGGGAAATCGCCCTGCAGATTGACCACGATTTCGGTCTGGCCCGTGGGATCGATGGCGCTGAGCGCCTCATAGATCCGGTCCGAGCCGGAGGGATGGTCAGGCCGCGTCATCACCACCTCGCCGCCATGGGATCTCACGGCGGCCGCGATCTCGGGCGTGTCGGTGGCGACCGCCACCCGGCCGATCCGGGCTTCTTCCGCCCGCCGCAATACATGGACGATCATCGGCAGGCCGCCGATATCCAGGAGTGGTTTTCCGGGCAGGCGGGTCGCCGCCATGCGGCTGGGAATCAGCACCAAAGTGCGGGCGTTGGTCATTGGAACGGCGTCAGGTCGGCTGGCGAAAACAGGCCGGAAATCGTGGGGATTGGCGGAAAGTCGCGGCGTTTTATACGGGTTGCCGGAGCCCCTGGCAAACCGATATCTCGATCCACTGGCTCTCGCACGGATCGTACCAGTCTCGTCACCATCGCATGTCAACGTTCTTTCGAGTGTAGGAGCGAGTGATTCACCCGGCAGCAGCAAAGGAGGGGGCGATAGTGAGTCCAACTCCGCGGGTAGTGCAAAGGTCGGAGCTGTATTGAAGGGAGCATTCATGTTGTGAGCCCCTCGGGCGTTGATGTGTGCGAGGGGTTAGTAGTATCGGGGTCCCTTCTTGGCCGCCGGTCTGACTGGCGTCCCACAGCTGCTTGGCAATAGGCATTGGCGCGATCTGCATATTTGCCCACCAGGCCTTTTCGTTGCCGTGCCGGTGCAAGTCTTGGTGATGGGTGCGGCAGAGTGGCACCGTGAACTCATCGCTGACCTTGCGTCCTAAGGCGCGCTGTTGCGCGAACTTCAGGTGGTGTGGGTCCGACGGGGTTTGTTGGCAGATCAGGCAAGGCTGTCCTCGTACGAAGGACAGGTGCCCCTTGCTTCGCTTGCGCGTAGGCTCCTTCGGCAATGCGAGCGTCGCCGCCGCATTTTGCAGGACGCCGGGGACGGACGGTTCCGCCGGTGAGGTCGCTACGCTTTCAGAAGGATGCGCGGCTTCGCCGAGCTTCTGCTGATAGGCGATCTCGATCAACCGGGCATCTGATTCCAGCAGAGCGTTCTTCCGAGGTAGTCCGTCTTTGGCCCAGGCGAGTAGCTCATTCTCCGTGGTTAAGCTGCCGATCTCACCTAGCATCTTGTCCCGCAGCTGGGCGGACTGATCTTGGCTAAGCGTTGGCGGACGGTGCAGAACGGGCTTATTGCGTTTGTCGTCGGCTGCGTGCGTCGCATTCGGCCGGGGCTGTGGCAGGCCGGGCAAGGCGTCAGGTGCGTCCCAGTCGTCCTCGCCAGCGATACCAACCAGTGCGAACAGAGCGTAACGCCTGGCATAGGTCAAGGCCGCCCCCATCCGGTGCGGCGCATCAGTATCCTTCGCGGCACATACCGGCCAGTCGGCCGAAATCCATTCGCCGGATGAATGGGCAAGCAGAGTGGTCAGACGAACTTGCCCCGAGCTCGGCTCGATCCGGGTGGTTTGGATGGTTGCAATCTCCTGCTGGCTTAAGGCCTTGCGCACAATATCCAAGCCGCTAGCAAGAGAGGCGTAGCGAAAGGTGCGGTCCTCCTCGCGTGGAAAGGGCGAGCGGATGGTCGCAACCAGGGTTTTTTCCGGGTTGGTCAGCTCAGCCTGCGCTTTGGCAAGCGCCGCCGCAATGGCGCCGATGCGCTCACTGGGACTGGTGCATTTGAGGTCTCCATCTGAATCGGGTCAAAACTGATCGCACCGGACTTCGAGCGCTTCGCTCGGATACCGTGTCCGCTAGCTTCCTTTGCGTCTTCAGGCACGAGCTTCTTAAGTTCCGCTTTGGTGATCTCGTGATCCTGGTGCGCCGCGCGCGTGCGCAAGTAGGTTGCCGCGAGCTCTGCCCACGAGTTCGATGGCGACATGTCCACAACCTTCACAGCTTCGAGCCGTGGGCGTGGCGTTTCGATCCCGAAGAGGGAAGGGGGCTCGCCCGTCTGCACACACCGCCAAAACTTCTTCTCTGCTGTGAGGAGGAGGTGCTGGTAGAGCGGGTCGGCATGTCCGCGGAGGAACAGTAGCGGGAGGTGTTTTAATACCATGGAACCTTCATCATGACGGTTGAGGAAATCGGCGATGCAAGATATGCGAGCAAACTCACAAAATGAAATATGTAAGTTATTGAAACATAAGGAGGTATTGTCCAGCCGCCTCTTGATAAGTCGCTCAGGTGCGCTCGTCCGCGATCACCTTGCCGTCGTTCGGCAGCGAGCCCGCCGCGACCAGTTCGATGTTGCCGCCAAGCTTCGTCACGGAGCGCAAGGTGGCGGCGAGTTCGCCCTGTAGCGCCTCGCCGGGCGAAGCCGTTTCCGCCTTCAGTGTCATCACATCGCTCTCGCCGGATCGCGTGACGACGAGGCGCAGCCGTCCGAGCTGCGGATGGCGCTTACCGATCTCGGCGATCTGCTCGGGGCGGACGAACATGCCCTTGATCTTGGTGGTCTGGTCGGCGCGGCCCATCCAGCCCTTGATGCGCATGTTGGTGCGCCCGCATGGGCTTGTTCCCGGCAGCGCCGCGGTAAGGTCGCCGAGCGCGAGCCTTATCCAGGGATGCTGCGGGTCGAGCGAGGTGATGACGATCTCGCCGACGTCGCCGGGCGCCACCGGATCGCCGGTGCCGGGACGCACGATCTCCATGATCAGATCCTCGTTGACGACCATGCCTTCGCGCGCCGGCGTCTCGAACGCGACCATGCCGAGGTCGGCGGTGCCGAACGCCTGATAGGCGTCGATGCCGCGTGCCTTGACTTCGTCCTGCAGTGATTTCGGAAACGCCGCGCCGGAGACCAGCGCGCGCTTGATCGAGGAGACATCACGTCCGGCATTCGCGGCGGCGTCGAGCAGGATTTTGAGGAAATCAGGCGTGCCGCTATAGCCGACCGGGCGATAGGCCTCGATCAGTTCAAACTGCTGCTCGGTATTGCCGGGGCCGGCCGGAATCACCGCGCAGCCCAGCGCTCGCGCCGAGGCATCGAAAATGAAGCCGCCCGGCGTCAGATGGTAACTGAAGGTGTTGAGCACCACGTCGCCGGGCCGAAAGCCCGCCGCGAACAGCGCCCGTGCGCCACGCCATGGGTCGGCGTGAACGGGCTCGGGCTCGAAGATCGGTCCCGGCGAGGTAAACAACCGTCCGAACGACCCAAGCGACCCCGCCACAAACCCGCCGAAGGGCGGCGCGGCCTTGTGCAGGGCAGGGAGTTCCGATTTGCGTAGCACAGGTAACTCAGCAAGCGCGGCGCGGCTGGTCACGGCGGCGGGATCGATGCCTTTCAGCCGCTCGGCATAGGCCGGCGCGGCGAGCGCCTTGCGCAGGACGTCCGGAAGCTTTGAAAACAGCTCCGCCTCGCGTATGCCCGGCTCGCGCGTTTCAAGGGCGTCATAGTGGTCGGTCATGGCTGATGCCTCAGGTGAGGGCCGATTGCGTGCCGGCTCTGACGTGCTATCAGACGGCTTCTACCGGTGTTGATGTTCCAGGGAACGCAATGGCTGAAAGAGATACCGCTGCGGCGGCAGACACGCTGGATTCGGCCGATATCGTCGCCAAGCTGAAGCTTCGCATGGTCGATCATTGCCTGCCGCTGTGGTCGACCGAGGGGTGGGACGACAGAGCGGGCGGCTTTATCGATCGGCTCGATCCGGACGGCCGTGCAGACCGCCTGGCGCCGCGCCGGGTTTTTGTACAGGCGCGCCAGATTTATTGCTTCGCCAAGGCGGCGCAGATGGGCTGGTATCCGCAGGGGCGCGCGATCGCGCTCAAAGGGCTGGAGCACCTGCTGGCGAAGGCGAAAGCCCCCGACGGCAAGCCGGGCTTTGTGCACACGCTGCAGCCTGATGGGTCCGTGCTGGACCCGCTGCGCGATTCCTACGATCACGCCTTTGTCCTGCTCGCCCTTGCGACCGTCTATGGCCTCGAGCGCGATGCGCAGATCCGCGCCGAGATCGACGCACTGTGCCACTTCGCCGAGACGCAACTGCGCTCGCCGCACGGTGGGGTCCACGAAGGATTGCCGGTATCGCTGCCGCGGCGGCAAAACCCGCAGATGCATCTGTTCGAAGCGATGATCGCGGCGTTCGACGCGACACATGACCTCGTGTTCCAGAACAGGGCCGGGAATTTCTTCAGCCTGTTTCTGGCCAGCCTCTACGACAAGCAGCGGCAGGTGCTGGGCGAATATTTCGAGGAGGACTGGTCGAAGATCGAGCCGGTCAGCGTCGAGCCCGGACATCAGGCGGAATGGGCGTGGCTGCTGAAAGGTTTTGAGCGCATCACCGGCTGTCCGACCGGGCGCTATCGAGGCGAATTGCTGGCAACAGCGCTGCGCTATCGCGACGAGGCGACCGGCTGCCTGATCGACGAAGGCGACGCCCGCGGCAACATCAGGCGGCATACGTGCCGTCTGTGGCCGCAGACGGAAATCGCCAAGGCGTGGATCGCGCAGGCGGAAGCGGGCGAGGCAGGCGCGGCCGATGAAGCGCGCGCGGCGCTGGCGCGGCTCGAACGGCACTATCTCAGCCATCCCGTCACGGGCGGCTGGTACGACCAACTCGACCGCGACGGCAACTCGCTGGTCGCCACCATTCCTGCGTCTTCGTTCTATCATGTTCTCTGCGCGGTCGCGGAAGCGGAACAGGTGCTCGGCTGAGCATTTGATTCTTTTGTTTTGACGCGTTTTCTTCACGCGAACCGGTCTCCACTTCGCTCGAAAACGCTATGGTTCACAGCCACCGCTTTCGCCGCTTGAAGCTTTTGAGGTTCTTGAAACTCTTGCGCTGGTCGCCGGCGCCGCCGAGATAGAACTCCTTGACGTCCTCGTTGTCGCGCAATTCGTCAGCCGTGCCGTCGAGCACCACCTTGCCCTGTTCCATGATGTAGCCGTGGCTCGCGACCGAGAGCGCTGCGCGCGCGTTCTGCTCCACCAGCAGGATGGTGACGCCGAGGTCGCGGTTGATCGCCTTGATGATCCCAAACACTTCCTTGACCAGGAGCGGGGACAGGCCCATCGACGGCTCGTCCATCAGGATCATCTTGGGGCGCGCCATCAGCGCGCGGCCGATCGCCAGCATCTGCTGTTCGCCGCCGGAGAGATAGCCGGCGAGCCCGGTACGCTCCTTGAGCCGCGGGAAATATCTGAACACCATGTCGATGTCGGCGGCGATCTCGTTGTCGGTGCGCGTGAACGCGCCGAGCTTCAGGTTTTCGATCGACGTCATGTCCGCGATGATGCGGCGGCCTTCCATCACCTGGAAGATGCCGCGGCGGACGATCTTGTCGGGGTCGATGCCGTTGATGCGCTCGTCGTCGAAGACGATTTCGCCGCGGATCACTTCGCCGTCCTCGGTCTTGAGCAGGCCCGAGATCGCCTTCAGCGTCGTCGACTTGCCGGCGCCGTTGGCGCCGAGCAGCGCCACGATCGCGCCCTTCGGCACTTCAAGGCTCAAGCCGCGCAGCACCAGGATGACCTTGTCATAGACCACCTCGATGTTGTGGACGCTGAGCAGCGGGGAGGCGCCCGTCGTAGACGTCGCGCGCGGGCGATCAATTTCAGTCGTTTCAGTCATGCCCTGATCCTGACATCGTCAGTGGAACCAACCGCTGTCATCACCCGCGAAGGCGGGTGATCCAGTATTCCAGAGGCGGCTGTGATTCACCGAGAAGCCGCGGCGTACTGGGTCCCCCGCTTTCGCGGAGGACGACAGCCGAATGCATTAGCGCCTCTCGGCGACCACGACCTCACCAACCCAGCCACTCGGGCTTGCGCGGCAGGTCGATCGTCTTCACCTTCTCCATCTTGATGCCGCCGTTCTTGACGAGCTCGTTGAGCGGGGCGTCGGTCGCGCCTGCGACCTTCATGCGATACAGATCGACCTTGAGCGTGCCGCGGTGATCCTTCTCGGTGAAGGTCGAGGGGTTGCAGATGCCTTCGCCGCCGGCGGGCACCCAATCCTTCTTCTGGTAGAAGCCCTTCTTGACGTTCTCGCCGGTGGCGCCGCCGTTCTTGGCCGCCCATTCGACGGCTTCCTTCATGTAGAGCGCGGTACAGACGCCGGCGAGGTAATGCACGGGACGGTAGGCGGTACCGGCCGCGTCCGACATCTTGGAGATTTCCATGAACGTCTTCATGCCGGGCGCATTGCCGCCCCAGGCGATCGCGGTGCGCAGCGGAAACACCACGCCGTCGGCGGCAGCACCGGCAGCCTTGGCGGCGTTCTCATCCATGCCCCAGACGTTGCCGAGGAACTGAACGTCGACGCCGGCGGCCTTGCAGGCGTTGAGCACGGAGATGTTGGAGCCCGCGGTATTGCCGAGATAGGCGTAATTGGCGCCCGAGCTCTTCAGCGTCAGGCACTGCGCGCTGTAGTCACCGGGCGTCAATGCGAACACGATCGGCGACAGCACTTCGAACCCAAGGTCGGTGGCAATCGCTTCACCTGCCGCCTTCGGCGCGTTCGGATAGGGGTGGTTGGCGCCCATGTGGACGTATTTCGGCTTGCCGGGCTTGCCCTTGGCTTTCCAGTCCTCGGCGGCCCAGGTCAGCATGCCACGAAGTGCGTCCGAATAGCTCGGTCCATAGAAGAAGTTGTAGGGCGCCGGCTTGGCCTTTCCGCCGGCGCCGGTCGGATCGGAGAGTGCTGCGGCATAGGATGCCGAGATATCCGGGATCTTGTCCTGGGCCAGGAAACCCGTCAGCGCTTCGGTGTCGGCGGTGCCCCAGCCGAGAATGGCGGCGACCTTGTCGGCGCCCGACCATTTCTTGTACTGGGCGATGGCGCGCGGCACCTGATAGCCGTAATCAACGGTATCGAGGTTGACCTTGGCGCCGTTGATGCCGCCGCTCTTGTTGATCCATGCATAGGTGTCGGCGACACCCTGTCCGAACGGCGTTCCGACGTCCGAAGTTGGTCCTGAATAGTCGGTGAGATGCCCCAGCGCGACCGGCGCCTGGGCCGATGCAGCGGTAGAACCCAACAGCAAAGCAAGCGAGGCTGTGCTCAACAGAGTCTTCATCGTCATGGACATAGTCCTCCCGGTTACTTCTCGAGGTCTTCTCGTTGTTCGTCCCGTTCCGACCTCAATGCGAGAACGGGTAGAGTTTCCAGTATGCCTTGATCTGCCGCCATCGATGCGCAAGTCCATCCGGCTCGAACACCAGAAAGATGATGATGATCAGGCCGATGGCCATCTCGCGCAAGAAAGCGATATTGTTCTTTAGTCCCAGAAATTGATCGATCGGGCTGTCGCGGAGCGCGACGCTGAGCCATTCCATCGATTCCGGCAGCAGCACCATGAAGGCGGTGCCCATCAGCGTGCCCATGATCGAACCGAGCCCGCCGATGATGATCATGGCGAGGAAGATGATCGAGCGATCGATGCCAAAGCCTTCGTTGGAGACCACCTGATTGTAATGCGCATAGAGCGCGCCGCCGACGCCGGCAAAGAAGGCGGCGAGGCCGAACGACAGCGTCCGGTACTTGGTCAGGTTGATGCCCATGATCTCAGCGGACAGATAATGATCGCGCACGGCGACCAGCGCGCGTCCGTCGCGCGAACGGATCAGGTTCGTCACCAGTAGATAGCAGACGACGACGTAGGCCAGCACGACGTAGAAATATTGCTTATCGCCGCGCAGCATGTATCCGAAGATCGAGAACGGTTCGGCGCTGGCGGGAACGCTGCCGCCGGTGAACCATTCGGCGCGGGCAAAGAAGTCGAGCAGGATGTATTGCGCCGCCAGCGTCGCGATCGCGAGATAAAGCCCCTTCAGCCGCGCCGCCGGCAGGCCGAAGACCAGACCGACTGCGGCCGTCACGACGCCGGCGAGCGGAATGCAGAAGAAGACGGGAATGCCGAACCGGTTCGAGAGGTAGGCCGAGGTAAAGGCGCCGAAACCGAAGAAGGCAGCATGACCGATCGAGATCTGGCCGGTGAAGCCGACGACGATGTTCAGCCCAAGTGCTGCGATGCCGAAGATGCCGATCTGGATCAGCAGGCTGAGGATGTATTCGTTGACGACGTGTGGCGCAAAACAAATCAGCACGATGCCGGCGATCATGGCGTTGCGGCTGGTCGTGGTCGGAAACACGGTGGTATCCGCCGCATAGCTGGTGCGGAAATCGCCGGCGGGAATGAGGGTTTGGCCTGCCATAATGATTTAAACCCGCTCGATGTCTTTGGTGCCGAACAGGCCGTACGGCTTGATCATGAGGATGATGATGAGCGCATAGAACGGCGCGATCTCGTAGAGATTGCCCCAGTGCAGATATTCGCTGTCGAGAAAGTGCGCGACGTTTTCCAACAGGCCGATGATAATGCCGCCAAGCACGGCGCCGCCAACGCTGTCGAGACCACCGAGGATCGCCGCCGGAAACACCTTGACGCCGTAGGCGGAGAGGCCTGCCGAGACGCCATTGACGACGGCCACCACCACGCCGGCGACGGCGGAGACGGTCGCCGAGATCGCCCAGGCCATCGCGAATACGCTTTTGACAGAAATCCCGAGCGACTGCGCCACCTGCTGGTTAAACGCGGTCGCGCGCATCGCCAGACCATATTTGGAGAGGCGGAAGAACCACGCCATGCCCACCATCATCGCCACCGAGACTGCGAGGCTCATCAGGTAGACGGTCTGCACCTGCAGACCGAGGATGTTGACGTTCTGGGTCTGAAAGATGCGCGGGAACGGCTGCAGATTGACGCCGAACATCCATTTCATCAGTGCCGAAAACACGGTCGAGAGCGCGATCGTCACCATGATCACGGAAATGATCGGCTCGCCGATCATGGGGCGCAGGATGACGATCTGGATCGCGATGCCGAACAGGAACATGAACACCAGCGTGATCGGCATGCCCAGGTAGAACGGCACCTGATATCTGGTCAGCAGCCACCAGCATACCCAGGCGCCGACCAGCAGCAGTTCGCCCTGCGCGAAGTTCACCACCTGCGTCGCCTTGTAGATCAGCACGAACGACATCGCGACCACGCCATAGAGCGTACCGACCACGAGGCCGTTGACGAGAAGCTGGATCAGAAGCTGGGTGTTCATGCGAAGTCACCAGACGTGCAAGCTGTCATCGCCGGGCTTGACCCGGCGATCCATCGCCTGAAGAAGCACTTTTTCCGAAGAGGATGGACGCTCGGGTCAAGCCCGCGCATGACGGTCAGCTTTGCGGCGCCACCGGCAAACATCAGCTTCATTCCGCGGCCTCCGCCATCGGCGCAGGTCCGCCGAGGTCGACGACCCGCAGCGTGGTGCGGATGCGCTGGGTAGTGCCGTCCTGGAAGCGGATCACGGTATCGACCGGAATGTCGCTCTTGCCAGCGTAGATCGCGTCGATGATTTCTGCGTATTTTTCGTTGATGACGCTGCGGCGGACCTTGCGGGTACGGGTCAATTCGCCGTCGTCGGCGTCGAGCTCCTTGTAGAGCAACAGGAAGCGAGAAATACGCTGTGCCGGCGGCAGCGTGGCGTTGACGCCTTCCACCTCCTTGCGCAACAGCGCATAAACCTCGGAGCGCGAGGAGAGGTCGGTATAGGTCGTGAACGAGATGCGGTTCTTCTCCGCCCATTTCGAGATGATCGAGTAACGAATACAGATCATCGCTGCCAGCGCATCGCGGCCGGCGCCGAGCACCACCGTCTCGGCGATGTAGGGCGAGAATTTTAGCTTGTTTTCCAGATATTGTGGCGAGAAGCGCTCGCCGCGCGCGGTCTCGGCGAGATCCTTGATGCGGTCGATGACGACGAGTTGGCCCTGATCGTTGAAGTAGCCGGCGTCACCGGAATGCATCCAGCCGTCCTTGATGTCGGCGGCCGAGGCTTCCGGATTTTTGTAATAGCCGAGGAACATATTGGGGTGGCGCACGACGATTTCGCCGACGCCGTTGACGTCGGGGTTGTCGACGCGGATCTCGATGTCTGCAGCCATTGGCACGCCGGTCGTATCCGGATCGACCTTGCCGGCCGGATGCAGCGTGTAGGCGCCCAGCAATTCGGTCTGGCCATAGAGCGTGCGCAGGGGCACGCCCATCGCCTGGAAGAACTTGAAGGTGTCAGGCCCGAGGGCCGCGCCGCCGGTTGCAGCCGAGCGCAGCCGCGTGAAGCCCAGGCGGTCGCGCAGCGCGCGGAACAAGAGCTGATCGGCAAATATCGAATGCTTGCCCTGCGCGAGCGCCGAGAGCCCTGTCTTCATTCCGATGTCGAACAGCTTTTGCTTCAACGGCGAGGAATCCATCACGCCGGCGCGGACATCGGCGGCAATCGATTCCCAGAGCCGCGGCGCGAACAGCACGAAGGTCGGCGCGATCTCGCGGAAATCGTGCATCATGGTCTCGGGCTCTTCGACGAAGTTGACCTTCATCCGGCACAGCAGCCCTTTGCCGAGCGCGTAGACCTGTTCCATGATCCAGGGCAGCGGCAGCACCGAGGCGTATTCGTCGTCCGGTCCTTTCGGATCGAAAGCGAGATAGGTCGCGCAATGTTTGAGGACGCGGCCAGCCGCCAGCATCGCCAGCTTGGGATTGGCCGTGGTGCCCGATGTGGTGCAGAGGATCGCGACGTCCTCGCCGCGCGTCGCATCGACCAACCGATCGTAGAGCCCGGGCTCGCGCGCGGCGCGGTCGCGGCCCATCGTGGCCAGCTTCCCGGCTTCCATCAGGCGCGGATCGTCGTATTTCCGCATGCCGCGCGGATCGGAATAGACGATGTGCTTGAGGTTGGGCGCGCGATCGGCGAGCGCCAGCAGCTTGTCGACCTGCTCCTCGTCCTCGGCAAACACCAGTTTCGCCTCACCGTAGCTGAGCAGATAGGCCGCTTCCTCGTCCAGCACGTCGCGATAAAGACCCAGGCTCATGGCGCCGATGGCATGGGTTGCGATTTCAGCGGCCACCCAGTCCGGGCGATTGTCGCCGATGATGCCGATGACGTCGCCGCGCCCAAGACCCAGTTCGACCAAGCCGAGCGCGAAGTCATGGACGCGGGTCTGGTAATCGCTCCAGGTGAAGACGCGCCACAGCCCGAGATCCTTTTCGCGCAGCGCAATCTCGCCGCCGTGCTCCCTGGCGTTGAGGCGCAGCAGCTTTGGAAAGGTATCGGCTAGGGCGGCGCGCCCGGCGTAATCCATCATGCCACGCTCTCCCGAGGCGCCGGCGTGTCGTCGGGGTCGACGAGGACCTCATCCTCTTCGCCGAGATAGGCGCGTTTCACGTGCGGATCGGCGAGAACGGAGGCGGGATCGCCTTCGGCGATCTTGCGGCCGAAATCCAGCACCATGACGCGGTGCGAGATATCCATCACCACGCCCATGTCGTGCTCGATCATCATGACGGTCATGCCGAACTCTTCGTTGAGGTCGACGATGTAGCGCGCCATGTCCTCCTTTTCCTCGAAGTTCATGCCGGCCATCGGCTCGTCGAGCAGGATCAATTGCGGCTCCAGCGCCATCGCGCGGGCCAGCTCGACGCGCTTGCGCAGGCCGTAGGGCAGGGTGCCGGCGGTCGCCTTGCGCACCGACTGCAGGTCAAGGAAGTCGATGATCTCCTCCACCTTGCGGCGGTGCTCGAGTTCCTCGCGCCGCGCGCCGGCCAGCCAGTAAAGCGAGCCGGTGATAAAATTGTTCTTCAAGAGGTGGTGCCGCCCGACCATGATGTTGTCGAGCACGCTCATGTGGTGGAACAGCGCCAGGTTCTGGAAAGTGCGGCCGATGCCGAGCTGTGGCCGCGCGTTCGGATTGAGGCCGGTGATATCCTTGCCGCGGTAGAATAGCCGGCCTTCGGTCGGCTTGTAGCGGCCGGAGATGCAATTGACGATGGAGGTCTTGCCGGCGCCGTTCGGGCCGATAATCGAGAACAATTCGCCCTCATTCACGCCGAACGAGACCTCGGTCAGCGCACGGACGCCACCGAAGCGCAGCGACACGCCGCGCACTTCCAACGTATGAGCCACTCATTCCCTCCAGATAAGGCGCTTGCCGCGCTCTTTATCTATCGTTCGCAACTAAACCCGCAATCTTACATCCGAAGTGACCTTCCGGCCATCCGACTAACGATGCCGATCACGGCCGGCATCACGCGTGGTAACGCCGCACCCCAACTGGTAGCGCCATGGGCACGCCCGCCGAGGTGGCCCTCCTTAGGGCAATGCGATAGTTTGAAATGTCGTTTGCCTGACAATTCGTCGGGAAATTTTGCCAGGGCTGCACTTCTGTTGCAGTGCAGCAAGTATAGGGCGTGACGGTCGATGCGATCATGATTGCTGCGGATAACCTCAAGCGCATCGCGGCCTGGTCGCGCGAACTGAACGAGCGGGAAATCGAGGTCGCCCGTGCCGGCATCGTCGAGAAATCCTATCGCGCCAACGAGCATATCTTCATGCGCGGCGATCCCTTCGACTACTGGACCGGCATCGTCACGGGTCTTGCCCGGATGAGTACCGTGTCGAGCGGGGGCAAGGCCGCGACCTTCGCAGGCCTCACGGCCGGTGCCTGGTTCGGCGAAGGCTCGGTGCTGAAGGGCGAGCCGCGCCGTTACGACGTGGTGGCATTGCGCGACACCAGGCTGGCGCTGATGGACCGCAGCACCTTCTTCTGGCTGTTCGAGAACAGCGTGGCGTTCAACCGCTTTCTGGTCCGGCAGCTCAACGAGCGGCTCGGCCAGTTCATCGGAGCGGTGGAACATGGCCGCACGCTCGATGCAACCAGCCGCGTTGCGCGTTCCATCGCGTCGCTGTTCAACCCGATTCTCTATCCGGACATGACGCGCCACCTGGAGATCACGCAGGAGGAAATCGGAGCGCTCTCCGGTATTTCGCGGCAAAACGCCAACCAGTGCCTGAAGCGGCTCGAGAAGGAGGGCATGCTGCGGCTCGAATATGGCGGCGTCACCATCATCGAACTCGAACGCTTGCGCCACCATGGCGATTAGGCACCTAAGAGCCTGATTTCAAACGACTTTGGCGATAGACTTGGCGCAGGTCGAATGCTATGGCCTGCGCGACGGGCGGGTATGGAGAAGATATGGCGGCTCAGGATTTGCAGCGTCGCGTGGCGCTGATCACCGGCGTCACTGGGCAGGACGGCGCCTACTTGGCCGAATATCTGCTTGGCCTCGGCTATGAAGTCCACGGCATCAAGCGGCGGTCGTCCTCGTTCAACACCGCGCGGATCGACCACCTCTACCAGGACCCGCATTCCCGCAAGGTGCCGTTCCTGCTGCATTACGGCGACATGACCGACTCGACCAACCTGATCCGGCTGATGCAGCAGATCAGGCCGACCGAGATCTACAACCTTGCCGCCCAGAGCCATGTCGGCGTCAGCTTCGAAAGCCCGGAATACACCGCCAACGCCGATGCCATCGGCGTGCTGCGGCTGCTGGAGGCGATTCGCATCCTCGGCATGGAGAAGGAGACGCGGTTCTATCAGGCCTCGACCTCGGAGCTCTACGGCCTGGTCCAGGAGGTGCCGCAAAAGGAAACCACGCCGTTCTACCCGCGCTCGCCTTACGGCGTCGCCAAGCTGTACGGCTACTGGATCACGGTCAATTACCGCGAGGCTTACGGCATGTTTGCCAGTAACGGCATCCTGTTCAACCACGAGAGCCCGATCCGCGGCGAGACGTTTGTCACCCGCAAGATCACCCGCAGCGTCGCCCGCATCGAGGTCGGCCTGGAGGAGGCGCTCTACCTCGGCAATCTCGAGGCCAAGCGCGACTGGGGCCATGCGCGGGACTATATCGAGGGCATGCACCTGATTCTGCAGGCCGATGCGGCGGACGATTTCGTGCTGGCGACCGGCGAGACCCGCTCGGTGCGCGAGTTCGTCGAACTGGCGTTCGCCGAAGTCGGCCGCCGCATCGAATGGCGCGGCCAGGGCGCCGACGAGACCGGCGTCGACGCCAAATCCGGCAAGACCGTGGTCCGCATCGATCCGGTCTATTTCCGCCCCACCGAGGTCGATCTTCTGGTCGGCGACGCCAGCAAGGCGCGCGAGAAACTGGGCTGGAAGCCCAAGACGTCGTTTGCGCAGATGGTCAAGGAAATGGTCGCGAACGATCTCGACGAAGCGCGGCGGGAGGTCGCTAATGGCAAGCCTGCCGTTTGAGCTGAAGGGCAAGACGGTCTACGTCGCCGGCCACCGCGGCATGGTCGGTGCCGCGCTGGTGCGCCGGCTGGCGCGGGAAGACGTCGAGCTGCTGACGACGCCCCGCAATGAGGTCGATCTGCGCGACCAGGCCGCGGTCAATGCGTGGTTTGCCGCCAACCGGCCCCAGATGGTGTTTCTGGCCGCCGCCAAGGTCGGCGGCATCGTCGCCAACAACACCCTGCGCGCCGAATTCCTCTACGACAATCTGGCGATTGCTTCGAACGTGATCCATGCCGCGCATGTCCATGGCGCCGAGAAGCTGATGTTCCTGGGCTCCTCCTGCATCTACCCCAAGCTGGCGCCGCAGCCGCTGCGCGAGGATTCCATGCTGACCGGCCCGCTGGAGCCGACCAACGAGCCCTATGCGATTGCCAAGATCGCCGGGATCAAGATGGTGGAGGCCTATCGCAGCCAGTACGGCGCCGACTTCATCAACGTGATGCCGACCAACCTTTATGGCCGCGGCGACAATTATCATCCCGAATACAGCCACGTCGTCGCCGCGCTGATCCGCCGCTTTCACGAGGCCAAGGTTGCCGGCGCCAAGCAAGTCGTGGTCTGGGGCACCGGCACGCCGCGGCGCGAATTCCTCTATGTCGATGATCTCGCGGACGCCTGCATCCATTTGATGAAGACCTATTCGGAGAGCGAACTGGTCAACATCGGCACCGGCGAGGACATCACGATCGCCGAATTCGCCCGCGTGGTCGCGGCGATCGTCGGCTACAGCGGCGAGATCGGTTTTGATGCCTCGCGCCCGGACGGCACCCCGCGAAAGCTGCTCGACGTCAGCCGCCTGGCAAAACTCGGCTGGCGCGCCAGCACGAGGCTCGAGGACGGCATCCGGCTCGCCTACCAGGCCTATCTCAGCGAGCACGCAATGACGCGGTAGAAACAGGCGTTCCTGCAATGAAAAAGCCCCGGGATGTATCCGGGGCTTCTTGCTGTCGAAAGTATCGTCGGCCTATTCCGGCTCGCCGATATTCACCTTCAGCGTGCCGACACCGTCGACGCCGCACTCGATCTTGTCGCCGGGATTGAGCTGCGAGACTCCGGCCGGCGTGCCGGTCATGATGATGTCGCCGGCGGCGAGTTTCACCTGCTGCGAGAGCTGCCAGATGATTTCGGGCACGCTCCAGATCAGTTCGGTGAGGTCGCCCTTCTGCGTTTCCTTGCCGTTGACCGTCAGCCAGATCTTGCCCTTGGCAGGATGGCCGATCTTGGATGCGGGCTGGATAGCGGAGCAGGGCGCGGAATAGTCGAAGGACTTTCCGACTTCCCACGGCCGCTCCTTCTTGCGCGAGGCGATCTGCAGGTCGCGGCGGGTGAGGTCGATACCGACGGCGTAGCCGTAGACATGATCGAGCGCCTTGTCGGCCGGGATGTTGAGGCCGCCGCTCTTCATCGCGACGATCAGTTCGACTTCGTGATGCAGGTCCTTGGTCAGCGGCGGATAGGGAATCGTGGCGCCGTCGGGAACCAGCATGTCGGCGTGCTTGGCGAAGAAGAACGGCGGCGCGCGCTCGTCATTGCCCATCTCGCGGATGTGCTCGAGATAGTTGCGCCCGACGCACCAGATGCGGCGAACCGGATAGGAGCCGGTCTCGCCGACGACGGGAAGCGTGGGCTGCGGGGCTGCTGATATGACGTAGGAGGCTGCGGTCATGAAAAGGGTCTCGGGTTACGGTGGAAATCCGGAGTCTTCTAGTTGAGCATGATCTTTTCGGAAAACCGGTGCCCACTTTTCCGGATCATGCTCTAGCTTTTACGCGGTTGCGCTGATCGGCGCCAGACTAGGCGGACCGGCTTCGCGCTGCTGCAGGCGGAAGAAGGAAGCATAGCGCCCGCCGCGGCGCAGCAAATCGTCATGCTCGCCCCGTTCGACGATCTCGCCGGCCTCGACCACCAGGATGGCATCGGCATGCATGATGGTGTGCAGGCGGTGGGCGATCACGATGGTGGTGCGGTTCTGGCAAAGATGCTCGATCGCCTCCTGCACGGCTTTCTCGGATTCGGAATCGAGCGCCGCGGTGGCTTCATCCAGCAGGATGATCGGCGCGTTCTTGATCAGCGCCCGGGCCACTGCAATGCGCTGGCGCTGGCCGCCGGATAGCTGCGTGCCGTGTTCGCCGACCGGCGTATCGTAGCCGAGTGGAAAGCCCATGATGAAATCGTGCGCGCAGGCTGCCTTCGCGGCTGCCACGATCTCGTCCTGGCTGGCGCCTTCCTTGCCGAAGGCGATGTTGGCGCCGATCGTGTCGCGGAACAAATAGACGTCCTGGCCGACATAGGCGGTCTGCCGGCGCAGCGAGCGCCGCGACACGCTGGAAATGTTCTGGCCGTCGACCAGGATTTCGCCTTGGTTCACCTCGTAGAGCCGCAGCAGCAGCGCAAGTACCGTTGACTTGCCGCCGCCGGACGGGCCGACCAGCGCGGTGGTCTTGCCGGGCTCGGCGACGAAGCTCATGCGATTGAGGACCGGCTCGCCTGACCGGTAGCCGAAGGTCACGTCGCGGAACTCGACCTGCGCGTCAGTGAGTTTCAGCGTCGGCTTGTCACTGTCGTCAGGCTCGCTCGGTGGGCTGTCGACGATTTCGAGCAACTTGCGCGCGCCGATCAGGTTGCTGTTGAGCTCGATGTTGAGCCGCGCCAGCCGCTTGGCCGGCTCATAGGCCAATAGGAACGCGGTCAGGAATGAAAAGAACTGGCCGGGCGAAGCGCCCATCGCGACTACGCGATAGCCGCCATACATCAGGCCACCCGCGATCGCGAAGCCGCCGAGGGTTTCCATCAATGGGCTGGAGCGGTTGGAAACGCGCGCCATCTTGTTGGCGTTGCGCTCGACCGCGGCGATGCTGGCGTCGATCCGTTCGCGCATCGCCTGTTCGAGCGTAAAGGCTTTCACGGTGCGGATGCCCTGCAGCGATTCCTGCATCGTCTCCATGATGTCGGCGGTGCCGGAGAACTGGTTGTGTGCAAGACCCTTGATGCGCTTCACCAGCTTGCGCAGTACGATCATCGCCGGCGGCGCCACCGCAAAACCGAGCAGCGCCATCAGGGGATCGGTCATCACCATGACGATGACGAGTGCGATCAGCGACAGCAGATCGCGGCCGATGGCGTTGATCAGGAGATTGAGCACCTGCGTCACGGCGGTGGCGCCGGCAGTGAGCCGCGCCAGGAATTCCGATGAATGCCGCTCGGAGAAGAACGCGATGTTTTCGCTCATCAGCTTGGCAAACAGCCGGCGCTGGTTATTCGCGAGGATCGCATTGCCGATCTGCGACAGGATCACGGTGTGCCCGTAGGTCGCCGCACCCTTGATCGTAAAGATGACGACGGTGACCAGCGACAAGAGCGCAATCCCGCGCACATCCTTGTCGACATAGGCCTTGTTGATGACCTCGCCGAGCAGGTAGGCGGAACCCGCGGTTGTCACCGCCGCTAGTCCCATCAGCGAAAAGGCGAGCAGATAGCGCCGCCAGTAGGCGAGCCCCTGTTCAGCGACGAGGCGCCGAATCAGGATCGCCGCACCATATGGGTCGTCGGTGATTTTCTTCGGAGTTTCTGTAGGAAGTTCGGTCATCCGCGTTCCATTGACGGCGCCTGGATAGCCCGGCGCGTCAGGGCTGCTGCGATGCCTCCTTGCCTGCTTAGAGGGGCTTTTTCAAGCCAAATAAGCGCTTGATTTCAGGCCGATTCCGCACGCTGCGGAAGGCCTCCGCGTTCGCTGAACAGCCGCTTTTCCCAGGTCAGCGCGTGGCCGGCGATGGTTTCGAGATTGTCGAATTGCGGCGTCCATTCCAGCATCGAACGAATGCGGCTGGTATCGGCAACCATGGTCACGATGTCGCCGGGGCGGCGCGGCGCATATTGAACCGCGAAATTGCGCATCGAGACGCGGCGGACGGCCTCGACGGTTTCCAGCACCGAATAGCCGCGGCCGTAGCCGCAATTCAGCGTGATCGAGCTTCCGCCGCCTCGCAGGTATGACAGCGCGGCGCGATGGGCCTCCGCGAGATCGCTGACATGGATGAAATCGCGAATGCAGCTTCCGTCCGGCGTCGGGTAGTCGGTTCCGTACACGTCGACCTTGGCGCGCTGTCCGGTGGCGGCTTCGACCGCAATCTTGAGCAGATGCGTCGCGCCGACGGTCGAGAGGCCGCAGCGGCCGTTCGGATCGGCGCCGGCGACGTTGAAATAGCGCAACACGACGTATTTCATGTCGTGGGCACCGGCGACGTCATGCAGCATGATTTCAGTCATCAGCTTGGATGAGCCGTAAGGCGACATCGGCCGCGTCGGCGCATGTTCCGGCACCGGCACCTGGTCCGGATTGCCATAGACGGCAGCCGTTGACGAAAAGATGAAGCGGCTGACGCCGGCCTTCACCGCTGAATTCAAGAGGCTGTGGGTCGTCATGGTGTTGTTGCGGTAATAGCCGAGCGGATCGCGCATCGAATCCGGCACCACGACGGAGCCTGCGA
The DNA here is from genome assembly GCF_036924575.1 of Bradyrhizobium sp. AZCC 1577. Taxonomy (NCBI): domain Bacteria; kingdom Pseudomonadati; phylum Pseudomonadota; class Alphaproteobacteria; order Hyphomicrobiales; family Nitrobacteraceae; genus Bradyrhizobium; species Bradyrhizobium sp. AZCC 1577. Next base: position 3,445,608 of record NZ_JAZHRQ010000001.1, read on the forward strand.
AATGAATGATGCTCTCGACGCGGTGCTGGGCGATCACGCCCTCGACGAGGTTTTCGTCCCCGGCGTCGCCGATGAACAGCGGCACGGGACGGGGCAAAAGTGACGAAAATCCGGTGGACAGGTTGTCGATCACGACGACGCTTTCGCCGGCGTCAACCAGCGCATGAACCGTATGACTTCCGATATAGCCGGCGCCACCGGTGACGAGCACGGTCATGGCTCACCTCTCCCGATTTATTTGGAGTTATTTAGGGGCAATGCTAGGGGCTCGCGGTGAAGAGGGGGTTTCGGCGCCGGCGAACTGGCCACTATGCTTAATGTTGCGTATAGGAACTGGCCGAAACGGAGCCGGACGTGCCGATCGAGAACAATTTGGCCAGTGATCTGCAGCTCATTGTGCCGAATCTGCACAGGCGCTATTCGGGCGTCACGGCGACCAACCGGATGGTGGCGCCGAAGCTCGCGCAGATGTACCGCGCAGCATGGCTCGGGCCGCACGCGCCCGACGGCATCGCGCGGATGGGTTTCGCGGATCTGTTGAAACTCTGGCGCCGTCGCCACTCCGTGATCTGGCACGCGCGACGCAATGACGAGATGATTGTCGGCGTCTTGCTGCGTGCGCTCGGCTGGCCGCTGAAACTGGTCTTCACCTCGGCGGCGCAGCGGCATCACACCTGGCTGACGCGCTGGCTGATCCGGCAGATGGATGCCGTGATCGCCACTTCCGAACTGTCGGCGTCGTTTCTCAAGCGCGAGGCGACGGTGGTGATGCATGGCGTCGATACCAACGCCTACACACCGCCGGCGGATCGCGCAGCGGCGTTTGCCGAGGCGAAACTGCCCGGACATTACGCGATCGGCTGCTTCGGGCGGGTGCGCGCGCAAAAGGGCACGGATGTGTTCGTCGAGGCGATGTGCCGGTTGCTGCCGCGCTACCCGGATTTCACCGCTGTCATCGTCGGCGCGGTCGTGCCGGAGCAGCAGGGTTTTGCCGACGGCTTGAAACGGCAGATCGAGGCGGCCGGGCTGCAATCGCGCATCGTCATCACGGGCGAGCTCGAAATCGAGGAAGTACAGCGCTGGTATCAGCGGCTGACGATCTACGCGTTCACCTCGCGCAACGAAGGCTTTGGCCTGACGCTGATCGAGGCGATGGCGGCAGGTGCGGCGCTGGTGGCGGCGCGGGCAGGCGCAGCGGAGTTCGTGGTCGAGGACGGTGTGACCGGCGTGCTGACGCCGCCGGGCGATACTGAGGCGCTGGTCGCGGCGCTTGAGCCTTTGATGCGCGATCCGGCCTCGGCACATGCGATGGGCGAGCGGGCGCGTGCGCGCGTGCTGGAAAAGTTCAGTCTTGAGGCGGAGGCCAATGCGATCGCCGCAGTCTATCGCACGCTCGATTGAGCCATCACGCGCTGCGCGATGTCGGCCACCTCGGCCGCCGCAATGTCGCGCATGCAGCGGTGGTCGTTCATGGTGCAGACCGTGCGCTGGCAGGGCTGGCAGGACAGCTTCGATTTGGTCTGCAGCACCGTGGCGGCAAGGCCGTTCAGCGGCGCCCAGAGATAGGGGCTGGTGGGGCCGAAAATGCCCATGGTCGGCGTGCCGATCGCGGCCGCGATGTGCATCAGGCCGGAGTCGTTCGAGATCGCCACGCTCGCCGCCGCCATCGCCAGTATGCCGTTGCGCAGATCAGTGCCGGTGAGGTCGCGGGCCTTGCCGCCGGTGGCGGAGACGATTTCCTGCGCCAGCGTCTTTTCGCCGGGACCGCCGACCACCCAGACGTCGAGGCCGCGCTCGATCAGGAGCCGCGCGGCTTCCGGATAATAGGTCCATCGCTTTGAGGCGCCGACGGAGCCCGGGCCGAGCGCTACGGCGGGACCTGTGCCGAGCCCGCTCGCCTGCCGCCACCGGGCGGTTTCCTCCGGCGGAACCACGAGCTGCGGCACTGGCCATTCCGGCGGCAGCGGCGTGCTATCGGGCAGCGCCAGCGCGGCATTCTTGTCGATAAAGCGGGGCAGGGCTTTTTCGCCCCAGCGCATCCGGTTGATCAGCCCGAACCGCGCCTCGCCGAAAAAGCCGACGCGCTCGGGGATCCCGGCCAGCGCGGGCGCAATCGCCGCCTTCCAGGTGCGGGGCAGGACGAGGGCGGTTCCATAGCCGCGGGCGCGCAGTTCGGTGGCGAGGCTCCGCTGCTTGGCCAGCGCAAGCCGGCTGCGCGGCAGGTTCCAGCCGATGCCCGCCCGGACGCCGGGCATATAGTCGACCAGCGGTGCGCAAAGGGGGGTCACCAGGAGGTCGACCGGGCGGTTCGGCCAGCGCTGCTTCAATACCCGCACCACCGTATGGCCGCGGACGAAGTCGCCAATCCACATATAGGGAACGATCAGGATAGGCCTGGTGTCGGCGCTATCTTCCATTTCGGTCCCATTTGGTGAATTAAAATTCATATCTTGGTTGTTTCGCCGCTAACCAATTGCCGGCCCGTCGGTAACCGCTCCAAGGCGACACGTAAAGCCGGTCGATTCGTTCTTCGATCCGCCGAGGAACAAAGTTGCCTGCCGCGCGGGAGTGAGGCAAAGCTTTCGTCCGAACAATCATGGCAGGGGATGGCATGTTGCTGGTGACCGGGGGTGCCGGTTTTATCGGGTCGAACGTCGTGGCTGCGTTGAATGACGCTGGCCGGGACGTCGTTGTGTGCGACGTGCTCGGCCATGACGGCAAATGGCGCAATCTGGCCAAACGCCGGCTGGCCGATTTTGTACCGCCTTCGGAACTGTTGGACTGGCTGAAGGGCCGCCGGCTAGAGGCGATCATCCATCTCGGCGCCATTTCCGAGACCACGGCAACCGACGGCGACCTGGTGATCGAGACCAATTTCCGTCTGTCGATGCGGTTACTCGACTGGTGCACGGCCAACGCCACGCCGTTGATCTACGCGTCCTCGGCCGCGACCTATGGCGACGGCGAGCAGGGGTTTGGCGACGACCAGTCAATGGACGCGCTGAAGCGGCTGCGGCCGATGAACCTCTATGGCTGGAGCAAGCATCTGTTCGACATGGCGGTCGCCGAACGCTCAGCGCGCGGCGAACGGCTGCCGCCGCACTGGGCGGGATTGAAGTTCTTCAACGTGTTCGGCCCCAACGAATATCACAAGGGCACGATGATGAGCGTGCTGGCGCGGCGCTTCGACGACATCAAGGCCGGCCGTCCGGTGCAATTGTTCAAGTCGCATCGGGAAGGGATCGCCGACGGGGACCAGCGGCGCGACTTCATCTATGTCGACGACGTCGTGCGGGTGGTGATGTGGCTGCTCGCGACGCCTGATGTGAGCGGCATCTTCAATGTCGGAACCGGCACGGCGCGCAGTTTTCGCGATCTGATGCTGTCGGCCTATGCCGCGCTCGGCATCACACCGAACATCCAGTATATCGATATGCCCGAGCAGATCCGCGGCAGCTATCAGTACTTCACCCAGAGCGAGGTCGATCGGCTGCTGAACGCCGGGTATAATGGCGGTTTCACCGCGCTCGAAGACGCGGTCGAGACTTATGTGAAGGTTTTTCTCGATCGTCCCGATCGCTTTCGCTGATGGGCACCAGGTAGACAGATGTTCGATTTTGAAGCCCTGAGCCAGGCGATCCCAAATCAGACCGTGCTCTGCGTCGGCGATCTCATGCTCGACGAGTTCGTCTATGGCGACGTATCCCGTGTTTCGCCGGAAGCACCGGCGCCCGTTATCGCGGTCCAGCGTAGCGAGACCAATGTCGGCGGTGCCGGCAACGTCGCGCGCAACATCACCTCGCTCGGCGCACGCTGCATCTTTGCCGGCCTGATCGGCGAAGACGAGGCGGGCGCGAAGCTGAAGGCCGATCTGGCGCGGGAAAGCCTGATCGAGGCCGTGCTGGTATCCGATCCTTCCCGTCCGACCACACGCAAGGTGCGCTTCGTCTCCGAGCATTTTTCCACCCATATGCTGCGCGCGGATTGGGAGCAGGCCGTGCCGGCCTCGGCCGATGTCGAGCAGCGGGTGATCGATGCGATCCTGCCGCTTGTGCCCCGCGCCGACATCGTGCTGCTGTCCGACTATGCCAAGGGCGTGCTGACGGCGCGCGTCATCCGCAACATCATCGACGCCGCGAAAAAGCTCGGCAAGCGCGTGATCGTCGATCCCAAGAGCGCCAATTTTGCGATCTATCGCGGCGCCACGCTGCTGACTCCCAACCGCAAGGAGTTTGCCGAAGCGACCCGCAGCCGCGCCGACACTGACCAGAACATTGCCGAGGCGGCGCAGGACGCGATGTATCTTGCCGACTGCGAGGCCATGCTGGTGACGCAAAGCGAACACGGCATGACGCTGGTGGTTCGCGGCGGCGAGGCGATCCATGTGCCGGCGCTTCCGGTCAAGGTACGCGACGTCTCGGGCGCGGGTGACACGGTTGCCGCGGTGCTGGCGTTGACGCTTGCGGCCCAAGCCGATTGGGAGACGGCGCTCAGGATGGCGAATGCCGCGGCCGCGGTCGCGGTCGGCAAGAAGGGCACCGCTACCGTCACACCCGCGGAGCTGCGGCGGAAAATCCTGCCGCATGCGTCGCTGGCGGCCGAAGAGAAGATCGTGCCGGCAGGCGGCGATCTCGCGATGCCTCTGGCGGAGTGGCGCCGGCAGGGGCTGCGCATCGGCTTCACCAATGGCTGCTTCGATATTCTGCATCCCGGCCACGTCAAAGTGCTGACGGCGGCGCGCGGCACCTGCGACCGCCTGATCGTCGGCCTCAACAGCGATGCCTCGGTGAAACGATTGAAGGGCGAGGGGCGCCCGGTGCAGGATGAGCGGGCGCGCGCCGAAGTGCTGGCAGCGCTGGAGGCGGTCGATCTCGTCGCGATCTTCGCGGAGGACACGCCGATCGACCTGATCACGCGGGTGAGGCCGAGCGTGCTGGTCAAGGGCGGCGACTATACGCGCGAGCAGGTCGTCGGCCACGAGATCGTCGAGGCTACCGGCGGCGAAGTCGTGCTCGTCGATATCCTGCCGGGCCACAGCACGACGTCGCTGGTCGGCCGCGCCCGGGGAGGCAAGGCGTGAGCGCGAACGCAGCTTCGTCGCCGATCGCCAAGGCGCTGCCGATCTGGCGCGATCCCGCCGCATGGATGAAGGTGAGCGACGTCGTCGCGGTCCTGCTTGCGCTGTCGCTGCCATGGTCGACTTCGCTGGTCGGCATTTTCGGCGCTGTGCTTCTGGCCACGGTTGCGCCGACGGTCGAGTTGAAGGGCTTTCTTGCCTCGCTGAAGCGCCCGATTTCTGCGCTGCCGATCGCCCTGTTCGTTCTGGCGTTTGTTGGAACCCTGTGGTCGGACGCCGCTTGGGGCGCGCGATTCTATGCCGTGGGGCCGGCCGCGAAGCTCCTGGTGCTTCCGGTCCTGCTCTATCATTTCGAGCGCTCGGCGCGCGGGTCGTGGGTGTTTGTGGCGTTCCTCGCTTCGTGCACGCTCTTGATGCTGATGTCCTGGCTGGTGTTTTTGCGTCCCGAACTTTCGTTGCGGACGCCGGAGCTCGCCGCACGCGGCATCTTTGTCAAGAACTACATCGCCCAGAGCCAGGAATTCACGCTATGCGCGGTTGCGCTGGCCTATCCGGTCGTCATGCTGCTGCGGGCAAAGCGGATTGCGCTGGCCGTGCTGCTCATCGCCACCGCCTTCGGCTTCTTCGTCAACATGGCGTTTCTGGTGGTGTCGCGCACGGCATTGGTCACGGTGCCGATCATGTTCGCGGTGTTTGCGCTGTTGCATCTGAGGTGGCGCAGCATCGTCATCATCCTGTGCGTTGCGGCCGCGTTCGCCGCCGTTGCCTGGCAGACCTCGCCGGCGTTGCGCCGGACCGCGGAGACGTTTGCCCGGGACTACCAGCTCTACAAGGAACAAAACATTCCGACATCGATCGGGCTGCGGCTCGAGTTCTGGCGGAAGTCTCTCGGCTTCTTTGCCGAGGCGCCGCTGATAGGCCATGGCACGGGCGCGACGCGTGGGCTGTTCGAGCGCGTCGCCACGCACGACTCATACCAGGCCAGCAGCGAAGTGATCGGAAATCCCCATAACCAGACGCTCAACGTCGCGGTGCAATGGGGCATTGTCGGTGTCATCATACTGTACGCGATGTGGCTGTTGCACCTGCTCCTGTTCCGTGGCGATGGGCTTGCGAATTGGATCGGGCTTTTGGTCGTAGTGCAGAATATCTTCACCTCGCTATTCAACTCCCACATCTTCGACTTCCATGAAGGCTGGATGTATGTGCTGGGCGTCGGAGTTGCGGGAGGCATGGTGCTGCGCGCCAGATCAGAGGCGGCGGAATCTTCCGGAACAGTCCGGCCATGATTGCTGGCATGCACGCCGCAGATAAGATATCAGCGGGCGAGGGACGCTCCGCGAATCCCGATCGTTTCCGCAGCCGGCCAACGGAATGACGCCTCTTTCGCAACTGACCCGTCGCAATTACCTGATCGCAGCGCATGATGCATTGGCGACTGCGCTTGCGCTGCTCGCAAGCTTCTACCTGCGCTTCGAGGGAGGCGAGGCCTTCTATGCTCGCCTGCCCCTGCTGCTGAAGATCTTGCCGCTGTTCGTCGCCTTCAGCATCGTTATCTGCTACGTCTTCAATCTGACGACGACGAAATGGCGTTTCATTTCGCTTCCCGATGCACTGAATATCCTGCGCGTGGCGACCATTCTGGCGGTCGCGCTTATCGTGCTGGACTACGCCTTCATTTTCGCCGCATCGAACGGCAAGGCGCCGGTGCTGTTCGGCCGTATCACCATCGTGCTCTACTGGTTTCTGCAGGTGTTCGCGCTGAGCGCACTCCGCTTCGGATATCGCTATTTCCGCTACACGCGGGTTCGCCGCCATGCCCGGACCGAAGGCGCATCGGCGACGCTGTTGATCGGCCGCGCCGCCGACGCCGAGGTGCTGTTGCGCGCGATCGAGAGCGGCGCAGTCAAGCAGCTTTGGCCGGTTGGCGTGCTGTCGCCTTCGGCCGCGGACCGCGGGCAGTCGATCCGCAACGTGCCGGTGCTGGGTGGGATCGACGACGTCGAGGACGTGGTCCGCGATTATGCCGGGCGGGGAAAGCCGATTTCGCGGGTCGTCATGACGCCATCGGCGTTCGAACCCGAGGCGCATCCCGAGGCGGTTCTGATGCGGGCCAAGCGGCTCGGGCTATTCGTCAGCCGCCTGCCGTCGCTCGAAGGCGGCGACGTGCCGAGGCTGACCAATGTCGCCGTCGAAGACCTTTTGCTGCGGCCAAGCGAGAAGATCGATTACGCGCGGCTTGAAACGCTGGTGAAGGGCAAGGCAGTGATCGTCACCGGCGGCGGCGGCTCGATCGGTTCGGAGATATGCGACCGCGTCGCGACCTTTGGCGCTGCGCGGCTGTTGGTGATCGAGCACTCGGAACCGGCGCTTTACGCGGTCACGGAAGCGCTGACGGCACGCGCAGCCAATGCCGCCATCGAAGGCCGGATCGCCGACATCCGCGATCGTGACCGGATCATAAGCCTGATGCGGGAGTTCAAGCCCGATATCGTGTTCCATGCCGCCGCGCTGAAGCACGTGCCGATCCTCGAGCGCGATTGGAGCGAGGGCGTCAAGACCAACATCTTCGGATCGGTCAATGTCGCCGACGCCGCGCAGGCGGCGGGCGCCGAAGCCATGGTGATGATCTCGACCGACAAGGCGATCGAGCCGGTCTCGATGCTGGGCCTGACCAAGCGCTTCGCCGAAATGTATTGTCAGGCGCTCGACCACGACCTGATGACGCAATCGGAGGGCAAGCCGCACATGAGGCTGATCTCGGTGCGGTTCGGCAACGTACTGGCCTCGAACGGATCGGTGGTGCCGAAGTTCAAGGCGCAGATCGAGGCCGGCGGTCCTGTCACGGTGACGCATCCGGACATGGTCCGGTACTTCATGACGATCCGCGAAGCCTGCGATCTCGTGCTGACCGCAGCCACGCACGCGCTGACGCCGGCGCGGCCCGACGTCTCCGTCTATGTCCTCAACATGGGACAGCCGGTCAAGATCGTGGAGCTTGCCGAGCGGATGATCCGCCTGTCCGGCCTCGAACCGGGCGTCGACATCGAGGTGGTGTTCACCGGCATACGGCCGGGCGAGCGGCTGAACGAGATCCTGTTCGCCACCGAGGAGCCGACGGCCGAGATCGGGGTGGCCGGCATCATGGCGGCGAAGCCGAATGAGCCGCCGATGCAGACCTTGCGCAAATGGCTTGCGGCGCTGGAGGATGCAATCGCGCGGGATGACCGCTCCACCATCCGTGCGGTGCTCAAGGATGCCGTGCCGGAATTCGGATCGAACGCCGCCTGATTTTGCTGCCTCGCCTGGTCCGTCCCCGCGGCCATTCGTGCCCCTTCGGAAGCCATGATGCAGAAGTCCGGAAAAGTCGTCGTCGTCAGCCAGCATTATCCGCCCGATCCGAGCACGACGGCGGCGATCATGGCCGCGATTTCCGACCACGTGGCGCAGGAGGCCGAGGTGACGGTGCTGTCGGGAACGGCGGGCTCCGCGATATCGGCGCAAGCGGGCAAGCCTGAGGTCGTCGAGGTCAAGAACTGGATGCCGGGCAAGGGCGCGCTGGGAAGGCGCGCCGTGGCCGAATTGCTGTTCACGGTCCGGATGTTTTTCGTGCTGCTGGCGAGGTTGCGGCGCGGCGACGTCACGCTGACCGTGCCGGCGCCCTTCATGCTGCCTTACGCTTTTGCCGCCGCGGCCAGATTGAAAGGCGCGAGATCAGCGCTGATCATGCACGATCTCTATCCCGACGTCCTCGTCATGGCTGGCCTGTTGAAGCCGCAGTCGATCGTGGCGAAAGCGATGCGCGCCTTGAACGCGCCGATGTTTCGCGCGCTCGATGCCGTCGTCATCATCGGCCGCGACACCGAGAAGCTGCTGCTGCGCTATGGCGGAATGACAAGTGACAAGATCCGCTTCATTCCGAACTGGGCGACACTTGCACGTGGCGTTCGCGCGATCGACCCGGACAATCCGTACCGCCGCTCGCTTTCCGCCCGCTTCGTCGTCGGACTGTCTGGCAATCTCGGCTTTACCCACGATCCCGTCATCGTGTTCGAAGCGGCGCGCCTGCTGCGCGACGACAAGGATATACACTTCCTGCTGTCGGGCTGGGGGATCGGGTTCGACCAGTTGAAGGCCCTGCAGGCCGAGGCAAAACTTTCCAACGTCACCCTGGTCGACCGCGTCGAGGACGAGCAGTTGGAGGCCTTTCTTTCGGCCGCGGACGCCTGGATCATTCCGTATCGCAAGAACGTTGCCGGCATATCGGTGCCGAGCCGGTTCTACAATCTGCTGGCGATCGGCCGTCCAGTGATCCTGGTTTCCGAAGCGGATGCCGAAGCGGCGTTGACGGTGACCGAGCACGATGTCGGCTGGGTCGTCGAACCCGGCAAGGCCGATGAACTGGCGAAAACGGTCGGTCGTGCCGCCGCTTCCATTGACCCGCAACGGGCCGAGCGCGCAGCTGAAATCTCCAAGCGCTTCGATTTTGAGATCGCCATGGACGACTATTGCGGGCTAATCCGGGAACTCGCGCAGAAGTAGCTGGATCAGACGCGAGACGGTTGACGGCGTGAGAAACGGTGCATCAAGAGCGCCGTCGCGGCGCCTCCAGCACCGAGTAACAGGCCGGCTATCGCAGCGGACGAGGTCATGGCCGCGCCGACCGCCAGCGTAGCCAGCACGAGGTTGAGCGCGAACACTTCGCTCACCACGCGCGATACCGAAAAGCCGTTGTCGGTGGCGCGCTGATAGAAGTGGGTGCGATGCGCGGCCCAGAACGGCTCGCGCCGCGCGACGCGCCGCAGCAGCGTGGCGGTCGCATCGGCGAGGTAATAGAGCGGCAACAGCAGCGCCGCTGCCACTTGCTGATGCCAGGCGAGTTGCAAGAGACACCAGCCGACCAACAAGCCGATCGGCAGGCTGCCGACGTCCCCGAGAAAGATTTTTGCTACCGGCCGGTTGAAGGGCGCGAAGCCGAGCATCGCGCCGAACAGTGCTGCGGCGGCGACCATCGTTGATGCCGGAAGTCCGCCGAGCCAGCCGAGCAGAACGAGTGCGCCGGTGATGGGCACGATCTCGGCGACCGTCATCAGGTCCAACCCGTCCATGAAGTTGACGAGGTTCACGAACCACAGCCCTGCGAGGATCAGGAGGCCGCGCTCGAGCCAGAGCGGGCAGGCAGGAACGATCCGTAAGCTGTCGGGGGCGACCAAGATCACTGCCGCGACGGTCAGTCCCTGCAGCAATAGCCGCGGCACCACGGGAATCGAGTTGACGTCATCGGCGAAGCCGACGGCCGCGATGAACAGCGTCGCGCCGAACACGGCGACGGGAATTCTCATCTCCGCCGCGTCGGCAAGCGCGATGACCGCAGCCGCCGCGATCAGCGTGGCCGCGATCACCGCGACGCCCGCGCCCTGCGGTGTCGGAACCCGATGGGAAGAGCGAGCATTCGGTTTTGCCAGCACTATCCGCACCATCAGCGGCCGGATCGCCCATGTCAGGACGGCCGACAACAGCGCAGCCGTCACTACTGTGGCAAACGACAGCAATAGTTGCGAATTGGCCATTCTACCCGCGCGGCATGTTGTTCGAAAATTATTTGGGAACTTCAATCGATGTCACGCCCTGCGCGGCTTTCTCGGCGCTGAAAATCCAGACCAGGCCGCCGATCGCGCCGACGATGAAGGATACCGCGCCATAGAGCAGGGAGATGTTGACGCCCTCGTTGGCCATCAGGCCGGCATACCCGAACGCCAGCCCCATGGTGGCTTCGCGGACACCCCAGCCGGCAATCGAGATCGGCAGCATGGTGATCAGCATGACGGGCGGAACAAGCTGGAATATCTGGCCGAACACAACGGGGGCGGCGATCGACTGCACCACGCACCAGGCGATGACGACGGCAAGCACGTGCACCAATAACGACAGCACCGCGACTTTCGGGCCGTGAGTGCGGCTGAACAGCACGCGATTGGCGATCACCGAGCAGGCGTGGATGTGATGGGTGCCCCACCAGTGCTTCAGCCACGGCCACCGCAGCCTGCCGAGCAGGAGAAATCCGAGGCCACCGGCAAGCGCCGCGAAATCGACGAACAGCAGCGCTGACCTGCCATGGGGATCGGTGATCAGGCGATAGCTCCACGGCAGGCTCGCAACGATGACGACGGCGAGCGCGATCAGGCCGATGGCACGGTCGACGAAGATGGAATAGGTCGCCGCCCGCCAGCCGGCGCCGTTGCGCGCGACGAGCCATAGCCTGACCGCATCGCCGCCGATCGAGGACGGTAGCGTCTGGTTGAAGAACATCCCGATCACGTTGAAGCGCATCGCCTGCCGGGTCGGCAGCGGCGCGCCGCATTCCGCCCCGATCTCGCGCCATCGCAGGACGCCGACGAATATCTGGAGGAACGACACGGCAATCGCCACGCCGATCCAGGCCAGGCTGGAAACGTCGATGCGGGCCGCGAGGTCGGCGAGGTCGACCTTGCGCAACGAGAAATACAAGAGCGCCGCCGAGACCAGTATCTTCAATGTCGAAAGCAGGATTCGGCGCATCTCGCCCGTGCCGGGTTTGAGAGGAGGGTGCAAAAAGCGATGCAATTCGGGCGCCTTGGTATGGTTTTCGGGCCGATCTGGCAATAGCGGGACTGGTAGGTGTTGCGGTGGCCTCGGCAACGCAGGTAAAGAGGCCTGGCGACAGAAATTTCAGCCATCGAGCGGCGCCTTCCAAGGATACGATGCCGGATCAACCCATATTGGTCACCGGAGCTGCGGGTTTCATCGGCTTCCACGTTGCGCGCCGGCTGCTGGCCGAAGGCCGCGCCGTGATCGGGCTCGACAATCTCAACGACTATTACGATCCGGCGTTGAAGCGGGCGCGGCTGGAGGTCCTGCGCCGGGAGCAGGGTTTCACATTCGAGCAGATCGATCTCGCTAGTCGCACGTCAGTGGAACACCTGTTCGCCAAACACCGCTTTCCAAGCGTGGTGCATCTCGCAGCCCAGGCCGGCGTGCGTTATTCGATCGATCATCCGCACGCCTATGTCGATGCCAATCTAGCGGGCTTCGTCAACGTGCTGGAAGGCTGCCGGCATCATGGATGCGGCCATCTGGTCTACGCCTCGTCCTCATCGGTCTACGGCGCCAATACGAAACTACCGTTTTCGGTGGAGGACAAGACCGACCATCCGATCAGCCTCTATGCTGCCACCAAGAAGGCCAATGAGCTGATCGCGCATTCCTACAGCCATCTCTACCGTCTTCCGGTAACGGGCCTGCGGTTCTTCACCATCTATGGGCCATGGGGACGGCCCGACATGGCGGTTTACCTGTTTACCAAGGCGATCGTGGAGGGTACCCCGATCAGGCTCTTTAACCATGGCAGGATGCGACGCGACTTTACCTATATCGAGGACGTGACGCGTGCCGTATTGCGGCTGGTCGACCAGGCCCCGCGCGACGGCGGGCAGGGCGCCGGAGCGCCTGCAAAAGTCTACAATGTCGGCAATAATCATCCGGAAGAGCTGACCCATGTCGTAGCGGTTTTAGAGCGGGAATTGGGCCGTGCGGCGGTCAAGGAGATGCTGCCGATGCAGCCCGGAGATGTGACCGAGACTTTTGCTGACGTAACCGAACTGATGCGCGACACCGGCTTCAGGCCGCAGACTTCGATCGAGGAAGGGCTTCGCGACTTCGTTGCCTGGTATCGCGACTACTACAGGATTTGATTTGAGGCGCCGATGAACCGACGAATTATTCCTCTCATCATGTGCGGCGGCGCCGGAACGCGGCTGTGGCCGGCCTCGCGCGAGGTTCATCCCAAGCAGTTCCTGTCCCTGTTCGGCGCGCGTTCGACGTTCCAGGATACGCTGTTGCGGGTTTCGGATGCTGGTCTGTTCGAACGGCCCGTCATCATCACCAACAACGCCTATCGCTTCATGGTGCTCGAGCAACTGGCGGAGATCGGACTGGAAGCCGACGTGCTTCTCGAACCGATGCGGCGCGATTCCGGGCCTGCGATCGCGGCCGGCGCTGCCTTTGCGCAAGCGCGCGACAAGGGTGCCATCGTGCTGGCGCTCGCCGCCGACCATGTGGTGCGCGACACGCCCGCTTTCCTCGCCGCCTGCCGCGAAGGGCTGGCTGCCGCGGAAGCCGGGCACATCGTGACGTTCGGCGTGCAGCCCGAACGCGCCGCCACCGAATATGGCTACATCAATCCCGGCGAACTCATTTCCGGCAAGGTTCGCGCAGTCGCGAAGTTCGTCGAGAAGCCCGATCCGGCAACCGCTGCTGATTACGTCAAGTCGGGCTATCTCTGGAATAGCGGCAACTTCATGTTCCGCGCTGCCGTGCTGTCGGATGAGTATGGCAAGGTCGATGCGGACAGCGTCCAAGCCGTCACTGATGCAGTGACGAAGGCAGGCACCGACCTCGGCTTCGTCAAGCTCGACGAGGCCTCGTTCGGATCGGCGAAATCGATCTCCATCGACTATGCGGTGATGGAGAAGACCTCGCGTGCCGCGGTCGTGCCGGTCGCGTGCGGCTGGTCCGATGTCGGCTCCTGGCATGCGGTGTGGGAATTGTCCGGCAAGGACGGCGAAGGCAACGCGGCGCGCGGCGCAGCCGTGTTTGAGGATTCGCGCAATTGCAACGTATCGACCGATCGCGCGCTGGTCGCGCTCGAAGGCGTCGACGACCTCGTGGTGGTCGCAACCCAGGACGCCGTGCTGGTGAGCCGGCAGAAGGACGCCAACGGGCTGAAGCGGCTGGTCGCGAAACTGAAGACAGTGGCGCCGCAGGTGACGGAAGACCACATCAGGGTGCATCGGCCCTGGGGATCCTATCAGTCGGTCGACAATGGCGATCGGCATCAGGTCAAGCGCATCATCGTCAAGCCGGGCGGGCGGCTGTCGCTGCAGAAACACCACCACCGCGCCGAGCACTGGATCGTGGTGCGAGGAACGGCGCAGGTGACGGTCAACGAACTGGTCAAGACCGTGCACGAGAACGAATCGATCTACATCCCGATCGGCGCCGTGCACCGGTTGGAAAATCCGGGCAAGATTCAGCTCGAGTTGATCGAGGTCCAGACCGGAAGCTATTTCGGCGAGGACGACATCATCCGCATCGAGGACGACTACCAGCGCAGTTGAGCCGACCGTAGTTTTACCGGGCCCGCGGTTGTAATTCTTTGAATCAAAACGTGTCCGAAAACGGTCGATCGCGTTCGCCACATCTGTGATGGCGTGCTAGAGAACCGCCGGGGATATTACCGGCGCAATTCTGCCTGGAATCTGCTTAAAATCTGCTTGGGGTCGACAAAACATGAGTTCCAAAGGGTCCGCATTCGACGCGAAGGCCGACGCAAAACGCGGCTTGCGCGTCGGCGTAGTCGGCGCGGGTGTGATGGGCAGCAACCATGCCCGCGTGCTGGCCGGTCTACCCGGCGTGACGCTGGTCGGCATTGTCGATCCGTTACCCGAACACCGCGCGCGCGCCACCGCGCTCGCCGGCTGCCGTGCGTTCGCCGAACTCGACGAGCTGTTTGACGAGGGCGTCGATGCCGTGACGATCGCGGCGCCGACCCATCTCCATCACGAGATTGCGCTCGCCTGCATTACCCGCAACATCCACCTCCTGGTCGAGAAGCCGGTGGCCTCGACCGTCGAGGAAGGGCAGGACATCGTCAATGCGGCGCGTAGTGCCGGCGTGACGCTGATGGTCGGCCATGTCGAGCGCTTCAATCCGGCAGTCGCCGCGATCAAGCAGGCGATCTCGGGCGAGGACATTCTTTCGATCGGCATCACCCGCGTCGGGCCGTTTCCGCCGCGGATGTCCAATGTTGGCGTCGTGATCGATCTCGCCGTCCACGATATCGACCTGATCCGCTGGTTCACCGAGTCCGATATCGTCGAGGTGCAGCCGCAGCTTTCCAGCGCGGTTGCCGAGCGCGAGGACATCGCGCTCTTGCAGTTCCGCACCGCCTCCGGCGTGCTTGCCCATATCAACACCAACTGGCTGACCCCGTTCAAGGCGCGCAGCGTTACGGTCGCAACCCGCGGCAAATATGTGATGGGCGATCTTTTGACACGGCAGGTGACCGAGTGCTTCGGTTTCAAGCCCGACGGCAGCTACTCGATGCGGCATCTGCCCGTCGGTCATGACGAACCGCTACGCGCCGAGCTGATCGCATTCCTCGATGCCGTCCGCACCGGCAATATGCCGGCGGTTTCCGGCGACGAGGGCGTCGCCAGTCTTGAAATCGCCATTCGCTGCCTCGAGCAGCCCGCCAAGCCCGCGGCCTCCGCCGCGCGCAAGGGGCCGCGCCGTATCGCCGGCTGAATTCCTTCCAGAACCGAGCAAGACTCCATGAACCAGCACATGCGTCCAGAACCCGTTCCCTTCGCTGATATCGCTGCGCAGCGCCGCCGGCTCGGCAAATTGATCGATGAGGCCGTTGCCCGCGTGCTCGATCACTGCCAGTTCATCAACGGACCGGAGGTCACTGAGCTGGAAGCCGCGCTGGCAAAATTTTGCGGCGCCAAGCATGTGGTGAGCTGCGCCAGCGGCACCGACGCGCTGCTGATGGTGCTGATGGCGAAAAATATCGGCCCAGGCGATGCCGTGCTGTGTCCGTCCTTCACTTTTTGCGCGACCGGCGAGGTGGTGGTGCTGACCGGTGCCACGCCCGTCTTCGTCGATGTCGATGAGGTGACCTTCAACATCGACCCCGGCTCGCTCAAGCGCGGAATCGCGACGGCGCGGCAGCGTGGCCTGAATCCGCGCGCCGTCATTCCGGTCGACCTGTTTGGACAGCCGGCCGACCAGGACGCGATCAGCGCCATCGCCGAAGCCGAGGGCCTTTTCGTGCTCAACGACGCCGCCCAGAGCTTTGGCGCCACCTACAAGGGCCGCCGGCTCGGCACCTTCGGTCTGGCGACCACCACCAGCTTCTTTCCCGCAAAGCCGCTCGGCTGCTTCGGGGACGGCGGCGCGATCTTCACCGACGACGATGCGCTGGCCGAAACGCTGCGCAGCATCCGCGTCCACGGCCAGGGCTCGGACAAATACGACAATGTCCGTATCGGGCTCACCGCGCGGCTCGACACCATGCAGGCTGCGATTCTGATCGAGAAGCTAAAAATCTTCGAGGACGAGATCGCGGCGCGCAATGTGGTCGCGGAGCGCTATGCGCGGGGGCTCGGCAATGTCGTGACGGTGCCCCGTCTTGCCAGCGGCTGCAGCTCGATCTGGGCCTGCTATACGATCCGCCTGCCCAAAGGCACGGACCGTGACCGCTTCGCTGCCGACCTCAAAGCGCAGGGGATTCCGACCGCGATCTATTACGCGAAATCGATGCATCAGCAGACCGCCTATCGCAATTTCCCAGTCGCGGATGGCGGACTGCCGGCGTGCGAGAGCCTGTCCGCCGACGTCATCAGCCTGCCGATACATGCCTATCTCGAAGAGCCGACGCAGGAGCGGGTCATCAAGGCGGTACGCGGCGCGCTTCAGGCGTGAACCCGACCCGAAGGGCAGCGTCAGCAAGGTGGTGGCCGGTTTCGGTCAACATCAAGGCTAAGCTGCTAGCGGACTGATTTCCCCGTTTTGCGAATATGCGCTAGAAGCGGCGCATGCTTGGACGCATCTTCACCGTCGGCGGTTATACGCTGCTTTCGCGGCTGACCGGATTCGCGCGCGATATCATGCTCGCCGCGATTCTCGGCGCAGGCCCCGTCGCGGACGCGTTTTTCGTGGCGCTGCGGCTGCCCAATCATTTTCGCGCTATCTTCGCCGAAGGTGCCTTCAACGCTGCCTTCGTGCCGGCCTATGCGCATCTGCACGGCAAAAGCGAAGCATCGGCAAAACTGTTTGCCGATCGGATCTTCTCGCTCTTGTTCGCCGCGCAGGTTGTTTTGCTGGTTGTGGCCTGGGTGTTCATGCCGGAAGTGATCGCCATTCTAGCGCCGGGGTTCAAGGACGATCCGGCGCGTGGCGAACTGGCGATTTCGCTGACGCGGATCACGTTTCCGTATTTGCTGCTGATCACGCTGGTGACGCTGTACGGCGGCATGCTCAATGTGATGCATCGCTTCGCCAGCGCTGCCGCCGCGCCGATCTTCCTCAATCTGTCGATGATGGCGACGCTGGCGCTGGCGGCGTTCTTTCCGGGCGCTGGCTACGCCGCCGCATGGGGCGTTCTGCTTGCCGGCATCCTTGAATTCCTGCTGCTGGCTGGCGACGCGGCCAAGACCGGCATCCTGCCGAAATTCGCTTTCGTCAAATTCGACGAAGACGTGCGTGCGTTCTTCCGGGCGCTGGGGCCTGCGACCATCGGCTCGATGGGAACGCAGATCGCGTTGTTCGCCGATACGATCATCGCGACCTTTCTGCCGGCAGGCGCGCTTTCGGCGCTGTATTATGCCGACCGTCTCAACCAGTTGCCGATCGGCGTGATCGGGATCGCGATCGGCACCGTGCTGCTGCCGGAAATGTCGCGGCGCCTCACGGCGAACGATATCACCGGTGCATCCGCCGCGCAGCGGCGGGCGTTCGAATTCTCGCTGCTGTTTTCGGTGCCCTTCGTCGCCGCCTTCCTGACCGTGCCTGATGTGATCATGCGCGCGATGTTTGCGCGCGGCGCGTTCTCGAACGCGGATGCGGTGGCTGCCGGCGCCACGCTGGCCGCTTACGCAATCGGACTCATCCCGTTCGTGACCATCCGCAGTGCGGTAGCAACCTTCTATGCCCGGCAGGACACCGCGACGCCGGTCAAGGCTGCGCTGACCGGCGTTGCCGTCAACGTCGCACTGAAGGTCGCGCTGATGGGCGCGCTGGCACAAATCGGCCTGGCGCTCGCCACCGCCATTGGGGCCTGGGTCAATCTCTTGCTGGTGCTCGCCTTCGCGGTGCGGGCGGGCTACCTCGAGCTCGACCGCGCCTGGATGACGTCGCTCGCCAAGTTCGCCGCGGCCGGTGTCGTGCTCGGTGCCTCGTTGTGGGCCACCGCGCGATTCGCGAGCGTCTATTTTGCGCAGATGCACACGTTCCGCGATGAGACCGTGTTGGCGTTGCTGATTGCATCCGGCGCGTTCGTGTACGGGGTTTGTATCCTGCTGCTGTTCGGCAGGGGGTGGCTGTTCTCGCTCCTTCGCGATCGCCAATCCTCGCGCTAAATCTCTATAGTTAAACGAAAAATTCCGGCGAGCGCGCCCCGGACGCAGCTCCGCGTGATCCGCATTGCGCCGCAATCACGAATTCGTCGGGCGAAAGCGGTTTGCGCTGAGCCGACAACCGCTGCAATATGCGGCCGCTCGAAACACCGGGAATTGGAGAGACGATGGCAGCTCCCATCAAGTTCGGCGTCGGTCAAAGCGTTCTTCGCAAGGAAGACGACGCGCTCATTCGCGGCAAGGGCCGCTATACCGACGACCATTCGCCACAGCCGGCGTTGCACGCGCTGATGCTGCGCTCGCCGCATGCGCACGCGAAATTCACCCTCAACGTCACCAAGGCCCGCGCGATGCCGGGCGTGGCTGCGATCCTGACCGCCGACGACGTCAGGGATCTCGGCGACCTGCCGTGCCTGTTCAACCTGGAAGTCGATCCGTTCACCGGCCCGCCCTATCCGATACTTCCCAAGGACGAGGTGCGCCATGTCGGCGACGCCGTCGCCTTCGTGGTCGCCGACACCATCGACCAGGCCCGTGACGCGATCGAAGCGATCGACGTCAACTGGACGCCGCTTCCATCGGTGGTCGGCGTCGTCAACGCCGTGAAGAAAGACGCTCCGCTGGTCTGGCCTGACAAGCCCGGCAACGTGCTGTTCGACGTATCGATCGGCGACAAGAAGGCGGCTGAGGCCGCCTTTGCCAAGGCGCATACGATCGCCGAGATATCGATCGTCAACCCGCGCGTCATCACCAACTTCATGGAGACGCGCGCGGCGGTCGCCGAATACGACGCCAAGCGCGATCATCTGACGTTGACCATCGGCAGCCAGGGCAGCCATCGCCTGCGCGAAATCCTGTGCGGCATGGTGCTGAAGATTCCGATGGAAAAGATGCGGGTGATCTGCCCCGACGTCGGCGGCGGCTTCGGCACAAAGCTCTTTCCTTACCGCGAGTATGCGCTGATTTCGGTGGCTGCGCGCAAGCTGCGCAAGACCATCAAATGGACCGCCGATCGCTCCGATCACTTCATGGGCGACGCGCAGGGCCGCGACAACGTCACGACGGCTAAGATGGCGTTGGCCGAGGACGGCAAATTCCTCGGCATGGACGTCGATCTGATGGGCGACATGGGCGCCTATCTCTCGACCTTTGGGCCCTACATCCCGCATGGCGGCGCCGGCATGCTGCCCGGGCTCTACGACATCCAAGCCTTCCACTGCCGCGTCCGCACCGTATTCACCAATACCGTGCCGGTCGACGCCTATCGCGGCGCCGGGCGCCCCGAAGCGGCCTATGTGGTCGAGCGGCTGGTCGATGCAGCGGCACGCAAGCGCGGGATGACGCCGGATGCGATCCGGCGCAAGAACTTCATTCCGCCGAAGGCGATGCCCTACAAGACCGCAACCGGAAAGGTCTACGATTCCGGCGACTTCACCGCGCATATGAAGCGCGCGATGGAAGTCGCCAACTGGAAGGAATTTCCGAAGCGCGCCAAGGCGGCGAAGAAGCAAGGTCTCGTGCGCGGCATCGGCATGTCCTGCTATGTCGAGATCTGCGGCACGATGGGCGAGGAGACCGCTAACGTCGCGCTCGATCCCAACGGCGACATCAACATCCTGATCGGCACACAGTCGAGCGGGCAGGGCCACCAGACGGCCTATGCGCAACTCGTTGCCGAGCAGTTCGGCGTGCCGCCGGAGCGTGTCCATGTCTTGCAGGGCGACACCGACAAGATCGCCACCGGGCTCGGCACCGGCGGCTCGTCGTCGATCCCGACCGGCGGCGTCAGCGTCGAGCGCGCCACGCGCGAACTCGGCAACAAGCTGAAGGAGATCGCGGCCGAAGCGCTGGAGACCAGCGCCGGCGACCTCGAGATCAGCAATGGCGTCGTGCGCATCGCCGGCACCGATCGCTCGATCAGTTTTGCAGACCTCGCGAAGCGGCCAGGCGTCGATCCGTCGAAACTGAATGCGAGCGCGACGTTCGCGCAGGCCGACGGCACCTACCCGAACGGCACGCATCTCGCCGAAGTCGAGATTGATCCCGCAACCGGCATCATCAGAATCGTCAACTATGTCATCGTCGACGATTTCGGCGTGACGCTCAATCCGCTGCTGCTCGCCGGTCAGGTGCATGGCGGCGCGATGCAGGGCATCGGTCAGGCCTTGATGGAGCACGCGGTCTACAGCGCGACCGACGGTCAACTCGTCACCGGCACCTTCATGGACTATGCGGTGCCGCGCGCTTCCGACGGCCCGTCATTCCATTTCGAAACGCACAACGTGCCGTGCACGACCAATCCGCTCGGCGTCAAGGGTGCAGGCGAGGCGGGCGCGATCGGCTCTTGCCCCGCGGTGGTCAACGCGATCATCGAGGGCCTTTGGCGCGAGTACAAGATCGACCACATCGACATGCCGGCCACGGCCGAGCGGGTCTGGATCGCGATCCGCGAGGCGCAGAAACGGCATAATCTCTGATATTTTGTCGCATGCGGAATGATGCGCCAAATGCGGTGTTTGCAAACAGCCGGTCTGCACCATCTTGGGGCCGGTACAAACCCGAATTGAAGGGAATTTTGCCAATGAAGCGGATCGTCGTCGTCGCAGCCGTGCTTGCATTCAGTGCCGGTGCGGTCGTTGCACAGCAGGACCAGCTCAAGCGGACCCAGGCCATGATGAAGGACAATGGCAAGAACGCAGGCGCGTTGTCGGCGATGGTCAAAGGCGAAAAGCCTTACGACCAGTCGACTGTCAATGCCGCGCTGGCCCAGTTCGATGACACCGCCAAGAACCTTCCGACGCTGTTCCCCGAGAGCATGAAAGGCGTCAAGTTCGAGGGTGATTACGACCCCTCGCCGAAAATCTGGACAGACAAGGCCGGCTTCGAGTCCCAAATTAAGAGCTTCGCCAAGGTCGTCGCCGATGCCAAAGGCAAGGTCAAGAATCTCGACACGCTAAAGGCGGAACTGCCTGTCATCGGCAAGCAGTGCAGCGGCTGCCACGAGACATACCGGATCAAGAAGGGCTGATCGCATTCTAACTTGAGCATGATCTTCTCGAAGAACCGCTACACATTTGTCCGGATCAGGCTGTGACCTCACAAAAAGGGCGGACGCCGCGAAGCGTCCGCCCTTTTGTGTTACCCTTGTTTCTTGTTTACTCGCGTTCAAACCTACCTACTTCGTCACCAAATTTACTTGGTGACTTGATTTATTTGGTTACCTGACCGCGGATTTCGCCGCCCGGATTGGCTGCAGTGTGAATGTTGATGTAATACCTGCCGGCCACGAGGTCAGCGGCCTGCGCATCGGTCAACGTTGCGCTGCCCTCGACCGGGCTCGACGTCGCATTGGGAATGGCGACAGCGACACCGGCATTCTTGCCGGCCTCTGCGGGCCCGTGGAAATGCGCGGCGGTGGCAGGGCCGGACAGGCCGGAATAGGAGAGCTTCCAGCTCAGCTTCTTGCTGGCGGGATCGTAGTCGATGTCGGCGGTGCCCTTGGCGGTGCTGGTGTTGGGCGGCACCTGGGCCTTGCCGTCGAGCGTCGCCTTCATCTTGTCGGCAGACGCGGGTCCGGCAAAAGCAATCGCTGCCCCCAACGCAAGCGTGACAAGCATGGTTTTGTTCGACATGGTGTTTCTCCCTGTTGACGTCAAAACGGCGATGTCAGCCTCAAAACAACGGCTTGGCGAATTTATTCCCGCAGCGCCGACAAAGGCTCGAAATTTTCGTAGAAGCCTATGGCGCAAAGTGCGTTCATACTGGTTGTTGAGTTTAGGACTCCCTGACAACGGATCAGTGAATGCTGCGACGAATTCTCCTTGCCTTGATTTTGGCTGGCGTTGCCGGCGCCGGTGTCTTCTGGTGGCTGACGATCCCGACGGTCGTTGCCCCAGCCTCACTTCCTCCCCGCACGCCGAACCTTGCCAATGGCGTTGCAACGTTCAATGCCGGGGGCTGTTCCTCCTGCCATGCCGTTCCCAACCAGCCCGATCGGTTGAAACTGGGCGGCGGACTCGCAATGCCGTCTCCGTTCGGGACGTTTTACGTTCCCAACATCTCGTCAGATCCCACCTACGGTATTGGCCGCTGGAGCGAGGCTGATTTCGTGACGGCGGTGCTCAAGGGGACGTCGCCGGACGGCGTGCATTATTTTCCGGCCTTTCCATATACGTCGTACCAGAACGCTTCCGTCGACGACGTTCGCGATCTCTTTGCCTATCTGAAGACGCTTGCGCCGGTGACCGGCAAGACGCGCGGTCACGACGTCCCGTTTCCATTCAACATCCGCCGCAACATCGGCGTCTGGAAATGGTTGTTCATGGACAGAAAGCCTCACATAGCCGACGCCTCACATTCGGCGTCGTGGAATCGCGGGGCTTACCTCGTCAACGGTATGGGTCATTGCGCCGAGTGCCACAGCCCGCGCAACTTCCTCGGCGGTATCGTCCAGGCGCAACGCTTCGCAGGCGGGCCCAATCCGGAAGGAGAGGGCTGGGTGCCCAACATCACCCAGAAAAGATTGGAGGAGTGGAGCGCGAAGGATATCGCCTACTTCCTCGAAACTGGGCAAACGCCGGATGGCGACAGCGCAGGCGGATCGATGGTCCGCGTGATCAAGAACACCTCGCAATTGCCGCCGGAAGATCGCGATGCCATCGCGGAGTATGTCAAGTCGCTGGCGCCGGTTGAGGGACCGCCGCGGCCGAAGAAAGCGAAAGAAGGCTGAGAGCTCTTACGTGAGACGCGAGTTCGCGCGTCGTCAGGGCGTCACGGCTGCGGTGATCGGTTGGCGCCGCTCCGGCAAGGTCGGCACGATCGACAGCGGCTTACGCGGCACGGGCGGCGTGGCGGCTTTGGCCCGCTTCAAATCCGTGGAGCGCTTGGTCAAAGCGACGTCACCGAGTGTGCGATCGAAATCGCCCACCCGATACAGCACGCCGCCGCGATCGAAATAGGCGGCTGCGAAGCGCGGATAATATTGGACCCCGAGATTGTACGTGGCGAAGGCCGGGACCGGCTCGAAGCGGCCGAGCGGCGCGGCGCGGGCTTCCTTTGCGGCGGGTGCCGTGGCAGCGATGGGGGCCACGCTGCCGGTTGAAAGTTCTTCTTCGCGCTGGGCACGGGATCCGTCCTGCGCGGTAGCGTCGGGCTGCAGCGCGGCAACCTGCTGCACGCCATCTGCGATTTCTGCGGCGCCCGGCGGTTTTGAAAACAATCCGAACACCGTGTAGCCGCCGACCAGCACCGCGGAAATGACCGTTGCCGCCATCGTGTTGGAGGCGACCTTTCGTACGGTCTCGTATGTCTGGATTGCCTTGGTGGCCGGCGGCTGCAGCGCAATGGCGAGCAACTGATCGTAGGTCGCGCGCTGCTCGGTGTCGGTCAGGATGTCATAGGCGCGCATGAGTTCCCTAAACCTCAGCGCAGCATCGGGATCGTCGGGATTGATATCGGGATGAGTCGCCTTCGCTGCCTTGCGGAATGCCTTCCGCAATTCCTCGGCGTCATCACTCGGAAGCGCTCCGAGCAAATCGTACAGCGTCCCCATGGTGGTACTCGCGACCGTTTCCCCCTCGGACCGTCCCCGCCGCGGAACTTCCGATTGACGACGCCCTAGATAATCAAAAATATCAAGGCGGTAGCATGATCCCCTTATGGCAAAAGCATGCCATGGTTAACGTCGTTAACTATCCGCTGCGGTCGGGGCGCCCAATTGGCGTGGCAGACGGGCAGGGCTGGCAGCCCCTCCATCACAGGGGCCTATCGGCCGCGCCAAGGACGCGGCCTTGGGGAGGCGGGCCGACGCCTAACCCGTGCCGAACGCCTTGAAGGTGATGATGGTGTGGGTGTCCTGGATCCCTGGAATCACCTGCACCCTCTCGTTGACGAAATGGCCGATGTCGGTGTCCTTATCGACGTAGAACTTGACCAGCAGATCGTAGTCACCGGCGGTGGAATAGATCTCCGAGGCGATCTCAGCCTCCGCGAGCGCATTGGCGACGGCATAGGATTGGCCGAGTTTGCATTTGAACTGGACAAAGAAGGGAACCATCGCTGTCGTCTCCGAATTAGTTGGTCCCAATAGGCCAAAAACCGCCGATAATGGCAAGCCAGCTTGCTGCCCATGCCATGGCGCGGTAGGACATTACATGGCCTTCAACCGACGACTTGCACGAGGCTTGCGATGACGGCGCCGATCGCGCTGACCATCGCCGGCTCCGATTCCTCTGGCGGCGCCGGTATCCAGGCCGACCTGAAGACGTTTGCCGCGCTCAGCGTCTACGGCGCCTCCGTGATCACGGCGCTGACGGCACAGAATACCGAAGGCGTCAGCGGCATCCATCAGGTGCCGGCGGAGTTCGTGACCGCGCAGATCGATGCGGTGTTTTCCGATCTCGACGTCGGAGCGGTCAAGATCGGCATGGTGGCGCAGCCATCGATTATCGACGCCATCGTCGCCGGCCTCAAGCGCTGGTCGCCGAAGCATGTTGTGCTCGATCCCGTGATGGTCGCAACCTCCGGCGACCGGCTGCTGGCTGCGGAAGCGGTCGAGGCGCTGCGGACAAAACTCATTCCGTTAGCTTCGGTCATTACGCCCAATTTGCCTGAGGCCGCCGCGCTGCTCGACGAACCGGTGGCTGCGGGTGAGGCCGCCGTCGCAAGCCAGGGCAGGCGATTGCTGGCCATGGGCTGCAAGGCGGTGCTGATCAAGGGCGGCCACGGGGAGGGCGCCGAGTGCATCGACTATCTGATCGGCACGAGCGGCACCATCGCGCTGGCCGCGCCGCGCATTGCGACGAAAAATACCCATGGCACCGGCTGCTCATTGTCCTCGGCGATTGCAGCGGAACTCGCGAAGGGCGAGGGCATGGAAACCGCCGTGCGTAACGCCAAGGCGTGGGTCAGCGCTGCGATTGCGGCGGCAGATCGCTTCAGCGTCGGCCGCGGTCACGGCCCGATCCACCATTTTCATAAGTTTTATTAGCTGCCGTCCTTGTCTGGTGCGCAATCGCGCAGGGACTTTTTGCGTCGCGGCGCATCCGTTGAATTACGGGGATGGTTAATCTTCCACGATAATTGACCCTGTTGATGATGGGTTAATGCGCGATTGCGCACGAGGCAGAGACAACGTCGAGAAGTTGCCTCTCCAATGTCGCTTGTCTGTCGCATCGCGCTGCTATCCGCAAGTTGTGGGGCGCGGCATTGATTCTCGCGGGAATATCGCGGCGTGAACAGTCATCGCCCTGTCACAGAAATCTGTCAGGGGACAGGTATGGGTAGTGACTCCTTGAGTGAAGAGAGCCCCGAACGGCGCTTTCGTACCTTGTTCATCTCCGACGTCCATCTCGGCGCCCGCGGCTCGCAAGCCGACCGTTTGCTGGACTTCCTCAAAAGCCACGACGCCGACACCATCTATCTCGTCGGCGATATCGTCGATGGCTGGGCGCTGAAGTCGAGCTGGTACTGGCCGCAATCGCACAACGACTTCGTGCAGAAGATGCTGCGCAAGGCGCGCAAGGGCGCCAAGGTCATCTACGTGCCGGGCAATCACGACGAGTTCCTGCGCAACTATTACGGCACGCATTTCGGCGGCATCGACGTGGTGGAAAACACCATTCACACCGGCGTCGATGGCCAACGCTATCTCGTCATCCACGGCGATATCTTCGATCTCGTGGTGCAGAACGCGCGCTGGCTCGCCCATCTCGGCGACAAGGCCTACGACTTCGCCATTCAGATGAATCGCCTCGTCAACTTCTTCCGCCGCATGTTCGGCGTGCCGTATTGGTCGCTGTCGCAATGGGCGAAGCTGAAGGTCAAGAACGCCGTGAACTACATCGGCGCGTTTGAACAGACGCTGGCCGGCGAGGCGCGACGTCACGGCGCCGACGGCGTGATCTGCGGCCACATCCACTATGCCACCATCCGCGACGAGCACGGCATCCGCTACATGAATTGCGGCGACTGGGTGGAAAGCTGCACCGCGCTCGCCGAGCACGAGGACGGCCGGTTCGAGATCATCACCTGGACCGATCCGCAGCGAAGGGCGGCGCCAGTTCCCCGCGTCGCGGCGCGCGCCGCATGACGCATATCCTGGTCGCGACCGATGCGTGGCATCCCCAGGTCAACGGGGTAGTACGCACGCTGACCGCGATGACGGAGGCGGCCACGGGGCTTGGCGTCGAGGTGAGCTTTCTGACGCCGCAATCATTTCGCACCTTTGCGATGCCGAGCTATCCTGACCTGCGGCTGGCTCTGCCGCTTCCCGGCAAGATCGCGCAACTGATCGAAGCGGCAAGGCCCGACAGCATACATATCGCGACCGAGGGGCCAATCGGGCTGTTGGTGCGGCGCTATTGCCGCAAGCGCGGCTTGCCGTTCACCACGAGCTTTCACACCCGGTTTCCGGAATATGTGTCGGCGCGCTCGCCGATTCCGGAATCCTGGGTTTGGTGGGCGCTGCGTGCCTTCCACCGGCCGAGCCGGGCGGTAATGGCGGCGACGCCGGCGCTGGCGGCTGAGCTGCGCCTGCGTGGCTTTCGTAACGTGGTACTGTGGTCACGCGGCGTCGATACCTCGCTGTTCCATCCGCGCAGCGCCGATCTCTGCCTGCCGATGCCTGTATATCTCAGCGTCGGCCGTGTCGCGGTAGAGAAGAATCTCGAAGCCTTCCTCGATCTCGATCTGCCCGGCACCAAGCTCATCGTCGGCGATGGGCCGGCCCGGATGGCGCTGGAGCGCAAATATCCTAACGCCGTGTTCCTCGGCGCGCGGCATGGCGAGGAACTGGCCGAAATCTATGCGGCGGCCGATGTTTTCGTCTTTCCCAGCAAGACCGACACGTTTGGCTTGGTGCTGCTGGAAGCGCTGGCCAGCGGCCTGCCGGTTGCGGCTTTTCCGGTCAACGGTCCCCGCGACGTGATCGGCTCGGCGCCGGTTGGCGTGCTGAACGAGGATTTGCGCGCGGCCTGCCTGGAGGCGCTGCAGATTTCGCGAAAAGAATGCGTGGAATTTGCTGCCGCCCATAGCTGGCAAGCCTCGGCACGGGCTTTCGTCCATCATGCCCTCAATCTTGGTCCCCTGCGGCCGGAAGGCGAGCTGGCCGAATTTGTGGCGGAGGACCCGCATTTCGCCGCCTGATATCACCTGAATCTGTATTGCCCGCCGGTCCGCTTGCGCGATACAAAGTGCGCATGACGGAAAAAGCCTCAACGGCACCGGTCGGTGCTGCAGATATCGATGCGGCGGCGCGAGTGGTTGGCCCGTTCGCGGTGCGGACGCCGCTGTTGTCGTTCCCCGTTCTCAACGAGCGCGTCGGGACCAAAGTCTTTCTGAAGCCCGAAATGCTGCAGCGGACCGGATCGTTCAAGTTCCGCGGCGCCTTCAACAAGCTGGCCTCGATCCCGCAGGACAAGCGCGGCGGCGGGGTGGTCGCATTCTCTTCCGGCAACCACGCCCAGGGCGTGGCGGCGGCGGCGCAGATCCTCAACATGCAGGCCACCATCGTGATGCCGGCGGACTCGCCTATCACCAAGCGCGAGCGCACCAAGGGCTATGGCGCGGAGGTGGTGCTCTACGACCGCGACAAGGAGGACCGCGAAGCGATCGCCAACGGCATCGCCGGCAAACGCGGTGCGACGCTGGTCCGGCCCTATGACGATCCCTTCGTCATTGCAGGGCAGGGCACTGCGGGCCGCGAAATCGCCGAGGACATGACAGCGCTCGGGCTCGTGCCCGATATCGTGGTAGCGCCGGCCTCCGGCGGCGGGCTGATCGCCGGCGTCGCGACGGCCGTGAAGGCAAAATTTCCGCAAGCGCAGGTGATCGTCGCCGAGCCCAAGGACTATGACGATCACGGCTTGTCGCTCCGCGCCGGCCATCGCGAGGCCCATCACGCCGCCGGCCGCACCATCTGCGATGCGCTGATGGCGGCGATGCCGGGCGAACTCACCTTCTCGATCAACAGCAAGCTGCTCGCAAACGGCGTGACCGCATCCGACGAGGAGGTAGGCGCGGCGGTGGCCTATGCCTACCGGGAATTGAAGCTGGTGGTCGAGCCAGGCGGGGCTGTCGGCCTCGCCGCACTGTTGGCCGGCCGCATCGATGCCAGGGGAAAGAACGTCGTCATCGTGCTTTCCGGTGGCAATGTCGACGCGGACCTGTTCGCCAAGCTGGTCGCCTGACCATCACATCTTAAACGGAGGCGGGCAGAGCACGTGCTCTGCCCGCTTTTTTGTTGTCCGGAGCTCCTTATTCAGCGCCTGAAGCCGCCGCCGCCGAATGACCCGCCGAACGAGCTGCGGGACGGGCTCGAGGCGAAGCGCTGGCTGAAACCTCCTCCGCCGCCCATGCCGCCGCTGAACCGACGCGGCGCGGTGGTTATCATCGGCCTGGCCATCATGGGCCTGGTCGTGATGGGTTTGGTGACCCGCATCGGATTGTTATGAATCCTGGGCGGCAAGGTCGTGCCCTTGCCGATCTTGCTGCTGTTGTTGCTGGCATTGACAGGGATCGGGTTGATCTTGCCGGGCGGGGTCGTGGCCTTTCCGCCAATACCACTACTATTGCCAGTGAGCTTGCCAGGCAGGGTCGTGACCTTGCCCGTGTTGCCGTTGTTGATGCCACTGATCGGGTTTTTCGTTGCCGTGCCCTTGGCAGGCAGCGTGATGATCTTGGAAGGCACCGGCATGTGGGCCTGGGCACCAAGATTGTGCTTGGAGATGCCGAGTATGGGTGAACTACCGATGTTGCCCGGCTTAAATGTCGGCGACTGCTTCGCCAGATGCGTGAACTGCATCAGTGGCACGGCCTTCGGCGCGCCCTGTAGCTTCAGCGCGGACTTGGCGTAGGGGCTGTTGGAATAATTGTCATGGAACGTCTTGTAGGCGAACGGCGAGTTGGCGACCACCGCTTTGTGCCACGCCGTCGCCATCCGCAGATTACCGAGCAGCAGGCGGATGTGGTCGCACAGCGGATCGTGCGGGTAAAGGCGGATGAATTCCTCATAGTGCTCGGGCGAGCCTTCCGACAGCACGTAGTCGTAAGCCTGGCGCACCGAACGCGACGGCAGATTCGACGCGGCCTGGATGATCGGGCGGCGATCCGGCGCGCGGCCTGCGGCGACCGCGGTATCGCCGAAGAAATAGAAGTCGGAGGTCAACGACGAACTTTCCCACGGTGTCTGCTTTCCGGACGTGGTGTTGTTCACTTCGAGCCGGACGCGCTTGAACAATTGCTCGATCGGCAGGTTCGGCTCGCGTGCGACATTCAGGAAAGCTGACGTATACGGGCTGTGGTTGCCGTCGCCGTCCTGCGCTTCCATACCCGGTGCGGTCGAGTAGCCGACGATCGAGCCTCGGGGCGCATCGACGATTGCCAAGCCCCGTCCGGCGTCGTTGATCTCGGGGAACGGATTGTTGCGGCAGGCATCGAGCACCACGATGCGCATCCGGCTCGGGATCGATTCCAGCGTGCCCATCACATCGACCAGCCGGACCGAATTGCCGTCAAGATCGGACGGCGAAGCGATCTTCGCATCGACTGGAAGCAGATAGTTCTCACCCGCCACCTGCACGCCGTGACCGGCATAATAGATCATGGCGACGGTGCCGGGGCCGCGCTCGGCGACCCTGGTGGAGAAGTCCTGCACGACCTTGACCATGTCGCTGCGCGTCAGGTCGGTGGCCTGGGTGACCTCGAAGCCGGCGGAGTTCAAAAGCTGCGCCATCGACTGCGCGTCATTACCGGGATTGGCGAGCTTTGGCGCGATCTGGTAATTCGAATTTCCGATCACCAGCGCGACGCGCTGGTCCGCCGGCGGCGTTTGCATGCCGTTGCGGATGTCGACGTTCGGGGCTTCGGCCAACGCCGCACCAGCGAAGCCGAGCAGGCCTGCCAGCAGGCCGGCACCCAATAGCGATGACTTAAAGCGGGACATGGCTGCCTCCTCAGGCGAGACCTCGTTGCGAGATTTGCTGGGACGCTAAGCCGGGTGCGGGCCGTCGTACGTGACCGCGATCACGGTTGCAGCGCGCGGCGCTTCCACGCTTGCCGACGCGCGATGCCGCTGACAATCTCGGGTTGCTGAACGGTCGAAGGAACCCAAAATGGGCTTCGGGCTAAAGACCACCACAGGAATCATCGCAGCCGTGCTGGTCATGGCGGCGCTGGCTCAGGCGAGCACGGTGTTCGCCCCGCTTGCGGCGGCACTGTTCATCATTGCGATTGTGTGGCCGATCCAGAAGCAGTTGCAGTCCTGGATGCCAAAACTTGCCGCGCTGGCGATCACCATCATCGCCACCGTGGCAATCTGCCTCGGCTTCGCCTCGCTCGCAGCCTGGGGATTTGGTCGGGTAGGGCAATCACTGCTCGCCGACCTGGCGCGCTACCAGGCCCTTTATGCGGCGACCGTAAATTGGCTGGACGGCCACGGCGTCTCGGTTGCGGGCCTGTGGGCTGAACATTTCAACGTAAGCTGGCTGCTGCGCGCCACCGCAATATGTCACCGGACGGGTGAACACGACGCTCAGCTTCTGGGTGATTGCCTTGGTTTACGTCATGCTGGGGCTTCTCGAAGTCGAGAGCATCAGGCGAAACATCGAACGGCTGGATAACCGTGCCGCAGCACGCGTGCTGCTCGACGGCAGCGAAGCGACCGCGGCGAAATTCCGAAAGTACCTTTTGGTGCGGACGCAGATGAGCGCGGTCACCGGCCTGCTGGTCGGCAGCTTCGCCTGGATTACCGGGCTGCCATTCGCGTTCGAATGGGGCGTGATCGCCTTCGTGCTGAACTATATCCCGTTCATCGGCCCGTTCGTTGCGACACTGTTTCCGACCCTGTTGGCGATGACGCAGTTCGAGACCTGGCCGGCGGTGCTCGGAGTATTCGTGTGCCTGAACATCATTCAGTTCGCGGTCGGCAGCTACATCGAGCCGCGGGTGGCCGGCAGCCTGTTGTCGATCTCGCCGGTGGTGGTGCTGTTTGCGATCTTCTTATGGACGTTCCTGTGGGGCCTGTTCGGAACCTTCATCGGCGTGCCCATCACGCTCGCCATACTCACCTTCTGTGCCCAGCATCCGTCGAGCCGCTGGATTGCTGATCTGCTCGGCGGATCGGAGCCGGAGAAACCCGGCAAGCCCTAGTCGGCTGTCTCGCCCTCGATCTCTACCCGCTCGGGCGGCAACAGGCCCAGCCGGCCATCCTGGCCGGCCGTCAGGGAATGAATGTAGAAGTACGTCGCCGCAGCGTCGGTCGCACCCATCACGGGCGACGGAGCGGAGATGATTTTTAACCCGCCGCACGCGCCGATCCAGTCGATATGACGGTGGCCATGCATCACGACGGCGCGATCTCCCAGCGCTTCCAATCTGCGGACGAACCAACTGCCGTTGATCAGCGCCGTTCCGATGCGCTCGGAAAATGCTTTCACCGGCATGGGATATTCCGCCAGGTGGTGGTGCAGTGCGACGATCCAGCGCGCCCGTGGAAAATATCCGATGGCTGCCTCCAGGCGATGCGCCTGTTCGACGGAGACCAGTCCGAGCGCGTTGGTGAAGGAAAAGTGGGTCTTTGCATTCGAGTTCAGGATGGCTATTCCGAGGCCATCTTCCGGTTCCGGCGGCAGGATCATCGGAAACTGGTCGTCGAAGAGGCTGTGCAGCGCGGCGACACGGCGCAAACCTCCAAACTCCGCAACGGCCACGATCGCGTCACGGTGCAGCGCCAGCGCCTGTTGCAGCGTAGCGGCCGGTCTTCCGTTGGCATCGACGACGTGCACCCGTTCACCTTGCACGGCCGCCATCGCCGACAGCGTCCGAATTTGCCGCAGCCGCTTGCCGGTGCTGAACGGCAGGTCGAGCCTGGCCGGATTGGTGCGGTCGACGATGTTGACGTCGTGATTGCCCGGCAACAGGATCGTGCGCGCGGCAAGCTCCGGGTGGCGCGCCAGTGCTTCGAGGATTAACGCCCATTCGCTGGCGCGACCGGCGTCGGTCATGTCGCCCGTGACCAGAACGTGATCGAGCGGATTGCTGGCATGGATGGCGGCCAGCCGCGCGAGGATTCGATTGAGCCGGCCATTTCCACGCGGGCCAGCCCGTCCGCTTTCGATGCGAAAGCCATACTGCTCGCCGATCACATGAATATCCGACAGATGCGCGACACGCCAGATCCGGCCTTCGGCCGAGGCGGCATCGAACATTGCAAGATCGAGCGGTTGGGGCATGCTGGCATCGGCAAAACCCCAAACCAGCGATGCGACCGCCAGATAGCCCGCCATCAGTACGACGGCATTCGCAAGCGTGGGCACGGCGAGCCGATGCAGCAAGAGCAGATCGCTCCAGTTACCAGCCCACCGCGAGGCAGGCCAGGCGAGTATCGCGATCATCGCCGCGCATGCCGACAACAAGATGCCGGCGCCAACCGAATTGGCGCTGCCCAAGCGCGCCCGGCCGGCAGGAGTGAAGTTTTTTCCCGCGATCAGCTCAGCCAGATGACGCAAGGCTTCGCGCACAAACGCATAGCCGGGCTGTACCGCGAGTGCATTGAGCGACCAGAAATTGATCTCGGCGATCCGAAGCAGCGGACGCCATCCGATCCATCCCGCCGCTACGATCGCAGCCAGCACCAGCGCCGCGCCGATTTCGGTCAGGGCTGCAAGCTGTTCCGACAAGGTGGAGAACCAGGCCGAAGCCAGCAACGGCGCCAGACCGAGCAACACCGCCGGCAACAACAGCAAGATCGTCCAGGCGAACAAGAGCTTCGGCAAACTGATTTCGACCAGCAGGCTTCCGGCGATTGCCAGCAGCGACCGCTGCCCCGGACTGGCGGCATCATCCTCGATATCGCCGTTGCACGGATCGACCAGCATGTTCTCTGCGGCTTTGGTGACGTGTCGCTCGGAGATCGGCTTCGTCATTGCTCAATACCGCATTAGCTCGGTCAAATTGGTCGCTAATTCGCGGAGGTTTGTCGATACGGAGCCATCGGCGTTCGCGTGATTTGTCACAAAGTTGTGTAGCGGAACACACCCGACGCAAACGTACTTTAAGGTTGTGTGATTGACTCGATGCACTTTCAAGCGTTACGGTACGTGCAAGTCAAACGAAGCTGAGACGGTCGACGCAGACCGTCTATCAGCATGTAACGCGTGTTGCCGAACGGCTCGATCATCTGGGCGCAGCATGTCGAGCCGAATGGAGGAGTCCGATGGACTCACCTTCGATTTCGGGACCTACAGAATGCCCCTACATCTCGACAGGACACCTGCCAGAACCCGAGCTGGTGCAAGAGCTTGTGTCGGAGGCGCACCGGCGCTTCAAGTCGAACGGAGACGGACAGAACTCACAAGTCTATCCGGCGCTCGCCAGGGTGCCGCGAGAGCTGTTCGGGGTCTGCGTCGTCGGCACCAGCGGGCGTGTCTACGAGGCCGGCGACACCGACTATGAATTCTCGATCATGAGCGTATCGAAGCCGTTCGTGTTCGCGCTTGTTTGCGAGACGATCGGCCCGGAAGAGGCGCGCAGAAGACTTGGGGCGAACGCCACCGGATTGCCTTTCAACTCCCTCGCGGCCATCGAGCAGGGCGGTGGCCGCACCAACCCGATGGTCAACGCGGGCGCGATCGCGACCACCAGCCTCGTGCCGGGCCTGACGGCTGAAGGCCAATGGCAATTCATTCATGACGGGCTGTCACGGTTTGCCGGCCGCGAGCTTGCACTCAATGAAGAGGTGTACGCCTCGGCGTCGCAAACCAACTATCGCAACCGCAGTATAGCCCGGCTGCTGCAGAGCTACGACCGCATCTATTGCGACGCCAAGCAGGCGACCGATCTCTATACCAAGCAGTGCTCGCTGAATGTGAGTGCGCGCGATCTGGCGGTCATGGGCGCGACGCTGGCGGACGGCGGCGTCAATCCGGTCACCCGGCAGCGCGTAGTGGATGCTGCGGTCTGCCACTACGCGCTCACCGTGATGATTACTGCCGGCCTATACGAGACGTCGGGCGACTGGCTCTACGACATCGGCCTGCCGGGCAAGAGCGGGATCGGCGGCGGCATCGTCGCGGTCTCTCCCGGCAAGGGCGGCTTCGGTACCTTCGCGCCGCCGCTCGACGCGGCCGGCAACAGCGTGAAGGGGCAGTTCGCGGCAAAATTCCTGTCGCAGCGGCTGGGAATGGATCTGTTCGTATCGCAACCGGAAAACTGAAGCAGATGCAAAGAGTGGATTGATCGAGCCGATAGCTCGATCGATCCGGAACCGAGCCGCTCGGGAGGACACCATGGCGACGCACTCGATGTCGATCGGAGCAATCCGGGAAGGTGCGCGGGAGTCATGGGTACCGATGATCGCCATCGCGCTCGGCCAGATGATCATGTCCTACAACGTCGCCTCGCTACCAGTAGCGCTCGGCGGGATGGTGAAGAGTTTTGGCGTCCCGCCGACGACGGTTGCGACCGGCATCGTGGCCTATTCCATGCTGGTGGCCGGTTTCGTGATGCTCGGCGCAAAGCTCGCGCAGCGGTTCGGCGCGTTGCAGGTGTTCCGCTTCGCCGTCATCCTGTTCTGCGCGTCGCAGATACTGATGACATTCAGCCCCACGGCGACGTTGATGATCACAGCGCAAGCGCTCTGCGGTGCGGCCGGCGCCGTGATCGTACCGTCGCTGGTGGCGCTGATTGCCGAGAATTACACGGGAAGGCAGCAGGCGACGGCGGTGGGTGCGCTCGGCTCCGCGCGCGCGGCGGCCGGCGTGCTGGCGTTCATCATCGGCGGCGTGCTCGGCACCTATATCGGCTGGCGCCCGGCATTCGGTATCCTGATCGCGGTTTCCGCGATTGTGTTCCTCCTGAGTTTCCGTCTCAAGCGAGACTATGGCCGCCCGGATGTGCATATCGATTTCGTCGGTGTGGTTCTGGCGGCATCGGCGATCGTGCTCATCAGTTTCGGCTTCAACAATCTGAACGGATGGGGGCTAGCGCTGGCCACCGCCAATGCGCCGTTCGACCTGCTTGGCCTTTCGCCGGCGCCGATCATGATCGTTCTCGGCGTGGTGCTCGGGCAGGCATTCCTGATGTGGACGCATCGGCGTCAGGCCGCCGGGAAGACCCCGCTATTGGCGCTCGAGGTGATCGACTCGCCGGAAGAGCGCTGTGCGGTCTATGCGCTGTTTGCCGTGGTCGCGCTGGAGGCGGCGCTCAATTTCTCAGTGCCGTTGTACATTCAGATCGTGCAGGGCCGCTCGCCGCTTGCGACTGCGATTGCGATGATGCCGTTCAATCTGACGGTGTTCTTCACGGCGATGCTTATCGTCAATGTCTACGACCGGCTGACGCCGCGGCAGATCGGCCGCTACGGCTTCCTGCTGTGTACGGTTGGTCTGGTGTGGTTGGCCATTGTCGTGCGCAACGACTGGAGCGAGGTTCCTGTGCTGATCGGCCTGGTTCTGTTCGGGATCGGGCAGGGTTCGCTGGTGACGCTGTTGTTCAACGTGCTGGTCACCGCCTCGCCCAAGGAACTCGCAGGCGACGTCGGGTCGCTGCGCGGCACCACGCAAAATCTTGCCGCTGCGGTTGGAACGGCGGTGGCGGGTGCGCTTCTGGTCGGTCTGTTGAGTGCGATCGCGCTCAGCAGTATCGCGGCCAGCCCCGAGCTGCCGAAGGAGATCCAGAGCCAGGTCGATCTCGACAACATCACCTTCGTCAGCAACGACCGGCTGCGGAGCGTGATGGAAGGAACGACCGCGACGCCGCAGCAGGTCGAGGAAGCGGTGCGCGTGAATACCGAAGCGCGGCTGCGTGCGCTGAAGATCGGACTGCTGATCATGGCCGGTCTTGCGCTGTTGGCGATCATCCCGGCGGGCCGGCTTCCAAATTACCTGCCGGGCGAGATACCAAGTGATGCGCCCGGTAACCGATTGAGGTCCGGCTGATCAGCATGAGCATGCGAGGAAAGGGGCGTCCCAAGAAGGAGAACAACAATGGATGCAATCGACCGTCGCACTGCGCTGCGGACTCTGGTGTGCGGTGCCGTGACCATCGGCCTGGCCACAAGCCTGCCACCAGGCATGGCCGAGGCGGCGCCGTTCGCGGTGCAGAAGGATCCTGGAAAGGACGCCGGAGATTTCAAGCTCGAGACTCAAGGCCCTGGCACGCGGCCGCCTGGATCACCGGCTGGACGGCCACCGCGACGACCGCCTGGACGGCCGCCCACGCGGCCGTCGCGTCCCCCTCATCACTGGCATCGTCGTCGGCGTCGCCGTTGGGTCTGTTGGTGGCACCGCGGCCGTCGCGTCTGCGGCTGGCGATGGCGGTGATGGCCACGCTGCTCGAGGGTGCGATGAGACGTGAAGTGAGGAGACTGCCATGACCACAATTGACAACAGCTCGCCGATGGGCGTCACCAACCTGCCTGCGCCGCCGTTCTGGATCTGTGTTCTGCTTGGACTCGCCTTGATCCTGGCCGGCTTCCTGGTTCTCGGCGACGTCATGCTCGTCACCGTGATCAGCACCATCTTCATCGGCTGGGTTTCGATCGTCGCCGGCGCCTTCGAGATCGTCCATGCATTCTGGACCAAGGGATGGGGAGGATTCGTATGGCAGGTGCTTCTCGGCATCCTGTACATCGCCTTTGGCGTCGTGCTGGTGGGCCAGCCGGTCGCCAGCGCCTTGATTCTCACCTACGTCCTCGGCCTGGTGTTGCTGATTTCCGGTTTCGTCCGCATCCTGATCGTCATCAGCCATTGGCGAGAGGCGGGCTGGATCATGCTGCTATCCGGCGCGTTCGGCGTAGTGGCTGGCCTCGTCATTCTGACTGGATTTCCGATGACCGGCTTGTGGGTCCTCGGATTCCTGCTCGGCGTCGATCTGATATCCCATGGCATCGGGTGGTTGGCTTACGCGTGGCAGCCTACCACCCGAAGCGCGTAGCTCCTCCCTGCCTACTAGAGCGAGATGGCTTTTCTTCGAATCGTCATCTCGCTCCTTTTTCTGTTAGGGACGTCCGGGCGATCTGGTGCCCCACTTTGCTGCGGATGCGTCATGGAAGCCGGCGCGGTCTCCAGGCGGCGGCGCAGAGCTCTTACGAAAAGAACGCGATCTTCTCGGCCTGGCTCATGCGCCGGATCGGCGCCAGCGGGTCGTTGGCCGCCGTGACCGGCTTTCGCAGTATGCCGCTCGCGATGAGGGTCGAGCCGAGCGACACTTCTACTGCCGCGACGGGTGCTGGTGCGGCAGCGGGCGGCGGAGGCGGCTGAACCGTCTGTTGGACCGGCGGCGACGGTGTGGCGACCGGTTCGGGCGCTTCGGCGACGATCTTGGGAGGCTCCGCCAAGCGGACCTGCTCGGCTATCGCTTCGGCCATCTCCTCGTCGCTGATCGGATCCGGTGCGCCCATCTCCATCGCGATCATGTCGAGGAGCGCCTCGTCTTGCGCATCAGCGTCTTGGGCGTCGGCGTTCTGGACGGAGTTGTCTTGGGCAGCTGCGTCTTGGGCAGCAGCATCTTGGGCAGCAGCGTCTTGGGCAGCAGCGTCTTGGGCGGCCGCGTGCTGGACGGTCGCGTCTTGCACAGAGGTATCTTGGACCGAGGCCTCCGGAGCCGTGGCGCTTTCGGCAGCCAGCGCCGTTTCCGCTTGCGTCAGCACGGCCTCCGCGGATGCGGCCATCGAAGCGAACGGCGTCTCGGCAGTTTCCGGTGCTTCCTGCGCGAAGGCTGTCTCCGCTGCCGGCGGCATTTCCTGCGCGGTCGGGGAAGGCGCCGCCGCCTCGGACTCGGCAGCCGGCGCTGGCGACTGGTCGTCGTCTCCGAATTCCACAAGCCGGCCCTGGAGGGCGGCGAAGGCCGCACGCAGCGCTGCTCGCGCCTCCTCGGATGAGAACTGTTCGGTGCCCTTTTCGATGACGGTGACCTGCGAATCGATCAGGTCGCAAATTCGCCCGTCATTGCCGATTTCCCGCAACCGCCAGGCGATTTCGCGCAGCACCCGCGCGCCCTTGCGGACCGGGGCCAGCCGCTGCTCCAGTGCGAGGCTGTCGAGCGCCTCGACCGCCGATTCCTCGGCCGCCTCGACCGCGCCGCGGATGGCGGCAAGCGCCTCGGTCAGGCGCTCTTGCGCCGCGGCAGCCGCAGCGACGGCCTCGGCCGCCTGCTGCGCCGAAAGGCCTTCCTCCCGCTGGAGGTTTGCTTCCCGCTGAAGGGTCTCTTCCCGTTGGGCGGCGAGGCTTTGCTCGATCCGCGCCACCGCGTCCAGCACCATGCGGGTGTCGGCATTGCGGTTGCGCTTGGCGTATTCGGTCAGGAACCAGCGGCCCCGCGAAGTCTCCATGAAGGCTTCGGCGATCGCAGCATAGTCCTCCTCGCTCGGCAGCGCGGCGCGTGCTGAGATCGGCGAAAGGGCGAATGCTTCGTCGGCCATGTCAAACTCTTCGCGCAAATCGGCGCGCATTGCGATAACGAAACAACACGATATTGACCGAATCGCAATTGAATTGATGCCAAGCGAATCACAAATCCCCATCGCTTCTCAAGGTGCATCGAAGCGATTCGCGACCCGGGTGGCGCTGTTTTATGGCACGCTGTTCGGCATGACCGGCACCCATCTGCCGTTTTTCACGGTATGGTTGAAGGCGGTCGGGATCGATGCGTTTTGGATAGGGCTGATCACGGCCGTGCCGCCGGTGAGCCGATTTACCGTCCTTCCGGTGGTGACGGGCCTTGCGGAACGGCGGCAGGCCTTGCGCGGCGGCATCATCTTGACCGCCTTTGCCACCGCTTTGGGCTTTTTCGTGCTGGGCACCCAGCATTTGCCGGTGCTGGTGTTCCTGATCTACGCGCTGACCTGCTGCCTGTGGACGCCGATGGTGCCGCTCACGGATGCCTATGCGTTACGGGGAGTGAAGCGCTACGGCCTCAACTATGGGCCGTTGCGACTGTGGGGCTCGGCCGCCTTCGTCTTGGGCGCGCTGGTCTGCGGAATGTTGTTCGACCTTATCGCCGCCCGAAACCTGATCTGGATCATCGCCGGCTCGGCGGCGCTTGGGGCGCTCGCCAGCCTCGCGTTGCAGCCGCTGGACGACGTCAAGAGCGCCCGCCCGGTCACCGGGGGCGCGAGCACATTGCTGCGCGACGGCGGCTTCATCGCGATCAACGTGGCGTCGGCGCTGATCCAGGGCAGCCATGCCGCCTATTACATTTTCGCGTCGATTGCCTGGCAACAAGCGGGGTTCGACGGACTGACGATTGCAGTTCTGTGGGTGCTCGGCGTGATCGCCGAGATCGTGCTGTTCGCGCTGTCCCCGCGGTTCACCCTGCAGCCGTCGATGCTGGTGGTGATCGCGGCGCTGAGCGCGGCCGCGCGCTGGGTGTTGACGGCGCAGGACCTGCCGCTCGCTATCCTTGCGATCGTCCAGCTCGCGCATGCGCTGAGTTTCGGGCTGACGCAGGTCGGCATCATGGGATTGATGCTGCATCACGTGCCCGGCCACGTGATGGCGCGCGCACAGGGCTATCTGACCGCCTGCGGCGGCATCGTCGCCGGCCTCGCCTCGGTCGCGTCAGGCACGATCTACGAGACCTGGGGACAAGGCATCTACTACCTGATGGCGGCGATGGCCGCTCTCGGCGGGCTGGTGGTCTGGCTCGCGCGGGACCGGCTCGCGCATCAGCCCCACAAGGCGGCTTCCGGCGGATAGACCAGGCTGCCGTCGTAGCGCAGGCCGCCGTCGCGGTCGCGCGCCAGCAACAGGGGGCCATCGAGATCGACGAATCTCGCCTGCTGCGCGAGCAGCATGGCCGGCGCCATCGCCAGCGAGGTCGCGACCATGCAGCCGATCATGATCTCGAAGCCTAGCGCCTGGGCGGCATCCGCCATCGCGAGCGCCTCCGTCAGCCCGCCGGTCTTGTCGAGCTTGATGTTGACAGCATCATAGCGCGCGCGCAGGCCTTCGAGCGAGGCGCGGTCATGCACGCTTTCGTCGGCGCAGACCGCGACCGGGCGCTTGATGCTGGCCAACGCCTCGTCGCGCCCGGCCGGCAACGGCTGCTCGACCAGCGTGACCCCGGCGTTGGCGCAGGCGGCGAGGTGGTATTCGAGATTGTCCGCCGTCCAGGCTTCGTTGGCATCGACGATCAATTCGGAATCGGGAGCCGCCTTGCGAACCGCTGATATCCGCGCGTCATCGCCATCGCCGCCGAGCTTGATCTTTAGGAGCGGCCGATGCGAGGCCCTGGCCGTTGCCGACGCCATCGCCTCCGGCGTACCCAGCGAAATCGTGAAGGCGGTGGTGCAGGGGCGCGGCGCCGGCCGTCCGAGCAGGGTCCAGACTCGTTGGCCGGAGCTCTTGGCTTCGAAATCCAACAGCGCACAATCCAGCGCGTTACGGCCGGCGCCGGCCGGCATCGCCGCCTGCAGCGCCGCTCGGTCCAGTCCCTTGGCAAGAGGTTCCTGCATCGCATTAAGGGCTTCAAGCGTCGCTTCCGCCGTCTCGCCGTAACGCGGGTAGGGCACGCATTCG
The DNA here is from genome assembly GCF_036924575.1 of Bradyrhizobium sp. AZCC 1577. Lineage (NCBI taxonomy): Bacteria > Pseudomonadati > Pseudomonadota > Alphaproteobacteria > Hyphomicrobiales > Nitrobacteraceae > Bradyrhizobium > Bradyrhizobium sp. AZCC 1577. The sequence continues at coordinate 3,486,374 of NZ_JAZHRQ010000001.1, forward strand.
CCGCGCCCGGCACAGTCCCCGTGGCTCACGGCAGCGACGACGGTGACCGCTTCGGTTTTGGCGCCGCGGCTGATCGTGAACGCGCCTGCGATGGGCCAGCGTTCGATGCTGACGGCAAGCTTTCGAGATAGGCCGGAAGTCATTTTAAAATCTGGCAATTTTCTGAACCGCAAGCTTGCCCGCCGCTACCAACTATGGCTGGTTAGGGACAGATTCGACAAGGCAATACGGCGTGCGGAACCCAAGGGATTCGCATCGGTATCGGCCGAGGGGTGGGCATTGGTGAGCGGCGACCCGACATTGGAGCGGATAGCCAGGGGCAACGGGCTGGCGCTGTGTGCAGCCGGCTCCTGGACGGCGCGCTTTGCGCCGGTGCTGGAACGAATGGTCGCCGACGCCGAGAAGCTCAGCGGCACCCGGCCCAACATCTCCATCGACGTCTCGCAGGTGTCGAAGCTCGACACGTTCGGCGCCTGGCTAATCGAGCGGCTGCGCCGCAGCCTGACCCATGGCGGCATCGAGGCCCAGATCGCCGGGCTCTCGGCCAATTATTCCAGCCTGGTCGACGAGGTGCGGCGGGTGAAGGCCGAGCCAATCGTCGAAACCGACCGACTGACGATATCAGGCATGCTGGAGCAGATCGGCCGCGCCGTGGCCGGCATCGGCGGCACCTTGATCGGGTTGATCGATATGCTCGGCGCGGTGCTCGCCGCGGCCGCCCGTGTCCTGATTCGTCCCCGCCACTTCCGCCTGACCTCGACCATCCATCACCTGGAGCAGGTGTGCTGGCGCGCCGTGCCGATCGTGGTGCTGATCACGTTCCTGATTGGTTGTATCATTTCGCAACAGGGCATTTTCCATTTCCGCAAATTCGGCGCCGACATCTTCGTGGTGGACATGCTGGGCGTGCTGGTGCTGCGCGAGATCGGCGTGCTCCTGGTGGCGATCATGGTAGCGGGACGCTCGGGCTCGGCCTACACCGCCGAACTCGGCTCGATGAAGATGCGGGAAGAGATCGACGCGCTGCGCACCATGGGGTTCGATCCGATTGAGGTTTTGATCCTGCCGCGGATGCTGGCGCTGGTGCTGGCATTGCCGATATTGGCGTTCCTCGGCGCGATGGCGGCGCTTTACGGCGGCGGGCTGGTGGCGTGGCTCTATGGCGGGGTCGAGCCCGAGGCTTTCCTGCTGCGGCTGCGCGATGCCATCTCGATCGACCATTTCGTCGTTGGTCTCATCAAGGCGCCGGTGATGGCGGCTGTCATCGGCATCGTCGCCTGCGTCGAGGGACTGGCCGTGCAGGGCAGCGCTGAATCGCTCGGGCAGCACACGACGTCCTCGGTGGTGAAGGGAATCTTCTTCGTGATCGTGATGGACGGCGTGTTCGCCATCTTCTTCGCGTCGATCGGAATGTGACCATGGCGGACGAAATCTCCGACGCCATCATCCGGGTCCGCGACATCACCGTGCAGTTCGGCAAGACGCGGGTGCTCGACGGACTCAACCTCGACGTCAAGCGCGGCGAGATCTTGGGATTTGTCGGCCCGTCGGGCGCCGGAAAATCGGTGCTGACGCGCACCATCATCGGCCTCGTGCCCAAGCTCAGTGGACGCATCGAGGTGTTCGGCGTCGATCTCGATGCGGCGAGCGCCTCCGAACGCCGCGGCGTCGAGCGCCGCTGGGGCATCCTGTTTCAGCAAGGCGCGCTGTTTTCTTCTCTTACCGTGCGGCAGAACATCCAGTTTCCGGTGCGCGAATATCTCAACGTCTCGCAGCGGCTGCTCGACGAGATCATGGTGGCCAAGCTTGGCATGGTGGGCCTGCGGCCCGAAGTCGCCGATCGCTATCCGTCGGAACTGTCGGGCGGCATGATCAAGCGCGTGGCGCTGGCGCGCGCGCTGGCGCTCGACCCCGAGCTGGTGTTCCTGGACGAGCCGACCTCAGGGCTCGATCCGATCGGCGCCGGGGATTTTGACGAGCTGGTGCGCACCCTGCAGCGTACTTTGGGCCTGACGGTTTTCATGGTAACTCACGATCTCGACAGCCTTTATACGGCCTGCGACCGCATCGCGGTTTTAGGGAACGGTAAGATCATTGCTGCAGGATCGATTGCCGACATGCAGGCCTCGCAGCATCCCTGGCTGAGGCAATATTTTCACGGCAAGCGCGCCCGCGCTGTGATGGGCTAGGGGCCCCAAAAGTGTGATCGGTTTTTCGGATCAGATCGTGCTCAAACATGAGATAAATGACGGGTCTATCGCCGACGCTGGATAGATCTGATTTCGGAGTACCTTGAATTATGGAAACGCGGGCGAATTACGTCCTGATCGGGGCCTTCACGCTGGCGGTGATCGCCGCCGCATTCGGCTTCGTGCTGTGGTTTCAGAGCCTGCACACCACCAAGCAGCGCAGCCCGATCCGCATCGTGTTCGAAGGCCCGGCGTCCGGGTTGCGCAACGGCGGCAGCGTCAACTTTAACGGTATTAGGATAGGGGAGGTTGTCTCGGTCAAACTCGACAATCCGCGGCGCGTAGTCGCACTGGCGATGGTCGAGAACAACGCGCCGATTCGGAAAGACACGCTCGTCGGTCTCGAATTCCAGGGGCTAACCGGCGTCGCGGCGATCTCGCTGAAGGGCGGCGAGGAGACCGCTCCTGCTGTGCCGCTCGATGAGGATGGAGTGCCGATGCTGACCGCCGACCCAAGCGCGCTGCAGGATGTCACGGAGTCGATCCGCGCCACGCTGCAGAACGTCAACCGGCTTGTCGCCGATAATCAGGAATCGGTGAAGAACTCGCTGCGAAACCTCGAGACCTTTACGGCAGCGCTCGCGCGCAACTCCGAGAAGATCGACAACGTCATGCTCAGGGTCGATGGCGTCATGGGCAAAGCCGACAGTCTCATGCTCGGGCTCAACACCATCGCAGGCGGCGCCGCCGGCGGCGAACTGAATCTCATGGTCAAGTCGATCCGCGAATTGGCCGAGGATTTCGACAAGCGGTCGGGCGCGCTGATGGCCGATGGCCGCCGCACCCTTTCCGACATCAGCCGCGCCGTGAACAATTTCGATCGCAACCCGACCCGCGTGATCTTCGGCGGCGGGAGCAGCAGCAACAGCCAGGCGGCGGCGCCGCCGCCGACACCGGCGCCACCGGCGAGGCCACCGAGCGGGCAGAAGCGGCAGTAGGCCACTAGTCTGCTTATCGAGGCTCAAGCAGCGATCGGGTGCGACCGCGCTGTTTATCGTGTTCTCAGGGCCCGAAGCGGATTGATGTACTTCAATCCGGCAAAATCCTTTTCATTGTCGGTCACGACGACGCAGCCGTTGGCCTCAGCTATCGCGGCTACGATCATGTCAAGCGCGCTGCGTGGCCGCCCTTTGGCCGTGCCATCGGCCATCAGCCGCGCCCAGATCAGGCCTGCTTTCTCATCGAAGGCGAGCACGCGGCCGGCAAACAACGCTAGCGGACCTTCAGGGCCCGCGAACCAGGCTTCCAGCAGGGCGCGCTTCTTTCCGGAGGGCTTTTGCAGCAGCCCACGTCGGATTTCTGCAACGGTGAGCGCGGAGGTGAATAGATCGGTATCAACCTGCTCCGACATCCATGTGAGAAGCGATGCGGACGGATTTGGTCGCGTGACATTGCTGATGATGTTGGTGTCGAGCAAATAGCGCGTCACAAGACGACCTTGCGGCCGGTTTCGCGCGTACGGGCGAGATTGAGGTCGGCCCCGACCAGCGGCGAGCGGCGCAATGCGGCGAGGATGCCACCTTTCCTTGGAGGTTCGCCTGCCACGGTCTGGGTTACAGCCGCCCGAATCCGTGCGGCGTCGGAATCGTTCTCCGCCAGGCGTCTGGCCAGGGATCTGATCAGGTCGCGGTCGGCGTCGAGGCCGAGAACCTCAAATCGCGCCATGCCGCGCTTGACCAGCCGGGTCCGATAGTTCCGTATGGCTCTCTTCTGTGCGGTATTGGCCAAAGCGGCACTCCATTTAGATATTTCCAGATATATATCCAGAGCCGAGACGTGCTGCAAGGTGGGGAGTAGCGAGGGTGTCGATCGGTCGGTCGCACTGCAAGCTTGCGAGGCCGTCGGTCGTACCCTTCATCCGTGCTGAAAAGAAAAACGGAGGCATCACTGCCTCCGTTTCGCGTTCTAGAATGGTCTGAGCCTTACCCCAGCCGTCCCGCTGCGTGAGCGAGCAGGGTGTAGACCAGCCCGGTCTCCGAGGTGAGGTGGCCGCGCAGCGCCTGCGGCCCGCGATCCTCGCGTGCAACTTCGTCCAAGAGCCGTTCGAACTCGGCGATATAGCGATCGACCGTCTGCTTGAAGCTGCGGTCGGCGCGATATTTGCGGGCGACTTCATCGAACGCCTTCTGGCCGGCCGGCGTGTAGAGGCGCTTGCTGAACGCCTTGCTCTCGCCGCGCTGGTAGCGATCCCACATTTCGGCGGCGAGGTTGCGATCCATCAGCCGGCCGATGTCGAGCGACAGCGACTCCAGCGGATTGACCGGGGTTTGCGGCGGGCGGCCACGGGGAGCCTCACGTCCTGTACCTGCGTCGGTGCGGTGGAGCAGGTCGGACAGCCATCCATCGCCGCGTCCGGCATCCTGGCTCACCGGACTGACCGGCGGGGCTTCGGCGCGGCGCGGGGCGGGCATGCCGAGATCCGGCGGCGGTAGCGTCGATGCGCTGCCGGCGTCGCGCATCCGCACTTCGTTGCGGCCGCCGGCGGCCGCTGCCATCACGGGCTCTTCCTGGCGTTGCACGCTGGCGCGGCCGGAAGTCACGACGTCGAGACCGCGGCCATGATGCGCGACAATACGGTTGAGCTCCGCAAGCGCCTCGATCTGGTCGACGATCACCTTGCGCATCTGCGCGGTGTTGTCGGCCGCTTCCTGCGGCATCTCGAGCACGCCGCGGCGCAGCTCGTTGCGCGTCGCCTCGAGCTCCTGATGCATTTCGGCGGCCATCTGCTTCATGGACTGTACCATCGCAGCGAACTTCTCGGTCGACTGCTTGAACATCGCATCGGTTTCGTGCGTGCTCTGCTGGTACAGATCATTCATGGCGTCGAGGGTCTGCTGCCGCTCGTTTTCGGCCGCAGCGCGCACGGCTTCGAACTGGCGGCTAATCGCGGCCGATCCTGCGCCGGCGGTTTCCGCCACGACACGCGCGATATCGCGCGCGCGTTCTTCCGCCGCCGCAAGCGATTCGTCGAGCAGGCCGGTGAAGCGCGACAGCCGCTGGTCGAGGTCGGTTGTCCGCAGGTCGATGGTGGTCACCAGCGATTCGAGCTGCGACTTGCGGTCAGCGACCGACGTCGAGGTGGAGCGGTTGGCCTGTTCGACCACGCCGGCTGCTTCGACCAGCTCCTTGCCGTGTTTCTCGAACTCGCTCGACAGCGCGCCGAGATCCTCCAGCGCCTTCGTCGTCTTGGAGTTGAACACGGTCAACTGGTCTTCCAGCGTTTGGGTCGCGACGCCGTTGCGCGCGGTGACATCGTTCATCGCGGATACGAAGTCGGCCACGCGGGTCACCAGCGCGCGTTCCAGCGAGTTGAGATTGTCGTGGGCGCCGGTGAGCACTTCCTGCAGCAGGATGTTGCCTTCACGCAGCCGCTCGAACAGCGCCACCGTGTCGGTGCGCAGGATCTTGCTGGTCTCCTGCATTTCGGTGACGGCGGCGATCGATACCTGGCGCGACTGGTCGATGGCCGAGCGCGACGCCTGTTCGAGGTCCTTCAGCGACTTGGCTACCGCGCCGGTGGCGAGATCGCCTGCGGTGGTAATCGTTCGCGCGACTTCCGAACCGTGGGTCGACATCGATTGCGAGAACGCCTGACCGCGTGTTTCGATCGATTTCAGGGCGTCGCCGGTGACACGGTCGATGTCTGTCGTCAGTTGCGTGGTCCTGGCGCTGAGCGCCTCGACCAACGAACCGCGGCGGCTGTCGACGATCTGCGCCAGACGGTCGGTCTGCTGCTGGACATAGGTGACGATTTCGTCGGTCTTGCCGGTCATCGTCGAGCCGAAATTGCTGCTCGCGGCTAGTACCGAACGTTCGATATCGGCCGAGGTCGATTTGACCTTGGAGCTGACCTCGTTCGTTGCGGCGACCAGCACGCTCTGCGCGTTCTGCGCGGTGGTCTGGATGGTATCGGTCGTGCTGGCGGTGACGACGCCGAGCGAACGCTCCATGTCGGCGGCGATCGCCTTGATCTGGTTAGCTGCCTCGGCAGAGGTCGCAGAGAACGAGTTCTGGGCCTCGCGCGCGGTGCCGAGGATGGAGGCCGCAGTGTCGGTGCCGACGGAAGTCAGCGTGCGTTCGACGTCGATCGCCAGCGACTTGACGTGGTTGGCGGCTTCCGTCGATGCCGTGATCAACGCGTTCTGGGCTTCGCGTGCGCCCGACGTGATCGATTCAGCGGTGGCATTGCCGGCCATCGAGAGCGAACGCTCCATGTCGGCGGCGAGCGCCTTGACCTGGGTCGATGCATCGGCGGACGCATTCATCAGGGTATTCTGAGCCGCGCGGGCGCCTGCCGTGATCGCCTCGGCGGTCGCCGTCCCGGCGATCGAGAGCGAACGCTGTACGTCGGCCGCAAGCGACTTGACCTGATTGGCGGCCTCGTTGGAGGCGGCAACGAGCGTGCTCTGCGCCTCGCGGGCTCCCGCGGTGACGGCCTCGGCGGTTGCCGTGCCGGCGACCGACAGCGAACGCTCGACGTCGGCTGCAAGCGACTTGACCTGATTGGCGGCCTCGGTGGAGGCGGCGACCAACGTGCTCTGTGCTTCACGGGCACCTGCGGTAACGGCTTCGGCGGTTGCCGTCCCGGCGACCGACAGCGAGCGCTCGACATCGATGGCGAGCGACTTGACGTGGCTTGCGGCGTCGGCGGACGCGGTCACCAGCGTGGTCTGCGCCTCGCGCGCGCCGGCGAGAACCGATGCGGCCGTGGCGTCGCCTGCGGCCGAGAGGGTGCGCTCGACGTCGGCGGCGAGAGATTTGATTTGGGCGGCAGCCTCGGAGGACGCGGACACCAGCGTGGTCTGGGCATCTTTGGCGCTGGTCAGGATCGAATTGGCCGCGCCGGTGCCGACCGCGGTGAGGGCGGCCTCGACCTCGGCCGAGGTCAGCTTGAGCTGCGCGCCGACATCGGAGGAAACCGTCAGCAGCGCCTGCTGCGCGCTGCGTGCACCGGTTTGGATGGTCTCGGAGGTATTGACCACGAGGTTGGTCAGAGAACGTTCGGCGTCCTCGACATGCGACTTGATGCCGGAGGACAGCATTTCAGCGCGCGACATCAGATCTTCGCTGGCCTGGCGGCCGCTGCTTTCGATCCGGCCGGCCACAGCCTCGATGCGCGAACCGAGCAGATCCTCAAATTGCGCGACGCGGGTGTCGATGTCGCTGGCGATGCCGCCGACCCTGGTCTCGACGCCGTTGGCAATGTCGCCGACGCGGGTTTCGATGCCCTGATGAATTTCCTGGAATCGCGCCTGGATGATGTCGGTCAAATGGGCGCTGCGACCGTCGATGGTCTCGGTGACGTTGGCAATGCGATGGTCGACCGCGGCAATCGCCTGCGCAGTGCCCTCGGTCAGCGAGGAGGTGAGCAGGGTGAGCCGCTGGTCGATCGATTGGATCGCCTGCGCCGCGCCATCGGTCAACGAGGTTGCCAGCGTGCCGAGGCGGCCGTCGATGGTTTCGGTGACGGATTTGGCGCGGGTGTCGAAAGTGGTTTCCAGCGATTTCAGGCGACCGTCGATGGTCTCGTCGAACGACTTGATCTTGTTGTCGAGCGACGCGTCGAGACTGTTGACCCGGGTGCCGAGCTGGGTTTCGAACTGCAGCAGCCGCTGATCGAGCGAAGCGGTGATCTCGCCGCTGTTCGAGACCAGGCGGGTGTCGAAAGTGTCGACGTAATTCTTCAGGTTGTCTGATATCTCCTGGGTCCGCTGGCCCATGCGCTCAACGATCTCGCCGCCAAAGGTTTTGACGGTGCGGTCGAATTCGGAGATGTGCCGCGTAATCAGCGCGCCCAGCGTGCCGCTGTCGCGGGCGAACTTTTCCGAAAGTTCCGAGCCCTGGTTCTTCACCAGCTCGTCGAAAGCGTTCATCTGCAGGGCGAGGCTGTCGTGCGCGTTCTCGGTCTGGCTGATCACCTTGGCAACCAGCGTGTTCACGGTCACGTCCAGCGCGTCACTGGCCTTGTCGCCGGAGGTGAGAATGCGGCTCGCGAGGCGGTTGCCGGCGTCGTCGATCTTGCTGACGAGATCACCTGAGCGCAACTCGAGTTCGAGCAAGAGCGAGTCGGACGAATTCTTCAGGGAGTCGTGGACCTGCTCGGTGCGATCCGAGATGCCGTCGACGATGGTCGAGGAGCGCTGCTCAAATTCGCTGGTGATGCGATCGAGGCGCTCGTTCAGCATCTCGTGGACGCGATCGGCCAGATCGACGAACTCGTCATGGACGTGCCCGGTCTTGAAGTTGAGGCTGGTGGTCAGCCGCTCGGAAGCGTCGAGCACGGCACGCGTGGTCTCGGCGCTGGCTTCTTCCAGACGATCGAGCAGGTCGCCGCCGCGCTCGCCGAGCGCGAGGATCATGTTGTCGCCGGCATGGCTCAAGGCGCTCGTGATGTGTTGGCCGCGCTCTTCCAGTGCGCCGGTGATGCTTTTTGCGACCTCGTCGACGCGTGAGGCGATCGCGTCCGAGATGAGCGCGATGTCGTGGCGCAAGTCTATCTGGACGCCGGAGATGGCGCTGCGAACCTGCTCGGCCTGGCCGACCAGATTGTCGCGCTGATGGGCAATGTCTTGCAGCAGCGCGCGAATGCGAACTTCGTTGTCGCTATAGGCGCGCTCCAGCGCTGCGACTTCATTGGCGACCAGCGTTTCCAGCTCGCCGGCGCGCGCGATCGCGCGCTCGACGCCGTCGCCCATCGCGGCGACTTCGCGGCGGATTGCCTGACCGACAGTCACCATCGAATCGGCGGCGGCCCCCTCGGGCTCGGAGAAGCGGATCGCGACCTGCGCCATCGACTGCGCGATCATCCGCATTTCCTGGCCGCGCCAGGCAAGGCTGGCGAGGAAGTAGAACAAGAGAACCGGCGCAAAGAACAACGCCGCAAGCCCGGCGAGCACCAGCACGCCGCCGCTCTGTCCAATCGCCGCCTGCAGCGAGGGCAGGAAGCTGGCGGTTAGCAGGGCGCAACCGAGCACCCAGACGCCGCCAAACACGGTGGCAAGCGTGTAGACGCTGCGGGCAGGATGGTTCTTCTGGATCGCCTGCAGAATCTGTCCGATGGTTTCGCGATCGTCGTTGGCGGCGCGGCGGGGGCCGCGCGGCTCTTCGATCGAATCAAACGCCGGCCGCTCGGCGCCTGCACGCGTGTCGAACTGCGTTTCTGAATAGGGCGGCGCGGCGGTGGGCATGATCGGCTGCGTGAGTTCGCCGCCGATCGAATTTCGGCTGGGGTCGACGGTCGTATCGCTGATGTTGAGCGCTTCCTGAATGGCGGAGAGCGCGACTTCAGTGGGATCTTTGACCTTCTTGGGATTGTTCGCCATGTGCAGTCCGAGCCCTCTTAAACTTACGCATCCGGCCGCTCTGGCAAAAATGCCCCCGCAAGCTCGAAGCCGGATTCATAATCCCCCGCGGACCGCAAGCATGCCCGCCGGCAGCTTGTCCGCTCATCCGCGAACATCCTATTGGTTGAGCGATACGAATGAAATGGCCGTGATTAAGACATTCTTAATCATCGTTAACAGCTTTGTTCCTTAAGGCCCTAAGGATACACAATTTTTTGGAACCGAATCTGGAATCAAGGCGGATTGTCGACAAAAGCAAGGCAAAGTTGCGGCGCATTCCGAGAACGTTCCGTTAACTGCTGTCGTGATTGGCTGACCAAAATGCCCTCCGGGAATCACGCGGCAGGGCGATCCGGACCTTGCCATGCCGCTTCATCTCGAACGGGTAGAATGGATGCCATCGCCACCGCTGGTTCCCGGCGACGGGCCGATTGATTTCGAACATCTCGACCGCATGACGCTCAGCGATGCTGGCCTCGAGCGGGAGGTATTGACGATGTTCTCGGCCCAATCGGCAAGACTGGTGCACAGGCTCGCCGCCATGCCTGCGGATGCCGGGACGCTGGCGCACACGCTCAAGGGCTCGGCCCGTGCGATCGGCGCTTTTGCGGTCGCCGACGCTGCAGCCCGGCTGGAGGCGGCAATCGCTGGTGGCTCCAATGCATCAGCGCCGCTCGCCGAACTGGACGAGGCCGTTGCGCAGGCGCGGGCAGCGATCGAAGCGGTTCTGCATCGTTCCTGATCGGAAAGCGGTCCGGATCGGCCAAAATCCCGGTAAAATGCTGCCTCAGGTTTTCTTCCCGACCGCTGGCGCTGCGCGGATCGACCCGTTATAGGACTGCCGGGACTCCTTACCTATCCGGCAGCACGAGCGATCATGGCCAAAATCCACTTTATCGACCACACGGGCGAAAAACGAACCATTGAAGTCGAGAACGGCGCGACCGTGATGGAAGCCGCGATCCGCAACGCCATTCCAGGCATTGAAGCCGAATGCGGCGGAGCCTGCGCCTGCGCAACTTGTCACGTCTATGTCGACGAGGCCTGGCGCGAGAAGGTCGGCGCGCCGACTCCGATGGAAGAAGACATGCTGGATTTCGGCTTCGACGTGCGGCCGAACTCGCGCCTGTCGTGTCAGATCAAGGTGAGCGACGACCTCGACGGCCTCGTGGTGTCGACGCCGGAACGGCAGGCCTGAACTCTGGAAGACGTCACCGCGCGCATCATGCCGGTCTTGCTCCGCGGCGAATCCAGCGCTCAAAATTGGCCAGGATCTCCGGCGTCAATGGCGTTGGCTTGCGCGTAGCTTCGTCAAGCAGCACCGAAACCGATTGCGCCGATGCAACGCATTTGCCTTCGGAGAAAACCACCTGATCGAAGGTGACCGAAGTTCGGCCGAACTTGACGACGCCCAGTCCCATTTCGATCGTGCCAGGCCAGCGCAATTCAGCGCGGAAATACATGTCGAGCCGGACCATGATCCAGGTGACGCCGTCCGGCATCAGCCCGTAGCTGCGGTCCTTCATCAGCGTGACGCGGCCGGTTTCGAAATAGGTCGCGTAGACTGCGTTGTTGACGTGCTGGTTGGGGTCGAGGTCGGCAAATCTCACATTGTCCGACAATCGGTACGGAAAATCCTCCAGACGCGGGGTCGCGTCGGGACGCAAGTGGGCATTCACGGGGCCATCTCCGAAAGTCTCGTTTCCTTACAGCCCACTTGTCGAGTGACGGCAAGGGGTTGCCGCGGCCAGGAGCACGATATTTGGCTTTCCTGTTGCCGCTGCCTTGGCTAGACAGATGCGGCATTTCGCCAGGTTCAACCGAAAAGAAGCTGATATGAGCGAAGCGATCAAAACCGATGTGCTGATTATTGGCGCAGGTCCGTGCGGCCTGTTCGCCGTCTTCGAATTGGGCCTGTTGGACATGAAGGCGCATCTGGTCGACATCCTCGACAAGATCGGCGGCCAGTGTGCCGAACTCTACCCGGAGAAACCGATCTACGACATTCCCGGCATTCCCTTCGTCACCGGGCAGGGCCTCACCGACGCACTGCTGGAGCAGATCAAACCGTTCGGTCCGACCTTCCATCTCAACGAGATGGTGGAGACGATCGAGAAGATCGGCGATCGGCTGTTCCGCGTGACCACCGATGCCGGCAAGGTGTTCGAGTGCAAGGTGGTGGTGATTTCCGCGGGCGGCGGTTCGTTCCAGCCGAAGCGTCCTCCGGTGCCGGGCATCGAGGCGTATGAGGGCACTTCGGTATTCTATGCCGTGCGCAAGATGGAGCAGTTCCGCGACAAGAGCATCCTGATCGTCGGCGGCGGCGATTCCGCGCTCGACTGGACGCTCAATCTGCATCCGATCGCCAAGCGCGTGACGCTGCTGCACCGGCGCGACGATTTCCGCGCCGCGCCGCACAGCGTCGAGCAGATGCGTGCACTGGTCACGAGCGGCAAGATGGATCTGAAGATCGGTCAGGTGACGTCGCTCGAAGGCGAGGGCGGCAAGCTGTCCGCGGCGATGATGAAGGGCAACGACAACGCGGTCTCAAGGATCGAGTGCGATACGATGCTGCCGTTCTTCGGGCTGACGATGAAGCTCGGTCCGGTTGCGAACTGGGGCGTCGCGCTCGAGAACAATCTGGTGCCGGTCGACACCGCGGCGTTCGAAACCAATGTTCCCGGCATCTTCGCGATCGGCGACATCAACACCTATCCCGGCAAGCTCAAGTTGATTCTGTGCGGATTTCATGAGGGCGCGCTGATGGCGCAGAAGGCGCACCGCTACGTCTATCCGGACAAGCGGCTGGTGTTCCAGTACACCACCTCGTCGTCGAGCCTGCAGAAGAAACTCGGGGTCAGCTGATTCCCAAAAAATGACAGTTGGGCTCGCGGAGCTTTGTCGGGGCGCGCGGCGATCGTCGCTGGAACCGTCCGCGAAATGGCCTTAGTCTGCGGCCATTCCTCTAGCGAATTGATCAGGTGATGACGATGCGCAAGCTGGCCGGATTTCAACTGATACTCCCGCTTCTGATCGGGCTCGCGTTCGCCGGTGAACTCGCCGCGCAGCCGGCGGAACCTTCTGCCGCCGGGCTGTGGGAGAAGGTCGAGAAGGGCAAGCCGGTCGGATGGTTTCTCGTCGTCGATCGCAACGGCACCTTCGAAGGCGCGTTCGCCAAGCTCTTTTCCGAACCCGGCGATGCTCCCAATCCGACCTGCTCGAAATGCACTGACGATCGAAAGGATGCGCCGTGGCTCGGGCTCTCCTTCATCCGCGACATGAAGCGCGAGGGATTGAAGTACGAGAATGGCAACGTGCTCGATCCGCGCGATGGCAAGATCTACAAGGCGAAGATGACGCTCAGTCCCGATGGGCAGACGCTGACGATGCGCGGCTATCTCGGCATTTCGCTGTTCGGCAAGGATGAAGTATGGACCCGGCTGCCTGATACGGCGCTGGCGCAGGTCGATCCTGCTGTCATCGCAAAATATCTGCCGGCGCATGCCGCGGTCACGAAGCAACCCGCAGGTTCGGCAAAGGCCCCGGCAGCGCCCAAGAAGACAATGGCGCCGGCGCCAGTTACTGCACCTGCGCGCTAGTTCAATCCGGTTCTGCCTGGTGGACGTGGCACGCCCGGCAAAACCGGTATCGGCTGCATTGGTTGTGAGGTGACTTCAGGCACCGCCGCATCGAGCTGCAGCACGGCGGCGGCAGCCGGCACGGCGGCATCCGCCATCGCAGCGTGGCCCTCGGCACTCGGATGCACCGCGCCGCCATAGACCGCCGACAAGACGCCCCAGGTCGCATCATGAATATCGGATGGCTGCTGCGACGCCGGCAGGCCCTGCGGGTAGGTCATCGCCGCGAAGTAGCTGTCGTTGGCGTCTCGGATCCAGCGCGCCCGCGGCAGATAGGCGCGGTACTCGCCGGCGCTGCGGCCGCACAGCATCGGCTGGTTGGCGGCCGTGACGAGATCGGGATCGAAGCTGTCGCCGGTCGCCGAGAAACATTGCCGGTCGAATTCGGGGTCGTTTTCGGCGCGTGCGCAGAAGCCGTGATTGGCAAAACTGGCTTGATGGCTGTCGACGAAGGTCATGCGGTCGGCGCGCGGATTGCGGCACAGGATGCCGCCCTCACAGAGCGCCAGCGCTCGCAACTGCGGCAGGAATTCGCTTTCGACGAAGTTCGACACGGCCGCCAGCCGCTGCGGCTGGGCATTGAACGAGGGATGAATGTCGAAGCCGGCGCGTCCGCCGGGGCAGGGCGCGCCGCCATTCGACAGCGTCGGATTGGCGTAGGCGGTGTAGACCACCCGCGACAGGTCGCCGCCGAGAAGCGGCTTCAGCGCCTCGCGCAGCTTGGCAAAGCCCTGCGGCAGGTCCCGCGTCATCGCACTGCGTGCGTCGTCCACCGAGGCCATCACGCCGCTGCGCCGAAACAGCGCGCGTTCGGTCGTCGTGTCCACGATGACGTCAGCGACAAGGCCGGAAAAGTAGATGTCGTTGGCGCCGATCGACAGCAGCACCAAGTCGAGCTGGCGGTCCGGCTGGCGGCGCTTCGCGGCAGTCACGGCTTCACGCAGTTCGGCTAGTTGCCCGTTGACGGTGCCCTGGCACGCACCGCCCGATTTCGACGGCAAGCAGTCGCGGGCGCGCTGCGAGCCGAACAGCCCATCGGCAATCGTGGCGCCCGTGCAGGCCAGCGGCAGATAGGTCACCGCGATGTGCGGATATCGTATGGCAAGGGCCAGTGCGGTCCGGGTCTGATAGCTGTACAGCGAACGGTGGCAGGCAGGGTTGAACCAGAGCGCGCTCTGCCGCTGCAATACGGCGAGGGAATCGGGCGCCTCGCAGGCCCGTCCGCCTTTATACCCCGCGCGGCTCGGCCGGTAATATTGCGAGGCCGCTGTTCCGAGATAGGAGCGGAAGCAAAAACCTTCATCAGCGAGCGCAATGGGACGGTCCGGATTTCCCTCGCCGGACGCGATGCTGTCGCCGAGACCCGCGATGAAGATGTCGCGTACCGCGATCTCGGTGAAAGCGCGCTGACTGCCCTCGGAGCTGGATATGTCGGCGGTCACGACTGTGGTGCGGCCATAGCGGACGCGGAGATTGACCGGTTCGGCGCAGTCGAAAGTGGAAGTTTGCGGGCCGTCGCCGTCGTCGACCGTCCAGGCGCAGGTCGCGCCGACCGGCACCGGGCCCGTCAGACGGATCACGACCGGATGATCGATCGGCGTCAGATAGCTTTCTTTGGTGTTGTCGCGCGTGCAGGGCTCGCTGACGCGGCCCGCAAGATCGATACAGAGCCGGTTCACGGTGTTGCGCGCCCAGCCGCGGCCGTCGCTCTGGATCGCCAGCACCTGCTCCGAAGCCAGCACGCTGCGGCCGCGTCCGGTTTCGGCATGCAGCAGGAAATCCCGCTCCTCGCGGAACAGGCGGAAGCGGTTACGCACCTCCCAGGAAATCTGCAGCGGCCCGTAGCCGCCGGCGGTCTGGGCTTCCGCCGCGGACGTGACTAGTCCAGTCAGCACGCCGGCAAGCAGCGCGGCCGACATCATCGAACGTAGGAGAATTCCAGCCATGGCGTCGTTTGACGTTAGTGGTAAGGCAGAAATAAGAGAATGAGGCAGCTCCGGCCCAAAACACCAGACGGCGCAGATAACGACGCCGTTACCAGCTTCAGGGTTGCCGGCCCTTGATCGGTTGCCGCACCCTGGCCTTGGCCGTACAGGCTTCGCTGAGCCGGCGCCGTTCCTGCCAGGGCTGCACCACGCTGAGCCAGACTTCGCGCGTCCCCATGATCGAAATCGAGATGCCGAAGGGGATCAGGAAGTAGAGGATCCGGAACACCACCAGCGTCGCCAGCAATTCTTCCCTGCCGAACTCTGGCAGCGCCACCAGCATCGCCGCGTCGAACACGCCGATGCTGCCGGGCGCATGGCTGGCAAAACCGAGCAGCGTCGCCAGGATGAATACCACCGCCAGCGAAACGAAATCGATGTGCGGCGCCATCGGCATCAACAGATACATCGCCAGCGCGCAGAAGCCGAGATCGACGACGCCGATGAGGATCTGCAGCAGCGTCAGCCGGGCGGAGGGCAACACGACCTTCCAGCCGTTCTGGCCGAGTTCGCGGCGGCCTTCGCCCATCAATAGCCAGACGAAATAGGCGGCGATGCCGGCAAGGCAGCCGATCGCGATCAAGCGGTTCATGGCCGGCGGCAACAGGTCCATCGCCGACGCCGCCTCGGGATGCCAAGCCATGCCCAGGCCGAGCACGAACAGATTGCCGAGCCAGAAGGTGAGGCCCGAGAGGAAGCAGATTTTTGCGACATCGATCGCCGTTAGACCGTAGTCCGAATAGATCCGGAACCTGATCGCGCCGCCGGTAAACACGGTGGCGCCGATATTGTGGCCGATGGTGTAGCTCGTGAAGCTCGACAGCGCGGCGATGCGATAGGGCACGTGCGTCTTGCCAATGGTTCGCAAGGCAAAGAAATCATAGAAAGTCAGCGTGCAAAACGCTCCCACCACGCACAGCGCAGCCAGCGCGATGCGATGCGGTGCGATTTCGGTCAGCGCAGTCAGAATGACCCCGGTGTCGACGCCCTTGAGGGTGCGCACCAGATGGGTGATCGCAAGAGCTATGATGAGAAGACTCGCGACAATTCCCAGCCGTTTCCAGCCGACCTTCTCCTTGAAGCCACGCCTGAGCGCGGTCAGCAGCCGATGCATTCATCCTCCCGGCGGGGCGGCAGTACGTAAAGATGGGGCCTGTCACGACGGGTGACAGTCGACGGTCAGAGGCACCGTGCGCGAAACCCATAAGCCAAAACCGGGCCGTTGTGCAGCCCTTGACAAGCATGCCTTTTGGCGTCGTTCGCCGCCTTTGTCATACGCCATACATATGTCGCGGCGTTAACGAATTTGAGTCGCAACGAGGTCCGTTCCGCGGGCACTTTTTGCCGCGCCGTTCCGTCCGTTCCATCGCGGCGTTTTCGCGGCTTTCAGGAACGTCCTTTTCGCAAGCAAGTTAGCCTCTAACAGCACCGAACATGAAGCGCGCGCCCGGCCAGCACGAGGCCTGCGCCCTGCGTGTTCCCAAATGAAGGAGAACCGCAATGGGACTGTTCACCAAAGACATCAAGACCATGAACGACCTGTTCGTCCATCAATTGCAGGATATCTACTATGCCGAGAAGCAGCTCGTGAAAGCGCTGCCAAAAATGGCCGAAAAGGCCACCGACAAGCAGCTCAAGCAAGGATTCCTGAGCCATCTCGACGAAACCAAGACGCATGTGCAGCGCCTCGAAGAGATATTCCGTATGCACGGCGCCGAGGTGAAGGCGGTCGATTGCCCGGCGATCGACGGCATCATCGAGGAAGCCGATGATGTCGCGGGCGAGATCGCTGATAAGGCCGTGTTGGACGCGGCCCTGATCAACGCCGCGCAGGCTGCCGAGCACTACGAAATCACCCGTTACGGCAGCCTGGTCGCGTGGGCACGGCAGCTCGGCCGCAACGATTGCGCCAGCATCCTGCAGAAGACGCTCGATGAGGAAAAGACGGTCGACAAGAAGCTGACCTCGCTGGCGGAAGGCAAGGTTAACCTGCGAGCCGCAAGCTGATTCATCGCGCCATTGAGGCAAAACGCCGCGCGGGCAAGTGGCTCGCGCGGCGTCTCCGTGCCGGCATGCCTGGCATGCCAAAAAGCGTTTGTTCACCATCCGCGCAACTGCGTCGCGGCGGTTACGCCAAATATACCAATAGGGTGCTGTTACAGGCCTTCGGGGGTCTGTATGTACCGCGTCCTAACTTGCCTCACTGCCGAGCATGACTGGCGTCTGGTCGTGCTCGCCGGTGCCATTTGCTGGCTCGCCAGCGCAGTCGCCATCAGTCTGTTTCATCGTGCCAGGGCCTCGCGCGGCCGTACGCGCGCGATCTGGATCGGCCTCGACGCAGCGGTCGGCGGCTGCGGAATCTGGGCCACCCATTTCGTCGCGATGCTGGCCTACGATCCCGGCGCCGGAGCCGGATACAGCATTCCCATTACGCTGTTGTCGCTGGTCTTCGCGATAGGCATCGTCGCTGTCGGTCTGTGCATTGCGCTGTCGAGCGCACTGTGGCCGGTGGTTGCGATTGGTGGTGCCGTGATTGGCGCGGGCGTCGCCGCGATGCATTATACCGGCATGGCCGCACTCGAGCTTCCGGCGTTCATTGTGTGGTCGCCTGGCATCGTTGTGGCCTCGATCGTTTTTGGCAGCGTGTTTGCCGCCATGGCACTTCTTGTTGCCGTGCGTCGCGATGATCCCGTTTATACCATGGGCGCCACCGGACTGCTGACGGTTGCCATCGTTTCGCATCATTTCACGGCGATGGGCGCCGTCACGCTGATTCCCGACCCGACGCTCGGGACCGACGGGCTGTCGATTTCACCGACCGCGCTTTCCTTCCTGACAGCGGTGGCGGCGTTCGCTATCCTCGGGCTATCGCTGCTGGCGGCCATGATCGATCGCCGCGCCAAGGGCGAGCTGCATCAACAGAAAGTCCTGCTCGACACCGCGCTCGACAACATGTCGCAGGGACTTTGCATGTTCGATGCGGACGGCCGCATCCTGCTATTCAACCAACGCTACGTCGAGTTGATGGACCGGTCCGGCATGCCACTGCAAGGCCGGTTGCTGATCGACGTTCTGCGCGAACTGAAATCGGTCGGCGAATGGGACGGCGATCCCGATGAATTCTTCGCTGCGGTGGTAGCGGATGCCAAGGCCGGCAACACCGTGACCAAGTCGATCGGCCGCAACGGACGTTCGCTCCGCGTCGTCGACCAGCCGATGAAGGGCGGCGGATGGGTCGCGACGTTCGAGGACATCACCGAATGGCAGGCTGCCCAGGAACAGATTTCCCACATGGCGCGCCATGACGCGCTGACCAATCTGCCGAACCGGACGTTGTTCCGCGAGCAACTCGAGAAGGCGTTGCGGCTCGCCAAACGCAGCGATCAGCTTGCGGTGCTCTGTCTCGACCTCGACCACTTCAAGGACATCAACGATTCGCTCGGCCATCCAGTCGGCGATGCGCTTTTGAAAGAAGTCGCCCGCCGTCTCGGCGAATGCATCACCGAGAATGACACGGTGGCGAGGCTGGGTGGGGACGAATTCGCGATCGTGCAGTTCTGCAACGATTGCGACCCGTCCGCCGTTTCCTTGCTCGCCAGCCACGTGGTCGAGAAGGTTTCCGCGCCTTACGAGATTGCCGGCCATCAACTCGTCATCGGGGTCAGCATCGGCATTTCGCTGGCGCCGGAGGACGGCAAGAACCCCGACGAGCTCCTCAAGAAGGCCGACCTCGCGCTCTACCGCGCCAAGGAGGACGGCCGCGGCACCTACCGCTTCTTCGAGACCGGGATGGACGCCCGCGCGCAGGCAAGGCGGCTCCTGGAGCTCGACTTGCGCGCCGCGCTGCAGCGCGGAGAATTCGAAGTCTATTACCAGCCGATCCGCGACGTCGCCAAAGATGTCGTCGTCGGTTTCGAAGCGCTGGTGCGGTGGAATCATTCGCTCCGCGGCATGATCTCTCCGGCCAACTTCATTCCGCTGGCAGAGGAAACCGGCCTGATCGTGCCGATCGGCGACTGGGTGTTGCGCCGAGCCTGCCTCGACGCGGCCCATTGGTCGCAGGAGGTCGGCGTCGCCGTCAATCTGTCGCCGGTGCAGTTCAAGAATCCCAATCTGGTATCGACGGTGACGGAGGCGCTGAAAGCCTCGGGTCTTCCGGCGCACCGGCTCGAGCTCGAGATCACGGAATCGGTGCTGCTGCAGAGCAGCGAGGCCACGCTCTCGGTTCTGCACGAGCTTCGCGCCTTCGGCGTCCGGATTTCGCTCGACGACTTCGGAACCGGATATTCGTCCCTCAGTTACCTGCGCAGCTTCCCGTTCGACAAGATCAAGATCGATCGCTCGTTCATCACCGAACTGGCGACGCGCGATGATTCGATGGCGATCGTCCGCGCCGTGACCGGCCTCGGCAAGAGCCTGGGTATCATCACCACGGCTGAAGGCGTCGAGACCGACGCGCAGTTCGACCTCTTGCGCCAGGAGGGCTGCACGCAGGCGCAAGGCTATCTGTTCAGCCCGCCGCGCCCCGCTGCCGAAGTGGAAACGATGCTATCGAAGCCACGGGCGCGGGTCGTCGCTTAGTTTCTCAAGTCTTGCTTCTCTAAGCCTTGCGCAGCGCGAAATGCGCGCCGCAGAATGCCATCACGGCGCCGAGGCACAAGGCCGCAAGGCCGGCGAGCACGCCCGACACGGTCGGGACCGGGCTCGGCGCCGAGGCGGCCTGTCCGGCGCCGGCAAGGATCAGCACGCCGACCGCGATCAGGAATTGTCGCATCCGCTGCGGAATTTGGCCCGAGGCCGCGCTGTGCATTAGGTTGGCGGTAGAATAGCCGCCGGAAAAGCCCACTGTCGCGATCAGCCACCACGCGATTGCCGCGCCCGCGGGCATGAATTCGCTTGTGTCGGTTCGCCACAGGCCCCCGAGATCGAGCCCGTAACGCGCGCCCAGCATGTGCACGGCCAGCGCCAGCAGCACTCCGGAAACAATCGCGCCGGCCAGGATCAGGCGACGCGGAAAATAAGTCGTATCGGCCATGGCCCGCTTGTAAGGTAAAGCCAGCTCGCCGCGCAAGCAGGCCGCACTCAACCGACAACGGGATTTTTGAATTGCCCCCTTCATTAACGGAACAGGCCACGACAGCAGGGGAGGGCACGCCCGGAACCCGCTATGTTTACAAGGCATCGCTGGTCGGATCGGCGCATGAATTCGAACTCAGGGATGAAGGGCTGTCGTGGCAGGCGAGGGGAAAGGCCGGGATCTGGCCGTACGTCGATATCGTGGCTGTGCGTCTCTCCTACCGGCCAATGTCGATGCAGTCGCGCCGGTTTCGCGCCGACATCGAACACAAGAGCGGCCAGCGCATCACCGCTTTTTCGACAAGCTGGCACACGGTCGTGCTGATGACGCCGCAGGACCGCGATTACCGCGCCTTTATCGAGCAATTGCATGCGCGCCTGAAGGCCGCGCGCGGCACGGTCGCGTTGGTCGGCGGCATCGGGCCGATGACCTATGCCGGCGGCTGTCTGCTATTGGCGTTGGTCGCGATCGCGATCGCAGGATTGCTCGCGCGCGCAGTCGCTACGGGTGAATTCGCGGGCGCTTTGTTTCTGGTCGGGTTCGCCGCCCTGTTCGGATGGCAGATGGGCGGCTTCATCTGGCGCAACAAGCCCCGGCTCTACACGTTCGATGAGCTGCCCGAGACGTTGCTGCCGGCGGCGCCTCGCAATCCGGCGAAATGAAATGTGACTTCGCCGGACGCGTGACGCACGGCATGATGATCGGACCGTTTTCGCTATCAGACGAACTGCCGTGACGGATCGAAACAGGCGATCGCCAACTGAGGCCGAGATTGCCGCGATCAACACGCGGCATCTGATCGAGACGCCGTTACGGCCGGCCGATCTGCTGTTCGTATTCGGAACGCGCGAGGATGTCGAGGAGCGCGTCGATGAAGCCTGCAGGCTGTGGCGCGACGGATATTTTCGCTGGGCGATCGTGAGCGGCGGCGTGACGCCGGGATTGGATCTGTCGGAATGCGAGGTCATTGCGGGCGCCATGATCGCGCGGGGCGTTCCGGCCGACATCATCCTGAGAGAGGACCGCGCGATGAACACCGGCGAAAACGTGATTCTTTCGCTGCCGATCATCGACGCTGCGCTCGGCCTTGCCAACATCCGAAGCGTGATCTGCCTCGGTAATACCTGGACCGCGCGCCGCTATCCGATGACGCTGCACCGACACTGGCCGGAAGTGGAGAAGATGCTGGTCATGGTCGACAGTTTCACAACGCCGCGGGCGCTCTGGCACACCGACGCCGAATTCAGCCGCCGCATGCTCCAGGAATGGGACAAGATCGAGCCGTACCAGGCGAGGGGCTTCATCGCGGAATGGCCGGCAAGCCCGGCAGGCGACCGATAGTTCTACTCGGTCGTATCGACATCTTCTTTCGCCGTCAGCATTCCCGCCAACGTTCGCAGCGCCAGATCAAGCTGTTCGGTGCTGGGGGCGCCGAGCGCCAGGCGGACCGCGTTGGGGGCGTGTCCTGGACTTACCGCGAAGGTGGTCGAAGGCGTCAACGCGATGTCGCGCCGGGCCGCGGCCGCGACGAATGTCTGCGAGCGCCAGTGCTGGGGCAAGGTCAGCCAGAGATGGTAGGATTTGACATTGGCCTGAACATCGAATCCGGCCAGGTATTTGGCCGCCATCTGCTGGCGCCGTGCCGCATCGATGCGTTTCAGGCGTGACAGCTCGGCTACCGTGCCATCTGCCATCAGCCGCTGTCCGGCGGCAAACGCAAATCCCGAAGCCGTCCATCCGCCCGATCGAACCGCGGACATGACGCGTTCGCGCAGCCGCGGCGGCGACACGATGAAGCCGAGGGCAAGGCCGGGCGCCACCTTCTTCGACAGGCTGTCGAGCGTGATGCAGCTATCCGGCGCGAGCGCGGCCATCGGGGTTTCTTCGTCAAGAAAGCCGTAGACCGTATCCTCAATGACGGTGAGGCCGAGCTTCTCGACCACGCGCAGCAAATCGGCGCGGCGCGCCGCTGGCATGGTCATGCCGAGCGGGTTTTGTATCGTCGGCTGAACGTACAGCGCCGACAAATGCGCTTCGCGGTGAGCCTTCTGCACGGCGTCCGGGCGAACGCCGTTCTCATCCATCGCAAGCGGCACCAGCGTCACGCCAAGCCTGACGGCGATGTCCTTGATGAACGGATAGGTCAGCGCCTCGACGCCGCAGCGGCCGCCGCTCGGCACCACCGCCGCAAGAGCGGCGGCGATGCATTGCCGCCCGTTCGCCGTGAAGACGAGTTGATCGGGGGCCGGCGACCAGTCCTCGCGGGAGAGAAACTCGGCGGAAATGGTCCGCGCGGCAAGAGTGCCTGCCGTGGTCGAGTGCCGCAACGCGAGATCGAGCACCTCGGGGCGTTCCAGCCCTGCAAGGCTTCTTGCGATCATCGCCGATTGCGTCGGCAGTATCGGGTAGTTCACTTCCAGATCGATACGCGCGCCGCGCGGCTCGGCCGGCATGGCGATGCCGCGGCGCGTCTCGCCAGACACGAACGTGCCGCGTCCGACTTCGCCGACCACCAGGCCACGGCGCAACAACTCGGTATAGACGCGGCTCGCGGTCGAGACCGCGATCTTGCGCTGATAGGCGAAGCTGCGCTGCGGCGGCAGGCGATCGCCGGGCTTGAGCGCGCCGTTGGCGATCTCGGCGGCGACGGTATCGGCAAGCTTTAAGTACTCGAACTTCGACATTATTGCACCGAGAGCAATGTTTTCCTTGCACCGAGAAAGGTATCGGATCATTTTGGACCCATCAAGCCCATGATTGCACTGAGAGGGGTGCAAGCAATCAGAACTCAATAGGTGCAGGCGCTTAGACGGCGTTTGCGCCGGCGGCAGCGCTTTGCCGTTCGCAAGCAAGGAGAAGAACGATGACGACGATATCCCAGACGGCGGGTCAGCCTGCTTCCCGGAAGGGCCCGGTCGGATTTTTCGGCCTGCTCGGACGCTGGGTGAACGGCATCGTTACTCATTTTGCGCACCGCGAGGCCATCAAAACGTTGAGTGAGCTGGACGATCGCGCGCTTCGCGACATCGGTGTCGAGCGCAGCCAAATCGAATCGGCCGTGCGCGGCGTCATCGATCCGATGTACGGGCGAATGATGTGAGACGCGTTCGGCTTCATCGATCTGCAATGCCAACGGCCCGGTCAATCGATCGGGCCGACTTGCGTCGTGCGCCGCTCCGTTGAACCGAGCGAGCCTCCCGGGCGGCGTTCAATGGCGCATGCGTGGCTAAAATATCCCACTACCCAGAATAGAATGAAGACCCGTGGCCGTCTCCTAGGTTCGTAGGACGCCGACTTCGTGCGCGATCGGTACGTGAACGATCAACGCAACGGAACCGAGCGAATCTGGAGATGGAAATGACCTTGTTACGCGCAAGCCACCTTATGTTGCGGCACGCCATCGCGCTGGCGCCGCTGGTCGCGCCAATCGCGGCGTTCGATCGCGCTCAGGCGGCATGTGATCCGACGTCGCCGGTCAACAATTCCACCATCACCTGCGCGGGTACCACGACTAACGCCAACGGTACCGACGGTTATGGCACGGATACCGATACCGGCAACACCATCAACGTCGCTTCCGGCGCCTCGGTGACAGGAACGCGCCATGGCCTGACGTTTAGCCGCGGAACCGTCAACAATTCCGGATCCATTGCGGGAGGCTCCAGCGGAATTTTTGGGGCATTGTTAGGGGCTGTAAACAACTCTGGGATTATCTCCGGACTGCGAGTCGGCGTTGAACTGCAAAGCGGCGAGGTGACGAACGCGCAAAGCGGCACCATCACCGGTAGTGATGGTGTTCTGATTGTCGATCAAGCCAAGGTGTCTAATGCGGGCACTATCTCGGGCGGAGGTGCCGGTGTCAGTTTTCTTAGGGACGGCGGAATCGGCGAAATCTCCAACACCGGCACCATCAGGGGCGATATCGACGGTATATCAAGCCTCAAATCTCTTAACGTTGCCAATACAGGCGACATTGTTGGGCTTGCAGCGTTTGGCATTCGGTCTGATGCCGAGGTCAATGTGGCCAACGGGGTTAGCGGCAACATCTCTGGTTTTCACGCTGGCATCGAAGCCGCCACCGTCAGGATCGACAATGCGGGCCGCATTGCAGCGACCGATGCGGCCGGTATCGGCATCAATGCCATCACTAGTGCTACTATCAACAACTTCGCGACAGGCAGGATATTCGGAGGAACATCTGCGATTGCTGTTGTCGACGGCACTATCAATAACGACGGCCTGATCTCATCGTTTGGCCAGACCGTGCGATTTTCCGGTGGTGCCATCAACAACACAGGCACGATTACGGGCGTGGAGGCCATCGGCGGTAGCCCGGACAAGGTGATTAATTCGGGCAACCTCTTCGGTATCACACAAGCGATCAGCAGCGGGAGCGCGGTCGATGTAACCAATTCAAGCACCGGCCTGATCCGCGCGACGATTGCGGGCGGAATCGCGATTAGCGCCGCAGATGCCACGGTGAACAATTCTGGCATCATTTTAGGAAATGACGCCGGCGTCAGCGCCGGCGCCACTAGGGTAAATAATGCAGGCAACATATCGGGCGAGAATGTGAGCGGCAAAGGTATCCGCGCTCAAGCCACCGCGGATGTCATCAATTCCGGCTCCATCTCGGGAGGGAACGCCGGCATCACCGCCTTCACGCGCGCGACTGTGCGAAACGGCGGTATGATCTCCGGCGGTGTGTTCGGCATCGCGGCCGGAAACGGCGGTAATGGCACGATCGACCTCACCAATTCCGGCAGCGTCACCTCGCGCGACATCGCTCTCGCGTCCGGCACCATCAACGTCAACAATTCCGGCAATATCTCCGGCAGCAACAGAGCGATCAGCGCGAACGATATCAATCTCGTCAATTCGGGTGTCATGTCGGGCGGCGAATCCGCCATTCTGGGTGGTAACGTCAACATCGTGAATTTGGGTAGGATCGCCGGAGGTAGATTCGGGATGGACGCGGGAGATTCGATTGTCGCCAACTCCGGCAGCATATCGGGAGCGGAGACCGGCATCTTTGCGGCTAGTGCTGCCATTACCAATTCCGGTACCATCTCGGGCGATATCGGCGTCCGGACAACCTTCACCAAAGGAAGCACCATCGACAATTCCGGTAGCATCGTCGGCACTGGCGGTACCGCAATCAAGCTGACCTCCGCCGCCGACACGCTGACATTGCGGACCGGTTCGCGCATCGTCGGCGTGGTCGACATGGGTTTTGGCAACGACGTCGTCAACGTTGCGGTCAGCGCGCCCAAGACCAGGGTGTCGTCGCTGACGTCAGTGGCGCTTCCGACTTTCATCAATTTCACCGGCGTCCTCAACACCAGCTTCTCGACGGGCAACAGCAATCCGGCGGTCTCGGCCGGGACCACGCTCGCCACGCTGGATCCCACTGCGCTCGCACTGGCCGACCGCGCGCTGATGGATTTCGCCGGCGGCGTGTCGTCGCTGGTGCAGGGGCGTCTGAACGGCGTGCCGCCTTCGGCGAACGGGTCGATGATGGCGATGGCTTACGCAGCGGACGGCAGCGATACCGGGCGCTTCGTCAAGGCTCCCAGCGCTTCCGGCTGGAGCGGTGCCGCGCCGATCACGGTGTGGGCCAATAGCTTCGGCGGTCAGCGCACCCAGGACGAAACGGCGGCCACCTTGCGCGCCACCAACACCGCCTGGAGCAGCGCCATGGGCATCGACCGCAGGATACGGTCGGACTGGCTGGTCGGCGCCTTCATCGGCGGCGGCTCGGGACGGCTGTCGGTCGATCTCGGCTCGCAGCGCGTCGACACCGACTACCTGTTCGCCGGCGGCTACAGCCGCTTCGAATGGGCCTCGCAGTTCTTCGATTTCACGGTGCAGGGCGGCAGCTCGACCAACAAGTCGGATCGGCTGGTGCTGAACAACGGTGCTGCGGAGACGGCAAGAGCGACGTATGACGGCTGGTTCATCAGCCCGGAACTCGCTTACGGCATGCGCTATCAGATCGGCAATGGCTATGTGCTGACGCCGACGGCGCGCGTGCGCTATGTCGCGGGCTTCTTCGACGGCTATTCCGAGACAGGTTCCGCCCAGGGGCTGACGGTCGGCAGCCGCACGCTGCAGAATTTCGAGGAGCGCGGCCAGCTCGAAGTGTCGAAGACGACAAGCTTCTTCGGCGGCGATCACAGCCTGAAGACCAGCGTGCATGGCGGCGTGATCGCGCAGCAGCGCGTCGGCGATACCACCGTCAACACGGTGCTGATCGGGCAGGGGCTTTCGTTCGCGGCTCCCGGCAGTGGCAGCACGGTGGGCGCGGTGTTCGGCGCCGGCTTCGATTACCACACCGCCAAAAACGTCGCGCTGTTCGGCGCCGTGGAAGGCATTGCAATGTCCGACCAGAGCCGCATCGGGACTGCCAGGGGCGGCATTCGCGTCGCGTTCTGAGAGGCTGCGGAGCATCTCGCAACGGCAAAGGCGCGCTTCGATCGACTGCTATGAAGACCAGCCGGCCCGGTCGATCGACCGGGCCGAAATTGTTTGTCGGATCGCGTACCGCGCAACGCGTGATCACGCAGCGTGGCTAAAATAGCTCACTACCCCGAATAGAAATGAAGCGGGTCATCATCTCCCAGGTTCGTAGGACGCGGACTTCGTGCGCGATCGGTACCCCAACGATCAGCGCGAAATCGAACGAATCTGGAGATGGAAATGAAATTGTTGGCTCAACCCCATTCTATGCTGCGACACGCAATCGGGCTGGCGCCGTTGATTGCCCTGGCCGCACCGGTGGACCGCGCCGAGGCCGCGTGCGATCCGGCATCGCCGGCCAGCAATGTCACCGTCACCTGTACCGGGACGACGACCAATGCAAATGGCTTTGACGGTTACGGCAGCTTTACCGACAGCGGCAACACCATCAACGTCCTGTCTGGTGGCCTGGTGGCCGGAACCGACATTGGCTTGGTATTTAACGACGGCACGGTTAATAATTTCGGCACTATTGCCGCTACAGCCGGTATCATTGCCGTGGGCCCCGCCACCGTGACGAACTCCGGTACCATATTGGCCGAGGAAGCGGGCATCGCCGCCGGTACTGCCAAAGTAGATAATGCCGGTTCGATATTGGCGACGCGCACAGACGGCGCCGGCATCCTTGCGAATACCTTCGGCGACGTGATCAACAGGTCGACCGGCACCATCTCGGGTGAGGTGCAGGGCATCCGCGCTGTCACCGCCAAGGTGGACAATGCTGGCGCGATAACGGCGACCGGCGTCAGCGGTATCGGCATTAGCGCCACCTTCGCCGATACCATTAATAGGGTTACCGGCACGATTTCGGGTGGGGCGATTGGGATCAATGCCGAAACCGCCCGGGTGAACAATGCCGGCAGTATCTTGGCGCCGGGCACAAACGGTGTCGGCATCGGGATCGGTGCTGCCAATGCCGAGGTAGTCAATACGGGCACAATCTCGGCCAACGCGGACGGCATCGCGGCTGCCACCGCCGTTGTGAACAACTCGGGCGCCATTTCGGGTGGGCTGGCGGGCATCAGGACTTTCACCTTCGCGGATGTGGCTAACGCCGGCACCATTTCGGGCGGATTCGCTGGCATCGACGTCACGACGCTCGCGAACGTAGCGAATGCCGGCACCATCTCAGGCAACAATTTTGGCATTGTCAGTGTCAGTCGCGATGGCGGCAACATCAACGTGACGCGCAACACCGGCATCATTGCGGGTGCTCGTGGGGGCGTTGTCTCCCTCGGTTCCCTGAACGTGAACAACTCCGGCACGATCGCGGGAGCAAGCAGCGCCGCCATCGAGGGTGATACCGCTAGCGTGAACAATGCCGGCCGCGGCACCATCTCGGGTGGGCAGTTCGGCATTTCCGCCCGTGTCGCCAGTGTAGAGAACGCGGGCACCATCGAGGCCACGGCTGTAGACGGCACCGGCATTCGGGGAGGCGACGTCGCCAACGTGGCGAATTCCGGCACCATCTCGGGCGGGAACAGCGGCATCACCGCCTTCACGCGCACGACCGTGAACAACGGCGGCATCATCTCCGGTGGCGTATTCGGCATCGCCGCCGGAAACGGCGGTAATGGCAGGATCGACGTCACCAATTCCGGTAGCATCATCTCGCGCGACATCGCGCTCTCGGCCGGCGTCGTCAACCTCACTAATTCCGGCAATATCTCCGGCAGCAATAGAGCGATCAGCGCGAACAATATCGATCTCGTCAACTCGGGCGCCATGTCTGGCGGCGAATCGGCTGTTTTCGGTGACAACGTCAAGGGCATCAATTCCGGCTCGATTGCGGGAGGCAGGTTCGGTGTGGCGGCACACGCTGCGACCATCACCAATTCCGGCAGCATTTCGGGAGCGCTTAGCGGCATCCTTGTTGACCGGGGCACGATAGCCAATTCCGGCACGGTGTCGGGCGACGTTGGCATCCTTTCCTTTGGTAACGGCAGCACCATCGACAATTCCGGTAGCATCGTCGGCACTGGCGGTACCGCAATCAAGCTGACCTCCGCCGCCGACACGCTGACATTGCGGACCGGTTCGCGCATCGTCGGCGTGGTCGACATGGGTTTTGGCGACGACATCGTTAACGTTGCGATCAGCGCGCCCAAAACCCGGGTGTCGTCACTGACGTCAGTGGCGCTTCCAACTTTCATAAATTTCACCGGTGTCCTCAACACCAGCTTCTCCACCGGCAACAACAATCCGGCGGTCTCGGCCGGGACGACGCTCGCAACCCTCGATCCGACCGCGCTGGCGCTGGCCGATCGCGCGGTGATGGATTTCACCGGCGGCGTGTCGTCGCTGGTGCAGGGCCGGCTGAACGGTGCGCCGCCGTCGGCGAACGGATCGATGATGGCGATGGCATACGCGCCGGAGAGCACCGATGCCGGGCGCTTCGTCAAGGCTCCCAGCGCTGCCGGCTGGAGCAACGCTGCGCCGATCACGGTATGGGCCAATAGTTTCGGCGGTCAGCGCACCCAGGACGAGACCAGCGCCACCTTGCGCGCCACCAACACCGCCTGGAGCAGCGCCTTGGGCATCGACCGCAGGGTGCGGCCGGATTGGCTGGTCGGCGCCTTCATCGGCGGCGGCTCGGGACGGCTGTCGGTCGATCTCGGCTCGCAGCATGTCGATACCGATTATTTGTTCGCCGGCGCCTACAGCCGCTTCGAATGGGCCGCTCAGTTCTTCGATTTCACGGTGCAGGGCGGCAGCTCCTCCAACAAGTCGGACCGGCTGGTGTTGAACAACGGTGCTGCGGAGACGGCGAAGGCGCGATACGACGGCTGGTTCATCAGTCCGGAACTGGCCTATGGCATGCGCTACCAGATCGGCAACGGCTATGTGCTGACGCCCACGGCGCGCGTGCGCTATGTCGCGGGCTTCTTCGATGGCTACTCCGAGACGGGTTCGGCGCAGGGGCTGACGGTGGGCAGCCGCACCCTGCAGAATTTCGAGGAGCGCGGCCAACTCGAAGTGTCGAAGACGACGAGCTTCTTCGGCGGCGATCACAGCCTGAAGACCAGTGTCCATGGCGGCGTGATCGCGCAGCAACGCGTCGGCGACACCACCGTCAACACGGTGCTGATCGGGCAGGGGCTTTCGTTCGCGACACCGGGCAAGGGCAGTACGATGGGCGCGGTGTTCGGCGCCGGCTTCGACTACCACACCGCCAAGAACGTCGCTCTGTTCGGCGCCGTGGAAGGCGTTGCGATGTCCGACCAGAGCCGCATCGGGACTGCCAGGGGAGGAATTCGTGTGGCCTTCTGACGGGGGCAGGCCATCCCGCGCCGGTAAGGCGCGATCGTAATGATGCGCCGCGGCACCGCGATTGGCCTGAGCCCCAACAGCCATCCTCCATTCGGAGGATGGCTGTTATTCCCGGCGACCGGATCAATATAATTTGAGGCGACGATGAGCCCGGATCATCGCAAGTACGCAAGCGCGCATCATGACGCCTGCACCGGGAAGCGTTTCGGAATGAACACAGTGTCACATCTGCGGTCGGTCTCCGAAGGCGCTTTCCATAATCAGCAACAGCTCAGTGACCTGATTGGCATCGTTTATGATGCCGCCATTGATCCATCGCTTTGGCAGCGCACCCTCGAAAGGGTCGCCCTTTTTGTCGGCGGCTCCGGCGCCGGACTTTTCTGCAAGGACGTCGGAGTGCCGCACGCCGCGATACCGCACAGCGTTGGCTTTGAGCGGCCGTTGCCCGTTGCCCTCTTTCGACAGATCTATTCGGCTGCGGAGGGGCACTTTCTCGGCGATCTCGAAGTGCCGATTGCCACCACCGATCTGATGCCTTTCGCAGACTATGCTCAGACCGACTTTTATCGACAATGGGCCGAGCCTCAGGGCCTGGTTGATTTCCTGAGCGCGGTCCTCGACAGGACGGTGATCAGCTCAGCCATCTTCGGAGTGTTCCGCCACAAGCGAAACGGCATGGTCGACGACTACGCGCGCCGGCAGATGAGGCTGATCGCCCCGCATATCAGGCGCGCCGTGTTGATCGGGCGGCTGTTCGAGTTCAAGGCGGCGGAGTTGGCGACGTTCGTCGATGCGCTCGACGGGCTTGGTGCGGGCATGTATCTCGTCGATGCGGCAGGACGCCTCATTCACGCCAATGCCGCCGGCAACGCCATTCTCGGCACCAGCGACATTCTGAGCTCGGTGGGCGGGCGGCTGGCAGCCAATGATGCGCAGGTCGACCGCGCCTTGCGAGACGTCTTTGCGGCTGCAGGGCAGGGCGATGCGGCGCTCGGCAACAAGGGGATCGCCGTTCCTCTGATCGGAAGCGATGGCGAGCGCTATGTCGCCCATGCACTGCCGCTGACCTCGGGCGCACGCCGCCGCGCCGGTGTTGTCCATACCGCTGCCGCGGCCTTGTTCGTTCGCAAGGCGGCCTTGGCGGTCTCGTCCGCGCCTCAAGCCATCGGCAGCGCGTTCAAGCTGACGCCGACCGAACTTCGCGTGTTGCTGGCGATCGTCGAAGTCGGCGGTATTCCGGAAGTCGCGATCGCATTCGGTGTTGCCGATACCACGATCAGGACGCATGTCAGCCGTCTGTTCGAAAAGACGGGCACCGCGCGTCAGGCCGATCTCGTCAAGCTCGTTGCAGGATATGCGACACCTCTGACCGACTAAGCGCGACGTTCGGCTGGGCCCGGATGTTGATGATTTGCAAGTTTCTCCGGCATTCGTAGGACGACACCCAACAATCAATTGTTCAGGGTGGCCAGCGTCCCGATCGGCGGAAGGCACGCAAGCCATGAGCATCGAAGTCGTTCTGAGCAAATTGCCTGCGATCGCGCCCAGGCAGCGACCAGCAATAGCCCCCAGGGCAGTGATTTGTGCATTTGCAGCTACGGGAATTCTTTCGACGAATATCTTTCTGCCCTCGCTGCCGGTGATCGCGGCCGATCTGCGCGTTTCCAGCGCGGCCGTCACTTCGACCATTACGGTTTTTCTGGCGATTTTTGCCGTCGGACAGTTGATTGTGGGCCCGTTGTCGGACCGACTTGGACGGCAAATGCCTATCCTGATCGGGCTCTGCATTTTCGTGCTCGGAACGATCTGGTGCGCGTTTGCGGGCGATCTGCTGGGCCTCCTGGTTGGCCGATCGCTGCAAGCTTGTGGCGCATGCACGGCTGCCGTGCTCTCGCGCGCCATCGCCCGGGATCTGTTCGATGGCCAGGCGCTGGCAAAGGTGATGGCATCGATCACGATCGCAACGGCCGCTGCCCCAGGGTTCTCACCGCTCGTCGGCAGCGCGCTTGATCATCTTTTCGGCTGGCGCTCGGAATTTGCTTTTGTCGCGATTTTCGCGATCTGCGCCGGGGCGGCGTATGCGATATTCGTCGGCGAAACCAAGGTGGCCTCCGACAGTTCCCTGCATCCGCTCGACATTGCCGGTTCCTATCTCGGCCTGCTTCGAGACGCGCGGTTCGTTGCGCCTGCCAGGACTGCAGGTCTCTTGATGGCCGGCCTGTACGCCGTTGTCTCAGGCGCGCCACGGATATTTCTCGAAGGCTTCGGCTTGTCCCCGGTTATGCTGGGTCTGCTGTATGCAGCCGTTGTTTTCCTGGTGTTTGGAGCAGGTATGCTGGCGCCGAGACTTTCGGCACGGTTCGGTTCCTATCATGCGACGTTGGTCGGCCTGGTATCGGTCGTTATAGGAGGTGTCGCGCTGCTTCTCGCGGCTCTGGTCGCGAGGAACTCGCTGCTGCCGTTTCTCGTCGCCGCTTCGCTCTTTCTGTTCGGGATGGGAATCGCGAGCCCGCTGTCGAGTGCGGCCGCGCTGTCGCCATTCGGTAGTAAGGCCGGCCTGGCGGCAGCCTTGTTCGGCTTCTCCCAAATGGCTGGGGCCGCATGTGGCGCCTCGCTCGCGGCGATCCTCTCCAGCGACCCGGCCATCGGGCTTGGAACCGTGCTGGCGCTGACGTCTCTTCTCGCGCTGGTCCTGCACGGGTGGAAGGGCCACCAGAATCGCGCGGTACTCAGGTGGCCTAATGGCGGACCACCAGCACCGAGCACTTGGCATAGCGCACCACATGGCCGGCGTTGGAGCCGAGAAAATAGGTCCGCATCGCCGGCCGGTGCGAGGTCATCACGATCAGGTCGGCCTTGACCGCCGCCGCTTCTTCAAGGATCTCGTGATAGATGCCGCCTTTCCGCACTGCGGTGGAAATGCGCGGCGCCTCGATGCCGGATTCCTGTGCCACGATCGCGAGCGCTTCCTCCGAGGTCGCGCGCTGCTGGACGTCAAAATCGGCCGGTACGTATTCCGCCAGCATCACTGGCGTCATCGGCAACACATTGAGCAATCGTACCGAGCCGCTCCAGGTTTGCGACAGCGTTGCGGCGGTCGCGATCGCGGGCTTGGCCAGATCGGTATCAGCCAGATCGATCGGCACGAGAATCGACTTGAACATCTGAGCCTCCCGCTGCAACCTGTCCGGTTCTGATTTGTCAGAACCCGACTCCAGCCCTTTGTTTTGACGCGCTTTCTTTTACGCGAACTTGTTCTTAATTCGCTCGAAAACTGCATCGTGGCGAGTTTAGCACGGGAGAGCCTGGATGTCCGCGCACCTCAATCGTCCAGCGCCTGCTTCAGCAATTTCGGGCTGGTGAAGCGCACGAGCTTGCCGCGGCGGAACGCCACCTCGCTCCAGTCCTCGGTGGCAAAGTCGAGGATCGCCAGTCCCGCGGTCGGCAGATTGTCCTCGAGCGCCTTCTTCGCCGCCGCGTCGCCGCTGCCGGCGAGCATCAGCGCCAGCTCATGCATGCCGGGATTGTGGCCGACCAGCATCAGGCGCGCGGGGTCGGTGACCTCGGCCATGCGGATGATCCGCAGGAGCCGCGTCGGCTCAGCGCCGTAGAGTTCATCGAGCAGTTCGACCTGTGGCTTCGGCGGCCGTTCCCGCACTGCATCCTTAATCGCGTCGCGTGCGATTTCCCAGGTCTGCCGCGCCCGCACCGCGGTCGAAACCAGAACTGCGTCGGGAAAAGGCGGATGCCGGCCGATCCAGGTTCCGATAGCGACGGCATCCCGCCGTCCGCGCTCGTCGAGTCGGCGGTCGTGGTCATGGCCCGAAGGCGCATCGTGTTCGGTCTTGGCGTGACGCAGCAGCATCAAACGGCGCATTGGCGCGATCTCGATTCGGTCTTAGTCTGGACTAATCTACAAGCTCATGTCTGGGACGAGGTGACAAGCGCTGCAGCCGGCCGTAAGAAACGCCATGCCCGAGACTTTCTCAAGTGCGACCAACGGCCCCGACGACGGCCCTTTTCGCTCGCGTCTTTCGTTCGACCTGGATGTCGACATTTGCGTGGTGGGAGCCGGACTTGCCGGTCTTACGGTAGCTCTGGAGGCCGCGCGACGCGGCGCCAGCGTGGCCGTACTCGAAGGCCGGCATGTTGGCTGGAACGCGTCCGGCCATCAACTCGGTACGGTCATGCCAGGCTACAGTCTTCCGATCGGCGACCTGATCGAGCGCGTGGGCATCGAAGACGCGCGCGAATTGTGGGCGCTGTCGAAGGAGGGCGCTGACTACGTTCGCGGCGCCGCAACCGAAGAGGCGATGCCGGGAATTGCGCTCACTGAAGGCGCGCTGGAGGTCTCCAACGTCGATGCCGGCGAGACGCTGATCAGCCGGCTGCAGACACTGAGCGAGGATTTCGAGACTGAAGTCGAGGGATGGCAGGTCGATCGCGTTCGCGATCAACTCGGGACGGCACGCTATTTCCACGGCATCTATTATCCGCGCGCGTTCCAGATCGACGGCCGCAAATACATCCATGGCCTTGCCGCGCAGGCAAGGCGGGCGGGCGCGCGCATTTTCGAAGATACCCCAGTCGTCAGCATCGATCCGTCGGGCATTCGCAAGCGCATCGTGACGCCGTCGGCGCGGCTGCGCGCCTCTCATATCGTGCTGGCCGGCAACGTTCATCTCGGCGCCCCGTTACGACGCCTGTCGGAGACGCTGCTGCCGGTCTGGCGCTATGCCGCCGTGACAGAGCCGCTCGGCGAACGGCTCGGCGAGGTGATCGCCTTCAGGGGCTCGGTGGCCGACAGCGACGGCATCGATCATTTCCGAATCATCGACGGCGACCGGCTGATGTGGGCGAGTCCGGAAACCACCTGGGAGGCGCGGCCGCGCCGCTTTGCCCCCCTCATTCAGCGCCGCATTGCCACCATCTTCCCAAGCCTCGGCAAAGTACCGATATCAGACGTGTTCGGCGGCGCGGTCGGGGTGACCGTGCACGGCATGCCGCAGATCGGCCAGTTGCGCAAAGGGCTGTGGGTTGCCAGCGGCTTCGGACGCCACGGGCTGAACACTTCGGCGATGGCCGGCCAGGTCATCGCGCGCAGCATCCTGTGGGGTGAGGACCGCTGGAAACTGTTCTCGCCATTCGAACTGGTCTGGGCGGGCGGCGCCACCGGCCGCGTAGCCGGCCATTTGATCGGCCTGTGGGGGCGGGGCCATTCCGCGGCGGCGGGCGCGCTGGCCCGTTACCGCGAAGGCGCCCGCGCCCGGGAACGGGTGCGCGAGGCGCGGTTGGCGGAGGCCAACCGGCAGGCCGGAACCAGGCCGCCGCGCCGTCCGCCGGTCGCGCCGCGCTCCGTGCGTCCACAGCCGCCACGGCCGGCAGAGGCCCGGGACGGCGGGATGTCGGTCGTTCCCTCGCAGGAAAGTGAGAAGATCCGGGACGGATCGGTGTAACTTCGGCGCTTCCGGGCCGTACTTGATGGCGAACCGTTAGGCCCGCCTCGCACGGAGAATTCCATGTTCGACCGCCGTTTCCTGCTCGCATCCGTAGCCGGCCTGTTTGGCCTGGCCGCTTTCCGCTGGCTGCGCACCACGCCAGCGCAGGCCGCCGGGAAATTCGAGGTGGAAAAGACCGACGCCGAATGGCGTGCCCAGCTCACGCCACAGCAGTATGAAATCCTGCGCAAGCACGGCACCGAGCGGCCGGGCTCGAGCCCGCTTCTGAAGGAAAAGCGCAAGGGCATCTTCGCCTGCGCCGGTTGCGATCTGCCGCTGTTCTCCTCGGAAACCAAATACGACAGCGGCACCGGCTGGCCGAGCTTCTGGCAGCCGCTCGACAATGCCCTGGGCAAGACCGAGGACCGCACTTACGGCATACTGCGCACCGAGGTGCATTGCCGCCGCTGCGGCGGCCATCTCGGACACGTCTTCGATGACGGGCCAAAACCGACCGGCTTGCGCTATTGCATCGACGGGTTTGCTCTGGTGTTCCACCCTGCGGGGCCGTCGGCCTCCTGAAGGCCGCCACTCGGCAATTGTTGCCCGCCCGGCAAATGTGCCCCGGTCTTTGGACCGGGGCTTTTTTCTTAAGACGTTGATTTATATTGGTTTTGTTGTTTGGCACAACGCTTGCGACATCTTCTCCCGACGCGGCCTGGGTTTACGTGGACCGGCGAGCCGCCCGGATCGAATTTGGAGAAAATGTCATGGGTATCTTCGGCGCTCTCACCACCGCGGTCGGCGGCCTCCGCGCCAACTCCTACGCATTGGAAAACGTCTCGGGCAATATCGCCAACTCGCAGACCACGGCGTTCAAGCGCGTCGACACCTCCTTTCTCGATCTGATTCCGCAGACCTCAGCGACCGCGCAACTCGCGGGCGGCGTGACCACGCAATCTCGCTCCACCAACTCGGTGCAGGGCGACGTGCAGACGGCCTCGGTGGCGACCTTCATGGCGATCAACGGCAACGGGTTTTTTGCGGTACAAAAGCCTGGCAACTTCACCGACGGCACACCGGTGTTCGACGGCGTCGACCGCTATACCCGCCGCGGCGACTTTCAGCTCGACAAGAGCGGCTATCTCGTCAACGGCGCTGGCTATTACCTGCAGGGTGTGCCGATCGACCCGACCACCGGCAACCCGTCCGGCAGTTCGCCGCAGGTCCTCAGATTCCAGAACGACTTTTTGCCGGCGCAGCAAACCACCAGGATCGACTATCGCGCCAACCTCGCCAGCTATCCGCTGACGACCAAGCACGACGTTTCCGTTCCCGGATCGGAATTGATCGTTCCCGGATCATACAGTACCGGACATAATCCGCTGGCGCTCGGCACGCCTATGGCGCCCTATACCGACGCCTCCAGGAGCGGCACCACCCAGAACAACAAAGCGACGCCGTCGGTTGCGAACACAGCCGCGACCCTGCTCAGCGGCGCGGCCGGCACCAACTCGATCTCCACCAATTTTGTCGCGGGCGACACCATTACGGTCAACGGCCAAACCCTCACCTTCATGGCGTCGGGCACCGCCGTCGGCCCCAACCAGATCAACGTCGACGACAGCATCGGCACCTTGCTGGGCAAGATCGACGTGCTCCAGGGAACGTCAGTCGCATCCACAATCAGCGGCGGCTCGATCACGCTGCATTCCGGCACCTCCGACAACCTCACGATCTCAAGTTCGAACACAGCAGCTTGGGCTGCCCTCGGCTTTACCGGCACCGTGACGGCGACGCGCGGCGGCGGCGGCGGCGTCGGCACCGGTCAGGTCGTCGGCAACGACAATTCGACGTTCCTCGCCGAGTCGATCGCGGGTGGTGCGGTTACGACCTACGACGTATCGGGCGCTCCGGTGAACCTGCAGTTCCGTTGGGCCAAGGTCGACAGCGCCTCGCTCGGTGCGGGCCATACCGACACCTGGAACCTGTTCTACCAGGTCAATCCCAACGCAACCGGCACCCAGGTCTCATGGCAGAACGTCAACACCAATTTCACCTTCTCTGCCTCAGGCCAGATGACGCCGGCGATCCCTTCGATCGAGCTCACCAATGCCGTCGTCAACGGCGTCGCGCTGGGCAGTCCCGTCATCAACTTCGGTACCGGCGGCGTCACCCAATTCGCGGATGCCAATGGCAACGTCCAGGTCAACCAGATCCAGCAGGACGGCTTCCCGGCCGGCCAGTTGCAGTCCGTCGGCGTCGGCACCAACGGCCGAATCGTTGGCAACTATTCCAACGGCCGCAACCTCGACCTCGCTGAAATTTCGGTCGCGACCTTCAACGGCACCAATTTCCTCAAGCGCGTTAACGGCGGCGCATTCGAAGTCACCGACGCATCCGGACAGGCGCTGTTCGGCAAGGCCGGAACCATCGTCGGCTCCTCGCTGGAAGGATCCAACACGGACATCGCCGACGAGTTTACCAAGCTGATCGTCACTCAGCAGGCGTACTCGGCCAACACCAAGGTGATCACGACTTCCAACACGATGGTGCAGGATCTCCTGAACGTGCTGCGATAGTTCGACGCGCCATTCGCGACGCGATTTGAGATGGGCAATTAGTCATGGGTTTGAGTCAAGCTCTCTCCACCGCAATGTCCGGCCTGCGCGCGACGCAAGCTGCGATCTCGCTGGTCGGATCGAACGTCGCCAACGCGGAAACGCCCGGTTACGTCAGGAAATCGATCATCCAGTCCGCCGGCGTGACCGGCGATTACGGCTCGAGCGTTCTGCTCCACGGCGTCGACCGGCAGCTCGATCAGTACTTGCAGACGCAACTGCGCACGGAAACCTCCGGTGCAGCCTACGCCGATATCCGCTCGACCTACCTCCAAAATTTGCAGAACGTCTACGGAAATCCGGCTGAAACCGGTACCATCGAGGACGCGTTCAACAAGCTGTTGACCGCATTTCAGGGCCTGTCCACCAGCCCGGACTCGCAGTCGGCGCGGATCGGCGCCGTCAGCGCCGCGCAGACGATGGCGCAAACGCTCAATGCGGCGACGCAGGGGATCCAGGCTCTGCGCGCCAACGCCGAGATGGGCATCAACGATTCCATCATTACGGCGAACAACGCGATGGCCCAGATCGCGTTCATCAACAATCAGCTCCAGAACAACGGCAAGACGGACGCTGCGACGGCATCGCTGCTGGATCAGCGCGATCAATACATCACCCAGTTGTCGAGCCTGATGGACATCAGAACGGTCGTCAACGACCTCAACCAGGTGACGGTGTTCACGAATTCCGGCGTGCAACTGGTCGGCACCGAGGCGGCGCAGCTTTCGTTCAATCCCCAGGGCACGGTGACGCCCAACACGCTGTACAATCCCGACCCGACCAAGAACAACGTCGGCACCATCACCATCAACTTCCCGCACGGCGGCAGCTACGATCTGGTGTCGACCAACTCGATTCGTTCGGGCAAGATCGCTGCCTATCTCGAGCTGCGCGACAACACGCTGGTGAAGGCGCAGGCGCAGATCGACCAGTTCGCGGCGGCGATGTCGAGCGCGCTGTCGGACAAGACGACCGCAGGCACTGCCGCTCCCGCGTCCGTCCTGCCGCAGGCCGGCTATGATCTCGATCTCACGGGATTGCAGTCAGGCAACGTCGTTCACGTCACCTACAAGGACAACACCACCGGCATCACGCATAATCTCTCGATCGTGCGTGTCGACGATCCGAGCGTGCTGCCGCTGAGCAATACCACAACGCTCGATCCGAACGACGAGGTGCTTGGCATCGATTTTTCCGGCGGTATGGCGTCGGTCGTCTCCCAGCTCAACGCCGCGCTCGGGGCGAGCGATCTGCAGTTCTCAAATCCGTCGGGCTCGACCCTGCGCGTGCTGGACGACGGCGCGCCAAACCGTTCGGACGTGCTGGCGGCATCGGTCACCACGACAATGTCGTCGCTCACCAGCGGCAACCCACAGCTTCCGCTGTTCACGGATAATGGCGGCCTCTTTTCCGGGGCGATCACCGCCAACGGGTCGCAGCAGACGGGTCTCGCCGGCCGCATCAGCGTCAATCTCGGGCTGCTCGGCGATCCCTCGCGTGCCATTGTGTTTTCCACGAGCCCGCTGACGCCTTCGGGCGACACCACGCGATCCGACTTCATTCTCACGCAACTGCAGTCGGGGAATTATCGCTATTCCCCGCAGACCGGTATCGGAACTACCGGCGCTCCGTTCACCGGCACGCTGACAAATTTCGCCAAGCAGTTCATCAGCCAGCAGGGCGAAGCCGCGACCGCGGCCAAGCAACTCGCCGACGGTCAGTCTGTGGTGCTGAACACCCTGCAGAAGAAGGTGACGGATGCCTCCGGCGTCAATATCGACGACGAGATGGCGCATCTGCTTGCGCTGCAGAATGCCTATTCCGCCAACGCGCGCGTGATGTCGTCCATCAAGCAGATGTACGACACGCTGATCCAGGCCATGTGAGGGTATCATGTCGATCGATGGCGTTAACGGCAGGACATCCTATATTGGGACCTCGATCCTCAACATCCGCAAGCAGCTCGATGATCTTACGCAGCAGCTCGCCAGCGGCCGGGTCTCGACGACCTACGCCGGGCAGGGGGCCAATCGAGGCTTCGCGCTCAGCCTGCGCGCGCAGGTCAGCAGCATCGACGCGTTCAAGGACACCGCAACCAACGTCAATACAAGGCTCAACGTCGTTAACCTGGCGCTGCAGGGCCTGGTCGACATCGGCACGTCGGTGAAGAGCGCTGCCAGCACATCGACCATCGTGCTCAACGACAACGGTCAGACTTCCGGCCAGATCACGGCGCAGGCCGCGTTCTCGAATGCGGTGTCGCTGCTCAACAGCCAGTCAGGCGACCGCTATCTGTTTTCCGGCCGCACCACCGACACATCAGCGACGGTGCCGGCCGACGTCATGCTCGACGGCGTGGGCACGCAGGCCGGCCTGAAGCAACTGATCAACGAGCGCCGTCAGGCCGATCAGGGCGTCGGCAACATGGCGCATCTGACTGTCTCGTCGCCGCCATTGACGACCACCGTGACCAGCCTCGCCGAGGACGGTTCATCGTTCGGGTTGAAGCTCGGTGCGATCAGCTCATCACTGACCGGGGCGACCGTGACCCAGCCGACCGGCGCGCCGCCGGCCGCCACCGTCGATCTCGGCGCCGTCAATCCGAACAATGGCGACAAGATCACGTTCAACTTCAACCTGCCCGACGGCACCACGGAGTCGATCGCGCTGACCGCGACGACCACCAATCCGCCGCCTGCCGGCTCGTTTCTGATTGGCGTCGATACGGTTGCAACCACCGCGAACATGCAGGCGGCGCTGACTTCTTCGATCCAGACACTGGGCGACACGGCGTTGGTTGCCGCGTCCGCCATCGCGGCGTCGGACAATTTCTTCAATCCGTCCGCAACCGTCACCGGGAGTGCGGTCAACAACCAGGCCGCGGTGCCGGCGCCGATCACCGGTGCCACGCTGCTGTCCGGCCTGGCGGGGACGGACTCGCTGGCTGCGAGCTTTGCGGCCGGCGACACCATCACGGTCAACGGCACGCCGATCACCTTCGTCGCATCGGGAGCGACCGGCAACCAGCTCAACATCACCGACAGCGTTCAGGCCTTGCTGGCCAAGATCGATTCGATCACCGGCACCGGTACCCCGTCGACCGTCACTGGTGGCGTGATTGCGCTGCATGGTGGTGACGGCGCGAGCCTGACGATTTCCAGTTCGAACGCGGCCGCCTTCGCGGCGCTGGGCTTCAGCGCCACGGCGAGCGCAAATCCGGCGCCGCTGCGTGTGAACGGTCCGCCGTTTGCCACCGCCACCAATCTGATCGGCGGCACAACCGCCAACACGGTCTCGTGGTACACCGGCGAAGTCGGCACCGATCCGCCGCGCGGCACGGCGATCGCGCGCATCGACCAGTCCATCACGGTGCAATACGGCGCGCGCGCCAACGAGCAGGCGCTGCGCTACGAGTTGCAGAACATCGCGGTGTATGCAGCGGTCACGACCAATGCCGCCAACCCAAATTCGAAGGCGCAGGTGAACGCGCTGCAACAGCGGATTTCGGCAAACCTGGCGCCGCAGACCGGCCAACAGTCGATTCAGGATATGCAGGCGGAGTTCGCCGGCGCGCAGAACGCCATCAAGGCTTCGACCGACCGCCAGACCCAGCTCAAGGGGATGGCGCAGACCATGCTCGACCAGATCGAGGGCATCAACCAGGACGAAGTGGCGACCAAGATCCTGGCGCTGCAGACTAGTCTGCAGGCCTCGTATCAAACGACATCGATGCTGTACCAGACCACGCTGACCAAGTTCCTGCCGATCTGAAGAAAACTTGTTCGCTTCAAAAGCAAAAGGCCTCCTTCGCGGAGGCCTTTGTACTTTTGAGCGATGCGATGGCTACGCGGATTTGCGATCCGGCTCATTGAGCGATTGCATTTTCCGGGCACTTTCCAGTATCTGCTCTTCATGGCCGATCAATTTCTTCGCTTCCTTCAGCGCGTGGTAAAGATCGCCGTTCAGAGTGCAGTTGTTGATACCCTCGATGAAGGGCCATGCGCTCGGCATTGTCGTGAGGATGTCGCGTACCAGGCTGAAATAGGTTGGATGGTGCGCCATCGGATCCGGTGACAGGTACATGAGCTGTACCGCGAGATAGACCAGCTTGGCCGGCGTGTCGGCGGTCTCTGGTGTGAGGATGTCTTTCTCGCGCAGGATCGGAATCCTGTCGCCGTCGATCAACAGCCTGGCGCGCTGATCGGTATTGGTGATCACGCATGCGCCGATGATGATTCGCTCGTGCGGTTTGAGCTCGACTTTCAAGGCCATGCCTGTTCTCCGTTGACGCTTTCGCGCGTTGTCGATTGCCCGCCGGCAGATTCGCATCCTTCCCGATGATGGTTAACCAATGGTGAACATGCAAATAGTGCCCATTTGGCGGGGCTTTCTTGCCTCTGACCAGTAGGAATACGGAGCAGATTCCAACCCGGCGAATTGATTTCACCGGCGTCAGCTTCAACGCGGCCGGTGTCGGTCTCGCCAACTTCATCGACAACACGGCGACTAACAATGCCGTTGCCAACCCGGCCGGCGCTTCGACGCTGCTTCGCACGCAGGCGTCAGTCTTGGATGCGATCCTGTCGATCGTGCAGATCCGTCACGAAACTTTTCCGCTCGAGAAGAAAAATCCCGGCATGAAGAAAAGCACCGAAGGTGAGAATTTGGGCTCCGATGTTAATTCCATCAGAACCTGACGGCCGGCATGCTGACGAAAATGTGGATTTCTGCCGGGCTACCGACACAATCGGTAACACTTGCTAACCATATTTAAAGGCGCAACCTGTATGAAAGTTGGGCAGTTTTTCTGCAGTCCCGCTGTCAACCGCTCCCATCGAGGTTCGTGAATGTCTAATGCAGCCCAAGCCTACGCGCGTACATCGCAAACGACGACGTCCCCCCGTGAAATTGAAGCGCAGGCACTGCTGAAGGCCGCACGACAACTCCAGGAAGTCCAGTCCAACTGGAATGGCCCTGATAAGGCCATGCACAACGCGTTGCTGTTCAACCGCCGGCTCTGGTCGATCTTCATGAGCGCCGTGGAAGCGAACGAGAACCCTCAACCGATCGAAGTGCGGCAGAACATCGCGAACATCGGCGTCTTCGTGATGAAGCAGACTGTCGACATGCAAATGAACCCGGATCCGGCCAAGTTGAAGTCGCTGATCGACATCAATTGCAATCTCGCCGCCGGCCTCTCCGGCCGCAGCTAACGGCCGAGTATGCCAAGATGGCTGACCTCTGGAGCATCATATCGGCCAACTACAAGACGGTGGGACTGACCGTTCCGTCCAAGACTCCGTACGTGGCGGTCGATCCCAAGCTCTATGAAGGCACCTGGACCGGGAAGTATCCTGACAACAAGACGTTCAAGTTCACGATCTCGAACGTCACCGGCTTTCGCGCCAAGGTGCAGTACCAGAGCGGCGGCACCAATAAATTCCAGGAAGTTCTGATCAAGGACCTTTCGTTCCGGATCGGTGACACCAAGTTTACGCTGACCGCGCTTGGCAAGGCGGAGATCAAGAACGTCGTCACCGATGCGGCGAGCGGCCAGACCTATCTCGACCAGGCCTACGCCGCACGCTCCAGCTGAAGAAGTCGGCTCACGCCTTGCGGTCGGTTGCGAGAAGCCGCGTCGGGGCGTCCTTGGTCAGGTCGAGCGTGTGGAAATAGGCCCGCCGGCGCAGCACGGCTTCCTCGGGAAACTGCTTCACGACCTGGCTCGTCTTGACGTCGACTACCTGATA
The DNA here is from genome assembly GCF_036924575.1 of Bradyrhizobium sp. AZCC 1577. NCBI lineage: Bacteria > Pseudomonadati > Pseudomonadota > Alphaproteobacteria > Hyphomicrobiales > Nitrobacteraceae > Bradyrhizobium > Bradyrhizobium sp. AZCC 1577. Next base: position 3,530,264 of record NZ_JAZHRQ010000001.1, read on the forward strand.
GACCACGGCGCGCGCATCGCGGTCGATCACGACCTGGTTCGATACCGCTGGATTTGAAATAGAGACGCGGACCGCGGCGGAATCGATGCTGGCGCGCGCGCTTGAGTCGACTGCCGAGACGCTCTGGCTCGCCGGCAGTTCGGTTGCGACCGCATGTTGTGCCGCCTCGCTCACGTGCTGAACGATCGGCGCGGCAACCGGTGCCCCCACCGGTTTGATGTTGAAATCTGTACTCATGGCAGCCTCCAGGCTTGCTGCGAGTCAAATCCAACCCCTCATCGATCGCAATATAGCCGGGCACCTCTCAACACGGTGTTAGGGAATACGCTGAATCCCGCTTTGATGTGGGCGCGCAGATTTAGTGAAAATTGTAGCGGACCGAAGATCGCGATCGCTTATAGCGAACGGCTGACCGAGAGCGGGGTGATGTTGCGCGGTCCCGGCGCGGCCCGTTGTCCCGAAGCCGTATAGGTATTCGGAATGTTCTTGCGCTGGATCTCGGCGTTGACGCCGCGCACGATGCCCTCCGACACCGCGTGCGCGGTCGCAAGCACGGTGAGATTGATCTGCAGCATCGCGCGGAAGGTGTCGTGATGGCGGCGCAGCGTCGTCAGTAATTCCGGCGATACCTGCGCCAGATATTTTTGCGCGTTCTTCAGATTCTCGACCGCGACCATGTAGCGGCGTGACAGCTCGCCCTTCTGCTCTTCCAGCCGTATCGCCTCGCGCACGTTGCCGGCGCGAACCAGTTCGGTTTCGCGCTCGATGATGCCGAGCAGCCCGCTCATCACATCCATCAGTTCTTCCGCGAGCTTGCGCGCCTCGGTTGGCGTGGAGATAGCTCTTGCTGACGCGGGGGCCGGTGCGGGCCTGGCCTGAGGATGCTGATTCATGTCGGGGGTTTCCTTTGGATCAGCCGACGCGGTTGGCTTGCTGGAGGATCAAGGTGCGGAAGACATCGTTGGAGATGCCGATGCCGCCGGACTTGGCGAAGGATTTCGAATACTGGTCCGTCAGCATCGAGCGCCAGACGCCGGTGCCGGTCGTGTCACCGTACGGTCCTTCGCCTTTGACGCCGGTGGTCATCTGCGAAAACATCGAGTTGAGGAACATCGCCTCGAAATCCTCGGCCTTGGCGCGCGTCTTTTTCTGCGCTTCCGGCGAAATCTTGGTCAGGGCGTCGGCAAGCAGCGGGTCCTTGCGGCCGTTGATCAGCGAGGTCTTGTCGTAGGAATTGGCGATGCCGTTCATCACATCACCTCGATGTCGGCCTGGATCGCGCCGGCGGCCTTGATCGCCTGCAGGATGCCGATCAGGTCGCGTGGGCCGATGCCGAGACCATTTAGGCCGTCGACGAGTTGCTGCAGCGAGACGCCGTCCTTCACGACCGCGAATTTCTTGCCGTCCTCGGAGACGCTGACGCCGGTGCGCGGCGTGACGACAGTTCGGCCGCGCGACAGCGGATTGGGCTGGCTGACCTGCGGGCTTTCGGAAATTGTTACGGTAAGATTGCCTTGCGCCACCGCCACGGTGGCGACGCGAACGTCCCGCCCCATCACGATGATGCCGGAACGTTCGTCGATGACGATCTTGGCGGCGAGATCGGGATCGACCTGCAATTGCTCGATCTCGGTAAGAAAGGCGACGACGTTACCCTTGAATTCGGCGGGGATCGCCAACTGCACCGTGGAGGGGTCGATCGGCTCGGCGGTCTTGACGCCGAGGAAGTCGTTGACAGCCGCCGCGATGCGCTTGGCGGTGGTGAAGTCGGCGTTACGCAGCGCGAGCCGCACATTCGGCAGGCGATTGAGCGCGAATTCGATCTCGCGCTCGATGATGGCGCCGTTGGCGATGCGGCCGACGGTGGGCACGCCGCGCACGATCTTGGCGGCTTCGCCTTCGGCCTGGAAACCCGAGATCGCCAGCGAGCCCTGGGCTACCGCATAGACATTGCCGTCGGCGCCGAGCAGGGGGGTGACGAGCAGGGTGCCGCCCTGCAAATTCTTGGCGTCGCCGAGCGCTGAGACCGTGACGTCCATCCGCGTGCCCTGGGTGCCGAAGGCCGGCAGATTGCCGGTGACCATGACGGCGGCGACGTTGCCGGTGCGGATGGTGGCGCCGCGGATGTTGACGCCCATGCGTTCCAGCATCGCCTGCAGCGACTGCTTGGTGAAGGGGATGTTGTTCAGCGTGTCGCCGGTGCCGTTGAGACCGACGACGAGGCCGTAGCCGATCAACTGGTTCTGTCGCACGCCTTCGATATTGGCGAGATCCTTGATCCGCGACGTCGCGCCCGCGGACGAGGGCGTTAGCGCCAGCGCCAACAGCGCGGCGCAGGCCACCCAAATCACTCTTGCCGAACGGATGCCGGGCATCCTGTGCTCCCCTCGAGGTCTTCCGTCGGACCGCAAGCGCCACTCCCATGACGACGGTCCGGCATTAACTATGCGAGCGCCATGCCACACTGCGTTTCCGATGCAATGCATTGATATTGCTAGGTCTTCGTTAGAGGCGCGAGGTCGCGGCGGCTTCACCACAATGGGCGAAACTGCCGCATGTCGGCAGAATTTGCCGGGCCGTTTACGCGTCATTAACCATAAGAAGGCGAAGGTCGCTCCATTCTCAGGGCGAGATCACCACGATGCGCATCTACGGACCGAACGGCACCACGCTTGGATCGCCCGCAAGTCATACGCGGCGAACCAGTTCGACCGGCTTCTCGTTGCCGGAGACGCCGACCACGCCCGAGGAGCCGCGCGCGGCTGTAGCGCCCAAAGCCGCCGGCAACATCGATGCGCTGCTCGCCCTGCAGGGCGTCGAGGATCCGACGGAGCGCCGCAAGCGTTCGGTGGCACGGGGCAGGGGCGCGCTCGACGTGCTCGACGAACTCAAGATCGGCCTGCTCTCCGGCAATCTCGATGCTTCCACGGTGAACCGGCTGCGCGATGCCGCTGCCAATCTGAAGTCGTCCTCCGGCGATCCCGGCCTCGATGCGGTGCTGGCCGAGATTGAGCTGCGTGTTGAAGTCGAACTGGCAAAGGCCGGGCGGTTCTAGCTCCTGATGTCATTGCCCGGCTTGCCGCCTCCGCTAAAGCTTCGGCGCGCCAACACATGAAAGCCTCGGCGAAGCCTTGGCGTAGCAGGGACCGGGCGACCGAGTATTCCAGAGGCGTTCGTGATCGACCGAAAGGCCGCGGCGTACTGGATGCCCCGCTTGAAGCGGGGCATGACGGCGGTGGATTGATTCACGCCGCCATATCCTTGCGCGCCGCGTCGTAGCGGCGCTGCGCGTTCAGCACCTCCTTCAGGTTCTTCTCGGCCCAGTCCCGCAACGGATCGACCGCGTCGGCGAGCGTCGCGCCGAGCGGTGTAATCGAATACTCCACCGTGACCGGCACGGTCGCGATCGCGCGGCGTTTGATCAATCCGTCTCGTTCGAGCGATTTGAGAACCTGACTCAGCATCTTCTGCGAGATGCCTTCAATGGTGCGGCGTAACGCATTGAAGCGCATCGGATCGTGCCGGATGAGAAGCAGGATGAGGACGGCCCATTTGTCGCCGACGCGATCAAGAATCTGCCGCGTCGGGCATTGAGCCGAATAGGCGTTCGGGGTTTTGGCGCTGGCTTTCACGGCGGTTACTCCGGCGTAATCAGGTGACCCAAAAGTGCTCTCTTAACACTTACAGTCATTTCGCTATCTAGTCACCATTGGATACCACATTCGCGTATCGCAAGGGAGACCTCCATGAAAATCGCCGTCATCGGCGCGTCCGGCAATGCCGGTTCGCGCATCACCGCCGAACTCGCCCGCCGCGGCCACACCGTGACCGCCATCGCCCGCCATCCCGAAAAGATCGCCGCCCAGGCCAATGTCACGCCCACCGCAGGCGATGCCATGGACCAGGCGGGACTGGCCCGGCTGCTTGCCGGTCATGATGCCGCGATCAGTTCGATCCACTTTCTCGCCAGCGACCCGGCCAAGCTGATCGGCGCTGCCAAGAATTCGAAGGTTGGCCGCTACCTCGTGGTCGGGGGCGCCGGCAGTCTTGAAGTGGCTCCGGGCGTTCGGCTGGTCACTACCCCGGGTTTTCCCGTGGCATACAAGGCGGAAGCCGAAAAGGGCGCCGCCTTCCTCGATCTGCTCCGGGCCGAAAAGGAACTCAACTGGACCTTCCTGTCGCCCTCGGCCCTGTTCACCGCCGGCGAGCGAACTGGCAAGTTCCGCCTCGGGACCGACCAGCTTTTGACCGCTGCCGACGGCAAAAGTTCGATTTCCTTCGAGGATTTCGCAGTTGCACTCGCCGACGAGATCGAGCGTCCCGCCCATATCCGCCAGCGCTTCACAGTCGGCTACTAGCGCCAGGCGGTCCCGATAACTTTGCCTGTGCAAGGCCTTGGGGGAGGTACCCCCAAGGAGACGGCTCATATTGTCTGTCACAACCCGCCGCTATATAAGGCCCGCGCGGACGGACAATTTTCCGCCCCGCCTTGCACGCGAAGATGGGCTGGCCTTGGAAAAGTTGAAGAATTATCGACCCTCCGAAAAAGAGCCTTTCATGAACGACCGCCAGCGCGAGTATTTTCGCGCCAAGCTGCTGGCGTGGAAGGACGAGATCCTGAGGGAATCGAAGATCACACTGCAGACACTTCAGGAAGAGAACGTCAATCATCCGGATCTCGCTGATCGCGCCTCTTCCGAAACCGATCGCGCCATCGAACTGCGCGCCCGCGACCGCCAGCGCAAATTGATCTCCAAGATCGACGCGGCGCTGCAACGCATCGAGGACAACACCTACGGCTATTGCGAGGAGACCGGCGAACCGATCTCGCTCAAGCGGCTGGAGGCCCGCCCCATTGCAACGCTGTCGGTGGAAGCGCAGGAACGTCACGAGAAGCGCGAGAAGGTTTATCGGGACGAATAGGCAGGGCCTGGCGGCTGACCGCGAGGGGCGGTCAGCGCAACAGGCTGCAACCATGAAAGCCGCCGCTGATGGACAAGATTCTCGCGGCCGCACAGAACATCGCTACCGCCCGCCGCAATTGCGCGCCGCTGGCCGCGCTGCCGCCTGAGCTAGCGCCTGCAGATGAAGCCGAAGGCTATCAGATCCAACGCGCCGTCCACGATCTGCTGCTGCCGCAGACCGGCGCGCTGGTCGGCTACAAGATCGGCTGCACCAGCCCGGTGATGCAGGAATATCTCGACATTCCCCATCCTTGCGGCGGTGGCGTGTTCGCCAAGGGCGTGCATGACTCCGGTGCCAAGCTGCGCTTCGGCGATTATGTCCGCGTCGGCGTCGAATGCGAGATCGCGGTGCGGCTGGCACGTAGTCTCGCTCCGTCAGAAGCCCCGTTCACCGCGGAGTGGGTGATGGAGGCAATCGAGGCGTATCACCCAGCAATCGAGATCGTCGACGACCGGTACGTCAAATGGGAGACGATGGGCGCGCCGACGCTGGTCGCGGACGATTTCTTCGCCGCAGGCTGCGTGCTCGGCAAGGCGGTGGCGCGCACCAAGGCGCCGGACCTGCTCACGGCCAAGGGCCGTGCCCTCGTCAACGGCAAGGAGGTGGGCCGCGGCACCGGCGCCGACGTGCTCGGCCATCCCCACAACGCGCTGGCCTGGCTTGCCAATCATCTCGCCGAAGAGGGCACGGGGCTGCATGCCGGGCAGATCGTTCTCACCGGCAGCCTTTTGAAAACCGTGTGGCTCGACCAGGGCGATGCCGTGAAGATGGAGTTGGAGGGGCTGGGGACGGTAACCGCGACTTTTGCGTAGATCTCGTAGCGTGGGCAAAGGCGCGCTTGCGCCGTGCCCACCTTTTTTGTGTCGGTGGGTACGCGGAGCCTGTCATCGGGCGCGCGTTCGCGCGACCGTTGGCTTTGCCCCCTGCGGTCGGAGTGAGAGTGATGGCTGAGAGCGTTCCGTCGGTTCTCGAATCCGAGGCGAGAGGCGAAATCGCAGACATCTATGCCGACATCCGCAAGGTGCTCGGCACCAGCGTGGTCAACCTGATCTGGCGCAACCTCGCGACCATGCCGGGCGCGCTGGAATGGACGTGGGCGACGGTGCGACCGCTCTATCTCGGCGACGCGCCATTGCATGCCGAAGCTGTCAGGCGAACGATCGCGCTGCCGGATTGGCCCGGCTTCTCCATCGACACCTTGCTCGCCGTAGGCGTGGACGAGACCGAGCGCGCGCTGATTCGTGACGTGCTCGACAGCTATCAGTATACCAATGCGCTCGCGCTCGTCGTGCTCTCGGCGTTGCTGGCGCATTATGAGCCGTGCCCGGCCAATGTCGTGAGCCCCGTCGATACAGCGCCAACGGCGCCTGGCACCAAAATTCCGGAACTGCCGCCGATGGAGGCGCTGGACCCCGAGGTGGCGACGCTGGTCGCCGAACTGAATACGTTCGGCGAGGACACCCAGCCGCAACTGATTGCGAGTATGTACAGGCATCTGGCGTACTGGCCGTCCTATCTAGCGCTGGTGCGAACGATGCTGGCGCCACTGCAGCGGGAAGGGCGACTGAACGCGTTGACGCTTTCGACTCGCGCGCTCGGGCACGCGCATGGTGCCACTCTCGCAAAGCAACTGAAGCCGCCGGCGCCGCCGGACACGCTGAAGGGCGCTATCGCTTCCTGCCGCCTGTTCGTCGAACACCCGATCGCACGGATGACAGGGCTCTGCGCCCTGATCCGGCGCGCGACGCCGGAGTGAGGCATCAGCCGTCGGAGCACTTCAGCTCGGACTTATCCCAGAATGATTTGATTGCATTGAAGGGGACGGTGACCCGTTCACGAGCCCCCCTTAATCGTAGCAGGACATCGAAGCGGTCATCCCTTACGTTCAACTGCTCGAAGTCATTCTGCAGGATGATGGTCATATCGTCGGGATATTTCGTCTTGAGGCCGATCGATAGTTTCACGCCGTCGGCACCGGTGCGAAACGTGAGATTGACCGGCCGCTGCTCCGAGGCGAGGCGGAGCGTTTCGGCAATCTTGGAGCGCGCCGTCGGCTTGCTGCACGGCTCGGCGAATGCAGGCGAGGCCGGAATCAGGATCACGAGGAAGAGAAGCAGCATGGCCCCACAAGAAATGGTCACACCCCGCACTTGCGGGGTAGCCAGTACGCCGCGACCTGTCGTTTCCATCACTGCGGTCTCTGGAATACTCGATCGCCTGCTTCTCGGGCGAATGACAACTGGATGTGTGCTTGCGTCCCCACGGCTTGCCGGGTCATGCTAACGGGTTCCCTCAAAAAAGAAAGAGGGAGCGGGAGCGCCAGATGCCCGCAGCACCCGCCATCCGTGTGTATTGGTAGTAAGCATACGGTAATCATCGCAGGGTGTGCCGATCACCGGCGCTGCCCTGCGCAATGAGTCTAGCCGGCTTATATCGTGCTTTCCCCGGCCGTCTCCCCGGCCATGGATCCATTGCCATCGTCGCTGGCGAATTAATTAATGGTTAATCAAAACTTTGCCGGGCTCGAAGAACCTTCGCCGCTCGTCCGCGCGGTTGCTCGCTCCGTTGATGTCGCCCTGCGACAAACTTGCGCACCCCGAGGTGCTGCTACCGGGCGGAGCCGCCATGAAGAACGGCGCAATCGGCACCACGACCAGCAACTCCAGGCCCTCATCCAAGAACGCCGGTACGCAGGGCGCGGGGACCGCAGGCGCCGTGGACAAGAAGGGCGATGCTACTTTCTCCCGCGGGAACCATGAAGAAGTAACGTTCGGGCGGGGAACGATTCCTGGTCGGGAAAATTATGCAATCGTGTTTTTGGACACGAGGCAACCCTTCAGGCTCTGGCGCAATCTTCCCCCGAGAGGCGCCGGGGCCTGCTTTTTGGCTGACCAGTGGCCGATTCCAGGCCGGGCGCTGTTTGATCGAGTTGTTTGGCAAGCCGTATCGTTGTCACAGGCTGATGACGTACGCGCTCATCGCCAGCAAAACGGCGACGCTGACAGCGATAACGATCAAGAAGAATTTTCCCATTGCTCCGCCTTTCGCAGATCACAACGCAAGGCAGCAGGAATAGTTCTCCGCTGACAGGCGAACGCTGGCTTCTGCGTTCGCGTTCGCCCCTGCCAAGCGAAAGAGGCCCGCCATCAAGGCGGGCCTTTCGGAGGTTAGGGCGTAACCACGATTACATCGCGATCCCGTAGTAGTCGTTGACGGCGCGGGTCCGGGTCGGATCGCTCCAGTTCCAGGCGTTGTCGCTGCCGTAATGCGGCGCGCTCTTGAGCTGCGCTTCCGTCACGCCGGTGACGTAGCCGCCGAGCGAGGTATCGTATTTCAGCGATTGCCAGGGTAGCGGATAGTGGTCGTCGCCGATGCCGAGAAAGCCGCCGAAGGAGAGCACGGCGTAGGACACTCGGCCGCTCTTCTTGTCAATCATGACGCGCTCGATCGAGCCGATCTTATTGCGATCGGCGCCATAGACGGCAGTTCCCTCGACCTTGTCGCTGCCGATCAGGTTGCCGGTTTCGTTTGCCTCCAGTGCCATGGGATTCTCCTCCGGCTAGATGGATGAACGAAAAACGAGGGGCGGGAGGGGACGTTCCGGAGTGCGGCAGCTACCCATCGACGCATCGATGTGGATGCGGCGCGTCCAGCCGCATGTCGGTTTGCCCACGAAATCGGCATCAGTTGGTCTGGCAGACATGTCCGCTAAAGGCCACTGACATCCGAGGCTTGGCCGGCACGCCCAGCGGAGGGCCGTTCCGAAAGCCAATCTGTTGAGCCTCGACGAAACCTCCGCCTGGTTGTTCCCGGGAATGCAACATGCGGGTTTGATGGCTCTCGTGCGGGCGCAGCAACATTCGCCGAGGTAGCGCTGCGCTTGTGCGGGTGGCGAAAAACCTGAATAATTTCCGTCGCTCCGACGGACGGATCGGAGGATTGCGGTTGCATGCTTGCAGCCGCTTGTTGGAGCTATCCACATGTCGACGCTCACCGCGCACGGCGCGTGCTTATTGTGGAAGCCGGAACTGATCTGGCTGAATGTCATTTCCGACGCGATACTCGCCGGCGCCTTCTTTGCCACGGCGTTCGTCCTCGCGTTCTTCGTGTGGCGGCGCCACCATGAGCTGATGTTCCGGGGCGTATTCTTGACATTCGCGATCTTCGTCGCGGTCTGCGGAGTGACCCGCCTGCTGTCGATCTACACCATGTGGGTGCCGGCTTATGAAATCGAGGCCCTGACCAAAGCTTTGCTGGCGCTGATCTCCGTCGTGATCGCGGCAGCACTACTGCTGCTGCTGCCGCGGATCCTGGTGCTGCCCACGCGCATCCAGCTTGCGAGTGCCTATGCGGCACTTGAGGAGGAAGTCAGGCAACGCCGCGAAGCTGAGGCCATGGTCAGGCGCTTTGAGGAGAAAGAGGCGACCGAATCCAAGGTCCGGCAAGCGCAGAGGATGGAAGCCATCGGCCAGCTCACCGGTGGCGTCGCCCACGACTTCAACAACATTCTGACTGTGATCACCGGGACCATCGAGATCCTCAGCGATGCGGTCAAGGATCGTCCACATCTCGCTCAGATCACCAATCTGATTAGCGGAGCCGCAGCTAGGGGAGCTGAGCTGACGAAGCATCTGTTGGCCTTCTCCCGTAGACAGCCGCTGCAGCCGCGCAATACCGACGTCAACGCGTTGGTGATCGATGCAGCGAGTCTGCTACGGCCGACCCTCGGCGAACACATCGAAATTGAATCGATGCTGGCGCACGATTCCGCGCCGGCTCTGATTGATCCCAGTCAGCTCTCGACCGCGATCCTGAATCTCGCCCTAAATGCGCGTGACGCCATGTCTAACGGCGGGAAGCTGACGTTAGAAACCAAGAATGTGGTGCTCGACGAGAACTACGCTCGCGTGAACAGCGAGGTTAGACCGGGCAACTACGTCATGATTGCAGTAAGTGACACGGGGGACGGAATCCCCAGCAGCCTGCTCGAAAAGGTGTTTGAACCATTCTTTACCACCAAGGAGGCCGGGAAGGGATCAGGGCTCGGCCTCAGCATGGTCTATGGCTTCGTTAAACAGTCGAATGGACACATCAAGATCTACAGCGAAGAGGGCCACGGCACGACCGTGAAGCTGTACCTGCCGCAGGCCACGGGTGGTGGCCCGGAGGCACCCGCCGGCGAGACTGGCGGGTATGCGGGCGAACACAGCGATGAGTCTATCTTGATTGTCGAGGACGACCCGCTGGTTCGCGAATACGTCGTGGCGCAGATCACCCGTTTCGGGTTCCACGCGCTCGCGGCCGGCAATGCTGCCGAGGCGCTGGCAATCATCGATGGACCCGAACGCATTGACCTGCTGTTCACTGACGTAATGCTCCCCGGTGGAATGAATGGCCGCCAGCTCGCGACCGAGGGGGTCAAAAGACGCCCAGGGCTCAAAGTGCTTTATACCTCTGGCTATGCGGAGAATGCCCTTGTACATCACGGCCGTCTCGATGCTGGCGTGCTGCTGCTGCCGAAGCCTTACCTCAGCGCCGATCTCGCGCGGATGCTTCTAACCGCGCTGGCATCGTGAGTTCTTCTGTATGAGCAGGCGTTTCCTTCTCAAGGAGTGGCGTAAGGCGCATCCGACACCGGACCAGGCATTAATCGAGAGAATCTCGGCTCGGGGCCAGTGCCAGACATGCGGCGCATTTCGGTCAGTAGATCAATACGGACGAGGTTCTTCGGCAGACAGGCGTCGGCCGCGAAGGCGACCGGCGCTCAAGGACGCGCAATGAGCAACGGGTGCACGTTTTCGCCGCCTGCCATTAGGGGATTCGACGGCTCGAAACGCTCGCGCACTTCTCGCTTTTTGACGAGCGAGCGCGCAACAACAAAGGCGTCCTTCAGGCTCTTAGCCTGCCGGAGTGCTATATTGAAAAAGGCGTTGCCGAAATAGGTCCACTTGGCTTTGTCCCGGCAGCCGAACGATGGATGGTCGGCATCGGCCGCGGTGATTACCAGCGTATCAGGGTTCGCGAGACGAGGGATAAAGACCCCGGAATAGCAGGCCGAGATGACCAGCACCTTGTATCGCATGCCAGTCCGCGCCAGCATGTAGGCGAGATTGGACGGAGTGAGCGTTTGCGTAACCCGCCCCGCTTTGATTGCAAGGCCGGCGCGGGAACCGTGCGAGGTGAGAATCAAAAACAGAATGTCGTTGTCGGCGTCCATCCCTTTGGCCGCCGCTTGCAAGGACATGGCCAGGCCTTCGATCGTTGCACCTCCGCCTTTCTTCGAATTGTATTGCACGTTGATCGGGGCGTTCCCGAAACGGCCCGCTACGACCCGTGCCGCGCCGGTCGCCTCGCTTCTAAACACGCCTTGATCGCCGAAAAGGCCGAAGGACACCACGCTCACCTTGCGAGCATCCTCAACGGCGTGCACGGTCGAAACCGACGTCGCAACGGTCAAAACAAGAGCGATGAGCGGGGCGCCGATCCGGCTGATCCAACGTGGATTCACGGGTTCACCAGGGCATTTCTTCAACAGGTCACGTGAAAGAGGCCGATTCTCTTTGCGCGCGACCGGTTGAACATCCGTATTGCCTCGGGTGTCGGCTTCAACACGACCTCGCAGCCCTTTCTTTCGAAATAAGCTTCAGCTTCCGGCGATAGGTGCACGTTACCCATCTGACCCGAGCCAATCACGACCTGGTCGCACCCCTTCTCGAAGAGAAACTTTGCCTCGTCTTTTGAAAGCACGTGCGAGGTACCATACAGCTTCTTTGATAGCTTCTTTTTCCGCTTCACAACTTCGCCGGAAAGGCGAACGACCACGTCGTGCTCATACGTCCTTCCGTCAATCGTAATCGCGCCAAATATCGTGCTGTCAATCTTCATCGCGACCTCCTAATCAGGCTCCCGCTAACGCGCAGCTGTGAGGCGCCCCGACGCCGGCATCATCTCGCTCAAGAGCGTTCCAGTCTGCCGATCCGAATCGGGACGCGCCGCTGTCCCCAGTTGCCCGGGCGTGCCTCGAACAAGCCGGGGATTGCAGTGGAGCAAATGCCGCAACGGCCGTCGCCGGTGAGTCGCCAAGTGGTGATGTCATACCAATCTCGGCCGATGATCCGCTCACCACAGCCCGGACAGTACGTGCTTTGGCCCCGCTCGTCATGGACATTTCCGGTGTAGACGAACTGCAGCCCGACCTTGCGCGCGATGTCGCGAGCCGTCGTCAGGGTGAGGGCCGGCGTACGGGGCAGATCCAGCATCTTGTAATCAGGGTGGAAGGCCGTGAAATGCAAGGGCACGTCAGGTCCTAGCCTTGTCATCACCCATTCGCTCAGTTTTTTCACCTCCTCCGGGCTGTCATTGTGACCCGGGATCAGCAGCGTTGTGATTTCGAGCCAGACCTTCGTCCTGTGTCTCAGATACTCGAGCGTTTCGAGGACGGCGCCGAGACGCCCGGTGCACAGCCGATTGTAGAACGCCTCGGTGAACGCCTTGAGGTCGACATTGGCGGCGTCCATGAAGGTGTAAAGCTCCTCCCGTGCCGCCGCATCGATGTAGCCCGCTGTAACCGCCACGTTCTTGATCCCGCGCCGGCGCGCCACCCTTGCGACGTCCACGGCATATTCGAGGAAGATGACAGGGTCATTATAGGTGTAGGCGATGGAGCGCGAGCCCGTGGCAATCGCGGCCTCGACAATATCTTCCGGCGAGGCTGTGTCCTGGAGCCGGTCGAACTCTCGCGCTTTGGAGATGTCCCAGTTCTGGCAGAACTTGCAGGTCAGGTTGCACCCGGCGGTACCGAACGACAGCACAGGAGTTCCGGGCAGATAGTGGTTCAGTGGCTTCTTCTCTATTGGATCGACACAGAATCCGGAGGAGCGGCCGTAGGTCGTGAGCACGATCCGGTTATCCTGCCGGCCACGCACGAAGCACAGGCCACGCTGGCCTTCGTTAAGCCTGCAGTAGCGCGGGCAGACATCGCACTGGATGCGCCCGTCTTCGAGCCGGTGCCAGTAGCGGCCAGGAATACCTTCCAAACGCTCGGGATCGGTCATGGAATTCGCCGTGTGGATCGATGGGCAAACCTCAGCTTTTTGCCAACGGGCGTGACGAAGAGTTGCCACGATGTCTAGCCGGCCCGCCTCCGGGCACGAGCGCCCGCGGACGTCGGGTCATTTTACTCCTGATCGGCGGAGACCGTAAGTTCGACAATCTCGGCATGCGACCGTTTCGGCCAGTTCGACGGTGAAAAGGGACAGCATGAGGCCCACCATCGGCACTGCGGGAATCAGGTATCGCCAGCACGTCGAGGGTGTGGGCGCCGGCGGCCGTCGCGATCGAAGCCGTCCACATCACGATCACGATGCCTGCACGTGTCAGGAACCTGGAGCGCCGGCGCCGCACAGCGGACACCGTCCAAAACATGACGGCGATAACGAAGGCGATGGACAATACCCTGTACAGATAGGCGGAGATGCCTGGGAAATCGGACAGGAGGCCGATCCGAACTGGTTCGCCTTGCAGATCGGTCGCCTGAACCGCCCGGCCGTGCCGCGTCATGATGTCGGACGCCCGAGCTAGTGCTCTAGTGATCGACAGGACCCCTCCGCGTCGTCGCTCCAACTTAATCGCCGGTGCGGCACGGCGATGAATCGCGGTCTCCGCCCAATGGAACTCACGGAGACCGCGTTGAATCGTCTCGTGCCTGAGTTCGCTAGGGGACGACGGACCGCTCCGCTGATCCAAACCCAAGCCCGACGATGAAACCATCAGATCTAGTTCTTAAATCGCTCGCCGTTGCCGGCCGGCGAAGAGGCCGTAGACGAAGAGTACAATGATGGCGCCGACTATCGCACCGATCAGGCCCGCGCCTTCTCCGGGGCTGTACCACCCGAGCGCCTGGCCGAGATAGGTCGCCACGAAAGCGCCGACGATGCCCAGTATGGTGGTGAGAATGAAGCCCGAGGGCTCATTGTCTCCGGGCATAATGAATTTCGCAATCACGCCAGCAATGAAGCCAATGATGATCGTCCAAAGTATGCCCATCTCGATGCTCCCTGTTGTTTGCCCCAATGTCACGTCCATTAACTCATGCTGCGGGCAAACGGCCGTCCGGTGTGTACTTGTCGACGGCTGCCGGAAGCTCGCGAGACAATCTCGCCAAGATCTCCTCCTGCGAAAGTCCGGTCTGCTGTTCGAGTTGTGCAAGTACGTCGGACCCGATCGCTTGCTTCAATTCCGGAGGCGAGACATCCTTGTTCGGGCCTTGGTTGATCCAGGATTCAGCCTTCTCGCCCTGGCCGTTTTGCTTGAAACTTTCGAGCAACTCGCCGATCCCGCCGTTGAGCAGGCCGCCAACCCCGGCGCCGCCCAACATGCCGCTCAAATTGCCCAGCAAGCCGCCCAGCGGCTGCTGTCCACCGCCTGTGTTCGGCTGGCCCCCAACGCCCTTGAGAAGTTCTGCCAGTTTGTCGCGGTTCTGATATCCCGCAATGGCGAGCAGCCCGAGCAGAGCAGTCATCGATGGCATTCCGCGGCCCATGATTAGCCTCCATGCAGATGGTTGCTGTCAGGAACGCCGGCGGGTAGGTTCGGTTCCAACACGGGAAGACGATGAGGGGCAGGCGGCTTGCACTGGAGCAAGCTCTAAGATGATGCGGCTCCTTGGATCACAAAACGACCACGGCCTCCGCTAGGGGAGACTGACGGAGGCCGCGTTGATACACTTCATCGCGCCTAGGTTCGCGATGGAGTGTGGGAGCTCGGGAGAAACTAGAACGGCAGCAGCACGTCCATCACCTGTTGCCCGTAACGGGGTTGCTGCACGTCGGTGATCTGGCCGCGGCCGCCATAGGCGATGCGGGCCTGCGCGATCTTGGTGGAATCGATGGTGTTGTCGCTCTGGATGTCTTCGGGGCGGACGATGCCGGCGACGATCAGTTCGCGGATCTCGAAGTTGACGCGGATTTCCTGTTTTCCTTCGACCACGAGATTGCCGTTCGGCAGCACCTGCGTGACCACGGCCGCGACGTTGGTCTGCAACGCTTCCTGGCGGTTGACCGAGCCCTTGCCGTCGCTCGATGACGTCGAGTCCGTGGTCAGGATCTTGCCGGGCAGGATCTTGTTTGCCTGCGTGATCGTGCTTGACCCAATGAAATCGGTGATCCCCGAGTCTTCCTTGGCCGAGCGGCTGCGTTGGGTCTCGTTGGACAGGTTGGCCTTGTCGGTGATGTTGACGGTCACCGTCAGGAGGTCGCCGATACGCGCCGCGCGCTGATCCTTGAAGAAGGCACGCGAGCCATTCCGCCACAGCGAGTTGGCGTTATAGGAGGCCTGCTCCGGCTTCGGCATCGGCATCTGCACCGGCTTGTAGCCGGGCTGCGTGGTCGGGTTTTCGATCTCGGTCAGCTTCGGCTTTTCGCCGATCTGCGACAGACGGTCGATCGAGGAGCAACCGCTCGCGAAGGCGGCCAGCGACAGCATGGCGCCGGAGAGAGCGAGACGGTTGAGACGGGTGACTGACATTTACATTACTCGGCTTTTGGAGCGACTGGCGAACTGACGGTAGCTACGGCGACGGGTGCGGGTGCTTTGCCGAGCGAGGAGGTGGCCTCGCTGGTCTGCGGCAGGCGAGGCGCCGGCGGTGAGATCGAGACCTGCCCACGGCCAGTTACGGTGCCGGACACCGTGCGCTTCGACTGCAGGTTCATGACGGTGACGACGTCACCTTCGGTGCCGCTGTCCAGCGCCTTGCCGCGCATGGTGAGGTAGATTCCGGGCGTCTCGTAGATCAACATGACGTTCTGGTCGCGCTGTACCAAATCGGGCTTGGCGAGATCTGCGGTCCTGATGGCCTGGCCGGCGCGGAGCTGGCGGCGGGCCTGCATGCCCACCGTGCGATCGCGCGCAGCGGCATCAGGGCCGACTTCCGCTTTCGGGCGACGCTCGATCACCACGTCGGACGATTTCAAGACCTCATTGCGCTCGACGTTTCGCGCCAGCACCGCGGCCTCGACGGTCTCGATCGCCGTGCCGGTAAAACGCAGCTTGGCAGCAGCGGCGCCGTTCTCGTTGGCGATCTCAAAGGTGACGTCGAAGCGGCCGTTGCGATTGTCGTAGCGCACGATGGTCGCCTGCAGGCTACCGCTAAAGCCGGCATCCAGCCTGACGTCGCCGGGATCGCGGTCGAAGGTCATCGACAGATTGGCGGCGTCGCCGAGACCATTGCGGCGCTCCAGCGCGCGTGCAACCTGCAGCTCGATGTCCTTGCCTTCGAGCAGGCGGGCCAGACGCGTTACCGAAATTTCCCTGAGGTCGCGGGTGTCGACGCCGATCACATGATGGGCACGGAGCGTGTTGAGCACCTGCGCTACCGGCAGCGAGCCGGTGGTGCCGAGATCCGGGGCGCGATAGATCGCGATCTGCGCGGCGCTGCCGGCGTTGTCGATCACGTCGCCGATCCGCACGAGGTCGCCCGATACCTGCACGTTGGCACGCAGCACGGGCGTGACGATCACGTTGCGGTTCGCGATGCTTTCCCGGGTCTGCGCGACAGCGGCCGTACTCGATGCGGCGATCAGGGCGGCGGCCAGGAGGAGGGCGCGGGCGATCATGACCAGTCCTCTAGCGGAACATGTTTGAGGTGGATTGCAGCATCTGGTCGGCCGCGCTGACGACCTTGGCGTTCATCTCATAGGCGCGCTGGGCGGCGATCAGGTCGGAGATTTCGGTCACCACCTCGACGTTGGCCTGTTCGAGGTTGCCCTGCTGCATGTCGCCAAAGCCGTCAGTGTTGGCGATGCCGTCCTGTGGCGTACCGGAGGCCGGGGTGTCCGTGAACAGATTGTCGCCGATCGGATTGAGGCCGGCCTTGTTGATGAACCGGGTCAGGCCGATCTGGCCGACGAGCGTCGGCGTGGTCGAGCCCGGCAGCATCACCGTGAGCTGACCCTGCGCGTTGATGGTGATCTGCGAGGAATTCTGCGGGATCGTGATCGTCGGCTGCACCGGGTTGCCCTGGGCGGTGACGACGCGGCCTTGCGCGTCCATCATGAACGAGCCGTCGCGGGTATAGGCATAGGTGCCGTCGGGCACCTGGATCTTGAAGAAACCTTCGCCGCGGATCGCGACGTCGAGGTCGTTGCCGGTCGGCGACAGTGTGCCCTGGCCCATCAGCCGCGGCGTGCCGACGGTCTTGACGCCGCCGCCGATGTCGACGCCGACCGGCAGGATGGTGCCCTGGTCGGAAGCCTGCGCGCCGACGCGGCGCACATGGTCATAGATCAGGTCCTGGAATGCCGCGCGCTGCTTCTTGTAGCCGGTGGTGCGCATATTGGCGATGTTGTTGGAGATCACCTGAACGTTGAGTTCCTGTGCCGCCATGCCGGTCGCTGCTGTGTAAAGTGCGCGCATCGATCTATGCCTTAAGTGTTATGCCGGAACGTCGGCGAGTTTCTCGACTGCGGTTCGGTGCAGGTCGTGCTGCTGCTGCAGCATCGCCGAGATCTGCGTGTAGGTGCGCGTGATCTCGATCATGCGGCTCATTTCGTGGACCGAATTGACGTTCGACTTTTCGATGAAGCCCTGGCGCACCCGCGAAGTGGTGTCGGGCTGGGCGGCGACGCCCTGACCCGCCGAGTAGAGGTTGCCGCCTTCCTTGACGAGCTTCTGCGGGTCGGCAAAGGAGACCAGCCGCAGTTTGCCGCGAATGGAGTCGGTGCTGCCGGTGCCCTCAAGAACCGTGATATTGCCGTCGGCGGCGATGTTGATCGCCTTGTCGGTCGGCTGGAACACGATCGGACCGGAGGTCCCCAGCACCGGATCGCCACTCGCGGTCACGAGTTGGCCCTGGTTGTTGATCTGCAGGCCACCGTCACGGGTGTAGCGCTCGCCGGCGGCCGTTTGCACCACCAGAAAGGCGTTGCCGTCGATCGCGACGTCGAGCGGGTTCTTGGTCTGCTCGGAGGGACCGGCCGAGAAATCGTGGAAGGTGGCGCGGTCGTGCACGAAGGACACGCGGCGGTCGGCGCGCACGAAATTGTCTTCATGCGCCGGCGAGCGCAGATATTCCTCGAACAGCGAGCGGTCGGCCTTGAAGCCCGTCGTGTTGATGTTCGCGACATTGTTGGCAACGACATCCAACTGCCGTTCCAGCGTCATCTGCCGCGAAAGTCCGACGAGAAGCATATTCTCCATCGGTGGTTCTCCCCTTGATCGATCCGAAGCAGGCTCTCCCAAGCCCGTAATCCGGATCCGTCGTAAACCTTTGGGCTCTCCCAAGCCGGCGGGTCCACGCCGTTTACTCAGCGAAAGCCGTGCCAAGTCCGGAAGGGTTGATTTTTTAAGGGGTTAGGCATTTTTCTGCGGGCGGAGGGGGCGGCAGAAAGGTCTTGTTGACCATGTTTGCCCGGCAGATTTTTCCCAGTTGGGCGCGAATGGAAAGGTTCCGTTAACCATTATTACCCTAGCGTTGCACGTGTAGAGGGCGCGTGTGCGCTGGCGGCTTTTGTTTCGCGTTGTGGGGGCATCGTTACCCAGGCTGGTGGCAACCGCGTTCGTTTCCGGAATCGAAGCGGGCGGGGCAATGGCTGACAACGAGCAGGCGGAAGGCGTAGACGGCGCAGAAGCCGCATCGTCGAAAAAGGGCAAGCTCAAGCTGATCATTGCGGTCGCCGGATTCGTCGCCATCCTTGGCGCCGGCGCCGGCTGGTTCTTCCTCATGCGCGGCCACGGCGAGGAGAAGCACGCCGAAGCGCCGCCGTTGAAGCCGCCGTCCTTCGTCGAAGTGCCCGATATGATGGTCAACCTGGTCGGCGCCCCGGGCGAGCGGGTGCAATATCTCCGCGTCAAGGTCGTGCTCGAGATCAAGGAAGAGAAGCAGGTCGAGGCGATCAAGCCGAACCTGCCGCGCGTCACCGATCTGTTCCAGACCTACCTGCGCGAATTGCGTCCCTCCGACATCAACGGTTCGGCGGGCCTGTTTCGCCTCAAGGAAGAGCTAACCAAGCGCGTCAACAACGCGGTGGCGCCGCAGCAGGTGAGCGCCGTGCTGTTCAAGGAAATCGTCGTGCAGTGATGGGGCGGATCTAGCATCATGGCCGGCAATCAAGACCAGATGGACCAGGACGCCATTGCCGCGCAATGGGAAGCCTCGCTGGATTCCGAAGATCCCGCGGCGGCTGCGGAAGAGGCTGCCGCCAATGAACTCTCCGAGAGCATGGCGCTGCAGTGGGCGGCCATGGTCGAGGATGGCGGCCGCGAATTCGGCAACAAGAATTCCGGCGAGCGGGTTCTGTCGCAGGAAGAAATCGACAATCTGCTCGGCTTCACCGTCGGCGATGTCAATCTCGACGACCATTCCGGCATTCGCGCCATCATCGATTCCGCGATGGTGTCCTACGAGCGTCTGCCGATGCTCGAAATCGTGTTCGACCGCCTGGTGCGGCTGATGACCACGAGCTTGCGCAACTTCACCTCCGACAACGTCGAAGTCTCGCTTGACCGCATCACCTCGGTCCGCTTCGGCGATTACATGAACTCAATTCCCTTGCCGGCCGTGCTCAGCGTGTTCAAGGCCGAGGAATGGGAGAATTTCGGCCTTGCGACGGTCGATTCCAGCCTGATCTATTCGATTATCGACGTGCTGCTCGGCGGCCGCCGCGGTCAGACCTCGCTGCGCATCGAGGGTCGGCCCTACACCACGATCGAAACCAACCTCGTCAAGCGGCTGGTCGAGGTGGTGCTTTCAGACGCCGAGCAGGCGTTCCGGCCGCTGTCGCCGGTGACGTTCTCGATCGACCGGCTGGAAACCAATCCGCGCTTCGCCGCGATCTCCAGGCCTGCCAACGCCGCGATCCTGGTGCGGCTGCGCATCGACATGGAAGACCGCGGCGGCAACATCGAACTGCTGCTGCCCTATGCGACGATCGAGCCGATCCGCCCGGTTCTGTTGCAGATGTTCATGGGCGAAAAGTTCGGCCGCGATCCGATCTGGGAAGGGCACTTCGCCACCGAAGTGGCGCAGGCCGAGATATCGGTCGATGCCGTGCTGTATGAAGCCGACATTCCGCTCAAGCATTTGATGAAGCTGAAGGTCGGCGACACGCTGCCGCTGGAGATGCGGCCCGATGCGCTGGTGTCGGTCCGCTGCGGAAACGTCACCCTGACCGAAGGGCGGATGGGCCGGGTCGGCGACCGCGTCGCCATCCGCGTCACCAAGCAATTGCGCAAACCGAATACCACCTTCGCGATGTTCGAGAAGGCCGACGAGCAAACCAAGCTGATGGAGGCACAATGAGTCATTTCCTTGGCATTGTAATCGAGAGTCTGGTGGCGGTTTTGCTACTGCTCACGATCGGTTACTGCATGCTGCTCAACAAGCGGCTGAAGCGGCTGAAGGCGGACGAGCATTCGCTGAAAGCCACGATCGCTGAACTGATCACGGCAACCGAAATCGCCGAGCGGGCGATCGGCGGCCTCAAGCACACCGTGCGCGACGTCAACGAGAATCTCGGCAGCCAACTCGCCGCCGCGACCCAGATGGCGGGTCATCTGAAGGGCATGCTTGCCGAAGGCGACGGCGTCATTCGACGGCTGTCCAAGATCGCGATCGCGGCGCGGCCCTCGCAAGAAGCCGAACCCGCGGCACCCAGGGTCTCAACAGCCAAGGCGGTAGCCGCGGCGGCTGAAGCATTCTCCGAACGCCGAAAGGCCAGTGGCCTCGCCGCATGAAATCGTTTCGCGATATCCGTGTCATTCCGGTCGTGCTGGTCGCGATCTTCGGCCTTGCAGTGCTGAAGGTCGCCGGCCTCGTGATCGATGGCGGATACGTGTTCGATTATCAGGTCAGCCAGCCAACCAAGCGCTCCTGGGCGCAGGACAATCTGGGCTACCCCGGTGGCTCGATATCGGATACCGCCGACATCACCGGTTCGGTCAAGAAGGAAGAAAAAAAGGAAGAGGCGCCGAAGCCGGCAGCGCCGGCTACCGAGGCGCCGAAGCCCGACGGCGTCGTGGTGTTTCCCGACCAGAACCCGCAATCGGTGTCGCCGTCGGAGCGCGCCATCCTGGAACGGCTGCAGGCGCGGCGCCAGGAACTGGAGCAGCGCGCGCGTGAAATCGAAATTCGCGAAAGCCTTCTGAAATCAGCCGAGAAGCGCATCGAGGGCCGTGTCGAGGAAATGAAGGCCACCGAGGCACGGATCTCGACAGCGAGCGGGCAAAAGGCCGAACAGGACGCTGCCCGCTTCAAGGGCATCATCACGATGTACGAGGGCATGAAGCCGAAGGACGCCGCCAAGGTGTTCGATCGGCTGGAAATGTCCGTGCTCTACGAAATCGCCTCCCAGATTGCGCCGCGGAAGATGTCGGACATTCTGGGCCTGATGCAGCCGGAAGCGGCCGAACGGCTGACGGTCGAACTGGCCCGCCGCGCCGCCGGCACCGATAAGTCCACGTCCACGGCCGAGCTGCCGAAAATCGAAGGCAAAATCCTGCAGCAAAGGCCGAACTGACGCAGGATGGCTGCCCGGCGAAGGGTACTGACGCGTCCGGTCAGAACCTGCGCGGCCCTGACGAGACAAACGAGCGGTGAGCTACGGCGAGCGCGCCGCGCTCGTTGGTTTCAAGGGCAATTTTCTGCGCCAGCATGACATCGCCAGCGACGAGGTCGCCATCGGGAACAAAGCACCATTTGCAGACATGTTGGCCGGCGCCGTTGATTTCCTCGATGTTCGTCTGCGTCCCATGATGGATCCGGTAGCGCGTCCCGGTGTGGCTCCCGACGACGTCGAAATACCGGAATCGCTCGTAAGAGGCCCGCTGCTTCGGCGATAGCCAATCCTTCAAGAGCGTAAGGGCTCGCGCCTCAGTCTCGAAGCGAAACGATTTGCTGCAGGAGCCGGACCGCGCCACTGCCAGCGAGAGCGCCGACAGCAGCACCGTACCGAGTAGAGCCAGCACAAATGAGCAAATCGCAAGGACGATCTGCTGGGTCACTGCCGTCAGCCGCCAACGAGACGCGGATAAAACAGCGTTTCTTCCGCCGTCGGATCGAAGGAGCGGATAACCCGTTGCTCGCCGGGTCCCGTTCGGACCGCTGCGGTAAATCCTGCGCCGGTCAATTCCATAAAGCGCCGCTCGGCCTTTTCGACCTCCGCGCGGTCATGGACGTCGAAAGTATGCCGGGTGTCGCCAGTACGATCCATCACGATCTGGGTTGCCATTTCACGCACTCCGAATTGGCTGCCTGAGGCAGGTTAGCGACCCGGGAGCGTTGGTTGATCGACTGCCGGCCCCGCTTCCCGGGTCCATTGTTTCCCTAAGACGGAACCGCCGATGTTAGTTCCAACGCTGCGTGAGATAAATAATGCAGATCAATCATGGCACGGGCGTGATGGTGATCGCTGCGGCCCGAGGCTCGCGACGTTTGAGCGGTGACCCGGAGAAAGGTCCGGATACCGACCCATTACGATGTGTAATTGATTGAGGCCGTAGCCCATTGTCCCTTCAATGAAATCAATTGGTTGACGTTAACAAAGCCTTAAGCCGGCCAATCCAAGATTCCAACGTGCGGGCGAGAGCGCTTCGCCGAAGAATTCATCGAGGCACGAGATCTTCTGGATGGGGCGAAGGGCTGCCGCTGAAACTGGGTCGCCGGGCCGCGCATTGGCGCGGGCGGCGCGGCGTTGCCTTCACAACTATCTCGGCCAGCCCCTTGCTGTTGCTTTGTTATTCGCCGGCCTGACGCTTTCGCAGCCCAGCCGTGCCGACGATCCGGTCCGAGGGGAGGCGACCTTTACGGCCGGAGGCGGCTTCGCGCGGCTGGTATTGAAACTGGCCGAGGACGTCGAATCCGACGTTTCGACCGCGGGTTCGATCATTATCATCCACTTCAAGCGCCCGGTGGATATTCCCGTCGACAAACTGTCGGACGCGGTCCCCGATTATGTCGGCTCGGCGCGGCGCGATCCCGACGGCACCGCGATCCGGCTGTCGCTGGCGCGGCGGGCAACCGTCAACACCATGACGGCGGGGGAGCGGATCTTCGTCGACTTCCTGCCCGATAGCTGGACCGGGCCGCCGCCCCCGCTTCCTGCCGCGGTCGTTCGCGAACTGGCGGAGCGGGCGCGGGCCGCCGAGCGCGCGCTCCGCGCGCAGCTTGCGGTGGCGTCCGCGAAAAAGAAGCCGCCGGTGCGTGTCCGCGCCTCGGTGCAGCCGACTTTCGTCCGCTTCGTGTTCGAGATGCCCGACGGCGTCAACGTCTCGTCGGTGCTGAACGATCAGAAGCTGACGCTGCAGTTCAACAGCGTGCTCAATTTCGACCTGGCGGATGCGAAGGTGGCGGCGCCGCCGAACATCGCTTCGATCAACCAGCGCGCCGACGTTGATTCTTCCGCCGTCGACATTCTGCTGATCGGCGAGGTCGACGTGCATTCCTTCCGCGAGGAAAAGAACTATGTGATCGACGTCGCCTTCCAGCAGCCGGAAAAGCCGGCGCTGGCCGAGCCGCAAGCCGCGGCCAAACCGGTCGTGCCGGCCAAGCCAGGACCTGCGTCGCGGATCGCGCGCGACAAGGCCATGAAGGAATCGCTGCCACCACAGCAGCCGGCCGAGATTCCGCCCGTCACGTCGGAGATGATTGCCGAACAGGCCAGGATCGAAATCAAGCCCGTGCAGGTGAATGAAGCACCGGCCGCTGCGGAGGCCGCAATGCCTGGCCTCGAAAAGGCGCCGCCAGCCAATGGCAACGCTATCCCTCCGACCGAGAAGATGGCCGCCGCACCGGAAAAGACGTCGCCTCCGGCGGCAGTCGCGAAAGCGGCGCAGCCCGCCGAACCGTTGCAGGCCGCCGCGGCGGAGGCGCCAAAGCCCGTGGCATCCAAGCAGGCTCAGTCTTCCGCAGAGCCGCCGGAAAGTGGTGCCAAGGACAAGACCCCCGTCGTCGAGGCAAGGCGTGACAGTGACGGCCTGCGCGTGACGTTCTCCTTTGCCGCGCCGACCCCGGCTGCGCTGTTTCGCCGTGCCGACACGGTATGGCTGGTATTCGACCAGACCAAGCCGGTAGATATCGAGCCGATCCGTAGCAAGGGCGGCGCCATCATCGGCGATGTCAGCCGGCTGTCGCTGGAAAAGGGTCAGGCCGTCCGCATCCGCCTCAACCGGCCGCAGATCCCTTCGCTCGAAAGCGAAGGCCGCGCCAACGGCGCCGAGTGGACGCTGACCTTCGCCGACCGCGGGCAGACACCGCCGCTGCCGCTGATGGTGCTGCGAAATATTACTGATCCCGCGCTTGCCAATGTCACCGTGCCGCTGGCCAATCCCGGCGCGATGCACCGGCTGGTCGATCCCGACGCAGGCGATACGCTGTGGGTCGTGACCGCGCCGCCACCGACCCGTGGCCTCATCAAACGGCAGGATTTCGTCGAACTGTCGCTGTTGGAATCGGTGCACGGTGTGGTCGTTCATCCGAATTCCGATGATATCAACGCCGAGGTCGGCGCCGACAAGGTGATGCTCGGCCGGCCCGGCGGATTGACGCTGTCGTCCGCCGACGTCGCGGCCGAACGCGCCACCGCGGCGGTCAGGCCGCTGTTCGACGCCGATGAATGGCGCAAGAACCGGGAAGAAAAGTTTCTTGCCCGGCTGGATGCGCTGATCAAGGCAGCGGCCGCCGCGAGGCCCGAGCAAAAGACGCACGCTCGCCTCGAACTTGCGAACTTCTACATGTCGCGCGGCATGTATCAGGAGGCGAGAGGGGTGACCAACCTCATCCTCTCCGAAACCAACCCGGGGAACGAAGACGGCGCCGTGCTGATGGTGCATGCGGTCGCCAGCATCTTGATTGGCCATCCCGAACACGCGCTGAAGGACCTTGCCAATCCAGCGATCGGCAACGGCTACGATTCCCAATTGTGGAAAGGGTTCGCGTTCGCCCGCCAGGAAAAATGGGTGGACGCGCGTGAAAAGTTCAAGAACGCCGAATTCTCGATCGCCGCGCTGCCGCTGGAACTGCAGCGAATCATCATCACCGACGCGATGCGGGCCTCGCTCGAGGTAAAGGATTATGGCGGGGCCTCGCGGCGGCGCAGCGAGTTGGAAGTGATCGGCATTCCCAACGAGATGAAGCCCGAGATCGCCGTGCTGCGCGGGCGTCTTGCCGAGGCGTTGGGGCACGACAAGGACGCGCTCGACGCCTACAGGTTCGCGGCGCAATCCAGCGACCGGGAGGCATCGGCAGAGGCGAGTCTGCTGCAGGCCCTGCTGCGGCACCGGCGCGGCGAGCTCGGCCAGGCCGAGTTGATACGCGAACTGGAGACCTTGTCGGTGATCTGGCGCGGCGACGCAATCGAGTTGAAGGCATTGAATAAGCTGACGCAGCTCTATGCCGAAAACGGCCGTTATGCCGAGGCGCTCTCCGCCGCCAAGACCGCGACGAAGCTGCAGCCCAACTCCGAACTGTCGCGGCAGGGCCAGGATGCGGCGTCCGCACTGTTCACGGACCTCTATCTCGGCCAGAAGGGCGACGACATGAAGCCGGTCGATGCGCTCGCCATGTTCTATGAGTATCGCGAATTGACGCCGATCGGCCGGCGCGGCGACGAAATGATCCGGCGCCTCGCGGACCGGCTGGCTGCCGTCGACCTGCTCGACCAGGCCGCCGAACTGTTGCAGTACCAGGTCGACAAACGCCTGGAGGGCGCCGCGCGCGCGCAGGTGGCGGCCCGGCTTGCCATGGTCTACCTGGCCAACCGCAAGCCGGACCGGGCGATCACGGCGCTGCGCCTGACGCGGATCTCCGATCTGTCCGGCGAATTGCGTCAGCAGCGGCTACTCCTGGAGGCGCGGGCCCAGAGCGATGTCGGTCGCCACGACCTCGCGCTCGATATCATCTCCAACCTCACCGGCCGCGAAGCGATCCGGCTGCGCTCCGACATCTATTGGGCGTCGCGGCAGTGGCGGGAAGCTTCCGAACAGATCGAATTGTACTACGCCGACCGCTGGCGGGATTTCAAACCGCTGAATGCAGCCGAGAAGAGCGACATAATCCGTGCCGTGGTCGGCTATGCGCTGGCCGAGGATGCGATCGGCCTGGCCCGTTTCCGCGAGAAATACGCGCCCCTGATGATCGGCGAGGCCGATCGGTTCGCATTCGAGACCGCGAGCAAGCCGGCCGCCTCCAATAGCGCCGAATTCGCGCTAATTGCCAAGATGGCCGCCAGCGTCGACACGCTCGACGGCTTCATCCGTGAAATGAGGATCCGCTTCCCGGATGCCACCGCCCGCGCGCCGCTGTCGCCGGAAATCTCGCGGGGCGAGCCGGTTCACACCGGCGCCTTGCCGCCGATTGCCGGCATCAGGCGGATCGGCGCCGCAAGATAGCGCCAACTTCGTTCCCTCGGTGAATTGCTCGCAGTTTGAAGTCGGAGACGGTTTGCTCGCCCGAGCACCGATGCGTTTTCTGTGGCGTGGACCCAATGCCCTTCCGGCACGTTATCGCAGGGCAGGGTCGGTCGAAGCCAGCCATGGAAACACTTGAGGCTTATCTCGACAGGAAACACGAGGAAATCACGTTGCTGAACGGTTTCCTCGACACTCCTTTGGCGCTGCGGCATCCGACCTCGGTGGTCGAGGTGATTGAACAAAAATTTCACATCGCCGCAGCCCTGAAGGCCCAGCATGCGCTGCACGATTGGGCGTTCACGGAAACAGCCTGGGCACATCCGGGCCGGCTGCGCGCTGGGCCGTTCACGTTCAGCTACGATTATCAGCGCGCAGACCTCGAAGTGCGCGGCCCATCCTTTTACGACCATTCGACATCGGCGAACCAGACCATCTATACGTCCTCGGGGATGGCGGCGATATCGGCACTGCTGCTGGCCTTCGCACGCTTGGCATCTGAGGCGGACATCCTGGTTTTGCCTGGCGCCTATGGCGAGACCCTCGAGCTGATCGAAAATCATGCACGTCAGTTTCGCCTGGTCCCGCTGAAAAGCTCTCCGGACGAGGTCGCCCTTTGTGCTAATCGACCGCGAATTCTTCTGTTCGATTCATGCACGCCCGCTGCCGCATTCGAGGCGACCCTCCGTTGCGCAAGGCCGCGCCTCGATCTCGTAATTTTCGACACGACCTGCTTCTCGACGGGCTCGGGGCGAATCCGCCGGGTTGTGAGCTGGGCACGGCGTTGGAAAGTCCCGATCGCGCTGGTGCGCAGCCATACCAAGCTTGATTCCCTCGGGGTGGAGTACGGCCGGCTCGGCTCGGCGGTTTTCGTCGCCTGCGAAAAGCGCGTCGCCCCGGCCAAGCAGGAGCGGCTGGAGGACCTCGCCAACGAAACGCGCAATGCCGTGCGACTGTTCGGCGGCGCGGCGGTCCCTGCGCATTTCCCGCCCTACGTCGGAACGAAGGCCTATCGGGCTCTGACTGACAGGCGGATGGCGGCCATTTTGCGCAACAGCAGGCGGACGGCGCGCTGTTTTGCATCCGGGCTTGCCGGCTCGTCGGCGGAGCTGCATTTCGCGCACGGTCTCTATGTCACACTGGCGCCGAAGCGAATGCTCGACGAGAAGCAGACGAAGCAAGTGGCGGCGGATTTGTGCGACGACCTGCGAAGAGCCGGATTGCCGCTGCGGCATGCGGGGAGTTTCGGCTTTGATTTCGGCGCAGCGGAGTGGTTTCGCGATACCTCATGCAATCGCCACGTGGTCAGGATCGCGGTGCCCGATCTTCCGACGCTGCTGTGGGACCAGGTCGCTCGGGCCGTGATGGAATGGTGGTCGGCGCACGAGGGGGAGCCCCAACAGCCATACCGCGGCGCAGACGACCACGCCTATTCCAAATGAGCCCGAGGACGTAGCAAGGTAGTGGATTTGGTCGCAGCTTCGGCCAATTTTTGACGTGTTGGCGCATTACGAAAGCTTCGGCGCCCTCTCACCCGATTCTAGCCACGCCTACCGTTCAAAGCTGATCGTCGAATGCCGTTGACCCGGGACAGAATTGTTGGACATGACAGAGAACGCCTTGCGTTCAAGTTCACCATGCTGAACGACGGCGAGACGGTCGAATGCCAGATCAGCGATGCCGCGATGGATGAACTCGGAGGTGTCAGGGGCACCGAGAGCATCGCAAGGCAGGCGCAGTTCGTGGCCTTGCGGGACGCGGTGGAGGAGATCGCGTCCGATCTCTTCGACAAACTGCCGCCCGTCAAAGGCCGCGTCATCCGGATATTCACCAAGCATATCCCGACACAGCCGGCTCCGGACAACTTGCCACCCGGGCCGCCACCTGCTTCTGCGGCCGACGATCACCTCGGCATCAGTTCGTAGCCCTGACGCTCGATAAGCGATCGCCAAACGCCTTTCACACCGTAAAAATTCGCCCAGGATTCAGGATGTTCTTCGGGTCGAGCGCGCGCTTGAGCGTGCGCATGGTTTCGATCTCCTCTTCGGTGCGGCTCATTTTCAGATAGGGTCGCCTGAGGATGCCGATGCCGTGTTCGGCCGAGATCGAGCCGCCGAACTCGCCCGTGAGGTCGTAGACCAGCTTCTCGAACTCATCGTGCTTGTCAGGCGTATGTTCGTGATACACGCTGGGATGCAAATTGCCGTCGCCGACGTGTCCCATCACGATGGTGAAGGCTTGCGGATCGATCGCTTTGACGCGTGCATCCAGCGTATCCGCATATTCCTCCATCCTGTCGATGGCCACACTGACATCGAACCCCATCCGTGCCGTGAATGGAAAGCTGCGACCGAGTTCGACGCTGGAATCGCGGATGCGCCAGATCGCAGCCACGGACGCGTTCGAGGTCGAAAGCGTGGCGTCGAGGATCAAATTATCTCCCATCGCCGTCTCCAGCATCTTCTCGAGGCCGTCCCGAATGCGTTCAGCGTCGCTTCCTGAGGCCTCCAGCAGCACATAGAAGGCATGGTGGGTCGGCAGCGGGCCAACCACCCCCTTCACACGCTCGACGGTCTGGCGGTAGTAGGCATTCCACATCACTTCGAATGCGGTCAATTCGCCGCCGAGACTTTGCCGCGCCAGCTTCAGGAATGCCATGACCTGGCCGAACGAGGGCAGGGCGCACAGCGCCACCTGCCGCTCCGCCGGCGCGGGAAAGACACGCAGCGCAGCACGCGTCACGACGCCGAGGATGCCTTCGCTGCCGATGAAAAGCTGCTTTAAGTCGATGCCGGTGTTGTTCTTGATGTATTTGCGCAGCCCCTTCAGAACGGTGCCGTCGGCGGTGACGACCTCAAGGCCGAGAATCAGGTCACGCGTCATGCCGTAACGGATGACGCGGTTGCCGCCGGCATTGGTCGAGATGTTGCCGCCGATGGTGCAGCTGCCGCGCGCGCCGAGGTCGAGCGGAAACATCAGGCCGTCCTGCTCGACACGCTCCTGCAGTTTTTGCAGCGGCGTGCCGGCCTGCGCGATGGTGACGCCAGCCGAAGCATCGACCTCTTCGACGCTGTTCATGCGCTCCATCGACAGCACGATTTCGTTCGCATTCGGCAGCGCGCCGCGCACCAGCCCGGTCATGCCGCCCTGCGTCGTAACGGGGACGCCTTCGCGGTGACAGAGCCGCAGCAGCACGGAGACGTCCTCCGTCGTTCTGGGGCGAACGACTGCGCGCGGTTTGGGCACCGGATTGCCGGTGAGGTCGTGGTGATAGCGCGCGTCGATGTCAGCGCCTGATAGCACCGCGCCCTTGCCGAGCGCGTTGTGCAGTTCGTCAATGAAGCCCTCGGACATGCCCTGCCTCTTCTTCATGTGGAGTTTGGCCGAAGCTATACATGCGGCATTCCTGAGATGAAACCCGGTCCAGCCGCAATCGCGGCATTTTCAGGAATTAGGAAAGTCGCGCTCTGAAGGCGGCGATCAGTGTGGTTGTCGCCGGGGGACCCTGTGCGGAGCCTTCTTGCCGCGCGACTTCGGCATCGGCGGGGTGACGGTAGGGCTGATGGTAGGGCTGTCCTGCCGCTCGGGCTCGATCGAAGTGATCTGGTTGCAGGTGTCGCACTTATAAACGTAGACGAGAGGACGCAGTCCGATCCGGGGCAGCTTTCCGATCTGGACCGTACCACCGCCGCAGATCTCGCAGCGCGGCGGCAGACCGGTTTCTGAAGGCTGGGCGGGCATATCGAACTATCGCTGAAGCAACAAACGACTCAATTCAGCAATGCTGGTTGCCGATTGTATCCTAATCGTGGACAGAAAGTCCGTAAGACTACGAGGTCGTGCCACTCATTCGCCGCCGGCGTCCGTGTTTTGCCACCAAATCGACCCCGGCCGGGCATCCAAACAACACACCGTGCGGTGCAAAGTCGGAGCACCAGCGCGCCAGCACACAAAAAGTTCGCCGGATCGAATCCGGCCCGATTGTGTATTTGTGAGGCGTGCAAAATGTCTTCCACCAACGGTCGCGACACATCGATGCAAGCAGCGCTGGCAACCGCAGAGGCCGCCGCGTCCCGCCCATCGCCCGCAGACAGGTTTAATGTTGATCGGGAAGGGCCGGCGAAACGCGCCGTCAAACTCTTGGCGCTGCAGCTACGATTCCAGAAGTTGAACGAGTATTGCGACGAGGCGGCCGCCGAAATTCGCGCTTCGCTCGAGCGGTCGCCGCGCTAGCGGGTGATTTGCGGCAGATCAAGGCAACACCGGCCCGATTGCCTTGAGGTGCGTTTATGCCGAGCGGCTCCTTGATCCGGATGGGGCGGCTCAGGTGACGACGAGGCCCGGACTCCCCAAGCAAAATGACGTTTCGAAGGAAACGTCATTTGCCTTAGGGCACTCCGGGCCTCGCTGTCTTTGATCGAAGCAATGCATCACAAAGTGGGATGCTGCTTCGCCTCACTTCTTCTCGATCTTGGTGACCGCGTCCGTCTTGTCGATCTTCGTGATGGTCTTGGTCCCCGGCGTGTCGTTCACGGCGAAGGTGACCCTGTCGCCGGCGTGCAGGGCGTTCAGCCGCGCGCCATCCTGGATCTTGAATTCTTCGGCTGCAGCGCCGGTATTCGCGCCAGTGGTGCCTTCAGGCATATCCTTGATGGTGATGGTGCCGCTGATCCGGTCTATTCTGGTCACCATTCCCGTACGCGGTTGCTGGGCAAGAGCCGACGTCCCGGCGATGCTGAGGGCCGCGGTGGCAGCCATAATCATCCCTGCGATTTTCATGAAACACTCCCGGCTGTAGGGCGTCTGCGATAAGCCAGGATTGCGGCATTAGTTCCACGCCGGAGCGGGATAGCGACTTTTTCTCCCGTACGAATTAAGGCAACTCTGCAAACGACACAGGATGAAGGCGCGGTTCTGTTAAATCAGAACGGATAAAGCCTTTAGGCCGCGCCGGCCTCTGGCTCGAGCTCGGTTTCCGTTACCGTGCGGTTGCGGCCGAGTCGCTTGGCTTGATAAAGCCCGCGGTCGCAGCGCTCGATCATGGCTTCCGCGGATTCGGCGAGGCGGAATTGCGACACGCCTATTGATACCGTAATGCTGCCGATCTCCTTGCCCGTCGCACGGCGTGTCAGCTTCGCTTCGGCAATGCGCCGGCGAACGCGTTCGGCAACGGCCGTGCAAGCCTGCAGATCGGCGCCCGGGAGTACCGCGATCAACTCCTCGCCGCCGTA
This sequence comes from Bradyrhizobium sp. AZCC 1577, assembly GCF_036924575.1. NCBI lineage: Bacteria > Pseudomonadati > Pseudomonadota > Alphaproteobacteria > Hyphomicrobiales > Nitrobacteraceae > Bradyrhizobium > Bradyrhizobium sp. AZCC 1577. The sequence goes on from NZ_JAZHRQ010000001.1 coordinate 3,561,856, forward strand.
GCGGGCGGCGAGATCGACTTCGCGAACGCCTTCCTGCAAGACCTTGGCGACCAGCCGAAGCACCTGATCGCCGACCTGGTGGCCATAATCGTCGTTGAATTTCTTGAAGTGATCGATGTCGATCAGGAAGACGCTGAGCGGCTCGTCCTTTTCCATCGCTGCGATCTGGGCGAGGCGAAGGAATTCATCCATCGAGTGGCGGTTGGCCAGCCCGGTCAGCGCATCGGTGTTGGAGCGTTGCTCGGCCGCTTTGAGCGAGTCGCGGATGCTGTCCAGTTCCTCCGACGTGGCGGCGAAATTCGCCTCCAGCTTGGCGGCCCGGGCCGTCGCCTTTGACAATTCATCAACCAGTTTTGCAATGATCGTCCGGGGATCGCCGGTACCAGCAGCCTCGGAAGACACTTCACCGAGCGCCTCGATGTGGCTGCGGTTGTCGGTGACGGCAGCGTTGAGGAATTGCTGCGCGGTCTCGATCAGCCCGCCCAATTGATCGGGAAGGTCGCCAAACGGATCGGCACCGGCCTGCGCCACATAGGTAACATAGAGTTCGTGGTTGGTTGCCGCGTCGAATTTGCGCTTGCCCGCAATCAGAATGTCGATGGTCTTTCGCAGCGCCAGCGAACTGCCCAGGGAATATTCGAACCAGACGGCGAAATTGGTGGGGGTGGGAGGGACCGACTGCTGCGACATCAACCGCATAGCCCGGTCGGCAATCGTCGTGGCGTATTCGACGTCCATGTCGCCGATCGGCTGGCCTGCCATTTCTAATCCGGTGATGCGTTTGGTAAGTCAGTTCCTGGCATCCATTGTGCACGAAGGAACTAATCTCACCTTAAATTCGCTGCGAAACTCCGCTGCAAATACGTAACCAATATTGACCTATTTGCCACGGAACCGGCAGAAATCGCCGCTAACTCCCACCGTAGCTCTGCACCAGGCTTCCTGCCACCAGCGACCAGCCGTCCACCAGCACGAAAAAGATCAACTTAAACGGCAGCGACACCACGACCGGCGGCAGCATCATCATACCCATCGACATCAGCACGGATGCGACTACGAGATCGATGATCAGGAAGGGGAGGAACAGCAGGAAGCCAATCTCAAAGGCGCGTTTCAGTTCGGAGATCATGAAGGCAGGGACCAGAATCCGCAGCGACAGGTCTTCCGGCGTCGCTGGCGGCGGCTCGCCCGAGAGGTCCACGAACAGCTTCAGATCCTTTTCGCGGACATTCTTCTGCATGAAGCCGCGCAGCGGCACAGAGGCCTTTTGCAGCGCTTCCTCGACGCCGAGTTCGTTGGCGACCAGCGGCTTGATGCCGTCGTCATAGGACCTCTGCAGGACGGGGCCCATCACGAAAGCGGTCAGGAACATCGCAAGCGCAATGATCACGGAGTTGGGCGGGGCGGTCGCGGTGCCCAGCGCCGTGCGCAGCAGCGACAGCACGACGACGATCCGTGTGAACGACGTCATCATGATCAGGATCGAGGGCGCGATCGACAGCACCGTCAACAGCGCGATCAACTGGATCGCGCGCTCGGTCACCCCGCCGCCGCCCTGGCCGAGATTGATGCTGATATCCTGCGCCAGCGCCGGATCGGCGAGCGATCCGGCGACGGTCAGGATTAAGAAAAATAAAACTCTACGCGGGGAAGTCGCCGGCCTCACGAAGGGTTCTTCGGACGGCCCAGCAATGACGCCATCTCGTCTTCGAGGTTCTCGAAGCCGCTCTTCTGCGGAGCGGGTGTGGGAGGAGCGGGGGGTTCGCTGCGGGAGGTACGGGCAGGCGGCGTTTCCGGCGCTACCGGCGGCGCCACCGGTTCGGCCGGCCGGCGCAGGGCGGCCTCCAGCCGCTGCGCCATCTCGGCGAGATTCTGGTCGGCGCTCGACGGCGCGGGGGGTGGAGGGGGTGGAGGCGGCGGCGGCGCCGCGGCGCGTTCGGGGGCTCGAACCGGGGCCTCGCGAACGGCAGGTATCTCGCGGACAGGCGGCGCCTCGCGGCCTGTCGGTGCCTCGCGGACTGACGCTGCCTCACGGACCGTCGGTGCCTCGCGAACTGGCGGCGCCTCACGGACAACCGGCGGTGCCTTGGGCAGCTCACGCTGCGGCAACTCGCGCTGCGGCCGCGGCATCAGCGGTTCGTTGCGGGTCAGGCGCGGCGGAGCCGCTTCGGGACGACCGGTGATCGATTCCGGCGCAAAGCCCGTCAATGGATCGCTACGACGCTCCGGCGGCGGCGCGGGCCGGCGGAGATCGTCTGCGAAGGAGGGACGTGCGGGTCGCGGCGGCGGCTCCGGCATTTGCGGTTCGGCGTGGTGATCGAAGCCGTCGGTCGGTCGCAAATCGGCTCTCGCCGCTTCCTCGCTCCAGGCGGCATCGGGCAGCGGCGCGATCCGCGGCGGCTGCTCGCCGACCGCCGGGCGTGGCGCCATCTGATCGCGATTGGGCATTGCGCGCACGATGTTGGGTTCGACCACGATGTCGCTCGGACCGCCGATCATCAGGAGATGCTCGACATTGTCGCGCCGTACCAGCACGAGGCGCCGGCGGCCGTCCACGGCGGCGGCGTCGATCACGGCAAGCCGCGGCATCCGCCCGCGCTGGGTGTTGGCGCCGAGGCGGTTGTTGGCGAAGCGGCGGACCAGCCATGCGGCCACGCCGATCAGCGCCAGAACGGCGATGAATGCGAAGAGGAATGTCAGTGTCTGCATTCTTTAGTCCCCGGCCACGGGCCGTTCTCTTGCTGCTGGCTTCGACGAGTGCGGTCTTAGGTCTTCCGGTCCGAGCATGTTCCCTTTGGGAAAGCGGTTCCCGTTTGCGGGATCATGCCCTGAACGATCCGCAACCGGCGAATCATGCCCGAGATCGGCCTTATTTCTTAATCCCCACGGCGAACGCCGCCATCCGGGTTAATTAATAGACCAAGAATCGTTTGACCCAAAACGACTTCTGAGCGCCCCACGCCGGGTGGTTGCTGCTGGTTAACGCAGTTTTCGTGGCGAAAATGCGCTCATTTCGTCGCTGTCAGCGGGCATTGGCCGACGTCCACGGCCGCCGGGCGCGATTTTAACCAGCCGTTAACCATACACCGGGCAAATTCTGCCTACCTCGCGGCGTCTGCCAGAGGTTAACGGGGAACGGCTCGATGGCCATCAACGATCTTCCGATCCTGTCGGCGCTGCGCACCAAGATGCAATGGCACCAGGAACGCCAACGGGTGCTCGCCGAAAACGTATCCAACGCCAACACCCCGAATTTCAGGCCGAGCGACCTGGTTGAGCCGAAATTCGACAACAAGGGCACCGATGTCGGCGGCGCGATGGGCTCGCTCGCCATGCTGCGCACCAGTGCCACCCATATCGGCGTCTCCGGCGGCCGCCAGAGCTTCAGGGGGGATGGCGGCAGGAGCGGCTTCTTGACCAAGCCTGCCGGCAACTCGGTCAATCTGGAAGACCAGATGATGAAGGTCTCGGCCAACCAGATGGATTACGCGGCCGCCACTTCGCTCTACAGCCGCAGCCTCGGCCTGCTCAAAACCGCCATCGGAAAGCGCTGACGCGGCGCGATTAGGAGAACCCGATCATGGCAGATGATGGAAGCGATTTCGCCCGCTCGATGAGCATCGCGACCTCCGGCCTGCGCGCACAGGCGGGGCGGATGCGGGTGATCTCGGAAAACATCGCCAATGCGGACTCCACCGCGCCATCGGCGGGCGGCGATCCCTATCGCCGCAAGGTGCCGACATTTTCTTCGGCGCTCGACCGCACGCTGGACGCCCGCGTGGTGACGCTCGGCAAGGTCAGGGCTGACCAGTCGGCGTTTCGCGTCAAGCACGAGCCGAGCAATCCGGCGGCGGATGCTGCGGGCAACGTCAAATATCCGAACGTCAATCCGCTGGTCGAAATGACCGACATGCGCGAGGCGCAGCGGTCCTATGAAGCCAACCTCAACATCATCAGCGCCACACGCCGCATGATTCAACGCACCCTCGATATCCTCAAGGCTTAAACAGGAACCATAGAAAATGGCTTCACCGACCGTTGCAGCAAACGCCTACGCCGCGCTTTCGCGCATCATGGAATCCGGCGGTGCCGAGAAGGGCGGCCAATCCACCGGCGGCCCGTCCTTCAGCGCGCTGCTCAAGGACGCGGTGGGAAGCGTGCTGGATGCCGGCAAGAAATCCGACGCCCAGACCATGGCGATGACCGCGGGCAAAGCCAATGTCATGGACGTGGTGACGGCGGTCGCCGAAACCGACGTCGCGGTCTCGACGCTGGTGTCAGTGCGCGACCGGGTCATCCAGTCCTACGAAGACATCATGAAGATGCCGATCTGACGTCCCTTGGGACGTCATCCCGGGGCGATAGTTTCGTCATTGCGAGCGTAGCGAAGCAATCCATCGAGCCACAGAAAGATGGATTGCTTCGTCGCTTCGCTCCTCGCAATGACGGTCGAAAGTTCGAACAAGGAAGCTTGCTATGACCGGTGCCGAAACCCTCGACGTGGCGCGCGATGCGATCTGGACCATCGTGGTGGTGTCGTCGCCCTTGATGGTGATTGGCCTGGTGGTCGGCGTCGTGGTGTCGCTGTTCCAGGCGCTGACGCAGATTCAGGAACAGACGCTGATCTTCGTGCCGAAGATCCTCGCAATCTTTGTCACGCTGCTGCTTGCCCTGCCGTTCATGGCCGATTCGCTGCACGGTCACATGATGCGGATATCGTCGCGAATCATAGGCGGTTGATGCATTGTGAATAAATGCGTGTCGACATATCGCTGCTGCCGGCCCTTGCCGCCACCTTCATGCTGGTGTTCGCCCGCGTGGGGGCCATGGTGATGCTGTTGCCGGGATTTGGCGAGAGCAATATCCCGGTGCGCATCAAGCTCGCGATCGCGTTGCTGTTGACGCTGATCATCCTGCCGCTGCACCGCACCGCTTACCAGGTCGACCTGACCTCGATGACGGCGATCGGGGTGCTGCTGGTGCACGAGATCGCCATCGGCATCGTGCTCGGCGCCACGGCGCGCGTGACGCTGGCGGCGCTTGCGGTGGCAGGCTCGGTAATCGCCCAGCAGCTCGGCCTCGGCTTCGTCACCGCCGTCGATCCGACGCAAGGGCAGCAGGGCGTGCTGATCGGCAACTTCCTCTCCATTCTCGGCATGACGCTGCTGTTTGCCACCGACACCCATCACCTTGTCATCGCGGCGCTGAACGAGAGTTACCGGATCTTCTCGCCGGGCGAGCTGATGCCGAGCGGTGACGTGGCGGCGCTTGCCACGCGCGCCTTCGCGACCGCGTTCAAGATCGGCATACAGCTCTCCGCGCCGTTTCTGGTGTTCGGCCTCGTCTTCAATATCGGCCTCGGCGTGCTGGCGCGGCTGATGCCGGCGATGCAGGTCTATTTCGTCGGCGTGCCGCTGTCGATTATGGTGGGCTTTCTGATCTTTGCGCTCGTCCTCACCGGAATGATGGCGACTTATCTCAACTACTTCATCGGCGTGATGCACGAATTGACGCCGCTGAAATAGAGCATGATCCGGAAAAGTGGGTGCCGGTTTTCCGAGAAGATCATGCTCAAACAAAAACTAGAGCGCCACGATGTCCGACGATACCGACGACAAAACAGAAGACCCTACGCAAAAACGTCTCGACGATGCGCTTGCCAAGGGCGACGTTGCCAAGAGCCAGGAGGTCAACACCTGGTTCATCATCGCGGGCGGCACACTGATATTGTCGACGTTCGCGGGATCGATCGGCGGCGGCATTCTGATGCCGCTGCGTAACCTGATCGCCAATGCAGGCCAGCTTCGCGCCGACGGCGCGGCGCTGCTCGCGCTCGGCAACACGCTGGGTTACGCCGTGCTCGGCGCGATTGGCGTGCCGCTGCTGATGCTGGCCCTTGCCGCGATCGCCGGCAATATGATCCAGCACCGGCTGGTGTGGTCGTCGGAATCGCTCAAACCGAAGTTCAGCAAGGTATCGCCCGGCGCGGGGCTGAAACGCATCTTCGGCAAACAGGCGGTGGCGAACTTCGCCAAAGGGCTGTTCAAACTGATCGCGCTCGGCTCCGTCATGATGGCGGTGCTGTGGCCCGAGCGTCATCGGCTGGAATCGTTCCTGATGTTCGATCCTTCGGCGATCCTCGACGTTACCACCAACCTGACGCTGCAGTTGATGGGTGCGGTGGTGGCGATGCTGGCGGCCGTCGCGATCGCCGATTACTTCTTCCAGTACCGGCAATGGTACACGCGGCAGAAGATGTCGCTGCAGGAGATCAAGGACGAGTTCAAGCAGTCCGAAGGCGACCCCCACATCAAGGGCCGTATCAGGCAGTTGCGCGTGCAGCGGATGAAGAAGCGCATGATGGCCGCCGTTCCCAATGCCAGCGTGATCATCACCAACCCGACCCACTATTCGGTGGCGCTGTCCTACGATCGCGGCATGGCGGCGCCGGTTTGCGTCGCCAAGGGCGTCGACAACATCGCGTTCAAGATCCGGGAGATCGCCAAGAAGCACGACATACCGATCGTGGAGAATGTGCCGCTGGCGCGCGCGCTTTACGCCACCGTCGATATCGACGAGGAGATTCCGGTCGAGCACTATCACGCGGTGGCCGAGATCATCGGCTATGTCATGCGCCTCAAGAACGGGTTTGCTAACCGAGGAATGTGAGGGGAACCGCTGGAAAAACGCCTTGAAATGCCTTCAACCTGTCAAATAACCGCCTGATGGACTTGCGCTTGCGGGTCCGATTCAGGCACTCAGGAGCGGCGCGCGACCCCGCGCGTCACCTCCTTGCCGACGGGCAGTGCCTCTTCAGATGACCGCCGAAACCGACAGCCATCCGCCCACCGAGCCCTTCGCGGCCCACGAGCCGGCGCGGCGGGGCGGTAGCATCGTGCTGGTGTTGCTGGTGGCCGCCGGCATCGTCGCGGTGGCGGTGGCCCTGATGACCATCGGCCGCGCCCAGGCTCAGCCTTATATCCTCGGCGTGCTGGCCCTTTTGGCTATGGTCGGCCTGTTCAATCTGTTCGCCTTTGCCGCCGGTATCATCCGCTTCACCGACCGCGGCGCCGACGATCCGGTAATGGGCCGCATCGCCGATCACGCCTATGACGGGCTGGCGGTGACCGACCCCAAAGGCCATGTGGTCTATTCCAACGCCGCCTATCTGGCGCTGACCGGAGCTGCCACCGTGCAGGACGTGCGGCCGGTCGAGCGCGTCTTCATCGGCAATCCCGACGTCTCCGAAGCCGTGTTCCGCCTGCTCAAGGCCGCCCGTGAAGGCAAGCGGCAGCAGGAGGAGGTCCGCATCGCCGGCTCTGACGGCGCGCAGGGCCGCTGGCTTCGGATGCGGGTTCGCCCGCTCGGCCAGGGCAAGCGCGAAGCAAAATACGCGGTGTGGTCGATCGCCGACATCACGCGGGACCGCGAGCGTCAGGAAGATGTGTTCCGGGAACTGCAGCACGCGATCGAATATCTCGATCATGCGCCATGCGGCTTCTTCTCGGTCGATCCGGCTGGCGACGTCATCTATGTCAACGCCACGCTGGCGAACTGGCTCGATTACGATCTCGCCGAGATCGGATCCGGCGGGTTGAAGCTTAACGATATCGTCTCCGGCGATGGCGCCTCGCTCCTGACCTCGATCGTGGCGGTACCCGGCGAGGTCAAAACCGAAGTGTTCGACATCGACCTGCGCATGCGAGGCGGCAAGACAATGCCGGTGCGGCTCTACCACAAGCTCGCCTTCGGCGCCGACGGCTCGCCGGGTTCGTCGCGCACGCTCGTGATCAGCCGCACGCGCGACGAGCATTCCGACCCCGAACGTGCCGCCGAAGTCCGCTTCATGCGGTTCTTCGACCATACGCCGATGGCGATTGCGACGGTGGACCGCGGCGGCACGGTGGTGCGCGCCAACGCCCGCTTTGCCAAGCTCGCGCAAAGCCTGAGCTCGGACGGCGCGGCGAACAAGTCGATCTTCCGCACGGTAAATGCGCGCGACCGCAGCCTTCTGATCTCGGCGATCAACCAGGCGGCCGAAGGGCAGGGCGACATCGCGCCGGTGGAAGTCATGCTCGACGGCGCCAAGGAGCGCTGGGGGCAGTTCTTCGTTACCGCCGTCGAGGAGGACGAGCGCGACACCGAAGCGGCCATCGTCTATCTGCTCGAGACCACCGAGCGGCGCACGCTGGAAAACCAGATCAATCAGTCGCAGAAGATGGACATGGTCGGCCAGCTCGCCGGCGGCATCGCGCACGACTTCAACAACGTGCTGTCAGCCATCATGATGGCGAACGATTTCCTCTTGAACGCGCATAAGCCGACCGATCCGTCGTTCCAGGACATCATGCAGATCAAGCAGAACGCGACCCGCGCGGCGACGCTGGTGCGGCAACTGCTCGCGTTCTCGCGCCGCCAGACGTTGCGGCCGCAGGTGCTCGACCTCGGTGATGCGCTTTCCGACCTCACCATGCTGCTGCGCCGCCTGATCGGCGAGAAGGTCAAGCTCGACCTCGTGCACGGCCGCGATCTCTGGCCGGTCAAGGTCGACGTCTCGCAGTTCGAACAGGTGGTCGTCAATCTTGCGGTCAATGCGCGCGATGCGATGCCCGATGGCGGCAAACTGACGGTGAGGACCGCCAACGTGACGGTGGACGAAGCCGCGCAGCTTTCGCACAAGGGCATGCCGGCCGCTGATTACGTGCGGATCGACATTTCCGATACCGGCACCGGTATCCCGGCCGACATCGTCGACAAGATCTTCGAGCCGTTCTTCTCGACCAAGGAGGTCGGCAAGGGCACCGGGCTCGGTCTCTCCACGGTGTACGGCATCGTCAAGCAGACCGGTGGCTTCGTCTATGTCGACTCCACGCCCGGCGAAGGTACCACGTTCCGCATCTTCCTGCCGCGTCATCGGCCCGAGCTGGAAGCGCAGCCGGAGGCGCCCGCCGCCAATGGCGCGGCCAGGGAAGGGGCGGCCGGGCTGCCGAAGCCGCGGCCCGACCTGACCGGGCAGGGCACTATCCTGCTGGTGGAAGACGAGGACGGCTTGCGGTCGTTGAATGCGCGCGGTCTGCGTTCGCGCGGCTATAGTGTGATCGAGGCCTCCAACGGCATCGAGGCGATGGAGGCGCTGGACGAAAAGGACGGTGCGGTGGACCTCGTCGTTTCCGACGTGGTGATGCCGGAAATGGACGGTCCGACGCTGCTGCGCGAAATGCGCAAGCGCAATCCGAATTTGAAGATCATCTTCGTCTCAGGTTACGCTGAAGAGGCTTTCGACAAGAGCTTGCCGGAGAACGAACAATTCGCCTTCCTGCCGAAGCCGTTTGCGCTCTCCGCGCTGGTCGAGAAGGTCAAGCAGACGATGACGGCCTCATAAAATCCGCGCCGAAAGCCTGCTGCATATGGTGAATGCCGAGTTTACGGCCAAATCGTCACATCCCCGCGACTGAGGGCCGCAGCCGCCGTTCCCGATATTTGCTTCACTTTTGGCTGGCTCTGCCCATCTTAGGGGCACTTCCCCATGGAGGGGAATGAGGAAAAAGACATGAATTTCACGCAGACTGCGCGCGGAATTGTACGGGCGATGGCCATCGTCCTGTCGGTGGCGGTTCCATTGGCGATCACAATCGAAGCGGCTGACGCCCGCGTTGGCGGCGGCGGCAGCTCCGGTTCGCGGGGATCGCGGACCTATTCGGCGCCCCCGAGCACGACCACCGCTCCGGGCACGGCGCAACCCATGAACCGCACCTTTACGCAGCCAGGCACCCCTGCAGCGGGCGCGCCGGCCACGGCTAACAAGGGTGGCTTCTTCAACCGGCCCGGCATGGGCATGCTCGGCGGCCTTGCCGCCGGCTTCCTCGGCGCCGGCCTGCTCGGCATGCTGTTCGGTGGCGGATTGTTCTCCGGCCTCGGCGGCCTGTCCTCGATCATCGGCCTGCTACTGCAGATCGCGCTGATCGTGATCGTGGTGCGTCTGGCCATGTTGTGGTGGCAGCGCCGCAATGCGCCGGCCTCCGCCTATGCCAACGCGCCTGCCGCCAGTGGGCCTGCTGAAGGCCCCGGTGCCCAGACCAGCTTCCGCTCCGGACTGGGTGGCTTTGGGCTGGGTTCGAGCCAGCCGGCGCTGGAAATCCAGCCGGCCGACTATGAAGCGTTCGAGCGGCTGCTTGGCGAGGTTCAGGCCGCCTGGTCGAACGAGGATGTCGCCAAACTGCATACGCTGGCGACGCCGGAGATGGTGTCCTACTTCTCCAAGGATCTCGAGGAGAACAAGGCCCGCAACGACGTCAACAAGGTGTCCGACGTCAAGCTCTTGCAGGGTGACCTCGCGGAAGCCTGGCGCGAAGGCGAAACCGACTACGCTAGCGTGGCGATGCGGTTCTCGCTGGTCGACAAGACCCTTGAGCGCACCACCGGCCGTTTGGTCGCGGGCAGCGAAACCCCGATCGAGGCCACCGAAGTCTGGACCTTCGCCCGCCGCCGCGGCGGCGACTGGGAACTCTCGGCGATCCAGCAGACGAACTGATCGCCTGCATCAACACGAAGAAGGCGCTGCGGTTTGTTCCGCAGCGCCTTTTTCTTTGCGGGAATGCATGCTCCATTTCGGGCTTCCCCTGCCGGAATAATGATTGCGGCCGCGTGTTGATGAGACACGGCCCACAACAGGGAGGTCTTCAATGAACAGCTTCGCCCGGATCATCTCGCCGGCGTGCTTCGCCCTCGCCGCCATGTCGATTCTCGCAAGCGAGCCTGCGCATGCGCAATCCGCCAATACCAGCTTCTTCGTGACCAGCAACGGCATCGGCAATGGCGGCAATCTCGGCGGTCTTGCCGGCGCCGACAATCATTGCCAGACGCTGGCGCAGGCCGCCGGTGCCGGAGGCAAAACCTGGCGCGCCTATCTCTCAACGCAAGGCGCCGACGGGGCGCCCGCGGTGAACGCCCGCGACCGTATCGGCAAGGGGCCGTGGCAGAACGCCAAGGGTGCCGTGGTTGCCAAGGATGTCGCCGAACTACACGGCGCCAACGGCCTCACCAAGCAGACCGCCTTGAGCGAGAAGGGCGAGGTCATCAATGGCCGCGGCGATACGCCCAATCGCCACGACGTGCTGACGGGATCGCAGCCGGACGGCACCGCGTTTACCGCCGGCGAAGATCGCACCTGCAGGAACTGGACGAGTTCGACGCAAGGCGCCGCAATGGTCGGACATTCCGATCGCGTGGGACTGCGCGACGACGACGCCTCGAAATCCTGGAATTCGTCGCATCCCTCGCGCGGGTCCGACGGCGGCTGTTCGCAGGCCGACCTGAAGAGCACCGGCGGCGACGGGCTGTTCTATTGCTTCGCGGCGAATTGACGGGCGGCGGTTTGCGCTCGCGCGGCGAGTGACACAAACAGGATCGACCAATCGAGTCCTTCGCACGAAGGTTACGTCCAATGACAGTTCCGCAACATCGGTGCCCTCTCGATGTCGCGGAACTTGTTCAGGCTATTTTCTTGCTCGTGCAATCCGGCTGTCGATCGCGGAACTGCTGAGTGCTTGGCGAGTTGCCAATCGGCATTCGGAGGCCCTGCAATGAAACGGGTCCTTGTCGCGTTGGCTTTTACCGTCTTGGCAACGCCGCTGGCGCTGGCCGGCAACACATCGTCGAACTCCAGCTCTAACTCGTCGAATGGCGTGCACACCCGCGTCGATACAATCACCACAGACGACGGCCGCGGACGGACATTTTATCAGCGGCGCAGCGTCCGCATCGACGCTGATCGCGGACGACCGACATACAAGCGCTACGGCGTTCGCGAAGGCTACGGCCCTATGCGCCGCTGGCACCGTGACGATGATGATGATTGAAGCCATTTGCGGCCGATCCGGTACCTGACGAGGAGGGCGTCCTCGGGTCGACAAATTTCCCGGGCGCTCGGCGCTGAAGCCCGTCAATTCTAGAGTTTGTCGATCAAAGCCGCCCCAGAGGCGGCTTTTTCTATTTGCGCGGCTTTCGGAAGCTTTCCCGTCCAGTCCAGTTCCGCAGTGTCTGGCGTGACGAACGAATGGCGGCATGATTTGTTTGGCCTGTCAGTCCGGATCCAGGAGGCGCCTTCGATGCATTACGAGCTTTATTACTGGCCGACCATTCAGGGCCGCGGCGAGTATGTGCGTCTTGCGCTGGAAGAGGCGGGCGCCGGCTATACCGACGTGGCGCGCCACGGCAACGGCATGGCGGCGATGACGCGCATGATGGAAGTCGGGAAGGGAACGCCGCCCTTCGCGCCGCCGTTCCTGAAAGCCGGGAAGCTCGTGATCGGGCAGACGGCCAACATCCTGCTCTATCTCGGATCACGGCATGGGCTGGCGCCGAAGGCGGAAGCCGGCAGATTATGGGTGCACCAACTACAGCTCACGATTGCGGATCTGGTGCTGGAAGTTCACGACACCCATCATCCGCTCGGTCCCTCGCTCTACTACGAGGAGCAGAAGGTCCCGGCGAAGAAACGCACCGATGAATTCTGGAACGCGCGCGTGCCGAAATATCTCGGCTATTTCGAAGATCTGCTGCAGGCCAATGGCGGGACATATATCACCGGCCGCCGCCTGACCTATGTCGACCTGTCGCTGTTTCAGATCGTCGAAGGCCTGCGCTATGCATTTCCAAAACGGATGAAGGCCTTCGAGAGCGAAATTCCTTGTCTCGTCGAACTGCGCGACCGCGTCGCGGTCCGGCCGAACATCAAGGCGTATCTGGCGAGCGATCGAAGGATTGCATTCAACGAGGACGGTATTTTCCGGAGATACAAGGTGCTGGATACTTGATGCTGTCATTCCGGGATGGTGCGCTAGCACCAGACCTCAGGCGCGCAATTGCGCACCGTAGTTTGATGCGACGCATCGCCCCGGAATGACCGCACCGCCGTCACATGTTCCTCCCATCCACCGGCGTCATCTTCAACTTCGACAGTTCGATGCCGTCGAAGCAGCTCACATTGACCGCCACCACGTCGGTGCCGTCGGGCTTCTTGCCGCGTGCGAAGACGTCGACGCCGCAATCGACGCAGAGCTGGTGGTGGATCGCGTGCTTGTTGAAGAGGTACTCTTTCAGATTTTCCTCGCCGGCGCGGAGATGAAAACTCTTCGGGTCGAGGAAGGTGAAATGCAGCCCCTTCTTGGTGCAGATCGAGCAGTTGCAAGCGGTCACCATCGCCAGATCGGTGGTGCATTCGAAGCGTACCTGCCCGCAATGGCATCCGCCGGTATAGGTTTTGCTGTCGGGCATCTCTCCGTCATCCTTCTCACCAAATTCCAGGCACCAGACGATAGCGCACGCGGGCGGCGTAGTCAGCATAGCCCGGGAGCCCTTCGACCAATGCGCGTTCCTCGATGCGGGCGCGAATGGCGAACAGTACGGCGAATACCGGTGCGAACGCCACACCCCACCACGATCCGAGGAGCAACGGTATTCCGATGAAGTACAGCATGACGGCGCTGTACATGGGATGGCGGATGAAGGCGTAGGGCCCGCTCGAGATCACGCGTTGGTGGCGCGCGGCCTGCACTTTCACGACCGGAGCGGCGAACGAGTTTTCGCGGAACACCCACATGATGAACGCGATCGAGAGTAAAAACATCGCAAGGCCGAGCGCCTGCAGCAGCAGCGGAACATCGGAGGCATCGGCCCGCCGGTCGAGGCCGATCGCGACGAGCCACATCAGCAGCGCCGCGACAAATACCAGCATGAATATCTTGTCGGCGGTGGGCTGGTCGGCCTGAAATTTCGGCCGCATGCGCTCGGCGAGCAGCGCGGGATCGGTCTTGGCAAGCCACAATCCGCAGGCAGGCCCGAGGATCGCACTGACGATCAACATCACCCACGCCCCCGGCCAGTCCAGCGAACCGGCCGCGGCGAACAATAGCGCGCCCATGCCGACGACGACGATGGTGTTCTGCAGCAGAAGTTTTGCGATCATGCGCGGGCTCCATTGGCCCCACGCGCAACAGGATCGCGCATTTTTTCGGCAAACTTGCGGCGCTGAGGTGGGGAAGGGTACCCGCTTCCTTCGCCTGTCATCCCCGCGAAGGCGGGTATCCAGTACGCCGCGGCCTATCGGCTCAAGGCGACGTCTCTGGAATACTGGTTCACCCGCTGGAGCCTGTCATCGGGCTACGCGCCGACCCGTTGGCGGGTGACGACAACCGGATGGTTGGCTCAAGCCAGTCGGTCGATTCGCGTTCCCTGACCCGGCGGCAGGGGAGCGACCAGTGTCGGCCGCGGCGTGCGGGTGCCGTCGGCGGCAGCGCCGTTCTGCACGTCGGGGGTCTTGTCGGGAGCCTTGAACACGGGGACTTCGGGCGCTTTGACCACCACCGTTGCGGGGACAGCAGAGACATTCATCGGAAGCATCCTATTGGTTGCCTCCCACACTGGCCGGGTTGAAACGAACGGTTGGTGAATCCGGCCCGGCAATCCCGCGCCAATGCCGTCAATCCCGTTCAATGGTGAACAGACGCCTCGCGGAATCGTTAGAATGCGACGGATCGGGAGTGGCTTGGGCCTATTCGTCCTTGCCGCGGGTCACCACGATCGAGGCTTCGGTCTTGGTGCGCGTGCATTCCATGTTGAGCCGGCGGAAGCGCATGGAAACCTTGTCGCCGCGCAGAATGCCCATGCGCTTGATACAGCGCGAGGAGCCGGTCGCAACGTCGGGTTTCGGAATCGTGAAAATGATGGCGCCGGCCGAGGCGACCAGTTCGAAGAATTGTGGCTTCGGCTTCCGGTCCGTCTTGGCATAGAGCTCGTTGGAGTAATTGCGGCCGCGGCAGCCGAGCGACAGCTCTTTCGCCGCCGGATGCGTCAGATAGATCATGTTGCCGGTATTGACGCTGATCTTGAGGCCGTCGATCTGGTTCTTCAATTCCTTGGCGATATCGTCGCAGCGGTCGGCGTGTGCCGGCGATGCAGCGGCCGTGGCGACCAGCGCCAGCGTGGCGGCAAGCAAGGTCGATCGGCGAAATTGTGGTCCCAAAGCCATTATGAATGCCCCCATGCACCATTGAAGCCCGGATTTCCTGCAAGGAGCGCGGGCGGAAGTCAATCCGATCTTGCGAGTGTCAGAACCCGTAGAGGAAAATGCCGATGCCGAAGGCGATCACCGAGGCCACGCCGTACAGCGTTGGAATGCTGACCAGCATAGTGGCCAGTCCCAGCCGCTCGCCGCGTGCGGCAAGCGTGATAGCGCAGGCGGCCATCAGCGGAAACGCGATGATCCGGACCGGCGTCTCGAAGGCGGAGACGCCACGGAAATCCAAGCCGTGCCGCACCACCGAGGGCATGAAATTCAGCCAGGTCATGAGCACGAGCGCGCCAAGCGCCATGACCGCGTAACGCAGCCGGCCGACGGCGGCAAACGCCAGCGCCGCCAGCGCCAGCAGGGGATGCGCTGCGACATAGGCCTTGATGATCGCGCCGCCGACGCCAGGGCCCGGAATTTCCGACATGTCGCCGAATAGCACCGGCGCGTGCGAGAGCCCTTCGAAAGCTTCGATCGCGGCAATGATGATCAGAAACAGATACAGCCCAAGCAGCCGCGGGGGACGGATCGGAACGGAAGCTGCGTCGGGCACTGTGGTGGCGGAGTTCATTACCATCGCAATCGGTTGGGGAGTATCGAAAGTCTCGGGTTTGTCTGGAGATGGCTGGGAACGGTTCAATCGCCGATTGGCGGCCGAAAATTGCCCGGCTTCGGCCTTGTCTGCCGGGCCAGCAAAACCTTCCTTTTGCTCGAAAAATGCTTAGAACGGGTCTACCGCCGCGGCGCCGTTCTGGCTGCCACCGGCTCCAACCCCGAGATACCAGCATGAACGCCCCGACCGCATTTCCCGACCAGAAACCCGTTCCGCCCTACAAGCATACGCCGCTGTTTCCGCTGGGGCCCGACACCACGCCCTATAAGAAGATCACGACCGAGGGCGTGCGGGTCGAGAAGGTGCTTGGCAAGGACATGCTGGTGGTGTCGCGCGAGGCGTTGCGGGCGCTGTCGGAGGCTGCCTTCGGCGACATCAATCACTATCTGCGGCCGGGGCACCTGAAGCAGCTCCGCTCGATCCTGGAAGACAAGGAGGCCAGCGACAACGACAAGTTCGTCGCCTTCGATTTCCTGAAGAACGCCAACATCGCCGCCGGCGGCGTGCTGCCGATGTGCCAGGATACCGGCACCGCGATCATCATGGGCAAGAAGGGCTGCAACGTCATCACCGATGGCGACGATGAGGCGGCGCTGTCGGAAGGTGCGCGTGACGCTTACTTGCGCCGCAACCTGCGCTATTCGCAGGTTGCACCCTTGTCGATGTATGAGGAAAAGAACACCGCCAACAACATGCCGGCGCAGTGCGAGATCTACGCCGAGGGGGATGACGCCTACAAGTTCATGTTCATGGCCAAGGGCGGCGGTTCCGCCAACAAGAGCTTTCTGTTTCAGGCGACGCCTTCCGTTCTGACCAAGGATCGTCTGCTGGCGTTTCTGAAGGAGAAGGTGCTCACGCTCGGCACTGCGGCGTGCCCGCCGTATCACCTCGCCATCGTCATCGGCGGCACCTCTGCCGAGCTTTGCATGAAGACAGTGAAGCTCGCGTCCGCGCGCTATCTCGATGCGCTGCCTACCCACGGCTCGGCCGACGGCAACGCGTTCCGCGATCTGGAGATGGAGCAGGAAATTCTGAAGATGACGCAGTCACTCGGCGTCGGCGCGCAGTTCGGCGGCAAGTATTTCTGCCACGACGTGCGCGTGATCCGGATGCCGCGCCACGGCGCCTCGCTCCCGATCGGGCTCGGCGTCTCCTGTTCGGCCGACCGCCAGGTGCTCGGCAAGATTACGAAAGACGGCGTCTATCTCGAAGAGCTCGAGCACAACCCGGCGCAGTATCTGCCCGCGGTCGAGCAGTCGCTCGGCGGCGAGGTCGTCAAGATCGACCTCAACCAGCCGATGAAGGAGATTTTGGCGACGCTGTCGAAATATCCGATCAAGACGCGGGTCTCGATGACCGGCACCATGATCGTCGCGCGCGATTCCGCGCACGCCAAATTGCGTGAGCGGCTGGAGAAGGGTGAGCCGCTGCCGGATTACTTCAAGAACCATCCGGTGTATTACGCCGGTCCCGCCAAGACGCCCGATGGTTACGCGTCCGGCGCGTTCGGCCCGACCACGGCGGGGCGGATGGATTCCTTCGTCGACCAGTTCCAGGCGGCGGGCGGCTCGATGGTGATGGTCGCCAAGGGCAACCGCGCGGTCGCGGTGCGCGAGGCCTGCAAGAAGCACGGCGGCTTCTATCTCGGTTCGATCGGCGGAGCTGCGGCAAATCTCGCCGAGCACTGCATCAAGAAGGTCGAGGTGGTGGAATATCCCGAACTCGGCATGGAAGCGATCTGGCGTATCGAAGTGGTGGATTTCCCGGCGTTCATCATCATCGACGACAAGGGCAACGACTTCTTTAGGGAATTGAACCTGGGGTGAGGGCGCTCGGCCTCGACGGTTTCAGCAAGGGCTGGGTCGCCGTGCTCCTTGACGGCGATCTTCGTGAGATCAGGTTCTGCCGCGACATTGCCGGTGCGCTGTCCGCTCCATTCGACCGGGTAGCGATCGACATCCCAATCGGTATGGGCGACGACGGCCGACGGGGCTGCGATTTGTTGGCGCGCGAGAAATTGCGACCGCATACTTGCCGTGTCTTTAACGGAGCGCGGCGGTGGCTGTGGGAAGAATTCGATCACCCAGACAGGGCGAATGACGAGGCGCTGCGGCGTGGACAGAAGCGCGTGTCTCGCCAACTCTGGCATCTCGGCTCCAAGATCATGCAGGTCGATGCCTTTGCCCGCGCAAATCCTTCTCTCGATATTCGTGAAACCCATCCCGAACTTGTGTTTCAGCGACTGAACGGCGGTGAACCGCTGCAGTCAAAGAAATCCGAAGCCGGAATCCTGTGGCGCCAAAAGCTATTGAGGCGGGAAGGCTTCGAAGATATCGAACGGTGGCTTACGCGCACCCGCATAGGCACTGGAGCAAGGGCAGATGATGTCTTGGACGCCTGTGCTGCAGCTCTCGCCGCGCATGACCCTTCGGGCAGCGTTCCCGAGGGATCGCCGCCCGTTGATGCGCACGGCTTATCCATGCAGATTTGGTTCTGACGCGCCGCGGGCTCAGGCCCGCGACCCCGTGAACGGAAAGCTGCCCATCGGGCCGATGCCCATTTCGCCGGACATGGTGTCGCCGGAAACCTTGCCGGTGAAGGCAAGCGTGAGCGGCATCGGATTGGTGATGGAGATCTTCCAGGCGACGTCGTCGCCATTGACGGTGCCGTCAAAGATTTCGCCGGAATTGCCGTCCGCTCCTTGCGTGCCCGTCAGCGCGCCGCCCGCGCTTTGCAGCGACAGCGTTGCCTTGCGCTCGCCCATCGGCGTGCTCATGGTGATATTCCAGTTTCCGTCCACGGCCATCTTTGTCTCCCCGACATTTCCACAGCAAGCCGGAATGGCCTGCGAGATCCGCTAAACTCGTGCGCGGTATAGCCTATCTCGCCACACAAGCCCAATCGTCTCAAGCACCTTTTTGACGCGTGTTTTTCAGGCTTGCTGGGCGGCGGCGCGAAGCCGGCTGCCGACCAAAATACGAAACGCGACGTATTGAATTGCGAAGGCGGCAATCTTGGCGCCGACCAGCACAACGGTCACGTAGAACGTCCACAGCTTCATGTCGCCGGTCATCGCGATACCGATGGTGCCGGCGGCGAGTGCGAAGCACAGTGGGGCCCAAGCGTAGCCCGCGAAAGTGACGTATTCGGGGATGGTCTGGGTCACGATCGAGGGCATGTAGCGCAACATCCAGCCGCGCTTGAGCATGATGACGCCGATCGCGAAATGCCCGATTGCGGGTTTCGCCAACACGAAGCGCGGGTCGTGGGTCAGAAGCGTCGCGCTGCCGAGCACGATGACGAGCCCAAGGCTGGCCCATGTCATGTAACCGAGCTCCTTGCCCTCGATGCGGGAGTAGATCACCTGTGCAATTGCGCCAGCGATCGCGATGGCAGTCGCCAGCAGCACGTTGTCAGTCGTCAGGTAGATCGCGATGAATAGGATGGTGGAGAAAAAGTCGGCGCCCAGTCTGGCGAATACGTCCTTCATCGGTTTGCTCTCTGCTGATCGTGTTTCGGTTGGAAGCGTATCTTTAGTTGGCGCCGGGTAGGGCGTTCGCCGGCGGGACACCATGCTTCGCCCTGCGATATTGTGGATACCATGTCGTGAAATAGGCGGCACTGTTGCGGGCGGCGAATGCGATGGCGAGTCCGATCCAGAGTGGGAAGCCCGGCACATAGATCGTCAGCACGTTGCCGACGATCATCAGGACGAATGCGCCGGTCCAGGCCCAGGTGATGATATAGATCGCCTTCATGAAGCCGGGCAGCTTGGTCGTCTCGTTATCGACGGCTTCCAGCGCGTATTGCAGCACGAACGGCTTGCGGATGATCAGCGATGCCAGCGAGATAGCCAGCACGCCGACATCGGTTGCCAGCTTGACGGCCGAGTTGCTCAGGTTCGGATCGATCAGCGTGACCCAAGCGCCTATCCCGGCGAAAACGACGACGCAACCCGCGCCGAGCATCTTGATCGAACGGCCGCGAGCGACGTCGATGGCAACGACAGCAAGGCAGATCGCGGCCGAAGCGAACAGGCTGACCTGGGCCGACGTCACCAGCATCAGCAGGGCGAAGGAGCCGAAGGGGGCAAGGATCAGGAAGATTGTCATGGCAGCCTCTCGGGCTAATCTTTACAGCGTAAAGATACACTAGGAGCCGGTCCGGGACTCGTCAAGCGAAATCTTTACACTGTCTAAATTCGACGACGCGACGATCTGTGATTGTCTTTGCAACGGTTTGCGGGCGCTTCAGGCGCCCAATATCGCGACCGAGAGAAACATGAGGGCACAGGCGAGCAGCAAAACGAGCGTGATCCTGATGCCGCCGACTCGGCCGACGCTTGCAACGTAGGGTGCGACAACGTCGCGCCCCGGCATCGCGGAGGCTATAGCGCGCTTAGGCCGTGCCAACCCAATTGCCGTGGATGCCCTCGGGGACACGATGTCCGAGCTTCACCAGTGCCACCGGTCCGGCGTCGACATCGGTGGCATTGAATACCGCGAGGTCGCTGCGGTTTTCGCGGGCTCGCCAGACCACCGACATCAGCCAGCCGTCACCCTCGCTGGCGTCATCGCCGCGTGGAACGAACACCGCTTCCGAGATCGTATCGCCGGCGGGCAGCAGGTACTGGCCAAGCCGCGATCCATTGCCGTCGACATGTACCAGGCCCGACAATCCGCCTGAAGTCGGCAGGTCGGGATTGGCGCAGGCGTACCATCCATGCCGGTTGGCTGAACCGACGCTTCGATCGCAGACGCGGGGGAATTCGCCGGTAATGTCGTCGAGCCAGGTTTGCGTGAAGCGATCGGTATTGCCTGCGAGATCGAAGGTCCAGCGGCACAGCCGGGCGCGCGACTTGGCGGGATTGGTGGGCGTGCCGTCGGGATGGGTGAACAGCGGCGGCTCCTCGTACTGCATGACGTCGGCAATGATGCGGTCGCCGTCCTCCCACGCGTTCATGACGTGGAAGACGTAGCAGCACTCGGCGCGAAACCAGACGATGTCCTTGGCGGAGCCGTTGCGCTTCATGACGCCGACATAGGCGCCCTTGTCCGGCTCCCAAGCATAGGGCGGCCGGCCCGTCATGGCGCGCTCGATGCTGCCGGTGAGCGGCAGGATCGGAAACAGCAGATGATTTTTGGTGACGATGAAGTCGTGCACCATGCTCGCATAGGGGGCCTCGAAGCGATCGAAGCGCGTTACTACGCCGGCGGCATTGACGGAGCCGAAGGAGAGGGCGGGGGTGAGGGGGCCTGCGGCGTTGTAGCCGAAGAACACCATCTCGCCGGTGACGGGATCGATCTTGGGATGCGCCGCGAACGGTCCAGAGATGCCTTTGCCATAATCGCAATAGCCGAGCCGGTTGAGGGTGCCAGGCTCGATCTCGGTCGGCAAATGGCCTTCCTCAAGGGCTAGCAGGCGGCCGCCATGAAAGATGATGTTGGTATTGGCGACGCCGCCGTCTTGCGTAACCGAAGCAGGCGTACCCGGCAGCTTGCGGCCGAAGCCGCCAAACAGCGCACGGCCGGCGTCGTGCTCGGCCAGCCATTTCGGGGTGCGGACCCAGCGATTGCGATAGCTGGCGCGGCCGTTCTCCAGATGGAAGGCGTGGAGCATGCCGTCGCCGACGAACCAGTGGGCGCCGGGCGCGTCGAATTGCGGGTTGGGGCCGTTGCGATAAAACGTGCCGTTAAGCTCGCGCGGTAGTTCGCCGGTCACCTTGAGGTGTGGCGCGTCGCATTCCATCGGGATCGGCGCCAGATTGTCCCGCGTCGCATTGGTCGTCGCCAATTGGTCGAGCATCACACGTTCCCTCCGGTTACATCTTTACATCGTAAAGATATCAGTAGGCGCGTTGCCAATGGGTCGTCAAGCAAAATCTTTACAGTGTAAAAATTGTGGTTATAAAGATTCGCATGGCAAGATTATCGAGAGCAACCAAAACGAACCGCCCGGCCGCGAAGCGCAGGCCCGCGAAGACTGTAGCCGAAAGGCCGGCCAGCCGGCGTCGTCGTCCGGCCGGCGAGACGCCTTATCATCACGGCGATCTGCACGACGCCTTGCTCGCCGCAGCGGAGCGGGTGCTGGAACGCGACGGGCTGTCGGGCCTGACGCTGCGGGCGGTTGCGCGCGAGGCCGGCGTGTCGCATGCGGCACCGACCCATCATTTCGGCGATCTCACCGGACTCCTGAGCGAGCTTGCCGCCATCGGATTCCGGCGCTTCAACGCGGCGATGATCGCGGCGGACAACACCGAAACGCTCCCGCTCATGAAGTCGCTGGCGCGCGCCAAGGCTTATGTCGCCTATGCACAGGCGCGCCCCGGCATGTACGGGCTGATGTTCCGTACCGAGCGGCTCGACATGACACGGCCCTCGCTGCACGAGGCGGCGACCGCCTCCTTCGAAGGACTGGCCACCGCGGTGAGCCTCAGCCGCAACGAAAAACTCACCGGCGAAGCGCTGGAAGCTTTGTCGCTCGACCAGGCCGCCGCGATTGCCCGCGCGTGGTCGCTGGTGCACGGCTTCACCACGCTGCTGCTTGATGGAAGGCTCAAGGACATCCTGCACCGGCTGCCCGAGGGGACCGGCGTCGACCAGCTTCTGGATGCAATGCTGCGTTCGACAGTGCCACGACCGCCGGGGGCGTAAGACGGCAGCCGCTCTGCGGGAGTTCGCAGGCGGGATGAAGCTGCGCGATGACGGTTGCGGCTGGCGTCCCGCTCAGCAGCCCCTGCAAATCTTGGTTTGCCGCGCGAGCCTTGCGTCGGCTTCCGCGTCTTCGTTGGGCTGCCGCGTCCAGTCTTCGTATGCCGCTTTGACGCCCGATCCGGCTGACCTGTCCCTGGAAGACGCTTCGTTCAGCGGGCCCAGAATGATCTCGCGGTTGCGCGCCGTCCTCCGCTTTGGCTTGGCCACCCCGGCTTGTTCGCCATCTGCGGTCGGCGGTTCACCCAACCCGTCCCAGGCAATCGGCGCGCCCGCGGTCTGCGTCGAGCAGCCAGTTCCGGAGGCGCAGCAGCCGGAGAGGGCGATGCCGGCGATGAGGAGTGCCAAGAGTTTTATGTGCATCGCTGCCCCGGGTAATGCGGTGAAATAATAAGGTTTGACAAGGTTCAAGCACTCAAGCCCGAAGCTTTGACGTTAATGCGGCAAGAAAGCGCCGGACTGCGTTTACCATCACCGCTTTGCCAATTCCACCGCGCGGCCGCGCTCGCCAATCACCTTCACTTCGTCCTTGCCGCACTTGAAATCACGCGCAAATTCGTCCGCGGCCTGGCGCGCGAGCTCGTTGGCATTGCGGTTGGCCTGGCCGTCGATATGGGCGACGTGGCAGACCGGCCCGGGCGGCAGCCGCGTTACCGCGAGCATCGGTTTCGTGATCGGGTTGCCGGTCTTGTCCAGGTCGTTGTTATCTGCGATCAGCCAGCGCTGAATGATCGCGAACGGCCTGCCGTCGACCGCCCGCCATTCGACGGTGTGGCCGGTCGAATTGAAGGGGCCGAACCAGGCCTCCGCGGCCGGCTCCTTGGCGGCGGCCTCGCGGTTTCGTCCCACCGAGACGGTTTCGCGCAGATCGCCCTCGCTGATCAGTACCACCAGCCCCCATTTGCCGGGGCAGACCTGCGTCGTGCTGCCGTCGGACTCGGGCTTGCCGACCGTGTGGCAGTCCTTTGGAGCGGTCGATGTATAGCTGCTGCTGAAAGTTTGGGCGTTCGCCGGTGACATCAGACCGGACAACAGAGCTGCGGCCAATGCGATCAATTGTGGGGAACGTTTCATCCTGCCACTCATTTGCTCTGGAACCTCGAAGATCAGACATGCGCAATCTGGGGAAGGTTCACGGAAACGCCGCGAAATACCTGACATTCGGTTGGAATCGTCCTAGAAGGGCGGCTTCAATTCCTCGTTTTTCGAGCGCGCAGTTATCCAATCGTCATGCCCTCCATTCCTTCGAACAAACCCTATCGCGTCGGCCGCTCTCGCACCGGACTTGGCCTTTTCGCCACCAAGCCGATCAAGAAGGGCACCAAGATTATCCGCTATTTCGGGCCGCTTCTTGATTCGAAGAAGAAAGAAGAGGACGCGATCGAGAACAAATATTTGTTCGAACTGAACGACCGCTGGACCATCGACGGCTCGGTGCGCAAGAACATCGCCCGCTATATCAACCATTCCTGCCGGCCGAACGCCGAATCCGATGTCAAACCCCGTAAACGCAAGGTGTTCATCCGCGCCATCAAGAACATCGAGCCGGGCGAAGAGATCAACTACGATTACGGTACCGATTATTTCAAAGCCTATCTGAAACCGATCGGCTGCAAATGCGCAGCCTGCGAGAAGAAACGCAAGAAGAAGCGTGCCGAAGCGCGGGCGGAGAAGGCGCGGCTGAAGGCGAAGGCCGAGCGGAAGGCGCTGAAGCAGGCGGAAAAGCTGGCCAAGGCCGACGCGAAGCTGAAGGCCAAATTAAAGGCAGGGGCCGCGCGCACGCCGAAGAAGGCGCTCAAGCTGAACGGCCATTCGGCCAATGGCACGTCACTGAATGGGACATCACTGAACGGCAGCAGCCGTGTCAGAGCGTCCGGCAAGAAATTGGCTGCCAGGAGACAGCCGGTTTCCGCGCCGGCGCCGGCCCTCCAGGCATAGGGCCGCTTCGCCCTGATTGAATCGGAGCAAGGCACTCGCCCTTTGTTTCGACGCGCTTCTTTAGGAGGGCCGGGGCTCACTTAGCTAGCGCGAAAATGACCCTGAAGCGTCTGCCTTCACGAAGGCCAAGTTTGTCCAAGTGATGCCGGCGGCGCGACTTCTCTTCTGGTGGGATTCAGAAGCCACATTCAAGACACAGCGCAAGCCGTGCGCCTGCGCGAGCGCGATAGTCTCTTGGGCGGGGATTTCAAACATCCGCCGCGCGGGCGGCACGGGCCCATGCCGGATCGTCATAGTGATAGTGCCGCCTGACCCCGATCAGCGAGGCCAGATTCGGCATCGCATATTGACGCTGGGTTTGGTCGAGATGCATCCACACCGCAGTCAGCATCACGAGATCAAATGTCTCGCCGCGTGCCCGCAGGCGGACCAGATCGGGCAGGCTGTCGTCGAGCCATTCGATCAGCGGAGAGGGATGCAGCGCCATGGCGGGGATGCGCAGGGCGTCGGTAGGCTCGACGGCGATAACACGATGCCCGAAGCTTGCGAACCAGGCCGCGTCCCGTCCAGTTCCTGAACCGATATCGAGCACGCGGGCCGGGGCTTTGGGTATCAGATGCAGGACATGGCGGTGATTTTCAGCTGCCCCGATGCTTTCGTAGCGCTGGAACAACTGTTCCGCTTCGCTGGCATATCCTTCCGTGCCGCTGACTTGCGCTGATGTCATCTGTTTCCTGCACAGCTTTCTGAGCGTGCGGCGGTTTATCCGCCGGGCTTGCGCACCGATTTCGGCAACGACGAATCGCCGAAGTCGACCGCCGACCGTTGAACGATAGTGCCTGTTTCGTCGACCACGACGCGAAACCGCCGATGCGCGGACAGGAAGGTCAGCCGATGCCGGCCGAAGTCGGCATCGACGCCGCGCTCGGCAAAGCTCGTGATCCTGCCCGCCCGCATCTCCTTCTGAAGGAACGACAGCGCAAGGCCGAGGCCTTCGGCGACGATCGCGGCATCGATCTGCACGACGCCATTTTCGAACTCGATCGGTTTCATGTTCAAGTCCTGAGCTTCGGTGCGGGCCTCACGCGGTCACCGGACTGCGTCTGGCCGGCGCGGGGTAGGCGCATTCCGCCAGCGTCGTGGCGTCGAGCTCGCGCATGAAGGCCTCGCGCGCGGCGGCGAGCCTAGCCTTTAGCCGGCAGCGCGGCTTCAGCACGCAACTGCCGCCATCCTCACGAAAACATTCGACCAGCGGCGGCCCTTCCAGCGCGCGCACCACCTCGCCGATGGTGATCGAGTGGGCCGGGCGGGCCAGCATGAAGCCGCCGCCGACACCGCGCTGGGTCGAAATGAAGCCGCTATCGGCGAGGTCGCGCACCACCTTGGCCAGATGGTTGCGGGAAATGCCGAACTCGGCCGCGATTTCATTGGTGGCGAAGGAGCGGCCGGGTTCGCCCGCCAACCGCATCAGGGCGCGCAACGCAAAATCCGTGAACGACGTCAGGCGCATGGGGCCCCTCTCAAAAGATCTGCTTGCAAATCAACTATAGCCGTCTAATTAGGTATTTGAAATACCTATTTAAGGGCAGGCGAAATGGAAGCAATCGTGGCAGGGCCGGAGCGGCGCGAACGGCTCACGGGCGAAATCATGGAGCGGACGGGCATCGACGAGGCGATGATCGAGCGCCTGGTGCGCGGCTTCTACGCCAAGGTCCGCGACGACGCGGTGCTGGGGCAGATCTTCGAGGCGCGCATCAAGGATTGGGAGCCGCATCTGAAGCAGATGTGCGCATTCTGGTCGTCCGTCGCGCTGATGACCGGCCGCTATCACGGCACGCCAATGGCCAAACACCTCCCGCTGCCGGTCGATGCCGCGCATTTCGATCGCTGGCTCGCGCTGTTCGAGGCCACCGCGCGCGAGGTCTGCCCACCGGAGGCGGAAGCGCATTTCGTGGAACGGGCGCGGCGGATTGCGGCGAGCCTCGAGCTTGGTATCGCCGGCGCCAACGGCGTCATGCTCGCAAACGGCGAAAGATTTCGACGCAATCAGGCAGGAGCAGTGTGATGGCTTATCGTGCACATATCGTGACGAACAAGGAGCAGGCCGATCCGTATTCGGGCAGCAGCCTGCTGCCGATGCTGGTCATCGGGCTGGTGCTGACTTTTGCCGGAATGATTGCGGCGGTGGTATTGAGCTGACGCGCTCACGCGCGTCATTCCGGGGCGATGCGAAGCATCGAACTCTGGTGCGCAATTGCGTACCAGAGAATCTCAAGATTCCGGGTCTGGTGCTTACGCACCATCCCGGAATGACGGCTACGGCCTAACCCGCCACCGTCTCACCACTCTTCCGCAGCCCGATATACTGCAGCTCGGCAAACACGCCGGTTGCAATCGCCTGCGCCACGATGAAGACCTGACCGAGCAGGTTCGGCGACACCGTGCCCGAGAACAGCAGCGCGATGCTGCCAAGCGTCCACGCGGCGTTGCCGATGATCACGAACAACACCAGCGCCTTCATCACCGTTGACCTCGTCGCCAGCCAGCCGACCAGCGCCGTATAGGCGATCAGGAACAGGCCGGTTTCGCGCAGCAGGGCTTCCGGCAAATTGAGGAACGGCGCGAGCGTGCCGGCGCCGAGCGTTAGCGCCACGGCGGCGACGCCGCTGAAGATCGCGTCGGCGAGCAGGGCGCGGCTCAGGAAGGTGGACGGATGGATCATGACGTTCTCCTTTGCTTGGGAATGACTGGGGGGCAGAATCAGCGCTGCAGCAGCGACCGGAGCTGACGCATCAGCCGCACCGGGCAGAGCGCCTTGCCGACCCTGTTCTCGATCGTCTGCACCTGCACGAACACGAACACACCGGTCTCCTGCACCAGGGGCTCGGGCATGTTCAGGGAGCGTGCCACGAGCCAGGTGACCAGATTGCAAACCCAGGGGATCATGGCGGCGACGAAGCGGAACAGCGAAAGCATCAGCATGGGTCATCTCCTGTGCCGCCAAGATGACCCGACCTGCGACCCGTTTCGATTACCTCGGACGTAATGGAATGGATGAAATTCGCATGGTAGGTTTTCCACCATGAACGCACATGCTGCCACGGCGCGAGCCGAACGAACCCAACCCCTACACATTGGCGATCACTTGCGCGAATGGCGCCAGCGCCGCCATCTGAGCCAGCTCGATCTGGCGAGCGATGCCGAAATATCCGCGCGTCACCTCAGTTTTGTCGAAACCGGCCGCGCCGCGCCATCGCGGGAAATGGTGCTCAAGCTTGCCGAGCGATTGGAGGTCCCCTTGCGTGAACGCAACGTGCTCCTGGTCGCGGCGGGTTTTGCCCCGGCCTTTCCGAAACGCTCGCTGGATGATCCGGCGCTGAAGTCAGCCCGGCAGGCGATCGATCTGGTGCTGAAGGCGCATGAGCCCAATCCGGCGCTGGCCTATGACCGGCACTGGAATCTGGTGACGGCCAATCGCATGGTGGCGCCGTTGCTCGAAGGTTTGCCGCCGCATTTGCTCGGGCAGCCCATCAACATTATGCGGCTCGCCTTTCATCCCGAAGGGCTCGCGCCGCGCACGGTCAACCTTGCCGAATGGAGCGCGCATCTCCTTGAGCGGCTGCACCGGCAATGCGAGGCGACGGCCGATCCCGAACTGCTCAAACTGTATCAGGAGCTGAAGGCCTATCGGATGCCGGCGCGCTCGGGGCCGATCTCGGCCGACAATGTCGCTATCCCGTTCAAGCTGCGCCACAATGGCGACGTGCTGAGTTTCATCTCCACTACCATGGTGTTCGGCACGCCCGTCGACATCACGTTGCAGGAGCTGGCGCTGGAAACGTTCTTTCCCGCTGATGATCTGACGGCCGATCGGATGCGGCAGATAGCGGCCGGTCTGACGTAACTTGTAGGATGGGTGGAGCGGAGCGATACCCATCAATGTCATGAACGGCGTTGATGGGTTTCGCTCTGCTCTACCCATCCTACATTGTGCGGTCGCCGGGGAGTCGCCGACTAGCGACAGGGCCGTGGTCGCGCTGCCCTGCAGCATATCGGTGACCACGGCCCGCCGGTGAAGTGATACGAGACATGCAGGCCGCGCCCTTGTCTCCTTGTCCGATCGGACTACCTTCCGGGACATCATTCAGCGAGGACGTTCCGATGAGCACCCTAAAACCCCTCAAGATCGACATCGTCTCCGACGTGGTCTGCCCCTGGTGCTACATCGGTAAACGCCGGATCGAGAACGCCTTGGCGCTGGTGCCGGATGTTCCCGTCGAAGTGCGCTGGCGGCCGTTCTTCCTCAATTCCTGGGTGCCGCGCGAGGGCATCAGCCGCGACGAATATCTCACCGCAAAATTCGGTTCGGTCGAGGCCTATAAGGGCATCGCTGGTCGTGTCGTGGCCGCTGCGGGCGAGGAGGGGCTGACCTACCGCCCTGAACTCGTGAAGCGCCAGCCCAACACCATCGATTGCCACCGGCTGATCCACTGGGCGGAAGCGCACGGCAAGGCAGCCGAAATGAAGCAGCGGCTGATGGAATTGTACTTTCGCGATGGCGGCGATCTCACCGATGTCAACGTGCTGGTGCAGGCCGCGGCCGATGTCGGCCTCGACGCCGACGATGTGCGCAAGCGGCTTGCCACCGATGAGGACGTCGCGCTGATCTCCGGCCAGGCGCAGGAAGCGTCTGACAAAGGCATTTCGGGCGTTCCCACCTTCGTCTTCGCGCAGAAATATGCAGTGTCCGGCGCCCAGCCGGCCGAGCAACTCGCCCGGGCGATCCGGCAAGTTTCCGGCGAAATTAACGCGCAGGCCGCGGAGTAGCCTTGCGTGTCCCGGACGCGGTGCGGCGCACAGCGCTGCGCCGCAGAGCCGGGACCCAGGTTGCAGGGAAGTCCCCGGAGCAGCAGACCGCTTCGCGCTGCGCAGCATCCGGGGAACGCGGCGATGAAACTAGAATAGGCTTGGGGAGGCAATCATGATCTACGAACTGCGCACCTACACCTTAAGACCCGGCACGCTCGGCGACATGATCAAGGCCGCGAGTACGATATCGCGCGACATCCGCAAGGACGATTACGGCAAGCTCGAAGGCTACTGGTCGACCGAGATCGGCCCGCTCAATCAGGTTCTGCACATGTGGAGCTACAATAGTTTTGACGAGCGCGCCCGGTTGCGCGCCGAGCTTGCGAAAAACCCGCGCTGGACCGGCGAGTACGTTCCGCTGATCCGTCCGTTGTTGGTCCGCCAGGACGTTCGCGTGATGAACGCGGTGAGGCCTCCGGTGGCCCCGGCATCGACGGGCAATGTCTACGAACTGCGCAACTACCGCGCCAAGCCGGCGGGCGGCCTCAAGCAATGGCTCGATGCGTTCACTGCCGTGCTGCCGGAGCGCGAAAAATATTCAAAGATCGTCGGCCTCTGGATCACCGAAGCGGGTCAGCCGAACGAAGCCTGCCACATCTGGGCCTATCCCAGCCTGAACGCCCGCGCCGAAGCGCGCGGGAACGCGATGAAGGATCCGGCCTGGCAGGAATTTCTCGGGAAGGGTCCCGGATTTCTCGACGAGATGCACTCGACCATCATGCTGCCGGCGCCGCATTCGCCGCTGCAGTGAGGCTGGTTACACCCCCTTCAAATAATAGTTAGCGCGTTTCCCGAGCGCGATCCGCCGCAGCACGCGGCGCATCGCCATCGAGGCGCGCAGCGGCTTTATCGCGGTCGTCACGGTGCGATAGAACGCCAGCTTGAGCGCGTCGAGCAGCGGCTGTTTGCCCGGCGGCTGCTGCGGCAGGCCGATGCTGCGCAGCATCGAATTGAAGAAGTGCAGATCGTTCATCCGCCGCACCTCGCGCGTCTTCCAGGTGATCGCCATCGAGATCGAGAACGAGCCTGCGGTGCGCACCCAGTGCGGCCATTGATACGGCACATAGCAGCCTTCGCCCGCGAACAGGTGGAATTCCTTGCCCAACGGCGCAAGGCTCTCGTCGTATTTCAGGTTGCGATGCTTGGTCATCGAGCGCTCGATCTCGTCGTCAGAGACGATCGAACAGTCGGTGTTGTCGAAGATCGTGAAGAATTTTTCGCCGTGGATGTGCACGAAGAAATTGTCTTCGCTGTCGAGATGAAAGGGCGTGGTCGAATTCGGCGAGGACACGAACAGGAAACCTTCGACCTGCTCGAAGCCGGCGTCAGCCAAGCTGTTGAAGCCGCGGGCACGGGCGACGGACAGCAGCGTATCCTCCAGCAACGCGCGATATTCCAGCGAATTCTCGATGCGCTTGAGCACCATCCAGGCGCCGGCGGTCTCGATGCTCTTCACGACTTCGACGGGGTCGAGGTCGACGGAGGGAATCGCATCCGGATCCTGGCTGATCGCGACCTTGCCGGAATTATATTCGATCAGGTCGCGTGGCAGCTCGGAAGCCAATTGCGCGATGCGTGGCAGCGTCAGCAGCGGATGGCCGGCGAGCTTGTGGCGGATCGCGAACGGCTTTAGCGGAAAGTCGCGGCGGAGCGCGTCATGGTCGGCCGTAATGACGGGCGCTATGGCGGTGAGCGTATTCATTTAGGATTTCTCCCGGCTCTTTCTGACGAAATGGACGAGACGCCGCGCCGGCTCGCGGATTGCCGACCGCAAGGGGAGCGCGGCGCGAATCAGCGCCACTACCGGATCGTTCCGCCGCAGCGGAATCAACACGTCGCCAATCGCAAGGCGTCCGCGCCAGATCGGGTTGATCATGGGATGGTCGGGATTTGCGGTGGAATCCACCATGGCAATGGCTGGATCGGCGCAAAGATGCTGCGTCAGCTCCAGCGTCAGTTGCACGCCCGGCGAAAACTTCGCAAAGCGCTCGTCGACGCCGAGCTTGAAGTAGAAGGCGCGATCCTGATGGCGCAGCACGATCGCTGCCGCCACCGGTGTCTCGCCGGCCCGCAAGGTCACGATCTCGCATTGGCCGGTCTCTGCCAGCGCCGAAGTGGCGCGGCGGACGAACGCGGCATCGCCCTCGTGCTGGCCGAGGGCCGTGCCACGCTGCCCCTTCCAGCCGCTGGCCTCCAGCACCAGGAAGGTTTCGACGGCGGCAGCGATCTCGCCGGGCGTCCGCGCCACGTCGAAATGGACGGCGCCGTGCTCGGCGAGGCGATTGCGCTGGCGGCGAAGTTCTTTCAGTTTCTTTGCGCCGAGCGCCTCGCGAAGCACCGTATCGGCGTCGGCCGTGGCATCGAGGCACGCGCGGACATGCGACTGCAGCACCAGCGGCTGCATGCCGCCGCGATGCAGCACATTGGTGAAGGCCTTCATGGCTGCGCCATCGAGCGGGGTGGCACGGAAAATCAGCGCATGCGCACCGGCACGCCTGGCCCGGCGCAGGATGCTTGTGACGGCTTCCTCCGCCATCTCACGATCGAGCAGCGGCGTGCAAAGCGTGCCATAGGGATCGGCGCTGACCAGAGCGGGCAGCGGGATCTTGTAGGCGCGCCACATCGAGATCACGGGCACAAGGCCGATCAAGGTGGATGCATCGCGCCACGCGCCGAGCACGGCGGCATTCGAGCGGCCCCGCGCCGAAGTATTCACCGCCAATTCCCATTCGGGCAAGTAATAGCCGTTCGGCTCGGCGGTGCGTTCGGTGAGCGCGCGCCATTGGGGCGCGCAGATGCCGGCAAGCGGCGTCAGCGCCTCGCCGATGGCTGGCGCATTCGCGTCCTTGCTCGATGCACGGCGCACCGTCGATGTATCGGTAATATCGGCCACTTCCCCGAATCCCCGTTCGCGATTTTTATGCCGGCGACACCTTGAGGGCGCCGGCGGCTCATCGCGTTCACGGGGCGACGCTAGTGGAAAGAGGTGGAAAATAGCGTTGCTGCGACGCTCGGATTTGAGGTGTCGCGTTAACCGATCGTTCAGCCTGATCAAACCGCTCGGCGTCACGCCACCTCGGCGGCTGCGGGAGCGGTCAGGAATTTGGCCTCAAAATCCCGAGTTGGCATCGGCTTGCCGAAGAAGTAACCCTGTCCCTCTTCGCAGCCCATCCTGACCAGGAAGTCGGCCGTGGCGCGGTCCTCGACGCCTTCGGCGATGACAGACAGGCCGAGTTGCTTGCTCAGTCCAATGGTCGAGCTAACGATCGCCGCGTCGTCGGGATTGGTCAGCAAGCCCAGTACAAAAGAGCGATCGATCTTCAGCCCGTCGAGCGGGAATTTCTTCAGATAGCTCAAACTGGCAAAGCCGGTTCCGAAATCGTCGAAGACGAGGCGAACGCCAAGCTCCTGAATCTCGAGGAACGTATTCAGCGCGCCCTGCTCATCGTGGAGCAGGATGTCTTCGGTGACCTCGAGCTCAAGGCTGGTTGGACATAAGCCGGTGCTGGCCAGAACCTGCGCAACCGAGACCGCGAGGTCACCGGACTCCAACTGCGACGGCGAAAGGTTGACACCGATGCGGAGCTTGTGTCCCGCGCGTTCCCAGGCGGCTCCCTGGGTGCAGGCGGTTCGGAGAACCCATTCGGCGATGCGCTCGGAAATCGGAGAGGTGTTGACGACCGGCATGAATTCGCCCGGCGAAACCAGGCCCCGCACGGGATGACGCCAGCGGATCAGGGCTTCGGCGCCGATCAATCGGCCGTCGGCCAGATGAAATTGTGGTTGGTAGAACAATTCGAATTGATTGCGCTCCGCGGCCAGCGCCAGCTCCGCTTCCAGCGTCAGGCGCGCCTCCAGTTCGCGGCGGATCGAGTCTTCGAACAGCACGTGGCCGCCGCGGTTGGTCGCCTTGGCGCGGCTCAGCGCCAGATGGGCGTTGCTGAGGAGTTCGTCCGCCGTTCGCCCATCGCCTGGGCAAACGGCGGCTCCAATGCTGACCTTGACGCGGAGGTGGCGGTTTCCGGCCAGCAGCGGCGCGTCGAAGCCGTCGCCGATCTGTTCGGCGAAGCGGTTGAGGTTTTCTCGGATGTCGCTGGTCGGAACGGCGATGGCGAATTCGTCTCCGCTCAAGCGGGCGACCAGACCCGCCGTCGGAATAGCCGCCGTCAGTCGCTGCGAAATGGCGCGAAGCACAAGATCGCCACAGGTGTGGCCGAGCATGTCGTTGATCTGCTGGAAGCCGTCGATGCCGATCACCAGCAGTGCCACCTTGCGGCCGTCCGTCTCGGCCGCGGAAATTTTGGCCTCGAGCTGGACGTGAAGCGTGTTGCGGTTGATGAGCCCCGTCAGCGTGTCGTGTTCCGCAAGATATCTGACTCTCTCGGCTTCGCGCTTGCGTACCGAGATATCGCGGAGGATCGCGCCGAATTGAAATCCGTCGGTGCCTTGCCAGCCGGAGAACGAGGCCTCGACCGGAAACACCGCGCCATTGCTGCGGCGTCCGTCGAACTCGACCACCGATCCGGCAGCCCGATGTGCCACGTTCTTGATGGAGAAGGCGGATGTGGCCGGGGCTTGGTCACGTGCGCAAATCTCGTCGAACGGCCGACCGATCATCTCTTCGGGCAGATAGCCGAAGATCGCGGTCGCGCCCGGATTCCACACCGTGATCAAATAGTTGGAGTCGGTACAGATCAGGCCGTCGCCGAGCGACATCGCCACGCGCTGAAAGCGGCTCTCGGCGACCCGGCCGAGCAGATCCCTGATGTCGATTTCGTCGAGGGCGATGGCCGCGACGTAGACGATGATGGCGATGTGAAACAGCGACGTATCCGGAATGAGCGGGAACGCCGCCTGCAGGGCAAACGCGCCTGCCTCGAGTGTGAACGCCGTTGCGCCCAGCAGCGCGACTCGCTTGCCGGCGGTGAGGCGGCGCCACGAGAACAACATCAGCACGGCGAACAACGCCAGGCCGGTCGCCGTGACGACGCCCGAGGTCCATTGCAGCGCGCGGTTCTGCAGCAGCGATTCCGCAGCCAGCGTCTGCAGCACCGGGCCCGACAGGATCACACCGTTCGGCACGCTGAAGCGGTCACCAAGTTCGAGCGCCGTGCCGCCGATGACGACCTTCTTGCCCCTGAGTTTTTGCAGTGTCGCCGGGTCACCGCTCAGAACGTCGGCAAAGGACACTTTGGTGATTCCGGCCGTTCGGATGCCGAAGTCGATCAAAAAGGGTGTGCGCTTTTCGGCGTACTGGCCGGCGAGCACGGCAGCCATCGACGGCACGAATTTGCCGTCCAGCTTCTCACCGAACGGATAACGCCGGACGAGGCCATCGGGCCCGACCTCGACATTGACGATCGCCGACCACGAATGTTCGGCGAATTGCTGCAGCGGGCGATTGATATGAAGTGTCGTCCTGTCGGTGCGGGGCTGCTGGAAGGAGGGCAGGACCACCGATCCGCCCGCGCCCTCGAGGGCTTCGGCAAAGTTTCGGTCCGACGACGCATCCGAAGGTGTCGAGAAGTCGACATCGAGTGCGATGTCCTGGACGTCCGCCTTCTGAAGCTGCCGGATCAGTTCGGCGTGGAGCAGGCGCGGCCACGGCCAGACGCCGATCCTGTCGATCGACGATGCGTCGATCGCGATCACCATGATGTCGCCGCTGACCTGTCGCGACTGCCAGGCGAACCGCAGGTCGGCCAGGGCGTTGCGAAGCGAGCTGTGCCAGCCGCCCGCCAGGACGATTGCCAGCGCAATCGTCACGAAAATATGCGGCCGATATCGTTTCACTTGATCACCATTCTGGTGTTTCGGGTTTGACTGGTCGTTCAACTCTCTTGCAGTTGATTGTGCGGTTAGCGGCCTCTTCCGTGTCCACTGTTGCCACGGCCACTGCCGTTGGCTCCGTTGCCATTCCCGTTGGCGGCATTTTCGCTGCCGCCATTGCCGTTACCATTGCCGCTGTTGCCATTGCCGCTATTGCTGTTGCCCCCGGCGACAGCCGCTACCGCGCTTGCATTTGCTCGACCGGCGGCACTGGCGACGGATCCGTTGCCATTATCTCCCTGACCATTGTTGGCGGTGCCCGTGTCCGTGCCGGGAGTTGATGAACCCCAGACCGTATTGGGTTCGGAGGCGCCCCGCGCCGCGCCGACCGAAGCCGAACCGCCATGGGCGAGACCGTTGGTAACGCGATGGAAGTTCAACCGAACTTCGCCGATCGACGAGGAGATGCGAGTGACGCCATGCCTCGCGGGATGGGCGTTCGCATGCTTGTTTTGTCCGTTGGCCGCATGGCGTGGCGCGGAGAGACCGCCGCGCGGCACCGGCACGCGCTCGATGGAAGGCGCGCGCGGCTTGCCGTGCTCGATCGGAGCGAGGACGCCAGCTCCGCCCAGCGATAGGCCGGTCTTGCCGTTCGCGAACGCGGTCGCGTGCTGTCCGGCCATCACTTGCGCGATCTGACCCGACTTGAAGTCGGCGACTTCGACCTGACCGCGGATCACATCGACGGTGGTCTTGCCGGCGTTGACGGTGACGCGGAATTGCGTGCCCTTCACCACGGCGGCGAGGTAGGGCGTTTCGACCTCGAAATGCCTGACGTTGCGCTTTTCGACGTCGAGCAGGATCGAGCCGGCCCGCTGCACGATCGTTGTCGACAGCCCTTCCTTCTTCCGGGCGGGAACGCCGACCACGGAATTCGGCCCAACCATGATCATTTCCTCGCCGCGCTTCAACAGAACGCGACCGGTGCGGCCGGTGCGAACCGTATCGCCCGGCTTCACCGCGTCTTCCTGCTTGATCGATGCCTGCTGCACGCCGCTGCCGGTGAGCCAGACCTCACCGGAGGATTTGCTGACCGTCCACTCGCCGCCATCGGCCGCGTAAGCGGCGGGAGCCGTCGCCAGGAAGAACATCGCCGCGAGTGTTCTCGAGGCGTGAGCGATCGCACGCATGAAGCTCTCTCCGATTGCCACTTTGTCCCGGACGATATTGGAAATGTTTCAAGATTGAGTGAGCGGAAGCCGCCATCTGCGAGTGACCCATTAACCATTCGTTGACCATAATTTTCTATTAAAAATCAGATGGCTAGAGAATCCACCCACGATCCCGGTTCCTTATCAGTACAATTACGGAAACTGGCCTGTTCAGCTTTATCCCGCGCGGTGATGATTGGCCTCGGGCTGTGGACTTCGCTCGTCTGTTTGCCGGCGCAAGCGCAGCAAGCGCATCAGCCCGGTTACGATCCGCGGCAGACTGAAAAGCGTTTCGAGGACCAGCAATCGAGCCAGGGCGCGAACGGGCGACCTCGATTGCCGTCGCCGCCATTCGCCGGGACGGAGGGGCAGGGAGACACCAAGCCGCTGTTCGTGCTTCGGCACGTCTCGATCAGCGGCGCCGTCGCGATACCGCAGAACCGGCTGGTGACGACGTATCAACCTTACATTGGGAAAAAGGTGTCGCAGGCCGATTTGGCGGCGATGGCGAGCGCGGTCAGCGAAATCTATCGCGCCGCCGGCTTTCACCTCAGCCGGGCGATCATCCCGCCGCAGGATGTCCAGAGCGGCGAGCTTCGCATTCAGGTCGTCGAAGGCAGCATCACGGAGCTGACGCTGAAGGGGGACGGCGCCGACGAATTCGGCGTCCGGCCTATGCTCGATGCCGTATTGGCCGAGCGGCCCTCGCGGCTTGCAACGCTCGAACGGCAATTGTTGCTGATCAATGGCCGCCCAGGCGTGCGCATCATTGACACCGCGATCGATGAGATCGGCACGACAACCGGCCATTTCCGCCTGATCCTGTCCGTGAAAACCTGGCACGTCTTCACCTCGTTCGGTATCGACAATCTCGGATCGTCGTCGGTGGGGCCATGGCAAAGCTATGGGACGGCCGCGTTCAATTCCTATCTGGCGCCCGGCGATTCGCTGGTGTTCAACCTTTCGACCACGCCGGGCGATCCCAGGCAGCTCGCATTCGGCCGTCTGTCCTACGAAGTGCCCGTCGGCACTGACGGTGCCCGTATCGGTACGTCCGGCTATTACAGCGAAGTCTGGCCCGGTGATTACCGCCGTCTCTACAGCGACAACATCAAGACCTATTCGTTCGAAATTCGCGGCAGCATCGCTCCGTTGCAGTCGCAGAAGTCGAGCCTCACGCTGACCGCGGCTGCGGGATTCACCAACGCCACCGAAAACGATGTGTTCGGCCCGATCTATGCCGACCGCATCCGCACCGCGAGCCTCACGTCGGATTACCGCCTGCAGGACCATTTCGGCGGCACCAATTATCTGACGGTGAACTATCGCCAGGGCCTCGACATTCTCGGCGCCTCGCACCGCGACGACGACTACCTGTCGCGCGTCGGCGCGTCCGGCACATTCTCGGCGCTGAATTTCTGGTTCACGCGCTATCAGACGCTGACGGGTGCATGGTCGGTGAAGCTCGCTGCCGCCGGCCAGGCGGCGTCCGGCCCGCTCTTCACTTCGCAGCAATTCTATCTCGGCGGCATTGCGTTCGGCCGCGGCTATGGCAGCGCCGAGATCAGCGGCGACAACGGTTTCGCGGGCTCGCTCGAACTGCGCTTCGACCAGAAGACGAACCTGCAATATCTGAGCGGGTACCAGCTCTACGGCTTCATCGACAGCGGTGTCGCCTGGAATGACGGCTACCAGCTCAGCGACGGCCTTTCGCTGGCCTCCGCCGGCGGCGGCGTTCGCTTCTTCCTCGCCGAAGGCCTGCAGGCCGATGTCGGCGCCGCCGCGCCGCTCAGCTATCGCGCGCCTGATAATCCCACCCGCGGCGCGCGCGTGCTGTTCTCGCTGACCAGCGCGCTGAAGCTCTGCCCGGTCCGGGCGACGACCCGGTGTCTGTAGCGCTACACCGGCTCGTAGCTCTCGGTCGCACAGGTATCCTCGGCTTCGACCTTTTGGCGATCGGCGATCGCGCCGTCGGAAATTTCGATCCGATAGGTCTGCGTGCCCAGCGGCTTGCCGGTCACCGAAATCACTTCGGCCTTGACGCAGGCGGTCCAGCCCGGGCCGCGGAGGTTGGGGCGTGGCTCGGAGACGCGGACCTGGGTCGGTTGCGACGCCGCCACGAACACCGAATCCAGCTTCTGCCGCAGAAGCAGCTTGACGTCGGGTGGTGTCCCCAGCGCTGGCGGGTCCGGCGCCTTGCCGCGCATGAAGTCGGGCAGCGGCGCGCGGACATCGGCAAAACCGCAACCCCGCAAGCGTCAGCGCTGCGCCCGCTACCAGCGCTATGTGAACCACGATCCGCCGCATCGGAGGTTGTTTTACCCCGGCGGCGCCATTTCGGACAGGGGATTGCCGTGCACATAACGATCTCGCGACTGTGATTTGGATCACTGCGCGGGATTCCGGGCCGGCGACAAGATCGCCGTTGAATGGGGCCGCCGTCGCGCCTCACATCGCGCGGCCGGCTTGAACCTTTGGCTTCGAGGCCGTGACCAATCCGAAGCCTGCATTGTCGGGAGGTGGCATCATGTTCCGTCACGCGCTGCTCAAGCTGATGATTCCCGCGGCGGTTCTGCTGAGCGCCCATTCGGCCTCCGCCGAAAGTCGCCTCGCACTGGTGATCGGCCAATCCGCCTATCGCTCGGTGCCCGCGCTGCCCAATCCGGCCAATGACGCCAAGGCGGTCACGCAATTGCTGACCGATTCCGGCTTTGAGGTTTCGACCGCGGCCGATCTTTCGCAGAATCAAATGCGGGAGGTGGTCAGCGAATTCACCGGCAAGGTGGCCGCGAAGGGCGCCGATACGATCGCCCTGGTGTTTTACGCCGGCCATGGGCTGCAGATCGACGGCGAGAATTTTCTGGTCCCGGTCGATATCGATCCGAAGCGGGAAGCCGACATTCCGATCCAGGCGGTGCGCCTCAACGACATCCTGAACACGCTGACATCGGTGCCGAGCAGGATGCGCATCCTGATGCTCGATGCCTGCCGCAACAATCCGTTCCCCGATCTCAAGACCGCCGGCAGCGGCCTTGCGCTGGTCGATGCTAAAGTTGGTACGCCCGGCACGTTCCTGTCGTTCTCGACCTCGCCCGGCGCGGTCGCGGAAGACGGCTCGGGCTCCAACAGCCCGTATACGACCGCGCTGCTGGTGGCGGGCAAGGAGCAGGGGATTCCGATCGAGGAGACCTTCAAGCGGGTGCGGCTTGCGGTGAACAAGGTCACCGAAGGGCGGCAGACGCCGTGGGACAGCTCTTCGCTGACCGAGGATTTCCGCTTTTTCGGTGCCTCGGTCGCCGGACCCAAGCCTGCCGCAGCTCCGAAGAAGACGGTTGCCGAGTGGACGCGCGATCTGAAGGGCAAGCCGGTCGAGGCGGCAAACGAGTTGATCGTGGCCGACGGCACCGACGAAGCCTATGAGGCCTTCGCCAGCCTCTACCCGCAAACGTCGCTCGGACGGCTGGCGCGGGACTGGCTGGTCCGGCACCGGCGCATGGTGGCGTGGAACAACGCCGTGCTGATCAACACCGCGTCCGGATATCGTTCGTTCCTGACGCGATTCCCCGACAGCGATCTGGCCGCGACCGCGCGCAAGCTGGAGGAGCGGCTGCGCAACCGGCCCGACTTCACCCCGGCCGTTGCGGCCGCCAACGCAGCCGTGCCGCAGAACGTCGCGCTCGCCGCGCCGATGTGCCCCTGCAACGTCCAGCCGCCGCAGCAGCCGATCAAGGTCAATGCACCGGTCAAACGCATCGAGCCCGATCCGCCGAAGCGGGTCGATCGCAAGCCGCCGCGGCGTGTGCGTGAGCCGGATGACGACGTTGTGGTCGTTCGCCGTCCGCCCCCGCGCGTGGTCTACGAGCAGCCGCCACCGCCGCCGGTCAGCATCGGCATCGGGATCGGTCTCGGTGGATTCGGCGGCGGACGCGGCGGCAATTATGGCGACCACGGCGGTCGGGGTAGATACTGACCTGCCAATAGGGTAGTCGATCCCGCAAGCGTGGGTTGCGCTTGCGGGGGCAGGATGCGAAATCCGGTTTGTCTGTTCGCTTTGATCGTTGCCATCTTCTGCGCGGCCAATCCGCTTCCTGCTTCCGCCTGGGAGCATTGGGGCGGTGATCGTG
Organism: Bradyrhizobium sp. AZCC 1577; assembly: GCF_036924575.1. Lineage (NCBI taxonomy): Bacteria > Pseudomonadati > Pseudomonadota > Alphaproteobacteria > Hyphomicrobiales > Nitrobacteraceae > Bradyrhizobium > Bradyrhizobium sp. AZCC 1577. Next base: position 3,602,157 of record NZ_JAZHRQ010000001.1, read on the forward strand.
GCGGATCGCGGTTTTCGCCGCTCAAGCAGATCACGCCCGACAATGTCGGCAGTCTCGTTCGCGCCTGGGAATTTCGCACCGGCGACCTTGATCGCCGGCCGGTCGAGGCGATGAAGCGGACCAAGTTTCAGGCCACGCCGCTGCTTGTCGAGGACAGCCTGATCTTCTGCTCGCCCTTCAACGAGATCATCGCGCTCGACCCCGGCAGTGGTGCGCCGAAGTGGCGATATGATCCTGATATCTCGACCGATCAACGCCCGGCCAACCGCTACACTTGCCGCGGCGTTGCCTATTGGCTCGACGAGCGCGCCGCTGAGACTGCCGCCTGCCGCGCACGGATATTCATGGGCACCAACGACGTGCGCCTGATCGCGCTCGACGCCAGGACCGGCGTTCCCTGCGCCGATTTCGGCAACAATGGCGAGATCAAGTTCGCACTCGATCCATTGGAGTGGCCCGGCGAATTCCAGATCACGTCAGCGCCCGTCATTATCAGCGACACCGTCATCGTCGGCTCCGCAATTGCAGATAATCGCCGCGTCGAAGCGCCGCCGGGCACGGTGCGCGCTTTCGATGCGCGAACCGGGCAACCGCGCTGGAGCTTCGATCCGCTGGTGCATGATGGCATCATTGCCGGCCACGCCAATGTCTGGGCGCCGATGTCGGTGGACGAGGAGCGCGGCCTGGTATTCCTGCCCACGTCCTCGCCGAGCCCGGATTTCTGGGGCGGCAAGCGGCCCGGCAATAACGACTACGCGAATTCGATCGTCGCACTGCGCGCGGAGACCGGCGAGCGGGTGTGGTCGTTTCAAACCGTGCATCACGACGTCTGGGATTACGACCTGCCGGCGCAGCCGACATTGGCGCGCATCGACACCGGCAAAGGAGAGCGCGACGTGGTGATCCAGCCCACCAAACAAGGCTTCGTGTTCGTGCTCGACCGCGATACCGGTGAGCCGGTGTGGCCGGTGGAGGAACGCGCGGTGCCGCAGGACGGGGCCGAAGGCGAGCAGCTCTCGCCGACGCAGCCGTTTCCGACCCACGTCCCGGCGCTGCTGCCGCAACAAATCTCGGCCGACGACGTGTTCGGCCTGATTCCGTTTTGGGATAGCGGAGCCTGCCGCGCGGAGGTCGCCTCTGCCCGCAACGAAGGTCTCTACACGCCGCCGTCCACGCAAGGCACCGTGGTGTTTCCGATGACCGGCGGCGGCGTGAACTGGGGCGGCGTCGCATTCGATCCGGTCAGCCAGATCCTTTACGCCAACACGACGCGGGCGATTCACATTATCAAATTGCTTCCACGTGCCGCTATGGCCGATGGCCTCAGCCCGCCGCCCGGTCACGACTTCGGACGGCAACAGGGCACGCCGTTTGCGATGACCCGTGCGGTTGCACTGTCGCCGCTGGGTCTGTTGTGCAACAAGCCGCCCTGGGGCGAGATGGTAGCGGTCGATCTGAAGGCCGGCAAGATTCTCTGGCGATCGAGGGTAGGCACCACGGAAGATCGTGCGCCGCTCGGCATCGCTTTTCCCTTCGGCACGCCGCTCGTCAGCGGCGTCGCGATCACCGCCGGCGGCCTCGTCTTCACCGGCGCGATGGATGCTTATTTGCGCGCCTTCGATGCCCGATCGGGGCGGGAGCTGTGGCAGGGCCGGTTGCCGGTGCCGGGCGTCGCCAATCCCATGACCTACATCTGGAAGGGCGAGCAATATGTCGCGATCGGCGCCGGCGGTCATTCCGAGTCCGGCACCACGATCGGCGACAGCGTGGTGGCGTTCCGCCTGGCGCGGCCGGGCGAGGCGTCCTCGCTGTGGTCGCGCACCATCGACCGGCCCGGCGGGCGATTTATGAGCGGGGCGATTGCGGTCGGGTTGGCGATCGTGGTGATGGCGATCGTGCTTTGGCGCTGGCGGCGGAGCAGGGTGGTCAAGGTGTAGATTCCCGCAACAACTCCATCGTCGTCCCTGCGAACGCAGGGACCCATACTCCGCGGCAGTTCTTGTTAGAAACGACAAGCTAACTACGACCTCACAAAACAATTTCGGCCGGTGGCTATGGGTCCCTGCGTTCGCAGGGACGACGTGAGGATGGATTTTGGATTCGACCGTCAAACAACTCGCGGCGCGTTCCGCCCGAGCTTTGCATCTTCGTTTGGCCCTCTCCAATCAGAGGGCGCAGGGAAGACCGGGTGCTTGATGGTCGGCACGGCGCAAGGGCGCCTTTGCCCACCCTACAATTTCCTACAATTTCCTACAATTTTCTAAAGCAACGCGAACGCGCTCGAGACCATCGCCACCGGCTTGTTGTCGGCGGCGGAAAGCAGCGTGACCCGGCCGAAGCTCATGGTGCGCCCGAGGCGGACCACGCGCGCATCGGCCAGTACGTCGGAGGCAGACACCGCGCGCATGAAATGCGTGGTCTGGTCGACCGTCGTCATCGCGCGGTAGCCGCGGTTGGCGGCGAGGTTGGCGATCACCATCGCGGTGTCGGCGAATGCCATCAGCGCCTGGCCCGAGACCGTGCCGCCATTGCGGCACAGCCGCTCCGAGAACGGCAGGCGCAGGATTGCGCCCGGCTGCCAGTCGGCGGCATCGCCGGGCGGAGCAGAGTCAAAGCGCTCGATCGACAGGTTGAGATCCATCACCCATGGCGCAAATACTTCGCCGAGCACGCGCGTTGCTTCCGCGATGCCGAATTCGCCCGCTTGTGGCTGTTGTTGCATGAACGTCCGTTTCCTCGTCCGATCTTGTTGTCGGCGCATTGTAGTGGTCATTGCGACGAAGGGAACAGCGGCGTGGGCTGCCACAGTCCGGCGCGATCCGCAAAGCGATTGGGCGCAAGCGCCTGAAACCCTGCAGGCGTCGAACCAAGGCTTGTCCGCGCGTGCTTGGCTTGGCGGTTACGTCGGTGGTATCTTTGCCGAAACGCTGAAAGCATCGCAAAGGAGAGCGTCATGAGAATGCTGAGCGCGGCCGTAATGGTGTTGGTGTTGATGGTGCCGGCCCACGCGCAGATGACTCCCAATATCAACCTGATGCCGGAACTCCAGTCTAAATCGCCGGAGGAAAGGGAGCAGGACGCGGTCAAGGAGAAGGCTTACAAGGATTCCTTGCGTAAGATTCCCGATGCCAAGACCTCTTCCGACCCCTGGGGCACGGTGCGCAGCACCGAGGCGCCCAAGGCCGCGGCGCCCGCCAAGAAGAACAAGACCGGCAGCAGCAGTCAGTAGCTTCCCCGCCAAAGCGGCGGGTAGGATTCGCTCGCCGCTACCCCTATATTTGACCTGTCGTTGTCGTGTCTGGAGTTACGACATGGTCTTTCGTCCGCGCGATCTCGCGAGCCGGATGGCCGGCCGGCGCAAGCTGGGCGACGGCTACCTGCGCGAGACGTTTACGCTGCCGCGTGACGAGGCGAGGGCGAGGGCGCGCGACTTCCTCAACCGCTATCCCAAGGCGGCCTATATGAGCTCGGTCGAAAGCTGGCGCGAGCTGCCCAGTGGCGACATCGAATTCACCATGCGCCGGCTTGCCAGCGCCGATTAGGTGACGCGGTTCCACTGGCGCCGGAATTTAACATCGACTCTCCGATTTTTGCCGGATTCCGATAACCCGGTATTGAGGTATTCCGCCTAGTAGTTCCCGGACAGAAGCGGGCCAGAATGGCGGACGGCCGTTGCTACCGTCATTCCGGGCGTGCGGAGCACCAGCCCGGAATGATGCAGACTGCGACAGGACGACCCGACAGGAGAAATCATGGCGAGAGACCGCAAAGACCTTGGTGCCCGCAAGTTCGTTCGGGTCGACTTGCGCAAGCCGGGATTCCTGATTCCGGCGCCGGATGCGCCATGGATCGAGTGCTACATCCTCGACATTTCCGAGAACGGCGCCTGCCTGGATGTGGGCGACCTCGCGGTTCCCAAAGTGTTCGGCCTTTCTCTCACCGCGGGCGGCGAGGTGCGCAGGGTATGCACGTTGATCTGGCGCAGGGGCGAATTGGTCGGCGTCCGCTTCGTCTCCGCCCGGGAGCTGCGCAACGGCGTGGCGCCGCCAGGTGAACCCGATGCCGCTTCCCGGAAGGCCCACGCCTAATTTGCCGTTCGTTTAGTCAGGATCCTGCAGCGTCTCGGCCACCAGGCGAATCCGGAATACCGGCTTTTTGGATTCATCCAGCAATTCCATCTGCCACGCGGTGTTCTCGGGCAGCTTGCGGGAAACGTCCGCGATCATGTCGCCGCAGACCCCGGTCATTTCCTTCCACGCGGCGTTGTGATCGGCAAATTCCGCACCGTCATTGCAGACGCATGCATCCTCGCCATGTCGAACGCTGAAGAAAAAGATCGGCATGGCAAGCTGACCAAATGTAAAATGGGGCCGCCGTTGGCCCTGAGATCCCCCATCCGGCGGGGAGTGGATTCCTCGCATATCGAAAGATCAACTCCGGGTTTTTACGGGTCCAGGCGCGTTGCCGGGCATATAAACCGGGTTATCGCTTAGGTCTAATCTGATGCAGTTGCAGGGAAACTTCCCCGGCTGGAAGGCCTGCGGAAGCGGCAGCCGAGCGGGTTACTCCCGTTCGGCTTTTTTCAGCTCCCGATCGATCCGAAGCTGGACCCGCCGGATGGCAAGCAGATTGAGTCTGGCTTCGGTCTTGCCCGTGACGACCCTGTCGCCGATACGGAATTGCCATTTCCAGATGCCCGGAGCGACCGCCGTCACGGTGTATTCGACGCCCTTGTGGATCATATAGAAATCCCGCTGCGGCTCCCGACCGCTTCAAACCGGACCTCTGACTTAAAATTGTAATTGTTCCTGCCGCAGGCAATGCCTTTGCCGCGACGCGCACGGCCGATATCCGCTACCGGGGGCTTCAACCCCATCGGTGTGACCGAATTCCCTTGCCCAGCCTAATTTCCGCGGCGCGCAAAAAGCACTGCGCCGCGCAAGCGGAGTATGGTCGCTTGGCGGCGCAGGCCTATTCCCCGAGTGATGCAATGTCCCAGGCAAGAATTTTGTCGGGGACGATATGAAAAAGGTTCAACGCGCCCGACGGCAAATTTGCCGGGCAATTTGCGCGCATAAGGCGCGGCCGCCGGCGGGCGGGCTCCCTATTCCTGCCGCGATGGATAGGGCTGTCGCGGCGGAATATGGGTTCTCGACGGCGCGTCCGGACGGACCGGCTGCGGCACCCTTGAGGGCTCCGGCGTGCGGCTGAGGTTCAACAGCCACGTGAGGAGATGAGCGCCATGGTGTTGAAGCGTCGGCAGGATGGGGTCGTGGTCAAGGACGGTCACAGGGGCGGTCGTTCGTATCTGCATGCCGCTGGCATAGCGTACAGCGCCTTGAAGGACGGTTCAGATGGAGCCGCAAGCACGCCTAAAATTGTAGGCGACGTCACCGCGTCCCGATTTGCAAGGTCGGATAACGATGAGGCCGCCGGTTCGGCGGCCTCATCGCGAGAGCTAGCCTTCCGGCTGCTCTACATCAGGCGCCCGGGGGCTGGCGTCCGGCGCCTCTTCACTTCTGGCCCGAAGGTCGGCGGCCTTATCGAGAAAGCCCGCGGCGATCTCCGGATCCGTGGTGGCCATTGCAAATTTGAGAAAGGTTGCCGCTTGTTCCGTGAGGTATTTCTTGCCCGGCACAATACTGGTTCCCCGTTACTACCCGTCACTACCTGCCGCACCCGCTGCAATTACGCACTGCGGCGAAATCCGTTCCGGGGAAAAGTGCAAAACTATACTTAAGTCGGATGGGCTCACCCGGATCGTGTGTTCGGACTGGGTTGGACTGGGCGCCGAAGGCGGCAACCTCACGAGGCAGTGGGCGCGGTGTCCTCGCCCAAAAGCTTCCCGGTTTCCTTATGGATGAAGTGAAGCCGGGTGCAGGCGAGGCAAACGACGGACACATACGAATTGGGCTCGTCCTCCGGCGCGGTCGCCGGAAGCCAATGCTGCACCTTCGTGCTCATCCGTGGGCATGTGAAAAGAATGTGTCGGCCCGTCATTGGCGAGAGATAGGCAGAGGCTGGGCGCCGGGTCACCTCCGTATGTTTGCGTAGTTGGGGGGACCGTCCGGGCAGCGAAAGGCGAGGCGCGGGGAGCGGCTATCTTCGTCAGGGCGCACCGGGAGCTGGGTCGGATATTCCTGAGTTTCGGAATCGGAAACACCGTGGTGTTACGGACTCCAAAAGTGCGTGTGGAAAATTCTATGCTTGATGTCGCCGGGGCTGCTTTTCATCCCGAACCAATTTGTACCGGCTGGGGGCCGCCGAAAGGCGGCCCTTTCAATTTGCGCGAGGCCGAGGGACTTGGGCCTGCAGAACAGAGGTGGCCTCAATCTTCAGTCCGCCATCCTCCGAGAAGGAACACCTTGCGTGGTCTCCGGTTCGGCCCGGCCTGCGATCGAACGTCAGTGAGGTCAACCGCCCTTCGCTTCATTAGAAGCCTTGTGACGATCCCAAGCGCGACGAAGGGTCCGAGGTAGATGGCAAGTGTGGTGAGTGCGCTCATGAGCCGCTCGCGCTGGAGATGTTACGGCAAACGAGGACACTCCCAAAATCAACTTAGGCGTGAGGGTCAAATACGGACAGGATCCTGCGGCGGTACTGGCCGAATTAGGCCACTCGCCAATTCAAATCAGGCCACCGAAAACCACCAATGTCGGAAGCCAGACAGACGGCACCGGAGTTGGGGTTTAATGCGTGCCTAGGCGGCCGGGATGCCGCCCGTCCATAAAAAAGGACGACCCCAGCCAATTGCTGCTCAGGGGGGACGGCTGCAATGACGGACCAATCCCATGAGGTCCCGCAGGACCTTCGTAATCTCGTCCGCCTTGTCTCGGCTTGCACATTAGGCCTCTGGGCATTTGCAGCAGGTTTGCTGATCGGGGTCTTTCTGTTTTCGTGATCAAGGGCCTGAGTACTGGCCGGAAATAGGCCAGTACCTGCGTGGCGCGGTGAAAAGAACATATTGCGAACATAGAACAAAGATGGTACAAGGGTTCCTAGACGAAATCGAATCCCAAAAGCTGCTCACCGCCGTTTGTCCCGCTCGCGAATCCCCGCCATAAGGAGCACGTATTATGTCCGCCACTGCCCTGCGTATCGTTGAAGGATCCTCCATGGATAAGACCAAGGCCCTGTCTGCCGCGCTCTCCCAGATCGAGCGCCAGTTCGGCAAGGGCTCGGTGATGAAGCTGGGCAAGAACGACCGTTCGATGGACGTCGAGACGGTGTCCTCGGGCTCGCTCGGCCTCGACATTGCGCTTGGCGTCGGCGGGTTGCCGAAGGGGCGGGTGGTCGAAATCTACGGGCCGGAATCGTCCGGCAAGACCACGCTGGCGCTGCACACGGTGGCGGAAGGACAGAAGAAGGGCGGCATCTGCGCCTTCATTGACGCCGAACACGCGCTCGATCCGGTCTATGCGCGCAAGCTCGGCGTCAACATCGACGAGCTCCTGATCTCGCAGCCCGACACCGGCGAGCAGGCGCTGGAAATCTGCGACACGCTGGTGCGCTCCGGCGCGATCGACGTGCTGGTGGTCGATTCGGTGGCGGCCCTGGTGCCGAAGGCCGAACTCGAGGGCGAGATGGGCGATGCGCTGCCGGGGTTGCAGGCGCGGCTGATGAGCCAGGCGCTGCGCAAGCTCACCGCCTCGATCAACAAGTCCAACACCATGGTGATCTTCATCAACCAGATCCGCATGAAGATCGGCGTGATGTACGGCTCGCCGGAAACCACCACCGGCGGCAACGCGCTGAAATTTTACGCCTCCGTCCGTCTCGACATCCGCCGCATCGGCGCCATCAAGGAGCGCGACGAAGTCGTCGGCAACACCACCCGCGTCAAGGTGGTGAAGAACAAGCTGGCGCCGCCGTTCAAGCAGGTCGAATTCGACATCATGTATGGCGAGGGCGTCTCCAAGATGGGCGAGATCCTCGACCTTGGCGTCAAGGCCGGCATCGTCGAAAAGTCCGGCGCCTGGTTCTCCTATGACAGCCAGCGGCTCGGCCAGGGGCGCGAGAACGCAAAAGCCTTCCTCAAGGCCAATCCCGACATGGTCGCCAAGATCGAGACGGCGATCCGCCAGAACTCCGGCCTGATCGCCGAGCAGATCTTGGCCGGTCCCGCCGAGCGCGACGCCGACGGCGAGGAGCCGGCGGACGACGAATAAGCTTCAGAAACGCTTCAGGGGTTGAGGCCTGAAACGTGACGGACGGGTGCTGCGGACGTTGAGTTGCCGACGTCCTCAGTGCCCGTTTTGTTTTTTGCGTTCCCCGGATGCTGCGCAGCGCGACGCTTCTCGAGCGGCGCAGTGCGCTGCTGATCCGGGTCTATCCGTTTTGCGCGTGTGTGGGTCCCGGCTCTGCGGAGCAGCGCTAGCGCGCTGCACCGCGTCCGGGACATGAGCCTCACTCCGCGGCTTGCGCGTAATCCTCAACCGGCGGGCATGAGCACACCAGATTGCGGTCGCCATAGACGTTGTCGACGCGACCGACCGGGCTCCAATATTTGTCGGTGCGCGAGATGCCATCGGGGAAACAACCCGTGGCGCGGCTGTAGGGGCGGTTCCATGCATCATCGACAATGTCGTGCACGGTGTGCGGGGCGTGACGCAAGGGCGAGGCTTCGACCTTCCAGCGGCCGATCTCGATCTCCGTGATCTCGCTTCGGATCGCAATCATCGCGTCGCAGAACCGGTCCAGCTCCGCCTTCGATTCCGATTCGGTCGGCTCGATCATCAGCGTGCCCGGCACCGGAAAACTCATGGTCGGCGCGTGGAAGCCGTAGTCGATCAGGCGCTTTGCTATGTCATCGACGGTGACGCCGCTCGTCGTCTTCAGCGGGCGGGGATCGACGATGCATTCATGCGCGACGCGTCCCTTGGCGTTCTTGTAGAGCACCGGGAAATGCGGGTCGAGCCGGCTGGCGATGTAGTTGGCGTTGAGGATCGCCATTTCGGTGGCGCGCGTCAGGCCTTCGCCTCCCATCATCAGGATATAGATGTAGGAGATGGTCAGGATCGATGCCGAGCCGAACGGCGCCGCCGACACGGGGCCGATGGGATGCGGCGCCGCGCCATCGGTTGCGGGGTGGCAATTTGAAGGATGACTTGGCAGATAGGGCGCAAGATGAGCCTTGACGCCGATCGGGCCCATGCCCGGCCCGCCGCCGCCATGGGGAATGCAGAAGGTCTTGTGCAGATTGAGATGCGAGACGTCGGCGCCGTAATCGCCGGGGCGGGAGAGACCGACCTGCGCGTTCATGTTGGCGCCGTCGAGATAGACCTGGCCGCCATGGCTGTGCACGATGTCGCAGATCTCGGTGATGTGCTCCTCGAACACGCCATGCGTCGAGGGATAGGTGATCATCACGGCGGCAAGATTCTTGGAATGCTTCTCCGCCTTGGCGCGGAGGTCCTCGACATCGACATCGCCGCGCGCGTCGCAGGCCGTCACCACCACTTCCATGCCGGCCATGTGGGCAGACGCCGGATTGGTGCCGTGCGCGGAAGAGGGGATCAGGCAGACCTTGCGGTGCGGCTCGCCGCGCGCGGCATGATAGGCGCGGATCGCGAGCAGCCCGGCATATTCGCCCTGCGCGCCGGAATTTGGCTGCAGCGAGATCGCGTCATAGCCGGTGATGTCGCACAGCCATTTTTCCAGCCGCGCAAACAGCGCGTGATAGCCGGCCGCCTGTTCGCGCGGGGCGAACGGATGGAGCGAGCCGAACTCGGGCCAGGTCAGCGGGATCATTTCCGTGGTCGCGTTCAGCTTCATGGTGCAGGAGCCGAGCGGGATCATGGCGCGGTCGAGCGCGAGGTCGCGATCTGAGAGCTTGCGCATGTAGCGCAGCAGCTCCGTCTCGGAGCGGTGGGTGTGGAACACGGGATGGACAAGGAAGGCGCTGTCGCGCTTCAATTCGGCGGGCAGCGTTTCGCGCGCGCCCAACTCGACATCCGCGTAGGACAGCTTGCCGCCGAAGGCGCGCCACACCGCTTCCACAGTCGCAGGCGTGGTCGTTTCGTCCACGGCGATGCCGAGCGTGCCGTCACCGATGCGCAGATTGATCTTCTCGGCGAGCGCGCGCGCAACGATTTCACTCTGCTTCGCGCCCGCGGCGACGGTGATCGTATCGAAGAACGCCGGTGACGCCGGCGCATAGCCGAGTTTTGTCAGCCCCGCTGCCAGCGCCGCCGCGCGGCGGTGCACGGTGCGCGCGATATGCGTCAGCCCTTCGGGACCGTGATAGACCGCGTACATCGAAGCGATCACCGCCAGCAGCACCTGCGCGGTGCAGATGTTGGAGGTGGCCTTTTCGCGGCGGATGTGCTGCTCGCGGGTCTGCAGCGCCAGTCGATAGGCGGGCTGCCCCCGCGAATCCACCGACAGCCCGACGATGCGGCCGGGCAGCGAACGTTTTAGCGCGTCGCGAACCGCCATGTAGGCCGCGTGCGGGCCGCCATAGCCCATCGGCACGCCGAACCGCTGCGCCGATCCAATCGCGATGTCAGCGCCAAGCTCGCCGGGCGAGGCGATCAGCGTCAGCGCCAGAAGATCGGCCGCGACGACGGCGAGCGCGCCCTTCGCACGCAACGCCGAGATCGCCGGCCGGAGGTCGCGCACCGCGCCCGTCGTTCCCGGATATTGCAGCAGGCCACCGAACACATTGGCGCCTTCGAGATCGGCTAGCGGATCGCCGACGATCAGATTCCAGCCCAGCGGCTCGGCACGGGTACGCAGCACCGCGAGCGTCTGCGGATGCACTTCCGCATCGACGAAGAACGATTTTGTCTTCACTTGCGAGGCGCGTTCGGCGAGCGCCATCGCCTCCGCCGCGGCAGTACCTTCATCGAGCAGCGAGGCATTGGCGACGTCGAGGCCGGTGAGGTCGCAGATGATGGTCTGGAAGTTGAACAGCGCTTCCAGCCGCCCCTGGCTGATTTCCGGCTGATAGGGCGTATAGGCCGTGTACCAGGCCGGGTTCTCCAAAACATTGCGCTGGATCACCGTGGGCAGAATGGTGCCGGAATAGCCTTGGCCGATCAGCGAGGTGAACACCTGGTTCTGCGCGGCGAGCTCGCGCATATGCGAAAGCGCCTCGGTTTCGCTCAAGGCGGTGCCGAGATCGAGCGGCTCCTTCTGCCGGATCGAGGAGGGCAGCGTCTGGCCCATCAGCTCGGCGAGGCTGTTCGCGCCGACGCTCTCCAGCATCGCACTGATGTCGCGGGGCGAGGGGCCGATATGCCGGCGCACGAAATCGGTGGCGGCTGCGGCGGTGGTCTTGAGCGGCGCGTTCATGACGTCCTTCCTTAGGCCGTGTGTGCCTCGTAGGCGGCCTCATCCATCAGGCCGCCGAGTTCGCTCTTGTCTGCGATCTTCAGCTTGAAGAACCAGGCCTTGCCGCCGGCGTCGGAATTCACCAGCGCGGGTTCGGCGGCGAGCGCCTCGTTGACCTCGATCACTTCGCCCGAGATCGGCGCGTAGACATCGGAAGCGGCTTTCACCGACTCCACGACGGCGGCGGCTTCGGCCTTCTTCAGGGCGCGGCCGACTTTCGGCAATTCAACGAACACGACGTCGCCGAGCTGCGATTGCGCATAGTCGGTGACGCCGATGGTGGCGACATCGCCCTCGATGCGGAGCCATTCGTGGTCGGATGTGAACAGCGTCGTCATGAAAACTTCCCTTTGGCGTTTGCAGGTTCAGCGTTTGTAGGTGTTGGGAACGAATGGCATGGCTGCGACCTGCAGCGGCAGGCGCTGGCCGCGCACTTCGGCGAAAACTAACGTCCCGTTGGCGGAGAGCGATGTCGGCAGATAGCCCATCGCAACCGGCGCATTGAGGCTCGGGCCGAAGCCGCCCGAGGTGACCTTGCCGACTTGCTCGCTGGAAGCGCTATCTGCGAAAAGCAGCGCGCCTTCGCGCACCGGCGCGCGGCCTTGCGCGCGCAAGCCAACGCGGCGACGCGATGCGCCTTTTTCAAACTGTGAGAGGATTTTTTCTGCGCCCGGAAAGCCGCCGGCGCGGGCGGCGCCGCTGCGACGGCTTTTCTGCACCGACCATTCCAGCGCGCCTTCGACCGGCGTCGTCGTGGTGTCGAGGTCGTGGCCGTAGAGGCAAAGCCCGGCTTCCAGCCGCAGGCTGTCGCGCGCGCCCAATCCGATCGGCTGCACGTCCGGATTGTCCAGGAGTAGCGTCACCAGCGCCTCGGCCTGTTCGGCCGGCACCGAAATCTCAAAACCGTCCTCGCCGGTATAGCCGGAGCGGGAGACGAAGCAGTCGAAGCCCGCCACCTTGCGCGGCCCGGTATCCATGAACCGCATTGCAGTCACGTCTGCACAAAGTTTCGCCAGCGCTGATTCCGCCTTCGGTCCCTGCAGCGCGATCAGCGCGCGGTCTGGCAGCGAATCGATGACGCAGGTATCGGAGAGATGCGCGCGCAGATGCGCTTCGTCCTCGGCCTTGCAGGCGGCGTTGACGACCAGAAACAGGTGATCGCCGAAATTCGCCACCATCAGGTCGTCGAGAATGCCGCCGTCGCTATTGGTGAACTGGGCGTAGCGCTGCCGACCCGGCGCAACAGCCAAGATGTCCTGCGGCACCAGCCGCTCCAGCGCCAGCGCCGCGTCCTCCACCTTGCCGGATTTCGCCCGCAGCGCGAGCTGGCCCATATGCGAGACGTCGAACAGGCCGGCGGCGCTTCGCGTATGCAGATGTTCCTTCAGGACCCCGGCCGGGAATTGCACCGGCATCTCATAGCCTGCGAACGGAACCATCTTGCCGCCGCGCGCCACATGGAGCCCGTGCAACGGGGTGCGTCTAAGGGGGGATTTGTCGCTTGCCAGCATCGTCAAGGCCCTCATGGGTTCCGGAGACCAGTCTCCAAAAACCCAAAGAAAGCCCCATCTGTCGCTGTGCCTGAGAGTATTATCCCGTCGGCGGACGCCCTGGGCGCATGCCGCCCGGCGTCTCTTTCCAGATGCTATTTCGTCACGCGGTCCGTTTGCCTGAGAGTTTCCGGGGCGGTTGCTCCTTCGGCGCCGGCGCTTAAGCCGATCTCTCCCGACGTGACGTCTTACAGATAAGAGGGAAACACAGCCCTGCCAAGCCTGTCAACGCAGCCGCAGCATTATCAACGGGACTTGCGCGCCCATCTTGTGTGCTGCGGCAAGCCTATGATCCGCCTGGACAGTTTCTGGACACCGCAGGCCGCCTTGTCTAAAAGCGTTCCGCCGGAAGGTTAAAGGCTGGTTGTAGCCTGACCCGGCCCTTTTTTCCGATTGGATGAACATGAGCGGCGTCAACGAGATCAGGTCGAAATTTTTGGACTTCTTTGCGGAGAACGGCCACGAGATCGTGCCGTCGTCGCCGCTCGTGCCACGTAACGACCCGACCTTGATGTTCACCAATGCCGGCATGGTGCAGTTCAAGAACGTCTTCACCGGCGTCGAGAAGCGTGGCTACCAGCGCGCCACCACCTCGCAAAAATGCGTGCGCGCCGGCGGCAAGCACAACGACCTCGACAATGTCGGTTACACCGCGCGGCATCTCACATTCTTTGAGATGCTCGGCAATTTCTCGTTCGGCGACTATTTCAAGGAGCGTGCGATCGAGCTCGCCTGGAACCTGATCACAAAGGAGTTCGGGCTGAAGAAGGACAAGCTGCTCGTCACCGTCTACCACGACGACGAGGAGGCGGCGCGCCACTGGAAGAACATCGCCGGCTTCTCGGACGACCGCATCATCCGGATCGCGACTTCGGACAATTTCTGGGCGATGGGAGATACCGGCCCGTGCGGTCCGTGCTCCGAGATATTCATCGACCGCGGCGAGCATATCTGGGGCGGGCCTCCGGGCAGCCCGGAAGAGGACGGCGATCGCTTCCTTGAATTCTGGAACCTGGTTTTCATGCAGTTCGAGCAGGTGACGAAGGACGAGCGCGTCGCGCTGCCGCGCCCCTCGATCGACACCGGCATGGGGCTGGAGCGCATGGCCTGCATCCTGCAGGGCGTCGACAGCGTCTTCGAGACCGATCTTTTCCGTCATTTGATCGATGCCGCCGCTTCGGCGCTCGGGCATGGACCGGACGAGAAGAACGTCGCGTCGTTCCGGGTCATCGCGGATCACCTGCGCTCTTCAGCCTTCCTCGTGGCCGACGGCGTGCTACCGTCGAATGAGGGCCGCGGCTATGTGCTGCGCCGGATCATGCGCCGCGCGATGCGCCACGCGCAGCTCCTCGGCGCGCGCGAGCCGCTGATGCATCGTCTGGTGTGGGCGCTGGTGCGCGAGATGGGCCAGGCCTATCCGGATCTGGTGCGCGCCGAAACGCTGATCGAGGAAACGCTGCGGCTGGAAGAGACCCGCTTCCGCAAGACGCTGGAGCGGGGCCTTGCGATCCTCGACGAGAAGAGCGCCGGCCTGAAGAAGGGCGACATGTTCGACGGCGACACCGCGTTCACGCTGTACGACACCTACGGCTTCCCGCTCGACCTGACGCAGGACGCGCTGAAGTCGCGCGGCATCAGCGTCGATCAGGCGGCGTTTTCGGACGCCATGGATAGGCAGCGCGTGAAGGCGCGCGCATCGTGGGCTGGGTCGGGCGATACTGCCAGCGAAGCCATCTGGTTCCCCTTGCGCGAAAAGCTCGGTGCCACCGAATTCCTCGGCTACGACACCGAAAGCGCCGAGGGCGTGGTGACCGCGCTGGTCAAGGACGGCAAGGATGCCGACAGCTTGAAGCCGGGCGAGACCGGCGCGATCGTTTTGAACCAGACGCCGTTTTATGCGGAGTCCGGCGGCCAGGTCGGCGACATCGGCCTTCTGACGGGCGAGGGCGTCAAGTTCCGCGTTACCGACACGCAGAAGAAGGCGGGCGATCTGTTCGTGCATCTGGGCACGGTGGAGCAGGGCACGCTGAAGGTAGGCACCGCGCTGCAGCTCGAGGTCGATCATGCGCGCCGGTCGTCAATCCGCGCCCATCATTCGGCGACGCACCTGCTGCACGAGGCGCTGCGCCAGGTGCTCGGCGATCACATCGCCCAGCGCGGCTCGCTGGTGGCGCCCGATCGTCTGCGCTTCGACTTCGTGCATCCAAAGCCGATCACGGCGGAAGAGCTCGCGCGCGTCGAGGACATTGCCAACGAGGTGGTGCTCGAAAACGACGAGGTCACGACACGGCTGATGGCGGTCGACGACGCCCGCGAAGCCGGCGCGCGCGCCCTGTTCGGCGAGAAATACGGCGACGAGGTTCGCGTGGTTTCGATGGGCAAGCAGGCCCGCGCCCACGGCCAGAACGCGCTCGGCTGGTCCGTCGAACTGTGCGGCGGCACCCATGTGCGCCGCACCGGCGACATCGGACTGATCTCGGTGACCGGCGAAAGCGCGGTGGCCTCAGGGGTACGGCGTATCGAGGCGCTGACCGGACGTCACGCCCGCAAGCACGCCAATGATACGATGGCGATCGCGAAGACGGCGGCGTTCGAGCTGCGCACCAGTGTCGACGACATGCCCTCGCGCATCGCGGCGCTGATGGAAGAGCGCAAGAAGCTCGAGCGCGATCTTTCGGATGCGCGCAAGAAGCTCGCGATGGGCGGCGGCGCCGGCAACGGCGCGGCAGCGGGCGGCGTGCGCGAAGCCGGCGGCGTCAAGCTGCTGGCGCGCGCGGTCGAGGGCGTCGAGACCAAGGATCTGAAGAGCCTGGTCGACGACGGCAAGAAGCAGATCGGCTCCGGCGTCGTCGCGATCGTCGGCGTCACCGAGGACGGCAAAGCCGGCATCGTCGTTGGCGTCACCGCCGATCTCACCGCGCGATTCAATGCGGTCGAACTGGTGCGCAAGGGCTCGGAAGCGCTCGGCGGCAAGGGCGGCGGCGGCCGGCCCGACATGGCGCAGGCCGGCGGGCCCGATGGCGCCAAGGCTAATGCGGCGCTCTCGGCGATCGAGCAGGCGATGGCGGGAGCTTAGGGGCAAGCCGAGGCGTGCAATCATAGGCGCCTTGGCCGCGATCGCCAGCGCAGTCGCTGCGATGCAATGGCTGATGATGGATCAACTTGCTGAGCAGGCGCCAGCCATCCCGCCTACAAGCGGAACAGCAGAATGGGCTAACGCCATCTGCATTTGTCACGCTGCAGCCTAATTCCTGGTGATGCTGCAGGAATCCACGTTGATCGAACCCTCGATGGTGCCGGGACCTTGCGGGCATCGTTGGTAGCGGCATTCCGGTAACCAACCCGATCGCTGGACTTACGCGACAGCCGACTTTGGGCGTTCGAGCGAGAGGTGCCAGCATGACCTGGTGGATGATAAGGCCATCTCTATTTGCGTCGATCGTCCTCGGCGCGTCGGTCTGCACAGCGTCAGCGCAGGATGCCAAGGTTTCAGTCGACATGGTCGGAGCAGGCAGCATGAGTTGCGCTCACTGGCGGTCAACGGAAGAGCATGTGTTGGAGGGGACTGTCTGGATTCACGGTTTCTGGACGGGACTCAATTACGTTGCCGCGGCGAGTGGCCAGTCACAGCCGAGAATAAGTGTGTCTTCGATCGTTGCCGAAGTCGAAAAGGCATGCGCTCGCAAAACATCACAGACCTTAGCCAGCGCTGTATGGACGACGTATCTCGGGGCCAAGCGGTAGGGCGCCGATTGTCCGGGCGCATCACGCGCTTAGACGATCCTGTTACCGCAACGATGCTGTGCCGCTTTCGTCATTCTGACGCGCTTGCTGGAACTCAGAGGCCCGCGAAAAGTTGGCAGTTGGCCCATTGAGCCCTCGGTCCTGGAAGGCTGACGATGATCCGCCCGGTATGCGCCGCCTTGGCGCTTAGCTGTCTATCTGCGCCTGTATTTGCCGAAACCTGCATTGCTTCGCGCTATGGCTACGGCGGCGGCCGAACCGCATCGGGAGAGCGGATGAATCCAAATGCGATGACCGCAGCGCATCGCGCCAGACCATTCGGCTCTAACGTCACAGTCACCTCACATTCCACCGGACGAAGCGTCACCGTCCGGATAAATGACCGTGGTCCGTTCGTGAAGGGACGATGCATAGACCTGTCCACCGGGGCCGCGCGTGTACTTGGCATGGCCGGGACTACGATAGTTTCTCTCCGCTGAGGTAGACGAGCACAAGTGGGAAGTTGCGCCGTGAGCAGCGCCCTGTCGGGTTGCGCGATGTCGTCGTCATTGTAGTCACGCACGCAACCCAATGCGGACGCTAGGCCGCGATACTGCGGCGCACCGTTCTATTGCTCGACCTGTTGCTGGCAATTTGGCCTCGGGGCGAGCATAGTTGCGACGTCACAATTCCGGATAGGTTCATCGGCGTTGATGATGTGGACGCTCCCGGTCAACGCCGGTGATCCGCGGTTCGGACAACCGGAGTCCCGCCATGTCTGTTACGGCTTCCAGCGAAACACAGCGCCAACACAGCTTCAATTCTGCCGAAATGGGCGCCATCGCTCATCTCTACCGGGGCGAAGTATACCGTTCGACAATCTGGAGAACGCGGCTAGACAACACGACCAACTGGGCGATCGTCACAATGGGCATCGCCCTGTCGACGACGTTTTCGAGTCCGGAAGCTTCACCGCTGCCACTCCTGCTCGTAGGCCTGCTCATTGCCGTGTTTCTCGGCATGGAGGCGCGACGTTATCGGTACTTCAATGTCTGGCGCGCCCGAGCTCGATGGATGGAGACAAATTTCTACGCGCCGATCTTCACCGGCGAAGCCCGCGATAATAGCTGGCAGGTGATACTCGGCCACGACTACACCGCGCCCCGCCACCACATTTCATTTGTCCGCGCGGCGGGACGGCGGCTGCGTCGCAACTACGTCTGGATTCTCGCCGTCCAGGTGATTGCCTATTACGGCAAGATCGCAATCCATCCGACGCCCGCGTCAACCCTCGCGGAATTTGTCGATCGCGCCGCAGTCGGACCGATTCCCGGCTGGGTCGTTCTGATAATTGGCCTTGTCTACAATTTCGGCTGGCTGGCGTTTGCGCTCGGCACGATGTGGCTCGACCAACGCGAGCACGGCGGCGACAAGGTGGCGATGGGTTAGGAGGCGATGGCCGCGAGCTTGGTCGCGCCACGTCATTGCGAGGACCACTAGCGATGAAGCAATCCATGTCTCCGCTTGTGGCGAAATGGATTGCTTCGCTTCGCTCGCAATGACGTGGAAAGGTCTACGCCGGCTCCGGCGGAGAAGCGTTCACCCCTTGCGCAGGAATACGTAGTCCGCGGAGTAGGGCACGTTGCGATAGCTGCCGGCCTTGTCGCAGGCGCCTTCGAGCTTGCCGCCCGAGGTGTTGATCCGCTGCACCGTGGTGACGCCGGAGAGAATGCCGGTGCCGCGGCCGGACGTCACTTCCAGCTTCAGCCAGGGAATATCGTCCGGCGTCGCGCCGGGGGCGTTGCCCGCGGCCTTGCCGACGACGGCGCTGGAATCGATGTGCTCCCAGTTCGGACCGGCGTAGTGCCGGCCGACGGTCTTGCCGTCGAGCAGCAGAGTTGCGATTGGCTCGCGGAACGCCCAGGCGAGCTTGCCGTCGGCGGCGGCCTTGCATTCGTAGACCTGCGCGCCCTCGGCGTGGAGGGTGAGCACGGTTTTTTCTCCCGACGCCGCGACGGCGTCGGGAAGAGGTGTCTGGGCATGCACGCTCAAAAGCGTCGCCGATGACAAAAGCAGAGCGAGAGCGGTGTTTCGGACAATCGGCATCGCAAATCCATGGTGTTGGCCCCGAAGGACCAACACCATCGTCAGCCGATTATGCCGCCATCGCCTTCTCGAGATTCGCAGCAACCTTGTCGAGGAAACCGGTCGTGGACAGCCAGCGCTGGTCGGCGCCGACCAGCAGCGCGAGGTCCTTGGTCATGTAGCCTTCCTCGACGGTCGCAACGCAGACCTTTTCCAGCGTGTCGGCGAATTTTGCGAGCTGCGGGTTGTTGTCGAGCTTGGCGCGGTGGGCGAGGCCACGGGTCCAGGCGAAGATAGACGCGATCGAATTGGTCGAGGTCTCCTTGCCCTTCTGATGCTCGCGGTAGTGCCGGGTCACCGTGCCGTGCGCGGCTTCGGCTTCCACCGTCTTGCCGTCGGGCGTCAGCAGCACCGAGGTCATCAGGCCGAGCGAGCCGTAGCCCTGCGCGACCGTATCCGACTGCACGTCGCCATCGTAGTTCTTGCAGGCCCAGACGTAGCCGCCGGACCATTTCAGGGCGGAGGCGACCATGTCGTCGATCAGGCGGTGTTCGTAGGTCAGCCGCTTGGCCTCGAATTCCTTCTTGAACTCGCGGTCGTAGATGTCCTGGAAGATGTCCTTGAAGCGGCCGTCATAGACCTTGAGAATCGTGTTCTTGGTCGAGAGGTAGACCGGGTAGCCGCGCAGCAGGCCGTAGTTGAAGGAGGCGCGGGCGAAGTCGATGATGGAATCGTCGAGATTGTACATTTCCATCGCGACGCCGGCGCCCGGGGTCTTGAACACTTCCCTTTCGATGACGGTGCCGTCCTCGCCGACGAATTTCATCGACAGCGTGCCCTTGCCCGGGAACTTGATGTCGGTGGCGCGGTACTGGTCGCCATAGGCGTGGCGGCCGATGATGATCGGCTTGGTCCAGCCGGGAACCAGGCGCGGCACGTTCTTGCAGATGATCGGCTCGCGAAAGATCACGCCGCCCAGGATGTTGCGGATGGTGCCGTTCGGCGACTTCCACATCTCCTTCAGGCCGAATTCCTTCACCCGGGCTTCATCAGGGGTGATGGTGGCGCATTTGACTCCGACGCCGACCTTCTTGATGGCGTTGGCGGCGTCGATCGTGACCTGGTCGTTGGTCTGGTCGCGGTACTCCATTCCGAGGTCAAAATAGAGCAGTTCGACATCGAGGAACGGGGTGATCAGCTTGTCCTTGATGTACTGCCAGATGATCCGGGTCATCTCGTCGCCATCGAGTTCGACGACGGGGTTGGTCACCTTGATTTTTGCCATGATGGAGGGGGCCTTTTCTCGGAAAACCGCGCATTTGGGGCGGGGTGGGTGATTATAGGCGGGGCTATAGCACCGCAAATCGGCCGGCGAAAGCTGGTGCGGCCCCGACTTTTAGCCCATCTTTCAGGCGCGGAATGCATGGGCTATCGGGTGTCCTGGATGCGGTGCGGCCTAGGCGATGCGTAGCATCGTCCGGTAGCGCTGCGCCGACGTTCCGGATGAGGCCCAATTGAGGCTTTGAGCAAGCTAGCGGAAACGCTACTAACCCGATCTCTGGCTGGGGAATTCCGGCCGCCTTTCTAAAACGGGCAAGCATGAGAGTTTGAACCGTGCGCGCGTCGCGCGCCGATTCAAACCTTCAGAAGTTGAATCAGCTTAGGAAGTTGAATCAGAAAGTGAAGTCAAAATGTCCGGTTCGGGCACCGATAAAACCAAGTCTGGGTTGGACTTAGCCGGACCCATTGTGATCCTCGTCGAGCCGCAGCTCGGCGAGAATATCGGCATGGCCGCGCGGGCGATGGGCAATTTTGCGCTGTCGCGCCTGCGGATCGTCAATCCGCGCGACGGCTGGCCGAACATCGCGGCGCAACGGGCCGCGGCCGGCGCGGACCAGATTTTGGAACAGGCGCAGTTGTTCGACACGGTGGAGCAGGCGGTCGCCGATCTCACACTGCTGTTCGCGACCACCGCCCGCGCGCATGACCAGGCCAAGCCAGTGGTGGCGCCGGCGCAAGCGGCGGCCGAGATCGTGGCTCATGTCGGAAGTGGCGGCGGGGCCGGCATCCTGTTCGGCCGCGAGCGGTACGGCCTGCAGAACGAGGAGGTGGCGCTCGCCAACCGGATCATCACCTTTCCGGTCAATCCCGGCTTCGCCTCGCTCAATCTGGCGCAGGCGGTGCTGCTGATCGGCTACGAGTGGTTCAAGCTGTCGACCGGCGGCGCGCTGCCGTTCGCGATGCCGGAACGCTCCGAGCCGGCCTCGCAGCACCAGATGCAGGCCTTCTTCGACAATCTGGTTCGGGAACTCGACAAGGTTGAATTCCTCCGCCCGCGCGAGAAGCGCGAAACCATGCTGGTCAACCTGCGCAATATTTTCACCCGGATGGACCCGACCAAGCAGGACATGCACACCCTGCACGGCGTGGTGATGGCGATCGCGGAGGGACGCAAGGGACCGGCCAAGGGCGGCGTGCTGGACGGCGAACAGGCGACACGGCTGCGGGCGCTGTTGGCCGAGCACGGGCAGGGGCCGGCGGTGCCTGGCGACAGCTCTACCGTGCGCGGCCTGGCACGGCTGCTTCGGCGCAACCCGACCGATGCCGAGCGGATCTTATGGCAGGCCTTGACCCGCGACCGCCGCTTCGCCGGCCAGTTCAAGCGGCAAACCCCGGTCGGCCGCCACATCCCCGATTTCGTTTCCTTTGTGCATCGCCTGGCGATCGAACTGGTCAACCCGAACGAGACGGAAACAATTGTCGCCGACCGCGCCGGGCGGAAGGCGTGGCTGGAGGCACGGGATTACCGCGTGATCGAGATGCGGGTTGCCGATGTCGAGCGGGATCTGGCGACCGAGCTGGAGCGGCTGGAGAAGGCGGTAGGGTGGGCAAAGGCGCGCTAGCGCCGTGCCCACCATCCGTCCCGCACCGTTGTCCTGAATGGTGGGCACAGAGCCTGTCATCACTCCGCGAGCACCCTTGCCTCGTCGCTGGGCGCACATTCGCGCGACCCGGTGGCTTTGCCCGCCCGGTCGCTGTCCCTTGCGGCGCAAACGAGGTAAGCTCGCACTCAAGCGACTGCAGTCCAATCGACAACGCAAATCGGAGGTGTGCGATGGCTACATCTGACTGGCGTCTCGAAGGCGAATGGATCAAGAACTGCAATTGCGCGTTTGGCTGTCCGTGCGATTTCAACGCGCGGCCGACCCACGGCTATTGCAAGGGCCTGGTCGGCATGAGGATCACCAAGGGGCATTTCGAAAAGACGAAACTCGACGGCCTGGTTTTCGCGGCGACCGTTCATTTTCCGGGTGCGCTGCATGAGGGCAACGGCCAGCTACAGCCGATCATCGACGAGCGCGCCACACCCGAACAACGCGACGCGCTTTTCAAGATCATGTCGGGCCAGAACTCCGCCGAAGGCACGCTGTTCCAGATTCTCAGCCTGATCGTGACCAAAATGCATGAGCCGTTGTTTGTGCCGATCGAGTTTTCATTCGACAAGGATGGACGCGTCGCGCGCATGGTGGCCAAGGGCGTGCTTGAGACCGAGGTCGAGCCGATCAAGAATCCGGTGACCGGAGAACCCCACCGCATCCAGGTCGTAATGCCCGAGGGCTTCGAACACAGGGCTGCGGAGGTCGCCTCGTCCAACATCCGCTCGACCGGCGCCATCAGGTTCGACACCGAAGGCACACACAGCTCGCTGGCCAACGTGGTCCAGACGCCGGAAGGTGTCGCGGCCTAGCGCTGTAGGCACCTTTCGACGTGCCGTTTCCGTGGCGGAGGTTAAGTCCATGTCCGGGACCTCTGCGCTTGAACAGACCTTGCGCCACGATCGCCTGATCGTGGCTTTCGGCATGGCTGCCGTGGTTGCCTTCGCCTGGGGCTACCTGGTCGCCGGCGCCGGCATCGACATGAGCATGGCCGACATGCCGATGGACCCCGAGCCATGGTCGCCCTCGCAGGCCGCGCTGATGTTCGCGATGTGGTGGGTGATGATGATCGCGATGATGGTGCCGAGCGCCGCGCCGATGGTGCTGCTGTTTACGGCAATCAAGCGCAGGCAGGAGACGGATAATCCCGTCCTCACGAGCTGGCTCTTTCTCGCCGGCTATCTCCTGATATGGGCCGGCTTTAGCCTCGCCGCGGTCGCGGTGCAGTGGGCGCTCGACCAGGCCGGGCTGCTGTCCGGCATGATGGCGAGCACCAGCAGCATACTCGCCGGGACCATCCTGCTTGCCGCCGGGCTCTATCAGCTCACGCCGGTCAAGCGCGCCTGCCTGCGCTACTGCCAAAGCCCGGTATTCTTCCTCAGCCGCTATTGGCAACCGGGCGCCATGGGCGCGCTGCGCATGGGTTTTCGGCACGGCACCTACTGCGTCGGCTGTTGCTGGTTTTTGATGGCGCTGCTGTTCGTTGCCGGCGTGATGAACCTGGTGTGGATCGCGGCGGTGGCGATCTATGTCGCCTTCGAGAAACTGGTCGCACGCAGCCCATGGCTCAGCCGCGCGGCAGGCGTGGGCCTGATCGTAGCCGGCGGGGTGGTGCTGGCGCGCGGCCTGATCGTCACGGCGCCCGCGTCGCTCGTGTACTCATAAAACCAGGACGCCAATGGATTTGGCGATGTCGCTTTGCCAGCGGTAAGGGGAAAGCCAAGACTGGCCTTCAGCAGTCTGCTTTGTGCAAGTACGGAACTCCTGCACAGCAGCAAAGATCGTCACTCGATCCAGCACCTCGGCGAGTTGCTGAATATGCAGTGGGACATCAAGCCCCGCGTTTTGCGGTCCTGGGTTCTCTAATGACGAAGAGGCCGCCGATGCCTGGCGGCCCTCGACTCCGGTGATGGGGCGTCCGCTATTGCGGCGTGCCCTCGATGGCGAAGGAGCGGAATTTCGCGTATTTGTCGCCGACCTCTCGTAGCTTCTTGTACTCTGGATCATTGCGCCAGGCTTGGAGTTTTTCCATGCTGTCCCAGACTTGGACGACGGCGCGCTTTGGTGTTTGGCCATCAAATCCAGTTATTTGTTTCGCGTTTGCGCCAGCGATTCCTCCAATGGCAAGAAATTTACCGCCGTGTGACTTGATGAGGGCCTGCGCTTTCGGGGCATATTCCTTGCCATAGGCCTCCTGATCCATCACGTCGACTTCCGCGACGAAGTACACGGGCGGCTTCGCTTGCGCGTGCAGCCCCTGGACCGCCGCAGCACCGAGTGCAAGGCTGGCTACCATGGCCAACCCCATCTTATATCTCGTATTCATGAGTGATCTCCGCGCTGTTTGATTGAGCCCTAAAAAAGCCCGGCTCACGCAGAAATATGCCGGCCGAACGGCACTATCGCTGCCCGTTTACCTGCGAAGAACTCGGCACCTCCCGCTTCAAGGCAGCTCGCCGATAAGCCTAGACCACTTCATTGGCGGGTAAAAGGGAGAAGGGCCCGCTGCGGTGCGGGATTTCAACCTGGCCTAGGTCTGCTCAGGGTCATTAGCGCCGGTTTGGCCGTGTGCCGATCACTTCCGATCTACCCCGATAAGCGGACAATTTCAGAACCGGTCGGCAGGTCGCAAAGGGCCACAAGCAGACATGCTCATCTCGTTAATAGGTCCCTACCTCGTCGTGCGCGAAAAGGTTTCGGAGAGCGCTTGACTTGGGACGAGAGGACAATTCTCTGGCGCTCGATCATCGGGAGGGCGAGTGTCGAACGCAGGGTAGTTCACGTTAAAACGAATATCCCCGACGACTGAGGGAACCGGCCCGCGGTAGAAATCTCCCGGCCCAGTCAAAAGTGCCGAGATATGGGCCGTCCGCCGAAAAATTAACAAGGGATTGAAGAGCCCAACGCCAAGCCGGTTGATGTCCAAATAATAGCTGAAACTTACAAATCCGCCCTTTCTTGCAACCGTCTCGTACGGGTTCGGGCGCATACCGTTGGTGTTTCGATATTGAGCCCCAAACGAACGAAGCAATGCGTGCGAGGCTGCAACCCTCTCGTAGACAGAGGGCTTTCCATCGATCAGCCTTTCGAACAGCTCATCGAAACGAGCCCTAGCTTCCTGGTCATTCGACGTAAAACTACCCGGCGTGTTTGACGATAGCTCCTTCGCACGCCGCAAATAGTCGCGATATTGGACGTTCGATACCTGACCAAAGGAGCACTCATCCTGTTCACCGTTCGTAATATAGGTAAGCAACAGCGGCCCGCCGTAGGCGGCCGCAAGAACCAGCATGATCGCCAAAGGTAGCCATTTCCGCACTCTCAATGTTCGTCGGCTAAGCCAAACCCCGAGAAGTGCAGCCACCAAAAATGGCGGAAGATATAGGTAAGAGCCGGGCAAACCCTTCTGAATCGCGAAAATCGTCGCGCCGATCGAGATCATAACCGAAACTATAATGCCCCGCTTGTAGCCCAGCATCGCGCTAGCTACCCAGCCAATGACTACTCCCGGAATAGCGGCGAATAGGAAAACTATTATCCATACCCAAACGATAAAGATGACGGTCCCCGTCATGACGACCTCTCGCCTGTTGTCGCCGCCACTCGTAGATCAGAACCGTCGCTATACGTCCATTGAAACGGTAAAACTTGAATCAAACGACTGCTTTGGATCAAAAGGCGCAATTCTGGCGTGACCAACGTATATCTGCTTTAGCTCCAAGAGCGGACATCTTTGGTTTTATGAGTAGCGCCCTAGCCTGCCTCAGACGGCGACAAGCTCCGCAGGGTTACCCGCGCGCTTCGGCTTCTTCACCTTCGACGGCCCAAACAGCGAGCCCGCCGCAAGCCCCGCGGTATCCGCGACGGCGGGATCGCGCGTGACCATGGCGGCGACGATGGCGCCGTCTATTAACAGCGCGAGTTGATGGGCCAGCACCTGCGGCTCAGACGCACCCATTTCACTTGCGAGCTTTTCGATGTGCGCCAGCACCACCTTTTTGTGGCGCAGCGCGATGTTGCGGAACTGTTTGGCGTCCTTGTCGTGCTCGGCGACCGCATTGATGAAGGGGCAGCCGTAGAAGCGCTCCTCGGCAAACCAGCGCTTCAGCGCCGGAAAAATCCGCTTCAGTTTCGCCTGCGCATCGCCGCCGCCATCTTCCATCGCGCCGATGAACCATTTGCGCCAGGCCTTGCCTTCGCTTTCCAGCACGGCGTTGACGAGGTTGGTCTTCGAGCCGAACAATTTGTAGAGCGTGGTTTTCGCGGTGCCGGCTTCGTCGATGATCGCGTCGATGCCGGTGGCGTTGATGCCGTTCTTGCAGAACAGATGCGTCGCCGCATTGAGCAGGCGGCCGCGCGCGGACTCCTCGTCGCCTGTGGCCGACGCCGCGACAGCTTTCCGCTTGGAAACTGATTTGCCCATGCGCCGCAGTTAATCGGAGCGCGGCGCAATCATCAAGCAGCATCTTTGCGCCGAAAATAATCGCAAGCACGCGGCAATTGCTTCGCGCCTGTGCAGCGCAGCGCTGACCAATTTCCGGGCAGGCACACTAAGCGACGAGAGACGTTCGGCTTTTGATTTCGGCCTGATCTGGCACGCTTCATGCAGGAAACAGAACGTTCGGTATCCTAACCAGGGGAGAGAAATGATGACCGCGGTCGCTCAAAAAACGGTGCTCACGGGCTGCCTGGCCCCGATCGACAAAAATGGGCTCGATCAGCTCATCGCCAACGGCAAAGCCAATCCGAAGGTCATCAAGACCTTGAAGTGCAGAACGGTGGCGGAGGGCAAGTTCCGTCACGCCAACTACATTCGCAATCTCGCGCCCTACATCGTCGACGAACCGCCGGGTTTGCTCGGCGACGACACCGCGCCGAATCCTTCCGAAGCCTCGCTCGCCGCGCTCGGCTCGTGCCTTGCGGTCGGCCTGCACGCCAACGCCGTGCATCGCGGCTGGATCGTCAACAAGCTCGAACTCGAGCTCGAAGGCGACCTCAATATCACGGCGGTGTGGGGCACCGGCGACGTCAGCGAAAAGCCGGTCGGCTTCACCGATGTGCGCGTCAAGGTCGACATGGAATGCGAGGGCATTCCGAAGAGCGAGATCGATGCGCTGGTCGCCCACGTCAAGAAATGGTCGCCGGTCGCCAACACCTTCACGCGGCCGGTCAATCTCGACGTCAGCGCATAAGCAGTCGCAACAAGCTGGGGTGCGGAGGGTCTCATGGGTTCAGTGGCGGTATCGCGGCTCGCAGTTGCCGAAGATCTCCCCGCGGCATCGATCGTGGATCAGGTCGCGGCGATTGCGCGGAGAGAACTCGCACCCCAGGCCGCGGCCATCGACGAGGGCACCGTCTATCCGGATGCGTTGCTGCGGCGTCTCGGGCACGTCGGCGCGTGGGGCAGCCACCGGCCAGCGGATGGCGTGGCGGACCTGCGCTGCGCCATTCAATCGATCGCGGCACTTGGAGAGGTCTGCGGCGCCACCGCCTTCATGGCGTGGTGCCAGAACACGCTGGTCTGGTACGCCTCGAATTCAAACAATCCAGAACTCGTTGCCAAATTCGCCGGCAAGTGTGCCAGCGGTGAGATTCTCGGCGGCACCGGGCTCTCCAACCCGATGAAGAGTTTTTTCGGCATCGAGAAGCTGAAGCTGAAGGGACGGAGAGTCGAGGGCGGCTATATCGTGCGCGGCGCGCTGCCCTGGGTGTCGAACCTCGGTCCCGATCATTTCTTCGGCACCATCTTCGAGCGCGAGGACAAGGGCGGCGGCATCGTGATGTTCCTTGCCGATTGCGCCAACCCGGCGATCACGCTGCAGCCATGCAAACCATTTCTCGCGATGGATGGCACCGGCACCTATGCCGTGCAGTTCCGCGACGTCTTCGTGCCGGATGAACTGATCCTTGCCGAACCGGCGGGACCGTTCGTGAAGAAAATCCGTGCCGGTTTCATCCTGCTGCAGGCCGGCATGGCGCTCGGCCTGATCAAGGATTGCATCCAGATCATGGACGAGGTCGACGCGCCCTTGAGCCATATCAACCGCTATTTGCCGCAACAGCCTACTCAATTCCGCGAACTCCATGCCGAGTTCGAGAAGGAGACGATGGCGCTGGCGCGCGACCCCTACAATTCCGACGATAGCTACTGGCGCCGCGTCATTGCGCTGCGGCTGCGCGCCGGCGACGCCAGCGTCGCGGCTGCGCATGCCGCGATGCTTCATTGCGGCGCGCGCGGTTACCTGAAGAGCCACCGCGCCCAGCGGCGGCTGCGCGAAGCCTATTTCGTCGCGATCGTCACGCCCGCCACCAAGCAGCTTCGCAAGATGCTGGCCGGGGACGAGCACTAAAGGGATTTCCGATCGACCCCAACCAGCAACCACGAAACAGGAGAGGCCTGCCATGACGGACGTTCTGATTACTGCCGGCGAACTCGCGGAATTCCTCAAGCAAGAGCCGTGTGTCGTCATCGACACCCGCAATCCCGAAGCTTACGGCGCGGGGCATCTCCCGAACGCCGTCAACGTCCATGAAATCTTCACCTATCTCGCGACCTCGACGCCGGAAGGTATTCACGAACTGAAGACGAAATTCGCCGATGCGTTCGGCGCCGCCGGGCTTTCGGGCAAGGAGACCGCGGTCATCTACGAGCAGTCGATGAATTCCGGTTTCGGGCAGTCCTGCCGCGGCTACTATCTGCTGACCATGCTCGGCTATCCCAAGGTCAAGGTGCTGCATGGCGGCTTTGATGCCTGGGCAGCGGCGGGCCTGCCGGTGACCACGGACGTGCCGTCGCCGGTGAAGGCATCGTTCTCGGTTCTGCCTGAAGCGGGCGACATCCTGATCGATGCCAAGACCATGCTGGCCGCCGTCGGCAAGCCCGGTATCGCCTTGCTCGATGTGCGCGACATCGACGAATGGATCGGCGAAAGCTCTTCTCCGTATGGGAAGGATTTCTGCCCGCGCAAGGGACGCATCCCCGGCGCGGTCTGGCTCGAATGGTACCGCATGATGAAGCCGACCGCGGAAGGGCCGCGCTTCAAGTCCAAGAACGAGATTTTGGTGGAATGCGCCACCGTCGGCATCACGCAGGATACGCCGGTCTATCTCTACTGCTTCAAGGGCGCGCGCGCCTCGAACACGTTCCTCGCCTTGAAGAACGCCGGCGTGAAGGATGTGCGGATGTATTTCGGCTCCTGGAACGAGTGGTCGCGCGATCCGTCGCTGCCGATCGAGGAAGGGCTGCCGACGGAGGCCAAGCTCACCACCAAGGCGGCGTGAGGACGGTATTCGACGTTGCAGTCTGAGTCTACGAATCGGACTGCAACATCGCGGCCTGCGACCTGATGGAACCGCCACCGCGCCGCTCTGGCGTTCCCGATATCTGCTGCGTATAATTGCGGCGCAGTCGGGTGGTCGCGGATGTCGATGTTTTCACGCAAATTCGGTCTCGTATTGGTCGCGGCGACGCTGTGCCTTGGCGCGCGCGCCGCTCACGCCCAGGCCTCGCCGGTGAATTACTGGATCCCGGGCTGGCCGATGGGTTTCAGCGGGGAAGCGGGCGAGAGCCCGAATGCTTATGGGAGCTTTCCAAGCTTCGACTTCCGCGACGTCGGAAACGGCTCGTCCTATGCGCGGTACAATTTTTCGAACGGCTTTTTTGTCGGCAGCCAGCGCAGCAGCATGGGCCTCAGCGGTCTCAGCCAGAGTGCGTTCGGCGGTTTCGGCTCGCTCTATAGCGAAGGCGTGCAGTTCGGCTACAGCTTGAAGAACAGCGGCTTGCCCGTCACCTTCTATGCCGGGTTCGACACGCTGAAATACAATACCGGCATCGGCGGCCCGTTCGCGCCATTCGACTCCAAGTCGGGCACGCTGCCGATCTCCAGCGTGAATGCCGGCGTCGAATTCCAGGCGACGTCGAATCTCAGCCTGTCGCTCGGCGTCGGCTACGTCCAGCAGTCGGGCCGGATCGACAGCGAGTTCAACTCGCTGCCCGGCGCTTCGTCGTTCGCCGTCGGCGGCCGCCGCTACTAGGCATGTACTCGTAATTAAGTCAGGTCCGCTTTACTCTCGGAAGGCGATTATCAAGCCAACATTGATTGTCAAACCAACGTTGATGCATACCGCCTTTGGGCCAAGAGGCGACATGCCAGATTCAGATTGCCTGTGCGGTCGCGTTCTCTCGCGATGCGGCTGCCGCATCACGCATGACGCCGGACACGGTGCTATATGCCACCACCCAGGCCGACTTCGCCGCTGGCGTCCAAGCCTCTTTCAAACCCTGCTCTAGGGTCCATAGCAAGGCTGCACCAACCGTGTCGTAATGCCGATCCTCTACGCCATACCGAATATGGTTTCGCCCGAGGATCTCTAGCGTCGGTACCAACGACGGCAAGTCATCGACACTGTTGATCACGGCACTCAATGCCTGGACCAGCTTCCGGCGCTGCTCTTTCATATCTGCATCCTTGAACAATCGCTGCAGCGATGGATCGAGCGTGAACAGTCTCTCATAGAACAAACCAGCCGCGATATCGCTGATCGGAACCACCTTTGCCCAGGTCGACTTGAGAAGTTCTTTGGTTTCAGGAGACATGTCTTTGGTTTCAGGAGGCATGGCAGCACTTTCCTATCCGTTTGAATAATCTGGTCGGAACACTGCAAATATGTGCTGGGCTAACGCGCAAGGTTCGATACCGGCACAATGATTTGTTGAGATCAGTACGTTCTCATATTGCGAACGGCCCCAAAGGAGCAGAGGGTCGCAGCAGCGGTCAGACTGACCAGCGCCGGCGTGCTGCGTATTCCTGGTCGTGACGGCGTTGAAATTTTTGTGACGGTGCTTCGGTTACCTCGCGTAAAATTGGACGCGAATGTCTGCCTAGGGTCACAAGCCGCCGATCACCGTCAAGCCGGGTGCCTTCCGCTTGTCGTGGGAAGCCGTGGTTTATGAGTACACGCCCTAATCAGCCAGCCAAGCCGCGCCCGTTTGCAATTCCCAGCGCCTTGATACGCGAGGCCAGCGTGGTGGGCTTGATGTCGAGCATCTCGGCCGCGCCACCGGGGCCGAACACTTTTCCGGAGCAGGCTTCAAGTGCCGCGAGGATGTTGGCGCGTTCGTGGGCGCGCATTTCCGATGAGGTCATCACCACAGGACGGGTGTCGGCTTTCTCGCGCGCCGCGCCGGAGGAGGGCGATGTGCCCGATACATCGGGCAGGTCGATGCGCAGCCGACCATTCTGGGCGAGGATCGCCGCGCGCTCGATCACGTTCTGCAGTTCGCGGACATTGCCGGGCCAGTCGTAGCGCGCAAGCCGGCGGGCATCGCCTTCCGACAGGCGCAGGTCGGATTTCAGCGCCTTGCTCTCGCGCGTCAAAAAATGCTGCGCCAGCAGCGGAATGTCCTCGCGCCGCTCGCGCAGCGGCACCGATTCCACCGGGAATACGTTGAGGCGGAAATAGAGGTCCTCGCGAAAGCGGCCGCGCTGCACTTCCTGCTTGAGGTCGCGGTTGGTGGCGGCGATCACGCGCACGTCGACCGCGCGGGTGCGCTCCTCGCCGACGCGTTCGAAATTGCCCTCCTGCAGCACGCGCAAGAGCTTGCCCTGCAGCTCCAGCGGGATTTCGCCGACCTCGTCGAGAAACAGCGTGCCGCCGTCGGCGAGCTCGAACCGTCCGATGCGGTCGCGCATCGCGCCGGTGAAGGCGCCTCTAATATGGCCGAAGAACTCGCTCTCAAAAAGTTCGCGCGGGATCGCCGCGCAGTTGACGCGGATCAGCGGCCGGTCGCGGCGGCTACTCGCTTCATGAATGGCGCGCGCGATCAGTTCCTTGCCGGTGCCGGACTCGCCGGTGATCATGACGGCGGCGGTGGTCGGCGCCACCAGCTTGACCTGGCGCAGCGTCTTCTGGATCGCCTCGCTCTGGCCGATGATGCCGCGGGGATTGGTCTCGATGCGGATTTCTTCCTGGAGGTAAGCGTTTTCCAGCTCCAGCCGCTCGCGCAGGCGATCGACTTCGGCAAGCGCTGCATGCAGCTTTTCGTCGGCCTCGCGGCGCTGGCTGACGTCGCGAAACACGATGACGGCGCCGACCACGACGCCGCGGTCGCGGATCGGCGTCGAGGTATACTCGACCCAGACCGGCGTGCCGTCCTTGCGCCAGAACACCTCGCCCTCAACCTGGTGCACGGCACCGTCGCGAAACGCCGCGTAAATCGGGCAGTCGTGATCGGGATAGTGCCGCCCGTCATGATGGGTGTGATGAACGATCGGATGGATTGCCTTGCCGACCAATTCTTCCGCAGCCCAGCCCAGCATGCGCTCGGCGGCCGGATTGACGAAGGTGGTCTTGCCCTCGGCGTTGACGCCATAAATGCCTTCGCCGGCGGCGCGCAGGATCAATTGGTTTTCCCGCTCGATATCCTGGAACACCCGTTCGACCCGCTGCCAGGTCGCGATTCCGCCGCGCATGTGGTCTTCGGCCGCCGCGTCGACATAGCGTCGGCGGCGGGCGTCGAGATCGCTCATGGTGAGCAGTACCAGCGAGCGGCCTTCGCCCGGCACCAGTGAGCCAGCATATTCCAGGCGCAGGCTTTGCCCCGTCGCGTGGCGCGGGGTGAGCGCGTTGCTCCAGTACGCGCCCTTGTCGAGCACGGCCTGCGTGAACACGATCAGCGCCGGCAGTTGTCCGGCATGCAGCGTGCTGGCCTTGGTCTGGCGCAGCAAGGCGCGGTCATAGCCGAGCAGGGTGCAGGCCGCCGGATTGGCGTCGAGGATCTGGTCGGCATGGGGATCGAGCAGCAGCGCGGGCTCGATCGCGAATTCGAACGCGGCGGTGCGCAGTTCGACATCCTGCGGCGGGGCGGTTGAGCCGAGGGCCAGATCCATCCAGCCGCTACTCCGAAATCTCGTAATTCAACTACGACATTTCGTGTATCACGAATTTTCGTAACTGCCAATGTCAGCAGAATCCCTGTGATCTCAGAGCCATCGCCGCAGAACGGGGCTGGCATGTGCCTTGCTTAATTAGGGTGCAACGTCGCGCAGGAGGGCTGATGTCTACCTTCGACAATCCATTCGATCCCAACCGCCGCCTTCATGCCGGTGGCTGTAGCTGTGGCCAGCATCTCAGCGAAGCCGAACACCAGGCCGCCCAACTGCAAGCCCGATCCGCTATCGAGAGCGAGCAGAAACGCTACGAAGGGGTGGTCGCCTCCGCCGTAATGCGCGCGATCTTCCCGCAGGACGTCGCGCGCCGCGCGTTTTTGAAGTCGGTGGGCGCGGCAACCGCAGCGGCGGCATTATCGCAGTTCTTCCCGCTCAAGACGGCGACGGAAGCGTTCGCGCAAGGCGGGCCGCTGGAAAAGAAGGACCTTAAGGTCGGCTTCATCCCGATCACCTGCGCCACGCCGATCATCATGGCGGCGCCGATGGGGTTCTATGCCAAGAACGGCCTGAACGTCGAAGTGATCAAGACCGCCGGCTGGGCCGTCATTCGCGACAAGACCGTCAACAAGGAATACGACGCCGCCCACATGCTGTCGCCGATGCCGCTCGCCATCACCATGGGCGCCGGCTCCAATCCGATTCCCTACACCATGCCGGCCGTGGAAAACATCAACGGCCAGGCGATCACGCTGTCGATCAAGCACAAGGACAAGCGCAATCCGAAGGACTGGAAGGGCTTCAAGTTCGCCGTACCCTTCGACTATTCGATGCACAATTACCTGCTGCGCTATTACCTCGCCGAGCACGGCATCGATCCCGATACCGACGTGCAGATCCGCGCGGTGCCGCCGCCGGAAATGGTCGCCAATCTGCGGGCCGACAACATCGACGGCTTTCTCGGGCCCGACCCGATGAACCAGCGCGCGGTGTTTGACGGCGCCGGCTTTATCCACATCCTGACCAAGGATATCTGGGAAGGCCACCCGTGCTGCGCCTTCGCTGCGTCGAAGGAATTCGTCACCACGATGCCGAATACCTATGGCGCGCTGCTCAAATCGATCATTGAAGCCACTGCGTACGCGCACAAGGCGGAGAACCGCAAGGAAATCGCGGCGGCAATCGCGCCGGCGAACTATCTTAACCAGCCGCCGATCGTGCTGGAGCAGATTTTGACCGGCACCTTCGCCGACGGGCTCGGCAACATCGTCCAGCAGCCGAACCGCGTCGATTTCGATCCGTTCCCGTGGCAGTCGTTCGCGGTCTGGATCATGACCCAGATGAAGCGCTGGGGGCAGATCAAGGGCGACATCGACTATGCCGGTATCGCCGCGCAGGTCTATCTCGCCACCGACGCAGCCAAGCTGATGAAGGAAGCAGGACTGACGCCGCCCGCCGCCACCACCAAGAGCTTTTCGGTGATGGGCAAGACGTTCGATCCTGCGAAGCCCGAGGACTATCTCGCCAGCTTCAAGATCAGGAAGGCGTCGTGATGAAGGGGCCGCAACCACATTTGCCGCTGTCGTCCCCGCGAACGCGGGGACCCATACGCCGCGTCGGCTCTATTGGGCATGATGTCAGAGGCCTTCCTTTATTACTAGCGCCGCGGAGTATGGGTCCCGGCGTTCGCCGGGACGACGTGCTGAGGGACTATCCCCAATGACCTCATCCCTTCGCTTCCGCGCGGCGGTGGTCTCGATCGTGCTGTTCGCGGCGTTCCTCGGCATCTGGCATCTCGCCACGCGGCCGACGGCTGCGACCACCACCATGTCGCCCGAATACGCCAAGCTGATGGGGCTGACGGCGACCCAGGGCAAATCGGCGATGCCGGGTCCATCAGATGTCGGCGCGAAATTGTGGGAGCACCTCAGGCAGCCATTCTACGATAACGGGCCGAACGACAAGGGGCTCGGCATCCAGCTCGGCTATTCCATCGCGCGCGTCGGCCTCGGCTATCTGCTCGCGGTGATCGTCGCCATTCCGCTTGGATTCCTGATCGGGATGTCGCCGTTGATCAGCAAGGCGCTCGATCCGTTCATCCAGGTGCTGAAGCCGATCTCGCCGCTGGCCTGGATGCCGCTTGCGCTCTACACCATCAAGGATTCCTCGATCTCCGCGATCTTCGTCATCTTCATTTGCTCGGTGTGGCCGATGCTCTTGAACACCGCGTTCGGCGTCGCCGCGGTACGCAAGGAATGGATCAACGTCGCGCGCACGCTGGAAGTTGGCACCGTCAGGCGTGCCTTCACGGTGATCCTGCCCGCGGCGGCACCGACGATTCTGACGGGCATGCGGATTTCGATCGGCATCGCCTGGCTCGTGATTGTCGCGGCCGAGATGCTGGTGGGCGGGACCGGCATCGGCTACTTCGTCTGGAACGAGTGGAACAATCTCTCGATCACCAACGTCATCATCGCCATCCTCATGATCGGCATCGTCGGCATGCTGCTCGACCAGATCCTGGCGCGGTTTACGCGCATGGTCACTTTCCCGGAGTGATGGCGATGACCGACAAATTCATTTCCGTCGAGGGCATCGCGCGGCGTTATCCGGGCGCGGGTGGCGGTGAGACCACGATTTTCGAGGATCTCTGGCTGTCGATGAAGCGCGGCGAATTCGGCTGCGTGATCGGCCATTCTGGCTGCGGCAAGACCACGGTGTTGAACATCCTGGCGGGGCTCGACCAGCCGAGCGAGGGCGCTGTCATCGTCGACGGGCAGGCCATTGAAGGCACGAGTCTTGATCGCGCCGTGATCTTCCAGAGCCATGCGCTGCTGCCATGGCGCACAGTGCTCGGCAACGTCGCCTATGCCGTGACCTCGAAGCGGCGCAACTGGGACCGCGCAAAGGTGAAGGCGCATGCGCAGAAGTTCATCGATCTGGTCGGGTTGACCGGGTCCGAGCACAAGCGGCCGTCGGAACTGTCGGGCGGCATGAAGCAGCGCGTCGGCATTGCGCGGGCGCTCTCGATCACGCCGAAGATCATGCTGATGGACGAGCCGTTCTCGGCGCTGGACGCGCTGACACGCGGCACGCTGCAGGACGAGGTGCGGCGCATTTGCCTCGAGACCGGGCAGACCGCGTTCATGATTACCCATGATGTCGATGAGGCGATCTATCTCGCCGACAAGATTTTTCTGATGACCAATGGTCCGGGCGCCGTGTTGGCCGAGATCGTGGAAAATCCGCTGCCGAAGGATCGCGGCCGCATCGATCTGCACCGCCATCCGCTCTATTACGCGGTGCGCAATCACATCGTCGATTTCCTCGTCAGCCGCAGCAAGACGTTTGCCGCCACCGTGACCGATCATGATCCGCGCAACGTGCCGGTCGTGCGGCCGGGCAAGCCGGAACTCATCGTGACGTCGGCAGGCGAGGATTCAATAGAGGCGTCATGGCCGAGCGTGGCCCGGCCATCCACGTCTGCTTAAGGCAATGCGAAACAAGACGTGGATGCCCAGGACAAGCCCGGGCATGACGAGTACATAAGGAGATAGGGCATGAAGCGCGAAGACCTCACAGAGAAGCTGCTCGACATCAAGCGCGAAAAGGGCTGGAGTTGGAAACACATCTGCGAAAAGATCGGCGGCTATTCGGAAGTGCTGATCGTCGGCGCCATCATGGGCCAGATGAAGCTGACGAAACCGCAAGCCGCCAATGCCGGCGAATTGTTCGGGCTGTCGAAAGCGGAAACTGCGATGCTCAACGAGGTGCCGATGCGCGGCACCGGCACGCCGATGCCGCCGACTGATCCCTTGATCTACCGCTTCTATGAAATGGTGATGGTCAACGGACCGGCCTGGAAAGCGCTGATCGAAGAGGAATTCGGCGACGGCATCATGTCGGCGATCGATTTCGACATGGCATTGGAGCGCGTCGCCAATCCCAAGGGCGACCGGGTCAAGATCACGATGTCCGGCAAATTCCTGCCGTATAAATATTACGGCGCGAGTGGGAATGTGCCGGAGTATGGATTTAAGGAGGAGTGACGTCTGCCTCCACCGTCATTGCGAGGAGCCAACGGGTCGCGCGAATGCGCGCCCGATGACAGGCTCCGCGACGAAGCAATCCATCTATCCCCGCGTTGAGGAAATGGATTGCTTCGCTGCGCTCGCAATGACGGGAGAGACCGTCAGACAAACGCCGCCCGCACCTCCTTGATCGGCGCCATGTCGCGCACAAACGTGAAGGCGCCACGCTCCTTCATCTCTCGCGCGCACTTCAGGAACGCCGCCAGTGCGTAGCGTTCCATCGCGCCGCCGACGCTGATGCGCTTGACGCCTGCCTCGGCGAGTTGCGGAACGGTCAGCGTCGGATCGGCAAATCCCATCACCAGGTTGAACGGCTTGCTGATCGAGGACACCACAGTGCGAATGGTGCCGATGTCGTAGAGCCCAGGTGAATATAGGACATCAGCGCCAACGGCCTCGAACGCCTGTAGCCGCTTGATCGTATCGTCGAGTTCCTTGCGGCCGTGCAGGAAATTCTCCGCCCGCGCGGTCAGCGTGAACGGGAAGGGCAGTGCGCGCGCCGCCTCGATCGCGGCCTGCACGCGCTCGACCGCGAGCGAAAAGTCGTAGATCGGGTTCTGCGGATCGCCGGTCGAATCTTCGATCGAGCCGCCGACGGCGCCGGCTTCGGCCGCGCGCGCGATCGCCTTCGCCGCGGTCTTCGGATCGTCCGCGCCGCAGTTTTCAAGGTCGGCGTTGACGGGAAGGTCGGTGGCTTCCGCGATCGCTCGGCAATTCTCGAGGATGGCGTCGAGGCTGACCGTTACGCTGCCGAGCGTGTTGGCAAGGCCGAGACTCGTGGTCGCAAGCGCCTCAAAGCCCATCGCGGCGAGAAGCTTGGCGGTGCCAGCGTCCCAGGGATTGGGAATGATGAAGGCGCCCGGGCGCGCATGCAGCGCGCGAAACGCCTCAGCTTTTTCCGTCTGACTTCGCATCGGCAATCTCCGCCTCGTTTGTTGGCCGGTCTGGTTGACGACGAAACTAGCGGGCTATCTACCATCAGCCAAATTTGTTATTTCTCTACGCATCATCAGCTTTTTGCATGGATTGAGATATGGACAGCGATGCGCTTCTCACCTTCTTGACCATTCATCGCCGCGGCGGCATTTCGAATGCCGCAAAAGCGCTGCACCGCTCGCAGCCGGCGATTTCGCGGCGCATTGCGCTCTTGGAGCAGGAACTCGGCGTGCCGCTGTTCGAGCGGATCGCGGGGCGCACGACGCTGAGTGACGCCGGAAAAGTGCTGGTGCCTCATGCCGAGCGCGCGGTGGCTGCGGCCCAGGACGCGGAGAATGCGGTGCGCGCACTGGCGCGGCCGGATTTAGGACCGGTCGCGCTCGCCGTCGTCGGCACGCTTGCGGGCGGGCGGCTGTCGGCGGTTCTCAGGCGCTTCGCGGCCGAGCGTCCCGAGGTCGAATTGAGCCTGCGTACCGCGACCAGCGCGGAGGTCAGCGACATGGTCCGCCGCGGCGAGGTGACCATCGGCCTGCGTTATGATCGCGATCGCTCGCGCGACCTCGACTGCGAATTGCTGTTCTCCGAGCGGCTGCAGGTGGTATGCGCGCTGGATCATCCGCGCGCCGGCCGCCGGATCGCAAAGCTCGCCGATCTGCGCGGCGAGCGCTGGATCGCATTTCCGGTCGTACCGGGACGGCGCGAGATCACGGCCGCGCATGTCTTTGCGCTGTTCCAGACCCACGGCCTCGGCGAAATCGACTGGACGCCAGTCGACAGCCTGACTGCGCAGAAGCGGCTGGTCGAAGCGGGGCTCGGCATCGCGCTATTATCGGAGAGCAACGCTGCCGAAGAGCTGCGGCACAAGACGATCTCAACCATCGGCGTGCGCGATCTCAAGGCAAGCCATGACGTCGTCACAGTGACCCGCCGCGGCGGATTTTTGAGCGCGGCGGCGCGGCGGTTGCTGGAGATCGTGCGTGCAGAATACAGAAAGGCGCGAATGGCGAGCGGCGAGTAGCGAATAGTATTTTTCCTACTCGCCATTCGCCACTTCCAATTCGCTGCGCTTAGTTCCCCGCCTTCACCTGGGCGGCGGCAACCGCAATCAGTTCGTCCATCTTGACGCGAACTTCCTGCGCGGTGACGGCGACGCCCTTGGCGGTAAGATCCTTCACCACCTTGTCCTGGACGTCCTTGTCGCCGGCTTGCTCGAAATCGGCCGCGACCACTTCCTTGGAATAGGCGGTGGCGGCATCGCCCGACAGCCCGAGCTTCTCCGCTGCCCAAAGACCGAGCAGCTTGTTCCGGCGCACCTCAGCCTTGAACTTCTGCTCCTCATCGAGGGCGAATTTCTTCTCAAAACCTTCCTCGCGCTTGTCGAAAGTGGTCATTCTTCGGTTCCAATCCCCGCAAACGGTAAATAAGGCCGCGTTGTCGCCGCCCGATGGACTACCTAGATAGAGGGGGCGAATCGGTAAAACAACAGTCCGTTAAGCCGCAGGCAATCGGGATAAGTTGGGCCCAATCGGGCCGGGTCGATTGTGCTGGATGGGCCAATCGGTTAGGTTGCCATCAGGCGAGGTTCTTGTTCTGTTTCCGGTCGCTTAAGTTCAGGACCTGGCCTTCACGGCAGCTCCGTCGTGGTCGCAAACCCTTGTCATCCGGAGCACACCAATTTCATGGATTTCAACAAAACACGGTACATCCCAATGAGCCGTCGACGCCGTATTTATGAAGGCAAGGCCAAGGTCCTGTATGAAGGTCCGGAGCCGGGAACCCTGATCCAGCACTTCAAGGATGATGCGACCGCGTTCAATGCCAAGAAACACCAGGTGATCGAGGGCAAGGGCGTCCTCAACAACCGGATTTCGGAGTACCTGTTTCAGCACCTCAACGACATTGGGGTGCCGACCCATTTCATCCGCCGCCTCAACATGCGCGAGCAGTTGATTCGCGAGGTCGAGATCGTGCCGCTGGAGGTGGTGGTGCGGAACGTCGCCGCCGGTTCGCTGTCGCAGCGCCTCGGTATCGAGGAGGGCACCCAACTGCCGCGCTCGATCATCGAATTTTACTACAAGAATGACCAGCTCAACGACCCCATGGTGTCGGAAGAGCACATCACGGCGTTCGGCTGGGCGACGCCGCAGGAAATCGACGACATCATGGCGCTCGCCATCCGCGTCAACGACTTCCTCACCGGTCTCTTCCTGGGCATCGGCATCCGTCTGGTCGATTTCAAGATGGAATGCGGCCGGCTGTTTGAGAACGAAATGATGCGGATCATCGTCGCCGACGAAATCTCGCCCGACTCATGCCGGCTGTGGGATATCAAGTCGAACGAGAAGCTCGACAAGGACCGTTTCCGCCGCGATCTCGGCGGCTTGCTTGAAGCCTATACCGAGGTGGCGAAACGCCTGGGCATTCTGATGGAGAACGAGCGCCCCGCCGGTTCGGGTCCGGTGCTGGTGAAGAGCTAAAGAAGAACTGGGGCAAATCTCGTGAAGGCACGCGTTACCGTTACGTTGAAGTCCGGCATCCTCGATCCGCAGGGCAAGGCCATCGAAGGCGCGCTGAAATCGCTTGGCGTCGATGGCGTCGCCAGCGTCCGCCAGGGCAAGGTGTTCGACATCGAACTATCAGGCTCGGACAAGGCCAAGGCAGAGGCGGCATTGAAGGATGCCGCTGACAAGCTATTGGCGAATACGGTGATTGAGAACTACCGGGTCGAGCTTTTGGGATGAGGGTGTGAGCGGCGGGCTTGCCGCTCACAGCCATCCCACGCTGCGGAAACGCCAGTACAGCCCGGTGCAGGCGGTGAGCATCAGCCCCAGCACCAAGAAATATCCGTAGTCCCATTCCAGTTCGGGCATGTGCTTGAAATTCATCCCGTAGACTCCGGCCAACGCCGTCGGCACGGCGATGATGGCGAGCCATGAGGCCAGCTTCTTGGAGACTGCCGTCTCGTGGGCCTGGCCGACCAGAAGGCTTGCCTCGAAGGCGAACGCCAGCACCTCGCGCATTGAATCGGTGCGCTCCTGAATGGTCCTGACGTGGTCAGTGACATCGCGAAACAGCGCCTGCATGGTCGAACGCACCATCGGAAGGTTGTCGTGTTCGAGCCGGCGGCAGACTTCCACCAGGGGGCCAATCGCATTGCGCAGTCGCAATAGATCCCGGCGCAGCATGTAGAGCCGTTCGACCTGGGCCCGCGTGATGGTGCTGGCGAGGACGTCGTCTTCAATCTTCTCGACCTCGTCGTGGATGGTTTCCAGGACAGGGGAATAGTTGTCGACGATGAAATCGAGGATGGCGTAGAGAATATAGTCCTCGCCACGCGCCAGCGCGCGGGGGCAGCTCTCGCAGCGTTCGCGCACTGCTGCATACGAGGTCGATGCGCCGTGGCGGACCGAGACGAGATAGCCTTCGCCAACGAACAAATGAGTTTCGCCGAACGCGATCCTGCCCTGGATCAGTTGCGCCGTTCGCGCCACGATGAACAGGCCGTCGCCATATTGCTCGATCTTGGGCCGCTGATGGGCGTGGTTGGCGTCCTCGATCGCGAGGTCGTGCAGGTCGAACTGCTGCTGCACGCTTTTCAGTAGCGCCAGATC
The DNA here is from genome assembly GCF_036924575.1 of Bradyrhizobium sp. AZCC 1577. NCBI lineage: Bacteria > Pseudomonadati > Pseudomonadota > Alphaproteobacteria > Hyphomicrobiales > Nitrobacteraceae > Bradyrhizobium > Bradyrhizobium sp. AZCC 1577. Next base: position 3,643,309 of record NZ_JAZHRQ010000001.1, read on the forward strand.
CGGCTCATACAGGCCGATCCAGACGACGTGGCCGGGCTTGCTGCGCCAGCTCGAAGCCTCCTCGATGGCGATATTGGCGACGCGGCGGCCATCGACGTAAACACCGGCCGCGACGACACCTTCGGACGTCATCGGTTCGGTCTCTGCGGTCGCCAGCGACGGGACATTCATGGCTTCCATCCCTGAGCGATTGTTGTTGAGCACGGCTGCCGCGCGGGCCGTTTTGGCGACGCTAGCACTGGAAAAACCGGCGTCAAATGGTTATGTCTCTGCCGGGTCGGCGGTTCTGCCGACGATTCTCGTTTCCAACCGGGAACCTCCATGAAATCCGCCGTCCTCGTCTTCCCCGGAATCAATCGCGAGCGCGACATGGCGCGCGCGCTCAAGCTCGCCTCGGGGCAGGAGGCTGCGATGGTGTGGCATGCCGACACTGCGCTGCCGAAGGGGACCGATCTGGTCGTAGTGCCCGGCGGGTTTTCCTATGGCGACTATCTGCGCTGTGGCGCCATTGCCGCGCGGGCGCCTGTCATGGACGCGGTGCGCAAATATGCCGCCGGTGGCGGGCTCGTGCTCGGCGTCTGCAATGGCTTCCAGATCCTGTGCGAAGCGGGGCTGTTGCCCGGCGTGTTGATGCGCAATTCGAAGCTGAAGTTCATCTGCAAGGATGTGCATCTGCGGGTCGAGCGCTCCGATAGCCCGTTCACGCGCGGCTACAATGCCGGCCAGGTCATTCGCGTGCCGGTCGCGCATGGCGAGGGCAATTACGAGGCCGACGAGGAGACGGTGAAGCGGCTGGAGGGCGAGGGGCGGGTGCTCTACCGCTACTGCTCCCCTGAGGGCGTGGTCGACGAGGAATCCAACATCAACGGCGCGGCGCAGTCGATCGCCGGCATCGTCAACGAGCGCGGCAACGTGCTCGGCATGATGCCGCACCCGGAAAACCACGTCGAAGACATCATGGGCTGCACCGACGGCCGCGGCCTGTTCGCAGGGCTAGCCGCGCATCTGCAAAAAGCCGCGTGAGGTTCTTGGTGTCGCGCCTGACGATTGTCGTTGTGGCGCTGCTGTGCGCCGTCGCAGCCCACGCGCAGGATTATCCCAAGCGTCCCATCACCATGATCGTGCCGTTCGCGGCCGGCGGCACCTCCGACGTGATCGCGCGTGTGGTTGCCGAGGAGATGGCCAAGTCGCTCGGGCAGCCGATCGTGATCGAGAATGTTGCAGGCGCCGGCGGCTCGACTGCGTTGGCGCGTGCCGCGCGGGCGGAAGCAGACGGCTATACCATCGCGATCGGCAATGCCGGCACCAGCGCCGCGACCTATACGATCTATCCAAAACTGCCATTCACGCCGGAATCCTTCGTGCCGATCGCGGTCGTTGCGAAAACGTTCGGTATCGTCGCGTTGCGCAAGGATTTCCCCGCCAAGAACCTGCAGGATTTCATCGCCTATGCGAAGAAAAATCCCGGCAAGGTCAATCTCGGCCATGCCGGCGTCGGCTCCTCGAATTTCCTGATCTGCAAGAGCTTTGTGCAGGCGGCCGGCATCGACGTGACGCTGGTCGGCTATCGCGGCGCGGCGCCGGCGCTGACGGATGCGATCGGCGGCCAGATCGACGGCGTCTGCGACGCGGCCGCGTCGGTGTCGCAGGCGATCGATGACAAGCTGGTAAGGGGTCTCGTTGTCGGCTCAACGGTGCGGCTTGCAACCTTGCCCGGCCTGCCGACTTCCTCCGAGGCCGGCCTTCCCGAATTCGAGGCGCAGGGCTGGAACGGCCTGTTCGCTCCAAAAGGCACGCCGCCTGCGATCATTGCGAAGCTGAACGCCGCCGCCAGAACCGCCGTCGAGAGCGAGGCGGTGAAGAAGCGCTTTCACGATCTTTCCACCGTTGCGCCCGACGCCAACGAGCACGCGAGCGAAGTGCTCGGCCAGTTGGTGACACGCGACGTCGAGAAATACAAAAAGCTGCTGGAAGAGAAGAAATAGCACCGGCGATCATGTGATAAAAAAGCCCCGCCGAGCGGGGCTTTTTGTTATCGACCGGTAGTCGAACCCGGACCCGTCGGCGACAGCGTCGAGCCGCTCGGCGAGGGATTGATGTGGGTGTTCCCTGACGGGTTCACACCACTGTTCCGTCCGGCTGCTGCACTGCCGGCATCGTTGCTCATGCCGGTGGTGGCATTACCGCCCGTTCCACTTCCGGCGGTCGTTCCGCCGGTGGAGGATCCTGCCGCTGTGCCACCCGTGCCCGAACTTCCGCCGGCGCCGCTGCCGCCGGCTTGCGCCAGGGCGAGGGTGTTCGTGAATGCCAGCGCCATGGCCAATCCGATTGTTGCGAGTTTCATGATTGCTCCTTTTCTTGCTGCGTAACGGCGCAACACGGTGCACTCGCATGCGTTCCGGTGTGTCAATCATGGTTGATTGCTGTTCCACTACCGTTCCCGCAGGCTCAGCCGGAGTGGCTTTCGATCGCCCAAAAGCAACATCGGTTAGATTCCGCCGACGGCCCTCATCAACCTTTCGGCTTCCCGCGCAGGCGCTCGATCCACTTGCGATAATGGTCGCGTGGGATGGTCATCGCAGCGACGCCGGCCATCACCAACATGAGGCCAAGTGCCAGATTCGGCGGCACGGGTTCGCCGAGCAGCAGCACCGACAGGCCGACGCCGATCGGGATGCGCAAGTATCCCCGTGAATTGGTGGTCAGCGTGCCGAGCCGCGTCAGGCACATGTAGAACAGCATCAGTCCGAAGGCGCTCGAGAAGATGCCCATCGCGGCGGTGGCAATCAGCGCCTCGGCCGTCGGCCGCAAGGTCCAGGGATGATCGACGATCAGCGCGAGCGGCAGCAGCACCGTGCCGCCGAACAACAGCGAGCCCGCCGCCACCACCATCGGGTCGTAATCGGTCAGCTTGAGCCCGAAGATCGTGGCGCAGGCGAACGAGATGGTGGCGATCAAGATGACCATTTCGGCAAAGAGATTGCTGGAGAGCCCGCCGAGCGTATCGAGGCCGATGGTCACCGCCGTTCCGGCCAGGCCCAGAACGGCGCCGATCAGCTTGAGCAGCGTCGCCGGCTCATGGCGCGTGACGGCCCAGGTGATGAGGAAAGCGAAGATCGGCGTGGTCGAGGCCAGCACCACGGTCGGCGCTGCCGCCACATATTGCTGCGCCCAGGTGATCATCAGGAAAGGAATGGTCGAGTTGATGGTCTGCTGGAACGCAAACAGCTTCCAGGCCTTGCCGCTCGTCGGCAGCCGCAAGCCGCGGGCACGCAGGATCACCAGCAGGAAGCCCGCCGCGATCAGCGACCGCACCGCGATGAAGGTGACCGGCGGGATCGAGCCGAGGCCAATCTTGGTCAGCGGATAGGTCGAGCTCCAGCAGCACGCCAGCGCGAGTAGTAATGCATAGTCGCGCCAGCCGCGACGTGCCTGTGGCGCGTCAGGTGGCAACGGCGGCGGCGCCAGTCGGCTTCTTCCACTTCACCCGCTTGATGGTGCCGGAGAAGGTGAACAGCGACCGTTCGCCGGATTTCAGCACGCCGCGCAGGAAAATCAGCGAGCCGCCGGCGCGGGTGATTTCGCCCTCGCATTCGACCAGTTCGCCCTCGCTCGCCGCGTCGAGAAACTCGCACGCGAACGAAACCGTGACGCCCGGCCCCTCCAGCACGGAGGAGGCGATCGCAAACAAGCAGTAATCGGCGAACGACATGAAGCAGCCGCCATGGACGTTGCGCTGCCCGTTGAGGTGCTTCTTCTCGACCCGGAACGCGCATTGCACGCGGCCGTTTTCGTCCATCCGGTGCCAGAACGGGCCGTTATGGGTCTCAAAACTGTCGCGGGTCCAGGTCCGCCAGCCGGCAAATTCGCCCTCGGTTTCGACATGCAGATCGGGGCGGCGGTGAAATGCATTTTGGGGGAGTTCGTTCACTAAAAATGACCTTCAATTCGATGTTTCCGTCCTTAAATCCGATCCGGGAACGATGTGCAAACGCCAATCCCGCAAAGCGCGCCCGCGCAAAGCTCTGGACAGGGCGGAAATGCGCCATAAAAGGCCTTTTCGCACCCCCTCGATCTTCCTATTAAGGCACCCATGAACGAGCCCCAGATCACCCCCGAACTCGTCGCCAGCCATGGTCTGAAGCCCGACGAGTATGAGCGCATCCTCAAGCTGATCGGGCGGGTGCCGACGTTCACCGAGCTCGGGATTTTCTCGGCGATGTGGAACGAGCACTGCTCGTACAAATCCTCGCGCATCCATCTGCGCGGCCTGCCGACCAAGGCGCCCTGGGTGATCCAGGGCCCGGGCGAGAATGCGGGCGTGATCGACATCGGGGACGGGCAGGCGGTGGTCTTCAAGATGGAGAGCCACAACCACCCGAGCTACATCGAGCCCTATCAGGGCGCGACCACCGGCGTCGGCGGCATTTTGCGCGATGTGTTCACGATGGGTGCGCGGCCTATTGCCTGCCTCAATGCGCTTTCCTTTGGCGCGCCGGAGCATCCGAAGACGCGCCATCTGGTGTCGGGCGTGGTGGCCGGCGTCGGCGGCTACGGCAATTCCTTCGGCGTGCCCACGGTCGGTGGCCAAGTGCGCTTCCACACCCGCTACGACGGCAACATCCTGGTCAACGCGATGGCGGTCGGCCTCGCCGAGACCGACAAGATTTTCTATGCGGCAGCCTCCGGCGTGAACATGCCGATCGTCTATCTCGGCTCCAAGACCGGCCGAGACGGCATTCACGGCGCCTCGATGGCGTCGGCCGAATTCGACGATGACTCCGCCGAGAAGCGGCCGACGGTGCAGGTCGGCGATCCCTTCGCCGAGAAGCTCTTGCTGGAAGCCTGCCTCGAGATCATGGAAAAGGGTTGCGTGATCGCGATCCAGGACATGGGAGCGGCGGGCCTGACATGCTCGGCGGTCGAGATGGGCGCCAAGGGCGATCTCGGCGTCGAACTCGATCTCAACGCGGTGCCGACCCGTGAAACCGGCATGAGCGCCTACGAGATGATGCTGTCGGAAAGCCAGGAGCGCATGCTCATGGTGCTCAAGCCCGAGAAGGAAAAAGAGGCCGAGGCGATCTTCAAGAAGTGGGGCCTCGATTTCGCCGTGGTCGGCTACACGACGCCGACCAAGCGCTTCGTGGTCAAGCATGGCGGCGACGTGATGGCCGATCTGCCGATCAAGGAATTGGGCGACGAGGCGCCGGTGTATGACCGCCCGCACGTCCCGTCTGCAGCCTTGCCGATGCTGCAGGCACGCGAGGTGACGGCGCCGATCGGGATTTCCGCGGCGCTGGAGAAGCTGATCGGCACGCCGGAGCTATGCTCGAAGCGCTGGGTCTGGGAGCAATACGACCACGTCATTCTGGGCAATACCGTGCAGCGTCCGGGCGGCGATGCCGCGGTGGTGCGCGTCGAGGACGGGCCCAAGGGGCTCGCGCTCACCGTCGACGTCACGCCGCGCTATTGCGAGGCTGACCCGTTCGAAGGCGGCAAGCAGGCCGTCGCCGAAGCCTGGCGCAACATCACCGCGGTCGGCGGCCGGCCGCTCGCGATCACCGACAATCTCAATTTCGGCAATCCCGAACGGCCCGAAATCATGGGCCAGTTCGTCGGCTGCCTGAAGGGCATTTCCGAAGCCTGCCGCACGCTCGATTTCCCTGTCGTGTCGGGCAACGTCTCGCTCTACAACGAAACCAACGGCCGCGGCATCCTGCCGACGCCCTCGATCGGCGGTGTCGGTCTGCTCGACGATTTCACCAAGTCGGCGACGCTGGCTTTCAAGGCGGCCGGCGAAGCGATCCTCCTGATCGGCGATACGCAAGGCTGGCTCGGACAGTCCGTCTACCTGCGCGACATCTGCGGCCGCGAAGAAGGCGCGCCGCCGCCGGTCGATCTGGCCGCCGAAAAGCGCAACGGCGACGTGGTCCGCGGCATGATCCACGCCGGCACGGCAATCGCGGTGCATGACGTCTCCGACGGTGGCCTGCTGATCGCGCTGGCCGAGATGGCGATTGCCAGTGGCATCGGCGCGCAGCTGTTGGCGGCGCCGAACGCGATCGTGCCGCACGCTTACTGGTTCGGCGAGGATCAGGCGCGCTATATCGTAACGGTGTCCGCGGCCGACGCCGGCCTGGTGCTGGCGAAGATGAAGGGCGCCGGCGTGCCCTGTGCGCGGATCGGCACCACGGGTGGCGATGCGATCGCGGTTGCCGGTGAAGCGCCGGTCGCTGTGGATGCGCTGAAAACGGCGTTCGAGCACTGGCTGCCGGCCTACATGAGCGGCAAGGCGGCGTAGGCGCGTTCTCTCCCCGTCATTGCGAGGAGCGAAGCGACGAAGCAATCCATGTCGCCGCTTGCTGCGAGATGGATTACTTCGCGGAGCCTGTCATCCGGCGGCGCTTCGCGCCGACCGGGTGGCTCGCAATGACGTGTGAGGCCGGTGTCGCTTCCTCAAAGCACCTTCGTCGCGCCCGGGATCTGCCGCAGCGCGCGCGTGATCCCCCAGCTCAACTGTACCGTCAGTACGAACCCGATCGTGGCCTTGACGATCGCTGGCAGCTCATAATCGAACAGCCAGTATTGCAGCCACAGTGCGATCGGGTAGTGCACCAGGAACATGCCGTAGGCGTCCGCCTGCATCGGATCGAGCAGCTTGGCTGAGCCTGATTGCCTGAACCTCTGGAAAAAGGCCAGTATCAGAAACATGATGGCCACGCTGAAGACGGTGAAGCAGATGGCGTAGAGCGCTTCATACCAGTCCGGCAACGGCGACGGGTTGCCCAGTATTTCGCGCTTGATGAAGATCAGCACCCACAACAGGCAATACGGAACGATCGCCAGCACCATCCAGTCCCAGCTCACCTTCGCCATCCGGCCGTCGGCAGCGAGCAGCCCGCGATCCATTTGCGCAACGCCGATGCCGGCACCGAAAAAGAAGTAGCTCGCATAGAGCATCACGCGCCCGTGCTGGACCGAGAACGGCCCGAACTCGAACCAACTGCTATGTCCGTAGTGAACCAGCCCGGGAATGTAGAACGCGGCGGTGACGGCAAGCATGACCGCGAAGAACACTGCGGGCCGGCGACGACCGTGCAGCGAGAGGCGGTTGATCGGATCGAGCAGGTTGGGCGACAGCCGATACAGGATGCAGGCCACCACGTCGAAACTGAGCAGGACCCAGAGGAACCAGATCGGCCCGCTCGGCCACGGGCCCTTCGTGATCATATTCCACCAGTATTCCGAAAAGCCGATCTCGGGATGGTGCCGCAGGGAGATGGCGTAATAGGCGAGCGGAATGACCGTGAAGGCGCAGATCACGAAAGGTAAGCCAAGCCGAAGCAGGCGATCTGCCAAATAGCTCAGCGGTCCCTTCCGGGCGATACCAGACCAGGCGAACAGCCCCGACAGGAAAAAGAACATCGCCATGAAGAAACTGTCAGTGGCGAGCACGATCATGTCGAAGCCGAAGAATGACGTCGGATCGGTATGACCGAAATAGGTATAGGGGATGACGGCGTGGTGGAGCAGCACTACCAGCGTCAGGAAGGTGCGCGCGCGATCAAGCGAAAGGTTTCGCGATTTGGCCTTGGGCACTGCGCCCACGTCGGCATGCCCCATGGTGGAAATCGATGTCATGCGCGCCTCCCAGCCAGGCTGTGTGGCCAAATGTTGCCGCCCGGAACCTGATTCAGCAAGGCCCAATTGGGGCGCTGGCGAACCCGCATCTCCGGGCTGATCGGAACCGGCGGTGCAACCGGCCGTTAGGTCAGGTGAAATTGAGGGGCCACCTCTGGTACGGCCTCAGAGGTCGCGGAGCACGCAATGACAATTCTCAAATGGGCGCTGATCTTCTTTCTGGTGTCGATCGTTGCCGGCATCCTCGGCTTCACCGGCATTTCGGAGGCCTCCGCCGACATCGCCCGCTTCCTGTTCTATGTCTTCGTCGTGATCTTCCTGGTGCTCCTGATCCTCGGGCTCACGATATTCAGGGTGTAGCTCCACGCCGTCGTTCCGGGATGGCGCGAAGCGCCAGATCCCCGGGGTGCAATTGCACCCCGGGGAATCCCTGGATTCTCAGGGGCGCAATTGCGCACCATAGTTCGATGCTTTCGCATCGCCCCGGAATGATATCGCCTCTGACTACGCCACTTCCTCGATCGTCACCTTGTCCGGATAGAACGCCAGATGGCCGGCGATCTCGGCCATGGCCGGGAAGGGCGTCTCGTAGGTCCAGATCGAATTTTCGAGGCTCTTGCCGTTGGCGTTGATGCTGAAATAGTTCGCGTCCCCCTTGTAGGGGCAGTGCGTGGTCCGCTCGGTGCGGGACATTAACGCCATGTTGGCGTCCTCGCGCGGCACATATTGCACCGCCGGATAGCTGGCTTCCTTCAAGGTCAGCGCGCGGGTGGTATCGGCAATGACCACGTCGCCCACCGAGACCCGGACGCGCTTGGGGTTTGCCGTAATCGTGATCGGATGGTCGGGACCGGGCAATTTCATGATTTTGAGCCTCTTTTTCGGTCAGCCCGAAATGATCGGGCGCGACGCGATCTCGCGGTGTCAAACGCTTCGGCCCGGAATATAGTGCCGCCAGGCGTGACCTAGAAGAGCGTACGCGCTAGGTTTGGCCGTCACGGTCGCGCGAGCCGGCCGTGATTCGAAACACCTGACGGAGACATGCTGGAATGCCGATGGATGCCCACGATATCGAGTCGATGATCAAGGCAGCTATCCCCGATGCCGAGGTGACGATCCGCGATCTCGCAGGCGATGGCGACCACTACGCCGCGACCGTGATCTCGGAGTCGTTCCGTGGCAAGTCGCGGGTGCAGCAGCACCAGATCGTCTACCAGTCGCTCAAGGGGCAGATGGGCGGCTTGCTGCATGCGCTGGCGCTGCAGACCGGGGTACCTGGCGGACCCGGGGTACCGGAGAGGTAGTCCCCAGACGGCGGGGGCATCGATGACAGACAACGCACACGGCGCGCTGTTTCGCCGGATCGTGCCGCACCAGCATAGCCGCGTCACGTACGCGGAGCTGTTCTTCGACCTCGTTTTCGTCTTTGCGGTCACGCAAATTTCGCACACGCTGCTGGCTCACTTTACGCCGCCGGGCGCATTGCAGGTCACGCTGCTGTTTCTCGCGGTTTGGTGGGTATGGGTATTCACTACCTGGATCACCAACTGGCTCAATCCCGAAAAGACCCCGGTCCGGCTGCTGCTGTTCGCGATGATGCTGGGCGGGCTGGTGCTATCGACGTCCATCCCAAAGGCATTTGACGAGCGCGGCTTATGGTTTGCCATCGCCTATGCGGCGATGCAGGTCGGCAAGACGATATTTCTGTGGTTGTCGACGCCGCCGTCGCGGCCGCGGGCACGCATGAATGCCGTCCGGATCGCCGCCTGGCTTTCGGTGTCGGCCGTCTTCTGGATCGCCGGAGGGATAGCGGAGGGGCAGCCGCGCTTGATGCTGTGGGCCATTGCGCTCGTCATCGAATATATCTCGCCGGCGGTGCGGTTCTGGATTCCCCGCCACGGCGCGTCCTCGGTCGCGGACTGGATGGTCGAAGGCGGCCACATGGCCGAGCGCTGCGCGCTGTTCATCATCATCGCGCTCGGCGAATCCGTCGTGGTGATCGGCGCAACCTTTGCCGAACTCACCTGGACCACCGAAAACGTTCTGGCGTTCATCTCGGCCTTCCTCGGCAGCATCGCGATGTGGTGGATCTATTTCCACATCGGCGCCGAAGCCGGCTCCGAACAGCTTTCAAAATCGAGCGAGCCGGGAAGGCTGGCGCGGCTCGCCTATACCTATCTGCACATGCCGATCGTGGCCGGCATCATCGTCGCGGCGGTGGCGGACGAACTGGTGCTGAAACACCCCGGCGGACATTCCGATCTCAAGACCGTACTGAGCGCGATCGGCGGCCCCTTGCTGTTTCTGCTCGGGACCATCCTGTTCAAGCTGAGCTTTCGCGGCTTCCTTCAGCTCTCCCACGGGGCGGGCATCATCGCGCTTTGCGCGCTCGCCTGGTTCGCAAGCGAGCTGTCGCCGTTGATGCTGTCGATCCTGACCACCGCGATCATGATCGCGGTCGCGGTGTGGGAAACGGTCTCGCTGCGATCCGACCCGGCAGAATAGTGCCTTTAATCCAGCCTGGGCCGCCTCATCGGCACCAGTTGCGGCGAGTTGTGATGATCGACGACATTTCTGAGGACGAGATCCGACAGTTGGACGACGAGAGCGCGGAGCCTCGCATTTTCCTCGCGAAGCGCTGCCCGCTCGGTGTCTGCTCCCTCATCCCAGCCCGTGTCCGTATCACTGTGAACAGACGAAGATGCCGAACGTTGCCCGTGGTTGCTTGACGCTGGAAATGCGTTGCCCATGACTGAAATCCCCTGGCACGAACTCACCCCAAGCCATGCTGCCGCGGAGGCTCGGCTGAGTCCGCGTCAAAAGTTGGACATTTCGAAGGGGAAACGACAGCGCAGATGGACCGTTTTGCGGGCGGGGTAATAAAGATGAATACTTGTTAAGAAGTTTGGTTATACTGCGCCCGGCAAGGTGCGGGGACGCGCGGCGGCGTAGGCACCTTCCATCAAACTTGACCAGCGCGATCAGTCAGTGCCCACGGGGGAGCCGTGGCTGGGAATACGCGCCTATGAAACAGAGTGAAGCAAGAGTACGCATTATTGAAGAGTGGGACCGCTGGATCTTGACGCAGATGATCGAGCCGGACGGACCGACTGGAAAAGATTCTTTGAAATTTTTCCACGAACTGCAGGACGCAGGATCTCCGCTTCTGGATTTCCAGTCCCGCGGGCAAGACAAGTGGCGGATCATTCACGCGTGGCTGTTGGGTGCAGACCGATTGTCCGATGATTGGATATCTGTCGCTCCCCGCATTGCGCCGACACGCAGGCCGCGACCGGACCGCAGGCGGTCCGTCTGCAAGACGTGAGCTGCAAAACCCGCGGCTAGAGCCCTTTCGGTTCTGATTGAATCAGAACCGGGCTCTAGATTCCTGTTTTGACGCGCTTTCTTGACGCGAACCGGTGTCCACCCCGGATCAAGTCCGGGGCAGGCTTTCGCTTGAAAACGCTCTAATCCTCAGTCCGACGCCGCCAGCGCGTGAACGGAGAACATCTGGTCGCGATCGTTCCAGGATTCCCGCACCGACCAGCCGGACTCGCGCGCCAACGCGGTGAAGCGGTCGAAGCTGTATTTGTAGCTCGACTCGGTGTGGATGCTCTCGCCGGGACGGAATGAAAAATTCCGTCCTAGGATGCGCACGCTCTGCGCCTTCTTGGAAATCAAGTGCATCTCGATGCGATGGCGCTCGCGATTATAGACCGAGCGGTGCATGAAGGCGGAGACGTCGAAATTGCCGCCGAGCTCGCGGTTGATGCGGACCAGTACATTGAGATTGAACCGCGCGGTGACGCCGGCGGCGTCGTTATAGGCGTCGTAAAGCACCCGCTCGTTCTTCTCGAGGTCGACGCCGATGATCATCTGTGCGCCTTTGCCCAGAATGTCGCGTGCGCTGCGCAGGAAGGCGCGCGCCTCGTGCGGCTCGAAATTGCCGAGTGTCGATCCCGGAAAGAAGCCGACCTTGGGCTGGTCTGCGATTTCCGCCGGCAGCTCGAACGGCGCGGTGAAATCGGCGGCAACCGGATAAACGCCGAGATCGGGGAAATCCTTGCGCAAGCCGCTGGCCTGCGCATTCAGGAAATCGCCGGAAATATCGACCGGGACATAGGCGGAAAAATCGCAGCGCTCCAACAGCAGGCGGACCTTGGTGGTCGCGCCGGCGCCGAATTCGACCAGGGCCGCACCTTTCGGAATGAGTGCGGCGATTTCATCGCCGCGGCTATGCAGGATGCCGAGTTCGGTGCGGGTCGGGTAGTATTCCGGCAGCACCGTGATCTGCTCGAACAGCTCGGAGCCCGCAGCATCGTAAAAATATTTCGGCGACAGCCGCTTAGGGAACTGCGAGAGGTCGCCGATCACGTCGCCGGCAAAGGCGGAGGTCTGTTCGTCGAACGGGTGCGTTTGGGCCAAAGCGGCGGCATGCACATTCATGATACTCTCCTGAACGCGCTTTCCGGCGCGCTTCGATGATCGAAAATGTCAGGCGTAATCGGCGAGGCGTAACCCCGTGAATTGCCAGCGGTGGTGCGGGTAGAAGAAGTTGCGGTAGGTGATACGGCTATGGCCGGCCGGAGTTGCAAGCGAGGAGCCGCGCAGCACGAGCTGGTTGACCATGAACTTGCCGTTGTATTCCCCGAGCGCCCCCTCGATGGCGCGGTAGCCGGGGTAGGGGGAGTAGGAGCTGCGAGTCCACTGCCAGACGATGCCAAAGGCATCGTTGAGCTGGCCGGCGCGGGCGGCGACCTCCCACTCCATTTCGGTCGGCAGATGGCGGCCCGCCCAGCGTGCAAACGCGTCCGCCTCGTAATAGCTGACATGGCAGACCGGGGCAGCCGGATCGATCGGCTGCAAACCGCCGAGCGTCATGATCCGCCACTCGCCGTCGACCTGGCGCCAGTGGCCGGGCGCCTGCCAGCCCTCGTTGGTCGCCGTGGCAAAGCCGTCCATCAGCCACAGCGTGGCCGTGCCGTAGCCGCCGTCCTGCATGAAGGCGAGCCATTCGGCATTGGTCACGAGGTTGCGGGCGAGCCTCACCGGGCCGACCAGGGCGCGGTGCGCGGGCGTTTCATTGTCGAAATGGAAGCTGTCGTCGGCGTGGCCCACGGTGTGGATGCCCTCGTTGAGAGTGGTCCACTCCTCTGCCGAACGGTGCGCTGTCGGGAGGCGCCAGGATGGATCGTAGGCCGGCGGGATCGGGTTCTGGGCAAAGGCGTGGAGGATGTCGGTCAGCATCAATTCCTGATGCTGCTGCTCGTGATTGAGGCCGACCTCGACCAGCGGGACCAGTTTTGTGAGGCGCTCCTCGCCGGCGGTCTGGAAGAATTTGACCACGGCGGCATCGACATGCCGGCGATAGGCGGTGATCTCGTCGGCGCTCGGGCGGGTCAAATGGCCGCGCTGGTGACGGGCGTGCCGTGGTCCGGCGCTGACATAATAGGAATTGAATAGAAACGCATAATCGGGGTGGAAGGGCTGGTAACCCTCGCAGTGCTCGCCGAGCAGAAATTGCTCGAAGAACCAGGTGGTATGAGCGCGGTGCCATTTGGCCGGGCTGGCGTCCGGCATCGACTGGATGAGCTGGTCCTCGGGGCTCAACGGAGCGGCCCGGCGCTCGGTCTCGCCGCGGACGGCCAGATAGGCTTCCACCAAATTCTGGGCGAGGGCGGCGGAATCCGAGAAAAGTGACGGGGCAGGGGCGGCGAACGCGGCGGCGGATACTGGTTTCGTCACAGGTATCTCCAGTGAAAGGAGAGAACGTTAGGCTGGCAAACTGGTTCCTGACGGGCAGTCCGTCCTAGATAGGGGTTCCGTTGCGGGAAAAAAGCCTGCCCGCGCTATGACATTAATGCTGTCATTCTATGGGCTGCGGTTGCCCGGGCGCCCTGAGGCGACCCCGCGCATGCCAGCTCTTCGCCATTTTACTTTGGATGAACAACGGTTTGGGCTACATATATGACAAGTATCCGGGTTACATGGACGAGCCGGCCCGTTACGCGACGCCGCAGGGGGCTGAGCCCCAAAAGGAAGCAATATGAGCATCGAACAATTCATCGAGAACGAAGTGAAGTCGAACGACGTCGTGCTGTTCATGAAGGGCACGCCGCAGTTTCCGCAGTGCGGTTTCTCAGGCCAGGTGGTCCAGATCCTCGATCACATCGGCGTCGGCTATAAGGGGCTGAACGTCCTGGAATCCGCCGAGCTTCGCAACGGCATAAAGGAATATTCGAACTGGCCGACCATCCCGCAGCTCTACGTCAAGGGCGAATTCGTCGGCGGCTGCGATATCATCCGCGAGATGTTCCAGGCCGGTGAATTGCAGCAGCTCTTTGTCGACAAGGGCGTCACCGTCAACGCGGCGGCTTCCGCCTGAGCGGGCTGGCGCGCCAGGTCGGCCAGGCGCGGCTGGAAGTCATTGTTGCCGACATCACCACGCTCCGCGTTGACGCCATCGTCAACGCCGCGAACTCGTCCCTGCTCGGCGGGGGCGGCGTCGATGGCGCGATCCATCGGGCGGCAGGACCTGAACTGCTTGCCGAGTGCCGCACGCTAAACGGCTGCGCGACCGGCGACGCCAAGATCACCCGGGGATACCGGTTGCCGGCCAGGCATGTAATCCACGCCGTCGGGCCGGTTTGGCACGGCGGCAATGTTGGAGAGGACGGGTTGCTCGCTTCTTGCTATCGGCGCTCCCTCGAACTCTGCCAGACCAATGCGCTCTCCTCTCTGGCATTTCCCGCGATCTCTACGGGCGTCTATCGCTTCCCTGCCGACCGTGCGGCGGGCATCGCCGTCGCAACCGTCGTCGATGGACTGGCCGCGGCGCCTGCCGTGACAAGGGTCATCTTCTGCTGTTTCTCCCCTGACGGCGGCCTGCTGCATGAACAGGCGCTGGCAGCCTTTGGCAGCCCTTGCGCCGACTGACGCCGCAGCTACACTCCTTTCCGAATTCTGGAGGGGGTTCCAATGAACTTGCGTCAAATGCTGCGCGCGCTTGCCTGCGGCGCGCTGATGCTGGCGGTTACGCCGCAAGTCCGCGCCGAAGGCACCTTCGACATTCCCGCCGGCGCGCGTTTCAACAAGGACAAGCTTACGAAGATCACCGAATTCTTCAAGAACGAGGTGGCGACCGGCAAGATCGCGGGTGCGAACGTCCTGATCCAGCAGCATGGCAAGCCGGTCTATCACGAAACCTTCGGCGTTCAGGACGTGGAGTCCAAGAAGCCAATCACTGACAAGACCATCTTCCGCCTGTTCTCGATGACGAAAGCGATCACGTCGGTCGTGGCCATGCAATTGATCGAAGACGGCACGATCAAGCTCGACGATCCCGTCTCAAAGTACATTCCGTCCTTCGCGAATGTGAAGGTCGGTGTCGAGAAGAAGGCCGAGGACGGCACCAAGACGCTCGAGCTGGTGCCAGTGAGCCGGCCGATGACCGTCCGCGACCTGATGGTGCATACGTCGGGGATCACCTACGGCTTCTACGGCGACACCCTGGTCCGCAAGGCCTATGCGGCCGCCAATATCTATGACGGAGATTTCGATCTGGCCGGGTTCGCCGAGCGGATCGCCAAACTGCCGCTGCACAACCAGCCGGGCGCGCTATGGCAATACGGACATTCCACCGACATCCTGGCGCGGGTGATGGAAGTCGCGTCGGGAAAATCCCTGTTCACGATCATGCGCGAAAGGCTGCTCGATCCGCTTGGCATGGTCGACACCGGCTTCTATATCACCGATCCGGAGAAGCAGAAGCGGATGGCACTGCCGGTACCCAACGACAGCAACTTTCGCGTCGGCCGCGACACCAACCCGACCAATGTCAAAAAGATCGAATTCGCCAGCGGCGGCATGTACTCGACGATGGCGGACTACCGCCGCATTACGCAGATGCTGCTCAATGGCGGCACGTTCGAGGGTAAGACCTATCTGAAACCCGAAACGTTCAAGCTGATGACGACCGACTATGTCGGCCCCGGGTCTGGGGTCGAGCGGGACTATTTCTATTTCCCCGGGGACGGCTTCGGAATGGGCCTCGGCCTTGCGGTGCGCACCGATCCGGGCAATGCCAAGCCGCCGCCGCCGGGATCGCTTGGCGAATTGAAATGGGATGGCGCCAGCGGCTGCTATTTCGTGGTCGACCGCAAGCAGGACATGTTCTTCGTGCTGCTCGAGCAGACGCCGACGGAACGCCAGCGCATCCAGCGGACGCTGAAGCAGTTGGTCTATGAAGCGCTGGAGAACTGATGGCACCACGGCAGGGCGTTGCCTTGCTGCGGCGGTGCTTGTGGTTTCCCTGGTCGGCGGCCAGCCGCAGGAGGCGCGGGCCGAGCCGAAAATGGCAGCCGCGCCAACTTTTTCGCGAGCGGCCCTTGACCGGATTGGTGACTACGTTCGCAGCGAGGTCACGGCCGGCAAGATTCCCGGTGCGGTGCTTCTGATCCAGCAGCACGGCAAATCAGTCTATCTTGAATGTTTCGGCGTGCGGGACCCTGCGTCCAGCCAGCCGATGACGCCGGACACCATTTTCCAGATCTATTCGATGTCGAAGGCCGTCACCTCGGTCGCCGCGATGATGCTGATCGACGACGGGAAGCTGGCCCTCGACGATCCCGTGTCCAAATACATTCGTGCCTTTGCGGATGCGAAAGTCGGTGTCGATCTTTCCGATGAAGCAGGACAGTACCCGCTCAAGCTCGAGCCGCTGAAGCACCCGATCACGATCAGGGATCTGCTGCGGCATACGTCCGGCATCACTTACGGCTTCTTCGGCGAAACCGCGGTGCAGAAACTCTATGCCAATCCAAGATTATACGCCGGCGACTTCGACAACGCTGAATTCGCTGACCGCATTGCGGTACTGCCGCTCGCCGATCAACCGGCAACGCGTTGGAACTACAGCCACTCGACCGACGTGCTCGGCCGCGTCGTCGAGGTGGTCTCGGGGCAGACGCTGTTTCAATTCGAGAAGCAGAGACTGTTCGATCCGCTAGGCATGTCCGAGACCGCATACTATGTCGCAGATGACGCGAAGTGGCCGCGCATCGCCCAGCCATTTCCCGTTGATCGTTTTCGGGTGGCCGGAATCGGAGACCCGACAGTGCTGCGGCGGTGGGAATCTGGTGGCGCGGGTCTGGTCTCGACGGCCGCCGACTATGCCCGATTCCTGCAAATGCTGCTGAATGGAGGTACGCTGGACGGCAAGCGGTACCTCAAGCCCGAGACAGTCGCGCAGATGACCTCGGATCAGATCGGTCCTGAAACCAGGATCATTCATGATCCCTTTTACTTTCCGGGCCCATCCAGCGGCTTCGGTCTTGGCTTTGCCGTGCGCACCTCACCGCCGCCAAACACGACATGGCCGCTCGGCGAATACCGGTGGGATGGCGCAGGCGGAAGTTTCTATTTTGTCGATCCGCAGGACGACTTGCTCGTTGTCTTCATGGTGCAGGCTCCGACGCAGGGCGGGCGAATTCAACTGGCGCTGAAGACGATCATGTACGAGGCGCTTGGGAAAGGTCTGCGCAAGGATTGACAATCGCCTGATTACGCCACGGCGTTTTTCGCGATCGTCTCGCGATAGAACGACGCGCTCAGCTTGGGCGTACGACGCTTGGAATCGAAGTCGACGTGGTAGATGCCGAAGCGCTGCTCATAGCCATCAGACCATTCGAAATTGTCCATCAGGCTCCACAGGAAGTATCCGAGCACGGGCACGCCCGCGGATGTCGCGCGCTGCAACTGCGTGAGATAATTGCGCAGATACATGATGCGGTCGACGTCGTAGATGGTTCCGTCCGGCGCCGGCTGGTCGCTCCCCGACGTTCCGTTCTCGGTGATATAGATCGACTTCACGTTCCAAAGTTTTGCGACATGACGCGGCACCCAATAGATGGCTTCGGGGCCGGGCCTGAGCCAGCTCGCTTTCATGTGCGGAAACGAGGCGGGAAACGGCGCCAGCGTGAAGCCGCGCTCGTTGTCGGCGGCAACGACATAGTGGTCCGGCATATAGACGTTCAGCCCGACGAAATCGATCGGGGATGAAATGACGCTGAGATCCTCAGCGGTGAATTTCGGCGCGTCTTGGCCGGACCGCGCCAGATACGCCTCGGTATATGTTCCTTCGAGCATCACGGTCAGGTAGCCCGCGTTGAGCTCGCGCGTCGCCATCTCGGCGGCGCGGATGTTGGCTGATGTTTCGATGGCGGGGATGCAGCTCACGGCATTCTCCGCCGGACCGACCTTCGTTCCGGCTCGGCCATGGGCGCGGATGGCCTGAACGGCGAGACCATGTCCCAGCGCAACATGGTGACGGACCTGGTTCAATCCTGATTGAGGCAGTTTGAGGCCGGGCGCGTCGGCGCCGAGGCCGTGGCCGAGATGAACGAGCCTGGAGCATTCGTTGATCGTGAAGAAATGCCTCACGCGATCACTCAAGCGGGCAGTGACATGGGCGGCATAATCCGCAAATGCCTTCGAGGTGTCGCGCGAAGTCCAGCCGCCGAAGCGATCCTGCAGCGCCTGCGGCAGGTCCCAATGGTACAGCGTCGCAAACGGCTCGATGCCGTTGGCCAACAATTCGTCGACAAGGCGGTGATAAAAATCGAGGCCCTTTGGATTTGCCGGTCCGGTCCCATCCGGGAAGACGCGCGGCCATGCGATCGAGAATCGATAGGCTTTTGCGCCCAGCGACCTCATGATCTCGATGTCTTGCTTGTAGAGACGATAATGGTCGGTCGCAGTGTCGCCATTGCTGCGATCGGAAATGGTGCCGGGCGTGTGGGCAAAGCGGTCCCAGATCGACGGCCCGCGGCCGTCTTCGTTGACCGCGCCCTCGACCTGATAGGCCGAGGTCGCCGTGCCCCACAGAAAGCCGCTCGGGAAATCCGACGAGGGGCGCTGATTCTGTGTTCCGGTCGCTCGATCCGATTGCGCAGTGCTGGATTTGGCTGACAGTATCGACATGCCAAGAGCCGACCAGCCTGCAAGTCTGCCAAATTGTCGCCGGGAAAATCCCTTGAATGCCATCATTTCACTCGTCAGGCGCGATCAATTTTGCGCAAACAAAGCTCACTTTTGAAGGGCTCAATATCGCCGCTTCCGTGCTCTCGCGCAATTGTACACATGGCGGGACCAGCGGGTCGACATGCCTGCCGCGCAGGGCTAAACAGGCACATCCATTCGTCCTATTAGGGGAGCAGGACCAATCGGCTTTCGCACGCCGCTGGCACTTTTGTTTCTATCGCTCGGCATCGTTGTCGCGGTGTGGTGGTGGCTGGCCACGCCGGTAGCGCTGACGCGCGCGCCGATTGATGATGCATCGAAGCTGGAATGCGTTTCCTACGCGCCGTTCCGCAACGATCAGACGCCGCACGATCCGACGCTCATCGTCAAGCCGGAGCAGATCGCGGAGGATCTGGAGGAGCTTGCCAAGGTCTCCAAATGCATCCGCACCTATTCCATCGACAACGGTCTGGACAAGGTGCCAGAGCTTGCGTCCAGGGTCGGATTGAAGGTTCTGCTCGGCCTGTGGATCGGACGTGATCGCGCGAAGAACGCGCAACTCGCCGACATTGCGGTCTCGCTGGTGAAGGATCATCCCGGTACGGTCGCAGCGCTCATCGTCGGCAGCGAAGTGCTGCTGCGCGGCGACATGACCGTCGGCGACCTTCGCCAAACGATCCAGTCGGTCAAGCCGCGCGTGGACATTCCGGTGACCTATGCCGATGTCTGGGAATTCTGGCTGCGCTACCGCGAGGTAGGCGCCGATGTCGATTTCGTTACCGCCCATTTCCTGCCCTATTGGGAAGACGTTCCCCCGCGCGCCGAGGATGCGGCCGCGCATATAGATGAGATACGCAAGCAAGTGGCGGCAGCCTTTCCCGGCAAGGAGATTTTGATCGGCGAAACCGGCTGGCCAAGCCACGGGCGGATGCGCGACGGCGCGCTGGCGTCCCGCGTCAACCAGGCACGTTTCATTTCCGAGATTCTCGAGCGAGCACGGCGCGATAATTTCCGCGTCAATTTGTTCGAGGCCTATGACGAGCCGTGGAAGCGCCGCTGGGAAGGAACGGTGGGGGGCTATTGGGGACTGTTCGACGGGGCCGAACGCAAGCTGAAATATCCGGCCGGCGTGGCCATCAGCAATTACCCGTTCTGGAAGCTGCAGATGGCAGGCGGGCTGCTGCTTTGCCTCTGTGTATTCGCAGTTGCCGGGTTCACGCGGAAGCGCCAGCAGGCCGCGGCGCCGTTGACATCGTGGGCCGCGGTCACCGCATCCGCGACCGCTGGCGGGATCTTGCTGGGCATCAGCATCGACAAGATGCTCCAGGAAAGCTACGGGCTCGGCGGTTGGCTGGTTCAGGGTTTTCTGCTGACGGCGGCCGTGACAGCGCCGCTGCTGGCCACCTACGCGCTGATGTCGGGGCGGGGGCTTCCAGCGTTTCTTGAAGTGTTGGGGCCGCGCAAGAGCCTGACCCCATTGTTCATGAGCAACATACTGGGCGTGACGCTGATCGTGACGACGCTGATTGCCGCGCAGACCGCGCTCAGCCTGATATTCGACGCGCGCTGGCGCGATTTCCCATTCGCCGCCCTGACCATGGCCGTGGTGCCATTCTGGACATTGGCGTTTCTCAACGGATCGAAATCCGGCGAGCGGCCGCTCTCTGAGGCCGTGTTTGCCGGACTCTTCGCTTTGGCGGCGATCTATATCGTCCTCAACGAAGGCTTCCAGAACTGGCAGGCCATGTGGACGGGCGCGGTGTACCTGCTGCTTGGCAGCGCGTTGTGGCGGGCGCGCACATCAGCCGTTGCCTAAGTTCACGCCCTCGGGCTGATGCTTCTTACGCGCTGCGTACGATCTCGCGGACCAGCCCGACAGTCTCCTCGATCATCGCAGCACTGACGTCGAGATGCGTACAGGCGCGAATGCGGCCGTCCATCATCGCGAGCAGCACGCCGCGCTTGCGCAAGGCTTCGACCATCTTGTCGCCGGCGATGCCGGCTCTGTCAGGCTTGAAGAACACCAGGTTGGTCTCAGGCTCTTGCACCTCGATGCCGTCGATCTGCGACAGCCCCCGCGCCAGCGCACGCGCATTGGCGTGATCGTCGGCGAGGCGGTCGACGTGATGGTCGAGCGCGTAGACGCAGGCCGCGGCACAAATGCCGGCTTGCCGCATCGAGCCGCCGAGGCGCTGCTTCCAGCGCCAGACGTCGTCGATGAAGGCGCGCGAGCCCGCAATCACGCCGCCGATCGGCGCGCCGAGGCCCTTGGAGAAATCGATCCACGCTGAATCCCATCCCGCGGCCATGTCGCGCGCCGATATTTTCGTGGCGACGCAAGCGTTCAACAGCCGCGCGCCATCCATATGGGTGATCAGCCCATGCGCCTTGGCGATCTCGACGATTTCATCCAGCGCCGCCTTCTTCCAGATCGTGCCACCGCCGATATTGGCGGTTTGCTCGACGCTGACGACGGTCTGCGGCGGCTGGTAGCGCGAGCGCGGGTGCAGCGCGGCGCGGAACGTTTCGGGCGTGAATTGCCCGTCATCGCCCGGCAGCGGCATGATCTGGAATCCGCCGAGCGCTGCATGCGCGCCGCCTTCGCGGGCAATGATATGCGCGGTGGAATGGGCGAGGATTTCATCGCCCGGCCGGCAATGGGCGAGAGTGGCCGAGACGTTGCACATGGTACCTGACGGCATGAACACGGCGGCTTCCTTGCCGAGCAGGTCAGCCACGCGCTCGCAAAGCAAATTCACCGTCGGATCGTCGCCGATCTGCTCGTCGCCGACTTCCGCCCGCGCCATAGCCTCGCGCATCGCGGGCGTCGGCCGCGTCTGGGTGTCCGACAGCAGGTTGATGCGGATGGGATCGGCCTTGGGATCGCGCGGGGCAGGGGTGTAGTGCATGGCAGTTTCTCGTCTCTTTTGACTTGATGGCGGGACAGAAATTATCTGAACCGCAGATTTTCTCGAGAGAGCTGATTGATCGCTGTGCATCCCATCAGCTTCATTCCCCGCTCGAGTTCCGACCGCATCAGGTCGAGAGCCCGCTCGACGCCGGCCTGGCCGGCCGCCGCGAGAGGATAGAGATAATAGCGTCCGACGCCTACGGCCTTGGCTCCAAGCGACAATGCCTTCAAGACATGGGTGCCCCGCTGAATTCCGCCGTCCATGATCACGTCAATTCGATCGCCGACCGCGTCCACGATTTCGGCCAACTGGTCGAATGGCGCGCGGGAACCGTCCAACTGCCGGCCGCCATGATTGGACAGCACGATGCCGGTGCAACCAATCTCGACGGCGCGCCTGGCGTCCGCCACCGACATGACGCCCTTCAGGCAGAATTGCCCGCTCCATAGCCGGACCATTTCAGCCACATCGTCCCAGTTCATCGAGGGGTCGAGCATCTCGGTAAAATACTTGGAGATCGACAGCGCGCCGCTGCCCATGTCGACGTGCTGGTCCAGTTGCGGAAGCTTGAACCGCTCATGCGTGAGATAATTGATGCCCCAGGCCGGCTTGATCCCGAACTGATACATCCCGGCAAGCGTCAGCCGAAATGGAATCGAAAAGCCGGTGCGCTTGTCGCGCTCGCGGTTGCCGCCCGTGATGCTGTCCACGGTGAGCATCATCACCTGGACGCCGGCTTCTTTGGCACGTTGCATCATCGCGCGGTTGAGACCGCGATCCCGGTGATAGTAGAATTGATAAACCTGCGGCGTGTCGTGCGCCTGACGCAGTTCCTCGAGGCTTACCGTGCCGAGCGAGGATACGCCGAACATCGTGCCATACTTCGCCGCAGCAGCGGCGACGGCGCGTTCGCCGCTATGGTGGAACAGCCGTTGCAGTGCGGTCGGAGAGCAATAGATCGGCATCGCGAGCTTCTGGCCCAGCACTGTCACCGACATATCGATGTTTTCGACGCCGCGCAGGACATTGGGTACCAGGTCACAACGCTCGAAACTTGCGGTGTTCCGGCGATGGGTCACCTCGTCGTCAGCCGCGCCATCGATGTAATCGAAGATAGGGCCGGGCAGCCGTCGCCGGGCCAGCCTGCGGAAGTCATGAAAGTTGTGGCAGTCGCGCAAGCGCATGTTGGACCCGCATTGATTCAGCCCACGGCGAGGCTCGGCGTTGAGACGACGCATACTCGCATACAAAAAGGCCCCGGCAAAACCGGGGCCTTTGATATCTCGTAACTGAAAACCGATCAGCGCGAATAGAATTCGACGATCAGATGCGGCTCCATCTGAACTGCGAACGGCACGTCCGACAGCGCGGGGATGCGGGTGAACTTCGCCGTCATCTTGGAGTGATCGGCTTCGATGAAGTCGGGCACATCGCGCTCGCCGAGCTGGCTTGCTTCCAGAACGGGAGTAAGCTGCTTGGAGGATTCCTTGACCTCGACGACGTCACCGGGCCGGAGCTTGTAGCTCGGAATGTTGACGCGGCGGCCGTTCACCTTGATGTGGCCGTGGTTGATGAACTGGCGCGCGGCGAACATGGTCGCGACGAACTTGGCGCGATAGACCACGGTGTCGAGACGGCGCTCCAAGAGGCCGATCAGGTTCTCACCGGTGTCGCCCTTCATCCGGCCGGCCTCGACATAGACGCCGTGGAACTGGCGCTCGGAAATGTTGGCGTAGTAGCCTTTGAGCTTCTGCTTGGCGCGGAGCTGGACGCCGAAGTCGGACAGCTTGCCCTTGCGGCGCTGGCCGTGCTGGCCGGGGCCGTATTCCCGGCGGTTCACGGGGCTCTTCGGGCGGCCCCAGATGTTCTGGCCCATACGGCGATCGATCTTGTATTTCGCCTCACTGCGCTTTGTCATCGCGTCCTCTGCTTAAGAGTTTGAGTGTTGAGGAAACGCGCCCTCCTGTGCACCGGGGTTGCCGGGGCCGACAGGTCCGCCTCGAAAGCTCGGGGAGGACCACGGGTCGCGAAACGCATCGCGGGCCGAAACCGGCCCGCGAGCAAGCGGGTTCTTAGGGAGAAACCGCTGTTCTGTCAACGAAAAGGGACCTCACGGCGACCGGGGGCCGTCAAGTCGCGACCGCGCGGACCGGTTTGGGCTCGGTTTGCTGCCGATTGGTCCGCAATTCGGCTGATATTTCGCCGTTCAGTACCTGTTCCAGCCGGTTCAACGCTTTGGCCATCGGGGCGGCATCGGTAATCCGGTGATCCCAGCGCAAGACGATATCGATGGTCTGGTCGGACTTTTCCACCCCATAGCTCAGGACAAAGGGTCCGGGGCTGATGGCATGGAGCTGGCCCGCGCCATAGGCGGCCACCGAGGTGACCCCAAAACTACCGAAATAATTGGCCCGCTGGCGGCCGAAATTCAGCCCGACCGCCCAGAACAGCCGCCGCAGCGGCAGCGGCAGCCGCGTGGTTCGCAGGATCTTCCGGAACGCCGGCACCTCGTCGATCGGCGCTACCTTGGCGTGCCGGATCAGGGCGTCGACTTCGGCAAGCGGCATTTCATCGGGCGCGGCGACCTTTTGTGGCAGCACGCAATCCTGGCCATCCTCGACCCGGGCGATCGCCACCATCGCGACGCTGCGGGGCAGTTCATAGAAGGCCGGCATCGGCCATTTGACGTAGAGGGTGCGCAGGATCGGCTGTTCCTTGGCCACCAGCGCGAAGGCCTTGACGAAAATCGCGGCCCAGCCCGGCCGCTGAGCGGCCTGCGCGCGGGCTTCCTGCAGGGCTCGAATATTGAGGGGACGCGAGAGCGAAACAAAGGGCACGCGGTTCGAGGCGTGCATGAGGTCGGCGACCAGACGGCGCGGTAGTGTGATTTTTCGAGCCGTTCCGCGCATCGCTCCGCCCGCGTTTCCGCAATAGATCAATCAAAAAGCCGGCAGGCCGCCCCCGCAACCTGCCAGCACCTCATCTAGCACGAACAAGGCGTTTTGACGCCAGAAGGTTCGAATCCGGATCGCCCCTGTTGGCGGCGCCATGCCCCCGAGGAACCCCGAGAACTTTGAAGGGCTTGCCGCCGTCTCGGCACCTATCGCTTGATCCCTTCAAAGCTTGCCGCGATGCCGCGCTGGAACAGCGACCAGTCGAAGCCGAGCGCCAGCGCGACGTAGCCGCGGTCGATCATCTTGTTGGCTTGCTCGGCCGTGCGCGCGACGCCGCCGATTGGTACGCCACTCCTGAGGATGCCTTCCTCGGCCCGCTTCATCAGCGCCACCACCTCGGGATCATCGGGCAGGCCGCGCTTATTGATGGAGGTGGCGAGATCGCCGGGGCCGATCACGGCGACATCGATGCCAGGCGTCGCCATGATCTCGTCAATGCGCTCGACCGCTTCGACATGCTCGATGGTGACCATGCAGATCATGTCGTCGTCCGCGGTCGCCATGTAATCCGCCATCGACACGCCCCAGCGCAACGGCGCATGGAACGGGCCCCACAGCCGGTCGCCGTTCGGCGGATAGCGCACGCTGCGCACGGCTTTTTCGGCCTCAGTGCGGCTGCAGATCATCGGAAAATTGATGCCGAGCGCGCCAAGGTCCATCGGCGCTTTCGCCAGCCAGGGCTCGTTGGCGGCTATCCGCACCATCGGTACGCAGGGCGTGCCAGAAGTCGCCGTGATCATCGCATGCGCCGAGCCGAGATCGATCGGGCCGTGTTCCAGATCGACGATGATAAAGTCGATCCCCGAACGCGCCATGATCTGCACGGTCTGGATCGAGGGGATGGTCGCGATCGCGCCGAAGGTCGGACGTCCCTCCCGCCACGCCTGGCGGAGGCGGTTGAGCGGCGCAGGCTTTGCGGTGGTCAAGCGGAAACTCCCTGCTGAAATGACCGACTGATCATTGGGCGAGGGGACCATAAGGTCAAATTCACCGCTTATCGAGCCACATTGTTTCTGCGCCTTGCCATCATTTCAGACGCCAGAGGCGGAGCAACGCCAGCGCTGGTCCTATTTGTGCTAATCTTTTTTCAGCACATGATTGCCTATGGTCTTGCGGAGCGGATTGTGAGGCGACGTGAGTTCATCGCGCTCCTTGGAGGCGCGGCGGCAGCGCGACCACTCGGCGCGCATGCGCAGCGCCCGAAAGCGCGCGTCCTCTATTTCACTCACTCTGCCGGCTACCGGCATCAGGTCCTGCCGCTTTCCAAGGCAATCCTGACTCAGCTCGGAAGCAATTCGGGTACCTTTGAGGTCACTGCAACGGAAGACCCGTCTGAATTTTCGACCGAAAACCTCGCGCGCTACGCCGCGGTGATGTTCTTCACATCCGGAGAACTTCCGATGAGCGACGCACAAAGGATGGCTCTTCTCAACTTTGTGAGTTCGGGCGGTGGGTTCATCGGTGTTCATTCGGCGACGGACACATTCTACACTTGGCCGGACTATCTCGATCTGGTCGGCGGCTACTTCAATGGTCATCCCTGGCATCAGGCCGTGACCATCAAGGTGGTTGATCCCAGCGACCCTCTGGTGGCGTTTCTCGGGAGTTCATTCCAGATCGAGGACGAGATCTACCAGATCAGCGACTTCGACTATCGTGGATCAAGTGTGCTTCTGCGCCTTGACCCAAACTCGGTGGACCTCGGCAAGAGCGGCGTGCATCAGCGTTTCTATGGTTGGCCTCTCGCATGGACCCGCCTCTACGGCGAGGGGCGCGTATTCTATGCGGCGCTGGGCCACGAGCCGTCAGTCTGGCAGGACTTCCGCTACCAGCGGCTCCTCACCAACGCTATCCTCTGGTCGATGCGAAAGTAACGAGCGAGTATCGACACGACCGCCGCTCATTGCTTCTATTGGGCCAACGCATGCCACAATTCGTCTGCTGCGTGATTGCGACAGTCGGGCGATCTGAATAATCTGATCTCTATCGGTATGTCGAACTGCGGTGGCCCCGCGCCAACGAGCCGTCCCTGTTCCAGATCGTGTTTTGCCAATGTTCGCGGAAGCCACGCGACCCCATGGCCTTCGCGCGCCATCGTCATCAGCGTCGCGGCGAGATGTGAGGTAAAGCCGGTCTCCATTTGCGCGATCGCATCCCGGCTCATCTGATGGGCGGAGAGGATCCGGCCAAGTCCGGAGGCATGGCTATACGCGAGGAGGCGTGTCGGTCGAGCCGATGTGCCGGAGAGCGGCCATGCAGGCCGCCCGTCGGAATAGGGCGCGCAGAGCGGGACCAGACAATCATCGCCGACCCGCACGCTCTGGAAACGGTCGGGTTCGAAACGCGTCGGCACCTCTGGATGATAGTGACACAGCAGGAAATGCACCTCTCCGCCGAGCATGATCTCTTCGCAAGCTTCCATGCTGTCCGAAACCAGGTTGAGGGCGCCGAGGGCCTCAAAGCGCAGGTGGTTCCGAATCCATTCGGGGAAAAACGTGAAGGAAAGCGCGTGCGTTGCTGCGATGGACAGAGCGATCGTATTTCGCTCGCCCACCGATCGGGTATCGCGTCGCGCCCTTTCCAAACCACGGATCATGTCGGCAGCCAGCGGCTGAAAGTGCTGGCCGGCTGGCGTCAAGCTGGCGCCTTGAGCGCCCCGCACGAAAAGCGGGGTGCCGATCCAGTCCTCAAGCGCGCGTATGCGCCGGCTGAAAGCCGGCTGTGTTACGTTCCGCGCGTCGGCTGCGCGCGAGAAGCTCTTCAGTTCTGCCAGCGCCAGGAAGTCTTTGAGCCAGTCGAGATCCATGTCGATGCCGTTTGCGCATAACGCGAACCGATCATGGCATTGGCCAATCCGCCCGTCCAGAAGTACCCATCGAAGCAGATCGCCCCAAGGAGAACATCATGCGCATCATCGACGTCTGTGAGATCACCAAGCCGATCTCGTCGCCCATCCGCAACGCCTATATCGACTTTTCGAAGATGACCGCGAGCCTCGTCGCTGTCGTGACTGATGTCGAACGCGATGGTCGCCGGGTCATTGGCTACGGCTTCAACTCGAACGGCCGGTACGGCCAGGGCGGTCTCATCCGCGAGCGCTTTCGCAACCGCATTCTGGAAGCAGACCCCAAAAGCGTCCTCAACCCATCCGGTGATAACCTCGATCCGCACAAGCTCTGGGCGGTAATGATGAGCAACGAGAAGCCCGGCGGTCACGGCGAGCGTTCAGTTGCGGTCGGAACGCTCGACATGGCGGTCTGGGACGCGACGGCCAAAATCGCGGGAAAACCGCTGTTCCGGTTGCTCGCTGAGCAAAAGGGGCGCGAGGCCAACCCTCGCGTCTTCGTCTACGCCGCCGGCGGCTACTACTACCCCGGCAAGGACAATGCGGCGCTGCGGGCAGAAATGCGCGGATATCTCAATCGCGGCTACAACGTCGTGAAGATGAAGATCGGTGGCGCATCCATTGACGAGGATCAGCGCCGCATCGAGGCGGTTCTGACCGAGATCGGCTCCGAGGCTCAACTGGCTGTCGACGCCAACGGCCGTTTCGACCTTCAGACCGGCATCGCTTATGCCAAAATGCTCCGCCAGTATCCGCTGTTCTGGTATGAGGAGGTCGGTGACCCCCTCGACTATGCCCTTCAGGCAGCGCTCTCGGAATTCTATCCCGGCCCGATGGCTACCGGCGAGAACTTGTTCTCGCACCAGGATGCGCGCAATCTTCTGCGCTACGGTGGAATGCGCCCGGACCGCGATTGGCTGCAGTTCGACTGCGCCCTGTCTTACGGCTTGGTCGAATATCTGCGCACGCTCGACGTGCTGAATCAATTCGGTTGGTCGCCGTCCCGCTGCATTCCGCACGGCGGCCATCAGATGTCGCTTAACATCGCAGCAGGACTGGGGTTGGGCGGCAATGAGAGCTATCCTGACCTCTTCCAGCCGTACGGCGGCTTTCCGGATGGGGTGAAAGTCGAGAACGGTCACATCGTCATGCCCGAGCTTCCCGGAATCGGGTTCGAGGGCAAGTCGGACCTTATCAAGGTCATGCGCGATCTGGCTGAGTGAGCGTAACGCGATCTGCGGTGTCGTTGCGATCCTCGCCATCTCCGACGAGGCAGGGTGCAAGCTCCGCAGCGATGTCCGCAATTATCATTCGGCGAGGGACCATAAGGTCACATCGACGTTTTCATCCGCCCGGGTATAGTCCCCTGCACAATAAACCTAAGGGAGGAGACAATGATGAGGACAATTCTGGTCGCCGCTGCACTCGTCGCCCTTGCCACCGGCGCATCTGCTCAGGACAAGCGCCCTGACTACGGCACAGCGGTCAATGCCGCGGGTGCGAAGAAGATCGCAGCTGGCGTCCTCGCCGAATGCCAGAAGAACGGGTGGAACGTGGCTGTCGCTGTGGTCGATAATCACGGATTCCTCGTGTATTTCGAACGAATGGACAACACGCAGACGGGCAGCATGGACATCGCCGTCGGTAAGGCGAGGTCCGCGGCGACCTATCGGCGCCCGACACGCGTTTTCATGGAGGCGATCAACAAGGGCGGGCCGGCCACGGCCACGCTTCCCGGTGTCTTCGCCTCGCCGGGCGGATTGCCGATCATGGTCGATGGCAAAGTCACTGGCGGCGTAGGAGTGAGCGGCGTCACCGGCGACCAGGACGAGCAATGTGCCAAGGCCGGCCTTGGGACTACATAAGGAATTGCATCCTGCACCCCGGCGTACAAGCGCCGGCACGGTTCTGTTGTACCCCGTGCCGGCCGGTAGACGCATCGCTCCAAACAGCGGCGACGAACGGCATGCTGCAAATCAGCGAGCAAGCCTCGTAAAGACAAAGTCGTGGCCCTTCGCGCGGGCTTCATGGCAGGCAAAACATGTGCGGTGTTGAGCCTCGTCCACCGGCTTGCCGTCTACAAATCGGCCAAATCCCCATCCACCGGTGGCTGCATATTTGTGCGAATCTTTCACCATGATCTGGACCGTCGTGGCGCTTCCGGGAATCGACGCCGATGCAAACTCGGGGGACTGAACACGCTTCCAAGCCAGCTTGACGAGAACGGTGCCGTCAGGGAACGGCAGCTTTCCGTCACCATAGGCATCGATTGCGGTCTTGTTGCCAACGACGGCTCGAAGTTCATCCAGGGGGGCCGCCTCTTCGGCCGGAGCCACCAGTTCCCAGCGCCTGTATCCCGAGGGAACGGTGACGCCGAAGATCGGTGACGCATCTGCGGTACCACTCGGTTCTTTCACTGGTTCCTCCGCGGCAACGATTGCCACAAGGAATGGCACGCATGTGAGCAGAACGGCGATGAGAGCCACTGCAAGCACGACCACGGTTCGGTATGAAGGAAATATTCTTCTTTCGGGCATCGTCGACTTCCATCATGTCCCATCAAGCTGAAAAGGGGGTATTCTCGGTTCAGCCAAGCTGAACCGAGGCGCTCAAAGACCTTCAGGCTCCATCTGCATCGATGACGGCTTTGGCAAACGCCTTCGGCGCTTCTTGAGGCAGGTTGTGCCCGATGCCTCCCTTTATGAGGCGATGTTCATATCTGCCCGAGAATTTGCCGGCATAAGCACTTGCCTCGGGGTGAGGTGCGCCGTTGGCATCACCTTCGAGCGTGATCGTCGGTACAGTAATAATCGGAGCCGTCGCTAGCCGGTTCTCGATGTGCTCATACTTTCCTTCGCCTCGGGCGAGCCCGAGGCGCCAGCGATAATTGTGGACCACGATCGCCACATGGTCCCTGTTGTCAAAGGCCACGGCGCTTCGATCGAATGTAGCATCATCGAAATTCCATTGCGGGGACGCGAGCCTCCAAATCAGTTTTGCGAAATCATGCCGATACTTGTCATATCCGACACGGCCGCGCTCGGTCGCGAAGTAGAACTGATACCACCATTGCAATTCAGCCTTGGGCGACAACGGAACGTTTCCAGCAGCCTGGCCTGAGATCAAATAGCCGCTGACGGAAATCAGCGCCCTGCAGCGCTCAGGCCACAGCGCCGCGAGGATGTCGGCCGTTCGCGCGCCCCAGTCGAAACCGGCGATGACCGCCTGCTTGATGCCGAGTGCATCCATCAAGTCGATGACGTCGATGGCCAATGCTGCAGGCTCGCCGTTGCGCATTGTTTCCGCGGAAAGAAACCGCGTCGTACCATAGCCACGCAAATAGGGAATGATCACGCGATAGCCCGCCTCGGCGAGCAGGGGTGCGACGTTCACGAAGCTATGAATGTCGTAAGGCCAGCCGTGGAGGAGGATTGCCACGGGGCCGGTAGTCGAGCCCATTTCTGCATAACCGACATTCAAGACGCCGGCGTTGATCTGCTTGAGCTTACCAAACGACGTGTTCGTGTCCGTCTTCAATCCGGACGATCGTGAAAAATCCGCTTCGGCACTGGCCCCGATAACGCCGAGGCCGGCAGCGACGGTTGCTGCTGCGACGCCCAAAAATTGGCGCCGATGATGGTCGGTAGTATGATTCATGCTGCTTCTGCCTTTTGGATGGTTGTTGGTGGTCCGACTGACGACATCGGCCGGATCGGTGAAGAATTCGTCAGAGGAGGTCGATGGTGACGTTGAGATTGCCGCGGACAGCCTTGGAGTAAGGACAGGTCTCGTGTGCTTCGTTGATGAGATCGCGTGCAACGTCGCGATCGAGCCCCGGCAGGCTGACATTGAGACGTGCTCTGAGGGAGTAGGCGCCAGCGGCCAGGATCAAGTCGATCTCCGCATCGATCGCGCACTTCTTGGGAAGAGGGATTTTCCTCTTTCGGGCCGCGATTTCCATGGCGCCTTCGAAGCAGGCCGACCAGCCGGCGGCGAACAACTGCTCCGGATTCGTGCCGACACCTGCGCCACCGGGAGGCGAGAGCCTCACATCCAGACGGCCATCGCAACTACGGGACACGCCGTCCTCCCGTCCCCCGGTGGTATGGGTCCGAGCTGTGTAGAGCACTTTTCCGGATGGGGGCATGACGGTCTCCTTCACAACAACAGCAACCTTCGGCGAGGCGCCCAATTGCCCTAGCAGCCGTCCCGGCAGGACGCCCGTTTACGTTTGTGAGAAGTTGTGAGACCCGTTGCTGCTACGAAATTTCTCGCGGCGGGACGAACTGACGCACACAAGCATTAGCGCTGCGTGAGGATCCACCACCCGATCCCCTTGCTGGAACCCGGCTTGCGGGAGGTCTGCACGTGCGTTCTGATCTCGATGCAAAGGCGATCTTGCTCGATCGCGGTCCGCTGGCTATCCGATGCGTTGAAATCGAAGAGATTGCGCAATGACCAAGTTGACCGAGCCCGCGCCGGGGGCGCTATCGTTCGGGCCATTTACCGTGAGGCCTCATGAGAGACTTCTGACACGTGACGGCGTCGCACTGACGTTGGGGGCCAGAACTTTCGATGCCCTGATCGCCCTTGTGTCGCGTCCCAATGAAGTCGTGAGCAAATGGGATCTGATGGCCTGCATTTGGCCTGGCGCCACCGTAGAGGAAGCGAACCTGCGCTTTCATATCGCTGCGCTCCGAAAGGCATTGGGTGATGGCAAGAACGGCGCGCGTTACATCACCACCTTGTCGGGACGAGGCTATTGCTTTGTGGCGCCGGTCTCGCAAACGGCGCTCCCGGCGCCTGGGCGCTCGGCGCCGAAAGTGGAAACGTCATCCGCCAAGCTGCCAAATCGGCTCCAACGGATGGTTGGGCGGGCAGATGCGGTCGTCGCGCTTTCAGAGAAGCTCATCGCTTCACGCTTTGTCACGATCGTCGGTCCGGGCGGCGTGGGGAAGACCGCCGTTGCGGTGACCGTCGCTCACGATTTGCTTGAGAATTTTTCCCATGCCATCCACTTCGTGGATCTTGGCGCTCTCAGCAATCCCGATCTCGTGACCACCTCGCTCCTGCTCATGCTTGGATTGCCAGTTCAGGCCGACGATCCGGTGCCGGCCCTGCTTGCCCATTTGCACGACAAAAAGATGCTGCTGGTTCTGGACAATTGCGAGCACGTCATCGCTGCTGTCGCCCCCTTGGCTGCGAGAATATTTCAAGCCGCGCCGCTGGTTCACATTCTGGCTACAAGCCGGGAATCTCTAAGGGTTGAGGGCGAGCAGGTCTATCGATTGGCGCCTCTTGCCGTTCCGCCGGATGTCCCCGGCCTGACTGCCGCTGTTACCCGTAACTATCCCGCGGTTCAACTGTTCCTGGAGCGCGCAACAGCCGGTGGTGCACGCATCGAGCTCAACGATTCCAATGCTGCGATTGTCGCTAACATTTGCAGGAAGCTAGACGGCATGGCGCTGGCGATCGAGTTGGCCGCAGGCAGGGTCGAAGCCTACGGCTTGCAGCAAACCGCGGAGCTTCTGGATGAGCGCCTGAGCCTGCTATGGCAGGGTCAGCGAACCGCTCTGCCGCGGCAGAGGACATTGCGGGCCACGCTGGATTGGAGCTACGAACTCTTGTCCGATCTTGAGCGCCTCGTGCTCCGCAGGCTCGCGATCTTCGCCGGGCATTTCACGATCGATGCGGCGCTTGAGGTTGTGCCGGACGAATGCGTTGACCGATCCGTTCTGTTTGACGCCATCGACAGCCTTGTCGCAAAATCGATGGTCGCACCACGTCCCATCGGCGCCATGATGCGCTATCGCCTCCTGGATACCACGAGAGCTTACTTGCTTGAGGTGCAGATCAACGACGCCACGCTCGCCGCCCGCCATGCCACTTACTACCGACGCTGGATGGAGCATGCCGGCGAAAAATGGGAGACATTGCCGAGCCCAGACGAACGAGCGATTCACTTTTCAGCCCTTCACAATGTGCGCGCTGCGTTGGAATGGTGCTTCGGCGCCGACGGCGACATCCAGATTGGCATCGGGCTTACGGCTGCGGCGGCACCCATCTTTCTGGCGATGTCGCTCCTTGTCGAATGTCGCCGCTGGTCGGAGCGGGCTCTCCTGTCGATAGATTACCTCCCACGTGGCAGTGTCGACGAAATGCACATCCAGGCGGCCTTAGGACTGACCCTGATGTTTACGCTCGGAAGTAGCGAAGCCGCGCGCGCGGCGTTGAGCAGGAGCCTCGAGATTGCCGAGGAGCGTGGTGACGACCTGAACCAACTCCAACTGCTCGGCCGGATGCACATCTTCCACGAGCGCATGGGGCAGTTCGATGCCGCCCTGCGATATGCGCAGCGGAGCCTGGTGGTGGCCAAAGTCCTCAGAGAACCTGCCGCTGTCGCTCTGGCGCATTCCTTGTTGGGGGTCTCGCTCCATCTGGCTGGTCATCATCGCGAAGCGCTGAAGATGCTTGAAGTCGTGTTGGAGGGGCCCGGTACGGAACGGATCAGCACGGTTTATGGCTTCGATCATGGAAATCGTGCCAACATAACCCTCGCGAGGGAACTCTGGTTGCAGGGCCACCCCTCGAACGCACTGCAACTGGCGCGGCAGACTGTCGCCGAGGCCGCACAGATGGATCACCCCATAACGCTATGCATTGCGCTGATCTGGGCGGTCTCCATTTTTCTTTGGACCGGAGATCTCGAAACCGCGGAAGAGAGTATCGATCGATTCATCGCTCTCGCCCGGTCGAGATCCCTTGGGCCTTACCTTGCGGTAGGGAAAGGCGTGAAAGGCGAACTGGCTGTCCTGCGGGGTAATGCCAAGGACGGTGTGCAGACGATAATGGGCTGCCTTCAAGAGCTGCACGAAGCAGGCTATGAACTGCTCACGACGACTTTTAACATTGCGCTGGTTCAAGGTCTTCTGTCACTCGGCCAATTCGAGCAAAGCGCAGTTTTGATCGATGACGCGATAAACCTGGTCAACCAAAACGGAGATCGCTTCTACATGCCCGAACTGCTGCGAATGAAAGGGAAGGCCTTGCTTTCCCTGCCGCAGCCGAAAAGCGATGACGCAGAGAGCTGTTTCATGGAATCGCTCGAACTTAGCCGTCGTCAGCGTGCGGTAGCTTGGGAGTTGCGGACCGCGATCGATCTTGCGGAGCTTTTCGCTGCGCGCGACCGACGCAAAGAAGCAAGACTATTGCTGCTACCCGTGCTCGAGAAATTCGTGGAGGGCTCGGATACTGCGGATATCAGAGCCGCCAAGCAACTGCTGGAGATATTGTGAAGGCCGCAACGCTCCACTTACCCGGATGTTATTGTCCGCGGGCGCCGGGTTTCGTTCAACTGATTTTGAAAATATGCGCCAACGGGTGACGCTACGCCGGCACGCGGCCGCCGAAGAACGGCATCAGCGCCCGGCTCAGCGTGTGCGGTCGGTTGGACGTGAAGATCATCTCAGCTCCGACGTCATCGCTTTGCCGGCCTGGCGACCCCAGCAGTTCGGACACGCGCCGGGCGATCGCGGGTGCTGGGTCGATCCAGTCGACCGGCCACGGCGCAAGCTTGGTCAACCGGTCGAGCAACAGCGGAAAGTGGGTGCAGGCCAGCACGACGGTGTCGGTGCGATGCTCGCCACTGCCGACAAAGCAGGGGGCAAGCTCCGCCGCAATATCCTCGTCGCGCACGTCGTTGCCGCTGAGTGCGGATTCGGCGAGAGAGGCGAGTTCCGCCGATCCCACCAGCGTCACTTCGCAGCCTTGCGCGAAATCATCGATCAGGCGCCTGGTGTATTCGCGCTTGACGGTGCCCTTGGTGCCGAGCACCGAGACGCGCTTGGTCTTCGAGCTGGAGCAGGCCGGCTTGATGGCAGGCACGGTGCCGACGAACGGCACGCTATAGGCGCTGCGCAGATGCGACATCACGAGCGTGGAAGCGGTGTTGCATGCAATCGCCACCAGGGCCGGAGCGTGGCGTGTGATCAACTCGCCGACCAGCGGCACCACGCGGGCGATGATCTCTTCCTCGCCGTGATGGCCATAGGGAAAGAACGCGTCGTCGGCGACATAGACGTAGTGCGCATCGGGCCGGGCACGGACGATCTCGCGCAGGACCGTGAGGCCGCCAAGGCCGGAGTCGAAGATGAGGATTTTCGGCGGTGATGACACGCTGCGACCTTAGCCGATTTGCGGTTACCGTTAGGTTGCTTCGAGGGTGCCGGCGGGAGTCACGGCGGTTGTGACAACTTGGAAGCATTTAATTCGGCTTGGCAAGGCCGGAAAACTGCTGGTTTGGCCACCCAGGAGGCCAAAAGGCGGGGCCCGACCGCCGGCCGGCGAAGGCGGCGCGCCCCGCGCCGGCGCAATAGTCAGCTCTCGCCGAACACGCGCTTGAAGATCGTGTCGACGTGCTTGAAGTGATAGCCGAGGTCGAACTGCTCCTCGATTTCGGCATCGCTCAGGTGCTTCTTCACGTCGGGGTCCTTTTTCAGCAGCGTCTGGAAGTCGCCTTCGCCGCGCCAGACCGGCATGGCGTTGCGCTGGACGTATTTGTAGGCGTCCTCGCGGCTGGCGCCCTTCTGCGTCAGCGCGATCAGAAGCCGCTGCGAATGCACGAGACCGCCGAGGCGGTCGAGGTTCTTCTGCATGTTGGCGGGATAGATCAGGAGCTTCTCGATCAGGCCGGCAAGCCGCATTAGCGCGAAGTCCAGCGTCACGGTGGCGTCCGGTCCGATCATGCGTTCGGCAGAAGAATGCGAGATGTCGCGTTCGTGCCAGAGGGCGACGTTTTCCATCGCCGGCATCGCATAGGCGCGCACCATGCGCGACAGGCCGGTCAGATTTTCCGACAGCACCGGGTTGCGCTTGTGCGGCATGGCCGACGAGCCCTTCTGGCCCTCGGAGAAGAATTCTTCGGCCTCCAGCACCTCGGTGCGCTGCAGGTGCCGGATTTCGATGGCGAGCCGCTCGACCGAAGAGGCAATCACGCCAAGCGTCGCAAAATACATCGCATGCCGGTCGCGCGGGATCACTTGCGTGGAGATCGGCTCCGGCTCCAGCCCCATCGCCTTGGCGACATGCTCTTCCACGCGCGGATCGATCTGCGCAAAAGTGCCGACGGCGCCCGAAATCGCGCAGGTCGCAACTTCCTTGCGGGCGGCGACCAGCCGCTCGCGGGCGCGGGAGAATTCCGCATGGGCATAAGCGAGCTTGAGCCCGAACGTCACAGGCTCGGCATGGATGCCATGGGAGCGGCCGATGGTCGGCGTCATCTTGTGCTCGAAGGCGCGCTTCTTCAGCGCGGCCAGCACCTTGTCGAGGTCCGATATCAAGAGGTCCGCGGCGCGGGTGAGCTGCACGTTGAGGCAGGTGTCGAGCACGTCGGAGGAGGTCATGCCCTGGTGGACGAAACGCGCCTCGGGGCCGACGATTTCGGCCAGATGGGTCAGGAAGGCGATGACGTCGTGCTTGGTCTCGCGCTCGATCTCGTCGATCCGTGCCAC
The DNA here is from genome assembly GCF_036924575.1 of Bradyrhizobium sp. AZCC 1577. Taxonomy (NCBI): domain Bacteria; kingdom Pseudomonadati; phylum Pseudomonadota; class Alphaproteobacteria; order Hyphomicrobiales; family Nitrobacteraceae; genus Bradyrhizobium; species Bradyrhizobium sp. AZCC 1577. The sequence goes on from NZ_JAZHRQ010000001.1 coordinate 3,680,189, forward strand.
GTCGAACGTCGCATGCTTGGCCTTGGCCCAGATCGTCTTCGCCGCCTCCTTGGGGATCACGCCGAGTTCCGCCAGCGCATCAGCCGCATGCGCCTCGATCTCGAACCAGATCTTGAAACGCGTCTGCGGCTCCCAGATGGAAGCCATTTCCGGGCGGGTATAGCGGGGGATCATCGACAACTCCAAGGCGGGCAGGCGAGGCGCGCGAGGCGGCTCCCGGCCGATTTGTTTTTACGCCGTGCTTTAGCAAATCGTTCCGGGGGAGGCCACCCGTACGGCGGCCGCGAGCGGGGAAAACCGGGCCTTTGCAAGGGCCTGGCCGGACGAAAACCGGGCCCGCCGCTACAGGCTGGCCAGTCCGCATTCCACAGCCAGGCGGACAAGCTGCGCATCCGTCCGCATGCCGGTCTTGGTCTTGATCAAATAATGGTAGTTCTGCACGGTCTTGATGCTGAGATTGAGATTTGAGGCGATCTGCTCGGTGGTCGCGCCGGCGGCCAATTGCCTGAGGATCTCGATTTCCCGCTCGCCTAGCTGATCGAGCAGCGATCCCGAGGGGGAGAGGCTTTCCAGCGCCAGCACGCGGGCGATGTCGTCGCTCATCGCCTGTTCGCCGCGGACTAGCGAACGGATCGCCCGGATCAGCGCTGATGGGTCGGAGCCCTTCGTGACGTAGCCGTTCGCGCCGGCATTGAAGGCGGCCTTCACCTGCGCCGCCTCGCAGTGCATGCTGAAGACGAGAATGCGGGTGTCGGAGGAGCGGGCGCGAATATTCCTGATCGCCTCGAGCCCGCTGGCGCCCGGCATCGATATGTCCATGACCACGACGTCAGGCGCATGCGCCTTGAATGCGCGATAGGCGTCGGCAGCGTTTTCGGCCTCGGCCACCACCTGGAAATCGTCCTGGTGCTCCAGCACGCGCCGGTAGCCTTGCCGGACCACGGGATGGTCGTCTACGAGCAGGATCGAAATGCCTTTGGTCTGCGACGCGGTCATCAGGCTGCAAGCGGGATCGTGGCGGCCACGCTTACCCCGCGGTTCGCATCCGCGATCGACAGCGAGCCGCCGAGCGCGGCGACCCTCTCGCGAATGCCGGTCAGGCCAAAGCCGGGAGAGCGGGCCAGTTTGGCCGCATCGCCGCCACCGTCGTCCTCGACGTGGACTAGCAGCGCGTTTTCCGCGCCGGTGCGCCGCTCGATCCGCAGCACGATCACCCGCGCCGAACTGTGCCGCAAGGAATTGGTCAGGCACTCCTGGGCAACCCGATAGGCGGTCGCAGCGACGGCGCCGCGGACGTCGGCGAGATCGCCCTTGAGATCGAGCTGGATCATCGGCTGCGTCGCATTCCGCGAGCGCCAGCTATCGACGAGATCGACAAGGCAGGCCTCAAGCCCGAGTTCCTCGGCGGGCGGATGGCGCAAGCGGTTCAACGTATCGCGCAGGCACGCCATGATGCGATGGGTGGCTTGCGAGATCATCCGCGCGTCCTGCGCGACCTCGCTTCTCGCCTTTTCCCGCGCGCTGGTTGCTTCGATCGTGTTGGCGAAAGCGAGGATCGCCGTCAGGTTCTGTCCGAATTCGTCATGCAGTTCACGGGCAAGCGCCCGCCGCTCGTCGCTGCGGATTTCGAGCAGGCGCCGGGTCAGCGCGGCGCGTTCCTCCATGGACTGCGCGAGTCGATCGCCGAGATCGCCGACGGCCTGTCCGATCATGGCAAGTTCCATCGATCGGAAGCGGGGCAGTGACGTGCTGTATTGTCCGCGCGCCATCCGTTGCAGCGCCGCGACGATCTGCTGCGCCGGCGCAAGCGTGTGCGCAATTGCCAGCGAGGCAAGCAGCGCGATCGCCACCGCCATCAGCAGGGCGACGTGGATGTTGTCGAGGATGTGCTGCCAGGCGAGTGCTATGGCGGCATTTGGATCGGCAGCGGCCGAGACGCTGCCTGCGTTGGCCGCGCGGGCGCTGATCGGCCGGACGAACGCGGCGTGATCCCCAAGCAGTGTCTGCACGGTGGCCGCGAACCAGCGCGGCGGAGCTTGGCCGATTCCCTTGCTCTGTCCGCAAAGCGGCTTCTCGAACGCGCCCGCCGGCTCGAGCCGGACGCAGATACCCGGCGAGATCAGCCCCATCGTTTCGATGGTGCGCCATTCCGGCACCGGCAGCAGTTGCTCGCGCATCCTGTTGCTGCGCAACGTCAATTCGCGCCAGTAGAGCGCTTCCAGCGCCACCGAGACACGCTCGGCGGAAGCGGCCGTGGCACGATCGACGCTGCGATGCGCGTCGATCGTCGCCCAGATAGTCGCCGCTCCCAGGCACAGGATGACCACGAGAAACAAGCGGGCAACGAGCTGAAGCACGAGGCGCATGCGATCACTCCCGAAGGTGCGGATAAGCGTAACAGCACCGCCAACCCGTGCCAATGCAGTGCGTTCCAATTCGGGAAAATTTCCCAACCAACCGTGGGCATATGTCTTTGGACGCGGTCGTGACCGCTGGTCTATCAAAGCCAAGGGACGTGCTTGCAGGCGGCCTTCCGGCCGCGGCGCGCCATTCCAGGGAGCTGACGCAGCATGAGTGCAACGGCTGGCGCCGAGACCGCATCGTCCGGCGCGGATACGTCGGAACGCAGCGTTCTCCTGTTGTGGATGATTTTCACCGGGCTCTCTGTTTTCGCCGTGGTCGTCTTATGGCGATACGGGTTGCTCCATCTGATGATCATTTCAGACCGCACCTACATTTCGAGCGTCATTGCTGTCCTCTACATCGTCACTTGCTTCCATTGCTTCTGGCGGACGCGCGCGATCGCGCGCGAAGGCGAGATCACGCGACGCTGCCGCGCGATCCTGTCGGTCCCGGGCGGCGCAAGGGGGTTGGACGAGGATGCACGCGCCTTGCCGGGCGGGCTGGTGACGGATCACATCCGCAGCCTGGTGCAGAAGGCCAGCGCACAGGCTGCCGGGCGCATCGACCAGACGCTGCTGCTCCGCTCGCTCGCCGACCGGCTGCGTGGCTCCAACGGATTTGGCGCGTTCGTGTCCGACACGCTAATGAAGCTCGGGCTGCTCGGCACCATCATCGGCTTCATCATCATGCTGGCGCCGATTGCCACCCTCGATGCGGCCGACAAGGTCGCGATGAAATCATCGATGGGCCTGATGAGCGACGGTATGGCGGTGGCCATGTACACGACGCTAGCCGGCCTGATCGGCTCCATCCTCGTGAAGATCCAGTACTACATGCTGGATGCCGCGACCCAGCGGGTATTTTCCGATGCCGTCATGCTGACCGAGACGCACGTCACCCCGGCCCTGGAACGCCATCTTGGAACGCCGGCATGATGGATGATTTCGGTCTCTATCCGCGCGAGGAGGCCTTCGATCCGCTGGGCGTCATGCTGTTCAAGGCGCTTCAGGTGATTGCGTTCCTGTTCTTCCTGGCGCTGCTTGCGGTCTCGCCGGACGCGAAGGACGGCAAGATCGATTCCAAGGCCGAGTTCATCATCACGATGGACTGGCCGGACAATCATCCCGACGATCTTGATCTGTTCGTGCAGGACCCCGCCGGCAACATCGCCTGGTATCGCCACCGCGAAGCCGGTTTCCTCACGCTCGATCGCGACGACCGCGGCGGCGCCAACAATTTCATCATCGTCAATGGCAAGAAGATTGCGTCGCCGATCAGGGAAGAGATCGTCACCGTGCGCGGCATCGTCGCCGGCGAATACACCGTCAACGTCTCGCACTTCCAGGCGACGACCGGGCAGCCCGTCACGGTGAGCGTGAAAGTCCAAAAACTCAATCCGACCGCGCAGGTGATCTTCGACAACAAGCTGACGCTCGACCACACCGGCGAGGAAAAGACCGCGCTGCGGTTCTGGCTCGATGCCGAAGGCAAGGTGCTCGACGTTCAGCAGCGGCATAAGTCGCTGATGGAGACGTTCCGCAACGTCCGCGCCAATGGCGCGGATCTCGATCCGAAAACCGGCGTCAGGATGCCGCGCCGTGAGTAGCCTGCAAGATGTCGTCCTTACGCTCTCTCTCAGCTATGCGCTGATCGGCGCGCTGTTGCTGATTGTCCTAGTCTATGCGCGCTTGCCCTGGTCGGCCAAGGCAGTCGCCGTGGTGGTGACGAGCGCGTTCTACATTGCGAGCTTCATGGGCGTGCGCGGCCTGCTGGGGTGGGCCAGCATCGACAGGCTGCCCGCAAGCTTCAAGCTGTTGCAGGCCCGGATCGTGGAGCCGCACTCGCTGGAAGGCGATCCGGGCTCGATCTATCTCTGGGTCGAAACGCTCGACGACGGCAACCGGCCGAGCGGTGTGCCAAGGGCCTTTCGCATTCCCTATAGCGACAAACTCGCGCAGAAGACCGACAAGGCGGCCAGTGAGATCGCCGCTGGCCGGCCGCAAGGCGGCCGCGCCGCCGATTTTGGCGATGGCGGGGGCCGCCTGCTCGAAGCCGCCCGGGAGTACATCATGCCCACGGCGATCATAGATACGTCGGGAGGCGACCCCTCCACGGGCGGCGGATTGGCCGCGGCTCCCCGCGACGGCGACGGAGTGTCGTTTACGCCGCTGCTCCCGCCGCGGATGCCGCCCAAGGACGAGCAGTAGGCTTGGGGCGGGGGTCTCCGGAAGCCAGTCAATCACGGATTATTGACTGACAGATATTGAAATCTGTCAGCGAGAGATGCTATATCCATTGCCGACGCCGGTACTGGGCGTCACCCGGCTCGTTGGCCCGGAGCCCGGGGACTTGCAAAGGACTACGCCATGACTGCCCATCTCATTCATCTCACCGCCCAACTCCAGCGCTGGCTCAATCAGAGCGTCGCCCGCCATCTGGCCGCCCAGGCCGAGCGATTGGAACCGGTGAAACATTAATCCGCCAAAGGATTTACAACGCGGATCGCAAGGGGATTAGAATGACCACCCGTCACATCGTTTCGCAGGTGCGCGCATGAACGAAGTCGTGGTTCTGACCCCCGAACGGATTCTGGAGGTTACCGAGGACGTTCTGCGCCGCTACGGGCTGGCCAAAGCAACGGTGGTGGACGTTGCCCGGGCGCTCGATGTCAGCCACGGCAGCGTCTATCGCCATTTTCCCAGCAAGGCTTCGCTGCGCGAGGCGGTGGCCAAGCGCTGGCTCGACCGTCTCAGCGCGCCGCTCCTGAAGATCGCAGAAGCTTCCGGCCCGGCGCCCGCCCGGCTGGAGAAGTGGCTGCGCACGATGTTCTCGATCAAGCACAAGCGGCTCAGCGACGATCCCGAGATGTTTGCGACTTACCTGGCGTTGGCGCGGGAGGCCTGCAGATCCGTGAGCTGCCACAAGGACTGCCTGGTCGATCAGATTGCCCGGATCCTCTCCGACGGCGTGAAGCAGGGTGAGTTCGAGGTCGCCGACATCATGGTTTCGGCGCGCGCCATTTTCGACGCCACCAGCCGCTTCCACCATCCCGCCCATGCCGAGGAATGGAACGAGCCGGGTGCCCCGGCACGGATCGATGCGCTGCTGGCGCTCGTGCTCAAGGGGCTGGAAGCACCGCGCAAGCACTGACGATCCTTCTGAAACCGACTTGCAAGACAAAGCCCGTTTTCCCGCCATCGGAAATCCACTCGCGCGAAAGGCATCCTGCCTGTCGACTGTTCCGCATATGATGCTTTGGCAAATCTCATGGGTCCGCTTATCTCTTGGGGGACTGGAGCAAGCGCATGAAGCAGTGTCCGGGCCAGCAGAAGCGCGGAGGTGCGAGCAAATCCGGCGACCTCGATCTGGCCCGTGAATATTATCGACAGCGCGCCTGGGCCGACGCTTACCAGGCGTTCTTGCGCGCCGACCAGGAAACCTCGCTAACTGCCGAAGCTCTCGAACTGCTGGCGATGACCGCATACTTGGTCGGCCGGGACGAGGATTATCTCAAGGCGCTCGAACGGGCCTACAATGCGCACCGGGATACTCCCCGGCGTCTTCGCGCCGTCCGTTGCGCGTTCTGGCTCGGCTTTCGCCTGCTAATGCGCGGCGAGATGGGCCGTGCGAGCGGCTGGTTTTCCCGTGCTCAACGTTTGCTGGAGCGTGACACGCGCGAATGCGCCGAGCGGGGCTATTTGCTGCTGCCGGTCGTCGAGCAACGCCTCGGATCTGGTGAGTACGAGGCCGCGTTCGCCGCTGCAGCCGAGGCCGCCGCAGTCGGCGAGCGCTGTGGCGACCCGGACCTCGTCGCCTGTGCCCGCCACCAGCAGGGCCGCATACGACTGCAGCAGGCGCAGCTCGGAGCCGGACTCGCGCTCTTGGATGAGACCATGGTCATGGTCACTGCTGGAGAGCTGTCGCCGCTGGTGACTGGCTTGATGTATTGCAGCGTGATCGCGGCCTGTCAGCAGGTATACGCACTCGACCGAGCCCGCGAATGGACAGGCGCCCTGGCGCGGTGGTGCGAGGGCCAGCCCGATATGGTCGCCTTCGCCGGGGTTTGCCAAGTGCATCGCGCGGAGATCCTGCAGTTACAGGGCGCCTGGCCTGAGGCGATCGAGCAAGCGCGGCGCGCCTGCGCGCGCTCGCAGGGCTTCGACCGGCGGGCTGCCGCCGGAGCGCTCTACCAGCAGGCAGAGGTCCATCGTCTGAAAGGGGAGTTTGCAGCGGCTGAAGAGGCGTATCGAGGCGCGAGCCAGCTTGGCCTGGAGCCCCAGCCGGGCTTAGCGTTGCTGCGCCTTGTGCAGGGACGCACCGATGCGGCCGCCACCGCCATTCGCCGCGTCGCAGGCACGACGGTGAGCCGCCTGAAACGCATGGGTTTGCTGCCCGCCTATATCGAGGTCACGTTGGCCGCCGGTGACGTTCAGGACGCACGCAACGCCTGCCGAGAACTCGAGGACATTGCGCGGAGCTTCGATACGAGCGTGCCGGATGCAATTGCCGCGCAGGCCTGCGGAGCGGTGGACCTCGCCGAAGGGGACGCGCGGGCCGCACTCGGTTCGCTGCGCCGTGCCTTCGAAGTGTGGCAGGGGATCCCGGCGCCCTACGCGGCTGCGCGCGTGCGCGTGCTGATCGGACAGGCCTGCCGCGCCCTCGGAGACGAGGACGCTGCCGATCTGGAGTTCGACGCGGCCCGGACCATTTTCGAGCGTTTAGGTGCCGGCCCCGATCTCACGCAGATCGGCTCACTGACGAAGGGCGTCGCTTGCAGCAATGTGCATCGCCTGACCCCGCGTGAGCTTGATGTTCTCCGCCTGGTCGCCGCCGGCGAAACCAACAAGGCGATTGCTGGCAGGCTCTCCCGAAGCGAGAAGACCGTCGACCGGCACGTCAGCAACATCCTCGCCAAGCTTGATGTCCCCTCGCGAGCCGCGGCGGCGGCCTTTGCGTGCCGACACAAGCTGATCTGAACACTGAGATTAAGGTCGAAGGTTTCGATCAGCTTCGGACGGTCAAACAGGCGAGCCGGACGCGGCTTCCGGGCGCAACCACGAGAGCCTTTCGCCTGCAAACGCCTCTCCCGTGGGCTTGAGCTTCTCGGGTTCTTCGAACGCGCCGAGATGAAAGTGCGTCTCATTGGGCCGTCGATGGTTCGCGCAGGTCAGGGTCGAGCCGCACCTTGCGCAGAAGCCGCGCTCCACGCCCGGTGATGAATTGTATTTACTGATCGCTCCGCTTGTTACCGTGACGGCGGAGTCGTCGAAGGCAACGAAGACGGATGCCGGCGCCCCGGTATGGCGCCGGCAACTCTCGCAGTGGCACCACAGGACCCATTTCGGGCGCCCAGCCGCACGGAAGCGTACGGCACCGCAGAGACAACGCCCCTCGAATGTATCGCTCATATCGTTTCTCCTTCCCGGCGGCTTGCCGCCGGCTTTAACACGTCGCGATCGTGCCATACCTACGGCGCCCGCGAATGGGGAAGATCACCCATACGATTGCAAGGGCCTGATTGGGGCGTTCTCCCGAAGCGCCTGCTCCCGTTTCTCTCTAGCACCACAGCAATGGTACGCCGCGGATCCGCGATGCGCCGAGCCCGCGTCTGATTTGTCAGCACAAGGAGAGAGCCGCGATGACCAAAGCATTCGACGCAATCGTAGTGGGCGCCCGCTGCGCGGGATCGCCGACCGCAATGCTGCTGGCCCGGAAAGGATATCGGGTTCTCGTGGTCGACCGCGCAACTTTTCCGAGCGACACGGTCTCTACGCACATCTTGCATCCCTTTGGCGTAAGTGCCCTGTCCAGTTGGGGCCTTCTCGATCGTCTGACTGCGACCGGGTGCCCGCCGATCGACAGCTATGCTTTCGACTTTGGTCCTTTCACGATTGTGGGCGCGCCAGGCACGAGTGAAGCTCCGGTTGCGTACTGTCCGCGCCGCACGATACTCGACAAGCTGCTCGTCGATGCTGCGGCTCAGTCCGGCGCGGAAGTTCGCGAAGGCTTCGCCGTGGATGAAATCTTGATCGAGGACGGACGGGCGGTCGGCATCAAGGGCCGCTCGAAGCATGGCGGCCCTATCGCCGAGCGCGCTGAAATCGTCGTCGGCGCCGACGGCAGACACTCGTTCGTGGCCGAGGCGGTCCGGCCAGAGCACTATGACGAGAAACCCATTCTGCTCGTCGCGTATTACACCTACTGGAGCGGACTACCGATGTTCGGCAAGTTTGAGCAATATATCCGTGACGGGACCGGATTTGCCGCCGCTCCAACCCATGACGGGCTGACGATGGTGATCGTCGGTTGGCCATACGCAAGGTTCGACGATTGCAAGAAGGACATCGAAGGGAATTACCTGAAGACCATCGCGTTGGCGCCGGCGTTCGCCGATCGCCTGCACGAAGCCAAGCGGGAAGCGCGCTTCGTCGGTGCGGCGGTGCCGAACTACTTTCGCAAGCCCTACGGCCCCGGCTGGGTGCTCGTGGGCGACGCGGGCTACAACCGGGACTTCATCACCGGACAAGGAATCATGGACGCCTTCCATGACGCCGAGCTCTGCGCGGTCGCGCTCGACAGGGCCTTCTCGGGAGCGCAGCCGTTCGACGCGGCGATGAGCGAGTACCATCGCGCGCGCGATACACGGGTGGCGGCAATGTATGAATTCACCTGCATGCTGGCGACGCTGGAACCACCGCCACCGGATATGCAGCACCTCCTTGGCGCGATTCACGGCAATCAGAAAGCTATGGATGCGTTCGCGCGGATGAATGCCGGAACAATATCGCCCGCTGAGTTCTTCGCGCCGGAAAACGTCAATGCGATTACGGCCGCTTAGGACGTAACGCCGCGATCAGACGGCGCGTGCGTTCAGTCGAGTGTCTGGACCGGAGGCAGCGTTGTGCCGGAGCGCGGCGGGTTCGGCACGGGATAGCTGGTGACGCGGCTGCTCCGTTCGGCCTGACCGGCGGAATTGGATGCGGGGCCTACCGCTTCCGCCCTGGCGCCTCGCACGCTGTCCCTTGAAGCCTGTCTGCGGTGCCGCGACGAGCGCGAGCCTTCCAGTCCCCACGAGCGCGATATCGAAGGCCCGGCCGTATAGCCGACGAAGGCGCCGGCGACAGCCCCGATCGGCCCCAGCACGACGGCGCCGGCCACGGCGCCGAGGGCCGCGTCGCCTGCGCGCTGCGCGAGCGCGGCAGAGGGCGCGAGTACCAGGAGCATTGCGGCTGTGATGAACGCCTTGATCATATTTCTGTCCCGTCCGTGGAAGGCGGGATGCTGGTCCGCGTTTATGGCGAGATGCGTGAAGCTTTGTGGCCGGAGCGTGGACTTTCGGGTTCCATGGCTCACTGCGCGCCCGAGTGTGGCTTTCCTGCCGACTCTTTTTCGACGATATCGCCGTCGCCCCTGCGAACGCAGGGGCCCATACGCCGCGGCCGGCGGAATGGGCACTCGAGCGACGGCTACGTTTTCAACAATGTAGGCTGGTGGGTATGGGTTCCTGCGTTCGCAGGGACGACATTGCGGCGCTAGACCGCTTCGCCGCGCGCCAGCGCCGCCGCGTTGCGGATCGCGGATATGTTGGCTTTGTAGCTGTCCACAGTGCCGCCTTTGAACACCGCCGAGCCCGCGACCAGCGCATTGGCACCGGCTGCGGCCAACTGGCCGGCGACATCAGGACCGACGCCGCCATCGACCTCGATGTCGATCGGACGTCCCGCGGCCATAGCCCTGACGTCGCTGACCTTGCTAAGCGCGGATTTGATGAAGGCCTGGCCGCCGAAGCCGGGATTGACCGACATCACAAGCACCAGATCGATCAGGTCGATAACATATTCGATCGCGCTCGCCGGCGTGCCCGGATTGAGCGAGACGCCGGCCTTCTTGCCGAGCGCGCGGATTGCCTGCAGCGAGCGGTGCAGATGCGGGCCGGCCTCGGCGTGGACGGTGATGTGATCGCAGCCGGCCTTGGCAAACGCTTCGAGGTAGGGATCGCAGGGCGAGATCATCAGATGCGCGTCGAAAATCTTCTTGGTATGCGGGCGCATCGCCTTGATGACATCGGGGCCGTAGGAAATGTTCGGCACGAAATGTCCGTCCATCACGTCGAGATGGATCCAGTCAGCGCCCGCCGCGTCCACAGCGCGGACTTCCTCGCCGAGCTTGGCGAAATCCGCCGCCAGGATCGACGGTGCGATGACCAGGGGACGCGACACAAACTGCTGGGACATGTGCGTTTTCCCGAAAGGCTTGCGAGAAGGAGGAACGGCCCCGCGTAACATGCAGGAGGGCCCGGGGCAATGCGCGGCGCCGCCGTCTCCTGTGGGCGGAAAAATCTGCCGCGGCGGGCATCTATTGCCGACTTCGCTGGACCGGAAGGGGTGAAGGAAAGCCCAATTTTATTGGCTTTTTCTTCATGGCATGGCGCTTGCTGAGGAAAACGGAACACGAGCTGTGGGCCGCTTTACGCGCGGCATTGTTGGAGTTCCGCCATGTTCTTTGCTCTGGGCGCCGCGTCATCGGCCATCGATGCCCTCAAGGCGCTGACGTCGTCGAAATCGTCTGCGCCAACCACCGGCCTCAGCCAGAACTTCGCAAGCTTCGGCCAGTCGTCCCCGACTGCGCCGGCTTCGATCGGTCCAGAGGCAGGCTCAAGCAACGGCTTTTCGACGATATCGCCGGAAACCATGAGCGCGCTGCTTGACGCGCAAAGCCAGTCCTCGGGAGGATCGGGGACGGCCTTAAAGACCCGCCACGCCGCGCTGAGGGACCTGTTCGGGCAGATCGACGGCGACGGTGACGGCAAGATCAGCAAGACGGAATTCGAAGAGGCGCTTGGCGCGGGCGGCACCAACATTGGGCAGGCCGATAGCGTGTTCGGAAAACTCGATCAGGACGGCGACGGCTCGGTCAGCATCAAGGAGCTGGCATCGGCGCTCCGGCCCGACAAGGGCCATCATCGCGATCGCGATGAGGCGGGCGGTAGTGATGGATCAGGCTCCGATCCAGTCTCCCAGACATGGCAAGGTGCCACCACCACGACCGTCACCAACAGCGACGGTTCGGTAACGACGTCGCTGACCTATGCGGATGGCTCGAAAGTGGCGATGACGTCGCCGGCTTCCGGAAGCTCGTCCGCATCAGCGACATCGTCCTACAATTTCATCGAGCAGATGATTCAGCGCGAAGCCAAGGCGATTGCGTCCGCGGCCACCGCCTCGCTCTCGGTCAGCGCCTGAGCGGACCATGCTCTAACCGAACCGATCGCTCCATGCCGGGAGCGCACCCGGAAAAGGTAGCGCGGTCGCAGCATGGACGCCGCGCGCGATTGCGCGCGCGACCGTATTGGCAGCCACCATGCCGAGTTCGGTGAGGCCGAACAGTGGATCGATCGGCTTCTTGCCGGTCGCGGCGGCAAACACCACGTCGCCGTCCAGCGGCGCATGCACGGGATAGATGGCGCGCGCCATGCCGGTTTGCGCGATCATTGCGAGCCGCCTGGCCTGCGGTTTGGTCAGCACCGCATCGGTGACGACGACCACCAGCGTGGTGTTCTGCGACGGAGTGGCTAACGGCGCACCCTTGAGGCGGGCTCTCAGCATATCGGGCGTGAACGAGGGCGGCAGTCCTCGCCCGCCAAACTCGTTGTCCTTCTCGAACGGCGCCGCCCAGAACCACGGGCCGTCGCCGATCGTCACGCTGCCCACCGCATTGACCACCGCAAGCGCGGCGACGGTCACGCCGCCGTCGGTCTGTGCCGAAGCGGAGCCGAGGCCGCCCTTGAAATTGGCAGTGGTCGCGCCAAGGCCGGCGCCGACGCTGCCGAGCGCGAAATCGGCAGCCGCTGCATTGGCCGCGGCGTAGCCGAGATCGCGATAGGGGGGAAAGCGTCCCCATGCCTTGTTGCCGCCGTTGAGCAGATCGAAGCAGATCGCGCCCGGAACGATCGGGATGACCGCGTCACGGATGCGAAAACCGCGCCCCTGTTCGGCAAGCCAGGCCTGCACGCCGCCGGCGGCATCCAGTCCGAGCGCTGAGCCGCCGGCAAGCGCGATGCCGTCGATTGCCTCGACGGTGCTCTCAGGGCTGAGCAGCGCTTCCTCGCGGGTGCCGGGGCCGCCGCCGCGCACGTCGATCGAGGCCACCGCGGGCGAGTCGAACAGGATCGCGGTGACGCCCGAGGCGACGCTAGCGTCATGGGCGTGGCCGACGCGAACGCCGGAAATATCGGTGAGCAGGTTTTTCAAAGCGCCGGTCCGTGGGGCTGCATCCGTTTTGGCGTGCCATCCACGGATATATCAGCCGCCGGGCTTGCTTCAACTGGCAAGCGCCAGCCGGATCATCCGGGCAAGCTCGGATTTGCGATAGGGCTTTGCCAGCAGCAACACGCCGGAATCCAGGCGGCCGTGATGGACGATGGCGTTTTCGGTATATCCCGAGGTGTAGAGCGTCTTGAGGTCAGGTCGGCGCTTCAGCGCTTCGTCGACGAGCTGGCGGCCGTTCATGATGCCGGGCATGATTACGTCGGTAAACAGCAGGTCGACGTTCGGGACATCGTCGATGATGCGCAACGCATCGGAAGCGTTGGCTGCCTCCAGGGTGGTGTAGCCCAGGCTCTCGATCTGGGTGATCACATAGCGCCGCACCAGCGCATCGTCCTCCACGACGAGGACAGTTTCGTTACCGCCCTCGATATTTCCCGAGACCAGAGCTTCCGCCGCGGTCTGCTGCAATCCCGTTGCCCGCGGCAAATAGATCTTGACGGAGGTGCCGTGGCCTTCCTCGCTGTAGATCTTGACGTGGCCGCCCGACTGCTTGACGAAGCCGAACACCATGCTCAGCCCGAGGCCGGTGCCCCTGCCGACTTCCTTGGTCGTGAAAAAGGGTTCGAATACCCGTTCGAGCAGCGCGGGCGGGATTCCGGAGCCAGTGTCGCTGACTGCGATCATCACGTAATTGCCTGATGTGACCTCGCTCTGCATGCTCGCATAGGTTTCGTCGAGAAAGACATTGCCGGTCTCGAGCGCAAGCTTGCCGCCATTGGGCATGGCGTCACGCGCGTTGATGGCCAGATTGAGGACGGCCGTGGTGAGCTGGTTCGGATCGGCCAGCGCGGTCCACGCATCCTCGGCCAGTAGCGGCGTGATTTCGATGTGTTCGCCGAGCGTGGGGTGCAGTAGCTTGGCCGCCTCCAGCACCAGCGCATTGACGTCGACTTCGACGGGCTGCAGCGGCTGCTTGCGTGCAAAGGCGAGCAGATGCTTGGTCAAATTGGCCCCGCGTTCGGCGGCCTCATCGATCAGCTTGGTGACCGCAGCGAGCTGGGGCTGATCGGCGACCGCTTCTTCTAGAATGCCGATGGTGCCGGTGATCACGGTCAGGATGTTGTTGAAGTCGTGCGCCACGCCGCCTGTGAGCTGGCCGACCGCATCCATCTTCTGCGCATGCCGCAATTGGGCTTCCGCAGCCTGCTTTTCGGTCAGGTCGCGGCCGATGAAGAAATGGCGGCGGACCGGCTCCGACCACGTGCCGGTCCAGTTCAGCGCGACGGTCTTCCCCTCCTTGCTGATATAGCGCGTCTCGAAGTTGCGCTTGCTTTGTCCCCGTCGCCCCGCCCGCATCTCCCTGCGGGTGTGTTCGAGGTCGTCGGGGTGGATGAACTTGATCGCGTTGTGCCCGACCATTTCCGAGGGCTGATAGCCAAGGATGTCGCTGACGCTCGGGCTGACCTGGATCAAATTCCCCACAGAATCGCTTACCAGGATGAGGTCGTTCGAAGATTCGAATATGCGCCGCCGTTCCTCCATCTCCTGGTCGAGCGCCTGCTCCGTTCGCTTGCTTTCCGTACGCGATGTTCCGAGCAGACGCGCGAGCTTGGCTTGCAGGCCGACGTTGTCGACGAGCAGCACGGCGAGCACGAAACTCGCGGCGCAGAGGCCGTAGATGCGGCCGAGATAGAAGCCGACATCGAACCGCGCCACGTTCAGCATCGCCGACAGGGCGATGTCGAACAACCAGGCGCTCATCACGACCATCAGCCAGACGTCGAGAACGAAATGCGGCCTGCGAAGCCACAGCACCGTCAATGCAGCGAAGCTCAGGCACCATACGGTCGAGACCACGCCTAGCATGATGGGCGTGTAATGACCGCCGCTTAGAAGGATCGGCAGACGATCGTGCTGGGCGGTGACGAGCCAGGTGAATGCGGCCATCGCGACACTGACCGCAACGATGCTCGTAACGACGGCCGTGCCGGCCGAGCCTCGCATCTCCTCGTTGTCCGTCGCCTTCAGTAGCGCATAACCCAGCACCAGTAGCGGGAATACGCCGTGCCAGACCATGTAGAGCCAAACGGTGGTCTGCGGTCCCGCACCGAGCAGCCCACCGGGCGCGAACAGGCCGGGAAAGGTGAGGGCATGGACGATGGCCGCCATCGCCGTGAACAAATATCCGCTCGCAAGCAACAGCAGCCCCCGTGAGCGGGTCATCGCGAACTGTGAAAACAGCAGGACAGCGGTGATCAGGTCGTTGATCGCCAATGCGGACTGGTAGCTGGCGACGAACGCGGGGACCGGGGCAAGCGGCACGCCGGCAAATGGCACGGCGCAGGCGAACAGCACCGCCGAGAAGCCGACCACGGCCAGCGCAGCCGTGCGATCGCTGCGCGTCGCCTTCATCGTGGAAAGAAAGATGTTGCGCTCGTTACCCATATCGTCTTCCGGCCAAACTGGCAGCGAACGCGCCATCACAGAAGCTATAAGACCCGCAACAACAATGCATCCGATGCGGCCGGACATGATACCAGTAGGAACCGCACCGCCAAGCTACGCTAGCGACGCCGCGGCGGGAATCAACCCAAGGTCACGTATCACCTGAAGGAAACAGCAGGGAAGCCGGTTGGGGTAACCGCCTCTTTACCGACCGGCTGAATAAAGGCTGCGGAACTGCCGAAACTACGGATTCGCGTCGTAAGCTCGTGCGATCGACCCGGGAGGCTTCGATGCCCCGCGTGCTTGTTGTTGACGATCAGGCCGACGTCCGCACGGTGATTTCCATCGTGCTGCGTATCCATCGTTTCGAAATCGTCGAGGCAGATAGCGCCGCATCCGCATTGAAGTTGTTCGAAGATGCGAGCTTCGACCTTGCGATCGTCGACATCTTTTTGCGGGGCACCAACGGCCCGATCTGATTGCAGCGGTGCGCGCCCGCGTGCCGGACCTGCCTGTCATTGCGATTTCGGGAATGACCGCGCTGGACTTTCTGTCCGAAACGCCAGAACTTTCCGACGTCATCTGTCTGCAGAAGCCGTTTCGTCCGCCGGATTTGATGCGTGCGATCGAATCGGCGATGGGACCGGCCCGGCCGCCGGGCGCTGCCGTTGCGGGAGCAGCACGTTAGCAGTCTTACCGCTCAGCGCGTCGCAGACCATTGCCATCGACAGCAGCCTCAAGGATCGAAACCGGATCGGCGCCAAACTGCCGTTGCGACAACGGAACCGACAGGCGGCACACGAGGCCTTCCGGGCGCCAGTCGAATTCCGCCCGGCCACCGAGCTGCGACTCGATGCTGGCGATGACGCTTCTGGTTCCGAACCCTCGCGACACCGGCTTCTCGACATGTGGCCCGCCAGTCTCCGACCATATGATCTTGAGAAGGCCCGCCTGGTCTTCCCAACACACCGACAGCCGGCCCGACAACGCAGACAGCGCGCCGTACTTCGCCGAATTGGTTACGAGCTCGTGCAGCGCCAGTGCAACCGTCTGGGCCGTCGCCGGCTCGAGATGGATCTCCGGGCCGGACAAGTCGATCTGGTCGCCGGTGGAATAGGGCGCCAACTCCTCATCGATCAGTTTGCGTATTTCGGCGCCTTGCCAGCTTGAGAGCGAGAGCACGGTGTGCACGCGCGCAAGCGCATTGATCCGTCCTTCGACGGAACGGACGTAGCTCTTCACATTGTCGCCGCGCGTCAATCGGACGATGGATTGTGCGAGCGCCAGCGCGTTCTTGGCGCGGTGGTCGACCTCCCGTGCCAGCAGGCTTTGCCGCTCTTCGGCCTGCTTGCGTTCGGTGATGTCGACGGTGACGCCGCTGACGCGGATGACGCGGCCGCCCTTGTCGGTGCTTGCCGCCGCCGTTCCCGCGCACCAGCGCACTTCGCCATTCGGCCGGATGATGCGGAATTCCGCTTCGTATGATTTCGCGCCCCGGGCGAAGCTGGCCCACGCCTCGTGCAGTTCATGAACGTCGTCAGGGTGAAGCAGCGCCTGGATATTGGCCGGCGTCAGTTCGAACTTGCCGGGATCGACGCCGAGGATCTGATACTGGCCTTCGTCCCACATAAAGTCGCCATTGACCCAGTCCCAGTCCCAGGAGCCCATCTTTCCGGCCGCGATCGCCAGACTGCGGCGCTGTTCGCTTTCCAGAAGCCTGGCGTGCGATTCCTCGAGTTCGGCGGTGCGCGCGCGAACCCGGTCCTCGAGTTCGACGTTGAGCCGTTCGAGCTGGCGCGTCTTGCGATAGAGCTCCGCGAACACCTTGATCTTGGCGCGCAACACTTCGGGCACCACAGGCACCGGAACGTAGTCGACCGCGCCCATCTCATAGCCGCGCAGCCGGTCGATGTCGCTGACCTGGATCGCGGAGATGAAGATCATCGCCGTCTTCTGGAAGCGGGGATGTTCGCGGATCATGGCGGCGAGCTCGAACCCGTCGAGTTCCGGCATGCAGACATCGACCAGTATGATGGCAACATCGTTCTTGAGCAGGAATTCGAGCGCTTCGCGCCCAGACGAGGCCTTGACCAGGTTCTCGCCGAGTTCTTTCAGGATGACCTCATAGGCGAGCAGCTTCGCCGGCTGATCGTCAACTAGAAGAATGTTTACCTTCTCTTGATCCATCATCTGCTTACGCCCGTCAGCGGTGCAACCACATTCGGATGGCGAGCAGCAACTGCTCGGTATTGACGGGTTTGGCGAGATAGTCCGAAGCGCCGGCTTCGAGGCATTTCTCGCGGTCGCCCTTCATCGCCTTGGCGGTCAGCGCAATGATCGGCAGGCGGCTGAAGGACGGATTTTCGCGGATGACACCGATGGTCTGATATCCGTCCATCTGCGGCATCATGATATCCATCAGCACGATTGCGATATTTGGATTTGATTCGACCAGAGCGATGGCCTCATGGCCCGTCGTCGCGGTCAGCACCTTCATCCCGCGCCGTTCGAGAACGCTTGATAGCGCGAAAATGTTGCGGGCGTCGTCGTCAACCAGAAGCGCGGTCTTGCCAACAAGATCCTCATCGGAGCTATTGAGCTTTTCGAGCATTCTCTGCTTCTCGACGGGCAATTCCGTGATCACACGGTGCAAAAACAGCGACGTTTCGTCGAGCAGGCGTTCCGGCGACTCGACGCCTTTCACCACGATGCTCCTCGCCATGGTGTGAAGTTCCGCATCTTCCTCGGCCGAAAGTTCCCGCCCCGTGAACACCACGACCGGTACGTTCGATAGAGTTTCGTCGTTGCGAAGCCGGTCAAGCACCTCGAAGCCGCTCATGTCAGGCAATCGCAGATCGAGCACGACACAGTCGCAGGGCTGGTTCCGCAACGTCGACAAGGCATCGGCGCCAGTGTCGGCGGTGAGGATCTCGATGTCGTCATGGCCGAGCAACTCGGTGATGCTCATTTGCTCGGCGGCATTGTCCTCCACGATCAGCAGGCGCTTGCGGCGGGGCTTGGCGTATTCCTTGATCTGTGACAGCGCCGCGCTGACGCCCTCGGTCGTCGTCGGCTTGTTGACGAAGGAAAACGCGCCGCGCGCCAGCGCATGCTGGCGGTCTTCGTCAAGCGTGATGATCTGCACCGGAATGTGCCGCGTCAGCGGACTGTGCTTGAGTTGGCTCAGCACGGTCCAGCCCAGCATGTCAGGCAGGAACACATCGAGCGAAACCGCTGTCGGCTGGAACTGCTTGGCGAGCTCGAGCGCTTCGGCGCCGCGGCTGGCGACCAGTACCTTGAAGCCCTTGTCGCGGGCCAGATCGATCAGGACCCGCGCATAATGCGGATCGTCCTCGACGATCAGGAGGATGTTGTCTCCCGGCGCGAGATCGAGGCGGTCGTCCGGCAATTGCTCGACGGCGCGCTCTTGTGTCGCCTGCAGCGCAGGCGCGGGTGTGAATGCCGACGAGGCAGGGGAGCGCGGCGCAACGGTGGGGCCGGAATAATGCAACGGCAGGTAAAGCACGAAAGTGCTGCCCTTGCCGGGCGCGCTGCGAAGATGAATTTCGCCGCCGAGCAGGCTCGCGAGTTCGCGGCTGATGGCAAGGCCGAGGCCGGTACCGCCGTATTTGCGGCTGGTGCCGGCGTCCGCCTGCTGGAACGCCTCGAAGATCAGCTTCTGCTTTTCCAGGGGAATGCCGATGCCGGTGTCCGTCACGTCGAAGGCGACGACAGCGGGTGCGTGATTGAGGATCGGGTGCTCGGCGCTCCAGCCGCCAAGGGCGGCCGATACGTTCAACTTCACGCCGCCCTCCGCGGTGAACTTGAATGCGTTCGACAGCAGGTTCTTCAGCACCTGCTGCAGGCGCTTGGAGTCGGTCACCATGCTGCGGGGAAGGGTCTCGTCGACATTGATGCTGAACGAGAGGTGGCGATTTTCGGCCTCGTGCTTGAACGGCCGTCCGACGGTCTCCAGCAGGCTCGACGTCAGGATTTCCTCGGCATCGACCGTCACCGTGCCGGATTCGATCTTCGACAGGTCGAGGATGTCGCTGATCAGGTTGAGAAGATCGGTGCCGGCGCCGTGGATGGTGCGGGCGAACTCGACCTGCTTCAGCGACAGATTGCCGTCGGGGTTTTCGGTAAGCTGCTGGCCGAGGATCAGGATGCTGTTGAGCGGCGTGCGCAGCTCGTGCGACATGTTGGCAAGGAATTCGGACTTGTACTTCGATGTCAGCGCAAGTTCCGTTGCCTTTTCCTCAAGCGCGCGCCGCGCTTGTTCGATTTCCTGGTTCTTTCGTTCCACCTCGACGTTGCGTTCGGCGAGCTGCTGGGCCTTCTGTTCGAGCTGTTCGTTGGTCTGCTGCAATTCCTTCTGCTGCGTCTGGAGTTCACCGGCGAGCTGCTGGGATTGCTTCAACAGGCCCTCGGTCTGCATCGTGGCCTCGATCGAGTTGAGCACGATGCCGATGCTGTCGGTGAGCTGTTCCAGGAAGGTCATCTGTGACGTCGTGAACGACGAGATCGAGGAAAGCTCGATCACGGCCTTCACCTGGTTTTCGAACAGTACCGGAAGCACGACGATGTTTTTCGGGATTGCGCGTAGCAGTGCCGAATTCACCGGCGCCGTATCGCGAGGGATGTCCGACACCAGCCGCTGGCGCTTGTCCATGGCGCATTGGCCGATCAATCCTTCGCCGAACTGAACGACTTGCGGATGCGGATGGGCGCCGTCGCCGGCGTAGGACGAGAGCAGGTGCAATTGCGGGCTCTCGGCGTTCTCGACCTGGTAGATCACGCCCATATGCGCGTTGACGAGCGGCGCCAGTTCGGTCAGCAGCAGCCGGCCGACGGTGGACAGCTCGCGCTGGCCCTGCAACATGT
Source organism: Bradyrhizobium sp. AZCC 1577 (assembly GCF_036924575.1). Lineage (NCBI taxonomy): Bacteria > Pseudomonadati > Pseudomonadota > Alphaproteobacteria > Hyphomicrobiales > Nitrobacteraceae > Bradyrhizobium > Bradyrhizobium sp. AZCC 1577. The sequence goes on from NZ_JAZHRQ010000001.1 coordinate 3,700,189, forward strand.
TGGTGAATCTTGCGAGGTTTGTCTTCAGCCAGTCCTGCTCGGTGTTCACCTGGGTGGTGAGCCGCAGGTTGCCGATCATGGTGTTGATGTTGTCTTTGAGTTCGGCCACTTCGCCGCGGGCGTCGACCTGGATCGAGCGGGTCAGGTCGCCTTTGGTCACGGCGGTCGCCACCTCGGCGATCGAGCGTACCTGCGAGGTCAGGTTGGCGGCGAGCAGGTTGACGTTGCCGGTGAGGTCCTTCCAGGTGCCGGCCGCGCCGGGCACGTTGGCCTGGCCGCCGAGCCGCCCCTCGACGCCGACTTCGCGCGCCACGCTGGTGACCTGATCGGCAAAGGTCGCGAGCGTCTCGGTCATGTTGTTGATGGTGTCGGCAAGGGCTGCGACTTCGCCCTTCGATTTCACCGTCAGGTTCTGCTTCAGGTCGCCGTTGGCGACCGCCGTCACCACCTTGACGATGCCGCGGACCTGTTCGGTCAAATTCGCCGCCATGAAGTTGACGGTGTCGGTGAGGTCCTTCCAGGTGCCGGCGACGCCCGGGACCTGCGCCTGACCGCCGAGCTTGCCCTCGGTGCCGACCTCGCGCGCCACGCGGGTCACTTCGCCGGCAAAGGCGTTGAGCTGGTCGACCATCGTGTTGATGGTGTTCTTCAGTTCGAGGATTTCGCCCTTCACGTCCACGGTGATCTTGCGCGACAGGTCGCCGCGCGCCACGGCGGTCGTGACTTCCGCGATGTTGCGCACCTGCGTGGTGAGGTTGGCCGCCAGCAGATTGACGTTGTCGGTCAGATCCTTCCAGGTGCCGCCGACGCCGGGCACCACGGCCTGGCCGCCGAGCCGTCCCTCGGTACCGACCTCGCGCGCCACGCGCGTCACTTCGGCGGCGAAGGAGCGTAGCTGCTCGACCATCGTATTGAGGGTGTCCTTCAGCAGCAGGATCTCGCCGCGGACGTCCACCGTGATCTTCTTGGAGAGGTCGCCGCCGGCGATCGCGGTTGCGACCTCGGCGATGTTGCGGACCTGTGCCGTCAGGTTCGAGGCCATGAAGTTGACGTTGTCGGTCAGGTCCTTCCAGGTGCCGGCGACTTCAGGCACCTGGGCCTGTCCGCCGAGCTTGCCTTCGGTACCGACCTCGCGCGCCACGCGCGTCACTTCCGAGGCGAAGGCGTTGAGCTGGTCCACCATCGTGTTGACGGTGTTCTTCAGTTCGAGAATCTCGCCCTTGACGTCGACCGTGATCTTCTTCGACAGGTCGCCCTTCGCTACCGCCGTAGTCACTTCGGCGATGTTGCGGACCTGGCCGGTCAGGTTGCCCGCCATCGAGTTGACGTTGTCGGTGAGGTCCTTCCAGGTGCCGGCGACGCCGGGCACGTTGGCTTGGCCGCCGAGCCGTCCCTCCGTGCCGACCTCGCGCGCCACGCGGGTCACTTCGCCCGCAAAGCGGTTGAGCTGGTCGACCATCGTGTTCAGCGTTTCCTTGAGCTGCAGAATTTCGCCGCGCACGTCGACGGTGATTTTTCGCGAGAGGTCGCCGCCGGCAATCGCGGTCGCCACTTCCGCGATGTTGCGCACCTGGGCGGTCAGATTGCCGGCCATCGAGTTCACGGAGTCGGTCAGGTCCTTCCAGGTGCCGGCGACGCCGGTCACCTGGGCCTGGCCGCCGAGCTTGCCGTCGGTGCCGACCTCGCGTGCGACGCGCGTCACTTCTGATGCAAAGGCGTTGAGCTGGTCGACCATCGTGTTCAGCGTTTCCTTCAACTGAAGGATTTCGCCCGAGACGTTGACCGTGATCTTCTTCGACAGGTCGCCCTTCGCCACCGCGGTCGCGACTTCGGCGATGTTGCGAACCTGAGCGGTGAGGTTGCCGGCCATCGAATTGACGTTGTCGGTGAGGTCCTTCCAGGTGCCGGCGACGCCGCGCACGTTGGCCTGGCCGCCGAGCTTGCCTTCGGTGCCGACTTCGCGCGCCACGCGCGTCACTTCGCCGGCAAACGCGTTGAGCTGGTCGACCATCGTGTTGATGGTGTCTTTCAACTCCAGAATTTCGCCGCGGACGTCCACCGTGATCTTTTTCGACAGGTCGCCATTGGCGACCGCGGTCGTCACCTCGGCGATGTTGCGGACCTGCGCCGTCAGGTTGGAGGCCATCGAGTTGACGCTCTCGGTGAGGTCCTTCCAGGTGCCGGCGACGCCGAGCACGTTGGCCTGACCGCCGAGCCGTCCTTCGGTGCCGACTTCGCGGGCCACGCGCGTCACTTCGCCAGCAAAGGCATTGAGCTGGTCGACCATCGTGTTCAGCGTTTCCTTCAACTGAAGGATTTCGCCCGAGACGTTCACCGTGATCTTCTTGGAAAGGTCGCCGCCGGCAATGGCGGTCGCGACATCGGCGATGTTGCGAACCTGCGCCGTCAGGTTGGAAGCCATGAAGTTGACGTTGTCGGTGAGGTCCTTCCAGGTGCCGGCCACACCAGGCACTTGGGCCTGACCGCCGAGCTTGCCTTCGGTGCCGACCTCGCGCGCCACGCGCGTCACTTCCGAGGCGAACGAGTTGAGCTGGTCGACCATCGTGTTGATGGTGTCCTTGAGCTCGAGTATTTCGCCGCGGACGTCGACCGTGATCTTGCGCGAGAGGTCGCCACGGGCGACAGCGGTAGTAACGTTGGCGATGTTGCGGACTTGTGCGGTGAGGTTGCCGCACATCGCGTTGACGGAGTCGGTCAGATCCTTCCAGGTGCCGGCGACGCCGGGGACGATTGCCTGGCCGCCGAGCTTGCCGTCGGTACCGACTTCGCGGGCCACGCGCGTCACTTCGGAAGCGAAGGAGCGGAGCTGGTCGACCATCGTGTTGATGGCTTCCTTGAGCTGCAGGATCTCGCCACGGACATCGACGGTGATCTTCTTCGACAGGTCGCCATTGGCGACCGCAATGGTAACTTCGGCAATGTTGCGGACCTGGCCGGTGAGGTTGTTGGCCATCGAGTTGACGCTCTCGGTCAAGTCTTTCCAGACACCGGTCACTTCCGGCACCTGGGCCTGGCCACCGAGCTTGCCCTCGGTGCCGACTTCGCGGGCCACGCGCGTCACTTCCGAGGTGAACACGCCGAGCTGCTTGATCATCGTGTTGACGATGGTGGCAGACTGCAGAAATTCGCCGCCCAGCGGGCGGCCGTCGACGTTGAGTTGCACGGTCTGCAGCAGATCGCCCTGTGCCACTGCGGCGACCGCGCGCGTGACTTCGCGGGTCGGCCACAGCAGATCGTCGATCAGCGTGTTGACGGAGCCTTCCATGTCCGCCCACGAGCCGCTCGAGAGGTCGAACTTGACGCGCTGGCGCGTCTTGCCTTCGCGGCCGACGACCTGGCCGACGTGCTCCAGTTGCTGCGCCATTCGCTGGTTGGAGGCGACGATTTCGTTGAAGGTGTCGGCAATCTTGCCCTCGATGCCGAGATGATCGCCGGTCATGCGTACCGAGAAATCGCCGGCGCGCATTGCCTGCAACGCGTGCAGCAGATCCTGCATCGGATCGGATGTGCCGTTGGTGTGGGGTGGTTTGGGTTTGGCGACCCGGCGAGCGGAGGGAGATGCTCCAGGGGAAAGATCACTCATGGTGTCTCCTCGGCCAGTTCGCGCAAAATCTCAAAATCTCATTGGCTGAGATGCAATTTCACGAAATAGACCCGCTGCCCTGCGGCAGATCAAGCTGGAATAACGGTTAAGGTCGTGAAATCAATGACATGGAACTCAGCCCCAACCCTCCACAATGCCGTGGGAACCTAATTGTTCCAGCCGGTTAAAAATTATTTGGAACCGAAAATAAAAACGCCCCGGTAGGCCGGGGCGTTTGATGTTGTGATCGTCGAAGGGATCAGGAGGCCTTCGGATGGATCTCGGCGTAGTTGCCTTTGGCGTCCCACTTGTAGACGACGTAGTCGATCACCTTGATGTCACCCTTGGCGTCGAAGCCCAGCTTGCCGAGCACGGTGTCCCATTCGCCGGCCTTGATGGTCTCCATGACCTTCTTCGGCTCGGTCGTCTTCGCCTTCGCCACCGCCTGCGACCACACCTGCATCGCGGCGTAGGTGTAGAGGGTGTAGCCTTCGGGATCGATGTTCTTGCCCTTGAACTTCTCGACGATCGCCTTCGCGGTCGCCTTGTTGCGCGGATCGGGACCGAAGGTGAACAGCGTGCCCTCCGCGGCCGGACCGGCGATCGAGGCGAACTCCTTGTCGTTCAGCGCGTCGCCCGCCATCAACACCGTCTTGAGGCCCTGGTCGCGCATCTGGCGCAGAATGAGGCCGGATTCTTGATGATAGCCGCCGACAAAGACCAGATCGATATTGTCGCGCTTCAGGCGCGACACGATCGCGTTAAAGTCCTTGTCGCCCTTGTTGTAGGACTCGAACAACTTTTCGGTGACGCCGGCCTTGTTGAGCGCCTTCTTGGTTTCGTCGGCGAGACCCTTGCCGTAAGTGGTCTTGTCGTTGAGGATGGCGATGTTCTTGCCCTTGTAGTTCTTGACGATGTAGTCGGCGGCAACCAGGCCCTGCTGATCGTCACGGCCGCAGACGCGCGCCACGTTCCAGAGCTTGCGCTCGGTGAATAGCGGGTTGGTCGAGGCCGGCGTAATCTGCAGCACGTTGCCGTCGGCATAGGCTTCCGATGCCGGGATCGACGACGACGAGCAGAAGTGACCGGCGACGAACGGGATTTTCGCGCTGGCGAATTTTTCCGCGATCGAGCGCGCCTGCTTCGGGTCGCAGGCATCGTCGCCGACCTGCAGCGCCAGCTTCTTGCCGAGCACGCCGCCGGCGGCGTTGATGTCGGCCACGAATTGTTCGGCACCGTTCTTCATCTGGCGGCCGAATGCGGATTCGCCGCCCGTCATCGGGCCCGCCACTGCGATGGAGATGTCCTGCGCCAGCGCCGTTGTCGACAGCGCCAGCGATGCGCCCAATGCCAGGCCGATAAGTTTCAGTGATTTCATGAGGTGTCCTCGCAGGTCAGTCGATTTCAGGAAGCACCCGGCAGGCCGGGTACCAAAATCACGCCTATTGTCGGCTGATTTTACGGCGAAGTCATCGGCAAATTTCGGGCAATCGACGTTCGGTTCGCAACATCTTGCCGCAGCGTCCCTGCGAAAGCAGGGACCCATAACCACCGGCGCTGACTGCGGCAGAAGGTAGCTACCCCGTCCCCCTAAAGGGTGGGCCGCGGCGTATGGGTCCCCGCGTTCGCGGGGACGACCCGGGGAGATATCCCACTTCGCTACTCCCGGCGGCCGCCCTCCAGATAGGCGGCGCGGATTTCCGGGCGCTGCAGCAATTCGCTGCCGGTTCCGGACAGCGTGATCAGGCCGTTGACCATGACATAGCCGCGATGGGCCAGTTTCAGCGCGTGGTTGGCATTCTGCTCCACGATCAACACGGTCAGGCCGTCCTGCCGGTTCAGGGTCCGGATCGCATCGAAAATTTGCCGCGCGATCAGGGGGGCCAGCCCCAGCGACGGCTCGTCCAGCATCAACAGGCGCGGCCGGCTCATCAGGGCCCGGCCGATCGCCAGCATCTGCTGCTCGCCGCCGGACAACGTGCCGCCGCGCTGGGTCATGCGTTCCTTGAGCCGCGGGAACAGCGCGAAGACGCGTTCCAGGCCGCTCGCCCGGTCGGCCTCGCTGGAGTCGGTCGCATCCGCGCCCATCTGCAGGTTTTCCGCCACGCTCATGCGCGGAAAAATCCGGCGGCCTTCGGGCGACTGGGCAATCCGCAGCCGCGCAATCTCATGCGTCGGCACGCCGGTAATGTCCCGGCCGTCGAATTCGATGCGGCCGGCGCGGGCACGGGGCCGGCCGAAGATCGTCATCATCAACGTCGACTTGCCGGCGCCGTTGGCGCCGATCAGGGCGACGATCTCGCCGGCGTTGATGTCGAGGTCGACGCCCTTCAGCGCCTCGATCTTGCCGTAGGCCGCCCGCAACGAGCGGATCGCGAGCAGGGCGTGAGTCATGACGTTGCTTCCGTGTCCCGGGCGCGTCGCAGCGCGGAGCGGCGCGATGCAGAACCGGGACCCATGCTCCCGCGCACAAAGGCGGATCCCGGAACAGCGGAGCAGCGTTGCACGCTGCACCGCATCCGGGAAACGTGCAGCGCCTCGCTCACGTTCCGCTCTCCATCACCGCGATGGCTTCCTCCTCGTCGGCGCCGAGATAGGCCGCGATCACCTTGGGATCGTCGCGGATCTGGCGCGGCGTGCCTTCGGCGATCTTGATGCCGTGGTCCATCACCACGACGTGGTCGGAGATTTGCATCACCACGCTCATGTCGTGCTCGATCAAAAGGATCGAGGTGCCCTGGTCGGCGCGGATCGAGAGCAGCAATTCGCTTAAAGCAGCGCTTTCGCGCGCATTCAATCCCGCAGCCGGCTCGTCGAGGCAGAGTAGCGCAGGCTGGGTGCACATTGCGCGCGCGATCTCCAGGCGCCGCTGGTCGCCATAAGGCAGGTTGCCGGCGGCATCGTCGGCACGATCCAGAAGACCGATGCGGTCGAGCCAGGTCCGCGCCAGATCGATCGCGGCCTGTTCGGCGTGGTGCCAGGACGGCGCGCCGATCAGGCCGAGGAACGTCAACCCGGAAGCGCGCATCAGCGCGTTGTGCTGTGCGACCATCAGGTTTTCCAGCGCCGTCATCCCGGGAAACAGGCGGATGTTCTGAAAGGTGCGCGCGACCTTGGCCAGTTTGGCAATCCGGAAATCGTTCAGCCGCTCGAGCCGGATGGCGCGGCCGTCATCATGGGTAAGGCCGATGGCGCCCGAGGTCGGCTTGTAGAAGCCGGTGATGCAGTTGAAGACGGTGGTCTTGCCGGCGCCGTTCGGCCCGATCAGCGCGGTGATCTTGCGCCGCTCGGCGTCGAAGGAGAGGTCGTTGACGGCGACGATGCCGCCGAAGCGCATCGACAGGCGATCAACGCAGAGAATCGGATCGCCGCTCATCCGTGTCCCTCCTTGACGAGGTCGGACGAGATCGCCTGGCTATGCTTGAGGAATACGGTCGGCGCGCGATGGCCGACCAGGCCACGCGGCCGCCAGATCATCAAGAGCACCATCGCCATGCCGAACACCAGCATGCGGTATTGGTCGAGCCCGCGGAACAGCTCGAAGCCGCCGATCATGGTGAGCGCCGCCAGTGCCACGCCGAGTTGCGAGCCCATGCCGCCCAGCACCACGATCGCCAGCACCAATGCCGATTCGTGGAAGGTGAAGGATTCCGGGCTGATGAAGCCTTGTCTTGTGGCGAAGAACGCGCCGGCAAGACCGCCGAACAACGCGCCCGTTGCAAATGCGGTCAGCTTGGTCGTGGTGGTGTTGATGCCGAGCGCGCGGCAGGCGACTTCGTCTTCGCGCAACGCTTCCCAAGCGCGGCCGAGGGGCAGGCGGCGCAGGCGGATCGTGACCCAGTTGGTGAGCAGCGCCAGCGCCAGGATAATGTAGAACAGAAATACGATGCGGTGCGTCGGCGAGAATTCGATGCCGAGCAGGGCCGCCAGCCCGTCATCGGCCGGCGTCAGCGGAATGCCGAACAGGGTCGGTCGGGGAATGCCGGTGACGCCGTTCGGCCCGCCGGTCAGGGTCTGCCAGTTGATCAGGACGAGGCGGATGATCTCGCCGAAGGCCAGCGTCACGATGGCAAGGTAATCGCCACGCAGCCGCAGCACAGGAAAGCCCAGCAGCACGCCCCAGAAGGCCGCCAGGATGCCGGCGAGCGGCAGGCAGATCCAGAACGACAGCCCGAAATTGGTGGCGAGCAGCGCGTAGGAATAGGCGCCGACCGCGTAGAACGCGACATAGCCCAGGTCGAGCAGGCCGGCGAGGCCGACCACCACGTTCAGCCCCCAGCCGAGCATCACATAGGTCAGCACGAGGATGGCGAGGTCGAGAATGTAGCGCTCATCGTAGAAGAGGACCGGCACCAGGAACGTGAACACCAGCAGCGCCGGCGCGACCAGGCGTCCTGCAAGCGACAGCGCGCTTTGCACCGAAGGTGGCACCACCCTGACGGCGTCGACCGGTCCCCACCATCGCCGCAGCAGCTCGACGAGGATGCTGCCGCCGAACACGGCTGCGACCATAACGGCGAGGTCGTCGAAGCGCGTCCAGTAGACCAACTGCCCCTGCGGGCCGGCCTCGGTGCGCACGCCGATCATCATCGAAAACAGCACCAGCGCCACGAACGCGCTGATCAGCGCTTTCTTGAGGATGAAGGCGGCGCCAGGGGTGCGCGAGGTTTGGGCGGCGGGGGGTGCGCTCACGCTGCGGCCCATCAGACTTTTTCGACTTCAGGCCGGCCGAGCAGGCCGGTCGGAAGGAAGATCAGGACCACGATCAGGATCGAGAACGCGGCGACGTCCTTGTATTCGACCGAGAAATAGGCCGACCACAGCGTCTCGATCAGGCCGATCAGGAGACCACCGAGCATCGCCCCGGGCAGCGAGCCGATGCCGCCGAGCACGGCCGCGGTGAAGGCCTTGATGCCGGCGACGAAGCCCATGAAGAAATCGACGAGCCCGTAATAGAGCAGGTACATCATGCCGGCGACCGCAGCGAGCGCAGCGCCAATCACGAACGTCATGGAAATGGTGCGGTCGACGTCGACGCCGAGCAGGGAGGCCATGGTCTGGTCCTGTTCGCAGGCGCGCATGTCGCGGCCGAGCCGGGTGCTCGACACCAGCCAGGTGAACAGCGCGAGCAGCACGATCGTGGTGACGACGACGATGATCTGGATGTTGGAAAGCTGCACGACAAAGCCTTCAGAACCCTCATGCAGGGTATAGCCGCCGGTGATGATCGGCGGCACCGGTTTGACGCGTGCGCCCTGGGCGACCTGCGAATAATTGGTCAGCACGAATGACATGCCGATAGCCGAGAGCATCGGCGCCAGGCGGAACGAGTGCCGCAGCGGCCGGTAGGCGATGCGCTCCACCGTCCAGCCATAGAGCGCCGTGATCGCCATCGACACCAGCAGCACGACCAGGAGGATGAGCGGGATGGCGGTAAGCCCGAACGAGACCAGGATCAGGAAGGTGATCAAGGCGATGAAGCCGCCGATCATGAAAATATCGCCGTGGGCGAAATTGATCATGCCGACGATGCCGTAGACCATGGTGTAGCCGATGGCGATCAGGCCGTAGATCGAGCCGAGCACAAGGCCGTTGATTAGTTGCTGGGCGAAATAATCCATGCGCTGCCGTTTGTTGCATGAGGACGCGGCGAGAGCTCCGGCAGCCCATGACGACGCGTCGTGGCATTTTCTAACAGTGGGAACTGGGGGCGGCAACAGCGCCGGCTGCGGCTTATTTGGCTTGTACAGCGCTAGTTTTTGCGCAGGCGGTTCCGGCGCCACACTCCGGACACGGCATTGCCGTCCGATGATCCCACCGGAACCGCTGTTCCGCTGCAACCGACGCCGTGGCTCTCCGTTGGTTCGGGCTACGCCTCAACAACGGAGATCCCTCGATGAGCAAGATGAACCAGAACCCGGGCCAGCAGAACCAGAACCCGGGTCAGAAGCCCGGTCAGCAGCAGCAGGGCGGCGGCCAGAAGCCGGGCCAGCAGCAGCAGGATCCGGGCCGTCAGGGCCAGAAACCCAGTCAGGATCCACGGCAGATGCCAGAGTAGAAGGGCACATGCAGACAGAAAAGGCCCCGCCGAAGAGGTGGGGCTTTTCTTTTTGTGCGTGGCGTTTCCGTGTCCCGGACGCGACGCAGCGCCCTTGGCGGTGCGCCGCAGAGCCGGGACCCAGATGCAGCCGCCTCGCGTCCCGGCTCTGCGTCGCGCCACTTCATGCCGCGCCGCGTCCGGGACACGGGATAGTGCCGGGCTAGCTCTTCAGCAAACCGAGTTCGGCGATGATCGCGTTCGCCTCCTTGACGGCGTGGTTGGCTGCCGGCACGCCGCAATAGATCGCCTGCTGGAGCAGGATTTCCTTGATGTCGTCCGGCGTGAAGCCGCCCTCAGTGAGCGCCGCGCGCACATGCAGGCGGAATTCATCCCACTGTCCCAGCGCCACCATGGTGCCGATCACGAGCACGCGGCGGGTGCGGTGGTCGAAATGCGGCCGGGTCCAGATGTCGCCCCAGGCATAGCGGGTGATCAGGTCCTGAAAATCGGTATTGAACGCGTTGCGGTTCTTGATCGACTTGTCGACCCATTCATCGCCGAGCACCTTGCGGCGCTGCGCCATGCCGTCGTCGCGGCGTTGGTTGTCGTCCATGGTAAGACCTCTCTCCGTCATTGCGAGGAGCGAAGCGACGAAGCAATCCACGTATCCGCAAGCGGTGAAATGGATTGCTTCGCTTCGCTCGCAATGACGTCTCTGGTTAGCTACCGTTGCGTCAGAAAACCGATCACCGCATCGGTGAAGGCGTGCGGTTGCTCGACATTCGAAATGTGCGCGGCATCGAGGATGGTCATGCTCGCGCCGGGAATCCGGCTGCGCATGAATTCGGCGTCGGCGACCGTCGTCGACATGTCGTGGCGGCCGGCGATCACCAGCGTCGGGCTCTTGATCTTGGGCAGCAGTTCGCGCTGGTCTAGCGTCGACAGCGCCTCGCAGCAGGCGATGTAGCCCTCGACCGGCGTGGTCAGCATCATCGCCTTCATGTTGGCGGCGATCTGCGGCTCGCGCTCACGAAAGTCCGCGGTCAGCCAGCCGGCAATAACGGTATCGGCCACCGCGGCGATGCCGCCTTCCTTCACCGCCTTGATGCGTTCGTGCCAGCGCGTCGGGTCCGGGTAATAGCAGGTGGTATTGGACAGGATGATCTTGCCGAACCTGTCGGGCGCGTTGGCGCCCAGCCATTGCCCGACCATGCCGCCCATCGACAAGCCGCACCAATGCGTTCGCGCGATGTTGAGATCGTCGAGGATCGCCAGCACGTCGCGGCCGAAGCGTTCCAGCGAGTAGGGCCCGGGCGGCACGCTCGACTTGCCATGGCCGCGCCGGTCGTAGCGGATGACGCGGAACACCTGGGTGAGTGCCTTCATCTGCGGCTCCCACATCTGCATGGTCGAGCCCAGCGAGTTCGACAGCATCAGCGTCGGTCCGCCGTCGCGGCCTTCGACGGATACGTTGAGCAGGCAACCGTCGGCGTTGATCATCGGCATGGCAGTTCTCCGGCTTCTTATTTGTCGTCCAGCGAAGCGAGCAGGCGGTCGATCAGGGCTTGCGAAGCGCCCTGATAGGCCATCGGCTCGAACAGTTTTGCAATACTGTCGGCGCCGAGCTGTGCGGTGATCTTGGAATCCGCCGTCAGCACGTCGCGCAGATGTTTCTTCTCCTTGACCGCCTTCTTGCTCGCCGTCTCGATCAAGTGATGCGCGTCGCTCTTGCCGATCTTTTCGGCCAATGCCATCGCCACCGCTTCGGCCATGATCAGCCCGTCGGTCGCGTCGAGATTGGCGCGCATGCGCGCGGCATCGACTTCGAGCCCTTCCGCGATGTCCACGATGGCTGCAAGCGCACCTGATGTGACGAGCAATAGCGTCGGCAGCGTCGGCCATTCCGCGTGCCAGGGGCCGGCGCTGCGCTCGTGATCCTGCACCTGCGCTGCAAGGATGGTCGCCGCGAGATTGGGCGCCACGGTGGCGGCCGCGAGCGCGCTGGCTGCCGCCACCGGATTGCGCTTGTGCGGCATGGTGGAAGAGCCGCCGCGGCCTTCGCCCGAGGGCTCGAACGCTTCGCCGACATCGGTCTGCATCATCAGCGACACGTCGCGCGCGATCTTGCCGCAAGTGCCGGCGACGATGGCCAATACAGAAGCCGCTTCGGCGATGCGGTCGCGGTGGGTGTGCCAGGGCGCGTCCGGCAGCGGCAGCTTCAGTTCCTTGGCCAGCTTTTCCGCGACTGCTAATCCCTTGTCTCCAAGGGCTGCGAGTGTGCCGGCGGCGCCGCCGAATTGCAGGGCCAGCCCCTCGCTACGCACGCGCTGCAGGCGCAGCTTCGAGCGATGCAATGCAGCGGCATATTCGGCGAGCTTCAGTCCGAACGGCATCGGCAGCGCATGCTGCAGCCAGGTGCGGGCGACGACCGGCGTGTGGCGGTGCCGTCGCGCCAGTCCGGCAAAGCCTGCGATCGCGCCATCGATGTCGGCGAGCAGCACATCGATGCCGGCACGAAGACCGAGCATGGCGGCGGTGTCGATGACGTCCTGGCTGGTCGCGCCCCAGTGCACATAGCGCGCGGCCGCCGCGTCCGATTTGGCGACATTTGCGGTCAGCGCCTTGACGAGGGGGATGGCGAGGTTGCCAGCCTTGGTCGCCGCGTCGGCCAATGCGGCGATGTCAAATGATTCGGCACGGCACGTGCTGGTAATCGGGTCGGCCGCGCTTGCCGGAATCACCCCGGCTGCAGCCTCGGCGCGCGCCAGCGCCGCCTCGAAATCCAGCATGTTCTGCAGGCTTGCCGTGTCGTCGCAGACGGCGCGCATCGCCGCGCTCGACAGCATCGGGGCAAGCAAGGGGGAGAGGGACGTGCTCATTGACGCGACCTAACCATTCCGGCCAGTCAATGCCAATGCCCCTTGTCGGGTTCGCGCCTGCTGCGGTTGCGAATATGCATCGCCCATTGCGTCGGCGGCCTTCCTTTTGGCCCGGGCGTGCTTTACTTGGGGACTATCAGATTGACGCGATCCAGGAGGGCACCCCCATGGCCATGACGATGAACGGCGAAGTCCAGCTTGCGGCGTCGCGCGAGGCCGTGTGGGCCAAACTGAACGACCCGGAAGTGCTGAAGGCCTGCATTCCCGGTTGCGAGGAGCTGGAAAAGACTGATGAAACCAGCTTCCGCGCCATCGCCAAAATGAAGGTCGGGCCGGTCTCCGCCCGCTTCAAGGGCAAGGTTATGCTGAGCGACCTCGACCCGCCCAACGGCTACAAGATCTCCGGCGAAGGCGAGGGCGGCGTTGCCGGCTTCGCCAAGGGCGGCGCCACGGTGGCGCTGACCGAAAAGGACGGCGGCACACTCTTGAGCTACAACGTCGAAGCGCAGATCGGCGGCAAGCTGGCCCAGCTCGGACAGCGCCTGATCAACGGCGCGGCCAAGAAGCTGGCCGACGAATTCTTCGCCAATTTCGGCAAGGCCGTACAAGGCTGATTCTGACGAGGCTGATTCTGGCGAGTCCAATCCCGCAAGCCCCGTCCGATAGCCCCCGTCAAGTCACTCAGGCCATGCCCCAGAAGAGGGGCTCGTTGGGGCTCCTGAGGTTGCTCATTATCGGGATGGCCCATATTATGGGCCTTGGAATGACTATAAACGTCTGCGTTGCCCGCTCCGGCAGTGCGGCCCAAGAGAGTGGTGATGGCCAAGATTTCCCTGATCGTGAACGGTAATCCCGTAAACGCCAACGTCGATCCCCGTACCCTTCTGGTCCAGTTTCTGCGGGAAAATCTCCGGCTGACGGGCACCCATGTCGGCTGCGATACTTCGCAGTGCGGCGCCTGCGTCGTGCATCTCGACGGCAAGGCGGTCAAGTCCTGCACCACGCTCGCGGTGATGGCTGACGGCCACGAGGTCAAGACCATCGAGGGCCTGGCGCCCGACGGCGCGCCGCTGCACCCGATGCAGGAAGCTTTTCGCGAGCATCACGGATTGCAGTGCGGCTTTTGCACGCCTGGCATGATCATGACCGCGGTCGATCTGGTCAACCGCAAGGGCCACGACCTTTCGGACCATGTCATCCGCGAGGAGCTCGAAGGCAATCTGTGCCGCTGCACCGGCTATCAGAATATCGTGACCTCGATCGCCGCCGGCGCCAAGGCCATGGCCAAATCCGCTTAACCGACATGCCCGCTTAATCGACAAGTCCGCCTAATCGATTTCTTCGCGAGTAGCGATCAGGAAGTTCTCATGTACGAATTCAAATATCATCGGCCGGCGACCGTGCGGCAGGCGGCCAATCTCCTGGTGAAGAACGAAGACGCCAAGGTGATCGCCGGCGGCCACACGCTGGTGCCGGTCATGAAGCAGCGGCTTGCCAGCCCGCCGCATCTGGTCGATCTCTCGCACATCGAAGGGCTCGATGCGATCGAGATGAAGGGCCGTTCGCTGGTGATCGGCGCGACCGCCAAGCATGCCGATGTCGCGACGTCGCCGATCGTCGGCGAAGCCATTCCGGCGCTCGCCGAACTCGCTGGCGGAATCGGCGACCCCGCAGTGCGTCACAAGGGCACGCTCGGCGGCTCGCTCGCCAATAACGACCCGACGGCGGATTATCCCGCGGCGGTGCTCGCGCTCGGCGCCACCATCGTCACCAACAAGCGCCGGCTGAAGGCGGAGGAATTCTTCCAGGGCCTGTTCACGACGGCGCTGGAAAGCGACGAGATCATCACCAAGGTAATGTTCCCGCTGCCGAAGAAGGCGGCTTACGTCAAATTCCGCAACCAGGCCTCGCGTTATGCGCTGGTCGGCGTGTTCGTCGCTAGGCGCCCGTCCGACGTGCGCGTCGCCGTCACCGGCGCCGGCTCGGAAGGCGTATTCCGCGCCACCCAGTTCGAGGAAGCGCTGAAGAAGCGTTTCTCGCACAAGGTACTCGACGGTATTTCGGCATCGCCCGAAGGGCTGAACAGCGATCTACACGGCAGCGCTGAATATCGCGCGCATCTGATCGGCGTGCTGACGCGCCGCGCCGTCGAAGCCGCGACGGCGAAGTAGGCTTGCCGGTTATTTTGCCGATTTCCGGCGCATCAAGATTGGCCATCGCATGAGTGCATCGACGCTACCCAAATCCGTCGATGGGATGCTGGAGCTATTGACTTCGCGCGGCTATCTCGCGGAGCGGTCGCTGGCGACGGTCGCCTATCTGTCGCTGCGCATGGGTCGGCCCCTGTTTCTCGAAGGCGAAGCCGGCGTCGGCAAGACCGAAATCGCAAAGGTCCTGTCGGCGGCGCTCGGGCGCAAGCTGATCCGCCTGCAGTGCTATGAGGGGCTCGACGTCGCCTCCGCGGTCTACGAGTGGAGCAGCGCGGCGCAGATGATCGCAATCCGCCTGGCGGAGGCTGCCGGCGATACCGATCGCGAGCAATTGTCGTCGGATATTTTCGCTGAACGTTTCCTGATCAAGCGTCCGCTGCTGCAGGCGTTGGAACCTGACGTTGCAGGCGCTCCGGTGCTGCTGATCGACGAACTCGACCGCGCCGACGAGGCGTTCGAGGCGTATCTCCTCGAAATTCTCAGCGACTTCCAGGTCACGATCCCCGAGTTTGGCACCATCAGGGCGCCGCATCCGCCGATCGTCATCATCACCTCGAACCGCACCCGCGAGATCCACGACGCGCTGAAACGCCGCTGCCTCTATCACTGGGTGGATTACCCCGAGGCCGAGCGCGAGCTTGCGATCGTCAAGTCGCGCGTGCCGGGCATTTCCGCAAAGCTGTCGCAGCAGGTCGTTCACTTCGTGCAGGCGCTGCGCGAGCAGGATTTTTACAAGTCGCCGGGCGTTGCCGAGACCATCGACTGGGCCACCGCGCTGACCGAGCTCGACGCCCGCTCGCTGACGCCGCAACTGGTCGGCGACACGCTCGGCGCGCTGCTGAAATACCAGGACGACATCGCGCGCATGCAGGGCGATACGCTGCAAAAGGTTTTGAAGGACGCGACGAGCGATTAGCAGTCATTCCGGGGCGCGCCTCTTGGCGCGAGCCCGGAATGACGGCAGAGGTTAGTTGCACCATGACCACCATCGACCACCTCAATCCCCCGACCGGCCACATGGCCGACAATGTCGTCGGCTTCGGCCGCGCGCTACGCGCTGCCGGGATTCCCGTGGGTCCCGGCGCCGTGATCGACGCCCTCGACGCGCTGCAGGCGATCGAGATCGGCAACCGTGCCGATGTCTACGCCACGCTGGAAGCGATCTTCGTCAAGCGCCACGAGCATATGCTGATCTTCGCGCAGGCCTTCGACCTGTTCTTCCGCGCCGCCGAGGACTGGAAGCACATGCTGGATTCGGTGCCGTTGCCCGATCACGCCAAAAAGAAGCCGCCGCCGGCCTCGCGCCGCGTGCAGGAGGCGTTGGCGCAGCCGTCGGCGCGCGATGACGTACCGCAGGTCCAGGAGCAGGAACTGCGGCTGTCGGTCTCCGACAAGGAGATCCTGCAGAAGAAGGACTTTGCCCAGATGAGCGCGGCCGAGATCGCGGAAGTGACCCGCGCCATCGCCAACATGAAGCTGCCGCAGGCCGAGCTGCGCACCCGCCGCTATCAGCCCGATGCAAAAGGCCTGCGCCTCGACATGCGCCGAACCTTGCGCAGCAGTCTCCGCACCGGCGGCGAGATCATCGATATCCGAAAGCTCGGCCGGATCGAAAAGCCGGCGCCGATCGTGGCGCTGCTCGATATATCCGGCTCCATGAGCGAATATACCCGCCTGTTTCTGCATTTCCTCCATGCCATCACCGACGCGCGCAAGCGTGTCTCGGTGTTCCTGTTCGGCACGCGACTCACCAACGTGACGCGGGCGCTGCGGGCGCGTGATCCCGACGAAGCCTTGGCGAGCTGTTCGTCTTCGGTGGAAGACTGGGCCGGCGGCACCCGCATCGCTACCTCGCTGCACTCCTTCAACAAATTGTGGGGTCGCCGCGTGCTCGGGCAGGGCGCCATCGTGCTCTTGATCTCCGACGGGCTGGAGCGCGAGGCGGATGCCAAGCTCGCCTTCGAGATGGACCGGCTGCACCGGTCCTGCCGCCGCCTGATCTGGCTCAACCCGTTGCTGCGCTACAGCGGATTCGAGGCCAAGGCGCAGGGCATCAAAATGATGCTGCCGCACGTTGACGAATTCCGCCCGGTGCATAACTTGACCTCGATGGAAGGGCTGATCGAGGCGCTTTCGGCGCCGCCTCCGCCGCACCACATGAGCCGCATCCGCTCAGCAGCTTGAAAGGGCATCCCATGCTCAATCGCGACGAAGACATTCTGCAGGCCGCCGAAAACTGGCAGAAGGCCGGTCACGGCGTGGCGCTGGCGACCGTGGTCGAGACCTGGGGCTCGGCGCCGAGGCCGGCCGGCTCCAGCCTCGTCATCAACGACGATGGCACGTTCTTGGGCTCGGTCTCCGGCGGCTGCGTCGAAGGCGCCGTCGTCACTGAGGCACTCGACGTGATCGCCAGCGGCAAGCCCAAAATGCTCGAATTCGGCGTTGCCGACGAGACCGCCTGGAATGTCGGGTTGTCCTGCGGCGGCACCATCCGTGTGTTCGTTGAAAAGGTGGGGCAGTCGTGAAGCTGGAAACCCTCACTCAGGTCAATGCCGAGCGTGCCGCGCGCCGCCCGGTCATCGTGGTCACCGATGTCGCCAATGGCGATCAGCGGCTCGTGAAGGCCAAGGACATCGCGACCGATCCGCTGAGCGCCGAGCTTTCAAAACAGCTCCGCATGGGCAAGAGCGGTATGGTCGAGAGCGGCGGCAAGAAGCTGTTCCTCAACGTTTATGCGCCGACCGCCCGACTTGTCATTGTCGGCGCAGTCCATATCAGCCAGGCGCTGGCGCCGCTCGCCCGCTCGCTTGACTACGACGTGACGGTGGTGGATCCGCGCACCGCGTTTGCAAGCCCCGAGCGCTTTCCCGATGTGCCGCTGATCGCGGAATGGCCCGATGTGGCGCTGCCGCCGCTCAACATCGATCACTACACCGCGTTCGTCGCGCTGACCCATGATCCGAAGATCGACGACCCGGCGCTGCTGCACGCGTTCGAGCGCGACTGCTTCTATATCGGCGCGCTCGGCTCGCGAAAGACCCACGCCAAGCGCGCCGAGCGGCTGAAGGCGCAGGGCGCATCCGACGCCGACATTGCGCGCATCCATGCGCCGATCGGCCTTTCGATCGGCGCGGTGTCGCCCTCGGAGATCGCGGTCGCGATCATGGCCGAGGTCACCGCCGAGCTGCGGCTGCCGAAAGAAACCGCGAAGGTGCAGGCGGCATGAAGTTCGGTCCCGCCAGTCCGGCCGATGCGATTGGCGGCGTCACCGTGCATACGCTGCGGCAGGGGCCGCTGGTGCTGAAGAAAGGCACCACGATCGGGCCTGCCGAAGTCGAGGCGCTCGACAAGGCGGGTGTCAAGGAAATCGTCGTGGTGCGGCTTGAGGAGGGCGACGTCTCCGAAGACGAAGCCGCCGCCAGCATCGCGCAGGCCGTCGCGGGCGAGGGCGTCAATGTCGAGCGCGCCTTTACCGGCCGCGCCAATCTGTTCGCAGCACAGGCCGGCGTCTTGGTGGTCGACCGCGCCGCGGTCGACCGCATCAACGGCGTCGACGAAGCCATCACCTTCGCCACGCTGTCGGCCTTCAAGCCGGTGGTCGAAGGCGAGATGATCGCAACGGTAAAACTGATTCCGTTCGGCGTCGAAGCGAAGTTGCGCGACGCGGCCGTGGCCGCGGCAGGCCGCGACGTGCTGCGGATTGCGCCTTACGTCATCAAGCGGGTCGGCGTGGTCTCGACGCTACTGCCAGGGCTCTCGCCAAAAGTCATCGACAAGACCTTGCGGGTGACGGCGGAGCGACTGGCGCCGGCCGGTGCCAGCATCATTGCCGAACGGCGCGTGCCGCATGACGAGGCGGCGCTGGCTTCCTCGATCAAGGAATTGCTCGGCCTCGGCGCCGAGCTCGTCATCGTGTTCGGCGCGTCCGCCATCGCCGACCGCCGCGACGTGATTCCGGCCGCGATCAGCGAAATCGGCGGCGCGATCGAGCATTTCGGCATGCCGGTCGATCCCGGCAATCTGCTGCTGATCGGCAGCGCCGGCGGCGTGCCGGTGCTGGGCGCGCCGGGCTGCGCACGTTCGCCGGTCGAAAACGGGTTTGACTGGGTGCTGATGCGGCTTCTCGCTGGGCTGAAGGTCACGCGCGCTGAAATCACCGGCCTCGGCGTCGGCGGCCTGTTGATGGAAATCGTGACAAGGCCGCAGCCGCGCACCGTTGCCGATACCGAAGCCAACCGCAACGTCACGGCCATCGTGCTTGCCGCCGGCCGTTCGACCCGCATGGGCGGCCCCAACAAGCTCTTGGCCGAGATCGACGGCAAGAAGCTGGTGCGCATCGTCGCCGAGCAGGCGCTGGCCTCGAAGGCAACGGATGTGATCGTCGTTACCGGCCACCAGGCCGAATTGGTCGAGCAGGCCTTGGCAGGCCTCAATGTAAAGTTCGTCCGCAACCCGGATTTCGCCGGCGGGCTGGCCTCATCGGTGAAGGCCGGCATCGCCGCGGTGCCCGACAGCGCCGACGGCGCCATTATCTGCCTCGGCGACATGCCGCTGATCTCGGCAACACTGATCGACCAGTTGATCGAGACGTTTGCGCCGGACCGCGGGCACCTGATCGCCGTCCCCGTCAGCGACGGCCGCCGCGGCAATCCCGTGCTGTGGTCGCGCCGCTTCTTCAAGGAATTGATGACGCTGGACGGCGACGTCGGCGCCCGTCACCTGATCGCCAAGCACACTGAGGCCGTGGCCGAAGTGCCGGTCGAGGGTCAAAGCGCGTTTCTCGACATCGACACGCCGCAGGCGCTGGAGGCGGCGCGGCGGTCGTAAAGCAACCACCGCTGTCGTCCCGGCCTTGAGCCGGGATCCATAACCACCGCTGCCGATTGTTGCGACGAGCTGGGGCCACAGCCTAGCCCCAACACGTCATCCTGTGGTTATGGATCCTCAGCGTTCGCCGGGACGACGACGTGGATAGACTGACGCTTCCATTCTCAATCAACCGTTCACCAAGTGGAAACTCCCTCCGGCTTAGATTCTACCCGTTACCTCGGGGGAGGGGATTTTGATTGTTTCGACTGTCGCGGCACAGCGCCGCGCGCTGTTTGTCGTTGCATTGACACTGATACTGGCCGTCTCGAGCTACATCACCAAGACATGGGCGGCCGGCGCGGTTGCGATCGGCAAGTGCGGCGCTTACGGCAAGGCCTATGATTATGCCGCCGAGGCCGACGCGCGCACCGCGGCGCTGAAGCAGTGCGAGGGCACCTGCACCGCGGTCACCATGAAACGCGCCTGCGCTGCGTTCGCCGTCGACATGACCAATCCCTGCGGTCCCCACGGCTATGCGGTGAAGCCCAAAATTTCGAGCTCGCTCAACGCCGCGACAAAGAAGTGCTACGAATTCGGCGGCAAGGAATGCGTCATCCGCGCTTGGGCCTGCGACGCCAAGGGGTGATCTCGTCATTCCGGGGCAATGCGAAGCATCGAACCCGGAATCTCGATATAATGAGTGCGAGATTCCGGATCTGCGCCTGTCGGCGCAGCCCGGAATGACGATTTGAGGAAAGCAATGCAATTCGACACCAAGATCGCGGTCGTGATCCGGACCGATCTCGAAGCCTGGCAGAAGCTCAATGTCGCGTCCTTTCTGGCCGGCGGCATCGCCGCCGCTTTCCCCGAATGTATCGGTGAGCCCTATGGCGACGGCTCAGGCACCAAATATCTGTCGCTGATCGGCCAGCCGGTCCTGATCTACGGCGCCGATCGTCCGGCGCTGTCCCGCGCGCTCGAACGGGCGCTCGCCCGCAACGTCACGCCCGCCGTCTACACCGAGGACATGTTCAAAACCACGCATGACGCCGCCAACCGCGAGGTGGTTAAGGGCGTGATCCGCGCCGAGCTCAACCTCGTCGGCCTCGCGATGCGCGCCGAGCGCAAGGTGATCGACAAGATCGTCGACGGGCTGAAGTATCACAGCTAGGCGTTTTCGAAAGCCTGAGCTATTGGCCCAGCGTTGCGCCAAGCTGGCCTCGTTGAAGAGGTAATAGAATAACGAGTGACCTCAAGGCAGCCACTGCGATTGACCTACCAAGTCAGACTGCATCTGCCCGACTAACCTGGCTGCGCAATTTCAAAGAAGAGCCGAGGAACATCTGCCGTAACAGGCTTGTTCGTTCGTCGGGGCAGCACGAGGAGGCTACCATGAGGACACCTCAGCTCTCCGCACTAATGTTAGCTGTTCTTACCTTCAGCGCCGGCGCCGCGGAACCTCAGAAACTGTGGGAGGCGAGTGGCTTCAAGAACCCCGAATCGGCGGTCTTCGACCGAACTGCGGGGGCCATCTATGTGTCGAACGTCAACGGCGATCCGATGAAAAAGGATGGCAACGGCTTCGTTTCAAAGCTCGGGCCCGATGGAAAGGTCGTAACAATCGAGTGGGTCAAGGGACTCGATAGTCCGACCGGGCTCGCGCTTGCCAATGGCAAGCTCTACGTCGCAGATGTGGACCGGATTGCGGAAATCGACCTCGCCAAGGGCGAAGTCACGAACCGATTCGAGGCACCCGGATCCAAGTTTTTGAACGACCTCGCCGCTGACAAGAGTGGACGGATTTACGCTTCCGATATGGTGTCAAACAGCATTTGGGTGCTCGACGGCGGCAAGCTGTCTCTCCTGATGCAGGATGACGCGCTCGAAAATCCGAACGGCCTCCTCGTCGAGGAGGGCCGGCTTGTGGTCGCGTCGTGGGGCAAGATGGCTCCCGACTTCTCGACGAAGGTGCCCGGCCACATGAAGACGGTCGATCTCGCGACGAAGAAAGTGTCTGATCTAGGAAGCTCGGCACCAGTCGGCAATCTCGACGGCGTCGAACCCGATGGCAAGGGCGGCTTTCTTGTCACCGATTGGATGACCGGCGGGCTGTTCCGCATCGCGAGCAATGGCACAGCGACGCGCCTCCTTCCGCTTGCGAAGGGAAGCGCCGATCTCGGGATGGGGCCGGATGGCATCGTCATGATCCCGATGATGATGGAGGGCACTGTTGTGGCTTACAGGGTCGATACACGCTGAGAACAGGCGTGCGACTAGGCTGAGCCGGGCGTGGCTTCTGATGAAGTGCGCTTCGGCCACGATGGTCGACGCATGACGCTGCCAACCGCGGGTGGTTAAGGGCGTGATCCGCGCCGAACTCAACCTGGTCGGCGTTCGCTGTTCGTGCCGAGCGCAAGGTGATCGACAAGATAGTCGACGGGCTGAAGTTTCATACCTAGAGCAGTCGACCGACAAGCTCAGAGCGGTCGGCGGGCGTTCGTTTTGATGCGCAGGCATCTCGCTTAGTCTTCGTCCGGCTCGCGTATGACCGGCGCTTCGTCTGCGCCCTCCTCCTCCTCTTCGTCCTCTTCCTCTTCCTCTTCGTCGTCTTCGTCTTCAGGATCTCGAGGCGGCATTGTGTTGCCCACGATGACGAAGGAATTCCAGTCGATCAACCTGGCAGAAGGTTCCTCGGAGATGTGTGGGGTCATGTTGTTGCTCCTTGGATGTGACCGTGTGAGCCTACGAGGCGGGCAATCGGTCACGCCGCTACAAGCCCCGACGAACGGACATCGTTCCGACTCACGTTCCTTCGCCAGCGGACACCCATCGGGAGCGGTGACAATGTCAGCTTGTTCCAATGGCCGAAATGGTGCCGTCAGACAGCGTGCCGTCGTGTCCGCACAAGAGCGGATACCGAGCGGCAACCGTCCTGCTGCGCCTCAACTCTGCAGTCCGACAAATCCACGCAGCTTCTTGACCGTCTCGGCGGCGTCCTTGGCTTCCTCGGTTGTCAGGACGGTGATCTCGCCATTACGCCTGTGCATAACGCTGTGGTGGATTGGTGCGCCTGAAAGACCGTCCACCTCGGACTTCACCGCGATATCGTCGATTTCGGAGAGCGGGAACTCGACAGGCTTCTTGTTCCATAGCAGCATTTTTTTCTGCAGTATCGCTTTGCCGGCATCCTTGTCGAACGTAACCGTGGTCGAGCCCGCTTTCAGAACGAGCTTGCTCGGAGCTTCTTCGATACTAGTCATGGCAGGTCTCCGCTGTTTCCAACTTTGACTTGGCTATCGGGCGATGCCTCGATAGACGACGATACTGCCCCTCAGCGACCGGTGATGATGACTGCTGCCAGTACAAAAGTTGCGAGCAATGCAAGTCTGACGACAAGAGTCTGACGACAAGCATGTCCCGCCTTCCTCGTGCGGCGGTCGCATTTTGCGAATCTCGCAAGGTTTGTGGGCCCTGTCGAGCGACAAATTGACGCCAATGCCGGACGCCTCGAAGCGCACGATCCTGCGCGGCAGCTCCTCCAGGCCATCTTGCGGCAGGGCCGCAAACCGCAAATACTCCCGCCAGCCGGGTTTCCGGAAGGGAACTGCGGCCAAAAAGCCCGGCATAGGGCAACGAGGGAGGATATCATGGCGCGGGAGTCCGGGCGCGATGCGCCCAATGGCAACAATTTCGATACCAGCCGGCGCAGATTTTTGGGCAGCTCAGGACTGGCTGCGATCGGCACCGTCATCGGAGGCGGGATGCCGCTCTCGCGCAACGGCGGCGGAATCCCTCAGGCCCATGCGCAGGCCGCTCCGGCCGCGCCCCCGTCGGCCGCCACGCCCGCGCCGGCCAAGGGACCGCAACACCTGAAATATCCTGGCAAGAGCGAGGGGCTGGTCGTGCTCGGCGAGCGGCCGCTGGTCGCCGAGACGCCCGAAAGCCTGCTCGACGATGACACCACGCCGATCGAGAAATTCTACATCCGCAACAACGGGCAGATCCCCGAGGCGGCGAAGGATCCCGACGCCTGGAAGATCACCATCGATGGCGAGGTCAACAACAGGATAGAGATCACGCTCGGCGAGTTGAAGTCGAAATACAAGGCCGTGACGCGGCGCATGGTGCTGGAATGCGGCGGCAACGGCCGGTCACAGTTCTCACCGCCGGCGCGTGGCAACCAGTGGACCAATGGCGGGGCGGGCTGCGCGGAATGGACCGGCGTGCCGCTCGCCGATCTGCTCAAGAAGGCGGGCCTGAAGCCATCAGCAAAATACACCGCACATTATGCGGCCGATCTTCATCTGTCCGGCGATGCCAGCAAGCCGACCATCTCGCGCGGCGTGCGGCTGGAGAAGGCGGTGGACCCCAACACGATGATCGTCTGGGCCATGAACGGCAAGCCGCTGCCGAACATCCATGGCGGGCCGGTACGCCTGATCGTCCCGGGCTGGTCAGGCTCGGCCTCGCAGAAATGGCTGACGCGCATCACCATCCGCGACCGCGAGCATGACGGCCCCGGCATGACGGAGTTTTCCTACCGCACCCCGATCAAGCCGATGGTGCCCGGCGACAAGGCCGATCCGGCAAACTTCCGCATTCTGGAATCGATGCCGGTGCGCTCGATCATCACCAATCCTGCGAACGGAGCGAAGTTCGCGGCCGGCACCAAGGAGCTGAAGCTGCGCGGCGCGTCCTGGGCCGGCGATCTCACCGTCAAGCAGGTAGATGTCTCGACCGATTTCGGCGCGAGCTGGCAGCGGGCCAAGCTCGAGAAACCGAAGAACAAGTATGACTGGCAGCGCTGGACCGCGACCTTGAAACTGCCGAGTGACGGCTATTTCGAGATCTGGGCGCGCGCCACCGATTCCAAGGGCGCGATGCAGCCGCATCAGGCCGGCTTCTGGAATCCGCAAGGCTATGGCGGCAACGCCATGCACCGAATCGCCGTGCTGGTCGGATGATGCAGCGCTTGGTGTGGCTCGCGATGGCCGGCGCGCTCTGGATCGTGTCGGCCACGGCGCAGACAAGCTTTGCGCCACGCGAGGAAAGTCCGGAGCAGTTTCCCGCAGGTCCCGGCCGCGACGAGACCTTCTACGCCTGCACCGCCTGCCACGGTTTCCGCCTGGTGGCGCAGCAGGGCATGACGCGCGCGCAGTGGGAGGATTCGATCAACCTGATGATCCGCCGCCACAACATGCCGCCACTCGACGATGGGGATCGCGAAAAGGTCCTGAGCTATCTCGAGACCGCCTATCCGCCGCGCGCGCCCACGGGCCGGGGAGGCTGGGTGAACCCGTTCGCGAAGTGAGCGCTCGCGACTCGCACTCCGCCCAGTGATTTCGCAGATCAGATGATTCGCCTGGGTCGGCGGACATGCGTATTTGATACTACAGCCATGTGATTGCGCCGGGCATTTTGCGCGGCAAGGTGCAAAATTGATGCATGGGTGCGAGGTATTTGGTCTCGCATTTGTTGGCACCAATACCTATGTCTCGCATCAGGGAAGGAAATTCGCCCAGGGACAACTCCGATAAAGGAGCCATCCATGGCGAACGTACTCACCACTGGGGCCTGGTTTTCTGCCCCGACCGGAAAGCCCTCGTTCTTCACCCGATTGTTGCGCGTTCAAATCGAAGCCCGTCAGCGGCGGGCTGACCGTGTCGTTGCGCAGTACCTTGCCGCCCGCGGGTTCAAACCGACCGACGACGCCGAGCATCAGGCCGGGCGTCTGCTTGCTAAAGCGGGCCGGCAGCCATGATCACGCTCATCCTCGTGCAGTTGGCAACCAGGCTCGCTCGACTTGGGAAGGAGGGTCTTGCGACGTGGCGCGAAGCTCAGCGCCTTCGCCGCCTCCTTCCGGGCCCGACCGAGGAGTAGCAAGCGTAGCCCGCATGAGCCAACGGGTCGCGCGAATGCGCGGCCCGTTCGCTCGTGCGGGCTACTTGTTCACTACTCGTTACCTCACCGCGATCGGCGACACCGTGGAGCCGGACCCGCCCTGAATTTTGAGCGGCTGCATCACGAAGGCGAATTCTCCGACGCCCCTTTTGCACGAGCTCGTCGAGCTTGAGATTCTCTAACAGATGGATGCCGTTCACCACGAGCGCGATCTGGTGCACCGGAAGCGACAATTGCTTGTCGGGGTTGGGCGCCACTTCGACCGGCCAGTTGTCGGCGCCGAGCAGCATCGGGTCCCTTGCGGCTGGCCAGAGCGCGGCTGGCACGCCGATGCCCGGGCAGGATTTCACATAGCGCGGGTTGTCCTTGCCGTAGAGCTTGCCCCAGCCGGTGTGAATGATCACCGCGTCGCCGGGCTGCAGCGTCAGGTTCTGCTTCTTCAGGGCGCCTTCGAGATCTTCCACGGTGATTTCGTAATTGTCGCCCAGCATGTCGACGCCCTTGAAGCCCGCGACGTCGATCAGCACGCCGCGCGTGAACAGCGTGCCCACATTATGGATTCCGAACTTCTTGAATCCGGTGCGATCGCTATTCTCGTCGACCTTCTGGCAATTGTACCAGCTATTGAGATGGGTCTGGTGCGCAAAGCCGTCGAACTGCGTGCCGACCTGGCCGAGTTCGGTAATGATGATCTCTTCGTTCGAGCCGCGCATGTTGGAGAACTGGTTCATGAACGTGCGCTTGGTATGCATGTCGAAGCGCCGCGTTCCGAAGAACGCCATGCTGGGACCGAGCACGTGCGCGAGCTCGATCACCTCGCCGTTCCTGATCAGCTTCGCCGCGTTCATCACGGCCGCGGGCTTCTGGTGATTGGCCGAACCGCGCTCGTCGGCCGCGCCCCATTTCGACGGACAGCGCTGGCTTTCGGACGGAACGGTCCAGGTTGGCGCTTGCGCGTAGGCAGCGGCGGAGAACGCAAGCGCGATCGCCGCACCCAATGTGAATGCTTTCATCGGTAACCTCCCAGGAGAGGGCGCTCTGGAGACGGCACCCCTGGGACAAATAATGCTGGTCCGATTGAGGCGGTTCAAGCGACAATTCGCCTGACGAGGTTGTGCTTTCACGCATGCCTCGAAGTCCGTTATGATGAGATCAAACGGACCCGGAAGGCGCTTTGCCCCACGCCAATCGGCATTCCTTTAAGGGAGTGAGCACATCATGAAACGCCGTACGTTCCTCAAAGGCAGCGCCGTGGTCGGCGCGACGACGCTGGTTGCGGCACCTGCGATCGCGCAAGCAGCGCCCGAGATCAAGTGGCGTTTGACCTCGAGCTTTCCGAAGTCGCTCGAAACCATCTTCGGCACGGCGCAGACTTTCGCGAAATACGTGGCTGATGCCACCGACAACAAGTTTCAGATTCAAACCTTTGCGGCCGGCGAGATCGTGCCCGGCCTGCAGGCGCTTGATGCGGTGAGCTCCTCGACCGTCGAGATCGCGCAGACGCCGCTGTATTTCTACATCGGCAAGGAGCCGGCGCTGACTTACGCGACCGGCGCGCCCTTCGGCATGAACCATCGCCATCAGCATTCCTGGTGGACGTTCGGCGGCGGCGCTGATCTCTGCAACGAGGCGCTGAAGCCTTTCAAGGCGCACGCGATTCTGTGCGGCAATTCCGGCACGCAAATGGGCGGCTGGTTCCGCAAGGAGATCAAGACCGTCGACGATCTCAAAGGCCTGAAATTCCGCATCGCAGGCATGGGCGGCCATGTGCTTGCAAGGCTGGGCGTCGTGCCGCAGCAGATCGCGGGCGGTGACGTATATCCGGCGCTCGAGCGAGGAACGATCGATGCCGCGGAGTTCGTCGGTCCCTATGACGATGAGAAGCTCGGCTTCTACAAGGTGGCGAAGTATTACTATTTTCCCGGCTGGTGGGAAGGCGGAGCCATGCTGCACATGGCCGTGAACGAGGAGAAGTGGAATGCGCTTCCCAAGCCATACCAGGCGATCCTCAACCAGGCCGCTTCGGCAGCCGGCGCGTGGATGATCGAAAAATATGACAGCGTCAATCCTGCGTCGCTGAAGCGGCTTGTCGCCAATGGAGCGGAGCTGCGCGCATTTCCGCAGCCGGTCATGGAAGCCTGCTACAAGGCCACGCAGGACCATCTGAACGAAATCGCCGAGAAGAGCCCGCTGTTCAAGAAGACCAAGGAGAGCCACGACGCGTACATGAAGGAAGTGCTGTTCTATACGCAGATCGCGGAGAACTATTACGACAACTACCTGCTCAGCAAAATGCGCAAGGGGTGAGCGCGCCGATCGGTCGGGAACTGGAATTGCGGTCGGTTTGGCGCCAGGAAGCCGTCTGATTACGGCGCTCGTTTTGGTCCGATCAGCTCGAATTGAGACTTCTGCTCATCACTCAGCGTAGCATAGAAGTCTTCCAGAGCGTCGCTCACCAGATTGATGGCTTGTTGCATGGTACTGAGCCGACCATCCATCGCGGCGAGGCGAGCGCGTGGGGTGATCGCATCTTTCGGATGACATTCATAGCTCAGCATCTCGACAGCTCTGGCGCTGGCACGCCGCAGCCGTTCAAGCGCGTCGCGTTGGGCTTCGTTCGGGTGTAGCGCGGCCTCGATCTCGCCAGCCGGCCATTGCAACGCGGCTGGCAGGGACGCTTCGCAGCCTTGGGCCGACGCTTTCATGGCCCCGTTTGCGGACGCCGTCTTGAGCTGATCGTCAGCGAGCGCGTTGAGCCGTGTTTTCTGCTCATCATTCAGCAGATCATAAAGCTCCCCTAGCAGCGGCTCCAGGGATATTACTGCAGTGAGAATAGCCGCTGTGCGCTGCTGCATCAGGGCCAATCGGGCCGGCGCGGTTGATGCGGGCTGCATCGGGCAAGATGCCTGAATGATCTGAGCGGCCGAGTTAGATGTGTCGGCAAGACGATCCAGAGCGGCCCGTTGCGCCTCGGTCGGTTGAATCGCCCGCTGAATCTGATCAATGGCGAGACCGGCAATTTCGTGGCCGGCATCACCGCAGAGCTGCTGCAGCGGCGGGATCCTTCGTTCTCTTCGGCCGGAAGAATCCGGAGTCATGTAAGCAGCTAGTTCGTCACTGCCGTAAGGCCCAAAGATTCCGGCGTAAATGTCGGGGTAGCCGTAGTCCCAGAAGCCCATGCCATCGCCGAAGATGGCATAACCATAAATATCATTGTAGGCGAACGGCCAGAACAGCGGCCCAACCCAGCCATATCCGCCATGGCCATGCGACCACCACCCGTCTGTAGTGTCACGGTCACCATGCCAGTGAGCAAGCGCGGCAGTCGCGGCAATCTGCTTTCGTGCCGCAGGGTCGGTGAATAGCCTGCCAACAACCAACCCCTCCTCGCCGGAGGGCTGGTTCGTCGCGGACGGGATGTTTTGTAAAGCGACCGGTGCGTTTTTTAAAGCGACGGGAGCGTTTTTGATCCTACGGACATGTACCCGGCGATGATGCTTGGGGCGGCCAAGAATCAGCCCTGGCGCAAGCACGCGGGCGAATGCGGATTTCACGCTGCTCAGTGGGCCGAGACCAAAATGTCCGCGCCCTTTCGCAGTGGCGGCACTCGACAGCGCGGTCACCAGTACGACAGCGATCACTGTAACGCCGAACTTCGACATGGCACCTCCCGTGCCAAGCCTTGGCCGCATCACTTATGACGCCGCACAGGACCGAAAGTTCCTTGTAAGCAATCATGCAAACCAAGGCATCGCGCTTAAAAACGGCAGCGGCTCTTCGATCGACCCGAACTGAGCGCGTGGCTGCCCCCTTGTCGCGTAGATCGCTGCCTTGCCAATCTGGCGTCCCTCCTCGAGAACGAGGGAGCGGGGAATGCCGGGTGCTTGCTGCACCCGCGGTCTCGTGTGCAATAAGCGCAAAGAGATGCGATGCGTCGCGAGAGCGCTGACGCATATTCACTGTCATCGTCCGCCAACGGGTCGCGCGAATGCGCGCCCGATGACAGGCGTCCGGCGGACGATCGAGTATTCCAGAGACGCCAATGATTGAACCGAGAGGCCGCGGCGTACTGGATGCTCCGCATTCGCGGGGCATGACGACCCGTTGTGGCGCTCGCAAGGACCCATCCCGCATGCATGGGATGTGACGCTCCTTCCGCTAGGCGCAAGATCCTCCAAGAGGCAGCGCGATCGAGGAATCTCCAGCCCGGGTCACGTCCATGTGAAAGCCTCGGCTCTGTTCGAAATTGACAATGACTGACCAGTCAGTCATAAATAGGGCATGACAAATGAAGCCACCAAAAGCGCCAGGAAATCCGCCCCGAAGCCGGCCGAGCGCCGAGCCGCGGCGAGGGCACCGGCCTCCTCGAAACCCAAGCCGGCCTCCAACCGCGCCGAGCGCGCTGCCGAGCGGCGCGGGGCCATCATCGCGGCGGCGATGGACGAATTCATCGCGCGCGGCTTTGCGGCGACGCGGCTCGACGACATCGCCAAGCGCGCCGGCGTCGCCAAGGGCACGATCTACCTGCACTTCAAGGACAAGGAATCGATGTTCGAGGAATTGATCCGGACCGCGATCGTGCCGCTGGTCACCCGCCTCTGGGCGACGCCCCCGCAGCCCGGGGCATCGGTGCGCGACATGGTGGAGGGCTTTGCCAAAACCTTCATCGAGGAGGTGGCCGCCACGCGGCGCGGCGACCTCGTGCGGCTGATCGTTGCCGAAGGCCCGCGATTTCCAGAAGTAGCCGACTTCTACTACCGCGAAGTGGTGTCGCGAGGCCTTGCGGGCATGCGCGCGCTGATCGAACTCGGCATCGCGCGCGGCGAGATTCAACACAAGAACCTGGCGCGGTTTCCGCAAATCATGGTGGCGCCCGCGCTCATTGCCGTGATCTGGCAGAGCCTTTTCAGCAGACATGCGCCACTGGATGCCCTCGAAATGTTTCGGGTGCATCTCGATCTGATTTTTGGCGAGCGGAGGACGGCATGACTTCGTCGCGAACGATAACGATCCTGGCCGCGCTGGCGCTCGCCGCCGTGCTCTCGGGCTGCAACGAGCGCAGGGACCCGGGTTTTCAGGGTTGGGTCGAGGCCGACATGATCTTTGTCAGCCCCGACGAAAGCGGCCGTGTGACAAAACTCAATGTGCGCGAGGGCGACGAGGTGAAGCCCGGCATGCAGCTCTACACCGTCGACGACGATTTGCAGCAGGCCGACCTCAATCAGAACAAGGCGACGCTCGCCAATGCGCAGCAGACCTATGACCGCGCGGCGTCGCTGAGCAAGACCGGCTCCGGTACGCAGGCCAACCTCGATTCGGCAACCTCGGCGTTGCGCGTCGCGGAAGCCCGCGTCAATACTTCGCAGACTCGCCTCGCGCGGCGGAGCGGCTTCGCGCCGGTCGGCGGCACCGTCCAGCAGATCTATTTCCGCGAAGGGGAGATGGTGCCGGCACAGCGGCCCGTGCTGTCGATCATGCCGCCCGGCAACATGAAGATTCGCTTCTTCGTGCCCGAGACAGAACTGCCGAAGCTTGCGATCGGCGACGAGGTGAGGGTGACCTGCGACAATTGCGCGCCCGATCTCACCGCAAAAATCTACTTCATCGCGACGACGGCGGAATACACCCCGCCGGTGATCTACAGCCTCGATGAGCGCAACAAGCTGGTCTACCTGATCCAGGCGCGGCCGAGCCGGCCCGACGTCTTGCGTGTCGGCCAGCCGATCAGCGTGTTCCTTAATCCCCGGACGCCGATGGCGGACAAGCGATGAATACAGTGCCTGCATCAGGCCCCGACATCGCCATCAACGTCGAGGGCCTATCAAAATCGTTCGGCGGCCGCGAGGTCGTGCATGACCTCTCGATGCAGGTGAGGCGCGGCTCGATCTACGGCTTTCTCGGGCCGAACGGCTCCGGCAAGACCACCACCATCCGCATGCTGTGCGGGCTATTGACGCCGGATGCCGGCGAGGGCACCTGCCTCGGCTACGACATCCGCCGCGACGCCGACAAGATCAAGCGCCTGGTCGGCTACATGACGCAGCGCTTCAGCCTGTATCAGGATCTCTCGGTACGCGAGAATCTCGAATTCGTCGCGCGGCTTTACGGCATGCGCGACGCGCGGGGCGCTGCACGTGACATGATCCGGCGGATCGGCCTGAGCGGCCGCGAGGAGCAGCTTGCCGGAGAACTTTCCGGCGGCTGGAAGCAACGCCTGGCGCTCGGCGCCTGCACGTTGCCCAATCCGCAACTGCTGCTATTGGACGAGCCGACGGCCGGCGTCGATCCCAAGGCGCGGCGCGATTTCTGGAACGAGATCCATGCGCTCGCCGCCGAAGGGCTGACGGTGCTGGTCTCGACGCATTACATGGACGAGGCCGAGCGCTGTCACGAGATCGCCTATATCGCCTATGGCCACCTGCTGGCGCACGGCACGGTGGACGACGTGATCGCGAAATCGGCGTTGTCGACCTACACGGTTTCCGGCGACGACCTCAACGGGCTTGCGGCCGAGCTTGCCGGCAAGCCCGGCATCGACATGGTGGCGCCGTTCGGTACCAGCCTGCACGTCTCGGGGCGCGACAAGTCCGCGTTGCAGACAACCATCGCGCCTTATCGCGATAAGAGGGGATGGCGCTGGGAGGACAGCGAGCCGTCGCTGGAAGACGTATTCATCGATCTCATGAACCGCTCAAAGGACAATTTCCAATGAGTGCAACCGATGCTGCTAGCCAAAATCGCGACGTGCCGGAGCCTGCTTTCGGCTTCTGGCGGCGCAGCTTTGCGATGCTGGTCAAGGAATTCATCCAGCTCCGCCGCGACCGAGTCTCGTTCGCGATGATCGTGATGATCCCGGTGATGCAGTTGTTGCTGTTCGGCTATGCCATCAACACCACGCCGCGTCATCTGCCGACGGCGGTGCTGATCCAGGAGGACAGCGATCTGGCGCGATCGGTGCTGAAGGCGCTGGAGAATACCAAATATTTCCGCTTCACCCGCGAAGTACACAGCGTCGCCGAATTCGACGATCTGCTGCAGTCCGGCAAGGTGCTGTTCGGGGTCGAGATCCCGCGTGGCTTCGAACGGGCGGTGCGGCGCGGCGACCGTCCGGCGCTCCTTGTCGCGGCTGATGCAACCGATCCGGTCGCGGCCGGCTCCGCGCTGGGCACGCTCGGCGCAGTGGTGCAGACCGCGCTCGCGCACGACCTCCACATCGGCGATCCGCCCGCGATGCCGTTCGAGATCAGGGCACATGCCCGTTACAACCCGGCCGCGGAATCGCGGCTCAACATCGTGCCGGGCCTTGTCGGCACCATCCTGACCATGACCATGCTGATCTTCACCGCGCTGTCGGTGACGCGCGAGATCGAGCGCGGCACCATGGAGAGCCTGTTGTCGATGCCGATCAGGCCGGTGGAGGTGATGTTCGGCAAAATCATTCCCTACGTGATCGTCGGCTTCATCCAGGCGTCCCTGATCGTCGGCATCGGGACCTTGCTGTTCGGGGTGCCGATTCTCGGCAGCGTGGCGCTGCTGGCGGCGCTGACGACGCTGTTCATCACCACCAATTTGTCGATCGGCTATACCTTCTCCACCATCGTGCAGAACCAGTTGCAGGCGATGCAGATGTCGATGATGTTTTTCCTGCCCAGCATTCTGTTGTCCGGCTTCATGTTTCCGTTCGCGGGCATGCCGGTCTGGGCGCAGTATCTCGGCGAGGGACTGCCACTGACCCATTACATCCGCATCGTCCGTGCCATCATGCTGAAGGGTGCGGCTCCTTCCAACCTGCAATACGACACGATTGCACTCATTGCACTGATGCTGGTGGCGATGACCATCGCCGTGACACGCTTCCGTCGCACGCTCGATTGAGATTATATGCGCATCGTCATTCCGGAGAAGACAGTGAAGTTCTGGGGCAAGGGGAAGAGCGATCAAGAGCCGGCGGTGTCGGCCGACTTCCAGCGCGCGCTGACACAGGAAGTGATGGCGACCGAGCTGCTGCGCATCAAGGCACTGATCGCAACCACAGCGCTCTTGGCGCTCATTCTCTGGACCGTCTACCTGGTTGCGCCCGAGGCGGTGAGCCGCGTGTGGCACGGCAATCTCAAGCCGCATTATCTTTATTCGATCATCGTGCCGTTCATCCTGTTCGAGTTATGGGTGCATGGGGCGATCGCCCGCCACATGCGTCAGGGGCGCGACCTGCCGATATTCCGGCGCTATCTGGGCGCGTTGATCGAGACCTCGATGCCGACGGTCGCGCTGGCGCTGCACATCAACAGCATGGGGTCGGTCGCGGCGCTGGGCTTCGTGGTGCCGATGACCTATTTCATCTTCATCATCCTCTCGACGCTGCGGCTGGACTTCTGGCTCTCCACCTTCACCGGCGCGGTCGCCGCCGTTCAATTGTTTTGCATGGCGATGTTCTACCACCCGCCGACCGGCGTAGAGGCCGAGCCCAGTATCTACTATCACGCTGCGCGCAGCCTGATCATCCTGATCTGCGGCGTGCTCGCCGGCGCGGTCGGGCACCAGTTGCGGCGGCAGTTCGAGGCGAGCATCAAGGCGGCGACCGCGCGCGACCGCATCACCAATTTGTTCGGCCAGCACGTCTCGCCACAGGTGGTCGAACGTCTGATGGCCGAGGGCACCAAGACCGACAGCGACACCCGCCGCGTCGCGGTCATGTTCGTCGATTTCCGCAGCTTCACCGCCGGCGCGCGCACACGTACGCCGCAGGAAGTGGTGGACCGGCTCGACGGCGCCTTTGCCGTGCTGGTCGACATCCTCGATCGCCACGGCGGCATCGTGAACAAGTTCTTGGGTGACGGATTCCTGGCGTTGTTCGGAGCGCCGTTGCAAGCGCCGGACCCGGCGCACCGGGCGGTCGCCGCGGCGCGCGAGATGCTGGAAGCCAATGAGCGGCTCAACGAAGTGACTAGCTGGCCGCTGCGCATGGGCATCGGCATTCATCTCGGTGAGGTGGTCGCCGGCAACATCGGCTCGCCCCGGCGCAAGGAATACACCGTGATCGGCGACACCGTGAACTTCGCCTCGCGGCTCGAAGCGCTCAACAAGGACTTCAACTCGCAATTCCTGATCTCCGAAGCGGTTCGCGATGCGCTCGGCGAAGCGTGCCGCGATGCGGTCTCGCTCGGCGAGGTGGAAGTCAGGGGCTATGAGCGGCCGATGGCCGTGTGGCGGTTGGCATAGGGAGAAAAAGAATGCAGCGGCGTTATATCACTGTGGACGTTTTCACCGACCGCGCCTTCGGCGGCAATCCGCTGGCCGTCGTGCTCGATGCCGACGGGCTGTCGACCGAACAGATGCAGGCGATCGCCACCGAGTTCAACTATTCGGAGACGACCTTCGTGCTGCCGCCGCGCGAGCCCACTCACGATGCGCAGGTTCGCATCTTCACCGTGAACCGCGAAATACCCTTTGCGGGCCATCCCAATGTCGGCACCGCCTTCGTGCTGGCGACGTTGGCGGAAAAGCCGCCGGCGCGGCTATTGTTCGAGGAAGCGGCTGGCCTCGTGCCGGTCGAGATTCTGACGGATCATGGCAAGGTCGTCAGCACCGAATTCACGGCGCCGCAACCGTTGAAACGGATGTCGCATGTCAGTGTCGAACAAGCGGCGGCTTGCCTCTCGCTGTCGGCTAGCGACGTCAAGACCGACCGTCACCCGCCGCAGGTCATCTCGGTCGGCCTGGCCTTCCTCGCGGTGGAAGTTTCCTCCCGCGAAGCGCTGCGACGTGCCAGGCCGGACGCCGCGGCGTTCGCCAAAACCTTCCCGTGCGACGACAGCGACGCCGTCTATTTCTATACACGCGATGTGCCGGCCGACGAAAAGCCATGCGATTTGCAGGCGCGGATGTTTCATCCGGGCGCCAGTGGATTGTCCGAAGACCCGGCCACCGGCAGCGCGACGGCCGCCTGTGCGGCGCTGCTTGCCGATCTCGACCCCACCAAGGACGGCGAACTGAAATTGCGGATCGGGCAGGGCATCGACATGGGCCGGCCGAGCCTGTTGCTGACGCGCGTCCGCAAAGAGAATGGCGTGATTTCGTCCATTCACGTCGGCGGCAGCAGCGTGAAGATGATGGAGGGAACGTTCCGGCTGGATGGACTAGGGTAAGGTGCGATTGCGGGTTACGCCGTCATTGCGAGGAGCGCAAGCGACGAAGCAATCCATCTATCCCCGTGCGGAGAAGTGGATTGCTTCGCTTCGCTCGCAATGACGGTTCGACTACACCTGCGGCGCGACCAGATTTTCCACCTTCACGCCGTCGCGATCCTCGATGATCTCGGCAATCCACTGGCGGTGACAATGAGAATGGTCGCGCTCATAGCAGAGAATGCAGACGGGTCCCGATTGCTTCACCAGCGCCGAAAGCTCGTCGAGCTCCTCCTTGGCCTGAGCGGTCTTCAGGTGCTTGGAATAGATCCTGTGAAGGAGATCGAACTTGCCGCTGCGCGCCGCCTCGCGGCCCTCCTTCGGCGTTCCCAGCCCCTTCAGGTGCAGATAGGAGATGCCGCGCTCGTCGAGGCCGGCCGCGAGCTGAGTTTTGGAGAAGCCCGGCCGCCGCGAGGAAGCAACGGCGCGCACGTCCACCAGGAGCTTGACGCCCGACGCTTCCAGCTCGTCGAGCACAGCCTT
This sequence comes from Bradyrhizobium sp. AZCC 1577, assembly GCF_036924575.1. Lineage (NCBI taxonomy): Bacteria > Pseudomonadati > Pseudomonadota > Alphaproteobacteria > Hyphomicrobiales > Nitrobacteraceae > Bradyrhizobium > Bradyrhizobium sp. AZCC 1577. Next base: position 3,736,299 of record NZ_JAZHRQ010000001.1, read on the forward strand.
CGCCGGCGTTTGCTCATAGCCGATGGTGAAGAGGCGTTTGGTCTTGCGGGCCATGTCGATGTCCGGTGCGTTGATCTGTCATCGGGAAAGCTACGGTCGTGCGCGGATGATTTCCATATGACGCGTTGCCGCCGGGCGCGGCATGTCGCATAGTCCCTGCAAAGAGCCTGTCGAAGGCCGCATGCACGGGGGGACACGATGAACCGATTTTGCCGGACGCTGGCAGGGCTGCTCGCGCTTCTCGTTAGCGGCACGGCGCACGCCCAGACAAGCTATCCCGATCGCCCGGTGAAGATCATCGTCCCGATCGGGCCCGGCGGCAGTTACGATCTGGTCGGGCGGCATCTGGCGGATGCGCTGTCGAAGCGGATGGGGCAGGCCTTCGTGGTCGAGAACAAGCCCGGTGCCGGCACCGTCGTCGGCACGCAGGCCGCAAGCCAGAGCGAGCCGGACGGCTACACGCTGGTGGTCGGCGGGCTCTCCAACATGGCATTCAATTCGGCGCTCTATTCCAAGCTCGGCTATGATCCGCGCAAGGATTTCGTGCCGGTCGCGCTGGTTTACAAGTTCGGCTACGTCATGGTCGGCCGCAAGGATTTACCGCATAGCAAGCTCGCGGACATCGTCGCCGCCGCAAAGGCCAATCCCGGCTCGATCTCGGTCGCGACGGCAGGCGTCGGCACCGGTCAGCAACTGGTAGCGGCTGCCTTCATGAAGGCTGCGGGCGTCAAATTCCTGGAGGTGCCCTACAAGGGGTCTCCGCCAGCCTTTACCGACCTGCTCGCGGGCCGCATCGACCTGTTCTTCGATTCGATGGCCGCCGGGCTGCCTTACGTGCAGTCCGGGCAGGCGCGGGGCATTGCGGTGCTGTCGTCGAAGCGCAGCCCGCTTGCGCCTGATGTGCCGACCATGTCTGAGGCTGGCGTGCCCGGCCTCGACGTCGATTCCTGGCTCGGCATTTTCGCGCCGGCAAAGACGCCGCCGGACATCATCGCCAAACTGCGCCGGGAAATCCGTGCCGCGCTGCCCGAACTCGAGGAGCGCTTCGAGAAGAGCGGCGGCGAGCCGTGGGATTTGCCTGACGACAAGCTCGATGCGTTCGTCGCGTCCGAATACGAAACCTGGACGAAACTGATCCGCGAGGCCGGCATCAAGCTCGACTGAGCGTTTGATTATTTGACGCGCTCGATCAACTCCATCGCACCCGCAGGCGCACGCACCTTGCCTTCGTGGATCACATACGCGAACACGTCGCGCGGCATCTTGTTCGGCTTGGCCTTTTCGACGCGCGGTAGGTCGTCGGGCTCGCCACCGGCGGCCCAGGCCTGAAAGCGCTTCGCCCAGGCGTCGAGCTGTTTTGGCGGATAGCAGGTCTTCAGTTCGTCATTGCCCTTCTGCAGGCGCGCATAGACGAAATCGCTGACGACGTCGGCGATCGCGGGATATTTGCCGTGCTCCGCGAACACGACCGGCGTCTCGAATTGTCGCAGCAATGCGATGAATTCCGGCACGCAGAAACTGTCATGCCGCACCTCGACCACGTGGCGCAGGGCGCGACCGTCGAGTTTGCGCGGCAGCAGTTCGAGGAATTTGCCGAAATCGGCCCCGTCGAATTTTTTGGTCGGCGCGAATTGCCAGAGCACCGGGCCGAGCCGGTCGCCAAGCTCCATCACGCCGGAATCGTAGAAGCGCTTTATGGAGTCTCCGGCCTCCGCCAGCACACGACGGTTGGTCGCGAAACGCGGTCCCTTCAACGAGAACACGAAGCCGTCGGGCACCTCACGCGCCCATTTGCGGAAACTCTCCGGCTTCTGTGAACCGTAATAGGTGCCGTTGATCTCGATCGAGGTCAGCTTCGAGGCGGCGTAGGATAGCTCTTTCGCCTGCGCCAGCTTCTCGGGATAGAACACGCCGCGCCACGGCTCGAAGGTCCAGCCGCCGATACCGATATAGATGCTGCCGCTGCTGGTTGCGGTCGACTTGGAGGGCTTGCTCACTGGAAGACTCTTCGGACAGGGGGAGGGCTGACGGATGTTAGCCAAATCGGCTCCGATTGACCAGTTGTCGCCGCGGCGGCAAGGCCTTCGGAATACAAACGCGCGGTCTCGTGGAGCGCATTTCAAAAAAAGAAGCTCCGGATAACCGGAGCCTCTCCCTTTCGCTCTACGCAAGAGCCGTAGTTTCAACGCGCCCAGGGCTTGTTATGGCTTGTTATGTCTCTCCGGCGCCTTGCCGACCAGGCCCTGAAACGGCTGCAGCGATTGCTTGGCGAGCTTGGTGTGGAGTTCGCAGATCCTCTGCGACTCGGCCACTGACGTCTCATAAGCCCGCTTCACAAATTCGCTTTGAACCGTCATCGCCTTGTCGAGCGAGCGAACGCCGCTGAGCTGTTCGACAAAGGACCCGAAATCCTCGAGCGATTTCCTTGTGTAGTCGCGATAGGCGTTCGCGATGGTCTGCAGGCTGACCGGCGCAGGCTCCGTAGCGGGCTCGGCGGGCGCGGACTGGATCGATGCGGCCTCGGCTGGCGCGGCCTCGGCCGGCGAGGGCGCCGCGGTCGGCTGCGGTTCCGGCGATGCGGCGACGGCTGGCTCGTCGACGGCCGGCTGATCGACCTTCGGGCTTTCCGCGTGAGCCGGCTCCGGCTGCAGCGGCGGATCCTGATCCGGGCTTTGCAATTCAACCGGCGCCGGGTTCGCCGTTGGGCTCACCGTCGGGTTCTCTTGGGGAGCGGCCTTTTTGCCCCGCTCTCCCTTCCGGTTGCGCCGTCCGGATTTCCCGGTCGGCTTGCCCTGATCTGTATTCGACATCTGCTTCCCCTATTCCCTGTCAAATCAAAGGTCGAGACTCCGCCATGTTTGCGATCTAATCGCGGTTCTTGCTTGTCGGTCGCGCGGCACTCGCGTGGTCAGATTTTGAAAGGTGGACTCGATGGCCGGTTTTCTCAATGGTCGACGCAGGGACTATTCCTCCACGCGCTTTTTCCATGATATCAGTTCCCGGTCAGGCGTAGGGGAACGTAGAGTATGAATTCGCAGTCATTCGCCGGTCTTTTGGGAGCCATCGTCGCCTCGATCGTGATGGTGGTCGCTGTCGCCTACGGGCCGATCGGCCAGTATGGAAAGCCCGCCAAACCGGCCAGCATCCAGCAACCGGCGCCGGTGCAGCCGGCGCCTGTTGCGCCAGCGCCGCGCGGCCCGGTGATTCGGGAAGTGCCGAATTAGGAGAGACGGATCCCCCCTTGCGGAACGCGGGCGGTGTTCCCATGTTATATTCAACGGCGACGTTGAAGCTTCAAGGCTCCGACGCTGGAACGACCATGAATAGTTTGGCTGCGCCGGGTGTACGCGCGCCCTCTGTTCGTGGTCGTTGGCATTTAAGGCTCCTCTTTAAGGCCGTTTTCCCCGATTGAGTGGCTGTTCCGGAACCCTTGGCATGTGAGGCGGCTGCGGATATACGCTGGCGGCCATGAATGACGCCATCAAACCGGGCCCCGAAACCCCGTCGCAGGCCGGTTTGCCTGAGCTTTCGGTCGTCGTCCCTACATTCAACGAACGCGACAACGTGACGGTGCTGTACCGGCGGCTGGAGGCGACGCTGGCGGGCATCGCCTGGGAAGTCGTCTTTGTCGACGACAATTCCCCCGACGGAACCTGGGAAGTGGTGCGGGGGCTGGCGCGGAAGGATTCCCGCGTCCGCTGCATCCGCCGGATCGGGCGACGCGGACTGTCGGGTGCCTGCATCGAGGGTATCCTGGCATCGAGCGCGCCCTACGCTGCGGTGATCGACGCCGACCTGCAGCACGACGAAGCACAACTGCCGAAGATGGTCGCGCTGCTGCGGAGCGGCGAGGCGGAACTGGTGGTCGGCAGCCGCTACATCGAGGGCGGCAGCGCCGACAGTTTCAACAAGCAGCGGGCAGGCGCCAGTCAGCTTGCGACCGAGGTCGCCAAGCGCACGCTGAAGGTCGAGATCGCCGATCCCATGAGCGGCTTCTTCATGATTCGCCGCGATCGTTTCGAGCAACTGGCGCCGCAGCTCTCGACCCAGGGCTTCAAGATCCTGCTCGATATCGTCGCCTCGGCGCAGGGCAAGCTGCGCGCCGTCGAAATTCCCTATACCTTCGGCTCGCGCCAGCATGGCGAGAGCAAACTCGACTCCATGGTGGCGCTGGATTTCCTCGGGCTGGTGCTGGCCAAGCTGACGCATGACGTGGTGTCACTGCGTTTCCTGTTGTTCGCGATGGTCGGGGGCACCGGCCTTGTCGTACATCTCGTGGCGCTGTTCATCGCGCACGAAATCTTCAATGCCCGGTTTGCTGAGGCGCAGGCCATTGGTGCGCTGGTCGCGATGACCAGCAATTTCATTCTGAACAATTTCCTCACCTATCGCGACCAGCGGCTGAAGGGATTTGCGATCCTGCGCGGCCTGCTGCTGTTCTATCTGGTGTGCGGCGTCGGCCTGCTTGCCAACGTCGGGGTGGCGTTCTCGATCTTCGAGCAGGAGCCGATCTGGTGGCTCGCGGGGCTTGCCGGCGCGCTGATGGGCGTGGTCTGGAATTATGCCATGTCCGGTCTGTTCGTCTGGCGCAGGCGATAATCGGAAGATGACCTCGAACGAGGCGCGGGTTGCCCTCAACACGGGTCTGGCGATCCTGGCGCTGATCGCGCTACGCCTGATCGCTGCCGCGTTCACGCCGATCACCTTCGACGAAGCCTATTACTGGATGTGGTCGAAGCATCTTGCCGGCGGCTATTACGATCATCCGCCGATGGTCGCCGTGGTGATCCGGCTCGGCACCTTGATCGCAGGCGATACCGAGTTCGGCGTGCGGCTGGTCTCGATCCTGCTGGCGCTGCCGATGAGCTGGGCGATCTACCAGGCCGCCGCCATCCTGTTTGGCAGCCGGCGCGTAGCGGCCTCGTCGGCAATCCTTTTGAACATCACGCTGATGGCCGCCGTCGGCACCATGATCGTGACACCGGACGCGCCGCTCCTGGTGGCGTCCAGTCTCCTGCTGTTTGCGCTCGCCAAGGTGCTGCAGACCGGCCGCGGCGTGTGGTGGCTGGCGGTCGGCGCAGCGGCCGGTTGCGCGCTCTTGTCGAAATACACTGCGCTGTTCTTCGGACCCGCCATCCTGATCTGGCTGATCGCGGTTCCCAAACTGCGGCACTGGCTGGTCTCGCCCTGGCTTTATCTCGGTGGGCTCGTTGCGCTAGCGCTCTTCGCGCCGGTCATTCTGTGGAACGCCGAGCACCACTGGGTGTCCTTCATCAAGCAGATGGGGCGGGCGCGGATCGAGGATTTCCGCCCGGTCTATATCGCTGAACTGATTCCGACCCAGATCGCGTTTGCGACGCCGCTGGTCTGGATCCTCGGCGCAATGGGTCTGTACGCGCTTCTCCGCCGCCGGGCCGGCGCGCTGCCGGTGCGCACGCTGGTCAACGTGATGTTCTGGATCATCGTCGCCTATTTCGTCTGGCATTCGCTGCATGCGCGCGTCGAGGCGAACTGGTTTGCGCCGGTTTACCCGGCGTTTGCCATCGCCGCCGCCGTCGCCGCCCATCTGGTCGAGTGGGAGTCGCGCTGGCAGCGCCTGGTCGATTTCTGCCGGCGCTGGGCGGTGCCAAGTGGCGTCCTGATGTTCGTGCTGCTGGTCGTGCAGGCCGACAGCGGCATGCTGTCAGGCTATCGCCGCGATGCCACCGTGCGCAGCGTCGGCGTCGGCTGGCGCGAGACGGCCGATGCGATTGAGGCGGCGCGGGTGCGAACGGGAGCGACATGCGTGCTGGCCTCTGACTATGGCACCACCGGCTGGCTCGCTTTCTACCTGCCGAAGGGCACCTGCGTGACGCAGCACAGCCAGCGCTTCCGCTGGGTCAACATGCCCGTGCCAGATGCGGCGCAGCTCGCAGGTCCGTTGCTCTACGTCCGCGAGGTCCTCCGAGACGATGCTCCGTTGAAGGACAAGTTCGTCCGCGTCGAGAAGATCGGTGAAGTCGAACGTAAGCGCGGCCCGCTCGTGATCGAGACCTATGCGCTTCATCTCATGCATGGCCCGAAGGGCGACGTGTTTGACCGCACGCCGCCGCCGGAACTGCGATAGGACGCGTGGGCCAGTCACTCGGCGGCGTCGCGATGCGTGCGTTGGTCCAGCGTGGGGCGTTCGCTCCGCCACAGCCAGACCGCGAGCGAGCCTGATCGGCCGCGAATCTGCGCTTCGACGGGACCGGCAAGGCTTCCGGTTTTCAGCCGCGCGCCGGTGCGTTTGGCTGCGATGCGCAACGTGTCGCTGAGCGCCAGCCGGACATCGTGGCGGGCCGCCACTTCCATCAACCGGCTTGCGACGTTGACGGTGTCACCGGTCGCGGTGATGTGCTGATGGTTGCGGCCGCCAAGCCGGGAGGCAACGATTGGCCCGAAATGCGCGCCGATCTTGAAGCCGATCCGCACGGCGATCGGCGGCGGCAACGCTTCGATCCAGCGTTCGGTCTTGACGCAGAGCGCAATCGAACATTGTGCCGCGCGCGTAGCGTCATCCTCAGCCGGCTTCGGCAGGCCGAACAGGATCATGGCGCCGTCGCCGAGAAAACTCGTGATCATGCCGCCGCATCGCGTCACTTCCTTGTCGACCAGCGCGTGAAATTCCTTCAATAGCCCCCGCGTGGCATCCGGATCGAGCGTTTCGCTGAGCGAGGTAAATCCAGAGAGATCGACGAACACGACTGCGGCATTCTGCCGGACCGGCGCCAGCAGGAAGTCAGGATCGCGTGTTAGCCATTCCTGCAGGCCCGGCGTCTGGAATTGTTCGAGCAGCCTGTTTTGCACGGCGAGATGCTGGGCGCTGCGCCGGCCCGACCATAGCTGGACCGCGCCGAACAGCATGAGCGGCGGCGCTGCTGCCGCAATGGTCGTCGCGGCGTCGAGCCAGATGCCGTGCGCGAAAGCAATCGTGTTAGCGGTCGCCCATGCCAGCACGACCGCGCTGACCGCCACGAGACCGATCGGGTTTCGCCGCCACACCAGCAAACCGACCAGCAACATCGGCAGCAGGATCGCCGTGATCGCGCCGGCGATGCGAACCGCTTGGTTGCGCACGAGGCCGTCTCCTGCGACCAGATGCGTAATCGCAGTGGAAATGATTTCCACCCCAGGCATCAGTGAATCGAACGGCGTCGGAAAGAAGTCGCCGGCGCCGGTTGCTGTCGCGCCGAGCACGACGATGCGGCCCTGAATCGCTTCCTTGTCGATCTGGCCGTCGACCAGATTGGCGGCACTGATCGTGCGAATGGTCTGGCGTGGCCCGTAATAGGAAATCGGCAGCGCATAGTGGGAGGCGGTTGGGATCAGCCGATCGCCGAACCTGAGGCGGTCGGGCTCGATCGTCAGCGGTTGGTCGATCGCGATCGATGCGACACGGAGCGGAAACGACAGCTCGATCTTGTCGCGTGTCCGGAACAGCATCGGGACCGAGAGCGGCGTGCCGGTCTGGCCTGTCGCAACATTGGCGATACCGGCTTCCGCGCGGTCGGCGAATGCCGGCAGCGGCAGCAGGAAGCGGCTGGCCTTCGGCAGGCCGGCCAGTGGGCCATCGTTCTCCGCGGAAGGCTGAACGGTGTTCGAAAATACCGCAGCCGCTGCAAGCACCGTCGGACCCGCCGCGAGCGATTTCGCAAGCGCCGCATCGCCGTCGGCCGGTCCCTTGTCGATCAGCAGGAGGTCGATCGCGATGACTTTGGGCTCCAGCCGCGCGATCGCCTCGACGATTTTGGCTATCTCTGCGCGCGGCAGGGGATAGGTGCCGACGAGTTTGACGAGGGTGTCGTCGATCGCAACGATCGTGACGAGGTCCGCCGGCGCCTTCACGCCGCGCACCAGCGTGCGCACGTCGGTCAATGCCGACTCGAGCCGGTCGAGAAACCGCAAATGGCCGGCCGAATGGCCGAGCCATATCGCGCCTGCCCATAATCCCGTGCAAAGCAATACAACCAGAATATGAAGGCGTCGACGATTCATCCGCTCGGCTTCTATTGTCCCAATCTTGCCATCAGGGCCGCAACGCGCGCAGGCGGCCAGCGCTTTATGATCAACTCGCCCGACGGCTCGACATCGACGCCATCACCGGCGCCGAGTACGACGCTGCCGCGGCCCGCGGGGCGCGCCACGCGCACGCGGCCGTTGACGACGAAGACCGATGTCTTTGCACCTTCGGCGTCCACCGTCCATTTGGTACCGCGCACCGCGGCAATCGCCTGTGGCGTCATCACCTCGAGCCTGACGCGGCCCGGCTTCTTCGGCACTTCGAGCAGCAGGGCCTTGTTACTGAGTTCGACGGAATCGACCTGGCCATCACGGTTGCGATCCCTGAGTTCGAACTTCGCGCCGCTTTCGGCCACGATCGTGATCGCGTTCTGGCAATGCAGTGTTTGCGTTCCCTGGGCCGTCGACGCGGACGTGCAGCCTGATTTTGCCGGCTGCGCCGCCGCCGCTCCGGCGAACAGCAGCATGCCTGCGAAGGCGATCGATCCGGCGCGTGCCAGCATTGTCATGGCGGCTCCCTTTTGGGGTGCGGCGAAACAGAGGAGTAGGATGATACGGCACCGTATCGAGCCGCGATCCAATGCAAAGCCAATAGTATGTCGGCCTTCGGCGGGTAAGGTTCGGCGAAGTCTTCCGATCCGGCGGTTCGGCAAAAAGATCCGGTAAAACAGCACAGAAATGGCTCGAAAATGGACCGAAACTGCGGCAGGAACAGCGAAATTTCCGTTGCGCAGGTGTCGGATCGAAGAGGCGCGAAACGTCTTGTAACCACTCGACCACAACCGAGGTGTTGCCATGTCCAGTTCCGCCCTGAAACCCGCCGCCGACCTCGCCCGCGGAAACAGCGTGCGCTTTCCCAACGAGAGCGCCGAATATCGCCGCGCCCGCGAGCAATTGCTGGCCGATGAGATTGAACTGCGCCGTCACATCGAACGGGTCGCCGAATTGCGCCGGGCGTTGCCGCCGGGCGGCGCGGTGACGAAAAACTATCAATTCGAAGGCGAGGGCGGCAAGGCCACCTTGTCGGACCTGTTCGGCGACAAGCAGACGCTCGTGATCTACAGCTACATGTTCGGCCCGCAGCGCGAACAACTGTGCCCGATGTGCACCTCGTTCATGAGCACCTGGGAAGGCAAGCTGCCCGACGTCGAACAGCGCATCGCCTTCGTGTTCGTGGCGCGCTCGCCGATCGCGCGATTGATCGAGGCGAAGAAGGCGCGCGGCTGGACACGGCACAGGATCTATTCCGATGCGTCGGGCGATTACACGCGCGACTATGTCAGTGCGGCGGATGCCGATGCGCCCGGCTACACCGTGTTCACCCGGCGTGACGGCAGCATCTGCCATTTCTGGTCCGCTGAAATGGGACCGTCGACCGCCGATCCCGGACAGGACCCCCGCGGCGCGCCCGACTTCGATCCGCTGTGGACCATTCTCGACACCACGCCCGAAGGGCGTGGCAAGGACTGGTATCCGCGGCTGAGCTACTAGCGCCCGCGACGCGCGGACGTTGTAGGCCCTATTTACAAATCCGGAAGTTGATGTATGTGATCGCGCGCTTCCGCCGGCGCGGTCGTGCTTTGACGTGCGCAATTGGTGTGTATTCGATTGGTGAATCGTACCACCAAAGCAAACTACCAGCGTAAAACGGCAGCGGGTGTCCCCCTGCCGTCGAGGCAGGGAACGATCCGCGGTGTGCCATTCGTGGCAAGCTAGACCTCATAATTCCTCCCTGTCCCAACCGACCTGTGTCGCGACTGACACGGGACGCACCGGAGTCCGGAACGGCCTTCGGATTGAAGTATTGTTGTGAAGGAGGATGAGATGCGATCCGATCCCTACCAGGAGCGCGCGAGGGCTTTGGCCGTTGAAGCGGGGCTCGATCCCGACGCCAAGATCGACCGGCCCGGCCAGCGGCCGATGCCGACCTGGTGCCTGTTTCGCGACGCCGCGCGCAAGGAAAAGCTCGTGCGCGATGCGGAGGCTGTTGCCACTGACATCGCCAGCAAGCCGCAGGCGGCGCAATACCAGAACAGCCCGCTCAAGATCTTCGGCAAGCACGAGGACGCAACGATCGCGCAGATGCGCAATTGCATGTCGGTCGGCAACGCCGTCGCCGGCGTCATTTGCGCGGACGGCCATCTCGGTTATGCGCAGCCAGTCGGCGGCGTGATTGCCTATGAGAAGCAGATCAGCATCTCCGGCGTCGGCTTCGACATCGGCTGCGGCAACATGGCCGTGCGCCTCGATACGCCGTTCAGCCAGATCGAAAGCAATGTCGGCACGATCATCAGGGACGTGCACAGCGTGATTTCGTTCGGCGTCGGTCGCACCAACGACGAGCGGGTCGAGCATGAACTGTTCGACGATGATGACGCGTGGCGTGAATCCGACATGGGCGCCTATCGGCAGAAGGCAGTGTCGCAACTCGGCACCGTCGGATCGGGCAACCACTACGTCGACCTGATGCGCGACGAGGAGGGCTTTGTCTGGATCGGCGTGCATTTCGGCAGCCGTGGCCTCGGCCATACCAGCGCGACCCGCTATCTCAAGGCCGCCGGCGGTAAGGACGGCATGAACGTGCCGCCCGCCGTCATCGACGAGGACAGCGAGATCGGGCGGCGCTACATCGCGGCGATGCAACTCGCCGGGCGCTACTCCTCTGCCGGCCGCGAATGGGTGGTCGAGCGCGTGCGTCGGATCATCGGCGGCGCGATCACCGACATGGTTCACAACCACCACAATTACGCGTGGCGGGAGAACCATGGCGGCAAGGATTTGTGGGTGGTTCGCAAGGGCGCGACCCCGGCATTTCCGGGACAGCGTGGCTTCATCGGCGGATCGATGGGCGACGACGCTGTCATCGTCGAAGGTGTCGACAGCGACGAGGCGAAGGCTTCGCTCTACTCGACCGTGCACGGCGCGGGTCGTTTGTTTGGCCGCAGGGAGGCCAAGCGCCGGTTCACGCGGGCCGAGATGGACGCATGGTTGCAATCGCGTGGCGTGGCGTTGATCGGCGCGGACCTCGATGAAAGCCCGATGGCCTATCGCCGATTGCCGGAGGTGATCGCGGAGCACGCCGGCTCGATCAGGGTGCAGCACACGCTGCGTCCGTTCGCCGTGGCGATGGCGGGCGAGAACGAGTTGGATCCATTCAAGGATTGAGGCCGAACTTGGCCCGTTATGGGACATCCGGCGTTTACGTCACGCCGGGTGTCCCTGATGGGGACCAGCGCCCGCATCATTGTGGGGAAATTTCTCCAATAGTTCCATGGATTTGAGCCCGCCTTACATCCGCCCGCGTTTAAGCCGGATTTAACTAAAAGTCGCCTTAATGACGCTCTGTGCCTCTGCGAGATGCTGCAGGCAACGTCTCCGGACGCAGCATCAAAGGGGACTTGGTGGAATTGTTGTTCTGGGCGTTGTGTGAATGAGTAAGCGTACGCGTGCGTTCGGTCCTGCGGCCCGCAGCCGCAGGAAATCCTCCCGCAAAGGCATTCCGCAATATTTTCTCGGCGGCATCGCGGTCGCAGGCCTCGTGCTGGGCTGCGCCTGGACCGTCTACACCAACGTGCTCGGCGCCAGCATCTATCCATCCGTGAACAACGCCGGCTTCGAGGCGCCCGCCGTCAACAACCCGAGCACCGTCGCGGTGCATGCCGTGCGGCCGGCCTTCAATGAGATTTTCGCCTCGCTGCCGCAACAGTCGCTGGTGATGCCCGCCCCGGAGAACGTCGCGAGTTCGCTGATGTTCAACGAAAGGTTCGCAGCCGCCGCCGCGCAAGGCGAGCCCTCGAGAGCGGTCGAATTTAAGCCCGTCGAACCGACGAAACTGGCGGAAGCTTCGCCGCCGGCCGAAGCGCCGAAAGCCGTTCAAGCTCCGAAGCTCGTGGAAGCGGCGAAGCCGAAGATTTCTGCCCCTGCCACCAAGCTCGCCTTGAACGCACCTGCGCCGGCGCCGGCAGAGACTGAAGCCAAGACCGCGAAGGCATCCGGCTCCACCGTTCGCGATATGGCACAGCGCGCCAAGGCCGCCGTGATGTCGATTGCTTCCAACGACAAGCAGACCATGGTTGAAAAACTGTGGGGCAAGCAGCCTTCGCAGAACTCGCTGCTCGCTTTCGCATCCGCCGACGCCAACGTCACCGGCAGCATCATCGATACGCGAAGCCAGAACCCGATGATGGGCGGCTCGCCGCCCTATGATCGCCAGACTGCCGTCTATGACATCACCGCGCGCAAGGTCTATCTGCCCGACGGTACCCAGCTCGAGGCGCATTCGGGACTGGGCTCGAAGATGGACGATCCCAAATATTCGCATGTGCGGATGCAGGGCGTAACGCCGCCGCATATTTACGAACTGAAGCCGCGCGAGGCGCTGTTTCACGGCGTGCCGGCGCTGCGGCTGACGCCGATCGGCGGCGAGGAAAAAATCTACGGCCGCGACGGACTGCTCGCGCACAGCTACATGCTCGGGCCGAGCGGCCAGTCCAACGGCTGCGTCTCGTTCAAGGACTACTATGCCTTCCTCGACGCCTATCGCAACAAGGGCATCCGCCGGCTCGCCGTGCTGGTGAAGGTCCAATAGGCGGATGCGAACAAGTCGTCGCTCTGCTACTCGCAATGACGAGGACGGATTTGACGTCATTACCTAAGAGCCTAACATCGGGTGTCGTCCCTGCGAACTCAGGGGACCCATAACCACTGCTCGTGGTTGTTGATACGATCGCGGGCTCCAGCTTCATTTCCCAATTCGCATTTGTGATTATGGGTCCCTGCGTTCGCAGGGGCGACACACTGAATATGAGTTCGCGATCTCGCGACGCATTGCGCCCGAGGTTTGATCTCTCTGAGCGCACGGATCGGCAGTTTCAAAAATGGAACAGCCTTTTTGACCGCGACTTGCCGTGGGCCGGAATGGAACCATACGGTCCCCGTAAGCTTACGGTGTTACCCATGCGCATTTTACGGTTGCGTCCGGTAGCCCATTTGCATCTAACTTCTTGAGACGCCCCGAGCGGCCTGCCTCGCGCCCGAGCGTTTGGAATTTGTTGTTAGAGATTGAGAGCACGTTTGAGTGAGTATGCGTAAGGAAGGCATTTTCAAACTTGTGTTAAAGCTCCCGTTCCACGACGCGCCAGACGGAGATGGTCGCGGACGCCTCACCATGGGTTCCCCGCGGTGACGTCTCGCCGAGGAATGGGAAATCGCCTTCTTGCAGCATTGCCGGCATCGGACTTCGATCTGCTGGAGCCCGAGCTTGAGACGATCGCGCTCAATCAGGACGCGGTCCTTTCGCGAGCGGGTGACGCAATCGAGTACGTCTACTTCCCTCATAGCGGCGCCATCTCGCTGATGATCGACATGGCGGACGGACACACGGTCGCCTCCGCCGCAGTCGGGCGTGAGGGGGCAGTAGGCATGCTTTCGGTGCTCGGGCCGTCACCTTCAGATATGACGGCGATCGTTCGTGCGGCGGGCACCGCCTTTCGGATCCCCGCATCGCGATTTCACGCCGCGTTCAACCGGAGCCCCGCGATCCGGCACGCGGTCCAGATTCACGTCAGGGCTATGCTGATGCAGCTTCAACTCGGTTCAGCCTGCAATGCGCTTCACCCGGTCGAGGCGCGCATGGCTCGCTGGTTGCTCCAGCTTCGCGACCGCGTCGACCATGATGTGCTCCCGCTCACCCAGCAGGCGCTATCACAAATAGTCGGTGTGCGACGCACGACTGTGACGCTCCTGATGCGCAAGTTGCGCGCGTGCGGAGCGATCAAGTCCGATCGACGAGGCCTGATCGAGATCGATCCGGCGCGGCTCGCGACGGTCGCGTGCGAATGCCACAACGTCATGCATCTCGGAGTCGAGGAGATGTTCGCGCTCCATTCGGCCCGATCTCGCGCGGCGGTTCTGCCCGACGATCGGCGGATTCCGGGAATTAAATCGCGCGAAGCCATCTGAGCGCGTTTCCGCGACCGCTCGACCTTCCGCGTCGCGACTTGCTGCTGCGGCATTCCGGAACGCACATCGAAGGGCGGATTTTCTCCGCCAGATCAGGTTCTCTGCCGCCGATCACGTTCGAGCGCTGACTCGGATGTCGCCTCGAGCTTCGCAATCTCGCGCAGCACCTTCGCTGTCTGGCGCAGCTCATCGCGCTCAGGGCCCGGCTTCAGCCGTCGTGCCTCGTCAAGAAATTCCTTTGCCTGCAGCAGCCAGGTAGATGTGTCGGTTGAGATTTGCATGCGCGGCATGGCGCCCCTCCATCGCGATCATCACTTGATCTGTGTCGATGCTTACGCCGGGGAGCCGGCGCTGCGATTCCGCACACGGATGCTCGGCTCGTCGACCCAGGCTTCACGGGCAAACCAGGCGTGATCGGCGTGGCAGATCACGCAACGGGTCCGAGAGAAAAACACTGCGCTGCGGCTGAAGCTCTCGCGATCAGTCTTGATGCCGGTGGGAATCGCATGTCCGGTTCGCGGACATTTGACCATGACCATTCCCATATCGCCCTCCCTAGAGATTGGTTTCTTGCTTGAAAAAGCACCGGCCGGTTGGAGTGCGTCACTTGTCGGTGCGGGTTACTTGGGGGGCATCGCGCACCGCGTCTGATGGAGCATCGGTAGTGGGCCGCATGCTCATCGCTTGGACTCGTTCCAACCGGCCGGATTCCTCCTTGACGTAGTCTCGGGTGTGAATTGAACGCCGGTCTTTAGCCGGCTTGGTGGAGAACCTTGGTGAAGTGCTTCCTGATCGGCTCACCCGTTTCCGTCGCAAGCTTCTGGGCAAGCACCCACAATTCCCTGTTCTGGTCAGAAGCGGTGTCGAACGCCTTGCGCGCTTGCGCCGCGGATACGCTAAGAACGTCAGTGGCTGACTTGCTGCCGAACAGACGGACTAAGTATTCAAGCGTGGAGGCGGCATTGGCGTTTGAGATTTCGAACAGCTTGAGCCCGTAATCGGTCGCGCCCCTCGCATTGCTTGAATAGCTCTCGCGCAGCGCTTCCGTCATTTCCTCTGACGCGGCCTTGATTTTCTCGCAGCCTTCACGTGCGCGGGCGAAGCCCTGCTCGGTAAGCTCGCTAACCACGCCAGGCGCGGCGATCTTGGAGAAGTCCAACCACGGCATTCCGAGAATATTCGTTCCGTTCACGGTGACTTTCATTTCACTTTCACTCACGGCGACATCACCTTTCCCAAGCGAAAGCATTCCTCGCGACGTTCGCTTTCGTCACGAGAGCTCGCGCTCCGCGTTCGATCAGATTGTGGATGAGGATTTTGCCCAGCCCTCGATCTTACTTTGCCCAGGAGTATCGGGACTGTCGGTTCGGTTTGCGACTCTCGCCAGAAGTTTTTTTGAAGTTGTCAACGCATACGCTGGTATATTTTACGCCGCGCTGTGCATAACCGGGATATCTCAAGCGGCGGGAAGGTTTTGCTTCAGCGTGACGTTGCAGAAACACCGCGCCGTTGCAGTCCGGATCCGCGCAAACGAAAAACCCCGGCATTTCTGCCGGGGTTTGCATTTGTTGGAGCGAGATCCCGGCTCTGCGGTGCACCGCGTCCGGGACGACTTCGTCGCTTAGAAGTCCATGCCGCCCATGCCGCCGCCCGGGGGCATGCCGGCGCCGGCGCCGGCGTTCTTCTTCGGCAGTTCGGCGATCATGGCTTCGGTGGTGATCAAGAGAGCCGCGACGGAAGCTGCGTTCTGGATCGCCGCACGGACCACCTTGGTCGGGTCGATGATGCCCTTGGAGACCAGATTGCCGTATTCGCCGGTCTGCGAGTCGAAGCCGTAATTGTACTGCTCCTTCTCGAGGATCTTGCCGACGATGACGGAGCCGTCTTCGCCGGCGTTGATCGCGATCTGGCGGGCCGGCGCGGACAGCGCCTTGCGCACGATCTCGACGCCGGTCTTCTGGTCGTCGTTCTGGGTCTTGAGGCGCTTGAGCTGCTCGGTGGCACGGAGCAGGGCGACGCCGCCGCCCGGCACGATGCCTTCTTCAACGGCCGCGCGGGTCGCATGCATCGCGTCATCCACGCGATCCTTGCGCTCCTTCACCTCGACTTCGGTCGCGCCGCCGACGCGGATCACGGCTACGCCGCCCGCGAGCTTGGCCAGACGCTCCTGCAGCTTCTCACGGTCGTAGTCCGAGGTGGTTTCCTCGATCTGCGCCTTGATCTGCTGCACGCGCGCCTCGATGTCGGCCTTCTTGCCGGCGCCGTTGACGATCGTGGTGTTTTCCTTGTCGATCATCACCTTCTTGGCGCGGCCGAGCATCTGCAGCGTGACGTTCTCGAGCTTGATACCGAGATCTTCCGAGATCGCCTGACCTCCGGTCAGCACCGCGATATCCTGCAGCATGGCCTTGCGGCGATCGCCGAAGCCCGGAGCCTTGACGGCCGCGACCTTCAGACCACCACGCAGGCGGTTGACGACGAGGGTGGCGAGGGCTTCGCCTTCGACGTCTTCGGCGACGATGACCAGCGGCTTGCCGGTCTGCACCACGGCTTCGAGCAGCGGCAGCAGCTCGTTCAGCGAGGAGAGCTTCTTCTCGTTGATCAGGATGTAGGCGTCGTCCATTTCAACGCGCATCTTGTCGGCGTTGGTGACGAAGTAGGGCGAGATGTAGCCGCGGTCGAACTGCATGCCTTCGACGACGTCGAGTTCGGTTTCGAGCGACTTGGCTTCCTCAACCGTGATCACGCCCTCGTTGCCTACCTTCTTCATGGCGTCAGCCAGGAACTTGCCGATTTCGGCGTCGCCGTTGGCGGAGATGGTGCCGACCTGGGCGATTTCCTCGTTCGAGGTGACCTTCTTGGAGTTCTTGACGAGGTCGGCGACCACGGCTTCCACCGCCAGGTCGATACCGCGCTTCAGGTCCATCGGGTTCATGCCGGCGGCAACCGACTTGGCGCCTTCACGGACGATCGCAGCCGCGAGCACGGTCGCGGTGGTGGTGCCGTCGCCGGCCGCGTCAGCGGACTTGGAGGCGACTTCGCGCACCATCTGCGCGCCCATGTTCTCGAACTTGTCGTCGAGCTCGATCTCCTTGGCGACGGTGACGCCGTCCTTGGTGATACGCGGAGCGCCGAACGACTTGTCGAGCACGACGTTGCGGCCCTTCGGGCCGAGCGTGACCTTCACGGCGTTGGCGAGAATATCGACGCCGCGCAGCATGCGGTCGCGGGCGTCGACGCCGAATTTGACTTCTTTGGCTGACATATTTGGTTTCCCTGAGTTAGTCTTTGTTTCTCACCCTGTCGGGGAGGCGCCTTGCGGGCGCTCCTCAGGGTGAGCGTGGCAGGCGATGTCTTAGGCGGCCTTCTTCTTGGCCGAGGTGGCGTCGAGCACGCCCATGATGTCGGACTCCTTCATGATCAGGAGTTCCTGGCCGTCGATCTTGACCTCGGTGCCCGACCACTTGCCGAACAGCACGCGGTCGCCGACCTTGAGGTCGATCGGGATCAGCTTGCCGGCTTCGTCACGGCCACCCGGGCCGACGGCGATGACTTCGCCCTGGGAGGGCTTTTCCTTGGCACTGTCCGGAATGATGATGCCGCCAGCGGTCTTCTCTTCGGCGTCGATGCGTTTGACCACGACGCGGTCGTGAAGCGGACGGAAGTTCATGCAGTCCTCCTAAACGTCTGGGAATGTTGTAGAATTCTGGAATTTTGGCAGTCCGGGCCAGCGAGTGCCAACCCGGCTGCGGCTGATTTAGGCCAGTATTCTTCGGGGGACAAGGGCTTCTAGCAGAAAAATTGGCACTCAAATATGTCGTCTGCCAATTTTGTTCGGCATGATTAACGCGGCGGCGGAAGCCTCCGGACCCGTATTAGCACGTGCGGTAAGCTGCTGCTAACGCGTGAATTTTCAACAATTCATTAAACATTTAGGCTTGTGATGGGTTGGTATCGTGCGTCACATTTCTCTCATGTGAGCGCATCTCCGCCGGGGTAGCTCGGTGTGTGGCCACCACGTGAAATGCGCTTCCAGCAATGGAGGTTTGGCATGGTCTCGCGGGTTGGAGTTGCTTCCGACGATTTCCGGAAGCAGGTGCTGGGTTACGGGCTGACGACGGCGCAAATTCTGTATCGGATGCCGGATCATCCTTCATTGCTGCAGACCTATGTCTGGCAGAACTACGATCTGTTTCCGAAATTCCCGGCGCTGAAGGACTTCCTCGCGTTCTGGCAGGAAAAGCTTGATGGCCCGCTGTATTCCGTGACGGTGGCGCATTCCAGGCTGATCAAGCCGGCTGAGCTGCGTGCAGTCGACGGGGTATTCAGGCTGCATTGATTTTGTGGTCGGCGCCGTAGGGTGGGCAAAGGCGCGCTTGCGCCGTGCCCACCATCTGACTCCGCCCGCTACGGTGGGCACGCTTGCGCTTTGCCCACCCTACAAAAAAGTTTTGTGTTAGCCTCCGACATCAAACGAATGAGGGAGGTAGGCAATGTCCAAGCCGAAGAAGGCGACTTCAAGAGCCGCAGCCAAAACCGCCGTCAGGAAGAAATGGGCGGGGTACAAAGGCGCTGCCAAGTCCTCCGCGCGCAAGACCATCAAGTCCAAGGGACGCATTTCCGCTGCGAAAAACACGACGACCAAAGCCCGGCCGAAGCAGCGCATCGCCATCAGCCATCACCGCGAAGAAGATTTCAAGGCCGACGGCCTGCGCACTTATGCAAAGTACCGCGACCTCGGGATTGCCGACGCGACCCACGGCCTGGCGCAGGCGCATGTCATCCGCTTGGTCGGCCCGTGCAACCCGGCGGAAGTTTCAAAACTGCATTACCACGACGTCGAGTTCCAGATGGTCTATGTGCTCAAGGGCTGGGTGAAGACCTATATGGAAGGGCAGGGCGAGACGCTGATGAAGGAAGGCAGCGCCTGGACCCAGCCGCCGCGCATCAAGCATCTGATCATGGATTATTCCGATGATGTCGAGTTGCTGGAGGTGATCCTACCGGCGGAGTTCAAGACGGTGGAATTAGCGAGTTGACTCTCGCGGTCGTCATTCCGGGCGATGCTTCGCATCGCCCCGAAATGACCGCTAGGTCATCACCCCCACCACTGCCCCCATCAAACACGTCGCCAGCGTACCCGACACGATCGACTTCAATCCCAGCGCATTGATCTCCTCGCGCCGATCCGGTGCCATGGTGCCGAGGCCGCCGATCATGATGCCGAGGCTGGCGAAGTTGGCAAAGCCGCACATCGCGTAGAGCATGATCAGCCGCGAGCGCGGATCGAGCGCGTCCGTGCCGAGTTTCGAGAGGTCGAGATAGGCGATCAGCTCGTTGAGCACGGTCTTGGTGCCCATCAGGCTTCCGGCCGTGACGGCTTGCGGCCAGGGCAGGCCCATCAGCCAGCACACCGGCGCCATCACGAGCCCCAGCAGCCGCTGCAGCGAAATTTTGGCGCCGCCGATCTCGGGCAACAGCCCGAGGATCGCATTGACGAGATAAACCAGCGCCACCAGCACCAAGAGCATCGCGACGATGTTGAGCAGCAGTTCGAGCCCGGCCGCAGTGCCCTTGGTGATTGCATCCATGGTCGAGGACGCATGCATGTCGGGATCACTGAGCGAACCGCCAGTGCGCTTGTCGGAAGTCTCCGGCACCATGATCAGGCTGATCAGTATCGCGGCCGGCGCGCCCAACACGGACGCAATGACAAAATGCGCCGCCGCGTCCGGGATCAGCGGCGCCAGGAATGTGGCGTAGAGCACCAGCACGGTGCCGGCGATGCCGGCCATGCCGCCGGTCATCACCAGGAACAACTCGCTGCGCGTGAGTTGCGCCAAATAGGGGCGGATGAACAGCGGTGCCTCGACCATGCCGAGAAAGATATTGGCCGCGGCCGATAGCCCGACCGCGCCGCCGACGCCGAGCGTGCGCTCCAACAGCCACGCCATGCCGCGCACGATCGGGGGCAGTACGCGCCAGTAGAACAGCAGCGTGGTCAGAACGCTCATGACCAGCACGATCGGCAGCGCCTGAAATGCCAGGATGAAATCCGCGCCCGGCGCCTTGAGATCGAACGGCAGCGCGCCCCCGCCGAGATAGCCGAACACGAAGGAAGTGCCGGCGCGCGTCGCCGCCGCGATCGTGCCGACGGCGTCGTTGATGGCGCCAAAGGCTTTTGCCACCGGCGGCAGCTTGAGCAGCACCAGCGCGGTGACGATGGTGACGGCCAGCCCGATCGCCACCTGACGGAGCGACACGGCGCGGCGGTTCTCGCCGCACGCCCATGCGATCGCCAGCAACGCCAGCACGCCAAACGCCGATTGCAGTTGCAGCATGAATCCCCCGAAACCCCTGGGGAGCGATTATGCCAACCTTGTCGATTTGTGAAAGCCCAACTCGTGTGCCGGACGCGATGCGCCGCGCCCGGGGCACGAAAGTCAGCCCCGTCCGACGAACGGCATCTTGGTCGCCATGACGGTCATGAACAGCACGTTGGCATCTAACGGCAGGCCCGCCATATAGGCCACCGCATCGCCGACCGCCTTCGCGTCCATGCGCGGCTCGTGTTTCATCGTGCCATCGGGCTGCATCACACCGGGGCCGGCGACCATGCGGTCGGTCATTGGGGTTGCGGCATTGCCGATGTCGACTTGGCCGACTGCGATGTCGTACATGCGGCCGTCGAGGTTGGAAGCCTTGGTGAGGCCGGTGATCGCGTGCTTGGTCGACGTATAGGCCGCGGAGAAGGGCCGCGGCGCGTGCGCCGAGATCGAGCCGTTATTGATGATGCGGCCGCCGCGCGGGGTCTGGTCCTTCATGATGCGGAAGGCATGCTGGGTGCACAGGAACGGGCCGGTGAGGTTGGTGTTCACCACCGCCTGCCACTGCTCGAGGCTGAGATCCTCGAAATTGACCGGCGGCGCGCCCATGCCGGCGTTGTTGAAGAGAACATCGAGCCGGCCGTAGGTGTCCTTGACCTTTTGAAACAGGGCCGCAATCGACTCGGGCTTGGTCATGTCAGCAGAAACGCACAGGCTCTTGCCGACATTGTCGCCGAGCTTCTTGGTTTCTTCCAGCATCTCCATGCGACGCCCGGCGAGCACCACGGTGAAGCCGGCATTCATCAGCGCCAGCGATGCCGCGCGTCCGACGCCGGTGCCGGCACCGGTCACGAGCGCGATCTTGTTGGTTGCTTCGGCCATTGTTTCCTCGCCTTCAGTTCTTGGTTTCTGTTTCGGATTTGTAGGGTGGTCTCGGAATATTCTGGTGTGCCGCCCGCAAGGCCGCCGACCACCGCGAACGCAGGTCGTGGAAATAGGGCTCGCCGGCCTCGATGCGGTGGTTGAGGTCGGCCTCGCAAGCATCTGCGCGCACCACCAGCACGTCGATCGGCAAGCCGACGCCGAGATTGGAGCGCATGGTTGAATCCATCGAGATCAGGCCGGTCTTCAGCGCCTCATACAGTTCGACGTCGTAATGCATCGCGCGATCCAGCACCGGCTTGCCGTATTTGTGCTCGCCGATCTGCAGGTAAGGCGTGTCGGTGGTGCATTCGATGAAATTGCCGGCGGTGTAGACCATGAACAGCCGCATCCGCGAGCCCTTGATCTGGCCGCCGAACAGGAAGGAGACATCGAAGGAGACGTCTTCGGATCGCAGCGCCTCGCCTTCGGTGGCGTGCACGGCGCGGATGGCGCGGCCGATGCGTTGCGCGGCCTGGAACATGGTCGGCGCGTTGATCAGCGTTTCGAGCTCGCCGGTGTGCGGATCTTCCATGCCCTCGGTGAGCGTCGACAGCACCGACTGGCTGATCGCCAGATTGCCGGCGCTGGCGACCGCCATGATGCGCTCGCCGGGTTTTGAGAAAATATGGAGTTTGCGGAAGGTCGAGACGTTGTCGAGGCCGGCATTGGTGCGCGTATCCGCGATCATGACGAGACCGTCCCGCACCAGAATTCCGCAGCAATAGGTCATTCCAGATCCCCGAACGCGCCTGATTTTTCGGCGCCAACTAGTAGCCAATTTCGAGGGGCCATCCAACCCCAATTCGATCCGGCTGATCCGCCCGCTGGCGGAAGCGGGCAATCCGAAGGCGCAAACCCAGATCGGGACGATGTCGCAGGCCTAAGCCATGACTGAGGCTTGGCTGAGGCCTGCGCCGCCTCCAACTATCGAGCCTGCGAATATTGATTATGTCCGCGGCCTCCGGCACGCTGGCTCTCCCACAAGAACAAAAAGCATTGGGAGGCCATCATGCGCGCCAGCCGGCTGTCGGGCGAACTCACCATCTCTGTGGCGATGCTTTGCATCGCATTGCTCACGGCGGTTCCCGCCTCAGCGCAGAAAAAGGGCGGCACGCTCAGGCTCTATCACAACGACAATCCGCCCTCGACCTCGCTGCACGAGGAAGCGACCATCGCCTCGGTGACGCCGTTCGCCGCCATCTTCAACAACCTCGTGGTGTTTGATCCCGGCCAAGGTCCACGAAAGCATCGATACGGTCATTCCGGAACTCGCCGAAACCTGGTCGTGGGATTCCACCAATACGAAATTGACGTTCAAGCTACGGCAGGGCGTGAAATGGCACGACGGCCAGCCGTTTACGGCCAAGGACGTGCAGTGCACCTGGCGGATGCTGATCGGCAAGGCCGAGACCCAGGACTTCAAGCGCAACCCGCGCAAGGTCTGGTACACGAAGCTGCAGGACGTCTCGATCAACGGCGATCATGAGACGACCTTCGAGTTGAGCGAGCCGCAGCCGAGCTTGCCGGTGCTGCTGGCGAGCGCGTTCTCGCCGGTCTATCCCTGCCATGTATCGCAGCAGGTGATGCGCACCAAGCCGATCGGCACCGGGCCGTTCAAATTCGTTGAGTTCAGGCGCGGTGAGTCGATTCGCCTGGTACGCAATCCCGACTACTGGAAGAAGGATCGTCCATATCTCGACGAGATCACGTTCCGGATGATCGACAGCCGCGCAACGCGGATGCTGGCCTTTGCCACCGGCGATTACGACATCACCTTTCCGTCCGACGTCAGCATTCCCCTGATGAAGGATGTGAAGGCACGCGCGCCGCACGCGATCTGCGAGATGACGACAACGGGAGTGCAGATCAACCTGATGGTCAACCGCGTCAATGCGCCGTTGGACAATCCGGAGATCCGCAAAGCGATGTCGCTGGCGCTGGACCGAAAACCCTTCAACACGATCCTGATGGAAGGACTGGCGCGGATGGGCGGGGCAATGCTGGCCAAGCCCGCGGGCGAGTGGGGCATGCCGCCGGACATGGTGTCGTCGCTGACCGGCTACGGCCCCGATACCGAGAAGGACATCGCCGAGGCGCAAGCGATCATGCAGAAGCTCGGCTATAGCGACGCCAAACCGCTGCAGATCAAGATCCAGACCAGGAACCTGCCGACCTATCGCGATCCCGCCGTGATCCTGATCGACCAGTTGAAGAAGATCTACATCACGGGCGAGCTCGACATCCTCGATACGCCGCGCTGGTACGCGCGGCTGGCGAAGAAAGACTACACGATTGGGCTGAACTTGACCGGCGTCAGCGTCGACGATCCCGATGGCAATATCGTCGAGAACTATTCCTGCAAATCGGAGCGCAACTATACCCAATACTGCAATGCCGAGGTCGACAGATTGCTGGCGGCGCAATCGCGCGAGCTCGACAAGGAAAAGCGCAGGAAGTTCGTCTGGGATATCGAGCGGCTACTGGTCGAGGACGCCGCGCGGCCGATCATCCTGCACTCCTCGGCCGGCAATTGCTGGCAGCCTTACGTGAAGAATTTCCGGCCGCATGATAATAGCCAGTACAACAACCTGCGGTTCGAGGATGTGTGGTTGGATAAGTGACATCCCTCCACCGTCATTGCGAGGAGCGAAGCGACGAAGCAATCCACGCTTCAGCAAGCGGCGAGATGGATTGCTTCGCTGCGCTCGCAATGACGGTTGGGAAGGTCCGGGGCCGTCACTGCGATTGGCTTTGCCACTGCCCCGGCCGGCCGGCCTGTTCGACCTTGACCGCAACCGTTAGCGTTTCCGTGCCGCCGCCATAGCGGGTGCCGCGTACCGGGGCGGCGCCGAGATAGTCGAGCCCGATCGCGACGCGGGCGTGGGCGTCGGTGGTGCAGATGCCGTTGGCGGCATCGAAGCCGACCCAGCCGAGATCGGCCACGTAGGCTTCCGCCCAGGCGTGACCCGCCTGCTGGTGCACCATTCCGTCGGAGCGCAGGAAATGGCCGGAGACGAAGCGCGCCGGCACGCCGCCGGATCGGGCGCAGGCGATGAAGATGTGCGCATAGTCCTGGCAGACGCCGCGCCTGAGCGCGAACGCCTCCGCCGCCGAGGTGCCCGAGTGGGTGGGGTCTTCGTCGAATGTCATGTGCTCGTTGATCTGCACCATCAGCGCATGCAGGAAACCGAGCACGTCGCCATCGGACTCCGACCGCAGCTCGCGGGCGAAGATCGCCATCGCCGGATTGACTTCGGTCAGCGCGGTCTGGCGCAGGAACAGGCTCGGCGGAAAGCGCTCGTCGGTACCGCGCAGCACGCCGCCGGTGTCATGGGTCTCGATCAGGCCCTCGACATTGATGGTGAGGTCGGCGATCGGCCCGTGGGTGAGC
Source organism: Bradyrhizobium sp. AZCC 1577 (assembly GCF_036924575.1). Taxonomy (NCBI): domain Bacteria; kingdom Pseudomonadati; phylum Pseudomonadota; class Alphaproteobacteria; order Hyphomicrobiales; family Nitrobacteraceae; genus Bradyrhizobium; species Bradyrhizobium sp. AZCC 1577. Next base: position 3,760,941 of record NZ_JAZHRQ010000001.1, read on the forward strand.
ACATGCGTGACGTTGCCGAATGCATCCTGGTGCATGTCGAGGCGAGAGTCGGTCGAGACGTCGATCTGCCATTCGGCGACATACTGCCCGTCATGGCTGCCGGGCGTCATCCGCAGGATCTGGATCACGCCCGTGGCCGGCGGCTCGTAGCGATAGCTGGTGGAGTGGGCAATTCGCAGGCGCATGGCTTGACCAGGTTCGGATCGTCATGCCCGGGCTTGTCCCGGGCATCCACGTTCTTCGGTTGGCATAGCAAGACGTGGATGGCCGAGACAAGCCCGGCCATGACGGCGGTTGGTTTTGTTCGTCCGAAATCTCAAATCAAATACTGCTTGGTGATGATCTCACCGAGCCGCGCATTGTCCGCGATGAACTCCTGGATGAACTCATGGACGCCGTGCTGGAAGATATCGTCCATATGGCTGTGTTCAAGCCGGTTGCGGACGCCGCGGGCGTGGCGCTGGGCGGCGCCCTGGCGACCGTAGGCGACGCCGATCTGGTCGAGATTGCGCACCAGATTGCTGTAGCAGCTCGCCAGCGAGCGTGGCAGCGTGTCGTTGAGGATCAGGAGGTCGGCGATCAGCCACGGCTTTAGCGTCTCGCGGTAGACCCAGTGATAGGCGGTTAGCGCGGAGACCGAGCGCAGGATCGAGGTCCACTGGTAGTAGTCCAGGGGACCACCGACGTGCTCTTCCTCGGGCAGCAGCACGTGATATTTCACGTCGAGAATGCGCGCGGTGTTGTCGGCGCGCTCCAGGTGCAGCCCGAGCCGCGAGAACCAATAGGCGTCGTTGCGCAGCATGGTCCGGTAGGCCGAGCCGTCGAACCGCAGCGAGGTCTCCTGCACGAAGCGGAGGAATCGCGCCAGTTCCTCGCGGCTGGAGGTGCCCTTGCCCCAGACTTCCTGCAATTCGATCCACGCCGAGTTGATGGTGTCCCACATCTCCGATGTCAGCGCGGTGCGCACCGAGCGCGAATTGAGCCGCGCGGCCTCGATGCAGTTCTTGATCGAGGAAGGATTGGAAGGCGAGAATGCCAGATATTCGACGACGTTCTGCTCGGTGGCTTCCGGATAGGCCTCGTAGAAGCTTGCGCTGACCCCGGCCGTCAGCAGCGCCGATTCCCACTCATTGGTCTTGCCGATATAGGCGGCGGGAAGCGCGGTGACTCGCAAGGTCGCATCGATGGTGCGCGCGATATATTCGGCGCGCTCGACATAGCGGGCCAGCCAGTACAGGTTTTCGGCAGTGCGCGACAGCATACGAAGATTTCGCTCTCTATTCGTCCAGTATCCAGGTGTCCTTGGTGCCGCCGCCCTGGCTGGAATTGACCACCAGGGAGCCTTCCTTCAGCGCCACGCGAGTCAGTCCGCCCGGCACGATGGTGACGTGCTTGCTGCCGGTCAGCACGAACGGGCGCAAATCGACATGGCGCGGGGCGAGGCCGGAGGCGGTGCAGGTCGGGCAGGTCGAGAGCGCCAGCGTCGGCTGGGCGATAAAACCCTCCGGCTCGCGCTTGAGCTTGTCGCGGAACGCCTCGATCGTCGCCTTCGTCGCGGCCGGGCCGATCAGCATGCCGTAGCCGCCGGAGCCGTGCACTTCCTTCACCACCAGCTCGCTCAAATTGTCGAGCACATAGGACAGGTCTTTTGGCTCGCGGCAGCGCCAGGTCGGCACGTTCTTCAGAATCGGCTCTTCGCCGAGATAGAACTTTACCACCTCCGGCATGTAGGAATAGATCGCCTTGTCGTCGGCAATCCCGGTGCCGACTGCGTTCGCCAGCGTGATATTGCCGGCCGCATAGGCCGACATCAGCCCGGGCACGCCGAGCGCCGAATCCGGCCGGAAGGTGAGGGGGTCGAGGAAATCGTCGTCGACGCGGCGGTAGATCACGTCGACGCGTTTCAGCCCCTCTGTGGTGCGCATGAACACCTCGTCGTTCTTGACGATGAGGTCGCGGCCCTCGACCAGCTCGATGCCGAGCTTGTCGGCGAGGAAAGAGTGTTCGTAATAGGCGGAATTGTAGACGCCCGGCGTCATCAGCGCGACCGTCGGCTCGGCCGAGGCGGAGAGCGGCGCCACCGAGCGCAGCGCCGACAACAATTCGTCCGGGTATCGCTCTACAGGTGCAACGCGGTGGCGGGCGAACAGGTCGGGAAACAGCCGCATCATGATTTCGCGGTTTTCGAGCATGTAGGAGACGCCCGAGGGCGTCCGCGCGTTATCCTCCAGCACGATGAAATTGTCGGCGTCGACCCGGACGATATCGATCCCTGCGATGTGCACGTAGACGTCATGCGGCACGCTCTGGCCGTTCATCTCAGGGCGGAAGACCGGGTTTTTGGAAGATCAGGTCGTCGGGAATGATGTTGGCGCGCAGGATGTCGCGGCCGTGATAGATATCGCGCAGGAACATGTTGAGCGCGCGGACCCGCTGCTTCAGGCCCTTCTCCAGAACGGCCCATTCCTTCGCCGACATGATTCGCGGGATCACGTCGAAGGGGATCAGCCGCTCCTGCGCCTCGGCGTCGCCATAGACGGCGAAGGTGATGCCGATCCGGCGGAACAACAGTTCCGCCTCCTGGCGGCGATATTCCAGGGCATCCGGAGGCGTCTCCTTCAGCCAGCGGGAGAGCTCCTGGTAGGCCGGGCGGAGGTCGCCGCCGGGCCCGTTCATTTCATCGAAGGCAACTGCCATAAATCCTGACTATCTCTCGAAGCCATGCGGCACGGTGCATGAGTTCACAGGATGGTAGCAAGGCTCGGGCCAGCGCGATATGCATTGGCTTGCGGCATTTCGTGTGGGTAGCCGGCCGCGCTGCCCTAAAAAATGGCTGCCGGGTGCTTATTTCGGCAGCAAACCCCCGTGACTTCAATGCGTTGCTTGCGCAAAGTACGGGGCAGGTGGGGAGAAGTCATGAGCGAGATCGTCACGGCGGGTATTCTGGTCATCGGCGACGAGATCTTGTCCGGCCGTACCAAGGACAAGAATATCGGGTTCATCGCCGAATACCTGACCAATATCGGGATCGACCTCAAGGAGGTCCGCATCGTCGCCGACGACGAGACCGACATTGTCGACGCCCTTAATGCACTGCGGAATCGCTACACCTACGTCTTCACCACCGGCGGCATCGGACCGACCCATGACGACATCACCGCTGACAGCGTCGCTAAGGCCTTCAGTGTCGGGATCGGTCATCATCCGGAGGTGGTGGCGCGCTTCCGCGAGCGCTGGAGCGAGCAGGATCTGAACGAGGCGCGGCTGCGCATGGCGCGTGTGCCCGACGGCGCCGAACTGATCCAGAGCGCGACCATCCTGGCGCCCGGTTTCAAGCTCGGCAATGTAATAGTCATGGCCGGCATCCCCTCGATCATGCAGGCGATGATGGACATCGTCGCGCCCAAGCTGAAATCGGGCGTGCGGATGCTGTCGGACTCGGTACGCGCCAATGCGCGCGAAGGCGACATCGGCGGGCCGTTGCGGGAGATCGCCAACGCCCATCCCGACACCATCATCGGCAGCTATCCGTTCATGGACGAGGACAAGAAGCCGAACACCAACCTCGTCGTTCGCTCGCGCGATCCCGACAAGCTCAACGCCGCGATGGCCGCGGTGAAGGAGATGCTGGCGGCATTGAACGTCACCACCCGGTAGCAGACAGGCCAGGACAAGACGAAGCGACAAGACGAAGCGACAAGGCGAAGCAGCGTGGCAGACAACAATTACGAACCGAGCGCCGAGGCGAAGGCCGGCCGGCCCTTTCCGGTGTCCTGGGACCAGTTTCACCGGGATTGCCGGGCGCTGACCTGGCGGCTCAACGAGGTCGGGCCGTTTCACGCCGTGATCGCGATCACCCGCGGCGGCCTGGTGCCGGCTGCGATCGTGGCCCGCGAGTTGGGCTTGCGGGTGATCGATACGGTCTGTGTCGCGAGCTACGACCACGACAAGCAGGGCGATCTGCAGGTGCTGAAGGGCGTCTCGCCCGATGTCGCCAAACTTGGCGGCGGCACCGGCAAGGGGCTGTTGATCGTCGACGACCTCGTCGATACCGGTACCACCGGACGGCTGGTGCGCCAGATGCTCCCCGATGCACATTTCGCCACCGTCTACGCCAAGCCGAAAGGCAAGCCGCTGGTCGATACTTTCATCACTGAAGTATCGCAGGATACCTGGATCCATTTTCCCTGGGACACTGCGCTGTCGTTCCAGCCGCCGATCCGTCCGTGATGGCATGCCGTGGTCTGGCCGTCATTGCGAGGAGCGATAGCGACGAAGCAATCCATGCTTCCGCGCGCGAGGAGAGATGGATTGCTTCGCTGCGCTCGCAATGACGGTGATAGGCTTTTGAGCGTCACATGCCCCTTCAAAACCGCGTCACGCCCACAGGCGACATCATCGCGACCCCGTATCGCGGCATGTTCACCGGTAACCGCGGCATCATCCACGATCCCGCGACCAAAACTTTATTGAAGAAGCGCTGGTCGAGCCCGGCCTGGATCACCTGCGTCTGCGAGTTCAGAGGGTGGCGGCGGCCCGTGATGGGCCGGCGGAGCTGGACCGAGTTGTTCTTTCTCGACGAGGCGACCGCCTTCGCCGCCGGGCACCGCCCATGCTTCTTCTGCCGCCGCGACGACGCCAACCGCTTTCGCGCGGCGTGGGAAGTGGGCAATGGTGCGAAGGACATTCGTGCGCGGGAGATCGATGCCGCGCTGCATGGTGAGCGGCTGGAGCGCGGCAAAAAGCGGCTGCATCCGCCGCCAGTGCCGGTGGCGCAGTTGCCTGACGGCGCGATGGTGCAGCGGGGCGAAGAGTCTTTATTGATCGTGCAGGGCAGGGCGCTGCAATGGTCGATGGCGGGATATCGCGAGGCGGTCGATGCGCTCGACGTCGCGATGCTATTGACGCCGCCGTCGACGTTGCGTGCATTCGGCGCCGGATATCGACCGGTGCTGCATCCGAGCGCGATGGGATAAAGACTATCCCCGTCATTGCGAGGAGCGAAGCGACGAAGCAATCCATCTATCCCCGTGTAGAGAGGTGGATTGCTTCGCTTCGCTCGCAATGACGGGGTTAGCCCAACCGTTCCCGCGCCAGCCTTGCGCCCGCGCCGAGCGCCGCGAGCTTCGCCTCCGCGATATCTCTCCGCATCGGCGCCATGCCGCAATTGGTGGTAGCGACGATGTTGCTGAGCGGCACGAATTTCGACACCGCCTCGATCACCTGAACGACGTCTTCCGCGGTCTCCACCGTGTCGCTGGCGACGTCGATCACGCCGGCCTGGATGACCTTGCCGGGCAGCAGCGCCAGCAGATCCAGCGGCACTTTCGAGTTGCGGCACTCGATCGCGACCTGCTGGATCGGGCTCTTGGCGATCGCCGGGAAAATATCCTCGTACTGCCGCCACTCGCTGCCCAGCGTCTGCTTCCAGTCGGTGTTGGCCTTGATGCCATAGCCGTAGCAGATGTGAACGGCGGTGGTGCAGGTCAGCCCTTCGGCCGCCCGCTCCAATGCCTTGATGCCCCAGTCGGAGACCTCGTCCATGAAGACGTTGAAGGCGGGCTCGTCAAACTGGATCACGTCGACGCCATCCGCCTGCAACGCCTTGGCCTCGCTGTTGAGCAGCTCGGCAAAGGCGAACGCCATCTTGACCTTGTCGCCGTAATACCGGTCGGCGACGGTGTCTGCGATGGTCATCGGACCGGGCAGGGTGAATTTCAGCTTGCGCGTGGTATGGGTGCGGGCGACTCGGGCCTCGTCCGCATGGACACGCCCCTTGAGCGTGAGCGGTGCTGTCACCTGCGGCACCATCGCCTTGTAGCGGTCCTTGCGGATGCCCATTTCGACCTTGTGGGCGAAATCAATGCCCTCGACCTTCTCCAAAAAGCCGTGGACGAAGTGCTGGCGGGCCTGCTCGCCCTCGGTGACGATATCAACGCCAGCATCCTCCTGCAGCTTCACCGCCAGCATGGTGGCATCGCGCTTGGCGCGGGCGAGCTCGTCACCCCTCGATTTCCAGGGTGCCCACAGCGTGTTGGGCTCGGCCAGCCATTCCGGCTTCGGCAAGGAGCCTGCGATCGTGGTTGGAAACAGCATGGGAGCCTCCCGATGGGTTCTGATTGAGCGCCTGTCTGCCATGACTTATGGTCGAGGTACAGAACAACAAAAGTCGCCATTGCCTGGAAAATCTCGATCATACTGGAGAGGAACTGGGGCTTCCGGTCGGCCGCGAGGCAGCCGCCGCGGAGTAGAGGCCCCTCCAGCGCCCTCATCCTTCGAGACGCGCGTTCCGCGCTCCTCAGGATGAGGCTCGAGAATCAACAAAAGGAAACCCCATGCTCGAATTCTTCTTCGATTGCTCCAGCCCCTGGACCTATCTCGCCTTTCATAACATCCAGCCGCTCGCCAAGGAGCTCGGCGTCGAGATCACCTGGCGGCCTATCCTGGTCGGCGGCATCTTCAACACCGTCAATCCGAGCGTCTATGCGCAGCGCGAAACGCCGGTGCCGTTGAAGGCGCGCTACATGAAGAAGGACCTTGCCGACTGGGCGCGCTCCGCAGGCCTTGCGATCAAGATGCCGCCGACGGTGTTTCCGGTGAACAGCGTCAAGGCGATGCGCGGCTGTATCTGGGTTGCACAGGAATCTGGCGAACGCATGGTGCCGTTCGCGCGCGCCGTGTTCGAGGCCTATTGGGGCGATGACAGGGACATCTCAAAGGATTCGGTGCTGACGGATATCTGCGAGAGCGTCGGCGTCGATCCCGTCAGATTCTTCGAGTGTATCGGCCGGCAGGCGATCAAGGATCAACTCAAGGCCAACACGGACGAGGTGATGGCGCGCGGCGGATTCGGTTCACCGACGATCTTCGTCGGCAAGACCGACATGTATTTCGGCAACGACCGGATGCCGCTGATCCGCGAGGCGCTGCTGCGGCTGAAAGCGCGGGCGGCCTGATGCCGAAAGCCGTCGTCTGCCGTGAGCTCGGCCCGCCCGAGAAGCTGCGCCTGGAAACCTTTGCCTCCGCACCGCTGGCGCCGGGACAGATACGCGTCGCTATTCGTGCCGCCGGGATCAATTTCCCGGATATTTTGATGGCGGCGGGCGAATATCAGCTCAAGCCGCCACTGCCGTTCACGCCGGGCGTCGAAGCCGCCGGCGATATCGTCGAGATCAACGGCGCTACGGGAGTTGCGGCGGGCGACCGGGTGATCGTGAAGATGCGGCACGGTGCTTATTCCGATGAAGCGATCGCCACACCCTCGCAGCTCGTGCCGCTGCCATCGACGTTCGACTACGCCGAAGGCGCGACGTTCCTGGCCGGCCATGGTACTGCCTATCACGCGCTGATCGATCGCGGCCGGCTTCAACCGGGTGAGGTACTGCTGGTGCACGGCGCCGGCGGCGGCGTTGGCCTTGCCGCCGTCGAAATCGGCAAGATGCTCGGTGCCACCGTGATTGCGACCGCGTCAAGCGACGAGAAACTCGCGATCGCCAAAGCGAGGGGCGCCGATCATCTCGTGCGCTACGACCAGGAGCCGTTCCGCGATGCCGTCAAGCGCATCACCGACGGGCAGGGCGCCGACGTGGTGTTCGATCCCGTCGGCGGCGAGGTGTTCGAGAACTCGATGCGCTGCATCAACTGGGGTGCGCGGCTGTTGGTCATCGGCTTTACCGGCGGCATCGGGCTTGCCAAGACCAATCTGTTGATGATCAAGGGCGCGAGCGTGCTCGGCATCCGTGCCGGCGAAGCAGTGCGGCGAAATCCTGCGCTTGGCGAGATCAGGATCAAGGCGCTTACGGAATGGGCGGAGGCCGGAAAAATCCGCCCCAACGTCTCGCATCGGCTGCCGCTGGAGGAGTACGCGAAAGCGATGCGGCTGTTGATCGACCGCAAGGCGATCGGCAGGGTGGCGCTCACCATGGGATGACAACGGAGGTTTTCTCACCGCGCTTCGGCATATCGCAAGCACGTTCCTTCGATCTGACCGCAGGCTGCATCCTGTGCGTTGCCGATATCGGTCGCACCACCAGCCAGGGATGCGACGCACCGATCACGATGTGACCTGTCATGCCGTCGAGCCTGGTATTCGCCACCGACACCCGTCCGTCATGCGGCTTCGGCAAGAATGCCGAGGCGATCGGATAGATCGAGCGGTTTCCGGCGATGATGCCGACGGGATAATCGACCGGCGGAAACAGCGCTTCGATGGCGGCGTCGCGCTGGGTGCCGAGTTGCTGTCCTGCCGGTCCGAAGAAGGAGCGGTAGGGTCCGAAGTTCTTCAGGCGGTCGGCGATCTCGCTGCCGCTGTTCGGCGTGCCGATCATTACAACGCGGCCCAGACGTTGCGGCCGGTGACGGGCGATGTAGACGCGTGCCAGCAGTCCACCCATGGAATGGCAGACGAAATGGACGGAACCGGCGACGCAATCGGCAAAGCGCTGGATGGAAGGATGGATGTCCTCCGCCAGCGCGTCCAGCGCCCTTCGGCGGCTCGCATAGTCCAGGTTAAGCGCCGTCAGCCCGGCAGCCTCGATTGCCGTCTGCATTCTTCGAAACGATCGCGCCGTCCTGCTGATGCCATGCAGCAGGATGACGCCGTCTCGCGTCGCGTCGACCGAAGCCGGCCGGTCGCTCACTTATATTCGCGCTCCTGCCACCACGGGAAATAGTCGGGCATGTCGCTCGATACCTTGTTCTTGAATTGCGCTGGGCGCTTTTCCAAGAATGACACGACGCCTTCCTTGACGTCTTCCGAGCGGCCGCGGGCGTAGATGCCGCGGCTGTCGACCTTGTGGGCTTCCATCGGATCGTCGGCGCCCAGCATGCGCCACATCATCTGCCGGATCAGCGCCACCGAGACCGGCGCGGTCTTGGCAGCGAATTCCTTGGCGAGCGCGCGGGCGGTCGGCAGCAGATCGTCTGGCGGCACCACCTTGCTGACGAGACGGCCGGCGAGCGCTTCCTGCGCCGGGAACACGCGTCCCGAGTAGCACCATTCCAGCGCCTGCGAGATGCCGACGATGCGCGGCAGGAACCAGCTTGAGGCCGCCTCCGGCACGATGCCGCGTTGGGAGAACACGAAGCCGAAGCGCGCGGCCTCCGACGCGATGCGAATGTCCATCGCGAGCTGCATGGTGACGCCGATGCCGACCGCGGGCCCGTTCACCGCCGCGATCACCGGTTTTAAGCACTTGAAGATGCGCAGCGTCACTTGGCCGCCACCATCGCGCACCATGGGATCGCTGTAATCGACCGCGCCGCCCGCTAGCCGCTTCACCGGGCCACGCCGCGCGTCGCGGTCGAACGTGTTGGCGCCGGAAGAAAGATCGGCACCGGCGCAGAAGCCGCGGCCTGCGCCGGTGACGATGATAGCGCGGACATTGTCGTCCTTGTCGGCGGCGTCGAAGGCGTCGATCAGCTCCTGCTGCATGGTGCCATTGAAGGCGTTGAGCTTGTCGGGCCGGTTCAGCGTGATGGTGAGAATCTGATCGTCGACCTCATACTTGATGGTCTCATACGCCATTGGGTGTTCCTTCCTGCAATGCTTGTTCTTGAATTCCATCTCGTCATTGCCGGGCTTGACCCGGCAATCCATCCTCTTGAAGAAGATGGATGCGCGGGTCAGGCCCGCGCACGACGATCGGCGCGCGGCGGCAAGTTACTTGCCCGGCGGCGACGGCCACGGCCGCTGCGCACCGCGCAGGCCCTCGAATGCCTTGGCCAGGCCGAGCACGCCGAGATCGTCGAAGCGGCGGCCGATGATCTGCACGCCGATCGGGAAGCCCTTGGCGTCATATCCGCCATTGATCGAGAGCGCCGGGTTTTCCGCCATATTCCACGGCACGGTAAAGCAGATGTGCTCGAACGGTCTGTCGGGGTCGTTGATCGGTGCTGCGAACTCGGCCGGGAAGTTCACCACCGGCGACACCGGGGAGATCACGTAGTCGAGTTCGTGGAATAGCTTAGCTGCCGCGGCGCGGATCGCCATGGTGGCGTTAAAACCCCTGACGACGTCGACGCCGGAAAGCTTTGCGCCGGCTTCTGCCCATTTGTGGATGTAAGGCAGCGTCTTGCCGCGCTCCTCGGGCGAAAGCTTTGAGAGATCGTCCCACAACCGGGCCCGCCAGAAATTATCGAGCCCGTCGACCATCTCGCGCGTCAGGATGCCTTCGACCTCGGTGACGATCGCGCCGGCGGATTCGAGCGCCTTGGCGGCGTTGACGGCTGCGTCACGCACTTCCTGCTCAAGCGGCTGGCCGGCGCCGGGATCGAGCATCAGGCCGATGCGCAGCTTGCGCGGCGACTTGTCGAGCGTCTTCCAGTGGATGCTGCTGTCAGCCGGCAGACTCATGCCGTCGCGGCGATCCGGCTTCGCCAACACGCACATCATCAGCGCGGCGTCATCGACGGTGCGGGTGATGGGACCTGCGACCCGGCCGACATAGGGTGGATCGATCGGAACGCGCCCGAGGCTCGGCTTCAGCGCGACAAGACCGCACCAACAGGCCGGCAGCCGCACCGAGCCGCCAATGTCGGTGCCCAGATGCAGCGGGCCGTAGCCGGCCGCGCCCGCCGCGCCCGCGCCGGAAGAAGAGCCGCCCGGGTTCTTGCTGATATCCCAGGGGTTGCGGGTGAGGGGGTGGAAGCTGGAGAGGCCCGACGACAGCATGCCGTAGTCCGGCATCGTCGTCTTGGAGAATATGATGGCGCCGGATTCACGCAACCGCGCGGCGGGCGGCGCATCCTTCTCTGCCGGTACCAACCTGACACTGGCGGCGCCCAGCGGGATCGGCTGGCCCTTGGTCGCGATATTGTCCTTGATGGTAACAGGCACGCCGTCGAGCGCGCCTGCGGGCTCTTCCCTCTGCCAGCGGTCGGTCGAAGCCTTCGCGGCAGCGCGGGCGCCGTCGGGATCGAACAAATAGAGCGCCTTGATGTGCGGCTCCCACGCCGCGACATGCTCGATCACTTCGTCCAGCACTTCCGACGGCGAGAACTGCCTGGCGCGATAGCCGGCGATCAGGTCGGTGGCGGAGAGGTCATGCAGCGAGGTGACCTCTTCCTCGGGGGCTGGTTTATGCATGCTAACCTACCGGGAGTCGCGTTTCGATGATGCGGGCGAACATGCTGGCGCCGATCGGCAGGATCTTGTCGTCGAGGACATAGCCGGCATTGTGCACGGGCACCGAGCCGTCGTGGCCGATCCAGAAATAGGCGCCGGGCACCACGTGCATCATGTCGGCGAAATCCTCGCTCCCCATCTTCGGCTGCGAGCGCGTGAGCACCTTGGACGGATCGACCACGGTCTTCGCCACCGCTTCGACGACCCTGGATTGTTCTTCCTCGTTGACGAGGACGCTGAACGTGTCGCGAATGTCGACCGTGATCTCGCACTCGAACGTGGTGGCAACGCCGGCGCAGATCTTGCGCATGCGATCGCGGATCAGCGCGCGCACGCCGTCGTCGAAGGCGCGCACCGTGCCGCCGAGCTTCGCCTCGCCGGGGATCACGTTGTTGGCGGAGCCGGCATGGATCTGCGTGACCGACAGCACCGCAGACTTCAAGGGATCGACGTTGCGGCTGACGATGGTCTGCAGGGCCTGCGCCAGCGTGGTCGCGATCACCACCGCATCCTTGGAGCGCTCCGGCATCGCGCCATGCGCGCCATAGCCCTGGATCGTGATGTCGAAGAAATCGGCGCCTGCCATCGCCGGTCCGGGCAGGATCGCGATCTCGCCGTGATTGAGATCCGGCGCGTTGTGCAGGCCATAGACCTCGTCGCAGGGAAACTTTTCGAACAGCCCATCCTTGATCATGGCGCGCGCGCCGCCGAGGCCTTCCTCGGCGGGCTGGAAGATGAAATGCACGGTGCCGTCAAAATTCTTCGTCTCGGCCAGATAGCGCGCGGTGCCGAGCAGTATCGTGGTATGACCGTCATGGCCGCAGCCATGAAAGCGGCCCGGAATGGTCGAGCGCCATTTCAGGTTGGTATTTTCTTCCATCGGCAGCGCGTCCATGTCGGCGCGCAGGCCGATGCGCTTGCCGCCATCGCCCTTGCCCTTGAGCACGCCGATCACGCCGGTACCGCCGAGGCCGCGATGGACCTCGATGCCCCAACCCTTCAGCTTCTCGGCGACGATGCCCGAGGTGCGCACTTCCTCGAAGCCGATCTCGGGATGGGCATGCAGATCGCGGCGGATGGCGGTGAGTTCCTCGGCATAGCCGCCGATGCGTTCGATGATGGGCATGTCGGTTATCCCGTGACTGAGGATTTTGAGCGTGAGGGAGCGAATGGGACAAAGGCGGGGCCGTTCGGCTTGAGGCGGATGCCCGGACGCAGCCGCGTCCAGGGCAGCGCTGTGGTGTCCGCCGGCATCGCGCCTGGGGCGGCGCAGATCAAAAGCTCTTCGGCGATCGGTTCGAAATCGGCGCGGAAATGCACCGAACTCTTGTTGACGAGGATTTTCTGTTCGGTCGGCTCGATGCCGACATAGCGATACATCGCTTGATCGGCGAGCTGCGCCTTGTAGGAGCCGACGACGACCCTGACATCACCGATGCGCAGGCAGGCCGAGGGGCCCATGTCCATGTCGCGGCCGCCGTAATAGGGGCCTGGCGCCACGAATTTTCCGTCCGACAATTTTTCGACGACGAACGTTTCCTTGTATGGCGCATCGCCCGGGATGCCCGATTTGCCGCCGAGCGCCAGCATCACGGTGGCGCCGACGCCCGCCGCATGCGCCGCCTTGGCCGACTCCGGATCGTAGATCACGCCGGTGGCGGCGCCGGACGCGTTGTTGCGCACCAGGGCGCGCAGCATGCCGGTGGTGTCGGAATCGCCGCCGGCGCCGGGATTGTCCTGGGTGTCGGCGATGATGATCGGCTTCTTCGCCGTTTTCGCAAGCTCGATGGCGAGGCGCACGCCGTCATCGGGCGAATAGATGCGGCCGTCGAAATCGTCTTCATGGCTCTCGACGAGCGCGACGATCCTGTCGGCGGCGGCGTCCGCGTCGGCCTGCGTCCTTCCATAGGCGAACACGCTCGGCCCGCAATGGGGAAAATCCGCAGCCGGGAAACCCGGTGCAAAGGACAGCGTCGGCACCGCGTCGCTTTCGAACGCTGCGAGCTGTTCGTAAATACTCCTGGTCGGCTGGTCGTTGGTGCATTGCCAGGAGATCGGAATCAGGAATGGCAGTTGCCGGAACGCTTTTGCAAGGCGCTGCCCGGTCTTCAGCAGCAGCGCGAGGTGTTTGGCACAGGCGCGGCCGGTGGCGGCCATATCGACGTGGGGATAGGTGCGGTAGGCAATCAGCGCATCGGCATGCGCGATCATCTCAGGCGAGACGTTGGCATGGAGATCGAGGCTTGCGACCAGCGGTAGATCGGGGCCGATCACCTTGCGCACGCGCGCGAGGATTTCACCTTCGCCATCGTCATGCTGCTCGGTCACCATGGCGCCGTGCAGATCGAGATAGACGGCATCGATCGGCCCGGCTTTGGCGATGCCGTCGACCATCTCCTTCATGACGCGCTCGAAGGCATCGGTCGTGACATGCGCCGACGGGCTGGCGGCTGCGGAGATGGTCGGGACCAGCTCCCAGCCATTGGCCTCGGCCGCTTCGACGAAGCCGGCAAGGCCGACATTGATCTTGCGCATGACCTTGAGGACATCAGGCCCATGCGCCATCGCCGGCCAACCGCCGCCATGAACAAAATCAGCATAGGTCGCCTTGGTCGGCGCGAAAGTGTTGGTCTCGTGCAGAAAGCCGCCGACGGCGATGCGTGTCATAGTGCCTCAGCAAGTGTTTTGGGGGACGTTAAGCGGGACATCGTGGCCAGCGCAAGGAGTGAAGCAATTCCGTTTTGCATGCCGCCCCACCGTCATTGCGAGCGAAGGGCGGAAGCAATCCATTTCACCGCGTGCGGAGGGATGGATTGCTTCCGCCTTCGCTCTTCGAGCTACGGCGGACAAGTCGTCGCTTTCGCTCCTCGCAATGACGGGGAGGGGCCGTCGCTACTCCGCCGCCACTTCCACAGGCCGGAAATTGGCAAAATCCCAGCCGCGGCCGGGGGCGGCATCGAGCAATGCCCTGGTATAGGCCTGCTGCGGGTGGGTCAGCACCTGCGCGGCCGGGCCCTGTTCGACGATCCGGCCATGCTGCATCACAGCGACGTCGTCGCAGATTTGCGCCGCGACGCGAAGATCATGGGTGATGAACAACAACGCAATGCCGAGCCGCTTCTGGATCTCGTCGAGCAGTTCGAGCACCTGCGCCTGCACGGAGACGTCGAGCGCCGAGACCGCTTCGTCCGCAACCAGCACGTCGGGGTCGAGCGCGAGCGCGCGCGCAATCGCGATGCGCTGACGCTGTCCGCCGGAGAACTGATGCGGGTAGCGCGACACTGCATCGGCCGGCAGATCGACCAGTTCGAGCAGATCGCGCGCCTTTGCCAGCGCTTCCGCACGCGGCATGCCGTAATTGATCGGACCCTCGGCAATGGTTTCGCCGACGGTCACGCGCGGATTGAGCGAGCGGTAGGGGTCCTGGAAGATGATCTGGATCTTCTTGCGGTGTGGCTGCAAGAGCCGGCGCGACAGCTCGGAGATTTCGCGGCCCGCGAGCCGCACGCCGCCGGAAGTCGGATCGATCAGGCGGACGATGCAGCGCGCCACCGTTGACTTCCCGGAGCCGCTTTCGCCGACGATGCCGAGCGTGCGGCCCTTGCGCAAAATGAGGGTGACGTCCCTGGCGGCGGCGACTTCGCGCGCCTTTCCGAGGAAGGAACGCTCGCGATAGACCTTGCCCAGCTCATTGGCTTCCAGCACCACCGGTTCGTCGGTCTCCACGCGGGGCGCCCGCGGCACCAGGCTCGGCACCGAGGAGAGCAGGTTGCGGGTGTACTCCATGGTCGGCGTGCGCAAAATGCTGTCGAGCGTGCCAGTCTCGACGAGCCGGCCGTAGCGCATCACCGCGACGCGATCAGCGATCTCGGCGACCACGCCCATGTCATGGGTGATGAACAGCACGGCGGTGCCGTGATCGCGCTGCAGGTCGCGGATGAGGGTGAGGATCTGCTTCTGCGTGGTGACATCGAGCGCCGTCGTCGGCTCATCCGCGATCAGAAGTTTCGGTTCCAGTACCAGCGCCATCGCGATCATGATGCGCTGGCGCTGTCCGCCCGACAGCCGGTGCGGGTAGGAGGCAAAGATGCGCTCCACGTCGGGCAACCGGACATGCTCCATCATTGCCAAAATCTTCTGGCGGCGGGCGCGGGCGTCGAGATCGGTGTGGGCGCGCAAGACTTCGTCGATCTGGCGGCCGACCGGCACCACCGGATTGAGCGCCGTCATCGGCTCCTGAAAGATCATCGCCATCCTCGTGGCGCGCAACTGTCGCAGGCGCTTGTCGGTGGCGGTGAGCAGTTCCTCGCCGACCAGCTTGACGCTGCCGCCGGAGGGCACCAGCGCGCCTTTCTGCAACAGCCCCATCACGGTCAGCGACGTCACCGATTTGCCGGAGCCGCTTTCGCCGACAACGCAGAGGGTTTCGCCTTCGTGCACCTGCAGCGAGACGCCGTCAATGATGCGCTGGCCGGAAGGATTTTTGCCGAGGCCGACGACAAGGTTGTCGATATCGAGGATGATGTTGGTCATGCAGGTCTTTCAGCCGTCATTGCGAGGAGCCAACGGGCCGCGCGAATGCGCGCCCGATGACAGGCTCCGCGACGAAGCAATCCATTCCTCCTTTGCGCGGCGAGATGGATTGCTTCGCTTCGCTCGCAATGACGGGGTGAGGTCTTCGTCACTTCCCCGCCTCCCGTTGTTTCATGCGCGGATCGAGCGCGTCGCGGGCGGCGTCGCCGATCAGGTTGACGCTGAGGATCGCGATCGACAGCAATAGCCCCGGCCAGAAGATCAGCGACGGCTTGACCTGGAAGTAGGCGCGGCCCTCGGCCATGATGTTGCCCCAGGTCGGCGTTTCCGGGCTGATGCCGGCGCCGAGGAACGACAGGATCGCCTCGGTGAGAATGGCGGAGGCGCAGACGTAGGTGCCTTGCACGATCAGCGGTGCAATGGTGTTCGGCATCAAATGCCGCCACATGATCTTGGGCAGGCTGGTGCCGACCGAGATCGCGGCCTCCACATAAGGCTCTTCGCGCGCCGACAGCACGACCGAGCGCACCAGCCGCGCCACGCGCGGAATTTCGGGAATCGTGATCGCGACCAGCACGGTCATCAGGCTGGCGCCCGACAGCGACACCACGGCAATCGCGAGCAGGATGGAAGGGATCGCCATCAAGCCGTCCATCACCCGCATCATCACGGCGTCGACCCATTTGAAGAAGCCGGAGACGAGGCCGATCACGAGGCCGATGCCGATCGAGAAGACCGCAGCACCCAGGCCGATCAGGAGCGAAATCCGCCCGCCATAGATGATGCGCGAGAGCACGTCGCGGCCGTACGCGTCGGTGCCGAGCAGGAACTGCGCGCTTGATGGTTTCAGCCGCTGTGCCGGCGCCAGCAATTGCGGATCGTGGGGCGCGAGCAGGGGGGCTGCGATCGCCATCGCGATGACGAGTGCGAGGCAGACGGTCGCGGTCGCGATGATCGGCGTCGCCGTGAGGAATCCAAGTCGCGGCCGGAACGGCGTGGTGACAGGGATTGACGGTCCGGGAAGGGTTTCGATCGCCATCAGTAGCCAGCCTCAATAACGAATTCTGGGATCAAGCAGGGTGTAGGCGACGTCGATCAGGAGATTGACGGTGACATAGATCAGCGACGTCAGCAGGATCATCGCCTGGATGACGGGATAATCGCGCGCCAGCACCGCATCGACCGTGAGGCGGCCGATGCCGGGCAGGTTGAACACGCTCTCGGTGACCACGACGCCGGAAATCAGCAGCGCGAATCCTGTACCTATCACGGTGATGACGGGCACGGCGGCGTTGCGCAGGGCATGGCGCAGCAGCACGCCGGTCTCGCTGATGCCTTTGGCGCGCGCGGTACGGACGTAATCCTCGCCGAGCACATCGAGCATTGCGGCCCGCGTCATGCGCGCGATCAGCGCGACATAGATAAAGGATAGCGTGCAGGTCGGCAGGATGATGCGCTCGAAGAACGGACCGAAGCCGGCCGTGATGCTGCGGAAACCCTGCACCGGCACCCAGCGCAGGTCGATCGCAAAGATCTGGATCAGGACGTAGCCGATCACGAATACCGGCACGGAGAAGCCGACCACCGACAATCCCATTACGAAGCGATCGATCCAGGTGCCGTGCTTCCACGCCGCAATCACGCCGAGCGGCACCGCAACGACGATAGCCAGAATGATCGTGGAAAGGGCAATCGAGATCGACGGCTCGACGCGCTGACTGATCATCTTCAAGACCGGCACGTTCGAGATCAAGGAGACGCCGAGGTCGCCTTGCAGCAGCTTGCCGATCCAGGTGAAGAATTGGGTGTAGAGCGGCTCGTTGAGGCCGAGCGACGTGCGGATGCGCTCGAGCTGTTCGGGCGTTGCATTGTCGCCGGCGAGAATCGCGGCGGGATCGCCGGGCGTCAGCCGCAGCAGAAGAAACACAAACAGCGCCACCACGCCCATGACGGGAATGGCGGCGAGAATGCGACGAAGCAGATATCCGAGCATCTTGATCCGTTAGTTGTAGGTGAACTGGGCAGCGTCGCCCTTAGACTTGGTTTCCGCGCCACCAGCGTAGCATTTCAGCAAGTCCCGTGCCATTGCGCCTGCGTTTTTTGCGATGCAGCTAATCGGTTCGGAAAGCCGCAGCCGTGGTCGTCACTGCGAGCGAAGCGAAGCAATCCATCGGGCCGCGAGGAAGTATGGATTGCTTCGTCGCTTCGCTCCTCGCAATGACGGCGGAGAGACCGCCGCCATCACTCCAGCGTCGCCAGCAATCCCGCCATCAGGCGGCCGCGTTCGGCGAGGCTGTCGACCTCGATATGCTCGTTCAGCGTATGCGCATCGGCGCCGCGGACGCCTAGCCCGTCCAGCGTCGGGATGCCCATGGCGCCGGTAAAGTTGCCGTCGGATCCGCCACCGGCGCTGCCATGGGGCAGTTCGAGGCCCAGCTGCGCGGCAATCCCGCGCACCTTTTCGTATAACGCCATGGTGCCGGCATCTGGTTCCCACACCGGGCGGGTGACGCCGCGGGTTACCGTGAACGTGACGTCGTTGCTGGTGCCTGACAGCGCCAGCATGCGCTCGACGCCGCGGTCGAGATCGGCTTGGCGCTTGGCCATGCTCAGCGCTTCGCCGGTGCAGGTGGTGGCGACGCAATTGACCCACTGGCCGCCATGCACGATGCCGACCGAGAACGTACAATCTTCGGTCGTCATGCCGTCGATCGCGATAATCTGGCGTGCCATTTCGCGGATCGCGGAACGGCCGGAAGAAAGCGTGGCGCCGGCATGGCTCGGCTTGCCGACGGCCTCCAGATTGAAGCGCGCAATCGCATAGCGTCCGGTGACGACGCCATTGTTGGGCCGTCCGGGCTCCGGCACCAGCACGTATTTGTTGCGCGCGGCTTCTGCCTCGATGATGTCGCGGGTCGAGGGCGTACCGACTTCCTCGTCGGGGGTGAACAGCACCGTAATCGGCAGCGGCGTCGTGAACGCGGCGCGGGCCAGTTGCCGGATCGCTTCCAGCGAGAGGTAATTGCCGCCCTTCATGTCGAAGATGCCGGGACCGAAGCATTTGTTGCCTTCGCGCCGCCATCGCAGCTTTTCGATGGTGCCGACGGGATGGACGGTATCCAAGTGGCCGGCGATCAGGATGCCGGGCTCGCCTTGCTTCGGATGCGGAAAGCGGGCGCGGACACAGCCGGCAAATCCCTGGCGGCCGGCGATGCGCTCGATGGTCGCACCCATAATGGCCATGTCGCGCGCGGCGAGGTCGAGCATGCGTTCCACCGCAGCCTTGTCCCAGGTCGGGCTTTCGCACTCCACCCAGCCGCGCAACCCCTGCAGCATGGCCTCGGAATCAAAGGGAAGATTGGCTGGGTTCATGGGCTTCTCTTGGTTTTCTTAATTTTGGGTTTCGACCGATAGGGTACCGGCCCGCCGCGTACGAGAATGATCTCGCGCGGATTTGTAAAGCGAAACATGAACGCGCGTCCTGCGGTATCCGCAGCGCGGTAGCCGCCTCAAAGCGGATTGACGTGCCACGCGCTTGATGCAAGTCTTCAAATAGTCAGGATTTACAGCGTGTTAGTTCGCCCAAATAACGAACCGCATGCATAATGAATCAGCGGACATTGAACAGTTTCACGTCAGGAGAGATCGAATGTTCCACATCATGCGTTGGAAACGTCCCACGATAGCGACTGCTTTGTCGGTGCTTGCGCTGTCGGCGGCGCTGACGTCGCTAGGCCCGACCTCGCAGGCCACTGCCGCCAGCAAGAAGACCATCACCGCCGTGATGCATTCGGACCTGCGCGTCATCGATCCCGGCTTCACCACCGCCTACATCACGCGCGATCATGGCTACATGGTCTACGACACGCTGCTGGCGACCGATTCCAATTTCAAGGTCCAGCCGCAGATGGCGGACTGGAAAGTCTCAGACGACAAGCTGACTTACACCTTCACCTTGCGCGACGGCCTGAAGTGGCATGACGGCACGCCGGTGACGGCGGAGGATTGCGTCGCCTCGCTGAAGCGCTGGGGCAAGAACGACAATATGGGCCAGAAGCTGATGGACTTTACCGCCAGCATCGAGCCGATCGACGCCAAGAGCTTTGCGCTGAAACTAAAGGAGCCCTACGGCCTGGTGCTGGAATCGATCGGCAAGCCGTCGTCCTACACGCCGTTCATGATGCCGAAGCGGCTCGCGGAAACGCCCGCCGGCCAGCAGATCAAGGAGCAGGTGGGATCCGGTCCCTTCAAGTTCGTGCAAGCTGAATTCCAGCCGGGCGTGAAGGCGGTCTATGAAAAGAACGCCGACTACGTGCCGCGCAAGGAGCCGCCGAGCTGGACCGCAGGCGGTAAGGTGGTGAAGGTCGATCGCGTCGAATGGATCACGATGCCGGATGCGCAGACCGCGGTGAACGCGCTGCAGTCGGGCGATATCGACTTCATGGAAAATCTGCCGTTCGACTTGCTGCCGGTGCTGGAGGCGAACAAGGAACTCAAGGTCGACGTCCTCAACAAGTTCGGTTTCCAGACGCTGGGGCGGATGAACTTCCTCTATCCGCCATTTGATAACGTTAAGGTTCGCCGAGCCGCCTTCCTGGCGATGAAGCAGAAGGACGTGCTCGATGCCCTGGTCGGCAATCCCAAGTACCAAAAGATCTGTGGCGCGCTCTTTGTGTGCAACACACGCCGCTGGAGACTGATGTCGGCGCCGAGACCTTGGTGAAGGGCAACGGCATGGCGGAGGCGAAGAAGCTGCTCGCCGAGTCCGGTTATGATGGCACGCCTGTCGTGATCATGGCTCCCGGCGATGTCGTGACGCTGAAGGCGCAGCCGATCGTCGCGGCGCAGTTGCTACGTGAAGCCGGATTCAAGGTCGATGTGCAGGCCACCGACTGGCAGACCGTGGTGACCCGCCGCGCCAGCCAGAAGCCGCCGAAGGAAGGTGGCTGGAACATGTTCTTCACCAACTGGGTCGCCGCCGATGTCTCCAATCCCGTGGTCAATGCTTCGGTCGGCGGCCGCGGCAAGAATGGCGGCTGGTTCGGTTGGGCCGAAGACGCCAAGATCGAAGAGCTCCGCGACAAGTTTGCGCGCTCCGCCTCTCCGGACGAGCAGAAGAAGATCGCTGCGGAAATCCAGAAGCAGGCCTATGAGCAGGTGATCTACATCCCGCTCGGCCAGTATCTGATCGCGAGCGGCTGGCGCAAATCGCTCAACGGTGTGCTCGACGGCCCGGCGACGCCGGTCTTCTGGAATATTGACAAGAGCGAGTAGGCGGTTCGCTTTAAGTCGAACATCAAGCAATCGCGACGGAGGACTGTTCCTCCGTCGCGTTTTTGTTTTCATCGTCAGCAGTGGGTATCGCGTACCAGTTCCGGGCCGTCATTCTCAAGCGGCGGAGAGACTTGCGGCGGTGGCGGCGACGGAGAGCGCTGATCCCGCGCTTGCTTGCGCTCGGCTGCAGCCTTTTCCCGATCTTTTTCACTGGTCATATTGTCGTACTCCATTTTGTGCACGACAACATTTTTGCGGGCGTTGCGTTCCTCACGCAGGATGCGCGGCCAGATGTTCCAGCAGCAATTCGCCCACCCGTTCCGGCGCCTGATCCGCCGCAAAATGCCCGACGCCGGACAGCACCTCGAAACGATAGGGCGCAGCGATGAAATCCACCGTACCTTCGGCGGCGGCGCGACCGACGGTGTCGTCAGCGTCGCCCCAGATATAGAGTGTCGGCACGCGGATCGGACCGAGCGGGCCGCGGATCGCGCCGCGTGCGCGATACCAGGCGAGCGCCGCTTCCATCGCGTCCTTGTTGCCAAGCACGGCAAGATGCCTCTCGATCCCATCAGGGGGAACGCCATTGGCGGCGAGACGCTCGCGCAGCCATTTGGCATCGTTCGCGAGCACGATATCGGCGGCATCCGGCTCCAAAAACGCCTTGTGATGCTTTGAGCGCTGCGCCTGCTCGCCGTCGGTTGCCAGCGCGCGGTTGAACGCGTTCGGGTGCGGCCGCGAGAGAATGGTGAGCGACGCCAGCCGCTCGGGATGGCGCTCGGCGATGCCCCAGGCGATGCTGCCGCCCCAGTCATGGCCGACCAGATGAAACCGCGCGTTGCCATAGCCGGCAGCCGCCACAATCGCCATGGCGTCGTCCATCAGGCGGTCGATCAGGTAGTGCGAAAATTCCCGCGGATCGGGCCGTGCGCCCGGCGAGTAGCCGCGCTGGCTCGGCGCCACCGCGCGATAGCCCATGTCGCCGAGGGCCGTCACCTGCGCACGCCAGCAATGCATCGATTCCGCAAAGCCGTGCAGCAGCAGCACCAGCGGCGCGCCGGGCGTGCCGGCGCTGATGGTGTCGAAGATGAGATGCGGGGCGATGGTGATTTGCTCTGACGCCGGCATGCGGCGAACCTAACGAGCCAATTCCGGCCGGCCGATGACGGAATTGTGCAACGGCTGAAAAGTGCTGTATTGGGAGGCGCGACCGGATGCCCAAGGGGACAATCGTTGCACTATTTGAGATCGATCATTTTCGATACGGCGGTGGTAATCCTGACGCTTGCCGTGTCGCTGACGGTGCCGCTGATGTGGCTGTTCAATGCCAGCGGCGCGACGGTGCGTGCGGTTTCGCAGGTCTGGGTCAACGGCATCATGTTTCTGATGAAGCATGTCGTAGGCCTCGATTACACCGTGCAGGGGCGCGAGAACGTGCCCGACGGTCCCTGCATCATCGCCTGCAATCATCAGTCGCTATGGGAAACCGCGGCGCTTTGCGCGCTTTTCCCGGACGCCAGCATCGTCGCCAAGAAAGAGCTGCGCAAGGTGCCGTTCGTCGGGTGGTTCCTGGAGCGCTATCCGATGATTCTGGTCGATCGCTCGGCGGGCCGCCATGCGCTGCGCCAGATGGTCGATGAAGCCAGGCGCGCGACCGGCGAGGGCCGTCAAGTCTTGCTGTTTCCGCAAGGCACCCGCCAGGCGATCGATGAACCGATGAGATTCCAGTCCGCTGGCATCTCGGCGCTCTACACCAACCTCGAAGTATCAGTCGTTCCCGCGGCGTGCAATTCCGGACTGTTCTGGGGCAAGAAGACGCTGATCATGCACTCCGGCACCGTCACGCTGTCCTTCCTGCCGCCGATCGCGCCGGGCCTGCCGCGCAAGGAATTTCAGGAAAAGATGGAGCGGATGATTGCGGAGGAGGCGAGCCGGCTGCTTACGCTGAGCGAGGCGAAGGTGCGCTAGGCGGAGCGACGCGCGGCAACCCAGCCCGCGAGTGGCGCCAGAAACGCCAGGCACCAGACAAACTGCGCAACCCGCGGCGCGGCGAACGCCGCAACGATCCCAAGCGCGAAAACGAAAACCGGAAACAGCGCCGTCGCCAGCAATTGCGGATCGTGGCGGCCCCGCAGCGCCAGAACCCACAATACCGCGTTCAGCGCCGCGATCACCAGCAGGTGAAAGCCGTAGATCACCGCGACGACGCCATCGAGCCGGTAGACGCCGTAGAGGCCGTTGGTCACCGGCAGGACGATGATCGACAGCAGAAAGAACAGATTGAGGAACACCACGCCGCGCCCGGCTTCCGGTGCCACCGCCAGCCGCCGGTGATGGCTGAACCAGAACAGGCCGGCGACTACAAAACTGATCGTCAGCGCGATGACGGGCTGGGCATAAACACGAAGCACGTCGTGCCAGTCGGGCGCTTGCGTGAAACTGGAGGCCTTCGGCAAATCATAGGCGAGCAGCGTCATCGCAACGCCGAAGATGGTGTTGCTCAGCATCTCCAGCCGGCGCATTTCGAACAGATGGATTTGCGGCAATGTGATCCCCCAGTCTCCCCTGATCGGTCCACGCTTTCGCTTCGCTCGCCAGGGTGGCTTGCCAAGCCGTAGCTCGCGGACACAAAGGCCGCCTTCGCCTGTCGGCTTCGGCGCGGCAGCCCTCACTCGCTTCGCGAGCGAAGGCTGGTGCGGGCGGCCGGACTCGAACCGGCACAGAGGTCACCCTCCGAGGGATTTTCTTACCAGCTACGGCTTTCGCCGCCTCGCCAGACATCCGCGCTGGCTCGTTTGTGGTCTGGACTATACCTTCACCATTGGCGCGTTCGTGCCTTTAGGTGCTGCCCGTCTAGTCTCTACACCTTCGCACTAACCGTTAGGTTCGGGCGCTTGGCTCGGGATTGCCATATGAAAGGTTTCCCCGAATTTGAGCAGTTCTACAGCTTGGGTTTCCCCAAGAGCACTCAAGCGTTTAAGTCCCTTGCGTCTACCATTTCGCCACGCCCGCTTTCACCAGAAGATCAGATACTTAGCGTGTTTTCCGGAGAAGTGGAATTGGGATAAATCTCCGGCCCAAACGCTCCCCACCTTTAAGTGAGCGCGGCGCAGAAGCAAAGCCTCAATGCGGACACTTGGGGTGTTTACCTGCGGCGAGCTTTAGGCAATCTCAAGATAATCCACGTAACGAAGGTCCGATGCCCAACTCGCTGTCCCATCGCCGGTTACTCTCGCGCAGCCTCGCGGCGTTGGCGCTGGTTGCGCTCGGTGCGGGCCTGTCCGGATGTGCCGGCATGAGCGACACCATTTCGCCGGCCTTTGCCGATCCCGCCAAATACGATCTCTACGATTGCAAGCAGCTCGAGACCGAGCGCAAGAGCCTCGCGACGCGCACCGCGGAGTTGCAGGGGCTGATGACCAAGGCCGAAACTGGCGTCGCCGGTCCCGTGGTGGCGGAGCTTGCCTATCGCAACGACTACATCGCGTTGCGCGGACAGTCGAAGCTGGCCGATGAAGCCTGGCAGAAGAACAGGTGTCAGGAACCGAAACCGGAAGCCAGGCCGGCGCCGGTCCCGCCATCGATCGCGCCAGCTCCCGTTGCCAAGAGTCGTACGAAGGCAAGCCGGCCGGCAAATTAGAACGTTGTCGGGTGCGGCCTCGAACTTCGCTCTACAGACGCCAATTATAAATCCAATCCTGCCGCGCCAGCATCCGCTCCGGGCCCATGGCTTTGATCGCGAGGTCGCGCGCCAGCGCCAGCGGTCCGGTGAGATGATAGATGCGTCCCTGTTGTCGGGCCGCACGCTGCACCCGCAGTACGCGGCCGCGCCGCTGCCGGCCATAGCGCTTCAGTGCCGCCGGGATGCCCGCGATAGAATCGCCCGGGTTTTCGCTCAAGCATTTGCCGAGCACGGCGGCGTCCTCGATCGCCATTCCCGCGCCTTGCGCGGCAAACGGCAGCATCGCATGCGCGGCGTCGCCGAGCAGCGCGATTGCGCCGTCGGTCCATTCGCCGACATCGGGTAGGGTGAACAGCGCCCAGCGCCGCCACTCGTCGACGGCCCCAATCAGCATCCGCGCAGTCGCGGGCCAGCGCTGCGAGGCGAATGCGTTTTTCAGTTCATTGGCATCGCCAGGCGCGCTCCAGCCCGGCCTGTTCCAGGTTCCCGGCACGATAGCGACCACGTTGATCTGCCGCGCGGCCGAGATCGGGTAGGCGACCAGATGTGCGCCAGGCCCCATCCAGAGCTGCACCCGGGCAGCGGTATATTCGCGCGGCAGCGTGGTCGCATCGAGGGTCCCGCGCCAGGCGATCAGGCCGGAAAATTGCGGTTGCACCTCCGGGAACAAATGGTTCCGCACCGCGGACCAGATGCCGTCGGCGCCGACCAGCGCCACCGCCAACTCCTGTTGGCGTGCATTGCCGCGGCGCTGCACGACAGTCAGCCCCTTGGCGTGCGAGGTCACGTCTTCGAACTGGCAACCAAGCCGCAGGTCGATGTCCGGATGGTCGTTGACCGCCGCCTGCAGGGCGCCTTGCAGGTCGGCGCGGTGCATCACCCAATAGGGCGCGCCGGCGCGAAGGCCGGCGGCCTCGCCGAGCGGCAGGCGGGCGATCTCACCGCCCGCACGCGCGCTCACGATACTAATGGCTTCAGGCGTCACGGCGCGTGGCGCAAGCCGTGACCGCAGGCCAAGGTCGACCAGGATCCGGCTGGCGTTGGGCGAAAGCTGCAGGCCGGCGCCGGCTTCCTCCAGCCGCTCGGCCTTTTCCAGAATGATGACGCGAAAGCCTTTGGCTGCGAGCGAAAGCGCTGCCGTCAGTCCCCCGATCCCGGCACCAGCAACGATGATGGTGCGCGCGGCGGCCACCGAAAGGTCAGGCGACCTTGTCCCTCAGGACGCATTCGGGCGGGCGGGCTTCGCCTGCGGCGAGGTCGGGGGCAAAGCGGTACAGCGTCGAGCAATAGGGGCAGATGATTTCGTTGTCGTTGCCAAGGTCGAGAAACACGTGGGGATGATCGAACGGCGGCCTGGCGCCCACGCACATGAATTCCTGCGAGCCGATCTCGATTACCGAGACTCCGGCGTCGTTATGGAAATGCGGGACGACATGGTCGGACATCAGCTTCACCTTGGATTTCAACGATGAGCGCACGCAATCAACGCGACGCGGCAGCTTCGAAATGCCGCGCACCATAGTGGGGGGTGCCGATGATTCCTAGAGCCGATTCGGGATGTCCCCGCCGCACATTTGCTCATGCAAATTCGACACAATTCTGTCGTCGGAGAAAAGCCCTTCTTTCGTCGGGGCAGTTGTGTCTTAAAAACGGCATACCATCTTGAGAAAGACGAAAACATTGGACTTTTTTGGATGAGGCGATTGCGGTTCGGTTCGGCTCTGGCAGGGGCGCTAGGATGCTTGGCGCTCAGCGCGGCGGTGTGCGCGGCGTTGTGGCCGCACGCCCGCGAGGCCGGCGCCATTCTGGCCGCGCAGGACGATCCCGCGACACTGTCCGACATCCAGATCAACTCCGCGTTGCGGGCCAACCAGGCGCTGGTCGCCAGCCATATCGAGGCAGCGCTCGCGGAGGGCGATTCCGATCTCGCCAACAGCTTCGTCGAACTCGCCCGCGACAAAGGCATTGCCGTCAGCGACGAACTATCGAAGCGCGTCAGCGATGCCGTTGCCGACGCAGGTTCGGCGTCGCATTTTGCCAAGCGCTTTGCCACGGGTTTCGTGGTCGGCAATGCCGACGATGTCGCAAGCCTGTCGGGTACGGTTGCCGGCGATCTCTTCGTCTACGGCGATATCAGGGACGTTGTTCGCGAAGGCAAGCACCTCGCGACGGGCGAGGACGTGGACCGGCTGGTGCTGGGCCTGGCGACGGTCGGGCTCGCGGTGACCGCCGCGACCTACGTCTCCGTCGGGGGTGTTGCTCCGCTGCGCGCCGGCCTTTCCATGGTCAAGAGTGCCCGCAAGGTCGGACGGCTGGGCGAGGGGCTGACGCAATGGGCAGGCCGCTCGGCGCGCGAGGTCGTCGATGCACCGGTCCTGCAGCAGGCGGTCGCGAAGGGTTCGGTGCTGCGACCCGGCCAGACCATCAGCGCAATCAAGGCGGCGTTCCGCGCCGAGAAAGCCGGCGCGCTGGTGCGGCTGGCGAAAGATGTCGGACGCGTCGGCGAAAAGGCCGGCACGCGTGGCGCGCTCGATGCATTGCGTATTGCGCAAGGCCCGAAGGACATCGCCCGCGCCGCGCGGCTTGCCGAATCCAAGGGCGGCCAGACCCGCGCGATCCTGAAGGTGCTCGGCCGCGGCGCGCTCCTGCTCGCAACCGGCGCTTTCAATCTGACGATGTGGGTGTTCGGTGCGCTATTGGCGCTGTTCGGATTTCTGTCGTCGATCAAGGCGACCACCGAGCGGGCAACCCAAGCGTGGCTTCGCCGCAAGAAAGCGCGGCGCTTGAGAAAGGAGGCGGCGGCAGCATGCTTGCCGGCCGCCCCGGTGCTGGCGGGCGCTGCCGCACACGGCTAGACTTGCAGTCCTTGCAAGGCCGTCCATTTCCGATCCCCCGAAAAATGGAACTGATGATGCCGAGCTTTCACAACGGCGCTGTCGAAATTGCTTATCTCGACGAAGGCGAGGGCGATCCGATCGTCCTCGTGCATGGCTTTGCCTCCAGCAAGAACGTGAACTGGGTTTATCCGACCTGGGTTTCCGATTTGAGGAAAGACGGCCGCCGCGTGATCGCGCTCGACAATCGCGGCCATGGCGATTCCGAAAAGCTGTACGATTCCGCTGCTTACGAAATTGCGATCATGGCAAGCGACGTCATTGCGCTGCTGGATCATCTGGGAATCGAGCGCGCCGACATCATGGGCTATTCGCTGGGATCGCGCATGACGGCGATCCTGGCGCGCGAGCAGCCGCAGCGGCTGCGCTCGGCGATTCTCGGCGGCATCGGGATCGGACTGATCGAGGGCGGCGGTCCCGGCGAGAACGTGGCGATCGCGCTGGAAGCGCCGTCGCTGGAGGACGTCACCGATCCGGTCGGCCGCACCTTTCGCGCCTTCGCCGATCAGACCCGATCCGACCACCGCGCTCTTGCCGCCTGCCTGCGCGGCTCGCGGCGGCTGATGACATCGGATGAAGCCGCCGAGATCCGCGTGCCGGTCCTGATTGCGGTCGGCACCAGGGATGAAATCGCCGGCTCAGCCGCGGCACTCGGAAGGATCATTCCGGGTGCCGAGGTGCTCGACATTCCGAACCGCGATCATATGCGCGCGGTCGGCGACAAGGTCTACAAAGTCGGTGTCATCGATTTCCTGTCGCGACGGCAATGAGCGGTCGCGCGCTTCTTCACCGGCGAATTGCCTGATAGCCGCGATCAGCACCACCGTGGTCGCAAGCCACGCCAGCCGCGCGCCGTAGCGATCGTGCGGGCCGGATATCACGGCGCAGACGAAAGCATTGCCGAGCAGCGCGAACGAGACCGTGCCGGCGAGCAAGGTGAGATCGTCGAACGGTCGGCGCAGCACGCCGCGGCCGAACAGGATGACGGCCAGCAGCATCGACGTCAGCGCAACGGGAATGTGAATCCGGTTGATCGCGGTGAAGTCGAAGTGCCAGAGCTGCTGTTGCGCCGCACGCATCGGCTTCACCTGTGCGGGAAGAAAGTGCTCGATGATGCCGTAGGTATGGCCGAGCCAGCCGTCGGTGCCTTCGCCGGTCCCGACGTAGACGAATTGCTGCGCAGTGGCGATGGCCGCCGCCTTGGCCTGCCAGGCCGGATACTCGGCCAGCGAATGCAACACGATAAAGCCCATCTCGTCGTTCAGTCCCTGAAAGCGGCCAAGCGTGTTGAACATGCTGTTGCTCCACAGAAACTGGTCGGCAGTGGCCGGCAGATTGTCTCGATAGGGGCAGAGCTTGAAATTCTGCTTCGGGCAATGATCGCGCAAATACTGCGCGACGATGCCGTCCTGCAGCATCCGTGCGAATGCCACGCCGTAACCGCCCGGCGTCCACGCCAACTTCCCGGATAAGGCGAAATTGGTCGACAGCAACAGCGCAGCTCCCGCGACGATGGTCAGGCTGCCCTGCGTCAGTCCGGAAATGGAAATCCGCCCGCGCAGAAAGGGACGCGCGATCCAGCCTATGCAGCACAGTCCGAGCAGCACCGCGAGCGTCGCGCTGTGGGTCGCCGCGGCGAAAGCGGTGAGGCCGAACAGCAGGCATTTTTCCGGGATCGAAGTCCGCTCGCCAAGCACGACCAGGATGAACAGCGAAAGCACCGACAACCCGGCGAAAATGTCGGTCAGGAGCGTGCTGGCAAGAAAAGGCAACGAGGTGGTCAGGGCCAGCACGAAGCTCATGGCCAGCAGCCGCAACGGCTCGGAGATACCGAGCACGCGCAGCGTTAGCTGCAGGATCCACAGCGTCGCCAGTGCGTTGATCCCGAGGTTGATCCAGAAGCTCGAATCCTCGCCGAAATGAAGATAGAGGCCGAACGTGGTGGAGCGGCTGGGGACCAGGTAGCCCTCGTACCACCGGGCCAGATAGCCGCCGGTGTCCCACTGGAGCAGGGGATAGCCATTCCACAGGGCGGGCGCCAGCAACATCAATGGGATGGCGATGGCGGCGATCCAGGCCGAGCGCGAATTCGCAGCGGTACGCGCCCGCAATATCTGCGTGCTGATGTGGCTTCCCCCCATCCGGGCAGCATCCGCCGAATGGCAGGTCCGCCGAAATTCACCAATAGTCGCAGGCCCGCCGGCTTGATTTCCTGATTTCGCTGACCACCTTGAACTGACCCCCACGGCATTCGGAGGCGGTTTACGCTAGCCTGCGCCTGCCCGGGACAGAAGTCCGCCCGCCGTGCTATAGTAGCAACGTAATCAGGGAATTTGCGAGAGCAATCATGGCAGTGCATCAGGTCAATCCGCAAGCGTCGAAGCTCGCCGCACTCGATCCGATCTGGGACCGCATCCGGGGCGAGGCGGAGGACATCGTCCGCCGCGAGCCGGAGCTTGCTTCCTTCCTCTACTCGACCGTGCTGCATCACGAGCGCCTGGAGGAATCGGTGGTGCATCGTCTCGCGGAGCGGCTCGATCACTCGGCGCTATCGGGCGACTTGATCCGGCAGACCTATGACGAGGCGCTGCGTGACGAGCCCGATCTCGGCAATGCGTTCCGCGCCGATCTGGTCGCGGTCTACGACCGCGATCCCGCAACCTCGCGCTTCATTGATCCGTTGCTCTACTTCAAGGGTTTTCACGCGCTGCAAACCCATCGCCTGGCGCACTGGCTCTATCAAAAGGGCCGCAAGGATTTTGCCTATTATCTGCAGAGCCGCTCGTCGGCGGTGTTTCAGACCGATATCAACCCCGCCGCCAAAATCGGCCGCGGCATTTTCCTCGATCACGCGACCGGCTTCGTCTGCGGCGAGACCGCAGTGATCGATGACGACGTTTCGATCCTGCACGGCGTCACGCTGGGAGGCACCGGCAAGGAGAACGAGGATCGTCATCCGAAGATCAGGCGCGGCGTGCTGATCGGGGCAGGCGCCAAAATTCTCGGCAATATCGAAATCGGCCATTGCGCGCGCATTGCCGCGGGCTCGGTGGTGGTCAAGCCGGTGCCGCACAATGTCACGGTCGCCGGCGTTCCCGCGAAGATCGTCGGCGAGGCGGGCTGCGCGGAGCCATCGCGCACCATGGATCAGATGCTCGGCGCGATCGGGCTTTGATTTTCCACACTTTCTGGCAGCCGCATTTGTGAAGTTACGGCTGGTAGTCTGCGCCGTCTCGTCCTAAAAACCTCCCGGAAATTCAAAGAATCCGATTGGAGACCGCCGTGGACGTTCAGGAAGTCAGGAAGCTCGACGCCTATCTCAAGCGCGTATTCGGCAATCCAAAGATCCGCGTCGTGCCGCGGCCGAAAAAAGACGACTCCGCCGAAGTCTATATCGGCGAGGAGTTCATCGGTGTGCTGTTCGTCGATGACGAGGACGACGATCGCTCGTTCCAGTTTCAAATGGCGATCCTCGAGGAAGATCTGGCCGACGTCGGGTGAGGCGCGTGCCGCGACGTCGTAGGGTGGGCAAAGGCGCAATTGCGCCGTGCCCACCGTTGCCACTCACAATACAAGAAAGATAATTAGTGGGCACGCGGAGCCTGTCATCGGGCGCGCATTCGTGCGACCCGGTGGCTTTGCCCACTCTAGACGGCTACGTGCCGGTCGCTAGGTCTTCGGTCCGCGCATTTGCGCCGTCAGGCTATCCATCGCATTCGCAACGTCGCGCCATTGCGACAGCCAGCTCCGCGGAAAGCGGAACGTCAGGTCGGCGCCGTCGACGCGACGCTCGCTCAGGCACATGCCCGGAGTCAGGCCGTCGCGGGTGCAGCGCGCGTTGAGGCTCGGTGCGCCGGCGGAGAGCAGGTCCTCGTTGGCGTAGGGCGAGCCGTCGCGGAACGCGCGCATCGTCAATCCGTCGTCGATCGGTGTTGCCTTCTGTTCGAGGTAGCGCGGATAGATCGTACGCACCCGCGTGTCCGGCGGCAGCGAGTCGTGGTGGGCCGATATCGACAGGAATATCCGGTCGATCGGCTGCACCTTCTCCTCGATCGTATCGGCGCTGACGTGCTTTGGCGCATCCGGCGGTTCAAGCGACGGGAAGACGAAACTGAGATCGACCCGTTCCTGCGGCCCGGAGTGGCGCTGGATCTTGCGGCGGATCGCTGCTGTCGGCACGTTGAAGAGCGTGGCACCGACGCTGACCGGCAACCGGCCCGGAGCGCTGGCGGGCCGCGCCGCCCAGGTTGGCCACAGCAAATAAGCGACGAGGGCAATGGCGCCCGCGGTGATGGTTACCGCGACCATGATGAGCATCATGTGCGAGCGCGGATCCCTGCGGGTGTCGCGGGCGAGGTGCTGGGCCGTCGAAAGCAGGGTCATGAACGAGGCATCGGTCGGGTTTCAAGGCTCGGGCACGATCCCGAGAGCTAAGGCGAATCATCCCGCGAATATGCCATGGGCAGCGTGATTTCCGCATGATTTCACGGGAGTTCCGGCCCTGCAGCCATGCGCAAACGAGGTCCCTGCGGTTCGTTGTTAACCCTTCCTTAAGGACACTGTGGCGGCGGCCGGCCAATTTTGCGAAAGCAGGGCACGGTTCGTCGAGTACGAGAAGTTGTCATGTCGCCCGATGCGTTGAATTCCCTGTTCTCCCTGTGCATCGGCTTTGCGCTCGCAGGCGCGCTCGCCAGCGGCTATCAGGCGATGGCAGCGCGGCCGGCGGGATTCGGGCTGCTTGGGGAAGGCGTGGCGCCGAAGACATTTGCGGCCGTGCCGTTTCTGGTTTTCGCCGCGCCCTTCATCATCATGCGCAACACGTTACGCGGCGCGAAGATCGAGCGCCGTCGCTTCGAATTCGTGATGATGGCGACCGTGCTTTCAGGCTTCTGGAGCATGATGTCCGGCACGTTCTTCCTGATGACGCTGCGAGCCGCGGGCGTGCTGGCCTGAGGCTGGCGGCCTGTTCGCTTGATCCGCTGCCTGGGGCTGTGCCAAGGTCTCCGCCAACGGAGATCTTTTGTTATGGCGATCTACGAACTCGACGGACAGGGGCCTGAACTCCCCACAAATGGAAACTATTTCATCGCAGACACTGCCGTCGTGATCGGCAAGGTGCGCCTTCTCAATTCGGCCAGCGTATGGTTCGGCGCGGTGCTGCGCGGCGACAATGAGTGGATCGAGATCGGCGAGGGCTCCAACGTGCAGGACAATTCCACCTGCCATACCGACCGCGGCTTTCCGCTCACGATCGGCAAGAACTGCACCGTCGGTCACAATGTCATCCTGCATGGCTGCACGCTCGAAGACGACGCGCTGGTCGGCATGGGCTCGATCGTCATGAACGGCGCGAAGATACGACGCGGCAGCATCGTCGGTGCGGGATCGGTCATCACAGAAGGCAAGGAATATCCCGAATATTCCCTGATCATCGGCTCGCCCGCGCGCGTGGTCCGCACCTTGTCGCCCGAGCAGGTGACGGCGATGGGGAGTGCTGCGAAATTCTACGCGCTCAACGGGCCGCGATTCAAAAACGGACTGAAGAAGATCGGCTGAAGGCAGCCTTCTTTGGTTTCGTCTCGGGCGCTCATCATGGGGAAAACACCCCGCGAGCTGTTTCCGGAGTGGGCTGCCGAATTGATCGAACGGCGCGATCGGCAGTTGCTGGAGCGCAAGCAGCAGCTCGAAGCGATCGTCGATACCGTCGATAACCCCGTCAAGGGCCGGCGCACCATTGCGGTGCGGCGGCTTCAGATCGGCGGGCCCGAACGCAAATCCCATTTGTTCGTGAGCATGGTCGAGGACCGGACCGGCCAGACCGATGTTGCGGCCCCGACCGAAGCTGCGGCGTAACGATCGCAGGCGGCTCAGCCGCCTTCATTTTCGTTCGCCTCGCGAGGGGGACCGGCGACCCTTTCATGGCCGGCGGCCCAGAGCGCATGCTCCTCGCTGCCATCCCGATATGGATTGGCTTCCGCCGGAATGTGCTGGCGCGCGGCGCGCTGGCCTTGCTCGAAAGGGTCGGGGTCGGAATTCATGATGCCGCCTTTCGGGTTTTCGATCTTTTTGGCGTCGCTTCGTTGGAAGCGGCTGCGCTTTTCCGCAGCGCGTCCTTGAGGTCGATGGGGATGCCGTGCTTCTTCAAGAGGTCCGCAAAGGCTTCGTCAGCCAGTTCCTGAAAGGTCGCCATCCGGTCACGTGCAAGCTGTTTGAGCTTGTCGAACGTGTCATCGTCGAAGGCGATCAATTTGCGCAAAGCGTGGCCACTCCGGCCGTCGAGCGGATGTGAATGAATGATCTGGCAGTGGAATCGTTCCGGCAGGAACAAGGCCGGGGCGCTGTCGTTGCTTCTGAAAAAGGAGATTTCCGATGAAGCTGGCGTCTGCAGCCGCCGCTGTCGCGGCGATCACAATCCTGGTATCCCCGGTCGCGTCGTTTGCTCAGAGCGTGAGCGGATCCACGGGCGGCGGGTCATCAGCCGGTAGCAGCGGCGGCGCCGCCGCGGGCTCGCCGAGCGCAGGTTCGGTCGGTGCGGGCACGCAAGGTGCCACCGGCGTTCCCGGGCCTGCCGCTCCCAATGCCGGTCAAGGTCCAGGTGGCACGGCGAACCCCTCCGGGCTCGCGTCGCCGCCTCCGCCGGGCACCAACAGTGCCGGCACCGCGCAGTCGTCAGGCGGCGGCGCAACGACCGGCATGGGCAGATCACGAACGACGACCGGCGACGCCGAGATCGATGAAGAGAACAAGCAAGTCGACCGCAAGCTCAAGGGCATCTGCCGCGGCTGCTGACATCGCTTTCCGGCTCGCTCACGGAAGAGCGCAAACAGCCCAAAATAGCTCAAGCCATCTCCGAGAAATCGATCTAGACTTGACGCCGGATCCTCGCGGGTCCGGCGGCGAATGCGCCGACTTCGTCGAGGCCAAGGCCACGGCGGGAAATGCTGCGCCGCGATGTTACCGAGATCGCTGTTTGGAGGAATGCCGTTCGCGTCACATCGGGGATGTTGAACATGCTCACAGCACCTGCGTTGACATTGATGTTTTTGATTGTCGTGACTGCTCTTGGTGCAGCTTTCGTCTGGATGTTCTGGGAGATCGAACAGATGAAGTCCAGGCCGCGTCGGATGCCGAGACCACATCGCAGGGGCGATTGGTTCGGGTAGGCGACCCGCTACCCGCGCACGGTCATGATCCGCGCAATAGCCGGAATCTGCCGGCGGCGTCATTATGCGCAATTTTCCGAAAAACGGCGTTTGTTCTTTGATACACCCTTAGGTGGTTCCCTGCCACGTTGCGGTTCCGCGCGCGGAACCCGCGCATGTTTGACAAAGAATTTGTGGAGACGAGCAGCTTTGAAATGTGGCCGGCCGTAAGCGGATGTTTGGTTCATGATCGTCTCATCCACGTCGTGTCTCTCGCCGGCGATCAAATCGTGCACTGGAGAGTTTCGAACTTCCGCCTGCTCGATCGCACTGTTGTGGGGCCTGGGTTGCGCGCAGCCGTCGATAGCGGAATCGCTGCCCGCCGGCGGAACGGTGGTGAGTGGGAACATTGCGATCGGCTCGACGTCGCCGACCAATCTGACGGTTACCCAATCGAGCCGCACCGGCATCGTCAACTGGTCAAGCTTTTCGGTCGGGCAGGGCAACCAGGTCCAATTCAACAACGGTAGCGGCGCGACACTCAACCGTGTGACCGGTAATGTGCCGTCGTCGATTAACGGCGTGGTGTCTGCGACCGGCTCGGTCTATCTCGTCAATCCGTCGGGAATCGTGGTCGGACCGACGGGCGTGGTCAAGACCGGCGGAAGTTTCGTCGCCTCGACGCTCGATGTCAGGGACGCGGACTTCCGCGCCGGCGGATCGCTGACCTTCAGCGGCAACAGCAACGCCTCGGTCGTTAATCTCGGCAAGATCGGCGCTTCGAACGGCGACGTCGTTTTGGTCGCGCGCCAGGTTCGCAACGACGGCTCGCTGACCGCGCGCAACGGCACCGCCGCGATGGCGGCCGGCAGCGAGGTGGTGCTGAGCGACGGATCGCTCGGCAATGGCAAGGTGCTGGTGCGGCGTCCGGCGCAGAATGGCGAGATCCGCAACAGCGGCGCGATCCGCGCCGCGGAAGTGGAATTGCGCGCCAATGGCGGCAACATCTATGCGCTCGCGGGCAACACCGGGCGAGCGATCTCGGCAACGGGTTTTGCCAGCAAGGGCGGACGAATCTTTCTTACGGCCGAGGGCGGATCGGTCAACCTGACGCAGAAGGTGGTAGCGCGGCGCATTCAGGCAGACGCTGCACCAGCGCGCGCAGGCGTCGCCGCACGTCGCTCGTTCACCGGCGGCGACGTTATCGTCAGCGCTGACAAGGTCGTGGTCGGCGGCGCCATCACTGCAAAAGGCCGCGGCGGTGCAGGTGGCACCGTCGTGGCGACTGGAAAGGACGTCACGCAGACGTCAGGTGCAAGGATCGACGCCAGCGGAACGTCGGGAGGCACCGCGTTGATCGGCGGCGATCGCGCCGGCGGATCGGACGCCGCGCTGAAGTTTCTGCCGCAGGCGATCGCCAACGCGCAGACCACGACGATCGAGGCAGGTGCGACGATTACCGCCGACGGCATATCGGGCGCCGGCGGCAATGTGGTGGTGTGGTCGGACGGCACGACGTCGTTTGCCGGCGCCATCAGCACCCAGGGCCTGCGCGGCGGCTTCATCGAGACCTCGGGGCATACGCTCAACTTCAATGGCGGCAGCATCAATGCCGGCCGAGGCGGCACCTGGCTGCTCGATCCCGTCGATCTGACAATCGATGCGACGCTTGCCGGTACCATCGCGACCACGCTCAACGCGGGCAGCAACGTTACCCAGGAGACGAACGCGTCCGGCAGCGGCGGCTATGGCGATATCACCGTGGCAAGCGGCATAGCTTGGGCGAGCGATGCGACGCTGACGCTCAGCGCCTATCGCAACATCGCGGTCAACGCCAATATCGCGAGCACCGGCGGCGGCGGTGTCGTGCTGCGCGCCGACAATGCCGGCACAGGCACCGGCACCGTGACGTTCGGCGGCGGGCAGATATCGACGGCGGGGACGGTCTCGATCTTCTACAATCCGACCGGCAGCAATTCGACCATCAATGCTACCAAATACTCTGCACCGACGCAGGCGAATTTCAGCGGCAACGTCACCGGCGGCGCCACGCTCAAGACGTACATGCTGGTCAACACCGTCTATGACCTGCAGAACATGAACAACAACAAGGCCGGCACCTATGCGCTCGGCCGCGACATCGATGCCGGCATCACGTCCGCCTGGAACAGCGGCGCCGGGTTCGAGCCGATCGGCGCCGGGACCAGCTTCACCGGAAACTTGGACGGCCAGGGCCACACGATCTCCGGCCTCTTCCTCAATCGAATAACCCAAAACGTCGGGCTGATCAGCTATCTCGGCACCGGCGCCACGGTAAGCAACCTCGGCATCATCGGTGCGACCGTCACCGGCAGGACGGCTGTCGGCGCGGTCGCCGGCACGAACTACGGGGCGATCTCGAATGTCTATTCGAGCGGATCGGTCACCGCCATCGAAGCCGGCGCCGGCGGTCTCGTCGGCTACAACTTTCAGACCGTGTCGAATGCCTATTCGAACAGCACCGTGAGCGGACCACTCTACGTTGGCGGTGCCATTGGGCTGAACAATATCGCCAGTCTCGGCGGCGGCCTCTTCACCGCAGGCTCGATATCACAGGTCTATGCGACGGGCGCCGTAAGCGGCCCGAGCTATGTCGGCGGGCTGGTCGGCTTCAACGGCGGCTCTGTCACGGCGTCCTACTGGGACAGCTACACGAGCGGCAGACGCTTGGCATCGGCAGCGGTTCGGGTAGCGTAGTGGCCGTGACCAGCGACCCCGCGCAATCCGCCGCGGCCAATTACGCCTTCAAGCAGAGCGCCTACGGCAGCTTCAGCTTTCCGGGTACGGGCACGACCGGCTGGTTCATGGTCGACGGCCGGACCCGGCCGTTCGGCCGCTGGGAATACCAAACCACCATTACCAACGCGCATCAGCTCCAGTTGATGGCGATGGATCTCGGCGCGAACTACACGCTGGCCCGCGACATCGACCTTGGTCCCGCGCTTGCGGCGGTCGGCGGAAAATATCCCGGCATGTGGTCGTCGAACGGCTTCTCGCCGATCGGCGATTTGTCCAGCCAGTTCACTGGGAGTTTCGACGGGCAGAACCATGTAATCTCGAACCTCGCGATCAACCTGCCAACAACCAACTATGTCGGACTTTTCGGATATACCGGAGCCGAAGCCGCGCTGAGCAATGTCAGCTTGCAAGCCGCATCCATCATTGGACAGGATCGCGTCGGCATCCTGGCCGGCATGTCGAGGGGGACCATCAGCAATGCCTGGGCGACCGGTGCCGTCACGGCGAGAGGCTACGGCGGCGGACTGGCAGGCGAATCCTCGGGTAGCGTTGCCGGTAGCTGGGCGGCCGTTACGGTCGCTGGAACAACCACCACCAGTTCGTCGATGGGCGGCCTCATCGGATGGAACAACGCGGGCGGCACCATCCAGGACAGCTACGCGACCGGCAACGTGACAGCGGGCACCGCAGGCACGCGCGCCGGCGGCCTCGCCGGTAACAACAACGGCAGCATCCTCAGGAGCTATGCCACTGGGGCAGTCAGCGGTGGCAGCCAAGGAGTCGGCGGCCTGGTCGGCTACAACAGCAGTGGCTCGCCGGCCGCAACCATCGTCGAGTCCTATGCAACCGGAGCCGTGACCGCCACAGCTTTCGCAGGCGGACTGGTCGGCATCAACACCGTGGGAGCTTCCGTCAGCAAGTCCTACGCGACTGGAACGGTCACAGCCACGGCGGCCGCCACCGCATCGACAGCCGGGGGACTGATCGGCAGCAACTCCGGAGCCGTCACTAGGTCCCATGCGACCGGGGCCGTCAGCGCCACGTCCGCGCTCGCGGCTACAACGGTAGCGGCCGGCGGGTTGATCGGCACCAACTCCAGCACAGGCACAGTCACACAGTCCTACGCAACCGGTGCCGCGGTTAGCGTGATCTCGGTTTCCGGCACGTCAACGGCGGGTGGATTGATCGGCAGGAACGTCGGCGCAGCCACCGTTCGACAGTCCTACGCAACCGGCGCGGCCACCGCCACCGCCGCTGCCGGGACCGCAATGGCGGGCGGACTAATCGGCCATCACGCCGGCTCGGGCACCATCATACAGACCTACGCGATCGGCGCTGCGACGAGCGCCGTCTCGGGTTCTGGCACCGCAGTGATGGGCGGCCTGATCGGATCGGTCACCGGCACCGGGGCCGTCACGTCGTCCTACTGGGACACCGACACATCCGGTACGATGAATGGCGTCGGCAGCGGCGCCAGCGCCGGCATTGCGGGTCTTACCACCAGCCAGATGCAGAATCCGACGAACTATGCATCGACCTACGTGGGCTGGGATTTCGCCACCGTCTGGTCGGCGCCGAGCGCCGGCTATTATCCGCAGCTCTACGGCGTCAACTATGTGCTGCGTGTCGATCCGGCCAATGCGTCGCGGGTCTATGGTGAAGCCAATCCGGCGTTCACCTATTCGATCTACGGCTTCCATGCCGGCGATACGGCCGCGATCGTCAACGGCCTCTCGGTATCGACGGCGGCGACGGCGACTTCGAGTGTCGGCACCTACGCGATCAGCGCAAGTGGCGGCAGCGCCGTGAGCGTCTCCGGCCAGGTCTATCGCTTTATCGATGCACCCGGCACGTTGACGGTCGCGCCGCGCGCGATCACGGTCACGGCCGACGCCAAGAGCCGCGTCTATGGCGACGCCAATCCCGTTCTCACTTATCAGGTCGGCGGCTTCGGCCTCGTCAATGGCGATACGCTATCGGGCGCACTGGCAACGTCGGCGACGACTTCCAGCGCTGCTGGCGTCTACGGCATCACGCAGGGAACGCTGGCGGCCTCATCGAACTACGCCTTCGCCTTTGTCGGCGCGAACCTCACGGTTGCGCCGGCGGCCGCTACGCCAGCGCCCGCTCGCGTGCCGACCGCAGAGCTCGGCTCCTATGTGAAGTCACGCGTATCTTTGCCGGCGCCGCAGCCGCCCGAGCAGATGCGTGAGCCCGTAAGCGCCGAGCCATCATCTCCCGCCATCATCTGCAAATCCAGGCGATGCCTCGAGCTTCCTCATCCCGACAACCGGCGGATTGGCGCACGCGCCAGATTCGTCGGCGCGATGGCAGATCGCGATCGCCTGCCTGCCTTCGTCGACAATTGATGTTGATCGCGTGGGGCCGCGCGACGCTGCACATCTTCGACGGCGTCGATACACGCGGAAGTTGATGATGGCGC
Organism: Bradyrhizobium sp. AZCC 1577; assembly: GCF_036924575.1. Classification (NCBI taxonomy): domain Bacteria; kingdom Pseudomonadati; phylum Pseudomonadota; class Alphaproteobacteria; order Hyphomicrobiales; family Nitrobacteraceae; genus Bradyrhizobium; species Bradyrhizobium sp. AZCC 1577. The sequence goes on from NZ_JAZHRQ010000001.1 coordinate 3,800,812, forward strand.
GGTCGATTCAACCGTACACGCTGCAGTTCTGCCACACGTGGAACTCAACCTTAAACCGTCCTTAATCCATAAACCATATTGGTTGACTTATTCATTGTTCGCCGTGTGCGACAGAACGTCGGAACGTGCAGCCTCATGCGAACTTACATGTCGATATCCCGAAGCTCTGACAGGCTCCGGTCGTCATGAAGCTGGCACTCCCCAAACATTTCGGGCCGCACACGACACAAGTGCGAACGTCCGCGCGTCATGAGCACAGAGTCGGCAGGCGTTGCGCGCTGCTGATGGTCTGCGTTCTTGCAATTGCATCTGGCGGCGTCGCGCAGGCGCAGGTGGTGGAGCGCAATCTGCCGCCGGAGCCGCCGCGTCGCGCACCGGCGATCAAGCTCGATACCAACGATCTGCTCAGGAGCGATGATGCAACGCCGCTCGGCGTGGACGTTCGTGCCATCGTCCTGATTGGCCCAAATGCCAGCGTGAAGCCGCGGACCAGCGCGAAGGGTGTCGATGTCGATCAGGTCAGCGGCATCGACGCTGCCGCGGTCCGCGAGCCACTCACGCCGTTTCTCGATCGACCGCTCAGCCGCAAGCTGATCGCCGAAGTGCAAGCGGCAGTGGCTACGGTCTATCGCGAGGCCGGGCGGCCGTTCGTATCGATCACGCTGCCGCCGCAGGAAGTCTCGTCCGGCGTACTTCAGTTGCGCGTGATCGCCTTCAGGGTCGCGAGCATCAAGGTGACAGGAGCCGCACCCGAGAGCTATCCGCCAAGCCGCATCCGGCTCGTGCCCGGACAGGAAATTGATGCGCGCAAACTCGAGACCGATCTCGACTGGGCCAACCGCAATCCGTTTCGGCAGGTCGAAGCGGTGTTCGGTCCCGGCAAGGACCTCGGCATGACCGACGTCAACATCCAGGTGACGGATCGCAAGCCCTGGCAGGCTTACTCCGGCTATGCCAACAGCGGCACGCTGCTGACCGACCGGAATCGCTACTATGTCGGCGCCAGCGGGGCACCGTCCGCCGATATCTTCGCCTCCTATCAGCTCACCGGCAGCAGCAATTTCTGGGTCAATGATGGGCTGTTCAACCGGCCCGACGATGCCAAGTATGTCAGCCAGGCGGGGCGGCTGTTCACGCCGCTCGGATTGCGCACGAGTCTCGAAGTCGTCGGCGACCATGTGCTGACCAATGAGCGGCCCAACAACCTGTTCCGGATCAAGACTCAAACCAGCCAGGCCTCGGCGATCGTTCGCACCGCGCTGTCCGATCTGCTGCCGCCGACGACCGGCGATCTACTCGGCGGCGTCGAACTCAAACATCAGCTACGCACCACCATCTTCGATGGGACACCGGTCGCCGAGGGCAGCGCCGACGTCGCGCAATTGGTGGTGGGATGGAATGGGCGCTGGTCGGACAATCTCGGCACCAACAATCTCGATGTCCGTTTCAAGTTCAATCCCGGCGGCATTCTGTCCGGTAATAATTCGGGCGCCTGGAGCGCCTTCACCAATGGACGCGTCACCGATGTGCAAACCAACCTCGTGACCCTCGAGTATGGCCGCGTGACGCCGCTGCCGAAGGGCCTGTCGCTGAAATCGGAAGTCTCCGTGCTCGCTTCGTCCAGGCCGCTACCGGATACCGAACGCATCGCACTCGGCGGGATGAGCGCCGTGCGCGGTTATGTGACCGAAGACGGCGTTGTCGACCAGGCCCTGATCCTGCGCAATTCGCTCTACGCCTCGATGCCCAGCATGCCCTCCTGGATGCCGGGCACGCTGGCGCCGTTCCTGCTGGCCGATGTCGGCTGGGGGCGCGATCTGTTTTTCCGGCGCGACATCACACTGTCGTCAATCGGGGCCGGATTCGACTTGGCGGCCGGATCGAACTTCAACTCCAAGCTGCTGGCGGTGAGGGCGCTGACCGACGGGCTGCACAGCCGGGCCGGATCCTGGCGCGTCTCATTGCAGGCGTCGGTCAGCTATTGAGGGCTTGCAACCGCGGCCGCTCAAGGGGGCACAAAAAACAAGGCCGTCGACGCAGTATACCGTCAACGACCTTGCCAGCCCCGGATATGAAATCGGCTCACGCCATCCGGTGAGCTACAGGATGCCCGGGATTCACCCGGAGATATGTGAACCAGTTCACAAAGGTGGAAAAAAGTTCCGGCAAGGGCGTGCTGGCATCAGCCCCCTGAGCGGGGCATCATCGCCAACCGTCGTCCAGTCCTATCAGCCGCGCCCTTTGGCGCGGCTGCGGTTCGCCGTCCTGTTCGAGCGGGGCTTGGCCTTGGCTGATCGCTTGCGCGGCGCCGGAGCGGCGGTGGGTTCGGAGGCCTGCGCGCTGGCAAAGGATTGCCGCAAGCCGTCGATCGCATCCGTCAGCGTTCCGACCTGCTCGGAAAGCTTTCTGGTATCGGCCTGCTGCGCGGCCAGCAGGCGGCGCACGGTGAGCAGTTGGTCCTGCACCACCTGCAACTGGTCGATCGATTCCTGCTGGGTCGCTTCCAAGCCCTTGGTCTTCTCGACCAGTTGCTCGGACGCTTGCGCGGCGCGCGCCTGTAATTGGCGGGTCGCGGCCGCGCGATCGGTCTCGGGGGCGCTGCCCGTATAGGCGCGCCACAGGGCGATAAAGCCTACTCCAAGCACGACAATGACGAGAGCCGCAGCGGCGATCGCAATCGGCTGACCGCCGAAACGCGCGACGGGGCTGGCACTCCGGGGGGCGAGTTCGAGCATGCGACTCCAAATCCGGACGTGATTTCAAAGTCCCCAAATAGCACAGCCGCGCTGCCGTACAAACCCGGGATTTGCCGGGCCGGTGAGGAATTCCGGCCAAGTCCTTGAGAATCAGGCTCTTCTGGCGTCGACCAGCGGGAGCTGGATGTTCAGTGCTATCGGATGTGCGACTTGATGAATTGCCCGGCGCAGGCCAGCGCGCGGCGCCCGTCTTCGAGTTTGGCATTCCAGACCGGCCAAGCGTGGATCATGTGTGGCCAGATCTGCAGCGTCGCATCGACATCGGCCGCCCCCGCGGCCTCGGCAAGCCGCGTGGCGTCCGCCAGCAACGTCTCAGCCGATCCAACCTGAATCAGGACCGGGGGAAAGCCGGTGAGATCGACGAATAGCGGCGAGATCAGTGGATCGCGGCGGTCGATGGGTGGTGGCGCATAGGCGTCCGCAAGTTCAGCCAGATAGGCCTTGTGAATCAGCGGATCGATGGCGTCCTTGGTGGCCAGCGTTTCGCCGGACATGGTGAGATCAGTCCACGGCGAAAGCAGCCAGGCGCAGGCGGGCAGCGGTTCTCCTGCCGCGCGCAGCCGGTTGATCAGCCCGAGCGTCAGGTTGCCGCCGGCGCTGTCGCCGCCGACCGCGATGCTCGTCACCGCAATGCCTTGCCGGCGCAGGAAACGCCACGCCGTCAGCGCGTCTTCATTGGCGGCGGGGTAGGGATGTTCAGGGGCAAGCCGGTAGTCGATCGCAAGCGTCCGCATGCCCGCGGCGCGCCCGGCTTCCGTCACCAGGCGGCGGTGACTGACAATCGAGCCGGAGCAGTATCCGCCGCCATGGAAGTACAGCAATACACGTGACTTCTCGCTGCCGGGCACGATCGACCACTCGCCGGCAACGCCGTCGCAATCGACCGCCTCGCATTCCACGTCGAATGCCACCGGCCAGGTCGATCCAACTTCGTCGAGCCGCTGCCGCCGCTCCGACCACCCGACCGGCCGCGGCTTCGAACCCAGCAATGCGCGGATGGCGTCGATCTCGCTGTGAGCCAAGGTGCGTTCTCCCCGGGGCGCCGGCCATCATCGCACGCCGGCCCGGCAACGCAAAAGGCGATAGCCGAACTTGCCGCGCGTGAAACCCCCGAAATGGCGGCGGCATCCCTATTTCATGCATAACACACGCAAGCGATGTGATACATTCCAAAACAACCTTCATCCAGCCGTTGTATCCGTATGCGATACAGATGCACTGGAGGCGAATGACAGTAGCCAATCCATGTAGCTGGATCGCAAGTCAGGCGAATTCCTTCAGCGCCAATTTGCTTCAATGGGGGCGGGAATGTCGGAGATCCATCTCAAAGTGTTTTCGAATGCCGACGACGTGCACCTTGTCTGGACGCACGCGGATGACATTCCGGGATGCCCGGGGGTTCGCCATCGAATGCCGGCGGGGCGACGCGGAGCCCAAATATCTGTCGAACCGCGTCGGCTTCGAAGACGATGTGGAAGTCGACGGCGACGGCAGTCAGTTTACCTCACGCTCTTCTCAGATATGGCCGTTTCAGCGCTATGATTGGACCGATCACGCAGCCGATCTGGGGGATGTGATCGCATATCGCGTGGTTGCCAGGGTGGTGGGCGCCGATGGCAAGCTGCATGACGGGCCGTCGAGTGAATGGTCGAGAACGCTGACCCTCAGCGCGGACTGCGGCGACGGCGTGAGCGTGCACTTCAACCGTGGTTACGTGCTGTCGCAATTCATGGCGCGCTACATGAAGCGCAAGGGCATCACCCTTGCGGAGCTGAAAGAGACGGCCGTCATTGTCAGCCAGGAGGTTGACCGCGAAGCCCGAGCCTTCCTCGGCGGAACGCTGCGCGAGACCATGCTGCAGATGATGGCCGAAGTGGCGGATGATGACGGGCTTGAACTCCATGCCGCATTATACGAGCTGAGCGACGAGGAACTGGTGGATGGTCTCGTTGCGATAGGCGAGCGCGCGCATGTCGTGCTGGCCAACGGCAGCGTTGAGGTGGAGGGAGAGGACGAGAATGAAGAGGCCCGAACCCGGCTGAACGACGCTGGCGCCGTGGTTCACGATCGTTTCCTCGCACCGAAAGCCCTGGCGCACAACAAGTTCGTGGTTCTGGGCCGCCGGACAGCGGGCGGGTTCAAGCCGGAAAAGGTCTGGACCGGCAGCACCAATTGGACGCCGACCGGTCTCTGTACTCAGCTCAACAACGGAATCATGCTGATTCACGAAGAGCTGGCGGAGCGATTCGAGGCTCAGTTCCAGCTACTGGCAGAAGCGGGCGATGTCGTGTCCAACGAACTGCTCGCCTCAAACAACCAGCCGAAACGAGGAATCCCGCTCGGCGACGCCACAGTCGATAGCTGGTTCACCAAATTGAGCGGAGAGATCGATATCGAGGAACTCGTCGATCTCGTGACGAACGCAAAGCAAGGTGTGCTCTTCGTGATGTTCCAGCCGGGCAATGAGCCCGTACGTACGCTGCTTCGGATGCAGGAGGAAAAGAATTTGTACGTCCGCGGTGTGGCGACGCAATTCACCGGCGCGGGCGCGGAGGAGTTCAAGCTGCTGAAACAGAACCCCGAGGATTTCTTCCTCGATTCCGCGCAGGCAACAGGAGTCAGAAAGACGGTTGGTGAATGGGCGGTGGAGGGCACGGCGGCAGAGTTCCGGGCAAATATCGGCCACGCCATTACACATTCAAAGATGATTGTGATCGACCCGTTCGGCGACGATCCCATCGTCGTCACGGGCTCGCACAATTTCTCGAAGGCTGCGAGCGGCAAGAACGATGAGAATTTTCTGGTCATTCGCGGCCATCGCGAGATCGCGATGCACTATTCGATCAACGCGATGCAGACCTACAGTCACTATCGCTGGCGGGCCTATCTCGAAGAGGCCGCGAGAGAGCACAGGGACCCGTTTCAATTTCTCTCGCGCAACCCAAATTGGCAACGGCGTCGAAAGACCGGCGAAACCAAACGCATGCTCGCGTTCTGGATGCCGGAGGGCTAGGCCGGTGCAACGTGCGCGGGCAAGTGAGACGTCAGTCGTTCCTGTGCGCCGACCAGCCAATCGGTTTGAGCCGGGCGGAGGACGTGGCTGTGTGCCAAGGTGCGTTCTCCCCGCTGCCAGAGCCATCATCGCACATCGGTCGCGCGGTGCAAAAGGCCGCTGAGGGCGGGACGGCCCGGCAGCTAGGCCGCCTAAAAATTTTTGTCGGCGGCATTGAAACCAAAAGGCGGTTTTCTAATTTTTTTGCTGCCGCCGCTGGGCGGCGGTCCGGGCGCCTGATGGGTCCGGCCTTGAGACGGGCACCGGTCGTGTCCGGTGCCGCTCGTATCCAACTTGCTCCATGGAGGATTTGGCTATGCGCACATACGATTTCTCACCCCTTTGGCGCTCGACCATCGGCTTCGACCGCCTCTTCGATCTCGTCGAAACCGCGCAACGCGCCGGCGAGGATAATTATCCTCCCTACAACATCGAGCGGCTGGGCGAAGACCGCTATCAGATTTCGCTGGCCGTCGCCGGCTTCGCAGTCGACGAGATCTCCGTGACCGCCGAGCAGAACACGGTGACGATCGAAGGCCGCAAGGCCGAGAAGGACCAGCGCGAATATCTCTATCAGGGCATCTCCGCGCGTCCCTTCAAGCGCCAGTTCAGCCTTGCCGATCATGTGCAGGTGAAGAGCGCATCGTTTGAGGACGGTTTGCTTCGGATTGAGCTGTTCCGGGAGGTCCCGGAAGCGATGAAGCCACGTCGCATCGCCATCAACGGCGCGGCGCCGAGCAACATCCAGCAGATCGAGGCGAAGGCGGCCTAAGGCCGTCGCGCCCGGCGAAGGGAAAGGCTTCCGCCGAGCATTGCGGGCGAGAAGCGCCTTCTACCTTTAGGGAGGATGAACCGATGATCGGTCAGACGGACAATGTCTTTGACCTGAATGCCGTTCTGCATCCGGCGACCGTGTTCGACCATCCGCGCGATGTGGTCGCCGACGCGACACTTTCGCTGAGCGAAAAGCGCGCGATCCTCGCCTCGTGGGCGTCGGATGTGGCGGCCCTGACTTCGAATCCCGCGCTGCGCGAGCTGGCGGGCACGAGGCGCCTCGTGACCATCGATGAGGTACTCGAAGCGCTTTCGATGCTCGACCGCAAACCGCCGGGATCGCCCGGCGGCAAGCCGATGCGGCAAAAATCGACCTCGCGCGTGGCGCTGGCGGCGTAGTCGTCAGATCAAACACGACAATGCGCGGCGGCCTAAAGGCCGTCGCCGTTCATTTGCGCCCCGTCGAAATCGCCGTCAGGCCGATTTGCGGTGGACCACCTCCGCCAGCACGCGATCAGCCACAGCCTTCAGGCCGCCAAGAGTGGTATTTCCTTTCCTGGCAGCTTGAATGAGTTTCATGGCAATCTTTTTTCGGGTTTCGTGGTCGCCACCGTGTTTCAATCCCCTGCAGGCTTCTTCCAGAACCACATCCAGATTTGCCGCGGTACGGTCGTCCACATGGATCATCTTGGGCCTCCAAGCCGACGAAAATAGAGGACCAATTTGAGCGACAAGCCGTCGGTCCTGTCTGTCTGCCAGTGGTCATATAAGGGATTTAAATGCTCGCAACTTGCAGCCGCAGGCCTAAGGTCATCCCTTATCAAAATACCCATGCGGCGCCGCTGCCGCGCTTGAGCCTCGGTTGAAACCAGTCAGCCTGCAGCAAATGCAAACCCTGCATGAGCGGGCGACCCGATCTGCACCGTGTACTTTCCGACGGGCGCCGTCATTTCGCTGGTCGTCGCGCTGCCCACCGGAGAGATCGTCGAGGCCGCCATGGTGGGATGGCATCATCAAATACACCCGCGGCAAAATCCATATCCTCGATCTGGAAGCGCTGCGGGAGGCGGCCTGCGAATGCTACGACACCGTCAACTCGCATGATCGCGCGCTGCTCGGCGACCAGTACTAGAATCAGGTGCAAAGCTGCGAGTGAAAGGCCGCAAAAAAGTTGCGGCCACCCTTTGGGGGAAGGGTGGCCGCGCGCGAACCGGTCTGGGACGGGGAGGGGTGGGGATGTGACCGGGTCGCGGGTTGGTAAATTCCTTCTCTCGTTATCGATCGCGTGACGAGGCAGTGGCGACCGCCGGGCGGCTGTCACCGAGCGAGACCCATACGTTCGCGTCGCTCTGCGACTGACGCTTGACGAAGCGGTAGCCGGTCTCGGTCCAGGCCAGGACGTTTTCGTTCTGGTTGTCGAGAACGAACTCACCCTTGTCGGTCTTCACCGTCAGCACTGCGTGGCCTTCGCCCTTCTTGTCGCGCACCACCGTGATCAGCAGCGCCTCGCGCGGCCATCCGGCGTCGATCAACATCTTGCGCTTCAGAAGCACATAGTCCTCGCAGTCACCGTAACCGTCCGTCGGCAACGACCATTTCTCGATCACGCCCCAATGATCCATGTCGGTGATCGGCTTGACGGTCTCGTTGACCCACTTGTTGACCCGCAGCAGATCCCGCCACGCCGTCTGCGACATCACGATGTCGCGCGGCTGTGAAGCGCCGCCGCGGCACTCGCCCACGTTTTCAGCGCAGAATTCGACCCAGCCGATCGGCGAACGCGCGGTATCGCCCAGGCTGGCATAGAGCGCGTCGCCGGCTTTCGCCGAGACGCTCATCGAAGCGTTCATCCCTATCAGGACGGCGATCACCGCCAGTCCCTTCCCCTGTCCCCTGAACAACATCGTGGCCCCCGTTTCTTGTTGGGACCACGTTTCGCACGAAGGATTTGCGCCGGCGCTAAGTCGGGCAAGTACATTTAACGCGAATACTAGTAAAGCTAGCGGCGAATTCGATCTATACTTGAATAGATTTCGAATAAAATTTGAAACAACTGCAATTGATTCAAATTGTACGGATTAACGTCTGTGGCGCTGCAGTAGCAGGGGAATGCGCGGGCAAAAGCGCCCCCCGTTAACCGACTTTGGCGGGGGCCGGACAGCGAAAAGCCGGCATCCGGCAACCCGGATACCGCCTTTGGACGCTGAAAAATCAGGGATTTTTGGCGGCTGACGCTTTACCGCGCGGTAACCGCGTCTTCGAGCGCCTCGGCGACTTGCTCGTGGACGAACTCGAGCGCAAAGCCTTCTTCGAGGTTTCGCACCACGCGGGACTGCACCTTGCCGAGCATGACCAGCGACTTCAGCGGCGGGCGGTTCTCCGCGGCGATCGCCGCGCCCGACAGTGACAGGTCGATGATGCGGCAAGTCATCTTGCTGCCGTCCTCGAGGGTCAGTAGCGCGATCGGGTTGCGCGGCACGATGCGGTCGTGGCGGCGGTCTTCGGGCAGATTGAGGATATCGCGGTTGGCGAGCCAGGTGAGCTGGGCGGCGAGCTTGTCGCGCTTGCGCGCGGTGGCGCCGACCGTCATGGCAAAGCCGTTGTCGATGATGCGGGTGATTTTGCCCTCGACCCGGCCGATATGGTCGAGATAGGCGATCACGCGGTCGCCGACATTGCCGATGCCCGGCGCGAGCAGCGCCAGTCCCCCCGGTGACATGTTAATAATCTGGCAAGGAAATTCGCGGCGATCCGGCAGCATGTAGCGGCCGAGCAAGTGAACCTTGACGCGCTGAAAGCGCCGCCGCTCCTCCGCGGACGGCACAGTGGTAGTTTTCTTTTGCGCAAACGACATCTTCGCCACCAGACAGCCGGTCCTTCGGCGTCAGGAAGACCCTAAGGCCGACAGGGTTAACGATGTGTTAGCGCCGGTTGCATGAAGCGCTCAAGATTTAGGGGCGGACAATTTGGCGCGCTGCGGCGCGCTTGGCGCGCGCGGAAAGTGATGTTTGGATTATGGCACGCGTCGCGCCCGGCCGGGCCGGCCCAAAACGTCAGCAGCGGAGGAATAGATGCCCGGAGTGAAGCGAGAGCGCGACGGCAACGTCCACGTGCTGATACTGGACGAGCCCGACACCCTGAACGCGATGACGCCCGCTCTCCTGGGGGACCTCGCCGTTGCCATTGGTGAAGCCAACGATGATTCGCAGGTGAGGGCGTTGGTGCTGACGGGCGCCGGGCGCGGCTTCTGCTCGGGCCAGAACCTCAAGGCGGCGGAAATCCTGGGCGACGACATCGCGGCCGGCGTGATGAAATATTACTGGCCGGCGTTCAAGGCGCTACGCGAATGCCGCGTGCCGGTCGTGGTCGCGGTCAACGGCGTGGCGGCGGGCGGCGGATTCAGCCTTGCGATGGCGGGCGACATGATTGTTGCCGCACGTTCAGCTCGCTTCATTCAGGTGTTCAGCCGCATCGCGCTGGTCCCCGATCTCGGTTCGACCTGGCTGTTGCCGCGCCTCGTCGGCCGGCAACGTGCGCTCGAATTGATGATGACCAACGAGCCGCTGTCTGCCGACCTGGCAAAGGAATGGGGATTGGTCCGCGAAGTGTTCGACGATGCGGCGCTTCGTGACGGGGCGCTTGAGCTGGCGCGCCGGCTCGCTGATGGCCCGACGCGGGCGCTGGTCGCGACGCGCCGCCTGATCGACGAGAGCGAACACGCCAGCTATGCCGACCAGTTCCGCCGCGAGATCGAAACGCAGGCGGAAATTCGCCTGAGTGCGGACGCGGTGGAAGGGCGCAAGGCCTTCCTCGAGAAACGTGCGGCGGTGTTTACCGGACGCTGAGGCCGAAACTCAACCGACCTGGCCGACGAACTGCTGCAGTTCCGGGGTTCGCGGGGCGGCGAAGACCTCTTTCGGCACGCCTTCCTCATGCACCTTGCCGTGATGCATGAAGACGAGCTTGGTGCCGACGTCGCGGGCGAAGCGCATCTCATGCGTCACCAGAATGAGCGTCATACCCTCGCGCGCCAATTGCTCGACTACGCGCAGCACCTCGTTGACCAGTTCGGGGTCGAGGGCGGACGTGATCTCATCGCACAGCAACACCTTCGGCCGCATCGCCAGCGATCGCGCGATCGCGACGCGCTGCTGCTGGCCGCCGGAAAGCTCGCTCGGATAGGCGTCCATCTTTTCCGACAATCCCACCTTCGCCAACACCTCGGCGGCGGTGGCGCGCGCTTCGGCCTTCGATACCTTATTGACGACGGTGGGCGCCAGCATCACGTTCTCGGCGGCCGTCAGGTGCGGAAACAGATTGAACTGCTGGAACACCATGCCGACATGGCGGCGCAGTTCGCGCAGGTTGGTGTTGGCGCCGGCGACCTCGATGCCGTCAGCGACGATGCTGCCGGATTGATAGGTCTCCAGGCCGTTGATGCAGCGGAGCAGGGTGCTCTTGCCGGAGCCGGAGCGCCCGATGATCGCCACCACGTCGCCCTTGGCGATGTCGAGCGAGACGCCTTTCAGCACCTCATTCGGGCCAAAACTCTTCCTGACGTCACGGATGCTAACGAGCGACATTGAGGCGGCCTTCGATTTTCTTCGCCCACCAGGACAGCGGGAAACACAGACAGAAATAGATCAGCGCGACCAGCGAGTAGACCAGGAACGGGCGGAAGGTCGCGTTGTTGAGCATGGTGCCGGCCTTGGTCAGTTCGACGAAACCGATGATCGAAGCGAGCGCGGTGCCCTTGATCACCTGTACCGAAAACCCGACCGTCGGCGCCACCGCGATGCGCGAGGCCTGTGGCAGGATGACGTAGCGCATCTGTTCGATGTAGCTAAGGGCGAGGCTGGAGGAAGCCTCCCATTGGCCCTTCGGGATCGCTTCGACGCAGCCGCGCCAGATCTCGGTCAGGAACGCGCTGGTCCAGAACGTCAGCGCCAGCGTCGCGGCCATCCACGGCGAAACCTCGACGCCAAACAGCGCGATGCCGAAGAAGAACAGGAACAACTGCATCAATAGCGGCGTGCCCTGGAAAAACTCGATGTAGATCTTGGTGAACCATTCCAGCGGCGCGATCCGCGAGGTGCGCATGAACAGCAGCACCAGTCCGACGATGCCGCCGCAGAAAAAGGCGATCAGCGACAGCACGATGGTCCATTGCGTGGCGATCAAGAGGTTGGAGAGGATGTCCCAGAAGCTGAACTGCAGCATGGTTCATCTCGCCTTGAAGATGACGCGGCCGAGCGCCCGCAAGAGCGAGCGCGTCAGCATCGCCAGCAGGAGGTAGGCCAGCGCGACGAACAGGTAGACTTCAAAGTTGCGGAAGTTTCGCGAGGCGATGTAGTTCGCGGCATAGGTGAGGTCTTCCGCCGAGATCTGCGACACCACCGCCGAGCCAAGCATCACGATGATGATCTGCGACGACAGCGCCGGATAGATTTTTCGGAACGCCTGGTTCAGCACGATGTGGCGCAGCACCTCCCATTTGCTCATCGCAAGGCTCAGGCCGGCCTCGATATGGCCTTTCGGAACCGCCTCGATGCCGGCGCGGATGATCTCGGTCGAGTAGGCGCCGAGATTGATCACCATGGCGAGGAAGGCGGCGGTGGTCTCGCTGAGTTTCAGCCCGAGCGCCGGCAGGCCGAAGAAGATGAAGAACAACTGCACGATGAACGGCGTGTTGCGGATCAATTCCACGTACACAGCGACGATACGGCCCAGCCAGCCGGGACCGAAGGTGCGCGCCGCGGCGCCCGCAGTGCCGACCGCGATGCCGACGACCGTCGACACGATCGTCAGTACGATCGTGAAGGCCAGCCCGTACAGAAGCACGTTCCAGTAAGGCAGCAGCTCGGCGAATTGCAGCTTGTAAGACACTGCGGGCGTCCCAGCGTTACACCTAGAAGCCGGGGGGCAGCGGTGCCTTCAGCCACTTCTCCGACAGTTTTCCGATCTCGCCCGATGCTTTCGCCTTGGTGATGATCTCGTTGACCCTGGCGAGCAGCGCCGGCTCGTTCTTGTTGAGCCCGACGTAGCAGGGGCTGTCCTTGATCACGAATTTCAGCGTCGGTGCGCGGGCAGGGACCTTCTCGGCGATCGCAGCCGCGACCGTGTTGCCGGTGGCAATCAGGTCGACCTGGCCGGACACGAAGGCCGCGATGGTCGCGTTGTTGTCCTCGAAACGCTTGACGGTCGCATCCGGCGCCGAGGCGGTCAGCGCCTGCTCCTCGATCGCGCCGCGGGTGGCGCCGATGGTCTTGCCCTTGAGGTCGGCTGCGCTCGTCACCGCGATCGCCTTGGTGCCGAACACGCCGGAGAAGAACGGAGCATAGGCGATCGAGAAGTCGATGACCTTTTCGCGCTCCTCGTTCTTGCCGAGCGCTGGAAATCACCAGGTCGGCCTTGTTGGTCTGCAAATATGGAATGCGGTTGGCGCTGGTCACCGGAATGATTTCGGTCTTCACCCCGAGTTCCTTGCCGATCAGATTGGCCATGTCGATGTCGTAGCCCTGCGGCTTGAGATCGAGCCCGGCGGAGCCGAACGGCGCAAAATCCTGCGGCACAGCGATCTTGATCACCTTGGACTTCATGATCGAATCGAGAGCGTCGGCATGGGCCTGCGTCGCCACCGCGGCAGTGGCAATTGCTGCGGCAAGCATCAATCTCTTGAACAGCATACTTAGGATCTCCGAGGTTACGGCGAAGACGCGCCTCCGAGATTTTCTCTCGGTGCGTCTCATTCAGCGGATGTGGCCCGGCTCCACGTCGCGGTTCGACCCTGCCTGACGCCTCGCATTTAGGCAATGCTTGGCCGTGCTTTTTTGGAGGCTCTTTGTGGGTCGATTTCGAGCATGATCACGCGACCATGCGTTGGGCTGCGGCGTTCGACATACCCAACGGTTCGTGACTACCGCAGGCCCTCATACACCATGAAGCCGCGCGCGATCGCGAGCTTGCGCAAGGCGCGCGGGACGAATTTTTGCGGCCGATGCAGATAGCGCCACGACGTCACCTTGAAATCCCTGATCGTGCCGAGATCGCTTTCGAACGGCGCCAGCAATCCGGTCAGGCTGATCGGCGCATGCGCGCGGTTGTTGAATGGCAGTAGCAGCAACTCCAGATGCGCCGTCGTACCATCTTGCGAAGTCGCGGTGATGCCGGCAATGGCCGCCAGCATTTCTTCGGCGACGTAGCTGATGATGTCCTCGATCTCGCGGCGGCTGTCCGGAGTGAACAGCGCCGAGAAACTCGTGTCCTTCATGTCGCGGCCGAGCAGGGCGCAGACCCGTGTTCCGGCGACACGAAACGGATAGCCGGCCTCGTTGTCATAGGACAGCACGAAGATGTCGCCGAGCAGCTCGCGCACCGCGCCGGGTTCGATCTCGCTACGGTCCGGTGCCCGCGCGTCGCCGCGTTTCGCGTCCCAATAGGCGAAGAACTCGCGGCTCGATGGGTGTTTCATGCTTACCTTCCCCGGCTTGCCTTGGCGGGACACATCTGTCCCGCTTTTGCGCAACACGCCTTCCCTTGTTCGTTGTGCAGGACAGGCTGTGCAGCGTCCATGCCGGGGACGCGATTCGGCCGCGTGGGGCGCGGCTTTGCGTTGTTAACGTTAAATTAACTATGAGGTTGGCGGTGGCGCTGCGGCGCGCGTAATGTGGAACGCATCAGGCGGCGCCGACTTATCTGTTCGGCGCGGTTGGTACACAGGTGGCATCAAACAGTTTGGTCATCGCGCGGGGAGGGGCGGGGGATGTGATCCCGGCTCCAGGCGCGAAAAGGCCAGCAAGACAAGGGAGAGCTTTCTCAGAGCTCTCCCTTTTTTCTTTTTGCAGTCTCGTGTCCCGGACGCAACGCAGCGCCCCTTTAGCGGTGCGCCTCAGGGCCAGGACCCAAACAGACTGCATGGTGGGTCCCGGCTCTGCGTCGCACCTCCGAGGGGCGCCGCGCCGCGTCCGGGACACGGATAGCTGCGATTGTGCACTTGCACAGGGCGGGCAAAGCCGCCTATCTGGGCCCATACGACTCGAAGCCGCCAGCTAAGGTCCTGGACCCCTTGGAATCCCAGTCTTACTCATCCCCGGTCGGGCCGCCGGACGCCCCGCACGAGCCGATCTTGACGCTACCAGGCGCGCTCACGGCCTATATCGCGCTGATCGCTGCGATTCATTTGCGGGTGCTGCTGCCGGTTGAACTGGAGAACTGGACCATCGACGTCTTCGGCTTCATTCCGAAGCGCTACGATTCCACCTTACTCAACATCACCTTTCCCGGCGGGGCCGGCGCCAAGATATGGACCTTCGTCACCTATTCGCTGCTGCATGCCAATCTCAGCCATATCGGGTTCAACCTGTTGTGGCTGTTGCCGTTCGGTAGCGCGCTGGCGCGCCGGTTCGGTGCCGTCAGGTTCTTCGTCTTCATGGCGGTGACGGCCGCGGCGGGCGCCCTGGCGCATCTCGTCACCCATGAACACACGATCGCGCCAATGATCGGCGCCTCGGCCTCGGTATCCGGCGCGATGGCCGCCGCCATCCGCTTTGCCTTCGTGCGGGGAAGTTTTCTTTCGTTCCACCGGGGCGATGCGGACGCCGCCGCGAAGGTTCCGGCGTTGTCGCTTTCCCGGGCGTTGCGCAACGCGCGCGTGCTCGGATTTCTGGCGGTGTGGTTCGGCGTCAACATCATCTTCGGCCTTGGGTCGATTTCGATCGGCGCCGAAGGCGCCAGCGTTGCCTGGCAGGCGCATATCGGCGGATTTCTCGCCGGCTTGATGCTGTTTTCGCTGTTCGATCCGGTACCGCGTGCGACGCCGCATGCCGCGGATGCTTCATGGCCGGACGAGTCTGGCCGCGTCTGATCGCCGCTTGCGGCGAGGGCCGATTTCATTCATCATCCGCACTGGTTGTAACGCAAGCCAATGCCGCTGCCATGGATGACAGCCGCGCTTGCAAACTGCGCCCTGAAACGAAACGGCGCGGAACTGTTGATTGAAGACTCACGAACAAGTCCGGCCCCTTGGGCACGAACGGATTCAGGGAGGCGACAATGACGGTACGTTCAATTCTCGACACCAAGGGCCATCAGATCACGAGCATCGAGCCGGATGCCAAGCTTTCGGCCGCGATCAAGATCCTTGGCGAACGCAAGATCGGCGCCGTGCTGGTGATGAACCAGGGACGCGTGGAGGGGATCCTTTCGGAGCGCGACATTGTCCGCGTGTTGGGCGAGCGCGGCGCCAGGGTGCTCGAGGAGCCGGTCAGCGAGGTCATGACGAGCAAGGTCGTGAGTTGCCGGCAGTCCGACACCGTCGCGGGGATCATGGAAATGATGACGCTCGGTAAGTTCAGGCATCTGCCCGTTATCGAGGACGGCAAGGTGGTTGGCCTGATATCGATCGGCGACATCGTCAAGCGCCGTGTCCAGGAATATGAGGCCGAGCAGGAAGCGCTACGCGACTACATCAAGACGGCGTGAGCTTTTTTGACGCGTTGGCGTGACCCTCGGATCACGTCCGCGGGCAAGCTTCGCTTGAGAACGCTACGCTATTCCTTGTCAGGCTTTTCGAGCGCCTTCTCGGCTTCGATCTGCGGCGGCGCGAGGATATGGATCGCCTCCTGGATCGAATCGATCGCCCGCTCGGCCGCTTTCACGCCGTGGGCGATTAGATCGTCAGCGCGATGAAAATCGAACCAGCCGATCTTGCCGACGCGGGGCGAGATCAGGAGGTCCGGCGGATCGCCGGCAAGCCGAGCGCGGGTGATGCGGTCCTGCATGATGTTGAAAGCATCGACCATGACCGAGGAGATGCCCGGCCGTCCGCCGCCACCGAAGAATTCACGCTTCATCGTGCGCTCGGCGGAGAAGAACTTTCCGATGCCGCGTTTGCGCGGCCCGGGTTCGGGCAGCGCTTCCGGCATCACCGATACCGAAACGCCAGCCGTCTGGCCGTGGGAATAGATCGTCGTGGCGTGCGCGAAGACATCGCTGGAGAGATTGGCAGCGATCACGATTTCCGCGCCGAGCGCGCGCGCCGCCGACACCGGCACCGGATTGACCAGGGCACCGTCAACCAGCCAGCGGTCGCCAACCAGGATCGGCGAGAATATTCCCGGCAGCGCGTAGGAGGCACGCATCGCGTCCACCATTGGGCCATGGGTCAGCCAGATTTCGTGGCCGGTGCGCACTTCGGTCGCGACGGTGGCAAATTTCACCGGCAGATCCTCGATCAGGCTTTGGCCGAGCGCCGCCTCCAATTGGGCCGCAAGCTTGGCGCCGCCGATCAGGCCCGAACCGTTCAGGCGGATATCGAGATAGGAGAGGACCGTTCGCGGCTGCAGGCTGCGTGCCCATTCTTCCAGCGTGTCGAGATGTCCGGCAGCAAAAGCGCCGCCGACTACGGCCCCGATCGAGGTTCCCACCACGACGTTGGGCATGATTCCGTGAGCCACCAGCGTCCGGACGATGCCGATATGGGCAAAGCCGCGTGCGGCGCCGCCACCCAGCGCCAGTCCGATCACCGGCCGGCGGATACTGCCGAGCCCTACCTTGTCGTCGGCACCGGAGCCTTTTTGGCCGCGGCCCATCCAGCTATCCAACACGCAAGCCCTCCGGCTTCAACGATAACCGCCGCGGCGCTGCCGCGCCAGAATTGTCCATTCCAATTCCGGATGCATGGTTTATGCCCGGCGAATGCCGGCCTAGGCAGGGAATGTGACTGGACCACGACCGCTGCATTAACATCGGGTGCCGGTGCGGGTTCCGCTAGCGAGCGCCTCGCCAAACTTCGGCCACGAAGGCTTGAATTTGCCGCGTTTTCAGTGAAAAGCATGGCGATGATTTCGGGCGGCAACGGTATCGCAGGATACGGGCGGGGCAGATGGCCTTTTCCGGCGCTGGGCGTCGCCTTCACGCTGGTTGCTTTGCTTCTTCCAGCCCCGGTTTCGGCCCAGTGGTTCTCGGACCGCCCGCCACCGGTGCCGCCCGCCGTGGTTCCGGACACTCAGACCGGGCCTGCCATGAATCTGGCGCCGCCATCGGGGACGGGGGCGATTCCACCGCTTCCCGCTCCGCTGAACCAGCCGACCATCGTTCAGCCACAAGTCACCGCCGTGCCGCCGGTGGTACCGCCGCCGGGTGCGGCCACTGCAGGTCAGGGGGTGCTATCGCTGACGGCGCGCTACGGCAAGGATCTGCCTGTCATCAACGGCGGACTGGTGTGGCGGGTATTTGCCGACAAGCCCGACGATACCGGCACGTTCAAGCTGATCCGCGAGGAGCGCGGCGCAACTCCGAACATCGTGCTGCCGCCCGGCAATTACGTCGTCCATGTGGCTCTCGGCCTGGTCAGCGCGGTGCGGGCGGTGAGCCTGAAAGCAGAGACGGACCCGCGTGGCTTTCGTGCTTCCGGCCGGCGGACTGCGCATCGAAGGCCGCGTCGGCACCAGCAAGATTCCCCCGAACCAGATCTCGTTCGCGATCTACAAGGGCAGCCAATTCGAAGGCTCCGAACGCACCCCACTGCTTCCGAACGTCGCCGCGGGCGACGTCGCGCTGCTGCCGGAGGGCACCTACTACATCATCTCCAACTATGGCGATGCCAATTCGGTGGTGCGTTCCGACATCCGCGTCCAGGCCAGCAAGCTGACGGACGTGACCGTCTCCCACCGCGCGGCGGTGATTACGCTGAAGCTGGTCAGCGACAGGGGCGGCGAGGCTCTCGCCAACACCGCATGGTCGGTGATCACGCCAGGCGGCGACGTCATCAAGGAATCGATCGGCGCGTTTCCGCGCGTGGTGCTGTCCGAAGGCGAGTACCGGGCGATTGCCAAAAACGAAGGCAAGGTGTTCGAGCGCTCCTTCAACGTCGTCAACGGCGTCGACGGCGAGGTCGAGGTCGTGGCGCGCTAGACCATAGCCTTTTCGAGCGAAGCATACCCTCGGACTTGATCCGAAGGTATTTCCGGTTCGCGTGAAGAAACGCGGCAGTTAAGCAGGCCTGCGCATTTGGCTGTCATAGTCTCTAATGCGCACTAACCATCGCACAACTTAGAACTGTCATAATCGCCATATCGGCGTACCGCCGCCGCCATTTTTATATAGCCTTAAACCCGGCTGCATTGGATGCCCTGGGACTGAGTGCGCGTAGCGGGGCAGGTTATGGTTGCGGCCAACAGATCATCGAAAAAGTCGTCAGAAAAATTCAACACCGAGATGTTCGCCGACGTCCCGGTCCTGAAGCGCAAATGGCAGGCTGCATTGCGTCCGGGCGAGAAGCTGCCACGCTATGAAGACGTCATGCTCGGCAGCCTCGGCCGGCTGGCGGATCACGTCGTGCTGCTTCGGAACGACAACGACACGCTCTCCGTCTCGCACACCGGCCGCTACGTCCAGCAATGGCTGAATGATGATCGCTGGGACATTTCCTTAAGTGCATTGCCGCCGGATTGCGCGACCGCGCTCGGCGAGGCGGCATCCAACGCGCTGCAGAACTGCCGCCCGTACCTCGCCACGGCGCATTGCGTGCGCGACGGTCTGGTTCGGACCTATGATGTGCTGGCGCTGCCGACGTTGTCGCGCTGGGGCGGTACCCTGATCGGGACCTATGTCAACGAGCGCGATGCGCAATTCAATCTGCTGGACACGATCTTCTCAGCGACCGACGAGGGCGTGCTATCGCTGGCGGCTGTTCGCGATGCGGACGGGCAGCCGTCCGATTTCCAGATCGTCCATCTTAATCAGGGCGCCGCGCGACTGCTGCGGCAGCCGTCGACGGAGTTGTTATGGCGACGGCTTGCCGTGGGCGGAAACCTGTTATGCGCGCCGGAGGTGACCGAGCGTCTGCGCGACATCGTCGTCAGCGGCAATGGCGATCAGATCGAAATCGATGGTGGGGAGCGCTGCCTGCGACTGGGCGTGACGGCGTTCGGCGACATGCTTTCGTTGACGGTCTCCGACGTCACGGCGCTGAAGCGACGCGAGGTTTCGTTCCGCCTGCTGTTTGACAACAATCCGATGCCGATGTGGGTGTTTGACGCCGAAACGACCCGGTTCTTGAATGTCAACGACGCGGCCGTGCGCCATTACGGCTACCCGCGCGAGACGTTCCTGCAGATGCAGCTTCGCCAGATCTGGCCGGAGGACGAATGGGCCAGCCACAGCCAGGCGCTGCGGCAGCTCGGCGACATCTACAATTCGAGCCGCGACTGGCGGCATCTCAAGGCCGACGGCAGCGAAATCCACGTGCTGACGTTCGGACGGCGCGTCGCCTTCGACGGACACGACGGCTATCTGGTGGCCGCGGTTGATATTACAGAGCGCCGCGCGGCGGAGGCGCGGATCGCCCACATGGCCCATCACGACGGCCTGACCAACCTGCCGAACCGCGACTTCTATCAGGAGCGCCTCCGCCGGGCGCTCGAACGGGCGGCGTCCGGCAACAGGCGCGTGGCGGTGCTGTGCGTCGATCTCGACCTGTTCAAGAACGTCAACGATTCATTCGGCCATCCAATGGGCGATCGTCTGTTGAAGGCGGTAGCCGAGCGGCTGAAGTCCGAGGTTCGTGGCGACAATCTCGTCGCCCGGCTCGGCGGCGACGAGTTCGCCATCGTGATGGTCTCGGAGGTGTCGCCGAACGAGGTGAGCGACTTTGCCGACCGACTGATCGGTGTGTTGAGCGCGCCCTACGACCTCGATGGTATCGAGGTCGTCATCGGTGCCAGCGTCGGCATCGCGCTGTCGCCCGGCGATGGTGCAGGCTGCGAGGAATTGATGCGCAACGCCGACATGGCGCTCTATCGGGCGAAATCGGATGGCGGCAACGTTCATCGCTTCTTCGAGCGCGAGATGGACCGCCAGGCACAGAAGCGCCGCGACATGGAGCGCGACCTGCGTCGCGCCTTCGCGAGTGGCGAATTCGAACTGCACTATCAGCCGCTGGTGGATATAGCCGCCAACCGTATCAGCGGTTTCGAATCGCTGTTGCGCTGGCGCAGTCCGGAAAAGGGCATGATCTCGCCGGCCGATTTCATTCCGGTCGCCGAGGATATCGGATTGATCGTGGCGCTGGGCGAGTGGGTGCTGCGCGAGGCCTGTTCCGAAGCTGCGAACTGGCCGGAAGACATCAAGGTCGCCGTCAACCTGTCGCCGGTCCAGTTCCGCAGCCGCAACCTGGTTCAGGCGGTGATTTCGGCGCTGGCGCATTCAGGTCTGTCGCCGCGGCGGCTCGAACTCGAAATCACCGAGTCGGTCTTTTTGGCCGAGACCGAAGCCAATCTTGCGATCCTGCATCAGCTTCGCGAGCTCGGCGTCAGCATATCCATGGACGATTTTGGCACCGGTTATTCGAGCCTGAGCTACTTGCGGAGTTTTCCATTCGACAAGATCAAGATTGATCGCTCATTCGTGAAAGACCTCGCCCAGCGGACCGACTGTGTCGCGATCGTACGCGCTATCTCCGGCCTCGGGCGCAGCTTGAACATCACGACGACAGCGGAAGGCGTCGAGACCATGGACCAGCTCGACTGGCTGCGCGCCGAAGGCTGCAACGAGGTGCAGGGTTTTCTGTTCAGCGCGGCGAAGCCGGCATCCGAACTCGAGGCATTGCTGTCCGATTTTGGCGCCCGCGCCTCGAGGGCTGCCTAGGCCTAAAACCGCGTCACGATTTCGGACAGCGCCGGGCGAGGGCGATCTTCGACCGGTTTCGACGGTGTGCCGATATGGATGAAGCCGGCGAGTTTTTCGTCCGCCTTCAATCCGAGCCCGTCGAGCACGTCGCGGTCGAACGCGAACCAGCCGGTCAGCCAGCAGGCGCCGTAACCGAGCGCGGTGGCGGCGTTGACAATGTTCATCGCGCTGGCGCCGGCGGACAGCTCCTGCTCCAGGGGCGGTACTTTTGGATGCGGCCTGGTGAAACTGACCACACCGATCACCAGCGGCGCGTCCATCAGCCGGCGCTTCTCGATCTCGATATCGGCGGCCGGCGCCGACGGATTTTTACGTTCAAACACCGTGGCGATGACCTCGCCTGCGCGAAGGCGCCCGTCCCCCTCGAACACGATGAAGCGCCAGGGCGTCAGCTTGCCGTGGTCCGGCACCCGCGCGCCGATGGTCAGAATAGTCTCGAGTTCGCTTGGCGTCGGGCCGGGCCCGCTCATCTCGCGGGGCTTTACCGAGCGGCGGATCTTCAGGAGTTCAAGGGCGTCGGGCACAAGGGTCTCTTTCGTCGGAAATGGCTGTGCCAGAGATAGTGGCACAGCCGCTTCAGCGGAAGCCGATTTAGACCGATTATGATCAGGCGGCCGCCCGCATCCGCTTCACGTCCGGCGGCGTTGCTTCCTCGACGAGGGCGGCCAGCGCCTCGTCGGTCGGCATCACCTTCTGCCCGTCGCTGCCGAGCCGGCGGATCGAGACCGAATGGGTCTCGGCTTCCTTCTTGCCGACGACGAGCAGGGCAGGGATTTTCGCCAGCGAATGCTCGCGGACCTTGTAATTGATCTTCTCGTTGCGCAGGTCGATCTCGACGCGCAAGCCGGCCCTTCGTGCGGCAGCCGCGACCACCTTGGCGTATTCGTCGCCTTCGGAGGTGATGGTCGTCACCACAACTTGGGTGGGCGCCAGCCAGAGCGGGAAATTGCCGGCAAAGTGCTCGATCAGGATGCCGATGAAACGCTCCATCGAGCCGCAGATCGCGCGATGCACCATCACCGGCGCCTTCTTCGAGCCGTCGGCATCGATGTAGAACGCGCCGAACCGTTCGGGCAGGTTGAAGTCGACCTGCGTGGTGCCGCATTGCCAGTCGCGGCCGATGGCGTCGCGCAGCACATATTCGAACTTCGGCCCGTAGAACGCGCCTTCGCCGGGGTTGATCGCGGTCTTGATGCGGTTGCTGCCGCCGGCCTGAATTTCCGCCAGCACGGTGGCCATCACGCGCTCGGCATGATCCCACATCTCGTCGGTGCCGACGCGCTTTTCCGGCCGGGTCGAGAGCTTGACCGTGAGCTCGCCTTCGAAGCCGAAATCGGCGTAGGTCGACAGGATCAGGTCGTTGATCTTGAGGCATTCCTCGGCGAGTTGGGCTTCGGTGCAGAAGACATGTGCGTCGTCTTGCGTAAAACCGCGCACGCGCATCAGGCCGTGCATCGCGCCCGAGGGCTCATAGCGATGCACCACACCAAACTCCGCAAGGCGTAGCGGCAGGTCGCGATAGCTCTTCAGCCCGTGCTTGAAGATCTGCACATGGCCGGGACAGTTCATCGGCTTCAGCGCAAACCAGCGCTTATCCTCCGCCTCGTCGCCGGCCGATTGGGCCGCGAACATGTTCTCGCGGTACCAGTCCCAGTGACCCGAGGTTTCCCACAGCACCTTGTCGAGGATCTGCGGCGCGTTGACCTCGTCGTAGTCACCAGTCAGGCGGCGGCGCATATAGGCAATCAGCGCCTGGAAAATGGTCCAGCCCTTCGGGTGCCAGAACACCACGCCGGGGCCCTCTTCCTGGAAGTGGAACAGATCGAGCTCGCGGCCGAGCTTGCGGTGGTCGCGCTTCTCGGCTTCCTCGATCTGCTTGAGGTAAGTATCGAGCTCTTCCTGCCTGGCGAATGCCGTGCCGTAGATGCGCGTCAGCATCGGGTTGTTGGCATCGCCGCGCCAATAGGCGCCCGCCACCTTCATCAGCTTGAAGGCGTTGCCGATCTTGCCGGTCGAACTCATATGCGGGCCGCGGCACAGGTCGAACCAGTCGCCCTGGAAATAGATTTTTATGGGCTCGTCGCCGGGAATGGTGTCGACCAGCTCGACCTTGAAGGCCTCGCCTTTGTCGCGGAACACCTGCTTGGTCTTTTCGCGATCCCAGACTTCCTTCGTGAAGGGCTTGTCGCGCGCGATGATCTCGCGCATCCGCTTTTCGATCGCCGCGAAATCTTCCGGCGTGAACGGCTCGTTGCGGAAGAAGTCGTAATAGAAACCGTTCTCGATCACCGGGCCGATCGTGACCTGCGTGCCCGGCCACAGCGACTGCACCGCTTCGGCCAGCACATGCGCGCAGTCGTGCCGGATCAGTTCGAGCGCGCGCGGGTCTTCACGGCTGATGAGTTCGATCTTCGCATCGTGCGAAATCGGATCGTTGAGATCGGCGACCACGCCGTCCAGCGCCATCGCGACCGTGCGCTTGGCGAGCGAGGGCGATATACCCTTGGCGACGTCGAGCCCGGTGGTGTCCTTGGCGAAATCGCGCTTCGCGCCGTCGGGGAAGGTGAGGGTGATTTTTTGCACGGGTTCGGCCGGTTTCAAATTCGCAAGGCCAAATTGGAACCCCGATGCGGGTGCATTGCTGTCAGGCATTGGCGTCTCCTAAAGCTCACTCCTGCGAACGAGCGCAGGTAAGCGGGAAAGCAGCGGTATAGCAGGGGATTCGGCCCCTGCAATCGGGCAATTTCGCGAAATAGGCCGTGATGGCAGGGCCGCAGGGCAAACATCTGGCCCCATCGTCCGGGAAAGAATGCTTCCCCGTCACGGCGACGTACGCAGAGCCGCTCGGCATCAGCGCCGTCAAATCAATGAAACTCATAACGAGCGATGACAAATAATCCGGTATCGCGTCCTTTTCTTGGCACGGCCCACAGTCTACATGCATCTGCATGAAACATGTGCCCGGGCCCGTCCACGCCGAGCGCCGCTTTGCACCGACTGCGCTGATGCTCGGCAACGTCGTCACCGGCTGCTCGGTGCTGGCCCCGGCGGGCATGCTGGTCGAACTGTCTGCCGGTCTTGACGTCTCGATCCGCACCGCTGGTCTTCTGATCACCTTCGGCGCGATCATGCTGTGTGTCGGTTCGCCGGTCACGGCGTGGCTGACTTCCAAGATTGAGCGCCGCACCCTGCTGACGGCCACCCTTGCGGTGCTGGCGCTTACCAACATTGCCTCCGCCTTTGCGCCTGACTATGCGAGCCTGCTCGCCATTCGCCTGGTCATGCTGGCAATCGGCGCGCTCTACACGCCGCAAGCGGCGGGAACGGCCGCACTGATCGTGCCTGAAGCAAGACGCGGCAGTACCATCGCCTATATCTTTCTCGGCTGGTCGCTGGCTGCAGCCGTCGGCCTGCCGGCGATCACCTTCATCGCCAGCCGCTATGGCTGGCAGGCGGTCTATGGCGCCATTGGTGCAATGAGCTGCCTGAGTTTCCTCCTGCTGGCGTGGCGTCTGCCCCGCGGGCTGATGGGTGCGCCGGTCGACCTCAAGACCTGGGCGGCCATCGGCCGCAACCGGATGATCCTGCTGTTGCTGCTGATCACGACCGCGCAGATGTCCGGCCAATTCGTGGTGTTCACCTATATGGGCCCGTTGCTAGCGCGGCTGACGGCGGCGGGCCCGGACCCGATCGCCGTGGTATTCGCCGTCTACGGTATCTGTGGTGTCATCGGCACCGCGATCGGAACCCGGATCGTCGATTCCTGGGGCGCATGGAAGACTTCGATGCTGTTCACGTCGGTGTTGCTGGCTGGCGTGGGCGGATGGGCGCTCAGCGCCGGCATCTATCCGCTGATGGCTGTCTCCGTCGCGATTTGGGGTATTGGATTTGCTTCCACCAATTCGATGCAGCAGGTGAGGTTGGTCGGCGCCGCGCCTGCGCTGGCGTCCGCATCGGTGTCGCTCAACACATCCGTGCTCTACGTCGGACAGGCCATTGGTTCGGCCATCGGCGGTTTTCTGTACGCGCGCGATTTGCTCTTCGCCAATGGCTATGTCGGGGCGACCTTTGTCGCGTTGGCGCTGGTGACGGTGATTCTAACCAAGCCGAAAAAGGGCCAGGGAAGCGCACCGCGCTGATGCTGGCCGAAGACTTTTGACATCCTTACGCGAGTTCCATATATGTAATGTTATAACATTGCGCTATGGGGCTGTAAGTAATGGAAAAGATTGGCAATTGGTGTGAAGTCGGGAGGCGGATCGGACGCCGAATGCGGTTTTTGGCAGTTCTGGCCGCAGCATCCTTTGCCGCGGGCGGTGCACGGCCCGCCATTGCTCAAACCGTTCCTCAGGCTGTCCTGCCTCCGATTACGGTGGAAGGACGGCCAGCCACCAAGCAAAAGCAGCGAACGAGCAAGCGCTTGCAGATGCGGGCTGCGTCCGTCGCGCGCCAGGCGCAGACCGGCGCGGATCGAGCGCCGCAAGGCCCAATCGACGGATGGCCAGGTGGCTTGCCGCGCGACCACATCCGTTCGACGACCGATCTCAACGTGCCCAATACGACCGGATCGCGACTGCCGGGCACGGCTCGCGACATCCCGGGCAGCGCGGAGAGCGTCAATCAGGCGACGATGCAGGAGCGAGGCAAGACTAGTTGGGTGGACGCCCTTCAAGGCTTGACCGGCTTTACGTCCGCCGTCCGGCCAGGAGCTGCCGGCGTTGCATCGACGCGGGGGTTCACCGAGAACGGCATCGCAGTGCTCTATGATGGAATCCGTGTCACCAACACCACGATCAGCACGCGCAACTACGACAGCTTCATTTTCGATAGGGTAGACGTGCTGCGCGGACCGGCGTCGGTCCTTTACGGTGAAGGCGCCATCGGCGGCGCCGTCAATCTCGTTCGCAAGCAACCGAGCGGGGTCACCGAGCCGTCGGAAACAATCTCCTCGCTCACTACTCGCGAAGGCGTCCGCCAGGCCGTGGGAAAGGGAGGTCCGCTGGGGAATGGCTTCTCTTATCGACTCGACGGCGTCGTCAACGGATACAACGGCCCGGTCGATGACAACCAGGTCAGATACGGCAATGTCGCAGGTGCCTTGCGCTGGGATGTGACGCCGCAATTGTCATCGACCGTCGACTTTGACTACATGAAATCGAAAATCGAGAACGCGTATTGGGGCACGCCCCTGGTGCGAGGGAAAATCCGCTCCGATCTCCGCGAGGTCAACTACAACAACCTGCCGAACAACAAATACGACGACAGTGTGCTGTGGCTGCGCTGGAATACGACGTATGACACCGAGGAGCTAAAGATCCGCAATCGCTTCTGGTCCTATCAATCCGATCGCGATTGGATCAACACGTACCGCTTTGCCTATATTCCCGCAGGCGGCACCTGCTCTTTCCGCGGGCAGAACCTCCTCAACAACACCGGTACAGACCAAGTCTGCCGGCAAACATGGGAGAATCTCGGCTACGACCATCGCTTTATCGGCGATCGTTTCGACGTGAACTGGAACGGCAGCTTGGGAGCGATGCCGCTGTCGACGGTCATGGGCGTTGAGGTTGCAAGCACGCGATGGGACAGTCCGCGCAA
Organism: Bradyrhizobium sp. AZCC 1577; assembly: GCF_036924575.1. Taxonomy (NCBI): domain Bacteria; kingdom Pseudomonadati; phylum Pseudomonadota; class Alphaproteobacteria; order Hyphomicrobiales; family Nitrobacteraceae; genus Bradyrhizobium; species Bradyrhizobium sp. AZCC 1577. The sequence continues at coordinate 3,827,680 of NZ_JAZHRQ010000001.1, forward strand.
CGAGGTGACATCGCTTCAACTCGTCGATCCCTATAATCCCGCACCGACGGACTTCTTCACCCGAGGCACTGCACGGACACAAAACGTGCGCGCGGATCTGACGCAGAAGGCGGTTTTCGGCGAGGCGCGCCTGGAGGTGCTCAAAGGGGTCAAAATTGTTGGCGGGTTTCGAGTCGATCAAATGGAGGTGGACTACAATCGGCGGCCGGCGAACCAGCTCTACAGCAAAACGTTCGAACCCAGCACCTATCGCATGGGTGCACTGTGGGACATTCGCGCCGACACGACGCTCTACGCGCAATATGCAACTGCGGTTGAGCCGCGCTTCGCTCTGTTCACATTGGGCGTCACCGACACTCCCTTCAGCCTCACCAATGCGCGCCAGGTGGAGGGCGGTATCAAACACGCCTTCGCGAACGGACGAGGTGAGCTGTTGGCTGCCGTCTATCAGATCGAAAAGACCGATATCCCCTCAACCGATCCTCTGACGGGATTTACGGTTCAGGTGGGCAAGCAGTCATCCCGCGGCTTTGAGATTTCCGGCAGTTATCGCCCGATCGAGACTTTGCGCCTTGAGGCGAACTTTGCCTACGTGAATGCCCGGTATGACGAATATCGAACAAGTACGACCGCGAATTACACGGGCAATACGCCGCCGAATGTGCCGCAGGTCGTGGCGAACTTTGGTGCCACGTGGCAGCCGTTTACAAACTGGGCGGTCGGCGCGTGGATCAATCACAGGGCCTCCATCAACGCTGACGATGCCAACCTCGTGACGTTGCCGTCGGCCACCATCGCGGATGTTTTTGCCACCTACCGTTTTGCGCAAAACGCCGACCTGACATTCCGCGTTCGTAATATCACCGACGCGGTCTATGCAGCTTGGGCTACGGATGCGAACTACGTCATTCTCGGCGCGCCGCGGACCTTCGAGCTTTCTCTCCGTACGCGGTGGTAGGTAGATCCTGGAATGCTCGTTCGCAGCAGGCGTCGTCGTGCTCCGCCGGCTGCGACGCGCATGGTTTCCGAGGCCGGCAAAGCGTTCGTGTTCGGACATGGGACACGCGCAATCAAGATGACCATTCGATCCGGGATGATGGCAGGCACGCCGCGATACCGCGCCGAGGCCGTTAGCGATTGGCGTCGGGCGCACCGGCGACGCGGGTCAAAGCGGGCGTTGCGGCCATCTTGACCAGCACGTCCTTGACCGGATGCTCTGTCCAGGCCTGCGTGACGTAATCGCGATGGGTGACGCCGTCAGGCGTCTGCACGAACACGACGCTGCCGGGCTTCAACGGCCCGTCCATGCTCTCGGTGACGCTGATGCCCCTGTCGCGAAGCATCTGCATCAGCTCCAGATCGTGCCGCTTGGTGTAGCGGGTATAGGAGCTGACGAAGAAGCCGGTCCGGTTCTTCTCGATCCATGAAGCGAACTTGTCGAGTTCGCCATAGACGGCGTCGAGCAGGAACACACCGCGGACCCGGTTGGGAAGACCGCCGACTTCGAGGCTCCACGCCGTCGGCAGGAACCCGCCGCTATAGCCGACGATCACGATCGGCATGTTGGCGAACGCCTGCGCCGACTTCGGATCGCCGTGGAGGCGGGCGAGATGGCTTGCCGACTCCTCGATGAAGCGCTTGAAGCCGCCCGGCTGCCAGAACTTGCCGGCCGAGGAGTCGGCGGCGTTGACAGCCATTTGCGGGGCGAGCAGCACGGCGTTGACGCCCGAATCCGAGATCTGCTGCGGCACCAATTGGCGGTCGCGGACGTCGCGCTCCAGCGTCGCGCCGTTGCCGTGGAAGAACACCACGATCACGCCCGGCTTCCTGACATCGAACGTCTCGGGGACATGTACCAGCACGCGGCTGTCGTTGTAGGTCTCGTCCTGCCAGTAGACCTTGCCGCTGTAGCTGCGATGGCCCTTGCGGTCGCCTTTGACGATGTTGAGGAACGGTTCTTCCGAGCGCGGATTGGTGCCGAAATAAGGGAAGGCGGAGGATTTCATGCTGACCAGCGTGGTCAGTTCTTCACGCTCATTGCGGGGTAGCGTCAGCGTTGGCGTCAGCGAGGCGACCCGCATTGGCTCGGTACGCACCGCGTGCGGCTGCGGCGCCAGTGCGACCTGGCGCTGGACTTGCGGCAGGCTTTCACCCGCGGTCGGGAAACGGTCGGCAAATTGCGGCTGGGGGAAACGGTCGTCGAACGCGTCGGCGGAAGCCTGCGGCTTGGCGGCCCGGGATTTGGCGCCATCCGTGTTCGCCGCCAGCATTTCCGGGGTCGGCGCCTTGCCGCATTGAACCAGGACGAAGGATAGCGGCACGATCAGCGCGGCTATCGCCGCCCAGTGCCATCGAAGGGGCAGCGCACGGCGCGGCATGGCCGGAGACGTCGCCCGGCTGGCGCGATCAACTGTCGGGAAATTCGGATTAGCTCCGACCATCCACCCCAATGTCCCAAGATCCACCGTCAACCGGCGTAAGCTCGCACGCCTTTAGGCGACGTTAAGCGTCCGGAAAAACTCCCCGCATCCGGAAGCCCAAAGGAGACCATGCAATCGTGTCGCGATTGTGGGACCGCCACGATGTCTTCGCAATCCAGTAGTGGCACGGGCAGCTGGAGGTACCATGCAACCTATTTTATGTCTCAATTTAAACCCTTGTTAACATTGCTTGAATTGAAGCGCGTCAGCCTGCACGATGAGCTCCTGGCTGGGCGCGCTGAAGGTACGGTCCGAGATGGCGGCATCAGAAACGGGAAGCCCGGTCTGGCCTGGCTCGCGCTCCGGCAGCGGCTCGACCGTTTCGGTCCTGGTGGCGGTTGCCATCGTGGTTGCCGATATGGTCGGTGTCGGCGTCTTCACCAGCCTCGGCTTTCAGGTCAAGGATATCCCCTCGGGCTTTTCCATCCTGCTGCTGTGGACGGTCGGCGGCATCGTCGCGTTGTGCGGGGTGTTTTCCTACGGCGAGCTCGGCGCGATGTTTCCGCGCTCGAGCGGTGAGTACAACTTCCTCGGCCGGGCCTATCACCCGGCCTTCGGTTTCGTGGCGGGCTGGGTGTCGGCGACGGTCGGCTTTGCAGCGCCGGTGGCGCTCGCCGCCATGGCGTTTGGCGAGTACGGCAAGTCGGTGCTGCCCAACACGCCGCCGCTGGCACTTGCGATCGGCGTGGTCTGGCTGGTGTCGCTGGTGCAACTCGCCGGCATCAGGCACTCCTCGACCTTTCAACTGGTCGCGACCATCCTGAAGGTGGTACTCATCATCGCCTTCCTGGTCTGCGGCTTCGTGATCGGCACCGCGCAGCCGGTTTCGTTCGCGCCATCGGCGTCCGACTTCACCCATATCGTCAGCGCACCGTTCGCGATCAGCCTGGTGTTCGTGATGTATTCGTTCTCAGGGTGGAACGCGGCAACTTACATTATCGGCGAGGTGAGGTTGCCGGAGCGCAACGTGCCGCGGGCGATGCTGGTCGGAACACTGATCGTGCTCGTGCTGTATGTCGCGCTCAACGCCGTGTTCTTGCACACCGCGCCGATCGACAAGCTTGCGGGCCAGCTCGACGTCGCCCGCATCTCCGGCAGCTACATCTTCGGCGAGCTCGGCGGCCGCATCGTCGGCGCGATGATCTGCTTCGGGCTGATCTCCTCGATCAGCGCGATGATGTGGATCGGGCCGCGCGTCATGATGACGATGGGCGAGGACATTCCGGTGCTGCGGCCGTTCGCCGGCCGTTCGGCCAGCGGTGCGCCGGCCTACGCCATTCTGTTTCAGCTCACGGTCGCGAGCCTGATGCTGCTTACGCGAAGCTTCGAGGCGGTGCTCGACTTCATCCAGTTCGCGCTGCTGTTCTGCTCGTTCTTTACCGTGCTAGGGGTGATCAAGCTGCGCATCACGCAGCCGGACCTGCCGCGGCCCTACCGTGCCTGGGGATACCCGGTAACTCCTGTGGTTTTCCTGCTCGTGACCGGGTTCATGATGTACTACCTTCTGACCGAACGTCCCTTGCAGTCGCTGCTGGGTCTTTTGATCATGTTTTCAGGTCTCTTGATTTACGCCGTCTTCCGCAAGCGGGCAGATCAAGTCGCCGTGGCCGCAACGGGTCGCGAATGAGCATGCTGCACTGTCTGAGAACGGCGACGCTTGCTGCTGTCATGCTGCTGGCGGCCGTGGCTGCCGTCCGCGCCCAAACCGCAACGGTGGACGACACCGCGAAATTTCTCGCAGGCCTGATGCCCTCGGCGGACTCGCCGCTGGCGCCGCTCACCAAAGATCCTGCCTGGCAACGGCACGCCAAATTCTTCGACACTGCGTTCGGCCAACTCGAGCAGCGCCAGATATCGCGGATCCGCACCTGGGCCGATACCAATCTGGCGGCGCCGAAGCCCACCATGTTCTACATGTTCTCAGGCCCGGACTTTCTCTACGCAAATGCCTTCTATTCGAAGGCATCGACTTATGTGCTGAGTGCGCTGGAGCCGGTCGGCTCGGTGCCCGATCTGACAAGGCTGCCGCGCGGCGGCATCGCGTCGGCGCTCTACAACGTCGAACGTTCACTCAGTTCAATCCTGAGCTTCAGCTTTTTCATCACCAAGCAGATGAAGACCGATCTGCAGGCAGGGCAGATCAGCGGCACGCTGCCGATCCTCTACGTGTTCCTGGCGCGCTCGGGCATGACTGTGAGGGAGGTCAGTCCGATCTCGCTGGACGACAAGGGCGCGGCGTATTTCGCGGGCGAAAATCCCGGGCCGAATGCCGTGCGCGGCGTGCGCATCATCTTCGTGGACCCCGACGGTCAGGAAAAGACGCTGTATTATTTCTCGACCGATCTTTCCAACTCCGGCGTCAAGGCGAGCGGTTTCCTGAAATTCTGTGCGACGCTCGCGCCTGGCAACAGCCTGGTCAAGAGCGCGTCCTATCTGCTGCACTCCGGCAACTTCACCACGGTGCGCGACTTCCTGCTCAACAACAGCGCCACCATCATCCAGGACGATTCCGGAATTCCGCTCGCTTACTACAGCACTAGGAAATGGCGCTTGTTCCCCTTCGGCCGCTATCTCGGACCGATCGACGAATTCGCGGGGCGTTACCAGGAGTCGTATGCTGCACTGTTCCGCCGCGCACAGCCGGTCGATTTCGGCATCGGCTATCGCTGGCGCACGCCGGAAACGAATGTGCTGCTGTCGGTGAGATTGCCGGACGATGGATCGCCCGCTATCGACGCCACGGCATCGGCGGAGGCGGCGCCGCCACCACTGCGCCCGCGCAGGCCGCGGCCGCCTGCGAATATCGGACCGCAGCAATGGGGCGGACCACAGCCATGGGGCGGCGGGTTCTTCGTCTGGCGCTAAGCCGCAATCGCTGCAAGCGTCGTACTCAGGAAGCGTTGACGCCGCGCCAACGTCCGTAGCGCCACGGCAGATACCATCGCGCACCCGCGGGCGCCGTAAGCGGCACGTTGTCGATCCCGGACGTGCCCCAGGGATGGCAGCGCAACAGCCGCGCAAGCGTCATCCAGCCGCCGCCCCACAAACCGAAACGTTCGATCGCTTCGTCGCCATACACCGAGCATGTCGGCAGATGCCGGCAGTTGTAGCCGACCAGCAGCGACAGCGAATGCCGATAGATCCATATCAGCGCGCGTCCGGCATTGCGCGGCAGACGACGGGCGATGCTGGCACAATCCGTGCATTGTTTTTGCTGTGACGATGAAGGACCTGCCGATGCCATGCAGCACTATGTACGTAGTCTTGCGGGGGTTCCCAAGCAAGGAACTCAATTCCTGCAGATATTTAGCCACACTTAGGAATTATCGCACTGCAATGCGGCGTACCAAGCCAAGGTATTATGGACGACACACGTCAGCACAGTTACCGTTTTCATACGGATCGATGACAGAATCATCTCGCGCTAAAACGGGGCCATTGCCACTAGTCGTAAACGGGGCTTGGGGGAAGGAACCAAATTGAGGTTTGAGACGTCGCTGAAACTTCGCGGTTGGGCCCTTCTCGGTGCCACCGCCTTTTGTCTCGCATTGCCGGGCGCGATCACGATGCTGGGTAATTCGGCATATGCCGGTGGCACCCTCGAAGAACGCAAACAGCCAATGCATTTCAAGTGGAATGCATGCCAGCCGGATTGCAGGGGCTGGGTCTCGGCCGTCGGCATCGTCACAGCGGATAGTCCGCGGGAGTTCGACGAATTCGCCAAGGGTCGCCAGCTCGCGGGCGCGACCATCGTGCTGGATTCCAGCGGCGGCTCGGTCAACGATTCCATCGCGCTTGGCCGGCGGTTCCGCAGTCTCGGCGCGCTGACCACGGTCGGCGCCACCGTGCGCACGAAGACCCCGCGTGGTGAACGCGTCAGCGTGGCGCCGGAAGCCTATTGTGAGTCGATGTGCGTGTTCCTGCTTCTCGCGGGCAAGACCCGTTACGTGCCGCCGGTCGCGCACGTCCGCGTGCACCAGATCTGGATGGGTGATCGCGCCGATGACGCCAAGGCCTCGAGTTACAGCGCGCAGGACCTGATGATTGTGCAACGCGACATCGGTCGCCTCACGAAATATACCTTCGACATGGGCGGCACCGGCGATTTGCTGTCGCTCGCGCTCAGTGTTCCGCCGTGGGAAGATCTGCACCAGTTGTCACGCGATGAATTGCGCCTGGCCAATCTCGTCACGACCGATGCGATCGCCGACGTGTTCCCGCAGGACAATGCGTCGGTGCCGATGGCCGAGGCGAAGCCTTCCAAGCCGCAGGATCGCTTCGTCAGTTCCTCGACGGAGGGCGACGCGCAGTCGCAGGCGGGCAAGTCGACCAAGACTGCCGAAGCCGCGGTTCCGACCGGCGGATCTGCGACCGCGCCGGTGCAGCCGGCTCAGCCGCAACAGAATCAGCCGCAACAGAAATAGGCTGCGTCCCCAACACTCGGTGTCATCATCCGCGAAAACGAAAGCGGATGATCAGTACGCCGCGGCGCTTGTGATCAAACGGGAATTCCCGGCGTACTGGATGCCCGCCTTCGCGGGCATGACAGGATTGGGTATAGGCGGGGACTTCCCTTACGCCTGCGCCGGCTGCTTGGCCTTGGCTTCGATCTGGCCAATGGCGTCGACCACGGCGTCGAACGTCAGCATGGTCGAGGCGTGGCGGGCCTTGTAGTCGCGCACCGGCTCGAGCAGGGCGATGTCGGCCCATTTGCCCTGCGGGGGACCGCCGTTTTCCTTCAGCATCTTGCGCACGGTTTCTCGCAATTCACGTAACTCGCTGGCTGTCGAGCCCACCACATGGCTTGCCATGATCGAGGAGGAGGCTTGTCCGAGCGCGCAGGCCTTCACGTCATGGGCGAAGTCGCTGACCACGGGCCCGTCCATCTTGAGGTCGACTTTGACGGTCGAGCCGCACAGCTTGGAGTGGGCGGTGGCGCTGGCGTGGGGGTCGGGGAGGCGACCGAGGCGGGGAATATTGCCCGCCAATTCAATGATCCGCTTGTTGTAGATGTCGTTCAGCATGAGAATCGGTGTCCCGGGCGGCGATCCGAGCGCCCTTGGCGGCTGGGTTTCATCGTCCTATATATGGACAGGAACGGCGGAAAAACAGCCCGGCCGTTTGCCGTAGGCGGACGGACATGGACCAGACATGGAAACCAGTTCGGCCGTCAACGTGTTGTGGATGGGACTCAGGCGCCCGGCGGCAAAACCGCCCCGTCTGCCCGGTGACACTCCGGTCTCTGCAGGCCGGTCGAACGGAGAAGACATGGACGCATTGATCAAATCCCTCCGCCCTGGCAAGCCTTCCGATTTGAAGCCTTCCGAAGTGAAATCGCCCGACGTGGCCCCGGAAACCCGCCCGACCGAGCTCGATCCGGCCGAGTTCCTGGCCGCTGCCGTCCGCGCCGACCTGCCGCGCCCGTCGCGCGCCGAGGCCGAACATGCCGTGCACACGCTGCTCAGCTATATCGGCGAAAACCCCGATCGCGAGGGTTTGCTGGATACGCCCCGCCGCGTGGTCGAAGCCTTCGACGAGCTCTATCAGGGCTATCATCAGTGCCCGGCCGAGGTGCTGGACCGCACCTTTGGCGAAACCGCCGGCTATGACGACTTTGTCCTGGTCCGCGACATCGAGTTCACCTCGCAATGCGAGCATCACATGATGCCGTTCTACGGCAAGGCGCATATCGCCTATACGCCGGTGGAGCGGGTGGTCGGATTGTCGAAGCTGGCGCGGCTCACCGATATCTTCGCCCGCCGCCTGCAGACCCAGGAGCACCTGACGGCCCAGATCGCGGCCGCGATCGACGAGGTGCTGAAACCCCGCGGCGTTGCCGTGCTGATCGAGGCGGAGCATACCTGCATGTCGGTGCGCGGCGTCGCCAAGCATGGCGCGATGACGTTCACCAGCCGCTTCACCGGCATGTTCCGCGACAACCCGGCGGAGCAGCAGCGTTTCCTGTCCCTGGTGCGAGGGTCCAACCGGTAGCCTCGCCGAAATTTCTCCGCGAGGCCCCGTCGTGTCCACCTCCGCAACGACCAATGAACGTGAAGAGGGGCTGGCCTTCCAGCCCAAGTTCGACGCGTCCGGTCTCGTGACCTGCGTGGCGACGGATGCTGCGACCGGCGACGTGCTGATGGTCGCGCACATGAACGAGGAAGCGCTGCGCAAGACGATCGAAAGCGGCGACGCCTGGTACTTCAGCCGGTCCCGCAATGCGTTGTGGCGAAAAGGTGAGACGTCAGGTCAGACCCAGCGCGTGGTCGAGATGCGCATTGATTGCGATCAGGATGCCATCTGGATCCGCGTCGAGCAGCAGGGCGCTGCGTGTCACACCGGGCGGCATTCCTGCTTCTACCGCAAGATCGACGCCGCCGGGGGCGGTGCGCTGCTGACGTTCGTCGATGCCGACCGGCAGTTCGATCCGAACAATGTTTACCGGAAATAACTGGCGTCGGTTCCGGGCTGGTCATGCCAACAGCTCACCGATCATGGCGGCTGCGCGTCTTGCGCCATCGGCTTCGACCGGTTTCGGTCTGTCCGGCCTCGACATAGCCAACATCATGGCGTCGGCGATCATATCGGGGGTCGACGAAGCGAAGTCCATTTGGATGCCTGCGCCATAGCGGCGGAGCCGGTGAGCGACGTGAAAGTTCTGCTCGAAATGGTTTCGCAGCGGAAAATAGACAAACGGCGTCCCGGCAGCCGCGAGTTCCATGCAAGTGGTGAGCCCGCCCTGAACCAGCGCCAGGTCACACGCTGCGAGATGCCGGTCGAGATTGGCAACGAACGACCTTATCTCGACGCCCTCCGGCGCACGCAGCGACGCTGGATCAATGCGGGGACCGGCGACCACCACCATGCGCAACGCCGGCAGCTTGGCCTTCACGATGGGATAGGCCTGCAGGACGCGCTTGATCAGGTGAGCCCCGATCCCCGATCCGCCGACGGTGACGATGCAAATCTGCTCGGCGCTCCCGTAGCCTAGCGCTTCACGAAGAAATTGGCGGTTGCCGAAGGTTTGCGGATGCTCGCCGATGACGTAGCCGGCGAAATCGAAGTGCCTCGGTACCCAATCGCGCATCAGGGGCAGATCCGCACCGAACGATAGCGGCACCACGTCTTCAGGTTGGCCCACGAAGATCGCTCGATCGCGCACGCCAGGATGCTGCTCGACATGCTCGATCATCTCGGCATTGTAGTCCGCCGTCAGCAGCGCCTCATGTTTGCCGCCGGACGGCATCGGCACGTAGCCGACGAAGTCGGTCAACCAGACGAGTTTTGCCTTTTTCAGCTCGGGATGCTCGTGCCAGTAGTGATCGATATCCCAGGCCTCGTCCGCAATCACGATGTCGTAAGCGCCTTGCTCGACGGCGTCCTGGAAGATCATGAAGTTCTTGATCAGCACCTCGTCCATGCGGCGAAGCGCCTGAAAGCAGTGCAATTCGTGTTCGCCGCTTTCGAGCTCGATATGCCGCGTTTCGCTCGCCAACCTTGCACTTAGCGGATGGACATGTTCGTTGCCGGCCTCCAGCAGACGCGTGACCGGATCTTGCGCCAGCCAGTCCACCGTGAGGTCAGGATGAAGCTTGCGCAGCTCGCGCGCGATGGCGATGTCGCGGCGGCCATGGCCGAGGCCGATCGGCGAGGAGAGATAGAGGGCGCGCTTCTGGCGTGCGCCGTGCGGCAAAGTTTCACGTGCAGGCTGACGGATGGCGAGCCGGCGATCGATGAAGTCGTTGATCAGCGCGTTAGCCTTGGCCGGATACCGGCCGAGAGGATTGTGACCGCCGCCTCTGATCGTTACGAACTCCGAACCGCTCACCGCGGCGTGGGCCGCCCGGGCGCGTTCGCAGGGCTGAATTTGGTCGTTGTCGCCGTGGATGAACAGAACCGGGCAGCGGATGCTGCGATACATTTCCGCGCTGACATCGAATTGGGGAGGAATGTTTCGCGCCTCGACCGTTTTGATCAGGGTTGGTCCATCCGTCTCGGCAGCCCAGCCGACCCCGTCCTCGATCTGTTTGGTCGAATGCGGCTCGCTGCAGATGTTGCGAACGAAGAACTCCGCGAAATCAGGGTAACTCTTCAGCCAATAGTCACGGTTGAATTTGTTCCAGCCGTCGTAACTGTCTCTCTCGGCGAGAAAATGCGAGGCCGCAAATCTTGCCTGGTGCGCAGGTCCGATGGTCGAGACCGTGCCGGCGAGGATGGCTGCACGCACACGCGTCGGGTGATAGGCGGCGAGAATGGAGGCGAGCAACCCGCCAAACGAAAGTCCGACCAGGATAGCTTGCTCCACCTCGAGGCCGTCCATCACGGCAAGCGCGTCGGCGAGGTAGTTGTCGAGCGTGTAGGCAGTGACGTCTTCTGGTCGATCGGATTTGCCATTGCCGCGGCCATCATAGGCGATGCAGCGGAAATGTTCGCTGAAGTAGGGAAGCTGCGCCTTGTAGATCCGGGAGTGGACGATGCTCCATGGCGGAATAAACAGCATGGTTTCCGCGCCCGCGCCGTAGCTTTCGTAGGCGAGTTTCACGCCGTCGCGGGCGATGAAACCTTCGCTGTCCGCCAGCTTTGCTCGCATGCTGTCATCCTTTTTCCGGTGAAGATCCTTCCGCAATCCGAATGAGGTCGCCGACGCGCCGCAGCGACGCCCGTATCGGCGAGCCTTTTTTCTCCAGTCCCAGCAGGAACAGGCTTTCGCCGCCGATGAAACTGGAGGCGGCGATCGCGCCGACCTCTTCTGCCGAGAACGGGCCGAGCGGGCCGATCGTCTGTTCGGTCCTCCGCGCCACGCCTACGATCAGGTCGATCCAGCCCATGAGGCCGGCTCGGATCACCCTTGCTACTTCCGCGTCATGCCAGCTCACCGCGATCAGCTCCTGCAGCACCCGCACGTAGCCCGAAGCGATATCCTCATCGAGGTAGTCACAGGCGCGGGACCACTGCTCGGACAGTTTTAGCGATGGATCTTCGAACAGCCTGTTCTGCCGGTCGAGAAGTTGAGCATTGAGATATTCGAACAGCTCCAGAACCATGTTCTGCTTGGAGCCAAAATGGTAGTGGATCTGGCTTAAGGGCACGGCCGCTTCTGCAGCGACTTCGCGAGTGGAAAGTCCGGCATAGCCGGCGCGGCGCAACACCTTCTTGGCAGCTTCGAGCAAGCTCGTGCTGGTTTCGATCTTCTTCACTGCCGCGCGCGCCATGGTACCTCATGATGTGATGGAAGCGTCAAGACGCTACATGCATTCCGGCTGAGAAGGCCAGCCTTGCCGTTTCAACCCTCTACCGGCCGGAAAACCGATGCCCGGAGCCATGCCGGACACCGTGAAACAAACGTCACCCGACCTTCGCCTTGTTTCGCGGCAGCGGGATCAGCATCGAGACCTGCTGCCGGTAGCGGCGGTACTGGTCGCCGAACAGCGCTATCAGGTCGCGCTCCTCCAGCCATATGCCGATCAGGATGTAGCCGGTGGTGGCGATGGCGAACACCAGATGACCGAACGTCATCACCGGCGTCGCCCAGAACGCAAGCAGGAAGCCGAGATAGATCGGATGCCGGACCACCTTGTAGAACATCGGCGTTTTGAACTCGGCCGGGGGCAACTCGCGCCCAAGAAGCCGCGCCAGCACCTGGCGCAAGCCGAACAGCTCGAAATGGTTGATCATGAAGGTGCTGGCGAGCACCACCGTCCAGCCCATCCAGGAAATCGTCTGAAGGACAATTGCCGCAACTGGATCGGTCACCGACCAGATGACATCAGTCATCGGCCGCCATTGCCAGTAGAGCAGCAGCAACGCAAGGCTGGCCAACAGCACGTAGGTCGTACGCTCGACCGATTGCGGCACGATCCTTGTCCACCAGCGCTTGAAGGCGGGACGCGCCATCACGCTGTGCTGGATTGCAAACACGCCAAGCAGAACGACGTTGATGAGCAGCGAAGGAACGAGCGGCCCGGCGGTGCCGCTATCGATGGTCTTTGGTACCGGCAAGTTGCCTACAAAGGCAATCGCATAAAGAAATGTACCGAGAAACAGCAGGTACGTAAGCGTGCCGTACAGCATAGCCGTCAAGCCGCCGGTTATGGTCTTTGCGGGAGGGGAGTGGAGTGCATGGTCTGTCATGATCTTGATCCTCTCAGGGAAGACTGCGGAAGCCTTGCTTTCAGTGCGGACGGTCGTGATTGCCCGGAACGTCTCCTCTTTGCGAGCCGGTCAGATCCAACGTCAAATATTCAGTCGGTCGAACGACCGAAAAGTTCATTCCTGTTTTATGTTGGAAATGCGGCATTTTAACCCGGCATTAACCATAAATGTCGCAGGCTGGGTCGGTGAGGCGCCGGATTGGCGGCGTTCACGAGCCCGCGAGGTTTCGCGAGGAGCGGGGCACCACGGATATGGCGGTCGACACATCAAGCGCCACGGCTGCGGCAGGTGTCGATCCCGCGCGCGCGAGGATTGCGGGCTCGATCAAGCAGGCCGCATCCACGACCGGCGCCAGCTTCGAATATCTGCTTGCCACCGCGAAGATGGAATCCAATTTCAACCCGAAGGCCGCCGCAACCACCTCGTCGGCACGCGGCCTGTTTCAGTTCATCGACCAGACCTGGCTCGGCACGGTAAAGGAGGCGGGGGCCCATCTCGGCTACGGCAAATATGCCGACGCCATCGCCAAAAATCCGTCGGGCAGCTATTCGGTCGAGGATCCCGCGGCACGCGCCGCGATCATGCGGCTGCGCGACGATCCCGAAGCTGCCTCTTCGATGGCGGCGGTGCTGACGCAATCCAACAGTTTCAGGCTGACCGGCAAGATCGGGCGCCGCCCGACCGATGCCGAACTCTACATGGCGCATTTCATGGGCGTCGGCGGCGCCGGCAAGCTGATCCAGAACGCCGAGGACAATCCGAACGCGTCGGCCGTGCGGATGTTTCCGAACGCTGCGGCGGCCAATCAATCGATCTTCTACAATCGCTCCGGGCAGCCGCGCAGCGTCTCACAGGTCTATTCGGTGCTGAGCACGCGCTATGCGGCGGCCGCCAGTTCGCCGGTGACGCGCACGGCGATGGCGGCCGCCGGCGGCGATCTGCCACGGCGCATCACGGTCGCAAGCGCCGCGCCGGCAGCGATGGCGATCGACAACGCCGCCTATCTCTCGAGCTTCCCGGATTCTCGCGCGGTGACGCCGGTTTCCGCAACGGCGCAGACCGCGTCGGCGTCAACGGAGCCGATCTTCCGCTCGCTGTTCCAGGGCGGCGAACGCACGCAGCCGATTTCGCCGGCGGTGCAGGAATTGTGGGGCAGCAATTCGGTGTCAGTTGCCTCTGCGAGCACCGCATTGTCGGGACATGCGCCCGAAGTCCGCGCACCCGGAAGACTCGACCTCTTCAGCGACCGCAACGGCACGTTCAGTAGCTGACGCTGACCCGCGATGCAGCGCGCAGCGATGCGTCGCAGAACCGGACCCATCGCGGTGGGCGAGCTCGGATGGACCCCGGATCAGCAGCGCAGCACTGCGTGTTGCGCAGCATCCGGGGAACGAGACATCGCAACCGTCCTCGCACCCTTAACAAAACGTCAATAAAACCAGCCGTTTATGGTGAACCCTTTGTTAAGCGTCATGGTTTATTTTTTCTAATAGTGGCACCGCGTCACGGTGTCGTTTCAGGTTGCGTAGCCAGGACCATGATCGTTCGGCAGTTCATCAGTTGGATTCGTACCGCTCCGGCAGGCGAGCGGGCAGAGGCGACGCGGGCGTTGGCGCGGGCCTGGTTGATTTCAGATCTTTCCGAGGACGATCGCATCGCCGCCGAAGGCGCGCTGCTGATGCTGCTCGATGATCCGTCGCCGCTGGTGCGCCAGGCGATGTCGGAAGTCTTCGCGCGCAGCTCGGACGCGCCGGCCGCGATCGTGCAGGCGCTCTCGCTCGACCAACCCTCGATCGCGCTTCCCGTGCTCGAACATTCGCCGCTTCTGATCGACGCCGACCTCGTCGACATCGTCGCCACCGGCAACAGCGACACGCAATGCGCCATCGCCCGCCGCATCAACCTGCCGCCCTCGGTTTCCGCCGCGATTGCCGAAGTTGGCTCGGCGGCCGCGGCGCTCGAACTGATCGAAAATGCCTACGCGGAATTGGCGCCGTTTTCATGGGACCGTATCGTCGAACGTCACGGCCATCTCGCCGCGATCAGGGAAGCGATGCTGGTGCTGGAAGGCTTGCCGGCTGCCACCCGCGCAGCGCTGGTCGCGAAACTCTCCGAGACGCTGGCGCAATTCGTCGTCGCGCGGAATTGGCTGAGCGCCGACCGGGCAGGGCGGCTGGCGAGCGAAGCGCGCGAGCGCTCGGCCGTGAACATTGCGGCGTGTTCGCGCGGCGATGATATGCTGGGCCTGGTGCGGCACCTGCGCGCCACCGGGCAACTGACCGCCGGCCTGATCCTGCGCGCGCTATTGTCGGGCAATCTCGAACTGTTCGATGCGGCGCTTGCCGAACTGGCTGACCTGCCGCTGGCCCGCGTCACCGCGCTGCTGCACGACCGCGGCGGCGCCAGCCTGCAGGCGCTCCTGATCCGCGCGGGCCTTCCCGAATCGACATTCGGAGCCTTCCGTATCGCGCTCGAAGTCAGCCGTGAGACCGGCTTTGTCGACACGATCGGCGGCGCCGCGAGGCTGCGCCGCCGCATGGTCGAGCGTGTGCTGACCCATTGCGAGACCGACCGCAAGGCCGCCGAGCCGCTCTTGATCCTGCTGCGGCGGTTCGCAACCGAGTCCGCGCGCGAGGAAGCCCGCCTGTTCTGCGAGGAGCTGGTCGCTGACGAAGCGTTCGTGCCAGCCGTGCGCGATCTGATCGCGGCGTAGGCGAACTCCTGCAACACGACCGGTGTCGTCCCTGCGAACGCAGGGACCCATAACCACAGTCGTTTGTGGTTGGGTGAAGGTCATCGACCAGCGTGCTCTTAATCGATAAGCCGCGGCGTATGGGTCCCTGCGTTCGCAGGGACGACGGTGTGGAGATATCGCGGGCTACTCTGCCGGCACGATGCTCGGCGCCAGGATCGCTTCGAGATGTTCGGGGCGGTCGCGGTTGACCTTGAGCAGGAATTCATCCGCGACGCCGCGGAGCTGCTTGCTGAGCGCGCTCGCCATCATGGCAGTGTCGAGCTTGGTTCGTTCGCGCACGATCGCCTGAATGGCATTGATGTGATGGGTGATCAGCTCGGATGGGACCTGGTCGAGATCAGGTGCGTGTTCGATGATGCGGCACAGGCTTTCGGCGGCAGCGCCGGCGGAAGGGAAGCCGAACGTGGCAGCATCACCCTTGATGTCATGGGCGGCGCGAAACAGCTCTTCGCGGTTGTCGATGGTGAAGCCGTCGCGGAGAATGGCCGCGTGCGCGGCCGAGAGCCGGTCCGCCTCGATCGTCATCCAGTTCTTGAATTCACCGGATAGTCCTGCAAGCGCCTTCTCCGCGCGCCCGACAGGATCGTCGAGATCGGATTCGGGAACGCGCAGCAATACCTTGCGCAACGGATTGGGCTGCGTGATCACGTGATGATCGGCAAACGATTTGACCTGTATCGTCCCCGGCTTTTCTTTCGCCATGATGGTCTCTCCAGGCTCGCGCTAAACGTTCGACCGCGCCTTGTCGAGCAACGACGGCTGCTGCATCACTTCCATCTCGCCACCGACTCGGCGCTCGGGGCCGATATAGGCGTTGTTGGTGTTGCGCCGCCGGTCGGGGCCGAAATAGGTCTTGGTCTTGATGAAGGGGCGCGGATTGGCGACGACGTTGAGGATGCGCTGATAGAGTCCCTTGGCCGAGATCGGCTTGGCCAGGAACTCGGTGACGCCGGCGTCGCGCGAGACCGTGACGCGCCGTTTCTCCGAATGTCCGGTCAGCATGATGATCGGCGCGTAGGGGTTACCCTTCGATTCCGGCTGCCGGATCATCTGCGCCAGTTCGAGGCCGTCGAAGATCGGCATCGCCCAGTCGGTGATGACGATGTCGGGTACGTAGTGGCTGTACATTTCGAGCGCGGTGGCGCCGTCCTCGGCTTCATAGGCTTCGCGCGCGCCGAACGAATGCAACAGCGTCCGCAGGATGCGGCGCATATGCGGATTGTCGTCGCAAATCAGAAACCGCAGCTTGTTGAAGTCAATGCGATACATGGTCCGGCCCGGCCCAGCAAAACGGTATACTGGCGTTAACCATATCGCGGCGCCGGTTAAGGAATGGTTGCAAAACCGGCGCCTGAACTCGTCGTCCCTGCGAAAGCAGGGACCCATACGCCGCGGCTTCTCGGTCTAGGGAGGTGACAATTGACGGCTTTTCGCGACAACTAACGCCCATGGTTATGGGTCCCTGCGTTCGCAGGGACGACGGCTCTAATACCCGAACTGCTCGCGCAGGATGCGTTCCTCGAGGCTGTGGCCGGGATCGAATAGCATCCGCATCGAAATCGTCTTGTCGGACAGCACCTCGACGCGGCGGACGTCGCGCACGTCGTCATGGTCGGCGGCGGCCGCGACCGGACGCTTCTCACCCTCGAGCACCTCGATCACCACAAAAGCGGAGTTCGGGAGCAGGGCGCCGCGCCAGCGTCGGGGTCGGAACGCGCTGATCGGCGTTAGCGCCAGAAGCGCGGCGTTGATCGGCAAAATCGGTCCCTGCGCCGACAGATTATAGGCGGTGGAGCCGGCCGGCGTCGCCACCAGGATGCCGTCGGCGATCAATTCCGCCATCCGCTCGTGCTCGTCGATCAGGATGCGCAGGTGCGCGGCCTGGTTGGTCTGGCGAAACAGCGCGACTTCATTGATGGCGTGATGCAGATGCACGACGCCGTTCACGTCGGTCGCGCGCATCAAGAGCGGATTGATCAGGGATTCCCGCGCCGCCGCTAGCCGCGTATGCAAATCATGCGTGGCGAATTCGTTCATCAGGAAGCCGACGGTGCCGCGATGCATGCCGTAGATCGGCTTTCCCGAGCGCATGTGGGCGTGCAGCGTCTGCAGCATCAATCCGTCGCCGCCAAGCGCCACCACGACGTCGGCGTCGTCGGCGTCATGATTGCCGTAGAGCTTGACGAGCTGCGCCAGCGCGGTCTGCGCCTCTGCGCCTGCGCTCGCGACGAAGGCGATCCGGTCGTATCGCTTGGGGTTGGCCATCGGACGACGAACTCATACCTGGCGCCGGATTGCGCCGCGCTCGTCTATACACCTTGGACAGGCTTGTCGAGATGGCCGTCAAGCACTTTCGTGCCGGTAACCTAAACCGGCGGTCATCGGGCCGTCATTTTTCCTGCAACGTCCGGATCGGGTCCCAGTCGTCGCCCGGCGGGTTTTGGGCCAATTCCCGGGCCCGCGCGGCAAACAGCGATGCCGGCCGGTCGATATCGGCCGAACGGCCGAAACATGCTGCGGCGCGCTCGAACTCGCGGGCCCGCCAGTGCGCCAGCCCGTCGGCATAGTTGGCGATCACCGTCTGCTGCGAGGGCGTCAGCCCGGCCGACAGCGCCAGCAGCTCGTAGATTTTCAGCGCCTGGGTTCGCCCCTTCACCCTGATGGCGTCCAGTTCGCGCCAGGCGAAGGCTTGGCCAGTAAGCGCAACAGTCGTCTCGGAAGCGATCACGGTGGTGCCGTAGAATTTGTTGGCGCCCTCCAACCGCGAGGCCAGGTTCACCGCGTCGCTCATCACGGAGTAGTTGAAGCGCCGCCGCGATCCGAAATTGCCGACCAGCGCCTCGCCGGAATTGATGCCGATCCGCTGCGCCAGCTTGTAGTCGCGAAACACGGCAGAGGAGGCGTTGAGTTCCGCCAGTTGCGTGCAGCAGTCCAGCGCAGCGCGCGCTGCGTTCGCGGCATGGTCGGGATCGTCGGCCGGGGCGCCGAACACCGCCACGATGGAGTCGCCGATATATTTGTCGACATATCCGCCATGGCGCTCGATGACGTCGGTCATCGCCGAAAGATATTCGTTCATCAGCTCCATCAGGCCGTCGGGCGACATCTTTTCCGCGATCAGCGAAAATCCTTCGATGTCGGAGAAAAACACCGTCACGTTGCGGGTTTCGCCGCCGAGCTCCGGCAATTTGCTCGACGACAGCATGCGGTTGATGACGTGCGGGGCGAGGTAGAGCGCGAAGCTCTTCTGCAGCAGGCGGCGATCCTTGTCGGCGATGACGAAGCGGAAGCCAATGGTTGCGGCCAGCGCGGTCAGGCTGGCAAGGATCGGCTCGACGAGCGGCAGCGCCAGCGCGTGGTTGAAGGCGACCGTCGCGCCGGCCACGCCGAGCACGATCATTCCAGTCCAGGCAGCGAACGCGATGACGGGCCGGAACAGCCAGGCGGCGGCCGCGGCGAGCGCAGCAATCAGTGCCGCGATAAGCAAGCGGAGGAGCGGCCCAGGTTCGACCACGCCATTGCGCGCGATCAGATTATTGACCGCGGTGGCATGGACATAGACGCCCGCGATCGTGCTCTTCTTGAAGCCTGCAGTAACCGGCGTGCTCTCGGTCGTGCAGCGCGGGGTGCGCGCGCCTTCGATGCCAGTTGCAAAGCGCTTGGACGTGAAGCGGCGGTCCTCGATATCGAGGACGGTGCCGAAGATCACGACCTTGCCGCCGAACCAGCGCCGGAAATAGTCCTTGTCGTTCTTGACGGCGCACGCCCGCAAGTCGGCAAAGGAGAAGGTCGGAATGTCGTCGCTGCCGCCTTCGAAATTCAGCGTCATCGTGTTCGGCACCCGTCCAGGAACCCGGTAGCCGGCGAGCGTCAGCCTGCCGCGCTCGTCGAATTCGGGTGCAGCGCCGAGCGCCCGCGAGGCGAGCTCGACGGCCATCGAAGGCACCCTTGCCCCGTTGACGGTGAAGCTCAGCGGCATGCGCCGCAGGATATCGTCGCTGTCGGTGTGATCGTTGAGGGGGCGGATGTTCTGCTGCTGGCGCACAGCGACGCGCTGTCCCGGCGACGGCCCCACCGGTTGATTGCCGCCCAGGACTTCTCCCAGCACCACCTTGCGGTTCGCCGTCGCCCCGGCGAGCGCGCGAAGAAAATCGCGGTCGAATCCGCGGACTTTCTCTCCCAGCGTGCCCTCGCCGAAAGGTATCTCCGACTGCTCGATCGATTTCGGGATCACCACGTCGAAGCCCGCGACCTTGGCGCCGCCTTCGAGCGTCGCTGAAAGCACGCGGCCGATCTCGCCGGTCCAGGTCAGCATCGGCGCGTCTTTGAAAGGGGCGGTGCGCAGGCTTTCCTCGTCCATCGCGACGACGACCGCCGCCGAAGCGGCGGGATCCTGCCTTCGGCCAAACACCTCCCAGCGCAGCGCCGTGAGAATATCGATGGAGAGCCCGCGGATCGGTCGGGCCGCAGGAGAAACCGAGGCCGCCGCGCAAACCAGCGCAATGGCGGCGATCGCCACTCTGTCGCGCGTGCTGCGTCTTATTCTCAAGCTGGACGGTCCGGCACGCCTATTCCAGGCGCAGCAGCCGGCCGACGATCGGTGTTGCGCCGGGCTTGGCATCTGCGTCCACCCGGAACACGATCTGCGATGACTTGAACGAAGCGGCGTAGAGGCCGCCGGGAACCAGCGCGACATTCTCGCTCGCAAAATCGACGAAGCGTCCCTTGAGCTGGGTGCCGCCGAGGTCGATCTGCTGTCGCTCGCCCGCCGCGTCGAGACGCCGGATGATCAGCTTGCCGCGTCCCTTGGCTTCCACCAGCGGGGAGGCGCCGTAAAGCGTGAGCTGCGGCTGCGGCAGGGAGGCCGCCTTGTTGCTGTCGACGCTTCGCAGCACGGTGGCGGCAACGCCGCTGGTTTCGCGCGTGGTCACGTTGGCCTGGTTGGCATCGCAATTGGTTTTCTCGGCTTTGACCTCGGCGAGGTGAACGGCGCTCTCCTCGGTGCCGACGACAACGGTGCCGGTGCCGCTGATCGTCTCGCGCCGGCATGACTTCAGGTAGCTCAGAATGACAGAGCCGCCGTCGCCGATCTTGATGACCGCTTTGGGCGTCACATAGTCCATGAATTCCGCACCGGTGACCTTGCCCTTGATGTCTTCGACCACCGCGGCCGGCGAATCTGCGGCCGCCGGAGAAGCCAGCGCCAGCAGGCCGAGACAAACAGCAATCGAACGTTTCATTCTAAGACCCCATAAAAAAGCGCAGGTTCGTTAGTCGCGCCAGCGCTCGAATGGTTTCATGGATAGATCAAAATATCTGGCCGGTAGGCCAGCGGAACCGACCGATATCACCTAACGGCCGCCGAGGACAGCCATCGGGCGCAGTGCAGGGCATTCCAACCCTCTCACGCGATGCTGTCGGGATTGTGATTTCCGCGGGTTTCCTGCCCTTGTGTACCAACAGCGCTGTCGGGCGCAGATTGGGAGTGAACGGCATGGCTTCTCGTTTTATGGCAACGCGTCCCATGCGTCTGGCCGCCGCGATTCTGGTCCTGTGTTGCGCGACCGGCATACGCGCCGAGGAGGCGAGTTCGCCGACTTCGCAGCAGCCCGCCGCAGCGACGCCATCGCCGTCTCCGTCGGGCCAGAAGGGTGAAGCAGGGCGGGGCCCCGCCGCGACGCCATCGCCGGCAGCCGAACAACATCGCCTGCCGCCGGATTCCACCACCCGGCAAACGCTGACGCTGCCCGGCCGCACGCTCAACTTCACCGCCACCGCCGGCTCGATCCGGCTGTTCGACGACAAGCGCGAGCCGCAGGCTGATATCGCCTATACCTCCTACCAGCTCGACGGCACCGATCGCGCAAGCCGGCCGGTGACGTTTCTGTTCAACGGCGGCCCGGGCGCGTCCTCGGCCTGGCTGCAGTTCGGCGACGCCGGACCCTGGCGCATATCGATCACGGGTGAGGGCGCAGTGTCGTCAGCGACGCCCGATTTGCTGCCCAACGCCGAGACCTGGCTCGACTTTACCGATCTCGTATTCATCGATCCCGTCGGCACCGGATACAGCCGTTTCGTCGCGACCGGCGAGGACACGCGCAAGCGATTCTACTCCATCGACGGCGACGTCAGCGCCATCGCACTCGTGATCCGGCGCTGGCTGGAAAAGAATGATCGTCTGCTCTCGCCGAAATTCGTGACCGGCGAAAGTTATGGCGGCATCCGTGGACCCAAAATCGTTCGCAACCTGCAGACCCAGCAGGGCGTCGGCGTGCGCGGGCTGATCCTGGTCTCACCCTTGTTCGACTATCGCGATTTTTCCGGCTCGAGCCTGTTGCAGTATATGAACACACTGCCAAGCATGGCGGCGGTGGCGCGCGAAGCCAAGGGACCGGTGACGCGCGCCGATCTCGCTGACGTCGAGCGCTACGCGCAAGGCGAGTTTGTGACCGATCTCGTCAAGGGGCAGGCGGACCGCGAGGCCGCGACGCGACTTGCCGACAAGGTGGCCGCGCTGACCGGCATCGATCAAACGGTGAGCCGCAGACTCGGAGGGCGTTTCGAGGTCGGCGAGTTCCGCAGAGAATTCGACCGCCGCAACGGCCGTGTGACGGGACGTTATGACGGCTCGGTCTCAGGTTTCGATCCCTATCCGGATTCGAACAACGCGCATTTCGGCGATCCTTCCGGCGATTCCCTGACGGCGCCGCTGACGAGCGCAGCCGTCGACCTCACCACGCGCAAACTCAACTGGCGTCCCGATGGCTCGTATCACCTGCTTAACTCAGCTGTGTACAGGGCCTGGGATTTCGGTCGCGGTCCGGCCGAGTCGGTTTCGGAGCTTCGCCAGATTCTCGCGCTCGACCCGAAAATGAAATTGCTGGTCGGTCACGGGCTTTTCGATCTCGCCACGCCCTATTTTGCCTCGAAGGTAGTTCTCGACCAGTTGCCGGCCTATGCGCGGTCGGACCGGGTCAAACTCGTCGTCTATCCCGGCGGCCACATGTTCTATTCGCGCGACGGCGCGCGCCAGGCATTCCGCGCGGAAGTTGAGAAGGTGATGAAGTAGCGCTCAAACAAAACCGGCGCAGTCTTGATGACTACGCCGGTGTTTCCTTCGTCATTGCAATGACGCGGAGAAAGTCGTGCCTCAGTACACCAATCCCGCGCCCGGCGGCTTTTCGAGCGCGGCGGCGAGCGAGCGATATTCTTCGCTTGAGGTGCCGGTGAGCTGCGCGATCCGGTTCAGGTGATATTGCGCCTGATCGCGGTTGCCCTGTTCGACCTGCCACAGGCCGTAATACTGCCAGGTCTTGACGTGGTTCGGATCGGCCTTCAGCGCGCGCTCGTACCAGATCTGCGAGACCTTGTAGTCGCCGAGCTTGCGATAGGAATAGCCGATGAGATTGGCGACGGCGGCGGAGTCGTCACGGCCGAGCGCCTTCAACTGCTCGATCGCCGACGCATAGTCGTGGCGCTCGTAGATCGCGGCGTAAGCAGCGCGATAGCCATCGACGAATGCGGTTTGTTCAATGGCCGGGCGGGCTTCGCTGGATTTCTTTTTCTTCTTCGGCGGCTGAGGCGGCTCGTTGTCTGGATTTGCGTAGACGGCGGTGACGACAGGAGCTGCCGCGAGCGTAAGCGACAACATTGCGAGCGTCAAAAGCCTGATCGCTAGTTTGTTCATGCATCTCTCCTGATGGCCGGTTCCACAATCCTACACCGAAGGCCGTTGATGTGAACACCCGGCAGTTGAGAACATTCCCGCCATCCGCCTTCGATTCTTCCGATTTTGGATTCTGCCGATTTGGCGGCCGCAGTTCGCGTTCAAAAGATGGCGAACTTGCCATGGAGATGAACGAAGTCCGCACGTTCGATTCAGGACGGGTTCACTGCGCCGTGCCTAACGTCGCGCGCATGATCGGCGAGCCCGGCCATTCGGACCGGAGAGCCCGCAGGTCCCCATGGAAGAGGAGACAGCTATGCTCAAGACCTTTTCTGCAGCGCTCGTTGCCGTGTCCGTTCTCGCCGCGCCCGTGTTTGCCGGCACTGCGGGCAAAACCGCGCAAGCTCCGGTGAACAAGAGTACGCAGGCTCCGGCCACCAAGGCCGAACAGGGAAAATCGAAGGCGCTGAACGCGAATGCGAGCAGCCACAAGAAGCAGGTCGGCCTCTCGAAGAAGCGTGCCGTGGTCAAACCCGCCGCGCCTGCCGCCAAGCGCAGTTGAACCAGCGCGATCGAATCTGATCCGCCGGCGCGTTTCGCCCCCGCGTCGGCGGATATCGGACCAGCCCACGTGCCATTGCTTCCCCGATGGCCGTGGGCTGGCGCTGCTTCGATCTGTTCGGGACCAGTAACCGAGATGCGAATTCCATTTCGCCGCCGGGCAGTCTATGAGACGGCCCAACGGGGGCGGGGGAAGCATTTCGCTTGCGAAGTTCAGTCAAAATTGCGGCGGTGATACTGTTGCCGCTCGCGCTGTCGGCCTGCGCCGCCAGCGACGAGAGCAAGCCGATCACGTTTACCGACGATCGCGGCGTCTCCAGCCAGCCTTTTCCGAAAAATTACCGCACGGAAGTGCTGGCGTTCCTGAAGACTTATCTCAATGATCCCGTCGGCGTACGCGGCGCCGTGATGGCCGAGCCGACCGAGCGCGTGGTCGGCGGGCGGCTGCGCTATGTCGTCTGTCTCCGATTCAGCCCGCGCGAATCCGACGGCGGCTACCGCGAGCCGCGCGAACGCGCCATCCTTTTTGTCGACGGCCGGCTAGACCGCATCATCGAAAACGCCGCGGAGCCCTGTGCGGGGCTGGCCTACGCGCCATTTGCGGAACTGGAGAAACTGACGCGCTAGATTCGCGCGCGTGCCGTGAGCTTCACACGAGAGTGTGATGCTTCGCGCCTATACATATCATCTCCGACCATTTATATCGCATGCGATTTGATCGCATGAGATATAGAGCGGAGAAAGACCATGTCCCATTCCATCACGCCTGACCGCCGCCGCTTCCTCGGCATCGTGGCAGCTACCCTTGCGGCCACACCGTTTGCCACAAGCGGGGCTCTGTTCGCACAGTCCGGCGACGCAGGAGCAGGCGCGGGCAGGCTGGGCGCCCACGCCTCGTTTGCTGCGCTGAAACAGATCGAAGCCGGCGTTCTCAATATCGGTTACGCCGAAGTCGGGCCCGCCAATGGTCCCGTCGCCATTCTTCTGCACGGCTGGCCCTACGACATCTATGCCTTCGTCGACGTGGCTCCCGTGCTGGCATCGGCAGGCTTCCGGGTCATCGTGCCGTATCTGCGCGGCTACGGCACGACGCGGTTCCTCTCAAGCGATACGCCGCGAAACGGCCAGCAGGGCGCACTTGCCACCGACGTCATCGCGCTGATGGATGCGCTGAAGATCGAAAAAGCGGTGGTGGCTGGCTTCGACTGGGGCGCCCGAACCGGCGGCATCGTCGCCGCGGCCTGGCCGGAACGCGTCAAGGCGCTGGTTTCGGTCAGCGGCTACCTGATCGGCAGCCAGGAAGCCAACGCAAAACCGCTGCCGCCATCGGCCGAGCTGCAGTGGTGGTACCAGTATTATTTCGCGACCGACCGCGGCCGGCTGGGCTACGAAAAATACCGGCGCGAGTTTTCCAAGCTGATCTGGCAGCTTGCCTCGCCGAAATGGAATTTCGACGACGCGACCTTCGAACGCAGCGCGGCGTCCTTCGACAACCCGGATGATGTCGCCATCGTGATCCACAATTATCGCTGGCGGCTTGGTCTCGCCCCGGGCGAGACCAAATACGACGCGCTGGAAAAACGGCTGGCCGAATTTCCGGTCATTACCGTGCCCACCATCACCCTCGAAGGCGACGCCAACGGCGCACCGCATCCGGACCCGAAGGCTTACGCCAAGAAGTTCTCCGGCAGATACGCCCACCGTCTCATCGCCGGCGGGATCGGGCACAATCTGCCGCAGGAGGCGCCGCAGGCATTTGCCGACGCCGTCGTCGAAGCGGCTCGCTCTTGAAGACGGACGGTCTTGCAGCCGGCAGTCGCGACGACTGCCGGCACGGGGAAGTATTCCCCGGAAGGAACCGTGAACGAAATCGGATCACTTTTCGGCGATGGTTGAACCTTGCCTTAGTCATCCCGGACACCAGCTAAGCGGGGGAATCACCTCTTAACCCGGGAAAAAGCCTGGCGTGCGAGGGAACTAAACCGCTTTGTTGCTGTGCCATCACAGTGGCGCGCCATCCGGTCGCGGGCGCTTGCCGCAAAGCAACCTAAATGAAGTCACGTTGTTTGGATTGGTATCCGCGACGTTCGTAACGGGGAAATAGGATGAAGAAGATACTGCTCGGGGCTGCCGCGCTGGCCGTCATGGCGGCTCCAGCCTTTGCGGCCGACATGCCGCCCCGGCCGTACACCAAGGCGCCTGCCTATACGGCGCCTCAGGTCGTCTATAACTGGACCGGGTTCTATATCGGCGGCCATGCCGGTGGCGCCTTCGCGGGTGACAACTCCCTGCAGGGCAGCGACGTCCGCTTCCTCGGCGGCGTGCAGGGTGGCTTCGACTATCAGTTCGCGCCGAACTGGGTGCTGGGCGCCGAAGCCCAGTATAGCTGGCTGCCCAGCAACAATAATAACGGCGTGCTGTTTCCGAACGGGACGCTCGTGACCTCCAACACCGATCAGATCGGCTCGGTGACCGGCCGGCTCGGCTACACCTGGGGTCCGGCGCTGCTGTACGCCAAGGGCGGTTACGCCTGGCGTGACAGCAACAATCTTGGCGTATCGGTGGCCGGGGTGCCCGCAGGCTTCACCACCAACGGCAACCACAAGGACGGCTACACGGTCGGCGGCGGCCTCGAATACATGTTCGCTCCGAACTGGTCGGCCAAGGCCGAGTACCAGTATTACAATTTCGGCGACACGACCTTCACGTCCGGTCCTGCCGACATCAACGGTCGCACCTTCCGCAACGACGAGCATACGGCCAAGGTGGGCGTGAACTACCGGTTCGGCTGGGGTGGTCCGGCCGCCAAATATTGATGCGGCCCTCCGTATCGACACGAAAGGCCGGCGCTACGCCGGCTTTTTTGTCAGCGAATGCCGAGCGGCCGCGTGCGGCCTGCCTCGCCGCGCGCGTCCTCAGAGCGCGTCAAAAAATTTTTCGCGCTGCACGCAACTTTTCGTCATGATGCGCTATTATGGTCTCAGCCGGCTGGTTGGACATCGTAACATGCGTGCTTTTGCGTTAGGGCTGATCTTTTCCGCAGCGGCGTCTCCGTGCCTTGCTCAAACTGTCCTGAAATCCGAACCGCTTATCCTTGCTCCCTATGAAGTCGCCTTCGTGCAGGATCCCTCGTGCGGGGCCGGCAAGGTGCGCAAGGTAACCGGTGCGATCAGGGGACTGCAGCGGCGCAAGGCCTGCGTCACCCTTGCTTCGGAACAGGTATCGCTGGTCTCGGCGACGCCGTAGGATCCGATTTTCCGTCTCGGATGTCGTCCCGACGAATCGGTTCATTCGCGGGGACCTGTCGCGTGTCGGCCGCTTGCGGCCGACCTTACGACGCGAGCTGCAATTCCGTCTGCGCGTCGCGCTCGGCGTCGGCCTTGTTGCGGGCGGGGTCTTCGTGCGGCTCAAGCTGGCAGGGCTTGATCTCGTAGTCATGGTCCAGCACCGGACGGGGACCCGTGTTGTCTCGCCCGGCGATGACGTCGACGACGAGACCGCTCTTCTGGGCGATCTTCCAGACATCGGCTGCGGTTGGATAGGCCTTGCTCAGCTTGGCATCGTTTGAGAACAGCGCGTAGGGCATTGTTAGCTCCGGTAAAAACGGTCAACGCGGAAGCGGGGGCCGGGTTTCAGGCTTGGCTGCCATGCGGCCATTCCACAGGCTGTTTCGGGAGCAAATTGGCTCGCTTCGGCCCATTTTCGTGGAGTCTCTGAGTCTTTAACGAGCCGTAAACTCCCGAAAAAAGAATCCCCGAGACTCAGTCGCCAGAATCGCCGGATGTTTCCGGCCATGAGAACGAGCCTCCAGACCTCCTGCGAGCGTGTCCAACTCACGCTGACCGTGTGCCTGCTGGCTGCATGCGCAGCCAACATGGCGCTGGTCTATGCCTGGCTCTGAACATCGGGGGCGGGGGCGGAGAACGCAGCAAGATGTCTGGGATCTACTTAGTCGGCCGCGCCAGCGGCTCGCCTTCTCGGAGCGCCGCGTGCACCTTTGCCATGGTCGCGGTGCAATAGGCCTCGCGCTCGCGGTTGAACCGCTCTTGATGGGCACGGAAACTCGCGACCCGCGCCTTGATCTCGGACTGGATGTCGTCCCGCAGGTCAGGACGCGCGAGAGGGGCCAGCCTCGCTATTTCCCTCGACGCTTCCTTTGGCGCCTGGGCAATGGGCATCGTCTCCGCCAGCAGGGCCTGGATGTCAGAAAGCGGCGCGGCTGGACGGGTGGGCTCGGATGCCTGGACGGAGAGGACGGTGACCGACGTCGTGCCCGTCTTCTCGGCCTCCGGCGGCTTGCCGGTCACCGATTGAACAAACGCCATCGTCTGCGCGATCAGGAGATCGCGTTCCCTCATCCATTTCATGAGACACCTCGGCCCAAGTCATTCCACCAAACGGCTTTTGTGGAATCAAGCGGGCGGCGACGTAACTGGGGATAACTGCCGCTCTTTTGCGCGCGAGGTGACAAAACGGTGACAGTTCGTGACTGCCAACGTGGACATGGCGCGGGCGCATGAGGGTGATGTACCTGATCGCGCGAAGCGGAGTGACTAGCGGTCGCGGGGATTGGTGTTCGGAACAAAGGGCGCGCCGATCATACGCACCGGCGGCTGGTCGCCGACATAGATGATCCGCTGGTCGGCTGCCGGCGAACGCTCGACGCCGGCGGTTGTCCGGTGGGCGAACCGGACCGGCTTGTCGTCGAACCCGAGCAGCATAGCGCCACCGGCAATCGTCACGCTGAAACACGCGACGATAGCGAGCAGCACCATGTTGCAGTTTTCTTCGCGAATTCTCATGCCGGGAAAACGCGGGAGGTGGGGGTTGGTTTCCTGGCCAGTCAGAGAGTGAGTGTCCGATCCCACAACCGCGGGTGGCGCATCGGCCGGTACGTTGAACTACTATCTCGTCCAGGCCAGAAGCCGCGCTGACAATGCGCCAGGTGGCGCATTCAGCACCGTAGAACTACGGGAATCGCCGAAAAAACAGCACGTTGCCCCATAAATGGGCCAACAAGCACTTTCCCCTAGTTCCGCCCGGTGCAATACATTTTCCGAGGTGCCTCTCAGGCGATGGCCGTACACAGCCTGGCTATTGAGGCTGGGAGCCGTTCGGTCGGGCTAACCATATCTGCGGCATGGGACGTTTGGGGGGCTTGCAGCATGTCGACCTCACGATTTAAGTTACAATCTATAACTAATTTTATCAATTGAGGTTCACAGGTTTGCTTCCGGCATGAAGATTCATTTTGGTCCGGCGGGTTGGGTTCAATGGCCAGACAGCGAAGAGTTCTCAATCGAGTTCATGAGGCTGCTCGGCCTGGCTCAGGAAGGGGGCTCGCTGATCTCGGAATGCTTCCTTGTCGCAAGTCGGATTGACCCAAAGGATGGCGGCGATTCCTGGTATCGGGAATGGCTGAGGATGGCTGATATCAGCAACGAGCGCGCCAACGCTGCCTTCCAGCGCGGTCACGTGCTGACCGCACAAAGCAACTGGCTCCGTGCCATCAATTACTATCAGGCATCAGCGTTCGATTTCGACGCTGCCGACGAGAAACAGCAAGGCGTGCTCAGAACCATGCGGGCCTGCGCCCGCCGCTACATTGCGGATCTCACTCCCGCCGGCGAGGTCGTCGAGATTCCCTGGCAGGAAGATTATCCGCTGGAAGGCTACTTTTTGCCTGCCCCGGCCGCTCCGCATCGAACGCCTGTCGTGGTGTGCATGGGCGATCCCGGGCATCGGAAGGAAGAATATCTCTTCAAGGTGGCGCGCTACGCCCGCGACAGGGGATTGTCGCTGCTGGCCGTGGATCTCCTTGGATCCGGCACCGGCGCAAAATTCGATGAGGTCATGGGCCGTCCCGATCTCGAAATGGCGGTAAGCCACGTGATGGATTACCTCACGACGAGGGGCGACATCGACGAAAACAGGGTGGCGATTCTCGGCGACGGTCCGGGATCGTCCTTTGTGGCGCGTGGCGTCGCTCTCGACAATCGTTTCGCTGCCGCGGTTTGTGACGGCGGAATCTGGGATATGCACGAGCGCACCTTCTTGATGGACCGCCTCTCGCTGGGTTCCGCGTGTAAAGGAGGCGAAGGCGGCTGGCCGCGGCGAAAATTTCGCTGCCCGGTTCTGATCACCATGGGTGAGCAGGGCTGGCTCGAAAGCAACCATGTGACCGGTCTGTTCGAACGACTCAAGACCAGCCAGCCCGACATTTCACTAAGGATTTTCGATAGCTCTGAAACTGCTGCCGCGCATGGGCATTGCGATAATCCCACGCTCGCCAACGAGTTCATTTTTGATTGGATGGCCGATCGCCTTGACTCGGTACCGGTCTAGCTCGTTACCGTCAGAGAGGTCATATACCCATCGCTATCTTCAGGCTCGCCTTCTCGAGACGGCTCTTCAGGGTCGCGAGTTTGCCGGTGAGCTCGCTGAGTTCACGGTCGCTGAATTCCGCGAAGACGAAGTTGTTGAGGGCCTCCTGCTCGGAGGCCAGGTTCGCAATGTGCTTATAAGTCTTGTCCGTCAACGACATCTGCACAACCCTTGCATCGTCTGCCGACGTCCTCCGGCGCATGAAACCCTTCTTCTCGAGCATTTTCGACTGAGTCGTGACGAACGACGGGTCTACGTGAAGCATCTTTGAGACGACCTTCACCGGGACGCCCTCACCTTTATCCAGATCGGCCAGGGCCATCAGGATCATCCATTGCGGGCCGCTGATGCCGAGGGCTTTTGCCCAGAAGTAACGAATCTCCTGGAGGTGCACGTTGATGGCGGCGATCTCCCAGGCGAGTTGCCGGGCGATGTCCTGATTCTTTCCGCCGACCTCATTCGGCCCTCCGCGGTTGCCGCGGCTCGATGAGTCCGATCCCTTGCGGAGTTCTTGTCCCATAGTTTCTCTCATCCGAGCGAGCGTTTACTAACTTAACTGATTTACCTAACAATATCATCCAAGTGGACGCCTTTCTGGCGGTTCCCCGAACACGATTTTGCGAGCAGCCGGTGTTGCCACAGCGACACAGTCGAACAGGATAGAGATAGATGAGTTCATAAACTATTTTGATTACGTAAGTTGCGCATGCATAGTTCTGAAGACGGCCGAGGGGGGTCCTGGGTCGTTCCGTTGCAGGTGGTTCGCTTAAGTCCCTCGCGTTCATGCGGGTGTGTCCGAAGACGCGAAACGACTGAGCGGTTTTTCAAAGGCGAGGGCGGATCTTTCCTGGGGGAACAGCCACAGGTCCGTCCTCGTCCTGGCAGAGCAACTTGGAGGTTTAACATGACTATGATCAAGAGCCTTGTTCTCGGCTCAGCGGCGGGTCTCATCGCCGTGAGTGGAGCACAGGCCGCCGATCTTCCCGTCAAGGCCAAAGCGGTCGAATACGTGAAGATCTGCTCCCTGTACGGCGCTGGCTTCTACTACATCCCCGGCACCGACACCTGCATGAAGATTGGTGGTTACCTGCGCGTCGACACCACGTTCAACGGCGGCATCTACGGCTCGCCGGCATGGAACGGCGACATCGGTCAGGGCAACCGCTACGCCAATTACTTCGCGGCCCGCTCCCGTATGTCGCTGTCGGTTGATACCCGCACCGCCACTGAATACGGCGTTGTCCGCACCTTCGGTCAGGCCAACTTCCAGTTCAGCACACTCGGCAACAACACCTTCAATCCGAACTCGCTCGACACGCGCCTGGGCAACAACACGAACCTGCTTGACTCCGCCGGCAACGGCTACGTGTCAATTGACCAGATCTTCCTGCAGTTCGCGGGCTTCACCTTCGGTAAGTCGGTTTCGGCCTTTGCGTCGCCGTGGAACGGCTATCCGGGCAACAACAACTCGAACCTGATCGGCGGTCCGGACTACGTGACCGGCGTCAACAACATCCAGTACACCGCTCAGTTCGGCAACGGCGTGTCGGGCACCATCGGTCTGGACGAACCGACCGTGTACAGCCGCACGGGCATCGGATATCTTGCAACTTTCGCGGCAACCGCTGCTACTCCCACGGCACTCGCAACCAATCCGGCCAGCTCGGTCTCGACGCTCGGAATTGCGCCGAACGCCTATGGCGGCGTGCATGCGCCCGACATCGTCGGCAACATCCGGGTCGACCAGGCTTGGGGTCTGTTCCAGATCGGCGGTCTGGCGCATCTCGTGAACGCTTCGTACAACGTGCTAGGCCCGACGGGCGTGCCGACCGCTCTGTCGGAAATCTCCGGTCACCCCGAAAGCAAGTGGGGCGGTGCGGTGATGGCGGCCTTGCAGATCAAGAATCTGCCGACCGGTGCGGGCGATGACTTCAAGATCGACGCCACCTACGCCAAGGGCTCCACCAAGTCGGTGATCTCCACCAGCGGCACGTCGCCGAGCTTTGCGATGTTCGGTGATACCAGCCGTGCGGGAGCCTATCAGAGCTACGGCGTTGGCTACACCAGTGACGGCGTTTATGTCCCGGGTGGCGATATCCAGCTTACGGATGCCTGGGGCGTCCGTGGTGCGTTCAACCACAACTGGGATCCCTACTGGTCGACCAGCCTCTGGGGCAGCTACGCCCAGGTTCGCTACAATGGTACAGCGACCGCGGCCTACTGTGCGGCCTTTGCGGGCCCCGCTGCGGGCGGTCCTGTAATATCCGCACGCAGCTTCAGTGGCGACTTCACCTGCAACCCGGACTTCGATGTTGCGATGGTGGGTGCGGTCACCCGCTGGACTCCTGTCAAGAACCTGACGTTCTCGGCTGAAGTCGGCGCGTTCTTCCTTGACCAGAAGATGACGGGTGCGATCACGGCACAAGCTCCGGGCGCGACCAGCCCGAAGCCGAGTGCGACCTACGAGTTCCGGGACCAGAGCACTGTGTTCCTGAACATTCGCGCTCAGCGCAACTTCTGATCCTGATCTGAACTATCGCAATGACCCCCGGCAGTTTCACTGCCGGGGGTCTCTTTTTGGAAAGCTCCACGCCAGCACTCCGTTCTCAAACTTCAGCCAAATACTCGAAACATTCTTGAGAAGAAATCTGCTGGCGCAAAAGCGGCGCGCAAGCTTGCTGAAGCGCTCAAAGACTCGGAAGTGCGTCCCGTCATCAGAATGTTCGCGAGATCTCCGTCGCGCCGTTGAACGCTGCATCGAGCGACGAGCCTTCAGCGAAGCCTTGTCGCCCCGCACACCATCGAAGCCCGGGCAAAGCGTCTCCGCCGGAGCGGTGCGCCGATGTGTGTAACTAAAATATATGTTGTAATAACTTGAGTAACTCATGTATTATTTTAAGGCGTAGCCGCCAAATCGGTTGGCGGCTTCTCATGGAGAAGCGCACCAGCATCTTCAGAAATACCTCCGAAACCTCTGGCCATGCCCGGCCAGAGGTTTTTCGGCCTCTTGAGGGCTGTTTCTGATTGCGCCCGGTGCAGACTCGGATGGCACCAGATGGCCAAGACGGCTCGTCGCTCTCAATACGCTAGCACGGCTCAGCTTGAAAAATTCTTGAATCAGGCGTTTCAAACCACCGATAGCCGTCAGGTTTGCCTGGCTCTCGGTGAAGCAGTCCGGACCCAAAATGTCACGACGATCGCTATCGAATCAGGAATAGAGCGGGCACACCTCTACGGGGCTTTTGCATCAGAGAGGGGGCCGCGGCTTTCCACGGTGACGAAGGTGATTACGGCACTACGTCTGAGGCTGGTTACAGTGCAACCGTCCGCATCCACGGTCGAAAGATATAGCTCTCAACAGCCAGTGCATGGCCATTTACGTTACAGCACTCCGGCGGGAGTTGCCGAGCTCTTGAATCCTGCCTTTGCAACATCCAATTTTCGCGCCATTTGTTCTACCTTTGGTGAGATCATCCGAGCCCAGGAGAATGTTACTGAGTTCGCGCGACGAATACAGATTGGCCGAACACGTCTCTACCGCTCGTTCATGGGCGATCGTTCTCCCGAATTTACGACTGTCCTGACGATTCTCGGGGCGTTCGGATTGCAGTTGCGTGTAGAGCGGGTAAGCAATCGGAAAGCGTCGCTCGATCCCTATTCAACGCGGAGCCTTGGAAAATCGGCAGAGCTCGGGACATCGGCAGAGATGGTGTTCCCCCAACAACTTCCCGTGGAATTCCCAGCAATGGTAGAGGCCTGAACGGGTATTGGCTCGGTCGAACGGTTTCGTCCGCCTGACGCTCTTAAATGGTGCCGGTTGAGAGGATTGAACTCCCGACCTTCGGTTTACAAAACCGCTGCTCTACCGCTGAGCTAAACCGGCGAATATCTAGTTTATCAAGGGGTTGTTGATATTCACGATCGAACGTTTCAGCAACCTTGGTCCTAAATTGGCCCAATGATCAAGCCCTTCGTCAGAAGGCCGATCTTCTCGGCGGCCGACTCGTCGCCCTTTTGGGTTCTCTTAGCGTAGACCTTGAGCAAAACGCTAGGGTCATGGCCCAGCCTTTTTGCCACGACGTGCACAGGCGTCCCTTGATCGAGGAGCCAAGTTCCGTGCGATACCCGAAGATCGTGCAGGCGGATCGAGAATCCGAGGATCTTCTCAGCCCGCTTGGTGAACTGCTTCGTGACGCTGTCAGGATGCCGGGGCTCGCTCGGCTGGCCATCCGGGGTTGGGAACACCAGCCAGTCATCCGGAATGCGCACAAGGCTCAGGTCAACCTCGATGCCGTCGGGTGCACCAGCGACCAACCGC
The DNA here is from genome assembly GCF_036924575.1 of Bradyrhizobium sp. AZCC 1577. Taxonomy (NCBI): domain Bacteria; kingdom Pseudomonadati; phylum Pseudomonadota; class Alphaproteobacteria; order Hyphomicrobiales; family Nitrobacteraceae; genus Bradyrhizobium; species Bradyrhizobium sp. AZCC 1577. The sequence continues at coordinate 3,861,996 of NZ_JAZHRQ010000001.1, forward strand.
TGAAAGCGCGCCCGCAAGCTGAGCAGCAGCGCGACGAGAGTGTCGTCGAGTACGATCGTGCGCTTGCCGCGCTCCGATTTCGGCTCCTTGAATTGAAGCCCGTGCTTCTTTGTGTATTCCAGGGCGCGCTCAATGCGCAGCGTCTTTGCGGTCGGATTGAAGTTGGACCAGCGCAGCGCCAGCGATTCACCGCGGCGCATGCCCGTGAACGCCATCAAGAACGTAAAATCGAAAAGCGTGGACCCGCGAAAGCCCTCGACCAATGCCGTGATCTTCTCTTGCTCGAGCGCCTGGCCGATATCGGAGTCGCCGGCCGATGGCTTCTTGATCGCGGCTGCCGGGCTAGCCTGAAGCAGCTTGCCAATATCAACGGCCGCCTGCAGGCAAGCCTTGAGCACGGTCGCGACGTGATGTCGGGTGCGAGGCGCCAGCGCAGTCATCTCGGCATACAGCTTCTGGATTTCGATCGGCTTTATTTGCTGTAGCGGCCGCTCGCCCAATCTCGGCAGCACATGCTTCTTGAGCAAGTCCTCATAGCGCGCCACCGTCTTGTGCTGGCGTTCTGCCGTCTTGAGCGCAATCCAATCGTCGGCCCATTGCGACAATGTCTTCTTGTCGGCGGCAACGTGCACGCCTTTGCCTGCATCCGCCAGCAGACCGCGAAGTTTGTCTGCCGCTTCTTTTCGCGTGCCGCGGAAGGTGAGGGAGTGCCTGACGTCGCCGACGTAATAGCGCAGCCGCCAAGAATTTTCGCCGCGCCTCTGAACGCTGCCGTCGCCGTGTGATCGCTTCATTGCTAGCCCTCTTCGTCAAGCTCGGTGGTTTGGCTAAGCGCGTCTTGGGTGTAGGCAACCAGATAATGAAGCATCTCAGTCTCGATTTCGGCCGTGACGCTAATCTGGCGACATGAAACCTGGCGATCGTACCCATCGACAAAAAAATCGATCGCGACCGGGCCATGGCCGCGCATGATTTGGCCGCGCCAACAGCGAGAAACGCGGATGCCGTGATATTCAGAGTATCGGTAAGCGGGCCCAGAGCGAATGTTCTGGCCAGAGAGAACGCTGGCAACTTCGGAACGGAATGTCGGCTTCCCAGCCGCTCCCCAATGCGCTCTATGTACACCCCTCGAGAGAGTGCCACCGTACCGCGCCTCGCAAAGCGCGACGACACGCGCGTCCACATCGCTCAGCCCCTCCGCCGCCAGAGCACTAATGATGACCGCGGCGGCGTTCTCTGGGGTGAGGAGAACTCCGCTTCCCGGGCCTCGTCCCGGGGCGGGCGTCAATAGGCCGAGTTTCACCAGCGAGCGCTGCCGTTCGTACAGCGCGCCAGGGGTGAGGCCGATGATCGGGGCGATCCCGTGGAGATACGTCTTCAAGCTGGACATGGGAAACAGTACCAAAATATTGGACGTTGTACACCAATAATCCATTGCGAATCAAAAATCTCCACCTAGGTGTGAAGAGGTGTACATCGGCCAACACTTTTCCAAGGGAATAACCATGAACGAAGAGCTGAGGAACCTGCTTTCCGGGGTCACCGCAGATGTGCCCGACGTCGGCCGAATTTGTTACGGCCTTAGCCGCAACGGCTCCTATAACGCCGCAGCGAAGGGCGACATTCCGACGATCCGAATCGGCGGTCGGCTGAAGGTCCCGACGGCGGTGCTGCGCCGGCAGCTAGGGCTCGATCAGGTCGGCGCGTCCTGACATGAACATTGCCGTCACCACACCGCTCCCCGCACTGATCGATCGCGCCCGACAGGCGCTGGCCAATGCTCGGACAGCCGCGGAGATCCTTGAAGCCAAGGACGAGGCCAGCATCATCTATGACATCGCGAAGAAGGCCGCACGCATGGCCGCCGCGAAAGGAGCGCATGATGAGGTGGTCGCCGCCGCTCACCGCGCGCAGGGAGACGCGCTGGAACTGGAAGCCGGAGCAAAGCACCGACTGGCGGATGAGTACGACGCCGCGCAAGAGCGGGGCGAGATCAACGGCCACGGCGGCGATAGGAAGACTGACGAGTTCAAGTTTGAGAGCTCCAAACTTGAAGGCATCAAGCCAGACCAGCTTCACGAAGCGCGCATCATCCGCGACGCGGAGGCGGCCGACCCTGGCATCGTCCGCCGCAGCATCGACGAAAGGCTGGCGCAGGGCGAGGAGCCGACAAAGGCGGCTCTGCGTCAGGTCGTTACAGAAGCGGCGATGCGCGGTCATCGTGCCGGCACCGGCGCTGGCTCCTCCAATAAAAACCCAAACTACCAACCGCCATCAAAGGCTGATGTCCCGCAGAGCGACGGCAGCAATCCTCCTGGTCCTGCCGAAGTGGCAGGCCTCGCCAACGCCCTGCGCGTCGGTCTGTGCGCACTCGATCCCATTATCGATCGCATCGACGAGATCGGCCTACCAGAGTTCTGGAAGCAAATCGGATCGAAGGCCGCCCGGCAGGAACTTGCCGTCGTGTTGGACGGCTTGTACCGCTTGCGAGCCATCGAGCGTGCCTACGAAAAACTGCAGAGGCGTGGCGGGATTTATCACCACGATTTTCGCGACAACGATGGATGTGCGGCATGAGCTCCGCGCAAGTTTTCGAGCGTGACGACGGCCTATTCGAGGTCGGGCTGGCTGAGCCGCTGGGGCCATTTGAGGCGCGATCATTCGCCGAGGCCGTCGCCATGGCCAACCATAGGTCACTCCACAAACGAAAAACGCCTCCGGAAAAACCGGAGGCGTCGTTCGGGTGTGACCAGCACCGCAACCAATGAGTAACAGTATGGATACGCCAGCGTATCGCTTTTTGCAAGCAAATTCCGAGCAGGGCGCCGTCATGAGCGACCGCTTGCGCTGATCGAACACGCGCGTTCGGTCGACCTAGTGCGCGAGATCGCGGGTCTGCTCGGTGGCTCCCGCCGCAATCAAACGAACACGGATCGATCGTCGCGACAATAGCGACAAGTCGAGATCGGCCATGATCTCGTCGCCGGAAACGTGGGGACCCCACGCCCGCAGATGAATGACCGCAGCGCGCCGCGCGCTCAATTAGCGGCAGCGAGCCGGACGCTAAACGCCGTCGCGCGACCGGAAACAAAGTAGTGCGGGCAAGTGTGACCCATAACACCCGCGACCAATGAGGAACCCGGCAACCCCGGGGACGGTGAAAAGGCTCCGCCGCGTGTCAATCGGGATGACCTCCGACCGCGCGGCGAGAACAAGACCGAGCGTGCCGAAGAAAGCGCTCAGGGATCACGACGGGGACAACGTCGTGCCGGCAACGCCGGGAAAGGACACTGAGTAATCGGGCTTCGCTTTGAAGCTTCCGCCTGGTCGGCGGTCTTGAGGGTAGAGGGCTCTACCATTCTCAAGGGATGAAAGGGGCGAAGCTATGCCTCTAAGGTTACGAGTGAGGAGAGATGCACGAACACGAGACGTACACGACACACAGCAATCGAGCGGGCCTGACACCGAGCAGGAAGCAAAGCCGCACCAGCACGTCCGTAATCGCCAGCAATCGACCGTCTACAGTCGCCACTCATGCGCGCACGGCCGCCTGGCCGCTGTTCTTGCGGTCGAGATCGATCGGGCGCGCCAGGGGCACGGCAAGCCCGTCAATCAGCCATCAACCGCCGAAATTTCCAAGGGACCGGTATGGAGGGATACGCACCGCGAGGCCGAGCCTTGCCCGTGTTCACTATATTTGGGCCGCTCAAAATCGCGGTTTCGTTGTCAGGAAATATTCCTATGGCATCGTACTTTCGGCTGACTAGGGGTTTCGCGTTCCGCCCCCAAGGCGCTGCGGCGGGCGATCCTTCACATTCTAGACCAGCGTCCCTGCCTCACAGCCCGCGAGCTCGCATCGTGCGCTTATTGCTTTCGGCGGCCCATGATTCGGCCGGGCTGGCGCATACCGACCAATGCCGAAGTTGTCGCAACCCGGAGAGCGCTCCGGCGTTTGGTGTCCTCCGGCAAGGTCGCATTTGTCGGCAAGGCGCGTCGCATGGGCGCGCGGCGTGGTCACAAATTATTCGAGCTAGCCAAACCCGGGGTGGGCCAACGATGACCGACGCTGCCGAAATCGCCGCGCGACTTGATGTTATCGAGGCAGCGGTCAAAGCTATACGGGACTCGCTGCCGTCGGAACGCGCGCCGGCGCAAGGCGACGATGGTCTCCCCGGCGACCTTATGAGGCCGGGCGATGTGATCCACGAGTTCGCCATTCCGAAGTCAACGTTGCATCGCCTCTGCCGTGCTCACCCAATCAGCAACGCCGATGGATTCGCCTACTTCGATGGTGACGAAGCAGAGTACCGGATCTCGCGCAGCCGGTTTGCTGCGTTTCTGCGGCCGAATGGGACGCTATGGGACGTGAAACAGCCGCAGCGGGACGTCGGTGGGACGTCTCCGGCGTAGCCTCGCCGCCAACTCGCTCGGGCTTTATCTCCCGCCTCCCACCCAAGGACGAACTTACCGATGAGCAAGATCACGAAGCAACTCGATGACGCCCGTGTCGCCCTGGAGGCCGCAAAGGCCAAGTTGACCGATGTTCAGAAGGGTGGGCGCTTCGGCAAGCAGGACTTTGTCTATTTGCCGGAGGAGGACGCCTATCGCTGTCCGGCTGGAGAGCAACTGCCATATCGCTTCACAAGCGAGGAAGATGGCAAGCGGATAAGGCGTTACGCCAGCGTGGTGATCTTTACCGATGGCAATCACCTGATGGTGTTATCGAGCGACGATACTGTTGGCGCATTTCAGTAATGGGCCAAATCCCAGCCGCACGCCAATCTCGATCTCGCCAGCATCATCTACCTTGCCTCAGCCGGTCCGCGTACAGATGATACGCACTGGAGGAGTTGCCCTCGGCAACCGCGATGTACGCCGTGAGTCGACATTAGTCTTGTGATTTTCGGCCATCAAAGCCTTAACCCATTGTACGTCGCCTGAGCCGCCTTGGCATTTGAGGGTGACAACCGGCCCGTCGCCCAGCGCAAGCTTGACCCTTTTCGCCTTCCTAACACTTCTCATGAGCCGTTCCGGTCCCGTGATTGAGCCCTCAGCAACTACGGGACCGGCCTCAGGAGAAACGGTGAGCCAATAAGAGACCTTCTCATTGCGTCCATCTATGACGACGAGCCCTTCGCCGATTAGATCATCGATTGCCTCTTCATGCACGTCCATCGGTTCACCCTCAAAACGGAGAAACTCACGCAGAGCTGCCTTTCGCGCAGGGTATGCGGTTGGGCGTCCACCGTTGCTTCCAGCCCCCGGCGCGCCAGCTTGCTGTAGCGGCTGCCATGTTACTTTTGGTCGGAAGGCGACAATCTGGATGCACCGTCGCGGAGATTTGGCCATGCGCAGCACGCAGGAAATTCCTACGAACGACCCCCATCTCGACGCGCCGAGCCCTGCATATCACCCGAATGATCCGGACCACGCGAGCCGAAATCACCATGTGAGAAGTCGAACTTGGCCAGCGCTTCACCCGGGTTACGATCCATGTCGCCCTTGCCGCAACCGTCGGATGGCTTCGGGCCGCAGTAATCCTTCTGCGGCTGGCCGTCATCGTTCTTGGCGTCCTTCCAGCCACCATCGTGCTTGGAGCACTCACCCTTGCCGTCTTTCGAGTAGTCGAACTTCCCGGCCTTCTTCGAATAGTCGCCTTTGCGGCCGTCATCGGAGCAGTTGTCGTGGCCCTGCGCGAGCTTGGTCGATTTCGCACCTTCGGCGGCAAATCCGGTGTGGCCAGCATCGCGCGCAGGCGCCGCTGCTGGTCTGCTACCTGAGACTCCGACCTGAAACGGCCCTGCCGCCGTGGAAAGACGGATGATCATGTCCGCTCCGTGGGCGATTTCAGGTCGGTGTGCTATACTCACACGAGTCATATTTAAATGCTGGAGATTGGCATTGATTTCTTTTTCCTTTTCGGTGTCCAGATGTGCCGTGCCCTCGTCCAGAAACAGGATCTTTGGTCGGCGATAGAGCGCGCGCGCAAGCAGTACTCGCTGTTTCTGCCCGCTGGATAATGAGCTTCCCATGTCACCGATGAGGCTATTGTAGCTCATCGGCATTGCCATGATATCGTCGTGGATGCCGGCAATCTGCGCACACTCGATCATCCATTGCCGATCGAATGTCGTCTCAAAAAAGCAGATGTTGTCGGCAATAGATCCTGACAGCAATTGATCCTCCTGCATCACCGCGCCAATGTGTTCGCGATAAACGCGCGGTCCGATCTGGCCTAGCGGAAGGCCGTCTATCAGGACTTCTCCGCTCGTTGGCTCGAGCAGCCCAAGCATAATCTTGACTAGAGTTGTCTTGCCGCAGCCGGAAGGTCCCATGATCGTCACGAATTGTCCCGGCGCAACGCACAGATTGACGTTGTTGAGAATCAGAGGCTCTGCTTCTGCATAGCGGAAGCACACGTTGCGCAGCTCGATCGAGCCGCGGATCGGTCGCACATACGACAAATCCTGGTCGTGCCCCCGCTCTAGGGGGGTGAGCGCAATATCGGCGAGGCGCTCCAGGTGCAGTCCGAGAATGCGCAGGTCCACCAGCTTCTCGATTAGCAGCGCCGTCCGTTCGGCAAACTGCAGCTTGTAGCTGACGAACGCGAATATCATGCCAACCGTGATAAGGTTGTCTAGTGCGAGGCGAGCGGCAAGGTAGATTGTGATTACGTTCTCCAGGCCGTATATCGTGTCGTTGATGGCTTTGAAGCTGATTCTCGCCCGGCCTAGCCGCACGTTGGCATTTACGTACTCAGCATAGCGGTTCAGCCACTGGCTCTCCCGCTCGTTCTCTCGGTTGAGGAGCTTCAGGCTCTGCACCGCCCGCACGGTTTCGATGAAGGTGGAGTCTTCCTGTGCCTTGCTGTGAATGGCCGCTTCGCTCCGTTGTCGGAAGATCCTGAAGAGAGCGAGTCGCAAAGCGGCGTACAGCGCGAACGCGAACAGGACGATAAATCCGAGCTGGACGCTGTATGCGAACATCAACGCCAGCATCAACACGGACATGAGACCGTCAATCAAGCCAGTGATCAGTCCCTCCGCGAGCATGTTGCGGATGGGCTCGATCGAGCCAAAGCGCGACAGGATGTCGCCGATGTGCCGCTTTTCGAAAAATGAGAGAGGCAAACGCACCAGATGATGAAACAGCCGGGCACCGATCTGAAAGCTCAGCGTATTCTGCAGAAGAAGAACAATGAACGAGCGGGTCGCGGTCGACGCGACTTTGATCAGGACGAGTAGCGCGAATCCAAGCCCGAGTACGAGCAGAAGATCGACGTCGCCTCTGGCGATGACCTCGTCAACCGTGAGCTGCATGTAGAAGGGAGCGGCGAGGATAAGGATCTCGATGACCACCGAGAGAACCAATATCTGCGTTAAGACATGAGAGTTTCCCCTCATTCCGCTCCAGAATGCTGAGAACGGTAGTCGCACTCTCTGGTCTGTGCGGCAGAACTCTTCGGTGGGTGAGAGTTCAAGTACGACTCCGGTGAGATGTCTCGATGCTTCCGTGATGGGGAACCATTTCTCGCCGGCGGCCGGATCGTGAACCACGATTCCGTGTTTCTTGCACGCCTTCAGGACAACGAAATGATCCATGTCCCAGTGCAGGATAGCCGGGAGACGCAGTTGGCACAGATGGTCAACCTCGATTCGCAGCGGCCGGCACGCGAGGCCCAGGTGAGCCGCTATCTCCATGAGGTCGCGGAGAGTGACACCCTTCAGCGAGACTGCGTACCGCCGCCGCAGGCTATTCATGTCAGTTCGATGGCCATGATAGAACGCTACCATGGCAAGGCATGCCAACCCGCATTCCGCTGCCTCTGTCTGCCTGATGACCGGGAGGAACCCGCGTCCGCTGAAGTTCAACAGTCCCTGCATGTGGCTACATCCTTGCGCTCAACATTGGGTCAAGCAGCCACCACATCAGCGAGCGCTGCTCGAGGATCACGTCGGCCTTGAGCAGCATGCCTGGCTGAAGCGGCATCTTGCGCCCATAGGCATCGATATCGGGCCGCTCGGGAAGCACAGTCACGCGGTACGCCGGCTCTTTGAGGGTGATCGGCCCGGTAGCATCATTGCCGGTCAGGATCGTGTGAGAGACCCTTGCCACGGTGCCGCGGTAGGTGCCGAATTTCTGATAGGGAAACGCATCGTAAAGTATCCTGACCTGCTGGCCGGGGCGCACGAATCCGGACGCGCGCGTCGGAAAGAACAGCTCCGCCTGCAAGCTCGAATCAAGCGGGATGATTTCGAGCTGCATATGCTTTGGATCAGCGACCTTGCCGACGGTCGCCTGCAGCGTGGACACGCGCCCACTCGTCGGCGCCTTGATAACGTAGGCCCGTCGTCCGTCTACCTCGGCGCTGCGCTGTTCGATCCAGGAGAGATCGCCGCGCAGTACGCGAAGCCTTTCTGCGGCAACGGTCGGAAGTTGCTCGAGCGTATGCCGGGCATCAGTCAACTGGCTGCGTCGTACAGTGATCTGCTGATCGAGCGACGCTAGGTTCTGCGCTTGCTCGAGCGCCGCCTGCTCGCGGCGCTTCAGCTCGATGGCCGGCAACGCCCCCTTCGCTATTAGCGTAGCGCCCGTCGATACAAAACTCTCGGAAAGCTTCAGCCGTTCGTTCTGGATATTGCGCTGGTCTTCGAGTTGGGCAATCTCCCCCTCGATCGCCTTGGTCGTAGAGGCGAGGCGCTCGTGTTCGGAGGTGGTCCGGCGCTCTTCCGCAGCGATCTGTCGCTCGACCACCTTGCGTTGCCGCGTCAGCGCTTCGAGAACGGCGGCATTGACGTCATCGCCGTTGGCGCTGATTTGGGAAGTGACTATCGTCAGGAGCGGGGCGCCCTCGGCAACCTCCTGACCCTCCTTGACGTGGAGTTCTTTGATGAAGCCCTGTTGCGGCACCAAAATTTTGGCCGTTCCGAAGGTGGGAGTTAGATAGCCCGTGACGGTTTCTTTGCGGGCGTATTGAGCGATGGAGATAAAAACCAAAATGAATGCAACAAGGCCCGCGAGAGTCCAGCTGAGCATCATGCTCGATATCGGCTGCAGCGATACGACCTCGCCCCAGCTGTGGCGCTGATGCAGAAAGTCGATTGCTTCCTGGCGAAATAGAGCTGGCCGTGTCGCCATGGTCGCACCTTGTTGTTACGCTCTCATTCGTCAATTCAAGGGCTGCGCGTAGTATCTCTCCGCCGCGGCACGGCTGCGGATGGGTACCGCACAATGCGGTCGAGAACCGCTCTCCGCTACGGAGAAGCGGTTCTCGCGCCAATTCATTGCATTAGCCGATGTTGAAGTTCGTTTGCTTGTTGTCACCCACAACGATTCCAGCGACGTTGGCCTGCACAACGTTATCGCTGACATTGATGAGTGAGCCGTTGTGGCAGCGGCAGCCGGAGCCAGCGGCTACGAGCTCGAGTTCCTCGTCGCGCAGTTCAACAGGGTGGGTAAGTTCATGCATGTTACTCTCCTTGTACTCTCTCGTGATGTTGATGGCGCCGTTACTAACGGCTACCACTATCCTCTAGTCGGAAGTCGCCAATCTGGATGCAACGTCGCGTAAATTTTTGCGCGGCATAACCCTTGCCGTCCATTGATGCCGCTCGTCGTCGAAGAAATCCCAATCAAGCTCGTTGCGAGCGCTCGCGCCATTCTCGATCAAGCGCACTCCAGCAGCCAAAAACAATGGCCGTCATGCGGGACAACGAGTCCCTAAATTCACGTTTCAATCCGCCGACCGGATAGGCGATCGGTGCTGCCATTGCCGAGTTGACCAGCTACAAGTCCAGGCTGGGTCAATGAGGTGCATCTAAATCATTCTGATTGGGGTCCAGCGATGGCTTGGACTTGCCCATCCTGGAAGCATGCGAAACACTGTTCACCGGAATGTCTGCGTTTTCGATGGTGACGATTCGATTCGCCAATTCCGTTCGGCTTCGGAGCGAGACCTAAGCGCTGCCCTCTAACACTCAATACAGGACTGGGAGGGCATCGTTCCGAGAAGGGCATTGTTCTGTCGGATCACAGTCCGCGAGAGCTTTCACCCATCGAACGCCCGTAGCGCCGCCCTCGCATCGGAGCGTTACGACATAACCATCCTGCATAACCAACTTCGGACCAGTCGCGTTCATGATCATCCTCATGAACTCCTCAGGCCCAGTGATGGAGCCTTCTGCGACGACAGGTCCTGCCACCGGTACTATCGTGAGCCAGTAGCAGATGGCGCCCGCTTTCGCTTGGCCGATGATGATCGCGCCGTCGCCGCTCAGTTCGTCGATGGTATCATCGTGCAGGTCCATGTGCTCAGCCCTCAAACAGGATAAGGTCGCTGTCAACGTGTTGTGCCGTCATGTTACATTCCTTGGGTGTTGATGGCGCTGTAGTAACAGCTGCCATCCACCTCTCTAGTCAGAAACCGCCAATCTGGATGCAACGTCGCTCGAATTTTGCCGATAAGGAATGACGCTTGTCGTTCAATAACGCTTGTCGATGCCGTGTGAACTCGAGGAGATCGCAATCAAAATCACTGCAGGCGCTCACGCCACTCCTCCTCGATCAAGCGAGATGGCACGTCCAGGCCCCTTAAGGTTCCGAGCGACGTCCAGTTCCTGGCGCGCACTTCGAACTAAGAAAACATTGGACCTTCATGCGCCATGACTGGCTCTAAAATTTCGCGTTTTGAAATCCGTCGACGAGATTGTCTATCGGTGCTGCGAGGCTGGAACCCTCGCCGAGGCAAAATCAAAATCATGTCCCTCGCGGGCTGCGATTGGTCACTGCGACTCGCGCGGTAAGTGAGCATCACTCGCGTGGCAAGCGAGCAAGAAGTGTTACTCGCCGGGGCAAAATCAAATTGCAAAATCAAAATCATGTCCATCGCGTGCAGGTCACCGCGGCTCGCGTGGCAAGTGAGCATCACTCGCGTGGCAAGCGAGCATGAAGTGTTAAGCGCCGGCTGCGCCCTGACGAAAGCGTCACGATTTTGTGATGGCGTAGATTGAAACAATTTTCAGCATCAAAGTTGATTTCCTCCAACGGCTCATTCCGCATCAGGAAATGCAAGCCACCAGTTTTCTGGAAATGCAAGCCATCAGTGTTCTGGAAATGCAAGCCAGCGATATTCGCTGCACGGGAATAGTTGCGTCTGCGTTACGAAGGGGTGACTTCGACCATGCCCCACCACGGAGCCGACTTCACAAAGGTAGAGTCTCGCTCCGACGCAGCGCAGGATGATACCTATCTCAATTGCGAGACGGCTCTGAATTACGAAACGGCGCTAATCGAGTGCGCCGCCGGATCGCAGTTTGCCGTTGGCGAGATCTACGCCCGGGAGAAGGACCAGTTGCGCGCGGTGGCGCACCGGATCGTCCACGACAGGTCGCGTGCGGAGGACGTCATCCACGATGCATTCGCGCAAATTCTCCGATGTGCCAAAAGCTTCGATCCTGCACGCGGATCCGCGCGGGGCTGGATCTACGCGATCGTCCGTCACACAGCACTCAGGATGCAGAAGAACGCCAGGCGGGAACTCGCGCTCGAAGACCACACGCTGAACGCCGTCTGCGAGCGGGAACAGACGGTTTCGAACCCCGCGTCTCGCATCCCAGACAGCATGACCCTACGGACCATGCTCGATCAACTCGAGCCAAAGCGCCGCGCGAGCCTGCTTCTGGCGATCATCGACGGGCATACGCATGAGGAGATCGCCGAATACCTCCGGGTTCCGGTGGGAACGGTCAAGGCGTGGATCCGGAGAGAACTCGTGGCCATGCGGCGGCAGCTCGAATGAGGAGTGAATTTGTTTTGCGCGCTGCATCCATCGGGGCGCGTCGACGACAGTAGGGGGAGGGCGCCGGGATCCGGAGCAGGCATGGGCCCGTCGCAACCGCGAAGTTAGGAGCGAAACCATGTCTATCCTGAGCTGGGTTACGAGCGTTCTCGGATTGGCAAAGATTCCGGAAATCGGCGTCCCACGCGAGGAACACAAGCCAACCACGCTCGACGACGGCGGCAACGGCGAGCACGTCAAGTGGAATGACGCTCACGAGGGTCGCGAGGACTACTCCAAGCACGATGGCGGCTGGAAGGACTCCAAGAACGACGACGGCCCGCCGCAGAAGGACTATTGCGACCCCGAACCATCCGACGACTGCGGCAAGGGCGACACTTATCGTAACCCGGGTGACGCGTTGGCCAAGTTCGACTTCTCACATGGTAATTTCGGCGCGCATAGTCCGGATCATTCGGGTGACATGCAGGTCGCGCTCGCTTCGATGTCGTCCGACGACGCGCTCGAATACGCGATCGCCCAAATGGGCCCCGCGGATCAATTTGATGGAGGGCATTTCCATATGCCGGCAGACATGTCGCACGACACGGACGCCTGATGCGCCGAAAGACCCGCCCGGCACGGAATGCGCGAGAGTAATTTCTGATTCGAACGAGAAAAAAGGCGGCAGTGATGAACGAAGTAGAAAAACGCGAACTGTTCGAACAAGAGCGGAAAATCTTCGAAGCTGGGGTGCAGCGTGCGGACAAGCGATCCGGCTCTTTCAATTTCTTGACCTGGTCGTTCTTCCTTGCCCCGCTGATTGCCTGCGACGAGTTTCTTGTCGGCATTTTCAAATCCGCGGCGGCCGAGCAGGAGGTCGCCAAAACGGCTCAGGCAGGCGCCGCGCCGCAGATGGCGAATGACCATCCGCCGGTTATTGATTCCTCGAAAACGGGCGCAGAGGATGAGACGGTCAAAAGGCCCACCGCCTCGTCGGGGGCGCCTGCGGCCCAGCTCGATCCGACGGGGCTTTTGTCGCAGCCGCATGACGATGCGCTCAAGCCGGGCACGGCCCGCAATGAGGCAGTCGCCGCCGAGGGGGCGGCGGAGGCGGCGATGATGCCGAGTCCCGCCATCATAACGCTCACATCTCAATCGAAGATAGTTCCCTCAACCCGCTATCAGCGGATTCCCACCTCGGAAGCACTCAAATGCATGGTGGGTCAACGCTCGAGTCCGTTCAGTCCAACGTGCTACTCTTTCAGCCCGTCGATGATCGGCTTTGCTCCCCTGCTTGGAGCTGTCGACAGTCTCAGCAATGACGTGGTGGGAGGGATCGCGCCGGTCGAGGCGCAGCCGGTGCTCGCGACGGTGAGCGACACCGCGGCGACGCTGACCGATGACGTCGGCGGGACGATCGCGCCGGTCGAGGCGGCGGCGCAGCCGGTGATCGCAACGGTGAGCGACAGTGCGGCGACGTTGACCGATGACGTCGGCGGCTCAATCGCGCCGGTCGAGGCGGCGGCGCAGCCGGTGCTCGCGACGGTGAGCGACACCGCGGCGACGCTGACCGATGACGTCGGCGGGACGATCGCGCCGGTCGAGGCGGCGGCGCAGCCGGTGCTCGCAACGGTGAGCGACAGCGCGGCGACGCTGACCGATGACGTCGGCGGCACGATTGCGCCGGCCGAGGCGGCGGCGCAGCCGGTGCTGGCGACGGTGACCGACAGCGCGGCTACGCTGACCGATGACGTCGGCGGCACGATTGCGCCGGCCGAGACGGCAGTGCAGCCGGTGCTCGCGACGATGGCCGACAATGTGGGTACGCTGACCCCTGACGTGAGCGGCTCAATCGCGCCGGTCGAGGCGGCGGCGCAGCCGGTGCTGGCAACGGTGAGCGACAGCGCGGGTACGCTGACCGATGACGTGGGCGGGACGATCGCGCCGGTCGAGGCGGCGGCGCAGCCGGTGCTCGCAACGGTGAGCGACACCGTAAGCACGCTGACCGATGACGTCGGCGGGACGATCGCGCCGGTCGAGGCGGCGGCGCAGCCGGTGCTCGCAACGGTGAGCGACACCGTAAGCACGCTGACCGATGACGTCGGCGGGACGATCGCGCCGGTCGAGGCGGCGGCGCAGCCGGTGCTGGCAACGGTGAGCGACACCGTAAGCACGCTGACCGATGACGTCGGCGGCACGATCGCGCCGGTCGAGGCGGCGGCGCAGCCGGCGCTGGCGACGGTGAGCGACACCGTAAGCACGCTGACCGATGACGTCGGCGGCTCGATCGCGCCGGTCGAGGCGGCGGCGCAGCCGGTGCTGGCAACGGTGAGCGACACCGTAAGCACGCTGACCGATGACGTCGGCGGCACGATCGCGCCGGTCGAGGCGGCGGCGCAGCCGGTGCTCGCAACGGTGAGCGACAGCGCGGCGACGCTGACCGATGACGTCGGCGGCACGATTGCGCCGGCCGAGGCGGCGGCGCAGCCGGTGCTGGCGACGGTGACCGACAGCGCGGCGACGCTGACCGATGACGTCGGCGGCACGATCGCGCCGGTCGAGGCGGCGGCGCAGCCGGTGCTGGCAACGGTAAGCGACAGCGCGGGTACGCTGACCGATGACGTGGGCGGCACGATCGCGCCGGTCGAGGCGGCGGCGCAGCCGGTGCTGGCAACGGTGAGCGACACCGTAAGCACGCTGACCGATGACGTGGGCGGGACGATCGCGCCGGTCGAGGCGGCGGCGCAGCCGGTGCTGGCAACGGTAAGCGACAGCGCGGGTACGCTGACCGATGACATGGGCGGCACGATCGCGCCGGTCGAGGCGGCGGCGCAGCCGGTGCTCGCAACGGTGAGCGACACCGTAAGCACGCTGACCGATGACGTCGGCGGCTCAATCGCGCCGGTCGAGGCGGCGGCGCAGCCGGTGCTGGCAACGGTAAGCGACAGCGCGGGTACGCTGACCGATGACATGGGCGGGACGATCGCGCCGGTCGAGGCGGCGGCACAGCCGGTGCTGGCAACGGTAAGCGACACCGTGGGCACGCTGACCGATGACGTCGGCGGCACGATCGCGCCGGTCGAGGCGGCGGCGCAGCCGGTGCTCGCAACGGTGAGCGACAGCGCGGGTACGCTGACCGATGACATGGGCGGGACGATCGCGCCGGTCGAGGCGGCGGCGCAGCCGGTGCTCGCAACGGTGAGCGACACCGTAAGCACGCTGACCGATGACGTCGGCGGCTCAATCGCGCCGGTCGAGGCGGCGGCGCAGCCGGTGCTGGCAACGGTAAGCGACACCGTAAGCACGCTGACCGATGACGTGGGCGGGACGATCGCGCCGGTCGAGGCGGCGGCGCAGCCGGTGCTCGCAACGGTGAGCGACAGCGCGGGTACGCTGACCGATGACATGGGCGGGACGATCGCGCCGGTGACCGGTGACGTGGCACAACCGTTAAGTGCAGTCAGCGACACTCTTGCGGATGCGGCGCCGGTCGTTGAGACGACCGAGCCGGCGCCGACGACAATAGCTGCCGCCGTGAGCGATCCGACCAACGACGTAACCAGCGACGTGTCAGAGTCAGATCCGGCCGGCACCGGGATCGTGGCCAGCGACGCTCTTGCGGATGCGGGGCCAGTCGTTGAGACGACCGAGCCGGTGCTCACGACAACAGCTGCCACCTTGGGCGATCCGAGCAGCGACGTGTCAAATCCGGCCGACACCGGGACCGTGGCCAGCGACACTGTTGCGGATGCGGGGCCAGTCGTTGAGGCGACCGAGCCGGTGCTCACGACAACAGCTGCCACCTTGGGCGATCCGAGCAGCGACGTGTCAAATCCGGCCGACACCGGGACCGTGGCCAGCGACGCTGTTGCGGATGCGGCGCCAGTCGTTGAGGCGACCGAGCCGGTGCTCACGACAACAGCTGCCACCGTGAGCGATCCGACCAGCGACGTGTCAGATCCGGCCGACACCGGGACCGTGGCCAGCGACGCTGTTGCGGATGCGGCGCCGGTCGTTGAGGCGACCGAGCCGGCGCCGACGACAACAGCTGCCACCGTGAGCGATCCGACCAGCGACGTGTCAGATCCGGCCGACACCGGGACCGCGGCCAGCGACACTGTTGCGGATGCGGCGCCAGTCGTTGAGGCGACCGAGCCGGCGCCGACGACAACAGCTGCCACCGTGAGCGATCCGACCAGCGACGTGTCAGATCCGGCCGACACCGGGACCGCGGCCAGCGACGCTGTTGCGGATGCGGCGCCAGTTGAGACGACCGAGCCGGCGCCGACGACAACAGCTGCCGCCGTGAGCGATCCGACCAGCGACGTGTCAGATCCGGCCGACACCGGGACCGCGGCCAGCGACGCTGTTGCGGATGCGGCGCCAGTTGAGACGACCGAGCCGGCGCCGACGACAACAGCTGCCGCCGTGAGCGATCCGACCAGCGACGTGTCAGATCCGGCCGACACCGGGACCGCGGCCAGCGACGCTGTTGCGGATGCGGCGCCAGTTGAGACGACCGAGCCGGCGCCGACGACAACAGCTGCCGCCGTGAGCGATCCGACCAGCGACGTGTCAGATCCGGCCGACACCGGGACCGCGGCCAGCGACGCTGTTGCGGATGCGGCGCCAGTTGAGACGACCGAGCCGGCGCCGACGACAACAGCTGCCGCCGTGAGCGATCCGGCCAGCGACGTGTCAGATCCGGCCGACACCGGGACCGTGGCTAGCGACGCTGTTGCGGATGCGGCGCCAGTTGAGACGACCGAGCCGGCGCCGACGACAACAGCTGCCACAGTGAGCGATCCGGCCAGCGACGTGTCAGATCCGGCCGACACCGGGACCGTGGCCAGCGACACTGTTGCGGATGCGGCGCCGGTCGATAAGGCCGCAGGCGACGTGATCGCCTTGAACGATGAGCCACCGCCACCAGAAAACGCTCTGCACACCGGAACCGAGTACACCGATTACGGCGTTAACCTTAGCAGCGATAGCGCAGTTCCACCGCAGGATACCGGGTCTTCGGCCGACGCCGCGTCGGCGTCTGACACTGCGCCGCCGCCTCCCGAGATCGCGGATACGAATCAGCCAACAGACCCTGAACTTGCTATCCTATAGCGGGGGCGAACATGGCGGCCGTCGAGATACTGGACAATCCGCCGCGCAGCCATTCTGCAGATCACCTTCGCGTCACACCCGGCGGCGAGGCCCGCGACTATGTTGGACCTGTCAATCCGCTGGCCACCTGGCGTTCGGTCGCGCGCACGAACCTGATTGCGGTCGCTGCATTTTCGGTCGTCGTGAATCTGCTGATGCTCACGCTGCCGATCTACCTGTTCCAGATTTCCGATCGCGTGCTGACGAGCCGCAGCCTCGAAACACTGCTGATGCTCTCGGCTCTCGCGCTGGCGTTCATCGGCATCCTCTCGATCATCGACATTCTGCGTCGGCAGGTGCTGGGGCGTTTTGCGACCAAGATGGAGGCGGTGCTCGGCGGTGCAGTGCTGGCGAGCAGCATCAACAACGCCAGGGCCGGCGAGGGCGGGACCATCCAGGCGATTCGTAGCCTTCACCAGGTGCGGGGATTCATCTCGAGCCCCGTCATGCTTATGCTGATGGACGCGCCGCTCTCGCCCCTCTACTTCGGAGTCATATTTCTCATTCACCGAGATCTCGGCTTAATCGCTGTCGTGTCGGGCTTGGCACTGGTGCTGATTGCGGTGCTCAACCAGAAAGCGACCTCGGAGCGTCTGAGCGAGGCAGGCCTGCATGCTGCTGAGGCCGATGCGGCGGCCGAGTCGCTGGCGCGAAATTCGCAGGTGATCAATGCGATGGGAATGCTGAGCGAGAGCATTCTTCATTGGGGTCGCCGGCAGGCGCCGGCCCTGACGGTGCAGAGCCAAGCCCTTGACCGGAATTTCTGGATAAGCGGTGCGTCGAAGTTCGTCCGGCTCGTGACCCAGATCACGATCCTCGGCGTGGGCGCCTATCTGGCCCTCAACGCCGAGATCACCGGCGGCATGATGATCGCGGCCGCAATCATCGTCGGCCGCGCGCTGCAGCCGCTCGAGGGGCTGATCGAGGGATGGCGCAGCTGCGTTCAGGCGCGATCGGCCTATGCGCGTGTCAAGCAGGCGGTCGAGTCATTCCAGCGCGAGACGCCGAAGCTGCGCCTGCCCAAGCCGCAAGGGCGCCTGACCGTGGATCGGGTCTTGTATTTGCCGCCCGGCTCGAAGGAACCGGTGCTCAATAGCGTGTCGCTCGAGCTCGCGCCCGGAGAGTCTCTTGCCATTGTCGGACCGTCTGGGTCGGGCAAGTCGACCCTCGCGCGCATTCTGGTGGGCTGTCTGGTGCCGACCGCCGGCAAGGTCAGGCTGGACGGAACAGAGCTGCGCAACTGGGATCGCCGCCAGTTTGGCGAATATACCGGCTACCTGCCGCAGGAGGTCGAGCTATTTCCCGGGACGATCAAGCAGAACATCTGCCGCATGCGGGACGACCTGCCCGACGCGAGCATCTATGAGGCGGCGATATTCTCGGGCATCCACGACATGGTCTGTCAGCTGCCGCAAGGATACGAGACCGTGCTCGACCGCGGCGGCGGACCGCTCTCCGGGGGACAGAAGCAGCGCATCGCGCTCGCCCGGGCATTCTTCGGTGATCCGTGCCTCGTCGTCCTCGACGAGCCCAACTCGAATCTCGACGCGGCGGGGGAGCTGGCTCTAACCGAGACCCTGCAGCGCGCCAAGAAGCGGGGGGTCACCGCGGTGGTGGTAACCCTGCGCCCTGCGCTGCTGAACAGCGTGGACAAAGTGCTCATCCTGCGGGCCGGACGGGCCGAAGCATTCGGATCTCCGAGCGACGTGCTGCACCGCCTGGTTCGGTCGCCCGGTGGGGCCGCCGCAGGTAAGCCGGAGCAGCCGCAACGCATCGAATCCTCTGGCCCGTGAGGTGACCGCGCGGGAGGACAGCATGAAAGCAAAAAAGGACAGCACCGGTGAGTGGTACCGCGGCGTTCCGCTGAGCGCCAAATGGCCCATCTTCACCGGCCTCGCCATGCTGGTCGTTTGGCTCGGGTGTTTCGGTGTTTGGGCCGGAGTCGCACCACTGAACAGTGCGGTCGTCACCTCGGGCACGTTCGTGGCTACCGGACAGAACAAGCTGGTCCAGCACCTCGAGGGCGGCATCATACGCGAGATTGCGGTAAAGGACGGTGATGCCGTGGAGGCGAACCAGGTGCTGGTTCGCATGGACGACACCGCTGCCAACTCCAAGCTGAGGCGGTTGGTCTTAAAAAAGTATCGGCTGCTCGCCATGAAGGCGCGTCTCGAAGCTGAAATGAGCTCTTCAGAGACAATCGAAACTCCCGCAGCATTCAGCGCGAGCGCACGTGATCCGGAAATCAAAGCGGTCCTTGAGCGGCAACGTACCGAACTGAGGGCACGCCGGACTAGTCTCGTGACCCAGGAAAGCGTACTCATGAAGCAAATCGCCGGGCTGGAGGAAAGCATCCGCGGATATCAGGCTCAAGTGCAGTCCACCCAACAGCGTATTGCGCTGTTCGCCGAAGAGCTGAAGGACAAGAATTCGCTTCTTCGCCAGCAGTTGGTCCGCAAGTCGGATGTGCTGGCGCTGCAACGCTCCGAGGCGAGTCTCGAGGGAGAGCTCGGCGAGTATCTTGGCCGCATCGCCGATTCGAAGGAGAGGATCTCTCAGGCGAACGAAAGAATAGCCCAGCTCCACTCGACGGCGCTCCGGGATGCGATCAAGGAGCTGCGCGAGACCGAAGCGGACCTGGATGACGTGGAGGAGCAGATTCGCGCCGCGCAGGATGTCGTCGACCGGGTCGACGTTCGCTCGCCGGTCCGGGGCATCGTGGTGAAGAGGAACTTCCATACACCGGGCGGCGTCGTCTCTCCTGGCGCCGTGCTGCTTGAGCTCCTACCGATAGGCGAAGAGCGCGTCATCGAGGCACATGTGAGTCCCAAGGACATTTCGCACGTGAGCGTAGGTCAGGAGGCGCTGGTGCGGCTGTCGGCGCTCAACCAGCGCATCACGCCCATGGTCGGCGCGAGCGTCATCTACGTGTCAGCGGACGCATTGGCGGAGCAAGTACAGGTCAAGGCCGATACACGCCCTGCGAGTGACACGCGTCGGGAATTCTATGTGGTTCGGGTGCGTCTAGACCAAGACGATATTCTCAAGCGCATGCCTGAATTCATCCCGACACCCGGCATGCCGGCCGACATCTACATCAAGACCGGAGAGCGTACGTTTTTCGAGTACATCATGAAGCCGGCCTTCGATAGCTTTTCCCGCGCTTTCCGCGAAACCTGAATGAAACGAGCAATTTGGTCGTCAATCCCGAGCACCGCGAGTATCCGTGGTTAACGGAGTTCGAGCGATTGGTGCGATTCGCAATCTTGCTTGTCCAATGCTTCTGCTATTGGCTTGCGGATCGACGGAAAGTGAATCCGCCCAAGGAAGGTCGATCAGGGGATGGAACGCGGATCTCCGGTCAGGTCTTGGACACGCGCCGCACCACTTGACCGAATCATGCTGACCAACGTCACGACCTCTACGTGAGAAGCAGATCGGCGCGTGGAGCTACGCAGGCGTGTGCACCCATGCGCTAACGAGTGGCGGCCGTGGTCTCGGCGTCGACGGCGTCTCAGACTCAACGCGCTGCATTCTGGCAAGGACAATGAAAAGGTACCGCTCTGCGCTTATCTGGATGCGCTTCCGCGCCTTACCGGACCAATCGCGTGGGCCGGACTGCGTCAGCCGCGAACGGCGAGGGCGCGCTCTCACCGAAGCTGCTGATCTTTTCCCGTTACGGACAAAGCCGATGCAGAGAAACGATCCACGGCGAATTTGGCGCCGATCCTCGGGTTCATAAGGATGGCGCCGGGCGCGCGACTCGGCAATCATGCCCGGCTGCATGGCGCTAAAAGGCGGGCCAAATGCCGTACAAAATTTGCGCAACAGTGCATCCAGATTGTCGGCTTCCGACTAGAAGTAGCATGGCAGACCTTATAGTAACCTCGATCGAAGGAGAGCAACATGGCGGTGCATATGCCAAATTGTTTGCTGACGGGAGTGCCTTACGGCGCTGATCAGACAGTCTACCTTGTGTTCGATAGTTTCGGCGCGTCACGCAGTGATTGCCCTGAAAAAGAGATCGAGCGGGACGACCTCGAAACGATCATCTCCGATCTCCTAACCGGCCAATTCAACGCTCCGGTTCGCGTCGTGGCCTTCAACACACTTGAGCACTGGATCGAGGATGTTTCCAACCAAGTAGCCGAAGAAATTCAAGCCCGCTGCGATATCGATAGCGTACCGGTACCCGAACACGTCAGGAACTTTGTTGCAAGCCACACCGGGTTTGCGGCAAGCGGGGCGCTGATGTGAGGGCGGACTTCAATTGGGACAGGCAGGCGGTCGCGAGCAGCACAGCTGAATTGCCTGTAAACTCTGCGTAATCGTGATTTCGCTACTTGTTGAGGCGTGCTGGAGCAGGAGCAGCCGGAGGCGATGATCGGCTTCTGCTTTTCCTTTTACTGTTCTGCGGACCAGCGCTCGCACGGGATGACGGCGGCCGGGGCGAACTCGCCACTGAAGGAATGGTTTAATCATCACGCGAGCGGAAAGACTCTATGTTGCTCGTTCGCTGACGGATATGTGGTCAAAGATCCCGAGTGGAAATCGAGCAATGGTCATTATCGAGTCCGTATTGAGAATGAGTGGGTTGAAGTTCCCGACGATGCCGTTATTTCGGCAGCCCAACAAATTCGGCCGGACGATGGTGTGGCCGCTGTGGGCTAAGCACCTGACAATCCGATGCTTCTTGCCAGGCAGATGATCTGATTCTGTTCCAATGACCTCAGGCCCGGACTGATCAGATAAACCCAACTTCGTTCTGACGCGGTTATGCTGCGGATGATTAACAAACCTTGCCGCGGTGGGGCATGCCATTAGCTCTTCTTCTTCGAGCTTCGCCAGCTTTTTCCCCTAAGCCGCGTCTTGGTCAGCAGCACCGTTTCCGACGGCTCTTCTCCTGCGGCAGTCTGGCGGTCGGCGGTGTCCAGCTGGCTCAAGTAGCGCGCCACGCTCTCTTCGATCTGCTTCTGGCGGCGCTGGATCTTGCCTTGCGTGAAGTTGTTGTCGCGACTGTTCACGGCCTTGAATTTGCTGCCGTCGATGGCAACGCTGGCCTTCGTCAGCAGGCCCATCTTGCGGCACAACTCGACGAATTGCGCGCAAACGTTCTTGATCGCCGGGCCATTGTCCTTGCGGAAGTCGGCGATGGTTTTGTGATCCGGCGCGAGCCGTCCGGTCAGCCACATCACCTCGAGATTGCGGCGAGCCTCGCGCTCCAGCCGCCGGCTCGATTGGACCCGGTTGAGATAGCCGTAAATGTAGAGCTTGAGCATCGGCGAAGGATGGTACGCCGGCCGGCCGGTCGCCGCAGGATCAACGCCATCGAACCCGAGGTCGCGCAGTTCCAACGCATCCACGAACACATCGACCGCGCGAATAGAATTGCTCTCGTCGACCCAATCATCAAGGCATTCCGGCAACAGCGTCGTCTGCTGCCGATCCGCCCCTTGAACGAAACCCCGCATCACTTCCCCCGCCGATTCAGCAAGAGAATCATAGCATCGACGGGGTTTTCACACAGTCTGGACCAAACCGGTCATTGTTCGTAGGCCCCCAGCTTTCCGCGCGTGCCCACCCTTGAACTACCTCGCCGTTGGCGAGATTTTCGAATAGCGGATTGTTTCCGCGCGCCGCCCATTTTGCTCTCGGTCGGATGTGTGATCGGCAGGACTTCACGAATATACTCCGCAAGCGCCTCGCAAAAGCTTTCGGCGTAGGGCGGCAAGGGGCGACGCTTGTCCCATTGGATTGCAAATCGTTCTCGAATTGGCTTGCGGCGATGCGTCACGCGAAGAATTCGCAGCTTGTAGCGATCCGTTCGCAGGAGCGATGTGATGATTGCCACGCCTTGTCCAGCCTCCGCCAGCGCAAGCAGGGTGTGCGGTGCACGACTCTCGAGCAGAACATTTGGCCTAACGTCCGCAAGGCGGCAGGCTGCGTCGAACAGCCTGCGGATGGAGTAGCCCGAATCCGGCAATAGCAACGGATAAGACGCGAGCCGGCCGATATCAATATGGCCGGCTTGGCCAAGCTCGAACGATGCTGCGCAAGCGGCCAAGACCTCATCTGGCGGCAAGACCCGACTCTCGAAGCGGCGGTCGCCCTGATCATGTCTGATGCCTACATGAACGTCGCCGCGTTCGAGCAAGGGCGTCTGCTCGGGACCAAGAGCTTCGCTCAGTTTCACATGGACGTCGGGAAAGCGCTCAGCGTATCGAGGCAGAAACGTTGACAAGACGCTCTCGATGGTGTGCGGCGGAGCGGCAAGCTTCAGCACCCCACTGTCTCCACGGCGGAGGACTTCGGCCCGTTCGCGGACCGCGTCGATGTGGGCCAATACGTGGCGACAGTCCGCAAGGAACTGCTCGCCTGCTGCTGTCAAGATGAGACCGCGCCCAACGCGGTCAAACAGTGTGAGGCCCAATTCTTGCTGAAGATCGCCGAGCTGCCGCGATAAGGCCGGCTGCCCTATGCGCAGGCGCACCGCAGCTTTCGACACCGTGCCCAACTCGGCGACGGCAACAAATGTTCGTAGGCGCCTCAGGTCCATGGGTGTCAATGTATGTCTAATCGGCATGGAATTCTAGAAGAATTATGCATTGGACATCAGTGCGCCGACGCGACAGTCTTTTGTAACAAACTCGGAAAGTCGGTTATGTCGCGTTGACGTGTTCGCAACGACGGGCGATCCGAAGCAAAATCGCCGACCGAACAGCCTAGTGTCTCCGCGTCCATTTGAACGGATGAGTTCCTGGAGCACGATAATGGAAACGGGCGAAAACAGCAGGAAATTGACGAACGAGATGGCCGAATTGGCGCAACGGCGCCTCTCCCGCCGCGCGGCGCTCGCCTTTGCCGGCGCCTTCGGCGCCACAGCGCCGTTCGCGATGATCAGCGCGGCCCGCGCGCTGACGGCTTGGGGCGGGTCTCTTCCCGACCCTCTCAGGGAATTCCCTCTTTGCCGCGCTGCCATGACCGGGCAAGGGCTATCGGGCCCTCAGCGTGCGCTCACGCTCGCCTGGAATGCGACCTCAGTCTGCACTGCGGCGGCGCCTGTAGCGAAGGAGCGGGGAGTTTTTGCGAAGCATAATCTTGATGTCGACTTCATCAACTTCGGCGGCTCGACCGAACAACTGCTCGAGGCTATCGCGACTGGCAAGGCGGATGCCGGCATCGGCATGGCCCTGCGTTGGCTCAAGCCATTAGAGCAGGGATTCGATGTTCGCATCAGTGCTGGCGTGCACGGCGGCTGCATACGACTTCTCGGGTCCAAGTCCGCCCGGATCACCACGCTAGAATCGCTGAGCGGCAAGTCCATCGCCATTAGCGACCAAGCAAGCCCGGCGAAGAACTTCTTTTCCATCATGCTGGCCAAGGGGGGCATCGATCCGATCAAGGACGTTGATTGGCGCCAATACCCGGCCGATCTGCTCCCGCTCGCTGTCGAGAAGGGCGAGGCGCACGCGCTCGCCGATAATGACCCGCGCACCTATCTCTGGCTCAAGGGCGGAAAGCTGAACGAAGTTGCCACCAACCTATCCGGGGCATTCGCCGACCGAATCTGCTGCGTGCTCGCCATCCGCGGGAGTCTCATCCGTGATGAACGCGCGGCGGCAAGCGCGTTGACACGATCGGTGCTCGAGGCTGGCGACCTGGTCGCTGGCGACCCGGCCGACGCCGCCGCAGTGTACTCTGGCTATGGTGGCAAAGGCTCGGTGCAAGATCTCGCCGCCATGCTCGCAAGCCACACACACCATAATCATCCGGTTGGAGCAGCGCTCAAGGAGCAAATCTCGCTCTACGCGGACGAACTCAGGCAGGTGAGCGTGATCAAGCGGAGCAGTGATCCTGCAAAGTTTGCCGAACGGATCTGTGTCGACGTTCTGAGTTAACCGGAGGCGGCTGGGATGAGTTCCGCCATCGACAAAGTGAGCCGCGTGTCAATGGGGGCTTTCGTTGCGGGTCCGCGTGCAGCAGATAGACCATGGATTGGTGGATTAATGGCGGCGACGGCATGGCTCGCAGTCGCCGTGCTCACAGCGTTGTGGTCCGACCAGCCTGGGACCGATTGGGCCTACACCGGCGACCTCGCTGCTGGCTTCGGCGCCCTCGCGGCCGCGCTGGCAGTCGTTTCCTTTGCCGACGTTCGATTTGCCGGCTTCCGGCCCGCAAGACGGCTTGTACCTTGGGCGCTCGTGCTCGCACTGTTTCTCGGCGCTTGGGAAGCGGTGACGGCAAAACTCGGCCTCCTTCCGATGCCGTTTTTTCCTCCGCCACAGGCTATCCTGGAAGTCGTTATCGAGGATTGGGCTCGCCTCGGCGAAGGCATCCTCGCCTCGTTACACCTGCTGGCTGGCGGCTATTTTTTTCTTGGTGCTGCGATTGGCTTCGCTGTCGGCGTGGGGATGGGGTGGTCGCCCGCCGTCGGTTATTGGATCCACCCGATCTTGCGACTTATCGGTCCGCTCCCGGCGACCGCGTGGCTGCCGATCGCGTTCTTCGCCTTCCCTTCGAGCCACAGCGCCAGCACGTTTCTGATTGCGCTCGCCACCGGGTTCCCGGTCACTGTTCTCACTTGGTCAGGCGTCGCCAGCGTGAGTAGCGCCTATTACGACATCGCGCGTACCCTCGGTGCAAGCCAACGCTTTCTCGTTCTCAAAGTCGCCATTCCGGCGGCGATGCCGCATGTGTTTGTCGGACTTTTCATGGGTCTCGGCAACTCGGTCGCTGTCCTGGTGGTGGCCGAGATGCTCGGTGTGAAGGCCGGCCTCGGTTGGTACCTGCAATGGGCCCAGGGGTGGGCCGCCTACGCCAACATGTACGCGGCGCTGCTGATCATGGCATTGATATTCTCGGGTTTGATCACCCTACTGTTCCGCCTGCGCGACCGGCTGTTGGCTTGGCAGAAAGGGCTTGTGCGATGGTAGCCCCTCTCGCCTTTTCCGAAAAAGTGCGCTCAACCGATCATCGTCAGGTCCGCGGGGCAACCCTTTCGATTTGCGAGGTGAGCCATTGTTTCGAGCTGGAAGGGCAGCCGCTGCCGGTGCTCGAGCGCATCAGCCTGCGCGTCGGCTCTGGAGAGTTCGTTGCGATTTTGGGGCCGAGCGGCTGCGGTAAATCAACTTTGTTGCGGCTGGTTGCCGGACTTGACTTTCCCACAGTCGGCCGCGTGTTCATGGACGGCGAGGCGATTGAAGGGCCGGATCCGGCACGCATCGTCGTTTTCCAGGATCCAACGCTTTATCCGTGGAGGACGGTATGGAGCAACGTTGCGGTAGGGCTGGAAGCGCGCGGACTGCTTCGGAGCCATCGCGAACGCGTCAATGATGCCTTGCGCCTGGTCGGCCTGACTGGTTTCGCCAACGCTTATCCACGCCAGCTTTCCGGGGGCATGTCGCAACGTGCGGCTCTAGCGCGGGCGCTGGTTAACGATCCGAAGCTTCTTATCCTCGACGAGCCCTTGGGCCAGCTCGACTCGCTGACACGGATCGCCATGCAGGGCGAACTCGTGTCGCTCTGGCAGCAGGCGGGCTTCACCGCGCTTCTGGTTACCCATGACGTGGAAGAGGCCGTGTTCCTCGCCAGCCGAGTTATCGTGCTGAGCGAGCGCCCCGCGTGCATCAGGGCCGAGGTCGTGAATACCCGACCGTATCCGCGACATCGCGGCGATCCACATTTGGCCGAGCTTCGGCGCGAGGTCTTCGTGCATCTTGGCCTTGCCGGATATTGGTGAGGGACAGAGGGCGTCGCTTTGACTGATCTGCTCATGCACATTGAAGCGCAGCCGCCTGAGGTGCTTGACGCAATCGCGAGGTCGATGAACGTCCGGGCGGCCGAGCCGGCCATCCAGTCGATCTGCGCGCGCTATATGGGGGAGATTGTTATCCGGGGCGCCAACGCGCTCGAGGTTGGTTGCGGTAATGGCGCTGCGACGAAGCTCATCATGCAGCACGTGAAGCCGGCTAGGCTGATGGGAGTCGACCCGTGTTCTTTGTTCGTCAACATGGCACGCGAGGCGTTCAAGGGCGACCCGCAGGTATCCTTCGCACTTGGCGACGCGGCGTCGACTGGGCAGCCGGATGCTTCGTTTGATCTTGTTATCGCGCACACCGTCTATTCCCATTTGGCTGACCCGAAGAGCGCGTTGACTGAAGCCTGGCGGGTTCTTAAGCCAGGCGGACAGCTCGTTATTTTCGACGGCGACTTCGCAACCCTTACCGTGGCACTGTTTGACGACGATCCGATGCAGTCTGCTGTAGGTGCGGTGCTGCGAAATTTGGTGCACGCACCCTACATCATGCGACAGCTTCCCGCTCTCGCCAGCGCAGCGGGATTTCGTGTGGAGTCGCTTCAGCCGCACGGTTACGTGCAGACGACGAGTCCTGACTACCTGTTGACTCTAGTCTCGCGCGGCACCACGGCTGCTTGCCGGGCCGGCGAGATCGGACAGGTGCTGGTCGAAGGCTTCGAGCGGGAGGCGGAGCGGCGCGTTGCAAGCGGCACATTCTACGGAGCGATGCTGTTCCTAAGCCTCACCGCGCGCAAAACCGACGATGCGGGATGACCGTTATTGGCATCTTTGAGACATGCCGACGGAGCCTGAAAACGTCTGCTCATGGGGGGAGACTGGAAGTTGCGGATCACCGGCCAAACCGACGCGAATGACCGTGCGCCCCGAGGGCGCGAACTACCAGTGAGGGAGGGTCTCACCCGGATAATTGTCGATTGGTCCGGAAGCTGGCAGGCGGCACGGCCGGGTAACTGGCTGGGTCGAAGCCCTGCGACGAAGGCGGCCTTGGGCCGCTGAGCGATCCGATGGGCCGTAACAAAGTGAAGCCCGAGCAGGCCTCGAAAGTTCGAATGCGGATGCCGACCCTCCGGTCATTTGGGGAAGGCCGCACGCGTGGGGAAGTAATCGACACGCGCACCCACGCGATCCGCCGGGGTAGTGGGCACGGCACGTCGGAAGGGTGGTTCGCAGTTACAGGGGGAGACCCGTCGCGGACGAGGGTAGCGGCCTCAGCATCGCAATAGGCGGTGGTCACGGCGGGAGTCGGACGGGGCAATAAGAGCGTTGATGCCGGGTAATGCCGGCGGAGCAAAGGGCCCCGACTTCTGGTGCGCTTTTGAAGATGGCGAGGTCGTGGTGATTGGCGATGAGCCTGCAAACACCATCAATGACAGGCGCCGCCGGAGATTGCTGTGTCGAGGGGCGAAGGAGAGTTACTCACCGTGCCGAAGCCGCGTGCGGTTAGTTTGTCTCCGTGTGCCTTGCGGTGAAGCCAGTCGGAAAGCCGGGTGCCGGAAATCGGCACGCCCGGTTTGATGAGCGGGGATGGGAAACGGGGCGTTGGCCATAGGCCCCAAGCTACCGCGCCCATCCTCGACTCTACCGATTCGGACATCAGGCGATTCGCCGTTTTGCACCGCTACCGAAGGCTAAGCAGACGCGCGGCAGACTACCGGTTTCACACTTGGATTGAGGATTTGTCGAAAGCAGCAAGTATCTGGTCGAAACGTCCCGCAATTGCGCTGCGCAACTCCGGATGCGTAAGGATGTAGAGATCATTTTCTCGGATTGCCGCTAAAACGCGGCGGGCCACAATTGTTGGATCCAACCCGGCGTCGACCAGGGCGGCCATTTGCGGGTTGGCTGGCTCGTCGAGGCGAGCGCCGAAGCGTGGCGGGCGGTTTCGAGCGCTCGTCGCAATTCGCGTACGCACGAACGCCGTACACAGCACGCTCACCCCGATTTCAGTGCCGGCCAACTCGGCAGCGAGCGTCTCGGTCAGGCTGATCACCGCGGACTTTGAGGCATTGTACGGTGCTATTCCGGGCGGACCAATTAGACCTGCCATGGACGCGGTATTAACGATATGGCCGCCCTCTCCATGCGCCTTGATATGTGGTAGGAACGCCTGAACGCCGTAGATTGCACCGATCAGATTGACGCCGATCATCCAATCCCAGTCCGCCGGGGCTATCGACTCGATGGGTCCCCCTACGCCGACACCCGCATTGTTGCATACGACATGAACGTTGCCGAAGACTGCGAACGTTTCGCCTGCGGCGCGCTGCACCGATGAGCGATCTGACACGTCGCATACGACTCCGCGTGCCTCAACACCGGAAGCCTTTAGGTTCTCCAGCGCGGCATACAGGGCGTCTTCTTCAATATCAGCGAGCATTACCTTTAGCTTTGCTTCGGCAAAGACACGCGCTAAGGCGAGGCCAATGCCACTGGCCCCGCCGGTCACGAAGGCTACCTTTCCTTCAAGATCTCCGATCATCTCTCCCTCCTGCCTCTCCATTACTCAAATACTGAGACGTGAAAGTCGTGCCTTGAGCGCCGTCAGGCTGACCACCACCACCATCCACCCAGCATGATCCGGTTTCGCAGTTCGATCGTGCGCTGGGCCAGAGGCGGAAGCGTCTTGACTAGGGCGAGGGCCCTTTTGAGATGCGCCGCCGCCTCTATATTGTTCGACGCGGCGGTCGCGCATTGCGACGCCGAAATGTACAGCTCCACTGCCTTTTCCGTCAGACCCGCTTCGGCGCAGTGGCGGGCGAGGGTTTCGGGCTGGGTCCTTCGTATCTCGGGGAAGTCGAGCTCGAGGACCGCGGCGATGCGCTCATGCAACTGCTGCCGTTTCTCTCGGAGCATCGTGCTGTAGGCGGCATCCTGCACCAGCGCGTGCTTGAAGGTGTATTCCGCTTCCGGCGGCGTTCCCCGCCGGAAGATCAATTCGGCGCGCTCAAGCTGCATCAGCGACTCGTCCAGTTGCCGCTTCGCAAGCTGCGCGACGGCACTGATGAGGTCGTACGAGAAATTGCGGCCGAGTGCGGCGCCGATTTGCGCCAAGTCGCGCGTCGGCGCCAGCCGGTCGAGACGGGCGAGCAAGGACGCGTGCAACGTCGTCGGGATCGCCGTCGAGCCGACGAGACCGGTCGCGAGGTAGGCCTTCCCGGCTTCCCTGACCAGGCCGCTCTCCAGGACCGTTTTGGTCAACTCCTCGACGAACAGCGGAACTCCATCGGTACGATCCAGAATCTGATCGGCGATCTCCTTCGGCAGCGCCTTGCCGCCCGTCAGATGACCGATCATCTTTGCACATTGCTCGGGCGGCAGCCGGCCAAGGCTCAGCAGATCCACGTGCCGACGATTGCCCCACGGTAGGGCAAACTCCGGTCGGAAGGTGGCGATCAAGAGTACCCGCAAGCCCGATATCCGGTCGACGAGGATTTCCAGCAAGTCTCGCGTGGTCGGATCGCTCCAGTGCACGTCCTCGAAGACCATCAGCACCGGCTGCTGCGCGGCCAATCCCGCTGTCAGGGCAAGCTGCGCGTGAAGCGTCTTCTCCTTGCGCGACAGTGGCGTCAGTTCGAGGGGTGGATAGCGGTCGCCGATCGGTACGCTCAGCAATTCGGCGAATAGAGGCACGGACTCACCCAAATCGAGGGTTGCGCGCGCGAGCACTGCTTCGAGCTTGGCGAGGCGCTGCTCATCGGTGTCGTTTCGGCGAATGCCCGCTGCGCGCTTCAACTGCGTGATAATCGGGTATAGTGCGCTGTCCTGATGGTGGGGTGAGCAGAAATATCGTAGGCGCGCGTTCGGCTCGTGAGCCAATCGTTCCAGCAGGGCTTGGGTGATCCGCGACTTGCCGACGCCCGGGTCTCCCGACAACAGGACTGCGCGACCT
This sequence comes from Bradyrhizobium sp. AZCC 1577, assembly GCF_036924575.1. Lineage (NCBI taxonomy): Bacteria > Pseudomonadati > Pseudomonadota > Alphaproteobacteria > Hyphomicrobiales > Nitrobacteraceae > Bradyrhizobium > Bradyrhizobium sp. AZCC 1577. The sequence continues at coordinate 3,892,638 of NZ_JAZHRQ010000001.1, forward strand.
TCTACCGCCTTTGCCTGCTCCCAACGCCGCGCGAGAAGCTCGATCTCGTCCTCGCGACCGATGAGCGGCGTGCCGACGGCGCGCAGCGCCTCGAACCGGCTGTCCGCCGCCTCGCCCGCCACGACTTGCCAGGCCTGGACGTTCTGGTCGAAGCCCTTCAGCGGAACGGCGCCGAGATCGCGGTACTCGAAGAGGCCACCTATCAGATCGCGGGTAGTCGACGCGATGACGACGGTGCCCGGCTCCGCCAACGCCTGGAGCCGGGCCGCGAGGTTCGGGGTCTCGCCGACGACCGCTTGCTCTAGAGCCGCGCCCGTCCCAATGAGGTCGCCGACCACGACCAACCCGGTCGCGATCCCGATCCTTACGCTCAACGGCACGCCGGCGGCGGTCTGAAGGTTCGGCACGGCCTCTATGAGTGAGAGGCCCGCTCGGACGGCGCGCTCGGCGTCGTGTTCGCTCGCGTGCGGATAGCCGAAATAAGCGAGTACACCGTCCCCCAGGTACTTCGCGATGAAACCGCCGTGTCGTCCGATCAACTCCGCGCAACATCGGTGATACGTCCCGATGACCGCGCGCAGGTCCTCGAGATCGAGTCGCGTCGACAGCGTGGTGGACCCGACCAGGTCGCAGAACATGATGGAAATCTGGCGGCGCTCGGCATCGTCATGCCGCATCGGCCCGAACGGCGCGCAAGGGGATCCGGCGCGAATGGCACCTGGCAGTTCGGCAATCCCCGCCAGCAGCTTTCGGCGATGACCGAGCGAGACACCGAGCTCCTTCAAATCCTGATCGGTCAAATGGACCAAGACGGAGAGGTCGATATCGTTCTCGGCAAAACGGACCGCGTACTCAGGCATTCCGACGGTCGTCAACCACTCTGCAACCGACGTTGGGTGGGGCATCTGGACCCCTTCATGCGAACCTGAACTTCAGGACTTTACCAAAATCTCAAATACAGGTCAGGATATCTCTGCCCAAGGGCCGTCGTCATTTGGAAGGTTTCATGGGTCGATGACGACCTGGACCCGGAAGTGAACCCGAGGCCGCCTTTGGCTTCTGATGGCTGCGCCGCACCTGCAAACTGCGGCGCGTTTAGCCGCCACCTACGATTGCTTTCAGCTAATGGTTGGACAATGCAAGCTGACGGCGCCGCTCAGAAGGAGTAGGCTGCCGGCGAGTGACTAATCACAAACGCAGTTCGCTACGTGCGGAACGCGATGGTGAGATCGTCACCGAGCATCTGGCAAGTACTGCAAGTCTCATCGCACGTTCAGGAGGCGGCTATGGATATTTCGCAGGCGTTTGCTGACTTGAACTCTAGGTTCGTCGAGACGGTCAATGCTCACGACGCGCACCGTTGGGCGGCTTTGTTTTCTGACGACGCCGTTCTCGTGCCGGCCGGACAGCAGAGTGTCAGCGGCCGGGATGGGATTGAACAATGGGGCGAAGTTGCAACCAAGGTCTGGAATCATCTGGAGATCCAGCAGGGGCGCTGCTCGGCTGATGGAAATGTCGTGTGGGAGCAAGGTACCTGGACTGGAAATATCAACCTGCCCGACAAGCAGACAGCGGACATCAGCGGAAACTTCTTGCTCGTAGCGGAGAAGGACGGGCCCGCTTTGCGTATCAAGGCGCATACGTGGAGCGTCAACCCGACGACGCAGTGACCCATCGAATGGGATAATCGTGCGGTGCAACGCTCTGCAGGATCGGGCTCAGCCAATTCTGCGGGAGCCCTCGACAGCGAGTGGGTCCGCGACTCTCACCGCGGAATGTGGCGTGCTGCATCGCCGCTGCTTTGTCGAAAGCGGCGAGAATTTTGCTAAATCGCTCCTCAATAATACCGCTCAGCTCAGGGTCGTGAAGATATAGAGATCGTTGTCACGTAATGCGATCATCACGCTGCGCGCAACCGTTTGCGGCTCCCATCCCGTGTCCACGAGTGCTGCCCGTTGTGCATTGGCGCGGTTGAAGGTTGATTAAGCGGGCCACCGAAGCGCGGTGGGCGGTTGCGGGCAGACGTAGCAATCCGCGTACGGACAAATGACGTACATGGGACGCTGACGCCGATCGCGGTGCCGGCCAATTCGGCAGCAAGCGTTTCGGAGAGAGCTATGACCCCGAATTTTGATGCATTGTATGGTGCAGTTCCCGGAGGACACAAGCGAGCCCGGCCAACGATGCAGTGTTGATGATGTGACCGTCCTCGCCATGCGCCTTGACGTGCGGCAGGAAGGCCCGAATCCCGTGGATGACGCCCATGAGGTTTACTCCGATGACCCGATTCCCAGTCGTTCGGCGCAATCGCTTCGAATTGCCCGCCGACGCCAACGCCGGCATTGTTGCAAACGACGTGAACTTTACCGACGATGGCAAGCGTTTCGTTTGCAGCGCGCTGAACCGAATCTCGGTCACTGACGTCCCACAGCACTCCGTGCACCTTCGCACCGGAAGCCTTTAAACCCGCATCTGGAACTGACGAAATTGGGGGATCCATTGGCCCCTCTTCGCGTCAACCAGGAGACTTTATCAAAGATTGAAAGTCAGGGACAGATACAGGAGCTGGCCGGATACCTGACGTCGTCCCAACCGGCGCGGACCAAGTCGCTCCGCGAGATCTCATTCGACTCAGCGAGGCTCGGCTCGGCGCCTGCCACTGACGACGCTGCCACCGCCCCAGGATTCTCTTCGGCGATGCCGGCGTCGCTCCTCGCCGGGTCGACGAGGTGGTTGAGTTCGGATTGGGCAGACGTGAGTCAGCTGTTGGCACTTTTCGGACCTGAGCGTTCAGGATGTCGATGTCCGCTTACGAGAGCACAGCGGCGTCGGTCGGCGCAATCAGGGCAATTTCTGGCACCATCGAGCGCCTGTCAGAAATCTCCTCCACCATCGCGGCGGCGGTTGAAGAGCAGGGCGCGGCGACGCAGGAAATCTCTCGCAACGTGCAGCAGGCCGCGCAGGGGACCCAGCAGGTCTCGTCTAACGTCAGCGACGTTGAGCGCGGCTCCGGCGAGACGGGATCGGCTTCCTCGCAAGTTCTGTTGGCGGCGCAGATGCTATCCGGTGACAGCAACCGGCGTCGAGGTGGCGAAATTCCTCGAATCCGTTCGTACCGTTTTAATGGCGTTTCCCTGAGTAGTGAGGCAGATTAGCCGCGCAACCGTCGCTAGGATTGCGAAGCGTCAGCCCGTCGAGGCCTGACGCCGCCGCGCGGCGTTACCAACGTGACGCGAGATCAGGTCCGAAACTGGGGCGAGGGCCCCGAACCCGCCCGGCGAATATCCGGCCACCGGTCTTTTATCCAGAGCAACAGCGAGTTGTCGCAGGCCATTCGAGAAAGGACGATCGGGCAATCCCGCTGGAAGGCCGCGAGATCGCGCAACAGGCTCGCTGATAGCTTCGTTGCCGATCTCGCCGCCATCTGGCAGCAGCACGACGTCGAAGCCCTGGAGGCTGTTGCACGCACGCAGCCCGAGTCCTGATCAAGATTGTCGCTTAGTTACCGCGAGACGCTGCACGCTGATGCGGCGGTGCTCAAGCGGCTTGGCTACGTCCGCGTTGCCGATGGCGCGCAAGGCGAAGCGAAGGCCACCGAGCTTTCGAGAGTGACATCGCATTGCCGTCGGCCGCCAATGTTGGTGCCGTGCGCCCCATGCCCGCCGCGTAGGTGCCGCATGATCTACAACGGACATGTGAAGGGGAGGTAAAGAACCAGCGCTGAGACGGCTTCCTCGGTGGCGCATCGGGGACAGAGCCGACTGCAAGCACGTTATCGCGTCAGACTCGAAACCGTACTATTCTGGCGGCAGGTTTGTGATGTGCTGCATCGAACATCCGGCCTGTGGCCAGCACCGTAGGACTACGGGGTGCGCCCTCCAGCGGGAGCATGGCCTTGCCTTCCAGATCGAAAAAACGCCAGAATGACGCAGGCGCGTTGGGCGCCTGACAGCTGCTCATGAAACGGCGACGCACGCCGAACTCTCCGTTTTCTTAACTGGCAGCGTCGATGCCATCGGCAGGTACCGCAGTGACGGCGTCGGAATTCGCATTCCTGCGGCTGAAAATTGACCTTGGATAATTCGTCGGCGCTTAGCACTGTTTCGAGTGCTTACAATCCTAGCCAGATCGGCGCGACGGAAAGTGCGACCACCGGACACAGCCCTGTGGCATAGGCTTCGAGATGACGCCAAGGCCGCGGGGAGGTTAGCCGGTGGGCGCAAATGGTTTGGGTATTGCTTTTTCTGAATAGTTATTGATTGGGCGCGGGGATGGCTGTTTCCACCAAAGCTCTGCTCGAGACAGTTGATCAGATCTACCAGGCTGGCTGCGATCCTGCACGCTGGCCGGAGGTGGTGGCGAGCTGCCAGAGCCTGTTTCCAGGGACGGCCTTCAGTCTGTTCATCTGCATGGACGGCGTTGGCCATCTTCCGCCGACAACCACAGCCGGTTGGGACCCGGAATCGATCAGGCAGTACCTCGCGCATTTTTATAAGCTGAATCCATACAACGATCTGTTGCGGTGCGTTGCGCCGGGACAGGTGGCGCGCGCGTCCCAGATGTTCGGACGGCAATGGCTTGACCGGCAGCCCTTCTATCACGAATGGCTGAAACCCGCCGGCGACTATACACACGGCGCCAACTTGACGTTCAAGCGATCGCCCGGCTCCCTGACGCGGCTCAGCTGCGATATCCCGGAGCGCCTGTCGCATCTCGAAGCGCCCGCCGCGCAATTCCTGCACAGCGTCGGCCGGCACTTTGCGCGGGCGCTCGAAGTGACCTCCCGCCTGCGCGCGGCGCGGGCTACCGAGACGGGATTGCAGGGGCTGCTCGATCGAATCTCCGGGGCCGCATTCCTGGTGCGTCCGCCACGCAAGGTGGTGGCCGCCAGTCAGCGCGCCGTCGTTTTGCTGGAACAACATCGGCTCGTCCGCATCTCGCCGGCATCTGAGCTAACGTTCATCGCGCATCAGGCCGACGAAGCATTTCGTCGCGCGCTCCAAAGTACTTTCGTGACGGCGAAGGCGCCGCCTCCGGCGACCTTCATGGTGACGAATGGGGGCAGCGGGCGCTGCCCGGTTCTCGTGTTGCCGTTCACGATCTCAAGGCCGCTCGCGACTCTAGGCGCGGATCCCGGGCTTGCCCTCGTGTTGATCAGCGACGGGCGACGCGCACCAACGCTGCCGAGCGAGATGCTCAAGAGCCTCTATGGCCTGTCAAATGCCGAGGCGAATGTCGTTCTGCGCATCGCCGAGGGCGACGGCGTGCAGAGAGCTGCCGATCGGCTTGGCGTTTGTCACGCCACCGCGCGCAACCAGTTGGCGGCCGCCATGACCAAGCTCAGCGTGCATCGGCAAGCGGAGCTGGTTGGCGTCGTGGCGGCGCTGACGCCGCGTCTGCGCCTCGGCCCGGACGAGTGACTGGGGAGCGGTGCCATGCGGACCTTTCATGAGAGAGAGCTCCCGCGACTGCTCGATCTTCTTTACGACGCGGCGCTCGATCCCGAACGATGGCAGGCGTTCCTCGATGCGCTGCCTAGCCCATTTGGTGGCGCGTGCGGCGTCTTGCACTCCTATGATGTGGCTACGGCAGCGACACCTTCATTCCGACATTTCGGGGACGATCCCGCATTTAACGTCTCGTATGCAAATCATTTCCACAGCATCAATCCTTACCCACCCGCACGACTCGAAACACTCCCAGTTGGTAGGGTAGTTCACGCGAGCGAGCTTCTCCCGTCCGAGATCGCCAGACGTACCGAGTTTTACGCCGACTTCATGAAACCGCAGGGTATCACCACAGATCATCTGGGTGTATCGCTCCACAATGATGGGCACGGCGTGACGCTTCTGGCCATCTGTCCGCACGAATCGGTGTATCGCAACGACAGGGAAACTTACGAACGCCGGTTCGCGCTGCTGGTGCCGCACCTGATGCGTGCCGTCGAGATCAATCGCGTCATGGCGGCTGCGCGCACGGCGGAGCGAACGCTCGGGACCGGACTTGATGCGCTGAGGCTCGCCGCGTTCGTGGTCGATGGGGCCGGGCGGCTCTTGCTTGCCAATCAAAAGGCCGAAGACCTGTTGCGGCGTGAAAGTGTGCTGCGCACAGATCATTCCAAGCGACTATGTGCTGCCAATTGTACGGAGAACGCAGCGTTCGATGCCGCCATCACACACGCCTTGTGCCCGCCAATGGCACCAGCAACGCAGCCCGTGCGCTTGACTTCGCGCGCATCTGGACGAGCTTTCGTCGCTTGGGCAGTCTCGATGCAGTCGGGGCAAGCAAACGGAGCAAATCATCGCTCGCAATTCATGCTCGATCTCCGCGCCGGGGCGACCGCTCTCGTGCTCGTGGTAGCGGCCGAGTATACGCTGTCCATTCCCGCAGAGGTGATCCAGGCAGCTTTCAAATTGTCCGCCGCCGAGGCGCGGCTCGTCAGCGCGCTGATCGCGGGCCGGACGCTGGCGGAGTATGCCCGAGACAGCGGGCACTCGCGCAACACCGTACGCAACCAGATCGCGTCTGTTTTCGAGAAGACCAACACGCGGCGACAAGCCGAACTCGTGACAACGATCGTCCGTACGCTCGGCATGTTCGGGGTTCGGTAGATCTTCTTCCCGTCTGACCTACTCGAACGAGGTAGGGGGATTGGTACATTTGTATCATTCCCGCCGGTCGCGGGTTGCCTAGAATTCTTTCACTAGGCGCGCTGAGGAGCCGGCGCAAGAACCCCAAAAACCAGGTCAACGGCGCGCTGTCTTGGAGGAGGCAGCAAATGGCCGTCCAATTCATCGGCTCCGAATTCCTGGTCAACACCACGACGGCAGGCAACCAAGTCGACCCGACCATTACCGTCCTGGCAGACGGACGTTTTGTCGTTGCGTGGGCTGATGCCAGTCGGACGGGCGGCGACACGGATGGAGACGCTCTGCGAGCGCAGATGTTCAATGCCGATGGCTCGCTGTCCGGTTCCGAATTCTTGGTCAATACAACTACGGCAAGCAACCAGTTTGACCCTAGCATCACCGCCCTGGCCGACGGGCGTTTTGTCATCGCGTGGACGGATAACAGCCCCGGGCAGACCCTTTATGCCGTGCGTGCGCAGATATTCAATGTCAATGGCTCGCCGTCCGGCTCCGAGTTCTTGGTCAATTCAACGGCGGCATCCCAGCGGGATCCTGCCATCACCGCTCTTCCCGGTGGGCGTTTCGTTGTCGCCTGGGTGGATGTTAGTAGTGGGAGCGGCTATTGGGCCGTGCGGGCCCAGGTGTTCAACGCCGATGGCACGCCGTCCGGTTCCGAGCTTCTGGTCACCACATCCACGGCAAGGGTCCAGGATCTACCTACTATCACCGCCTTGGCTGATGGGCGTTTTGTGGTCGCGTGGACTGATTTGAGCCAGACGGGCGGCGATACGTCCGGTACTGCCGTACGGGCGCAGGTATTCAACGCCGATGGCACACCCTCCGGTTCTGAGTTCCTGGTCAATACCACAACGGCAAGCAGCCAGGTTGCGTTTACGATCACCGCCTTGGCCGGCGGGCGGTTTGTGGTCGCGTGGACTGATTTTAGTCAGACGGGCGGCGACACCTCCAGTGCTGCGGTGCGGGCCCAGGTGTTCAACGCCGATGGCACGCCGTTCGGTTCCGAGCTTCTGGTTAACACCACGACGACATCCCACCAGGAGTCGCCTACCATCAGTGCACTGGCCGACGGACGTTTTGTCGTCGTGTGGACTGATTTGAGCCAGACGGGCGGCGACACGTCCGGCGCCGCCGTGCGGGCGCAGGTATTCAACGCCGATGGCACACCCTCCGGTTCTGAGTTCCTGGTCAATACCACAACGATAAGTGACCAGGCTGGGCCGACCATCACCTCCCTGAGCGACGGGCGTTTCGTCATCGCATGGAGTGATAGGAGTCAGACGGGCGACGACACGTCCTTGATTGCCGTGCGGGCGCAGATCTTCGAGGTCGTGCCCGACAACCAGGCGCCCGCCATCACCTCAGACGGCGGCGGCGACGATGCTTTCATTACGCTCGCCGAGAACACGACGACCGTCACGACGGTGACAGCCACCGACCCGGATGCCGGACAGACGCTGACCTATGCGATCGCCGGCGGGGCGGATGCAGGTCTTTTCACCATCGATGCCAGCACCGGCGCAGTATCCTTCAACGCGGCACCCGACTTCGAGGCGTCGGCCGACGCCGGCAGCGACAACGTCTACGACGTCACGGTGCAGGTTTCCGACGGTAACGGTGGCATCGACACGCAGGCGATCGCGGTCACCGTGACGAACGCCAACGAGGCGCCCGTGATCACGACGCCGCCAGTTGTCGGCGCGGTCCAGGAAGACGTGACACTGTCAATATCGGGCACGATGGCCGCTACCGATGAGGACGCAGGAGCGATCCAGCTCTGGTCGGTCGTGGGCGGCAACGCAGCCAGCGGCGCCGATTACACGTTCTCGATGGATAGCCTGAACATCGCCAAGAACGGAGCCACCATATTTACTGATGAGTTCGACGACGGGACGCCGCCTCCCAGCGTGCCTGCCGGCAGCAGTCCACCGTCTTATGGGGTGAACGGAACCTTCACCGAAAACGGCGGACGCCTCTTCATGGACGACAGCGGCGCCGTGCCTAGTGTGGGCGTCGGCACGCCAGATCCCTTCGTAGGCCAGTTTGCCACTCTTCGGACTAACATTGATCCCGCCAACTTGGCGCAGGGTCTCAAGAGCGACGATGATTTCACTGTCGAAGGCCGGTTCGACCTGATCCTTCCGGACAGTTCGCGTGAAGCCTACGGCATCCGGCTGTCGGATCGCCTGCAAGGAGGCAGCGGTACGCCGCCCGATCAGCGAGGTGATGACGCAATAGAACTGGTCGTGCGTCGCGCACTGAACGGAGTCGTCATTGCTCAGCTGCTGGAGCTCGATTTCGCTGCGGACACAGTGACCATCATCCAGTCGATATTGCTGAATCCCCCGCCCGGTGCCGACCAGATTGTGTTGCGGTTGTCGCACTCGACGGCCGACGTGGGTGCGATCCAAGCATCGTTTGATTACCTCGCGGGCGGCGTCGTTGTCGGCACGCAGAGCTTCAGCGAGATTGGCCGCATTTTCGGCACGGAGACCCCCGGCTTCACCGGCGATGACGAGAACTGGACGCTTGCCCAGATCGTCAGCTACGCGCCGCAGATTACTGACTCTGCGCTCACCGGCATCTACGGCACCCTTAACATCAATCAGGCTGGGCAGTGGACCTATAATCTGGACAACGGCCAGGCCAATGTACAGGCGCTGGCTGCCGGCGAGACGGTGAAGGACGATTTCACGATCCGTGTATCGGACGGTGCAGGCGGCATCGATACAGAGACGGTCTCCATCACCGTCACCGGCACGAACGACGCGCCGACAGACGTCGCCCTCGCGGGCGACACAGTCGTCGAGAATGCGGCGGCCGGCACGGTTGTTGGCACATTGTCGGCGACCGACGTCGACAATGACGACACCACCAGCTTTGATCTCGTCGATGACGCCGGGGGCCGGTTTGCGTTCGCCAACGGCAATCAGATCGTCGCCACGGGAACGGGCCTCGACTTCGAAAGTGCGACCTCACATGACCTCATCGTGCGCGTCACCGATTTGGGCGGGCTGACGCGCGAGGAGACCTTCACGATCGCGGTGAGCGATGTGACCGAAAGCACCGCGCCGGCGATCACGTCGGACGGCGGGAGCGATACCGCGGCTGTGTCGGTGGCAGAGAACACGATCGCCGTCACGACGGTGACGGCCACCGACCCGGACGCCGGGCAGACGCTGAGCTATACGATCGTCGGGGGCGTAGATGCGAGCCTCTTCACTGTCGACGCCAATACCGGCGCGCTGGCTTTTGTCACCGCGCCGGACTTTGAGGCGCCGGCCAACGCCGGCACCAACAATGTCTACGACGTCACCGTCCAGGTCTCCGACGGCTACGGCGGCACCGATACGCAGGCGATTGCCGTGACGGTCGGCAACGTCAACGAGGCGCCAACATTCGTCGGCGACAGCATGACGACGACGGCTATTGGACCCGGTGATGACTTCGGTCGAGGCCTAGCCATACAGCCTGACGGGAAGATCTTGGTGGCAGGCAGCAGCTTCAACGGCACGGGTATCGACTTCGCCCTAGTTCGTTATGAGATCGATGGCCATGTAGACACGAGTTTTGGTGGCGATGGAAAGGTAATCACCGATTTTGGCGGCGCCGATGGCAATGGATACAGTGTTGTCGTAGATCCTAGCGGCAAGATTCTGGTTGCGGGCTATACTGGGTCGGGCGCGGAATCCGACTTCGCCATCGTGCGATACAACGCCGATGGCAGCCTGGACACCAGTTTCGGCGACGGCGGCAAGGTCATTACAGATCTGCTGGTCGACGACTTTGGCCAGAGCGTCGGGCTGCAGCCCGACGGAAAGATCGTGGTTTCAGGCTACAGCTTCAATGCTAACATCTCTGGTTTCGATTTTGCGCTCGTCAGATACAATGCCGACGGCAGCCTCGACTTTTCGTTCAACGGTGATGGACGGGTCACAACGCGAATCGGCACGCATGAGGCAAGCTACAGCGTCGTGGTGCAGCCGGACGGCAAGATCCTCGCCGCTGGTCATAGTCTGTTTTTTGGGACGAACGATATCGCCGTTGTCCGCTACAACGCGGACGGTTCGCTAGACACGGATTTTGGTGAAGACGGCAGAGTGACGACCGACTTCGGCCACACAAACGATGTTGGTCAGAGCGTCGCCGTTCAGGCCGACGGCAGGATCGTCGTCGCAGGAATCAGTCAGGGCGACATCGCGGTCGTGCGGTACAACGCAGATGGCAGTCTCGACACGTCGTTCGGCGACGGCGGCAGGGTAACGACCAGTATCGCGGCGGGCAACGACGTCGGGAGCAGCGTCACGATCCAGGCCGACGGCAGGATCCTGGTGGCGGGCAGCAGCTTTAATGGGGCGAACACCGACTTTGCCATTGTCCGTTACAATACCGACGGCAGCCTCGATACGTCGTTCGGCGACGGCGGCAAGCTCACGACGCAGATCGGTGCTGGCTCGGACGAAGGCTATAGCGTCAAATTGCAGCCCGACGGAAGAATCTTGCTCGCGGGATATAGCAGCAACGGAGTGAATGCCGATTTCGCGCTCGTTCGCTATAATACCGACGGCAGCCTGGACAGCACCTTTGGCACTCCGGATGTGATGGCAATCTCGATTGCCGAAAACACCGCGTCCGCAACGACCTTCGTCGCCTCCGATCCGGATGCGGGCCAGGCACTGACGTATGCCATCGCAGGCGGAGCGGATGCCGGGCAGTTCGAGATTGACGCCAATACCGGCGCGCTCTCGTTCGTCTCTGCGCCGAACTTCGAGGCGCCGGCCGACGCGGGGAGCAATAACGTCTACAATCTGACGATCAGCGTTTCAGATGGCAGCGGAGCAACCGACACGCAGGCGCTCGCAATCACCGTAACAAACGTTTCGGGCAGCATTGTTGGAGATGCGGGCGACAATAACCTGGTAGGAACGAACGAGGAGGACACGATTAGCGGCCTTGCCGGCAATGACACGCTCGACGGACGGGGTGGTGTCGACAGCCTGCTCGGGGGCGAGGGGGACGATACGCTTCTGGCCATAGCGGGCGATGTTGTCGGTGGGGAGATATACGATGGTGGAGGCGGGCTGGACACCCTGCAAATTGCCGGCTTCATGGAGTTCGAAGGGGTCACGTTGAACTCCATCGAGGCCCTCACCTACACGTCCGGTTTTGACTCCCCCAGCTTTACTTCGGATCACCTTGGAGCGGGGCTTTCGCCGAACCTCGTGGTAACGGGGAATGCAGGGTTCGCTGTTCTGTCCATAGGCGGGCCTGTCGTCGACATTTCCGGCTGGACGTTCCTCAATTGGAATCCGTCCAAGCAGATCTTTCTTGGCGGGACCATCGGGGACGACACGATCTCGGGGTCGGCACAAGACGAATATTTGGGCGGAGGAATGGGACAGGATTATCTGTCAGGCGGAGACGGCACCGATATCTTCCGAATTTTCCAGGCGGGAGAAGTCGTTGCTGGCGAAACCTACGATGGTGGTGCGGGTTTCGACATAATCAGAATACAGCACGCGGAACCGGCGCCGACGGATTTTTCCGGTACTACCATAGCGTCCATCGAAGCCTTGACGTTTCTGGGAGGCAGCGCAACAAACACTGTGGTCTTCAACTCCGATCAGATCGGAGAGGCTGCACTGTCAGCGTTGATTGTGTCGGGCAAGCCTGCAGCCTATGGCCGCTCAACGGACGCCGTTGCCATCAATATGACGCCGTCCGGATCGCTCGACCTGTCGGGCTGGTCGTTTGCCGACTGGAATACGGGAGAAGACACGGTCACCGTCAATGGCTCCGCGGGAGCCGACACGGTGACGGGGTCCTCGCAATCGGACGTCATTGGTGGGCAGGGTGGCGACGACATTCTGGTCGGAAATAGTGGTGACGACACACTTGAGGGAAGTGCAGGCATCGATAACATCGACGGCGGTACGGATATCGACACCGCTGTCTATTCAGGTATGAGGGCGAACTATTCGATCGAGCTGAACGGAGACGGGAGCGTTACCATCACTGATCTTCGCGCCGGCTCCCCCGATGCGACCGATACGGTGCGAAACGTAGAGTTCTTCGCCTTCGCCGATGGAATTATTCCGGCCGCCCAACTTATTAACCAGTCGCCCTTTATCACCTCCGACGGCGGCGGCGAAACGGCGGCTCGCGTGGTGTCTGAGAACGTGACGGTGGTCACGACCGTGGTGGCGACAGACCCGGACCCCGGACAGACGCTGACCTATACAATCGGCGGCGGCGCCGATGCGGGGCTATTCCAGATTGACGGGAGCAGCGGCGCGCTCTCATTCGTCACAGCGCCTGATTTTGAGACACCGAGCGATGCCGGAACCGATAACGTCTACGACGTCATCGTCCAAGTATCTGATAGCAACGGCGGAATGGATACGCAGGCGATTGCGGTCACGGTCCAAAATACGGCCGGCACATCCCTAACGGGCAATGGCGCCGCTAACACTCTGACCGGAACAGCCGAGGAAGACACGCTCAATGGTCAGGGTGGGAATGATACGCTGCTGGGGCTTACAGGAAACGACGTGCTCATTGGCGGCGCCGGCGCTGACGTGCTCGATGGCGGGACAGGTCGAGATACGATGACCGGCGGTGCAGGCAACGATGGCTATGTGGTGGACAGTTCTGAGGATATCGTCGTCGAGAATGCCGGCGAGGGGACGGACACGATCCGGACGGCACTCGCGGTGTTTGCGCTCGCCGGGATCGCCAACGTCGAAAACCTCACGTTCGTCGGCAGCGGCGATTTCACGGGTACCGGCAACGCACTCGCCAATTCGATCACGGGCGGTGCCGGCAATGATACGCTCGATGGCGCGGGAGGCGTCGACCGGCTGGTCGGCCTCGGCGGCAACGATACCTATTCTGTCGACAACCAGTCGGATGTCGTCGTCGAAGTTGCGAACGCAGGCACGGACACCGTGATGGCGGCGAGCGCGGCCTATACTTTGTCAGCGAGTACCGAGAACCTGACCTACGTGGGCACCGGAAACTTCAATGGTACCGGCAACGGCTTGGCCAACACAATCGCCGGCGGCGGTAACGCCGATACGCTGTCGGGCGCTGGCGGGAACGACACGATCGTCGGCCTAGGTGGCAATGATATACTGGGTGGGGGAGCTGGCGACGATACGTTCATCGCCACGGCGGGTGATGGCAACGATGGCTACGCTGGCAATGGCGGGAGCGATACTTATAGCCTTGCTGGACTCGCTGCCGACGCGACCATCAATCTGGTAACAGGGACAGCGTCCAGCAGCGAGATCGGCACCGATACCCTAACGACCATAGAAAATGTGGTGGGGGGCTCCGGCCAAGACACGATCACAGCCAGCAATGCGCACAACACCTTTAGTGGCGGAACAGGCAATGACACCTTCGTATTCGCAAGCACCAATGCCGCTGGCATTGACGCCAATCGGGATATCATCACCGATTTTGTGCCTGCGGCCGATCGCTTCGATCTGAGCGGAATCGACGCCAATGGCGGCCAGGCCGGCAACCCCGAGTTCGTGTTTGTCGGCGAACTCATCAACGTCGTCGGTGGTGTGGGCCAGCTCGGGCGAGGCCAGCTCGGGTATCACTACGAGACGGACGCAAACGGCATCGAGCACACAATCGTGGAGGGCAGTATCGACGCCGACGCGGCGGCGGAATTTCAGATCGACCTGGTCGGCCGTCACATACTTTCGGCAGGAGACTTCATACTCTAGAACGGGAGGGAACAATGGCAATCACTAACGTACTTCTCGCATTGTCTTCGGTTGCTGCCGTTCTGATCGCTGGTAACGCCCAGGCTCAGAGCATTCCACCGGAAGGACCTGTCTCCGTCACATTTACGGCGACGCCAATTCCGCCCCCCAAGCCGATGCCGGTCGGCGGCGGCAGGGAGTTTGACCTACTGAATCAAGCGATGACGGCAACGAACGACGCGGGAAATCCTGTGCTCAACAACATGGGTGGACGCTGCCAGTTTAGCCGGCTCAGGGATCCGTCGGCGAATACGATGGAAGTGCGCGGGTACTGCACTTACGTCGACAAGGACGGCGATCAATCATTCGAACAATGCGATTTCCTGCCGGGGCAACCCAACAATTGCAAAATCACTGGCGGCACCGGCAAATTCGAAGGTCTCCAGGCGGCGCTCGTCATTACCATCAACCCGCTCAAGGGCAACTTCGACGGCATCAATCAAGTAATTGGCTATAAGAAAGGAACGTACAAGTTCCTCAAGACTAACTGAGACCCGGCTGAACTTCGCGGCTATGTGCCACGCGAGGTCCGCGATTAAAACGAGCGCGTGAAGCCGTAACCTCTCTTGTCACTGGCTGTGCGTGAGGCAGGTGCTCTTGGAGTGCCTACCGGAGTCAGCTTTACCAAACCGGCTACGCGCTCACCGAGACCGGCGAAGGCGAGCGTATCATACCCACCGCGATCACCGAGCACCTCGCCATAGGTGCCGAAGGTCAGCATGAGCCGGTGACCGAGGGCAGCACCAAGGCCGTCGCGCAGATCGTGCACCACGCTGGCATTTGCACGGTGAGGCGGTACGCCTTCAGCATCGTCCGTATAAATAGCGATTAGCCGCTTGCTAGGTTTTCTGCGGCGCGCAAGTTCATCACGCATTCACGAACAAAGTCCGCGCGGAACAGCAAGAGACCGGGAACATCCGGCAATTCCTATTCGTTGTCGGCGTGGGCAATGCAGACACTGAGGAGACAATTCGATGGCCAATCGTTTCTTGATTACGGCCGCGACTGCGGCCCTGATCGCTGGAACCGGTTTTGCGAATGCGCAGGGTACCGGAACGGGCCGCGATGCAGGTTCACCAGGTTCCACGACGCAGCAGAGCGCGCCCTCCGATCGCGGTGGTGGTGCGTCCGGCGGCGCGATGCAACGCGATGACGGCGGCACGACAGGTATGAAGGGTGCGGAGTCCGAGAAGTCGACGGGCGGTGAAACGAAACAGCGCGCCGAAGACAAAATGAAGGGCGACAAGGACATGAAGGCCGAGGGCAAGGAGGACCGCCCCGGCACGAAGGCCGACCAGAAGGGTCAGACGACGGGCCAGGGCACGATGCAGCGTGAGCAAGGCACGACCCAGCAGCGTGAGCAGACCACGACCAAGGATCGTGACCAGACCACGACTAAGGATCGCGACCAGACCATGCCGCAGAAGGACCAGAAGGCCCAGGGCAAGGAAGACCGCATGCAGACTCAAACGCAGGGCGGAGCAGCGGGCGAGAGCACGACTACGGGCCAGGCTGGCGCAGCAGCGAAGCTCTCGACCGAGCAACGCACCCAGATCACCAGCGCGATCAAGGAGACCCGCGTTCAGCCGGTGACGAACGTGAACTTCTCGATTTCGGTCGGCACTAAGGTACCGCGCGACGTGACCTTCCACACGCTGCCGGAGCGAGTGGTGACGATCTATCCGGAGTGGCGTAGGTACAAATATATCCTCGTCAAGGAGCAGATCGTGATCGTCGATCCGAACACCTACGAGATCGTGGCAGTTCTGGAAGCTTAACAGCGGGCTTTTCGCAAAATAAAGTATAAGGCGGGCAGAAATGCCCGCCTCGCCTGTATCACTTGTAGCCGTCGCGCAGCTCCTCAACGCTGGTCATCAACATGACAGCTCTGGCAAACCTCCTCGCCCGCAAACAGCAACTGTTGGATCGGATGCAGGGAGATATGGGTCCGAACGAGCGCGAAGAGACAGAGCGCTTGCTGAAACAAATCGACACGGCATGGGAGCTGCTCGGAACCGCCGGTTCCGGGAAGTCCAGCGAAGAATAAAACATCTGAGCGGGTCCAACTCCCAGCGAGTCGGGCCGCTCCGTTGGCGGCCTCGTTCAACAGAACGGCCCCAGCTTCGTGGCAACAGGAGCAAAGCTGGGACCAATCCTGTGGCTTCCATGGAAGTATCGGGAAAACTGGGCAATCAGCAATTGGTTTCGGGCCTCGTTTGAATTTGCGGGTGGCCCAATTAGGATAGCACGCGAGACTGTTAAGGCCGCTCCACCGGACCCCGAGTCTGAACCAGGGGAAACGCTCAACCGTTGTCTCCTCATGGAGCACAAGGGCATCCCATAGTGTAGTCCAGACGGCCAATCCCACGGGCTGGAGGTGGACCGTGTACGTTCCCGGTAAGCAGCCAAAGTCCGGGACGGCTTCCAACCGACTGGGCGCAAACCGTTTCGCGGAGATGGCTATTGATAAGGCGATCAAGGTGATGGTCGACAAACCGACGAAGCAATAATGCCGCTGCCGCGTCGCCTGCTGTTCACACCGGCGGGTTCTTCGGTATGATCGTCGCCTCGATCAGCCGTATCGATCTGCGCCGATTGATCCTGTCGAGCGCATGAACCAGGTCATCCCGGTCGAGCACGACCAGAAGCCGCTCTACGGTTTGCGTTGCATCACGCGGTCCCGGCTCGATGTACTCCCCAAGAATACGCCTGGCGTCCTCGACGGCGCGAACCAGCGTATCTTGGTCGGGGCTATTCATCGCTCCACACTCTACGGACGCGAACTCAAGCGCGGGCCGGTGGACTAGTTCCTATTCTCCGCCGCCTGCAACGTCGGCCTCATCCAGAACATCGTACCCGAATGCAACGCCCTCGGTGTCGTTCTTCTCAAACCATGCATCAGCAGCCTCAGGGCTCGCAAACACCTTGAGGTGATCCGGGTCGCCAACATCCTTGCTGGTATCAACGTAAATCCAGACCGTCTTCATCGATCTCGCGCCAGCTTGCGGCGTCCCCAGTGGGGGCTCTTCCGAGATGGGTTAAACTCCCGAACGTGGTGACGGTTCAATGCCCGCATGACGCCGAGCCGGTCGAACATCGCCGGGCCCGCTGGTATCGAAAAACATTGCCCGGCGGCACTGTGTGGTCAACTCAAGGCGTGCGGCGCGAGAAGAAATAGCCTAAAGGAAACAGGGTTCTCGCGACTATAAGAGGTCAGATGAATACACAAGGCCAGCAGCTCGGCATCGATATGGCCAACAATTTTATGCTGATGGCATCTTGGCGATATGGCAGAGAATCCTGATGGGTTTCGGTCCGATGTGAGAAAGGCATTGCTTGATTTGACCGACGACTACAAGCTGCCAGGAATTTCGCCAGAGACGGCGCAAGTGGCCCGCATACCGCAAGACAGATCATCAACGGTATCCTAGCAAACACAAAACCGATCAAGGCGCAATAGTTCAGGCCGCCGCCTGATCTTTCCTTTCTCCGCACCACAGCACAATCTTTTAAGGCATCATCCAGCAACGGCCGCTGCAACGACTTCGCCTCATCCCACGGCGCGCGCATCCAGACATCGCGCTCCTCTTCGGTCGTCAGGATCACCGGCATCGCCTTTGGGTGGATCGGCTCGACGATCGCGTTCGGCGACGTCGTTGGGAAGCCGCAGCAGCCGAGGTGAGGGCGGGTGCATTTTGTTGCCCATAGCGGCAGGTCAGCTAGGCTTGTCTCCAAAAACGCCGCCCGAACTTATGGGCAGGAATGCCGTCGTCCGTCATAGCCCTTGTAGGTTCCGGATGCCGGATCATAGGTCCGGAAGTGATGGCAGCCGTAGCCTCCGCGCGGTTTGTGCTCAACGCGAGCTGGTTCACCCGGTCTAATTGCCGATTTGCCGTTCTCCCTGGCCACGTCCGGTTGCACTGCGGTCTGGGCGGGCTTCACGAGGCCGTAGCTGTTTGCCCAGGCGGGCAAGGAGACACCGGGCCTCCCGTCCACGGCAGCGGGTATCTGTTCTATGGCGCGCCGTGCGTTCGCCAGTTCGGTTGCCAGCGCTTCGGCCCTGTCGTGCTCCTGCTGCAGAGCCTGCCGCAGTACCGCCGTCGCGCTGTCGACCGCCTGGCTGAACTGGTCCGCCTCGCCGTCGCGCATCGACAACAGCTTGCCGACGTACCGCCACGCCTTCACCAGTTCGGCTTCGAGCGCCTCGGCCCGATCGTGCTTCTGCTGCAGAGCCTGCCGCAGTTCCGCCGTCGCGTTGTCGACTGCCTGCTTGAGCTGCGCCGTCTCGTCGTCCTTCGGCAATGGCGTCTGTTGCGCCATGACCGGCGAGACGATCGTGATGAGCTTAGATATCTCCTGCTGACTGGCGTATCGCGTCACATAGGCGACGACTCCGGCGTGGAGACAGATTCCGATGAGCGCCGCCGTGCTGAGGGTTTGGGCGATCCAGGAAATTGCAAATCCCCGCCGCGCGTGTGACGCCTCGAGGATGACGACGTTCGGTGCGGCCTCAATCGTATGGCGCATGTAAACCACCGCCAATTCTGACGGGTTATCAGGCCATTCCTTCTTCTTCACTTCGCCAATCCAGGAAGCCTATTCCCACCCGTGGCGGGCCTCAAGTTACTCTTTTTTGGTGATGGTTCCGGCTGCACGCAGTTCGTAAGGGCTGCGAGACGTTCCTGATGTTGGTGACCGGCGGACCGTCGAGCTTCGGCGGCGGTGGCTCCCCACCTCATCGCCCTGCCATCGTGACCAGAAGATCGCGGATTTCGCGAGTTATTTTTCTATTCATTCGAAGCCGACCAATCGATACCGACAGCGACATTGAAAAGTAGGGCGGCAACCGCGATTACGACGCCTAGCTCGACCAGAATGAACGCCACCAGTGCGGTCAAGCGCAGAAGAAGGCCTATGTCCTCGCCGACAATCAGCCGTTCGCAAGCAGTTCGACATTGACGTTTCAAGCGACGTCACCGAGATGATGCGCGTGGCTCGGCGATATGGTGACCGGCCGGAGATATTTTGCAAGGTCAGGTGGCACGCACTAATAGAATTGGCGTCGTCAGTAAGATCGGAGGGAGAGCGTCGGAAGCTTGAGACCAGAATCTCGGCGGGCGAGTGCATCAATGGTGCCGAGATAATCCGCGCTCGCGCGACAATTGGAGTTCGCACGCCGTGGAGCGTTAGAGGCGAACGAGCAAACCACATTGGCGATGGCTAACCGATTTAGGATTAAAGCGCCGGGAGGCCTACCCGAACTTCCCCAGACGCACCAAGGCCTGCTGGCGCATGCCGACGCGCGCGTTGACCGAAAATACCTGGCCTCGGACCTCGCTCCGATGAGCGTGAGGGTGCGATGAAGGGAGCGAGGGTTCCAATGTCGGCCACAATACATAGCCGCCGACTTAGCTGTGGACAGCCGGAACATTTTGCTTGACCGTTACGGCGCTTGATAGCCCCGCAACAGTTTGGAGCATTGTAAAATGAGTTTTACTGACGAACTGCTCGCATCGAAGTTTGACGACATTGAACGCGATATTGGAGACATCGTCCAAACTAGCAATCGCGCATTACCTTCAATCCATATCGTTCCGAAAGACGACCATCCGCTCCCGAAAGGCCCGTTGCCCGACTACGTCGAGCACAAGGAGGGCGTCAATCAGGTCGGCAGACTATCCGCCGAAGCGGTCGTTCGCGAATACGATGCGGCCGTAAAGGAGATCGAAGCGCTCGGTGCCGAACTGACAGAGGCTGCCAAGAAGTGCGAGGCCACGGTTGCTGGCGTTCATACGACGGTCAGCGAGATCAAGGCATTGGCGGCAAGCTATCGCGAGGAGGGCAAGCGCTACTTCTTGCAGATCGAGGAGTGTTCGCTAACGACGTCCGAGGTGCGCGCGGTCTGCGAAGCGCTCAAGAAAAAAATATCTAACGGCGCTATCGAAGCCTAGTTGTTGGGGGTTTTGGTCTGACCGCGACGTCCTCGTCGTGGTCGGCCAGCGTAGTATTATCACAACCAGTGACGGTTGATCTTCGCGCAGCCGATTTGACTATGGACTCCGAAGATGTTGCTCGATCAGTTCGCGAGCGGCCTCGAACACGTCTGGCGAGGAAGTCATGGTCTGGTTAGTCTCAAGCATCAAAAGTGCCTGCTCGTAGATCTCATGGCCTTCCTCGTCGGTAATGAGATGGTTGCGGATCATCGACTGAATCATTGCCGCTTGCATGGCGCTGGCCATCAGGCTTGAAGCTATGGCCAACTCGAGCGCAGAGAGCTCCTTCATCAAACGCCCTCGTGCAAAGTCAAACAAATAACACAGGGTAGAAACTTGGAGACCGCCGAGCCGTTCCAAAGGCGATCATTTGGCGCCCTTCAACCCCGAGTCTACAAGCGGCGAAACTGGCTCGAGGTTTCCTTTAGCTTCCCGCTCTGTTCACTATCGTGCAGACGTTGCCAGTTGTTCCTGCTTTTGTCGGGGCACCAGACGGGTACCCACTACGCTGTCTGGCTGTTTGAAAATGGGAATACTTGTATGGCCTCGGCGCGGACCCCGCGCTGGGGCCATCTTTATTCACGACAGACATCTCTTATGACGGGCTACGCGGTCAGGATCGTCCGCCATCATCATTAAATTTTTCTTCAGTGCATTGAGGCTGAGCCTCTCTCCCATATCTCTGAAGTTTCTTCGTGAGCGATAATTCAAATGGTTTCATGATCGCCGGGGTGCGTCATGCGGAATGAGTGGGAGCAAATGTCGATTGAGGAACTGTTCGAACTGCACCAACAGATGCAGTCAGTTCTCCGCGAAAAACTGCTCGCCAAAAGCGCAGCGCTGGAAGATCGATTTCATCAGCTCAACCAGCCGCGGAGCGATGCAGCAAGCGCGAAGCCCACTCGACGGGTGAAGCCGTCGACCTAACTAAACCGCCAATCGAGATTCGGTGTACGAGGCGGTGTCGCTCGGTGAAGGTCGGGGACGCCTTTGCGCCGTTGACGCTTGCAGCGCCTCTGCAATATGGACCGCTTCTCTGAGCTTTTGAAGTTCGGCCATGCGATGGGAAAGATCGAGGTCTATCTGCGAGAGACGCTGCTCCCCTGAAATAAACTGATCCATCTTTTAATCCTCCTACCAACGCACCACTCAGAACCTTTCAAGTTATTCCCGTGGGAGCGTGAAGGTCTATCCGCTGTGCTACACATGGCGGGACAAATATGAGCGAAAGCAATTATGGCAGCTCGAAATGGCTGGACGCCCCCAAATAAACGCGGTTCCGAAGCGTCATATAATGTGATCAAACAGCACGCTTCATAGTAACCACCCATTTCCGTTAGCTTTTGAGAGGCTGCACTATTGGGTCCTCTTTCACTCAAGTACCTCATACTCGAAGGCAACTCCTTCCGGGTCGTTCTCCTTGAACCAAGCTTCGGCAACATCTTGGGTCGCAAAAGACCTTGACGGATCAACGTCGCCAACTTCCTTGCTGGTGTCGACGTAGATAAAAACTGTCATCGCTGGATCCTCTGAAGGGATGCGCCTGAGCGGGAACGTTGCCACCTATTCCCGAATTATGGCGTGTGCCTTTGATCCCACCGTTGCCCCCGAGGCACACACTGACGGCCCTAGCCCTTCCCCGCTGGGGCCGTTCCTTTGGGCGCGCGTGGGCGGCTAATCTGCGCTGATCCGTACTCTTACGGGACCAAATTCCGATTCCTAGGTAACAATGCGAACTGACGTTTGTGTTTATTCTGATCTAAGGTGTTCGCGTTTCATCATGTTCGGAATACTTGTGAATCGCCCGGCCCAAAGCCGGGCTTTCGTTTAAGAAAAGAAACGGCCCCAGCACGGGTTGATGGCTGGGGGCCGTCATTCCAATGCGCCAGACGGCAGAGCCGGCGCGTACCTAAAACGCATTTCGGCTGCTCCCGTTCCGGTTTTTCCCGAAACTCGATGTAGAGTCCGGTACCGGATAGACGGATGAAGAGCGCGGAATTTTAAATGGCCTCATAGGGAGGCAGCGCCATGGGAAAGCGGGGACGCATCAAACACGAGAAGACGTTTGAAGAGCGACTGGCGGAAGAGGCCCGACGCTTTAAAGAGGCAGCAGATAAGCTCCCTCACGGCCCGGCCCGGGAACTACTTCTACGGCGGGCTCGCCAGGCTGAGACGGCCGTTCACATCAATGAGTGGCTGAGATCGCCCGGACTGCAACCCCCTACCTCATTGGGAAACTTGCTGTCGGATCAGGAGAAGTAAGGCTGGCCTCAGTTGGCGGTCCTACAGCGACACCAGCACCTGGCAGTCGATCGCCAGCACCAAGGTCGCCAGCATTGCATAAGCGGTCCTGCGGCCAATGCGGTTCACTTTAGTAGACCCGGCGATGCCGCCGATAGCCAGCGGGCTCTTGCGCTCTCGCGAAATATGGATTGACGACGCACTGTGCCGATCGGCCCGATGCCGACGCGTTGCATTGGGGCAGCGACGTGTAGCTGCATTCGTAATAGATGGTCCGGTCGTACAGGCGCAGGCAAACCGGATAAGCCGGATCGTACATCTGGGCAGTCGCCGGAGAGACCATCCCGATCGTCAAAATCGCCAAGGCCAGAATGCGCATCAGAGCCTCCTTCTGCATTCAGCCCAAGGAGTGCCAGCCTCACTCTTTAGCTGATAATCTCCTTGACCTTGATGCCCCGCAAGGCCTCGATGCAGTCAGCTACCAAATGCAAGAACTCATGCCGCTTTATGCTTTTCACCTGAAGCCCTTCCATATTGATGAGAATGAACCTCGCCATTTCGTGGGCGACTTCAAACTGCGATTTGCCGGTACCCTCAGCATCGATCCTTTCAGCCATTTCGCTCTCCGCTAGTTGGAATTGGAAAGCAGCAGCCTGTGGCGAACACCTTGATGTGCTCGGGATCGCCAACCTGCTTGCTGGTGTCGATGTAGACAAAGACGGTCATTGGTCTCTCTTCAGTTTGCGCCTGCCCCAGTGATGACTTTTGCGATCGGATTTGAATGACGCCGATACGGGCCAGCATCGTCGGCCCGCCGCTCTCCGCAACCAAGATTAGCGCCTCCATCGCCGCCTGCCATTCTGCGCTGAGTGCTCGGCCTTCGGCAGATTCATGATGTAGGTAACGGCATCCTTCAACGTGAGGAGCCGCCGACCATCGGGAAGCGGTATTGGATCCTCAAACGAGGCGGACCAAGGCAATAAAATCTACTCGGGCAATGATCTTGGGTGTTCCATCTTATCCAAGACTATCGGTAGCGGCTTGTCATCTTGTTCGTGTTTTGTGCTATCTCCAAATGACGACCGATCGTGAAATCGAGACCCTGTTCAGGCGGCTCCGGTTCTACGACCAGCTTGGGCGCCGGGCCGAAGGTCTTTGCCGAATAATCGAGAGAGAATTGAAGGAGCGCTATGGGCCTAGATCACGTCCGTTCCGAAATCGAGCACATGCGGGTCCAAGTCGGAAGACAGCGTAAGGAGATCCTGCAGCTTCAGCGCGCCGGCATCGCCACAGCGGCGGCTGAGCTCTTGCTTGGCAGGATGCTGGCAAAGATCGAGGGGCTGTGCGCCGAGCGGGACCGGCTCAAGGCAGAGCAGGGTGGCCCGACGAAGGGGCGCGTGCTGGGCGGCCGGAGCTGGTGATGCCGGAGCCGCTCAAATGGTACGACGAGAAGGCGGACAACTCGCCATGGATCAGGGCGCTTGCTGAAGTGCGCCAGCGGGCTGCACGTGAAGGCTACTGTTATCAGCACGTCCAGGCGATCACAGTCGCGATCGACCAGTACGCAGAGAAGGCGCTCGGAAACCGCGACTACTTCCTCAACAAGCCTTACAGCGTCGGCTAGCGCATGCGCCCAATTCTGCCAAGAATCGGACCCAGCTTGAATTAGCCATTCCGGGGGTGACCGTAGTGGCGAGGGGCTGCCGCGTGTCGTCCGGAAGCATCGCGCGCCGGGCCGCCTGGGTGCGCGGACGCATTAGGAGAGGCGGGATCACGCTAAATCCGCTCCCCGCGCCGTCGCTGGCGATCCTGGATAGCATCGACGTCCGCGCGCCCGGCGCGCTCGTGTTCGGGGGCAGGGAAGGGCGGGCTACTCGGGTGAAGTCCAAGCGGGGGAGATGGACCAGGCCGCGCCCCTCAAGGGGCACTGGACCTTGCACGACTCCGGCGGACGGGCCTGGGAATCCGAAGCTATTTGGTCAGGTGCGCAAGCATGGCCTCACAGGCGTTCTCGGCTTCGGCAAACGTCTTAAATGGTGATCCGCCTACCCTGATGGCGGGCTTGTTGAAATTGATGGAGCGCCAAGAGGCTACAAAGCCAGGCTTCCCGTGGAGTCCAGGACCACTCGTACTCTCATTACTGATTACGAATGAGAAGCCGCGCTCGCTCGCGCTCCATATCTCTAAGTCCCCTGTTGCAGGACCAACGCGGCTGAAGTGCATAGGCGCCTTCCACGATCC
The DNA here is from genome assembly GCF_036924575.1 of Bradyrhizobium sp. AZCC 1577. NCBI lineage: Bacteria > Pseudomonadati > Pseudomonadota > Alphaproteobacteria > Hyphomicrobiales > Nitrobacteraceae > Bradyrhizobium > Bradyrhizobium sp. AZCC 1577. Next base: position 3,917,538 of record NZ_JAZHRQ010000001.1, read on the forward strand.
AGCGAGCCAAAACGGCCCCAGGTTTTCAGGCTGGGGCCGCCAACCTGTAGGCAGGTTTTCTTCCGGCCAGGGGGCTTTGGGGGCATCGGCCGGAAGCGGGAGTCGACGCCTTGCCAGGCCCGCGGTTCCAGCGATTGCAAACATTTTCCCGACGGTAGCGGGGCTGGCTTGACCAAGAAGAAGCGGCTCTCGTGAATTGCGAGTTCGGGCTGGTGGCGCTGTAATGAGCGACCATGGGAGTCAAATCGCCGGCCACGCGACACCCCGATATGGAAGTTGGAAGCCTCGCTGAAATGCCGGTCATGTCGGAAAGGTCGCTCGGCGCCCATGCGCATGATCAAACTGACCGAGCGGCAGGAGATCACGCCCTCAATGGGTGCATCCGGACGAGGAGCGGTAGAGGCCCCCGGCCGCCCGCCGCCATCCTCTCAAGTACCTGATTTCCCTATGTGTAAAACATGGGGAACGGAGCAGGAATCTGTTCCGGGGAATCTCAATCGGCCTTAGATTGGGAACTGGTGATTCGTCACCAAAAGCCGAAGAGCGGCCCATCGCGACAATGGCCCGCTCTTCAAATTTGAAACCCAATGCCACGATGTTGTGACACGGCCTCCCTTAACAAGAGTCGTTTTACAGCGGCAGGACAGAATGTCCAGCGATTCGTGGCGCACCGCACAGGAATTGCGACCAATGAAATCGCCGAAGATCACGAAGCTCGTCGAAGAAACTAAGGAGACCGTTCGCATCACCAATGCCACGGCGCGTGTGATAGAAATGAAGTCGGTTCACTACAAGACCGGCAACCGGGACATACCGTTTAACATCGACCTGACGGCGGCCACGGTCTGGGCAACCCAAAATCAAATCTCTGACCTCTATGGCCGCGATAAGGCAACCATCAGAGAGCACATCAAAAACGTCTATTTGGATGGAGAATTAACGTCCTCTTCAGTTGAGAGGAAATTCCCCTCTACTGCCGCAGACGGCAAGACTTACGAAGTGATCCACTACAGTCTGCCTTTGATTTTGGCGGTTGGATTTAGGACAAAATCGCCGGAGGCCGTCGAATTTCGGCGATGGGCCAACGAAATTCTGCAGGGCTATCTCCAAGATGGCTACGCGCTCAACGAGAAACGCCTGCGGGCTGATCCTACCGCCGCAGATAGCCTCGCCAAAAGGCTCCGCGCCATCAGGGCGGAGGAGAAGCACCTGTTCGCCAGCGTCCGGGATTTCTTCAAGGAGGCGGCGGTTGACTACGACCCGCTTAGCCGGACCTGCAAATCGTTCTATGCTGTGGTCCAAGATAAGTTTCACTATGCGGTAAGTGCCATGACCGCGGCAGAGATCATTCTTGATCGCGCCAACCACAAACACTCCAACATGGGACTTCAAACTTTTGAGGGGAACCTGCCGACCGTGCAGGAGGCCAAGGTCGGAAAGAATTATCTTGAAGAAAACGAACTGTTCGCTCTTCACATCTTGGCCGAACAGTTCCTGCTTTACGTCCAGTCGAAGGCAGTCCGCAATAAGGTCATGACAATGGCTGATCTTAGCAAGAAGCTGGACGAATTGATCGCGGTCAATGACTACGAAGTTTTTGGTGGTTACAAGTCCGGGGTATCTCGGCAACGCGCCGATGAGCACGCGACCGAGCAATATGCCCGGTTCTTGGTCCGGCTGCGGAAAGACGACGTTCGACCCATCAGGTAGCCCTGGTCAGCGAGGTAGCGTGGCCAACTAACCGCGACGACAGAGACCCGCCCTAACCGGCGGGTTTTTTCTTGCCGCTTTTTGACGAGGTCGTCCGTCTACTTAGGTTGCAGGATCGTCCACCAGATCAGGCCTGCTACCACGTAGACAATTACCAGCAGGAACCACGGGCGCCGCGGTCGGACATCCAATACTGGCACCGCAGCAGGTGTCATCGGTGGGTTGTCTTTTATTTTGTGGGAGAAGCTTAAGCCCGTGCCAGGCAGCGAGGCGGAGATGGTCTTTCCGGCGGTCCCGGTGGTATAGCCGAAGCCCTTCACGCCGATCCGGACGCTCGCGCTCTTCTTGCCGATATTCAGCCTGACGCCGGGGATGATCGAAAATGTCTTTCGAAAACGCAGCGCCATGATGTTACTCGCGGTTATCGAGGTTTGACGCAGGCGTCGACCGCGTAAGCGCATTGCTCGCCGGCTGTGATCAGGCCGCCCGTTGGTCCTTGATAGTTGACGGAGTTCACGGCGCTTCCGGCGAAGACTAAATTGATCTTGCAAAACCGGCTTGAGGAAACCCCGGAGAAGCTTCCGCCGGAAATTGATCCGCTAGCAACCACCGTTCCATCGCCGGAGTTGTAACCCCACACTTCAGTTTGACCTTCGGCGGCTTTGTTCGCCGGTGGTCCCATGCAAGCTAGAATTTGCTCCTTTGACATACCGACCATCTGAATGCGCGCATCTTGAGCAACCTGAGCTCGTTGGATCGCGCATCCACTCACCGCGACGGCAAGCGCCACGATTCCCAGACTCCGCATTTTTCTTCCCCCAGATCCTTTGTCCATCCAACCGCAACCGGAGGGCGATCGCAACGGAAAAGCCGCCGCTATGGACGGGGATTGTCTCGTTTGGAGCATTGACCTGCCGCGACTCAGGCCCTGCATCTGCCGGCGCAATCACGCACTCACGGGAGATGCCGATGCCAAGCGAACAACTGCAATGCTGCGCTATCTGCCCTCATCAAAACGACTGCCGGAATGTTGGCGCCTGCCTTGACGACGTGAATGCAGACTATCTCGCGATAAGCCACGCCCGATTTTCCCGGCTAATGACGCCAGCGCAGGCCACGAGGTGCATGGATGCTCTGAAAAACAAAACGACCTTGAGGCGAATATTCGGCTGCAGCAAGGAGAACGTGATTATCGTCACTCCTGGAAAATTCCGCAACCATTGTAAAGCATATCCTGAATGGGGCGCTGAGGCCCTGCGATTGGCAAAGGAGAACGAGAAGGCGGCCGGCATACGAACGACGACAGTCAATCTAAAACATGCACGGGAGCGCTCTGCCGAGAGCCGCCGCAACGCAGCGACTTGCGCCAACGGCCATGTTCGCACGTTGGAAAATACGTTCTATGTTCGGAATGAGCGAAATTGCCTCGTGAGGCGGTGCAAAGACTGCAACAAGAAGGCCATTCGCGCGCGTATGCCGACGGAAGAACAGGTGAGATCGGTGGTTGTGGCGCTTCATCACGGCGCAACATTATCCGCAGCAGCGCCTGCATCATCGCAACCAGCGCTTCGAAATTTTTTCAGAAAGAATCCGAAAATTGGAAGTCGTATTTATACGCTCTCCCGAGCAAATCTTTCTGCACGCCTGAGAGAGGTTTGGCAGGCCAAGCGGCTCACGGCCGCGCCATCGTTGACCCAAAACAATGGAGAAGACGCCTACGAAGCCGTGCGGCGAGCGACTGCCCATTTGCATGAGCACGACCGAGGCGACGTCATGTCGAGAATGTACATCGCAATCGGCGAAGGGTGGCTGAAGCTTTCCGAAGCCTCGGCACGCGTCGATGAGTTTTTGCGAGATCACCGGCGCCGGCCCCGAGTTTACGGAGACCAGCGTTTTAGCTTGGACATTCCTTTGAGCGATGAAGGAGGGGCGACTTGGCTGGATACGAAAACTGACGCCGATCGGCTTTGGGGATAGGCGCGCCGCGCGCCTCGGAAAGGGGACGGATTCACTTGGGGCCGAAAGCGCTGATGAGCCCGATCATTATGGGGATGAGACCAGCGCAAATCCATAATGCAGGTGCACTGGAGCTTAAGCCGGCAATAAGGATCCAAAGACCGAAGCCGACGATGAGGGCCGAGATCGCATAGGCGGCCGCTTTTTCCATGTTCGATCCAAAAGCGGGATCGACGCCTTTACGACTCGCTACGGGCTAAAACGTTCCGGCGGGCGCGGGCCGTAACACGCTACGCCGGCTCGACAGCAAGAAATTCTTCTTCACCTTTTAGCCCCCAGCTCCACGAGCCGGCGGATGGCTTCCGCGAGCTATTTGACCGCCTTCCGCAGCCTCAGCTTGAACGCTTGTAAGGCCTTAAAACTTGTAGCCGGCGCCATGCCGAGGGCAGCCAAGCGCTCTATGATAGCCTGCTCTTGGCTTTGACAAGCTAGGAATGCCAAGTCGATAGCCTCCGAAGTGCTGCCTAGGCCTTGCAAACGAACTGTGCGGTGTATGCAATCTTCGTAGCTTTTCCTCAGTTGCGGCAGTAGGTCGTCCGCTTTGCTACCGACGTTGCCGATAAGCGCGAAAAGCAGCACCAACGCCGCAAAGCGCTGCATCGACTGCCTCATCACTTCTTCGCCTTCAGCCCCAGCTCTACCAGCCGGCGGATGGCTTCGGATCGGCCGGGTTCGTCTTCCTGACTAGCGGCCCATGCGTCGACCGCGTCGGAGATCGTCTTTGGCAGACGGACTGCAGTTACCGGATCGACGCCGCCCTTCTTCTTCGGGCGACCTCTAGATTTTTTGTTTACTGAAATTGACTTCTTCATATTTTTAGTTTACATAAAATACAAGCCGAGGGGAAGCGCCAACTTCCGCCCCGGCTCTAACCCAAGCAAGGAAGCGACACCATGCTCAAGGCTGACAGCGTGCATAGCACGCCACGATTGAACTCGTCCCTAAACAACATCGCCGAGCCGACCGCCACCGAAGCAGTCGATACCTCTCGGCGTCGATTCCTGTCTCAAGCCGCCGCGGTGACCGCGGGGAGCGCCGCCCTCGCGACGGCTCTCTCGGCGCCGGGACCGGCCGCAGGCGCTGTGCAGGCCCGTGATCCGATCTTTGCGGCAATCGAGGCGCACAAGGCGGCGCTTGCCACCTGGCTCGCGTGCGTCGACCGTCAGGGCGATCTCGAGGCCCAGCTCCCAAACGGACAATGTCAGTCCCGGATCACCGTTTGGGGTGAAGAGATTGTCGAGACAGACGATCCGCGATGGATCGAAGGCGAGCGCGAGATAATCCGAACAACGGCCGCGGCAGACGACGCCGCGGTCGAGCTCTTGAACATCGCGCCCACCACAATTGCCGGCCTGTGCGCCCTGGTCGAGCACGCCGTAACCAGCGATGTTACCGGACACTTGTGGCCGGAGAACCTGGTAAGCAGCGAGGGCAAAGCGCGCCCCTGGCAGCACTTTCTGCTGGAGAACATCTCCGAGGCGCTCAAGGAGGGGAGGCTGGTCTGATGCTGAAATACGATATGGAATGCTCGGAAGGCCTGTTATCGACGGACATTGCGCTGATCGCCCTCAACGAGACGCACGCGGTGTTCTCAATTCGCATTGCGCGGGCAACGCTCGCGGAGAACCACTTCTTCCTCAATGCGATTTCTGACGTTGCGGGCGGTGACGACCGGCTGCAACTGCCGCCGCACGCTCTTCCAGCTCGGGCGGAGCCGGAAGGCAGGCCCATCCATCAGGGCGTGTCATCGGGCTGGGGGAAATGGATCGGCCGACGGAGGTCTGGATCAGTGGCAAAACGCGCCTGACCTCGGGAACTGCAACTAAGACGGGCCCGGTCTAACCGCCGGGCCTTTTTTCTATCAGTTAGGCCGGCTTTGACGGAGTAGCACGAGAGGGGACCGCAGGTTCACGCTGGCGGGCCCTCTGGTCAGATCGGCGCCGTGTCATGCGGGGGCCGGGGGCATCTGTCGGCCGTATCCCTTGCGCGTCCATGCCCGCGGTCCGTTTCGCATTTCAAGGAACTGTCTGGGCTGTCGCCGATTGAATGATCGTCCAACGCGCGCACAAGGGGGTGCGTATCATGCGCCTTCAGACATTCAGGGACGACAGACGCTCCAGACATTTCGACTTGATCGGTGGAAAAGGACACCCCTGGTCAATTGACCTAGTCACGGTAACGGCTGCGGGCATCCTGGTGGTAGGTTTCGCGTGTGCCCTCGTGGCCCTATGGGTCCGATAGCGGCACAACGGAAAGCTCCGCCGACATCTCAACTGAGGGCGCTGGCCTTGACGTCAGGCCCATCAGCGGGGGTCCGACTGGTCGCATGGCACCGGATCAGCACGTCCAGGCGATCACCGTCGTTACGCGGAGAAGGCGCTGGGCAAAACTTCCTCAACAAGGCCCTATGGCGTCGGCTAGCGCCGGCGGCTTTTTGGTCCCAAATTTGGCCCCAAACTGCCCAGTATACACAGTAACTGGAAGGGCCGACGGGTGATCGCCGAGCTCGGAAACCCTAACTGAAACATACAATGCGGTACGTATGGGCACTCGGGTTTGCGCATTACAAAACCGCTGCTCTACCGCTGAGCTAAACCGGCGAATTGAAGCGATCGGTGGGCGGCGAAAATACCCGCCGCGTGGGGCCGATCTTCGGCGGCTCGAATAGCAGACTTGGTCGCAAAGGGCCAGAACCTCAAGAACCGCTCCAGCGCACCCGAGGCATGAAAAAGGCGGCCTCCAGCCGCCTTTTCTGGACTCGATTTGCACTGATCTATTGGCAGATTTGCACTGACCTATTGGCAAATATGCCTGCGGCCGTCCATCGCCGCGGAACCAGGTGCCGGGGGTGCAGACAAAGCCGTTGTGCCGGGCGTATTCGTCGCCGCCGATCGGGGCCCTGGCGGCGGCGACTGGGGTGGTCACGATGGCTGCGGCGGTGCGCAGCGCGCCGCCGCCGACTCCGGTGATGAAGTCTTGACCTGACAAAGGCTTCGAAGTGGTATTTTATCAAACAGGCAAGCGAGCAGGGGGCGTATGTTCGGAATTCTGGGGCTGGGGTTTCTGCTGGGCATGCAGCATGCGCTCGAAGCCGATCATATCGCCGCCGTCTCCAGCATCGCCGCGCGCCGAAGCCGTGTCGCCGATATCGTCAAGCACGGGCTGACCTGGGGGCTCGGCCATACGCTTACCTTATTCGTCTTTGCCGGCGCCGCCATTCTGCTCGGCCGCGCGATCCCGGACGGCGTTGCCCGGCCGCTCGAGACCGCCGTCGGCCTGATGCTGGTCGGTCTCGGGGCGCATGTGCTGTGGCGGCTGTGGCGCGACCGGGTGCATTTTCATCAACACGGTCATGGCGACGGCACGGTGCATTTCCACGCCCATAGCCATGCCGGCGAAATCACACCGCACGCCCGCGCCGCTCACATCCACGAACATGGTTTCCGCTGGCGGACCCTGCTGATCGGCCTGATGCACGGCATGGCGGGCTCGGCCGCACTTCTGGTGCTCGCGGTCACGCAGGCCTCCAGCCCCGCCGTCGGGCTCGGCTATATCGCGTTGTTCGGCGTCGGCTCGATGATCGGCATGGGCGCGCTGTCGACGGCGATCGCGGTGCCGCTTGCGGTCTCCGCGCGCTGGCTCACCTGGGCCAATCGCAGCCTGCAAGGGGCAGTCGGCCTTGCCACCGTCGCGATCGGAATTATGACGGTGGTCGAGACGGTGCTGACCTGACGTCGGGTGGCCTTAGCGTTGCGGACCGATGAACAATTATAAAGTGCTGGGAGGAGACAGAATGAAGCGCCGAGATTTTCTGGCCGGAAGCGCCGCGTGTTCGCTGGCGGCGATAACGGGCAAGGCATTCGCGCAGGCCGGGCCGCTGACCAAAATCATCTTTCCCTTTGCAGCCGGCGGTGGCGGGGATGCACTTTGCCGGCTGCTGGCGCAGCACGTCGCTCCCTTGCTTGATCGCAACATCATCGTCGAGAACCGCACCGGTGGCGACGGGCTGATCGGCATCAAGGCGGTGAAGGGCGCCAATCCCGACGGCACGACCATCCTGGTGACGACGGGACCGACGATGTATTTGCTGCCGATGGTCGAGACCACGCCGAGCTTCGACGCGGCAAAGGATTTCGTTCCGGTCAGCCAACTCGTGCGGTTCGAATTCTGCGTCTTTGTCGGCAAGGCCGTCCCGGCCGAGGTCAAGGACTTCAAGCAGTTCGTTGCCTGGCTGAAAGCCAATCCGGATCAGGCCACGTTCGGCGTGCCGAGCAACGGTACCATTCCGCATTTTACCGGCTCGCGGCTCGAGCAGGCGCTGGGCGTCAAGCTGACCCGCGTGGCCTATCGCGGCAGCGCGCCGATCATCAACGACCTCGTCGGCGGCCACATGCCGTTCGCGATTTCCACCTTGACCGATGCCATCCCGCAGCATCGCGCGGGCAACGTCCGGATTCTCGCGGTCGGCAGCGCGCAGCGCTCGCCGTTCCTGCCCGATGCGCCGACTCTCAGAGAGAGCGGCGTCGATCTGGTGGCGGACGCCTGGTACGGCATGTGGCTGCCGGCAGGCGCCTCGCCGGATCTTGCGAAAAAGCTGAGCGAGGCAGTCGCCACCGCGCTCGCCAAGCCGGAGGTCAAGGAAAAGCTCGCAGCGATCGGCCTGATCCCTGTCGGTTCGACGCCCGAAGGTCTGACGAAGGAGCTCGCTGCCAATAACGCCTTCTGGCAGCCGATCGTGAAAGAGACCGGGTACAAGATCACGAACTAGCCGGTGCGGAGTCCAAAAGTCTGCTTAAATCTGGAGGTTCAGGGTGCATTGACCGGGTAAACAAGGAGGGTTCCTTGGGCGGTGAAAGTAGAGTGACGCACACGCCGTGTGAAAAACCTGCTGCATAGTTTGTCATGCGACCGATCTTCCATCCGAACCTGGTCAACGGTCGCTACGGCGACCCGACGGTCTATGTGGAGACGCTGTTCAAGACGCGCAGCGTACTGTTCGATCTCGGGGAAATCGCTTCACTGTCACCGCGGAAGATACGACGCGTCGATCAGATCTTTGTCTCGCATGCGCATATCGATCATTTCGTTGGCTTCGATCATCTGCTCCGTTTGCACGTAGGACTGGAGAAAACTGTACATCTTTACGGCCCGGCCGGTTTTGCCGAGCGCGTCTTTCACAAGCTTCAGGCCTATCGATGGAATCTGGTCGAGAGCTACGGCGCCGATCTGATCTTCGTTGTCAGCGAATTTGAGACGCCGAACTCCATCGCGACCAGGCAGTTCCGGCTGAAGAACGCCTTTGCCGCGGAACCGCCGGTGTCGAAGACAGTTCTTGACGGCGTCCTGTCTGACGAGCGGACCCGCCGGGTTTCAGCCGCCATCCTTGAGCATGGCACGCCCTGCCTCGGCTTTGCCCTGCAGGAAGCGGCCCATGTCAACATTTGGAAGAATCGACTATCCGAGCGCGGGCTCCCGGTCGGTCCGTGGTTGCAGTGGCTCAAGCAGGCGGTTGTGGAAGGCCGGCCGGACGATCATTTGATACGGATCGATGGGGCGGCGGCTTCAGACGGTCGCCTCGAGCCGCTCGGCAGCCTGCGTGACCTCCTGACGGTCACTGCCGGCCAGAAAATTGCCTATGTTACCGATGTTGTTGATACGCCAGCCAATCGCGCCGCCATCGTAGCGCTCGTTCAGAATGCGGACATCCTCTTCATCGAGGCGGCATTCGCGGGGACGGATGCCGCATTGGCGAGGGAGCGGGGCCATCTTACAACGACGGCTGCCGGAGAAATTGCGCGGGAAGCTAATGTGCGCCGTGTCGAGCCGTTTCACTTCTCTCCGCGCTATGCGGGAGAGGAGGAGCGGATGCTGGCCGAGGTGATGACGGCGTTCAAGGGGGCCCACATTTGACGCAACAACCTGAGCGGTATTTTCATGCTCGAGGAAAGACGTTTGCCGGCTGGGCATCGGAAATTGGTACGGCTCTTTCTCTGCGGAGATGTCATGTGCGGCCGCGGCATCGACCAGGTGCTCGCGCACCCCTGCAGCCCTGAGATTTACGAACATTACGTGCGATCGGCGGAGGGGTACGTGCGGCTCGCCGAGCAGGCGAACGGACCCATTCCGCGGCAGAACGGGCCGTCCTACGTTTGGGGCGCTGCGCTGGACCAGTTGGCGCGCATGCAGCCGGACGCACGGATCATCAATCTCGAAACGGCAGTGACCCGCAGCAACGACCGCATGAACAAGGGCATCAACTACCGCATGAGCCCGGAGAATGCAGAATGCCTCGCGGCGGCCGAGATCAACTGCTGCGTATTGGCCAACAATCATGTGCTCGATTGGGGCCGCGCCGGCTTGCTGGAGACGCTGACTACTCTGCAAAAACTCAACGTCAAGACAACGGGCGCGGGGCGCAACGATCATGAAGCGCGCGCACCCGCGGTGCTGAACCTTGGCAAAGCGCGGCTCTTGATCTTTTCGTTTGGATCGACATCGAGCGGCACCCCGCTCGAATGGGCTGCGACGTCAGACACTCCGGGCGTCAACTTGCTGCCGGAACTCTCCGAGGCGAGTGCGTCAGAGGTCGCCGAACAGGTCATGGCGCTCAGGAGGCCCGGCGATCTCGTCGTCGTTTCAATCCATTGGGGATCCAATTGGGGATATCACATTCCGCACGAGCAGAGAATTCTGGCCCGGGCCCTCATCGACAAGGCAGGCGTGTCGATCGTTCACGGGCATTCTTCGCATCATCCGCGAGCGATCGAAATTTATCGAGACCGCCTCATTCTCTATGGCTGCGGTGATTTCCTGAACGACTATGAAGGCATCAGTGGTTACGAGCGCTACCGTGATGACCTTGCCTTGATGTATTTCGCCGACCTGGATCCGACCAGCGGAAGCCTCCATGCGCTCAAACTGGTTCCCCTGCAGATCAAGAACTTTCGTCTCTCCATTCCAGCACGGCAGGACATCGAATGGATCCAGCAGACACTGGATGAGAGATGTCAGCAGTTCGGAACAAGGGTCATCCCTGATTCCGAACAGCAGCTTGTCGTTATCGGGCCTCGGGCAGGGACCTAACGCTAGATGCAGTAGATATCGCGGGCTGCGTCCCGTCCCGATGCTTCGTGCGTCGATGACGGACAGCGCGCTCTACCGCTGCCAGGAAACAGGCGATCCAATGATCGAGGATCCAGCCGGCCTGGCCAAGTCCTTGCTGGTCAAGTCCTCCCTGGCCGAGTCCTCGATTGCCTTGTTTTGCTTGTAACGTCTGCGTCATGATTAGGCACCTTTGCCACCGGAGAGCAGTGCTCCCGGTGGCGTAAGAAACGACAGCGCGGTCAGTCTTATCGCCGCGCTTCGAGCACGATGTTGAAGGGTGTCTCGGCTGCGATCCGGACACGGCTAAATCCGGCTTCGCGCAGAACCGCTTCCAACCGTTTTGGTCCTGCCTGCCCACCGAGGGCGAGCCCGACCTCCTGCGCCAGGGAAACCGGCGTGCAGATCATGGTGGAGCCGGCATAATAGAGGCGGCCGACCGGATTGATATTGTCCTCCAGCCGGTCTCCTGCTAGCGGCTCCACGGCCATGAACGTGCCGTCGGGAGCGAGAGCCTGCAGAATGCGGCTCGCCGCGCCGATGGGATCACCCAGGTCGTGCAGCGCGTCGAAACAACAGATCAGGTCGAAATTGCCGCCTACAAAATTCTTGGCAGTGGCGACATCAAATTCCGTCCTGGCTGCTACGCCGTCGCGTTTCGCGGCGTCGCGGGCGCAGGCGATTGAATCTTCGTGGTTGTCGATCCCGAAAAATCTGGACCGTTCGAATGCTTTCGCCATCAGGATGGTTGAGATGCCATGGCCGCAGCCGATATCCGCGACCCGCGCACCGCGGCCGAGTTTTTCGACCACGCCGTCCAATGCGGGAAGCCATTCCTGCACCAGATGGGCCTTGTAGCTCACGCCGAAGAAGCGTGACATTCCGCTGAACAGGCAATTGCATCGCTCGTGATAGCCGGAGCCGCCGCCGTTGCGGAAAGCCTTGCTCACCTTGGGCTGGTCAACCATCACCGCCTGGCAAACCTCGAACGAGCCCAACATGTAGACCGGGCTGTCAGGATTGCCGAACACCATGGCCTGCTCGGGATTCATGGAGAAGCGCTTGGTCGTAGCGTCATAGTCCAGATAGCCGGCGGCGGCGTGGGCGCTGAGCCATTCGCGCACAAGGCGCTCGACTGTTCTGGTCTGGCGCGCCAGTTCTTCCGGCGTCACCGGTCCTGACGCGGCGAGCGCGCTGTACAGTCCGAGCTCGTCACCAATGCGCACCAGCGGCGCAATCATGGCGGCGCCGAGATCGCCCAATATCCGCGTAACAAATGCTTCCAGCTTCTGCTCGTTTAATTCTCTGACCAAAATGTTCATTGCTGCCTCCTTTGGCGCGATGGGACATAGGTCCTCGCGAGGGTGCGGCAAATGACCAGACTGCCGGATGGCTTGACTGTGCGTCTGAATCCTTCCTATTTTTGCCATTCGTCCGAGAAGCGTGCCCGAGCGTCCGATTGGAGCTGCGACTATGGGGGCGGATGCCCTGTCCGATGTGTTGCGCGCCGTACGACTTTGCAGTGCGATGTTCTTCCATCTTGACGTTCGCGCACCATGGGTGGCCGCGGCGCCGGCATCGTCCACCTGCGCTTCAGCCGTGTTGCCGGGGGCGCAGCATGTCATCGAATATCACGTCGTTGTCGATGGTTGCTGCTGGGGCGGGCTAATCGATGAGCCATCTGTGCGGCTCGACGCGGGCGATATCATCGCATTTCCGCAAGGCGCTGCGCATGTGCTTTCCAGTGCGCCCGGCATGCAGGCGGCCCCTGACCTGAGTTACTATCATCGGCCGACCGCCGACCAGCTTCCCCACAAGGTCCGCCTCGGCGACAGCGGACCCGCCGACGCGCGCATCCTGTGCGGATTTCTCGGCTGCGACGCGCGTCCTTTCAATCCACTCTTGGAGTCCTTGCCTGCCGTCCTTCATCTGCGCGGAAGTTCATATCGGGAGAATTCGGGACTTGGTTACCTGATCAATGCTGCACGGGTTGAATCGGAGGGGCGTCGGACCGGCGGGGAGGGCGTGCTGGCCCGGCTGGGCGAACTGCTCTTTGTCGAGGCGATCAGATGCCATATCGAAGCGCTTGGCCCCGAACAGACCGGCTGGTTTGCCGGCTTGGCCGATCGACACGTCGGTCAAGCGCTGAATCTCTTGCATGGCAAGCCAGCGGCGGATTGGACATTGGATGATCTCGCGAAGGCCGTGGGGCTGTCGCGATCGACATTCGCGCAGCGGTTCACCCACCTGATCGGACAACCGCCGATGCAGTATCTGACGCGCTGGCGCATGCAACTCGCTGCCGGTCTGCTGGCGTCTGGAAGCGATCCGATCGCCCGCGTGGCGGAGGCGGTTGGCTACGATTCCGAAGCCGCCTTCAATCGTGCGTTTCGCAGAACGGTAGGGACGCCACCGGCCGCCTGGCGGCAGACGCAGATGTCGCCGGAGTAGGCGCGCTGGCGCTTAGCGTCTTGGGGTAAAGGGCTCACGAAACGATTGTGACAGGTTGGCCGAACGGCAACACTTGCCGGAAAATTATCGCTGCGCGCAGCGGTTCCCGAGACCCCGTACGACGCTAATCGTCTGAACTACTGTATGATTTGTCAACATTGGCAGCGGCCTCGAGGGAGTGTCAAACGTGCCGCGTCCGCGTTTTGACTTGATGATGATTTCCTAGTTTAACTACTGTCTCTGATGGAAGTTGGGGCATCGAAGCAGGTGGGCTGGGTTTTTGGTTGACCCGTCTGGCCGCGTTTGCCGATAGCAGGGGGATAAGCACCGCATGAATTCGTATTTTCGGCGGCAGCTCGCTGATTACGTCGAGTATCATCGCGACCCCTGGAACTGCGCAATGCATGTACTCGGCATCGTGTTCCTGTTCCTGGCCGCCATCCTTCCGCTCAGCTTGTGGTCCATCACCGTCTTCGGGTTCCAAACCAGCGCGGCGACCATCGCTGTCATACCGGTGCTCGTCTATTGGTTCCTGCTCGATTTCGCGCTTGGCGCCGGAATCCTTGGAGCCGCGGTTGTGTTGCTCTCGGCTGCTGGCATGATCGTTGGTCATGCGACGATTGCCGGCATGTGGACACTTACGGCCATCTTGATTGTCGTCGGCGTCGCATCGCAGATTATTGGGCACCGCGTGTTCGAGCGGCAGCAGCCGGCGCTGGTCGACAATCCGACTCACCTGTTGCTGGGCCCAATGTTTGTCATGGCAAAACTGTTTATCTCGCTGGGCTTTCGGCGCGATCTCGCCATCATCATCCAAGTGCATCCGCAAAGCGCTGCATCTTGATCTCAAATAGTTCAGCTTGAGTTCATTGGCAGCATGACGCGCATACTGGTCACAGGCGGCAGCGGATTCATCGGAAAGCACCTGGTCTCGGCGCTGATCGCGCGAGGTCGGCAGGTGAGGGTGCTCGATCTTCAGCCGCCCCCTCGCGCGTTGCCGCAGGTTCAGTATGTCAGGGGATCGGTGCTTGATCGGGACCTGGTTGACCGCGCGATGGACGGGGTCGACGAGGTCTACCACCTGGCTGGCTTGCCGGGGATGTGGCTGCCGCGGAAGGCCGATTTTCACACCGTCAACTTCGGCGGCACCGAGATCGTCATTGAGACGGCGCGCAAGCGCGGCATAGAGCGCTTCTTGCACTGCTCGACGGAATCCATTCTGTTCCGTGCCTCGCCATCGGCGGTTCCTGTCGCTGACGATGCGCTCCTGCCGGACGAGATGCCGGGTCCATATACGCGCTCGAAAATGCTCGCCGACCGGTTCGCTATGCAGGCGGCCGCATCCGGATACCCGGTGGTTATCGGCTGTCCCACCATGCCCGTCGGGCCTTATGACCACAATGTTACCCCGCCGACGGCGATGCTCCGGTATTTTCTCAACCGGCGTCTTCAATTGCACCTTGATTTTGTCGTGAACCTCGTCGATGTGCGCGACGCCGCCGAAGGGCTGATCTTCGCCATGGAGCGCGGACAGGCTGGACATCGCTACGTTCTCGGTGGCGAAAGCATGCCGCTAAGACGGGTTCTCGAACTCATGTCTGATATCAGCGGCCGTCGCATCCGCTGCATTCAAGTGAACGGCAAGGTCGCCGAAATGGTCACTGCAACGCTGGAGTTCATCGCCGATCACGTGACGCGCCGGCCTCCGTCCGGTACGGCCGAAGGCGTTCGTATCGCATTGCGGGCGGGGGCATTGTCGATCGAAAAAGCGCAACGAGAGCTGGGCTATGCGCCGGGTCCCGTCGAACCCGTTTTGCGTGAGGCCATTGCGCATCTGCTTGATGCCGGCAACAATCAACCTGAATGGGACTCAATGCCGAGCACTCGTTACACGTCGAGCGCCTGTTCGGCGGTTGATCCAATCGCTTAAGATGGTCCGCGACATGCCCAACGATCCTGGTCAATGGCTGGCTTTCGCCTTGAGTGGCTGGACCACTACCTGGCCCACACAGTTGCTCGCCATCATCTGGATCTTGTGGGTCATGAGCTGGGTTTTGGCGTCGTTCTGGTCCGGTCAAACGAAGAAACACGTGATGACTTGGGAGTCGCTCAAATACCGCTCCCCCATTCTCGTAGGGGCCATTCTTTTCTTGCCATTGACGGGCAAGGTCCTGGGGGAAAAGCCGCTCTGGCAGTTTGGCAGCCTGGGCATCTATGTGCTCGCGTGCCTTGTCCTTGCGGGGATCTCATTCACATGGTGGGGGAGAATTCATCTCGGACGATTCTGGTCGAACGCGATCACGCACAAGGAAGGTCATCAGGTCATCGACACCGGCCCCTACGGGCTGGTGCGCCACCCGATCTATACGGGGCTTATCGCCGGGATGCTGGTGACGGGTATAGCGGTCGGAACAGTTTCCGCGATGCTGGGGGCGGCGCTGATCTCGCTCGGGATGGGGTTGAAGGCCCGCATGGAGGAGGGCTTCCTCACGGCGGAACTCGGTGCGGATGCCTATGGATCGTATTGCCGTCGCGTTCCGATGCTGATTCCGTTCCTGCCGCGGACCTGACGTCGCTCTGCCATTACCGTTTCCGTCGCGACGCCGCTGGTGTCGCGACGGGTGACGCCGCTGATGTCGCGACAGGTGGAGCAAGACGGCGCGGAACCAGGACGCGTTGGCCAACTGACAGCGGTGCACTGTCGGAATGCTGATTGGCCTGGGTAAGTGACCACAGCGGTACATGGTTCAGTGCCGCTAGCCTCTGCAAGGTATCGCCGGAGCGGGCGAGTTGCTGCGTGCCGCTGTCCCAAAGCTCCAGCGGGGCATCAGGAGGAACGACGTAGCGCAGCGGCACCGCCTCTCCCTTGGCCGGCGTCGTCGCAAGTTGTGCAATTGCTGTCACCACTTGCTCGTGGATGGAATCCATCTTGTCGATGTTGATGTGGGTGACTTCCCCGTGCTGCTTCAAATCGAAACTTGCGTAGTGACCCTGGTAACCCTGCTCCGCCACCACATCGCCGCCGCCCAGTATACTGTCGGACAGGAAAATGTTGATGTAACGCTCGACGTTCAGCGGCACTTTCGGGCTTGCTTGAGCCGGATCAATGGTGACCACCAGGCTTACCTGTATGTTTTCAGACTTCAGTATCCCGGCGAACGTCAAGGCGCACAGTCCGCCCATCGAATGACCGATCAGCACGATCGGCGCAGGATCGTCCCGGAAATCGCGGATCGCCTGATCCGCAATCAGCCGGCAAATCGTGAATTCATAGACGTCAGCCCGGATACCGGCTTCCTGGAGACGATTGGTCAGGCGATCCATCCCGCGCGAGAAGATCGGGCCGAGCGCGCCGCGGAACAGGTAGACGCGCGCCTGCGGCTGGGCCGCGGCTGGTGGCGTGTCGGGAGCGACGGTTGCGACTGCATTGGTCGTGCGTGCGACCGGATCGGCGACCGCCAGATTGCAAACGGCCGACAAGATGCAGACGGAAAGGGCTGCACGGATCACCACGGCTGCAACCAGCGTCGGACTTTTCATGTACATTCCGCTCGCGATTTAGGCGTAGAAGTGCCGAACCTTGAATGCCGGCGGGCCACGCCACCCGGCGCTTCTAGCGGGTGATCTATCGTCGAGGAATTGGCAGAATTTGCGGCGCTCGTCGCTGCGGCGACGGCATTCGAACTACTAACGTACCGCCGCGGTGCTTGCCGTGCCGGGTCTCGCCGTGCTTGCCGCTTCAGGCTGCCGCGGCCTCTGCGCCGCCGAAGCTGGTACAGATCGGCCGAAGACGACCGCGTCGATCTCGCTTATCACCTTTTGCTGCATGATCAGGTTCTTTTCGATGGACATGTGCCCGACGCCAGGCACGTTCTGCACGTTCACATTCTCGAGCTTGCCCTGGAATTGTCCGGTTTTCTGAACCGGCGTGCCGGCGCCGTTGGCGATGTAGAAGTTTACATAGCGTCCCACGCGTCCCGAGAGGCTGGTGCGAAACACCGAATCCAGGCCGATGGCGAGCTTAACGGGAGCGCCAAGCTGATCCAGCTTGGCGACCATGTCGGGAAGCGCGGTCGCGCCCGAGGAATGCCCGACCAGAATGATCGTCTTGATCCTGCCACTCTTGTATCCGGCGGCGGCTTCGTCGGCGAGCGACGACCAGGAGGCAAAGTTCGCGACAGTGACCGGGATGCCCTGCGCCCGCAGCTTTACCGCAATGTCATCGAGCCCCAGAGAAAAGATATTGAGCACGCCGCGGAGCAGATAGACATGAGCAGTCGAGGCTCCCGATGCGGAACTCCGTGCCTGTGCGGGGCTTGCGCCGATCGCCAGGAGCAGCAAGACCGCGATAGCTATCGCGTGCAGTCGACGCAACGATGCCAGACAGAGAAAGGATGACCAGCCGACAGTTCCGATATCGCCGCGATATGGCTTCATTGCGCTCCTCGAAGGGCTGCGAAGTGCTTTGCAGGCGACCGTAGCGCCCGCGTGCTCGGAACTGCAATAAACGTGGCGTGAGCGGCCGCAATTTACCAACCCGACGTGTCTCCGCCGCAACACTAGTTTCCAACCCCTCAATGGTTTGCGCTAGCAGCCCGGAGCAGAATCACGATTGCGACGGTCCGACCACTCAGGTCTCGGACCAGCAGGTGCCGCGTCGCGTGGTGTGCACGCGATGGTGCGGTCGCGGTACCGAAGCGCAACAGACGACTACAATCAGATGTCAAAGGCAGAAATTGAAATGAGGGAACCCACCAGACTCAGTTAGATTCCGTGCAGCTTGAATTTGGCAGGGGGCACTGATGCCATACTTCAACTTTGATCTCGTCATAGGCGCGGAGTTCAAAAACCAGGGCGGCATGTATCTCGAAAACACAGAAAACGCGATCGATAAGGCCGAAAGCCTCGCGAGCGAGCTTTGCATCGTTCGCCCCGAGCTGTGTTCCACCGGATGTGCTGTGCGTGTCACCGATGGAGACTGTAACGAGCTCTACCGTACTCCGGTCGACCTTGTCGGCCGTGGATGAAATCGTCCCGTGGCGCACGATGCGTCGTAGGCGCTCGAGGCCGAATTGGTCTGAAGTGTAGACTACTGCAAGGGCAGTAGTTGAGTTGGTGGCGATTTCTTACCGAGGGGGCAGCTCGTTCGGTCCTTGGCGGACGGGTTCTGCGCTGCAGATTCGTTGGAATGGTTCGGATCAGATGCCGATGACTCGGTCGTGCTCGTAAACTCGGCCAGGTCGGCATTCGATGACGATTCCACGTAACTAACAACCGCGAACGTAAGGGCGAACAGGGTGAAAAGCCCGACCACCACTATGGTGCCCATTCCCTGCCAATCGATTTGGCTGTTGAATAATGGCATGGCTCGTCTCCCGAAGCCGGGTTTGCGACGGCCTTAGATCAACTCGCGGTTCTCGACTGTGAACTGCCTCACGCCTCACGCTCACTTGATGCCGAGACAGAACGCCGGACGTCTTTTGCCTGGGCTAATCCGTCGTGCAATGCGCATCACTGGTCTTATGGCTTGATCCCGATCTTCTCCCTGATCGCACCAAGCTCGGCCTCGTCCCAGATGCCGATCAGCACGCCGTTCTTTACCTGCAGTTGCTGGTTGGCATAGGCAGCGATCTTTGCGTTTGGCGTTGTGACGTGCATCTTTTGATGCAGCGTCCAATCGAATAGCTCTAACTGCAGCCGCGCCACGATGCCCGGTCGGGAAAGGATGACCACCGGTCAAATCTGGTGTCGCCGCGATATGGCTTCATTGCTCTCCTCGAAGGGCGGCGGCGGTGCCGGCGACAGGTTCCGTGATCGGCCGCAATCTAATCGAGCAGCTTTATACCCGCTTCTCTAATCAGCTTCGACCATCTCGGAATCTCGCCGCCAATAGCGGCAGCGAATTCCGCGGGTGAGTTGCCAATCGGCTCGATTCCAAGGTCATCGAATCGCTTGCGCATCTCCGGCATCGCGAGAATCCTCACGGTTTCGCGGTGCAGCTTTTCGACAATCGCCGGTGAAGTTCTGGCAGGCGCCATCAAGCCAAACCATACTGTTAAATCGAAGCTCGGGAAGCCTGATTCCGCCATGGTCGGGAGATCGGGTGCGCCGGCATGGCGCTCCAACGACGTCACGGCGAGCGCCCTGACTTTCCCTTCGCGCGCGAGGGGCAACGCGCCGGTAGGAGGAACAAACGCCATGCTGAGCCGTCCAGCGACCAGCTCCTGCGAAAAGACAGCACCGCGATACGGCACGTGCAGGATGTCGACTTTCGCCATCGATTTCAGCAGTTCCCCGGCGAGGTGCAGCGTTGAGCCAAATCCTGCGGACCCATAGGTGAGTGCGCCCGGCTGCGCGCGTGCGAGTGCCACAAGCTCTTGCACATTCTTCGCCGGCACGTCGTTGTTGACGATGAGGATGTTTGCGTAAGCACACACCTGAGAGATCGGCACAAGGTCCCGGACCGGATCGAACGGCATCTTCTCATACAGGCTGGGGTTGATGACGATCGCCGGGTTGGCCGCGAGCAGCAGCGTATGGCCGTCCGGCTCAGCCCTTGCGACGCGCTCCCCGGCAATATTGCCGTTGGCGCCGACCGTGTTCTCGATCACGACTGGCTTGCCCCATGCCTGGAAAAGCTTATCGCCGAGCAAGCGCGCAACAATATCCGGAGATGTGCCCGGGCCGAAACCGACGACAATTCGAACCGTGTGGGCGGGATAATCCAGCGCCAGTGCAGCTGGCCCTCCTGTGACGGCCATGATCAGAGTGGCAAGCACCAACACCAATCGACGCAGCAATTTCATGGCTGCCTCCTTCGGTTATCCGTGTACTCGCGCGGTATCATTGTACGCCTACGCGTTTGGCGCTTTTTGCGAGGCGTCCGAAGCAATCCCAAGTGGCGCGCCCGCGCACCGGCCGACGCTGCCACGTCGGACATGCGGCGTAACGAGCGCGCGACGAAATTCCGCCGAAATATCGGTGAAGGTGGTAAGATTCATTTTGAAGGTCGCGGTGGAGGTAGGATGCATTCCAACTCCTCCAAGGTGCTCTGCTTCAGCGGTTATGCCCTCGACCTGCAGCGCTGCGCGGTCGTGCGCGGCGGGCGGGAGCTTCAACTGCGGCCGAAATCCTTCGATGTACTACGCTATCTCGCTGAGCACGCCGGCAGGCTCGTCTCCAAGGAAGAGCTGATCAAGGCAAACTGGCCCAACGTGTTCGTATCCGATGACTGTCTCGTGCAGTGCATCAGGGACATCCGCGAAGCGCTGTCCGACGATGCCCATGAGATCGTCAAGACCGTCCCGCGCCGGGGCTACCTGTTCGCGGCCGAGTTATCCGACCAGGAACTGGACAAGCGACCTCCGGCCATCGGCTCGCCTAGTCAGGACCTCACATTCTGCCGAACACAAGATGGCGTCAACATCGCCGTTGCATGTGTGGGCCAGGGCATGCCGCTTGTGTGTATTCCCACCTGGGCCACCCATGTCGAGTACGACTGGCAGAGTCCTATCCGCGGACCGCTTTGCCGTTTCCTCGCCGACCGAGTCCGGCTCGTTCGGTACGATGGTCGAGGTTTTGGGCTGTCCGATCGAGACATCACCGACATTTCCTTCACAACGTTCGAGCGCGACCTGGACGCTGTCGTTGATGCTTTGCATCTGCATCGTTACGCCATCTTGGGCATATCGCAGGGAGCAGCAACTGCCATCGCTCATGCTGCCCGCTATCCCGAACGTGTGTCAAAACTGATCCTTCACGGCGGCTTCGCGCTAGGCCGCAATAAACGCGCCTCTGCGAGAGAGGCGGAAATCGCGAGAGCGTGGATTGCCATCATGCGACAGGGATGGGGCGACGATAACTCCGCTCTGCTAAGGATATTCAGCTCTGTCTTTCTTCCCGGCGCTTCGGTCGAGCAGATCAAGTGGTACGCAAACCTGCTGCGCCTCTCGACATCAATCGAAAACGCGATCATGAACCGATACGCCGTTGACGATATCGACATTCTCGATCTGTTGCCGAAGGTATCTGCCCCAACCGTGGTCCTTCACTGCCGTCACGACAACGCAGCGCCGTTTGACGAGGGGCGTCGTATCGCCACGTCCATCCCGAATGCCAAATTCGTGATCTTGGACTCAGAGAACCACGTCCCCATACCGGGCGAGCCCGCCTGGTCAAAGTTCATCGGCGAGGTTGAGACGTTTTTGTTGGACGTCTGACACTCACTGTTTCGAGCGATCCGAGCGTCCGCATTTGGGTCAAAGCCGCGTCTCGCCCGTGTCGGTTTTATTTTCAAATTTCTCGTCGTTCGGACTCTGCGGCCGATGATCGCTCTTGAAATTCAACTGCGGATAATCCCGATCTTCTCTCTGATCGCACCAAGCTCGGCCTCGTCCCAGATGCCGATCAAAACGCCGTTCTTGACCTGCAACTGTTGGGCTGCATAGGCGGCGATCTTCGTGCTCGGCGTGGTGATGTGCATCTTCGGGTGCAGCGCCCAATCGAATAGCTCCGCTTGCAGCTGCGCCACGATGTCGGCGCAGGCCGGGTCGGCGCCGCGATCGCAAAATTCCTGCGGATCGGTTTCGAGGTCGTAGAGCATCGGGCGGAAGCCGGACGCGTGAATGTATTTCCAGCGGCCGTCGAACACCATGAACAGCCGGCAGCGCTCGATCGGCTGGTTCAGCATCACGCGGACGTCCTGCATGGCGTAATCGTATTCGGAGAACACCACCTTGCGCCAATCGGCAGGCGGCGCGCCGTGCAGCAGCGGCACCAGCGAGCGTCCTTCCAGGATATGATCCGGCGGCGTGGCGCCGAAATAGTCGATGAAGGTCGGCGCCAGATCGATCGCCTCAACCAGGGCATCGCTGACCGTGCCTCGCGTGGCATCGGCGGCAGGCGAGGGGTCGATCACGATCAGCGGGATTTTGGCCGATTGCTCGTGGAACAGGTCCTTCTCGCCCATCCAGTGATCGCCGAGATAGTCGCCGTGATCCGACGTGAACACAATCATGGTGTTGTCGAGCAGACCGCGCGCTTCGAGGAACTGCATCAACACGCCCATCTGGTCGTCGATCTGCTTGATCAGGCCCATATAGGTCGGAATGACTTTTTCGCGCGCCTCGTTGCGCGACATGTTGCGCGAATAGCGCATGTCCATATAGGCGGCGAACACCGGATGTGCGTTGGCGCGTTCCTCCTGCGAACGGATCACCGGCTGCACGTCCTGCGGCCCGTACATGCTGGCGTAGGGCTCCGGCGCGATATAGGGCCAGTGCGGCTTGATGTAGGACAAATGCAAGCACCAGGGCCGGCCGTCGTCCTCGGCTTCCGCGATGAACTCCATCGCGCGCCGCGTCATGTAGGGTGTCTCGGAGTGCTCGTCGGGCACGCGGGCAGCCTTGTCGGCGTGAACCAATAGCCAGCCGTTCTGCAGGCTACCGTCCTCGGCCGCGCCGGAATTGGCCCAGTGCTCCCACGGATTGGGCGCGTCGTAGCCATGCTGGCGCAGATAATTGTCGTAGGCCGGCCGCGGCCGTCCCGTCGGATGCAGGCCGTCGTCGCGCTCATAGGGCTCGAACCCGCATTCCGACACATGCACGCCGATGATCGAGTCGGCGGGGATGCCGAGGCTCTTCAGCCCCTCGAGGTCCGGCGCCATGTGCGTCTTGCCGACCAGCACGTTGCGGATGCCGATCTTCTTTAAGTGATCGCCGAGCGTCGGTTCGCCGACGCGCAGCGGCCAGCCGTTCCAGTGCGAGCCGTGCGAGCGCATGTAGCGGCCGGTATAGAACGACATCCGCGACGGGCCGCAGATCGGCGACTGCACATAGGCGTTGGAGAACAACACGCCGCGTTTGGCCATCGCGTCGATGTTCGGCGTCTTCAGCACAGGGTGCCCGGTACAGCCGAGATAATCGTAGCGAAGCTGGTCGCACATGATCCAGAGCACGTTCTTTGCAGGCGTTTTGGTCGTCATTTCAGGCATTTCGGCTGGCGTTGGGAGGGGGCTGGATGGTGCGATATGTCAGCGCAAATGACAATCGAGCGGGCGGCCAAACCACCGGGTCGGCCTTCCGATCCCGGAGGCGTTAACGTTTGGATAGCGCCATTTCTCGCAATTGAATGACGATCCATGGTTGCGCGTTAGCCTTACCGGCAATTTGGCCAAAGGCCTTAACCCCTGAACCGGCATGTTGGATTAAATTGGGACGTTAGAAAAACCGGATCCCAAGCGATGCGCATTGGCGTCACACTGGCACTTTTCATCGCGACGAATTCGACCGCCTTTGCCGGCGGCGGCTTCGAGATCGTGATTCCGGGCCGTCCCGGCGTTCCCGTCATCATTAACGGCGTCGATGCATCCTATGCGGTGGTCGAGGGTGACTGGGGCCTCGGCAAGGGCACCCATGTCGAGCCGACTGTCTACGGCGGCCGCTATGTCGATCCGGTCCCGCGCGTCGGTCATTATTATCCGAGCGCCGGCCGCATGCCCGGTTACGGGCGGCTGGAAATCGAGCCGCCGGCGAATCGAAGGTTGCCGCAACCGGCCGAGAGCTACCATCAGTCCTGGTCGGCGCAGTCGGCGCCGTTGCCGGCGCAGTCCAACGTGCCCGTCGATCCGCCCGAAATCATCTACGCACCGCGCGATGACAGGCGATGGCCGCATCACCTTCCACGTTAAGAAGACCAAGCAAATACGAACAGGAGAGAGTAATGCGTCAGATACTTAAAGGATTAGTGGCGGCAGTGGCCGTCATGGCTGCAGCACCCGCGATGGCCTGCGGTTACGCCCCGTGCGCAGCACCGGTCTACGTCGCCCCGGCCGTGACCTACGGCTATGCCGGCTGCAGCCCCTGCGGCGGCTGGGTCCGCGAGCGTCTGCCCGATCCAGAGCAGCAGTATTATTATGTCAACCAGGGCCCGACCTATACCGGTCCGGGCAATTTCGCGCCCTATCCGGTCTATCGCGAAGGCGCGATCTCCGGTTACGGCTATGGCTACAACCGTTCGTACGGCTATCATCGGAACGGTTACCGTTACACGGGGCGTTACTACCACGGTCGGCCCGTACTGCGCCGCTATTACTGATCCAGCGGTAGTTTGAAAGCTTCAGCGCCCGTTCGCTTTCCGCGAGCGGGCGTTGTTCATTTCATCAGGCCCAATCTGCTCGCGCCGATATAGAGCGCCAGCACCGCGGCGTTCGAAACATTCAGGCTCTTGATCTCGCCGGGCATGTCGAGCCGGGCCACCGCGCGGCAGGTTTCGCGGGTCAGTTGCCGCAGGCCCTTGCCCTCGGCGCCCAGCACCAGCGCCAGCGGTTGCTGCAAGGGCACGGCGGCGAGGTCCTCGGTCCCCTCGCTGTCCAGCCCGACCGTCAAGAAGCCGCGGTCGTTCAGTTCGGTGAGCGCGCGGGCGAGATTTTGCACGGTGACCAGCGGTACCAGCTCCAGCGCGCCGGAGGCGGATTTCGCCAGCACGCCGGTTGCTTCCGGGCTGTGGCGGGCGGTGGTGACGATCGCTTTCACCGCAAAGGCCGCCGCCGAGCGCATGATGGCGCCGACATTGTGCGGATCGGTGATCTGATCGAGCACCAGCACGATGCCGTCCTGCGGCAGCGTGTCGATATCGGGCGAGGGCAGGGGATCGGCCTCGGCCAACAGCCCCTGGTGCACGGCGTCCGGCCCGAGCCGTTGGTCGATCGCGTTGGGCCGGACGATTTCCGGGGCAACGCGGGTGTCGATATTCTCGTCCGCCAGCCGCCGGGCGGCATTTTCGGTCAGGAACAGCTTGCGGATCCGCCGTTCCGGGTTGGCTAGCGCAGCCGAGACCGTGTGCCAGCCATAGAGAATCGCCGGCCCGTCGGAGCTTGTTTCCCGGTCGCGCCGGCCCGGCGGACGGGCGAATTTCCGCCCTTTTTCGAAGGGTTTGCCGCCGCCGCGGCGGAACGGCGGTTTTCGGTCGCGATCGCTCATGGGGAGCTTGTGTCACGGGGGCCCGAATATGGCAATTTGGTCTGATCGAACCTATTTTTGGTAGTCCGCGTTGGTTGACTTTGCCATCCCGCTTCGCCCATAAACGCGCCGGTCGCAGCCGGTTCGAAACGGGCTTTCGGCCTCAGCGTCATCCTTGGGTCCGGTCCTCCGCCACTCGGGCGGTCGGTTCGGTGACGCTGTCGGACGGGGAAGTGTCCCGAGTGGCAAAGGGAGCTGACTGTAAATCAGCCGCCGTATGGCTTCGAAGGTTCGAGTCCTTCCTTCCCCACCATCCTGATATTATTCAGGATTTTTCGTTTTGCTGTGGAGTTTCGTGCGCGCCTTTTTGTTTGCGCACGCGGTGGGGTATGGGCTGGGGTGCGGGGATTGATGCGCTGGGATTTCCTTCTCCGTCCGTTCTAACGCGAGATCTTGACCGCCGTTCTTCGGTCGTTCGTTCTAATTAGGACCCTAATGTTGAGGGCCTACGATCCAAGTATGGCTTCGCTCGTGCGGGCCACCGAGTGACCAGGTAGACCTTCTCGTCGCTGTAATGGGGACGATCGATGACGTCCAGCTGGAAGTACGCATGGCGTCCAGCTGGAAGTACGCATAGTGAACTCCACGCAATACAAAAGCTGGCGGCGGCTCCGCTGGTGCGTTAGTGCGGCGCCGCGCTGTCCGACTAGCTCGCTGTTCATTTTAGCGCATGGGCGGGGCTCGCTGCCCTGTAGGTCGTCGGATCGCGGCCGATCGCGTAACGATTTGATCGGGCGCGCGTGTTCCTGACAAGCCACGAGCTGATCTCTGGACCCGCTGACATATGATCGCTCCGGCGCGCTTGCACTGACTGTGCGATGATGCTCGTTATGATGGAGATCAGCGGGTAATTCGCGCTAAAACTAGCTTCGGCCTTCCCGCCGATTCGTTGCCCACCCGTAGCACCAATGCCTGATCCGAACGCCGATCTAGATGACCTTGTTAATGAGCCGCGAGAGACCTTGGACGTGGAAGTCAAGGAGTGGCTTGACCTTACTGACCACGATCACCGCGCCGTCGTAGCCAAGGAAATCATAGCCCTTGCAAATCATGGCGGTGGCGTTCTGGTGGTCGGTTTTGAAGAGAAGGCTGACGGTACTTTCGACGTGGCAGCTGGTAGGCCCGCAAACCTAGATGCTTGGTCGCAGGACAACATCCAATCGATTGTGGCTAAGTACATCGATCCTGGAGTTCAGTGTCGCGTACTTCATCGGTCTCGAAACGGCGGAGCCGAGAAGTATCCCGTCATTGTAGTGCCCGGCGGCCATAGGGTGCCAATCCGCGCAAAGGCTGGCTCACCAGACGGCAAGAAGCTCATACCTCATCGCGTGTATATTCGTCGTCCCGGCCCTGCCGGTGAGGAGCCCAAAAGCGCCGAAGAATGGGACCGCTTTTTTGAGCGATGCCTCCAGAACCGCCGAGCTGAATTGCTCGACGCGATGCGTTCGATCATGGCTGGTGTGATCCCAAACGCCGGTCCTGCAACGCCCACCCGACTTGATCAGTTGAAGGATTTTGAAGCGAAGGCGATTGCCCGTTGGGAAGCGCTCGTTGCTTCGCTGCCGTCTGGCGTGCCCCCGACATTACCGAATGGCCACTATGATCTATCGATCGCCATTGACGGCGATTTCGATCGCCAATCCCTTTCCAACCTGTATGACACCATACGCTTAGCGGTCCGGAACCATTCGGGTTGGCCACCCTTCGTGAACCTCAGTCGAGCCCCCTTTAGGCCAAAGCCGGCAGACGGAGCTATCGAGTGTTGGGTCGGCCCTGACGATGACGGGTCTTTCGACAAGCCGGCGCACCACGACTTCTGGCGCATCTCGCCTGAGGGCTTGCTATTCACGCGGCGAGGATATCCTGAAGATGGAGGATGGAAAGGTGTGAAGCCCGGCACATCGCTCGACATCACTACACCAACTTGGCGACTGGGCGAGGCAATCCTCGAGGCGTTCTACATCGCCCAGGCGCTTCATGGAACGAATGCAAATCTAATCCTATCGGCGAAGTGGACCAAGCTTGCTGGCCGGGTTCTCGTCTCCCATGGCAACTCTCGTAGGATCATGTTCGACGGGTACCGGACCGGCCAAGACCACTATGAAGCCACTGCGACGGTCGGAGTGGCTTCCCTTCCGGATGCTCTTCCCGAGGTGGTCTTCTCCATGCTCGCACCACTCTACGAGCTTTTCGACTTCTTCAAGTTGCCCAAGCGGCTGGTTGAGGAGGAGCTGAAGGAGATGTCGCGGAACACCTTTGCCCATTGAGCAATTGCACTGCGCACTTCGGTCCCCGCTAGTTCGAGCAGATCAAAAGCGCAGAGCGAAACTTCATTGTCGTATTCTCGCGAGTGCAACAGCGCGAAAGTCGGCATTCCCTTGCTGTCATACACGATCCCCTCGCCATCGAGCAGGAACGACGTAGCCTTGATCTTCCGCGCAGCCTGGATGATCCGTGGAAAACGTGCGGTCCAATCAGCGCCGCGGCGCGTAAAGACGCGCACGCTGTCATCGCGCTTGCGCACCATGAGCCGGTATCCGTCGTGTTTGATTTCGTAGACCCAATCCGGCCCCACCGGCGCGAGCTTCGCGACAGTCGGGATGCACGGGTCGATGAAGCCGGAAGCGGGGCGTACGCTCGATCGCCATCGCATGCCGGGAAATATAGGCAATGCGGGCAATAATCCTAGTCTGACCGCGCGGAAGGCGGCGATGCTGGAGGCCATGACGAAGGAGGCTAGCGGACGAGGTAGCGCGGCGGACTAGGGTTGGTTTCTCGCGGTCAGGGAGCGCCTGAAAACGCCCAATCAATTCTCCTCCGGCCTAAAGCCTTGCAGCGCCCATCTAAGAGCACAGGCGAATAATAGCACAAGAATGGGCGGCCCAAAAATCGCGACCAACAACGTGATGTCCCGGTCTGTAATACCCATTGGCTCGGTGCACTCAAATGGGGGAACATTTGGCATATTGCTCATTGAGTAAGCGCACGGCTTGATGCCATGGCGATCTAGCCAAAAGAGCAGACAGCCAACCGCAACCCAAAGTCCCCCGAGAACGGCCCACATTCTGAAAAGGCCAAGTCCCCATCGTATGCCCATATCGCCCCACTCTAAGCTAATGGGGAAATCTACCACGAAGCACGTGTGAAGTGATGCTACTTTGACGGGCGGGCTAGCGCCTCAGCAATGACAGGGAGATAGGCAATGATCTTGGGTGTTCCGGCCCAGGAGAGACTATTCCTAGCGGCTTGTCATCTTGTTCATGTTTTGTGCTATCGTGAGATGAGAACACCCCGAGAAATCGAAATCCTGTTCAGGCGCCTTCGCTATACGACCAGTTAGGACGCCGAGCCGAAGGTCTTTGCGGAACAATCCAGAGGGAGTTGAAGGAGCGCTATGGACCTAGATCGCGTCCGTTCCGAAATCGAGCACATGCGCGTCCAAGTCGGAAAACAGCGTAGGGAAATCCTTCAGCTTCAGCGCGCCGGCATTGCGACGGCATCGGCCGAGCTCTTGCTGGGGAGGATGCTGGCGAAGATCGAAGGTCTTTGCGCCGAGCGGGACCGGCTCAGGAAGGAGCAGGGTGGTCCGACGAAGGGGCGCGTGCTGGGCGGCCGGAGTTGGTGATGCCAGAGTCGCTCAAGTGGTACGATGAGAAGGCGGACAATTCGCCGTGGATCAGAGTGCTAGCAGAAGTGCGTCACCGGGCGACGCGCGAGGGCTACTGCTTTCAACATGTCCAGGCGATCACGGTTGCCATCGATCAGTATGCGGAAGCCGCGTTGGGCAATAGGAGCTACTTCCTGAACAAGCCCTATAGCATCGGCGGATCGACAAACGGTAATTAAACACCATGAATCGACGCCGTTCGCCGATCGTTCCTATTGTGCAGACTTGTTCGTACGTCCATTTGTTGACCCCTTAACACTCTGCTAAAGCCCATCTCAGATGCTGGAACCTGAGATTCGCCGCGCACCGCTTTAGGCACTATATTAAGCATCCAATGAGCGAGTTTGTCCGCCCCCGCTACCAAAATGCCCCTATAGCAGAGGCTTTGATCGATATTCGGGTCATGCAACCGGACGCCGTCACTTTGGATCAATTGACGAGCACCGCTGACGCGTTGGGGAACGCTTTCCCCGTACGGCACCCAATTAATTATGTTGAATTTGGCTTTGATTTCGCCGCGGGCGCAGCCAAGAACAATCAATCGCAATTTGGATGGCGGCTCGAAGCTGAAAACAGGGTTTTGCAACTACAGCGAATCGGTTTCACCTATAGCCATCTTCCGCCCTACACGGATTGGGACACGTTT
Organism: Bradyrhizobium sp. AZCC 1577; assembly: GCF_036924575.1. Classification (NCBI taxonomy): domain Bacteria; kingdom Pseudomonadati; phylum Pseudomonadota; class Alphaproteobacteria; order Hyphomicrobiales; family Nitrobacteraceae; genus Bradyrhizobium; species Bradyrhizobium sp. AZCC 1577. The sequence continues at coordinate 3,947,146 of NZ_JAZHRQ010000001.1, forward strand.
CGGAATGAAGCTCGCGAATGCTGGAATAAATTTCGAGACCATGTTGGCCAGTCAGCAGCCAGCAGGATCGCTGTACGCATTATAAACAAGATTCCAGTCCCACAAGGGGAAATCGCCTTGGAGGAATATCTGTCGACTTATCCCGTCGTGCCGCCGCAAATTCCGGCCACGGCCACGGCTGCCTACATGCGGCTGCAATTCGCGATGCCGAAAGTTCTTCCAACCGCGACAGCGATATTAAACGTTGCTCGTGGTATGGCAGACCAAAGCGGACCCCATCTTGTCTTGGATATCGACCTGTTTGCGACGGGCGTGTTCGAGGGCGATAACGAAATTTGGACATCGCTTGAGAAGTTTGGAATTGAAAAAGACGTTATCTTCGAGTCCTGCATTACAGACAAGGTTCGAAAGGCAATCCAGTGACCGCAATTAGATTGTCAGATCCAAGCTACGCACACACGTTTGGCAGTGGCGGTGTGTCACCAATTGCGACAGAGATTGATGGCGTCTTCGTCGATCGACCGCTGGAAAGCGAAACGCGAAAAATTCGGTCGCTCTCGTCGGATGCCGGAGTGCCTAGGGATCGCGCAATAGACACCGCTCTCCACTTTCTAGGACTCTTGTTTGGGAGAGCAGTCAAACTTGGATCGTGGTCAAGCCCTCACATTACACTCAGTGAGAACAGCGAAATCGTTTTTGAGTGGTGGCACGGAAACAAGAAAATCACGCTCTACTTTGGCGATGGCGAGCCTGAATACATAAAGGTTTGGGGTACCGACATCGACAATGAAATGGATTCCGGTGCGTTAACTGACGGCTGGAATCTCACGTCTCTTTGGCTGTGGTTGTATTCGTGATGTAGCCATGAGCGTGATCCATATCGACGACTCGCACGATCTTTACCGGTCGATGAGAGAGGGGGAATATACGACGCTAAACGGCAAGGTTACCTTCTCGGCTTCTGCCTTCAATGATCGTGACCGGAAACCTTCGGTCGATACTTCGGCGATTAGAAATGACCCGCGCGAAAGCCGCCGCTCACCCGACCAAGGTGTTGCAAAACTTACAGCCGCTGAAGTTCGAAAAACGCGTGCCATTCCGATTCGGGATGCAAAGGGCAACGTGACTGGTGAACACTCCGTCGATGTTATTCATCGCCCGATAAAGGACGATCCTGATGGACAGCCGGACAACCCAGCCCATTGTCAAGTCGAATGCCATCCAACGATGGACAATGACAATAGGTTCAAGAGGCTGAAAGAGGCGCTTGCTGCGATAGCCAGCAAATATGGATGGGTAGTCGCGCCAGGAACACCATAGCGTCTCAGGCATTCCAACGAGCTTCACCGGCGCGAAGGCCAGCCCTCGCGAGCAGGCTGAAGTGTCCTAGCTGCGGATCGCGACGCGTGGCGCTCGTCTTTCACATGCCCAAAGAGCCGCAGGTCCAAAAAGCCAGGAGGGTCGGATGACACCACTTGAAACCGCCAAATGCCGACGCATAATCGGGCATTTGGGGGGAGGGCATGAGGCTCATTTTCATTGCGCTCATATCGTTGTTCTGGATTGGCACCGCGTGGGCAGAACCAATCTCGTCAAATCGTATTACAGTTTTGGATGGGGACACTATCCGCATTGATCATAAGAAGCCGGATTATCGCCTTGTCGGATTCAATGCGCCTGAAACGCTACGAGCGCAGAACGACATTGAAGCTACGATGGGGAAGGAAGCTGCCAGCCGGTTGCAAGAGCTGGTGAATGGCGGTGATCTGGACTTCCTAAGAGTGCCTTGCGCTTGTCAGCCAGGGACGGAAGGGACGCTTGGCTGCAATTTCGGTCGGTTGTGCGGAACGCTAAAGGCTAAAGGGGTCGATGTTGGCGCAACGCTGATAAACGAGTGGCTGGCAGTACCCTATCTCTGCGGTGCAACGAGTTGCCCTAGAGCGCCTAATCCGTGGCGCAGATGATCGATCTGCGCTTGTACGGTCGTCCTTGAAGTCGTGGGCAATCCTTGCATCGCATGTAGCGCTCTAGCTCCTGGATCGGCGTCGTCTTTGGCCGCCGGACGACATCGAGCACCACAGTCTGGTGGGTATCGCAGCCCAAGCAGCGGACCTCAAGATAGCCGTATCCGGCATTAAGAGCGTCGCCGAGGGCAGGGGACGGCTGCGCCGGCCCTTTGAAGCCAAGCATACGCATGTTCCAAGCTTTACACGCCAGCTGATCGGCGGCCTTGCGGGCTTCCGCCGCGCGCTCGGCTGCGGCGCGGACGGAACTGCCGAAGAGATGCTCGCGGCCCTTAGTTGTCACGGCAAACGCCATCTTCGTCGCGCCCATGACGGCGGCAAGACGCTACTGATTGCGGTGGACAATCGGGTTCGCCACTACCTTTCGGCTAGTCGCCGAGGTAAATCGCTTGCGACCATGATGGCATATAGGTGAAGGACAGAGGCTTTCGTATGAGACGTGAGTACGACCTGTTGGCAATCTGCATGCTAATGCTCACTCTCACGCTGATCGGTGCGATGGCGACGGACCCAAAAGGGTTCTCAGTGCAATCATGGCAACCCTTGATAGCCGCCCTAATTGCGTTGGGCGGCGCAAGCATGGTGTACCGCGGAGCCACGCTGGCCTACCGAGCTGCTATGGCAAAAGTGAGCTTAGATCGGGAGGAAGCTGAGCGAGAGCGAAACATTGAGCGCCTTGGTCTGTTTTTGCGATTGAGCACCTCTCTGTATTCCGTCATTGGGAGTATTTCGGGGTGCGTTTATCTGATTGATGAGAAGGAAACTGAAACACCCTCAGAAGTGTTGGTTCTCGACCCGCGGCAGCTGAAAGTCTACAATCCGCCGGAGCTTTCCGATGCCTGGAATAAAATTCACTTGCTCCCAGACAACATAATTACAGACATCGCGGTGCTCATAGAAATGTTGGCTCGCCTTGAAGAGGAACTCATTGAACATAAGGACGAGAAGTGGACGATAGAGTTTTCTGAAGCGTCACCAAACAACAGAAAAACTCGTCGACCGCCTGAATACCTGCGGTGGTATTCCCAGCAATGTCAAAGCCTTTCTAGCTCCTGCGAGCGTATCATCGACACGCTAAAGCCAATGATCCCCGGACTGCGTAAATACGATTGATGTTGCGCAGTGATCCGATCGGCTGCCTCCGCCTCTCGCTATTTCAGATTCGAGAGAGCCAGCCGGTTACTGTGCACGGGAAGAGCGTCGCTTCGGTGGCGCTCTTTTCGGGAAATCCAGAGCTATGGCAGACAGGCCCTTACCCCGGCGCATCGAGTACACACGCCTGTATTTTGGGATGGCGCAAAAACCGCGCCAGATGGATCGATTGCGTGCCGTGATTTGATCACGCGCATATCTTTCTGCACCGTAAGCAGCCCAACGGGCGTGCCGTCGACATTCAGTTCAACAAATGCGGTAGCGCCCATGCGGTCGGTAACCACGATGGCTCTGTTGCCAATGCCGGGTGAGATGCCAATCCGAGCGTATTGACTGTCGTTAGAGTTGGTGTCGGGCGACGTGGTGATGAAAATCTCTTCCTTGTAGCCATCAATCGAGCATTTCAGCACGTCGGCAAGCGAATAGGTTGGCGTGAGCATCGAGGCGGCAATCAGCAATGTGCGCATGGTCATGGCTTGTTACCTAATTGCTTGAGCCCATTCAAATCGGGCTAAACTCAACGTACTCGCAGTTCAGGTCCGGGTTCCGTTGCTGCCATTGATATTTGTACTCTCGCTCATCCAACATGTTGCACGAGATCAAACCCGCCTCGGCGTTCGGATTGGTAACTGCCTTTCGCGAAAAATAATTCCAGAATGTGCTGTATTTCGTCTTGTCAGGCTCAAACCTACTCAATTGAACGACCCCGCATGGACCGTCAGCTTGAGAAATCACAATCCAAGCATTGGTATCGGATCGGCGGAATTTTTGTTTAAAAGTATAAGATGAGACCAAACAGGTTCGCTTATCTTTCTCGATGCCGGTGCTCACTATTTTCATCCAGCTATCGATATTGGGCGCGCGACAGAAAGAAACCATCTGGCTGGAAATAGCAAGAACATCTGCTTTCTCCCGCTCGCTCATCTTTGACATCCCTTGAGGGTCAGGCGCAGCTTTCTTTCCTTGTAGGATCATCGACAGGGTTTCGTATTCGGCGCATTCCTTTTGGCTCATTTGCATCGGCTTTGAAATAAATTCTGCCTTGGCATCAGCCAGCTTTTTTATAGCGTCGTCAGCGTTCAATTTGCGTCTAACTGAGGTTTGCGTGAACTCGCAATCCATTGAGAATTTATCGGAGGTCAACTTGCAGTAATGCGTAAGAGACGCCGCCTCTATCGTGTTGTAGACTATTCCTGTTGAGGGATAATCAGGTGATTGAGCCGAAGCGAACCCAATACTAGCAAGGCTTGCCGTCACGACAACAAACGCACAAGTAAATTTCATAATGAAATGCCCCATCTGCCTGTTGTAGGTCACCCGAACCGGGACCGCTTTGCAAGGGGGTCGAAGCGGCCGATTCCGCTTTGCACACTAGGGGAAATCTAGGCCTCTGCTGCTGCGCGTCCACCCTCAACCGGAAAGCGGAACACCTCTTTCGAGGCAAATGACCGCTTCGGGCCACTAGCCAATGCTACTACTTGAAGTTTTGGTACTACCTGAAGTTTTTAACTATCTGTAGTTGCCGTGGCTGGCTGGCAATCGGCTGGCGGGGCTAGGCATTTTTGAACCATCGGCATCGCCACGGCTATCCGAGTTGACGATCAAAGAACTCGGAGCTGAGTAAAGCCGCCTCAGTTGGAGGCCTCTTCTATTCAGCCCCCGTCAATGTTCGCCTCTGGCCCTTTCTGGCCTAACGGCTCGAACCAGTGACATCCCTTCATTGGAAAAAAGCGGACTTTGCCGGCATAGGTCATCAATATGCCAAGGAGCTAGAAGTAAAGTTGGTCAATCAGCACCAATGCGGGAACGCCCATGCAGACGCCGCCGGTTGATCCCGATGTCGCCGATGTTGCGCCCTCCGGTAGCGCGTTGACCTCTTACGACAAGGAGCACCTTGTCACGTATCTGCGCCTGCTCGACGCTCATGCGGAAGGTGCGGACTGGCGCGAAGTCGCACGAGTGGTGTTGCATCTCGATCCGGATCATGAATGTGATCGGGTCCGGAAGGCGTTCGACAGCCATCTATCGCGCGCCAAATGGATGACGGAGCTCGGTTATCGTCAACTGCTTGGTTGTGGCACGTCGGCTTAAAGCGACGCTGCCAATTCGCCGGCAAATTATCGACTTAGCTGACGTGGGGCGCTGCGACCAAGGTCCGCGTCTCACCCTCTCAGCGTTGTCATGTCCGCTGGCTAGGGTAATCCTGACATTAACATTGCCCAGGCCGGACCTCTGCTTTTGACCCACAGCGGTCATCTCGGATTGCTTCGGACTAGGGGTGGCCTAGTAACACAAAGTCACGAGCCGCATCATCGTTCTGCTGGCCGGGCCGGACCCTTGAAGCTAGACTTCGTCGATTGCGTCAACACGAGCCATAACTTGCCCGACGGCCATGTTATAATTTAATTTCATGGCAAGCGTTTCCGCAACGCGTCGATGTCATCGGACATATATGGTCATTCAACCGTGTTGGATATCGAAAAAATTGCAAAATCAATAGTTGGCTTTTCCGACTACTTCAGCCTTCGGATTATCCTACTGCTGCTCTCGTGCTATATGATTTATCGCTACGCGTGGTCTCCTGACTATTATGGGTTTGCATCTCGCATCCATGGTGACCTGACAACAGTCGTCAATAAATTCTCTAACGACAAGCTCTTGGGGTTGTTCAAGCTTGACGTTACAGTCCCCTTTCTTTCCCTGTTCGTGCTCATCTCTTTGTTGGACATTCATATGAAGGTACTCACCTTCATATCTAAATTCTTTCCACTTACGTTCTCACTTGTCTTCCATGGAAATTACCCTCTCACTAAAAATGAGCCTGCGATATTTGATGAGTGGACGAAGGTCAGCGGAGTATATGACTACTCTACATACAAATGGATGATTGCTCGAGACTTTTACGACGACCTTGACCCTCGGCTATCCAGCCACACCTATGGAACAATTTTTTCACTGATTAGCTATCTAAGAGCCTATGGATACATTCTCTTTGTCGGCGCAGTGTTTTTTCCGAGCATTTTTGTCAATCATTCACGATGGCACATCCTAGCGATAGCTCTTACCTTGGTACTCGTCAGCGTTTTCGTCCTTTTGATAGAACAGCTACGGTCCAGTATTAAACATCAGCAAGAGACTGCCTATAGATTTTCCGCCTACATACGCAAATACAATGCTCTGAAACAAATCCCCAGCATTGAGAGACCGCAAGAAGTCGAACTCACGTCACCTCCAAAGGACAAGAGCAGAGACGAATTACTCGAAAGCTTTGTTCCGTCAATTCGAGTATACTTTGTGCTGCCAATCTTGGCGGTGGAATATGATTTCAGGCCCTCCTGGGCGGGATTACGACGAAGCGTCTTACGTCGGACAAAGCCCGGCCGGCGGAACAAGGAAGTGTGAAACTCGTAGGCGGTTCTCCTGCAATCGCTTAGGAGATATCGACGCGATGGCCCTTGGAGACCTCCAGCGACATCCGCTATTGCGCCGCTGTTGGCGGACAAGCCGACGTCAGGCGTGCGCGCGAACGTTATTTTCGAGATCAGCATGGGTCATGTCACGACCGCGCTTCCCCATCCCACCAAGTTCGACGAGATGGCGCAAGGCGAGCGCCGCGCGCGTCATTGCTTACGCGGCCAGTGCGATTTGCCGAAAGCAAAGCCGGGCGGCAAATGGATTGCAGACAGAGGATTCTCGATGCGTCCGGGCCGGAAGTTGGTCCGCTCGATAATGATCTCCCGCGTCTCAAGCGTAGGCCTGATGATAAGCTCGCGGCCATAGTAGTTGTATCGCTCGGGCGTGACCGGGATTGCCTTACCATCTGCGCCTATGGTCGCTTCAATAAAATCTTCGCGCAGTGCTTCTCGCTGGAATTTCACCCGTTCGGTGTCGGGCGGGCTGGCAGGGTACTTATAGACCCAGCACAGCCGCTTCTCACGCCCTTCACTCGGGAGCCGATCCGGGTGCTTACGATGTGCCGCGTCGGTGTTGCGCACCGGCTCGAAGCCCGGCGTGTGTCGGCCAGCTTCGTTGATCGTATTCGCTTCAGCGTTAATTTCTTCGAGGCGGGTGAGCACATCCGCAATCGCCGCGGCGTGTTCATCGTAGGAGCGAAGAAGATTGGCGGCTTCAACCTCGACGGCGTTGCGCGCGGCTTCAGCGCGAGCACGAAAGCGCTCTGCCTCGGCTCGCTTCTCGGCTTCTGCTTCGGCCGCGAGCGCTTCGGCATGCGCTTTTTCGAGGTCGGCAACACGAGCCTCGGCGCGGTCGGCGGCCCGACGTTGTGCTTGGTACTCGGCTTCCGCCTTGATGTGTTCGGCATCACTCATGGTCGAAAGGTCAGCTAGTGCGGCCCCGCGCTTGGCGACGGCGGCGGCGTGCTCAGCGCGCGCCTTTTCGATCTCGGCAGCGATGGCCAAGGAAGTGGGAGTTTTTTTCCCGAAGATGTGATTCAGGAGTTTCATTGTCGGTTAGCCTTCGTAAATGGTGCGGGGCGGGGGCGGTGGATCAGCGATAGCTGGCGAGAGCTTCGCCGATGCGGAGCCAGCGATGGTAAGTCGTGTGCTCAACGTGCGCCGCGAATACGAGATTGTGCGCCATGCCATGCCGCGCACGGAACTGTTCATCAGCGAGCGCTCGGCGAGCCGCTGCGAGGTCGGTGGTCGCAGCCTTAAGATCTGCGAGAAGTCTGGCGCGGCTCATCGGGCGACTCCCACCTTGTGTTGCGCAAGCCATGCATCAAATGCAGCTACGCTGTAGCGGCAAGAACCACCGACCTTCACGAACTCAGGGCCAATCCCCCGTTCGGCGTAGTTCTTGAGCGTATTCGGCGAGAAACCGCCGCGCGATGCGATCTTGCGTCGGGAGAGAAAAATCTCAGACATTTCGACCTCTAGCAAAAGTCACAGCGGGGTTCGGCCGCCGAAGCGCCCCGCTGCACTTGTTGTTTTTGCTTTGTCAGAGCGATGGTGACGCGAGCAATGTGCGCAATCTGCTCAGAGTCGTCAGGCCCGATTCGGTATCCCTCAGGTCGGGTACCCGTGCGCCCGTTGGCGCGAGGCGACGAAGGCGCCGGTCCATCAGTTCGAGGAAGCCGTGCGCCGTCACGTTAAGCCCATCGCTCACACGTCGCCGCACTTCGCCGCAGCGTATGCCCCCGCCGATGGTTAGTCGTCCGATCATGCCACCGCAAATGAAGAAGCCCGCTTAGCAGCGGGCTTTTTTTGATCGGGTGGAAACGAGGGCGTCTGGGCAAGAGCTGACCTCCGGGCAGGCTTAGGATGTCCGATTTTGCATTGTCAACCATCGCGGGAGGTGCGAAGCTTCTCAAAGCCAACCCGATCTGCGAACCGCGCATACGCACCTGAGCACAAACTACTGAAAGGATTGCGGAATATGTATACTAAGCGCGATCTTCTTCGTTCGGCCGCCTTCGCAGCCATCACTGCAACAACGGCGAAGTCCGTCCCCGCGTACGCACAGACCAACGCCGACCGCCCTGGTTTCTTCCAGGCAAAAGACATTGCCGAAGCAGGGTTCATCTACGGCCTGCCGATAGTAATGAATTATGCTGTCATGCATGAATATGCGATTGATCGGAGTTCTGGGCAGTTCAAGGCTCCGTTCAATCAGATCAAGAACGAACCTAACGTCTTCACCTACAAAGATACGGCAATCGTCACGCCAAACAGCGACACGCCCTATTCCTTCGTGTGGCTGGATTTGCGGGCGGAGCCGGTGGTGCTCTCGGTGCCGGCGATCGACCCGAAGCGCTACTACTCGGTCATGCTCTGCGACGGCAATACCTACAATTACGGCTATATCGGCAGCCGAGCCACAGGGAGCGAGGCCGGCGACTACATGGTGGTCGGGCCCGACTGGAAGGGCGACACCCCGGCGGGCATCAAACAGGTGTTTCGTTCGAGCACACAGTTTTCCCTCGCGGGCTATCGCACCCAGCTTTTCGGCCCGGATGACCTCGACAACGTCAAGAAGGTGCAAGCTGGCTACAAGGTGCAGATGCTCTCGGCCTATCTGAAGCAGCCGCCGCCGCCAGCCGCGCCAACCATCGACTTCCCCAAGATCGACAAGGAACTCGTGAAGACGAACTTCTTTGAGTTCCTCGACTTTGCGCTGCAGTTCGCTCCGCCGCAGGAGAACGAGAAGGAGATACGCGCCCAGCTCGCAAAGATCGGCGTGGGACCCGGCAAGACCTTCAACTTTAAGGATCTTCCTCTGGAGCAAAAACTCGAAGTCGGCCTCGGCATGAAGGAAGGCCAGCGGAAGGTCGACGAGGCCGTCGCCAATGTCGGCAAGACGATCAATGGCTGGCGGGTTAGCGGTCTTCCAGGCGATAGTGCCCACTACAATGGCGATTGGTTGAAGCGTGCCGTCGCCGCTCAGGCCGGCATTTATGGCAATGACCCGGAGGAAGCGACCTATCCGTTTACGCGCGTTGACAGCGACGGTCAGATGCTCGACGGCAGCAAGAACAGTTACACCCTGACATTCGCACCGGGCCAGCAGCCGCCGGTAAACGCGTTCTGGTCGCTGACCATGTATGACGGCAAGTCCCAGCTCCTGATCGAAAATCCGATCAACCGATATCTGATCAACTCGCCGATGCTGCCGAACATGAAAAAGAATGCGGACGGATCGCTCACGCTCTACATCCAGAACAAGTCGCCGGGCGCCGACAAGGAAGCCAACTGGCTTCCTGCTCCAAACGACACAATTTACCTTGTCATGCGGCTCTACTGGCCGAAGACCGAAGCACCTTCGATCTTACCTCCAGGCCAAGGGACGTGGCAGCCGCCTGGCATAAAGCGGGTCACATAGAGCGAGCGAAAGAGAGCGTCACCTAAAGAATTGCGTCGAACACCTCATTTGACGGTGGGCGGCTGTGCAGCGTCGCCTTAGCGGTACTTCAAACCGATCTTCTTCGCCGACATGGGGTTCGTTGTAGCGCGAACCACCGATGCGACGGCCTACCGCCGGACGGCGTCGAAGCGAACCGCTGCTCGATCTGCTTGGACTCAAGAAGCTGTTGCGTGATGTCGTTCAGGCGACGCAGGTCGAACTCGCCGTTGACCATTTTCTTCAGTGCCGAACTGGTCACGCCAGCCGAGCCAGCTTCCTTGATCCAGCGGCCACGCTTTGGCTGACTCGCTGTCGCGAAGTGTTGTCGTTGTCGTGGCGCAATCGACGCGTGTCATGCTCAGCCAGCACTACAGCGCGGTCATCTGCGCGCATGCGGAGTAGCTTCTGCTCGATGCCGATATCGATCAGCGCAGCCCACGTCTGTGGGATATTCATTCGCAGCTTGAGCGCGAGGGCGGTGAGCTCGCCAGCGAGTTCGGCGGGTAGTGCTTCGAGCGAGGGGACCGGACAAAACCCGTACCCAAGCGTTGCCAGCGCAGCTTCAAGGCTTTCGAGGCCAGGTCGGTTTTTTCGACGCCACGCCTTCGTGGTGGCCCGGCGGACCCCGCTTCGCTCTTCCAGCGAGTCATACGTCATGCATTGTCGCGCCATCTCTGCGAAGACCAGCTTCACATGCGGCCCGACGTGCTCGGGCATCGTAACGGTCCGGGGGTTTTTGCGGCGCTTCCGGGTGGGCGGCGAAATCAGCGCGGTGCGGAAGTCGGGCGGATAAAGCGGGCTAGCGGACATTGGAAGGAATCCTGATGCAACTGAATTGCCTTCAGGATCGGACGAAGGGCTTTTGCGCTACAGCCCATTGCGATCGCCCTTGCTCATGGCTCCGCATCGCAGCCACGAGACGGTCCGAAAACAAAAAGTCACTTTTGAAATTTTGTATCTACCGGGGGCGGGGGGTCGCGCGTCACCCGCATGGGGGAGGGCCTTGGAAGGACCCAAGTCGAAAGAACGCTACAGAAAGACGCTGTTCACGAGCGGACAGAAAGCGACCAAACGAACGATGCCACTATTCCTCTACAATTCAGCGCTCCCGTGGCCGTGCCGCTAATGCTCTGAATTTCCTTCCACTTCCGGCGACACAAGGGACATTGCCGGACTTCCTGCTGGCCCGGCCTCGTCGCGAATGACCCTAAACGGTCATTGACAGATCGGCATTCGCCTATAGGACACTAAGGAATATCGCCGGGTCGAAATTACTCCAGCTTGATGTTTGCCGCGCGGATCACTTTCGCCCACCTTTGCGTGTCCTCAGCAACAAACTTTCCAAAGTCAGCGGGCGATAGAATAAGCGGCGTGAGGCCCAAATCAGCGTACCGCGCCTTGATTCCCGGGCTCGCGAGCCCCGCATTGATCTGACCGTTGAGCTTCTCGATGATCTCAGGCGGTGTGCCTTTCGGCGCACCCATCCCTGCCCAAGCGTGTGCCTCATATCCGGGAAGCGTTTCGGCAATGGTCGGCACGGCTGGCAGCGCGGACGAGCGTACGGGAGTGGTAACCGCCACGGCGCGAAGCTTCCCTGCCCTGATGAACTCAAGCGATGGAGACGCGCTGACGAACATGAGCTGGACTTGACCGCTGATTGCATCCGTGAGCGCAGGTCCCTCGCCGCGATAGGGTACGTGAGTCAAGTTCACGCCCGCCATGATCTTGAACAACTCGCCCGCTATGTGGCCCGGCGTCCCGTTACCGCCTGAAGCCATGTTAAGCTTTGCCGGATTTGCCTTGGCGTAAGCGATAATGTCGGAAACGCTCTTGCTGGAATGGGCAGGATGCATGACCAAGACTTGAGGCCCATGCACAATCCCTGCAACCGGCGCGATATCTCTGATGAAGTTGAAATTGAGCCTTTCGTAGAGCGTCGCGTTGATTGCGTTCGGCGTTAACGCCAGGAGGAGCGTGTAGCCGTCGGCAGGCGCACGTACAACCGCCTCGGTACCGATGTTGGTGCCAGCGCCCGGCCGGTTCTCGATGATGAATGGCTGGCCGAGCCGCTCGGAGAGCCATTGGCCTATCAGACGAGCGTGGAAGTCCCCCGAACCGCCAGCAGGACCGCCGACGATGATGCGGACCGGACGCGACGGATAGGTCTGCGCCCTTGCGATCCGCGACACGACCGGCAGCGCGGCAGCGCCCACGGCCAGACGGAGAAATTTCCGGCGGGGAAGTTTCATTCCAGTTCCTCCGCGGCGTTTGATCCGACGGGGAAGGGTGCGAGTAGACTAGTCCCTTTCCTATTATCCCGGAAGTGGCAATGTCGCCTATTGGCCCAACTCGGACCTCCAGAGTTGCCGCACGCTTATTGCCGCCGTGCCACGGGCACAGCAAATGCCGCTTGGGGCAACAAGGCCCTCCCGCGATTACCGCTCACAGATGCGCAACAAAGTGCTAAGCTGCGTTCCGCCCCTCCGGCGTGGTTAGTCTGGTCGTTTCGAGGGCACCGTGACCGAGCAGCGGGTTCAAAGGCGATTAGCGGCAATTCTGGCTGCCGACGTGGTCGGCTACTCTGCGTTGATGCAACAGGCTGAGGAAGCCACCTACGCTGAGTTCGAGCGGCTGAAGCGCGAAGTAATTGAGCCTGGCCTCTCCCGCCACGACGGGCGGCTGATCAAGACCACGGGTGACGGCGCGTTGGCCGAGTTCGCGAGTCCGTCGGCTGCGGTGCGATGCGCGGTGGAGATACAGGAAAGCATCGCGTCAGGCCGAAGCTCCCTTAAGCTGCGCATCGGGGTCAATCTCGGAGAGGTCATCGTCGGGGCTGACGGCGATCTATTTGGCGACGGGATCAACATCGCGGTCCGGCTAGAAGGGGTCGCCGATCCGGGCGGCATCCTGATTTCCGAGAAGGTGTACAGTGAGGTCCAAGGCAAGCTGGACGTTGGCTTCGAGGACCGGGGCGAACAGCAGCTCAAGAACATCACCAAGCCGGTTCGCGCCTACGCTGTCCGCGCGGGCGAGCATAGCGTGCCGACGGAGGGGCTAAGTGCCGCTCCTCGGCTTCCCGATAAGCCGTCCATCGCCGTGCTTCCGTTCGAGAACATGAGCGGCGATCCCGAGCAGGAATACTTCGCGGACGGCATGGTGGAGGAAATCATCACTGCGCTCTCCCGGTTCAAATGGTTGTTCGTGATCGCTCGCAATTCGAGCTTTACGTTCAAAGGCAAAGCCGTCGACATCAAGGAGGTCGGACGTAGGCTTGGCGTGCGCTATGTCCTTGAGGGGTCCGTGCGCAAGGCGGCGGGGAAAGTTCGCATCACAGGGCAGTTGATTGATGCGGTGACGGGCGCGCACATGTGGGCGGACAGGTTCGAGCGTGACCTGACGGACATGTTTGCGCTCCAGGACGAGGTAACGGTCGCCGTTCTCTCGGTCATTCAACCAAAGTTGTTTCAAACAGAGATTGGTATGGCGGCTCGGCGGCGACCGGAGAACCTCACCGCCTATGATATTTATCTTCGGGCCATGCAACAGTATTACCTGACGACCCGCGAAGGGAATGCCGAGGCGATCAGGCTGGCTCATCGCGCTTTGGAGCTAGACCCTCGGTCTGGCGTCGTTGCGGCTCTGGCAGCTATCTGTCACATGCAAAACGTCGTTTTTGGCTATGCTGTCGATCCTCAATTCGACCGGAAGGAAGCAGTTCGCCTTGTTCGTTTGGCCTTGAGCCTCGACGATGGTGATCCAGACACGTTGGCATGGGCTGGCATAATCTCGGCGTACATGGTTGGCGATAGTGAAAGTAGTGTCGAATTGGCGGACCGGGCGGTCGCGCTCAACCCAAATTCATTTCGTGCTTGGACCTGCAGAGGCCAAGTCTATAGAGTTGCGGGGCTGCCGGAGGAGGCGGTCAGGAGCTTTGAACGTGCCATCCGCATGAGCCCGGTAGACCCAGCGTTACACCTAACGCTTGCTGGGATGGCGCAGGCCTTTATTGAGCTTCGTCGCTTTGACGAGGCCATCGTCGCAGCGAAAAAAGCCCAACGCCACAACCCCTCCTCTCTAGCTTACCGCTGTCTCGCGCCCGCTTTCGCCCATGTCGGACGCGACGCGGAGGCGCGTGAGGCGGCGGCGCAACTGCTTGAGCTTGATCCCGCGTTTACAATATCCGCGTTCATCGCCCGCGGTGGGCAATCCAACGCGAAGCTGCAGATCGAGGGTCTTCGGAAAGCGGGGTTGCCCGAGTAGCTCTCCAATGCCCACGAGGTGATGATCGAATGGCGGCACTCTGCTGCCGCGCATGAATCCGGTTGTGGCCCCTCGCGTCATTTCGCTGCGATGCGGAATTTGATCGCTACGGGGGCATAGCGGACTCTCGCGAGCCGTCAGCTCGGTTGATTCGTGGGTTCACGTCCGAGGTCGTCAAAGAACGCAGCGATTGTTTTCCAGGGCGGTGAAAATACGTTTGCGAACTTCAGGCGGCCTGCCGCCTCCCGACCGATCTTGACGAAGGCGGCGCGCGACGGCATTCGCTCAACTTCAAGGCTCGCCAGCGGCCCCAGCCGTTCTTCCAGCCACACCCGGAGGGCGGCCGTGCCGCCGGCCAGGACACCGGGGAGATAGTAGCCAACGTAATGCTTCTGGCCGGGGCCGGCCTTCTGGTAGGTGAACTTTCGGACAGGAGAGGAGTCGGTGGAATCTCTAATAAGAGACTCTATAGAGAAACCACCGACTCCTCGCGCACCCCAGTCCGTCGTTCCGAACGCCAGTCCGGCGTCCCGGCTGTTCGTCAGAACCACGCCTTCCGCTGCCATGTCTGCGTCCGCCCCAGGCGCCACCTCATCCCACTGCACCACCTCGTGAACCGGGATCGGCAGCGGCACGTCGCAGACAATATCCAGCCAACACGACTCAGCGCGCCTATGGGGCCGCAGACGCCCATAGGCCTGACTGAGCTCGCCATTGGTGATCCGCCGCCGCAGCGCCTCGGCAATCGGTTCAGGGTGGTGATCCACCGTGGCCGCGACAACCGAGCCATCGGCAAGTTGGATACCGTCCGGATGTTTGTCGAAGAAATGACCTTCGCCACCGGAGACCGGCCGACCGGCAAAGACCGACGCCATGGCTTCAACGGCAGAGCGTTTGGGGGCGGGACGCCCAATCACGATCAGCCCGGCAACCGTTTGCATGTCGTTCATACCGGCCAGCGCACCAAAGTGCCGCGCGACAACGTTGGCCGGAAGCTGCCCGCCGATCCTCTCAAGCAACCCCTTGTAGGTGATGACCCCGATCCGGTCAGGTGCGGCCAATGCTGCCCGGAGCCGAATGAACCGGACAACGTCCAGCACGTTGCGCCGCTTGGGGCCCTGCCACAACCCGAGCTTTCCCATGCTGACCGGGGCGCCGATGACCTGCCGCACCCGGACGTGCTCCGGCCACTTGGCGGCAACGTCCGGCTGTTCGGTCACAACCGGAGTACAGCCGGGCGTTTCGATCTCGCCGAGTGCGATCGCGATCAGCGAAGCCGGCGGCGCAGTGGCATCAAGGACCAACGTCGGCGCATCACGCCATGACGAATGCACCGTCCGCAGCGGCGTTACGGAAACCTTGCTGCCTGCCACATTAATCCGCCCCGAGTGTGATCGGTCGCCAATGGTGGCCTCGATCTTCCATTCTTCGAGAAAAGTCGCGATCTCATGCCAAAGCGTCCCGGCATCCCGTGCCAGCTTGTTCCGGGCTGTATGACGATAGGCGACGGTCTTGAGTTCGCTTTCCCGCATGTCGGGGCGCAAGATCGAAGAAGTGACGCGGCGTTGTTCAAGCCAGCCGACCGCGTAGGCGTCTTCAGCATCGATCCCGTGGTTGATCAGCGCGGCGCGGGACAGCGGCCCGTCACCGTTCTTCTTGATCGCAGCGGCAAGCCGCGTCCGAAAGCGCGTTACTGCGTCGTGGTCGCCGTCACTACAGCCTTCGATCTTGGATTCGAGCAGCGCGGCAACGTCAATGTGCAGCGTATCGCCGATTGCGACGTCAATGAACGACTCATCAATCACAACTGCATCTGGCGGGAAAATGAAGTCCGGACGCTTAGTATACAGCAATGCCGCCGGGATCACCCAAACCAACGGACGTGCCTCGCGCTGGCGTTCCACGCCGCACACATTGGCAAGCGGGCAGCGGATAATCTCGTTATCGATCCTGCGCTCGCAAATAGAGTCTCGGACACTGACGCCCAGGTCACGCGCGGCTTTATAGGCCGGTAGGTTGCGACACATTACATGATCAGGTGCGAGTGGATCGGGCCGTTCATAGCCGCGATAGACTTCGGCCTTGACGCCAAGCCCGGCGAAGTCCGCCGCGATCTGCTCCGCTAGATCGTGGCGTGGAACGACATAGACGATGCGCCGACCCAGCCGAGCTTGCTTCGCGGCGTTCTCAATCGCGGTTTTGGTCTTCCCGATGCCAGCTTCGGACCGCGCCACCTTGACCGGGTGCACCGGCGGAATCAGCGGTGGCTTGAGTACCGCCTGATTCCTAACAGCGATGCCGTTCAAAATGGCGTCGGCAAGCTCGGGGCCGGTTAGTGTCCGAAGGCGCGCGGTGGCATCTTCAAGACTGACCCGATTGTCACGATATGTTGCCCGCACCCCCGGCACCGGGGCGGGTGCATCGGTCCAACCGATCTGCTCGCAGAGCCAGACGAACGCTCTGGCGTTATCGCGGTTGAAGAGACATTCTGCGACAAGCGTTACATCGTTGTATCCTCGCCCGCCGTGATCGACGATTTCGCCGCTATCGCGGATTGAAAGGCTCAGACCACGCTTGCCCGTCCTGCCGCTACCGGACTGGCGGAAGCTCGCCACCGCCCGCCAGCCGCCCGACACGCGGCGCAACCTTTGTAGGCCAAGCAGCGGCAGCCACTTGTAGCGCGCGGCCCTCGCGGCAAGGTCAAAGTCACGATCTACGCCGGCCGTATCACGGGGCCGCGCAGACTGTTCTACAGCCTCGCCACGCGGTTGCGCGCGCTCGTGAGCCTCCCAACCGAACCGCCGCAATACACCTTCCATCGCAGAGACATGCGTGCCGGTGAGCACCGGAAGGTCAGCAAGCGGAGTGTCGAGCAATGTCCGTTCGGTGGTCCACTCATAGGGCCGACCGGTGTAGGGATGGACAGAAGGCGGCAGGACGGTTTGCTTGCCGCTGGCCAGGAAGTCGAGCAAGCCGCGCTTTTCGGTGGTGCGGTAGTTCTTTGGCGGCAACGGCTCGGTGGCACGAAAGAAGGCTGTGAGTCCCTTGCGGCCTTTCTTCCCGACCAAGACAAGCGGCAGCACCTCAAGCAGGGGCGCAATCAGCGCGTCGTCGTCAATATCGACCGCAACGAGACCACCGAATCCGCAGGCGATGCCGACGCCCGCACCCGACCACCTTGACCAATGCTCGATGATCTTGGGATGCGCCTGCCGTTCGCAGAACACATGCCAACCCTTGAGGCGATACCACTCAGGCTCGCCGTCACGGTTAACGTCGAGCCTGCCCGGTTCCTTGCCTTTCGGATTCCAGTCATGCGGACCCCACTCGCCAATCGGCAGCGGCGAATAGCCGTGCGCGATCAGCCAAGGGGCCGTCAGAGCAAAAGGTGAGGCCATCGCTCAGAGCCAGAGCGCTGCGATATGCTGCCAAAGTGAGCGGTGGGGGTCCGACCAGAACAGGTCGCGCGTTGCTTCTTGAATTTGTTCGAACGAGAACAGCCGTTCCAAACCCGGAATTTCGGTGTTGCGGAAGAACACGCTGCCGTCCTCGAATACGCGCATTTCGTAGTCGCGGTGCAAGGCGGTGCGCATATACTTTTCGTGCCGCCGCGCCGCTGCAAGAACGGCGTCAGCGTTGATCGGCTTGTACATAGGAGACGCGACCCAGCGCTTATATGCTTGCTCGCACTTCGAGTCGGGGCTATAAAAATCGGGCTTCATCGGACTTTCCTTTCGTGTTTCGCATCGCCCGCCGCGCCAACGGCGGGTTTTGCATGTGTGGGTTATGAGGCGCTCGCACCGCCCGGCGCTATGGAGTTGGCTTGCATGAAGAGCGCAAGGTCTTCACGCCGATACCGCGGCGAGCGTCCGATGCGAACATAGGCAGGGCCGTAGCCCTCGCGTCGCCAACGTGCGAGCGTGATGACTGATTTTCCAAGGAAGTCAGCGACTTCGGCTTCGGTCAGAAGATTGATGCCCACGATCTTGCTCCGATCTGCTGTGAGGGACAGTGATTAGTCTTGAAGGGTTACGGTGGGTTTGTCGGGGGTGTTTGGGTATCCCTAACGAAAATCCTCTTCCTCAAGGCAAACGTCGCCGAACACGCGGCAGGCACCGCGTGTCGGTGTTGAGGTATTGTTGAGGGTAGGGCCGCCGGACGGCGATCAGGTGTTGGCTTCGAGCCAATCCGCATAGTGCCGCAGTGCCGTAGCTGCGAGCTTAGCGTCGGTAATGCTCAGGGTAATCTCTGCCGTCGTCTCGGCGTGGTCGAGAACCTTAGCGAGTTCAGTTGCGTAGGTCGGTTGGTCCAGGTCGAGTTCGGTCATCGCCATCACCTCACGCCGCACGCTTGCCTATCGCGCTGTTCAGCATACGCGAACGAAACGCCTCGATTTCGTCGGCATCCCAATAGCGCCGCTGCCGAATCTTGGTCGGCTTCGGAAAGCCGAGCGCCGCGTCATGCAGCCAACGCCACAGGGTCATTTGGCTTGCGCCACCAAAGATCGCGCAAACTTCGCTTGAAGACAGAAGACGTTTAGACACGTGCGTTAGCCTTTGTGCTGTTAAGTGATGCACAAGAGCTAACCCTACGCCATGGTGATTGTCGCCCTCGTTTAAACGGCGATTTCGCAAGACGTTTTAAAACCGGCTTTGCGACGGATCATCCGTCGAAACGCGCCGGATCGTTTCTGCCGAACACCTTTCGCGATGCGGTCAGGATTCGTTCAATCTCTTTGTGGCTTAAATTATATTCGTCAGCTAACGCGGCAAGCGCATCGGTGGGGCGCGAACCGTCGCGCAACCTTTCCCAATAGTCGCAAACGATGTCGCCGTTTCTACGACTCAACAGCAGGCCTTCCGCAGGCTCTTTGCCGCGTGTACAGCCCCACGCCTGCGCAACCGCCTTTGCCTCGATTTTCGCGCGGCGGTCGCCTTGCCAAGCCGCCAGTGCTGGCTTTGCCACCTCGGCGGCGAAACGGTCGATCTCTGCGGTGATGATGTCTGGCACCGGCAGATTGTGTTTTCTCGCGAGATGATAAGCGAGCCACGCGGCTGCCGGATTGCACGTCTCCAAAAAGATGCCAGTGAGTTCGCTCAATTCAAGCTCTTGCGCGGAAGGCAGCTTCGTCATCGATCACGCCTCCGCTTTCTTGAGGGGAACGACATTCGACTCGCGAGCCGTGGTCAGATTGTTGAGGAAGTCAGCCCACAATTCGAGCGCGCGCCGCTTCTCCCGGTCGAAGCTATATTTTTGATAGACGGCCATCACGCCTCGCATCTGGTGGTTCAGCACGCGCTCGACCGTCACCACGTCCACACCAAGCCGGGGCATCGTTGTGGCCGCTGTTCGTCGCAGGTCATGCAACCGCCAAGGTGCGACAGTGGTGGCCTCTGGATCGTCGCCGCGCATCTCCGCTTCCTCGCGCACCACCGCAAGCATGGCGTCGTCAATCGCGGTTTTTGCACGAGCGGCCGAGAACGACGCGAATACGCGCGGCGAGTTCGCGAGCCGGTCCATGCCGGTCAGAATTTCGACCGCGCTAGGTGACAGGGGGATGGTATGCGATCGGCCGTTCTTCGACCGCGAGCCGGGCAGCACCCACGTCGGCGTGTCGCTGGTCAGATCAAGTTCTGACCATTCCATTGCGCCCACCTCGTTCAAACGCTGCGCCGTCAGCAAAAGCAGATGAAAGAACTGCCGCCGGGGCCATTCCAGCCGCTCGATTGCGCGCAGCAAGAGCCGCAATTCATCGTCCGTCAAAACACGGTCGCGCGGCACCTCCTTCACGACGGCGGTGCCCTCAAACGGATTAGCTCCGGTCAGTTCCTTGCTCGCACACCACGCAAAAAAATGGCGCCCATAGGCACGTAGCCGCTTCGACTGGACCGGCGCGCGCGCCTTCACCGCGTCCAGCAAGCGGATCGCGTCCCCGCGCTGGATGTCGTCCACTCGCCGTTTGGCCCAGCCCTTCAATTCCTTATCCAGAACCCGGCGCACCTCACGGCCAGACTTCAACCCATCAACGTGGTCGGCGTAGTACCTCGTCAACACATTTTCGACGGTATCGTCCCTCCGCCGTGCCTCCCGTTCGTCCGCCGCGATCCGGGCGGCCTCAGCCCGCTTTTCGGCCCTGCGTCGGTCGGCCGGATCGCCTCCGGTGGCGCGGAGCCGGCTAGCGTCGTTCGCCGCATTGCGCGCTTCGGCCAGGGAAAGCGCCCCCGGGCCAGCAGCGCGCCCCAACGTGACCTTCACAGGTTTCCCGCCCTCACGCTCGTAACGATATGCCCAGGACTTCGCGCCAGATGGCTGGACCACCAGCCGCAACCCCGGTTGTTGGCTGTCAGCGATCTCATATCGATTGTCCTTTGGGGAGGCATGACGGACGTGTGGGTCCGTGAGCTTTACGGGCATCTGATTGTTTCCGGGGTATGGGCTGGGGTATGGGAAATTGGCGTTAGGGTAGGGGGGCGAGAGTTAGTAACATTGCGTCACTATAGCCAGCAAACTATTGAAGATAAATACAAAAAGAAGATTTTGAGGGATGGAATGTGACGGTTAGTTTTGCCGAGATGGCTGACTGTAAATCAGCCGCCGTATGGCTTCGAAGGTTCGAGTCCTTCCTTCCCCACCAGCCTTCGCTCGCGAAGCGAGAGAAGGCTGCCGCGCCGAAGCCCAACGGGCGAAGGCGGGCTGTGGCCGCGAACTACGGCTCGGCAAGCCACAGCAAGATGCCTGGCGACTGAACTCCAATCCTGCCGCGTCAGCCGCCAATAAGCCAAGCCCCGAAATTCAAGGACACGCGCTGTGTCGAGCCCGAAGCGCTGCTCGTTCGGTGTCATCGAACTCCGCAGCATACAACTCCCGAACAGTTTGGTGACACTCGCACGCGCGGCGCTGCAGGAGATCCTGGTCCAGGATGCTTAGCTTGCCCCTGCTGTACGAGATCAGCCCCTCCTTTTGCAGTTGGCTGGCAACACCGGTGACGCTGGTTCGCCTCACACCCATCATCTGCGCCAAAAATTCCTGCGTCACCGGCAGTTCGGTGCCCACCAGATCGCACATCCTGACCAGCCACTTACAGGTCCGCTGTTCAACGTTGTGAACCGCGTTGCAGGCAGCCGTCTGCTGCACCTGTCCGAGGAGGAATTGTTCGTACTTGATGAGCAGTGCGAGCAGGTCAGGAGAAGACAGGGCAACCGCTTTGAGGTGCTCCGCATCCACGACGCTCGCCAGGCCGGATACCTGGACCACCACTTTATGCAGCGACGCCTTGCTATCGATCGCTTGTGCAGCCCCGAAAACCCCATCGTTTCCGATCATGCCGCTTTCGATCGTCCAACCATCTTCCAGTTCAACAACGCAGGAAAGGATGCCGCCGTGCGGGAAGTACACCTGATTGACGCGCGCGCGGCTCTCCGCAACGACCTTGCCGCGTTGCATTTCGATAACGCGAAGATGCGGCCGGAGATCTTCGAGATCGACAGGGCTTGCTCGGGACAGAATACGATTGGCTGAATGAGGCATCGTATCTCCTTTCCTTTGCAGGCGGGAGCACAACACTCTCAGTCACCAACGCCTACGAGCACTGGTTGTGTCGGTGATGCATTCAATGTGGGGGTCGGTCGCCCCGATAGCGAGTCAATAATGTTTGTTTATAAGGTCCGTTGCGATGATAAGGTCCGTTGCGATGCGGTATGGCAGTGCCGCTAGGCATCCGCAGCCTCATCGCCAGCGAGGAACGTCAGCCCTGACCGGGTTCGCTCGAGGTTTCCGGCAAGGATTCGCCGGGAAGATAGAGCCTGATCGGGCGGACTTCGTAGACGGCGGATGGATTGGCGCGCCGCAGGTCGCGGGCAATCGCGATCGCTTCCTCCTCGTTGGCGCAATTCAACACGTACAGACCCAATAGCTGCTCCTTGGTCTCGGCAAACGGTCCGTCGATGACCATTCCCGCGCCCGGTCCGCGCAAGGTGCGGGCTTCCGCCGTGCCGCCCAGCCGCGCCGCCGGCCCGAGCACCTTCTTGGCGTTGAGCCGCTCATGCACTGCCAGCAGTTCGCTCATCAGGGCCGCGTCCTCCTCCGCCGTCCAGGATGTGACCTCGGCTTCGACGTGATAGGCCAGCATGGCGTAGAGCATCGCTTTCTCCTTTATGGCGGGCCGGACTGGGCTGCCTTTCGAGGACGTTTAAGAAATAGGACGTTTAAGAAATAAAAAGGCGCGGCGGGACAACTCCCGTCGCGCCCCAACTGTTGTGCTCGCTGGTCCAGGGCTGAGAGCGCCCCGATGCCAGGCCAAAAGACATGCCTAGCGGGCGATCCCAGCGAGGTGACAGCGCTTGGTATAAGACACTGGATCACCTCCTTTCGTTGTTGATGGAAATCCGAATATAAGCGGCGAATCTGCCCCTGTTAAGGGGTGCGGACCTGGTCGAAAGGTCTGCACAGGACATGCGGACAGGGTCGGCGGGGCGGTTGAGGCCGCCTGCGCGTCGTGTTAGGTCAACGCCAGCGCGGGTGTAGCTCAATGGTAGAGCAGCAGCCTTCCAAGCTGAATACGAGGGTTCGATTCCCTTCACCCGCTCCAGCCTTCGCTCGCAAAGCGAGGGAAGGCTGCCGCGCCGAAGCCCAGCGGGCGAAGGCGGGCTCGTGGCCGCGAGCTACGGCTAGGCAAGCCGTGGCATGAACGGGAAGCGAGCGGTCTTTGTTTGACGGGAAGGACAGGCGGCAGGTCTGATGCGCATCATCTACTTCAGCCTCGGTTGGGTGATGGTTGCGCTCGGCGTGATCGGCCTGGTGATGCCGCTGATGCCGGGCACGGTTTTCCTGATCGTTGCAGTGGCGTGTTTTGCGCGCTCGTCGCCGCGGTTCGAGGCATGGCTGCTGGACCATCCGACATTTGGCAAACCGCTGCGGGATTGGCGCGCTGCCGGAGCCATCCCACGGTCGGCCAAGGCCATGGCTTGCGCGGGAATGACGATCGGGTTTCTCGTGTTCTGGTACAGCGTCGAGCCGTCATTGCCGCTTGCCGTAGCTGTGGCGGTCATGTTCCTTGCTTGTGCCGTCTATGTCGTTTCACGGCCGGCGATGGCCGATGGGGACGGCATCTAGCGGGTTCGATTCCGTTCACCGCTCCGTCGGTCAAAATTTAATCAAAATTGTCCCTGACAGCGTGTCCGCAAGTTGATGCGCCGCAGGCATCTGTGGCTTACACGGACACGCGCTGATTGCGCGTGTGGCGAGTTGGCGGCAATTCCGTGCATTTCTTGGGCGAAAATACGCGCTCAGTAACCATGCCTTACGGAACGCCTGGACTCGCCACAAAATCAATCCGATTGAGACACAATGTCGGCGAGTAGGGTTGAAACGGTGCCCGCTCGCATCACGCGATTATTATTTTGCAGAGTATGGGCTCACAGGGGGACTGTAATGGGAGCTACGATCGGCATCACTCGCTGGCGAATGGAACAATTGTCCTGGGCTTCGGCCCGCGACGCCATGCGCCGGTTCAACATCATCCCTCGGCGCAACGCGGCAGCGGCGCTGGTGTTGGCCGCGATGGCCGGCTCGATGATGAGCGATCAGGCGTACGCGGCTCCTCCGGGCAGCAATGAAATCCGGATCGGCAACACCGCTCCCTATACCGGTCCGGCTTCCGCCTACGGCGTCATCGCCAAGGTCATCTCGGCCTATCTGGACAAGGTCAACGCCGAGGGTGGCATCAATGGCCGCAAGGTCAATATGATCACCTATGACGACGCCTATGACCCCAACAAAACCATGGAGATGACCCGCAAGCTCGTCGAGGAGGACCAGGTTCTCTTCACCTTGGGGACCATCGGTACGAACACCAACGCGGCGATCCAGCCCTATCTGAACTCAAAAAAAGTCCCGCAGCTTTATGCCTTGTCGGGCGCAGCAGCCTGGGACCAGCCGCGCGAATTTCCCTGGACCATGGGCTTCCTGCCGACCTACACGGCTGAAGCGCAAATTTTTGCGCAGTATATCCTGGAGAACCATCCCCGCAGCCGGATCGCCGTCCTCTACCAGGAGGATGGCATGGGCAAGGAGTACTTGAAAGGCCTGAAGGACGGTCTGGGCGGCAAGGTCGCGATCGTTGCCGAGGCTCCCTACAAGGTCACCGACACCAATATCGATGCGCAGATGGCCAAGCTGAAGGCGTCCAATGCCGACGTCTTCATTGAATTCACCACGCCGAAATTCGCCATCATGGCGATCCGGCGAAGCGTCGAACTCGGCTGGCGGCCGAACCATTTCGTGGCGTCCATCGCCAATTCGTACTCGGCGGTGATTCAGCCGGCGGGCCCGCAAAATGCGGAAGGCCTGTTGTCGGCGGCATACAGGCTGGAGGGCGAAGACGCGGCGGCGGCCGGTGACGTGGCGTTCCGCGAGTGGAGCGCCTTCATGCAGCGCTATGTTCCGAGCGTGAGCAAGACCAACGGCCAGGCCGTCCTTGGCTATCTGGTCAGCAGGACTCTGGTCGAGGTGCTGAAGAACTGCGGCGACGATCTCTCACGCGAAAACATCATGAAGCAGGCTCGCGCGATCAAGGGTATCCAGCTTCCCATGATGGTGCAGGGCATCCTGATCAACACCAGCCCCTCGGATCATGCGCCGATCGAGCAGATGCGGATGATGCGCTTTACCAATGGCAATTGGCAGCACTTCGGCCCGGTGCGAAGCGGCATCGATCCGGGCGCCGTCTCTGATTCGTTCAAGACGATCTTCAAGTACGGCACCGCCACCAAGCGCGATCTGGCCAACCAACTCAACGCCAATACCGTGAGCCTGATGACGGGCTCGTTCGGCTCCACCTATGCTCAGGTGGGCGCCGATCTCGCCTCGGTGCTCGACAATGGCACGGCGCTGCGGATCCTGCCGGTCATGGGCCGCGGATCGGTGCAGGCGGTGGCGGACATTTTGCTGCTGCGGGGCGTCGACGCCGGCATCGTGCGCAAGGACACGCTGGCCTATCTCGACCGCAAGGACTTCGCCAAGGACATCCGCAACCAGTTCGTCTACGTGGCCAAGATGTTCAACGAGGAAATGCACGTCCTCGCGCCGAGGACGATCACCAACATGCGGGAACTCGACGGCAAGACCGTGGTGGTCGATTTGCCCGACAGTTCGACCTTCGTGACCGCGATCAACGTATTCGAGCGGCTCGGGATCAGGCCGCATCTGATCTACCAGGAGCCGCGACTGGCAGTGGACATGCTGCGCAAGGGTGAGGTCGACGCGATCGTTGCGATCGAAGGCAAGCCGTTGCAATGGCTGAACCAGGTCAACGATCGCAACCTGCATCTGGTCCCGGTCGACTACGCCAAGACGCTGCAGGAGGAATATCTGCCTTCCAAGCTTTCTTCGGGGGACTACCCGGGCCTTGTGCCGGATGGCGGCTACGTCGAGACGGTTGCGGCAGAAGCGGTGCTGGCGTCGTATAACTGGGCGCCGAACAGCGATCGCTACCGCCGCCTGTCGCTGCTGGTGGACACGATGTTCGACAAGGTCGCGCAGTTGCAGCGTCCGCCGTTCCATCCGAAGTGGAGGGAAATGGCGCCGCGGGCGACGGTGTCCGGCTGGACCCGCTTCAAGGCGGCGCAGGAATGGCTCGACCGCAACATGCCTCCGGGCGCGGCCGTATCGGCAGCATCGGGTGCCGTGCCGGCGCCGGTTGCCGCGCCAGCCGCCGCCGCATTCTCCCCGCAGGAGCGCGATCCCCTGTACCGCGAATTCCTGGAATGGCGCGCCAGCCGCGCCAAGGCCGGCGCGAACAGGTAGTCAGGCGATCGGCAATAACGATTGGACAATCGCAGCGGGCGGCTCCTTCCACAGGGCCGCCCGTTTCGCTGCTAGCGGTGGGTGACTGGAATGGTCCGGTTCATAGAACACCTTTGATGTCCGTTTTCGCGAAATCGCTCCCGACAAAGAGCAGGGGGCAGCGATGCTGTTTCGCGACCTCATAGGAGAAGCAGTCGCCGAGGTTGAGTCCGGCGGCGTGAATGCCTTTTCCCCATCGTGCATAGGCCTGCGCGGCCCTTCGTGCCGAGGCCAGCGAAACGGCAATGGCGTTGAGGCCAAGCCCGTCAATCAGGCTTCCCATCTCGTCGCCGACGTTTCGGTGGTCCGCAACGATCAATGCCTCGGCGATGGTTACCGCCGAGATCAATAGCTCGTCTTCTGTTTCCAGCGCGGCGATGCAGGGGTCGGCCTCGGCTTCACCGAGCACGACAGCCATAAGAGCAGACGTATCGACGGCGATCATCCGGGCAGGCCGTCATCGCCGTATAGGAAATCCTGACTCCTGGCGGCGTCGGGCCCGGCCGCGGCCTTTGTCGCGCCGCTGGCGCGCGCGGCTTCAAGCAAGGCGCGACGCGCCTTACGGTCCGGCGCTGCCGCGATCGGAACCAGACGCACGGCCGGCAGGCCATGGCGGGTCAGGATGACTTCGTCGCCGGCTTCGGCGCGTCGCACCAGCTCGGTCAATTGTCCTTTGGCTTCGGAGACGGGGATGCGCATGAGGCGTCTTGTTCGATTATCGATGGCTTGGGAAGAATAGACCAATTAGTGGTCCAATTCAATTGTTGCGTGCGAGAGGGAGCGCAATCGATCGGAGCCCTCGTCGCAGCTCCAGTCAGCGATGGATACCTACATGCCGACAATGCAGGGCTCAGCCGCACAAAATAGTGTATCGGCAAGCATCGCAGCGCCGGATTCTGTTCCCGCGCCACCACGCCAAAAATTCGGAGGACGTTCATGTCGGCTCTGCCACTATCGGGCATCAAAATTCTCGACCTGACGCGGGTGCTCGCTGGTCCCTTGTCGGCGCAGATGCTCGCCGATCTCGGCGCCGAGGTGATCAAGATCGAACGTCCCGGCGGCGGCGACGACGCGCGCGCCTTCGGCCCGCCTTACCTGAAGGATCCCGAGGGCAAGCAGAACAATAACAACTCGTTCTACCTCTGCGCCAACCGCAACAAGAAATCCCTTACCGTCAATATCGCGGCCCCGGAGGGCCAGGAGATCATTCGCGAGCTCGCCAAGAGCTGCGACGTGATGATGGAGAATTACAAGGTCGGCGATCTCAAGCGCTACGGGCTCGATTACGAATCGATCAAGGCGATCAATCCCGGCATCATCTATTGCTCGGTGACCGGCTTCGGCCAGACCGGCCCTTACGCGCCGCGCGCCGGTTACGACGCGATCCTGCAGGCAATGGGCGGCTTGATGAGCGTCACGGGCCATATCGACGGCGAGCCCGGCGCCGGCCCGATGAAGGTCGGCCCCTCGATCGTCGACTACATGACCGGCATGAACTCATCGATCGGCATTCTGGCCGCGCTCTATCACCGCAAGGTTAATGGCGGGGAGGGGCAGCATGTCGACGTCTGCCTGTTCGACACCGTTATCGCCGCGCTGTCGCATTACGCACAGATCTTTCTCGTCAACGGCCAGACCCCGCCGCGGCGCGGCACCTGGGGTAATGGCGGCATGCCGGCCGGCGTGTTCCGATGCACCGATGGGGAATTGATGCTGGTGGTCGGCAATGACGGCCAATTCCAGCGCACCTGCGCCGTGCTCGGCGCGCCCGAACTCGCCACCGATCCGCGCTTCGTCAAGAACAACGACCGCGTCGTCCACGGCAAGGAGATCA
Source organism: Bradyrhizobium sp. AZCC 1577 (assembly GCF_036924575.1). Taxonomy (NCBI): domain Bacteria; kingdom Pseudomonadati; phylum Pseudomonadota; class Alphaproteobacteria; order Hyphomicrobiales; family Nitrobacteraceae; genus Bradyrhizobium; species Bradyrhizobium sp. AZCC 1577. The sequence goes on from NZ_JAZHRQ010000001.1 coordinate 3,975,115, forward strand.
TGGCGATCTTCGCCGGGCTGTTCCTGAATAAGCCGGTCGCCTACTGGCTGGAAGAACTGGAGAAGGCCGGCGTGCCCTCGGGTCCTATCAACGATTTCTCGCAGGTGTTTTCCGATCCGCATGTCCGCTCGCGCGGCATGCAGGTCAAGGTCAACCATCCGCTACAGTCCGACCTGTCGCTGATCCGCAATGCCATCACTTTCTCCGGGACGCCGGTGAAGGAATATCGCGCGCCGCCGCTGCTCGGCGCGGATACCAAGGACGTGCTGGCGACGATTGGTTATGACGAGGCAAAGGTGGAAGCGCTGAAGGAGAAGAAGATCGTCTGATCTCGACATCGATACTTCCACCTCAATCGAAGCATGGTGGCATCGGATTGAGCTAACTTGCACCCTCGATCAGGTCTGCTCGAGAGGTGCAACGATGAAACGGGAAGTCATTCGCGTCGAACCGATCTCGTCCTGGCTTGCAAAGCGGGGCGCGCCGGTATCGCCGGTCACGCGCGGCGGCGGCATGGTGTTCGTCTCCGGCCTGCCGCCGTTCGATCCCGACACCGGCGAGCTCTTCGCTGGCCCGATCGAACGCCAGACCGAACTCGTCCTTCAGCAATTGAAGCTGTGCCTGGAGATCGCGGGCACATCGTTGCAAAATGTCATGAAGTGCAACGTCTACTGCACCTCGGTAGCGCATTTCGCCACGGTCAACGCGATCTACGCGCGCTACTTCCCGGAAGATCACCCGGCGCGCATCTTCGTTTGCGTTCCCGAATGGTTCGCACCGTTCGATATCGAGATTGATTGTGTCGCCGTGATGTAGGGCGTTCCAATCAACGCAGGCCCTGCCGGTCGACCAGGATCCGGTGAATCTGGATGAACTCGGGGAGTTCGATCAAGAACTCAGGATCGCGGTCGAGATGGTGCACCTTCGTCGGCTCGCCCTTGGTGAAAGCCGTCATCGCCTCGAGGTTCGGCCAATAGGAGATGGTCGTGAACCAGCTCTCATGTTCACGATCCTCCCGGAATAGCTGGACGCCAAGCGCGGTCTTCTCCAGCGGCGGGATTCCTTCGGCTTTGATATAGGCTTCATAGCTATCCGCAATTTCGGGCCGCGTCCGGCCGCGCCAGATGCGGGCGATGGTTGGCTGGGTTGGCATCGGCATTCCTCTCGGTGATCTTCGCCAGTAGTGAGGCGTCCACTTGCCTCAACGCTACAACTGCCGAGCGAGCCCGAGCGTTCCGAGCCATTCGAGGTGCGCTAGCTTCACCTCGCGCGCATTGGCGTGGGTTGGATATCCCGCACGACCGGAGCTACCGACGGCGAACTGATTCGCCGCCCGCGTAAGTACGTCGCGAGCATGTCGCCTCATATTCCGTTGTCATCGTCCGCGAAGTGTTTAGTCCGGAGACATGGCTGACACCTGTTCGGACACATCACTGACAGGTTGGCCATTGGTCAGGTCGATCGATGCGACTTGCCAGCTGGCAAAGAAGATACCGTAGTTGCCGTCGCGATCGAGCGGTCGAATGGCGAGACGCTCGCCGACAAAGGCTTGCGGAACTCTCCAGAACTGCCCCTTGAAAGAGATATAGCTGCGCGTTGACGAGTCCAACTCACAGGTCTTGCCGGGTCAGTCTCCCGTGCGGCACCACGGGTCGCGCCGCCGCTTTTTTCGCCGGCGCCTCGCCGCCGGTCAGTGCCATCACGGAGACCGAAACGACGCGGTCGATGATGGCATCGACGTCGTTGAGGTCGCATTGTCCTTCCGACAATCTGGACAGCCGTTCTTTTTCCCGGATGGTATGATGCGACATTGCCAGCGCGAAATGCAGTCCCCAATAGAGTTCGGCGTCGTCGCGGCCGGGGAGCGAGCGGCGCATCGCGGCGATGAATTTTCGCAGATGGTCGACCTCGCGGTTCTTGATGCGGCGGATCGGCGGCACCGATTCAATCGAGGCGCGGATCATGAAGCGCGCCGCGGTCGAGCCTTCGCGGTCGGGCCCGAGGCAGCCGCGCAGGGGAGGGCCGACCAGCGCGTGGAAGATGGTGTCGATCGGCGCGCGGCCACCGCCTTTTTCCTCCGCAAGCTTCAACTCGTTGAGCCGCTCGCGGTTGGTGGCGAGGCTGCGGGTGACGAACAGTTCCGCGATCAGTTCGTCCTTGGAACCGAAATGATAGTTCACCGCGGCGAGATTGACGTTGGCTTCCGCGACGATGTCGCGCAGCGTTACGTCGCCGAAGCCGCGATCGGCGTAAAGCTTTTCCGCGGCGGCAAGGATGGCAGACCGGGTCCGATCGCTCGACATATCTGGCCCCCGTTTGGGGAGTTGCAATTCAAACAGTTGTATGAAACTATCGTTTGAAGGGCTGGAAATGTCAATAACGTTTGCGAACGTGTCGCATCTCCAGCCGACCGGACTGTCAGGTTCGCAAAACGGCTTGCCGGCCGTGAGTGGCGGGCAGACAGTGCGGCCAAACGCGATTTTCAGAAGCCGAGAGCCGAGGAGCGTCCCATGAATTTCGATATGTCAGACAAGCAAAAGGAATGGCTGAACCGCGTGCGCGCGTTCATGAACACGCATGTCCGCCCCGCGGTGCCGATCTATAAGCAACAGGACGCGCAGGGTGAGCGCTGGAAGGTGATCCCGATCCTGGAAGATCTGAAAAAGAAGGCGCGCGCCGAAGGCCTCTGGAACATGTTCATGCCGCCGTCCTCGCATGAGGACGATGAATTCCGTGGCGCAGGATTGACCAATCTGGAATACGCTCCGCTCTCCGAGGAGATGGGCCGCATCAGTTGGGCGTCCGAAGTCTTCAATTGCTCCGCGCCCGATACCGGCAACATGGAAGTGTTCATGCGCTATGCCACCAAGGAGCAGAAGCGCAAATGGCTGCGTCCGTTGATGGACGGCGAGATCCGCTCCGCCTTCCTGATGACCGAGCCTGCGGTGGCATCCTCGGACGCCACCAACATCGAAACCCGCATCGAGAAGGATGGCGATCATTACGTCATCAACGGCCGCAAATGGTGGTCGTCCGGCGTCGGCGATCCCCGCTGCAAGGTCGCGATCCTGATGGGCAAGACCGACCCGAACGCGGCGCGTCACCAGCAGCAGTCGCAGATTATCGTTCCGCTCGACACGCCCGGCATCAAGGTGGAAAAAATGCTGCCGGTGTTCGGCTTCGACGATGCGCCGCACGGCCACGCCCAGGTGCTGCTGGAGAACGTCCGCGTTCCCAAGGAGAACATCCTGCTCGGCGAGGGCAAGGGCTTTGAGATCGCACAGGGCCGTCTCGGTCCGGGCCGTATCCATCACTGCATGCGCACCATCGGCAAGGCTGAGGAAGCGCTGGAGAAGATGGTGCGCCGGCTGTCGTCGCGCACCGCGTTTGGCAAGAAGATCATCGAGCATTCGGTCTGGGAGCAGCGCATCGCGGAAGCCCGCATCGACATCGAGATGAACCGCTTGCTGTGCCTCAAGGCTGCCGACATGATGGACAAGGTGGGCAACAAGACCGCGCAACTCGAGATCGCCATGATCAAGGTGGCGGCGCCGAACATGGCGCTGAAGATCATTGACAACGCGATCCAGGCGTTCGGCGGCGGCGGCGTCTCCGATGACGCCGGACTGGCGGTGGACTACGCGCATGTGCGCACGCTGCGGCTGGCGGACGGTCCGGACGAGGTGCATAACCGCGCCATTGCCAGACTTGAACTTCGGAAGTATGCAAACGCTACGCACTAACGGGACGCCATCGATGGCGCTCCCCAAAGTCCAAGAAGAATCCAAGGGAGCGTCATCGTGGCGGACGGCGTCAGGAAAGACGAAGAGTTCTCAGGCACCAAGGAAGTCGAAGAGCGCCATCGCATCAATGAGGCGAGCCTCGACGGCTGGATGCGCGAGCATGTCGAGGGCTACCAGGGGCCGCTAAAGGTCCTGCAGTTCAAGGGCGGCCAGTCTAACCCGACCTACAAGCTCGAAACGCCGGCCCGATCCTACGTGATGCGCCGAAAACCGTTCGGCAAATTGCTGCCGTCAGCGCATGCGGTCGACCGCGAGTTCCGCGTCATTGCAGCGCTCGGCAAGCAGGGCTTTCCGGTCGCGAAGGCCTACGCGCTGTGCACCGACGATGCCGTGATCGGGGCCGCCTTCTACATCATGTCGATGGAAGACGGCCGGGTATTTTGGGACCCGACACTGCCGAGCCAGACGCCGGACGACCGGCGCAAGATCTTCACCAGCAAGATCGAGACGCTGGCGAAGCTCCACGTCTTCAATCCGGAAGCGATCGGGCTTGGCGATTTCGGCAAGCCGGGCAATTATTTCGCGCGCCAGATCGACCGCTGGACCAAGCAATACCGCGCCTCGGAAACCCAGCACATTCCGGAATTCGAAAAAGTAGCCGAATGGCTGCCGCGAACTGTACCTGAACAGAAGCGCGTCTCGATCGTTCACGGCGACTACCGCCTCGACAACATGATTTTCCACGCGACGGAACCGCGGGTGCAGGCGGTGCTGGACTGGGAGCTGTCGACGCTCGGCGATCCCATGGCCGACTTCACTTATCTGTTGATGCAGTGGACCATGCCGGGCTTGGAAAAAGCCGATCTCAAGGCGCTGAACATTCCGAGCGTGGAGGAGGCGGCGCAGATCTACTGCAACGTCACCGGCATGGAAGTGCCCGATCTCAACTGGTATTTCGCCTACAACATGTTCCGCCTCGCCGGCATTACGCAGGGTATCGCCGGACGTATTCGCGATGGCACCGCTGCGAACGCCAAGGCGCTGGAGTCGGCGGCGCGCACCGTGCCGCTGTCGAAGTCTTCCTGGGAATACGCTCAGAAAGCCGGCGCGACCTAACGGAATTGGCACTCTCTCCGAATATCCGCGGCAGCCTGCTCATGGCGGTGTCCATGGCGGCGTTCACCATGAACGACTCCATCACCAAGGCGGTGTCGTCAGAGATGAACTTCGGCCAGGTGATGCTGGTGCGCGGGCTGTTCGCGATCGTGCTGGTCGCAGCGTTCGCCTGGCATCAGGGTGCGTTGCGTCCGCTGCGCACGCTGGTGCAAAAACCGGTGGCGCTCAGGGTGATCGGCGAGATCGGCGGCACGATCTCGTTCATGGCAGCGCTCGTGCATCTGCCGCTCGCCAACACCTCGGCGATCTTCCAGGCGCTGCCGCTGGCGATCACGCTCGGCGCCGCAGTGATATTTGGCGAGCCGGTCGGCTGGCGGCGCTGGTCGGCGATTGTTGCAGGCTTCGTCGGCGTGCTCATCATCGTGCGGCCGGGGTTGGCAGGCTTCAGCGAGTACTCGCTGTTCGCGCTGGTGTCGGTGGCGTTCTGCGCACTGCGCGACCTCGCAACGCGGAAAATTCCGGCGAAGATTCCGTCGCTGTTCATCACCTTGCTGACGACCGTCACGGTGACGGCGGCCGGCGGGGCCATCCTCGTTCCGCTCGGCGGCTGGACGCCGCCATCGGCGAGCGCCCTTGGCCTGCAGGCGCTGGCCGCGGTGCTGCTGCTGATCGGCTATCAATGCATCATCTCGGCGCTGCGCTCGGGCGACATCTCGGCGGTGGCGCCGTTCCGCTACTCCGCGCTGCTGTGGGCGATGCTGCTCGGCTATCTCCTGTTCGGCGATGTACCCGATGCCATGATGGTGCTGGGCGCCTCGATCATCGTGTTGTCAGGCCTCTACGCCTTCTACCGCGAGCGCATCCGTCACCGTGCGCTGGCAGCAGAGTCATCGGGCCTGCCGCCCGACGGGTTGTGATCATGATGCGACAAACATCAGACTGGCTTCCCCGTATACGGCATCGACGCGGTGAGACCGCCATCGACTGGGATCGCCTGGCCGTTGACGTAGGAAGCCTCGTCGCTGGCGAGGAACAGGCCCATCGCGGCGAGCTCGTGCGGCTGGCCGGCGCGCTTCAGGGGATTGAGCTGGCCGATCTTGTCGGAAGTGCCGCGCTCCTTGGCGCGGTCGAATACCGGCTTGGTCATGCCGGTCTCGATCAGGCCGGGGCAGACCGCGTTGATGCGCACGCCGGTGCCGGACAGCGAATAGGCCGTGGTCTGCACCAGGCTGATGACGCCGGCCTTGCTCGCGCCATAGGGATGACCGCTGGCGCCGGCCTTAAGCCCTGCAACGGAAGCGGTGCAGACGATCGAGCCGGACTGCTGCCTGATCATGTGCGGCATCGAATGCTTGATCGCGAGAAATGGCCCGATCAGATTGATGCGCAAAACTTCCTGCCAGTGTTCGACGGTCTGCTCGGCCAGCGGCACCAGCCCGCCGCTGACACCGGCATTGGCCCAGATCGCATCGAGCCGGCCGTATTTCGAAACCGCCTTGTCGATGAACGCCTTCACATCGGCTTCCGAACCGGCATCCGCCATCACGGCCTCGACGGTGCCACCGGCATCGCTGACGAGCTTGGCGGTTTCCTTTACGCCCTCGGTCCGGTCGACGATGACGAGCTTCGCCCCTTCCTTGGAAAACAGCACCGATGCTGCGCGTCCGATGCCGCTTCCGGCACCTGTGATGATGACGGATTTGCCTTCGAGGCGGCCCATGAGCTTCTCCCTGTAGTGTTATGCGTGTCGGCGTGTGCCGCGTTGCGGAATTCAAACAAGATTTCAAACGCCAAGTCACTTGAGACGATGCGTGCTCTGACGTACAGCGACAACGAACAGTATTGAAGGGACGTTGCGATGTCCAATCCAGGCAAGTCGACGACAGTCACGACGCGATGGTGGTGGATCCGCCATGCGCCGGTTCGCGAAGATAACGGCTGCATTTACGGGCAGAAGGATCTCGGCTGCGACTGCAGTGATCGCATCGTGTTCGAGGCGGTCGGAAAAATCCTGCCGCGCAACGCCGTCTGGTATGCAAGCAATCTGAAGCGCACGCATCAGACTGCGCATGCGATCTGGGCCGCCGGCTTTCCGAAGCCTTCGAAGATGCCGCACGTAAATGGCTTTGCCGAGCAGCATCTCGGTGAGTGGCAGGGCCTGAATCGCGTGGCGTTCCTTGCCGGCCGCCCTGTTGGCAGTCACTGGTTTGCGGACATCGACGAGGTCCCGCCCGGCGGCGAGAGTTTCATGGACCTGTACAATCGCACATGCGACGCGATCGAACGCATCAATGCCGAACAGGCGGGCAGGGACATCATCGTGGTTGCGCATGGCGGCACGATCAGGGCTGCGGTCGGGTTTGCGCTCGGCGGTCAGCCGGAGAAAGGTCTCGCCTTCGATATCGACAATTGCTCGGTGACGCGGCTCGATCATCTTTCAACCGCGGGCCACAATGCCTGGCGGCTGCCAATGGTGAACCAGCAGCCGTGGATCGCGGATGCCTCGCACAACGCGATGCATCAGCCGGCCGGGCCGGAGGTCGAGCCGCCGTCGACCAAACTCGCGTAAGCCTCAAGTTGTTGAGGACCGCAAAGGCTGCTTAGTTCGAATTGAAGACGAAACCGGCATCGCGCTGGATCAACATCGGGGAGAGAGACATGAGCTTGTTCGATATGACCGGGAAAGTCGCCGTCATCACCGGCTCGACGCGCGGCATCGGCCGCGCCATCGCCGAGCGGATGGCCGAGCACGGCGCGAAGGTCGTGATCTCCTCGCGCAAGCAGGATGTTTGCGACCAGGTCACCAATGGAAATCAACGACAAGTTCGGCACGGGGACGGCGGTCGCGATCGCCGCGAACATTTCCAGCAAGGCAAACCTGCAAAATCTCGTCGACGAGTCCAACCGCGCCTTCGGCAAGATCGACGTGCTGGTTTGCAACGCCGCGTCCAATCCCTATTACGGCCCGCTCGGCGGCATCTCCGATGAACAGTTCCGCAAGATTCTGGACAACAACATCGTCGCCAACAATTGGCTGATCAACATGGTGGTGCCGCAGATGATCGAGCGCAAGGACGGCTCGATCATCATCGTCTCCTCGATCGGCGGGTTGAAGGGGTCGACCGTGCTCGGCGCCTACGCGATCTCGAAGGCGGCCGACATGCAACTCGCGCGCAATCTGGCCTGCGAATACGGCAAGCACAATATCCGCGTGAACTGCATCGCGCCCGGCCTGATCAAGACCGATTTTGCGAAAGCGCTGTGGGACAATCCGGAGACGCTGAAAGCTTCCACCGCGCGCTCGCCGCTCTTGCGCATCGGCGTGCCGGACGAAATCGCGGGCGCTGCGGTGCTGATGGGGTCGAAGGCCGGCGACTTCATGACGGGGCAGACCATCGTGATCGACGGCGGCGCGACGATCAGTTGATCTCGTGTCCCGGACGCGGTGCAGCGCCAGCGCTGCTCCGCAGAGCCGGGACCCATGCGAACCGCGGCGAAGGTGGTAGGCCCCGGCTCAGCGACGCATCGCGTCCGGGGCACGAGAAATCACTCTACCGCCGCGTACACCAGATCCCGCAGCATGTTGCGGATGTATTCGCGCTGGCCGGGCCCCTGCATCATGAAGACCGTGAACAGGTCTTCCGCGGGATCGATGAAGAAGAACGTGCCGGCCATGCCGCTCCAGAAGAACTGGCCGAGCGATCCCGGGAACGGCGCGATGCCTCTTTGAGTGCGGACCGCGAAGCCGAGGCCAAAACCATGACCGGGCGGCATCAGCGGCGAAGAGACCTTCACGCCTGGGGCGAGATGATCCGATGCCATCAATTCCAGCGTCTTGCGGCCGATGATCCTGTTACCATCGAGCGCGCCGCCGTTAAGCAGCATCTGGCAGAACCGCGCATAGTCCATGGTGGTTGAGACCAGCCCGCCGCCGCCGGATTCCATCGCGGGCTTCTCCAGCATGTTGAAGAGCTGCACCTTGTCGCCATTCCACGGATCATTCGCGAACGGTTCGGCGAGGCGGCCGGCGTTGGCTTCTGAGGTATGGAAAGCGGTCTCGGCCATCTGCAGCGGTGCCAGGATGCGTTCGGTCAGGAACGCGCCGAGCGACTTGCCGGAGACGACTTCGATGATCCGGCCCAGGACGTCGGTCGAGCGGCTGTAGTTCCATTCCGCGCCGGGCTGGCAGATCAGCGGCATGCCGGCGATCATGGTCGCGTGCTCGGCGTTGGTGATCTTGCGGCTGCGCAGCCGCGACTGCTGATAGAGCTGCTGGACGAGGCCGTTACCGGTGTGGTCGTAGGTCAGGCCGGACGTATGCCGCAGCAGGTCCTGAACCGTCATCTGCCGCTCCACCGGCACGAGGTCGAGCTTGCCGTTATTCTCGATGCCGACCCTCTGGTCGGCAAACTCCGGAATGAATTTGGCGACGGGATCACCAAGGATGAAGTGGCCGTCCTCGAATAGCATCATGATGCCGACCGAGACGATCGGCTTGGTCATCGAGAAGATACGGAAGATGCTGTCCTGCGCCATCGGCGCGCTGGCTACCGGGCTCTGGCGGCCGATCGCATCGAACCAGCCGATCTGGCCGCGCCGCGCCACCATCACCGTGGCGCCGGGCAGGGTTCCCTTGTCCACCTCGCGCTTGAAAGCGTCCGACATCCGCTGCAGGCGGACGCTCGAGAGGCCGATGGTTTCGGGCTTGGCCTGCGGGAGCGAAGGGGTCTGGGGGGCGGAAGTCTGCCGGGCGGCGGTCTGCGCGTTCATGGTCTCTCCCGTTGCGCTTGTTGTTGTGGTGACCAAGTCTGGCGCAGAAGGCGTGCTTTGGATAGGGCGGTAGGCTGCTTCGCCCTTGCAATCGGGGCATGCCCTATGCTTGAAACGGCACGAACCGACGCATGCGGCGGTTCCCTGCAGGAGTGTAGCTCAATTGGTAGAGCACCGGTCTCCAAAACCGGGGGTCGCAGGTTCGAGCCCTGCCACTCCTGCCAGCTAAATCAAATACTTAAGCTGATTTTCGACAGGCCGGCGATCCTTCGCGGATCGATCAATCCGCGGTGATTTCCCTGGCGCTGCCCGGCTATTAGCCGAAGAACGCGGAGAGGACCGCCATGTCCGAGGTGGCCGGCGTGTCGCCGCGCAGGTCTGCATCGATCACCCGCCGGCAGGCATCGACGGTAACGGTGTCGCCGAGGTCGTGTGCCGCGTCGAGAATGGTCCAGGCGGTCTCGCCCGAAGGTCTTTCGCAGTCTTGGCCCAACAGTGCCATGGTCGTCTCACTATCCCAGTGGAGCAAACAGGATATCCAGGAGCTTTTAAAATCAGGGTGGCGGCCTTGGGTGCATTTGAGCCGACACGGTACCGGCGGGTTAACCAATGGCTCCGTCCCGTTCAGCCAGCCGAACAGGGGCCGCGGCACCCCGTACCTTGACCTTTTGCCCGGGCGGCAGTAGATACCCGCCACCTGCTGCCGGCCCGTTGAGATGCGGATATCCGGCGCGGCTTTGAATTCCCCCGAACAATCGAGCCCGCTTGGCGGCTCATCCTTCGAGAGAGGGCTGGGCACTAGAGGGCTGTTTGAATTCGCTTTAAATCGCAATCGTCTCACGAAGGACGCGGTAACCAACGATGGCTTTCAGCCCGTTCAAATTCTTGCAGGAAGTGCGCTCGGAGACCGCCAAGGTCACCTGGCCGACGCGCCGCGAGACGACGATCACGACGATCATGGTCTTCGTGATGGTCGCATTGGCTTCGATCTTTTTCTTCCTGTCGGATTTGATCATCCGCTACGTCGTCACCTTCCTGCTGGGCGTCCAATGATGAGCACCGGAACCCTTACGATGGACAAGCGCTGGTATATCGTTCACGCCTACTCGAATTTCGAGAAGAAGGTGGCGGAATCGATCCGCGAGCAGGCGAAGCAGCGCGGCCTCGAGGAACTGTTCGACCAGGTGCTGGTGCCGACCGAAAAGGTCACCGAGGTGCGCCGCGGCCGCAAGATCGATGCGGAGCGCAAGTTCTTCCCGGGCTACGTGCTGGTGAAGATGAAACTGACCGACGAGGCGTTCCATCTCATCAAGAACACGCCAAAGGTGACGGGCTTCCTCGGCGCCGAAAACAAGCCGATGCCGATCTCCGAATCCGAGGCGATGCACATCCTGCAGCAGGTGCAGGAAGGTGTTGAGCGGCCGAAGGCCACGGTGTCGTTTGAAATCGGCGAGAACGTCCGCGTGGCCGATGGTCCGTTCGCGTCGTTCTCCGGCGTGGTCGAGGAAATTGACGAAGCGCGTTCGCGCGTGAAGGTCGCGGTGTCGATCTTCGGCCGCGCCACGCCCGTCGAACTGGAATTCGGTCAGGTCGAGAAGGTCTGATCGGAGCGGCGCGAAGCTTGTCTTCGCGTCAACTAAGGCCGTGGGAGGATGAGGGCGGTCGCCAACCGCGCTTCAACCGAACCACGGACCCTGAAACCGCCGGCCCCGGCCGGCACAACAGGAGCGATACATGGCAAAGAAAGTGACCGGATACCTGAAGCTTCAGGTGCCGGCGGGTGCGGCCAATCCGTCTCCCCCGATCGGCCCCGCGCTTGGTCAGCGCGGCCTCAACATCATGGAATTCTGCAAGGCGTTCAACGCGCAGACGCAGAAGGAAGAAAAGAACACCCCGATCCCGGTGATCATCACCATATATGCGGACCGTTCCTTCACTTTCGAGATGAAGACGCCGCCGATGTCCTACTTCCTCAAGCAGGCTGCCAAAATCCAGTCCGGCTCGAAAGCTCCGGGCCGCGACAAGGCGGGCCAGGTGACACGCGCGCAGGTGCGCGAGATCGCCGAGAAGAAGATGAAGGATCTCAATTGCGATTCCGTCGAGTCGGCCATGAAGATGGTCGAGGGCTCCGCCCGTTCGATGGGTCTGGAAGTTGCGGGGTAACGGACCATGGCAATCGGAAAACGTTTGAAGAAGGTCCGTGAGGGCATCGACCGCGAGAAGCTCTATCCGCTCGCGGATGCCATCAAGATGGTCAAGGAACGCGCCACGTCGAAGTTCGACGAGACGATCGAGATCGCGATCAATCTCGGCGTCGACCCGCGCCACGCCGACCAGATGGTTCGCGGCGTCGTCAACCTGCCGAACGGCACCGGCCGCACGCTGCGCGTCGGCGTGTTCGCCCGTGGCGCCAAAGCGGACGAAGCCAAGGCTGCCGGTGCTGACGTCGTCGGCGCCGAAGACCTGGTCGAGAAGGTCCAGGGCGGCACGATCGACTTCGACCGTTGTATCGCAACCCCCGACATGATGCCGCTGGTTGGCCGCCTCGGTAAGGTGCTCGGCCCGCGCGGCATGATGCCGAACCCGAAGATCGGCACCGTGACGATGGACGTCACGTCAGCCGTGAAGGGCGCCAAGGGCGGCTCGGTCGAATTCCGCGTCGAGAAGGCCGGCATCGTGCAGGCCGGTGTCGGCAAGGCGTCGTTCTCCGAAGAAAAGCTGGTGCAGAACGTCAAGGCACTTGCGGATGCGGTGGCGAAGGCAAAGCCGGCCGGCGCCAAGGGTACCTACATCCAGCGCGTAGCGGTCTCCTCCACCATGGGCCCGGGCGTCAAGGTCGAGCCGGGCACGCTGCTCGGCTAGTTCGTGGCGGTTTAAGTGAATTGCAGGGGCGGAATCGGGCAACCGATTCCGCCCTTTGCGTTTGATGTCGCTTTTGCGTAATCGTCGCCCCGTCGGACTTGGCAAGGACTTGGCAAGAAGGAAGAACAATGCCCGAGAAAGTCCTGATCTATTCGCGTTTCCCGAAAGCCCAGATGGAGCGCTTTGGCGAACGCTTTGAATTGCTGAACGCCGCCGGCAAGGCGCCGAATGAGGTGTTCTCCGCCGAGCAACTCGCGGACATCAGAGCACTGATCACGGCGGGCGGCACGCCGCTTCGTGGCGACGCGATGGACATGATGCCGAAACTGGGCGCGATCATCTGCTACGGCACCGGTTATGACGGCGTCGATCTGGTGGCGGCGGCGAAACGGAAGATCGCCGTCGGTCACAGCCCAGGCGCCAATGCGGCGTCGGTCGCGGATATCGCGGTCACGCTGATGCTGGCGGCTACGCGGCGGTTACTGGTGGCGGACGATTACGTACGGGGCGGAAGTTGGGCGGCCGCAAAGCCTTCGCCCATGATGCGACCGCAGGCGGGCATGCTTGGCCGAAAAATCGGCGTCTACGGCATGGGCGAAATCGGCCGCAAGATCGCGGCGCGGGTGGCCGCGTTCGAGACCGAGGTCGGCTATTTCAGCCGTCGCCAGCACGACGTTCCCTATCAATATTTTCCGACGCTTGATGCGCTGGCCGAATGGTGCAGTGTCCTGATGGTCGCGGTGCGGGCGGGCGCCGATACCCATCACGTCGTCGATGCCAATATTCTGCGCAAGCTCGGCAAGGATGGTTACGTCGTCAATATTTCGCGCGGCTCGGTGATCGACCAGCCTGCGCTGATTGCGGCACTGACCGATCAGACCATCGCCGGCGCAGGCCTCGACGTCTATGCGAAGGAGCCGCATGCGCCGGACGCCCTGACGGCGCTGCCCAATGTCGTGCTCTCTCCGCACATCGGCGGCCATACGCTGGAGTCGCATGTGGCGATGCAGAACTGCGTGTTGGCCAATCTTGAGGCGTTCTTTGCCGGTAAGCCGCTCGCTCACCCCGTGACGTCAAGCTCCGCCTGATCGTCTCCGCGGTGCGCGAGCCCTTTGAGGTAGGCGCAAAACATATCCGCCATGGCGTCGGCATAGGTCTCGATCTCGGCAGGGATTCGAGGACTTTCCGAAAACTGCTTTCCCACCGCGCTGAGCGTCGTTGTGATCAGCTCACCGGCCAGTGCACGCGTCGCCTCCGAGGCTTCGGGCAGCGCTTCCTGCATGAAGAGCTGGACAGTGCGGTCCCCCGACGCCCTCGCTTCGTGCGCCTCCGGAGCATCGCGGTAGAGCGGGGCAGCGTCATCGAGTGCGACACGCACCGCGGCCTCATCGCATTCCGAGCGGATGAAGGCGTGGACCAGCGTACGCAGCCGTTCGAGCGGCGGTCTCCGGACGTCCTCAAGGATGCCGCGCAGCAGCTCGGTCGTCTGCCGCCATTCGTCGCTCTGGAGGCGGAAGAGGATCGCCGCCTTGTTCGGGAAGTATTGATACAGCGATCCGACGCTGACGCCGGCCTTCTCGGCCACCCGCGCCGTCGTGAAGCGTTGCGCGCCTTCCTTCTCCAAAACCTGAACAGCAGCACCCAGGATCGCCGCGACGAGCTCGGTCGAGCGGGCCTGCTGGGGCTGTTTTCGCGAGGAAACTGAAGGACTTCGACGATCGGTCATCAGGAGCGGCGGGAATGCGATTAGATAACGCGAATGATTAGTCGTATTTTGGTCCGGCGCAACGACGCGCTCACCCAGACCGGAGACCTGCATGACCACGCTGACCACCACCCCGCTTGCGCCCCTGTTGGATCGCCTGTTCGAAGAGGCCGACGCGGCCTCAGCAGAGACCGAGGCTGCCGTGGCCGATCTCTCGCACGAAGCTCGCGCGCGCATGATGCGCAGCGAGACCGATTACCGCGACCTCTACGGGCGCCTGAAGAATGCTCCGCTCGCCGTCTCGCGAGAAACCGGCGCGCTACTCTACATGCTGGCGCGAAGCTCTCGCGCGCGAACGATCGTCGAGTTTGGGACCTCGTTCGGCATCTCGACCCTGCACCTCGCCGCAGCATTGCGGGACAATGGCGGTGGCCGCTTGATCACCAGTGAGTTCGAGCAGTCCAAGGTGACGCGAGCCCGCGACAATCTGATGGCCGGCGGGCTCATCGACCTCGTGGAGATTCGGGAGGGAGACGCCCTGCAGACGCTCAGCGTCGAGCTCCCCGATACGCTCGACCTGCTGCTGCTCGACGGGGCCAAAGCGCTCTATCCGGAAATCCTGAGCCTGGTCGAGAGCCGCCTTCGGCCGGGCGCCTTAATCGTCGCCGACAATGCCGACGACAGCCCCGACTATCTGGCGCGCGTGCGCGCGTCGGCCGGCGGCTATCTGTCCACGCCATTCGGCGAGGACGTCGAGCTATCCATGCGGATCGGTTCCTGCTGACCGATCCGCATTCAACTGGGGCGCGGCACGTGGCGCAGCTTGTCGGGGTTGCGGACGACATAGATCGCGGCGATTCTTTCGCCATCGATCGCCATGCTCAAGGTGAGGTCGAGTTCGCCATCGAGATAGAGTAGCGCGCCAATGGCGCCGTTGATGACAGCCGGCTCGATACGGACGTCCTGGCCGGCGGTTTTGCCGGCAATGCCGACGAAGAAGCGGGCGACCTTGTCTTTCCCAACAATCGGATTGCGTGCCGCGAATTTGCGGCCGCCGCCATCGGTGATCGCAACCGCGTCCTCGCGCAGCAATTCGGCCAGCCGGCTGACGTCGCCGCTGGCAACCGCTTCGCTAAAAGCACGCAACAGGCGCGCGTGATTGTCCGGCGCGGCCGCGGGTAGCGGGCGGTTGTCGCGCACCGCTCGGCGGGCGCGCGAGGCAAGTTGACGACAGGCGGCCTCGCTATGGTCGAGCATCGCGGCGATTTCGGAAAACGGCGTGTCGAACACATCGTGCAGCAGGAAGGCCGCGCGCTCCATCGGAGAAAGCCGGTCCAACGCCAGCAACAAGGCGAACGATAGGTCGTCGGCCAGTTCGGTGGCGGCTTCGGCCGACAGGCTTTCCGCGTCGCACACCGGCTCCGGAAGCCAAGGCCCGATATAGATCTCCCGCTGCGCCTTCGCGCTCTTCAGGCGATCGAGACAAAGCCGTGTCACGATGGTGACGAGAAACGCTTCCGCGTTGCGGACATCCTGGGCGCCGGCAAAGCGGAGATAGGCGTCCTGCACGACGTCTTCGGCGTCGCTGCGGCTGCCGAGCATGCGATAGGCGAGCCCGAGCAGACGCCCGCGATGGGGCGCCAGCGGGTCGCCGTCATGCAGCCTGTTTGACGACATCGACATCGTGCCCATTCACCGAGACGCGGCGGCACTCCTTGGCATAGCCGAGCCCGGCTTTCACCATCGGGAACATGCGGCCGAGCTGCAGCGCCATGGTCAGGTCTATCACGCCTTTCGAGCCCCATTGGGCGCGGACGGCGTCGCGAAACTCGTCGTCGTTGGCGGAGCGGCGCACCACGGCGTCGGCAAACCGGAACCCGAGCATGGTCGCATCATTCATTGCGCGCGGATCGCGGCGAAGAACCGCCTCAATCTGGTCCTTGGCCATGCCCGCTTCCAGCGCCATGTCGACGACCAGTTGTGTGCAGGGGCCGCAATCCTCCGCCAGCGCGCCGACGATTTTGGCAGCGAAACTCGCATCGGTCGGGACCGCCTCGCGGTGCGCGGCCGCCTTCATGATGGGCGCGAACTTGAAAAAGGCGCCAGGCGATTCGATCAGCATCATTTCGAGATAGCTGACGTCGTAACCGTAGCGTTTGGCGAATGCGCGCAAACTGCGGCGGGCGATCCAACTACGAATATTGTTCTCCTTGGTTGGGAAAGGCGGAATAGAGGGCGAGTGCGGAGGGCAGGACCACGGCAAGAAGATCGAACGCGGCGTTGTGGGCGTGCCCGCTAACGATCAGCACCAGGTGGATCAGACCGTGCGCGGCGAGGAAGCCGGCGCCTGCCACGGCCGCCGGCCAATAGCGGGGGCGCCATGCCCGCGCGGCCAGTGCCAGGCCGGCCACGAGGAACGCCGCACCGATGTCCTGAACAAAATGTGGATTGAACGGGCCGGTGTCCGGCACCCCGGGGACGGTTTCGTACCAGAGCGGTCCGGCCACGAGCATGACCAGCCCGTTTAGAACCGTGGGTATTGCAAGAATGGCTGCCAACTGACGCCGCATGAGAACCTCCTGCGGCCAAGACGAGGCAAACGTCGCCGGTGTGACGGAACCATCAAAGAAAAATTGTTGTCCGGCCGGTCCGTGAACTGGTGTGAATTTTGCTCTTGGCAAGCCGGGCAAGACTCGTTAAACAATGGCTTCCAGGCGTGCTGGCCGTAGCTGCTGGCACGTCTGTGCGCGCATTCCGAAAACCCGTTACGGTAGGAGATCATTCCTTTCAGGACATCCGCATGGATTGCTCGAAAGGAACGAAAACTCATCGTTTCGTGGAATGCGGCAGGGGTCCTTCGGCTTGCCGGATGGCCCCGATCCTGTCCGAGACTGCAGGCGCCCGCGAAGAAACGCAAGTTCCTCAACGGCTTAATCTTATGGCCTGCATAGACGGGTGAAGACCGGATTTCGCTTTAGCGTCGCCTTGCGCGGCGCCATCGCTGATTTGGTTCGAACCTCGACACCCCGCGCCATCTGGTTCGGGAGGGCAGGCTTTTCAAATGTCGTCTGCCCGGCGTGTCCTTGAGACTGGTGTCTAGAGGTCAGGTTTTGGGCGAGACGATGGGTGCAACCCGGCGGTCTCGCTCGTAAGCGAAGGCCGCCAACCGGAGAGAGCTTGCTGTGGAAAGAGCGGCAAAAAAGGACGCGGTTGAGGCGCTGAACGAGGTCTTCAAGACCACGAGCGTTGCAGTCGTCGCCCATTATTCCGGCCTCACCGTGGCCCAGATGCAGAAGCTGCGTACGCAGATGAAGCAGGCGGGCGCGTCGGTGAAGGTCTCGAAGAACCGTCTCGCCAAAATTGCTCTTGAAGGCACGGACGTCGTTGCTATTGGCTCCCTTTTGAAAGGGCCGACCGTGATCGCGACTTCAAACGATCCGGTAGCGGCGCCGAAGGTTGCCATGGAGTTCGCAAAGACGAACGAGCAGTTCGTCATTCTCGGCGGCTCGATGGGTAAAACCGTCCTGGATGTGAACGGCGTGAAGGCACTTGCCTCCTTGCCGTCGCTGGACGAATTGCGCGGCAAGCTCGTCGGCCTCCTGGTGGCGCCGGCGACCAAGATCGCTCAGCTCTCCACTGCGCCCGCGGCCAAGCTCGCGCGCGTCGTCCATGCCTATGCCTCAAAGAGTGAAGCGGCCTGACCCTTCGCAAATCAAATCTGGTTCGAACCAAACCTTTAAGGAACTGATCAATGGCTGACCTACAGAAAATCGTCGACGACCTCTCGAGCCTCACGGTGCTCGAAGCTGCCGAGCTCGCGAAGCTCCTCGAAGAAAAGTGGGGCGTTTCCGCCGCTGCCGCCGTGGCGGTTGCCGGTCCCGCGGGTGGCGGCGCCGCTGCTGCTCCGGCTGAAGAAAAGACCGACTTCACCGTCGTTCTCGCTTCCGCTGGCGAAAAGAAGATCGAAGTCATCAAGGAAGTCCGCGCCATTACCGGCCTGGGCCTCAAGGAAGCCAAGGACCTCGTCGAAGGCGCGCCCAAGCCGGTCAAGGAAGGCGTGAACAAGGAAGAGGCCGACAAACTCAAGGCCCAGCTCGAAAAGGCTGGCGCCAAGGTTGAGCTGAAGTAAGCGTACTACACAGAAAAGTGTGGGGATTCTTGGGGTTAGCCCCTCGAATCTCCACTATTCCGCCCCATATCGTGGCGGCAGCAGGAAAAGACGGTAGGCGGCGGGGACGGCAGGGTTCCCGGCGTAACCCGTTGGGAGACAGTCAGATTTCGGGCTTTTTCAGTCCGTGAAACCACCAGTTATGACGGGCGGGTGCAGTCATGCGCCCGCGCGTCGTTTTGCGTTTTGAAGGTCTAAAGTGCGGATTCAGGATTTAATTCCTGAAAGTGGGCTTTGTTCCTTTTGAGCGATTCGACAATTCAACCCGGGGGCGATGGCAGTCGCGCTTCGGAAGGTTCGCCTACTAAGGCGACGAAAATGAGAGGCCACGATGGCGCAGCAGACATTCACCGGTCGCAAACGGGTCCGCAAGTTCTTCGGACACATCAAGGAAGTCGCCGAGATGCCGAACCTGATCGAGGTTCAGAAGGCGTCTTACGACCAGTTCCTGATGGTCGATGAACCTCCGGGCGGCCGGCTGGACGAGGGCCTGCAGGCGGTGTTCCGCTCAGTGTTCCCGATCTCGGATTTCTCCGGCACCTCGATGCTGGAATTCGTCCGCTACGAATTCGAGCCGCCGAAATACGACGTCGACGAGTGCCGCCAGCGCGGCATGACCTATGCTGCGCCGCTGAAGGTGACACTGCGCCTGATCGTGTTCGATATCGACGAGGAAACCGGCGCCAAGTCGGTCAAGGACATCAAGGAGCAGGACGTCTACATGGGCGACATCCCGCTCATGACCATGAACGGCACCTTCGTCGTCAACGGCACTGAGCGCGTCATCGTCTCGCAGATGCACCGTTCGCCCGGCGTGTTCTTCGACCACGACAAGGGCAAGACTCATTCGTCCGGCAAGCTGTTGTTTGCCGCGCGCGTGATTCCGTATCGCGGTTCCTGGCTCGACATCGAGTTCGACGCCAAGGACATCGTGTTCGCGCGCATTGACCGCCGCCGCAAGATCCCCGTGACCTCGCTGATGTACGCGCTCGGTCTCGACGGCGAGACGATTCTGTCCACCTTCTACAAGAAGATCAATTTCAAGCGCGCCAAGGACGGCTGGCGCGTGCCGTTCGACGCCGCCCGTTTCCGCGGCTACTCGACCATCAACGACCTGATCGACGCCGACACCGGCAAGGTGGTGCTCGAGGCCGGCAAGAAGCTGACCGTGCGCGCGGCGCGCCAGTTGCAGGAAAAGGGCCTGAAAGCCCTGCGCCTGTCGGATGAAGAGCTGATCGGCAACTATCTCGCCGAGGATCTCGTCAACCCGAAGACCGGTGAAATCTACGCCGAGGCCGGCGAGGAGCTCACCGAGAAGTCGCTGAAGGCATTGAACGAGCAGGGCTACAAGGAACTGCCGCTGCTCGACATCGACCACGTCAATGTCGGTGCCTACATCCGCAACACGCTGCATGCCGACAAGAACATGACGCGTGAAGACGCGCTGTTCGACATCTACCGCGTGATGCGTCCGGGCGAGCCGCCGACGATCGATTCGGCCCAGACCATGTTCCAGTCGCTGTTCTTCGACGCCGAGCGTTATGACCTCTCCGCGGTCGGCCGCGTCAAGATGAACATGCGCCTCGAACTCGATGCGCCCGACACCCACCGCACGCTGCGCAAGGAAGACATCCTGGCGGTCATCAAGACGCTGGTCGACCTGCGCGACGGCAAGGGCGAGATCGACGACATCGACCATCTCGGTAACCGCCGTGTGCGTTCGGTCGGCGAGCTGATGGAGAACCAGTATCGCATCGGTCTCCTGCGCATGGAGCGCGCGATCAAGGAGCGCATGTCCAGCGTCGATATCGACACCGTGATGCCGCAGGACCTGATCAACGCCAAGCCGGCGGCTGCCGCAGTGCGCGAGTTCTTCGGCTCGTCCCAGCTCTCGCAGTTCATGGACCAGACCAACCCGCTGTCGGAGATCACCCACAAGCGCCGCCTCTCGGCGCTTGGACCGGGCGGTCTGACCCGCGAGCGCGCCGGCTTCGAGGTGCGCGACGTGCATCCGACGCACTACGGCCGCATCTGCCCGATCGAGACGCCGGAAGGTCCGAACATCGGCCTGATCAACTCGCTGGCGACGTTCGCGCGCGTCAACAAGTACGGCTTCGTCGAAACGCCATACCGCAAGGTGAAGGACGGTCGCGTCACCGACGAGGTCGTGTACCTCTCGGCGATGGAGGAGGGCCGTTATCGCGTGGCGCAGGCCAACGTGCCGCTCGATGCCAAGGGCCGCTTCACCGAAGACCTGATCGTCTGCCGTCACGCCGGCGAAGTGCTGCCGATCACGCCGGACAAGGTCGACTATATGGACGTGTCGCCGAAGCAGCTCGTCTCTGTTGCCGCGGCGCTGATCCCGTTCCTCGAGAACGACGACGCCAACCGCGCGCTGATGGGCTCGAACATGCAGCGCCAGGCGGTGCCGCTGGTTCGCGCCGAGGCGCCGTTCGTCGGTACCGGCATGGAAGGCGTGGTGGCCCGTGACTCCGGTGCCGCGATCGCCGCCCGCCGTTCCGGCGTGATCGACCAGATCGACGCCACCCGCGTCGTGATACGCGCCACCGAAGATCTCGATCCGACCAAGTCGGGCGTCGATATCTACCGGCTGATGAAGTACCAGCGCTCCAACCAGTCGACCTGCATCAACCAGCGTCCGCTGGTGAAGGTCGGCGACATCGTCAAGAAGGGCGACATCATCGCCGACGGTCCCTCGACCGATCTCGGCGAGCTCGCGCTCGGCCGCAACGTGCTGGTCGCGTTCATGCCGTGGAATGGCTACAACTTCGAAGACTCGATCCTGCTCTCCGAGCGGATCGTGAAGGACGACGTCTTCACCTCGATCCACATCGAGGAGTTTGAGGTGATGGCCCGCGACACCAAGCTCGGACCTGAGGAAATCACCCGCGACATTCCGAACGTTTCGGAAGAAGCGCTGAAAAACCTCGATGAAGCCGGCATCGTCTATATCGGCGCCGAAGTCCGCGCCGGCGACATCCTGGTCGGCAAGATCACGCCGAAGGGCGAAAGCCCGATGACGCCGGAAGAAAAGCTTTTGCGCGCCATCTTCGGCGAAAAGGCTTCCGACGTCCGCGACACCTCGCTGCGCGTGCCTCCGGGCGTGCAGGGCACGATCGTGGAAGTGCGCGTGTTCAACCGCCACGGCGTCGACAAGGACGAGCGCGCGCTGGCGATCGAGCGGGAAGAGATCGAGCGTCTGGCCAAGGACCGTGACGACGAGCAGGCGATCCTTGACCGTAACGTCTACGGTCGCCTCGCCGAGCTGCTGGAAAACCGCCAGGGCATCGCGGGGCCGAAGGGCTTCAAGAAGGACACCAAGATCACGCGCGCCGTGCTCGAGGAGTATCCGAAGTCGCAGTGGTGGATGTTCGCGTCACCGAACGACAAGCTGATGGCCGAAATCGAGGCGATGCGGAAGCAGTACGACGAATCGAAGAAGGGCCTTGAACAGCGCTTCCTCGACAAGGTCGAAAAGCTGCAGCGTGGCGACGAGTTGCCGCCCGGCGTGATGAAGATGGTCAAGGTCTTTGTCGCGGTGAAGCGCAAGATCCAGCCCGGCGACAAGATGGCCGGCCGCCACGGCAACAAGGGTGTGGTGTCCAAGATCGTTCCGATCGAGGACATGCCGTTCCTCGAGGACGGTACGCACGCGGATATCGTGCTCAATCCGCTCGGCGTGCCCTCGCGCATGAACGTCGGCCAGATTCTGGAGACGCATCTCGGTTGGGCCTGCGCCGGCCTCGGCAAGCGCATCGGCCAGACCATCGACGGCTATTATCAGAAGCAGGATCTCAAGCCGCTGCGCGAGACCTTGAAGAAGATCTATGGCGACGATGAAACCATCAAGACGCTGAACGACAACGAGCTGATGGAGCTGGGCCGCAATCTGAGCCACGGCGTGCCGATCGCGACGCCGGTGTTCGACGGCGCCAAGGAAGCCGACATCGAGGAGATGCTGAAGCTCGCGGGCTTCGACGCCTCCGGCCAGTCGACCGTCTATGACGGCCGCACCGGCGACGCCTTCGATCGCAAGGTGACGGTGGGCTACATCTACATGCTCAAGCTGCACCATCTGGTCGACGACAAGATCCACGCGCGTTCGATCGGTCCGTACTCGCTCGTCACCCAGCAGCCGCTGGGCGGCAAGGCGCAGTTCGGCGGCCAGCGTTTCGGCGAAATGGAGGTGTGGGCGCTGGAAGCCTACGGCGCGGCCTACACGCTGCAGGAAATGCTGACCGTGAAGTCGGACGACGTTGCCGGCCGTACCAAGGTGTACGAGGCGATCGTGCGTGGCGACGACACGTTCGAGGCGGGTATTCCGGAATCGTTCAACGTGCTGGTCAAGGAAATGCGCTCGCTCGGCCTCAACGTCGACCTGCACAATTCCAAGATGGGACCGGCGCCGACGTCCGAGGCGGCTGAGTAACGCTTGAGATTCCATGTCCGGCCCAAAGCGCGAGGCAAGCTTCGCGCAAAAGGGCCGGGCATTCGCGCTCCTCTCGGACGTTGAGTGGGGCGCGCACCAAATAAAAGTTTCGAATTTGCTGCCGGTGACGACCGGCACGCGAGGAGAAGACGATGAACCAAGAAATTATGAATCTCTTCAATCCGACGACTCCGGCCCAGGTCTTCGACCAGATCCGGATCTCGATTGCGTCCCCGGAGAAGATTCTGTCCTGGTCCTACGGCGAGATCAAAAAGCCGGAGACCATCAACTACCGGACCTTCAAGCCGGAGCGCGACGGCCTGTTCTGCGCCCGCATCTTCGGGCCGATCAAGGATTACGAGTGCTTGTGCGGCAAATACAAGCGCATGAAGTACAAGGGCATCATCTGCGAAAAGTGCTCGGTCGAAGTGACGCTGTCGCGCGTCCGGCGCGAGCGCATGGGTCATATCGAACTGGCGGCACCTGTTGCCCACATCTGGTTCCTGAAGTCGCTGCCGTCGCGCATCGGCCTTCTGCTCGACATGACGCTGAAGGATCTCGAGCGGATCCTGTACTTCGAATACTACGTCGTGCTGGAGCCGGGGCTGACCGCGCTCAAGGACCGTCAGCTCTTGTCGGAAGACGAGTACCTGAAGGCGCAGGACGAATACGGCCAGGATTCGTTCACCGCCATGATCGGGGCGGAAGCGATTCGCGAGCTGTTGAAGGGTCTTGAGCTCGAAAAGCTCGAGCAGTCCCTGCGCGCGGAGATGCAGGAGACTGAATCCGACATCAAGCACAAGAAGCTCGCCAAGCGCCTGAAGATCGTCGAAGCGTTCCGCTATTCCGGCAACAAGCCGGAGTGGATGATCCTGACCGTGGTGCCGGTGATTCCGCCGGACCTGCGTCCGCTGGTGCCGCTCGACGGCGGCCGCTTCGCGACCTCGGATCTCAACGACCTCTACCGCCGCGTCATCAACCGCAACAACCGCTTGAAGCGGCTGATGGAGCTGCGCGCGCCCGACATCATCATCCGCAATGAAAAGCGCATGCTGCAGGAGGCTGTCGACGCGCTGTTCGACAACGGCCGCCGCGGCCGCGTCATCACCGGCGCCAACAAGCGCCCGCTGAAGTCGCTGGCCGACATGCTCAAGGGCAAGCAGGGCCGTTTCCGGCAGAACCTGCTCGGCAAGCGCGTCGACTATTCGGGCCGTTCGGTGATCGTGGTCGGTCCCGAGTTGCGGCTGCATCAGTGCGGCCTGCCGAAGAAGATGGCGCTCGAACTGTTCAAGCCGTTCATCTACTCGCGGCTCGACGCCAAGGGTCTGTCCACCACCGTGAAGCAGGCGAAGAAGCTGGTCGAAAAGGAGCGTCCCGAGGTCTGGGATATCCTCGACGAGGTGATCCGCGAGCATCCGGTGCTGCTCAACCGCGCGCCGACGCTGCACCGCCTCGGCATCCAGGCATTCGAGCCGGTGTTGATCGAAGGCAAGGCGATCCAGCTCCATCCGCTGGTTTGCGCGGCGTTCAACGCCGACTTCGACGGCGACCAGATGGCCGTGCACGTTCCGCTGTCGCTGGAAGCGCAGTTGGAAGCGCGCGTCCTGATGATGTCGACCAACAACATCCTGCATCCGGCGAACGGTCAGCCGATCATCGTGCCGTCGCAGGACATCGTGCTCGGCCTCTATTATCTCTCGATCATGCGTGAAGGCCTGCCCGGCGAGGGCAAGATCTTCGGCGACATGGCCGAGCTCGAGCACGCCCTGCATTCGAAGGTCATCCACCTCCACACCAAGATCAAGTACCGGTGGGAGGGCACCGACGAGAGCGGCAAGGCGACCAAGCGCTGGATCGAGACCACTGCGGGCCGCGTCATGCTCGGCAACGTGCTGCCGAAGAACCCGCGGATTTCGTACGAGATCATCAACAAGCTGATGACCAAGCGCGAAATCTCCGGCGTGATCGACCAGGTCTACCGCCACTGCGGTCAGAAGGAGACCGTGATCTTCTGCGACCGCATCATGGCGCTCGGCTTCTACAATGCGTTCAAGGCCGGCATCTCCTTCGGCAAGGACGACATGGTCGTGCCGCACAGCAAGTGGAAGATCGTCGACACCACCCGTACGCTGGCGAAGGATTTCGAGCAGCAGTACAACGACGGCCTGATCACCCATGGCGAGAAGTACAACAAGGTGGTCGACGCCTGGTCGAAGGCGACCGAAGAAATCGCCAAGGAGATGATGAAGGAAATCTCCTCGACCAAGAAGACGCCGAAGGGCGCCGACGCCGACATCAACTCGATCTACATGATGGCGCATTCGGGCGCGCGCGGTTCGCCGGCCCAGATGCGTCAGCTCGCCGGCATGCGCGGCCTGATGGCGAAGCCGTCGGGTGAGATCATCGAGACGCCGATCATTTCCAACTTCAAGGAAGGTCTGTCGGTGCTCGAATACTTCAACTCGACCCACGGCGCCCGCAAGGGTCTCGCGGACACCGCGTTGAAGACCGCGAACTCCGGTTACCTGACCCGCCGCCTGGTCGACGTCGCGCAGGACTGCATCATCACGCAGGACGATTGCGGCACCAAGCTCGGCATCAAGATGCGCGCCATCGTGGATGCCGGCACGGTCGTTGCTTCGCTGGCCTCGCGTATTCTCGGCCGCACCGCGGGCGAGGATCTGCGCGATCCCGCGACCAACAAGGTCGTGGTCAAGCGCGGCACGCTGATGGAGGAGACGCATGTCGACGCCATCCAGCAGGCCGGCATCCAGGAAGTGAAGATTCGCTCGGCGCTGACCTGCGAACTCGTCAACGGCATCTGCGGCAAGTGCTACGGCCGCGATCTGGCCCGCGGCACGCCGGTCAACCACGGCGAGGCGGTCGGCGTCATCGCCGCCCAGTCGATCGGTGAACCCGGCACGCAGCTCACGATGCGCACGTTCCACATCGGCGGCGCGGCGCAGATCAACGAGCAGTCGTTCGTCGAATCGAACTTCGAGGGCAAGGTCACCATCAAGAACAAGTCCATCGCCCGAAACAGCGAAGGTCACTTGATCGCGATGGTTCGCAACATGGTCGTTGCGATCGTCGATGCCGACGGAACCGAGCGTGCGACCCACCGCATTCAGTACGGCGCGCGCATGCACGTCGACGAAGGCGACATGGTCAAGCGCGGCCAGCGCATCGCGGAGTGGGATCCCTACACCCGTCCGGTTCTCACCGAAGTCGAGGGCACCATCGGGTTCGAGGACCTCGTCGAGGGCCAGTCGATCTCGGAAACGCTCGACGAATCCACCGGTATCGCCAAGCGCGTCGTCATCGATTGGCGTGCGTCGCGCGGTGGTGCCGACCTGCGTCCGGCCATCGTGGTCAAGGGCAAGGACGGCAAGGTGCTCAAGCTGCCGCGCGGCGGCGATGCCCGCTACATGCTGTCGGTCGACGCCATCCTGTCGGTAGATACCGGCGCGAAGGTCAAGGCCGGCGACATCCTGGCGCGTATCTCGACCGAAAGCGCCAAGACCCGCGACATCACCGGCGGTCTGCCGCGGGTGGCCGAACTGTTCGAGGCCCGCAAGCCGAAGGACGCGGCGATCATCGCGGAAATCGCCGGCACGATCCGTTTCGGCCGCGACTACAAGAACAAGCGCCGCATCTCGATCGAGCCGATGGACAAGACCGAGGAGCCGCGCGAGTACCTGATCCCGAAGGGCAAGCACATCCATCTGCAGGACGGCGACATCGTCGAAAAGGGCGATTTCATCGTCGAAGGCAATCCGGCGCCGCACG
Organism: Bradyrhizobium sp. AZCC 1577; assembly: GCF_036924575.1. Classification (NCBI taxonomy): domain Bacteria; kingdom Pseudomonadati; phylum Pseudomonadota; class Alphaproteobacteria; order Hyphomicrobiales; family Nitrobacteraceae; genus Bradyrhizobium; species Bradyrhizobium sp. AZCC 1577. The sequence goes on from NZ_JAZHRQ010000001.1 coordinate 4,001,718, forward strand.
ACATCCTGGCGATCAAGGGCATCGAGGAACTCGCTGCCTATCTGGTCAACGAAATCCAGGAGGTCTACCGGCTGCAGGGCGTGCTCATCAACGACAAGCACATCGAGGTGATTGTCCGTCAGATGCTGCAGAAGGTCGAAGTCACCGACCAGGGCGACACCGACATGATCTCGGGCGAGCAGGTCGACAAGATCGAGTTCGACGCGCTCAACCTGAAGGCCAAGGAAGAGGGCAAGAAGCCCGCCACGGGAACGCCGGTTCTGCTCGGCATCACCAAGGCGAGCCTGCAGACCCGCTCGTTCTTCTCGGCGGCCTCGTTCCAGGAGACCACCCGCGTGCTCACCGAAGCCGCCGTCAACGGCAAGGTGGACCCGCTGGAAGGCCTCAAGGAAAACGTCATTGTCGGCCGGCTGATCCCGGCGGGCACCGGCGCCTCGATGGCCAAGATCCGCGAAGTCGCCGTCAAGCGCGACAAGCTGATCCTGGACGAACGCGAGAAGCAGGCGGCCATCGTGCCGACCGCTCCGGAAGCCGAACCGCTGGCGCTGCCGCCGGCGGAGTAAGGGTTCCACGCCAATCAACAGGAAAGCCGGCTGCGAAGCCGGCTTTTTCTTTTTACGAGCGACGATATTGCTTCACCCGGATGGGTGACCGCTGCTATCAAGTCAGGAAATGGCCTCCTGCCATAACGGTAATGTTTGCAATTCCCCATGAGCGACTCGGCTCATTCTGAACCCCTGATCGACCGCATTTACGAGGCGGGGCTTATTCCGTCGCTTTGGCCGGCTGTGCTCGGCGAACTCAGCGCAGCGATCGGCGGCAACGGCGGCTTTCTGTTCGGCGTGCGCGATGGCTACACGAGCGCGGTCAATTCTGTCGAATATGACCAGCTCATGCCGGTGTTCATGGGAGAGGGATGGAGCGAACGCGATCCAAATCTGCCGCGCGCCATTGCCCTCAATCATGCAGGCTTCGTCACTGACTATGATCTCCTCTCGGAGGAGGAGATTGCGACCAACGACGTCTATTGCAACTTTTACCGCAAACACGGCCTTGGCTACCGCGCCGGGACGATCATTCCGATGCCGAGCGGCGATTCAATCGCGATCGTGATGCCGCGGCATCAGGATCATGGCCCGGTGCCGCGCGAAGTCGTCGCCTTGCTGGATGGGCTGCGACCGCATCTGGCCCGGGCTTCGCTTGCGGCAAACCGCGTCGGCTTCGAACGCGCCCGTGCGCAGGCTGACGCGTTGCAGGTGCTTGGCCTGCCGGGCGCGGTGTTGCGCGGGCGCGGCCAGGTGTTCGCCGCAAACGGTCTGTTCGAAGCGCTGGTCCCTTCGCTGTTTCAGGATCGTATCGAGCGCGTCACGATGACGGATGTCGCGGCGGACGCGCTGCTTGCGGAAGCGCTCGGTCCGCGGTCTCTTGCTGATGGTCGTACCGTCAAATCGATACCGATCGCTGCGACGGCGGACCGAGTGCCGATGGTGCTACATGTGATCCCCGTGCGCGGCGATGCGCGCGATATCTTCACCCAGGCCACCGCGCTATTGGTGGTGACGCCGGTCGATCGCGCCGTGGTGCCGACGGCGGAAGTCCTGCAAGGCTTGTTCGACCTGACGCCGGCGGAGGCGCGCGTGGCGCGGGGCATTGGCCAGGCTGTCACCATCGATGCGCTTGCGGATGCGACGGGCGTCAATCGGGAGACGGTGCGCAGCCAGCTCAAGGCCGTGTTATCGAAGACCGGTCTGTCACGCCAGCAGGAACTTGTCAGCCTGCTCGCCGGCAAGGCGTTTCGTGGGAGTTAGACAACCGCGCCGTGCAGCTCCGGAGGCGAAACGGCCGGCAGAATGAGACCCCGCAAGAATACGGTGCGAAGACAAAAGGCCGGCGCAAGGCGGCCTTTTTGCTGCTTTCTTTCTTTGTTGCGGTGCGAGGACCTGCTTTGTTCATCTTCCCTTCAGGGTGAAAAGGGCTTTTGGTAATTTAGTTTAGACCGGCGCCTCCTTTGGGGAGGGGGCGGCGGAGGGGCCACGGAACTTACATGTTGGATCTTGCAATCGTTGGGGGCGGCCCAGGCGGCTTGATGAGCGCCTGGTACTTGAAGAAAAAGCTTGGCGATCTCTGCCGCGTCACGATTTACGAGGCGTCCGACCGGGTCGGGGGCAAGATCGTCTCGCGCAAATTCGATTCCGCGCCGGCCATGTATGAAGCAGGCGTCGCCGAAATCTACGATTATTCGATGACCGGCCCAGATCCCTTACGGGAACTGATCCAGCATTTCGGATTGCAGACGATTCCGATGGACGCCGAGCAGGTGCACCTCGACGGCGTGCTGCTCAACGACGTGCCGGGCATGCGCCGCAAGTATGGCGAGAAGACCGCGGCTGCGATCGAGGCGTTCCGCAAGCGCTGCGCCGATTTGGTGTCGCCGATCGAATATTACGAGGGCGTCGGCGCCCACGATAACGAGCATCCCTGGGCCTACATGACCTGCGAGGAAGTGCTCGACAAGGAAGTCGACGATCCCACGGCCAAACGCTTCTTCAAGGTAATGGCGCGCTCGGATATCGCAACCGAGGCCCACAACACCAACGGCCTGAATGCGCTGAAGAACTTCGTGATGGATATCGACGGCTACATCGGCCTGTACTCGATCCAGAACGGCAATGAGCAGTTGATCGAATGCCTGCGCTCGGAAGTCGACGCTGACATCCAGCTCAATCACCGCGTGCTGAAGGTCGGAAAAACCGCTGCCGGCCGCTATCAGCTCAACATGATGAACGGGAAGGGCCCCGAGACACGGGATTTCGATCTGGTCTTGATGTGTCTGCCGCATTCCTGGCTCGCCACCATGGGCTGGGACGGCGAGGAATTGCGCAAGTCGATGGTCAAGCACGTCGCCTATTTCGACCGTCCGGCGCATTACTTGCGGGTCTCGATCCTGTTCGACGAACCGTTCTGGGGCGAGAAGATCCCGGGCGCCTGGTTCATGTCGGAAGCGTTCGGCGGCTGCTGCGTCTACAACGAGGGCGCCCGCCACGACGTCGGCAGGCACGGCGTGCTCAACTGGCTGATCGCGGGCTCGGACGCACTGGCATTTGCCAATCTCAGCGATCAGGAACTGATCGATGCCGCCATCAAGTCGCTGCCGGCTTCGTTCGGCAACGCCCGCGATCATTTCCTGGAAGGCAAGATTCACCGCTGGCTGTCGTCGGTGAATGCGCTGCCCGGCGGCCTGCCGGTGCGCGACGTCATGACCAACCATCGCCCCGAGCCGAAGCAGCATCCGGGAATCGTGGTGGTCGGCGATTATCTTTTCGATTCGACGCTGAACGGGCTGCTCGATTCCTCCGACGCCGCCACCGACATCATTTTGACCGAGATGATGCGGTTGCGCCGCGCGCGTGCGCAACAGGGCGAGGTATCGCCCGACAAGATCGATCGCAGCTATTTCGAGAATTACCGCGGGCTGGGCCCCTACAGCGAAGTCTGGAGCCAGTTTACCGATCCGGCCTATCTGACGGAACTCATCAAGATCGTCTGGAGCAGGACCAAGGGTTACAAGCTCCTGGTCGCCGGCTCCGCCAGCGGGGAGTTGGTGGGCGCGCTGCGCGAGCGCGGCATCGATGCCTGGGGTATCGAGAACAACCGGGCGATCCACGCCAAGACGCCGACGGCGCTGAAGAAGTTCAACAAGCTCGGCTCGATCGTCGACATGCCGTTCAAGGACGACGAGTTCGATTTCGTGTTCGAGACCAGTCTGTGTCATGTCGCCGAAAGGCAGGTCCCGCGGGCGGTGCGCGAACTGAACCGCGTCGTGAAGACCGGCCTGGTGTTCGGGTCGGTGACGTCGGACATGGCCCCTGCACTGATCGACCGTTACGACCTGTTGCGCGGCGTGAAGAAGCTCGGCACCTGGTGGGAATGGTCTGAATTATTCTTCGGCAACGGATTCGACCTCTCGATGCACCGGCGCGACTGCACCGATGCGGTATGGGCAGCGACGCTGGCTGCCAACAAGGGGCCGGGGCAGTGGTATGCCGACGCCGACAGCCTGCGCTATTCGTTTTTTGACAAGGTCGAATCGGACGATTGAGCACTGACTGGTTGTATTGAGCGTGACCGCTGAAGCAGGGTCGGTCACGCCAATGTTTGCCGAATTGATCCCGATCGCATAGAATCCTTGCGGTAGCGCCCGCCGCTGCCGCGTTCGATTTGCGGTCATGCCGGCCGTGCAGCATCGGTTGGTTTCATGGCGCCCAAGCCTCCGTCCTCGGATGATCAGAATCCCGCGCCGGCGGGCGATCCTGAGCTTGCGAAGAAGCTCGCGGCCGGGGCTGCTGCTGCACCCGTTGCCGGTGGTAAGGCGGCCGGCATCCCCCCCGATGCTGACAAGGACGACGAAGAGGACGAGATCGAGCTCGACGACGATGATGATGACGAGGACCTCGTCGTTTTCACCGCCAAGGAAGCCGCCGGCGCGCTGGCGACCTTCTACGGCTTCGTCAAGCCGTATCTGGGCAATTACAGGAAGCTGCTCGTCTTCGTGACCTTCGGCGTTCTCGTCGAGACACTGTTCAACGTCATCATGCCGTTGAGCCTGAAATTCCTGATCGACGATGCGCTGGGCGAAGAGGATTTTCAGGCGCTCTACAAGATTCTCGGCGTGCTCGCGGTCGCCGGTATCATCACCTCGATCATCGCGGTCTGGTACGAGCGCTGGGATGCGCGGCTGGCAGCGTGCGTCATTGCCGATGTGCGGACGCGGCTGTTCGAGCACGTCCAGAACCTGCCGGCGTCGTATTTTGCCCGCACCAAGCGCGGCGAAATCCTCTCGCGCTTCTCGATCGACCTCGCGGCCTTTGAGGGCTCGGTCAAGACGTTCGCCAACAGCGCCGCTTTGCCGTTCCTGGAACTGGTCGCCGGCATCATCCTGATGCTGTTTTTGAACTGGCAGCTCGCGGCGGTCGCCCTCCTGGTATTCCCGATCACGCTGATCGGGCCGCGAATCCTGACGCCGAAGGCGGTGCAGGCGAATTACGAGCAGAAGCTTAATGAAGCGGCACTGCTCGGCACGGTGCAGGAAAACGTGGCTGCGCAGGCCGTGATCAAGGCGTTCAGCCTGCAGCGGCGCACGCTCGGCTGGTTCACCATGCGCAACCAGGATGTGCGCATCAAGACGGCGTCCGCCGTGTTCCTGTCAACCATGGTGGAGCGCACCGTCACCATTTCGGTGCTGCTGCTGCATCTCGTGGTGCTGGCGATCGGCGCCTATCTCGCCACCAAGGGCCAGATCACCATCGGCACCTTCGTCACCTTCGAGAGCGCGTTCTGGGAGGTGTCCTACAACATCGCCCATTTGATGCATTTCATCCCGGTGTCGATCCAGTCGGCGGCGGCCGTGCGGCACATCCAGGAACTGCTGGATGAGCCGACCCGCGGCGCCGACCGGCCGGGCGCGCCGGATTTGCCGCCGATCACCAACGACATCACCTTCGAGCGCGTCACCTTTGCCTACGAAGGCAGCGAGACGCCGGTGCTCGACAATTTCAGCCTCGAGCTCGATGTCGGCAAGCGCATCGCGATCGTGGGGCCGAGCGGCTCGGGCAAGAGTACGCTGCTCAACCTGATCCTGCGTCTTTACACGCCGGACGAGGGGCGGGTGGCGATCGACGGCGTCGATATCCGCCGCGTGACCCGCGAGTCGCTGCGCGGAGGCATGGCCGTCGTGTTCCAGGACAACATGCTGTTCAACATGTCGATCCGCGAGAACATCCGGCTTGGCAAGGAAGGCGCCACCGACAAGGAGGTCGAGGAAGCCGCGCGCAAGGCCGAGATTCACCGCTACATCATGAGCCTGCCGCAGAAATACGACACGCCGGTCGGCGAGCGCGGCGACACGCTGTCCGGCGGCCAGCGCCAGCGCATCGCGATCGCGCGCGCCATCATCCGCAATCCCTCGCTGCTGCTGCTCGATGAAGCGACCTCGGCACTCGACCAAACCACGGAAGCCGCGATCAACCGTACGCTGATGAAGGTGGCGGAAGGACGCACCATGATCTGGTCGACCCACCGACTGACGTCGGTGGTCGAGATGGACGAGATCATCGTGATTTCAGGCGGCAAGGCAATTGAGCGCGGCTCGCATGCGCAGTTGCTCGCGGCCAACGGCGTCTATCGCAAGCTCTGGGACGACCAGGGCCACACGCCGTATAACGCCGCCGCCCAGGCCGACGTCGACAACGAAGACGACGATGATGATGATGACGATGAGTAGTCCAGACTGCCGCGATCAGGAAATGTCAGACGAGAATTGTAATGAAGGTTGTTGGGCGACTTGAAAGCGTTTGGCGTTACCCGGTAAAGAGCATGCCGGGAGAATCCCTACCCGAGGCTTATGTCAGCTTTGCCGGCGTGCTCGGCGACCGGCTCTACGCTGTCCATCATGGGGGCGCGCCCAAGGCCTTTCCATTCCTCACCGCACGAAGCAGGAAGGAAATGCTACGATTTCGCCCGAGGTTTCGCCGTCCCGAGCTGACGCTTGTACCGGGCAACCTGACCGATGCAGAAACCCGCGGTCCTGGCCTGACACCGCTGTTTCCATCTAGCGAAGATCTGGCGCTTGAGATCGAAGCGCCGAACGGAAAAACTCTGTCGGCGTCCGATCCGGCGCTGTTGGGTCTGATCGGAGGTGATCAGCTCAACGCTTCCGACCTGACCATCATACGCTCGGACCGCGCCCTAACGGACTGTCGCCCGCTTTCGTTGCTTGCAACCCAGACGATCGACGGAATTGGCCGCGAGGTGGGCTTGACGCTCGACAAGCGTCGCTTTCGCGAAAACCTCTATGTCGATCTCAATTCCGGTGAAAGCTTTGCCGAAGACGCATTCGTCGGCCGGCGACTGCGGATCGGTCCGAAACTGACGGTCCACATTCTGGAACGCGATATCCGTTGTCGCATGATCAGCATTGATCCGGAGTCGCTCGAAGAGAATCCCGAGATTTTGCGGTATGTAGCAAAGAATCACGACGGGAGAGCCGGCGTCTACGCCGCTGTGATGGTGGCGGGTCTGGTTCGCCCGGGTGACGATATCGTTCTTCAGGATTAGCCCGCCTTCGGCGCGGACCGCGCCGATTAGCGCGTCACACATCATACCGTATTGGCGGCTCGGTAGCCGAATCGCGTGATCCAGTTCTCGCCGTGGTGGCCGAGCGCAGCACCGAATCGGCGACTCCGGTCTGGTAGAAGCGGCCGAACTGCTCGTCGCTGCTGATTTTTCCGAACGCGGAAGTCGAATGGACAGATCTGATGCCCCACGCGCCCGAGCATGGCGGCCGCGGTCGAATCGGCGAAGCCGCCGCCGATGATCGCAATATCGGTGTGCTTCACGAAGAATTCCGGCCTTGTTGCGCACGTTTTGCGCTCGGAATGGCAAAGAGAGGCCCGGGCCGGGGAAAACTGGAACCAGGGAATCATGTTTCGGGCTGTATTTACCCGGGTAAAATATGCGACTCGATCCGCTCCGAAGAGGGCAGGGCATCGCCATTTCGGCTTTTCCGATTTCGCGGCAAACGCCGAATCCGCAGACGCCATAGGCGTTTCCAGCGTTCTCGTTTTGCTTGACTTAGCTATCCGCCGCTTATAGAAGACGCCCACTTAACGACAGGCGGTGAGCTACGCCAGCGTCGGAACGGATCACCCTTTCAAATCCTTATGGGAAATTCCTAAAGGTACTGGACGGGCACCAACCTCGACGAATGCCGCTCAAACGCTGTCGATCATATAGCTAGGCAATGCCAGGACGATTTTAGTTCTCTTGAGCACGTCCTCTTGAGAGTGAACTCGGGTGCATGATCTCGGTAGCGGGCCGGACAGCGAACGCTGATCGGCCTTAATTCGCGATCCTCTGTGGCGTCGAAGCGCTTTCCGCCCAGCGATGGGTGGTTGGCGCGATTTCGCTTTGCGCGGATTTTTTTCGCGTGAGGCGGGCCGAACGGAACGGCTAGTTCCGAGAAGAATTTACGAAAGCCATTCCAGGTTTTCGCGTGAACTAAAGGGTGAAGGCTGACATGCCGACGATCAACCAACTGATCGCAAATCCGCGTACGGTACAGAAGTCGCGCAAGAAGGTGCCGGCGCTGCAGCAGTCGCCGCAGAAGCGCGGCGTTTGCACGCGCGTCTACACCACGACCCCGAAGAAGCCGAACTCGGCGCTTCGTAAGGTCGCCAAGGTGCGCCTGACCAACGGCTTCGAAGTGATCGGTTACATCCCGGGTGAAGGCCATAACCTTCAGGAGCACTCGGTGGTCATGATCCGCGGCGGCCGCGTCAAGGACTTGCCCGGCGTGCGCTACCACATCCTCCGCGGCGTCCTCGATACCCAGGGCGTCAAGAACCGTAAGCAGCGTCGTTCGAAGTACGGCGCGAAGCGTCCGAAATAAGCGGGAACTGACACGATGTCTCGTCGCCATTCTGCCGAAAAGCGTGAAGTCAACCCGGATCCGAAGTTCGGGAACATCATCATTACGAAGTTCATGAACTCGATCATGTACGACGGCAAGAAGTCCGCCGCCGAAAACATCGTGTATGGCGCGCTCGCCATGATCGAGGCCAAGACCAAGCAGGGGCCGCTCACGGTGTTCGAGCAGGCGCTGGAAAACGTCATGCCGACCATCGAAGTACGGTCGCGCCGCGTCGGTGGCGCCACCTACCAGGTGCCGGTCGAAGTGCGTTCGGTCCGCCGCCAGGCGCTGGGCATTCGCTGGCTGATCACGGCCGCACGCGAGCGCAACGAAAAGACGATGACGGAGCGGCTCTCGGCCGAGTTGCTCGACGCGTCGAACAACCGGGGAAACGCCGTCAAGAAGCGTGAAGACGTGCACCGGATGGCGGAAGCCAACCGCGCCTTCTCGCATTATCGCTGGTAACGGCGAAGAACGGATTTAAGGAACAGCCCATGCCCCGCCAACATGCCATCGAGGACTACCGTAACTTCGGTATCATGGCGCATATCGACGCCGGCAAGACCACGACCACCGAGCGCATCCTCTATTACACCGGCAAGAGCCACAAGATCGGCGAAGTGCACGAAGGTGCCGCGACGATGGACTGGATGGAGCAGGAGCAGGAGCGTGGCATCACGATCACCTCGGCTGCGACCACCGCGTTCTGGAACGGCAAGCGGCTGAACATCATCGACACCCCCGGCCACGTCGACTTCACCATTGAAGTCGAGCGTTCGCTGCGCGTGCTCGACGGCGCGGTATGCGTGCTCGATTCCAACCAGGGCGTCGAACCGCAGACCGAAACCGTGTGGCGCCAGGGCGACAAGTACAAGGTTCCGCGCATCGTCTTCGCCAACAAGATGGACAAGACCGGCGCCGACTTCTTCAAGTGTCTGGCCGACATCGTCGACCGCCTCGGCGCCAAGCCGATCGCGATCCAGCTCCCGATCGGCGCCGAGAATAACTTCAAGGGTCTCGTTGATCTCGTGAAGATGCAGGGCATCATCTGGAACGATGAATCGCTCGGCGCGAAGTTCGACTATGTCGACATCCCGGCCGACCTCGTCGACCAGGCCAAGGAATACCGCGAGAAGATGGTGGAAGCCGCCGTCGAGCTCGACGACGACGCCATGGCCGCTTACCTCGACGGCAAGGAGCCGGACGAGGCGACGCTGAAGCGCCTGATCCGCAAGGCGGTGCTGACCGGCGCGTTCTATCCGGTGCTGTGCGGCTCGGCGTTCAAGAACAAGGGCGTGCAGCCGCTGCTCGACGCCGTCGTCGACTACCTGCCGTCGCCGATCGACGTGCCTGCGATCAAGGGTACCGACGATGACGGCAACGAAGTGGTGCGCAAGGCCGACGACAAGGAGCCGCTGGCTCTGCTCGCGTTCAAGATCATGGACGACCCGTTCGTCGGCACCATCACCTTCTGCCGCATCTATTCGGGCATCCTGCAGTCGGGCACCGGGGTCATCAATTCGACCCGCGAGAAGAAAGAGCGTATCGGCCGTATGCTGTTGATGCATGCGAACAACCGCGAAGACATCAAGGAAGCCTATGCCGGCGACATCGTCGCGCTGGCTGGCCTGAAGGAAGCGCGCACCGGTGACACGCTGTGCGATCCCGACAAGCCGGTGATTCTGGAAAAGATGGAATTCCCGGAGCCGGTGATCGAAATCGCGATCGAGCCGAAGTCGAAGGCCGACCAGGAAAAGCTCGGCGTCGCGTTGGCGAAGCTCGCTGCCGAAGATCCGTCGTTCCGCGTGTCGACCGACCAGGAGTCCGGCCAGACCATTTTGAAGGGCATGGGCGAACTCCATCTCGACATCAAGGTCGACATCCTCAAGCGCACCTACAAGGTCGATGCCAACATCGGCGCGCCGCAGGTGGCGTTCCGCGAGCGCGTCACCAAGCGCGCTGAAGTCAAGTACACGCACAAGAAGCAGACCGGCGGTACCGGTCAGTTCGCCGAAGTGTCGATCATCGTGGAGCCGAACGAGCCCGGCAAGGGCTACGAGTTCGAGTCCAAGATCGTCGGCGGCGCTGTGCCGAAGGAATACATCCCCGGCGTCGAAAAGGGCCTCAACAGCGTGATGGGCTCGGGCGTGGTCGCCGGCTTCCCGGTGGTCGACGTCAAGGTTCAACTCGTCGACGGCAAGTACCACGACGTCGACTCGTCGGCGCTGGCCTTCGAAATCGCATCGCGCGCGGCATTCCGCGAAGCGCTGCAGAAGGGCAAGTCTGTTCTGCTCGAGCCGATCATGAAGGTCGAAGTGGTGACCCCGGAAGACTATACCGGTTCGGTCATCGGCGACCTGAATTCCCGGCGCGGCCAGATCCAGGGCCAGGACATGCGGGGCAACGCCAACGTCATCAACGCGATGGTGCCGCTCATGAACATGTTCGGGTACGTGAATAACCTGCGCTCGATGAGCCAGGGGCGTGCGACCTTCACGATGCAATTCGATCACTACGCTGAAGCGCCGGCGAACGTGTCGGCAGAAGTCCAGAAGAAGTTTGCCTGATTGTCGTTGGTTGCAAGCTAACGACTGAACGGAGAGTCAAATGGCCAAAGCAAAGTTTGAACGTACTAAACCGCACTGCAACATCGGAACCATCGGTCACGTCGACCATGGCAAGACATCGCTGACCGCAGCGATCACCAAGGTGCTGGCTGAAACCGGCGGTGCGACGTTCACGGCGTACGACCAGATCGACAAGGCGCCGGAAGAGAAGGCGCGCGGCATCACCATCTCGACCGCTCACGTCGAGTATGAGACGAAGAACCGCCACTATGCCCACGTCGACTGCCCCGGCCACGCCGACTATGTGAAGAACATGATCACCGGCGCCGCCCAGATGGACGGTGCGATTCTGGTCGTGTCGGCGGCCGACGGCCCGATGCCGCAGACCCGCGAGCACATTCTGCTCGCCCGTCAGGTCGGCGTCCCCGCGCTCGTCGTGTTCCTGAACAAGTGCGACATGGTCGACGATCCGGAGCTGCTCGAGCTCGTCGAGCTCGAAGTTCGCGAACTGCTCTCGAAGTATGAATTCCCGGGCGACAAGATCCCGATCATCAAGGGCTCGGCGCTCGCCGCCCTCGAAGACAAGGACAAGAAGCTCGGCCACGACGCCATCCTCGAGCTGATGCGCAATGTCGACGAATACATTCCGCAGCCGGAGCGTCCGGTCGACCAGCCGTTCCTGATGCCGGTGGAAGACGTGTTCTCGATCTCGGGCCGCGGCACCGTCGTCACCGGCCGTGTCGAGCGCGGCATCATCAAGGTCGGCGAGGAAATCGAAATCGTAGGCCTGCGCGACACCCAGAAGACCATCGTCACGGGCGTCGAAATGTTCCGCAAGCTGCTCGATCAGGGCCAGGCCGGCGACAACATCGGCGCGCTGCTCCGCGGCACCAAGCGCGAGGAAGTCGAGCGTGGCCAGGTGCTGGCGAAGCCGGGTTCGGTCAAGCCGCACACCAAGTTCAAGGCTGAGGCCTACATCCTGACCAAGGAAGAGGGCGGTCGTCACACCCCGTTCTTCACCAACTACCGGCCCCAGTTCTACTTCCGCACCACCGACGTGACCGGCGTCGTGCACCTGCCCGAAGGCACCGAGATGGTGATGCCGGGCGACAACATCGCGATGGAAGTGCACCTGATCGTGCCGATCGCGATGGAAGAAAAGCTGCGCTTCGCGATCCGCGAAGGCGGCCGCACCGTCGGCGCCGGCGTCGTCGCCGCCATCATCGAATAAGCGAATAGGGAATGGCGAGTAGCGAGTGGACCAGTTCCATTCGCTATTCGCCGCTCACCACTCGCCCTACGCGACAAAGAAAGACAAACGGCAATGAACGGCCAAAATATTCGCATCCGTCTCAAGGCGTTCGACCATCGAATCCTCGATACGTCGACCCGCGAGATCGTGAACACGGCGAAACGTACCGGTGCCCAGGTTCGCGGACCCATTCCGCTGCCCACCCGCATCGAGAAGTTCACCGTCAACCGTTCGCCACACGTCGACAAGAAGAGCCGCGAGCAATTCGAGATGCGCACCCACAAGCGCCTTCTCGACATTGTCGACCCGACCCCGCAGACCGTCGACGCTTTGATGAAGCTCGATCTGGCCGCCGGTGTCGACGTCGAGATCAAGCTCTGAGATTTTTTAGCTCGTCCGACTTTAGCGGACAGAAAGAACAGGAAGCACGCCGATGCGCTCCGGAGTGATCGCACAAAAGGTCGGGATGACGCGGGTCTTTACGGAGGCCGGCGAACACATCCCTGTGACCGTGCTGAAGCTGGGCAATTGCCAGGTGCTGGGCCACCGCACGACCGAAAAGAACGGTTACGTCGCGCTGCAGCTCGGTGCGGGTACCCGCAAGACCGTGTATCTGCCGAAGGCGGAGCGCGGCCAGTTTGCCGCGGCCAAGGTCGAGCCCAAGCGGAAAGTCGCCGAATTTCGCGTCTCGGAAGATGCGCTGATTCCGGTTGGCGCCGAGATCCAGGCGGACCATTTCGTGGTCGGTCAGTTCGTCGACGTCACCGGCACCTCGGTTGGTAAGGGCTTTGCCGGCGGCATGAAGCGCTGGAATTTCGGCGGCCTGCGCGCCACCCACGGTGTGTCGGTTTCGCACCGTTCGATCGGTTCGACCGGCGGACGTCAGGATCCCGGCAAAACCTTCAAGAACAAGAAGATGCCCGGTCACATGGGTGTCGACCGCATCACCACGCTTAATTTGCGTGTGGTGCAGACCGACGTCGAGCGCGGTCTGATCCTGGTCGAGGGTGCCGTTCCCGGCTCCAAGGGCGGCTGGATCTCGGTGCGCGACGCCGTGAAGAAGCCGTTGCCGAAGGAAGCTCCGAAGCCCGGCAAGTTTAGGGTTGCTGGCGGTGAGCAGGCTGCTGCTGCGCCGGCCGAGCAGGAGGGCGCGTGAGATGGAACTGAAAGTCACGACGCTTGAAGGTAAGGAAGCCGGATCGGTCCAGCTCTCGGACGCGATCTTCGGTCTCGAGCCGCGCGCCGACATCATCCAGCGTTGCGTGCAATGGCAGCTCAACAAGCGCCAGGCCGGCACGCACAAGGCGAAGGGGCGCGCCGAAATCTGGCGCACCGGCAAGAAGATGTACAAGCAGAAGGGCACCGGCGGCGCCCGTCACGGCTCGGCCCGCGTGCCGCAGTTCCGCGGCGGTGGCCGTGCGTTCGGTCCGGTGGTTCGCTCCCACGCGACCGACCTGCCGAAGAAGGTGCGGGCGCTGGCGCTCAAGCATGCGCTCTCGGCGAAGGCCAAGGATGGCGGCCTGATCGTGATCGACAGCGCGCAGGTCAAGGAAGCCAAGACCAAGGCGCTGGTCGGCCATTTCAACGGCCTTGGGCTCACCAACGCGCTGATCATCGACGGCGCCGAGCTCAACAACGGTTTCGCGACCGCGGCCCGCAACATTCCGAACATCGACGTGCTGCCGATCCAGGGCATCAACGTCTACGACATTCTGCGCCGTCAGAAGCTCGTGCTGACGAAGGCGGCAGTCGATGCGCTGGAGGCGCGCTTCAAATGAAGAATATCGATCCGCGCCATTACGACGTGATCGTAGCCCCCGTCGTCACCGAAAAGGCGACGGTAGCGTCCGAGCACAACAAGGTCGTGTTCAAGGTCGCCAGCAAGGCGACCAAGCCGCAAATCAAGGAAGCCGTCGAGAAGCTGTTCGACGTCAAGGTGAAGAGCGTGAACACCCTGGTCCGCAAGGGCAAGACCAAGGTGTTCCGCGGCAATTTCGGTTCGCAGTCGGACGTCAAGCGGGCTGTCGTGACCCTCGAAGAGGGCCACCGCATCGACGTCACCACCGGACTATAAGGCGACACAGCGATGGCATTGAAAACATACAATCCGACGACGCCGGGCCAGCGCCAACTGGTGATGGTCGACCGTTCGGCGCTCTACAAGGGCAAGCCGGTGAAGGCGCTGACCGAGGGCAAGCTCGGCAATGGCGGCCGCAACAACACCGGCCGCATCACCGTGCGCTTCCGCGGCGGCGGCCACAAGAAGGCCTACCGCCTGGTGGACTTCAAGCGGAACAAGGTCGACGTGCCCGCCATCGTCGAGCGGCTGGAATATGATCCGAACCGCACCGCGTTCATCGCGCTGATCAAGTATCAGGACGGCGAGCAGGCCTACATCCTGGCGCCGCAGCGGCTGGCCGTGGGCGACACGGTGGTTGCCGGCAACTATGTCGACGTGAAGCCCGGCAACGTCATGCCGCTCGGCAACATGCCGGTCGGCACCATCGTCCACAACATCGAGATGAAGATCGGGAAGGGCGGCCAGATCGCCCGTTCCGCCGGCACCTACGCCCAGATCGTCGGCCGCGACCAGGAATACGTCATTCTGCGCCTGAACTCGGGCGAACAGCGCCTGGTGCACGGCCGCTGCCGCGGCACCATCGGTGCGGTGTCGAACCCCGATCACATGAACATTTCGATCGGCAAGGCCGGCCGCACCCGCTGGCTGGGCTGGCGTCCGCATAACCGCGGCGTCGTCATGAACCCGATCGACCATCCGCACGGCGGCGGCGAAGGCCGCACCTCGGGCGGCCGCCACCCGGTTACCCCGTGGGGCAAGCCGACCAAGGGCAAGAAGACCCGTTCGAATAAGTCGACCAATCGATTCATCCTCCTAAGCCGCCACAAGCGGAAGAAGTAAGGAACGCCGGACATGGTTCGTTCAGTCTGGAAAGGCCCGTTCGTCGAAGCCTCTCTGCTCAAGAAGGCAGATGCTGCGCGCGCGTCCGGCCGTCACGACGTCATCAAGATCTGGAGTCGCCGCTCGACCATCCTGCCGCAGTTCGTCGGCCTGGTGTTCGGCGTCTACAACGGCCAGAAGCACGTGCCGGTCTCGGTCAACGAGGAAATGGTGGGTCACAAGTTCGGCGAGTTCTCGCCGACCCGTACCTTCCATGGCCACTCTGGCGACAAGAAAGCCAAGAAGGCTTGAGGAATAGACGATGAGCAAACCAAAGCGCGAACGTAGCCTCGCGGACAACGAGGCCAAGGCAGTCGCCCGGATGCTGCGCGTCAGCCCGCAGAAGCTCAATCTTGTCGCGCAGTTGATCCGCGGCCGGAAGGCGTCTGCTGCGCTCGCCGACCTGCAGTTCTCGCGCAAGCGGATCGCGGTCGACGTCAAGAAGTGCCTGGAATCGGCGATCGCGAACGCCGAGAACAACCATGACCTCGAGGTCGACGATCTCGTCGTCGCCGAGGCCCATGTCGGAAACGGCATCGTCATGAAGCGTTTTTCGCCCCGCGGCCGTGGCCGTTCGGGCCGTATCTATAAACCGTTCTCGCACCTGACCATCGTGGTTCGTCAGGTCGAGGCCGAGGCAAGCGCTTAAAGCGGCGCAGGAGAAAACGATGGGTCAAAAGATCAATCCAATCGGACTGCGTCTCGGCATCAACCGCACGTGGGATTCGCGTTGGTTCGCCGGCAAGAACGAGTACGGCAAGCTCTTGCATGAAGACGTCAAGATCCGCGAGATCCTGCACAAGGAGCTCAAGCAGGCGGCTGTCGCCCGCATCGTGATCGAGCGTCCGCACAAGAAGTGCCGCGTGACGATCCACTCGGCGCGTCCGGGCGTCGTGATCGGCAAGAAGGGCGCCGACATCGACAAGCTGCGCAAGCGGGTTGCCGACATCACGGCTTCCGACGTCGTCATCAACATCGTCGAAATCCGCAAGCCCGAACTCGATGCCACCCTGGTTGCCGAATCGATTGCGCAGCAGCTCGAGCGCCGCGTCGCTTTCCGCCGCGCCATGAAGCGGGCGGTGCAATCGGCGATGCGCCTTGGCGCCGAAGGCATCCGCATCAACTGCTCGGGCCGTCTCGGCGGCGCCGAAATCGCGCGCATGGAGTGGTATCGCGAGGGCCGCGTGCCGCTGCATACGCTGCGCGCCGACGTCGATTACGGCGTGGCGACGGCGTTCACCACGTTCGGCACCTGCGGCGTCAAGGTCTGGATCTTCAAGGGCGAGATCCTCGAGCACGATCCGATGGCCCAGGACAAGAAGATGGCCGAAGGCGATACCGCGCGTCCGCGCCGCGACACCGCCGCAGCGTGAGACATTAGGAAGGTTTGAGGGCTCAAAGCCATGATGCAACCAAAGAAAACGAAGTTCCGGAAGGCGCATAAGGGCCGTATCCACGGCGTTGCGACTTCGGGTGCGACGTTGTCGTTCGGCCAGTTCGGCCTGAAGGCGATGGCGCCCGAGCGCGTCACTGCCCGCCAGATCGAAGCCGCGCGCCGCGCGCTGACCCGCCACATGAAGCGCGCCGGCCGCGTCTGGATCCGCGTGTTCCCGGACGTGCCGGTGTCGAAGAAGCCCGCCGAAGTCCGCATGGGTTCCGGCAAGGGCACGCCGGAATTGTGGGTGGCGCGGGTCAAGCCCGGCCGGGTGATTTTCGAGATCGACGGCGTCAACGTGCAGACCGCGAAGGAAGCGCTCACGCTCGCCGCCGCCAAGCTGCCGATCAAGACGCGCTTCGTCGCGCGCATTGCGGAGTAACACTCATGGCCCCGATGAAAGTTGAAGACATCCGCGCGATGAGCGACGACCAGAGGGAGGATGCCGTCCTCAATCTGAAGAAGGAACGCTTCAACCTGCGTTTCCAGCGCGCTACCGGGCAGTTGGAAAACACCTCGCGGCTGCGCGAAGCCCGCCGCGATATCGCCCGCATCAAGACCATCGCCGCGCAGGTTCGCGCGAAGAAGAAGTAAGAGGCCGTATTATGCCGAAACGTACCCTTCAGGGCGTGGTCGTCAGCGACAAGCAAGCCAAGACGGTGGTGGTGCGCGTCGATCGCCGCTTCACCCATCCGATCTACAAGAAGACGATCCGCCGCTCCAAGAACTACCACGCGCATGACGAGAACGGCGAGTTCAAGCCGGGCGACATGGTGTGGATCGAGGAGAGCAAGCCGATCTCGAAGTTGAAGCGCTGGACCGTGGTCCGGGGCGAACAGAAGAAAACCGCCTGAGATTCGTTCGGCCTGGCCGGATGAGTAATCGGGAAAATTTTAGGCGCTAATTCGAGCGCATCAGAAAGAGGACGAGGTGCATCAATGATTCAGATGCAGACCAACCTCGACGTGGCCGACAATTCAGGCGCACGCCGTGTCATGTGCATCAAGGTGCTGGGGGGCTCCAAGCGCCGCTATGCCACCGTGGGCGACGTTATCGTCGTGTCGATCAAGGAAGCGATTCCGCGCGGCAAGGTGAAGAAGGGCGACGTGATGAAGGCCGTCGTGGTGCGCGTCCGCAAGGACATCCGCCGCGCCGACGGTTCGGTTATCCGGTTCGACCGCAACGCCGCCGTCTTGATCAACAACCAGTCGGAGCCGGTCGGCACCCGTATCTTCGGGCCGGTGCCGCGCGAGCTTCGCGCCAAGAACCACATGAAAATCATTTCGCTTGCGCCGGAGGTGCTGTGATGGCTGCCAAGATCCGGAAAGGTGACAAGGTCATGGTGCTGACCGGTCGCGACAAGGGTCGCACCGGCGAAGTATTCGAGGTCCGCCCCGCCGAGAACAAGGCGTTGGTGCGCGGCGTCAACATGGTGAAGCGTCACCAGAAGCAGACCCAGAACCAGGAAGGCGGCATCATCTCCAAGGAGTCGCCGATCCACCTGTCCAACATCGCCTATGTCGGCAAGGACGGAAAGCCGACCCGCATAGGATTCAAGATTCAGGCCGATGGCAAGAAGGTACGCGTTGCCAAGAGCTCGGGAGCAGAGATCGATGGCTGATACGGCTTACGTGCCGCGCCTGCGCGCGGAGTATGACAAGAGCATTCGCGGCAAGCTGACCGAACAGTTCGGCTATGCCAACGTCATGCAGGTGCCGCGGCTGGACAAGGTCGTGCTCAACATGGGCGTCGGCGACGCCGTCAACGACCGCAAAAAGGCCGAAACCGCGGCTGGCGAACTGACGCAGATCGCCGGCCAGAAGGCGATCGTGACCTATTCGCGGATCGCGATCGCGACCTTCAAGCTGCGCGAGAACCAGCCGATCGGCTGCAAGGTCACGCTGCGCAAAGCGCGGATGTACGAGTTCATCGATCGCCTGGTGAACGTGGCGTTGCCGCGCGTGCGCGACTTCCGTGGCCTCAATCCGAAGAGCTTCGATGGCCGCGGCAACTACTCGCTCGGCCTCAAGGAGCACATCATTTTCCCCGAAATCGATTTCGACAAGGTTTCGGAAGCCCGCGGCATGGACATCACGGTCTGCACCACGGCGAAGACCGACGACGAGGCGCGCGCCTTGTTGACCGCATTCAATTTCCCGTTCCGGCAGTGAGACGCAGCTAAGCCTCTCAAACGCGGAAACCCAGGAGCCAAGCATGGCAAAGAAGAGTTCGATCGAGAAGAACAACCGGCGCAAGCGGATGGCCAAGAACGCCGCCCCGCAGCGTGCGAAGCTGAAGGCGATCATCGCCGACAAGACCAAGCCGATGGAAGAGCGGTTTGCGGCGACGCTGAAGCTCGCCCAGATGCCGCGCAACTCGTCGACCACGCGGATTCGCAACCGCTGCGAACTGACCGGCCGTCCGCGCTCGAACTACCGCAAGAACAAGCTTTCCCGCATCGCGCTGCGTGAACTCGGCTCCAAGGGCCTGGTTCCCGGGCTCGTGAAGTCGAGCTGGTAAGGAGGGTCGTCACGATGTCAACGCACGATCCGATCTCCGATCTCATCACCCGCATCCGCAACGCGCAGATGCGTTCGAAGTCCAAGGTCTCGACCCCGGGCTCGAAGATGCGCGCCAGCGTGCTCGAAGTGCTGAAGGCCGAGGGCTATATCCGCGGCTATGCCAGCGTGGAGCATGCTTCGGGCCGCAGCGAACTCGAGATCGAGTTGAAGTATTTCGACGGCGAGCCCGTCATTCGCGAGATCGAGCGGGTCTCGAAGCCGGGCCGCCGGGTTTACGCCTCGGTGAAGAACCTGCCGCGCGTGAACAACGGTCTCGGCATTTCGGTGTTGTCGACGCCGAAGGGAATCATGGCCGACCACGCCGCGCGAGACGCGAATGTGGGCGGCGAAGTTCTCTTCACGGTGTTCTGAGGAAGGATTTTTAGCCATGTCACGTGTTGGCAAACGGCCTGTGGCGATCCCGTCCGGTGTGACGGCGACCGTCGAGGGACAGACCGTCAAGGTGAAGGGGCCGAAGGGCCAGCTTCAGTTCGTCGTGCATGACGACGTCGAGGTGAAGTTCGAGAAGGGCGAGGTCAAGGTCGCGCCGAAGTTCAAGACCAATCGCGCGCAGGCCATGTATGGCACCGCGCGCGCGCAGGTGGCGAACCTGGTCGAGGGCGTCACCAAGGGCTTTGAGAAGAAGCTCGAGATCACCGGCGTCGGCTATCGCGCCGCGATGCAGGGCAAGAACCTGCAACTCGCGCTCGGCTACAGCCACGACGTGGTCTATGCGATCCCGGAAGGCATCACCATCGCGGTGCCGAAGCCGACCGAGATCACGATTTCGGGCACCGATTCCCAGCGCGTCGGGCAGGTCGCCGCCGAGATCCGCGCCTACCGTCCGCCGGAGCCTTACAAGGGCAAGGGCGTGAAGTACGCCAATGAATTCATCTTCCGCAAGGAAGGCAAGAAGAAGTAACGGAGCCGGTCATGTCACTCAAGGTCACGAATGCCCGGCGCAAGCAGCGAGTGCGCAACTCGCTGCGCCGGTCCGCCAATGGACGCCCGCGTCTGTCGGTGTTCCGTTCGTCGAAGCACATCTACGCCCAGGTCATCGACGACCTGAAGGGCGAGACGCTGGCTTCCGCCTCGTCGCTGGAAAAGGCCATGCGCGAGGCCGGCAACACCGGCGCCAACATCGATGCGGCCAAAGCCGTCGGCAAGCTGCTGGCGGAACGCGCCGTGAAGAACGGCGTCAAGGAAGTGGTGTTCGATCGCGGCAGCTATCTCTACCACGGGCGCGTCAAAGCGCTCGCGGACGCCGCCCGCGAGAGCGGACTGAGCTTCTAACGAAACGGTTTTGGATAATTACGAGGACAGGGGCTTTCTTCCCCTAAAGATTGGAAAACACCATGGCAGGTGAACGCGAACGCGGCGGACGCGAACGGAGCAGGGATCGCGAGGAGCGCGACAGCGAGTTCGTCGACAAGCTCGTCCACATCAATCGCGTGGCGAAGGTCGTCAAGGGCGGCAAGCGCTTCGGCTTTGCGGCGCTGGTCGTAATCGGCGACCAGAAGGGCCGGGTCGGTTTCGGCCACGGCAAGGCGCGCGAAGTGCCCGAGGCGATCCGCAAGGCGACCGAGTCGGCCAAGCGCAATCTGACGCGCGTGGCGCTGCGCGAAGGCCGCACGCTGCATCACGACATCGCCGGCCGTCACGGCGCCGGCCGCGTCTACCTGCGCGCCGCTCCGGCCGGTACCGGCATCATCGCCGGCGGCCCGATGCGCGCGGTGTTCGAGACGCTCGGCATCCAGGACGTGGTGGCGAAGTCGATCGGCTCGTCGAATCCCTACAACATGGTTCGCGCGACCTTCGACGCGCTGAAGCATCAGGATTCGCCGCGTTCGGTTGCGGCGCGCCGCAACATCAAGGTGTCCACGCTGCAATCGCGCCGCGTCGGCGGCGACGCCGAAGTGGTGGCTGAATAACCGGCGCGAATTTCAAGCGCTCTTTGGAGTTAAGACGATGGCCAAGGCCGCAAAGACGATCAAGGTCGAGCAGACCGGCAGCGCGATCCGCCGCCACCACTCGCAGCGTTCGACGCTGATCGGCCTCAAGCTCAACAAGATCGGCCGGGTTGCCGAGCTGCAGGACACCCCTGAAGTTCGCGGCATGATCAGCAAGGTTCAACATCTCGTCCGCATCGTCGGCGAGAAGTAAGTAAGGAGACAGGGCGATGAAGCTCAGCGATATCGCCGACAACGCCGGCTCGCGCAAGAAGCGCATGCGCGTCGGCCGTGGCATCGGTTCCGGCAAGGGCAAGACTTCGGGCCGCGGCGGCAAGGGCCAGACCGCGCGTTCGGGCGTGCGCATCAAGGGCTTCGAGGGCGGCCAGATGCCGCTGCATCGCCGCCTGCCGAAGCGCGGCTTCAACAACATCTTCCGGCTCGACTTTGCCGAGATCAATCTCGACCGGCTGCAAGAGGCGATCGACGCCAAGCTGGTCGACACCAAGGAAACCGTGACCGTCGAGTCGCTGGTGAAGGCCGGCGTGATTCGCCGTGCCAAGGACGGCCTGCGGCTGCTCGGCCGCGGCGAACTCAAGGCCAAGCTCGCGATCGAGGTGCACGGCGCCTCGAAGTCCGCGGTTGCGGCGGTCGAGAAGGCCGGCGGCACGGTGAAGATCCTGGCCCCGGCCAAGAAGGAAGGCGAGGCGGCGTAACATCTGCGTCATGCCCGCCTGATCGCGGGCATAGACCGGTGGACTTATCGAAGCCGCGCACCAAATAATGTCCGGCGTCTACCGATTGCCCGGGAAGGGGCGTCGGCCTGGGAGGCGGCGGGAGAAAGCCTGAACATGGTCTCAGCAGCAGAACAACTTGCGGCAAACCTCAATTTCGGCGCTTTGGCCAAAGCCGACGAACTGAAGAAGCGCATCTGGTTTACGCTGGGTGCGCTGCTTGTTTATCGGCTCGGTACCTATATCCCGCTGCCCGGCATCGATCCCGCGGCCTGGGAGCAGGTGTTCAAGTCGCAGGCCGGCGGCATTCTCGGCATGTTCAACATGTTCGCCGGCGGCGGCATCAACCGCATGGCGATCTTCGCGCTGAACATCATGCCGTACATCTCGGCATCGATCATCATTCAGCTTCTGACGACGGTATCGCCCAAGCTCGAAGCCTTGAAGAAGGAAGGCGAGGCGGGCCGCAAGACCCTGAACCAGTATACCCGCTACCTCACGGTGATCCTCGCCACGTTTCAGGCCTACGGCATCGCGATCGGACTTCAGGGCGCCGGCAACGTGGTCAGCGAGCCTGGGATGTTCTTCCTGATTTCCACCACGATCACGCTGACCGGCGGCACCATGTTTCTGATGTGGCTCGGCGAGCAAATTACCTCGCGCGGCATCGGTAACGGCATTTCGCTGATCATTCTGGCCGGCATCGTTGCCGAGTTGCCCTCGGCGCTCGCCAACATGCTCGAACTGGGACGCCAGGGAGCGCTCTCGACCGGCTTGATCCTGATCGTGATCGTGATGGCGGTCGCCGTGATCGCCTTCATCGTGTTCATGGAGCGCGCGCAGCGCAGGCTTCTGATCCAGTATCCGAAGCGCCAGGTGGGCAACAAGATGTTCGAGGGGCAGTCCTCGCATCTGCCGCTCAAGCTCAACACCTCGGGCGTCATTCCGCCGATCTTCGCCTCGTCGCTGTTGCTGCTGCCGGCGACGGTTGCGAACTTCAACGCCGGCAAGGGGCCGGAATGGTTCCAGTGGCTCAACACCCAGCTCAGCCACGGCCGTCCGCTGTTCCTGTTCCTCTATCTGGCGCTGATCGTGTTCTTCGCCTTCTTCTACACCGCGATCGTGTTCAATCCGACCGAGACGGCAGACAATCTAAAGAAGCACGGCGGTTTCATTCCCGGCATCCGCCCGGGCGAGCGCACCGCGGAATATATCGACTATGTGCTGTCGCGGATCACGGTGCTTGGTGCGATCTATCTGGCGATCGTGTGTCTGATTCCCGAAATCCTGATTTCCTACGCCTCGGTGCCGTTCTATTTCGGCGGCACCTCGCTTCTGATCGTCGTCAGCGTGACCATGGATACGGTGGCGCAGGTGCAGGGTTATCTGTTGGCCCATCAGTATGAGGGGCTGATCCGGAAATCCAAGCTGAGGGGCCGCCGCCGCTGACCAGCGGAGCGCTCTGAAATTCAATACAAGGTGTGCGGTGTTTCGCTCACCAAGCCGGGGGGCGAGCAGTCATGAGATTGATCCTTTTGGGACCGCCGGGGTCGGGGAAGGGTACCCAGGCACAGCGGCTGGTGCAGCGCTATGGGATTGTGCAGCTCTCGACCGGCGAGATGCTGCGCGCGGCTGTGGCCGCCGAGACGCCGGTCGGGTTGAAGGCCAAGGACCTCATGGCAAACGGCCAGCTTGTGCCTGATGACGTCGTAGTCGGAATCATTTCTGACAGAATCGATCAGCCGGACGCGGCCAAAGGCTTCGTCCTCGATGGGTTCCCGCGTACCGTACCGCAGGCCGAGGCGCTGGATGAGCTCTTAAAGAAAAAGCATCTCAAGCTCGACGCGGTGGTCGAACTGCGCGTCAATGAGAGCGCGCTGCTACAGCGCGTCGAAACCCGCGTCGCCGAGATGCTGGCGCGCGGCGAGGAGGTGCGTGTTGACGACACGCCGGAAGTGCTGACCAAACGGCTCGCTGCCTACCGGTCGCAGACCGAGCCGCTGATTCACTACTATTCCGAGCGGCGGAAGCTCGCGACCGTCGACGGGATGATGACCATCGAGCAGGTAACCCGGGAGGTTAACCGGATCCTCTCCGCTGTCGGCGCGCTGGAACCCAAGGTGGCGCCGGCCCGGAAGGCCAAGGCACGGAAGACCGCCAGGCCAGCGGCCAAAAAGGCCGCCAAAACCGCCAAGAAGGCCGTCAAAACGGCGCGTAAGGCCGCCAAATCGGCCTCCAGGGGAGCCAAAGCGGCTGGCAACAAGAAGACTGCTCGGAAGGCCGTTTCGGCGGCCAGAGGGCGAGGGGGCGCGGGGGCCCAAAAGACCGTCCGCAAGGCTGCCAAAAAGGTCACGAAAAAGCGAGCTAAGCGATAGAGGCGGTTGACGAAACCGAGTTGAATCCTTTAATAAGCCCCGCATCCAAGTCGGATAGTTTTATGACGATGCCGGGCCCCGAAAGAGATGAGGGGAGGGCGTCGTGTTCGCGTTTGCGGACACCTGCCCGAGTTAGCAAGAACATAGCCCGATCCATGAGGGATCGGCGACAGGAGAGAAGTCCGTGGCCCGTATTGCCGGCGTGAATATCCCGACCAACAAGCGCGTTCTGATCGCGCTCCAGTACATCCATGGCATCGGCCAGAAGAACGCGTCCGAGATCATGGAGAAGGTCAAGATCCCGGCTGATCGTCGCGTCAGCCAGTTGAGCGACCAGGAAGTCCTGCAGATCCGCGAAGTCATCGACCGCGACTATCTCGTCGAAGGCGACCTTCGCCGCGAGACCGGCATCAACATCAAGCGCCTGATGGATCTCGGCTGCTATCGCGGCCTGCGTCATCGCCGCGGTCTTCCGGTGCGCGGTCAGCGCACCCACACCAACGCGCGCACGCGCAAGGGCCCGGCCAAGTCGATCGCCGGCAAGAAGAAGTAATTCGGCGAATTGCGAATAGGGAATGGCGAATAGAAATCTATTCGCTACTCGCCAATCGCCACTCGCGTTTTTAGGTGTAGCCGCTGGCAGTACGGCGGCGTTTGAGATCACAGGAAGGTTTTAAGGTAATGGGCAAGGAAGCCACCCGCGTCCGCCGTCGCGAACGCAAGAACATCGCCTCCGGCATCGCGCACGTGAATTCGTCCTTCAACAACACGACCATCACCATCACCGACGCGCAAGGCAATACCATTGCCTGGTCCTCGGCCGGCACGATGGGTTTCAAGGGATCGCGCAAGTCGACCCCCTATGCCGCGCAGGTCGCGGCCGAAGACGTTTCCAAGAAGGCGCAGGAACACGGCATGCGCACGCTGGAAGTGGAAGTTGCCGGCCCCGGTTCGGGCCGCGAATCGGCGCTTCGCGCGCTGCAGGCCGCGGGCTTCACCGTCACGTCTATCCGCGACGTGACGACGATCCCGCACAATGGTTGCCGTCCGCGCAAGCGCCGGCGCGTTTGATATCTGGTCGCGGGCGGTTGTGCCGCTCGCGATTGCTTTTGGAATTTTCCGCGGACTGATCCGCGATCTCCAACGCCAGTGATCTGCAGGCAGATCGACTGGCCGGTCTATTGACCCGAAGGGGTGATAAAGTGACGATCCAGAAAAATTGGCAAGAACTTATTCGACCGAACAAGCTGCAGGTAACGCCGGGCGGCGATGCGACCCGGTTTGCGACCGTCGTCGCCGAGCCGCTCGAGCGCGGTTTCGGCCAGACACTCGGTAACGCGCTGCGCCGCATCCTGTTGTCGTCGCTGCAGGGCGCCGCCGTGCAGTCGGTGCACATCGACGGCGTGCTGCACGAGTTCTCCTCGATCGCGGGCGTTCGCGAGGACGTCACCGACATCGTGCTCAACATCAAGGACATCTCGATCAAGATGCAGGGCGAAGGCCCCAAGCGCATGGTCGTGAAGAAGTCGGGTCCGGGCGTCGTCACCGCCGGTGACATCCAGACAGTCGGCGACATCGTGGTGCTCAATCCCGAGCTGCAGATCTGCACGCTGGACGAGGGCGCTGAGATCCGCATGGAGTTCACGGTCGCCGCCGGCAAGGGCTACGTCGCTGCCGAGCGCAACCGGCCCGAGGATGCGCCGATCGGCCTGATCCCGGTCGACAGCCTGTTCTCGCCCGTGCGCAAGGTCTCCTACAAGGTCGAGAACACCCGCGAGGGCCAGATCCTCGACTACGACAAGCTGACCATGACGATCGAGACCAACGGCGCGATCTCGCCGGAGGACGCGGTGGCCTATGCCGCGCGCATCCTGCAGGATCAGCTCAACGTGTTCGTGAACTTCGAAGAGCCGCGCAAGGAAGTCGCGCAGGAGATCATCCCCGATCTCGCCTTCAACCCGGCGTTCCTCAAGAAGGTCGACGAGCTCGAGCTGTCGGTGCGTTCGGCAAACTGCCTGAAGAACGACAACATCGTCTATATCGGCGACCTCGTGCAGAAATCGGAAGCGGAAATGCTCCGCACCCCGAACTTCGGCCGCAAGTCGCTGAACGAGATCAAGGAAGTGCTGGCCCAGATGGGTCTGCATCTCGGCATGGAAGTGCCGGGCTGGCCGCCGGAGAACATCGACGAGCTCGCCAAGCGCTTCGAGGATCACTACTGAGCGAATAGGGAGTGGCGAATAGCGAATAGAAAATTCGCTACTCGCCACACTGGGCGAACGCAGGCAGCCCACCTGAGCAACAAGTCCGACGAACCGTCGCGACGAAGACAAATCAAGGAATACACCAATGCGTCACGGCAAGGTTCATCGTAAGCTCAACCGCACCGCCGAGCATCGCCGCGCGATGTTCGCCAACATGTGCGCCGCGCTGATCAAGCACGAGCAGATCGTCACCACGCTGCCGAAGGCCAAGGAACTGCGCCCGATCGTCGAGAAGCTCGTTACCCTCGGCAAGAAGGGCGGGCTGGCCATGCGCCGCCAGGCGATCTCCGAAATGCGCGACGTCGACCAGGTCAAGAAGCTGTTCGACACGCTGGCGCCTCGCTACAAGGACCGCCAAGGCGGCTATACCCGCATCATCAAGGCCGGCTTCCGCTACGGCGACAACGCCCCGATGGCCGTGATCGAATTCGTCGACCGCGACGTCGACGCCAAGGGCCAGGATTCTGGTCCGGTGGAGGAGAAGTCCGCCGAAGCGGCGTAACTCCTCCAAATCGCAGTTTTCAAAAGCGGCGCCAAAAGCGCCGCTTTTTTATTTGCCGTCCAAGCGTGTACGCTTTTCCGAACCGATGCAATGCGGTGCAACTATCGCAGAGGCGTTATTGGAGTTCGCTGAATGAATGCATCGGAATTGCGGATCGCTTATGAGGCCGATGATGATGGGACTGGCAAGATCATCGCGACAGTGAAATCAGGTGAATTCTCGGCTCGGGGGGGCAGCGTGGTTTAATCCAGACGACGTGATACGAACTTTCGTTGCCGCCCTCAGATCTTTTCCGCTGACGGCGACCACTCCAGCGCTCATCGAAGGTGGCTTCTGGAGCAAGGAGAATCCAGCAAGTTTGGAGCAATGCCATCTCAGGATTGCTGTTAAGCCATACGACAGCCGTGGAACGCTGCTCGTGCACGTCGATCTTTCCTCGGAGGTCTGGACAACGCCTGATGCTGATCTCCAGAATTTGGCTACTATTCGGTTCACGACCGAGTATGCCGCTGTCGATAGGTTCGCCCAGGAACTCGAGGGGCTCTTTGACGGTAAGCGAGATGTCGCGGTCTTGACTGGAGCCAAGAGCTAAGGAACTGCTCTCTTCCCGGCACGGCTTTCATAGGAACCGTCTCGGGCCGCCAAACGTTTGACATCTATGAGTAGGGCGTTCGTCAAGGACACCGAGGACGTCGAAGATCTGCCTGACCGGCCAATCTCCGAACTTCCGAACGACGTGACGGCTGAAGGTCTCCGCCGGATCGAGCAGGCGTTGGCCGCGGCCCAGGCTGCGGCGCAATCCGCCGGCGATCGCGCGGCGCTGGCCAGCGCCCGCCGTGACTTCCGCTATTGGAATGCTCGCCGCGCCACGGCAAGGGTGGCCCCCGAGCCATCAGACAATTCCGTCGTGCGCTTCGGCCACACCGTCACCATCGTGCGCGAGGACGACCGGCAACAGACGTTCCGGATCGTCGGCGAAGACGAGGCCGAGCCCGCACACGGCACGATCTCGCATGGCTCGCCGCTGGCGCGCGCGCTGTTCGGCAAGGGTGTCGGCGACGTCGTCGTCATCGCCGGAGGCGAAGCGGAGATCGTCGAAATCCGGTGATGCGCAAACACCATGCGCGAGGTGGATGATGTCAGCCTACGCTATTTCCGAAGTCGAGATGCGCGATGCTACTGACTTCGAGAGCTATCGCAGCATGGCGGCCAAGGCGATTGCACAGTATGGCGGCCGCTATCTCGTGCGTGGCGGCGCCGCAACTTTGATCGAAGGCGGCCCGCCACCGAAAACCATCATCGTCGTCGAATTTCCGACGATGGAGCGTTTGCGCGAATGGTACGGCTCGCCGGAATATGCCAAGGCATTGAGAGTGCGGCAGACCGCGCTGGGTCGCCGTCTGGTTTTCGTCGAAGGCGTCGCGCCGGTGTAGGCAGCAACGATGTGAAGGCGGTCGTTCCGGCGGAACAAGGACGCTCGGAAACCGTTTTTCCTGATGCCGCGCTGACGCGGCTTGAGGAGGACCCGATGAAGAAGCTGCTTATTTTGGCGGCGGCAGGGTCGCTGATTGCGACCATGGCCAACGCTCAAACCACGGTCATCACTCCCGACACGACGACCGGAACTGCGGGCGCAACAATTCGGATCGAGCCGGAGTATCGCACGAAGATCAAGAGCTACGTGACCGAGCACAAGATCCGGCCGGTGGAAACACGAGAAAGGATCGTGGTGGGCGCCAAGGTGCCGACCGAGGTCGAACTCGAGGCAGTGCCTTCGGATTGGGGCCCGTCAGTGACGAAGTATCGCTATGTCTACTCGAACAATCGCGTGATGCTGGTCGACCCCGCCACGCGCACGGTGGTGCATGAGATCGACTGAGGTGTTCTCGTCGCTCCATGCAAAAGGGCCGCCATGTCTGGCGGCCCTTTTCATTTCCAGATCACCAGTGATGCCAGTAACGGCGGTGGTAAAACCGCGGGCCATAGAATCGCGGACCGCCATAGTAGGCGAACGCCGGGCGAACCACGCGACGATAGCGAACGACGGGATAGTAAGGCTCGTCGTAATAGCCACCATAGTAGGCCGGCGCATAACCGCCGTAATAGGCCGGGTACCCGCCGTAATATCCGGGACCATAGGCGTAGGCGTTCGAAGCCAGTCCGCCGATCACCGCGCCCGCGATCAATCCGCCAGCCACGGCCGGGAAAAATCCTCCTCCGCGCCAGTGGGCCTCCGCCGGCGAGGGGGCCGTTACCGCGGTCAAGCCCAAGACCGCCGCTGCGGCTAAAGCCAAAGGTGCTTTTCTCATGGACTACTCCTTTCCGTAATTCAGACGTCCAATACTTTACATTCGAGCGAAGTTCGCTCTTTCGCAAAACAGACACTCGCTAAACACATTCGAGTGAAGTTCGTTGCCCAAGTGCCGGCTTTCAGACCGCTCTGGAGTCAGATTTAACTTTGATGAACGAATGTTCAGGCGACGGCTTCGAAACGGAGCCGGATCAATCGAAATCCAGAAAACCTGGCCGGCTCGAAATCGGAGGCTGTCGGCGCAGCCAGGCGAGGTCGGGTACGGGACGGGCCGTCTCCGGATTGGCCTCAAGCAGCGCCTCGATCTCGCGGGCCACTGAAAGCGTCGCGACGTCGCCGCCTCGCGGACCGATGATCTGGATGCCGAACGGCAATCCGGCGCCGTCGCGTCCGGCCGGTATCGCCACCGCCGGGTGTCCGGCATTGGTCACGGCATAGGCCAGCGCCAGCCAGTGGAAATAGCTTTTCGTCGGTGTGCCGTCGATGGCGGCCGGGTAAAGCTCGGACCAGGGCCGCGGGCTGATCGTGACTGTCGGCGCGATGATAAAATCGTGCTCGCCGAAAAATGTCTGCCAGCTCCGATAAAGCGCCGTCTGCAGCGAAAGCGCGCGTGCCACGTCGAGGGCAGAATAGCCGAGCCCCTCGGCCACGTTGTCGCTGACATTGGGACCCACTTTGTCCGGATATTTTTCGGCAAGCTCTCGGTGCCGCCCTAAAAATGCGACGGCGCGCAAGATCCGGAACACCTCGTCGGCATGGCTGCAATCCGGATGGGTCCATGCGACGCGGCGGAATGCCGATCCGAATGTCGCGAGCTTCGTTTTGAACGTCTCGACGATGACGCGTTCCGTCGGCGCAAACCCGAAATCGCAGGTTGCCGCGATGCGCAAGCTGGCGAGATCGGTCCGTGGCGGATCGCGATAGGTCTCGCGCACGGGCGTTCCGCCGGCGTGAAGGATGGCCGACAACGGATCGCGCGCGTCGCGATCCAGCATGCAGGAAAGCATCAGGCACGCGTCCGATACGTTTCTCGCCATCGGCCCGAGTTGCGAGATCTGCAGCCAGGCCATGTTGCGGCTGTTGCTGGCGATCAACCCGGGGGAGGGGCGGAATCCGACGACACCGCAAAAGGCGGCGGGGTTCCTGACCGAGCCGCCGGTGTCCGAACCGGTCGCCAGCGGTACCATGCCGGTTGCAAGCGCTACCGCCGATCCGCCGGACGAGCCGGCGGCGGAGCGCTCGGGATCGAAGGGATTGCCGGTGGCGCCATGAAGCGCATTGCGGGTGTTGCCGCCTGCGCCCCATTCGGGGACGTTGGTCTTGCCGACGACAATGGCGCCGGCGCGCTTGAGCATCGCGACGATCGCCTCATCCTCGGCCGCGACATTGTCCGCGAACAGCACGCTGCCAAAGCTCGTCGGCAGTCCCTTGGCGTCGATCAGATCCTTGACCCCGAGCGGGAGCCCGTGCAGCGGCCCGAGCGCATCGCCGCGCATCACGGCAGCTTCGCTTTCCCGCGCTGCCGCGCGCGCCGTATCGAACGAGCGCGCGATGATCGCATTGACGGCCGGATCGATTTCTTCGATGCGGCGGATGCAACTGTCCATGAGTTCGACCGGCGAAAGCTTGCGCTCGCCGATCAGCGCCCGGGCCGTTACCGCGGGCAGATCGCACGGCTCGGTCATATCAGGATTACTCTTCCTTGATCCCGCCCTTGCGGGCCAGTTCCTTCATCTCGGCCGTTTCCTTGGCGATGAAACCCGGCCAGTCCGGATAGCGCTTGAAGCCGGCTTCGTACCCGACCTTCGTAAAGCGCTCGATCACCGAAGGACTTGCGATTGCCTCTTCCAGCACCGAGGCCAGGCGGTCGCGTATGGCCGGAGGGATTCCCTTGGGCGCGACCACGGTTCCCCAGGAGACGAGGTCGATATTGGGATAACCGAGCTCGGCGAGCGTCGGAACGTCGGGAAGGAACGGCGAGCGCTTGGCGGAGAACACTGCCAGCGGGCGAACCGTGCCGGCTTCGAGCTGCGGCCTGATCGCGATCACGGTGTCCACGTGGTACTCGATGTGCTTGCCTATCAGGTCGTTCATCGCCGGCGCGCTGCCCTTGTAGGGCAGGTGCACCATCTTGATGCCGGCACTCGACTTGAACAGCTCGCCGGCGAAATGCGAAATGGTGGCCACGCCGAAGGACGCCAGCGACAGCTTGTCGGGATTGGCCTTCGCCGCCGCGACAAGCGCCGCAACGTCCTTGATCGGGCTGTCGCGATGGGTGACCAGCACCATGGTCAGGGTACCGGTCTGGGCGATCGGCTCGAAATCCCTCGCGCTGTCGTACGGCACGTTCTCCTTCACGGCGTGCTGCAACGTGAAGGTCGAATTCGAACTGGTGAGCAGGGTGTAACCGTCCGCTGCCGCGTTGGCGACCTCCTTGGCGGCGATCGTCGTGCCGCCGCCGGGGCGATTGAGCACGATCACGGGCTTGCCCAGACGCGTCTCGAGCTCGCCGGCAATGATGCGCCCGACGACGTCGCCAGCTCCGCCCGCCGGATAGGGCACAATCAACTGCAGCGATTTTTCGGGGTAACTGCCTTGTGCCGTTGCGATCGACGCGCAACCCACCACGCAGGACGACGCCAGCGTGGCCGCCAGAAACATTCGTATCATGTCGAACAGGTCTCCTGTCTTCCGTGTTCCCCGGCAATTCGCGCCGGGGTTTTCGGCGACAGCCATCCCGGATCGATGGAACAGGCTCCCTTGAATCGACCTCCGGATCAACCCCGTTGTTGGGCCGCTACCACCCCTCCAGGACGATCTTGCCGCGCGACTTGCCGCTTTCCAAAAGCGCATGGGCCCGTTTCAGATTGGCGGCGTTTATCGTTCCAAAGGTCTGGTCGAGTGTGGTGCGCAGCACGCCCTTGTCCAGGAGGTCGGAGACGTCGTTCAGGAGGTGGTGCTGGGCGATCATGTCAGGCGTCTGGAATGACGAGCGCGTGAACATTGATTCCCAGTGGATCGAGACCGCCTTGCCCTTGAAGGCGGAGACGGTGAATTCCGGGGGATCGTCGATCAGGCCGAACTTGCCTTGCGGCGCGATGAAATCCGCGATCGCCTTGTAGTACTGGTCGGTGAAGGTGAGGCTCGCAACCAGCGCGACCGGCGGCACTTTCAGTTTCTCGATCTGCTCCTTCATCGGCTGGGAATGATCGATCACCGCATGCGCGCCGAGCTCAAGGCACCATTTTTGCGATTCCGGCCGCGTGGCGGTAGCGACCACTGTCAGACCAGTGAGCCGGCGTGCGAGCTGGATCAGGATCGAGCCGACGCCGCCGGCGCCGCCGGTAATCAGCAGGGTGCTGTCGTCACGCACGTGGTACAGGTCGCGGAGCATTTGCGCGCGAGGATTTGACGTCAGTGGAAATCCCGCGCCATGCGGCACGGCGCCGAGCCGGTCGAACAGCAATTCCCAGGCCGTGATCGAAGTCAGCGGCAGCGCCGCGGCCTGCGCGAACGACAGCGATTTCGGCTTCTTGCCGACGATCCGCTCGTCGACCAGGTGAAATTCCGCGTTGGTGCCCTGGCGCAGGATTGAGCCCGCGTAAAACACTTCGTCACCTGCCTTGAACAGCGTGACGTCCGGGCCGACGGCATCGACGATGCCGGCAGCGTCGTAGCCCAGGATTTTCGTTTCGCCCTCGGGCGGGGCGGCGCGCTTGCGGACCTTGTAATCGACCGGATTGGCTGAGATCGCCTTGACGGCGACGCGGATGTCGCGGCCCGTCGGTTCCGGCTTGGCGGCCTCAAAATCAATCAGCGCATTTGCATCTTCGATGGGGAGCGATTTTTTGTATCCGACGGCCTTCATGTCCGTGCCTCCTCCGTGTTGACAGATTGATTGCCTAACTGTCGCTCTAGCATCCGCTTGGCAAGTACTGTAAATTGGGGGAACTAGTCCCTGTTTGGATACTATTGGGGAAACTCCAGGAAAAACTCATGAAACGGCGGAATTTTGCCCGTCGGCCGGGCTGCGCGGTTGAAGCGACGCTCGATCTGATCGATGGCAAGTGGAAGGGCGTGATCCTGTTTCACCTGCAGGCCGGCACCCAGCGTTTTGGGGAGTTGCGGCGGCGGATGCCGGGGATTACCCAGCGCATGCTGACCAAGCAGCTTCGCGCGCTCGAGGACGACAAGCTCGTGATCCGCAAGGTCTATGCCGAGGTGCCGCCGCGGGTCGAATACACGCTGTCTGAGATCGGCGAGAGCCTGCGGCCGGTGATCGAGACGCTCAGGGCATGGGGCGAGGGCCATCAGGAAAGGCTATCCTGTGCGCCGGCCTCCGACGCCGCGAAAGTGCCCGATCGCGCGGCCTGACCGGCAGCATTGTAGACCGCCTTATCTTCTCTCGTTGCCGCCTCGCATCTATATCTGAGGCCACCAATTTTGGGATTCTTGCATGACGTTGACGATCCGCTCTTTCGCCTTGCTGCTGGTTTCCGCAGTCGTTGCAACGCCGGCGCTGGCGCAGGATCGGCGCGTGCCAACCTCGGGCGCCGAGTTGCGGCTGTCGTACGCGCCGATCGTGCAGCGTGCGCAGCCGGCAGTGGTGAACGTCTATGCCGCCAAGACCGTACAGAATCGCAATCCGCTGCTGGATGATCCGATCTTCCGCCGCTTCTTCGGCGTCCCGGGCATGCAGCCCGAGCAGATGCAGCGCTCGCTGGGATCGGGCGTGATGGTCGATGCCTCGGGGCTCGTGGTCACCAACAACCACGTTATCGAGGGCGCCGATCAGGTCAAGATTTCGCTCGCCGACAAGCGCGAGTTCGAGGCCGAGATCGTGCTCAAGGACAGCCGCACGGATCTGGCCGTGCTGCGCGTGAAAGACGGACGAGAGAAATTTGCGACGCTGGACTTTGCCAATTCCGATGAATTGCTGGTCGGCGACGTCGTGCTCGCGATCGGCAACCCGTTCGGCGTCGGCCAGACCGTGACCCACGGCATCGTCTCGGCGCTGGCCCGCACCAAGGTCGGCATCACCGATTACCAGTTCTTCATCCAGACCGATGCGGCGATCAATCCCGGCAATTCCGGCGGCGCGCTGGTCGATATGACCGGCAAGCTGGTCGGCATCAACACCGCCATCTTCTCGCGCTCCGGCGGCTCGCAGGGCATCGGCTTTGCGATCCCCACAAACATGGTGCGCGTGGTCGTGGCCTCTGCCAAGAGCGGCGGCAAGGCCGTCAAGCGGCCGTGGTTGGGTGCGAAGCTGCAGGCGGTGACGCCTGAAATCGCCGAGACGTTGGGGCTGAAACTGCCGAACGGCGCCCTGGTCGCCAATGTCACACCAAACAGTCCGGCCGCACGCGCCGGTCTGAAGCCGTCTGACCTGATCGTCGCTATCGAAGGGCAGCCAATCGACGAACCCAACGCGTTCGACTACCGCTTCGCCACAAGGCAACTCGGCGGCGCCGCGCAGATCGACGTGCAGCGTGGCGGAAAGACCGTCAAGGTCACGGTGCCGCTGGAAACCGCCCCCGACACCAACCGCGATGAAATCGTGCTCACCGGACGTTCGCCGTTCCAGGGCGCCAAGGTCGCCAATATTTCGCCGGCGATTGCCGACGAATTGCACCTGGATTCTCAGGCCGAGGGCGTCGTGGTGATCGACCTCGCCGACGACGGCACCGCGGCCAGCGTCGGCTTCCAGAAGGGCGACATCATCCTTGCGGTCAACAATCAGAAAATCAGCAAGACCAGCGACCTCGACAAGGCTTCGAAAACCTCCTCCAGGCTCTGGCGCATCGTCGTGGTGCGCGGCGGCCAGCAGATCAACGTGACGCTCGGCGGATGAGCCCGAAGAAACCCCGCGAGGCAACCAATCTCTTTGCTGCGGCAGGGATGGAGGAGGATGCGCCGCGTCCGCTTCCCGACCGGTTGCGCCCGCGCTCGCTCGCCGATGTCGTCGGGCAGGACCACATCCTCGGTCCCGACGGCGCGCTGACGCGGATGCTGGAGACGCGCACGCTGGGCTCGCTGGTGTTCTGGGGACCGCCGGGCACCGGCAAGACCACGGTGGCGCGGCTGTTGGCGGACGCCACCGAACTGCATTTCGAGCAGATTTCGGCGGTATTTTCCGGCGTCGCCGATTTGAAGAAAGTATTCGACGCGGCGCGCGCCCGTCGCGAAATGGGCAAGGGCACGCTGTTGTTCGTCGACGAGGTGCATCGTTTCAACCGCGCGCAGCAGGATTCGTTTCTGCCTGTGATGGAAGACGGCACCGTGGTGCTGGTTGGCGCCACCACGGAAAATCCGTCATTCGAGCTCAACGCCGCGCTTTTGTCGCGCGCGCGCGTGCTGGTGTTTCATTCGCTCGATGCTGTCGCGATCGAAAAGCTCTTTGCGCATGCCGAGAGGGTCGAGGGACGAAAATTGCCGCTCGATGCCGAGGCGCGCGCCGTGCTGGTGCGGATGGCCGACGGCGACGGCCGCGCCGCGCTGACATTGGTCGAAGAGGTCTGGCGCGCCGCGCGCAAGGAGGAAGTCTTTAACGCCGCCCAGTTGCAGGAGATCCTGCAGCGCCGGGCGCCGATCTACGACAAATCGGCCGATGGCCACTACAACCTGATTTCGGCGCTGCATAAATCCGTGCGCGGCTCGGACCCCGACGCCGCGCTGTACTACCTCGCGCGCATGCTGGACGCCGGCGAGGACCCGCTATTTCTGGCGCGGCGCGTCGTGCGCATGGCGGTGGAGGATATCGGCCTTGCCGATCCGCAGGCGCTGGTGATCTGCAATGCTGCCAAGGACGCCTTCGATTTTCTTGGGTCTCCCGAGGGCGAGCTCGCGATCGCGCAGGCCGTGATCTATCTCGCCACTGCGCCGAAATCGAATGCCGCCTACAAGGCCTTCGGCGCGGCGACGCGCACGGCGAAAGAGGGCGGCTCGCTGCTGCCGCCAAAACATATTCTCAATTCGCCGACAAAACTGATGAAGTCGGAAGGCTATGGCTCCGGCTACGAATACGATCACGACGCGCCGGACGCCTTCTCCGGACAGGACTACTTTCCGGAAGCACTGGGGCGGCAGACGTTTTACGATCCGCCTGATCGCGGCTTCGAGCGCGAGATTCGCAAGCGGCTGGATTACTGGGCCAAGCTGCGTAAGGAACGGGGCCAGCGCGAATGAACAGTTTCGAGAATTATCTGGGGCAGGCTATTCGGGCCGTCGCATGTGTGGTGATGCTGGCGTCGCCGCTTGCTGCCGCGGCTGACAGCGCCGAGGTGGCGCCGGGCGTGCAGGTGACGAAGCGAAGCTATACAGCGCCGACCAACGAGCAGCCGTTCTTCGGATTTGCAGTCAAGAGTTCGGAGGAGAAGACCGCCGACGAGAAATTCGTAAGCGCCATCATCGGCGCGACAGGCTCTCGCGAAAAAGCCTTTGACGAAATAACCCTGCGTGGTTGGAGGGCTGTAAATACCGGCAAGATACGTGAGGCCGCGCTGCGGTTTAACCAGGCGTTTCTCATTTCACCGGAGCAGAGCGCCGTCTATCACGGCCTCGCGGTGGTCGCGCAATTTCGCTTCAATGATCCCGATGCCGCCGATGAACTGTTCAGGATCGCGCTCAAACAGCCCAATCCGGTGAAGGCGCTCAGGGCCGACTATGGCCGCATGTTGCTGATCGCGAAGCGCCCGCGCGACGCGCAGCCCGTGCTGGAGCAGGCGGTCAAGGATGCGCCGGATTTCGGCGACGCCTGGACCAATCTCGCCATCGCCCGCTTCCAGAACGGCGACGCAGCGGCCTGCGCAGCGGTGGAGGAAGCCGCCAAGAAGCGTCCGTCCAACAATTCCGGGGCCGACCTGACCGCGGTGAGAAACGCCGCGCAGTGCAAATAGCGCCGGTGATCTTCCGCGTCAGCCCGACCTTACTTCGTAGACTCGAATGCTCGAAATGAAGGGGTTACCTTGCGCCATCTTCTCGGCGTCGTCGAGCGTCGCCGCGTTGACGATTGTGAAGCCTGTGATGGAGTCGGGTCCGAGCGGAAGGTCCTTCGTTCCGCCCTTCGAGATTTCGCGACCATTGCCGAAGCCGCCCATGTCCACGGTATGCGGCTTGGTAGCCTCGAACCATTTGCCCCAGGCGGCCATGATTTCCGGAGTGGGCTTTTCAAATCCGTAATGCAGCAGAACGAACTTCTTCATGCTCGGCTCCTTTTCATCGATCGGGGCAATTGCTTTTTCTTTGGAGGCGTCGCCTTCGGCGCGATTGCCTCGGCATAGTGCAGCGAAAGATCGATCCAGAACGTGCGCTTCTCCGCGTCGGCCAGTAGCTCCTCGGGCAATCGCACATATTCGCGCATCGGCCGGCCCTTCATGGGCTCGAAGGTCCGTTCGCCAAATTCGGCGGTGAACCGGGCGCGATCTTTCTCCGAGAGCCGCATGACGAAATCGTTCTGGTGCAGCCCGATAAACAGATTTCCGTTGGCGAAGGCCGCCGGGTAGCCGAACATCTTGCGGCGCGAGATATTTGCGCCTGGCGGAACCGACTGGTCGAACAGGTCGATCAGCGACTGCGGTGATTTCGTCCAGGCCACCGGCCCCTCCGTCAGTTTGCAGCGGGCGTTAAGCGCCGGCGTTCCGCAAGGTCGAACAGAAGGGGAAGCTTGCGGACGAGGGCCATCGAGCCGCTCACGCTGGCGCGCTTCGCATCGATCGCGTCCTGAAGGGACACGCTCGTCTCGACAATCTGGAGCACCGCGTCGAACGGAGCTTCCAGCGTCCCCTTGCAATCGGTGATGCCCCTCTCAATAGCCGTCCCGAAGCCGCCGCCCGCGACGGTGAAGCCGGCCGATTTCTTGCCATGGGTGACCGTAAGGCCGATCCTGATTTCCGGCACGGGTGAACGCTTTGCAATGGCGTCGAGGCCCAACAGCACCCAATCCGGCTCGAACGTGTCGCCCGGCACCGGCGGGAACAGGAAGCGGCCGCCCCAGCGGATCAATTCCCGGATCGCGGGCTGAACTTCCCGGCCGATCTCGGTCAATTCGTATACCTGCGCATTGGCCGGCGGCGGCAAGGCGGTTCGCCGTACGACGTTGCACTCGATCAGGGCGGTGAGGCGCGTTGTCAGCAAGGTGGGGCTCATGCCGTCAAGATGATCCAGGAGATCGCCAAATCGCTTCGGCCCAAGCAGAAGCTCGCGGATGATCAGGAGAGTCCAACGCTCGCCGATGATCTCCGCCGCGCGGGCGAGTGCGCAGAATTGCGGATAGTGAAGATTGCTCATGCCGTCGAGCTTGGTTCCTCCGCA
Organism: Bradyrhizobium sp. AZCC 1577; assembly: GCF_036924575.1. NCBI lineage: Bacteria > Pseudomonadati > Pseudomonadota > Alphaproteobacteria > Hyphomicrobiales > Nitrobacteraceae > Bradyrhizobium > Bradyrhizobium sp. AZCC 1577. The sequence continues at coordinate 4,040,406 of NZ_JAZHRQ010000001.1, forward strand.
TCATGACAGTAGGCGAGGGCGATCAACGGCCCGACGACTGCGAATTGCAGGATCGTGAACGCGGTTTCGAGCAGCACATAGTCCGGCACGGAAACCATCACATGCTTGGCTGCGACCGCCAGCGTGGTGAACGACCATGACAGCAGGCCAGCGCCAAGTCCGTACAAGAGCCCGTCCTTCAGAAACGAGCCGCTACGTTGTGCAAATACGCGCGGGAACAACCACGAGAAGATCGCGCCCTGGATGATCATCGAACCCAGTCCGAACGCGATTACCGGCTCGTCGCGATAGATCTGGAGCGCGTGGTACTTCTGCTCGAACAGGACGAGGTGCCAGACATAGGCGATCGGAAACGAGGGAAGCAGGTAGGCGGCAAAGCCAAGCCAAAAGCCGCGGGCGCCGGTTGGACGGGCAACGTAAGATGCTGCTGGCATCGGAAACCCCAAGCCTACTACATTTTTTATAGTACATGCTATAAAATCTGGAGTCAACTATTCGTGGGCGGCAGCTTCGCCGTGCGGTGTTCCGGACGCGAGCCGTAATGCGCCCTGAGCTTTGTCGCTATTTCCCTGTCTTCACGAAATCCAGGATCTGATCGGTCAGGCGGGTGTCGGCAGTGTTGATCGAATACACCTCCGACATGTGGCTGTGCTGCGGCAACAGGATAGCGCGTGCGCATCCGCTGGCTCGTTTGCAGGTGGCTCGCTTCCCGATATCGAGCTGCACCACGAACCCTTCCGGATCCAGTTCGGCGGCAACCATCATCAGCGGAATGTCGGTCGTTGCCAGACCTCTCGATGGGGATCGTTCGGCATAGCGCGCGGCATCGTCACCAAAATAGGCCCGCTGGGTATCGGCGAGCGGCATCGCGGTCAGGTCATAAATGCCCGAGATCATGATCGCCCCCGCGAGGCCGCCGCCTTTGATCCTGTGAAGTTCGGGATGCGAGACATAGGTCGCGACGTGAACCGCGCCCGCGGAGTGCCCCATCAGAAAGATACGCGCGCCATTGCCGCCGCGCTCGCTGATCTTGTCTGCAATCCACTGCACCGCGGTGGCCAGATCCTCGGCGCCCGCCGGCCAGGGTGCTTGCGGTGCGAGGCGATAGGCGACGTTCACTCCGACAAAGCCGTTCCTTACCGCCCATAGCATGATGTTGTCATAGAATGGGCTGGTCGGCGTCGTGCGCTTGTTGCCGCCTACATACGCGCCGGCATGTACATAGATCAGCACCGGCCGCGGAGATGGAGCCGTGTCCGGCATGAAGATATCGAGCAGATTGCGATCGGCCGGACCGTATTTGACGTCCCGCTCGACCTTGACGCCTTGATATGGCTCTTTTTCCTGTTGTGGCGCATACAGCGCGAAGGTTCTGGGCGGATCGATGACGCGGCCGAGTTCCAACAGTGCCTGCGCGATATGCTCCGGCATCGGGCTCCGCTGCGCTTCGGCCGCGTTCGCGAACATTGCGGCCACAACGGCCAAAGCCAATCTTGATAGGGCCATCCGGGCTTCCCACGCATCGTCGAAATTGGCCTAGTTTGGCCGATCCGGCGCGGGATTGGCACCGAATTCACCGTGACGATTCGCTGCATTTGCGCTAGGCAACGATCTACCCCTTGGAGCGAAACCAGATGAGCCGCCGCGACCGAAAACCGCTAGCCAAGTCGCGCACACCAGGCGACCGTCCCAAGGGAGCCACGCCGTTCCGCAGCAAGAAGCCTGGCGACCGGCCGAAGGGCAACCGCCCCGGTGGCAAGCCTGCGCGGTTTGCCGAGCCGCGCCGGGAGAAGCCGGCTTTCGTGGTGGCAGAGCCCGAAAAGACCAAGGCCGAAGCACCGCTGCCGACCAAGGTTCAGACTGTCGTCGTCACGGCGGACGAAAACAACATGCGCGTCGACCGCTTCCTCGAGGCGCGCTTTCCCGGTCTGTCGTTCTCCCACATCCAGCGCATCGTCCGGAAGGGCGAGTTGCGCGTCAACGGCAAGCGCGCCGACAGCAAGGACCGGCTGGAAGAAGGCCAGAGCGTTCGCATTCCGCCGCTGCGACTCGATGTGCCGAAGGGAACGGGTCCGCTCTCTGAAGCCGCGACCAAGACGCTGCAAGCCCTGAAGGAGATGACGCTTTACGAAGACGCCGACGTCGTGGTGTTGAACAAGCCGGCGGGGCTGGCGGTGCAAGGCGGCTCCGGCATCACGCGCAACGTCGACTCCATGCTGGAAGTGATGCGCGATGCCAAGGGGCAGAAGCCGCGGCTGGTGCATCGGCTCGACAGGGAAACGTCGGGCTGTCTTCTGGTCGCCAAGACGCGCTTTGCCGCCACCGCACTGACCGGCTCGTTCCGCCACCGCTCCGCGCGCAAGATTTACTGGGCGCTGGTGGCGGGCGTGCCGAAGCCGAAGCAGGGCCGCATCTCGACCTATCTCGCCAAGGAGGAGAGCGAGGAGGACAGCATCATGCGGGTCGCAAAACATGGCGACGAGGGCGCAAGCCACGCGGTGACGTATTACGCCGTGGTCGAGACCTCGGCGCAGAAGCTCGCCTGGGTGTCGCTGAAGCCGGTCACCGGGCGAACCCACCAGTTGCGCGCCCACATGGCGCATATCGATCACGCCATCGTCGGCGACCCCAAATATTTCAATAAGGAGAATTGGGACCTGCCGGGCGGCCTGCAGAACCGCCTGCATCTGCTGGCGCGGCGGCTCGTTATCCCACATCCGCGCGGCGGCGTGATCGATGTCAGCGCGCCGCTGCCGCCGCACATGCTGCAATCCTGGAATCTGCTCGGGCTGGAGCACGACCGGTTCGATCCGATCGAGAACGCACCGGAGGAGTAGCGGGCACGCACAGCACTGGCCGGCGCAATAGCTGTCAAACGCAAGAACACGCTGATTTGATATTGTGCGATCCGGACGGTCCTAACGTCAGGCCGTCAGGTGCAGGGGGATCGCGCATGAACGGAAATCTGGTCCGGCTCGCGTTTTGCTTTTTCGCTGTGATAGGAGCGTACGGCGCACCTGGTTCTGCCCGTGCGCAGATGCTCGCTCTCGTCGGCGGCGGTGTCTACGCTTCGCCCGACGCTGCGCCGCTTGCCGACGCCGTCATTCTCATCGCCAATGGCGCCATCGCCGCGGTCGGAACCCGCAGGGAGGTGCAAATTCCCTCCGATGCGCGCGTCATCGATTGCACCGGCAAGACTGTGGTTGCCGGTTTCTGGAACAACCACGTCCATTTCACGGAAGAGGTGTGGAAGAACGCCGGCTCAGCTCCTGCCGCACCGCTGGCCGAGCACATGCAGGCGATGCTGACGCGCTGGGGCTTTACGACGGTCTGGGATATCGGCTCAGACGGAAGAGATACGCTGGCGCTGCGCCGCCGGGTCAATTCCGGCGAGATACCGGGCCCGGATATTTATACGGCAGGCAGCATCTTTCCCAAAGACGGCCATCCGGCCTATCTGCCCGCCGAAATCAAGCTGCCGGAAGCTTCCACGCCGGAAGAAGCCGCGCAATTGACGCGCACCTATATGGGCTTTGGTCTTGACGGTGTGAAACTGTTCACCGGCTCCTTCAAGGGCACCGGAAAGCCGGTCGTGAACATGGACCCAGCGATTGCCAAAGCGGCAGTCGACGTGGCGCATGCGGCGGGCAAGCCAGCGTTCGCCCATCCGCAAAACATGGCAGGCGTCGACGCCGTCATCGCTGCCGGCGTCGACATCATGGCGCACACGGTGCCCGGCGAGGCGGTCTATTCGCCCGAGCAGCTCGCGCGATTCAAGCAGCAGCGCATTGCCCTGGTTCCGACGCTCTCGCTGTTTGCAAAGCTTCCCGTTGCGCCCGATATCGCTGCGCGCCTCATCGCGACGACCGTCGCTCAAGTCAAGGCGTTCTCCGACAATGGCGGTCCCGTCCTGTTCGGCACCGATGTCGGCTTCACCACCTATTACGACACCACGCTCGAATACGAGCTGATGCATCGCGCGCTGTCCGCGCGCCAGATCCTGGCGTCGCTGACGATCAATCCCGCGCAATATTTCAAGGCGGCGAAGAAGGGGCGGGTCGAGAAGGATTTCGACGCCGATCTCGTGGTGCTTGACGGCGATCCACTCGCCGACGTCACCAATCTCGCCAAGGTCGCCTACACGATCCGGGCGGGAAAGGTGATCTATCGGAAGTGAGCTGACTAGGCGAACCGGGCGATTCCGGCGAGCGGAACCCGACTTCAGCTGGCAGAACCAGCATCGCAGCTTGCTGGCCTAACTTCCTCATCGCCTTTATTTGCATCCACCGGCATCGTATTGTCAGGCTTGGATAATCACCCGACCTTTGGACACCGCATGCGTGAACTATTCGATGAAGTTGCCGGACAGTCTCCGCTCGATCCGACGGAAGCAGTGCGCCGCGCCACGCGCGCGCCCCAGCGCAAGCGCATCTACAAGGAGGCTGGCGTCGCGCCGGCCGATGGCGGGTTTGCCGTGACGCTGGATGGCAAGCCGATCCGCACGCCTTCCGGCCGCCAGGTTATAGCGCCGGCTAGCAGCATTGCCGAGCACATCGCCGCCGAATGGAATGCGCAGGGCGAGACCATCGATCCCCTAACCATGCCGCTGACGCGCTTCGCCAATTCTGTCGCCGAGGTCGCCGATCGCGTCGATGCCGTGGCCGACGATGTCGCAAAATACCTCGGCTCCGACTTGCTGTTCTATCGTGCCGGCCATCCCGAGGCGCTGGTCGCCCGGGAAGCGGCGCATTGGGACCCGGTGCTGTCATGGGCCGCGAACGAGCTCGGGGCTCATTTCATCCTGTCCGAGGGGATCGTGCATGTGACCCAGCCGGAGCAGGCGATCAAGGCCGCCCGTAGTGTGTTTCCGGCCGACCCCTGGGCCGTGGCGGCGCTGCATGTGGTGACGACGTTGACAGGTTCCGCGCTACTGGCGCTGGCGTTGCTGCGCGGGCTCCTCGATTCCGACCAGGTTTGGGCGGCCGCCCATGTCGATGAGGACTGGAACGCCGAGAAATGGGGCGTCGACGAGGAGGTGGCGGCTCGCCGGGCCGCCCGGCTGGTCGATTTCCGGGCCGCGGTGACCATTCTGGACGCCCTGAAGGCCTGAGCGCCTGCTGCCGGTTAAGGAGAGGTTTACGGCGCCGGGGTAGGCTTCGGGCTTGGCCGAGACCTCTCACTATGGCGATTTCCATCAATCCCGTTCTCCCGGTGCTATCAGCCCAAGAAGCTGGCGGCGTGGCGCCCGAACTGGTGCTGCAGCCCGGCAGCGTGGTCAACGCTCAGGTGCTGAAAGTGCTGTCCGCCGATCTCGTGAGGATTGCGATCGCCAGCCTCTCGATCGACGTGGCCACGGAAATTCCGCTGCAGCAAGGCCAGAACCTGCAGCTGGCGGTGTCGCAGACCAAGGACGGCATCCGCCTGGCCGTGGTCGGGCAGGGCAGTGATGCCGCCGGGGCATCCGCCGACGCCGTCACTTTGTCGCCCGATGCGCTGGCCGATGCCGCCGTCAATCGGCCGGCCATCGTGTCGGCGAAGAACGTGCTGACGCCGCTGGAGCGCGCTGCCGTCTCCGCCGCCGCCCAAGCCGCGGCGACCGAGCAGGACAGCCTGGCGCCGTTGTTCGCCAATCTGGGCGCGGCGATTTCGTCCAGCAATCTGCCGCCGAAATTGCAAGCGGCGATCGCGCAGGTGCTGGCGCAACAGACCAGTCTCGATAAGAACCTTGATGGCGCCGATATCAAGACGGCATTCCAGAAGTCCGGAATATTCCTCGAAGCGTCGCTGGCGTCGGGCTCAGTCCCCCCAAGTGGCGTACCCGATCTCAAGGCCGCGCTGATCGTGCTGCGTCAGACACTGCAGTCGGCGCTCGGCCTCAATTCGACGACCGCCTCGCCGGCGACACCGGTCGGGGCGCAACAAGCTGCGCCGCCACAGGCCGCGAGCCTTGCGCCGTCCTTGTCGCCCAACCTCGATGTGCCGGAAATCCTGCTGCCGCAGGCGCGATTGCTTGCAGCCGAAAATCTCGCGCTGCCGGTCCATGCCGCCCGAAGCCCGCTGGCCGCCCCGCCTGATGCCGGCGCTACGCTGAAGCTGCTGCAGGAAGCGCTGCAGGAACTCGGCGTTCCAATCAGGAGTGCCACAGCCACGCCGAAAGACGTCCGGGGCGGTGACGTCACCTTCCACACCAACACGCCGCCGCCACCCATCCGGGGCGGACTGCCGGCCGCACAGCCGATCGCCTCTCCCACCATCGCGCCGCAGGCGCCGCTCGAGGCGACCGCGCATCATCTGCTCGATGATACCGATGCCGCTATCGCGCGACAGACGCTGCTGCAGGTCGCCTCCTTGCCTGATCGCATCGATGCGGGGCCAAAAGCCGACATCACGGCGCCACGCTGGAATTTCGAAATTCCCTTCGTAACGCCGCAGGGCACCGCGATGGCGCAGTTCGAGATTTCCCGCGATGGCGGCAGCGAGGCCGTCGAGGCGGTCAAGCGGGTGTGGCGTGCGCGATTTTCCCTCGATGTCGAGCCGGCCGGTCCGGTTCACGCGCTGATATCGCTGACCGGCGACAAGACTTCAGTGCGGATCTGGGCGGAGCGGCCCGCAACCGCAGAGCAACTGCGCGCCGGGACATCGCAATTGAGCGAGGCGCTCAGCCGGGCCGAATTGCAGCCCGGCGATATCGTGATCCGCGACGGCGCGCCGCCGCAGGCCGCGCCCGCCGCCCGTGCCGGTCATTTTCTGGATCGCGCGCTATGAGCGTCGAGACCAGGAGCAAGCTTGCAGTCGCGCTGCACTATGACAAGACCGGCGCGCCGCGGGTCGTGGCGAAGGGCAAGGGCGTCATCGGTGCGAAGATCATCGAGCTGGCCCGGGAACACGATATCCCGATCGAAGAGAACGAGGTGCTGGCGGGCGCTCTGTCCCATGTCGAGATCGGCGACGAGATTCCGCCGGAGCTCTACAAGGCAGTTGCCGAAGTGCTGATCTTCGTGCTGCGGCTGTCGGGGCGAATACGGTGACTGCGGTTTTTTTTCGCGCGAGCGGATGTCGGCTTGCGCCGGGAACACAGGGCAACTAAAGGCCCGCCTGTCATAGTTTTTCCACGATGCCATCCGCATCGTCGGCATTCCTCAACCAGCTCGGATATCCTCGTGATCAATCGTCGTCATGCGCTCGGCCTCCTTGCCGCGACCACTGTTTTGCCCGCGCGCACCCTTGCCAATGTCTCCTACCAGCGCAGCGAGTTTCGCGACGATCTTTCCAAGCGGTTTTTCGATCTCGGCACGACCGGCACCTTCGTTGGCTACAAGGTGGAGGACTACCTCATCATCGCCAGCGACAAGGTGCGCTCGGGCGAGGGCAGGCTACCGGCCTCGACCTTCAAGATTCCAAACTCGGTCATCGCGCTCGAGACTGGCGTTGTCGAGGACCCCGACAAGGACGTCTTCAAGTGGGATGGCGTGACGCGCAGCATCGAGCCCTGGAATAAGGATCATACGCTGCGTTCGGCGATCGCGGCTTCCGTGGTGCCGGTGTATCAGGAGGTCGCGCGCCGCATCGGGCAGGAGCGCATGCAGAAATATGTCGACCTGTTCGACTATGGCAACCGCGACATCGGCGGCGGCATCGACCAGTTCTGGCTGACCGGCAATCTGCGCATCGACCCGGTGCAGCAGATCGATTTCGTCGACCGGCTGCGGCGCGGCGTGCTGCCGGTCTCCAAGCGCAGCCAGGAATTGACGCGCGATATCCTCCCCGTGACGAAGGTCGGCGACGCCACCATCCGCGCCAAGAGCGGCCTGCTGGGTGCGGAAGCGGGCAAGCCATCCTTGGGCTGGATGGTCGGCTGGGCCGAGAAGGGCAGCCAGCAGACGGTGTTCGCCATGAACATGGACTGCAAGGAGCAAAGCCACATCGCCGCGCGCATGACGGTCGTGCAGCAATGCCTCGCCGATATCGTCGCGATTTAACCCGCAGCTAACGCCGGTTCAGCGCCAGCGAGACCGCCGTGACGTTGGTGCCCTGCGGCTGGATCGACACTGTCTGCTTGCCGCCACGGGTCGTCAGCGACAGATGGGCCGAAAAATTGTCGCCTCGTGCGGCAGCCTCGACACGATCGCCGGCGGCGCGCCCGGTAAGCGTCCCGGAAGCGTTGCGGCTCGCTTCGCTCCATGAGCCCGAAATCGCGCCGCCACGGTATTCGACTTCGCTTGCGAGATCGAAATTGTAACTCTGGCTCGCGCACCTCAGGTTGAGTTGAAGCTGATCGCCGCTTCCTAGGACATCGTACGACGCGCGGCAGCGCAATTGCTCGCTTTGTCCGTCACTGGTGCTGAGCACGCCGCCGCCCGACCACGTACCCGCCATGGCGGCGAAGGGCGAGGCGGGTGCGGCCAGCGCACTGCCGGTCAGGCATAACGATGTGGCCACTAACGCCGTTCGCGCAAAATTGTATCCAGACATCTTGATGGCCTCCTTCGGTTTGGCAATCAACGCCCCCAAAGGGTTCACGGTTCCTCCACCGGCACAGCGTGCGGCGAGGTTCCGTGCCCGAGATTGCAGCGATGCCTCTCCGATATCCGGACAATGCATTGGCGGCCGCGCCCGATCGACTGGTGCGCGGGAGCAAGTTGTACTAGCGTGCCATGGCTACCAGGGGGATCGTGCATGCCGCATCGTCGCTCGGTGCTGTTAGGAGGCTTGGCGTTTTCGCTTTGGCCGGATTGGGGTTGGGCCCAGATGACACCGGGGCAGGATGTTGCCGCCATCCTCAAGGAGAGGGTGGATGTCGGGCGTGAGACGATGGGCCTCGTTGCCGCTTTCCTCGACGGGGACCGGCACAGCATCACGGCGTATGGTCAATCCGGCTCCCCCGACAATCGGCCGCTCGATGGCGACACGGTGTTCGAGATCGGCTCGATCACCAAGGTGTTCACGGCGCTGGTGTTTGCCGACATGGTGGTGCGCGGCGAGCTCTCACCTGATGACCCTGCGGCGAAATATCTGCCTGCCAGCGTCAGGATGCCCGATTTCGAGGGGGCGCCGATCACACTGATGGACCTTGCGACCTATACGTCGGGCCTGCCGCGGATGCCGTCGAATTTCGCGCCGAAGGATTGGAGCAATCCCTATATCGACTACACCTTCGAGCGGCTCTACGACTTTCTCTCGAACCACAAGCTCGCACACAAGCCCGGCAGCCACTACGAATACGCCAATCTCGGTTTCGGCCTGCTCGGCCACATCCTCGAACGGCGCGCCGGCAAGAGCTACGAGGAGTTGGTGATCTCGCGGATTTGCGCGCCGCTCGGCATGGAAGATACGCGCATCACGCAGTCGAGCTCGATGCAGCAACGGCTGGCGCGTGGCCACAGCGCCGCGCTGACACCCGTCGCGAACTGGGATTTTTCAGTGCTCGCCGGTGCCGGCGCGTTCCGTTCGACGGCGAACGATCTGATGAAGTTCGTGCGGATGTGCATGAATCCCGATGGGCCGGTTGCCGCTGCGCTGAAGATGACGCTTTCCAAGCGTCGTCCAATGATGGAGGAGAGTGACGTGGCGCTGGGTTGGTTCGTTTCGTCGCGCTTCGACGATGAATTGATTTTGAAAAGTGGCGGCACCGGCGGCTATGCAGCCTTCATCGGTTATTCGACCAAGACCCGGCGCAACTGCATCGTGCTCTCCAATGCGGCTAATTATAACCCGAATATCGCGCTCGGCACGCATCTCATCAATACGGCATATCCGCTTGCAAAAATTCGCCGTGAGGTGCCGGTCGATCCGGCCGTGCTTGCAACCTATGCCGGACGTTACGAGGTGTCACCGAACTTCATCCTGACGGTGCGTACGGAAGGCGCGCGGCTGTTCATCCAGGCGACGGCGCAGCCCGAGTTCGAGGTTTACGCCGAGAGCGAGACGGAATTTTTCTATCGCGTGGTCGATGCCCAGATCGCCTTCGCGCGGCCCGAAGGCGGCGCGGCGCCGTCGTTGACACTGCATCAGAACGGCAAGGACCTGCCGGGCAGGCGGCTGCCTTAGCGTGATCCAAATGCAGCCAAGGTCAATTCGGAGACTTCCCGATCCGCCCCAGATGGGTGAAGCTAAAACCGGTAGTGTATTTCAGCCCGTAGCCGAGCGCGCGGTCGAAGCCGATATGGGCCAGCCAGATCATGGCAATCGAGAGCGTGAGCGGTGCGGCGGTGGCAAATCCGGTGGTCATGATCGCCATCGGCGCGAGGTAGCTGTGCGCGGCGTTGTAGATGAAGGCCCCGGTTCGCGGTCCTCCCAGATAGGCGGCAAAGCTGAGGTCCGGCACGAAGAACAGCAGGGCGTAAACCCACCACGATCCGTCCCAGATATAGTAAAGCAGCGTCATACCGATAAAGAGCGCTAATCCCTCCAGCCGCAGCACCGTTCGCACACCCCCTGTAACGGCGCCCGAGGTGTCGGCGCTTGCGGTATCGGTCATTCCGGTCCCCATAGTCAGGATGCGCATATAGGGGCCGTGGGCCGGCGGTACCAGAGGCCGGGGTGTTTCCGCTTCCGAAAAGGCCGTGCTAGAAGGCCTTCAAATCGTTACTCAAAAGGCGGGCCGAAGCAGCATGAAGGATATCCTGGACACCCTCGAAGAACGGCGCGCCGGCGCCAAGCTCGGCGGCGGCGAAAAGCGCATCGAGGCGCAGCACGCTCGCGGAAAATTGACCGCCCGCGAGCGCATCGAGCTTTTGCTCGACAAGGGCTCGTTCGAGGAATTCGACATGTTCGTCGAGCACCGCTCGACCGAATTCGGCATGGAAAAGACGAAAGTGCCGGGCGACGGCGTCGTCACCGGCTGGGGCACCGTCAACGGCCGCAAGACCTTTGTGTTCGCCAAGGATTTTACCGTGTTCGGCGGCTCGCTGTCGGAAACCCACGCGCTGAAGATCACCAAGCTCCAGGACATGGCGATGAAGGCGAGGGCGCCGATCATCGGCCTCTATGACGCCGGCGGCGCGCGCATCCAGGAAGGCGTGGCGGCGCTCGCGGGCTACTCCTACGTGTTCCGCCGCAACGTGATCGCGTCAGGGGTGATCCCGCAGATCTCCGTGATCATGGGCCCCTGCGCCGGCGGCGACGTCTATTCGCCGGCGATGACCGACTTCATCTTCATGGTGAAGAACACCAGCTATATGTTCGTCACCGGCCCTGACGTGGTGAAGACCGTCACCAACGAGGTGGTGACGGCGGAAGAACTCGGCGGCGCCTCGGTGCACGCGACGCGCTCCTCGATCGCCGACGGCGCGTTCGAGAACGACGTCGAGACGCTGTTGCAGATGCGCCGGCTGATCGACTTCCTGCCGTCCAACAACACCGACGGCGTGCCGGAGTGGCCGAGCTTTGACGACATCGGCCGCATGGACATGTCGCTGGATACGCTGATCCCCGACAATCCGAACAAGCCCTACGACATGAAGGAGTTGATCCTCAAGGTCGTGGACGAGGGCGATTTTTTCGAAATCTCGGAAGCGTTCGCCAAAAACATCGTCACCGGCTTCGGCCGCATCGCCGGCCGCACCGTCGGCTTCGTCGCCAACCAGCCGATGGTGCTGGCGGGCGTGCTCGACTCTGACGCCTCGCGGAAAGCGGCGCGCTTCGTCCGCTTCTGCGACGCCTTCAATATCCCGATCGTGACGTTCGTCGACGTACCCGGCTTCCTGCCGGGCACCGCTCAAGAGTATGGCGGCCTGATCAAGCACGGCGCAAAACTGCTGTTTGCGTACTCGCAATGCACGGTGCCGCTCGTCACCGTCATCACCCGCAAAGCCTATGGCGGCGCGTTCGACGTGATGGCGTCCAAGGAAATCGGCGCCGACATGAACTACGCCTGGCCGACCGCGCAGATCGCCGTGATGGGCGCCAAGGGCGCCGTCGAAATCATCTTCCGCGCCGACATGAACGATCCCGAGGCGATCGCCAAGCGCACCAAGGAATACGAGGACCGCTTCCTGTCCCCCTTCATCGCCGCCGAACGCGGCTACATCGACGACGTCATCATGCCGCATTCGACCAGGAAGCGGATCGCAAGGGCGCTGGCGATGCTGAAGGACAAGAAGGTCGAGATGCCGGCAAAGAAGCACGACAATTTGCCGTTGTGAGAGGTCAGCGGTCACGAGAAGTCCAGCACCGCCAGCGCGTCCCATCGTGATTGATTGTTGTTGGCCTGGCATCCGGGCTGATTGAATCAGTTCGAAAACTCAGGACAGCGCCCCGTTGTCGAGAAATGGCTTCCAGGAGAGCGCTTCCCTTCTGGCTTCGCTAAAATCGCCATCCTCCAAAAGCCTGCCGACGCATCTGAGGTATTCGCAAAGGAATGACGCATCCGGCAACTGGTACACGTGCTCGTTCGGGACCCACAGCTCGAATTTCCTGGCTGAGCTTAGTACAGACTGCAGTGCAGGCTTGAGATCGGGCACACTGTCCGGCCATCTCGAGGACGCGGTCCGCGTCTTGATACTCTCTGAAAGACTGCGAAACTTCCAGCCGAGGCTTCGCAGCTCGGAGGCTTTCTTCCCGTCCGACCTCCGGTTCAGCCATTCGAGTGAGACGCCAACGATAATCCCGGTCAGGAAGACCAGCGCAAGTTTGAACCAAGGCTGTTGGCCCAGTGCCAGGAAGTTACTGAAAACGGGCGTGGCCGTCGCGTCACGAAAGGCCGCCGTGGCCATACCCTCAGGGTCGGAGAAGATGTTTTCCTCCAACCATTTTTTGAGGGCAGGCGCGATCAGCGGGACGAGCAGAAGACCCCAAATCCCGAACAGAAGGTTTTTGAGCCACCTGGACATAGGGCTCTATTGTCTAGCATGCCGGCGCAGCGATCCAGCCGAATTAGAGGCGCTGCCGCCTGCCGCAGTGCTTCTTGCCTCTCCTCCTAGACTCAACTGCCCGGCCAATAGTGCTGCCCGCGGGGCCGGAGCCGCTTTCGCCTAACGCGCCGCGACTGCGGGCCAGCACATTCGCGAGTTACGCGAGCGCTAATCCGCCAACGAAGCTCACGAGCTTCGCCTACGCCGCCTTGTGCTGCTGCTTCATGAACTCCGTCGCGCGCTTCTTGAGTTCAGTCGGCGATACGTCCTCGATGTGGGTGCCGATGTGCCAGCTATTGCCGGCCGCGTCCTTCACGCTGCCGCTGCGGTCGCCATAAAATTGATCCGCCGGCTCCATCAACGATGTCGCGCCGGCCTTAAGCGCCTTCTGATAAACTGCATCGACGTTGGGTACGTACAGATACAGCATGGTGGATGTTGCTTGTGCACGCTCCGAGGAGTCGGAAATCATCACGATGGAATCTCCGATCTTGAACTCCGCATGCATGATCTTGCCGTCGGGCCGCATCATCGGCTCGAATACCGGTTCGGCTCCGAAGGCATCTTTCATGAAGCGAATGACCTTCTCCGCCCCATCGACGACGAGATAAGGCGTGACGGTGTGAAATCCCTTGGGAACCGGCTTCACCTGTGTTGCCATGGCTGTCTCCTCTGGTTTGATGGATTTGATCCATACAGAACGGCCCAGCCCGCTTATTGTTTTACCGGGATGTTCGATCCGGTCTTTGAGCAAAGTGTGGCGGCTGCGGTCCGCGCACTGGTGGTCGCGTCAATGTGTATCCGCTGCCAAGTTCCGCTACGAACCTAACCCGGCAGGCGCGGAACAAAATCGTATTCGCCGACCCCCTGCAGAACCAGGAAGGTGAGCGACTTCGTACTCCCGTTGGTCACCAGATGCGGTCGCGTGGGCCTGACGACATAGACTTCGCCGGGGCTCAAGTTCACTTCCTCTTTCGGATCCTGCAGGAACAGCCTCATCTGGCCTTCCAGAACGTAAAACGTATCGGAGACATTGGTGTGGGTGTGCCACGGCACTTTCTGGGTTGCAGAGAGCTGCAACTCCATGATGCGGAAGCCGGGGCGCGCGGCGTGCTCGGCGCGACGCTCGACTTCGTAAAGGTGACTGGCGTCCTTGATGGGCTGCGGCTGGTTCATGACGGCCTCCTTCGGATCATCCGCCCCCATCGCATGGTGATGCCGCGCAAATGATAGCCTTGCTCTGCCGTTCGCGAAACCGTCAGGGGAGGTCCTACGGAACTGCCGTTGTTCACTCCTTGTCGTCCCTTATGCGCTGCTCACCCTCACGCAGCCGTTGCGCGATCGCCGTTCGTCTTGGGATCAGCGAGGCCTCGTCGGCGAGCCGTTGCGCAAGGTCGGAGTGATATTGTTGCACGACGTCGAGGACCGCCTCCTTGGCGAGTCTTCGGTGGTAGTCGGCCAGGAATCGGTGCAGGTCAGCAAGCTGTTCGTCATCCATCGCTATCGCGCCTCAGCCGCGATGGCCGGAATATACCGCAACCCGTTGATCTCGCACAGCTTGCATCAACCCAATCCCGGTGGGATTCACCACCCGGCCGAGCAAGGTGGCGGCCGCGGCACGCTCAAGTCGGCACCTGGCCGTCCTTTAACCGTTTGTTAACCATGAGGCCTCTAACTTAAGGGGACTATCCGGTCATCATCAGACGATTCCAGTGCGGTTCGTTCGAGGAGAACAGCCGATGTCCGTTGAGATTCTGACCTATGCAGCCCTGGGCGCCCGCCTGAACATCTCGGCAGCGGCCGCCCGTTCGCTTGCCAGGCGGCTCCGATTGCCGCGCTCGCTTTCCGAGGATGGGAAGGCCCTGGTGAGCGTTGATCTCGCTGAAATCAGGCATACGCCACATCCACCGGGTGGTCACCGGGCGGGCGAGGCCGCTCAGTTGAGGGCACTCGTCGCAACGCTGCAGGCCGAGGTCGCGCAGTTGGAGGCCAGGGCAGCCGATCATCGCGCAGATTTCGAGTACGAACGCCAGCGCGCCGATCACCTGATCGCTGAGCTGTTGCAGGCGACTGCCGAGACCAAAGCCGCCAGGGAGGCGACGGCGCGGCTTGAGGGGGAGGTGGCAGCGCTTCGGACCGCTCTCCGAACTAGCAGTCCGAACGAGAATCACGGACATTCTGCGCGCCGGCTGGGGCATCTGGCTGCGAGCTTGGTGGAAGCAGACCGCAAGGCTGGTCGTGGGTAACAAATCTCTTCCTATTCCGCGGTTTGGCGGAGCAACCGTGGGGCAAAAATGGGTGGCACCGATATTCGCGAGCTGAGGGCGCGCATTATCGTGTTCGGGGTGGGCGGTGCCGGCGGCAATGCCGTCAACAACATGATCGACGCCGGGCTTGAAGGCGTCGAATTCATCGTCGCCAATACCGACGCCCAAGCGCTTACCAGTTCGAAGGCCAGGCGCGTCATCCAGATGGGTACGCAGGTAACCGGAGGCCTTGGCGCCGGTGCCCAGCCCGATATCGGACGCGCGGCGGCGGAAGAGGCCATCGACGAGATCCGCGATCATCTGACCGGCGCGCACATGGTGTTCATCACCGCCGGCATGGGCGGCGGTACCGGCACCGGAGCCGCGTCGGTCATCGCCAGGACCGCGCGTGAGCTCGGCATTCTCACCATCGGCGTCGTCACCAAGCCGTTCCAGTTCGAGGGCCAGCGCCGCATGCGCTATGCCGAAGCTGGCATCGCGGAACTCTTGAAGGCGGTGGATACCCTTCTGATCATCCCGAACCAGAACCTGTTCCGGGTGGCCAACGAGAAGACCTCCTTTGCCGATGCCTTCGCGATGGCCGACCAGGTGCTTTATTCGGGCGTGGCCTGCATCAGCGACCTCATCGTCAAGGAAGGCCTGATCAATCTCGATTTCGCCGACGTCCTCTCGGTCATGCGCGAGAAGGGCAAGGCGATGATGGGCAGGGGCGAGGCTTCCGGCGACAAGCGCGTGCTCAACGCTGCGGTAGCCGCGATTTCCAACCCGTTGATCGAGAATCCCTCGATCAAGCGCGCCAGCGGCCTGATCGTTTCCATCACCGGCGGCAGGGATCTGACGCTGTTCGAGGTGGACGAAGCCGCCACGCGCATTCGCGACGAGGCCGATCCGGACGCCAACATCATCGTCGGCGCGACCTTCGATGCCACCCTGGAAGGCATCGTCCGCGTTTCGGTCGTGGCCACCGGCATCGACAATCTCGACGCGACCGGCCAGACGAAAGCCGCGGAAGGCCTGCTCACGGACCTCGCTGGCAGGCTGAGCAACGACCGGCGTCGCATCGCCGAGCGTGGCGTATCGCCGCCGCAATTCGCCAGCCCGCCGTCGCTGATCCCGCCGCCGCGCCACCTCGAAGCACGGCCGCCGATCGCCGAACAGGCGCGGCATGCGGCATCGCAGCGCCTCGATCCCTACGGTCGCGCCTCTCCCGCACGCACTCCGATCGAGGAAAAGGTTCTGGATATCCCGGCTTTCCTGGGCAGCAAGGCCAACTGAGCCGTCATAAGAGAGCCATATCGCCTCAAGGTGGTAGACCGCCGCGATGCGACTTCAACAGGTCCATCGTCCAGGCACCCGGGCGGTGCCTGAAGGTCTAATGCCCAAAATCGGTCCTATACTTTCCATCCTCCAGCCTTGCTTTGGTCAAAACGGCGGTGGGAAGTGTCTAAAATCCGACGACCGTCCATTCAGGTGATCGCAAACCGGGCAGGAGGCGCTCATGGATACCGCGGTAAATAACAGGCAAACCGATCCACGCGATGTTAATCCGGGACTGTCCACGCAAGACATCGAACTGGTGGCGCGCGCCGATGAACGGCTCGCGCATGCTTATGAAAAGATTGCCCGCGCGGATGAACAGCTCGCGCTTGTCAATGAACAGATTGCCAGGCTGGAGAAAAAGCCCGTTAACAGGCTTCCTCAGTCGTCGCGGGGCAGGCCGGCGCTGCGCGGCCTGGTCGGCCTGCTGTTGACCGCGGGCATCTGTATCGCTGCTTTCGCTTCGCAATCTTATGGCGAGGCGGCGAGGCTGATGATCGCCCCGTGGGTACCGCAACTGGCTCCGGCTTCGTCGTTGCCATCGGAAACACCGAGGCTCGCCGCCCAGCAGAGCGAGCCTACCGTTCAGGTAGCTGCGGCGGATGCTTCAGTTTCGCAATTGCCACCTCCGGCTCAGACCGCACCGCAAGACGCAGCGGCCGCCCCGGTCTCTCCCGAGGTGACACAGTTGCTTCAAACGATGGCGCGTGATCTCGCCAACGTGCAGCAGGAGATCGAGCAGCTCAAGGCTGGCCAGGAAGAATTGGTCCGCGAAAATGCCAGCACCGCCCAGCAGCTCAAGGCAAACCAGGAGCAAATGGCGCAGGTGATCGCGAACGCCTCCGCGCAACAGCCGCGGCCCAAAGCACCAGCGACGACATCAGCCAATCCGCCACCGCCAATTGCCGGCTCTTCGCGTAAGCCCGTGTCGACGCCTCCGCCGACGCAAACCAGAGTGCAAGCGCGAGCGCCGGTGCAGTTGCAGTCCGGACAACAGTAGTTTTCGCCGCGCTGGCCGAAGGCTTGTCCTCGTGCCGGCGAGGTGACAAACGACAGTTGGAACTCGGGCAGAGTATGTTCACTCTGCCCAAGGACAAGACAACTTGTTCCACGGGGCTTCGATCCTAGATAGCGGACGGAGCCTTCGATTTTGGATGGCCGCATGATCATGAAGATCTTGCTGCTGCTCGTTCTGTCCATGGTTGTCGTCGCACAGGAGGCGGCGGCACAGGAAGTGCAATGCGACCGCGAACGCGCGGCCATGGTTGAATCTATCAGAGCCTACGCTCGTCGTTCCCACGCCGGTGTTTTGGGACAACAGGGCCTCTCCGAGAGAGTTCTCGAGGCCATGGGGCGAACGAAACGCCATCTGTTCATCCCTGAGCGGTCCTGCGCCATCGCATACGCGGACAGGCCGGCTTCGATCGGCCACGGCCAGACCATATCGCAGCCGTTCATCGTGGCCTTGATGACAGAGTTGGCCGGGGTCGCGTCCAATCATGTCGTGCTCGAAGTCGGTACGGGGTCGGGCTATCAGGCCGCCGTCCTTGCGCATCTGGCGCGCAAGGTCTGCACCATCGAGATCGTCCCGTCATTGGCCGAGGCCGCCGCGAAAACACTCAAAGAGCTCGCCTATGACAATGTGAGCGTCAGGCATGGCGACGGCTATGCTGGCTGGCCCGAATGCGGTCCATTTGATGGCATCGTCGTCACCGCGGCACTTGGCGAAGTGCCGCCGCCGCTGATCGAGCAGCTTAAAGTGGGTGGCCGGCTCGTGATGCCGGTGGGATCCGGCTATGCCAGTCAGCAACTTACGGTCGTCGAGAAAGTGGCTCCCGACAAGACGACGACGCGGGCCGTTGCCCTGGTGCGCTTTGTGCCCTTTACGCGTTCAAAAGATTAAGAGCCGGTGCGGCGGCTCAGATGGAAAAAGCAGGGAGGCGGTCGTGAGCGGTGCAAGGCTAAAACATTACGGTTGGGGCCGCGAAGACGAAGGCATGACTGCTGAGGAGCAGGCCTTTGTGCTCGGCCGTTACCGCGAAAAATTTGCACGCGATGCGTTTGAGACAAAAGTTGTCCCGCGCCTCGAGGACCTGGCATTGCGCGCGCCGCGTGTGGTGCCACCGGCCTCACTTGCCGCTCTTTGCACGAGCGACCGATACGACCGCGTCGCGCACGCCTACGGCAAATCCTATCCGGACTACGTGCGAGCCATGCTCGGCAATTACGATTGCGCGCCCGACGTGGTCGCCTATCCAAGAAACGAAGCAGAGATTGCCGCTGTCATGGACTGGGCCGGTGGTGTCAGTGCCTCGCTTACGCCGTTCGGAGGCGGGTCGAGCGTCTGCGGCGGTGTCGAGCCGCGCGTTGACGGTATCAGCTACAAGGCGGCCGTCACGCTGGACTTGCGCAATCTCGGCAAGGTCGTCGAGGTGGATCAGATATCGCGCGCCGCATTGATCGAGGGTGGTGCCTTTGGTCCATCTCTGGAGAACCAGCTCAAGCCGTATGGCGTCACGTTGCGTCATTTTCCGCAGAGTTTCGAGTATTCAACCCTTGGCGGCTGGATCGCGACGCGGTCGGGCGGTCATTTCGCCAGTCTCTACACGCATATTGACGACTTTGTCGAAAGCCTGCGCGTCGTGACGCCGCGCGGCATAATGGAAACACGTCGCTTGCCGGGATCGGGTGCTGGGCCGAGCCCCGACCGCATGTTCATAGGTTCCGAAGGAACGCTCGGGGTGATTTCGCGCGCCTGGATGCGATTGCAGCCACGCCCGAAATTCCGTTCTGGCGCATCGGTTCGTTTCGACTCGTTCTTCGGTGCGGCGCGCGCGCTGCGCGCGATCGCACAGGCCGGTCTCTATCCGTCGAACTGCCGCATCCTTGACGCGCAAGAGGCATTCAACACCGGGGCTGCCGACGGCAGCGTCGCGATTATGGTGCTCGGTTTTGAATCGGGCGACCATTCGCCGGATGCCTGGATGGCACGCGCGCTCGAATGCTGCGCCGACCATGGCGGGATACCGGAGGCGGCAAAGGCCGGCGATGCACATCTCGAAGGCGCGGCAGGAATCTGGCGCAACGCATTCATTCGTATGCCCTATGCGCGCGAGTTTCTGACCCCGGCCGGCATCATCAACGACACCTTCGAGACCGCTATCACCTGGGATCGGTTCGAAAGCTTCCACGACAAAGTGAAGGCGGCAACGGAGCGTGCGATTCTCGAGACGACTGGCGTAAAGGGCGAGGTCACATGCCGCTTCACCCATGTCTATCCTGACGGGCCCGCGCCATATTTTTCTTTCCATGCACTTGGCCGCCATGGTGCGCTTCTGGAACAGTGGCAGGCAATCAAGAATGCGGCCAGCGATGCGCTGATCGAGGCGGGCGGGACGATCACGCATCATCACGCCGTTGGCCGTGATCATCGTCCCTGGTACGATCGTCAGCGCCCGGAGCTTTTCGCGGCCGCGCTTCGGGCCGCAAAAAGAGAGCTCGATCCGCAAGGCATGCTCAACCCTGGAGTGCTCATCGATCCGTAAGGAAATTCGCGCGCCAACGGGAGTTGGTGGCAAGGCTGTGTCGAACAATTGCCATTTGCTGCGGTGCGCGAGTCCATTGTTGGCACTGATCGCACCTCGTGTTTTCGGCGAACGTCCGCTTTGCGCCAATAGCGCCGATTTGGTGAGGTCGCGTTATGACCCCCTTGCGGACATCCGGCGTCTAATGTGGGCATCGGTATAGACGGGCGCGCGCGGCTACTTTGAAAGATCGATTGTCGCGCTTAAGCCCGTGCGATTGCGATCAATCCAACGGCAGACACTGTTTAGCGGAACCATGAAGCTTCTGCCCAACTTGGTCAGCGAGTACTTGACTCTTGGGGATCTTGATCGCGTGACCTCTCTGGAGATAAGCCGGGTCGTTTCAAGGTTGCGAAGCGTATGGGTCAGCATCCGCTGTGAGATGGCTCCCAAGCGGCGCCGCAGCTCCCCATGGTGGTAGGGCCGCTCCTCCAACAAGAAAAGGATCCTGACCGTCCATTTGCCGATGAAAAGCGTAGGGGTGACACGCAGATGCACGTCAAATCTGTCTTTCATTTTGCTTCAGCTCCCCGGCTATCCTTTTTTGAATGCCCTCGCGTCGTGATCCGGAAGACGGCAACGTCAGCCGGCTTGCCAGCCCGGTGTGTGAGACCGGCGCAACCACTGAAATTCATCGGTGCTTGGCGGATTTCTTAATCCATTCGATTGCCGACGCAATTCAATCAGCAAGCGCCCCGGTCATTTTCAACGGCGGTCGGCAAAAGCACAATGAGGAACACCGGTGTACCTCATTGACAAAAGTCGCAGAGCAAAAAGAATAAATCGATGCTCAGTTTTGGCCCTCTCGAAGTTCTCACAAGGAAGCCTTACAGCAGGAGAAGCAAGATGACTGGAAATACTGCGATGAGGGGCGAGAAGATTTACGACATGGAACTCGATCTCACGGGAGTCACCGACTACGGCGTGAGCTTGAACGCCATCCTTTCCGGTCAGGAAGCGATTCCGCTACACGGAGCCCAATTCGACCTTGCGGTCGCTGGGCGGTACGAGGGACGCCTCGCGGGCCGGGCGCACGGCGTCGACTATGTGCGGGTCCGCGCTGATGGTCGCATGGAACTCGACCTGCACTTGATCATCGAGACCGAGGACGGCCACCGGATCGCGTTGTCTGGCGACGGCCAAGCGGCGCCGCGACCCGGCGAGCCGGTGCTCGACATCTTCGCAAACGTCCGCCTCTCCACCGCGTCCAAAGAATATGGCTGGGTCAATGAGCGGCAGATCTGGGGTGTGGGGACCGCGAGCCTGGCGACCGGGAAGGTCCTCGCCGAGGGCTTCATGCAGTGAAAGCGACATCGCGCAGGAGGTGACTCCGATGAAAACACCGCCGATCGTTTCGCCCGAGGCCTGGGAGCCGCGCGCCTCGAGATGCTGGTGAAAGAGAAGGCCGTATCGGGTGATTGCCCAAGAAATGCTGCGAAGTTCTTGACCCTTTGCACGTAGTCATATTGGGTCTTCGGCGCGAACTTGCGGATCGTCATGTCTTCGATGATGCGGCGGCGCAACGGGCTCATTGCCTCGTCGGTCATGGGGATGCTCCTGTCTTGGGTGAAGGTTGCGAACCCCTCATCTCAAGACAGGACGCCCTGTTGCGCTATCCTGTTGGCTGCCCTGCCTGCTGCAGCGCCCTACCGCGCGAGCGGTTTGGTCCTCTGGCCTTTCTCCGACACCCGATACACGCCGAACGTCCGCTTTGCGCTGATTGTGTTGAAGAAGTCCGCGAACCCGGCAATTTGGGATCGGACAATGCGACCGGCTCACGGTGCTTGATTGCGTCTAAGCGGGCTGGAGCGCAGGGATCGGGATCAGCTTTGCGAGCTTCCGGAGGTTCTGGGCCGTTGCGTCTGCCCAGCAGCGGCGCCGTACAGGCGAAGCGACGATGCGGCGCATCGCGACTTCAAACCGGCTCGGGCAAGACGTTATCTTGTTTGCATGCGACGGCAGTCAGGCCGATCGGACCAGAGGATGAGCTTTCGTGACTGATACGGAGACGTGGCCCGTAAGAAGTAGAGTCGGGCACTCTGCACACGAACTTAGGATTCTGCTCGGACGTCAAACAGTCGTCCTCCGTCACGAGGCGCGAAACAGCCATACGATCTCCGCAGTACATCAAATCAGGTGGGGTGGTGGAGGCCCAGGTATTCCGCAACACGAAAACGAGCAGCCAACCTATCCGCACTGCGGCTCTACGAAGAAGCAGTCCCTTCGGTGTAGTGTGGTCTTCATCGCTCTCCGCCGATGAGCCTTTCGAGATTTCCGGTACGGCCCCTCGGAAAACGGCGTGCATCGCATCGTACATGTAACGCTCCTGCTTGGTTGAGCGTGCGCACGATGGGGTCCGGATGTCGCAGAACTTTGCCGACGACCGCCGGAAATTGTCGCGATCTGTCTCAGGAATGCTGCATTGGATAGTTCGCGACAGTTGCGGCCATCGGTGATGGCCGCTCCTGTCATCCGGTCTTGAATGACCTTGCTCTCAATGCGGCTTCTTAAGTTGTATCAAGTCTGAACAGGCATACGGGTTTGCGACAAATTGCGACAAAGATGGCTCACCAGGGCAACGTTCTGCGACAGCTTGTGCCTAGATTGTTTCAGCCAGATCGGGGGAATCATGCACCTGAGGCCGGTTCCCGCTCGGATCGGCCGGCATCGGGATCCTGCGATCCCGATGCCGCGGCGCTGTCAGTGAAGCCAGCCACAAGCATTTGATTTCGATCGATCATACGCGGCCGATACATTCTGTTACACTTTTTCGATGGGGTGGGTGCAGGACTTCAGTATGATCCGGGACGGAGCAAACTAGATGGACTCGGCACCTCACATCGCCGTAGTGGATGATCATCGCGATATTCGCGATCTGGTCGGCAAATACCTGATGCAGCATGGCTACCGCATCAGTCTTGCGGAGAGCGCTGTTGCACTCCGCCGCTTGCTCGAACGAAGTGCTCCGGACCTGGTGGTACTTGACGTCATGATGCCGGGCGAGGACGGACTGTCCCTGTGCCGCCATCTGCGCAGCACCACGGACCTTCCCGTTATCCTGTTGACTGCGATGGCTGAGGAGACCGATCGAATCGTCGGCCTGGAAGTCGGTGCCGATGACTATGTGAGCAAGCCATTCAATCCCCGCGAACTTCTCGCCCGCATCAAAGCAGTGCTTCGACGAGTCCAAAGCCTGCCGCCGCAAAAGGGCCGGCTGGCGACCAAGGTTGTACGCTTTGATCGATGGACCTTTGACGTCAACCGGCGCGAGTTGACGGGCGACGACGGCGTTGCTGTGCCGCTCAGCACGGCGGAGTTCCGCCTGTTGTGTGCATTTCTCGACCATCCCGGCCTGGTGCTCAGCCGCAATCAGCTCCTCGACCTGACGGTCGGCCGGGATGCCGATCCATTCGACCGGAGCATCGACAATCAGGTCAGCCGCTTGCGGAAAAAGATCGAGGCCGATCCGAAAGTACCAGCCTTGATCAAGACTCACTGGGGCGGTGGATACAGCCTCGCCGCAGAGGTCGAGCAGCCATGATGGGCTTGTGGAAGCGTAGTCTTGCGGCCCGTTTCATCTGTTTCACGCTGCTGTCTTTGGTGCTGTCGCAAGCCATCGTGTTCTTCATTTCCTGGGATGAGCACGGGCAGGCGATTCGGAAGGCCGCCAAGGGCGAGATATTCAGCCGGAGCGCCTCGCTCGCCCGGGTTTTGGAGGCGACGCCTCCGTCGCTGCAGACCGATATCCTTAATGCCAGCAACACCAGTTCAGCGAGATATTGGATATCGACCAACGGACTGAAGGATGCCTCCGCGTGGCGAGAGGAGGCATGGGAGCGCCTGGCGCAGCCATTGCCGCGCATGTCCTTTGCCGGCCACAGCGTGCCCGCCGAGGTGAGACCGGATTTCGCCCGAAACACTGCCAGCAGCAGTGGCGCCTCCTCGCAATGGGTCGACCTAAGGCCGGAAGCTTGGCCGCTGTCCCGACCAGCGAAATTTCTTTATCTCGATGATGCCACCGGCATGGGATTGGCCGTTCAGTTGGCTAACGGAGCATGGCTGAACACTGCATTTGCCAAGCCCGCGCAAGATGGCTTCTGGACCTCCAAATCCACCTTGGCGCTCGGCCTCTCCGCGTTGTCGTTGTCGATCATTGCCGTATTCGCCGCACGCGGCATCGCGCAACCATTGCGCCGACTCGCCGTAGCGGCCGAGGCTTTCGGTCGTGGTCAGGAGATCGTGCCGCTGCCGGAAACCGGCCCCGACGATATCCGGCGCACCGCGGAGGCATTCAATCGCATGCAAGCGCGCCTGCATCGTTTCGTCGACGACCGCACCAGAATGCTGGCCGCCATCGGTCATGATCTGCGTACACCTTTGACCTCGCTCCGCTTGCGAGCAGAATTCGTGCCCGACGGAGACGTTCGCGAGAAAATGCTCTCCACCATTTCCGAGATCCAGACGATGACGGAGGCGACTCTCGCATTCGCTCGCGAAGACGCAACCGCAGAAAGCACGCGGACCGTGGACCTCTCGGCTCTGGTGGAAAGTCTCTGCGATGATCTCGCTGAACTCGGCTATGACATCTCCTTTTCTGAAGGGCAGAAGATCAGCTATAGCTGCCGACCAGACGCACTGCGCCGCGCGTGTCGCAACCTCGTCGAAAATGCCATCCGGTATGGCGAGCGGGCGCGCGTCAGCGTGGAAAGGCAAGCCGATAGTGTCGAAATCACCGTCTCGGACGACGGTCCCGGTATTCCGGACAGTGCCAAAGAGCAGGTTTTTACGCCGTTTTTCCGGATGGAGAATTCGCGGAACCGCGAAACAGGAGGCGTAGGTCTCGGCCTTTCCATTGCCCGGACCATTGTCCGCCACCACGGCGGCGATATCGTCTTGACCAACAAGCAGAAGGGGCTGCAGGCGGTCATTAGCCTGCCAGCGCTGGAAGGTGGGCCGCCACCTCCCATCAGCCGCCCGGTCGCAGGAGCGAAGGACGTTGCCAGCACTCTCGAAAAGGCAGAGCCTTCGCCAGTGGCCACGCCAACGGCGGCCATTCATTGATCAGAGGTGACGCAAGATAACTGACTTCGAAGGTCAGATTTGTGCAGCGCGTTGGGTGTGTTGCGGCAAGCGGGTGCAATAGGGGAACTCGCTACTCACGGATGAGTTTATGGGTTCACAGACCTTCAATCCGGAGGGAAGCCATGGAGCATCTCCGCTACCCGAACGAAACCGCCGAGTATCGTGCTGCCAGAAACGCGCTTCTGGACGAAGAGATCGCGCTTCGTGCCCACATTGAAGCTGTTGCAGCGAAGCGCCGCGCCTTACCGCTCGGCGGCAAAGTACCGGAAGACTATGTTTTCGAGCGGATCGGCAAGAATGCCGCGCCGGAGAAGGTCAAGATGTCCGAGCTGTTCGGTCCGCATGACACGCTCATTCTGTACAGCTTCATGTATGGGCCCGAGCGGGAGCTGCCCTGTCCAGGCTGCACGCACCTGCTCGATGGGATCGACGGCGCGGCAAGGCACATCGGCCAGCGAGCTGCACTTTACATCGTTGCGAAATCCCCAATCGCACGTCTTGCCGCGTGGGCTCACGAGCGCGGCTGGGACCATCTGCCGCTGGTGTCTACGGCGGGCAATAGCTACGACGCGGATTATTTTGGTGACACGTCGAAGTTTCCCAAGGGCGTGCGTGCACAGCATCGCGTTCCGGACGGCGAGAACTGGGACGAAACGATCTTCAACGTGTTCAAGAAAAGCGGCGGAGCAATCCGTCACTTCTGGGGATCGGAGATGAGCTTCGCACCAACCGAGCCCAATCAACATCATCGCGCCGGGGATCTGGTCGACCCCTTGTGGGGTCTGCTCGACATGACCCCCGAGGGGCGTGGGGACTTTTTCCCCAAGGTAAAGTACGATTGACCCTTGGATGGACGGTGAGTGACCGAGGGAGCGACACGATGTCGGCGGTGCCGGAAGTCATATCCGCAGACGCGAACAATCGGGCAAGCGCGATCAGCACCATTGTGCTCGGCTTTGCGGCTGACCCGATGGCGCGTTTTGCTTGGCCCGATCCGTCCGTATACCTCGGAATAATGCCGCGGATGGTCAATGCTTTCGGCGGCGGTGCTTTCGAGCATGGCACAGCCTACATCACCGAAGGGGCTCGCGCTGCCGCTCTATGGCTACCACCAGGCGTCGAGCCGGACGAAGCAGAAATGAACGCAATCATGGAGGAGTCCCTGCGCCCGGAGATATCAGGGGATATCGGGGCCATCATGAAAGGAATGGCCGAACATCATCCGCATGAGCCGCATTGGTATCTGCCTCTTATCGCCGCCGATCCGAGATGGATCGGGCAGGGGCTTGGCTCGTTGCTGATGAAACACGCGCTTCGACGATGCGACGAGGAGGGCATCGCGGCCTACCTCGAAAGCTCGAACCCGCGTAACATTTCGCTCTATGAACGCCACGGCTTCAAGATCACCGGCAGAATCCAAAGCGGCTCTTCGCCAGTGGTGACGCCGATGCTGCGGCCGGCATCCTGAACGCTCAAGTTGCCTCAACCGAGCATCACCGCACCACATTTTCCAGCTCTCGGAAAATTGCAGTTGCAGATGCTATCATCGAGCTAACACGCCCGCGAGTTGTGGCGAAAGATCCGGATTTTGTTAACTGCGCTAATCTGTCCCGGCTTTCTGTTATGGCAGAAGCCGGGCGATGGGATACCCTCCTTGAAAAATCAAGGAGGAAAAAAGATGCCCTTAAAATTCAGCCGCCGTCATTTCATCGCTGCTGGTACCGCCGCTGCCGCGATGCCCTTGCTGTCGCGTGGCGCCTCCGCGCAAGCCGCGTGGCCGTCGCGGAATATCCGCATGGTCTGCAGCTACCCGGCGGGCGGGCAGACGGATCTGCTCGCGCGCGCCTTCGGCGATTTCATCTCCAGGCAGGTGGGGCAGAACGTCGTCATCGAAAACAAGGCGGGCGCTTCCGGCTCGATCGGCGCGGCCGAAGTTGCACGCGCCGCGCCCGATGGCCACACCATCCTGTGCTCGATTTCGACCACCTATGTGATGAATCGGGTGATGATGAAGAACCCCGGCTACGACATGGACAGAGACCTGACGCTCGTCAGCATCATTCCGGGCGCCGGGCTGCTGCTGGTCGCGAGCCTGGCATCCGGCGTCAAAACGCTGGACGATTTCGTCGCGTTCGCGCGCAAGAAGGGCCAGGTGAATTTCGGCACCTATAGCGCGGGCTCCGCCCCGCACATGACGATCAACGAACTCAACAAGCAGTACGGCCTCAAAATAGAACCGATCCACTACCGGGGCGAAGCGCCGATGTGGACGGGCCTGATGGACGGCACGCTTGACGTCGCGATGGGCAGCTACACGGCCGCTCAACCCGTCCTGCAAGGCAACCACGGCGTGGTGTTCGCGGTGCATTCGAAGAAGGTCGCCGCGATCCCGAACGTCAAGACCCTTCCCGAACAAGGCGCGACATCGAAGTTCTTCACCATCAGCGGCTTCACAGGCTGGGCATTGCCGAAGGCGACGCCGCAGCCGATCGTCGATCGGCTTTCGGAACTCTGCGTGGCCGCCAACAACGATCCGAAAGTGAAGGAAGTTCTCGCGACGTTCGTGCTCGAGCCGGCAATCGGCTTCAAGGAAAGCAATGCTCTATATCAGCGCGAATTGCCGACCTGGATCGAGACCGCGCAGGCCCTCGGCCTGGAGCCGGCGTAGCGTAAGTAGGGGTAGTTAGCCTACGGGCCTGTGTGAGGTGAGCACATCGGTCAGGCTCCCTCCCCCCTTGCGGGGGAGGGTTGGGGAGAGGGGTAAGCCGCGGGCGAGATGAGTCGATGTGCGCACCGCCTCCTCAATTCAATCTCGGTCGCCCGTTGTGACGCCCACATCGAGAGAGCACGTCGTGCGGCACCCCTCTCCCTAACCCTCCCCCGCAAGGGGGGAGGGAACCCTGCCGCTGGTGCGTCCCTCACAGCATTGCAAGCAGTGGCCAATTAGACGCGATGGGTTTCGCTCCGCTCTACCCTACAGCCTCTCACTTCATCCCCGTGCAGCTCGCATAAAACGTCGTCGTCGCGGGCCAATCCGAGAACATGCCGCGGATGCCGACCTGCTTGGCCAATATATCCAGCACCGTCAGCGTATCGCCGTCGTGGTCGATCGCGCTCCTGATCGACTTGTGATAGAAGCCGCCGCCCTTGTTGAGCGGGCCGTCGCGTTCCAGCGACCAGCCGATCAGGTCGAGGCCGGCGGCCTTCGCAGCCTTGGCGTATTCGGACGGGACGATTTCTCGTCTGTCGTTCAGCGTCAGCATGGTCCAGATCGGTGGGCCGAGGATCGCGACGCCTTGCGACTTCAATTCCGCCATCGACGGTTTCCACGTCTCCGGCTTGTTGGGATCGAGACCCTGCTTTTCGTAGCGCTCTTCGAGATAGACCGCCTGTTTCGCGAATTCCGGTTCGGTCTTCACCCAATAGAGCACGTCGGCGAGATTAAAGCTTTGCGCAAAGACATCGCTCGGCGGAATGCCGGCCTTCTTGTAGGCGTCCAGCATCTGCGATGCGTATTTCTCCTGCGTGTAATCGCCGTCAAACGGCATCGCCACCTCGGGCGCCTTGAGCTCAGGCGTGAACTTGGCGCCGAGACTTTTGATCAGCGCGATGCTCTCGTCATGCGTCATCAGCGTGCCGGAATTGGCGTAGAGGTCGGTGCGCCAGCGCGGCGTGCCGTTCTGATATTCCTCAGGCGTCTTCGCGTCGGGATTGAAGCCGTCCATCTTCGCGCGCAGCCGCCGGAATTCGGCGAGCGTGATGTCTGACGCGCAGCACTTTGCGGAGGCTTTCTTGCCCGTCGCGGAATCTGCCGGGCTGAAGGCTTGCGTGCATTTTGCGGCAAGCTCCGGCACGGCCAGAATGTTGGTGGTGGTGTGCAGGTCGCACTGCGAATGGCGGCACACGAGTTGGCGGTCTTTCGTAAACGTCACGTCGCATTCGATGATGCCGGCGCCCATCCGGGCGGCGGCAATATAGGACTCCCTGGTATGCTCGGGAAATTCCAGCGCGGCGCCGCGGTGGCCGATGGAAAAATCGGTCTTGCGGAACGGCCCGGTGCACTGGCTGAGTTGTTGCTTCAGCGGCCCGTCTTTCATCTTGTCGACGAGATAGAACGGCCGCGGGCCAATCTGTGGCTCGCGCGGCAGCGGGATGTCCTCGGCCGCGGCGGGAGGGATTGCGGTCAACAGCCAGAGCGCTGAGAGGAGGGCGGAGCGATGGCGGACGGGCATGGGTGGCACCTCGGATAACGCATTGCGCGCAGCCTTGATATCACGGAGCATGTGACAGTTGCGTGTTGAAGAGGTTTCGTAGAGCCAAAGCAGGGAGAATGAAATGCCCGCAGCTTTTTTCGTCGTCCGCGCCACCGTGTCCGATCCCACCAGGCGCCAGGCCTTCGACGCTTGGTACTCGCGTGAGCATCTGCCGGATGCGATGAAATCGTTCGGCGCGGTGAAGGCGTGGCGCTACTGGAGCGCGACCGATCCATCGCTGCACGAGGCGATGTACCAGTTCACGGACAAGGCTGCGCTCGATCGCGCGATCGAGGGGCCGGAGATGAAACGCCTGGTCGCAGACTTCAACCGCGACTGGCCGGACGTGACGCGGACGCGCGAGGTGCTGGTGCTTGCCGAGGAGCGCGTGGCGTAAGACGCGAGACGACGTGTCCGCCGTAGAGAAGACGCGTCGTCACACATGCGCGCGACGCAGAAATACCGCGAAGACGACAAAAAGTTCCGCTGCAAAAAACAGCGCGCGAAAATAATTCTCGATCGACTCCGTTCGCAGCAAAGCTGAACACGCAGTTCACCGCGCGTTCATCTCGGCACATCGAAACTCTCTTTCTTGCACACAGCAAACGGAGGAAGGGATGTGATGGAACGCCGCCACTTTCTGAAGCTCGCCTTTGGATTTGCCGCGGGCGGTGTCGCGCTCGCAGCGAGCGCGGAGGCCGCGCCGCTGATGCCGGCACCGCTCGCCGATGACGCGAAACTGCCCGCCAACAAGGATGCTCAACCTGCTGTCACGTCAGACAAGGAGGTCGATCGCCTCGCGCCTGAAGAAGTACGATGGGGCCGCGGCCGACGTCGCGGTTGGGGCCGAAGGCACTGGGGCTGGCGCCGCCGCCGTTGGCGCCGCCGGCACTGGGGCTGGTATCGCCGCCGTCGCTGGCGCCGCCGCTACTGGCGCCGTCGCTACTGGTAAAACTTCGCCGTCGATTGTTTGGAGAAGTAATAAAAAAAGCCCCGCGCGAGCGGGGCTTTTGTCATGCTTGCGAATTCTCAGTAAGCGCGGCAGCGTCCATAGCGCCACACGGTGCCGTAGGGGCACACGCGGCCGGGCCGCACCACGACGGCCGGAGCTGCAGGACGCACCACGACAACCGGTGCCGCCGGCCGAACAACGACCCGGCGATTGGGTTGGCAGCCGCCATAGGGGCCGCGATGCCAGCCGGGGCCGCATCCGCCCGCAGCTTCCGCCGCGCTAAAGCTGGCAATGGTGCCCAGGGCCAAAACTGCTGCGAAAAGGTACTTCATGTTTTCTCCCGTTCTTGGCCGCAAGGCGGCACGCAACGGAACTTAGTTACGAGACCTGAATGGAACATGAATGTTCCCTGATGCTATGGGGCGGCCAAAAATCCAAGCACCAGCTCGCCGTATTTCGCCGGCGCTTCCAGAAAGACTAGGTGTCCGGTGTTCGGAATCACCTCGGCTCTGCCGCGGGCCATCTTGGCGGCGAGCGCTTTGGCCAGCTCGGCGTTCTGCCCCATTTTCGCGCGCAGCGCTTCCGGTGCGCTGGCTCTTCCCGGCGCGTTGTGATCGTCGGCGCCCATCACGAACAGCGTCGGCTGCGTGATCAGCGGGATCTCGTGCACGACAGGCTCGCGATAGATCATCTGTGCGGAACTGACGAACGCGCGCAGCCAGCGCGAATATTCGGCGCTGCCCTTGATGTTGAAACGCGCATCGATGAACGGCGTGATTTGTTCGGGCGGCAGCTTTAGCGCGTAATTGGTCTCGAGCTGCTTGCGATAGCCGTCCGCTGTGAGTTTATCTTCGTTCTCCAAAATCTTTTCGGTCGGCGTCGGCGGGACGTAGAGCCGATAATCCTCCAGCCCGATCGGAGCGGTCAGCACCAGATGCGCGATCCGGTCAGGGTAGGCGCGTGCGATCCGCACCCCGAGCATGCTGCCGAGCGAATGCGCGACGACGTCGGCCTTGGCGATTTGCAGATGATCGAGCAGCGCGATCGTGTTGCGCGCCAGCGTATCGAAATGCAAATCGCCTTGCGGCTTCGATGATTTTCCAAAGCCGATCTGGTCCGGCACCACCACGCGGTACCCCGCATCGCTCAAGGTCTTGATGACCGGCGCCCAGTAGCTCGATGGAAAATTGCGGCCGTGCAGCAGCACCACGCTGCGTCCATTCGGCTGCGCGGGAGCTATGTCCATATAGGCCATCCGCACCGGCTCGCCGTCGTTGACCAGCGGCAGCAGATGGACCGGGTAGGGATAGGCAAAACCTTCGAGCGCAATGCCGTAGGGTTCGCGCGTGGCCGGTCGTTCGGTTTCCGCCGCGGCCGCAGACAACAACGGCATCGCGGCCAATGCGGCTGCTAACGCGCCGACGCACATCCCTCGCATCCCAGAACTCCTGTTCCCAAGACAGGAGCGTATTGGTGCCGATGTCGCGCGGTGTAAAGACTTTGCATTTCACGTTTTGGCGAGAGCGCGAGTTGATTAACCCTCATGGTGAGAAGGCGCGCAAGAGCCATCACGAATGAGCTTCGCTGCTCCCAAACAGCGCTGCGAACCGCTTTTCGCCGGTGCGCGTGAAGTTCACGACGCGGCTGCCGGGCGCGGGATCGCGCGCCGCCCAGTTCAATTCGGTGAAGCGGTTCATTACTGCAGCGCCCAGCGTGCCGGCGAGATGGTGCCGCCGTTCGCTCCAGTCGAGACAGGCCTTGCACACGGGCCGCCGCGGATGGGCGAGCATATCTGCGTCGATCTGCAGCGCCTCGGCGATGAAGCGCTTGCCCTCGCCGGTGAGTTCGATCGCCTGTTTGGTTTGCCGGACCAGCTTTTGCTTTCGCATGCTGTCGAGCATCTGCACGCCGAGATCGCCGGCCAGATGATCGTAGCAGATCCGGGCGCGGCGCAGCGCCGGCTCCTTCGGCCCGGTGCGCACGCGCGTGTGCCCGGCGCGTTCGGCAAGGCCCGCCAGCCCTTCGAGCACGCCCGCAACATCGGGGCCGGTGAGACGGTAATAGCGATGACGGCCCTGCTTCTCCGGCTCGATCAGGCCGCCGGTCTCGAGCTTGGAAAGATGCGAACTGGCGGTCTGCGGCGTGATGCCGGCCTGGTGCGCCAGCTCGCTCGCGGTCAGCGCGCGGCCGTCCATCAGCGCGGTCAGCATGTTGGCGCGGGCGGGATCGCCGACCAGGGAGGCGACCATGGCGATATCAGGACCTGCTTTCATAGTTCGATGATAGCCGAAGCATCGCGGTAGGGCAAGCGGGTAGTCTCGCCTCGAACGTCATTGCCTGCGACAAACGCGAAGCGTTTGCGCAAGGGAGCGCAGCGACGACTTGTCCGCCGTAGCTTTAGCGAAGGCGGAAGCAATCCATTCCTCCGCTTGTGGAGCTATGGATTGCTTCGCGGAGCCTGTCATCCGGCGGCGCTTTGCGCCGACCGGGTGGCTCGCAATGACGGGGAAACATTGGAGAGCATCATGACCGTCACCGTCTTCATCCGCTATCAACTCGACCCGTTCAAGCGCGCCTTGTTCGAAGAATACTCCAAAAACTGGCTCACCATCATTCCGAAATGCGGCGGCGACCTGATCGGCTACTGGATGCCGCACGAGGGCACCAACAACATCGCATTCGCGCTGATCTCGTTCGACAGCCTTGCGTCTTACGAAAGCTACCGCGCACGGCTGCGCGCGGACAGCGAAGGCAAGGCCAATTTTGATTTCGCCGAGGAGAACAAGTTCATCCTCGCGGAGGAGCGGACGTTTCTGCGCAAGGTCGTGGCGTGAGACGTCTGGCGGAGAAGATGCAGCGTTACTATGTAGGCGGCGCCAACAAACCGAGGGGAGCGACCCATGCTGACATCTGCTGACAAACGCGCCGCATTCAGGAAGTTGCACGAGAGCGGATGCTTCATCATCCCCAATCCGTTTGACGTCGGCAGCGCGAAGGCGTTGCAGCATCTCGGCTTCAAGGCACTGGCGTCCACCAGCGCCGGCTTTGCCTGGACGCTGGGCAAGGCCGACAACCACGTCACCGTCGACGACGTCTGCGCCCATCTCACAGCGATCTGCGCGGCGGTCGATATTCCGGTCAACGCCGATTTCGAGGACGGCTTTGCGCACGAGCCGGACAAGGTCGGCGCCAATGTCGCGCGCGCGGTTAAGACCGGCGTGGCCGGCCTGTCGATCGAGGATTTTACCGGCGACAACGCAAAGCCGCTGTTCGATCGCGCGCTCGCCGTCGATCGCATCAAAGCGGCGCGCCAGGCGATCGATGCCGACAATAGCGGCGTGCTGCTCACCGGCCGCTGCGAGGCGTTCCTGCGCGGGCAGAAGGATTTGAAGCTCGTGATCGACCGGCTCACCGCCTATGCCGAAGCCGGCGCCGATTGCCTCTATGCGCCCGGCATCGCGACGCCGGAAGAGATTTCGGCGGTCGTGAAAGCGGTGCATCCAAAGCCGGTCAATCTCCTGGTCGGCGCGGCCGGCCCATCGCTGCAGGCGGCCTCCGATCTCGGCGTGCGCCGCATCAGCGTCGGCGCTTCGCTGGCGCGGATGGCCTGGGCCGGCTTCATGAAGGCGTCAAAGGAGATGGCGGAGAAGGGCACCTTCGGCGAATTCGCCAACGGCTATCCCGGCGGCGAGATCAACAAGATGTTCAGCTAGGTCCCAATGGCCGAAGGCGTCAGATGACTGCTGCTTCTCCCGGATAGCGGCCATCGATCTTTAAGGCGGTGGTCAATCGCGAGCCGCCCGTGTCATGCGGCGCGGGCGGCTCGACTCTCAACGCGTTTCTGTCTTTCGCGCTGAGACCAGGAGCATCATCGGCCGCTCCAGCTCTTCGGCCAGTTCGGGCAAGCGCTCGATCTGTTCGTGCGTCGGGGCGAATTCCTCGACCCGGCGCAACTCGAAGCCGGCATCAATCAGCGTGTTGAGCGTCGTGCCGAGGGTCCGGTGATACTTCAGCACGCCCTTGGCGAACCAGTCCGCGCGGCGCTCGCCCTCGACCGAGTAGCCGTTGACCGGCCAGGTCTTGCGGCCGTCTTCATCGGCGATCCAATGCGGATGCGCCGCAGCTATGAAGATCGGATGCTCGATCGTGAAGACCAGATCTCCGCCGCCGACCAGCGCCTTGTGGATCATGCGCGCGAGGCGCCGGAAATCCTCGACATAGTGGAAGGTCAGGGCGCTATAGATGAGGTCGAAAGCCGCTTCGGGCAGCTCCAATGTCTCGAGATCGGCGAGCAGATATTCAATGGCCGGGTCCGAGGTATCGACCTTGGCGCGTGCGATCATGTTCTGCGACAGATCGAGGCCAAGCACCGAGACCGCGCCCTGCGCGCGCATCCAGCGCGAGGCCCAGCCGAAGCCGCAGCCCAGATCGGCCACGCGCTTGCCGGTTAGCGCGGGCAGCAAAGCCCGGACAGCCGGCCATTCGGGCGCGCCGTCCAGCCCCTGCACCTGGCGAGGTAATCGGCTGTAGCCGGCGAAGAAATCGGGATTGTCGTAGATATTCTGCGCCACGTTTGTCTCCGTAATGGAGCGAGGGCGAGGCACGTTTCAAGAGCCGATAGACCTCGCCCGCGAGGGGCGAGGCCAGGGTTGGCCAGTGTGCATCGCGCGATCGTTATCCTCTGGCTTTGATCAATCGGTTCTGAGCCTGGACAACGCAAAAAAACAGCGGGCCATTTTGCCCGCTGTACGTCGTTTGGGATTGATCAACCGCTACTGCTTGGAGCGATCGACCTCGGTGCCGGTCGGTTCCTGCGATTGCGGCGTCGGGCGATTGGTCGCGGCGCCGGTGGTCGTGCCAGGATCGGTGTTGCTGCGCGGTGTTACGTCACGCATGCCCGGAGGCGCCGACGGGTTGGCCGGCTGCGTCTGCTGCGCGGTGTTGGTCGACGAGGTACCGGCCTGCTGCACGGTGGTGTTGTTCAGGCCATAGAACAGCGCGCCGAGTACGAGCGCGATGGCAACGGCGAACATCGCAACCTTGGCGCCACTCGGCGGACCTTCGGACAGCGCGGGATCGGGCTGCAGCTCATTGTCGAGACTGTTGAAGCGGGCCTGACGGCGGACTTCTTCATCGCTCAGGCCGGCGCGGTAAGGATCGTTCGGATCGGGTTGGTGTGCCATGAATGGGTTCCTCCGTTAGGCTTCCCAAGTAAGCGTGGAGACAATGGCTGGCGTGCGCGGATGTTCCGAGCCAATGTTGCAACCCCGTAATGTTGGAACCCGGTGATTCCCTCGAACGAGGGATCGGCCGATTGCAAATTGGCGTTGCCGGGCAGGTAAACCGCGATTGCCCTGACATCCGCATCGCTCATCTTCGAGGTCGAGTTGATCACGACCTCCGACATCCGCTCGCCGGCGTGGCTTCATGACCTTCGCCGGCCACGAACGCAGTGCACAAAAGCAGTGCCGCGAGAATCGCCGGCATGGTCGTCCCTGCACCGATTGACCTTCTGGAGCGTTGTGGCGCGAAAGTGCGCACAGCGGGGGCGCCATGCCATTTCGCGCCGAGGCTTCCGGACGACACAAACCGAAATGCCGCGTCGATTTTCCCGGCACGATATTGCGAAGTTTGAGGGCGCGGCTTTCTTGCCGAGATTTGTGGTGCGCGGCCCGGAAAAACCGACATAGACTGGTTCTAACGAGTTCAGATGCTTAGCTAAAAAAGCGTCGTCACGATCAAGGCTTACCGCCAAAGAGGGCTGCAATGGGAATTAACCAGGGTCCGATCAGTCTCGATCAGAAGTACACGCAAGGGTCCGGCCACATCTTCCTGACCGGCATCCAGGCGCTGGTCCGCCTGCCGATGGCGCAAATTCGCCGCGACCGCGCCGCAGGGCTCAACACCGCGGGCTTCATCTCCGGTTACCGCGGCTCCCCCTTGGGCGGTTATGACCAGCAGCTCTTCGCAGCCCGCAAACATCTCGAACAGTACAACATCAAGTTCCAGCCCGGCGTGAACGAGGATCTCGCGGCCACCGCGATCTGGGGCTCGCAGCAGCTCAATCTCTCGCCCGGCGCCACGTACGACGGCGTGGTCGGCATCTGGTACGGCAAAGGCCCCGGCGTCGACCGCTGCGGCGACGTGTTCCGCCACGGCAACACGGCCGGCTCGGCTAAACATGGCGGCGTGCTGTGTCTCGCCGGCGACGATCACGGCGCCAAATCCTCTACCGTCCCGCATCAGTCCGACCACGCCTTCATCTCCGCGCTGATGCCGTACCTCTATCCCTCCAGCATCCATGAAATGATCGAGATGGGTCTGTTGGGTATCGCGATGTCGCGCTACTCCGGCTGCTGGGTCGGCATGAAGGTGATCACCGAGACGGTGGAAACCACCGCCGAGATCGACCTCACCGACGAGATGACGCCGTTCGCGATCCCGACCGATTTCGAGATGCCGCCGGGCGGCCTCAACCTGCGCTGGCCCGACGACCGCTATGCGCAGGACCTGCGCCTGCAGGACTACAAGGGCTATGCCGCGATCGCGTTTGCGCGCGCCAACAAGATCAACCGCATCACCATGGATTCGCCGAATGCCCGCTATGGCATCATGGCATCCGGCAAGAGCTACGAGGACATCCGTCAGGCGCTGCGCGAGCTCGGGATCACCGAGGAGGTCGCCGCCAAGATCGGCTTGCGGCTTTACAAGATCGGCATGCCCTGGCCGCTGGAGCCCGAAGGCGTCCGCAATTTCGCCATCGGCCTCGAGGAAATCTTCATCGTCGAGGAGCGCCGCGAGATCGTCGAGAACCAGGTCAAGCAGGAGCTGTTCAACTGGCGCGACGACGTCCGTCCGCGCATCGTCGGCAAGATGGACGACCACGACAAGCGGTTTCTCACCTTCGCCGCTGAGCTCAGCGTTGCGTCTCTTGCGAGCTCGCTGACCGAACGCCTGCTTCGACTTAATCTTAACCCCGAAATCGCCGCGATGCTGCGCGCCAAGGCCGACTGGTTCAATGGCCGACAGGCGACCCAGATGCAGGCCGTCGCGCCGGTCACCCGCACGCCGTATTTCTGCTCGGGCTGCCCGCACAACACCTCGACCAAGGTGCCGGAAGGCAGCCGGGCCTTCGCCGGCATCGGCTGTCACTTCATGGCGCTGTGGATGGACCGCAACACCGAGACCTACACCCATATGGGAGGCGAGGGCGTGCCGTGGGTCGGCGTCGCACCCTTCACCAAGGAAGAGCACGTGTTCGCCAATCTCGGCGACGGCACCTACTTCCACTCCGGCAGCCTTGCGATCCGCCAGGCGATCGCCTCGGGCGCCAACATCACCTACAAGATCCTTTATAACGACGCGACCGCGATGACCGGCGGCCAGCATGTCGACGGCGAATTGTCGCCGCAGCAGATCACCTTCCAGCTCCATTCAGAGGGCATCCGCAACATCTACCTCGTCTCGGAAAATCCCGACGCCTATCCGGCGTCCGAGATAGCACCCGGCGTCAAGACCGCGCATCGCGACGAGCTTCAGGATGTCATGAAGATCTGTCGCACGCTGAAGGGAACTTCGGCGATCGTGTTCGTGCAGACCTGCGCCGCCGAAAAGCGTCGCCGCCGCAAGCGCGGCCTGATGGAAGACCCGGCGCGCCGCGTCATGATCAATCCGGCCGTGTGCGAAGGCTGCGGCGATTGCTCGGTGCAGTCGAACTGCATCTCGGTCGAGCCGCTGGAAACCGAGATGGGCCGCAAGCGCACCATCAACCAGTCGACCTGCAACAAGGATTACTCCTGTCTGAAGGGCTTTTGCCCGTCCTTCGTCACCATCGACGGCGGCAAGCCGCGCCGCCGCGCGCCGGCCAGCCTTGGTGATATCGACGATTTGCCGGAGCCGGCCTCACTCCCGTCGTTGGAACGGCCCTACAACATCGCGGTCGGCGGCGTCGGCGGCACCGGCGTCTTGACCATCGGTGCGCTGCTCGGCATGGCCGCCCATATCGAGGGCAAGGCCAGCATGATCCTCGACATGTCCGGCCTGGCGCAGAAGGGCGGCGCGGTGCTGAGCCACGTCCGGCTTTCCGAACACACCGCCGACGTCACCTGTTCGCGGATCGTCACCGGTACCGCCGATCTCGTGATGGCCGCCGACGAGGTGGTCGCCGCTGCCAAGGATACCATCACGCTTTGTGAAGCTAGCCGTACCGTTGGCGTCATCAATACCCACGTGATCCCGACTGCCGACTTCATCCTCAACCGCGATTTCAATTTCCAGAGCCGCAAGGTCAACCACGTGCTGGAGACCGAGCTGCGCAAGGATTCGTGGTTCTACGATTTCACCAAGCCTGCCGAAGCGCTGCTTGGCGACTCCATTGCCACCAACATCATGATGCTGGGCTATGCCTATCAGAAGGGCCTGCTGCCGCTGTCGGCAAAGGCTATACTGCAGGCGATCGAGGTCAACGGCGTTTCGATCAAGATGAACACGCAGGCCTTCCAGCTCGGCCGTCTCGCCGCGGCCGATCCGGCGCGGCTCGACGCCATGATGAAGGGCCAGGACGAGCCAGTGGTGGCGAAGACGCTGGAGGTGATGACGCTGGACGAGATCATCGTCCATCGCAGCGCGCACCTCGCCGACTACCAAAATACCGCGCTCGCCGAGCGTTATCGGGCTCTCGTGAAGCGAGTCCGTGATGCGGCAATCGACGGCGGCTATGGCGAGGCCTTGCCGCGGGCGGTCGCGATCAACTACGCCAAGCTGCTCGCCTACAAGGACGAGTACGAAGTCGCGCGGCTGTTCACCGATGGCCGCTTCGAAAAGCAGCTCCGCGACCAGTTCGAAGGCGAGTTCAAGTTCAATTTCAATCTGGCGCCGCCGATCCTCGGCGGAGGAAAGGATGCGCTGGGACGGCCGAAGAAGCGCGCCTTCGGCGCATGGATGATGCC
The DNA here is from genome assembly GCF_036924575.1 of Bradyrhizobium sp. AZCC 1577. Taxonomy (NCBI): domain Bacteria; kingdom Pseudomonadati; phylum Pseudomonadota; class Alphaproteobacteria; order Hyphomicrobiales; family Nitrobacteraceae; genus Bradyrhizobium; species Bradyrhizobium sp. AZCC 1577. The sequence continues at coordinate 4,079,660 of NZ_JAZHRQ010000001.1, forward strand.
GGTGTTCCGAACATTGGCAAGGCTGCGCTTCCTGCGCGGCACGCCGCTCGACATCTTCGGCTACAGCGCCGACCGCAAGCTCGAGCGCGACCTGATCGTGGCTTACGAGAGGGATGTCGAAACCGTGCTTGGCCTGTTGTCGCCGGTCACCCACGACACCGCGGTCGAGCTGTTGTCCTTGCCCGACCGCATCCGCGGCTACGGCCCGATCAAGGAGAAGGCGGTGCACGACGCCAAAGCCCGCCACGCCCAACTCACCGCCGATCTCGCCAGCCCGCCCCCCGCGCCAAGGCAATTGGCGGCGGAGTAACGCTGCCGTAGGGTGGGCAAAGACGCGAAGCGTCGTGCCCACCATCGCACAACGATCGCGGTGCGAAATGGTGGGCACGCTTCGCTTTGCCTACCCTACGGGGTTGTCTCCAGAGCTTCGATGGGGTGTAGTCGCCATCAGCTTGCCACTGCGTTGACGCATTGCCTGCTTCACACCAGCAACGGGTTAGCGGATGGACCAGGCCCTCGCCGACATCGGCATCATCTCCGCCTATCGCTTCGCGGGCGACGGCTCCGCAACGAAGCTCGATATCGCCAACCTCGATGCGGAACTCGCCGATCCGCACGGCTGGCTGTGGCTGCATTTCAATCTGTCCAACCGTCGTTGCCACGACTGGCTCGCCAGGAGTGCTGCGCTGTCCGATGTCGCGCGCGAGACCCTGCTCGATGCCGACGAGCATATCCGCCTCGATATATTTGACGAAGAGATCGCCGGCGTTTTGCCCGACCTGCATCAGGAGTTCATGCAGGAGGGCGACGATCTCCTGCGGGTGCACTTTGCGATATCGTCGAAGCTGATGATCACCGCCCGGCGCAAGCCGCTGCGCGCGATCGAGCTGACACGGCGTGCGATCGATGGCGGCCGCAAGTTTCCCACCCCGGTGTCGCTGTTCGATGCGATCGTCGACCAGTTCGCCGATGTGATCGGACGCTATTCGGCAGGCCTCGGTGACGAACTCGACATCGTCGAGAATCATGTCCTGCACGACGAGATCGACGATGAGCGGTTGCGGCTCGGCCGCGTGCGCCTGCAGGCGATCCGCACGCGGCGGCAGCTCTCGCAGATCCGGGCGCTGTTTCATCGCCTGGAGACGCGCGAGGACGTCGAATCCGAAACCCTGCTGTCGGCGATGCGCAAGCTCGCGCAGAAGTTCGACGCGCTCGACTACGAGTTCAGTGCGATCTATGAGCGCGCGCGGCTGCTGCAGGACGAGATTGCCGGCCGCATGACGGCGATCACCAACCGCCGCCTTTTCACGCTGTCGGTCCTGACTGCGTGCATGCTGCCCTCGACGCTGGTCACCGGCTTCTTCGGCATGAACACCAAGGACATGCCGTTCCAGACCGGCGACGGCGGCACCTGGTACGCGCTTCTGCTGGTGATCGCCGCGGGAGCACTAACCTGGTGGCTGCTCAGGCGGACCAAGGCCCTGTAGGCGGAGAGCCGGACAAATCTCGCCGCATGTCGTTCAAGCAACGTAAGCAACGACTAGCCTGTCGCTCGCAGTCGATGTATAATCATCTCCATGGGTTGGGATGCGAAAGACGTAGCACTGCTCAAAAAGCTCTGGGCCGATGGCCACAGCGCCGGTCAGATCGCAAGTCGGTTAGGCCTTAGCCGCAATGCCGTGAGCGCCAAGTTGCAGCGCATGGGCCAGAAGCGCGGTCGCAAGCCGCCAACCGCGAACCCCAGGATCGTATCGGTGCCGAAGCGAAAGGTGGCGCTGTCGGCCTGTGCGCGCCCGGCGGACAAGGTCGTGTCCCCGCGCAAGCCGGCGGCAACGCAGCCCAAGGAATTCACGAAGCGCCAGCTTTACGCGATGCTGGTTGATGCGGTCAGGAATACCGGCTGACGCTTGCTGATTGGCCCGTCAGCAAATCAGCGGGCGCCGCCGTGCGGCACGCATCCAAACCCATCCACAAGCCCGCTGCCGTCACCCGGCATTCCCTGCGCCCTCTCATCAATGAGGGCGCCGCGCCGCGAGAACGCGGCGCTGTGAAACGTGGAGCCGAACGGCGGGCGCGCGTTCCGGCCTGATAAGATTTTCGCCGATAATCATCCCGACTTGAGTCTAGTCGCTACGCTCTCGCCCGGCGGAATATTTCCGCGCTTGCCAAGGGGGCGGCGACAGGCCAGAAAAACTTTCGGAAAGAAGAAACGCCAACGGAGAACGATTTGACCATCAAAGGCAAAGCCTACATTGCCGGGATCTACGAGCATCCCACCCGGCACGCACCCGATAAATCAACGGCACAGTTGCACGCCGAGGTCGCCAAGGGCGCGATCGAGGATGCCGGGCTCACCAAAGCCGATATCGATGGCTATTTCTGTGCCGGTGACGCTCCCGGCGGCGCCTGGCCGATGGTCGATTACCTCGGATTGAAGGTGCGCCACGTCGATTCCACCGAGACCGGCGGCTGTTCCTATTTGATCCATCTCGGCCATGCGGCTGAAGCGATTGCCGCGGGCAAATGCTCGATCGCGCTGGTCACGCTCGCGGGCAAGCCGCGCACCGGCCCGATGCCGCCGCGCGCAGCGGGCGCGGAGGCTGATTTCGAGGCGGCCTATGGCGCCACCACCCACAATGCCTATGGCATGTGTGCCATGCGCCACATGCACGACTACGGCACCACCAGTGAGCAGCTCGCCTGGATCAAGGTCGCGGCATCTCATCACGCCCAGTACAACCCGCACGCCATGCTGAAGGAAGTCGTCACCGTCGAGGACGTCATCAACTCGCCGCTGATTTCGGACCCGCTGCACCGCATGGACTGCTGCGTCGTCACCGATGGCGGCGGCGCGATGATCGTGACCACGCCGGAGATCGCCAAGAGCCTGAAGAAGCCGCTTGTGCGGCTGATCGGCCATGGCGAGGCGATGAAGGGTCCGCGCGGCGGCAAGGATCTCGATCTTACGTATTCCGCCGGCGTCTGGTCCGGCCCGCGCGCCTTCGAGGAAGCGGGCGTGACGCCAAAGGATATCAAGTACGCCTCGATCTACGACAGCTTCACCATCACGGTGCTGATGCAGCTCGAAGACCTCGGCTTCTGCAAGAAAGGCGAGGGCGGCAAGTTCGTCGCCGACGGCAATCTCATTTCGGGCGTTGGCAAGCTGCCGTTCAACACCGACGGCGGCGGCCTCTGCAGCAATCACCCGGTCAACCGCGGCGGCATGACGAAAATCCTCGAGGCCGTCCGCCAATTGCGCGGCGAAGCGCACCCGAAGGTGCAGGTCAAGAATTGCGACCTCGCGATCGCCCATGGCACCGGCGGTCTTCTCGGCTTGCGTCACGCCGCCTCAACCTGCATTCTGGAGCGCGTGTGATGGCTGAAGCAAAGAAATATCCGGCGCCGGTGACCAATCCCGAAACTGCCCCGTTCTGGGAAGCCGCCAAGGCCGGCAAGTTCATGATCAAGCGCTGCACGGCTTGCGGCGAGGCGCACTACTTCCCACGCTCGATCTGCCCGTTCTGTTTTTCGGACAAGACGGTGTGGGAGGAAGCTTCCGGCGAGGCGACGGTCTACACCTACAGCCTGATGCGGAAGTCGCCGACTGGTCCATATGCGATCGCTTATGTGACGCTGAAGGAAGGACCGTCGCTGCAGACCAACATCGTCGACTGCGATCTAACGAGCCTGAAGATCGGCCAGAAGGTGAAGCTGGTGTGGAAGCCAACCGACGGCGCTCCACTGCCGTTCTTCACCGCGGCCTAGCCCTAGAAAGTACCTTCCCCCCTTGCGGGGGAAGATGGCAGCGAAGCTGCCGGAAGAGGGGTGTCTCTCCACGAGAGAGATGTATTTGCCGAGGCAACCTCTCTCCCAAGCGAGTTTGTGTTCGACGCCGGTGTAGCCCTCTCCCGCAAGGGGAGAGGGCGCTGTAACGGGCGCCGGCAAAAGAGGTTCGGGGAGAAGAAACGAAATGCCGATCAACTACGAACAGCTCATGGCCCTGAAAAATCTCGGCCAGAAATACGCCTATACCGATCGCGAGGTGATGCTCTACGCTTATGGCATCGGCATGGGCGCCGATCCGATGGACGAGAGCGAACTCGCCTTCGTCAACGAGGGCACTTTAACTCCGCGTCCCCTGAAGGTCGTGCCGACCTTCGCCTCGGTGGCGGCCTGGGGCTCAAGCCCCGGCGAAATGAACCTCAACCGTGTCATGGTGGTCGACGGCGAGCGCGACATCACCTTCCACAAGCCGCTGCCGAGCGCGGCCAAGATCACGGCCGACTCGACCGTGCTCGACGTCTTCGACAAGGGCAAGGACAAGGGCGCCGTCATCCGGCACCAGACCGTGTTGAAGGACGAGAACGGCGACAAGCTGGCCACGCTCGTCGCTTCGCGTTTCGCCCGCGGCGACGGCGGTTTTGGCGGCCCATCCGAAGGCCAGCCCGAGCCGCACAAGGTTCCGAACCGCGCGCCCGACAAGATCGTCGATATCACGACGCGCCCGGACCAGGCGCTGGTCTACCGGCTCTGCGGCGACCGCAATCCGCTGCACTCAGATCCCGAGTTTGCGAAGAAGGCTGGCTTTCCGCGGCCGATCCTGCACGGCATGTGCACCTACGGCATCACCTGCCGCGGCGTGCTGCAGACCTACGCCGATTACGATCCATCGGCCTTCAAGCAGCACGTTGCCCGCTTTTCCTCGCCGGTCTATCCCGGCGAGACCGTAACGATGGAGATGTGGAAGGACGGCAACATCGTCTCGTTCGAAGCCAAGGTGAAGTCGCGCGGCGTCACGGTGATCAAGAGCGGCAAGACGGTGCTGGGTTAGATCTCGTTCCCCGGACGCAGCGCAGCACGTAGTGATGCGCTGCTGAGCCGGGGCCCATGACGGAGCCACGATGGGTCCCGGCTCTGCGACGCAGCCTTTCACGCTGCATCGCGTCCGGGACACGAGAACGGAAAACAAGGCGGGAGAAACACCATGGGATTGCTCGACGGCAAAGTTGCCATCATCACCGGTGCAGGCGGCGGGCTCGGTGAGGCCTATGCCAAACTGTTCGCGCGCGAGGGGGCGGCCGTCGTGGTCAACGACCTCGGCGGTCCCCGCGACGGCTCCGGCGCCGACGTCTCCATGGCGAAGAAGGTCGTCAACGCCATCAAGGAAGAGGGCGGCCGCGCCGTCGCTAATGGCGCCGACATCTCGACCATGGCCGGCGGGCAATCGGTGTTCGACGACGCCATCAAGAATTTCGGCCGCGCCGATATCCTGGTGAACAATGCCGGCATCCTGCTCGACGAAACCTTCGCCAAGGCCAAGGAGGCCAATTGGGACAAGGTGATCAGGGTGCACCTCAAAGGCACCTTCTGCTGCACCCAGCCGGTGTTCAAATGGATGCGCGAGAATGGCGGCGGCGTCATCGTCAATACCTCCTCAACCTCGGGCCTGATCGGCAATTTCGGCCAGACCAACTATGGCGCCGCCAAGGGCGGTATCTGGGGACTGTCAAACGTGCTGGCGATCGAGGGCCGCAAGTACAACATCCGGGTCTGGACCCTGGCGCCGGGCGCGTTGACCCGCATGACCGCAGATCTGCCGCGCTATAGAGAGAACCCTGGCGCCGCGCTCGGCCCGGACGGCATCGCGCCGGCCGTGCTATACATGGTCAGCGAGTTGTCGGGCGACCAGACCGGCAAGGTGCTCGGCGTCTCCGGCCCGCGCGGGGTGCGGGAGATGCGGATGATGGAAATGGAAGGCTGGAAGCCGCCGTTCACGGGCTGGAAGGCCGAGGACATCGTGACCCACGCCAAGGAGATCTTTTTCTCCGAAGAGCAGATCAAGATGGGCGCGCGACGGTTCTGATTTCGGTGTGATGGAGGTGCCATGCTAGCGTTGCGGCCCGCGCGTCCGGAGGAAGGTGCAGCTCTCACCGAGCTGTGCCTGCGCTCAAAGGCGGTCTGGGGGTATGACGACGCCTTCATGGCGGCCTGCCGCAAGGAGCTTACGCTGACGCCGACGAGCATCCTGGCGTCCCAGGTGCAGGTCGCCGAGCTCGACGGCCGCCTCGTAGGGCTTGCCGAAGTGAAATGCAGTGGCGATACGGCGCAGCTCGAAAAGCTGTTCATCGAGCCGACCATGCTGCGGACCGGAACAGGTCGAAAGCTGCTCGATTGGGCCAAAACCATCGCCCGCGCGGCTGGCGCCACCGCACTCATCATCGAAGCCGACCCCGATGCGGCCGAATTTTACCGCTGCATGGGGGCGATCGATGACGGGCTTGTTCCATCGGGCTCGATCCCGGGCAGGCTCATTCCGAGGCTTAATCTGGCGCTTTGAGGGGCAGGTCGGTGGTGCTATCCATGATCAGAAATATTCCGTCCAGCCCCTGCCAAAGAAGGTAATCATGAAGCTCACCGCCCAGGCCGCAGGCACGTTCGCAATCGCGCCGACGCCGTTCCACGACGACGGCCGCATCGACGAGAAATCGATCGATCGCCTGACCGACTTCTACGCCGAAGTCGGCTGCGACGGCGTCACCGTGCTCGGCATCTTGGGCGAGGCACCGAAGCTCGATGCTGCTGAGGCCGAGCAGGTAGCGATCCGCTTCGTCAAGCGCGCCAAAAACATGCAGATCATCGTCGGCGTCTCGGCGCCCGGTTTTGCCTCGATGCGCTCGCTGGCGAAAGCGTCGATGGATGCTGGCGCTGCCGGCGTGATGATCGCGCCGCCGCCGCATTTGCGCACCGATGATCAGATCACGGGCTATTTCAAGCAGGCGCAGGAAGCGATCGGCGACGAGATCCCCTGGGTGCTGCAGGACTATCCGCTGACGCTCAACGTCATCTTCACGTCCGCCGTGATCCGCAAAATCGTGATGGATTCGCCGTCCTGCGTGATGCTCAAGCACGAGGACTGGCCGGGCCTGGAGAAGATCACGACGCTGCGTAATTTCCAGAAGGACGGCTCGCTGCGGCCGCTGTCGATCCTGGTCGGCAACGGCGGTCTGTTCCTCGACTTCGAAATGGAGCGCGGCGCCGACGGCGCCATGACCGGCTACGCTTTTCCGGAACTGTTGATCGACGTCGTGAAGCTGTCGAAAGCCGGCAAGCGCGACGCCGCTCACGATCTGTTCGATGCGCACCTGCCGCTGATCCGCTACGAGCAGCAGCCAGGCGCGGGCCTGTCGGTGCGCAAATACGTGCTGCAGAAGCGTGGCATCATCTCTTCCAGCGCGCAGCGCAAGCCCGGCGCGACGATTACGGCGACGGCAAAGGCCGAAGTCGATTATCTGTTGTCGCGGGTGGCGCGCGTCGACCGCCGCGCCAATCTGCAACCGCAGTCCAGCGCGGCGGGCTAGTCATATGGCCGAAGCCGTCGCCCCGCGTCCTGCATCCACGATCCTGCTGCTGCGCGACAGCGCAGACGCCAAGGAAATCGAGGTCTTCATGATGGTTCGCCATTATGAGATCGATTTCAATTCCGGCGCGCTGGTGTTTCCCGGCGGCAGTGTCGACAAGGGTGACAAGGAGATCATCGCGCGGCCCGAACTCTATTCGGGAGGCGAGGGGCTCGACGAAGCCACGCTGAGTTTCCGCATCGCCGCGATCCGCGAAACGTTTGAGGAAAGCGGCATCCTGCTGGCGCGGCCGAAGGGGGCGACGGCGTTGGTCGATGCCAAACGCGCCAGCGAGATCGAGGCTATCAATCGCGCCGACCTCTGCGACAGCAAGATCACGTTCCTTAACGTGCTGTCCGACAACGGCATGGTGCTGGCGCTCGACAAACTCGTTCCTTACGCGCACTGGATCACACCGGAGGGCATGCCGAAGCGCTTCGACACCTGGTTCTTCCTTGCCGCCGCGCCACCGGAACAGGTCGGCGCCCATGACGGCCGGGAATCCATCGACTCGATCTGGGTATCGCCGCGCGAGGCGCTGGAGGGCGGTGAGAGCGGGCGCTTCAAGCTGCCGTTCCCGACCACCCGCAACCTGATCAAGCTCGGCAAGCAGGCCAGCGTGAAGGCTGCGCTCGACGACTCCAGAGGCAAATCGGTCGTCACCGTGACACCCGTGATGACCCGGAACAATGGCGGCCGGCAGCTCCGCATTCCCCCCGAGGCCGGCTATGACGGCGAGGTGTTCGAGGTCGGCTCGGTCGGCTGACGGTCCCAAATCGCCTCGGTATCCACGGGCGGTCCTGCCGGCCATCCCCATCGGGAAAGGTTAACAGCCATTCGCCTTGGCTGGCCCGCCTCTTTTGGGTCCGGATGGCTAATCCGGCCGATTCCGGCATGTTCCCTACGGCCCGAAATACATCGTATATTGCGCCCGATTGGAGCCCGGCCCCGACCCACATGACCGCTGAAACGCCGCCGAATTCGCCGCCGCGATCGTTCTCGCTTTCGATCGGCCAACTGACATTCGGCAGTTTCATGCTGGTGCTGGCGGTGATCATCATCACCTCGACCGCCAGCGTCATCGCCATCCGCCACATCGATTCGACCTTTGCCGAGTTGCAGCGGCTGCAGAGCGTCGGCGATCTGGCCGAGGATATCGATCGCCGCATGAACGAATTGCGGCTGGCGGCGCGGGATTTCGTCACCGATCGCGGCAACCAGTCGCTTCAGGTTGGCGAAGCCGCCAACGCGCTCGGCGAGATCCTGAAGAAGACGCGGCTTGAGCTCGCGCCGGAGCAGCAGGACATGATTGACGGCGTCACCGAGCGCCTGGCAACCTACCGCACCGGCATCGAGCGGATTTCCGCGCTGATCAACCGCCGCGCCGAGATGATCGTCGCGTTGCCGCCCTTGCGCGAGCAATTCGATACTGCGATCGCCGAGGCATCCGATCCCAACCTTGCGATGGCCCTGGCTCAGACCCAGAGCCGGATCGCTTCGGCGTTGCTTGCGCATAACCCTTCGGCAGCCGAACAGGCTGCGGAAAGCATGCGCTCGATGACGATCGCGGACTCAAAGCTGCGCGCGATCGTCGACGATTATGCGCTGGCGATTGTCAACATATCGATCCGCGAACGGCAGATATCCGACATAGACAGGGAAGTGCTCGGTGCGGAGGGCCGCCTGATCCAGCGCGTCACCGAATTGTTGCGCGACGTCAGCGAGCGGCGGGGGCGCGTCCTCTCGCGTGAATTTGCGAGGACCCTGACGGAGGCGAAATGGCAGAGCATCGTTCTCGGCACTGCCGGCGTCCTGATCGGACTGTTTGCGTCGCTGCTGGTGGTTCGGCGCACCGTGCGTCCGCTTGCCGCGATCGCAGGCTCGATCCGCGCGGTAGCCGGCGGCGAGAAGAACGCCTCGATCCCGGCGACTGACGTGGACAACGAGATCGGCGACATCGCCCGCGCGGCCGAAGTATTCCGGCAAACGCTGGTCGATGCCGACACCGCACGCGAGGCGGCGGTGCGTGCGCTCGCCGAACAGCGGCTTGCGGAGGAAAGTTACCGTAAGCTATTCGAGTCCTCGGTCGACGGAATTTACGTCACGACGCCCGGCGGCGCGCTGCTGAACGCCAACCCGGCGCTGGCGCGGATGATGGGCTATGCCACGCCGCAGGGTCTGATCAACGGCATCGGCGACATCGCGGATACCGTTTACGTCCACCCCGAGGCGCGGGCGGAATACGAGCGGCTCATGCAGCGCGACGGCATGGTGCGCGAATACGAGTACCAGGTTCGCACGCGCAACGGCTCGGTGCTGTGGCTGTCCGACAGCGCGAGCGCCGTGCACAACGAGGCCGGCATTGTCGTCCGCTACGAAGGAACGGTGCGCGACATCACCGACCAGAAGCGGGCCGAGGATGCGATCGCCGAAGGCCGCCGCCTGCTGCAAATGGTGATCGACACCGTGCCTGCGGTCATCAACGTCAAGGATAAGCAGCTCCGCTACGTCCTGATGAACCGCTATATGGCCGGCATTTTCGGGGTCGAGCCGGGGTATGCGATCGGCCGCACCACCGCCGAGTTGATGTCGCGCTACGGCGCGCAAAAGACCGACGAGCCCGACAAGCGGGTGCTGGCGGTTGGCAAGGAACTCGGCTTCTACGAGGAAGAATACAAGGACGCGTCCGGCCATATGCGGCAATGGCTGGTCAACAAGCTGCCGATCCTGGATGCGGCCGGCGAGATCGAGAACATCGTGACGGTTGCGCTCGACATCGGGGAGCGCAAGCGCGTCGAATCCGAGATGCGCAAGGCCAAGGATGCGGCGGAGGGAGCGCTACGGAACCTGCGCGAGACGCAGAATTCGCTGATCGAGGCGGAAAAGCTCGCCGCGTTGGGACGGCTGGTGGCCGGCGTAGCCCACGAGGTCAACAATCCCGTCGGCATCAGCCTGACGGTGGCGTCCGCGTTGGAGCGAAAGACGTCGAACTTTGCAGCGGAGGTCGCCCGCGGCGAGTTGCGCCGCTCCAGCCTGAACGATTTTCTCGATACAAGCCGCTCGGCGTCTTCGCAGCTCGTCGCCAATCTCAACCGCGCCGCCGAGCTGATCCAGTCGTTCAAGCAGGTCGCCGCTGATCGCAATTACTCGGACCAGCGCACCTTCGACCTCGGCGATCTCACCGAGCAGGTGGTGATGTCGTTGCGGCCGGGCCTGCGCAAGCACAATCTGACGCTCAATGTCGAGTGCCAGCCCAACCTGATGATGAACAGCTATCCCGGGCCGTACGGACAGGTGCTTACCAACCTGTTCCTCAATTCGGTGGCGCATGCCTTCCCGGACGGCAAGCCGGGCACGGTCGATATCCAGGTGCGGGAGTCCGGCAAGGACAATGTCGAGATCATCTTTTCAGACAACGGCATCGGCATGAGCCTCGATGTCCGCCGCCGCGCCTTCGATCCGTTCTTCACCACGCGGCGCGATCAGGGCGGCACCGGGCTCGGCCTGCACATCGTCTACAGCATCGTGACGACCCGCCTCGGCGGCCGGCTCGACCTTGATTCCGAGCCGGGCGGCGGCACGCGCATTCAAATGATCCTGCCGCGCACGGCGCCGCTGGAGCAGGCGGCGGAATAGGGGCGCGCCCGGCCGCTAGTTGATATCAGCCAATTTGTGCAATGTGGCGCCGAAGATCTGGCTCGCTTTGCCGACGAGCGCGGTTCCATTCATGCTGCCGCGGGTGTCGGTGAAGGTTCCGGATACGCCGATGCCGACCGGGGCGGGGCCGCCGAACAGCGGATTATCGTTGTCGCGCGGGGTGGTGTGACGCTGCACCAGGACCTCGCCCTTGAAAGTGTCGCCCTTCACGGTGTAGGTGCCGGTATAAAACAGATAGGCGTCGCCGCCGAGAATCTGGCCGTCCCGGAACAGAATAACGCCGCTGCCCTTGCCGGTGCGCCCATCCAGCAGGGTGACGTGGATCGAATAGAGCCCGTTCTTCATGGCGTCCCAGATGCCGGCGTCCGCGCCCACGGAAGCTGGTTATCATTTATGCCAAAGCGTGGCCCATAGCGTCAACGCGTCAGGTTGCCTGCCGATTCCTGTACAGGAAGCAAACACGGAGCGTACCGTCCCGGCGTGACGTGAGGGTGACGGGCGGTGAACCGAATCAAGTTGGCCCGTGAAATGCATAGTGCTCTCCGGCACCGGCCGGTGGGTGCAGGAGCAGAGAAACAGGTGATCAACTGGATCAATTCCGGCGGCCACGTTGCGCGCCGACGCACAGAGAAAAACTCCCGTGAAACTACGGCCCGCCATCGTGTGGGCCGCTGCAGAGAGCCGCTGATCATCGGCAGCGTGTTGCTGATGTTGCCGCTGGCCTCGGCTCCCAGCGAAGCCCGCGATCCTGACGGCCGTTATGCCAACTCACCGCTGAAGCAGTGGTTCGACAGTCTAAGGAGCGGAAAGGGACCGTGTTGTTCCGACGCAGACGGCAGCGCCGTCAGCGACGTGGATTGGGAATCAAAAGGCGGGCACTATCGCGTTCGCATCGACGGCGAGTGGCACGACGTACCTGAAGATGCCGTCATCACCGAGCCGAACCGGGCAGGGCGAACCATGGTCTGGCCGATCCGCGGCTATCAGGGATTGAGCATTCGCTGCTTCATGCCGGGATCGATGACGTAACGCGCGAGCACTGGCCCGACCCACGACTGTCATATTCCGCGAAGGCGGAGTATCCAGTACGCTGCGGCCTCTCGGTTTTGTTTGGTGCCCCTGGAATACTGGGTCACCCGCTGGAGCCTGTCACCGGGCGCGCCGAAGGCGAGACCCGGTGCCGGGTGACGACAATTTCAGAAAGACATGCTCACCGGCGCGTCAGGCATATTTCTTGTCGCGTTCGAGCAGTTCGATTGAGATGCCCTGCGGCCCACGGATGAAGCAGATGCGAACGCCTGGACGTATGGTGGTCGGTTCCTTCGTGAACTCGACGCCCTTGGCCTTGATCTCGGCGGCGACCGCGTCGATGTCTTTCACCGTCAGGCCGAAATGGTCGAGCCCCTGATAAGGCGTCACGGGCGGCGCACTGACGCCGTCGCCGGCGGTAACGGGTGCGATGAACACGTTGGCGCCGCCCAGTTTGACGTCGATCCGCCCCGGGGCGCGGACGATCTCGCCGCCCAGAATGTCTTCCAGCCAGGCGGCAGTCGCTTCGGGATCGGGGCTGCGCAAATGCACATGGTCCCAGGTAACGGTCGGCATCTCGATCGGTCTCCCATTATTGTTGTTGCGGCATTGTTGTTGCGGCGCTGAAGGTCGGTTGCGCCGCGACGGCAATGAAGCCGCCAGCCAATGCACAACTCTATCCTGCAAGCCTTATCCTGCAAGCCTTGCACCGCCGCCGCAATATTGTCGAGGTGGCATGAAACCATTGCTGCCCTGGATGATTGTTGACGGCGGCGGGATCCGTACAGCGGCGGTCGTGATAGAAGCCGTACGGGAAAACGCCCGTATGGCTTTTTTCTTGCGCGGCACGGCAATTGCCGACGCTGCCGGGTGAGGGCGAGGGTATGAGAATCGCCGGGTGGTCGTTCGGAAAATTCGAAGCGCGGCTTGCCGTGCTGCCGGCCATCGCTATCGTTGGATGCGCCATATGGTTGATGCTCCCGCAAGCGAGCGATGCCGAAAGCCATTCAGCAGCGACGCCGTCTGAAGTTGCCGGCGTCACGCAAGGCATATCCCGCACGGATGATCCGGCCGCGACTCAGGCGACCTCGCCGAGTCCGGGTCCGTCAGCAGTTTCTACCAATCCCAACCAGGCGGTACCTTTCGACATCGTGCTGCCAGAGACGATTGCCCCTGCCAATTCGCCGCTCGACGGCCTGAAAATCGTCTCGCAGTCATGGCGAAGGGGCGGGCTCGGCTCGAAAGCGCTGGTGACGTTCACGCTTCGCAATACCAATGACTACGCGGTGAGGGATATCGAGATCGCCTGCAATTTCATCCGCCGGGACGGCAGCCATCTGACCGCACGCAGGCGGATCATTCCCGATACCGTGAACATGAAGAGCCGGAAGCGATACGCACGCGTGCTGGTCGGGTTCGTCAACGTCAACGCGAATAAGGCAAAATGTTCACTGGTGACAGCCAACCGCGTTTAACCCTGTGCGGCCGAACTCACGTTTCATCTCCAAAATGTGACCTGCGCCTTTGAACCTTGCAAGTTGAGCAGGAACTAAACGCTATATGGCCCGTTGGGCGATTAAACCGCGCGTTCGCGCGGGGGAGCAAGACCAATGCCCGTGGCGCGTTATTTCCTGTTTGTCGGCGGAGTGCTGCTCGCGCTGTTGTTGGCGATCGATGCGTTTGTCCCAGAACAGGCGGTCGTGGCCAGCCAGGCCGTTTCTTCGGTCGACAAAACTGTGGTGCGCATTCGTTCCGACCAGAAGCTGCCGGAGCGGGTGGTCTTTGACACCAACCTTCCGATCATTGTTCCGCCGCCGTCCGTGACCGCCCAAGCGGTTGCGCCGTCCGCGCCTGCCGCAGCCCCTGCCTCGGCCGACACCGCCGCTCAGGCGTTTGCCCAATACGTCCCGGCGGAGGCGAAGAAGCCGGAGCCGCCGATCCAGCGCAAGCGCAAGGTGGCAAGAAGCCGTCAGGCGCCGCCGATGCAATTCGCGCAGCCGCCGCAAGTGCGGGTCGCGCAGCAGTCACAGTTTGGCTTCTTCGGTGGCCCGAGCTGGAACACCTGGTAAGCGCCCCGCCTGATTTAGCGCGGTAGCTTCGGAATCTTGTCCGCAAAACCATTATAGCAGGTCAACCGTTCGTCTTCCTCCTTGACGAAGCGGCAGTCATTGACGCCCTTCGCCGCCGGCGCCTTTGGTTTGGGCTGTGGCGCATAAATGGCGTCGTAGCAATTCAGGCGTTCCTTGGTCGCATCGTCGATGTCCTGGCAGGCCTGCAACTTTTGGGCGACCGACAAAGGTTTTTCTTTCTTGCCCGCTGTCGGATTCTTCGACCCGACCACAACCAGCGGTTTTCCGCCGATGGTGGGAGGATTGGCCGGGGCGGCCGGGGTACTCGTTCCCTGAGCCAGCGCCGCCGCCGGATACAGGATCGCCAGCGTCAGGATGATCTTTCTCATATGAAATGTCCGAATAGCCGTAAGCTGAACCAGCGCCGCTGCGAGAACCACAACTCCCGACCCTCGGAATCGAAAATCCCGCTGGGCGCCTGTGTTCTCTAGCATCATCCCCGAGCGTCTGTCTAACCCGTTGATTTAATAGCCATTCAACTGAGCCTGCGACGGTCTGGAGGGGGCAGCCGGGCCCTGACATCCGTGTTGCACGCGCGCTGCGGACGCTGCATTGGCGCTGTCCATGGCGAGGCTGCCGGACCCGAGCCATCGCAGAAGGGCGACGTCGGCTACATTCCGCAAAGCTGTGGGCCCATTCGATCGAGAATGTCGGCAGCGGACCGGCGCGCATCCTGATCGGATTCAATCCGGCATCCACGAGACCATCTGTCGCAATGGATCGCGGCAAATCGCAAGGATGTCCTCGCCACGAATTTCGGCCGCCGGCGGAACTATTCGGAAAATTCCCCCGACCGCGACGTGGTTATCGCCGCAAAGGATGGGCCCGTGGAGGAGCGCGCCCTTTGCGTCCTTGAGAACGTCGCCTGATCTCGCAAGCAATCGCATCAGTGGGTTCAGGCGCAGATCTAACGCAGGCGATAGGCGTCAAATGCGTGGGCCAGGAATATGCCGATGCTGACGAAGATGAGGAATGCCGCCACGACCTCGGTCATAGCCTTCCTCCCTGTATTGCCATGCCGAGAAGGGCGCGCTTGAGAAATTCGCGGTAGATGAGGTTCAGGACCGATACCAACATGATCTAACCCCTGGTTTGATTGTGGGACCCTAGCGGCACTTTGTTTCCGGAGCGCTTCGCGGCGGAGCCGAATGGTTTCGTCGCGCCGGCTCGCGATCACAGAATTGCGACGGAACCGGAACCATCCAAAACAAACCGTGTCAGCGATCGGCCCGCCCTTTTCTCGCCATCCTAATTCAGGAGACGTGCGGGGCGGTGCTACGGGGCAATGTTCCCAAAGGTCCTACGTGATCATCCCACATTTGCAGCAAAACGAGACTTTTAGGTCGCGCCGCGCGTTCCTGCGCGGAATTGTGTCTTCGGCCAGCGCGCTTGCGCTCGGCGGATGCGCCAGCCTCGGCGCGACGGGCGCGCGTTACGACGCTTCGTCGCTCTCGGTGGAGCCGACATTGCTCATCGCAACCACGCGCAAGCCGGTGAGCGGCGGGCGTGCGAAACCGTGGTTCGGGCCGGAGCGGGCTTCGAAGATGATCGTGGCACGGGCGAAGCTGGTGCCGCCCGACGAGAATCGTTTCTCGCTCGCCGCAGCCGGACTTGGCGATTGGCGTCTCGATACGGTCGAGCCAGTATCGGGAGAGGTCGGTGATCTTCTCGGGCAAGCCAGCGGCGGCTCGGACGTGCTGATTTACGTGCACGGTTTCAAGCAGACGTTCGAGACGGCGGCGCTCGATGCCGCGCACCTCGCCGACGGCATCAGATTCCGCGGCCAGACGATGGTGTTCTCCTGGCCGTCCAAGGCGGGACTGTTCGATTACGCCTATGACCGCGACAGTGCGATGTACTCCCGCGATGCCTTCGAGCGCGTGCTGCATTCCCTCGCGACTGCCCCGAGCGTCGGCCGCGTTCACATCGTCGCGCACAGCATGGGCACCATGCTGACCCTCGAAGGGCTGCGCCAGCTCTATGCGCGATATGGCGACAGCGTTGCCGGCAAGATCGGGGCCGTGGTGTTCGCCTCACCGGACATCGATATGGATGTGTTCTCTTCGGCGACCCAGAATATCGGACCGCTCACCCGCAAGATCACCGTCGTCGCCTCGACGAATGATCGCGCACTTGCGTTGTCGGGACGATTGGCAGGCGGGATGACGCGGGTCGGCGCCGCCGAGAAGGCCACTATCGAGCAGCTCGGCGTGCGCGTCATCGATGCGTCCGATTCAGGCTGGGGCATCATCAACCACGATCTGTTTCTATCCAATGCCGAGGTACGGAAGGTGATACGCCGCTCGATCGATACCTCGGCCGCGTGAGCTCGCCTTCGGCGCAACGGCATCGCACGGCAACATGATGGCGCCCGTCCATCGCCGACAAGCGGTCATCACAACGTCACGGTGTCGTCACCCATAATCTCGCCAAATTGACGGAACAATTATTCGTGGCCGGCACGGTGGTGCCCGGTCTCGCCTCGAACTGCTCAACGCTTGATTGCTCAACGTCCGCACCGCCGACCGGTTGTCGGCGCGCGATGCTTTGCGAGTCGATCGGGGAGATCTGGGCGACGGCGGGCGTTTGCCGGCGATCCAGATTGTTCAGTTGTTACAGAGGAATAAAAATCATGCGTCAAGCAACATCCAAGGCCGCGGCAGGTTCGCGCGCGAACCATCGACAGGTGCTATCACTCGCGGCGGGCGTCGCCTTGCTCGCGGGCGTCACTACCGCTCATGCGCAGAGCACGGGCATCGCCTCCTGCGACGACTTCCTGACCAAGTATGACGCCTGCGTCGTCTCCAAGGTCCCCGACGCACAGCGCGCGATGTACAAGACGCAGATCGACCAGACGCGCAAGGCGTGGGTCGACATGGCCAAGAATCCGTCGACGAAAGCGACCATGGAAGCGACCTGCAAGCAGACCCTGGACGCGACGAAGGCATCGCTCACGGCCTATGGCTGCTCGTTCTGATCGGCGCCTGCGCCGCTGAAGGGAGTGGCGTCGAATGGGCGCCACTCCTGAAGGCGGGCGGGCCGAACCGGGACGCGCGAGGCTAATGATGACGGCACGACGCGCTTTTCGGAACTTCGATCGAACGAGATGTGCAGCACTCGCGCGCGCTTATCCGAATTAACCCCTTGTTAACCATAACGCCCCAACATTGCCTCCCATAAGGAGTCGCCACCGACCGTAGTTCGAGGGCGCGATTGACCGTTCATCTTGGGGGCGAGCAGAGGCTCGCGGGGCTCCAAGGAGCAACGTCATGTCATCATCTGGCGTACGCCTGCTGTCCGATTTCGTCCCGGCGATTTTCGGCGCACTTGGTTTGGGTATTCCGATCGCGGTTGCGATCATCTGGATCTGTTCCTGATCGCGGCATGTCGCTTGTCTTCGAGGTTCGGGCAGGCGGGGCTTGGCGTGCCCCGTCAGGCTCGAAGTGGCGCGCCACGGTCGATGAACTCGCTTGGTATGAGCGATGAATCGGCATCTTTCCCTCGTCAGCCTCGTGGTCGCGGACTATGACGAGGCGATCGCCTTCTTCACCGGCGCCCTGGATTTCGAGCTGTGTGAGGACACGCCGCTCGGCGGCGGCAAGCGTTGGGTGGTCGTGCGCCCCACCGGGCGGTCCCGGCTCAGGCCTGCTATTGGCGCGGGCTGACGGTCCGGCTCAAGTGGCGCGCATTGGTGACCAGACCGGAGGGCGAGTCTTCTTGTTCCTGGAGACGGATGATTTCGATCGCGATCATGCGCGCATGATCGCAGCCGGCGTGCGGTTCGTTGAGGAGCCACGGCATGATGCCTACGGAGTCGTCGCGGTTTTCGAGGATCTCTGTGGCAACCGTTGGGACCTGATCCAGCGCAAGTCGATGCACGGCTGCGAAACCAGTCCTTAGCCGACGCCGCCGCGCCAAGAGGCGGTTTGCTCCAGCGCGTCGCGCCCCGGCACGCTGCGAGCGGCTCCGATTGACAATATAATCAGTTTATACTAATCATAAGCGATGACTGTTGATAATGCCCAGTTAGCCTCCCTTGGCGACCCGACCCGCCGCGCGATATTCGAGCTAATCGCAGAGCACCCACGCTCAGTCGCGGAGATTACCCGGCAGGTTTCGGTCTCGCAGTCGGCTGTTTCCCAGCACCTCAAGGTACTGCGCGAATCGCGCCTGGTTCGTTCCGAGCCGAAGGGTGCGAGCAACGTCTACCACATCGATCCACACGGGCTTGGCCAGATGCGTGCTTGGCTCGACCGGTTTTGGAGCAAAACGCTGGCGGCCTACAAGGTCGCCGTCGAGCAACCACCAGAGGAGTCACAATGAACGCGCATATATCAGTTGCGTCCGTGAAACAGTCCGTCGTGGTCGAGGCGCCGATCGAGCGCGCATTCAAGGTCTTCACCGAGGACTTCGGCAGTTTCAAACCGCCCGAGCACAACATGCTCGCTGTCCCGATTGCCGAGACGGTGTTCGAGCCTCGGGTCGGCGGCTACCTCTATGATCGTGGCGTCGACGGCAGCGAGTGCCGCTGGGCGCGCGTGCTGGCCTACGAGCCGCCCGACCGGGTGCTCCTGAGCTGGGACATCAGCCCGCAATGGCAGGTCGAGACCGATCCGGACAGGACCAGCGAGTGGGAAGTGCGCTTCACCGCCGAGACGGCTGACCGCACCCGCGTCGAGATCGAGCACCGGAATCTGGAGCGCCACGGCGAAGGCTGGGAAAGCGAGCGCGACGGAGTTGCCGGCGATCAGGGTTGGCCGCTGTACCTCAGGCGGTATGCCGACCTGTTGGCCCGCAAGGCCTGACGGCCGCATGTCAACCGGCTCGGAGCGGGGACCGTGAATCGGCCCGACGACGGCGAGCGGTCGCCGGGCGGAGCTTCAGCATAGGATTTGCTATGCCATACTACGCTGCGATCGTCTCGTTGCTCACTGTGGCGTTCCATTTCTTCCTGGCCACGCGCGTCGCGGCGGCACATGGAAAGTTCAACGTGAAGCTTCCGGCAACGACCGGTAATGCCGACTTCGAGCGCGTGTTTCGCGTGCACATGAACACGCTCGAATGGATGCCGACCTTCCTGTTGCCGCTGTGGCTTTGCGCGATTTATCTGAACGACATCGCGGCCGCGATGCTCGGACTCGTCTGGATTGGCGGACGTGTATTGTACTTCACTGGCTACATCAAAGCTGTGGAGAAGCGTCTGCCCGGGTTCTTCATCCAATCGACCGCATGCGCCTTGCTGTTCGTCGGCGCCGTTGTCGGCATCGTCCTGCGCGGGACAAGCGGTTGATCGGCGTCGGTGGTGGTGACAGTGCACTCAACTCGACAACTTGACAAAGTCAATCGAAGGCCCGGCCGAAGTTGGCGGCGATAGCGTGTATCGAGTGGCGCGCCACGGTCGATGAAGATGGGCACTACTCCTTCGCGATCGCGCTATGATGTGGGAGCCTACGACACGCCGCCCTAGCTGAAAAAGCGAAGGCCTACGATTAAGCGCTACGCTTCATCACCGCGATTGCGGCCTCCACACGCAGTCACGGTGTGCCGCATCTGCGATCACGGGCCCGCGCCCACGGCGATGGGGGAAGTACCCCAATAAGCAGCCCTATTTGCCACGATCAGGATTCTTCTCCTATGGGCCAGATTCGGTCCTCATAATGCGCAGGCGCAGACGGCCGGGATCGGAAAGACACGGCGTGCGGAGCAGTTGCCCCGGCCCATGCGTTATTTCGACCTGGCGGCTAAGGTAGTGGGCCCTCCGGGGCGAGGCCGCTAGGCGCGCTTGCTACGCTTCGCCGTCTCGCACTGTTTGTTGCAGCCGGCATCGAGCCGCTTGCAGCGATTCCTTTATGCGGCTCGCCATGGCGTCAACCGCGGAATCCAGCGCGGCACATTAGTCCGAAAGCTCTCGTACTCCGTGCCGAATGTTTGCTTGAGCGTCGGTTCTTCGTACATCACCACAAAGACATGAAAAAAAAGCCAGAGTAGCGCGCCGTACCAGAGGAGACGCCAGTCACCAAACAAAAGGGCCTGACCAAAAATGACTGCGACGACCGCGATGTAGATCGGATTTCGCACGTAGCGATAAAGGCCAGTCACTACGAGCTTTTGTGTCGGCGCGATCGGGGCGGGCGTCCCGAGCCCCTCCAGCGCAAAACGGGCAAATGAATCCACAAGTCCGGGCACTCCGACGATGATCAATATACCGCCGAGGATGCGGGTTAGATCGACGCCGAAAAAAGCTGGCCGAAATTCCCACTGCGTGACCCACCAGGGCACGAAGCCTGCCAGCACCAACGGCGCAATGACGAAGAACAGAGCGGAGCCCAAGACGGCAATTGCTTTCGACATTGCGTGCTCCCACGACCCGACAAGAATAGCTTAGCAAATAGGATTGCGCACATAGCGATAGAGACCCGTCACCACGAGGTTCTGCGTCGGTGCGATCGGCGCCGGCGTGCCCAATCCTTGCAGCGCAAAGCGTGCAAACGAGTCGACAAGCCCGGGTAGACCGGCGACGATCAACAGGATCCCGACGGCGCGCGTCGCGTCGAGATCGAAGAAGGGCGGCCGAAACTCCCAACGCGTAATCCACCAGGGAACGAGCCCCGCCACCGAGCTGGGCGCAACCGCAAAGAAGATGGCAGAGCCCAATACCGCGA
Source organism: Bradyrhizobium sp. AZCC 1577 (assembly GCF_036924575.1). Lineage (NCBI taxonomy): Bacteria > Pseudomonadati > Pseudomonadota > Alphaproteobacteria > Hyphomicrobiales > Nitrobacteraceae > Bradyrhizobium > Bradyrhizobium sp. AZCC 1577. Next base: position 4,100,534 of record NZ_JAZHRQ010000001.1, read on the forward strand.
TCGTTTTCCGCACGGCACCTCCTTCCCGTCCTGTCGCAATGTTAATGCAGCCATGTCCGGTCAGCGCGTTCAGCGGTTGAATCGCGACGGCCTTGCGAAAGCGTCTCGACCAGACCCACTGTCCAGCACATCGGGCATCCGCGTAGCGCGACGAGGGCGGCAACGCCCGCGCCCAAGGATAGCCAAGGGTGCGCGGTCTGGTGGACGATGGCCCAAGCGAGTAGCGCCGCCGCAACTGCGCCGCGCATCAGGTGTGCGCCCAGGAAGGCGCTCCCGAACATGCCGACTCCACGAAAGTAATTCATGTGCTCTCTCGTCCGCTGTCCTTTGTGCCGAGCAGGTATTCGCGCACCAGTGCGCGGGCGCGGCGCAGGCGGCTTTTGGCCGCTTCGCGCGTCACGCCGAGCCGCCCGGCGATTTCCCAAATCGTCAGATCTTCGAGATCTCGCAGCAGCAGCACTTCGCGATGGGACGGCGAAAGCGACTCGATCGCATTGACCAAGTCTATGCGCAACTCGTCCGGCGGGACCTTTGCGAGCTCGCGTGACTCTTCCAGGCTGGCCAGCTCCTCGACTCCGCGCATCAGCATCAGCGCCGGCAGCATGCAAAGGCGCGCGATGACGGTCAGCAGCCAGCCGGCGAGTGCGGCTGGACTGCGGATCGTGCCCACGCGCCGGTACACGACGATGAGTGCTTCTTGCACCACATCTTCGATAACCGAGGTGCGGTAGCAAAGGCGCCGGGCGTAGCGTCGAATGTCCGGCTGCAGCGCCACCAATAGCTGTGTCAGCGCGTGCCGGTCACCCGACCGTGCCGCGAGCAAGAGATCGTCTGATACGCGCGCCAAGGCAGTCACCCCTTTAGTGGCTCGCGCCCGGCGATGGCGCAGGCAGGGCAATAGCCGAACACGCCGGTGACCAGCGTCACGACACCCGCGCCGCTGAGCAGTAGCCCGAGCGGCGAAGCGTGCAGCGCAACCACGCCGCAGATGAGCATCAAGCCCCCGCCGATCAGCCTGGCCGCGCGCTCCCACCCGCCAACGTTCTTCCTATACCACATGGTTCTGTGCTCCGGTTCGTGACGCGCCGCTATGGCGCATTCACCCAGACAAGAGGGCGCAAACCCGGCGCCGGGGGTCGCGGCACAAAAAATAATTTGAGGGGGTGGCAGCTTCAGCAGGCTGGCGTGGGCGTCGGGCGCGGGCCTGGGCCGCTGAGGAGCGCCGGCATCGGGTCGCCGGGGTGTGGACATCCGGATAAAGCCGGGCCAGCCGCTCGCGTATCTTCGGCGCGCCCCAATCTGCTTCTGTGCTGCTTGCGGTGGAGCGATGACGCTGCGCACGGGCAAGAGCGGCCGTTATCGCTACTACACCTGTTGCACCAAGGCCCGCCAGGGCGAGACCGGCTGCAAAGGCCGCACTGTTCCCATGGAAAAGCTGGACAATCTCGTTGCGGAGTACATCGAACAGCGTCTGTTACAGCCGAGCCGTCTTGAGCGACTTTTTTCACACGTGCTCGATCGCCGCACCGAGCGCGCCGAACGCCGAAAGTCGCATGTCGCCGACTTACGCAAACGGGCGGCCGAGGCAGATGCCAAACTCAGGCGGCTTTATGACGCCATCGAGAATGGTGTCGCCGATCTTTCTGATCCCCAACTGAAAGACCGTGTCGCCGAGCTCAAGGCCACGCGCGACCAGGCCCGCCTTGACGCAGTGCGGGCCGAGAACGCGATTGATCGCGCGGGCCCCATCATCACGCCGCAGACCCTTAAGACGTTTGCCAGGACAGCGCGCAAGCGCATGCGGACCGAGAACGGCGGCTATCGTCGTGATCATCTCCGCGTGCTCGCCCCAGCGCGTCGAAGTCGATCAGAAGGAGCTGCGCATCATGGGATCGAAAAGCGTACTTCTGCGTACGCTCGTCGCCGCCCCAAGCGCAAAAACGGCTGGCTTTGGTGTGCCCAGTTCTGTACCGAAATGGCGCGCTCGGAGAGATTCGAACTCCCGACCCTCGGAATCGAAATCCGATGCTCTATCCAGCTGAGCTACGAGCGCCTGCGGTGGCTCGTATCAGACTTGGCCTGACAGAGCCAGTAGCGGAGGTTAGTTGCAGGGATGCCGCCGGCGGTCCTGGCCGATATAGGCGGCCGCGCCCTGGCGGCAGAGGATGGTGGAGGGACCGTCATAATAGGCGAAGGTGCCGGGCTGCGGGCCGGGCCCGTAATTGTGCAGGAAGCTGATGGCGTAAGGCAGGCCCCAATTGTGCAGGTGCCGATTATGGCGGGCGTCCGCCAAGTTTGGGGCGAGGGCCGCGGTGGCGAGGAGGGCGGCGGCAACGATAAACTTTGCTTTGGTCATTTCGATTCTCCGGAGGTCCCACTGAAACTGTCGTGATTCGATCTGAACGGGCAGAAATTCGTGCGAAGAAAGCGCGTTAAAACAAGAAGATAGAAGCCCAAGCTGTGGTTCGATCGAAGCCCGTAACCCCTCCCATTTTGGCGGATCCAACGTCCCATTCTAGGAGAATCGGGCAGAAATGCTGCGAAAAGCCATCCTAACGCGCCCATTTTTGGCCTCAAGGGATGCTTAACGAATTCCCAACACAGTCCGGCCAGAGTTCTGTCCGGTCCGACTTCAAGGGCCGACCAATCCGCGTCTAATAAAGGCTATCCGGTTCCCGATCGACCCATGCGCATCACGTCTCTTGCCTTGCTGTCCCTCTCGGTCCTGGTCGCGAGCCCGGCGCGCGCCGACTTGCATATCACGCGCGACCACGGCGGTTATGTCGAGGAGTACAAGGCCAAGTACAAGCGCATCCGCGACCGCAAGGAGCGGGTCATCATCGACGGCATCTGCAACTCGGCCTGCACGCTGGTATTCGGCATCGTGCCGATGAACAAGATCTGCGTCACGCCGAAGGCGAGCGTTGGTTTCCACCAGGCCTATTACGACAAGGCCTTCACTTTCGGCATCAAGGTCACGAGTGCTGAAGGGACGTCGGACCTGATGTCCTATTATCCGGAAACGGTGAAGGACTGGATCCGCCGCAACGGCGGGCTCACCACCGAGATGAAGAAGATCAGGAACGGCCGCGAGCTCTGGAGGATCGTCGATCCCTGTCCGGAAGAGTGGTGATCGCCCCCTTACCAATTTCGCAAGCCCCTAGAACGTGACTATGCCGCGATAAGGTCGCTGCGCTTTACAATTCCTTCTTCGATATCTGAAGTCGCGCCGGCGGTCCCGCGTGACCAATCTTGCCGCACAACATGCGATAGGGCAACACGGGCGGCAAATGACTGGCGACTTCGAAAAAATTGCCGCGCGCGCGGCGCCCGCGATCTTCGTCGTGCTCTGGAGCACCGGCTTTATCGGCACCAAATATGTCTTGAACAGTGCCGAGCCGCTGACCTATCTCGCGATCCGAATGGCGTTCGTGGTGGGACTGATGGCGATCATCGTCGTAGTCGCGCGGCCGCGCTGGCCGGATCGCATCGGCATCGCACACAGCGCCGTCGCCGGCATTCTGGTGCACGGCATCTATCTCGGCGGCACGGCGATCGCGATTGCGCACTCGATCCCGGCGGGGCTCTCGGCTTTGATTCCGGGCTTGCAGCCGATCCTCACCTCGACGCTTGCGAGCCGCTGGCTCGGCGAGCGCGTCACGCCGCTGCAATGGAGCGGGTTGCTGCTCGGGCTCGCCGGCGTCGTGCTGATCCTGCACGACAGGCCGATGAGCGGAGAGGCGGGTTGGGGGTGGCTCGCCTCGGCTGTCTCGCTAATCAGCATCACGCTCGGCACACTTTACCAGCGCCGCTACTGCAGCGCGATCGATTGGCGGTCCGGCAATCTCGTGCAATACCTCGCGGTGACGATCTTGTTCGGTCTCGGCGCATGGCTGTTCGAGACCAATGTGGTGCATTGGACCACCGAGTTCATCCTGGCGCTGGCCTGGCTTGCGGTCGTGCTGTCGATCGGATCGATCGGGCTGCTCTATTGGCTGATCCGGCGCTCGGCCGCGACGTCGGTAGCGAGCCTGTTCTATCTGGTGCCCGCGGTGACGTCGCTGATGGCCTACGTGCTGTTCGGCGAGCGGCTGGACGCGGTCTCGATCGCCGGCATGGCCGCCTGCGCGGCGGCCGTGCTGGTGGTCAACCGCCGCTCAGTTTGAAGTAGAGCGTTTGCCTTTCCTGCACGCATAAATTTCATGAAGCATATCAGTATTTTCCCTGGGTTGTGCCCATTAAGGCGATCGTAAGCAAAACGGGTCAGATTGGGTGCGATTTTGGGGGAATTTCTCGTCATGACCACGCAATCCACTGGAAAGTTCCTGCCGGCGCTCAAGCTGCGCCTCGGTACCAAGGCTGTCATCTGTGCGATCCTCCTGATCGCGGTGAATACCGCGCTGGTGGTCGGGGCGGCCCATTGGTCGCTGACCTCCGAATTCGGCGACCGGGCGCTGCGGGACATCGAGGTCAACCTGCGCACGCTGGGTCTGGCATTTGCCGAGACCTACAGCGACGCCAAGATCACACTCAAGGATGGGGCGGTCGCCCGGGCCGAAATTCCGAAGATGCCCGAGTTCAAGGACCATGCGATCGTCGATCGCGCGGTGGGCTATGCCGGCGGCAACGCGACGCTTTTCGTCTATGACGACGCCAGCAACCAGTACGTCCGCCGCACCACCAATGTGAAGAAGGAGAACGGCGACCGCGCCGTCGGCACCCAGCTCGCGGCCGATCACCCCGGACAGGCGGTGGTGCGCCGCGGAGAGGCCTATCGGGGCCCGGCGACGCTGTTCGGAAAGACATTCATGACGGCCTACTACCCGATCCTGAATCCGGCCGGCAAGGTGATCGGGCTGCTGTATGTCGGCATTCCCATGGCTCACTACGAGAGCATGCTGTCGCATGCCATTCAGAACATGGCGATCGCAGCCGGCATTGCCGCGCTTCTGGTGATGATGCTGACGATGCTGATCGTGCGCCAGGTGACCAAGCCACTGACGTCGGTCACGGCCTCGCTTACCGCCATCGCCAACGGCAACGCCGACGTCGAAATCGACTGCGACGACCGGACGGATGAGATCGGCGAGATTGCGCGTACGCTTGCGGTGTTCAAGAACAATTCGGTCGAACGCCGACGCTTGCGCGACGAGCAGACCGCGGCTGCCGCGGCCGCTGCCGAGCAGCGCAAGTCGGAATTGCGCGGCTTCGTCGACGAGTTCAAGACCAGCATCGGCGGCATCCTCGATAAGGTGCTGAACTCCTCCGGCGAGTTCGAGCGTGTCGCGCGGCAGCTCACCGACGCCGCGCGGACTACCGCAAGCCTGTCCGGTAAGTCGGCCGGCGCTTCTGAGACCGCCTCCGAGCATGTCCGCACCGCGGCGGCCGCCTCCGACGAGCTCTCCAGCTCGATCGCCGAAATCACCCGCCGAGTCCAGGAATCGAACGGCATCGCGGCCGACGCCGTCAAGCAGGCCGCCGCCACCGACCAGCGCATCAACGAATTGTCGGAAGCCGGCGCCCGGATCGGCGACGTGGTGAAGCTGATCACCTCGATCGCCGAGCAGACCAACCTCCTGGCGCTCAACGCCACCATCGAGGCGGCGCGGGCAGGCGATGCCGGCCGCGGCTTTGCCGTGGTGGCGCAGGAGGTCAAGAGCCTCGCCGGCCAGACCGCGAAGGCGACGGAAGAGATTTCCAGCCAGATCGGCAGCATGCAGCTTGCGACCGAAGAGTCGGTCAGCGCGATCAAGGCGATCGGTCAGACCATCGAGCGCATCAGCGATATCGCCACCTCGATCTCGGCGGCGGTCGAGCAGCAGCGCGGCGCGACCCAGAACATCGCGCAGAGCGTGCGCGCGGCGGCGAGCGGCACGGCCGATGTTGCCGCCAACATCCGCAACGCCGCGCAGGGCGCCGACGAGACCGGCGAGACCTCGAGCCGGATGTTTGCCTCTGCGCAGAATCTGTCGAGCGAAAGCCTGCACCTGAAGGCCGAGGTCGAAAAATTCCTCGACCGCGTCCGCGCCGCCTGACGAGGCAGTCACGGCGGTGCATCACGCCGCCCGCGAAACCGGAAGCCGGTGCCGAAAACTTAGTTTGTCATTCCGGGATGGTGCGTTAGCACCAGACTCTGGTGCGCAATTGCGCACCAGAGAATCTCGAGATCCCGGATATGGTCCTTCGAACCATTCCGGGATGACCGCTGCGGGTCACTTCGGCTGCGGCACGATCCGGATATAGGGCTTCGGCGCCTTCCAGCCGGCCGGATAGATCGTCTTCGCCTCGTCGTCAGACACCGAGCCCGCGATGATGACGTCTTCGCCCTGTTTCCAGTCGGCCGGCGTGGCGACGCGATGCTTTGCGGTCAGCTGCAGCGAGTCGATCGCGCGCAGGATCTCCTGGAAGTTGCGGCCGGTGGTCATCGGATAGACGATCGTCAGCTTGATCTTCTTGTCGGGGCCGATCACGATCGCGTTGCGGACGGTCTGGTTGTCCGCAGGCGTGCGGGTGAGGGGATCGCCCGAGGTCGAAGCCGGCAGCATCTCGTAAAGCTTGGAGACGTTGTAGTCGGTATCGCCGATCATCGGATAGTTCGGCGCAGCACCCTGCGTCTCCTTGATGTCCTCCGACCATTTGGAATGGCGCTCGACAGGATCGACGCTCAGGCCAATCAGCTTGACGCCGCGCTTGTCGAATTCCGGTTTCAGCTTGGCGAGCAAGCCGAGCTCGGTGGTGCAGACCGGGGTGAAATCCTTGGGGTGCGAGAACAGCATCGCCCAGCTATTTCCGATCCAGTCGTGGAATTTAATTTTTCCCTCAGTGGTTTCGGCTTCGAAATCGGGGGCGACAGCGCCTATCGGAAGTGCCATGGTTTTACCTCATGTTGTTCAAGTTACAGGGAAATTTGCCTTTAACATTATAGGAGTCTGAAGCGGTTAAGTGAACCGGTTAGCGAAAAAGGTGAGATCCTTCTCCGCGAGCCCGGAACTCCTAGCATCTTCTCTTGGTCCGCGCCTCTGCGACGAAAAGAACCGGCGGGCCTGCATTCGATGGCGGAAGCCAGATTTGGGAGCCATCCTTTTGTTTTCACAACCGTTCCACTTTCTTGCCGTCGCTGCCCCGATATTGCCTTTTATGGCCCGCATCACGCCGGCCGCTTTGCACCCGGGAATGCATTGATCTGAACCGTGACCGACCTCACAGCGACCAATTGGCAACCATGTAAAAATCTCGAAATGCGGGTTTCGAATCGTTAACCGCTCGTTCATGGCCCGTATGGAAATGCTAACTGGAATTGAAATTGAGAAGTGCAACTATGTCTGCCCCGACTGCTGAAATATCGCTCCAACCATCCTGCCGCAAGACCGCCGCTGATGCGCTCACCATCGTGCGCGACGGTGTGATCACCGGCGAGGGCCCGACGACCAAGGGCCGTATCCATTTCTCCCGCGCGCTCGATGCCGATGACGCCGCCTGGTGCGCACGCATCCTCACCGTGAGCGCCGTTGAGCATGAGCCGGTGAGCCGCGCCGAAATCGAAGCGTTGTTCGAAATCAGCGATGCGGCTGCGGAACGCACCGACGACGGACGTTTCGACGATTTGCTGGCCAAGGCGGTCGCCCACCATGCCGCTTCCGAGTCCGGCCTGCCGGTGCCGCCGCGCACGGTGGCGCTGTCGCCGGATACGCCGATCGAGAGCTGGGCGCCGGTGAAGGCCGCCAACATCGACACCAAGGTGCTGGAATGGATCGCCAGCCAGATGCGTGGCAAGCGCCATAGCAATCGTCGGCTTGCCGCGCTGGTCGCTACCCTGGTCGGCGCCGCCGCGCTGCCGCTCGCGCAACTGCCGGGCATGCTGGATATGGGGCTGCTGTAGGTTCATTTGGCGATCATCGGTTTCAAGGCGGCGGGGCAGTACCCGCCGTTTTTGTTTTGAAGTCCTGCGTCGGTCCTCTGGTGTCATCCTCTGCGCATGCGAGGGATCCAGTACGCTGCGGCCTATCGGTTCAATCACTGGAATACTGGGTCGCCCGGTCCTGGCCGCATTGTCCGCGGATTCAGCGAGTCACGAGGGTTTAATTCTCGCTCGGGCACCCCATATGAACTTGATGGCACAATGGAAATCGTCAACCACGCGGCAACCACCGATGACAAAGGATGAGTTGCGCCTGATGCTGACCGAGGCAGTGCGCAATACGCAGCCAATCGCGGATCACAAGCCGAAACGCGCCCCCGAGGCGGAGGACGATCAGTCCTAGCTAGCCGCTCATTCGCAATAGCCAAGAAACACACTAGGCGCGGTGGCTACTATCGATCCCGATAGCCTGACCTAATCGGACGCTCAAAAAGGAATAACGGATGCGGATAGCTGCCAAGCCCACCGAACAAGAGATCATCGAGGGGCCGCAAGCGGTGTCTTTTCAGATCGCGAACGGAACTGCGCGGCAGCGCTGCATTCTGCAAACCGAGTTGCCGACGAAGGCGCTGGCGCAAAAATTTCTTCTCGCAAATTGGCCTGTTATCGAAAAGATGGCGCGCGATGCGCTCGCGGCTGGAAATCTTGAAGACGGCCAGATCAAACTCGTCATGGCTGCCTGAGCAGTTCATGATCAACGTCAATTTTGGATTACTACAGGACCAGTCATGCTGAAAGATCGCGAGAACATCCTGAATGCGCTTCGCGAGAAGCCGCTCAAGGCCTACCAACTCATGCGGCGTGCCAATCTCCCCAATGAGGAAGCCTGCCAATCGCTGCTTCTGAAGATGCGCGACGAAGGTCTGGTGAAGTTCGATATCCACAAGGGTCATTGGCTCATCGGGTAGCCAGATAAACATGCGGCGGGGTCCCGTTTAGTTTTGCTCTGCGACACGATTTTACATTTGTGCGGAACCGGCCTCAGTGCCCCGGGGCGGGCAAAATCCTGCCTGGAAACACATGGAAACATTGCAGCCTGACATCGTTCTTCGATGGAAGGAGGCCCGCCATGAGCAAGTTTCATGAGAAGGTCGAGGCTCAGACCAAACAGATCATCGGGCAAATGCTCGGCGACGACCTGCTGGTCCGGGAAGGTAAGGAGCAACATCGGCAGGCGACAGCGCCCGAACCGGCTGATCCTGGATCATCCGATGGCAACGATGATCAGGGCATCGTCCGTGATCAACGGGGACAGGAGCAACCCAAAGACAAGGAGCGGGCCCAGCGCGTGAGCCGGGTCGACCGCGGCGGCGATCCGCCTGGGAAGAAGCCTTCAGGCAATCGCTAAACAAGAGAAGAGGCGGTGTTGGACCGACTCTTCTCCAATGCCCGTTGTCAGCTACTGACAGATATGGCGCCGGCCGTCCGCACCGATGAATGTCGTTCCGGGCTGACAGACGAAGCCGCTATTGTAGTAGCGCGGCCCGTAGCCATAATTGTAGGCGTAGACGTCGTTTCGGAACGGCGCCGTCGCAATCGCGCCGGCCGTGCCGATCGCGCCGCCAACCACGCCGGCGGCTATTTCACCTGGCCAGAATCCGCCGTGACGATGATAGATCCGGTCCTGAGTCTGCGGTTTACGGATGGCATCCGACCGTCCGTGAGCATCCTGCGCCAGTGCCGGCGCTGCGACCGCACTTGAAAGAACCGCCGCTGCGGCGAGGAGCTTCAAGTTCATGAGTTGCCTCCGTTGTACCAACAGTGGGCCAACCGGGGGCGCCTATGACCGTTCCGATATCGTGATCGGTTCGCTTCAAACGGATGTGAGGTTTCCGTTCCAGTTTTGCCAAGGCGCTCAATCAGCAAAACGCACCATAGTTTCGCAGCCGGGTAGTCGGGCATTTTTCGCGCACTGAATCCATCAATGCTCGCGGTCATGAGCTGGGCGATCCCGGAGACGACAATCCTCAATGATCCCCCGCGCGCCGACTGCGTCGGGCCCTTCTCCAGCGTGCAACGATCGGATTGGCCCTTGCGGTTCAGCATGGAGCGACTTGCAATGTCGGGTGCCGGACAGACGCCGTTCCCGAGAAAAGGATAGCGTTTAAAATCAGCGGTAACCCTCCGGCGGCCGCGTGACTGAGAGACGCAAGTGCTCCCGCCAATCCGGGAGTTCTCATGCAGTCGTTTTCGAGTAATCTGCTGCTGTCGTCTTTCGCCCCGCCGGATGTCGAGGCATTGCGGCCTCACCTCAGGCCTGTCGTGCTGGAGCACACCAAGATCCTGCATGAAGCCGGGGAGAAGATTAGCGGGGTCTACTTTCCATTCGATGCGGTGATTTCGCTCGTGGTGCTGCTTGAGGGCGGAGAAACCGTTGAAGCCGCCATGGTTGGCCGCGATGGTGTCGTCGGCGCTTCGGCGGCTTTGGACGGCAAGCTGGCCCTCAATCGCGCGATCGTTCAAATCGGCGGACATGGTGTGGTGTGTGAGCCCGACGCATTCAAGCGCGTGGCGCTCGACCGCCCGGGCATGCTTTCGATGATCATCAGTCACGAGCAGACGGTTTATGGCCAGGCGCAGCAGTCCGCCGCCTGCAACATCCTCCACGATTCGACGGCGCGGCTGTGCCGTTGGCTGCTGCGTGCGCGCGACCTCTCAGGAAACGATACGCTCCCTTTCACGCAGGAGTTTCTCGCGGAGATGCTGGGTGTCCGGCGAACCACCGTTTCCCCGGTGGCGCATACGCTGCAAGCTGCAGGAATGATCCGATACCGGCGAGGCAAGATCGAGATCACAAACGTCGAAGCGCTACGGGAAAGCGCCTGCGAGTGCTATGAGACAGTTCGTAACAATTACGATCGATTGCTGGGGCACAACCGCAATAGCGAGCCTGATCACGCAGCTCCGAAGAGTTGAAATTACAATCCGTGTGCGAGCTGGTTCGTCGGTCAATCTAGAATCTAGTCAGGCGATCGCGACGCGCTTCCGGTCAAAGCTTCGGCGTCTGGCTTGATTGGATCAGCGCCGGTCGAGCGAACTTTTCGGGGAATAGCGAGTTCCCGCGCCGGCTCGCCTCTCGGGCCAGAGGCGCCGGATTCGGATCGACGGGAACGATGCCCTGTAGTGCCGATTGACCGGGACGGCTCACTCCCAGGGAGCACCCGACGGATCTCGACGGAAAGAAAATCGCAATTCTGGTAACGCACGGCTTTGAACAGTCGGAACTCGAAGTGCCGCGTGATCGGCTGAAAAAAGCCGGCAGCGCAGCCTGACCGCCATTTGCGAGGTCGCCATGAAGAGCAAGCGTATCGGCGCCGACGACAAGGCGCAGGTTCACGTCGTCATTCTGGACACCGGCGAGGAGGCGTTTGCCGCGCTCACCCGGTTCGCAGCCGAATCCGGGGTCTTCGCGGCCTCGCTGACCGCGATCGGCGCCTTCGAACGGGCGACGGTCGGCTGGTTCGACGTCGCCGCAAAGAACTACCGGAAGATCGCGGTCGACGAACAGTGCGAAGTCCTCAGCGCGATCGGCGATGTTGCCGCCGGCGACGACGGCAAGCCCAGCCTGCACGTTCACGTCGTGCTCGGCCTTGCCGATGGCTCGACGCGCGGCGGCCATCTGCTGGCAGCAACCGTCAGGCCGACGCTCGAAGTGATCTTGACCGAAGCGCCGGCAGCGCTTCGACGCAAGAAGAGGCCCGACCTCGGAATTGCCCTCATCGATCTTGCGGCGGGGGACGGGTAGCGCATCCGACGAGCGCTTTAGGAACCATTTCATTCGGTCTCATGTTGTTGGCGCACCCATCAATGGAGGAAGCCATGCCTGACAAGGACCTAAATGAATTGTTCCTGGATACGCTGAAGGACATATACTACGCCGAGAAGCAGATCCTGAGGGCGCTGCCGAAAATGGCGAAGGCTGCCACCTCGGACAATCTGCGGGCCGCCTTCGAAAAGCACCACGAAGAGACCGAGGCGCATGTCGAAAGGCTGGAAGAGATATTCGAGCTTCTCGGCAAGCCGGCGCGCGGCAAGAAGTGCGAAGCGATCGAGGGCATCATCGACGAAGGCAAAGACATCATGGAGCAGTATGCCGACACGCCCGCGCTCGATGCCGGTCTGTTGGCCGCCGCCCAATCGGTCGAGCATTACGAGATTTCTCGTTACGGCACCCTGAAAGCCTGGGCACAAAAGCTCAACAATCCGCAAGCCGTGAAGCTGATCGATCAGACGCTCGCCGAAGAGAAAAAGACAGACGAAGCCCTGACCAAGATCGCGGAGACCGAGGTCAATTACGAGGCCGCGGCCTAGAGCCACTAGTTCTACCGCGTCATAGCTGCTCAAACCCTCAACCTAAGGCCCCGCAGAGCGGGCGTCTCGAAGGGTGTAGGCTGCAGACGGGGTCGTCGGCGTCCAGGTGAGCACCTTGGCAATCTGTTTCGACTTCCGGACCAGAGCCTCATGGCTCCCGCCGGAGTTCGATACCGTAGGGAAACACGGCAGCAAAACGATCGCCGAGGTAGTCGTTTCGCGGGTCGCACAAATTATTTGCGCGCGGGGCGCCAGCGTAAGCAAACGTTTAGCCGCTGCCCGTAAAATGCCGGCATCAACTTGTGCATTAACCTCCGGTTAGTCATGCGCCTTCTGCCGATGAAAGAGCCGGACAGGTCCTGGCGGTCGATCAAGGGCCAGTGGAAGAAGGACGCCGAAAGCGTCGGCGAGGACTTTTCGACCTTTTCGACGGGAAGCTATGCGGCCTATGACGGGTTGACCAAGGAAGGCGATCACCCCAGCCTGTACTGCCTGTCCGATGGCGAGCGCATCCATGCGGCCTGCCAGGTCAGCCGCCTGATGATGAGCAAATTTCCGGATCCCATCCTCCGCGCGCGCTTTATCGTGGTGTCGCCGGTTTACGAACTCGGCATCGCCGATGCCGGTCAGTACGCCCAGACGATGGTGGCGCTGTTCTCGGGCATCGTATGGCTGTCGAGGGATACGATGTCGGCGAGCCACATCCGGTTTTTCCTGCGCAGTCCCGGAGACTCGCAGTTCTTTGCGGCGCTGCTGGCGTCGACGCCGGGCTCGCTGTTTTCGAAATTCACGATCGACGGGGCGCTGATCGAGTGCAGTCTCAAGGAAGACGAGATGGCGGAATCCGCCTGATTCCGCGGCCGCTTTAACCTCCCGATAACTCATTTTGCTAACGCCCCCTTGGCTTGTGGTCCCTACAACGAGCGCCTGTGGGGGCAGCGAAAATGCTGAATAATCCATCGGACGACGTCATCGCGGAGAGCCAGCCGCTGTTCGGTCGCGGCATGCCGTGGCGGATCAGGCTGGGCGCGATCCAGTGGCTGATCCTGAGTGCTGCGGGGATCGTGATCGCGATCATGCTCGGCACCGGCTATTTCGCCATGCAATACCGCGAGCGGGCGCTGGAAGTCGCCGAGCGCGAACTCAACAACAGCGCGCTCTTGCTGTCACGGCATTTCGACCAGCAACTGAACGATCTCCAGCATGTGCATGAGGACGTCGTATCCGGCATGCGGGCCGACGGGGTCGATACGTCGGAAGAATTCGAACAGAGGATGTCGACCTTGAGCGCGCACGAGATGCTGCGCGGCAAGCTTTCGGCGCTGCCCCATGTCGGCGCGCTGAACCTGTGGAACGTCAAGGGATGGCTGATCAATTCCTCCGAGATGTGGCCGGTCCCCGATCTCAGCATCGCGGACCGTCAGTACTTCAAGGAGTTCACGTCGGGAAAACCGACCACCGATGTGATCGTCGAGCCGGTCGTCAGCAAGGTGACGAGGAACTGGACCACGCTATTTGCGCGCAAGATTGTCGGCCGCAACGGCGAGATCATCGGATTTGCCAGCCGCGGCGTCGAACCGTCGCATTTCGAGGCCTTCGTCGGATCGCTGGAGCTCAACAGCGATACCGCGATCTCGATGATTCACCGCAACGGCACCATCATTGCCCGCTATCCGAAGGACGACAGCGTGATCGGCTTCAATGTCGCCGGAAGCGAAGCCTTTCGGCGCGCGCTGGCCGTGGATGGCAACATATCCGGGCGCTTCACCAGCGCGAGGCTGGCGGAAGACAAGGTCGGCGCGGTCAAGTCGCTCATGCACTTCCCGATCCTGATCGTGGCGACCACCCGAACGGAGGCTGCGTTGGCCGACTGGCGGGCGCAGACCAGGCTGCAATTTTTCGCGGCGGCGCTGGCGGTCATCGTCGTGATCGGCATGGTCTTCCTGATCGTGCGTCAGCTCCGCCGCCAGCATGCCGCCGCGCAGCGCAAGCTTTCGGAGAAGAGCCAGCATCTCGACACCGCCATCAACAACATGACGCAAGGGCTGTTGCTGTTCGATTCCTCGGGCCGTCTCGTGATCTGCAACCGGCGCTATATCGATATGTTCGGGCTCTCGCCGGAAGTCGTCAAACCCGGCTGTCATCTGCGCGACCTGATCCGGCACCGTCAGGAACGCGGCTCCTTTCTCGGCGACGTCGACGCCTATTGCGACCGCTTCCTCGATCCCAATGGCAGTCTCGTTCAGGACACCGTGACCTCGACGCCGGATGGGCGCACGATCCGGCTGATCTTCAAGCGCTCGGCGGACGGCGGCTGGGCCGCGACGCTGGAAGACGTCACCGAAGGGCGGCGCGACCAGGCCAGGATCGAACATCTCGCCCATTACGACGCGCTGACCAATCTGCCGAACCGCACCCTGTTCCAGCGCCATGCGGAGGGACTGCTGCTGGAAACCGAGGGCCAGGAATTCGCGATCCTCTATATCGACATCGACGAGTTCAAACGCATCAACGACACGCTGGGACATCTGATCGGGGACGAGTTCCTGAAGGGCGTGGCGGAGCGGTTGCGCCAGTCGGTCGGCGCTGAGGATTTCATCGCCCGCCTGGGCGGGGACGAATTCGCTATCCTTCAGCACGGCATCGAGAGCGCCGAGGACGTTCACGCGCTGGTCGCGCGGATCTATCAGGCGCTGCGTACCCCGTTCGACTGCCATGGCCATCAGCTTTCCAGCGATGCGAGCATCGGCATCGCGATTGCCCCGCGCGACGGCTCGGACCTTTTCGATCTCCTGAAGAACGCCGATCTCGCGATGTATGCGGCGAAGGCCGCCGGCCGCAGGACCTATCGCTTCTTCGATCCGGAGATGGAGCAGCAGGCCAATCATCGCCGCGAACTGGAGGCAGACTTGCGCGAGGCGCTGGTGCAGGGCGGGTTCGAACTGCACTATCAGCCGCAGGTCGATCTGCGCGGCGATTGCGTCACCGGCTGCGAGGCGCTATTGCGCTGGCGGCATCCGGTGCGCGGCATGATCTCGCCCGCCGATTTCGTGCCGGTCGCCGAGGAGACCGGCCTGATCGAGGAGATCGGGCAGTGGGTGTTGCGCACCGCCTGTGCCGAAGCCGCCGCCTGGCCAGCCCATGTCCGAATCGCCGTCAACGTTTCGCCGATCCAGTTCCGGTCGGAAACGCTGTCGGTGAAAGTCGCGGCTGTCCTTGCCGAGACCGGACTCGATCCGCGCCGGCTGGAGCTGGAGATCACGGAAGCCGTCCTGATGGCGGACGATGACGCCGCGCTCGCGGCGCTGAACCAGCTCCGCGCGCTCGGCATTCACATCGCACTCGACGATTTCGGCACCGGCTATTCTTCGCTGCAATATCTGCAGCGCTTCCCGTTCGACAAGATCAAGATCGACCGCTCCTTCGTCAAGGAAGTGACGCGCAATTCCTCGTCGGCCTCGATCATCCGCGCGGTGGTCGGCATCGCCGCCGACCGCAATATGATCACGACTGCCGAAGGCGTCGAGACGTTGCAGCAGCGCGAGACCGTGCAGAGTCTCGGATGCACGCAGATGCAGGGCTATCTGTTCAGCGTCGCGCGCCCTGCGCAGGAAATCCGCGCGCTCCTGGCATCGGGGGAGGCCGGCGTCGACGCCGCGGCGTGAGCTTCCCTAGCGGCGCGCCTCGGAAATCGCCTTCCTGAGAATTCGCGACAGCAGTTCCACCGAATAGGGTTTCTGGATCAGCTCGAAGCCGCGGTGGGCGCTCTCCGCCAGCACGTTGCTGTAGCCGCTGGTCAGGACCACGGGCAGGCCGGGATAGCGTTCGCGCACGATGCCGGCGAGCTCGACGCCGTTCATCCCGGGCATGATGACGTCGGAAAACACCAGGTCGGCGGAAAACTCGTCCTCGGCCAGGATTGCGAGCGCGGCGTCCGCGCTGGCGACGCGGCGCACGGTGTAGCCGAGATCTTCCAACAGTTCGGTGGAGAACTGGCCGACGTCGTCATTGTCCTCGACGACGAGGACGCGGTAGCCGCGGCCGCGGGCAGCAGGCTCGCTGGCGGTCGCGGCGGCTTCGCTCGTATCGGCCGGCACCGCGGCCTGCGGCAGGTAGATCGTGAACGTCGCGCCCTGGCCGGGCTCACTTGCAACTGCGATATCGCCGTCGGATTGCTTGGCAAAACCGAACGCTTGGCTCAGCCCGAGGCCGGTGCCCTTGCCGACTTCCTTGGTGGTGAAGAACGGCTCGAAGATCGTCTCGAGCAGGGCAGGGGCAATGCCGCAGCCGGTGTCGGTCACGGTGATGGCGACGAAGTCGCCGCGGCGGGCGGGCTGGGCACGCAGCGGCGGAATCGCATCCACCTTGCGGACCTGAATGGTCAGCCGGCCCTCGCTGTCCATGGCATCGCGGCTGTTGACGGCGAGATTCATCAGCGCGGTTTCGAATTGCGCGACGTCGGCGATTGCGAAGCAATTGAGATCGGCGATTTCGACGTCGATCCTGATCCGGGCACCGACGAGGGGACGGATCAATTGCGCGACTGATTCGACCTGGGTGCCGACGTTGAACACCTGCGGCTTGAGCGGCTGCCTGCGGGCGAACGCCAGCAATTGTCCGGTCAGTTTGGAGGCGCGCTCCACGGTCTCGGCGATCGCGTCGATGTAGCGCCGGCGCCGCTCTTCCGGCAACTCGCGGCGGCGCAGGAAATCGGTTGCGGAGCGGATGATGGTCAACAGGTTGTTGAAATCGTGCGCCACGCCGCCGGTCAACTGTCCGACCGCTTCCATCTTCTGCGACTGGCGAAGCGCTTCCTCGCCCTGGCGGCGCTCGGTGACGTCGATGGCCTCCGGCACTGCCCCGATGACGGTGCCGCGCCGGTCGTGCAGCGGGCGCATCGCGAAATCGAAATAGCGGTCGCCGATCGGCAGGTGCAGCAGCATTTCAATCTTGACCTCTTCGCCCTGCATGACCGTGATGAAGGCGTCGCGGACGGCGTCGCGCATGCCGGGGGTCGTGGCAAACCATGGCGTTTCCCAGAACGGCTGGCCGACCACCGCGCCGGCGTCGGCGTGGATGCCGGCCAACGCCGTCCTGTTGGCATAGAGCACCTCGCCGTGCTGGTTGAGCAACGCCTGATATTGATGGCTGGTCTCGAAGATTGCCCGCATCTGGGCTTCGCTGGATTCGAGCTGCGCCGTCCGCTCGGTGATCCGCATCTCGAGAATTTCGTTCAGCCGGCGCAGATCGTGCTCGGCCTGCTTGGCCGAGGTGACGTCGTGGGCAACGCCGATGAAGCCGATGTGCTTGCCGGTCGGATCCCAGCGCGGCTGGGATTCCGAGCGCAGCCACCGCCATTCGCCGTCGGCGCGCTGATAGCGGGCCTCCAGCACGAACGGCTTGAGCGATGCTTCGCCTGCGACGGATTCCTGGACGACGCGCGCCGCGTCGTCCGGATGCAGCCTTTTGCGCCAGTCGAACACGATGGCTTCCTCGAACGGCAGTCCAAGGAAATCGACATAGGCCTGGTTGGCGAAGGAACGCGTGCGGTCGAGCTTGGTGACCCAGATCGGGACCGGCGCGCTGTTGGCGATCAGGCGGAAGCGCTCCTCGCTTTCGCGCAAGGTTGCCTGCGCCAGCATCTGATCGGTGACGTCGCAATCGGCGCCGACGAGGCGCAGCGCGCGGCCGTCGGCCTCGCGCTCGATCTTGGCGACGACGCGGATCCAGCGGACCGCGCCGTCGTTCGGCCGCACGATGCGGTATTCGGCCGAGTAATCCTCGCTCTGGCTTTTCAATACGCCGAACAGGTGCTGGACCGTTCGCTCGCGATCCTCGGGATGGATTCGACTGACCCATTCCTCATAGGTCTCGTTGGCCGCCTCGGGCGGCAGCCCGTGAACGATAAGATATTCGGGGGAGCGGCGGTTCTTGACGCCGTCACGGAAATCGATTTCGAGACCACCGACGCCGGCGATGCGCTGGATACGCGCCAGCTCCGCTTCGCGCTCCTGCAAAGCACGATGGGCTCTGTCGCGCTCGCTTGCGATTTCCTGCAGATATTGCCGCAAGCGCTCGGCGGCGGCAGCTTCAGGCAGGAGGTTCGTGGTGTCGGAAGGTGTCATGCGTGCCGGCAACCTCTGGCGGCACTTTCACACAAGAGCCGGCGCGTTAGCCAGCCTCATTTGCTCTTGGTGGTTGACCGGCAGTTATAGGCCCTGCGGAACCCGGCGGCCTGCGCATCTTCCTCGGAACAGAACCAGCGATCCGGCTTGGTCAGTCCCGGATAGGAGCGGCATGCCTGCAGGTGGTAGATGCCAAGGTTCCCGGTGACGCGCGCGCGCACCGCGTACCTCCCCTTGATGTTGCAATTCGCCGGCATCACGAGATCCTCGGGGAACAGCGCCTCGCGGATTTCGCGGTCGCGATCGACGCGGCACGCGGCGCCGAGCAAGGGAGCGTCTTTCTTCCCGGCGCGGAACTCGCGCGGCGCGACGAAGCAGCCTTTCCAGAGTCCCTGGCGGTCGTCCTTGGCGCGGGCCTCGTCCACCTGGAAGCGACCGCTGGCGGAGACTTCGACATTCAGTGCAAAGCCGTTGCGGACAAGGAGTTGGCTCAAACTGGTCGTGTCGCCCTCGATCTTGCACACGCCGATGCGCCGTTTCTTGTAAGTAGGATCGGGACCCAGATCGTCGCAGCGAACCTGTTTGCCGCCGATCAACTTGGTCAGTTGATCGCGCGCCTCAATCCCGCAGGTCCAGCTATCGGCATTCTGATCGATGCAGAGTTGATCAACGGTGGGCGCATCGATGCCGTCGAGCCGGTAGGTAATGTTGCCGAGCTGAAGCGAGCTGCCATCTCGAATGGTGGCCGTTGCGGCCAAACTCTGGCTGGCCGGAAGGGCGATCGACAGCAACGCCGCAACCAGAAAAATTCGTGACCGCATCTGTTTCACTTTAAATAGATTTCGCACCGATGCGTTCTAGCACATGCTGGCGTCAAGGAACCAAGCGCGGCGGCCTTACGCCTCTCTGACGTTTATTCCTCGGACGCTCAAGGCCTCGAAGAGAGCTTCGATGATTTCGGCCTCAAGCCTGTCGGCAGATGACGGCACGAGCTCGTCAATTTGGTCAAACGTGATGAACCCGTATTGGTCGCCAATTTCAATCGCTCTTCTGATGATCGCTGATAAATCCATTTGATCGTCCTCTCGATATCGAAGCTCCTACTAAAGGGGATGAGAGCACCATTGACTTCACAAGAACAAAATAAGAACATGGGGCCCTCGCTCAACACGGAATATTGCCATGTCGTCCTCTTCACAGCCGAAGTCCGAAGAGAACGACGAGCTGGAAGCCGCTGTAGATCAGGCGATTTCTGCCTGTGGTGGGGATATGAGGGCGACGATCCGCGCGTTGATCGTGGCCAACGACTATCTGGAATCCGAGGTCGGCGAGCTGATGAAAGCGGTATCCCATGCCTATGCGCGGGGCCGCTTCAACTCCTATTCCGGCTGAATTAGCGCCGGGCGGCGCCGCGAAGCCGGTACGAGACCGTTGCCTCCATCGATTTTTGCTGTACGACGGGTGTGTTACCCGCGTCCCGCATGTCTCGTTGCGGGGGAGGATCCCGCCCAAAGCTCAAGCAAGAAGAACATGTTCAAGAGAATTCTGATCGCAAATCGCGGCGAGATCGCCTGCCGGGTCATCAAGACTGCGCGCCGAATGGGGATCGAGACGGTCGCGGTGTATTCCGAAGCGGACCGCGATGCGCTCCACGTCGAAATGGCGGATAAGGCCGTGCTGATCGGCCCGCCGGCGGCGGCCGAGAGCTATCTGTTGATCGAACGGATCATCGACGCCTGCCGCAAGACCGGCGCAGAGGCCGTGCATCCCGGTTATGGCTTTCTTTCCGAGCGCGAGGCGTTTCCGCGCGAGCTCGCCAAGGCGGGTATCGTCTTCATCGGCCCCAATCCCGGCGCCATTGCCGCGATGGGCGACAAGATCGAATCCAAGAAGGCCGCCGCGAAGGCAAAAGTCTCGACCGTGCCGGGACATCTCGGTGTGATCGAGGACGAAAAGCACGCGGTGAAGATCGCCGACGAGATCGGCTACCCCGTGATGATCAAGGCCTCCGCCGGCGGCGGCGGCAAGGGCATGCGGATCGCGTACTCGAAGAAGGAAGTCGTCGAGGGCTTCAATCTCGCCAAGGCGGAAGCGAAATCCTCGTTCGGCGACGACCGCGTCTTCATCGAAAAGTTCATCGTCGATCCCCGCCACATCGAAATACAGGTGCTCGGCGACAAGCATGGCAATGTGATCCATCTTGGCGAGCGCGAATGCTCGATCCAGCGCCGTAACCAGAAGGTCATCGAGGAAGCGCCGTCGCCGCTGCTCGACGAAACCACCCGCCGCAGGATGGGTGAGCAGGCAGTGGCACTGGCGAAGGCGGTGAATTACGATTCGGCCGGCACCGTCGAATTCGTCGCCGGCCAGGATAAGAGCTTTTACTTCCTGGAGATGAACACCCGTCTGCAGGTCGAGCATCCCGTCACCGAACTGGTCACGGGCATCGACCTGGTCGAGCAGATGATCAGGGTCGCGGCCGGCGAGAAGCTTTCCATCACTCAGAAGGACGTCACGCTGACCGGCTGGGCCGTGGAATCGCGCGTCTATGCCGAGGATCCCTTCCGCAACTTCCTGCCGTCGATCGGCCGGCTGGTGAAATACCGGCCGCCGGCGGAAGCGAGCCAGGACGGCGTTACCATCCGCAACGACACCGGTGTGCAGGAGGGCGGCGAGATCTCGATCCATTACGATCCGATGATTGCCAAGCTCGTGACGCACGCGCCGTCACGAGCCGCCGCGATCGAGGCACAGGCCACGGCGCTCGACGCGTTCTACGTCGACGGCATCCGTCACAACATTCCGTTCCTGTCGGCGCTGATGAACCATCCGCGCTGGCGCGAAGGCAAGCTTTCCACCGGCTTCATATCAGAGGAATTTCCAAAAGGGTTTTCGGCGCGTCCGCCGGAAGGCGAGATCGCGCGGCGGCTGGCCGCCGTGGGTGCCGCGATCGATCACGTGCTCGGCGAGCGCAAGCGCCAGATTTCCGGTCAGTTGACCGGCCGCCTGGTGCAGCGTGAACGCCGCCGCGCGGTGTGGCTCGACCGCGACGAAATCGCGCTCGATGTGGCGCGGGAGGCCGACGGCATCGCGGTGCGTTTCATCGGCGCCGACGGTCTGCCCGGCAATCCGCACAACCTGATCTCGGCCTGGACGCCGGGCGAGCCGGTCTGGCACGGCACCATCGACGGCCACTTGGTCGCGATGCAGGTGCGCGCGATCCCGAACGGCTTCCGCCTCGCGCATCAGGGCTTTGAAGTTGCAGTCAACGTTTTCACTGAAAGCGAAGCTGCCGCCGCGCGGCTGATGCCGGTGAACTCGGCGGCCGACACCGGCAAGAAGCTGCTGTGCCCGATGCCCGGGCTCGTGGTGTCGATTGCGGTCGCCGAAGGGCAGGAGGTCAAGTCCGGCGAGACATTGGCCGTGGTCGAGGCGATGAAGATGCAGAACGTGTTGCGCGCCGAACGCGACGGCACCGTGAAGAAGATCCATGCCGCGGCCGGCGCCACACTGGCGGTGGACGCGTTGATTTTGGAGTTTGCGTAGACGAAACTCCCGTCATTGCGAGCGCAGCGAAGCAATCCATCGTGCGGCAAAGGAAGTATGGATTGCTTCGTCGCTGCGCTCCTCGCAATGACGAATGAGGAGCCTCCTGATGTCTTTCCGCAAACGCCGCGAAGCTCTGCGTTCCATCCTCGGCAGCTTCACCTGCATCCGCCCGGGATCGGTCTATGATGCGACCTCGATCCGCATTGCGGAAGACCTCGGCTTCGAGCTCGGCATGTTCGGCGGGTCGGTGGCCTCGCTGGCCGTTCTCGGCGATCCCGACATCGCCCTGATCACGTTGACCGAGCTCGCGGAGCAGATGCGCCGGATGTCGCGTGCTTCGACACTGCCGGTATTGGTCGACGCCGACCACGGCTACGGCAATGCGCTCAATGTTCGCCGTACCGTGCATGAACTCGAGGCTGCCGGCGCCGCTGGCCTCACGATTGAGGATACGCTCTTGCCGCAGGCGTTCGGGCAGGCCGGAACGCAATTGATTCCGCTGGAGGAGGGCGTCGGCAAGATGAAGGCCGCGCTCGACGGCCGCAGCGATTCCTCGCTGGTCATCATCGGCCGCACCGGCGCCGTGTCTGTCACCGGCCTTGACGACGCGATCGCGCGGGCGAAAGCGTATGAAGCTACCGGCGTCGATGCGCTGTTCTTCACCGGCATCAAGAGCCGGGGCGAGCTGGAAGCGATTTCCGCCGCGACGAGATTGCCGATCGTGCTCGGTGGTGCGCCCGAGGACATGACGGCGCTGGATTATCTCGCCGGTCAGCGCGTGCGGATCGCGCTGCAGGGCCACGCGCCATTCGCCGCCGCGACGCAGGCCGTCTACCAGACGCTGAAGGCGTTGCGTGAGGGAACCTCGCCGAAAAATTTGAACGGCCTTGCGTCTGCCGAGTTGACCAGCCGGGCCATGCGCGATGCCGAAGTAAAGTCGCGCGCCGGCGCATTTCTCGGGTTGAAGAAAAAATGAGCGATGCAATTCGTCATGTCACGATAAGCGGCCGGGTGCAGGGCGTCGGCTATCGCGCCTGGGTCGATGACACCGCACGGGCACGCGATCTCGAAGGCTGGGTGCGCAACCGCAGGGACGGCCGTGTCGAGGCGTTGTTCGCAGGTCCCGCGGAGCCGGTGACCGCGATGATCTCGGCTTGCCGGCGAGGGCCATCATCGGCCCGGGTCGAGGCGGTACACGACGACGCCGGCAATCCCGAGATGCTGAAGCTGCGGCGGGCAGGGGAGCGGTTCTCGGTGCTCCCGACGATATAACGTCGGTGGCTGTTTGAACCAGGGCCCGTTCGCGGGGGGGCCTCCGACCTTGACCGACCCAGTCGCCAATGGCCTATTCGGAGATCGAACGCATAGAGCAAATATCAACCATCCGACTGGGCGGAGACGGGCGATGGACATTCGATCGACGCTGACGGGTTTATGTGATGCCTTCAACGCGCACGATCTTGATCGCATCATGGCGTTCTTTTCTGACGATTGCGTCCTGGAGATGCCGCGGGGAAGCGAGCCTTGGGGGACTCGTTTCGAGGGCAAACGGAACGTACGGGAAGCGCTGGCAACACGCTTCGAAGGTCTGCCTGACGTCCACTACGGCAACGATGAGCATTTTGTGGATTCGACTGCCGAGACCGGCATCTCAAAATGGACACTCACAGGCACCAGCCGCGAGGGCACGAGAAAGGAGGTCCGAGGTTGTGACTTCTACACGTTTCGCAACGGGAAGGTGATCCGCAAGGACTCCTATTGGAAAATCGTGGAGTAGGGCCGGTGTTGGCTTTTCGCGTCCAGCAGGCGGATATTGAGCGAGCTGCTTTTTGCACAGCTACATGACAGCTCCGCGCCCTGGCTAATGCGTCCGTTCGCCCGGCGCGAACTCGCCGTCGTGCTGGATGGAGGCGCTGTCGACATATTGCAAATCGACTGAGGAATACACGATGCTGCGGTTGCGGCCGAGGCGCTTTGCCTCGTAGAGGGCGATGTCGGCTTCTCCCACCAGCGCGGCCTCGTCGATCGTCGAACGGGTTTTTGCGGCAACGCCTGCACTGATGGTAATGTGGCCTCGGCTCGAGGCCGTGTTCGGAATGCCGAGCGCCCGAACCGTCAGCCGGATGGATTCGGCAACCTTCAAGGCATCGTCTCCCGAGCTGTTCGGCAATACGACGGCGAATTCCTCGCCGCCATAGCGCGCGGACAGGCCTGACGTGTTGTCGGTCGCATTGCCGATGGCTTTTGCAACCGCCTGCAGGCAACGGTCGCCGGCCTGGTGCCCGTAGGTGTCGTTGTAGCCCTTGAAATTGTCGATATCCAACAGCAGCACCGAAATCTCTTCGCAGGCTCCGTATTCGCGCCGCAGGAAGCCATCGAAGGTGCGGCGGTTGGTGAGCCCGGTCAGCCCGTCGGTCGCGGCGAGCTGGGTGAGGCGGCGGTTGAGCTGGGTCAGCTCATCCTCCATCCGCTTCCGTTCAGTCACATCGCGGATGACGCAGAGGAATTCCGTCCGCGCCGGGTCGCTGGTTGCGGAGGCCATCTTGAACTTGCTTTCCACCCACGCCAGCGTCCCGTCGCCCCGATAGTGCCGAAACACGACCGTACTGACGCTATCGGCGCCGTCGAGCCGGATGGTCGCCGCTTTGACGCTGTCCCTGTCGTCGGGATGGACCAGGTCGAAGCATGACTTGCCGACCAGATCTTTTGGACGCAATCCCAGCACCGGCTCGGCCGATCGGGAAACATAGCGGAGCAGGCTGTTGGCATCGATGAGGATGATGATATCGGCGATGTTGTTGGCCAGCAGGCGATAATGCGCCTCGCGCTCGCGCAGCGCGCGCTCCGTCTTGCTGCGGAAGCGGAATTGCAGGGCAACCAACGCCGCCAGCATCAGGATCATGCAGAGCAGAACGCCGGCGACGATGGCGTCGGTCCGCAATCCCTTCCACCATTCGGAAAGCAGCCAGTCTTCCGATATGGCCACGGTGACCACCATCGGGTAGTGCGGTGTCTCCTCATAGCCAAGGTGCTTCACGATGCCGTCGAACGGCGAGATGATCTTGTAGTATCCGACAGAACTTTGCTTGAGATGCTTCCTGAATAGGTCGGTCTTGGAGAGATCCGTGCTCTTGTCCGACTGCGGCCAGCGCATCAGGAGCGCACCATCATTCCGTATCAGGCTGATGCCGCCGTCGGGGCCGAGCTGGAATGTCCGGTAAAAGCTATTGAGGTAATCCTTTTCGATCGCTGCTGCGACGACCCCGCCAAAGCTGCCGTCGAGCTTGGTGATGCGTTTCGAAAGAACGATCATGGAGGGTTGCTCGTCCACACGGGATTGCATCAGTTCGCTGATCCGAAGCGTGTTGTCCGGTTTGTCACGATGGTAGGCGAAATAGCTGCGATCCGAGACGGTATGGCGCGGTGTCTCCGCCAATGACGAATAAGTCCAGTTGCCCTTGGCATCTGTGACGCCGATGCTCCGCAATTGGGGCAGCGTTTTCGCCGTTTCAGCGAGGTATCTGTTGAACCGGTCTGGATCGGGATCCCTGTATTTCAGCAAGTCGACCATCCCGCCCATCGCGATATCGACCGCCTGGATGGTGTGCGAGGCATGCTCGGAAAGCGAATGCGCGAGGTTCTGGATCTCGGAGCGGCCGCTCGCCAGCGCCGCCTTCTTGGCGTCGAGCACCTTCCAGGCCATGACGCCGAGGATGCAGGCGGTCATGACCAGCGCAAAGGCGATGACCAGGGACGTCGATGTCACCCGCCGCAGCGGCCCGCCGGGGTCTGGGGGATTTCGATGGGGCATTCCGTGCCTTGATGCCGCGCCAGACCTCGTTGCTGGCAGCGTGCCAGCGGAGTCTAAGACGCGACCGGTACTGGGCGGTTAACGAGCTGACCGGGAAAACACGGAACTACGAACCCAAGTTCCATTTCGGGAACCAAGACCCTCTTGGAAAGCTCGATGCGCGGATCAGGGTCCTCCAAACCGCAAGGGGCCTTGACAGCCGCACAGTAACGTCAGATATTTCTGTCATGACAGAAAAGACCGACAAAAAGAAACTTCCTGCCGTGGTCGAGCGGTTCATCCTGCACTGGGGTGATATGGGGGACGAGTGGGGCGTCAACCGCTCGGTCAGCCAGATACACGGTCTGCTGTATCTCGCCGAGGCGCCGATGACCGCGGAGGATATCGCCGAGACGCTCGGCATGGCGCGGTCCAACGTGTCCAATTCCATCAAAGAACTGCTGGCCTGGAATTTGATCCGGCGGGTGCCGATTCTCGGCGACCGGCGCGATCATTTTGAGGCGGAAACCGACATCTGGGAAGTGGCGGCGCGGATCGCCGCACGCCGCAAGGAGCGCGAGATCGATCCGGCCATCGATGCGCTGCGTGCCTGCGTTTCCGACGCCGCTGACGATCCGACCATCAGCCCAGTCGCGGCCAAGCGGCTGAAGGAAATGCTGGCTTTCACCGAACTGGTCGACCGCTGGTACGCGCAGATGCTCAACGTGCCGCGGCCGAGGCTGGCCGCGCTGATCAAGCTTGGCGAGAAGATCGTCAGCTTCTTGCCGGCGGGGAAAACCAAATAGGGCAGAGGGGCAGAGCAGGAGCGTGTGATGGTGTCCACGAGAGTACCCGGGTTTCCCGCAACGCCTGCCTCGATCCTGCTCGACGACCACCGCTTCCACGATCTGTTGCCCGACGAGGAGTGGGGCCGACTGTCGTTGGCGATCTGGCGGCGATTTTCCAAGCGCTTCGCCGATGGCGAAACTGTCGTCTATGTCGGCACGGTGGAGGAGGCGAGTTTTAGCCGCGCCGGCTGGTGGCTGGCGCAGCTCGCGCGCGTGATCGGCGGGCCGTTTCCGCTATGCACTGAGACCGGCGTCTCGATGGCCGTGATGGTGACCGAAGATGCGGCGAGCGGCGGCCAGATCTGGACCCGGATCTGCGCGCGCAGCAACGGCTTTCCGCAGGTCATTCACTCGGCGAAACGGTTCGCCGGGCCCACCGGGCTGGAAGAATATGTCGGCTACGGCGTCAGCATGGCGTTGCGCATAGCGGTCGAGCACGAAGCCCTGGTGTTTCGCAGCGTCGGCTATTCCATGCAGATCGGGCCGTTGCGGTTGCCGCTTCCACCCTGGCTTACGCCCGGCGATCTCACCGTGACCCATTCCGACCTCGGCGGCGGCACGTTCCGTTTCACGCTCGAGATCGTTCACCCCCGCCTTGGCAGGCTCATTCGTCAGTCCGCCGTGTTCATGGAGGCCGCATCATGACGTCGTTGCTTTGGATCCTGATCGCCATTCAGGTCGTGATGGGCGTGTTCGACACGTTCTACCACCATGAGCTGACCGAGCGGCTCGCATGGCGACCATCGCAGCGCTATGAGCTGCAGCTTCATGCGTTGCGCAACATGCTCTACGCCCTCTTGTTCCTGGTGCTGGGCTGGCTGGAAGTGCACGGCGTCTTTGCCATGCTGATCATCGTGGTGCTCGTTGCGGAAATCGTCATCACGCTGATGGATTTCGTTGAGGAGGACATGAGCCGGAAATTGCCGGCCAGCGAACGCATCAATCACACGCTGCTCGCGATCAATTACGGCGCCATTCTGGTGCTGCTGCTGCCGGTCCTGATCGGTTGGGCGGGGCAGCCGACCGGCGTCAAATCGGCTTACACAGGATGGCTAAGCCTGATCGCGGCGGCTGCGGCCGTCGGCGCCGCCTTGTGCGGGCTGCGCGATTTCACCGCGTCAAAGCGCCTTTCGCGAATGACGAGTGCGCCGGCGGCAAGCCTGGTCGAAAAACTGCCCGACCGGCAGACGGTGCTGGTCACCGGCGCTACCGGATTCATCGGCAGCCGCCTGGTGGCAGGCCTGAGCGAGGCAGGGCATCAGGTGATCGCGCTGGTGCGCAACCCCGCCAAGATCGAGATGCTGCCGCCGCCGGTCACGCTGATCACGAGCCTCGACCAGCTTCCGGCCGACACCCGTATCGATGCGATCGTCAATCTCGCGGGCGAGCCGATCGGCAACGGGCTGTGGACCGAAGCCAAGCGCCGCAAAATCCTGGATTCCCGCATCAACATGACTGGCGATGTCATCCGTCTGATCGCGCGGCTCGAGCGCAAGCCGGCGGTGATGGTCTCAGGCTCGGCGATCGGCTGGTACGGGCTCTGGCAGGACCAAGTGCTGACGGAATCGGCCAAGTCGCATGCCTGCTTCAGCCATGAACTCTGCGACGCCTGGGAAAAGGCAGCGCGTCCGGCGGAAGAGTACGGCGTGCGGGTGGTCTACTTGCGGATCGGCCTCGTGATCGGCACCGACGGCGGCTTCATCACGCGAATGCTGACGCCGTTCGAGTTCGGCCTCGGCGGGCCGCTCGGTTCGGGCCGGCAGTGGATGTCGTGGATCGAGCGCGACGACCTGATCCGCCTGATCGCCCATGTGATCGCGCGCCCCGAGATCTCAGGACCGGTCAACGCGACGGCGCCGATCCCGGTCACCAATCTGAAATTCACCGAAGAGCTTGGCCGTCGCCTGCGCCGGCCTGCGGTGTTCCGCATCCCCGGCGGGCTGTTGCGTCGTATCGGCGGCGATTTCGCCAATGAATTGTTGCTGGGCGGCCAGCGCGTGTTGCCGAACAAGGCGCTCAGCAACGGTTTTGTGTTCCGGCATGAAACGCTGCGCAGCGCCTTCGAGGCGATTCTGTGAGGAGGGCGAGATGTGTTCCGATACCCGTTCTCGCGCAATGAAAGGGTGGCTCGCCCGCATGTGGGACAGCAACCGCTGCAATCACCGCGGCAGTTTCGCGATCGCCTGGCTGAGTTCGTGGATTTCGTAGGGCTTGCGCAGAATCGGAAAGTCGCCGCGCACGTTCCGCGCGGAATCGCTATAGCCGCTGGTCAGGAGGATCGGCAGTCCGGGTCTGACGGCCTTCAAGTGGTGCGCCAGGCCGAGGCCGTCCATCTTGCCGGGCATCACGATGTCGGAGAAGACGAGGTCTATCCCGTCGAGTTCGATTTCGCGCAACGCGGCCTCGGCGCTCGCTACCCTGCGCACGGTGTAGCCGAGCTGTTCGAGCAGCCCGGTGCTGACGGCTGCGACATCAGGATTGTCCTCCACCAGCAGCACGGTGCCGCTTCCGCCGGTTTCAACCGCGTCGACATCCCCGGCAGCATCAGCGGGCTCCTTTCGCGGCAGCAGGATTGTGATCTTCGTGCCCTTGCCGAGCTCGCTCGCCACCTTGACCGTTCCGCCGGCCTGGTGGGCGAAGCCGTGAACCTGCGATAGTCCGAGACCCGTGCCCTTGCCGATCGGCTTGGTGGTGAAGAAGGGATCGAAGATCCTGCCGAGCACATCGGGCGCCATGCCGGTGCCGGTATCTTCCACCGAGATCGCGACATGTTCTGTCCCGGCCTCACCTGGCGTGTCGTTGTGCGCCGATATCGTGATGACGCCGCCGCCGGTCATGGCGTCGCGCGCGTTGATGACGAGGTTGACCAGCGCCGTCTCGAACTCGGTGACGTCGACCATCACCGGCCAGACGCCCGGGTCGACGGCGATCTGCAGGCTCACCGCGTTGCCGACGCCGCTGTCGAGCACCTCGCGCATCGCATCGATCTGCTCGGCGACGTCGACGGCCTGCGGATTGACGCTCTGCCGCCGCGCGAATGTCAGCAACTGGCTGGTGAGGGAGGCGCCGCGTTTGGTCGCTCCTTCGATCGCCGACAGCGCCCGCAGGCACCTGGGATCGTTGCCCACCGCTTTCTTCAACGTGTGAAGGCTGCCGCTGACGATCATGAGAAGATTATTGAAATCGTGCGCCACGCCGCCGGTCAGTTGGCCGAGCGCATCGAGCTTCTGCGATTCCGCGAGCTGCTGGTGCATCCGTTCGAGCTTGAGCTGGGCTTCGCGGCGCTCGGTAATGTCGCGGGTGATCTTGGCGAAGCCGACGAGCTTGCCGTCCTCGTAAATCGGGTCGATGACGACGCTGGCCCAGAAGAACGTGCCGTCCTTGCGAACGCGCCAGCCATCCTCCTCGTAGCGGCCCTGTTCCCGGGCAATGCGCAAGGCGCGAAGCGGCTTGCCATTCGCGCGGTCGACGTCGGTATAAAAGCAGGAAAAATGCTGTCCGATGATTTCGGCGGGGGCGTAACCTTTGATCCGCTGGCCACCGATGTTCCAGCTTGTCACCACGCCGGTCGGATCCAGCATGTAGAGCGCGTAGTCGGAAACGCCTTCAACCAGGAGTCGGAAGTTGCGCTCGCTTTCGAATAGATCCCTTTGCTGCTGCTGCTGATCCTTTTTGAACATCCGACCTGCCCATTTAACTGGCGCAAACGCATGTCCTGCCGATTGGTTCCACGGCCGCTTGGGTTTTTAACGAAATGGTGGGTTACCGCGCTGCGGCCACGCGTCTGAATGTCGCCGCCAGCGTCCGCAGCGCCGCGAGCTTGGCTGGGTCGCTGACCTTCGAGTGCAGCATCACCTTCGAGGAAGCGAGCCGCGGCAGTCCTTCGGCCGGCCCGATATCGACCAGGCCCGGTGGCGCGATCCGGTGGGCCAGTGGCGCTACCGCGAGGCCGGCCAATGCCGCGGCGGCCACGGCGCTGACACCGCCGCCGACAAAGCTCTCGTTCCAGGCGATGCCGGCCTTGTCGAGGGCGCGGACGGCAAGCGCGCGTACGCCGCAGGGCGGCGCCAGCATCGCCAGCGGCAGCGTCTCGCCGCGGCGCCAGGCCAGAGCTTTGGCGGCAAACCAGCCGAAGCCGTCTTCAGTCAGCTTCTCGCCGCCGCGGCGGCTGCCTTCCTGGCGGACCACCACGGCATCGAATTCGCCGGCATCATAGGCGTCGAGTATCTGGCGCGAGAAGCCGATGGTCACGGAAAGTGCCAGTTGCGACGACACCGCATGCAGCCGTTCGAGCAACGGCACCAGTTCGGGCCCTGCGGCGTGATCGGAGATGCCGAGCGACAATTGGGGACGCGCGGGCTTGTCGCCCGACAGCGCACGGTCATGCGCCTCGATCAAAGCACGGGCGTGGGGCAGGAACGCAACGCCCTCGGCGGTCAGCGCGACGGTGCGCGGCGAGCGCTCGACAAGCCGCCGGCCCACGACGCTCTCCAGCCGCTGCAGCTTCATGCTGACGGCGGCCTGCGTCGTGCCAAGCGCTTCGGCGGCGCGGGTAAAACCTTGCAGTTCGGCGACCAGCAGGAACGCCTGCACTGTATCGATATCCAGCGTGCTCACGGCATCATCAACATGACTTATCATTGATATGAATAAAGATAAGATACCAAAATGATGACCGCGGGTCTAGCTAGAGGGAAGCGCAATGCCAGCGCGCCAACTCAAGGAGAACGACCATGCCGCTCATCACCGTCACCTATTCCAGCGTCCGTAAGGCCCCGTCGCTGCAGGCCGAGATTGCGTCTGCTGTCAGCGATCTCACCGCGCGAATCCTGCGCAAGGATCCGAAGGTTACTGCCGTCATCGTGAAGTCAGTCGATGCCGCCGACTGGTTCGCCGGCGGCAAATCGCTCGCCGAGCAGAGCCTCGCTAGTTTCTGGCTCGACGTTCACGTCAGCGAAGGCACCAACACCAAGGACGAGAAGGCAGCCTATCTCGCCGCGCTATTCCAGCGCATGGGCGAATTGCTCGGGCCGCTGCACGAGGAGAGCTACGCCCATGTCGATGAAGTGAAGGGCGATGCCTACGGCTTCGGCGGCCTCACCCAGGAGTGCCGCTACATCGCCGGCCAGCTCGAAGTCGCGCCGCGGAAGGCTGCGGCGTGAAGATCGACGTGCGGACGGCGCGAGCGCGTCCGCACGGCTTGCTGTTAGCGGGCGGC
Organism: Bradyrhizobium sp. AZCC 1577; assembly: GCF_036924575.1. Taxonomy (NCBI): domain Bacteria; kingdom Pseudomonadati; phylum Pseudomonadota; class Alphaproteobacteria; order Hyphomicrobiales; family Nitrobacteraceae; genus Bradyrhizobium; species Bradyrhizobium sp. AZCC 1577. Next base: position 4,132,293 of record NZ_JAZHRQ010000001.1, read on the forward strand.
CGCTGGGCTGGTTGCCATCGGCGCGTGGTGGTCGCCGAATGCAAGTCCGCGTCCAAGCGACCAGTCGACCGGCGCATTTTCAGTCAGCGCGATCATGATGTCGTCTGCTGAAAATCCGGCGTCGACGGCCCGATTCGCAATCCACCGAAACAGATTTTTCTTCTGATCGACCGTGCGCCCTGCGAGAAACAAAATCTCGATGATCGACGCATCCGATGTGCGCGCGACATCCGGGAATGTCGGGTCAATGAACATCATTTCGCGCGCGTAGGTCGAAACGAGCTGAAACCGATCCTTGGGCGGCACGCCGCAGGTCTCGACGAGACCCTCGTGCACGGCGTCGGCAAGGGCGCGAATTCTGGCCGGTGCAAGATGGGCCGGAACGGCGATGCGGGCGAGGGGCATGGGAAGACCTCCAAATCGTTGGGAGCTCCGTCCTATTCGTGCTAAGAAAAGAGATAAATTCTCGATTTTGCGAGACACTGATACCGAAAAATCATGAATATGCTGATGCACCCGATGTCAGACCTCACGGTTTTCGTCCGAACGGTCGATCTGGGGAGTTTTGCGGCCGTGGGCGCCGAAATCGAACTGACCGCCTCGGGCGTCTCCCGGATCGTGACGAGACTGGAGCGCCGCATCGGGGCCAAACTGCTGCATCGGACGACGCGGCGGCTGGTGCTGACGCAGGAGGGCGAAACGTTCCTGGTTCACGCGAGAAGTATCCTGGCTGCGGTCGAGGCCGCCGAAGCCGATGTCGCCTCCGTCCATGGACGTCCGCGCGGCCACCTGCGGATCAACAGCGGCACCGCGTTCGCAAGGCACCGGCTTGCGCGACTGCTGCCGCCGTTCATGGACCGGTTTCCAGAAATAGCAGTCGATCTTTCGGTGAGCGATCACCGCATCGATCCGATCGCCGACCAGGTCGATGTCACGATCCGGGTCGGGCCGCTTGGCGATAGCGAGCTGATCGCGGTTCGCCTCGGCGAAGTCAGGCGCGTCATCGCCGGCAGCCCACGATATCTGGAGCGCCATGGCATTCCCGAACAAGCCGCCGATCTCGCCCGACACAATTGCCTGCAGCTCAGCGGCTTCTCGCGGCTCGCGCAATGGCCGATGTTCGAGCAAGGCAAACGGATCATCGTGCCGGTGAAAGGATCGATCCGCTCTGATAGCGCCGATTTCCTGCTCGACCTTGCGCTCGCCGGCGCAGGTCTCGTGCGGTTTGGCGACTTTCTGGGGGAGGCGGCCGTGAAGGACGGCAGGCTGGTTCCGGTGCTGTCGCACTGCCATGATCCCGATCCGCAACCGATCACGGCCCTGATCCTGCCGGGGCGGCAAACCATCCCGCGGGTTCGGGCTTTCGTTGATTTCCTTAAGGCGAGCATTTGACGGCGGTTGGACAGCCGCTTCCACGCGCAGGCGCGACTCGTGGCGCCGAACAGACCTTCGAACGCGCCCGAGCGCGACGCCGGCATCGCGGTTCGTCCGCCGAGCGGCTCTCCGCTTCACACGATCAGCACATCCAGCACGGCCGCGGTTGCTGCGACAAGCGCGAGCGCAATCACGGTGGCTCGCCAAAGCAGTTGCTGACGCGCCGCGCGGCGATCGTGGAATGCCAGCCAGTCGCGAACGAATCCGGCGGGAATGTTCATCGTGACGCTAAGTCTGGTCGGATGATGCAGTTCGTGATCCGCGAACATGGCGCGCACGTTCGCCACGCCCAGTCGGTCAAGTGCGCAATTCCATTCCCAGGCGTGCGTGCTGTTGGTCCATCGGTTCTCGAAGGGAAGCCTGTGCGACATCACCGCGACCTCCGCTGTTCACCGCCTGCCTCTGATATGTGGCCGCACTCGCCGTGGCGGAAGACCTCAAGAGAGAGCCGCGATAGAAGCGGTACCGATCGACAATTTCAGGCCGTTGTCGCGGGCAGGTCTGCCATGGTCGTTCCGAACACTTCCTGGAATGCCCGCCGGAGCGCGATGTCGACGTCTTCCATCGCCACGGGCAGGCCGAGGTCCACGAGTGAGGTCACCCCGTAACGCGGGTCGGCGACGCCGCAGGGAACGATGGCGGAAAAATGCGAAAGCTCCGGCTCGACATTGATGGCGATGCCGTGGAACGACACCCAGCGCCGCAACCGCACGCCGATCGCGGCGATCTTGTCTTCGTGGCCGACACCCTTGTCCGGCCGCCTGACCCAGACGCCGACACGATCCTCGCGGCGCTCGCCGCGCACGTTGAAGGCATCGAGCGTGCGGATGATCAACTCTTCGAGGCCGGCAACATAGGCGCGCACGTCCGGCCGCCGCCGCTTGAGGTCGAGCATCACATAGGCCACCCGCTGGCCTGGACCGTGATAGGTGAGCTGTCCGCCGCGGCCGGTGGTAAACAACGGGAAGCGCGGCTCGAGCAGGTCGTCCTGCCTGCCGCTGGTGCCGGAGGTATAGAGCGGGGGGTGCTCCAGGAGCCAGACCAATTCGGTCGCCTTCCGCTCGGCGATCTCGGCCGCGCGGGCCTCCATTGCAGCCACGGCCTCGGGATAGGGTACCGGTTCCGCCGAAATCCGCCATTCGACCCCGCCGCCGCCTTGGGCTTGCGCGAAGGTCGTTAAATCAAGGCTTTGGCGGTCATTAACCATTGGCTAACCATAACGTGTTCAGGTGGGAACCACACCAATTAGTCCCCTTTGGCGGTTCAGAAGTGGCCACCCTCGATAAAGTCAGCGTCGATCTCATGGTGGTGCTCGGCACCACCACCATGCCCATCCACCAGGTGATGCGGCTTTCCCGCGGCGCCATTATCGAACTGGACGCCACCGAGGCGGACGAGGTCAAGATCCTCGCCAATAACTTGCCCATTGCCTCCGGCGTGGTGCTGGTCGATCGCAACCGCATCGCGGTCGAAGTCAAGCAAATGCTGCCGAAATCCCCTGATGTCAGGTAGTTATCGGGGCGCAAAACTTCCTTGTCCCTCCATCCCTGATTTGTTACATCGCAGCCGTTGATCCGGCGGGCTGCAATCCTTCCAGCCGGTATCCCAAGCGCTCGTGGCGGAATTGGTAGACGCGCTGCCTTGAGGTGGCAGTGAGTAACATCGTGGGGGTTCGAGTCCCTCCGAGCGCACCAAGGCAATAAGACATTGATACGAAAAATGTTTTCGTGATCTTTCTATTCCCACGTTGTTACCCGCAGCGAATTCTAGAGTGCTCTTCCGCTAACCTTCCATGTTTGATCTCCCGGCCGAGCGTTTGCTCTGGTAGTCGTCGCAGCCTTCTTTGTACCAATGCCCCGCCAAGGAAAACCGTTGTTTGGTCACGAGAGGGCAGTGGTGTAGCCCAGCGTAGAAATCGGCGGGTTCGCACTCTCATCAACGAGCGTCACCACCAACGAGCGCCACGCGATTTCGTACACGCAGCGGTTAGCCGGCGGCTTGGCGCGATCCACGTCCGCAACAGGCATGACAATGACCTGGAGCTTCATCTCGATTGCGTTGGCAACCGCGGGTTCGCTCCGGAAGGCGTTGCCATGCTCTCACCTCGTAGGCGCGGACAGAAAGCAATGGAGGGACAGTAAGGTCGAGTTGCACTTGCGGTGTTGCTGATGGCAATTCGAACTGAGCAAGCAGGTTCTCATCACGGCGGCTACGACACTAGCAGCCAAGCGCCCGCGGCCACACATGCAATGCCGGCAGCACGCGCGATCCAGCGTCCAACCGGCGTAAGTTTCTCCAAAAGGACAAGCAGCGCCAAAAGCGCAATCCAAAGCACGTTCATCACTCCGCCTACGAACAAAAGCGCCATCAAAACCCAGCAGCAGCCGACACAATAGCCTCCGTGCCGAAGCCCCAGCAGCAGGCAGCAGCCTCGCAGGTGGTTCTGAAAGCCGCCGTGGCGCATCAGGAACTGAAACGGCGACTGGCATTGGGCGAGACAGACGTCCTTGAGCGGTGTCCATTGATAGACTCCCGCCGCGATCAGCACGATTGCGCCGAGCAGGTTGCTGGCGATCGTCATCCGGCAATCCAGCAGGGCTGCCCGTTCGATCACCCATTGGAGAAAGGTGGCTGCCAGCGAAAAGCCGCTCCAGACGAGGAGATAACCGGCCGCAAACCAGCCGGTCGCGGCGAACGGCTTGCCCTGCGCTTTCCACTGTCGACCCACGCGGGCGTACATGAGGATCATGGGCGCTGCCGAGGGTGCCATCATTCCGACCATCATCACCGCCCACATCAGGAACACATACGCGAACTCGATCGCTCGCCATGGCTCGTTGGCCGGCAACATGATTCCGATTCCGGCCGGGATCATGCGGAACCCGGTCATGTCCATGCCGCCCATGTCCATGTCATTGGCGAGCCAGAGCATATAGCCCCATGCCAGCGCGACAATGATCCCGATCGCGCCGCCGACGACCCAGCGATCGCGCCGCAGCACGATTTCCAGGGTGCTGTCGGTCATTTGCGACTGATGTTGCTGGCCTTGTTACAGGGCCGTACCAGGAACTGCATCACGCTTGGTTCGACCAGCGGATCGGCGCATAGAGGCCGTTCTTGCCGGAATTATCCCAGCGCATGCCATGATCGCTGAACGTGTTGCCGGAGGCGCCGGCTGCCAACACCATGTTGTCGGGGCTAACCGGATGGCCGATGTTCGCCCACATTTCCCCGCTCGGATGCATGGTCGGCAACGGATCGACGGACATGTGCAGAATGCCCGGGATCTCAGCGGACCGCGTCTTGCCGTCGATCCTGAATGTGATTGGGACCTTGCGCAGTCCCAGGTTCTTGCTGATCAGCGGTGTGAACGCGGCCATAGGACCACCGGCAGCGCCGGTAAAGATCGCAGCTAGGGCCTCGGTCTGCTGATCGTCGGCGCGCTGATCGATATAGGCGGCCAGCGACCAATCTCCGTCTGCCATGACCCCAGGTGCGTGGAGGATGATCAGGACATTGAGTCCATCGAGCGTGATGTCGCCATAGCGGCCGCTTTCGATGTGGAAGATCAGCGGGACGTTACAGAAGCCCTCGGTCGGTCGCGAGGTCAACGGAGGGGCCGCCGACACGAGGCAGGGACACACGATGCTGCAACTGCAGTTCTCGAAGTAGTCACCGGAAAGGTGCCATGGGACGTCCGCCATCGCTCTCTCCCGCTAGGCCGAACCCGATTGATTGCTTTCGAACGAGCTACGTGTAGTTGAAATTACGATGCGCGGAGAAGTACCGCAAGGCGATTCCGCGATCGAAATACGCCCGAGGAAGGCGCGATGGACATGCGACCGCCCTCCGAGCGCACGATGCTCAAAAATGTACGATCGCCTGATCGGAGAATTCCGCCGGTACATCAATTTTCGGCGGCTTTCGTCTGGCGTTTCTTCGTGGCGCAGTTGGCGTTGGATCGTCATCGCCAAGAGCGTCTAAAGTCTCTGTCTGATCAGGGACAAGATGCCGGCGGCAGCGCGGCGAAAGGATCGAGCACGCGCACGCTGAGCGGTACGAAATGCTTCAGATTCCGCGACAGGATCGTCAGTCCGTGCTGGAGCGCGGTCGCGGCGATGATGATGTCGGCGAAACCCGGCGCTTGCCCTTGTCCGCGCGCGCGATCCGACAGGACTCCCGCACGTCGAGCGGTCGCGGTATCGAAGGCGAGAATACGCTCGCCATAGAGATGCAGCAGCGTCTCGAGCCAAGCGTCGAGGTCGGCCGCTTTGTGTGTCGCGCCCTCGCGCCGTGCCTTTGCGATGCCGTCCTCGATCTCGGCGATGGTCACCGCCGACACATAGAGATGAGCGGAATGGTCATCCATCCACGTTATCAACGCGGGTGATGCCGATCTCAATGGCGCGCCCGCTGAAATCACATTGGCGTCCACTAGATACAAGACGACTAGAACTCGGTTTGACGCAGCGGCTCGGTGTCGCGAGGCGGCAGATCGTCCGGCGCGAGTGGCGCCGCCATGAGTAGGCGGCCGAAAGAGGGCACTTGCGACAGCCGCTGCCATTCCTGATAGCTCAAGATCACGGCCTCTCGCTTGCCGTGCCGCGTGATGGCGGCTGGCTCGCCGCCCACGGCTTTATCAACCAGTGCCGACAGGCCGGACTTCGCGTCCCGAAGCTGAATTTCACGCATGACGACCCTCGATCGGATGTGACTACAGTAGTCATAATTAGTCTCGACGTAAAAATCCAGCTGCGTCCAGGCTTTCCTCCCGGGGTGGGCCTTGATGGGCACCTTACGGTTTGGGTGCAAGGGGCAAACCCGTCACGGCTCGGCCGGGCTCGATCGAGGTTTGAGCGGGATTTGGAACGTCTTGTATCGCGCGATCTCAGGAAAGCTGTCCGCGGCTCTGGTAGAGACTAACCCGACGACCGCGGCCGGAACTTCTTTGCCGACCAGCCGGCTGATCGCCGTGGTTTGACCTTTGGTCAGTTGGACGTCGGGCGCACCCGCTGCCGCCATCGCGGTCCTGACGCGGCTGATCGACGACTCGGAATATCTATCGTCGATCGCAATTGTCTTGCCGGCCAGGTCGGGGACCGACTTGACGTCGGGACCTGTCACGAGGACGGCCACGAGAGCGTTCAGCGACGCATCCAATGTCGGGACCGACATTCGCTCCGCGACGGCAGATGCGGCCGCCACTTGCTCCTCTGTCGTTCGGGTTGGCGGAACGTCAGTCGTTGGATGCGGATCTGTGGCGCTTGCTGGAGGCGCTTGGGAAGCAACGGCATTGCCCGTCGTCTGCTGGTTTCGCTTGCGGAGAAGGAACCGGAACGGGAATGGTAGCTTTCGCCGCGACCTTGATTGGCTTGGGTGTTCGACGGACCGCGTGGTCCGCGTGAGATCGGGGCGGCCTGTCGCCACGCAAGGCGACGGCGGACACCGGTTTCGTTGCGGCAGAATCGCTCTCATACGACTCAGGTTCGATCGGCACATGAACCGCGGTCAGACAGGCTAACGGGTTCAGGCCAACGCAGGATGGCTGTGTTGGTGGTTGGCTGCTGCAACCGACCAAGGCGACAGCCAGCGCGCAAATAAGGAGCGTCCTCAATCGATCCTCCTGAAGAGGTTGAGTGCTGCCCGCAATTCTTGCGGCTTGAAGGAGTTTGCGCTGATCCTCAATCAATGATGCAAAACTGTTAAATGCGCATTAAGCGTAGGCCACGCGCAGCCTGATGCGCCGGCATGGTTAATGCGTGAGCCAGTGCCGCTTCGGATCAACAGAAGCGACCCGGCACTATCCCACGGTGTTTGCATTCACACGTCTGCCTTTTCGTTGCTTTCTTCCATGCGGGATTTCGCCACGAATCGGTCGCCATGCTCATGCGCTGGGGTTTTTCATCGAGTGATGGAGAATGACCGATGGCGAGTATCGAACGACTTCACAAAACTGCGCCGCTGGATTTAGCCAAACTTGAGGAAGATGTCGTAGGGAGCCTTCCTGCGATCAGGGCGGCTCCATCGGGGCCGATGCCGGACTACGTCGAGCATGAAGAGGGCGTCACCCGCGTCGGCGCGCTCACAGCCGAGGCCGTGGTGCGTGACTATGAAGCCGCCGCCAAGGAAATTGAAGCCATGGGAGCAGAGCTGATCAGCGCGGCGAAGAGATGCGAGGCAATGACTGCCGAAGTGCATAATGCCATTGCCTTCATGCGCGACACCGCGGCCTCGTATCGTGAGGAAGCCAAGAAGATCTTCAAGCGCATCGAGGAATGCTCGATCTTCACAGAACAGGTGCGGAAGACCTGCGAGACCGTCAAACTCAAGATGGTCGAAGGCAAGCCATAGCCGCGTTGAGCCATCCGGAACATCGATCAGCTTGGTCGTCCCGACGGGAAGACCTGTTTTTGAATAGCGTGTGTGAATTACGGCACACGGCTGGTGCCACGAATCAGCTTATTTTGAAGTCTCCTCCCTAAACTTGTACCCGCCGCAAATGGCGGGTCTCCTTTGCGGTATCCTGCAATAGGGATCGCACCGCGTCAGTGCTGCGATGGCCGCACGCCTGATCGGTCGGTCTGCGCTCAGACCAAAAGTTGCAGATTTTTTCTGCACAATCGGTTCAGGTGAGGCAGGTGCGTGTCCGCAATGACACGCCGCAGCAATTCCTGTGGGACGGGGCGCGGGTGATACCCCTGCCGTCGCACCGTTCGCGTAAACTGAATGAGCCTGCCGGCTGCTGATTCCCGCCGGCTTCGCCGCGGTTCGGCGCTTCCAGGACGTTCGAGACTACCAAGACCACCCGGAGCATCTTCATGCTGTTTCTGAGCTACGCCTATCGATTCCTCTCCAACTTCGTGTTCCTGGCGCTGGTCTATTTTGCTCTGAATTTCCTAGAAAAGTACCAGCATCGCGTGGTCGTCGCGGTTCTCGTGCTGGTCTATGCCGGCATGCATGCGGCATCCGCGCTGCGGTCGTTTCACTTCTTCCAGCGCATCGAACGGCTGGAACTGGAGGCCCGCCGTTTGGTGGCGGCGCTGGGCGAGGGGCCGAATTCGACGTCTACGCGCAAGCAGGTGATCGCCGAAGTCAGCGGGCTTCGCCAAGCCGGTGAGATCAAGGCCTATATCGACCTGCTGTTTCTCGCCATCGTCATCCTGCTCTGCATTGCCAAGATCGTGGCCAGTTGAGCCTTTGTCGCGATGGCGGCCAGCGTCAGGAAAATAGATCGGGCGGGACCGCGGCCGATCAGCGCTTTTTCAAGCCCGCAACGCGAACCGACCGCGCATTCCGCTTGGCTTGTGCAGCGGGCTTCGGCGCGGTCCCGCTGGCGCCCTCCGGGGCCTGCGCGGTCTGTCCGGCGGGTACCGGCGGCTGAGCGGTCGCTGCGCGGTCGTGGCGACGGGATTTCCCGGCGAGCCTTGCCGAGGAGACTTCCGTTGACCGAACTTGCGCAATCGACGTCGTCCGCCGCGCGGACAAGGCCAGCATGGCTACGCGCGTCGATTCCGGGATATTGAAAATACTCTCCGCCGGAATCGGCAGCGCGGCCAGCGTGCCGACTGGCGGCAAACTCGTCTGGCGCGGCCACGGCGTTGCCGGCGACAGGGATACACCGCGCCCGCGTCGCCGGGCGTGCGCACCAAGATCGGCCGTGTGCCAGTCGAGATTGGACAAGGCCGGGACGGGCAGCGCGGCGGGGCCGGCAGCAGCGAATTTCGAGACCTTCGGCCAGCGCGAAATCGCCACCACTTCCGACGGCGGACGCAACTGCCATTGCTGCGGCTCGGTCGGCGTCGCCGGCCGCTCCGGCGTCGCCGGCACCACATGGACGATGCGATAGCCGCGTGCCTTCAGTTCGCTCAGGATCTTCGGCAGCGCCGTGACGGTGCGCGGCTGAATGTCGTGCAGCAGCAGGATGCCCTTGCCCTTTCGCTCAAGCCGCTGCATCGCGAGCTCATAGACGCGATTGGCGGACACATCGCGCCAGTCGTCGGCCGGGAAATCGGCGCTCCAGAGCTGAAGTCCCTTGGAAGCGGCGAATTCCTCGATCTCGTCGGTGCGGCGCAGGCCGGGAATGCGCAGGAACGGCGCCGGCGCGGTGCCGTTGCCGAGCGCCGCGGTCACCGATGCGATGCCTTGTTCGATCTCCTGCTTGGAGCGGTCGAACGGCAGGCGATCCATGCCGCCCGGATGGTTCTGGGTGTGGGTGGCGACCGTGTGGCCGGCATCGCGCACCTTGCGCACGCCTTCCGGACTGGCGTTGGCCTGGCTCCCGACCAGGAAGAAGGTCGCCTTCGCGCAATGGGCGGCGAGAATAGCGAGAATCTGGTCGCTGTATTTCGGCAGCGGTCCGTCGTCGAAAGTCAGCACCACCTCACGGTCTTCGAGTGGCAGCGTCTTGCGGTATTGCATGGTGCCGATGATGGGATGGGCGCGCGGATCGACCACGATGGTGCGTGACGTGCCGATGGCGTCGGGATGACCGGGGCAATCGGCGGCGGAAGCTGTTTGTACGGTGAGGCAGGTCAGCGCTCCCATGCACAAAGCAGCCCATGGCCGCGATCGGGGGCCTTCGAATACGCTAACAATCATTGAACACCGGCTTCATTCCAACCTTGGTTCCGACGACCAGCACCAAGGTTCAATCTTTCAGGCGGGCCATGCTTACACGAGACGCGATGAATCGTGCTTTAATCGACTGAACTTCATGCCGATTTTGGCCCTAATGTGCCTTGCCGGACACGGTTTTGGCATCTGCCGGGACGAGGTGGACCACGCGGTAGTGATTGTCGCGGAGGTAGCGCAGAAAGGCCGGCAGCATGGCCGCGGTCTGCGCTTTCGGATCGTGCAGCAGGATGATGCCCTTGCGGGCAATTTGCAGCCGGTCGGTGAGCAGTTTCAACTGTTGCGCCGGCGTCATATGATTCCAATCGCTGGCCCATAGATCGGCGCCGAACACGGCGATGCCGCGCCTTTGCAAGGTCTCCAGCGTGGCGGGCGTCATTTCAAAATAAGGGAAGCGAAAGAACGGCGTGGTCGGGGTCGTGGTGGCCGCGCGGTGCAGCGCCGTTTCGACCGCCGCGATGCCCTTGTCGATCTCGCCGATGGCAGCCTCCGGCTTCATGTATTTGAGATTGTGGTGAGTCCAGGTGTGGTGCGCGATGGTATGGCCCTGGGCGGCCATTCTTCGCACCAGTTCGGGATGTTCGGAGGCGCGCCTTCCGAGCAGGAAGAAGGTGGCGCGCACGCATTCCTGCGCCAGTGCAGCCAGTATCTTCTGGTCCGTCGGCGGCCACGGTCCGTCGTCGAAGGTCAGCACCACTTCGCGGTCTTCCAGCGGAAGCGTCTGTGGAAAGCTCTTGAGGCCCACGCGCGGGTAGGTAGCGGCATCCACCGCGAGAACGCGTGAGGTGCCGAGCGCGTCCTTGCGGGGACATTCGGCAGCCGTCGCTGCCACAGCCGAGGTCATCAATATCGCGACCGCCGAGCACAGCGCCGCACCAAATTTCAGGGTCATTTGCCGTTGGTGATATTTGGCATTGCGCATGGCGCAGCCGATTGGGTAATGCGTCAAGCGTAGCTCAGACGAGTTCCCTCATTCTGTCAAACCGGCGAGGCGCGGCATGGCCGAGAATATCGACGTTGCCCAAGCCGCCGAAGCGCGACCGGACCAGGGATCGGTGCTCGACCATCTTTTGATGCGGGACGAGGAAGGGCAGCTCCGCCGCGAGTTTGTCGAGGAGATTGCGCGCGCGATCCATGCTGCCGACCGGCCGTTGTTGTGCGAGGTGGTGGCGGAACTACACGAGGCCGATCTCGGCGATTTGATCGCGGCCCTCGAGCCCGAGGACCGCGTCACCCTGGTCGAGATCACGGGCACCGATTTCGACTTCTCGGCGCTGAACGAGGTCGATGACGCCGTCCGCGAGGAGATCCTTGAGGAGCTCGAGCCGGAAACGGTTGCGGAGGGCGTTCGCGAACTGGAGTCCGACGACGCCGTCCAGTTGCTCCAGGGCCTCGACGAGGAGGACCAGGAGGAGATCCTCGAAAAGCTGCCGCCGCCCGAACGCGTCGCGATCGAGCGCGTGCTGCTCTATCCGGAAAATTCCGCCGGCCGCCGGATGCAGACCGCGTTTATCTCGGTGCCGCCGGATTGGACGGTCGGGCAGGCGATCGACTACATGCGTGACACACCCGATCTGCCTGACCGCTTCTACGAGATCTACGCGGTCGATTCCGAACAGCACTGGCAGGGCGCGGTTTCGCTCGACACGCTGTTGCGGGCACGCCGCCCGGTGCCGCTTGTCGACCTGATCGAGGAAGACCGCCGCCGCGTCTCGGTGCTCGACGACCAGGAAGAGGTCGCGCGGATGTTCGGCAAGTACAATCTGGTTGCGGCCCCCGTCGTCGACACCACCAACCGGCTGGTCGGCGTCATCACCATCGACGACGTCGTCGACGTGATCGAGGAAGAGGCTGATGAAGACCTGAAGGCGCTCGGCGGCGTCACCAGCGACGAAGAATTGTCCGACAATGTCTGGACCATCGCGCGCGGCCGATTCAATTGGCTCCTGGTCAATCTGGCGACCGCCTTTCTGGCGTCCTCCGTGCTCGGCCTGTTCGAGGGCCAACTCGAGAAGATGGTGGCGCTCGCCGTGCTCGCGCCGATCGTGGCGAGCCAGGGCGGCAATGCCGCGACCCAGACCATGACGGTGGCGGTGCGGGCGCTGGCGACCCGCGAACTCGGTTCCAACAACGCGCTCCGCGTTGTCATGCGCGAGGCGATGGTCGGCCTCGTCAACGGTCTCGCCTTTGCCGTCATCACGGGCGTCGCGGCGGTGGCATGGTTCAAGATCCCCGGTCTGGGCGTCGTGATCGGCCTCGCCATCATCTGCAACCTGGTGGCCGGCGCGCTCGGCGGCATCCTGATCCCGATGGTGCTGGACCGGGTGCGCGCCGATCCGGCGGTGGCGTCGGGAACGTTCGTCACGACGATCACCGACGTGGTCGGCTTCTTCTCGTTTCTCGGCATCGCCACGCTGTGGTTCGGGCTGAAGTAGCAAAACGAGGTCTCATTTATCGTTAATCGGACCTTAAGGCGCTTCGCCGATGATGTTGGCTCACGAGGTCAACATGCAGCGGTTGCGGCTGAAAGCGGACGGACGGATCGTCGAACTGCGTGACGGGCAGGAGTTCCCGATCGCGCCGACGATGCCCGTCCTCGCGCCGGCGCCGCCTTCAACCGCGACCGTCATGCCTGACGCAACGCCGGGCGAAACCGCCGCGCTGCCCGCCGTGCGCGACCTTCGTCGTCGCGCCTGCCTGACCCAGATCGAATTCGCGGCACGGCTCGGCGTGCCCGTCGAAACCATCCGGAATTGGGAGCAGGGCAAGCGCGTGCCGCGCGGACCGGCGCGGGCGCTGCTCGCGGTGATCGCCCATTCGCCGGAAACCGTTTTCGCCGCGCTGGCCACGGAACCGGAGCCCGCCTAGCGCTTACTTGGCGCGTTCTCACGCGTACCGGAATTCGCTCCGCTCGAAGCGCTATCTGTTGGCACGGCTGTTTCCGCAGCCCATAATGGGAACGGTCCGCGGATACAACCAATGCTGTTTGTCGAAGCCAATGGCGCAAAAATCCCGGCGATCGGGCTGGGTACCTGGGAATTGCGTGGACGCACCTGCGCGCGGATCGTCGAGCAGGCATTGCGGCTCGGCTATCGGCACATCGACACTGCACAGGCGTATGACAATGAACGCGAGGTCGGCGAGGGGCTGCGGGCTGCGGGCGTGAAGCGTGATCAGGTTTTTCTCACCACCAAGGTCTGGCCCTCGCATTTCGCGCCCCATGACCTGGAACGTTCCGCCAAGGAAAGCCTGGTGCGGCTGCGCCTGACCGAGGTCGATCTGTTGCTGCTGCACTGGCCGAACCCGCAGGTGCCGCTGGTGGAGACGCTGGGCGCGCTGGCACGGGTCAGGCAGCAGGGCCTCGCCCGCCACATCGGCATATCCAATTTCACCGTGGCCTTGATCGAGGAGGCGGTGGCGGCATGCCCGGAACCGCTGGTCTGCGACCAGGTCGAGTATCATCCCTATCTCGACCAGACCAAGGTGACGGAGGCTTGCGCACGTTACGGCATGGCGCTGGTGGCCTATAGCCCGGTCGCCAAGGGGCGCATCAAAAGCGATCGCGCGATGCAGCGGATTGGTGACCGCTATCGCAAGACGGCGGCGCAAATCTGCCTGCGCTGGCTGGTGCAGCAGGGCGTGGCGGCGATTCCACGCACCTCGAAACTCGAACGGCTCTCGGAGAACATCGAGATCTTCGATTTCGAGCTGTCGGACGAGGACATGCAGGAGATCTCCGCCATGGGAAGCGCCAGCGGCCGGCTCACGGATTTCGGCTTCGCGCCGAAATGGGATTGAGGAGCCGCGCCGCCGAACGCTATTCTGGCGACCGTAGCTGATGCAGGGCGCCATCCGCGCGCTTTCGGCGTGCCAGCCCTATGCCATGCTGCCGGTGGAGCGCTACGGCGAATGGCAGGTGCTCGACCTCTCCTTTACGCCGCAGGATTTTACGAGCGGCTAGCGACCATCGTGAATACCGCCCGGTTCGGAAGTCCCGACCCGGGCGGCATCGGTTCGCTTCTCAGTCCGGATGTTCCTGCAGCGCGCGCCGGATCGCCATTTCGACCGGCGAATATTCGCCGTCCTCCCGTTCAAGCCGGATAGGTTCGGCCGGATGGAGGGGCGGCTGCGCCATGAAGCGTGGCCTCGAACCGCGATGCGGTTGCGCGGCGTGGATCAGGAAGGGATGACATAGATAGACCGTGCCGGCCTTTCCGACGGCCAGCGCTTCCGGCAGATCGGCCGCCACGTCGGCGAGCATCAGGTGCGACATGCCGGCTTCTCCCGCAGGTTCGAGCAGTCGCGCCATATCGAGGTGCGAGCCCACCCGGATACGGGTCGGCGCATCCAGTTCACCAATATCGGAAAACAGGAAGAGCATCAGCAGCGCGCGGCCACGCGACGTCACGTTGACTCGCCACGAGGCGAAATCGTTGCGCTCGTTCGGATCGTCCGACGGGCCGGGGAAGCTGAGGTCGACGTGCCAGCCGGTATCGCCGGGATCCTCGGCATGCGGGAAGCGTACCGGGAAGCTGCCGAGGTCCGCGCGCGGCCGCCAGCGGCCGCTTCCGACGAGCTGATCGAAGGCCGTGTGGAGCACCGGCGTGTTCACCGCTTTCCGAAACGGGTCCTGTCCGTAATAGCCGAGCCGGATCACCGGCCGCGTCCAGGTCTTCTTGTCGAAGGGATCGCATCCGGTGTCGCGCCAGAGAATGGCGCGGCCTTCCTCGGCAAGCTGCTCGGGGAAAGCGTTGTCCAGTCGGACAAACCCGTCTTGAACAAACTGGTTCAGTTGTGCGTCGCTGAGCGCGCGCACGTGTCGCTTGGTATTCGAAGGCATGAAATCCTCATATCGCTTGGCCAGCCAGCATCATCGCGCGCAGCGAGAATGGGGCGGCTCATTCGGTCCTTTGAATCGCGCTGGCGCCGAAAGCGGCACCGACGCGCTCGTTTCCGCCCGCCGGCGCGGGCAAGCCGTTAGCGGCTGAGGAAAAAGGCCGAAGCGATATTGAAGATGCGGATCATCATCATGGTGGCCGGAGGAATAACACAGGTGGATTGAGGCATCAATAAAGCCCGCCGGCCCGTCAGTTCCCCATCGCGCGCCAGGCGTTCGAGGCGAACTGCCGCCGCCAGGTCACGATCACGACGAGTGCGGTCGTAATCAGCAACAGCCAGGGGCTGACGAACCAGCCGAGATAGCCGAGCGCAAAGAAGAATGCGCGCTGGCCGCGGTTGAAATGCCGTCCCGCCGCCTCGAACAGGCGCGTCGTGCGCATGACATGGGCTTCTGCTTCCGCCGTGTCGCGCTGCGACGAGGGCGGCATCGCGCCGAGCAGGATCGCGACATAGTTGAACAGGCGATACGACCAGGCGAATTTGAAGAAGGCGTAGATGAAGATGAGGATCAGCCCGACGCATTTGATCTCCCACAGCGCCGGCGAGGGGGTGAGATCGACCGGCAGCTCGCGAAGCACGGCCAAGGCGTCGTTGGTCGCCCGCAGCAGCGCCAGCGCGCCGCCGATCGCGATCAGGCTGGTGGAGGCGAAGAAGGCGGTGCCGTTTTGCAGCGAGGCCATGATCTGCATGTCGACCATGCGTGCCTCGCGATCGAGCATGTTGCGCACCCAGACCTCGCGGTAGGTATTCATGCGCGCCGACAGGCTGTCGCGGCCGTAAGCCGTGTGTTCGAGCGTGAAGCCATAGGCCAGCCACTCGACGACGAAGAAGGCGACGGCGGCGATATCGACCCAATAGGCGCCCATGTGGCGGCATCTCCGATGATGGCTTGTGCGATCGTGATGTACAGGTTGGACGTGTGCGGCGCACTATGGCAAGATGCCCGTCCCAACAGGATTTCCCCGCTAATGTTGAAACTGGTCATCGGCAACAAGAACTATTCGTCATGGTCGATGCGGCCATGGCTGGCGCTGCGCGCCAATGACATCCCCTTTGAGGAGGTGTTCATCCCGCTCTACACCAACGACAAGGCGGACAAGGACCGGATCCTGAGCTTTTCGGATTCAGGCAAGGTGCCGACGTTGATCGATGGCGATGTCACGGTGTGGGATTCGCTCGCAATCATCGAGTATCTCGCCGAGAAATACCCGCAGGCGAAGCTGTGGCCGGAAGACCGCGCCCGCCGGGCGCATGCGCGTTCGATTTCGGCGGAAATGCATTCGGGATTCATGCCGCTGCGCAACGAATGCGGCATGAACCTGCACCGCCCGATCGGTGCCGTCGATCTGTCGGACGATGCACGCGCCAATGTGGCGCGCATTCAGGAGATCTGGTCCGATTGTCATCGCCGTTACGGCAAGGATGGACCGTTCCTGTTCGGCGCGTTCGGCGGGGCAGACGCGATGTTTGCGCCGGTGGTGCATCGCTTCCGCACCTATGCGATCGAAGTGGAGGGCGAGGCGAGGCACTATTTCGATGCGATGATGTCGTTGCCGGCATTCCAGGAATGGACCCGCGCCGGCCTTGCCGAAACGCTTGTCATCGATCGGTTCGAGACGGTCTGACGACGGAGCGAGCCGGCGGGTGCTGCGCTCCGCCCGCGGCTTGCGGCCCTCGATCAATCCGCCGCCGGACTGTCCGATTTTGGGAAAGACGGCTTCGATGCCGGGTAGGCGGATGACCGGGAACCCCCTGGATTGGCGTTTATCGCCCTGAAAAACATGCAGAATTTGCGCATTTGCCATGCCTCGATGCCGCTGGCTTTTGGGCGATGGCCTGTGCTATGTTGCCACAGGGTTCTCAAGTCGGCCGAAAGCTAGCGGGACCGTGAGCGCGGCCGGCGTTCTTGCGTAATGGAGAGGGCGTTGAAGCATAAGTACTCCGTTGGAGAGACTGTCTATTTTACTGCCAGCAACGTGGCCCGTCCGGCCGCCAGCGGCACCTATGAGGTGATCCGGCTGCTGCCGACTGATGGCGACGACTGCCAGTATCGCATCAAAAGCTCGACCGAAGCTTTCGAACGGGTCGCCAAGGAAAGCCAGCTCGCGATTTCCTGAAACAGTTGTGCGCAAGCAGCCGGCTGACGGAGTTCCGTTCAAAGCGCCGTCAAAAGGCCCCGTTCGCAGAACCATTCTGCCGAAAAGCGAATGCGATAAAGACGCATTCGCCTTTCGATCGCGTTTGATGCTGCGTTGAGGAACACTGCGCATGAACTGGGCTTGGGCTGCTTCGCTGGATCAGATCTGGCGCTCGGCGAACCTTCCGCTGTACCTGACGCTGGCCACGGCCGGCTTTGTCGGGCTTGTGGTTCTGATCACGCTGCTGCGCTCGGAGAGATCCGTGGCCAACGGCGTGCTGGCGCTCATCACGCTGTTGGCGATCGGCGTCGCGGGAGCCGTGACCTTCCGCGGGTTCGGCACTGCAAACGCGGTTCAGCCGGCGGAGGCTCGGCCGGTTCTGACGGCCACCGCCGCATTGCCGCAGCTTTCCTGTATCGACGAGCTTGCCGGTGATGCCGTGCTGGCCGCGTGCGAGAAGGCACTGTTCGGTTCGGCTGAGTCGGTGGCGGCGGCGGTCGCCTACGCCGCCTCGCAGATCACCCTGTTGACCTCGCTGGGCGATGTCGCCACCGCGAACAAGGGGGCCGGCTCCGATTTGCTGGCGCTGCGCCGCGCCGTCGAACGCGACCGTTACGGGTTGATGGCCTATGTGCTGACCGCGCGCGACCGCTGTACGCCAGCGGCCTGCCGCGCGTTCAGCTCGCTGACCGATACGCGCCAGGTCGCGGCCAACATGGAAGACCGTGTCTACGAAAGCCTGGTCATGCGCCACGCGGCGTCGTGGAACGCGCCGCCGCAGACTGCGGCCGGCATGATGGCGGCGCTACCGCCTTCCCAGCCGACGGGGAAGCCGACCAATGCCGAATTCCCGACCTCGGCCTCTACTCCGCCGGTTAGCATCATGACGCCCGAGCCGCCGGCGAAGCCGTCGCCATCGGCCACTGCTGCGCCGGCATCGCCAGCCGCGCCGCGACCGGCCGCGGCGACACCGCCGTCGCCCGCGCCTTCGCCCGCACTCGCGGCTGCCAAGAAGCCGCCGCCGGCGCCGAAGCGGCCGTCCCCGTCCACTGCGGCGCCGGTCCAGCTCGCGCCGTCGGCTTCGGGGGCTGCCGACAACGAGCAGTGATCTCCACAAGCAGTGATCTTTTCAAAGCGCGCTTGGGCCGCTACATCGGCGGGATCATGCCGCTTCATCTCATCAAGCTCGCCGTTGGCTGCGAGTCGGTCAAAGAACTCAAAGGGTGGGTTGCCGAACGGATGGCAACCGCCAAGAAAAAGGGCCTGCCGCTTCGTCACGTCCACATCACGCGGATGACGCCGAAGCGCGACGGCGAGATCCTCGCCGGTGGTTCGCTCTACTGGGTCATCAAGGGTGAAATCGCCGCCCGCGAAAAGATCATCGCGATCGAACCGTTCCGCGACAAGGACGGTATCGGGCGGTGCCGCCTGGTGATGCAGCCCAAGGTGTTTGCAGTCTCACCGCGGCCGATGCGCCCGTTCCAGGGCTGGCGCTATTTGACCGAGGACGCAGCACCTCCGGACCTCACCAAATCCTCCGCCGCAAGCGTCGCCGCGATGCCGGAACCGATGCGGCGCGAATTGCGCGATCTGGGGCTGCTCTGACCGGGGCTGCGGCTACGTCCTAGACGCCGATGTTATCGATCAAGCGGGTCGTGCCGAGCTTCGCGGCGACGAGGATCCGCACCGGTCCGTCCTTGATCGATGCGATCGGCGCCAGCGTTCCGGCGTGGCGGGCCTCGAAATAGTCCAGCGCGAAGCCGGCGGCGGTGATCAGTTCGCGGCCGACCGCCATCGCGGCCTCGAAATCCTCGCCTGCCTTCAGCCGTTTTGCGCTTTCCTTCATGGCGCGATGGAGCGTCGGTGCCGTCTGCCGTTCCTCGGCCGAGAGGTAGACGTTGCGCGAGGACATCGCCAGCCCATCGCGTTCCCGCACGGTGCGCGAGCCGATCACCTTGACGCCGAGGTCGAGATCGGCGGCCATCTGCGTCACCACCCGCAGTTGCTGAAAGTCCTTCTCGCCGAAGATCGCGACGTCCGGCCGGACCTGCGTGAACAGTTTGCCAACCACTGTGGCGACGCCGCCGAAGAAATGCGGTCGGAAACGATCCTCGAGCCCGGCGGTGGCCGGACCTTCGGGCACGATCCTTGTGGCGAAGCCGTCCGGGTACATCGCCTTGACGTCCGGATTCCAGACCAGGTCGACCTTCTCGGCGGTGAGTTTGGCGAGGTCGGCCTTCCAGGTGCGCGGGTATGAGCCGAAATCCTCCGTCGGCGCGAACTGCGTCGGGTTAACGAAGATCGAGACGACGACTTTCTGTGCGCGACGCTTGGCGAGCCGGACCAGCGACATGTGTCCGTCATGAAGCGCACCCATGGTCGGCACCAGCGCGACGGCGGCCTTGCGGGCGCGCAAGGCCTCGACGGCGCGGCGCAATGCGGGAACGGTACGGACGACCATGGGACTTCGCGACATCTGGCCTCGATCTCTTGCAGCTTGTGACGGGGTGAGGGGGCCGGTGGCCCCGATACTTTCGGCGGGCGCGCCGACCTTATAAGGCCAGAGCTTTGCCGCCAAGGTTACTCGGGAATGGCAAGCCTGCGGCAGCTCAAACGCGAAAGCTAGATGTGTCCGCCGCGCTGATCGAAAAGGCTGCGAGCAGATCGCTGCAACGGAACGAAATCCGCACCATCGGATTCATGATTAAGACACACCGCGAGCGAATTGAATGCGTCGTCACGCATTTCACTTGACCGCAGCCGCGCTGTGATTTGAAGATATCGAGCGGGGGTTGAATCATGTTGCTTCAGGCGAGTCAGGGTCAATTTGGTTCGGCGCATGTCGTCGTGCTCGGCAACGAGAAGGGCGGTTCTGGAAAATCCACCACCGCCCTGCATATCGCAGTTGCCCTGCTGAAGGCCGGGCAGCGCGTCGCCACCATCGACCTCGACTGCCGCCAGCAGAGTTTTACCCGCTACATCGCCAACCGGAGCGCGTGGGCCCGCCGCACCGGTCTCGATCTCGAAATCCCCGTGCACTATTGCATTAAGCTCGGCGAGACGATGCAGATCGCCGACAACGAAAACTCCGAGTTCCAGCAGTTCGCGGCGGCGGTCGGCACGGTCGAGCGCGCTTTCGACTTCATCGTCATCGATACGCCCGGTTCGGACTCCTACCTGATGCGGCTGGCGCATTCGATGGCCGACACGCTGGTGACCCCGATCAACGACAGCTTCCTCGATTTCGATGTGCTCGGCACCGTCGATCCCGCAACCTACACGGTAACCGGCGAGAGCCATTATGCGGAGATGGTGCGCGACACCAGGCGCAAGCGCCGCCAGCTCGACGGCGCCACCACCGACTGGATCGTGGTGCGCAACCGCTTGTCGATGATCGGATCGCGCAACAAGCAGCTCGTCGCCGACAGCCTGAAGGACCTTTCGCTGCGGCTCGGCTTCCGTTCCATCGATGGATTCGCCGAGCGGGTGGTCTACCGCGAATTCTTCCCGCGCGGACTGACGGCCCTGGACAACATCGACGAGGCTACCCTCGGCACCCGGCCCAGCATGGGCCATGTCACGGCACGCGAGGAAGTGACCAGCCTGTTGCGCCAGCTCAAACTGCCGCTCGACGAGCGCGGCCGCCGCCGCGCCGCCAACCGCGCTGAATGGTTCACCCAGGTCGACAAGCCGCTCGAAGTCCACGACATCATTGGCGACATCATCAGCGCCTGATCTCCATCGGCAGCCGGCTCAGCCTATCGCGGCTGGATGACCGTCATTTTGAACGGACCACCGTGTGCGGCGGCATGCGCGACCGCCTCGTTGGCGCGGTCCAGACCGAACACGGTGATCTCAAAATGATCGAGATTGACTAGGCCGGCGCAGATCAGGCCGGTCATCAGCGCGGCCGCATGCGGTGGGTACATCCATTGCCCCCGCAGGGTGATGCAGTTTCGCATCATCCAGGGGTAGGGCAGATCGAGGCCGACGCCGCCGAGCAGGCCGACGCCGCCCATCAGCACCACCCGGCCGTAAGGCCGCACCGCCATGATGGCGGTTCGCACCTGCGCGGCGTTGGCCGCCGGCGGGAGGATGTCGAGCACGCAGTCGATCGGGCCGGGCGCCGCCTGCAGGATGCGGGCACGATCGTCGGCCTCGTGGCCACGCATCGGCACGGTCCGGACGCGCCCACCGAACCGCCGCGTTAGCTCAGCCAATGCCTGCTCGTTCCGCCCGGTCGCGACCACGCATTGCGCGCCCAGCCCCAATGCGACGGCGACGGCCGCGCTGCCGAAGCTGCCGGTGGCGCCGTTGACCAGCGCGATCTCTCCGGCTTGCAGTTGTGCGGCAAGGAAGCCGCCGAAGGGTACGAGCAAGGTGCCGAGCGCACACCAACGACCTGCATCCTTCTCATCGATGTCGCCGATCGGAACCGCGTTTTCGGTCGGCACGCGCATCTGCTCGGCCCAGGCGCCGTTGTGGAAATACCGTTGCAGGTGCAGCCCGCCCTCGCTGCCGGCGGTGAGGCCCTGCAGGGCGATGTCGGGCGATAGTGCGTTGTCGCGCGAGCGCACGGTCGGATCGCAATAGACCCAATCGCCAGGGCGAAGGCGGGTCGCGTCGGGGCCGGTGGTCCGGACACGGCCGATCGCGCCGGGGCCGGGCACCATGGGTAGTTCCATCAGGTATTTCCGCTGCCCGCCGAGCACTTCGTTGGCATAGGCCAGCACGCGGCTCGCCATGACGTCGACGATAACCTCGCCGGTGCCGAACAGCGGGTCGGGAAGGGTCTCGATCGCAAGCGGCGATCCGAACGCGTTCAGAACGGCAGCCTTCATGGGACCTCCTCGTTTTGATGAAGCCGAATTCTCGCAGGCTTCATCGCCCCAACAAGACCTGGTATTATCCTAGGACTAAGGAACTCTTCCTCGGGGCGCGGCGCGCATGGCAGAACCAGGCACGAATTCAAGGCAAAGCGAACTCGGCGACTTCCTGCGCTCACGGCGGCAGAAGCTGACTCCGAAGGCGGCCGGCCTGCTGCCCGGCGGCCGTCGGCGGCGCACGCCCGGCCTGCGGCGGGAGGAAGTGGCCGACCTCGCCGGTATCGGCGTCGACTGGTACATCCGTCTCGAGCAGGGACGATCCGTCAGCCCTTCGGCAGCAACGATCGATGCGCTGGCGCGCGCGCTGCGGCTGACCAGGGCCGAACACCGGCATCTGCGAGAGCTGACGCAAAATGCCGACCGGCGCGCCTTTGTCCGCGAGACCGTTCCGCCCGCCGTCCGCCGCACCGTCGAGCAACTCAACCTGCCGGCCTATGTCACTGGCCGGCGCTGGGACATTCTCGCCTGGAATGCAGCCGCCGACGAAATCTTTGCGTTCAGCCGGCTTGCGGAAGCCGACCGCAACAGCCTGCTCTCGGTACTGACCAATCCCGCGACGAGGCGGCTGTTCGGTGAGTCATGGACGGATGAGGCCCAGCGCATGGTTGCCCAGTTCAGGGCGACGCATGACCTGTGGGCCGGCGATCCAGCCTTTCGCGATCTGCTAGCGCGACTGCGTGAAGGCTGTCCGGAATTTATCGGCTGGTGGGAAGCCCACGACGTTAGCGGCGTCGCGGCAGGACGAAAATCCTTGACCCATCCCAAGAAGGGCCGACTGAAACTCGAGTATGCGAGTTTCCAGGCCAATGACGACCCGGCCTTGAAGCTTGTCATCTACACTACGGTCTAAGTCACTGGTATTTCTGCACCGTGATGCACCGTGAACGCAGTGGGTTCCCGGGAACTTGGGCGGCACTACGCCGTTACTTGGGCGCCACTACGCCATTTTCATTAGACTTTTATCGGATGCTCGAACCGAAGCTTGAAAGGAGACGTCTTAAAGTAAAAAGGAGGCCGAATTTGTGGAACTGAGCGGCTGCATAATTGATGGATGCACCGCACAATGATCAGGCGGTCAATACACAACATTTGGCCTTTATGTCACGCCATCGTGACATATATCATCAACAAGAGACCGAAAGAGTCTCAAACAGGGTTGAGCCCCTAGCGGGCGCGAGGACGAAGACAAATATGAAACGTGGAATTCTCGTTCTGCTTTCACTCTCCGTGCTGGTCGCTGTCGCGTTTTTCACCGCGAACAAGTGGGCGATCCGGCACGAGACAATCGCGTTTCATGATCCCGTCCGCGACAATCGTCTAGTGGCGGTCAGCATCGCCGTTCGCCGCGACAAGGAAATGCAGGCCAATGCCGGCTTGATCAAGCTGCCGGTTGCGATCCTCAATCACGGCAACACCGTCAAGAACACCGAGTATTCATTCCTTTCGACCGTGTTCGCCTGGCGCGGCTATCTTGCGGTCAGCCCGCAGCACGATCTACCGACCGATCCGCCGATGGTAACCAAGATCGGTGAACCCTATGTCGGCCGTCTGCCGCAGATTCAGCGCGGCGTCGCCAACATCCATTTCGCTGTCCACGAAATGAAGAAGATCCAGCCTAATGCCGACTATGAAAAGGTGACCATGGTCGGCCATTCGATGGGCGGCGACATCTCGATGTATTTCGCCAAGCAGTATCCCGATGAGATCAAGAAAGTCGTGACGCTGGACAATTTGCGCGTGCCGTTCCTGACCGACGGCAAGTTCAAGATCCTGTCGTTCCGCTCCCAGGACACGCATTTCAAAGCGGACCCCGGCGTCGTGCCTGACGACGAGCAATGCGAGCAGGCCGGCATCACCGTCGTGAACACTGGCTTCCAGCACAACGATATGCGGGACACCGGCCCTGACGCAGCCAAATCCTCGATCCAGTCGATGCTCGACAAGTTCCTAGACGAATCCGACAAGAGCGGCACGTTGAAGCCCGTGCCGACCAAGATACCGGACGTTCTGACCAGCAGCCCGGGACCGGTGCCGCTGTCCGTGCCGTTGGCCAGCAACCCAGCGCCGAAGAACAAGTCCGTCACGAACTAGGCAACTGACCGCTATCGTGCGTTTGCGGCTGCGCCACCGTCCGGCGCATTGACCGGCGCCGTGCACCGTCCCACATAGAGCTTGCTACATACTCGCGAGCGCTCATGGCCGGCGAACCCATCAAGCCAAAATCGGCAGGCGATGTTGCTTCGGCAAAGGCCGAGACACGTAAAGGCGGTCCATTGCCGGAGGCCAAGCCGTCGGCGTCGGAGGACATCGCAGCCTTCGTGGCGAAAGCGCGCGCGATGTCGCCGCACCGCCCGGGCGCCAGGGGAAAACTGGTGTTTGCGCTCGACGCCACCATGAGCCGGCAGCCGACCTGGGACATGGCCTGCGCGCTGCAGGCCGACATGTTTCGCGAGGCGGCCTCGCTCGGCAGCCTCGACATAAGGCTGGTCTATTACCGCGGCTTCAACGAATGCCGCGCCACGGGCTGGATCTCCGATTCCGCGCAACTGGCAAGGTTGATGAGCAAGATCGGTTGCCAGGGCGGCAACACTCAAATCGGCAAGGTGCTGTCGGAGGCGCGCCGCGAGGCGGTGGCGTCCGGCGTGCGCGCCGTGGTGTTCGTCGGCGATGCCATGGAGGAATCCGTCGACGACCTCTGCGCCAAGGCCGGCGAACTCGGCCTGCTCAAGGTACCCGTGTTCATGTTCCAGGAAGGCCACGACCCGACCGCCGAGCAGGCGTTCCGGGAGATTGCGCGGCTCACCGGCGGCGCATGGTGCAGGTTCGACCCTGGCGCCGCGGCGCAGTTGCGCGAACTGCTGCGCGCCGCCGCAGCCTACGCCGCCGGCGGGCGCGAAGCGCTGCTGCGGCTGTCGAAGACAACAAGCGGCGCGGCCGCGCTGATCGGCCAGATGAAGTGATTACGACTTTGGTTGCGACCAGGCCCAGCGCCATGCTTTTCGGCGCCAGTGCCGCTATATTGGAGCCATGGCAACCCTGATTGCCGGCGTTATCGCCGTTGTCGTTCTGTACTTGCTGCTGCAGATGTTTCGTGCAGCCAACCCGGTCGTGCTCGCGCGCGTGATCAAGATCGTGGGCGGCGTGGTGGCGCTGGCGGTCGCAGCTTTCACCGGGCTGCGCGGCGAGCTTGCGGTGGCAATTCCGCTCGGCATCTTCGGCGCCGGCCTGCTCGGCTGGTCGCCGTTCGGGCCGGGCGGCTTCAGCAATATCGGCGGGATATTCGGCGGCGGCGCGCAGCGTTCGTCGGGGCAGGCCTCGCGCGTCCGCTCGCAGTTTCTTGACATGAGTCTCGATCACGACAGCGGCGAACTGTCGGGGCGGATCGTGGACGGGCCGAATGCCGGGCGTTCGCTCGGCGAGTTCGATCTGCCGCAATTGATCGCGATGATACCGGCCTTCGACGCCGAGAGCGTCGCCTTACTTGAAAGCTATCTTGACCGCCGGTTTCCCGCTTGGCGTCAGAACGCGCAAGGCGATGCGGCAGGGGGGCAGCGCCGCACGGCGGCGAGCGGAAAAATGACGGACGAGGAAGCCTATCAGATCCTTGGCCTGCAGCCGGGGGCGGGGCGTGACGACATCAGCCGGGCGCACCGCGCCCTGATGAAGAAACTGCATCCCGACCAGGGGGGCTCGACGTACCTCGCTGCCCGCGTAAACGAGGCCAAGGATACTCTTCTTCGCACGCATTCTAGCTAACTCCGGCTCACGCCACCGACGCTACAAACCGCGAGTTGCTTCCATGCCGTTCTCTGACTGACGCCCCATATCGCCCGCCGTTGTCCGGCGTGGTCGATCGTTCATTGCAGGGAAACCTAACCGGAAATTCTTGACGAGAAGTTTTCGCGGACCGCCTTGGGCGTGATCTCGCGAGAGCCGTTGCGACTGTGCTTGGAAAACAACAAAGCCGGCGCTTGCGGCGCCGGCTTTGCCAAATTCAAAGGAACCGTCCAGATCAGTTGCGAACGGTCATGCAGGAAATGTCGGCGCGCTTGAGGGTCTTGCAAACCGCTTCAGCCTGATCGCGATCGAGACCGGCGAAGCGGGCCCGATAGAGCGTGCGGTTGTCCTTGGCGACCACCGGCTCGGTGAACGGATCGGCCTTGCTGAGCAGCGCGCTGGCCTTGGTGCGGGCGAGATCGATCCGCTGCTTGGCCTCGCTTTCGCTTTCGAGCGCACCAACCTGAATGATCCAGCCGGTGCGGACCACGGCCGGCGCGGCCGGCTTGACGGCGCTGTTCTGCTGGACGGCCGGTGGCTGGGTGTGGGGTGCCGGATCGGCATAGGCCAGCGCCTGCGAGTGCGGGGCTTGCGAGGGGGGCTGTGTCAGGCTGGAAGCGGGCAACACGCCGAGCACGCCTTGTCCGGTACCGTGATTGGCAGGCTGCGGCGGCATCGCGACCCTGGCGGCTTCGGCCTTGGTCTCCGCGACCTTTGCGACGACGGCGCTGGAGGTCTCGGCGATTTCAGGGCGGGCCGGAATGGTGTTGGTGATCGGCGGCGCCGCGGGCTGCGAGGGGCCGGCTGAAGCGAGCTTCATCGGTCCAGCCTTGACCTGAACCGTCTTGACCTTGACCGGCTTCATCGGCTCGGCCGAGCCGGGGATCGCTGATATCGGCTGGGTCTGGATGACGCCGTTGGTCAATGGTGCGGGTTCGGGCCTGGCTTGCTGCTCGAACTTGCTCTGTTCGACCTTGGCGGGCGGTGGGGGCAGGGCAGCGGCTGCGGCCGCCATCAGCGACGGCTTGGCCGGCGCGATCGAGCGGGTGGCCGGCATGGCGGCGAGCCCCGGCTCGGCGGCGGCGAGGGCGCCGCCGGACTGAGCCGTTTCGGCCGGACGCGCAACGGTCTCGGCTGCGGCGACATCGACGGTGCCGTCGGCGGGATTGCGCTCGGTGATCGCAACGACGGTGCGCTTGGTCGCGCCCTTCTCGAGGTTTTCGGCCAGCAGGTTGCGCATGGTGGCATCGCGCGAACCGCCACTGCGGCCGCCCAGCACCACGCCGATCAGGTGGCGGTTGCCACGGCGCATCGAGCTTACGAGGTTGAAGCCGGACGCGCGGGTGTAGCCGGTCTTGATGCCATCGACGCCTTCGACATTGCCGAGCAGGCGATTGTGGTTGCGGATCGACTGTCCGCGATAATTGAACACCGTGGTCGCGAAGTAGCGGTAGTAGCGCGGGAAGCGATCCTGGATGGCGCGGCCGAGGGTCGCCTGATCACGCGCGGTGGTCAGTTGCTCGTCGTTGGGCAGGCCGGAGGCGTTGCGATAGGTGGTTTTGCTCATGCCGAGCGCGCGCGCCTTGCGCGTCATCAGCCTGGCGAATTCGGCTTCATCGCCGGCAATCGCTTCGGCGACCACGACAGCGGCGTCATTGGCGGAACGCGTCACTAGGCCTTTGATGGCGTCCTCGACCTTCAGGGTCTGGCCCGGGCGCAGGCCGAGCTTGGTCGGCGCCTGCTCGGAGGCGTGCTCGGAGACTTCCATCTCGGTGTCGAGCTTCATCTTGCCGGATTCCAGGCGCTCGAACAGCAGATAGAGCGTCATGATCTTGGTCAGCGACGCCGGGCGCCGGATGCCGTCGGGATTGTTGGAGGCGAGCACCGCGCCCGAATTGCCGTCGACGATGATGGAGGAGAATTGCGGGCTATAGCTTTCGCGCGCGACGTGATGGTGGCGACGGTGCTTGGAGCGGCGCGCCTCGGCGCTCTCGCTCGAGATCAATATTGCTGTCGTGAAGGTAACCAGTCCGAGGGCGCACATTCGCAATGCGCGCGAGGAAGCCAAGGTTGTACGAAGCATTTACTTCCCCGTCCCAATTTCAGTCTTGATCACCGGCTCGTGAGGCAAAATTGTGCCCACCAGCCGCTGATGGTTCCCCGTTCGAAGCGCCGGTCCGGCCATGGTGCGAGGCTGGAGTGGCCGATCAGGTCGCTTTTCTAGCTAAGATGCTGTTCACAAACAGCTTTCGGGCTGTCTGTCGGAAGACGAACAAGTCCAGGAATCAGGTTAGGCGGAGCGAGTTTCCAAAAGATTAATTAACCGTTGCGTAAGACCCCGGGGTTTTTGTTAATTGACCATATTTGTGCGCCGCACAAGAATCCTTGACTTTATTGTGCGGTGCACATATAGGGGCGTTGTGGTCAGGGAGCCGGGACCTCCCGGCAATAGGAACGCTCAGTCTGGGAAAGGACTCCATGATGGTCAAAATTGAAGACATTCAGAACTACGGCAAAGAGCATCTCGAATCGGTTGCCGCTTCCGCAACCAACGTGCAGAGCGGCGTTCAGGCGATCGCCACCGCCTACGGCGACTACGCCAAGAAATCGTTCGAAGACACCAAGTCGTTTGTCGAAAAGCTCTCCGGCGTGAAGTCGCTGGACAAGGCGCTCGAAGCCCAGACCGAATTTGCGCGTTCTTCCTACGAAACCTTCGTCGCGGAGTCGCAGAAGATTGCGGGCCTCTACACCGACCTCGCCAAGCAGGCCTACAAGCCCTATGAAGGCCTGGTCGCGAAGTTCACCCCGGCCGCGCACTAATTCGCGGCTCCCTATTTCGAAAACAAAAAGCCCGGCCGTAACGGCCGGGCTTTTTTCGTGAGCTTTTCGCGGCGCTTATTTCGCGACGCGGAGCCTGGAGATTTGCGTGAGGATGTTCTTGAATGCATCCGAAGTCTGAGTGGCGCTCGTGATCATCTGGAAGCTGCCATCGGGAGTCGCGCACTCCTTCAGCACCTGGGACTCCGCATCGGCGCTATTGATGTTGACCTGAATCGTGAACACCGTGACGGGGTGCAACTTATCATCCCTGATGTTCTGGCAGAGGATCTTTTGACGGGCGTCAATGCTCGACGTGGATGAACTCCAGCGGTTTTGGGTGTTCAGTCCGTCGGACAGCAGGACGATGAAGTCCTGGTAGACGTAGTTGGCTTCTTTCGGTGGCGCCTTGATAGGGCCATTATCCGTACTGACGGATTGCCAGCCCCATGCCAGACCCACCGCCTGGTTGGTATTGCCGCTGGCAACCATGGCGTTGATCTGATCCTTGAGAGTTTGAAAATTCTCGCTCATCGGTGTCACCGTTGAGTCAAGGCATTGAGACCACTGTTCCGCATAGAACTGCGTTGATGGGCTGCCGCCACTTGATCCCGGTGCGATGTTCGTCGTGTCGTAAGCCTGGTCGCGATCGTTGATGCAGCCGGTCCAGGTGCTGCGCGCGGGCCTTGCTGGCGCCGTCGCCGCGGTGTCATCACCACGCCAAAAGTGACAGACCTTGCTTGAGCCGCTCCCGAAGCACGTGCATCTGCTCGGTCCGAATGCTCCGCAACTTGCGCTCGAGCCGGTCGTGGTCGTGTAGCACCCATTGTAGTAAATGTTGGCTTTGCCGGACACCTTTTGGCCGTTATCGAGGCCGGGGCAGATGTAGCCGTTCGAAGGTATTTTGCTTCTGGTCTGAGCTCCGCTTTGTGTTGCGGGCCTGTCCATACAAACAAAGCCGTGCGTGCTTTTCGAGAAAGGACAGTCCGAACCAGCTATGGCCGTCCTGAAGGCATTATTAATGCTTTTGGATTTGTCGTTCAGAATCGGAGGCTCAGCCTCCCACTCTGCCCAATTGATCCATGACGCATCGACATTCGCGGTGCCGACATTGACGTCTTTCGCGAACGGGATGATGGAGATGTAAACGTCGCCGGTCTTCTTCCAGTATTTGGACAGGTCCGTGATCATGTCCGTGGCGGCTTTTTGCATGGCCCCCATCTTGCCATTCGCATCCATCGACCCGGTATTATCCAGCACCAGCGCCACGCGCATGCGCTTGCTGCCCCAGGCCGAAGTGGAACTGGTATTGAAGTCCAGGGTCGGGAAGCCGGCGATCCGCATGAGTGTGGTATCCACCGCGCCGGAGCCGTTGACCAGGATGGTCGCGCCGTTGCCGGAGGTTGGGGTATAGCTTGCCTTGATCGTGACCGACTTGGCGTCCGTGGTATAGAGGGCCTTGAAATACGCGTCTGCCTTCTCCGAGATTTCAGAGGCCTGGATTGTGCCCTCGGTCAGGTCCTTCGCCAGCATCAGCGCGGTGGAATCGAGGGCGGCCTGCATCGAGGAGCGGGCGCTGTTGGCGCGGGTGTAATCAACCGCTGCGCCGACGAAAGCGATGATCGGGATTACCGCGATCCCGAACAGGATCGCGATGTTGCCGTCATTGGCGCCGACAAACCGGCTGGCAGCCGTGCGAAAGCGACGGAATACGACTGTATCGAGCATGGCCTCACCGCAAATGTGATTTCTTACGGGCATTTCCGCCCGGGCCGCTAAACAGGCGGTAAACCGGTTCCGCCAAAAACGGGTCAAACCCGGTGCACCGCCAAACCGGTCGCCAAAAGACCCCGGCATGCTCAACGGCGGCTAAACGACCCGTCGCCGTCCTTTGTCAAATCCGTGAGAAACGATTAACCTTGCTCCGGATAGCCGAGCCGGGAATCGGGTCGGTCGAGGGACGTGGCAGGGCAACATCAGTGCGCTTGCGGCGATCCGGCGGCGGACCCATATTCCAGGTGCCGATCCGGCCAACGGGTCGGACCGGGAGCGGCGATCTGGAATAAGCGTTACTGGGTACCAGGCGGTGGCTCACCTCAGAGCCGATCGCGTGTGGGCCAGGATGCGCCCTCCGGTCATCCCCTTTTGGAATTTCGAACGCCTGAGCCATGTTGCAGCCAACCTTCAAAGCTTGTCCGTCCGTGCCGGCAAAGTCACCCTCTGCTCCCCGAATGAGCAATGACGAGAACCGCAACGCCGGAACCGGCGGACCATCAACATCGGTCATCACCAAGGTCAAGCCGAAGACCAAGCGTCCGAACCTCTATCGGGTCCTTATTTTGAACGACGACTACACGCCGATGGAGTTCGTCGTTCATGTGCTGGAGAAGTTCTTCCAGAAGGACGCCGAAGCGGCCACCAAGATCATGCTCCATGTCCATCACCACGGGATCGGTGAGTGCGGCGTGTTTACTTACGAGATTGCCGAGACCAAGGTCACGCAGGTGATGGATTTTGCGCGCAAGCACCAGCACCCACTGCAATGTGTGATGGAAAAAAAATAGCCGCGCGTGGCTCGCGATCCGGCCGGAAATAAGGAACGGGATTGCATGGATCGGTGTTGATGGACGCCGACCGTATTCCCGGCAGTTTTTTCAGGGGAGAGGGTCGCGTGCCGCCGCCGTGGTGCGGCGAATTTAGAGGAAAACTACGCTTGCGGAACCGGTCTTTCGCCACGATCGTGTGTAACTATATGACAGGGGATGACGAAGGTTGTTGTTGCCTCACCGGGTAATGGCGATCATGATGACCGGGGGCCATAGAGGACGCGAATGCCAACTTTTTCCCAAAGCCTTGAACAATCCCTGCATCGTGCATTGGCGATTGCAAACGAGCGCCATCATCAATATGCGACGCTCGAACATCTTCTGCTGTCGCTGATCGATGACTCGGATGCGGCTGCGGTGATGCGCGCGTGCAGCGTCGATCTCGACAAGCTGCGCACCAGCCTCGTCAATTATCTCGAGACCGAATTCGAAAATCTGGTGACTGACGGCGCCGATGACGCCAAGCCGACGGCCGGTTTCCAGCGCGTGATCCAGCGCGCGGTGATACACGTCCAGTCATCGGGGCGCGAGGAAGTCACCGGCGCCAACGTGCTGATCGCGATTTTCGCGGAGCGCGAAAGTCACGCCGCCTATTTCCTGCAGGAGCAGGACATGACGCGGTACGACGCGGTCAACTACATCAGCCATGGCATCGCCAAGCGGCCGGGCGTCTCCGAAGCGCGCCCGGTGCGCGGCGTCGACGAGGAGACCGAGACCAAGGGCAACGAGGACGCCAAGAAGAAGGGCGAGGCGCTCGAGACCTATTGCGTCAACCTGAACAAGAAGGCGCGGGACGGCAAGATCGATCCGGTGATCGGGCGCAATGCCGAGATCAACCGTGCCATCCAGGTGCTGTGCCGCCGCCAGAAGAACAACCCGCTGTTCGTCGGCGATGCCGGCGTTGGCAAGACTGCGATCGCGGAAGGGCTCGCCAAGCGCATCGTCGACAGCGAGGTGCCGGAAGTGCTGGCTGCGGCCACCGTATTCTCGCTCGACATGGGCACGCTGCTCGCGGGCACGCGGTATCGCGGCGATTTCGAGGAGCGGTTGAAGCAGGTGTTGAAGGAGCTGGAGGCGCATCCGAACGCCATCCTGTTCATCGATGAGATCCACACCGTGATCGGAGCAGGGGCCACCTCCGGCGGCGCAATGGACGCGTCCAACCTGCTCAAGCCGGCGCTCGCCGCGGGCAACATCCGCTGCATGGGCTCAACCACCTACAAGGAATATCGCCAGCATTTCGAGAAGGACCGCGCGCTGGTGCGCCGCTTCCAGAAGATCGACATCAACGAGCCGACGGTGGAAGACGCGATCGCGATCCTGAAGGGCCTCAAGCCTTATTTCGAGGATTACCATCGGCTGAAATACACCAATGAGGCGATCGAGGCGGCCGTGCAGCTCTCCTCGCGCTACATCCACGACCGCAAGCTGCCCGACAAGGCGATCGACGTGATCGACGAGTCCGGCGCGGCGCAGATGCTGGTCGCCGAGAACCGGCGCAAGAAGACGATCGGCATCAAGGAAATCGAGACTACGATCGCGACCATGGCGCGGATTCCGCCCAAGAGCGTGTCAAAGAACGATGCCGAGGTGCTGAAGCACCTTGAGCAGACCTTGAAGCGCGTGGTGTTCGGCCAGGACAAGGCGATCGAGTCGCTATCCGCCGCGATCAAGCTGGCGCGCGCCGGCCTGCGCGAACCGGAAAAGCCGATCGGCTCCTACCTGTTCTCCGGTCCGACCGGCGTCGGCAAGACCGAAGTTGCAAAACAGCTTGCGGCCTCGCTCGGTGTCGAGCTGCTTCGCTTCGACATGTCCGAATACATGGAGCGGCACACGGTGTCGCGTCTGATCGGCGCGCCTCCTGGCTATGTCGGCTTCGACCAGGGCGGCCTGTTGACCGATGGCGTGGACCAGCATCCGCACTGCGTGGTGCTGCTCGACGAAATCGAGAAGGCGCATCCGGATCTCTACAACGTGCTGCTGCAGATCATGGATCACGGCCGGCTGACCGATCACAACGGCAAGCAGGTCAACTTCCGCAACGTGATCCTGATCATGACCACGAATGCGGGCGCTGCCGACCTCGCGCGCCAAGCCTTCGGCTTCACGCGCAACAAGCGGGAAGGCGACGACCATGAGGCGATCAACCGCCAGTTCGCGCCGGAATTCCGCAACCGGCTGGACGCGATCGTTTCGTTCGCTCACCTCAACGCCGACGTCATCGGTATGGTGGTGGAGAAGTTCGTGCTGCAGCTCGAGGCGCAGCTCGCCGACCGCGACGTCACCATCGAGCTGTCGGAACCAGCCAAGGCCTGGCTGATCGAGCATGGCTACGATGAGCAGATGGGTGCGCGGCCGATGGCGCGCGTGATCCAGGAGTACATCAAGAAACCGCTCGCGGACGAGGTGCTGTTCGGTCAGCTCAAGGGCGGTGGCCATGTCCGCGTCGTGCTGGTCAAGGACGCCGAGGGCAAAGACAAGATCGGCTTCGAGTTCGTCGAGGGCCCGGTCACGCCGAAGCCCGAGAAGCTGCCGGGGGCGCGCAAGCGCAAACCGAAGCCGGGCGGCCCCAACGGGGGCGGCGGCTCCAAGGGGCCTGCGTCCAAGGGACCGCTGGTCAAGGCATAAGCGGCCTCAATCCGAAACGAAGAGCCGGCGCGTCGCAAGACCGCCGGCTTTTTGATGCCCTAACTGCCCGGCCAAACCAACGCTTGGGCGGCCACGACATATTCACCGTTGAACGTCACGGAAGGCGAGCCATACAGTACATATCCGAGCTCAATTGCCTCGGAAACGCGCCGGCAGAAGGCAGCGTCATCCTTGCCGGTCAGCAGGCGATAGACGGGCAGGTCGTCTGGCGGTTTTGGAGACATGCTAACTCCAGCAATACCGTGGTTGGGCCGCGGCACCGTAAGTCGTCTATGGTGTTGCCTACAAGACCCGTCGGCGCTCAGCGCTCGCCGAGCAACTCGTCGATCCGGCGTTCGAGTTGCCGCTTCTTGATCTCGCTTCTGCGCAGCCGCTCCTCGAGATCGGAGACCGGCTCGGCCGGGCTTTGACCATAGAATGCGACACCGACGAAATTGTCGCGCCACCAGATGACCCTGGCGAGGAAGGAGCGACCCTTGCGCGCGATGCGCAGCGAGAGCTGCTCTTTCGGCAACTGGATGTCATTGCTGAATTCGATGGTCGCGCCGTGATCGGAGATATTGCGGACGATGCATTCGCGCGTCGCGCCGTGTTCGCCGATCTCGGCGACGCCGCCATACATCACCTTGTCGCGCACGCTCTCGCGCCGGTCCTGCATTGAAAGTTCTCCCAAAAAAGTGAGGAGACTTTTACCCCGCTTTGTTGCCGGTAAAAGTCCGGCCGCCGCAAAATGCGGCGTTAACGTAAATTAACGCCGGTTCCGATGGCGGGGATTTAGGAGCAATTGCAACGCAAAAAAGGCGGCGCGCAGCCGAGAGGCGGCGGACCCACCTGCAAGCCATGATCGTTTGACCAACATTTCCACCGCAATGCGCATTCCCGGATTGCGAACTGCCATGCAAAAAGGTCGGTTTCTTCGCTCCCTATGGTGCACGCTGTGGCTTTTGTCCTCGGTAGCGAACGCCTTCGCCGAGGACGCGGGTGAGGCTACCCGGTCGAGCGCGACGCCTAGCCAAAGGCCGGCCACCGCGCGCGAGAGCGAGGCGCGCGAGGCGATGTGCCTGATGATCGAGTCGGCGGCGAGGGCCTCGGACCTGCCGCTGGAGTTCTTCGCGCGCGTGATCTGGCAGGAGAGCCGCTTTCAGTCCGATGCTGTCGGGCCGGTGACGCGCAGCGGCGCGCGGGCGCAGGGCATTGCGCAGTTCATGCCGGGAACGGCGAACGAGCGCGGCCTGCTCGATCCCTTCAATCCCGTGCAGGCGCTGCCGAAGTCGGCCGAGTTTCTCGACGAGCTGCGCAACCAGTTCGGCAATCTCGGGCTCGCCGCCGCGGCGTACAATGCCGGCCCGCGGCGGGTGCAGGAATGGCTGGCCGGCACTGGTGGGATGCCGCAGGAAACCCGCAGCTACGTGATCGCCATCACCGGCTCCACGGTCGAGGAGTGGGCCGCGGCGGGAAAGGGCGGCAAGCAGCCCCAACGAATCCCGACATCGAGCTGCCGCGAATTGATGGCGCTTTTGAAACAAGCGCCCAATCCCTTTATCGCCGGGCTGGAGCAGCGCGTGAAGCTCGCCGCCGCGAAGGTGTGGGGCGTGCAGCTCGCCGCCGGCTTTTCCCGCGACAAGGCGCTTGCGATGTATGGGCGCGCGGTCTCTCGTCTTTCGAGCGCGATCGGCAATCGCGACCCCAGCATTCTCGCCTCGCGCCTGCGCAGCCGCGGCCCGGCGACGTTCTACCAGGTGCGCTTCGGCGCCGACACACGCGGCGAGGCCGACGACCTCTGCAACCGCATCCGCAAAGCGGGAGGCGCGTGTTTTGTGCTGAGAAACAGGGGCGTGCCGGGGTGATGAGACCAGATTACGGGGCTTGATCCCGTCATTGCGAGGAGCGCTAGCGACGAAGCAATCCATCTATCAGGTATGCCGTGCTATGGATTGCGTCGCTTCGCTCGCAATGACGGGGAAACGGCTTACCAACGCATAACAGCTCTGTAGCTAGGTTCCTTGACGCAAGGGGCTTTCGCCAGCCCTATGCCCCGCGACGACTCAAACCTCCATCCGGTCATCCGTGGCACTGCCTCCACTCGACTCTCCCCAATGGAAAAGCCCCTTTCGCGCCTTCGCATTGGGCGTGAGTTCGGTCGCATCCACCGTGCTGACGCTGGTGCTGTTTGCGACCTATCTCGGCATCGGCGCGCTGGCCCATGACAGCCATTTCAGCCTCGGCTGGGTGCTCGGCAGCACGCTGCTGGTATGGGCTGGTCCGGCGCAGATCATCCTGATTTCGACGCTCGGCTCCGGGGCGACCGCGGTGCAGGCGGCGATTGCGGTGACGGTGAGCGCGATCCGGCTGTTTCCGATGGTGGTATCGGTGCTGCCGCTGATGAAGACGTCCAAGACCAGGCGCCGTCACCTCGTGCTGGCGACGCATTTCATCGCCGTCACGCTTTGGGTCGAATGCTATCGGCTGCTGCCAAAAGTGCCGCGCGAGCGGCGGATTGCGTTCACGCATGGCCTCGGCTGCGGGCTGGTCACCGTCTGCATGATCGCGACTACGTTTGGCTATGCACTTGCTGCCAAGCTGCCGCCGCTGTTCGCTGCGGCGATCCTGCTGCTGACGCCGCTGGCGTTCCTGCTGTCGACGGCGCGCAACTGCAAGCAGATATCGGATGTGCTGGCGCTGGTGCTGGGGCTTTCGTTGTTTCCGTTGGTGTCGATGCTGCATACCGGCGTCGACATCCTGATCAGCGGCGTCACCGCCGGCAGCATTGCCTACGGCGTGCACTGGTGGCGGGAGAGGGCGCGCGCATGAGCGAGTTTTTCGGCAGCCCGCACGCGCTGTTGGTCCTCGTGCTTGCAGGTTTCCTGCCCAACGAGATCTGGCGGATGGCCGGGCTGTGGTTCGGCGCCGGCGTCGACGAGGGCTCGGAAGTCCTGGTGTGGGTGAGGGCGGTGGCGACCGCGATTCTCGCCGGCGTCATAGCGCAAATCCTGGTGCAGCCGCCGGGCGCGCTGGCCGGCGTGCCGGACTGGCTGCGCTATGGCGCGGTCGCCGCAGGCTTCGCGGTGTTCATGCTGACGCGACGCTCGATCTTTGCCGGCGTGGTCTCTGGCGAGATCATCCTTCTGGCCGGGAAATGGTGGCTCGGTTGATTGCATGGCCCACAATCCGGTACTGTCCCGCCCCGACAAGAAAGGTTGCACGCGATCGGTGCCCATCTCACTGGATTAGGCAATGGTTCAGGACACCAAACTCCGCGAGGGCGAAGTTACCGTCGACATGCCGCCGGCCCGCGATGCCGGGCTGGTCTTCATCGGCCGCATCCGGACGCCCTGGAAGTCGCGGCTGGACACACCGCGACAGGGCCGCCACGACGGCCCGGTTTGCCGGCTCGAGATTTTCGAGCCCTGGGTGCCCGCCATCAAGGGCGTCGACTTCTATGAAAATCTCGAAGTGATCTATTGGCTGCATCACTCGCGCCGCGATCTCGTGCTGCAGAGCCCGAAGAACAACCGGAAAACCCGCGGCACCTTCTCGCTGCGCTCGCCGGTGCGGCCCAATCCGATCGGCACCTCGATCGTGAAGTTCGTCGGCGTCGAAGGTAACACGATCCTAGTGCGCGGCCTCGACTGCCTCGACGAGACGCCGCTGCTCGACGTCAAGCCGGACCGCTGCGAGTTCTCGCCGCTGGCGGAGGCGAAGAGCGGGGATGTGGAGGGGGATTAGGCTTCTCCACGCGCTCGCAATGACGTCGTGGGGGTTGAAAGCTACCCCAGCGCCGCCATCAGCTTGGTCGCGTTGTCCTCCAGCACCTTCACATCTTCCTTGCGGCTCGCGGGCGGCAGCAGCGCCACGCCATCGTGGCGCGGCATGACGTGCATGTGCAAATGAAACACGACCTGGCCGCCGGCGGGCTCGTTGAATTGCTGCACGGTGATGCCGTCGGCCTTGAACGCCTTCATGGCGGCGGCGGCAATCTTGTGGACGGCGCGCGCGACGTGGGCGTAATCGTCTGGCGCGATGTCGAGGATGTTGCGGGCAGGGACTTTTGGGATCACCAGCGTGTGGCCCGGCGAACGCGGCATGATGTCCAGGAAGGCCAGCACATGGTCGTCCTCATAAACCTTGTGGCAGGGAAACTCGCCGCGCAGGATTTTTGCGAAGGGATTGTTGGCGTCGTAGGCGGGCATGGGCTTCTTCCCTCAAGGTTTGATCTCAAATCTCACGTCGGCAGCTCAACCGGTCAAGTCTCGTCGGCGGCCTTGCGGAACGGGCCGGCCTCGGTCAGTTCCCGTCCGACCTCGGCCACATAGGCGCGCTCGCGCTTCAGATAGTCGGCGATCGCGCGGCGTAAATCGGGATCGGCGATGAAATGCGCGGAATAGGTGATTTGCGGCAGGTAACCGCGGGCCAGCTTGTGCTCGCCCTGCGCGCCGGCCTCGACGACCTTGAGGCCGCGCTCGATCGCAAAATCGATCGCCTGATAGTAGCAGACCTCGAAATGCAGGAACGGGTGATGCTCGATGGCGCCCCAATTGCGGCCGAACAGCGTGTCCGATCCGATGAAATTGATGGCACCCGCAATCCAGCGGCCGTTTCGCTTGGCCATCACCAGGAGCACGTCGCGGCTCATGCTCTCGCCGATCAGCGAGAAGAATTTTCGCGTGAGATAGGGGCGGCCCCATTTGCGCGAGCCGGTCTCCATATAGAACGTGAAGAATGCGTCCCACGCGTCCTCGGTGATATCGGCTCCGGTCAAGCGGTGGATCGTGACGCCGGCGGCCACCGCTTCGCGTCGCTCGCGCTTGATCGCTTTGCGGTGACGCGAATTCAGCGAGTTCAGGAAATCGTCAAAACTACCATAGCCCTCGTTGTGCCAGTGAAACTGCTGGTCGTTCCGTTGCAGGAAGCCATGCTGACCCAATAACTTCGCTTCCGCCTCGCGGGCAAAGGTCACATGCACGGAGGAGGCGTGGGTCGCGTTGCACAGCGCCATTAGCCCGCGCGCCAGCGCTGAGCCGATCTGTTCGCGGTCGACGCCGTCGCGGATCAGAAGTCGGGGGCCGGTGGCCGGCGTGAACGGCACCGAGGCCTGCAGCTTGGGATAATAACGTCCGCCGGCGCGCTCATAAGCATCCGCCCAGCCGCGGTCGAAGACATATTCGCCTTGCGAATGGGCTTTCAGATAGCAGGGCACGACGCCGACGATCTCGCCGTTGAGCCGTGCCAGCAGATGCCGAGGACCCCAGCCCGTGCGGGCGCAGGCCGAGCCAGAAGCTTCCGCGGCTACAAAAAAGGCATGAGAAACGAAGGGGTTATAGGCCGGCTTTGCAGCGGCGCAGGAGCCGTTCCGCGGAGCCAGCGTGTCCAGGCTATCGAGGCCATTCGGGTCGCCCGCCGGATTTGCGCAGGCGTCCCAATCCGCAGCTTTGATGTCGCTGACGGAGGGGACGGCTTCGAGAGTGATTTCGGATGATGCCATCTAGAAATTCAAACCGGTCCCATCATGCGATCAGCCATCGCGCATGGCGACCAACGCCCTGCAAAGATCGTGCATCCGGCAGGCGAGTTCAAGGTGGCGCTGACAGCATCAGGTTCCCGGCAGGAAACCCTCGAAGATCATCTGGTCGGCGTAGCGTGCCGCCTGCGCACGCTGCTCCGGTGTGCGCACGGTCCAGGCTAACAACGGAAGGCCTAAGACGTTGCGGGCGATCCAGGGCGCGGCTGCGGGCAGCTCATTCACCCAATAGGCGACGAAATGCGGCCGGGTGCGAAAAGCGTGGCGCAGATGCGTCATGCCGCGGCGCTGTTCCGCCGACGCTTCCGGCCACTCCTCGGCGGTATAGTCGTGTTCGGCTACGATGCCGCGGGCGCGGCCAGGGATCAGTTCGCGCAACGCCACCACCTGATCCGGATCGAAGGACATCCCGACCGCCGGGCCGTCATAAGAGGCGAGCACCTTGGCCATCCGCTTCACCAGCCGGCGATCGCCGTCGAAATGGCTTTTCACCTCGATCACCAGCGGCACGCGGCCTCCGACCAGCGAACAGAGATCGCCGAGCGTCATCATCCGCTCCGGCGTATCCTTGAAATTGACGGCCTTGAGTTCGGCCGCGGTCATACCGAGCAACGCGCCCGAACCGTCGGTGAGGCGGCCGAGCGCATTGTCGTGATGGACCATCGCCTCGCCGTCGGACGAAAGCTGGATATCGCATTCAATGGCGAAATTGCCGTCGACGGCGGCCTGCGCGGCCGCCGGCATGTTTTCGACGATGCCGCGCGAAATATCATGCAGGCCGCGATGAGCGACCGGCCTTGCCGTCAGCCAGTCCGGCGCGCGCACGAGAGCCGCTCCACTTCAGGATACCTCGAAGATCGCGTCGACCTCGACGGCGGCATCCGAGGGGAGCGAAGCGACGCCGACCGTGGTGCGGGCGTGCCGGCCCTTGTCGCCAAATGCCGTGACCATCAGGTCGGAGGCGCCGTTGAGCACCTTGGGCCCGTCGAGAAAATCAGGCGCGGAATTGATGAAGCCGCCGAGCCTGACCACGCGCACGACCTTGTCGAGATCGCCGAGCGCCGCCTTGACCTGGGCCAGCAGATTGACGCCACAGCCCTGCGCTGCAGCGTATCCCTGTTCGATCGTGACGCCGGCCCCGAGCTTGCCCTTGGCGATCAGCTTGCCTTCGGCGTCGGCGCAGACCTGGCCCGAGACGAACAGCAGGTTTCCCGAGCGCACGAAGCCGACATAGTTCGCCATGGGGGTGCGCGGCTCGTTCACGACGATACCTTGTGCCGCCAGCTTCTGTTCGACCGTACCCGCCATGTTTGCATCCCCGCTTTGATGTGACCGTTCCTGACCTGCGGTCAGGCGCGCATTGTTTCGCGCATCGCGCTTTGTCTTGCAAGCGACGGCAGAGCTTCTGTCCAGCATGACGATCGCGGCGGATCGTGCCCGGAAAAGCCAAAAAACGGCGCGCCTCGGCCTCGAATTCTTGCGTTTTCATGGCACCGCCCTAGTTGCGGCGCAATGGACCCGTCACTAATGTAATCGAATCTCCCTCGAGGAAAAAATAGAACATGGCTAGCTCGTTCCCGATTCCGGTTCGTGCTCTGGTATTTTCGGCTGCCGCCACGTTGCTCTCAGGCTTCACAAGCGGTCCGGCGCTGGCTGGTGCCAGCGGGCCATTTCTCGCCCACCAGGCGCTGTATGAATTGAAGCTGGTCAAGTCGCGCGGATCCAATGCGATATCGGGTGCGCGCGGGCGCATTCTCTACAATTTTTCAGGCAGCGTCTGCGAGGGCTACACCTCCGAATTCCGCCAGGTGTCCGAACTCGACAGCGGCGAGGGCAGGCTGACGCTGAGCGATCTTCGCTCGCGTTCCTGGGAAGATGCCGCCGGCAAGAGCTATCGCTTCAAGATCGACACCCGCATGAACGATGCCGACTCCGCGCCGATCGACGGCGTGGCGGAACGGGTCGGCGACCGCATCACGGTCAAGCTGAAACAGCCGGTTGCCAAGACGTTCGAGCTCGACGGCAAGGTCGTGTTCCCGACCGAGCAGATCCAGCACATCATCGCCGCCGCGCGCGCGGGCAAGTCGGTGCTGGAGCTGATGGTCTATGACGGCTCGGATAATGGCGAGAAGGTCTACAACACGCTGTCGGTGATCGGGAAGCCGGTCCCGGGCACCCAAAGCATTGCATCGCCCGATCCGTCGACCGTGAACGACCAGATGAAGGCGCTGACCCGCTGGCCCGTGACCGTGAGCTATTACGACCGCGACGCCAAGGCGAAAGACGGCGAGCAGACGCCGGTTTACGCCATGTCGTTCGAGCTGTTTGAAAACGGCGTCTCCCGCGCGCTGGTACTCGATTACAACGATTTCGTGATTGCCGGCGCCATGGGCCGGTTCGACGTCAGGGATTCCAAACCTTGCAAGTGACGGCATCCTGAAAACGGTCGCGCCCGGAGATCGCGCGGGCGTCTCACAGTTTTTCTTGATGTCACCCGCGCATGAAATCGCCGGGCTTCAATCCGAGCGCCTGGACAGCCGGCGCCGGAAGCGGCCCCCAGGCCTCGACCCTTTCATTCGGGGCCATCATTGCTGCGATGATTGCCTCGGCCTTTGCCGGATCCCGTTCAGCCACATAGTAGACCGAGCGAACGGGTGCACCGCCTCCCAACGGTTCAGTTGTTACGAGGACAACCTGACCATTTGCCATGGCTTGATATACCACTGACGCGGTGTCGTTTCCACGGTGGTAAAGGCCGCCTCGCGAGCGCGGTGCAGCAATACAAGATGGGTGTGCCCATCTTGTATTGTTCCGGCCCAGCACCAATTACGAATTGTGGGATGCAGAATCGCTCCGGGAGCGAGGACGTGGCCAGCAAAAAATTGTCAGACGGAGGACTTCCCGTCATCGCGCGCTTTGAGGTGCGCCACCGCAATTACCTCGCGCCAGACGGCTCGATTAATCGGCCGCTCCCTGCATTCGCCTCCGATACCAACCTTCTCACTGCGCTCTATCGAGCGATGCTGCTGCTGCGCAACTTTGACCGAAAGGCTGTCGCATTGCAGCGCACCGGCCGGCTCGGGACGTACGCCGTTTCGCTTGGCCAGGAGGCGGTATCGGTTGGCGTAGCCAGTGCGATGCGCGAAGAGGACGTGCTGTTGCCCTCCTATCGCGACAATGGCGCGCTGATCTGGCGTGGCGTTAAGCTGGAGGAGATCCTGCTGTTCTGGGGAGGGGACGAGCGGGGCAATTGCTTCTCCGGACCGGTCGAGGATTTCCCGTTTTGCGTTCCCGTGGGATCGCAGGCGCCGCATGCCGCCGGCGTTGCCTATGCCTTCAAGCTTCGCAAGCAGCCGCGTGTCGCCGTATGCATGTTCGGCGATGGCGCCACTTCGAAGGGTGATGTCTACGAGGCGATGAATTTTGCCGGCGT
Organism: Bradyrhizobium sp. AZCC 1577; assembly: GCF_036924575.1. Taxonomy (NCBI): domain Bacteria; kingdom Pseudomonadati; phylum Pseudomonadota; class Alphaproteobacteria; order Hyphomicrobiales; family Nitrobacteraceae; genus Bradyrhizobium; species Bradyrhizobium sp. AZCC 1577. Next base: position 4,175,081 of record NZ_JAZHRQ010000001.1, read on the forward strand.
GCACAAATTGCCTGTCGTGTTCGTCGCCACCAACAATCAATGGGCTATTTCCGTCCCGTTACGACTACAGACCGGTTGCGAAACGCTGGCGCAGAAAGCCGTCGCCGCCGGCTTTATAGGCGAGCAAGTGGACGGCAGCGATGTTGTGGCGATGCGCGCCGCGGCCGAAGACGCCATTGCCGCCGCCCGTGAGGGCCGGGGCCCGCGCTTCATCGAGGCGGTCACCTACCGGCTCGGCGATCATACGACCTCCGATGACGCGTTACGCTATCGTTCGGCTGACGAAGTCCAGGCCCGTTGGAAAGAAGAGCCGATTGCGCGCCTCAGGAACTATCTCGTGAGCCAAAAAATGTGGAGCAAGGCGGAGGAAGAACAGCTCGCCGCAGAGTGCCATGAGCGCGTCGAGGCGGCGGTTGAGTGCTATCTGGCAACGGAGCCACGCCGACCCGAAACCATGTTCGATCATCTCTATGCCGAGCTGCCCGAGACGTACGCCGCGCAGCGCCGCCAACTTGCGGGAGAGGGCGATGCCTGAGGTGACGTTGGTCGAGGCTGTCAATCTGGCGCTCGCCCGCGCGATGGAGGATGACCCTGATGTCGTCGTGCTTGGCGAAGATGTCGGCATCAATGGCGGCGTCTTCCGCGCAACCGTCGGCCTGCAAACGCGCTTCGGCCCGGAGCGGGTCCTCGATACGCCACTTGCCGAACTCCTGATCAGCGGGCTCTGCGTCGGCATGGCGGCGCAGGGGATGAAGCCCGTCGGCGAGATCCAGTTTATGGGGTTTCTGTATCCCTGCATTGATCAACTGGTGAACCACGCCTCCCGATTCCGCAACCGCACCCAGGGGCGGCTCACCTGCCCAATGGTTCTGCGGACGCCGCATGGCGCCGGCATTCGCGCGCCGGAACACCATTCCGAAAGCACCGAGGCGATGCTCGCCCATATCCCCGGCCTGCGCGTTGTCATTCCTTCGTCGCCCGAGCGCGCCTACGGACTGCTGCTCGCCGCGATCCGCGATCCCGATCCGGTGGTATTTCTGGAGCCGACCCGCATCTACCGCGCGGCGAAAGGCGAGGTGGAAGATAACGGTGAGGCTTTGCCGCTGGATGTCGCCTTTGTCCTGCGGGAAGGCCGCGACGTCACGCTGATAAGCTGGGGTGCGATGCTGAAGGAAACCATGGCGGCGGCCGACACGCTGGCTGCTGACGGCATCGCCGCCGAGGTCATCGATCTCGCCACGCTCAAGCCCTACGATGAAATCACGGTGCTCGGTTCGATCGCAAAAACAGGGCGGTGTGTCATCGTGCACGAGGCGACACGCACCGGCGGATTCGGAGCCGAGATCGCGGCGCTGATCGCCGAGCGCGCTCTGACCTCTCTGCTCGCACCCGTGGCCCGCGTCACCGGCTACGACACGGTCATTCCGATGGCGCGGCTCGAGCAACACATGATGCCGTCGGTTGATCGTATCGTCACGGCCGCGCGCAAGGCGTGCCAGTTCAGCTGATTGCCAGCGGGTTTGTCCCATGCGCCAGTTCGTATTGCCGGATCTGGGAGAGGGCCTCGAAGAGGCAGAGATCGTGAACTGGTATGTCAACGAAGGCGATCACGTCGTTACCGATCAGCCACTGGTTTCGGTCGAGACCGACAAAGCCGTCGTCGAGGTGCCGTCACCCTCGAGCGGACGCATCCTGCACCTGTTTGGCGCCAAGGGAGATGTGGTGAAGGTAGGCGCACCGCTTGTCGAGTTTGCCGAAGGCCCCGAGCAAGACACCGGCACCATTGTCGGCGAACTTGGCGCAGGCGAGCCGCCGCCGGCGGCAGCGGCACCTTCCGGGCCAGCGGCTGGACAGAAAGCCCAGGTGTATCCGGCAGTGCGCGCGCTCGCCCGCAAGCTCGATGTCGACCTCGATCTGATCGAAGCCACAGGACCCGGCGGCACCATCACGCGTGCGGATGTGGAACGGGCTGCCAAGGGCTTGTCCCATACCGGACCTGCCGAACCGTTGCGCGGTTTGCGGCGCGCGATGGCTCAGCGCATGACAGCGGCTCATGCCGAGATCGTTCCTGCCAGCGTCACCGACGAGGCCGATATCGATGATTGGCGAACCGGCGAGGACGTGACAATCCGACTGGTGCGCGCGATCGCTGTCGCCTGCAAGACGGAGCCTTCGCTCAATGCCTGGTACAATTCCAACGCCGGTGAACGGCGTCTGATCGACCGTATCGATCTCGGCATCGCCGTCGATACCGGGGGTGGTCTTATCGTTCCCGTGTTGCGCAATGTCGCCGAGCGGGACATATCGGACCTGCGAGCCGGCCTTGACCGGATGCGGGCGGACGCGGTCGCGCGCTCGATACCTCCGGGAGAGTTGCGCGGAGCGACGATTACGCTGTCGAATTTCGGAATGATCGGAGGCCGCTTCGCCGGCCTGATCGTCGTACCGCCACAAGTGGCGATCATAGGCGCCGGCCGGATTACCCAAGGGGTGGTCGCCTATCGAGGCCAGCCGGCGGTGAGGCGCGTCCTGCCGTTGTCGCTCACCTTCGACCATCGCGTCGTGACAGGCGGCGAAGCCGCTCGCTTCCTGGTAGCGCTCAAAGCGGACCTTGAGCAGTTTTCGTGAGACAGCCGTGCGCAGGGCATCCACGAGCGCTGATCTATGGATGGCCGCGAACAGTCGACCAGGAGGTTCGGTTAGGCCCGACAATTAGGGAGAGCCAGGATGGTAACTTACGTTATGCTTGCCAACTTCACCGATCAGGGAGTCCGGAGCGCAAAGGACTCGCCGAAACGGGCAGAGGCTTTCAAGAAAATGGCCGAGACCTTCGGAATTACGGTAAAGGAACTATTCTGGACGCAGGGACGCTTCGACATTGTGACGATCCTCGATGCGCCGGATGAATTTTCCGCCATGACGCTTAGCTTGAGCCTCGGCGCCTTGGGAAATGTTCGCACCGAGACGTTGCGAGCCTTCTCGGTGGAGGACATGACCGAGGTCGTCGGCAAGATGCTCTGACAGCCGCTGCGCAAGTCGACCGTCTCTGAAGCCGAGCGCTGGCTTTGCCGTCATGCCATGAGGATAGGCCTGTTGTGCGTCGGAAAGACGCCGCGCGGGTGACGATGGCGAGGCTCTCATCACAATCTGCGTCAGCGACTTGGCGACTTCTGCTCGACTTCCTGAGCAGGGGGCTGCTCCGAAAGCGCCGCTTGGCGGTCATCCTCCTCAGGTTCGAACTGTTCCTTGAAGATCGCTCGCAGCAACCGCCAGAGTTCACGGTGGCCCGCGGTTTGACCGCCTTGCGACAGATACTCCGCGATATCCATTACGTCCGTTCGATAGTCCGCCGCCCCGCGAATACGCGGATCCATGTAGGTCCACTCATGTTCGACGTACAAGCGCTTGGTGTCAGTGTCGAAGACTAGGTTCCAAAGATCCAGTTCGGTGGTTTCCGGGCCTTTGACCTGCCGATGTAACTCCCGCTTTAAAAAGGCCATGTTCCGCTCCTTCCGCGTAGGGTTTCGTGGACGCATCCCGACCTACGGGCCCCTACAAGTTGGAGACTCATTAGAAATCTGATCATTCCTTGCCGGTTCAAGACCGCATAGTTGAGTATCTTCCTTGGGGGGTGGGAAAATTCGGCGTCAGGGATTCCAAGCCCTGCAATTAAGGGGGCTCGTCCTTGGGGCAGGCCCTGGGACGCGTGCTGCGCATCCTGCGACAACGAGTCTGGTCGAGAGCGCTGGACCCGGATACGCTTCGGCCGAACCATGCACGTCAGGGAGGCGCAAACATGAGCAAGCTCGAAAAACTTCGGCCAAGCGGCCTTCACCACAATCCGGCTTACTCCCACGTCGTCGCCGCCTCGGGCGCGCGCACGATCTACATCGCGGGACAGGTCTCCACCGACGAGGAGGGGCGGGTGGTCGGCGAGGGTGACATAGCCGCGCAGACCACGCAGGTGATGCAGAATATCGGCCTGGCGCTGAAAGCGGCCGGTGCGAGTTACGCTGACATCGTGAAGATCACGACCTTCGTCGTCGGCTACAAGCCTGAGCTCCGTCCGATCATCGGCAAAGCGCGCTCGGTTTTCTTTGAGGGCATGGAGCCGCCGGCGAGCACACTCGTCGGTGTAACGGCGCTCGCGGCCCCGGAATGGTTGATCGAGATTGAGGCAGTGGCCGTCGTCGATTGACGTCTCTGCGTGTACCTGAGGGTGAGAGCGGTCTACTCCTCCTCATCCTCTTCCTTCGCCGGCCCCTGATACGCAATGCCGCGGATCACCGCGGCATTGCCGAACTTTTTCCTTAAGTCATCCATCGCGCGCTCGGCGTGGGCGGAGCGGCGGTCGAGCATGTCGATATCATCGGCCCGCGACCCCTCGCGCAGCGCGCTGACGCCCGTGCCCATCAGGCGGAAGGCGGTGCCGTCGATCTCCCTGGCCAGCATTTCGCGCGACACCGCAAAGATCTTCGCGGCGAGCTGGGTCGGCGCTTGAATCGATTGCGAGCGGGTGCGCTGCCTGAAATCGGCGGTCTTCAGCTTCAGCGTGATGGTGAGGCCTGCAAGGTTGCCGTTCTTCAGCCGGGACGACACCTTTTCCGACAGCCGCCACAACAGCCGTTCCAGCGTGGCGAAATCGCGGATGTCGTTTTCGAACGTGGTTTCGCTCGATATCGTCTTGGCGCCGCGGTCGGGGACCACGCTGCGGTCGTCGATGCCGCGCGCCAGCCGCCACAGCCGACGGCCTTCGCCGCCGAACTGCTTCATCAGCTCGATCTCGTCGGCGCGCTGCAGGTCCGCGATGATGCGAAACCCCCGCTGCAGCAGCTTTTCCTGGGTCGCGGGACCGACGCCGTAGATGAAGCCGACCGGCTTCTCGGCGAGCATCTCGCGGGCCTCAATCTGGTCGAGGGCGGCAAAGCCGCGCGGCTTGTCGAGATCGGAGGCGATCTTGGCCAAAAACTTGTTGCAGGACAGGCCGACGGAAACCGTGATGCCGATGTCGCGCTCGACCTCGCGGGCGAAGCGCGCCAGCACTTTTGCGGGGATCATGCCGTGAACACGCTGTGTGCCGGAAAGATCGAGAAACGCCTCGTCGATCGAGAGCGGTTCCACCAGCGGCGTCAGCGTCTGCATGGCATGCCGCACCTCGCGGCCGACGCGGACATATTTGGCCATGTTTGGCGGGATCACGGCTGCCTGGGGGCAGAGCGCCAGCGCTTTAAACATCGGCATCGCCGAGCGCACGCCGTAGGTCCGCGAGACATAACAGGCAGCCGACACCACGCCGCGCTTGCCGCCGCCGATGATCACGGGCTTGTCGGCAAGTTCCGGATTGTCGCGCTTCTCCACCGTGGCGTAGAACGCATCGCAATCGATATGCGCCAGCGTCAGCAAGGGCAGGGCGTGGTGGCGGACCAGGCGCGGGGAACCGCATTCATTGCATCGCCTTGCCTTGATATCGAGGTCGCCGAGGCAATCCCGGCAGAACGCGCGCGGACCATCCAAGAAGGTTGGCGCCTGCGCGCTCACGGCACGTCGCGCTCCCAATGCGGATCGCCGAACACCTGGCGGGCGGCGGCGATATTAGTCGGGTGCAGTTGCGAGGCGCTCGCAAATGCCTTCACCGTTGCGTCGTCCCGCATCACAAAATCCAGCACCGAGGCCAGAAATTGCGGGTCGGCCGCAGCGGTGCGCAGTGTCTCCGGACCGATGCCGGTTTCAGCCAGGAACAAGCCTAGCCTCTCAGGATCGCCGGCAATAAAACTCAGCGCCTGAACCGCAACGATTTCAGCCACTTCGCGGGGGTTGTGAACAGGCTTTTTCAATAGATCGTTTGCCTTTCCGTTAACTTATGGTCTCTAATTTGGGAACCATCATGCCCGAGTCTGCGAAGTGTGTTCAACAATCGAAACCGCTTCGTAAAAGTTGGCGCATCGATTTAACGGCTTAGAGCGAATCTGGCGCTAGTTTGAATTCAGTTTTCGACAGGGGGCGGCGTCGGTGCAAGACGTGCCGAAAGGCCGGACTTGTTTCCTGGGATGAGGGAGGGACGGGATGGCGAAAACCGTCCTGATCGTGGAGGACAACGAGCTCAATATGAAGCTCTTTCGCGATCTGTTGGAAGCGCATGGCTATCAAACCTCCGGCACCAGCAATGGTTTCGAGGCGCTCGATCTCGTCCGCAAGCTGCGCCCTGATCTGATCCTGATGGATATCCAGCTTCCGCAGGTGTCGGGCCTCGAAGTGACGCGCTGGATCAAGGACGATCCGGAGTTGCGCGCCATTCCGGTGGTTGCCGTCACCGCGTTTGCGATGAAGGGCGATGAAGAGCGCATCCGCGAAGGCGGCTGCGAGGCGTATCTGTCCAAACCAATTTCCGTCGGCAAGTTTATTGAAACCGTACGGCGTTTTATCGGGTAGGGGTGAGTTTCGATGTCTGCGCGTATCCTTGTCGTCGATGACGTTCCGGCGAACGTCAAGCTGCTGGAAGCCCGGCTGTCGGCCGAGTATTTCGACGTGCTGACCGCTTCCAACGGCGCCGAGGCGCTCGACCTCTGCTCGCGCTCCGAATGCGACATCATCCTGCTCGACGTCATGATGCCGGACATGGACGGCTTCGAGGTCTGTCGCCGGCTGAAATCCAACCCGGCGACCCATTTCATTCCTGTCGTGATCGTCACCGCGCTTGACAGCCCGTCCGATCGCGTCCGCGGGCTGGAAGCCGGGGCCGACGATTTTCTCACCAAGCCGGTGTCCGACATCGTTCTGATCGCGCGCGTTCGGTCACTGACGCGGCTGAAGATGATGACCGATGAGCTGCGCATGCGCGCCATCACCTCGCTCGAGATCGGCATGGAAGCGCCCGAGCGCAGCGCGATTGCCGACAAGGGCGTCGGCGGGCGGATCCTGCTTGTCGACGACCGGCCGTCGTCCTACGAGCGGCTGGCGCCGATCCTTGCCGCCGAGCACACCGTCGACGTCGAAATCAATCCAGCGGAAGCGCTGTTTCACGCCGCTGACGGCAACTACGATTTGCTGATCGTCTCTCTCAGCCTGGAAAATTACGACGGCCTGCGGCTGTGCAGCCAGGCGCGCTCGCTGGAGCGCACCCGCCAGTTGCCCATTCTCGCCATCTCCGACGCCGACAATAACGCCCGGCTGCTGCGCGGGCTCGAAATCGGCGTCAACGATTATCTTCTGCGCCCCGTCGACAAGAACGAACTGCTGGCGCGGGCGCGCACCCAAATCCGCAAGCGGCGCTATACCGACCACCTGCGCGACAACGTGCAGAACTCGATCGAAATGGCGATCACCGACGCGCTGACCGGGCTGCACAACCGCCGCTACATGGAAAGCCATCTCTCGACGCTCGTCGAGCAGGCCTCGGGCCGCGGCAAGCCGCTCGCGCTGATGATCCTCGACATCGACTTCTTCAAATCCATCAACGACACCTACGGCCACGACGCCGGCGACGACGTGCTGCGCGAATTCGCCGTGCGCATCCGCAAGTCGATCCGCGGCATCGATCTCGCCTGCCGCTATGGCGGCGAGGAATTCGTCATCGTGATGCCGGAAACCGACCTGACCGTCGCCGGCATGGTCGCCGAGCGCCTGCGCCGCTCGATCGCCAGCGAAACCTTTGCCGTCAACAAGGGCACCAAGCGGATCGACGTCACGATCTCGATCGGCCTGGCGACGCTGGATCACAAGGGCGAGCCGGTCGCCGACGTGCTCAAGCGCGCCGACACCGCGCTATATCGCGCCAAGCACGACGGACGCAACCGGGTGGTATCAGCGGCGGCCTGAACTGTCGTCCCTGCGTTCGCAGGGATCGCGGCAGATAGGTTGTCGCGTCAAGCAACGACCTCGGCATTCTGCTTCACCGCTTCATGCGCCAGCCGCTTGAACTCGAACGAGAACGGATGCACGAACGCCATCTGGCGCTGTGCCATCATCACGCCCGCCATGTTGCGCTTCGGCGAGATCCACCATTGGGTGCCGGCGACGCCGCCCCAATAGAGCTCGCCTGCGGCGTCGGGGTGATCGTACGCCGAGGGCTTCAAGATCAATCCGCCGGCCAAACTAAACGCCTTGCCGGGCTGCTCTCCCATCATGGCAAAGCGGATCCACTGGCCCTCGGGCAATTGGTTGGACAGCATCAGCGCGATCGTCTCGGGCTTGAGCAGGGTCGGCCCGCCGGGCAGCAGGCTTCGGATCAGCGCGACCATGTCGGGCAGGGTTGAAACCAGGCCGCCGCCGCCGCTCAGTCTTGCGATCGGGCGCAGATAAGCGCCGGGGAAAGGCGAGTTGTCGGTTCGGGTCAATCCCGGCTTCATCGGCTCCATCAGGTCCGCACCGGCGTAATAGGCGACAAGCCGTCCCTGATCCTTTTCCGGCACGACGAACCCGGTATCGACCATGCCGAGTGGACCCAGAATGCGCGCTTGGATGAACTTGTCGAAACTCTGGCCGCTGATGACTTCGATCAGCCGCCCCAGCACGTCGGTGGCCAGCGAATATTCCCACGACGTGCCGGGGTGATAGATCAGCGGCAGGCCGGCCAGCACGTCCACCATGTCGGCCAGCGTCGTCATGGGATTGTGGACGCCGCGCTCGTTGAGCGCCTTGTAGATGGCGGTACCGGGATCGAAGAAGCCGTAGCTCAGGCCGGAGCTGTGGCTGAGCAACTGACGGATGGTGATTGAGCTCTTCGCAGGCTCGGTGTCATCCAGCGAGCTGGCGCCGGGCCGCAGCACCTTGCGATTTCCGAGCTGCGGAATGAACTTTTCGATTGCGTCGTCGAGCCTGAGTTTTCCTTCCTCGAACAGCAAGAGCACGGCGCAGGAGGTGATCAGCTTGGTGTTGGAGAAGACGCGGAAGATGTGATCGGTGCGGAGCGGTGTCTGCGCTTCCTTGTCGGCCCAGCCGACGCAATTCACGTCGACGAGGTCGCGCCCGACCATGACCGCCCAGGAAATGCCTGACAGCAGGTTGTTGTCGATATAGCGCTGCATGGCCGCGCGTGCCGGTTCGAAGTCATAACCGTTTGCGGTCACTTTCAGGTCTTCCATGCTCGCTCCCTTTGTCGCAGCTTCGCGCTGCTTGTCGTCCCTGCGAACGCAGGGACCCATAACCACCGGCGCTAGTTGTGAAAAGGGTAACTACCACATCGCCTCACTGAAAAGCCACGGCGTATGGGTCCCTGCGTTCGCAGGGACGACGACGAAGGAGAGGGCGTCGTCAAGTAACCGACTCATGACCGACGTCTTCTCGCACGCTTCTCCGCGGCGCCGCTAGCACCCACCTTCACCCCCGCATTCCTGAGTAGCACCGTTGCGGCTTCCTTTGCCGCGCGCGCCATCGCGGGGTCGTTGCGGACGAGATCCTGGGCGATCGAGCCGTCGACGAGCAGAGCGAGCTGCGTCGCCAGCGCGTCCGCTTGGCGGATGCCGAGTTGTACCAGCAGGCCGCGAAACCAGAGGCGGCGGCTTTCCTTGAACTCGACCGCAACCTTTCGGACCGACTGATCCTCGCCGAGTTCGGCCACCGCGTTGACGAAGGGACAGCCGCGAAAATCTTTCGCCGAAAAGCGCCGCTCCAGCGAATCGAAGGTGCCAAGAATCTGTTCGACCGGCGACTTGTCGGATGGCCGCGGCGCCACGAAGCGCCGCGCCAGATAGGCCGATATCAGCGCGTCCTTGGACGGGAAATGATTGTAGAGCGTGCGTTTGCTGATGCCGATTTCGGCCGCGATGGTGTCGACGCCGACCGCGCGAATTCCCTGCAGATAGAACAGCCTATCCGCGGTTTCCAGAATCCGTTCCTTCATCGCCGGTTTGGCGGGCAGGGTAGCAATGCGAATGCGTGGGTCACCGTTTGCTTGACAGCAGCGCCCCTTATAGCCCAGGTACACAGGTCTGTGTACCTATTTCAGATGCCAATTGCAGGACGCGGCGTTCGAATCGCGCCCCTTAGGAAGAATAAAAACAATGGCCCTGCTGCAAATCCTGCGTCCGACGCTACCCATTCTGATCGGCGCATCCATCATGCTGACGCTGAGCATGGGGCTGCGGCAGTCGCTCGGCATTTTCATGCAGCCGCTGACGCAGGATATCAAAATATCGATTTCCGATTTCACGCTGGCAATCGCAGTGCAGAACCTAGCTTGGGGATTTTTGCAGCCGCTCGCCGGGGCGTTGACGGTGCGCTACGGCTTTCGCGCCATCATGGTGGTCGGCGCGCTGCTCTATGTCGCCGGCCTTGCATTGATGGCGGGGGCGAACGGCGTTCTCGCCGTCATGATCGGCGGGGGCGTGTTGATCGGCACGTCGCTTGCGTGCACCGCGGCGGCAATTGCGATGTCGGTTGCGGCCCGCGCCGTTCCTGCGTCGGTGCGCTCCACAGTGCTCGGCCTGGTGTCGGGCGCCGGCTCCCTCGGCGCGCTGTTGTCGGCGCCGATCGGGCAGATGCTCAATGAAGGTTATGGCTGGCGGATGGGGCTCGTCGGCTTCGTGGTGCTGTCGCTCCTGATGATTCCCGCGGCCTGGTACGCGGGCAGGGTGGACAAGATTCCGTTGCCCAAGCCGACAGAAGACGAGATCGACGATGCGTCGGCCACCGCCGCAACGAAGATGGCGTTTTCCAATGCTTCTTTCGTGGTGATGACCGGCGCCTATTTCGTCTGCGGCATGCAGCTCGTCTTTCTCACCACGCACCTGCCGTCCTATCTGGCGATCTGCGGCATGGACCCGATGCTAAGCGCGCAGACGCTCGGCATGATCGGCGGCTTCAACGTGCTCGGCAGCATCTTCTTCGGCTGGGCCGGCCAGCGTTGGAATAAGCTGGCGTTGCTCGGCGGCATCTACATCTTCCGCTCGATCGCGCTCGCCTGGTATTTCACGCTGCCGCCGACGCCGGCAACCACGCTGCTGTTCGGCGCCATCATGGGTTTTCTGTGGATGGGCGTCGGCCCGCTGGTCGCTGGCGCAGTGGCGGAAATGTTCGGCCTGAAATGGCAGGCGATGATCCAGGGGCTCGCCTTCATGAGCCACCAGGTCGGCAGCTTCCTCGGTGCGTTCGGCGGCGGGGTGCTGTACGACGCGCTCGGCTCCTACACCATGGCGTGGCGGATCGGCGTCGCGCTTGGCCTGGCCGGCGGCATTGTCCAGGTCGCGTTCGCGCTGATCCGGCCGAGCGGGCCACCGCAGGTGCAAGCGGCGTAGGGCGCGCCGCTTTCCCCGGATGCTGCGCAGCACGCCCTCTTGCGGCGTGGTGCGCTGCTGATCCGGGGTCCATCCGCGGCTATCGTGGGTCCCGGCTCTGCGGAGCAGCGTGAAGAACGCTGCACCGCGTCCGGGACACGGATATAGCCAGGAATCAAAAACGGGGCCGCAAGGCCCCGTTCAAAACCGTCAGCGATTGGCTCGCTTACTTGATCTTCGCTTCGCGGAATTCGACGTGCTTGCGCGCGACCGGGTCGTACTTCTTCTTGACCAGCTTGTCGGTCATGGTGCGCGAATTCTTCTTGGCGACGTAATAGAAGCCGGTATCCGCCGAGGAAACGAGCTTGACCTTGATGGTGACCGCTTTGGCCATGTTCAGAACCTCAAAAATGGGGGTGTCAGGCGCCGGCCAAACCGGCCTGCATTTGCCGCGCAACCTAGCTTCTGATCGCCCAAAGTCAAGGTTTTCGGGGCAAAAACCGGCCTGATTCGAGGTAGAATCCATGTTTTGCGCGCACTCTGATCGCAAAACCGGTGCCCACTTTTGCGAAAATACGCGCGTTAACCTTCAAAGAACCGGTTTTTCGGCCTCGGCAGCCCCAAATTCTCCCGCAGCGTCTTGCCCTCATACTCTTTGCGGAAAATCCCGCGCCGCTGCAGTTCCGGCACCACCTTGTCGACGAAACCGTCCAATCCCGCCGGGAGGAACGGGAACATGATGTTAAAACCGTCGCTGCCGCGGCTCATCAGCCATTCCTCCATCTGGTCGGCGATGGTTTGCGGCGTGCCGACGAATGACAGTCCGCCATAGCCGCCGACGCGCTGGGCGAGCTGGCGCACCGTCAGCTTGTCGCGCGCAGCGGCATCGACGAGGCGCTGGCGGCCGCTCTTGCTGGCGTTGGTTTCGGGGATCGGCGGCAACTGGCCGTCAGGATCGAAGCCGGAGGCGTCGGTGCCGAGCTGCACCGAGAGCGAAGCGATGGCGCTGTCGTAATGCACCATGCTGTCGAGCTTGGCCCTTTTCTCCTTGCCTTCCTCGACGCTGTCGCCGACGACGACGAAGGCACCGGGTAGGATCTTCAGGTGCTCCGGATCGCGGCCGATCTTCTCCATGCGGCCCTTGATGTCGGCATAGAGCTTCTGCCCGTCGGCGAGGCTGCCGCCGCCGGTGAATACGGCCTCCGCGGTTTCCGCCGCGAGCTGCTTGCCATCCTCGGACGCGCCGGCCTGCACGATCAGCGGCCAGCCCTGCACGGGGCGGGCGATGTTGAGCGGCCCGCGCACGGACAGATATTTGCCCTTGTGATTGAGCACGTGCATCTTGGCGGGATCGAAATAGAGGCCTTGTTCGACGTCGCGCACGAAGGCGTCGTCGGCAAAGGAATCCCACAGACCCGTCACCACGTCATAAAACTCGCGCGCCCGTTTGTAGCGCTCGGCGTGCTCCATGTGATCGTCGAGCCCGAAATTGAGCGCTGCATCCGGATTGGAAGTGGTGACGATATTCCAGCCCGCGCGGCCACCTGAGATGTGATCGAGCGAGGCAAAGCGCCGGGCCACGTGATAGGGCTCGTCGAAGGTCGTCGATCCCGTCGCGATCAGGCCGATATGTTCCGTCACGGCTGATAGCGCCGACAACAGCGTGAACGGTTCGAACGAAGTGACCGTGTGGCTGCGCTTGAGCGCATTGATCGGCATGTTCAGCACGGCCAGATGATCGGCCATGAAGAACGCGTCGAACTTGCCGGCTTCGAGCTTCTGGATCAGTCGCTTGATACGCGGGAAACTGAAATTGGCATCGGGCCAGGCGCCGGGATAGCGCCACGCGCCGGTGTGGATGGAGACCGGCCGCATGAACGCGCCGAGCTTGAGTTGCCGCTGTGCCATTGCCCCGTTTCCGTAGCTGTTATTGTTGGGAAAGAGATATGCACGGGTGAGAGCGGTGCCATTAGGGGCGCGCAGAAGAATTTTGCAATTTGAGGGACAGGCGGAGAACGATTCGACGGTGGCAATACCGTCATTGCGAGCCAACGGGTCGCGCGTATGCGCGCCCCGTTGGCTCGCAATGACGGGGACAGAGCGGAGCCCTTACGTCCCGGGAGCCCTTACGCCCCCAGCACGTCCTTCTGCATCTTGCCGCCGTAGAAGTGAAAGAACGGCACCGGCGCGTCGTGGCGCAAGGGGCCGGTCGCGAGCCGACGGTCGAGTTCGGCGAGCACGTTCTTGGTCATGGCGTGCGCGTCGGCGAGCGGCTGCGAGCCGATCTCGACCCACACCAACTCCACCAGTTCGGCATCGGCGTGGATTACGCCTTCGACGCGATGGGCGATGGCGGACGCGTCAGCCGTGAAGAAGCGCGTATCAAAACGGCGGACGCGACCAGGCGGGGTGATCGCGCGTGCGATCAGGAACAGGCCGGACGGATCGGGCAGCAGGCCTGCTTCCGCAAACGGTTTCCACGCGCCGTCGAGTTTTACGGGCTTGTCGACCTTGCATCCGAGGCAGAGGCCGGTTTCCTCGCAGGCCTCGCGGATCGCAGCAACCGCCAGCGCGCGCGCCCGCGATGGTGCAATCTTCGGACTACCTTTGAGCAGATTGGCTTCGAGCTCTGGGGAAATCGGTGCGGCGACCGGAATGCGGTTGTCCGACTTGTCGACGCGGCCGCCGGGAAACACATATTTGCCCGGCATGAACACCACCTTGTCGTGGCGCTTGCCGACCAGAACTTTCGGCTTGTCGCCGGAGCGGTCGATCAGGATCAGCGTCGCTGCATCCTTGGGCCGGAAATAGGGATGGTGATCGGCTTCTTTTTCTTCTTTTACGGCGGTCGCGGCGTCGTTCATCCCATCCCCATTTTAGTGCTCTTGTTGCTCGTGCTTTAGCTAGACCGGCGGGATGTCGCTAGGGGCGTTTTCGTCAAAGCCGTGCATGCGCAGTGCCCATTGGATGCCGACCACCGCGCCCTTGATGGGCTGCAGCAGAACGAGCGATAAGAGGAACGTCACCGGCAAATAGATCGCCAACTGCAGCCATACGGCCGGCGAGAAATTGGTCTCGATCCAGAGCGCCGCCGGTACCACGATGTGGCCGACGACGACGATCACGAGATAGGCCGGCAGATCGTCGGCGCGGTGCGGGGTAAAATCGAGCCCGCACTTCGAGCAATTATCGGCAGTCTTCAGGAAAGCGCGAAACATCTTGCCCTCGCCGCAACGCGGACAGCGGCAACGGAAGCCGCGCTTCATCGCGGTCCAGAGGTCGCGCTTCTCGGTCTGCGCGGTGTCCCGGGTCCATGTCGTCGCGGCGTTCACCGTTTCCATGACTTGCCTTTCTTCGATTTGCCGGGCTTGGCTTTGCCCGACTTGCCCTTGTGAGGCTTGCGAACCTTGTCGCGCGGGCTGCGGCCCGGATGCGATTTCGATGGCTTTGCCGATGCCTTCGAGCCGTCACGTTTTCTGCCGCGCGGAATGAGTTGGCCTTCCGACAACAGCTCGAACCGCAACGCGCCGGCTACCGGTGCAGCTTCTACCAGACGCACGTCGACAACATCCCCCAACCGGTGCATGGCACCGCTGCGTGAGCCGACGAGCGCGTGACGCGTCTCGTCATAATTGTAATACTCGGTGCCGAGCGTGCGGATCGGGATCAGCCCGTCGGCGCCGGTATCCGATAACTTCACGAACAGCCCGGCGCGGGTAACGCCCGAGATGCGGCCCTGAAACGTCGCGCCGATACGGTCGGCGAGGAAATGCGCGATCAACCGGTCGGCGGTTTCGCGCTCCGCCTTCATCGCGCGGCGCTCGGTCAGCGAAATCTGCGCCGCGATCTCGCTCAGTGTCTCCAGCGTCTCGATCTCCGGCAACGCGCCTTCACCGAGACCGAGCGCGCGGATCAGCGCGCGATGCACGATCAGATCAGCGTATCGCCTGATCGGCGAGGTGAAATGGGCGTAGCGGCGCAGGTTGAGGCCGAAATGGCCGTAATTCTCTGCCGAGTATTCCGCCTGCGCCTGCGAGCGCAGCACCACCTCGTTGACAAGCGGCTCATAATCCTCGCCGCGGACCTGGCCCAGCACCCGATTGAACAGCGAGGGGCGTAGCGCGCCGGTCTTCGCAAACGGCAGGTCGAGCGTTTTCAGGAATTCCTGGAGATTATGAACCTTCTCCAAGGTGGGTTCGTCATGCACCCGATAGATAAGCGGCAGCGCCTTCTTTTCAAGCGTTTCGGCCGCGGCGACGTTGGCGAGGATCATGAATTCCTCGATCAGCCGGTGCGCGTCGAGACGCTCCGGCACGATGACGCGATCGACTGTGCCGTCAGGCTTGAGCAGGATTTTTCGTTCGGGCAGATCGAGATCGAGCGGATCGCGTTCGTCGCGCGCGAGCTTCACCAGCGCATAGGCCGCGTAGAGCGGCGTCAGGATCGGCTCCAGCAGCGGGCCGGTGATATCGTCGGGCCGCCCGTCGATCGCGGCCTGCGCCTGCGCGTAGTGCAGCTTCGCGGCCGAGCGCATCAGCACGCGATGAAAGCTGTGCGAGCGCTTGCGGCCGTCGGGGCCGATGACGAGCCGCACCGCGAGCGCGCCGCGCGCTTCGCCCGGCACCAGCGAGCAGAGATCGTTGGAGATGCGCTCGGGCAGCATCGGCACCACGCGGTCCGGAAAATACACCGAGTTGCCGCGCGTCACCGCTTCGCGGTCTAGCGCCGAGCCCGGCCGCACATAGAAGGCGACGTCGGCAATCGCGACATGGACCACATAGCCGCCCTTGTTGTTCGGATCGGAATCGGGCGCGGCGTGCACCGCGTCGTCATGGTCCTTCGCATCAGGCGGATCGATGGTCACCAGCGGCAAATCGCGCCAGTCCTCGCGACCTTTCAAGTCAGCAGGCTGCGCGGCCTCGGCCTCGCGCAAGGCGGATGGTGAAAACGCTTGCGGGATTTCGTGGGCGTGGATCGCGATCAGGCTGATCGCCTTTTCGCTCGACAACGAGCCGAGCCGCTCCTTCACCTTGCCGGAGGCGAGGCCATAGCCGCGCGAGCGCACCAGATCGACGCTAATGAGGTCACCATCCTCGGCGCCCGCGGTGTCCGATGGCGCGATGTTCAATTCGCGCCCGGCCTGCTTCTTGTCGACGGGAACGAGCAGGCCGCCGCCGCCAGGCAGCTTGCGGAAGATGCCGAGCACGCGCGTGCGGGCCTGGTCGATGATCTTGATGACGCGGCCGCGATAGGGGGCGCCTTCGCTATCATCGGCCTTCTCGATCCGCAACAGGGCTCGGTCGCCGACACCCGCCGCCGTGCCGGGTTGCAAACGGCGCGGGACGTGGATGCGGATCTTCGGCGCGGGCCCGCTCTGTTCAATGTCCCATTCGGTGGGAGTGGCGAGCAGTTCGCCGTCGGTGTCGCGCCCGGTGATGTCGGCGATCACGGTTGGGGGCAGGAGGGCCGTCTCGTGAATCTTCCGACCGCGTTTGGCGATGGCACCTTCGTCGGCGAGCTCGCGAAGGATCCGTTTCAGTTCAGCGCGGTCGGCATTCTTCAGGCCGAACTCGCGGGCTATCTCGCGGGTGCCGACCTTGCCCGGATGGGCACGAATAAAGGCGACGATGGCGTCCCGGGCCGGAAAGCCATGGTCGTGTTTTCTCTTCACTTATCCTCGCGCCTTGCCCGCGCGCTTTTTCGCGGGCGTCTTGGGTGCAGCGGGCTTCGCCGCCGATGTCTTGGCGGCGGAGGCGACCGGCGCGCGCGCCTTGCTCACGGCCTCCGATTTCGGCTTCGCTGCCGGCTTCTTCGCCGGCGCCTTCTTGGCGGGCTTCGGCGCATCGGAATCGGCAGCCTTGCTGGCAGTCTTGGTAGCCGTCTTGGCGGCGGCCTTCTTCGGTGCGGCCTTCTTGGCGCCGCGTTTCGGCTTGCCGCCGCCCTTGGCGGCGCGTTCGTCGATCAGCGCGATGGCTTCGGCCAGCGTGATCGTCTCCGGCGTCTTGTCGCTCGGGATCGTGGCGTTGACACCGCCTGCGGTGACATAGGCGCCATAGCGGCCGTTCTTGACAGCTACTCCGCCAAGGCTCGGATGCTCGCCGAGCGGTTTGCCGGGATCGGCGCCGAAGCGGCGGCCGCTCGGGCCTTTTGCGATCTTTTCCGCGATCAGCGTCACCGCGCGGTTGAGGCCGATGTCGAACACCTCGTCGCCGGCCTCCAGGCTCGCATAAGTCTTCTCGTGACGCACAAACGGGCCGAAGCGGCCAATGCCGGCGGTAATCGGGTGGCCGGTTTCCGGATGCTTGCCGATCTCACGCGGCAGCGACAGCAGCTTCAGCGCCAGATCGAGCTCCATGTCGCCGGGCGACATGTTCTTCGGGATGCCGGCGCGTTTGGGCTTTTCGCCCTCGGGATAGTCCTTCTGCTCGCCGAGTTGGATGTAGGGGCCGAAGCGGCCGGCCTTTACCGTGACGTCGAGGTCGGTTTCGGGATCCTTGCCGAGAACGCGGTCGGCGCTCGCCTCGGAGTCGGCGGCCAGCGGACGGGTATAGCGGCACTCCGGATAGTTCGAGCAGCCGACGAATGCGCCGAACTTGCCGGCCTTCAGATTGAGCCGGCCAGTGCCGCAGGTCGGGCACTGCCTGATGTCGCCGCCGTCGGCGCGTGGCGGATAGATGTGCGGGCCCAGCATGTCGTCGAGCGCATCCAGCACCTCGGCGACGCGCAGATCCTTGATGTCGTTAACCGCGCCGATGAAGCCGATCCAGAAATCCTGCAGCACCTGCTGCCAGGAAATCTCGTTGTTGGAGATGCGGTCGAGCTGTTCTTCCAGCGCGGCGGTGAAGTCATACTCCACATAGCGCGAGAAAAAGTTTTCGAGGAACGCGACCACGACGCGACCCTTGTCCTCGCCATGCAGCCGCTTCTTCTCCAGCTTGACGTAGCCGCGATCTTTCAGGACCTGCAGGATCGAGGCGTAGGTCGAGGGACGGCCGATACCGAGCTCTTCCATCCGCTTGACCAGCGAGGCCTCCGAGAAGCGCGGCGGCGGCTCCGTGAAATGCTGGGTGACGGCAAGCGCCTGCCGCTTCAAGGCTTCGCCTTCGCTCATGGCGGGGAGGCGGCGGGAATCCTCGTCGTCACCGTCGTCGTCCTTGCCTTCCTGATAGAGTGCGAGGAAGCCGTCGAACTTGATGACCTGGCCCGAAGCGCGCAGCTCCAGCACGCGGGAGCCGGCTTTCGCCGCGATATCCACGGTGGTGCGTTCGAGTTCGGCCGATTCCATCTGGCTCGCAATGGTGCGGATCCAGATCAGCTCATAGAGTTTCGCCTGATCGGGATCGAGGCGGCGGCGCATCTCGGCGGGCCGGCGCGACAGATCAGTCGGGCGGATCGCTTCGTGCGCCTCCTGCGCGTTCTTGGCCTTGGTCTGGTACTGCCGCGGCGCGTCGGGGACATAGGCGTTGCCGTAATCCTCGCCGATCACCTTGCGGGCTTGGGTGATCGCCGAGCCGTCGATCTGCACGCCGTCGGTTCGCATATAGGTAATGAGGCCGGTGGTCTCGCCGCCGATGTCGATGCCTTCATAGAGGCGCTGCGCGATCCGCATGGTGTGCGCCGGCGCAAAGCCGAGCTTGCGGCTGGCTTCCTGCTGCAGCGTCGAGGTCGTGAAGGGGGCCTGCGGATTGCGGCGCGCGGGTTTTGCTTCGACGGTCGAAACCGTGAAGTTCGCCGCTTCAATGGCCTTCTTGAGGTCTTCGGCTTCGGCGCCGGAGCCGATGTCGAGCCGCTGGATCTTCTTGCCGTCGGCGCCGACGAGGCGCGCCTCAAAGCTGTCGCCGCGCGGCGTGGTCAGGGTCGCGACCAGCGACCAGTATTCGCGCGGGACGAATTTTTCGATTTCGAGTTCGCGGTCGCAGACCAGACGCAGCGCGACCGACTGCACGCGGCCGGCCGAGCGCGCGCCCGGCAGTTTGCGCCAGAGCACGGGGGAGAGCGTGAAGCCGACCAGATAGTCCAGCGCGCGACGCGCCATATAGGCGTCGACCAGCGCGCCGTCGATTTGGCGCGGCGCCTTCATGGCATCGGTCACCGCTTGCTTGGTGATTGCGTTGAACACCACGCGCTCGATCTTCTGATCCTTCAGCGCGCGCTTCTCTTTCATCACCTCCAGCACGTGCCAGGAGATCGCTTCGCCCTCGCGATCAGGGTCGGTTGCGAGAATCAGTCGGCTGGCGCCCTTCAGGGCCTTGGCGATGTCGTTGAGCCGGCCGGCCGCCTTGGGATCGACCTCCCAGATCATCTGAAAATTGGCGTCCGGATCGACGGAACCGTTCTTGGCGGGCAGGTCGCGGACATGGCCGAACGAGGCCAGAACCTCGTAGGAGGCGCCCAAATACTTATTGATCGTCTTGGCTTTCGCCGGCGACTCCACGATGACGATATTCATGTCATTCCAATGGCTTACGGGAAAAGATAAAGGCGGGTTCCGCGAGACTCGCGGCCCACCGATTGGACCCGAACATGGGTGGTGAGGCGGCCCCTGTCAAATCGGCAAATGCCGCCAGGGAACCTTTCGCTGTCCACTTATATCTGAGGAGTTGCGAAATGCGCCCTAGAGTTGCGCCTCCAAAGGGGTTATTTCTGGGCAATACTGTATTCAATTGGATGCAAGTTTTTTGAGCAAGGCTGCAGGCGGCCGGAAGCGGAAAGCTTCAGGCAAGAAGAAGGGCTCGCCACCCGACGAACGTAACACTGAACGAGGTGAGGAGGGCGGCCCCGACGAGGCCGTGGCCTTTATCGCGGAGACCGTTGCCGAACTGGTCAAACTGGCGGAGCGCCACCGGCTCGAGGTGCTCAGCCATTTGCTGGGCATGGCGCAGCTCGAGGCGGAAGAGCGCCTGCGCACCCGCAGCAAACGCAAACTGTCGTGAGAGTTCGAACCGACGGCAGCCTCTCACGGGGCACTCTCCCTTTCCTCGTAAGAACGGCAGAGGAAGAAGAAGGTCGGCTACGCCGTGACCCGCCCGCCTTGCTTCACCACCGCCCGTGGCTTCAGCGCGGTATCCCCCGCACTCAATAGCCGCCCATCCTGCGAATAGAGTGCGAGTTTGCGAACCGGCTTACCCTCTTCCTTGTCGACCAGGATGGTGGCGATCTCTTCCGGGTGCTCGTCGAATTCCTCGCTCCATTGCCGCAGGGCGACCAGGACAGGGAAGACGCCACGGCCTTTCTGCGTAAGCAGATATTCCTGATACGCGCTGCCGTCGGAAGCGGGCGCGGTTTTCAGAATGCCCTGGTCGACCAGCGCGCGCAGCCGCACCGTGAGGATGTTCTTGGCAAGCCCCAATCTCTTCTGGAATTCGCTGAAGCGGCTGATGCCAAACAGCGCCTCGCGAATGATCAGCATCGACCACCAGTCGCCGATCGCATCCAGCGAGCGCGCGATCGGGCAATCGTCATGCTCAAAGCTCGTTCGTTTCACCATTTCAGTCTCCGATCGGGTTTGAGACCGATCACGGCTTTGTGTGGTTGCAATATTAAACTAGGTGCTCTAGCTAATCAATCTAGTTTAATAATGCAACCATCGGAGATGGTCATGAGGCTCGCGAACAAGACGGCGTTGATCACAGGGGGCAACAGCGGCATCGGGCTTGCGACCGCAAAACTGTTCGTGGCCGAAGGTGCCCGGGTCGTCATAACCGGACGAAATCAGGCGACGCTCGATACCGCCGCGAAGGAATTGGGCCCAAGCGCGCTTGCGCTCGCGGCTGACGCCACCGACATCGCGGCGACCGAAGCCGCGATCGGGAAGGGGGCCGAAAAGTTCGGCAAATATGACATCCTGTTCGCCAATGCCGGGATCGCCGGTGGCACGCCGCTTGGTGACTCAACCCTTGAGGCGTTCGAGAAGGTCATCAGCACCAACCTGACCGGCGTGTTCTTCACCGTGCAATCGGCGCTGCCGCATCTCAACGACAACGCCTCGATCATTCTCAACGGCTCGGTGATCTCGGTGCTCGGGATCCCCGGCTATTCGGCCTATGGCGCGGCCAAGGCCGGCGTGCGCGCGATGGCGCGGATCATGGCGTCGGAATTGTCGCCTCGTGGCATCCGCGTCAACGTGGTGGCGCCCGGCGCGATTCGCACCCCGATCTGGGGGGCGGCGATCGCCACGCCGGAAGCCGAAAAGGCGTTTGAAAAGCGCATCGCGTTGTCGACGCCGCTCGGCCGGATCGGCGAACCCGAGCATATTTCCAAGACGGTCCTGTTTCTCGCTTCCGACGATTCCGCCCATGTTCAGGGCCAGGAGTTGTTCGTCGACGGTGGCGCCACGGCCTCTCCGAGCGGTGCGCCAATCTATCGGGGGTAAGCAGGTCCCGGCATGATCCAAGCCGGTCAGCGGTCTAATCTCCGTCGCGCTGACAGGCTCCGGCGCCCTGCGGCGGATTGGCGCGGAGCCAGAACGCGCATTGAACCCGGGGTGTAACTGCAGGACATTTTGAGGCAGGCGTTCTTGCCAATCAAAGAACCGGAGAGCCGTCATGCCGAAAACCGCTGGCATCTCCTCGTCGGCGTCGCAAAGTTCGGATACCGCTCAACTTGTTTCAGTCGCCCTGTTTTCCGGGGTCGGTCTGCTGATCTCGCTGGTCGTCGTTATCCTCCGCATCAACGGCGTTTTTTGATTGAGCGGCTGCCGTCGCGCCTGGCAGCGGCAACCGCTCTCGCTCCAAACTACGCCGCGTGCAGATCGCTCGCGGCCCTCAGCGCGCCGGCGACGGCTTTTTCGCGGTGCTCCGGGCCGACCTGAATGCCATCGGCGGAAATGAATTCGGGATTCCTGATGCCGATGAAGCCGAATACCCAGCGCAAATAGGTTTCGAGATGTTCGCCGAGCGCGGCCGGCGTGCCCGGGCCGTAATAGCCACCGCGCGAGATCGCGACGATGACGCGCTTGTTGCCGGCCAGCCCCTGGACACCTTGGGCATCGTATTTGAAGGTCTTCCCCGCGACTAGGATACGGTCGATCCAGGCCTTGAGCTGGCTCGGGATCGTGAAATTGTACATGGGCGCGCCGATCACGACGATGTCGGTGGCCAGAAACTCTTCCATGACGGCCTGACCGGCGGCGATATCCTCCCGCAATGCAGCTTCCGGGGCCGCTCCCTGGCCGGCAGCGAGGTGTGAGCCGGTGAGATGCGCCAGCGGGGTCAGCGTGAGATCGCGGTAGCTGACTTCGAGGCCGGGGGTGGATTGACGCAGGCGGTCGACGATGGCGGCGGAAACCTGGCGGCTGACGGAGTGGGGGCCGAGAACGCTGGAATCGAGATGCAGAAGCTTCATGAGGGGTCACCCTTGGTATACGTTTGTAACTGGCGCTATATGAGTGACTGTCGTAAGGTCCCGCAAGAACGCACATTTTTTACACCCGAGCACATCCATGAGACCCGAGCACAAAAAAGTGCCTGCCCTGCCAGCCGGTCCCCACCTCGACAGTGACTGCCGCGGCGCTGCATCCGTGCTGGCGCGGGTCGGCGATAAATGGAGCGTGTTCGTGATCATGATGCTTGGCGATGGCCCGAAGCGCTTCAACGAGATCAAGCGTATGATCGGCGGCATCTCGCAGCGCATGCTGACGCTGACGCTGCGCGGATTGGAACGCGATGGTCTTGTGACGCGAACGGTGTTTCCAACCATTCCGCCGCGTGTCGACTACGAATTGACCGATCTGGGACGTGGCTTATCCAAGCCGGTGAAAGCTCTCGGCACCTGGGCGATCGAGCATCAGCCAGAGATCCAACGCGCGCGGATGAAGTTCGACGCACGCAGCGAGAAGGACTAAATCAGCGACACCAGCCCGCCGCCGTGACGCTCAAGCCGTCCGGCGAGTTCGAGTTCGAGCAGCACCGTGCGGACGATGGTGGGCGAGAGGCCCGACATCCGGATCAGATCGTCGAGGCTGACCGGGCTCGGTCCCAGCAGCGCAACGATGCGCTCGCGTCCGCCTGGATCGGTGTCGAAGTCGAGCGGCTCGTCGTCCTCGCGCGCCGCGAGCGTGATCGGCCGTTCGAGGATCGGCTGAATGGCGTTGATGACGTCGTTCGCTTCGGTGACCAGCGCCGCGCCCTGCTTGATCAGATCGTTGGTGCCGGCGGCGCGCGGATCGAGCGGCGAGCCGGGCACCGCGAACACTTCGCGGCCCTGTTCGGCGGCCATGCGGGCCGTGATCAGCGATCCCGACCGGTGCGCGGCCTCGATCACGACGACGCCGAGCGAGGCGCCCGAGATCAGGCGGTTGCGGCGTGGAAAGTCGCGGGCGCGTGGCACGTGGCCGAGCGGCATTTCGGAAATCGCTCCGCCTTGTTTCAGCAAGATCGCCAGCAAATCTTGATGCTCCGGCGGATAGATCCGGTCGTGGCCGCCGGCCAGCGCCGCGACGGTGCCGCTTTCGATCGTTGCGCGATGCGCGGCCTGATCGATGCCGCGCGCTAGCCCGGAGATGACAACGAAGCCGGCGTCGCCGAGATCGCGCGCCAATTGGCCGGCGAATTTCAACCCGGCGCCGGAAGCGTTGCGCGAGCCGACGATCGCGATCATCGGCCGCATCAGCGCGTCGGGCGCACCGCGCACGCCGAGTAGTGGTGGCGGATCGTCGAGCGTCGCCAGCCGCGGCGGGTAGGCGGCTTCGCCAGGCGCCACCAGCGAAACGCCGATCTTGCTTGCCGCCGCGATCTCGACCCAAGCTTGCTCCTCGCTGCAGATGCGCCCCGAACGCGCAGCGCCACCACGCCGCGCCAGATCGGGCAGTCGCTCCAGCGCCGCGCGAGCATTGCCAAAATGACTGATGAGCGAGTTGAAGGTGCGCGGGCCGACATTGTCGCTGCGGATCAGGCGCAGCCGGTCGATCCGCTCGGCGTCGGTGAGGTGAAGGGTTTGTGGCGTCCGGTCATGCATGCGGACGCAGCTTTGCCCAACCTGAGATTGCGATCAACCTGTTTGACGTAAAAACGTCCTGACCTTGTTAGCGGCAGCAGGCAGCTTTGCCGCTTTCCTGAACGGGAGGACACGGCACGGAGCCGTACGAGCAGAACACGCAGCAGTCGCCCGCCAGCGGTTTCAGCCTCTCGCCGCAGCCTTTACAGACATACAAAAACTGGCAGGCGTCCGTTGGCATTTGCTCGCAGGCTTGATGACTGCAGCGCGGAAAGGTCAGGATGGATTCAAGCTGCATCAGGAGTCACGGATAACTTTGACAGCGGCGGATCAATCATATTCCATCCAGCCGCCACGATCAAAAGCCGCAGGGAACCGCGCCCCATGATCTCGCTCGCCGGCCTCCAGCGCCGCATAGGTGCTGGCGAGCTTTCACCCGATGCCGCCGTCGCGCAGTCGATGGAAGCGATCGCCACACAGGACAGGACGATCGGCGCTTTCGTCTGCCGTGCCGAAAATCTGCGCGCGGCAAGCACCGGACCGCTGCGCGGCATCACGGCGGGCATCAAGGACATCATGGATACGGCGGAGTTTCCGACCGAGATGGGCTCGCCGATCTACCGGGGATATCGATCGCGCGGCGACGCTGCCGTCGTGATGATGCTGAAGCAGGCGGGCGCAAGCATCATAGGCAAGACCACAACGACGGCATTCGCCTCGCTGGATCCGACGCCGACGCTCAATCCGCACAACAAGGGTCATACACCCGGCGGATCGTCATCGGGTTCGGCGGCAGCGGTTGCGGCCGGCATGATCCCGCTGGCGCTGGGGACGCAGACCGGCGGTTCGGTGATCCGGCCGGCCTCGTTCTGTGGCGTCGCCGCGATCAAGCCGTCCTACCACGTGCTGCCGACGGTCGGGGTGAAATGCTATTCGTGGACGCTCGATACAGTCGGGCTGTTCGCGGCCAGCGTCGATGACCTCGCGCGCGGGTTATCGGCAATGACCGGCCGGCCCGAATTGCTTCTTCCGCTCACGATTTCAACACCACGCATCGGCGTCGTGATCCAGGATTTCGCCGGCGCGCCGGAAGCGTCAGGCGAGGCGGCGTTGCGGATTGCGAAGCGGGCGGTGGAGAAAGCCGGTGCCCCGGTGCGCGCATTGGATTTGCCCAAAATTGTTGCCGAGGCATGGTTGGCGCAACCGGTCGTGCAAGAGTTTGAGGCGCATCGGGCGCTCGCCTGGGAGTATCGTGAACATTACGCGGAAATGGCGCCGCTCTTGCGGGCCAAGCTGGACGGGAGCAGGGACACAACGCCCGCCGCCTATGACGCGGCGATTAGAATAGCGGACCGCGCCAGACAAGCGTTGGAAAAAGTGTTCGATGAGGTCGATGTGCTGCTGACCTTGTCGGCACCAGGTGCTGCCCCGCGGGGTTTGGCTTCGACCGGCGACGCCCGTTACAATCGGCTATGGACGCTGATGGGCGTACCCTGCGTCAACGTTCCGGCTATTGTGGCGGAAGTCAATTTGCCCGTGGGCGTGCAGGTGATTGCGAGATACGGCGCTGATGCCCAGGCACTGGCGGCGGCGCGGTTTGTGGAGGGGGCGCTTGCCCGGAAATAAATGCCAATGGGCTTGTTGCTCCCATAATGGGACCATGATATGTGATAACGAATGAGAGTTATTGCTCGCCGCACGTTGCGAGAATTCGTGCAGAGGCTTTCCGGCAGGAAGGACCAACCGGCAGTAAAAGCGGCGCTGGATGCATGGTTCGACGAAGTGAGCAAGGCTTCGTGGAAGAGCACGGCGGAGGTCAAGCGTCGCTATGCCACGGCAAGTATCGTCAGCGCGGAGCGGATCGTCTTCAACATCAAGGGTAATGACTATCGACTTGTAGTGGCTGTCGATTTCGAAAAGGGCATCGTCTGGATCAAATGGATCGGCACGCATAAAGCATACGACAAGATCGACGTGACGGAGGTGCGATATGGCGACTGAACTGAAACCGATCCGCACCAAGGCGGATTACAAAAACGCGCTTGCCGAGGTTGAACGGCTTTGGGGCGCAAAGAGCGGGACAGCGAAGGGCGACCGGCTCGATGTGCTGGCGACCCTGATCGACGCCTATGAAGCGAAGCACTATCCCATGGATCCGCCGGATCCGATCGAGGCGATCCAATTTCGGATGGAACAGCAAGGCCTTAGCCGCAAGGATCTCGAGCCGTTGATTGGCACTCGCGCGCGGGTCGCAGAGGTAATGAATCGCAGGCGTAGCCTGTCAATCGATATGATCCGGCGTCTGCATGAGCAACTCGGAATTTCTGCCGAGATACTGATCCGCCCGACGCGTAAGGAAGAGGCAGCCTGATCGGCGGCTTGCCCCGCTACCTCGCGCCGATCCGCCCCTCAGTTCCGGCCTGCAGCCGCTTGATGTTCTCGCTGTGCTTCCAGAACAGCAGCAGCGTCAGCACGACGAACAGTGACGCCAACGCAGGGTGGCCGAACCACCACAGGAACAGCGGGGTGACGAAAGCGGCAACCAGCGCCGACAGTGACGAATAGCGCGTCGTTAAGGCGGTGGCTAACCAGATCAGGCAGAACATCACGGCCCCCGGCCAGAACAGGCCGATCAGCACGCCGATATAGGTGGCGACGCCTTTGCCGCCGTTGAATTTGAGCCAGACCGGAAAGAGGTGACCGAGGAATGCGCCGAGCGCAGCCAGCATCGCCGCATCGGCGCCGCCGAAATAGCCTGCGATCATCACCGCAACCGTACCCTTGAGCATATCGCCGATCAGCGTCGCAGCGGCGAGGCCCTTGCGCCCCGTGCGCAATACGTTGGTGGCACCGATGTTGCCGGAGCCGATCGAGCGCAGGTCCTGCGTGCCCGCGACCGTGGTTAGCACCACCCCGAAGGGAATCGAGCCCAGCAGATAGCCGAGAACGAATGCCAACGGCAGCCATATTTCAGGTGACATCGCCGTTACTCCACGCGGGCTGGTTCGGACGAATCAGACGTGTTCATAAACTGTCCGCCCGCCCACGATAGTACGCACGACGCGTCCCGAGAAGCGGGCTTCGTCGAACGGCGTGTTCTTGCACTGCGATTTGAGGTCGGCGGGATCGAGCACCCAGGGCGTATCGGGGTCGATGACGATCACGTCGGCCGGGGAACCCGCCCGCAGCGACCCGCCGGGCAGGCCGAGAAGCTCCGCAGGGCGGGTCGACATCGCCCGGATCAGCGTCTTGAAGTCCATCTCGCCGTTGTGGATCAGCCGGAGCGCCGCCGGCAGCATGGTCTGCAGCCCGACCGCGCCGGAAGCCGCTTCCGCGAACGGCAGCCGCTTCACCTCGACGTCCTGCGGATTGTGATCGGACATCACGACATCGACCAGGCCGGAGGCGACCGCTGCGACGAGGGCGAGGCGGTCCTCCTCGGTGCGTAGCGGCGGCGAAAGCTTCAGGAAGGTGCGGTAGGGGCCGATGTCGTTTTCGTTCAGCGTGACGTGGTTGATCGATACGGAAGCGCTAACGTCGAGGCCGGCGTCGCGCGCGCGCTTGAGGATTTCCAGCGACTCGATCGACGACAGCGAGGCCGCGTGATAGCGCCCGCCGGTCAACGCCACGAGACGCATGTCGCGCTCGAGCATCACTGCCTCGGCGGCGTTGGGAATGCCGGCGAGCCCAAGCCGGGCGGCGAACTCGCCCTCGTTCATCACGCCTTCGCCGACGAGATCAGGGTCCTCGGTGTGGTGCACGATCAGCGCGTCGAAATCGCGCGCATAGGTCAGGGCCCGGCGCATCACCTGTGCATTGGTGACGCTCTTGTCGCCATCGGTAAAAGCGACCGCGCCGGCGGCCTTCAACAGCCCGATCTCCGTCATCTCCTGTCCGCCGAGGCCTTTTGTCAGCGCGGCCATCGGGTGGATGTTGACGATGGCGGTGTCGCGCGCGCGGCGCAGCACGAAGTCCACCGTCGCCGAATTGTCGATGACGGGCGAGGTATCCGGCTGGCAGATGATGGAGGTAATGCCGCCCGCGGCCGCGGCCAAGCTGGCAGAGGCAAAGGTTTCGCGATGGCTGGCGCCGGGCTCGCCGACAAAGGCGCGCATGTCGATGAGCCCGGGGGCGACGATCTTGCCGGCGCAATTGACGATGTCGGTACCTTCGGGCACGCCGGCGGCGCCGATGCCGCGCCTTGAATCCCGGATCGTGCCATCGGCAATCAGAACGTCCCCGAGGCCGTCGAAATCCCGGGAGGGATCGACGACGCGGGCATTGGCGAGCAGGATCGGGCGTCGGTCGGTCAGCATGATCTCACGCGTTCGGCAGGTTGCGGGCGAGTGCTTCAAGCACCGCCATCCGCACTGCCACTCCCATTTCCACCTGTTCACGGATCAGCGATTGCGCGCCGTCGGCCACGATCGAGTCGATCTCGACGCCGCGGTTCATCGGGCCCGGATGCATCACCAGCGCGTCCGGCTTGGCGTAAGCAAGCTTCTTCTGGTCGAGGCCGAAATAGTGGAAGTATTCGCCCGACGACGGCACGAAGGAGCCGTTCATGCGCTCGCGCTGCAGCCGCAGCATCATCACGATGTCGGCGCCGTTGAGGCCTTCGCGCATGTCACGCGCGACCTCGACGCCCATCCGCTCGATGCCGCGTGGCAGCAGCGTGGAGGGAGCGACGACGCGGACACGCGCGCCCATGGTGTTGAGCAGGAGGATATTGGAGCGTGCTACGCGGGAATGCATGACGTCGCCGCAGATCGCGATCACGAGGCCTTCCAGCCGGCCTTTATTCCGGCGGATGGTCAGCGCGTCCAGCAGCGCCTGGGTCGGATGTTCGTGCGCGCCATCGCCGGCATTGATCACGGAACCGTCAACCTTGCGCGCCAGAAGTTCCACCGCGCCGGAGGCGTGGTGCCGCACCACCAGGATATCCGGGTGCATGGCGTTGAGCGTCACCGCGGTGTCCATCAGCGTCTCGCCCTTGCGGATCGAGGACGAGGACACCGACATGTTCATGACGTCGGCGCCAAGCCGTTTTCCCGCCAGTTCGAACGAGGATTGGGTGCGGGTCGAGGCCTCGAAAAACAGGTTCACCTGGGTGCGACCGCGC
This sequence comes from Bradyrhizobium sp. AZCC 1577, assembly GCF_036924575.1. Taxonomy (NCBI): domain Bacteria; kingdom Pseudomonadati; phylum Pseudomonadota; class Alphaproteobacteria; order Hyphomicrobiales; family Nitrobacteraceae; genus Bradyrhizobium; species Bradyrhizobium sp. AZCC 1577. Next base: position 4,204,346 of record NZ_JAZHRQ010000001.1, read on the forward strand.
AAGGAGGTGCGCTTTTTGTCCACCTGGCGGTTGAGCTCGACATATTCCTCGGAAAGGTCGAGCAGGCCGGTAATGTCGGCAGCGGAAAGCCCCTCGATTCCCAGCAAGTGCCGGTGCCGGAGGACGAAGGTCGATTTCGATGCAGGGGTCATTAAAGCGAGAGCTATAGGCAGAGATGCCATGCAGGGCAAGCTTCAAATCCGAGGTGCCGACTTATCCACTAGCGCTTCCGCGACAGGGTAAATGGGCCGCCAGTGTTCCGGGCCTGGGGGATTCTACTAGAATGGCCGGGATTGGCACGCGATACATCGGGGAAAACGTGCGGCAATTCACTCAATGCATTCGGACTATGTGGGCACCGGCGTGACCGTCGGCAGGGCTGCTGGAAGGCGGGTGGCACTCGTGGCGATATTCGCGGCGGGTTGCATCGCGAGCGCCGCCGCGCAGGCGCCACTCCCTGCCGGTTTCGTATATTTGCGCGATATCGATCCGACCATCATCCAGGATATCCGTTACGCCGGCTCGAACAATTTTGTCGGCCGTCCGCTGCGGGGCTATCAGGCTGCCGAATGCGTGGTGAAGCGCGAGGTCGGCATACGCTTGAAGAGCGTTCAGGAAGAACTCGCGCTGCAGAACCTGGCGCTAAAGATGTTCGATTGCTACCGCCCGGTGCGCGCGGTGGCCGACCTGGTGGCGTGGTCGCGCGATGGCCGCGAAACACCGGCGCAGAAGCGCTACAATCCATCGTTCCGCAAGGCCGACCTGTTTCGCCTGGGCTATATTGCCGAACGTTCCGGGCATTCGACCGGAGCTGCGCTCGATCTCACATTGGTTGATCTGAAGGCCGACAATTCGGCAACCTTCGATCCCGCCAAGGATTATGCCGACTGCATCGCCAACGTGAACCTGCGCGCGCCGGAAGGCAGCGTCGACATGGGCACCGGCTACGATTGTTCCGACACCAAGTCGCACACGGCGGCGAAATCCATCACCGCGGCGCAACGCCGCTGGCGCGAGAAGCTGGCTCAGGTGATGGCGCGGCGAGGATTTGTAAACTATTCGAAGGAGTGGTGGCACTTTTCGCTGCCGGGCGTGGGCGGGCGGGCCTATGATTTCCCGATCACGCCGTGGAAGTAATTTAGCCGTTTCAGGATCAGCCATGAGCCAGGCAACATTTTCGACCCACGAGGTCTTCAACCAGTCGCCGCCATTTTGGGATGTCGATCTATACGTGGCCGACCCTCCGCTGGTCGATGCTGTCGCTGCCAATGGCGGCGCGTCGGCCGCGAGCGGGTTATCGGAGTTCGGCAAGCATTGGGGGTCTGCGGCAATGGCGGAGCGCGGCCGTGTTGCCAACGAGAACACGCCGAAACTGCGCACCTTCGATTCCAGGGGCAATCGCCGCGACGAGGTCGAGTTTCATCCCGCCTATCACGAGCTGATGGCGCATTCTGCGCATGCCGGCGTGCATAATTCGACCTGGACTGCTGAGGGTAAACCGGCCGGCGGTGCCTCCGAAGTGGTGCGCGCAGCAAAATTCTACATGGCAGCACAGGTCGAGACCGGGCATCTCTGCCCGATCACCATGACGCGCGCGTCGGTGGCGGCGCTTGCGGAACAGCCTGACCTCTTGGCGAAGGTGATGCCGGTCGTCGCGACGCGTTCCTATGACCCGAGCTTTGCACCGTGGCCGACAAAACGCGGCATGACGCTCGGCATGGGCATGACCGAGAAGCAGGGCGGCACCGACGTCCGCTCCAACATGACACGGGCGGAGCGTGACGGGGACGTCTACCGCATCACCGGACACAAATGGTTCATGTCGGCGCCGATGTGCGACGCCTTTCTGGTGCTGGCGCAGGCCAAGGATGGCTTGACCTGCTTCTTCATGCCGCGCTTTGCCCCGGACGGCTCGGTCAACGCGATCCGGTTCCAGCGGCTGAAAGACAAGCTCGGCAACCGCTCGAACGCCTCCTCGGAAGTTGAGTTTCACAGCGCCTACGCCGAGCGTGTCGGCGCCGAGGGCAAGGGCATCCGCACGATCATCCAGATGGTGCAGTTGACGCGGCAGGATTGCGCGATTGCTTCCGCCGGGCTGATGCGATCGGGCCTCGCACACGCGTTGCATCATGCACGGCACCGCAGCGTGTTCCAGAAACATCTCGCCGACCAGCCGCTGATGCAGGCGGTGCTGTCGGACATGGCGCTGCATGTCGAGGCCACCGTCGCGCTGGTGATGCGGCTATGCCGTTCGTTCGATCGCGCTCTCCTTGACGCCAAGGAAGCCGCCTATATGCGGCTGCTGACGCCCGCCATCAAATACTGGGTCTGCAAGAGCGCCCCTGGCTTTCTCTATGAGGCGATGGAGTGCCTCGGCGGCAACGGCTACGTGGAGGAGGGCATTCTGGCGCGGCATTTTCGGGAGTCGCCGGTCAATGCGATCTGGGAAGGCTCCGGCAATGTGATGTGCCTCGATGTGCTGCGCGCGCTGTCGCGCGAGCCCGACGCAGCCTCCGGCATCGTGCATGAACTGACTGGCGAGACGCTCGGATTGCCGGGCGCGGGTGAAGCAACCGCGTTCATCGGCAAGGCGTTCCACCGGCCGGACAGCGAGCGCGTGGCGCGACTGGCGGTCGAAAAGCTGGCGCTGCTGGCGGCTGCCGCCGCGCTCAATGCCGTTTCGCCGCGGCATGCCGAGTTGTTCGCAGCCACGCGCCTTGCCGGCAACCACGCCGGCATGTATGGCGCGGTCGATCTGGATAGTGGCGATGTCCGCGGCCTTATGGAGCGCGCGCTGCCGTGACCATGAATGCGTCTCGCCGTCATGGCTGGGCTTGTCGGCTTTGCCGAAGCTTCAGCGGCAAGTCCGGGCATGACGAAGATAATCCTCCGGCTATGAAAGTCACTTGATGGACTCCCTCAGCACCGCAAGTCCCACTGCAGTATCGCCCGCGATACCAGATCAGCGGCCGCCACGCGCCTGGAAATTCTGGGGCACGACGTTGTGGGGCCTGTTCATCTTCGCCGCGATGTTCCTCGGCCAGGTTACGGTCATCATCTATTTTGTGCTGCGCCAGGGCGGATCGTTCGACATCGCCGAGGCGATCCGTGTCATCGGCGGCGGCCTGACCATCTCGCTCTCGGTGATCCTGGGATTGCCCGCCGTGCTGTTGGCGACGTGGGTCGCGATCCGTCCGACGCGCATTCCCTTTGCTGATTATCTGGCGCTGCGCTGGATCTCATGGCGCGATTTCTTCGTCGGCGTCGCGGCGCTGGCCATCCTTGTCGGCGGCTGGGACCTGCTGTCGCGGGCGCTCGGGCGCGAGGTGACGCCGGGCTTCATGGGCGAGGTTCTCAAAACAGCGCAAGCCGACGGCGCGCTGTGGCTATTGGTGATCGCGTTTGCCGTCGCCGCGCCTATGTGGGAGGAGATCTTCGCGCGCGGGTTTCTCTACCGCGGCTGGTCTGAGTCGCGGCTCGGCGTCGCCGGGGCCATCTTCCTGTCCTCGCTGGCCTGGACTTCACTGCATCTGCAATACGATTGGTTCTTTTTCGGCGAGGTGTTTTCGATCGGCCTGCTGCTGGGCTATCTGCGCTACCGCACCAACTCGACCTGGCTGACGATCGTCCTGCACGGCATCAATAATCTGGCCGCGACGATTCAGACGTTCTGGCTGGCGGGGCAGGGGTAGGATGCTTCCGTCCGTCATTGCGAGGCCACCAGCGCGATCGCGATCGGCATCGTAATGGCTGCCAAAATGGTCTGCAGGGTGATGATCTGGGCCAGCAGCGGTGCGTCGCCGCCCATTTGTCGCGCCAGCACATAGGCCGAGGAAGAGGTGGGCACCGCGGCGCAGGCCGTGACGATGGCAAGGTTCGAACCCGAAACTCCGAACCAGAGCGCCAGCGTGACCGCGATGACGGGCATCAACACGAGCTTGAGCACCAGCGCGACCGAGGCGGCGAGGCTCGGCCGGAACATGCCTTCAAGGTGCAGGCCGGCGCCGGTCACCAGCAAGCCGATGGCGAGCGAGGAACGTCCGAGCGCATCGGCCACCTCGTGCCAGAGTTTGGGAAGCGGGATGTGGGTGACGTTGAGCGCCAACCCGATGACGCAGGCCCAGATAAACGGATTGAGTGCCACGGTCGCGACGATGGTGCCAAGCGAGCGCTTTTCCGGTGAAGCGTAGTGGGCGAGCACGGAAACGCTGAACACGTTGACCAGCGGAATGATGGCGATCATCGCAACGGAAGCCAGCGCCAGCCCGAGGTCGCCGAACAGATTGCCGGAGACGGCGAGCGCCACATAGGTCTGCCAGCGGGTGGCGCCCTGGAAGATCGAGGTGAAGGCGGGGCCATCGATCGACAGGCGGGCGAGCAAGGGCCGTAGCGCCAGACAGAGCAGCGACATCAGCAGCACCGAGAGCAGTAGCGCGCCGCCAACGCCGGCCACCGGCACCTTGCTCAGGTCGGCCTTGACCAGCGTCTGTACCAAGAGCACCGGAAACAGCACGTAGTAGGTCAGCCGTTCCAGTCCATGCCATTGCGTCTCGGGCCGGATCAGGGTCCGCTTCAGGATGAAGCCGAGCACGATCAGCAAAAACACCGGCAGCAGCGCCGCGATGACGACCGCCATCTTCAGCGATCTCTGCGCAGTTTTGCGAGCCGGTCCAGCGCGCCCTGCAGGATGAAGATCGCGGCGTGCTCGTCGATCACTTCGGCGCGGCGGGTGCGAGAAACGTCCATTCCGATCAGCTCACGCTCGACCGCCGCGGTCGAGAGCCGCTCGTCCCACAAGGCAATGGCAAGCCCGGTGAGATTGGAGAAATTGCGAGCAAAGGCGCGAGTCGACTGCGCGCGCGGCCCCTCGCTGCCGTCCATGTTGATGGGCAGCCCAAGCACGAAGCCGACCGCGTTGCGCTCGCTCGATATCGCGAGCAGCCGCGCCGCGTCGGCCTTGAAGGCCTTGCGCTGGATGGTCTCGACACCGGTCGCCAGCCGGCGATCGGGATCGGACACCGCGACGCCGATGGTCTTGGTGCCGAGATCGAGGCCGATCAGGGCGCCGCGCTCGGGCCAATGGGTGACGGCGTCGATCAAGGGGAGGATGGGGGCGGGCATCGCCCCGCTTAACACGCGTCGCGGCGCGCACGCAAAGCCGATCGCAGCGTGGCATCCATGCGAGAACGCCACGCCGCGCTTGGTCTTACCGGATCGCGACCGGGTTGATCATGCTCTGCACGCCGCCCTTGAAGCGCGGCTGGCCAAGCACGAACAGGAACTCATAGGCCTTGTCCTTGGCGAGTTCTGCCGTGTCGAGATTTTCGAGAATGTAGGTGCCGTTCATCGCCAGCAGGATCTGATGCACCTCGAAGACGTTTTTCGACTCGAAGGGAAGGACTTCGAGTCCCCAGGTATCGGCGCCGACTGCGACCACGCCCTTGCCGGTGAGATACTTGGCGCCTTCGACCCCCAGGCCCGGCTCGCCTGCACCATAGCGCTTGTCATCCTTGCCGATCAGGCTGAGCCAGCCGGTGTGGAAGATCACGACGTCACCCTGGCGGATTTCGACGCCCTGTTTCTTCGCGACTTCCTCAATCTCCTTGACGTTGAAGGCGGTGCCTTCCTTGACCACCTCGGTGCCGTAGTGAGCCGCCATGTCGAGCAGTACGCCCCGTGTCACCATCGGCGGGACTTTCTCGATGCCGAGCTTTTTCAACCCGGTGGGGTCGGCGAAGTCGGCGAGCTTGTTGCCGTTGTAGTAGACGTGCTCGATGCCGAGATGACCGAGGCCGTCGAGTTGGCTGCCGACGCCGACCCAGCCTTCGATGATGTCGTCATTATAGGTGGTCTTGTTGGGACCAAGTCCGGGAATGCCGGCCTGGCCGGGCTGCACGACGGTGATCTTGAAGGCCCGCGGTGGATAGGCGGGGGTCTTGGAATCGACGGGGATACCGAGTGCGTAGGTCTTGCCGGTCTTGACCAAACCCGCTGCCTTCACAACGAGTTCGGGCTTCATGTAATTGGCGGCGCCGATCTCGTCGTTCGGTCCCCATTTCGATTTCGTCCAGTCTTGAGCGCTTGCCGTTCCGACCGTACCCAACAGGGCAATAGAACAGCACAACACGAATGCGTTGCGCATCGCAGTTCCTCCCAGATGTTGACGTTATGGTTTTTGGTAACTAGCGGCTCATACTAACGTAGCGGTGCGCGGCGGCTAGAAATTTTTCGAGCCGATGCGTGTGTTGCGATGGAAGGCCGCGAGTGCTGCGCCGCAATTCGACTTGTTGCAGAATTGAGGCAGCGGAATTTTCGCGCAACGGAACGCATGGGGCAGTTCAGTGGATGCGCTAAGCCTGTTCGGCCTGTTCGCGGTAACCGCGATGCTGGTGGCCTACGCGCTGGAGGACCGCAGCCACTGGTTCATTCTTGCCTTTGCAGGCGCATGCGCGCTCGGCTCGGTGTACGGATTTCTGCAGGGCGCCTGGCCGTTCGGGCTGGTCGAAGCGATCTGGGCCGGCGTCGCGCTGCGGCGCTGGCATATCAGGCGGCGATGACCTCGCCGTTATTTTCCAGACAGGCGGCAAAGCCCTGCAGGGCGCTGTATTGATGGGCCGTGCGGCGGGTGATGAAAAGCGTCTCGACACGTGCCTGCGCCGGGTTCAGCGTGTGGACGTTGACGGTGTCGTTCCGCCCGACCACGGCGCGCGGCAGCAGTGTCACGCCCATATCGGCGGCGACGCAGCCGATCATACCGTCGAGCGTGCCGAGCTCAAAGCGCGTGGCCGACGGCCAGCCGAATTCCGAAAATACCTGTTCGAGCCGCTGCCGGTAGGTGCAGCCGGTGCGGAAGACCAGGGCGGTCGGACCCGAGCCGGGCGTGCCTGCGCGTAAAGCGCTGAGGCTCTGCCAGCGCCGTGCCGTGACCAGCACCAGTTCTTCGCGGAAGGCGAGCGCCGCGTCGAGTTCGGCATGCTCGATCGGACCGGCAACGAATGCGCCATCAATTTTGCCGTTGAGCACGCCGGCCACGAGGTCAGCCGTTGTCGAGGTCCGCAGGCTCAATTGAACAGCGGGGAAGCGGCGATGGAATTCGGCGAGCAAAGAGGGCAGGCGTACTGCGGCCGTCGTTTCCATCGAGCCAATCGACAGCGGCCCCTTCGGCTCGCCATCGTCGCGCGCGGCCAGCACCGCCTCGCGCGACAGCGCCGCCATCCGGTCGGCATAGGGAAGCAGGCGGCGGCCGGCGCCGGTCAGCATCATGCCGCGGCTGTGCCGTTCGAACAGCGCGGTGCCGATCTCGGCTTCCAGCGCCTTCACGCGCTGGGTGACGTTGGACTGCACGGTGTTGAGTTCGTTGGCGGCGCGGGTGATGCCGCCGAGCCGGGCTACGGCCGAGAAGGTGACGAGATCGCTCAGCTCCATGGCAAGCTCCGTTTTGTTCTAGAGATGGCAGAGTTCTATAGTATTCATTTTTAGAGAATGATAGTTCGGCCTAGATTGCCTGTCCAGTTTGCAGGGAATGGACATGCCGATCTCCACGCCGTTGACCGCCCGTCTGGGCATCCCGCATCCAATCCTGTCGGCGCCGATGGATGTGATTGCGGGGGCGCGTCTCACATCCGCGGTTAGTGCTGCCGGAGGGTTCGGCATCCTCGGCGGAGGTTATGGCGACCGGGCGTGGCTCGAGCAGGAGACGGCCAAGCTTGCCGATCTATCCGATCCCTTCGGCATCGGCTTCATCACCTGGAGCCTTGCCAAGCAGCCGGCGCTACTGGATGTCGCGTTTGAAGCCGGTCCACGCGCCATCATGCTCTCGTTCGGCGATCCCACACCTTTCGCACCGCGCGTCAAATCATCGGGCGCGTTGTTGATCTGCCAGGTTCAGGACGAGGACATGGCGCGACAGGCGCTGGATGCAGGCGCCGACATTCTGATCGCGCAGGGAACGGAAGCCGGCGGCCACGGCGCCTCGCGCAGCACGATCGACATCGTGCCGGCGATTGTTGATCTGGCGGCCGGCCGGGTGCCAGTCGCAGCAGCAGGCGGGATAGGCGACGGCCGCGGGCTCGCGGCGATGATGATGCTGGGCGCTTCCGGCGTGCTGCTCGGCACCCGCTTTTATGCCAGCCAGGAATGCGATGGAGCGGACGAAGCCAAGCGGCGCATCTGTGCCGCAACCAGCGGCAACAGCGTCCGCGGCATCATTTTCGATCTCTCGCGCAACAATGTCTGGCCGGCGCCGTTTACCGGCCGCTGCCTGATCAACGATCATGCGCGGCGCTGGATGGGACACGAGGTCGAACTGATGCAGAACCTCAAAGCGGTCGCTGCCGAATATGCGGCGGCGAGAGCGGCGGGCAATTTCGATATCGCTGCCGTCATCGCGGGCGAAGCCGTCGGGCTGATTCATGATATCCCGCCGGCCAGCGAGATCGTTGACAGGATCGTTACCGAGGCAGAGCAGATAGTGGGCGGACGACGGAATTCCGTCGCCGCCTGACCCGCAACACCTTCAATACATTCAAGCGAGCAGAACCATGTGGCCAGACCGCCGGATCATCGACCTCTTCAAGACCGAATTTCCGATCGTGCTGGCGCCGATGGCCGGCGTCGTGGACGCCGAGCTCGTGATCGCGGCGGCGCAGGGCGGGGCGCTCGGCTCGCTGCCCTGCGCGATGATCTCGGCCGAGAAAGCGCGTGAGCAGGTCAACATCATCCGCCAGCGCGTCACCGCGCCGGTCAACATGAACTTCTTCTGTCACAAGCCGGTCGATGCCGATCCAGCGCGCGAGGCCGGTTGGAAGGCGCGGCTTGGCTCCTATTACAAGGAATTGGGTATCGATCCTGCCGCGCCCATCAACGCCGCCAACCGCGCGCCGTTCGATGAAGCCATGTGTGCGGTGGTGGAAGAACTGAAGCCGGAAATCGTCAGCTTCCACTTCGGCCTGCCGGATCCGGCGCTGGTCAAGCGCGTCAAGGCGGCGGGCTGCCTCGTGATGTCCTCGGCAACCATCGTAAAGGAAGCGATCTGGCTGGAGGAGAACGGCGCCGACGTCATCATCGCGCAAGGCGCGGAAGCCGGCGGCCATCGCGGCATGTTCCTGACCGACAATATCGCCCAGCAGCCCGGCACGTTTGCGCTGGTGCCGCAGGTGGCCGACGCCGTGAAAGTGCCGGTGATCGCGGCCGGCGGCATCGCCGACGGGCGCGGTATTGCGGCGGCGTTCGCGCTCGGCGCATCCGGCGTGCAGATCGGCAGCGCCTATCTGCGCTGCCCGGAATCCAGGGTGATCGGACCGGCGCGCACGGCGCTGGCCCGGGCGCATGATGATTCCACCGTCATCACCAATGTCATGACCGGCCGTCCTGCGCGTGGCGTTGCCAACCGTGTCATGCGCGAGGTCGGACCGATCTCGCCGGACGCGCCGGCGTTCCCGCACGCCGCAACCGCGCTCGGGCCACTGAAGGCGGCGGCCGAAAAACTCGGCAGGGTCGATTTCACCAGTCTGTGGGCCGGGCAGGCGGTGCGGATGGGCCGCGAAATGCCGGCAGCGGAATTGACCCGCTCGCTCGCAGGCGCTGCGCTGGCGCGGTTCGGTGCGCTAAGCGGATAAGTCCTGTTCGCCGCTCAGTGCGCCGGTTCGTCGCGCCTGACGTCCAGATGCTCCGCGGCCAGCGACCGGTAATGTGCGGCCATCTCCTTGTAGTGCTGCCTGGAGATGGGGTCGGTCGCATTTTCGGCGCGGCGTTCGAACATTTCCGCCTTTTCCCGCAGGATTTCAGCGTGGGAGATTTTAGCCTGGGACATGGCTCTCCTCCCGTTTGGGTCAGGTTAAGCAGGCGAGGTAGATGATCGCGACGCCGAGAACGGTCCCGATGGACCAGAGGGCCGGATCCCAGCTTTCCGATCCGGCGCGGTCATTTTCGATGGTCGACATCACACGGCCTCCCGATGTTCCGGCCGCGACTTTCGTCCCCCGACTGTTTCAGGATGACTACGTCAATCGATAAAAATGGTTTCGTCGGGGCGCTTTTGCGCAAGAAATCTGCGCTTCGCACACGAAATCTTGTCCATCAGGGCAAGGGCGACCGAAAGCGCCGGCCGCCTGTTCCCGCGGTTGCGGCGCAAAAGCAGCCTCTGCTATACGGCGGGTGCGAATTCCCCGTTTGAGGCCTATATTTATGTCCGTTGATGCCGCCACCGTTCGCCGCATCGCGCATCTGGCGCGGATTGCGGTCACCGAGGCCGAGGTTCCCCATCTGCAGGGCGAGCTGAACACCATGCTGGCCTTCGTGGAGCAGCTTTCGGAAGTGAACATCGACGGCGTTGAGCCGATGACCTCGGTGACCCCGATGGAAATGAAGAAGCGGCAGGATGCGGTCAATGACGGCGAGATTCCCGACGACATCGTCAGGAATGCGCCGGAGACGCAAAACCATTTCTTCCTGGTGCCAAAGGTGGTGGAATAACATCTACTCTGTTTTAGATCGGAAGTCCGATGTGTCTGCTCTGCGACGATGAAAAGGCCTATCAGGCCTACATGAACTATCTCGACGCGATGGAGCGGCAGGGCAAGGCCGCCGATCCCGACAAGGCGATGGATGCCGTGCTCGATCAGCTCGAGGCAGCCGACAAGGCGCGCGCCCAGGAATCGAACAGCCCCGCCAACGACAAGACGCTTTCTCCGTTCTTCTGCAGCCCGATCAATAAATGACCGACCTGACATCTCTGACGATCGCGGAGGCCCGCGAGGGCCTCGCGAGCAAGTCTTTCACCTCGCTTGAACTGACGGACGCGCATCTCGCCGCGATTGAAGCGGCGCGTTCGCTCAATGCCTTCGTGCTGGAAACGCCCGACCAGGCGCGTGCCATGGCGCGTACCGTCGATGCGAAGATTGCCAAGGGCGAGGGCGGGCCGCTTGCCGGCATTCCGCTCGGCATCAAGGACCTGTTCGCAACGAAAGATGTGCGCACCACCGCGTGCTCGAAAATCCTCGGCAACTTCGTGCCGCCGTATGAATCCACCGTGACCTCGCAGCTCTGGCGCGACGGCGCCGTGATGCTCGGCAAGCTCAACAATGACGAATTCGCGATGGGCTCGTCGAACGAAACCTCGTGCTTCGGCCCGGTGGTCAATCCGTGGCGGCGCGAGGGTTCCAACACCACGCTGGTGCCGGGCGGCTCGTCCGGTGGATCGGCATCCGCGGTGGCAGCGCTGCTCTGCATGGGCGCGACTGCGACCGATACCGGCGGTTCGATCCGCCAGCCCGCCGCCTTCACCGCAACCGTCGGCGTCAAGCCGACATACGGCCGCTGCTCGCGTTGGGGCATCGTGGCGTTCGCGTCCTCGCTCGATCAGGCCGGTCCGATCGCGCGCACGGTGCGCGATTCCGCGATCCTGATGCGCTCGATGGCGGGCCACGACCCAAAGGACACGACCTCGGTCGACATCGTCGTGCCCGACTACGAAGCCGCCGTTGGCAAGTCCGTGAAAGGGATGAGGATCGGTATCCCGAAAGAGTATCGCCTCGACGGCATGCCGGCGGAAATCGAAAAGCTCTGGAGCGAAGGCGCGACATGGCTGAAAGCGGCCGGCGCCGAACTGGTCGAGGTGTCGCTGCCGCACACCAAATACGCGCTGCCGGCCTATTACATTGTGGCGCCGGCGGAAGCCTCGTCCAACCTCGCGCGCTACGATGGCGTGCGGTACGGCCTGCGCGTGCCGGGCCGCAGCATAGGCGAGTTGTACGAGAACACCCGCGCGGAAGGGTTTGGCGATGAAGTGCGCCGCCGCGTCATGATCGGCACTTATGTGCTCTCGGCCGGCTATTACGATGCCTATTATCTGCGCGCGCAAAAAGTGCGCACCCTGATCAAGAAGGATTTTGAAGATTGCTTCGCCAAGGGCATCAATGCGATCCTGACGCCCGCAACGCCCTCGGCCGCGTTCGGCGTCGGCGAAAAAGGCGGCGCCGATCCCGTCGAGATGTATCTCAACGACATCTTCACGGTGACGGTGAACATGGCGGGGCTGCCGGGCATCGCCGTGCCGGCCGGCAAGGATGCGCAGGGACTGCCGCTTGGACTGCAGTTGATCGGCCGTCCGTTCGATGAGGAGACGCTGTTCTCGCTCGGCGAAGTCGTGGAGCAGGCGGCCGGCCGCTTCACGCCGTCGCGCTGGTGGTGACATGCCGGATTTCCGCGCCAGCCTGACGGATGCAGCGCCCGCGCCGGGCCTCGAGCCGCCGCTGGCCGCGTTGTGGTGGGCTGCCAAGGGCGACTGGGACCGGGCGCACAAGATCGTTCAGGACGAGAGCGATGCGAACGCCGCCTGGGTGCACGCCTATCTGCACCGGGTCGAAGGCGATCTCGGCAACGCCGGCTACTGGTACCGCCAGGCCGGCCAGCCGGTGGCAAAGGATTCTCTGGAAGCCGAATGGGAGCGGATCGTGTCCGCGCTGCTCGGAGGTGGAAAAGCATGACCGTGTCAGTCAAACCGGGAAAACTGATCAAGGGCCAGACCGGCGACTGGGAAGTCGTGATCGGGATGGAGGTGCACGCCCAGGTCACCTCGAAGTCAAAACTGTTCTCGGGCGCTTCGACCGAATTCGGCGGCGAGCCGAATAGCCATGTGTCGCTGGTCGATGCCGCGATGCCGGGCATGCTGCCGGTCATCAACGAGGAATGCGTCAAGCAGGCTGTCCGAACCGGGCTCGGCCTTAACGCCAAGATCAACCTGCGCTCGGTGTTCGACCGCAAGAACTATTTCTATCCGGACTCGCCGCAGGGCTACCAGATCAGCCAGTACAAGTCGCCCGTGGTGGGCGAGGGCGAGATCGTGGTCGAACTCGACGGCGGCAGAACCGCCACCATCGGGATCGAGCGGCTGCACCTGGAACAGGATGCGGGCAAATTGCTGCACGATCAGGCACCGGCCATGTCCTATGTCGACCTCAACCGCTGCGGCGTGGCGCTGATGGAGATCGTGTCAAAACCCGATATCCGCGACGCCGAGCAGGCCAAGGCCTATGTGACCAAGCTGCGCTCGATCCTGCGCTATCTCGGCACCTGCGACGGCGACATGGAGAAGGGCTCGTTGCGCGCCGATGTGAACGTTTCCGTACGAAAGCCCGGCGGACCGCTCGGCACCCGCTGCGAAATCAAGAACATGAACTCGATCAACTTCATCGGCCAGGCGATCGAGTACGAGGCCCGGCGCCAGATCGAGATCATCGAGGATGGCGGCACGATCGACCAGGAGACGCGCCTGTTCGACCCCAACAAGGGCGAGACGCGATCGATGCGCTCCAAGGAAGAGGCGCACGACTATCGCTATTTCCCAGATCCCGACCTGCTGCCGCTCGAGTTCACGCAAAGCTATGTCGATGAGCTCAAGGCGAAGCTGCCGGAATTGCCGGACCAGAAGAAGGCGCGCTTCATCGAGAGCCTCGGCCTGTCGCCCTACGATGCCGGCGTGCTGGTGGCCGAGCGTGAGAGCGCGGTCTTCTATGAGACCGTGCTGGATGGACTTGCGGACAAGGCGCGCGACGGCAAGCTCGCCGCCAATTGGGTGATCAACGAGCTGTTCGGACGCCTCAACAAGGAAGGCCATGGCATTACGGCGTCGCCGGTGTCGGCGGCGCAGTTGGCCGCGATCGTCGGCCTGATCGGCGAGGGCACGATCTCCGGCAAGATCGCAAAGGACCTGTTCGAGATCGTCTGGACCGAAGGCGGCGACCCGCGCGAGCTGGTCGAGGCGCGCGGCATGAAGCAGGTCACTGACTTGGGCGCAATCGAGAAGGTCGTCGACGACATCATCGCCGCCAATCCGGACAAGGTCGCGCAGGCGAAAGCCAAGCCGCAGCTCGCCGGCTGGTTCGTCGGCCAGGTGATGAAGCAGTCCGGCGGCAAAGCCAATCCGCAAGCAGTCAACGATCTCCTGAAGACGAAGCTCGGCATCTGAGGCGTCCCGTAACGGGACGACTCCGTCGTTGATTGATGCGCGCGAGCGTGTTTCGATCGTCCATCGCGATCTGACATTCACCCGCGCGCCCGATAGCGCAGTTGCGAATCGGTGTTCGCGATTCGCAAAAAAGTTCGGTTTTGGCGAGCGGCGATGAGACGCCAACCCTGTACCCACGAAAATTTTTTTATTGCCAAAATTTGCGACTCAGAGTCCGCGCACATGACGTTTCCGCGGCATCAGTGAGTCGCGACGACATCGAGTGTGCATCGAACGTGGTTTGCGCGAATTCAAGAAAGTGCTGCGGCACAGGCGCTTCTTGCAATCTTGACAAACGCCGATGTCGGTCGTTGCGGCACTTTTTGCATCGACATGCGCATCGATCGTTGTGCCATCGAACGAAGTGCTTCGCGCGCGCTCCGATCGCTGCGTCAACACTTCCTTAAGTGGGACGCTGTTTTTTTGAATGTGTTGGTGTATTCGGGATGTAGTGCATCTCGATTCCCGAGTGCACGCAGCGACTAACGAGCCATCTCACTACATTAGGAGGGCAACATGGCTAAGAAGGCTAAGAAGGCGAAGAAAGCGAAGAGCGCAGTGAAGAAGACTGCGAAGAAGACCCGCAAGGTCGCCAAGAAGAAGAAGTAAGTTCGCTTCTTTGAAAATTGCCGGCGGTTCGATGCCGGCACGTCACCCGAGCCCCAAGACGAAACGCTGAAGGCTCTGGTCGACGAAAGAGGGTGTCGGCGAGACATCAGGTCAAACGGCTGGATCGTATTTCGGAAGAGCTTGCTCTTTCAAACCGGTCCGGCAGAAGAAACAGGTTTTCTTCGTTCGGTGCGGGTATCCTTAACTGCCCGCAATTTCATCGGGGCCAAAAGCCCGGCTTGAAATCTGGTCCTGACGTGTTCGCCGACGCCCTCGTTCCCCTGGGGCGTACTTGCCCCCGGAACGCCCGCTTTCGCTGGAGCGCTCCGACAGCCCGCGCATCAGGCGTCCGGCGCTGAAGTTTTCCAAACTCCCTTCATTGTTTGTTGGCCCCGCCGGTTCGGTTCCGCCTGTCGCTCCGGTTCTGGCGCGTTTCGGTTATCCGGCACGCCTTGAACTCGCATGGCCGCAGCGCTGCGCGACGCCGTGTTATCTGCTGGAACCGTCAACGCCCCGATCGGGTGACGGGGTGAATGATGACACCGACATTGGCCGCAATGGTTATCGTTCCGCGAAGCCGCAGGGTAAACCGACTTTCACGATTGGCCACTTCTCCCTGTGCCGCAGATACTTCTGCGATTCCGTGTTCGACGGCGCAAAGTGCGCGTTTACACCCCGTTCATCGCGAACCTTAAACTGCCCTTCAAATTTGTTCAGCCATGATCATCCCAACAACAGACCGAAAAACGGCACGCGCATGATCCGCCAAAGTGTAGGCGGTTTGGCGATCAGATCATGCGCTCTTCTAAATAAGGGCTGCGCGATCGGACGCAAAACCGGTTTCCACTTTTGCTGATCGCGCGCCGGGGATGTCAACAGTGGACAGGGGCCGCGCTCGGGGGAGGGCGGCAACGATAAGAAGGGGAGCTACAGATGTTTCAGGCGCAGATCGATCTCGACACCGCAATTCCGGTGGAGGCGACCGCTATTCCGGATGTGCTGTTCGAGCGCGGCCTTTACTGGGCGAGCGGCCGTTCCGGCGTGGTCAATCTCGTCGCGGCTCACAAATGGTTCAATCTCGCCGCGCTGAAGGGACGCGCGGATGCAATCTCCATGCGCCGCGAGGTGGCCGCCATGATGTCAGATGCCGAAATCGCCACCGCGCAACGCGAGGCGCGTGCGTGGATGACTGCGCATTGAAAGTCGCCGGCGTCACGCCGGCGGCTCTCCGTTGGCAAGGCAGCATTTCTTGGCTTTCTTGCCGCTCCCGCAGGGACATGGATCGTTACGTCCGACGTGGCGCCAGGGATTTCTGACCGGCTCGTTCGGATACACGAAATCGGCCCACGGCGATTTCTCATCGTCTCCTTTGAACACGTCGTCTTCGGACGTGCGCACCCAGGCCAGCGATTCGAGCACATCCTCGATGTATCCGAGATTGGCTTGCGCGAACCGGTCGATGTCGTCGGGCGCGCGTTCGGCTTCGGCAAGATACTCATCAAAGTCAGGGCGACCGATCCACTCCTCGGGAATGCGGTCTTCGTGGAAGGCCTTGTCAACCAGCGGCACCAGGTCGCGCAGGCCGAGCAGGGCGGTCGCCCGCAGCCAGCCGACCCAGGCCTGATCGCCGTCTTCTACCGGCCGTTCCTCATGGAACCGGACAAGAAATCCCTTTAGCCGATCGCGATCGATGCGGCGCTCCCATGCCAGGAAGGTCGCTGCGCCAAACAATGCTTCACGGATGAATCCGTCGATCGAGCTGTCGGCAATCAAGGCCAACAAGCCGTCGGTATCGCCATCGAATACGCCAGCGACGATTTTGGCCAGGCTCTCGGTGACGGTGTCGCCGAGCAGGAAGTCGACATCTTCATAGGGCCGGCGCAGTAGACGCAACAGCGGCTGGCACGCTTCGCGGTTACGAGCTCCGCCCAGGATATGAAGCCCGCGGAACAGCAGCAGGCTTTCATCATCTGACAAGGCCTCGCCATCCGCAGCGCTCTCGAGGACGGCGCGCAATTTCGGCGCGGCTTCTTCGATCCTCGCCGTACAAACCGCGATGGCGAAATCAGGAAGGTCTGCTTCCGTTGCGATGGCATGAAGGTGGTCTTCGATCGGGCCGAGATCAGGCGTGTTCTCGCCATCGCCGAGGATTGCTTCGAGTTCTTCCTTTTTCATGCTGCGCTCCACTGCGTGCTGGGCCGATGCTGATCGGATGCGCTCGCAACGGCAAGAGACGATCCAGCATCATCGCAAATGGCGCGGTGATGGGGTGCGCGACGTCAGGCAAGACCTGCTACCGACGTCTTGGGCTGGATAAGGCGGGCTGGCGGAGCCGGAGGGATTCGAACCCTCGATAGGGCTTTACAACCCTATAACGGTTTAGCAAACCGCCGCCTTCAGCCACTCGGCCACAGCTCCATGAGGGCGGATATGCCCGACGCGAGGGCGAGCCGCAAGCGGCAGATTCAGGTTACGCCGGGGCTATTTGGTGGCGGTGCTGCCGCAGGCGTTCCTTCCGGTCGATCCCGTATCCCGCGGAGCAGCTCACACCGCTTCTTTTCAAGGCTTCGCATTCGATTCGGCGCTGGGGATGTAGCCCCCGACCAAGGGGCTTGGGAGCAGGCGCTTATATAAAGCGTCATCTTCGCCCGAAGCGAATGCATTTCGATCCCGGGGCTTTGGCAGTTCCTCGTGAGCTGGTTCCCTGGGAGCCGCCGGCCGAAACTGGCCATGACGGCGGGGGCGCCGGCTTAGTCTTAATAATACTTGTCGTGACTCGCGCCCAAACCGGCTGCCGCGCGTCGCCTTTTCTATGCGTGTTTGTTCGATGCGGATTCGGCGAATCCCACCATTCGATTCGACGCAATTGAGATCACTCGGAGGGCAGAACCCGTTTGCTGCGCCGCCCACGCAACTATTCACGTGTCAAATAGAACTAATCAAAAATATCTATTAGAAACAAAGTCTTGCAGAAAAACTTCGATCACAAACACGTGTTATTTGTGCAACACCCTTCGGAAAAGGGGCGGAGTCGGGCCGTTCGAAGCGGTTCCTTTGTTGCTTGTGCAGAAGTCCTCGGTAATTGTGATCGGGCGACGGAGGGGGGCATCCCGAGGTCGTCCCGTTTTAGGTGGTTCGCTTAAGTCCCTCGCGTTCATGCGGGAGTGTCCGAAGGCGCGAAGTGGCTAAGCGGGTTTCAGGGGACAAGGGAACCAACCTTAGGGTGTTTTCACCCAGCGGATCCGGAACCTTCCCTACAGAGCAACTTGGAGGTTTAACATGAAGATGGTTAAGAGCCTTATTCTCGGCTCAGCGGCGGGTCTGATCGCCATGAGCGGAGCTCAGGCGGCCGATCTTCCCGTCAAGGCCAAAGCGGTCGAGTACGTGAGGATCTGCTCCCTGTATGGTGCGGGTTTCTTCTATATCCCGGGCACCGACACCTGCATCAAGCTGGGTGGTTATCTGCGCGTCGACACCACGTTCAACGGCGGCATCTACGGCTCGCCGGCGTGGAACGGCGATATCGGTCAGGGCAACCGCTATGCTAATTACTTCGCGGCCCGTTCTCGTCTGGCGCTGACGGTTGATACCCGCACCGCCACTGAATACGGCGTTGTCCGCACCTTCGGTCAGGCCAACATCCAGTTCAGCACGCTCGGCAACACCACCTTCAATCCGAACTCGCTGGCGACTAACCTCGGCAACAACACGAACCTGCTTGACTCAGCAGGCAACGGCTATGTCGCGGTCGACCAGATCTTCCTGCAGTTCGCGGGCTTCACCTTCGGTAAGTCGGTTTCGGCCTTTGCGTCGCCCTGGAACGGCTATCCGGGCAACAACAACTCGAACCTGATCGGCGGTCCGGACTACGTGACCGGCGTCAACAACATCCAGTACACCGCGCAGTTCGGCAACGGCGTGTCGGCCACCATCGGCCTGGACGAACCGACCGTGTACAACCGTACGACCATCGGATATCTGGCAACTTTCCCGGCAACCGCTGCTACTCCCACGGCACTCGCAACCAATCCGTCCAGTTCGGTCTCGACGCTCGGAGTTGCGCCGAACGCCTATGGTGGCGTCCATGCTCCGGATATTGTCGGCAACATCCGCGTCGACCAGGCCTGGGGTCTGTTCCAGATTGGCGGTTTGGCGCATCTCGTGAACCCTTCGTACAACGTGCTGAACTCGGCGGGCTTGCCGACGCCTCTGTCGGAAATCTCCGGTCACCCCGACTCGAAGTGGGGCGGTGCGGTGATGGCGGCCTTGCAGATCAAGAATCTGCCGACCGGTGCGGGCGATGACTTCAAGATCGACGCCACCTACGCCAAGGGCTCCACCAAGTCAGTGATCTCCACCAGCGGCACTTCGCCGAACTTTGCGATGTTCGGCGATACTAGCCGTGCGGGAGCCTATCAGAGCTACGGCTTTGGCTACACCAGTGACGGCGTATACGTCCCGGGTGGCGAGATCGAGCTTACGGATGCCTGGGGCGTCCGTGGTGCGTTCAACCACAACTGGGATCCCTACTGGTCGACCAGCCTCTGGGGTAGCTACGCTCAGGTTCGCTACAATGGTACAGCGACCGCGAACTACTGTGCGGCCTTCGCAGCCCCTGTAACGGGTCGCTCTTTCAGTGGCGACTTCACCTGCAACCCGGACTTCAATGTTGCGATGGTGGGTGCGGTCACCCGCTGGACCCCCGTCAGGAACCTGACGTTCTCGGCTGAAGTCGGTGCGTTCTTCCTCGACCAGAAGATGACGGGTGCGATCACGGCACAAGCTCCGGGCGCTACCAGCCCGAAGCCGGTTGCCACCTACGAGTTCCGGGACCAGAGCACTGTGTTCCTGAACATTCGCGCTCAGCGTAACTTCTGATCCCGAAAGACTTGAAACACTAGGAGAACCCCGGCAGGCAACTGCCGGGGTTTTTCATTGCAGCCCACATCTTTTGTTGTGAGTCGAATCTCCGTAGCAGAACAGCCACACCGGCGCGTTAAACTGAAACTCTTCACGGCGTTGTCATTCCACGCAAAAATTTTTGGATTACGTATGCAGCATGCATTTGCATGAAGCGCGGGGCATCGCGGGACACAACTTGCATAAGTCGCGGGGCATCGCGAACAGGAGATATATAACAATGAAAACAGCGCGAACTTTAATTTTAAGCTCGGCGGCAGGCTTGATCGCCCTGAGCGGCGCACAAGCGGCCGACCTTCCGGTCAAAGCCAAGGCAGTCGAATATGTCAGGGTCTGCTCGCTTTACGGCGCCGGCTTCTTCTACATCCCGGGCAGCGACACCTGCATCAAGCTCGGCGGCTACCTGCGCGCGGACGTCACGTTCAACGGCGGTGCGCACGGCGCCCCCGCCTGGAACGGTGATATCGGTCAGCAGAACCGCTACGCTAATTACTTCGTGGCCCGCTCCCGTATGGCGCTGACGGTCGATACCCGCACCGCTACCGAATACGGCGTCGTCCGCACCTTCGGCCAGGCTGACATTCAGTTCACCACGCTCGGCGGCAGCACGTTCAACCCCAACTCCCTCGCGACTAACCTCGGCAACAACCCGCAGCTTCTTGACACCGCGGGCAACGGCTATGTCGCGGTCGAATTCGTTTTCATCCAGTTCGCCGGCTTCACCTTCGGTAAGTCCGCCTCAGCCTATGCCACGCCGTGGCAGGGTTTCCCGGGCAATATCAACTCCTCCTTGCTCGGCGGTCACAACACCGATACCGGCGTCAACAACATCCAGTACACCGCCGAGTTCGGAAACGGCGTGTCGGCCTCGATCGGTCTCGACGACCCGACGGTGTGGGATCGCACCAGTGTCGGATATTTGGCGCTCTTCCCAGCCACTGCTGCCACTCCAACTGCACTCGCGACCAATCCGACCAGTTCAGTCAACGCGGTGGGGATTCCGTCCAACGCCTATGCCGGCGTCCACGCGCCCGACATCGTCGGCAGAATCCGGGTGGATCAGGCCTGGGGTCTGTTCCAGCTTTCGGCAGCCGCGCATGAAGTGAACGGTTCGTACAACACGCTGGGCGCGGGCGCTGTCCCGACCGCACTTTCCGAAATCAGCGGCCACCCCGAGAGCAAGTGGGGCGGCGCGGTGATGGCGGCGTTGCAGATCAAGAACATTCCGACCGGTGCAGGCGACGACATCAAGCTCGACGTTTCCTACGCCAAGGGCGCCACCAAGTACGTTATCGCCACCAGCGGCACCTCGCCGAACTTCGCGATGTTCGGCGATAGCGGCTTCGGCTATCAGAGCGTCGGCTTCGGCGCGACCACCGACGGCGTCTATTTCCCGGGCGCGGCCGGTACCGGCGGTATCGCTTTGACGACGGCCTGGGGCGTCCGTGGCGCGTTCAACCACAACTGGAATCCGAACTGGTCGACCAGCCTGTTCGGCAGCTACTCTGCCGTCAGGTACGATGGTGGCGCGAACGACAATCTGCTCGGTGCAGGAACCTCGACGGCCAAGGGCGCTTACTGCGCCGCTTTCAACGTTAGCCACCCGGGTCAGGCGTTGGTCGGGAATGCTGCGGGCAGCTATACCTGTAACCCCGACTTCAACGTCTCGCAGCTCGGCGTCGTTACCCGTTGGACCCCGGTCAAGAACCTGACCTTCTCGGGCGAAGTCCAGTGGTTCCATCTCGACCAGAAGATGTCGGGCTCCTCGGTGTTCACGGCGACCGCTCCGAAGCCGAACGCGCTCTACGAGTTCAAGGATCAGGACACGGTCCTACTCCAGTTCCGCGCCCAGCGTAACTTCTGACATTGATCCCGGGGCGATGCGGCAGAAGTCGCATCGCCCTTGGCGCCGTACATCAAATCTGTGCTGCTGCTATTCGACGCTGGCGCCGCGGTGCAGGTCGGCTTCAATTTGAAGCTTGGTCCCGCCGCCGAACCGCGCGCGATAGACCTGCAGGTTCTCCATAATCCGCTGCACATAGTTGCGCGTCTCGGAGAACGGGATCTGCTCGACCCAATCGACCGCGTCGACCTTGGGATCGCGGGGATCACCGTAACGCTCGATCCATTTCTTGACGCTGCCGCGACCGGCATTGTAGCCCGCGAAGGTCAGAATGTAGGAGCCGCGATAGTCCTCGAGCAGCCCGCCGAGCTCGGCCGCGCCGAGCATGGCGTTGTAGACCGAGTCCGTCTTCATCCGCTGAAGGTCAAAGCTGACGCCGGCCCGCTTGCAGACATAGCGACCGGCGTCCGGCGTCACCTGCATCAGCCCGTAGGCCTGGGCCGGTGAGACCACGGCCGGATTGAAGGCGCTTTCCTGCCGCGCGATCGAATAGACGACGCTGGGCTCGACCTCGGGCCCGATCTGCTTGAACGACGGGATGCCGGTGACGGGATAGGCGTAGACGTCGAACGGCAGGCCGCGATTGAGCGCGGCCTTGCCGAGCAGCAGCATGCCGCGGGCGTCGTGGTGGCGCGAGGTGAGCTCACCGAGACCCACCAGGGCTTCGGGATCGCCGTTCTCACCCATGTCGGCGAAAATCGGGATCGCGAGTTCGCGCTCGTCGAGGTCATACAGCAACTGCACCGCGCGAACGATCTCGAATCGCTCGACGCCGCGGCCGCGGGCGCTCGGGACGCCATTCAACTGAAGCTGCGGCAGGCCGAGCTTGGCGCGGGCGAGCTGACCATAATAACTGGTCGATTGTTCGGCCGCGCGCCCATAGGCCGCGCGGGCCTCTTGCGCGCGACCGGCCGCTTCCGCCGCGCGGCCTTGCCAATAGCCGGCGCGCGCCAATGCAGTCGGGTTTGCGCTGCCGACGCCGATGCGCGCGAAGTGCTGGGCTGCGACCGCAGGATCTTTCAGGAACCGCAGCGCAATCCAGCCAGCGGTGAATTCCTGTTCGGTCTTGTAGATGTCGCGCGTCGGCAGCGCCGCATCCCGCGCGATCAGATACGCGGTGCGATGCTCGCCGACATCGAGCATCTTGCGCGCCAGCAAGCGTCGCTCGATCCACCATTCGTTGAGATTGTGCAGGCGATTCGGGTCTTTCGGCGCGCTCAGCATGAGCTGCACGGCCTCATTGAACTTCTCTTCGCGGCGTAGGAGCTGGATTTTCGCGAAGATGTAGCCGGTTTCGCCGTGCAATTCGTGCGGCACCGCCTCAAGCAGCGCCCTGAGGTTGGAAGACTTCTTGTTGGCCGCGATCCGCGCTTTCGCAAGCGCGACGTGGCCTGAGCCGAGCCGCTTCGCGGCCCGCATGCCGCCGGCTTCCTGCTCGGTGCTGTAAAGCAGCGACTCCATCCGTGCCTTGTGGTCGCCCGCCGTCAGCAGCGCGCCGAACATATCGAGCGCGGCGTTCTCGGTGTCTTCCGACATGCCGTCGTGACGCCAGCCCTCGCGGACCAGCCGTTCGGCATTCGCGCGATCGCCGCGCGCGAGCATCGCCTTCGCCAGCGCGAACTTGCCCTTGGCCGAGATCGGCGATTCGTTCTCGAACCACGACCAGACGGTCGAATCGTCGCGGCGGTCGTCCCACAGCGCGGCCTCGATGCGCCGGCGCATGAAAGTCTGCGACGGCCAACTCGGATTGGCTGAAACAAACGCACGGTAGCGCTCGACCGAGGCATTGTTGTTGTCGCTGCGCAGGATCAGCCATTCCGCGAGCTTGCGAGCGACAGGGTCCGAGATCGCGGCTTGCACCTGCGTTGCATCGCCGGGCTTCTGCTTGCGCACCAATTCGATGACGTTCTCCAGCGCGTCCTTGTCGGCCTGAGAGGTCGAGGAGGTCGCGGCCACTGCGGCTGGGGCGTGTCTGCGCGGAGGCGGCGCGACAGCATGCTGGCGGGTCGCAGGCGCCAGAACAGGCGGCGGCGGGGCCGGCGCTGCATGCGCCGGCGCAGTCGATGCAGCCGGGGTGCCGGTGTTCGCCGTCGGCGCGGACTTGGGAACGACGTTGCGGGCAATCGGCCGCGGCTTCGGCACGGGAACTTTTGACTTGGCCCAGCTTTCCAGAGGGAAGGAGGTCAGTCCGACCGCCAGCGCTAGGCTTGTGGCCAGTGCGGTCGATCGCAACGCGGCGGCGCGGGCGGAAGGGATCACGGCTTTCCTCTGCGGCGGCGAATCATTCAATCGCTCCAGCCTTGGTCTATTTTGATTGAATATGTGGACAAAATGCTAAAAGCGTCGCGTTGGACCTGTTTGCGCCATCACCGCGGCAAAATCGCGGCTATCGGCCTTCGAGAAAGGCAAATGTCGGCCCGCGGCAGGAAAGCGTGTTGGAACAAGGCGCTAAGCGCCTGATGCACGGCCCTTTCGTCTGGTCGCCAGACCCGATATGAATTGAAATCCAGTTTCAGTCGTGCCGTTTCTTAAGCGTTGGAGGAAGTCCATGGCAGCCAAGACAAAATTTCGGGGGTCGTTCACCGCCTTGGTCACGCCATTCAAGAACGGCTCGGTCGACGAGTCCGCTTTCCGCGGCTTGGTGAACTGGCAGATCGCCGAAGGCACCCACGGCCTGGTCCCGGTCGGCACGACCGGTGAAAGTCCGACGCTGAGCCATGACGAGCACAAGCGCGTGGTCGAATGGTGCATCGACGAGGCGAAGGGCAAGGTGCCGGTGATTGCCGGCGCGGGCTCGAACTCGACCAAGGAAGCGGTCGAGCTTGCCGAGCATGCGGAAAAGGCGGGAGCGGATGCGGTGCTGGTGGTGACGCCGTACTACAACAAGCCCACCCAGGAAGGCATGTACCAGCACTTCAAGGCGATCAACGATGCCATCGGCATTCCGATCATCATCTACAACATTCCCGGCCGTTCCGTGATCGACATGTCGGTCGAGACCATGACGCGGCTATTCGCGCTGAAGAACATCGCCGGCGTCAAGGATGCGACCGCCAGCATGGTGCGGGTATCGCAGCAGCGCGCGGCGATGGGCGAGGACTTCAACCAATTGTCGGGCGAGGACGCCACCATCCTCGGCTACATGGCGCATGGCGGCCATGGCTGCATCTCGGTCACGTCTAACGTCGCGCCGCGGCTGTGCTCCGAATTCCACGCGGCATGGCAGAAGGGAGATCATGCCACCGCGCTCAAGCTGCACGACAAGCTGATGCCGCTGCACAACAACCTCTTCATCGAAAGCAATCCGGCGCCGGTGAAATACGCGCTCTCGCTGCTCGGCAAGATCGACGAGAAGCTGCGGCTGCCGATGGTGCCGGTTACCGAGCCGACGCGCCTCGCCGTGCGCAGCGCCATGGTCCATGCCGGCCTGATCAACTAGGTCGGTTCCGCTTCGCCTGAAGAACGAAGAGGGGAAGCCAACATGCTGAAGGAATTCCGCGAATTCGCGATGAAGGGTAACGTCGTCGACCTCGCGGTTGGCGTGATCATCGGTGCGGCCTTCGGCGCCATCGTGACCTCGCTGGTCGGCGACGTCATCATGCCGGTCATCGGCGCGATCACAGGCGGTCTTGATTTCTCCAACTATTTCACGCCACTGTCGAAGGCGGTAAACGCCAGCAACCTGGCGGACGCCAAAAAGCAAGGCGCCGTACTGGCTTGGGGAAATTTCCTTACGCTGACGCTGAACTTCCTCATCGTCGCCTTTGTGCTGTTCGTCGTTATTCGCGCGATGAACAAGCTGAAGCGCAAGGACGAAGCTGCGCCCGCGCCGCCGAAGTTGACCCGACAGGAAGAACTGCTGATCGAGATCCGCGATCTGCTCAAGAAGGGCTAGTGCCGCCGATTTGAGGTCACCACAGTGTTTGCCGCGAGTCCGCGTGGGGACCTCAAATCGAAAAGCGGCCCTAGCAATCATAAGTTTGCTGGTGCCCTTTGTCTTCTTCCGAAGTTCGTATAACGGGCTCCGCAATTACTGTACGAACTTCGGAATAGGGCACTAGCCGTGGCTGATAAGAACGAACGCCCAATCAAGGTCGTCGCCGAAAACCGGAAGGCCCGATTCAATTATGCAATCGAGGACACGGTTGAGGCCGGCATCGCGCTGACCGGCACCGAAGTGAAGTCGATCCGCAATGGCAAGACCACCATTGCGGAGTCCTATGCGGATTCCAAGGACGGCGAGATCTGGTTGATAAACGCCAATATTCCGGAGTATCTGCAGGCCAACCGCTTCAACCACGAGCCGAAACGGCCGCGCAAATTGCTGTTGCACCGAAAGCAGATCAACAAGCTGATGGGCGCAGTCGATCGCGAAGGCATGACGCTGATTCCGCTAAAGCTCTATTTCAACGAGCGCGGCCGCGCCAAGCTGTTGCTGGCGATCGCCAAGGGCAAGAAGCTGCACGACAAGCGCGAGAGCGAAAAGAAGCGCGACTGGGGCCGGGAAAAAGGCCGCCTGATGCGGGCGAGAGGATAGAGGGCGAATAGTTCGTAGGATGGGTAGAGCGCAGCGAAACCCATCAAAGCGCTCGTTGATTGGAGCTCTATGTTGATGGGTATCGCTTCGCTCAACCCATCCTACGACGGAAGTGGAGCCTGAAATGAACCAGAAAAACCTGCATGAAGTCGACTGGAGCAAGATCCCCCCGCCGGTCGACGACGGCGCGGCGGCGCATCTCGTCGGCATGGCGATTCCGCCGATCACGCTGCTGGCCACCGACGATAGTTCGGTGACGCTCTCGGCGCTTCCCGGCCGCACCGTGGTGTTCGCCTATCCCCGCACCGGGTCGCCGGGCAAGATCAGCCTGGTCGACGACTGGGACATGATTCCCGGCGCGCGCGGCTGCACGCCGCAAACCTGCTCGTTCCGCGATCTGTTTGGGGAGTTGAAAGCGGCCGGCACCAGGCAGGTGTTCGGCCTATCGACCCAGGACAACGTCTACCAGACCGAAATGGCGTCACGGCTGCATTTGCCGTTTCCGGTTCTGTCGGATGAAAAGCTTAAGCTCACCCGCGCTCTGAATTTGCCGACGATGGAGGTGGCGGGACTGACGTTGATCAAGCGGCTGGCGCTGATCGTGGACGATGGGCGCATTGCCCACGTGTTCTATCCGGTTTTCCCGCCCGACCGGAACGCCGCCGACGTACTGGCATGGCTGAGGGAAAATCCGCGGTAAAGGTGTTCTGTTCGCTTTGCCCACCCTTACGACTCTACGTGTCCAAGTCCTTCCGCACTTTCGCAAAGACGTCGCGAAACATCTCCGGTGTCAGCACCCGCGTGTTGGTGTTGTAGCGTGAGCAGTGATAGCTGTCGTAGAGCTTGATATTGCCCGCCTTGTGCACAGCGCCGTGCGCAAAGGGGGCCGCGCCATTGCGCAGGCCGAGCGCCTTCAGGGTCGAGTCATGTGCAATGCGGCCGAGCAGCACGATCGCGCGCAGTTTGGGCATGGTCGCAATTGTCGTCGCCAGAAATTGCCGGCAGGTGCTGATCTCGACCGGCAGCGGCTTGTTTTGCGGCGGCACGCAGCGCACCGCGTTGCTGATCCGGCAGTCAACGAGCTCCAGTCCGTCGTCCGGTCGCGCCTGGTAGACGCCCTTCGCAAAGCCGTATTCCAGCAGGGTCGCATACAAGAGATCGCCGGCGTAGTCGCCGGTGAACGGGCGTCCGGTCCGGTTGGCTCCCTGCAGGCCCGGCGCCAGCCCGACAATCAACAGTTGCGCGGAGGCATCGCCGAACGAAGCGACCGGCGAGTTGTGCCAGCCTGGCTCGCGGGCACGAGCCTGCGCGCGGAATTCGGCGAGTCTCGGGCAGAGCGGGCAGTCGCGGTCGGGTTCGGCGGCCGCAGGGGCGGGGAGATTAGCCATCAGTCCAAAGCATTTTCGAGCGAAATCCAGTCACGGACCTGATCCGGCGTCGATACCGGTTCGCCTCAGATGCGCGCGCCAAAACAAAAAGCCCCGGTTCTGTTTTCAATCAGAACCGAGGCTCTAGCAGTGTACTGGCTCATGCTCAATCGTCGAAATCGTCGTCGCCGGCGCGTGGCGCCACGGTGGTCGCGCGCTGCAGGAATTGCGGCGAGTGGTGACGCGGCTCGCGCGGGGCAGGGCGCTCGGAGGGATCGCGGCCCAGCTTTGATTGCAGCTCGACAAGATCGGTGAAGACATCGGCCTGGCGGCGCAGTTCGTCGGCGATCATCGGCGGCTGGCTCGAAATGGTCGACACGACCGTAACGCGAACGCCGCGGCGCTGCACCGCTTCAACCAGCGAGCGGAAATCGCCGTCGCCCGAAAACAACACGATCTGATCGACATGCTCGGCGAGTTCCATGGCATCGACGGCGAGTTCGATATCCATGTTGCCCTTCACCTTGCGGCGGCCGGATGCGTCGATGAATTCCTTCGTTGCCTTGGTGACGACGGTGTAGCCGTTGTAGTCGAGCCAGTCGATCAATGGACGGATCGAGGAGTATTCCTGATCCTCGATGATTGCCGTGTAGTAAAACGCACGCAACAGCGTTCCTCGGCTCTGAAATTCCTTGAGAAGGCGCTTGTAATCGATGTCGAAGCCGAGCGTCTTGGCCGTTGCGTAGAGGTTGGCGCCATCGATGAAGAGCGCAATCTTGTTGGAAGCTGGTGACATCAAATGGTTCTCACGTTGTTGTTAGCTTTTCTAGCGCAGCGGCCAACGACCGCGCGCACTTTCCAGTTCTGTTGCCTAAAGTTCGGTGAATCGTGCCCCACGACAGTCACCACTGCAATTATGGTGAGGCGAGGGCGAAAAACCTATACTTTTGACATGCAATGAAGAGATTTACTTGTCCTGTACGGCAACCCTGCCGCGTCTGGACGCTCCGGCCCTTCTGGCCCCAAGGGTTGGCGTATCAGAGCCCGTTGGGAAGGCAAATCACAAATTTGGTCTTGCGAAAGGCCGCCTGCCACTATAACTAGCGCCCATAACCGACATATTTGGCCCCATTTAACGGAGCGACAGTCTATGGCGCGCGTCACCGTGGAAGATTGCATCGACAAGGTCGACAACCGGTTCGACCTGGTGCTGCTGGCGGCGCATCGCGCCCGTATGATTTCGTCCGGATCGCAACTCACGGTTGATCGCGATAACGACAAAAATCCGGTCGTTTCGCTGCGGGAAATCGCCGATTCCACTATTTCCCCGGAAGACCTCCGCGAGGAACTGGTTCATTCCCTGCAGAAATTCGTCGAGGTCGACGAGCCTGAGCCCGATACCGTGCCTTTGATCGGCTCGGCCGGCGCCAGCGTCGATGCCGACGACACCGAGGTTGCGGTCGAGCGCATGACCGAGGAAGAACTCCTCAAGGGGCTGGAAGGCCTGGCGCCGCCGGAAGAGCAGCCCGAAGAGGACGAGTAACCCGGAACCTTCCGGTCCGTCCCGAACTCCCGATCTGCCAAAGGCCCGGACGCCAGTCCGGGCCTTTGCTTTTGTTGACATTTTTGCGGTTACAATGCGTCCTTGGCGGGCGCGGCCGAAAACGGCTGACTCGCCGGGCCGACAGGCCATCGGGTTGGGCGTTGGATGGCCGCAGGCCCAAGCGAAATTGAACCGTATCGCGGCCCGCGCGGCGTGTATCGCCGTTCGAAAACGCATTAGATACGTAAACGAGATACGTAAACGGCGGGACCCGTCCGCGTCTGGTGGAAGAAGGTAGTGATGTGATGGCGTATTGGCGCCGCAGCTCCTGGCAAATGCAGGCCGCGACCGGCCAGGTCGCGGTTGCGCCGGGGTCGGCTGTGGCGGAGAAGCCGAAGCGCTCGCGCATGATGCGGCAATACGATCTGGTCGAGCGCGTCCGCTCGTACAATCCGGATACCAACGAAGACCTGCTCAATCGCGCCTATGTCTACGCCATGAAGGCGCATGGCACGCAGACGCGCGCGTCCGGCGATCCCTATTTCTCGCATCCGCTCGAGGTCGCGGCGATCCTGACCAACCTCAAGCTCGACGACGCCACCATCGTCGCCGCGCTGCTGCACGACACTATCGAGGATACCGAGGCGACGCGCGCCGAGATCGACAATATCTTCGGTCACGAGATCGGCGCGCTGGTCGAAGGGCTCACCAAACTGAAGCGGCTGGAGTTGGTCTCGCGCGAAGCCAAGCAGGCCGAGAACCTGCGCAAGCTCTTGCTGGCGATCGCCGACGACGTCCGGGTGCTCCTGATCAAGCTCGCCGATCGCCTGCATAACATGCGCACGCTGGAATTCGTGCCGCACGCCTCGCGCCGCCGCATTGCCGAGGAGACGCTCGACATCTATGCGCCGCTCGCTGGTCGCATGGGTATGCATGAGATGCGCGAGGAACTGGAAGATCTATCCTTCCACGTGCTCGATCCCGAAGCCTATGCGGTGGTGAAGCAGCGGCTCGACGCGCTTGCCGACCGCAACCGCAATCTGATTGGCGAGATCGAAAGCCAGCTCTCCAAGAACCTGCAGAAGAACGGCATCACTGCGCGCGTCTATGGCCGCCGCAAGCAACCGTTCTCGATCTGGACTAAAATGGAGCGCAAGTCGGTCGGCTTCGAGCAACTGTCGGACATCTACGGCTTCCGCATCATTCTGAGCGACGCCGAGTCTTGCTACCGCGCGCTCGGCGTGGTGCATACCACCTGGCCGGTGGTGCCGGGGCGTTTCAAGGACTACATCTCGACGCCGAAGCAGAACGACTATCGCTCGCTGCACACCACCGTGATCGGTCCCGGCAACCAGCGCGTGGAATTGCAGATCCGTACCGAGGAAATGAACCGGGTCGCCGAGTTCGGCATTGCCGCGCACGCCTTCTACAAGGACGGCATGGGCTCGCCGACCGAGCGGCTCAAGCACGAATCCAACGCCTTTGCCTGGCTGCGCCATACTATCGGAATTCTCTCCGACAGCGCCAATCCGGAAGAGTTTCTGGAGCACACCAAGCTCGAATTGTTCCACGACCAGGTGTTCTGCTTCACCCCGAAGGGCAAACTGATCGCGCTGCCGCGGCAAGCCAATGTGATCGACTTCGCCTATGCGGTGCATACCGATGTCGGCAACTCGGCAGTCGGCTGCAAGATCAACGGCAAATTCGCGCCGCTGTCGTCCGAATTGCAGAACGGCGACGAGGTCGAGGTTTTGACCTCGCAGGCGCAGTCGGCGCCGCCCTCGGCCTGGGAATCGCTCGCGATCACCGGCAAGGCGCGCGCGGCGATCCGGCGCGCGACCCGTACCGCGGTGCGCGATCAATATGCGGGACTTGGCCGCCGCATCGTCGACCGCCTGTTTGCCCGCGCCAAGATCGAATACGCCGACGACAAGCTGAAGGGTGCATTGCCGCGCCTGGCGCGCGCCTCGATCGAGGACGTGATGGCCTCCGTCGGACGTGGTGAACTGAAGGCCTCCGACGTCGCCCGCGCGATGTACCCGGACTACAAGGAAGAGCGGTTGGTGAAGTACGGGGCGGCCAAGAAGAGCCTCGCGGTAAAATTGAAGCTGAAGTCGCCGCCGCATCCGGCGCGCAGCACCTCCGTGATCCCGGTGCGCGGCATCAATTCGGATTTGCCGGTGAAATTTGCGCCGAACGGTGGTGCGGTTCCGGGCGACCGCATCGTCGGCATCGTCACGCCGGGCGAGGGGATCACGATCTATCCGATCCAGTCGCCGGCGCTGAAGGATTTCGAGGAGGAGCCGGAGCGTTGGCTCGACGTGCGCTGGGACATCGATGAAGCCATGCCGCAGCGTTTCCCGGCGCGGATCCTGGTGCACAACGTCAACGAGCCCGGCAGCCTCGCCCAGGTCGCCACCGTGATCGCCGAGCACGACGGCAATATCGACAATATCAGCATGTCGCGCCGCTCGCCCGATTTCACCGAGCTGACCATCGATCTCGAGGTCTATGACCTCAAGCATCTCAGTGCAATTATCGCTCAATTGCGTGCCAAGGCCGTCGTCGCCAAGGTCGAGCGTGTCAATGGGTAGGCGATATCGTCATTGCAGGGCAAAAGCGCGAAGCGCGTCTCTTGCACTAAGCGACCCGGCAATCCATCCTTCTCAAGTAGATGGATGCGCAGGTCACGCCCGCGCATGACGTTCTGTGCTATCGAAGTCGCCCGTAAGCTTGCCTGTGAGTCCGGTCATGCCCGTTCCCCCGCTCCGCCTCGGCGTCAATGTCGACCACGTCGCCACCTTGCGCAACGCGCGGCGCGGCGAGCGGCCGGATCCGGTGCGCGCCGCGCTATTGGCGATCGAGGCCGGCGCCGACGGCATCACCGCGCATCTGCGTGAGGACCGCCGCCACATCCGCGACAGCGACATGGCCCGGCTGAAGGCCGAAATATCGAAACCGCTGAATTTCGAGATGGCGGCAACGGAAGACATGCTGCGGATTTCGCTAGCGACAAAACCCCACGCCGTATGCCTGGTGCCGGAGCGCCGCGAAGAACTCACCACCGAGGGCGGGCTCGACGTGGTCGGACAGCACAACGTGCTGGCCCCGTTCATCGCGCGGCTCAACGATGCCGGCATCCGGGTGTCGCTGTTCATCGCCGCCGACCCGCCGCAGATCGAGATGGCGGCAAAGTTGCGCGCACCCGTGATCGAGATCCACACCGGCGGCTGGTGCGACGCCGTGGTCGACGGCCACGCTGACAAGGCCGAGGCGGAATGGCGGCGAATCGTCGAGGGCGCCGCCTTGGCGCGCGCGGCGGGGCTGGAGGTTCATGCCGGCCACGGCCTCGACTACCAGACCGCCGAGACGATTTCAGCGCTACCTGAGATCGCCGAGCTCAACATCGGCTATTTCATGATGGGGGAGGCCCTGTTCGTCGGCCTTGGCGAGACTGTGCGACAGATGCGCTCCGCAATGGACCGTGGCCGCCAGAAAGTCGCGGGCCGGCCATGATCATCGGCATCGGTTCCGACCTGATCGACATCACACGGGTTGCCAAGGTGATCGAGCGCCATGGCGACCGCTTCCTCGACCGCATCTTTACCGACACCGAGCGCGCCAAGGCGGCGCGCCGCGCCAACAGCGAAAAAATGGTGGTCGCGACCTATGCCAAGCGGTTCGCGGCCAAGGAGGCCTGTTCCAAGGCTCTCGGCACCGGCATCCGGCGTGGCGTCTGGTGGCGGGACATGGGGGTGGTGAACATGCCGGGGGGACGGCCGACCATGAAACTCACCGGCGGCGCGCTGGCCCGGCTCGAAGCGTTGACGCCGGAGGGCTTCGAGGCGCGAATCGATCTGTCGATCACCGACGACTGGCCGCTGGCGCAGGCCTTCGTCATAATTTCGGCGGTCACACCCGGCAAATCATGAACCGCGCAGGCGTTTGCGCCGGGGAAGCGGGAAAACTAAAAACCATTGAGATATCAATGGATTATGAAGTTTTGACAAGGCGCTTGATTGCGCGCCCACGAACAACCGTCTAAAAACGCCGCCAACGACCTGTTCGAGCCAGGGCCGATTCCGGTTACCGTCGGAATTGGCTCTCAACATCAGTTATCTAGACCATTTTCCTGACGCGAACGTATCTGGCGATTCGCGTGCGGAAAACGTTCTGCCACCGCGCGGGCTGGGGCCCGCGGGAATTGGGAAAGCGATGAGCGTGACATCCGGCACAAAATCTGAAAGCGGCTTGGGTGAAACCATCCGCGTCGTCATCCATGCTCTCCTGATCGCGCTCGTGATCCGCACCTTCCTGTTCCAGCCGTTCAACATCCCCTCGGGATCGATGAAGGCGACGCTTCTGGTCGGCGATTACCTGTTCGTCTCGAAATATTCTTACGGCTACAGCCACTATTCCATTCCATTGTCGCCGCCACTGTTCTCGGGCCGCATCTTCGGGTCGGAGCCGAACCGCGGCGACATCGTCGTGTTCCGCCTGCCGAAGGACGACTCTACCGATTACATCAAGCGCGTGATCGGCTTGCCGGGCGACCGCATCCAGATGCGCGAAGGGCTGCTCCACATCAACGACAAGCCGGTCAAGCGCGAGCGGCTTTCCGACTTCATCGGCGAGGACCCCTGCGGCTCCGACGCCACCGCGCGCGTCAAGCGCTGGAAGGAAACGCTGCCGAACGGCGTCAGCTATGAATCGCTCGATTGCGTCGACAACGGTTTCTACGACAACACCAACGTCTATACCGTGCCCCCCGGCCATTTCTTCATGATGGGCGACAACCGCGACAACTCCACCGATAGCCGCGTGCTGTCGGCGGTGGGCTACGTGCCGTTCGAAAACATCGTCGGCCGGGCGCAGATGATCTTCTTCTCCATTGCCGAGGGCGAACACGCCTGGATGTTCTGGCGCTGGCCGACTGCGGTGCGCTGGAATCGCCTATTCACAATTGTGCGATGAACGACGAAACAGCGATCATTCCTGACACATCGGCCTCCGGCGAGACGGGCCAGCAGGCGGATGCGCCCCGCGAAGCTGCGCCGAAGAAGAAGCGCGGCAAAGCCGGCGCGAAGGCTGCGGCTGCCGCGATCGAGGGGCGCATCGGCTACAAATTTTCCGATCCGGCGCTGCTGACGACCGCCTTTACCCATGTCTCGGCCCTGAAGCCCGCGACCCGACATCGCGCCGACAGTTATCAGCGGCTGGAATTCCTCGGCGACCACGTGCTCGGGCTGATTATCTCCGACATGCTGTATCGCGCCTATCCGAGGGCGGACGAAGGCGAATTGTCCAAACGTCTCGCCGACCTCGTGCGCAAGGAAAGCTGCGCCGACGTCGCCAAGTCGCTGGGGCTGCTCGACGACATCAAGCTCGGCGCGGTGGGGGCAGGGGCGGGCGCGCGCCTGCGCAAATCCGTTCTCGGCGATATCTGCGAGGCGGTGATCGGGGCGATCTATCTCGACGGCGGCTATGCGGCGGCGTCGCAATTCGTCGAGCGCAACTGGCTGGAGCGGATGCGCAAACCGCGCCGGCCGCTGCGCGATCCCAAGACGGTGCTGCAGGAATGGGCCCAGAGCAAGGGCTTGCCGACGCCGGTCTATCGCGAGATCGAGCGCACCGGGCCGCACCACGACCCGCAATTCCGCGTCGCTGTCGACTTGCCGGGACTGGCACCCGCCGAAGGCGTCGGCGGCTCCAAGCGCGCAGCCGAGAAGGTCGCAGCCTCCGTGATGATCGAACGCGAGGGCGTCGGCAGCAATGACAGTTGAACCCGCACCCGGCGCGTCTGCCGAGACCCGCTGCGGTTTCGTCGCGCTGATCGGCGCCCCCAATGTCGGCAAGTCCACCCTTGTCAATGCGCTGGTCGGCTCCAAGGTCACCATCGTCTCGCGCAAGGTGCAGACGACGCGCGCGCTGATCCGCGGCATCGTGATCGAGGACAATGCGCAGATCATTCTGGTCGACACGCCTGGCATCTTCTTGCCGAAGCGGCGGCTCGACCGGGCCATGGTGTCGACCGCCTGGAGCGGGGCCCACGATGCCGACCTGGTCTGCGTGCTGCTCGACGCCAAGGCCGGAATCGATGAGGAGGCCGATGCGATCCTGAGCAAGCTAGCGACGGTTGCACACCCGAAAATCCTGGTGTTGAACAAGATCGACCTGATCCCGCGCGAAAAACTGCTGGCGCTGGCGCAGGCCGCCAACGAGCGGATGAAATTCGAGCACACCTTCATGATCTCGGCACTGTCGGGCGATGGTGTCGCCGACCTGCGCAAGACGCTCGCGAAGAGCGTGCCGCCGGGTCCGTTTCATTATCCCGAGGACCAGATGTCGGATGCGCCGCTGCGGCATCTGGCGGCGGAAATCACCCGGGAAAAGATCTACCGCCAGCTCCACCAGGAACTGCCGTATCAATCGACCGTTGAGACCGATAGCTGGACCGAGCGCAAGAACAAGTCGGTCCGGATCGAACAGACGATCTTTGTCGAGCGCGAGAGCCAGCGCAAGATCGTGCTCGGCAAGGGCGGCGCAACCATCAAGTCGATCGGCGCGGAGTCGCGGAAGGAGATCGCCGAAATTGTCGGCGTGCCCGTGCACCTGTTCCTGTTCGTCAAGGTGCGCGAGAACTGGGGCGACGACCCCGACCGCTACAGGGAAATGGGGCTGGAATTCCCCAAGGAATGATCGAGGGATGTCTTTGCGGGCGAAGCATCCAGCCGCAGCAAGAAAGATGGATTGCTTCGTCGCTTTGCTCCCTTGCACAAGCGCTTCGCGTTTGTCGCAGGCAATGACGGGCCAAGAACATGACCCACCAATTACCAAGAACGAGCCCGATGACCCTACCGAGAAACGTGCTGTGGTTTGAGGTTTTGCTGTATCTGTCGCTGATGCTGGATGCGGTGTCGGTGGCGTTCCAGGACCGCACGCCGACCCCGAAGATGACGGAGCAGATGATCGGCACCGGAACGCTGATGGCGGCCGGCCTGATTCTGCTGTTGGTCTATCTCGTCCGGCTGGCCGCCGAGCACCGCAAGAACTGGCCACGGTGGGTGCTGGCGGCGGTACTGGTGCTGTCGGTGATTTCGCTCGCGCAAATGATCGGCGAAAAGGGCATTCAGTTCGACAGCGGCATCGAAGTGATCTCCTGCGCACTGACTGCGGCCGGACTGTATTTTTCGTTCACCGGCGATGCGGTGGGGTGGTTCAACGCCTAGCAGGGTCATTCCGGGACGCATCGAAGATGCGAACCCGGAATCTCGAGATTCCGGGTCTGGTCCTTCGGACCATCCCGGAATGACGAACGGAGAGACCGCTGCGCTCCCCAGCCAAATCCTGTAAACTCCCGCCCATGGAATGGACCGACGAAGGCATCGTGCTGGGCGTACGGCGGCATGGCGAATCCTCCGCCATCGTCGAGTTGCTGACGCGCGGCCATGGCCGGCATCTCGGCCTGGTGCGCGGCGGTGCCTCCTCGCGGATGCGGCCGCTGCTGCAGCCCGGCAACAGCGTCACCGCCGTGTGGCGGGCGCGGCTCGACGAACATCTCGGTATCTACGCCATCGAGGGCACGCGGCTGCGCGCCGCAACGCTGCTCGCGTCCTCGCATGCGGTCTATGGCGTTACCCATCTGGCCGCGCTGGCGCGGTTATTGCCGGAACGTGACCCGCATGAGGACATTTACGAGATGCTCGACCGCACGCTGGACGACTTCGACGACGCCGGCGGCGCGGCGGCGCACCTGATCCGGTTCGAGCTCGCGATGCTCGCCGAGCTCGGCTTTGGCCTCGATCTGGAAAACTGCGCCGCGACCGGCGCGACCTCCGACCTGATCTACGTCTCGCCGAAATCCGGCGGCGCCGTCTCGCGGGAGGCTGGCGAGCCCTATCGGGATCGCCTGCTGCGGTTGCCGGCCTTCCTGCGCGAAGGCGAGGCCGGGGCGAACAGTTGGTCAGACCAGGACCTGCTGGACGGTTTTCGCCTGACCGGCCTGTTCCTGCTCCGCCATGTGCTGGAGCCGCGCGGGCAGGGCCATTCCGACGCGAGGGACGGATTTATCAACGCGGTGACGAAGCGGCGCGCCAGAGCGGCGCTTCCGTGACCGCCCAGGCGACCCCAGACCTGCGAATGACAGTGGTTGTGACTCGGCCGCACATTTCTCACAGGCCTTACCTAGAGGCATCATGACGGATCCGGTCAAGCGGGAGCAGAAGAAGTATCGCATGCAGCAGATCGCGCGTCAGGGGGCGCTGATCCGTCGAATCATGTTCTGGCTGCCGATTGCTTTTTTCGGCGGCATAGGCCTGCTGATGGCCATATTCGGCCGGCACTGAGCAATTGTTGGTGGAACTACGCTGATTCGCGTCTTGCCCGATTCACCGCAAAAGTTTAACGCCTCCCCATGGGAAAACGACAGCTACCGCCGGAAGAACCGGCCGAAATCCACGAGGTCATGCTGCGCGATGCGCTGGAAGAGCGCTATCTCGCCTACGCGCTCTCGACCATCATGCACCGCGCCTTGCCGGACGCCCGCGACGGGCTGAAGCCGGTGCACCGGCGCATCCTCTACGGCATGCGCCTGCTCAGGCTCGACCCTGGTACCCCGTTCAAGAAATCGGCAAAAATCGTCGGCGACGTGATGGGCTCGTTCCATCCGCATGGCGACCAGGCGATCTACGACGCCATGGTGCGTCTCGCCCAGGATTTCGCCTCGCGCTACCCGCTGGTCGACGGCCAGGGCAATTTCGGCAACATCGACGGCGATAACCCGGCCGCCTACCGCTACACCGAAGCGCGCATGACCGAGGTCGCGCGGCTGCTCCTGGACGGCATCGACGAGGACGGCGTCGAGTTCCGCGCCAATTACGACGGTCAGAGCAAGGAACCGGTCGTTCTGCCGGGTGGCTTCCCGAACCTGCTCGCCAACGGCGCGCAGGGCATTGCGGTCGGCATGGCCACCTCGATCCCGCCGCACAACGTCGCCGAGCTCTGCGACGCGGCGCTGCACCTGATCGACAAGCCTGAGGCGAAGTCGAAGTCGCTGATGAAATGGGTCAAGGGCCCGGACTTCCCGACCGGCGGCATCATCGTCGATTCCAAGGAAAGTATTACCGAAGCCTACATGACGGGGCGCGGCTCGTTCCGCACCCGCGCCAAATGGACCCAGGAAGAGGGCGCGCGCGGCACCTGGGTCGTGGTCATCACCGAGATTCCATGGCTGGTGCAGAAATCCCGGCTGGTCGAGAAGATCGCCGAACTGCTCAACGAGAAGAAGCTGCCGCTGGTCGGCGACGTCAGGGATGAATCGGCCGAGGACGTTCGCCTCGTGATCGAGCCGAAATCCCGCGCGGTCGATCCGGCGCTGATGATGGAATCGCTGTTCCGGCTCACCGAGCTCGAGAGCAAGATTTCGTTGAACCTCAATGTGCTGATCAAGGGCAAGATCCCCAAGGTGGTGGGGCTTGCCGAGTGCCTGCGCGAATGGCTCGACCATCTGCGCGACGTGCTGGTGCGCCGCTCCAACTATCGCAAGACCCAGATCGAGAACCGGCTCGAAATACTCGGCGGCTACCTGATTGCCTATTTGAACATCGACAAGGTGATCAAGATCATCCGCACCGAGGACGAGCCGAAGCCGGCGCTGATCAAGGCGTTCAAGCTGACGGAAGTCCAGGCCGATGCGATCCTCAACATGCGGCTGCGCTCCTTGCGCAAGCTCGAGGAATTCGAAATCCGCACCGAGGACAAGAACCTTCGCAACGAATTGAAGGGCATCAAGTCGCTGCTCGGGTCCGAAGCCGAGCAATGGTCCAAGGTCGGCGAACAGGTTCGGAAGGTGCGCGACATCTTTGGGCCGAAGACGCCGCTAGGCAAGCGCCGCACGCAATTCGCCGACGCGCCCGAGCATGATCTCGCCGCGATCGAGGAAGCCTTTGTCGAGCGCGAGCCGGTGACGGTCGTGATCTCCGAGAGGGGCTGGGTGCGTACACTGAAGGGCCATGTCGAGGATATCTCGGGCCTTGCCTTCAAGACCGACGACAAACTCGACCACACCTTCTTCGCCGAGACCACGTCGAAGCTCCTGCTCTTCGCCACCAACGGCAAATTCTATTCGCTCGATGTGGCAAAACTGCCCGGCGGCCGCGGCCATGGCGAGCCGATCCGCATGTTCATCGACCTCGAGCAGGACGCGGCGATCGTCTCGCTGTTCGTCAACAAGGGCGAGCGCAAGTTCCTGATCGCGAGCAGCGAGGGGCAGGGCTTCGTGGTCAAGGAAGAGGATTGCGTCAGCAATACCCGCAAGGGCAAGCAGGTGCTCAACGTCACCATGCCGAACGAGGCCTGCGCGATCGCGACCGTGCAAGGCGATACCGTGGCCGCGATCGGCACCAACCACAAGATGGTGCTGTTCCCGCTCGACCAGGTGCCGGAGATGGCGCGCGGCCGCGGCGTGCGCCTGCAGAAGTATTCCAGCGCCAAGCTGTCCGACGTCGCGGTGTTCGAGTTCAAGGCCGGACTGACCTGGAAGGATTCGGCCGGCCGCGAGCAGAGCATGAGCGCCAAGGAATTGTCCGACTGGCGCGGCAACCGCGCCGACGCCGGCCGCCTCGCGCACGGCCTGCCGAAGTCGAACAAGTTTTTGCGCGGCGTGGAGTAAATGTAGGGTGGGCAAGGGCGCGAGAGCGCCGTGCCCATCATCTATCGGCATGTTCGCCGCGAATGGTGGGCACGCTTCGCTTTGCCCACCCTACGATCCCGTCTGTAATAGTATTCCCAATTCCGCGCGCTATATAAATCGCCATCGAAATTCATCGAGGCGGAATGGCGCACGATCACCACCATCACACTCACTCCCACGCGCATGATCATTCCCACGGTCACGCCGGCCACAGACATGCGCCCGACAATTTCGGCTGGGCGTTCGCCATCGGCGCTACGCTCAATACTGCCTTCGTTATCGCCGAGCTGATCTTCGGCTACGCCGCCAATTCGCTGGCGCTGATCTCTGACGCTGTTCACAATTTGTCCGACGTGATCGCGCTGCTGCTGGCATGGGCCGCCGCGTGGCTGGCGCAGAAGCAGCCGACCCAGCGGCATACTTACGGCTATCGCCGCGCCTCGATCCTGGCGGCGCTGTTCAATGCCGGCCTGCTGCTGGTCGCTGTCGGCGGCATCGTCGTCGAGGCGGTCAACCGGCTGTTTGCGCCGGCCCCGGTTGCAGGCTGGACCGTCGTTCTGGTCGCCGCGCTCGGCGTCGCCATCAACGGTGGCACCGCGCTTCTATTCATGCGCGGCCGCCACGGCGATCTCAACATTCGCGGCGCTTATCTGCACATGGCGGCCGATGCCGGCGTCTCACTCGGCGTGGTGGTTGCCGCCGGCATCATCATGCTGACCGGTTGGCTGTGGCTTGATCCCGCGATCAGCCTTGTGATTGCGGCTGTGGTGTTCTGGAGCGGATGGGGTCTGGCTCGCGACAGCGTCAATCTCGCGCTCGACGGCGTGCCGCGCGGCATCGAACTCTCCGATGTGAAGGATTACCTCGGCAGGCTGGAAGGCGTCTCCGAGGTGCATGACCTCCACGTCTGGGCCATGAGCACCAATGAGACCGCGTTGACCGCGCATCTGGTGCGGCCCGCCGGCACCGACGACGCCTTCCTTCATCGCGTGTGCGAGGAGCTTTCGCAGCGGTTCAACATCCACCATTCCACGCTGCAGATCGAGGCGGGCGGCGAGACGTGCAGGCTGGCGCCGGCGGAGCGGGTGTAGCAAGGAGCGTAGGGTAGGTTGCCGTCAACTCTACATGTTCACGTTGCGGGAAGCCTCATTTTTGCTCTTTGATCTGGCCGCTGCTGTCGACGACGAGCCGCACTTCCTTACCGTTCTTCATCGCCTTCGCGGTCGTACCTTCGGCCGTCGACTTGATGTCGCTGACCTGCGAGTAGCCAGCCGCCTGAATCTTGGCGATGAGCTCCTCCTGTGTCAGGGCATAAACGGGTGATAATCCTGCCGCGATCGCCAGCCAGATGGTTGCCCGAAAGATCGTCCGTGTGCGCATGTTCGTTCTCCTGGTTATATCCTGCCCCAGGTGAAGTTCGGTTAGTCCGTAGTGTTCCCCCTAGATGACGCCCACCAACCGCAGCAGGATGCCCGTGATGCATGAAGCAGCAAGAACGATGAGCATTCCGACGTTAAGACGGAAGATCGCCGTGGCCGCGGCCGCCGCAAGCACGAAGGCAGCAATATCCAGGCTTCCCCACACCGGCATGTCGAACGACAGGGCGAACGAGCGGACCGGCGTGGTCTGCCGAAACAGTGTGTGCAATCCGAACCAGATCGAGAGATTGAGAATCACGCCGACCACGGCGGCGGTGATCGCGGAAAGGGCGCCCGCAAGCCCCTTGTTGCCGCGTAGCGTCTCGATGTAGGGCGCGCCGAGGAAGATCCAGAGGAAGCAGGGGATGAAGGTGACCCAGGTCGCCAGCAATCCGCCGAGCGTGGCGGCCCACATCGGCGACAGCGTGCCGGGGTCGCGATAGGCGGCCATGAAGCCGACGAACTGCAGCACCATGATCAGCGGCCCCGGCGTGGTCTCGGCCATGCCAAGGCCATCAAGCATCTCGCGCGGCTGCAGCCAGTGATAATGCTCGACCGCCTGCTGGGCGACATAGGCCAGCACCGCATAGGCGCCGCCGAACGTCACCAGCGCCATCTTGGAAAAGAACAGCGCTATCTGGCTGAACACGTTTGCCTGGCCAAGCCCGATCAGCAGGGCCGCGACCGGCACTACCCATAATAGCAGCCACACCGAGCTCACCTTCAGCGCGCGCGCCACGCTCGGGCGCGCATGGTCGGGCAGTTCGTCACCGAGGAGGCTGTCGACCGCCGCGATCTTGTTCCCGCTGCCATGCTCGACGGCGGCAAACTCCGGCCGCCCGCTGCGCGCGCCGAAATAGCCGATCATGCCGGCTGCGATGATGATAACCGGGAAGGGGACGTTGAAAAAGAAGATCGCGACAAATGCGATCGCCGCGAGCGCGATCATCACGCGATTGCGTAGGGACCGCTTGCCGACCCGGACGACCGCATGGACCACGATCGCCAACACTGCAGCCTTCAGCCCGAAGAACAGCGCCTCGATGAAACCGACATTGCCATAGGCCGCATAAATGTAACTCAAGCCCATGATGGCGATGATGCCGGGCAGGATGAACAGCCCGCCCGCCATGATGCCGCCGGCGGTCCGATGCAACAGCCAGCCGATATAGGTCGCAAGCTGCTGCGCCTCCGGGCCCGGCAACAGCATGCA
The DNA here is from genome assembly GCF_036924575.1 of Bradyrhizobium sp. AZCC 1577. Classification (NCBI taxonomy): domain Bacteria; kingdom Pseudomonadati; phylum Pseudomonadota; class Alphaproteobacteria; order Hyphomicrobiales; family Nitrobacteraceae; genus Bradyrhizobium; species Bradyrhizobium sp. AZCC 1577. The sequence goes on from NZ_JAZHRQ010000001.1 coordinate 4,246,551, forward strand.
GTAGTTCAATGCATGCAAAAACCGGCCCTCGGAGATCCAGTTCTTTTCCTCGACCAGGATGCGGTGCATCACCGCGATCTGCCCGGCTGGGCCGCCGAAACTGAGCACGGCGACCCGCAGCCAGACGCGAAAGGCTTTACCGAAGCTGATGTCGTGACCAACTTCCCGGCTGGCATCGGCTTCGGCCACTTTGTTCATCGTCGCACCCATTACGATTTCGCCTTGTTGGTCGGCCAATTGTGGGTCTCGCCAGTCGCGTCGCGGCACCAGCGATAGAACGCGTCGTACAGCGTCATGCCTGCTTCAAGCTGTTCGAGATCATCGTCGAACATGCGCGACAGGCCGAGCGAGGCGGCTAGCAGTCCCGGCGCTTCCGGCGACAGGTCGAGCCGCCCGGTGTCGGCGCCGCGAACCATCGCCGCCAGCCGCAGCAAGGGCGGTGTCGCGAGACCGAATTCCTCGATCATGACGTCGAACGTGCAGAGCTCGCCGCGATGACTCCAGAATACGTTCTCGACGTCGAAGGGGGCGGCGTTGAAGCGCTCGCCGACTGCAAGCACTTCCGGTGGCGTGACGAACAGGAACACCGCGTTGGGATCGACGAACCTGCGGATCAGCCACGGGCAAGCGATGCGGTCGATCTTCGGCCGCGCGCGTGTGACCCAGACGGTGCGGCCCTGCGCGTCGCGCGCCGGGAGTTTTGCTGCCGGCACCAGCGGCAGTTTTGCGGCCTTCCAGCCCTCGAAACCGCCTTCCAGCGCTTCGGCCGAGACGTGGAGATGGCGCAGCCAGGCCGCGGTGCCCTGTGCCAGTTTCTGGCCGCGCAAGCAGACGACGATCGCCGAGCGGCCGGAGAACTCTTCGCCCCAATCGGCAGCTTCCTCGTGGTTGCGCCTGACGGCGCCCGGAATCAGCCGCTGGTCGGCGGCGAAATCCTCATCGGTACGAACGTCGATCAGCGCAGGCGTGTTCGCTGTGCCGATCAATTTTGAAAGCTTGTCGGGAGATATCGTGGTGTAGGATGACATGGCTGCGCCCTCGTCAAAAGAAACGGGACGCGATACTTGGGCATGTCGCCTCGTGGGGAGATCGCAACATCCCCATGGCCGGAATTAAGCGCGCTCCTGTTCGGCTGTCAATGGTTGTCAACGGTCTGTAGGATGGGTGGAGCGAAGCGATACCCATCAATCATTGCCGCAATCCGCCGATGATGGGTATCGCTTCGCTCCACCCATCCTACAGACTCGACGCTTGCGCCACGGCGTGGTCGAGCCTAGATTGTCCTCATCGGGGACAAAGCAGGCTCCCCGTCAGACGGCCCATCGTCCAAGCTCTGCGCACACCCGACGTGTCGGGAGGAGCGCACATGGATGGTTTAGGGCTGATATTTTTTTGTTCCATCAGGTCAACACTGCGCGTCGCGCTCACCGCGGCCGCGCTGGCATGCGCTGGACTCCCGCCGTCCATGGCAGGAGAAGCCGTCATGATTGCCATCGACCGCATGGCTATAGGTTCCGCGCCGGCCGGATTTTCGTTTGCGCGAACCGGCCAGGGCGCGCAGGGCGAATGGAGCGTGGTCGCCGATCCGACCGCCAAAGCAGGCCGCGCTATCGAGCAACAGAGCGCCGACCGCACCGACTATCGCTTTCCGCTCGCCATTCACGAAAACTTTTCAGCCAAGGACCTCATCATGCAGGTCCGCTTTAAACCCGTTGCAGGCAGGATCGATCAGGCTGGCGGCGTTGTCGTGCGGCTTGTGGACCCCGACAATTACTACGTCGCCCGCGCCAACGCGCTCGAGAATAACGTCCGCTTCTATCGGGTCGTCGCCGGCCGGCGGCAGCAGCTCGGCACATCAAACAATCGCGTGACATCGAATGAATGGCACGTGCTTACCCTGCGCGCGGAGGGCAACCGGTTCACAGTGAGCTATGACGGAGCGGTACTGTTCGAGGTGAAAGACAGTACGTTTAAGGATGCAGGCGGTGTTGCGCTGTGGACCAAGGCCGACAGCGTGACGCGCTTCGATCAGGTAACGATCACCGCTTTGCCGTGAGGACGCTGGAATGACTGATATCGCGACCGACCCGAAGGCGTCGACCGGGGCCGCCCTGATCAAGCTGCTCTATGTCGCACGCGGCCTGCGCGGTTTCGGCGACGGCTTTGCCATCATCATTTTGCCGGCCTACATGACCGCGCTGGGCTACGATGCTATCGCAGTCGGTATTATCGCGACGGCGTCGCTTCTGGGCACGGCACTGCTGACACTGATCACTGGCTGGATCGCGCCGCGCCATGACCTGCGGCCGCTGCTGATCGTGGGTGCTTGCCTGATGGTGGCGACCGGCAGCGCCTTTCCCGCCGTAGAGCATTTTGTTCTGATCGCGCTGGTCGCCTTCATCGGCACCATCAACGCCTCCGGCGGCGATCTCGGCGTGCTGGTGCCGCTCGAGCATGCGGTGCTGGCGCACAGCGCCACCGACGACCGCCGCACCCAGGTGTTCGCGCGCTACAGCCTGATCGGCGCGCTCTGCACCGCGGTTGGCTCGCTTGCGGCCTCGCTGCCGGACTTCCTTGTGGCGGGCGGCAGCACGGAACTCGCCGCATTCCGCCTGATGTTCTACGCCTATGCCGCGCTCGGCATCGCCTGCGTGGCGCTTTATCGCCACGCGCCGCATCAGCGCGGCGAGGAGAGAGCGCCACCGACGCCGCTCGGGCCTTCGCGCGGCACCGTCTACAAGCTCGCGGCGCTGTTCAGCATCGATTCCTTTGCCGGCGGTTTTGTCGCACAGTCCCTGCTGGTGCTCTGGCTATTCGAGCGTTTCGATCTTTCGCTGTCCGCGGCGGGATTGTTTTTCTTCTGGTCGAGCACGCTAAGCGCGTTCTCCTATCCGGTCGCGGCCTGGATCGCGAAGCGCATTGGGCTGGTCAACACCATGGTGTTCACGCATATCCCATCCAGCATCTTCCTGATCCTGGCGGCATTTGCGCCGAACCTTTACGTCGCGCTCGGCCTGCTGCTGTTGCGCTCGGCGCTGTCGCAAATGGACGTGCCGACCCGCACCTCCTACGTCATGGCTGTGGTGACGCCGGCCGAGCGGCCCGCCGCTGCGAGCGTCACCGCCGTGCCGCGCAGCCTCGCGTCTGCCGTCAGCCCGGCGATCTCCGGCGCGCTCTTGATGACGTCGTTTACCGGGTTGCCGCTGGTGGTTTGCGGCACGCTCAAGATCGCCTACGACCTCGCTTTGCTGTTCTCGTTCCGCCATATCAAGCCGCCGGAGGAGCAAGGGCGGTAGCGCGCTCTCACGCGATGCGGAGACCGGCGCGTCAACGCGATTCGCGTGACTACAAGGGCGATCGCCGTCCGTCGGGGAGGGGGTCCATCACGCGCCGCTCGTCTCGCACATGCGACCATTGCGCCAGCTTGATCTCCGGCGTGTGGGGGGTGTTGCTCTCTTCCGAGTCAAAGGCGAGTTGCTGGCTTGCCTGCACCTGGTATTTGGCGGCTTGCGCCAACCAATACCATTTCTTGTCGGGTTCGCTCAGCGCGCGTTGACGGCACTCGGCTTCCAATTCACGTAAGCGGATCGCTTCCTTCATAGCCACTTCCAGAGCCTGCAGGCTCCAACCTGCCGGAGCCTCGAAACCACCGGAAACCGGGGTTCCGGTTAGCTTCTCATGACAAAAACTTCTTGACGGTAAGCTATGCCGGTTCGACGCAATTGATTGAAATTTAGGAACGGATTGAAGCGATAATTCGCGGATCTGGTCGGGGTGCACCTCTAATCCGTAGCCAGATTGGTCGCGAATGCCGCCTGCCGGCGCCGACCGCGGCGCCGCCCTTATTCGCGTCCCGCCGCATCAAGCCGCCGAACAAGACTTTGACGTCTGCGCGATCAGTGCTGCGCGACGGCTGTCTTGTCGAGCGCGGCGCGGACGTTGCGTGCCAGCTTCAGGGCATCGTCGTTGGCCCAGAAATGAATGAAGAACATCCGCGGCTCTTCTGCGAGCATGTGGCTATGGATCGCGGTGACCTCGATATCGCCGGCACGCAGCGCCCGGATCAGCGGATTGACCTCGTTGCCGGTTACGAGGAAGTCGCCTGTTATGGCGGCCTTGCCGCCACCGGTCGGCTGAAAGTTGATGGCGTTGGCGCCGCCGAGCGGCGTGTTGACCTGCATTCCGCCTTCCTTGGCCGGATCACGCCTCGGAATGCCGTACTGGTAGACACCGCCAGTCGCCGTGCCCTTGGCGCCCATCGCCTCGTCGAGCTTTGCCGTGTCGAGATCAACCGCAGGCGCAGCGGTGGAGGTGGTGGCCGGTGGATCGAACGGCGTCTTGCTTGCCGATGAAAGCGCTGCACGGATCGCGGTTGCCATTTTCTCGGGATCGCCGTGCCCGGCCACATGCATGTAGAAGGTCGCGGGAGAGGCGCGGAGAACGTGATTGTGGATGGCAGTGATATCCAATCCGCTGTCCAGCAGCCTCGTCATGACAGGGGTAATCTCGGTCTCGAGCAACACCAGATCGCCCATCAGCATGGCCTCTCCGTGCATGGGAGCGAAGGCGACCCAACCTCCGAGCGCCAATGCTGGCTTGATCGCGACGCCGTCCAGCGTGACGTGCAGATCTGATCGCGGCAGCGCGTAACGATGCACTTCACCGCTCACTGTGGCAGTCTTGCCGAGGGCGGCATCCACCTTCTTCCAGTCGATAGCATCGGCGCGGGCAGCATGCGACAGCAGCAGTGCGGCGCCGAGCGCGAGTAATGTGAGCCTGTGTTTCATGGCGTTCTCCTTCTTGCGCGAGCCCCAAACATCGACCGGATAGCGCGCGGCATCCCGCAATGCGTGATGCAGTGCGGCCGAGTGTCGGGGTATGGATGAGAGAATATTTTGGGCATGCGTATGCGCCTCCGGAAAAACCGGGACGCGATACTTGGGCATGTCGCCTCGTGGGGGGATCGCAACTACCCCCATGGCCGCATTCAGCCACACTGACGCGGAGTGTCAACGCGGTCGCGCGCTGACATCGGCAGACTCACGCTCAATTGACCGGACGCGATCGAGCCGTTTTTCGCTTCCCGCTGCTATCAGATGATCAGCACCGCACCCGAGACCAGCAGCAATACCAGCACCACCTTCCGGAACGCCGCCTCATCCAGCCGGCCGTACAGCTTGAGCCCGGCCCAGGTGCCGGCGAACAAGGCTGGCACTCCGATCAGAAACAGTTTGATCGTGTCAGGCGTGATCGCGCCCCTGGCTCCGATCCACAGGGCGCTCATGGCGAAGATCGCAACGGCCACCGGCTGAAACACCGTGCGCTGCACGTCCTTGGGCCAGCCGCGCAGGCCGCACCAGATCGTCACCAAAATTCAGGCAAGCCCGGTGATGCCGCCGAGCACGCCGTTGAGGAAACCGACGGCGGCGTCGGCCGCGGCGCCGCCCGCGTTCACCGCAGGGATGGCCGGTCGCAGCAGCGCGTAGAGGCTGTAGAGCACGAGGAACGCGCCGACGCCCGCGCGCACATGGGCAGGGTTCGCCCAGGTCAGGACGCCGACGCCTACCGGAACGCCGAGTGCGGCGCCGGCCACGAACGGCCAGAGCCTTCGCCAATCAAGCGCGCCGCGCAGCTTCCAGACCGAATAGCCCTGCACGAGCAGCCCGAACGCAATGATCAGCGTCGCCGTTTGCAGCGGCGTGAGGATGTAGAGCCAGATCGCCGAGACGACGAGGCCGAAGGCGAAGCCGGAGAGACCGGAGACAACCGCGCCGGCGAAGGTCGCAAGAAGAAACAGCGGCAGTTCGAGTGTCGCTCCATCCATGTGCCCGCTCCACGCAAAAGCGAGCAGCGCTTGAATGGAATCGCCATTTGACGGGGAGGCTGCGATTTCCCCCGCAAGCAGGCTAAGCCCGTCATGGCCTCGCGCGCAAGACGAGAGATCGGTATTTGCTGCTGACATTTGCCGCCATTTGCGTGCAGATCGCGCGGCACAAGACAGAAAGATTGATCCGAGCGCCGTCGAGCCTCGCGTGCGCAATTTCCCACACCATATGATCCGCGCGATAGAGGCGGGCGACAGGGGGCGGCGTTGGGTGAATGGATCGGGGTCGCAATCGCGCTGGTCTCGAGCAGCCTCGGCGGCAGCGCCGCGGCGATCACGCGCTATCTCGCTGGTAACACCGATCCGATCACGCTTGCCATTCTGCGATGGGGGATCGGCTTCTGCTGCGTGCTGCCGGCGGCGCTGCTCATGAAGGCGCGATGGCCGAAACGCGCGGACTGGCCGGCCGTCGCCGCCCTCGGCTTCTGCTTCTTCGGCGTGTTTTTCGTTCTCTACAATATTGCGATGACGTTCACGACCGCGGCGCGCGCCTCGCTCGCGCTGGCGACGTTGCCGCTGCACACCATGGTGGTTGGTGCTCTGCTCGGCATCGAGCCGCTGACGAAACGGAAGTCGATCGGGGTCTGCATCGCGGTGCTGGGTGTCGCCGCCGCACTCGCAACGGGATTGTCGGCCGCGCCGGCGGGCGCGTGGCGCGGCGAGTTGATCATGACTGGCGCGGTGCTGTGCATGGCGTTCTACAATGTCTGGTCCCGGCCGTTCATCCAGCGGTCCAGCGCGCTCGGTTTCCTCACCGTGGGCATGGGCACCGGCGCGGCGGCCCTGATCCTGGTCGGATCGTTGACCGGCAGCGTCGCATCGCTCGGTCAGTTCGGAACGCCGCAATGGATCGCGGGGCTTTATCTCGGCGTCGCCGGCGGGGCTCTCGCCTTCATTCTGTGGGTGCTGGCGCTGGAGCGGGCGTCGCCGACGCGCGTGGCCAACACCATGACCGTCAATCCAGTTGCCGCCGGGCTGCTTGCCACCCAGCTCGTCGGCGAGCCGATCACGCTCAACCTCATTGTCGGGCTGATCGCCGTGTTTGCGGGCATATGGATCGCGACGTCGGAGATCAGGAAGCCGTAGGCTCACGTCTCAACTGGCAGCTTCGGCGATCCCTTTCGCAGCAGAAACAGCGCCAGCAGTGCCGAGATGCTGAGTGCCGAGGATACGATCAGCACCCGCGCGCCCATGGCTTCGATCAATAGGCCGAACAGCAGCGGGGCCGCGGCCTGCGCCATGCGTGCCGGTGCGCCGATGATGCCGAGGCGATAGCCGTAATTCTCCGGGCCGAAAATCGCGAGCGGCAGCGTGCCTCGCGCAATGGTCAGGATGCCATTGCCGGAGCCGTGGAACAGCGCGAACACGCTGGCCGCGCCGCCGCCGGCCAGGCCGAGGATGGCGGCGCCGATCGGGTGGGTGATGCAGGCAAGCCTGGTCGAGACCAGTGGATGGTAGCGGCTGAGAAAGCCCGCCTCGAAGATCCGCGCGGCCACCTGCGCCGGCCCGATCAGCGCGCCGGCGAACACCGCCTGCGCCGTGGTCGCGCCGGCCGCTTCCATGATGCGCGGCAGATGTGCCGCCATCGCGCCGGTGACGGTCCAGGCCGCGGCGAACACGAAGGCGAGCACGATCATGGTGCGATCGATCGGGATATGCGGCTTGACGGCTGCCGCCACCGCCGCCTTCGCGCCCTTTACAGCCGGCAGCATCAGGAGGTTGAGCGGCAGGCCGATCAGGATGTGCGCTGCCGCCCAGGCAAAGCAGGTGTTGCGCCAGCCGATGGTCTCCAGCCCCCATGCGGAGAGCGGCCATCCCACGGTCGAGGCAAAGCCGGCGAGCAGCGTGATGCCAGTGATTGAGCGCCGTGCGGCGTCGCCGTAGATGCGGCCGAGCGCGGCGAAGGCGGCGTCGTAGAGGCCGGCGCCCATGCCGACGCCGAGCAGCAGCCAGGCGATGACGAGCATGGGGATGGATGATGTGAAGCCGAGCAGCGCCAGCCCGGCCGCCAGCACCAGATTGGATAGCGACAGCACGGAGCGGCCGCCGACCAGGTCGATCTGCCGTCCGACACGCGGGCCTATCAGGGCCGAAATCACCAGCGAGGCGGAGAAAGCGGTAAATATCCAGGTCGAGGATATGCCGAGATCGCGCGCGATTGGGTCAGCGAGGATCGCCGGCAGGTAGTAGCTCGAAGCCCAGGCCAGGGTCTGTGTCGTGCCGAGGGCGAGAATGATGGGAAGCTGGTTCACTGGACCGTTTCTCTTCTAGACCACAGCAGCGCCAGCGGCCCGAGCAGGGTGCCCGCTGCCAGCACTGCGAACGCCGCCATCCAGGCCGATGCATTTTGCGGCCCGCCGGTCGCATCCAGCGCGACGCCCACCGCCCAGGCGCCGAGGGCGGACAGGCTGAAGCCGACGGTGGAATGCATCGCCATGGTTGTGCCGCGATAGCTAGGCTCCGCGGCCATCGACATGCCCGAGGTCAACGCGCCGGAATCCGCTGGGACCGTGATGGCATAGACCAGCATCAGGGGCAGCAGCAGCCAGGGTGACTGGTCGGCGAGCACGCCGATCAGAAGCGCCACGGCAGCGGAAGCGAGCATGACCGCCGTGATGGCCCGGTGGCGGCCGAACCGGAGCGCGAATTCATTGCCCAAAATGCTCGCGGGCATGGCGAGCAGGGAGAACGCCACGCTCACCACCACCGGCGTCAGGATCGATGCATCCGAATGCCTCGCGGCGACAAACGTCCAGAACGCAACGATCCACGTCCGGATGCCGTAGAGTTCGAAGCAATGCGCGCCGTAGCCGAGCACGAAGCCCATGGCTTTGCGGTTCTGAAACACCGGGGCGAAATCCAGAAGCCGGCCCGATGTCGGTTTCGGTTCGATAGGCCGCAGCAGAAAGCAGACGATGAGCATCATCAGCGGCCCGGCAGCGGTGACAAAAAAGGCACTCCGCCAACCCCAGGCTTCTGCGACGAGCTGCGAAACCAGGAATGACAGGCCGACGCCGAACGAGAAGCTCGACGTATAGAGCGTGATGGCGCGGGATGAGTCGCCGGACGCGAGACGGTCCGTCAGCGCCTTGAGGCCGGGCATGTAAGCGCCGGCGAAGCCGATGCCGGCGATCGCGTTGAAGAGGGCGCCCGACCACAGGCCGGTGGCAAAGGCGCCGAACAGCAGCGTGCCGAGTGCGCTCACCGCCGAGCCGGCGATCAGAATTTTGCGCGCGTCGATGCGGTCGGTCAGCGTCGCCAGCACCGGCACGGTCAGCATATAGCCGGCGGCGCCCGAGCCTGCCAGCAGGCCTGCCTGCGCGCCGCTCAGGTGCCATTCGGGAATCAAGAATGCGGCAAGGATGGAAGGTACGACGACGTGCGGGAGCAGGCTGCCGAGCTGCCCTACACACATCACAACGATGACGGACCGGCCTTCCAGCGAAATTCTATTCACTCCTCATGTCGAGGACGCGCAACCACATCCCGATTTGCCTTGTTGCTTTGCTTTTTCATCCGCGACGCAACATGCGTCAACATCCGATATTGCGGGGCCGCCACAGCAATTGCCGGTATCTGGCGCGAGCGAGCGGCTGCAGACGCCGGTCTCGGGCAGCACCAGTTCGACCCGCTCTGCGGCAGCTCGGTCGCCGGCGATGTCGGCCGCTATCGAGCGCACCTGTTCGTACCCGGTGAGCATCAGGAAGGTCGGTGCGCGGCCGTAAGCTTTCATGCCGGCGAAATAGAAGCCGGGCTCGTCCTGCGCCAGCTCGCGGGCGCCGTGCGGACGCACCGTGCCGCAGCTATGCTCGTTCGGATCGATCAGTGGCGCCAGCGCGACCGGACATTCGATCGCAGGATCGAGCCGGATGCGCAACTCGCGCACGAAGTCGAGATCGGGGCGGAAACCCGTCGCGACGATCAGTTCATCGACCACGGCCTGCCGGGCGCGGCAGCCGGACAGGGCGCCGACGACGAGGCGAGGGCCGTCGGCTACGAGATGCGAAACGCGAAATTCGCTTTCGACCTTGATGCTGCCTGCCGTCACCAACGCGGCAAAGGCCGCGCCCAATTCACCGCGAGCCAACAGTTTGTCGTTCGCGCCGCCGCCGAAAGCCTTTGCCGGATCGCTGCCGCGCAGTAGCCAGATCGGCCGGGTGCCCGGCGCCTGGTCCGCAAGCTTCGCCAGATCGATCAGCGTGCCGATTGCCGAATGCCCCGCGCCCAGCACCGCGACGGTCTTGCCGGCATAGCGCGCGCGTTCCTTGCCGAGGACGTCGGGCATCCCATAGGCGATCTTGTCGGCGGTATCAGCCTCGCCAATGGCGGAAAGGCCGTTGGCGCCTGCAGGGTTCGGCGAATGCCAGGTGCCTGAAGCGTCGATGATCGCGTCGGCCTTGACGACTTTCGGACCTTGTCCGTTCTGGTAGCGAATTTCGAACGGCGCCTTTTCTCTGCCTTTCGACTTCATCCTGTCGAAGCCGGCCCGGCTGATCGCGGTGACGCGGCTCGATGTGCGGATGTGGGGCCCGAGCGCCGAGTGGGTCGCGAGCGGTTCGAGATAGTGCTCCACCATCTCCATGCCGGTCGGATACTGATCCGGTTCGGGAGAATTCCATCCGGTTGCCGCCAGCAGCCGCGCCGCCGCCTTGTCGACATTGTATTCCCAGGGTGAGAACAGTTGGACGTGGCCCCATTGCCGCATGGCGTGGCCGACCTTGTCGCCGGCTTCCAGCACGATCGGCTGCAGCCCGCGCTCCAGCACATGGGCGGCGGCGGCAAGGCCGACCGGCCCGGCTCCGATGATCGCGACAGTCCTGGTTCCACTCATGGCATTCTCCTATAAAACTAGAAATATCGAAATACAGTTCGAAAAAGCGCGACGCGCTAAGCCGCGGTCTTGGCATTGGTCTCGGCTTTGATCTTGGCATCGGCGGTTTCGGCGCTTTCCGTGCAGCATTCGGCGACCAAGAAACCCACCAGCTCCCGCATCACCTCGTAGTTGGCGTGGCAGATCAGCGTGGTCGCATCGCGCACCTGGGTGACAAGGCCGGCCACCACCAGCGCCTTGATGTGGTGGGAGAGGGTCGAGGGCGCGATTTTCAGTTTCTCCTGCAGGCGGCCGACGGCAAGTCCGGCGCCGCCGGCGCGGATCAGCGCACGATAGATCTTGAGCCGGGTCGGATTGCCCAGCGCTTCCAGATGGGCGGCGGCGTCATCGAGTTTCATGCGGGCATCATGGCATGCACATCGCCAACTCGTCAACGGTATTTCCAGAACTATCGAAATAGCCGGCACGCCTACGTCGGCAACAGTAAAAGTTGACACGCCCCCGATATATCGATAAGTCTGGATATATGGAATCCGAACAAGCCATTTTGGCGCTAGCGGCGCTGGCGCAACCGACCAGGCTCGACGTGTTTCGGCTATTGGCGAAACACGAGCCGGAGGGATTGCCTGCCGGTGACATCGCCAAGGCGCTCGCCGTGCCGCAAAACACCATGTCGTCGCATCTGGCGATCTTGTCGCGTGCGGGGCTGGTTACAGCGCGCCGCTTCAGCCGCTCGATTGTCTACCGCGCCGATCTGAAGGCCTTTCAGTCCGTCGTGCTGTTCATGCTCAGGGATTGTTGCGACGGGCGGCCCGAAATCTGCGGTCCATTGATCGAAGACCTCACGCCTTGCCGCACCCCGAAGCCGAGGAGGAAAGCGCATGTCTGAACGCATCTACAATGTACTCTTCCTGTGCACCGGAAACACCGCCCGTTCGATCCTGGCGGAATCGATCCTGCGCAAGGACGGTCGCCGCAATTTTCGCGCCTTCTCCGCCGGCAGCCAGCCGAAGGGGACGGTCAATCCGTTTGCGATCAAGGTTCTCACCCGTCTCGATTACCCCACTGACGAATTGCGTTCGAAGAGTTGGGAAGAGTTCGCGCGGCCCGATGCACCCGTAATGGATTTCGTCTTTACGGTCTGCGACAACGCCGCCGGCGAATCTTGCCCGATCTGGCCCGGGCAGCCGATGACGGCACATTGGGGTATCGAGGACCCTGCCGCCGCCGAGGGCACCGATATCGAGAAGGAAGCGGCATTCGTCGCGGCATTCCGCTATCTCAAAAACAGAATTGCCGCCTTTACGAGCCTGCCGCTGCAAAGTATCGACCGCCTGTCGCTCGGGACCAAATTGCGCGACATCGGCCGCAACGACGGCGCGACGTCCGGCCAGGAGAAAGCCAGCTAATGTCCGAATTCGATCTGCCGCGCCGGCTCGCTGCCGAAGCGCTCGGGACCGCATTGTTGGTCGCTACCGTAGTCGGCTCCGGGATCATGGCCGAGACCTTGACCAAGGACGTCGCACTCGCGTTGCTCGGCAATACGTTGCCGACCGGTGCCATCCTGGTCGTCCTCATCACCATTCTCGGTCCCATTTCCGGGGCCCATTTCAATCCGGCCGTATCGCTGGTTTTTGCGCTCAGGCGCGAGCTGACGCCGCGCGAGGCGCTGCTCTACGTCGCTGCGCAAATCGCGGGCGGGATTGCCGGAACCATGCTGGCGCATGCGATGTTCGCGCTGCCGCTGCTCGATGCCTCGCTGAAAATGCGAACCGGCGGCGCGCAATGGCTCGCCGAAGCCGTCGCGGCGTTCGGCCTGGTTGCGACCATTCTGGCCGGTATCCGGTTCAACCGCGCCGCGGTGCCGTGGCTGGTCGGCCTCTACATCACGGCGGCTTACTGGTTCACGGCGTCGACGTCGTTCGCCAATCCCGCCGTTGCCATTGCGCGCTCGCTGACCAATACGTTTTCGGGCATTCGCCCCACAGATCTTCCGGGTTTCATCGCGGCGGAAACCTGCGGCGCCATCATCGCGTTGATCTTCATGGGCTGGCTGCTTCGTGAAAGCGACAAGGCGCACGCAGTGTTGAAGGAGGCGCAACCATGAGCGTCACGATCTATCACAACCCCGCCTGCGGCACCTCGCGCAACACGCTGGCGATGATCCGGCAGAGCGGCGAAGAGCCCGAGGTGATCGAGTACCTGAAGACGCCTCCGAGCCGCGCCCGGTTGGTCGAACTGATCAAGGCGCTGGGCATCTCGCCGCGCGAGCTGTTGCGCGAAAAAGGCACGCCCTATGCCGAGCTTGGCCTGGCCGACCCGAAATGGAGCGACGACGAGCTGATCGATCTAATGCTGAAACATCCGATCCTGATCAACCGGCCGATCGTGGTGACGCCAAAGGGCGTCCGCTTATGCCGGCCGTCGGAGCTCGTGCTCGACCTGCTCGACAACCCGGTCGAATCCTTCGTCAAGGAAGACGGCGAGGCGGTGACGCGGAAGTAAGCGCTTGATGTCCCGGGGAACGCAGGCGGCCAGAGCCTTCCGTCTGTCACCATTGCACGGCATAATAGCCCCATGGAGCTCACCCCCCGTCTGCGCCTGATGAACTGGCTGGTCGGCCAGGGCCTCACCGGCCTGCCTCAAAACGACCTGATCCGCGGTTTCTGCGAACGCTGCTGCGCCGAGGGGCTTGGCCTGTCGCGCGGCATGGTCTTCATCGACACGCTGCACCCGATTTTCGAGGGCCGCGGCTTTCGCTGGAACGACGCCGAGACCAACGAAAGCGACGCGTTCGAATATGGCTCGACCAACGAGGGCGAAGCCGCGGAGGCCTGGCGCAGTTCGATCTTCTACTACATGCTCCAGAACGGCCATGAAGAACTGCCGCTCGACCTCGCCAATCGCACCTCCTACAACTTCAAATTCATGGGCGAGCTCGCCGAGAAAGGTCACAAGCATCTGGTCGCCTATGTGCACCAGTTCGGCGAGGCCGGCACCATGGGACAGATGGACTGCGTCTATTCCTATTGGGTGACACGGCGCGACGAGGGGTTTGGCGCGCAGGGGTTAGCTGCGCTCCGCGATCTCGTGCCGGTGCTGGGGCTGGCGATCAAATCCGCGGCGCAGGCTGACATCACCAAGACGCTGGGCCGGGTCTATCTCGGTCGCGACACCGCCGAGCAGGTGCTGCGCGGCCGCATCACGCGCGGCGTCACCGAGCGGATCAACACGGTGCTGTGGTTCTCCGACTTGCGCGGCTCGACGGCGATCAGCGAGAGTATCGATCCCGGCGAGATCATTCCGTTCCTCAACGATTATGCGCAGGCCTCGATCGACGCCATCCACGACGCCGGCGGCGAGGTGCTGAAGCTGATCGGCGACGGCGTGCTGGCGATGTTCACCCATGAGAACATGGCGAAGGCAAACCGCGCTGCGTTGCGCGCCGAACATCGTTTCCGCCGCAACATGAGGGCGCTGAACGCCCGCCGTACGGCCGAGAACCGACCAGTCACATCAGCCCATGTTGGCCTGCATGTCGGGGAGGTCTTTTACGGCAATATCGGCAGCGACGACCGGCTCGACTTCACGGTGGTGGGGCCTGCCGTCAACGAGGTCAGCCGCATCGCCTCGATGTGCCGCTCGGTCGACCGCGAATTGCTGATGTCGTCGGCGTTCCGCGGAGGTCTCGATGCCGCGGGGCGAAACTACCTGGTCTCCACCGGCCGCTACGCACTGCGCGGCATCGGCCGAGCGCAGGATCTCTACACGCTCGATCCGGATATTGCGGCGGACGAGGTGGTCGCCGGGAAGTACGAGCGATATCTGGTGTCCTAATTTGGTCTCGCTCGCCGTGTGTAAAGCGCCACGGCCATCAGCGAAAACACCATCAGAACTACGCCAAGCGCGAATAGCGCATCGGGGGAAATCGTCGCCGCGAGCCAGACGCCGATTGCGGCTGTCATCATCTGCGAGAAGCCGATGAGCGCTGATGCCGCGCCCGCTTTGTCGCCGAACGGGGACAGCGCCTGCGCCGTGCCTAACGGGCTGACGATGCCCATGCCGAGCAGGAATACGCTCATGGCCGCAAGAAACGAAAGAAAGGAGGGGGCGTATAGCGAGACCAGCAGCATCGCGAGGCTGCCGGGTGCGGCGGTGAACAGCCCGCCCCGGATCGAACGATCGAGCCCATAGCGTGGCGCCAGCCGGGTCGCGAGCATGCCGGCGGCGAACACGATCAGCACCGTGCCCGCAAAGAACAGACCGAGTTGAATCGGCGCAAAGTGCATCGCTTCGATCAGAACGCGGGGCGCCGCCGAGAAAATCGAGAACAGAGCGCCCAGGATCAGGCTGACGGTTGCCGCCGGCACCACGAAGCGGCGGTCGCGGAGCAGGGCGAGGTAGGTTTTTGCGATCGCCTGCGGATCGAGCGGGGTGCGTGTTGCGAGGTGGGTCTCGCCAAACACCATGCCGTAGGCGAGGGCGCCGAGCCCGGCGAAAGCCGCGAGGAATGCGAATTCGGAGCGCCAGCCGAAAATGTGGTCGAGCGCACCGCCGAGCAGCGGCGAGAAGCCGGGTGCTGCCGCCATCGCGATCATGATCAGCGCCATCGCGCGGGCGAGTGCCGCGCCGGAGAACAGGTCGCGGGCAATGGCGCGGGACAGCACCGAGGTGGCGCAGGCGCCGGCCGCCTGGATGACACGGCCAATCAGCAGGCTCGGCAAATCATTGGCGAGGCCGCACCAGACGCTGCCGGCAAGGAAGACTGCAAATCCGGCCAGGACGGGCCAACGGCGGCCATAGCGGTCCGAGATCGGCCCGACCACGAGCTGGCCGATCGCGAACACCGCGAGGAATACCGTGATCGCTGCGGTGACCGCCGCGCTCGTGACGTTGAGCGACGCCGCCATCTGCGGCAGCGACGGTAGCAGGATGTTGGTGGCGAGCGTTCCCGTGGCGGCGAGGCCCGCGAGCACCGCGATTTGCAGGACAGTGGAAGAAGCTTCCGAACGAGGGCCAGTGTCGATTGCTGCAGTCTGGTCGGCCATGAAGGTTCCCGCTTTTATATGAGATGATATATATCATATAAAGCGATGGGAAAGCACCAATGGGCTCCGGGCAATGAGGGCGCGGACTCACGGCAAGACAGTCCGGCTCAATGTGGCCCGCCAAGGAGCGGGTCGGACGCTATGCACCCGAAAGCGGACCTATTATGCTCACCCTGAGCTTTGTCGTTCTTGACCGACCCATAGCGAACGTTGTGGTCCTGTCCGCACCGCAACCAATATCTATCTTGAACGGCGCACGACCTCGATTGCTGCTTCGATTAGGGCTGCGGCAACCTCTTTGCCGAAGGTGTTAACGGTGATCGGACCGTCATCGGGCACACTTGAGATCAAGGAGTGTATCCCCGCTGTCCGAAAGGACTTCCATGCGAATGCCGTCGAAGTCGACATCGCTCGCCCATTGGTATTTCACGGCACGGTCTTCGTATGTCAACGTTCCCATGCTGGGAGCTTATCATGTTTATGGGAAGTAAGCAGAAAGCGCCTAGAAGCGGACATTTGATTCAGTTAGGTCGCGGGGTGCTATATCGACCGTCAACAGTTTGTCGGGGTGATATCAGCGGCGGTTGCAGGTCTCCCTATCTCAAGCTTTGGGTCAAATCCGAATGGAATCATACGACGACGACCTTAAATGTTTCGAGGCGCATGGCGCTGCGCCCCTGCCCACCGCGATCAATCAAGGCTTTGTGGAACACGACGGTGCTCGAATCCGGTACGCGACGTACGGGTCGGGAGCTCCCGTGATCTTGCTGCATGGCGGCCTTGGGCATAGCGGCAACTGGGGCTATCAGGTTCCGGCGCTGGTCGCGTCGGGTTATCGCGCCGTGCTGATCGATAGCCGCGGCCATGGCCGCAGCACGCGCGATTCGCGGCCTTTCACGTATGAGTTGATGGCGTCCGACGTTCTGGCCGTGATGAATGCGCTGCAAGTGGACAAGGCAGCCGTCGTCGGATGGAGCGATGGCGCCTGTACCGCTTTGATCCTCGCCATGAAGGCCGCCGAACACGTTGCGGGCGTGTTTTTCTTCGGCTGTAACATGGACCCCAGCGGCACAAAAGAAATCGAGCCCAGCCCGGTTCTCGACCGGTGTTTCGGGCGGCACGCCAAGGACTATGCCCAGCTATCAGCCACGCCGGACCAGTTCGACGCATTGGTTGAAGCTGTCGGCCAGATGATGAAGACCGAACCGAATTATTCTGCAGGCGAGCTCGCCCACATCCATGTGCCTGTTGCGATCGTGCAGAGCGAGCACGACGAGTTCATCAAGCCCGAACATGCCGAATATCTTGCACGAAGTATCGCGACAGCGGAATTGAAGATCCTGCCTGGTGTGAGCCATTTCGCGCCGCTGCAAAGGCCGAGGCAATTCAACAGCGTCATGCTTGCTTTCCTCCGCAAGGTTCTTTCTTGAAGGAAACAATACGCCTCGGTGCCTTGAGCGGACATTAGTCAGTCGCTTAATGAGCACACGCCCTAAAAACCGTCATTGCGAGTGAAGCGATTTTTCTATGCTTACTGCGCAAGCTTCGTAGGGCTTCAGTTCGCCGCAGCGCTTTAGCGCGAAGGCGGAAGCAATCCAGGGCCGCAAGAGAGGCTGGATTGCTTCGTCGCGGAGTTTATCATCGGGCCGGCCGAAGGCCGGACCCGGTGGCTCCTCGCAATGACGGTTTTCGACCAGACGGCTAGCACCGCGCCGGCTCGCCCACCATCTCCGGCTGTCGCGCCAGCGAGACTGCGGGCGATAGCAGGATCACCAGCGCCTGCGCCGCGAAGATGGCGGCTGCCATGTAGAGGCAGGCTTCTGCGCCATAGAGCCCGCCGACGATGGCGCCCAGCGCCGAGCCGAGCGGACGGGCGCCGTAACTCATGATGTTGATGGCGGATACGCGCCCGAGCAGCGACGGCGGGGTCACCGATTGGCGCAGTGTGGTGGTCGAGATCACCCACAGGATCGGGCCGGCGCCGAGCAGGAAGAAGCTCAGCGCCGCGAGCCACGGCGCCGGCACGATCGTCGTCAGCGCCATGATGGCGGCGGCGACGAATCCCGTCACCGGGCCGAGCCCGATCACGGTGCCGAAGGCCAGCCGCTGCATCACCCGCGTGGCAGAGAGCGCGCCCGCCACCATGCCGACGCCGTACATGCCAAGCGTCAGGCCGACGCCGGTGGCCGATAGGCCGAGATGACGAACGGCGTAAGGCACGAACACGGCCAGCAGCAGGAACGACGCCGTGTTGAAGATGAACTGCGTAATGAACACGGGCCGCAGCAGCGCGTGATGCAACACGAACGCGGCGCCTTCCCTGATCTCCTGCAAAGGATGGCGGCGCGGGGCAGGGGCGCGTGCCGGTTCATAGATGCCCGACAGCAACACGACGGCCATCACCGACAATGCGGCGGCAAAGCCGAAGGCAGGCGCTGCCCCGACCCATCCGACCAGCACGCCGCCGAGCGCCGGACCGCTCGCAAACGCCACCGTGCGCGCCAGTTCGATGCGCGCGTTCGCTGCGGGCAATTGCTCCGAATTGACCAGCGATGGCACCAAAGCGGGCGCGGCGACGCTGTAGGCCACGGTGCCGCAGACAGCGACGAAGCCGAGTAGCGAGAGCAGCGGCAGCGTGATTGCGCCGAGCCAGATCAGCAGCAGCGTCGCCGCAAGCGCGGCCGCCCGCAGCGCTTCGGAGGCCGCCATCACCCAGCGCCGCGAGATGCGGTCGGCAAGGAGACCGGCGGGAATCGCAAACAGGATGAAGGGCAGCGTCAGCGCGGTCTGCAACAATCCGGTCTGGCCTTCGCCAACACCAAGCAGCAGCACTGCAATGATGGGCGCTGCGGCCAGCGCAATCTGCTCGGCCGATTGCGCGGCGAGGTTCGACCAGGCCAGACGGTTGAAGGTCGCGGGCAAGCGCGGTGTCGGAGCGGGTGACATGGCAAAATTTCCTGACAGATTCGATTTGATCCATTGTCCGGCCCGAGGACGATCAAACCCACCCGTTTCCCGACAACCTCTTCCAAAAACAAAACCTCCACACGCGAACGTGTGGAGGCTTTTCACCTTCCGGCATGACCGGACTGCCAGAACGCGGATGCCCGGCAAAAATGATCGCTCCAATCCGCAGAAGTTGTTTCGTGAATTCGCGTCAAACGTCGAACAGGAAATCGTGCTTTGTCAGTTCATGCGGCCGCACGCTGGTCAGTTCGATCCGGTCGTCGCCGACCTGAACCACCGTATTCCCGTGGTCGCCCCAGATCCTCACGTCGCGAAAGTCCAAACGGCCGGCATTCTCAAACACCAGCATGTCGACGCCCGGATCGAAGTCGGTGATCTCAGCTTTGCTGCTTCCGAAATCAAACACGAAGCGGTCCGCGCCGTCATTCCCCGTCATCGTCTGCTTGCCGGTTCCGGCGAACAGATAATCGCCTTGCGGACCGCCGATCAGCGTGTCGTTGCCATCGGAGCCGATAACGATCTGGCGGGCTTCGGGGTCTTCGGACTCCACGCCGCCGGCAAGGCCGGTATGCCGCGCATAGGTGACGAAGACGTCGTCCTGGATATGCTCGGTATCGGTATTGCGCAGAATGATATCTGCCAGCGTCGTGCCTTTGATCTCGGCCAACGTCTTGGCATCAAATCCCTGATTTTCGAACCAGAACCGGTCGCCATCGCGCAACGCCTCGAACTGCATCGTGATGATGGCCTGGAAGGTTTCGCCGACGAGCGCGCCGGGCACATGATTTTCCGACAAGCCGCCGGTCCACAGGCCGACGTTGTTGACATTGCCGTAAGCTGCTTTCAGTCCGGCCAGCGTCTCCGGGTCGCTCGTGATCTGGCTGAAATCCGTGTAGGGCTCGAGGCCGAGTGCCTCACGGGTCTGGTTGAGCGTGCCGAGGCCAAGGTCGCGCGCGCGCTGGATGTTGATCGCGGCGAGATCCATAGACACCGGTGGATCGAAAAGAAAATTGCGCAGGTCGTCGACGATGCGCGCGTCGAGTGCTTGTGATGGATCGGCGGCCAGGTGGCGTAATTGTCCGTCGGCGCCGCCATTGTCGTTGAAGTTTGCGGCCGGCTGGAAGAATACATCCTTCAGGTCTTCCTCGGAGCCGGCGATGACTTCGCCGTTTTCCGCAAGGCCTTCGGTTTCGCCCGACACGATCGAATGTCCGAAGCGGAACGCCGCAGCGACGAATTCCAGCGTGAGGTGAGGATCGGCGCTGGGGTCGTAGCCGTCGTAGGGCGTTAGCGCATTCTTGCCGACGAGGTTAGGCAGGAACTCCGAATAGGTGATGTTGGCGATTTCCGCCGTCACGATAGCGCGGGCGTGATTGTAGAGTTGATCGCCGCTCCAGTTCGGGTGCTCGAGGTGCAGTTTGTCGCCCCAATAATTGTGTTCGCGCACGAATAGCGTGTGCAGGGCGGTGAGCGCCGGATTTTCTGCGGCGCGGACGTCTCCGGCCACGACCATACCGTTGACGATCGGCAGGTTGTTGCCCTGCGACGTCAACATGTGGCCGTCAGCGGTGCGCAGGCTGGCGGCGGTCGCGGCGCTGGACCCATAGACCATCGAGGCGTCCAGCCAGGCGGTATTGGAATTGAGCGCCATCGCTGGATTGGACGTGCCCGCACCGGTCGTGGGATCGACGATCGCGCGGGTGATCGGAATGATGGTGCCGGCGGGGAGCACAGGATCGCCGGCGGGAACCACGACGCTGATATCGCTGACGCCGTCCGTCCGGGTCAGCGTCATGTCGTGATCGATGAATTGGCCCCATGCGTACATGAAGGCGGACACACCTTCCGGATTTGGCACGTCCGGGTCGCCGGCGCCGACCACAAGATTGCTGATGGTGCGCGGATTGTTGCCTCCGAGCGGAACGGAAATGCCGTCCGCAAAATGCGCCTCGCCGATACGTCCGAATTCAGTGCCGGCCGCGTTGAGAGTGGAATCCGATTGATTGTTCTGCGAACCGTCGAAGCTGCGGTATTCGATTTTTGCCGGCTTTGGATCCGGTGGCCACGACCAACCGTGAGGGCCATGGTGCTCACCCGGGCCATGCGAGCCGTGCGGTCGGTGCGGCACATGAAAGTGGCCGAGAAAATCGCCGAAGTGAAAATCGTCGTTTCCGTCTTGGTGTGCCTCCCAAGTCCGCTTGAACTGACGCATCCGGATGCTCCCTCAGTTGCAATTGCGAATTAGTTGCAATTGGTGTCACGAATGAGAGGCATTTGCAATAAGGAAGTGCGGACAGCCCGTAGCCCGCGTGCTTCCCGACGACCGACAGGAGAGAACGACTCCAGGAAAAAGGCCCGCCGCGCGAATGGGCGGCAGGCCTCGATCTGAACGGCGTTTTGGCTGCTTCTGTTCGACTACGATTTGGGCCCGAGCGTCGCCTTGCCCGTTCCCGAGATGGTCGCCGGCTGCGTCGCCAGCTCATCATCATCTACAGCGGAGGGCAATTCGGCCGGACTGGCGAGCTGCGGCGCGGCCAGCGCGTTGGTCAGGCTGGTCAGCGCGTCCGGACCAGCGGCGAAGCCGCCTTCGGCGAGGATCTTGTCGATGATCGGCTTGAACGCCGAAACCGACAGCAACTGCGCGGCAAGGCCATCGCCCAGAACAAGCCCGTTGCTATGGCCGTTCATCGCGCCATTGCCGCCGCCACGGCCGAGCAGGCCGCCGGTGTCGAAGATCCGGATGTCGGAAATCTTCTCGATCGGCTTGACCGCTTCGGCCAGCGCGTTCGGGATGATGTTGATGCGCGCCAGGGTGAGATCGTAGTCGACCATCGCCTGAGAGAGCTTGTTGCGCGCTTCCGCCTTCAACGCCGCCACCTCGGCCTCGGCCTGGCCGAGCGATTTGACGCCGGCCGCGCGGGTGGTCGCCGCCTCGGCGTCGGCCTTGGCCAGCATGGTAATGGCTTCCGCTTTGTTGTTCGCTGCCTGGTTCTCGGCTTCCGCCATCACGGTGATCGGCATCGCCTCGGTCTCGGCAGCCTTGCGCGCCGCGATCACGTTGATGATCTTGTCGCGTTCGGCGATTTCGACGGCTTTGGCGGTGGTGACCTTTTCCTCGGCCGCAATCGCCAGCGCACGCGCGGTCTCGGCGACGGTCTGCGCTTCCGACTGCTCCTTGCTCTTGGTCGCGATCGCAATCGCACTTTCCTGCGCCACGATCTGCAGGTCGCGCTCCATTTCGGTATTGCGTCGTTTTACCGCGAGATCGGCTTCAATCTTTCTGGTGTCGCGCAACTGGTTGGCTTCGGTCTGCTTGTTGGCGACCGCCAGTTCCTGCTGGATGCGATACTCGGCCTCGTTCTGCAGCGCGGTCTGCGCGACCTGCGCGGTCTGCGCGCGCATCGCGGCGGTCTTGTTGGCGATGTCGCGCTGCTGGGCCAGTTCCGCCTCGCGCTTGGTGGCCTCGATCGTCAGCGTGGTCTGGCGGGCAACGAGGTCCTGCTGCGCGATGTTGACCTCGGTGGTGCGGACGATCTGGTTGCGCTCCTGTTCGCGCTCGCGCGTGATCTTGGTCAGCGTCGTCAGACCATGGGCGTCGAAGAAGTTGCTCGGGTTGAAATGCTTGATATCGCTCTGGTCGAGACGGGTCAGCGACACCGATTCGAGCTCAAGGCCGTTGTTCTGGATGTCGGCGCCGACAGCGTCCTGCACCGACTTGACGAAGGTCGCGCGCTGCTCCTGCAGCTCCTCGAGGAAGGACGATCGAGCCGCCGTCGAGCACGACCTTCTGGCCGCCGAGTCCGGTGCGGACATAGGCTTCATCACGGGTCGAGCGGCGGTACAGTTTGGCAAGCAGTAAACCAATAACAAGAACGGCGATAACGCCAATCGTGACGGGTATTGCAAGTTCCCACATGTTCAAGCCCTGTCTGAACGTTGTTGCGCAATGAGGTCGGCTGGTGCGGAAATGGCGATAAAGCTCTTGGCATCACGGTCGACCAGCAGCACGCTGGCGCCGACCGGGAGGGGTACGGATTCGGGACTGGCGCGCGCCACCAGAGAGTGCCAGTTGCCGAAGACATCCTTGAGACGGACGCGGCCAGGCAGTCCCTGGTCGAGCGGCCCGATCGAAACCTCGGCGACATGGCCGATGAAATCGGCCTCGTCCACCGCATAGGTCTCGTCGCGCGGGATGATCTTGGCGATGCCGCGGCTGGTGACGCGGATGGCCGGAATGCTGCAGGCCGCCGCGGCGAGCGCCGCGATCGAGACAGGGACAGAGATGCCCACGCCGTGCGCCAACCCTTGCAGGAAGAATCCCGCGATCGAGAACGTGCCGAGCGCGAGAATGATCAGGATCAAAAGCGGTAGACGCCCCGCATTGATCCAGAGGAACAGGCCGCCGAGGCCATTGGCGTGGTCGGCCTCGACGGTGACTTCCTTGCCGAGCAGTTCGCTGATCGAGAAGCCGACCAGCGTCGCCAGCAATTCAATGCCGCCGAGCGCCAGCATGATTGCGGCGGCAATTGCGAAGGGACGTACGTCGGGGGCCAGCAGGAGGTCGGACACGGCACTCATTGCTGCGATTTGATCCTTTCAAGCCGCGCCGCGATTTCCTTTTCGCGATGCAACCGGTCGAGTTCATCGAGCTCCTTGTCGCCGGGCACGCTTGCAGCCGGCACGCCGGTGACGCGCGCGATTGCCGCCATCGCCCGATCGGGACTCACGGTTTTGGTCGCGCCAGCCGCGCGTCCGGTTTCGTGCGGCGCGTGTTTTTCGAGACTCGCCTCGAGATCGGCGAGGCGGGTCTCGGCCTCACGCCGCGCGCCAAGCATCGCCTGTAAGGCCTTGGTCTGCTCATCGATTTCGAGTTCGATGAAATCCATCGCGCGCTCCAGCGCGGTACCCTGCGATTCCAGATCAATTTGCCGTGCAACGCCGGCGCGCGCGAGGTCTTCGCGGTTCTCTGCAACCGCAAGACGAATCTTGTCCGTCAGCGCGGCGATTTCGGCGTCGAGCTCCTCGCGCCGGCGCTTGAGGCGGAACTCTTCGGCGCGCGACTTGCCGAGCGCGTGGCGCGCTTCGTCGGCGCCGGCGTCGATCTCGCGGATCGCCTGCTTGACCAGCGCGACCTTGTTGCTGTTCTCGGCATTGTCGATCGTCTCGCTGGCAATGGCGGCAAGAAGTCTGCCCATACGTGCAAGGATACCCTCGTGAACCATGGTCTTCTCCTCCGGCTGTGGTGATTTCGATTTCACGGCGATGTGGATTTCGTAAGCGCGGCCGTCCGAAACCAAATGAGCCGGGAAAGGACTATCCCAGCCGGCAAGATAGCCGGGGATTTCAAACGGCACCAAGACACGTCCGTGGACAGTGCTAATGGTCAGTGAAGTTGGTCCCTTGATCGCAAACAACTTGTCGTCGAGCGGGATTTTGCGCGCGGGGGAGCCGGCAACGTAACTGGCGCGGTCGCGCAGGCCGAGCGTCACGAGACGCGCGGGCAGTCCCGTCTTGGTGCGGATCCGCTCATAGGCCTGGGCGTGGAGGGCGACGAGGTTGGCGCCGACCGGGGCAACCTCGGCGAGGATAGCCATCATCCGGTCATAGGCGGCAAAGGTCGCTTCGATGGCGGCGATGCCGGCCTCGTCGGGGGCAAGGGCGTATCGCAGCGTGGCCGTTGGGGGTTCGACCGGAAGCTTTATCATACTTGCAACTGTAAAGCACTTCCTCAGTACTTTACAGCATGGTCAGTGGTATCATTTTCGTGATCACCAGATGCAGTTGCAAATGAGTTGCAATAAGAACGAAGATCGGCCATCTTGCTGAAATGGATGCGCGCACGCCCGAGTTGGGCCCGGAAGCCAAGGGTTTGCTGATGGCCGATACGACCGCCTCCGGTTGGCGCGCTGACGCCGCCGCCGACGCCCGGCTGAGCCTGCCCGAGGTCAACTCCACGATCCTGGTGCCCTTTGGCGGGCATTGGTCGCGCCGGCTGCTGGCCTTCCTCGGCCCCGGCTATCTGGTTTCGGTCGGTTACATGGACCCCGGCAATTGGGCCACTGACCTCGCGGGTGGTTCGAAGTTCGGCTACACGCTGCTCGCGGTCATCCTGCTGTCGAACCTGATGGCGATCCTGTTGCAGGCGCTTGCCGCGCGGCTTGGCATCGTCACCGACCGCGATCTGGCGCAGGCCTGCCGCGCCAGCTTCTCGCGGCCCGTGAACTTCCTGCTCTGGGTGGTCTGCGAAGCGGCAATCATCGCCTGCGATCTTGCCGAGGTGATCGGCACCGCGATCGCGCTCAACCTGTTGTTCGGCATTCCACTGATCTGGGGCGCGCTGATAACCGCGCTCGATGCCTTCCTGTTGCTGCTCCTGATGAACAAGGGTTTTCGCTTCCTCGAAGCCTTCGTCATCTCGCTGTTAATTGTGATCGCGATCTGCTTTTCGATTCAGATCGTGGCTGCGGCGCCGCCGGTTGCTGCCGTCCTGAAGGGGTTTGTGCCGTCGCCCGAGATCGTCACCAATCCGGAGATGCTCTACATCGCAATCGGCATCATCGGCGCTACCGTGATGCCGCATAACCTTTATCTGCATTCCTCGATCGTGCAGACCCGCGCCTATGAGCGCAACGACAAGGGCCGCCGCGAGGCGATCAGATGGGCGACGACGGATTCGACCATCGCCTTGATGCTGGCGCTGTTCATCAACGCCGCGATTCTGATCGTTGCCGCCTCCACCTTCTATTCGAGCGGACGGACCGAGGTCGCCGAGATCGGTCAGGCCTATGAATTGCTGTCGCCGCTGCTCGGTCTCGGCATTGCCTCGACGCTGTTCGCGGTGGCGCTGCTCGCCTCCGGCCTCAATTCGACGGTAACGGCGACGCTGGCCGGCCAGATCGTGATGGAAGGCTTTTTGAACCTGCGGCTGCCGAACTGGGCGCGGCGGCTATTGACCCGCGGCGTCGCCATCGTTCCGGTCGTGATCGTCACCGCGCTCTATGGCGAGCGCGGCACCGGCCAATTATTGGTGTTCAGCCAGGTCGTGCTGTCGATGCAATTGCCGTTCGCGGTGATCCCGCTAGTGAAGTTCGTTTCCGACCGCCGCAAGATGGGCAAGTTCGTCATCCCGCGCACAGTCGCCGTCGTGGCGTGGATCGTCGCCGGAATCATCGTGGCGCTGAACGTGAAGCTGTTGTTCGAGGCGTTTTTCGGCTAACCGCGCCACGCGGCTGTCATCGCCCGGCTCGATGTGCGGACCGAGCGACCTAGTACGCCGCGGCCTCTCGATTCAATCACTGATGTCTCTGGAATACTGGATCACCCGCTTTCGGCTTTCGCGGGTGATGACAGCAGAGGGTCAATCCTGCGGCTCGGACAGCATTTCGCCCGTCGCATCCACCCGCAGCCAGCCTGACGGCGCCAGCCGCTGCTGCGGCAGGAAGCGGCCCTTGTAGTCCATCTTCTTGGAGCCCTCGATCCAGTAGCCGAGATAGACGTAAGGCAGCCCGAGCCGGCGCGCGCGGGTGATGTGATCGAGGATCATGAAGGTGCCGAGCGAGCGGCTGTGCTGCGACGGCTCGAAGAACGAGTACACCATCGACAGCCCGTCGCTGAGCACATCCGTCAGCGCCACCGCGACCAGTTCCTCGCCGCGGCCGGTGATGCCGGTGTCGACGCCGCGCTTGCGGTATTCGATGATGCGGGTCTCGACATGGCTGTCTTCCACCATCATCGCGTAGTCGAGTACGGTCATGTCGGCCATGCCGCCATGGCGGTGGCGCCTGTCGAGGTAGGCGCGGAACACGGAGTATTGCTCCGACGTCGGCACCGCGCTGCGCTGCTCGCCGACGATGTCGGCGTTGCGTGCCAAAACTTTCTTGAAGTTGCGCGAGGGGCGGAATTCGTTGGCGATGACGCGCACAGAGACGCAGGCCCGGCACTGGTCGCAGGCCGGGCGGTAAGCGATCGATTGGCTGCGGCGGAAACCGCCATGGGTCAGGAGGTCGTTGAGGTCGCCGGCCTTGTCGCCGACCAGATGCGTGAACACCTTGCGCTCGTGCCGGCCCGGCAGATAGGGGCAGGGCGAGGGCGCCGTCAGGTAGAATTGCGGGGTATCACGCGAGTGTTGGGTCACGTCGGGTCGTCACGCCTCCGAAACAAATCAACCATAGCGCTTTCCAACGCAGTAGACACCGGTTCGCGTTAAGAAAACGCATCGGAACGAAAAAAGCGCCGGCCCGGCCCCGATTTCATCTTGGGGCCCGACCGGCTCTAACATCGCGCCCGAAAGGCGGGCGGTCAAATAGTTTGCTGCTCGCTCAATAGCTGCTGCGCGGCGAAGGAACTACCTGGGTACGAACCGAGCTGTTGATGACCACGGTTCCCAGGATGATGTCGTGCAGCAGCCGGCGACGGCTGTTGAACAGGCCGACCAGCAGCACCAGCGGCGTCAGGAATGAGATCGAGACCCAGTACAGCACGGCATGGCAGGCACCGAGCACGAAATAGCCTGGCTCGCCGTACCAGGTGCGCAGCTCCAGATCCATCGCGCGCATGCCGAGCGTCGCCGAATGCGGGCCGCCGATCGAGGTACCGTAATAGACGATCGCCCACACGATGGTGGCGGGCCACGCCAGCCAGAACAGCATCCAGCCGAGCCCGAGCGTGATGATGCCGAACAGGCCGATGAAGATGTAGCCGAGGATGACGGGCACCGACAGCACGACGAGGTCGATCAGGAACGCAAATACCCGCCGCGTCAGCACGCCGCGAAACAGTTCCGGCTGCGAATAGGGATCGAACGCATGCGGCGGCACCCCGCCATCGTTCCGCCAGCCGCCGCCAGCACTTTGAGGCCCGCCGCCAGTATTGCCAGAGCCGCTATAAGACATGGTCCGTCCTCCAGGCCGATATTCCCTGACGACACATGGGAACCGGCCGCGGGCTCGCCAAGGGCCTGCGACCATTAACAGCGTGCAATATTCGGGTGGTTTGGGGACAATGATTACGTCGTCCCTGCGTTCGCACGGACGACAGCGGATACTTTAGCGCTCCGCCTTCAACTTCTCCGCGGCCTTCGGCGCAAAATACGTCAAGATCCCGTCCGCGCCGGCGCGCTTGAAGCCGAGCAGGCTTTCCATCATCGCGCGGTCGCCGTCGATCCAGCCATTGGCCGCGGCTCCGGTGATCATCGCGTATTCGCCGGATACCTGGTAGACGAAGGTCGGCATCGCAAACGTGTCTTTCACGCGCCGCACGACGTCGAGATAGGGCATGCCGGGCTTCACCATCACCATGTCGGCGCCTTCGGCGATATCGAGTTCGACCTCGCGCAGCGCTTCGTCGGAATTGGCGCTGTCCATCTGGTAGGTGCGCTTGTCGCCGGTCAGCGTTTTGGCGGAGCCGATGGCGTCGCGGAACGGGCCGTAGAAGGCGGAGGCGTATTTCGCCGCATAGGCCATGATCTGCACGTCGAGAAAACCTGCCTCGTCCAGCGCCTCGCGGATCGCGCCGACGCGGCCGTCCATCATGTCGGATGGCGCGATGACGTCGCAGCCGGCCTCCGCCTGTACCAGCGCCTGTTTCACCAGTACCGCCACCGTCTCGTCGTTGAGGATTTTGCCGTCCTCGATCAGCCCGTCATGGCCGTGGCTGGTGAAGGGATCGAGCGCGACGTCGCACAGCACGCCGATCTCGGGGAATTCCTTCTTGATCGCGCGCACCGACTGGCAGACCAGATTGTTCGGGTTCAGCGCCTCGGAGCCGTGCTCGTCGCGAAGCGACGGCTCAGTATAGGGAAACAGCGCGATGCAGGGGATGTTCAGTTTTACCGCGCGCTCGGCGTCGCGCACCGCCTGATCAACGGTGAGGCGGTCGACGCCGGGCATCGAGGCCACCGGCGTGCGCGTATTGTGGCCGTCGACCACGAACATCGGCCAGATCAAATCATCCGTGGTCAGCACGTTTTCGCGCACCAGCCGCCGCGCCCATTCCGCCTTGCGGTTGCGGCGGGGGCGGATGGTCAGGTCGAGCGGGGTGGAGGCAAGCGCCGTCTGCCGCCGCGGTGCGTCGCGCATTTCGATCGGACGCCCGAACTTGATCGCCATGTCAACGGTACTCCTTGAGGCGGCGGGAAGGTTTTGATTTGTTCCAATTCTAGCACCTTGCCGCTGCCCCGTCACCGAGCCTTGATCTATCTCATCGGCAATTGATTTTACCGTCTCGCCGGGCCAAGACATCAGGCCATGAGGAGATTCCAGCACGCATTGCGCCCCGGTTGCGAGGCCAGCCCCCAGATCAGCTTCCGGGTCGGCTTCCATGTCTGACCTTTCGGCGCGCGATCAGGGGCGGGACCATGCCAGGGACAATGCGATGTCCATGGCGGCGATGTCGTCGGAGCGGATCGAGCCCGACGACAATGTGTGGACGCGTCGGCTGGTGCTGTTCCTGCGCATCATGGCGGTCGTGTCGATCATGAAGGGCCTGTACCACTGGGCGCAGGTCACGGGTTTCATCGGCGGCGAGGAAGAGGCGTTCGAAAACCAGTCGATGGCCTGGCAGACCGCGACCGTATATTTCGCTGTCATCGAACTCGTCGGCGCCGTTGGCCTGTGGCTCGCGACGCCTTGGGGCGCCGTGGTGTGGCTCACCACGGTGGTGTCGACGGCGGTGATCGAGCTGATGTTTCCAGGCATCTATGGCGGCAGCCTGACGGTGGTGGCGCTGGAGGCTGTGATGCTCGGCGCCTATCTCGCCCTCGCCTGGATGGCCGCGCGCGAGCGCCCGCCGTAGGATCCTGCGGCCCGTCCGGTGGCCTCATGGTTCGAGACGCGCGGCCCTGCCGCGCTCCTCACCATAAGGACGAGCTAGACCTCGTCCTGAAGCTAGACCTCATCCTGAGGAGCGGCCAAGTGGCCGCGTCTCGAAGGACGAAGCCATCGTTGCTTCAACGCGTCAGTTTTTCGCCATAATCCATCCGCGTGCAGAATCCGCGACGCGATCCCGTACAATTTTCAAAAAGTTTTTCCGTAACGATTTGGTCACCGTTAAAGGCCGTAAAGGGTTCCACCACACATCTTACGCGAGCGTTTCGATTTCAGACGCACCTGTTTCCGAATGCGACAAGGCTTGCAGACGAAGCGTGAACAGGGCGCTTCCAGCGTCAATGAAATGTTGCAAAAAGCCTTGATCCATGGGCTTAATCCACAATTCACTCTGTTAAATTCATGATCTCTTTATTGTCTTATTTAAGCGGATCTTCAATCCGCCCCCTTAAGTTGAGGCTATCAGGCGGGACAGAAGTTTCGTCGAAATAAGTCGAAAAACGACGACAGGGGAAGTGTCATGATCAAAGCCGTTGCAACGGCGGTGGAAACCGCTGAACGCTCTGCCGGTCAAACTCCGGTGCAGCCGCTCTATCTGGAAGCGTTGACTTTGGTCGAGCGGTTGCATCGCCGGCTGCTCGACGTCATCAAGGACGAATTCGATCGCCGCGGCCGTGCCGACATCAATTCGGTGCAGGCATTGCTGCTCTATAACATCGGCGACAAGGAGCTGACCGCGGGCGAACTGCGCACGCGCGGTTACTACCTCGGCTCCAACGTCTCCTATAACCTCAAGAAGCTCGTCGAGCTCGGCTTCCTCGATCATCAGCGCTCGCGCGTCGATCGTCGCTCGGTCCGCATTCGCCTCACCGCGCAAGGCCAGGAAATCCGCAAGATCGTCGATGCGCTCTACCAGAAGCACGTCAAGACGGTGGAGCAGGTTGGCGGCATTTCGAATGAGGAGTTCGCGACGCTGAACAAGTCGCTGCACCGCCTCGAGCGGTTCTGGACCGACCAGATCCTGTATCGGCTCTGAGAATTCGTAAGCCGGCCGCCTAGAAGACCGGTAGCCAACAAGCTGACAAACTGGCAAGGCAGTGAGCCCTGCTCAACGCGCATCGGCGCCGGTCTTCCGGCTCCGGTGTGCTTTGTTTTTGAAGGAAAATCCTCCGCATTTCCGGGCAGCTATCGCTGTTTCCTAAAGAGAAATTGCGATTTCTCGCATTGGAACCATCTTCTTCTCGCGGTGGAACCATCTTCGCAGCTGCGAATTATCGGCCCGGCCACAAGACAGGTGAGGGCATGCTGGTCGAGCGCGGAATTCAGGTCATGAATTTTGAGGTGGTGGGCGATGCCTACGCGATCGCCTCAAACTACCTTCGCAAGAGCGGTGCCATTGCCGATACCTTGGTCACCGACGAGCGATTGCTCGCAATCATCGTGAAGCTGTTCCGGCGCGGCGAATTCAACACGCTCAGGCTCGCCAACAAGGCGATCGCCACGTTCGAAGCACGCGCATTGGTCTGACGATCACCCGCTCACGCAACTCAGGAGAATCCATGGAAGCCGCGATCGAACGGATCATGCAGACCTATGACCTGCTTCTTAACTGCAGCGCCGCTGCCAGCGACGAGGCCCGCGCCAAAGTCACGGCCTATCTCACCACGCTGGTCGAGGCGGGCGAGAATGATCCGCACCGGCTGACGGTGTGCGGGCTCACCTATCTACGCCAGCTCGATGGCAGCAACGATCCGGTGAAGGCGGGGTATACGGGATTGTAGTCTTGCTGCCTCGCGCGCCCCGCCATAGATTTGCGTCTCTGATCGACGGAGGCTCGCCATGACCTCACTCACGCGTCGTTTGTTTCTGTCGCTGGCGGCTGGCCTTGTGCCGGCTTCCGCCATCGCCCATCACGGCTGGGGCGGCTACGATACGTCGAAATCGTTCACCGTGACCGGCAAGATCCTGAAATCGACCTTCGAGAATCCGCATTGCGGGATCGAGATGGAGGTCGACGGCAAGCACTGGCACTTCGTCCTGGCGCCGCCGTCGCGCATGCAGGCGCGTGGCGCAACGCGCGAGCTGATCGCGCCCGGCAAGACCTGTACCGTGTTCGGCTATCCGCACAGCAGCAAGCCGGACGAGGCGCGGATCGAATATATCGTGCTCGACGGCAAGCGCATCGAGTTGCGGTAAGCCGCAAGTGGAACACGAGCCGGCCGCATCTATATTCCTGGCCCTGCAGGAAAGTGCGCTTGGTCATGCGATGCGCTCTTCGCCGGCGCTTTATCCTACGGTCGAGATTCTGCACATTATCGGTTTCGTCATCCTGGTCGGATCGATCCTGGCGCTCGACTTGAGGCTGCTGGGACTCGGGCGCACGCTTGCCATCCAACCGATGGCGCAATTGCTGTTGCCGGTGTCGCGTGCAGGCTTTCTACTCGCGATCAGCATGGGCTTTTTGCTGTTCAGCGCCGATGCTTCGCATGTCGTGAAAAATCCCGCGTTCCAGATCAAGCTGCTTCTGATCGGTGCGGCCCTGATCAACGTCGTGATCGCGCACGCCGTTCCATGGCGTCATGTTGAACACTGGGGCGACAAGGCGTCCGGCGCAGCCAAGGTGACTGCACTGCTATCGATCCTGCTGTGGCTCGGCGTCATCTGCGCGGGGCGCCTGATTGCGTATTTTTAGCAAGGCCGGTTTGCCATGTCCTGCATTCGCTTTGCCATCTTCGCACTCCTCGTCGGTTTGTTCAGTTCGGCGGAGATCGCCACTGCCGACGAAGCCGCCAATGCCTGGAAGGCGTTGCGCGCCGGGGGGCATGTCGCGCTGATGCGGCATACCGATGCGCCGGGGGGATTCGGCGATCCGCCCGGTTTCCGCGTTGAAGATTGTGCCACCCAGCGCAACTTGAGCGCCAAGGGGCGAGCGGACGCCGAGAAGATCGGTGCGCGGCTCAAGCGGGAAGGGATTGCGTTTGAAACGATCCTGAGCTCGCCGTGGTGCCGATGCATCGACACCGCCAAATTGCTGAACTTGGGGCCGGTCGAAACCGTTGCGACATTCGGTAATGTCGTGGTGCTGCGCGATCAACGAGAGACGCTAACGGCGGGCGCCCGTGCGCGCATCGCCAAATGGACGTCGCGCGGAAACCTCCTCATTGTGACGCACGGCGCGAACATTCTGGCGCTCACCGGCGTCTCGCCGGCCAGCGGCGAAATCGTCGTCGTCAAAGGCGGAAGCGAACGCACTGAGCCTGCCGGCCGCCTGGTTCTCGATTGAGCCAATTCGAGTTACCGTGCGTCCGCCCGCGCGTCCTTTGTGCGATAGCGGTTCCAGTTGACGATCACGCCTTTCGCATCGGTTTCGTTGCCGTTGCAGTGCGTGCGTTTTCGGCCTCTGGTTCATTGGCGGCATTCGGGAAAATCACGAAAAATCCCAGAAGACCGCCGACCATCGTACCGTAGATCAGGAAGGCCGTTATCAGCCAGCGTCGCGAATTGGCCTGACGCTCTTTCGGTGGGAGTGAGCTTTCCATGTCGGGAAATCCATCTGTCAGCCCCGGACGGTTATAAGCTCAGTCGAAACGGCGGCATGTGATCTGGTTCACGGCAGCGGCCGGCAAAGGTCTCGCGCCGCCCGACGGGGCAAATCAGCTAGATGTTGTGTCCAGCCGGTCCCGCAAAAATTATCCGCCTCGGGCGCCATGCGTCGCGAGATCGCCGCCACATATCCAGTTGTCATCGTCCGCGAAGGCGAAGGCGGACGATCCAGTTTCCAGAGACCGCGATGATTGAACCGATAGGCCGCAGCGTACTGGATCCCCGCCTTCGCGGGGATGACGATCGAGAGTTGCGTCGCTTCGCTCGCAATGACGGCCTCAAGTGAACCGCCACGCTCTAACAAGAGGAAGCCCCATGCTCACCGTCCATCATCTCAACGACTCCCGCTCGCAGCGAATTTTGTGGCTGCTGGAGGAGCTCGACACGCCCTATGAGCTGAAGCGTTATCAGCGTAACGCCGAGACGCGGCTGGCGCCGCCGGAGTTGAAAGAGGTTCATCCGCTCGGCAAATCGCCCGTCATCACTGACGGCGAGATGACCATCGCCGAATCCGGCGCCATTGTCGATTACATCATCCGCCGCTACGGCCAGGGAAAAGACAAGCCCGCGATGATGCCGGCGCCCGGTAGCGCGGACTACGAGGCCTACAACGAGTGGCTGCACTATTCCGAAGGCTCGGCGATGTTGCCGTTGATGCTGAACCTCTATGTCGGCCGGCTGAAGGAGGCGGGTGCGCCGCTGCATCCGCGCATCGACGGCGAACTGGCGAACCACCTCGGCTATGTCGACCGCGCGCTGAACGGGCGAGAGTTCTTCGTCGGGGCGTCGCTGACCGGCGCCGACATCCAGATGAGTTTTGTCGGCGAGCTGGCAAAAGTGTTCGACAAGCTCGGGCCATATCGGAACCTGGCCGCCTGGCTGGAGCGCATGCACGCCCGTCCGGCGTTCCAGCGCTCGGTCGCCAAGGGCGGGCCATACCGGTTTGCGTAGTAGCCCCGATGTCGTCCCTGCGAACCGCAGGGACCCATACGCCGCGGCCCTGGGAAGGGACACCCTGGCAGACACCTATTGTTCCAGGTACCGCCGGTGGTTATGGGCCCCGGCTCAAGGCCGGGGCGACGACAAATGGGGCTTCATTCCCACCATATCTTGCATAAATACCAGCCCTGTACCGCAAGTGCTTGGCCAATTCCGGCCGATGTGGTATCTCGCAGGCGCTTCTTTCGACCGCCACACCAGACCCGCCCGCTTCGCCCCTAAGGGCCTGCGGCGGTGGAGATATTTCGCCCAATGACCTCCTCGCCCAACAGCGCCAAGACCGCCTCCGCGCCCGACTCGTTCTTCACGGCCACGCTCGCCGAGGCCGACCCGGAAATCGCTGCCGCGATCAAGGGCGAACTCGGCCGTCAGCGGCATGAGATCGAGCTGATCGCCTCGGAAAACATCGTCAGCCGGGCCGTGCTGGAAGCGCAGGGTTCGGTGATGACCAACAAATACGCGGAAGGTTATCCGGGCGCGCGTTACTATGGCGGCTGCGAATGGGTCGACGTCGCCGAGACCTTGGCGATCGAGCGCGCCAAAAAGCTGTTCGGTGCGCAGTTTGCCAACGTGCAGCCGAACTCCGGCAGCCAGATGAACCAGGCGGCGTTTCTGGCGCTGCTGCAGCCCGGCGACACCTTTATGGGCCTCGACCTCGCGGCCGGCGGCCATCTCACCCACGGCTCGCCGGTCAACATGTCCGGCAAGTGGTTCAAGGCCGCGCACTACACGGTGCGGCGTGAAGACCAGATCATCGACATGGACGAGGTGGCGAAGCAAGCCGAGCAGGTGAAGCCGAAGCTGATCATCGCCGGCGGATCGGCCTATTCGCGCGCCTGGGACTTCAAGCGCTTCCGCGAGATCGCCGATAGCGTCGGCGCCTACCTCCTGGTCGACATGGCGCATTTCGCCGGCCTCGTTGCCGGCGGCGTCCATGCCTCGCCAGTGCCGCACGCCCACGTCACCACGACGACGACGCACAAATCGCTGCGCGGCCCGCGCGGCGGCCTGATTCTCTGCAACGACGAGGCGCTCGCCAAGAAGCTGAATTCGGCGATCTTCCCCGGCCTGCAGGGCGGGCCGCTGATGCATGTCATCGCCGCCAAGGCGGTGGCGTTCGCCGAGGCGCTGCGTCCGGACTTCAAGGTCTACGCGAAGAACGTCGTCGAGAACGCCAAGGCGCTGGCGGAAACGCTGCGCGGCCATGGCCTCGACATCGTCTCCGGCGGCACCGACAACCATCTGATGCTGGTCGACCTTCGGCCGAAGGGGCTGAAGGGCAACGTGTCCGAGAAGGCGCTGGTGCGCGCCGCCATCACCTGCAACAAGAACGGCATTCCGTTCGACCCCGAAAAGCCGTTCGTCACCTCGGGCCTGCGTCTCGGCACGCCGGCGGCGACGACGCGCGGCTTCGGCGTCGCCGAGTTCAAGCAAGTCGGCGGCATGATCGCCGAGGTGCTCAACGCGCTGGCGCAGTCGGAGGACGGCAAGGCGCCGCTGGTCGAAGCCGCGATCAAGGAACGCGTGAAGGCGCTCACCGACCGCTTCCCGATCTATCAGTAAGGTCTAGCAAGTCGAAGGTCCCGTTGGATGCGTTGTCCTAGCTGCAACAGTCTCGATACGCAGGTGAAGGATTCGCGTCCGACCGAGGACTCGGCCGTGATCCGGCGGCGGCGGGTATGCATTGCCTGCAACTTTCGCTTCACCACCTTCGAGCGGGTGCAGTTGCGCGAATTGACCGTGATCAAGCGCAACGGGCGCCGGGTGCCGTTCGACCGCGACAAGCTGGTCCGCTCGCTGCAGATCAGTCTCCGCAAGCGGCCGGTCGACCCTGAGCGGGTCGAGAAGATGGTTTCAGCGATCGTGCGCGAACTCGAGAGCGGCGGCGAGGCGGAAGTCTCCTCGGAGGCGATCGGCGAGATCGTGATGGAGCATCTGCGCCAGCTCGACGACGTCGCCTATGTGCGCTTCGCCTCCGTCTATCGCAATTTCCGCGAGGCCAAGGATTTTGAGACCGTGCTCGGCGAGCTCTCGGGCGAGGACGAAGCGCGGATCGCCACGTTGCGCAAATGATCTTCCGCATCCTGGAAGACCAGTACGGGCAGAAGATCAGGGAGTCCAAAGCGGCGGACCAGCGCTTCATGCAGCTTGCGCTGTCGCTCGGCCGGCGCGGGCTGGGGCGCACTTGGTCCAACCCGGCCGTCGGGGCAGTCGTCGTAAAGGATGGCGTCATCATCGGGCGCGGCTGGACGCAACCGGGCGGCCGACCGCATGCCGAGCCGGAAGCCTTAAGGCGTGCCGGCGAGGCGGCGCGGGGCGCGACGCTGTATGTGACGCTGGAGCCCTGTTCGCATTTCGGCAAGTCGCCGCCTTGCGTCGACGCCGTGATCGCCTCCGGCATTGCGCGCGTGGTGTCGGCGATCGAGGATCCCAATCCGGAGGTGGCCGGGCAGGGACATGCAAAACTCCGCGCGGCCGGAATATCAGTGGATGTCGGGCTCGGTGCTCAGGAAGCCGCGCGCGATCACGCCGGGCATTTCCGCCGCGTCCGCGACAAGCGTCCGCATGTGATCCTGAAACTCGCCGTCTCCGCCGACGACAAGATCGCTGCCGCCGGCCACAAGCCCGTTGCGATTACGGGCGAGGCCGCGAGAACGCGGGTACATCTGTTGCGCGCGCAATGCGACGCCATCCTGATTGGCATCGGCACTGTGTTGGCGGACGATCCGCTGCTGACCTGCCGCCTGCCCGGCATGGAAGCACGGTCGCCGGTACGGGTGGTGCTGGATCGCGCGCTGCGCATTCCCGGCACAAGTAAGCTGGTTCAATCCGCGCGGCAGACGCCGCTCTGGGTGATGACCTCAGATTTTGCCGAGGCGCCGGCCGCCGTGAAACTCGGTGCGGCAGGCGCGCCGGTGATACGCGTTGCGGCTACCGCGCAGCCGCCGTGGCTGGATCTATCGGCGGTGCTGCACGCGCTGTCCGACAAGGGCATCACAAGACTGATGGTCGAGGGCGGATCGCGGGTGGCGTCATCCTTCGTCGCGAGCGGCTTAGTCGATGAAATCTGGCTGTTGCGCGGTCCTGATAAAGTCGGCGCTGACGGCATTCCCGCGCTGGACGCATTGCCGCTGTCGGCAATCACCGGGTCGCCCGCGTTCAAGGCACGTGCTAGCGAAACACTGGATAACGACACGCTTACGATTTACGAGCGCACTGCCTAAATTCGTGGTGGAAAAATGTTTACCGGAATTGTCACCGACATCGGCGAAATCGTCGCCCTCACGCCAACGGCGCAGGGCCAGTTGCATCGCATGCGGATCGCCTGCCGCTACGACCAGACGACCATCGCCGACGGGGCCTCGATTGCCTGCAACGGCGTCTGCCTGACGGTAGTCGCTTCCGGCGTCGAAGGCGGCAAGACCTGGTTCGACGTCGATGCCGCCGCGGAAACGCTCGGCATGACCACGGCCAAGCATTGGGCCAAGGGAACAAAGCTCAATCTCGAGCGTGCGCTGAAGATCGGCGACGAACTCGGTGGTCATATCGTTGCAGGCCATGCCGACGGCGTGGCCACCATCGCCGGGCGCGACGATCTGCCCGATATGGCCCGGTTCGAACTGCGCACGACGCGAGAGCTGGCGCGTTTCATCGCCGCCAAAGGTTCGGTGACGCTGGATGGCGTGTCCCTGACCGTGAATACGGTCGAGGATGTCACATTTTCGGTGTTGATTATCCCGCACACGCTCAGCGTCACCACGCTTGGCGGCTGGGCAGCAGGCAGCGAGGTCAATATCGAGGTCGACCTGATGGCCCGCTACGCGGCGCGGCTGTCGGAAATGAAGTGACAGGGTAACATACGGCGCTTAAAACGCCGGCCCAACCCCTCATGGTGAGGAGGCGCACCCGCGCCGTCTCGAACCATGGGCCCGGAAGTAACCCCATCCTTCGAGACGCGGCCAAGAGGCCGCTCCTCAGGATGAGGACCTAGCAAGACGGAAGATAGTTGATGGCAGACGCACGGCGCGCACCGCTGAAAGACCAGACCGACATCACAGGCGCGCGCGCGCTCATCGTGGAGGCGCGGTTTTATGACGACATCCAGGACGCGCTGCTGGAAGGCGCCGTCGCCGAACTGAAGGCCGCCGGCGTGACGCACGACGTCATCACCGTGCCCGGCGCGCTGGAGATTCCGGCTGCCATCGCCATCGCGCTCGATGCCGCCGACCGGAACGGCAAGCCGTATGATGCGGCGATTGCGCTCGGCTGTGTGGTGCGCGGCGACACCATCCATTTCGAGATCGTCTCGATCGAATCCTCCCGCGCCCTGATGGACCTTGCGGTCGCGCGAAAGGTGCCGCTCGGCAACGGCATCATTACCGTCAATACCGAGGCGCAGGCCTGGGCGAGGGCGCGCGCCAGCGAGTTGAACAAGGGCGGCGACGCCGCGCGCGCGGCGCTGGCGATGCTGCGGATCAAACGCCGGCTGGCAAAGGCTTAGGCGATGGCAGAGAAGAAGCCCGCCAAAACTCCCGACAAGAAAGCCAACCGCCGTGGCGCGGCGCGGCTCGCCGCCGTGCAGGCGCTGTACCAGATGGACATCGCGGGGGCCGGGATCAACGACATTTTCGCCGAGTTTGAAAGCCACTGGCTCGGCAACGAGGTCGAGGGCGAGAAATACCTGCCGGCGGAAGCCGCATTCTTCCGCGACGTCGTATCGGGCGTGGTCCGCGACCAGGCGAGGCTCGATCCTCTGATCGACGACGCGCTGCAGAAGGGCTGGCCCTTGAAGCGGATCGACGCGATTTTGCGCGCGGTGCTGCGGGCCGGCTCCTACGAGCTCGAGCATCGCAAGGACGTGCCGGGCCGCGTGGTCGTATCCGAATATGTCGACGTCGCGCATGCCTTTGTCGAAAGGGACGAGACCGGCATGGTCAATGCCGTGCTCGACCAGATCGCGCGCCAGTTCCGCGCCGACGAGTTCACGCGTGGCTAGCGGCAAACCAGTGTCCGGCGAAGACTGGCTGATCGCGCGCTATTTCCGGCCGCTTGCGACTGATCCCGGTGCCTTCGGTCTCGACGACGACGCTGCGGCGCTGAAGCCGTCCGGCGATGACCTCGTGGTGACGACGGATGCGCTCGTCGAGGGCGTGCATTTCCTGCCCGATGATCCGCCCGATGCGGTCGCACGCAAGGCGCTGCGGGTGAACCTCAGCGATCTCGCCGCGAAGGGCGCAACGCCGGCCGGGTTTGTGCTGACGTTGGCGCTCCGCACCGCGGATGAGGCCTGGCTAAAACCGTTCGCGGCGGCGCTGGGCGAGGACATCAGGCAGTTCGTATGTCCGCTGCTCGGCGGCGATACGGTGTCGACGCCGGGGCCGCTGATGGTTTCGGTGACTGCATTCGGCCACGTGCCGCCGGGCGGAATGGTCCATCGCAGCGGCGCCAAACCCGGCGAGCGCGTGATGGTCACGGGCACGATCGGAGACGCCGGGCTGGGGCTGGCTATCCTCCGCGGGGGGAAGGTGCATGCCGCCGCCGATACGGCCGCGCGGGCGATGCTGGTCGGGCGCTATCGCGTCCCGCAGCCGCGCGTGGCAATGGCCGAAATCGTTCGCGAATACGCCAGTGCTTCGATGGATGTCTCGGATGGGTTGGCAGGCGATCTGACAAAGCTCTGCGGCGTGTCCGGCGTGTCCGCCGTGGTCGATCTGGAGCAGGTGCCGCTGTCCGACGCGGCGCGGGGTTTGGTGTCGCGCGGCATTGTCGGACTGGAGACATTGATCGCCGGTGGCGACGATTACGAAATCCTCTGCACGATTCCGGAAGAGCGTGTTGAAGCCTTCGAAGCTGCCGCGGAGCGCGCAGGGGTTGCGCTTAGTTCCATCGGAACGATCGTCGCGGGGAGTTCAGTTCCAAAGTTCGTCGACAAAGAGGGCAAGGAAATCGCGCTGGAACGGCTGTCCTACAGCCATTTTTGAAGGCGGCGTATAATGCCGTCGGCTTTATTTCGTGCCAGCCATTGCAATTTCGCTGAAAACCTATAGGTTGTAGCGCATTCGATTACCGCCGTGCCTTTTTGAACGCGCCCCACGGGGCTTCTTTCCAGAGACATCGTCGAGATTGGATTTGAATCCGTGCGATCGCCGCGCGGAATGAAAAGCCTATGTGCTTTGGAGAAGAGAAAATGGCTACGGGAACAGTGAAGTGGTTCAACGGTCAAAAGGGTTTCGGTTTCATTGAGCCGAGCGATGGCAGCAAGGATGTGTTCGTGCACATCTCCGCCGTCGAGCGCGCCGGCCTTGGCGGGCTGGCCGAAGGTCAGAAGGTTCAGTTCGAACTCAAGACTGACAAGATGCGGGGCAAGGTAAGCGCGGAAAACCTGTCGCTGGTCTAAGGCCTCGAAACGGTCGTTTCACGGATGTACTGGAATGGCTCGTGAGCCCGCTCGATCCCTCCCGGGGTTGAGCGGGCTCTTGTATTTTGGCCGGGCCGAATACCCGATGCCCCCGGGCGCCAGTTGGCTGGACGTATTCCGGGTGACACCTTTCAAAAATCGACGGTTTTCGCCCTTCGTGACATTGCGCCGGAGGGACGATTTTGGCATGGTCCCGCCCGATTTGAGGCCGCCCTTCTGGGCAGGGAAGGCCTCCTTTTTATGCGTCCGCCGCTACCCGCGGTGACGGCGCGGGGGTGGAACGAACAAAAAACTGAGGCAAATTCAATGACAGCATTGTGGGTGATTGTGCTCTGCGGAGCGCTTTCGATTGTCTACGCCATCTGGGCCACGTCTTCCGTTCTGAAATCGGACGCCGGCAATCCGCGCATGCAGGAAATCGCGGCGGCTGTCGCTGAAGGCGCGCAGGCCTATCTGCGCCGCCAATACATGACGATCGCCATGGTCGGCGTCGTGATCTTCGCGCTGCTGGCTTACTTCCTCGGGATGCTGGTTGCGATCGGCTTCCTGATCGGCGCGGTGCTGTCGGGCGCTGCCGGCTTCATCGGCATGAACGTCTCGGTTCGCGCCAACGTGCGCACCGCGCAGGCGGCGACTACTTCGCTGGCCGGCGGCCTCGAACTGGCCTTCAAGGCGGGTGCGATCACCGGCCTTCTGGTGGCGGGCCTCGCGTTGCTCGGCGTCACCATCTACTTCGCCTATCTCACCCAGATAATGGGGCTGAAGGCCAACGATCGCGTCGTCGTCGACGCGCTGGTAGCGCTCGGCTTCGGCGCCTCGCTGATCTCGATCTTCGCCCGTCTCGGCGGCGGCATCTTCACCAAGGGCGCCGACGTCGGCGGCGACCTCGTCGGCAAGGTCGAAGCCGGTATTCCCGAAGACGATCCGCGCAACCCGGCGACCATCGCCGACAACGTCGGCGACAACGTCGGCGACTGCGCCGGCATGGCGGCCGACCTGTTCGAGACCTATGCGGTGACCGCGGTCGCCACCATGGTGCTCGCCGCGATCTTCTTCGCGACCTCGCCGCTGCTGGTGAACATGATGACCCTTCCGCTCGCCATCGGCGGCATCTGCATCATCACCTCGATCATCGGCACTTTCTTCGTCAAGCTCGGTGCCAGCCAGTCGATCATGGGGGCCTTGTACAAGGGCCTGATCGCGACCGGCGTGCTGTCGCTGCTCGGCGTCGCAGCCGTCATCCACTGGCTGATCGGTTTCGGCGAGCTGGCGGGCGTGAAGTACACCGGCATGGCGCTGTTCCAATGCGGCGTCGTCGGTCTCGCCGTCACTGGCCTGATCATCTGGATCACCGAATACTATACCGGTACCGATTTTCGCCCGGTGAAGTCGATCGCCTCGTCCTCGGTCACGGGCCACGGCACCAACGTGATCCAGGGTCTGGCGATCTCGATGGAAGCGACTGCGATGCCCGCCATCGTCATCATCGCCGGCATCCTCATCACCTACAGCCTTGCCGGCCTGTTCGGCATCGCGATTGCGACCACGACGATGCTGGCGCTGGCCGGCATGATCGTCGCGCTCGACGCTTTCGGTCCGGTTACCGACAACGCCGGCGGCATTGCCGAAATGGCGGGCCTTCCGAAGGAGGTCCGCAAGTCGACCGACGCGCTGGATGCGGTCGGCAACACCACCAAGGCTGTCACCAAGGGCTATGCGATCGGCTCGGCCGGTCTCGGCGCGCTGGTGCTGTTCGCGGCCTACAATGAAGACCTCAAGTTCTTCATCGCCAATCCTGCGAAGCATCCGTACTTCCAGGGTGTGCTGCCCGACTTCTCGCTCAACAACCCCTACGTGGTGGTCGGTCTGCTGTTCGGCGGCCTGCTGCCGTATCTGTTCGGCGCAATGGGCATGACCGCGGTCGGCCGTGCGGCCGGCGCGATCGTCGAGGAAGTGCGGCGCCAGTTCCGCGAGAAGCCCGGCATCATGCAGGGCACCGACAAGCCGGATTACGGCAAGGCGGTCGACCTGCTGACCAAGGCTGCGATCAAGGAAATGATCATTCCGTCGCTGCTGCCGGTGCTGTCGCCGATCTTCGTCTACTTCGCTATCTACGCGATCGCGGGTGGCGGCGCGGCCGGCAAGTCGGCGGCGTTCTCCGCGGTCGGCGCCATGCTGCTCGGCGTGATCGTGACCGGCCTGTTCGTTGCGATCTCGATGACCTCAGGCGGCGGCGCCTGGGACAACGCCAAGAAGTACATTGAGGACGGCCATTTCGGCGGCAAGGGATCGGACGCCCATAAGGCAGCCGTGACCGGTGACACCGTCGGCGATCCCTACAAGGATACGGCCGGTCCCGCGGTCAACCCGATGATCAAGATCACCAACATCGTGGCGCTGCTGCTGCTTGCGATCCTGGCGCACTGAGCCGGCCGAGAGGCTGATCAAAACGAAAACCCCGCGGTGCGAGCCGCGGGGTTTTTTCATGCCCGAGCCTAATCCAGCAATTGCGATATCCGTTCGTCCCATTCTGGATGCAACTGCCTTAGCGGTGCGAGGAAATGACTCTGAGGCTCTCTCAACTCGCTCATACGGCTTGCGCATTGGCGTGCGTCGTCCAGGTTGCCAAGTGCGATATGGCAGCATGTCAGCGTTTCAAACGTCGGACGGAATGTCGGGCGAATAGCGAGCGCTTTGTTGGCGGTCGCAAGTGCGCTCTCGGCGTCTCCGGCGAGAAGCTGAGCATGGGCAAGCAGATTGTACCAAGCGAGGTTCTGGGGATCGTTCGGATTTAGCGTCAGGCCATGTTCAAGCGGTTCGATTGCCTCTCGCGCCAGACCCGCGAACAAGCGGGCCAGGCCGAGAATCAGATGCCCTAACGCGAAGCTTGAGCTCAATGCGATCGCCTTCTCGGCTGCCGATACGGCTACGAGCGGTGCGTTGTTGTAAGCGTTCGCGATGGCGAAGGCATAGTGCGCGTAGGGGTCTCTCGGATCGAGGGTGATTGCATGCGCCGCGGCATCCACGCCCTCCTTGCTGTCCACGGCGGGCGTGTCGCTCCAGCCGTAGGCGATTATCCCGGCGCTGACGCGCCCAAGCCAGATGTGGGATTCCGGCAGATCCGGATCGATTGCGCATGCGCGACGAAATAGCGTCCGCGCAGCCAGATGGCCCACGCGGGTGACCTTGTGAAAATGCCACATTCCCTGACGCACGAGGTCCCAGGGGTCATATTGCCGGTATGACGCAACGCTGCAAAATGGGATTCTGTCTTGAGAAGCTCGGGCTCGATCGCACCCGCGACCCGCTCGGCGATCTCGTCCTGGATCGCAAAGACATCAGCCATCTCCAGATCGTAGCGCTCCGCCCATACATTGCTGCCGTCGCTCGCGTCGATGAACTGAGCCGTAATGCGCAGTCGAAGGGGGATTGGCGAACGCTTCCCTGCAACACGTAACGCGCGCCAAGCTCGCGAGCGGCTTGCAGCACATCGATCTGCTTGCCCTTGAAAATAAAGGCAGAACCGCGCCCGATGACCCGGAACCAGCGAAACCGAGATAGCGCCGTGATGATATCTTCGGTCAGCCCATCGGCGAGATATTCTTTGTCGACCTCGCCAATGATGTCGAAAGGCAGAACCGCGATAATCGGGCGCGACTGGGCATTGCTCTCAGCGCGCTGCGGCGTGGCGCTCTGCGCCCGAGAAGCGACCGGCCCAGCAAACCGGTAGCCGACACGCGGGACCGTCGTGATCCATTCGGAGCCGTCATGGGCGGTGCCGAGCAGCTTACGTAGCGCCGCGATCTGGACTGACAGGTTGCTTTCCTCCACGGCGACGCCAGGCCAGGCAACGTCCATCAGGCTCGCTTTGTCGAGGATTCTGCCGGGCGACTCCAGGAACGCGCGCAACAGCAGGAGGCCCTGTGGCCGACCACGACCGGTCGGCCGTCCCGTGACAGCATTCCGCGATCCATATCAAGCATGAACGGGCCAAAGGTGAAGGGCTCGCTGGGCATGCGGCGAGCTTACCGAGCTTTGGAAGAATTTGGAATTTTTCGGACCAATCTTTGAGACTCCGGCCCTCCAGACAAGTGATCCTGCGCATGTTGGGTAAGACAATCCGA
The DNA here is from genome assembly GCF_036924575.1 of Bradyrhizobium sp. AZCC 1577. NCBI lineage: Bacteria > Pseudomonadati > Pseudomonadota > Alphaproteobacteria > Hyphomicrobiales > Nitrobacteraceae > Bradyrhizobium > Bradyrhizobium sp. AZCC 1577. Next base: position 4,291,248 of record NZ_JAZHRQ010000001.1, read on the forward strand.
ACCGGAGAGACGGCAATGAGCAACATGATCGTACGGGAACGGCACGGCGTGGAATCGGGCGGTGGCGGGAATGGCTTTGTCGTGAAGGGGAGCAAAGGCTACCGCGCCGAGCAGGGCTCCGACTATCAGCCGGGGATCAGTGCGGAGACTGTCGGTTCGAAAATGATCTGGCTCGGCATCATTACGCTGCCGGCCGGCCGACGCACCAAAGCCCATGTCCACGAGCATCATGAGACGGCGCTCTACATGATGAGCGGGGACGAGCTGGAGATCTGGACCGGCGACCAGCTTCAGCACTGCGAAAAGGTACACCCCGGTGACTACATCTATATTCCGGCGGGCGTTCTGCACGTTGCGGTTAATCGCGCTGCCTCGCCGTCGGCCTTCGTGGGATCGCGCAGCGAAGCGACTGCCCAAGAGAGCGTGGTGATGCGGCCGGAGATGGATGCGCGTGTCCCGTGAGTGATCCTGACGCACTGAGCGGCGACAAGCTGATCGAAAGAATCCCGCGGTGAAAGCCGCGGGGTTCTTGTCTTTCGGATAGCTCAACCGGGGTTTCCCGGAGTGCTGCTGATCCGGGGGCCATCGCTGTGGTAGAAAGCGTGGGTCCCGGCTCTGCGGAGCAGCGCGAAGCGCGCTGCACCGCGTCCGGGACAGGACTTTAATTCACATCCATCTGCAGGCCTTCGCGCTTGATGATCTCGCCGAACTTCGCCGTCTCGGCCTGCACGAAATCGGAGAACTGTTGTGGCGTTCCCCAGTCGGCGGTCGCGCCCATCTTCCCGATCGTCTTCTGGACGTCCTCCCGCGCCAGCATCGCCTTGATCTCCTTGTTGAGCGATTCAACGGCGGGAGCGGGCGTGGCCTTCGGCAGGAAGATGCCGAACCAGGAGGAGACGTCGAACTTCGAAAGCTCCGGCGCGCTTTCGCGCATGGTCGGAACGTTCGGGGCGAGTGTGCTGCGCTCGGGCGTGGTGACGGCGAGCGCGGTGAGTTTGCCTTCCTGGGTCTGCGGCAGCGTCGGGTAGAGATTGTCGAACAGGATCTGGATATCGCCGGCCAGCGCCGCCTGCAGCGCGGGGCCTGCGCCGCGGAACGGCACGTGCACCATCTTCAATCCGGTGAGCTGCAGGAACCAGGCGCCCGTGAGGTGAGGGCTCTGGCCTACGCCTGAGGAGGCATAGGTGAGCTTGTCCGGGTTGGCCTTGATGTAGGCGATCAGGTCGGGAATCGACTTGATGCCGGTCGACGGATGCGCCGACACGATATTCGGAATCCGGATCATGTTGCTGACCGGCTGCAACTGGTCGGCCTTGTAGGTCATGTTGCGGAAGATGCTGTAGGCAATCGCATTCGGACCGGGATTACCGACCAGGATGACGTGGCCGTCCGCCTTGCCCCGCACGACTTCGGCGGTGCCGATGGTGCCGCCGCCGCCGGAGCGGTTTTCCACGACCGCGGACTGACCCCAGGCGGTCTGCAGATGTGCGGCCAACAGTCGTCCCATCACGTCGGTGCTGCCGCCGGCTGCCGCTGGCACAATGAGACGGACGGTCTCGGTCGGGCGCCAGTCGGTGCCATAACTCGCGCGCGGCAAGATCGCCGCAGCGGAAATGCCCGCGGCTCCGGTCAACACACGGCGGCGAGAAAAAGTTTTAATCGTCACAAGTTAACTCCCTGCTGAATCATTATTGATTGGCCGCGAGCCTAGGCAACGCGCGCATGCAGGGCAAGCGGGCGACTTGGCACAGGTTTTCCGCCTCGCGGAACAGGCGAAGTCGCCATGACGTTTTCGAGCGAAGTAGATGCGGTTCGCTTAACGACAACGCAAAGACAAAGTGCGGAGCTTGGTTCTGATTCAATCAGAACCGATTGGCGCTAGTTAAAGCTGAGCAGCTTGAACAGCGGCGTCAGATAGCTGAGCTCCTGGCCGGACGTTGGCGTGGTGCGGCTGATGAAGTCGAAGATCTTGCCGTCCTGCAATCCGTAATTGGCGAGCCGCGTCACCTGGCGGTTCTTGTCGAAATAGATCGCGATCACGCGCTGGTCCACGACCTGCTGATTCATGAACGCGACTTTGCGCTCGGAGCGCTGCGAGATGTAATAAAACACCTCGCCGTTCAAGGTCGCGACCGTTGATGGCGTTCCCATCACGATCAGCACCTGGTCCTGGCTGGCGCCGATCGGAATCTGCTCCAACGCGTTGGGCGGCAGGATGTAGCCCTTCTGGAACTGCTCGCCGGTGCATCCGGCGAGCGCCGCGCAGACCAGTGCAATGGCTGCGGCGGCGCGAAAGCCGCACCGGCGCGCGGTCAGGCGGCGCGGCGTGGACACGCGGGCGCTCAGGTGGCTCATTTCGGTCATCTCAGGAATTCGCCCGTCCTCTTGCATCGCGCGGTGCGTTGACGTACCGGGCAGCACGCTTGATTGCAACATGCGCGGCCCGGGAGGGCTCGCTTGCGGAACCCACAATGCTTTGGCCGTTCAATCACTTCAGGAAACCCCGGACGCCGCTGCGCGGCACCATCGAGGCCATCTATGGCATGATCGTGACGCAGGCGCGAGAACCGTTGTTTTATCGGGACTTTGGGGTTCCGGACACGGTTAACGGCCGTTTTGACCTGCTTCTCCTGCACTTGTGGCTGGTCCTGCGGCGGCTGAAGTCGGTGGAGGGTGGCGCGACGCTGTCGCAGGGGCTATTCGACCATTTTTGCAACGATATGGACGACAATCTGCGTGAGATGGGGGTTGGAGACCTCGCGGTGCCGAAGCGCATGCAGGCCTTCGGCGAAGCCTTCTATGGCCGGACCGCGGCCTATGATCTTGCGCTAACCGAGGGCCGCGAGGCACTGGCGCAGGCGATGTGCAAGAATATCCTGAACGGCGAGAACATCGAAAAGGCCCGACTGCTTGCCGCCTACGCCGAGGCGGCAATGGCGGGGCTCGACAGCCTCGACGAGGCGACGCTGGTGAGCGGCCGGGGCAAGTTTCCCTCGCCGGAGAAAGCAGGCGCGCAGCAATGAGCAAGACTGGCACAGAGAACCCCGATCCGTGGCGTGTTCCCGTTGCGGTGGCGCAGATCCCCGAGACGGGCCTGCATCGCGACATCGAGGCTGATCAGGCCATCCGCAAAGCCATGGCCGACACGGGCGGCTTGCGCGAGGTGCTATCGGCGCAGGCTTCCTTCGACGTGACGCCGAAGAGCGGCGGCCGCTTCCATGTGGCCGGCCATGTGCGGGCGCGGATCGGGCAGACCTGCGTGGTGACGCTGGAAGAGATCGAGAACGAGGTCGACGAGCCGATCGACCTGATGTTCGCTCCGCCCGAGCAGATCCCGCAGATGGCCGCGCTGGTCGATGACGCTGAAGAAAGCGACGAGGAAACGCCCGATCCGCCCGAGCCGATCGAGAACGGCATGATCGATCTCGGCAGGGTTGCCACCGATGCATTGTATCTCGCGGTCGATCCATATCCGCGCAAACCCGGCGTCGTATTTGAGCCGATCGTTGAAGCCGCCGATCCCGAGGATCACCCATTCGCGGCGCTCAAGGCGTTGAAGGCCGCGCCGAAGAAATCCGGCACCGGGAAGCCCAAAGGCAAGTAGCCGGTGGTTAAAGTAGTCTATGTGGCCGCATTCGGTTTGATGTAGCTGCACTATCTCGCCAGGAATCCTCAATAAGATATTGAATTATCTGAATATATTTCTTATTCTCGGTTTCGGGCCACACCGCTTCGCTTTTGCCAAAAGACGGCGGTCAAGAGGTTGTGTCGGGCCGGGGACACGCTATTGTCGCGGCCCGGCGGAGGCGCGGTACCGCGTTTCGCCGAGCACCGCCTAACGGTGCCATTCCAGTGCGCCGCCGGCCTCTACGAGGGCCGCCAGAGATCAGGTTTCCGGGACGTTCATGCCGCAAAAGGTTCGCATCGCGCTTGACGCCATGGGTGGCGATGTCGGCGCATCGGTCGTCATTCCCGGCGCTGCAATTTCTTTGAAGCGGCATCCCGACAGCGAATTCCTGCTCTACGGCGACAGCAAGCAGATCGACGAACAACTCGCCAAGTACCCGGCGCTGCAAAAGGCGTCGCGCGTGATCCACACCGACGTCACTGTGAGCATGCACGACAAGCCGAGCCAGGCGCTGCGTCGCGGCCGCAAGACGTCGTCGATGTGGCTTGCGATTGATGCGGTGAAGCGAGGCGAGGCCGACGTCGCGGTCTCCGCCGGCAATACGGGCGCGCTGATGGCGATGGCGCGTTTCCACCTGCACACCATGCAAGGGATCGATCGTCCGGCCATTGCCGGCGTGTGGCCGACGGCGCGCGGCGATTCCGTCGTGCTCGACCTCGGTGCCACGATCGGCGGCGACGCGCACCATCTCGTGGCGCTGGCGGTGATGGGCAGTGCAATGGCGAGCGTGCTGTTGAATCGGGAACGGCCGACTGTCGGCCTCCTCAACATCGGGGTCGAGGAGATCAAGGGCCATGAGGAGATCCGCGAGGCCGCCGAGCTGCTGCGCGCGTCGCAGCTCAATTATATCGGCTTCGTCGAAGGCGACGGGATCGGCGCGGGCGCGGCTGACGTGATCGTGTCGGAAGGCTTTAGCGGCAACATCGCGCTGAAGGCTGCGGAGGGAACCGCGCGCCAGATGGCGGACTTCCTGCGCCAGGCCATGACGAGCAGTTGGCTGTCCCGGATCGGCTACCTATTCGCCCGGAGCGCGTTCAAGGCGCTGCGGGACAAGCTCGACCCGAATAAATCCAATGGCGGTGTTTTGCTCGGCTTGAAGGGCGTGGTCGTCAAAAGCCACGGCGGAATCAGCGCCGAAGGCTTTGCCTACGCAGTCGATGTTGGCTATGAGATGGTCCGCTGCGATCTCCTCACCAAGATCAATCAGATGATGAATAGCGACGGCAGTGCGCTGGCACCGACCGCGCAGGAGGCTGTCTCGTGACTGCGAAACGTTCGGTGGTGCTGGGCTGCGGCTCTTACCTGCCGCAGAAGGTGCTGACCAATGCCGAACTGGCGGCCCGAATCGATACTTCGGACGAGTGGATCGTGCAGCGTACCGGCATTCGGGAGCGCCACATCGCGGCCGAAGGCGAGTTCACCTCGCACCTGGCGATCAACGCCGCGCGCGCGGCGCTGGAACATGCCGGTCTCGACGCCCAGGCGATCGATCTGATCGTGCTCGCGACCTCGACGCCGGACAACACCTTTCCGGCCACCGCGGTTGCAGTCCAGAGCGGGCTCGGTATCCATCATGGCGCCGCCTTCGATCTGCAGGCGGTGTGTTCCGGCTTCGTCTTCGCGCTCGCCACCGCCGACAATTTCCTGCGCTCCGGCGCCTACAAGCGCGCGCTGGTGATCGGTGCGGAGACGTTTTCGCGCATTCTCGACTGGAACGACCGCGGCACCTGCGTGCTATTCGGCGACGGCGCCGGCGCGGTCGTATTGGAGGCGCAGGACCAGCCGGGTTTGCCGTCGGATCGCGGCGTGCTCACGACCCATCTGCGCTCGGACGGCCGGCACCAGTCGAAGCTGTTCGTGGACGGTGGTCCGTCCACGACGCAGACCGTCGGCCATCTCCGGATGGAGGGCCGCGAAGTGTTCAAGCACGCGGTCGGCATGATCACGGACGTGATTGTGGACGCCTTCGATGCGACCGGGACGACGGCCGAGGACATCGATTGGTTCATCCCGCATCAGGCCAACAAGCGAATCATCGATGCTTCGGCGCATAAGCTTCATATTGCGCCGCAGAAGGTGGTGCTGACCGTCGATTTGCACGGCAACACGTCGGCTGCGTCGATCCCGCTGGCGCTTGCGGTTGCCGTCAAGGACGGGCGGGTGAAGAAAGGCGATCTGGTGCTGTTCGAAGCCATGGGCGGCGGCTTCACCTGGGGTTCCGCGCTGGTGCGCTGGTAGACGTAGCGCAAAAGTACTGTCTAAAATTGTAGTGCGGTTCCATGCTTCTGCATGATGGTCGCTGTTGACCATTGCGTGCTAACCTCATAATTTCAGGGAATAAATTTTGTTCGCCGAGAGTGCGGGGCAGGCGATGACCGGGACCGGAAAAACAGTCACACGTGTCGATTTGTGCGAGGCGGTCTACCAGAAGGTGGGCCTGTCGCGGACGGAATCTTCAGCGTTTGTCGAACTCGTTCTGAAAGAAATTACCGATTGCCTGGAGAAGGGCGAGACAGTGAAGCTGTCGTCGTTCGGCTCATTCATGGTGCGCAAGAAGGGTCAGCGTATCGGACGTAATCCGAAGACCGGTACTGAAGTGCCGATCTCGCCGCGTCGCGTGATGGTGTTCAAACCATCAGCTATTCTGAAGCAGCGGATCAACGGTCACGCGCCCGGCAACGGCGAAAGCAAGACCGACTAACAAGACCGACTAGCGAGATCGAGTAGCACGGCTGCGTAGCAAGGCGAGTACCGCGTCTTCACCAACGAGATAAGTTGAGAGGAGCTGGCACTTGGACAAGGCGCCGGATGCGTTCCGCACCATCAGCGAAGTCGCTGAAGAGCTCGACATTCCCCAGCACGTGTTGCGGTTCTGGGAGACGCGGTTCGCCCAGATCAAGCCGATGAAGCGAAGCGGCGGGCGGCGGTACTACCGCCCCGACGACGTCGACTTGCTGAAGGGCATCCGCCGTCTGCTGTACGGCGAGGGCTATACGATCCGCGGCGTGCAGCGCATCCTCAAAGAGCACGGCATCAAATCGGTGCAGGGCCTCGCCGACCAGACCTCGGCGGTCACCTTCGGTGCAGTCGAGGAAGCGATCGGCCTCAGCTTGCAGGAGCCCGATGAGGGCGAGATTCCGACCGTCGCAGCCGACGATGAGGACTACGAGACCGAAGAGAAGGAAATCGACTACCGCTTCGTCGACACCGACGACGACGGCATTTTGCTGCCGTTTGCGAGGGCCAAGCCGGGCCCGTCGGACGCGGACCGCGAGCGCCTGGAGCGGGTGCTGCAGGACCTGATCGCCTGCAAGCAATTGCTGGATAACGCGCTGAAGGACGGCTGAGCGGGCGGTCGGAACTGGCGGTCAACCGGCCGCAATGAGGCCGCTCTCCTGCCTTGCGCCGGGCGCGGATCGCAGCTAATGGAACGGCATCGGAGCGTGGCGCAGCCCGGTTAGCGCACTAGTCTGGGAGACTAGGGGTCGAAGGTTCAAATCCTTTCGCTCCGACCAATTCTTTCACGGGTGGCGATTGTGATCGCTGCTAGATGCCGAGAACCCAGACGGCAACAATGGTCCCCAACACAGCTATTCCGCTGACTGTCCAGCCCGTCAAATAGGCCGCACCATTCGTTTCCGGTCGATCAACCATGGTATCGCGCCACTGGGTCATGGCGGCCTCCTGTTCGTTTTTATTGATACTGCCTCCGGTATGTAGGTCGCTGCCGCGCGCTCAAGGTTCAAGCGACGCTGACCGCGAAATAGTCCCCCACGGCTCTCATGACCCAACCAAGCTCGATACCTGCGCATCCCCAACGGGCCGGAGACGCGCGGCATCTTGGGGCATGCCGGCAGGTAGTAAGTCCGGCTTAACCCAACCGGCAGATCGAACTGATGCCAACCTTCCCGGCACATCCGGACGCCGCTATATAGAGCCGATTGCAACCTCTGCAGGTGCGTGAGGCCATGAATTTCTTGATGCGTGCAGCCTTTGTTCTAGGCGGCATATTTCTAGGTGTGAACCTGATCAACTACTTCGTCCTGGGCCATTCCGGGGATTACCTGCCGGGCGGCGAACGCATGGGCGAGTGGAAAGCGGCCAAAATACGCGAGGCGTGTTACCCCGCGCTTGAACATCTCGAAAGGGACGGGCAGCTCCCGAAGCTTTCGACCGACAAGCATCGCGTCGATTGGCGAGACCTCACCAGCGCGAAAGAGATGACGGCGGCGCTGAACTGCTATCTCGTCACGCACCCGAACGCGGTCTGCGAGCGGGACAATCGCGCCTACATCGTCGATTACATCGGTCGCTATTTTGCGAAATTCGATGAGATGATGAATACCGCCAAGCGATATGGCGAATCCGAAATGTCGACGGTCAGAGATCTCTGGGACAGTCCACGCAATCGCGCGATCAACGCGGCCTTGATGCAGGACGCCAGCAATGGCCGCCTGATCACCGCGGATTTCGGCTGGACCGTCCCGGCGCCAATAAAGCCGATGCTCGATCGCTACAAGGGCGCGACCGACAACTGCCCCAGGGCTTAGCAGCGGGAGCTTGAAAATTGATCCGTCAGGCTCTCACCCTCATGCTGGCCTTCATCGGAGGTTTCCTCGTGGTCGGCGGGTGGATCTGGGGCCCGAAAGTAACGAGTGCGATGTCAAGTTTCGTCTCGGTCGGGCCCAGTGTTTCGTTGTTCGCCGACACCAGTCGTATCGGGCGGCCGGAAACCGCGCCGGTGGTGCGAAGCTGTATCTTCAAAGTGATGGACCTCGGTCCGGACGCCAACAAGATGGAGCCGAGCGCGGCGTACTTCGTCCTGAAGGCCGGCAGTATGCAGGCAAACGTTTCCTCTATGCTTGGCAAGTCAGACCGCTGGTCCGAAAATCAGACACTCAATCTGGCCAACACATGGGGACAATTGGCGAGCTGCATTTACGCGCTGGATGATCGCGAACTCTGCGATCCTGATAACCGCGCAGCGGCAGTAGAAGCCACCACAAAGTTCTTTGCCTACGCGAAGCAGACCAGCGCTTCCGCGGGCAAGCCGGCGATATCAGCCAGCGACGCACGCGACATCGAAAATGTCAGCGATCGCTTATTGCTCATGCTCAAGAACCACCGTCGTTACGGTACGCTTGTGGGCGGCGATTTCGGCAGTTTTGCCCCGGCCGAAATAATGCAGGTCATGCGCGGCGAGCAAGCAACCCGCGACATCTGCAAGCACTGACCCGAGACGATCAGCTCGAAATGTGTGAAGTGCGCCCTGCATCGGCTCGCAATGCATTATCGCCGATCTGACCGTCAGCGTTGACGTTGGAAACGCTGCTTCGACATTCGATAGGCTTGCCTCAGCCGGCCGACCGCCGGGAACGCGGCATGTGGTCCCCGCGGGTCGAGACCACGCGCAAATGCAGACGCGGCGTTTCCGCTACTCTGCCGTGTCGATTCCGCAACTGGATCGCCGCTCCGACCTTCGGTAGGCTTGGTTTGCGAAAGCGGGAGATACGCCCGCACGTACCGGATGGAAACAGCGAGGGCAGGCCATGAAAATGCGCCCCACCGGCGTGATACCGCCAATGACGACGCCGTTCCGAAAGGACGGCGAGATTGATTTCAAACTCGTTGCTCCCCAGGTCGACTGGTTGATCGCGGCCGGTAGCCACGGCATGGCGGCCGGCGGTTCGACCGGGGAGGGGCATACGCTAGATCACGAGGAATATCGTGATCTGGTGGCGGCAACGGTGGAGGCCGCGAAAGGGCGCGCGCCCGTGATCGCCGGCATCATCGTCGATTCCACCCGTGATGCGATCCGGCGCGGCAAGCTGGTGCGCGACATGGATGTTGCAGCGCTGCAGGTGACGCCGGTGCATTATTTGTTCAAGCCGGACGAGCAGGCGATGGTCGACCATTTCCGCCGCATGGCCGACGAAACCGGTATGCCGATCATCATCTACAACGTCGTGCCCTGGTCCTATCTGTCGCCAGCGCTGCTGACGCGGATCATGAACGAGGTGCCGCTCATCGTCGGCGTCAAGCAGAGTGCGGGTGATCTGAAACTGTTTGCCGACCTCATGATGATGGCGCCGGACAAACTGATCTACAGCGCGGTCGATGCGCTGATGTACCCGTCCTATACGCTCGGCGCGCATGGTTCGATCGCGGCGATCCTGAGCGCCGCGCCGCATGCTTCCGTCGAGCTCTGGAATGTGGTCAAGGCAGGCAACCACGCTCGCGCACTAGAGCTGCACAAGAAACTGCTGACGCTGTGGAACGTGATCGTCTCGGACAATCTGCCGGCATGCACGCGCTATGCGCAGTCGTTGCAGGGGCTGCCGACGACATTCTCCCGCGCGCCGATGCCGGAAGCATCGCCCGCGCAGCAGGCCGCGATCCGGAAGGCGCTGGAGGGTTTGGGCGCGCTCGGCGGCTCGCGCGAGGCAGCAGAGTAATTCCGCTGCGCGAAAACGCCCTGTAAGACAATCGAGCCGCCCGTCTCGCGGACCGCTTTACCGGCAGCTCCCACCTGTTACTGTCGTTCCGCACGGGCTCCATGCCATGAGGGCCCCAACTCAAAAATTGAAAACCGAGGTAAGCGTCTCAATGAAGGATTTTGCCGGAAAGTTCGCCGTGATCACCGGGGGCGGCACGGGCATGGGCCGCGAGCTCGCGCGTCAGCTCGTGGCCGAAGGCTGCAATGTCGCGATGTGCGACGTCTCGCCGGAAGCGACGGCCGAGACCAAGCGGCTGTGCGAGGCGGAAAGGCTGCCGCGGGGCCTGCGCGTCACCACCCATGTCGCCGACGTTTCCATCGAGGCGCATCTGCAGCGCTTCCGTGACGAACTGATCGAGCAGCAGGCGACCGACAAGATCCATCTGTTGTTCAACAATGCCGGCATCGGCGGCGGTGGCAGCCTGTTCACCAACACGCGCGAGCAATGGGAGCGCACCTTCAACATCTGCTGGGGCGGCGTCTATCTCGGTGTTCGCACTTTTCTGCCGCTTATGATGAAGGCCGACGAGGCCCACATCATCAACACATCGAGTGTCAACGGCTTCTGGGCATCCGTGGGCCTGGGTGCCTCGCACACGGCCTACAGCGCCGCCAAGTTCGCAGTGAAAGGCTTTACCGAAGCGTTGATGACGGATCTGCGGCTCAACGCCCCGCACATCAAATGCTCTGTCGTGATGCCCGGGCATATCGGCACTTCGATCGTTGCCAATTCGCGCAAGATCCAGAGCGGCTCGGAATCCGATGAACTCAGCCCGAACGAGATCCTGGCGACCCGGCAGCGCCTGAAGGGCATGGGCATCGACACCGCGCCGATGTCGGATGACGACATCCAGAAGATCGCGCTCGACCGCGCGCGCTCTTTCCGCGAGGAGGCGCCGACCACGGCGGCGGCTGCGGCAAAAATCATCCTCGACGGCGTCAAGGCCGAGCGCTGGCGGATTCTCGTCGGCGACGATGCGCACAAGCTCGACGAGCGGGTACGGCAGGCCCCGGAGAAGGCCTACACGCCGGAGTTCTTCAAGAGCTTTACGGAAGAGGTCGGCTGGCGGCTCGGGTAGTGGACGATCGGTTCTGATGGAATCAGAACCGAAGCTCTGGACGCGTCGTCACGGCAACTGACGCTGCTCACGCGCGCGAGACGCGCTGACGCGAACCCGGGCGGTAGGCGAGGCGGGTGTGGCCCGAGCAATAGGGCATGCCTTCCACCGGCGTATTGCCGCAAAAGCAGAAGTCCTCTGCGCCTGGCGTGCTGATCGGCCAGCGGCATCTTTCGTTGCTGAGTTCGTATAGCGAGCAGCGGCGTTCGCTTACGATAGGCTCTTCCTGTAGCGGCTGCGCGTTTTCGTAGACGGCTTGCAGGACTTGGTACTGCAGCCTGGGGACGGATTTCCTGGAGCGCTCCCTGGCAACTTTGGTCGGACGCGGCTCGGCGGGGGCGGGCCCCCGCGTCAATTGCAGGCGCGAGAGTTTGCCGATCACGGCGTTACGGCTGACGCCGATGCTGGCCGCGATCTCGCGGCAGGTGAGGCCGGCTTCAAAATGGCTTTTCAGGAGTTCGACGCGATCGGTGGTCCAGGTCGGTACATTCGTAAGCATTTTCTCGGTTCCACATTCTGTGAAAACCGCCGCGTTGCTCCCGTCAGGACGTCTTGCCGTTGTCGCGGATTGCAAGCAGCCCATCCTTGATGGCGAGCCGAATGCCTTCCTCGATCAGGGTCCTTGCAACGCCGGGAACACTTGTGCCGTGGGTGCCCTGTCTCACCAATCTTTCCATATAAGCGATGGTCGAGAGCGCCAAGGTCACGGGAACGCGGTCGGTTTCGGCTTTTTCTGTAGCCATGGGGAACGCTAACTTTTAAACGCTGTACTGAAAAGTTACTATTTCGACTCTATTTAGTTTTACACACATGAGTCAAACGCCTTGTGGATAGCTCTCTATCCATTTGAAAAAACATATTAAAAGCTGAAGCCGGGTTTGTGGATTAACCAAAGCGCCCGTGACGCGCAGCGCGCGGCAGTCTTAACGGCGGTTACAGGCGCGGCGAAACGATCCAGCCGTGTGGGCCATTTCCCCATTGCTTCGCGCTGCAGGGAATGCCGATGATGTCCTGGGACGGCGGCAAGGGCGCAATGACGGTAACGAACGGTCTCTACACCATTCATATCGAGATGACGGACGGCGGGCATGGCCGCGCGCACGGCGTGATTGTGCTGCGCGACGGCAAGATCGCCGGCGGTGACTCGTATTTCTATTACACGGGCTCTTACACCGCAGATCGCGGCAAGTGGCGCGGTGAACTGATCACCAACGAGCACACGAAATCGGTTGGCGCGCTGCCGCTGTTCGGCGGGCGCGAAGTCACTTGCGGCTTCAGCGGGTCATACGCCGCCGATGGCGCGCAAGTGCAGGGGACTGCGTTGGTCGGAAAGACCAGCGTATTGTTCTACGCGCGGTTGAAGCTGCGCTCTCCTTTTTGAAGAGGCGCAGGTCGTCCGATCAGCCGTGCACGACCGCCTTCGCGATCATGCAGTGAATGCCCTTGGAGCCGTTTACGGTTTGCGTCACGCGCAAATCGGCGGCGAGGCTGCAGAGCGTGTAGGCATCCTCGCGCGACAGATTGCGCTTCTCGCCGAGCAGCACGATCATGTCGCGCAACGCCCGCACCACGCATTGATCGAGATCGGGGTCCATCGCCATTGTCATGTAATGGTTAGGCGTTTCCGCGCGGGGATAGGCGAGCCGCAGGTCCTTGCGCAGCGTCAGACGGAAGCGGCCCTGCAGCGCGGTCTCGATCGCGGTGACGCAGACTTCACCATCGCCCTGCACGCCGTGGCCGTCGCCGCAGGAGAACAGCGCGCCCGGCACGAACACCGGCAGATACAGCTTGGTGCCGGCGCCCAGCTCCTTGTTGTCGAGATTGCCGCCCATCGCGCGCGGGATCAGCGAGGTGATGCGGCCCCAGGCGGGTGGCGGCGCCACGCCCATCACGCCGAAAAACGGCTTGAGCGGCAGATCGAGCCCCCACGGCATCTGTCCCACCATCCGCTCGCGGTCGAGCGGAATGTTCAGGATCCGCGTTTCGTGAAAATCGTCGGGTAGCGTCCCCGCCAGCGGACGGATCAGATTGTAGCCCCAATCCTGTCGGAGCTGGACGTCGAGAATCTCGACCTCCAGCACGTCACCGGGCTCGGCCCCTTCCACGGCGACCGGGCCGGTGAGAATGTGGCCCGGCAGCATCCGCTCGCTTCGCGCGTGAATGTCGACAAGCTCGGGAGGTACGTGAAACTTGCTGCGATCAGGCACCACGTCCGGGCCGCCGGTCACGGTGTCGATGGTGACTTCGTCGCCGCTGGCGATGGTCAGGACGGGCTTCAATTTGGCTTCGAAGAAGCCCCAGTGGCAGGTTTCGGGGCTGGAATGCAGGTGATGATGGGGCATGCGGAGGCTTTTGGTTGCTGCAATGGCGTCGTATGACGCTGTACCAGACATTGTCAGAGGCTTCCCTTGTTTTTTGTCCTCTCCAAGACGCTCGGCTTTCTGCTGTTGCCGACGAATCTGCTGATCGGCGTAGGCTTCGTCGGCGCCATCCTGATGTTCACCCGCTTTGCATCGCTCGGCCGCAAGCTGGTGATCGCAGCCGTTCTACTGCTCGTCATCTGCGGACTGTCGCCGCTCGGGAACCTGCTGCTCTATCCGCTGGAGCAGCGCTTTCCGCCATGGGACGGGGCGCGCGGCGCGCCTGATGGCATCATCGTGCTCGGCGCGTCGATCGAAGCCGATCTTTCCACTGCGCACGGCAGGCCGGTGGTGCGCAGCTCGCCCGACCGCCTGATCGCGGCTGCCGCGCTGGCACACCGCTACCCGAAGGCGCGCATTGTTTTCTCTGGCGGCAGTGCGAAACTGATTTCGAACGACGCCAGGGAAGCCGATTTCGCTGGCGCCATCTTCGAAAGCCTCGGCATCGACAAGTCGCGGCTGATCATGGAACGGGGTTCCCGCAACACGCAGGAGAACGCGGAATTCTCCAAAGCCTTGCTTGCGCCCAAGGAAGGCGAGCGTTGGCTGTTGGTGACCTCGGCCTTCCATATGCCGCGATCGATCGGCCTGTTCCGGAAGGCGGGATTTGCGGTCGAACCTTATCCCGTCGACTGGCGGGTCGGCGGACGTGACGATGTATTTGACTTCACCAATATCGCGATCGATGGACTGGGACGGACCGACGTGGCGGTGCGCGAATGGATGGGCCTGATCGCTTACCGCGCAACCGGCAAGATCGACGAGTTGTTGCCGGGTCCGGCAAAGTAGCAGCGGGCAGCCAGCCGGGCTACAATCGAAGGACAGGCGCCGGCTAAGCGCGCCGATTTGGGAGTTGACGCCATGCAACAGCAGATGCCGGAAGCGTTCGATTTGGCCGGCATGGTGGCCGACCTGAACAGCCTGCTACGGCTAAAGACGACTGTGATCGGTATCAAGATGTTTGCCAGCGTCGAGGAGATGACGGCAATTCCAAAAATCCGGCGTCCCTCGGCGGTGCATACCACCGATCAGATCGTCAGCATGGCTTCGCGGCTCGGCTGGACCGTCGGCATCACCGGCGACGATCTGGTCGGCGCGCAATGCCGTGCGGTGATCGGGCTTGCTCCGCAGGACGAGAAGTGGCTCGCGGGGGAAAACTACGTCGGCGTCTGGCATGGCACCGCCGAAGACGCACGCAAGCGTCAGGAAGCGCTCGACGTTGTGCCCTTCGGCCAGTATGAAGCAATGGCAGTGAGCCCGCTCTCCAGCGGGCGGCTCAATCCGCCGGATATTTGTCTGGTCTACGCCACGCCCGGTCAGATGATCATTCTGATCAACGGCCTGCAATATACCGGGTACAAGAAATTCGAATGGGGCGTGGTCGGCGAGACCGCCTGCGCGGATTCCTGGGGCAGGGCGCTGAAGACTGGCGAGCCGTCGCTCTCGCTGCCGTGCTTTGCGGAACGGCGTTACGGCGGCGTGCCTGATGAGGAGATGCTGATCGCGCTCAAGCCGGTGCATCTTGCCAAGGCCATCGTAGGCATGAAGCAGCTCGCGAAGAACGGCCTGCGCTATCCGATCGCGCCCTATGGCATTCAGGCCGACGTGCGCGCCGGGATGGGCGTGTCCTACGGAAAGAAATAGGCTTGCGAAATGCAGCCGAAGCCGTCATTGCGAGCGCAGCGAAGCATCCATGGTGCGGCAAGGCGGGAGTGGATTGTTTCGTCGCTTCGCTCCTCGCAATGACGGCGATAATTATCGACCAGCAGGGAATCCAGAATGAACTCTTCGAAATTCGACATCGTCGTCTACGGCGCCACCGGCTTCACCGGCCAGCTCGTCGCCGAATATCTCGCCGAGCATTACAAAGGTGACGGGAGCCTGAAATGGGCGATGGCCGGTCGCAGCAAGGACAAGCTCGCTGCCGTCCGTGACGCGATCGGCGCGCCCAAGGATACACCGTTGATCGTGGCCGATGCGGCCGATCCTGCGTCGGTGAAGGCGATGGTGGAGCAGACGAAATCGGTGATTGCGGGTGTCGGTCCATATCAGCTTTACGGAAGCGATCTAGTCGCCACCTGCGCTGCAACTGGCACCGATTATCTCGACTATTGCGGCGAGCCGATCTGGATGCGTCAAATGATCGACGCGCACGAGGCGCAGGCGAAAGCAAGCGGGGCGCGCGTCATGTTCTCATGCGGCTTCGACTCGCTACCGTTTGAACTTGGCGCGTTCTTCGTCCAGACGGAGGCCAAGCGCGTGTTGGGTGTGCCCGCCTCTCGCGTCAAAGGTCGGGTGCGCGATATGCGCGGCACGCTCTCTGGTGGTACTGCCGCAAGCGCCAAGGCGACGTTCGATGCTGTCGCCAAGGATCTCAGCCTCATCTCCATCCTGAACGATCCCTTTGCGCTCACACCGGGATTCAGCGGCGTGCGACAGCCGCGCGGTAACAAGCCGGTTTACGAAGAAGATCTTCAATCCTGGGCCGCGCCTTTCATGATGGCCTTGATCAACACGCGCAACGTTCATCGCTCTAACATGCTTATGGGATTCCCGTACGGCCGCGAGTTCGTCTACGACGAGATGGTATTGACCGGTCCCGGCGATCAGGGAGAAGCGAACGCGAAGCTTGTGATGGCTGCGAACAACGAAAAGACCGGCCCCAATGCACGCAAGCCGGGCGAGGGGCCGTCGAAGGAAGAGCGGGAAAATGGCCTTTACGATTTGCTCTATGTCGCGATCGCGCCTGATGGAGGCCAAGTCCGTGCATCCGTGAAAGGCGACCGCGATCCCTACGGTTCGACCTCGAAGATGATCTCCGAATGCGCGATCTGCCTGCTGCGCGACGCGCCCGATGTCCCGGCCGGCATCTGGACGCCGGGTGCAGCGATGCAGCACAAGCTGATCAAGCGATTGGTTGATCACGCTGGGTTGACGTTCACGGTGGAGCAATAGCCTCGGATTGTAGTCGCACGGGTCGTCGGCACTATGAGCGCGGATCGGCACCCGCCTTCCAGCGTTCGGCGGCGACGAACATGCCCCACATCGTTCCCAGCATCATCCAGAAGTGCCGCCAATGGTCGGTATCGATGATGAAGCTCTCGCCGACCGTGCCGAGGAAGGCTGCGAAGATTGCCAGATAGGCCGGCTGCCAGGGCACGCGGACGAAGACATACCGGAAGCCCGTCAGAACCGTGACGAAGACCAGCGCCGGATAGCAGACGCCGGAGAGCCAACCGCCCGACATGAACGCGTTCAGGTATGAATTGTGGGTGTCTTCCGGGAAGTAGCGGGTGAACTGTAGCGGGCCGATGCCGAATGGCAGACCCAGCGCCATTTCTGCGCCGAGAATATGCCGGCCGAACCGGCCGAAGCGGCCTTCGTCGTAGCTCTGGTCCAGGCTGGCGCGCTCCTTGAATAGCTGCGCAATCGAATCGAACGACAGCAGCACCGCAACCAGGGCGGCCGCCAGCACTACGGTAACGAGCGCCATCACGATGATGCGCGAGCGCTGCGACTGCGAGCGGCTGGTCAGCACCATCAATGCCAGCACGAAGCCCGAGGTGATGACAAGCATGCCCCACGCAGCGCGTGAGAACGCCAGGAGAATGGCCAACGATATGATGCCAAACACGATCGCGCTGCGGAACGCCTTGCCGAATTTGTCCGTGACCACGCTTTGCAGCACGAGCAGCGCCGGCAGGACCAGGAACGCGCCAAACACGTTCGGGTCCTTGAAGGTGCCGCGGGCGCGGTCATACAGCGTCAGCAGGTCGCGCCCGCCGGGGACGAGATTGAAGTAACCCGCGATGCCTGCGAGCGCCGCAATCATCGCGCCGACGATGAGGCCGCGCCGGAGCATGTCGAGCCGCGCCGCGGTATCCTCGGAAATCACCATCGCGAAGAAGAGGACCGTGATCGCCATATACCAGGAGGTCGCAATCCAGCTCGGCACGTTGGGCCGATCCATGACGGCGACCGCACCGATACTGTAGCCGAGGTTGAGCAGGAACAAGAGCAACAGCAGCGGCATGAACACCAGCCGCATCCGCGCGCCCGTTGCGAAGAAGATCACCGAGGCGGCAAGCGTCGCCAGCTCATAGGGGCTCGGCTCGATGAAGACGATGGCGATGGATGCACCCACCAGCCAAACCAGCGCGCGCTGCAGCGCGAGCACGCCGGGCGCGGCCGTTATCGATGGGAGCGATCCCCCGGCTGTCGCCGCATACGCCATCACATACTCACGCAACTCAACAAAACAATCGAACCGCTGCTTCCGTCACTGCGAGCCACCCGGTCGGCGCAAAGCGCCGCCGTATGGCTCGCAATGACGGCTGGCGATCCTTCAATACGCGTTCTCGCTCTTGGTCATCAGTGCGATCGGCGTCTTGAGCAGGATGTAGAGATCGAGCAGCACCGACCAGTTCTCGATGTAATACAGGTCGAACTCGACGCGCTTCTGGATCTTCTCGTCGGTGTCGACTTCGCCGCGCCAGCCGTTGATCTGCGCCCAGCCGGTGATGCCGGGCTTGACGCGGTGGCGCGCGAAGTAGCCGTCGACGGCTTCGTCGAACAGGCGGCTTTGCAACTTGCCTTGCACGGCGTGCGGGCGGGGCCCTACCAGCGACAAATTGCTCTTGAACACGACGTTAAAGAGCTGCGGCAGTTCGTCGAGGCTGGTCTTGCGGATGAAGCGCCCGACGCGGGTGACGCGCGGGTCATTCTTGGTCACGACCTTGCCGGCGGTCGGATCGGCCTGATGGTGGTACATCGAACGGAACTTGAAGACATCGATGCGCTCATTGTTGAAGCCGAAACGCTTCTGGCGGAACAGTATCGGCCCCGGGCTATCGAGCTTCACCGCAAGCGCGACCAGCCCCATCACCGGCAGCCCCAGCACGAGGATCACGAAGCCGACGACGTGGTCGAACAGCCACTTCATCACCAGATCCCAGTCGGTGATCGGCGCCTCGAACACGTCGAGGGTAGGCACCTTGCCGAGATAGGAATAGGAGCGGGGACGGAAGCGCAGCTTGTTGGTATGGGCCGAAAGGCGGATATCGACTGGAAGCACCCACAGCTTCTTCAACATATCGAGAATGCGCGTCTCGGCCGAAATCGGCAGTGCGAACAGCACGAGGTCGATGCGGGTGCGGCGCGCAAACTCGACGATGTCGTCGACCTTGCCGAGCTTGGGACTGCCGGCGCAGGTGTCCATCGCGCGGTCGTCGTTGCGGTCGTCGAACACGCCGAGCACATGGATGTCGGAATCGTCCTGCGTCTTGAGCGCTTGGACGAGTTCCTCGCCGTTCTGGTCCGCGCCCACGATGATGGTGCGGCGATCGAGCCGGCCCTGGCGGGCCCAGCGGCGCACCAGCGAGCGTAGGAACACACGCTCCGTGACCAGCGCCGCGAGGCCGCTCACGAAAAACGCCGCAAGCCACAGCCGCGAAATCTCGCTGCCGAGCTTCACGATGAAGGATGCGCCGATGAACAGCAGGAACACGAATGCCCAGGATGAAATCATCCGCGTCATCTGGCGAAGAAGGCCACGGAATAACTGCACCTGGTAGATATCGGCCGCCTGGAAGCAGATCACGGCCGTTGCCGCCACGCCGAAAATCGCCGCGAGAAATTCCCAGGAAAAGCCTCCGAGAGGCACGACGTAACCAAAATAGAGCGCGGCGCCGATCGCGCTCAACATCGCGAAATCGATCACGCGAACCACGCCTGCGATCACGATTGGCGAATAGGCGCGGCCAACTTTCTGATTGGTGACGGCGAGCGCCGCCGGAGACAGCCTGCGGCGCCGTTCGATCTGCGGACGATCGGCGCTGGCGTTCGCCGCGGCATCGAGCATCGAGCGTGCGTTAATCGGTTCCACTGGTCCACGTCCGTTCTTGAGCGGGCACACAGCAACGTGCCCGCCGGTGCGGAATTCCCCACACCACGGACTTACGGGACAAATCGGAAGAAACAGTTACGTTGGTAATTTTCGGTTAACGATTGGCAAACGCCTCGCGGTAGCCGGCAACAACGCCCTCGACCATCGCCTTCTGCGAAAAATGCTCGAAGATTCGTTCGCGCAGCGATTTGGCCCGCTCCATCGTCGCGGCCGGATCCTTCAGCGCGGCTTCGATGGCATCGGCCATGGCGGTGGCGTTGCTCGGCGCGAACAAGGCATCGCCATGGGAGCCGAAAATTTCGGGGATGCCGCCGACATTGGCGGCGACCATCGGAATGCCGGCGGCCGCCGCCTCGATCACGACGTAGGGCATCGAGTCTCCGCGGGAGGGAACCACCAGCAGCGAGCCCTTGGAGAAGCCGTAACGCGCCTTGACGTGGCCGATAAAGCGCACGGCCTCACCGAGGCCGAGCCGCGCGACCTGGGCTTTGAGGCCTTCGCTTTCCTCTCCGTCGCCTGCGAGCGTGAGCGTCACCGGACGGCCGTTGACGCGCAGCCGCGCTACCGCATCGATCAGAAGGTCGGCGCCCTTGATGTGCCGGAACTCGCCGACATAGATCAGGTCGGTGGCGTCCTCCGCCTTGACGACGGGATCGAATTCACTGGCGGTGACGCCATTGAACACGCATCGCACCAGTCCCTTCGGCGTGCCGATGGTGCGCTGGTAGGTGTTGCGAGCAAACGCGCTTTCAAACAGGAACAGGTCGGTATCGTTCATCAGGGCGCGTTCGACACGGGCATAGATGTTGCCCTTCAGCGTCGACAGCGGATAGTGCAGCGAGCCGCCGTGCGGAGTGTAGACCCTGATCCTGTCGCGGGAAGCGGTCTTTAGGCGCATGAAGGTGCCGGCCTTGGCGCCGTGACCGTGCAGCACGTCCGGCTTCAATTGGCGGATCATGCGCTGGAACCGGGCCCACACCAGAAAGTCGGACGGCAGCGGCTCGCGGCGAATGGCGGTGCGGTGAACGCCGAGCTTGAGGCGCGGGGCGATTTCCGCCAGCGCCTGCTCGGCGCGTTCGCCGCCGGTGAGGCTATCGGCGATGATGCCGACGTGATGGCCGCGGTCGACCTGGCCGTTGGCGAGATCGAGGATATGGCGGAAGATGCCGCCGACCGGCGCGCGCGTCGCGTGCAGGATACGAAGCGGCTGACCGTCAACGACAGGCATCGAGACCGCCTTCAGATGCGACCGGAACCTGCGCGGTCGGGGTCAGGCAGCCCGCAAGCGTCAGCGCAGCAATCAGATATGGAATAGGGGCAAGCATGCCTCGCATTACAGGTATCCTGGAAAAGTATGCCGCGATTAAGGGCTTTGATGGTTAACAAAAAATGACTGCGCGCGCGAGGTGCTGCTCGGGCGCGCAGACAAGGCAAATTAACCCAGCGGCAACCATAATGAAGTGTAATCGACCCCTGTCGAGTGGACCGATAGTTGCGTCCACGGGAGTGTGCGATGCGTTTGGCGTTCTGGCGCGCAGGCAAGGACAAGCCGGTGGTGCAGCGGGCAATGGCAAGGCCTGTGGCTTCGGCGCCGAAGCCCGTCGCCGCATCTGATTCCGGCGATCTCGATCTGCATGCGCTTGGTCAGGCGTTGATGCGCAGGCGGAGCTGGATCATCGTTCCGACATTGCTGGCGCTGGTGCTGTCGCTGGCCGCGGTCAACATGATCACGCCGCGCTACAAGTCGGAAGCACGCATCCTGGTCGACGGGCGCGAGAACGTTTTCCTGCGGCCGAACGGCGAGCGCAACGAGGAGCGCAGTGCGCTCGACGCCGAGGCCGTCACCAGCCAGGTGCAGTTGGTGCAATCGCGCGATCTGGCCCGCGAGATCATCAAAAAGAACAAGCTTGCCGAGCGTCCGGAATTCGATCCGGTGCTGCAGGGGTTGTCGCCGCTGAAGTCGCTGCTGGCGCTGGTCGGCATCGGGCGCGATCCGTTTTCGTTGACGCCGGAAGAGCGCGTGCTGGAAGCCTATTATGAGCGCTTCACGGCCTATGCGGTCGACAAGTCGCGGGTCATTGTCATTGAATTCCAGTCGCGCGATCCCGAACTCGCCGCGCGTGTCGCCAACTCGATCGCGGAAGGTTACCTGGTGCTGCAGCAGGACGCGCGGCAGCAGCAAGCGAAGTCCGCCAGCCAGTGGCTCTCGGGCGAAATAGAACACTTGCGCAAGCGCGTGGCCGAAGCCGAATCGCGGGTCGAGGATTTTCGCTCCAAGTCGAGCCTGTTCGTGGGCACCAACAACACCACGCTGTCCAACCAGCAGATGGGCGAGATCAACACGCAATTGAACAACGCCCGCGCGCTGAAGTCGGACGCCGAATCCAAGGCGCGGCTGATCAAGGAGATGCTTCAGAGCGGCAAGCCGATCGAGGCTTCCGAGGTGCTCAATTCCGAACTGGTGCGCCGGCTGTCCGAGCAGCGCGTGACGCTGCGTGCGCAGCTCGCCGAGCAATCCTCGACGCTGCTCGGCGGTCATCCCCGCATCAAGGAATTGAAGGCCCAGCTTGCCGATCTCGATAGGCAGTTGCGCGAGGAGGCGGGCAAGGTGTCTCGCTCGCTGGAGAACGACGCCCGCATCGCCGGCGGCCGGGTTGAAGGCCTGACGGCGAGCCTCGATCAGTTGAAAAAACAGGCTTCTTCGACCAACGGCCAGGACGTGCAGCTCCGCGCGCTCGAGCGCGAGGCCAAGGCCCAGCGGGACCTCTTGGAATCCTATCTCGCCAAGTACCGCGAGGCCAACACCCGCGAGAATATCGAGGCGGCGCCGGCCGACGGTCGCATCATCTCCCGTGCCACCGTTTCCAACACCCCGGCCTATCCGAAGAAGCTGCCGATCATCTTGATCGCGACACTGGCTACCCTGCTGCTCACTTCGGGCGCGATCGCGACCGGTGAATTGCTACGCATGACCGCGCCGCGGACGCCCGGTGCTGCTCCGCCGGACGTTGTGCGGGAAATTGCACCCGAAATCGTGCCCGAAGTCGTGCCCGAAGTCGTCTTGGCTTCTGCGCCGGAACCGGTACGTGCGGCGGCGATCGCGCCCGAGCTTCCCGTGGCGAACCTCGCTGAAGCGGATCACGTTTCAGAGCCAACGTTGAATGAGCCGCATGCCGACGCCCCTCACATGGATGCTGCGGCAGGGGACAGCGAGATCGAGCAACTGGCTGATGATCTGGTTGGCGCAGGCCCCGCGGCGCGCAAGGTCACCGTGCTCGGCACGGCATCGAGCGAGAGCATCACACAGACCGCACTGACGCTGGCGCGGCTGATGGCGCAGCAGGCAAAGATCGTAGTCGTCGATCTCGTGGCGTCCTCGCCGACGATGACGGCGGCGTCGGTCGATCCGGTGGCGCCGGGGCTTGCCGAACTGATGCAGGGCGAGGCCTCGTTTGCGCAGATCATCACCAAGGACCGGCTGTCGCGCGTTCATCTCGTGAGCGCGGGACGCCCCAGCTTCGACCGTGCGCAGCTTCAGTCACCGCGGCTGACGCTTGCGATCGACGCGTTGCTGCGGGTCTACGATCATGTGCTGCTGGATGCCGGCACCGCGTCCGATCTGCCGGCCGAACTCCTGACGTCGCAGGCGCGCGCGGTCGTGGTGCCCGAAGCGTCGATGGCGCAGGACGCGCGCGCGCTGATGTGCGATCAGCTCAAGGCGGTCGGCTTCTTTGAGGTGACGATGCTGAGCGGACCGTGTCAGCCTTCCGATGCCGTCGAGCCGGGTCCACGCGTGGTCGCGGCGTGAGGGGGTGATGTGGCCACGTCATTGCGAGGAGCGCAGCGACGAAGCAATCCATGCCTCCGCAAGCGGCGAAATGGATTGCTTCGCTGCGCTCGCAATGACGGGTGAGAGCGTTTGCCTAGACTAGCCAAACGCGCTGCGCAGCTTTTGCGCCATCTCCAGCAGCGCCGGATTGTGCTTCACCAGCCGCTTGGTGCGGTTGAGGCCCGACATGACGCTGGCGGCAAGCTTGCCGCGCTGGCTGAGCGGGATGAAGCTGTCGAAGATCGGCTCGTCGCTCTTGCAGAACAGCCGCTTGTAATCGTCCGATCCGATTCCGAGGTCGAGCGCGCGGTAACCCTGTGCGGCATAGTGGTCGATGATGTCGCGCATCAGGATCAGGCCGGGGCTGTACTTTGAATTCGCCGACATCGTGTAGGTGTTGAACATCATCGAGAACCGATGCCCGTCGGCGACGCCGGCAAAGATCGCGATCACTTCCTCGTCGCATTCCAGCGCGTGGATGTCGATGGCGTGCCTGCCGTCGGCGAGCGGCGCGGTGCAGGCGCTGCGGACGAATTCCTCGATGCCGGGATCGGCGAACACATTCGGCAGCTTCTGCTCGGGCCATCCGCAGCGGCTTGACGCGGAAGAACCAGTCAAGCAGCCGGGTGATGTCGGCCTCTGACGACGCAATATGACTGCGATAGCCGGGCAAGGACTGGAGCTTGCGTTCCTTGCCCTTGAGGCGACGCCGGAACGAGTTGCTAACAAGCGCCGCGGGCGCGGCGCCAGGCTCCATCACCAATAGCGGGCAATCATTGGCGGACGGCTGATGCGGCAGCAAGGCAAGTGGATTGGGCAGATCGCGCCACCGAACCGGTTGCTGGTGCAGCGCGAGGACGTCGGCTTCGGACCGCTGCGATATCGCCGATATCAGGCCTTCGAGATCGGCTTGCGTTGTGCTTGCGGCGAAATCGCGATCGAACAGCGCCATGTTGAAAGTGGAATGCTTGCCGCCCATGAAACTGGCGCAGCGCGCGCCATAAGCGTGCCTGAGTGCGAGCGGAAGCAGCGCCAGCGGACGGCGTTCCGCGTCGTGGGCAATCACGATGAAGGGAACGAGGCCTTCGCGCGCGCCGACCTGCCGCTGCCAGGAGCTGAGGAAGTCGAACCGCTGATACGGCGTGAAGAAGGTTTGCCCACCTTCCAGGTTGCGCCAGACGGCTTCGGCCGCGGCGAGGTCCTGGACGATGTCGATGCCGGCGATACGGCTCGCCTTCGACCACCCATCTGCATCCGCCGTCCGGCCTTCAATCGCGGCAGCCATGGTCATCGCAGAGCCCGTGTTATATGAATTTGTTTACGATTTCGGCTTTGGCCGACCTTCGCAGGGAAATGTCAACAAAGGGTAATACGATGCGGGGCGCGGCGGGGGCAGCGCGACCGCATGGTGAGGGCGGTACGTTTGGCGTCGGATTTCGGAATTTTGCGGCGGGCCGGGATGGAGCTCGCCTATTTCAGCGGCTATTTCAGGCTGAAGCAGCGGCAGCGCGGTGGCGCCGGCGTCATTTTGCGGTTCGAGCGCGTGCGTCCGCGGGATTCCCGGCCGTTTCAGCCCAACCGGTGGCGTGAAATCACGCCGGAATTTCTCGACCGGACGATCCGTGCGCTGAAGCGCTGGAACTTCGACCTGATCACGATGGACGAGGTGTGCCGGCGGGCGGTCACGCTGCCAAGGGCCAACCGGTTTGTCTGCCTGACGTTCGACGGCGGCTGTAAGGATGTCATCACGCAGGCCTATCCGGTGTTGTCGAAGCAGGGCGCGCCCTTCACCGTCCACCTGCCCACCGCGTTTCCGGATGGGCTCGGCGAAGCCTGGTGGCTCGCTCTGGAAGAGATGATCGCGCGCGAGGATCGCATCAGCCTGGTGATCGACCGCAAGGAACGGCGTTTCGCAACGGGCAGCACGCCCGAGAAGCATGACACGTTCGAATTTCTGACGAACTGGATGCGGACGCTGGCGCCGCCGGATCTTTCGTTCGCGATCCACGACCTCTGCACGCGCTACTCCGTCGATCTCGCGGCGCTGTCGCGCGCCGCCTCGATGGATTGGGACGATCTGGCCAAGCTCGCAGCCGATCCGCTGGTGACGATCGGCAGCGCAACGGTGAACTATTCCGCACTGTCCAACCTGAAAGGGGCGGACGCGCAGCGCGAAATGACGATGGGCAAGGCGGTTGCGGAGACCGCCTTGCGCCAGCCCGTCAGGCATTTCGCCTATCCGTTCGGCGACCAGCAATCCTGGCGCCGGGAGCACGTCGTCATGGCGCAGGAGGCAGGTTTCGCCAGCGCGGTATCGACGATCCCTGGCGTCGTCGAGGCCAAAGGATATACGAACCTGCATGCATTGCCGCGGATCGCCTGGGACGGCCGGCAGGGTTCGCTGCGCACGATGCGGGTGTTGCTGTCAGGGATGATGTTTCCCGCGGTCAGGCCGGCCCGGGACAATTGGGTCTAGCCTAAGCGGCGCGATCGGGCCGCGACATCCAGCTCACGATCGGCATCGCCGGCAGCACCCATCCAAGCCCTGCCACGACATAGAAGATCGCTTGCAGCAGGCCTGAGCTGGCCAACCACGGCGTCTGGGCGATGGTCATGCCCAACAGCGACCACACCACGACCAGCACCAGCAAAGCGAGGGTTCCAAAGAATTTGCGGGTGCGTATCGTCATGTCGGATATATCAGAGGCTCGTGGCGGGTTGCGCGCGGGAAGGGGCGGACTATAAGGAGCGCGCCAATTCAATCAAGCGCGCCTTTCGGGGCGAGCCAGGATGGATTTTCAGACGGGTTTTATGACCGCTAGTTCCGCACAGCAGGCCCCGCATGCCAGCGCCGTCAGATGGTGGCTGATCGTGGTTGCCGCGCTGATTGCGGTCATGGTCTTGGTCGGCGGCGCTACGCGCCTGACGGAATCCGGATTGTCGATCGTGGAGTGGAAGCCGGTTACCGGCACGCTGCCGCCGCTCAACGAGGCGCAATGGGCGCAGGCGTTCGAGGGCTACAAGGCCATTCCACAATACCGCGAACTCAACGCCGGCATGAGCCTTGCCGAGTTCAAGACCATCTTCTGGTGGGAATGGAGCCATCGGCTGCTCGGACGCGTGATCGGCGCGGTCTACCTGCTGCCGTTCCTGTACTTTCTGTGGCGTGGCGCGTTCAGCGCTGAATTGAAGAAACGGCTGTGGCTGATCTTCGGCCTCGGCGCGCTGCAGGGGGCGGTCGGCTGGTGGATGGTCGCCTCCGGCCTGTCCCAACGGACCGAGGTATCTCAATATCGGCTGGCGACGCATCTGGTGCTGGCGCTGATCATTTTTGCGTCGATCATCTGGACGCTGCGGCGGATGCGTGCGCGTCCGCAACCTGCGGCGGCGCCACGACTGAAGATAACCGCGGTGGCCTTGCTGGGATTGACCTTCTTACAGCTCTATTTCGGCGCGCTGGTCGCGGGCCTGCGCGCTGGCCGGGTGTACAACACCTGGCCCGAGATCGATGGCGCCTTCATTCCATCAGCGGCGCGGCTGTTCTTCGAAGAGCCGTGGTGGCGCAATCTGTTCGACAACACGCTCACTGTGCAGTTCGAACACCGCATGACTGCCTACGCACTGCTGGCGCTGGCGGTCTTTCATGCGGTCGATAGCGTGAGGTCACGGGCCGGTGTTGCCGTGGTCGGCGGCGCCTGGTCTTTGGTGACGGCGATCGCGCTGCAGGCCGGGCTCGGCATTCTGACGCTACTGCATCAGGTGCCGATCGATCTCGCGCTGGCGCATCAGGCCACAGCCATCGTGGTCCTGACGCTGGCGGTTCTGCAGACCGAGCGCCTAGTTGCGCGGCGTACCGAGCACGATAGGCAGAAGCTGGCGATGCCGCTCGGACAGCCCGGCTGAAATTGAGCAATTCTAATCTGCTGTCATTGCGGGAAGTGCCCGATTTGCAGGGGTTTCTTGCTGCGCGACGGCCTTGACGCATTTGGGTGGCGTGCGACCGCTTTACTTGAATCGTTTGGACGATAAAACGAGCCAAAACAAAGGTTCAGTTTCATGTCGTCAGCTTTCATCCAGGCCGCCATCATACTGCTTCGTGAGGGGCTCGAAGCCATGCTGGTGATCGCGGCACTCGCGGGCTACCTGACCAAGGCCGGTGCCGCCCACCGCATTCAGGCGCTGTACGGCGGCGCGCTGGCCGCGGTCGGCGCCAGCTTCATCGCCGCCTGGCTGTTTGCGGTGCTGAACTCCGGCGACCACAGCGATATCCTCGAGGGCGTCATCATTCTCGCCGCCGCCGCCCTGATGCTCTATGTCAGCGGCTGGCTGATGGTGAAGCAGGACCCGCGCGGCTGGCAGGATTACCTCGCGCATAAAGCCGACCGCGCGCTGTCGCAGGACACGGTGTGGGCGGTCGGCGCACTGGCTTTCCTCGCGGTGTTCCGGGAGGGTGCCGAGACCGTGCTGTTCATCCATGCGCTGGCGAAGACCGAGGGCGGCTGGAGCGCGGGCCTGTTCGCCGGGCTTGCGGTGGCGACGGTGGGCCTCGCCGTGCTGTTCTATTTCATCAACCTGATTGCGCGGAAGCTTCCGCTGCGGCCACTGTTCATCGTCACCTCGGCGTTCCTGTTCGTGATGGCGATCAAGTTCATCGGGGAAGCGGTGCAGGAGTTCCAGGAACAGGCGATCATCACGGTCACCGAGGTGAAGGGCTCGACGTTTCTGACAGCGATCGGCCTGAATCCTTCCATGGAAGCACTGTCGATCCAGGGCCTGGTGATCCTGTTTGCGCTGGCGAGCTATTCGGTGGTTCAGCGCAACAACCGCCTGATGCGCGAGGACAAGGCAATGCGCGCGGCCGAGTGATCCGCCAAAGCTACGCCGCCTGCCGATTGAGTCCGAGATAGTCGAGGCCGATATCGAGCGCGGCGCAGCTGTGGGTCAGCCAGCCGGCGGAAATCAGATCGACGCCAGTTGCCGCGATCGCTTTGGCCGTCTCGGCCGTAATGCGGCCGGAGGCTTCGGTGATCGCCCGACCGCCGGTCATCGCCACCGCCTGCCGCAGCTCCTCGACCGCCATGTTGTCGAGCAGGACGGCATCCACGCCGATCGCAAGGGCCTGTTCGAGTTGCGCCAGGGTGTCGACCTCGACCTCGATCTTGACGAGGTGGCCGGCATGCGCCTTTGCGCGTTCGATCGCGATCCTGATATCGCCGGCCAGTGCGATATGGTTGTCCTTGATCAGAATGGCGTCGTCGAGCCCAAAGCGGTGATTGCTGCCACCGCCGGCGCGGACCGCATATTTTTCCAGCGCGCGCAGCCCGGGCGTCGTCTTGCGGGTACAGACGATGCGCGCCTTGGTGCCTTGCGCGGCCGATACCAGCGAGGCCGCTGCGGTCGCGACGCCGCTGAGGTGGCAGAGAAAATTCAGCGCTGTCCGTTCGCCGGTCAATAGTCCGCGTGCCGGCCCCTCGATCGCGGCGATCACGTCTCCCGGCGCCACCACGCTGCCGTCAGGGCGCTCCGCTTCGAGTTGGATGGCAGGATTGACGAGCTGAAATGCACAGCACGCGATGTCGAGCCCGGCCACGACGCCGGGGTGGCGCGCGCGCAGCACCAGCGAGGCGCGCTTGTCCGCCGGAACGATCGCGTCTGCGGTGATATCGCCGGCGCGGCCCAAGTCTTCCAGCAGGGCGGTTCGAACCGCCGGCTCGTACACGACAGGCAGAAGCGGGGTTAGTGTCAAGGCTGGGCACTCCCGGCAAACAGCGAACCGGTTTCAACGATGTCGCGCGCGGCGTCGAGTGCGTCCGCGAGCGAGATGGATGAGGATACGGCCGAAGGCAGGACATCGGGGAAGTCGGTGCGAAAATGCCCGCCGCGGCTTTCCTCGCGCCGCCAGGCGGCGACCGCGATCATCAATCCCACCAGCGCGGGATCGGCTGCCGCACTTCTGCCGTTGGCGAGCGGATGGAGGCTGCGGATCGCGCGCTCTATGCCGTGCCGGTCGCGGAGCACGCCAAGGCCTTGCGACAGGATCGGCCGTATGGCCGAAGGATCGGACGCGGGCGCAGGTGCGTTGGCCACGCGCGCTTTCAGCGGGCCGTGGCTCGCGCCGGTGACGCTCTCTGCAACCCATTGCGCACAGACGATGGCTTCCATCAGCGAATTGCTGGCGAGCCGGTTGGCGCCATGCAGCCCGGTGCGGCTGACCTCGCCGCAGGCCCAGAGGCCGTCCACGCTGCTGCGGCCTTCGCCATCAACGGCGATACCGCCCATGTGGTAGTGCACCGCCGGCCTCACCGGAATCGGATCGGCCGCGGGATCGACCCCGGCCATTTTGCAGAAGGCGGAGATCACGGGATAGCGTTTTGCAAATTCCGCTCCCGGATGTTTGCGCGCGTCGAGGAAAACGCGATGCCCTTCCGCGCGACGGCGCCAGACCGCGCGCGCGACGATGTCACGCGGCGCGAGTTCGGCACCTGGCTGATCCGCCATGAAGCGCTGCCCGGTATCGTCGATCAGGACGGCGCCATCGCCGCGCACGGCCTCGGTCACCAGCGGCATCGGGCGCGACGGCCCGTCGAAGGCGGTTGGGTGAAACTGGATGAACTCGAGATCGGCGAGCAGCGCGCCTGCGCGCGCCGCCAGCGCCAGTCCCTGGCCGTAGCAGCCGGCAGGATTAGTGCTGTCGACGAACAGTCCACCGATACCGCCCGTCGCGATCACGACACGACCGGTATCGATCACCAGCGGCCCCTGCGCGTTCACCGCGAGCACGCCCCTGATGGCGTTATCCTCGACGATCAGGCTGCGCGCTTCGACGCCCTCCAGCAGCGTGACCGACGGACACCGGCGTACCGCTGCAATCAGCGCACGCATGATTTCGCGACCCGTGCCGTCGCCGGTGGCGTGCACGATCCGGTTGCGGCCGTGGGCGGCTTCGAGGCCAAGCCGCCACCCACCGTCGGGCCACCGGTCGAAGGCAACCCCAAGGCTGGCGAGATGTTCGACTGCGGCAGGCGCGGCCCGAACGACCCGGCTCGCAATGGCCTCGTCGCACAGGCCCGCGCCAGCGGCCAGCGTATCGGCCAGGTGCAGGGCAGGGTCGTCATCCTCGCCCATCGCTGCGGCCAATCCGCCTTGCGCCCACAGGCTCGAGGCTTCCGCGCCGAGCGGTGCCTTCGACAGCAATACGACCGGCTCGGGCGCCAATTGAAGCGCCGTCATCAGTCCGGCGGCGCCGCCGCCGATGATGACGGGACGGTGGTTGAGCGCCGAAATCCCCGTGCTCATAGCGCCAGCATCCTTTCGACGGCGCGACGGGCGGGCGCAGCGATCGCGGGATCGATCGTCACCTCATGCCGGCCGGTTTCCAGCGCATGGCGGATGTTCTTCAGTGTGATCCGCTTCATGTGCGGACAGAGATTGCAGGGCCGGATGAACTCCACTTCGGGATGGAGCACCGCGACGTTGTCGCTCATCGAGCATTCCGTCAGCAGCACGACGCGGGGCGGCCGCTGCTTGCCGACGTAATCCGACATCGCGGCCGTGGAGCCGGAGAAATCAGCTTCCGCCACCACTTCGGGCGGGCACTCCGGATGCGCCAGGATGGTCACATCAGGATGATTTTCGCGCAGTTGCCGGACGTCGGACGCCGTGAACAGCTCGTGCACCTCGCAATGGCCTTTCCATGCGATGATCTTCACGTCCGTCTGCGCGGCGATGTTCTGGGCAAGGTACTCATCCGGTAGCATGATCACGCGCTCCACGCCCAGCGACTCCACGACCTTGAGCGCATTGCCGGAGGTGCAGCAGATGTCGGATTCCGCCTTCACCGCGACCGAAGTGTTAACATAGGTGACGACGGGAACGCCGGGATAGCGCTGGCGCATCAGCCGGACATCCTGCGCGGTGATGGAATCTGCCAGCGAACAGCCCGCCGCAAGGTCGGGGATCAGCACGGTCTTTTCCGGATTCAACAGCTTGGCCGTCTCGGCCATGAAGTGCACGCCGGCCAGCACGATAACGTCGGCATTGACCTTGGTGGCTTCGCGCGCCAGCAGCAGGCTGTCGCCGACGATGTCGGCGACACCGTGGAAGATTTCAGGTGTCTGATAGTTATGCGCCAGGACGACGGCGTTGCGCTCGCGCTTGAGCGCCAGAATGGCGTCGACATCGTCGGCAAAGACGGCCCATTCAGGCGGCGGGATGACCCGTTTGACCCGATCGTAAAGCGGCGCGGTGCGGGCGAGCGCTGAGGAGCTGAGGTTGGCCATTTATACTCTCCGTGAGTATATCTTGGCTTATACTTATCCTGAGCATAATCGAAGTCAAGTGCGCGATAAGGGAAGTTTGGTTCCGGCGATCGCCCGCTCGGCCAGCACGCCGTGGCGGAACCTGAACAATTTGGCGGGGCGGCCGACGGTGTCGGCGGCGATTGCGCCAGTTTCCTCAACGAGTTGCTGCTGCTCGATCAGGCGCCGAAAATTCTGTTTGTGCACCAGCCGGCCTGCAAGCGCCTCAACGCTGCGTTGCAGTTGCAGCAGGGTGAATTCCGCCGGCATCAGTTCGAACACCACGGGGCGGTATTTGATCTTGGCGCGCAGGCGCGCGATCCCGGTGGCAAGAATGCGGCGATGATCTCCGGTCATTGGCTTACCCGGGATGACGGTCGTGGCGGCCGCGCCGTCACGCACCGCTTCCGGGATCAAGCCGGCTTCATAGAGCAGCTCATAGCGCTGCAGCACCAGCTCCTCGTTCCATTCGCGATCGTCGAGGCCAAACGTGATGGCGGCGCGCTGCCAGCGTTGGCGCTGCAGGCCGGTGGTCTCAGCGGATTTCGCCCACGCCCGCAGCCGCGACGCCAATGTCTTGGCCAGTGAAGCGGGAAGGCCGGCCCGGCGATCCTCCCATGGAAAATACTCGTACCAGCCGGACCAGTGCGCCTCAAAACCCTGGCCGACCTTGTCTTCACGAGTCAGGCCCAGATAGCTGATCGAGATCGAATGCGGTGACTTGGCATCTCCTGCGCGCCCACGATCGGCAAACGTGTAGAGCTGCTCGACATAGCCGAGCGGATGGCCGGTCTGCGCCTCGACCCAAGCCCGCAATCCCGTCTGCAGCGAACGGTGCGCGAATTCGAACGGGCCGCTCGGCAGCGCGCCATCGTTGGCGATGGTCATGATCTTGGGCTCGCCCTCGGTGACGGCGACGAGGACGGCGACCAGATCCGCCGTGACCGCGTTGGCAGAACCTGTTGCCCTGTCTTTCTTCAATGCCCCTGCCACCTCTGTTGTCCGTCTCCGTCGCTGATGGGCCGTTAGCAATATCCGTACACGCCGCAGGCGTAGGGCAGGCGAGCCCAGTAGGGTGTATAGGAGCCGCCATAATAAGGGCCGTCATAGCTGTAGGAATGGCTCGTTCCGTAATATCCGGGCAGCGTCGACGACCCGGGCAGCAATGGCGTACCCCTGACCAGCGGCACGTAGGGCATCACGCCCACCGGCTTGATCAGCACTTCGGGCTCGTCTTCGGCGACGACCACCAGTTGGCGGCCGCGCCGCACGTAGAGCGGTGCGGCAGGGGCGACCGTGGTTCGGTAATTGTAATGCGCCCGGGGTAGGCCCGGCGGCAAATTGCTGGCGGCACGAACCGTGGCGCGCTTGGTGGCGGCGGGGCCGTCGGCGGCGACAGCGGTTCCGATCACGAACGTCGCAATCAGCAATGACATCGTCCAGCGCAGCATGGTTGGCTCCGAATCGTTCGGGGGCGGGTCCCCGCCACTTTATGCCGGAATGACCTTTAATGAGAGGCTTGTTACGGCGGGTTGGGGTAGACGATCGGGCGACTGACTGCCCGCTCCGTCATTGCGAGCGCAGCGAGGCAATCCATCTCTCCGCTCGGGGATACAATGGATTGCTTTGTCGCTTCAGCGCAAAATTGCTTTGCAATTTTGTCGCGAGCTCCTCGCAATGACGGCGGTATCACGCGCTCAGCGCCTGCTCCAGATCCGCGATCAGATCCTCCTTGTCCTCGATGCCGATCGACAGGCGCACGACATCAGGCCCCGCGCCGCTTCTCACCTTGGCGTCGTCGTCGAGCTGGCTGTGCGTGGTCGAGGCCGGGTGAATCACCAGCGAGCGGGTGTCGCCGACATTGGCCAGATGCGAGAACAATTTCAGGTTCGACACCAGGCTGACGCCGGCGTCGTAGCCGCCCCTGAGGCTGAAGGTGAATACGGCACCGGCGCCCTTCGGCGCGTATTTGCGCGCGAGCTTGTTGTACCTGTCGCTGGCGAGGCCCGCATAGTTCACCGATGCCACCGCGGGATGGCCGGCCAGAAATTCCGCGACCGCCTTGGCATTCTCGCAATGCTTCTGCATGCGCAGCGGCAGCGTCTCGATGCCGGTCAGGATCATGAAGGCGTTGAACGGCGACAGCGCGGGGCCGAGATCGCGCAGACCCAACACGCGGCAGGCGATCGCGAAGGCGAAATTGCCAAACGTCTCCTGTATCCTGATGCCGTGATATTCCGGCCGCGGCTCGTTGAGCATCGGATACTTGTTGTCCTTCGACCAGTCGAAGGTGCCGGCATCGACGATGACGCCGCCGAGCGAATTGCCGTGGCCGCCCAAGAATTTCGTCAGCGAGTGCACGACGATGTCGGCGCCGTGATCGATCGGGCGGATCAAATATGGCGTTGCCAGCGTGTTGTCGACGATCAGCGGCACGCCGGCCTTGCGGGCCACCTCCGCGATCGCCTCGATGTCGGTGATGCTGCCGGCGGGGTTGGCGATCGATTCTATGAAGATCGCCTTGGTGCGCGGCGTCACCGCGCGCTCGAAACTGCCGATATCGTCGGGGTCGGCCCACGCCACGTTCCAGCCAAAGCTCTTGAACGCATGCGTGAACTGGTTGATCGAGCCGCCATAGAGTTTTCGCGCGGCGATGAATTCGTCGCCCGGCATCAGCAATTGCTGCAGCACGACGACTTGCGCGGCATGTCCCGAGGCAACCGCAAGCGCTGCGGTGCCGCCTTCCAGCGCCGCAATGCGCTCTTCCAGCACGGCGGTCGTGGGATTGCCGATGCGGGTATAAATATTGCCGAACGCCTGCAGCCCGAACAGCGAGGCGGCATGGTCGGCATCATTGAATACGAAGGACGTGGTTTGATAGATCGGCGTCACCCGCGCGCCGGTGGTGGGATCGGGCTGCGCGCCGGCATGCACGGCAAGGGTCGAAAATCCCGGGAGACGGTCGGTCATTCTTCTTCGTCCTGTTTTCTGGCTTGCTTGAAATGCGTTGAGGATGCTGATCGCAGCCGCGTCCGCCGTCAAGGCGAAGCGTTCTCATGCGGCGGATTGGAAACGGGTCTGCTTCGTCAGGCCGCGTCTTCGAAATAATTGTTTCTCATTGCTTCACGTCGGCTCGCCTTTGTTCTTTGCGGCGCGATCCGATGCTGCCGTTGCCCCGCCGCCGACGCTCATCCGGTTCAGCGACAGCCGCATGCCCTGCGTCGGGATCGGCGCGCGCTTCGAGCTCAGCGTGCGCGAATTGACGCCCATCCATGAAATCTCCGACGACAGCCGACCATACTCGATCTTCGGGCAGCGGTTCATCACCACCTTGATGCCGGCGGCCTCGGCTTTTGCGGCAGCCGCGTCGTCGCGCGCGCCGAGCTGCATCCAGATCACTTTTGGCAACGGCGACAATGTCAGGGCCTCGTCGACGACAGGCATGATGTGGCTGGAGCTGCGAAAGATGTCGATCATGTCGACGGGACGGCCGATATCGGACAGCGAGGCGACAAAAGGCTTGTCGAGCAGGTTTTTTCCGACATGGCCGGGGTTAACCGGAATCATGTCGTAGCCACGCTGCGCCAGATATTTGAACGCGAAGTAGCTCGGCCGCACATTGACCGGCGAGGCACCGACCATCGCGATCGATTTCACGGAGTTGAGGATGCCGCGGATGTAATTGTCGTCGTAAGTGTCGTGGTTCATTCTATCCTCTTGCGTCATTGCGAGCCAACGGGTCGGCGCGAAGCGCCGCCCGATGACAGGCTCCACGAAGCAATCCATCTATCCGTTATGCCGCGCGATGGATTGCTTCGTCGCTTCGCTCCTCGCAATGACGGCTCACTTATCCTGCCACTTCGGCTCACGCTTCTCGATGAAGGCGCCGATGCCTTCCTCGGCGTCGCGCGCCATCATGTTCTCGGTCATCACTTCGGCCGCATAGCGATAGGCCTCGGCGAGGCTCATTTCGGCCTGGCGATAGAAAGCCTCCTTGCCGAGCTTGACGGTATAGGCGGATTTGAGCGCGACTTTCTGCGCCAGCGCGATCGCCGCATCGCGCTCGGTGCCGGCGGCAACGACGCGGTTGATGAGGCCGATATTCTTCGCCGTCGTCGCCGAGATCGGTTCACCTGTGAGCAGCATCTCCATCGCCTGCTTGCGCGGGACGTTGCGCGACAGCGCCACCATGGGGGTCGAGCAGAACAGGCCGATATCGACGCCGGGGGTCGCGAAGCCTGCCGCCTCGGAGGCGACCGCGAGATCGCAGCTCGCCACCAATTGGCAGCCAGCGGCGGTCGCGATGCCCTGCACGGCGGCGACGACGGGCTTCGGCAGGTGCACGACAGCCTGCATCATCGCGCTGCAGGCGTTCATGATCTGCCCGAAATAGGCGCGCCCGCGATCGGCATCGCTGCGGCGTGCAGTCAGTTCCTTCATATCATGGCCCGCGGAGAACGCCGGACCGTTGGCCGCGATGACGACGGCGCGCACGCTGTTGTCGTCGTGGACTTCCTTCAGCGCGCCGTGCAGCTCGGCGATCAGGCTCTCCGACAGGCTGTTGCGCGCCGCCGGCCGGTTGAGCGTGAGCACCCGGATGCTGCCGATATTTTCCTGCAGCAGGATCGGAGGTTGCGGCGTGGGTGCGCGAGCAGTTTGGGCGGTCATCTCTGAGGTTTCCACTCCAAGATTTTCATTTTGGCTTTGATGACAACGTAATGTAACAGGCAGTCATAATCGAGGGGCAGGGGTGGCATGGCGGCAGCGAAAATGAGCGTGGCTGAGCTGGAAAGGTTCCTCCGCGAGGAATTTCCGCAAGCCTTCAGCGATGGCGATATCACCATCGAGAGCGCCGACGGCGAGACCTGCCTGCTGCGGCGGCGCTTTGACGAGCGCATGCTGCGTCCCGGTGGCACCGTGTCGGGGCCGACCCTGATGGCGATGGCCGATTTCGCGATGTATGTGGTGCTGCTCTCGGCGATCGGCCCGGTAGGGCTCGCGGTAACGACCAATCTCAATATCAATTTCCTGCGCAAGGGCCTGCCGGGACAGGACGTGCTGGCCGCGGCGCGCCTGCTGAAACTCGGCAAGCGGCTGGCGGTTGGCGAGGTCAACCTGCTGTCAGGCTCGTCGCCCGATCCGATCGCTCATGTGACGGCGACCTATTCCATTCCAAACACATAGGCTTTTGAACGGTAGTATTGCACCATATTTTTAAGTAATTGTTTTCATTGATGTAATCTGCGAACAATGGCGTTGACTGACAGCGCGCCGTTCTCTAGAAACCCGCCAGTTCGGCGCATCTGGCGCCGATTTCCATTTTCACGGATTTCCTCACATGAAAACCTATTCGGCAAAGCCCGCCGAGGTGACGAAGAAGTGGGTCTTGATCGACGCCAAAGGTCTGGTGGTCGGCCGTCTCGCCACCCTCGTCGCAATGCGCCTGCGCGGCAAACATCTGCCCACCTATACCCCGCATGTCGATTGCGGTGACAACGTCATCATCATCAACGCGGCGCATGTGGTGCTGACCGGTCGCAAGCGCGACAACAAGGTCTACTACAAGCACACCGGCTTCATCGGCGGCATCAAGGAGCGCACCGCGAAACAGGTCCTCGAGGGCCGGTTCCCCGAGCGCGTGGTCGAGAAGGCCATCGAGCGAATGATCCCGCGCGGTCCGCTCGGACGCGTGCAGATGGGGAATCTGCGCGTCTACCCCGGCGCCGAACATCCGCATGAAGCCCAGCAGCCCGAGAAGGTTGATATCGCTTCGATGAACCGCAAGAACATGAGGGCCGCATAAGATGTCGGATACCATGCAGTCGCTCGACCAATTGGCGTCGTTGAAGACGGCCGCTCCGGAAGCGCCGAAATACGTCAAGAAGGTCGACAAATACGGCCGCGCCTACGCCACCGGCAAGCGCAAGGATGCGGTCGCCCGCGTCTGGATCAAGCCGGGCGCCGGCAAGATCACAGTCAACACCCGCGAAGTCGAGATTTACTTCGCCCGTCCGGTGCTGCGCATGCTGATCCAGCAGCCGCTGGTCGCGGCCGCGCGTGCCGGCCAGTACGATGTCATCTGCACGGTCGCCGGCGGCGGTCTGTCGGGCCAGGCGGGTGCCGTGCGTCACGGCATCTCGAAGGCGCTGACCAACTTCGAGCCCGACCTGCGCGGCGTGCTGAAGAAGGGCGGCTTCCTGACCCGCGACTCCCGCACCGTGGAGCGCAAGAAGTACGGCCGGGCCAAAGCGCGCAAGTCGTTCCAGTTCTCGAAGCGCTAATTGCTTCGCTAAAATTTGCAGCGGATTGCTGCATTCACCGGACGAAAAAGAGGGCGCCGATCGGCGCCCTTTTTGCTTACTATTTAGTGATGGGTTACCACGGATTTTCGTGAAAAGTTGCTTACCTGCACAAACGAAATTGGAACACGGCCCTCCTAGTGTTCCCTGACGCGATGGCGCGAAATTGCATTTTCAGTGTGCGCCGAACAAGTTGCATCACACGCGTTCGGGTGAGCCCATGTCGTTCGATACTTCCACGCTATATTTATTTGCCACGATGGTTGCAGGCATGCTCGGGGCCATGCTGGTGCTGTTCGGCAAGCAGGAAAACATCCCGGCTTTGAAGTGGTGGGGAACGGCCTATCTGCTTGGTGCGGCCTCGGTGGCGGTCTGGACCATTGGCGGCGCCAAGCTCGGCGAGCCGCTATTGCTCGCGTTGCATGCGGTCGGCTTCGCGGCTTGTGGCATGGTCTGGAACGCCGCGCGCGTATTCCATGGCCGCAAGCCTAATCTAACGGGGCTTTTGCTGGGCGCGGTCGTCTGGGTCGGCGTGGTGCTGGCGGTGCCGTCCTTGAATCCCGCCATGCGGCTGATCATCGGTGCGGTGATCGTCGCGATCTATGCGGGACTGACGGCTTCCGAATTGTGGAGCGAACGACGGCGGACCATGCAAAGGCGCTGGCCGACCATTGCCGTACCCGTTGTGCATGGTTGCGTGCTGGCGTTGCCGATCCTGCTCGGCAGCTTGCTGCGTCCGCATGACGAAACTTTCGCCAGCAGCATCTGGGTGACGGCGTTCTCCATCGAACTGATCTTGTATGCGATCGGCACCGTGTTCGTGATCTTCATGCTGGTGTCCGACCGCGCCGTGACGGTGCACAAGACCGCAGCCTCGGTCGATCCCTTGAGCGGAATGTTGAACCGCCGCGGCTTTTCGGAAGCCTGTAACCGCGTGATCGAACGCGAGGCCGCCGCGGGGCGGCCGGTGACGGTGGTGATTTTCGACATCGACCATTTCAAAAGCATCAACGACCGCTTCGGCCATCCCGCGGGCGACGAGATTCTCAAATTGTTCTCCACTGTCGTGGTCAGCAATTTGCGCATCAGCGATCTGTCGGGGCGCATCGGCGGGGAGGAGTTCGCGGCATTGTTGGCGTGTCCGCTGGAAGAGGGCGTGATCGTGGCCGAGCGCGTGCGCGAGGCGTTCGAGGCATCCAACATCGTCTGCGAGGAGGGACCGGTCGACACCACCGTCAGCATCGGCGTCGCCGGCGGGCCGGCGGGGACGGAACTCGAAGTGTTGCTGGCGGCAGCCGATACCGCGCTCTATCAGGCCAAGCGCGGCGGCCGTAACCGGGTCGAGGCGGCGGAAGAACTGCCGCTGTCGCTCGAGAAGTGGCGGCGCAAGACCGCGGGGCGCGCAGCTTCGCATCGCCAGGTGCCGGCGACCTAGCGAAGAGCGCGGCTGCGCAAGGCGGGCTGAAGCACTAGTTCGATAGGCCGGATTTGATCGCGAGGTCCTGCACGACCGCCGCGACACGTATCAGTTGGGGCAGGGCTTGGTCGCGGAAGGCGGTCATGTCCATGCGCGTCGCATCGACCGTGACGCTCAAGCCGGCAGTCACCGAACCTCGCGCGTCGAAGATCGGCGCTGCCAGCGTGCGAAGACCGTAAGCGTTTTCGCCGTCGGAGATCGCGTGGCCCTGCTGCCTGACCAGGTCAAGCCGGTCGAGCAGGGCATCGATATCCGTCAGGGTTTTTTCCGACAATTTGATGCGTGGCCGCAATTCCAGCCGGCGGATCTGCTCGTCCCGCGGCAGATGCGCCAGCATGACGTGGCCGAGCGCGGCGCTGTAAGCCGGAATTCGCGTGCCGGGCCGACGGTCCATCTTGTGCCGGTCGAGGCCCGTGCCGACGCGCGCGAGATAGATCACGTCCCCCCCGTCCAACGCGCCGAGCGACGCTGCATCGCTCACTGATGGCACGAGGTCGCGCAGCAACGGCTCGGTCAAAGCGCGCAGCGTTCCCCCTGACAGCACCGTGTAGCCGAGATCGAGACACGCGACGCCGAGCCTGAACCGACGGCTCTGCGGAACGGGATGGAGATAACCAAGCTCCCTCAGCGTCTGGATCAGACGGAACGCGGTGCCGCGATCGAGATCGGCGCGCGCGGCAATCTCGCTGAGCGTCAGCTCGAAGGCGTCGCTCGAAAAACTCTGCAGAACAGCGAAGGCCTTGCCGACGGATGCGACGTGGTTCTTTGGATTTTTCGGCGCGGTGGTCGGCGCGCGCTTGGATGTCTTGGCCATCTCGTCAATGCCCGCTTGCAAGAACGACGGTCGCCTCCCCTTGACGGCGGCGGCGGTCCAGTTCTAGGAGAGTGCAAGTTACATAACAAATGTTCGCATTCCGAACAACGGGATTCGGGCGATCGGAGG
The DNA here is from genome assembly GCF_036924575.1 of Bradyrhizobium sp. AZCC 1577. NCBI lineage: Bacteria > Pseudomonadati > Pseudomonadota > Alphaproteobacteria > Hyphomicrobiales > Nitrobacteraceae > Bradyrhizobium > Bradyrhizobium sp. AZCC 1577. The sequence continues at coordinate 4,331,720 of NZ_JAZHRQ010000001.1, forward strand.
ATCTTTGTCGACAGCATCCCTGCATCCTCATGGCGTGTTCTGCGCGGCGCTGACGCCGCTCGACGCTGAACTCGCACCCGACCACGCACGGTTCGTTGCGCATTGCCGCTATCTCCTGAGCGAGGGCTGCGATGGCATCGCGATGCTCGGCACCACCGGCGAAGCCAACTCCTTCTCGGTCGCCGAGCGCATCGCGCTGCTTGAGGCGGTCGTGCGGGACGGCATCGCGCCGAACCGGCTGCTGCCCGGAACCGGAGTCGCGGCGCTCACCGATACGATTGTGCTGACGCGCCACGCGCTCTCGGTCGGCGTCGATACGGTGGTGATGCTGCCGCCATTCTATTACAAGGGCGTCACCGATGACGGTGTCTATGCATCCTACAGCGAAGTCGTGCAGCGGCTTGGCGATGCGCGGCTCAAGATCGTGCTCTATCATATTCCCCAGATGTCGATGCAGCCGATCTCGCATGCGCTGATTGGGCGGCTGCGCGCGGCCTATCCGACGACCTTTGTCGGCATCAAGGATTCCTCCGGCGACTTCGCCAACATGACCGCAATGGTCGAGCGCTTTCCGGGTTTTGCGGTGCTGGCCGGCGCGGATCCGCTGCTCCTGCCGCTGCTGCGCAGGGGCGGCGCGGGCTGCATCACCGCAACCTCCAATCTCGTCGCGCGCGATCTTGCCTATGTCTATCGGCACTTCCGCGATAGCGACGATGACGCCGGGCTTGCGGTGGCGCAGGCGCGAATCGTGAAGGCGCGCGAGCTCGTCTCACGTTTTGCGCAGATGGCATCGCTGAAGGCATTGGTTGCGCAGCACACCGGCCATGCCGGGTGGCAACGCCTGCGACCGCCGCTGGAGTCGCTGCCGGCTCCGCAGTTGAAAGAGTTGCTTGCCGACGCCGGCGCGTTTGCCGCCGCCAGCGTCTAGCGCGAGTGGGCGACGAGACGATCGGATGACCGGATCCTTCCAAAATGTGCTTGCTGGATTGGCGGCGATCGTCGGCGACAATTATGTCATCGATTCCGTACCTGATCAGGCGCCCTATGTGGTGGATTGGCGCGGACGCTACCGCGGCCGTGCCGTTGCAGTCGTCAAGCCCGGCTCGACCGCCGAGGTCGCGACGGTTGTCCGCTATTGTGCCGACAAGCGGCTCTCGATCGTCCCGCAAGGCGGCAACACCGGCATGTGCGGCGCCGCCACACCGGATGATGGCGCATACAATGTCGTGATCCGCCTCGACCGCATGCGGCACGTGCGTGACGTCAGCCCGCTCGCCAATACGATTACGGTGGAGGCCGGCTGTATCCTCGCCGAGGTGCAGGCTGCGGCCGCGGCTGTGGACCGTCATTTTCCGTTGAGCCGCGGCGCCGAGGGCTCGTGCCAGATCGGCGGCAATATCTCGACCAATGCCGGCGGCACGGCGGTGCTGCGCTATGGACCGATGCGGGATCTGGTGCTCGGGCTGGAAGTGGTGCTGCCGGACGGACGCATTTTCAATGGCCTGCGCGCGCTGCGCAAGGACAACACCGGCTACGCGCTCAAGCAGCTCTTCATCGGCGCGGAGGGGACACTCGGCATCGTCACCGCGGCGGTGCTGAAGCTGTTTGCGCCGCCGCGCAGCTCGGCTTTGGCGCTGCTCAAACTACAGAACGTCGACCAGGCCCTGCAGATCATGCAGCGCCTGCGCGGCGCCGTCGGCGATCGGCTCGGTAGCCTCGAAATCATGTCGCGCAGCCAGATCGAGGCGATCGCCGCGACCGTGCCCCATGTCACCATTCCCTTCGAACTCACGACGCCGTGGTACCTGATCGTCGAACTGACCGACACGCTGGCCGGGATCGATCTCAACGAGCCATTAGCCGCCGTGCTTTCTGATGCGATGGAGGCGGGACTGGCCGAGGACGCCGTGCTAGCCTCCAGCCTTGCCCAGGCGAAGGCGATTTGGGCGGTGCGGCACGGCGTGTCCGAAGGCAACAAGCGGAGCGGATATGTAGTCTCGCACGACAGCGTGGTTCCGCTGGAGCGACAGGCCGCGTTCGTCGCCAATGTCGAAGCCAGGATCATGGCGGCCGTTCCCCATGCGCGTGTGGTGATGCATGGCCATATCGGCGACGGCAATATTCACGTGATCGCCCTGATCGACCGTGATCGCTGCCGCGATCCTCACGCGACGGCCGCGCTGGTAACGCAGATCAACGAGATCGTAGACGACGAAACTGCGGCGCAGGGCGGCGCCATCAGCGCCGAGCACGGCATCGGCATCACCAATCGCGGCCGGCTCGCACGGGTGGCTGATCCGCTCGACATCGACTTGATGCGCGGCATCAAGCAACTGCTCGACCCGAACGGCCTGATGAATCCAGACAAGATATTCGCGAGCGAGCGCCTTGCGACTTGCAGCGCTGGAGCGGCATGACGATGACCAGCGTGCGCCTTCTTGCCGACGACCTCACCGGCGCGCTCGACACCGCGGCCGAGTTCGTCGGATTGTGCGGGCCGCTCGACGTAACCTGGGGAAAGGTGCTCTCGACGTCCGTGCCGGAAAGTCTTGCGATCGACAGCGGAACGCGCGAGCTCGCAAAGGCAGAGGGCGTCGAGATCGTCGGACGGCTGGCGCCGCTGCTGTGTGACGGCACGATTGCCTACAAGAAGGTCGACAGCCTGTTGCGCGGAGCGTGGGCTGCCGAACTCGGCGCCTGCTTGCGCACCGGCCATTGGGCCTCCTGCGTCGTTGCACCGGCCTTTGAGTACCAGGGACGCCGCACTTGCGACGGTCAGCAACTCGCCCGCACGTCGCAGGGCGACTGGCATCCGGTCGGCGCGAATCTTCTGGCACAACTCCAAGCGGAGAACATCCACGCCCGGCGAGGCCGGTTCGAGGCGCTGTCGCAGGGTGGCGTTCAGGTCTTCGATGCCGAGAGCGAACAGGATCTCGATCGTGTGGTCGAAATGGGCCGCCAGCTTGCTGCGCCCGTCCTGTGGTGCGGGAGCGGCGGACTGGCCGGTGCGTTAGCGCGCGGCAGCCACGCTGGCGCATCTCGGCGCTTGAAGAAGCCAGTGCTCGGATTGTTTGGCTCCGATCAGATCGTCACCGCATCCCAGCTTGAGGCATGCGGAGAAGCCACCGTCACCCTTGCCGAAGCCGAGGCCGGAGGTGCGGTACGGGTACACCGCAAGCTTGCCGATGACGGCGTGGCGCTGGTGAAGTTCTCGCTTTCCGAGGGCCTTTCGCGCGCGGAGGCGGCCCGGCGGATCGCGCGTGAAATGACCGCATTGATTGCAGCGCTTGATCCTCCCGGCACGCTGGTCGTGGCCGGCGGCGAGACCTTGAAAGCGGTTTGCATCGCTCTCGGTGCGCAGGCGTTGCGGGTCGCAGGCCGCCTCGTGCCGGGCCTGCCGCGCTCGACCCTGCAGGGCGGCCGTTGGGCTGGCGTTGACGTGATCTCCAAATCCGGAGCGTTTGGTACAAGGGAGCTATGGCGCGATCTGCTCCATGCCAATCAGTTGCTCAGCACAGGAAAACCGACATGACCTCTCGCCATCTCGCGATTACCATGGGCGATCCGGCCGGGATCGGGCCGGAAATTATCGTCAAGGCTTGCATCGGATTGCAGGACAGGATCGCGAGGGGCGATCTGCGCCTTCTAATCATCGGCAGCGGAGCTGCGTTGGAGGGAGCAAAGGCCACGCTCGGTACCGACGTCGCGATACCGCAGGTGAGCGCCGAAGACGGCGATTGGCCCAATCTCAGCTTTCTGCAGGCCGACGCTGAGGGCGCGCCGATCCATCCGGGCGTGCTGAGTGCCGATGGCGGCCGCTTTGCGTTCAAAGCGGTCGAGCAGGGCGTGCGGCTGACGCAGGCCGGCCGAACCGCGGCTATCGTCACGGCGCCGCTGAACAAGGAAGCGCTCAACAAGGCAGGCTATCACTATCCCGGACACACCGAGATGCTGGCCCATCTCACCGGCGTGCGCGGTTCTGTGATGCTGCTCGCCCATGGCAACATGCGCGTCAGCCACGTCTCGACACATGTGGCGCTGGAGGACGTGCCTAAGCGATTGACCCCGGAGCGGCTTCGCCAGGTGATTGATCTCACCAACGACGCGCTGCTCCGGCTCGGTATCGCGCATCCGAAGATCGCCATCGCAGCGCTCAATCCGCATGCCGGTGAGGGCGGGTTGTTCGGACGGCAGGATATCGACGTCTCGGCGCCGACCATCGCCAGGGCGGTTGCCGATGGACTCGACGTCGTCGGCCCGGTGCCGGGCGACACCATCTTCGTCAAGCTGCGCGCCGGCCAATTCGATGCGGCGGTCGCGATGTATCACGACCAGGGGCACATTCCGGTAAAACTGCTCGGCTTCCAGGTCGATCCCGCGACCGGTCGCTGGCAGGAGCTTTCCGGCGTCAACATCACGCTAGGCCTTCCGATCATCCGCACCTCCGTCGATCACGGCACGGCCTTCGACATCGCAGGCCAGGGTATCGCCAACGAGCACAGCCTGATCGAGGCCATCGACTACGCCGAGCGCCTGGCCGCCGGCATGTCGTCAACGTAACAATGAGATGAACGTCCAGATGACCAATTCCTTCACGGCGATCGAGATCCTTCGTCCTAATGCCGTCGAGTTCGGCTGTGGGACAGTCACCGCTGCGGCTCACTTCGCCAAGCGGATTGGCGCGCGGCGGCCCTTGGTGATTTCAGATCCCTTCAACGCACGGCGCGTCGATCAGTTGGCGCTGCCCGGTGCCGTCAAGTTGTTCGGCGAGGTGAAGCCCGAGCCGGATCTGCCCAACCTCGAAAAGGCGGTGGCGATGGCGCGTGACGCCGCGCCCGACCTCATCGTCGGTTTCGGCGGCGGTAGCGTGATGGATCTCGCCAAGCTGGTCGCCGTGCTCTGCACTGGTGATACCGCCTTTGCCGACATCGTGGGCGCCGAGAAGGTTACAGCCCGCAGTGTAGCGCTGATGCAGATTCCGACCACCTCGGGGACCGGCAGCGAAGCCGGCACCCGCGCGCTGGTGACCGATCCGGCCAGCCGCAACAAGCTTGCGGTTCAGAGTCGCTTCATGCTGGCTGACATCGCGATCGTCGATCCCGACCTCACGATGACGGTGCCGAAGGATGTCACCGCGACAACCGGCGTCGACGCGCTGGCGCATTGCGTCGAGGCTTACACCAACCGCAAGGCGCATCCTGCGATCGACCTCTACGCGATTGAGGGGGCGCGGCTGGTCGGACGCTATCTGCGGCGTGCGGTTGCCGATGGCAGCGACCGTGAAGCGCGTGCCGGCCTTGCGCTGGCCTCGCTTTATGGCGGCTATTGCCTCGGCCCGGTGAATACGACGGCAGGCCACGCGGTCGCCTATCCGCTCGGCACGCGGCATCATGTGGCGCATGGCCTCGCCTGCGCGGTGATCTTCCCGCATACGCTGGCGTTCAATATGCCGGCAATCTCGACGAAGACGATCGCCGTGCTGCACGCGCTCGGCTTGTCAGAACGTAACGTTCCAGCGGCTGCGTTCGACGCCGCTTATGGTTTCTGCGCCGATCTTGGCATCGAGATGCGGTTGTCCGCGCTCGGTGTTCCCAAAGATGATCTCAGCGTCATGGCGGGCGAGGCGCATGCAATCCGTCGTCTGCTCGACAACAACCCGCGCGATTTGAGCCGTGACGAGATTTTGAAGATGTACGAGACGGCGTTCTAGCCCGGCCGGCTGCGGCGCACGGCACCAACCAATAACAAGCAGGAAGCAGAGGAAACTTCGATGAGATTGATGAGGCTTATTGTTGCGTCGGTGATGCTGCTGGCGGCAGCGCCCACCAAAGCGGAGGACGCATATCCTCCCAGGCAGGTGACGGTGATCGTTCCCTTCGCCGCCGGCGGTACGGCGGATATCTTCGCGCGCATGGTCGCCAATCACCTGCAGGCGAAGCTGGGCAAGCCGTTTGTGGTCGAAAATGTCGGTGGTGCCGGCAGCATCGTCGGCGTGACGCGGCTGGCGCGGTCGGCGCCGGACGGCCTGACCTTGGGCCTGGCGAGCACGTCCGCGCTTGCGATCAACCCGTCGCTGTATGGTCCGAAGCTCAGCTATCAGCCCGATAAGGATCTGCAGCCGATCGTCCAGATCAGCGTCGTGCCCAACGTGCTGGTCGTCAATCCCGACAAGATCAAGGCGCGGACCCTGCCGGACCTGATCGCTTATCTGAAGGCCAATCCGGACAAGGTCTCGTTCGGTTCGGCGGGTGTCGGCACTTCGCAGCACCTGGCGGGTGAGTTGTTCCAGCAGATGACCGGCACCAAGATGGTGCATGTGCCCTACAAGGGCTCGAGCACGATGCTGACCGATCTCCTCAGCGGCCAGATCGACCTCGCGTTCGACAACGTGCCGCTGCTCCTGCCGCAGGCGAAGACCGGCAAGCTCGCGCTGATCGCAAGCGCAACGCCCAAGCGCGCGTCGTTCGATCCGAATCTTCCCACCGTCGCCGAGCATCTACCCGGTTTCGAGGCGGTCGCCTGGCACGGCTTCTTTGTCCCGGCCGCCACGCCGAAGCCGATTGTTGAAAAGCTGTCGGCGGAGATTAGGGCCTTCATGCAGCAGCCGGAGACGGTGCAGAAGATGGCCGAACTCGGCGCCGACGCCGTGGCGCTCGATGCTCAACCGTTTGCGGCCTACATCGCATCGGAGACGGCGCGATGGAAGAAGGTCATCGAAGCCGCCAACATCAAGCTGGAGTAGCGCTTGTCAGCGCTGACTGAAACATTACGCGTGAACAAGGCGATACGTCCGGAGACTGATTCAGCACTTTTGAATTGGTCTCCGGATGAAGCTGGCGCGGTAACCTCCCGTTTACCATTCCATCCATATCATCTGCGTATGGATTCACCCCGCAGACGAAACCCACAGGCTGCCCTGATGTCGCTCGAAGCGGCCGCAGCCTCCGCCCGCGGCGGGTTTGGTTGCATGTTCTCGACCTCGGAAGAATTCGAGATGGCGCTCATCACCGAGCGCCGTGCGCAGGGGCGTTACGTTCAGCGCAGAATGCGCTGGCCTGCCATCCTGTTCATCGGCTTTGCGCTGATGGTCGCCGGCACGGCGCTGCTGTTCGGCTAGCCGCTATTCCTCACTTCGCCAGTGGGTCGGGGCGTACCTGAATATGCACCGCCCGCGGCTTTGAGCCCTTGCCGCCCTCCATCAACCAGGGTGTGCGGTCGCCGCTCGAACTCCAGAGGCCACGGCCTTTCCAGCCTGCGTTTGGATCGTCAATGCGGCCGTCGAGGCCCTTGGCGAAAAAGCCGAGCGGATAGGGGATGCGCAACATCACCATCTGCCCGTCCTTAAAGGCGACGAAGCCGTCGTTGAGGTTGGCGGTGGAGATCGGGATGTTCTCGCCGAGGCCGCCCGTGTTGTGGTGATCGACCCAGGTGTAATAGCTCGCCTCGGCGCTGGAGTTCTCGAACCCTTCGAAGCCGGGGCCAGGATATTTGAAGTAGGCGAAGCCTTCCGGGCAGTGATTGCCGGTCGCGCCCGGCCCGTTCAGCGGCGCCTTGCACTTGCTGCGATCGAAGCGGATCAGGCTGCCGTTCGAGCCCGAGCCCCAGAGCACGCCGTTCTTGTCGATATCGCCGCCGCGGATGCCGATGCCTTCCTTCGGTATCGCGTAAAATTCCGAGAGCTTGGTCTTGGGATCGAACCGCATGAAGCCGGGTGGACCGACGAACACGTTGACGGTGTACCAGACCGAGCCGTCGGTCGGATGCGGCATCACCGCGTAGGGGCCGGAGCCCGCAATGCGCATATCCTTGCCGACCTCCGCCGGCTTGCCCGGGTCGGTATATTCGTCGACCTTGCCGTTGCCGTTGGTATCGAGCACGAATGGTGCCCATCCCTGCGCTTTGACGGCATCGCCGGTCTCGTCCCATAGCCTGGTGTTCACCCATCCGGCGACCGGGCCGGTCCCCGAGAGCCACAGCGTATCGTCGGCGTCGTAGCCGAATTGCGGATGATGGGTGCCGAAGCAGGTATCGACGAAGCTGTACTTCTGAGTCTTGGGATCGAATACCGACACTTGCCGGCCTGAGCGTTCGAGCGGAAACGCCTTGGCCGACGGGTGATCAGATCCCTTCTTGCAATACGCCGGATTTTCGATGCCGCGCACGGCCGCCGCCAGCCACAGGCGGCCCTTCTTGTCCAACATGCTGTTGTGATTATTGGTCCGCTGGCTCCAGATCTTCTCGTCGCCCCAATAGGCCGAAGGGCTGACCGGATTGAGGAGGGCCGTGCCATGCAGGGGAGGGCCGAACGATTCCGGCGCGTTGGGATCGGCGACCGGCATCTTCGAGAACGTCACCTTGTGCGTTTTGGGATCGAGGATCGGCATGTCGTCGGAAGAATATTCGTTCGCCCCGAACAGCGGGCCGTAGGCGTTGACGGTCGGATAACGCCGGTCCGAGGAGATCAGGTCGTGGACGAAGTGCTTTTCGGTCGCCCACTCCCAGGACGAGATCACGACGTTGCGCTCGATGCCGGCCGGCCGCGGCGGTTTTTCTTTCGGCAGCTCGCCCTTGGCCACCCGGTCCGTCCAGTCGCCGAAATATTTGAACGGCACGCCGCCCATTTGCCCGGCGAGCCGGTTCACCATCCATTCGCCGGTTTGCCCTGCGGCAACGCGGCGCATCCAGGCTTCCTCGCCCGATTTGAATTCGCCGAACGCGGCCGGGATCGTGCGGGTGGATTCCTGGCCGAGCTGATGACAGCCGATGCAGTCGACATTGTTCATCCGCTGGCGCCAGATCTCCTGCGTGATCTCCTTCGGGATCTCGGTGGAGCCGCCGAAATCTTTTGCCGGCGGGATCTTCATCATCGTGTACCAGTAGATCGCCGAGTAATAATGAGCGGCCGCCGTCTCGTTCGGCGCCGGGACCGCCGTGAGATTGACCTGTTGGCCGGGCTTGGCGCGCAGCTTGGGTGAATCCACGAGGCCATAGCCGCGAACCCAGATCGCGTAGTTGACGTTCGGCGGCAGGTCCGGGATCACGTAGCGGCCCTGGTCGTCGGTGACGACGATCTTGGCGAATTTCGTCGGCAGTTCGGTGGTCTCAGCGATGACCCAGACGCCGGCCTCCGGGCCGTTCGGTCCACGCACCACGCCGCCGATATCGTCATTGTCGATGGCGACTGCCGCTGGCTGCTGCGCATGCGATGGCGCCGCCATCAAGCTCAGTCCACTTGCCGCCGCAGCCAGGGTGAAGGAGAACAGGATCCGACCGAGATTCATCGCTTCTCTCCCCGTGACCACGAGCTTGTTGTCGCTCGTTGCTGGTGCAAGCCTACACCAGACCAGGGTTGCGGCGGGAGCATGTCACTGGCGCGGTTTCCTCACGCTTGCGGCATTGAGAGCCACCGTGCATCGCAGCAACACCTATGCATCCGCCTTTTGCTTTTGAGGCGGCTGGGTTAGACACGCCAATTCTCACGAGAGGGCGTAACCAATGATCACCGAAATCGCGCAAATCGACGTCAAACCGGGCACTGAGAAGGATTTTGAAGCGGCCGTCGCCAAGGCGCGCCCGCTGTTCCTGCGCGCCAAGGGCGGCAAGGGGTTTGAACTGCACAAGTCGATCGAGAAGCCACAGCGATATCGGCTGGTGGCGAAGTGGGAGACGCTGGAAAACCACACCGTTGACTTTCGCGGTTCGGAAGATTTCACCGCCTGGCGCGCGCTGGTCGGCCCGTACTTTGCTTCGCCGCCCGAGGTCGAGCATACCGAGACGGTGCTGACCACGGCGGACTGAAGCCATCAGCCGGCCGCTATCGCGGCCGGCGCCGCTTCCGCCTTGAAATGATCGATCATCACCTTGGCGATCGCCATCAGCGGCAGCGCGAGCGCCAGCCCCCAGATGCCGAAGACGACGCCGAGCAGGATCTGGAACGCAAACAGCGTCGCAGGCGGAATGTCCAGCGCCTGCCGCTGAATGATCGGTGTCAGCACGTAGCTTTCCAGCGCGTGCACGCCGAGGAACAGGATGAAGGCGGAGAGCCCCGCGACCCATCCCGACGCGAGACTTGCGAGCACCACGATCAGCCCGCCGAGGATCGCGCCGACCGTCGGGATGAAGGCGAGCAGCCCCGCCTGGATGCCCAGGATGAACGAGCTCTGGATGCCGATGATCGATAGCCCGATCCAGGTCACCAAAAACACCGCCACCATGGTGATGATCTGCGCGATCAACCAGCGCTCCAGCGTCTCGCCGATCCGATCGACGATCGCAACCGCGCGCACGCGATGCTTCACGGGCGCCACGAACAGCAGTCCGTTGCGGTAGACGCTTGGCTGGGTCGCGAAGGCAATCCCCAAAAACAGCACGATGAAGAAGTTTCCGACTGCGCTGGCGGTGCCGAGAATCAGTTTCAGGCTCTGGCTGAAGATGGCGCCGCCGCTGGCCGCAATCGTGCCGGCGCTGGGAAGCGTGTGCGGCGTCGGCGTCGCGGCGGGCGCCGGCGTGCCATCGTCCGACGTCGACGACAGGGTGCCGAAATCGAAAAAGCTGGTGTCGATGCCGTTCCGCTCCAGGAAGCCCTTGACGTTGACGAGCTGCGATTTGAGCGTGTTGCTCAACGCCGTCGTCTGCTGGGCGATCGTGGTGCCGCCGAGGAAGACGATGCCCGACAGCATGCCCGCGACTACCAGGCAGACCATCGTCAGGCGCAGCGCATGCGGCAGCCGCACCACGCGTCCAAGCAGATTGCTCATGGCGTTGAGCGCGACACCAAGCAGCATGCCGGTAAATATCAGAAACAGTGTCGCGGCAAAGTGCCAGGTGAACACGAGCAGCGCGGCGAACAGCACGACGCCGATGCCTCCGACCGATATCGCCCACGCCAGATCGTTGCGGGCCTGAAGGCGATTGTCAGCCGGACCTTTCACGTTGATTCCTTTTCGCAGAATGTCGTCTGCAGTCTTTCGCCAAAAACGCCGCCGGGATCAAGCGGGAGCGCACGCGCCGGTTTGACGCTGCCACGTCCGGTATGCCAAGCGGTAGACGAATCCGACATGGCGCCGGCGAGGACGAGATGAATTTCAAATGGTTCGGCCCGATTGCGCTGTTGGCGGCGCTGGTGATCGGCGACCAGATCAGAATCAACCGTCCCGCCCACAAATATCGTCTGTCGGTCGATGTCGAGACGCCGCTTGGGCGCAGATCGGCATCCGGCGTGGTGGCCGTTCATCCCGATCGGAGCTACACCCGCCGCGGTCAGACCCGCACCGTCGGCGACGCCATTTTCGTCGATCTCGGGCAGGGCAAGAACCTTGTCGCGCTGCTCGCGCATGTCGACAACAACCTCGTGCTGGATGACGTGAACTACGTGGCCCTGCGCGCCTATACGGCGGCGGCCGGCCAGCGGGTCTCGTTTAACGAGATGAGCCGGTTGACCGGCGTCGTGCCGGTAAAGGACGCGCTGATCCCGGTGCTCGTGACCTTTACCGATCCGGCCAACCCCGGCACCGCGCGGCGGGTAGCACCCGACGATGCGGAGGCCGTGCTCGGCAGGGGCTATCGCCTTCAGGGAATATCGGCTGAAGTGGTGCCGAACGGATATTGGCCGGTCGATTTCGGCGGCGCGCTGGGCGAGCCGGTCACGCGTGGAATTCAGGCGAAATTGCCATGGCTGGGTGATGCCGGCAATTCGGCTGCCGCGGCGCTCCGGGCGGCCGGTTTGCCCGGGGCCGACAGCATCGACGCCCGCGAGGCTTTCACGCGAAAATAGCAGGGCAGGCCCGCAGGCCGCTGCCGGATATTGATCCGCCGCCGGCTCGCGGGCATTATCGTCTGCAATGGCGGCCCAACCCAGAAGGTCCTTGCACAGGACGATGACAGCGGAAAATCGGCGATGAGACGACCCGTGGTCGGTGTGATCGGGAACGCTTATCGCGTCGAAAATCGTTTTCAGACCCAGATGGTCGGAGAGCGCAATCTGCGCGCGGTCACCGACGTGGCGGGGGCGCTGCCGCTGATGTTTGCCGGGTCGCCCGAGATTACCGACATCGGCGCGCTGCTCGACGTCGTCGATGGCATCGTGCTGACCGGCGCACGGGCCAATGTCCATCCGACCCGCTTCAAGACCGAGCCGCATGAGAGGCACGAGCCCTACGACATCCACCGCGACGACCTCGCGCTGGCGCTGACGGAGGCCTGCGTTGCCCGCGGCGTGCCAATCTTCGGCATCTGCCGCGGCCTGCAGGAAATGAACGTCGCCTTCGGCGGCTCGCTGCATCCGGAAATCCGCGAGATTCCCGGCCGCATGAACCACCGCATGCCGCGCCTGGAGAACGGCGAAATCCATCCCGACCCGACGGTCGTGTTCGCCGACCGCCACGACGTCCATCTCACGCCCGGCGGCACCTTTGCAAGCCTGCTCGGCTGCGAAACCATCCGGGTGAATTCGCTGCACGGGCAGGGCATCCTTGAACCGGGGAGGCGCGTCGTCATCGAAGGCATTGCCGAGGACGGCACCATCGAAGCGATCCGGATCGCGGACGCCCCGAGCTTTGCGCTCGGTGTCCAGTGGCACGCCGAATATGACCCGCAGCGCAATCCGATCAATCGCAAGCTGTTCGAGGCGTTCGGGGCGGCGCTCAAGGCGCACGAGCGGGCGAGGTGACCGGACAGACGCGCGTCCCGGAGCGACCTCATCCGTAATCCTACGGGGCCGAAAAGATGGGATCGGCTCCGGGAAGTCGGCTAAGTCACCCATCAACTCGACACTGGTAAAGCCGCCATGACGCAACCTGGACGTCTCGCGCCGGCGATGATCTTGCTGGTCCTCGTGACGTCCTGCGTCGTGAGCGCAGTAACCTATTTCCTGGCGACGCGCGCCCCCTCGCTGGGGCCGCTGGCGATCATCGTCGGCGCCGCGCTGGCGAGCGCTGCAATCACCGGCCTGCTTACGATTCTTGCTGCGGCGAGGCTTTGGCACAGGCTTTCCGATGTCGCGGGCCTTGCGGATGGACGCAACGGAGCGGAGGAGGGACGCGCTGACCAGACGCTGATCGACAGCGACATGGCGCAAGCCATTATCGAAGGCTCGCTCGACGCCTTTGTCCAGACCGATGAGCGCTGCGTCATCCTCGGCTGGAGCCCGCATGCCGAGGCCCTGATGGGATGGACGCGCACTGAGGCCGTCGGCCGGAGCATGGACGAACTGGTGTTTCCGGAATCGCAGCGCGCGGTGCATCGGCAATGGGTCGATCGCTTCCTGAGCGAGGCGGCAGCCAGCCCCGTTGGCGGGCGATACGAAGCGCCGTTGCTGCACAAGGACGGCCGCGAATTCTTCGCCGAAATATCGCTCACAGCACTGCGCCGCGGCGAAGGCTACATCATCAACGCCTTCGTCAGGGACATCACGGCCAAGCGCGCCGCGGAGGAGCAGTTGTTCCAGGCGCAGAAGATGGAATCGGTCGGACAACTGACCGGCGGCATCGCCCACGACTTCAACAACGTGCTGACCGTGATCACGGGCACGATCGAAATCCTGGCCGACGGCGTCAAGCATGATCCGGCGCTCGCCTCGATCGCCCGAATGATCGGCGATGCCGCCGATCGCGCATGCCAGCTTACGGCCAACCTCTTGGCCTTCGCCCGCAAACAGCCGCTGCGCCCGCGCGAGACCGACGTCAACGCGCTGGTCGAGGAAGTGGTGCAACTGCTGGCGCCGACGCTCGGACGACAGATTCAAATCGAAACCGCATTGAGCGATCAGGTCTGGCCGGCTTGGGTCGACGGGAGCCAGCTCTCCTCCGCCCTCGTCAATCTCGCGATCAACGCCCGTGACGCCATGCCCGATGGCGGCAGGCTGCTGTTCAGGACGGAAAATCTCACGCGCGGTGAGCATGACGCCGACATGGGTGGGCTCGGCGCGGGCGCCTATGTCGTGATCGAGGTGATCGATACCGGCGTCGGCATTCCGCCCGCGATACGCGACAGGATTTTCGAGCCGTTCTTTTCGACCAAGCAATTCGGCGTGGGCACGGGACTTGGGCTGAGCATGGTGTTCGGATTTGCAAAGCAATCCGGCGGCAGCGTCGTGGTCGAGAGCGAGGAGGGCAAGGGTGCCTGCTTCCGCATCCTTCTCCCCAAGGCCGATACCGAGCCCTCGGACGCGCTTGGCGCGAGCGATGCACCGCCGGAGGCGGACGGCGAACTGCGGGGCGGAACGGACACCATCCTCTGCGTGGAGGATGACGACGTGGTGCGGGCGCACGTCGTCGGCCGGCTCGAAAGCCTCGGCTACACGGTCATTGCCGCCGCCAGCGCGGCGCAGGCGCTTGAGCTGGTCAACTCCGGTGCAGCATTCGATCTGCTGTTCACCGACATCGTCATGCCCGGCGCGATCAACGGCCGGCAGCTTGTGGAGGAGGTCGCCAAGCTGCGCCGGCCGCTCCGAGTGCTCTATACGTCCGGCCATACCTTCGATGCCTTTGGTTCGGGCGAGCGTCTCGGCGAGGGCGTGCTGTTGCTCGCCAAGCCGTACCGCAAGGCTGAATTGGCGCGCATGCTGCGCCTCTGCCTCGACCGCGCGATCGACCACATGGGCGACCCGATCCCTCTGCCATATTCGGTGCAGGAGGACGTAGATCGCTTCCTGAAGGAAAATCCGCCGAGGCAGGGGTAGGGCGCGATTCTCCGCGCAATGACGCGGAGATAGCGACGCAACACTTGACTGTCATCCCCGCGAAGGCGGGGATCCAGTACGCCGCGGCTTATCGGTTCAATCACTGCCGTCTCTGGGAACTGGGTCACCCGCCGGAGCCTGTCATCGGGCGCGCATTCGCGCGACCCGTTGGCGGGTGAACGACAACCGAGTATGAGTTCGCGATCTCGCGACGCTGATCGCCCGAGGTTTGCATCTTCGTTTGCTCCCTCTCCAAACAGAGGGCGCAGGGAAGACCGGGTGCTTGCTGCACCCGCGGTCTCGTGTGCCATTGCGCATAGCAAAAGCGCACACGAGCATACAGGTACAGCGGGAGCAGCCCGGCCTTCCCTGCGCAATGGCTTTACGGCTTACTTCGTGCTCTTCCCGGAGAACGGCTCTTTTGCCTCCGTCATCGGCGGGACACTTCCCGCCGACTTAACGCCAGCACCGCGGCGCCCGAACCACACGACTTCGCCGTACGCTTCCTGCGCCTACGTCTTGCGCATTCCGCGTCCATCGCATCTCACCGCACGTTCGTGACGATCGCGAGCCGCCCCTCATCTCGCCGTGAGACGGACGGAGTTATGCGCGTGATTTGGGTGAGAACGAAAGCGGAATATTTTTGATTCTTTTCGTTTCCTGGACTTGACACGATTTCTGAAAATCAGAAGTGATTTGCCCGTCGAAAGACGAGCAGCCGAATATTGGCATCCACGCGATCGTGCGCGACGATCATGGCTAGTCGCTGGCTAACTTCCTTGAATAGATCCTTTACTTTACCGTTGTACTGGTCGGGCATGACAACGTTGGGCCACCAAGCACGTGCTTCGGTATCCGAGAAGGTTTATGCGGTATTCACCGCGGCGGCTGCGGCTATCCTCGCCTTTATCGTCGCACTGGACTTCAAACTAGCGGCGGATCAGTCGTTTTCAACTTTCATTCTCGACCCGGGCGGTTTTCCAGTCGGTCGGGATTTTCTTAACACTTGGATGGGCGGCCGCTCGGTGTTTTCGAGCGGTCCTGCGGACTGGTTTGATTCCGACGTCTACATGGCTGCACTGGTGAAGGCGACCGGTATCTCCGATTTGGCACCAATGTATTGGTCGTATCCTCCGCATATTGTGCTCCTTATTTGGCCCTTTGGTTTGCTGGGCTTTTTGCCTTCCTACATAGTTTGGTGCGCAGTCGGGCTCGCGCTCTATGTGTGGGCGGCGATCGCGAGTGGCGTCGACCGAAAATACTGGTTATTTCTGGCGGTCGCGCCTGCTGTCACCGTGAACGTGTTCTTGGGCCAAAATGGATTCTTGACGGCTGCGCTTTTGATCGGCGGACTGGCAAATCTCGATCGGCGACCGATCATCGCCGGAATCCTGTTCGGTATCCTGACTATCAAGCCGCAATTTGGGCTACTGCTTCCGGTATTGTTGCTATTGGGCGGACACTGGCGCGTCATTAGCTCAGCGGTCGCTACAACGGTGTTGCTTGTCGCCGCGACTGCAATATGGTTTGGGCCGGATATCTGGATACAGTATTGGCAGAAGGTAACACCGCAACAGCATTACTTGCTGAACGTCGCCGGTATCAAGGGCTGGCCGATCGTTGCCTCAGCCTTTGTCAACGCTCGCCTTATCGGCCTGCCGGATAGTTGTGCCTGGGTGGTCCAAGCGGTGGTATCGGCCTGCGCTTTTGGCGCGGTTGTTTGGACGGTCTGGCGCAAGCGGGATCCGGTGCTCTCACAAGCGCTGTTCGTCACCGCGACTTTCCTGTTTTTGCCTTGGATAATGAACTACGACATGGTCGTGTTCGGATGGATTGTTGCGCTCTTGCGCCAGCGCGGAAACGAAACGTTTGTCGATCAATGCCTTTCGCTGGCGCTATGGATGTTGCCCATTCTGATGTTTCCATTGGGCTTTGCGCATATTCCCAGCGCGCTAATCATCCTGCCGCTGTTCGCGGCTCGTCTGCTGTGGCGGTTGGCCCATGATACATCCGAGCGAGCGTCATCAGCAGAGGTGCGGGTTGCAACGTAGTGGCGGGCATACCGCAAAAACAAAAGGCGCCCGAATGCAGGCGCCTTTCGTATCTTGCAACAATGATCCCGGCGGCAAGCCGCCGACTAGCAAGTAGCCCGCATGGGCGCAACGATATGCGGGGATGGCGGCAATCTCGGGTGTCGCTGCGCTCACCCGGGGCTACGCTTGCTGCATTGGAGGTCGTGGCGAAGCGCGATTGCGGTGACGTTGGTCTAACGCAAACCCAAGCTTTGCAGGAGCGACGGTGTCTGGGCATTTTGCACAGCCTGCTCCTGTGCCCGGGGGTCCGGCACGGGCGCGATCTGTACCGGTGCATTTTGCTCTTCCCGGACCTTTGCTCGGGGACGTCGCTGGGACCGGATCTCCGCTCGCGCATTGTGCACGGACCGGGCCCGTCGATGTTTCTTCGTTGGCTGGGCCTGAACTGGGGCATCTTGCGCAACCTGCACTGGGGCAGCTTGCGCGAGCTGTACGGGCACGACCTGTGCCCGTGTATCTTCCTGTGCCCGTGCATCTTCCCTGGCCGCCCAGGCTTCGAATTCCTTCAACAAGGATTCGGCCGGTGGTTGACCGGTCACGGTTTGATTCTGATCGGCAGGTTCAGAAGCTGCTGCAATTTCGTCGCGCGCCGACACATCGCTTGTCTTCGGCGGCGAGTCCTGAGTGCCGGCGATTGATTGAACTGCTGGCGCCGACGAATCGACGTCAGACTGGAGCGCCGGTTTTTCGACCCACGTAGCCGTGACGTTCTCAACGAGCGCGACTGGATCTCCCACTGATAGGATCGCGATACCGATCGCTGTCGCCGTTACAGCCCAAATACTCGCCTTAAGGATTCGCGACGAGATAGCCGCTCTGTTCAAAGCCTTCCCTATATCCGGCTGCGCGATTTTTTCGGTATGTTCGGACAGAAAGAGAGGAGAACGATCCGGCGGGAAACCGTCTTTTGTCGCCATTGGCTGATGTCGCCTCTTGTTATTCTTGTCCACCAGTACGCTGCCAGAGAGGTCTAAAAGCGACAATCACCGCCACGATTTGGGAGAAGTCTTGATTTCAATGGGATTTGGGAACCGCAAGATCACGCGGAAGCCCGGTTAGCGTTGAGCAAGACCGGAAATGAAAACAAAAGGCGCCCGAATGCAGGCGCCTTTCGCATCTTGCAACAATGATCCCGGCGGCAAGCCGCCGACTAGTTCACCAGCGACGATGTCGTCACTGGGGCGCGCGGCGCGCGGGCGCAGCGGCCGGCCGCAGCTCCATTGTGGATACGCCTGCCGCAATATTCACGCCTGTCTGCCCCTGCACCGATAGCGGCTGCATCATTACCGTGCGGTCCGAGCCTCCAACCAGGACGTTGGCGCTCGCTCCGGCACCGACCGTGCCGCCGGCGGTCGCACCCGTATAGGTTCCCGCCAATGCCGCGCGGCGCAGCGTGGTCGGTGCAAAAATCGCCCAGGCCAACTGACCGCCGGTCGTGGCGCCGATGTCGAGGCCAAGCGTGCTGACGGTGCCCTCATAAGCCTCGCGGCCCCTGCCTCTCGATGACGCATAGACACAGCTCAGTTGCCGTTGCCCCCCGACAACGAGGCCGACACCGGGCGCTATGTTACAGGTGAGCGTGCCGACCCTCGTCCGCCCGGTGTCCTGAGCCGTGGCCGGCGGAGCCATGGCAAGGGCGAGCGCCAGAGCGACGCATGTGGTTGCGAGACTATTCAAGGCTGTTCTATTCAGGGTTGCTTTGTTCATGGGCCGCGTCCTCCTTCGACGCATTCTGATGGACCCCCTCAACGCGCGGCGACATTGCGAGGTTCCTGCCCCCATAGCGGCCTTAGAGCGCTTGCGGCCATATGAGCGGAATTCGCGGCAGCAGTTGGCGGCATGAGTACACGAACGAGGCGGCCGAAGCGCCTGATTTTCCTTCGCAAAAACAAAAGGCGCCCCTCGGGAGCGCCCTCTGCATTGTCGGACGGTGATACTGGCGGCGCGAGCGCCGCGCGTCATCACTGCGAATAATACATCTCGAACTCGACCGGGTGCGGGGTCATCTCGAAGCGCTCGACTTCGGTCATCTTCAGCTCGATGAAGCTGTCGATGAAGTCATCGTCGAACACGCCGCCGTTCTTGAGGAAGGCGCGGTCCTTGTCGAGGTTTTCCAGCGCCTCCCGCAAGGAGCCGCACACGGTCGGGATCTGCTTCAGCTCTTCCTTCGGCAGATCGTAGAGGTCCTTGTCCATCGCCGGACCCGGATCGATCTTGTTCTTGATGCCGTCGAGGCCGGCCATCAGCATCGCGGCGAAGCCGAGATAGGGGTTGGCCATCGGGTCGGGGAAGCGGACTTCGACACGCTTGGCCTTCGGGTTTGCCGTATACGGGATGCGGCAGGAGGCCGAGCGGTTGCGCGCGGAGTAGGCGAGCAGCACGGGGGCTTCATAGCCCGGGACCAGGCGCTTGTAGGAGTTGGTCGACGGGTTGGTGAAGGCGTTGATCGCCTTGGCATGCTTGATGATGCCGCCGATATAGTGGAGGCAGGTCTCCGAGAGGTCGGCGTATTTGTTGCCGGCGAACACTGGCTTGCCGTCCTTCCAGATCGATTGGTGGCAGTGCATGCCCGAACCGTTGTCGCCGTAGACCGGCTTCGGCATGAAGGTGGCGGTCTTGCCGTAGATGTGCGCGACCTGGTGGATGCAGTATTTGTAGATCTGCATCTGGTCGGCCATCAGCGTCATGGTGTCGAACTTCATGCCGAGCTCGTGCTGGGCGGAAGCGACTTCGTGGTGATGCTTCTCGACCTTGACGCCCATCTTGGCCATCGCGCCGAGCATTTCCGAGCGCATGTCCTGCACCGAATCCTGCGGCGGGACCGGGAAGTAGCCGGCCTTGGTGCGGATGCGGTGGCCGAGATTGCCGCCCTCATACTCGGTGTCCGAATTGATCGGCAGTTCCGAGGAATCGAGCTTGAAGCCGGTGTTGTAGGGGGTGGTCTGGTAGCGCACGTCGTCGAACACGAAGAACTCGGCCTCGGGGCCGAAGAACACGGTGTCGCCGACACCAGACGATTTCACCATCGCCTCGGCCTTCTTGGCGATGCCGCGGGGATCGCGGTTGTAAGGCTCGCCGGTGGTCGGCTCGAGCACGTCGCAGACGATGACCATGGTGGTCTCGGCGAAGAACGGGTCGATCGTCGCGGTGACCGGGTCGGGCATCAGGCACATGTCGGATTCATTGATCGCCTTCCAGCCGGCGATCGAGGAGCCGTCGAACATCTGGCCTTCGGCAAAGGTGTCCTCTTCGATCATGCTGACGTCGAAGGTCACGTGCTGCCACTTGCCGCGCGGATCGGTGAAGCGCAGATCGACGTATTTTACGTCGTTGTCCTTGATCGACTTCAGGACGTCTTTAGCGGTCTTCATGAATACCCCTTTTGGCTACGGACGGTTTCCAGAACGCGACATTCGCAGACGATCGAGGCATCGCGAACGAAATCAGGCCGCGGAAGCAGCCCTTTTCTTGTTTTTCAGTCGCAAGTTTTCGGATAGCACCCGGCTCAGATAGCGTCCAGCCCGGATTCTCCGGTTCTGATCCGGATCGCTTCCTCGATATTGGAGACGAAGATCTTGCCGTCGCCGATGCGCCCGGTCTGGGCGGCGCGGCGGATCGCGTCGATCGCCTTCTCGACCAGCTCGTCCGAAATCACGATCTCGATTTTCACCTTGGGCAGGAAATCCACGATGTATTCCGCACCGCGATAGAGCTCGGCGTGCCCCTTCTGCCGGCCGAACCCCTTGGCCTCGGTAACGGTGATACCCTGCAGTCCGACTTCCTGAAGCGCCTCTTTCACCTCGTCGAGCTTGAATGGCTTGATGATGGCTTCAATCTTCTTCACTGAGCGCCTCCCGGGCATTTCCAAATTGCAGCGTGCAGATAGTTTCGATGTCGCAGCCTGGTGAACTTACCTGGCGCCGTCTGGTTTGATCCTTGCATCCGGCAAAGCCGGAACTGCTCATGATTGCAAAGCCGGAGCTGCTCATAATTGCCGCTGACTGCGACGATCCTGAGCTCGGCTTTCCAACAGGCTTCCTCAAAAGCAGGGTCTATGCCAAGTTGTTAATGCGGCTGATTTCGGAACGTTATCAGACTTTTAACAGGCAAGTGAGAGAGGTCCGCCGGCGGCTCGCATGATAGCGAAGCTTACAAAATAGGCAAATCGATCATTTCGTGTGCAGGCGGGGCGAGGCGGGCCACGGGCGCGACGGGGATATGCCTTCAGAAAAGGCGGATGGATCGAGGATTCGGCATGGAAGTCTTGACCACGACCGAGATGGAGCGGGCCGACCGGCTGACGATCACCGGCGGAACGCCCGGCTTCGCGTTGATGATGAGCGCCGGCCAGGCCGTGGCGGAGGTCGCGATGGATCTCGTCGAGGAGGGGCCGATCGTCGTGGTCGCCGGCCGCGGCAACAATGGCGGCGACGGCTTTGTGGCGGCCGCCGAACTCGCCGCACGCGGGCGCGAGGTTTCCGTCATCCTGTTGTGCGAGCGCGACAGCCTGCAGGGGGATGCCGCGCTCGCCGCGCGCGGCTGGAAATATCCGGTGCTGCCGTTCAACCCACAGGCGATCGGCAAGCCAGCCTTGATCATCGACGCGCTGCTCGGCGCAGGTCTCAACCGTCCGGTCAAGGGCGATCCGCTCGAGATGATCGAGGCGATCAACGCCAACGGTGCGCCGGTGCTGGCCGTCGACCTGCCGAGCGGCATCAATGGCACCACGGGCGCGGTGATGGGTGCAGCAATCAACGCCGCCGAAACCGTGACCTTCTTCCGCCGCAAGCCGGCGCATCTGTTGATGCCCGGGCGCAAGCATTGCGGCCGCGTCCGCGTCGCCGAGATCGGCATCGATGCGCATGTGCTTGAGGAGATCCGGCCGCAGACGTTCGAGAACGTTCCGCAGAGCTGGCGAAAGTCGTTTCCGGTGCCCTCTATCGACGGCCACAAATATGCCCGCGGCCACGCCGTCGTGCTGTCGGGGGAGCTGGCGTCGACAGGAGCGGCACGGCTGGCGGCCCGTGGTGCGCTGCGGGCAGGGGCTGGCCTCGTCACGGTGGCCTCGCCGCGCGATGCGCTCGCCGTGAATGCCGCGGCTCTGACGGCAGTCATGGTGCGTCCGGTCGATACTGCCGTCGAATTCGCCGACCTTGTGGGCGACAGACGGCTCAATTCCATCGTGATCGGGCCGGGCGCCGGCATCAGTGAACGCACGCGCGATCTCGTGCACACCGCATTGTCGACCAAGCGCGGCCTCGTGCTCGACGCCGATGCGCTGACGAGTTTTGCCGAAGCGCCGGAGCGACTGTTTGAACAGATCAGGGCGAGCGAGGATCCGCAGGTCGTGCTGACCCCGCATGAGGGCGAGTTTCCGCGCCTGTTCAGCGATATCAGCAACAAGCACCCCGGCCGTTCGAAGCTGGAGCGGGTGCGCGACGCCGCCCAGCGCTCCAGAGCGGTGGTGCTGCTGAAGGGACCGGACACGGTGGTGGCTTCGCCCGACGGGCGCGCCAGCATCGCCTCCAACGCGCCGCCCTGGCTCGCGACGGCGGGAGCCGGCGATGTGTTGGCCGGCATGATCGCGGGGCTGCTGGCGCAAGGCGTGGCGGCCTATGAAGCTGCCTGCATCGGCGTCTGGATGCACGGCGAAGCCGCGGGCGAGGCAGGGCCGGGACTTATTGCAGAGGATTTGCCGGAGGTGCTGCCGGCAGTATTCCGCCGGCTCTATGACGAGTTCGGCATTGAGTATTAGTTGCGTAGGATGGGTGGAGCAAAGCGATACCCATCAATTCCCGCGGCTTGGTTAGATGATGGGTTTCGCATCGCTCTACCCATCCTACGCGGTCAGATACTTCGCCACCGCCGTCTCATTCCACTCCAGCCCCAGCCCCGGTCCACGCGCGGTGACCGTGCCGTCGACGATCTCGGCGGGATGGGCGAGGATGACGCTGGCGAAATCCAAAAATTCGAGCCAGTGCGCGGTTGGCGTCACCGCCAGCATGTGGGCGCTGGCTTCGGCGAAGAGATGGCTCGACATCGGGATGTTGGCGGCGTGCGCCTGGGCGGCGACCTGCAGCCAGCCGGTGACGCCGCCGCACTTCATCAGATCGGGCATGATGAAATCGCTGGCACCTAGCGCGATCGCTTCCGCGAAGCCGCGCGGGAACCACCAGTTCTCGCCGGCCTGAATTGGCGTCGGCGAAGTCTCGCGGACCTTGGCGTGTCCCGAGAGGTTTTCCTGCGGCACGGGTTCTTCGATCCAGTGCAGATCGTAGGGCGCGAGGCGAGCGATACGGCGCGCGGCTTCCGCGGGATCGAGCGACTGGTTGAAGTCGATCATCAGCGCGATGTCGGGGCCCGTGAGGGCGCGCACGCCCTTGACCACGCGCTCGTCATTGGCGGCATCGCCGTCGCCGCCCTTGATCTTGATGCCGCGAAATCCCTGTTCGAGCGAGCGGCGCAGCGCTCTTTCGTCCGCCGCCGGATCGACCACGCCATAGCTGTCATAGGCCCGGATCGGTTTTGGCGAACCGCCGAGCAGTTCAACCACCGGCTTATTGGCCAACTGGCCGAGTGCGTCCCAGTAGGCCATGTCGAGGCCGGATACCGCCATGCCGACGAGGCCCTGCCAGCCGAGCAGGCGGAATTTTGCGTCCATCGCCGCCATCAGATCGTAGGGCGCAACTGGTCTGCCGGTGAGTTCGCGCCCGATCTCCTCAGTCAGGTGCACCAGTGGCTTCAGAGTCAGCTTGCTGTAGGCAAAAATGTAGGAGTGGCCGGTAACGCCTCGATCGGTCTCGACGTCGATCAGGACCAGCGGGCCGACGTCGATCACGCCAAAGGCGTTCTTCACGGGGCGCGCGAGCGGCACGACGAGCGCTCGCGCCTTGACGCTGCGTATGGCGGGAACCGGCTTGCTCATGGCTTGCTCCTCATTCGACTGCGTACCATCGCACCAGCCGCGGTGCCGCCCAGTCGGTGGCGACGGATTCGATCAGCCAGCGGCCGGCATGTTCGGCGGCAAAGGCGATGCGTTGGGTCTGGCCGGGATCGATCGCCAGCGTATCCAGCCAGAACGGCTTCCAGCCATCGTCGAGCCGGTCCAGCAGGCGGAAGTGATGGCCGTGGAGGTGGAAAATGGTGGCGACCGCGGCGCGGTTGGTGAGCGCCAGCACCACGGTGCGACCTTTCCTGGCGCGAAAGGCGGGCGGGGCACTCACGGCAAAATCGGCTGGCGTCATCCAGTCGCCGGAAGGTTCGCCCAGCCCGACATCGATCCGGATCGCCCCCTTGAGGTCGAGCCGCTCGGGCAGGCCGTTGGAGGACAGCGGCGGGGCGGGTGGCAGCGGGGCCGCGCGGACCGGCGGTTCGCTGGAGACGACAAGCTTGCCGATCGGGCGGGCTTCCTTGCCATCATGCAGCAGGATCGCATGGGTCGTGCCTACTGAGGCGGTCAAATCGATGAAGGCGTCAACCCGCCCGCCCGGCGCCAGTACCAGCGCGCCATTGCGGGCCGGAAACGGCTCCGAGGGCTGGCTGTCAATGGCCATGACCCGGACCTCGAGCCCTTCCAGTTTGATAGCCATAACAGAGCGTTGGCAGCCGCTGATGATGCGGAGCCTGATCCGTTCGTTGGTCCGACCTGAGAGTTCGAGCGAAGTCCGGCCGTTAATCGTATGGAGGCGTGCAGTGTCCTTCGGATCGATTCCCGGCGCGATCACTGTTCCATCGGGCCTTGCCTGCCAGTCCTCGATCAGGAGCACCTCGTCGCGGTCGACGGCGACCGGCTCGGTTTCGCGAACGATCAACGGCCGTGCCCGCGCTGGTTGTGCCTGTCGATCGCCAAGCAGCCCGGAGTCACAGAGGAGGGTCCCAGCGTGGCGCAGCGGAAGCTGCAAGGTGGCCTTGCCACCGCTTGCGAGGGCTGCGCGCGCCGTGAGGGGGGCGTGAACCGGAACGCCGTCTATACCCCGCCAGTTGAGGACGACCGGCACCGGCAGCTCATTGGCAAAGGCGATCTCGGCCGTCTCGCCGCGCTTGAAGGTGAGGTCGGGTCCTTGCAGCGACCAGACCGGCGCGGCCGTACCGCCCGGCCGGAGTGCGAGAGTCTCCGGCGTGGCCTGTAACGTCAGCGGGGGACGTCCCTGGGCTGCGCCGGAAACCGGCCATATCGGAGCGAGGGCGGCGGCGCCCAGCCCGGCCAGCAGCTTGCGTCGATCTAGCGTCGATTTGGGGCTTGCCATCGGACCGATGTGGACCATTTTCTGATGTGCCTGTCCTAGCTGTGACGCCTTGCCCCGGGGCTGTCAAAAAGGGCCATTTTTTTGCTGCGGAGGTGTAGGCTCATGTTATAAGCCCGCCGCCCGCGGCATCGCGGCCGGGTATGGATGCTTTTCACGCGGGCGTGGCGGAACTGGTAGACGCGCTGGATTTAGGTTCCAGTGACGAAAGTTGTGGGGGTTCGAGTCCCTCCGCCCGCACCAAGCGCTCTATCCAAGCGTTTGCATGACGAATACTGGAGGGCTTGCCTCCCCCTTGGGGGAGCCAAGGTCAGCCGAACCACCGGCGCAGGGCTGCAAGGCTTGCGCGTCGAACAAAATTAGACACTGCCGCGGCCGTTTGGCCCGGCGCAAGCGGAAGAAGATTGACACCATGCAGGTCACCGAAACCCTCGCCGAGGGATTGAAACACGAGTTCAAGGTCAGCGTTCCCGCATCGGATCTCGATGCCAAGGCCGATGCCAAGCTGGTCGACCTCAAGGACAAGGTGAAGCTCAATGGCTTCCGCCCCGGCAAGGTGCCGGTGAGCCATCTGAAGAAGGTGTATGGCCGCTCGGTGATGGCGGAGACCATCGACCAGACCATCCGCGACACTAACACGCAGATCTTCACCGACCGCGGTTTCCGCCTCGCGACCGAGCCCAAGATCACGTTGCCGACCGAGCAGAAAGAGGTAGAGGAACTGCTCGCCGGCAAGAGCGACCTGACCTACACGGTGGCGATCGAGGTGGTGCCGACGATCCAGCTCGCCGATTTCAAGACCTTCTCGGTGGAGAAGCCGGTGGTCGAAGTGACCGATGCCGAGGTCGACGAGGCGATCAAGCGCATTGCCGACCAGAACCGTCCCTATGCGGCCAAGGCCGAGGGCGCCAAGGCCGAAACCGGCGATCGCGTCACCATCAGCTTCAAGGGTTCTATCGACGGCGTGCCGTTCGACGGCGGCACCGGCGAGGGCATCCAGGTCGTGATCGGCACCGGGCAGTTCATTCCGGGTTTTGAGGAACAACTCGTCGGCATCGGGGCCGGTGAAACCCGCACACTGAAAGTGTCGTTCCCGAAGAATTACGCCAGCGAGAAGCTCGCCGGCCAGCCGGCCGAGTTCGAGACCACGGCAACCCTGATCGAGGCCCCGGGTGAGACTGAGATCAACGACGAGTTTGCAAAAACCCTCGGCCTGGAATCGCTCGACAAGCTGAAGGAGGCCGCGCGCGAGCGGCTGGTCGCCGAGTTCGCCGGAGCCACGCGCCAGCGCGTCAAGCGCGCGCTGCTCGACCGGCTCGACGACAGCCACAAATTCGAGGCGCCGCCGTCGCTGATCGAGGAAGAGTTCAACCTGATGTGGAACTCGATCAAGGCCGAGATGGAATCCTCCGGCAAGACCTTTGCCGACGAGAACACCACCGAGGAGGCGGCCAAGGAAGAGTACAAGAAGATCGCCGACCGCCGCGTCCGGCTCGGCCTCGTGCTGTCGGAGATCGGCGAGAAGAACAAGATCACCGTGACCGATGACGAAGTCAGCCGCGCGGTGATCGAGCGGGCGCGATCGATGCCCGGCCGCGAGAAGGAGGTCTGGGACTACTATCGCAACAATGCCAATGCGCTGGCCCAGCTTCGTGCGCCGATTTATGAAGACAAGGTGGTCGATTTCATCCTCGAACTCGCCAGCGTGACCGAAAAGAAGGTCTCGCGCGAGGACCTGTTCAAGGACGACGAGGCCGACGAGAAGAGTGCAGCCTGATCGATTTGGTCAGGCCGGCATTAATGATGAACGGCGATAGCGGCGTGGTGACGGCACCCGTGGCTATGAGATCGGCCGCGAATCAGTTTGAACTTCTCTCATTCGGCTCCGCAATTGCCCGGCCTTGTCGCCAGGAAATTGGCTCATATCTGTGAGCTGAGTTGAAGTCCTGCATCACGGGACGTTCGTCCGTGCGCGGCAGTCATGCCTGCCTTGCCGATAGATGTTCGTTCCCGCTTATTCTCTATCCGAACCCTTGGGTGATTCATGCGCGATCCCGTTGAAACCTACATGAACCTCGTTCCGATGGTGGTCGAGCAGACCAACCGCGGCGAACGCGCCTACGACATTTTCTCGCGGCTTCTGAAGGAGCGCATCATCTTCCTGACCGGTCCGGTCGAAGACGGCATGTCGACGCTCGTCGTCGCGCAGCTTCTGTTCCTCGAGGCGGAGAATCCGAAGAAGGAAATCTCGATGTACATCAACTCGCCCGGCGGCGTGGTGACATCGGGGCTTGCGATCTACGACACCATGCAATTCATCCGTCCGCCGGTGTCGACGCTGTGCACCGGGCAGGCGGCCTCGATGGGTTCGCTGTTGCTCGCGGCTGGTGAAAAGGACATGCGCTTCTCGCTGCCCAATTCGCGCATCATGGTGCATCAGCCGTCCGGCGGCTTCCAGGGCCAGGCGACCGACATCATGCTGCACGCGCAAGAGATCCTGAATCTCAAGAAGCGCCTCAACGAGATCTACGTGAAGCACACCGGCCAGACCTACAAGGCGATCGAGGACGCGCTGGAGCGCGACAAATTCCTGACCGCCGATATGGCCCACGACTTCGGGATCGTCGACAAGGTGATCGACAAGCGCCCCGAAGAAGTGACGCCGGTGAGGGTCCCGTAAGGATACGGATCGCGACACCCCGCGTTGACCTTAACGGTTGGTTGAATCGGCAAATGTGGCCGAAAGCCGCGCCTATGCCCCCGCGTAGGCCGAAAGTTCCGCTTTCGTGCCGGTTTTGCGGCGTGGCAATACCGCAACGCTCGGTCGATTTCGTCAACTTCTCCCCGTGCGAACGCCACAAATCACGGTATTGTCACGGGTAGCAATTCCGAGCCCGATTAGCGAATTCTTGATAGTCGGGTGCCAGCATGGTTGGCTGTATGGATTGGGTTAAGATCGCGGGGGAATCGAGACGCCGTGATTCGCACGGTGCGTAATTGAGTTAGGGTCTTTTTTGGTACGGAATTTGCTCTATCTACCTTCAGGTCCGGTGACAGTGCCGGAATGGGTCGATCGGGTAACGGATCGAACGGCGGACGGAGACAGGAATGAGTAAGGTTGGCACGAGCGACTCCAAGAACACGCTGTATTGCTCGTTCTGTGGAAAGAGCCAGCACGAAGTCCGCAAACTCATCGCGGGTCCCACCGTATTCATCTGCGACGAATGCGTCGAACTCTGCATGGATATCATCCGTGAGGAGAACAAGTCCTCGCTGGTGAAGTCGCGCGACGGCATCCCGACGCCGAAGGAAATCTGCAAGGTGCTGGACGACTACGTGATCGGCCAGAGCCATGCCAAGAAGGTGCTCTCGGTCGCCGTTCACAACCACTACAAGCGGCTCAATCACCAGACCAAGCACAACGACGTCGAACTCGCGAAGTCGAACATCCTGCTGATCGGTCCGACCGGTTCGGGCAAGACGCTGCTGGCGCAGACGCTGGCGCGCATTCTCGACGTGCCGTTCACCATGGCGGACGCGACGACGCTGACCGAAGCCGGTTACGTCGGCGAGGACGTCGAGAACATCATCCTGAAGCTGTTGCAGTCCGCCGACTACAATGTCGAGCGCGCGCAGCGAGGCATCGTCTATATCGACGAAATCGACAAGATCAGCCGCAAGTCCGACAACCCGTCGATCACCCGCGACGTGTCGGGTGAGGGCGTGCAGCAGGCGCTGTTGAAGATCATGGAAGGCACGGTCGCCTCCGTGCCGCCGCAGGGCGGCCGCAAGCACCCGCAGCAGGAGTTCCTGCAGGTCGACACCACCAACATCCTGTTCATCTGCGGCGGCGCGTTCTCAGGCCTTGAGAAGATCATCTCCGCACGCGGTCGTTCGACCTCGATCGGTTTCGCCGCCCAGGTGCTGGCGCCCGAAGACCGCCGCACCGGCGAAATCTTCCGCCATGTCGAGCCGGAAGACTTGCTGAAGTACGGCCTGATCCCCGAATTCGTCGGCCGCCTGCCGGTGGTTGCGACGCTGGAGGATCTCGACGAGACCTCGCTGAAGAAGATCTTGACCGATCCGAAGAACGCGCTGGTGAAACAATACCAGCGGTTGTTCGAAATGGAGAACATCGAACTCACCTTCGCCGACGAGGCGCTTGGCGCGGTCGCCCGCAAGGCGATCGAGCGCAAGACCGGCGCGCGCGGGTTGCGCTCGATCCTCGAAAGCATCCTGCTCGAGACGATGTTCGATCTGCCGGGCCTGGAAGGTGTCGAAGAGGTTGTGATCTCGCGCGAAGTTGTCGAGGGAACTGCCCGTCCGCTCTACATTTATGCGGACCGTTCGGACCGGGCCGTCGAGAGCAGCGCCAGCGCCTGATACCGTCGCGCCGGCCAGAACTCATACCTTTGAATAACGCGGCTGCCGAGCGTTTCGGCGGCCGCTGTGGCGTAAGCGTTTTTCGCGCGTCTGATCCGCAATTTGCGGTCATTTTCCGTGACTTGACACCCCCATACCCGATAGCCACCTAATGCCCATGGTGGCGGAAATCACGTTCGAGATTCGTCGCAAAGATCATCCGGTGAGAGGCGGCAGCGAAGGCGGCCGACCGGCCCGGAACTCCCAGCACCTTGTGGCGGTTGCGCAAGCGATGCGGACTGCGTGCAAGGGGGCAAAACAGAAGGAATAGGCCATGACGACTCCAAAAACCCGGCCAACCATCATTCTCGGCGAAAGCCATTCGTATCCGGTGCTGCCGCTCCGCGACATCGTCGTATTTCCGCACATGATCGTGCCGCTGTTCGTCGGCCGCGAGAAATCGATTCGCGCCCTCGAAGAGGTGATGAAGAACGACGCGCTGATCCTGCTCGCGACGCAGAAGAACGCGTCCGACGACGATCCAAGCTCGGATTCCATCTACGAAGTCGGTACGCTCGCCAGCGTGCTGCAACTGCTGAAGCTTCCCGATGGCACCGTGAAGGTGCTGGTCGAAGGGCTTGAGCGCGCGCGTGTGCAAAAGTATTCCGACCGCGTCGAATATTACGAGGCGACCGCGATCGCGCTCGCCGATACCGACGCCAACTCGGTCGAAGCCGAAGCTCTGGCGCGCTCGGTCGTGTCCGACTTCGAAAGCTATGTGAAGCTGAACAAGAAGATCTCCGCCGAAGTCGTCGGCGTGGTTCAGGCGATCACTGATTTCGCCAAGCTCAGCGATCAGGTGGCGCAGCATCTCGCCGTCAAGATCGCCGATCGTCAGGGCATCCTGGAGACGTTGTCCGTCACGCAGCGCCTGGAGAAGGTGCTGGGCCTGATGGAGAGCGAAATCTCGGTGCTGCAGGTCGAGAAGCGCATCCGCTCGCGCGTCAAGCGCCAGATGGAGAAGACCCAGCGCGAGTATTACCTGAACGAGCAGATGAAGGCGATCCAGAAGGAGCTCGGCGACGACGAAGGTCGCGACGAGCTGGCCGATCTGGAAGAGAAGATTGCCAAGACCAAGCTTTCCAAGGAAGCGCGGGAGAAGGCGCAGCACGAGTTGAAGAAGCTGCGCCAGATGTCGCCGATGTCCGCGGAAGCCACCGTCGTGCGCAACTATCTCGACTGGCTGTTGTCGATTCCGTGGAACAAGAAGTCCAAGGTCAAGAAGGATCTCGAGCAGGCCCAGGCCGTGCTGGACTCCGATCATTACGGGCTCGAGAAGGTCAAGGACCGCATCGTCGAGTATCTCGCCGTGCAGTCGCGCGCCAACAAGCTGACCGGACCGATCCTGTGTCTGGTCGGGCCTCCCGGCGTCGGCAAGACTTCGCTCGGCAAGTCGATCGCAAAAGCCACGGGCCGCGAATTCGTGCGCGTCTCGCTCGGCGGCGTGCGGGATGAAGCGGAAATCCGCGGTCACCGCCGCACCTACATCGGCTCGATGCCCGGCAAGATCATCCAGTCGATGCGCAAGGCCAAGACCTCGAATCCGCTGTTCCTGTTGGACGAGATCGACAAGATGGGCGCCGATTTCCGCGGCGATCCGTCGTCGGCGCTGCTCGAGGTCCTCGACCCCGAGCAGAACTCGACCTTCAACGACCACTATCTGGAGGTCGATTACGATCTGTCGAACGTCATGTTCATCACGACCGCGAATACGCTCAATATTCCGGGGCCGCTGATGGACCGCATGGAGATCATCCGGATCGCCGGCTACACCGAGAACGAGAAGGTCGAGATCGCGCGCAAGCACCTGATCCCGAACGCCATCTCCAAGCATGGCCTCGATTCCAAGGAATGGTCGATCGACGACGATGCTCTGCTGTTGATGATCCGCCGCTACACCCGAGAAGCGGGTGTGCGTAACCTGGAGCGTGAGCTCTCCACACTCGCCCGCAAGGCGGTGAAGGAGCTGATGATCTCCAAGAAGAAGTCGGTCAAGGTCACCGAGAAGACTCTCGAAGACTTCCTCGGCGTGCCGAAGTATCGCTTCGGCGAGATCGAGAGCGAGCCGCAGGTCGGTATCGTTACGGGTCTGGCCTGGACCGACGTCGGCGGCGAGCTCTTGACGATCGAAGGCGTCATGATGCCCGGCAAGGGCAAGATGACGGTCACGGGCAACCTGCGTGACGTGATGAAGGAGTCGATCTCGGCGGCGGCGTCCTACGTCCGCTCGCGGGCGATCAACTACGGCGTCGAGCCGCCGCTGTTCGACAAGCGCGACATCCACGTCCACGTGCCGGAGGGCGCAACCCCGAAGGACGGACCGTCGGCGGGTGTCGCGATGGCCACTGCGATCATCTCGGTCATGACCGGCATTCCGGTCCGGCACGATGTCGCGATGACCGGCGAAATCACGCTGCGTGGTCGCGTGCTGCCGATCGGTGGCCTGAAGGAGAAGCTGCTCGCGGCCGCCCGCGGCGGCATCAAGACGGTGCTGATCCCCGAGGACAACGCCAAGGATCTCACGGAGATTTCCGATGCGATCAAGGGCGGTATGGATATCGTCCCGGTTGCTCGGCTCGATGACGTCGTCGGCAAGGCGCTGGTCCGCGCCCCAGTGCCGATCGTCTGGGAAGAGGACACCAAGGTGCCGGTCAAGCAGGACGCCTCGGACGAAGCGGCCGGTGGCCTGACGGCCCACTGAGCTCGATCAGTCACCACCGATCATCGAACTGAATTGATAAAACGGCGCCTTCGGGCGCCGTTTTTGTTTGTGCGGCTGTGACTCGGCTTGAACCTCGGCCCGGCGGACGGCGTTGATGAGGGATGGAAATCGACGGGCAATGCCATTGCGGGCGGGTGACCTATCGGGCCGATATCGATCCTGAAAGAGTGTCGATCTGTCACTGCACCGATTGCCAAAACCTGACGGGCTCGCCGTACCGGGTGACGGTGATCTGTTCGGCCGAGCAGGTCCGCCTGACCGGCGCGCCGGCGAAGGTCTATCCGAAGAAGGGCGATAACGGCCGGACGCGCTTTCAGCACTTTTGCGAAGTCTGCGGCTCGCCATTGTTCACCAGCGGAGACGGCGGACCAGATGATTGGGGCATCCGCTGGGGCAGCATCCGCCAGCGCGATCGGCTCAAGCCGGCGCGGCAAATCTGGTGCCGCTCCGCCGCGCCGTGGATCCACGGGATTGGGGCGTTGCCGGGGCGGCCGGGCGACTAGTGCAACCAAGCGCGGATATCCCACCTTGCACCAAAGGGGTTCGAGAGGCTAAACAGGCGGCTTACGGGCGGCTAGCTCAGCTGGTTAGAGCATCTCGTTTACACCGAGAGGGTCGGGAGTTCGAATCTCTCGCCGCCTACCAGCCTTCGCCCTGCGGGCTTCGGCTCGGCATGCCAGCCCCTTCGCGGCAGTGACGCAACGTTTGCTCCTCCGCAGGGGTGAAGGCTGTCGCGTCGAAGCTCGAAGAGCGTAGGCGGACCGGTGCGGAACATTCCGGAACGTAAAAGCCCTACGGGGGCTTCGGCTGGGCATGCCAGCTTCGCGGCAGTGGCGCGACCGTTTGCTCCTCCGCAGGGGCGAAGGCTGTCGCGCGGAGCTTGAAGAGCGAAGGCGGACTGGCCTTACGCTCTTCTCATTCAACTTTCTGGGGTTGGCGTGGCAGCCGGGAGACTTAGGGGAGTTCCTCCCAGCGAAACAGGTCCCTCAAATTTGGGCTGCGGGGCCATCTTCTTGCGCACTACTCGGGATAGCCGGTTTTGAGCGTGCCTTGCTGAAATGGAGGAAGTTATTTCCGGCTTCATTGCATTTTGCAGCGAGTCGACCTTCGCCATAAGCTTGGAAAGCTGAGCAGATATCTTCTTCACGTCTTCATGTTCATCCGCTATCTGAGCAGATATTTTCTTCACACTGACTTGCTCATCCACGACGCTCTGTCTCAGAGAAGCAAGCGCAATTGAATCCTGCTGAAGAAGAGCTGTGTTTTGCTGCAACAGGATATTGTTCTCGTGCAGCGCGACAACGTGTTGCTGCTGAGCCGACTTGATATCCTTCAATGCGGCAACAGCCGGATCTGCTATCGGACCGGAAGCTTTCTGATGTGGAAGCAGTTCGGCCAAACGGCTGATATCCGGCAGGGTAAAATCCGGCGGCAGCGTATAGACTGCCGCCGCACTGTTTATTCCAAGAGCGAACACCGCTAGCGCCAAGACCGATTTTCGGCTCGATTGCTTGCTCGGTGCGGTGGATTCGGGTTGCTCGGTTTGGCTCTGCGTTTCCGATGCCGTGGTCACGGTACTACCTCAAATGAGTGAAATGAAAAAGGAGCCGTCGCTGGATCGTCCCTCGCGACGGCTCCCTTACGCGACACCCAACTAGAACTGCCTGAAATAATAGGCCTATGAGATTAATTCGGCGTTAGCGCCTCCAGGGCGCAGGCTAGCGTCGAAGCTCGCTGAGCGACGACGGACCTGATCGGCATCGAGCCGAGCTTCCGATCACGATGCGTAATGGAGGACGCCATGACCAGCAATCTAAACGCTAACAGGTGCAGCGCGGGGCGGTGCCGAGCGATGCCGGACCACCCCGCGACTAAGAATTAGTAACCTCTACAAGTCTCGCGATACCGACGGCAATTTCCTTCGCCGCGCTCACCCAACTCATCCTTGTTGAGGCAAGCATATCTTAGTTCGGCGCACAAATCTCTCCGAACTGGTCGCCCGCAGGCTTCCCGATATCTGCGGCAATTTCCTTCGCCCCGCTCTCCCAGCGCGTCCTTGTTTTCGCAGGCAAGCCTCAGTTGCTCGCATCGCCCGCCTCCTCGATCTACCCGAACGCCTCCCGGTCCAATCTCAATGGATTGAGAAAAGGCCGAAATCGGAATTATAAAAAGAGCGGCCGCCGCTGCGGCGCCGAACGCATATTTGCGCATCCCGTTCATCTTGATCCCTCCAGGTGCTAGTGCCGGTCAGTTGCCTTGCGGCAATAGATCACGCGAAAGGCGGGATATCGTTCCGAAGGAAATGCACGAAAGTGTAGTTATGACTGTAAATTTCGGGGTACATGAACAAACTAAGCGGCATCACGGCAATGATACGGCAACGGCTTGGCACAGGTGCGACGGACGTTCGAAATTGAAAAAGGAGCGCGCAAATGGACACACCGGCAAGCCACGAACAAAACGCCGACCAGGTCGCCTACTGGAATGGGCCGGCCGGCCAGCGCTGGGCGGAGCGGCAGGCGGCACAGGACGTGCTGCTCAAGCCGGTCGCCGACCTTGTCATCGACCGGGCCAGGCTGAAGCCGGGCGACCGCGTCATCGATATCGGTTGCGGCAGTGGTGCCACCGCGATTGCGTTTGCGCGGAAGGTCGCGCCATCGGGCCATGTGCTCGGCATCGACGTATCCGGCCCGATGCTGGAGCGGGCGCGGCAGGCTGCACCAAAGGATCTGCCGATCGATTTCATCCTTGCCGACGCCACCGTCTATCCGTTCGAGCTTGCCAGCTTCGATGTCCTGGCCTCGCGGTTCGGCGTGATGTTCTTTGCCGATCCGGCGCTGTCTTTCTCGAACATGCGCAGGGCGCTGAAGCCTTCGGGGCGGCTGGCGTTCGCGTGCTGGCGCGAGCCGCGCGAAAATCCGTTCTTCATGGCGCCGCTTGCGGCCGCCTACAAGCACGTGCCAAAGCTGCCGCAGCTTGGGCCGGAGGACCCGGGACCGTTTGCATTTGCCTCGGAGGCGCGCGTGCGCCGTATCCTGGACGCGGCCGGCTTTGCCGGCGTCGAAATGGAAGCGTGTCCGCTGTTGCTGGATGCAGCGATCGGCCGCGGCCTCGACGGCGCAGTGCAGGGTGCGCTGGAAATCGGACCGGTGAGCCGGGCGCTGGATGGCCAGCCGGAGGAAGCTCGCGCTGCCGTCGCCGCTTCCATTCGCGAAGCGCTCACGCCGTTCGCGAAGGGCGACGCGGTGCTGCTGCCGGCGTCGGTCTGGATTGTGACCGCAAGGGCGTCGTAATAGCCGCGCAGCTCTTTCCCCGTCATTGCGAGGAGCGACAGCGACGAAGCAATCCATCCTTCCGCATTTGCCGATCGATGGATTGCTTCGCTTTGCTCGCAATGACGGGGATAGAGCCGCGCGAAAACTGCTACGCCCGCTCTTCCCAGATCATCGCCAGATGCACGATGGTCTCCGCCGCCTTCTCCATATCTTGACGGCTGACCCACTCCAGCCGCGAATGGAACGCGTGTTCGCCGGCAAAAATGTTGGGGCAGGGCAGGCCCATGAAGGACAGGCGTGAGCCATCGGTGCCGCCGCGGATCGAGCTTCGCACCGGCGTCAGCCCGGCGCGCTTGATCGCCTCGATGGCGTACTCGACCGTCTCGGGGTGACGGTCGATCACCTGTTTCATGTTGCGGTATTGCGGCTTGACTTCCATCCGGTACGTGGAGCGCGGATAGTCCTTCATCACGTCTTTGACGATGCCTTCGAGCAGGGCTTCCTTTTGCTGCAGGCCCTCATCGGTGAAATCGCGCACGATGAAGCCGATGGTGGCTTTCTCCAGCGCGCCGGAAATGCCGATCGGGTGCAGAAAACCTTCTTTGCCTTCAGTCGTCTCGGGCGAGCAGGTATCCTTGGGCAGGCGGTCGATGATGGCGGCTGCGATCTTGATGGCGTGCTCCATCTTGCCTTTGGCAAAACCGGGATGGGTCGAGACGCCTTCGATGGTGATGGTGGCGCCGTCGGCTGAAAAGGTTTCGTCCTCGATATGCCCGGCGCTTTCGCCGTCCATCGTATAGGCGAAATCGGCGCCGAGCTTTTTCAGGTCGACCTTGTCGACGCCGCGGCCGATCTCTTCATCCGGGGTGAACAGGATCTTGATCGTGCCGTGCTTGATTTGCGGATTTTCGATCAGGAACCGTGCCGCATCCATGATCTCGGCGAGACCGGCCTTGTTGTCGGCCCCGAGCAGCGTGGTGCCGTCGGTCGTGATGATGTCATGCCCGATCTGGTCGGCGAGGGCGGGATGGTCGGCAAAGCGGATCACCTGGGTGGGATCAGCCGGCAGCACGATGTCGCCGCCGCGATAATTCTTCACGATCTGCGGCTTGACGTTGGCCCCGGTGCAATCCGGGGAAGTGTCCATATGCGAGCAGAAGCAGATCACCGGGACCTTCTTCTCGGTAGTGGCCGGGATCGTCGCGTAGACATAGCCGTGCTCATCGAGATGGGCGTCGGTGACACCCATCGCCTGCAGCTCTGACGCCAGCAGGCGGCCCAAATTCTTCTGCTTCTCGGTGGAAGGGCAGGTCGGCGAGGCCGGATCGGACTGGGTGTCGATCACGACATAGCGCAGGAGGCGCTCGGTGACATCGTGGGTGAACGCGAGGGGCGAGGCCAGCATGACGATCCGGAAAAGTTGAGCGAGGAAAGCGCTCTATAACAGAAAAGCGCCATTCCGGGTCCTCGCCGGAATGACGCTTCGGGTGCGATCGGTCTAGGGGAGCCTTGGTCAGACCGCTTCCTTGAGTTCCTTGGCCGCTCGGAACGCGACCTTCTTGCTGGCCTTGATCTGGATCGGCTCGCCAGTGGCGGGGTTGCGCCCGGTGCGGGCGGCGCGCTTGCGGACCTGGAGGATGCCGAGACCAACGATCCGGATCCGCTCGCCCTTTTTCAGGTGTTTTGTGATCTTGCCGACCATGTCGGTCAGGATCGCCTCGGCGGCTTTTTTCGACAGATCGTGTTCCTCGGCGAGAGCCGCTGCCAGATGCTTCAGTGTGATGGTGGCCGGAGCCGCCGCTTTCTTCGCCATGTCTGGCCCTCCTCGTTGGTTGAATGGCTTTGAGCGCGTTCGTTGGCACCGGTCCGCGCTGGAAAAATGCGTTCGTGGTGACTTGAAACCCGCGGTTCCGGTACAACCGGAGCGGGGAGGATTTCAAGAAACCCAGACGTAGCAGGCCTTAAACGATTCGGATAATCGCCGGCTGCGTTGTTTTACCTGAAAACAGGCCGTTATTTGCATCACAATCGCAGAAACGCCCTTCTGGCGCGGGGATTCGCAACGTCCTTGACTAAGCGGGAGCGGGCCTTTATGCCCTCGGTTCTGCGCGGGTCAGGATCTGATTACGGCATCCGCGGGAGTAGCTCAGTTGGTTAGAGCGCCGCCCTGTCACGGCGGAGGCCGCGGGTTCGAGTCCCGTCTCTCGCGCCATTTTCTCGATGGCTTGACGTTGATCTCCGAGACTGCCGCAAACAAAAAGGCCGCCCGAGGGCGGCCATTTTTATTCCAACGATATCGCTATCGTTTAACGGACCGTCGAGGTGTTCGAGCTGGTGACGACCACCGGCTTGCCCGCTTTTACGACCTGGGCAGTCTGGCTGTACTCAGAACCGGTCCTAGCCGAAATGCCGAAGGCCGCAACCGCGATACCGGCCACCAATGCGACAACCACGATCTTCAGGTGGGTACTGCGATCCGCCGAGTGAAAGGAGTGGTTCATGTGGTGCCTCCCGGACGCCTTTGGCGTCCCGTGTTGGGAAGAGACGTACGCCCTGTCTGTTTCAGGATCGTTTCGCGGTTTCGGCAAAATGGTTTCATTCGGCCAGTTTGTGGCCGGTTTTTTGCCCATGCATCCGTGATGCAGGTCACATACAGCCTGCGTGCCGGATCAAACGCGGCTCACACCGGGTTCGAAACAGCAGTAAAAACAAAGGGAAGAGCCGACGGCGAGCAGGTCGGATCAGCTCGCCCGCTGGATATCGCCGCGAATCGATCCGGCCGCCCAGATGAACAACAGGGCGCCCAAGGTGGTCGTGACCGCGGCCGACAGCAGCGAATACCGCACGGCCTCCGCGCCAAAATCGCTCTTGAGCGCGTCGTTGAGCATGCCGACGGCGAGCGGGCCGACGCCCTGGCCAAAGCAGGTCGCGGTCAACCAGCACGATCGCCGACGCCAGCGCCCGCATGCTCGACCTGGCGACGGTCTGCGCCACCGCAAAGATCGGCCCGAGATGGAAGCCGACCAGGAATGAGGTCAGCGCCAGCGCCGCGACCATGGTGGTGAAGTCAGGCGTCAGCATGCACAGCGCAAACACCGGGCCCGCAAGCCCCGACATGATCGCGGGCGCCCATAATTTCCAGCGATCGTCTCGGCGGCTGACCAGCGCCACCACCAGACC
Source organism: Bradyrhizobium sp. AZCC 1577 (assembly GCF_036924575.1). Classification (NCBI taxonomy): domain Bacteria; kingdom Pseudomonadati; phylum Pseudomonadota; class Alphaproteobacteria; order Hyphomicrobiales; family Nitrobacteraceae; genus Bradyrhizobium; species Bradyrhizobium sp. AZCC 1577. Next base: position 4,370,332 of record NZ_JAZHRQ010000001.1, read on the forward strand.
GCCGACCAGCGTGCCCGCCATCCCGCTCAGGCCCTTGAAGGTACCGGCATAGGTGCCGATCTCGGCGCTGGAGAGTTGATGCACGCGTGCCAGGAACGGCGGAATCCAGGCTGATGTGGCGTAATTGGTGTAGCTCGTCAGGCAAAACCCGATCAGCACGATGACAAAGGTCCGTTGCGAGGCGAGGAAGCCGAGCGTCGGCCCGATTGGCTCCGGCTTGAATGTTTCCGCCATCGCGCCGCGCTTTGGCTCGGAGATGGTCAGCCACAGCACGGCAGCGAGCGCGAGGCCGGGCAGGCCGGCGGTATAGAACGCCATGCGCCAGCCGTAGTGCTGGTTGACGTAGCCGCCGATGAAATAGCCGAGAAAGACGCCGAGATAGGTACCGATGGCATAGATGCCGAGCGCGCGCGGGCCTTCGTTCTTGCTGAAGAGATCGGCGATGATCGACTGCGAGGCTGGCGTGCCGCCGGATTCGCCGATGCCGACACCGATCCGCGCGAGCGCCAGAGTGGCCACGCTTTGCGCCATGCCGCAAAACACCGTCATCGCGCTCCAGAACGCCAGCGCGATTGCAACGATGTTGCGACGGTTGAAGCGGTCGGCGATGCGCGCGATCGGGACGCCGAGCAGCGAATAGAACAGCACGAAGCTAAAGCCCGCCAGCAGCCCCATCGTGGTGTCGCTGAGCGCGAATTCCTTTTTGATCGGCTCGATCAGGACGTTGAAGATGGTGCGGTCGAGGAAGTTCAGCGCATAGATGACGGTCAACAGCGCGAGGACGTAATATCGCTGGAGCGAGGGCCTTGCGGTGGCTTCCACTTGAGCGGCCGCCTGCGGCGCGACATCAACCATGCTTCCCCCTGAATGTTCTTTTTTGCTGAACCTGCCGCTCACGCCTCGCGAATGAAATTGCCCGCCTCGAATTCGACCGGATCGCAGTTGAATCGAAGGAGATGCCGATCGGATCGCGGCCGGCGGCGATCGCTGCGAGCTGATCGCTCAGCATCCGCCGGATCATCAGGATGCCGCGGTCGCTCTGGCCGAAATGCTCTTCCGAATGCAGCGTCACCTTACCCTGGCCGACCTGCGCCTCGTAGTCGCCGGGGAATTGCTGGTGCTCCTGTTCGGTCATCTCCTGCCAGAATTTTCCGTTGAATTTGGAGCGCATCCTTCCGATATCGCCTGAATTCTTCACCCGGCCTGCGACGTAGATGCGAAAGGACGTATCGTCGATCGGCAGCGTCCAGCCGATCGACTCGACGCGGGCGAATTGCGCGACCCGCGGATTGGGCACGACGCGCAGCGTGGGGAGGGCGGCTTCGGTCACCCGATAAAACACCTTGCCGTCGTCCTGATGCCGGATCGAGCGCACGGTGACACCGCGCGGCGACATCTCGAACTTCACCTGCGGCATCGAGGCCATCAATTCAGTGAATTGCGGGCCGGAGAACGATCCGTGCAGCACTGGCACATGGTAGGGATCGACGACGTTCTCGAAATGCTGCAGCCAGTTGCAGGGGATGATGGCCGGACCGCCGCCGCCGATCGATGAATCGTCCGCCTCGACGAACTCGCCATCGTCCATGTTCTCCAGGCATTCGTAGCGCGGCAGCACCGGCTTTTTCTCGGCCGGGCCCAGATAGGCGAAGATCAGGCCGTAACGCTCCTCGACCGGGTACCAGGGCTGCCGCACCTTGTCCTTGAACAGGCCACCCTCGGGCTCGCAGGGCTGTTCGAGGCAATGGCCCTCGGTGTCGAACTTCCAGCCGTGATAGCAGCAGCGGATGCCGTCTTCCTCGACCTTGCCGTAATAGAGCGTGGTGCCGCGATGGCAGCAGCGGGCGTGCAGCAGTCCGACACGGGCATGCCGGTCGCGAAACAGCACTAGGCCCTCGCCGAGCACGCGCACTTTTCTGGGGATATCGGTGGCGTCCGACACGAGCCCGATCGGGTGCCAGTAGCGCCGCAGCAATTCGCCCATCGGCGTGCCGCGGCCGACCGAGGTCAGCTCGGTCCGGGTCGTCGACGGCTTCATGGCGTAGCCAGTCCCGAGATCGCGATCCCGCTGCGTAATGGTCGTGCCGCTTTCCTCCCGCCGCGGCTTTGATGCCGCGGTCATTCGATTTGTTTTAGGAAGCAAAATGCAGATCGATGACAATGTCAACGATATCGATAGAACTGTTCGATGACCCCATTCGATGGGCTTATCTGATGATCGTTCTCGATGGTCCTTGGCACCGGCGCGCTTTGTTGGCAGAGGTTGCAAATGAGCCGGAAGCTGGAAAAGCAGACCGCGGCATCGCCTGCGGCCGCCGATGTCGCGGAAATGGCGCCGATCACCGCGATGATGTCGTCGCGGCTGATGGTGCTGGCCAATCTGCTCAAGCGCGGCGCGATCCTGCGCTATAAGCGGCTGGCGGGCTTGTCTTCGGTGGAGTTCGGCCTGGTGGCCTCGCTGGGGCGGCGGCCGCCGATGAGCGTTATCCGGCTTGCGGAGGCGGTCGGCATGGACAAGGGCCAGATCAGCCGGGCGCTGGCGGAACTGGTCGCGCGCAAGCTGGTCGCCAAGGCGGTCAACCCGCGGGACAACCGCGAGACGCTGGTTTGCCTGACCAAGGCGGGGCTGGCCGCCCACGATGCAATTGTGGCGGGGGCGCAGGAGCGTAACCGGCGGCTGATGGAACAGCTCGGCAAGGAAGAGCTGGCGGCGCTGCTCGACCAGATCGATCGCCTGACCGAGACGGCCGCCCAAATGCTCGCCGACGAAAAGGATTTGAAGTGAAGATTTGGGCACCATGCGGCCCGGCCCGCGTTGGTCGGGCGAGGCAGGAACGCAACACTTTTTCGGGTTCTGCCGACACGTCAACGGCGGACGGAGACGTGAAACCGGCTCGTCTTGCGCCCTCTGTTGCGCTGCGCTAAGCCAAGAATAATTCCAATCAACGAATCTGCGGCCAAATCCGCAGGAAAAGGCACCGCCGATGAACGGCATCCTGCAAGATTACCTGCCACTTGTCGTGTTTATCGGGGTGGCGAGCCTGATCGGTCTGGCGCTCCTGATCGCCCCGTTCCTGGTCGCGTTCCAGCAGCCGGACCCGGAAAAGCTCTCCGCTTATGAATGCGGATTCAACGCATTCGACGACGCCCGCATGAAGTTCGACGTTCGCTTCTACCTGGTAGCGATCCTCTTCATCATCTTCGATCTCGAAGTGGCGTTCCTGTTCCCGTGGGCGGTTGCGTTCGGCAAGTTAGGGGCCACCGGCTTCTGGTCCATGATGGTGTTTCTCGCCGTCCTCACGGTCGGCTTTGCTTATGAGTGGAAGAAAGGCGCGCTCGAATGGGATTGAGCCCGACAGCTTTAGGCTCTTCGCCTGATATCGCGCAGGCGCCGAAGGGCATTCTCGACCCCTCGACCGGCAAGCCGGTCGGGGCCAACGACCCGTTCTTCCTCGAGGTCAATCACGAGCTTTCCGACAAGGGTTTCTTCGTTGCCGCCGCCGACGATCTGATCACCTGGGCGCGCACCGGTTCGTTGATGTGGATGACGTTCGGCCTCGCCTGCTGCGCGGTCGAGATGATGCAGGTGTCGATGCCGCGCTACGACGTCGAGCGCTTCGGCTTTGCGCCGCGGGCCTCGCCGCGCCAATCCGACGTGATGATCGTGGCGGGCACGCTGACCAACAAGATGGCGCCGGCGCTGCGCAAGGTCTACGACCAGATGCCCGAGCCGCGCTACGTGATCTCAATGGGGTCGTGCGCCAATGGCGGCGGCTACTATCATTACTCGTACTCGGTGGTACGCGGCTGCGACCGCATCGTGCCGATCGACATCTACGTGCCAGGATGCCCGCCCACGGCGGAGGCGCTGCTCTACGGCATATTGCTGCTGCAGAAGAAGATCCGGCGCATCGGGACCATCGAACGCTAAGGTTTTAGGTAATGGACGACGGCAAGCTCGACGCCCTTGGGCAGACGATTGTTAGCGCGCTTCCGGGCGCGGCCACTGCCCATGCGGTCGCGTTCAACCAGCTCACCGTCACGGTCGAGGCGAGCAAGATCGTCGATGTCGTCAAATACCTGCGCGATGATCCCGCGCTGCGCTTCGTCAACTTCACCGACGTCACCGCGGTGGACTATCCCAGCCGCGAGAAGCGTTTCGACGTGGTCTATCATTTGCTCTCGCCGACGCTGAACGAGCGCATCCGCCTGCGAGCGGAAGCCGACGAGACCACGCAGGTGCCGTCGATCATCGAGGTGTTTCCCGGTGCCGACTGGTTCGAGCGCGAAACCTACGACCTCTACGGCGTGATCTTCACCGGCCACCCCGACATGCGGCGGCTGCTGACGGATTACGGCTTCGACGGCCATCCGCTGCGCAAGGATTTCCCGCTCACCGGCTTCGTCGAGGTCCGCTACGACGACCAGGAGAAGCGGGTGCTCTACGAGCCGGTCCGCCTCAACCAGGAATTCCGCAAATTCGATTTCCTCTCGCCTTGGGAAGGCGCGGACTATCCGCTTCCGGGCGATGAGAAGGCTGAGCCGAAGGCCTGACCATGAACGAACAGCAGAACCTGCGTAACTTCACGATCAATTTTGGGCCGCAACATCCGGCCGCGCACGGCGTGCTGCGCCTTGTGCTGGAGCTGGACGGCGAGGTTGTCGAGCGCGTCGATCCGCATATCGGTCTCTTGCATCGCGGCACCGAGAAGCTGATCGAGCACAAGACCTACTTGCAGGCGATCCCGTATTTCGACCGCCTCGATTATGTCGCGCCGATGAACCAGGAGCACGCGTTCTGTCTCGCGGCGGAAAGGCTGCTCGGCATCACGGTGCCGCGCCGCGGCCAACTGATCCGCGTCCTCTACTGCGAAATCGGCCGCATCCTGTCGCATCTGCTCAACGTCACGACGCAGGCGATGGACGTCGGCGCGCTTACCCCGCCGCTGTGGGGTTTTGAAGAGCGCGAAAAGCTGATGCAATTTTACGAGCGCGCCTCCGGCTCGCGCATGCATGCGGCGTATTTCCGCGTCGGTGGCGTGCACCAGGATCTGCCGCAGAAGTTGATCGACGATATCGACGCCTGGTGCGATCCGTTCCTGCAGGTCGTCGCCGACCTCGACACGCTGCTGACCGGCAACCGCATCTTCAAGCAGCGCAACGTCGATATCGGCGTGGTGTCGCTGCAGCAGGCCTGGGAGTGGGGCTTTTCGGGCGTGATGGTGCGCGGCTCCGGCGCGGCCTGGGACCTGCGCAAGGCGCAGCCCTACGAGTGCTACGCCGAGATGGATTTCGACGTTCCGATCGGCAAGAACGGCGACTGCTACGATCGCTACCTGATCCGCATGGAAGAGATGCGACAGTCGGTCCGCATCATGAGGCAGTGCATCGCGAAACTGAACTCGCCGGACGGGCAGGGGCCTGTCGTCGTCGAGGACAACAAGATCGCGCCACCGCGGCGCGGCGAGATGAAGCGCTCGATGGAAGCGCTGATCCACCACTTCAAGCTCTACACCGAAGGCGTGCACGTGCCGGCCGGCGAGGTCTATGCCGCGGTCGAGGCGCCGAAAGGCGAGTTCGGCGTCTACCTGGTCTCTGACGGCACCAACAAACCTTACAAGTGCAAGATCCGCGCACCGGGCTTTGCCCATCTGCAGGCGATGGACTTCATCTGCCGCGGTCATCTGCTCGCCGACGTCTCGGCCATTTTAGGTTCCCTCGATATCGTGTTCGGAGAGGTCGATCGGTGATGGCGCAGGCGCCCATCCAGTTTGACCGGACTTCGGGCGTACTCGAGGGTGCGAACGCGTGGGAGCGTTTGGCTGCGGTGGCGCTGGCGCTAGGGTCGAAGGTGGCGTCGAATTTTTCGCACCGTGGCTACAATATGTGCGCGAACTTGTTGCGCACGACCCTGCCTGAGCGCGGCATCCAGATCAAACTCAATCCCGACGCCGTCTTCGAGTTTCCCTATGGCGACGGCTACTGGAGCAAGCTGCTCAACCGCACCTATAGCTACGAGGACGAGCTGGAGCTGCTGTTCAAGGACTCCGCCGACGTCGACTACACGCTGCTCGATTGCGGCGCCAATTACGGCTACTGGTCGGTCCTGGTGTCGAGCAAACCCTTCGGTTCGCACAAGGCGATCGCGATCGAGCCCTCGGGGCAGAATTTCCCGAAGCTGGCCAACAACGCCAAAATCAACGGCAACCGTTTCGAGGTGATGAAAAGCGCGATCGGCGCCGCGCGCGGCACCGCGCGCCTGTCCGGCACCAAGCATGAGGCCTTCAGCATCGCCGGCGACCAGTCAGACGGCGAGGAAGTGCCGGTCATCGCGCTCGACAATCTGCTCGATGACGGCAAGGTCGCCGCGGATGGAAAATACCTGATCAAGCTCGACGTCGAAGGCGTCGAGATCGAGGCCATGAAGGGCGGCGCGCGGCTGATGCAGATCGACAGCGTCTTGCTGTGCGAGGAGCACGGCAACGATCCCGAGCACACCGTGTCGCGCTATATCCTCGAACAGACCCCGCTGAAGCTGATCGTCTACGATCCGCGCAGCCATCGCCTTGAAACCGTGACCGACCTTTCGATTCTGGATCGGATCAAGGTTTCAACCCATGTCGGCTACAACGTGTTCGGCACCGCAAGCGCCTTCTGGCTCGCCCGGATTGATGCGCTCAATGCGAAAGCTGCGCGCCGCGTGCAATGAGAGACTGAACGATGTCCGTCCGCCGCCTCGCCCCCAGAGAAGTGCAGCCCGCGAGCTTTGCGTTCACGGACGAGAATCTCGCCTGGGCCAAGGCGCAGATCGCAAAGTATCCGCCGGGCCGTCAGGCCTCCGCTGTGATCGCGATCCTGTGGCGCGCGCAGGAGCAGCATGAGGGGTGGGTCTCGGAAGCCGCGATCCGCGTGGTCGCCGACCTGCTCGACATGCCCTACATCCGCGTGCTGGAAGTGGCGACCTTCTACACTATGTTCCAGTTGCAGCCGGTCGGCAAGAAGGCCCATGTGCAGGTGTGCGGCACCACGCCGTGCCGCCTGCGCGGCGCCGGCGACCTGATCGAGGTGTGCCAAAGCCGCATCCATCACGAGCCCTTCCACCTGTCGAAGGACGGCAATTTCAGTTGGGAAGAGGTCGAGTGCCTGGGCGCCTGCGTGAACGCGCCGATGGTGCAGATCTGGAAGGACACCTACGAGGACCTGACCAAGGAAAGTTTCGGCAAGGTGTTGGACGGCTTTGCCTCGGGCAATCCGCCGAAGCCCGGACCGCAGATCGACCGTCAGTTCTCGGCGCCTGTGGGCGGGCCGACGACGCTGAAGGAATCCACATGAGGCGTGACGCTACATTGTCCGTAAACCGGACGGAGAGGGGCCGCGTGATGGAGAAGTCACGCTGTGCCGGGGCTCGCCTGCGCGCAGTCCAATCGCTGATCTGAGGAAGCTTCAAGTCATGCTCGACGACAAGGATCGCATCTTCAAGAACCTTTATGGTCTCCACGATTGGGGGCTGGAGGGCGCGCGCCGCCGCGGCGCGTGGGACGGCACCAAGGCGATCGTCGACAAGGGCCGCGACTGGATCATCAACGAGATGAAGGCCTCCGGCCTGCGGGGGCGCGGCGGCGCGGGCTTTCCGACCGGCCTGAAATGGTCGTTCATGCCGAAGGAATCGACCGACGGCCGGCCGAGCTATCTCGTAGTCAACGCCGACGAATCCGAGCCCGGCACCTGCAAGGACCGCGAGATCATGCGGCACGACCCGCATCTCCTGGTCGAGGGCTGCCTGCTGGCGAGCTACGCGATGGGCGCGCATGCCTGCTACATCTATGTGCGCGGCGAGTTCATCCGCGAGCGGGAGCGCCTGCAGGCCGCGATCGACCAGGCCTATGACGCAAAACTGGTCGGCAAGGACAACATCAATGGCTGGCCGTTCGACGTCTATGTCGCGCATGGCGCCGGCGCCTATATCTGCGGCGAAGAGACGGCGCTGCTGGAAAGCCTGGAGGGCAAGAAGGGCCAGCCGCGGCTGAAGCCGCCATTCCCGGCCAATGTCGGTCTCTATGGCTGCCCGACCACCGTCAACAACGTCGAGTCCATCGCGGTTGCGCCCGACATCCTCAGGCGCGGCGCGGCGTGGTTCGCGGCCATCGGCCGGCCCAACAATGTCGGCACAAAGCTGTTCTGCGTCTCCGGTCATGTCGAGCGGCCCTGCAACGTCGAAGAGGAGATGGGGATTCCGTTCCGTGAGCTGATCGAGCGCCATTGCGGCGGCATTCGCGGCGGCTGGGACAATCTGAAAGCCGTGATCCCCGGCGGCTCGTCGGTGCGCATGGTGCCGGCCGAGCAGATCATCGACACGCCGATGGATTTTGACAGCCTAAGCAAGCTGCGCTCCGGCCTCGGCACCGCGGCCGTGATCGTGATGGACAAGTCGACGGACCTGATCCGGGCGATCGCGCGCATCTCCTATTTCTACAAGCACGAGAGCTGCGGCCAGTGCACGCCATGCCGCGAAGGCACAGGCTGGATGTGGCGCGTCTTGACGCGGATGGCCGAGGGCCGCGCCCATAAGCGCGAGATCGACATGCTGCTGGAGGTTACAAAACAGGTCGAAGGCCATACCATTTGCGCGCTCGGCGACGCTGCCGCCTGGCCGATCCAGGGCCTGATCGCGCATTTCCGCCACGAGATCGAGGCGCGCATCGACCAGTATTCGCATAAGGCCGACATCGACGATGCCGGCGTGCGCGATCCCGAGAATCTGGTCGCGGCGGAGTGATGCCGATGTCGCAACCGAGCTTCTGGTGGCAGAGATACGGGACGCTGGCGCAAATGGCGCAGGCGGCCGTGGCGCTGCTCGGCTTTGTTGCGATCCTGTTCCAGATCAACGAAATCCGCACCAACAACCGCGCCGCGAGTGCGCGGCAGGCATATCTGGGCTACACCGATCTGGCGTTCAAGAATCCGAAATTTGCGCAGCCGGACTACGAGAAGATCAAGGCCGCCGGCGGCGATGAGCAGGTTCAGTATGAAAGCTTCATCACGTACTTCCTCTATGCCTGCGAGGAAGCGATCGGCGCGTTCTCCGGAAAGCGCGAGTGGCTGGCGTCCTGCGATTACGACCTGAAGCCGCATCTGCCGTTCCTGTGCGAGAAGAATGCGGCGCAGCCGGCCTATCTCGCCACCTATGGCGCCGAGACCCAGAAATGGATCAAGACGGCGCTGAAGACCGCCAGCGTTACACCGCCAGACTGCAAGCTGGGAAAGACTTGAGACAGCAATGACCAAACTCATCATCGACGGCAAAGAGATCGATGTGCCTGCGGAGTACACCCTGTTGCAGGCGTGCGAGGCCGCGGGCGCCGAAATCCCGCGCTTCTGCTACCACGAGCGGCTGTCGATCGCCGGCAATTGCCGAATGTGCCTCGTCGAGATAAAGGGCGGCCCGAAGCCGGTCGCAAGCTGCGCCTGGGGCGTGCGCGATTGCCGGCCCGGCCCCAAGGGCGAGCCGCCGGAGATTTCCACGCGTTCGCCGATGGTCAGGAAGGCACGCGAAGGCGTGATGGAATTCTTGCTGATCAACCACCCGCTGGATTGCCCGATCTGCGACCAGGGTGGTGAGTGCGATCTGCAGGACCAGGCGATGGGCTATGGCGTCGACACCTCGCGCTTTGCCGAGAACAAGCGCGCGGTCGAGGACAAATATCTGGGCGCGCTGGTCAAGACCTCGATGAACCGCTGCATCCAGTGCACGCGCTGTGTCCGCTTCTCCGCCGAAGTCTGCGGCACGCCGGAAATGGGTGCCACCGGGCGCGGCGAGGACATGGAGATCACGACCTATCTGGAGCAGGCGCTGACTTCCGAGCTGCAGGGCAACCTCGTCGATATCTGTCCCGTGGGCGCGCTGACCTCGAAGCCGTATGCTTTCGCCGCGCGTCCGTGGGAGCTCGGCAAGACGCAGTCGGTGGACGTCATGGATGGCGTAGGTTCCGCGATCCGCGTCGATACCCGTGGCCGCGAGGTGATGCGGATCCTGCCGCGCATCAACGAGGCGGTGAACGAGGAATGGATTTCCGACAAGACCCGTCACGTCGTCGACGGCCTGCGTACGCAGCGGCTCGACCGGCCCTACGTCCGCGAGAACGGCAAGCTTCGCGCCGCGTCGTGGCAGGAGGCCTTCGCGGCGGTCGCTGCCAAGGTCAGGATGAGCGACGGCAAGCGGATGGGAGCCATCGCCGGTGACCTCGCTGCGGTCGAGGAGATGTTCGCGTTCAAGGATCTGTTGGGCCGATACGGCTCCAGCAATCTGGCGGTGCAGGGCGGCGACGCCTTCGACCCCAAGGCGGGACGGGCAACCTACATCTTCAATCCGACCATTGTGGGCATCGAGCAGGCCGACGCGCTCCTGATCATCGGCTCCAATCCGCGCAAGGAAGCTGCCGTCCTCAACGCGCGGATCCGCAAGCGCTGGCGCACGGGTCAGCTCAAGGTCGCTCTCGTCGGCGCCAAAGCCGATCTGACCTACGACTACGACTATCTCGGCGCGGGCACGGGTACGCTTGGTGAACTCGCCAGCGGCAAGCATTCCTTCGTCGAGGTGCTGAAGGACGCCAAGAACCCGATCGTGCTGGTCGGCGCCGGTTCGCTGGCGCGCCATGACGGGGCGGCGGTGCTTTCGCTGGCGGCCAAGGTCGCGGCAGGCACGGGCGCGCTCAAGGACGGCTGGAACGGCTTTGCCGTTTTGCAGGATACCGCCTCGCGCGCGGGCGCGCTCGATATCGGCTTTGCGGCAGGCGCAGGTGGCCTCAACCTGGCGCAGATGACGACGTTCGGCACGCTCGACGTGCTCTTTCTGTTGGGAGCGGATGAGGTTAAGGTGCCGGACGGCACGTTCGTGGTCTATATCGGCACCCATGGCGACCGCGGCGCGCACCGCGCCGACGTCATCCTGCCGGGCGCAGCCTATACCGAAAAGTCCGGCCTCTACGTCAACACCGAGGGCAGGGCGCAGATCGCCAGCCGCGCGGCGTTTCCGCCCGGAGAGGCGCGCGAGGACTGGGCGATCGTCCGCGCGTTGTCGGACGTGCTCGGCAAGAAGCTGCCCTATGACTCGCTGCAGGCGCTGCGCCAGACGCTGTTCAAGGCCTTCCCGCATCTGATGCGGATCGACCAGATCGAGCCCGGCAAGGCAGGTGACGTCAAGGCGCTCGCAGGCAAGAAGGGCGGCAAGGTCGACAAGACCCCGTTCAAGAGTTCGGTCGAGGATTTCTATCTGACCAACCCCATCGCGCGGGCCTCGGCGGTGATGGCGGAATGTTCCCGGCTGGCGTCCGGGAAAATGCTGACGGCAGCGGAGTGAGCGTGATCTGATGGCTGAATTCTTCGCAAGCTCGTTCTGGACCGGCTTCCTCTGGCCGCTGATCATCATGGTCGCGCAGAGCCTGCTGCTGCTCGTCGTGCTGCTGATCGCGATCGCCTACATCCTGCTCGCCGACCGCAAGATCTGGGCGGCGGTGCAAATCCGCCGCGGCCCCAACGTAGTAGGTCCCTGGGGCTTGCTGCAATCCTTCGCGGACCTTTTGAAGTTCGTGCTGAAGGAGCCGATCATCCCGTCCGGCTCCAACAAGGGTGTGTTTCTGCTGGCACCGCTGGTGTCCTGCGTGCTGGCGCTGGCCGCCTGGGCCGTCATTCCGATGGATGCCGGCTGGGTGATCGCCAATATCAACGTCGGCGTTCTCTACATCTTCGCGATCTCGTCGCTGTCGATCTACGGCATCATCATGGCCGGCTGGTCGTCGAACTCGAAATACCCGTTCCTGGCGGCGCTTCGCTCCGCGGCGCAGATGGTCTCCTACGAGGTCTCGATCGGCTTCGTCATCATCACGGTTTTGTTGTGCGCCGGCTCGCTCAACCTTTCGGCGGTGGTGGAAGCGCAGAATGCCCGTGGCTTCGCCAGCCTGATCGGGCTGCCGCAGCTCACCATCCTGAACTGGTACGTGTGGCCGCTGTTTCCGATGTTCGTGGTGTTCTACGTCTCGGCGCTGGCCGAGACCAACCGTCCGCCGTTCGATCTGGTGGAAGCGGAGTCCGAACTGGTGGCCGGCTTCATGGTCGAATACGGCTCGACGCCGTATCTGTTGTTCATGCTCGGCGAATATGTCGCGATCACCACGATGTGCGCGCTGGCGACGATCATGTTCCTCGGCGGCTGGCTGCCGCCGGTGGCGCTGCCGCCGTTCACCTGGATCCCGGGTGTAGTCTGGTTCGCGCTGAAACTGTTCTTCATGTTCTTCCTGTTCGCTATGGCGAAGGCGATCGTGCCGCGCTACCGCTACGATCAACTGATGCGGCTCGGCTGGAAGGTGTTTTTGCCGCTGTCGCTGGCGATGGTGGTGATTGTGGCCGCGGTGCTGCAATTCGCCGGCATTGCGCCGAAGTGAGGCCATCATGAGTGTCAACGTCAACGCAACAGCTCGCGCGCTTCTCTTGAGCGAATTCGTATCGGCGTTCTTTCTCGCCATGCGCTATTTCTTCAAGCCGAAGCCGACGATCAACTATCCGTTCGAGAAGAACCCGATCTCGCCGCGCTTCCGCGGCGAACATGCGCTGCGCCGCTATCCGAACGGCGAAGAGCGCTGTATCGCTTGCAAGCTGTGCGAGGCGATCTGCCCAGCGCAGGCGATCACGATCGAGGCGGGCCCGCGCCGCAACGACGGCACCCGGCGCACCGTGCGCTACGACATCGACATGGTGAAATGCATCTATTGCGGCCTGTGCCAGGAAGCCTGCCCGGTCGATGCCATCGTCGAGGGACCGAATTTCGAATTCGCGACCGAGACCCGCGAGGAACTCTACTATGACAAGGCGAAACTGCTCGCCAATGGCGACCGCTGGGAGCGCGAGATTGCGAAAGCCATCGAACTCGACGCGCCGTACCGGTGAGGTGAGGATATGATCCTTCCCGCACTGTTCTTCTACCTCTTCGCCGGCGTCTGCGTGGCCTCGGCTGTGATGGTGATTGTCTCGCGCAATCCCGTGCACTCGGTGCTGTATCTGATCCTGGCCTTCGTCAATGCGTCCGGCCTGTTCGTGCTGATGGGCGCTGAATTCCTCGGCATGATGCTGATCGTGGTCTATGTCGGTGCGGTCGCGGTGCTGTTCCTGTTCGTGATCATGATGCTCGACGTCGATTTCACCGAGCTGCGTGAGGGCTTCATCGAATATCTGCCGATCGGTCTGGTGATCGGCGGCATCTTCCTCGCCGAATTGCTTTTGGTTGCCGGCGGCTGGGTCATGAGTCCCGGCACGACGAAATCGATTACGGCTGCGATTCCGGCCAATGTCAGCAACACCGAGGCGCTCGGGCTGGTGCTCTATACGAAGTACATCCATTACTTCCAGATCGCCGGCATGGTGCTTCTGGTCGCGATGATCGGCGCCATCGTGCTGACGCTGCGCCACAAGGCGAAGGTCAAGCGGCAGGACATCAACGTGCAGAACGCGCGGACGCCGGAGCTCGCGATGGCCGTGCGCAAGGTGGCGTCGGGGCAGGGGCTGCAGGATTCGGACGCGGCGGAGTGGGTGAAATGACGATCGGTCTGGGCCACTATCTCGCGGTCGCCGCCACCCTGTTCACGATCGGGATCCTTGGCATCTTCCTGAACCGCAAGAACATCATCGTCATCCTGATGTCGATCGAGCTGATCCTGCTCGCCGTCAACATCAACCTGGTGGCGTTCTCGACCTTCCTCGGCGACATCGTAGGCCAGGTGTTCGCGCTCCTGGTGCTGACGGTTGCAGCGGCTGAAGCCGCGATCGGTCTTGCGGTGCTGGTGGTCTATTTCCGCAACCGCGGTTCCATTGCGGTTGAAGACGTCAATCTGATGAAGGGCTAGGGCGCGGCTATGGTTCAGGCAATCGTCTTTCTGCCGCTGCTGGGCGCCATTCTGGCCGGCCTGATCGCGATCTTCGGGGCGCATGCACGCAACCCGAGCGGCGATGAGGTCAAGCATCACGGCCACGGCCATGGCGATCAAGGCCTTGGCGATCACGCGCACGCCGCGGAGGCCCATGGCGATCATGGTCACGGCGATCATCACGTCGCCGAGCTGCCGGCTCAGGGCTCGCGCGCGGCCGAACTGATCACGACGGGACTTCTGTTCGTTTCCGCCGCGCTCTCCTGGGTGACGCTGGTCGATGTCGGCTTCATGCACCATGACGCCCGGATCGCGCTGTTTCCCTGGATTAATTCCGGCGATCTGCAGGTGTCGTGGGCGCTGCGCGTCGACACGCTGACCGCCGTGATGCTGGTGGTGGTCAACACCGTCTCCTCGCTCGTGCACCTCTATTCCATCGGATACATGGACGAGGATCCGCACCGGCCGCGCTTCTTCGCCTATCTCTCGCTGTTCACCTTCGCGATGCTGATGCTGGTGACCGCGGACAACCTGGTCCAGCTTTTCTTCGGCTGGGAGGGCGTCGGTCTGGCGAGCTACCTCCTGATCGGCTTCTGGTACCAAAAACCGTCGGCGAATGCGGCGGCGATCAAGGCCTTCGTGGTCAACCGTGTCGGCGACTTCGGCTTTGCGCTCGGCATCTTCGCCGTCTTCATGCTGCTCAATACCACCGATTTCGAGACCATCTTTGCCGGCGCGCAGGGACTCTCGGGCAAGACCATCGACTTCTTCGGCTGGCATGCCGATGCGCTGACGTTGATCTGCCTGTTGCTGTTCATGGGCGCGATGGGCAAGTCAGCCCAGTTCCTGCTGCACACCTGGCTGCCGGACGCGATGGAAGGCCCGACCCCGGTCTCGGCGCTGATCCACGCCGCGACCATGGTGACGGCGGGCGTGTTCATGGTGGCGCGGCTGTCGCCGCTGTTCGAACTCGCGCCCAACGCGCAGGCTGTGGTGATGTTCTTCGGCGCCACCACCGCGTTCTTCGCTGCAACCGTCGGCCTCGTCCAGAACGACATCAAGCGCATCGTCGCCTATTCGACCTGTTCGCAGCTTGGCTACATGTTCGTGGCGATGGGGGCGGGGGCCTATTCGGTCGGCATGTTCCATCTATTCACGCACGCCTTCTTCAAGGCGCTGCTGTTCCTGGGGTCAGGCTCGGTGATCTACGCGATGCATCACGAGCAGGACATCCGCAACATGGGCGGGCTGAAGGACAAGATCCCCTACACCTACAGCGTGATGGTGATCGGCACGCTGGCGCTGACCGGCTTCCCGCTCACCGCCGGCTATTTCTCCAAGGACGCGATCATCGAGTCGGCCTACGTCGCGCATAATCCGTTCGCGTTCTACGGCTTTGCGATGACGGTGGTCGCGGCCGGCCTGACCTCGTTCTATTCGTGGCGGCTGATCTTCAAGACGTTCCACGGCGAGCCGCACGACCAGCAGCATTACGAGGCCGCCCACGAGTCGCCGCTGTGGATGCTGGTCCCGATCGGCCTTCTCGCCGCCGGATCGATCCTGGCCGGCTTCCCGTTCAAGGAAGTGTTTGCGGGCCACGGCGTGGAAGAGTTCTTCCGCGATTCGCTCAAGATGCACCCGCACATCATCGACGAGATGCACCACATTTCGCCGGTCATCGCCTTCCTGCCGACGGTGATGATGGTGCTGGGCTTCCTGGTGTCGTGGCTGTTCTACATCCGGCGGCCGTATCTGCCGGTCGAACTCGCCGGTCAGCACCAGATGCTCTACCACTTCCTGCTCAACAAATGGTACTTCGACGAGCTCTATGAAATCATCTTCGTTCGCCCGGCGAAGCGGCTCGGCCGCTTCCTGTGGAAGAAGGGCGACGGTTTCGTCATCGACGGCTTCGGCCCGGATGGTGTCTCGGCGCGCGTGCTCGACGTCACCCGCAATGTGGTGAAGATCCAGACCGGCTACCTCTATCACTATGCTTTTGCGATGCTGATCGGTGTCGCGGGGCTGATCACCTGGTTCATGTTCGGCTTGGGAGGCCAGTAATGACAACCTGGCCGATTCTTTCCGTCGTCACCTTCCTGCCGGTGCTCGGCGCGCTGGTAGTCTATCTTAGCCGTGGCGACGACGAAGCCGCGCGGCGCAACGCGCGCTGGATCGCGCTGTGGACCACGCTGGTCACCTTCGCGGTGTCGCTGATTCTGGTCTGGCGCTTCGATGCCGCAAGTGCGGACTTCCAGTTCGTCGAAAAAGCGAACTGGCTCGCCAGTGGCATTAGCTATCACATGGGGGTCGATGGCATCTCGCTGCCGTTCGTGATTCTGACCACGGCGCTGATGCCGCTCTGCATCATCGCGAGCTGGAAATCCGTCACCAATCGCGTGCGCGAATACATGATGGCGTTCCTGTTCCTGGAAACGCTGATGGTCGGCACCTTTTCGGCGCTCGACCTCGTGCTGTTCTATCTGTTCTTCGAAGGCGGCCTGATCCCGATGTTCCTGATCATCGGTGTCTGGGGCGGTCCGCGCCGGGTCTACGCGTCGTTCAAGTTCTTCCTCTACACGCTGCTCGGCTCGGTCCTGATGCTGCTCGCGATCATGGCGCTGTACTGGAATGCCGGCACCACCGACATCCCGACCCTGATGCAAACCGCCGTGCCGCGTAGCTTGCAGACCTGGGCGTGGCTGGCATTCTTTGCCTCGTTTGCGGTGAAGATGCCGATGTGGCCGGTGCACACCTGGTTGCCCGACGCGCACGTCGAGGCGCCGACGGCAGGCTCGGTGATCCTGGCCGCGATCCTGTTGAAGATGGGCGGCTACGGCTTCCTGCGCTTCTCGCTGCCGATGTTCCCCCTGGCGTCGCATGATTTTGCGCCGCTGATCTTCTCGCTGTCGGTGATCGCCATCGTCTACACCTCGCTGGTGGCGTTGATGCAGGAAGACATCAAGAAGCTGATCGCCTATTCGTCGGTGGCCCATATGGGCTTCGTCACCATGGGCATCTTCGCCGCGACCACGCAAGGCGTCGCCGGCGGCGTGTTCCAGATGGTGTCGCACGGCATCGTCTCCGGCGCGCTGTTCCTGTGCGTCGGCATCGTCTACGACCGCATGCATACGCGCGAGATCGTGGCCTATGGAGGCCTCGTCAACCGGATGCCGCTCTACGCACTGGTGTTCATGGTGTTCACCATGGCCAATGTCGGACTGCCCGGCACGAGCGGCTTCGTCGGCGAGTTCATGACGCTGCTCGGCACCTTTAAGGTCTCGATCCCGACCGCAACCTTTGCCACCCTCGGCGTCATCCTGTCGGCGGGCTATGCGCTGTGGCTCTATCGCAAGGTCGTGTTCGGCGCGCTGACCAAGCCGTCGCTCGCCAGCATCAAGGACCTGACGCCCCGCGAAAGCCTGACGCTGTTCCCGCTGGTCGCGCTGACCATCCTGTTCGGTGTCTATCCGAAGCCGGTGCTCGACATGTCGGCGGCCTCGGTTCAGCAACTCGTCAACAACTACAACGCCGCCGTGACTGCCGTGAAGGCAGCCGCGCTGGTCGCGCAATAACGTAGCGTTTTCAGGCGAAGTGGAAGCCGGTTCGCATGAAGAAGACGCGCCAAGGATAAGAACGTCATGAGCTTTTCGAGTGCAGGTTATCAGTTGCTGCCGGTATTGCCGGAGCTGGTGCTCGCCGTCGGCGCCATGGCGCTGTTGATGCTCGGCGCGTACCGCAGCGAGGGGACCACGAAAATCGTCACCAGCCTCGCGGTCGTGCTGCTCGTCGTCACCGGCGCGCTGGAGCTGATGCTGCCGGCCGGCAAGCTCACGACCTTCGGCGGCAGCTTCGTCGTCGACGACTTTGCCCGCTTCCTGAAGATCCTTGCGATCATCGGCTCGGCGGTGACGTTGATCCTGTCGACGGAATTTCTGTCTGATCCGTCGCGGCGCATTTTCGAATATTCGATCCTGGTGCTGCTCTCCACGCTCGGCATGATGGTGCTGATCTCGGCCGCCGATCTGATCATGCTCTATCTCGGGCTTGAGCTGATGTCGCTCGCGCTCTACGTGGTCGCAGCAAGCAACCGCGATAACGCCAAGTCCACCGAGGCCGGGTTGAAGTATTTCGTGCTTGGCGCGCTGTCCTCGGGCATGCTGCTCTACGGCGCTTCGCTGATCTACGGGTTCACCGGCACGGTCGATTTTGCGGGCATTGCGGCGGCGGTGAAGACCGGCAGCGTCGGTATCGTGTTCGGCCTCGTGTTCCTGCTGGCCGGGCTCTGCTTCAAGGTATCCGCCGTGCCGTTCCATATGTGGACGCCTGACGTCTATGAGGGTGCGCCGACGCCGGTCACGGCGTTCTTTGCCTCGGCGCCGAAGGTCGCAGCGCTAGCGGTATTCACCCGCGTGACGCTGACCGCTTTCCCCGGCATCGTCCCGCAATGGCAGCAGATCCTCGTGTTCGTCGCGATTGCCTCGATGGCGCTGGGTTCGTTCGCCGCGATCGGGCAGAAGAACATCAAGCGCCTGATGGCCTATTCGTCGATCGGCCATATGGGCTTTGCACTGGTCGGGCTTGCGTCTGGCACCGTGGAGGGCGCGCAGGGCGTGCTGGTCTACATCGCAATCTACGTCGCGATGACGCTCGGCTCCTTCGCCGTCATCCTGACCATGAAGCGCAACGGGCAGGCGGTCGAGCAGATCAGCGATTTCGCAGGGCTGTCGCGCACCAATCCGATGCTAGCGTTCTTCTTTGCGATGCTGCTGTTCTCGCTGGCCGGCATTCCGCCGCTCGCGGGCTTCTTTGCCAAATGGTACGTGTTCGTGGCCGCGATCAAGGCGGGCCTGTTCACGCTCGCCGTCATCGGCGTGCTGACCAGCGTGGTGGGCGCGTTCTATTATCTCACCATCATCAAGCTGATGTATTTCGACGAGCCGGCCGGCGAGGTCGAGCCGATGCGCATTGAATTGCGCACGGTGCTGGCGGTTGCCGGTATCTTCAACATCTTCTTCTTCGTCTATCCGGGGCCGCTGGTCAGCGTAGCCACGGCGGCGGCGAAGTCGCTGTTTTAGCGTGCATGATCCCAGAAAGCGGGCCCCGGGTTTCGGAGAAGATCATGCGCAGAAATAGGAAATGACGTTCTCGCTCGGTCCCAAAGCCACATCGGCGGGCTACCGTCTCGCCGCTTTCGACCAGATCGGTTCGACCAACGCCGAAGCCATGACGCGCGCCCGGAACGGCGAAGTTGGGCCGATGTGGTTCGTGACAACAGAGCAGACCGCGGGGCGCGGCCGCCGGCAGCGCGCCTGGAGCGCGCCGCGCGGCAACCTCGCCAGCAGCATTCTGGAAGTCATGGATGTTTCGCCGGCCGTGGCGGCGACGCTTGGCTTTGCCGCCGGGCTTTCGCTGGAACGCGCGCTGCAGAAACTCAGCATCGAAGCCAATATGCGCCGGGCCGGTGCGGATCCCCTGAACTTCGCCTTGAAATGGCCGAACGACGTGCTGGCGGAGCGGCAGAAGCTCGCGGGGATCCTGCTGGAGGCTGAAGCCGTGGCGGGCAACCGTCTCGCCGTGGTGGTCGGCATCGGCACCAACGTCATTGCCGCGCCCGAGGGCACGCCTACGCCGGCGACCTCGCTTGCCGCGCTCGGCGTTCATGTCGGCGCGGAGGAGCTTTTCACGGCGCTGTCGGACGCCTGGGTTGAGTTTCGCGGCATCTGGGACAACGGCCGCGGCTTTACCGACATTCGGAAAGCCTGGCTGGAGCGTGCCTTCGGTCTCGGCGAGCAGGTCGCGATCAACACGGGAACCACGACCGTCGAAGGCACATTCGACACCATCGACGAGAGCGGCTGCCTGATCGTTCGCAACGCCGAGGGCAAGCGCGCGGCCGTCACGGCGGGCGAAGTCTATTTCGGCGCGGCAGCGTCGGTGGGAGCTGCCTGATGGCGCGGCCGGACGAACTGACCTTTGCGCCTCTTGGCGGTGTCGGCGAGATCGGCATGAACCTATCGATTTACGGGCTCGGCAACCGCCACCAGCGGTCCTGGCTCGCGGTCGATCTCGGCGTCTCGTTCGGCGACGAGGAGCATCTGCCGGGCATCGACCTGATCATGCCCGATATCCGTTTCCTGGAGAAAGAGCGCAACAACCTGATGGGCCTGGTGCTGACGCACGCCCACGAGGACCATTTCGGCGCCATTATAGACCTCTGGCCGAAGCTGCAATGCAAGGTCTATGCGACTAAATTCAGCGCTGCGCTGTTCGAGGCCAAATGCGCCGCCGAGCGCAACCCGCCGAAAATCCCGGTGACAGTGGTGCCGTCGGGCGGCCGCATCGAGCTTGGACCGTTCACCGTCGAGTTCATTCCGGTCGCGCATTCGATTCCCGAATCGCATGCGCTGGCGATCCACACTTCCGTCGGCACCGTCCTCCACACCGGCGACTGGAAGATCGATCCGACCCCGATCATCGGTCTGCCGACCGACGAGCGCCGCTTGCGCGAGCTTGGCGATGAGGGCGTGCTGGCGCTGGTCGGCGATTCCACCAATGCGGTGCGGGACGGACGCTCGCCCTCGGAAACCGAGGTCGCCGCCACCATCAAGAAGCTGGTCGGCGCGGCCAAGGGCCGGGTCGCCGTCACCACCTTTGCCTCCAACGTCGCGCGGGTGAAGGCGGTGGCCGACGCCGCCAAGGCCGCCGACCGCGAGGTGGTCGTGGTCGGCCGCGCCATGGAGCGCGTGGTGCAGGTCGCCCGCGAGACCGGCTATCTCGATGGCGTGCAGAATTTTCGCGGCGCCGACTATTACGGCCATTTCCCGCCGGACAAGGTGCTGGCGCTCTGCACCGGCAGCCAGGGCGAGCCGCGCGCCGCGCTGGCCCGCATCGCCAACAACGACCACCCGCAGGTGACGCTGAACAAGGGCGACAGCGTGATCTTTTCCTCGCGCACTATTCCCGGCAACGAGAAGGCGGTCGGCTCCATCATCAACGGGCTGATCGTTCAGGGCATCGAAGTCATCACCGACCGCAACGATCTCGTCCATGTCTCCGGCCATCCGCGCCGCGACGAGCTGCGCGACATGATCTCATGGGTGCGCCCGCAGATACTGATTCCCGTCCATGGCGAGGCGCTGCATCTGTCGGAGCACGCCAAGCTCGCCCGCGCCGCTGGCGTGCCCAAGGTAATGACCTGCCGCAACGGCGATCTGGTCAAGCTTGGGCCCGGCGATCCCGGCATCATCGACGAATTGCCGTCGGGGCGGCTCTACAAGGACGGCGCGATCCTGGAGGATTCCAAATCCCGCGCCGTGGTCGAACGGCGCCGGATGGGCTTTGCCGGCTGCGCCTTTGTCGCCATCGCCATGACCGAACAGGGTGAGCTGGCCGAAGATCCCGAGGTTGATCTCGTCGGCATCCCCGAGAAGAATACCGCCGGCGAGCTGATCGACGAGATCGTGTTCGACCTGGTGGTCTCGACCGTTGAAGGCCTGCCGCGGGCGCGGCGCCGCGACGCGGACGCCACGGCGGAATCGGTGCGGCGCGCGGTCCGCGCGGTCATTGCCGAGAATTGGGGTAAGAAGCCGATTTGCCTCGTTCACGTTCTAACGGTTTGAGGTAAAAGACCTTTCGGGCGGACACTAGTCCTCGCCGGGAGCGCTAGAGGCAGGGAGTGGAGTAATCATGCTGGGCCGGCTCAATCATGTCGCGATCGCAGTCAAGGACGCGGAAAAAGCCGCCAAGATCTACGGCAGCGCGTTCGGCGCCGAAATTTCCGGCGCGGTGCCGCTGCCGGAGCATGGCGTCATCACCGTGTTCGTGACGCTGCCCAACACCAAGATCGAGTTCATCCAGCCGCTTGGCGAGGCCTCGCCGATCGCCAAATTCGTCGAGCGCAATGCCGACGGCGGCATCCACCACATCTGCTATGACGTGCCCGACATCATCGCTGCGCGCGATACCTTGATTGCGCAGGGCGCGCGCGTGCTGGGCGACGGCGAGCCGAAGATCGGCGCGCACGGCAAGCCAGTGCTGTTTTTCCACCCGAAGGATTTCTCCGGCGCGCTCGTCGAAATCGAACAGGCTTGAATACTGATGGCTTACAGCATCTCCACCGCGCTTGCGATCTACTTCGTGCTGTGGTGGGTCGTGCTGTTCACGACGCTGCCGTTCGGCGTCCGCAGCCAGCATGAAGACGGCGAGGGCGCTCCCGGCACCGATCCCGGCGCGCCGGTCATGGCGCGGATGGGCTGGAAACTGATGTGGACCACGATTGTTTCGGCCGTGATTTTCGGCATCGGGATGTGGGCGTATCACCAGGGCTATCTGAACATCGAACGGCTGTCGAAGCTGATGGGGCTGCCGTTCTGACACTTCAATCTGGCCGTTCGCCGACGTGTCTTTTGCGATTATCATCTGATTAAGAAGGCCGATTTCGGATCGAATTTCCTGGAACGGGAGTGAGCGCGCCTCCCGCACCGACAAGGGGGCAGGGGATGAGTTCACAGCGTCGATTATTGGCCGATCCGCGGCAGGACGACTATCGAATTCTGCATGAAGCCGATCTGCGGGATTACCTCGCAGGAATTCCCGAGGTCGCGGCACGTCTTGGCGGCGATCCGGCTTCCTGGTTGATAAGCGAAGTCGGCGACGGCAACCTCAATCTCGTCTTCATCGTCAAGGGAACGGCGGGCGGCGTTGCCGTCAAGCAGGCGCTGCCTTACGTGCGCCTCGTCGGCGAGAGCTGGCCGCTGCCGCTGTCGCGCTCGCATTACGAATATCTGGCGCTGACGCATCAAGCCCGGCTGGCGCCCGGCCTGGTGCCTGATGTGCTGCACCACAACGAGGCGCTCGCGCTTGTCGTCATGGAACTGCTCGAGCCGCACATCATCATGCGCAAGGGGCTGGTGGCCGGCGCGACCTATCCGCGCTTCGTCGCGGACGTCACGACGTTCCTGGCCCGGACGCTCTTCCTGTCCTCCGACCTCGCGGTATCAGCCGCCGAGAAGAAGGAGGGGATCGCTGCGTTCGCAGGCAACCATGCGCTCTGCAAGATCACCGAGGACCTGATCTTCACCGATCCCTACCGTGTCGCCGAACAGAACCGCTGGACGCAGCCTTGGCTCGATGCGACCGCGGCGGCCTTTCGCGAAGACCTCGACCTCCACGTCGCGATCTCGCGGCTGAAATTGAAATTCCTGAACGCGCCGGAAGCCCTGATCCACGGCGACCTTCACACCGGATCGATCATGGTGACGGAAGGTGAGACCAAGGTGATCGATCCCGAATTCGCGTTCTATGGTCCGATGGGCTTCGATATCGGCGCGGTGATCGCCAACCTGCTGATGGCCTATCTCGCGTCCGCCGGTCACGAGCGTTCGCCCGTCGAGCGCCGCGCCTTCGAGGCGTGGGTGCTGGAGACCGTCGAGGGTATCTGGACGGAGTTCGCTCGCAAGTTCCTGGAGCTGTGGAGAACGCAAGCCGCAGGCGATGCCTATCCGCGGACGCTGTTCGAAGGCGAGGCCGGCGCCGCACGGCTGGAGGCCGAGCGGCAGGCCTATATGACGCGGCTGTTTGAGGACACGATCGGATTCGCGGCGGCAAAAATCATTCGCCGCATTCTGGGGCTTGCGCACAACATCGATTTCGAATTGATCGAAGACCCGAAGCGGCGGGCGATCTCCGAGGCGCGCAGCCTGCGACTGGCGCGCGCGATGATGTTGGACACGGCGTCGTTCCCGACCATCGGTGCCGTGACCAAGGCAACCCGGGACGTGCGCGATTGGTGGCCGGATTTCGCCAGGTGAGAGCCGTCCCGCCGGCGCACGGAGGGGGCTGGTGGCAATGTCCGCTTTAGGCAGATACCGGGAGTCCGGTATCTGGTTCTTGCCGTCGGGTTGACCTTAGCTTCGATAGTTCCAGAATTAACCGCCAGCGCGGACGTCAAGGTTAAATAACAAGCTTACCCAAGCAATTCGGTTGCTCGCCTCAACGGGAGAGCTAACCGTCTAAGCCGCATTTCGAGAGATTTCTTTTCATTAGGGGGCGCTGCCATGGCACGTTCAACAAAACCGCCGATTTTAGATACGATCGATCTCGAGCGCGAGATCGAAGAAGAGTTTCGCAAACTGCCGTCAGTTCGCGAATCCCAGCCGACCGACTACGCGCCGCCTTCCGTACGCGCTCCAGAGTTGGGGATGCCGGATTATGTGGAGCACAGCGACGGTGCCACGGAGATCGGCAAGTTGTCAGCGGAAGCTGTTGTCCGCGAATATGAAGCCGCCGCGAAGGACATCGAGGCCCTGGGCGTTGAGCTCATCGAGCAGGCCAGGCAGTGCGAGGCAATGACCCGCGAAGCGCTCGCAGTGACCGAAGAACTGAAGGAAACCGCGGCGCGCTACCGCGCGGAAGCCAAACGCGTCTTCCTTCAAATTGAGAGCTGCTCGTTGTTGACGGCGGAGGTACGCAAGATCTGCGAGGAAATGAAGGACAAGATCGCAGCTCCAGCCCTGGTCGAAACTAAAGCCGGGTAGTAAAGCCCGAGCCATCCAGGTACCGACGATGGTGCTCGCGCGCCCTAGCTAGCTTCGTTACAGGGGCCGGCGGCTGAATGTCGTCGGAACGATTAATCAGCTACTCTAATAGCTTCATGCGCATTCTGCCGCCTAATCGGATGGCTCGGCGCTGCCTATAACAAGCACACGAACCAACGCCGGGTCTGACAGCCTGCGTGTTGAAGCCAGTGGTGCGCCGCACCTATCGGGAAATTCGCGCTCATCGCTCCGCCAAGCGGCGCCTGCGCCATGCGGAATACAGGCGAGCGACAGAAACCCCATGAATGGAGTTCGACGTGAAGTTTCTCCGCACCACAATTGCATCGGTGTTCTTGATGGCATCGTCATTCGCACAAGCGCAGCAACCCAATGTCACGGGCAGGAGGCTGTCGCCAGAAGACGTGCGGCGGGTTGCTCCAGCTCTTGAGAAGTACACGCAGGAACGCCTTTACGGCGAGGTCTGGAAACGGCCCGGTCTGAGCCCGCGCGATCGAAGCATTGTCACGGTCGCCGCGCTCATCGCCCGCGAGCTGACCCTGCCGATGCCTCACTATTTCAATCAGGCGCTCGATAATGGCGTCAAGCCAGGCGAGCTTTCCGAGATCATTACCCATCTGGCGTTCTATTCGGGTTGGGCGAACGCCTTCGCGGCAATAGGACCCGCCAGGGACGTCTTTGCCCAGCGCGGAGTCGGACCCGATCAGCTCCCTCCCGTGTCGCCTCAGTCCCTGCCGCTAAACGAAGCCGCGGAGGCCGACCGCGTTGCACGGGTCGGGCAGCAGTTCGGCGCCACCTCTCCGGGACTCGTTCAACATACCACCGATGTCCTGTTCCGCGATCTATGGTTACGCCCGGACCTCGCACCACGTGACCGGAGTCTCGTGACCGTCAGCGCGCTGATCGCGTCGGGCCAGGTCGCGCAGGTGCCATACCATCTCAATCGGGCGATGGATAATGGCCTGACGCAAGAGCAGGCCGCCGAAGCGATCATGCATCTCGCCTATTATGCAGGTTGGCCCAACGCCTTCTCGGCGCTGCCGGTCGCGAAAGATGTCTTCGAGAAGCGTCCCCGTTGATTTGGGAGGCCGACATGAGCATTAAGCAGCCTCTAATTCTTAGGGCCGCGGTGCTGACGTTATGTCTGTGCGGGCCCGCGCTTACCCAGGAGACGCAAGGCCAATACGTACAGCTAGCAGAATTGGAAATCGATCCCGCTCAGTTGGAAAGCTACAAGGCTGCGGTTCTGGAGCAAATCGACGCTGCTATTCGCCTGGAGCCAGGAGTTCTGGTCTTATACGCCATGTCTGAAAAGGATAATCCCGCCAGCATCAGGGTTTTTGAAATCTATAGGGATGCGGATGCGTACAAGTCGCACTTGGAATCCGCTCATTTCAAAAAATATAAGGCCACGACGGAGAAGATGGTCAAGTCACTCAAACTTGTCCGGACGGACCCCCTTATGCTCGGCGCCAAGGCAAAGTGGAGGGCGACCGGTACGCCTCCTCTTGAACGCTGTTATCCCCGGTAGCGCAGCGCGTCGACCAGCAAGGCAAAGGCCGGTGAAGACTGACGGCGGTGAGGATAATAGAGGTGGTAGCCCGACCAAGGCGGGCACCACTCTTCAAGCACGCGCTTCAGGCGTCCCTTCGCGAGATAAGGCTGCGCAATATCCTCCGGCACGAAGCCTAGTCCAAGCCCGGCAGCGGCGGCATCCAGCACCTGGAAAATGCCGTTGAAGACGAGCTGGCCCTCGACGCGTACTTTCAGCTCGCGCCCGTCCTTCTCGAACTCCCAGGCATAAGTGCCGCCATAGGTCGGCAGGCGCAGGTTGATGCAGTTGTGATCGATCAGATCCTGCGGCGTTCGTGGGACTGCTCGTTTCGCAAAGTAGGATTTTGTGCCGACAACGGCGAAGCGGATGTCCGGTCCGATCCGCACCGCGATCATGTCCTTCGCAATCTGCTCGCCCCAGCGCACGCCGGCATCATGGCGCTCGGCAACGATATCCGTCAGGCCGTAGTCGATAACGATTTCGACCTTGATATCAGGGTAATCCGGCAGGAATTTCTGCAGCTTCGGCCAGAGGACCGACTTGATTGCGTGGTCCCCGGCCGTGATCCGCACGGTGCCAGCGGGCTTTTCCCGAAGTTCGCTCAAGGCCTCGAGCTCGGCTTCAATCTCCTCGAAGCGGGGTGCCACCGTCCGCACCAGCCGCTCACCCGCTTCGGTCAGCGAGACACTGCGGGTCGTGCGGGTGAGAAGCCGCACGCCAAGACGCTCTTCAATTTGACGGATCGTCTGGCTGAGAGCCGACTGCGACACGCCGAGCTTTCCAGCCGCCTTGGTAAAGCTTTGCTCCCGGGCGACGGCGATGAGGTAGCGAAGGTCGTCGAAGCTGCCGCGCGGCATTTATTGCACCACCTAATAAGTCCTTGCAGATTATAGGGACTAGTCGCGGCAGAGCCATGCCCTAATTGTCATCGTGGCCCGAGGCATCGGGCAACGCGATGCTTCCCGAAGCTGCGATCACATCGCACATGCTGCTCACCGATGAATCGTGTTCGGAGCCCGGGAACCGGTCAGGAGGTGGAGTAGTTATTCGATGCCCGCGGGGCGGCGCATAGGCCGCCGTCTGCATCAATCAGTGCTCAGCAAACCGGGAGGCAGCAATGGCGCTCGCGATCAAGGTCAACGGTACCATGCAGAGCGTCGATGTCGATAATGACGCGCCGCTGCTCTGGGTCCTGCGTGATGCGCTCGGCCTGGCCGGCACGAAGTTCGGCTGCGGTGTCGCACAATGCGGCGCCTGCACCGTGTTCGTGGATGGCAAGCCAATGCGCTCCTGTACCCTGCCGATCTCGGCGCTCGGCACCCGCGAGGTGACCACCATCGAGGGCGTCTCCGGGCGGGAAGCCGAGGCGGTACAGCAGGCCTGGATCGCGCGCGACGTGCCGCAATGCGGCTACTGCCAGTCAGGCCAGGTGATGAGCGCCGTCGCGCTCCTCAAGCAGGTCAAGAAACCGAGCGACCGCGACATCGATCTCGCAATGAACGGCAACGTCTGCCGCTGCGCCACCTACGTCCGCATCCGCGCCGCGATCCACGACGCCGCCCGCGCGCTGGAGGGCTGAGCCATGACGATCCACGATGCTGCGCTTTCACGCCGCGCGATGCTCAAGGGCGCCGCCGGCCTCGTCATCGGCCTTTATCTGCCCGAGATGGCGCGCGCGCAATCGGGCGCGGCGCACGCCTTCCGTCGCGCCGCCGGCGGCACTGATTTCGCGCCCAACGCCTTCATTCGCATCGGCGCGGACGATACGGTGACCGTACTGATCAAGCATATCGAGTTCGGCCAGGGTCCCTTCACCGGTCTCGCAACCCTTGTCGCCGAGGAGCTCGACGCCGACTGGTCGAAGGTGCGGGCCGAGCATGCGCCCTCCAACACCGACTTCTACAAGAATTTGGCCTTCGGCGTGCAGGGCACGGGCGGCTCCACCGCGATCGCCAATTCGTACGATCAGATGCGGAAGGCGGGCGCGACTGCGCGCGCCATGCTGGTCGCCGCCGCGGCGCAAAGCTGGGGCGTGCCGGCGCGGGAGATCACGGTCGAGCGCGGCGTGCTGCGCCATGCCGGGTCCGGTCGCGAGGGCCGCTTTGGGCAGTTCGCCGAGGCAGCTGCACGCCAGCCGGCCCCGGCCGACCCGCCGCTCAAGGACCCGTCCGCCTTCCGGTTGATCGGCCGCGACGACGGCTCGGTCAAGAAGCTCGACAGTGCCGCGAAATCCAACGGAACGGCGCAGTTCACGATCGACATGCGCGAACCCGGAATGCTTACCGTCGTCGTGGCGCACCCGCCGCGGTTCGGCGCCCGGGTCGCGTCCTTCGATGCGAGCGCGGCACGCGCGGTCCAGGGCGTGGTCGACGTCAAGCAGGTGCCGACCGGCGTGGCCGTCTACGCCAACGGCACCTGGCCGGCGATCAAGGGGCGCGAACAATTGCGCATCAGTTGGGACGAGTCGGCCGCCGAGAAGCGCAGCAGCGACCAGCTCATCGAGGAATACCGCGCGCTGGCACGCCGGCCTGGCCGCATTGCCGGCGCCCACGGAGACGCGATCACGACGCTCGCGCGCGCCGAGAGAATCATCGAAGCCGAATACGTTTTCCCCTATCTCGCGCACGCCCCCATGGAGCCGCTCGACGGCTTCCTGCGCTGGGACGGACAGCGCGCGCATGCCCGCTTCGGCAGCCAGTTGCAAACGCTCGATCACCAGGCGATCGCCAAGGTGCTTGGGCTCAAGCCGGAGCAGGTGGAATTGGAAACGATGCTCGCCGGCGGCAGTTTCGGGCGCCGGGCGCAGCAGACGAGTCATCTGGCGGCGGAATTGGCCGAGGTGGCGAAGGCGATCGGCCCTGGCCGGCCGGTGAAGCTCGTCTGGACGCGCGAGGACGACATCCGCGGCGGCTATTACCGTCCGCTCATCGTGCACCGCCTGCGCGGCGGCCTCCGTGATGGCAAGATCGTCGCCTGGACCGACACCGTCGTCAGCCAATCGATCTTGAAGGGTTCGCCCTTCGAGGCCGTGATGGCAAAGGGCGGCATCGACGCCACGTCGGTCGAGGGCGCGAAAGAAATTCCCTACGATATCGCCGATTTCCGCTGCGATCTGCACACGACGGATGTCGGCGTGCCGGTCCTGTGGTGGCGCTCCGTCGGCCATACGCACACCGGATATGCGGTCGAATGCTTCGTCGACGAACTCCTGCAGGCGACAGGGCAGGATCCGGTGGCGGGCCGGCTCGCCATGATGGGCAAGGCACCGCGCGAGGCTGGCG
Source organism: Bradyrhizobium sp. AZCC 1577 (assembly GCF_036924575.1). Classification (NCBI taxonomy): domain Bacteria; kingdom Pseudomonadati; phylum Pseudomonadota; class Alphaproteobacteria; order Hyphomicrobiales; family Nitrobacteraceae; genus Bradyrhizobium; species Bradyrhizobium sp. AZCC 1577. The sequence goes on from NZ_JAZHRQ010000001.1 coordinate 4,399,634, forward strand.
TGCTGCGCGCCGTGGCCGAGCTCGCGCAATGGTCCGGGCCCAGCCCGGTCAATGGCCGCGCCCGCGGCGTTGCCGTAGTGAAGAGCTTCGACAGCTACGTCGCCCAGATCGCCGAGGTTTCGGCCGGCGATGACGGCCCGCGCGTGCATAAGGTCTGGTGCGCCGTCGATTGCGGCGTGCCGGTCAATCCGGACGTGATCCGCGCGCAGATGGAAGGGGGCATCGGCTTCGGTGTCGGCGCGGCACTCTATGGCGAGGTGGCTCTCGACGAGGGCCGGCCGGTGCCGACGAATTTCGACACTTACCGCGTGCTGCGCATCCACGAGATGCCTCAGGTCGAGGTGCGCGTCGTCAACTCGACCGAGAAGCCGACGGGCGTCGGCGAGCCGGGCGTGCCACCGATCGGGCCCGCTGTTGCGAACGCAATGGCACGGCTCGGCCTCGGGCGGCCGCGCCGCCTGCCACTGGTGAGGGCGATCGCATGATGCGCGCACAGGCTTTCCTCGCGGCGGGCGTGGCCGCCGTCACGGTTCTGGTCGCGGGCGCGGTGGCGCAGACCACCCGCCAACAGACTACCGCGAAGGACTTGCGCCCCGTCTCGAGCTTCCAGAGCATCGCCGATCAACAGGCGCGTTCGATCGCGCTGTTCGAAGAGGCCGGCAAGGTGCTGCATCATCCGCGTTGTGTGAACTGCCACCCGGCGACCGAGCGACCGTTGCAGAGCGACGCGATGCGGCCGCATCAGCCGCTCGTGGTGCGCGGGGCCGACGGGCACGGCGTGCCCGGCATGACCTGCAACACCTGCCACCACACCGCGAATTTCGATGCCGCCCGCGTGCCCGGCCATCCGCAGTGGCACCTCGCCCCGGCGTCGATGGCTTGGGAGGGGCGCACGCTTGGCGAGATCTGCGCGCAGATCAAGGATCCGAACCGCAACGGCGGCAAGGACATGGCCGCGCTCCTTCACCACATGGCGGAGGACTCGCTCGTGGGCTGGGGCTGGTCGCCCGGCCCGGGCCGCGAGCCAGCGCCGGGCACGCAGGCCGCGTTCGGCGCCTTGCTGCGGGCCTGGGCTGATACTGGCGCACATTGCCCGCCCTCATGAGGCCGAGGTATTAGCGCCGTGTGCCGCCAGGAATGTCCCTGCGAGTCTTGGCTTATCAAAAGCGTTTCGCATCGGTCGTCGAAACTCCCGCGCGCAATTATTGCTCCAGCTTATAGGTCCTTGCGGATCCTAGCGGCTAGTCGCGCCAGAGCCATTTTCTAATCTGCCATCATCGCCGCGGGGCATCCACAGCGGACGCCGCAACCATTCGGAACGCCTGATGATCACTCGCAGAGGCATGCTTGGCTCGACCTGCGGCATTGCGGCCGTGGCATTCACCGGCGTCGCCGCGGTCCAGCCCATGGCTGCCGCCACACAAGGAAGGACCGGAGCCATGCAGATCACACGATCCGGCTCGCAACCATCCCGCAAGGGAGAGGCGAAGTACTTCACGGGGAATGTACGGATCGATCCACTTTTCCAGGCGCCAGATCCTGCGCGCGCCGGCGCGGGAACCGTCACGTTCGAGCCGGGAGCCCGCACTGCCTGGCACACGCATCCGCTCGGTCAGACGCTCATCATCACTGCGGGGGTCGGCTGGGTCCAGGGCGAGAACGGCCCGGTCGAGGAGGTGCGGTCCGGCGACGTGGTGTGGATCGCGCCGAACCTCAAGCATTGGCACGGCGCGACGCCGACCACGGCGATGACTCATATCGCGGTCAACGAATTGCAGGATGGCAAGAACGTCGACTGGCTGGAGCACGTCACCGACGAACAATACCGAAGATGAGCTCGTCAGGCTGCGAGCGCCGCGCAATCAAGGCTCTGCTGCGAACTGATAGCTGGGTCACCGTGCATCGCGCTAACGTTAGCGGGCTATCCTTTAGTCCGCCGTCCTTTCCTGCAATCGTTGCGCATAGACGTTGATCACCAGCGCGGCCAGCAGGATCAGGCCGCGGATTAGAATCTTCAGGAAACTGTCGATGTTGACGTGATCGAGCCCGTTGTTGAGGACGCCGAGCACGAACAGGCCGACGATGGTGTTGCCGATGCCGCCGCGGCCGCCAAAGAGACTAGTGCCGCCGACCACGACGGCGGCGATTGAATCCAGAAGATAGGTGTCGAACTCGTTCTGCTGCGCGCTGCCGAAATGGGCGACGCCGAGCATGCCGCCGATGCCGGCGCAGACGGCTGATATCACCATGACGCTGCCGAGGATGAGCTTGACGTTGAGGCCGGAATATTCGGCGGCCTCGCGATTTCCCCCGACCATGTAAACGTAGCGGCCGAAGCGGGTATAGGTCAGCACCAGATGGCCGCCGAGCAGCATCAAGGCCGCCACGATCACGATCCAGGGAATCCCGCCGATCGATGTCGACCCGAGCGTCGTGACCAGCGGAGGGACCTTGTAGGCGATCTGCCCGCGCACCAGGAGCGCCGAGATGCCGGCCGCGATCTGCATCATCGCCAGCGTCATGATGAAGGAGGGGATGCCGATCACCGTCAGGCCGAACGCGTTGACGAGGCCGAGCAGGGCGCAGAGCGCCAGCGCCAAGAGGATGGCGGCCCATCCGGGCATCGGCACGTTGGCGATGTTGACGTAGGATTCCTGCAGCGTGAAATAGGCGACTGCAATGCCGGTGACGTTGGCGATGGCGGCAATCGAGAGGTCGATTTCAGCGCAGAGAATCACGAAGGTGAGGCCGACGGCGATGATGCCGGTGACCGATATCTGGGTGAGGATGTTGCCGAGATTGTCGAGCGTTGCAAACGAGGGGCTGGCGGCGGCGAAGAAGCCGAACAGGCAGATCAGCGTCAGGAACGGCGCGATGTTGCGCATCTGGGAGCGCAGCATCACAGCGAGCCGGTGCGGGCGTTTGCGATCGGAAGCGGGGACTCTCACGCTTTCACCTGAAGTCATGTCGGTCTCCTCACGCCGCTTCGAGCAGGCGGTCCTTGCTGATCCGTTCGTTGGAAAATTCGCGCACCACTGCGCCGCGCTTGAGCACGATGATGCGGTCGGCAAGCGACAGCACCGTCTCCGGCTCGGTGGAGAGCACGATGACGGCGAGCCCCTTGGCGCGCAAATCCCTGACGATATGGATGACGTCGTCCTTGGCGCCGACATCCATGCCGCGGGTCGGTTCGCACAGCACCAATAGCCGCGGCGGATAGCTCAACCACTTCGCCAGCGCGACCTTCTGCTGATTGCCGCCCGAGAGCATGCCGAGATCGAGTTCGACCGCGGCGGGCCGGATCCGCAACTGGTCGACCTGGCGCGCGGCGATCTCGCGTTCGCGCGAGGGCTTCAGCAGCAGGGATGAAATGCGGTCGAGGACGCTGATCGAGATGTTCTTGTAGACCGGCTCCTGGTGGAACAGCATGTCGCGCCGGCTCTCGGGCACAAAGGCGATGCCGGCGCGGCGCGCGCCGGCCGTGCTGCGGAAGGCTTTTTGTTCTCCGGCGATCGCCAGCGAGCCCTGGTCGGGTTTGAGCTTGCCGAACAGGATCCGCGCCAGTTCGAGCTGCCCGCACCCCATAAAACCGTAGATGCCCAGCACTTCGCCGGCGCGGACGTCGAACGAAACGTCGCGCAGGCTGCGGGCGAGCGACAGCCCGCTCGCGTTCAGCACCACCGGCTTCTCGGCGGGCGGCGGCAGCATGATGTCATGCGTGTAGGTCTCCTCCAGCGCCTCGCGGCCATGGCCGATCATGGCCTCGATCAACGCGGGCTTGTTGGTATCGGCGGCCCTCGCCTCGGCGACCTTCCTGCCGTTGCGGAACACCGTTACGACGTCGGAGACGCGCAGGATATCCTCGATGAAATGCGAAATGAAGACAATGCTGGTGCCTTCGTCGCGCAGCCGCTTCAGGGTCGCGAACAGGCGCTCCACTTCCGGCGGGGACAGCGCCGAGGTCGGCTCGTCGAGGATGATGATGCGGGCGCCGGAGAACAGCACGCGGGCGATCTCGATCAGTTGCTGCAGGCCGATCGGCAGGTCGCCGAGCCGCGACATCGGATCGACGGCGATGCCGAAACGTTTGAGTTGCTCGCCGGCCTCGCGTGCCATGCGCCGCCACTGTACGAAACCAAAACGGTTGGTCGGCTGGTTGCCGAGAAACACGTTCTCGGCCACCGACAGATCTGGCGCCACGCTCAGTTCCTGATGCACCATCGCGATACCCGCCGCATGCGCGTCGCGCACCGATCGAAATCGGGTTTCCCCGCCGTCCAGGATAAAGCGGCCGGAAAAATCGGCATGCACGCCGGCGATGATCTTCATCAGCGTGCTTTTGCCCGCGCCGTTCTCGCCGACGAGACCATGGATCTCGCCGGGAGAAAGCGCAAAATCGACACCACGAAGGGCTTCGACGCCGCCGAAGGCCTTCGTGATCTCTTGCAGTTCGAGGATGGGCTTAAGTCCCACGGGCATGCTGACTCAGATCAGGAAATGGTCCTCCATCCATTGCATGCCGGCGGCATTGGCCTTTGTTACGACCGGGCCGTCGGTGATGACGTGCTTTGGAATACCCTGTCCGCTCTTCTCGCCCGCGGTTACCGCGGCGACGCCGGCAATGATGGCGCCGCCGTGGATGCGGCAGGAGGGATTGCGGACGGTCGCGAACATGCGGCCTTCGCTCACCGCCTGGATCGCCGGCGGCATGGCGTCGACGCCGCCGATCAGGATGTTGGTGCGGTTGCGCGCCTTCATGATGTTGTAGGCGGCCAGCGCCATGTCGTCATTGTGGAAGAAGGCCGCGTCGATCTGCGGGTGCTTTGTCAGATAGGTCTCCCACAGCCGCGCCGTCTTCGAGACGTCCCAATCCGCGGGCTGAGTGTCCAGCACCTCGATGTTCGGGAATTGCTTCACCACCGTGTTAAAGCCCTTGGCGCGGCCCTGCGCGCCGGTATGGCCGAGCGCGCCCTGCGTCATGATGATCTTGCCCTTGCCGCCCATGGCATTGCACAGCGCCTGGGTCACCGAAGCGCCCATGAATTCATTGTCGGGCGCCAGGAACGAATGAACCTTGATCTGATCGAGCGGCGCGATCAGCGTGTCCATGTCGATCACGGGAATGCCGGCATCGATCATCTTCTGCACGGGCTGGGTCAGCGTGCCGATGCCGAATGCCTGGATGGCGACGAAATCCCATTTTTGCGACGCCATGTTATCGATCGCCGCGCGCTGCTTGACCGCGTCGAGCTGGCCGTCGAACCAGGTGACTTCGACGTTGAACAGCTTGCCCCACCATTCCGCCGCCTGCTTGCCCTGGGCGCACCAGGTCGCCTGCAGGCCAGCATTGGAGAACGCAGCCTTCAACGGTTTCTCTGAACGGGCGGCTGCCGCCAGCGCTGGATTAATACCCAGTCCCCCGAGCAGGGCGGTGGCTGCGCCAGCCGCGCCCGCGGCCTGAAGAAGGTCGCGCCTGGTCGTTGCCGTTTTGTCAGTTCCGGACATCGTTTGCTCCCTCGCTTGTCGTTTGTTATGGCCGTCGGCGTCGATTGCACGCACCGCGGATCGAGGCAGTCTTTCACACTCGGCGCGTTTGCGCCACCGAATGACTTGATCGCCGGCACTAGGACGTCCAGGGAATCGTTTCGGCCAATCGGCCGTGGTCAGGGCTGGCTATTTTCACACTGCGCTGCAACGAGGCCATCGATCTCGCCGAGCAATTTCCGCCATGCCGAGTCGATCTCGTCGGACCAGTCCGCTCCGACGATGTCGCGGAGCGTCTGCGCAATGATGCCGAAGAACGCGACGAACAATTCCCGCGGCGTGCCGTAAGCATCGTGTGATGAAACTTCCGATGCGATCAGGCGGAAATGCCCGCTACGCTCGCCGGCAAAGTCCAAGATGGCATCGATCGTGAAGGCCAGCATCGAGCCCTTGACGAGTTCGCTGCCCTCAGTCCGAAACATCGTCCGCGCTTCGGGATGCGCCTCGAACAGGCGGTGATAGACCACCGGCGTCAGATCTTCGCAGCGCTCGGCGGCCAGTTCAAAACTTCGCTCGATCGGATTTGACGATGCCGTCATTGTCGTTTGCGATCGTAGCGAAAAAAAAGAGCAGGGCACCAAGCCCTGCTCAAAAATTGTGTCGACCCTTAATTTCCTCGAAAAGTGAGATTTGCTCTTGATTGTCGAGGCGACGCTGCTTGTGCGCGTCAGGGCTCCTCCCGAGACTTGGACCACCAAGCTTTGCCTGTCGGCAAGCCTGAGCCCGAATTGGTAGACCATCTTTTTCGTCTTGTCACCAATTTCGGCAACGTTTGTTCAAAATTCCAGCACTCTGCGAAATGATTGGGAATTTACGACTGAAGGTTGTGGATTTAGCTCCAATTCGCCCGGGGCTTGGTATCGGGGTAAGGCGCCCTCCAAATGATGCAAAACGCGTCGCTTTTCGCCAGCATCTCTCCTTGAAGCTGCAACATAGTTCCAGGAACCTGATCTCGACTTCGGACTCCAAGGGTGATTAAGGTCTGAAGCGGATGGGTTTGCGATGCGCCGACGGCTGAAGAATTTTCTGCCAATTGTCCTGATTGCTCTGGTGGTGCAGATTTTTGCACCGATCGGCGCATGCTGGGCGGCGAGCATCGCGGCCTCCGATCCGCTCGCTGGCGCCATCATTTGCCATGGCAATGGCGCCCCCGATGCCGGGCAGGCTGACCAAGCCAACCATCGCGCCCATGACGGATGCTGTTCGGTTTGCAGCGTGCTGCAGACAGGTGCGCCGGTCCACGTGCCGCAGACTGCGGCGATCGACGTCGATCGGGTTGCCGAGCAGGTGGCTTGGTTCGACTTTGCTTTCCGGTTGACAAACGCTCGCGCCGGCAGCCACGCGCAGGCGCGCGCGCCTCCTTCCATTTCCTGACCTCACTTGACCTTCGTCAAATGGTGCGGCCGCGGCCGTGCCAGTTCGTTCAATTGAGCAAGCCAGTCAAAGCGCTGGCGTCAGGAATGTCTTATGTACCCCCATCGTGTTTTGGGAAGCGCGAGCCTGCTTGTGCTTGGTAGTGCGCTATCCCTCACGCCGTCGAACGCGACCGCCCAGACGGCGTTGCCGGCGGTGACCGTCGACGCGCCGCGCGCGGCGACCGCCAGACCTGCGGCCCGAAAGCCGGCCGTTCGCGCGTCTGCCCGGACGCAGGTAAGGCCACCTGCGGCCAACCCAGCGCCTTCAGCGTCGCTAACCGCGGGCATTACCCCGAGCGTGGCGCGCGCGCTGCTTTACCAGGCGCCGAATGGCCAGACCGAGACGACCATCGATCGTAGCCAGTTCGACAACCGGCCGTCGTTCTCCGTGGCCGACGTGCTGCGCGAGAGCCCGGGTATCTCGGTGAAACAGGGCAACGGGCCGCGCGATATCGGCATCTCGATCCGCGGTTCCAACGCCCGAAACGGCTTTGCCATCCGCAACCTCGTGATCTTTGACGACGGCTTTCCGGTCACGCAGCCGGACGGGCTTTCCCGCAGCGACCTGATCGATCCCAAGGCCTATGGCGCGATCGATGTCATTCGAGGACCGTCGTCAGCGCTCTTTGGCAATTTTGCCACCGGCGGCGCGCTCAACTTCCGCACCCGCCCGGGGCGTACCATCGACGGGGTCGAATACGGCGTCGATGGCGGCAGCTTCGGCTATCTCAATAACTATCTCGCCGCGGGCAAGAAGGTCGGCAATTTCGAGTATTCGTTGTTCGCCAGCGACGCGCGCGGCGACGGCTTTATCCAGAATAGCTGGTTCAATACCCAGACGGTGAATTTTTTAGGCACGTTGCAGGCCACGCCCGATGACCGCTTCACCGTCAAGTTCATCAACAACAATCTCGATACAAGGCTGCCGCTCCGGCTGTCGCTCAACCAGTATTATCAGAACCCGTTCCAGGAGGGATGCGACATGGCGAGCGTCGCCGGCTGCGCCTCAGTTAACCTCCTCAACAACGGCTTCAACGGCACAAGGACTGCGATCACGGCCATCCAGGCCGGGCTCGGCCGCGAAGATCGCCGCACCATCGTCGGCGGTAGATGGGAGCACGACTTCGACAACACGACCACCTGGCGCAACCAGTTCGTGTTCGACGATCGCAATATCAGCCAGCCGACGGGAGCGACCAGCGCGATCGGCGATTTCCCGTCGTATAACTACATGAGCGACGTCACCAAGCGCGGCGAAATCCTCGGCATGGAATCGACGACATATTTCGGCGCGTTCTACAACACGCTGACCGCGTCAAGCGACTCACGCCACGTCATGCCGGGAGGCAATGCGAAGCTCGGCCTTCTGCAAAGCAATACCTGGAGCGACACCACGAACTATGGCGTTCGCGCTCGCGAGGAATTGAAGCTGACGCCGCAATTAACCGCTATTGCCGGCATCGGATGGGAAACCACGCATCTGAAGGGGATCAATTCCGCGTACAATTACGGAAACTCGCCGATTCCGATGCCGACGATCACCACGACGACCGCCGATCGGCAATTTCAGAACACCGCGCCCGAGCTCGCGTTGCTCTACAAGCTGAATCCCGAATGGCTGTTCCGCGCGCGCGTCGCCACCGGCTACGGCACCCCGCAGGTCGGAAATCTCTTCGTCCTCCCGAACGGCCAGAACGGCAACAATACACAGCTAAAGACGCAGCAGAACGTCGGTTACGACATCGGATTCGATTGGACGCCGAATAACGCGCTCAAATTCAGCGCGACCGGCTTCTACGAATTCTTCAAAAACGAGCTGGTCTCGCAAGCCACCCAGGTCGGCGCGCCCAATGCAAGCTTCACGTTCAACGCCCCGAAATCCGAACATCGCGGCGTAGAGCTGGCCGCCGACTGGAAGTTCTACCCCGGCTGGCGTTTCACGGCCGCCTACACCTATCTCGACGAGGTCTATACAGAATACACCGAGAATATCGTCAACGGCGCGACGTTCAGCTTCAACCGTGCAGGTAACAAGATTCCCGGCATCTCGCCGCACGAACTGACGGCGCGTCTTGGCTATGAGCAGATGTGGGGGCCGCTTGCCGGCCTCGGAGCATTCGTAGAAGTCCAGTGGAAGGATTCGTTCTACATGGACAACGCCAATCTCTTGAAGGCGCCCGGTTACGAACTGGTCAATCTCAACGTGCACTACAATACGGACCTCAAGTCCGACTACTTCAAGTCATTGAGCATGTATGTCGAAGTCAGGAACGTGTTCGACCGGACCTATGTGGCTTCAGCGAACAACATCGCAAATTCGGTGACGGCAGGCGGTATCCAGAATCCCGCCAGCGTATTGGCGAATACGACCGGCTCGATCTACGCGGGTTCCCCGCGTGCGTTCATCGCCGGAATGAAGCTGGCGTTCAAATGACCGGACAACAACGCAGGAGGAGTAAAGCCATGCTGCGAATGAGCCTGCTCGCGATGCTCGCCCTCTCGCTTTGCCAAAGTGCAGCGCAAGCGCAAATGAGCCATCATCAGCACGCCTCGGAAGCGGCGTGCGAGGAGACAGCCTTGCGCTGTGCGTCGAAGGTCATGCCGGCCTTCGCGCCGGACGGAACGCTGTGGCTCGCCTGGATGGCGGGAGGCCAGATATCGGTCGCGAGTTCGAAGGATCAGGGGCGCAGCTTTTCGACGCCGGTTCAGGTGACCAAAGAAAAGCTCAACCTCGATTGGGGTCCGGATGCGCGTCCGCAGATCGTCATCGAAAAGAACGGCGGCATTGCGCTGGCGTTTTCGCGCTTCCGGGACAAGGCGTTCAATGGTCAGGTGCTGACCACGAGGTCGACCGATGGCGGCCAGAGCTTTTCCGAGTTGCGGCCGATTACCTCAAGCAACGAGAGCCAGCGCTTTGTCGCGCTCGGCCTCGATGCTGACGGTTCGGTGTTTGCGGCCTGGATCGACAAGCGCAACCGGGTGCCTGCGCGTGAGGAGGGCAGGAAATATGAAGGGGCAGGGCTGTTCTTCGCATCATCGAAGGATGGCGGCGCGACCTATTCCGAGACGCACCTCGCAGCCGACAACACCTGCGAATGCTGCCGGCTCGGCCTGGCGTTCGCGGGCCCGGGCCGTCCCGTGGTGGTGTTCAGGAATATCTTCGAAGGCGGTGTGCGGGATCACGCGATCATGACGTTCGCCGATCCTGCGACGCCGGGCGAGGCTCGCCGCGTCAGCAACGACGATTGGCAGATTGCCGCGTGCCCGCATCACGGGCCAAGTCTTTCGATCTCGCCCGCCGGCACTCACCACGTGACGTGGTACACCAACGGCAAGATGCGCAAGGGGCTGTTCTATGCCCGCTCGCAAGACCAGGGGCGCACGTTTTCCGATCCGCTTCCGCTCGGCCGTTCCGACCGCAATCCCACGCGGCCCTATGTGCTTGCCGGCCCGCGCGGCGCCACCATGGTCTGGAAAGAGTTCAATGGCGAGAAAACCGCGGTCAACGCAATGACGTCGCATGATGAGGGCAAGAGCTGGTCAAAGCCGGTCGTGATCGCCACGACGACTGATACGTCTGACCACCCATTGCTGGTCAGTGACGGGCAGAAGGTCTACCTTTCGTGGATGACCAAGGCCGACGGCTATCGCCTTCTACCGATCGGAGACGGTTCATGAAACGCCTCCTGCTCGCCGTCATATTCCTCGTTGCCTGTCTGGGCGCCGCGCCCGGCGCCGAGATGCCGTCCGAGCTCACGCTCAAGCCGTTCGTGCGGGGAAGCTGGCAGAACGTGCTGCGTGCGCACGCCGGACGTCCGACGCTGGTGCATTTCTGGGGCGTCACCTGCGGTCCTTGCAAGGTCGAATTGCCGCTGCTCGGACAATTCATGAAGGACCATTCCGAGATCGACGTTGTGATGGTCAGTGCCGACCTTGTTCCGAATCTGGACCGCGCAACGCGCGCGATGCTGGAGAAGGCCGGGCTGGGATCGGCGGAGAACTGGATTTTCAGCGACGGCTTCGTCGAACGCCTTCGGTTTGAGATTGATCCAGCCTGGCAGGGTGATATCCCGCGCACGCTCCTGATTGGGCGGGATGGAACCGTGACCACGATCGAAGGTTCGGCAGAAATACCGGACCTCGAAAAATGGTTGGTTCAGCAAAAGGCCGCGAAGAAATAAGGACGCAATCCCGCTATTGTGAACATGAACGTTGCATTCTCACGTTAATGCAACGGCGGCCTCGGCCGTCCGTTGTTTGGCGGCCATACTTCAGAAATCGAAAGACATCCGATGAAACCTGTCTTGCCATTGTTCGCCTTCGCCACCCTGTTTGCTCTCCTGGGCACGCCCGCACACGCCCAGGAGGTCAAGGCCGGAGACCTCGTCATCAAGCAAGCCTGGAGCCGCGCTACGCCGAGCGGTGCAAAAATCGCCGGCGGCTATCTCACGGTCGAAAACAAGGGCAGCGCGCCGGACAAGCTCGTCGGCGGCTCGGGCGATGACATCGGCAAGGTCGAAATTCACGAGATGGCGATGAACAACGGCGTCATGACGATGCGGCCGCTCGACAAGGGCCTGCCGATCGAGCCGGGCAAGACCGTCAAGCTCGCGCCGGGCGGCTATCATCTGATGCTGATGGATCTCAAGCAGCCCTTCAAGCAGGGCGACAAGGTGCCGGTCACCCTCGAATTCGAGAAGGCGGGAAAGGTGACGTTGTCGCTCGACGTGCAGGGCGTCGGTGCGCAGGGGCCATCCGGCGGTGAAATGAAGCACGATCATTCCGGGATGAAGAAATAGCGAGCGGCTTGTGTAGATGGGGTAACGGGCCCCGGTCCGCCTTCCAGGCAAGCCGCGCTTGCTACGGCGCTGTTGGGTAGCGCGCTTCGCGCGGCGTGCCTGGAAGGCGGGCGGTCGTCCCTCACATTGATGGTGTTACGGAGTCAGAGGGATGAGCCTCGCTCCAAGCATCAGGGAGAGACGACCATGGAGTATTATGCAGGAATCGACGCGTCATTGGAATGCTCGAGCGTGTGCGTTGTCGACGCTAGTGGCAAGATCGTGCGCGAGGCCAAGGTGGCGAGCGAGCCGCAAACCCTGATCGCCTGGTTCGGTTCGCTGGGCTTCGGCCTGGAACGGATCGGCCTGGAGGCCGGACCTTTGTCGCAATGGCTGTTTGCAGCAATGAAGGCAGCCGGCCTTGCCGTGGAACTGCTGGAGACGCGGCACGTGCGGAAGGCGTTCGAGGCGATGCCGGTCAAGTCGGACCGCAACGATGCACGCGGCATCGCGCAACTGATGCGGCTGGGCTGGTTCCGGCCGGTGCATTGCAAATCGATGAGTGCGCAAGAGACTCGATCGTTGCTGACGGCACGCAGCTGGTGCAATTGAAGCTTCTCGACGTGGAGAACAGTCTGCGCGGGATCCTGCGCGGTTTTGGCTTAAAGGTTGGCAAAACGAGCAGGCAGGAGTTCGCGGGACGGATCGAGGAACTCGTGGCGGGCCACCCGCACCTGCAGATGATCGCCAAGGCGCTGCTCGCGGTTCGGCATTTTTCGCGGCTTCCGGCCTTGTGTTTTCGCAGCCGATCCGGTTTCACTGCACCTCTTCCGGTAGCCCACTGATTCCTCGAGTTGTCCCATGCGGTTGTCGCGGTTTTTTCTACCCATCCTGAAAGAGAATCCGAAAGAGGCGGAGATCGTCTCGCATCGGCTGATGCTGCGCGCGGGCATGATGCGGCAGGAGGCGGCAGGCATTTACGCCTGGCTGCCGCTCGGCTTCCGGGTGCTGAAGAAGATCGAGCAGATCGTCCGCGAGGAACAGGACCGCGCCGGCGCCCTGGAACTGTTGATGCCGACGCTGCAGCTCGCCGACCTCTGGCGCGAGAGCGGACGCTACGACGCCTACGGCCCGGAGATGCTGCGCATCAGCGACCGCCACAAGCGCGAGTTGCTGTATGGGCCGACCAATGAGGAAATGATCACCGAGATCTTTCGCGCCTACGTCAAATCCTACAGAAACCTGCCGCTCAATCTCTATCACATCCAGTGGAAGTTCCGCGACGAGCAGCGCCCGCGTTTCGGCGTGATGCGCGGCCGCGAGTTCCTGATGAAGGATGCGTACTCCTTCGATATCGACGAGGCAGCGGCGCGCCGGTCCTACAACCGGATGTTCGTCGCTTACCTGCGCACCTTCGCGCGGATGGGATTGAAGGCGATCCCGATGCGCGCCGAGACCGGGCCGATCGGTGGCGACCTCAGCCACGAATTCATTGTGCTGGCGGAAACCGGTGAGTCCGGCGTGTTCTGCAACAGCGATGTGCTGAACCTGCCGATTCCGCCCGACGATGTCGATTACGACGGCGATCTGACCCCGATCATCAAGCAATGGACGTCGGTCTATGCTGCGACCGAGGACGTCCACGACGCCGCTCGTTACGAGCGCGAAGTGCCGGCCGACAAGCGCGTCAACACGCGCGGCATCGAGGTCGGCCAGATCTTCTACTTCGGCACCAAATATTCCGATGCGATGAAGGCACTGGTGGCCGGCCCTGACGGCGTCGACGTGCCGATCCATGGCGGTTCCTACGGCGTCGGCGTGTCGCGGCTGGTCGGCGCCATCATCGAGGCCTGCCACGACGATGCCGGCATCAAATGGCCGGAGGCGGTGGCGCCGTTCACGGCCGTGATTTTGAACCTGAAGCAGGGGGACGCAGCCGTCGATGGCGCTTGCGAGAAGCTTTATCGCGAGCTTCAGGCCAAGGGTGTCGACGTGCTCTATGACGATACCGACCAGCGCGCCGGCGCGAAATTCGCGGCCGCCGACCTGATCGGCATCCCCTGGCAGATTCTGGTCGGGCCGAAGGGCCTCGCCGAGGGCAAGCTCGAGATCAAGCGGCGCAGCGACGGCTCGCGTGAGAATCTCAGTCCGGCGGAAGTGGTGGCGAAGATCGCGGGATAAGATATCCACTGCGGCCGATATGTTGGCCAATACGGCCACATTTGGCCCGAATCATGGGATTATCGAGTAATGGATGAGACCATGAACGAGACAGCCCGAACTCCGCCTTTTGCGCCCTTCGAATGGCTGCTGTCTGGGCGTTACCTGCGGGCACGTCGCAAGGAAGGCTTCATTTCCGTCATCGCCGGCTTTTCGTTCCTCGGCATCATGCTCGGCGTCGCCACGCTGATCATCGTGATGGCCGTGATGAACGGATTTCGCAAGGAACTCTTGGACAAGATCCTCGGGCTGAACGGCCACATCTTGGTGCAGCCCTTGGAATCGCCGCTAACCGACTGGAAGGACGTCGCCGAGCGCATCAGCCAGGTCGATGGCATCCGCCTTGCCGCGCCGGTCGTGGACGGCCAGGCGCTGGCGTCCTCGGCCTTCAACGCCGCCGGTGTGCTGGTACGCGGCATGCGCGCTGCGGACCTGAACAACCTCACTTCGATCGCCAAGAACATCAAGCAAGGCACGATGGAGGGATTTGACGAGGGGCAGGGCGTCATCATCGGACGCCGGCTCGCCGATCAATTGTCGCTGCATGCCGGCGACACCATCACGCTGGTTGCGCCCAAGGGCGCGGTGACCCCAATGGGCACGACGCCGCGCATCAAGCCTTACAAGGTCGCGGCCGTGTTCGAGATCGGCATGTCGGAATATGACGCAAGCTTCGTGTTCATGCCGCTGCCGGAGTCGCAGGCCTATTTCAACCGCAAGGACGACGTCACCGCGATCGAGGTATTCACCAGCAATCCCGATCGAATCGACGCGTTCCGCAAGAGCGTGACGGAGGCAGCCGGGCGGCCGGTGTTCCTGGTCGACTGGCGGCAGCGCAACTCGACCTTCTTCAACGCGCTTCAGGTCGAGCGCAACGTGATGTTTTTGATCCTGACCATGATCGTGCTGGTTGCCGCGCTCAACATCGTTTCGGGCCTGATCATGCTGGTCAAGGACAAGGGCCAGGACATCGCCATCCTGCGCACCATGGGTGCGTCGCAGGGCTCGATCATGCGGATATTCCTGATCACGGGCGCTGCGATCGGTGTGGTCGGCACGCTGACCGGATTTTTCGTCGGCATGCTGATCTGCCTGAATATCGAATCGATCCGGCAGTTCCTGTCCTGGATGACCAACACCGAATTGTTCTCGCCGGAACTCTATTTCCTCTCCCGGCTGCCGGCCGAGATCGATTTCGGCGAAACCACTGCGGTGGTGATCATGGCGCTGACGCTGTCGTTCCTAGCGACACTCTATCCGTCCTGGCGCGCAGCGCGCCTCGATCCCGTCGACGCGCTCCGTTATGAGTGAGGGCGCGATGGCCGAGGAGGCGGAAGATGTACCCGTTATCTATCTCCACGAGATAAAACGCGAGTACCGACAGGGCGAGGCGACGCTGACCATCCTCAACGGCGCCAAGCTTGCGCTGTGGGCGGGACAGTCGGTGGCGCTGGTGGCGCCGTCGGGATCGGGCAAGTCGACGCTGCTGCACATCGCGGGCCTGCTCGAAAGCCCCGACGATGGTGAGGTCTATGTAGCGGGCACGCCGACCTCGCAACTATCAGATATCGACCGCACCCAGATCCGGCGCTCCGACATCGGCTTCGTCTATCAATCGCATCGGCTGTTGCCGGAATTCACCGCGCTCGAAAACGTCATGCTGCCGCAGATGATCCGCGGCCTCAAACGCTCCGAGACGATCAAGCGCTCGCAGGAGATTTTGGCCTATCTCGGCCTCGGCGATCGCATCTCGCACCGTCCGGCGGAACTGTCCGGCGGCGAACAGCAGCGCGTCGCCATCGCGCGCGCGGTCGCCAATGCGCCCCGGGCGTTACTCGCCGACGAGCCGACCGGAAATCTCGATCCGCATACCGCCGATCACGTCTTCAAGGCGCTGATGCAGCTCGTGAAGGCGACGCAGGTCGCGATGCTGATCGCCACCCACAACATGGAGCTGGCCGGCCGCATGGACCGGCGGGTGTCGCTGGTCGACGGCCGGGTCGTCGAACTCGAATAACGGCGACGTCAGTAGACGTTGCGGTACCGCCTGTTGCGAGGTCCCGACGGTCCCTGAGCCTGTGCGTAATAGGGATTGACGACGCATTGCGCCGAGCGGCCCGACGCCGACATGTTGCACTGGGCCAGCGAAGTATATCTGCATTCGTAATAGCTGATCTTGCCGTACACATGCAGGCAAACCGGATAGCTGGGATCGTACGTCTGCGCTTGCGCCGGTGCAGCGGCCGAAGCTGCGCCGATTGCCAGAATTGCCAAAGCCAGAATGCGCATTTGGAAGCTCCTTGGGTTGGCGGCCGCGGGCGGTCTGCCGCAGCCCATGCAACCTTCAGTCGCTAAGCAGACGACCCACCAACGGCCGCGTCAAATCACGTTCGCGCGTTGCAAGGGCTCGCGGTCAGTAGCCGTTGCGGTAGCGCTTGTTGCGTCGTGCCGACGGTTCTTGCGATGCATGTGCGAAATACGGATTGATCTCGCATTGCGCCGAGCGTCCCGACGCCGACATGTTGCATTGAGGCAGGGAGGTATAGGCACATTCGTAGTAGTTGATCCCCCTGTTATAAACATGCAGGCAAACCGGATAGCGGGGATCGTAAGTCTGTGCCTGCGCCGGTGCCGCTCCGACTGCCAAAATTGCCAAAGCCAAAATACGCATCAGAATCTCCTTCGGGATTGGCGGCTGCGATCGGTCTGCATTTCCGCCTTGGCGTTGAAATAGGGATTCGCAGCGCAACCCGCATCTCGCCCGGAGGCGGTTGCCTGACATTGCGCGAGCGACGAAAAACTGCAATCGCCGGCACCGGCGCCGAAATCGCAGCCCTTGACGCAGTAGGGAAACTCGCGCGCCGCCGCCGGCATCGCAACCGCTGCCGACACAGCACCGGCGACCATGAGCGCCGGCAATGCCCTTCGCATGCATCCTCCGCCGCAGCGTTTGCAATCTTCAGTCGCTAAGCAGACGACTCGCCAACGTCCGCGTCAAATCACGTTCGCGCGTTGGAATGGCCGTCGGCGGGGCGCAAACAGGGCGCAACGAGCCCTCGGTGGTGGTCAGTACCTGCCGTAGCCGGGGGCGGGCGGCAGCGCGCGGCCGGGCAGCGGGCGATAGTTGGAGGGCGGCGGTTCGCTCTCGCCGACATAATAAGGATTGGCGATGCAGGTGAGAAAGCGTCCCGATGCAGTCGCCTGGCACTGCTCGTAGCTCGTGAACGTGCAGTAGCTCAGCGCCGGATACTCGTCTCCCTGAAGGCAGAACGGATATCGAGTGCCGACCGCTTCGGCAGGCGCAGCGCCGATAGCTGTCAATCCGATCGCGGTCAGCACAGCCAGAATCGCTCTACGCATTTCGAATCTCCCTCACGGCGCATCGGCACTTCGCGTTCCATTCTGATCGACACAAGCCGCAGCTCTGCAATCCCGTCAAGCCAATCCGCCTTGCAATACCGCCGCAAAACTAAAATGTGAATTTTTTGCGGCGAGGCTCGGCGCAATGTTTCAAAAGATGCCTGCAGGACAACATTAACTTACGTTCACACTGAGGCCGTTTGATGTGCGTTGTTGCAGTGAGGTTACAGCAATTCGAGCTGACGATGCTATGAGCATGCCACGGCCTTGGGGGCTGTCAAAAAAGGAACGGGAATAAGAATGAAGAAGGTTTTGCTTGTTACGGCCAGTCTGATCGCGCTCGGCGCGGCTGCGCCGGCTGTTGCTGCTGATCTCGCTGCGCGCCCTTACACCAAGGCGCCCCCGATGGTCGCTGCTGTGTATGATTGGACCGGATTCTACATCGGTGCGAACGGCGGCTATGGCACGAGCCGCAATAGCTGGAATCTCCTGCCGGGCGTTGGCACTTTCGGCGAAGGCTCCCATGACGCGGACGGCGGCACGATCGGTGGCCAGATCGGCTATCGCTGGCAGGCTGGCACCTGGGTGTTCGGCGTTGAAGCGCAGGGCAACTGGGCCGACTTCCAGGGCAGCAACCTCAGCCTGCTCGATCCCACGGTTCGCAACGAATCGCGGGTGAATGCGTTCGGCCTGTTCACTGGTCAGGTTGGTTATGCCGTCAACAACGTCCTGCTCTACGTCAAGGGCGGTGCGGCTGTGACCTCGAACGAGTATCGCAGGTTCGACGTTCCTACCGGCGCACTGCTGGCTACGACCAATGACGACACCCGCTGGGGCGGCGTGGTCGGCGCAGGCCTCGAATACGGCTTCGCCCCGAACTGGTCGGTCGGCGTCGAGTACAATCACCTGTTCATGCAGGACCGTACCTACGCCTTCACCACGCCGGGTGGCGCGTTCGCCGGCAATGTTCGCATCGACCAGGACGTCGATCTCGTCACCGCCCGCATCAACTATCGCTTCGGCGGCCCGGCCGTCACGAGGTACTGATCTCGCGCGCGACCTGCGACCAACATCGAAGCCCCGGGACCTTCCCGGGGCTTTTTTTATTGGTGTGGCGCGCCGGTTAACCAAGCCGGAATTGTCGTAAGACGCGCCGTGAGACGGACTTGACTCCAAGAACAAAAAAGGAACAATGTTCCTCATATGTTCTTTGACCGTGGGAGTCGGATCATGTTGCGGATGTTCGTGGAAGAGGCGGCGGCGCTGGCGTCGATTACGCTGTTTGTCGGGATGATCGCGGTGTGGGCGCAGGTGATCCCGCAGCTTTGAGGCGGGGCGGAGAACCGGCCCGATTCGGCTTGCGACGGGCTGGGGAAAAGCCGGATGGCGGGTGCGCAAGCGGCGTTCCGCGTGGACTCCGTCCGGCCAAGGCATCACCATTGCGGCGGCGAGTCGGCGCGCACCCAGCGGCCGATGATCGCTCCTAACCATATGCGAGAGCCTGTTAAGCGACCATGTCCAGTGCCGGATTCGTTCATCTCCACGTTCATTCGGCCTATTCGCTGCTGAAGGGCTCCATCAAGATCGCCAAACTCGGCGAACTGGCGAAAGCCGATCGCCAGCCGGCGCTGGCGCTGACCGACACCGACAACATGTTCGGAGCGCTGGAATTCTCCGACAAGATGGCTGGCTACGGCATCCAGCCGATCGTCGGCTGCGAGCTCGCCGTCGATTTCGGCGACCAAGATCCCAACGCCCGCAATTCGCTGGCTGCCACGCCGTCGCGAATCGTACTGCTGGCGGCGCGCGAGCGCGGTTACCGCAGCCTGATGCGGCTGAACTCGCGGGCGTTTCTGGAAACACCGGTCCATCAATCCCCGCACATCAAGCTCGAATGGCTGAAGGGCGATGCCGAGGATTTGATCGCGCTGACCGGCGGCCCCGACGGTCCGATTTCGCTGGCGCTCAACGCCGATCACACAGCGCTTGCAGCCGCGCGTATCGACCGGCTGGCGGGCCTGTTCGGCGATCGCCTCTATGTCGAATTGCAGCGCCATGGCATCGACAAGGAGCGTCGCGTCGAGGCCGGCCTGATCGATCTCGCTTACGCCAAGGGCCTGCCGCTGGTCGCGACCAACGAGCCATATTTCGCATCGAACGACGATTACGAGGCCCATGATGCGTTGTTGTGCATCGCTGGCGGCAAGCTGATCGCCGAGACCGACCGCGAGCAGCTCACCCCTGATCACCGCTTCAAGACCCGCGCCGAAATGGCGGTGCTGTTTGCCGACATTCCGGAAGCGCTGGCCTCCACGATCGAGATCGCCGAACGCTGCTCGTTTCGGCCGAAGACAAGAAAACCGATCCTGCCGCGTTTCACCGTCGGCGCCGATTCGGGCTCCGACGCGGCAACCGAAGAAGCCGTGGAGCTGAAGCGTCAGGCCGAGGCGGGGCTCGCACGGCGTCTCCAGGTTCATGGCCTGTCGCCCGGCGCGACGGAAGAGGAATACCAGAAGCGTCTCGCCTTCGAAATCGACGTCATCAACCGCATGAACTATGCGGGCTACTTTCTGATCGTCTCGGACTTCATCAAATGGGCCAAGGCCCACGACATTCCGGTCGGTCCGGGCCGCGGCTCCGGCGCCGGCTCGCTGGTCGCGTACGCGCTCACCATCACCGACCTCGATCCCATTCGCTTTGGGCTGCTGTTCGAGCGCTTCCTCAACCCCGAACGCGTCTCGATGCCGGACTTCGACATCGACTTCTGCCAGGACCGCCGCGGCGAGGTGATCGACTACGTGCAGCAGCGCTATGGCCGCGATCAGGTGGCGCAGATCATCACCTTCGGAACGCTGCAGGCGCGCGGCGTGCTGCGCGACGTCGGCCGCGTGCTGCAGATGCCCTACGGCCAAGTCGATAAGCTGACAAAACTTGTGCCGCAAAATCCTGCCGCGCCGGTGACGTTGGCGCAGGCGATCGAGGGTGAACCGAAGCTGCAGGCGTTTCGCGACGAGGACCCGGTGGTCGCGCGCGCTTTTGACATCGCCCAGCGCCTCGAAGGACTGACGCGCCACGCCTCGACCCACGCTGCCGGCATCGTGATCGGCGACCGACCTTTAAGCGAACTGGTGCCGCTCTATCGCGATCCCAAGTCCGACATGCCGGTGACCCAGTTCAACATGAAATGGGTCGAGCCGGCCGGGCTCGTGAAGTTCGACTTCCTCGGCCTGAAGACGCTGACCGTGCTTGACGTCGCGGTGAAACTGCTCAAACAGCGCAACATCCATGTCGACCTGGCGACGCTGCCGATCGATGATGCGCCGAGTTACCAGATGCTGGCGCGGGGCGATGTGGTCGGCGTGTTCCAGGTGGAAAGCCAGGGCATGCGGCGCGCGCTGATCGACATGCGCCCCGACCGGTTCGAGGACATCATCGCGCTGGTGGCGCTCTATCGCCCGGGTCCGATGGCCAACATCCCGACCTATTGCGCGCGCAAGCACGGCGACGAGGAGCCGGAATATCTGCATCCGATCCTGGAGCCGATCCTGAAAGAGACGTTCGGCGTCATCATCTACCAGGAACAGGTGATGCAGATCGCGCAGGTGATGGCCGGCTATTCGCTCGGCGACGCCGACCTGCTGCGCCGCGCGATGGGCAAGAAGATCCGCGCCGAGATGGAGAAGCAGCGAGCGATCTTCGTTGCCGGCGCCGTCAAGAACGGCGTGCCGAAAGGGCAGGCGGACACGATCTTCGAACTGCTCGCCAAATTCGCCGACTACGGCTTCAACAAGAGCCACGCCGCGGCTTACGCGCTGGTGTCCTACCACACCGCCTACATGAAGGCGCATTACCCGGTGGAGTTTCTGGCGGCGTCGATGACGCTCGAACTCAACAACACCGATAAGCTCTCGGAGTTTCGCGCCGAGGCGCAGCGGCTCGGCATCAAGGTCGAGGCACCGAACATCAACCGCTCGGGCGCCACCTTCGAGGTTGGCGAGAAAACCATCTACTATGCGCTGGCGGCGCTGAAGGGCGTCGGCCTGCAGGCGGTCGAGCAGATCGTGGAGGAGCGCAAGAAGGGCGCCTTCACCTCGCTTGCGGACTTCGCCGCCCGCGTCAATCCGCGCGCGATCAACAAGCGCATCATCGAAAGCCTCGCCGCGGCCGGCGCATTCGACACGCTGGAGTCGAACCGCGCCCATGTCTTTGCCGGGGCGGACGCGATTCTCGCTGCCTGCCAGCGCAGCCACGAAGCCGCGACGATCGGTCAGAACGACATGTTCGGCAATGCTGCCGACGCGCCGACCATCATGCTGCCGCAGATCGAGCCCTGGTTGCCGGCCGAAAAACTCCGCCGCGAATACGATGCCGTCGGCTTCTTCCTGTCTGGCCATCCGCTCGACGACTACGCCACCGTGTTGAAGCGGCTGCGGGTGCAGTCCTGGGCGGAATTCTCGCGTGCCGTGAAGACCGGTGCGACGGCGGGCAGAGTTGCAGCCACTGTGGTGTCGCGCATGGAGCGCCGCACCAAGACCGGCAACAAGATGGGCATCATGGGCCTGTCGGATCCGACCGGACATTTCGAGGCCGTGCTGTTTTCTGAAGGCCTGGCGCAATACCGCGATGTGCTGGAGCCGGGGGCGGCCGTATTGCTGCAGCTCGGCGCCGAGTTGCAGGGCGAAGACGTGCGCGCGCGGGTGCTGCATGCCGAGCCGCTGGATGACGCAGCGGCCAAAACCCAGAAGGGCCTGCGGATTTTCGTTCGCGACACCAAACCGCTGGATTCGATTGCACGACGGCTCAACATGCCGGAAGCATCGGCGCAAAACGGTTCGGCCAAGGGCCTGCCGGCGAAGCCGGCGCCCGCGCCGTCGGGGGGCGCCGATGGCGACGTCTCGCTCGTCATCATGCTCGATCTGCAGACCGAGGTGGAGATGAAGCTGCCGGGCCGCTTCAAGGTCTCGCCGCAGATCGCCGGTGCGATCAAGGCGGTGGCCGGCGTGGTGGATGTGCAGACGCTGTAGGCGGGCCGGAGCGGCGCGGATAGCGCTTGGCTGAGACGATATACTGCCAATTTGTGTCAGCATCATCGCCGTGATGGCCGCGGCCCCCTGCAGCTTGACGCGAGATAGACCAAGGTCGCCCTCGTTTGATCCAGATCAATTCGCTATGTCACGCCCGCCGGGTAGGGTTGCATTCCGGGAGGATGGAGCGTGGCGCAGACCACCAAACACCATGCCGATCAGGTGCAGGCGACAGTCGCGCATGGCTCGGCTGCCACGTCAGCTGTGGTTGCTTCCTGGCGCCGGTCGTCGAATTTTCATCGCCTCGACCCCGCCGAATGCAATCTGCCGCGCCGATTGAGCCGGGCCGAATTCGAATTGGCGCGCCGGCAGATCGAGCCGCTGGTTCGCGCCGCGCAATCCAATCTCGACCGGCTGTTTCTTGCCGTCGGCGGCGTCGGCTGTTGCGTGCTGCTGGCTGATCGCGACGGCGTGCCTGTCGACCGGCGCGGCGCCGCGTCCGACGACGAGACGTTCAGGGCGTGGGGTTTGTGGACCGGGACGGTCTGGAGCGAGGAGTGTGAGGGCACCAACGGCATCGGAACGTGTCTGGCCGAGCAGCGCGCGCTCACCGTCCATCGCGACCAGCATTTCTACGCGCGCAACACACTTTTGAGCTGCACGTCGGCGCCGATCTACGACCACGAGGGCAGGCTGGCTGCCGCGCTCGACGTGTCTTCCTGCCGCGCCGACCTCACGGAAGGGTTCGTCAATTTGATTGCGGTGGCGGTCAGCGATGCCGCCCGCCGGATCGAGACGGAGAATTTCCGGCTGGCGTTTCCGAACGCCCGCTTCCTGTTTGCGCCCGACATCAATCGCGGCGGCGGCGGGCTGATCGCGGTCGATGCCGATGACCTCGTCATCGGTGCAACGCGTTCGGCGCGGCTGGCGCTCGGCGTGACGCGGGATTTTCTGAAGAAGCCGTTGCCGGCGGCGGACCTGCTCGGCGGCGCGTCCAGTCCGGCTCGCGATCTCGACCAGGCCGAGCGGGCGGCCGTGCAACGGGCGCTGGCGCGCAGCGGCGGCAACGTTTCGGCCGCCGCTGAGGCGCTCGGCATCAGCCGCGCGACCCTGCACCGGAAGCTGCGGCGCCTCGACCTCCATCGCGCTCACTAAAGATTCTCCCGTTCGACTGTCGCAGTTCTGCGACACACGCCCCCGCGATCCGGTTTCGGTGGGCAGACAGCAAAACCGGCCTTCGCCATGGTTTTTTCCGAGCGCCGCATTCAGCGACGCCATAGCGAGGAACAGCCATGAACAAGGTTGAATTTTCACGAACTGCGAAGGCCCCGTTCGAAAGGCGATACGGGAACTACATCAACGGAAAATGGGCCGAGCCGCGCTCGGGCCGCTATTTCGAGAATTTCTCGCCGGTCAACGGCCGGCTGCTTTGCGAGGTCGCGCGCTCTGACGACAAGGACATCGAAGATGCGCTCGACGCGGCGCACGCTGCCAAGGAAGCCTGGGGCCGCACCAGCGTCGCGGAACGCGCGCTGATCCTGAACTGTATCGCCGATCGCATGGAGGAAAACCTCGATCTGCTTGCGCTCGCCGAAACCTGGGACAACGGCAAGCCGATCCGCGAGACCACCGCTGCCGACATTCCGCTCGCCATCGACCATTTCCGCTACTTCGCCGGCGCCATCCGCGCCCAGGAAGGCAGCCTATCCGAAATCGATCACGATACCGTCGCCTATCATTTCCACGAGCCGCTCGGCGTCGTCGGCCAGATCATTCCCTGGAACTTCCCGCTGCTGATGGCGTGCTGGAAACTCGCGCCGGCGTTGGCTGCCGGAAACTGCGTCGTGCTGAAGCCGGCCGAACAGACCCCGGCGGCGATCATGGTGTGGGCAGGCTTGATCGGCGACCTCTTGCCGCCCGGCGTGCTCAATATCGTCAACGGCTTCGGCCTAGAGGCCGGCAAGCCACTGGCCTCATCGCCGCGCATTTCCAAGATTGCCTTCACCGGGGAAACATCGACGGGCCGGCTGATCATGCAATATGCCAGCCAGAACCTCATTCCGGTGACGCTCGAACTCGGCGGCAAGTCGCCCAACATCTTCTTCAAGGACGTCACTGCCGAGGATGACGAGTTCTTCGACAAGGCGATCGAAGGCTTCGTCATGTTCGCGTTCAACCAGGGCGAAGTCTGCACCTGTCCGAGCCGCGCGCTGATCCATGAATCGATCTTCGACCGCTTCATGGAGCGGGCGTTGAAGCGGGTCGAGGCGATCGTGCAGGGCGACCCGCTCGATCCAGCGACCATGATCGGCGCGCAGGCATCTTCCGAGCAACTGCACAAGATCCTGTCCTATATCGATATCGGCCGCGGGGAGGGGGCGCAGGTGCTAACCGGCGGGGCGCGCAACGAACTGCCGGGCGACCTCGCCGGCGGCTTCTACGTCAAGCCGACGGTGTTCAAGGGCAACAACAAGATGCGCATCTTCCAGGAAGAGATCTTCGGACCGGTCGTTTCGGTCACGACCTTCAAGGATGACGACGAAGCGCTCGCGATCGCCAACGACACGCTCTATGGTCTCGGCGCCGGCATCTGGAGCCGCGATGGGAGCCGGCTCTACCGCTTCGGCCGCGCCATCCAGGCGGGCCGCGTCTGGACCAATTGCTATCACGCCTATCCGGCACATGCCGCATTCGGCGGTTACAAGCAATCGGGTGTCGGCCGCGAGACCCACAAGATGATGCTGGACCACTACCAGCAGACCAAGAACCTCTTGGTCAGCTACAGCCCGAAGAAGCTCGGCTTCTTCTGACATCCTTCTGACTTGGGCGACGGCGTTGCGCGGGGCACTTCAAACCCGCGCAACGACGTTTCGCGAATTCAAGAAGTTGTCATTGCCTTTTTCGATGCCGACCTACCCGAAACCGTCATTTAATCGAGTCGAGGGGGAACTGTGCTGCATCACGGGAGTATTACCTGAAATCGCAGTTACGGAGGTCCGCCATGAAAGTCAAAGACGCGATGCACAAGGGGGTCGACTGGGTCAACCCCGATACGCCTATCACCGAAGTCGCGAAACTGATGCGAGAACATGACATCGGCTGCATTCCGATCGGAGAGGACGACCACCTGGTCGGGATGGTCACCGATCGCGACATCGTCTGCAAAGGGCTTGCGGACGGCAAGTTCGACCCCAGCCGTGCGAAGGCGCGCGACGTGATGACCGAAGGCATCCATTGCTGCCGCGAGGACGATGACCTTGCCAAGGCCGTCCATCACATGGAGACGCTGCAGGTCCGCAGGTTGCCGGTGATCAACAAGAGCAAGCGAATGGTCGGCATGATCAGCCTGGGCGACGTCAGCCGTTCGGCGCCCAATGATTTGCTGGCCGGATGCGTGAAGAGCGTTGCCGCCCATCACTGACGCGCGGCAGCCCTCGCGCTAACGGGTACAGCCCGCGTCGAGATCGACGCGGGCGTCGGCATGATCGAGCGGCCTCAATCGTGCGTGCTGAAGTGGCCGCGCCAGGCCTTGGCGTTAAGTCGCGCGAATTGCTCGCCGTCCATGCGGATCAGCGTCGCATGATCGCCGGCCTCCATGTAGATATCCCGTCGCGGGTCGATGCTGTCGTCGACGATGACGTCGAGCCCATAGCACTCGCCAACCGGCGGGATCGCTCCAATGTCGCAGTCGACAAACAGCTCCGCGATCTCTTTTTCGCTCGCCAGGTCGACCTTGTGGCCGAGCTGACTTTTCAGGGTCGACAGATGCAGGTGATGGGAGGCCGGAAGAACGGCCATCATGTAGCCGCCGTCGCGGCGCAGCACGACGGCCTTGGCCAGCGCATCGCCCGGCACGTGGCAGGCTTCTGCTGTGCGCGTCGATGACTTCGTGGGGGCATGAGGGATCACATCGTAGGTGACGCTTTGATCCAGGTATTTTTGCAGGGTTGGGGCGACGGTCATGACGATTTCCTCCATTGCATGGGCATTCCGCACACCGGGAGGAACTCGCGCAGTCGCCTCACGATGCGGGCGAACACGATTAGGATGGAAGGATACGCCCGCCGGGCGGCCGCGACAATGCGAATCTCCGTGCCGGAACCGGGCGGCGAGGGCGTTCGGGCTCGATTTGACTTGCAGCATGCCTTGCTGAGAGCGCATTTGTTCAAGAAAGGTTCAGCTTAACGCGCGTCTCATACAGCGCGGGCGGAGACAGGGTGGGATCCCATGCAGGTAGTAAGAAGTTTGTCGATCCTCTCGGTGTGTCTCGTCGCGATGTCCGGTCTGGCCGGTCATTTGACCTCCGCCGCTGCGCAACAGCAGGAAAAGCGCATCGCGCTGGTGGTCGGCAATGCCGCCTATGCGAAATCGCCGCTGGCAACCGCGGCCAACGATGCCGGCCTGATCGCCCAAACCTTGCAGGCGGCGGGATTCGACGTGATCGGCGCCCGCGACCTCGATGGCGACACGCTGCGCAAGAGTTTCCGCGACTTCATCCAGAAGGCCGAAAGCTCGGGGCCGGACACGGTCGCGATGGTCTATCTGGCCGGTTACGGGCTGCAATTGGCCGGCGAGAACTATTTCGTGCCGGTCGACTCCGCGATCAACCGGGATACCGATGTTCCGACCGAGGCGTTGCGGACCGGCGACTACATCCGCCAACTCGCCTCGCTCCCGTTGAAGGCCGGAATCGTCGTGCTGGACGCGGCGCGGCAGCAGCCGTTCGTCGAGGGACAGATCGCAAGCGGTCTCGCTCTGGTCGAGGCCGACCCGCATATGCTGATCGCGTTCAACGCGGCGCCCGGGACGGTAGCGCCTGCCGAGCAAGGACCGTACGGCATCTACGCCCAATCGCTGGCCGAGATGATCCGGACCGGTGGATTGCCGCTGCCGGAGGTTTTCAATCGCGTCCGGCTTCGCGTCAACGAAGCCAGCAAGGGCGCGCAGGTGCCCTGGGACAGCCAGAAGGTCGACGCTAGCTTCACGTTCTTTGAGCGCTCACCGGATGCGCCCGCCCCGGCGCCGCCGGATCAGGTCGCCGCCATCCGCAGCAAACCGATCCGTGATCTCGGCGCGCAGGACGCTTACACCGCGGCGCTGGAGCGCGACACGCTGCCGGCCTATGAGGATTTTCTCGCCGCCTATCCCGACGATCCCATGGCGAAGCGGGTGAGGGCGATCGCTGCGGCACGGCGCGAAGCGATCACCTGGCGCCGCACCTACCGCGCCGACACCCCGAACGCCTATTGGTCGTATCTGCAACGCTACCCGCGCGGGCCTCATGCGGCCGACGCGCGCCGCCGGCTGGTCATTCTCACTGCGCCGGTCGAGCCGCCGCCGACATTCGATGTGATCGATTACGACGTGCCGCCGCCGCCGCCGGACGAGATCATCTATGTCGATCGTCCCGTGCTGGTGTTCAGCGATCCCGAGTTCGATTTTGTCCCGCCGCCACCGGCGCCGGTCTACTACCTGCCGCCGCCGCCGGATGATTTCGTGGTGCTGGAGCCGCCACCGCCGCCGATCGGGCTGTTCATCCTGCCGCAGCCGATCTTTGTGCCGATACCGGTCTATGTGAGGCCGCCGCGCTATGTCGCGCCGCCGCCGAACAACATCATCTTTGCCAACATCCACAACCGGGCCGTGATCAACAACGTCATCAACAGGCCGCAGCCCACTTTGCCTGCGGCGGGACTTGGCGACAGGGGACGTCCCGGCTCCCCGGCGGCGAGGGTGGTTGCGCCGGGCCAGGTTGGTGGCGCCACACCGACGCTGCCGCCTGCCGTGGCGCAACGGGCCACCTTGATCCAGCAGGGCAAGGCGCCGGTGCCGCCAAGCGCCGCGATCAGTCCTGCCGTGAGGACCGGTTTGCCCGCCGCTCCCGCCGGGCAGACCGGACGGCCGGGCGCGGTGCAGCCGGCGAACGCACCAGCCGCGCTGCCGTCGACACAGACCCCGCCGAGGACCAACGCCCTGCCGGTTCCGGGCGCCAGGGGCGCGCCAGCCGCGCCCCCGAGCGCCGCCGTCAATCCGAACGCAAGGCCAGCGCCGGGTGCGTTGCGCCCGGGAGGAACAGCGGCGCCCACTGCACCCGGCGCGGTCGGTGCACGGCCGGCCGTTGGCGCGACGGCTCCCGCGGTTCCGGCAGGCCGGCAGCCCGCGGTTGCGCCGCCACCCAGCGCCGCCGCGCCATCAAGGCCGTCTGCTGCGGTTGCGCCAAAACCTCAACTACAACCTGAGCTGCGGCGTGGCCCGCCACCGTCTGCGGCGCATGTGGCAAGGCCCCCGCCACCGCCGGCAGCGCGAGTAGCCCCGGCATCGCCCCCGCCCAGGATGGCCGCGCCGCCTCCACCAGCGAGGATGGCCGCACCGTCGCCTCCACCCAGGATGGCTGCGCCGCCGGCCCCGCCGCCGCGCATGGCCGCACCCCCACCGCCGCCGCCGCGGATGGCCGCGCCGCCACCGCCTCCACCGAGGATGGCCGCGCCGCCACCGCCTCCACCGAGGATGGCCGCGCCGCCACCGCCTCCACCGAGGATGGCCGCGCCGCCACCGCCTCCACCGAGGATGGCTGCGCCGCCACCGCCTCCACCAAGGATGGCCGCACCACCCCCGGCACCCGCGCGTGTGGCCGCACCACCGCCGATGGCTGCACCGCGTGCGGCGCCGGCTCCGGCGGCCGCGGCCAGGGGGTGCCTGCCGGGCCGATGCTGATCGTTAGCCGGCCAGATCCCGGGTCTGGCCGGAGCGGCCCTAAATCGCTGATCTGGAAGACCGAAAAACCGGCCGTATTTCCTTGCTTCCGGCTGGAATCCGGCTATATAGCGCGCCATCTCACACGGAAACATGGCTCTCAAAGGCCGTCCGGTGGCAACCGGGCCAGTCAGGCTCGTTTGCTCACACGTTTCCGGAGGAACCAACCGGAGAACTATTACTATGGCGCTACCCGATTTTTCCATGCGTCAGCTCTTGGAAGCTGGCGTCCACTTTGGCCACCAATCGCACCGCTGGAATCCGAAGATGGCGGATTACA
This sequence comes from Bradyrhizobium sp. AZCC 1577, assembly GCF_036924575.1. Taxonomy (NCBI): domain Bacteria; kingdom Pseudomonadati; phylum Pseudomonadota; class Alphaproteobacteria; order Hyphomicrobiales; family Nitrobacteraceae; genus Bradyrhizobium; species Bradyrhizobium sp. AZCC 1577. The sequence continues at coordinate 4,429,008 of NZ_JAZHRQ010000001.1, forward strand.
TTTTCGGTGCCCGCAACAACATCCACATCATCGATCTCGCCCAGACCGTGCCGATGCTGCATCGCGCGCTGCAGGCGGTTTCCGACACGGTTGCCAAGGGCGGCCGCATCCTGTTCGTCGGCACCAAGCGCCAGGCGCAGGACGGCGTTGCCGAGGCGGCCAAGCGCTCGGCGCAGTATTTCGTCAATTCGCGCTGGCTCGGCGGCACGCTGACCAACTGGAAGACGATTTCAGGATCGATCAAGCGCCTGCGTCACCTCGATGAGGTGCTGTCGTCGGGCGAGGCCAACTCCTACACCAAGAAGGAGCGGCTGACGCTGCAGCGCGAGCGCGACAAGCTCGACCGCTCGCTCGGCGGTATCAAGGACATGGGCGGTCTTCCCGACATGATCTTCGTGATCGACACCAACAAGGAAGACATCGCGATCCAGGAAGCGCAGCGGCTCAACATTCCCGTTGCCGCGATCGTCGACACCAACTCCGACCCGAAGGGCATCACCTTCGTGGTGCCGGGCAATGACGATGCCGGCCGCGCCATTTCGCTGTATTGCGACCTGATTGCCCGCGCCGCCATCGACGGCATTTCGCGCGCGCAGGGCGACTCCGGCATCGATATCGGCGCCGCCGTTCAGCCGGTCCGCGAGGAAGTTCCGGCAGCGCCCCAGCCGACCGGCTTCCAGGGACTGGCCGGTCCGCGCGGCACTGCCGACAACCTCAAGAAGCTCACCGGCGTGTCGGGTACGATCGAGAAGAAGCTCAACGACCTCGGCATCTTCCATTACTGGCAGCTTGCCGAACTCGACCACGACACCGCGCACAAGATCGGTGAAGAGGTTGGTCTTCCGAGCCGCGCCGATGCCTGGGTCGCCCAGGCCAAGACGCTGACCGCGGAAGCGGAATAATTGGTTCGCCGCGTGGCCGGGTCTTCCGGCCACCGGTCCTGCTCCCCAGATACGGCATTCCCTGTAGCTGACGACGGCACGGCGCAAAGCGCGCGCCGCGCCCGCAGCTCACAGGCAAGAAGGATATTCGACGATGGCAACGATCACTGCGGCAATGGTCAAGGAACTGCGCGAGTCGACTGGCGCGGGCATGATGGACTGCAAGGCAGCGCTCACCGAAACTTCGGGCGACATGCAGGGCGCCCAGGATTGGCTGCGCAAGAAGGGCCTCTCGAAGGCCGCCAAGAAGGCCGGCCGCGTCGCGGCGGAAGGCCTGATCGGTGCGGTGACGTCGGGCACCAAGGGCGTCGTGGTCGAAGTCAATTCCGAGACCGATTTCGTCGCCCGCAACGAGCAGTTCCAGGGCCTCGTCAAGATGATCGCGCAGGTCGCGCTCGACGTCGGCGCCGACGTCGAGAAGATCAAGGCGGCGAAGGTCGGCAGCGTCACGGTCGAAACCGCGATTTCGGACGCGATCGCCACCATCGGCGAGAACATGACGCTGCGCCGCGCGGCTTCCCTCGAAGTCGGCAAGGGCGTGGTGTCGAGCTACATCCATGGCGCCGTGATCGATGGCGCCGGCAAGATGGGCGTGCTGGTCGCGCTTGAATCCACCGGCAAGTCCGATGAACTCGCGCATCTCGGCCGGCAGCTTGCGATGCATGTGGCTGCAACCAATCCGCAGGCGCTGGATCCGTCCGGCCTCGACCCCGAGATCGTGAAGCGCGAAAAGGACGTGCTGGCCGACAAGTATCGCCAGCAGGGCAAGCCGGAAAACGTGATCGAGAAGATCGTCGAGTCCGGCCTGAAGACCTATTACAAGGAAGTCTGCCTGTTGGAGCAGGCGTTCATCCACGACGAAAAGGGCAAGTCGGTCGCGCAAGCTCTGAAGGAAGCCGAAGGCAAGATCGGCGCGCCGGTGAAGATTGCCGGATTTGTGCGCTATGCTCTCGGCGAGGGAATCGAAAAGCAGGAATCCGATTTCGCAGCCGAAGTCGCGGCGGCCAGCGGCAAGAAGTAACCGCTGCGGTCACAGTCTTCCGGCGCAAATGCGCCGGAAGTCGCCTGCGCGGGAGAGGGAAGCGTAAGCCATGGCTGAGCCGGTCTATCGTCGCGTCGTGATCAAGCTCTCGGGCGAGTATCTCGCAGGTAGCCATTTCTTCGGCATCGACCAGCCAACCGTTGACCGCATCGCCGACGACCTGATCGCGGCCCACAAGCTCGGCGTCGAGGTGGCCGTCGTGATCGGCGGCGGCAACATCGTTCGCGGCGTGGAAGTGTCCTCGCGCGGCGTTTCGCGCCCGACCGGTGACACCATGGGCATGCTAGCCACCGTGATGAACTGCCTGGCGCTGGAGGCTGCCATCGAGCGCAAGGGGGCGCCGGCGCGGACCCTGTCGGCGTTCGTAATGCCTGAGATTTCCGAGGTCTTCACCCGCGGTGCAGCGCACAAATACCTCGCCGAGGGGCGTATCGTGCTGCTGGGTGGCGGAACCGGCAATCCGTTCTTCACCACCGATACCACGGCAGTGCTGCGGGCGGCCGAAATCGGCGCTCAGGCGGTGCTCAAGGCCACCAATGTCGACGGCGTTTACAGCGCCGACCCCAAAAAGGACCCGTCCGCCAAGCGTTTTGATCGGCTGACGCATTCGCAGGCGATCGCCGGCGACTACAAGGTGATGGACGCGACTGCATTCGCGCTTGCCCGCGAGACGTCACTGCCTATCATCGTATTCTCGATCGCCGAGCCGGGTTCGATCGGCGCGATCCTGCGCGGGACCGGCCACGGCACGGTGGTTGCCGGCTGATATGCCGGTTGCACTTTTCGAACCGCGGCTTGAAGACGCCAGCGGCTGGTTTCCAAGGAGGGGAGAGCGTTATGCCCACGCCCGGTTTTGACATCAACGAATTGAAGCGCCGCATGCAAGGCGCCACTCACGCGCTCAAGCACGAGCTCGGTGGCCTGCGAACCGGCCGCGCGGCAGCGTCCATGCTGGAGCCGGTGCAGGTCGAGGCCTACGGATCGCACATGCCGCTCAACCAGCTCGCCACCGTCAGCGTGCCCGAGCCGCGGCTGCTTTCCGTCCAGGTGTGGGACAAGTCGATGGTGAAAGCCGTGGAGAAGGCGATCGTCGATTCCAATCTCGGCCTCTCACCCGCGACCGAAGGGCAGGTGCTGCGCCTGCGGATCCCCGAGCTTAACGAGGAACGGCGCAAGGAACTGGTGAAGGTCGCGCATAAATACGCCGAGGCGGCCAAGGTTGCCGTTCGCCACGTCCGTCGCGACGGCCTGGATATCGTCAAGAAGCTCGAGAAGAATCACGAGATCTCCGAAGACGATCAGGAGCGCTTGGCCCATGACGTGCAGAAGGCGACCGATAGTACAATTGCGGAAATCGATCAGTTGCTGGCGGCGAAGGAAAAGGAAATCCTCACCGTTTGATGACAAGGTTCACGAGTTGAGACTGGCCCTGGAATTCAGATAATGCCGAACGCCGCCGCCCCCGCCACGGAAGGACCGGATCGCTCCGTCCCGTTGCATGTGGCGATCATTATGGACGGAAATGGGCGCTGGGCGGCAGCGCGCGGCTTGCCGCGCGCCGAAGGCCACCGCCGCGGCGTCGAGGCGCTGCGCCGCGTCGTTCGCGCCGCCCATGAACTCGGCGTGCTCTATCTGACGATCTTTTCGTTCAGCTCCGAAAACTGGTCGCGGCCGGCGACCGAAATCGGCGATCTCTTCGGATTGCTCCGCCGCTTCATCCGCAACGATCTGGCGACGCTGCACCGCGACGGCGTGCGCGTGCGCGTGATCGGCGAACGAGAGGGGCTGGAGCCCGATATCTGCACACTCTTGAACGAGGCCGAGGAACTGACGAGAAGTAACACCAAGCTCAATCTCGTAGTCGCGTTCAACTACGGATCGCGCCAGGAAATTGCCGGCGCTGCCCAACGGCTGGCGCGTGAAGTCGCGGAGGGCAAGCGCGATCCCGCCTCGATCGATGCCGATACGCTCGGCCGCTATCTCGATGCACCTGACATTCCCGATCCCGACCTGATCATCCGCACCAGCGGCGAACAGCGGCTGTCGAACTTCCTGATGTGGCAGGCGGCCTATAGCGAACTTGTATTCGTGCCGATCCACTGGCCCGATTTCGACAAGGCCGCGCTCGAAAGCGCCATTGCCGAATATGCCAGACGGGAACGCCGCTTCGGCGGTCTGGTTGCGAAAACCGGATCGTGACCGACCCCGAGCCCGCGCCGGCGGCAGCAAGCGCGCCCGATTCGCGCAATCTCGTGATGCGTATCGCCGCCGCCGCAGTGCTGATTCCGCTTGCGGTCGCCATCGCCTATGCGGGCGGCTGGCTGTGGGCCGCGCTGGTGACGCTGGCGGCCGTCGGCCTGTTCGTCGAATGGCTTGCGATCGTGGGCCTCGCCGGGGCAACGCGTGTAATCGTCCCGGGCGTGGCCGCGCTTGCGCTCGGCGGAGTTTGCTTTGCGATCGGCCGGCTCGATGCCGCGCTGATCGTACTCGGCATCGGCTTTGTCGCGGTGGTGTCGATCGCGCCGGAGCGGCGAAACTGGGCAGCGGCCGGATTTCTGTACGCGGCCGCGGCCGAAATTGCCTCGGTCCTGGTGCGTCTGGATTCCGTAAAGGGATTTGCCGCCCTGATGTTCGTGCTGCTGATTGTGTGGGTGACCGATAGTGGCGGCTATTTCGCGGGCCGCGGTATTGGCGGACCAAAACTGTGGCCGCGCGTCAGCCCGAAAAAGACCTGGGCCGGCGCCGTCGGCGGATTTGCCGCCAGTCTGGCCGTGGCAGGCGGATTTGCCGCCTTTGGTCTCGGCAAAGTGGGGCCGCTGCTGGCGCTTTCGGCGGCCCTTTCGGTGGTTTCGCAGCTCGGCGACCTCTTCGAATCCGCCGTGAAGCGCCGTTTTGGCGTAAAGGACTCAAGTCACATCATCCCCGGCCATGGCGGACTAATGGATCGTCTGGATGGGTTTGTCGCAGCCGTTGTCGTGGCGGCACTTTTCGGCTTTCTGCGGGGCGGCGCCGATGGCGTCGGTCGCGGTCTTATGGTTTGGTGAAACGATGAGCGCAGTTCCATTGCGTAACAACAAGGCCGCTTGGTCGGATGCGCGCACCGTCACGGTATTGGGCGCCACCGGTTCCATCGGCGACAGCACCATGGATCTGCTGCGCGGCGCGCGCGACCGCTACCAGGTCGAGGCGCTGACCGCGAATTCCAACGTCGAAGCGCTGGCCAGGCTCGCGAAGGAATTCGGCGTACGATTCGCTGCGATCGCCGACCCCACGCGCCTTGGCGAACTGAAGGATGCGCTGGCAGGCACGAATATCGAATGCGGCGCCGGCGAAAGCGCGATCATCGAAGCCGCCGCGCGTCCCGCCGACTGGGTGATGGCGGCGGTGAGCGGCGCGGCTGGGCTGAAGCCTGCGCTTGCTGCGGTCGACCGCGGCGCCGCCGTCGCATTGGCGAACAAGGAATGCCTGGTGTGTGCCGGCGATTTCTTCATGCAGCGCGCGGCGAAGGCCGGCGCCTGCATCCTCCCGGCAGATTCCGAACACAACGCGCTGTTTCAGGCGCTCTCTTCCGGCAATCGCGAGGAATTGGTGCGCGTGATCATCACCGCATCCGGTGGCCCGTTCCGCACCTGGGCGCCGGCCGACATCGAGCAGGCGACGCTTGAGCAGGCCTTGAAGCATCCGAACTGGAGCATGGGCCAGAAGATCACCATTGATTCGGCCTCGATGATGAACAAGGGCCTCGAAGTCATCGAAGCCTCCTATCTGTTCGCGCTCTCGGCCGACGAGATCGACGTCCTCGTGCATCCGCAGTCGATCATCCACGGCATGGTCGAATTCTCCGATCGCTCTGTGGTTGCGCAGCTCGGCGCGCCCGACATGCGCATCCCGATCGCGCACTGCCTTGGATGGCCCGATCGAATCGTTGGCCCGTCGGCCAGGCTGGACCTCGCAAAAATCGGCCAGCTCACGTTCGAGGCGCCGGACTTCGAGCGGTTCCCGGGCTTGCGGCTGGCCTACGAGGCGTTACGTACAGGGCGTGGCGCGACCACGGTATTCAACGCCGCCAATGAGGTGGCGGTGGCGGCGTTCATCGCCGGAAAGATCAAATTCGGATCGATCGCGCGCCTCGTCGAAGCCACCATCAACGATTGGATTCGTGCCGGGAACCTTGCGCCTTTGAGCTCGGCGGACGACGCGATCTCCGTTGACCATAACGCGCGAAATCGAGCCGCCTCCCTATTGCCTCAAATTGCCTTAAAGGCATCCTAGAGGGTTGGGGACGGAGCCATCGGCTCTTGTCGAGGGGAACCTGATGTCAGAGTTTTTTCTAAGCAGTTTCAGTACGTTGGGCCACGGGCTCATCGGCTACATCATTCCCTTTTTGTTCGTTCTGACCATCGTCGTGTTCTTCCATGAACTCGGCCACTTCCTGGTCGCCCGCTGGGCGGGCGTGAAGGTGTTGACGTTCTCGCTCGGGTTCGGGCCGGAACTTGCCGGCTTCAACGACCGTCACGGCACGCGCTGGAAGATCTCCGCGATCCCGCTCGGCGGTTACGTGAAGTTCTTCGGCGACGAATCGGAAGCCTCGACGCCCGCGTCGGCCGAATCGCTCGCCCGCATGAGCGAGGAAGAGCGCGCGGGCAGTTTCCATCACAAGAAGGTCGGCGCGCGCGCAGCCATCGTGGCCGCCGGTCCGATCGCGAATTTCATTCTGGCGATCGTCATTTTCACCTGTCTCTTCACTTTCTTCGGCAAGCCGAGCACGACGGCACGCGTCGACAAGATCGAAGCCAGCAGCGCCGCCGAGCGGGCGGGCTTTCAGGTCGGCGACGTCGTCACCGCCATCGACGGCAAAAAGATCGGCAGCTTCTCCGACATGCAGCGCTTCGTGAGCGTTCGCGCAGGCGAGACCATGACCTTCACCGTCAAGCGGGGTGATTCCACGTTTGAATTGAAGGGCACGCCGGAACTGCGCGAAGTGAAGGATCCGTTCGGAAATACCCAGAGGCTCGGAATTCTCGGCATTACCCGTGCGACCTCGCCGGGCGAGGTGACCACCGAGAAGGTCGATCCGGCGACCGCATTCTGGCTCGGAATCAAGGAAACCTGGTTCGTCATCGAGCAGACGCTCGCCTATATCGGTAACATCTTTACCGGCCGGGCGAGCGCGGACCAGATCGGCGGGCCGATTCGGATCGCGCAGATTTCGGGGCAGGTGGCTACCTTGGGAATCATTCCGCTGCTGCATCTGGCGGCGGTGCTGTCCATTTCGATCGGGCTATTGAATTTGTTCCCGGTGCCCTTGCTCGATGGCGGTCACCTTATGTTCTACACGGCCGAGGTGCTCCGCGGGCGTCCATTGTCGGAAAAATCCCAGGAATACGGGTTCCGAGTCGGGCTGGTTCTGGTCCTGATGCTGATGGTGTTCGCCTTCTATAACGACTTCCATCAGGTGCCGTGGCTGAAGGGGCTGTTCGGGAGGTCGTAGAAGCGGCTTTTTTATGACGTTGCCCTTTGGCAACGTCTTGGAATGAAATTGGAATCGCATCGCGATGTCTGGTTTGCCCCCCTGTCGAAATTGGCTACAAGCAATGCAACTTTGGGATTCTGCCGGTTCGTAGGGGTACGAGCCGGCAGTGCAATGACGAGGGCGCGTTGCGCATGATGTTGGGAATGCGAGTGCGGGGGGGTCTGCTGGCCGCTCTGATCATGGTTGCCGCGCCGATGGGGGGCGCGTTGGTGTCTGTGCCGGCTGCGGCCCAGACCGCGGCGTCGATCGTCGTTGAAGGGAACCGGCGTGTCGAGGTCGAGACCATCCGCTCCTATTTCAAGCCGGGCCCCGGCGGCCGCCTCGGGCAGGCCCAGATCGACGATGGCCTGAAAGCGCTGATCGAGACCGGCCTGTTCCAGGACGTGCGAATCAACCAGGTCGGCGGTCGGCTGGTCGTGACGGTCGTCGAAAACGCCGTGATCGGGCGCATCGCCTTCGAAGGCAACAAGAAGGTCAAGGACGAACAGCTTTCGGCTGAAATCCAGTCCAAGCCGCGCGGTACTTTCTCGCGTCCGATGGTTCAGTCGGACGCCCAGCGCATCGCCGAAATCTACCGGCGCTCCGGCCGCTATGACGTGCGCGTCACTCCGGAAATCATCGAGCAGCCGAACAACCGCGTCGACCTGATCTTCACGATCACCGAAGGCGGCAAAACCGGCGTCAAGTCGATCGAGTTCATCGGCAACGTCGCCTATTCGTCCTATCGCCTCAAGGACGTTATCAAGACGCGCGAATCGAACCTTCTGAGCTTCCTCGGCGGCGCCGACGTCTATGATCCCGACCGGGTCGAGGCGGACCGCGATCTGATTCGCCGCTTCTACCTCAAGAACGGTTACGCCGACGTGCAGGTGGTCGCCGCACTGACCGAGTATGACCCCGAGAAGAAGGGCTTCCTCGTCACCTTCAAGATCGATGAGGGGCAGCAATATCGCGTTGCCTCCGTCGATTTCCAGACCTCCATCCCGACCCTCGATGCCGCCTCGATGCGCAGCTTCTCGCGCGTCAGCGTCGGCTCGGTTTACAATGCCGAGGCGCTGGAGAAATCCGTCGAGGAAATGCAGATCGAGGCTTCACGGCGCGGCTACGCCTTCGCCGTGGTGCGTCCGCGCGGCGATCGCAATTTCGAGCAGCACACCGTTTCGATCGTGTTCGCCGTCGACGAAGGCCCGCGAACCTATATCGAGCGCATCAACGTCCGCGGTAACACCCGTACCCGCGACTACGTGATCCGCCGCGAGTTCGACCTGTCCGAAGGCGACGCCTACAACCGCGCCCTGGTCGATCGCGCCGAGCGCCGGCTGAAGAACCTCGACTTCTTCAAGAGCGTGAAGATCCTGACCGAGCCCGGCTCGTCGACCGATCGCGTGATCCTGATCGTCGACCTCGAAGAAAAATCGACCGGCGACTTCTCGGTGTCGGGCGGCTATTCGACCACGGACGGCGCACTGGCCGAAGTCAGCATCTCTGAGCGCAACTTCCTCGGCCGCGGCCTGTATGCGAAGGCTGCTGTGACCTACGGTCAGTACGCGCGCGGCGGTTCGCTGTCGTTCGTCGACCCCTATTTGTTCGACTATCGCGTCGCGCTTGGCCTCGACCTGTTCTATCGTGAACAGCTCGCCAACAGCTACATCGCGTACGGCACCAAGACGTTGGGCTTCAGCCCGCGGCTCGGCTTCACCTTGCGCGAAGATCTCGCGCTTCAGTTGCGCTACTCGATCTATCAGCAGGAAATCTCGCTGCCGAGCACGCTCGCCAACTGTAACAACAACCCGGCGAACTCGTTGCTCGCCTTCAATCCAAGCCCGGCCTTTGCGGCGAGTCAGACTCCCCCCATCGACCTGACATCCACAAACGGTCTCGGATGTTACTTCGACGGCGAAGCTTCGCTGCCGATCCGCAGGGAACTGCAGAGCGGCAAGGCGCTGACCTCGTCGGTCGGCTATTCGCTGAACTACAACACGCTTGATAACAACAAGAACCCGACCGACGGCTTGCTGATCGACTGGAAGCAGGACTTCGCCGGCGTCGGCGGCGACGTGAAGTACATCAAGTCGGCGATCGACGCGAAGTACTACACCCCGCTGGTCGCCGATATCGTCGGCCTGATCCATCTCCAGGGCGGCATTCTCAACCAGTTCGGCGGCAGCGAACTGCGCATGCTCGATCACTTCCAGATGGGTCCGAACCTGGTGCGCGGTTTTGCGCCAAACGGTATCGGTCCGCGCGATTTGAATCCGTTCGGTACACGTGATGCGCTCGGCGGCACCAAGTACTGGGGCGCTTCGTTCGAATTGCAGATGCCGTTCTGGTTCCTGCCGAAGGAAGTCGGGCTCAAGGGCTCGGTCTATGCCGACGCCGGTGGACTGTTCGACTACAAGGGACCGACGTCGTGGGCGGCAACGGGCGAGGTCAACCTGCCTGGTTGCATCCCGCCGACGCAGGCGACGGCGACCACTCCGGCCAGTGCCGGAACTTGTACGGGATTGCAGTTCGACAACGGCAATGTGGTTCGCACCTCGGTGGGTGTCGGCCTGATCTGGGCCTCGCCCTTCGGTCCGCTCCGCTTCGACTATGCGGTTCCGCTTACGAAGGGCCAGTTTGACCGCGTGCAGGAATTCAAGTTTGGCGGTGGCACATCGTTCTAAGGTGTCTTGAAGCGAAATGGACTAAGGTCCACGTGACGAGAACACCAAGGAATAGGAGGAGGGTTCGGCTTCGCGTCTTCGAAGCCGGCTCTCTGGTGTGAATAGCGGCCGGACTGCGACGGGTGAAATGGCGCAGCCGATATTCTTCAAGCAACCTCCTTCCTCAACGCTGGCCGAGCTGGCCGCGTTGACAGGAGCGGTATTGGTCGACCCTGCGCGGGACGGTGACGTGATCAGGGGCCTCGCTTCGCTTGACGAAGCCGGTCCGATGCATCTGGCGTTCTTCGACAATCTCAAATACACCGATCAGCTCAAGGCGACCAAAGCTGGCGCTTGCCTGGTCAGCCCGCGTTTCGAGGCCCAGGTGCCCGCCCATGTGGCGGTGCTGCGGGCGGCCCAGCCGTTCCGCGCCTTCGTGAAGCTGGCGCGCGAGTGGCACGCCGATGCGCTCCGCCCGCAATCCTGGTTCGACAATGACGGCATCGCGCCGTCGGCGATCATCGACCCGTCCGCCCATCTCGAGGACGGCGTCATCGTCGATCCGCTCGCGGTGATCGGCCCGCGGGTCGAGATCGGCACTGGCACCGTAATCGGTGCCGGCGCGGTAATCGGCGCCGACGTCAAAATCGGCCGCGACTGCAATGTAGGTGCGCGCACCGCGATCCAGTTCGCCCTGATCGGCAACAACGTGCTGATCCACCCCGCCTGCAGCATCGGCCAGGACGGTTATGGCTTCATTTTCTTCGGCCCCGAGGGCCATCTGAAGGTGCCCCAGACCGGCCGCGTCCTGATCCAGAACGATGTCGAAATCGGCGCTGGCACCTGCATCGACCGCGGCAGCCTGCGGGATACCGTGATCGGCGAGGGCACCAAAATCGACAATCAGGTCCAGATCGGCCACAATGTGACCATCGGCAGGCACTGCCTGCTCGCGGCCCAGATCGGGCTCGCGGGCAGCCTGACGATCGGTGACAACGTCGCGCTGGGCGCCAAGGTGGGCATCAACAACCACCTCAAGATCGGCGATGGCGCGCAGGTGACGGCGATGAGCGCGGTCAAGGACGATATCCCACCCAATGGCCGCTGGGGCGGACATTTTGCCAAACCGACCAAGCAGTGGTTCAGGGAGATTGTTGCAGTGGAGCGGCTGGTGCAGGGTGGCACCGTCGATCCGAAAGGCGAGGGGCGCGAGTGATGGAGGAGGCACCGGTCAGGTTTGAGCTCGTGGATATCAACGAGATCCTCAAGACGCTCCCGCACCGTTATCCAATGCTGCTGATCGATCGGGTGATCAAGATCCGGACCGATTACAGCGGTATCGGCATCAAGAACGTTACCTTCAACGAGCCGCCGTTTCTCGGCCATTTCCCCGAACGTCCGGTCTATCCCGGCGTGATGATGATCGAGGCCATGGCGCAGACCGCCGGCGTGATCGGCATCAAGTCGGTCGAAGGCACCGAGAAGCCACGCGCGGTTTATTTCCTCACCATCGACAAGTGCAAATTCCGCAAGCCGGTGATGCCCGGCGACACCATCGAGTACCACATGCGCTCGATCGGCCGCCGCAAGGCGATGTGGTGGTTTCACGGCGACGCCAAGGTAAATGGTGCCGTGGTCGCGGAAGCCGACGTCGGCGCGATGCTGACGGATTGAGCCGGATTGAATTTACCCGTCACACACCTGACGTCTTCCTGATGTCTTTGTTCAATCCTTGGTAGTGGGACCCATTTTCGAGGTCGTTTGACGAAATTTGCGGATTAGACCTGGCTTGGGTCGACGTTTTTTAACGGAGGCGTCCTTGAACAAGTTTGCGTCCATCTCGTGTTTGGTCATTTTTCTGCTGATGCCGCCGCAAGGTTACGCGGCAGACCTCAATGGTCTTGTCGCCTCTCTCAAGGGTTGCGGCTACGTCATCGTGTTTCGACACGGCGCCACTGACGATAGCCAGAAGGACATTTACCCCTTCAAATTCGACGATATGAGTGCACAGCGCCAACTGAGCGAGAAGGGCCGCACGCTTGCGCGCGAACTTGGGGCCGCGCTCGCGAAACTTGGCATACCGATCGGCGAAGTCTACACGAGCCAGCTAAACCGCGCGGTCGAGACAGGCAAGCTGCTCAGCGGTAAGGACGTCTCTCCCGTCGACGCCCTGACCGACAGCGGCGCGGGCAGTGCGTCGGCGATGGCGAACCCCGACGGCAAGAACGCCAAAATTGGGCGCGCCGTCCGCGATCTCGTCAATGCGCCTCTGAAAGCCGGCGTCAATAATGTGGTCGTGACACACAAGACCAACGTCGCCGATGCCTTCGGAAAGGAATTTGGCGATATCCGCGAGGGCGAGGCGCTCGTCTACAAGACCGGTGGCTCAGGCCCGGCCGTCCTGGTCACGCGCGTGCAACCTGGCGAATGGATTGCTCAGACCGGCAGCTAGAGCCTTTTTCGGTTCTGATTGAATCAGAACCGGGCTTTAGATTCTTGTTTTTCCGCGTTTTCTTGACGCGAGAACCGCTGTCCGCCCCCGGACCAAGTCCGGGGCAGGCTTTCGCTGGAAAACACTCCAGCAGGACACCGTTCGACCGTGCATCAACCTTGGGTGATCGGTCCAGCCTAATTGTGACGTGTTGAGGGAACTTCAGCCGGCCCAGCAGCTTTATAGATACCGTGGGGAATCTGTTGGCGGATGGCCGCATGAAGTCTCTCTGGGTCGGTGTTGCACTGCTAGGCGCAGCTATTGTTCTCGGCGGACATGCCGTAGCCCGCGATGACGGTCGCTACGCCAAATCCCCGCTGAAGTCGTGGTTCGACAGCCTCAGGAGCGGAAAGGGGCCATGTTGCTCCGACGCTGATGGCTCTGCTGTCGCCGATGTCGATTGGGAATCCAAGGACGGTCATTACCGTGTGCGGCTCGAGGGCCAATGGATCGACGTCCCTGACGATGCGGTGATTACCGAACCAAATCGCGCTGGCCGGACCATGGTGTGGCCGCTCAAGGATTCGCTCGGGATTTCGATCCGCTGCTTCCTGCCCGGCAGCATGACATAGTGACGGCTTGTCTCGGCCTGCGGCAGCGGAGGGGAATCTTGCGGGCGCTGCGCGCCCGACACATGACGTAATCATACGTCACTAGACAGCATTGAAATGCCGCGCTAACCACCGGAAAACGCGAGATATTCGCGCGCAATCGATGGGCTGGGCTGCTTGATGGGTACGATCGATCCAACCGCGCGGGTTGAGGATGGCGCTGTGATCGGAGAGGGGACGACAATCGGCCCCTATTGCATCATCGGGCCGAACGTCACCATCGGCGCGAACTGCAAGTTGACCGCGCATGTGAACGTGGCGGGGCATACGACCGTCGCCGATGGCTGTGTCATTTACCCATTTGCTGCATTGGGAGGCCCGCCGCAGGACCTCAGCTATCGCGGTGAACCGACCCGGCTCGAGATCGGCGAAGGGTGCACCATCCGCGAAGGCGTAACGATGAATGTCGGAACGAAGAAGGGCGGCGGCCTCACGCGGGTGGGCGCACGCGGTTACTTCATGAACAACAGCCACGTCGGCCACGATTGCGTCGTGGGGAGCGATGTTATCTTCGCGACGTCTGCGACGCTGGGCGGTCATTGCGAGATCGGCGATTTCGTCTACATCGGCGGGCTGTCTGCCGTGCATCAGTTCACGCGGATCGGGCCGCAGGTTATGATCGGTGGCGTCTGCGGCGTCCGCGGCGACATCATTCCGTTCGGTCTCGCCAATGGACAGTATGCCAGCCTCGAAGGGCTGAACATCATCGGCATGAAGCGCCGCAAGTTCACCAGGGAGCGGCTGGCCAAGGTGCGCTCGTTCTACCAAAAGCTGTTTCACGGACCCGGTATTTTTGCCGAGCGGCTGAATGCAGTTCAGCCGATGGCTGGAGAGGATCCGGCGATCGCCGAAATCCTTGCCTTCATCGGCGACGGTAAACTTCGTCCGCTCTGCCTTCCCGCCGGCGACGGCAACAAGCCTTGATGACGGGATCGCCGCAGCCATGATCTCAGCGGCTTCCGACATTTCATCGCCCGTCGGCGTCATCGCAGGCGGCGGCGCAATGCCATTTGCGGTGGCGGATTCGCTTGCCGCGCGGGGATTGGCGCCAGTGCTGTTCGCACTGCGCGGCGCCTGCGATCCAGATCGCGTCGGCCGCTTCCGCCATCACTGGATCTCGGTCGGACAACTCGGCCGCGCGACAAGGCTGTTCCGTAGTGAGGGCTGCCGCGACCTGATCTTCATCGGTACGCTGCTGCGGCCTGCGCTGTCGGAAATCAGGCTGGACTGGGGAACGATCCGCGTGATCGGCCGCGTCTGGGCGGCGTTTCGCGGCGGCGACGATCACCTGTTGTCGGGGATCGGCCGCATCCTCGAACAGGACGGTTTCCGGATGGTCGGTATCAGGGATGTCGCCCCCGACGTGCTGATGCCAGAGGGGCAAATTGCCCGTGCCATGCCGGATGCTGCCGCCACCGCCGATATTGCCAAGGGGCGGGAAGTGCTCGGCGCGCTCGGTCCGTTCGACATCGGCCAGGCCGTGGTCGTGATCGACGGGCACGTGGTCGCGGTGGAGGATATCGAGGGTACCGACGGGCTGCTGGCGCGCGTGGCGAGGCTGCGCGAGGCGGGGCGCATTCGCGCCAAATCCGGCCGCGGCGTGCTGGTGAAGGCGCCGAAGAGCGGGCAGGATTTGCGGTTCGACCTGCCGGCCGTGGGCGCAAAAACCATCGAAGGCGTGGCAAAAGCTGGGCTCGCCGGCATTGCCGTGATCGCCGGCCACACCATTGCCGCGGACTCGCAAGCCATGATCGAGGTTGCTGATAGTGCCGGCTTGTTCATCCAGGGCTTGCCCGCGTGACGCCGCCTCGCGCGACCGCCGGGATGGAGCGGAGGATATTTCTGATCGCGACGGAAGAATCCGGCGATCGCCTCGGCGCCAGCTTGATGAAGGTGCTGCGCCAGCGCCTTGGTGATGCGGTACAGTTCGAGGGCGTCGGCGGCCGCGCAATGGCGCGCGAAGGCCTGGAGTCGCTGTTTCCGATTGAAGAACTCTCGATCATCGGGCTGGCCGCAGTCGTCAAGGAATTGCCGAAGATCCTCGGGCTCATCAAGGAAACGGCCATCGTGGTGACGGAGGCATCGCCCGATATTCTCATCATCATCGACAGCCCCGACTTTACCCATCGCGTCGCCAGGCGCGTGCGCGCCAAGGATCCCAAGATTCCGATCGTCGATTATGTGTCACCCTCGGTATGGGCGTGGCGGCCAGGCCGGGCGCGCGCGATGCGCAAATACGTCGATCACGTGCTGACGCTGTTGCCGTTCGAGCCGGAGGCCTATCGCAGGCTGCACGGGCCGCCTTGCACTTATGTCGGCCATCCCCTGACCGAGCAGTTGTCATCGCTGCGCCCGAACGCCGATGAGGCTAGACGGCGGGCGGAATCGCCGCCGGTGCTGCTGGTGCTGCCGGGAAGCCGGCGCAACGAAATCCGCCACCACATGGCGGTGTTCGGCCAGGCGGTGGGACTGCTGCAGGAGCAGGGCACGCCGTTCGAACTGGTGCTGCCCACCATGCCGCATCTGCAGGAAGCGGTCGTCGATGCGGTGAAGGGCTGGCCGGTCCAGCCCCAGGTCGTAATCGGCGAGCAGGACAAACGGGCGGCCTTTCGGATCGCCCATGCGGCGCTGGCCAAATCCGGTACGGTGACGCTCGAACTGGCACTGGCCGGTGTGCCGATGGTGACGGGCTACCGGGTCGGCGCCATGGAAGCCTGGATCTTGCGGCGCGCGATCAAGGTGAACTCGGTGATCTTGGCCAATCTCGTGATCGGCGAGAACGTCATTCCCGAACTCCTGCAGGAAGACTGTACTCCGGAAAAGCTCGCAGCAGCGCTGCGTGATGTGTTGAGCGACAGCGACCTGCGTCGAAGGCAACTGGAGGCTTTCGGCAAGATCGACGGCATCATGTCGAGCGGCAACCAGCCGCCCAGCGTGCGCGCAGCCGACGTCGTGCTGGCGACGATGTGGCAGGCGCGGCGGGGGTAGGATTGTAGGATGGGTGCAGCGGAAGCGATACCCATCAATCGCGGCATACACTGGCGATGGGTATCGCTTCCGCTCCACTCATCCTACGAAAAAGCAGAGAAGCCGGACGCGGTGATCGCATCCGGCTTTCCGAGCTGTCGTGTACGCGACGTCGGTTACTTCCGCTTGTCCATCGCCACGTAGTCGCGGCGGGCGACGCCGGTATAGAGCTGGCGCGGACGGCCGATCTTCTGCTGCGGATCCTCGATCATCTCGCTCCACTGGCTGATCCAGCCGACGGTGCGGGCGACCGCGAACAGCACGGTGAACATCGAGGTCGGGAAGCCCATGGCCTTCAGCGTGATGCCTGAATAGAAGTCGACGTTCGGATAGAGCTTGCGGTCGATGAAGTACTGATCGCTCAACGCGATCCTTTCCAATTCCATCGCGACGTTCAGCATCGGATCGTCGCCGTGGCCGGTCTCGGCCAGCACGGCGTGACACATCTTCTGCATGATTTTGGCGCGCGGGTCGTAGTTCTTGTAGACACGGTGGCCAAAGCCCATCAGGCGGACTTCGCTGTTCTTGTCCTTCACCTTCGCGATGAATTCCGGAATCTTGTCGACCGTGCCGATCTCCGCGAGCATCGCGAGCGCGGCCTCGTTGGCGCCGCCATGCGCCGGACCCCACAGGCAGGCGATGCCGGCGGCGATGCAGGCGAACGGATTGGCGCCGGAGGAGCCGGCGATACGCACCGTCGAGGTCGAGGCGTTCTGCTCGTGGTCGGCGTGCAGGATGAAGATCTTGTCGAGCGCGTCAGCCAGCACCGGATTGATCTTGTATTCCTCGCAAGGCACCGCGAAGCACATGTGCAGGAAGTTTTCGGCAAAGGAGAGCGAGTTCTTCGGATACATGAAGGGCTGGCCGACGGTGTATTTGTAGGCCATCGCGGCCAGCGTCGGGACCTTCGCAATCATGCGCATCGAAGCGATCATGCGCTGCCGCGGATCGTTGATGTCGGTGCTATCATGATAGAATGCGGCCAGCGCGCCGACGGCGGCGACCATGATCGCCATGGGATGGGCGTCACGGCGAAAACCCTGGAAGAAGCGGGCCATCTGCTCGTGAACCATGGTGTGATGGATTACGCGGTAGTCGAAATCCTGCTTCTGGGACTTGGTCGGAAGTTCCCCGTAGAGCAGCAGATAGCAGGTCTCGAGGAAGTCGCCCTGTTCGGCGAGTTGCTCGATTGGGTAGCCGCGGTATTCCAGCACGCCGGCGTCGCCGTCGATATAGGTGATCTTCGACTGGCAGCTTCCGGTGGAGGTGAAGCCGGGGTCGTAGGTGAACATCCCGGCCTGGGCGTAGAGCTTGGCGATGTCGATGACATCTGGCCCCACCGTGCCGCTGAGGATCGGGAAATCGTAGGTCTTATTACCTACGGTGAGCGTTGCAGTCTTGTTGCTGGATTTTGCGTCCATCGTGAATCCCCGATGAAATCGTTACGAAAAACCGGGCCGACCTTGGTGCCATTCGTAAGGCAGTAGCAAGAGAGGCCGGACTGTCTAGAAGCGGCGCCAAAGGCGTAGCTTATTGCCCTGTGCACTGCAAGATGGCCGCAGCCCCCCATATGGTAGGGGCTCAGCCGACCGCTTGATCGCCCAGACGGGCCAGGCATTCCTCCCGCCCCAGGACCGCCAAAACGTCGAAAATGCCGGGCGAAGTCGTCCGTCCGGTCAGCGCCACCCGAAGTGGCTGGGCGACGGCGCCGAGCTTGAGGTTGTTCTGCTCCGCGAAATTCCGCATGGCGGATTCGGTGGTCTCGGCGCGCCAGTCGGTCACGGTTTCCAGCGCGATGCGAAGTTGGCCGATCAGCGCCCGGGTTTCCGGCGTCAGCAGAGCCAGGGCCTTCGGCTCGATCTGGAGCGGACGGTCGGCAAAGATGAAGTAGGCGCCCGAGATCAGCTCGATCAAGGTCTTGGCGCGTTCTTTCAAGCTCGGCATCGCCCGCAGCAATTGTGCGCGGGTGGTGTCGTTGAGTTTTGCCTTCAGCTCGGCGCCGTCGGGGACATAGTCCAAGACGCTCTCGAACTGGGCCACCAGCGCGCCGTCATCGGCGTGGCGGATGTAGTGGCCGTTGAGGTTTTCCAGCTTGGCGAAATCGAAGCGTGCAGCAGACCGCCCGATCGCGGGCAGGTCGAACGCGTCGATCATTTCCTGCGTCGAGAAAATCTCCTGGTCGCCATGGCTCCAGCCGAGCCGGACCAGGTAATTGCGCAGCGCCGCCGGCAGATATCCCATGGCGCGGTAGGCATCGACACCAAGCGCGCCATGGCGCTTCGACAGTTTTGAACCATCGGGCCCGTGGATCAGCGGGATATGGGACATGTTCGGGATGTCCCATCCAAGCGCATCATAGATCTGTTTCTGGCGCGCGGCGTTGATCAGATGATCATCGCCGCGGATGACATGGGTCACGCCCATGTCGTGGTCGTCGACCACGACAGCCAGCATGTAGGTCGGATTGCCGTCGCCACGCAGCAGCACGAGGTCGTCGAGGTTTTCGTTCTGCCAGACCACGCGGCCCTGCACCTGATCCTCGATCACGGTCTCGCCGGTCTGCGGGGCCTTCAGGCGAATGGTCGGCTTCATGCCGGCAGGCGCTTCTCCCGGATCACGATCCCGCCACATCCCGTCATAGAGGCGGGTGCGGCCCTCCGCGCGCGCCTTCTCGCGCATCGCGGTCAGCTCCTCTGCAGTGGCATAGCAACGATAGGCATTGCCACTGGCGAGCAGGGACTCGGCGACCTCGCGATGCCTTGCGGCGCGGCTGTACTGGTAGATGACGTCGTCGTCCCAATCGAGCTCGAGCCATTTCAGCCCGTCAAGGATCGCGGCGATGGCGGCTTCCGTGGAGCGCTCGCGGTCGGTGTCCTCGATCCGCAGCAGCATCTTGCCGCCGCGCTTCTTGGCATAGAGCCAGTTGAACAGCGCGGTCCGGGCGCCTCCGATATGGAGGAAGCCGGTGGGCGAAGGGGCGAAGCGTGTGACGACGGAATCAGTCATTACCAAGCGCGTGAGCGGTGAACGGCGGTGGTGTATAGCAGGAACGGTGCATAACTAAAGCCCGGGCCGGTGGCAAAGTGGGCTTGGCTCACAGGGGCGAATTTGGCAGAAGGTTCGCCAATCCCTAACAGGAACTCAGGATGACCACAGAACCGGTAACGGCAGAGGCGGGGCGCGATTTCATCCGCGACATCGTCCAGGCCGATCTCTCTTCCAAAAAGCACAGCCGGATCGTGACCCGATTTCCGCCGGAGCCGAACGGCTATCTGCATATCGGCCATGCCAAGTCGATTGCCCTCAATTTTGGCATCGCGCAGGAGTTCGGAGGCAAGTGTCATCTGCGCTTCGACGACACCAACCCGACCAAGGAAGAGCAGGAATACATCGATTCCATCCAGGCCGACGTGCATTGGCTCGGCTACGACTGGGGAACCGACCTCTATTACGCCTCCGACTATTTCGATCGTCTGTATGACTGGGCGGAGGGCCTGATCAAGGCGGGCGACGCCTATGTCGATGACCAGTCGCAGGAGGAAATCCGTACCAACCGCGGCACGCTGACGGAACCCGGCAAGAACTCGCCGTTCCGTGGTCGCACGATGGAGGAAAACCTCGACCTCTTCCGACGCATGAAGGCCGGCGAGTTTCCGAACGGCAGCCGCGTGCTGCGGGCCAAGATCGACATGGCGGCCGGCAACATCAACCTGCGCGACCCCGTGCTCTACCGCATCCTCCATGCCGAGCATCCGCGCACCGGCACCAAATGGTCGATCTATCCGAGCTACGACTACGCTCACGGCCAGTCGGACGCCATCGAAGGCATCACGCATTCGATCTGCACGCTGGAATTCGAGGACCACCGGCCGCTCTATGAGTGGCTGCTGGACAAGCTGCCGGTGCCGTCAAAGCCGCGGCAGTACGAATTCGCCCGCCTCAATCTGACTTACACGCTCTTGTCGAAGCGCGTGCTGACGCAGCTCGTGCGCGACGGCCACGTCTCCGGCTGGGACGATCCGCGCATGCCGACGATCGCGGGATTGAAACGGCGCGGCGTGCCGCCGGCCGCGGTGCGCGAATTCGTCAAGCGCATCGGGGTGGCGAAAGCCAACAGCGTGGTCGATGTCGGCATGCTGGAATTCTGCATTCGCGAGCACCTCAACAAGACGGCGCAGCGGCGGATGGCGGTACTGCGGCCGCTGAAAGTCGTCATCGAGAATTATCCGGAAGGGCAGACGGAGGAACTCGAGGCCGTCAACCATCCCGACGATCCGGCCGCGGGCACGCGCAAAATCTCGTTCGGCCGCGAGCTCTATATCGAGCGCGATGATTTCATGGAGAACCCGCCCAAAAAATTCTTCCGCCTGTCGCCGGGCAACGAGGTGCGGCTGCGCTACGCCTACTTTGTGAAATGCACCGGCGTCATCAAGAACGACGCGGGCGAAGTGATCGAACTGCGCTGCACCTACGATCCCGCGACCAAGGGCGGCAACGCCCCTGACGGCCGCAAGGTAAAGGCCACCATGCACTGGCTATCGGCCAAGGATTCGGTACCGGCGGAAGTGCGCGTCTACAATCAGCTCTTCTCGAACCCGAGCCCGAGTGCCGCGAATTTCGCCGCCGACCTCAGTCCAGAATCGCTAGAAGTGCTGCCTGGGGCGCGGGTCGAGCCGTTGGTCGCATCAGACAACTCCGGCGAGGTGATGCAGTTCGAACGGCAGGGCTATTTCGTGCGCGACAAGGATTCCGCGCCGGGCAAGCCGGTGTTCAACCGCACCATTGGGCTGCGCGACACCTTTGCCAAGGAACTTGGCGGGAAGGGGTGAGGCGACGGTGCAAAGCGCGGCCGACGACGCGGTATCCACCATCATCGAGAAATGGTCGGCGGCGTTCCGCAAGCTCGACGCAGACGCGCTTGCTGCGCTTTATTCGCGACACGCGCTCTTTTACGGATCGAACCCCACGCTCTATCGCGGCAGTGAAGGCGTTGTAGCCTATTTCAATGCGCTTCCACGCTGGCGTGCGCCAACGGTGCAGTTCACGGATGTGATGATCGCGCAGGTCAGCTCCGATCTGATCAATTTCGCCGGAATCGCGAATTTCGATCTCGGCGAAGAGGCCTCGCCGCTGTCGGTCAAAATCACCTGGGTGATCCTTCGCGAGGACGGCGACTGGAAGATCGTCAGCCATCATGTCTCGTCCAAGACCCCGCTGATCGAGCCGTAGGCCTGCCACCCTATGACGCGCGGGTGAGAAAGATCGGCAGCCCTCGCTTATTGCCGTAGATGGGGCGGTAGCGCTCCGTATTGTACGTGCTGGCGACGTCCAATTTGCGCGGCCCGAGCTTGGCGTCAGGGATGGGCACGAGGTCGTAGCGCCCCTCCACCAGCGCCGACATGCGGCCGGTCTTGCCTTCCAGGATGGCATCGTAGGCCATGTTACCGAAAGTCAGGGCCACGAGCTTGTCCATGAAGTCCGGATTGCCTGATCGCAGGTCGTAGGTGAGGTCGGAGGTGATTGTCTCCTCGCCGACGCGTCGCTTGATCTCGTCGGCGAACGATTCCGCCACGCTCGCCTTCTTGCGATGACCGTAGGCATCAGGTTCACCGTATTCCGGCACCTCGTAGCCCTCCCACGCGGCGCCTTCGCTGAGCACGACCAGCGCGTAGTTGCTTGGGTTGGCGCGCTTCTCCTCGACGAGCAACCGGATCAGCTTGTCGAGATCGAACTTGTACTCCGGTATGACGCACCGGATCGAGGTGGCGTACGCGGTATAGAGCGCTGTAAATCCGGCATCGCGGCCAAAGACGCGGAAGATGCCGATTCGCTCGTGCGAACCGACCGTGGTGCGCTGCCGCTGGATGGCGTCGCTGGCGCGGGTGATCGCGGTCGAGAAGCCGATGCAGTACTCGGTGTTGCGGACGTCGTTGTCCATGGTCTTCGGAATGGCGATGATCTTGACACCGAGTTCGTTGAGCTTGGCTGCGTAACTCAGCGTGTCGTCGCCGCCGATGGCGATCAGGTGCTCGATGCCAAGCCCAGAGAGGTTAGCCAGCACCTGGGTAGTAACGTCCCACGTCTTGGTTGCGATGCCGCCCTTCGTGCTGAGCGAGGCTGGAAAGTCCTTGCCGACGAGATGATCCGGCAGCTTCTTCATCTTGGACGGATTGGTGCGGCTCGAGTGCAGCATGGTGCCGCCGCTCCGGTCTATGGTGCGCGTGTTGTCACGGTTCAGCGGGATGATGTAGTGGGACCTGCTGGCCGGGTCCTCGAGGTTTACGTGCGTGAGGGCCTCCCAACCACGGCGGAGGCCGACGACCTCGATGTCGTTCTCGCTGCCGCGATAGGTCACGCTCTTGATAACAGCGTTGAGGCCGGGAACGTCGCCGCCGCCCGTGAGAATGCCGATACGCCTTTTTGCCATACCCACCTCGCAGGCGATCCCTTACTCGGCCGCTTCCGGCTTGCGCTCCTTGCGCACCTGAAAGCGCTTCAGCAGTGAGGACACGGTGTCGCGGAAGCCACCATACTCCAGCTCGGAATAGGGCAGCATCGCGGCACCGGACCAACCCTGGTTGCGCATCTCGATTGCCTTGCGCTGGGCGCGCCGGCGGACCTCGTCCCACGCCGGATTGTCGAAGAAATCGGTATAGGACTCGGAGAAGCGGCCATCCTTGTCGATCGAAAAGCCGGCGCAGGAAACGATCGGGAGGCAGTACATGCCTGTCACCGGTGTGTTAATTGGCACCGGCATGAGCGGCATCACGTGCGAGCCGCGCGCATCGCCGCCTACGAAGTGCGCCTTCGCGAACGGCGAGACGATTTCTTCAGGTGCCGGGAAAATCCCCTGGTTCCTGACGATCGCGACCGGATCGTCCTTGCCGGTGTACTTGCCTGCGATCGCGTGAAGACGCTGCGCCGAAACGGCGACGGCGACCTCGCCATGGGTCCGGGAAACGATGCGATCAATGCCAAAGCGCTCGTTGTCGCGGAGCAGCGCGGCAATGTGGTAACCGTCCGCGGGCGCGTCGAGTTCGATCACGCTGTCGCCGGCCGTGTTGTCCATGTCGATGACATGGAAACGGAATCCCTTAATCATTGGGGGCAGCATCAGCCCGGCGCAATACATGGGATCGGCAAAGGCGAGGTAGAGCGGCAGGTTGTAGGCGCCGGGGCCGCATTTGTCGGCGGCGAACACCATGAAGGACTCCGCAGGTCTCGTGCCCGAGAGGCTGTGGTCGAAGCTGAGCTCGGCGACGCCCGGGCCGGCGCCGCGGACGTTTCCGGACGGTGCGTCGACGAGAAGATCCTGGCCGGCACCATAAAGCCCGGAGGTTTTCGCGACCGAGGTGGCCGCGAGGAACGCCTTCCAGGCAAGTTGATGGACCTCGGAGCTCCCTTCGCCTCGTGTGTGCGTCATGATGATCGCAATGTCGTCGCCGGTGTGGCAGACGAAACCGTCGATCAGCAGGCCATCGCAGATCGCCTTCGCGACCTCGCCCTCGACAGCCGCCATCATGCGTGTGGACGGTTTCGTGTGGCCGCCGACGGAGCCTATGTCAGCCTTGATGACGGAAAGGGTAAGTCTCATGAGCGTTCCCTCCGACCGGTGCAACGCAACGCCTCCGCCTCGGCGCTCGCTGCGCCGGGGCAACGGCGCTGCTCATTGGGCGGAGAGAACGTGTCACGTTGCAATAGGTTCCACCCGAAGTCACGGCGCCTCGGCTCGCCGCGAGCTGAGCGAGTAGCAATGGCAATTGTTGCGCGGCACGAGTCCATTTTGGCGGTTTTCCAGACCCACTGAAGCCGAAATCCGCGCATGCCTGCGGATGAGTTCACATCCTAAATGTCGTAATACAAATGGAACTCATATGGATGAGGGCGCAGCCGGATTGGATCGACCTCTTTCTTCCGCTTGTAGTCGAGCCAAGTCTCGATCACGTCCTCGGTGAACACGTCGTTACGGAGCAGAAAGGCGTGATCGCGATCGAGCGCGTCAAGCGCCTGATCCAGCGACCCTGGTGTCGACCTCACGTTCTTCGCCTCGGCGGGCGGCAGGTCATAAAGGTTCTTGTCGATCGGGCTGCCTGGATCGATCCGGCTGATGATGCCGTCGAGACCGGCCATCAGCATCGCGGCAAAGGCCAGATAGGGATTGCAGGAGGGATCCGGCGAGCGAAATTCAACCCGCTTTGCCCGCGGGTTCGGCGAATACATCGGAATCCGGCAGCAGGCTGAGCGATTGCGCTGGGAATAGACCAGATTGATCGGAGCCTCATAGCCGGGCACCAGACGCCGATAAGAATTCGTGGTGGGGGCGCAAAGCGCACACAACGCCCAGGCGTGGGTCAACAGGCCGCCGATGTAGTAGCGGCCGAGCTGGCTCAATTCGGCATAGTCGCCCTTGTCGTAGAACAGATTGGTCTCGCCCTTCCACAGGGACTGGTGAACGTGCATTCCCGAGGCGTTGTCCTCGAACAGCGGCTTCGGCATGAACGTCGCGGTCTTGCCGTGCTCGCGGGCGGTGTTCTTCACCACGTATTTGTAGATCATCAGATTGTCCGCCATGCGGGTGAGCGTAGTGAAACGCATGTCGATCTCGTTCTGGCCGCCGGTCGCGACTTCATGGTGATGGGCCTCGATCTGGATGCCCAGCTGCTCCATTGTCAGCACCATTTCGGTGCGGAGAGCCTGCATGCTATCGGTCGGCGGAACGGGAAAATATCCTTCCTTGGGGCGCGGCTTGTGGCCCAGATTCGGCTCTTCCTCCGCGCCGGTATTCCAGCTGCCTTCACTGGAATCGATTTCGTGGAAGGCATGATTGATGCCCTGCCCGTAGCGCACCTCGTCGAACACAAAGAACTCCGCCTCCGGGCCGAAGTAACTCGTATCGGCGAGGCCGGTACCCTTCAGGTTCGTTTCGGCCTTCTGGGCGATGTAACGGGCGTCACGGCTATAGGGTTGACCGGTCACGGGATCCCTGATGTTGCAGATCAGGACCAGGGTGGACACAGGGGAATACGGGTCGAGAAAGGCCGTGGCCGGATCCGGCACGACCAGCATGTCGCTTTCCTGAATTTCCTGAAAGCCGCGGATGGACGAGCCGTCGAACCCAATGCCTTCGCTGAGAGCATCGATACTCGCTGCACCCGGTGGGACGGAAAAATGCTGCCACACCCCGGGCAAGTCGGTAAACCGCAGATCGATCATCTGCACCTTCTCGTCTTTGATCGCCTTCACGAGATCTTCGGCTGTCGCACACTTCGGAAACATGGCTTCAACTCCTGTAACGGAGAGCCGCATCTTGGACGTTGCGATGCCATTCAGCCGTGGCGAAGCGACTTGCGACGGCTCCTGGCCCACGTTCTGCGTTGCCGCGCCGGCAATCTCAGCTTTGGTGGGGACCACGCATCATCTTCATCGCGTCTTCGATATGCCGCCAGGTTCTGGCCAGCTCGACCTCGCCTTTTGCCTCAAGTTCGATGGCATTCTGGGCAGCTTCCGCAATGGCCTTGGCGCCATGAGCTTCCAGTAATTGCCGCGCATAGTCGTGGATTTCGGTTTCTCGCATGGCGTCATGCTCCTCTCATTCTGAGCGCGACCGGGAATTCCAGTCGAGCTGAGAACCGTAGACGTTGACACCTGATCCCGCGCACACAGTGTGCATCCTGCCGCGGCGCACTTGCAAGAGTGCTTTCAAGAGCGCGTTCCTGCCGGTGAGCTGCCCGGATTGGATGGTGGCTCCGGGGGAAGAGCAGCGGCAACACAACGCAGGCCGGACGGTTACGTCTTGAGTAGCGGTCGATCGCGACGGGCGCTGCGTTAAGCGTGATGGCCTCGCACCCGCGGCGCCTCAGGATCGGCCTAGCAGCCCCGGCAAATACTGCGCAGGGATTTGGCGAGCTGAGCATCCTCCTGGGCCATCGGCTCATACGGCTTTTGCTGTGCCTGCCGGTCCTCATTAGCCTTTTGCCGGGCGGCCCGCGCAACGTCCTGGCGCTGATAGCACGCTTCGCGCTCTGCTCTTGCTTCGATGAAGCGGCATTGTTCAGCCGCTGCGACAGCGGATGCCGACGTCGCCAAAGCAAATAGGAGGCAGGCCGCAAGTCTCATAACGCGATTGTAACGCCGGCCGGCGTGCATTTCCTCAAGTTTCTGCATTCGTTCCGCTAGCGGCCCAAATACAGCGTCCGGTAGTCTTGCGGTCTTCACGAGATCGTAAGGTGTAGGCTCGGTGGCGGAGCAGGGCGACACGTCGGGCCGAAAACGGGGCTATGCCGGCACCTGGCCGCCGCGCGCTGCGGCGCTGGTCGGCGGCATTTTGCCATCGCGTCCCGCGTTCTGGCCGCCACTGATCGAGACCTTGCGTACATGGGCACGCGCCGAAGCCGGCGCGGGCCGCCTGCTGCCGTGGGTACCCGTTGCATTCGGCACCGGCATTGCCTTTTACTTCGCCGCCGATCATGAGCCGGCGCTGTCAGTGGCTACCATTGTGGCAATCGCGCTGTGCGCGGTGGCGGTGCTGTTGCGGCGGCAGAAATTCTTTCCCGCCGCGGTGATGATCGCGGCCGTCGCCGCGGGCTTTGCGGTCGCGACCTGGAAGACCGCGCGGATCGCGCATGGCGTGCTGGCGCGGCCGATGTTTTCGGTGTCGCTGACGGGTTTTGTCGAGACTCGCGACATCCGCGAGCGCACCGACCGTTTTGTCCTTCGCGTCGTCACCATGGAAAGCGCGCGCGGAACGACGAAGCTGGAGCGGGTGCGGCTGTCGGTAAGGAAGGGCACGGCGCCGCCAGTTGGGAGCTTCGTCGAGCTGAAGGCGCGGCTGTTGCCGCCGCTTTCGCCGGTGCGGCCGGGTAGCTACGATTTCAGCCGCGACATGTTTTTCGCCGGCATCGGGGCCTCCGGCTTCGTGATGGGCGCGATCAAGACCACCGAGCCGCCAGCCGCGGGCGGCGGGCTCCGCCTGCGCTATTCGGCTGTGATGCAAGGCCTGCGCGATACGATCGATGCGCGGATCAGGACCACGCTGGAAGGCGACAAGCGCGCGATTGCGACCGCCCTGTTGACCGGGCGGCGCGATGCGATCTCACCGCCGGTGAACGATGCGATGTTCATCTCCGGTCTCGGCCATGTGCTGTCGATCTCCGGCTATCACATGGCCGTCGTCGCCGGCGTCGTGTTCTTTGCGGTGCGGGCGCTGTTGGCGCTGTTCCCTGTGCTCACGGTCGGCCAGCCCATAAAGAAGTGGTCGGCGGCGGCAGCCCTCGTTGCCGCCGCGTTCTATCTGCTGCTGTCGGGCGCCGAGGTCGCGACGCAAAGATCGTTCTTCATGACGGCCGTGGTGCTGATCGCGGTCATGGTCGATCGCCGCGCGATTACGTTTCGCACGCTCGCGGTCGCCGCCCTGATCGTGCTCTCGGTCGCGCCGGAAGCGCTGGTACATCCGAGTTTCCAGATGTCGTTTGCGGCGACCCTGGGGCTGGTGGCGCTGGTGCAGATCGGCATGCCGCGCCTGTTCGCGACGGCGGATCATACCGCAACGGCGCGCGTGGCGCTGTGGGGCGGCCGCGAAGTCACCATGCTGTTGCTGGCCTCGTTGGTGGCGGGGCTTGCGACCATGCCTTACGCCGCCTTTCACTTTCACCGGGTCACGCCTTACGGCGTGCTGGCCAACCTCGCGGCGATGCCGGTGGTCTCCGCGCTGGTGATGCCGGCGGGCCTGCTTGGCCTCGTCGCGATGCCGTTCGGCTTCGATCGACTGTTCTGGGCGGCCATGGGCCTCGGCATCGACTGGATGATTGCGGTGACGCAATGGGTCGCGGCGTTACCCGGCGCGGTCGGCCGGGTGCCGGCCTTCGGCATCGGACCGCTGATTGCGGCGAGCCTCGGCATCATCCTGCTCGGCCTGTTGCGCACGCCGCTGCGCTGGTCGGGAGCGGCGCTGGTACTATCAGCGGCGCTGTGGGCGGCGAGGGCGCCGCAGCCGGATATCCTGATTTCCGCCGACGGGCGCAATGTCGGGGTGCGCGGCCAGGATGGCCGGCTGCATTTGATGCACGCGGCCAAGGGGTCTCGAGACGTCTTCCTCTTGAAGGAGTGGCTGGCGGCGGATGCGGACGCACGAACGGCGGCTGACGCCTCGCTCACGTCAGGCGTCTCATGCGACGATCTTGGCTGCGTGGTGCAAGCCGTCGGCGGCGGCCTGATCGCACAGGCGCTCAGGCCCGAGGCGTTTTCGGACGATTGCGAGCGCGCGGCAATCATTGTGACGCTGCGGCAGGCCCCGGCGGCATGCGGTGCTTCCGTCATCGGCGCCG
The DNA here is from genome assembly GCF_036924575.1 of Bradyrhizobium sp. AZCC 1577. NCBI lineage: Bacteria > Pseudomonadati > Pseudomonadota > Alphaproteobacteria > Hyphomicrobiales > Nitrobacteraceae > Bradyrhizobium > Bradyrhizobium sp. AZCC 1577. Next base: position 4,457,621 of record NZ_JAZHRQ010000001.1, read on the forward strand.
AACGGCTCCGGCGCCAGGGCGCGATGGCGTTGCGGCGTGGCCGCGAGGGATTTGCCGTCGAGGCGGTCAAGCCGAGGGGGATCGACCGGCCTTGGTCGCCGGCCATAGCCGACGAGAGTGAGGCCGACACCACCGTGCTGGCGCCGCGCGTCGTGCCACCGCGCAGCGTCGATGCCACGCCGGCCGAGGCAGACCTTCAGGCGGAGGAGTAGACGGGCGTCAGTGCTCGTCGACTGTGGGTTTGGCTGGAATTTCGAACGCGCCGAGATGGAATTCCTCGGGCGCGTCGGGCGCCGACGGCAGAGCGACCAGCGTGAACGATGCGTCGGGAAATTGCTGCCAGATTGCGAGATCCTCGGCCGTGATGGTGAGCCAGCCGTACCTGAACATGTACCGCCCGGGCTCAGTGACGCGCCCGGCTTTTTGCCACGTTACCTTGTTGACCACCGACTGCCCCCCTGCGGTGCCGAGCTCTGAAAAATGTACCACCCTGATCCGCCGGCCTGGGCCGGCGGATCATATGCGCGTGGGCGTTTATCCGGTCACGATCGATTCGGCCGGACGCGCTTCCGTCACCTTCGGCGCGCGTTCGCCACCGGTCTGGACCACCGGCAATTGCAGCACGGTCGCGCGCTGGCCTTCGCAAAGCTGCGTCACCAGCACATGGCTTCCGTCGGGAAATTCGATCGCGTCATGGTGACGGTCGGAGATATGGGGGTCGATTTGATTGAACTTGCCGACCCGCCAGTCGGTGGTTCGAGTCCAGATCCACCGGTTGTCGTATTTGACGTCCTCAGCGAACGCCAGTTCGGTGCCGGGAAGCATGCAGACCGCCACTGCAGGCTCGCGTTCCGACGCAAAGCCGCGGGTCGATGTACCGCGGAATGTCGTGGTGATCAGCGTCTCGCCGACCTCGGCAGGCCGCGTAGCCACAGCATGCAGGCTATAGTCACACATCGGATGGCTCCCTCGTTTGAGATAGCTGACCCGTGTCTAGAAGGAGGCACAGGCCTCTATCAGAGTGGACATGGCGCAGAGCCTTTTCTCGTTTCTGGGCAATTCTGCGACTGGCGCACTGCGCCACATTCACAAACGCGCTAACGGGCGTTGGTTCCAAACGCGCAACAAAAAACCCCGGCCGCGGGCCGAGGCTCTTTTCCGTCACGGCCCGGACGGCATAACGGGTCAGTATTTGCGGTAGAGCCCGATCAGCTTGCCCTGAATCCGGACCCGGTTCGGCGGCAGGATGCGGACTTCATAGGCGGTGTTGGCGGGCTCGAGCGCGATCGAGGCGCCGCGGCGGCGGAAGCGCTTCAGCGTGGCTTCCTCCTCGTCGATCAGCGCCACGACGATGTCGCCGGTGTCGGCGGTCTCGTTGCGTTGGATCAGCGCCATGTCGCCGTCGAGAATGCCCGCGTCCACCATGGAATCGCCGCGCACTTCGAGCGCGTAATGTTCGCCGGAGCCGAGCATGTCCGGCGGTACGCTGATGGTGTGGCTGCGGGTCTGCAGCGCCTCGATCGGCGTACCGGCGGCAATCCGGCCCATGACAGGCACGGCCACCGGGCGATTGCCGTCGTCCTCGGCGGCCGGCGCGCTCACTGTGCGTTTGCCGAGCGTACCCTCGATCACGCTCGGCGTGAAGCCGCGGCGGCTGTTGGCGGCGGCTGCGAGCTCGGGCAGCTTGATGACTTCGATGGCGCGGGCGCGGTTGGGCAGGCGACGGATGAAGCCACGCTCCTCCAGTGCGGTGATGAGGCGGTGGATTCCGGATTTCGAACGCAGATCGAGCGCGTCCTTCATCTCGTCGAAGGAGGGCGGCACGCCGGCCTCTTTCAGCCGTTCATTGATGAAACGCAGAAGTTCATACTGTTTGCGCGTAAGCATCGCGAGCAATCCCCCGGGTTGGCGTCGTCTCGTTCCGAATCTTCAGGGCCCGGATCGTGGAGTCCCCAAACTCCCGATCTAAGACACTAGCAGTCGAAACAAATCATGAACGGACACTATATGTTCGATATGTGTTCCGCAACCACTTAATTTCAGGTGAACGCATTGCGGTTCCGGCCCAAGGTGCTGGGGGAACACCGTTCAGGCGTCATTCCGGCAGCCGGAGCAGCTCGCAACGCGATCCCTTTGCGGCAGCCGGCGCGAACGGCGGACGTATCACAAGTGCACGTGCCGCAGCGAGATTCCCCGATAGCGACGAGTCCTGATGGTTCACCGGCACGGCAACCAGCGTGCCGTCGTCGCGCGCTTCGAGGCGGGCGCGAAGATAGTCTTCGCGCTGATCATTGGCGGCGAGGTCGCGGCCGAGCAGCGCGCTTTCGCGCCGGTGATGGATGGTATCGCGGCCCGATAAGGCGCGAATCAGCGGCACCAGGAACAGGAAGCCGCAGACATACGAGGAGACGGGATTGCCTGGCAGGCCGATCACCCGCATCGCGCCCAGCCTGCCGTGCATCATCGGCTTGCCCGGCCGCATCGCGATCCGCCAGAATGCGATGGCGACGCCCTCGGCTTCCAGCGACCGCTTGACGAGGTCGTGGTCGCCGACCGACGCGCCGCCCAGGGTGATCAGGATGTCCGCGTCGGCCTTGCGGGCACGGCGGATGCCGTCCGTGGTCGCGGCGACGGTGTCGGCGGCGATCCCGAGGTCGATGATTTCTGCCCCTTCGGCCCGCGCCAGTGCCCGCAAGCCGTAGCCGTTGGAATAGACGATCTGGCCGGGGCTGGGGCTTGCGCCCGGCATCACCAGCTCGTCGCCGGTCGCCAGCATCGCAACTTTCGGGCGGCGGTGCACCGCAAGCTCCGGGTAGTTCATGCCGGCGGCGAGCGAGAGGTCGCGGTCGGTGAGGCGGCGCCCGCGTTTGAGGAGGACGTCGCCTTCGCGGAAATCAACGCCCGCGGCGCGGATATGCCGCCCCGGAACGGCAGCTTCCGTGATGGTGATATGATCGCCCTCGACGCCAGTGTCTTCCTGGATGATGACAGCGTCGGCGCCATCGGGAATCACGCCGCCGGTAAAGATCCGCACCGCTTCCCCCGGGCCGACCTTCCGCTCGAACGGGCGGCCGGCGGCGACCTCGCCGATCACCTTTAGCCGCGCGCTGACATCGGCGGCGTCAGCTGCGCGCACCGCATAGCCGTCCATCGCCGACATCGCTTGCGGCGGTTGCGTCCGCCGCGCGGCGACGTCGCGTGCGAGAATGCGGTGATACGCCTCATCGAGCGCCACCATTTCTTCGGGCAGGGGATCGGCGCCCGCGAGGATGGCAGACAATGCATCGGCAACCGGCATCAACGCCACGGGCAGACCTCCCTCAAATTCCAAGTGCGGTCAGTGCCCTCGCCACGTCATCCGTCGATGTCACGTGGATGGCAGAAAGGCCGCGCGCCCGCGCACCTTCGATATTGGCAGCCGAGTCGTCGAAGAACAGGATCCGCGACGCCGGCACGCCGATCGCTTTTACCACATGATCATAGGCTTCGGCGTCGGGTTTGCGCAAACCGATGCTGGAGGACAGGTATATCTGACGGAAATGGCCGAGCACATCCGCATAGGCCTGCGAAAAATGCGTGACATGGGCCGGATTGGTGTTGGAAAAAGCATAGAGCGGCAGGCGTTCTGCGGCACGCGCCAGGAGCGGCGAGATTCCGGGCATTTCGCCGGTGAAGATCGCGTTCCAGCCTTCCAGGAACTGCGCGTCGGTGATGCCGATGCCGAGCGACCGGCGCAGGCTCGCAAAGAACGCCGCATCGTCGATCCGACCGGTCTCGTGGTGCTTGAAACTGTCGTCCATCACAAAGCGTCCGGCGAGGTCGGCAGGCGCGCAGCCGGCATGCCCTGCCCAGCACGTCATTACCTGATCGAAACTGATGTCGAGCACGACACGGCCGAGGTCGAACAGCAAGGCATCGACGGAATGGGGCGCTGGCGGCGAATTCATGGCAGTCGTTTACAAAACCGGACCGGCCTCGGCAACGGCCACGGCGATTTGCGTCGCAGCCCAATCCGGCGCTTAAGCCCGTACGCAGGCTGTGCTAAGGCTTTGGGCCAGTTTCTTGGGGCCAATTTTCAGGGAGTAGTCGCATGCAAACCGTTGGCAGAATCCTGGGCGCCGTCGCCGTGATCGCATTATTGGCCGGCCCCGCCTGGGGCCAACAAGCCCGTCCTCCCGCATACGGCGAGACCGAGAAGGACAAGACGCCCTCGGAAAAAGCGGCGGAAAAGGAGGCCGAGCGGGCCTACCGGAGGTCGCTCGGCAACATCCCCGAGCAGCAGAAGAATTCGGACCCTTGGGGGACGATGCGCGGCGACAGCGCACCGCCGAAAGCGGCGGCCAAGGCGCCGGCAGCGAAGTCAAAGGCCAAATCCGCCGAAGGCGCCGCAAAGTAGCAGACGCCGGCAAGCCCGGGCATGACGAACTCTCCATCTAACGTGATGATTTCATTCAAAATCTGAAAGCGACAGTATTGCCCCCGGTCGGCGTGCCTTGATCCGACCAAAAAGCCATTGTGAGTTGGCGGGGCCGGGACAGGGGCGCCGATTCACAGGGATGGTGGGCGTCCGTAGAGATAGAGGGACGCCCCACGATGCGCAGGAATTTTGCCTTTCTTCTCGGCACGGTGACGGGCGCGTGTCTGACCGCTCTCGTGATCGGACCTCAAGGCGCGCATTTGGTGGCGGCGGCAAAGGCCGCGGCCCGTTCCGACGCCTACGCCCAGCTCAATCTGTTCGGCAACGTGTTCGAGCGCATCAAGACCAGCTACGTCGAGAAGCCGGACGATTCCAAGCTGATGGAAGGCGCCATCAACGGCATGATCTCCGCGCTCGATCCTCATTCGCGCTACATGAATGAGAAGGGCTGGAGCGACATGCAGGAGACCACCCATGGCGAATTCGGTGGGCTCGGCATCGAGGTGACGATGGAAGACGGCCTCGTCAAGGTGGTCACGCCAATCGACGATACGCCCGCGGCCAAGGCCGGCATGCTGTCAGGCGACGTGATCACCCAAATCGACGACGAGGTCATCCAGGGCATGACCCTCGAACAGGCGGTGGGCCGGATGAAGGGCCCCGCCAACAGCAAGATCCGCCTCAAGGTCGTGCGCAAGGGGGCCGCCGCGCCGATCGACGTTGCCATCGTGCGCGAGATCATCCGGGTGCGGCCGGTCCGTTTCAAGACCGACGGCGGCGACATCGGTTACATCAGGATCACCCGTTTCAACGAGCAGACCACCGACGGCTTGAAGAAGGCGATCGCCAGCATCTCGAAGGAAATTCCGTCGGAAAAACTCGCGGGCTATATCGTCGACCTCCGCAACAATCCCGGCGGCTTGCTCGACCAGGCGGTGTCGGTGTCGAGCACCTTCATGAACCGGGGCGAGGTGGTCTCGACGCGCGGCCGCACTTCGGAGGAAACCCAGCGCTTCACCGCGCGCGGCGGCGACATCACCAAGGGCAAGCCGCTGGTCGTGCTGATCAACGGCGGCTCGGCTTCGGCGTCCGAGATCGTGGCGGGAGCCTTGCGCGACCACAAGCGCGCCACGCTGATCGGCACGCGCACCTTCGGCAAGGGCTCGGTGCAGACCATCATTCCGCTCGGGCAGGGCAACGGCGCGCTGGCGCTGACCACGGCGCGCTACTTCACGCCGTCGGGCCGCTCGATCCAGGCCCAGGGCATCGCGCCCGATGTCGAGGTGCTGCAGGACGTGCCGGATGAAATGAAGGGCCGCGCCGAACTCAAGGGCGAAGCCTCGATGCGCGGCCACCTCTCCGCCGACGGCGCCGAGCAGACCGGCTCGCAAGCCTACGTCCCGCCGAACGACAAGGACGACAAGGCGCTCAACGCCGCGTTCAGCCTGCTGCGCGGCGGCACCGTGAATGCAAATGCGGTCACGGCCGCGAAGCGTGCGGTGCCGAACTGAGCCCTCACGCCGGTCGCGAAGCCGGCTTCCGCTTGCGAGCCTTGTAGCCCGGATGAGCCAACGGGTCGCGCGAATGCGCGGCCAGCGACGAGCGCAAGGGCGCTCGCGGAGTGATGACAGGCTCCGCGATATCCGGGGTTGTTTCCCGCATGTCGCTCCGCTCATGCGGGCTACTTGCTGCTGCCCACGGCGGGTAGCGAAAACGCATCGTCAAGGCGCGCGTAGCGATCCACAAAACAAGATCGTTTTGAAACCTCATCTCCATCCATTCGTAGCTCGCGTCGAACACCACGCGCGTTCGAACGGAGCAGTCATGTCGAGAAGATGGATTTTGCCGGCCCTGATCTTGTCCCTTGGTTCGAGTGGAGCCCTGCAGGCCAATCCGCTGGATTCTCCCGACATCGTTTATATCGACGGGCTGCCATGCAACCGCGCGTGCCAGTCCTACATGGCCTGGTCTGATCAGGCCTTGTCTGCCCGGCACCGCGCGGTTCGCGAGACTGATGTCGTGGTGCCGGCTGAGGCCGAAACCGCAAGACCAGAACACGCCAGTCCCGCACGCGTAGCGAGGCAGGGCGCACCCGTTTCCCGCGCTGCGCCGCGCGGCAGCAAGGCGGCCTCCAATACGAGGCCGCCAACCGCCAAGAAGGCCGCCGCTCCCGCGCTCGCAGCAGCCAGGAAGAACATTCCGGCGGCCACGGCGCCAGTGGCTCGCGAAAAGGCCGTCGCGGGTGGGCAGCCGCCGGAGCGCAAATTGGAAATCCCTGGTAGCCCCGAGCCCAGTCAGGCAGCCGCCGTCGCTGCGTCGCAGCCTGCGGAGACTCCGGAGGTCAAATCCGAGGTCGCCCTGCCGCCGCCGGCCACGCTTGAGATCGCCGCGACGCCTGCCGCGCCCGAGGCGACTGCGTTGCCTTCCTCGGCCGGCGTTGCTCCCGCTCCGGCCTCTCGAACCATCCAGCAGCAGCTTGTGGAAGCGACGGGATTGGCCGATCTCGTCACGGCGATCGGGACAGGGCGGGAAGCGGCCAACAAATCCGACAATCCGGAAACAGCGCCCGCCGACGTGAGCGATACCGACAAAGCGGCATCCGCAGCGCCAGACGACCCGGATCTGGTGGCGCTTGTGCTGGCACGTCCGGAGATCAATTCGCTATCCGACCTGAACAACAAGAGCATTGCGATCGAGGAGAAGCAATCCGCATCGAGCGGACGTGTCAGCGCCGCGTTCATGGCGGCGGGCGCCGCGGAAGTCCAGTTCAGCGAAGGACAGCGAGGGGCGATCGACCGGCTGATCAGCGGCGAAGTCCCCGCAGCGGTGCTGACGCTGGCTTCGCGCGAAGCAGCAGAGGGGTTTCCCGATATCGAAGGCTTCAGGACGTTTCGGGTACCGCTGTCGCTGAAGGCGCGGCTCTAGTCGCCGTGGCAATCGAAGCCCGGATGAGCGAAGCCGCCGTCCGGGTTTGGTTCATCCCTGCATATCGCAGCGCTCACGCAGGTTACATGCTGCCACAGGTCATCCTCGAAATGAGCCTGTCACAGAAATTATCGTGTCTCATTCCGGGGGCAGTCCAGCACTGTCACCGTAATTCAGAGGTAATCTGGAGGTCGGATTTGTAGTCCCGCCCCCTGGTTCACCAGTAATTACTCCTGGCGCTAATCCGCAATCAGCGGTTAGGGTCGGATATTCAAATGCTGTAACAGGCGACACGTACTTTGTGACCTACAATTCGAATGGACAGGTGATTTCACCCGTTACCGGTCGAACGGTAGCAAGAGATTGGGCTCATTATCCCATAGCTCCACCACTGCTCACAACAAAGCCATGACGATGCGAGAAACCAGAGATCCATTGGTCGGCGATGAACTGATTGAAATTTCGCTTCGGCCTTACGAGGTGCATTTCATTTTCGCCGAATCCGTGGTTCAGCTTGGCACCTCATTTAACGTCTCCGCGAGCGGAGCGCCGTTGACAACTATTAGTCCGAAAGAGCGGAGTGGAAACCTGCTAGTTTTGTGGTCTTTGATTGGTGCAACGGTCAGGGAGGTTGTTTGGGGTGAAACTGTTCGGATTAGATTCGCCGATGATAGCATCCTGTTGGTTGGACCAACGGAAGGGCGGCCAAGAGGCACAATTATGGGGCGCCGTGATATGACTATTGAAGATTTCTAACGGCTGGTACCGCGCGCCCCGCGCATTACATTGCGCAACGCCAGGGCGGCGGGGGCCGCAGAAATCCAGTTCAGCGAAGGACAGCGAGGGGCGATCGACCGTCTCATCAGCGGCGAAGTCCCGGCCGCGGTTCTGACATTGGCGTCGCGCCAAGCCGCCGAGTGGTTTCCCGGAGTCGAAGGCTTCAGGCCCTTTCGGATACCGCTCGCACAGAAGGCGCGACTCTAGACGTCGCAGCAGAGCCCGGACGAGCGACTTGTCCGCCGTAGCTCGAAGAGCGTAGGCGGAAGCGACATCTGGGTTGGCTTGTTCCCGCAGATTGTTGCGCTCATACGGGCGACTTTCTGAACTGACCGCGGTCTGCCCAACGCCACTTTCTCCTTCACAATTGGGCCGGGAAACCATCTCCCTCTCGCGCGTTGTGCGGAGAGAATCATAGGAGGATGGCTCATGCGAACCTCAATTCTCGCGATGATGGTCGCTTTTGGAACCGCGCTCAGCATGCCGGCACTGGCTCAGCAGTCGACGGCGCCCGGCCAGCAGGTGCAAACCGACAAACAGATGCAGGAGGAAGCGGATCAAGGAATCAAGACACGCGACTCCGGACAATCCGGCCTTGTAAGCGAACAGGAAAAGCCCGGTGCTTCCGCACATCCGCCCGGACAACCCCATCCGAGCAGCCAGACGACGGGTTCGGGCACCGGCACGAGTGGCAAGCAGGGGGCAACGCCGAGTAGCAGTCCGCGCTAGCCCTGAGTTTCAGCAAGGGGTGGTTCGACCGACGTGCGTCCTACGCCGTGCGCGCCGCGTCCTTGGGCCCGCAATTACGTAATTGCGGTGACAGTCCAGGACTGTCACCGTAATTCTTCAAGCTATCGTGAGAATCCCGAAAACGCACCGTGGATATGATTGGCAACGTTGGCTAGCGCCGCGACGGGAAGGCAACAAATTGCATTTATGAGGTGTCATATGTCTGCACCCTGCAAGTTCGAGCTACGTATCCTGAATCACGATGAGAAAGCGCTCATACAGACCTCTCATCACCCCGAAATTGGTGACGCGGATCGCGCGACGCTTGAAAACCTGAAATCATCGCTCAGAAAACTCCGGGACAAGGAGCGTACGCTCGCCTTTCAGCGGCGTCGGATCAGCAAAGGCACCGCCCAACCGCGGGGCCAAAGCGTTTCGGGGACTGCCGAGCATTCTCTCCATCGCAAGCAGGTTTTCGTCGCTGCCCTGAAGCGGGTTAACAAGGAGCTCGCACGCCTCCAAAAATTTGAGGCGCGGAGGGAGCTGGGAGAAGCGGCCCGGCGAGCGCTTTCTCTTCGTAGAGCACAGCAATTCTCCCGCCCGACAAATGAGCCCACTTCACATGAAGGCATGAAGGCGATTCCGAGTCGCCGACGAAGTATCAAACTCCCGCGGTCAACAATTGGGCGGGTGTCACAGGCGAACAAGAGAGCCCAGGCCGCAAGAGACTCCCGCCGATAACGGAGCTTATCCAATTCGGCCGCACGGCAGGTGAATTTTGCCGCAACCCGCTGACGGTTTGATTGGAAATCGGCTTCGCTGTGTTGCTCGCCGATCGCGGCGGGCTGCGGGCGGCGTCACCCGTTTGGGGTATTGACCAGGATTAAGTAAGTCCAGATTGTTGAACTGATTTTTCTAGATGGGTACGCTTTCGGTCCTTTTCCCGGCCTTGCTTTGTTGCCTTTTTGCAGTACGCGCATCTGCCGACTTCAGCAGTTTTATCCAACCAATCCATTAGGGACATATGATGATTTTGCCGATACGACCGCGAGCTTTCTTTGCTTCACTGACTACCGCAGCTTTTTTCGTTTTTGCGACCGCATATGGGAATGGCGCCTACGCGCAGGTTCAGGTCGCCGTAATCGGTGACAGCAATGTTTATGGCAAGGGCGTCTCACCTTCGGAGAATTATCCGAGCAAGCTTGAGGCGGCTCTCCGAGCGCGCGGGTTGGATGTTCGCGTCAGCAATGGGGGTATGAATGGCGATACAAGCGCTGGTCTCGCAGCGCGCCTAGACTCCGCGGTGCCGGCAGGTACACGCGTTGCTGTTATTTGGGTCGGCGTCAATGATGTGGTCAGGCACGGCAAGAGTCGTGCGGAAGTGTATGCAAATGTAGCCGGCATTGTCGGTCGCCTTCGAGCGAAGGGTATTGAGAGCTATTTCATTCGCCCACCAGTTTACAATGTTGAGGACCACAAAAATCCCGCGCTCATCCTCTCGGGAGACAATCATTTCAACGGCGTGGGCTATAGCCGGATGGTGGCAAAGACTATTGGCCCGATACAAGCTTTGGTAGTCAAAGCGATGAAGCAAAAGGTCTCTCAAGGGCGCTGAATTACGGTGACACTGTCACCGTAATTCCGTAATTCCTCTCGGCGTGGTGCAGCTACGACGCGTGCACCTTGGCCCGCTGCCGTGCTCGGCAATGAATCCAGTCGGAAAGCCGGATGCCGGAAACCGGCACGTCCGGTTTGATGAGCGGGGAGAGGAAACGGAACGTTGCCGCATGGCTCAAGTCACCGCGCCTCTCCTCGACTCTACGCGCTAATGCGGGCCAATGGCTGATTTGCGGGAAGCACCTTTCGTTGAAGGCCCGGCAGATCATCCGGGGCAAATCACTTCGGATTTTCAGAAATCGCGTCAAGCCCTGGAATCAAAAATATTCCGCTTCGCGCCAGACCCAAATCACCGGTAAAGATCTAGCCATCCCGTCCCGAAGAAGAGGGGCGTTGGCCATCGTCACGAACGTTGGGACGGGTTGCGGTGGACGCGGCAGCGTCGGGCGCGTGGATGTGATCGCAGGGCAGCTATCCGTGAGCGAACACAGCGCGCAGGACGTACGGCGCTTAAACGCCTCCGTTAGGTCTTCGGCCGGCAAGCACTTGGCTGGTTGAAGTCTTTGGCAGAGGAAGCTGCGTACGGCAAAACCGTGTGGTCCTGGCACCCGTGGCTGGTGTTAAGCCGGCGGAGGTTCTTCGAAACCCGACCGGGTTCGATGAATCGCCAATCTGTCGGCGATGGAGGCAAAAGGAATTCGTCTCCAGGGAGAGCGCGGCATAAGCCATCAAACCATCGCGCAGGGAATGCCGGGCTGCTCCGGCTGTACCTGTATGCTCGTGTGCGCATTTCTTAAGTGCGTTTGCACACGAGACCGCGGGTGCAGCAAGCACCCGGCATTCCCTGCGCCCTCTCAATTTTAGGGCGAAGCGATACAGTACAACTCGGGCAAATCATGTTGCGAGAATGCGAACGTGTATCTCAGCGTCATTGCGAGCGGAGCGAAGCAATCCATTGTCACCCCGCGTGCGGAACGATGGATTGCTTCGCTCCGCTCGCAATGACGGTGGTAAGCAGTGTTGTAAAACTACGCCGTCCGCACAACCGGTTTGCGCCGGCGCGGCCGGTTCGTCGGTGCCGCCTCGGGCTTCTGCCGGTCCGCCAGCAACAGCGGCCTGATCTCTGCCGTCGGCTTCGGTGCGCTGAACAGGTAGCCCTGCATTTCCGAGCAACCGAGCTCGCGCAGCAAGTCGCGCTGCTGTTCGGTCTCGACGCCTTCGGCAGTCGTCGTCATGTGGCGTTCGGCGGCGATGTTCACCACCGCCTCCACGATACAGGACGAACCTTCCGGCTCGGCGATATCGGTGATGAAGCAGCGGTCGATCTTGATCTTGTCGAACGGGAAACGCTGCAGATAGCTCAGCGAGGAATAGCCGGTGCCGAAATCGTCGAGCGCGATGCGAACCCCGATGGCGCGGAGGTCGTGCAGGACGGCGAGCGCGGCCTCGTCATCTCTGATCAGCACGGCCTCGGTGATCTCAAGCTCCAGCCGGCTCGCCGCGAGGCCCGACGCGGCGAGCGCCGCCATCACCTTCAGCGCCAGCGTGCCGCTCCTGAACTGTATCGGCGAGACGTTGACCGCGAGCCTGACATTGCCGGGCCAGGTCGCGGCCTCCTTGCAGGCCGTGGTCAGCACCCATTCGCCGAGCTGATTGATCAGGCCGGTGTCCTCTGCGAGCGGCACGAACTCGGCAGGCGAAATCATGCCGCGCTGCGGATGGCGCCAGCGCACCAGCGCCTCGCAGCCGGTGATCGCGTGGGTCTGCAGGCTCAGACATGGCTGGTAATAGACCTCGAAGCCGCCGTCGACGAGCGCCTGGCGCAGGTCCATTTCCAGGCTGCGGCGGGCGCGGACCTCGGCTTCCATGTCCGGTTCGAAGAAGCGATAGGTGCGGCGGCCGGCGGCCTTGGCGGCGTACATCGCCAGATCCGCGTTCTTCAGGATCTGGTCGATATCGGAGCCGTCTTGCGGCGCGAGCGCAATGCCGATGCTGGCGTCGGTGGTGACCTGATGGCCGAGGCATTGATAGGGCGAGCGGATCGCCTCGAAGATTCGGCTGACGAGCTTCATCACATCGTCGATATCATCGATCCCGGTCTGCACGATGGCGAATTCGTCGCCGCCGAGCCGGGCCACGAAATCGGATCTCCGCGTGCAGGCGGCGAGGCTGGCCGCGACCGATTTCAGGAGCTCGTCGCCGATCATGTGGCCGAGCGAATCGTTGACGCTCTTGAATTCGTCGATATCGATATAGAGCACTGCCAGTGGCCGGTTCGGCGCGGCGTAAGACAATTCGCGCTTGAGCCGCTCGTGGAACAGGGTGCGGTTCGGCAGATCGGTGAGCGCGTCGTAATGGGCGAGGTGGGTGATGCGCTCCTCGGCGCGCCGCCGCTCGGTGATGTCTTCATGGGTCGCCAGCCATCCGCCGTCCGCCACCGGTTCGTTGACGACCTGGATCGAGCGCCCGTCGGGCGTCGAGATGACCATGACGTTGCGGTGCGCGATGTCGCGCAGCACCATCTCGACGTAGTGATCGATGTCGCCGACGAACGAGCCGGTCTCCTTGCGATGGGCGATCACCTCGCGGAAGCTGCAACCCGGCTTCACGACATCAGCCGAGAGGCCGTACATTTCGAGGTATCGCCTGTTGCAGATGATGAGCTGCCGCCTGGCATCGAACAGCAACAGGCCCTGCGTCATGTTGTTGACGGCGGTGTCGAGACGCTGCTTTTCCAGCGTCAGCCTCTGCTTGGATGCCCGGTGCTGATAGGAAAGCTTGCGGACGACGAGAAACAGCAGGGCGGCGATCGCCAGCACGGAAAACCCGGTGATGGCGATCAGGATTCCGATCTGCTCGCGCCAGTCGGCCAGCGCGGCCGATGTGGTGATCGAGGCGACGATCAGAAGCGGAAAATTGGTCAGCGCGCGGGAGGCGATCAGCCGGTCCTCGCCGTCGATCGGGCTGGTGAGGCGCGAGGTGCTGCGGGGCAGCTCGAAGACCTGCCGCTGGGCGGCCGGACCGGTCCTGAAGTTCTTGCCGATCAGCTCGGGCACGTGCGGGTAACGGGCCAGCAGCGTGCCGTCGCTGTGGTGCATGGCGATGGAGGCGCCTGGGCCGAGGGCTACGGTTGCGAAGAACTTTTCGAAATGGACGGGTTCGATGCCCCGGCCGATGACGCCGAGCAATTCGCCTTTCGGTCCGGTGATCTTGCGCGCGATCACGGTGGTCCAGGCGCCGGTGATGCGGCTGTAGACCGGCTCGACCAGCATCTCCGGCGATTGCGGGCCGGACTTGAATGTTCTGAAGAAAGCGCGGTCCGCCGAGTTGACCGGCGGCGGCGGCCAGGCGGCCGACGCATTGATCAGGTTGCCATCGGCGTCGAAGATGTTGATGCCGCCGACATAGGACAGCGCGTCGATCTTGGATTTCAGGATGAGATGGATGTCATGGCCGGACATCCGGCGCTTGTAGTTTTCGAGCGTGGCGATCCCGCTGGAACGCATGAACGCGATCAGGTCCTTCTGAACGACCTGAAAATCCTCGAGCTGCTGGTCGAAATGGCGGGCGAGCAGCAGCACGGTGTTTTCCAGCTCACGTTCGCTGTTGCGCAGCGCGCGCTCGCGGAAATTGCCGGCCATGATGGTCGCGCCGATCGCGATGGTGGCGATCAAAAGCGTGCCGCCCAGGATCAACCAGCGGATCGGGCCGCCGCGAAAGGCGAACGCGATCCTCAATGATTTGGTGCCGGTCGAAGCCATGGAACGCGATCGCGGCCGGGAAATGAACTGCCGGAAGCGGCGTTCTCCGAAACCCGGCCAATAGATTCGATACCGCGCCGAGATGGAATTGACGTTAGGAAGTCTGGTTAATGAATGGTTAGCTCGGTGGCGAGTGTGGGCTGTGACAACCACAGGGGAGGGTCGGGTTCCGGCCATCCCCAGGCATTCGGGTCGTGACGACGATGATCGCTGCAAGGATGTTGGCGGCAACGCCGGCCAGGATCGGCAGCGTATAGTCGTGGGTGAGATCGAACGCGAAGCCGGCAGCGCTGGGACCGATCAGGGTTCCGAAGGCGACGCTCGTGTAGAGAATGCCGATGATGCCGCTGACGTTGCGGCCGCCGAAACAATCCATCACCACGGCCGGAAGCACGGCGACCCAGGCGCCGTAAATCATGCCGTAGACGAACGCAAAAATGGCAAGCGGCCAGAATGTCGTCGAGATCGTCCAGATCGCCAACGCGATCGCCATGCCTGCGAAGAGCAGCAGCAGGGCGGACTGGCGGCCGATCCGGTCGGCGACACCGCCGAGGAAAAACCGGCCGGCCGTGCTGCCGATGCCGATGATGCCTAGCAGCAGCACGGCGGATGTGGCCGGGACGCCGTGGTCCCCGGCATAGGGAACGAGATGCACGAACGGCACGAACAAGCCGAACGAGCAGATCAGGCAGGCGGCATATAGCGAGATGAAGCGTCGCGACCGGATCGCCTCGCGCACCGACGCACCTTCGGCCCGTGTCAACATGGCTCCCTGCTGGAGTGGATCGCCGTCGGGATTGAGGCCCCGGCCGCGCGGATCGTTCTCGAGAAGGAGCGCCATCCCCCCGCCGACAATCGCGGCGAATGCGCCGAGCGCAAGATAGGCGCCGCGCCATCCGAGCGTCTCGATCAGGAACGTTGCCTGCGCCGGCATCACCAGTGTGCCAACCCCGATCCCGCTCACGGCGAGACCAGAGGCAAAGCCCCGCCGCCGCACGAACCAGCGCTGTACCGCGCCGACCGCCGGGACATAGGCGCAGCCGACGCCGAGTCCGACGCCAAGGCCGTAGGCTGCGTACACCTCGACCAGGTTGCGCGCGGCACTTGCCGCGGCAAGCCCGAGGCCGATCAGCAGCATGCCCGCCAGCGCGAGACGGCGCGAGCCATAGCGGTCGGCGAGGGGACCGCTGACGATGCCGAGGCCGAAATAGAGAAAGCCGGCCAACGAAAATATCAGCGACACCGAACCACGCGAGGCGCCGAAATCACGCTGCAACGAGTCGAGAAACGCGCTGAACGTATAGGCGGAGCCGAAGCCGACAAAGGTCACGGCAAAAGCGGCAGCCACCACAAACCATCCATAGAAGATGCCGGAATTGGGCAACGCCGACTGGGCACTCAATGTTGCCTCCATGGGCTCAGCGACGGATGGCGGCGATGCCAGGATGTGTCCCTCTGGAATGCTGCGCCAGCGCGTATCAGCGTGGCCTCGTCCAGATCGGCGGCTACAAGCTGAAACGCGATCGGCATTCCGGTTGCGGAAAAACCGCCGGGCAGCGTGATCGTGGGGTGACCGGTCATGTTGAACGGGCAGGTGTATTCCTGCAATCTGGCGATCAGGTCCGGCCGGTCGCCGAGCGTTCGTATCATGGCGAGCGTCAAGGGTGGGAATGGGTGAACCGGAATGAGCAGCAGATCGATTGTCTCGAACAGCGATGCGATCCGGCCGCGCAATTCCAGCCGCCGCAGCAGGATCCTCTGGTAGTCGGAAGCGGACAACGCGCGGCCTGCCTCGATAACGGTGGCGAGGATCGGACCATATTCATCTTTGCGCGCGGGATAAGTTGCATCGTGCGCGACCGCGGCCTCCACCGCGCAATTCGGAACCCAGTCGGCGACGGCCTGCTTCACGTCGGGAAACCGCACATCGACGATGTCAGCGCCAAGCGCACGTAACGCCTTGATTGCTTCGCCCAGCACCTGTTGGGTCGCAACGTCTACGCCGTCGCTGCTCCACTTCGGGTCGAAGCCAATCCGCAGGCCTCTTACGTCCTGCTCCGCCGCAGCCAGATAGTTGGGCACAGGATCGAGGACGGCTGTCGGATCGGCATGATCGCGCCCGGCGATGACGCCAAGCATGGCGCCGGCATCCATCGCGCTCCGCGCAATGACCCCGACATGGTCCAATGTCGCTGCCAGTTCAAACACGCCGTGGCGGCTGACGCGTCCCCAACTTGGCTTCAAGCCGGTAAGACCATTGGCGGCACATGGCCAGCGGATCGAACCGCCGGTATCGGACGCGAGCGAGCCATAGCAGAGCCCCGCTGCAGCTGCAGCCGCCGAGCCACTTGATGAAATGCCCGGCCAATAGTCGGGACTCCATGGATTCTTGGGCGGCGTTACAGATGGATGGTGGTCGGAATAGGCGCCTTCCGTGAGTTGCAGCTTCCCCAGCACGACTGCGCCGGCTTCATTCAGGCGGTGCACGACGGTTGCGTCTTCATCGGGCCGAAAATCGCTGTGGACGACGGTACCGGCAGCGGTTGGAACATTCCTTGTCCAAAATAGATCCTTCACCGCAATCGGAATACCGTGGAGCGGTCCGCGATACCGGCCTGCTGCGATTTCGGCGTGGGCTGCTTCGGCTTGCGCCATCGCAGCATCGGCCATCACCCGGACATAACTGCCGAGTTCGCCATCCAGAGCGGCGATGCGATCGAGTTGCGCGCGCGTTGCTTCCAGCGGAGAAATTTTGCGGGTCCTGATGCATGCCGCAAGCTCCGTGAGTTCAAGGTAGTGCAGATCGTCGGTGCCAATATCCATCCTGCCTCCGTCAGCGATGCGGCGCCTGGAATCTTCCGGTGAAGGACCATCGTCCGTCGTCAACACCGGTATAAACGTTATACCGGTGTCTATTGATGTCAACCGGTAAATATGCTTTACCGGTGTTGCAATGTCGAAACTGTCCAGACAGTTCAAGGTTCCCGACGAGTTGGCCAATCTCTACGATTTCGCCAATACGCTCGACCTACGGCATTTCACGCATCATGGCGTGCGGAATCCGCAAGGTGATGAACTGGCAAACGCTAGGGGATTCGCAGTGTGGATGCGGCAACGTGGACTGTTGCTCGTCGACGCGAGGGTTTCGCCGACGATGCACGCAACCGCGCTTGAGCTGAGGCACTTGATCCGCGACTATCTGCAGCGTGATCCGCCTGAGCGAGGCAAGAATAGGGACTCGGTCCGCGCACTGAATAAAGTGCTCAAACTGTTTCCGCTGCTCGCGACGGCAAGGGATGACGGCGGCATGGTGCTTGAGGCAGCGCGTGACGATGCGCTGACGGGGCTCTCATCGGTCGTTGCGGAGCTCTACGACGGCTCCAGAAATGGAACGCTTGATCGGCTGAAAATGTGCGCTTCCGACGAATGCCGCCGCGTGTTCTTCGATCGTTCGAAGCCCGCCACGCGGCGATGGTGCATGTCGTCATTGTGCGGAAACCGCATGAAGACAAGAAAGTATCGCGAGCGCCAACGCAACGCTGAATAGGCCGTCGATCGACGCGCTGGCTCCGCAGAATTGCACGATCTCGCGAAAGGTGGCGAAGCCGTCACCGCATGGATGTCGGGGGTCGCTTCGCGCGCTTCTTCACTACAGTGCCAGCCGTGGCGGAGCCATCCGGCACGACATGTCCCTGGCTGAATCGTCGCGGATCGGAAGGATTACCCGGACCGTTGTTCTGACAATTGGCGTTCGGATAGTAGAACGCGCAATAGCCGGGTTCGTAGATCACCTGCTGAGCCATCGCAGGTGCCGAGATCACGGCCAACGCGGTCGCCGCGCCAACAAGCCTGTAGATCGACATCGGATTCCTCCTTGTAACGGTCCCGATGAAGACAACCCCGCGCGATCGGAGCGCATTCCTCGCCGCGCCAGTCACACGCGCGTGACGAGGGCTACGCCGTGTCGGGGCTCACCGCTCCGCGCGATAATGGCCGGACTTGCCGCCGCTCTTCTCGACGAGATGGAGGCCTTCGATGCGAACGCCGCGCTCGACCGCCTTGATCATGTCGTAGATCGTCAGGCACGCGACCGACACCGCCGTCAGCGCCTCCATCTCGACGCCTGTCGGGCCGGTGACCTTGACGGTGGCGCGGACGATGCAGCCCGGAAGTTTTTTGTCAGGCGTGATGTCGAGCGTCACCTTGGACAGCGCCAGCGGATGGCACAGCGGGATCAATTCCGATGTGCGCTTTGCCGCCATGATGCCGGCGATGCGGGCCGTGCCCAGCACGTCGCCCTTCTTGGCATTGCCGGAGACGATCAGATCGAGCGTCGCCTTGGCCATGACGACACGCCCCTCGGCGATGGCGGTGCGCTCGGTCGCTGCCTTCGCGGAGACGTCAACCATCCGCGCTTCGCCGGCGGCATCGATATGGGTGAGGGCAGCGCCGCCTCTGGAAGCCTTTCGCGCCATCTGCTAGCCGGTCCCGGTCGCGCGGGCCGTATCGGAACGCGCCAGCAATGCGCGGGTTGCCGCGGTCACATCGGCCTGCCGCATCAGGCTTTCGCCGACCAGGAAGGTCGACATGCCAACGCGTTCGAGGCGCGCGAGATCATCAGGCGTAAAGATACCGCTTTCGCCGACCATCAGGCGATCACGAGGGATCAGCGGCGCCAGCGCCTCGCTGGTCGCAAGCGTGGTCTCGAAGGTCCGTAAGTTACGGTTGTTGACGCCGATCATCGGAGAACGAAGTTTTAGCGCGCGGTCGAGCTCAGTGCGGTCGTGGATTTCGATCAGCACGTCGATGCCAAGCGCAATCGCCGCGTCCTCGATATCTCTGGCGGCGGCATCGTCGAGCGCAGCCATGATGATCAGGACGCAGTCCGCGCCATGGGCGCGGGCTTCCACCACCTGATAGGTGTCGAACAGGAAGTCCTTGCGCAGCACCGGCAGATTGGTTGCCGCGCGCGCCGCCACCATGAAATCGAGATGGCCCTGGAACGAGGGCGCGTCCGTCAGTACCGATAGGCACGCCGCGCCGCCGGCCTCGTAAGCCCTGGCCAGCGCCGGCGGATCGAAATCGGCGCGAATGAGCCCCTTCGACGGCGAGGCCTTCTTTACCTCGGCGATCAGCGCGTAGTCGCCACGGGCGAGTTTTTCCCGAATGACGCGGACGAAGCCGCGTGGTGGCGGGGCCGCTTTCGCCCGAGCCTCGACCTCGGCAAGCGGATGCGCGCGCTTGGCGGCGGCAATTTCCTCGCGCTTGTAGGCCTCGATCTTCGTCAGGATATCGGACATCTCTTACAGCCCCTCAGATCAGCCGCGTGAGACCGCGATCAGGTGCTTCAGCCGTGCCGCCGCCGCGCCGCTGTCGAGCGATTTCGCGCCGATCGCGACGCCTTCCTTCAGGTCCCTGGCACGGCCGGCCACGATCAGCGCCGCCGCGGCGTTCAACAGCGCGACGTCGCGATAGGGGCTGGGCTTGCCGTTGAGCACGCCTTGCAGCGCCAGCGCATTGGCGTCCGCATCGCCGCCCCTAAGCGCGTCGACATTGCAGCAGGTGAGGCCCGCGTCCTCCGGCGTCACCTCGAAGGTGGTGACTTTTCCGTTGTCGAGGCTGGCGACAAAGCTCGGGCCGGTGAGGGTGATTTCATCGAGCCCGTCGGAACCGTGGACGACCCAGACGGATTCAGAGCCGAGATTTTTCAGGACTTGCGCCAGTGGCTGCACCCAGTGCCTGGAGAACACGCCGACCATCTGGCGCTTGACGCCGGCCGGATTGGAGAGCGGCCCGAGGAGATTGAAGATCGTGCGGGTGGCGAGCTCGACGCGGGTTGGGCCGACATTCTTCATCGCGGGGTGATGCGCGGGCGCGAACATGAAGCCGATGCCGGCCTCCTGCACACAGCGGCCGACCTGGTCGGGCGTGAGGTCGATCTTGACGCCGAGGGAGGCCAGCACGTCGGCAGCCCCCGAACGCGACGACAGCGCGCGGTTGCCATGCTTGGCGACGGGCACGCCGGCGCCTGCGACGATGAAGGCCGCGCAGGTCGAGACGTTGACCGAACCGGAGCCGTCGCCGCCGGTGCCGACCACGTCGACCGCGTCCGCAGGCGCCTTGACCCGCAGCATCTTGCTACGCATCGCCGCCACCGCGCCGGTGATCTCGTCGACGGTTTCGCCGCGAACCCTGAGCGCCATCAACAGCCCGCCCATCTGCGAGGGCGTGGCCTCGCCGGACATCATGGCATCGAAGGCGGAGGCTGCCTCGTCACGCGACAGCGTCGCGCCGGTGGCTACTTTTCCGATGATAGATTTGAGGTCGTCCATCGTTTGGCTTTCAAAATCGAGACCTCATGGTGAGGCGGCGTTCTTGCGCCCTCTCCGGACGATGCTTCGCATCGCTCGAAGAACCATGAGGCCCGGCTCTCATCCTTCGAGACGCGGCCAGGTGGCCGCTCCTCAGGATGAGGTGAGTTATTATGCTCAATTGTTCGCGCCCGTCACCTGCGCGAAGGCGGCCGCGTTGATGGAGGTGCCAATCTGGGATTCGATCTTGGTCACGTACTGCGCGATCTGTTCGTCGGTCAGGCCGCGCTGCAACGTCTCCTTCAACTTCTTCAGCTCATCGGAGGCCATGTCGACCGGCGGCACCGTCACGTCGGTCACGCGCAACACGATCCACTCGCTGCCACCGGTGCCCGGCGTCTGCGTGACGCCGTCCTTGGGCGTCCGGAATGCGGCCGTGATGGCGGCGGAGGGCACGCCTGAAAGCGAGGCGTCGCGGCGGAAACCGGTGGCAGTCTCGACCTTTACCCCGGCCGCAGCCGCTTCGGCGGCGAGCGTGCCGCCTTGCTCGACCTTTTGCACCATCTCGGTTGCCTTCGCGCGCAACTTGCTCGAAATCTGGTCTTCGCGCCATTTTGCCTCGACCTGGCTCCGCACCTCGTCGAGTGACCGCTCGCGCGAGGGCGTAATGCCGAGCACGTCGTACCAGACATAGCCGCCGGCAAACTGGATCGGTTCGTTGTCGACGCCGACATCGCTGTTGAAGGCCTGCGAAACCACGTCGAGGCCGCGCGGAACATTCGCCACCGGCTGGCCGTCGGGCGTGCGGCCGGAGCGATCGACGGCCTCGATCGTGACGGGGGTGAGGCCGAGCTTCTGCGAAGCCTCGACCACATTGGCGCCGCCGCTGCGTTCGTCTTCCATCTTGTTCTGGATTTCGTTGACCTTGGCGCGTGCGCGTTCGGTCGCGATTTCCTTCTTCACCTGCGCAGCGACGCTTTCATAGGTCGGCGTCACACCCGGCTCGATCTTGCCGACCTTGACCAGCGCCACGCCGAACCGGCCCTGCACCGGCTGGCTGACTTCGCCTGACTGCAGCGAGAACGCGGTATCCGCAATAGCCGGATCGATGATCGCGTTCTTTGCGATCATGCCGAGATCGACGTCGGCCAGATTGAGGTTGCGCTCCTTGGCGACCTCGTCGAACGATGTTCCGGACGTGATGCGGCTGCGCGCGGCCTGCGCTTCGCCTTCGTTCGGAAAAAACATCTGCGACACTTCGCGCTTTTCCGGCGTCCCGAGCTGGTCGCGGCGCTGCTCGAAGGCCTTCTTCGCATCCTCGTCGGAGACCTCGGTCCACTTGCCGATCTCTTCGGGGCTGATCATGACAAAGGACAGTTTGCGATACTCGGGTGCGCGGAATTGGGTTTTGCGTTCCTCGAAATAGGCTGCCAGCGCTTCGGGCGAAGGCGGATCGATCGTGCCGGCCTGCGCCGAGTCGAGCTTGACGTATTCCATCGAGCGCTGCTCGTTCTGGAAGCGGGCGAGCGCCTCGATCAGGACCTTCGGCGGCTCAGCCCCGGCCGAGACGGCGCCGACGATCTGGCGCCGCAGCCCGACCCGCCGGCGTTCCGCCAGATAACGTTGCTCGGTATAGCCGAACTGCCGGATCGTGGCCTGGAAGCGAGCGGGATCGAATTTGCCGCCCAATCCCGCAAAATTCGGATCGCTGTAGATCTGCCGCATGGCTTCGTCCTGCGATTGGGCAAGCCCCATGCGCCGGGCTTCCTCATCCAGCGCGGCTTCGGCGATGGTCTGTTGCAGCACCTGCCGATCGAGCCCGAAGGCGCGGGCCTGTTCAGGGGTCAGCGGACGGCCGAAACTGCGGCCGAGCTGCTGCAGCCTTTCCGTGTAGATCTGGCGGAATTGCTCCGTCGAAATCTCGGTCTTGCCAATCGTGGCGAGCGACGACTGGCCAAATCCCTTGAAGATGTCGGCAATACCCCAAACTGCGAAACTGACAATCAAAACGCCCATCACGACGGCCATGACAACCTTGCCGAGCCAGTTTGATGAGGCTTTCCGAATTCCTCGAAGCATGGGTCCAACTTGTTTTTAAAGGAGAGGGGGGAACCGGGTCGTGCCCAAGGGAATTCGATCCGGGACCGAATTCCGCAACAAGGCGTCACCGAGTTGAAAACGCATCATAAAGTGGCCGCGCCCCCCTCGCAACCTCGCCCATGCGAGCTATTTGAAGCGGTTAATGGCCCGGGGATCGCCCGACCGGTATCTGGAACTGGCGGCGTGGCTCTGCTAGCGCATCTAGAACGCTGACATTTGCGGGACAATCGACATGACCGATGCCATCCGGCCGCTGATCGCCGGCAACTGGAAAATGAACGGCCTGAAATCTTCCTTGGGTGAATTCGAAGCCATGATCGCCGGTGCAGGTGCGTTGGCCGGCAAGGCCGACCTGCTGGTCTGCCCTCCGGCCACCCTGATCGGCAGCTTTGCCGACAGGGCGCTCGGTTCAAAACTCGCCGTCGGGGCGCAGGATTGCCACGCCAAGGCCTCGGGCGCCCATACCGGCGATCTCTCGGCGGAGATGCTGGCGGATGCCGGCGCCAGTGCCATCATCGTCGGGCATTCGGAGCGGCGTGCCGATCATGGCGAGACCGACGCGTTGGTGCGGCAGAAGGCTGAAGCAGCATGGCGGGCGGGCCTGGTGGCGATCGTCTGCATCGGCGAGACCCAGAAGCAACGCGATGCCGGCCAGACGCTGGATGTCTGCGGCGGGCAACTCGCCGGTTCGCTGCCGGACGGCGCGACATCAGCCAATCTGGTGGTGGCCTATGAGCCGGTCTGGGCGATAGGCACCGGTCTGACGCCGACACCAAAAGATGTCGAACAAGTTCATCGCTTTATCCGCGATGTTCTCATCAGCCGATTTGAGGCCGAAGGCAGCAAGATCCGGATTCTCTATGGCGGATCGGTCAAACCTTCCAATGCAGCGGAACTGATGGCGGTCGCCGATGTGAACGGCGCATTGGTTGGTGGCGCCAGCCTGAAAGCTGTGGACTTTCTGGCGATTGCGGAGGCGTGTTAGAGCGTTTTCAAGCGAAGTGGGGACCGGTTCGCGTCAAGAAAATGCGTCTATTCAAAAAGTCTCAGGCGGGCACGCCTTCCTGCAACCGCTTCCAGTAGATCAGCGTGCCCGTCAGCCCGCCATAGGGTTTGAGCGCGTAGTCCGGAATGACCCCGGTTAGCTTGAATCCCATCCGCTCATATAGTCCGGCCGCGCCTTCGTCCTCGGCGGTGTCGAGCACCAGCAACCAGCGCCCGCGCGCGATCGCCAACCGCTCGGCCTCGCGCAGCAGCGCTGTGGCGATCCCGCGGTGGCGGTGACTGACACGCGTCATCATCTTTGCGATCTCGGCGCGATGCGGCTGGTTCGGCGGCAGATTGAGCAGCAGCGTAACAGTGCCGATCAGGTCATCGCCATCAAACGCGCCGAGCACGATGCGCTCGCCGCGGCCGGCAGATGCAAGCGAGTCGCGCCAGAACGCTTCTGCTGCCGCCAAGGGCAGAGGGTGCATGAAGCTGACCGAGCCACCATGCGCGACGGTCTCCACCAGCATTTCGCTCAACGCGGTCCAGACGACGGGCGAGGACGTCAGCGCTTCGATCCTGATCGGCGACATCCTCAGCTCCGGGCTAGCGCTACGACATAGACGCAAGGAGATGTCGTTTCGTTGGCGAACGTCACTTCCGCCGGCGGACCGAATCCGAGGCAGTCGCCGGGCCCGAGTTCGTGGCGTTCACCGCCATCGATGAGCACGAGCGCGCCCGACAACACCCAGAGGACCTGGCGGATGTGGGCGTAGGACGACGCGGGCAGCGTCACGCGCTGCTTCGGCGGCATCTCGACCTTGACGACCTCGATGGGGTGATCGGGCCGGTTGAACACCTGCCGGCGCAAATAGCCGGTCTCGGGATCGCGCCACACCGGTTGCTCGGCGGCGCGCGAAAGACGCCCTCCCTGGCCTTCGGCGCGCAGCATCAGGCCGGCGAGGGTGAGATCGAAGGCGCTGGCGAGCCGAACCAGCACCACTGCGGTCGGGCTGACTTCGGCGCGCTCGATCTTGCTGATGGTGGCTTTTGATACGCCGGAGCGTTCGGCAAGATCTGCCAGCGACCAGCCGCGGCTGTCGCGTTCGAGCCGCAGGCGGTGGGCGAGCCGGGCGCTGAGATCGTCTACTAAAGTATCCATTTGTCTATTATAAGAGAAATTGTCGCGATCTCAAGTGCCGGATGCGATCATCGGGCGGAGCCGTGGGCAGCCTTGCCGTGGCGCCTGCGGCAATTATCTCCACGGCGGCGGTTGGGGGTGACAATGCCCCGTCCGATCGTGTAACACCGCGCAACTTCAGGAAAACCCGCAAGCTCTTGGTGCAGCCGAAGCCCGGCGCTCTTCGCTTGTGACGGAAGGTTTTGAGATGCAGACCGTCATTATCGTCGTTCACCTCATGATCGTCGCCGTGCTGATCGGCGCGGTGCTGCTGCAGAAATCCGAAGGCGGCGGCCTCGGCATGGGCGGCGGCGCCGGCTTCATGTCGAGTCGTGGCACCGCCAACCTGCTGACTCGCACCACGGCAGTCCTGGCGGGCCTTTTCTTCGTGACCAGCATGACGCTGGCCTGGCTCGCGGGCGTTGATCGCAAGCCCGCGTCGATCCTCGGTACACCGACGACGCAGTCCCAGCCGGGTGGCGCGACGCCGGTCGCTCCGCCGACCTCCGGCGGCGTGCTCGATACGCTTAAGAAGGTGGATGAGCAGCAGGGCCAGTCGGGTCCGCAGGCGCCGCGTTCGCAATAAAGCAGGGTGGCCATGCAGGGCGGCCCTCTACCGTCCTGCATCAGAACTTCCCATCAATGCTCTGAAATCGCTTTAAAATTCACGTCACCCACAGCCCGGCAAAATGTTTGCCCGTGCATGCGATTCGTTTTGGAGAATCGGGGCTGTGGCCTTAAAGGTAGAATCCCATGGCGCGGTACATATTCATCACCGGCGGCGTGGTTTCTTCGCTCGGAAAGGGTCTGGCTTCGGCGGCACTCGGTGCCCTGCTGCAGGCTCGCGGGTACAAGGTCCGTCTCCGCAAACTCGACCCCTATCTCAACCTCGATCCCGGAACGATGTCGCCGTATCAGCACGGCGAAGTGTTCGTGACCGATGACGGCGCCGAGACCGATCTCGATCTCGGCCACTACGAGCGCTTCACCGGGCGTCCGGCGACCAAGGCCGACAACATCACCACCGGGCGCATTTACCAGGACATCATCACCAAGGAACGCCGCGGCGATTATCTCGGCGCGACGATTCAAGTCGTCCCGCACGTCACCAACGCGATCAAGGAATTCGTTCTCTCCGGCAATGATGAGTACGACTTCGTGCTGGTCGAGATCGGCGGGACCGTCGGCGACATCGAGGGCTTGCCGTTCTTCGAGGCGATCCGTCAGCTCAAGAACGAGCTGCCGCGCGATCACGCCGTCTACATTCATTTGACGTTGCTGCCCTACATTCCGAGCGCCGGCGAGCTGAAGACAAAACCGACGCAGCACTCCGTGAAGGAGCTGCGCTCGATCGGCATCCAGCCCGATATCCTGTTGTGCCGCACCGACCGTGAAATCCCGAAGGAAGAGCGACGCAAGCTCGGCCTGTTCTGTAACGTGCGCGAAAGCGCCGTCATCGAGGCGAGGGACGTCGACAACATCTATGCCGTCCCTGAGGCCTATCACGCCGCAGGTCTCGACGACGAGGTGCTGGCCGCCTTCGGCATCACGCCAAAAATTCCGCCGGCGCTGCAAAGCTGGAACGTCATCAACGAGCGCGTCCGTAACCCGGAAGGCGCCGTGACGATTGCCATTGTCGGCAAGTACACCGGCATGAAGGACGCTTACAAATCGCTGATCGAGGCGCTCTCCCATGGCGGCATCGCCAACAAGGTGAAGGTCAATCTCGACTGGATCGAGAGCGAGGTGTTCGAGAACGAAGATCCCGCGCCGTTTCTCGAACATGTCAACGGCATTCTGGTGCCCGGCGGCTTCGGCCAGCGCGGTGCCGAGGGCAAGATCCGCGCGGCGCAGTTCGCTCGTGTTCGCGACGTTCCGTATTTCGGCATCTGCTTCGGCATGCAGATGGCGGTGATCGAAGCCGCCCGCAATCTCGTCGGCATCGAGGAAGCCAACTCCACCGAGTTCGGCCCGACCAAGGAGCCGCTGGTCGGACTGATGACGGAATGGCTGCGTGGCAACGAGTTGGAGAAGCGCTCGCAGTCCGGCGATCTCGGCGGCACCATGCGGCTCGGCGCCTACCCCGCGACGCTCAAGCGCGGCAGCCGCGTCTCGGCCGTCTATGGAGGCGCCACCGAGATTTCCGAGCGCCACCGCCACCGCTACGAGGTCAACACCGCGTACAAGGACCGCCTCGAACAGCACGGCCTGCGCTTCTCAGGCCTTTCGCCCGACGGCGTGC
Organism: Bradyrhizobium sp. AZCC 1577; assembly: GCF_036924575.1. Taxonomy (NCBI): domain Bacteria; kingdom Pseudomonadati; phylum Pseudomonadota; class Alphaproteobacteria; order Hyphomicrobiales; family Nitrobacteraceae; genus Bradyrhizobium; species Bradyrhizobium sp. AZCC 1577. The sequence continues at coordinate 4,484,667 of NZ_JAZHRQ010000001.1, forward strand.
TGCCGGAGATCGTCGAATACGAGGACCATCCCTGGTTCATCGGCGTGCAATTCCACCCCGAGCTGAAGTCGCGGCCGTTCGAGCCGCATCCCCTGTTTGCGTCGTTCATTCAGGCCGCGGTGGTGCAGAGCCGGCTGGTCTAGACCTGCTTGCGGAATCGTAGGGTTGGCAAAGGCGCAATTGCGCCGTGCCCACCATCTATCCGCAATAATCCCCCGTGAATGGTGGGCACGCTGCGCTTTGCCCACCCTACGGCTATGCCCATGCCTTTGACGAACGCGTCAATTGTTGCGACAAACTTCGTCCGCAAACTGCAAGAACAATAATTCAGGGAGTGCCACCGATGATCATGGAAATGCGCGTCTATCGCTGTCTGCCGGGCCGCCTGCCGGCGCTGATGAAGCGTTTTGATACGCTGACGCTGAAGCTGTGGGACAAGCACGGCATCAAGCAGGCCGGCTTCTACACCACGCTGATCGGCACCTCCAATCAGGAACTGACCTATTTCATCGCCTGGGACTCGCTCGCCGAACGCGAGAAGAAGTGGACCGCATTCCAGTCTGATCCCGACTGGATCGCCGGCCGCGCTAGAAGCGAGGAGGACGGCCAGATCATCGACAACATCGTCAGCCAGCTCTTGGTGCCGACGGCGTTCTCCGCGGTAAAATAGTCGCGGGCGCAACCCTTATATTCGGGGGTTAAACGGGGTTGATCCTGAAAGCGCGGACCGGCATGGTCCGCGCCAGTTATGAAGGAAAATCCCTTGAACGCGAAACCCAACGCAGCCCCGGTCGTCTCGGTCGGTCCGGTCAGATTCGGCAATGATCTGCCGATTTCGATCATTGCCGGACCATGCCAGCTCGAAAGCCGTGCGCACGCCCTCGAAGTGGCGACTGCGCTGAAGGAGATCGCAGGCCGGCTCGGCATCGGCCTCGTCTACAAGACCTCCTTCGATAAGGCCAATCGAACGTCGGGCTCGGCCGCGCGCGGAATTGGCTTGGCGCAGGCCTTGCCGATCTTCGCCGAGATACGCTCCTCGCTCGGTTTACCCGTGCTGACCGACGTGCACGAGACCGCCCAATGCGCCGAGGCGGCAGAGGCAGTCGATGTGCTGCAGATCCCGGCCTTCCTGTGCCGGCAGACCGATCTGCTGCTTGCGGCGGCCGCGACCGGCAAGGTCGTCAACGTCAAGAAAGGCCAGTTCCTCGCGCCGTGGGAGATGACCAACGTCGTCACCAAGATCACCGGCGGCGGCAATCCGAACGTGCTGGTTACCGAACGCGGCGCGTCGTTCGGCTACAACACGCTGGTCTCCGACATGCGTGCACTGCCGATCATGGCGCAGACGACGGGTGCGCCCGTCATTTTCGACGCCACCCATTCGGTGCAGCAACCGGGCGGGAAGGGCACCTCGTCTGGCGGCCAGCGCGAATTCGTTCCGGTGCTGGCGCGCGCCGCGGTCGCCGTCGGCGTCGCCGGTGTGTTCATCGAGACCCATCCTGATCCGGACCGCGCGCCGTCGGATGGACCCAACATGGTGCCGCTGCGCGAGTTCGAATCCTTGGTGAAGACGCTGATGGGTTTTGACGCGCTGGCGAAGAACGCCCCGTCGTGACCGCCGCCAGCGCCATGCCGCCGGCGCTCAACATCATTGCGCTCGCGACCTTTTCGGCAGCCCTGTCTGCCCGCGCGCTCGATCCGGTGTTGCCGCATGTGGCCGAGGATTTTTCGGTCAGCATCGCCACAGCCGCGAGTTTCGCCGCCGCCTTCGCCTTCACCTTTGCCGTGATCCAGCCGGTGCTTGGCGCCTTTGCCGACATTTTCGGCAAGGCGAGGCTGATGATCGTCTGCCTGGCATTGCTCGGCTTCGCCAACATTCTCGGCGCGATGGCGACCTCGTTCCCGCTATTGTTTGCGAGCCGAATTCTGGCCGGCATCGGTTCGGGCGGCGTGTTTCCGATCGCGCTGGGGCTGACCAGCGATCTCGTTGGTGCCGAGAAGCGTCAGGTCGCGATCGGGCGTACGCTGGCTGGCGCCATGACCGGCAATCTTCTGGGCGCTACGGTGTCCGGCCTGATCGGCGATTTCCTCGGCTGGCGCGGCGTGCTGGCTGTGCTCGGTGGGATCGTCGTGCTGGCCTCGATCGTGGTTGCGATCGGATTCCGCGGCGCGGCGCTGACACATCCGCCCCGGACCAGCCTGTCAGCCCTCAAACAGGGCTATCGCACGATTTTCACCAACCCGAACGCGCGCATCTGCTACGCGGCCGTCTTTATCGAAGGCTGCTGCGTGCTCGGCTTGTTTCCGTTCATTGCCTCTTTCTTGTTCGACCTCGGACAAACCTCGCTGTCGATCGCGGGCATCGTTATCGCGGGCTTTGCGGTCGGTGGCCTGTTCTACACCATGACAGTGTCGCGGCTTCTGCCGAAGATCGGTGTCAACGGGATGATGATCGGAGGAGGCACGCTGGTCGGTGTCCAGCTCATAGCAGTGGCGATGGGTCCGGAATGGAAGTTGCAAACGCTCAGCCTGATCTTCATGGGCTGGGGTTTCTACATGATCCACGGCAGTCTGCAGGTATTTGCCAGCGAATTGTCGGCGGAGGCGCGCGCGACTGCACTGTCGTTGCACGCGTTCTTTTTCTTCATGGGGCAGACCGTCGGCCCGATCGCTTACGGTTTCGGCATCCAGCATGCCGGGAAGGTCCCAGCCTTGCTCGCGGCGGCGGCCGTGATGATCGCGCTAGGCTTTGTCTGTGCCAAACTGCTGCGCCAGACGCGGCCGGCGGATGCGGCGGCGAAGTAGCGCCGGTCTAAAACAATCCGACGATGCGCTCGATAAGATAGACCGCCGTGACATAGTCTTCTTGTCGTAACCGGTCCGGATGTCGACGCAGGGCCGGGATTTCGACCTCGGGACGACCTTAAAATGTAAGAAAACGGGACTCGCTCGCCGCCATATCCTTCGGAGCGGCTGTATGCTTGGGAGTCTGTGATAAAGATTGCCGGTGGACCGCCGAAGCAATGCAGTTTTTGACTTTCTTTTGTATTGGTACCAGCGATGATTGTCCGAGAACGTTTTCGCGGCCTTTTCCAGAAGTACTTGCTCGTGCTGTTTATGGCCGTCGCGATTCCGCTCGCGGTTAACGGTATTATCGAAGCCTGGTTTGGCTATCGCGACCAGCGAGCGAGGCTTGATCAGTTGCTCGGCGTTCAAGCAACGTCTGCCGCGGCCGAAATCCATGACTTCATCTTCGGCATCACAAACCAGCTCGGCTGGTTTGTCCAGGTTCCCTGGAGCGACGAGCCAGACGAACGTCGGCGGACCGAGGCGTTGCGCTTGCTTCGGCAAGCTCCTGCCATCGTCGATCTGGCGCTCATCGATCACAAGGGCCTCGAACGCCTCTATGTCTCACGGATCGGGCTCAATCGAATTGAAAGCCGCGCGGACCGATCCGCTGATCCTGCGGTAGTTGGCGCCCGCTCGGCACAAGTCTGGTTCAGCGATGTAAGCTACCATCGAGGCTCTGAACCGCACCTGACGGTTGCGGTGGTTGGCAACCGCCCATCGGTCGGCGCGGTTGTCGCGGAAGTCAATCTCAAGCTGATCTGGGATGTGATTTCAGCGATAAAGGTGGGAAAGAGTGGCTTTGCCTTCGTCCTGGACCGACCGGGTCGGCTCATTGCGCATCCCGACATCAGTCTTGTCCTCCGTGGGGCGGAGGAAGCGACCTCCAAGCCGTTCCGTATCATACGCGACGCAATCGGCCCGGCGGGGGCAGGCTTTGCGACGAGCCGAGATGCGGAAGGCCGTGAGATTGCCGCCGTCGCTGCTCCCGTTGCGGGCCCCGATTGGACAGTAATAGTCGAACAGCCGCTGTCTGAAGCCTACGCGCCCATCTATGCAGCCTTATGGCGGACCGCGACGCTTCTCGCCGCGGGTACGATATTTGCCGCGTTGCTTGCCTACGCACTGGCGCACCGGATGACCGAACCAATAAGGGTTCTCGAGGAAGGGACTGAGAGGATCGGGGCCGGGTCTTTCGACCACCGCATTTCCATCGAGACCGGCGACGAGTTTCAGCGTCTTGCAAACAGTTTTAACAAGATGGCTGCCGAGTTGGCGCTGGGGCAGGAGCACCAGGAGCGGATAGCGAAGCTCAAGCGATTCCTCGCACCGCAGGTGGCCGACCTCGTCGATCGAGCGGGCGACGACAGTGTATTGGACGGGCGCCGCGCTGAAGTCGTCGTCATATTTTGCGACTTGCGAGGCTTCACCGCATTTTCCGCAGCACTTGCACCAGAGGAAGTCATGAACGTGCTGTCGGAGTACTATGAGGTCCTTGGCAAAGCCATTACGCAATTTGCGGCGACACTCATCAGTTTCTCGGGAGACGGCCTTATGGTTCTCGTGAACGCTCCCGTGCCCGTTGAAGAACCGGCACTAAGGGCTGTCGATCTGGCCGTAGAGATGCAGAAGAGCGTGCAAGGGCTCATCGCCGGCTGGCGATCCCGAGGCTACCAGGTTGGCTTCGGGATCGGTCTTGCCAGCGGGGCAGCGACCGTTGGACGGATCGGATACGCGGACCGGTTCGATTACACCGCCATCGGCAGTGTGGTTAACCTGGCGGCACGTCTATGCGCATCGGCGGCAGACCGGGAAATCCTGATAGACGCTGAAGTCGCCGAACGCGTTAGGGGCAAGCGTCCCCTGGAGCGACTTGGCGACCGCCAAATCAAGGGATTTGACGAAGCTATTCCGGTATTCGGAATTTCCTTCGACACCGTGGCCGACATCAAGCCGCAGGGGTCTGGCGTAATCCGTTAGGGACTAGGTCAACTTCACGGGATATGCTGGGGGCGGCGTCCGAAACACGGCCAATCGGTGAAAGCATGACGAGCGCCAAGTTCAACGCAATGACGTCCGGCAGATGCGTCAGGCGACGAGACTTGCTTGCGTTGATGGCGGGCGCCGCCGCTTGGACGACCCCGCTACATGCGCAGAAGGCAACGATGCCGGTCATCGGCTATCTCTGCGCGGAATCTCCCGAGCTGTTTGCCAGCCGGCTGAAAGCTTTCCATGAAGGACTTCGTGAAGCTGGCTTTGTCGAAGGCCGCAATGTCGCCATCGACTATCAGTGGGCCCAAGGGCAGTACACCCGATTGCCTGCCCTGGCTGCCAACCTCGTTGCGCGCAATGTCGACATTGTCGTCGCGCCCGGCGGCGCGCAGGTGGCACTCGCTGTGAAAGCTGCTGCCTCCAACAATGCAATCGTCTTTGAGATGGGTGGCGACCCCGTTCAGTTGGGTGTCGTGGACAGCCTGTCGCGGCCGGGCGGCAATATCACGGGGGTTTCGAGCCTGAGCGTCGACGTGTCGCCGAAACGGCTTGAGCTGATGCATGAAGTGCTGCCAGTCGCGGCAAAACTGACGGTGGTCGCCAATCCTACGAGCCCAACCGCCAATTCACAATTGCGGAAGCTGCGTTCGGCCGCCGAAACCTTGGGGATCCTTCTGCAGGTGGTGAACGCAAGTACCGAGAAGGAATTCGAACCGATTTTCTCTGGCGCGGCCGAGGAAGCGGGCGGGCTCGTCTTTACATCGGACCCCTATTTTGGCATTCCGCAGCAGACAGTTGGCCGAACTCGCAATGAAATATCGCGTGCCGGCAATTACTCAGTCCCGGGACTTCCCCATGGCAGGCGGCTTGATGAGCTATGGGGGAGACTTTGCGCAATCGCATCGACGCGCGGGCATGTATGCCGGGCGGATCCTGAAAGGCGAGAAGCCCTCCGACCTTCCGGTACAGCTTGTCACCAAGGTGGAGTTCATCATCAACATGAAGGCGGCGAAGCTATTGGGGCGGGAGTTCTCGCCTTCATTCGTCAGCGGTGCTGATGAGGTGATTGAGTGAGAGATCCGTTCCCACTGCGAGGTCAGATCAGAGGCCCAGCGTGATCTCGGCCCAGCGCATCACAGTGCTACCATTGAGAAATTCGATCACGCTCGGCTCGATAGCTGCTGGCCGGTCGTGGCCGAGCACGGCAGTCGCGGCGATCATGTCGCAGCGTTCCCTGAAAACGACCGAGATCGCCGTCTTGCCAAGCGGATTGCGAGTGTTCAGCGTGTAAGCGCGGCTGCGACCTTCCATCCACGCAATTCTGATTGGACGGCTGGTGCCGAGCGGCGAGACGTCGCCGACGAGCACAAGATCTCCCATACGGTCCACATCGTCGTCATCGGCTATCCCGGTCGTGCAATTGCAAAAGCCGATCTTGGCACGCAGATAGATGTTCACCTCGGCGCCGCAATCCGCCGCCTTACAGCGGAACGCCTTTCCCTTCCCGAAGGGATCGCTTGGGAAGGGCCAGGCCATCTCGGTCCATACCGGCGCGGTCGCAGTTGCGGCCGCGTTCTGTGGCAGACCAGACCATGCCAGCAGCGCCGCCAGCACAACTCCCAGCGACGCTGCTATAATGGCGACACGACCTACCCGCCTCATCGCACCACCGTTGGTTGGACTAGTTGCTGGCGAGATGTTTCTTCGCCGCCGCGACTTCCGGCCGTTCCGTGTCGGCATTCGCCGTCAGCGTCACGAGTTGCTGATAGTTGTCTCGTGCCGCGGCCTTGTCACCGAGCGTGTCGGCGGCCTTGGCGGCGCCTGCATAGCCTTGGAGACGGTTCGGCTCCTTGGCCTTGGTGGCCTCGAACGCCGCAAGCGCCTCCTTGGCCATGCCGCGATCGAGCAGCATGAAGCCGTAGAGCTCGCGCGCCGGTGCCAGCGGGCCCGGCGTGATCGCGTGCTTCTCGGTCTTGTCCTCGGCGTCCGCTGCAGCGCTCATGGCCTTAAGCGCCTCATCGTATTTGCCCTCCGCGTGAAGCACCCAGGCAACCGCGACCTGACGCTGAATGTCGACGATTTCCGGCCAATAGATATCCTTGGCGTCGCGCAACTTGTCGCGCAATTCAGCAAGTTTTTCGACGTCGGCCTTGGCAGCCTCAGGCTTGCCAGAGCGGGCGGCGCCGAGAGCGCGGGCGAAGTGCGAGGTCGCCGTCGCGAAGTGTGAGCCGCTCGGCCTGACAGTTAGTTGTGAGGCGGCTTCCCAGTCACCGCGCTCGATCGCATAACGGGCCGGTGAAGCCGCCAGCGCGTAGTCGGCTGCCGCGACCGTGGCCTTGAAGTTGGTCTCTCTTGCCATGTCGTCCATGACAACGCGCGCCTGCTGGTCTTGGGCAAGTTGAAGGTGTGCGTAAACCATGTAATCCTGGGCGTGCAGATAGTTGCCGACCGACTTCTCGGCCTTGGCTGCCTGTACGGACGCGATGTTGGATGCAATCGATTCCTTCCAGTAGCCGACGCGGGTGTAAATGTGCGACGGCATGTGCTGGGCGTGCGGCGCGGCCGGCGCGATCTTGGCGTAGCGGTTGGCGGCATCGAGACCTTTGTGCGCGGTCGCCGGATAATCGTAGAGATGGATCAGGTAGTGCGTCACTCCCGGATGCTGCGGCAGCCGAACGGAGATCGGCTCGAGAATTGAGGCGCCCTTGCTCTGCTGTGTGTAAGTCTTGTCGTTCATGTCCGCCGACGTGTTGAGCGTGATCGCATAGGCGATCTGAGCCTCGTCGTCGTCTGGGTATTTCGCTGCGAGTTTCGCCTGGGCATCCCGGAAGGCGCGCATGCGCTGGGCATGAGGCACTTTGTCGTAATCCGCGTACATCACCATAAGCGCATCGATGTAGTCGCGTTCGCGCTCGGTGTTGGCCCCGATTTCCTTGGCCTTGGTGATGGCGGCAAGGCCGGGCGCGAGATTCGGCCGCGGGATTGCGTTGTGCGGGTTATCCATCAGCGTGAGCGCGATGCCCCAATATGCCATGGCACATTTGGGGTCGGCCTCGATCACTTCGTCAAAGATCTCTTTGGCGTTGACGTACCAAAAGGAGTGCTGATAGCGCATCGCGCGATCGAAGCGTCGCTGCGCCACTTCATTGCAAGAGATTTTAAAGTGCACTTGGCCGAGCTGCTGATCGACATCTTGTTGCGCGAAAGATGGCTGGGATGTCGATAGGGTGAGAGCTGCGACCGTAAACCCGAGGAGAGACTTCCGCATGGCCTTCCTCCCTTTGAAAAAGAATAGAGAATAGATGCACTATACGACTTTTGCGCCTGCGCTTGAATGGATATGTGGATCGTGGCAGCGCAACTGACCTTTCGGCCCCTTGAGCTCAAACGTTCTCGGAGGTCAGCTGCGCATCCACCTTCTGGTTGGCGCTTAGCCGCGCCCGCGATAGGGCGCGACGCCCTGGTCGGGCACCCACACGTCCTTCGGCAGTTTGCCCGTCTGCCAGAACACGTCGATCGGGATGCCGCCGCGCGGATACCAGTAGCCGCCGATGCGAAGCCATTTCGGCTTGATCTCGGCCGTGATCCGCTTGCCGATCATAACCGTGCAATCCTCGTGGAAGGCGCCGTGATTGCGAAAGCTCGCGACGCAGCCAAATTCGGATTGATGCAAATTTGATGAAAGATAGTTGAGTGTCAGAGGCAGAGAATGTTCTCTTCAAAACCAAGCGCATTACGATCGATCGGTCGCAAATTCGTGGCATCGAGGCAGCGGTAGCCACAATCCTCAAGGCGTTCAATGATACGTCTGCCGTCCAGCGGCTCGGGGCGATTCAGATCGGTGAGGACTTCGCACAGGATCGGCACTTTGCGACCGCTCTTTGCCAGCACGCCTTGCATGCCGTCGAAGACCTCAGCCTCGAAACCTTCGACGTCGATCTTGATAAGGCTGACGCGATCGAGATCGATTTTCCACTCGCGTACATAACTATCGAGGGCGATAACCTCAACGGTCATATTTTCCGTGAGCTCGCTGGCGTGTGCGAGGAAGCCGGTAGCAAGTGAACTCGACCCGATGTTGATATCGTAATTGTCGAAATTCTCCACGCGTGGCGCGACGACGGCCATCGTGAGGGCGCCAAGCCGCGCGCCGCAGGCAACCTGATTGGCGACGATCCGATAACCGGGATTGAGCTCCGCGAGCCGTCGGACAAAGGTGAAATATTGCGGCACCGGCTCGAAGGCGTGCACCTCGCCGCTCTGGCCCACGAGCGACAAGCTATAGGCCGACCAGTAGCCGCAATTGGCGCCGATATCGACGAAGATATTGCCAGGAGCCAGGTAGCGCTTGAAGATGCGTTCGAGAAACATTTCGTGGGTATGGAAAAAGTACTTCTTCATCAGCCGATGCAATGACATGTCGATCTCGTAATGCACGCCATTGAAGCGCGTGGTCGCGAGGCCCGTCGGCGGCGTTCTGAACTGCTCGATCGCGCGGCGCTGTACGATATCGGCAAGCCTGAGCGGATCGCTCGATGCATATTTCAGGAGGAAGCGGGCGGTCTTCCGAGCAATCATGGCGGCCTCGCGAACGTGATGTCGCGAACATGCGGACGATCTGTGGCTGGCAGTTGACTAATCTGTGGCGTCAATCGTTCGAGAGTTTTTTCTCAGCCGTGAATTTTCTGCGCCTGCGATGTATGCAATCATCATTGTCGCGGCCGTTTATTTCTCAATTGAGCCTCACTAGAAGCGTCTTCTGAAAATTCCGCGCGCGCAGCGGAAGGCGTTCAAGCCATGCCCGGACGCTTGGCGTGCCTACCCCCGCCCGCGATAGGGCGCGACGCCCTGATCGGGCACCCACACATCCTTGGGCAGCTTGCCCGTCTGCCAGAACACGTCGATTGGGATGCCGCCGCGCGGATACCAGTAGCCGCCAATGCGCAGCCATCTCGGCTTGATCTCGGCCGCGATCCGTTTGCCGATCATGACCGTGCAGTCCTCATGGAAGGCGCCGTGATTGCGAAAGCTCGCGACATAGAGTTTTAGCGATTTGGATTCCAGCAGCCATTGTCCCGGCACATAGTCGATCACAAGATGCGCGAAATCCGGCTGACCCGTCACCGGGCAGATCGAAGTGAACTCCGGTGCGGTGAAGCGAACCAGATAATTGGTGCCGGCTTGCGGATTGGGCACGCGGTCGAGCTGCGCCTTTTCCGGGCTATCAGGCCATTCCACGGCGCGGCCGAGCTGCAATGATGTGGGCAATGATTTCTTGGCCATCATGATCGTCCTGTTGCGAGCGCTGACATGAACGCTGCAGGGGTGATCGTCAACCGTCAGCGCGAGGCTGGGTCGCCAAGAAACCGCACCAGCGCCTGCCGTTCGGCGGCGTCCTCGATCCCGCGCATCGACATCCACAATCCCGGAAACATTGCGGCGGGATCGGCGAGGAAGGCTTCCAGCCGCTTCACGTCCCAGCGCAATCCATCGTTGCGCGCCTGGCGCAGCACCGGCGAATAGTCGAATCCGGCGTCGCTGCCGACAGGGCGTCCGATCACACCCGACAGGTTGGGACCGGGCAGGCCGCGCTCCGCGGGATCGAGGCTATGGCAGGCGCGGCAGGGCGCGAACGCCCGCGCGCCGTCTTCCGCGGTGGCGGGAGCGGGCAGGAGAAGGGATAACAGCGACAGGACGACGAAGCGCCTCACGCGGCCGTCTGTATCACGACCACCCGGCCATTGCCGGATTCAGCGCCCCAGGTCTCGCCGGGCCGGCCGTCGAGCTGGCGCACATTCGCACCCGATTTGTCGCTCGGGAAGGCGTTGAATTTTTCCGTTACGGGATCGAAGCGCACGATGGCATTGGCGCCGAAATCGGTGAGCCAGACCTTGTCCTTGTCGTCGACATAGACGGCATACGCCCGCGGATTGCTCCCGGGCAGCTTCCAAGCCTTCCAGGAGCCGTCGGCGGGATCGTGCACCGACACTTGGCCGCTGTTCCATTCGCTGACCCAGATCCGGCTCTTGGAGTCCGACCACACCCGCCGCGCGCCCTGCTTTGGCGTTGACGGTTCGACGATGGTCGCCTGGCCGCTCGCCAGATCGATCTTTGCAATGTGATTGCCGGCGAGCGAGGCGTACCAGATCTCGCCCTTCGGGGTGACCGTGATCCCGTAAGGACCGACGCCGCGCGGCGCCTTGAACACGGTCATTTCGCCAGATTTCGGATCCAGCCGGCCATAGATGCCGGACTGGCCGGTGAACCAGTAGATGCCGCTCTTGTCGAACACGCCGGTGTTGAGGTTGGCGTAGGCCTCCTTTTCGGGCAGGCGGAACAGCGTCACCTTGTGGTCACTGGGGTCGACGCGCGCGATCGCGTTCTGTCCGCCTTCGGTCACCCACGGCGCGCCGTCGGGGCCGATCACGACGCCATGCGGCGATGCGCCCTTGCCGAGATTGATTAATTTGAAGGCGCCGTCCCGTGGGTCTAATCGCCCCAACGTTCCATTGCGCTGACCGGTGAACCAGATCGCGCCATCGCGCGCGGGCGTGACGTCGTGCAGGCCGACGCCGGCGTCGATCGGATAATATTTGACCCGGAACGGGCCTTCCTGCGCGGCAGCCGCGCGCAGAAGGGCGGGGGCAGCGAAAATTCCAGCAGTGGTGCTTTTAAGAAACTGACGGCGGTTCATTGCGTTACCCCTGCTTGTGAACGTGAAGGTTTGGACGCCGATATCAACTCTGGAGCAGTTTATCCTGACCAGGCGGTGTCGTCCGGAAAAGGCCTTAGCCAAAGCGTTCACATTTGCTTGCGCGCCGTGTAAGACGCCCCCGAAATCGCCACCCACCACTTTAGGAAAGTGCAGACATGACCGCCATCGTCGACATCATTGGCCGTGAAATTCTCGATAGCCGTGGCAATCCCACCGTTGAAGTCGATGTGGTGCTGGAAGACGGCTCGATCGGCCGCGCGGCTGTTCCCTCCGGTGCGTCCACCGGAGCCCATGAGGCGGTCGAACTGCGAGACGGCGACAAGCAGCGCTATCTCGGCAAGGGCGTGCAAAAGGCGGTGGAAGCCGTTAACGGCGAAATCTTCGAGGCGCTGAGCGATCAGGCCGTCGAGGACCAGGTCCACATCGATCAGATCATGATCGATCTCGACGGCACGCCGAACAAGAGCCGGCTCGGCGCCAATGCCATCCTCGGCGTCTCGCTGGCCTGCGCCAAGGCAGCGGCCGAATCCTTCGACATGCCGCTCTATCGTTACGTCGGCGGCACCTCGGCGCGGACGCTGCCGGTGCCGATGATGAACATCATCAATGGCGGCGCGCACGCCGACAACCCGATCGATTTCCAGGAATTCATGATCCTTCCCGTGGGCGCCGCGAGCTTCGCCGAGGCACTGCGCTGCGGTTCGGAAATCTTCCACACGCTGCGTAGCGAACTGAAGAAGGCCGGCCATAACACCAATGTCGGCGACGAGGGCGGCTTTGCGCCGAACCTGCCGTCAGCGGACGCAGCCCTCGAGTTCGTGGTGAGCGCGATCGGCAAGGCCGGCTACAAGGCGGGCAGCGATGTGATGCTCGGCCTCGACTGCGCGGCCACCGAGTTCTTCAAGGACGGCAGTTACGTCTACGGCGGCGAGAACAAGACCCGCTCGCGTTCCGAGCAGGCAAAATATCTCGCCGATCTCGTCTCGCGTTATCCGATCGTCACGATCGAGGACGGCATGTCAGAGGATGACATGGACGGCTGGAAGGAATTGACCGACCTGATCGGCAAGAAGTGCCAGCTCGTCGGCGACGACCTGTTCGTCACCAACGTCACCCGCCTTGCCGACGGCATCAAGAACGGCCGCGCCAATTCGATCCTGATCAAGGTCAACCAGATCGGCACACTAACGGAGACGCTCGCCGCCGTCGAGCTGGCGCACAAATACGGCTACACTTCCGTGATGTCGCACCGTTCCGGCGAGACGGAAGATTCCACCATCGCCGATCTCGCGGTCGCCACCAATTGCGGCCAGATCAAAACCGGATCATTGGCGCGCTCCGATCGCACCGCCAAGTACAACCAGCTCCTGCGCATCGAGCAGCAACTCGGCAAGCAGGCAAAATATGCCGGCAAATCGGCGCTGAAGGCCTTGGCATAACGCATCGGCGCAACCAGATAGGACGGACACCAGGGGGAGGATGGCGATGAGCGACGGCAAGAGCGGGCTTCAACTGCGTTCGCTGCTCAAGAAGAGCGGCGAACTCGAATTGTCGCTGGTCGATGTCCCGACGCCCGAGCCGGCCGACGACGAAGTCGTGGTCCGTGTCGAGGCGACCCCGATCAATCCCTCCGATCTCGGGCTCTTGATCGGTCCGGCCGACATGTCGACCGCCAAGGAATCCGGCAGCGCGGACGCGCCTGTCATCACCGCGAAGATGCCGGAATCGGCGATGCGGATGATGGCGGCGCGGCTCGACCAGTCGCTCCCCGTCGGCAATGAAGGTGCCGGCGTGGTGATCAGGACCGGATCTTCGGACGCCGCGAAAGCGCTGATGGGCAAGGCGGTTTCGATGATCGGCGGCGCGATGTACACGCAGTATCGCACCATCAAGGTCAGGGACGTCATGGAGCTGCCGTCAGGCACAACGCCGGCCGACGGCGCATCATGGTTCGTCAATCCCTTGACCGCGCTCGGGATGACCGAGACGATGCGGCGCGAGAACCACAAGGCGCTGGTGCACACCGCGGCTGCCTCCAATCTCGGGCAGATGCTCAACAAGATCTGCATCAAGGACGGCATCGGCCTCGTCAATATCGTCCGCAGCAAGGAGCAGGCCGACATCCTGCACACGATCGGCGCCAAATATGTCGTCGATTCCACCGCAGACACGTTCATGGACGACCTGACCAACGCCTTGGTGGAAACCGGCGCCACCATTGCGTTCGATGCGATCGGCGGCGGCAAGCTGGCAAGCCAGATTCTGACTTGCATGGAAATCGCGGCCAACAAGACCGCCAAGGAATACAGCCGCTACGGCTCGAACGTGTACAAGCAGGTCTATATCTACGGCAGCCTCGACAACCGTCCGACCGAGCTCAGCCGTACATTCGGCCTGACCTGGGGCGTCGGCGGCTGGCTCTTGACGCCGTTCCTGCAAAAGATCGGCCCCGCCGAAATCGGCCGGCTGCGCCAGCGTGTCGCGTCCGAGCTCAAGACCACCTTTGCCAGCCACTACACGCAGGTAGTGTCGCTGCAGGAGACGCTGCAGCTTTCCAACATCGCCATCTACAACAAGCGCTCCACCGGCGAGAAATTCCTGATCAACCCGAACAAGGGGTGAGCGCGCGCTTCTATCGCCGCGAACAGGCTGCCTTTCAGGCGGCCTGTTTTTGCATGCCGAGGAGCCGTAAAGATAAGTTGATGCACTTGCATCTTTCCGCTGATCTGGCGTAAGGGAGCGCTGGCGCTTTCGCTTCAAAAGGAAATTCAATGGCCACCTATTACACCATCGTCACGATCGTCGGTTCTCTCCGCAAGGAGAGCTTTTCGCTCAAGGTCGCCAATGCGCTCGCCAAACTGGCGCCGGCTTCGCTCAAGCTCGATGTGACCACGCTGCATGAAATTTCCTTCTTCAACCAGGATTTGGAAGGGGCACCGCCGGCTGACTGGCTGGCGTTTCGCGAAAAGCTGCAGAAGTCGAACGGCGTGCTGTTCGTGACGCCCGAATATAACCGCTCGATCCCAGGCGTGTTGAAGAACGCGATCGACGTCGGGTCGCGCCCCTATGGCAAGAGCTCGTTCCTCGGCAAGCCGACCGGCATCGTCAGCAACTCGCCCGGCGCGCTCGGCGGCGTCAGCGCCGCCAAGCATTTGCAGAACATCCTGCCGGGCATTTCCGGCCCGATCCTCGGCCAGCCCGAAATCTACCTCAACGGCATCGGCGACGCTTTTAACGAGAAGGGTGAGCTCGTGAAGGAAGCGGTGCAGAAGGTGCTGCAGCAATACATCAACGCGTTTGCGGCATTCGTCGAGAAGCAGAACGGGTAACAGCTCCTTCCCCGTCATTGCGAGGAGCGCAAGCGACGAAGCAATCCATCTGTCCTCACGCGCGGAGAGATGGATTGCTTCGCTTCGCTCGCAATGACGGGAGGAGCCAGTCAGGCCGCGTTCTTAGCATTCCATTAACCGGACCGTCGCATCTTGGCCCCATGGTCTCCCGAACTCGATTGAAATCCATCCTGACCGGCCTAGCCCTCTATACGGTGGCGGCGATGATGGTCGGCTATTTCGGCGTCAACGCTTACACCGGCAAATACGGCTTGAACGCGCGCCAGGAGCTCGATCAGGAAATCATTGCCCTGACTTCGGAATTGGCGCGGCTGAAGCGGGAGCGGGCAGAGGGCGAGCAGCGGGTATCGCTGCTGCGGTCCGACCGGGTCGATCCCGACATGCTGGATGAGCGCGCGCGCTTCCAGCTCGACTACGCCAATCCGCGCGATCTGATCCGGATCGTCAAGCCGAACTGATTTTCAAACCGATGTGACGAACACGGCCGTCATGGGGACGATGCCGGCGTGTCAGTCCGCAAATTTCAAAAAATCGCGAAATCAATTTCGAAAATGTCGCAGGCCACATTGCACTGCGGTATAGCAATATTTTCTCCAGCGCACGCAATCCTTTCACGGCGGTTTGAGTTGGGATAGAGAGGGCTGATCCGTCTCTCTTTCACCCGGAATTGCCATGGCTGCACCCAAGAAAAGCGTCGCGAAAGAATCAGGGCAGGAGAAGGCAAACGGGTCCCCACCGGAATTCACCAAGGCGCAGGAACTGGCCGCGCTGCGGGACATGCTCTTGATCCGCCGCTTCGAGGAAAAGGCCGGCCAGCTCTACGGCATGGGTGCGATCGGCGGCTTCTGCCATCTCTATATCGGCCAGGAAGCTGTGGTAGTCGGAATGCAGATGGCCCTGAAGAAGGGCGATCAGGTCATAACCGGATACCGTGACCACGGCCACATGCTGGCCTGCGGGATGGACGCCAACGGCGTCATGGCCGAACTCACCGGCCGCCGCGGCGGCTATTCCAAGGGCAAAGGCGGCTCCATGCACATGTTCAGCATGGAGAAGAATTTCTACGGCGGCCACGGCATCGTCGGCGCCCAGGTTTCGCTCGGGACCGGCCTTGCTTTCGCCAATCGTTATCGCGGCAATGATTTCGTCAGCGTCGCCTATTTCGGCGACGGCGCGTCCAACCAGGGCCAGGTCTACGAGAGTTTTAATATGGCGGAGCTGTGGAAGCTCCCGGTGATCTATGTGATCGAGAACAACCGCTACGCCATGGGCACGTCGGTGACGCGCTCCTCCGCCCTGACCGATTTTTCCAAGCGCGGCGCCTCCTTCAACATTCCGGGCCAGCAGGTCGACGGCATGGACGTCCGCGCCGTGAAGGCCGCCGGCGACGAGGCGGTGGCCTGGTGCCGCGCCGGCAAGGGGCCGTTCATCCTGGAAATGCAGACCTATCGCTACCGCGGCCACTCGATGTCCGACCCCGCGAAATACCGGACCCGCGAAGAGGTCGAAAAAATCCGCACCGACCAGGACCCGATCGAGCAGGTGCGCAACCGCCTGCTGGCCGCCAAGGTCAGCGAGCAGGAGTTGAAGGCGATCGACGCCGAGGTTCGCGAGATCGTCAACGCATCCGCCGATTTCGCCCAGCGCGATCCCGAGCCCGATCCGTCCGAGCTCTGGACCGACGTCTACCGCTGAATTCAAACCACGCGCAGAACTAGAGCATGATCCGGAAAAGTGGAAACCGGTTTTCCGAAACGATTATGCTCAAACGATCTAAAGAGTGATTTTTCGGGAGCCGATATGCCCATTCAAGTGCTGATGCCTGCGCTGTCGCCCACCATGGAGAAGGGCAACTTGGCGAAGTGGCTGAAGAAGGAAGGCGAAACGATCAAGTCGGGCGATGTCATCGCCGAGATCGAGACCGATAAGGCGACGATGGAAGTCGAGGCGACCGATGAGGGCACGCTCGGCAAGATATTGATCCCGGAAGGGACCGCCGACGTCGCCGTCAACACGCCGATCGCGACCATTCTGGCCGACGGCGAGAGCGCCGCCGATCTCGGCAAGGCCAGCGCGCCGGCGCCAGCGGCGAAGGCCGCGGAATCCGCGCCCCCCGCTGAAGCCAAAGCGGAAGCGCCGCAGCCCAAGGCCGAGAAGGCACCTGCCGCGCCGCCAGCCGCGGTCGCCGAGCCCGATCCGGAAGTCCCCGCCGGCACCGAGATGATCACGCAGACCATTCGCGAGGCGCTGCGAGATGCGATGGCGGAAGAGATGCGGCGCGACCCCGACGTGTTCATCATGGGCGAAGAGGTCGCGGAGTATCAGGGCGCCTACAAGGTGACCCAGGGGCTCTTGCAGGAATTCGGCGCGCGGCGCGTGATCGATACCCCGATCACCGAGCATGGCTTTGCCGGCGTCGGCGTTGGTGCTGCGATGTCGGGGCTGAAGCCGGTCGTCGAATTCATGACGTTCAATTTCGCCATGCAGGCGATCGACCAGATCATCAACTCCGCGGCCAAGACGCTGTACATGTCGGGGGGCCAGATGGGCTGCTCGATCGTCTTCCGCGGCCCGAACGGCGCCGCCGCCCGCGTCGCCGCCCAGCATAGCCAGGACTACTCGGCCTGGTACTCGCAAATTCCCGGGCTGAAGGTGATCGCGCCGTTCTCGGCGGCCGACTACAAGGGACTGCTCAAGGCCGCGATCCGCGATCCCAACCCCGTCATCTTCCTCGAAAACGAAGTCTTGTACGGCCACACCGGCGAAGTGCCAAAACTCGACGACTACGTCATCCCGATCGGCAAGGCGCGTATTGTTCGCTCGGGCAAGGACGTAACGCTGATCTCGTGGTCGAATGGCATGACCTACGCGCTGAAAGCCGCCGACGAGCTCGCGAAGGAAGGCATCGAGGCCGAGGTGATCGACCTGCGCACGCTGCGCCCGATGGACACCGAGACGATCGTCAACTCGGTAAAGAAGACCGGCCGTGCGGTGACGGTGGAAGAGGGCTGGCAGCAGTCCGGCGTCGGCGCCGAGATTGCCGCCCGCATCATGGAGCACGCCTTCGACTACCTCGATGCGCCGGTCGCGCGCGTATCCGGCAAGGACGTGCCGATGCCTTATGCCGCGAACCTCGAAAAGCTCGCATTGCCTTCGGTAGCCGAGGTGGTCGCAGCCGCCAAAGCCGTTTCTTATCGGTAAGCCCATGGCCGGTCCTAACGAACAACCGCTGCCGCCGGACGTGATCGGCCGCGAGGACGCCGTTGAAGTCCTGCGCGCCTTCGTCGTCGATGGTGGGCTCTCGATCGCGTTCCAGCGCGCTTTCGAGGAACCTGACATGTGGGGCCTCTTGCTGGTCGATATCGCCCGCCACGCCGCCCGCGCCTATGCGCGCGAGAGCGGCTACACCGAGGACGAGGCGCTCGCGCGCATCGTCGAGATGTTCGAAGCCGAGATCAACCGGCCGACCGACATGGGCTCCACCACGCCCCGGTCGCAACAGGGTCACTGACGATGCCGATCAACATTTTGATGCCCGCGCTGTCGCCCACGATGGAAAAGGGCAACCTTGCCAAGTGGCTCAAGAAAGAGGGCGACAAGGTCAAGTCCGGCGACGTGATCGCCGAGATCGAGACCGACAAGGCGACGATGGAAGTCGAGGCGGTCGACGAGGGCACGATTGCCAGGATTCTGGTGCCGGAGGGTACGCAGGACGTCCCCGTCAACGACGTGATCGCGGTGTTGGCCGGCGACGACGAGGATGTGAAGGCGGCAGGCGCCGCGCCCGCGCCGAAGGCTGCTGAAGCGCCCAAGGAGGCACCCAAGGAAGCTCCGAAGCCCGCTGCCGCGGCACCGGCGCCAACACCTGCTCCCGCAGCCGCTCCCGCGCCTGCCCCTCAGGCGGCGGCCGCTGCCAAGGGTAACGGCCAAGGCCGCATCTTCTCGTCGCCGCTCGCGCGCCGTCTTGCCAAGGATGCGGGCATTGATCTTTCGCGCATCAACGGCTCGGGCCCGCATGGCCGCGTCGTCGCCCGCGACGTCGAGGACGCGAAATCCGGCAAGGGCCTGAAAGCCCCGGCCGCCGCGCCTGCGGCGGGTCCGAGCATCGCGCCTATGGGCGCGTTTGCGCCCGGGATGTCCGACAAGCAGATTTTGGCGCTGTTCGAGGAAGGCTCCTACGAGATCGTGCCGCATGACGGCATGCGCCGCACCATCGCGCAACGGCTCACCGCTTCGGTGCAGACCGTGCCGCATTTCTATCTGACGATGGACTGCGACATCGGCAAGCTTCTGGTCGCGCGCGAGGAGATCAACGCCGCAGCCCCCAAGGACAAGGAAAAGAAGCCGCTCTACAAGCTCTCGGTCAACGACTTCGTCATCAAGGCGATGGCGATTGCGCTGCAGCGGATCCCGAATTGCAACGTGAGCTGGACCGAAAGCGGCATGCTCAAGCACAAGCACTCCGACATCGGCGTGGCCGTGGCCATGCCCGGCGGCCTGATCACGCCGATCATCCGGAAAGCCGAGACCAAGACACTCTCCACGATTTCGTCCGAAATGAAAGACTTTGCCGCGCGTGCGCGGGCGCGCAAGCTGAAGCCGGAAGAATACCAGGGCGGCACCACGGCGGTATCCAACCTTGGCATGTACGGCATCAACCACTTCACCGCCGTGATCAATCCGCCGCATGCGACGATCCTCGCGGTCGGCACCAGCGAGGAGCGTCCCGTGGTGCGCGCCGGCAAGATCGAGATCGCGCAGATGATGAGCGTGACGCTCTCCTGCGATCACCGCGCGATCGACGGCGCGCTCGGCGCCGAGCTGATCGGCGCCTTCAAGCAGTTGATCGAAAACCCCGTCATGATGATGGTGTAAGGGAGCTGCAGACACCAATCTTTTTGCATCGAGCGAAATCCGCCGACTTCAGGACCAAGGGAAAGCCGATGTCGCCAGGCGAAGTCAAACTGTCGGCCAAGCCGGTGTTCATCGGCTGGATTACGCTGTTGACCCAGCTTCCGTTGCAGCTATTTTTCACGGTGTGGTGCGGCGTCTTCTTCGGTGGCATGGGCGCGGCGATCGGCATTTTTCCGAATACGAGGGATGCGTCCTACGCCATAGGCGCGATTGCATTCTTTGTTATTCCGATCGTTGCCTATTTCGGCAAGAAGCTGAATTACAGTCGGACTGAATACCGCTTCTATTCCGACCGGCTCGAATTCGATGAAGGTTTTCTCACCATCAACAAGAAGGTGATCAAGTTTCGCGACGTAAAGGAGACCACCTTGCGCAAGGGCATCCTTCAGCGCAGCTACGATCTCGGGTCAATTTACCTCGCAACCCTTGCGACCGGGTCGACACGAAATTCGAATCCGTTCGTGTCGCTGGGTTTCGGTAATGTTTCGGCGAGCGGCGTCATTGTGCGCGATATCTCCGATCCCGACCAAGCCTTTGAGACAATCCGGAAGCTGGTTGACGCGAAGAGCGATTAGAACAAAGCCGAGACCCCCTGCGCCAGACCTCCCACCAAACGATGTTTTCTAACGATCCAGGCAGAGACCGACCAACATGGCCGACACATCCTTCGACGTCATCATCATCGGCTCCGGTCCCGGCGGCTACGTCACCGCGATCCGCGCAGCCCAGCTCGGCTTTAAGACCGCGATCATCGAAAAGTCCTATCTCGGGGGCATCTGCCTGAACTGGGGCTGCATCCCGACCAAGGCGCTTCTGCGATCAGCCGAAATCTTTCATTACATGCAGCACGCCAAGGATTACGGACTCTCCGCGGAGAAAATATCGTTCGATCCAAAGGCCGTGGTGCAGCGCTCGCGCGGCGTCTCGAAGCGGCTGAATGACGGCGTCGGCTTCCTGATGAAGAAGAACAAGGTGACGGTGATCTGGGGCGATGCGTCGATCGACGCGCCCGGCAAGGTCACGGTGAAGAAGTCGCAGGTCGAGGCGCCAAAGGGCGCGTTGGGCGAGGGGGCTTATCAGGCCAAGCACATCATCATCGCCACTGGCGCGCGGCCGCGCGTGCTGCCGGGGCTCGAGCCCGACAAGAAACTGGTCTGGACCTATTTCGAGGCGATGGTCCCGGATCGGATGCCGAAATCGCTGCTGGTGGTCGGCTCCGGCGCGATCGGCATCGAGTTCGCCTCGTTCTTCCACACCATGGGTGCTGACGTCACCGTGGTCGAGGTGTTGCCGCAGATCCTCCCGGTCGAGGACGCCGAGATCGCCGGTCTTGCGCGCAAGCGGTTCGAGAAGCAGGGCATCAAGATTCTCTCAAACACCAAAGTCACGAAGCTCGAGAAGAAGGCCGACAGCGTGGTCGCCACCATCGACGACGGCAAGAAGCCGCAGACGGTCGAGTTCGAGCGGGTGATCTCGGCGGTCGGCGTGGTCGGCAATGTCGAAGGGCTCGGCCTCGAAAAACTCGGCGTCAAGACCGACCGCGGCGTCGTCGTGATCGACGGCTACGGCAAGACCAATGTCCCCGGCATCTATGCCATTGGCGACGTCGCAGGTCCGCCGATGCTCGCCCACAAGGCCGAGCACGAAGGCGTCGTCTGCATCGAGGCCATCAAGGGCCTGCACCCGCACGCCATGGACAAGAACCTCATTCCCGGCTGCACCTATTGTCACCCGCAGATTGCTTCCGTGGGGCTGACCGAGGCGAAGGCGAAAGAGGGCGGCCGCGAAATCCGCGTAGGCCGTTTCCCGTTCGTCGGCAACGGCAAGGCGATTGCGCTCGGTGAGGATCAGGGTCTGGTCAAGGTGATCTTCGACAAGAGAACGGGGCAATTGCTCGGCGCCCACATGATCGGCGCGGAGGTGACCGAGTTGATCCAGGGTTACGTGGTCGCCATGAACCTGGAGACTACGGAGGAGGAGTTGATGCACACCATATTCCCGCATCCGACGCTGTCCGAGATGATGAAGGAGGCCGTGTTGGATGCCTACGGCCGCGTGCTGAATATCTGATGCCGCCGTCATTGCGAGCGAAGCAATCCATCTATCCGCTTGCGGTGCTATGGATTGCTTCGTCGCAAGAGCTCCTCGCAATGACGGACAACGAGATCGCTCAATAAGAAAGAAACGAAGCGTGAAAGACAATGACAACCTGACCATTGAACGCCCGACGTTTGTGACCCATCTCGAATGCGCTATGGAAGGCGATCGGTACGAGGCCGACCAGATCCACAACCTCTCCAAGGCCGGCAAGCCGCTACTGGTGCGCTACGACCTCGCTGGCGTGAAGAAGGCGCTGACCAAGGAAGCCCTCGCGCAGCGCCCGGCCGACATGTGGCGCTATCGCGAGCTGCTGCCGGTGCGTAAGGTCACGGACATCGTCAGCCTCGGCGAAGTGACGACGCCGCTGATCCGGCTGCCGAAGCTTGCGAAAAAACTCGGCGGCGGCGAGATCATCGTCAAGGACGAAGGACGTCTGCCGACCGGCTCGTTCAAGGCCCGCGGCCTTGTCATGGCGGTGTCGATGGGCAAGGCGCTCGGTATCAAGCACATGGCGATGCCGACCAACGGCAATGCGGGCGCGGCGCTCGCGGCCTACGCGACGTCCTGCGGCATCAAGACGACGATCTTCTGCCCCGCCGACACGCCGGAGGTGAACGTCAGCGAGATCGAGCTGCAGGGCGCCACCGTCTATCGCGTCAACGGTCTGATCGACGATTGCGGCAAGATCGTCGGTGAGGGGAAGGCAAAGGCCGGCTGGTTCGATACCTCGACGCTGAAGGAGCCTTACCGGATCGAAGGCAAGAAGACGATGGGCCTCGAGCTCGCCGAACAACTCGGCTGGGAGATGCCCGACGTAATCTTCTACCCGACCGGCGGCGGCACCGGCCTGATCGGCATGTGGAAGGCGTTTGCCGAACTGGAAGCCATCGGCTTCATCGGCGCCAAGCGGCCGCGGATGGTCGCGGTACAGGCGTCCGGCTGCGCGCCGATGGTGCGCGCCTTCGAGAACGGTACCGAGCACGCCCCGCGCTGGGAGGATGCCCACACCATTGCCTCGGGCATCCGTGTGCCGCAGGCGGTCGGAGATTTTCTGATCCTGCGCGCGGTCCGCGAGAGCAAGGGATTTGCGATCGCGGTCCCGGATGAGAAGATTTCTGCTGCGCTCAACGAAGTCGCGCGCGAGGAGGGCCTGCTGTTGTGTCCGGAAGGGGCGGCGACGTATGCTGCCTATCAGCAAAGCCTTGCCGACGGCCGCGTGACGAAGAACGACCGCGTCATGCTGTTCAATTGCGCGACAGGGCTTAAATATCCGCTGCCGCCGGTCACGCGAACGCTCGATCGCCACCAGCCGATCGACTACGCCAATCTCTGACCGTCATGCGGCGGAATGTGATGGGAGCATGAGATGCGAAAGATCATTCTGGCCGCGATTGCAGTGTTGGCGTTCGGTGGTGTTGCGGCAGCGCAAAACTTTCCCTCGCGTCCCCTCACCATCATCGTGCCGTTCTCCGCCGGCGGTCCGTCGGATGCGATGGCGCGGATTCTCGCCGAGCGCATGAAGGTCACGCTCGGCGAGCAGGTCCTGGTCGAGAACGTGACGGGAGCGGCCGGTTCGGTCGGCGTCGGCCGCGCGGTGCGTTCGCCGCCTGATGGCTACACGATCAGCTTCGGCCACCTCGGCACCCACGTCGCCAATGGCGCGATCTACAAGCTCGGCTACGACCTCGTCACCGACCTCGAACCGGTCGCGCTGCTGCCGAGCAATCCGATGATCATCGTCAGCAAGAAGGCGGTGCCCGCAACCTCACTGAAGGAATTTGTGGCGTGGCTGAAGGCGCAGCCGACGCCGGCGACCGCGGGCACGGCCGGCGCCGGCTCCGGCAGCCATATCGCCGGGGTCTATTTCGAGAACGTCACCGGCATCAAGCTGCAATATGTGCCGTATCGCGGCACCGGCCCCGCGATGAATGATCTCGTCGCCGGCCAGATCGACATGATCGTCGACCAGACCTCGAACTCGATCGGGCAGGTGCGGGCCGGCAACATCCGCGCCTATGCCATCACCGATAGCAAGCGCGTGGAATCCGCCTCCGACATCCCGACCGTGGACGAGGCGGGGCTGCCCGGCTTCCACATGACGCTATGGTCCGGCCTCTGGGTGCCCAAGGATACGCCGAAGGACGTCATCTCTAAGCTGAATGCGGCGACGGTGGAGGCGTTGAACGATCTGGCGGTGCGCAAGCAGCTTGAAAACCTCGGCCTGCAAATGCCGCCCAAAGACAAGCTCACGCCCGAAGCGCTCGGCGCCTGGCAAAAGGCCGAAATCGCAAAATGGTGGCCGATGATCAAGGCTGCCAACGTCAAGGTGGATTAGCTTCGGGCAGGGAACCTACGGGGAGTGCGGACGTTTAACGCTCTTATACGGAGCGCACGATGGCTGACAACGACAACCGAACCAAGGGCACAATCGGACTCATTCTCGGCGGAGTCATCGCTTTGGCTGCTGCGGCATTCATTCTCACCGGCGGTGAATTGGGCGGGACCAAAGAGGTGACCAGCGATGCTGACCTTCCGCCGGTCGCGCCGGGAAAGAAATAGTGCGAAAATGCGTTGGTAAGTGTGCTGATTTGTCCGATCTCTTCGGACTGCAGCGGCTAAGCCGTCCATGGATCGACGCAGTCCAGCGCCCGGCTCCGACTTAATCGGCGCCGGACGCTGCAGAACAAGGGTCTGGAGGCGACCCTTGTTCCTTGATCGCTGCTTACGCGTAGGTGGCCATGTTGGCCATCGCCGTCATTTCGTTGTGGTGGCCGCCGTCGGTGCCGCCACCGGCCAGCACGCCATCGTCTTCGATATCGAAGTGCGCGCCGCCGAGTTCGCCGACCTTCTCGTAGGCGCCATACACGGTTTGGGTAACGTTGATGTCGCTCTGCTTCACCAGGTTGCCGTAGACGGTGATGGTGCCGAGCAGATCCTCGTCATGCGCGCCGGCATTACCTTGCTGGCTGATGACGGTGATCACACTATAGTCGTTCCTGCCGTCGCCGTTGCTGTCCTTGTGCTCGATTGACTTGACCTCGGCGGTGTGCGCCGAGATTTCGATCTTGTCGCCCTGGGCGCGGTTGAAGTCGCGGATCACGTCGTTGCCGAAGCCGTCGACCCAGTGATCATGCGTGGCGCCGTTCTCGCCGGTGACGCCAACCCAGTCGATGGTGCCGTCGTCGTTGACATGCTTGGCGACGATCTCGTCCTTGGCGTTCACCATGCCTTCGAAGCGGAAGGTGTCGCCGCCCCTGCCGCCGGTGAGGGTGTCGTTGACCGCCTTGAACGCCGCGGTTTCCTCAGCGAAGATCTGGGTCGTGCCGTCCTGGGCCGCGACCATCTCGCCGGCGTCCGACCGGCTGAGCAGCACGTCGTTGCCGGAGCCGCCATCCATGCGGTCAGCGCCGAAGCCGCCGACCAGGAGATCGGCGCCGGAGCCGCCCGAGAGATTGTCGTTGCCCGAGCCACCCCACACCTTGTCGTCGCCGGAGCCGGCGTTGAGCGTGTCGTTACCGGCCATGCCGGCGACCGAGTCCGCCTTGGCACCGGAGTACAAGACGTTGTTGCCCGTTGTGCCGTTCAGATGATCATGGTCGGCGCTGCCGCCCGTAAATCGGGCTAAAAAATCATCGAGACGGCCGTCGTCGAAGAACCTGTTCAGATTGAAGCGTGCCATTAGTCGAACCTCTTACTCAGAGGCCTCACGGACTAGAAACGACCACGGACTTTGGGAAAGCCTCGCGTGATGCGCGCGGGAAGGACGTGAGGCAGGATCCTTCACCCGCATCGAAGAAGAAACAGCAAAACGGGCCGGTGGCTGGACGTGTGCGCGGCGGATTTGCGCTGTGCAGGGGCAATATGGTGACGCGAAAGGCGTTCGTGCGCCGATCCTTGGGCCAGCGCCTCAATTCCAGCCGGCGATCAAAGCGTATGCGACAAATCGCGTACCGCATTGTTCTCTCTTGCATATGAACGACAAGCGCCGACGGTACGCATGTCGCGGGCCACATCATTGCGTGACGAAAACTGGCGCAAAGAGTGCCGGCCGCACAAAAATGACGCGATCCTTTCGAACGCCCGGCATGGCACGGGATGTAACTTTCGGTATGCGCAATGGCGGCAATCGAAGATTGGCGCCGTGCATGTCGTTCGGGTTGCACTGTCCGATTCGCGGCGAGGCTGGTCGCGCGGCATTCGCCGTCGCCCTCAGGTTGTGATCGGTTGAAAGCGCGGTCTCCTGGAACGAGGTTCTTCGACGGGCACGCGATTTGATAAGCCCGAATAATGGTTGCCGGCGGGCCACGATTGTTGCGTAACTGCAACATCAGGGGAACATTTGGTTAACCGCCCCGCCTGCCTCTTGCTTGCGCCGCTTTTTGGCCACACCCCTCCATGAAACCATTTCTTTCATAGCTGATTGGCCACAGCGGGCAAAGGCGACGGGAAATTGCTCCCGAGACCGACGGGGAGATGGCTGGGAGAACAGGTTCCGCTGATGGACGCCAAGACCGACATCAAGAAGAGGTTGCCGAGCCGTCACGTGACGGAGGGGCCGGAGCGTGCCCCTCATCGGTCCTATCTCTACGCGATGGGGCTGACCACCCAGCAGATCCACCAGCCTTTCGTCGGCGTCGCGTCCTGCTGGAATGAAGCCGCACCCTGCAATATCTCGCTGATGCGCCAGGCGCAGGCGGTCAAGAAGGGCGTCGCGGCCGCCGGCGGCACCCCGCGCGAATTCTGCACCATCACCGTGACCGATGGCATCGCCATGGGCCACGACGGCATGCGCTCGTCCCTGCCGTCCAGGGAATGCATCGCCGACTCGGTCGAGCTGACCGTCCGCGGCCACGCCTATGACGCCCTCGTCGGGCTCGCCGGCTGCGACAAGTCGCTGCCGGGCATGATGATGGCGATGGTCAGGCTCAACGTGCCCTCGATCTTCATCTATGGCGGCTCGATTCTGCCGGGCAATTTCCGCGGCCAGCAAGTCACGGTGCAGGACATGTTCGAAGCGGTAGGCCGACACTCGGTCGGTGACATGTCGGATGCTGATCTCGACGAAATCGAGCGGGTGGCTTGCCCCTCGGCCGGGGCGTGCGGCGCGCAATTCACCGCCAACACCATGGCGACCGTGTCAGAGGCGATTGGCCTGGCGTTGCCCTATTCGGCCGGCGCGCCGGCGCCTTACGAGATTCGCGACGCGTTTTGCACCGCCGCCGGCGAGAAGATTCTGGAGCTGATCGCAGCCAACATCCGCCCGCGCGACATCGTCACCCGCCGCTCGCTGGAAAACGCCGCCGCCGTGGTTGCCGCCTCCGGCGGGTCGACCAATGCTGCGCTGCACCTGCCGGCGATCGCGCATGAGTGTGGGATAAAATTTGACTTATTCGACGTCGCCGAAATCTTCAAAAAGACTCCTTATGTCGCGGATTTGAAGCCAGGGGGCCGTTATGTTGCCAAAGACATGTTCGAGGTTGGCGGCATTCCGCTTCTGATGAAGACGCTGCTCGACAATGGCCACCTGCACGGAGATTGCATTACCGTCACGGGCCGTACGATCGCCGAAAACCTCAAGAGCGTGAAATGGAATCCGCACCAGGATGTGGTGCGGTCCGCCGACAACCCGATCACGGTCACGGGAGGCGTTGTCGGGTTGAAGGGTAATCTCGCGCCGGAGGGTGCGATCGTGAAGGTCGCGGGCATGTCGAAGTTGAAATTTGCTGGTCCTGCCCGTTGCTTCGACCGCGAGGAAGACGCCTTCGAGTCAGTCCAGAAAAAGACCTACAAAGAGGGCGAGGTCATCGTGATCCGCTACGAGGGGCCGCGCGGCGGTCCCGGCATGCGGGAGATGCTCTCGACGACCGCGGCGCTGACCGGGCAGGGGATGGGCGGCAAGGTTGCCCTGATCACCGACGGCCGGTTCTCTGGCGCCACCCGCGGCTTCTGCATCGGCCATGTCGGACCGGAGGCGGCCGTGGGCGGCCCGATCGCCCTGTTGCAGAATGGTGACATTATCGAGATCGACGCCGAGGCCGGAACTCTTAACGTAAAATTGACCGACGCCGAACTCGCCGAACGTAAAACCAAATGGCTGCCTCGACAGACTAACCATACGTCGGGTGCGCTGTGGAAATATGCCCAACAGGTTGGGCCGGCGGTGGATGGGGCTGTGACCCATCCTGGCGGTGCGCACGAGAAACAGTGTTATGCGGACATCTAGGCGTATCATTCTTGCGTTGATGTTGGGGGCCGCACCAGTGGCTGCTCCTGGATTCGCATTTGATGGCGCACCGGTGAAGCCGGACGCCGCGCTCCCCATAATGAACCAGCCCGCGGCCGCGCAGGCCGTCACGGCGCAGGCGCTGAAGAAGGCTCCGTCCGCGACAGCTACCGCCGCGGCGACTGCGGTTAACGCGCCTTCGCTGACTTCGCTGCAATACGCCGCCGAGGGTGGCCATCCCGTCGCGCAGTGGAAGCTCGGCCGGATGTATGCCGACGGCGATGGCGTGGTGCAGGATGACCTGCGCGCGTTTGAATATTTCAGCCGTATCGCCAACGCGCATGCCGAGGATAGCCCGTCGGCGCCGCAGGCCGCGATCGTGGCTAACGCCTTCGTGGCGCTGGGGCGCTACTATCTCAACGGCATCCCGAATTCCAAGATCAAGGCGGACACCGATCGCGCCCGGGAGATGTTCTCCTATGCCGCGTCCTATTTCGGCAATGCCGACGCGCAATACGATCTGGCACGGCTTTACCTGAAGACCCCGGACGCCTCGCGGGACGATTTCCGCTATGGGGCGCGCTGGCTTGGTCTGGCTGCCCAGAAGGGCCAGCATCAGGCGCAGGCCATGCTCGGCCAGATGCTGTTCAACGGCGACCGGTTGCCGCGGCAGGCCGCCCGCGGATTGATGTGGCTGACGCTGGCGCGTGACAACGCCGCCCCCGACGAGACCTGGATCCGCGAAAGCTATAATCGCGCCTTCGCCAAGGCCTCCGACGATGACCGCGCCACGGCGTTGCAAATGCTCGAGCACTGGGTGCAGGGCAAGCGAGACTGACGCCGCGCTGTCGTATGGTGGGCAAAGCCAACGGGTCGCGCGAATGCGCGCCCGATGACAGGCTCCGCGTGCCCACCACTTACGTCAACGACTTCCGAGAAGATGGTGGGCACGGCGCAAGAGCGCCTTTTCCTACCCTGCGATTCTGTCGCTCAAGCCTTCTCCAGATCGAAATCTGCCCAGACCGGCACGTGGTCGGACGGCTTCTCCCAGGCGCGGACGTAGCTGTCGACGCCGACGTCGGTCAGGCGGTCGCTGGCCTGCGGCGACAGCAGGAGGTGGTCGATTCGAAGGCCCCAGTTCTTCTGCCAGGCCCCCGCCTGGTAGTCCCAGAAGGTGTAGAGGCCCGGTTCGTCAGTCACCGCGCGCAGCGCATCGGTCAGGCCGAGGCCGAGCAGGGACTGGAAGGCCTCGCGGGTTTGCGGGCGGAACAGCGCGTCGTTACCCCAGGCGACGGGGTTATAGACGTCGGCGGCAGCCGGAATGACGTTGAAGTCGCCTGCGAGCACCAGCGGCTCTTCCGCCTTAAGTCGCTCTTTCGAGTACTCAAGAAGCCGCGACATCCATTTGAGTTTATAGGGGTATTTGTCCGTATCCGGCGGGTTTCCGTTGGGCAGATAGAGGCAGGCTATCCGCATCACGCCGGTCTTCAGCGTCACCACGCCTTCGAGGAATCTGGCATGGGCGTCCTCGTCGTCGCCGGCCAGGCCCGATTTGGTCTCGTCGAACGGCAGTTTCGACAGCAGGGCGACACCGTTGAAGGTCTTCTGGCCGTGGGTGACGACGTTATAGCCAAGCGACTCGATCTCCAGCCGCGGGAACGCATCGTCAACGCACTTGGTTTCCTGCAGGCAGACGACGTCCGGCGAGCAGTCTTTCAGCCACGTCATGAGAGGCTCGAGCCGCTGCCGGATCGAATTGACGTTCCAGGTTGCAACACGCATGAATTCTGTCCGGATCGTAACTACACAATTTCTGCTGCAGTGGCATACCATGTGCAGCCGGGCTGTGATAACCGTTTAAGAATAAGGCGCGAACATCGCCGTCAAGGGGCAGGAGTAAACCGTCCCGTCCGTTGTGGGACCGGCGAGCGTGAAAAATATGAAAAAGCGTACCTTGATACTTGTTACCGGCGCCATTGCCATTGCTACCGCGGCCGGCTTCATTACCCGCTCCTCATGGATGGGCGGCAGCAGCAGCGCTCAAGCCCCGCAGCGGCCGCGGACGGTTTCGGTCGAAATGGCGAAGGCGGAGCGCAAATCCGTCCCGGTCGATGTCGACGCCAATGGGACGGTGACGCCGATCTCCAGCGTCGCGCTGAAATCGCGGCTGGAAACCACCATCGTCGCGGTGCATTTCGAGGATGGCGCCAAGATCAACCAGGGCGACTTGCTGTTCACGCTCGATAGCCGCCAGATCGACGCCCAGATCGAACAGGCCGAGGGTGTGCTCGCCAGGGACCAGGCGCAGCTCGAGGGCGCGCAGCGTGACCTCCGCCGCTTCAACGATCTGGTCGCCAAGGGCGCGACCACGCAGGTCAACGTCGACAACGCCAGGACACAGTCCGATATCCTGACCGGTACCATCAAGGCCAATCAGGCTGCGCTGGACAACCTGAAGGTTCAGAAAAGCTACACCATGATCCGCGCGCCTTTCTCGGGCCGGATCGGTGCGGCCAACGTGAAGGTCGGCAATTTCGTGCGCCCCGCCGATACCACCCCGCTTGCGGTCATCAACCAGATGGCGCCGGTCTATGTGACATTCGCGGTACCGCAGCGCGTGCTGGTCGATCTGCGGGAATCGATGGCGAAAGGGATCTCCACCGTCACCGCGATGATCCCGGGCCATCGGCGTTCAGAGACCGGCAAGGTCGCGATGGTCGAAAACACCGTGGACGCGACCACCGGTATGGTCACCGTGCGCGGCATTATGGCCAACGAGAATGAGACGTTGTGGCCGGGCACGCTGGTCGCCACCAAGCTCGTCATTCGCAGCGAAGACGCAATCGTGGTGCCGACGGTCGCCGTGCAGCGCAGCCAGAGCGGCAATTTCGTCTTTGTGGTCAAGGACGGGGTCGCCAAGGTCCAACCGGTCACGGTCGACCGGACGTCGCAGGGCATCTCGGTGATTTCGGAGGGGCTCGCCGGCGACGAGAACGTGGTGGTCGACGGGCAATTATTGCTGTCTGACGGAACGCGGGTCGAGCCGCGGGCCAAAAAGGCCGGGGCGTAGCCGATGACCCTGTCCGAACTCTGCATCCGCCGGCCGGTCATGACGACGCTGATCACGGCGTCGATCATCGCGTTCGGGATCTTCGGCTTTCGCCTGCTGCCGGTCTCGGCGCTGCCGCGGGTCGATTTCCCGACCATCGCCGTGACCGCGACTCTGCCGGGCGCGAGCGCGGACACCATGGCGTCTTCGGTTGCGGGCGTCATCGAGCGCCAGCTCTCGACGATCGCCGGCATCTCGTCGATGTCGTCGAACTCGTCACAGGGCACCAGCACCATCACCATCCAGTTCGACCTCAACCGCAACATCGATGCCGCCGCGCTCGACGTGCAGACCGCGCTGACGATCGCGCAGCGCCGGTTGCCGCGCGAGATGATCATCCCGCCGAGTTTCCGCAAAGTGAATCCGGCCGATTTCCCGGTGCTGTTCGTGGTGCTCGGCTCGTCGACGCTGCCGCTGTCGGCGGTCAACGAGTATGGCGAGATCACGATCGGCCAAACCCTGTCGCAGATTCCAGGCGTCGCCCAGGTCAGCGTCTACGGCGCGCAGAAATTCGCCATCCGCGTTCAGGCCGATCCGGAGGCCGCCGCGGCGCGCGGGCTGTCGCTCGAGGACATTCGCAATGCAGTTTCGGCCGCCAATTCCTCGACCCCGGTCGGTACGCTGAACGGACCGAAGCAGGACGTAGCCCTGCAGGCCTCGGGCCAGATGGATAAGGCGATGGACTATCGCCAGATCGTGGTGGCCTGGCGCAACGGCTCCCCGGTCAAGCTCGACGAGGTGGCGCGGATCTACGACAGCGTCGAGAACGAGCGGATCGCGAGCTGGCTGAACGGCGACCGTTCCATCGTGCTCGGCATCCAGAAGCAGCCGGACGCCAACACGGTGGCGGTGGTCGACTCCATCCTGGCCAAACTGCCGGTGCTGCGGGCGCAGATTCCGCCATCGGTCTCGATCAACGTGCTGATGGACCGTTCGATCTCGATCCGCCAGGCGGTGGCCGACGTCGAGGAAACGCTTTTGATCGCGATCGGGCTGGTGATCCTGGTGATCTTCCTGTTCCTGCGCTCGGCGTCCGCGACCTTCATTCCGGCGCTGGCGGTGCCGATTTCGCTGTTCGGCACCTGCGCGGTGATGTACGCGCTCGACTATTCCATCAACAACATGACGCTGCTGGCGATGACGCTGTCGGTCGGCTTCGTGGTCGACGACGCCATCGTCATGCTGGAAAACATCGTCCGCCACATCGAGCACGGCATGCGGCCGTTCGAGGCGGCGCTGAAGGGCGCCCGCGAGATCGGCTTTACCATCATTTCGATCACCTTTTCGCTGATCGCGGTGTTCATTCCGGTGCTCCTGATGGGCGGCATCGTCGGCCGCGTGTTCCGCGAATTTGCGGTGACTGTATCGGTCGCCATCCTGGTGTCCGGATTCGTGTCGCTGACGCTGACCCCGATGCTGTGCGCGCGCGTGCTGCGGGCGCATGACGCGACCAAGCGGCCGAACATCGTGCTTCGCATCTTCGAGAGGATGTTC
This sequence comes from Bradyrhizobium sp. AZCC 1577, assembly GCF_036924575.1. Lineage (NCBI taxonomy): Bacteria > Pseudomonadati > Pseudomonadota > Alphaproteobacteria > Hyphomicrobiales > Nitrobacteraceae > Bradyrhizobium > Bradyrhizobium sp. AZCC 1577. Next base: position 4,517,411 of record NZ_JAZHRQ010000001.1, read on the forward strand.
GAATCCTGGCTGCGCGCCTATGAATGGACGCTCGACTGGGTGCTGGCCCGCAAATTCATGATGCTGATGGTGACGCTGGCGACGCTTGGCGGCACCGTCTACCTCTACATGATCGTGCCCAAGGGCTTCTTCCCGCAGGAGGACACCGGCTTCCTGATCGGCGTGACCGAAGCCGCCACCGATACTTCCTTCGATGCGATGAAGGAGCGGCAGCAGGCGCTGGTCGACGTGCTGAGATCCGATCCGGCGATCGACTACATCAACTCCACCGTCGGCTCGGGCGGCCCCAATCCGACGGCGAATTATGGACGCCTGTTCATCGCCCTGAAGCCGAAAAAGGAGCGCGACAACCTCAACACGATCATCGGGCGGCTGCGCGGCAAGGCGCGGCAGGTTCCGGGCATGCAGGCGTTCTTCCAGCCGATCCAGAACCTCAACATCGGCGGCCGGATCTCGAAGAGCCAGTATCAGTATGTGATGCAGAGCGGCGACACCGACTCGCTGTACCGGCTGGCGCCGGAAATGCGCGAGAAGATCGAGAAGCTGCCGGGCCTGCTCGACGTCACCACCGACCTCTACATCAAGAACCCGCAGATGACGGTCGATATCGACCGCGAGAAGGCCGCGGTCTACGGCGTCACCGTCGATCAGGTCCGCAACCAACTCTACAACGCCTATGGCTCGCGCCAGATCGGCACCATCTACATGCCGTCGAACGACTACCAGATCATCCTGGAGGTGCAGCCGCAGTTCCGGATCGATCCGTCCGATCTCTCCAAGCTCTACATGAAGACCCAGAACAACCAGACCATCCCGCTGTCGGCGGTGGCAAAACTGGTTCCGACCGTCGGTCCGCTGCAGATCAACCACCAGGCGCAGCAGCCGGCGGTGACGATCTCCTTCAACCTCGCGCCGGGCTATTCGCTGGGCTACGCGGTCGACGAGATTACCAAGCTGGAGCAGGCTTCGAATCTGCCGGCGACGATCGCCACCGGATTCTCCGGCACCGCGCAGGTGTTCCAGGATTCGCTGCGCGGGCAGGGCGTCCTGATCCTCGCCGCAGTGTTCGCCGCCTTCGTCATCCTCGGCATTCTCTACGAGAGCTTCATCCATCCGATCACCATCATCTCCGGCCTGCCGTCGGCCGGTATCGGCGCGATCCTGACCCTGATGATGTTCGGGATGGAAATGTCCGTGATTGCGATGATCGGCATCGTGATGCTGGTCGGCATCGTCAAGAAGAACGCCATCATGATGGTCGACTTCGCGCTGGAGCGTCGCCGCGTCGGCTTAAGCGCGGAACACGCGATCCGGGAAGCGGCGCTGTTGCGCTTCCGTCCGATCATGATGACGACGTTCGCCGCGATCTTCGGCACGCTGCCGATCGCGCTCGGCGCCGGTGCCGGCGCCGAACTGCGCCAGCCGCTCGGCGTCGCCGTGGTCGGCGGTCTCTGCCTGTCGCAACTGCTGACGCTGTACATCACGCCCGTGATCTACATTTATCTCGACCGCATCGACCGCCGCCTGCGGCGCAAGCTCGAACCGCAACTGCAGGAAGCGGGCGAGGCCGAGCGGCCGCACGTGGTCGCCGCCGAATGACCACGTTCGGGTGGGCATCGCGATTCATCGCCTTGCTGATCGCGTTCGCATGGGCGGCGGGCACGATCGATCGCGCCAACGCCGACGAGCCGATCGAAATCTTCGACGCCCATCTGCACTACAATTGGGAGCCAAAGCCTCATTTTGGCGTCGACGAGGTGCTGGCGCTGTTCAAAAAGCACCGCGTCACCGGCATCCTCGCAACCAGCCGTCCGAACACCGGCACGCATGCGCTCATGGATGCCAAGCCGCAGGGCCTTTGGATCGTGCCGTTCATCCGGCCCTATCGGGTGCGCGCCGACATCCAGACCTGGTTCGGCGACCCCTTCATCTTCGACCTCGTGCAGGACGAGTTCAAACGCGGCTATTACCGCGGCATCGGCGAGTTCCACATTTCGGGCAAGGCGGCCGATACCGAGTGGGTGAAGAAGACCGTCGATTTCGCGGTCGAGCACGACCTCTATCTGCATGCCCATGCCGATGACGTGGCCGTCGAAATCCTGATGCGCCACAATCCGCGCGCCCGCATCATCTGGGCCCATACCGGTTTCGGTCTCTCGACCGACCGCGTCGCGGAAATGCTCACAAAATATCCGAAGCTGTGGGGCGAATTGTCCTACCGCGGCGGCATCGTGAACGGCAGCGGCAAGCTGACGGCGGAATGGCGCGCGCTGTTCGAGCGCTTCCCGGACCGCTTTCTGCTCGGCTCCGACACCTGGATCAATCAGCGCTGGGAAAGCTACGGCGAGATCATCGCGGAGTACCGTGCCTGGCTCGGCCAGTTGCCGCCGAAGATCGCAGCGCAAATTGCCAATGGGAATGCGCGGGCGTTATTCGGCTCGGAGCGGTGAGGACGTTAAAGAGTTACGTCGCCTTGCCTGTCTGCATCCAGAATATCGAGCACCGGGCAATCGGGACTCGTTCCGTCACTGCATTGCGCAATTGTTTCCGCCAAAACGGACTCGAGCTTAACGAGGTCCGCAAGTTTGCTGCGAACGTTGTTCAGATGAGTGCTTGCGATCTTGTGTACGTCGGCACAGGAGGCCCGCGCTGGTCCGCCCAGGGCGAGCAAGGCCCGGATCTCCTCTAGCGTGAACCCGAGTTCGCGAGAACGACGGATGAAACCCAATGCCCGTTTTTCGGCTGGTCCGTAAACCCGCCGGCCGCTCGTCGTTCGGGGTGGTGTCGGCAGCATCTTGATCCGCTCGTAGTAGCGGATGGTCTCAATGTTCACGCCGCTAAGCCGGGACAGCTCGCCGATCGAAAGAGTTTCGGCTCGCGAAGTCGTGATGGTGCGCATGATATTGTCCTTGATCCTGTAGTGACTACAGGATGCACGCTTTAGCCCATGAAATTCAACGAAGTTGATCACTTTGACGATAGCCGACGGCGGCAAAGTCTGGTTGCCGCGGGCGGCCTGCTTGGGGCGCTGGCGGCGTCCTCCTGCTGTATCCTGCCGCTGGTCTTGTTCGGTCTTGGCGTCAGCGGTGCATGGATTGGAAATTTCACCCGGATCGCCCCCTATCAGCCTTTCTTCATCGCTGCGACGCTCATGCTCCTCGGATACGGCTATTGGCGGGTTTACCGATCTTCAACGCGCGCCTGCGCCGATTTGGAAGCGTGCGCGCGCCCGGTTTCGGATCGCATCGTCAAAACGACGCTTATCCTGGCGACGATCCTCGTCGCCGCCGCGATTGGCGTCGACCTCATCGCGCCACTGTTTCTCAATTCGTGACCGGAGAACTGCCATGCATAAGGTTTTCGCCCGCACAGCATTTGCAATCGGCATCATCGCTTCGCCAGCAGCATTGGCCGAAGACAGAACGATCACCCTGGCCGTGGTCAACATGGACTGCGCGTCATGCCCTTCCATCGTCAAGAGCAGCTTGCAGGCCGTTCCCGGCGTCGCCAAGGTTGCCGTGTCCTTCAGGGACAAGACGGCAACGATCGTCTATGACGATGCCAAAACCGATGTGAGCCGGTTGATGTCGGCGACGACCAACGCCGGCTATCCGTCGGCGCCGAAGAGCTGATGCCATGATGCTGGAATCGACGATCACATGTCCGCACTGCGCCGTTTCAAAAATGGAGACGATGCCCACCGATGCCTGTCAGTTTTTCTATGAATGCACGGGCTGCGGCACGAAGCTGAAGCCGAAAGCGGGCGATTGTTGCGTGTTCTGTTCCTACGGGTCGATACCGTGTCCACCTATTCAGGCCCAGCGAATCGGCGAGTCGGACGGCGCGGCGTGTTGCTCGTAGTTGCTTATAGCACATCAACGACTGACATCACGCGCGGCCCGCGCGGCGGCGGGCGCGCGATTTGACAGCTTTTCCTCAATCCGCAAACTGCCCCGCCGCCTTGATGATCGGCGCCCAGCGATCGACTTCGCTGATCAATTTCGCCTTCAAGGCGTCGGGCGTCGCTTCGCTTTGCGAGACAGGCTCCGTGTTGATGTCGTTGAAGCGCTTCACCAAATCCGGATCGCGCAATGCCTCTTGCAGCGTCTTGGAGAGTTTTTGAACGATCTCGTCGGGCGTACCCTTCGGCGCGTAGATGCCGTGCCATGCGCCGACTTCAAAGCCTTTCAGGCCCGCTTCGTCGGCGGCAGGCAGATCGGGCATGGACGCGAGCCGTGTCTTCGTCGTGATGGCGTAAGCCTTGACCATCTTCGACGCGATCGGGCTCGTGGTGTTGGTGGTCTGGTCGCAGGAGAGGTCGATCTGCTTGGCGATCAGATCGTTCATGACGGGCGCATTGCCCTTGTAGGGCACGGTCAGGATTTCCTTGCCGACCGCAGTCATGAACAGCATGCCGCAGAGGTGCGACGCGGCGCCGAGGCCGGCATTGCCGAACGTCATCTTGTCGCCGTTGGCCTTGATGTAGGTAACGAGTTCGGCGAGTGTGTTCGGCGGCAAATCGGGCCGCCCGATGATCGTCATCGGCGCATTGGTGACAAGGCCGATCGGCGCGAATGCCGTCTTGGTGTCGTAAGGCAGCTTGCGATAGAGCGTGGCGGCTGTGGAGATGCCGATATGGTGGATCAGGAGCGTGTAGCCGTCCGCCTCCGCGCGTGAGGCGCGCGTGGCCGCGATGGTGCCGCCGGCGCCGGTCGCGTTCTCGATGACGATGGTCTGGCCCAGGAGTTTTGACATCGATTGCGCCGTCACCCGCGCGACCGTGTCGGTGGCGCCGCCGGCGGCGAACGGGACCAGCAACGTAATAGGCCTGTTGGGATAGTTCTGCGCCAAAGCGGTCGAACTGAGCATCGTAAGCGCTGCGGCGATGACGGCTGTTTTCCTCATACGTGCCTCCCGGAGAATTTGTTTTGTTTGGCTTTGAACGCAGGCCTCTTGCCGCACGACCGGTTCGCCGTGCGGGCCTCACACATTGGAGCTATGGATCGCCTCCACAACGGCCGCGGTGACATCCTTGGTCGTCGCTGTGCCGCCGACATCGGGCGTCGTGATGCCGGCGCCCGTGACCTTTTCCACGGCACGCATCAGCCGCGCCGAGGCTTCAACCTCGCCGAGATGGTCGAGCATCTGCGATGCCGTCCAGAAACTCGCAACCGGGTTGGCAATGCCCTTTCCGGTGATGTCGAACGCCGAGCCGTGGATCGGTTCGAACATCGAGGGAAAGCGCCGCTCTGGATCGATGTTCGCCGTCGGCGCTACGCCGAGGCTGCCGGCGAGCGCACCGGCGAGATCGGACAGGATATCGGCGTGAAGGTTGGTCGCGACGATGGTGTCGAGGCTCTGCGGCTTCAGCGTCATCCGCACTGTCATCGCGTCGACCAGCATCTTGTCCCAGGTGACGTCAGGAAACTCTTTCGAGACCTGCTCGGCGATCTCGTCCCACATCACCATGCCATGCCGCTGCGCATTCGATTTTGTCACCACCGTGAGCAGTTTTCGCGGCCGCGATTGCGCCAGGCGGAACGCGTAGCGCATGATGCGCTGGACCCCGACGCGGGTGAAGACGGCGACTTCCGTGCCGACTTCTTCCGGCAGGCCGCGATGCACCCGTCCGCCGCAGCCGGCATATTCGCCTTCGGAGTTTTCACGCACGATCACCCAGTCTAGGTCGCCCACCTCGGCATGGCGAAGCGGCGAGGTGATGCCGGGCAGGATCCGGGTCGGCCGCACGTTGGCGTATTGGTCAAAGCCCTGGCAGATCGGCAGGCGCAGGCCCCACAGCGTGATGTGATCGGGCACGTCGGGCGCGCCGACCGCGCCGAAATAGATCGCGTCGAATTTCTTCAGCGTGGCGAGGCCGTCGGCCGGCATCATCACGCCGTGCTTGCGATAATAGGCCGAGCCCCAATCGAAGGTTTCGACGTTGAATTTCACGTCGCCGAGCCGCCTCGCGAGGTTTTCGAGCGCAGTGACGCCGGCGGCGATAACTTCCGGGCCGATGCCATCGGCCGGAATGGCGGCGATTGAATATTCACGCATCGAATTCTCCTTGGAAACGATCTCCGCTCGTAGACCAGTCATTGCGAGGAGCGAAGCGACGAAGCAATCCAATCGCTCCACGTGCGGCGCTATGGATTGCTTCGCTGCGCTCGCAATGACAGGGGCACCTGCGGGCCTTGCTCGGAGCATCCTGTGGCGGCCGCCGCCGATGGACAACCGGCTCGCGTTTATACAAAAAATTGATATAATCCTGGTGGGGAGGAGCGATGGACCTTCATCACTTGCGTTGCTTCGTGGCTGCCGCCGAGGAACTGCATTTTGGCCGGGCAGCGCAGCGGCTCGACATGCTGCCGTCGGCGCTCGGCCGTTTCATCCGCCTGCTTGAAGAGGATCTCGGCACGCGGCTGATGACGCGCACGACGCGAAGCGTCGCGCTGACAGATGATGGCGCCGAACTGCTCAAGGAGGCGCGGGCGCTGTTGACGCAGGCCGATGCGCTTGCAGGGCGGTTTCGCACCGGCGGCCGCAAGCGCGCCGCGATCATTCGCGTCGGCGCCATCGACAGCGCCGCCGCCGGGCTGTTGCCGCGGCTGTTGCACGATTTCCGCGGGCGGCGGCCTGACGTCACCGTGCAACTGGTCGAGGACAAGACCGTGCGCCTGCTGCCGCGGCTGTTGTCCGGCCGGCTCGATCTCGCCTTCGTGCGCCCGCCGGAGCGGCCCGACAAGCGTCTGGAGTTTCTGTTTCTGCTGCACGAGACGGCCGTCGTCGCGGTCGCCGATCGGCATCCGCTGTCACAGCGCAAGCGCGTGACCATCGCCGATCTCGAGCGCGAGCCGTTGATCGTGCCCGAACGACGCTCGCGTCCGCACAGCCACGACCTCACCATGAAACTGTTCGCCGAGGCGGGGTGTGAGGCGCGCGTGTCGCAAATCGCTGACGAGAAGCAGACCATCGTCAACCTGGTTTCCACCGGCCTTGGCGTCGCCATCGTCCCGCGCTGGACCTCGCGCATGGCGACGCGCGGCGTCCGCTTCATCCGCCTTGCCGCCTCCGACATGAACAAGCTGCCGCTAGCGGCTGCCTGGACGCGGGGCACGCGCGATCCGGTCAGGGATGACGTTCTCGAAATGCTGAAAGCCGATTTGCCGCGCTACGCGCGCGAGGCGTAGAGCGCTTGTTTGCGACGATCTACACCGTCGTCCCGGACAAGCGAGCGTAGCGAGCGCGATCCGGGACCCATACGCCGCGGCGGATATTATCCGGGGAGGGTGGTCGCCGGCTGTGCTTCAACAATTGGCGACGGTGGTTATGGGTCCCTGCGTTCGCAGGGACGACAAGTGGAGACGCCTTCGCGTCCCTTCTCAAACCGAAAAGCTCGTCCCGCAGCCGCACGACGCCGTGGCATTCGGATTGACCACGCGGAACGACGCGCCGATCAGGTCGTCGACGAAATCGACTTCGGATCCGGCGAGGAACGGCACCGAGGCTGGATCGACCAGCACCACCGCGCCCTCACGCGCGATCACGAGGTCGTCCTCGGCCTTGGCGCGGTCGACGTCGAACTTGTACTGGAAGCCAGAGCAGCCGCCGCCCTCGACGGAGATGCGCAGCATGGCGCCGTCGCCTTCATTCCTGAGGATTTCCCCGATGCGGCGGGCGGCCCGCTCGCTGACGGTGATGGCAGTGGTCATTGCATGGTCTCCGGCCCCGTCATACCCAATTCATTTGGTATGGCGCGTTAGACATAGTTAAGTGCGCAATCTCGCGGAATCAAATGGATAAGGACTAAAAAACCGTGTCGGTCGGAATGGCTGCCCCCCGCGCGCTTTATGGCTGCGACCCTGACCGGAGCCGCGGCCGGCTGTTTCCGGAGCCGCCGAGCCGGACCCGCAGCCCGTTCCGGCGCGATTGCGACCGGGTGATCCATTCCACCGCGTTCCGCCGGCTGAAGCACAAGACACAAGTTTTCGTGTTCCACGAGGGCGACCACTACCGCACCCGGCTGACCCATTCGCTGGAAGTGGCGCAGATCGCCCGCGCGCTGGCCCGCCAGCTCGGCCTCGACGAGGATCTTACCGAAACGCTGGCGCTGGCCCATGACCTCGGCCATCCCCCGTTCGGCCATGCTGGCGAGCGGGCGCTCGACAAATGCCTCAGGGATCACGGCGGCTTCGACCACAACGCGCAGGCGCTGCGGGTCGTGACCTCGCTGGAGCATCGCTATCCTGAGTTCGACGGGCTGAACCTGACCTGGGAATCGCTGGAGGGCATCGTCAAGCACAACGGCCCGCTGACCGAGCGAGACGGGGCCCCGGCCGGGCCTTACCGCGACCGCGGCATCCCGATCGGCATTTCCGACTTCGATCAAAAATTCGATCTCGAGCTGTGGAGCTACGCCTCGCTGGAGGCGCAGGCCGCAGCGTTTGCCGACGACATCGCCTATGATGCCCACGATATCGACGACGGCCTACGCGCCGGACTGTTTGCTGTCGACGATCTCAAGGTGATGCCGCTGACTGAGGCGATCATCGCCGAAATCGACCGGCATTATCCCAACCTTGACGACGCCAGGCGCGGCGCGGAACTGGTACGCGAGCTAATTTCCTACATGATCATGGCGGTCATGTCGGAGGCGGGCAGGCGCTTGGCAGAAGCGAAACCGCAATCGGCTCATGACGTCCGCCACCATCACCAGCCGCTGATCGCCTTTCCGCCTGACGTCGCCGAGGAGGAGGCCGCCATCAAGGCGTTCCTGAAGCAGCGCATGTACCGCCACAATCGGGTGATGCGGGTGATGGGCGAGGCGGAAGGCATCCTGTTCGACCTGTTCGCGCGCTACCAGAATTCGCCGGGGGACCTGCCGGCCGAATGGGTGGAGGGTACCGAGCGCGTCACGGATGGCGAGCGGGCGCGCCGGATTGGCAATTTCATCGCCGGGATGACCGACCGCTACGCCCTGATGGAGCACCAGCGGCTTTTTGACTCGACCCCGGATTTGCGTTAGGCGGCGGCCATGTCCGATCAGCCAGCCACACAGCATCTGTTCGCCGACGCGCTGGCGCGCGTGCAGGCGATCTGCGCCGCGCTCGCAGCCGAGGGCCAATGGCCCGCCGGCATCGATTTCTCCCGCGTCGTGGTCGAACCGCCGCGCGACGCGAGCCATGGCGACATGGCGACCAACGCCGCGATGGTGCTGGCCAAGGACGCCAAGGCAAAGCCGCGCGAACTCGCCGACAAGATCGCGGAAAAATTGCGCGCCGACGATCTGGTTGCCGCCGTCGAGGTCGCGGGGCCCGGCTTCATCAATCTCACCTTGAAGCCCCAGGTCTGGGCCGACGAATTGCGCACCATGCTGCGCGAAGGCGCGGCCTATGGCAAAAGCGCAGTCGGCGCCGGCGCCAAGGTCAACGTCGAATATGTCTCGGCCAACCCGACCGGGCCGATGCATGTCGGCCATTGCCGCGGCGCGGTGTTTGGCGATGCGCTGTGCGGCCTGCTGGATTTTGCAGGCTACGACGTCACACGCGAATATTACATCAATGACGCCGGCGCGCAGGTCGACGTGCTCGCGCGCTCGGTCTACCTGCGCTATCTGGAAGCGCTCGGCGAAGTCATCGGCGAGATCCCGGAAGGGCTTTACCCCGGCGACTATCTCGTGCCGGTCGGGCAGGCGCTTGCGGCCGAGCACGGAGACAGGCTGAAGGCGATGGCTGAAGCTGCCTGGCTGCCGATCGTGCGCGCCAAGGCGATCGCCATGATGATGGACATGATCAAGAGCGATCTCGCCGCGCTCAATATCAGGCACGAGGTGTTCTTCTCGGAGCGGTCGCTGATCGAGACCGGCAACAACAAGGTTACCGAGACCATCGATTTCCTGCGCGCCAAGGGCGATATCTACGAGGGCCGCCTGCCGCCGCCGAAGGGCAAGCCGGTCGAGGATTACGAGGACCGGATCCAGACGCTGTTCCGCGCCACCGCCTACGGCGACGATGTCGATCGTCCGTTGATCAAGTCGGATGGCTCTTACACTTACTTCGCTTCCGACATCGCCTATCACAAGAACAAGGTCGATCGCGGCTTCCTCGACATGATCGACGTGTTCGGCGCCGACCATGGCGGTTACATCAAGCGCATGCAGGCGGCGGTGAAGGGCGTCAGCGGCGGCAAGGCGGCGCTCGACGTCAAGGTGGTGCAGCTCGTTCGCCTGCTGCGCGCCGGCGAGCCGGTGCGGATGTCGAAGCGCTCCGGCGATTTCGTCACGCTGCGCGAAGTGGTCGACGAAGTCGGGTCCGATGCGGTGCGGTTCATGATGCTGTTCCGCAAGAACGATGCCGTGCTCGATTTCGATCTCGCCAAGGTGCTCGAGCAATCGAAGGACAATCCGGTTTTCTACGTCCAGTACGGGCACGCCCGCGGCCACTCAATTTTCAAGAATGCCAGCGAGGTGGTTCCAGACCTCCCCGAGGATGACGTGGCCCGGACGGCCTATTTGTGGGATTCCCCGGTGGAGCGGCTGACGGATCCGGCCGAACTTGACCTTTTGAAGCGGCTGGCGCTCTATCCCCGGATAATCGAGGCGGCGGCGGTCGCACATGAACCGCACCGAATCGCTTTTTATCTATATGATTTGGCCAGTGAATTTCACGCGTTGTGGACGAAGGGGCGGGATTTGCCCTATTTACGCTTCATTATAACTAATGATGCAGAGATCACGAGGGCGCGACTGGCTATGGTCCAGGGCGTCGTCTCGGTTCTGGCATCGGGCTTAGCCGTTCTCGGCGTCCACGCTCCGACCGAGATGCGGTAGGCAGGGGCGAAGGCCCTTCACGAATGGGGGTTCGTGGGGGTATCTGGCAGGGGCCACGCTCGTCATGGTTTGTTTGACATGGCGGGTTGGCGCTGTCCCGTAGGGGATGCATCATCACGATGGCTGATCGATATCAGGACCGACATTTTCCCTCCGCCGACCAAGATCGCGGCGAGAGCGATCCGCTTGCCGAGCTCGCAAGGCTGATCGGGCAGAACGACCCGTACGGGGCTGCCGCCAAACCGACACCGCATCCGCTGCAGTCGCGGGCGAATGTGCGTCCACAGCGGTATGATCCACCGGAAGATCTCGACGCGCCTCCAGCCCCGCCGGCATGGATGCAGCGCGCGCGCCAGGAAACGCGCCAGGAAACCCCGCCGCCGCCACTTCCATCGCCTTTGCCGCAGGATCAGGCTTACGACGACGAGCCGGATTACCAGCCGGCGGCGGTGCATCCCTTGCACCGCTACGCGGCCCAGCATCAGGCGCCCGCGCAGGACTCGCAGGACTATTACGAGGCTCCGCAGCAAGATGCCGACGAGCCGCAGCAGGACCCGTCGCGCTACGACGAAGCGCTGTATGGACGGCTCGAAAATGGCGAGCACGACTATCAACGCGATCCGGCCTATCCGGACGATCCCTATGCGTACCAGGGCGAATACGAGGAGGAGCCCGCTCCGAAGAAGCGCTCGAGCGGCCTGATGACGGTCGCTGCGGTGCTGGCGTTGGCTGTGGTCGGGACGGGCGCTGCCTTTGGCTATCGCACTTACATCGGTTCGCCCCGCTCGGGCGAGCCGCCGATCATCAGGGCCGACAATAGCCCGACCAAGGTAATGCCGGCACCGTCCGACGTGGGCGCCGCCAAGGCCCCTGACCGCATGCTGCCGGGCGATGGCGGCGAGAAGCTGGTGTCGCGCGAAGAGACGCCGGTCGACGTCAATGCAAGGTCCGGCGCGCCGCGCGTGGTGTTTCCGCCGCTGAATCCGAATAGCAATCCGCCGCCGGTCGCGAGCGTTTCGCCGTCCGGCCCGCCCCCGCAGACCGGCGTGAACGGTACGATGCCGAACAACGAGCCGCGCAGGATCAGGACGCTCGCCGTCAAGGGCGACCCCGCTGACAATGGCGGCATTCCGGCAGGGGCCAGCGCGCCGCCGCCGAGGCCGGCACCGACGACGCGAAGCGCGGCTGCCCCGGCTGCGGCTCCCGTAACACCGCCAGCGCGTAATCCGGCTTCAGCCAATGCCAGCGCCAATACGCCAGTGTCGCTCGCGCCGCAGGCCGATCCCGCCCCGCCAACCCGAATGGCGGCGACCAATCCGGCCCAGCCGGCTGCCCCGACCGGCGGAGGCTACCTGGTCCAGGTCTCCTCGCAGAAGAACGAGGCCGACGCGCAGGCCTCCTACCGGGCGCTGCAGAGCAAGTTCCCGAGCGTGCTGGGATCGCACTCGTCGCTGGTGAAACGCGTCGATCTCGGCGAGAAGGGCGTCTATTACCGCGCATTCGCCGGCCCGTTCGGCTCGTCCGAAGAGGCAGCACAGGTCTGCAGCAGCCTGAAATCTGCCGGCGGGCAGTGCTTCGTCCAAAGGAATTAACGGCGGTTTCCTTGACCCCGGGGCCGTGAGGGGCCTAATCGGCCCCCATGACAAGCCGCGCATTCATCACGGGCGTATCGGGACTGGAGCTGAGCGCCGCGGAGCGCGAATTCATCCGTGGCGAACGGCCATGGGGCCTGATCCTGTTCAAACGCAATGTCGAGACGCCGGACCAAGTATCTGCGCTTGTTGATGAATTCCGGGGTCTTATAGGCGAGGCGGATGCGCCGGTCCTGATCGACCAGGAAGGCGGGCGGGTGGCCCGGCTCGGGCCGCCGCATTGGCCGACATATCCGCCCGGCGCCACCTTCGGTGCGCTCTACGACATCGAGCCAACGCTGGGCCTGCAAGCCGCGCGCTTGAGCTCGCGCCTGATCGCGGTCGACCTGATCGACCTCGGCATCACTGTCGATTGCCTGCCGCTGGCGGACGTGCCGGTGGCTGGCGCGGACGCCGTGATCGGCAACCGGGCCTATGGAACCGAGCCGGGCAAGGTCTCAGCGATCGCCCGCGCCGTCACAGAGGGGCTGGAGCAGGGCGGCGTGCTGCCTGTGCTGAAGCACGTTCCCGGCCATGGCCGGGCAAATGCGGATAGCCATTTCCGGCTCCCGATCGTTGATACAGCGCGGGAAGAGCTGGAACGGACTGATTTCGCCGCCTTTCAGCCGCTGGCGGACCTTCCGATGGCCATGACCGCGCATGTTGTGTTTAGCGCGTTAGACCCCGTCCAACCGGCGACGACTTCTGCGACAATCATCCGGCAGGTGATTCGCGGCGTAATTGGGTTCCAGGGTTTGTTGATGAGTGATGACGTGTCGATGAATGCGTTGGCGGGATCGATCTCGGATCGGACCCGCGCCATCGTCAGCGCCGGCTGCGACATAGTTCTGCATTGCAACGGCAAGCTCGACGAAATGCGCGATGTAGCGCGCGAGACGCCGGGACTGGCGGGCGAGGCCTTGAGCCGCGCCACACGGGCGCTGTCCTCGCGAAAGCAGCCTGAGCCGTTTGACCGGCAGGCGGCGCGGGCTGAACTTGAAGCGTTGATGGATCGGGTAGGAACGGCATGACGGCTGAGATTCTATCGTTTGAAACCGGACGGCCCGCCGAAATCACCGAAGGCGAGCCGGCGCTGGTCGTCGACGTCGAGGGCTATGAGGGCCCGCTCGACTTGCTGCTCACGCTGGCGCGGCAGCAGAAGGTCGATCTCGCCAAGATTTCGATCCTGGCGCTGGCAGACCAGTATCTGACCTTCATCGAGGCGGCGCGAAAGATCCGCCTCGAACTCGCCGCCGATTACCTCGTGATGGCCGCCTGGCTTGCGTTCCTGAAATCGCGGCTATTGTTGCCCGAACCGGCCACGCCCGATGGGCCAAGCGCCGAGGAAATGGCCACCGCCCTGGCCAACCGGCTGCGCCGGCTCGAAGCCATCCGCGAAGCCGCCAACCGGTTGATGAACCGGCCGCAGTTCCAGCGCGATATCTTCCCGCGCGGCAATCCGGAAACGATCGCCGAAATCAAGCACCCCAAATTCACGGCGACGCTGTTCGACCTGCTCACCGCCTATGCCACGCAGCGCCAGCAGCGCGTGCTGGCGACGGTGCATTTGGCCAAGCGCACGGTGTGGTCGCTGGCCGAAGCGCGCGCCTCGCTGGAGCGGCTGGTCGGCATGGCCGAGTCCGAGGAGTGGAACTGCCTCGACGATTACCTGCTCAGCTACGTGGTCGATCCCTCGCAGCGCGCAACGGTGTTTGCGTCGAGCTTTGCCGCAGCCCTCGAACTGGTGCGCGAAGGCGAGATGGAATTGAACCAGAAAGAGGCGTTCGCGCCGCTGTATTTTCGTAAGCGTCCGCCGCAGGCCGCAATGCCTGCGCCGGATATGACGGTCGAGTAAGTGGAAGGAGACCTAGCCATGGCAAGCCTGGCGGAAAAACGCATGGAAGATGCCGAGGACCATCCCATCGACCAACATACCGATCAGGCCGCGCGGCCCGAGGAATTGCGGCTGCTCGAAGCGTTGCTGTTTGCCTCCGCGGAGCCGATCGATCAGGCGGCGCTTGCCAAGCGCATGCCCGACGGCGTCGACGTCAAGGCGGCGCTGGCGCAGTTGCAGGCGGAGTATGCGCCGCGCGGCGTCAATCTGGTGCGGGTCGCCAACAAATGGACGTTCCGCACCGCGGGCGACCTGTCGTGGCTGATGACGCGCGAAAGCACGGAGACGCGGCGGCTGTCGCGGGCGGCGATCGAGGTGCTCGCGATCATTGCCTATCACCAGCCCGTGACGCGCGCCGAGATCGAGGAGATCCGCGGCGTGATCACGTCAAAGGGAACGCTGGATGTGCTGCTCGAAACCGGCTGGATTCGGCCCCGCGGCCGCCGCAAGACGCCGGGGCGGCCGCTGACGTTCGGCACAACGGAAGCGTTCCTTTCGCAGTTCAGCCTGGAGGCGCTGAGCGACCTGCCGGGCCTGGAAGAGCTGAAGGGTACGGGGCTCCTGGATTCGCGGCTGCCTTCCGGCTTCAGCGTTCCGACGCCGTCGGATGATGTGGCGCTGCGTGAGGACGAGGATCCGCTGGACGCTGGCGACAACCTGGAACTGCTGCTGGCTCCTGCCGCCGAGCCTGAAGGCGGCAGCGAAAGCTAGTTCCGATGGCTCCGCCGATTATCCACTCAGGCGGGGTTAATAATAGCCATAATACGTAGCCGCGACAGCGATTTGCCGCGGCAGGGGTCCTTGTTTTTGACACCCCGCGGGCCTACCTTCCGCAAAAGCTTGGCCGGAAGCCGGCCGTCTCTTTTGGAGGGTTGCAGGATGGGTTCGCTTAGCATTTGGCACTGGATCGTCGTGATCGCAGTGGTCCTGCTGTTGTTCGGCCGCGGCAAGATTTCTGACCTGATGGGCGATGTCGCAAATGGCATCAAGGCCTTCAAGAAGGGCATGCAGGACGATGAGAAGGCGCCCGAAAAGCCCGCCGAACCGGTGAAGACCATCGATCACAATGCGACGCCGGCGCCGACAGCGCGGACGGATGTCGGCAGCAAGGCTGTCTGAACCAACCAGACATCTTGAACCAGGCACCGGGAAAAGACGCCGGTTGAGAAAAGACGCGGGTGGCTCCAAATCTTTGCTAAAGGGATTGGGGCGCAGACGTCTCGCGTGAGCGGAAGAATTCATGTTCGACATCGGGTGGAGTGAACTGGTCGTCATCGCGGTCGTCGCGCTGATCGCCATCGGCCCGAAAGAGCTTCCCGGTGTGCTGCGCATGGTCGGGCAATGGATGGGCAAGGCGCGCAAGATGGCCGCCGAATTCCAGGGCCAGTTCCAGGAAGCCATGCGCGAGGCCGAAATGGCGGACCTCAAGAAGAGCTTTGATGAGGTCAAGGACGTGGCTACGGGCCTTTCGCCGGCCAACGTCATGACCTCGCTGCAAAAAGACGTCAACGACGCCCTGCAGATTGGGGATATCGACAAGCCTGCCGACAAACCGGTGGATGCGCAAGTTGCCTCCGCGACCGGCGAGCCTGTCTCGCCAACTACCCCAGCGCTGCCCACACCGGAAACCTTCGTCGAGGCCGAGGCGCATGTGGCGGTCTCCGAGCCGCTGGCGATCACGCGTGAAGTTCAGGCCGCGCCGCAGGATATCGCGCCGGCGGCGCCCGACATTCTCAAGGACGCCAAAGCGTCATGACCATCGAAGACATCGAGGCCAGCAAGGCGCCGTTGATGGACCACTTGATCGAGCTGCGCTCGCGGCTGATCAAGGCGCTGCTCGGCTTTGGCATTGCGTTCATCTTCTGCTTCTTCTTCGCCAAGCAGATCTACAACGTGCTGGTCTGGCCGTTCGTCTGGGTGGCGGGCGCCGAAAATTCGAAATTCATCTACACCGCGCTGCTGGAATATTTCCTCACGCAATTGAAGCTCGCGCTGTTCGGCGCCGCCTTCATCTCGTTCCCGATCGTGGCGACGCAGATTTATAAATTCGTGGCGCCCGGCCTCTACAAGCACGAGCGTGGCGCGTTCCTGCCGTACCTGATCGCAACTCCGTTCTTCTTCGTGCTCGGCTCGCTCCTGGTCTATTTCGTGGTGCTGCCGATGCTGGTGCGGTTCTCGCTCGGCATGCAACAGATGGGCGGCGACGAGAGTGCGCAGATTCAGTTGCTGCCCAAGGTCGGCGAATATTTGTCGTTGATGATGTCGCTGATCTTCGCCTTTGGCGTCGCGTTCCAGTTGCCGGTGATCCTGACGCTGCTGGGCCGGATCGGCATCGTCACTTCCCAGATGCTGCGCGAGAAGCGGCGCTATTTCATCGTGATCGCCTTCGTGATTGCCGCCGTGCTGACGCCCCCCGACGTCATCAGCCAGGCCTCGCTCGCGATCCCGCTGATGGCGCTCTACGAGGGCGCGATCGTCGCAGTCCGCATGGTGGAAAAGAAGGCCGCCGCCGCGCGGGCGTCCACGGGGACGCCGCCCGCAAGCCCGCCGCCAGAGGCTAATCCGGCCGAGTAGGGCGCCATTCTCCTCTCCGAGAGCCGTCATTCCCTGCGAAAGCGGGGAATCCAGTGCGCCGAGGCCTCTCGATTCATGGCCGCTGCTCTGGAATTCTGGATCACCCGCTTTCGCTGACGATGACCAGTGTGGTACTGGGATCGCGCCTTTTCGGCACGATTCAGGATTGACCACCCATGCACGACATCAAATCGATCCGCGACAACCCCCAGGCGTTCGACGCCGGACTGAAGCGCCGGGGGCTGGCGCCGTTGTCGGCTTCGCTGCTGGCGATCGACGAGAAGCGCCGGGCAGCGATCCTGGCGTCCGAGCAGGCGCAGGCGCGGCGCAACGCGGCTTCGAAGGAAATCGGCGAGGCGAAGAAGGCCAAGGATGACGCGCGCGCCAACAAGCTGATGGCGGAGGTCGCCGAGCTCAAGACCACAATGCCGGAGCTCGAGCTTGCGGCGAAGACGGCCGACGAGGAACTCGCGAAAGAACTTGCCGCGATTCCGAACCTGCCGCTCGACGACGTGCCCGAAGGCGCAGACGAGCATGGCAATGTGCAGCGCCATGTCTACGGCAAGATCCGCAACTACGCCTTCACGACAAAGCCGCATGACGATCTCGGCGGCGCGCTCGGCTACATGGATTTCGAAGCCGCTGCGAAACTCTCCGGCGCGCGCTTCGTGGTGCTGAAGAAGGGCCTGGCGCGGCTGGAGCGCGCGATTGGGCAGTTCATGCTCGATCTGCACACCAACGAACACGGTTACACGGAGGTCAATCCGCCGCTGTTGGTGCGCAACGACGTGATGTTCGGCACTGGCCAATTACCGAAATTTGAGGACGACCAGTTCTGGGCCATCAAGGGGGAGCTGCTGGCAGCGCCGGATGAGCGATTGAAAACTGAACGTCTGGGTCTCATCCCCACCGCCGAAGTCTCGCTCACGAACCTTGTTCGCGAATCCATCGTCGATGAAAAAGAACTGCCGATGCGGCTCACCGCGCTGACGCCGTGCTTCCGCGCCGAAGCGGGCGCCGCCGGGCGCGATACCCGCGGCATGATCCGGCAGCATCAATTTACAAAAGTCGAACTGGTTTCGATAGCGACGCCGGAGACCAGCCGTGACGAGCACGAGCGCATGCTGTCCTGCGCCGAGGAAGTGCTGCGCCGGCTCGACCTGCATTACCGGGTGATGACGCTGTGCTCCGGCGACATGGGGTTCTCCGCGCAGAAGACCTACGACATCGAAGTCTGGATGCCCGGGCAGGGCGAGGGCGGCGCTTATCGCGAAATTTCGAGCTGCTCGGTGTGCGGTGACTTCCAGGCGCGGCGCATGGATGCGCGTTCGCGCGGGCCCGACGGCAAGCCGCGTTTCGTGCACACGCTGAACGGATCCGGCACGGCGGTCGGCCGCGCGCTGATCGCGGTGATGGAAACTTATCAGCAGGAAGACGGCTCCATTGCGGTGCCTGCGGTGCTGCAGCCCTATATGGGCGGGCTCAAAACGATCGAGCAGGACAAATAGCGCAAAGCAAAATGGCATTGCATCGCGACATCCTTTGGATCGGGAAGCAATGGGCTGTCACCGGCCACGGGATGCAATTGATCGACCAGCGGCTGATGGGCGCCTTCGATATCGAAGTGGCCCGCCTGTGGGACGACGATCTGATCGAACGCATGCATGCCAAGGAGTGGCTCAACGTCGCCGACTTCGACAAGGGGCTGGCGGTTGCGCGGACGCGGCACAAACCGCCGGAGGCGGGGGCGCCGGTAGCAGCGGCGCTTCCGGCGATCGAGCCCGTCGCGGCACCTTCGCCCAAGCCAGCGGACGCGAGCGCGCCCTCTCTGCCCATCGAATCGGCGCAACTGGCATCGCCAGACCTGCAGATGAAAATCGATGGCGGCGCCAGATTTGCCCGCCCTTGGCGTGTCTGGATGAAGAAAACATGAGGAAATAGGCCGGTTTGCCTCAGCCGCGATAGCCGGATAAGACGACAGCCAAAGGCAAAAGCCTACCTCGACCTGAACCTGAAGGCATTTTGACGGATGCGAATTCTCTGCACCAACGACGACGGCATTCATGCGCCGGGTCTGAAGATCGTCGAGGAGATCGCCCGCGCGCTGTCCGACGACGTCTGGATCGTGGCGCCGGAGCTCGATCAGTCCGGTGTCTCGCATTCACTGTCGCTGAACGATCCCTTGCGCTTACGCGAAATCGGTCCGCGCCATTTCGCGGTGCGGGGCACGCCGACGGATTGCGTGATCATGGGCTCGCGCCATATCCTCGGCGAGAAGATGCCCGATCTCGTGCTGTCCGGCGTCAACAAGGGCCGCAACGTCGCCGAGGACGTCGTCTATTCCGGCACGATCGCGGGCGCGCTCGAGGGCACGATTCTGGGCATCCCGTCGTTTGCCCTGAGCCAGGAATTTTCCATCGAGACCCGTCACGCGCCGCTGTGGGATACCGCGCTGAAATTCGGCCCCGGCATCCTGCGCAAGGTGATCGACGCCGGCGTGCCGAAAAATACCGTGATCAACGTCAACTTTCCCGCCTGCACGCCCGATCAGGTCAAGGGTGTTCGGGTGACGCGGCAGGGCAAGCGCAATCTCGGCTTCCTGAAAATCGACAAGCGCCACGACGGCCGCGGCAATCCGTATTACTGGATCGGGTTCGAACGCGCCGCGGCGATGGATACACCGGCCGATGGCACCGATCTGGCGGCACTCGCGGCGCGCTACGTGTCAGTCACGCCGCTGCGGCTCGATCGGACTGACGAAGCGTTCTCGGAAGAGCTCACGACGACGCTGAAGTAGAGGCTCGCGGCATTGCGAGAAGCGCAGCGGCGAAGCAATCCGATTAAACGATCGGCAAGGACGGCGCATCGCCCTTTCCCCAAACGTTGAAGGTTGCTTCCCATTTGGCGATTTCGTCGCCCCGCATGGTGAGGAGTTCGATCCCGCGGCCTTCCATTCGGCGCCCGTCCAATCCGTCCTCCCATTCAGCGTCCCAATGGCAAACGATGACGTTACCTGACACGGCGCGCAACTGCTTCTGCAACCGGTAATTCTTTTGGCGCGCGAACCTTGCCTTCAGAAATGCTTCGAGCGGTGCCCTGCCATATGTTTCGGGAAAGTCGGCAAATCGGACCACGACATCCGAAGCGAAAGTTTTCATGACTTCCGAAATATCGCCTGTGTTTAGTAACCGTTGGGCACGCTCAAGCACGGCTTCAGCGTCGCCAAACGTAAGTTCTCTAATAGCTCGATCTGCCGCCATATCGTACTCCTGATGTGCGGCCGACATGACCGCGTGACAGCTCGAACTTGAGATATCCAAGCGACAGATTCCGTCAGTAGTGACGTCACGCCCGATCCGGCAGACCTTCAATTTCGCGCCATTCCTTGATCAGGGCCCGGCGCCGTCGCGGATATCTTTCCCTCACCTCGGCGAACCCAACGATCCGGTCGGTCCGGAAATGACGGTAGCTCTGGCGAAGTTCACACCAGGCGGCGAGTAGTCGAACGCGTGCGCAGAAGGTGATCGAAATCGGCCATATTCGCCGCTCGGTGGCAGCGCCACCCCCGTCGTGGTAGGCGATCCAGACTTTTTGCTCGGTTCGGATGGCGTTGCGAAGGGGTGCCAGATTCATACGATCGACCACGGCTGGTTCGATAGGGCCCGCGAAAAGTCCTGACGCGTCGACCTCGTTGCTCCGACCCGCCGGCAACACAGCGGTGATCTTTGCCAATGCGTCGTGCGCAGCCTTCGCCAAGCTAGGGTCAGCGGCCCGCGCCACCATGCCGGAACCAAGCATGAGCGCCTCGATCTCGTCACGGGAGAACATCAGCGGCGGCAAGGTAAAGCCGGGCCGGAGTACATAGCCGATCCCGGCTCCGCCTTCGATCGGCGCACCTTGCGCGATCAGTGTCTGTATGTCGCGATAAATGGTGCGCAGTGAAACATCGAGTTCATCGGCAAGTCGCGCTCCACTCACCGGACGGCGGTATCGCCGCAGCGTCTGGATCAAGTCGAGCAGCCTTGCTGTTCGTGACATGTAAGCATCTCTTGCCATTCCGGTGTTCGCCGGGACGATAGCCGTTATGCGGCCTAAACCGGCGCGCTCTTCAACGTAGAGGCGATCACCTGGGCCAGGGTTTCCAGTTGGAATGGCTTCTGCAGCGCGGGGCGGTCGCGATATTCCTGCGGCAGGCCGGAGGAGCCGTAGCCGGTTGCAAAGATGAACGGACGGTTGCGCGCTGTGATCAGTTCGGCCACCGGCGTGATCACCTTGCCGTTGACGTTGACGTCGAGAATTGCGAGATCGAATTCGGTGGATTGCACCAGCTTGACCGCTTCACCGATTTCGCCGGCCTCGGCGGCTACGCTGTGGCCCAACTCTTCCAGCATGTCAGCGACCATCATGCGGATCATGACCTCGTCTTCAACGAGGAAAACTGAACAGCCCGCCGGCCGTGTCGCTACCATGATGGATTCCTTGCCCTTCCGAGTGTCGAGGTTCGCAAAAAACGGACCTGGGTGCAATGTCGGTATGGGCGGGTAGGCGCTGTGTAAAGACTCTTCGCGAAGGATTTTCCGGGCCCCTAACGTCGGGACGCGGTCCCAGTTCCGGACGAGGAACAACAATCTTTAAGGAAATCGTTCCTTAAGTGCGCGGACGCTATACTACATCTCGGCGAGGCCGAAGTACCGGATTGGCGGCAGGCCTCCCGCCACGAGACCGCGATGTCCCAAGAACCGCTCGAAAAGATGATGTTTCAGCTCACTCTGCGGCGGCGGGGGATCAGCGACCAGGCGGTGCTGCGGACCATGGAAGAGGTGCCCCGCGAGGCTTTCGTGGCGGCTGGCGATCGCAGCCATGCCTATCGTGACAGCGCGCTCGGCATCGCCTGCGGGCAGACCATCAGCCAGCCCTTCGTGGTCGCCTACATGACCGAGCAGTTGCAACTGCAAAAGCACCACAAGGTACTCGAGATCGGGACCGGCTCCGGCTACCAGGCCGCGGTGCTGTCGCGGCTATGCGCGCATGTCCTGACCATCGAGCGCTACCGGACGCTGGCGGACACCGCGCGCGACCGGCTCGAAGCGCTGGGCTATTTCAATATCGAAGTGATGTTGGGCGACGGATTCCAGATTCCGCCTGGCGCCGGCGACTTCGACCGCATCATCGTGACGGCTGCGATGGAGCAAATCCCCGAAAAGCTGCTGGAGCGGCTGCTGCCGGGTGGCATCCTGATCGCGCCGGTCGGGCCCCATCATGGCAGCCAGACGCTGGTCAGGGTGACCCGAACGGACAGCGGTTTTGAGCGCAAGGAATTGGTCGATGTCCGCTTCGTCCCGGCCCTGCCGGGAATTGCGCGCGAACTGTAGAATCCCGGATTGGCGGTTCCCGCCAACATCTTATTCCAAGGGTTAAGCGGTTATTTACTCGGTACGTGTTTACTCAAAACAGTATTTTGTTGCGTACGAGTGAGTAACCATGTCCCGTCTCGCCGAGTTGCTTCGCTCGCGTCGGGTGCCGCAGGCCGCGGTGCTGGCGCTGATGTCGGTCGGCTTTGCCGGCTGCAGCGCCGATATGCAGACGCGCTTTTCCGATAGCTCGTTCTCCAATCCCTTTGCCTCTCAGCCCGAAGCGACCGGTTCGGTGCGCGCTCCCGCCGTCGAACGCCGCGAGCCGCCGCAATATGCCCGGCCGCAGGCCTCGACCCCGCAATATCAGTCCCAGGACCTGCCGCCGCCCGCCGTTGCTGCGCCGCCGGCCTATCCCGCCAACTCGGGCGGGGTGTCGGGAGGAGGGCGGGGGATTTCGTCCTATGCGCCGCCTTCCCGTCCGCCCATCGAGACCACCGCCACGGTGCCGCCGCGCTCGGTGGCCGCTGCGCGCCCATCCGCGCCGGGCGGCACTACGATTATCGTCGGCACCAGCGACACGCTCGACATTCTGGCCAAGCGCTACAACGTTTCAGCCGCTGCGATCCTGCAGGCCAATGGCTATAAGGGCCCGCGCGTGCTGTCGCCCGGCCAGCAACTGATCATTCCGCGCCAGACGGCGACGGCAGCGCCCGCGCCGGCCCTCGCGCCTGCGGCCAGCAAGCCGGTTGCCGCGGCGGCAGCGCCGACCGTCCATGTCGTCAATCGCGGCGATACGCTGATGAGCATCGCCCGGCGCAATCAGGTTTCGGTCAGCGAGCTCGCCAAGGCCAACAATCTCGATCAGTCCGCCAAGCTCAGCCTCGGCATGAAGCTGACCGTGCCTGGTTCGAAATCCGCCGCCGCAGCACCAGTGGCGCAGCCCGTTGTCGCAGCTCCCGCCCAGCCGGTCGCAGCGGTTGCGGCACCGGCCACCAAGATGGCTGCCGCCGGCGGCCCGCCGCAGAGCGCCCGGCTGGCACAGGCGACCACCAACGTCACTAACGTCACTGAAGAGAAGCCCGTCGTCGAGCAAGCCTCGATCAAGCCCAGCGAAGCCACCGGCGCGCTGCCGACCTTCCGCTGGCCGGTGCGCGGCAAGGTGATCACGAGCTATGGCGCCAAGACCAACGGCAAGTCGAATGACGGCATCAACCTGGCGGTGCCGGAAGGAACGCCGGTGAAAGCCGCGGAAGATGGTGTGGTCGCCTATTCCGGCAACGAGCTCAAGGGCTACGGCAATCTGGTTCTGGTGCGGCACTCCAACGGTTACGTCACCGCATATGCCCATGCGAGTGAACTGCTGGTGAAGCGCGGCGATACGATCAAGCGCGGCCAGATCATTGCCAAATCGGGTCAATCGGGCGAGGTGGGGTCGCCGCAGCTCCACTTCGAAATCCGCAAGGGATCGTCACCGGTTGACCCGCTTCAATTCCTGAACGGGGCGTGAGGCTTCGTGTCCCGGACGCGGTGCAGCGGGACGCTGCGCCGCAGAGCCGGGACCCATCGCTGTAGCGCGCCGTGAAGTTGGACCCCGGTTCTTCAGCGCACCGCTACGCGCAGCGCAGCGCCCGGGGAACGCAGTCCTTCACGACTTCCCGGCCAGCCTCACGCCGAGCCTTCCGGCCAATTCCTGCGTGAACTGCCAGGCGACGCGCCCCGAGCGGGAGCCGCGGGTGGTCGACCATTCCAGCGCCTCGCGTTCCAGCTCTTCGTCGGCAATCTTGATGCCGAAATGGCCGCAATAGCCGCGCACCATGGCGAGGTATTCATCCTGGCTGCAACGGTGGAAGCCGAGCCATAGGCCAAAACGATCCGACAGCGACACCTTCTCCTCGACGGCTTCGCCGGGGTTGATCGCGGTCGAGCGCTCGTTCTCGATCATCTCGCGCGCCAAGAGGTGCCGCCGGTTCGAGGTGGCGTAGAGGATGACATTGTCGGGGCGTCCCTCGATGCCGCCCTCCAGCACCGCCTTCAGCGATTTGTAGGAGGCGTCATTGCCGTCGAAGGAGAGGTCGTCGCAGAACACAATGAAGCGGAAATCGGAGCTGCGTAAGAGGTCCATCAGGCCGGGCAGGCTCTCGATGTCCTCGCGGTGAATCTCGATCAGCTTGAGCCGGTCGGCCGGCTTGCGGTCGATGTTGATGCTGGCGTGAGCGGCCTTCACCAGCGACGACTTGCCCATGCCGCGTGCGCCCCACAGCAGCGCATTGTTGGCGGGCAGGCCATCGGCAAAGCGCTCGGTATTTTCGATCAGGATGTCGCGCATCCGGTCGATGCCCTTGAGCAGGCCGAGGTCGACGCGGCTGACGCGCGGCACCGGCGAAAGGCGCCCCTCCGGATGCCAGACAAAGGCATCGGCCGAGCCGAACGCCTCGGGGCCTCCCGTCGCCGGCGAGGCCGCCGAGAGATGGCCGGCGATCGCTTCCAGCGCGATGGCGATCCGCTCGGCGGTGGCGCCGTTAAGCCTGTTTGCCGGACCTTTTGTCGCGGTTTTCCCATGTCCTCGCGCGGCGGCCTTGGGGGCGGCGCGGGACGCTGTTTGAGCCGCAGTTTTGGCCGCAGTTTTCTTGGCTTTTTTCGACATTTCCCGAGTTCCTGACGGGGCAGCCTTAACGGGCCTTGGAAGCTCTCGCAAGCGGCCTAAATGAGGGGGCGGCCAACGTTGCAATTGGGCCCGCCGCCGCTATAGTCCGCGCAAATTTACCCGGACCGGCGACATGCCCAAGCTGCTGTGCCCAGGCATGGCCGGTTCTTTTCCGTCTCACGAGGATTGTTCGAATGCTGATTACCCCTGCGTACGCCCAGGCTGCAGCCGGTGGCGATGCCAACAGCATGTTGATGTCGCTGCTGCCGTTCGCACTGATCTTCGTGATCATGTACTTCCTGATTCTGCGACCGCAGCAGAAGAAGATCAAGGATCATCAGGAACTGGTCAAAAACATCCGCCGCGGCGACACCGTCGTCACCTCGGGCGGCCTGGTCGGCAAGGTGACCAAGGTGGTGGACGACGACCAGATCGAGTTCGAGATTTCGGACGGCGTCCGCGTGCGGCAGATGCGGCAGATGATTTCGGGCGTTCGCGCCAAGGGCGAGCCGGCCAAGGAAAAGAGTGAAGCCAAGGACGAGACGTCCGCGAGCTGAGTTTTCCGCGCCGCTTGCCGCGGTGCATTTTCCTGGATCTAACGGGTCTACTCGATGTTGTATTTCACCCGGTGGAAGGCGCTGGCGATCATTTTGACCGCCTTGATCGTTTGCCTTTGCGCGGTTCCGAATTTCTTCCCCCAGGAGCGGGTGAAGACCTGGCCGCTTTGGGCGCAGCGCCACATCGTGCTCGGCCTCGATTTGCAGGGCGGTTCGTATCTGCTGCTCGAAGTCGATTCCAACTACGTGAAGAAGGAAAAGCTCGATCAGGTGCGCGACGAAGTCCGTCGCGTGCTGCGCGACGCCAAGATCGGGTATACGGGCTTGGCCGTGCGCGCCGACGCCGTCGAGGTCCGCGTCAAGGAGAGCGACCTGCAGGCGGCGCTCCCCAAGGTGCGTGAACTGTCGCAGCCGCTTGGTGGTCTGCTCGGCTCAAGTGGGCAGCGCAGCCTCGAGGTTTCGGACGCCGGCGGCGGCCTGATCCGCCTTGCCGTACCGCAAGCTGCGATCACCGACCGCATCCGGCAAACGATCGAACAGTCGATCCAGATCGTCGAGCGCCGCGTCAACCAGCTCGGCACCGTGGAGCCGGTGATCCAGCGGCAGGGCACCGACCGGATTCTGGTGCAGGTGCCGGGCTTGCAGGACCCGACGCGATTGAAGGATCTGCTCGGCAAGACCGCCAAAATGGAATTCCGCATGGTCGATCCGACTGTGTCGCCAGAGCAGGCGCAGGGGGGCCGGGTGCCTGCGGACTCAGAGGTGCTAATGAGTGCCTCGTCGCCAAAAGTGCCTTACGTCATCAAAAGGCAGGTGCTGGTGTCTGGCGGTGACCTCACCGACGCGCAGCCGGGGTTTGACCAGCGTACCAACGAGCCGATCGTCAGCTTCCGCTTCAACACTTCCGGCGCGCGAAAATTCGCCCAAGCGACCACCGAGAATGTCGGACAGCCCTTTGCGATCGTGCTCGACAACGAGGTGATTTCCGCCCCTGTGATCCGAGAGCCGATCACCGGCGGCTCCGGCCAGATTTCCGGCAGCTTTACCGTGCAGGCCGCCAACGATCTGGCCATCCTGTTGCGCGCCGGCGCGCTGCCGGCGCCGCTGACCGTGATCGAGGAGCGCACGGTCGGCCCCGGCCTCGGCCAGGACTCGATCGAAAAGGGCGAGCTTGCGGCCTATGTCGGTTCGATCATGGTCATCGTGTTCATGCTGGTGACCTATCGCCTGTTCGGCGTGTTCGCCAACATCGCGGTTGCGATCAACGTTGCGATGATCTTCGGCATCCTGTCGCTCCTCAACGCCACGCTGACGCTGCCCGGTATCGCCGGCATCGTGCTGACGGTCGGCATCGCGGTCGATTCCAACGTGCTGATCTACGAGCGCATCCGCGAGGAATTGCGCGGCGGCCGCAACGCGATTTCGGCGATCGACGCCGGTTTCCGGCGCGCGCTGTCGACCATTCTGGACTCCAACATCACTACCTTCATCGCCGCCGCGGTGCTGTTCTATATCGGCACCGGCCCGGTTCGCGGCTTTGCCGTTACGCTCGGCATCGGCATCATCACCACCGTCTTCACAGCGTTTACGCTCACGAGCCTGATTGTCGCCGGTTGGGTGCGGTGGAAGCGGCCGAAGACCGTGCCGATCTAAGGATTTGCTGTGACTAGTTACGTTCTCATTGGGTTGGGCGTTCTGATCGTCATTCTGACGGTAGTTGCCGTGCTCGACCTGTTGCCGCCGCTGCGCATCGTCCCTGACGACACGCATTTCGATTTCACGCGCTTCCGGCGCATCAGCTTTCCGATCTCGGCGGCGCTTTCGATCGTCGCGATCGTGTTGTTCTTTACCCACGGGCTGAATTTCGGCATCGATTTCAGGGGCGGCACGCTGCTGGAAGTGCAGAACAAGTCCGGTCCCGCCGATATCGGCGCGATGCGCACGACTTTGAGCGCGCTCGGGCTCGGCGAAGTCCAGTTGCAGCAGTTCGGCGGTCCGAACGACGTGCTGATCCGGGTGGCCGAGCAGCCGGGTGGCGACGCCGCCCAGCAGGCGGCCGTACAGAAAGTTCGCGGCGCGCTCGGCGACAGTGTCGACTACCGTCGCGTCGAGGTGGTAGGGCCGCGCGTTTCGGGTGAACTCCTGGCCTACGGCATGATCGGCCTGATGCTCGCGATCTTCTCGATCCTGATCTATCTCTGGTTCCGGTTCGAATGGCAGTTCGCGCTCGGCGCCATGATCGCCAACGTCCACGACATCGTGCTGACGATCGGCTTCATGTCGATCTCGCAGGTCGATTTCGACCTCACCAGCATCGCAGCGCTATTGACGATCCTCGGCTACTCCCTGAACGACACGGTCGTCATCTATGACCGCATCCGGGAAATGCTGCGGCGCTACAAGAAAATGCCGATGCCGCAACTGCTCAACGAATCCATCAATTCGACATTGTCGCGCTCGATCATCACCCACGTCACGGTGACGCTGGCGTTGCTGGCGCTGCTGGTGTTCGGCGGCCACGCGATTCACAGCTTCACGGCGGTCATGATGTTCGGCGTGGTGCTGGTCGGCACCTACACCTCGATCTTCATCGCCGCACCGATCCTGATCTATCTCGGCGTTGGCGAGCACCGCGAGGCGCCGGATACGCCTGCGAAGAAGCCGGATACGCCGGCAAAGAAATAGTCATGGCAACATCCTCGGACGCTCCGCATCTTCCGAGGCCGGCACCGATCGAAGCCTACGGCAAGGGCGGCTTCGCTTTCGCCGACATGTCGCATCGCGGCTCGCTGCTGTGCCTGCCGGACGGCATCTGGGCCTGGCCGGTGACAAAGCCCGCGGAGATCGATCAATATTCGCTGGACCGCGTGTTCAAGGCGGCCAATTCCATCGATACGCTGATCGTCGGCACCGGCACCGAAATCTGGCTGCCCCCGCGTGGGCTGCGCGAGGCGCTGCGTGCGGTCAGGGTGGTGCTGGACCCGATGCAGACCGGGCCGGCGATCCGCACCTACAATATCATGCTGGGCGAGCGGCGGCGCGTCGCTGCGGCGTTGATCGCCGTGCTATGAGCGCCACGGCGACGTCGAAAGAATCTGCTGCGTTCTGCGCCGATCTGGTGCGCACGCACGACTTTGTCCGCTATGCCTCGACACTGTTCCTGCCTCAGATCCAGCGCCGCGCATTGCTGTCGATCTATGCCTTCAACGTCGAGATTTTGCGCGTGCGCGAGCAGGTCAGCCAGCCGTTGCCGGGCGAAATCCGGCTGCAATGGTGGACCGATATGCTGGAAGGCGCCGGCCGCGGCGGCGTCGAAGGCAATCCGGTTACAGCCGAACTCCTGCAGACCATTGCCGAATTCCGCCTGCCGATCGAGCCGCTGTCGCGGCTGATCGAGGAGCACCAATTCGATCTCTACAATGATCCAATGCCGTCGATGGCGGCGCTGGAAGGCTATGTCACCGACACTGCCTCGGCGCTGTTCTCGTTGGCTGCGCGGACTGCGGCACAGCCGTCGGTGGCGATCGACCATCTCTCCCGCCATGCGGGTCTCGCCCAGGGCATGGCGCAGGTGATCGCAGCGCTGCCGCTCGATGCTGCGCGGCGGCAGTTGTTCGTGCCACTGCAATTGCTGCAGCAACATGGCAGCGGCATGGAGCAGGTCTTTTCGGGCAAGCAGACGCCGCAGGCGCGTGCCGCGATCGATCAGTTGATTGGAGAGGGGCAAAAACATCTCCGTACGGCCTTCGAGTTGCTCACGCATGTGACGCCCCAAGCGCGGCCGGTATTCCTTCCGCTGGCGATGGTCCGCCGCGATCTGGAGCGTATGTCACGGGCTGATGTCGATCCGTTCGTGCCGCATGTAACGTCACGACTCCGGACGCTGTGGACGCTCTGGCGCGCTTCGCGCTCGCGGGAGTTTGGCGGGTAGGTGGCCGCTGCTCTTGCAGCGTCATTGCGAGCGGAGCGAAGCAATCCATCTCGCGGCATAACGGAAGAATGGATTGCTTCGTCGCTGCGCTCCCCGCAATGACGCTGGAGTGGCTGTCACGAATTCAACTCGCTACTCTCAAAATTGAACCGATCGCGCAGATTCTTACGGCTCTCCAGAATGTCCTTCAGGAACGCGCGGTCGATATCGCTCGTGATCAGCGGCTCGATCAGGTCGAGCTGGTTCATGGCGACGAGCTGCAGGATCTCCGTGCGCGGCTTGCCGGCGGCATCACGGGGCAGGGCATGCACCACCTGGATGTGCTCCGGCGGTTTGACGCCCTTGGCGGAGGAAAGCTCGCTGCGTAGCTGCTTTTCCAGCGCGACCTTGTCGGCCTCGACGAAGGCATACAGCCCGACGCCGGTACGGCGGTCGGCGAAGGCGACAATGGCGGTATCGCGCACTTCAGGATTTTTCCTGATCAGGGCGCTCAGCACCGGCGCATCGTTGACCAGCCGGCGGCCGCCGCCTTCGCGATCGGTGAAGTTGAACAGGCCGCGGGTGATGGCCTGATAGACCTTCTTCCCGGTCTTGAGCCAGATACTGGCGACAAGGGATTTGCGCGCTAAAATCTTGCGCTCCATCGGCGTCAGGGCGGCCGGCGCGTAGCTGCGCTTGTGCTTCAGCATATGCCGCAGATCTTCGTAAGCCGCGATCCGGAATAGCCGGCTGCGGGACTTGAAGCACGCCGCGAGTTGAAAATCGGTGAGGTAGGCGCGGCCGTCGCGGCCCACCAGCCAATTCTGCTCCTTGGCGAGATCGTTGTGGCAGATCCCGGCGCGGTGCAGCTTGCGAAGAGCGAGCTTGGCTGAACGGAAATAGGCGATGTCGCCATGGGGCTTTGCCAGATGCAGCGCGACGCCGTCGATGAAGCCGCGCACCAATGCCTGCCGACCGGCCCATAGCAGTCTCGGGCCGACGTCGAGATCGCGTGCCAATGCCAGCGCGCGGCGCTCGCGGACGAACAGATGTTGGGCGAGCGGATAGGACCATGGCGGCACCTGATCGAGCCGGCGCAGCACGGCATCGACCTCACCGGCATCGTCGCTAAATCGGCCGCGTTCGACGGTCGAAAAGACGTCACGCTTCAGCAGCACGCCTTCGGTCCATCGCGCCGACAAAATGGCAGCGTCGTCTTTCGGCAAGCCCATGGATTACGCCGCCGCCGCTACGCGCAGATGATCGGCGATCCAGCGATCGAGATCGGTCAGCGCACGGGCACTGAGCGCCTGCTTCTTGGCGACCGTCTTCTCGTTGCCGCGCAGCCTGCTGCCATCGGCCTTCTTGGTCGGCACGCTGGCAAGCGGGAGAAACAGGCCGAAATTGATGTTCATCGGCTGGAACGAGCGTGTTCCGGCCTCGATCGTTTCGATGTGGCCGCCGGTGATATGGCCGAGCAGCGAGCCCAGCGCCGTGGTCGCAGGCGGCGGTTCGAGCGACTGTCCTCGCGCATTTGCCGCAGCGTAGAGACCTGCGATCAGGCCGATGCTCGCGGATTCCACATAGCCCTCGCAGCCGGTCATCTGGCCGGCAAAGCGCAGCCGTGGCTGCGCGCGCAGCCGCAATTGCCCATCCAGCAGCTTTGGCGAATTCAGGAAGGTGTTGCGATGCAGGCCGCCGAGCCGCGCGAATTCGGCGTTCTCGAGCCCCGGAATGGTACGAAACACGCGCTGCTGCGCGCCGTAGTTCAGTTTGGTCTGGAAGCCCACCATGTTGTAGAGCGTGCCGAGCTTGTTGTCCTGTCGCAACTGCACGATGGCGTAAGGCTTGATCGTCGGATTGTGCGGGTTGGTCAATCCGACCGGCTTCATCGGACCGTGCCGCAGCGTCTCGTGGCCGCGTTCGGCCATCACCTCGACCGGCAGGCAGCCGTCGAAATAGGGCGTATTGGTCTCCCAGTCCTTGAAGTCCACCTTCTCGCCCGCGAGCAATGCCGCGACGAAGGTGTCGTATTGCTCCTTCGTCATCGGGCAGTTGATGTAATCCGCGCCGGTGCCGCCGGGCCCGACCTTGTCGTAGCGCGACTGAAACCACGCTACCGACATGTCGATGGAGTCCTTATGCACGATCGGCGCGATCGCATCGAAGAACGCCAGCGCGTTCTCGTCGGTCAGTTCGCGAATGGCGTCCGCCAGCGGCGCCGAGGTGAGGGGGCCGGTCGCGACGATCACGTTGCCCCATTCGGCCGGCGGCAGGCCGGCGATTTCCGAGCGGTCGATCTCGATCAGGGGATGGTCGTGCAAGGCACGGGTGACGGCGGCGGAAAAGCCGTCGCGGTCGACCGCCAGCGCCCCGCCCGCAGGCACCTGGTTGGCGTCGGCGGAGCGCATGATCAGCGAGCCCAGCCGGCGCATTTCGGCGTGCAGCAGGCCCACGGCGTTGTTGGCGGCGTCGTCCGAGCGGAACGAGTTGGAGCAGACGAGTTCGGCCAGGCCCTCGGTGCGATGGGCCTCGGTCATCCGCAAGGGTCGCATCTCGTGCAGGACGACGCGAACGCCCGCATTGGCGATCTGCCAGGCCGCTTCCGAGCCGGCGAGGCCGCCGCCGATCACATGGACGGTGTCAGTTTGGGGAGTGTTGGAAATCATGCGCGCAGGGTTAGCGCGTTTTCGCGCACGGCGCACCTACGAAGCGCTTCCAAGCGAAGCCTGGCCTGGTGCAAACGACAACGCCCGCAGCGGGGCGGGCGTTATCCGTTCATCCAGGCGGCTGAGCAATGATCAGCCGTTATAGTTTCCGGCGGCAACGCGCGGAATGTCCGAACGATCAAGGCCGATATCGGCCAGTTCCCGATCGCTGAGCTGGGACAGTTCGCTGACATTGCGCTGATAATCCCGGAAAGCCTGGATCATGCGGATGAGCGAGAGCAACATGGTAGTCTCCTTGCAGTTACGATTCAGCCCTTGGAGGACGGCTTCATCGTTGAAATGAATATAGCTCGGTTTTTTGCAGTGCAGAACTTCTTATGTTGCGATGCAGCTAATCCCAGAACGCATAACGACGGTAACGGCCGCTTAACGAGTCGACATCGTGGCGGATTAGCCGACGGAAGCGCGATGGGCGCGCGCCAAACATGTAAAGTAATGCCGTAGATTTGCGGGTTTCTCGTAATCGTCAGATTACCCTTAACTGGCGGCCAGGGAGGTCAGAAACCAGCTTGAGGGCTTTCAAGGGCCGACAAACGTGCCGCAAATACCGACGCTTTCAAAATTTTCTTATGCGTGAATCGCATGTTGTTTGCAAAACGAAATGAATATATATTCACTATTACGGTGGACTGTCGTAAATGGGGCTGCCGCAATAGCAGCTTTGGTGAATAGGTCGGCCTGCAGGGCCGGTTACTACGGCCGGCCCTCTGAGTTCGCGTTAAGGCGCCCGCGAAAGCTGCGTCGCGAAATAGCCGATGGTCTTTGCGTAGACCTCGCTCCTGTTCCACTCCTTGATCGCAGCGAAATTGGCGCTCCCGGGTTCCCAGTCCTTGCCGCGCTGCCAGCCGTGGTTGGCGAGGAAGTTGGCGGTCGAGGCCAGCACGTCGGGCGGGCTGCGCAGGAGGTCGCGGCGTCCGTTGCCGTCGAAATCGACCGCGAACTTGATGTAGGACGACGGCATGAATTGGGTCTGGCCGATTTCGCCGGCCCAGGCGCCGCGCATTTCCTGCGGCGCGATATCGCCGCGTTCGACGATGCGCAGTGCGTCCATCAACTCGGCCTTGAACATGTCGGCGCGGCGGCAATCATAAGCCAGCGTCGCCAGCGCGCGCAGCGTCGGGAATTTTCCGATGTTGACGCCGAAATCGGTTTCCAAGCCCCAGATCGCCACCAGCACTTCGCCGGGCACGCCATAAGCCTGTTCGATGCGCCCGAGCACCGAGCCGTATTGCTTGAGCATGTTGGATCCACGCGTCAGCCGGGGCGGGACCATGCGGCCGGAGAATTCCTCAAAACTCTGGCTGAAGACCTTTTGCGATTGGTCGCGGGCCAACACGCTCTTGTCGAGCGTGACGCCGGTCAAGCCGGCCTGGATGGCGGACGCCGATATTCCCTTGGAGGCCGCTTCCTTCTTGAAGTCTTCCAGCCATGTTTCGAACGGGGCCGTGCCGCAGGGCGCACCGAGCGCGGCCGCAGAGGTCAGTAACAGCGCGCCCAAGGTCAGGGCGCGTAGGGAAAGGCGAGAGATCATCGTGCCGTTCGCTCCACGATCGATGCGTCTTCAGCATTAGTGTCGACGCCACGCCGAATGTTCGAAGCAAGGTCGGCCAAAACAAGGCTTATGTAGGTGCCCGCAATGCCATTCCGTTGGATGTGCTCAATTCATCGTTAGTGAGAGGTGAACTGCCAATCCGCCGGTCGGATTCGACCGGCGGATTGATCGATCAGGTTCCGTGCAGGCCTATACGTTATTCCCTGCGCCGCCAGGGGAACAGATTGGCCGGGAAGTCGGCAGCAGGCTTGCGTTCGCGGTGCGCGCGGGGCGGAAACGGCTGCGGATCGAGTTCCGGCTCTATCGTCTCCCGATAGAGATGCCAGGTAGCATGCCCAAGCAGCGGGATGACGACGGCAAGGCCGAGGAAGAACGGCAACGTTCCCGCGAACAGCAGCACCGCGACGATCAAGCCCCAGGCAGCCATCGGCACCGGGTTGTGTGCGACCGCGCGCAGCGAGGTCACCATCGCATCGGCAGCGCTGGCATGACGTTCCAGCATCAGTGGGAACGAGACCACGCTGATGCAGAGCGCGACGAGGGCAAACAGGAAGCCGACGCCGCAGCCAACCACGATTAGCCACCAGCCTTGTGGCGTCGTCAGCACGCGCGTCACGAAATCGGAAAAGCCGGTCACTCCCGCATAGCCGAACGCAGCGATGTAGATCGCCTGCGCGGTCGCCACCCAGGTCGCAAAAAGTGCCAGCAGCAGCACGCCGAACCCGAGCATCGCGCCGAACGACGGCGAGCGTACCACCTCGAGCGCATCCCAGGCGCTTGCCGGTTCACCGCGTTCGCGACGGCGGCTCATCTCGTAGAGGCCGAGCGCGGCGAATGGGCCGATCAGGGCGAAGCCGGCGGCCAGCGGAAACAACAGCGGTATGACAGAATAGCCGAGAACGGCGCGTGCCAGCACCAGTCCGAGGACGGGATAGATCACACACAGGAGGATGGCGTGGCTTGGCACCGCCTTGAAATCTTCCCAGCCGCGCCGCAACGCGCGGCCGAGTTCGGCAAAGCCGATGGTTCGGATGACTGGCGCGGCAGCGGCATCCGGTGCGCGCTGCGCCATCGATGTGACATTGCCGTGATAGGTGGCCATGGTCGCTGTCTCCCTCGTCGTCGTATTTGCGCGCCAATCGAAAGACGCACACGCGCCGTTTCATAAAACGATCACGATCAGGCCAGACGCGAAGACAGAGGGTGGAACTGACCGTGTCGCGAACTGTCGAGATAGGATACTTCCAAACAGCAACAAACACACTCACGCTTAGGTGAATGTTTCATTGGCAAGCTTCCCTTGGGTGGCTAGACTTGCAGGCGATCCCGGCGTGGTGCTGCCGGTCAAACAGTGCCGCCAAAGACTCACCCCATCCTCAAGTCATTGGGAGCAAAACGATGAGCATTTTCGGAAAAATCATGAGCGCGATCTTCGGCACCAAGGCAGACGCTGCGCCGGCTGGCGGCGGCGCGGCCGCGGGGGCCGAGTCATCTGGTGCGGCCGCTACACCGGCCGCTGCGACCGTCGACGTCGCGCCGATCCTCGACCAGGCGGTGAGGGCCAAGGGCGAGAAGCTGGCGTGGCGGACTTCGATCGTCGATCTGATGAAGGCGCTCGACATCGATTCCAGCTTCGCCGCGCGCAAGGAGCTCGCGAAGGAGCTCGGCTACACCGGGGACAGCAACGATTCCGCCAGCATGAACATCTGGCTGCACAAGCAGGTCATGGCCAAGTTGGCCGCCAATGGCGGCAAGCTGCCGCCTGATATCAAGCACTGACGCTTCGCTCGGTCCTGGCATGCGAAGGTCCGCGGCGGCGCGGGCCTTCTTTTTTGGTGCGATTGTAACGCAGCAAACGCGTAAACGGTATCTACTTCGTGGAGAAAACGCTGTAGATGCAGGCGGACAAGAAGACTCATAAAACAAGGAGGATGCCAATGAGCAATGTTGATCGCAGGACCATTCTGGCCACGGGCGCGCTGGCGCTGGCGGGTACGGCGGCGCAAGGGGGCACGGCCGCAGCGCAGGCCGGTCCGAAATCGATTTTTCCTGTTGGCACGACGACCATACCCATCGTCGGCGAGACCGATGTTTTTCCGGTGCGGCGAATCTATTGCATTGGGCGCAACTATGCCGCGCATGCCCGCGAAATGGGCTCGGATCCCAATCGCGAGCCGCCGTTCTTCTTTCAAAAGCCGACCGACGCGATCCAGAATGTCGCCATCGGAACGGTTGGCGATCATCCGTATCCGTCGCTCACCAAGAACTATCATTATGAGGTCGAGTTGGTGGCGGCGCTGAAATCTGGCGGCACCAAGATCCCCGTGGAGCAGGCACTCGATCATGTCTACGGCTATGCGTTAGGCCTCGACATGACGCGGCGCGATCTGCAGCGGGCAATGGGCGACGAGAAGAAGCCATGGGAAATCGGCAAGAGCTTTGATCGCTCCGCGGTGCTCGGGCCGATTCATCCAGCCACGAAGACCGGCCATTTTACCAAGGGCGCGATCTCGCTGGCGGTGAATGGCACCGTCAAGCAAAACTCCGATCTGCGGAATATGATCTGGAACGTGGCGGAGCAAATCGCCAAGCTATCGGAAGCTTTCGAGCTCAAGGCTGGTGACATCATCTACTCGGGCACACCGGAAAATGTCGGTCCCGTCGTGAAGGGCGACGTTATCCTGTGTAAGCTCGAGGGCCTGCCGGATATGTCGATCCGGATTACGTGAGAGTGCCAGCTATCGCCGTCGCCCCTGCGAAAGCAGGGGCCCATGACCACGGAAGGCAATGATGGGTGAGAATGTCGCCCGCGTTGTCTTTCATCGAGCGCAGCAATTGACTACACGGCGTGCGTTCGCAGGGACGACGGTGCTTTGGTGTGCCACGTCACCCCGTCAGATCGGCAAATTCCGGATTTCTGCGCAGATAATCCACGACAAAGCCGCAGCCGGCGATGACCTTGCGTCCGTCGGCGCGGATCAGTTCGAGGGCGCCCCTGACCAGCTCAGAAGCGATGCCGCGGCCGCGCAGGGCGCGCGGCGTTTCGGTATGGGTGATGATGACCGCCGCGGGTGTGATGCGATAATTCGCGAACGCCACGGCGCCATCGACATCGAGTTCGAAGCGGTTTTGAGTCTTGTTGTCGCGGACGGCGGCCATGCAGCGATTCCCGGATGATTCACCGTTCGATTTAGAGACATGAACCCGCCGATGCAAACCGGCGACGAACGGACGACTGCCTCGCTGATATGCTGTCTTGAGCCTTGACCCCTGCATTGCTGGGCACCGCGGTGATACCGTCGCAACCGACCACCTCAACGAGCTCGCTGGCGCAAGCGCGAGAGCGCGCAGCGCCTCGGTGCAGTGCAATAAGGACGCGTAATTGCACAGGAACTTTGCCGGCGAGGTCTTGCAACCGGGGGTGAGGTTCCTACGTCTTTAGAATGACATACGCCGCTGAGGCGGCCGGGTCTGGGTTCGATATCGGAAATGCTGTGATCGCGGCCGCCGACGTGTGCCTCTTTTCAAGGGGAGGTCTACAATGTCGGGCTTTGGTTTCATCAGCAAGCATCGCACATGGGAAGATTGGCTCGGCATGCTGCTTGGCGTGCTGATCGTGGTATCGCCGTGGTTTCCGTTCTCCAGCCACGACGTGATGGACGCCGAACGCAGCACCATGATCCTCAATACGTTTGTCATCGGTATGCTGGTCTTCGGTCTGGCCCAGCTCGAATATGTCGCACTGCAGCGCTGGGAGGAGGTGGGGGAGATCGCGCTC
The DNA here is from genome assembly GCF_036924575.1 of Bradyrhizobium sp. AZCC 1577. NCBI lineage: Bacteria > Pseudomonadati > Pseudomonadota > Alphaproteobacteria > Hyphomicrobiales > Nitrobacteraceae > Bradyrhizobium > Bradyrhizobium sp. AZCC 1577. The sequence goes on from NZ_JAZHRQ010000001.1 coordinate 4,554,862, forward strand.
GGCCTCTGGTTGGCCGCCTCGCCCTTCATGTTCGGCTATGCCGGTGACGACATGCTTCGGGCCTGGCACGTCGCCCTCGGTGGAATCGTCGTCCTGCTGGGTGCGCTTCAGCTCTGGCAGGACTGGCGCTTGAGCGATCAGGAACTGGCCAATCATCCGCAGTAAATTCTGGAGAGAGTAGATTCTGGAGAGCCCGTCGGCCCCACACGTGGCTGGCGGGCTCTCGATTCAATCCCGGTACTTGAACGACTCGACGAGCAGCGCGCGACCGACCGCGCTGCCGTTGACCGCGCCCTTGATGTCGTCGATCTTCCATTGGCCGACGAAAATCATTTGCGCTGGCTTATGGACGCGAACGCGTGGCTGCATCATGGTGACGTCGGCCCGCTGGCGGGGAGACTATCATGGCCGGTAAGCCGCGACGGCGGATTTGAGCTCACAGCGGGCTTTCTGCTATCGTTGCCATGATATGTTCTGTTTTCCGAAGCGTGATGGTTGATTCCCTGTGACTGAAACGGTGACCATTCCTATCCCGCGCGGCGGTCTCGCGCGGATGTCGCGCCGGGTGATGAATCTGGCGTATATGCTGACCCAGAATGCCCGCCGCCATGGCGACCGCATTGGCTTCATTTGGGGCGACAAATCCTGGACCTGGCGCGAGATCGATGGTGCCGTGTCGGCTCTGGCCGCCGGCCTCGCCGCGCGCGGTATCGCCAAGGGCGACCGCATCCTCGTCCATTCCAAAAATTGCGACGAGATGTTCTGGTCGATGTTCGCGGCGTTTCGGCTCGGCGCAGTCTGGGTGCCGACCAATTTCCGCCTGATGCCGGACGAGGCCGCCTATCTCGCCAGCGCCTCCGGTGCGAAGGCTTTTTTGTGCCATGGCGATTTCCCCGATCACGCTACGGCGGCGGCTAATCCGGCGCTCGAATTCATCTGGCGGATCGGCGAGGGCGCCCTCGGCGAGAGGGCAGTCAGTGACGTGATCGCCGAGCATGCCGGCGCCAAGGTCGAGAATGCGGCGGTCGACTACGACGATCCCTGCTGGTTCTTCTTTACCTCGGGCACGACCGGGCGCTCCAAGGCCGCGGTTCTTACCCATGGTCAGATGGCCTTTGTGGTGACAAATCATCTCGCCGATTTGATGCCGGGCACGATAGAGACGGATGCCTCGCTGGTGGTCGCGCCGCTGTCGCACGGCGCCGGCGTGCACCAGCTCGTGCAGGCGGCGCGCGGCGTACCGACCATCCTGCTGCCGTCGGAAAAATTCGACATCGCCGAGGCGTTCCGGTTGATTGAGGCTCATCGCGTCAGCAACATCTTTACCGTGCCGACGATTTTGAAGATGATGGTCGAGCATCCGGCGGTCGACAAATATGATCATTCCTCGCTGCGCTTCGTGATCTATGCCGGCGCGCCGATGTATCGCGAGGACCAGAAGGCCGCGCTGAACAAACTCGGCAAGGTGCTCGTGCAGTATTTCGGCCTCGGCGAGGTCACTGGCAACATCACGGTGATGCCGGCCAGTCTACACGACACGGAGGACGGTCCGCAGGCCCGCATCGGCACCTGCGGTTTCGAGCGCACCGGCATGCAGGTGTCGATCCAGGGCGATGATGGGCGCGAGCTCAAACCGTTCGAGACCGGCGAGATCTGCGTGATCGGCCCCGCCGTGTTCGCCGGCTATTATGACAACCCCGAGGCCAACGCGAAGGCGTTTCGCGACGGCTGGTTTCGCACTGGCGATCTCGGCCACATGGACGAGGAGGGATTCGTCTACATCACCGGCCGCGCCTCGGACATGTACATCTCCGGCGGCTCCAACATCTATCCGCGCGAGGTCGAGGAGAAGATTCTCACCCATCCCGCGATCGGCGAGGTGGCGGTGCTTGGCGTGCCCGACGCGTTCTGGGGCGAGGTCGGCGTCGCCGTCTGCGTCGCGCGCGAGGGCGCTGGCGCCGTGAGCGAAGCGGAGCTTGCCGCATTCCTGGCGCCCAAGGTGCCGCGCTACAAAATGCCGAAGCGCTTCTTCTTCTGGGAGGCGCTGCCGAAATCCGGTTACGGCAAGATTCCGAAGCGGCTGGTTCGCGATGAACTGGAGGCGAGGGGACTGCTTGACCTTATCTCCAAGACGGATAGCTGAGGCGATGCGCAGCGTCGCGCAGCCCGGGCCGCCCGCGCCCGAGCGCATCCAATGGGTTGAGGCGCGGGGACGGGCGTTCTCGTTCACGCTGCAGGCGGGCCTGCCGCTGCTCGAGGCCGCGCGCCGCGGCTTTGCCGAAGCCGGATTTTCCGGCGGCGTGTTGAGCATGCGGGGAGGGGCACTCGGGCCGTTTGCCTATGTGATGCCGGCGCTGTCGAAGACCGGCGCCAATGCCGCGTTCTACAGCGACACGTTTCGGCCCGCCGGCATCACGCGACTGAAGCTCGGCGCGATGACGCTCGGCGGGCGCGACGGCGCGCCGTTCTTCCATTGCCACGGGCTGTGGACCGAGACGGACGGACATCTGCACGGCGGCCACATTCTTCCAGAGGAAAGCGTCGTCGCCGAATCGTTCGCGGTGGAAGCATTCGGCATCGACGGCGCGATGTTTGTGGCTGAGCCTGATCCCGAGACCAATTTCAAATTGTTCGGGCCGGTGGCGTGCGCGAGCACGGCCGGCGAGACCACCAGCCGCGCCTTTGCGTTGCGGCTGCGGCCGAACCAGGATTTTGCAGCGGCGCTGGAGACGTTCTGCCGGCAGCACGGATTCCTGCGTGCGCGGATTCACGGCGGCGTCGGCTCCACCATCGGCGCCCATTTCACCGATGGCCGAACCGTGGTGCCGTTTGCAACCGAGCTTGCGATCAGGGACGGCCTGATCGCGCCCGGCGCCGACGGCATACTGCAGGCTGAGCTCGATGTCGCGCTGGTCGATTATCTCGGCGGCATCGCCGAGGGGCGGCTGATGCGCGGTGACAATCCGGTGCTGATGACGATGGAGCTAGTGCTCGAGGTGCTTTGAGCGGTCCGTTGTTCGTTACAAACTCGGTGTCATACCCCGCGAATGCGGGGTATCCAGTACGCCGCGGCTTATCGGCCAAACACCGCTGTCTCTGGAATACTGGGTCACCCGCTTTCGCGGGTGACGACGGTTCGTATTAGTTACAATTCTCGGCTCACCTGAAGTGATAATTCACGCCGACCTTGATGGTGTGAAAATCGATCGTGCCGGAGTCAAACACGTCGCCGCCCAGATTGTAGGTCTCGCTGCCGAGGCTGGTGTACATGTATTCGGCCTTGGCCGACCAGTTCGGCGTGAACAAATATTCGAGGCCGCCGCCGATGGTGTATCCGGTGTGAGACTGGCTATCCGAAAGCGACACGCCGAGCGCGGGCACTGAAAGGGAGTCCTTTCTGTTGGCCCACGCAAAACCGCCCTTGGCGTAGATGAGGGCCGCATCCAATGCGAAGCCCGCGCGGCCGGTCACGCTGCCGAACGAGTTGATCTTGAGTTCCTCCGTGGCCAGGACGCCCCCGCCGATGTCTGCGGTGAGGCTGTCCTTGATGCTGGCGCCGGCGGCGTCGACTTCGACACCGAATACGAACTGGCTACCGGGAAGCTGCCAGTTGTAGCCGATAGTGCCGCCGCCGAAGCCGCCGCCGCCATCGCCCTCGCTCTCCCAGCCATAGCCGCCCATCGCGCCGATATAGAAGCCGGACCAGTTATACGCGGCAACCACCGTCGCCGGGGCGGCCTTGGGATAGGGCCGCGCCCGAAGGTCGGCGGCCGAGGCCGCGCTCGCGACCGAAAGAGCCACACCAGCTAAAAGTAGTCGTTTCATATTTTGTCCCCTGAAGTTGAACACTCGTATAACCCCCTGCAGGCCCCATAGCGGACCGATTGCACCGGCATGGTGACGTATCGTTTTCGGAAAGCGGGCGCGAATGCGCCCCCAAAGAGCCGTCTGCAAGCGACGTTTGCGCGGATGTGAGAACGTCGTTCGCAGGTTAACCATACGTCATGTATGCCGGCAAAAATTGGACCGAAGCGCGTTCGCTCATTGGCGCGGACAGGTTGCTATTTCGACAGCAGTGCGGCGACGTGTGGCGTGGAGTGCGTTCTCGATTTGCGCGCGCGCGAGAGAGAGAGGGCAGGCAGGCCTCGCGTCAGCGCCGCTTTCGAACGTGAACGTTGATGTCGAGATCGATCTCGTTGACGCAGGTCTGCGTCGTGCGATGCGAGCGACCCTCGTGCCAGCGGCCCGGGCGCGTGCGCGCATCCCTGACATTCGCGAGCTTCAGGCAGCGCCATTGCGGCAGCGGGCCACTGCTTTCGCCGGCAAACTGCCAGGCCAGCACGACCTCTTCACCGCTCTTGTTGGCGCCGATGATGTGCGGGCATAGTTCGCGGACGCGGCCGTCATAAACGCAGACGACCTGCTGCTCGCCGAGGATGGCATTGCGGAAGAGGGTGTAGGCGGCGCTCGGCATCGGCAGGGTACCATCTAGGATTGTGCGGCATTGTCTGTATAACCCTTCCGAATGACTTTGTTCCGCGGGGCTGCGAACCATGGCTTACAAGCGCAATCGTGCGATCAATCTGCCGGCGCCGTACCTCAAGCGCATCTGGCTGCAGCCGGCACGCATCACCAACCGCGAGGTCTATCCGTTCTGCCTGCCGCTGCTGCGCGATGAGTTCGAACTGAGTTTCAACAAGGCGATCACGATCATCGTCGGCGAGAACGGCACCGGCAAATCGACCTTGCTCGAAGGCATTGCTGTGCTCGCCGGCTACGACGAAGCCGGTGGCGGCAAGGGATACATGCCCGTCGATCATTCGAAGGCGTTGGAGAAAATGGGTGGCACGCTGTCAACTGCGCTTCGCGCAAGTTGGCTGCCCAAGATCACCCATGGCTGGTTCTTCCGCGCTGAGAGTTTTTTCTCCGTCGCGCGATACCTCGATGAGGCCGCCATCGGAACGCCCGGGCCACCTCCGCCTGACTTTCTCTCCCATTCCCACGGCGAAGGCTTTTTGCGTTTCTTCGAGGAGCGCTGCCAGCGCCAGGGCATCTTCATCTTCGACGAACCGGAATCCGCGCTGTCGCCATCGCGGCAGATCGAGTTTCTCAAACTGATGCGGCGGATGGACCAGATCGGCCATTGCCAGATCATCATGGCCACGCATTCGCCAGTGCTGATGGCGTATCCGAACGCGACGCTGCTGCGGCTGACGAAGTACGGGCTGGAGCCGGTGACGGTGCGCGAGACCGACCACTACAAGGTGCTGCGCGAGTTTTGCGACGATCCGGATGGATTTGTGCAGGCCGCGATCGAGGAGTGAGGGTTTGTGGGTGGGCGGAGCCAACGGGGCCGGCCTGTCGGCCGGCCCGATGATAAGCTCCGCGAAACCACCATTGTGCATCGCGCGGCAACTTCGATGGGTATCGCTTCCGCCTATGCTCGTTGGGCTTGGGCGGACAAGTCGCTCCACCCATCCCACAGCAACTGCAAACTTTGTCGCAGGTTGGATCATCCAAGCCGGTCCGCTGTTGTGCTATATATTGACCGAACAAGGGAAAGCAGGGAGGTCGCCATGCCTCATACCCTGGTGCCTAGTGATCGCGTCGAGCGCGTGAGCGTGTATGGGCGCGACGGCACAAAGCTCGGCTCGATCGAGCGGCTGATGCTCGACAAGGTGAGCGGAACGGTTGCCTACGCCGTGATCAAGACCGGAGGGCTACTCGGCAGCCACCATCATTGTCCGATCCGGTGGGACGCACTCCGATTTGATCCCGCGCGTCAGGCCTACCAATCCGACGTGACACTGGAGGATCTGCGCGCAGGCCCGTCCGAACTCGACGACGACGCCTTCGACTGGGGCGACCGCTCGCGACCGCATCCGCATTATTGGGGGGTGTAGGGCCGTACGGGGGTAGAGCGTAGCGAAACCCCACCGCTTTACGACGGTGATGGGTTTCGCTGCGCTCTACTAATCCCACGTACTGTCCAAGGCTTATGAAGCGGATCTAAAGAGCTCAGGGTACGCTGAGATGTAAATCGGATAACCGACTACATCATTCACTCTCACTTCGCGGTCCTTCACTAGGTAAGTCTGTTCGTTCGTGATGTATCTTACGTAATAGAGGCTTTCGAGCCTCCGTGCTTCGTGCACCGTAGCGTTGAGTTCAGCGAGTTTTTCAATTGGATGCTTAGTGCTGAACCTCCCGAGACTCTCGTTGGGATCGGTAGCGGCTAGCGGCTGTCCCAGCGCTGCATTTGCGATGAACCGCAAAGCCGAGCAACCAGACCAGACAGTGCTAGTCTTTCCTTCGTCGTAGTGCATGGTTGGTAAGAATAAAAAGCTGCCAGTGAAGTCCCATTCGTGCCTCGGCTTAGGAGCACGCTTTGGGTCAGATACCCATACCGTCAGTACCTCGGCACCAGAGGTCTTGAGTATGGACGATGCCGGAATAGTCACTCTTCGCGCAGTGAATGTTTCCTTCACCCACCAATATTGGGATGAATTCAAAAGCGCGTGCGGCATCCGTCGTGGGCGTGCCGTGCTGATGAGACGGTTGCGCTCCAAATAGCGCTCAAGTCGAGCAATCTTCCTGACCACGCTTGTGTCTCTTCTTGAGTTGGCTTCGAGTTCAAACGTAGCGCTCGCATATGAAAACCCGAACTTAGCTTTGAGATTCTCAATCACCGAATACGAAGTTGAAAGCTGAGCCAGGATTGAGTCGATCTGTTTTTCATCGATCTGGATAAAATTTCGAAGCTCCAGTTTCTTTGCGGCCATGCGTCCTTACTCCGCCGCCTCACTCGCTCCCGCACTCTTCCGCGGCTTGCCCTCCGCCTTCTTCAGCACCGGCGCCAGAAACTTCCCCGTATAGCTTCGCGGCGCCTTGACGATGTCCTCCGGCGGGCCCCAGGCGACGATTTCGCCGCCGCCGTCGCCGCCTTCGGGGCCGAGGTCGATGACCCAGTCGGCGGTCTTGACGACCTCGAGGTTGTGCTCGATCACGACGACCGTGTTGCCCTGGGCGACGAGCTCGTGCAGCACTTCCAGGAGCTTTGCCACGTCGTGGAAGTGCAGTCCCGTCGTCGGCTCGTCCAGGATGTAGAGCGTGCGCCCGGTGGCGCGCTTTGAGAGCTCTTTGGCGAGCTTGACGCGCTGGGCTTCGCCGCCGGAGAGGGTGGTGGCCTGCTGGCCGACATGGATGTAGTCGAGGCCGACGTGGTGCAGCGTCTTGAACGTTTCGCGCACACGCGGCACCGCCTTGAAGAATTCGGCGGCTTCTTCCACCGTCATGTCGAGCACGTCCGAGATCGACTTGCCCTTGAACAGGACCTCGAGCGTCTCGCGGTTGTAGCGCTTGCCCTTGCAGGTGTCGCAGGTGACGTAGACGTCGGGCAAAAAGTGCATCTCGATCTTGATGACGCCGTCGCCCTGGCAGGCCTCGCAGCGGCCGCCCTTGACGTTGAAGGAGAAGCGGCCGGGCTCATAGCCGCGCGCCTTGGCTTCGGGCAGGCCGGCAAACCATTCGCGGATCGGGGTGAAGGCGCCGGTATAGGTTGCAGGGTTGGAGCGCGGGGTGCGGCCGATCGGCGACTGATCGATATCGATGATCTTGTCGATATGCTCCAGCCCCTCGATGCGGTCGTGGGGGGCGGCGCCTTCGCTGGCGTTGTTGAGTTTGCGCGCGATGGCACGGTAGAGCGTGTCGATCAGCAGCGTGGACTTGCCGCCGCCGGAAACGCCGGTAACGCAGGTGAATAGCCCCAACGGAATTTCCGCCGAGACGTTTTTCAGATTGTTGCCGCGGGCGTTGACGACCTTGATGGTGCGGCGATGGTTCGGCGGCCGGCGCTCGGGGATCGGCACCGACAACTCGCCGGTGAGGTATTTGCCGGTCAGCGATTTCGGATTCCGCATGATGTCGGCGGGCGTGCCTTGCGCCACGATGTGGCCGCCATGCATGCCGGCGCCGGGACCGATGTCGAGCACGTAGTCCGCTAGACGTATCGCGTCCTCGTCGTGCTCGACCACGATCACGGTATTGCCGAGGTCGCGCAGCCGCTTCAGCGTCTCCAGTAGGCGCGCATTGTCGCGCTGGTGCAGGCCGATCGAGGGCTCGTCCAGGACGTAGAGCACGCCGGTCAGCCCGGAGCCGATCTGCGAAGCGAGGCGGATGCGCTGGCTTTCGCCGCCGGAGAGCGTGCCGGAAGAGCGGGAGAGCGTGAGGTAGTTCAGGCCGACGTCGAGCAGGAAGGACAGCCGCTCGCGGATCTCCTTCAAGACGCGCGCGGCGATCTCGTTTTGCTGGTCGTTGAGCGCCTTCGGCACGCTTTCGAACCATTCGCCGGCGCGCTTCACCGACAGTTCGGAGATCTCGCCGATATGCTTGCCGCCGATCTTGACGCAGAGCGCCTCGGGCTTGAGCCGATGGCCCTTGCAGGCCTCGCAGGGGATGTCGGAGAAATACTTTGCCAGTTCCTCGCGCGCCCATTCGCTCTCGGTCTCGCGGTAGCGGCGCTCGAGGTTGGTGATGACGCCCTCGAACGGCTTTTTGGTATCGTAGGAGCGGACGCCATCCTCGTAGGAGAACTTTATCTCGTCGTCGCCGGAGCCATGCAGCAGCGCTGCTTGCGTCTTCTTCGGCAGGTCCTTCCACTTGGTGTCGAGCGTGAACTTGTAGAACTTGCCGAGCGCGGTCAGCGTCTGGATGTAGTAGGGCGAGGACGACTTTGCCCAGGGCGCAATCGCACCCTTGCGTAAGGTCAATTCCTTGTCGGGAATGACGAGGTCCTCGTCGATATGCTGCTCGATGCCGAGGCCGCCGCAGGCAGGGCAGGCGCCATAGGGATTGTTGAACGAGAACAACCGCGGCTCGATTTCAGGAATCGTGAATCCGGAGACCGGGCAGGCGAATTTCTCCGAGAACAGAATCCGCTCCGGCCCGCTCTTGTCGTGGATCTTGGCGGTCTTCTTCTTGTCCTCGGCCGCAGGCGCGCCCGCCGGCGCATCGGCATATTCGATCACGGCGAGCCCCTCGGCGAGCTTCAGTGCCGTCTCAAAACTTTCGGCGAGGCGCTGGCCGAGATCGGGACGGACCACGATGCGATCGACCACGACGTCGATGTCGTGCGGGAATTTCTTGTCGAGCGCCGGCGCCTCGGACAGCTCATAGAAAGTGCCGTCGATCTTGACGCGCTGAAAACCCTTCTTGAGCCATTCGGCTAGCTCTTTCTTGTACTCGCCCTTGCGGCCGCGCACGACCGGCGCCAGCAGATAGAGCCGAGTGCCTTCGGGCAGTGCCAGCACGCGATCGACCATCTGCGAGACGACTTGGCTTTCGATCGGCAATCCCGTGGCCGGCGAGTAGGGCACGCCGACGCGCGCCCATAGCAAGCGCATGTAGTCGTAGATCTCGGTGACGGTGCCGACGGTGGAGCGCGGGTTCTTCGACGTGGTCTTCTGCTCGATCGAGATCGCAGGAGACAGCCCGTCGATCTGGTCGACGTCCGGCTTCTGCATCATCTCCAGGAACTGGCGCGCGTAAGCCGAGAGGGATTCGACGTAGCGGCGCTGGCCCTCGGCATAGATGGTATCGAAGGCGAGCGAGGATTTGCCGGAGCCGGAGAGGCCGGTGAACACCACGAGCTTGTCGCGGGGAATCTCGAGATCGACATTCTTGAGATTGTGCTCGCGTGCGCCGCGTATGGTGATCGCACGCGATGCGGAGCCGGCGTTCTGTTGGCGCTTCGCCCTTAGCACTTCATCCATATCGGCATTTCCAGGCGCGAGGCACGCGCCACGTTGGGCGCGCATTGCCGGCGAGGGACCGGGATCAGGCGCCGTTGATTGAAAGTCGGAACATAGGAAGAACGGCAGGGAATTTCCAGTGCTGCGCGCGAATCATCAACGGATTGTTTGTGCTGTCATATTTTTGGCAGCAGCAGTCAGCAGCTCCGATCCGAACTTCACAAACAGAAGCGCCTCCGTTCCGGTTCTCGGAACGGAGGCGCCTCAGCTTTAGCAGAAGGGCTTATGTTTTTTGCGCTCAGAAGTGGTAGTTCACGCCGACCTGAACGCTGTTGAGATTGATCGTTCCGATCGGAACGCCGCCCGGGACAGCACCGGTGAAGTAGTTCGCGCTTTCGAGGCTGCGATAGAGGTACTCAGCCTTGACCGACCATTTCGGTGCGAACATGACTTCGACACCGGCACCGACAGTCCAGCCGGAGTGGAATTTGCTGTCCGAGGCGCTCAAGCCGAGGAGCGTTGCAGTCAGGCGGTTATCAGACCATGCGTAACCGCCGGTGCCGTAGAGCAGGACCTGATCGAAGGCGTAGCCGATGCGGCCGCGAACGGTGCCCATCGAACGAATCGTGTAGTCAACCGAAGCTAGGCCGGGAACGCCCAGTGTCGCGCCCACGTCAGCCCAGGCGCCATCGGCTTCAACGCCGAGAACGAGATGGCCGGTCTGCCAATTGTAGCCGACGGTGCCGCCGGCGAAGCCGCCGCTGAGCGTACCAATGCCATCGCTGTTTTCCTGCGCGTAGCCGCCCATCGCACCGATGTAGAAGCCGGTCCAGTTATTGATCGCAATCGCTGCGGCCGGCGCCTTGGTGTAGGGCCTAGCAGCGAGATCGGCGGCCATCGCAGGCGCCATCCCAAGCGCGATCAGGCCAGTGGTGGTCAGCAGAATCTTCTTCATTTTCTTTTTCCTTTCGCGGCTCTCCAACGCAACTTTCCTCAGCCGTCAATTTGAGGTTGCTTGGCGATATAGCGCGAAGTTCCCGAAAAATGCTGTCGCGGAAATACCACATCAGCGGCAAAAGCATGGAAATACAACCGTTCCGGGTGTCGGGTGTGCCGGTCTACAACCAAACAAAAAGGCCGGCGCAAGGCCGGCCTTTTCAGTGCTGGTTATCACCGCAAACAAAAAGGCCGGCGTGAAGCCGGCCTTTCCGTAGTACCGCGCTGGCTTTGCGATCAGTACCTCGCGATGACTGGGCCACCCCAGCGGTAGTTGACGCGGACCGTGACGAGATCGACGTCCTGGCTGATGTTACTAGTCCTCGAAAACGAGCCGGCCGGAACACCAACAAAGTTGCCGGATGCAGCAAAGTCGACGTCGCGGTCACCCATGAACAGGTGGTTGTACTCGACGCCAACCGACCAGTTCGGGGCGAAGCCGACTTCGAGACCGGCACCAACGACGCCGCCCCAACGCGTTTCCTTGGCGCTGTCGATCAGCAGCCCGGTCGCGACATCGAACCCCTTGTACTTGTCGCTGGTCACCGCAGCACCGCCCTTTACGTAGAGCAGGACGTTGTTCCAGGCATAGCCAACCTGACCGGTGATCAGCCCGAACGCGTTGATCCTCGACTCATTCTCGACGAGAGGGACAAAGGCCAGACTTGTGTTGGAACCCGTGAAGTCAGCCCAGTTGCCTTGCCCTTCCACGCCGAACACCCAGGTGCCGGCCTGCCAGCGGTAGCCGAGTTGACCACCGGCCGTGCCGCCAGTCGCATCGTGGCAGCCTTCGGCCACGGGCGGAATGAACGGACCCCCAGCGTCGGCGGTGAGGTCCCAACATTTGCGGCCCGAACCCCAACCACCGTTGGCACCGATATAGAAGCCGGTCCAATCATACACGGCAGCGACCGGAGCAGGCGGCGCCTTGGTGTAAGGGCGCGCAGCGAGGTCGGCCGCCGCCGCAGGTGCAGCGAACGCAATGAGAGCAACCGAAGCTAACAGATACTTCTTCATGATCTATCCCCAGTTTTGTCCGCTTCCCGCTAGGCCTGAAGCGTTGTTGTGACGCGAGCGCCCGCGCCGCTGAAGCATTCTATAGCGCGACTCGACCGGAAATGGCGTGTCCTGGATGCAACAGGCGCCAACCAAGTTTATGGAACGAAGCTTATGATTTATCTGGTATAATTGGAACCGAGACGGGAACTTTCGGGTTCCATTTCGCTTCTTTCGGTTCTCCCGTGGGTTTCCGGGGTTCGCTTGGAGATTGCAAAGCCGCCAGCAGGCGCATATAGGGCGTTATCCGGAACAAAGCTGGAACGCGCACGTAGGCGATGCTATATGTGGATAACCGGCGACTTGCCGAGGGATCGCCAAGTCAGCGGGGTCTGTCAGTGTATAGGTCCGGATGTCCGGGAGCGGACGCGGAAACGGACAAGCGACAGGTCAAGAATTGAAGACGGCCGGCACGGAAGCGGCCGAACCAGTGATTTTTGCCGGCGATATCGAGTGGAGAGCGGCGATGGCGGGAAGCGTGAACAAGGTGATTCTGGTCGGAAACCTCGGCAAGGATCCTGAAATCCGGCGGACACAGGACGGGCGACCGATCGCCAATCTGAGCATCGCGACATCGGAGACCTGGCGCGACAAAGGCACCGGCGAGCGCAAGGAAAAGACCGAGTGGCACCGCGTGGTGATCTTCAACGAGGGGCTCTGCAAGGTCGCCGAACAGTATCTGAAGAAGGGCGCCAAGGTTTACATCGAGGGTCAGTTGCAGACGCGCAAATGGACCGACCAGAGCGGGGTCGACAAATACTCGACCGAGGTCGTGCTGCAGGGCTTTAACTCGAACCTGACCATGCTCGACGGCCGCAGCGGCGGCGGGGGCGGCAGCTTCGGGTCCGATGATTCCGGTGATTTCGGCTCGAGCGGTCCGGCTAGCTCGGCGCCGCGGCGGGCGGTCGCAGCGGGCAGCCGCAACAGCGATATGGACGACGACATCCCGTTCTAGAGCCGAGCCTTCGGCCGGCGCATCGGCTAGCAAGAAATTCGCTTGCGAGAGGGGGCGTTCACGCCTGCCATTACAGCTAATGTGCCGCCGCGGGAATCCGCTGCATTCGGCTGAAAACCTATCTACGGGCGCGTTGCGCCGAGTGTGCGGTCGGCTCGCTCAGCCGTCATGCTATTAATATTCGCATGAGGTATTTCACTTAGACTGCTCCAGCCTTGAACGCCAACCGGATCTGGAGCGCCCACCATGAGCCTCGCACCGCTGCTAGAGGCGCCCGGGACGATCCCGTTGCATGCCTTCGCAGCCATGGCGGCGTTTGCGCTTGGCATCGTGCAATTCGCAGCACCGAAGGGAACCCTGCCGCACCGGACCATCGGCTGGATCTGGGTCGTGCTGATGGCGGCGGTCGCGATCAGTTCGCTCTGGATCCATGAGATTCGGATGTTCGGGCTGTTCAGCCCGATCCATCTGCTGTCGATCTTTGTGCCGATCATGCTGACGCTCGCGGTCCTGCATGCCCGCCGGCACAATGTCGGCGGTCACCGCAAAGCGATGGTGTCGATCTTCTTTGGAGCGCTCGTCGTCGCCGGCTTGTTCACCTTCCTGCCGGGACGGATCATGCATGCGGTGGTTTTCGGCCACTAGGCCTGTCGTGGGAACATCGTTTTTGACACTGTCTTCCGGCCCTGAAACGGTGGTTCCGGCAGGGCTCGGGAGAGCTGTCTCCGATCCTCGTAAGTCCATGAAAAAACGAGCGGAAAAACAGCTTCCTCCTGACGGCTTCGGGGTGGTTATCAGACCCTCGATGCGCTATATGATTCTTAGCTGAGAACTGACTGGATTCCCCTTTGTCCGACAACGAAGACGACAAGCCCGGCGAGCCGCCGGAGCACTCCGACATTCGCCCCGTTTCCATCCTCGACGAGATGAAACGCTCCTACCTCGATTACGCCATGAGCGTGATCGTGGCGCGGGCGCTGCCGGACGCGCGCGACGGGCTGAAGCCCGTGCATCGGCGCATCCTGTATTCGATGTACGAGCAGGGGCACACGCCGGACAAGAAGTACGTCAAATCCGCGCGCGTCGTCGGTGACGTGATCGGTAAATATCATCCGCACGGCGACCAGTCGATTTACGACGCGATGGTACGGATGGCGCAGGATTTCTCCATGCGCGTGCCGTTGATCGACGGCCAGGGCAATTTCGGCTCGGTCGACGGCGATCCGCCCGCGGCCTATCGATATACCGAAGCCCGTCTGACCCGGTCCGCACTGGAAGTTCTTGGCGATATCGACAAGGACACTGTCGATTTCCAGCCGAACTACGACAATTCCGAGAAGGAGCCGTCGGTTCTGCCGGCGAGGTTCCCGAACCTGCTGGTCAACGGTGCCGGCGGCATCGCCGTCGGCATGGCAACCAACATCCCGCCGCACAATCTGGGCGAAGTCGTCGACGCCTGCGTGGCGTTGATCGACAATCCTGCGCTCGGCATCGACGATCTCATCAACATCATTCCGGGGCCGGATTTCCCGACCGGCGGCATCATCCTCGGCCGCCAGGGCATCCGCTCGGCCTACCACCTCGGCCGCGGGTCGATCGTGATGCGCGGCAAGGTCACGATCGACACCATCCGCAAGGATCGCGAAGCGATCATCATCACTGAAATTCCCTATCAGATAAACAAGGCCACCATGGTCGAGCGCATCGCCGAACTGGTGCGCGAAAAGAAGATCGAAGGTGTCGCCGACCTGCGCGATGAATCCGACCGCGACGGCTTCCGTGTCGTCGTCGAGTTGAAGCGCGAGGCGATGGCCGATGTCGTTCTGAATCAGCTCTATCGCTTCACGCCGCTGCAATCGAACTTCCCGGCCAATATGCTGGCGCTGGATAACGGCCGCCCGCAGACGATGAACTTAAGGGATCTGCTGACGCTGTTCATCGCGTTCCGCGAGCAGGTAGTCACCCGTCGCACCAAGTTCCTGCTCAACAAGGCGCGCGACCGCGCCCATATCCTGGTCGGTCTTGCGATTGCGGTTGCGAATATCGACGAGATCATTCGCGTCATCAGAACTTCGCCCGATCCGAACACGGCGCGGGATACGTTGATGTCGCGCGACTGGCCGGCCAAGGACGTCGAAGCGATGATCACGCTGATCGACGACCCCCGTCACCGGATGGCGCCGGACGGCACTGCGCGGCTGTCGCTGGAGCAGGCCCGGGCCATTCTCGACCTGCGCCTGCAGCGCCTGACCGCGCTCGGCCGCGAGGAGATTTCCGAAGAGCTCGACAAGCTCGCGGTGGAAATCGCCGATTACCTGGAAATCTTGCGCTCGCGCGCGCGCGTGCAGGCGATCATCAAGGACGAACTTGCCGCGGTGAAAGACGAATTCGCCACCCCGCGGAAAACCGTGATCGTCGAGCAGGAAGGCGAGGTCGAGGACGAGGACCTGATCCAGCGCGAGGATATGGTGGTCACGGTCTCGCACGCCGGCTACGTCAAGCGCGTGCCGCTCTCGACCTATCGGGCGCAGCGGCGCGGCGGCAAAGGCCGCGCGGGCATGCAGACCCGCGACGAGGATTTCGTCAGCCGGCTGTTCGTGGCCTCGACCCACACGCCGGTGCTGTTCTTCTCCTCGCGCGGCCAGGTCTACAAGGAAAAGGTCTGGCGGCTGCCGGTGGCGGCGCCGAACGCCCGCGGCAAGGCGATGATCAACATCCTGCCGCTGGAGCAGGGCGAGCGCATTACCACCATCATGCCGCTGCCGGAGGATGAATCCTCCTGGGGCAATCTCGACGTGATGTTCGCTACCACCGGGGGCACGGTCCGCCGCAACAAGCTGTCCGACTTCGTCGACGTCCGCCGCTCCGGCATCATCGCCATGAAGCTCGGGGAGGGTGAATCGATCGTCGACGTGCAGATCTGCACCGAGCGCGACGACGTGCTGCTGACGGCGGCCGGCGGGCAGTGCATCCGCTTCCCCGTCACCGATGTGCGCGTCTTCACGGGGCGCACCTCGATGGGCGTGCGCGGCATTGCGCTGGCGGGAGGCGACAAATTGATCTCGCTGGCGATCCTGCGCCATGTCGAGACCACCTCGGACGAACGGTCGGCCTACCTGAAGATGCGCCGCGCGGTCGCCGGCGAAACCGCGGTTGAAGAGCCTGTTGATGCCGAGGGCGAGGAGACTTCGGGTTCGCTGCAGCTCTCGCAGGAGCGCTACGCCGAAATGTCGGCGCAGGAGCAGGTGGTGCTGACGGTCTCCGTCAACGGCTACGGCAAGCGCACCTCGTCCTACGAGTACCGCACCACCGGCCGCGGCGGCAAAGGCATCGTCGCGATGAGCGTCAACAACCGCAACGGCAAGCTGGTGGCGTCGTTCCCGGTGGAGCATAGCGATCAGATCATGCTGGTCACCGACAAGGGCCAGCTCATCCGCTGTCCGGTCGAGGACATCCGCATCGCCGGCCGCTCGACCCAAGGCGTCATCGTGTTCGATACGGCGGAGGACGAGCACGTGGTGTCGGTCGAGCATATCTCGGAAGACGAGAACGGCGTGAACGGGAACGGCGGTTAGCGCCGTCCACCGTCATTCCGGGGCATCGCGAATGTGATGAGCCCGGAATCCATCCCGCCATTTGCGTTTGCAGCGCGATGGGTTCCGGGCCTGCGTGCTGCGCACGCGGTAAACCAGCCCTTAACTATAGATTGCTACACATTTGCTGTGTCCGGGTGGTGACCGTCCGGCCAAACGGGAGCGGATATCATGCCCGTCGAGATGCTGACGTATGCCGATCTGGGCGAACGGCTCAAGATTTCCCCAGAGGCCGCCCGCGCTCTGGTGAAACGACACCGATGGCCGCGCTCCCGCTCCAACGACGGCAAGACGCTTGTCCAGGTCGATCTCACCGAATTCAGTCATTCGCCAATACCCCGTCAGCCGCAAACGCAGGCCGGTCACCAGGTGGTCACCGCCCTAAAGCAACGAATTGAGGCCTTGCAGACTGAGCTGGCAGAGATGAAGGTGATTGCCAGCGGCCACCGGGCCGACTTTGAGAGAGAGTGCGAACGCACGAACAAGCTGTTGGCCGAACTGCTCAAAGTGAGCACGGAAAGCGTGGGCGCCCGGGAAAGGGCAGCTCTGCTCGAAGGCAAGCTATCGATGCTAACGCAACCCTGGCGACGCCGGCTGGTCGATGCCTTCACCCTTGCTTTGCCACAAGTCGCCTCCAACCCTCGCGAGAGCGCCGGCCCCGTAGCCCAGTCACAGAATTGAACCGGCCTGCCAACGTGTCGGTGCTTTGCCGCGATTGGCACAAACTTCAGATCACACCGGACTCTCCGGAGCGTTGCCGATCTAGGTTCAACCTCGGCGCCGATTGACGCACAGGAGCGTCAGTGGAGCGCATCAAGCAGCGCCTTGGCCTCCCGCAGGTCAGGGGTATCGAACCCTTCCGTGAACCAGCCATAGGTCGGCGCGAGGAGATCACTGGCCTGCTGCTGCTTGCCCTGATCACGCCAGAGCCGGGCCAAGCTCGTGGTGCCGCGCAACTCCAGCGTCTTCGCGCTCTGGCGACCGGCCACGTCAAGCGCTCGCCGAAAGTACGCTTCCGCTTCGGTCCTGTCGCCGCCTGGCCTCGCCGCCGTCAGCTCCCCAATCAAGCGATAAATTTCCGCCTCCCATCGCCGCTCGCCTGTCTCCTCGACAGCGGCCGCAGCTTCGGCTAGCGCATTCAATCCTTGCTCGATTTCTCCGGCGCGCGCCGAAGCTTCAGCCAGCAGCGCGAGATAAAAGGGCCGACGGATGCGCACGCCCGTGGGCTCGACGGCGACGAGACCGCCGCGAACCTCCGCGATCCCTTCCACAGCCTGTCCGCGTTCCGCGATCGCCCAGCCCCGCAAGATGCTTCCCGCCGCCGCCAGGTGCGGTGCGATGCCATGCTCGGCGCATACCGCGATCGCGGCTTCCGCTTGCTCCCGGGTCGGCTCCGCTTCCCGCCGATGCTGGTAGATCATCGCCGCGTACACAAGCGCGAGAACAAGGCTAAAAGGATGCGACAGCTCCCGAGCCATGCTCACAGCTTCGCGCGCAGCGGCAAGCGCCTGCTCGGGGAAGCCAAGCGGCCACAGCGCGGCTGCCGCGGTGTATCGGTTGCAGACAGCCGCGTCGTGGCTGCCATAGAGGAATTTATGGGCACGGTACGCGTCCGGCCGATAGAGCGCCAATCCCGCCTCGAGATGCGCCCTGCACGCGGTCAGATCCGGGAGATTGAGAAGAGTTGTCCATGCGGCATGATGCGCCTGCAGGAGGAGCGCCGGATCGGCGCTGCGCCGAGCGAGTGCGAACAGCTCGTCCAGCAGATCGCGAGCGGTCTTGAACTCGCAGCGTTGCTGGTAAACGAGCCACAACCCCCAGCTCACGGTAAAGAGCTGCGCCACATCGCCGGCTTGCCGGCATAGGTCACGCGCACGCAAGTAGGCTTGCTCCACCTCCGGTGCCGACCAGCTCTTGGTGCTGATCAGCACCGGCGCAAGCACGAGCTGCAGGTCGAGTTCGCGGCGGGCGCGTTCCGCTGGCTCGGCGATCCGATCGACGAGCATGAGCCCCTTGCGGAGATGGGCGATCGCCTCCGCGTGCGCCGAGCGCTCGGCCGCACGCTGGCCAGCCTTGCGCCAGTAGGCCACAGCGTGTTCCGTGAGGTCAGCCTCGGTGAAGTGGTGCGCCAGCACCTCTGGCTGGGTAGCCGCAATGTCCGCGAACTTCTCCTCGAGCGCCCGGGCGATGCGCGCGTGCAGCGCTTGCCGCTTGCCGCGCAGCAACGTGCCGTAGGCAGTGTCCCGAACGAGGGAGTGCTTGAAGCTGTGAGCCGATGAGCCACGACGGAAAATCAGTTGTGATGCAGCGAGCTGTTCGAGGGCCGATTGCAAGGGCGCCTCCGGCAGCGGCGACACGGTCCGTATCAGATCGTCGGTGAACTCCCGGCCAATGGCCGCACCGCTCTGGGCGATTTCTTTGGCTTCCGGACTGAGACGGTCGAGACGGGCCAGGAGCGAGGCGTGCAGGGTAGCCGGGACGGCGAGTGCACCCGGCGAGGTTCGCGAAAGCACGGCCCTGCCATCCCCTTCGGCTCCCGCTTCTAGCACAGCCTTGGTCAGTTCCTCCACGAACAGCGGCACGCCGTCCGTGCGGTCGACGATCTCATGAACAATCGCAGGGGGAAGCGCCTTGTCGCCGACCACCCGCTCCACGAGGGCGGCGGTGTCACGCCTGTTCAGGCGGCCGAGCGCCAGCATCGTGACGTGCGGCTGGCCGATCCACGGTGGCGGGAACTCCGGTCGGAAGGTGAGGAGTAGCAGAATCGGCAGGTGCTGCACGCGATCGACCATCACCTGCAGGAGCTCGAGCGAGGTCGGGTCGATCCAGTGCACATCTTCGAAGACCCACAGCACGGGGTTGCGCCGAGACAGGTCCTCCATTTGCCGGACCAGCGCCTGAAGCGTGCGCTCCTTCTTCGCTGGCGGACTGAGCGACACCGGGCAATAGCGGTCGGAGGGCAACGACAGCAGTTCCGCCAACAGCGGCACGTCCTCGGTGGCGGTCGCTGCGCCCGCCAACAGCGCCTCGAGTTTGTCCAACTTGACCATCGGCGGATCGTCCCGGGTAAACCGGGCCGCCCGCTCCAGTTGCTTGATGACGGGGTACAGCGCGCTGCCCTGGTAGTGCGGCGAGCAGAAGCAGCGCAAGCGCGAGTACGGTTCGGCTTGAAGCTTCTCCTGGAGGGCCGCCACGAGTCGCGATTTCCCGACCCCGGGCTCCGCTGAGAGCAGCACCACCTGCCCCTCCCCAGAGGTCGCGCGCTGCCACCGGCGCAGCAGCAGTTCGAGCTCTTCCTCGCGGCCGACCAGTGGCGTCAGGCCGGCCGAATGGAAGGCTTCAAACCGGCTCTCGACGGCGCTCGACCGGAGCACCTGATAGGCTTGGACCGGCTGCGGAAAGCCCTTCATCGCGACCGTTCCGAGATCGCGGTACTCGAAAAGATCGCCCAGCAGGTGACGCGTCATGGGGCCGACGACAATGGTGTTCGGCTCGCCAAGAGCTTGCAGGCGCGCCGCGAGGTTGGGCGTCTCGCCTACCACGGCGCGTTCCTGTGCTGCGCCCGAGCCAATGAGGTCGCCGACCACGACAAGCCCTGTGCCGATGCCGATCCGGACCCGAAGACTCTCGGACGTTTCCAGTTGGTCGACGGCGTCGATGAGGGCCAAACCGGCGCGCACCGCTCGCTCGGCATCGTCCTCGTGCGCCTGTGGGTAGCCGAAATAAAGCAGTACGCCGTCGCCCATGTACTTGGCGACGAAGCCGTCGAAGCGGGCGACCGTCTCAGCGACGCAGCGGTGATAGGCGCCGATCACTTCGCGTAGGTCCTCGGCGTCAAGACCAGCCGATAGCGCGGTAGAATCCACAAGGTCGCAGAACATCACCGTGAGCTGCCGCCGTTCGGCCGAAGAGACGGCACTCAGGCTTGGTGCCGGCGCGGCGCTCGGGCCTGCCAACTCGGAGGGCTGTGGCAGGCATGCGGCCGCTTTCAATAGCTTCTTGCGCTGGCCAAGCGAGAGACCGAGCTTCTCCAGGTCCGCCTCGCTCAGCTCAGGCAGGATCTTGAGATCGACATCGTTCGCTCGCAACGCGGGTGCGAGCTGCACCAGGCCAAGCGGCGCCAGCCAGCGCTCCAGCTCGTCCACGGCTTCCTCCTCGCTTGTGCGAATTCTACCAGATCGAGCGCGCGCTCCAAAGGGATCTCTGCCGCCTGCAGGAGTTCCGAAAGCGGCAGGTTCGGCTCCGATCCGATAGTCGGGTCGTGGCCATTCGCGTCATTTCGCTGCCGTGGTAACGCGTCGATGTTTATCGATCGTGCTTATCGTTTGCTCTGACGCGCGAGCACGCGGTCCACCATCGCTCCCGCGGTGCCGAGATAATTGGACGGCTCGCACAAGGCAGCGAGTTGGTCGCGCGGCAGGGCCGACGCGATGGTCGGGCGTCGCAGCAGGGCATCGAGCAGCGCGTCGCCACGCTCGAACGCATCGCGGCAGGCGGCATAGACCTCGTCATGGGCCAACTGACGACCGAGCGCGGGCGCGAGCCCCATCATGACCGCCTCCGCCACGATCAGCCCGCGCGTGGCATGGAGGTTTCGCTTCATCGCTTCGGGATCGACGATCAGGCCGGACAGCATGAATTGCGCCTGCGCCAGCGACCCGGCCGTCAGCAAACAGACCTGGGGCAATGCCAGCCATTCGCAGTGCCAGGGCCCGGTGGCGCGCTCGAGATCCTGAACCATGGCATCTAACATCAGCGAAGCGGCGTCGCGCGATGCCTTCGCGTTCGCCAGCAGAATTTCCGAGGAGATCGGGTTGCGCTTCTGCGGCATGGTCGAGGATGCGCCGCGATGCGAGGAGAACGGCTCGAACACCTCGCCGATCTCGGTCGCCATCAGAATCATGACGTCGTAGCCGATCTTGCCGAGAGCGCCGCAGATCACGGCGAGCGTCTGTGCCAGTTCAACCAGTCCGTCGCGGGCGACGTGCCAGGTGATGTCGGGTTCGACCAGACCGAGCACGCGGGCATAGGCGGCACGTACATCCAGTCCGCGATCGCCGAGTGAAGCCAGCGTTCCCGCCGCGCCGCCGAGCTGCGCCTGAAGGGCGCGAGGCTTGACCTGTTCGAGCCGATCGGCCGAGCGCTGCAACGCCGACAGCCAGATCGCTGCCTTGTGCCCGAACGTGATCGGCAGCGCCTGCTGCAGATGGGTTCGGCCGGCCATCGGCGTATCGCGGTGGAGGCGGGCGAGATTGGCAAGGGTTGCCATGACCTCGCCGAGGTGCGCTTCGATCAGCGCGACCGCTTCGCGCAGTTGCAGGACGGTCGCGGTATCCATGATGTCCTGGGTGGTCGCGCCCCAGTGCAGATAGCGGCCGGCCTCGCCGAGTCGCTCCGATAGCTGGCGGACCAGGCCGACGATGGGATAGCCGACGTTCTCGGTGTCGCGCTTCAACTGCTCGATATCGAGCACGATCGTCGGCGCCTGCCGCGCGATCGCCTCGGCCGCCTCGCGCGGAATCACGCCGGTCTCGCCTTGCGCGGTGGCAAGCGCCACTTCGGCCTGCACATAGGCCTTGAGCTGCGCCTCGTCGGAAAACACCGTCCGCATGGCCGGCGTCGAGAAAACGTCGCGATAGAGGGCGCTGTCGAACATCGTGCTGGCCACGCGCGTGTTTCCTCTCTGCTAAATGTCCGGCCATCTGATTGATACGTACAAATCCGTCAAGCGCGGCCCGCGAAGACCTCGAACGCATGCTCGCGCGCCTGAGGCAGCAGGAGAATTTCGCGCAATCCAAGCTCCCAGAACGCCAATGGCGAGCAGGGGGGCATCCCTACTCGCCATCACTGCGGTTCCTTGGAGGTCGGGTCGGAACGAAAATTTTGCCGTTACGGGGTGCGGTCGGCGGTCACCAGGCGGGCTTCCCTCACCACGGCCTTGGAGCCGGCGGCGCGGAGGCAGGAAGCTTCGAAATTCGGCCAGGCCTGCTGCGAGCAATCCTTGCCGACGTTGCGGATGTCCAGGCGGTCACCCTTGGCAAGCGCCTGCGGCACGCTGGCTTCGACCTGGGGGGCAAAGCCGGGCAAAACGGTCAGCGCGGCGGCAATGAACGCGGCAACAGCGATGGCGGAAAAAGCCTTGATCATGACGGTCCCCTGTCATGGGCCTTCGCGGCCCGTCGTTTCGTTGGGTGGACTTGTAGGGGGCGCAAGTTTCCGGCCGTCTTCGCGGGTGCGGAAAATGGTTTCGTCCGGACCGAGTTTTGTTTCGTCGGCCGGTGGCGGACGAAACATTGCCGGCCCGCCCGAGACGCAGGGTCCCGTAACTGGTTCATTGGCCGACCCGAAGTAAAAACCCCGGACCCGAAGGGAACCTAACCCGGCTTGCCGGGCCGCCCGGGGCGGGGTAGGAGGGGAATATGTCCCGTATCGCGCTCTATCCCGGTTCATTCGATCCCATCACCAACGGCCATCTGGACGTGCTGCGGCACGCCGTTCCGCTTTGTGACCGGCTGATTGTCGCCATCGGCGTCAATTCCGGCAAAAAGCCGCTGTTTTCGATTGAGGAGCGGCTCGAAATGGTCCGTATGACCTGCGAGCCGATTGCGCAAGAAGCCGGCTGTGCCTTCGATTGCACCACCTACGACAACCTCACCGTAGCTGCGGCGCGGCAGGTCGGCGCGACCATCATGATTCGCGGCCTTCGCGACGGAACCGATATGGACTACGAAATGCAGCTTGCCGGCATGAACGAGGTGATGGCGCCAGAGGTGCACACCGTGTTCGTCCCGGCGTCGCCTGTGGTCCGCCCGATCACCGCCACCCTGGTTCGCCAGATCGCCGGCATGGGCGGCGATTTCTCCGCCTTCGTGCCGCCCCAGATTGCCGCGAGGCTGAAGGCCAAGTTCGCGGGCTAACGCGCTTCTACGCGCTTTCCTGTTTCCACATGACCGGAGCTTTCATGATCCGAATTCTCGCCGTTCTCGCCGCGTTGTTCGTTGTGGCCCCCGCGATCGCGCAGCCTCTGCCCGCCAATCTCGACAAGGCGAATGCGATCGTGATCGACACCACCAAGGGCCGCATCGTGATCAAGCTGCGCAACGACATCGCGCCCCAGCATGCCGAACGCATCAAGCTGCTCGCGCGCGAGGGCTACTACAACAACGTGCCGTTCCATCGCGTGATCGAAGGCTTCATGGCGCAGACCGGCGACGGCAAGAATTTCAACGGCACCGGCGGCTCGAAACATCCGAACCTTCCGGCCGAGTTCTCCAACGTACCGTACAAGCGCGGCATCGTCGGCATGGCACGCACCAGCGATCCCAACTCGGCGAATTCGCAGTTCTTCATCATGTTCGCGGAAGGCGCGTCGCTGAACGGCAAATACACGGTGATCGGCGAAGTGGTGTCGGGCATGGACGTGGTCGACAAGATCAAGCGTGGCGAACCGGTCGTCGATCCCGACAAGATGGTGAAGGTGCAAGTCGCATCCGACGTCAAGTGAGGCCATGACGGCGGGCCGCAGCAAGCCATTCGTCTGGTTTGCCGCTGTTCTCGTGTGTCTCGCATCGGGGGCGCATGCGGAGGCTCAGCCGCAGCAACTCGACACCATCAAGGACATATTCGCCAAACTGTATTCCTGCTGGCAGCCGCCGCCTTACTCGCGCGCCAACCCGATGGACATCACGGTCGTCGTCAGCTTCAACCGCGTGGGCGCCATTCTCGGTCAACCCAGGATCACCTACGAATCGGAACGCGCCAGCGATAACGACAGGGTCGCGTACCGAATTGCCGTGATGGAGACATTGCAACGCTGCACGCCGTTGCCATTTACCGAGGGACTGGGCGGTGCGGTCGCCGGCCGGCCTTTCGCGGTCCAATTTAGAACCCGCAAACGTCCACCCAAACCGGAAGAGAAAAACGCATGGCTGATACCGAAAATACTTTGATCCTTGAAACCACCCAGGGCCCCGTCACCATCGAAATGCGTCCCGACCTTGCACCTGGCCACGTCGCTCAGATCAAGAAGCTGGTGCGTGAGGGATTTTACGACGGCATCGTGTTCCATCGCGTCATCGAGGGCTTCATGGCGCAGACCGGCTGCCCGCACGGCACCGGCACCGGCGGTTCCGGCAACAAGCTGAAGGCCGAGTTCAACAAGGAACCGCATGTGCGCGGCACCGTCTCGATGGCTCGCGCCGCGAGCCCGGATTCCGGCGACAGCCAGTTCTTCATCTGCTTCGACGACGCCTCCTTCCTCAACGGCCAGTACACGGTCTGGGGCAAGGTGACGTCGGGCATGGAGAACGTCGACAAGATCAAGCGCGGCGAGCCGGTGCAGAACCCGGACAAGATCGTCAAAGCGCACATGGCGCTGGACGCGGCTTGAGCTTCACAACTCACTCCAATGTCATGCCCCGCGAAGGCGGGGCATCCAGTACTCGCCAGTCTTCGTTATAAGAGCGGTCTGTGAGTACTGGATCGCCCCGCCCCAGTGCGCAATTGCGCACAAGGCGGGCGATGACGGCTTCAGCCAATGCGCACCGATCTCTTCGACTTCGACCTTCCCGCCACCAGTGTCGCGCTGCGGCCCGCGAGCCCGCGCGATGCTGCGCGGATGCTGGTGGTGCAACCCGATGGCGTGCTGCGCGACCGCACCGTCGCTGAGTTGCCGCAATGGCTGGAGCCTGGCGACCAACTGGTCGTCAACGACACCAAGGTTGTCTCCGCCCAACTCAAGGGCCGGCGCATCGGCCGCGAGACCGAGCCGAAGATCGAGGCGACGTTGATCAAGCGGCTGGACGGCTCGCGCTGGCGCGCGCTGGTTAGGCCTGCGAAGAAGCTCGCGCCCGGCGACATCGTTCGCTTCGGCAACGAGGGCAAGGTCTGCCTGCTCGGCCATCTCGACGCCGAAGTCGAGGCCAAGGGCGAAGAGGGCGAGATCACGCTGTCGTTTTCGTTTCACGGTCCGGCGCTGGATCAGGCCATCGCCGATCTCGGCACGCCGCCGCTGCCGCCCTATATCGCCTCCAAACGCACGCCCGACGATCGCGATGCCGCCGACTATCAGACGATGTTCGCCGCAAATGAAGGGGCGGTTGCGGCGCCGACGGCGGGACTGCATTTCACGCCTGAGCTCGAGACGGCGCTACGCCGCCACGGCGTCGAATTGCATCGGATAACGCTGCATGTCGGGGCAGGGACCTTCCTGCCCGTGAAGGTGGATGAGACCTCCGAGCACAGGATGCATGCCGAATGGGGATCGATCTCGGTTGATACCGCTGCCGCATTGAATGCCGCGCGCGCGCAGGGCGGGCGCATCATAGCTGTCGGCACCACATCGCTACGGCTATTGGAGAGCGCCACGGCCGAAGACGGCACCGTTCAGCCGTTCGACGGCGAGACCTCGATCTTCATCACGCCGGGCTATCGCTTTCGCGCGGTCGATATCCTCATGACCAATTTCCATCTGCCGCGCTCGACGCTGTTCATGCTGGTGTCGGCGTTCTCCGGTCTGGACACGATGAAGCAGGCTTACGCGCATGCGATCGCAGCCGGCTACCGGTTCTATTCCTATGGCGATGCTTGCTTGCTGTTTCGCGCGCCGGATTGAGGCAAAGCCGGACGTCTTCGCTTGAAAAAGAGGCCCGCCAGTTGGGCGGGCAAAGGTCAGGGAGGAAGCGCTCTGACAATAAAGCGCCAACACCTGTCTCTTTGATTCGGTGGATGTCGCCAAGATCGTATAACTACCGTCTCTCGGCGCATCGGTGCGCGGGAACAACAGGGGCCTTGCATGAACTTTTCCGGCATTTTCGCGCGAATGGTCGCGCTGATCGGCGCCGCGGCGCTGCTGTGGCGACGTCTACAGGGATCCGCGCCCAAAGCGGCCTGGGGCAGCGCGCCGGCAATTCCGGCGGCGAAGCCACAAGGCGCGATCCCGACGCTCAAGATGCCGACGGCGCAGGGCTGGAGTGACGGCGAGACGCCGACCGCGGCGCCCGGGCTCAGGGTCAACGCGTTTGCGACCGGCCTGGACCATCCGCGCTGGATCAACGTGCTGCCCAATGGCGACGTGCTCATCGCAGAAGCCACCCAGATCGCGGGACCGCCTAGGAGCGTGTTCCATTATGCGATGCAGGCAACGATGCGGCGCGCTGCGGCGCTCGGCGTCAGCGCCGACCGCATTACGCTATTGCGTGATCGCGACGGTGACGGCGTTGCGGAGGGGCGCGGGATTTTCATGGAGGGATTGAGCCAGCCGTTCGGCATGGCGCTGGTCGGCGACACCTTCTATGTCGGCAACACCGACGGCGTGGTCGCCTTTCCCTATGTGGCTGGCGCGGACCGCATCACCGCAGAGGGACGAAAACTCGTGACATTCAAGCCCGGCGGGCATTGGACGCGGAGCCTGCTGCCGAGCGCGGATGGCAAAAAGCTCTACGCCGGCGTCGGCTCGCTCAGCAACATCGCCGAGATGGGCATGGAAGTGGAGGAGGGCCGCGCCGCGATCTATGAGCTCGATCTTGCAGCCGGTACGAGCCGTATCTTCGCCAGCGGCCTGCGCAACCCCGTGGGCCTCGCCTGGGAGCCCAACACGGGCGTGCTCTGGACCGTCGTCAACGAGCGCGACGGCCTCGGCGACGAGACGCCGCCGGACTATCTGACTTCAGTGCGCGACGGCGGCTTCTACGGCTGGCCCTATTGCTACTGGGGACAGACGGTGGACGACCGCGTGCCGCAGGACCCGGCCATGGTCGCGAAGGCGATTCAACCCGACTATGCGCTCGGCGGGCACACCGCCTCGCTCGGCCTGTGCTGGATGCCATCAGGCACGCTGCCGGGCTTTCCGGACGGCATGGTGATCGGCCAACACGGCTCCTGGAATCGCAGCACACTGAGCGGCTACGCCGTCGTCTTCGTGCCGTTCGAGAACGGCCGCCCCTCCGGTCCGCCGCGCGATATTCTGACGGGCTTTCTCGCCCCTGACGAGAAAGTCTCCTACGGGAGGCCGGTTGGCGTGACGCTCGGTCCCGACCGTTCGCTACTGGTGGCGGATGATGTCGGCAATGTCATCTGGCGCGTGACGGGCGCGTAGTGGGTAGGGTGGGTAAAGGCCATGACGTTCGAGAATTCAACCAGTTCGTCCAAAGAGTTTTGCACAATAAACCGGCGGACGGCGGCGCTCTCCTCGCCATCTTCGCCGATTTTATGAAATAGACGCAGCTCTATGTTTGGATCATAACATTTGGAAGTAGGGAGGCCCATGAAAAATTCGCGCAAACTGATGCTGCTCGGGTCCGGTGAACTCGGTAAGGAATTCGTGATTTCGGCCCAACGCCTTGGCCTCAATGTGATCGCGGTCGATCGCTATGTCGGAGCACCCGCGATGCAAGTGGCCGATCATTTTGAGGTGATCGATATGCTGAGTGCCACTGATCTTGAACGCGTAGTCGCCGAGCACAAACCTGACATTGTCGTTCCCGAAATCGAAGCTATTCGCACCGAGAAGCTCCTTGAGTTCGAGCAGCGAGGAATTCAAGTCACGCCATCGGCCAAGGCTGCACACCTCACTATGAACCGCGACGCCATTCGTGATCTTGCTGCCAATCAACTGAAACTCAGAACCGCGCGCTTTGCGTATGCGGAATCGCGCGAGGAACTGATTCGCATGAGCGAAGACATTGGCTACCCGAATGTGGTGAAGCCGGTGATGTCGTCGTCTGGCAAAGGCCAAACGGTGGTGAAGCGCGCCGAGGACGCCGGCACGGCTTGGGACTACGCTGTGGAAGGTATGCGTGGTGATAAGGCCAAGGTGATTGTAGAGCAGTTTATTAAATTCGATCTCGAGATCACGCTTCTCACTATCAAGCAAAAGCGTGGGCCGACTCTATTTGTGAATCCGATCGGCCATCGCCAAGAGCGCGGCGACTACCAAGAGTCTTGGATGCCGGCGAAGATCGGCAAAGCGCAGCTCGTGGCCGCGCAGAAGATGGCGAAGAAATTGACCGACGCTCTCGGTGGCGCGGGGATTTTCGGTGTGGAGTTTTTTATTTCAGGCCGCGATGTTTATTTTTCGGAACTGTCACCGCGGCCGCATGATACGGGAATGGTCACGCTCTGCTCGCAGGATCTCAGTGAATTCGATTTGCACCTGCGTGCGGTCCTGGGTTTACCGATCCCCGAAATCACGTATCTCGGTGCTTCTGCATCCGCGGTGATTCTTGCCGATCGGGAAAGCGAGTCGTTTGAAATCAGCGGGCTTGAAAGCGCGCTGAAAGTTAAAAACATTGATGTGCGTTTATTCGGCAAACCCGCAACTCGCAAGTATCGCCGTATGGGCGTGGCCCTTGCGCGCGGCAAATCTACAGACGAAGCCCGCCGCAAGGCTAAGCAAGCGGCGAGCAAAGTGAAGATCAGCTACACTTAGTTGGCGCAGATCAACGTCACGACGTGCTTATGACAGCCGACGGCGCTGCTTTCAACGCGCTATGCGTAGCGGGCGGGCGAGCACCGAAGGGCGGTGCTCGCGCACTTGAGCCGTGCCCGCCATCGTGCCGCATTGTCAGTCTGAGTGGTGGGCACGCTTCCGCTTTGCCCACCCTGCGAGCTCACTTCACGCCATCGCGCGCTGCGGCAGCAGTTCCGCGATCTGGATCGCGTTCAGCGCGGCGCCCTTCAAGAGCTGGTCGGCCGACACGAACATCGAGATCGAGTGGCCGGAGGCGTCGCTGAGGTCCTTGCGGATACGGCCGACGAGAACGTCGTCCTGGCCTGAGGCGTCGATCGGCATCGGGAAATAGTTCTTCGCCCGGTCGTCGACGATTCTGACGCCCGGCGCCTTCGACAGGATCGTGCGCACTTCATCCTCGGTGATCGGCTTTTCGCATTCGAAGGTGATGGCTTCGCAATGGGCGCGCAGCACCGGCACGCGGACGCAGGTGACGCCGATGGCGATCTTGTCGTCCTCGAAGATCTTGCGGGTCTCCTTGATCACCTTGGTTTCTTCGTCGTTGTAGCCGGTCTCGGGATCGATTGCCGTGTTGTGGCTGAACAGGTTGAAGGCGTAGGGATGCTGGATCACCTTGGGTTCAAACGGCCGGCCATCGAGATAGGCGCGGGTCGACTCCACCAGCTCCTGCATCACGGCGGCACCACCGCCGCTCGCCGCCTGATAGGTCGACAGGATGACGCGCTTGATGCGGTTGGCCTTGTGGATCGGCCACAGTGGCACCAGTGCCGTGATCGCCGAACAGTTCGGAACGGCGATGATGCCCTTGTGCTCGCGGATGCGGCCCGCGTTGATCTCCGGAATCACCAGCGGCACGTTCGGGTCCATGCGGAAGGCAGAGGAATTGTCGATCACGACCGCGCCGGCCTTGACGGCCGCGGGCGAGAACTTCCGGGAGGTGCCGGCACCGGCCGAGAACAACGCAATGTCGACGCCCTCGAACGACTTTTCCGTGAGTTCCTCGATCACGATCTTCTCGCCGCGGAAATCGATGGTCTTGCCGGCCGAGCGGGCGCTCGCCAGCGCCTTGAGCTTGCGGACGGGAAAGTTGCGCCTGTCCATGGTGGCGATGAATTCGGCGCCGACCGCGCCGGTCACGCCGGCAATGGCTACAACGGGTTCGTGGCTCACGGGTCTATCCTCTGGTTGAGCATCGATGCTGCGGGCAATAAAAAAGCCCCGGTCCTTTTCAGGCGGGGCTTCGGTTCAGATAATGCGATCGTTCGACTACGCGCGCACGGCTCCCGAGCCCCCGGAGGGTGCTTTGGTTTTCGTGGTCGCTTTGGTCGAGATCGTCATGGCGCGGACTTATGCGGCAGACGGGCACTGCCGTCAACGGCTTTTCGCCTCATCCGGGCTGCAACGGGGGCAGACGAGCCAGCATCATCGCCGCCTTGCGGCGCCGGGAGGCTCGAGGATCACCGCTTTCAGGTCGTTGCCACTCATGACGACGATCGCGAAATTCAGCCGGCCGCGTTCGCGGATCAGGCCGCCGCTGATGGCCTTGCCCGACGCCGCGTGCTCGGCCACGCGGACGGCATCTGCCAGGCGCTGCCGGATCGTCTTGAGTGCAACGAGGTTGCTGCGGTCCGCGGCATCGAACTCCTTCAGGGGCAGGGCGGCTTCGCCGCCGACGATCTTGCCAGTCGTGGCGTCGATGGCGTGGTGCCAGATGCGGTCGTTGTGAAGGGTCTTGACGCGGAAGACCGGTGAATCCGGCGCGCCGTCGAAGCTGACATCGGCGGTCGTCGCGCCGGCATGCAGGGCTTCGGCAATCGCCATCGCCTGGCTCAGCGAGACCGCCGACCCGCGGAAAAGCGCCAGCTCGCGGCTGACCGTCTGCTGGTCGGACGCGGCGCCATCGCCGCCCTCGTTGCGGAGGGAGGCTGGCTCGCCGGTCGACGGCGCGGCGGCATAGACCGGGGCAGGCAGGATGAACGCCACCAGGATGGCTGCAAGCAAATGTCTCCAGGATCTCGGCGCATGCATCGTTGCAGTCTCCATCGATGAGCCTGTCTCTGCCGGCGTTGGGCCGGATCGCCTCGAAGAAAGCGCGGCCGACCCTTTGGAGGTATTCGGGCCGGCCGCGGAACGCCGCAAAGGTACCGCCGCTTGCGGCGATCGAAGCGGTGCGAGCCCCCGCTGGGACCAGTGAAAGCGGAAGCCTGCACTCGCTTATAATAAAACCATACCGTATCGTTTTGTTTTGGTCAACGATGCCGCCATGGGGTAACGCACGTGAAATGCCGTTCTCACGGAATTGTCAGCGGGAGGGACGTCGCCGAACGGTTCCCTTAACGGTTCCCTTGGGAACGGACTGAACGCGGCTCGCTGGCCCAAGCGCACCGGCCAGGAACAGCCTGATCGCCAAGCGCATGCGTTTTTCGGCAGACTTCATCTCCAGCGGCGTTCCGAACGTTGCCATGCGGTGGGTGTGACCGACGACCACGTCGAGAAAGACCTCTGCCGCGATGCCGGTATCCTCGACGTCCATGGCGCCCTGTGCGACCAAATGATCAAAGAAGCGCGCGGTCGTGGAAACCGCCTTCAACCAGCCCTCTTCCTTGCCAAGTTTGGCAATGTCGGGAAAGTTGATGGCCTGCGCCGTCATCATGCGGCTGAACGCAACGGCATCGGGCCCGCAGGTGAACGTCAGCATCTCGCGCCCGACTTCTATCAGGCGCTGCTCGACCGAAATGTCCGAGGAACGCGTGAGCTGCCCCTCCGCCGCCTCGGCAAGCGGCGCAAGCCAACGGTCAATTTCGCGCCTCAACACCTCCGCAAACAGTCCGCGCTTGTCGCCGTAGCGCGAATAGACGGTGGGCTTGCTGACCCGGGCTGCTTCCGCGACCGCATCGAGCGAGGTCGCATCATAGCCCCGGTCCAAGAAAAGACGGGTGGCGACTTCGATCAGCCGCTGATCGCGCTCGATGGCGGCGCTCTTCGTCGGCCGGCCGCCGCGCGACTTCGGGACGTCTCGTCTTGCCGGTCTGGCCTTGGTCGCAGTCAATCCCATCCCCATCGATTCCTGCGCGATCGTGATATCAGTCATTGCTCTATAACGCGCAGTAACAGGGGCGTCATCGCGAATCTGGCCGAATTGGCCATATCGTCAACGGTCCCGGCAGGTCGCCGTTCCGCTCCCGCGCGGCTCACGGAAGCGTCGAGGTCCAGGCGCGGCCCGATGCAGCCTTCTCATAGCCGTACTGATAGAGGGCGCGCATATAGGCGGTGTCGAATCCCTCCGAGGGCGCGGCGGGATAGTCGCGCTCAATATAGGACAAATGGAAGCCCCACCGATTGCGCTTGGCGAAATCGTAGGTCGAGAAGATGACCGAGCGCGTCTGGGACTGGGTGATCGACGACAGGCTGCGCGAGGCGACGTCGATCGTGCTGTTGGACACGAGCTCAAAAGTTCGTTCGAGCTTCTTGTTGACGAGGATGTAGATGTTCATCCGGCTGTTTCCGGGCAGACGTCCCTGGAAGAGCAGGGCATCCGGCAGCGTCAGGACAGGAGCGGTCACGCCGCCGTCGACATGCATCTCCTCAAAGCGCCGGCCCTGGCCCTCGGCTTCGATCAGGATCGGCGGGAAGACCAGGGGAATGCTGGCGGAGGCCGCCATCACGTCGCGAAACAGGCGCAGCGCCTCGGGCGAACCGACGGCTGCGATTTTCCCCATGTCCCAAACGACCGTACGTTGGGTGTCGAGATCGGTCGTCACCACCAGGAGTTTTCGGCCCTTGGCATTTTCGCGCGCAACGGCGGCCAGGATCTCCGGCCCGACATAGCGGGCCACCAGCTCGCGCAGTCGCTTATTGCCGAACAGGCCGGAGCCGAAGAGCACGCGAATGATGCTAGGATCAGCGAGCAAGCTCTCTGCTATGCCGCTGGTGTAGACCTCCCACAGCGTGTCGTCGTATTGGGATCCGAGAAACGCAAAAGGCGCAATCAGGCCGCCGGTGCTTACGCCTGAGACGACCGAGAAGGTCGGGCGGGTTCCGGCTGCGGCCCAGCCGTTCAACACGCCCACGCCGTAGGCGCCATCGGCGCCGCCGCCGGAGAGCGCGAGATAGGTCTTGGTTGAGGAGAACTGGTCTTTCTCGAAGCGGAATTTTGTAACGGGTTCGTCGGTGTAGCGCCGCAGGCCGTCGATATCGAGCACGCGGGCGCTAGAGGCATCGGCAGCGCTGTAGGGCGTCCGCGGCACCGACGTGCAGGCGGCAGCCGCGAGGCTGCACAGCAAGACGGCTGACCTGAGCAGGCGTGAGGCGGGCCACCGGGGCCGACTGTTGAAGAGGATTGATCCAGTCAGGAAAGAGGGGGAGGGCATTCGCCGTCAGTCACTGTACACACGCACTTGCCGCCGCCGGCCTCATCGCTAGCGGCGTTTCGTGCCTCGCTCATAAAACTATACGGTATCGTTTTGTTTAACAAGAGAGGCTGAGGGCGCTCACGTCGATGTAGACTTCTTGCACGAACTGCCTGGCCTTCTTCAGCGCGGCCGCCGCCGTGATGCGGCCGAGATTTTCGCGGGCCCCTTCATGGTTGCCACTGACCCGGTATTTCAGTTTAGGCATGGAGGACGGCCACCGCGATCACCACGATCGCAAGCAGCAGCGGGATGATGACGGGCGGTACGATCCACTCGGCCAGGCGAAGCTGCCGCAAGGGGATGCTCCTCCGCTTTGTGGCGGGAGCGCGCGCGGCCCTCAGTCACCGGTGGATGCCGTGGGAAATGCGGTGATGGCTGACCCTACGCTGATGTTCCAGCCATAGCGAACGCCAAAACGCTTCGCGTCGGCCGCGGCAAGAGCGCGCAGGAAGCGACAAGGAACTGCCTCCATTCGCCGCGCGGCAAGAAAGCGATGGCTATTGCGGCGGAGGGGGCGCATGCTGCTCTGCGGGCAGCGCCGGCGCCGGCACTTTTGCGAAAGGCAGGCGCGCATGACCATCCGTTCCCGACGTGAAGTCGTCACCTTCAAACATCCGTTCCGGATCAAGGGCATCGATCGCCTGTTGTCCGCGGGCGCCTACGAGGTCGTCACCGATGAGGAGACGATCGACGGCCTTTCGTTCGCGGCGTTCCGCCGCGTCGCCACCATGATCAAGGTGCCGGCGGAAGGCTCGCGCGGGTTGGCGATGGAGGTGGTCTCGATCGGCCCGGTCGATTTGTCGGACGCCCAGCGCATCGACGCGAGCACATCCGATGACTGACGAACCACTTGACCTCGACAGCCACCGCGGCATGGCGGCGCAGAAAGCGACCGACATCCGCCGCGCGCTGGCGGAAGTCGAGACCCATGCGCGGGAGCTGCGCGAACGGCGGGCCGAGATCGAAGATCACCTCCTGGCGTTTCCCGCCGCGTCGTGGCCGGAGGCGGCCGCCAAGGCGCGCTACATCCTGAAGCTGTATGCTGCAGGACTGGCGCCGGAAGACACAAGGCATCGCGACCTCGTCGCGGCCATCCTCGAGGACTTTGCCCGGCTCACTGAGCAGGGCTGAGGTAAACGACGGTTGGGATCACGGCGCCGCGTCTAAGGAGTAGGTCACATGACGCTCACGCACGGACGCTTCATCAGTTACGAGTACGACAGGATGGTGGTGCTGTTCTCAATGCTCGACGGCAACAGGGAGATCCCTTGCGCGGTCTCGACCTCCGCCATGGATGAGCTGGATGGTGTGGTGCGCGCGAGAGCGGGCCAGCGTGAGGGGCAATTCATGCGGTTGCGCGAGCGCATCGAGGCGTGCGCCGCCAGCAAATATCGGGCGACCGAGTTCGAGGGAACGCCGCCCGGAATTGTCCTGCGCAGCATCGATTTCCGAAAGCTGCGATAAGACCGCGCGGCTCGCCGCGGCACATGGGGACGTGCTGCTGTCGGGGTTAGCGACCGCTCTATGCGCTCGGCAGCACGCAAACGAACGCCCGCTGGCAGATCCGCTGGAGGCGGTTCATCGTTTCCCGCAGCCGACGCGAAGGTTTCCAAGAGCTTCGGACTAGCCATAGGGTGGCTCAAGCCCCATATAGCTAGTATCACTGATCGTAAAAAGGCTTCAGTGACTGAGAGACCTTACCGTGCTCCCGCCGCCCAACAGGAGGGAGCCCATGAATTCGATCATCTATCCATTGCATTTTCAGCGAAGGTTCGAGCGCCGCTGGGCTTCTAGAATGGTCAGCGAGCCGCGCCGCTCTCCATCACGAGGGACCAACACCTGCAGCTGCGGACAACTTGTCACTGCCCCGGTCAGTTCAACCTATCTGCCAACGGGCGTTGTCAACGAATGGCGGTGTTCCGCTTGCGGCAACAACTGGGAGACGATTGCTGATCCCGGCGTGGGTTCAACGAAGCCAGCTCAATGAGCCATTGGCCTGCCTTGTGCTCGGCAGAGACAGCGCGGCGGTGACCGAAGCCGCCCCATAAAGGCGCAGGTGCGGACTGTGGATGCACGAGACCACCACGCCGAATGTCCGATAGGGGTCAATCGCTACTGAAATGGGGTGTCCGCGCGACGTCCGCTTTCCTCCCAATAGCTACCGTAATATCGCGCCGCAATAACTGAGGCAAAGTGCCGAGTTTTATCCAGCAGCAAGGGAGCCCGAGTGCTTCCGTGTTGGGCACCAAGTGTCAGATTTCATCCACTGGGCGGTTGATTGGCCGTTCTCGGCACGCAATAAGCAGCGCCATGAGTCTTCCCAATCATTTCGAATTGCTCGCCACCAACGGCCAGGCCCGCACCGGCCGCCTGACCACGCCGCATGGCGTGGTGCAGACGCCGGCCTTCATGCCGGTCGGCACGGCGGGCGCGATGAAGGGCATGCACTGGCGCGACGTGCGCGATGCCGGCGCCGATATCGTGCTCGGCAATACTTATCATCTGATGCTACGGCCGGGCGCCGAGCGGATCGCTGATCTCGGGGGCCTGCAGGTCTTCACCGGCTGGAACGGCCCGATGCTGACCGACTCCGGCGGCTTCCAGGTGATGTCGCTGTCGGACCTGCGCAAGGTGAGCGAAAAGGCCGTGACGTTTCGCTCGCATATCGACGGCGCCAAGGTCGAGCTGTCGCCGGAGCGTTCGATCGAGGTGCAGCGGCTGCTCGGCGCCGACATCGCCATGCAGATGGACGAGTGCGTGCGGCTGCCGGCGTCGCGCGACGACATCGAACGCGCGATGCAGCTGTCGCTGCGCTGGGCGGAGCGCAGCAAGCGCGCCTTCGAGAGCGCGCCTGATGGTTACATGTTGTTCGGGATCGTGCAGGGCGGCGACATTCCCGAGATGCGCCACATCAACGCGCGTGAATTGGTGGATATCGGTTTTCACGGCTACGCGATCGGCGGGCTTGCCGTGGGTGAGCCACAGGCGGTGATGCTTGCGATGATCGAGGAAACGGCGCCGGCGCTGCCCGCGGATCGTCCGCGCTATCTGATGGGCGTCGGCACGCCCGAGGATTTGCTGGAGGCGGTGGCGCGCGGCATCGACATGTTCGATTGCGTGCTGCCGACGCGGAACGGGCGTCACGGCATGGCATTCACCCGCTTCGGCCAGATCAATCTGCGCAACGCCCGTCATGCCGACGATCCGCGGCCGCTCGACGAGGAGAGTGAGTGGCCCTCGGCGCGCAACATCTCACGCGCCTATTTGCATCATCTGGTGAGGTCAGGAGAGACGCTCGGCGCGATGCTGTTGTCGGAAATCAACGTGGCCTATTACCAGCATCTGATGCGGGGCATGCGCGACGCGATCACCGCCGGCACGTTCGAGACTTTCCAAAAACAAACGCGCGCGCGATGGGCGAAGGGTGATATACCGCCGCGCTAGGGAGCGGATTGGCCAGGGCGCAACTCGACCTTCAAGTTGAAGTCGCTGGAGCGGGTGCGGACCTTCGGCCAAGCAGAATGATCGCCAGGGCCAGAAACTGAACCACTGCAATGAGCGCGAACGGCAATTGATAATTGGCCGTCGTGTCACGCATGGCGCCAATGATTGCAGGTGCGAATGCAAATACCCCTTGGTTGATCGCGATAATGAGCGCCACTGCGGTGCCGACATCCTCGCGTTCGAACTCCTTCTGCACGATCAACGGCGGGAGTGACGTCAGATTGCCGATGCCGAGACCGAAGAGAACGCATCCGAGCGTAAGACCCACCCATCCAGTACTGAAAATCAGCCATAGGACGCCGCCAATCTGCACGGCAAAGTTGATCGCAGCCGCGAAACGGCGATCATGCTCACCGATCCATTTCCCAGCCAGCGTTCGGCCTATGATGGCACATATCGTAGCCAGGCTGACAAGAAACCCAGCGTAGCCAATCCCAAGATCCGGCGTCAGACGAGCTACCAGGTGAGCGAGCAGGCCGATCTGTGCGAACAGGCCAAGCGAGAAGGCGGCCGAAATCGTGATGAAGCGTGAGGTTCGAATGATCTCGGTGCGTGTCCGTCGTGGCCTTTGGCTCGGTGCTGCCCTATGCGATGCATCGCCGTCTGGAGCCAGGCCCATTTGGCCGGGCGATTTAGCCAGGAACCTGACGCAGAGATATGCAACCGTAGCCACCATGCAGCCTCCGACGAGGAGCGCCGCTGATGGGAATCCGATCGATCGTATCAGGTGGACCCATATCGGCACGAACAGCACGCCGCCGACGCTGGCGCCGTTGAATGCCAGGGCGATCGCCATCGGCCGGTCGCGATCGAACCATTTTGCCACGATAGCGTTCAGCGCTGCTCCGCTCGTCATGGCCCAACCAGCCCCGCTCGGGATGGTCGCGACGAACAACTGCCATGGCTCGCGTGCGCCGGACCATGAAATCAGGCCCGTCGCCGTCGCGACCGCCCCAATGAACGTCGTTATGGCGATCCCCAGTCGGCGATGAATCTCCGGCAGATAGGCTATGATGATTGCGCTGACCAAGAAGTGAGCCGTGATGGCCATTGAAATCTTCGAGATCGGCCAACCTCGCGATTCGTGCAGCGATTGGAGAAATACCGAAGGGCCGTAGAACCCGATGCCCCAGGCGAACACGGCGATCGCAAACGCCGACCAGGCAACCGACCATCCAAAGAAGCGGGCTCGCCGCGACCATTGTCTCCGTTCTCCCGAAACATAAGATGAGACGACGTAGCATCAGGAGCGCGCAATGGCTCGCCGCAAACGGACTCCGTCGTCGGCAAGGACGGAGCTTGGCAATCTGGACGTCGCAGCCTGCGAGCGGGCTCGCGTCAGCCGTGATCGAAGGTTCGATGGTCGGTTCTTCTCAGGTGTCAGGACAACGCGCATTTACTGCCGGCCGGTCTGTCCGGTTCGCCCCGCGAAGGCGGAGAACGTGTCCTTTTATCCATCTGCAGCGGCGGCGGAGCGTGCCGGATTTCGGCCGTGCCTGCGGTGCCGGCCGGAGACGGCGCCATTCTCTCCGGCATGGAAGGGCTCATTGGCGACGGTCGAACGCGCGATGCGACTGATCGCCAGGGGCGCACTCGATCGGGCGACTGTTGAAGCGCTCGCGGCCCGCGTTGGCGTAGGGGCGCGGCATCTATCTCGATTGTTCGACAAGCATCTCGGCGCGAGCCCCGGTCAGGTTGCCAAGACGGCACGGGTACAGCGGGCGAAGCGACTTTTAGATGATACCAAACTGCCGATGACCGAGATTGCGTCGCTGGCTGGCTTTCGCAGCCTGCGCCGCTTCAATGCGGTCTTTGCGGAGGTCTACAAGCGTCCTCCGAGTGAAATTCGGCGGAGGCCGCGGAACGTCTAGAAGCTTCGGGGCCGATGCGGCATGGTCGCACTTCGCACAGAACCGATCGCCGCCGCCGGCACGTTCGAGACTTTCCAAAAACAAGCGCGCGCCGGATGGGCGCGCGCTGACATAGCTCCGAGATAGCTTGAATCAATTACAGGCGAACCTCTTGACCGAATGCTTGGTCACGAAGCCGTAACCGCAGGTGTCACAGGTCCAGAGATAGCTGATCACGTTGTCCTGCAGGTAGGCGGAGGCTTCCGCGGCCACCATCGTGTCGGCACACACGGGGCAGGTCGGCAAATCACAGCCACGCGGATCGGGCCTGGACGCTAGGGTCGACAGGATTTCAGCAATAGCTGGCATCGTGACCTCCGTGCGATCTGAACCTCAGGCCCAGCTCCCAACCAAAGTATAAGCAGAAATCTTTGACGATGTCGCAACACAAATGCGTTGATTTCACGATATTTAGCGAAGTTCTTGTTTTGCAATGCAGCGAATTGTTCGTTCCGGCAATTCCGGCTTGCGCATCGACGTGGCCGCCTCCTAAGTAGGAGAGCGCTTTTTCCCGCACATGATCGCTTTGGGAGTGTCGAGATGGATGCGTCGTCAGCCGCGAGTGCAGTGCAACGTCCGGGGCGGGGACGGGTCTTCGACTCCATCGTCGATGCGATCGGTGACACGCCAATCGTTCGTCTGCGCAAATTGCCGGAGGCGCATGGCGTTAGCGCAACCATCCTGGCCAAGCTGGAATATTTCAATCCCGCCGCGAGCGTCAAAGACCGCATTGGCGCGGCGATGGTGATCGCGATGGAAAAGGCGGGCGTGATCAACGCCGACACCGTGCTGATCGAGCCGACCTCGGGCAATACCGGCATTGCGCTGGCGTTCGTCGCGGCTTCACGCGGCTACCGGCTGAAGCTTGTGATGCCGGAATCGATGTCGATCGAGCGGCGCAAGATGCTGGCGTTCCTCGGCGCCGAGATCATCCTCACGCCCGCCGCGCAGGGCATGAAGGGCTCGATCGCAACCGCCGAGGAACTGGTGCGGAGTACGCCCAACGCCGTGATGCCGCAACAGTTCAAGAACCTCGCCAACCCCGAAATTCATCGCCGCACCACGGCGGAAGAGATCTGGAACGACACCGGCGGCAACATCGATTTCTTCGTTGCCGGCGTCGGCACCGGCGGCACCATCACCGGCGTCGGACAGGTGCTTAAACCCCGCAAGCCGAGCTTGCGGATCGTTGCCGTCGAGCCAGAGGAGAGTCCGGTACTGGGCGGCGGGCAACATACGCCGCACAAGATCCAGGGCATCGGCGCCGGCTTCATTCCGGACATTCTGGATCGTTCCGTGATCGACGAGATCGTCAGGGTCAACGGCCCGGCGGCGATCGAGATGTCGCGCGCGCTGGCGCGCATGGAGGGCATTCCAGGCGGCATCTCCTCGGGCGCTGCGATCGCGGCGGCGCTTGCGATCGGCAAGCGTCCCGAGAGCGACGGCAAGACCATTCTGGCTGTCGTGCCGTCATTCTCCGAACGATATTTGTCGACGGCCTTGTTTGAAGGAATTTAGCGATGGCGGACCAGCCGCGGCGGCCGAGAACCCTGAACGATGCGCGCACCGAAGCCGAGGCCGCGTTCAAGCGCGCGACCGCGAAGGTGGCGCAGGCACCCGCCAAACAAGCCACCGTTCCCGGCGTGCGCGAGCAGATCACGCTGCGGATCGATCAGGACGTGCTGGAATGGTTTCAGGAGGGTGGTCCGGGTTGGCAGGATCGCATCAACGAGGCGCTGCGAAAGGCTGCGGGCAAGTAGGAACGCCACTGTCTGCACTGATTTTGGGGCGTGTACGTAAGCTCGGATGTCGGATCTTGCGGGCTAGGCGGAAATATTTTGCTCGATGCGAGCCTTTTCGGTCTTGACCCTGGGCGGACGATGCCAGCCCGTCCGCCAGGACTGTTTGCGGGACTAAACGGAAGGAACCAGAGCACGATTGGCGTTGTCCCAGCGCCAAAGTCGATCGTTGGTCAATCTCGTGCCTCCCCACCACCGATCGATTGTGCAGTGCTGGGCAAAATCCGCCTGTCGCTTCAACAGTGTTCGTCCGAGTTCCGACAACGATAGCCTGCTCCCTTTGTAGCGCTCGAAGCGCTCGCAATCGTCGTGCAGGGCCAGGTTGAAAGGACCATCCTCGTCGAGGCCCACAATTGCGGGTGTTTCGCAATGGGCGAGCCCGTGGAGCCTCGTCCCGACTTCCCAGTAATCGAGAACGCTTACGGGATTATCGCGGCAATACTCAGCGATGGCGCGCATCGGCGCGATGGGACCGGTTGAGATGATTTCGAGCAGTCTCGTTTCTGCAGCCGTGAGCGCCGTGTCGGTAGCTGGCAATTCCTCCAACAACTGGTCGACCGTGGGCCGCAGATGAGGCAGGGCCTGGAGATCTTCGCGCAGCAGGGCGAACCACGCCTCGGGGCTAGGATGTTGAAAAGCCTGCAATGCGACCCTCGCGGTCTGCAACTGGATATCGGAGATATTCTCGGCCCGCAGTCGAAGTGCCGAGACGCTTTCCGGTATTTGGCTGCGGATCAAAAAATCAGGACTTCTTAGCGACAACTTCGGAATGAGGCTCGGATAGGCCCTGAGCCAATCAAGCAGTTGGACAAGCTGAAGTTGAGAATTGGGATCATGGTCAGCCCAAATCTCGACGCGGTCGAAGTCGCTCATGACGCGGATCATGTCGCGCCATTCATCGCAGAGCCGGTCTGGGCCGTCTGTGTCCCAGCGCTGGATCGCGGCGCCACCAAGCCTCGCCCGCTCGGCAAAGAAAGCCTCGGGTTCCGAAACGGCCGGGACCGGCCCAGTGACGAGCCTGTACGAAAATCCGATCACACGGTCGGCAATTCCAGACGCAGCGAGGCATCCCGCACCCGAGTCGTCCGGCGTCAGGATCAGGGTGCTCATAGTTGCCATTCGACTCTTACCGATGTGATTGCAGGCATAGCGAAGCGCAAAATAAAAGGCCCGGGATCATCCCCGGGCCTTTTGTGGATCTGTTTGCCGTTAGCGCAGCATGCCGCCGACGACGCCGCCGATGAAGCGGCCGGCACCGGCCGGATCGGGGCCGGGAGCAGGAGCGCTGTACTGACGCTGCGGAGGGGGCTGGTGCGGTTGAGGCTGCGCCTGAACGGTGCTGGGGGCGCGGCGCTTGGGGGCGGGACGCTCCTCATCGGAACTCGCGGTCGGTGCGGCCGCCACGATCTCCGTCAGCAGCGCCTTGTGCTGCAGCTTGTTGAGGTAGCCGCTCTTCGGATAGCCGCGCGCCGCTTGCCAGCGCGTGATCACGGCGCGGGTCGGGGCGTCGAACTGGCCGGTGACCTTGGTATCGAAACCGAGCCCGTTGAGGCGGCGCTGCACGTCGCGGCGCTGGCCTTTATCGAGGCCGATCTGGTCCTCGGTGGTCTGGCTTGCTTCTTCCTTGAAGGTCGCGGGATCGATGCCGGTGCTCAAGTTGCGGGTTGCATCCTTTGCACCGCTCTCCAGCGACGCAATCCGCGACAGCGCCAGTGACCGGAACTGACCGTTAGGATAGTTGGTCAGATACGCGTTGAACTCTTCCGGCTTGTTGGAATCCTTGATCGAGCGCCAGAACTCCAGTTCGACGTCAGAGCCCGGCTTTGGACCCGACGCCGGCGCTGCAGCCGCCACGGCGCCGGGCGCGGGCGCGCCGTTCAGGTAGACCGCGCCGATCAGGTTGGTGTGACCCCAAGGGAGCTGACCCTTGTTGGTCTCTTCGTTGACCTGGGCGCGGACCTTGGTCATCGCTTGCTGGATCTCGACGCCGGGCTGGGTGAGGTTGGCGAGCAGGGCGCGCGTGAACGGGCTGTTGCCGCCTTCCTGGCCATCGAGCGCAGTCTGGCCCGGGCCGGTCGCAAACGCGATCAGCGTGCCTTCGCCGGACTTCATTTCGGCGAGACCGGTCTGCACGTTGACGCTGCGGGTGGCGGAGTTCGACTTGATCTTGGCTGCGAACGGGTTGTCGCGGCAAGCGTCGAGGAACACCAGCTTGACCTTGGCATCGCCCATGGTCTGCTCGAGGGTGAGGTCGATATTGATCGCGGCGCCAAGCTTGACGTCCATTTCGGATTTGATGTCGGCGTCGATCGGCAACAGATAGTTGGTGCCGGAGATGGCAATGCCATGGCCGGCATAGAAGAACAGCGCGACGTCGGCGCCTTGCGCCTTCTTCCCGAAGTCGAGCAGACGTTCGGTCATCTTGTCGCGCGTGAGGTTGGACCCTTCGACCACCTCGAATCCGACATTGCGCAGCGCGGCGGCCATCGCCTTTGCGTCAACGGAAGGATTCGGAAGCGGAGCAACGTTCTTGTAGGTGCCGTTGCCGACGACGAAAGCGACGCGCTTTTCGGCTTGAGCGGTTCCGGCCGCAAAGACCATGCATATGACGGACAAAATGAGCGTTGGGTAACGCATATGAAATCCCCCTGCAGAATCAACAAAGGCTTTGGCTGTAACGCTGGCTGGACATTACAAATATCGCCCGCTTCGCACCACAAAAAAGCAGCCGAACGGCCAAATCCGGAGCCATCCGTTACCGTCGCGACACGCGCCGTAGCGTGATCTAGATCACAGCCCGGGAAATAAACTTCAGCCTTGCACGCGCGCAGGCGAAGGATTCGGTCTCAGGTTCAACAGATTGCCGGTGAGGATCAGCGCCGCGCCGAGCACGGTGAATGCATCCAGCCGTTCCGAATAGATCAGCC
The DNA here is from genome assembly GCF_036924575.1 of Bradyrhizobium sp. AZCC 1577. Classification (NCBI taxonomy): domain Bacteria; kingdom Pseudomonadati; phylum Pseudomonadota; class Alphaproteobacteria; order Hyphomicrobiales; family Nitrobacteraceae; genus Bradyrhizobium; species Bradyrhizobium sp. AZCC 1577. The sequence goes on from NZ_JAZHRQ010000001.1 coordinate 4,598,232, forward strand.
AGCCCGCGGCGGCGCTCAACGGAACCCGCAGAAAATCCATCGGGATCACCACGGTGGCATCCGCGTGCAGCATCGCACGCGCCATGCAGTAGTGGGAAAACGTGCCGCAAAACGCGATCACCACCACCCAGCCCCAGAGATGGGCTGGCGGCCACGTCCAGACGTAGAGTGCGGGTAGAAGACCAGCCGCGGACTGTATCACCAGCATCCAGAACATGATCGAGAGCGTCTGCTCGGTCCGGGTAAGCGACTTCACCATCGCTACCGAAACGCCGAATCCGACCGCGGCCGCCAGGGCGATTAACTGCCCCGGATTGATCTCGCTGGCAGCGGGGCGAACGATGACCACGACGCCGATGAGGCCGAGCACGATCGCCGTAATCTTCCAGGGTGTCATGCGCTCGCCCAGAAACGTAGCGGCCAGGATCGCGGTCCAGATCGGCATGGTGAATTCGATCGCCACCACCTGACCGATCGGGATCAGCGTGAGCGCAAAGAACCAGCCGAGCTGCGCGCCGTAGTGAATGAGGTTGCGCGCAACGTGCTGCGGCAACCGCGCCGTCTTCATCATGGCAAATCCGCCACTGGCGCGGATCAGAGGGTACAGCATCAGAAAGCCGAGGATCGAACGCATCTCCATGAGCTGGAACACGTTGATCTCGCGCGCCGCCTCGCGTCCGGCGATCGCGATGATCAGCATCAGGGTCAGCCAGCCGGCCATCCACAGCGCGGCCAGGGTTTTGGATTGTGTGCGGTCCATTCGCGGGGAGATTGTTGAGGGCAGGCCGGTATCGGCGAGCGGGCCACAATTTGCAACGCGCAAATGCGTGGGGGCAGCGATGCACGCCTTCGCAATTTCACTGTGGGAGCGGCTGCCGGTTCAGTGCTAAGAGCGGCGGCCTCAGGGAGGACTTACGCATGCGCATCTTGCAACCGGCCGAATGGTCGAAACCCCGCGGCTTCTCGCATGGTGTCGAGGTCGACGCTTCAGGCAAATGGATCGTGTTGGCCGGCCAGACCGGCGGCGACGAGAAGGGCGATTATGCCCCCGACATGGCCGCGCAGGTAGGCACGGCACTCAAGCGCATCGTCAAGCTGCTTGGCGAAGCAGGCGCCGGCCCCGAGCACATCGTTCGCTTGACCTGGTACCTGACCAGCCGCAGCGAATACGAGGCCGCAGGTCCCGGCATCGGTGCGGCCTGGAAGGAAACACTCGGGCGCAATTTCCCGCCGTCGACGCTGCTCTACATCGACGGGTTGGTCGATGTCAGGGCCAAGGTCGAAATCGAAGTCACCGCCTTCGTGCCCAAGGCGTAACCGGACATCACAACCACCGGACGGGCGCTGTCCGTTTCATCAGGCGCGCCGGCAAAGACAAAAGGATACCGTGAGCCAATGACCACTACTCGATCGACCTCTGCAGATTTCGTGACCGCCTTCGCAACCGGCTGGCCCGAGCACCAGCCCGACATCATGGTGCTGTCGTTGACCACGCACCGCGGCGTGCAGGATTTTGCGTTCAACAAGCAGCAGGCCTTGCTGATCGCCAAGACGATCAAGGAGACCGCGGCGAAACTCGAGAAGCCGAAGACGAGCTAAGGGTTGAACGAGATCCACACTTGTCGTCGCCCGCGAAGGCGCGAAGGCGGGCGATCCAGTACGCCGCGGCCCATCCCTTCAAGCCGTGACGTCTCTGGAATACTGGATCGCCCGCGAAGGCTTTTCGCGGGCGATGACGGTTTAGGGCGGGATTGGTCTACTTCGACAGCGAGATATTGGCAGCGCGGAACACGCTGTCGGCCCTCAGGGCGATCTGCTGCTTGTTGCCGGAGGTCTTCAGCGAGATGTTGGCGGCGAATCCGGCCGCCTGGGCGATCACCTGGAAACTGCCGCCAGCCCCGCGGCCCTGGATGGTGCCGCCGATGTTCCGGCTGGTTTCGCTCCAGGTGCCACTGACTTCGCCTCCGGCTGAGACCACCGCCGCTTGCAGGTTGAACCTGTAGGCGTCGCTGGCGCAGGTGAGGGCCATTTCCATGCTGGCCCCGATCACCTTGTAGGTGGACCGGCAGCGGATCCGCTCACTTGAACCGTCATCCAGCGTCACTGTGCCGGGACCGGACCATGTGCCGGCCATGCCGGCGAACGTGCTGGACTGGGCGTGGCTCGTAGTGGTGGTGGCAAAGGCCGTCATAAAAAAAGCGACGGCTGCGAATGTCAGCCGCCGCGCTTTGGCAGAAGATTCAAAGGTCTGGCTTGCCTTACTGACGGGACGCTTCCCATCGACCGCTACATGCGACACCCGCTGAAGCCCCATTCCATTTCCCCGATCCGGAGTTGCCACTGAGTTGACCGTTCGCATATGCACCATTGATCGAGACTCGTACAAGTCCCCCGCTGCCGACGCTGCCGGAAACCGGACCGCCCGAAATCTTGCCGCCGGTGACATTCACGGTCGACGTAGTCTGCGCATCGCAATTGCCCGTTTTTGTGACAACGGTGACCTGCCAAAGACCGTCGTAGGGGTTCTGGGCGGAGGCGGGAGCGCTGGCAAAGGTGGCGGCGGAAGCAAGCAACGAAACAAACAACAGGTTGTGAATGCGGTTGGAGCGCATGGGTCAAGTCCCCGAAATGTGTGTGATGGCACACCTTATCTGGTCACAATGTGTTCAAACTTGGGTGCGCCGCAGCACTGTGGAAAGTTCCCGCGATCTCAAACACATCAAGGTGAATCTGGTTCCGGCGGAGGAACGGAAAAATTCGCAGTTTCGTCGTGATTGCGGCAAATTGCGGGGATTTGCGGTATGATGGTAGAGGTTACTGCTTGGCGTCGGTCAGGCTCGGTGCCTTGGTGGCAAATTCCTCATCCTGGGGCGTGGCCGGCAGGCTGCCGTGGGCTTTGGCGTGGTAAATGACATCGGCCAACAGTTTCTGGCCGAGCGGCGCCAGCGCGCGCTCCCAGAGCTCTCGGGCGGTTTCCCCTTTTTTGACGAACACCCATTCCTGCGCGGCGATCGCACCGGCATCCATCCGATCAGCGAGATGGTAGATGGTACCGCCAGTGATCGGATCGCCTTCCTTGATGGTCCATTCGACTGCGGCGATGCCGCGATGCCGGGGCAGCAGCGAGGGGTGATAGCCAATGCCGCCGAGTTTGGCTGTGGCCAGTGCCTCCCTGGTGACGCGGGCATGGCTGTGTGCAGTGACGATCAGGTCGGTTGCTGGTGCGATTTCCGAAGCGATCACGCGCTTCGGATCGGCCTGCACCACGACGTCAACCCTGGCGGCCCGCGCCGCGGCGGCAAGCCGGTCCTCGCCGTCGTGAACGACGACGCGAACGATATCGACCCCATGTTGGCGTAGGGTATTGAATGTTGTCACGCCAAAATGGCGGGAACCGACCAGGGTAATCCGCATATGTTCTGTCCGTCGTTAATCAGGCCGGTATGCCGATAGCACACGATGCCGGCCTGTTTCGATGCTCGCCAACAGGGGCGCGGGTTATCAACAGGCGGGCCGGAACAGCAGAGGCGGACCGGCGGGGCCTAATCCTGTTCCGTCACCATGACAGGATTCGCAGGTCTGGCCTGGAATAGGGCGAGGCCGGTGATCGGACCGGCTCGGGCTGTTGTTCATCAGCCACCCTTTGCAGGCACGCCCGCAAGTCGGCGCTGCACTGCTTCATCTGGTTGCGAAGCTCGCGCCGGGCGAAGGTGGTGAGGGTGGGATCGCCAAGCTGCTGCCAGGCAGCGCGCAGCCATTGCTGCAGGGCGCGGATATCGGAATCGAGCACTTCGGGCTGGTTCATGCCGCCGGAATCTCAAAACGTGATCGCGCCTTGATTAGGACTGATTCTCCCGCCGACGCCTACTCCGTAACAGGACGGGCGGCACGAAAATGGGCTCGCCTGGAAGCTGAGGAACGCGCGCCCTATATGTTCGTTGAGTGGGAGCCTCCTGGAGAGACCTAGATGTCCCGCAATCCGGCGCTTGTTCTCTTCGTGGCGCTCAGCCTGACCGTTCCCGTAAAGGCATTCGCACAACTGACGCCGCCCGCCGGCTCGGCTGGCGCCGGCAATTCGCCGATATCGGGCGTGCCGTTCGGACCGGCCAACCCCAGGGCGCTCTCCGATCCCAGCGGCATCGGCAATGCCGCGAACGTGCCACCGCTCCGCCCCAACCCCCCGCCGCCGGCCGTCTCCTACGGCTCAGTCGAAGCGCCGCGCGCACGTGTCGTAACGCCGCCATATCCAAGCGCCTCGCAGCGGATCATCAGTGCGCGCAAGGCCCCGCGTAAGGCGCCGGTTCGGCCACGGGGGCGGCCGGAGGTGAGTAGGTTCACCGGGATCTGCCGCGGGTGCTAGCAATCAAATTGCGATCCATCCTGCGGGAAGCGAAGCGCGCCGGAAGACTGACATTTCCGTGCCCGGCCACAGCTAGGAACAAATTTTCTCTTGCCGGATTTGTCCAACGTCAAGCGCTCAGTGGTCGTGCGTGCTGGTCCCTCCATGTGCCGACTCCGAGTATCGTGCAACGCAATATTGCCCTTCGGCAGGGATGGCGGGAATGAACATCCAGCGACGGACGGCCAAGACTTTCTCCCAGCCAGGCCGGTCCGCCTTCCTGGACGTGCCTCATCTGCCTCGCGATGAATGGCGGCCGGCGCACGAAGACCGGCTGGCTGTCGCCTACGAATATGTCGGCTTCGGCATCGTCGAGATCGATGAGGCTGGACGGATGCTGCGCGTCAACCAGAAGGCCTGCGATCTGGTGGGACGAGAAGCGGCCGACTTGCTCGGCCGTTCCATCTTTGACGAGACCTCGCCACAGGACGTCGCGCAGGATCTCGCGCAGTTCAGACGACAGATCGCGGGCGAAATCGATCGCTACACCGTCGAAACGCGTCTCGCGCGCAAGGACGGGTCATACGTCTGGGCGGAGGTCACATCCTCAAGCGTTTGCGATGCGTCGGGAAATTTCCTCTACGCGGTGCGCGCTCAGCATGACATCAGCGCCCGCAAGCAAGCCGAACAGGCGCGGTGCGCCGCCGAAGACCGTGCGCAGCAACTCGCGTCGATCGTGGAATCCTCCGACGACGCGATCATCAGCAAGGATCTCGACGGGATCATCAGGACTTGGAATTCGGGCGCCGAGCGGCTGTTCGGCTATACCGCCGGCGAGGTCCTCGGCGAGCCCGTGACGATTCTTTTTCCGCCAGGACGCGAAAACGAGGAGCCCGGGATCCTCGCGCGCATACGGCGAGGCGAGCGCATCCACCATTACGAAACGGTTCGCCGGCGGAAGGACGGGAGCCTTGTGGACATCTCGCTGACCGTCTCGCCCGTGCGCGACCGCGCCGGAACTATCGTCGGCGCGTCGAAGATCGCCCGCGACATCACCGATCGCAAGCAAGCCGAACGCAAGCTGCGGGAGAGCGAGCAGCGTCTTTCGGAATTGCTCGGGGCGATTCCCGCTGCGGTCTACACGACCGACGCGCAAGGGAAAATTACCTATTTCAATCCGGCCGCAGTCGAGTTCTCGGGGCGGACGCCGGCGCTCGGCAGCGACGAATGGTGTGTCACATGGAAGCTGTTCAACCCCGACGGCACGCCGCTTCCGCACGACGAGTGCCCGATGGCGGTTGCGCTGAAGGAAGGACGCGCCGTGCGCGGCGCCGAAGCAGTTGCAGAACGGCCGGACGGGACGCGGGTGCCGTTCATTCCGTTCCCGACGCCGCTGCGGGACACTTCCGGCCAGATCACCGGCGCCATCAACATGCTGGTTGATATCAGCGAGCGACGGCAAGCGGAAACCCAGCAACGGCTTTTGCTCGATGAACTCAATCATCGCACCAAGAACAACATGCAGATGCTGCAGTCGCTGCTTTTCTCCGCGGCGAGGACCGCACCCAGCGAGGAGGCACGCAAAGTCCTGAAAGAAGCTAGCGCACGGATCGCGGCCATGGCTGCGGCGCAGCGTGTGCTGTACGGCCGAAGCGATGCCACCTGCTTCGCTGCGGAGGAATTTCTGCCGGCGGTTTGTCAAACCATTCGGCAGTTGCTGCCGCTGGATGCACGAATTGAGTGTGGCGCGGCGCGCGGCGCGCTTTCCAACGACATAGCGATGCCGCTGGCATTGATATTGAACGAACTGCTGACAAACGCCGTGAAGCACGGCATCAGGGACTATGCGAGGCAGGCCGTTCGCGTCAGCCTGACCAGACAGGACGAACGGCTGGCGCTCTGTGTCGAGGACGACGGCGAGGGGTTCGACCTGGAGGCAGTGCGCAAGACCTCGTCCGGGCTCCGGCTCGTACTCGGCCTCGCACGCCAGCTCCATGGAACGCTTCACATCACGAAAAATCCATCGCGGGCGTGCCTGGATTTCCCCGCCGCTAAAATCTAAAGCGGTGACCGATGAGGCATCCGCAAAGCGCGGGTCATTTTGCGTTGCCATCCGAACCGGATCGGAACTTGTTACCACCTGCCGAACAGACCCAGCGCTTAGAAGACACGCAGGGCCCGCCCAGGGTTCTTGTCGTCGAGGATGATTTCCTGATCGCCTTGCAGACCGAAGTTGCGCTGACGGCTGCCGGCTTTGAAGTTGTCGGTCCGGCCACGACCGCCGAGGAAGCCGTCGCGCTCGCCAGCGAGGCCCAACCGACGCTTGCCGTGATGGATATTCGCCTGGCCAGCACCCGCGACGGTATCGACGCCGCACGACAACTCTATCAGGACTTCGCCATTCGGTGCATCTTTGCGACCGCTCACGACGATGTGTACACGCGCGGGCGCGCCGAGCCCTACGCCCCGCTCGGATGGCTGCCGAAGCCGTACACCATGGCGTCGCTGGTATCGGTGGTCGTCGAGGCTCTCGCGCAGTTGCGCCGGCCGTAGCGGAGGCGTCGCGCCCGACTGGTTTGGCTAAAGCCGCGCTCGGAACTCACCGGTCCGGCGGCCGCGGACCTCCATCGGACAGGACATCGATAAGGGCAGCAGACGTTCAACAAACGTTGCCGCGGCGCCTGACGACGTCTTGTTTCTCCGCTCGCGCGCTAGTCGGTGCGGTAGGCATCCAGCGCGTGGGCGGCGAAGATCCCGATGCTAATCAGGGCGAGGATCGCTGAGAGCTCGATCATTGTTCGGCCTCCCGCCTATCCATTGCAGCGAGGAGCCTGTCGCGTGACCGGTTCCAGATGAGGTTGAAAAAGAATTGCACGGTGGCGTTCCCTGTTTTCGTTAATAACAAGGTATGCAGCCGTTTGTTTCAGGCAGCGGTCGAGCAATCTTCGAATTTGACGTTTGGCGAGGAACAGCGGGGCTAAATGGCAAAGGGGAGGGCGGCGGCCCCCCCGCGGTGTGCTGTTTGGTCATACTATTGCGCGTCCGCGGTCGCTCTAGGTGAGCTCAAGCAAAAGCAGCGCAATAGTCGATTTAAGATTTTCACGGCGCGTGGTCAAAGCTCTCACCGTCATCGGAAATGCAAAGTGATGAGGATCTCTCGTCGGACTTTTCTGTAGTTCAGCCTCAATGCTTTGATCAAGCAAGCGGAGGGCGTTCTTGATATCGATTAGCATTGCTTCGGTCTGTTGACGCCTCCGCCTCCGCGCGTCGTCCGTTGCGAGCCGCTTGCGCTCTGCCATGGCCTGTCCCTTGGCCTGAGCGCGAACAAGATGTCGTAGATCCGCTGTCTCGAATTGGGGCTGGTTCATTTGTTTGCTCCGCAATGGCACATCGCTGGCAGCGACACTTGGTAATGCTGTGCAGAGAGCAAGGAGCTTGCCAGAAACAAGACGACCGCCGGGAGGGTGTCCGCATTAGAGGTGCTCCCGGGCAGGCTCAGTCCGGATGCCCGAGCTGAGCAACGGCCCCATAGAATCCGGGGCGTTAACTTTTTCTTAAGGATTCGGTTGAGATAGTTCAGAGTTTAAGAAATTGCGAATCATCGGGCTGGAGATTTGCCATGCTCACGACGGTTCTCTTGATGGCTTTGACCGCGCTGGCCGCTTGCACGGCTATTCTTGTCCGCTTCGAATTGCTAGCCCGAAAGCGAAGAGCGTCATAACTATTTCGGGCGGCAAGCCAACGCCGGCGAGGGTAGCGCAGCCGGACATCGGGCGCCAAACGGCTGCATAGAGCTACAGGTCGAAGACCACGCCAAGTCTGTACTCCTTGCGCCACACAACGCGACAAGGCAGCTTTAGCTTGTCATCCGGCAAGATCAATGTGAACTCATTGGGAATGCGGATCAGCTCGGAAAAGTCTAGCGCCGCGCCCGTGCTGGATATGTCACGAACGATGCAAGGATACTTGTCGCCGCCGTAATCGATCTTGGCAGGCTTCATCACGCGAACACGTGGAGCAATCCGAGTTTCCACCATCGCAATAACCCACTTTGAAATACAGCCTTTGTAGCACTGAATTCTTAAAGCGGTCCAAAGAAGGAACCCGGTTTCAGGCACATCGTGCTTTCTCAAATAGCGGCGCCCATCCGAGCTCCGCTTGCCGCACGACCTGACAGCCGCACTTGATTCCGCTGGCGATCGGCGTCGAGGACAGTCGAATGGCTACCGTGATAACCGCCGCAGAACACGACGGCACCGAAGACGCCGGATTCGCGCATCTCTCCAAAGGTAATTTTCTGCGGGCGCTGCATCGCGCCCAATTCTGCCAAGAATCGAAATCAGCCTGAATAAGCCATTTTGGGGAGTGCCCTTTTGGGGAGTGCCCTGGCGTGGCATGGCTCTGCGCATGTCGTCCGGCAACGTCGTGCGCAGAGCCTTCCGGTTCAGGCTGGCGGGCGTGTTCTTTGTCGGCGGCCGTACAGACGACGGTCCGATGGCGGACTATTTTGAACGTTCCCCCCGGCAATGCTCCCAAAGCCCCCGCCGGGGGGCCTCTGTGCGGCGGCCCCGGTGCGTTGCGTATTGCCGGGGCCGCTAACCGGTCGATTCAACGCGGTATGCACATCATGGATTGCCGACTCCATCGGTAATATGGGCCGCAAGGCGGAGATGGCTGGGATGTGGCCGGGCACACGTTCCGGACCGGCAAACCTTGCTGCCATCCATCGCGGACACCGGCCCCTTCAGACGTGCTGCTGCACCCGACTCCACATCTGCCCGCGGCCAAAGCTGGTTCGGCAAGAGCAAAAGCTGCAAAGAAGGCCCCTAAGCAAGCAAAGCGGATCATCATGGCGGCTCCTCGCTGTCTTGATTGCATGGGTTAAATTGGCGCCGTGAATACCGTTCCTTTGCCCATGCTCGGATCCAAGCTGCCGCCGGTCACGCTGGCGGGCCATTTTCGTTCAGTGTAGGGACAGAAGCATGAAAGCAATTGCACTGGCGGCCATCCTGCTCACCGCTTCACTTGCGCCGGAAATCATACGCAGTACGGCTCAGCAAGTCGCGAGCTGGCAGATGTCGCACTTCCATGAAGTACCCCAGGCGCCTGAAACTGATTGGACGCGTGCCGCCTTCTATATCGGTCTCGCAAGATGGGCCGCCACACCAGGTCAGATGAAACACTTCGACGCGATCCGAGAGCTTGGAGAACGCACCGGTTGGCAGATCGGCAACAGCGACTGGGCGCCCCCGATCTACTTTGCCGACGATCACGCCATCGGGCAGGTCTACATAGCCGCCTACGATCATTTCGGCGATGAACGCATGATCGAGCCGACAGTGCAGCGGCTAGAGTATATCTTGCAGCACCCACCGCTGGTTCCGCTCGAATTCGACAATGCGAAGTGCCTACAGCGATGGTGTTGGTCCGACGCCATCTTCATGGGGCCGGCGACATGGTTCGGCATTGCACGCATCAAAAAGGACCAGCGCTTCCGAGACTATGCCGACAAGGAATTCTGGGCCACGAAAGACTTCCTGTTTGATAGCGAAGAGCACCTGTTCTACCGCGATAGCCGCTTCATCGGGAAAACTGGTGCGCATGGCGAAAAGATATTGTGGGGCCGTGGTAACGGCTGGGTGCTCGCTGGGCTTGTCAATATCCTACGCGAGCTGCGCTCCGGCGACCCGCTGCACGAGAAATACGTCAACCTGTTCGTCGAGATCGCCGATCGGGTAGCGAGCCTCCAGCGCCCGGATGGCTTCTGGTCCACGTCGCTGCTCGCTCCGCCCGATGTAGGCACCCCAGAATCCAGTTGCACTGGTCTCCTGACCTACGGCCTGGCCGCCGGGGTGCGGATGGGACTTCTCGACGCAAAGCGGTTTAGTCCTGTGATTGAACGAGGTTGGCGGGCTCTGGCATCGGCGACGGTTAACGGCCGGCTCGGCCGCGTGCAGCAGATCGGCGACAAGCCGGACGCCGTTCAGATCACAGACACCCAGCTCTACGGGTCTGGCGCTCTCTTGTTGGCTGCATCTGAACTCGTCCATTAACACAACAGTTCGCGCGGACTAGTTGCGGTCGCGGCATTGCCGCATCTACGGTGCGAAGGACTGCATTCGCCATGTGGCTTTCAATGTATCCGGGCACCTCCGGTGACAAGGATCGCCATTACTATCGCCTTAGGAGACCTGATTTGAACTTCGGAACAAAGTTCCCTTCAGGAGTGTTATCCCGATGCCAAGGACAACACTCGAGGTGCGCTGGGGGTTCGTTCCCGATCAAGCGATTTAGCTGGGTGTCGCCTGATGTGATGCAGGCGGCGGTGTCGGCCGATGGCAGAACCGTCTGCGCCTCGATCCGCCGCGTGAAACTCCTCGTGCAGTCGCTCGATCGGATTGGTGGTAGTGGCGATGTGGCGACTCCGCCGCGCGAATTCCCACCACATTTCCAGGCGGCACCAGTGCCGTTGTCATGCAACCGGTTAAGGACAATGCATGGCGCTTGAACAGGTGGATGGCGACGGCTCTGGGTTTGCGAGGCCGAAACTCGGCCTCGCATTTGCTGCTCGCCATGCCGAGACGTTTCTCGTGCTCCTTGTGCTGAGCGTGGCCTTGGTCATCGGGCTTGCGACCGCCGCGGATTACGGGCTGTCGACCGACGAATTCAACACCGACGATTACGGCCCCAAGGCGCTTGCCTGGTACACGAGCGGCTTTGCGGACCGGTCTCAGTTCGAGACGGTCGAAGAGTATCTGTGGATGTATGGACCGTGGTTTCAGATGCTCGTCGCGGCCGTGCAGTCGCTTGACCTCGCGAGCCCGATCACGGTCCGGCACGCCATGACCTTCCTGTTTGGCCTCGCTGGGCTCGCCGCCGTCGTGCCGATGGCACGGCTCACGGTCGGGCATTGGGCTGGGTTGACGGCGCTAACCCTGTGCTTGCTGACCGGCTACCTGTACGGCAACCTGTTCTTTGCCCCCATCGACGTGCCGTTCCTGTTCGCCATGAGCTGGTCGACGCTCGCGATCGTCCTGATGGTGCGGCAGGAGGTGCCGAGCTGGCGTCTGACCCTTGCGACCGGCCTTGCCACTGGCCTTGCCATCGCGACGCGCACCGGCGGGGTGATCACGCACGCCTACCTCGTCGGCGGCATGAGCCTGTGCGCGCTCGAGGCGCTGCTGCGCCATGGCCGCGCGGGCTATGGCCAATTGCGCCAGATCGCCTTGCATACGCTGCTCGCCATCCTCGTCGCCTGGCTGACGGCGATCGCGCTCTGGCCGTGGTTGCAGATTGGACATCCGCTCACACAATTCCTCGAGGCCTATCGGCACTTTGCTCCGCTCGACACCTCGTTCGAATTCCAGAACTGGGGCCAGCGCACGTTCACCGATAAGCTGCCCGCCTGGTACATCCCCGGACAGCTTCTGGCGCGTTTGCCCGAGGGTTTTTTGGCGCTGCTGTTGCTCGGCATGGCGGTCTGGATCAGTGCTGCAGGGTCGTGGACGGGCGCCGCCCTCGGCGCCCTGCGTCGGTCCGGCGTCGTGGGATTGCGACCGGTCGCGGCCGAGCTCGCAGGATCGCGCGCGGTGCTGGTCGTCAGCGTGGCGGCGTTCGGGCCCATCGGGGTGCTCATCCTGCAGGGCTCGACGCTCTATGACGGTGTCCGCCACATATTGTTCGTGATCCCAATGCTCGCCATCGTGGCCGCGCGCGGGCTGACGAGCCTTTTGCCCTTCTTGCGACGCCGCCCGATTGTGCCCGCGGCCCTCGGGGTCGCGCACACGGCCGTCATCGTGGTGACGCTCGTCATCCTGCATCCGCTCGAATATATCGCGATGAACAGTGTGGCAGGCGGCGTCGCCGGCGCTTACGGCCGATTCGACCTCGACTATTGGGGCATGGCGGCTCCCGAGGCGCTGCGCCGCCTCGAGGGTCGAATTGACGCCGAAGGCCGGTTCGCGGGCGATCCACCGCGCGTGCTGGTCTGCCTGGGCTGGCGCGAGCAACTGGCCGGCGTGATGTTCCGTCGCAACTGGATTGCCGAAACCGATCTGCACAAGGCGGACTACCTGATCGCCACCGAGCGCTGGCCTTGTGCCGACGGCACGTCGGCCGTACTGGTTGATGAGGTCACACGATTTGGCCGCCCGTTCGCCCGGATCTACGCCAATCGCGGGCTCGGCGAGTGACGCCAACTCCGGGCGTGACTTGACAATGGGATCTATTTCTTCGCCTGCAATTCGATCGGGGGCGCCTCGGCCTTTCGGCCCAACATGACCGGCCGCCGTTTTCGCGGCGGGCCTGCCTCACGCCGGCTCTCCTTGGCGCGATTGATCGCGACGGCGCGCGCCAGACGCGTGATCATATCGAGCTGGAGCCGCAACTTGAGATGCAAGTTGAGCATGATGAGCAGGCTGATCACGACCCAGGTGTAGACGATGAGGTCGGAGCCGCGGCCGATTCCCACGAAGGCCGCAAGCGCGGTGGCATGCTCCGGCACCCAGACGAAGTAGAGGCCGGCGAGCGCGGCGCCGCTCGCGAGCGGGCCGATGATCGGCACTGTCCGATGCTCCGACCAGGCGTAGACCAGAACCAACGCCAGAAAGGCGGTCAACAATAGCTGCGCGATCATCGGTAGAGCCTCCGCGCAAACAGATCGATCAGGATGGCCAGCGCATCGGTGATGCGTTGACCCTTGGCCAGCGAATAGGCGCTGTACTCGATGTTCACCGGCACCTCGACAAAGCGCAGGCGGCTCTGCGCGATCTGGTGCAGGATCTCGGACGCGTGCGCCATTCGGTTCTGTCGCAAGGAGATCGCGCGGGCGCCGCGCGCGGTCATCGCCCGTAGGCCGTTGTGGGTATCGGTGACCGGCAGTCCGGTGCTCGCGCGCGTGAACCAAAGCGCGGTGCTGAGCAGGATACGGCGCGACACCGGCAGATTTGCCGTCGCGCCGGCGAGAAAGCGGCTGCCGAGCGCGAAATCGATGCCGGGCTGCTCGATCGCCGCGAGCAGCGCCGCGATGGCCACGGGGGAATGCTGGCCGTCGGCGTCGAACGTGACGAGCGCATCCGCACGCTGCTCGAGGGCGTAGTCGATACCGGTCTGCAGCGCGGCGCCCTGTCCGAGGTTGACCGGATGCCGGACGACGACCGCGCCTGCGAGCAACGCGACGTCGCCGGTCCGGTCACTGGAGCCATCATCGACCACGACGACCGCGTATCCGGCGCGGCGAATACCGGACACGACGCTGCCAACCACCGGCGCTTCATTGTACGCCGCAACAACGACCCAGGGATTGCGAATCCGGCCGGTCATGGTGGCGCCTTGCTCAAGACCACGCGCATCGCGTCAAACAGGTTCACCGGAATGGCGAACCGGTTGCCGGTCGGGCTGGCCGCGAACTTGCGACCGAGCATGCGACCGACCTGGAAGGCGATCAGCGAGAACGGCACGAATTTCCAGGGGTAATCGGAACTCTCGACGCGAAGGCCGACCGAATGGGCCAGAGACGCGATGCTGGCGCGATTGAAGAACCACAGGTGCTGGGGAGGCGTCATCAGGCGCCAGTGCGCGCCGGTCGACCGCGCCGCCAAGGAACCGAAGTCTCCGGTCGTCAGCACGATGATTCCGTCCGGCCGGAGATGGTCCGCGAGTAGGGCGAGGGCTTCCTGCGGATCGGGCAGATGCTCAATGACGTCGAGGAGGACGATAACATCCAGGGTGCCAAGCGACTCGAGAGTCGCTTCGTTCAGCAGGCCGCAGATGACGTTCAAGCCGAGATCGCCAGCATGGGCAGCAGCCTGGCCCGCCGGCTCGATGCCGCGCACCTCAAATCCCGCGCGGCGAGCTTCATCGAGAAAGAAGCCGTAGGCGCAACCGATCTCGAGCAGGCGGCCCCGTGGCTTGCGGTGCTGGATGAACTCGACCGTGCGGGCGAACTCGCGCCGTAGCACGGGTTCGGCGCCGCGATAATCGGCGTAGCCGTCGGACTGACGGCCGGAAAAGTAGCCGTCGTCATAATAGGCGAGGGGATCGAAGCTCGATGCCTCGGTGCGTCCCAGTCCACAGTCCCGACATTGAAAGATGTCGCAACCGTTCTTGACGTAAAGAAACCGATGTGGCGTCGCCCGACTGCACGCGGGACACTTAAGCGTAAACGCAGCGCGGTCGTTTCGCATCAGCACATGCGTCCCCAACGACGTTTCTCCAGCGCGAAAAAAACGCCTCCGATGCCGAACTGTTCCGCTTGGCGAACAGCCACGGGGTCGCAGGTTGCTTTCCTGTGTCTGGACTTCGAATATTGACCCTTTCGGCGTCCGACCGTGACCCTGGTCAGAGTCTTATTTCGACAATGCTTCAGATGGTTAGGTGCAACGCGCAGGGGTCAACCTTGGACACCGATTGGTGTGGGCAGAGCGCGCCGATTCACACGTGGCATCGTATAATGCGGCGCGGATGCCCGCGACGGCTGAGGGCGCGCGAATGCGGAGCGCTGCCGCAGTCCTGTTCAGAGGATGGCGCTCAATTGCGTTGTTCACCGCTCTGTTGACCATTCGACAGATATTGCCAGATTGTCCGCCTGTATGAGAGCGTAAGACGGGGTACCCGCTACCCTGTCTGGTTGTTTGAAAGTGGGGGAATACTTTGTATGGCCTGACCCTGCGCTGGGACCATTTTTATTCACCACAGACAGCTCTTATGACGGGCTACGCGGTCAGGATCGTTTTCTTCAGTGCATTGAGACTGAGCCTCTCTCCCATATCTCTTCTCTGAAGTTTCTTCGCGAGCAATAATTCAAATGGTTTCATGATCGCCAGGGTGCGTCATGCGGAGTGAGTGGGAGTCAATGTCGATTGAAAAAATGTTCGAGCTGCACCAACCGATGCAGTCAGTTTTTCCGCGAAGAACTGCTCGCCAAAAGGGCAGCGCTAGAAGATCGATTTCATCAGTTCAACCAGCCGCGGAGCGATTTAGCAAGCGCGAAGCCCACTCGGCGGGTGAAGCCGTCGATCTAACTAAACCGCCAATCGAGATTCGGTGTAAGAAGCGGTGTCGCTCGGTGAAGGTCGGGGGCGCCTTTGCGCCGTTGACGCTTGCAGCGCCTCTGCAAGACGGACCGCTTCTCTGAGCTTTTGAAGTTCGGCCATGCGGTGGGAAAGATCGAGGTCTATTTGCGAGAGACGCTGCTCAGATAAAATAAACTGATTCATCTTTTAATCCTCTCACCAACGCACCACTCAGAACCTTGCAGGTTATTCCCGTGGGCGCGTGAAGGTCTGCCCGCTTTGTTACACATGGCTGGACAAATATGAGCGAAAGCATGTATGGCGGCTCGAAATGGCTGGACGCCCAAATAAACATGGTTCCGAAGCGTCATATAATATGATTAAACAGCTCCCTTTCATATTGCTGCCCCTTAAATGGTGGAATTAATATTTTCATTCCGAAAAGAGAGCGCTCGCGATGACGATCGCGAGCAGATCGAAGACCGGCGCCAGTTCCTAATCTCAGCTGGTCGTTTGCAGCCGTGACGCCCCCGCAATTACGCTGCTGCTTTCAACTGCTCTGACCTCGGATGCAATCGCGCATACGGGTGGCGGGCCAAGGGGCAACAACGGCTACGAACGGCAAAGACGAAAAAGTATCGGTGATCCAGGGCCTTATCCTGAGGGCAACTGGAACTCCTAGGCATCCCCGGGGCCTCGTTCTTTTTCGCCGCGTGCTTGTGCGCGTGAACAACTTCCGATTTTCCAGTTCTACCTTTGGGGCGGAGGCGGTGCCGACGCCGCGCTACCACTTTGACTTGAGAGAGGGCGACGATCTCGCCCCCGACGACGAAGGACTGGAACTTCTTGGCAGTGAGCGGGTGCAGGAAGAGGCCGCCCGCTCACTAGCCGACATGGCACGGGACGCGATCAGAAAGAACGACGCCGGGGCGGGGCACCAAATGGCAATCGAAGTCCGTGACGACGACGGTTCTGCAGGTGAAGTTGCCGATTGTGGGGTGTGGCCGAGGACGAGCAATAGGCGACCATGTGTCGGATCCGCCTTGCGGTAGACCAATAACTTTCCGAATAGGCGGCCGATTGGTCTATGGACTCCGAAGATGTTGCTCGATCAGTTCGCGAGCGGCCTCGAACACGTCTGGCGAGGAAGTCACGGTCTGGTTAGTCTCAAGCATCAAAAGTGCCTGCTCGTAGATCTCATGGCCTTCCTCGGCGGTAATGAGATTATTGCGGACCATCGACTGAAGCATTGCCGCTTGCATGGCGCCGGCCATTAGGCTTGACGCTATGGCCAACTCGAGCGCAGAGAGCTCCTTCATCAAACGCCCCTGTGCAAAGTCAAACAAGTTGACACGTGGTAGAAACTTGCGGGGCAACCGAGTGGTTCCTAGGCGATCATTTGGCGCCTTCCACCCAAGCTACAAGCGGCGGAACTAGTTTCATTGTCCGCCCTCATGTTCACCGCTCGTTGACTATTCGGCAGACATTGCCAGATTTTCCCGTATATTTGGGAGCGCCAGACGGGTACCCACTACGCTGTCTGGCTGACTGGAATGGGAGTACTCCGATGGCCCTGGCGCGATCCCCGCGCCAGGGCCATTTTTCTTCACGTTTGCCAGCTTAGGGCGCGCGGTCAGGTTCTCGAACCGTAGATCCTAATTTAATACTTTCTGTGCGTTGCGACTGAGCCTCCCTCCCATATCTCTGAAGTTTCGACATCGTGAGCAACAATCAATTGCTTTTCGTGATCGCGGAGACGCGTCATGCCTAGTGAGTGGGAGTCAATGTCGATTGAAGAACTGTTCGAGCTTCACCAACTGATGCAGTCAGTTCTTCGTGAAAAATTGACCGCCAGGAAGAAGCTGCTGGAAGATCGAATACGTCAACTCAACCAGCCGTCCGATAGTGACGGCGGGAAGGATCGCCGGCCTTAATCGGCAACATAGTCGTCGATCTTTCGCGATACGCTCGCTCCGCGCGCAGGGCTGCCTCTTTTTGTCGAACCAGTTCCCGCAGAGTCGCGAGCTCCGCAAACTTTCGGAGTATCTCAGTGTTATCTTTGTCTAATTGATACAGGTAGTAGCTTGGAATTTGGACTTTAGCCCTCATCAGCCCCTCCTACGCTCACCCTGCACCCAGTGATCGAAGGATACCACTCTCGCGATGATAAGTTCCTAAGTCGTTGCCTATTTATCCTGACGTGGACAGGGGCTGCTTGCGGAACCTGCTGCAGATGCTGTTCACTCCAGAACCTCATACTCGAAGGCCACGCCTTCGGGATCATTTTCCTCGAACCAGCTTTCCGCGACGGTGGTGGTGAAGACCTTGACGTGCTCTGGGTTGCCAACCTGCTTGGTCGTGTTGACGTAGACAAAAACGGTCAATGGTCTCTCCACAGCTTGATGGCCGCAGACCTTGTATGCATCTAAAGAAAACGGCACCAGCGCTGCGGAAGAAGCCGGGGCTGCCTTCTTCCGGGTTGGGGTTGGGCAGCTGGTCCCCAGAACTGGTTGGCTCAAAAAGTCGTCTGATATCGGCGGTCGATACTCGCTACCTAGCGATACTTGTCAGGCTTGCCGTTTGGGCTGCCGTCGCCGCCGCCGTTGCCGTTGCCGTTGTTGCCTTTCGGCCCCCAATGGCCGTTCGCGCCAGAATGCGCGACCGCATCGGAGGTGAGAGAGGTCGATAGCAGCAGCGTTATTGCTGGGGGTGTTACGGCTGCAAACCTGCCAGCCGAAATCAGAAATTTCCGGCGGTCTTCGGTCTCTTGTTGCTCGCGGTCATCCATGACTGCCTCCGAACCGGCAATTTAGATGAGAGTTATCCTGATTTAATTTGAGATGATAATAATATTTAATTCAAATCACTGTCTGCCCGTTGGGCGACACTTGGAGGAAATTTGACACCCCAGCGTGATCGAAGGGCGGCCTGACGTCGGCGCCACGCTTGTTTGGGAGCACTGCATCGCACACACAATTGTTCCCGAAAAGTCACACCAGGCGGGGAACTCTTCGCGCAGAAAAGGCTTGGTGTTGGCAACTTCTGGTCAAACTGATGTTCTGGTCAAACTGAAGGTTAAAATTAGTTTCCTGATGTTAGTTGGTGAGTGGAAATTTGGGAAAGATCCATGACCACTTTGCAAGCGATAGCATTTGGAGCCAATGCTCGCGTGGACGCCATCGCTCATTATCCTGGCAGTTTCACTATGGGACGTTCGCGAGCTTGAGGGGATGGAATAGTCGGCCGGTTTGCCGAGTTCGGTACCGTCAATCTCGTACGTCAATCTCTGTGAATTCCCGCGGCCCCGGTTCGCGCTCCTGCATAAAGGCCGGCTATCTTCGTGCCTGTCACACCCAGTCAGTTCAGCGCGAAACGCACTTCATGGATTGTCGACCCAGGCTCTTGCATCTGCCGGCGCAATCACGCGCTGGACGGGAGATGCCAATGTCATGCGAACAACTGCAATGCTGCGCTACCTCTCATCACGTCGCAGAAAGGAAGGTAGACGGCATTAGCGCACTGACCACGGCCATGCTAATGGCGATTGCTGTTTTTGGGCTTGCGGTCGGGCTGCGGTTGGCGACGGCTTTTGCGCCTGGGCGACATTGGCCGACTGCCGCGGACGCGGCAGTGGTATCTCGGGCATTGCCCTTGGCTGTTCGGGGCTTACCTTTGGCTCTGCAGGCATCACCGTTGGCTCAGAAGCGTTGGCGATGACGAGGGCGAGTTGTTCCTGGCTTGCGTTGAGCCGCTCGGTGAGCGTTTGGCTTTCGCGCGCCATCTGGATCTGGGTCGCTTTGACCTGCTCGATGATACTGTTGTTGCGTGCCATTTCTTGATGGCTCGCCTTGAGTTGGCTCGCGACATTTTCATTGTCGCGGACCAGTTGTTCTTGCCTAACATTGAGCTGTTCTACCGCTTGCCTCAAGGCAGCGAGATCGCGCGTCATCGGTTGGAGTTGCTGCGCCAAGTCGGAAGACATGGCGACGGCAGTCGGCGCTGCGTCTTTGACGGCTCCCGGCGCGGCCTCTGACAGAGGTGCTGGATCCGAGGGGGCGATCATCGCTGTATGAGCGGAGGAGGACAACCACCAAGTAGCGCCACCAACGGATGCTGTCACGAGAGAGCCGACGAAAACCACATAGCGCCAACCCGCCGATCGATGAATCGTTGCCCGCGGGGCGCGAGACGTCTTCATGGTGGTCGGCGGGGCCGAAGGATGCACTCCGGCTTCGCTTAGCAGGTTCGAAAGACAACTCTCGATCTGCCCTTCCACGAACTTGTTGTCCGGCGTGGAAACCATTTTGGTACTCCGTGTCAAATGCAATGGCACCCGCCACCGCGCATCTGCGCTACGACGAACTAACATTTCGACGGGACGGTTTTGAGCCTACGAAGCTTCCAAGGGATGAGCATTCAACTACACGTCACGTCGTCTTTTTCTAATTCACCCGGAACTGTACCGGCGCAATTAACGCAACCGGGAAGGCGGAACTATGTTCACGGCCGGAGAACTACGGAAGGAGTCCTGACCCTTCGCAGTTCCGGCGCCAGCGAAAGGCCTCCTTCCCGGTCAACAGGATGGTGATCAGGCGCGGCCTTTGCTCCCCTTGATCATGGGAGCCTCATCTGCATCGACTATGCCAGTCGGGGCGCTCTGCCGCTGCGCGAACGATATCGAGACCGGCGCAGCGCGAGTAGCAGAGGCCGCTGGCAAAGCGCTTGACCGGAGATTGATATGCGCGCCCGTGAGGGCACCAGCTGGAGGTGGCTCAAAGTCACGCGAAGAGCAAAATGACGGCCGCAACTGTGGTGTCCCGCTCGGGCGTCAGAATAACGCACCGCTGGCCAAGGTCCTTTTCGCGCCATCAATCTTTGCGCTAATTGCCCAAAACGCTGAGCCAAATTTTCAGGTGTTCTGAATGCAGATGTCGCCCGTGAGGCTTTTGTTAGCAATTCTTGTCCTGACCGCGACGTACTTGTTTGGAGCGTATAGCGCTCGCCAGCAATTATTTCCGTTTCCGTTTTTGCAGGCGCTGAAGGCTGGCGTCGCGGGCAGGACGGCTCCTGAAGACCTCTACACGTTTGATCAAACGGGACGGCTCGTTTCGGGCGATCAGAAGAAAGCTGTCACCTGCCCGGAGCAGACGAGCCGTACAGCCGTTCTGCTGCTGATCGGGCAGTCCAACGCTGGAAATCACGGGGGGCAACGGTTCCGCTCGGAACACGGAGAGAAGGTTGTGAATTTTTTCGATGGACGATGCTATGTCGCCGCGTCGCCCCTGCTGGGATCCGACGGCATCGGCGGTGAGTATTGGACCCAGCTCGGCAATCCTCTGCTGGAACGCGGATCGTTCGACCAAGTCGTACTGGCTCCCGTGTCCATAAGCGGCTCTGAGGTCTCTCGTTGGGGGCCGGGCGGCGATTTGAACGCAATCATGACCGACACCGCGAGCCATCTGCAGCGGCAAGGGTATCTTGTGACGCACGTACTCTGGGTGCAAGGTGAGATCGACTACGTGAAGGGAACGAGCGAGAAGGACTACCGCGACCGCTTCTTGTCGCTGGTTAACTCGTTGAGATCTTATAACGTAGCGGCGCCGGTATACATTGGCATAGCGACAAAGTGCTTGGGAGCAACAAATGGAGGAACGCGCTCCCACTCTCCCGACAACGCCGTCGCGCGCGCTCAACTGGCGCTCCCTGAGCCCGGTGCCAATCTGAGAAGCGGAGTTAATTCAGACGCCCTGCTTGACGATTTGGATCGATACGACGATTGCCATTTCGGCTCATCGGGAGAACAGAAGGTCGCCAAAGCCTGGGCAGACTTGCTCTCAAACGCGCCGTGAGCACCTCACGCGCCCGCAAAACTCATGCGGCCGGTTTCCATCTGGATGGCGCGACCACAGATGCAATGCACAAGTATCTTGGTGGCGCCGCTTTCGCGCACGTCGCCGAAGGGGATTTTCTGTTCGCGCTGCATCGCACGCACAATTGTACCAGGAAAGTCAGACCAAGCGGGCAACTGTTCGCATCACATAAAATGCCTTCATATCGTCATCGACAAATCAAAATTCGAGCTGTCAACACTAATGGTCGCGGGTTGGAGTTTGGGGAACGATCCATGACCACTTTGCAAGCGATAGCATTTGGAGCCATGCTCGCGTGGACGCCATCGCTCATTATCCTGGCAGTTTCACTATGGGACGTTCGCGAGCTTGAGGGGATGGAATAGTCGGCCGGTTTGCCGAGTTCGGTACCGTCAATCTCGTACGTCAATCTCTATGAATTCGCTGTCCTTCAAAACAGCTTGAGTCGATATGGCTCATTATCGTGGGCGCGTCATGAAGAGCGCCTTGACGGATCGATGAGCTGTTTGCGCCGTGCAACATGTCCTCAGCGCGAAGCTGAGGCTAAGAAAGACCGAGCTCGAGCGCAAGTTGCAGGCACTCAATATGGCGTCGAGCGATGCCGGGCCGGCGAAGTCTCGCAGTTCCTGGTGCGCTCAGTTTGCCGCGCAGCTCGTTGCTCGGGGATGCGCGACGACTGCAGGGGCGATAGGCTCTTGGTGCCGTATCGCCTCCACAATCCGTATTGCCTCTCTGAGTGTCCGGATCTCGGCCATCCGGTTTTGAAGATCGGTCGAGATCTGCAAAAGAAGGTGCTCTGCCTTTTTAAATGACTGTCCCATTGAAATACTCCTGCCCATCAACAAACTATATCGGCAATAATGGGAGGCCGGCCTCGAATCGCGTGCCGTACGTCCCCTTGCTGGCACCGTATTTTGTACGGTGGATGGTAGGCCGGCTTTGTTTCAGTTTTTCGTCAGTTTTGGAAAAGGTTTCGTGGCCTGTTGTCTTGGAAAAGGACGCCGCCGGTATCAAAATACATGCCCGGCGGCGTTTCCGTCCTAAACTGGGTCGCTTAAATCCCCAGCGGCACCTAGGCAGCAGAAACCATGCCAGTCACCCATACGGTGTGACGCCGGCTTTGCTGGCGCAGATGCGCAGGCTTCCTTCACCGGGTGCGGTCGGCCGGTCGCTGATCAATTCGCGCGTGCGGGCTTACGACCGCAAAAAGGTCCTGATCACCGCTGGCAACGAAGTGACGCCACATGCCGGTAATCTCGAACCATTTTTCCGGGGCGTCCTCGCTCGCAAACCTTGTCACCAACTTGATTGCTTGTGCGGACAAGTGGAGGCTGGAGCCTGCAGGAGTGCCTTACTTTTTAGCTGACAATCTCCCTGACCTTGATGCCGCGCAAGGCCTCGATGCAGTCAGCCACCAAATGCAAGAACTCTTGCCGCTTTATGCGCTTCACCTGACGCCCTTCCATATTAATTAGAATGAACCTCGCCATGTCGTGGGCGACTTCAAACTGCGATTTGCCGGTAACCTCAACGTCTATTCTCTCAGCCATTTCGCTCTCCGCTAGTTGTAATTGGAAGGCAGCGGTTTACTCCAAGACCTCATACTCAAAGGCTACGCCTTCAGGATCGTTTTCCTCAAACCACCTTTCTGCGGCGTCCACATTGGCAAACCCCTTGATGTGCTCGGGATCTCCACCTGCTTGCTGGTATTGACGTAGACAAAAACGGTCATTGGTCTCTCTTCAGCTTGCGCTTGCCCCAATGATGAGTTTTGCGATCGGGATTAAAAACCCGCTCGACGTGACGGTTCAACGCCCGCATGACGCCGATCCGGGCCAGCATCGTGGCCGCCGTTCTCTGCAACGAGGATCAGCGCCTCCATGGCGGCCTGCCATTCTGGCGCGGAGTGCTCAGCCTTCGATAGCTTCGTGATGTAGCTGGCGGCTTCTTTCAAGGTGAGGAGGCGCCGGCCATCCGGGAGCGGTATTGGATCCTCAAACGAGGCGGACCAAGGCACGGAAATGACTTCTTTCAATTGTTTGGGGCGGTGCTCTGACAGACCACCGTTACTAATGGCTTGCTTAAATGTTCATGTGTTGTTCTTGTCGGGAAAATCTGGCAGTTCAGGGGATGTAGCATGCCCGGTATCGACTTTTACCGAGCCGAAATCGACCACATGCAGGTCCAGGTCGGAAGACAGCGTAAGGAGATCCTGCAGCTTCAGCGTGCCGGCATTTCCACTGCATCGGCCGAGCTGCTGCTCACGAGGATGCTGGCGAAGATCGAGGGGCTGTGCACCGAGTGGGATCTGCTCAAAGCAGGGCAGGGCGGTCCAACAAAAGGGCGCGTGCTCGGCGGCCGGAGTTGGTGATGCCGGAGCCGCTGCAGTGGTCCGACGAGAAAGGCGACAGCTCTCCATGGCTCAGAGCGCTGGCCGAACTGCGCCAGCGGGCTGCGCGTGAAGGTTACGCTATCAACACGTCCAGGCGATCACAGTCGCGATCGATCAGTACGCAGAGAAGGCGCTGGGCAATCGCGATTGCTTCCTGAACAAGCCGTACGGGTCGGCTAACCACCCAAAACGGGGCAGCACGACCTCCGCGCTTGCTGATGTCCGAAAGCAGAGGTGTGAAATGACCTACAAGTATTTGATTCTATTGGTGAGCGCGGAGGGACTCGAACCCTCGACCCCATGATTAAAAGTCACGTGCTCTACCGCCTGAGCTACGCGCTCACTCGCCGCGCTGTGTAGGGGGCGGGCCCCTGCGGGTCAATAGCACAAGCACGGCAAATTCGTGGTCTGCTTGATCCCAATTCTCTTTAGGTAGCTAAAGGTTAGTTCGGCTTCTTCAACCACCCGTCGCCAATCGATCCACGGCGGTTAGTTGACCTCCCGGCGAATCTCGGAGGCGACCGGCTGGGACTGGGTGTTGACCGTCGGCAGGGTGACCGGGCGCAGCCCGATCAGTTCCGCCGTCCGCACCGCGCTGTTACGCCAGAAAGCGAAGGAATTGATACGGGAGTTTTCCAAAAGCGCGATCGCGACCGCCGCGAGGAACGGCAGGCTTTGCAGCACCAGCACGCCCGCGAAGATATAGATCTCGCGCACTTCCTTGTAGCCGTTGGTGACGACCAGAACGGCGGCGCCGATCAGCAGCAGCACGCCGATCACGGCCTCCCAGAACGCCTGGAATTCGATCGACATCCGCGACAGACCGCCCTTGGAGGTGCGGGCAAAGGCGAGGTGCTCGGTGATCAGGCCCTGGGCCACCGCGCGCGACACCGTCCACTGTACGCTCATCGCCGCTATCATGGCGCCCAGCATCTGGCCGGCCTTGATCTTCACCCGCAAGCGGTAGAGCGCGACGAAATGGATCAGCGAGACTGCGAAGGAGGCGATGATCGGCAGCGTCAGGATCTTGTCGGGAATGGCGATGTCGGCAAACGCCACGATCGGCACCCAGATCAGGTTGAGGATCGCCACGACGACGCCCAAGCTTTCGGCCCCTAGCCAGTTCAGCCAGCCCAGCGAGAATTCGCGGCGCTGGTCCGGCGTCAGCCGGCTGGCGCCGGGCAGGAAACGCCGCCAGTGCTTCTTGACGATCTGGAAGCCGCCATAGGCCCAGCGATGCCGCTGCTTCTTGAACGCCTCATAGGTGTCGGGCAGGAGGCCCTCGCCATAGCGGACATTGGTGTAATGCGTCAGCCAGCCCTGCTGCTGGATGGTCAGGCCGAGATCGGTATCCTCGCAGATGGTGTCGCTGGACCAGCCTCCGGCCATGTCCATCGCGGAACGGCGGATCAGGCACATCGTGCCGTGCACGATGATCGAGTTGAACTCGTTGCGCTGAACCATGCCGATGTCGAAGAACCCGGCATATTCGCCGTTCATGATGTAGTGCATCAGCGAGCGGTCGCCGTCGCGGTGCTCCTGCGGCGCCTGCACCAGGCCGACGCGCGCGTCGGCGAACACCGGCACGAGATCCTTCAGCCAGTCCGGATGCACGACATAGTCGGCGTCGATGATGCCGATGATCTCGGCATCCGCCGCGGTGCGCTCCATGGCGATGCGAAGCGCGCCGGCCTTGAAGCCCTGCACCTTCTCGGCATTGATGAACTTGAAGCGTTCGCCGAGCGCACGGCAGTGATCCTGGATCGGCCGCCAGAATTCCGGGTCGGGCGTGTTGTTGATGATGCAGACGCATTCGAAATTCGGATAGTCGAGCCGCGACACCGCATCCAGCGTCTGCTTCAGCATCTCGACCGGCTCGTAGTAAGCGGGGATGTGAATCGAAACCTTCGGGAAGGCGACGCTCTCGCCGATGGTGGCGGGCGCTAGCGGCGCGCTCTTGGTAATCAGCCGGCGCGGCCCGCGGCCGAAGGCAATCGCCGCGATTTCGTCGATGCGCGCCATCGCGATCAGGATCAGCGGAACCAGCAGGATCAGGCCAAGCGTCAGCGCAAAGGCCGAGCCGAACACGAAATAATGCCCGGCCCAGTAGGCGAACACGGTGGAAACCCAGGCGCCGACGCCGTTCGCTGCCGCTGAAAGCAGCAGCGCCTGCATGATTGTCGGCTGCTCGAGCCGCAGGATCGGCAGCGACATCAGGATGCCCATCAGCAGCGCGATCGCGGCGAGCTTCCAATAGTTCTCGTTCACGATCGGACCGGTCCACGCGAATTTCGGTTCGCGATTGGCATCGAGGATGCCCCAATAGGGGCCGACGCCGCCTTCGAAGAATTTCCAGGGCTGATCGATCGCCTCGACGATGTTGTAGTCGATGCCGATCGCTTCCGCGCGGGTGACGAAATTACGCAGCACCGAGGCCTGTTCGAACGGGCCGGGCTCGGCGTTCCTCAAATTGTATCCGGCGCTCGGCCAGCCGAACTCGGCAATCACGATCCGTTTGCCGGGAAACTGATCGCGCAAGAGCTGGAACATGGCCACCGCCTGATCGACGGCTTGCTTGTCGGTGAAGTTCTCCCAATAGGGCAGCACGTGCGCGGCGATGAAATCGACAGAGGACGCCAGTTCCGGATTGTCGCGCCAGATGTTCCAGATCTCACCGGTCGTCACGGGAACGTTGACGGATTTCTTGACCTGCTTGATCAGGTCGACCAAGTCGTTGATCTTCTGCTCGCCGCGGAAAATCGTTTCGTTGCCGACGACGATTCCGTTAACGTTGCTGTTGCGCTTGGCGAGGTTGATCGCCGCCTCGATCTCGCGCTTGTTGCGATCGGAATTCTTGTCGATCCAGGCGCCGACGGTGACCTTCAGGCCGAATTCGGCAGCGATCGGCGGCACCAGTTCGACGCCACCGGTCGAGGAGTAGAGACGAATCGCGCGCGTGATCGTCGAGAGCTTCTTCAGGTCGGCGCGGATCTTTTCGATCTGCGGAATATTGTCGACGTCGGGATGCGCCGAACCCTCGAACGGCGCGTACGAGACGCTCGGCAAAATGCCCCTGAAATCGGGCGCCGATTGCTTTTCCTGGAAGAGGCCCCACAGCCCGGCGTGAGCTGCGGTTACAAACAGCAGAACGGCAACGATGGCGCGCATCGGGGGCTAAACCATACGGGGCTGCAATTTATGGGAAGCGAACCTGTCCCCTAGGTTCGACCGACACGGCGGCATCATAAGGATAGTCCTGCCCTGCGTTTTCACAACTGGTATGACGCCATGACTTTTTTAAGGACGGCGCCTTAAGGGCGTGACGAATCCAAACGCCGGATAAATAGGATCGTTCCGCTGAACGTATCCTGAATGCCGGACGTCTATTTCGCCTGCGGGCTAGGCGCGGCGCTGGGGGCCGGCGAGGGCGAAGCGGCCGGCGCAGGCGTCGCATTGCCGGCGGTCGCAGGCGCCGGGTTGGCTGCTGCGGCAGCCTGCGGCTGGGCGCCCGGATTGATCCAGCAGACGTGGATGCGGCTGTCGAGCGTCTCCGCCACCTTGGGATCGATCTGTCCGCCAAAGCGGGTCAGGCAGCGGAAGGTGGCCTGGACATGCCCGCCGGGGCAGCCGAACCGGTCATAGAGATCGAGGTGCCGGAACGCGGTATCCAGATCGTCTCGCCACATCAGGCGAACCACCCGGCGGCCGAGCCAGACGCATTCGGGATTCCCGGCCGGGCCGTTGATCGCCTGGGCTGCCTCGACGAATTCGTCGGTCTTGCGCTGGTTGTCCTTGCTGGCGTCGGCGGCACTGGCCGGCGCCTTGCCTTGATCCTGCGGGGTCGGGCTGCCGCTCTGGGCAAACGCCCCGCCCGATCCGATCAGGAGGGCCAGGCCGGCAGCGGCAAAGCGCCTCAAAACCGCAACTCTTGGATCAAGCACCCGTCGACGCATACATTCCCCGATCAATTTCCTGCCGCGAGCGGCTGGTGTGGTGTTCTGGCTTGTTGCCGCCCAAATAGGTCCCCAATGCGGCGGAAACATCCGGCGATTCACATGACGGGTATTTCAGATTTTGTCCAGCAAAGTCACAACTTTATCATAGGCGCTGGTAAAACTGCCGCAGGGATGAGGCAGAATAGGGCGATCGTGCATCTTGGCAGAACGCCGATGAACGGGTAATCGACGGTCCCCGCCCGGAGGATGGAACCGATTTCTCTTCGTACGCCGCTGGCGCTTCTCCTTTCATCGCTCGCTATGATCGCGGCTCTTTGGTGGTGGCTCGCCACGCCGATTACGCTTGTGCGCGCGCCGATCGATCCCACGGCCAAGCTGCAATGCGTCTCCTACGCGCCGTTCCGCGGCGCGCAGACACCCCTGATCCCGACCACGCAGATCCCTCCTGAACAGATCGCGCAGGACCTGGCGCAGCTCGCCAAGATTACCGACTGCGTGCGGACCTATTCGATCGAGAATGGGCTCGACCAGGTTCCGGCGCTGGCCGCCAAGGTCGGGCTGAAGGTGATCCAGGGGATCTGGCTCTCGAGCAATCGAATCAAGAATCTTGCCCAGATTTCGGTTGCGATCGAACTGACCAAGGAACATCCGGACGTCATTACGGCGCTGGTGGTCGGCAACGAGGTGCTGCTGCGCGGCGAGATGACGACATCGGATCTCGCCGCCCACATCCGCTCGGTCAAGTCGCGGGTCACCGTGCCCGTCACCTATGCCGACGTCTGGGAGTTCTGGCTGCGCAACCGCGAAATCTACGACGCGGTCGACTTCGTCACGATCCACATCCTGCCGTACTGGGAAGACATGCCGGTGCGTGCAAAACACGCCGCCGGCCATGTCGACGATATTCGCAAGCGGATGGCGGTGGCATTTCCAGCCAAGGAAATCCTGATCGGCGAAACCGGCTGGCCGAGCGCGGGGCGGATGCGCGAAGGCGCGCTGCCGTCACGCACCAACCAGGCGCGCGTGGTGTCGGAAATCCTCGATCTCGCCAAGCGCGAAAAATTTCGGGTCAATCTGATCGAGGCCTACGACCAGCCGTGGAAGCGTCAGCTCGAAGGCACCGTCGGCGGCTATTGGGGCATGATCAATGACGCGCAGCGGGCGGTGAAATATCCGCCTGGAGAGCCGATCAGCAATTATCCGTTCTGGAAACTGCAGATGGGAGGCGGGATGGCGCTCAGCGCTTTCGTCTTCCTGGCGGGCTGGTTGACGCTGCGGCGGCGGCCGTGGAAGCCCGGGCTGGCTTCGTGGGTCGCAGTCGGGACGTCGGCGACGACCGCCGGCATGCTGCTCGGCGTCGCCGCGGACAAGATGTTTTACGAGAGCTACGGGGCAGGCGGCTGGCTGCAATGGGGCGCGCTGCTGGCAGCCGCCATTGCCGCGCCGATGCTGTGTGCGAACGCCGCGATGTCGGGGCGGTCGCTGCCGACCTTCCTCGAATTGCTCGGGCCGCGCGAGGGCCGGACCAAGTCGGTGCTATCGGCGTTGCTGGGGCTTGCGCTTGTCGTCACCACGCTGATTGCGGCGCAAACCGCGCTCGGCTTTACGTTCGATCCGCGCTACCGCGATTTTCCGTTCGCGTCGCTGACCATGGCGGTGGTGCCGTTCGCGGCGCTGATGCTGCTGAACCGGCCGAAAGACGGCGTTCGCCCGATTGCCGAATCCGCCTTTGCCGGCTTGCTGGTCGCGGCCGCGCTCTTCACCGGCTTCAACGAGGGCAATCAGAACTGGCAGGCGATGTGGACCTGCGCGATCTATCTCTTGTTGGCGCTCACGCTGTGGCGGGCGCGGGCCGTGCAAATCCCAAAATGAGCAGGCCGATCGCAATTCCCGACAGCGCAATATTGTAGAGCACGATCCCGAATCCCGCCGCGATCAGGCCGCCGGTCAGCAGCACGATCGACGGCCGCATGACGTGAAGCGTCGCAATGATCAGCGCGGTGATGCCGAATACCGAATTCTTGAACAGGTAGGTGGCGAGCGTCCGCGACTTGCACTGCATGGTCTGCAGGCCGGCGTCGCAGGCCAGCGCGACCGTCGAGAACTCGACCGTGAGGTAGCGCAGATAGAGCGCGTAGCCGACGGTGACGAAGCCGACCACCAGCAGGAACTGGACTTGATAGGGCGTGAGCCGGAACGGGGATTTTTTCATCGGCGCAATATGGTCGGGATTGGCGGCCGGGACAAGCGTTCGCAGGCTAGCGAAAATGCACGTCAGAATTTCGTCATAACGCTCTGTAGCCAAAAGCTTATTGTGAATTTTTCCTGCCGAAGATGGACGAAAATGTCGTCTGCGTTGGCTCCGGCGGCGGCTCCGGCTTCTTCGCCACCTCCTCAACGACTGTCGCCGCCGACTGCTTGGCGATGACGCGCCGGCGCGGGCCAGGCTTGGCGGCAGTGGGCGGCGGATCGTTCAACGACAACCGCTGGCCATCGAAGATCGCGGTCTCGCAGGGGCGGCTGTTTTCGGCAAGAATGGCGCAGATCCTGGCGGCGGCACCGGCGTCGTTCAGCGGACCGGCGACCAGGCGAAGCTGCATGCCGAGGCCGTTGGTACTTTCCTTCACGACAATGATCGGGCGCAGTGCCGTCAGCGGCGCGTTCGATCTGGATTTCAGCAGGCCGCGCCACAACGCGCGCAGGCCGTTCACCGAATTGGCGCTGCCGAGATCGACCCCGAACTCGGTCCGCTGCAGGGATATTTTTGGCGCGGCGGCGTCATCCGCCTCCGCATCGGTCGGCGCCGACGCCACGACATCGGGGATCGGGCTTGCGATCACCGGGTTCGGCCCTTTGCCCAGTTCGATCAGTTTGCCGGCGGCGGGGTCGGGCGGAGCCATCATCGACTGCGCGGCCATCAGTGGCGTGGCGGGCGAAGGTTTCGCGGGCTCCGGCTTGGCAGGCTCCGGCTTGGCAGGCTCCAGCGTGACGGCGTCGGCCTTTGCCATCTCAGCCTTTGTCATCTCAGCCTTGGCCGTTTCCAGCTTGGCGCTCTCTGTTTTGGCTGCGTCGGTCTTCGCCGCATCCTTTGCCGCGTGCGAAACCGTCGCCGGGGCAGGCTCGGCGGTGGCCTTGTCTGCGACCGGCGCTGCGGCCGGGGCGGTCGCTACCGGCGCGACGCTTGGCGACGGCGGCCTATGGGCGGCTTGCGGTTCTGCATTTGCGGCAGGCGGCGAAGCCTGCGCGGAACCCTGGCGGGCGATAGCCCCGGTGACGGATTCGAGCCCCTGTTCCAGGCTGGTGACACGGGAATACAGCCGGTCGCGATCGCCGTTCAGCGTATCGATGGCGACGGCGAGCCGCCGCGCCTCAATCTGGGTTTCCTTCTGGGTTTCCTTGGCTAGGAGCTGAATTTGTTGCGCCTGCCGGGTGTGATCTGCGGCGGCGACCTGTTCGCGCTTCAATCCAAGGGATGACTGGTTGGCCATGACGGCCAGAGTCACCGCAGCCGTGGCGCCGACACCCCAGGACCCGATCCGCCACAGCGCGCGGCGGTCGAGTTCATCTTCGTCGGCGAACAGGTTGCTCAGCACGCCGCCGCTGTCATCCGCCTCGAAGTCTGCGAGATGGTCTGGTTTCTTGGCCAAGCGCCCCTGGCCCTCCTCGAGGCCCGCCGAATCACAGGGTAAACATTAACAGGAAAAGCGACGCCCACTTGAATCCGGACGTTTTCGGGGCGGCGAATCGGTTTGATCTCCGGGGGAAAACAATTAAAGACGGACCGCGCAACCTTGTTCGCCTGAGGACCAGAATGATCGCTCGATCCAGCCTGACAGTCGTGCTTGCGGCCGGTGAGGGCACACGCATGCGATCTTCGCTGCCGAAGGTGCTGCACCAGGTCGCCGGCCAGTCGCTGCTGGCGCATGTGCTGGATGCGGCCCCGCACGGCGCGGGCGCTTCGCTCGCGGTCGTGATCGGTCCGGACCACAAGGCGGTCACTGAGGAGGTCGGGCGCGTCCGCGCGGACGCTGCGACCTTCGTTCAGGCCGAGCGCCTCGGCACCGCGCATGCCGTCTTGGCCGCCCGCGAGGCGATCGCGCGCGGCGCCGACGATCTGCTGGTGGCGTTCGGCGATACGCCGCTGATTTCGCCCGAAACCTTCGCCCGGCTGCGCGCGCCGCTGGCGCAGGGCGCGGCGCTGGCCGTGCTTGGTTTCCGCGCCGCCGATCCGACCGGTTACGGCCGGTTGCTGCTCGATGGCGACCGTCTGATGGCGATCCGCGAACACGCCGACGCGACTGCAGATGAGCGTAAAGTCACGCTGTGCAATGCCGGTGTAATGGCGTTCGACGGCCGCCGCGCGCTGGAAATTCTCGACCGGATCGGTAACGCCAACAGCAAGGGCGAGTATTATCTGGTCGATGCCGTCGCCATCGTCAAGGAAATGGGATTGGAGGCCGTCGTGATCGAAACCAGCGAGGACGAAGTGCGCGGCATCAACAACAAGGCGCAGCTTGCGGAGGCCGAAGCGGTGCTGCAGGCGCGGTTGCGCCAGGCGGCGCTCGATGCCGGCGTGACACTGATCGCGCCGGAGACGGTTTATCTCGCCGCCGATACCAAGTTCGGCAGCGACGTCACCATCGAGCCGTTCGTGGTGATCGGCCCCGGCGTCACCATCGCCGACGGCGCAGTGATCCATTCGTTCTCGCACATCGTGCAGGCCTCGATCGGCAGACGCGCCTCCATCGGTCCCTATGCGCGCTTGCGCCCGGGCACTTCGCTCGGCGACGGCGTTCGGATCGGCAACTTCGTCGAGACCAAGGCCGCGACGCTGGAGGCCGGCGTCAAGGTCAACCACCTCTCCTATGTCGGCGACGCCCATGTCGGCGCCAATTCCAACCTCGGCGCCGGCACCATCACCTGCAACTATGACGGCTTCTTCAAGCACAAGACGCTGATCGGCGAGGGCGCGTTCGTCGGCACCAACTCCTCGCTAGTGGCGCCGGTGAAAATCGGCAACGGCGCCTATATCGGCTCGGGCTCGGTCATCACCAAGGACGTTCCCGACGACGCGATGGCCGTGGAGCGCAGCCCGCAAAGCAACCGCGAGGGTGGTGCTGCGCGCTACCGCGAGATGAAGTTGCGGGCGAAGGCAAAGAAAGAGGGTTAGGCGCAGGGCGTGTTAAGCTTTCCCGCTTAGACTGTCTCAATCGGCAATACGCCTTTCGGTCGAAAATGCCGTGACCACAGCTTGATGACTCTCGGTTAGATCGATTTGGCCGCGGACTTGCTTCACCTCTCCCGCTTGTGGGGGAGGCGTAGGCCACCTTCGGTGGCCGTCCTCTGAGACGCCGAGGCAAAGCCTCGGCTATGGCG
Source organism: Bradyrhizobium sp. AZCC 1577 (assembly GCF_036924575.1). Lineage (NCBI taxonomy): Bacteria > Pseudomonadati > Pseudomonadota > Alphaproteobacteria > Hyphomicrobiales > Nitrobacteraceae > Bradyrhizobium > Bradyrhizobium sp. AZCC 1577. Next base: position 4,631,177 of record NZ_JAZHRQ010000001.1, read on the forward strand.
GAGCGCCGGGTGCGGGCTCTCTCCACACGGGGAGTGTCAATTGTGGAGACACCCGCAGCCATCGCAGCACGATTTAGCAATTTGGCTACCAATTGGTGCCAGCATTCCGCCATTGCGGATCGGTCGCGATCGGCGACAGCGAATTCCGAAAGGCTTTAACTCGACCAGCCCGGTTGGCGGTCTCTTTCCTTTGGAGAGGCCCACTATGTTCAAAGGCTTTGTAATCGCAGCCTTGATGCTGTTTGGTGCGTCGCAGGTAGACCATTATCTCACCCATGGTCGGTATACCGATGCCGCCATATCGATGCTGAGGCAGATCAGGCACTCGTTCGGTATTTGACCTGCAACCCGGCTGGCATCGGCTGAATTGCGACCGCCTGTGAGAGCGTTTTCAAGCGAAGTGGATCCCGGTTCGCGTGAAGAAAACGCGTCAAAACAAACTAGGCCACTTCGGTTGACGCCGAAGGCAACGCCTTAACCACCTTGATGAATATTTATTCAAGTTCCTGCAACCATCGGTCTCGTTCGGCGTCATGCCTTCAGTGCGGAGCGCGTCATGGACGACATGGACGACGACAGGGAACAGCGTGAACTTCAAGAGCGGGTGATGCGCTTCCGCGTGATGGAGCGCGAAGTTACGGACCCGCTTGCAATTGGGCTCCTGCACGACATCGTCACAGAATTGGAAGCGGCCCTGGAGAAGCCTGACAGATAGTCACGCAAAAGCCCGGCAGCCATTTCGGACTGCCGGGCTTTACGCAAATACTAGGTAAACTAATACCGCGCCGCTGCAATGCGGCTATTTTGATGCGGATTTCGGAACCGTCTATCCGGAAGAGTACGGGCGCATACTTTCGTCCCGCTGGAACCGAACCGTCGCACCTTGCGGGCGGGCGTACCTTGCATGCGGGCAGAGCGCGACTGTTTCTTTGAAGACGGCACTGCGCAGACTTCGATCGGCAAGGCGTCCGTCGGGCCCTATGCGCTTGCGGCCCGGCACCTCGCTAGGCAGGCGACGGCGTTCGGATCGGCAACTCCGTCGAAACCAAGACCGCGACATTGGAGGCAGGCATCAAGGTCAACCACCTCTCCTATGTCGGCGACGCCCATGTCGGCGCCAATTCCAACCTCGGCACGCACCATCTCCTGCAACTACGACGGCTTCTTCAAGCACAAGACGCTGATCGGCGAGGGTGCGTTCGTCGTCACCAACTCCTCACTGGTCGCGCCGGTCAAAATCGGCAAGGCGCCTATATCGGTTCGGGCTCGGTTATCACCAAGGATGTGCCTATATCGGTTCGGGCTCGGTTATCACCAAGGATGTGCCCGACGACGCGATGGCCGTGGAGCGCAGCCCGCAGAGCAACCGAGAGGGCGGAGCGGCGAGGTACCGCGAGATGAAGATGCGGGCGAAGGCGGAGAAAGAAGGTTAGGCGCGACGGATTTTAAGTCCTCTCAGTAGCTAACAATTGATTCCCTGGGCCACATAGCCGATCTGGCCTGTTCAAGGGGGAGCCGTGGCTTCGACGCGTCCGCGAGAAGTCAAACTTCTTTCGTACTGATCCCTGGCGCTTGATGGATATACCGACGGTCGGTGATTTGATCGAACATGAACTTTGCAACGTTTTCGCGATTGACGGTCAGCGAATGTCTGGAAACGCCATATAGCCCTACGTTGAGGTGAGCGGTTGCGGGATGGTTCTTCAAGAATGCCACACGCACCATTGTCCATTCCAATTCCGAAGCTCGTATCACTCTTGCGAGCCCAAGGATGTCATTGTAGCAGTTGCGCATCAGATGCTTGATCAGTAACGCGGGGAGCCCGATTTTCCAGTCAAATCGATCCCCGGGGTCGGCAGCCGTACCGGTAGAAACGGCAATGAGGCGTTGCACCCGCGTCTGCTTTATCGCTGAAATAATCGCTTCCGTAGCCCTCGTAATCGGCAAATCTTCCGAGTGCCGTAACTTCGTCGGCCCAAGCGCTGACAAGACGGCGTCAGATCCGCTGATGGCTTCTCGCAGAAGAGCACTATCGGTAAGCTCACCGCGAACGATATTCACCTTGGCGTTTTCAAAGGGGCTGCTCGACCGCGCAAAGACCGTAACGTCAATGCCGCGTTTCAAAGCCTCATCGATCAAGTACCTACCTGTAGTTCCGGTAGCACCAAAGAGGGTCACTTTCATGTTGCACCTAACGGCAACAGCTTTGCCGTGGCGCAAGCAATCCCGCGCCGCGAACCTGTGACGATGGCAGCCATCCTTTAATGCGGCTCATATTGATGTTCTTTCCATAGTTGATGATGGCCGGGCGGGTCAGAACGTTGCCGCCTGCATATAGGGCGACGGGACCTCGCGAGCGGCGTTTTGCGTGACGAACGAGGCGGCCAATAGTACGAGACCCACGACGGCTGGCAGGGCGGCGCTGGGCTTACGGACCGCAACGTGCGCCAAGAAGGCCAACAGCAGGTGATAGAACATACCCGCATAGGCGAGATCGCTGAGCGTCACATTGAAGCGCAACAGAATTGCGGCCGGGCCCAAAACTTTCACGACGATCATCAACGGCACGAGGTAGGTCGGGTAGCCAAGCTCCTCGAGCGCCTGCCGGACCCAATCTCCTTTGGTGACGCACATGTAAGCGGAAGTCAGATACAGCAGGGACAGAAGCGCCGTGCTGATCCAGTAAGAGTAAATTGCAGCCATGAGGTCTCGTTGATTGCTGTTGAGCAGCAATCTCCTTCATCTTGTTCGTTTGTCAGGATGCGCACTTTACTGCGCGCCTTGTGCATCGAAAATGTAGGATAAGATTGCTTCTCGCAAGTAGGATGAATAACTTGCAGCAAGTATGGAAAACCAGACTATGGCCAATAAAGAAATCAACATGCATGAGGAGATGCGGCGCGCGTTCGCATTGCTCTCGGGCAAGTGGAAGCTGGAGATCATGTGGCTGCTCAACCAGCGGGTCTACCGCTTCGGGGAGCTGCGAAAGGCGATCCCCGGCATCACCCAGCACATGCTGACCGCACAACTCCGCGAGCTCGAAGCGGACGGTCTGGTCTCGCGCACCGTGTTCGCAGAAGTGCCGCTGCGGGTCGAGTATGAGATGACGCAAAAGGCACTCGCGCTTGGACCCACGATGGAGGCCCTGACGGCTTGGTGGATTAAGTATGGACAGAGCGTGCCGGTAAAGCCGAGCGCGCGCGGCCGCAAAGCCAAGGGCGGCTGAATTCCAAGACGCTGCTGCAGACGGCTCGTCTACAGATCGCCTTGCGATGCGTCTTGACGTTTTATGCGTGTTGACTCGTGCAGGCTCCATCGCCTGACGATTGTTCAACGTAAACAGGGGGCCGCTTTAACGGCCCCTGTTTGCTTAGCAAGCGTAGCCCGGATGCGCAGCGACATCCGGGGTTATCCCGCATATCGCTGCGCTCATGCGGGCTACTTGCTGTAATTAGAGATGAGGCGTTAGCACTTGGGTACACTTACGGAGGGAATTAGGCCCCTCGTAACGGCTATCGCAGCCAAAAAGGTGCCAAAAAACAATACCACCCACATTGGCACGGGCGACCAGTCCCAAAGATGCCATGGAAATCGTTTCGATAATAACCACCATCGTGGCGTTTTTTCTCGTTTGAGGAATTGTTGCCAGCCCTCTGGAGCTTTTCCGCCGGCGATCCAAGGCTCGATTTGCTCCTCGACGTATTGGCTCATTTTTTGAACCATCCTGTGTTCCTCGTTCAAGTGCGCGATCATCAAGATTGAGAACAATACAGGCACCCAAAAAAGAACCGGATAGCCAGGGTTTGAAATGGAGTAGCTGTATAATGCGGCAATTCCGATGACGCCCCAGCGACTGTAGTCGAGCCGGTCCTTGAGTTTGGATATCATGTCCTGCCTCAGTGACTTGTATTCCTCGAGATAGAATGTTTCCTCTTTTGACATTTCACTGATCCTCCCTTTGCGCGGTACAAAGAGCAGCTCCAAATGTTATGCTTCTTTCGAAGGAGGGGCGACATTTTTTTCAACCCCCGGTAAACACTGGTCGACCACCCCCGACCGCCTCAACCGCATAGGATCACGGGCATCGAAGGTTATTCGAGGCTGTAGGAATTGCGGTGCAATTACGGTGACAGTCCTGCACTGTCACCGTAATTCCCGACGGGCGCGCCAGGGCGGCCACGCCGCTGGCGCAGGGTGGTTCCCCGTCCTATTCGCGACGGTGAGGCTCAAGCGCGCGGCCAGCATGAGAGCAGGCAGAACCAATGTCCGGCGCAGCCGGCGGCTCCCCCGTGTTCGCCGCGTGGCTGGCGATCCAATCGCGCGGCTTTCCGGCGCTTGGTGCAGCTTTCTATTGCGACATCGGCCCGCAACCGACATGGCGGCACTTATTGATCAGAACCGATCCGACCGGCGAGTTTTCGCCCAGCAATGGCGGATTGCGGCGTGGTATTGATGGGCGCGACCGACGATCCGGTCCGGATGCGGAGCGGCATGATCCAGATCCAAGATGGGCGCTCGACAGTCGCCCAAGAAATTCGCCTTGGGCTGGACACTCCTCGGCTGGGCCACCGCGCTCACAAGCCGCTTGTGGAGGACGTCAACAATGAAACGCTGCCTTGCTGCTTTCGCAATCGCCGCCAGCCTGTTCGCACTAGTTGCGCACGCCAACGATGCCTTGGAAGCCAAGGTGCGGGCCTACGTTCCGGTCGTCTCCCTCGCCAAAGTATGTGACCTCAGGATCAATGACGCCACCTTGGGTGACCACCGCGCCATGCTCGAAGCGGCGAAATCCGACCCGAACGCCAACAAACTCGCCTACCGCGTCCATTACGAAACGCAGACGGCCTACATCAAGGCCCGCGACGGAGGTCAACGGGTCGCCTTCTGCAAGGACTTCATCACAGCCAACAGCCAATACGCCAAGGCGCGCTTCACCGCCGTGGTCGAGGGCCACATGAGCGACGTCAGCACCAGTGTGCAGAAAGCGATCGCCCACAACGTCTGCGGTGCGCCCCCTGTCAAGCTGTCCAAGGCCGACTGGAAACCGTACGCGCAAATCAAAAAGATGCTTCAGGCCGAGCAAAAGTTGGCCAGGGAAAACGCCGAGACGAACGGCTGGAACGTCACCGAGGAAACGACGGCGGTCACGGAACAGTTCTGCGCGGCGATGAAAACCCGATGAGCATCACCGCCGCCAAAGTCCGAGCCCCGCTGATGCGTCTTTGCGCGGGATTACGGTGACAGCGGAATTACGGTGATATTGCACAAATTGCACCGGTGGTCGCGTCAATCCGTCCATCCACCCCGGCAAGAGGGGCGTATCGCGATCGTCACGGACGCGGGGTTGGATGCGGTGGACGCAGCGGCGTCGGGCGCGATCGTGGTCGCAGGGCGGGTTCTCCCGTGAGTGATCTTACGTTTGCGCAGACGACCGGCGTTTCAAGGCCTTCGCCAGAACTTCGGACGGCATTTCGTCGATCGGAGTGGCGGTAGAGGGCGCTGCGTACGGCGAAGTCGTGTGGTTCTGGCATCCGTGGCTGATGTCAAGCCAGCGGAGATGCGTCGGCCCGACCGGGCTTAGACAAATCTCAATCCGCTGGTGACGGAGACAAGAGCAATTCGTCTCCGGAGAGCGCGAAGTAAGCCGTAAAGCCATTGCGCAAGGAATGCCGGATTGCCTCCGCTGAACCTGTATGCTCGTGTGCGCTTCCTTCTACCCATTGCACACGAGACCGCGGGTGCAGCAAGCACCCGGCATTCCCTGCTTCCTCCTTCTCGGGGGGAACCAAGGCCAACCCTCGGGCAGTTCATGCCGCGAGATCGCGGGCTCATATTCCGTCGGCCAGGCGGATGTGACAGGGTAATCCCTGGGTGGCGGCTGTTAAGCTTTCCGCTTAAGACTGTCTCAATACGCAACAATTATTGAGTATCTGTCTGCCCGCCATTGCCGGTAAGAGATTAGCGGGTTGCGACGCATTTCGTCGATTTGGGGAAATTGAACCGCATGTGCGGCATTGTCGGCATTCTTGGGAAAGCTCCGGTCGCGGAGCTTCTGGTAGACTCACTCAAACGGCTTGAATATCGCGGCTATGATTCCGCAGGTGTCGCCACGCTGGAAGGCGATCACCTCGCGCGCCGCCGGGCCGAGGGCAAGCTGAAGAACCTCGAGAAGCGGCTGGATGCGGAACCGCTGAAGGGGCACACCGGAATCGGGCACACCCGCTGGGCGACGCACGGCAAGCCGACCGAGAACAATGCACACCCGCACGCGACCGATCGTGTCGCCGTGGTCCACAACGGCATCATCGAGAACTTTCGCGAGCTGCGCGAGGCGCTGGAGAAGAAGGGCGCGGTCTTCAAGACCGAAACCGACACCGAAATCGTTCTCCACCTCGTCGATAGTTTTCTCCAGAAGGGCATCAAGCCGGTCGAGGCGGTGAGGGCGGCGCTGTCGGAACTGCGCGGCGCATTCGCGCTCGGGTTCATCTTCTCAGGCGACGACGATCTGATGATCGGCGCCCGCAATGGCCCGCCGCTGGCGATCGGTCACGGCGACGGCGAAATGTATCTGGGGTCGGATGCGATCGCGCTCGGGCCGTTCACCGACACGATCAGCTACCTCGAAGACGGCGACTGGGTGGTGCTGACGCGCAAGGGCGCGACCATTTACGACAAGACCAACGCGATCGTTCACCGCGACGCGGTCAAGCACAGCGCCTCGACCTCGCTGGTCGACAAGGCGAACTACCGCCACTTCATGGCCAAGGAAATCCACGAGCAGCCCGAAGTGGTCGGCCACACGCTGGCACGTTACATCGACATGGCGAGCGAGCGCGTCATGTTGCCGGTCAAGCTGCCGTTCGACTTCAAGGACATCCAGCGCATTTCGATCACGGCCTGCGGCACCGCGAACTATGCCGGCTATATAGCCAAATACTGGTTCGAACGGCTGGCGCGCATTCCGGTCGAAATCGATATCGCATCCGAATTCCGCTACCGCGAGGCGCCCTTGCGCAAGGGCGATCTCGCGATCTTCATTTCGCAATCCGGCGAGACCGCCGACACGCTGGCAGCGCTGCGCTACGCCAAGGCCGAGGGCGTTCACACCCTGTCGGTGGTGAACGTGCCGACCTCGACGATTGCGCGCGAAAGCGAAACCGTGCTGCAGACGCTGGCCGGTCCCGAGATCGGCGTCGCCTCGACCAAGGCCTTCACCTGCCAGTTGATGGTGCTGGCCTCGCTCGCGGTTGCGGCCGGCAAGGCGCGCGGCGAATTGTCTGACGAAGACGAGACCAAGCTCGTCCACGGCCTCGTCGAGATTCCGCGGCTGATGGCGGCGGCGCTGACGTTGGAACCGCAGATCGAAAAACTGGCGCGCGACATCTCGAAATCGAAGGACGTGCTCTATCTCGGCCGCGGCACCAGCTACCCGATGGCGCTGGAAGGCGCGCTGAAGCTGAAGGAAATTTCCTACATCCACGCCGAGGGCTATGCCGCCGGCGAACTCAAGCACGGGCCGATCGCGCTGATCGACGAGAACATGCCGGTGGTGGTGATCGCGCCGTTCGACCGGGTGTTCGAGAAGACGGTCTCCAACATGCAGGAAGTCGCGGCCCGCGGCGGCAACATCATCCTGATGACCGATGCCAAGGGCGCGGCGGAAGCCACCGTCGACTCGCTGGTCACGATCGTGCTGCCCGACATGGCGTCGGCGTTCACCCCGATGGTCTACGCCATCCCGGTGCAGCTTTTGGCCTATCATACCGCCGTGGTGATGGGCACCGACGTGGATCAGCCGCGAAATCTCGCGAAATCGGTAACGGTCGAATAGTCAAGACCATCCGCTGTCACGCTGGCCCTTCAAAAACCTGCTAAGATGGCTTAGCTGGCATAGGCGCGATCAGCAAAAGTGGGACCCCGGTTTTGCGTCCGGTCGCGCCCGAATGTCGAATTCGGCCGCCCTGACCTGGAACCACGATGAACCGCGAAGAACTGCCCCCGCCCGCGTCCCCGGAGGAACCCCTGCCGGAGGCGCACCACGCCGGGCTAATGGCCCGTTTCCGGAACTATTTTCTGACCGGACTGATTGTCGCAGGGCCGGTCGCGATCACGCTCTATCTGACCTGGTGGTTCGTGAACTGGGTCGACAACCTCGTCCGCCCGTTCGTTCCGACGGTCTACCGTCCCGAAACCTACCTGCCGTTCGGTCTGCCCGGTTCGGGACTGATCGTCGCCGTGGTGGCGCTGACGCTGCTCGGGTTCCTCACCGCCAATTTGATCGGGCGGACGCTGGTCGATCTCGGCGAGCGGCTGCTCGGCCGCATGCCCGTGGTGCGCGCGATCTATCGCGGCCTGAAGCAGGTGTTCGAGACGCTGTTCTCGGGCAAGGGGTCGAGCTTTCGCAAGGTCGGCCTGGTTGAATTTCCCTCGCCGGGCATGTGGTCGATCGTTTTGATCTCGCAGTCGCCGAGTGCGAATGTGGCAAGCCAGCTTCCCGGCCAGGAAGAGCACATCTCGGTGTTCCTGCCCTGCGCGCCGAACCCGACCACGGGTTTCTTTTTCTACGTCCCGAAGAGCAAGATCATCGAAGTCGACATGACGACCGAAGACGCGGCGACGCTGATCATGTCGGCCGGCGTGGTGCAGCCCGGCTCCGATCAGCAGAAGCGTAACGGCGCGCTGGCCGGCATGGCGAACGCGGCGCGCGTGGCGAATTCGGCTGCGGGGCTGAAGCCGGCTCCCGCGAAGGCGAAGGTGGAGTAGGGCGGCGCCGACATCATGACCAAGAAGATCGAAGGCATCATTCCGGTGATGATCACGCCGTTTACCGAAAGCGGCCAGATCGACTATCCCGGCCTCGGCCGGCTGGTGGAATGGTACATCGACAATGGTTCGGACGCGCTGTTTGCGGTCTGCCAGTCCAGCGAGATGCAGTTTCTCACTCTCGACGAACGGGTTGCGCTCGCCGCTTTCGTCAGACAAGCCGCAGCCGGCCATGTCCCGGTGATTGCGTCCGGTCACATCAGCGAAAGCCTGGACGACCAGCTTGCCGAATTGACCGCGATTGCCGCGACCGGAGTTGACGGCATGGTGCTCGTCACCAACCGGCTCGACGCCAAGCAGGAGGGCGGGAGCAGGTTCATCGACGATCTGACTTGGCTGCTCGATCGGCTGCCGAAGCAGATTCCCCTTGGTCTGTACGAATGCCCGGCGCCCTATCGGCGTCTGCTCACCGACGACGAGCTGACGTTCTGCGCCAACACCGGCCGCTTCGTCATCCTCAAAGACGTGTCCTGCGACCTCGCAACGGTGAAGCGCCGCGTGACGCTGACCAGGGGCACGCCGCTTTCCATCGTCAATGCCAATGCGGCGATTGCCTTTGAGGCAATGAAAGCCGGCTCACGCGGGTTTACCGGCGTATTCACGAACTTTCATCCCGATCTCTACAAGTGGCTGATGACCGAGCATGCCTATCATCCGGCGCTGGCGGACGAGCTTTCCGTCTACCTCGCGCTGTCGGCCATGGCCGAACCGATGGGCTATCCGAAGCTTGCCAAGCTCTATCACCAGCGCCTCGGCACGTTCTCCTGCACCGACAGCCGCGCCGTCACCTTCGATATCCGCGAGAAATTCTGGGCGCTGGAGGCGCTGCTCGACAAGATCGTCGAGGGCGCCGAGCACTACCGGACCCGCATTGCCACGGTTACGAGTTATCCCGCGCCGATCAGCGGCACCGCTTCATCGCGCTCATACAGATAGAGCAGGCAGCGCAGCGCTTCGCCGCGCTCGCCCTTGAGTTTCGGATTGTCCTTCATGATGCGCAGCGCTTCGTCGCGCGCCTGCGTGATGAGCTGGCCGTGCACGTCGGAGCGGGCGATGCGATAGCCGGGCAGGCCGCTCTGGCGGATGCCGAGCACGTCGCCTTCGCCGCGCAGTTTGAGATCCTCTTCCGCAATCCGGAAGCCGTCGGTGGTTTCCCGGATCACCTTCAGCCGTGCCGCCGACATCTCACCGAGCGGCTCCTTGTAGAGCAACAGGCAGGTCGAGGACTCCGATCCGCGGCCGATCCGGCCGCGGAGCTGGTGCAATTGCGCGAGCCCGAAGCGTTCGGCGTTTTCGATCACCATGATGGTCGCGGCGGGGACGTCGACGCCGACCTCGACCACGGTGGTGGCAACCAGGAGCCCGATCTCGTGGGCGGCGAACTGCGCCATCACACGATCCTTATCCGGACCCTTCATCTGCCCATGCACCAGCCCGACGCGGTCGCCGAAGCGCTTCTGCAGCCGCTCGAAACGCTCGGTGGCGTTGGTGAGATGTTCGGTGCCCTCGGCCTCGGATTCCTCGACCAGCGGACAGATCCAGTAAACCAGCTTGCCGGATTTCAGCGCGCGGCCGACGGCATCGACCACTTCATCGAGGCGGCTGGCCGGAACCGCGCGGGTGTCGATCGGCTGGCGGCCAGCCGGTTTCTCGCGCAATTCGGAGACGTCCATGTCGCCGAAATAGGTGAGTACCAGCGTGCGGGGGATCGGCGTTGCGCTCAAGACCAGCACGTCGACGGCCTCGCCCTTGTTGGTGAGCGCGAGCCGTTCGCGCACGCCGAAGCGATGCTGCTCGTCGACCACCGCGAGCGCCAGCGCCTTGAATATCACGTCGTCCTGGATCAGCGCGTGGGTGCCGACCAGAAAGTCGATTTCGCCGGCTTCGAGCCGCGCCAGAATTTCACGCCGCTCCTTGCCTTTTTCGCGGCCGGTCAGGATCGCCACACGAAGACCTGCGCGCTCGGCCAGCGGCGCGATTGTCTTGATATGCTGGCGCGCGAGGATTTCGGTCGGCGCCATCAGCGCGGCCTGCTTGCCGACCTCGGTCACGGCGGCCGCGGCGAGCAGCGCCACCACCGTCTTGCCGGACCCGACGTCACCCTGCAGCAGCCGCAACATCCGCACCGGCTGGAGCAAATCCTCGGTGATGGCGGCGACCGCCGCGCGCTGCGAGCCGGTGAGCGCGTAGGGCAGCGCATCGATGATCTTGTGGCGCAGGTGACCGTCGCCGGCGTTGCGGTCGCCGGCCGGACGCCGCAATTGCGCGCGAACCAGCGCCAGTGCCAGTTGGCCGGCGAGCAGTTCGTCGAAGGCGAGCCGTGACCAGAACGGGCCGTCAGGCAAAATGTCCGTGAGTTCGACCGGCACATGCACGCGGGTGAGCGCTTGGCGAATCGGCGGAAAGTTGCAGCGGCGGATCACTTCCGGGCTGATCCATTCGGGCAGTTCCGGCAACTTCTGCAGCGCCTGCGCGATCGCCCGGCGCAGCGAACCCAGCGCGAGGCCTTCGGTCAGGGGATAGACCGGATCGATACCGCTGAGTTTTGCAAATCCCGCTTCGTCGACGACGCGGTCGGGATGCACGATCTGCGGGATGCCGTCATACATCTGCAGCGTGCCGGAAACGTAGCGCTTCTCGCCGACCGGCAGCAGCTTTTCGACATAGCCGGGCTTGGCGCGAAAAAACGTCAGCACCACGTCGCCCGTATCGTCAGAGGCATAGACGAGGTAGGGCGCCCGGGCATTGCGCGGCGGGGGCGGCCGGTGACGGTCGATGGTGACCTCCAGCGTCACCACGGTTCCCGGTACAGCCTCGCGGATTTTCGGCCGTGCCCGGCGGTCGATCACGCTGGCCGGGAGATGCAGCAAGAGATCGACCAGCCGCGGGGTCTCGTCGCGGCTGAGGAGATAGCGCAGCAGCTTGTCCTGCTTCGGCCCGACGCCAGGCAGGCTCGTAACGGGCGCAAACAAGGGATTGAGCAGGGCGGGGCGCATCAGGTCTCTCGTCGCACATAGCGCATCCATCACTCTTCAAAAGATGATGGATTGCCGGGTCAAGCCCGGCAATGACGACGTAGTGGTAATTCACGGAACTGTTGGGGCTGACATTCGTCATCTCGACCGCTATATCAACCCCCGCCCGGCACGTCCGGGCGTTTGGCGTTCGGATGGGACCAGGGAAATGACGGGTACGACACGATCGAGCGGTGGCCTCGATGACCGCCGCAAGCGGCTTCTATTTCGCTGCTGGCATCGCGGCACCCGTGAGATGGACCTCATCCTCGGGCGCTTTGCCGATGCCGAGATATCGGGCATGCGCGATGACGAGTTGACCGAGCTGGAGCGCCTGATCGAGGTGCCCGATCCCGACCTCTATGCCGCGCTGACCGGCGACAAGCCACTCGATCCGGAATATGCGACCGCGCTGTTCGACCGTATCAAGGCGTTTCGCGCCGTGGATCACCACGCGTGAAGGCGCCCGTCAAATCGCCCGCCGCGCTGCTGGCACCCGGCCGCGCACTGACGTTTGCCAATGTCGCCGAGGGCGCGGAGGGGCTTGTCGTCTCCGACCTCGCGCGTGCGGTCGCGGCCAAGCCGAAACCGCCAGCGGTCAGCCTTGCCGTGGTCTGCCGCGATGGTCCGCGCATGCAACAACTGGCACGGGCGCTGGAATTTTTCGCCCCTGATTTGCCCGTGATGCAGTTTCCGGCCTGGGACTGCCAGCCGTATGACCGGGTGTCGCCGCATGGCGGCATCCTGGCGCAGCGGCTGACGACGCTGGCGCGGCTATCGCGCCTGCGGGGCAGCGACAAGCCGCTGATCGTGCTGACGACGGTCAACGCCATCGTGCAGCGCGTGCCCGCGCGCGAGGTAGCGGCGCAGGCGCTGTCGGTCGCGCCCGGCCATGTCGTACCGATGGATTCGATCGTCGCCTGGCTGGAGCACAATGGCTACAACCGCTCCTCGACCGTGCGCGAGCCCGGCGAGTACGCCGTGCGCGGCGGCATCCTCGATCTGTTTCCGGCCGGGCTCGACCAGCCGGTGCGGTTCGACTTCTTCGGCGACTCCCTCGAATCGATCCGCACCTTCGATGCGGAAACTCAGCGCACGCTGCTCGACATGCGCGCGCTCGACCTAGTGCCGATCTCGGAATTCCAGCTCGTCACCGAAACCATCCGCCGCTTTCGCATGGGCTATGTCGCGGCCTTCGGCGCGCCCGAGCGCGACGATCCGCTCTATGAGGCCGTCAGTGAGGGCCGCCGCCATCCTGGCATGGAGCACTGGCTGCCGCTGTTCCAGGAGCGGATGGATACGCTGTTCGATTATCTCGACGGTGCGCCGATCGCGATCGAACCGCAAGGCGAGGACGCCGCACGCGAACGCTTCAAGCAGATCGCAGACTATTACGAGGCCAGGCGCGAGGCGCTGGAGCATCCCGGATCGGGTGCGATCTACAAGCCGTTACCTCCGGATCGGCTCTATCTGACGGAAGCGGAGTGGACGACGCGGCTGAGCGACGCCGCGGTGGCGCGGCTGACGCCGTTTGCCGTGCCTGAGGGCACTGGCGACTTATTCGACGCCGGCGCGAGGCAGGGCCGCAATTTCACGCCCGAGCGGGCCGACACTTCCGTCAACGTGTTCGAAGCCGTCGTGGCGCATGTGCTGGCATTGCAGGCGCAGCGCAAGAAGGTGGTGATCGCGCTGTGGAGCGAAGGCTCGCGCGACCGCATGGCCAGCATGCTGCGGGACCACAAGCTCGCCAATATCACCACCGTCAACGCCTGGCGTACCGTGCAGGCGACGCCGCGCAACGAGGCCATGCTGGCGGTGGTCGGCATGGAGAGCGGTTTCGAGACCGACGAATTCGCCGTCATCAGCGAGCAGGACATCCTCGGCGACCGCCTGGTGCGCCAGCGCAAATCAAGCCGCAAGCTCGACAATTTCATCTCGGAAGTCACGAGCCTTTCGACCGGCGATCTCGTGGTGCATGTCGAGCACGGCATCGGGCGCTTTGTCGGCTTGCAGACGATCGAGGTGGGCGGAGCGCCGCACGACTGTCTCGAACTGCATTATGCCGCTGAAACAAAGCTGTTCCTGCCGGTCGAGAACATCGAGCTGTTGTCGCGGTACGGCTCTGACCACACCAATGTCGAATTGGACCGGCTGGGTGGCGGCGGTTGGCAGGCGCGCAAGGCCAAGCTGAAGAACCGGATCCGCGAGATTGCCGGCGAACTGATCAAGATCGCAGCCGAGCGGCAACTGCACGAAGCGCCGAAAATGCCGGTGCAGCCGCATGTCTATGACGAATTCTGTGCGCGCTTCCCTTATGAGGAGACCGAGGATCAGCTTGGCGCCATCACATCCACGCTGAAAGACCTTGAAACTGGCCGTCCCATGGACCGGCTGATTTGCGGCGACGTCGGCTTCGGCAAGACTGAGGTGGCGTTGCGCGCGGCATTCGCTGTCGCGCTCGAAGGCAAGCAGGTCGCCGTCGTCGTGCCGACCACGCTGCTCGCCCGTCAGCACAGCAAGAATTTTGCCGAACGCTTCAGAGGTTTCCCAGTCAATGTCGCGCAGGCGTCCCGGCTGATCCCGGCCAAGGAGCTGACGCAGGTCAAGAAGGGGCTTGCCGAAGGCAATGTCGACATCGTGGTCGGCACCCATGCGCTGCTCGGCAAGTCGATCAAGTTCCGCGATCTGGGCCTTTTGATTGTCGACGAGGAGCAGCACTTTGGCGTCAGCCACAAGGAAAAGCTGAAACAGTTGCGGGCGCAGGTGCATGTCTTGACGCTGAGCGCGACGCCCATCCCGCGGACGCTGCAGCTTGCGCTGACCGGCGTGCGCGATCTTTCGATTATCGCGTCACCCCCGGTCGATCGCCTCGCGGTGCGCACCTTCGTGGCGCCGCACGATCCCCTGATGATCCGCGAGGCGCTGCTGCGCGAACGCTACCGCGGCGGGCAGGCGTTCTACGTCGTGCCGCGGATCGAGGACCTTGCCGGCGTCAAGGACTTCCTCGACAAGAACGTGCCGGAGATGAAGGTCGCGGTTGCGCATGGCCAGATGCCGCCGACCGTGATCGAGGACATCATATCGGCCTTCTATGACGGCAAGTACGACATCCTGCTTTCGACCACCATCATCGAGTCCGGCCTCGACATCCCGAACGCCAATACGCTGATCGTGCATCGCGCCGACATGTTCGGGCTTGCGCAGCTCTATCAGTTGCGCGGGCGGGTGGGGCGCTCGAAGCTGCGCGCTTACGCGCTGTTCACGCTGCCGGCGCAGCAGAAGATTACAGCCCAGGCCGAGCGGCGGCTTAAGGTGCTGCAGTCGCTGGAAACACTGGGCGCGGGCTTTCAGCTCGCATCTCACGACCTCGACATCCGCGGCGCCGGCAATCTGCTCGGAGAAGAACAATCCGGCCACATCAAGGAAGTCGGCTTCGAGCTCTATCAATCGATGCTGGAGGAGGCGATCCTCAACCTCAAGGCCGGCGTGGCTGAACCCGCCGCCGATCGCTGGTCGCCGCAGATCACCATCGGCATGCCGGTGCTAATCCCCGAGGATTACGTCAACGATCTTTCGGTGCGGCTGTCGCTGTACCGTCGGCTCGCCGATCTCGACACCGACGAGGAGATCGACAATTTTGCCGCCGAGATGCGCGACCGTTTCGGCGTGCTGCCGGACGAGGTTCGCTATCTCTTCAAGGTCGCGGCCATCAAGGCCTACTGCCGCCGCGCCAATGTCGAGAAGGTCGACGCCGGTCCGAAGGGCGCCGTGATCTCGTTCCGCGACAATAGCTTTGCCCAGCCGGATCGCCTCGTCGCCTTTATCCGTCAGCACGGCCAGGCCGCGAAGGTGCGGCCGGATATGAAGGTGGTGTTCCTGCAGCAATGGAAGACGCCTGAGGAGCGGCTGATGGGTACGACCGAGATCTTGCGGCAGCTCGCCAATCTCGCGGAGAGCAAAAAAGCGGCGTGAAACGCGTCGATCCCTCCCCGTCATTGCGAGGAGCAAAGCGACGAAGCAATCCATACCCACCGTATATGCGGAGAGATGGATTGCTTCGCTTCGCTCGCAATGACGGGGATAGATATGGTGCTCTAAGACGCTGCCCGTTGCGCGTCTTCCTGGAGCCGTGACCGCAGCGATTTCACGGAATCGTTCGGCAGCAGCGTTGCGACCGTCACGGTTGGCTCCGACCGTGCGTCGCGCTGGCCGTGGCTGGTATGGCGCATCACGCTCGACAGCCGCCGCGCGATGGCGTGAGCCGACTTCAGGTCGGCCTCGGCAAACACCACGACAACCGAGCCGTCGTCCTGTGCGGCGCCGAAATCCATTTGTCGCATCAGGCGGCTGATAATCCGCGCGCCGTCGAATTGCGCGCGGGGGTGTGCGGGATCGAACGCAAAGCGCGCCACCGACAATCCGCCGCCGCGTTGCTGGGTCTGGTAGATGGCGCTGGCAAAGTCGCGCTCGAAGGCCTCCGGGGTGAGCAGACCGGTCTGTGCGTCGATCAGGCCGTCGGCGTCGATGGCCTTCAGCGTGCGGCTCAGATGCGCTTCAAAGGCGTGCTGGCGGATCAGCGGCAGCCCAATCGCTGCCACCTGGACGGCGTCGCCGGAGACGATCTCGAGGTTTGGCAAATCATAGGCCGGCGCCAGATCGCCCGCCGCCACGACGACGGGAAGATTGCGGAAACGGGCGTCCTCAGTCAGCACGGTGAGGAAGGCATCGACCACGCGCAGGCTGAATCCTTCGCCGAGCACGATGCCGTCGATGTCCCTGACGTTGAGATGCTTCGCTGCCGCTTCGATCGAAAGCGCCCCGACCACGCCGGTGCGCTCGCCAAGCGCGACCGACAGCGCCGCGACCCGCATGGCCAGCTCCGCCAGTCCGGCTGCATTGGTGCCGGAGGTTTCGGCCAGTACGGCCGCCGGTTGCACCTGCTCGACCGCGCGCGCCGCATCCGTCCACCCGCTCTCGACCACCGGAAACAGTCGCGCGACATCGAGCGTGGCGGCAAAGGAAGGCGGTTTCGCCGTCGATACGACGAGGATCGGACCTTGCTGGGACATCTGAGAACTCGGATCAGGCGGGCAATAGGAAGCTACGATCCTAGTTTGCCGCGCTTAATGCGGCGTCAACGGGCGCCCCGCCAGCGGTCTCTCAGGCGGCGTTGCTCCGATCCCGAAATGCTTCCACCATCAACGGGTTAAGTCCGAGTTCTGTCAGCGCGTCTCGGGCGCGGGCATTGTCGAGCGCACGGCCGGCGAGCCGGTGGCCGCTGAGGCGGTCCGGCAGCGCGGTCAGCAGCGCGCCCTGACCGAGCCGGCGCGCCCACTCCTGCAGGTCCTGCGCCAGGAACCGGTAGCCGCCGACAGCGATCACGCCGGACGGCGGCGCGGTGATATTGACCGCGCCGGTCACGCGGTCGAGCCGCGCCGCGTAATCCGTATCGACGTAGTCGCGCGGCGGCGCCGCGATCAGGGAATCGCTCGGCGGTGGAGGCGGCGCATAGGCCGCGACCGGCACCATCGGCCCGCGCAGTCCCAACGTGCCGCGCGGCGTCAGCAATATCTCGCCCGCGATCGACGATCCCGGCAGGTCGCGCGGCGCCCCGTGGGGGCCCGGCTTGATCAGGGCCGGGGAGCCGTCTTCCGCGATCCGGCGGGCACCGAACAATCCGGCCTCGCCGAATAGATAGACATCCGTCAGCGTCGCCTGTTGCGCGGCCCAGCCCGCGCTGGAGCCGACCTGCTCCGGGGTCCGCCACAGGCCGATGACGTTGCGCAGGCTCGGCATCCGCGCGCCGAGGTCCAGTTCGTCCAGCCGCAGCGCCAGTTGGGCAGGTGCGATCAGCGTGTCGCAGGCCTGCTCGTTGATCTGCTGTTCGAGCACCTCGTCGTCGAACGGATGGTGCAACACCAGTGTTCCGCCCGACAGCAGCCAGATCGCCAGCGACGAGGCGAGGCCGGCAAATGACATCGGCGAGAAGGCCGATAGGATCGTTGCGCCCTGCGGCAAGTCGCTTTCGAGCGACATGGCAAGGCCGCCCGCAATCAGGCCGAGATGGGCGCGCGGGACCGGCCGAAAACCGTCCGCGGTGACATCGAAGGAAATCAGCGCCGCCTTGCGGCCGTCCTGGACCACGGCCCGCGTGGTCGGGGATTCCCGGAAGATGGCGTTGTCGAGCGAGGCCATGCCTTCGGGCAGCTCGCCGCCGAAGCCGCAGACATGGCGGATCGAGAACGCTTCGGCAGCAGCGTTCATGGCGAGATCCGAGTAGATCACGCCGTCGACCTTGCCCGAGGTCACGATCGCTCGCGCGGCGGTGCGGTTGAGCGCCATGGTCAATTCCGACTGCCGCCAGAGCAGCGGCAGCACCGCGACGACGAGGCCGGCGCGGAAAGCGGCGAGCACGGTGAGCGCGAATTCGATGGTGTTCGGCAATTGAACCGCGATCACGGAATTGGACGGCAAGCCGGATTCAATGAAGTGCGCGGCCAGCGACGAGATCATACGGTCGGCCTGCGCGAAGGTAAGACGCTTCGGCGGCTGGCCGGTGATGCGCTGCTTGTTGGGGGGATCGACCAGCGCCAGCGCGTCCGGCTGCCGTGCCAGGTTCCGTTTGAACAACGTATCGAGCGTTGGCGAAGCGGTGGGCTGGGTCACGGCGTTACTTCGGCTCTGTCACGGAGGTTGGATCGCTTGGCGGGCTCACTTCATTTCCGGCTTCTGCCACCAGGTTTCCGGCAGATAGCCCGTCAACGCGGTCGCTGTAGGTTGTTCTATCCGATTCCACCGCGCAATCCATTGCTCCTGCACGTTAAACACTGGAATTGCGTAGAAGCCCGACATCAGGACGCGGTCGAGGGCCCGCACCGCGGAGACGAAAGGCGGACGTTCGCGCGCCTCGAGCAGGGCAGCGATCATGGCATCGATCGCGGGCTCCTTGGCCCCCATGTAATTCCGGGTGCCGGGAATGTCGGCGGCCTGGCTGCCCCAGTAGAAGGACTGCTCGTTGCCGGGGGATAGCGACTGGTCCCAGCGGTTCTGCAGCATATCGAACTCGTAGCTCAGCCGGCGCTGGTCGAACTGCACGGGGTCGACCGCGCGGACGCTGGCCTCGATGCCGGCGCGCTTGAGGTCGCGCTGATAGGAAAGCGCAATCCGCTCCTGGTCGCGCGTCGTCACCAGGATTTCGAAGGTGAGCGGCGTCCTGGACGAACGCTGCCGCAGCACGGCCCCATCGAGATCGTAGCCGGCTTCCGACAGCAATTTGAGCGCGCTGCGCAGCGTCGTGCGATCGCGGCCCGATCCGTCGGTGACGGGCAGGCGGTACGTGCCATCGAGAATATCCGGCCGGATCCGTGCCGCGAACGGCTTCAAGAGTTCGCGCTCGCGCTCGTCGGCCGGGCGGGCGTAGGCGGATAGTTCGGACCCTGCGAAGAAGCCCGCCGCACGCGCATAGAGTCCGAAAAAGTAATTGCGGTTGACCCACTCGAAATCGAACAGCAGCGTCAGGGCCTGCCGCACGCGGATGTCTGAAAACACCGGACGCCGCGTGTTGAACACCAGGAATTCCGAGG
This sequence comes from Bradyrhizobium sp. AZCC 1577, assembly GCF_036924575.1. Classification (NCBI taxonomy): domain Bacteria; kingdom Pseudomonadati; phylum Pseudomonadota; class Alphaproteobacteria; order Hyphomicrobiales; family Nitrobacteraceae; genus Bradyrhizobium; species Bradyrhizobium sp. AZCC 1577. The sequence goes on from NZ_JAZHRQ010000001.1 coordinate 4,650,597, forward strand.
GCTGCGGCATTCCGGTCTTGATGGTATCGCGGATCACTTCGCCGTTGCGAGCGGCCGGAAAATCGTAACCGTCATGCCAGCGCAGCGGCTCGTGCTCGGCGCGAAAGTCATAGAGGCTACGCTTGAATGCCTCGAACTGGCCGTTGGACTCGCGATAGAAGTCGAGCCTGATCTCGTCGAAGTTCCACAATCCGCGATTCACCGGCAGGTCGCGGCCCCAATAGTCGGGATTGCGGGTCAGCGTGACGCTGGCGCCGGGCTTAACGGCGGTGACGCGATAGGGGCCGGAACCGACTGGTCCGGTCATCGTGGTTTCCTCGAACGTTGCCGGATCGACCGCATGCTTCGGCAAGACGGGCATCAGCCCGAGGATCAGCGGCAGCTCGCGGTCGTTGCCGCCGCCGAAATCGAACCGCACGGTGAGCGGATCGGGTGCTTCGGCCTTTACCACTTTGGAATAATACTGGCGGTGATTGGGGCGCCCCTTGTCGCGCAGCAAGGCCCACGAAAACAGGACGTCCTCCGCCGTGACTGGCTTGCCGTCGGCGAAGCGCGCCCGCGGGTCGAGGTGGAACGAGACGTAGCTGCGCGCGTCGTCGGTCTCGACGGTTTTGGCCAGCAAGCCATAGAGCGTGAAAGCCTCATCGTTGCCGCGCGCCATCAGACTCTCGACCACAAAGCCCCTGATCTGCTGAACCGCGAGGCCGCGGACGATCAGGGGGTTGAGGCTGTCGAAGGTTCCCAAGGCGCCCCAGACCAGCCGTCCGCCCTTCGGCGCTTCGGGATTGGCGTAGGGCATATGCGTGAAACCGGCGGGAAGAGCAGGCGCACCGTGCATCGCCAGCGCGTTGCTTTCGGCCGCTCTGGTTTCGTGGACCGGCGCGAGCGGCGTCACAGCCAGCGCCAGGGCAATGCCCGCGAGCACACGCAGGCGGATACGACCGAAGCGGGTCATAGACGGGCAGGTATCTGATTCGAAAATGCGCACGAAGAAAGCTTTACCATAGGCTTCGGCCTCGGCCTGCGAGGAACCCCCAAAGATGCTTGTCGGCATTGATCTTTTCGTCTGCCGCTGTATTGAAGGCGGGCAGTTGATGACCGCGGGAACGCCGGTCACGTATCCGCCTCAATTGCCAACGAGACAGCCGCCCCAGCGCGGGTTGGTGTCGGTGCCTGTAGCGGTTTCGGGCGCTCCGGTTCAGAAAGGGTTTTCCGCAATGAATTTCCGTATCTTCGCCGCGTCGATTCGGCCGCGTGGGCAGGTCTTGGCCCTGTTGGCGGCCTCGGCATTGTCGGCAACGTTGATCGCGTCGGGCGCGCAAGCTCAGCAGCCCGCGCCAGCGCCCGGGGCCCCGAAGGCCGCCCCGGCGCCTGCCGCTCCGAAAGCGCCGCCGAAGGCTGCTCCCAAGGGTCCCGCCGGCGCTCCCGCGGCACAAGCCCCTCCGGCTGGCGCTCCTGCCGGCGCCGCCCCGCCCCAGGAGCAGCAGGTCCAGCTAATCTACGCGCCCTGGACCAAGTTCTGTCTCAAGGGTCAGGAAGCCGGCGCCAAGCAGGTTTGCTTCACCGGCAAGGACGGCCGCATCGAGTCGGGCCAACCCGTCATCGCCGCCGTCATCATCGAGCCGGAAGGCGAGCCGAAGAAGCTCCTGCGCGTGACCTTGCCGCTCGGCATGCAGCTCGTGCACGGAACCCGGATCATCGTTGATAACAATCCGCCGCAGCAGGGCCCCTATGTGATCTGCTTCCAGAACGGCTGCATGTCGGACTACGAAGCAACCCCCGAGCTGATCGCCAACTTGAAGAAGGGCCAGAATCTGGTTGTTCAGGCGATCAATTCCAACGGCGCGCCGCTGACGCTGCCGCTGCCGCTCGCCGGTGAATTCGCCAAGGCCTTTGACGGTCCGCCGACTGATCCGAAGCAGTTCGAGGAAAACCAGAAGAAACTGCAGGAAGAGCTGCAGAAGCGTGCTGAGGAGCAGCGCAAGAAGCTGGAGGGCACCCAGCCGGGCGCCACTGCAAATCCGGCGGCGAAGTAACAGCCGCGCCATTCGACAAAACAAAAGGCGCCCGACCGGGGCGCCTTTTTCCTTGCCGGAAGAAGAATGCTAGTTGAGCGACGGGTTGCGCGGGCGGTAGCCGCCGGACTTGTCCTTCACGAAAATCTCGGCCACCTGCGAGTGCCGGATCGGCTCGCCGGAATCGTCCGGCAGCAGATTTTGCTCGGAGACGTAGGCGACGTATTCGGACTCCGAGTTTTCCGCGAGCAGGTGATAGAACGGCTGATCCTTGTCAGGCCGAACCTCCTCTGGGATCGACAACCACCATTCCTCGGTATTGTTGAATTCCGGATCGATATCGAAAATCACGCCCCGGAATGAAAACACCCGGTGGCGGACGATCTGCCCGATCTGAAATTTGGCGGTGCGCGCTTTGATCATATCCCGTCGAATAGACCATGATTGTGGCCGATGCTAGGGGCAATAGGACGAATTAACCTTTACGCGTGGTGGCCATATCCGGCGCCATCTCCCCAAAATCACTGACGAAAAGACGCTTTACGAGATGGTCGACATCCTCAACCTCGCGCTCCCCTATTTCGGCCTGATCTTCATCGGCTTTGCCTGCGGCAAGACCCGAGGGCTGCCGGAATCTGGCCTCGCCTGGATGAACTTCTTTCTGCTCTACGTCTCGCTGCCGGCCTTGCTATTCCGCATCATGTCGGAGACGCCATTTTCCGAACTGAACAACCCGCCGTTTCTGATCGCAACCACGCTGGCGACCGTGAGCGCCTTCGTGCTTGCCATGGTGGCAGGCCGCATCATCGGCGAACTGTCGCTGCGCAAGGCGACGATGGCGGGCCTTGCCGGAGCCTACGGCAATATCGGCTATATGGGCCCCGGGCTGGCGCTGGCGGTGCTCGGAGCCAAGGCAGCGGCGCCGACCGCGTTGATCTTCTGCTGCGACAGCATTTTCCTGTTCACGATCGTGCCGCTGCTGATGGCGCTGAGCGATCGCAAGCATCCGTCGCTCCTGTACGCCATCGGCATCGCCGCGCGGCAGATCGTGCTCAATCCGCTGATCATGTCGGCCGCCGCGGGAGCGCTTGTCGCGGCGTTGCACATTCAAGTGCCGGTCGCCATCGACAGGACCTTGCTATTTCTCCAGAACGCGGCGGCGCCGACGGCGCTGTTCGTGCTCGGCGTCACCGTGGCACTGCGGCCGTTCGATCGGGTGCCCTGGGAAGTGCCCGGCGTGATCGCGATCAAGCTCCTGATCCATCCGCTCATCGTATTCGGGCTGATGCTGCTTTTTGGCCCGTTCGCGCAGCCCTGGGCCGCGACCGCCGTACTGATGGCCGCGCTGCCGCCGGCGCTGAACGTGTTCGTGATCGCCCGGCAGAACAATACCTGGATCGAGCCGGCGTCGGTGGCCGTCCTGATCGGAACCTTCGCCTCCGTGGTCACGCTGACCAGCGTGATGTGGTTCATCCAGAGCGGGCGGCTGGTGTTTCCGTAAGCGTGGCGCGGAGACACAAAATCGCGAAAACAACCCCATGCAAAGTAGAGTGAGCCAGGTTCGCAGCCCTCGCGCTGGCGTCCGGAGCTAGCTCACGCGCTTCCAGGTCGGCGCCAGCCCCTCGCGCATGGCAAGCCGCCGCAGCGGGCCGAACGAGGCGAGGAGGTGCATACCGGCCGCGCGCAGCGATTGCATCGGCAGGAAATCGCTAAGCAATGAACGGTTGGCGACGTCGATCGCGATCAGCCGGCTTGCGACGTCGGCACGGCGCGCGGATTGATAGCGCGCCAGTACGGCCGGCGCCCCCGGATCCTCGCCGAGCGAGATCGCATTGCCGGCGATATCGGCGATATCGGCCGCATCGCGCAATCCCATGTTGAGGCCTTGGGCGCCGATCGGCGGCACCACGTGGGCGGATTCGCCGACCAGCGCGACACGATGGCTGGCGAATTGCTCGGGACGCTCGATCGTCAGCGGAAACAGGTTGCGCCCGGCTTCCACCTGGACGCGGCCGAAAATGGAGTGCGATTGTCTTTCCGTGGCTTCCGACAATTCCTCGTCGCCAAGCGAGATCAGCCGCTCCGCTTCTCTGGTTTCCGAGACCCACACCACGCTGCAGCGGTTGCCGGGCAGGGGCACGAATACGCATGGACCTTGCGCGGTGTGAAACTCGGTGGAGATGCAGTTGTGCGGTCGAGAATGGGAAATGTTGAAGGTAAGCGCCGACTGATGAAGGTCGCGACGGCTGGTCTTGATGCCGGCCGCCTCGCGGGACGGTGATTGCCGGCCGTCTGCGCCGATCACCAGCCGCGCGAAAAGCTGCTCGCCCTTGCCGGTACGGATGGCGACGATCGCATCCTGCGGGTCGATTGCGGCGGCCTCATCGTCAAATCGAGTCAAATTGGAAAGTTCGGCGGCGCGCTCTTCAAGGGCAACCATTAACGATCGGTTGTCGATGTTGTAGCCGAACTGTTCGAGACCGATCTCGTCCGAGGAAAACCGCACCTCGGGCGCGCGGATTAGCCGGTCGGTGTCGTCGACAAGGCGCATGATCCGCAAGGCGGCAGCCCTGTCCTGGCAGCGCGGCCAGACCTCGAGACGTTCGAGCAGCTCGGTGGAAGCCCCCAACAGCGCCGTGGTGCGGTTGTCGGCATAGGGGGCGCGGCGGGCGAGCAGGGCGGTTCTCGCGCCGGTAGCGGCCAGCGCGACGGCTGCGGTCAGGCCCGCTGGCCCGCCGCCGATCACGGCAGCGTCATAAACTTGAGATGCGTCATTCATATCGGGACAATTGACGCTCGGGCTGGCATTTTCAAGTCATCAACCGGCCGAAATGTTTCCGCTCAATCGCGCGGCGGAACGCCGCAAAGCGCCGATATGCAAATCGGGGCGATTCCTGATAGCACTGCCGGAGCAATGGACCAGACCACAGAGCCAGATTCCGTCCCCACCAGCCGAATGCGGACCGCCGCATTCGCCGTACACATTTTCACGGCACTGGGCGCGGGCGTCGCGCTGCTGGCGATGCTCGAGGCCGTCCGCGAACATTGGGCCAATATGTTCGGCTGGCTTGGCGTCGCCCTGATCATCGATGCCATCGACGGGCCGCTGGCGCGAAAGCTGGATGTCGTGCGGCTGCAGCCGAACTGGTCGGGCGACGTGCTCGATCTCGTCGTCGATTTCGTGACCTACGTCTTCGTTCCGGCCTATGCCATCACCGCGAGCGGGCTGCTGCTGCCGGTGGCGGCGCCGCTACTCGGCATCGGCATTATGGTTTCCGGTGCGCTCTATTTCGCGGACCGGCGCATGAAGGCGTCCGACAACCACTTTCGCGGCTTTCCGGCGCTGTGGAACGCGGCGGCGTTTTATTTGTTCTTGCTGCACTTGCCGCCGGCACTCTCGACTCTTGGAATTGCAATCCTGATCGCGCTCACATTCGCCCCGTTTCATGTGCTGCATCCGATCAGGGTGGTGCGGCTACGCTGGCTGACCCTGTGGCTGATGGCCATTGGAGCCGTGCTGGCGATCTATACGCTGAGCTGCGATTTCAACGTGGGCGCTCCCATCGTCGCCGCGCTGTGCGCCATTGCGGCTTACGTAATAGGAAGTGACGCCGTGATCCGGCAAATCAAGTCGTTCAAGGCATGATGGAATTATTGACGAGCCCGGAAGCCTGGGCGGCGCTGTTGACATTGACGGCGCTGGAAATCGTGCTCGGCATCGACAACGTCATTTTCATCTCCGTGATCGTCTCGCGCATCCCGCCGGCGCAGGCCAAACGCGCGCGTCAAATCGGCTTGCTGCTGGCACTGGTGTTCCGCATCCTACTGCTCACCCTGCTGGTGTGGCTGATCGGCCTGACGGAGCCGGTCATCACGATAAGAAATGTCGAACTGTCCTGGCGGGACATCATCCTGATTGCCGGTGGAGCCTTCCTGATCGCGAAGGCGACGCATGAAATTCATGGCGAGGTCGAGGCGAGCGATGGCGAGCTCGATGCCGAACCCAGGGCCAGCGCATTCTTCTGGGTGATCGTGCAGATCATCATCATCGACATCGTGTTCTCCCTGGACTCGATCATCACCGCGATCGGTATGGCGCAGGATCTGGAGATCATGATCGCCGCCGTCGTGATCGCATGCGTCGTCATGTACGTCTCGTCGGGTCCGGTGGCCCGGTTCGTGGCCAATCACCCGACCACCAAGATGCTGGCACTGGCATTCCTGGTGCTGATCGGCGTGGCGCTGGTGGCGGACGGATTCCAATTCCATATCCCGCGCGGCTACATCTATTTTGCCATGTTGTTCGCGGCCGCGGTCGAAATGTTCAATGTGCTCGCCAGGCGCAACCGCAGAAAAGCCGCCGCCAAATAGGCGTTTTTCGACCGATCAGTTGACAAGGCGACGGCGATGGCTTTCGTTTCGCTTCGTAGCTGGGGCGTTCAGCAAATACCGAGGGAGAGACTGTCATGACCAAGGCTGTGCGCGTGCACAAGGTGGGGGGACCGGAAGCCCTGGTGTATGAGGACGTCGAGGTCCCGGCGCCGGGGCCGGGTGAGGTTCGCCTCCGCCAGCATGCCGTCGGGCTGAACTTCATTGACGTCTATTTCCGCACCGGTCTCTACAAGGCGCCGGGGCTGCCGTTCATTGCCGGCAATGAGGCCGCCGGCGAGGTCCTGGCCGTGGGCCCGGGCGTTACCAATTTTCATCCCGGTGACCGCGTGGCCTATTATTTCACGCTCGGCGGCTACACCAGCGAGCGGGTGATCCCGGCCGACAAGCTGGTCAAGCTGCCCGACCACATCACCTATGAGCAGGGCGCCGTCCTGATGCTGAAGGGGCTGACGGTCTGGTACCTCCTGCACAAGACCTTCAAGGTCGAACCCGGCCATCGCGTGCTGATCCATGCCGCCGCGGGCGGCATCGGCCTGTTGGCCTGCCAATGGGCCAAGGCGCTCGGCGCGCATGTGATTGGCACCGTCGGCTCCAAGGCCAAGGCCGATCTCGCTCTCGCCAATGGCTGCGATCACGTTATCCTCTATAACGAAGAGGACTTCGTCGCACGCGTGAAACAGATCAGCCGCAACGAGCTCTGCGACGTCGTCTATGACGGCGTCGGCAAGACCACTTTCCCGGGCTCGCTGTCGTGCCTGCGGCCCCGCGGCCTGTTCGTGAGCTTCGGCAACGCCTCCGGTCCGGTGCCGCCGTTCCCGCTTGCCGAGCTCAACAATCACGGCTCGCTGTTTGCCACCCGGCCCAAGCTCAATGACTATGTCAGCACCCGCAAGGAGCTGCTTGAAGGCGCCGACACGCTGTTTGCCGCCGTCATCAACGGCAAACTGCACGTGCCGATCAATCATGCCTACGCGCTGAAGGATGCGGCGAAGGCGCATATCGAGCTCGAGAGCAGGGCGACCACGGGGGCTGCGATCCTGCGGCCGTGAGTCTCTCCGCCGTCATTGCGAGGAGCGAAGCGACGAAGCAATCCATATCTCCACTCGTGGCACGATGGATTGCTTCGCTACGCTCGCAATGACGATCGGACTACGCCACCCGCCTTGCCGCACCTGTCTTGACCAGGATCGCATCAAGGCAATCGATCATCAGCGATATCTCCTCGCGCGTGACGTTGAGCGCCGGCATGAAGCGGAGCGCATCGGGCTGCGGCGAGTTGATGAGCACGCCGTCCGCGAACGCTTCGGCCACGATCGCGGCACCGATCGGCAGCTTCAGATCGAGCGCCAGCAACAGTCCACGGCCCCGGACTTCGCCGAGCCCGTGACGCGCGGACAGTTTCTGCAGCTCGCTTTCCAGAAGCAGGCCGGCATCCGCAGCCGCTTTCAGAAATTCCGGCTTCGAAACCTCCTCAAGCACCGCAAGCCCCGCAGCGCACATCAACGGATTGCCGTTGAACGTGCCGCCCTGGTCGCCATGCTCGAAGCAGGAAGCATGCTCGGTCGCGAGCAAGGCGGCCAGCGGCACGCCGCCGCCAATACCCTTGCCGAGGGTCATGATGTCGGGCTCGATGCCGGCATGTTCATAGTGAAACAGCTTTCCAGTCCGGCCCATCCCCGTCTGGATTTCGTCGACGATCAGCAGCAGGCCGTGCTCTTTCGTCAGTGCGCGCAACTCCTTCATGAATTGATCGGTTGCCGGCCAGACGCCGGCTTCGCCCTGGATCGGCTCCAGCATCACCGCGACCGTATTGTCCGATATCAGCGCCTTCACCGAATCGAGATCGTTGAGCTTGGCTTTGCGGAAGCCTGACACTTTCGGCTCGAACAGCGGCTCGAACGCCTTTTTGCCCGATGCAGACATGGTCGCGAGCGTGCGGCCGTGAAATCCGCCTTCGAAGGTGATGATTTCGAACGCGCCGTTCTTGTATTTCGTGCCGTATTTCCGCGCGAGCTTGATGGCGCCTTCATTGGCCTCCGCGCCGGAATTGGCGAAGAACACCTGATCGAAGCAGCTCTTCTCGCGAAGTGCTTGCGCGAGTTTCAGGCTGGGGCCGTTGTAGAAGGCGGGGCTTGGCGTCAGCAGCAGTTTTGCCTGCGCGGCAAGCGCTTCGGCGACGACCGACGGCGAATGGCCGAGGCAGTTGACGGCCCAACCCTGCATGAAATCGAGGTAGCGCTTGCCGGCGTCATCCCAGAGATACGCGCCTTCGCCGCGAACGAACACGGCCTGCGGGCGCGCGGTGATGTTCATCAGCGCGTCGAACGGATGGGCAGCATGGGTCATGTCGATCTCCTCAGGGGTTTGGGGGAAGGGGCAGGCCGAAACGCAAGAAGGCCGCACTTTGAGGGTGCGGCCTTCTCGAAAACTTGGCTGAAACTAGCTAATCAGCGTTGTCGTCGGACACGGCGCGACCCATCATCGTCGACAGAGCGACGACGCAGGCAGGCGCGGCGGTTGGTCCGGTTCAGTTTCATGGCGATGGCCCATACAGCCGAACGGTGCGCCATGTCAAGCCGCGTCCGGTGTTCAGAATCCCGCGACGCTGCCGTGCAGGTCATACTGATCCGACCGCTCGATCTTCGCGGTGACGATCTCGCCGACCTTCAGCGGGCGGCGGCTGGAAAGATAGACCGCTCCATCGATCTGCGGCGCGTCGGCTTTTGAACGACCCCTTGCGACCGTCGGTCCGACCTCGTCGACGATGATCTGCTGTCTCGTGCCGACCTTGCGCTTGAGACGGCGAGAGGAGATTTTCTGCTGCCGCGCCATCAGCGCGTTCCAGCGCTCCTGCTTGATCTCGTCGGGCACGGCATTGCCGATCGCGTTGGAAGCGGCGCCCGCCACCGGCTCGTATTTGAAGCAGCCGAGACGATCGATCTCGGCCTCTTCCAGCCAGTCGAGCAGATAGGCGAAGTCGGAATCGGTCTCGCCGGGGAAACCGACGATGAAGGTCGAGCGCAGCGTGAGTTCAGGACATTCCTCGCGCCACTTCTTGATCCGCGCCAGCGTCTTTTCCTGCGCGGCGGGGCGCTTCATGGCTTTCAGGACGTCCGGGCTCGCATGCTGGAAGGGAATATCGAGATAGGGCAGGATCTTGCCCTCGGTCATCAGCCCGATGACTTCATCGACGTGCGGGTAGGGATAGACATATTGCAGCCGCACCCAGGCGCCGAGGTCGCCGAGTTCCTTGGCGAGGTCGAAGAATTTGGCGCGGACCTGGCGGTCCTTCCAGGGGCTTTCGGAATACTTCACGTCGACGCCATAGGCCGACGTGTCCTGCGAGATGACCAGCAATTCCTTGACGCCGGCTGCGACGAGCCTTTCCGCCTCGCGCAGCACGTCATTGGCCGGACGCGACACCAGGTCGCCGCGCAGTTTTGGGATGATGCAGAAACTGCAGCGGTTGTTGCAGCCTTCGGAAATCTTCAAATAGGCGTAGTGGCGCGGCGTCAGCTTGACGCCCTGCGGCGGCACCAGATCGAGGTGCGGATTATGGACCGGCGGCAGGGCCCGGTGCACGGCCTCCAGCACGCTCTCATATTGCTGCGGGCCCGATATCGAGAGCACGCCCGGATAGGCCGCCTCGATCTGCTCGGGTTCCGCGCCCATGCAGCCGGTGACGATGACCTTGCCGTTCTCCGCCATCGCCTCGCCGATGGCGCCAAGCGATTCCTGCTTGGCGCTGTCGAGGAAGCCGCAGGTGTTGACGATCACGATGTCGGCGCCGTCATGCTTGCGGGCCAGCTCATAGCCTTCGGCGCGCAGCCGGGTGATAATGCGCTCGGAATCCACCAGCGCTTTGGGGCACCCAAGGGAAACAAAGCTGACTTTGGGCGCAGCGGCCTGTTGCATATTTCATCTGCCTGATTGATCGGCACGAGCTAGTCCTAATTGCCCATAATTACAAGGCTTTGCGCCAGCTTCTGACGTGCTATGGATGCCCGGCCGGGGTATGAGTTGATCGATGAGCGCTGAGTCGTCGCCGAAAATCGTCATTGTCGACGAAAGTCCGATCCGGGCCGCAATCCTGGAAGAGGGGTTGCGGGAGGCGGGCTTTACCGGCGTTGTGCATATCAGCGAAATGCAGAGCCTGCTGGCACGGATCTATGCGCTCGACCCGGACGTCATCCTGATCGACCTGGAAAACCCCAGCCGCGACGTTCTGGAACAGATGTTCCAGGTCAGCCGCGCGGTACGGCGGCCGATCGCGATGTTCGTCGACCAGAGCGATGCGGCCTCGATCCAGGCCTCCGTCGATGCCGGCGTTTCCGCCTATATCGTGGACGGCCTGAAGAAAGAACGGATCAAGCCGATCCTCGACCTCTGCATTTCCCGCTTCAACGCCTTCTCCAAGCTGCAGGACGAACTCGACCGCACCAAGTCGGCGCTCGAGGAGCGCAAGGTGATCGACCGCGCCAAGGGAATCCTGATGAAGGTGAAGGGCCTCACCGAAGAGGAGGCCTATGTGCTGATGCGTTCCACCGCGATGCGCGAGAAGAAGAAAATCGGCGAGATCGCGCAGTCGATCCTGACCGCGTCGGAGCTGCTGAAATGACGACACCGCTGCATATCGGCTTCATTCCCCTGGTCGACGCGGCCGCGCTGATCATCGCCGTCGACAAGGGCTTTACGGCCGCCGAAGGGCTCGACGTCACGCTGGTGCGTGAAGTGTCGTGGTCCAACGTCCGCGACAAGCTCAATATCGGCATGTTCGACGCGGCGCATCTGCTGGCACCGGTGGCGATCGCCTCGAGCTTGGGGCTCGGCCACGTCAAGGTGCCGATCGTTGCGCCATTCAATCTGGGCCTCAATGGCAACGCGATCACGGTATCGCCGGCGCTGCACGCCGCAATCATGAGCGAGATCGACGGCGATCCGCTCGATCCCATGGCCACGGCACTGGCGCTCGCCCGCGTCGTTGCCGCCAGGCGCAAGAGCGGCGCGGAACCGCTGACGTTCGGCATGACGTTCCCGTTCTCCACCCACAATTACCAGCTCCGGTTCTGGATGGCGGCGGGCGGGGTCGATCCCGATGAGGATGTTCGCCTCGTGGTGCTGCCGCCGCCCTACATGGTGGACAGCCTCGCCAATGGCCATGTCGATGCGTTCTGCGTCGGCGCGCCCTGGAACTCGGTCGCGGTCGATCTCGGCGTCGGCCACATACTGCATTTCGTCTCTGATATTTTGGTGCGCGCGGCCGAAAAGGTTCTCGCGGTCAGGCAAAGCTGGTCGGAAAAGAATCCGAACGCGCTGGCTGCGCTGATCCGCGCGGCTGCCCACGCCGCCGAATACATCGAGGAGCCCGGAAACCGCGCCGAGACCGCCGATGTCCTGGCGCGGCCCGACCGGCTTGGCGTCGGCGCCGAGGTGATCCAACGCACCCTCGACGGCCGACTGAAGATTTCACCGGACGGCCAGCGGCGCGAGAGCGGCCGCTATCTGCTGGTCGGGCGCGAAGGGGCGGGCCGGCCCGATCCGGCGCAGGCCGCCTGGCTTTACGCCCAAATGGTACGCTGGGGACAGACACAGATGCGGCCCGATGCGCTGCGGACCGCCATGGCGGTCTTCAGGCCCGAACTCTACGACGCCGCCATGGGACGTCCGGGGGCGGCTCCCGACGCGCCTGGTGCCATCGGCGCCTTTGCCGGCCCCGCATTCGACCCCGCGGATATCGCCGGGCATCTGGCGGCTTTCAAGATTGGGCATTGGAAGCCGTAAGCCAGTCGATTGAAGAAATATTGGGCAATTGCACTGGCCGCCCAGTTCTTAAGCAGATTGCTCAGAATGCAACTATGAAGCTTGCTTCATAGTTTCGAGTTCCTCGTTGGAACAGATTGAAACTCCAAGACATTCGTCGCGACTCCATTTGGCACGCAACTTGTATGGTGCAGTGCGGTCGGCTCGTCGCAGATGCCTGCTGACCTACGTCCAAGATGGATTTCCGCAGCAACGAAGCTGGTCGGACCGCATACCCAGAATCACAGCCCGGCACCACGCCTGGCCGATTCTCCTGGGCGGTCCATCCCATTCGTTGACGCCACCAATCGTGGCCGCAGGAGCTTCGTCGCGCATGAAAATCGAACCGATTACAGTCGACTTTACCGACGAGCAGAAGCGCTACCTCGAAGGCTTTACCGCAGGTTTGCAGATCAGCCGGGTCGGGCGCGGCCTCGGTAACGCGGGAAAGGCGAATGCCGAACCAACGGGGCCGGATGCCGCCCATATCAAGGCGCAGGACAAGGTCACGGCCTCCGGCAAAAAGCTCGCCGATCCGGAGAAGTTCAAGCGCGAGGAGCATCCGTTCGATGCCTATCCCCGGCTGAAGCAGCAGGCGCTCGACAACGCGCCGCCGAACCCCGCAGATAATTTCCGCTGGCGCTACTACGGCCTGTTCTACGTCGCGCCGGCGCAGGATTCCTACATGTGCCGCCTCAGGATTCCGAACGGCATCCTGAAGCACTGGCAGTTTTCGGGATTGGCCGATTTCGCCGAGCGGCTATGCGGGCCGTTCTGCCACGTCACCACGCGCGCTAACTTGCAGGTGCGCGAAATTCCGCCCAAGCATGCGGTGGCTTTGATCGAGGGCATCCAGGATCTGGGCCTGTGTTCGCGCGGCACCGGCGCCGATAATATCCGCAACGTCACGGGCACGCCGACGGCGGGGATCGACCCGCAGGAACTGGTCGACACCCGCGAATATGCCCGCGAGTGGCACTACCACATCCTCAACGATCGCTCGCTGTATGGCCTACCACGCAAGTTCAATGTCGCTTTCGATGGCGCCGGCAAGATCGCCGTGCTGGAAGACACTAACGACATCGCGTTCACCGCGGTCGAGGTGAAGGACGGCTTTGGCGCCGAGCCCGGCATCTGGTTTCGCTTGGGGATCGGCGGCATCACCGGTCACAAGGATTTTGCCAAATATAGCGACATCATCGTGAAGCCGGCCGATGCCACCAGAGTGGCGGATGCCATCGTGCGCATCTTCATTGAGCTGGGCGACCGCACCAACCGCAACAAGGCGCGGCTGAAATATGTGCTCGATGGGATGGGGCACGAAAAATTCCACGCGCTGGTCGAGGAGCGGCTCGGCAAGCCCTTCACCCGCGTGCCGCCCGAAGCGCTGGCACCGCGGCCGGCCTCGGATCGCACGGCGCATATCGGCGTGCACAGGCAGAAACAGGTGGGGCTGAACTGGATCGGCGTGTCGCTGCCACTCGGCAAGATCACGTGTGAGCAGATGCGGGGGCTGGCCAAAATCGCGCAGGATCTTGGCGACGGCGATATCCGCCTGACGGTGTGGCAGAACCTGCTGATTCCGGGCGTGCGCGACGAGAACGTCGAGCTTGCGGTCGCCGCGATCAAGAAGATCGGTCTCGCGGTCGAGGCGTCGCAAATCCGGGCCGGGCTGATCGCCTGCACCGGCAATGCCGGCTGCCGATTTGCGGCGGCGAATACCAAGCGCCATGCCGCCGAAATCGGCGACTGGTGCGAGCCACGCGTCGACATCGAGACGCCGATCAACATCCACGTCACCGGCTGCCATCATTCCTGCGCGCAGCACTACATCAGCGATATCGGGCTGATCGCCGCGAAAGTGGATATTGGCGAAGATGCCGATCCCGTCGAGGGCTATCATCTCTTCACCGGCGGCGGCTTCGGACCCGACGCCGATGTCGGGCAGGAGGTCTATCGCGACGTCAAGGCCGAGGATGCGCCGAGGACGGTCGAGAAATTGCTGAAGGCCTATCTTACGCATCGCGCATCACCCGATGAAACGTTCCTGACCTTTGCGCGCCGCCATGACGGCGAGACGCTGCGCAAGCTGGCCGATGCCCAGGTCACTGACGCTCAGGTGTCCTCATGAATCAGATCACGCCTCCACCCAAGGTCGAGATCATTCCCTCGAACGCGCCATTCTCCGAAGCGCAGCGCTCCTGGCTGAACGGGTTCTTTGCCGGGCTCCTGTCCGATGCGACGCCGTTGTCGGCCGAACAAGGCGCTGAAGTCATGCAGGGCGCGGTCGGCGATGGCGATGACGGCGAAGCGCCGTGGCACGACCAGACCATGCCGATCGCCGATCGCATGAAGCTTGCCGAGGGCCGGCCGTTGCGGCGGCGGATGATGGCGGCAATGGCACAGCAGGACTGCGGTCAGTGCGGCTATGACTGCCATAACTATTCGGAAGCGATTGCGAACAAGAGCGAAGCGCGGCTCAACCTCTGCGTCCCCGGCGGCAAGGAAACCGCGCGGATGCTGAAGTCGCTTTATGAGGAGATCGACAAGGCACCCGCACCGTCATCGGCGCCCGCGACAGCAGCGGCCGCGGTTGCGCCGGCGGCTCCAGGCGAGCCCGGCCGCTCGCGCGACAATCCCGCAAACGCAAGATTCCTGTCGCGGCGACTGCTCAACGGCAAGGGCTCGGAGAAGGAGACCTGGCATATCGAGTTCGATCTCTCCGGATGTGGCCTCGACTATGTCGTGGGCGATTCGTTCGGCATCTTTGCGCGCAACGACATCGGCCTGGTCGACCAGATCATCGCACTTCTGGGCGCATCGCATACGACGGAGGTGAGGGGAAAGACGCTGCGTGAAGTATTGCGCGACGACGTCTCACTGTCGCCTGCGCCGGATTCACTGTTCGAGTTGATCTCGTACCTGACCGGCGGCGCGCTACGCGAGAAAGCCCGCGCGCTGGCGCAGGGCGAAGATCCCGACGGCGACGCGGCGACGCTCGACGTCATGGCGGTATTGCAGAAGTTCTTCCGCATCGGCCCGCATCCCGAGGCCTTTGTCGAGGCGCTGGAGCCATTACAGCCGCGGCTTTACTCGATCTCGTCGTCGCACAATGCGACGCCCGGAAAGCTGTCGCTGACCGTCGACTGCGTGCGTTATGTGGTCAACAAGCGTCGTCGTTTGGGACTGGCCTCGACATTCCTTGCCGAGCGCATCAGTCCCGGCGACGAGGTCAAGGTCTATGTACAGAAGGCCCATGGCTTCGCGCTGCCGCAAGACCCGAAGACCCCAATCATCATGGTCGGCCCTGGGACGGGTATCGCGCCGTTCCGCGCCTTCCTGCTCGATCGCCGCGCCACCGGCGCACCCGGCAAGAACTGGCTGTTCTTCGGCCATCAGCGCAGCGATTGCGACTTCTTCTATGCCGACGAACTCAATGCGATGAAGACGTCGGGCCTCCTGACGCGGTTGTCACTGGCGTGGTCGCGCGATGGCAACAAGAAATTTTACGTACAGGACCGCATGCGCGAGGTTGGCCGCGAGGTATGGACCTGGCTTGCCGAAGGCGCCCATGTCTACATCTGCGGGGATGCCAAGCGGATGGCCAAGGACGTCGAGCGCGCGCTGGTCGACATCGTCGCGCAATTCGGCGCCCGAACCACCGACGAGGCCGTCAGCTTCGTCGGGGAACTCAAGAAAACGGGCCGGTTCCAGCAGGACGTTTACTAATCCGGGCTCCAACCCCCTCAAATCGGCCCGAATAAAATTCTCGCTCTGGTCGGAAAGAAGGGAAATTTCCCCTCGAAATGGAGCGCGCCGGAGCGCCCCCATCGCTATTTCGGCGGATACCTTGCATCGGTGCGCGATCGATATTCCATATGCACTCCATGCTGCGTTGGAGATCGACCATGCGCGAACTATCGGCGGAAGCCCGCCTGCACCTTTACGCACGCTCGGTGTCCCGCCGTTCCGGCACCGGCTTTCACACCGCCGCGCTCTACAGCGCGTTCGCGCTCATTGCCGCCATCGTGTTCGGTACGCTGTCGGTCCATCCGTTCTGAGATCAACGTGCCGTCTTGAACGGCGCGACCGTAATCCCTGCATTCTTCAACGCCTGACGCACGCCGCGTGCGATGTCGACTGCACCCGGCGTGTCGCCATGAATGCAGACGGTGTCGGTGCGCATCTTGATCACCTTGCCGGTGACCGACACCACCGCGCCGTCCTGCACCATCCGCACCACGCGATCGGCGATTTGTTTGGCATCGTGCAGCACGGCGCCGGGCTTCTTGCGCGACACCAGTGAGCCATTGTCTTCATAGGCGCGGTCGGCAAACACCTCGTGCACCATCGGCAAATTGGCGGCCTCGCCGGCCTGCACCAGCTTGGAATTGGCGAGCACCACGAAAATCAGATTGGGGTCGACCGCCTTGATGCCGTTGGCGATCGCTTTCGCCGTCATGTCGTCCTCGCAGGCGACGTTGGAGAGCGCGCCATGCGCCTTGACGTGGGTAACCTTGTAACCGGCCGCGGTCGCAATCGCCTGCAGCGCGCCGATCTGGTAGGCGATGAGGTTCTCGATCTCCGAAGATTTTAGGCCCGGGATCGGCCGCCGACCGAAGCCGTGCAGGTCGCGATATCCAGGGTGCGCGCCGACCGAGACGCCGCGCGCTTTCGCCAGTTCGACCGTGCGGCGCATGATGTCAGGATCGCCGGCATGAAAGCCGCAGGCGACGTTCACCGACGTCGCAAGCTCGATCATCGCGGCGTCATTGCCCATTTCCCACGCGCCAAATCCTTCGCCGAGATCGCAATTGAGGTCGATGGTTGTCATGTTATCCGTCCGCTTCTCGTGAGTGGATTGGTGCTCAGTCCGGGCCCGCTATGTCGGCCATCGATACCGCGTGCCAGGTTCCGGCATCGACCGCGCTGACGGCGTGGCCCGCGACATTGGCATCGTGCAGCGCGTCGATGTTGAGATCAACGCTTTCGATTGCGCGCAGCCGCTCGGGCAGGGTGCGCAACAGTTCCGCAAATTTGCGCGCTTCGGCCTGCGCTTCCGCCATGCTGACGGCGCGAAAGCGAAAGGCGCGCCCGGCGGGGATCTGTGCCAATCGCCCGAGGTCGGCCGAAATCACCGTTGCGATCTTGGGATAGCCGCCGCTGGTGCCGCGGTCCGGCATCAGCACGATCGGCTGGCCATTACCGGGCACCTGCAGGCTGCCGTTGACGGTGCCGTCGGAGACAATGTTATGGCCGTGGAGGTGCTTGAGGGTGGGGCCTTCAAGCCGGTAGCCCATGCGGTCGCTGGTCGCCGATATCCTCCATTCGCTGTCGACGAACAGTTTTTTGGTCTCATCGGTGAATTCGTCGTCCTGCGGACCCCAGACCATGCGGATCGGCGCGTCGGTTACCGCCGGCAATTCGATCCGCCGTTCCGCCGCGCCGACTGCGGCCTTCGCTGGTAGCTCGTCGCCGGCCTGCAGTGGGCGAGGGTAGGGGCTGCCGAGGCCTGCGCGGGCATTGACGGCGAGGCTGCCGAACATCGGCTCGCCGGCAATGCCGCCTTCAATCGCGAGATAGCTGAACGCGCCGCCGCGGGCGAAGCCGAGCGTCAGCGTCTCGCCATCGGCGATGGTTGCGGATGTATCCGGTGCCACGGCGCGGCCGGCAATATCGGCATTGCGCGGGGCTCCCGTCAGCGCGACGCGCACCGCAGCCCCGCGCGCGGTAAATTTCGCCCCGAACGGGCCGACTTCGACGGCCGCCGTGAATGGCTCATTGCCAACCAGCGTGTTGGCTGCCGCCAGCGCCAGCCGATCCATGGCGCCGCTCGGTACCAGGCCGTAGCGCTGGGCGCCGGGACGCCCGCCGTCCTGTACCGAACTCGCCGGACCGATCGATGCAATGACGAGCTTGCTCATGTGGCGATCTGCTCGGCAATGATTTCGCCGGCTTCGGCGGCGCGATCCTGTTCTGCAAAAGTCTTGGCATCGACGGGCGTGAAGGTGACGTTGTCGCCCGGCTCCAGCAAAAAAATCGGGTCGCGGTGAAGCTGGTAGGTGCGAACGGCTGTCCGCCCCAGAAGATGCCAGCCGCTCGGGCCGGCGAGACACTGCACGCCGGTCTGCACCCCGCCGATCGAGATGGTACCGGCCGGGGTCAGCAAGCGCGGATTCTGCCGCCGCGGCATATGTAGGCTATCCGCAAGGCCGCTGAGATAGGACCAGCCGGGCGTAAAGCCGATCATCGCGACCCGGTAGTCGCCCGCGACGTGCCGCGCCACGATCTCGTCAGGCGTGGTGTTGAGGGTTTTTGCGACGTCCTCGAGATCGATACCGTGCTCGCCGCCATAAACGACTGGAATGCGCCAGCGCCGGGTTTTTGTCGTCGCCGGTACCGGGAGCTCGGCGAGCGCGAGAAGCTTTTCGCCAAGCTTGTCGAAACCGATCTGGACCGGGTCGTAGTGGACTAGCAGCGAACGATAGGTCGGCACCGTCTCGATGATGCCTGCGATCGGCTCAGCGGCCAGCGCACGGTCGAGCGCCAGCACCCGCCGGTTGGCGGCATCGTCGATGTTACGGCTGAATTCTACCGTGATGGCGCTGTCGCCACTCGGCAACAGGCGGGGCGGGGGTAGCGTCGCGGCCATGGCCTCTAAACTTATCTCGCAGCTCTCATGCTAGCCTCAACCTCTAACGTGTTTTGGGCGCGAGTGGAATTCGCTTCGCGCGAAATCCGCCAGTAAGTTCAATAAATTAATCTGCAGTCCGACGATAAGATGTTATGATCGCGCTTCTTTCCACGAGACCTTGACGCGCTACAAGCGCTTCGCAAGATGCGCTACCTTTCACCTATCCTCCGGAGCCTGCATTCCAGATGTCCCTGTCCCCCGAAGCCATCGCAACCCTGTCCGGCGTCTCGACCGCCACCATCACCACCGTGCTGCTCAAGAAGGGCCTGCGAAACGTCTGGATGCGCGGCACCAAGCCGCTGCGGCCGGGGCAGCCGCGGCTGGTCGGACCGGCCTTCACGCTGCGCTTCGTGCCCGCGCGCGAAGATCTCGCCACGCCTGAATCCTGGTCGTCGCCGATTTCGACCCGCACTGCGATTGAAGCCATGCCGAAAGGCTGCATCGCCGTAGTCGATGCCATGGGCGTCTCCGATGCCGGCATCTTCGGCGACATCCTCTGCGCCCGCATGGTCAAGCGTGGCGTTGCGGCGCTGATCACCGATGGCGTGGTGCGCGATGTCGAAGGCGTGCTCGGCACCAATCTCCCGGTCTGGTGCGACGGCTTCGCCGCGCCGCCTTCCGTGGCGGGGCTGACCTTCGTGGGCTGGGGCGAGCCGATCGGCTGCGGCGGAGTCGCGGTGTTCCCGAACGACATCGTCGTCGCCGACCAGGACGGCGCCGTGCTGATCCCGCAGGCCCTGCTCGACCACGTGCTGGCCGAAGGGCCGGAGCAGGAACGGATGGAAGCCTGGATCGTCAACGAGGTGAACAACGGCGCGGCATTGCCCGGCCTCTATCCGATGAACGCCGAGACCAAGGCGCGCTACGCCGCGACGAAGAAGTAACTTCAAACAGGCAGAGGCAACTCCATGGAAATCCATCTCGCGGGCTCCCGGCCAACGCGCCGGGCGCCGACCGAATATTTCACCGGCACGGTGCTGCAGGATCCGATCATCCAGACCGAGGCGCCGGCACGGCTGGCCTCGACGCGCGTCTCCTTTGAGCCCGGCGCGCGCACGGCGTGGCATACGCATCCGCTGGGTCAGACGCTCTACGTCATCTCGGGGGTCGGACGGGTGCAGGCCAAGGGCGGTCCGATCAGGGAAATTCGCCCCGGTGATGTCGTCTGGATTCCGCCCGGCGAGAAGCACTGGCATGGCGCCTCGCCGACCAACGCCATGACCCACATCGCCATGCAGGAAGCGCTCGACGGTAGCTACGTGACCTGGATGGAACATGTGACAGACGCGGAATATTCCGAGAAGGTCGGCTGAGTTCCTGCCGCTTCACATCCGCTGCGCAGTCCAGGTGCCGGAGCAGAGGGCCGCGCGCCATGTGCCCGATCCCGACGTGCCCGTGAGAACGCCGGAGCCGACTGCTCGCTTCATGCCGCTTGCAAGGGTCACGCGGATGGCGCCGGCCTCCGCTACGCGGCCGGAGGCCGTGACAGCCGCGTTGTGCGAGGCGACCTGGCCGTTGTTGATGCCGATCAAGACTGACGCGCCGCTGCTGCAAGCGGCGTTCGACGATGTGATCTGCACATTCCAGTCGCCGTCGAATGTTGCGGCTGCGGATGGCGTCGTGGTGGCCAACACGGCAAGTAGCGAAACGGCGAGAGCAGATTTGCGAAGAGTTCCCATGGCGTGCCCCTGTTGTTGGACACGTCCATAGTTCCATAGCCGCTCCAAGGCGACCGTGACTGTCATCACGCGCGGGACGTGGGACAAGATCTCAAAGAAGGACTCCGTCCAACAGCGTCACGCTCGTCAAAATGACGCGAGGAGTCAGTTGACGCGGGTCCAGGTCTGGCCGCCGCAGAACATGCCGCCGAAGGCGCAGCCCTGAACGCGCAGGCTGTCAGTGCCCTTGAGGGCGATCGTGGAATCGTAGGTGCTGCCGGTGTTCGGATCGAAAATCCGGCCGCTCCACTTGTCCTTGCCGGGCTTCATGTTGATCAGGACCTGCTCGCCGTTCTGGTTCGACTTCTTGTCGACGGAATAGCCGCAGAGATTGGGGCCGCACGGTTCGATCCGCACCTTGCCTTCCTTCTCCTCGGTCAGCCAAACGCCGAGCGGTGAGTTCGCAGGCGCCGCCGAATCTGCCGGAGCCGCGGCCTGTTTCTGTTGCGGCGGCGGTGGCGCCGGCGCGGCAACGGGAGCTGGTGCTGGCGGGACTGCCGGCGCGGCGTTCTGTGCCACTGGGGGGGCAGCGGGCGCTGCCGCCGCAGGCGCGGCGGCGTCAGCCGGTGCAACGGCTGCCGTCGTGCTCGACGGCGCTGCTGTTGCCGCGGCGGGAGCGGCCGGAGCGGGGGCAGCAGGTGCCGGCGCGGTCGCAGGGGCAGCCGCTTGCTCTGCTGGTGCCGGCGCGGCCGGCGCTGGCGCAGCCTCGGGTGCGGCCTGCGGGGAAGTCTTTGCCTGCTGCGGAGCCTTCCTGGTCGGACGATCAAGATCCCCTTCCTCGCCACGCGCGCGTTTGGTCTTCTTGCCGGTATTGTCGTAGACGCCCGGAATGGAAACGGTGCCGCGATCGGGATCGATCGTAATGGTGCGGCCGCCATACTCGAAAGTGTACTGCGCGTGCGCAGCGGTGACGGTGCCAGCCAGCAAGAGCGCGGCGATAGCGAGGCACTTCTTCATTATAACGACCTCCTGAACAGGGAATCCGGATTCCCGCAGCTACTACGCAGCGGCAGCTTCACTCAACGTGATCCAGATCACTTTCAAACTATAAGTCGTGTACTAGCCGCTTTGGTTCAATTCGACCGCGGCAGTCTAAGTTGCGCCCAATGGACGGTCAATTTCCTCGGAAAACAACGTTCGTCCAACCGAGAATCAATCGAACCAGGTGGCATAAATTTTCCTGAAGCTTCCGTCCTGGATAGCAATGTGCAGCCATTGATCGACAAAGGCCTTCAGCGCCATGTCGCGCTGCAGCCAGTAGGCCTTCTCGGCAAAGTCGAACGGTTTGTCCGGATGCACCGCGCAGAGCACGCCGGCGTGCTGCTTTTGCTGATAGCGGGTCTCCGAAGCGTCCGTCATCATCAGGTCGGCATTGCCCTTGGCGATCTCGTCGAAAATCGTGACGTTGTCGTTCCACATCTTGATCTCGGCGTTCTTGATGTTCGCCTTGGCGAAGCGTTCATTGGTCCCGCCGGGATTGACGATGACGCGGGTGCCGGCCTTGTCGATATCGGTGATGGTCTCATACTTGCCCTGATCGGCGCAGCGGGCGATCGGCGTCTTGCCTTCACGCATGATCGGAGTCGAGAACAGGCCCTTTTTCTGTCGGTCGAGCGTGATCGAGACGCCGCCCATCGCGATATCGAAATTGTCGGCTTCGAAATCCTTCATGAGCTGCGGCCACGCTGTTTGAACGAACTCGACCTTCACGCCGAGCGCCTTGCCCAGCGCTTCCGCCATGTCTACGTCGAAGCCGCGGAATTTTGACGTCGCCTTGTCGAGATAGGTGAACGGCAAATAGTCGCCGGTCATGCCGACCCGCAGCGTGCCGCGCTTGATGATGTCGTCGAGGCGGGAATTCGCCGGCTGAGCGTGGGCGACAACGGTCCACACGACAGCCATTGCAAGGCTAACGAACACTCGAAGCATCAGGTCTTCTCCGCCGACAAATTAAATGACACTCTGAATCGATGGCGCCGATTTAAACCAGATATCCGCGCGGTGCCAGCCGGAGAAATTGCAATCGTGACCATCTCGCTCTACGAGGCTTCCGTCGGCGTGTTCGTGCCGTGTCTCGGAAATCTGTCCGGTCTTCTCGACAAGGCCGCCGCCCATGCTGAAGCCCGAAACATCGATCCCGCTGTCCTTCTGAACATGCGGCTCTCACCCACCATGTACAGCCTGAAGCAGCAGGTAGCAGAGGCCAATCGGCATGCGGTGGTTGCCTGCGCGTTGCTGGCCGGCCATGCGCCTCACGAATTTTCGGATGCCGAGCCCGACATTGTCGCGCTCAAGTCGCGGACATCGGAGGCGATCGATTTCCTGCAAGAGTTGCCGCGTGCCGAGATCGACGCCGCAGCCGACAAGGAAGTCGCATTCACGTTCAAGAACGGAACCCGGCGGAAATTCACCGGAAAATCGTTGCTGTTGACGTTCAGCGTTCCGCAGTTCTTCTTTCATGTCACGACGGCCTACGACATCCTGCGCCATGCCGGTGTCGATCTGGCCAAGAAGGATTTTCTGGGACCGCCGAGATAGCCGTCAACAACGGCGGAAGTTACGCCTCGCCGTTATCCTTGCGCGCCAGATTGGCGGCGGCGCTACGCTCGGTCATCTCGCTCTTCAATTGCTCGAAGCGTCGGCGCGCGTTGCTTTCGCGATCGTCGACCATCTGGATCGCGGCTTCCCTCGACATCGGCCCGGTGACTATCGGCGTGGAGTTCTCGCCGATGGTCTCGTCGACATAGTAATCGCCATTGTCGAGGCGGACCGTCCATTTGAAACGGATCGCGGTCATCGGACCGGGCCCGAACTTGCAGTAGCCGTGAGCCTCGATGGGCGGAGGAGATGTGGGGATGGGCGGAGGGCCCACCGGTATCTGCGCCGCGACCGCGGGCTTGTCGGGTTCGCGACGGCTTTCCGGCGGGTCAAGGATGCTGGCGATGGTCGCCAGGGCGTTGTCGGTCGGGTCGCTCAGGGTCACGATTCAGCCTCCGGATCGAGCCCGTTTGCGGAATCAGTATCCGTCGCCGCCCACGGCCCTTTGCTTGCTTCCGAATAAAGCCATGCTTTGTCAATCCGTGGCTTTTTTGGGGCGTAGCTAAGCGCGCACCGGCGGTAATTTGTTCTTCCAGGGCCGGACCTGTTCGAGTTGGCCGGCCAGGCGGAACAGGGTGGCCTCGTCGCCGAACCTGGCCGAAAACATCATGCCAAGCGGCAATCCGGCCATATTCCAGGCCAGCGGCACCGACATCGCCGGCTGCCCGGACATGTTGAACATGGAGGTGCCGGGCATATAGCGGCGCAGGATCGGGGCAATGTGCGACAGATCGTTTGACATGGTGTTGAGTTCGCCGATGCGCAGCGGCGGTGCGCACAGGGTCGGGCACAGGAAGACGTCGCAGCTCTCGAAGAAGGTCGCCAGTGAGCGGGAAATCTGGAAGGCGGCGAGCTGGGCGGCCACATAGTCGGTCGCCGAGGTCCTCGTCGCGTTGCGCGACTGCGCCAGCGTCAATATCTCGAGATCATTATCCGTCATTTCTCGCCCGAGCCGCTGCTCGATCAAACGAACCGTCAGTGCGGTGTTGCTGCTGACGATAGTGGTCATGACCGCGGCTGGATCGGCGGCAAGCGCCGGCGCCTGTTCCTCGACGTGATGGCCGAGCCCCGCCAGAAGGCTTGCGATCTCGCGCACGGCTGCCGCGATTTCCGGATCGATGGCATCGCCATAAGGCGATTTATCGGTGAACGAGATACGGAGCTTGCCCGGGTCGCGGCCGACTTCCTGCGAAAACGGCCGCTCAGGCGGCGGCGCGAAATAGGGGCTCGACGGCTCCGGGCCGTGGATCGCGTCCATCATCACCGCGCTATCGCGCACGCTGATGCTCACGACATGGCCACAGGAGAATCCGCCCCAGCCTTCGCCGCGATCGGGGCCGAGCGGATTGCGCGCTCGTGTAGGCTTTAAGCCAAACACGCCGGAAGCGGAGGCGGGGATGCGGATCGAGCCGCCGCCATCGCTGGCGTGCGCGACAGGAAGGATGCGGGCTGCAACGGCCGCAGCGGCGCCGCCGGACGACCCGCCGGAAGAATGCTCCAGATTCCAGGGATTGCGGGTTGGCCCGAACAGGCGCGACTCCGTCGTCGGCATCAGTCCGAATTCGGGACTGGAGCTCTTGCCGAAGATGGATACGCCGGTCTCGAGGAAACGCCGCGCCAGCGTCCCGGTGTGGTCAGCCACGAAATCCTTCAGGACCGTGGCTCCTGACGTCGTGCGCGTGCCCTCCAGGAGGTCGAGGTCCTTCAGCAGAAATGGCACGCCGGTAAAGGGACCGTCGGGCAGGCCGTGTTCGATCTGACGCTCGGCATACTCGTAATGCTTGACGACCACCGCATTGATCTGCGGATCGACCTTTGCCGTGCGGGCGATGGCCTCGTCGAGCAATTCCTTGGCCGAGACCTCCTTCTTCCGAACCAGTTCGGCAAGGCCGACCGCGTCGTAATCGCCGTATGCCTTGAAGGCCATGCACACACCTCGTTTGCCGGCCGGCCGATAGACCGGCCATGCCTGGGGCCATTTGCTGCGGACGATCTAGCCGAGCACGTCCTGATTGATCACGTTCTGGCGCAAGGGATCGCCGTCCAATACGCTCAGAATGTTGCGGGCGGTCTGCTCGCTCATCCGGTCCACGGCTTCCACGGTGACGCCGGCGATATGCGGCGCCATGATGACGTTCGGCAGGGCGAGCAACGCCTGACCGGCTGGCGGCGGCTCCTGCTCGAAAACATCGAGGCCCGCGCCGGCAAGCTTGCCGGACACCAGCGCGGCGTGCAGCGCGGCCTCGTCCACGATTCCGCCGCGCGCCGTGTTGATCAGATAGGCTGACGGCTGCATCCGATTCAGCCTGTCGGCATTGAACATGCCGACCGTCTCCGGGTTCTTTGGGCAATGGATGCTGACGAAGTCGGCGCGCGGCAGTGCCGCGTTGAGGTCGGCGACCGGTTCGCAACCGGCGGCCTTGATGTCGGCGGGGGGCTTATAGGGGTCGAAAACCAGGACGTTCATTTCCATCGCGAGGCAGCGCTTGGCGGTGCGCGTGCCGATGCGCCCGAAACCGACGATCAGGACGGTCTTGCCGAAGAGGTCGTAGGGCAGCATCCCGAGCCTATCAGCCCATCTGTCGTCCCTGACCAGCGAATGCATTTCCATTGCGCGCTTGGCGAGCGTCAGCATCATGAACAGCGCATGTTCGGCAACCGACGGCGAATTGGCGGTGCCGGCCACCATCAGCGGCACCTTGCGACGGCTCAGCGCGGGAACGTCGACGGCGTCGAACCCGACGCCGATCCGGGTGACGACCAGCATGTCCTTGGAGGATTCGAGCTCGGGCTCGCCGAAGCGGGTGGCTCCGAGGGCAACGCCATGGACCGGCGCATGCTCCTTCAGCTTGATGTTGAAATCTTCCTGCGAAATCATGTTGGGAAATTCGACGAGTTCGATGTCGTCTCGCGCGTGAAGCAGCGCTCTTCCCTGCTGCGACATCGATTCCGTAATGAAGATTTTCTTCTTGTTGGTAGTCATTTCCTGCCCTTAGGTCACGCAATTGCGCCGTCAAAGGACGACGCCAGTCACCTCGTTTAGCAGGTGCATATTGTTGAGGTCCACAGCCAATCGGAGGGGGGCGCCATCCTGCGCGCCGGCATTGGGGTTGACCCGGCCGCAGACCTGCGAGCCTTCCAACGTAAAATAGATCAGCGTCTCCATTCCCATCGGCTCGGTGACGTCGAGCACGGTGTCGAAGGCCTCCACGCCGGGTGCAAGATGCGGCCGAGCCTCGGTGATATGCTCGGGCCGCAGCCCCAGCAGCAATTTGTCGGTGCGCGGAATGCCCTGATATCGGGCGGCGCGGGCCGGCGGCAGCGGGAAGGCGATGCGGTCGGTCAACCGGATGTGCAACTTGCCGGCGAGATCCTCCAACCGGCACGGGATGAAATTCATCGCCGGCGAACCGATGAAGCTGGCGACGAATTTCGTTGCCGGCTTGTGATAGAGCTCGTTCGGCGTGCCGATCTGCTCGATCCGGCCATGGTTCATCACCACCACGCGGTCGGCCAGCGTCATCGCCTCCACCTGGTCGTGGGTCACGTAGACCGTCGTGGTGCGAACCTTCTGGTGCACCTTCTTGATCTCGATCCGCATCTGCACGCGCAGCTTGGCGTCGAGGTTGGACAACGGCTCGTCGAACAGAAACACCTTTGGGTTACGCACGATGGCGCGGCCCATGGCGACGCGCTGGCGCTGGCCGCCGGACAATTGCTTCGGCTTGCGGTCGACCAGTTCGACGATGTCGAGCATGCGCGCAGCCTCGTCGATACGGCTCTTGATCTCGGCCTTCGGATAGCGCTTCAGCCGCAATCCGAACGACATGTTCTCCGCGACCGTCATATGCGGATAGAGCGCGTAGTTCTGAAACACCATCGCGATATCGCGATCCTTCGGTGGCACGTCGTTGACGATGTCGCCGCCGATCATGATGTCGCCGTCGGAGATATCTTCCAGGCCGGCGATCATCCGCAGCGTTGTCGACTTTCCGCACCCCGATGGTCCGACCAACACCACGAACTCATGGTCCGCGATGTCGAGGTCGATGCCGCGCACCGCCTCGACCTCGTCATAGCGCTTCACAACCTTACGCAACGTCACGTCAGCCATGAGATCAACCCTTTGTCGCACCGGCGGTCAGGCCGGCAATGTAATAGTCCATCAGGAACGCGTAGATGATGAGCGGCGGCGCTGCGCCGAGCAAGGCGCCGGTCATGATCTGCCCCCAGTTGAACACGTCACCCTTGATCAGCGTGGTGATGATCCCGACCGGCATCACGAGTTGATCGGTCGACGTCGTGAACACCAGCGGATAGAGGAATTGCGCCCAGGAGACTGTGAAAGCGAAGATGGTCGCCGCGATGATGCCGGGAAAGGCAACCGGAATGAATATCCGCGTCAGCGTCTGGATCCATGAGGCGCCGTCGATGACGGCCGCTTCATCCAGCTCCTTCGGGATCGAGGCGAAGTAGCCAATCATGATCCACGTGCAGAACGGCACCGTGAGCGTCGGATAGAGAATGAGCAGCACGTACCATCTGTTGATGAGCTGGATGCCGGTCCAGTCGCCGATCACCGCGAACATCTTGAAAAGCGGAATGAAGAGCAGTGTCTCGGGAATGAGATAGGTCAGGAACACGCCCGTCGCGAGCGTTGCCGAACCCCAGAACCGCATTCGCGCCAGGGCGAAAGCCGCCGGCACCGATATCAGCATGGTGATGGTGACGACGAAGATGGAGACGATCGCCGAGTTCCAGAAGAAGCGCAGGAACTGGTTCGATGTGAGCAGCGAGATGTAATTGTCCAGCGTAGGATGGAACACCCACCACGGATTTGTCGCCGCCGAAATCTCCGCGCTGCTCTTCAATGACGTGATGAGCATGTAGATCGGCGGCGTCAGTGAGAAGATCGCGAAGATCACCAGGAAGAAATACGACCAGCGCAGCGCCCAGGCCCGGTCGCGGCTCATGCTGCCATACTTGACCTTGCGGGTCGGCGCGGCCTTGTCGATTGTTGCCGTGGTCATCAGGCTTCGTTCCCGCGTTTGTTGATGTCGCGCAGGATGAAAATCGCTGCGATCGCCAGGATCGGCACCATGAAGAGGGAGACGCTGGCGCCCAGCGGTATATCGCTGCCCTCGATTCCGATGCGGAACGCCCACGTCGCGAAGATATGGGTGTGATCGAGCGGGCCGCCCGCGGTCAGGATGCGTACGATGTCAAAATTGGCGAACGTCACGATCAGCGAGAACAGCGTCGTAATCGCGATGATATTTCGCATCATCGGCAGCGTCACGTACCAGATGCGTTGCCACCAATTGGCGCCATCGATGGCGGCGGCCTCGTAAAGCTGTTCCGGCACGGATTTCAGCGCCGCCAGGTACATGATCATAAAGAACGGCGCACCGACCCAGATGTTGACGAGAATGACCGAGAAGCGCGCCCACATGGCATCGCCGGTCCATGGGATCGGCCCGATGCCGAAGAAGGAGAGCGTATAGTTGAACGCACTGTAGGAGGGATCGAACAGCCACAGCCAGGCGAGCGTGCTCATCGCCGGCGGAATCACCCACGGCACCAGCAGCATGCCGCGCCATTTGCGCTGGCCCTTGGCCGGTATGTTGTGAACGAAATGCGCAATGATAAAGCCCAGCAGCGCTTTGAAGACGACGGCCGTGATCGCGAAGATGCAGGACTGCTTGACGACGAGCCAGAACGTCTCGCGCCTGAACAGGAATTCGAAATTGCTGAGCGCGACGAAGCGCTGCATCGACTTGTTCAAGGTCGCCAAGTGCAGCGCATAGAAGGCCGGATAGATCACGAGGGTCGCGATCAGGAGGATCAGCGGCAGCGTCATCAGGAACGCCACTGTCGATTTGCGCCTGAGCATTTTGTGCAGGCTCGAGCGCTTGCGCGCGGCTTGTGCGGCGCCCCGGTTCGGCTGCAATGCGACGTCAGCCATGGTGTGCTTTCATCCCTGATACGTTTCTGTCGGCTTTGCCGGGCCTACGATTGAAGGCGGATAGGGAAATGGCGGCCTGCGATCAGGCAGGCCGCCAGGGTATCCCCGTCCGTCAGCTCCGCATGAAGCCTTCGCACTCACCTTCGGCCCAGGCGAGCACCTTTTCCATCGCTTCACCCTGATGATAGCGCAGGCACATCTTGGTCAGGGTCGCCTGCGTGTAGATCTGCTGTGCGATCTTCGGTGGGGCCGGTGCCGCGGCGATCGAAAGGGTCTGATGGTTGTGCGGGTTCGGATAGTGGTAGAGCGTGCCCTTTGGCGGCCCTTCCTCCTGCCAGACCTTCAGCGTGGTTAGTTTTTCGTAGCAGGGCAGATCGTAGCCTCCGCTCGCTACGCACATCTTCTCGATCGCATCCGGTTGCGAAAGCGCCCTGAGCACGCTCTTGGCCGCTTCCTTGTTCTTGGAGAACGACCAGGTGCCCCAGAAGTAGGAGAGGTACGGCGCGTAGCGGCCCTTCGGTCCGGCCGGGAAGCCATGAGTCCAGCACTGCTCGGCCACCTGCGGTGCGTCGCGCTTGGCGACCGCCCAGGCGCTCGGCGGGTTCATGACCATGGCGCCCCTGCCGGAGACCAGCCATTTGTTGTTGGAGGAGTCATCCCAGGCGCCGGCGTCCGGCGGCAGGAAGGAGATCAGCTTCTTGTAGAATTCCAGTGCCTGGCGTACCGCATCGGTCTTGACGGTGACGTTACCCTTCTCATCGACGAGGGCTGCACCGAACGACTGGAAGATTGCTCCCGCTGTATCGACGTTGTCGCTGGTCTCGCCAAGTCCGATGCCGAACGGAACGCCGCCTTTCTGGCAAGCCTCCGCGGCCTTGAGGAAGGTGTCCAGGGTCCAGCTATCGGCCTTCGGCGGGGCACCGGCAGGATACAGTGCTTGCACGTCGATGCCGGCATGCTGCTTCATCAGATCGATGCGGGAACAGGGCCCCTTGATCTGGCTGCCGACGCTCGCGGGCACGGCGAGCCATTTGCCTTTGGACTGGCCGAGATATTTCACGGTACCGTTAGGTTCGCCGTTCTGCTTGATGAGGCCTTCCATGACGTCGTTCATGGGTTCCAGCAACTCGGCCTGCGCATGCGGCCACCAGGTCGGCATGGCGAGAATGTCGTGGCCGGATTTCGCCTGTGCTTCGGCTGCGATGGTGAGCAGGTTCTTGTTGCCCTGGCTCGGGATGTAGTCGATCTGAACCTCGACCTTCTCCTTCTCCTTCCAGGCATTGACGATATCTGTCGAGGCCTTGTTGGCGCCGGGAACCCAGTGGTCCCAGAAACCGATCGAGAGCTTACCGGCGGCGTGGGCGCCGCGCACATAGGGCGCGGTGATGAGCGCTGCGGATGATAGCGCTGTCGCAGCAACGAATTGTCGGCGAGAAAGCTTCCTGCGTGACATAGCGTTTCCTCTTTGCTGAGCCAGATTTTGCTTCTTATTATTCTTCTCCGTCTGGAGGAGAGAGCCGCTTCGAGGCGGCCGCCAGCGGAGATTTTGTAATCGGATCAGACCAGAATTGTTTGCATCTGTCGAGAAAACACAGCGGCCGCCGTCATTGAACTAACGTTGCGTGGAAATTCCGGGCCGCGGGAGCGACGATGTCGTGTCGTCGGCATCGTCAATAATCGACGACGATATTGCGCCGCACACTCTGCGCTCGAGCGGGTGCGCAATTGCGCCGCAGTCGATCGAACGCGCATGTAACGCCTTGCCCGGAAGCTGTTTCCTGCCGGGAACCGTCCGGCGCAGCGGTGGACGAGTTTGGGGCGGAAACGATAGTTTAGGCAAAGAGGGATTCTCGCGCGCCTTGGCGATTGCGCGTGGCAAATTTCTCGATCGGACCATGGAGACCCGACAATGATACGTCCTCAGCAGCTTGCGCCGACGCCGTCGCGTTGGTGTTTTGTACTTCGCGCCATAGCCGTGCTGGCTCTTGGCACATGTGCGACCGCGAACGCGCAAGGGCTGGTGCAGGGCGTGCAACAAGGGGCGCGCGAAGGCAACAAGGCTGCCGGCCCGGTCGGTGGCGTGCTGGGCGGCGCGATCGGCGGCGTCGTCGGCGTGGTCACCGGTGTCACCGGCGTCCTGACCGGGGGCAACAATAACAACAAGGGCGGACAGGCACCGGCGGCGAAGGATTCCAAACAAGGCGAGGCTTCCAAGCAGGGCGATACCGCGAAGCCTTCGAAGGGGTCCAAAGCGACGAAGACCGCAAAGCAGCAACAACCGCAGCAGCCGGCCGTCCTCACCCAGGCCGGCGCGCCGCAACTGACCGCCGAACAGATCGTCGCCAACAGTGATGCCAATATCGAGCGGATCAAGAAGGAGCTAAATCTCACGCCCGAGCAGGAGAAGCATTGGGCTGCGTTCAACAGTGCGATGCACTATCTCGGCCATAACGGTGCCGACCGGCTCAATCTCCGCGTCGCGCGCGCCAAACGCGATCCTCCCGACGACATCATCGAGCAGATGCGCAACGAGGCTCAATTTCTCAATGATCGCGCCGTCGATCAGCGCAACGTGGCCGATGCCGCCGAGCCGCTATTTGCCACCCTGGACGACAAGCAAAAGGCTGTCTTCATTCAGGAAATGGTCAACCTGAGCCACGAGCGCGGGCTCGACTAAAGCGGGTTGGTCGGACGAATAGCCGGGCACGCGTGCCCTGGGGTAGGTTGAAAGGCGCGGCACCCGGCTATTCTGCCGCAGCGGCGCGGCTCCTCCAATCTCATTGCAATGATGAAGAAAACCGGACCAACTCGCGCCTTAGTCGTGGCTGACTTGCGGCGTTGTCGGGAACTTCAGTCTTTCATCGGTAGTGTTGCACCCCAACATCACGTGCGGCCTTGGCGCTGCTGTGTCCTGCTCGTCTGATAGGCACGGCTCAGCCAGTCGAGCCCGGACCCAGGCGGGGCGCAGGCCTTAGGTTTTCGGAAAGTTCAGCTCCACGCCGACGCCATCGGGATCGTAGAGAAAGAACTGGATGTCGCCGGTGCGCGGCACGACGCTCTCGCGGAATTTGACGCCTTTCGACTGCAGCCGCTTGCGCATGCCCTCAACGTCGGTGGCGGCAAAGGCGATATGGTCAAGCCGGCCGGTATCCTCATACTTCTTCTCGGTACCACGGACGACGATGCCCTCACGCGGCTTGCGCGTGCCCATCAGATGCACCGTGGCCGTGCCGCCGGAATAGAGCCAATAGCCGGGGAAATCGAGCGGCGGGCGATCGCCGTTTTCCAGCCCGAGCACATCGCAATAGAAATCCTTGGTGCGCTCAAGATCGGCGGGCTCGATGGTGTAATGCTGCAATCCGCCAAGTCCCATGGTCGCTCTCCCTAAACAAAGCTAAGGTCCGTATCGACGCCCATCATCCAGGCGCCGACGGTTTCAAAATGCCTGAGCTGGCCTTGCAACTGCTGGGTCACAGTATGGATGTCGCGGAACCGCCGCTCCAGCGGATGGTCTTCGAAGATCGCGGTCGCGCCAGCGGCGTTGTAGGCAAAGTCGACCGCCTCGCGCGCCTTGTGGATGGCATGGGTCGAGGCCATGCGGATGTTCATGCGCTGCGCGACCGTGATGGTGGCGCCCGCGGTGAGATCCTTCCAGGTGTCGGCCATCGATTGCAACACGTAGCCCCGCGCGGCGCGGAGATTAACTTCCGCCTGGGCGAGGTTGCACTGGACCACGGCATTATCCCGCAACGAGATCCTCGCGCCACGCGGCACCTTGTTACGCATCGTATCGACGAAGTTGTCGAGGGCGGTGCGGGCGATGCCGCAGGCGACACCGGCAAAGCCGACCTGATAGCAGGTGTGGTTGCTCATGCGGTAGAGCGGGCCGCGCTCGCGGCATTCCCGGTCGAACTCACGCGTAATCGAATGGTCGGCGCGTACGAAAAAGTCGTTGAGCGCGAACTGGTCGCTGGCGGTACCGCGCAGGCCCACGGTGTTCCAGATGTCGGTCCACTCGACGTCTTCGGCGCGTACCAGCATGGTGCGCTCGAGCGGGGCTCCATTGGCGTCGTATCTGGGCGAACCGTCGGCCGCATAGATCGGGCAATGCGCGCCGAGCCAGGTCGCGTGCCGGCCGCCGGATGCAAAGGACCAGACGCCGGTTACCCGGTAGCCGCCGTCGCATTCGACCGCGCGAACCCTGGGGCCGGGGCCCCACGCTAGTACGGCGCGCGGATCGCCAAAGATCGCCTGCGCCACCGGCAGGTCGAGATAGGCCGCCGACATCGCGCAACCGCCGGCCTGGCTGAGACACCAGGCGGTGGAAGCATCGGCCTTGGCAATGGTTTCGATGACGTGGAAGAAAGTCACCGGATCGGTTTCGATCCCGTTGGTCGAGCGGGGCAGCAACAGACGGAATGATTGCGCGTCGTGCAGCTTGTCGAGCAGCGTGGGCGGCAGCCGCCGCGCGGCCTCGATGTCGTCGGAAGCGGCTGCGACATCAGAACGTATGGCCTCGGCCCGGGCGATCACTGCCTGGTCGCCCGCAAGATCGGCAGAGTCTGCGATCGGTGTATTCAAGGCCAGCCTGCCGGTTCGTCGCGTTCGCGTGCCAGTGACCAGTAGATAGTGATCAGTAGATTAAGGCTATCGCGCCATCGCCACGATCGGCAAGTCCATGGCGACGCGGAGCACGCCTGCGCGTAGGCGATGGGGATTTCGTGCCGCTTTGCACAATGAGGTCCGTACGGCGAACACGTCCGATTTGTTTAAGGTTTTGCGCTAGCCTAACAGTTTGACCGGAATCGATCCGGGATGGGACAGACGGGATGGAAGAGCGACGAAAGTTTCCGCGCACGGAGATCGAGGAGCCTGCCTATGTTTCGTCGGGTGGCTCCGTGATGCGCTGCGTGGTGCGGAACATCTCGCGCGAGGGCGCTGCGATCGATGTCGACAATCCGGCCTTCGTCCCGCAGCACTTTCGCCTGGTGATGGCAAAGGATCCGTCGATCGTGCACGAGTGCCGGGTCGCATGGATCCAGAACAATCGTATCGGCTTGACCTTCATCAGGATGGTGGACGCGGTTACGGATCGGCCGACGTCGAACGGGACGCGCTGAGCACACTACTCGATCCGCAGCTTTGCATCGCGTACCACCTTGCCCCACTTATCCATCTCCAGCCTGATGCGCGCGCCGAACTGATCTGGCGTATTCGCGATCGCCTTGAAGCCGAGCGTCGTGAGGCGTTGCGTCACGTCCGGCTGTGCGACAATCCTGGCAATCTCACGGTGAAGCAAATCGACGATTTCTTTCGGCGTCCCTGCGGGGGCGACGATCCCGGTGAGTGTGTCGGCCTCCTGATCCTTGATGCCCTGTTCGGCGAAGGTTGGTACGTCAGGCAGGCCTGCGGCCCGCTCGGTCGAAGCCACAGCAAGCGCGCGCAATTGTCCGCTCTGCACCGCCGAGAGAGCAGGCGGCAGCGCGGTAAAGGCGATCGGCGTGTGCCCCCCGATGGTCGCCTGAATAGCCGGGGCAGCGCCCGTGAACGGGACGTGGACCAGGTCAAGCTTGAAAGCCAACCGAAACAGCTCGCCACCCAGATGCGGCGTCGATCCGACGCCGGGGCCGGCAAAGCTGTATTTGCCGGGCTTGTCCCTGACGAGCTGCACCAGTTCCGGCAACGTTTTGGCCGGCACCTGCGGGTTGACCACGACGACATTCGGCGAAACCGCGACCAACGTTACCGGCGCGAAATCCTTGACCGGATCGTATGGCACCTTGGCATAGAGGCTGGGATTGACGACAAATCCGGTGCTGACCACCATGATGGTGTAGCCGTCCGGCGTCACGCGCGCGACCTGGCCGGCTGCCGTGTTGCCGCCGGCGCCGCCGATGTTCTCGACGAAGAATTGCTGGCCGAGATGGTCGGTGAGCTTCTGCGCCACGATACGGGCGATGGCATCGGTCGGTCCGCCCGCTGGGAAGCCGACCACGACGCGCACCGGCTTGCTTGGATAGTTTTGCGCCGACGACGCCAGGACACCGGATAGCAACCACGCGGTTGCCAACAAGACCCGCAAAGCCGTGGCCATGGCGCTCTCCCCAATATGTTTGTTGGGACCATCATCGGCGAGGCCGCGACGCCGGACAAGGGGTTATTGCGACGGCCGGCGAGCGTTACTTCATCAGCAGCGGCTTGAGCCGTTCTTCCAGCTCCTCGAACGACATCGAGCCCTGCAGCCGCACGCCGTTGAGGAAGAAAGTCGGCGTCGAGGTAACCTTCAACTCGCTATAAGCGTATTGTTGGTCGGCGGTAAGCTTGTCGAATTGCGCCTGATCCTGCTCGCAGGTCTCGACTTCCTGCTCGCTCATTCCATGCAATTTGCCGACGTAGATCAGCGTATCCTTGGTCTGCGCCATCAGGCGTTCCTGCAGCTTGAACAGGGTCTCGACTGCGCTGAGGTATCTTTCGGAATCGCCCTTGCCGGCGCAGCGCGCCAGTATCGAGGCTGCGGCAGCTTTGATGTCGAGTGGAAATTCGCGGAACACGAAGCGTACCTTGCCGGTGTCGATGTATTTCGAACGCAGCATCGGAAGCACATTTTGGCTGAACGCCGCGCAATGCGGGCAACTCATCGAAGAATATTCGGTGATGGTCACCGGCGCCTTGGCAGCCCCAATGGCGATTTCGGGGAGGGATCCCGGTTTGGCGACGTTGGCGGCAATCGCGCTTTGCGCCGTCGCGGAGCCCGCGAAGGCGAGCGACGCGAATGCAACGAGCGCGAGGACGGCGATGGGACGATAGTCGTTCAACGTGGCTCCGAACCGAATTTGGCAAGCGACCGTGCGACGGGAGTGCGTCTTTTATTGGCTTAGCGAGCCAAAAGCCACCCGATCAGATTGATTGCGCACCGGGAACCGTCGCCATTTGCGACCGCGCCGTGCCAAAGGGATGTTGTCGCCTGTCTTGACCGATGGTTTGATGCAAGTGTGACGCCTGCGCCGCCCACCCACGCGGCCGGGGCCTCATTCCGCTCAGCGAACTACAACAAGAGAACGTCATGACCGAGCACACGGCGCTGTTGGGCGAAACGCACACAGCGGACGCCATGTTGCGGGCGCGGGCCAAGCGGGTCGTTCCCGGCGGCATGTGGGGCCACTTGAATGCCGCGCGGCTCCCGGAAGGCTATCCGCAGTTCTTCGCGTCCGCGGAGGGCTGTCGCGTGCGCGACGTCGACGGGCGCGAATACATCGACTTCATGTGCAGTTGGGGGCCCATCCTGCTCGGCCACCGGCATTCCGAAGTTCAGGCGGCGGCTGAAGCGCAGGCCGCCAAAGGCGACTGCTTGAACGGCCCGGGCGAGGTCATGGTGGAGCTTGCCGAGGATCTCGTCGCCAAGCTGCCGCATGCCGATTGGGCGATGTTTCAGAAGAACGGCGGCGATGCGACCACGTGCTGCGTGACGATCGCCCGTGCCGGCACCGGACGCCGCAAGGTGCTGGTTGCGCGTGGCAGCTATCACGGCGCGCTGCCATGGTGCTCGCCGAGCGTTGCCGGCGTGACCGCCGAGGATCGCGCGCATCTGGTACACTTCGAGTACAACGACGTGCAGAGCCTGCGTGCGGCGGTCGAAGAAGCGGGCAAGGATCTCGCTGCAGTCCTGGTGACGGCTTTCCGCCACGACATGGGGCGCGATCTCGAACTGCCGACAAAGGAATTCGCGGCAGCCGCGCGTGCGGCATGCGACGCGGCCGACGCCGCTTTGATCATCGACGAAGTGCGGGCCGGCCTGCGTCTCGATATCAGGGGGACCTGGGAAGCGTTCGGCGTGCGTCCGGACCTGTGTGCCTGGAGCAAGGCGATCGCCAACGGCTACGCGCTGGCCGCCGTTACCGGCAACGACCGCTTCCGCGAAGCCGCCACCAAGGTATTCGTTACCGGGTCGTTCTGGTGCGGCACGGTGGCGATGGCGGCAGCGCGAACGACGCTGCGGATCGCGCGCGAGACGGATGTGCCCGGGCATATTCGTGCGATGGGCATGAAGCTGCGCGAGGGATTGGCATCGTTGGCGAACGAGCACGGCATCGCGATCCGCCAAAGCGGCCCGCCACAAATGCCGCTGATGCTGTTCGAGGCTGATCCGGAAGTACGCAAGGGTAGGACGTTCTGCTCAGTCGCGCTCCGCCACGGCGCGTTCTTTCATCCCCAGCACAACATGTTCCTGTCCTCGGCGCATCGCGCATCCGATATCGACGAGGCGCTGCAGGCAGCCTCGCACGGCTTCAAGGCCGTGCGAGAATTGGAGGCGAGATCCAATCGATAGATCGATTGGCGGGCATCAATAAAAATGCCCCGCAACGCGGCCTTTACGACCGGCGATGGCAGGGCAGTCTTAGGAGAAAACGGCGAGAGCGCGCGCGGGTAAGTCGTTGCTTTCGCGGGAGGCGCCGGCGTACCCAGCCCGCCCTTGTCATGTCGGCGTCTTCGAGCGATTCCAGATATGGTCCGATCGTGACGGAGCGAGTCACTATAAATGGGCGCGCATGTGGCGATCTCCTGTTCCATGTGCTCAAGAAATGGCAAAACGCCGTGGCTGGTGCTGCGCTGCCGACGTAGCCATGTTAGGAAAAGTTCGGGTGGGTTCGATTGACGGACTCAGGAATGACCCGCTCGTCGCGGATAGAGCGCACATGTTTGCGTGAGGATAGCGGACGAAATGCACGCCATGGTCCTGCAAGCGCCCGGCGCGTTACTGCGGCTTGAGCCGCGCGAGGACCCGGTGCCCGGGGCCGACGAAGTACGTATCAAGGTTGGCGCGTGCGGCGTGTGCCGGACCGACCTGCATGTCGTCGATGGAGAACTGCCTGATATTGCCTACCCGATCGTTCCCGGCCACGAGGTGGTCGGTCGGGTGGAAGCTCTTGGTCCCGCTGTGACGTCTCTAAGGATCGGCGAAAGGGTCGGCGTTCCCTGGCTCGGTCATACCTGCGGCGACTGTCCCTATTGCCGGAGCGGCCGTGAGAACCTTTGCGACCACCCGCGCTTCACCGGCTACACGCGCGACGGCGGATTTGCCACGCATCTCGTCGCGGACGCGCGCTATTGCTTCCCACTCGGCGAGGCCGACGACGATGTCGCTGTCGCTCCCTTGCTGTGTGCGGGCCTGATCGGCTGGCGCTCGCTGGTGATGGCGGGCGATGGAAAACATCTCGGTATTTTCGGCTTTGGTGCAGCCGGCCACATCATCGCGCAGGTGGCCCGCTGGCAGGGGCGTTCGGTCTACGCGTTCACTCGTGCGGGCGACGTCGTGGCGCAGCGCCTTGCACTATCGCTCGGCGCAGCTTGGGCCGGCGGGTCAGAGGAGCAGCCTCCGGTGCCGCTCGACGCAGCTATCATCTACGCGCCGGTCGGCTCCCTGGTGCCGCTGGCATTGCAAGCGGTGCGCAAAGGCGGGCGCGTGGTCTGCGCCGGCATTCACATGTCGGACATTCCCTCGTTCCCTTACCGCATGCTCTGGGAGGAGCGGCGGCTGCTTTCGGTTGCCAACCTGACGCGGGGCGACGGGATCGAGTTCTTCAAGGTCGCGGCGCAGGCTGGCATCAAGACGCACACCAGCGTGTTTCCGTTGCAGGAAGCGAATGAAGTCCTCTCCAAACTGCGCGCCGGGCAGATCACGGGCGCCGCTGTGCTGCAGCCATGACTATGCGACCACCCCCAGATGCTGCCGCAGCCGATGCTGACAATCAGCAACACGTGCTCGATTTCCTCGATCGCTCCAGTTTCGGTGCAGCCGGGGGCGGCAAGCGGATCGATACCCATGCCTCCATGGTTTTTCTAGGAGCTGATCGGGTATTGAAGATCAAGCGTGCCGTGCGGTTACCATTCCTCGATTATTCGACATTAGAGAAGCGCAAGAACGCCTGCGAGGAGGAACTGAAGGTCAACGCCGGCAACGCTCCCGAGCTCTACCGAGGCGTTGTTCCCATCACGCGTAACTCCGATGGCGCCTTCGAAATCGGCGGCTCGGGCACCGTGGTCGAATGGGCGGTCGAAATGACACGGTTCGACGAGACGCAGTCGCTCGACCGTATCGCTGCTTCGAA
This sequence comes from Bradyrhizobium sp. AZCC 1577, assembly GCF_036924575.1. Taxonomy (NCBI): domain Bacteria; kingdom Pseudomonadati; phylum Pseudomonadota; class Alphaproteobacteria; order Hyphomicrobiales; family Nitrobacteraceae; genus Bradyrhizobium; species Bradyrhizobium sp. AZCC 1577. The sequence continues at coordinate 4,689,884 of NZ_JAZHRQ010000001.1, forward strand.
GACGATCGATCCGTCGCTTGCGACCGCCGTGGCCGATGCGGTTCTGCGGTCCCACGACAGGGCATCGCGCCACGGCGGCGAAAGCTGGCTTGCCTCCATTCTACCCATCATCGACCGCAATACCGCAAAGTTTGAAACCGTGCACGGACTTGATTCCGTTGCGATCGATCAACTCGATGCCGCCAGCCGCGCCTCTGCGACGACATTGCAGCCGCTGCTCAGACAGCGCGCCGAGCAAGGGTTCGTGCGCCGTTGCCACGGCGACCTGCATCTGGCGAATATTACATTGGTCGACGGCCGGCCGCTGCTGTTCGATGCCATTGAGTTCGATCCCGTCATTGCCACGACGGACATTCTCTACGATCTCGCGTTTACGCTTATGGATATGATCCACTTCAATCAGGGGGCAGCGGCAAACGCAGTGTTCAATCGCTACGTTACCGCAGCCGCGGATGAAGACTTCGATGGGCTACGCCTGCTGCCGCTGTTCTTGTCGATGCGGGCAGCGATCCGCGCGCATGTGCTGTTCGTGAAGAGCGAACATGCCGGAGAGAGCGACGCAGTGCGGCAGGAGGCCAAGCGCTACTTCGATCTGGCCGGACGCCTCATTGCGCCCAAGCCGCCGTTGCTGGTGGCAATCGGCGGGTTGTCGGGGACAGGAAAATCGGTGCTTGCACGCGGACTCGCGGGTCTGATCGAGCCGCCACCCGGCGCGCTCATCGTGCGCTCGGATGTCGTCCGCAAGCGCCTGTTCGGTACCAGCGAAACCACCGCTCTGCCGGAATCTGCCTATCGACCCGCAACGACGGAGCGAGTGTATGAAGCGCTTTCGAGCGCTGCGCTGCGCGTGCTCGCCCAGGGCTGTTCCGTGGTGCTCGATGCCGCCTATCTGCAGGAGGCGGAACGGAAGGAAATCGAGAATCTCGCGGGCACGCACAATGCGCGGTTCGTCGGCCTTTTTCTGACGACCGATCTCGCGACGCGGCTGGCGCGGATCGAGCAGCGCAGGGATGATGCGTCCGATGCGACACGAAGCGTCGCCCTGAAGCAGGAGACTTTCGCGCTCGGCGCGGTACAATGGCATATGATCGATGCCTCTGGGACGCCGGAACAGTCGCTGCGCAACGCCCGGGCGGTCCTGCCTTTGGTGCCGGACGAGCCTTGACGATGCGCGGCCGCCCAACCAGTACATCCGGCCTGCACAACACCTCCGCGGTGAGTCTCGACTGTGCAACCGCATTCCAGACGATTGCGCTCGACTGCATCGCTTCTATCAAGGCCCAGCACAGCAGCGCATGCGCCGGCGATGCCGAGGCGGTGCATCAGATCCGCGTCGCGATTACACGGTTGCGCGCCGCTGTGGCGTTCTTCGCGCCGATCGTGGTCGATGCGGAATGGCTGCGTCTAAAAAAAGAAATCGCCTGGCTGAATGGTTCGCTCGGCGCCGCACGCGACAGCGACGTCCTGGTCGAATATGCACGCCGCAAGCGTTACCGCGGTTGGGCAGAGCACATCATCAAGCAGGCCGATCAGTGCCAGACGCGGGATCACCGCCGCCTGGTTCGCTGTCTGCGCACCGTTCGGACGCGCCGCCTGATCTCGGCAATCGCTGAGTGGACCAGACAGGGAGAGTGGCTGGCGCGGTGCAAGCGGAATGAGACGGAGGCTTTGCAAGCCTATTGCGCGCGCGAACTCAACCGTTGGCACGAACGGTTGATCCGCAAGGGACGCCACCTGAAGGCGCTGGGTGAATCGCGCCGTCACCGGCTGCGGATCAGGGTCAAACGCTTCCGCTACATGCTGGAAGCGCTCACGGAAACCGTCGCGCTGCAGAGCCGCGGCGAATTGCATCACCTCCATCGGCCGGCAAAGCGAATGCAACGCGCATTGGGCGACCTCCGCGATCTCAGGCGTTTCGCCGGCCTTCCCAGCCGATCGCCGCAGGCCGAAAGCGGTAAACGAAGCAAGGTGCCGCCGGGCTATCGCCATCGAAGGAAAGTGCTGCTCGACGCCGCCATCGCGTCTTATCGTGAACTGAAACAGGCCCGAGCCTGCTGACGTCATCGTTCGCAGCGCTCCCGTCGGACATTGTCACGCGCAGTGCGTTCGACTGCATGACCGTGCCGGTGCTGATGTCGTACTGATCCCTGGGCGGCAGGGATGCGACCTTTCGTCTCCGTGAGTTCCTTGTCTCATCTCCTTGCGGCGGTGCTGCGGACGCAATAACGCCAGTTTGATGGACCTCAATGTTCGATCCGAATCCGGTCAGTATCGCTATCCGGTCAGCACCGTTTCGGCGGAAATTCAGAAATCGGAGATTGTCATGTCAGAGCTGTCTGAGCGGGCCGCTTCCGGTTCCTTTCCTGCGGCCGCAAATGCTGAAGTGGAAGCCACCAAACTGAACCAGGGCGCGCTGGAGTTCATGCTCGGTGTCCAGAAGATGATGCTCGAGGAATGGGTGTTTCTCGGCGACGAGATGCTGGAGCGGACACGGACCGAGATGCACTTGTACACGGAGTTCGTCGCGAAGATGGCGAGCGCGCATTCGGTGCGGGACCTCAGGACGATGTGCCAGGAATGCGGCCAGCATCAGCTCGACTTCTTCCGCCGCGATTCCGAACGGCTGTTCAGGCATGCCGAGCGGATGATTGCGGCCACGTCGAATTTGATCAGCGGACGCTCGTTGAACTGATTGGCCAGTAGCATGCACCTGAAATCGCCCCTGCCGACGGCGCGCCGAGTGCGATTTGTTATGGCGCGTGAACAGTTCCAGGCCAACTTGTCGCGCAAACGTAACATTGCGCTGCACATCTTTCCAGGCTCACAGTAGGCCGCGACCTGCCGGTACTGGAAAACGATGTCCACCTATCGTCTGAAAAATTTGCTTTCGCCGCATTCCGTCGCATTGGTAGGGGCTAGCCCGCGCCACGGCTCGGTAGGCCGTGCCATTCTCAACAATATTCGCAAGGCCCAGTTCAAGGGCGAATTCGGCCTCGTCAATCTGCGCTATCACGAGATCGATGGCGTCGCGACCGCAGACAGCATCGCAAAACTGTCTTTTGCGCCGGAACTCGTTGTCCTCACGGCGCCTGCCCATACCATCGCCGGCCTGATAGATGAGGCGGGTCGGCGCGGCGCGGCCGGCGCCGTCATTGTCAGTGCTGGGCTCGGCCACGGTCCGGGCTCGCTCGCGGAAGCAGCGGAGCGCGCAGCGCAAGAATACGGCATGCGGTTGATCGGCCCGAATTGCCTTGGCATCATGATGCCGGGCGTCAGTCTCAATGCGAGCTTTTCCGCACATATGCCGGCCGCGGGCCATTTAGCGCTCATCTCGCAGTCCGGCGCCATTGCCGCCGGCATGGTGGATTGGGCGGCACAGCGGGCCGTCGGATTTTCCGGCATTGTTTCGATCGGTGACCAGCTCGATGTCGATATCGCCGATCTGCTCGATTACTTCGCGCTGGATGAAAAGACCCACGCCATCCTGCTGTACATCGAGGCGATCAAGGATGCCCGCAAGTTCATGTCGGCCGCCCGGGCAGCCGCCAGAATAAAACCGGTCGTGGTCGTCAAGTCAGGCCGCATGGCGCAAGGCGCGCGGGCCGCAGCAACCCATACCGGAGCGCTCGCCGGCGCTGATGCCGTCTATGACGCTGCGTTTCAACGCGCCGGCATCCTGCGCGTATCGAATCTACGCGAATTGTTCGACTGCGCCGAGACGCTCGGCCGGGTCAAATCGCCGCCGGGAAAGCGGCTTGCGATTCTGACCAATGGCGGCGGCATCGGCGTGCTGGCGGTTGATCGGCTGGTCGAACTCGGCGGTATTCCTGCGGCTCTCTCGCCGGCGATCCGCGAGAAGCTGGACGCGGTTTTGCCGCCGACATGGTCGAAATCGAACCCGGTCGATATCGTCGGCGATGCCGATCCCGCGCGCTATGCCGCAGCGCTCGAAGCGTTGCTGGCCGATCCCGAAAACGATGCCGTGCTGGTGATGAACGTGCAGACGGCGATTGCGCGCGCCGACGAAATCGCTGTGGCCGTGACCGACGCGGTGCAGAAATATCGCGCCGGGCAGCGCACGGCGCCGAAGCCCGTTCTCGCAGTCTGGGTCGGCGCGGAGCCATCGATTGGCGATCTCTTGAGCGCGGCCGGCATTCCGAACCATCCGACCGAAGACGACGCCGTGCGCGGTTTCATGCATCTGGTCCGCCATCGCGAGGTGGTGGAGGCGCTGGCGCAGGTTCCGCCCGCCATGCCGAGCGAATTCGCTCCCGATATCAATGCAGCGCGGCAGATCGTTGCTGCGGCGCTGGCCGACGGCCGTTCATGGCTCGATCCGATCGAGGTCAAGCGGCTCCTTGACGCCTACGATATCGCGGCCGTGCCTACCTTTGCCGCCGCCGATGCCGACGAGGCGGTCACGCATGCGAATGCGATCTTTGCGCAGGGGGCGACCGTCGTGCTCAAGATCATGTCGCGCGACATCGTCCACAAATCCGATGTCGGCGGCGTGGTACTCAATCTCACCAGCGCCGATGCGGTGCGCAAGGCGACCAGCGAGATTCTCGCGCGGGCAAGATCGCTGCGGCCGGAGGCGCGAATATCGGGCGTGATGGTGCAGGCGATGGTGGTGCGCGCGAAGGCGCGCGAGCTCATTCTCGGCCTCGCCGACGATCCGACCTTTGGTACTGTTGTCGTGTTCGGCCGTGGCGGAACGGCAGTCGAGATCATCAATGACAAGGCGCTGGCGCTGCCGCCGCTCGACCTGCAACTGGCGCGCAGCCTGATCGAACGTACCCGTGTCTCGCGGCTATTGCGCGCCTATCGCGACGTGCCGGCGGTGAAGCAGGACGCAGTCGCAATGGTTCTGGTCAAGCTGGCGCAGATGGCCGCCGACATACCCGATATCCGTGGGCTCGACATCAATCCGCTGCTGGCGGATGAGGCGGGCGTGCTGGCGGTCGATGCGCGGGTTGTGATCGGGCGCGTGGAACGAAAATTTCGTGGCTCGGGCCCGGCGAATTTTGCCGTGCGGCCATATCCCTCGCAATGGCAGCGTCACATCGAGGTCAAGGACGGCTGGCGGGTGTTCGTCCGTCCGATCCGGCCTGAGGACGAGCCAGCGATCCACGAGATGTTGAAACACGTCACGATGCAGGATCTGCGGCTCCGGTTCTTTGCACCGATGAAGGAATTTTCCCATGAATTCATCGCCCGCCTGACCCAGCTCGACTACGCCCGGGCGATGGCCTTTGTCGCCTTCGACGAGGCGACCAACGAACTGGTCGGGGTGGTCAGGATCCATTCGGACTCGATCTATGAGAGCGGCGAATACGCGATCCTGCTCCGATCCGATCTCAAGGGCAGGGGGCTCGGCTGGACCCTGATGCAGATGATCATCGAATATGCAAAGTCCGAAGGATTGAGGGCGATTTCCGGCGACGTGCTGACCGAAAACACGGTGATGCTGGCGATGTGCCGCAGCCTCGGCTTCGAGGTGAAGTCGGACCCCCAGGAGCACGATATCTGCAACGTCAGGCTCGCGCTTTAGCCCTTTTTTGAGCGCATGCGCCTTCGTGACGCTGCCGCACGACGACAATGGCGGCTGGCCGTCAGTGCGAAAACAGGATCGGGAGCGGCGGCCTCGACAGCAGGCTCTTGGTGGCGCCGCCGAGGATGAATTCGCGCCATCGCGAATATCCATAAGCGCCCATCACGGGAACGTCGACCCGATGTGATGCCGTATAGGCTTCGAGCACCTCGCCGATCGGCTGGTCGTTGGCGTCGACCTTGTCGAGCACGACGTCGATGCCGTGTCGCGCCAGGTTTTTTGCCAGCGCTGCGGCGGAATGCTTGCTATCCAGCTTCTTCTCGTTGGTGACGGTAACGATCCGCACCTCACTCGCCTTTTCGAGCATCGGCATCGCATCAGAAATCGCCCGGGCCGCAGCACGACTGAAATCCCAGGCGATTGCGACCGTCCCCAGTTCGAACGGACGGGCCCGCGGGCAGGACGAGAGTAGGACGGCCCGATCCGAATATCACGGCTTCTGCGTACCACTGATCGTAGCTTTCCGGCACCGGCACAATGGTGAGGTCGCGAAGCCGCGCGTAATCCACGAGGAGATCCGGGACAGCGAAGGTCGGGCATTTCTCGAGAATGTTTTCGTGCGGAATGCCGGTCTTGTTTGCGGCGACATCGAATGCGGCCAGCATGTCCCTGGCGCTCTTCCGGCTCTTTTCCATTTCGCCCGCAATGATCCCGGGAATATTGGCGGTCGATCCGGAAAGGAAGTGCCCGGGCACTTCCACATGCACCTCGCAAGCTAGCGCCGAAAGGTAGATCCTGTGCCGGGATCCCGAGGCATCCATCGTAGCCTTCCGTCACGGCGAGACGCGGCACGTCTTCGCCATGCGCCAGCGCCTGCGCCCCGATGCGGCGGCCGCCATTGCCACGCTTCTTAAGACCGGGATCGAAGTCGAGATTCTGTCCGGCGATCGCGAGCCAGCCGTACGCCATGCGGCCGAACAGCTCGGTATCCATGGATGGCGCGCGGCCGTCACGCCGGCGGACAAGATTGCACGCAGGCTACAACCTATTTGCCGTGCCGCTCGCAATCGCAGGCCTCGCCACGCCGCTGGTCGCTGCCGCCGCCATGTCGGGTTCGTCGCTGCTGGTGATCTTGAATGCGCTGCGCGCGCATCGCGGCGCCAGGGAGTTTTGCTGATGGAAGTTTTGGTATTCCTCGTGCCGCTGGCACTCACGCTCGGCGCCATCGGCCTGATGGGTTTCCTCTGGTCACTCAAGAACGGCCAGTACGACGACCTCGAAGGGGCAGGCTGGCGCGCGATTGCTGATGACGAGCCGGGTGCGGAAGAGCCGGTGCCTTCGACCAGGACCGGATGCCGCTAGGCGCTATTCGATACCCGCTCTTCGGAAAGACGACTTCGCCCGCCCAAATATCTTGACGCGCTTCAAAGACACCTGCTGATCGCAATCCGACTAGGCAATCTAACCGGCAGGTAAGATTTCGTTAACCTTACGAGAGCAAGACTTTGCCTGCCGGGGCTGGGCGCATCATAAAAGGAGACTCCCATGCCAAATCTGGACGAGGCCATTCGCGAACGCGCCTACTACCTCTGGATCGCCGACGGTCAACCCGAGGGCCAGGCAGACAACTATTGGCTCAATGCTCAACGCGAAATTCTCGCGACATCGGTTGAAAGCTCAGGCAGCAACGCTCCCGCTGCAGCGCCCGCCGACACGGGATTAGTTGCGATGAAAACCGCTAAAAAGGCAAAAGTCGCCCGATCCGGAAAAAGCAAAACCCGCGCCGCATAATTCCATGCGAGCATCGTCACGCGGACCGTAACGACGACAGGAGGCAGACCGTGCCGAGGGGGGCAGGCCTGGTCGATTTCGCAAGGAGGGCTACGGCGGGCCTGCCCAGCCGTTGCCAACGATCGGTCAATGCCTCAACGGCGGGAGTCTTTGATTTCACTGTGGATTCGAAACAGGGAGGCACGAAGGGAAACAGGGTACTGGCGGAAGGGGTGGGATTCGAACCCACGGTACCCTTGCAGGCACGCCGGTTTTCAAGACCGGTGCCTTAAACCACTCGGCCACCCTTCCAGCTCTGGAATTTCAGTCGCTTAGCGTAGGGCTGGCTCGAACGCAATGCGAACATGGCCCCGATGTGCATCCCATCCCTTTATTTTGGAAGAAACCCAGCGGTGAGGGCGTTGCCTTTGGCTAGCCGCGTGCACGTTGCGTGGTGCATTTCATACGCGTCGGGAAATCATGGGTGGCGACATCGGCCGAAATGCGTTCGCCGGGCGGATGCTGATTCTGCCGGGATGACATCGTCCCGGTACCGTTGCCTGAATTGGTTCGGACGTTTGTTAACCGAACACAACGGCCAGCAGGCTGGAGCACAGCAGCACGAAGCTGGCAGTCGTCAGCACAAGAAATCCGTTGGAGACGATGTCGTGGTTGCGCATGAGACACCTACCACATCCGATGCTCGTCCGAATTTATTAGACCTTTTCCGAATCCCCGATCGGAACGACCGAGCCATTTCTCTCTGAAGCCCGGGCGGCTGACGCCGCCGGCCGTCAAAACTCACGCTCTGGAACGATAGCCTTCAAATGCATGGGCAAGAAAAATGCCTGCGCTCACCAGGCCCATCAACGCTGTTACTGTCTCGATCATCGCACAAATCCTTTGCGCCCCTGCGACGCACAGAACGACTGCATCGTTGCACAGTCAAAAAGATTCACGGGCTGGAATCGCATATCGGTCGTGAGTGATGATTTGGTGCAACAGATTGTCTGAAAGCGGCACAGGGAGGCCATGACGAAGGGCGCATACAGTGTGAATCGAAGCGTTTCGCCCAGTTCGACGGGCGGCGCGCGAAGCAACCATTCATTCACCACGTGGGACCACACCCCATTTCCGCCGTGTTCCGGTTGCGATATCTTCACCACGTGATGCGGAGGTGGGCCGCATCGTGGGGTAAGGCCGCAACGCTTCGACATAGGCAGTCGGCCGCTGGAAATGGTAGTTGGGGTGATGGGGATTCGACGGCCAACAACAATCGTTCTGGCAGTTCGTGGTACTGTTGCCGTGGCAACATGCCTCGTCCTTGCCAATTGCGCCTCGTCGGACAAATTCGCCAGGCGGATCGATCCCAAATACGGCGTCTCCTCGAGCCCCCGGGTGGTAGCGTTCGGAGAGGCTGTGCCGAAGGGCGGGGGAACTTACCGTATCGGCAAGCCCTACACCGTCGCGGGCCGGGTCTACGTGCCGGAAGAGGATCCGAACTATCGCGCCGAGGGAATGGCTTCCTGGTATGGCGACGATTTCCACGGCCGGTTGACCGCCAATGGCGAGGTTTTCGATATGACCTCATTGACGGCCGCCCATCCGACCCTGCCGATCCCGAGCTACGCCCGCGTCACCAATGTTCGGAACGGCAAGTCGCTGATCGTCCGGGTCAACGACCGTGGCCCTTACCACGGCAACCGCCTCATTGACGTCTCGAACAAGGCCGCCGAACTGCTTGATTTCAAAGCAAATGGCGTCGCTCGGGTGCGGGTTGAATATGTCGGCCGGGCCCCGCTTGAGGGTTCCGACGACCGCCAGCTCCTGGCGACGCTGCGGACCGGCGAGCCCGCGCCGTCCCCGGCGACGGTCCGGGTCGCCTCGGCTCGTCCGTTTGTTCCCGAGATGCCGTCGTCCGCCGGCCGAATCCGGGGCGAGGTGCCGATGCCGGAGGGACGGCCCTATAGCCTCGGCAATACCTCAGCGGACCATGCCTCGATCAACGCAACCTCGGAAATGTCGGCTTCCAGTCGCACGCGTGGCCGTGCCACGGAAAATCCGCGCGCCGTGTCCTACGAGAACGAGGCCAGCTATGTGGCACCACGCCAGGCTTACCTGCCGATCGATCCACGTGGCCCGAGCGAAGTCCTCAGCGGGCGAGGGCTGTACTAGATAGCGTTTCAAGCGAAGCATGCCCTCGGACATGATCCGTGGGTGGCGCCCGGTTCGCAACGGGCCAAATATAACTACTCCTTCAGGAAGGCGATCAGGGCGGCGTTGACCTCATCAGGCCGCTCCTGCTGAATCCAGTGACCGGCCCCGTCGAGTATGAGTTTTTGCCGCAAGTTCGGCAGCACCCGCTCCATCTCGTTGACCAGCTTGGCGCCGATCAGCCCGGTGATGACGCCATCCTTCGATCCCGCGATGAACAGCGACGGCTGGTGGATTTGCGCGCCCTGCCAGGGTGCGGTCAGTTCCCAATTGCGGTCGATATTGCGGTACCAATTCAGTCCGCCGCGAAAGCCGGACTCCTGGTAGACGGCCGCGAAATAGGCGAGGTCGGCCTCGGTCAGCCAGTCCGGCAATGGCCGATTCGGATCGGCGCCAGCGAGAAATCCCTTGCCCTCCTGAACAAATTGGTGGGCCGCCGGATCGGAGAACCCGCGCCCGGCCAGCACGATTCGCATGGTCGCTGCGACATCGCGCTCGAATTCGGCCTCTGCGACGCCCGGCGCCTGAAAATACTGCCAGTAGAAATTGGTGATGCCGTTGTTTCGCAAGGTCTCCAGCGGCAGGCCGCGTCCGCGGGAAGGGGGCGGAACACTGAGGCCCGCCACCTTGGTAAAGATATCGGGCCGGAACATCGCCGCGTGCCAGGCGACCGGCGCGCCCCAGTCATGGCCGACAATGACGGCCTGCTTTTCGCCAAGTGCCGCCACCAGCGCGACCATGTCGCCGACATTGTGGAAGATGGTGTAGGCGCCGACGTCCGCCGGCGCGCTGGTCCGGCCGAACCCGCGCATGTCGGGGGCTACGACGTGGAAACCGGCTTCCGCGATGGCTCCGACCTGGTGCCGCCAGGAGTAGGATAACTCGGGCCAGCCATGGCAGAGCAGCACCAGCGGCCCCTGGCCCTGTTCGAAGACAAAGAAGTCGAGCCCGCTGACGGAAATAGTGCGAGAGGTTGGCATCGCGTTTCCGCCCCGTTTTTCGTATCTTGTCCGGAAATTGCAGCATCGCAACGATACGTTTCTTCGTTCGGCACCGCAATCAGATCGACACGGCCACAAGTCCAAAAACCTGTGTTGTTTGCGATACTTCCAACTGTTAGAACGCACGGATTCAGGACATCGCCGATGGCAGCAGAGACTTCCGTTTCCCGTAAATCCGACACGGCGACCATCATCCCGTGGCGTGGCCTGATGGCCGCGGTCGTCGCGCTCTCGGTCGGCTGGGGCGGCATCGTGTATGCCGCCAACAACAGCGTGCAGGGCGCTCCGAAGAAGGACGACGGCGGCTTTGACGGCGATGCGCCGACCGCGATCCTGGTCGAGGCTTCCAGCGGCAGCGTGCTGTTCGAGAAGAACGCCGACGAATTGCGGGCGCCGTCCAGCATGATGAAGCTGATGACGGTCGAGGTTGTGTTCGACGCCATCAAGCAGGGCAAGGTCAAACCGACAGACGAATATCGGATCAGCGAAAACGCCTGGCGCAAGGGCGGCGCGCCGGCCGGCGGCTCGACCATGTTTGCCATTCTCAACAGCAAGGTGTCGGTGGACGACCTGCTGAAGGGCGCGATCATCCAGAGCGGCAACGATTCCTGCATTGCGCTTGCCGAAGGCATGGCCGGCAACGAGCGGATTTTTGCCGCCGACTTCATGACCAAACGGGCGCACGAACTCGGCCTGACGAAATCGACCTTCGGAAACTCCAGCGGGCTGCCGGACCCTGCCAACAAGATGACGGTTCGCGAACTAGCCAAACTCGCCCGCCACCTGATCCTGGCCTATCCCGACACGTACAAATTGTTCGGCGAGAGAGAATTCACCTGGAACAAGATCCGGCAGCAGAACCGCAATCCGCTGCTGAACACGCTAAATGGCGCCGACGGGCTGAAGACTGGCTACACCAAGGAGGGCGGCTACGGCATGGTCGGCTCGGCCGTGCAGAACGACACGAGGCTGATTGTTGCGATTAACGGACTGGAGGATCCCGACGACCGTGCCTCAGAGGCCAAGAAGATGCTGGAGTGGGGTTTTCGCAATTTCGAGACGCGCACGCTGTTCGCGGCCAACCAGCAGGTCGGCTACGCCAAGGTGTTTGGCGGCGAAAGCCGCTCGGTGAAGCTTGCCAGCCCCGAGCCGATCAAGGTGATGGTGCCGAAGAACGGCAGTGAGAAATTGATCGCGCGGATCGTTTACAAGGGCCCGGTCCAGGCGCCGATCCAATCCGGCCAGCCGGTCGGCGTCGTCAAGGTGTGGCGCGGCGCCAATATCGCCGTGGAGGCACCGGTCTATGCCGCTGAAGCGATCGGAACCGGTTCGACCGTGCGTCGCGCAATCGACGGGGTCAGCGAGCTCGTCATCGGCATGTTCCGCGCGGGCGCAGAGAAGCTCTGAGCATGACCCAGGCAACGCTGCAGCGACCTTCCGGACGCGGGAAGTTCATTACCTTTGAAGGCGGCGAGGGCTCGGGCAAGTCCACGCAGATCAAGAAACTCGCCGAGCGCCTTGCCGCGGCAAAGCTGCGTACCATCGTCACCCGCGAGCCGGGCGGCTCGCCGGGGGCGGAAATCATGCGGCATCTTGTGCTGTCGGGAATGGGCAAGCTGCTCGGACCGGACGCCGAGACGTTGCTGTTTGCGGCGGCCCGCGACGATCACGTTCGTTCCGTCATCCAGCCCGCGCTCAGCCAGGGAACATGGGTGCTGTGCGACCGCTTCTCGGATTCGACCCGCGCCTACCAGGGCAGCCTGGGGCAGGTCTCTCCGCTCGTGCTCAACGCCATGCAGCGCGTCACCATCGGTGATCTGAAGCCGGACCTCACCATCATTCTGGACATCCCGGTTGAAGTTGGTTTGCAGCGCGCGGCGGCTCGCCGCGGCAGCGGCGTGCCTGACCGGTTCGAGTCGGAAGACCTGCAATTCCATCAGCACCTACGCGACGCCTACAAGCAAATCGCCGCCGAAGACCCGCAGCGCTGCGTGCTGATCGACGCCAATGCCGATGCCGACGCGGTCGCTGCCCGCGTCTGGACGGCGCTGCGCGACCACGTGTTCGCGGTCCCGAGCCCGGCGGGAACGGCATGAGCGCGCGCAAGGTCGAGCAGGAAACGGCAGTCACACATCCTCGCGAGACGGCAGATCTGTTCGGTCACCGCGAGGCGGAGACGGCCCTGCTGAATGCCTATCGCAGTGGGCGCATTCCGCATGCCTGGCTGATCGGCGGCCCGCAGGGCATCGGCAAGGCGACGCTGGCCTATCGCATGGCCCGTTTCGTGCTTGCCAATCCCAATCCATTGCAGCCTTCGGTGCAGCGCGCCGAGACGCTGGCACTCGATCCGGGTGATCCGGTCGCGCGTCAGATCACCGCCGGTTCCCATGGTGGCCTGTTGGTGCTGGAACGAGGTCTCAACGATCGCGGCGTGATGCGGACAGTCATCACCGTGGATGATACGCGGGAGACGATTTCGTTTTTCGGCTCGACCGCGGCGGTCGACGGCTGGCGCGTATGTATTGTCGACACCGTCGACGAGCTCAATCCAAACGCCGCCAACGCGCTGCTCAAGATCCTCGAGGAGCCGCCGCACCGATCGCTGTTTCTGCTCGTCAGCCATTCGCCGGCGCGGGCTCTGCCCACGATTCTGTCCCGCTGCCGAAAGCTGCCGCTGCGGCCGCTTGCGACCGGCGACGTCGTGCGCGCGGCTGCGCGAGCCGCCGACATCGCACCCGATGATGCCGCGCTGTCGGAAGCTGCCGATGCCTCGGAGGGGAGCGTGTCCCGCGCACTGACGCTGCTCGGCGGCGACGCGCTGAAGTTGCAGCAGCGGACAGCGGCGCTGCTGGCGACGCTGCCGCAGGTCGACCCGCGCGAGCTGCATGCACTTGGCGATGCGCTGGGCACCAGCGACCGGGTTGCGCTGGCTGCTTTCATCGACGGCATCGATCGCTGGATCGGCGAAAAGCTGCGCGTCGACGATGCCAATGCAAATCTGCCCCGCCTTGCACGGCTGGCGGAGGTATGGGAAAAGATCATCCGCGCCGCGCGCGACACCGAAGCGTATAATTTGGAGCGAAAACCGCTGGTTTTCTCGGTGTTCGGGATGCTCGCGGACGCGACGCGGTAATCCTCCGCCGGATATCAATCCCGACAATCTATGAGCAATAAAGGAATTCGTGGTGGCGACGGCTGCAAAGAAAGCTTCGAAAAAGCGCAAGGCGAAGAAGGCTCGCAAATCGCCGCCCGCTAGTGCCAGCAAGAAGGCGGCGAAGAAGCGTGCGGCCAGGAAAGGTGCGACCAAGAGCAAGCGCGTCGTGAAGAAGGACGGCAAGGCTTCGAAAACGGCCGCAAAGAAGGCTTCGAAGAAGTCGGCGAAGAAGTCGACCAAAAAAGCTGTCAAGAAAGCTGTCAAAAAGTCGGCGAAGAAATCCGTTACGAAAACTCCGTCGAAGAAGCGCGCGGTAACGCCGAAGGAAGCGAGCCCTGCCTTTCAAGCGGCGCCGGTCGCAGAAATTCCGAAGCCCGCAGCGCCACGTGCGAAGCCGGCTCCCGCCGCCAAGCCGGCAGCAGCCGCCGAGCGCGACACCTACTTCATCACGACCGCGATCGCCTATCCGAACGGCCTTCCGCATATCGGCCACGCCTACGAGGCGATTGCGACCGATGCGCTCGCGCGGTTTCAGCGGCTCAACGGCAAGGACGTCTTTTTCCTTACCGGCACCGACGAGCACGGCCTCAAGATGGTCCAAACCGCTGAAGCCGAAGGAATGGGCGTTGCCGAGCTTGCCGCGCGCAATGCCGGCCGGTTCAAGGAGATGGACGAGCGCCTCAACGTCTCGTTCGACCGCTTCATCCGCACCACGGAGCCTGACCATCATCGCTCGGTTCAGGTGGTCTGGGACCGGATGCAGCAGAATGGCGATATCTATATCGATACCTATTCCGGCTGGTATTCGGTGCGCGACGAAGCCTATTACGCCGAGGAGGAAACCGTCCTCGGCGAGGACAATGTGCGCCTTGGCCCGCAGGGCTCGCCGGTCGAGTGGGTCGAGGAGAAGAGCTACTTCTTCAAGCTATCCGCCTATCAGGACCGCTTGCTGCAGCTCTACGAAACCCAGCCGGATTTCATCGGCCCGGATTCGCGCCGCAACGAGGTCGTCAGTTTCGTAAAGAGCGGTCTGAAGGATCTGTCGATTTCGCGCACGACGTTCGACTGGGGCGTCAAGGTGCCGAACGATCCCGAGCATGTGATGTATGTCTGGGTCGATGCGCTGACCAACTACATCACAGGCGTCGGCTTTCCCGATGAAAACGATCCGAATTGGCGCTACTGGCCGGCGGACGTCCACGTCATCGGCAAGGACATTATTCGCTTCCACGCAGTGTACTGGCCGGCGTTCCTGATGTCGGCCGGCATTCCGGTGCAGAAGCGGGTCTACGCGCACGGCTTCCTGTTTAGCAGGGGCGAGAAGATGTCGAAGTCCGTCGGCAACGTCGTCGATCCCTTCAATCTGGCCGATCAGTATGGCGTCGACCAGATGCGCTATTTCTTCCTGCGCGAGGTGCCGTTCGGACAGGACGGCAACTACAGCCATGAAGCCATCGTCGCGCGCATCAACGCCGACCTCGCCAACGATCTCGGCAATCTGGCGCAACGCTCGCTGTCGATGATCGCAAAGCAGCTCGGCGGCGTGCTGCCGGAGCCCGGCGAGTTCACCGACAACGACAAGGCGATCCTGGCGCAGGCCGACGCCATGCTGGAAACCTCGCGCACTGCGATGGCGACCCAGCAGATCCATCAATGGCTGAACGCGGTGTGGGCCGTGGTGGCAGAGGCCAACCGCTATTTCGCGGGCGAGGCGCCCTGGGCGCTGGCCAAGACCGATCCTGACAGACAGAAAACCGTGCTGTACGTGACGGCGGAGGTGGTGCGTCAGGTCGCGATTCTGACCCAGCCGGTGATGCCGGATGCGTCGGCCAAGTTGCTGGATAGCCTCGGCATTCCCAACGAGAAACAAGCGCGCGATTTCGCGGCGCTTGCCACGCGGATTAAGCCGGGAACGACGCTGCCGCCGCCGGTCGGCGTATTTCCACGCTACGTCGAACCAAAGGTGGATTGAGCCGTTTGCAAGCCATGCTCGTCGATAGCCACTGCCATCTCGACTTCCCGGATTTTGCCGAGGATCTCGACGCCATCGTCGCGCGCGCCGAGGCCACCGGGATCGGTCGTATCGTCACGATTTCGACCCGGGTGAAGCGACTCGGCGGACTGCTCGCGATCGCCGAGCGGTTCCCCAACGTCTATTGCTCGGTCGGCACCCATCCGCATCAAGCCGATGAGGAAGACGGCATTCCGGCCAGTGAGCTGATCGAGCTGACGAGGCATCCGAAGATCGTGGCGCTCGGTGAGGCGGGGCTGGATTACTTCTACCAGCACGGTTCGCGAGAGGCGCAGGAGCGCGGCTTTCGCGCACATATCGCGGCCGCGCGCGCCACGGGCCTGCCGCTGGTCGTTCACACCCGCGAAGCCGACGAGGATTGCGGCCGTATTCTCGAAGACGAAGTGGCAAAGGGACCGTTTAAAGCCGTCCTCCATTGCTACACCGGCGGCCGCGAACTGGCGATGAAGGCAATTGCGTTGGGCCTGTCGATCTCGTTCACGGGCATTTTGACGTTCAAGAAATCGGAAGCCTTGCGCGAGCTCGCGGCCGAACTTCCGGCCGACCGCATCATGGTCGAAACCGACTCGCCCTATCTGGCGCCCGGCAAGTTTCGCGGCAAGCGCAACGAGCCGTCTTACGTGGTCGAAGTCGCCAAAGTGCTGGCGGAAACGCGCGGCGTCTCGCTGGAAGAGATTTCGCGGCAGACGACCGAAAACTTCTTCCGCCTATTCTCCAAAGTGCCGGTGCCGAAGGTTGCGGCATGACGCTGACGCTGACGATCCTCGGCTGTGGTTCTTCCGCCGGTGTACCGCGGCCAGCACTCGGCTGGGGCGCCTGCGATCCCAACAATCCCAAGAACCGTCGCCGCCGTTGCTCGCTGCTGGTCGAGCGGACGGGTGCCCACGGCACCACGCGGATCGTGATCGACACCTCGCCCGATCTGCGCGAGCAGTTGATCGATGCGGAGGTCGATCACATCGACGCGGTGTTCCTGACCCATGAGCACGCCGACCAGACCCACGGCATAGACGACCTCCGATCGGTCGTGCTGCACCAGCGCCGCCGCATTCCCGTCTACTTCAACCAGTCGACCGCCAAAGACATCATGGCGCGGTTCTCCTATTGCTTCATCTCGCCGGAGGGGAGCGAATATCCGCCGATCCTGACGCGCCACGCGATCGAAGCCGGTGAGAGTCATGAGACCGAAGGGAAGGGCGGGCCGGTGAAGCTTTCCGCTTTCCTGGTTCACCACGGCAGAATTCCCGCGCTCGGCTTCCGCATCGGCAACGCCGCCTACACGCCCGATCTCCACGACATTCCCGAGGAGAGCTGGCCTGCGTTGCGAAACCTCGATCTCTGGATCGTCGACGGGCTGCGCTATGCCGGGCATCCCAGCCATTTCAGCGTCAACGACGCGCTGTCCTGGATCGAGCGCTTCAAACCAAAGCAGGCTGTAATCACCAACATGCATTCCGACCTCGACTACGAGGTATTGCGCCAGAGCCTGCCGCCGGGCGTGATCCCGGCCTATGATGGCTTGCGGCTGATGTTGAACAGCGCAGGCTGAGCCTGCCGCGGCAAGTCTGCGCGCCGGAAGCGGAGGGACGTCGATGATTGGTCTGTTCTTTGAAGTCCAGACAAGGCCCGGGCACCGCGATCAATATCTCGATCTTGCGGCCTCGCTGAAGCCCGAGCTTGAAGCGATGGGCGGCTGCCTCTTCATCGATCGCTTCAGCAGTTTGACACGGGAGAACCTGCTGCTGTCGTATCAGATATGGCAGGACGAGGGGACCCTGACGGCGTGGCGAGCCCATGCTCACCATCACGACGTCCAGACGATCGGCCGCGAGAAGGTCTTTTCGGACTATCGCATCCGGGTCGCCCAGGTGATCCACGAAGCAAAGCCCGGCCAGCCGATCTGGCAGCCCGAGCGGCGTACGCCCTACAACGATCCGGCAAGGCGCAAGCCGACTTATGTGCTGGTGGCTGAATCGAAGAACGCCACGCTTCCGGCAGAGACCGGATGGCGCCGTGACGCTTTCGCAAGCGTCTATCGTGACGGGCGCTTCGCGCATTTGATCGATCTACCAGACGATCAAGCCGGCATCGAATTCGGCGCCCGGCTGTTTGCCGATCCGACAACCGAGTATTTCCGCGTTTTCGAGGTCATGCGCGACTACGGGATGTACGAACGGACCGAAGCGCCGCAGTACTATCCGCCCGTCACGCTTCGCTCGCAATAACGGTCACGCCGAAATCGCCTTCGCCGAGTCCACCTGGTTGCGCAGCATGAATTTCTGGATCTTGCCGGTGGATGTCTTCGGGATGGCGCCAAACACGACGGCCTTGGGCGTCTTGAAGCCAGACATATGGCTGCGGCAGAAGGCGATGATCTCGGCCTCCGTCGCCTTGGCGCCATCCTTCAGCTCGACAAAGGCACAAGGCACTTCGCCCCACTTGGAGTCGGGCTTTGCGACCACCGCTGCGAACAGCACGGCAGGATGTTTGTAGAGGACATCCTCGACCTCGACGGAGGAAATGTTCTCGCCGCCGGATATGATGATGTCCTTGGAGCGGTCCTTGATGATGACGTAGCCATGCTCGTCGAGCACGCCGAGATCGCCGGTGTGAAACCACCCGCCGGCGAAGGCTTCCTGCGTCGCTTTCTCGTTCTTCAGATAGCCCTTCATCACGATATTGCCGCGGAACATCACCTCGCCGATGGTTTCGCCATCGCGCGGCACCTCCTGCATGGTTTGCGGGTCGAGCACGGTGACGGCTTCTTCCAGCGGGTAGGGCACGCCCTGCCGGCGCTTGAGCTGCGCGCGCTGGTCGGCCGGCAGTTCGTCCCAGCCCGGCTGCTCGGCGCAGACGGAGGCGGGGCCGTAGACTTCGGTCAGACCATAGACGTGCGTCAGCTTGATGCCGATGCTTTCGGCGCCCTCGAGCACGGCGACCGGAGGTGCGGCACCCGCGATCAACCCGACCACGCGGCGAGCCTTGTCACCCTTGGGCGCACCGGGCGCGTTGATCAGCGTGTTGTAGACGATCGGTGCACCGCACATGTGGGTGACGCCGTGCTTGGCGATCAACTCGAAGATTTTTGCCGGATCGACCTTACGCAGGCAGACATTGGTGCCGGCGGCGGCCGCGACCGTCCACGGGAAGCACCAGCCGTTGCAATGAAACATCGGCAGCGTCCAGAGATACACGGGATGCTGGCCGAGATTGCCGGCCAGAATATTGCTGACAGCATTGAGATAAGCGCCGCGGTGATGAGTAACGACACCTTTCGGGTTGCCCGTCGTGCCCGAGGTATAGCTGAGCGCAATCGCGTCCCATTCATCGCCCGGAAGCCGTGCGACGAAGCCAGGATCGCCCGCCGCGACCGCCGCCTCGTACTCGATCTCACCAATCCGCTTGCCGCCTGCAAACGCCACATCATCGACGTCGACGACGAAGGGCTTTGGCCCGTTCATCAGCGTCAGCGCTTCCGCAATCACGCCGGCAAATTCGGGATCGACCAGGATGATTTTCGCGCCGCCATGGTCGAGCTGGAAGGCAATCGAGGGCGCGTCGAGCCGGATGTTCAGCGCATTCAGCACCGCACCCGCCATCGGCACGGCGAAATGCACCTCGTTCATCGCGGGTACGTTGGGCAACATCGCCGCGACGGTGTCGCCGACGCCAATACCCCGCCCGGCGAGCCACGACGCAAAGCGCCGGCAGCGTTCATGAGTCTCGACCCAGGTAAAGCTGCGGCCTTCATAGACCGTGCTGATGTGATCGGGATAGACCGCGGCGCTGCGGGCGAGGAAGCTCAGCGGCGTCAGCGGTACGTAGTTCGCGGGAGTCTTGTCCAATCCGGCCGAATACTGGTTCTGGGCTGCGCTCATTGGCTGTGTCCCATCTACAAAGGTGTAACCTTACAGGAACCCGATGGAAATCCACGGGAAGATCGCCACGATAATCAGGCCGACCATCAGCGCCAGCAGGTAACCCCAGATCGGCCGGATACCCTCGGCCGGATCGACGCGACCGATGGCGCAGGCCGCATAATAGCCCACTCCGAAGGGCGGCGCGAATAGCCCGATACCCATCGCGAGAATAACGATCATCGCGTAATGGACCTCGTGGACGCCGACCGCACGGGCGATCGGAAACAATAACGGCCCGAACAGCACGATCGCAGGAATCCCCTCGAGCACGCTGCCCAGGATCACGAAGGCCACGATCGAGACCGCGATGAACGTCGCCGAGCCACCGGGCAGGCCGGTCATGGCGGCCGCCAGCGTCCGCGAAAAGCCGGACTGCGTGAGGCCCCAGGCCATGCCGGTGGCGCAGCCGATGATCAGCAAGATCGCGCCCGACAGGCACGCGGTCTCGACCAACATTGGCACGATCCGCCGCCAGTCGAAATTGCGGTAGATCAAGAGACCGTAAATCAGGTAGCCGACGACAAAGGCATAAACGATGCCGATGGTGGAAACCTCGGTTGCGGTCGCGATGCCTTCGACCACGGCGTAGCGGATCACGAAGGGCAGCGCGATCGCCGGCAGGGCGATGGCAAACGCGCGGGCGATCTCGGCGGCGCTCGCCCGCGTGACGTGGCGCAGATCCTCGTTCCGGTAACGCCACCACACCAGCGCCGACAGCGTGATCGCCAGCACGAGGCCCGGCAACAGGCCGCCGGTGAACAGCGCCGCGATAGAGACGCCGGTGACCGAGCCGATGGTGATCAGCACGAGGCTCGGCGGAATGGTTTCAGTCTGCGCGCCCGTGGCGGAGAGGAGGGCGACCAGATCGCCCGGCTTGGCGCCGCGCGCCTTCATCTCGGGAAACAGCACCGGCGCCACGGCGGCCATGTCAGCGGCCTTGGAGCCCGAGATACCCGATACCAGATACATCGCGCCGACCAGCACGTAATGTAGCCCGCCGCGGACATGGCCGAGCAAGCTTGCGAGGAACGCCACCATGGCGCGCGCCATGCCGGTCATTTCGATCAGCAGGCCCAGGAACACGAACAGCGGCACCGACAAGAGGATGAGGTGGCTCATGCCCTCGTCCATGCGCCCGACCAGCACCATCAGCGGCGTGCCCGTGGTCAGTGCCAGATAACCGTAGGTCGCCAAGCCAAAGCCGAACGCAATCGGTACGCCGGCAAACACGCAGAAGCCGGCCACGCCGACAAAGAAGATGATCAGATTGAGGTTGCCGAGCGGTTTGAGCGAGCCCCTGAGCAGCCAGAATATCGCGATGACAAGTGCGACCGACAGGATCGCGCCCAGCACCGTGCGAATGTTGCCGACGCGGGCCAGACGCAGGAAAGCAAACAGCGCCATCAGGGCAATGCCGACCGGCAGCGCCGCGGCACGCCAACTATTGAGGATCTGCAGGGCCGGCGTGGTGATGTAGCTTTCCTCGTAGGCGTATTCATAAGCCGGCCAGGCGATCAGGATGAGGAACGCCAGGGCGGCTGCTGTCGCCACCAGATCGAGATAGGCGCGCATCGCAGGCTTCGCGTTGGCGACGACCGCCGTCATCCGCATATGCTCGGCGCGTCGGAATGCGACGGCGGCGCCGAGCATGGCGAGCCACAGGAACAGGATTGAGGCCAGTTCGTCAGACCAGACCAGCGGCCGGTGCAGCGCGTAGCGCGCCACTACGCCGGCAAACAGGATGACGATTTCGGCGACGACCAGCAGCGCTGCGGGAAGCTCGACCAGCATTCCAAGGGCGTGCTCGATCGACGCCAGCAACGAACGGCGGCGAGGGGGCTGAGCCACCTCACCGCCAACCACTTCACTCAGTTCGGCATGAGCCACGACGGCCCCTCACATGCGCTTAGGACAGCTTGCCCACGGATTTCTCGAGCAGCTCCCAAGCTTGCTCGCCGTATTTACCTTTCCATTCCGCGTAGAAGCCGGCCGAGCGCAGCTTGTCGCGGAACGGCGTCACGTTGGGCTGGTTGAAGGTCAGGCCCTTGCCGGCCAGTTCCTGCTGCAGCCCGGCGTTCAGCTTGGCGACGTCCTCGCGCTCCTTGATGGCCGCCGCGTTGATATTCTTGGCGACAATCGTCCTGACATCCTCAGGCAGCTTTTCCCAGGCGCGGCGGTTCGCCAGGAACCAGAAGCCGTCCCACATATGATTCGTCAGCGAACAGAATTTCTGCACTTCGTATAGTTTGGCAGTCGAGATGATCGCCAGCGGGTTTTCCTGGCCCTCGACGATCTTGGTCTGTAGCGCCGAGTAAACCTCGCTGAAATTGATCGAGGCGGGCGCTGCATCGAACGCCTTGAACATTGAGGTCCAGAGCGGCGACACCGGCACCCGGATCTTGAAGCCCTTGAGATCCTCCGGGCCGTTGATCGGCTTGGTCGAGGATGTGGTCTGGCGGAAGCCGTTGTCCCAGATCTTGTCCATCACCACGAGGTTCGCCTTGGTGATCTCGCCGCGGATATAGGCACCCAGGCCGCCGTCCATGGCCTTCCAGACCGTGTCGTAATCCGGGAACGCAAAACCGATGCCGCTGATGGACGCCGCCGGCACCAGCGTCGCCAAAATGAGCCCCGAGAGCGTGAAAAACTCGACGCCGCCAGACCTGATCTGGCTCAGCATGTCCGTATCGGAACCGAGCTGGTTATTCGGAAAAATCTGCAGATCGAACCGGCCGTTGGTCTCGGCCTTGATCGCCGCGGCCATTTCCTTGGCGCGGGCGTTCATGGGATGGCCGTCCGGAAGATTATTGGCGTACTTGTAGGTGAATTCCGCGCTCTGGGCCCGCGCCACCAACGGTGCGCCGATGCCGCCCAAAACCGCTGACGCAGCGGATGCCTTGAGAAGCGTGCGTCGTGAAAAGCTCATTCCAGTCTCCCTTGAGAGTTATTGTTCTTGAGGTCCGCGACACGGACCTGCGGTCCACGGCATCATCAGCGATCACCGCGCTCGCGCGCTTATTGCAGCGTCAGCAAGTGTCGGCAATAGGAATGGCCGGGACGCAGCAGATCAGGACTGTCATGGCCGACAAAGACGAGCAGCTTCGGCGCCAGAGCTGACTAGATTTGCCAGCATATTCGCCTAAATATCTGATCTAATTGTAGATGTTGATATTCCATAATATACCTTATGCGAATTTAGGGTGTATCCGGCACTCGCGCCTCGTCGTTTCGGGTTCGATCCGAGTCATTCGTGCTCTATTTGAGTCTGCCTGGATTTACGGCGCCCTGTGCACTTCAGGTCTAGGAATTTCAGGTCTAGGAATTTCGCAGCCAGAATGTGCTCGACGTTAGACCGAGGGAACTCAACGCGGAAGCAGCGGACCGAGAGGTCCCAGGTCGATATTCAGGTCCTCGGCGGCGAGCCCGAAGTGCTCCCGCAGGCGCGATATGCGGTTGTCTAGAAGCATCAGCGTCATGCCGACGCGCTCCTCCTCCGCTTCGGTCAAGCCGCCCTCGTCGACACGACGAAGCGCCTGTCGCTCCACGAGCTGACGCAGCAACTCCACGACGGTGAGCACCAGGCGGGCCAGATCTCGTTCGACCGTGTCAGGCGCCATCGAAATTCGCTGGCGCGGTCCCGGCTCATGTCCAGCGACGCCGGCGCTCACTGGTCTCGCTCCGCTGCGCCAGATCGCGTGGTCCGGCCGAGCGACGTGATCAGAGCGCGAAGCGAGATCTGCACCATGTCGATGTCGGCGATCGCCAGCGTGATGTCTCCGGCCAGCACGATGCCACCCGCCAGGAGCCGGTCGAGCAGGTCGACTAGTGCGACCTCTCGGTCCGGGAACGCGGCGGGGCTCACGTGCGCTCCTCGCTGTCGGCGAACGAATAGGGCGGCCAGGGGCCCGTGATCTCGAGCGTCACGTGCGGGTTTTCGGCGCCCAGCCGCTGTACACGGGCGGCGAGTTCTTCGGCGCGCCCGGCATCCACCAGGTAGGCTGCGTTGAATACATTTTCGCCTGGAGCAGCGGACAGCTCGGCGCTCTGCGTTCGGTGTTGGCGGCGATCGACGGCAAGCCCGGCGAGAACGGCGTCCATCTGCTCGGCCGCAGTGGTTGCGCGCCGCCACGCGTGCTGGCGCCGATCGCGCTGCTCGCGGCGGTTGCGCAGGTAGTCCCTGCCCGCGCCCGCCGATCCGGACCCGTCGGTTTTCTCGGCCACGGACATGGCGCCGGCAGATGCACCCGCGTGCTGCACGTAGACCTTCACCCCCACCTCCACGCGGCCCGCGAATCGATCCAGCGTCTCGCGGAAGCGCCGGTGCTCCCGGCGTAGCAACTGCGCAACGCGGTCGTCGGTGCGGTGAACGGTCGCGAGGCGGAACGGCAGCGTTGGTGTGCACGCGGCAACCGCCGCCACGACCCTGTGGTGCGCGCGTGCGATCACCTCTAGCTCGGCCAGCGTCTCCAGCCTGGCTCGCAGCGCGGTCTCGTCGGCGTCGGCAGGTGCAAGCGGACTGACCACGGCGACCAGGTCTTGGTGGCGGACCAGATGGATCGCGGCGCCGTCGACGCCGACGAGACCGGCCGCCTGGGTTGGATTGAACGGGCGCGCGACCGCGTAAGTATAGCTCGCCGTGCTCATCGCTGTGCCTCCAGAGTGGCGGTTTCCAGCGCCCTGATCTTCTTGCGCAACCGCGCGTTCTCGGCCGCGAGCTGCCGCGGCCGCGTCTGGGAAAGCGCCGGATCGTGCTCCCACCAGTTGATCCCCATCGCCTTGGCCTTGTCCACCGACGCGACCAACAGCCGGAGCTTGATGGTTAGAAGCTCGATGTCGAGCAGGTTGATCTTGATGTCGCCTGCGATGATCAGCCCCTTGTCCAGAACCCGCTCCAGAATGTCAGCCAGGTTCGGCGAAGCACCCTGGGGTCCGTGCCACTCCATCATGCGATCAGATTCCATCATGCGATCATTCCTCGCTTTCGTCCCTCGTCCAGCCGGTCGAGGATCTCGTCCTCACGTCGATCGAATTCCTCGGCATCGATCAACCCTTCATCCAGTTGCCGCGAAAGCTCGGCCAGCTCGCGCCGGATGGCTGCCGGGCCGCAATGCTGTTCGGCAGCGGCGTCGACGACCCGGTCGATGGTCCACAGCGCGAAGCGGGCCGGCGCGAGCGGCAGCAACAAGACATGCGACAGGAGTCCCACCGCCACGGCCCTCACACGTCCGCTTCGTTGCCGACGAAGCTGTAAGGCGGCAAGGGCCCGTACAGCTCGACGCTTGCGTAGCCGGGCAGCTCGCGGCGCAGCGGCGACAGGGCACCATCGAAGTCCGCCCGGGCGCCCGACGCCACCAGGAACGATACGTTGACGAAGCAACCGTCGACCGGCGGGCCCCGACGTATCTGCGCGGCATGTGGTTGCAGGCGGGCGATGACCTGGCCCGCGTCACGCGCGCGCCGCTCCGCAACGGCGGCGGCCACGCGCTCGCCGAACGCCACCTTGTCCTGATGGCTGCCGCCATCTGCGGCGCGAAGTGCGTGATTTCGCGCGCGTAACTCGTCGTTCTGAAGCAAGAGGTCGCGGAGAAGAGCTTCCTCCGCATGAAAGCCTTTGACGTTGAGCTCGACATGGCCATCGATCCGGCACAGCAGTTCGCCATAGCGACGCGCCCTCGATCGAAGCTCCGTCTGCACGGCCTCGTCGTCGGGCGCGACCATCCCGAACCGCATCGGCAGCACGGTGCCGGCTGCGTAGATCCGTCCGATGACCGCATCGTGCTTCACCAGATCGCGCCGCTTCGCGCGCAAGTTCTCCGGCGCGTCGCTAACCACCGCGACGAGATCCTGCTCGCGCACGAGCCGGAGGGCGGGAGCTCGCTCCCCCACCCCCACCGCGCCTTCGAGCGGTAGTGGGTGCGAGGCACGCGTGACACAGTAGACATAGCTGCTCATCAGTCATCCTTTCCGTTGGGTCAGCCGATTTCCGTGCGCGCCCGGCCGGGTAGCTCGAGCGGCAGCGCGCCGTCGGGCAGCGAGCGGCCGATCCGGGGGCTGCTGCCGGTGAGATCGAGGCGGCCACACATCTCGGCGAAGCGCAGGTAAGCATCGACGCCGGCCACGACGACCCGCGCATCGATGGTGACCACCTCGAGGCCGATCACCGACACACGCACGAACACGTCGATGACCAGCCCGCGGTCCAGGATCAACTCAACGACTTTGTACAGCTCGCCCGACAATCTGCCGTTTGCTTGAGGCGTTTGAGTCATTGCTATTCCAGTCATACGGTTTGCTCCTTCCGGAAAACACGATTTGTCCTTCAGGAAACTGATACGCGCATGGCTTCGCACTGGTTTCAAAACGAGGACGTAAGCCGCGTCGCCTCGCGCTGCCGCATGCGCTCGCCGCCAATTTTCACTGTCAGCGCAAAGGGTTTCCGTCGGGCCTCACTGCCGGCATAACGCGGCGCTTCGCTGGCAGCGCGTGCGCGACGATTTGCAGCGGCCGCCCGCCGGGCTGCCAAAATTGGACTCGAAGGGATCGAGATCCACGGAGCGCATGGTCATCTGCTCCATCAGTTCCCTCGCCCATCGCTAATTACCGTAATCAGTCGCGTACGGTTTTTAATCGTACGTTCAAAGATCATGTCCTAGCCAAACTTCCAATCGGGCGTCGCGCCTTGGTGCTCTTAGGGGACTCCGATGCAACTAGGAAAATCGGCGGTTTGACTCGAATGGAACCAAGAGTGGACTCGAATGCAGCGGTGAAACAGCCGGCGAACATCTCCGTTTTTTGCTGCCGAGACTTAGATCCGATCAGAAACGACAAACCGTGGAGAACGCAGAGTGATCGGCCATGGGCTGCTCGACGGGCTGCGATCAGGTTGTTAAGCCCCGCCTCCCTGGAGAGACTTTGAGTCGAGACATGACCGTTGCGATCGAGATGGGACACACGACCGCAGGCGCCCCGGCGACTCTGGACCTTGAGGAACTGCTTGCGACTCGCCTGCTGGTCCAAGGTAATTCGGGCTCCGGCAAATCCCATCTGCTGCGCCGGCTGCTGGAACAGAGTGCCCCCTGGGTGCAACAGACCGTCATCGATCCCGAAGGCGACTTCGTCGCGCTTTCCGACCGTTTCGGCCACCTCCTGATCGATGCCGAGGACCATACCGAGCGGGGTCTGCAGGTCGCCGGCGAACGGGCGCGCATCCATCGCGTCTCCACGGTGCTCAATCTCGAGGGGCTCGACGCCGAGAACCAGATGCGGCGCGCCGCCGCCTTCCTCAGCGGGCTTTTCGAAGTCGTCCGCGACCACTGGTATCCTATGCTGGTGGTGGTGGATGAGGCGCAGCTCTTCGCACCGGCAGTCGCCGGCGAGGTTTCGGACGAGGCGCGCAAACTCTCGCTCGGCGCCATGACGAACCTGATGTGCCGCGGCCGCAAACGAGGGCTTGCGGGGGTCATCGCCACCCAGCGACTGGCGAAGCTCGCCAAGAACGTCGCGGCCGAGGCGTCCAATTTCCTCATGGGCCGAACTTTTCTGGATATCGACATGGCCCGCGCCGCCGACCTTCTGGGCATGGAACGGCGACAGGCAGAGGCCTTCCGGGATCTGGAGCGCGGACAATTCATGGCGCTGGGACCGGCCCTCTCCCGCCGTCCGCTAGGACTGCGTATTGGTCCAACCGATACCGCGCCGCGCAACGCGACCCCGCGCCTGACGCCTCTGCCGGAAGCGACACTTGACGCACGCGCCATCATCCTGGCAGCGCCGCCGCCCGAGAACAATCGGCCCCAGCGTCGGTCGCCGCCAGACCTCCTCGCCCAGCTCATGGCGGCGAAATCAGCGGCGCTGGAAATCCATCCCGAAGCGGTGGACCAGCCACTCAGCGCTGAGGAGCTGGCGGAGCGGCGTGAACGAGTGGACCGTATTCTGCGCGCCATCATGGCGGAGCCCGAGGCCGGATTCCGTGCCATCGGCGTACTCTATCAGGAGTTCGTGGTCCGCTGCCGAATAGAGGGCCTCGGTTCGGCCGTGCCGGACCTAGGTGACTTCCGTCGCATGCTGACACGCGCCCGCGCCGGGCTCAGCTCCGATATGGCAGAGGATGACGGGTGGCAGGATGTCTCGGTCCGCGCCTCGCTTCTGCCGGAGGATATGCAGGGCGTCTTCATGATGATCGCCCGCGCCGCGAAGGAAGGTTGGCCCTGCCCGGGCGATGCAGCGATTGCACGCGCCTATGGCTCACATTCGTTGCGCCGTGCACGGCGTCTGCTGACCTACATCGAGGAGCAGGGCCTCCTTGTTTGCCAGCTTGACGGTGCCGGTCGGCGGATCGTGACGCTCGTCGAACTGGCCTGGGCGACGGCACCGGGCGACCCCAATGCCGAGGAACTGCCGGCCGAGCAAGGCTGTAGCAATTCGGCTCCATGATGCGACGGTCGAGCGCGCACTCAGACATTACTACGCCTGAAAGGAGTCCTGAGCTTGAGCGTTGCCTTCACCAAGGAAGACAGTGCCGAAACTGCGTCGGAGACTTTGCTTCCCGACCGCCCCGTTTCACCTCATCCGAATCTTGTTACGGAAGCGGGATTGCAGGCTCTGGAATCTGAACTCCACCAGGCCCGCGAGGCTTATGAGACGGCGCAGAAGATCGAGGACGTTAATGAACGACGCCGGCAAGCGGCAATCCCGCTGCGCGATATGCGCTACTTTGCGGCGAGAGTTCGGACGGCTCAGGTCATCCCTAATCCGACGTCGACTGACACTGTCGCCTTCGGGAGCACGGTGACCTTCAGGCGCGACGATGGACGCGTACAAAAATATCGTATCGTGGGGGAGGACGAGGCAGATCCTAAGGCAGGATCCATCTCCTTCGTGTCACCAGTGGCAAGGCTGCTGATGGGCAAAGCCGTTGGTGATGAGGTCGACGCATCAGGTCAGAAACTTGAGATCATTTCGATCTCGTAGCACCTCCCGCACCGGACGCCGCCGATGTTCGGAAGGGCCGGGCTTTGCGCCAAAACCGACCATATCGCGAGGCTGGCTCACCTTGCGGGCGCGGCCATCACCAGTGTTCAAGCATGGTGACAGGCCATCATTTGTTCCAGAGCCTTCAGAGCTGGCGCTGGGTCCGACGGGACCCGGCAAGTCGACCGCGTCAGACGCACTGACTCGTGATTGACTTAAATCGGACTCCGAGTTCGTTTTAGGAACCACATTGAAAGTATTGATTTTTTTATCCGATCAAATTTTCAATTCGCTTTGGAGTGCACAGCGTTCGTCAATCTGCATTGGAGCTCGCCGATTTCATCGCTGGTACGCCTCCCGCTTCCCACTCACAATGCGGCTCCAGGCGAAACACAAAGCCCCGAGGCCAGTTGGTTCATGCCGGCCGCAACGGAGGTCTCATCATGCAAGAACGCGTCAGTCGTCCGACCGAACCTCGCGCCATTCCATTTGACGCCGCTAAGCTCGATTCCCTTATGGAAGCGGCCGGTCTTGATATCCTGGTCGCGACCTCCAAGCATAACGTCCAATACCTGCTCGACGCGGAGCGCGCGATCTTCTTCGACTACATGGACGCGCTCGGCGTCAGCCGGTACTTGCCCGTCCTGATCTACCCGAAGGGCGCGCCCGACAAGGCGGCCTATATTGGACACCGGCTGGAAACGCACCAGCGGGCCGTGGCGCCACTTTGGGTTCCGCAAGTCCGCACCGAGGGCAACGGCTCGTTGGATGCCGTTTCGCTGGCGGCAGGCCTGATCAAGAGCGCGGGCGTACCGATGAAGCGCATCGGCGTCGAGATGCCGTTCCTGCCGATGGATGCCGGCAGGGCTCTTTCGGACGCCTTGCCCGATAGCGAGATCAAGGATGCGCTGTTGGTGCTCGAGCGCCTGCGTGCCGTGAAGTCGCCGGCGGAGCTGACCAAGCTGAAAAAGGCTTCGGAATTGGTGATCGAATCCATGGACGAGGTGATCGCAAACCACGGCCCGGGCACCACCAAGCAGCAGCTCTTCGACGCACTGAGGATCGCAGAGGTCAAGCGCGGATTGACTTTCGAGTATTGCCTGCTGGCCTGCGGCGCCAGCCACAACCGCGCGCCTTCCGCCCAGCGCTGGGAAACCGGCGACGTGCTCTCGCTGGATTCCGGCGGCAACTATCACGGCTACATTGGCGACCTCGCGCGGATGGCTGTGCTGGGCGAACCGGACAGCGAATTGACGGATCTTCTGACGGACATTGAAGCCATCCAGCGGGCGGCATTCGCCGCAGTGCGGCCGGGCGCGATGGGCGGCGAAATCTATGCCGCGGCGGAAAGGCGGCTCGCGCAGTCGAACCAGCGCGACTGCACCGACTTCCTGGCGCACGGCATGGGGCTAGTCAGCCACGAGGCCCCTCGCCTGACAGCCAAGGGCCCTATTCCCTACGATGACCCGGACGCGCGCCGGCCCTTGGAGCCCGGCATGGTGGTGTCGGTCGAAACGACGATGAAGCACCCGCGCCGTGGCTTCATTAAGCTGGAGGACACGGTTGCAGTGACCGCAACCGGCTACGAGATCTTCGGCGAAGGCAGCCGCGGCTGGAATATTGGCGGCAGCGCAGTGGCGCGGTGAGGTGCTTTTGAAGTCAGCTTGCGACGACCGTCGCGCGATGCGCGGTCGTGCGCGAACGTTGACTTTGAGCCTCAGCCCTTTTCGACGTCTCCGCCTGCGTCCAACCAGCCTTTGAAGCCGCCGAGATTGCGTACGTTGCCGTAACCCATATCCTTCAGCGTCTTTCCCACCAGCGCGGAACGCCCGCCGGATGCGCAGTAAGCAATAACCGTCTTGGTCCGGTCGAAGGCCTTATCATGCATCGCTGAGGCAGGATCCGCCTTGAACTCCACGAGGCCGCGCGGTATGGCGACGGCACCCGGAACTTTTCCAGAGGCAGTAACTTCCGCTGGCTCCCGAACATCGAGGAAAAGCACATCGGCCCTTCCCAGCAATCCCTTAGCTTCATCGGGACTGATACGCGGGACTTCAGCATCGGCTTCGGCGAGCATCGCTTGCACGGTTTTCATTGGGGGCCTTCTCCATATGTGGGATCGCCAGCAACGGCTGGTGTACAATCTAAGCTCCCGCAAGGCACGCAATGCTTGCAGGTTGCAAGGGGCAAATAGCCCATCCTGTTTTGATTTCGATCATGCAATTGAAGGATGCTGCGCCATATTTTTGGGCGTGGCAATCCCACTGGTTGTCGCGGCAAATCTGGCCAACGCGGCCATACCGCGCTATTTCCCCCTGAACTTCGGCTTGCGTCGCTCCAGAAACGCGGCGACGCCTTCCTTGTGATCCTCGGTCATGCTCGCCAGCGCGAACTGGTCGACATCCATGTGGCTGGCGAGATCGTCGAGCGCGTGTGCGAGGCGATTGACCGTCAGCTTGGTCATGGCGACGGATAGCGGCGGCTGAGCGGCGATTTTGGCGGCGAGCGCCATCGCTGCGTCGAAGGCCTTGCCGGGATCAGCGACCTCCTCCACCAGGCGCCATTCGTAGGCCTCGGCCGCGGTGATGCGCTGGTCGGCCAGGATGACGGCCTGCTTGGTGCGGGCCGGTCCCATCAGATGCAGCATGCGCGGCACGCTCTGCCAGCTCATATTCATGCCGAGACCGATCTCGGGCACGCGCATATGGGCGTCGCGGGCCATCACCCGGAAATCCAGCGCGACCGCCAGCGCCACGCCGCCGCCGACGCAAAAACCCTCGATGGCGCCGATCGTGATCTGCTCCATGTCCTGCCAGGCCCGGGTCAGCCGCGGCCCAAGCTTCAAGTGCCGGCGCAAGGCTCCGAGGTCCATGGTCTTGCGCGAACGACCCTCGGGGTCCTTGAGATCAAAGCCGGCGCTGAACGACTTTGCGCCGCCGGTCAGGACCACGACTGACGTTGCGCCGTCGTCTTCAAAACTGCGGGCGGCGTCAGTGAGCTGGCGCAGCGCTTCCGGCGACAACGCGTTGATGCCGTCGCCGCGGTCGAAACGCACCACAGCGATACGGCCGTCGGGCCCGAGGCCTTTTTCAATCGTCACAAATCCGGTCAACCCATCGCTCCCTATCAGTCTTTTCCAAAAGCTTAGACCAGAAATAATTCCGGCGAACCTGAATCCTTCGTCCATTCCGCTTCGTCTTGTTCGCGAAACCATCGCATCCGCGTGGCGCGGATCGGGGCGAACAAGGAGCATTTTGCAGATGGGACCATCATATCGTTGGGTGATCGTCGGCACGGGCGCATTGATGACATGCGTCGGCATCGGCGCCATGTTCTCGCTGGCCGTCTATCTGGAACCGATGTCGACGGAAACGGGATGGTCGCGTGCCGGAATTTCGGGTGCGATGACCATCGATTTCCTGACCATGGGAATTGCCGGGTTTGCCTGGGGCGCGGCCAGCGACAGGTTTGGCACGCGTCCGGTCGTCCTCTGCGGCGCCCTGCTCCTGGGTTCGGGCCTGTTGCTAGCCAGCCGCGCCACCTCCCTGCTCGAATTCCAGCTCGCTTACGGCATTCTCGTCGGCCTCGCCGCAGGCGCCTTCTTCGCGCCGATGATTGCGGCGGCGACACAGTGGTTCGACAACAACCGCAGCCTTGCCGTCTCGCTGGTGTCCGCAGGCATGGGCGTGGCGCCGATGACGATCTCGCCATTCGCGCGCTGGCTGATCTCGACCTATGATTGGCGTACCGCGATGATGATCGTGGGCTTGATGGCGTGGGCCTTGCTGATACCGGCCGCGCTGCTGGTCCGGCAGCCGCTGGTGGTAAGGCCATCCGCCACGCCGGCGTCGCTCGCTGGCAACGATCCGGGAGCGGAATGGTCTGTTGCAGGTGCGCTTCGCTCGCCCCAGTTCCTGGTGCTGGCGCTGACCTTCTTCGCCTGCTGCGCCGCGCATTCCGGGCCGATCTTCCATATGGTCAGCTACGCGATGCTCTGCGGCATCCCGGCGATGACCGCAGTCAGCATCTATAGCGTGGAAGGCCTGTCGGGGCTCGGCGGGCGTCTCCTCCTCGGCATCCTCGCCGATCGGCTGGGCGCCAAGCGGGTGCTGGTCTGCGGCCTGCTGGTGCAGGCGCTGGCGATTGGGACCTATCTCTACGTCAGCAAACTCGGCGAGTTCTACGCGCTCGCGATCGTGTTCGGAACGGCTTATGGCGGCGTGATGCCGCTCTATGCCGTGCTGGCGCGCGAATATTTCGGCCCGCGGATCATGGGAACAGTGTTCGGCGCGGCGACAATGGTATCGAGCCTTGGCATGGCGTTCGGGCCGTGGGCCGGCGGCATGATCTTCGACACCTTCCACGATTACCGCTGGCTTTACATCGGCGCACTCAGCGTAGGCCTCGCCGCAATGGCGATTGCGTTGACGTTCCCGCCACTGCCGTCGCGATCACGCGAGCGGCTGCAGCCGGCTTAAAGGGCGGCTTCCCTGCCTCGACATAGCCCGGATTTTGCGCCTATCCTCACGGCATGAGCGACCATGATCACGACCAACACGGCCACCACCACGACCACGAGCATTCTGAGCTCTCGGAGACCGAGCTGCGCGTGCGCGCACTGGAATCGATCCTCACCGAAAAGGGCTATGTCGATCCGGCTGCGCTCGACCTCCTGATCGATCTCTATGAAAAGAAAATCGGACCGCGCAACGGCGTTCGCGTGGTCGCCAAGGCATGGAGCGATCCCGCCTACCGCGAACGGCTGATGAAGGACGCAACGGCAGCGATTGCTGAGCTCGACTATTCCGGCCGCCAGGGCGAGCATATGGTCGTCGTAGAAAACACGCCCGACCAGCACAACATGGTCGTGTGCACGCTGTGCTCCTGCTACCCGCACCCCGTGCTGGGGCTTCCGCCAGTCTGGTACAAGTCCGCGCCCTATCGCTCCCGCGCCGTGTCCGATCCGCGCGGCGTGCTCAGGGATTTCGGCGTGACGCTGCCGGACACCACCAAAATCCGGGTCTGGGATTCCACCGCCGAAATCCGCTACCTCGTACTGCCGATGCGCCCTGCGGGTACCGAGGGCTGGAGTGAACAACAACTCGCCGAACTCGTCACCCGCGACAGCATGATCGGCACCGGCCTGCCCAAACAGCCTGGCGAGGCTGCCTGATGGACGGCGCGCATGACATGGGCGGCGCCAAGGGTTTTGGGCTTGTCGTGCCCGAGCCGAACGAGCCGGTGTTTCATGCTGACTGGGAGCGCCGGGCCTTTGCGCTGACGGTTGCCATGGCGCGCCCGGGCGGCTGGAACATCGATATGTCGCGGTTTGCGCGCGAGAACCGCCCGCCCGAGGATTACCTGAGCAAGAGCTATTTCGAACTATGGCTGGCCGGGCTGGAAACGCTGATGATCGAGCGCGGGCTGGTGACGCGCGAGGAAATCGAGGCCGGCAAAGTGCTGGCGCCGCCTAAGCCCGGCGTCAAGCCGATCGCTCCAAATGAGGTCACGCCGGCGATCCGCCGCGGCGGCCCGACCGAACGCGAGGCGAAAGCGCCTGCGATGTTTGCGGTCGGCGACACCGTGCGGATGAAAGACATCCACCCGGTGACGCATACGCGGCTGCCGCAATATGTCCGTGGCCATCTCGGCACCATCGAACTCAATCACGGCTGCCACGTCTTCCCCGACACCAACTCGCTCGGCCAAGGCGAAGACCCGCAATGGCTCTACACCGTGCGTTTCGACGGACCGGAATTGTGGGGCAAGGACGGCGATCCGACGCTCAGTGTCTCCGTCGACGCCTGGGAATCCTATCTGGAGCGCGCGTGATGGATTTGACCCCGCAACAGGCCATGCGCGCCGCGGTCGCCGTTCCCGGCGTGCCGCGCGATGAAGACGGCCCGGTGTTTCGCGAGCCATGGGAAGCGCGCGCCTTTGCGATGGCGCTGGCGTTGCATGAGGCCGGCGTCTTCACCTGGAAGGAATGGGCGGAGACGCTGGGTGCGCAAATCAAGCGCGCGCAGGCCGAAGGCGATCCAGATACGGGCGAGACCTACTACCGGCACTGGCTCGCGACGCTGGAAACCCTCGTCGCCGCCAAGGGCGTCACAACGTCAGATGTCCTGCATCGCTACCGTGACGCCTGGGACCACGCCGCCGACCGCACGCCCCACGGCGCGCCGATCGAGCTGCGGGCAGAGGATTTCGGGAAGTAGCCACCGCCCGCCTTCGCAGGGGACGACAAGCGAACGCACGGCGCAAGTCCCGCCGACTACGCCCCTACATACTCCCGCCAGCCCTTCGCCCGCAGCGCGCAGGCCGGGCATTCACCGCAGCCATAACCCCAATCGTGCTGCGCGCCGCGCTCGCCGAGATAGCAGGTGTGGGAGTGCTCGCGGATCAGATCGACCAACCCTGCTCCGCCGAGTTCGTGCGCGAGTTTCCAGGTGGATGCCTTGTCGAGCCACATCAGCGGCGTATACAGCTCAAAATTCTTTGCCATGCCGAGATTGAGTGCGGACTGCAGCGCCTTGATGGTCTCGTCGCGGCAGTCTGGATAGCCGGAGTAGTCGGTCTCGCACATGCCGCCGATGATGTGGTGGATGCCACGCCGGTACGCCAGCGCCGCGGCGAAGGTGAGAAACACCAGGTTACGGCCTGGCACGAAGGTGTTGGGTAAGCCGTCAGCGCCCATTTCGATCGCGACATCGCGGGTCAGCGCGGTATCGGAAATCTCTGCAAGCGTCGGGATCTCCAGCGTGTGGCTCTCGCCGAGTTTTGCCGCCCAATCCGGCCGCAACGACCTTAAGCCCGACAGCAGCCGGTCGCGGCACTCGAGCTCGATGGCGTGGCGCTGGCCGTAGCTGAAGCCAAGCATTTCGACGCGCGCAAAGCGCCGCAAGGCCCAGGCCAGGCAGGTCGTGGAATCCTGCCCGCCGGAAAACAGCACCAGCGCGGTTTCGGACGGTGATTGGTCGCTCATGACGGGCAATTAGCACTCCCGCGCCCCAAGGCCAACCGGTGGAAACTGCCTCGATTTTGGCCTGTTCCGCTGGGATCGGTCGACCGCTTGCGGCATAAAGCGGCCTGCCCTCCAAGCGATGGAAATCCCATGACCCCTTCCCGCGATGTTTCCCGCCTCATCGAGATCATGGCTGCGTTGCGCACGCCGGTCACGGGCTGTCCGTGGGACCTGGAACAGAACTTTGCGACGATCGCGCCCTACACCATCGAAGAAGCCTATGAGGTGGCCGACGCGATCACACGCGGAGACCTCGATGATCTCCGCGAGGAACTCGGCGATCTCCTGCTGCAGGTCGTCTATCACGCCCGCATGGCGGAGGAGCAAAACGCCTTTGCCTTCGGCGACGTGGTCGAGGCGATCACAGGCAAGCTGATACGCCGTCATCCGCATGTGTTCGCCGACAAGGACGGCAACATCGCTCCCGCGGGCGTCAAGAGCGCGTGGGAACGCATAAAGGCCGAGGAAAAGGCCGAGCGCGCGGCGCGGCGGCCGCCGGAGGAGACCGCGCACAGATCGCTGCTCGCAACCGTCAAGGCCGGCCAGCCGGCGCTGACGCGCGCGATGGAATTGCAGCGCAAGGCCTCAACCGTCGGCTTCGACTGGAACGATCCCCGCGCAGTCCTGCATAAGATTCGCGAGGAGGCTGACGAGATCGAAGCAGCCCTGGACAACGGCAAGCCTGACGAACTCGCGGCCGAAACCGGCGATCTCCTGTTCGCCCTGGTCAATCTGGCGCGGCATGTCGGCGCCGATCCCGAAACCGCGCTGCGCGGCACCAACGCCAAGTTCGAGCGCCGTTTTGCCTATATCGAGCGCGTGCTGGCGGCCAAAGGCCGCTCGCTCGAGGACGCAACACTCGCCGAAATGGATGCGTTGTGGAATGAAGCCAAGGATGCGGAACAGCTGGCCGCAGCCTCAGCGCGGAGTGATCGGAGATAGGACGCGCATTCGCGCGACAATTACGCCACCCGCGGCACCGCATCAAACCGCGACACCACGATATCGCGCTTGGTCTCGTCGACGCGCACCGTCATGTCGAAGCGTCCGTCGCGGAGCTCCTTGTTGAGCACTTCGGCATTGCGATGCAGCCAACTTATGCCGGCGCCATCGGAAGCGTCGATGGAGAGGTCGAGTGTTGTGCGCGTCGCCGCCAGGCGATCCTCGATCGCGGTCAGCAACGCATCGATCCCCTCGCCCGACGCGGCGGAGACCAGGAAGCATGGCCGCTCCGGCGGACGGCGCGCGGCGATGTTGCGCAGGTTCTCGCGTTCCTCGGGATCGAAGCGATCAATCTTATTCCAGACCTCGAGGATACGTGCGCCGGCATCCGGATCGATGCCGAGCTGACGCAGCACGGCATCAACGTCGCGCTCCTGCGCCTCCGCGTCTTCATGCGAGATGTCGCGGACGTGGAGAATGATATCGGCCTCCAGCACCTCTTCCAGTGTGGCGCGGAAGGCGGCGACGAGCTGCGTCGGCAGGTTGGAGATGAAGCCGACAGTGTCCGAGAGCATCGCCTTGCCGCCATGCGGCAGGCTCAGCGCGCGCAAGGTCGGGTCCAGCGTCGCAAACAGCATGTCGGCCGCCTGCACGTCGGCACGGGTAAGCCGGTTGAACAGGGTCGATTTGCCGGCATTGGTGTAGCCGACCAGCGCAACCACGCGATACGGCACCCGCTGCCGGCCGGCGCGGTGCAGCCGCCGCGTCGCCTGCACCTTCTTCAGTTCATTTTCCAGCCGCGTGATGCGGTCGCCGATCAGGCGGCGGTCGGCCTCGATTTGGGTCTCGCCGGGACCGCCCATGAAGCCGAAACCGCCGCGCTGGCGCTCCAGATGGGTCCAGGACCGCACCAGACGGCTGCGCTGATAGTTCAGGTGCGCGAGCTCGACCTGCAGCGCACCTTCTTTGGTCTTGGCGCGGCGGCCGAAAATTTCCAAAATCAGCCCGGTGCGGTCGAGCACCTTGGTGTTCCAGGCCTTCTCGAGGTTGCGCTGCTGGATCGGCGCCAACGCGCAATCCATCACCACCAGCTCGATGTCATGGCCTGCGATCAGGCCCGTGATCTCCTCGACCTTTCCCTTGCCGAGGTAAGTCGCTGGACGGATCTGGGTCACTGGCGCAATCAGCGCGTCGGCGATCGTGAGGTCGATGGCGCGCGCCAGACCCGTGGCTTCCTCGAGCCGGCCCTCGAAATCGCGCGCAGCCTCGTTCGCCTGCGCATCGGCATCGCCGCGGCGCATTCGCAAATATGGGCCGATGACGATCACCCGCCCGCTTTGTTTGGCCCCCGCCGACCGCGGACGGTCGGCGCTCCCTTCACGGTCGAAGGGTTCCAATCAGTTCACTCTCAAGCCGGAGCATCCTCACCGCCCTCGAACAACTGGATCGGAGCGCCGGGCATGATGGTCGAGATCGCATGCTTGTAGACTAGCTGCGAGTGGCCGTCGCGCCGAAGCAGCAAGCAGAAATTGTCGAACCAGGTGACTATCCCCTGCAGCTTTACTCCGTTGACCAGAAAGATCGTCAGTGGCGTTTTTGTTTTACGAACGTGATTTAGGAAGGTGTCTTGTAGATTTTGTGCGCGGTCTGCCGCCATTGTTTTTGTCCCGCCGTCTTGTGCTTCTTTTTATTAAGCCGTTGTTGCCCTCTCACGGAGCCTGCCCCGACCTGCCGGCCCACCCTGAGATCCCCCTCCGGTCGGCTCGACAGCACGATTAGAGGGTACGCGCGGATATTAGGCAAGCCGGTTCGGGCGCCACCGGCGCGGAACCCAGTGGCCATTCTCCGCAAGTGTCCGGAAAGAGATAAATATTCCCAAGCAGATGCATGGATCGGAGAGATGCCATTGGGTTGGGGGGTGCGTTCGATTCGTATCGCAATAAGCGATACAATCAGCCTCAGCCAACCCCCAGCGCCTTGAGCTTGCGGTGCAGCGCTGAACGCTCCATGCCGACGAATTCGGCCGTACGCGAAATATTGCCCGAGAACCGGCTGATCTGCGCGATCAGGTAGTCACGCTCGAACACTTCCCGCGCCTCGCGCAACGGCAACCCCATGATGTGCTCGCCATTGTTGCTGGTCGGCATCGCCGGCACCATCGAGCCGACATCCTGAGGCAGCATATCGGCTGTGATGATCGCTTCCGGACCGCCGCCGGCCAAAATCATGACGCGCTCGACATTGTTCCGGAGCTGGCGGACGTTGCCGGGCCAGACATGGGACTGCAATACCGCCATTGCATCCTGGCCGATCTGCCGCTTCGGCAAGCCCGTCGCCGCCGATATCTGGTCCATGAAATAATCGATCAGTTCGGGGATATCCTCGCGGCGTTCCGACAGCGGGGGAACACGAATCGGCACTACTGACAGTCGATGGTAGAGATCCTCCCGGAATCGCCCTTCCGCGATCTCCTCCTCCAGATTGCGCGCGGTCGAGGAGATGATTCGGACGTCTACATGAATCTTGGCGGCGCCTCCCGAGCGTTGAAAGGTCTGATCGACCAGCACGCGCAGGATCTTGTTCTGGGTTTCGCGCGGCATGTCGGCGATTTCGTCGATGAACAGCGTGCCGCCGTGAGCCTCTTCCAACGCGCCAGGCTTGCGCGGCTGCTCGCCGTTCGTCTGCTCGATGCCGAACAGCTCGACTTCCATCCGTTCCGGGGTGATCGCCGCGGCGTTGATGACGACGAACGGGCCTTCTGCACGGCTCGATGCATTGTGCAGCATGCGCGCCGCCAATTCCTTGCCCGAGCCGGAGGGGCCGACGATCAGGATACGGCTGTTGGCCTTGGCCGCGCGGTCGATGGTCTGGCGCAACTGGTTCATGCAGGCGGAGCGTCCGGTGAGAACGCTCGCGGTAGGAGCCAGTTGCTTGAGTTCCTTCACCTCGCGCTTGAGGCGCGAGGTCTCCAGCGCCCGCGTCGCCACCAGGATCAGCCGGTCGGACTTGAACGGCTTTTCGATGAAGTCATAGGCGCCCCGCTTGATCGCAGCCACCGCCGTCTCAATGTTGCCGTGGCCTGAGATCATCACCACCGGAACGTCGGCGTGCTCCTTCTTGATTTGCTCGAGCAGTTGCAGGCCGTCGAGCTTAGAGCCCTGCAGCCAGATATCGAGAAACACCAGATGCGGGCGGCGGTTGGCAACCTCGGCCAACGCCGAATCGCTGTCGCGCGCGGTACGGGTATTGAAGCCTTCGTCTTCCAGGATGCCTGCAACGAGGTCACGAATATCGGCTTCGTCGTCGACAATCAGAATGTCACTGGCCATGGGTTACACCTGCCTTGTCAGTTGCCCGTTGCGGCTTCGGTTTTTGTTCATCATTGGTCGCGGATGCCGCCTCATTGGTTTCGTCAATCTGTGGTTTTGCCTCCGGAGCCGGTTGCTTGGGCGCATGGCCGGTTACGGCGAACCGCAGCCGCATCCAGGCGCCGCGCTGACCGGGGCGGAAATCGGAGGCGTCCTTGAGCTCGATGCGGCCGCCATGGTCTTCCAAGACGCGGCCGACGATGGCGAGCCCGAGACCGGTGCCCTTCTGGCGCGTCGTCACATAAGGCTCCAGCAACCGCGCGCGGCTCACTTTCGGCAGGCCGATACCGTTGTCGATCACGTCGATCACGATGTCGTCTTTTTCGCGCGCGGCGATGACGTCGATGCGTCCCTTGCCGAGTTCTTCCGGCGGCACCTGCTCGATCGCCTCCGTCGCGTTCTTGATGATGTTGGTCAGCGCCTGGGAGATCAGCCGGCGGTCGAACTGCGCGCGCATCGGGTCCTGCTTGATATCGGCCTCGATATCGAGATCGGGATGCCCGACCTTCATCAGGAATACCGCCTGCCGCACGGTGTCGGCGACGTCCTCGCCTTCCATGACCGGCTTTGGCATCCGCGCGAAGCGGGAGAATTCATCAACCATCCGCCTGATGTCGTCGACCTGTCGCACGATGGTTTCGGTACATTGTTCGAAGATGTTCTTGTCTTCGGTGATGACCTTGCCGAATTTGCGGCGGATGCGTTCGGCCGAAAGCTGGATCGGCGTCAGCGGATTCTTGATCTCATGGGCGATGCGGCGCGCCACGTCGCCCCATGCCGAGGTACGTTGCGCGGAGACGAGCTCCGTGATGTCATCGAGCGTGATGATGTAGCTGTCGCGCGAGTGGCTGGTCTGCTCGGCGCTGACGCGGACCGACAGGTTGCGCTCGTGGCCGTCGCGGGTGATCGTGATCTGGCCTTGCACCAGGCGCTGCGTCCCCTCACGCGCGGTCTTCATCATGTCGTCGAGCTCGGGCAGGACGTCCGATAGCGGATGGTCCAGCGTCTCTGATTCCGCGTGGCCGATCAGTTTCTCGGCCGAGCGATTCAGGATGCCGACGCTACCCGAAGCGTCGACGCCGATGATACCGGCGCTGGCCGAGGACAGCACCGCCTCGATGAAGCGGCGTCGGCTGTCGATCAGCTCCGAGGCGCTGACCAGCTCGTCGCGCTGGGTGCGCAATTCGGCCGTCATCTTGTTGAAGGTCTCGCCGAGTTGGGCGAGATCACCCTCGGATTTATGGACCGGCACCTGGACATGCAGATCGCCGGTCGAAACGATGTTGGCCGCGCTCATTAGATTTCGGATCGGCGCCACCAGCCAGTTGGCGAAATTCAGCCCGATCAGCACCGACGCCATCAGAATGGTCAGCGCAATCACCGCAAACATCAGCGCGAAGGCGACCTGAATCCCGAGCCGACGGGCTTCGATCTGGGCATATTCGGCGACGCTGGCCTCGGTCTGCTTGAGCTGGCTGATCACACGCGGATCGAGCAGGCGTGCCACGTAAAGGAAGGTATCGTCAAAGGCGCGCAACCGGATCACCGCGGCCACATAATTGGCTTCGGGAAAGACCGCGATCGGCGGCTCATCTTCATTGACGTTGCTGAGAAATTCCTGCGGCGGTGTCGTGAATTCCTGCTGGATTCCGGTCTTCGCCGTGACCAGGATGTTGCCATCCTTGTCTACCAGCATCGCGGCTGGCAGGTTTCGCGCGGCCGCATTTGCGGTCAGCAGTTCCTGAAACGACCGCCGGTCCTGATCATACAACGGTCGCGCACGGGCAATATCTTCCGTCATACCCAGGATGTCGCCACGGATAAGCCTTGCGTGCTCCTGCATGTAGGCGCGGGCAACGGTCAGCGAGTTCTCTATGACCTCGCGTGTCGGACCCGAGAACAGCCGGTCGAGGCCGCGGTCGATGGTCACGTTGGCGACGATCGCGACGAGTACGGCCGGCAGCACGGCGATGATGGAGAACAGGCTGACGATCTGAACGTGCAGCCGTGCCGCGGCCCGGCCGCGTCGCCGCGCCTGGATCACCAGCCAGACCTCGCGGGTGATGATTGCGACCAGCAGAAATGTGGTCGCTGCATTGATCAGCAGGAACGAATAGACCACCTG
The DNA here is from genome assembly GCF_036924575.1 of Bradyrhizobium sp. AZCC 1577. NCBI lineage: Bacteria > Pseudomonadati > Pseudomonadota > Alphaproteobacteria > Hyphomicrobiales > Nitrobacteraceae > Bradyrhizobium > Bradyrhizobium sp. AZCC 1577. The sequence goes on from NZ_JAZHRQ010000001.1 coordinate 4,731,955, forward strand.
GCGAGTAGGCTCGATCGGCGTCAGGCCGGCCAAGACGATGAAGGTCAGAAATGCCGACAGCAGCGCGACGGCGACCGCAAACGGCGCCACCCACTTCCGCAGGATCCCCCCTCCGGATTCGGTAAGCGATGGGTCGAACGATGGTGCCGAGTTCGTCTCTGCGGTGGTCATTCCGGCAATTCGGTGAGCTGAAAGGCTATGGCCCGCCAATTGCGGACTGATGCATTCATATCACAATGTTGCCGAATTGCGGCATCAGTAAGATGTTTGTTTTATCAACAGCTTACGGGCATTCTTTTCACGCGAGTGGTAAAATTGCCGAGCGTCGAATCATCCTCACCAGGCAATTATCCGCAACGTGACGACAACCCATCGGGGAAGATGCCATCGGCAAGGTTTGTCGCAGAATCGGACAAGGCATGGGGGATTCGGGAAAGACGCCCAAGCCGTCCTGGGCCAGAACCGTGCACCAACATTCGAACCCGAGGTCCCGTCCTGCCCAAGTTCCCGCGCGGCCCTGCCAGCCCCGCATCCATCGTCGCTGCTATGAAGTGGGTAGCCAGTCTTCCGCCAAAGGCACGTGCTAGCTTTGCCAGGGGTCGATGCGTTCGTGGCACCTATGCGCCATCCGATCAGGCCAAGGAGATCACGAAATCCTGTAGCTTCACCAAGCCATCGCGCGTGCTGGCGCGCTTCTCGGTGGAAGGAGGCCTCGACATCAACGACACGTTGCTGCGCGGTTTCAGCTTCCGGCTTGGCAGCGATGGCCAGCGCTCGGAAATGCTCACACAGAGCGCCCCGGTTCATTTCGCGAGGACGCTTGACCAGATGTTGGCTTTCCTCCGAGCGCGCATTCCAGGACCCGACGGCAGGCCGGACATGGAAAAGGTCGAGGCATTCTCAGTTGCCAATCCCGAGACGCTGCATCAGGCACGCTACATGGCCGCGCATCCGCCACCCGCAAGCTTTGCCTGCACAACCTATTGGGGAGTGCACGCTTTTCCCGCGACGAATTCAAAGGGCGAAACCAGGTTCATCAAGTTCAAGGTCGCGCCGGTTGGCGAACAGGCGACCGGGCCCAAGGTCAGGGTTAAGCCTGCCGGGCTGCTGCACGACGACCTCGAAACCCGGATCGCGGCTCGCGATATCAGGTTCAGCGTAGTGGCGCTGCTGGGTCGTCCCGGTGACCCCGTCATGGACGTGACCGTCCGATGGCCCGATGAGGACGGACGCGAAGCGGTGCGGCTGGGAACGATCGTGATCACCGGTGTTGAAGCAAATGATGCGTGCGACGAGCCCGTCTTCAATCCGGCAACTCTGGCCGAAGGCATCGGTCATCCGCTGGACGAGATGTTTGCGGCCCGCCGCGCCGCCTACACTATCTCGCAGACAAGGCGTCGCTGAGCGGACGAGGCCGCTCCCGTGGCTCCGATCACGTTTCGCTTTCCGGTGCGCCCAGCATTTCGCGACGCCACACTCCAGGGCTGACGCCGATCACGGAGGTAAACACCCGCGTAAAGTGGCTCTGATTGGCGAACCCCGCCGACACCGCAATTTCCGACAGAGGCAGGTCGCGAACGGTCATAAGCTGCCTGGCCGCCTTCACACGCTGGCGAAGCAGCCACTGGTGTGGCGGCAGGCCGGTGGAGATGCGAAAGGCGCGCGAGAAGTGGCTGACCGAGAGATCGAATTCTGCCGCGATCTGCTTCAACGAAAGTGTCCCGCCGAGGTCGGCCTCCAGTCTTTCACAGGCGCGCTTGACCTGCCACGGCGCAAGGCCGCCGCGGGCCAGCTCGGTATCGCGCCGCAGTCCGCCATAGGTCTGGGCAACGTGCGCGGTGAGCGCGAGCATCATGTGATCGATGAAAAGCTGGTTGGCCTCGGATGGCCGCCGCAATCCTTCCAGGAACGAGGCGCCGATATGACGGACGACCGTGTCGTCGTGGCCGACGCCGAGCTCACAGGCAAGATCGCCAATGCGCGGCGCGCCGGACTGTTCAGCGATGCCGTCGAGCGCCGAGCGCGGAAGATGGAAAAACAGGGAATGAAACGGCTTGTCGATCACATAGCGCGGATCGCACTTGAGATCGTACAGATAGGTCGCACCGGCCTGGACATCCCTCTTCATGATGCACTTGCCGCGCTCCCAAAGCTCGCAGTCCGGATAATCGTGAAGCTTCAGGCTGACGAGAAAGGCGTCCTCCGGTGTCAGCGAGCCGGAAAGGCCGGGTACCGGGTTATCATCGCGCGTTTCGGTGACCGCAAGTTCAACGCCGCGCAGTGAACGCGTGACCAGCGACGGCGGCGCATCTTTCAAGTGCAGGAATCGCCCGAGCCTCGCGCCGAAGGCGCCCGCCTGTGCCATATGCATTATCCTGCTTTTGAAGTTGGAAGGACTGGCATCGCGCCGTCAGCGAAATGAATGCATATTATCTGCTTTCGGAGCGCGGCCGTCTACCATGTTTGGCCGAGGCCCTATCTCATCAGTTTTGTGACACAAGCGCAGCAGCTTGCTTTTGGAATGGCAGCGCTGTTGTCCGTTTTCAACGCAAGCACACGCAATGGTAGCGGCCCTTGCCTCATTCGACGGCAGAGGCCGACCCCGCTCAACTGTTGAGCGACTTCGGTCACAAACGCTTGATGGCCGCTTGCAGCAAGATCAGGCAAAGCACCGCCGCTTTGGGAAAGACCCGGTAGTTCTACGCGCCTAGAACACGCACCGAAAGCTCTCGACGCTTGGCGCATCAATACGGGCAGACAGGAAGCAATAGCTTCGCGTCAGCACCGCAAGTCAGGCCCGCCGGCGCGAGCGAAAGGCCCCCTTCAAGCGAGCAACTGCCATGAGCAAGCCAATCCTGCGCAATTCTTCGCAAGTGAATTCCCACACCGCGTCAGACGCGGATCCTTCGCAGATCGCCGACTCCCGTACTGCCGATGCGGAGATGGCACGCGTGCTTCACACCAAACCACTCCGCATGGCTTTGGACACTTCCGGGGCCGGGATCGCCCACTGGAAGCACGACCCATTGCACGACGTTGTCGAACCCATGACCCATCACGTCATCATGGCTTACAACGGCTCAGTGCAGCGCATGGAGCGGCGATCAGGAAGATCGGTTGCGATCGGAACGTTTCGTCCCGGGGTTGTGATAATCATTCCGGAAGGATCGAGCTCCCGATGGGATATTTCGAAACCTGTTGATGTCGTACAGCTCTATCTTCCTCACACAACGCTCAAGCGGGTTGCCGACGAAGCCGACATTGCCACATCGACCAATCTCTTGGAGCGAACGGCGCATCCCGACCCCATTACGTCCCGATTGCTCCTGAGCGCCTCGGATGTCCTGGAGGGCAATGAGGCGCTGGATACGCTCTTCAGGCAGCAACTGACGGACCTCCTGGCCACGCGTCTGCTGGCTGCGCACACCGGCTCGCCAACCACGATCCAGCCGGTCATGGGCGGGTTGTCGCCGAAGGTGCTCGGCCGCGCCATCGAGCGCTTGCGTTCGGATGCCGATGCGGACGTCTCGCTCGCGGCGCTGGCTTCCGATGCCGGCCTGTCGCGCTTCCATTTCTGCCGTGCCTTCAAGGAAAGTACCGGGCTTTCGCCGCATGCCTGGCTACGGCAGTACCAACTCGAGCAGGCCATGAACATGCTGCGCGACACTAACGATTCGATCGTGTCGATCGCAGCCGCGCTTGGCTACTCGTCGCAGACCGCTTTTGCCGCCGCGTTCAGAAAGCTGACGGGCGAAACCCCGAGCGATTGGCGGCGACGCATTCGGTAACCGCAATCGCTCTACAGGTACGGCAATCGCTCTGGGGCAGTCGCAAATCCAATTCGCTAGATCAGCGTGGCACAACGCCAACAACGGATGGAGATAAACGATGGCCTGGATGAACGTCGCTAACCCGTTTGCAATCGCACCGCGGCGGAGAGTCGTCGCGACCGCACTCATGTACGGACTTTCGTTGAGTGTTCGCTTCACCTCGGCAGCGGGCGAAGAAACGGAAGTTCCGGCACATGCCGTCCAAACCGCCAGCCCCGTCAGTTCCATCATCTTTTACAAGGACTGGCCCGCGAAGCCCGCTCCGTTGATGGCCTTTCAACGCGGCTCGCTCCCGGGATCCGGGGGCTGCCGAACGGCATGTGAACGTCCCATGCCAATGCCGCTAATGCTGGACTGCTCCGCACCGTAACAGCCGGGACTCGTTTCACATCATCTTTGCGTCATCGATCGGAAGAGGTTTGCCGCCAATGCAGGGCGGCGGCGATGACGCGCGCACGTCCGAGAGAATCTAACCACAGGAGCAAACCATGCGACTTGTTATCATAGGAGCCGGCTTCGCCGGCATGTACGCCGCACTTTCCGCAGCCCGCCTGCGCGACATCCAGGGCGTTTCGCCCGAGGAGCTCGAGATCGCACTGATCGCACCCGAGCCGACGCTGGTGGTCCGTCCCCGGCTCTACGAATCGAAGCCGGAGACCCTGACGGCGCCTCTGCTTGATGTCCTCAAGGCAATCGACGTTGTCTACGTGCAAGGCAGCGCCGAAACGATCGACACCAAGGCTCGCATGGTGCAAGTCGCTACCGCCAAAGGCACCCGAAAGTCTCTCTCCTACGATCGCCTGGTCGTGGCTACGGGCAGCCGCCTGTTCCGCCCGAACATTCCCGGTCTTGCCGAACACGGCTTCAGCGTCGACCAACTCGACGACGCGATTGCCCTCGACCGGCATCTGCATAGCCTGCCCAATCGTCCGGCAATGAACGGGCGCGACACGGTCGTCGTCGCCGGCGGTGGTTTCACCGGCATCGAAGCGGCAACCGAGATACCGGCGCGGCTCCGTGCGATCCTTGGCAAGGATGCCAACCCGCGCGTCATCATCGTCGACCGGAACAGCGCGATCGCTCCCGATATGGGCGCGGGTCCCCGCCCCGTCATTGAGGACGCCCTGCGCAAGCTTGGCGTTGAGACGCGGCTCGGTGCCGGCGTCGCGTCGCTCGACAAATCCGGCGTCACGCTTTCCGGTGGCGAGCGCATTGAAGCCGAGACCGTGATCTGGGCCGCCGGCATTCGCGCCGCACCGTTGACCGCGCAGATCCCCGCCGAGCGCGACAATTTCGGCCGGCTGCTTGTCGACCGGGATTTGCGCGTGCCGTCGGTGGATGGCGTCTTTGCCACCGGCGACGCCGCTCGCGCGGCGTGTGACGATGTCGGCAACTACGCGCTGATGTCGTGCCAGCACGCCACGCGGATGGGTGCCTTTGCCGGCAATAATGCCGCCGCGGAGCTCCTGGGAGTCCCGACCAAGCCATATCACCAGAAGGGCTATGTCACTTGTCTCGACCTCGGAGAGGCCGGCGCACTTTTCACGAGCGGCTGGGAACGCAACGTCAAGATGGTCGGCGACGTCGCCAAGAAGACCAAGCAGGAGATCAACACCGTCTGGATCTATCCGCCGCAGGCCGAGCGCGCGGCGGCGTTGGCATCGGCCGATCCGGAGCGTGTGACCGATGTGACTGGCTTCCTCTAGACCCTTCACGCGAAACGGGCTTGCGCTCGCTGCTGGCTGCGCAGCCTGCTCAACCGAGACCAGCCAGCAGCCCTTACCATGAAGCAGGAGACAAACATGAGCCTAACAGACATGAGCTTAGACAACACCTCACAACCCGGTAGGCCGGGGCCTGAAGAGTTGGTTCCGTCGCGCTACGCGCTGAAGGTCGGCGAGATTGATGTGCTGGTGGTCAGCGATGGCGTGCTACCGCTCCCAACCGCAATGTTGGCCCACAACGTCGACCCGGCCGTCCGGGCGGCTTGGCTGGACGAGATGTTCCTGCCGCCGGACGCGTTCGATTGGGCGCTGAACGTGGTCGTGGTGCGTAGCGGCGGCCGGACCATACTCGTCGACGCTGGTCTAGGGTTCGACCCGGACTTGCACTTGCCGCGGGCCGGGCAGTTGATCAAGCGACTGGAGGCCGCCGGCATCGATCTTGCGTCCGTGACCGACGTGGTGCTCACCCACATGCACATGGACCACATTGGCGGGCTGCTCGTCGACGGGGTCAAGGAACGGCTGCGTCCGGACCTGCGGATCCACGTGGCGGCCGCCGAGGTCAAGTTCTGGGAAGCGCCCGATTTCTCCCACGTCTCCATGCCGCCGGGATTCCCGGACGCGCTTCGATCGGCCGCCAAGCGGTTCGTGAAAGAGTACCGCAGCCAGTTGCGGCCGTTTGAGGAGGAGTACGAGGTGGCGCCGGGGGTGGTCGTCCATCGCACCGGCGGCCACACCCCCGGGCACAGCGTGGTCCGCCTGGCGTCCGGCGGCGACCGGCTGACGTTCGCCGGCGACCTCGTGTTCGCGGTCGGGTTCGAACACCCCGAGTGGTACAACGGCTTCGAACATGACCCCGAGGAGTCGGCACGCGTTCGTATCAGTCTTTTGCGGGAGCTGGCGGCGACCGGCGGCCTCCTGGTGGCGACTCACCTGCCGTTCCCATCCATCGGCCATGTGGCGGTCGACGGCGACGCCTTTCGTTGGGTACCGGCCATCTGGGACTACTGATCGCTTGTTGGGTTAGGGCCGAACCAGGGCGCGTACTCATAGCGTTAATGAGTGCGCGCCTCCCGGTTGGGCGCGCAATGATCGCGGGTGAACAAGCATTGGCCGGCGGATGGGCTTAGCAATCCCTAACCGCCACTCCGGTAGACCTGAATATCGAGATCCCTGATCTTCTTGCGCAGCGTATTGCGGTTGAGGCCGAGCAGATCGGCCGCGCGAATCTGGTTGCCGCGCGTGGCCGCCAGCGCCGCGGTGAGCAGCGGTACCTCGATTTCCTTGAGGATGCGGTGGTAGAGGCCCGGCGGCGGCACACCGTTCGGAAAGCCCGAGAAATGCGAGGACAGGTAGGCCTCGACCGCGCCCCCGAGGTTTTCGACGCCCATCGGGGCGTTGGCGCCCGAGGTGACGGCCGGCGGCGCCAGTTCGCCATCAATTACCGAGGCCGTAATGACGTCCTGCGGATAAAGCGCGGCCAGCCGGCGCGCGAGGTTTTCGAGCTCGCGCACGTTGCCAGGCCAACGGTGCTGCTTGAGCCGTTCCAGCGCCAGCGTGTCGAGCTTCTTCGGCGGCAAACCGTCCTTTTCGGCGAGCGAAAAGAAATGCCTGATAAGATCGGGCAGATCCTCGATCCGCTCACGCAGCGGCGGCAGGCGCAGAGGCACCACGTTCAGGCGGAAGAACAAGTCTTCCCGGAACAGACCCTGCTGGATCAGGATGCGCAAATCCTTGTTGCTTGCCGCCACGATCCGTACGTCGGTCTTGATCGGGGTACGGCCGCCGACGGTGGTGTATTCGCCCTGCTGCAGCACCCGCAGCAGCCGCGTCTGCGCCTCCATCGGCATGTCGCCGATTTCGTCGAGAAACAGCGTACCGCCCTCGGCCTGTTCAAACCGGCCCGAGGCGCGAGTGTTGGCGCCGGTGAACGCGCCGCGCTCGTGGCCGAACAACTCCGATTCGATCAGATCGCGCGGGATCGCCGCCATGTTGACGGCGACAAACGGGCCGTTGCGGCGCTTGCCGTAGTCGTGCAGCGCGCGGGCAACCAGTTCCTTGCCGGTGCCGGACTCGCCGGAGATCATCACCGTGAGGTCGGTCTGCATCAGCCGCGCCAGCACCCGGTAGATCTCTTGCATCGCCGGCGAGCGGCCGACCAGGGGAATCGAATCGAATTCACCCTCGTCCGCGGCGCTCGTCACCCGCTCCTTCGGCTCGGCCAATGCGCGGCCAACGATGGTGATGAGTTCCTTGAGGTCGAAGGGCTTCGGCAGATATTCATAGGCGCCGCGTTCCGACGCCCGGATTGCCGTCATGAAGGTGTTTTGGGCACTCATGACGATGACAGGAAGGTTCGGCCGCATCTTCTTGATGCGGGGCAAGAGATCGAACGCGTTCTCGTCCGGCATCACCACGTCGGTGATGACGAGATCGCCCTCCCCCTGGCTCACCCAGCGCCACAGCGTCGCGGCGTTCCCGGTCAGGCGCACTTCATATCCGGCGCGCGAAAGAGCCTGGTTCAGAACCGTGCGGATGGCGGTGTCGTCATCGGCAACGAGTATGCTACCTGCTGCGGGCATTGCTATTCCTCATCTTGCGTCCTGTGAGGCAGGCGGCAGCGTACCCGGAACGCCGTCGCGGTTGCTTTGGTCGAACTGTTTGGCGGGATTGAACATCGGCATCAGCACCCGGAACGTCGTCTTCCGCGGCTGGGATTCGCATTCGATGATGCCGCCGTGATCGCCGACGATTTTGGCAACCAGCGCGAGACCGAGCCCGCTCCCGGTTTGCTTTGTCGTCACGAAGGGATCGAACAGGTTCGGCAGCAGGTCTTCCGGCACGCCGGATCCATTGTCCTTGACGCAGAACTCCAGCGGCAACGATACCCGCGATTTCTTGCCCGGCACCGACAGGCGGACGCCGGGACGAAAGGCGGTGGTGAGCTGGATTTCCGCATCGCTGCCGAGATCGGCGACCGCTTCGGCGGCGTTCTTCACGAGATTGAGGAAGACCTGAATGAGCTGGTCCTGATTGGCCAGCACCGGCGGCAACGACGGGTCGTATTCCTCGACGAAACGGATGTTGCGGGCGAAGCCGGACTGCGCCAGCCGTTTGACGTGGTCCAGCACGGAATGGATGTTGACTGCCCCCCGCGCCACCGGGCGGTCGTCGCCGAACACTTCCATGCGGTCGACCAGGGTGACGATGCGGTCGGCCTCGTCGCAGATCAGCCGCGTCAGCATGCGGTCTTCGGACGAGGCCGCCTGCTCGAGCAATTGCGCCGCGCCGCGGATGCCCGACAACGGGTTCTTGATCTCGTGCGCCAGCATCGCGGCCAGCGCGATTACCGAGCGCGCCGCGCTCCGGTGCGTCAACTGACGGTCCATCTTGTCGGCGATGGTGCGCTCCTGCAGCATCACGACGATGTGGCCGGGCCGTTCCGTGAGCGGGGCCACGTGCAGATCGACCTGGCGGTCGCCGCCGATGCGGGGCGTGCCGAGATCGACCTTGTATTCGTTCACGGGCGAGCTGCTCGATCGCACCTGGTCGATAAGCGCCAGCAGTGGACTCCCGAACGGCACCAATTCTTTCAGCGACTGCCGCCGCAGGAACTGCGTCGAAATCTCGAAGAAGGATTCGGCAGCGATGTTGGCGTCGACGATGCGGCCGTCCGGCGCCACCAGCAGTACCGGGTTGGGCAGCGCGTTGAGAATGGCCTCGCTTTCGGAGGGCACGGCGCGGCGATATTCTGCGGCTGAATTCATGCAGCAGCACTCCATGAGAAATCGTCAAACGCGTCCTGCAGCGACCGGTGGATGCGGTGCGGATCCTCCGACGTCAGAATCCTTTGCCGCCAGCCCTTAAGCGTCTCCGCCGGCGCGCGGCTGCATTGCGCCGCCACCTCCAGCGCCCAGCCGAGATGCTTGCGCGCATGCTTGAGCCCGATGCGCAGCCCGTAATGGCTGCAGATTTCGTCGTAGAGTGCGCGCACATGCGCGAGTTGTTCGGCCAGCGACGGCGCAGTCTCAGCCTGTCCAGTCTCAAGCCGACGGCCGATCTGGCCCGGCAGCCAGGGTTGGCCCTGCGCACCGCGCCCGATCATCACGGCGTCCGCGCCCGAAATTTCCCGTGCGCGGACCGCCTGCTCGAATGAGGTGATGTCGCCGTTGACGACGAGCGGCACGGAAACCGCGTGCCTGACCGCGCGCACGGCGCCCCAATCGGCGACGCCCTTGTAAAACTGGCAGCGCGTACGCCCGTGCACGGTGATCATCTGCACCCCGGCGGCTTCGGCGCGGCGCGCCAGCTCGGGCGCGTTGAGCGAGCGATCGTCCCAGCCGAGCCGCATCTTCAGCGTCACCGGCACCTTGACCGCCGCGATCGTGGCTTCGACCAGCTTGAGCGCATGATCGAGATCGCGCATCAGCGCCGAGCCGGACTGGCCGCCGGTGACATGACGCGCCGGACAGCCCATGTTGATGTCGATGATGTCGGCGCCGGCAGCCTCCGCAACCCTCGCCCCCTCCGCCATCCAATGCGCCTCGCAGCCCGCGAGCTGAACGACATGCGGTCCGACACCGGCCGTCTCGCAGCGCAGAATCGACATCGGTCTGCCGTGCACCAGTTCGTCGCTGGCGGTCATCTCGGAGACGACCAGTCCGGCGCCGAGCGTGGCGGCAAGGCGTCGAAAGGGGGCATCGGTGACGCCGGACATCGGCGCCAGAAGGACCCGGTTGGCGACAGCAATCTCGCCTATTTTCAACGGCTTAGAGCGTGAACTTTCCGGGCCGGTCACGGCGTTCTCTTGGTTGGGGCGGCGGCGTCATTGCAACCGTCGGCGCATATTGTGAGCACAAATCTTGGGCAGTCAAGCTTCTTGCCTACACTTTAGACAGATCTATCATTTGCGCAAGTGCACTGCAACAAAAACCGCTTTTCCCACAGCTCGTGGGAATCGCTCTGTTTTTCCTCATTCGGCATGGTAAGGGCTGTGCGCCAGCACAGCCGCCCTCCTCACCACCCCTAATTCGTTCGTATTTGAGTCCAGATGCCCAGACCTGAGCGTACCGCAGCCATTCTCGTCGCAGCCGGACGCGGGCTTCGCGCCGGCGCCGGGGGACCCAAGCAATATCGCGAGATCGGTGGGCAGACGGTGATCTTCCGCGCCATGCAAGCGTTCAGCCGGCATCCAGACATCTTCGCCGTGCAACCGGTGGTGAATCCCGATGACGCCGCCATCTTCAACGAAGCCGTCGCAGGACTGCGCCATCAACCTCCCACAAGTGGCGGAGCCACCCGTCAGGCCTCGGTGCATGCTGGACTCGAGGCGCTGGCTGCGGAGAAGCCCGACATCGTCCTGATCCACGATGCCGCGCGTCCCTTTGTGACCTCCGCGGTAATTTCGCGTGCGATCGATGCCGCCGGTCGGACGGGCGCTGCTATTCCGACAATTCCCGTCACCGATACGATCAAGCAGGTCGGTGATGCCGGTCACGTCGAGGCGACGCCGGAACGCGCATGGTTGCGAATCGCGCAAACGCCGCAGGCGTTTCGCTTCGATGTCATTCTCGATGCCCATCGCCGCGCCGCGCGCGACGGCCGCAGCGATTTCACCGACGATGCGGCGCTCGCGGAATGGGCGGGATTGACGGTGGCGACCTTTGAAGGCGATCCTGCGAACATGAAACTGACGACGCCTGAAGATTTCATTCGTGAAGAAGCCCGGCTCGCCGCCCAGCTCGGCGACATCAGGACCGGCACCGGCTACGACGTGCACGCCTTCGGCGACGGTGATCATCTGATGCTCTGCGGCGTACGGGTGCCGCACGTCAGAGGCTTTCTCGCCCATTCCGATGGCGACGTCGGCCTGCACGCCCTGGTCGACGCCATCCTCGGTGCGCTGGCAGATGGCGATATCGGCTCGCACTTTCCGCCGAGTGATCCGCAGTGGAAGGGTGCAGCGTCCGACAAATTCCTCAAATACGCCGTCGATCGCGTCACCGCGCGGGGCGGACGAATCGCCAATCTCGAAGTCACGATGATCTGCGAGCGCCCGAAGATCGGGCCGCTGCGCGATGTCATGCGCGCCCGCATCGCCGAGATCACCGGGCTCAACATCTCGCGCGTTGCGGTGAAGGCGACGACCAGCGAACGGCTCGGCTTTACCGGCCGCGAGGAAGGCATCGCCGCAACCGCGAGCGCCACCATCCGCCTGCCTTGGGATGATAAAGGTTGGAGCGAGTAAGATGAGCGGCAGCGACGCCCGCGCCCTCGCCCGCTCGCTGCTTGATGTGTGCCGGATGCGCAAGCTGACGATCGCCACCGCGGAGTCCTGCACAGGAGGCCTGGTGGCTGGCGCGCTCACCGACATTCCCGGCTCTTCTGATGTCATCGACCGCGGTTTCATTACTTACTCCAATGAAGCCAAGCGCGCGATGCTTGGCGTCAAAGCCTCGACGCTGACAACCTTCGGCGCGGTCAGCAAGGAAACCGCGACTGCAATGGCGGTCGGCGCGCTGGAAAAGGCCGGCGTCGATCTTGCGGTATCCGTCACCGGCATCGCTGGTCCCGGCGGCGCCACGCCGGGCAAGCCGGTCGGCCTCGTGCATTTCGCGGTCGCGTCGCGCGACGGCAAGATCCTGCACCGCGAATTCCGCTTTGGCGCCATTGGCCGCACCACCGTCCGCCAGCGTTCGGTGGTGGAAGCGCTGCGCATGCTGATGGAGCTGGCACGCGGACCGCAAGCTTTGGCCAAACCGCGACGCGAAACGATGAGCCGGCTACGCCCACGGGTGGCCCGTACGCCGCGGCGCAGCGCCGTTAAACGGCGCCGGCCGACGCGGCCATAAACCAGTATCAAACCGCCGCGGCCAAAGCCTTGGCGCGCGTTTCGCTCAGCGAGCTCACCGGCGTCAACGCCTCTGGGCTGATCGAAAGCTCGATGATGGCCGGAAGTCCGCTGCCGACAGCCTCGTCGAAGGCGCGCGCGAAATCCTCCGTACGCTCGACATATACTCCGAAGCCGCCACAGGCGCGTGCCAGTGCGGCAAAGTCGGGGTTGGCCAGATCGGTGCCGGAGACACGGCCCGGATAGGTCCGCTCCTGGTGCATCCGGATGGTACCGTACATGCCGTTGTTGCAGACGATCACGATCAGCGGCAGCCGGTTTTCGACCGCGGTCATGAACTCCAATCCGGTCATCTGGAAGCAGCCGTCACCGGCGAACGCGATCACGGTTCGCTCCGGATGCAGCAGCTTGGCGGCAACGGCCGCGGGCAACCCATAGCCCATCGATCCCGAGGTCGGCGCGAGTTCGGTACGAAATTGCCGATAACGCCAGAAACGGTGCACCCAGACGGCATAATTGCCGGCGCCGTTGCAGATGATGGTGTCATGGGGCAAGCGATCGCTCAAACCGCGCACGACCTGCGAGAGCTGCACGTCGCCGGGCGAGCGGGTCGGCTCGGTAAAGGCGAGGTAGTCGGCATGCGCCGCCTTGACATAGTCGGCGCGCGATTGATGCTTCGGCTCCAGCCGCTTGATGGCGGCTGCAAAGGCCGCGCTGCTCGCGACCACGCCGAGCGTCGGCGAATAGACGCGGCCGATCTCTTCTGGGTCTGGATAGATGTGAACCAGCGGCTGCTTCGGTTTCGGAATATCGAACAGCGTGTAGCCGGATGTGGTGGCCTCCCCCAGCCTCGCGCCAAGCGCGATCACCAGATCGCTGGTTCGGATCCGGTCGGCGATTTTTGCGTCCAGACCGATGCCGACATGGCCGCCATAGGCCGGATGCAGATTGTCGAAATAGTCCTGGCATCGGAACGAGACGCCGACCGGAACCTCGTGCGCGGCGGCAAACGTTTCGAGATCGCGGCGAGCCTGATCGCTCCATCCGCCGCCGCCGACGATCAGGAATGGCCTCTTCGCCTCCGACAGCAGCGCATGGAATTGCCGCAAGGCGCCGTCATCGGGCGCGACCGGAATCGGATTGTAAGGTGGTGCATCCGCCACCTCCGCGGTGTCGGTGAGCATGTCCTCGGGCAGCGCCAGCACGACCGGGCCGGGACGGCCCGAGGTCGCGGTGAAGAAGGCGCGCGAAATGAACTCGGGAATCCGCCGCGCATCGTCGATCTGGGCGACCCATTTCGCCATCGGCCCGAACATCTGGCGATAATCGATTTCCTGGAACGCCTCGCGCTCCATCATGTCGCGTCCGACCTGGCCAAGCAGCAGGATCAGCGGCGTCGAGTCCTGGAACGCGACATGGACGCCGGAGGACGCATTGGTGGCGCCGGGGCCGCGGGTGGCGAATACGATGCCGGGCCGTCCCGTCAGCTTGCCATAGGCCTCCGCCATCATGGCGGCGCCGCCCTCGTGCCGCGCGTTGATGAACCGCACGCGTTGGCTCTGGTACATGCCGTCGAGGGCAGCCAGGAAGCTTTCGCCGGGCACGCCGAACACGATATCGGCGCCGTGCAAGGCCAGTTGCTCGATGAGAATATGGCCACCGGTTCGAAGATTTACGTCCATCGTCTCGTCCCTCTGTTGCGGGATCACGGATTTGGACCCGGCTTAATGAATGGCGTCGGCACCAGCAACCGGATTCCTGCGAAATCAGATATGCGGCTGGGCATTTTCCCTATTGTTGGTCTTTCGGCCGCACCCGTGCCTCCACGCCACTCACGGCCTCGTAAGCCTTGATGACGGCTGTGCAGGACTCGCCGTCGTGCCCGAGCAGCGCCGCCTGCCGGTAGGTCTGGTGCACGGCCTCAGCCATGAATCCGGGCAGACCCGCCTCCTCCAGCCAGCGCGCATAATAGCGGACGTCCTTGCGGGCGTTCGCCAGCGACATCAGTGGGGTGAAGTCGCCATCGAGCGTGGCCTGGCCGTAAAGATCGAGCATGCCGCTCTTGCCGCCGGCTGCCGAGATGATGCGGATGAGTTGCGAGAGGTCGAGCCCGTCCTTGGCCGCGAGCGCAAACCCCTCGCACCACGCCGCCACATTGGCGAAGGCGATATAGTTGTGAATGAGCTTGAGGCGGATCGCGTGTCCCAATGGGCCGATGTGGAAGATGTTTTCGGCATAGAGCTCAAAATAGGGCCTGAGGTCGTCGAGCAGGTCGCGCTCGCCGCCGAACAGTACGTTGACCTTGCCGATGTCGGCGTGTTTCGGGGTTCGCGTCATCGGTGCTTCGGCATACCGACCGCCGGCTGCCCGCACCATGCGGTCGAGCTTTGCGACCATCTGCGGGCTGCCGGTGGTGTGATCCACGATGATGAATCCCGGCGCCGGACTGGCAAGCAGCCCATCGCTGCAAGTCATCAACGCCTCGACATCCTCGGCCTCGTTGACGCAAATCATGACGATGCGGCAGTTGTCGCGAATTTCCTGAAGACCGCTGGCAGCGGTCGCGCCAAACGATTTGGCAACGGCCACAGCCGCCGGGTTGAGATCATAGGCGGCGACCGCCACGCCCTTGGCAACGAGGTTCTTGACCAAGCCCCGTCCCATTCCACCGAGGCCGATAAAGCCAACGCGCTCGAATGTCGTCATTTCAACCGTCCCGTTATTGTTTCCTGGAATTTTTCCGAGAGCCGATCGCGCCGAGTTGCGGAGCCTAGCTTCGGGTCCCGGTGGCGGGCTTCCCGTAAATCACGTCCGCCCGCTTTTCGAACGCGGCGGCAAAACGCTGGAAGGCCGTATCGAACATCGTCCCCATCAGCATCGCCAGCATCCGGCTCTTGAATTCATAGGACAGGAAGAATCCGACGTCACAGTCGGTTTCGGATTTCGGTTCGAACGTCCAGCGGTTTTCCAGATTGCTGAAAGGGCCCTTCAAATACTCGACCATGATTTTCAGGTTCGGCCGGTCCAGCGTCACCCGGCTGGTGAAGGACTCCCGTACCAGCTTGAACGATACCGTCATGTCGGCGACGACGACTTCAGTGCCGTCAGCTTTCTGCGTCCGCTGCCGTATCCTCAGCGATTGGCACAGCGGCACGAACTCCGGATAGCGCTCGACATCGGCGACCAGATCGAACATATGCGACGCGGTATGATGAACCCGGCGCTTGCTGGAAAAGCGAGGCATTGGACGCGCTCAACCGTGTAGCGCAGCCCGCGCCGCCCTGAGCTTGGCGAAATTCTCACCCGCATGATGCGACGAGCGGGTCAGCGGACTGGCCGACACCATCAGAAAACCCTTGGTATAAGCGACCTTCTCGTAGCCCGCGAATTCGTCCGGCGTCACGTAGCGCATGACGGCGTGGTGCTTGCGGGTCGGCTGCAGATACTGCCCGATGGTCAGGAAATCGACGTCCGCGGAGCGCAGATCGTCCATCACCTGCAGCACCTCGTGGCGCTCCTCTCCGAGGCCAACCATGATGCCTGATTTGGTGAAGATCGTGGGATCAATCTCCTTGACCCGCTGCAACAGCCGGATCGAATGGAAGTAGCGCGCGCCCGGGCGTACCGTGAGATAACGCGCCGGTACGGTTTCCAGATTGTGGTTGAATACGTCGGGCTTCGCTGCCGCGACCACCTCCAGCGCGCCTTCCTTGCGCAGGAAGTCGGGGGTCAGAATTTCGATGGTCGTGGTCGGGCAGCGTGCGCGAATGGCGCGAATCGTCTGCGCAAAGTGCTCGGCGCCGCCGTCGGCGAGGTCGTCGCGATCGACCGAGGTCACCACGACGTGGGTCAGCCCGAGCTTGAAGGTCGCCTCCGCGACATGTTCCGGCTCATTGGCGTCGAGCGCGCCGGGCATGCCGGTCTTGACGTTGCAGAACGCGCAGGCCCGCGTGCAGGTGTCCCCCATGATCATGAAGGTGGCGTGCTTCTTGTCCCAGCACTCGCCGATATTCGGGCAGCCGGCCTCCTCGCACACCGTGACGAGGCCGTTTTCCTTGACGATCTTTCGCGTGTCGGCATAGCCGCGAGTGTTCGGCGCGCGCACCCGGATCCAGTCCGGCTTCGGCGGCGACAGCGCATCCGGCCGGTTCACCTTTTCGGGGTGACGCGGGCGAACCTGGTTCAGGGAGACGGTATCGACGAGAACGACCATGTTAAGTCCGGATGTTACGAGAATACCTAGCTAATCCGTGTCGCCGACGGCTGCAACTCTGTTGCGGAAAACCACAAGCTAGCTCGCGAAACCTAGCAGATCGTGCAAGATAATGACGAATTTCACCTGTTCCGCGAACGATTCTCACCTGAAAATGGTTCAAAACTCCAAGCCTGCCAGCGGCGCCGCCCTCCGGCTCGGCAAGCCGCTGAAACGCTCGTTTTTCGACCGCAGCGTGCATGAGGTCGCGCCCGACCTGATCGGCGCGACGCTCCTGGTCGACGGCGTCGGCGGCACCATCGTCGAGGTCGAGGCCTATCACCATCTGGACCCGGCCGCGCATTCGTTTCGCGGGCCGACGCCGCGCAACCGGGTGATGTTCGGCCCGCCGGGTTTTGCCTATGTCTACCGCTCCTATGGCATCCACTGGTGCGTAAATTTCGTCTGCGAAGAGGAAGGTTCGGCCAGCGCCGTCCTGATACGCGCGCTGCAGCCGACCCACGGCATTGCCGCGATGCGCCGCCGCCGCGGCCAGCAGGATGAGCGCGCGTTGTGTTCGGGGCCGGGCAAGCTCTGCGAAGCGCTCGGGATTACGATCAAGCATAACGAACTGCCACTCGACGTGCCGCCATTTGCGTTGCATGCACGCATGGGCAGACTCGACATTGCCGCAGGCGTGCGGATCGGCATCACCAAAGCGGTCGATCTGCCATGGCGCTACGGATTGAAGGGGTCGAGGTTTTTGAGCAAACCGTTTTGACAACGGATTCTCCTTCGGCCGTCATTGCGAGCGCCAGCGAAGCAATCCATCGCGCTGAGCATGAGGTGAAAATGGATTGCTTCGCGGAGCCTGTCATCCGGCGGCGCTTCGCGCCGACCGGGTGGCTCGCAATGACGTGGAGATAGCAACACAAAACACCATCGTCATCCCTGCGAAGGCAGGGATCCAGTACGCCGCGGCCTATCGGTTCAATCATCGCTGTCTCTGGAATACTGGGCGCCCGGTCAAGCCGGGCGATGACAGCGAATGCGTGTCGGCGTTCTCGCGACACGATGCGCCCGAGCTTTTGCAAATCGTTCGCCCCCCAAAGAGTGAGAGGGCGCAGGGAATGCCGGGTGCTTTGCTGCACCCGCGGTCTCGTGTGCAAGGTGCACTTCAAGAATGCGCACACGAGCATACAGGTACAGCCGGAGCATCCCGGCATTCCCTGCGCGATGGGTTTACGTCTTATGCCGCGCTCTCCCTGGAGACGAATTCCTTTTGCCTCCATCACTGACGAATTGACGGCTCGCATGACTCGGTTGAGCGCTGCAAACCTCCGCCAGCTTGACACCAGCCACGGGTGCCAGGACCACACGGTTTTGCCGTACGCAGCTTCCTCTGCCAGAGATTCCGACCCGCCAAGTGCGTGCCGGCCAAAATTCGGACGGAGGCGTTTAAGCGCCGTACGTCCTGCGCGCTGTGTCCGCTCACGGCAAAACCGCCCTGCGACCACATCCACGCGCCCGACGCTGCCGCGTCCACCGCAACCCGTCCCAACGTTCGTGACGATGGCCAACGCCCCTCTCTCGGGACGGGATGGCGGGAGTTTTACCGGTGATTTGGGTCTGGCGCGAAGCGGAATATTTTTGATTCCAGGGCTTGACCTGATTTCTGAAAATCAGAAGTGATTTGCCCCATCGGATGATCTGCCGGATCTTCGATGCAAGATTGTGTGCTGTCACCGTAGTTGCACCAGCGGACCCGGCCACTCAAGACGGAGCTACACCGTCAGCACATCTTCAATCCGGATCGGTAAGGTCCGCACGCGCTTGCCGGTGGCGTGAAACACGGCGTTGGCGATGGCGGGGGCCATGCCGACGAGCGCGATCTCGCCGAGGCCTTTGACGCCGAGGGCGTTGACGTGTGGATCGATCTCCTCGACGAAGTGCGCTTCAAGTTGGGGAATGTCGAGATTCACGGGCAGCAGGTAATCGGCCATATGGGCATTGACCGGGCGGCCGTCGCGCGGATCGAGGACTGTGCGTTCCATCAGCGCCATGCCCATCCCGCCGATCATGCCGCCAATGCATTGGCTCCTCGCAAGTCGCGGATTGACGACGCGGCCGATGCCATAGGCGCCCACGGCGCGGCGCAGCCGGATCGTGCCGACATCGGGATCGACGGCCACCTCCGCAAATACGGCTCCAAAGGAGTGCATCGAAAATCGGGCCGCAACATCGGGATCGCGCTGAGCCGAAGCCGTAGCCTCGATGGGTCGGCCGTCCCGCGGGCGCTTTGCGGCTTCCTCCTGCACGGCCATGCAGGCGGCGCGGATCGCAGAGCCGACCGAGGCCATCGTCCATGAGCCACCATGGGATGGAGCCGGCGGATAGTCAGAGCGGCCAAGGCTCAGACGCACCCGTTCAACAGGCAGCCCCAGCGTCTCGGCGGCAACCTGCGTCATCGACGTGTAGGTGCCGGGGCCCATGTCGCTTGCCGCGATCTCAACTTCGGCGGTGCCGTCCGGGAGCAGCCGCGCTCGCGCATTCGCGGGCGCATGGAAGGCCGGATAGCTCGCCGATGCCACGCCCATGCCGACCAGCAGCCGGCCATCGCGCATCGAACGCGGTTCGGGTAACCGCCGCGACCAGCCGAAACGTTCGGCGGCGAGATCATGGCATTTCATCAGCGACCGGCTGGAGAACGGCTTGTTCTCGCCCTCATCGATCGCCGGCTCGTTGCGACGCCGCAGATCGATCGGATCGATTCCGAGTTTGTACGACAGTTCATCCACGGCACATTCGAGCGCAAAGACACCGCTTGCCTCGCCGGGGCCACGCATATGGTTCGGGGTGCCGATATCGAGTGGCAGCAGCCGGTAGCGGGTCCGCACGTTCGGCGTGGAGTACAGGAAGCTCGTGACCGAAGTCAGGGCCTCCATGAACTCTTCATAGCGGCTCGTCTCGCCGGTGCCTTCGTGCACAATGCTGGTGAGCTTGCCATCCGCCGTGGCGCCTAGAGCCATCCGCTGCAGGGTGCGGGGCCGATGGCCCGTAATGAAGAACATCTGCTTGCGCGTGAGTACGAGCTTGACGGGACGTCCCACCTGTCGTGCCGCCATGGCCGCAAGCGTGACATGCGGCCACGTCCTGAGCGACGTGCCGAAGGCACCGCCGATAAACGGACAGATCACCTGTACGTTCTCGGGCGGCAGGCCGAACACGGCTGCGATCTCGGCCTGTTCGTTGACGACGAACTGGCTCTTGCTCCACAGCGTCAGCCGATTGCCATTCCAGGCCGCGACGGTGGCGTGCGGCTCCATTGGATTATGGTTCTCGCGCGCGATTTCATAGACCTCGTCGACCTTCACCGGCGCGTCCCCGAGCGCGCTGTCGGCATTGCCGCGCGCGGTGTCGGCCGGCAGCCTCGCATCCGGCTGCTTCCCAGCTTCCGGAACGACAGGTCGGGCTTTTGGGTCGGCAGGATCAACGAGCGGCCGCTCGGCCGTGTAGGAGATGCGCAGCGCCGCAGCCGCGCGCTCCGCCTGGTCGAGGGTATCGGCGACGACGATCGCTACCGGTTGCCCGTAGAAGCGCACCTGGTCGTCTTGCAGCACATGCAGCCGCTCGCCTGTCGCCGGATCGATATAGCTCTTGTGCGGTGCGTATGGCAGGCGTGGCGCATTGCGATGCGTGATGACGGCAACGACGCCCGGCATCTTCTCAACCGGCGCGGTCTCGATACCGGTCACGCGGCCGAGCCCCACCGTGGCACCGACGATCACCGCATAGGCCTGGCCGCCCTGGTTGAAATCGGCCGCATAGCGCGCCGCGCCCGTGACCTTGGCGCGACCATCCACGCGCGGCAGCGGACTTCCGATCACGTTCGTCGTCATGCGGCTTCTCCCGACATTTCAAGAGCGCGGACGATCGTCCGGGGCAGGAGTTCGAGCTTGTAATGATTGCCCGACAACGGACGGGCTCCTTCGAGCGCCAGCCGGGCGGCGGTTTCGAAGATTTTGCGATCCGGGGTCTTGCCGATCAGCGCTTTCTCCACCATGCGCAGGCGCCATGGCCGGGTGCCCACGCCGCCGACAGCGAGCCGCGCCTGACGGATCACCCCGTCCTCGACATCGAGTGCGGCGGCGGCGGATACGAGCGCGAACTCGTAAGAAGCGCGGTCGCGCACCTTGAGATAACGCGCCCGCCGGCTGAACGGACCGCCGGGGACCCGCACCGCGAGGATGAGCTCGCCAGGCAGCAGCGTGTGTTCGAGATGCGGCGTATCGCCCGGCAAACGAAACAGTTCCTCGACTGGAAAGCTGCGCTCGCCCCGCGGCCCCCTCACCTGCATCGTGGCATCGAGCGCGACCAGCGCGACGGCAACGTCCGAAGGATGCGTTGCCGCGCAATGATTGCTCGTGCCGAGAATGGCGTGGCCGGCATTGAGGCCATCGATCGCGGCGCAGCCGGAGTTCGGGGTGCGCTTGTTGCAGGGCGCGTCGTGCATCCGGAAGTATGGGCAGCGCACGCGCTGGAGCAGGTTGCCGCCGATGGAAGCCATGTTGCGCAACTGCGGCGAGGCGCCCTCGATCAGGCTTTCGGCGACGAGCGGGTGCAGGCGTTGTACGTCGGGGTGGGCGGCAATATCGGCCATGCGGGCGAGCGCGCCGATCACGAGATCGGAGCCCTCGATGCGGATTTCGGAGAGCGGGAGCGTGTTGATGTCGACGAGGTGTTCCGGCTGCTCCACCTCCTCCCGCATCAGGTCGATCAACGTGGTGCCGCCGGCGATGAAACGTCGGCCGGACGATGCGGCGGCGATGGCGGCCTGGACGGAGGTCACCTTCTCGAGCGTGAATGGAAGCATGGTCAGGCCCTCTTGGCAGCGTCGGCGACCGCAGCGACGATGCCCGGATAGGCACCGCAACGGCAGATATTGCCGCTCATCCAAAACCTGATTTCATCCGGCGAACCTGCATGGCCTTCTGCGATGCAGCCTATTCCCGACATGATCTGTCCGGGGGTGCAGAAGCCGCACTGCAAACCGTCGCGCTCGACGAACGCAGCCTGGAGCGGATGAAGCTCGCCATTCGTTTCAAGGCCCTCGATCGTCTTGATCTCAGCCCCCTCATGCATCGCAGCCAGCGTCAGGCAGGAGACGATACGCCTGCCGTTGAGAAGGACGGTGCAAGCACCGCAGGCGCCCTGATTGCACCCTTTCTTCGTGCCGGTGAGATCGAGCGTCTCGCGCAGCACATCGAGCAGCGAGCGCCGGGGATCGACTTCGAGCTGATGCGGTTTGCCGTTGACTATTAATTGGACCGATGCCGTCGACACGTTTCGAGACCTTCCGGGCGGTGTCGATTGTGCGGCAACTCCCGGAGCGGCGAGGGAGGCGGCTCCCCCTGCAATAATCAGGACCGAACGGCGCGACAATTCGCGCCGGCCGTCATCATGGCCGGCTTCCGGGTCAGATGTTAAGCTCGCCTGCTCATATGTATTCATACAGTCTCCTACGTCACGCCGCGGTTGGCGGTGTCAGCGGTGCACTCGCGGGCGGTATTGGTTCAGCGAGAGTCGGTGCGACCGAGGAGATGGAGCAGATATCGGCGTGGCCGTTCATGCGCTAGTGACTGGAGTGCTGCATTTTGTACGGAAGTGTCATACCTTTCAGCGAAGCTGAGACTTTCACTGCCCTCAATCATTGTGGAGCACTCCGATGACTGGGACGTTCGGGCGGCGTCCTGCTAGTCCCGTCGAGCTCAATCAATCACCCGCGCTTGTCATGCGCGCCTTGCAAATGGCGGAAGTCACGGCCACACGGATGTTCTGGCGCGAATCCGAGGCCGGGACACCGTTCCGGTTCGAGCGCAAGGCCGGTTACATGATCTGTTTGCACCGGCAACCTCTGCCCCCCTGCCCATACTGGATCGATGGCCGGCCGGTGCCCCGGATGCCAATCGACAGCGGACAATTTCTCCTTCTCGATCGCAATGAGCAGCACGAGGCTCTGACGTATGGGGGGGCAGCGGATTGCATTTCGATGTACACTTCGCGCGAAGCTCTCGATCGATTCCAGGAGGAGCACGAACTCCGTCCGGTCGGGTCGCTTCGGGCTCGCAGAGGGCTGGCTTTCGAGGACCACGTCATCAAGAACCTGGGAGAAGGATTGCTCCCGGCTCTCGAGCGGCCCGATGCTGCGAGCCAGCTATTTGTCGACTATGTCGCGCTGGCGCTTCTCGCGCATTTGACGGCGTTCTATGGCGAAAACCCTATGGTCTTTCACCCGATCCGGGGCGGGCTTGCTCCATGGCAGGAGCGGCGGACCAAGGAAATGTTGCTGGCGCACATCGATGGAAAGATTGGTGTCGTCGACCTCGCGCGCGAGTGTGGTTTGTCGCGCAGCCACTTCGCCCGGGCCTTCCGTATAACGACTGGGGTGCCGCCACATAAGTGGCTACTGGCACGGCGGATCGAACTCGCGCAAGATTTGCTCCGAAATTCGACCCTCTCACTTGAGACAATTGCCGAACGCTGTGGCTTCACAGACCAAAGTCACTTCACTCGCACCTTCTCGAGAGCACTGGGTGTAGCTCCAGGCGAGTGGCGGCGCTCGTATCGATAGTGTGATAGCCATGACACGCAAGACGCCCGTCCACCGCAACCCGGCCCAACGTCGTGACGCTGGTCAACGCTTGCTGCGCGGGACGGAATAGCTGCACGTCTCTAAGCTATATGCGCCAGACCAAGACTTCCTCAACTTGACAGGTTTGCCAACTGCCAGAGTCCGCTCCGGCGGACGTCCGTATGCATGCTCGAGCAAAACGCGACATCATCGCAAGCGTGGGATGGGCACACACCAAGACAGCGGAACTGCCGATGGCGTTGTCAGTTGAATGAATCGAAGTTCCTGAGCAGGCCGTTTCGAATTGAGTTGAAATGGTAACATCGCCGTAACGACTCGCATCGCTTCATCAACAATCGCAACATCGACTTATTCCCGTCACGACACGCCCACGTTGAGTACGTAAGTGTGTTTCGCTTTGCGCAGTGAAGTGCTCACAAATTGTGCTGCGTCGAACGCGCGGAACACGCAGAGTGGTGAATTTGCGCAAATGGCGGCGCGCCTCCAACCAGCAACAGAAAACTTCAAAAGAAAAGGAGCTGTAGATGGCCGGCGTGTTTCCTGTTCAAGGATTTGGATTTCTCTCCAACTACAATGGTGCATTCGTCGCCGGTTCCGCGCTCGCCGCCATGCAGGCGATCGCGGGTACGAATGCAAATTCGATCGAGCTCGCTCCGCGGCTCTTTATGCAAACCAGGACGTCGAATGACGTCGTCGCTGATCCCAACAAGACCGAGAGCGACGCCAATATTCTGCAGGCCATTGCAAATGCACAGGCGCTCGGCCTTTCGGTCACGCTGAAGCCCATGGTCTCGGCTCTCGATGGCTCGCTTGCATACGTGCTCAATCCGAGCGATCCCGCCGCTTTCTTTGCTTCCTACAAGAACCAAATGGTTCACATGGCGGAGCTCGCCGAACAAGCAGGCGTCGGCATGTTTGTGATCGGCAATGAGCTGGGCAAACTATCCGGACCCCAATATCGAAGCTACTGGGTCGACCTCATCGATTCCGTACGCGCCGTGTTCCAGGGCGAGATCACCTATGCGGCCGCGACCGACGAAGCCATCAGCGTCAGCTTTTGGGACAAGGTCGATGTCATCGGAATCAATGCTTATCCGCCGCTGACGACGAAAACGGACCCGACCGTCGAGGAGATGGTCAATGCGTGGAACACCATGTCCACCGACGACTACTGGGCGAAGGTGATGAACCACATGTCGCCGGTCGATTTCTTCCATTCCCTTGCCTTGCAGTACGGCAAGCAGGTGTTCTTCACCGAAACGGGCTACCGCAGTGTCGACGGAACCAATATCAGTCCGGGCGGCTGGGCCGAGAGCACGACGCAGGATGTCCAGGAGCAATACGATGCCTTCAATGCCTTCTTTCAGGTGTGGGGATCGGAAGGCGGAAGCTGGTTCAGGGGCGCGTCGATCTGGAACTGGGATACGAACAACAAGTATTCCCCGATCGGCTATTCACCCTCAGGCAAGCCTGCACAGGGGTTGATTACCGAATGGTACGGAGGTCAGCACCAGCCGCCCGGCCAAACCCTAACGGGCTCTCCCTCCGCCGATTTGATAGATATCGGCGGCGGCAATGACGTGCTGTCGGGCGGGGTCGGTAACGACACGATCAAATCAGACGGGGGCGACGACACCATTACCGGCGGCCCCGATACAATTCCGAAACTCACGGAGACATCAGTCACGGTGACGGGCTACAGCTCCGTCGTCGACGGCGTCGGCGCCAAAATGCAGCTCCT
Organism: Bradyrhizobium sp. AZCC 1577; assembly: GCF_036924575.1. NCBI lineage: Bacteria > Pseudomonadati > Pseudomonadota > Alphaproteobacteria > Hyphomicrobiales > Nitrobacteraceae > Bradyrhizobium > Bradyrhizobium sp. AZCC 1577. The sequence goes on from NZ_JAZHRQ010000001.1 coordinate 4,756,944, forward strand.
GATCAACGGGCAGCAGATCGGCAGCACGGTCGAATTCCGCGGCGCGACCGATCCTTCGGGTTTCCAGACTTTTACATTCACATTCGCCAACCCGGCTACCGTCTCCAGCCTCGATCTCGCTTTCATCAACGATATCGCCAACGCCAATGGCGACCGCAACCTTTATATCAAGGACATCACCGTCAACGGCGAGCATCTTGCCGTGTCGGAAGGCGTCAATCCAAGTTCGCCGGGAACATGGAACCTCTATCAGAACAAGTCCATCCACTATGACATGACCGGCCATCAGGACCTGTTCTTCGGTTCGTCGACGGACAATGACAGCCTCGACGGAGGAATAGGTAAGGACGTGATCAACGGCGGCGCCGGGACGGACACGATCCAGGGCGGCGCGGGCAACGACACCATCAATGGTGGTCCCGGTGCGGATGTGATCCGCGGCGGGGCAGACGACGACACCATCAACAGCGGCGCCGGCATCACCACGGCGACCGATCAGCTCTATGGCGACGACGGCAACGACGTCATCAAGGCCAGCACCGGCGATACTGGCGCCCTGCTCGACGGCGGCAGCGGCGGAGACCAGCTCTATGGCGGCTGGGTAGCCAATGTCCTGAATGGCGGTGACGGCAATGATTATCTCTCCGGCGGCGGCGGACTGGATACGATGCACGGCAACGCTGGCGACGACCAGCTCAAAGGCGGCCCGGCGGCAACCCAAATGTTTGGAGACGACGGCAACGACAGCTTGCAGGGCGGTACGGGCAGCGAGTTCCTGTACGGTGGCAGCGGCAATGACCGGCTGATCGGCGCTGGCGGAAACGATTATCTGGCCGGCGGCACCGGCAACGATACGTTCGTGTTCGCCCCCGGCCTCGGCAAGGACACCGTCGCCGATTTCCAGAACACCGATGGCGTGCAGGATATCATTCAGTTCAGCAAAACCGTGTTTGCCGACTTCAGCGCGCTCCAATCGCACATGGCCGAGGTCGGCACCAGCGTCGTGATCACGGTCGACGCCAACAATGCGATCGAGATTCAGGACAAGACAATGAGCCAACTCCACGCCGGCGATTTTCTGTTCGTGTGAGGCTTATCGGGATGGTCCTGACGCCGGTCCAGCATCGATGGAGTGCTCGATGATGACGGAGAACCCTCCGTCGTCATTGCGAGCGAAGCGAAGCAATCCATATCGCGGCATAACGGATAGATGGATTGCTTCGTCGCTTTGCTCCTCGCAATGACGTGCGGTTGGCGCGCTACGACGCCAGCTTCAAGCGCTCCAGCGCTTCCTGCAGCTTTGCCTTGCGCGCGACCGCCGCCTCGCGCTTTTCCTTTTCCTCTTCGACGATCTCCTCGGGCGCATTGGCCACGAATTTCTCGTTGCCGAGCTTGGCGTCGACGCGCTTGATGTCGGCGTCGGCCTTGACGATTTCCTTGTCGAGCCGGGCCTTTTCGGCCGACAGATCGATCACGCCCTTGAGCGGCAGAGCGACAACCTCGCCACGCACGAGCAACTGAACGGCGCCTTCCGGTGGGCGGTCGGCAAACGTGATCTCGGCCAGCCGCGCCAGCCGCTTGACGATGTCGTTCCAGCGCTGCGCCCGCTCCTTTGTCTCCTCGGACGCCCCCGACAGCACCAACGGGATCAACGTGGCCGGCGGGATGTTCATTTCCGAACGTACCGAACGGATGGCGGTGACGAGATCGACCACCCAGCCGATTTCGGCCTCGGCGGCCGGATCGCTGAAATCGCCGGCATCGAGCGCGACCATGGCCGGCGCAATCACTGGATCGCCGGGCCCTGCCATCGCCATCGCGGCGATCTGCTCGGCAGTAACCGAACTGACCTTGCGCGGCCATTCCGCCAACACCAGCAGGCCGTCGCGCTTGGCCGTAACCGCCCAGAGCTCCTCGGTGATGAAGGGCATGAACGGGTGCAGCAATTTGAGAATCTCGTCGCGCGCCCAGGCGATCATGGCGCGGGTCTCGGTTTTCGCCGCGCCCTCCTCGCCCATCAGCACCGGTTTTGCGAGTTCGAGATACCAGTCGCAATAGACGTTCCAGACGAAACGATAGATCGCATTCGCCGCATCGTTAAAGCGATAGCCCTCGATCGCCTCGGTCACCTCACGCGTGGCGCGCGAGGTTTCATGCGCGATCCAGCGGTTCAGCGTCTCCCTGGCATTCACAGGATCGAAGCCGTCCGGCTTCTCGCAGCCGTTCATTTCGGCAAAGCGGCAGGCGTTCCAGAGCTTGGTCGCGAAATTGCGATTGGTTTCGACCAGTTGCGGCGACAGCTTGATGTCGTGGTTGTGAGCCGCCCCGCGCGCCAGCGCAAAGCGCAGCGCGTCCGCGCCAAAATCGTCGATCACGCCTAAGGGGTCGATGACGTTGCCTTTCGACTTCGACATCTTCGCGCCCTTTTCGTCGCGAACCAGGCGGTGGATGTAGACGGTCGAGAACGGCGCGTCCTTCATGAAGTGCAGGCCCATCATCATCATCCGGGCGACCCAGAAGAAGATGATGTCCCATCCGGTAACGAGCACGTTGGTCGGGTAATAGCGCTTCACTGCCGCCGTTTCGTCGGGCCAGCCGAGCGTCGAGAACGGCCATAGCCCTGATGAGAACCAGGTGTCGAGCACGTCCTCGTCACGCGTGATGAAGCCCTCTCGCTTGGCGGGATCCAGCGCCATCTCGCGGCCCTGCTCCGGCGTGATGACTTCCTGCTCGACGTAGTAGCCGAGTGCGTTGCCAACGGCTTCGTCTTCGGTCTCGGCGACAAACACCTTGCCGTCGGGCCCGTACCATGCCGGGATCTGGTGGCCCCACCAAAGCTGGCGCGAGATGCACCAGGGCTGGATGTTTTCCATCCATTCGAAATAGGTCTTTTCCCAGTTCTTCGGCACGAAGCTGGTCGCGCCCGAGCGCACGGCCGCGATCGCCGGCTGCGCCATTGTCTTGGCGTCGACATACCACTGGTCGGTCAGATAGGGCTCGATCACCACGCCGGAGCGGTCGCCATGCGGCACCATGTGCGTGTTCGGTTCGATCTTTTCCAGGAAGCCGAAATCTTCCAGCCGCGCCACGATCTTCTTGCGCGCGGCAAAGCGATCGACATTGTGCAGCTCTTCCGCGAGCATCAGCGCGCCTTCCGGCAAGCTTCGCAGATAATCCTCATTGTCGACGAGGGCCAAGCAGCCCTCGCGATCGAACACGTTGATCTGCGGCAGGCCGTGACGCTTGCCGACCTCGAAGTCGTTGAAATCGTGCGCCGGCGTGATCTTGACCGCGCCTGAGCCCTTTTCGGGATCGGCGTAGTGGTCGCCGATGATGGGGATGCGGCGGCCGACCAGCGGCAGAATCACATGCTGCCCGATCAGATGCCCGATCCGCTCGTTCTCCGGATGCACGGCAACCGCGGTGTCGCCCAGCATCGTTTCGGGACGCGTGGTCGCGACCACGATAAAGGTCGTGGGATCGTCGGGACTAAATGTCTTGCCCCCGATCGGATAGCGCAGATACCAGAGACTTCCCTTGACCTCGACCTGCTGCACCTCGAGATCGGAGATCGCGGTGAGCAGTTTCGGGTCCCAGTTCACCAGCCGCTTGTCTTTGTAGATCAGGCCGTCGCGGTACAACTCGACGAACACCTTCACGACCGCGCGCGACAGCCCCTCGTCCATCGTAAAACGTTCGCGCGACCAGTCGCAGGAGGCGCCGAGGCGCTTCAACTGGTTGACGATGGTGTCGCCGCTCTCCGCCTTCCACTGCCAGACCCGCTCGAGGAATTTGGCGCGGCCGAGGTCGCGGCGGCCCGGCTCCTGCCGTTCCATCAATTGCCGCTCGACCACCATCTGGGTCGCGATGCCGGCATGGTCGGTGCCCGGCTGCCACAGCACGTCGCGGCCGCGCATGCGCTCGAAGCGGCAGAGAATGTCCTGCAGCGTATTGTTCAGCGCGTGGCCCATATGCAGCGAGCCCGTCACGTTGGGCGGCGGGATCACGATGGTGAACGGCGCGGCATCTTTCCGTTCCGGGCGGCCGGCCTTGAACGCGCCGCTTTCCTCCCAGATCCGGGACATGCGGCTTTCGATATCGGCGGGCTGGTAGTTTTTCTCGATCATGGCACTGCAATTGGGGATGTAGAGGGCGTTCTTGAGCAAATCCGTCGCCGGTCCGCTCATAGAATGTGAATCAAATCAACGTGGTAGCGCCCGGTTCTGATGTGATAGGCGCCGGGCCGCCCCTAGAAAGCCGCCACAGCGCCTCAAGTCAACCTGACAACTCAAGTCCGGCGGCAGCGGGGAGCCGCGGTAACGCCGGTTTGAAGGTGCGGATGGGGTCCGCGATCGACGCCGCCGAGGCTGCCTCGATGTAGTCTTGATGCAATCTTGGGACTAGCGCCCGCGCGAAACCCGCTCGATTTCGGCCTTGACGATCCGCTCCACCAATCCCGGCAGATTGTCATCGAGCCAGGACTTTAGCATCGGCCGCAGCATTTCCTTGACCAGATCTTCCAGCGTCCGCGCGTTATTGCTCAGCACGGTATTGGCCAGCGAATTGAAGGCGGATTCGACCGCGGAGACGGTCGAGCGCGACAAGATCGGCTGCTGCGGTGCTTCGAACGGCGGCGGCTCGTGGCCTGGCTGCCGCCCCCTGTGGGACTCGCTGAACTCGATGTCGTCCTCCGGCTCGATCTTGTTGAAGGAGGCTTTCGGTGGCGCCGGATCCGGCAGCGCCATCTCGTCGGTGAGCTCGAACACGTCGGCTTCCGGCTGCGGCGCCGGCCTGATATCGGCCTCGGGCGTTGCCGCATCGAGGCTCGCCAGCATCGCGTCGATGTCGTCCTGGCTGTTGCTGGCGACCGGTTCAGGCGCGGGTGCAGGCGGCGGGGCCGGCGCAGGCTTCGGAGCAGCCGGCTTGGGGGCAATGGCCGACGGCGGGATGTCCTTCATCACCGGTTTCGGTGGCGGCGCCGCAGCGGCCTCCGGCTTGGCAGCGGCAGGCTTTGCCTCGTCGTCGGCAATGATGCGACGGATCGACGCCAGAATCTCCTCCATCGAGGGCTCTTGGACCTTTGCAGGTTGCGTCATCTCCGACTCCACATCGAAACCATTTTACACCAAAGCCAAGAGGGAATTGCCGGTTCCGGAAATGCAGGCCGGGATTTTCACCGCACAAGCCTGACTTGTCCCCAGATCAAGCCCGCCCGCAGCATCGCTGCGGGAGGTCTGCTCCCCTCAAAAACGCAACCCGACGCGCGTCCATGAGATGCAAAGACGCGGGCCACGAATCGCTCAGCTCGCCCCGGAAACGGTACGTCATGGCCACAATTGATTGCAAGCAAAGCGCCCGGCGCATCAGGCGCCGGGCGACGATTTCATCCCGACTGTGCGGAAATGTACTCGGAGATCAGCGGCCGTCGGGCGTACGAACGCCGGCCCAGCTATCGCGCACCTGATGATAGTGCACGCTCGGATCGTAGATCGTGGTGGGCAGGTTCAGCACCTGCGGCGTCAGCCGTCCGATCTTGTCCAGCACCGAGTATGACGCAACCACGCGATCGTGTTGCGCGGTGACGAGCGCGACGCGCGCATTCACCAGCGCCTGCTGCGCGTTAAGCACGTCGAGCGTGGTGCGCTGTCCGGCCTTGGCTTCCTCGCGCACGCCGTTCAGCGCGATTTCCGACGCCTGCACCTGCGCCTGGGCGGAGGCGACCTGCGCCTTGCCGGCGACGAGCTGCCCCCATGCCGTGACCACGTTGGCGCGGGTCTGGTCGCGAGTCTGATCGAGCACGAGACGCTGTTGCGCCGCCGTTTCCTTGGACTGGCGGATCAGCGAATATTCACCGCCGCCCTGATAGATCGGGACCGAGAGCTGCGTGGTGACCGATGCGCCGAACGAGCGGTACTGGATCAGGCTCTGCTCCCAGGACTGCTGCACCGCGGCCTGCAGTGTGACCGTCGGCAACAGCGCGCCTTCGGCCACCTTGACCTGGAGGTAGCTGACATCGATGCCGAACATCGCCGCGGTGACGTTCGGGTTCTGCGTCAGCCCGAGCTCGACGGCCGCCGGCAGCGTCGACGGCAGGAAGCGGTCGACCGGCGAGCCCGGCGCCAGCGCTTGCGGCTCGTTGCCGATGATGCGGCGGAAGTTCGAGCGCGTCGTCGTCAGATTGGCTTCGGCGGTCAGGAGTTGCGTCTTACCGGCGGCGAGCTGCGCCTCCGACTGCGCCACGTCGGTGCGCGTGACTTCGCCGACATTGAAGCGGTCGCGCGTCTGTTTCAGCGTCTGCTCCAACACGCGAACGTTGCTCTTCTGCACCTCGACGATCGCCGAATCGCGCAGATAGTCCATGTAGATCGTGGCACCGCTGAGCAGGACCGCTGATTCGAGTGCCCGCAGCGCTTCGCGCGCGCCGGAAACCTGGCCTTCCGCCGCTCTGGTCCTGTTCGCGGTCTGCTGGCCGTTGAAGAGCGTCTGCGTGACGGTCCCGCCGATGCTGCGCGGCGGATTGGCGCCGACAATAGGGGTTCTCACGATCTGGGTGGGGGTGCCGCCCTGCGTACTGAGCGTATCCGTATATTGGTAGCCCGCGCTCGCGGTGACCGAAACCCTGGGACGATAGCCCGACAGCGCTTGCGGCACGTTCTCGTCGGTGATGCGCACCTGCGCGCGCTGCGCGTTGAGCTGCGGATTGTTCTGATAGGCGCGCACCAGCGCTGCCTCGATCGTGTCGGCCAAGACGGGCGTCGGGCCCATGCACACTAATAGAAGGGCCGAAGCCGCGGCCCCGGCAAATGCCTTCACCCCACGCATCCCAAGCATTCCAATCATTTTTGAACGCCCGGCCCATGAACATGATCGCACACGATCATTAACCGAACGTCGCTTCACTTGAAGTGAGTCCCGGCTCACCTTATTCCGCAGGTAGCCTGGACGGAACACCCCCGCAAGCAAACCGCCGACGAAACTCTTCACGTGGGGCAATCGGGCCACACTTCTGATTTCGAAGAGGATTTAGCTGGCCGCAACGGGCGATTATTGGGCGTGGAAAGGGCTGAAAGGCTAGAAAACGAAGGCCGGAACTAGTTCCATGCCGGGCAGCACCGGGGCAACGGCATCGAACAGCGTCCGGTGACCGAAATCGCCGTGCGAACAGGTCACCATGGTGGCCCGCGCGGGCAGCGACTTCGCAAAAACACCCACCAATCGGCCACCATTCTGCAATTGCCCGTAGAGCCGCTCCGGTACGATCTCGGTTGCGCCGTTCAGCACGATGACATCATAAGGTGCGTTCGCCGGGTCTCCATCGGCCGGCGCCGCGGCCCGAACGGTCACGTTTCCACAGCCATTGGCGGCCAGAATCGCCTGTGCCCTCGCCGCCAGCGCCGAATCGCTCTCCGTCGCGGTCACTTGGGCCGCGAATCGAGCGATCACGGCTGCGGCGTAGCCGGTGGCGCAGCCGACCACGAGGACGCGATCGGTCGCCCTGATCTCGGCCGCCTGCAGCATCTTGGCCAGCACTGCCGGCTTGATCAGGAAGCGCTTGGCCGAGCCCCCTTCGCTGACGTCGAGATCGAGATCCAGGTAGGCCAGCGCCTGCTTGTTTTCGGGAACGAAGGCCTCGCGCGGCACCGCCAGCATGGCATCGAGAATTCGGATATCGGTCACGTCGCTCGGACGCACCTGACCATCGACCATTTTCTGGCGCGCGGTCGCAAAACCGGACATAGGCGAAGACCCTGAAAGCATGCGGCGTTGCCGCCGGGGGAGCTGAAACCGGGCCATCTTTGGTACAAGCTCCGGTAAAACGCAACATGCGGGCGCCTGTTGCGAGCCACCGCCGCCGGGAAAAGCCGCTGCTGTCGCCTACTCTATCGGGACGGCTAATCGGGCGATCAGCCGCGCCACCTCATCCAGATGCCCGTCATCATGTTCTTCAACGGCTTGCGCGAGCCGAACCAGGCATTCGTCGTCGCTCATGGTGGGAATGTCGCTCGGAACGATCGGAGGTGCCGCACGTGTCAGTTCGGTCACTTTGGCTGGCATCGAATCAGCTCCCGTGAAACCCGGCACCACAGAGGCTCTGGGCCGATTGAGTCGGATTGGTGGCCCCGATCCAGGGCCCCTATAGATGACGCAATTGCCCTGCGCCCGGTTCCGGCCGCCGTCTGCCCGGAGGACGAAAGCGGTCACAACCCGTTGTAGTGCGGGGACTTTCCGGCGCCGCTTCAAGCAAATCCGCAGCCTGTGATTTGGTCCTTTGCAAGCCCGAAAGGCTTTGTTATACGCTGCCCGCTCGCGAACCTTGTTTCGCCTATTCCTCGGTAGCTCAGCGGTAGAGCATTCGACTGTTAATCGAATGGTCGCTGGTTCGAATCCAGCCCGGGGAGCCAAATGAATTCAAATAGTTAGATCCGAAATCAAATGGCGCCGAAAGGCCGCTTTTTTAGTATCGGGCCACATTGGGGGCCACTTGCGCGAAGCAGGGTGGTGCATTCCATGTCGGCCGCGAGCCAGGACCGCGGAATAAGCGGCTTCGGACCTTTGTTCCGGGAACGTTGGCGACGCGGACGGCCTGCACCTGCTGGTGCTTGGAGAGACCTGCACGATCAGCCATCTCCTGCCTGCTTGGCTCAGGAGCGAAAGTATGGGCGCCCTCACTTTTGCTTTGATCGCCTCCACGAGCATCGAACTGCTTCAGCAGCTCACCCATGCGCCGCACCGCGCGCGCCTGGATGCGATCGGACGGTGCCACGCGGCCGGTCGGACCCCCGCTGATGGGGCCTGACGTCAAGGCCAGTGCCCTCAGTTGAGATGTCGGCGGAGCTTTCCGTTGTGCCGCTATCGGACCCATAGGGCCACAAGGGCACACGCGAAACCTACCACCAGGATGCCCGCAGCCGTTACCGTGACTAGGTCAATTGACCAGGGGTGTCCTTTTCCACCGATCAAGTCGAAATGTCTGGAGCGTCTGCCGTCCCTGAATGTCTGAAGGCGCATGACACGCACCCCTTGCGCGCGCTGGACGATCATTCAATCGGCGACAGCCCAGACAGTTCCTTGAAATGCGAAACGGTGTCCTCGCGTTGCCTGGACCCAACCTGCGGTCCCCTCTCGTGCTACTCCGTCAAAGCCGGCCTAACTGATAGAAAAAAGGCCCGGCGGTTGGGCCGGGCCGTCTGATGGGCCCGCGCGGCGGCGGGAACGGCGCGGCTAGAGGCCTGCGGCTGTTTATCTTGCCAGAGAGTCGGCTTTCCTCGTTCTCCAAAGGAAATCAAACCCCGCCGCCCTGACGGCTGGCGGCGTATTTTTCGATCTCTGCATTCCAATGAAGGGCGGCGTTCTTCGCTCCCGCAAACTGATTGTTGATCAGAAACGTGCCCACGTCCCGGAGGTAACCGGCAAAGTGCTCGCCATCGTCGCTTAGCTGCATGACCTCTGGCGGTGGAGCGGGTAGCCCAGCGCCACGCGCCCGATTTAATAAGGCTTGCAGGTCCGGCATGCGGTCACTTATGCACGTCGGCCACCGTTGGTTAATCTGGCCAGCGCGCTCAACAATGAAGTCTGAAAATTCCCTCAGATCGTATCCCAGCAGTGCAAGCTCCGCTTCCCTTTCGGCACTTCTGCTGCGAAATAACGCATCAGCCCAAAGGCCGATCGCCAATCCGATCAGGAAAGTCAAAGCTGGATAGAAGAACCAGTGTTCCGTGACTGCAGCAGCTTTGGCGAGCGCCCACTGGAGACCCTTTGTGGGGTCATCGAGATACCCAATTCGGTCTCCCCATTTTTCAATGGCTTTGGCAACCAATATACCGACGCCAAGAGACCCCAGGATCCATAGGCTTGCCTTCCTTGCCCCAGATCGCCAATTCATCGGACACTCCGCTGCACCGAAGTTAGCTGAACGCCGATAGGTGGCAAGCCAGCCTAAACAGACCGGCGCGAAAAAGCCGCCGCTGGAGGACAGCGACGGCTCTACGCATTACTACCCGCGAGGATGTCTCGCCGCGATTAATCAGATGCTATTCCCGCGAAGTTAACGAACCCCGGTTCGAGAGGACTACACGCTGTACAGATCACTTGAGGATGAACTCTTGCTAAAGCCAAAGAAGGTCGATCCGAGCCAAGAGCGTAGCTCTCTAACGCGCAACCTACAGCAGGATTTGGAGCCGGAGCCGCCCGTGTCGACGAGGCTCATCGAAGCGGGGAAACCGTTCAACGAAGTTGACAACTGCAGGATTGCAATTCGCAATTTTCGCGCAATTGCGACAACAGCTCAACGGGTAAATTCTATCAACGAAAAGTCCTATCAGGAGGATGCCAAGAGCTATTTGCGCGCCGCTGGCTTTGCGAGAGAGGTATGAAATTCCGGCCGTTTTCGAGCCGGTTCAGAGACATTGTGCGCATCCAGTAGGAGAATTTCTTGCTGTCGAGCCGGCGTAGCGTATTACGGCCCGCGCACGCCGGAACGTTTGAGCTCGCAGAGAGTCGTAGAGGCGTCGATCCCGCTTTTGCTGTTGGATCGAACATGGAAAAAGCGGCCGCCTATGCGATCTCGGCCTTCATCGTCGGCTTCGGTCTTTGGATCCTTATTGCCGGCCTAAGCTCCAGTGCACCCGCATTGTGGATTTGCGCTGGTCTCATCCCCATAGTGATCGGGCTCATCAGTGCTTTCGGCCCAACCTAAAATCCATCCCCTTTCGGGGCGCTTCGGCGCGTGGATAGCGGGGAGATGTCCTCCTGCACATTTCGGACATAGTCCCGCTCAACCTATAGTGGCCGCCGGATGCTCCCTCCGGAGTGCACAGCGATGAGCCACGGTACCAATCGATGGACGTCTGATGAATACGAAATCGTACGCCGCTATTCCGTGGCGGAGGCGATCAAGCTCTTACCTCACCGCACGGAAGCCGCGATCAGAACTGCTCGAAGAAATGCAGGAGCCGGTGCACCGCGCCGACCTTGGTCCAAGAGTGACGATCGAAAGCTTCTAAAATACGCTCATGAACCAGTGTCGATCGTTGCGCGCAGGTTTAAAGACCGCACCTGGTCTGCTGTGAAAAAAAGCGCTATCTGTTGTCGGGCTTTCGAGCGCCACCGGTCGCTTGGGAGACCACCGACGTGGCCCGACTCAAATTACTGTGGCCGACCGGCAAGCGCGCAGAAATCAAGGCAGCATTTTCCGGCCGCACATGGGGCGCAATGCAATGGGTAGCTCACCGAGAGGGCTGGCGAAGGATTCGGGAGATGGTTACGTCGCCCGATGAACTGCGGGAGGCTATTCGAAAGCGTGCCCGCGAAGACGGTATACCCCTCGCCAAGCCACGCGTAGCAAGCTGAGACTAACGACTTGTTAAGCTTGCATCAGAGCCCAGCGATTCTCTTGCGAGAGCAAGCCTAGCCAGCGCCGTACGGCTTGTTGAGAAAGTAATCGCGGTTGCCCATCGCCTTCTCTGCGTACTGGTCGATTGCAACGGTGATCGCCTGGACGTGCTGATAGCAGTATCCCTCGCGCGCCGCGCGCTGACGCAGTTCAGCGAGCGCATCGAGCCAGGCCGAATTGTCGGCCTTGTCGTCGTACCATTTCAGCTGATCGCGCATCACCAACTCCGGCCGCCAAGCACGCGTCCCTTCGTCGGACCGCCCTCCTCCTTCTTGAGCCGGTCCCAATCATCACAAAGGCCCTCGATCTTTGCCAGCATCCGCTGCAGCAAAGCTCAGCCGCTGCAGTCGATATGCCGGCACGCTGAAGCTGGAGGATCTCCTTACGCTGCCTTCCGACCTGAACGCGCATGCGCGCTATTTCGGAACGGACGTGATCTAGGCCCATAGCTCTCCTTCGATACTCTCTGGATTGTTCGAAAAAGACCTTCGGCCCGGCGCCCGAGCTGGTCGTAGAGCCGGAGCCGCCTGAACAGGGTCTCGATTTCACGATCGGTCGTCATTTGGCGATAGTACAAAACAAGAACAAGATGACAAGCCGCTACCGATAGTCTTGGATAAGATGGAACACCCAAGATCATTGCCCGAGTAGATTTATTGCCTTTGTCCGCCTCGTTTGAGGATCCAATACCGCTTCCCGATGGTCGGCGGCTCCTCACGTTGAAGGATGCCGCTACCTACATGCCGCTACCTACATCATGAATCTGCCGAAGGCCGAGCACTCAGCGCCGGAATGGCAGGCGGCGATGGAGGCGCTAATCTTGGTTGCGGAGAGCGGCGGGCCGACGATGCTGGCCCGTATCGACGTCATGCGGGCGTTAAATCGTCACGTCGAGCGGGTCTTCAACGCCGATCGCAAAAGTCATCACTGGGGCAGGCGCAAACTGAAGAGAGACCAATGACCGTCTTTGTCTACATCGACACCAGCAAGCAGGTTGGCGATCCCGAGCACATCAAGGTGTTCGCCACAGGCTGCTGCTTTCCAATTCCAACTAGCGGAGAGCGAAATGGCTGAAAGGATCGATGTTGAGGTTACCGGCAAATCGCAGTTTGAAGTCGCCCACGAAATGGCGAGGTTCATTCTCATCAATATGGAAGGGCGTCAGGTGAAAAGCATAAAGCGGCATGAGTTCTTGCATTTGGTAGCTGACTGCATCGAGGCCTTGCGGGGCATCAAGGTCAAGGAGATTATCAGCTAAAGAGTGAGGCTGGCACTCCTTGGGCTGAATGCAGAAGGAGGCTCTGATGCGCATTCTGGCCTTGGCGATTTTAACGATCGGGATGGTCTCTCCGGCGACTGCCCAGATGTACGATCCGGCTTATCCAGTTTGCCTGCGCCTGTACGACCGGACCATCTATTACGAATGCAGCTACACGTCGCTGCCCCAATGCAACGCGTCGGCATCGGGCCGATCGGCACAGTGCGTCATCAATCCATATTTCGCGAGTTCGCAAGAGCCCGTGGGCTATCGGCGGCATCGCCGGGTCTACTAAAGTGAACCGCATTGGCCGCAGGACCGCTTATGCGATGCTGGTGACTTTGGTGCGGGCGATCGTCTGGCAAATCCTAGGATCGCTTTAGGAGCCATCGCCAGGGGGATGTGATTGAATCGCGCTTAGTTAAGGCGCGTACCATGAATACCCCGGATCAAGACATCGTACTGCGGGCTATGGAGGATGCCAGGCGCATCCTCGGGGAATACATCGCACCTGGCCCGCGCGACGCCACGGCAACGGTGCACCGGCTAAGGTGCCACGCCAAGGGAGTCCCAGCCCGGTTCGGCCGGTCCCGGAGGTCCGTGCAGGGTCCTGGGGTTCTTGAAGTGGCTCCCCCGCCTTGTCCATCTCCCCGCTTGGGACTTCACCCGAGTAGCCCGGCCTTCCTGCCCCGAACACGAGCGCCCCGGCGCCGGCACATCGATGCCGGGCGTCAGGTAGGCGGCCCGGCGCCCGACGCTTCCGGACGACACACGCCGGGCCTTGCCACCGCCGGTCCCCCCGAATGGCTAATTCAGAGCGCGCCTAGGCGGCCGCGATGCCGGCGGGCCTAATCGCCTTCGCACGGCGCATGCCCGCTTACTTGATTTCGGCTTCGGTGCCTTGGTTCGGCACGACTACAAACGGCCGCCCTCGCTCAATTCGATTATGGTGGCCCTACTGGCTCGAGCCGTACTTCAGAGTACCTAAAGCCAGGAGTAACAGTGGGCGTTTCGTAATTTGGTTGTTGGCCGTTGGTGTAGACAGTTGTGAAAGTCGCCGAAGCTCGGCCCAGTGTCGCGGTGTAGTTTATATCAACTGAGGTGTTCACGCCGGCGACTCCATTGTGAAAGCGCAAGATCGTGTCCAAGCCGAAGTAGTTGTAGGAAGTCCGGGCAGTGACTTCGGGGATAGCTGACTGAATAGCGGCCAGACTCAGGCCGAATGAAGTGCCTGTTACTTCGCCGGGGTACAACAGATCTGTTGGACCATAGATTTTAAGACCTACCCTCACCGTAGCGGGGCCGGGACCGGGCAAGTTGTTATTTCCGATTACAGCCGAAACCTGCAGCAGTAATGGGTTGAATGGCACGGTGCCCACGTTCGCGATTCCGCCGCCTTGGTAATGGTCTCCTCCGTTGGGGGGCAATACGGAATTGTGATCCATCCTGGCTGGAAAGATGAGGGCAAATTGTACGGTGTTGCCCCACGGCAAGAGATTCCGCACCAGCCAGTACAGCCGTGTCAAGTAAGCGGAACCGAAGAAATTCCAGAGATGCCAGCGCTTTAGCATGGCCGCACCTTTTTCGGGGCCGCGATCTTACCGGACCGCAAAAGTTAGCTTTAACCCTGTCATTCGGCAATTCCGCTGCGCGCGCGAGCGCTGATCCTCGTTGCGGAGAAACGCGGTCCAACGATGTTGGCCCGGATCGGCGTCATGCGGGCGTTGAACCGTCACGTCGAACGGGTCTTTGATCCCGATCGCAAGAGTCATCATTGGGGAAAGCGCAAGCTGAAGAGGGATCAATGACGACTGTCTGGATATACGTCGATACCAGCAAGGAAGTTGGCGACGTTGATCACGTCAAGGTCTTTGCGAGCCAAGATGTTGCCGAAGCCTGGTTTAAGGAGAACGATCCGGAAGACGTCGCGTTCGAGTATGAGCTCCTCGAATGAAAGAGGCCGCCAACTGAGGCGGCCTCATCACAATCGAAGTTATGGTCCATTACTTTTTACAATTCGCAGCAGAACAATATTTGGCGTCCTTGGCACGTGGTGTTCCGGCCCTAGAACAGGTCCCCGCTGGACACAGCACTCCCTTGTCGGTGCATACTCCTCCCGAACAGTTGCCCTTGCCGTCCATCCGACCTGCTGAAGCTGTAGTCATTGGAACCACAGAACTTAACAATACCAGCGATAATGCCACGATAAAAATTTTCATTCTTTCCTCCAAAAAAGCTCATTGCGAGCACGGGCCATAATGGCAGCAATCGCGCATTTGTTAACAGTCGATCTAGGACACTAGCAAAATCAGGATACCGGGGCCTGAATACGGACAGTACCAGCGCATGGGTGACGCGAGCGGCCCCGGCAATACGCAACGCTCCGGGGCCGCCGCACCTTGGAGAAACCCCCGGCTTGGGGATGTTGCCGGGGGTGTGCAGACTAGACCTCAATCGGACCGATCGTCTGTACGGCCGGTGACAAAGGGCCGTCCGCGTGAACCACCTGCCTGCGCCGCGAATGAAAGAGGCTGCCTGAGTTCGAGGCCTCTTCGCGAAGGCTCTGCGCACAAATCGAAGCGTCCGTAAGACTCCGGATGTGGCTCTCAAATTAGACGAATCCTGTTGAAGCTGCCGTCTCCCCTCTTCACAATGAAGTATTAGTATTAGTTAGTGAGGGGTTTTCTAAATGCCTTCTCTTCAGCCGCGCATTGATATTCAGCAACGAATTGACGCCTACTCCATCCTTCTGACGCAGCGCGCCGAATTGGAGTTCTTGCGCGAGTTGGTCAGGCAAGCGCAGGTAGCGGCTGCGCTCGATCGAAAGAAAAAAAGAAGCCCGCCTAGCGTGAGTAAGAGGGCGTCCTCAGTCCTCATGGCCTAAAGAGCCCGCGCCCCATCTTGGCGAGACACATGCCAATCCGCATGGTGTGTCTCGGGCGAGATTCCGCCCAAGCCCTTGGGCCGCTTAGCGACTCGCTGGATCGTGGCGATGGCCCTGCACTTCAGGCGCGTTGCTCCCGCGAAAGAGGAGCTGGAGATATGGAGCGCGAGCGAGCGCGGCTTCTCATTTGTGATTAGTCACGAGAGTACCACTGGTCCTGGACTTCACGGGCGGCCTGGCTTTGTCGCTTCCTGGCGCCCCATCAATCTCAACCGGCCTGCAATCAAGGTAGGCGGATCACCCTTTAAGACGTTTGCCGAAGCCGAGAAGGCCTGTGAGGCCATGCTGGCGCACCTGACCAAATAGCTTCGGATTCCCAGCACGGTCCGGCCGGTCCGCCGGAGAAATAACACATGTGACCTCATCTATCGGACTGTCACGAAGCAGATGGAATAGGCTTGATAGGTTCGGTGTTGTACGGGACGTAACCGACGTTTGTGGCGTGCAAGGTGCAAACACGGAACAGTCAATCGGGGTACATATGCACCGCCTTGAGCAAGTCTCCAACGATCTTAAGAACCGAATGGCCGAAATTCAGAAGCTCAGGGAAACGGTAAGATCAGCGGAGGCTGCAACACGCGGTCAAGAGCTGCCCCATTTGGCGTCGTCAGATAGCCCTTCGGCAATGAGCTGGGTTTCTCACTGATCGGTCTTGGGGTTGCGAGACTTCGTCCCTTCGCCCGACGGTCGATTGAGTGTCTGCAGTCTACGCTCGATCTCGGCCTTCTTGGCCTTCAGTTTTTCGCTGAGGACATCTTGCATTAGTTCGCGGAGCTCAAACAGCTCATCGATCGTCATAGAATCCCACTGAGACTTCCAATCACTCACCAAGTCGTCCCCGCGATCATGAAAAGCAGTGTCGATGGATGTATGGGAGTTTTGGCAATACAGGGGTGAACGAGAGATTATGCACACCGCAGAACTACGGAGCTAACGCTTGGCACAAACTGCACATTCGTCAGAATCCACCGGCGTAAACCGGCGCATTTAAGAACGGAGAGTCACAAGGGCCGTTCCTGCTTGGCGCCCGGTCAGCTTCCCGGCTTGGCGCATTGGAATGGCGGCCCCATATTTAATTTCGGAAATTAATTACACCACACTCGACTACCCAACGCGAAGCCGCCCGTGATCCGGGCGGCTTTTGTTTGCCGGTATCGCCGGCGCCCTACCTCGCCGCAATCGCGGCAATGAACAGCGCGCAAGCCGCTGTCGATGCGACCGTCCGCACGTGGTTCCACCACGTCCAGTCCGTCAGGTAGCGCGCCCACAGGGATGCGGCCTCCTGGCTTCCAGGATCGGCCGCGGCAAGCGCGTTGTTCAGGGGCACGTTGAAGACCATCGTCACCACGAACATGCCGAGCACATAGAGCATGCCGCCAGCCAGCATCGCCATCGCTCCGGGCTCGCTCCAGCGCAACAGCGCGGTCACCGCCAGCGCCGCACTCGCCGCCGTCGTTCCCAGGAAAATCGGCATGAACAGCGACTGCACGATCGTGACGTTGATTGCGTTCATCGCCGCGATGCCGGAGGCCTGTCCGATCCGGCCGAACGCCGTCATGATGAAGGTCGAGAATGCGAAGTAGAGGCCGGCGAGCAGACCGCAGCCGATGGCGCAAAACCACAGCAGACCGGCGATTAACATCTGCAGCATGATCATGCCCTCCAGACACCGGTTGCGGCGGTTCGGCGGGCATAATCGGAAAAGTCCCGCGCCGGACGCCCGAGCGCCTGCTCGACGCCGTGTGCGACGCCCGAATTGCGCCCGTCGAGCACGACGGTGAACAGTTCCAACATCAGTTCGATGACGTCGTCCGGCATATGGGGCCGCATGCCGGCCGCAAAATCTTTCGCCGCGATCTGCCGGTATCGGACCGGGCGGCCGACGGCACCGGCGATCTCGGCGACCGCTTGCGCGAACGTCAGCGCGCGTGGTCCCGTCACCTCGTAGACCTTGCCGGCATGACGCCGATCCGTCAGCGCCGCGACCGCGACTTCGGCGATGTCGTCGGCATCGACAAACGGTTCGGGCACGGCGCCGGCCGGCAACGCGATTTCGCCGGCGAGCACGCCTTCAAGCAGATGCCCCTCGGAAAAATTCTGATCGAACCAGCTTGCGCGCACGATGGTCCAGGGAACGCCGGATTGCTGCAGCGCCGCCTCCGCCCGCTGCGCGCCCGGCTCGCCGCGCCCCGACAGCAATACGACGCGCTCGAGCCCATTGTCGCGCGCCAGCCGGCCCACTTCCGCGATCGCATCAGCGGCACCTTCGACGGCAAGGTCCGGCTGGTAGGTGACATAGGCCATCGAGACGCCGGCCAACGCGGCCGGCCACGTCTCGGGCCGGGTCCAGTCGAACGGGACAGGTGTCGAACGCGACACCGGCCGTGTCGGGATGCCGCGCGTCTGCAGCAGCGCATCGACCCGCGCGCCGGTCTTGCCCGCGCCGCCGACGATCAGGATCGGGAGTTCTGACATGGATCGCTCCTTTAAGGTAATACGAGAATATCTCGTATTTGCCAAACCCGATAAACTCTCGTATTGGTAACGTCAAGTCGCATTTGTGTGAGAGAACCGATGGCGAGGCGAAAAGCCGGACAGAAGGTGGCCGCAACGGCTGCGCCCGTGTTGGCGCGGCTGGTCCCGACCCAACAGCGCAGCCGCGAGCGGTTCGAGAAAATCCTGCAATGCGCGGCAGAGCTGATGGCCGAGAAAGGCAGCGAAGCCTTCCGCATGAGCGACGTCGTCGAACGCAGCGGCGTGCCGTTCGGCTCGCTCTATCAATACTTTCCGGACAAGACCGCGATCATCGGCACGCTCGCGGAACGCTACAACGATATCGGCCGCGATTGCGTGCGGCGCGATCTCGCCGTGGTCAGGACTACCCGGGATCTGCACCCGGCCCTGTGCCGCATTACCGACAGCTACTATCGGATGTTCATGGAAGTGCCGGTCATGCGCGACATCTGGCAAGCGACGCAGGCCGACCGGGCGCTGCAAAAGCTTGACGAGGAGGACGGCGTCTATCTCGCCGGGCTGCTCGGCGACACCCTGCGGCGGATCGCACCCGATGTATCAGCAACTGCGCTGGCCTCGTTCTCGCAGTTGATGATGACGCTGATCGCGGCGACCGTCCGCCATGCCATCACGCAGGACACAAAGGAAGCCGCCCGCATCCTCATCTTGTTCAAGCGGATGCTGCCGAAGAATCTGGCGGCGCTGGAGATGTGAGAACGTCGGCGGATGCCGTACCGCCCTGCCCTTACCGCTCGAACACCGCAGCGCAAGCCGGGCTCAGGCTCGCCTTCTGCCGGCGCAGGCATGCGGTGATCGCACGCGCGTTCGGGATCTCGCCGGCACAGAGCCGGTAGACGTCGGGCGTGCAGGCCCGGCGCTGTTCAGGCGTGCCTTGCTGGGCATTGGCCGAACCAGTGGCCATCAGCGTAAGCAGGAAGCCGAGCGTCGAAGCCCGATGGGAACGACAGAGAATAGCCGCACCTCGCGCAAACCTTGCCTTCATGACCCGCGTCTCCCTGGACCAGGCCCCGCCTTGACAAGGCGGGCGTCATCCAAGCCGAATACGCGAGTTGAATTCTGCAAAATGTGATTTTTCTCACACGCGCCGCGCGTGCGCGGACCTAGTGTTTGCGTGGAGAGTTCAACACTTTAGTAACCAGCTTTGCCGCGGCCGCCGGATCGATAAAATTCGAACGATCCGCTCAATCTGGGAACAAAATACTTTTGAGATCATCGCCTCTGGAACCCGGAGAGCGCGATGAGCGAAGTTGAATACGATCTGCTGCTGGAAACCGTGCAGACGGCCATTGCGCCAGCCCCGGAGGATGATTTCGTGGTCCAGACCCAGCGCTTTTATCCGTCGCCACGCGCCGCCAACGACAATGGAGCCTCTTGGCCGCTGGTTCCGTTTCCTGAGAGCTGGTACGCCGCCTGCTGATCGTGGCCGGCTTGCTGCGGCCTCTCATATAATCGGTCTAAGTCATTGATTATATGGATGGAGGCCACGACCAGAATTGAACTGGTGTACACGGTTTTGCAGACCGTTGCGTAACCACTCCGCCACGTGGCCCCATCGGGCGCACTCATATACGCCCCGCCCCGGATAGGCAACCAAGCAGCGCAATTCCTGCCTGCGCTGGTTAGCAAACCGACACCGTTCGAAAATGGCCGCCTCCTCAACCTCCAGACGGATCGCCAAGACGATTATTCCGCAGACCCAGCTTGGCGGTCCTTGCGCGGATGCCCCCTACCGTCCGCTTCATTTCCAGCGCGATCGCCCTCGGGGGCTTGCCGCTCCCGATCAGCGAGCGCAGCAGCGCATCGTCTTCCGCCGTCCATTCGGCGCCGCTCAGTTGAAAGCGATCTTCGCAGCCCGTTTCCTTGGCCGGTACCGCAAACCGTTCCCAGCCCAGCGTCTCATGGAAAATGATGACAAAGGCGATCCAGAGAACGATAGCCCGCCCCTCGGACAGGGCGGCGGATTTGAGGTGTTCCGCGCTGAACGTCGCGGGCCGCAAAGCGTCCAGCGCAGGCCAGATCTCTGAAGCGATCGAATTGACGAAATAGACGTACAGCGACACAAAGGGGCCGGCGGCCATAGCGCCGATCGCTGCGATCAGCCAAAGCGGCAGTCTTCGCCCGGCTGTTTTGCTCACCAATTGAGTGGCGAGGCCGGTCAGGCACCAGGGCACAATGGCGAGCGAGAGAACATAGAGCGTCGCGCCGGCGCCTCCCATGGTGGCCGCATGCGGTCCGAGAACGACCGAAAGCATTGCCAACACGATCGGAACGCCGCAGAAGAAAACGAGATCGATCAAAGCCTGCTTCGACAGGCGCCAATGCGCCACAAGTTCCATCGCGTTGCTCCGCTTGCATCCGACGCGTCAGTCATAGTGCGAGCGACGGAATGGAGCAACGTGTGTCCGCAACATCCAACCTGCCTGGCGCGGTCAGGCCGCGCAAACAAATAGCGGACGCGGACGGCGCACCACCGTCGCCGCGCCATCCAGACATCGTGCACTGCTCAGCCCCGCTCCACTGCCTGAAGCCGCCGCCGTGCAACGGCGGGGTCGAGCGAGCGCCGCAATTGCTCCTCCAGTTCATCAAGCAGGAAGAAGCTGACGTCATCGACGGAGCCCTGGCCCTTGGCGAAGGGCTGTTCGAGCAGCCGGATCAGATACAGCACGTAGACGAACATGTAGGTGATGAATCCAAACAACAGGGCCGCGGCCGGATCACCCTCCGTCTTCAGCAGGAGCAACAGGACGATGATCGAGAACACCAGTGTTTGCACGAGCACATGCACCGATGGGACGAATTCGACGCGCTGGATGGTGTAGATGCGAAGCAGCACCCTGCGGATCGCATCCTGATTGGTGCGAAGGCGTACGACGAAATTCGCCGCCATGCCCATACCCTCCAGTCGACCGAGGATGGGCGTCAGCTTGCTGAGCTCGCCGAGCACGGGAGCAATGTTCTTGTGGTCGTAGGCACGGTCCAGGCCTTCGCGCAGCTTTGCAATGACCCCGATCAGGATCAGCCGCGCTTCCCTGAGATTGAAGCGCTCGTTGGTCCGCGCGAAGCATTCCAGATCGCCGTCGATGGCTTCGACCGCGGTGCGCAGTGCCGTCGGAATTTGTTCGGCTTCCTTGTAATCCTTGAGAATGCTCGACAGCAGGAAGCCGATAATGAATATGGCGCCACCAATGCCGCTGGTCACCAGCCCGTTGAGCTCGAGGAACTCGAATCCGAAATAGTGAACGATTGCCTTGGCGCCGCCGAGTAACAGGACGATGATGCCGACCGTGAAGAAAAGGCGGAATTTCTTTCGCAGGCTGATTTCGGCGCCGCCGAAAGGGAGATGCGAGCTGATCGAAGACGACAATGCGCGAATATCCTTTCCCTGGAGAACGTACAGGAGACAAGTTCCGTCCGTTCAATTGCGGTATTTGCGGGCCGAATTCCGATGACTTCGAGGGCGGTGATCCCCCGGCGCTTTTGTCATCTCGAGCCTTGCGCGTATGTACCTGAAGACGAGCCGCGCCGAGGCGCTCGACTTCGGATACAGTCGACGCAGATAATCCATGAAGCCTGCAAATGGATCCCCGTCGCCCGCCGCGGCGTTGGCGACATATCGCCACAATGACACAGGGGCTTGGACGGGTCGCAATAGGCCGCGATCCGGGGTTAGCGGCCAGCCAGTAAAAAACAGCCTGAAGCCGCCGCGCCCCGGTTGCGCGATTACAACAGCATGCTGATGGCCACGACGATGAACGGCGCGGCCACCAGCAAGACCGGCCACAGCCGGAACATCAGGCGACGAGACTACTACCTGCAATCTTCTTCTTGAGCGTCTCGCAGACGGTGCGGACTTCGGACGTCATCAGGGAACAATCCTCGATCTGCAGGAAGTAGCGCTTGCCTTCCTCGCGATAGTTCGCAGCCAGTTCCTTGATCTCGGACACCATGGCGTGAACGCCAGCCACCATCGCCTCACATCGTTTGGCGGCGTCGGTTAGTTCCACACCGAGTGCTTCAATCTCTTTCACTGCCGCATCATATTCTCGGACCACAGCTTCGGCCGAGAGTTTGCCGACCTGATTGACCCCTTCCTTGTGCTCGACATAGTCGGGCATCGGGCCTTTCGGCAACGGGTGGTCATCGCTGTGGGGTAGTTCTCGGATAGCGGGCGCCCGCCGGGCGTTGTAGATGAGAGTGCCGATTTCCCCTTCGATTTCATCAGCGTCAAGCAATGGAGAACGAGTGAGAATTTCGGTGGTTAAAGACATCGACTTTGCTCCAAATTGTTACGCGGAGAGCCGAGAATTTATCATCGTCAATGGGAATGTCATCCTTGTCCACAGGCCGCTATGTATCCTTTCAGACATTGGAACCGACGCGTTGGTATCATGGTCATGACGTTTTTGCGGGGGCCAACTGCACATTTTGAGATCCGCCGGCCTCGTCGACGCAGCTCTTGCTTGAGAGTCCGGAGTTAGGCGCGCTTGCGCCGTCGATAGTCCCGCTTCTTCGGTTTCGGTGCCAGTTCCGGCATCTCCGCCTGCACTTCTCGATACCGTGCCAGCATGCGATCGAAGCTGGCGTTGAGTGTCTGCGCGATCTCGGGCCGCTTCTCGAGCCCGGCGAGCAGCAGGCCGGCGGCCTCGATGGTGGAGAGGCCGTCGCGGCGCGGTTCCTTGCGGAGTTTGCCGTAACGCGACAGGCGCTTCGGGCCCAGAATGATCCGCTGGCATTTCAGCATCCACGCGTTGCGCCACCACAGCGCCTTGGCCTGACTCCATGTGCCGTCCAGCAGCACGACGCCTTCGATGTCGGACAGGATGGCGCGCTGGTGCGGCTCGACCTCGCCCTTGCGGTTGATCGCCACGATCTCGGCATCGGTGTCGAGATCGCTGACCTTGGCCGAGCCGAGATAGAGCACCGCCCAGCGGGAGGGATCGTCGATCTTCCGTCCCAGCGCCTTGGAGAGGCTCGGCCAGGACAGGCCGATTTTGACGACCGCGTCCTTGAAGTGCATCGCCGTCAGCCGCGCGGTTCCGAGCGCCCTGTCCTGCTCCTGCGGGTGCTGCAGGATCAGGAGCGAGACCTTGCTCTCGATCGGCCTGACGCTGTCGCAGATGCAGAGCGGCAGCGGCTTGCCGCAACGCGGACACTCCGGAACGGCCTCCACCGCGGTTCCGGCCTCGGAACTGGATTGGTCTGACATCCGCCCGCTATACGCTTTCCGGACGCAGTAATCCAACTATTCGGCAGGCGCGGCGATCGCCGCCGGCCGGGATCGCTGCCGCAGCCGGTCGATCAGAAGGTAGATCACCGGCGTGGTGTACAGCGTCAGGATCTGCGACACGACCAATCCGCCGATGATGGTGATGCCAAGCGGCCGGCGCAGCTCGGTGCCGGGGCCGGTGGCGATGACCAGCGGAATGCCGGCGAACAGCGCTGCCATCGTCGTCATCAGGATCGGCCGGAAGCGGGCGCGGCAGGCCTCGAAGATCGCGTCAGCCGACGACAGGCCGCGGTGGCGCTCGGCATCGAGCGCGAAATCGACCATCATGATGCCGTTCTTCTTGACGATGCCGATCAACAGGATGATGCCGACAAAGGCGATCACGGTGAGCGGCGTATTCGTCACCTGCAGCGCCAGCAGCGCGCCGAGGCCCGCGGACGGCAGGGTCGAGATGATCGTGATCGGGTGGGCCAAGCTCTCATAGAGCACACCGAGCACGATATACATCGCCACCAATGCGCCGAGGATCAGAAGCGGCTGCCGCCCGCTGGTCTTGTTGAAATCGCTGGCACTGCCGTCGAAACTGCCGCGGATGCCCTCCGGCATGTGCAATTCCTCGACCGCGCGCTGGATATTGGAGGTCGCGACCTCCAGCGGCACATCGGGCAGCAGATTGAACGAGACCGTCGTCGAGGGGAACGATTGCGAGTGGTACACCGCAAGCGGCGACAGGCCGCGCTGGTAGCGCACTACGGCCGATAGCGGCACCTGGGCGTCGTTGGCGCCTGCCACATAAATCCGCTCCAGATTGGAAGGATCGCTCTGGAATTTCGGGTCGATCTCCAGCACCACCATGTACTGGTTGCGCTGGGTATAGATGATCGAAATCTGGCGCTGCGCGAAGGCGTTGTTCAGGGCGTTGTCGATGTCCTGGACGCTAACGCCGAGGCTCGAGGCGGTCTTGCGGTCGATCACCAGCGACAATTGCAGCCCGCCGGGGTCGCGGTCGCTGGAGATGTCGGTGATGCCCTCCACCGTCTCCATGCGCTTGGCGACCAGCGGCGCCCATTTCTGCAGGAGCTCGAGATTCGTGCTCGACAGCGTGTACTGGTAATCGGAGTCGCTTTGCCGGCCGCCGGTGCGGAGGTCCTGCGCCGCGAACATGAACAGGCGGATGCCGGCGACCCGGTAGAGATTCTTGCGCAGGCGATCGATCACCTGCTCCGTCGACATGCCGGCCCGCTCCTCCGGCGGCTTCAGGCTGATGAACATGGTGCCGCGGTTGGAGCCGCCGCCGCCCGGACCGGCGGTGCCGCCGAGCGAAGAGCCGATGGCGGCGACCGCAGGATCGGCCATCACGATGTCGGCCAGTTGCTGCTGCAGCCCGAGCATCGCCTGGAACGAGGTATCGGGAGATGCACGTGTCGCGCCAATCACAAGACCGCTGTCGTCGGTCGGGAAATAGCCTTTCGGCGTCTTGATATAGAGCACCACCGTCAGAGCAATGGTGGCAAAGAACACGAGCAGGGTCAGGAACGGGAAGCCGAGCACCGCCCGCAGCGTCCAGGTGTAGAAGGAAACGATGCGCGACAGCGTGCCCTCGACCAGCCGGTCGAACCAGGTCGCGCGATCGGAGGTCGCTTCCTTGATATAATGCGCGCAAATCATCGGCGTGACCGTGAGCGACACGACAGTCGACACCACGATGGCAAAGGTCAGCGTCAGCGAGAATTCGCGCAGCAGCCGGCCGACGATCCCGTCCATGAAAATCAGCGGCGTGAAGGCCGCGATCAGCGACAGGCTGATCGACAGCACGGTAAAGCCGATCTGCTTGGCGCCTTCGAGCGCCGCCGGATACGGCGCCATGCCATGTTCGAGGTTGCGGTACATGTTCTCGATCATGACGATGGCGTCGTCGACCACGAAGCCGACGGAAATCGCCAGCGCCATCAGCGACAGATTGTCGATCGAGAAGCCGGCGAGCCACATCCCGGCGCAGGTGCCGGCCAGCGCCAGCGGCACCGAAACGCCGGCCGCAATGGTCGGCGTCAGCCGCCGCAGGAACGCGAACACCACCACCATGACGAGAAATGCCGTCGCCAGCAGCGTGTACTGCATGTCGAGCACGCTGGCGCGGATGGTGCCGGTGCGGTCGACGAGCGTCGAAATTTCCACGCCGCCGGGCAGCCACTGCTTCAGTTCCGGCAGCAGCGCCCGCACCCGATCGACAGTATCGATCACGTTGGCATCGCCCTGCTTGGTGATCTGGATCAGGACCGCCGGCTGCTTGTTGAACCAGGCGATCGAGCGGCTGTTGCGGACGGAATCCTCGACCTCGGCGACATCGGCGAGGCGGACGAAATTGCCGGCGGAGCTCTTGACGATGATGTCGCGGAATTCGGCCGCGGTACGCATCTGCTTGTTGGTCGAGATCGTCTCGCTCTGGCGGCCGCCGTTGAAGATCCCGACCGGTCCCAGCGGATTGGCGTTGATGATCGCGAGCCGCACGTCGTCGGTCGCGATCCCGGCATTCGACAGCGCCACCGGATTGAGCGCGATCCGCACCGCCGGCTGGTCGGCGCCGGTGACGTTGACTTCGCCGACCCCCGGGACCTGCGAGATGCGCTGCGCAATCACGGTATCGGCGACGTCGTACATCGCACTCGTCGTCAGCGTCTTCGACGTCAGTGCCAGCACGAACACCGGGGCGGCCGCGGGATTGGCTTTGCGGAATCGTGGCAACGACGGCAGGTCGGTCGGCAGGTCCGCCAGCGAGGCGTTGATCGCCGCCTGCACGTCACGCGCGGCACGGTCGATGTTGCGGCCGATCGAGAACTGCAACTGGATGCTGGTGGACCCGAGCGAACTGGTCGAGGTGATCCGGTCAAGGCCCGCAATCTGGCCGAGCCGGCGTTCCAGCGGCGCGGCAACCGTCGAGGCCATCACGGAAGGATCGGCACCGGGACGCGTGGCGGACACCCGGATCATCGGGAAGTCGACATTGGGCACCGATGAGACCGGCAGAAAAACATAGGCGACCATGCCGACCAGGAAGAGCCCGATCGCCAGCAGCGTGGTGCCAACCGGCCGGCGGATGAAGGGCTCCGAGATCGATGCCATCTACTGCATCCCCTCGGTGGCGCCGGCGACCGGCGGCCCGGTGGGCCCCGGCTCCGGCACGGCCTTCTGAATTTTCCGGTTGAGCCGATCGAGCGCCAGGTAAATCACCGGTGTCGTATAGAGCGTCAGCAACTGGCTCAGCAGCAAGCCCCCGATGATGGAAATGCCGAGCGGAAAGCGCAATTCTGCGCCGGTACCGCTTTCGATCGCCAGCGGCAGCGCGCCGAACAGCGCCGCCAGCGTCGTCATCATAATGGGGCGGAAGCGCAACAGGCAGGCCTGCACGATAGCCTCGGAAGGCGACATGCCCTGATGCCGCTCGGCTTCAAGCGCAAAGTCGATCATCATGATCGCGTTCTTCTTGACGATGCCCATCAACAGGATGATGCCGATCAGGCCGATCACCGACAGATCCTGCCCGAATAGCATCAGCGCCAGAATGGCGCCGACGCCGGCGGACGGCAGCGTCGAGAGAATGGTGATCGGGTGAATGTAGCTCTCATAGAGCACGCCAAGCACGATGTAGATGGTAACGATCGCCGCCAGAATGAGCCATGGCTGGCCGGCCAGCGACTTGGAGAATTCGGCCGCATCGCCCGAGTAGACGCCGACGATGCTGCCGGGCATGCCAATTCTGGTCTCGATCCGCTTGACCGCCTCGACGGCATCGCCCAACGCCTCGCCGGGGGCGAGGTTGAAACTGAGCGACACCGCCGGAAACTGCGCGAGGTGCGAGATCGCCAGCGGCGCGGTAGTGCGGGTCAGCGTCGCCACCGCCGATAGCGGCACCTGGGCGCCGGGCGCGCCGGCGGTCGTGCTCGCGGCCCCCGGGAGATAGAGTTTCGACAGGATCGACGGATCGCGCTGGTACATCGGCATCGCCTCCAGCACCACGCGATACTGGTTGGCCTGGCCGTAGATCGTCGAAATCTGCCGCTGCGCAAAGGCGTCGTTGAGGGTGTCGTTGACCGCCTGGAGGCTGACGCCGAGCTGGCCGGCGCGCTGGCGGTTGATGTCGAGCGCGGCGCGCAAACCGCCCTCCTGCGCTTCCGACGAGACATCGCGGAACAGCGGCTCCCGGCGCATCTCTGCAACGAGCTTCTGCGACCACAGCGCCACCTGCGCGGCATCGGTGCCGGTCAGCGTATACTGGTACTGCGAGCGGCTCGACTGGGTCGATATCTGCACGTCCTGCACCGGCTGGAAATAGATGGTCATGCCGGGAATTTTCGCTATGCGCTGTTTCAGCCGGTCGACCACCACGGAAATATCATCGTGCCGCTCGCCGCGCGGCCTAAGCGTCATCACCAGACGTCCGACATTGGTGGTCGGATTGACCGATCCGGCCCCGATCACGGAGACGACGCCGACCACGTCCGGATCGGCCTGGATCGCGGCCGCCGCCATCGCCTGCCGGCTTTGCATCTCGGCAAAGGAGACGTCGGGACCGGCCTCGGTCACTGCGGTGATCGAGGCGGTATCCTGCAGCGGCAGAAAACCCTTCGGCGCGATCACGTACATCATTAGCGTCGCGGCGATGGTGGCGAACGTCACCACAAGGGTCGCGCGCTGGCGCTGCAGCACCCACAGCAGCGTGCGATGGTAGAAGGCGACCATGCGGTCGATAAAGCGGCTGACGGCGGCAAGCCCCGGGACCGTCATCTCTTCCCCGACATGCTTCAATAGCCGCGAACACATCATCGGCGTCAGCGTCAGCGACACGATCGCCGAGGTCACGACCGCAATCGTCAGCGTCAGCGCAAATTCGCGGAACATGCGCCCGACCAGCCCAGACATGAACAGCAGCGGGATGAAGACCGCGATCAGCGACACCGTCAGCGAGATCACGGTAAAGCCGATTTCGCTGGCGCCCTTCAGCGACGCCTCCATCACCGACTCGCCGTTCTCCATGTGACGGACGATGTTCTCGATCATCACGATGGCATCGTCGACCACGAATCCGGTGCCGATCGTCAATGCCATCAGCGACAGGTTGTCGAGGCTGAAGCCTGAAAAATACATGATGCCGAAGCTTGTGATCAGCGACAACGGCAGCGCCACGCCCGCGATCAGGGTCGCGCGCAGCGACCGCAGGAACAGCAACACCACCAGCGTCACCAGCACGACGGAAAGGATCAGCGTGAACTGGACATCCCGCACCGAGGCGCGGATGGTAACGGTGCGGTCGGAGACGATGGTCAGATTGACGCCGGCCGGAATCGCGCGCTGCACCTTGGGTATTTCGTCGCGGATCTGCCTGACGACCTCGATGACGTTGGCGCCGGGCTGGCGCTGGATGTCGATGATGACGGCCGGCGTGCCCTGATACCAGCCGCCGGTGCGATCGTTCTCCAGCCCGTCGATGATGGTGGCGACGTCGCCGATCGTGACAGGTGAGCCGTTACGATAGGCGATGATGATGGGCTTGTAGGCCTCCGCTGCCGCGATCTGGTCGTTGGCGGCAATGGTGTAGGCCTGCTGCGCACCGTCGAGCGATCCCTTCGGCCCTGAGACGTTGGCGCCGGCGATGGCGCTGCGCAAATCTTCCATCGAGATGCCGTAAGCGGCGAGCCGCGCCAGATCGGCCTGCACCCGCACCGCAGGCTTGAGCCCGCCGAGGATCGCAACGCGCCCGACGCCGGAAATCTGGCTGAGCCGCTGGCCGAGGATGGTGTCGGCGATATCGCTCATGGCGCGCAGCGAAATCGTCTCCGACGTCAGCGCCAGCGTCAGGACCGGCGCATCTGCCGGGTTTACCTTGGCGTAGGTCGGCGGATACGGCAGATTCCTTGGCAGGATACCCGCCGCTGCGTTGATGGCCGCCTGGACGTCCTGGGTGGCGCCGTCGATGTCGCGGTTGAGGTCGAACTGCAGCGAGATCTGGCTGACGCCGAACGAACTGGTCGACTGCATCGAGGACAGCGAGGGAATCTGCCCGAGCTGGCGCTCCAGCGGCGCCGTGATGAGCGAGGCGACCACGTCGGGGCTGGCACCCGGCAGTTGCGTCGTCACCTGCACGGTCGGGAAATCGACCTGCGGCAGCGCCGATACCGGCAGCGCCCAGTAGCCGAGCGCGCCGCCGATCATCAGCGCGATCCCGAGTAGCGAGGTCGCGATCGGCCGGCGGATGAACGGTTCGGAGACGCTCATGGTTGCGTGCTCACTTTACGAATTCATTTCATGCGTGCGGCGCATCGATCATGGCTGCGACTTCGCAGCGCCGCCGCGCACTGGCTCGGCCGGTGCCGGGCCGGTTTGTCCCTTTTGATCGCCCTCGCCGCGCTCGCGCTTGCCGCGGCGCTCGCCATCGTTTGCTTGACCCTCCTTGCCCGGACCTGCCTTGGAGTCTCCCTTGGCATCGGGGCTGCGGCTGCGCTTGCGCGGCGCGAGGTCGGCTGTTGGCGCCCTGTCGTCGGTGCCAATCAAGACATTGGCGCCGTCGGACAGATTGGCAAAGCCGGTGGTCACCACGCGATCGGAAATCGAAAGGCCGCTCGCGATGACGGCATCGTTTTCGTTCTGCTGCGTCACCACGACCGGCTTTGCGGTCGCGACATTGTTGGGGCCGATCACATAGCTGAATGTCCCAATCGGACCACGTTGCACCGCCGAGCTCGGCACCACGATCGCCTTCTCCAGCGTTTCGACCTTCAGCCGCACATTGACGAACTGTCCGGGCCAGAGCTGGAATTTGGCGTTGGGAAACTCCGCTTTCAGCTTCAGTGTGCCGGTGGTCGGATCGACCTGGTTATCGATGCCTTTGAGCGTACCGGTGTCGATGACGCTCACGCCGTCATTGCCGAACACGTCCACCGCCAGCACGCCTCTGGCGGCGGCAGCGTTGACCCGCACGATCTGCTGCTGCGGCAGGCTGAACTGCACGGCGATCGGCTGCAGTTGGGTGATGATGACGAGGCCGGTGACGTCGGAGGCGCGGATGATGTTGCCCTGATCGACCTGGCGCAGGCCGGCGCGCCCAGACAACGGCGCGATGACCTTGGTATAGCCGAGCATCGCCTTGGCATTGTCGATCGCGGCCTGATCGGCCTGCACCAGCGCTTCCTGCTGGGCGACCACGGCGCGCTGCGTATCGGCCTGCTGCTTGGAGCCGGCATTCGACGCGGCGAGTTGCTGATAGCGCGCCAGATCGAGCTTCTGGTTGGCCAGCAGCGCCTCGTCCTGCGCCTTCTTCGCCACCGCCTGATCGTACTGCGCCTGGTAGATCACGGGATCGATTTCGGCCAGCACGTCGCCCTGCTTGACATCCTGACCTTCGACGAAGTTCACCTTGATCAGCTTGCCGTCGACCTGGGCGCGCACCGTCACCGTGTTCAGCGCGCGGACCGAGCCCACGGCATCGAGATAGACCGGCACATCCTGCGTGCGGGGCATAGCCGCCAGCACCGGCACCGGGAGATCGGGACGTGCGCCAAGCCCGCCACGGCCGGTCTGCTTCTGCTGAAAGGCGTTCCAGCCGAGGTAGCCGAGCCCGCCGAGGATCAACAGCGTGATCGAAAGTGACACCATCCGCCGGCCAATGCCGCGCACGACGCGCTTGCCCGCCGTCTTCGGGTCGTCCTTCACTTCCGGCTTAAAGAGCATTGACCGGCCTTTCCATCCTGGGCTCCCAGCCGCCCCCCAGCGCCTGATAGAGGCTGACGATTGCCAGCAGCCGGGCCAGTTGAGCCTGCGACAGCGCATCCTCGGCCTGGAATAATGTTTGCTGCGTATTTAGCACAACGACGATGTCGGCGGTGCCGGCCCGCAACTGCTGCTCGGACAATTCAAACGCCCGCCGCGACGACGCCACGACCTCGCGCTGCAGCCGCAGCTTCTCGGTGGTCTGGCGGATCGACATCAGGGCGTTATCGACATCGGCAAAGGCCTGCACCACCGTCTTGCGGTAGGTCTGCAGCAGTTCATCCTGCAGCGCCTTGGTGAGCTCGAAATTGCCGAGGATCCTGCCGCCGTCGAAGATCGGTTGGGTCAGGCTGCCGACCATGCTGAAGAACGCGGCTTGCGGCTGAAACAGCGCCGTCAACGCCGAGCTTTGATAACCGCCCTGCCCCGTCAGTTGAATGCTCGGAAAGAACTGCGCGCGGGCGCTGCCGACATTGGCGGTGGCCGAGGCAAGCTGCGCTTCCTGCCGGCGGATGTCAGGGCGCTGCGTCAACAGCTCGGAAGGCAGGCCCGGCGTGACGCGCGGCGCGGCAATCCGATTGAGGGTTCCGCCGGTGACACGCACGGATTCCGGCGGACGCGACACCAAAATTGCCAGCGCATTGATGTTCTGGTCGAGCGTCTGCCGCAGCGGCGGCACCAGCGCGCGCTGATTGGCCACCACGCTTTCCTGTTGCGCGACGTCGAGGTCGGTACCGGTGCCGGCTCTGAAGCGCTCCTTGATGGCGTTCAGGATGCGCTCGGCGCTCGCGATGTTTCGCTGTGCGGTACGAATCCGATCCTGCGCGGCGAGCACCTGGAAATATGCATTGGCAACCGTCGTCAGCGTGGTCAGCGCGATGACGTCGCGGTCAAAGCGGCTGGCGACCGCGGTCTCCTCCGCCGCCTGGGCGGCGTCGCGGTTCTTGCCCCAGAAATCCAATTCGTAGCTGGCGCTAAGCGATGCCGAATAGTTGACCACCTCACGGCCGCCAATGGACAGGCCGCTGGCGCTCGAACGGGAGGTGCGGGAATAGCTCTCCGAACCGGTACCGCTGAGAGTTGGCAGCAGCGCCGCGCCCGCGATTCGTGCCTGCGCATCGGCCTGCCTGAACCGCGCGGTGGCGGCCGCAATGTCCAGATTGACGGTCTGCGCCTCCTCCATCAGGTCCGTCAGCTCCCGCGAACGAAATCCGCGCCACCAGTCGAGCGTCGGCGGTGCGTCCGCGGCCTTCGAAAGCCGCGCCGCCTTGTAGCCTTCGGGGATGTCGAGCGCAGGGTCGGGAAGGTCCTTGGTCAGGATGCAGCCCGCGGAGCTGGCGACGAGGCCAAGCACGGCAAGCGATCGCGCCAGCCGCTTGCCGCCCGGAATGAGAACAGGCCAACCTTCGATCGCAGCAGTTGCAATTCGCTGGGTCACACCCGTTCTCCACCGGGCAAATCCCGGCCCGGCGCATTATGAGCGCTTCTCCTGTTGGGCTGCGATACGTTCACGGGGTGATGCTTCCGTTGGAACCGAACCGCGATATTAGCCTTGCGATCAGCACGCGGACAGCCCCGCGCAGCCTCTCGCCGATCGTGCGTTCAGGTGCGTAAAACGGGCGGCAAAGAGCTCACTTCCCCTTGTTTTATAGGGTTTGGAACGATGTCGCGACGCCGCAGCACCGCCGAATTCTTACGAAGATTTCATGGGGTTTTTCCCCCGTTCTGACGTCCAACCCCGGATCCTAGCACAGTGGAGTCCGGCCTGTGGCCGATTTGAAACTCCGGGAACAGCCGTATTTCGCACCATGCAATGGAGGGCCCTGATTCTGCGGCGCATGGACCGGATAGGGATTCCACGAGCATGCATGCGCGGCTGCAGCCGATCGGCCATCGCTTCAGCTATCGCGTGACGAGCCTGCCGATCGATCTGGATGTGGCCGACTCAAACCGGCAATCGCTGCTGCTCTGCGTCAACCGCGCGGTGCTCTACAGCCTCCACGAGGCATGCGGCCGGTCCCACCGGAGGGCGCGGCCTTCAATACCGGCTTGGCGAGTGGAAAAATCAACGTCTATACTTCGCCGGCGTTGTCCACCCCGTGCCAAGCATTGAAGCAGGGTCGATCGGCCATGCGAAGCCCGGGTAAACCGCAATTCGATGGATCGCACATGCCCGAATTGATTTCGGTCACATCGGAAACTGTAGACGCGACGTTTCCGGAATTGCCCCGCCTGGTCCGGCTGGCGCTGGGCTTTGGTTCAAAGCTGCAACACGGCACGCTCGACGTGACACTGGCCGACGGCCGCGTGGTCCGGTTGGGCGGCAACGGGCCGGGTCCTGCCGCCGTGATGAAGATTTACGATTACGGCTTTGCCTCGCGGCTCGTGCGCGGCGGCGACATCGGCATTGCGGAAGCCTATCTGCGCGGCGAATGGGACACCCCCGACCTCACGCAATTCCTCTATTTGTTCTGCGTCAACCAGGACTGGATGCAGACCATGCTGATCGGCAACCCGCTGACGCGCACCTTCCAGGCCGTCAGGCATTGGCTCAACCGCAACACAAAGCGGCAGGCTCGCCGCAACATCTATGCGCATTACGACATCGGCAACGCCTTCTATTCGGCCTGGCTCGATCCCAGCATGACCTATTCGTCGGCGCTGTTCGAGGACGACACGCCCGACCTGACGGCTGCGCAGCACAACAAATACCGACGGCTCGCCGAGGCCATCGATCTGCGGCCGGGCCAGAAGCTGTTGGAGATCGGCTGCGGCTGGGGCGGCTTTGCCGAATACGCCGCCAAGACGTTCGGCGCCAAGGTCGTAGGCCTCACCATCAGCAAGGAACAGCGCGATTTCGCACAGGCGCGCATTCAGAACGCCGGACTCGGCGATAGGGTCGAGATCAAGCTGCAGGACTACCGCGACGAGCGCGACCGCTATGACCGGATCGTCTCGATCGAGATGATCGAGGCGGTTGGCGAGCAATTCTGGCCGAAATATTTTTCACAGTTGCGCGACCGCCTGCTGCCGGGTGGCCTCGCCGGTATCCAGGCCATCACCATCCAGGACAGCCTGTTCCAGGCCTATCGCCGCGAAGTTGACTTCATCCAGCGCTACGTCTTTCCGGGCGGCATGCTGCCGTCGCCGCAGATCCTGAAAACGCTCGGCGAACGCTTCGGCGTTCCCGTCATCCGCGAACGCATCTTTGGGCAAGATTATGCCAAGACGCTCGCGATCTGGCGAAGCAATTTCCGCGCGGCCTGGCCGAACCTGACGCCGTCGGGTTTCGACGATCGCTTCCGGCGGCTGTGGGAATATTACCTCGCCTATTGCGAGGCCGGTTTCCTGTCCGGAAATATCGACGTGCGCCAGGTGGTGTTTGCGAAATCGGACTGATCGCCTTGCTCCAACGCTGGCTTGTATGGCTGGCGGCCCTCCTTTAGGGTCGCCTAACGATTAGGCAAACGAACCGGCGATTTCAAAGACATGGCCTTCAACAAAGACGTCATCGAAACGATCGGCAACACGCCCCTCATCAAGCTGAAGCACGCTTCGGAAGCGACCGGCTGCACCATTCTCGGCAAGGCCGAATTCATGAATCCCGGCCAGTCGGTCAAGGACCGCGCCGGCAAATGGATGATCCTCGAGGCCGAAAAGCGCGGCGATCTCAAACCGGGCGGGCTCGTGGTGGAATCAACCGCCGGCAATACCGGCATCGGGCTCGCCGTGGTCGCCAGCGCCCGCGGTTACCGCACACTGATCCTGATCCCGGAAACGCAGAGCCAGGAGAAGAAGGACATGCTGCGGCTGTGCGGCGCCGAGCTCATCGAAGTGCCGCAACTGCCCTATTCCAATCCGAACAATTATCAGCACGTCGGGCGGCGGCTCGCTGACCAGCTTCGCAAGACCGAGCCGAACGGCGTTTTGTTCGCCGACCAGTGGAACAATCTCGACAACGCCAAGGCGCATTACGAATCCACGGGTCCCGAGATCTGGGAGCAGACCGGCGGCAAGGTCGACGGCTTTATCTGCTCGGTCGGCACCGGCGGCACGCTCGCGGGCGCCAGCCGCTTTCTGAAGGAAAAGAACAAGGACATCGTGACCGCCTGTGCCGATCCGCACGGCTTTGCGATGTACGAGCTGTTCAAGCATGGTCAGGCCAAATCGACGCCAGGGGATTCGATCACCGAAGGAATCGGGCTCGGCCGCGTCACGCCCATCATCGAGACCGCTGTTGTCGATGACGCTTTCCTGGTTTCCGACGAGGAGGCCGTAACGGTGATCTACGAACTGCTCGAGCAGGAAGGCCTGTGCCTCGGCGGCTCCACCGGTATCAACGTCGCTGGCGCGATCCGATTGGCAAAGCAGCTCGGACCCGGCAAGACCATCGTCACCGTGCTGGCCGATTCCGGCGGCCGCTATCAGTCAAAGCTGTTCAATCCGGCATTCATGCGCTCGAAGAACCTGCCGGTGCCGGCATGGCTGGAGAAGCGTACCAAGATCGACGTGCCGTTCGAGAAGGTTTAAGAGGCGAGTGGCGAATAGCGAATGGCGTTTCCCTATTCGCCATTCGCCACTCCCCATTAGCCATCTTCAATGCCGCAAGATCTGACTCAGGAACAGCTTCGTCCGCGCGTGCTGCGGGTTGGCGAAGAATTCATGCGGCGTGTTTGACTCGATGACCTGGCCAGCGTCCATGAAGACGACGCGGTTGGCGACTTCGCGGGCAAATCCCATTTCGTGGGTGACCACCAGCATGGTCATGCCTTCCTTGGCGAGGTCGACCATGGTGTCGAGCACTTCCTTGACCATTTCCGGGTCGAGCGCCGAGGTCGGCTCGTCGAACAGCATCACCTTCGGATTCATGGTCAGCGCGCGGGCAATGGCAACGCGCTGCTGCTGACCGCCCGACATTTGGCCGGGATATTTGTTGGCCTGATGCGGGATCTTGACCCGCTCCAGGAATTTCATCGCGGTCGCCTCCGCGTCCTTTTTCGGAATGTTGCGTACCCAGATCGGCGCAAGTGTGCAGTTCTCCAGCACGGTCAGGTGCGGAAACAGGTTAAAGCTCTGGAACACCATGCCGACCTCGCGGCGGACTTCATCCACCCGCCGCAGGTTCGGACCGAGTTCGATGCCCTCGACCACGATCTGGCCTTCCTGGAATTCCTCCAGCGCGTTGATGCAGCGGATCAGCGTCGACTTGCCCGAGCCCGAGGGGCCGCAGATCACGATGCGCTCGCCCTTGGCGACATCGAGGTTGATGTCGCGCAGGACATGAAAATCGCCGTACCATTTGTTGAGTGCGTTGATGCCAACGATCGAGTTTGCGGTCATGGTGATGTACTCAGTTGCGACGATGGGCGTTCAGCCGGTTCTCGACGAACAGCGAGTAACGCGACATCCCGAAGCAGAAGACGAAATAGATGATGCCGACAAAGGCAAAGCCGGTAAACAGCGTCGTCGGTGTCGACCAGACCGGATCGGAGAACGAGGCGCGCAGACTGCCAAGCAGGTCGAACAGCGCAACGATCGAGACCAGCGAGGTATCCTTGAACAGCGCGATGAAGCTGTTGACGAGACCGGGGATGACATGGCGCAGCGCCTGCGGCATCACGATCAGCGCCGTGGTCTTGGCCCAGGACAGGCCGAGCGCGCTCGCCGCCTCCCCTTGTCCGCGCGGAATCGCCGCCAGACCCCCGCGGATGACTTCGGCCTGGTACGCACCGGCAAACAGCGCGATGCCGATCAGGGCGCGCATCAGCCCGTCGATGGTGAAGCCGGCCGGCACGAACAGCGGCAGCATGTAGGTTGCAAAGAACAGCACGGTAATCAGCGGAACGCCGCGCCAGAACTCGATGAAGGCAATCGAGAAGATTCGGATCAGCGGAATGGTCGAGCGCCGCCCCAGCGCGAGCGCGATGCCGACCGGCATCGAGGCGACGATGCCGACAACGGACACCACCAGCGTCACCAGCAGGCCGCCCCACAACCGCGTGTCGACCTCCGGAAGTCCACCGCTGTCGAGACCCATCACCGCGATCACGAAGGCGATGGCGACAAAGACCCCAAGGCAGGTGATGAGCGGACGCCAGCCGGACCGCAAGCCGCCACCGAGCCAGAACAGCAGCGCCGACACGATCAACGCGGTCGCGGCGAGGTCGGTCCAGACCGGCCGGCCGAAGGCCTGGATCTGATCGCGCAACCAGGTCAGCGGCAGCAACACCCAGCCAATCACCGTGCTCACCAGCACGATCAGCTTGCCGAGGACCCATAGCAGCGGTCCGATAACGGCCGTCGCCTCGCCCGCGGCCACCAGCTTCCTGCCGCCGTCGCCGATGCTGTCGTTGAAGCCAGACAGCAGCCCGGCGGTCCAGCTCACGCCGAAGCCCCCCAGTCCACCGCCGCGCAGCAGGAAGAAGGCGACGACAGGTAACGCCACGAAGAACAGAATGGCGTTCGGACCCTTGGCCGGCAGCCGCGGAATCAGCAGCGGAACCAGCAGGATGGCGGCAAGAATGAAGGTCAGGTTGACGCGCCAGCGCTCCGGCTCCGGGTAGAAGCCATAGATGAACTGGTAAATCTTCGCTTGAATGAACGGCCAACAGGCGCCGACCGGGCGTCCAACATTTTCAGCGAGACAGGCCGTCCGATCCGTGCCGGTCCAGACCGCATCGACCAGCGCGAACTTCACGGCCGGAACGACAGTGACCCAAAGCAGCAACAGGCTGACAATCGTGATCAGGATATTGGTCGGAGAATTGAACAGCCGCGTGCGCAGGAAGCCGATGAAGCCGGTGGTCTTCACGGGCGCGGCCCGCTCGGGCACGAGGTCCTGACGGACGAAATTGGATGCGGTCGTGTCGCTCATCCGCCCATGCTCCGGCTGATCCGCCATCCATAGAAACTCATGATTGCGCTGGTGACCAGTGAGATCAGGAGATAGACGCCCATGGTGATACCGATGATTTCGATCGCCTGCCCGGTCTGGCTCAGCGTGGTTCCGGCGAACACCGAGACCAGATCGGGATAGCCGATCGCAACCGCCAGCGAGGAGTTCTTGGTCAGGTTGAGATACTGGTTGGTGAGCGGGGGCAGGATCACGCGCATCGCCTGCGGGATCACGATCAGCCGCAACACCGAACCGCGCTGCAGTCCGAGCGAGGAACCGGCTTCCATCTGGCCCTTGTGCACCGAAAGAATGCCCGCACGCACGATCTCGGCGATGAAGGCCGCCGTGTAGGTCGACAGCGCCAGCGTCAGCGCAACGAATTCCGGTATCAGGCGTGAGCCGCCGGCGAAGTTGAAGCCCCTGAGCACGGGCACCTCAAACGTGACAGGTAGGCCGAAAATCAGCATGCTGAGCAACGGCAGGCCGACAATCATGCCGAGCGCGTAGGGCCAGACCTTGATCACCTTGCCGCTTTGGAAGAGCTGACGGCGCGCGTAGCGCCACAACATGATCGCGGCGACGATCGCGACCAGCAAGGCGACGACGAACGGCTCGAAGCCAGGCTCCCCGATCGGCTTCGGAATGACCAGGCCGCGATTGCTGAGAAAGAAGCTGTCGAAGATCGAGATGCTCTGCCGCGGATTGGGCAAAGCGGCGAGCACCGCGAGATACCAGAACAGGATCTGGAACAGCAGCGGCAGGTTGCGGATCAGTTCGACATAGCCGCCCGAGATTCGCGCCAGTAGCCAGTTCGGCGACAGCCGGCCGAGAGCAACCAGGAAGCCGATCAGGGTGGCGAAGAAGATGCCGATCACCGAGACCAGCAACGTGTTCAGCAGGCCAACCACAAAGACCCGCGTGTAGGGATCGGACCCCGAATAGGGGATCAGGCTCTGGCTGACGTCAAAGCCGGCATTGTTGGCAAGGAAGCCGAAGCCCGCGGTGATCCGCTGCGCCTGCAAATTGGCACGGGCATTGGCGACGATCTCGTAGGAGATCCATGCGAGCGCGGCGACGAACAGCAGTTGGAGGACGAAGCCGCTCCAGCCAGCCCGGCCGCCGAGCGCGCGCTGCAGCCTGGGAAGTAGCTGCGACGGAGGTTTTCGGGGTTCGATGGCCATCGCCGCAGCCCCTCTCGCTGGCGCTTAGCGGATCGGCGGGGCGTACTGGATACCGCCCTTGCTCCATAGGTTGTTGAGGCCGCGGGCGATGCCGAGCTTGGAGCCGGAACCGACATTGCGCTCGAAGGACTCGCCGTAATTGCCGACCGCCTTCACGACCCGCACCATCCAGTCCTTGGTCAGGCCAAGTTGCTCGCCCAGATTGCCGTCAGTGCCGACGGCGCGCTTGACCTCAGGCTTGTCGGACTTGGCCATCTCGTCCACATTCTTCTGCGTCAAGCCGAGCTCTTCGGCGCCGACCATCGCATAAAGCGTCCATTTCACGATATCGAACCACTGATCGTCGCCATGGCGCACCATCGGCCCGAGCGGTTCTTTTGAGATCACCTCGGGCAGTACGACGTGCTCGGCCGGGTTGG
Source organism: Bradyrhizobium sp. AZCC 1577 (assembly GCF_036924575.1). Lineage (NCBI taxonomy): Bacteria > Pseudomonadati > Pseudomonadota > Alphaproteobacteria > Hyphomicrobiales > Nitrobacteraceae > Bradyrhizobium > Bradyrhizobium sp. AZCC 1577. The sequence continues at coordinate 4,796,556 of NZ_JAZHRQ010000001.1, forward strand.
CGACCTTCAGGCGTTCGGCATAGAGCTGGGAGACGTCGGAGGTGAACACGTCGCAGCGGCCGGACTCATAGGCCTTGATAGTTTCGTCGGCGGTCGCGAACGCGATCACCTCGTACTTCATGTTGTTGCCCTTGAAGTAGTCGGCGAGGTTCTGCTCGGTCGTGGTGCCGGTCTGCACGCAAACCGACGCACTGTTGAGCTCCAGCGCCGAATTCACCTTCAGCGACTTCTTCACCAGGAAGCCTTGGCCGTCATAATAGGTAACACCGGTGAAGTTGGCGCCCAGCGAAGTATCGCGCGACAGCGTCCAGGTGGTGTTGCGGGACAGCACGTCGATCTCGCCCGACTGCAGCGCGGTGAAACGGTCCTTGGCCGAGAGCGGGACGAACTTGATCTTGGTCGCGTCGTTGAAAATGGCAGCCGCTATCGCCCGGCAGATGTCGACGTCGAGCCCGGTCCAGTTACCCTTGTCGTCCGGCGTCGAGAAGCCCGGCAGGCCCTGGCTGACCCCACAGGACAGCATGCCCCGGTCCTTGACCGTCTTGAGGGTTTGCGCCGAGGCGGCCTGGGCCGAGAGGCCGGCGGCTAGGGCAAGGGTAACAACCAGAGATACGCGTTTCATGGGTTAGGCCTTTCAAGGGGACGTCCGGAGATCGTTTTAGGCAACGCCTGACGTTGTGGGGCCAACCCGCTGATCCCTCGCTGAAAAGCGTCGTCCCGACCGTGCATTTAGCGTGCCAGTCCGGTCAGGCGGTGGATCTGATATCGCGGCAGGCCCCTCAACTTGCAGCGACTGTTCGTTGGCGCGCATCTCAGAACGACTGGCGTGCCGGGTCAAGGGGTTGACTGCCCTCTTCTGTGTCTTGTTATTAACGCACCCGGCCTCGACCCGCCGCTCGCCGGTGTTTTCGCGATCAAGTTGTGGCTGCGGCATAACGTCTTGGATAATGCAAACGCATGAGCTTTTCGCACGACGGTCCGTCCAACCCGCAAAAACCCGAAACCAGACTGGTCACCGCCGGCCGCGACACCAAAGGACAAAGGGGTTTCGTCAATCCAGCGGTATACCGCGGATCGACCGTGCTCTACCCGACCGCCGAGGACCTGCACGCCCACCGCGCCGAATTCTCCTACGGACGTCACGGCACCCCGACCACACTGGCGCTGCAGGACGTGCTGATGTCACTGGAAGGCCCGCAGTGCGCGGGCGTAGGCCTCGCGCCATCAGGACTTGCCGCAATCACCACCGCACTCCTGTCGGTCTTGAAGGCCGGCGATCATCTGCTGGTGACCGATAATGTCTACCGGCCGTCGCGCAACTTCTGCAACGGCATGCTGGCCCGTTACGGCGTCGAGGTCGGCTATTTCGATCCGCTGGTCGGCGCCGGGATCGAGAAACTGTTCAAACCGAACACCAGGGCGGTGCTGGTCGAGGCGCCCGGCTCGCAGTCGTTTGAAATGAGCGACATTCCCGCCATCGCCGAAGTCGCGCATGCCAAGGGCGCACTCGTCATCGACGACAACACCTGGGCGACGCCACTGTTTCACCGCTCGCTCGACCAGGGCGTCGACATCAGCATGCAGGCCGCCACCAAATATATCGGCGGCCATTCCGACATCATGTTCGGCACGATTTCGGCGAATGCAAAAGCCTGGCCGCTGCTCACCGAGGGTATCCGCCTGCTCGGCGTCTGCGCCGGACCGGACGACGTATTCCTGGCGCTGCGCGGCACCCGCACGCTTTCGGTGCGGCTCGCGCAACATTACCGCTCGGGCCTGGAAATGGCGCGCTGGCTCGCCGGCCGCCCCGAGGTCCTGCAGGTCTTGCATCCGGCGCTCGAAAGCCATCCCGGCCACGCGATCTGGAAGCGCGACTTCACCGGCGCCTCCGGCCTGTTCAGCATCGTGCTGAAGCCGGTACCGCAGAAGGCGGTCGATGCCCTGCTCGACGCCGTCAGGCTGTTCGGCATGGGCTATTCGTGGGGCGGCTTCGAAAGCCTCATCATCCCGTTCGACTGCGATCCCTACCGCACGGCGACCAAATGGTCCCCCGGCGGGCCGACGTTGCGGCTCCACATCGGCCTGGAGAATGTCGACGACCTCAAGGCCGATCTCGATCGCGGTTTTGCGGCATTGAAGGCGGCCACCTAGGGCGTGAAGCCATAAGCTCGAGCGTACAAGGCTTCAGCCACAAGGGCGCCCGGTCGCGCCCTCGCCTGCAGGCGGGACACCGCCTCGGCCAGCGGAACGTCGGCCTGTGAGCCGTCGCGCTCGCGCAGGCTCACCCGGCCGTCCCTCATCTCGCGCCCGCCGACGATAGCCATCACCGGCACTGCCATTTCATGGGCCGCCACGATGCGCCGCGAAAGGGTATCGGCGCCGTCACAGGCAACGGCCCGGATTCCGGCATCCTCGAACGCCGCCAGAACGTCCGCGCCGTATCCGGCCTGGTCTTTCGAGATCGGCGCGACCGCGACCTGGTCTGGCGACAGCCAGAAGGGAAGCACGCCGCCGTGGTGCTCGAGCAGGATCGCGATCATGCGGCCGAGCGATCCGAAGATGGCGTGGTGGATCATCAGGGGGCTCGCGCGGCTGCCGTCGGGGGCGACGTAGGACGCCTCGAGCCGCTGCGGCAGCACGCCGTCGACCTGCACGGTGCCGCACTGCCAGGATCGTCCCAGCCGGTCGCGCAGCGCGAATTCCAGCTTCGGTCCGTAGAACGCACCTTCGCCGGGGTTGATCTGAGGCACGAGGCCGCAGCGCCGCGCGGCATCGCCGAGCTTCGCTTCCGACCAGTCCCAGGTCGCATCGTCGCCGGCACGCACCGCCGGCCGCGTCGCCAGCGCCACCTCGTAGTCGGGAAAACCGAGTTCCCGGTAGACCTCGCCCAGCAGGGCGATGAAGCACGCGACTTCGCCCTCCACGTCCTGCTCGCGGCAGAACACATGCCCGTCGTCCTGCTCGAAGGCGCGCGTCCGCATGATGCCGTGGAGCGAACCGGACGGCTCATTGCGGTGGCAGGCGCCGAACTCGGCATAGCGGATCGGAAGCTCCCGCCACGAGCGCAGCCCCTTGTTGAAGATCTGCACGTGGCACGGGCACGACATTGGTTTCAGCGCCATCGCCTGCTCGCCGTCGTCGACCCGGAACATGTGCTCGCCGAACTTGTCCCAGTGCCCGCTGCGGCCCCAGAACTCCTTTGGCAGAAGCTGCGGTGTCCGGACCTCGGCATAGCCGGCCTGGCGCATCTTGCGCCGGACATAATCCTCCAGCACCCGGTAGACCGCGTAGCCGCGCGGATGCCAGAACACCATGCCCGGCGCATCTTCCTGAAGGTGCCAGAGTTTGAGCTTCACGCCGAGATTTCTATGGTCGAGATCGTCCATGGCTGTATTCCCTGTGATCGGAAAAAGCGCGGACGGGGACCATCAAAAACCAGAAAAGG